>NZ_JAHEAG010000099.1 GCF_018596315.1 Bradyrhizobium sp. SRL28 | reverse complement strand
GTCGACGAACTTGCGGAAACGCGCCTCGCTCTTCCGTAACGCCTGTTCGGCGCGCATGCGCTCGGTAATGTGACGCCCGACGCCGCGATAGCCGACGAAGCGCCCCTCTTTGTCAAACACCGGGAGCCCCGAGACGGACACATAGCGCTTGCCGCCGCCGGGCGTCGGCCGGGCGAGTTCGAAATCGCGGAACGGGAGATGGGCATCGAGCGTCTCCCGGTGCTTGCGCCAGGCCTCTGCGTCAGGCTCCAGGTACGGCACTTCCCAGCGCTTCTTACCGATCTCGGAGCCCGGTGCCGGCGCGTCGGCAAGGCGATCGGCGAACTCCTGGCGGATAAAGCGATGCTGCGCGTCGGTCTCCCAGTACACTTCGAAGGAGAATTGCACGAGGATGCGAAAGCGCTCCTCGCTCTCCTGCAGCGCCTCTTCCGCACGCTGGCGCGCTGCCAACATTTTCAAGTCGGCCTGCAATACGTCGCGCCACAGCAGCATGAGTCTGAGGTAAAGCCCGCTATACTCGTTCCTTTTGTTGTCACAAACACAGAGAGTTCCGAATATCTCGCCGTCGGGCCAAGCGATCGGTACACCCAGGTAAGAAATCAATCCCAGATCACTGTCAGGGCACAACTTCCA
Source organism: Bradyrhizobium sp. SRL28 (assembly GCF_018596315.1). Taxonomy (GTDB): domain Bacteria; phylum Pseudomonadota; class Alphaproteobacteria; order Rhizobiales; family Xanthobacteraceae; genus Bradyrhizobium. The sequence goes on along the minus strand of NZ_JAHEAG010000099.1, from coordinate 8,208 downwards.
CCGTTCGTCCTCGCGGGCGTCAGGGACAAGCAGCGATTGGCGGGTCTTCATCACGGTCTCGCAACAGAATCCTGTATCGAGCGATACGACGTCACAAAGTTTCCGCTTGGGGCTGCTGGATATGAAGACCTTGATGTCGGGCGGCTCCGCCCGCATGATCAAGGCGGAAGGGACGTGGACGATCTCGGCAAGTAGATCCACGATCTCCTGCCACTTGCTGACGATCTCAGAGGGTAATTTGAGCAGGATGTGGCCTGAATCATATTTTTGGGACGAATAGCTCGCCGTTGCGCGTCCCGCAGCGGCAGATTGCTTCCCAACGGTCTAGAACATTGGATGCCGGTCAATCTCGCTCCAGCAGCGAATGATGGATCAGGGCATATCGCGTGACGACTATACTTACGTATAAAGTGGCTAGACCTTCGCACTCCGACGCGGGATATCCCTTACCGTTCGCTAGAAACTATCAATGTCGAATTGGAAACCAACCTGATGTACCCGCGCCTCCGCGTCACATGTTCGGACCGGTATCGGGGAGACAAGAACCACATGGTCGGTAGGCAGTACCTCACGCGCCAGGCGGCGACCGTCAGGGAAGTAGAACTTATACTGTGCTGGAGTGAACTTCCGACATGAAGGCGGCTTCAAGACGATCCTGATCCACGGCGCTGGCCCGCCTGATCGAGATCCCCGCCCCCGCTGCTGGCACTATTCCGTGGTGCCGCTGGATGGACTCCCCGATTGGGGCTGGTACGATATCTGCGCACATTTCAAGTTCACGTGGTGCGGCTCAGTTGGCTGGGTCGATCCGCGCCCGACTGGTCTGAAGTAATAGATTATCAAAGGGGCTTTATTCGCCCTGGTTTATCATTTGCTTATCGAGCTTTGTCGCATGTCTATTTCTGACGAGCTGGCCAAACTCATTCCTATTGGCGAAGAAAACGCGGTATCTGGCCTGTTGCTTTGGAAGCAACTGAAGATGTGGTCACCGATGAGTATTAAGCACACTTTGAGGCTAATGGCTCGCGACGGACTGATCGAACGCAAGCAAGTTCAGCGCGACGGACGCGAGACGATCTTGTATTTCAGGTCGCGCAGTTGATTCAGCACAAGCCCGAGACAAAGGCTGGTTGGTCGCGAGAGTTTGACGAACCGATTGTATTCGCCGCATTGGCGCGGCTGGTTGAAGCCGGAAAACCGCTGCCTGGTGCCGTTCAACAGCTTCGCCGAATACGCGCCGGAGCCGAACCCCGAGACAAAAAAGAAGTTTGCTGATTGCTTTTCGCATCTGGCTCCTCTTGGAACAGACATACCGAAGAAGCGGACCCGTTCCGTAGGCAAAGCGCGGACCGGTCATTGTGCTGCCGGCGGACCTATCATCAGCGCCACCGATCAGAGCGGAGACCGTAGCACACTTCCGTAAGAAGAACGGCGCGAGTTCAATTCGCAAGAGCCCCGGTTTGTGGCTGATATTGAGTTCCGGGATATTACCTCTGAAGGTTTGCTCCGGGCCAGTTCGTGCAAGGGCCTGTCGAAAGGAACAGGTCGAACCTGATGGCGTTTTCGCCTTATGACCGAAACGGTGCCAACATTGGTTGAAAATTCTCTTCGGATTGCCTGGGACTACCTGGAGGCAACGGGTGAACTCGGCAATCCCGACACAGCGGCTAATCACCTGCTCGATACGATTGAGACGATGATACGCCGCGGCGAGCGCCGCCGACTCGTTCTCTCCAACAAAGCCATCGCGTCCTACCAACGATTTAGAGCGGAACAGGGATTGTCCTTAGTCTCGTAGGAACAAGGCCGTTGTCATGACGAACGCCAAATGTCCCACATTTCTTGGAATCGGATGGGTCTGCGAAAACCGTCCCAAGCGGGCGTGGAGCGAAGAGTTGCGTTGTCAGTGGGGCATGCCGTGCGAGTGTGCAGCGTTTATGGGCTGGAAGAGCCGCCGGATGTGAGTGGGGTCCTCCAGTCCAGCTCTACAAGCTGAATGGGCCGCCCAGCGTCTTCCGAAGGTAAGCGACACGTCCCCGTCCGAAGCGCGGATACCTGCGTAGGTCAACATCGGGAGTTTTGCGTATTTCGCCGACCGTCCTAATGCCGGCGTTCTTCAAGACAAGTCCTATTGTTATGGGCAATTGAACGTCCTTGATTTCCGTGTCGTCCGATAGGTCTGGGGTCGGGGCAAGCAGCAAGAGTCATCTCCCTTTCGCCTTTAGCCTTTGGAGTTTGCTTCATTCCAAGCTTTCGGTCATCAGCTCAACATCTTCCGCGTTCTGTTCACTATTGGGCAGACATTGCCACCATTTCCCGCTTCCATCGACGAGCACAGGAGCAACGTGGCAGTCAGAGAACGAGAGATTTACCAGTCGCAAACGGTGACCGATGGCTTCTCTGCCGCGACGACCGTTTGTTTTTTCTTCATAGAGCCAACGAGCCGTCCGGCGGCAAACTCACACCAATGGAGCTTGGAGATTTTCTTCGCAAAGGCAATGCTGGACCGGAACATCAGGCGGAGTAACTTGCGTAATAATGAGCGAATAAAACGCGCCAATGCGAGCCTGCAAAAGAGGAGGACGCGATGTCAATTGCCAAGAAGCCTCTAGAGTCCAACGATTTTCCGGTGAATGCTGACGGCAAGAAGATCAAAAAGCAGGACGGCACGCCTATCGCGAGCACCGACGATCAGGCCGTTGCTGAAGACGTTGCAGATCGGCTTAACGGCGACGAAGCCCGCCGCGAAGAAGATAAGTGGTCCGCCTGAAGCCGAACCCCGGGTCCACGCTCGGCGGTCTGCCTCAGCGCCTTGGCTTCATCCAGGGCCCGCCATCCAGATGCCGCGCTCTTCGTTTGTCGTCAAGATAGTCTCCCTCGCGCGCCTAACGCTCCCGAGACTGAGGCGCAGGGCCTCCTGCGCTCATTCTTCGGCTAAGAATTGATCCAAATCGATCTTCAGGTCTTTGGCCGCGTCGCCGCTAATGGCGAGACGAAGCACGCCATCTTCAGTCGAAATCTCCAGAACACCGGCGAGCGGGCTCATGGAGGACTTGTGCACGCTTGTATCTAAAACATTCAACGGAACGTCCGCCCGAACATAACCCTGGATCAGTTTGCTCATTGGATTTCCTGGCTAGCCCTATGGTAACTATACGTGTGCCGTAGATTGATACCGCGACCACCTCTTACGAGCCCTCACGGGACAATTGAAGGCAAGGCGCGCTTGTGATTATCGGGGCCGTCGATCCTCTTCAGCGTACGCAGGGTACCAATAAACCTTCAGGGTTAGTGTGGCGGTGCTCACGTCAGTTTCATCAGTCCACGAACCCTCAACATGGGCGATGCCGCTGATAGGGTTCGTGGCCGCCTTCATGGCCTGTGGTCAGTCGAATTACTGGTCAGTAAAGAACGTCAGGAACACTTTACCCTTCTCGCCGATCAAGCACAGAAACGTTCGCCGTGTATCCTTCTTACCTTTTTCAAGGTAGGCGTCGCCAATAACGATAGTTTTGATAGGCGTGTCCTCGACCTTAGTGTTGGCTTTGGCAACTGTCATTCCATCAAAATCGAGCGTCACGTCTTTGATGGATGGATCACGTTCCCGAAGAGCGATCAACCCTGTCGATCGGCACGCCTCCAGCTCTGGATTTGCAAGGGCTGAAATTGGAGCATTTAGCGCACCGAATACTGACATCGCGAAGACGAAGTAAATGGTTCGAACGCGCATCTTGGATCTCCAAAACGGGAAGGCTCTGCGGCAAAGCTGACAGCCATGTTTTGCGCCGCCCACCCCCGAGGGCGAAGCATTGTTCGGTCAGCGCTTCCGTTCCCGTCTATCGACATCCGGCTTGGACGGCGCCGGCTGCGCGCTGCTTACCGGATCGGATGCTGGGAATGTATCCTCTAGGCCTTTGTCCAACTTATCGTGCATTTCCTTGTCGGACTTTTGCGCCTGTTTCGGATCTTCGGCATGCTTATCTTTCGGCGCCGGGTTGAACTTCTCCGTCATAGCCGTCCTCCATGCTAGGCAGGCCAACGCATCCTTGGGGCCCTGGGTTCCTCACGTGGCACGCCGCGTTTGCTCGAAGCTTGCAGAAGCGGCTGCTTGTCTGACGAACGAACGTAATCGGCCCCAGCATGGAACCGCGCGTGCTCCGTTGATTTGATTCACATGGACGGACATGACCAGCCCACCGCACCGAAGCAAACAAGCAACTCTTCGCCTAAAACCATTCCCATGAAAGATGCCTTTGATCAGTGGCGGGAATGGGCCAATAAGCCATTCTCGGACAGGGCAACAATACCGGCCGAAATACAAACACCTGTGATGGCATTGCCGCCCGAGGACTCCAGCTCTCGTCTTGCAGCGATTGCATTCGACCTCAAGCCAACCCAGTCTGCCATTGGCATTGAGCAATCGTCGGGGAGGGCTGCGCTGGCCCGCCATAGCCTACCATGCGAACCGACCATGCGTCGGCCTCTGCGCGGTCTGCCTCCCGGATGGCTTTCTGCGCGATTTCACGGGCAGCCTTGGCATGGACGTCGGCGCCCATGATGCGACCGCCCCAAATTACCTCTCGGCTCTTGCTGCTCATCGCCAAGGATTCCGTCCTTCCGCGAATGTTTGCAATGCCTCTAGCATTGGCGTCTGGGTCTTCAGGCCGAGCTCCCGCGCGCGATGGAGGTTCTCAGAGCCTCTGAGCCACATCCCTTTGGTCAACTCTTAAAAGGTGAAGCCATGGAACTGGTGAAGGTTCAGACCGCGCAGGTAACCAGCGACCCGGAAGCGCTCGCATTGGTCTACGATAAGGATCGCAAGTGGCTGGTGCAGCAGCAGCTGGAGGATGCCACCAAAGATGCGATGGGCACCGACGCCCGAGCTTTTTTCGAGGCCGAGTACCAGCCCACGATTGGTTGCTGGAAAATCGGCAAGCGCGTGAGTGATCGAGACTGGTGACTAGCAGGTGGCTCGAGGGAAGCGCGGACTTCCCATTCAAGGCACCCCGAAACCGGGCTGCCGCCTGCGAGCAACCGGCCTGTCTTAACATTTGTTGCCCGCCGAATCCGCTTGACCGGCTCGCAAAATTGCATCCACCTTTTCCCGACCTATTTTCGACTCGGGACAAGGGAGTTTTGCGTAATGAGTACACCGTCGATTGTTCCTGGACAAGGATTTCTACCTGATCCTGGAAGACTTCCGGGCTGGCCCCTCTTTCCGGGAGACCGACGAGGGCATCACCTACATCAAGCTGATCGATGACCTACTGACCGGGCAGTACGACAACGTCCTACGGGTCGTAGCTTTCAACCCGGTCGAGGGCTGGTCACGGGACGCGTCAGAGGACGTGGCGAACGCACTGGAGCAGCACATCGCCGCCGAAGGCCGCGAGATCTCTGAGCCGATGCGGGACTTCATCGAAGGCCAGACCGGGCGTAAGCTTGGACAGCAACTGGTTCTGCTCTGAACCATGCGCAGTATCGAGTTCGCACCTTGTCTGCCTACCCTCAAGACTTCGGTTCCGGCAACTCCTGATTGGATTCACGAAGTTAAACACGACGGCTATCGCCTGACTGTTCATCGGGAAGGCAAGCGCGTGCGGTTGTTTACCCGCAATGGTCACAACTGGACCGACCGATACCCGTTGATCGTTGAAGCCGCGCTACGGATCCGGGTTAGTTCATTCGTGCTTGATGGTGAAGCCGTCCTGCTCGGCGTCGACGGTCGATCCGATTTCGATGGCCTGCACAACCGCAAACACAATGACGAGGTGCAGTTCTATGCTTTCGACGTACTGATGAGCGAGGGCGGCGATCTGCGGAAGCTTCCATTGAGCATGCGAAAGACTAGCCTCGCGCGATTGTTGGCGCGTCGCATCAACGGAATATTCCTGTCAGATTTTGAACGTGGCGAGATCGGGCCGGACCTGTTCCGCCATGCCTGCATCATGGGGTTGGAGGGCTTGGTCTCTAAACGCAACGATCGCCCTTATCGCGCGGGCGTGTCGCCCAATTGGGTGAAGGTGAAGAACCCCGACCATCCGGCTATGGCGCGGGTGCAGGATGCTTCCGATGAGGCCTATCCTGCGAGGCAAGTATCCGGATGAGCGGCTGCGCCATTTTCCTAAGGACGCAGCGGATAACCACATCAGATGCCCCGACTGCGGCGGGTGGATCGATATTAGCGACTTGGGCGCCTTCGTTGATCACTCCGGGCCGCTGCCACATCCAGCAATCGATCAGCTGCAGTGAGCATTTCGAAACATGAAAGCCACCCAAGCGCTCATCTATACAATCCTGGCGGACGACAAGCCTGTGGCCGCGCTTGAAGCCAGCGGACCCGAAGCCCGCGAACTCCTTAGAGAGCAGTGGTTTCTCCATGAATTGTCCGCGCTTAAAGTTGACGGTGAACCGATTTACAAGGCCGGGACCCGGCTACGAGCCCGGCCGGCTACTGAAGACGAGTGGGCCATATACGACCAAGAGTGCAAGACAGCCGAGGATGCGGACGAAATCTTGTTCGTTTATCTAGTCGACCTAGATAGCGCGTAGCCGTCATCCCCTGCTAGGCACGCGCATAACTTCTGGTCGGCGGACCACCTGCGCAGGAACCGCGCGGATTGCTCAAATCTTCGTCTTGTCTCTGTTCATCCATTTCGCTTCACTTCATCTGCAGGCCATTGCGAGCGACATCAGCTTGTGGTCACAGCGGCTGCCCTCGCTCCATCCCCTGTTGGCCCCCGTCGTCCTCCAAGTGCGGCGGGGGTTTTTCATGCAAGGCCCAACGGTTGATAGTTGAGTGCCGCACGCGCCCAGCTTGGTGTTTCAGTTCAGCCACACGCGTGCTGTTCCTTTCGAGGAACAGAACTTCCGACTCCACACCCCTGAAAACTTGCACCAGTGTTGAAAGCGCCGGGGCTGCAGTGCCAATTTCAAAACCGAACAATTTTCAACCCGGTGGCCGCGGCGCGAGAATGCCCGCGGCATTTGATTGCGCCCTCGCCTTTTTCATCCACCCCTCAGTCGCCATATCCCGCGCCCGGTTGGTCTCGCCAACGCGACCGCGGCGCATGATCTGAGCGCGGCGCATGATGCTCGGGTTATCAGACAGCACCAGCTCAATCCCGATATCAATCCGCCGGCCGTATTCCGACACACCATCGCCGCGGCGCACCTCGCCGATCGCGTCCCGGATGATGCCCGATGCTTTCCTCAAGCGCCGCTCGCCCAGCCCCTCCAACTCTGTCGTGGTGCGGTCTTGCTGCTTTGCCAGCCCGGCCATTTCGGCGCCGACCACCCGAACCTCCTCCATCATGGCAGCCCACTTTTTGGTGACGGCTTCCAGCTTGTCAGATTGCTGGCGATGTTTGTCTAGCAGCGAGGCTTTCGCATTCACGGCTTCCAGCTTGGGAAGGCCCTCTTGCTTCTCGGTAAAACCTTCCTGCGCCGCCTCCAACTCCATCAGGTCTTTATCGGCCTGAGCAATCGCCAGATGGATCTTGGCCGGGTCGCGGCCGGCAACCATCGCATCCTCAAGCAGACGCGCCAGGCCATCCCGATCGCCGCGCATGGCCTCGATACGTGTCAGAGAGAGTCAGGCCAGCGACATGATTTGTCAAACAAGGTCCAAATTGAATCAATGGCTTAGTGGACAATTAGCAGAAAAGAGAACCGGCTCAATCACTTAGACGCCACGTCGAAATAGGACTTTTAATCATGGGTCGAGTCCCTCCGCGCTCACCAATGAAATCAAATACTTAGAAGAATTTGTAAGCCCAAAGCCCGATCTAGAAAACATTGCGTGTACACAATGTGTCCACCTTTGGGGACTCGTTTTCTGGGCACGCTCGTGATCTGCGTCGCGCTGTACGCCGCCGCTAGGCTCACGCTGCGATACTACTTCCCCGGATACCTGACCTCACGAGCGGCCTTATTTTGGTTCTGTCAGGCCTCTGTCAGACGGATTGAAACAACCGGCTCTCAACAGCAATGAGTGGGCTTACGAGGGACCCGTTGGGCGACTTTTGAATAGCGGTTTGCGGAAGAGGCGATTAAATTTAAAGGAGGCCGCTGAAAAGCGACCTCTTGGTAGCACGGCCCGAGAGCTGCTTTTGCGGCGTGCCCGGCAGGCCGAGACTGCCTCGCACAATGAATCACTGGCTCAGCTCGAAGGGGCTTCAGCCTCCAACATAGGGTGAAAGGAATGCC
>NZ_JAHEAG010000098.1 GCF_018596315.1 Bradyrhizobium sp. SRL28 | reverse complement strand
ATGCGGATCAACACCCTTACCCCGTCGCCCAGCAACGTGCTGTCGGTCGGGTAATGGATGTTGGTCTCCACCACCGTCGTATCCACGCGCATTCTGCGTCCCTGCGTCACCCCTTTGCTGCGCGATTTGCACGATCCGTTCGTGGATCTGCCTGATTGTTTCCGGATCCACAGCCAGGCCCCAGCGCCCCATCGTCTTGGCGTCCGGCGTCTTGCCGCCGCCCACCCGGTGAAGTCGCGATACACCAGATTGGCGCGCACTTCGCGTTCCAGCACGTGATAGCTCCAGGTGCGAACGTGCTTGAGGATCAACAATCGCAACACCACCTCGGCCGGCGCGCCCAGCCGACCACGACTCTTGGGATGTCGTCTCGCCAGCGCCTCGTACACCGCACCGACGATCTGTTCATCCGCCAGAACCCGGTCAGCATGGGTCATCCAGCCTTCGCGAAGATCGCTCACTTCCCCGGCGATCAAGCCGTCGCCGAAGCTCAGTTGCGCTCTGCGCATCTCAATCACGTTTCTTCCTCCCCCGCGGCAGCGCCGCATCAGGGCGCAGCAGGTGGTGATTGAGCTCGCAGATCGCCTCGATCGCGTCTTTCAGCTTCTGGTAGTTGTCCAGCCAACGGCGCACCTCGGCAACGCGCTCGCGCCGCACGCTGAACTGACGCACGCGTCCGCCCGCATAGCTTACCGTCAGGACATGCACCTGGTGCCCTTCGCCACGCGCGCATTTCGGGCAGCCGCTCTTATGACGAACCGTGCGCTCCAGCAGCGAGCCGCGCAGCAGTTCGCCGGTGACCGGTAGCTTGTCGACAAGCTTCTCACGCGTTTGAAGGGCTCGATTACGAATCATTAAGAATGAATCAACGCTGCCGCTTCAAGTCAACGCCAATCCGTCCGACCTTGCAGTTTTCGCCACAGCGAGCGATTCTGGCAGCCGCACAAGGTCGCCGATTTTTGCGCCGGAAAAGTAGCTAGATGGAATGGATTATAATGGCGTGCGAATGAGATCTATGGATGCAGGCCGGCATTCTCTAACTAGACGAATGCCGGGCTCGACGCACGAAGATACTTTGCTGTCTTCCTCGCCCGTCGCTATCGTCTGTACAGTGATGCTGGATGGTAAGTTATCAGACAAGAGCGAGTTCTGCTGCGTGAAGAGGAGAGGGGAACGCTAACCACTGGCGCAATGATGGTCAAACTGCGAGGCTCATATCCCGGACAACGTATTGTACGTCCAGCCGTTCTGCGTAACTACTTTAATCAGCTAAAGAATGGAGCCAATGACTGCAGATTTGGGTGCCGATCTGCATCGCTCCGGCATTCTCGTTGAACCGCCCCGGGATTGCCGGAGGCTATTTTGTTTGAGTCACGCCGCCACGGCGGTTTCTGCCACCATGGCGTAGTAGCGTTCCTCGGCTTCGACCGGCGGGATGTTGCCGATAGGCTCCAGCAGCCGGCGATTGTTGAACCAGTCGACCCATCCGAGCGTTGCGAATTCGACGGCTTCCATGGTCCGCCATGATCCGCGCCGATGGATGACCTCGGCCTTGTAGAGGCCATTGATCGTTTCCGCGAGGGCATTGTCGTAACTATCGCCGACGCTGCCGACCGACGGTTCGATGCCTGCTTCCGCGAGGCGCTCGGTATACTTGATCGAGACGTACTCTGGAGTTGGAGGTTGCGATGAGCATTCGAAAGCGGCGATCGGCACGGTCTGGACGAGCGCCATTACCATCGCCAGGACGACCGCCTGTGGCTGGACGGGATGAACAGAGAAGTTTCTGGCGAGCTATTGCCGCAGGGCAAAGCAGCGAAGATGTTGCGCTGGAAGCCGGAGTGTCACAGCCTGTAGGAACCAGATGGTTTCGAAAGGCGGGCGGCATGCCACCAGCGATGTTCAAGTCCTCAGCAAAGGCGTTCTCCGGGCGATACTTGTCATTGGTGGAGCGCGAAGAGATTGCGCTTCTCAAGGTGCAGGGCCATTCCATCCGGGAGATTGGGCGTCGTCTCGGTCGATCCGCCTCGACAATCTCGCGAGAACTGCGGCGCAATGCAGCCACCCGCAGCGGCGGGTTGGAGTATCGGGCGACGACTGCCCAGTGGCATGCGGATCGATCGGCCCGTCGGCCTAAACCAACCAAGCTTGCGCTCAACACAACCTTGCACACTTATGTGGAGGAGAGACTTGCCAGCGCCGTCGTGGCCCCCCGTTCCTGGTCCCGCGGTTCCGTGGAAGGGTCGCCGGCATGGCCCGCGAAAGGATCGACGATGGGCCAGGGCTTGGAGCCCGGAGCAGATTGCCCGACGCTTGCCGATCGACTTCCCGGACGACAAGACGATGCGTATCAGTCACGAAGCCATCTATCAGTCCCTCTTCGTTCAGGGCCGGGGAGTACTGCGCCGCGAACTGACGGCCTGCTTGAGAACAGGACGCGTGTTACGGGTGCCCAGGGCGCGCGTGCGCAGGCGAGGGAAAGGCTTTGTCTCGCCGGAGATCATGATCAGCCAACGCCCCGCCGAAGCAGCCGATCGAGCGGTACCGGGACATTGGGAGGGAGATCTCATCCTCGGTCTTGGCAGCTCGGCGATCGGCACGCTGGTCGAACGCACGACGCGTTTCACGATGCTATTGCATCTTCCCCGGCTCGCGGGGCATGGCGAAGCTCCGCGCACGAAGAACGGCCCTGCGCTCGCGGGACACGGGGCCGAAGCCGTGCGGGACGCGATTACGCGCACCATCATCACCTTGCCCCAAGAACTGCGTCGTTCGCTGACTTGGGATCAGGGAGCCGAAATGGCTCAGCATGATCGTCTCAAGATCGATACGGGTGTCCAAATCTACTTCTGCGACCCGCAAAGCCCATGGCAGCGTGGCACAAACGAGAACGCCAATGGGCTGTTACGTAAGTACTTCCCGAAAGGCACAGACCTGAGCATCCACAGCGCTGACGAAATCGCCGCCGTGGCAGCGGCCCTCAATGCTCGACCGAGAAAGACGCTGGGCAGGCAAACGCCGGCAGAAGCGCTTGACGAGTTGCTGCCATGAGTAAACATAGTCGGTGTTGCGACGACCGCTTGAATCCATCCGCCTTGGCTGCCTCGGTCGCTGTGATGCACGAGCCGCCGCGATGCGCCGCTTGCCGGTCATGGAGGGCCTGCTCGAGCGCATCGAGTACGAAGCTCGCATGCGCGGTTCGTGAGGTCCGCCAGCCGACAATGCGCCGCGCATAGGCGTCTATGACGAAGGCGACATAGACAAAGCCGGTCCAGGTCGAGACGTAGGTGAAATCCGAGACCCACAGCGCATTCGGGCGCGGCGCGTGGAACTGGCGATTGACGTGGTCCAATGGGCACGGCGCCGCCTTGTCGCTGATCGTGGTTCGCACGGGCTTGCCGCGGATCGCGCCCCGCAACCCCATGCCTCGCATCAGCCGCTCCACGGTGCAGCGGGCAACGTCAAAGCTCTCGCGCTGCAATTGCCGCCAGACCTTGCGCACGCCATAGACCTCGAAGTTCTCCGCGAAGACGCGGGCGATCTCCGGTGTCAGCGCCATATCCTGCTTCGCTCGCGTGGAGAGCTTCTTCGGATCGGTGCGTTTGGCGACATGGGCATGGTAGGTCGAGGGAGCGATCGGCAAGACCTTGCAGATCGGCTCGACCCCATGGACCTCTCGGTGATCGTCAATGAACGCGATCATGGCTTGTACCGGCGGTCGAGCTCCGCCTGGGCAAAATAAGCCGACGCCTTGCGCAGGATCTCATTGGCCTGGCGAAGCTCCCGGTTCTCCCGCTCCAGCGCCTTGAGCCGGTCCGAAACTTCCGATGGCACGCCGGATCGTTTGCCGCTGTCGATCTCGGCCTTCTTGACCCACTCATGCAATGTCTGCGGCGTACAGCCGATCTTCGATGAAATCGAAACAACCGCCGCCCAGCGCGAGGCATGCTCGCCCTCGTGCTCCAGAACCATCCGAGGCACGGGTCCGGACTTCAGGTGAGAATTTGTTCGTCGTCTTGCTTGTCATGGCTCAACCTTCTCAAGAGTTGGAGCCTCCGGCAATCCCGGGGCGGTTCACGTGCTCCGCGCGTCGTCCCAGAACTAAACCGTTTGCACGGTTGTGGCATAGCAAACCTGACAAGGTTGGTGCGCCGAACAACTTGGGTTTGGAACGGAAGAAGCGACAGTGCTGCGCCAGTCAACCTGGAAGAGAGTGCTTCGCCATCTCCTTAGGGCGCGTTTTGGCTTCAGCACATGGTTGGGAATAGGGATGTTGTTCAAGTTGGAACAAATGGACCGAAGAAGGCATCCTGAAGAGTGGAACATGGGGCAGTGATCCAAATCAGAGCATCGTCGATAATCGATGCTCGAAATTCCGGCCCACCAGCCTGTCGCGCGCGATCACGAGACACTCCACCGTGCCTGCCTCTTGGTCGGCGGCGAGCGGAATAACGCCTTCCTTGTGTATGCGATCAAATAGCAATCCTTCATCGACAAAACAATCAAGTGCCGTTTGGAGGGAGTTTAGTCGGACGTTTCGCACAGATGAAATCACGTAGGAATGGGAATAGTCGGCTCCTAGCAATCGGTCAGCAATGCTGTGCAGTACCGAGCCCCCGCCCCACCGACCGTTCGCTTCATTAAACAGCAGCCGCCCGTCGGTCGAGAAAATGGCATCTATGTTGATCACTCCGCGGTAACCCAAGGTCCGCGCAAGCTCCACAAATCGATAGGCGTGCGCGTAAGCGGTCGAGTACTGCTCATTGCTCAGGTCGCTTGGAAGCTCTAGACCAGTCCAGACGAGAGCTCGTTCGGCCCGATCTTCGCTTCGATGCAGACGTATGTTTCCACTGTTGACGTATGCGATTGAACCATTTTCCTCGATTTCAAACTCAAGGTAGAACAGAGAACGGGCCAAGTGGTATGATTCTACGACCACTGTTTTACACGATGAGGTTGTCATCTCAGACCAAAGTGCATCAGGATCAAGCGACGGCCAAAGAACCCGCCGGGTCTCCCTTGCCCCAGGTAGTGGAGCGCTCTCCTTGCCGGTTAATATGACATTTCCAACTCCGCCGGCTCCATTGTCTAATTTTACAATGACGCTGCCGGTTTCAAGCCTTAGGGAGTTGACCGCTCTGAACAATTCTTCTGAGCTTGTTGCTATGCATCCACTGGGCAACGGAAGCGTGACACTTGTTGCCAATTGACGGAAGTGGCTCTTGCGGTTCAATAGATCAGGGCCTCGCTGCAGAGCGAAGTCGTTCCCGTTCTGCTGTATGCCGAGCATCGCCGCTAAGCGCGCAACGCCTTCAGTAGAGTAGCAAGCACAGAGTTTCCAATGTGTTTTCTCACGAACGTGGCGTCGGATTTGTTCAACAATTGTATTGGACTGCAGAGTCAAATCACTAAGGACCCGGGTCTCGTGCGCGTTTTCTGGCACGAGCACCAAGACGGTCGATGGGTCGAACCTTAGCGTCGCGCCAACGTAGTGTAGCAGATCAGTTGGGATCGCTACCGGAGAGACAATTAGGTCGCCCGCTTGTGCAAACCATACGGAGCGCCAAGCCGACTTGGCTGCAAGCGAAAGTTGGATTGCCGTCAGATCGGCACCCGACATTTGGGCGGTACCGGCGTTCATAATTAGGATCCGCGGCATCAACGAGCTCCGTGGTACTTGGCATATCGGGACGGAAGCGCAGTCCGGCACTACGATGAACGTGCGGCAGCGTATTCATGTAGTACAGTTGTTCGAAACGACTTCAGTGAGCTAGAGACATAAGATCGCGTGCAGGCGGCAAGGGAAATATTGCCAGCGCCCAATCCGCGATATTCATTTGGTGCCTCCTTACCGACTTGATCGCGCATCGAGCTCTTTCAGCATAAAATGCTGGATCTTGCCCAACCCCGTTCGCGGCAATTCTTCCGTGAAAATGATTTCGCGCGGCACTTTGAAACGGGCGAGCTGCGACTGCATATGCGCGGTCAGTGCTTCCGCTTCAATCCGCACGCCCGACCGCCTGATCACATAGGCGACTGGTACTTCATCCCAGCGCGAATCGGGCCGACCGACGACAGCGCATTCTGCGACATCGGGATGCTCCATAAGCACACGCTCGACTTCTGCCGGATAAACGTTTTCCCCGCCGGAAATGATCAGATTCTTCTTGCGATCATGGACCCAAAAATACCCATCAGCATCGCGGCGGCCGATGTCGCCAGTGTGATACCAGCCGTTATGCAGCGCCTCGCGCGTTGCTTCTTGATTGCCCCAATATTCGCAGAAAACATTAGGCCCGCGCACTGCGATCTCGCCCAGGGTGCCTGGCGGCAGCTTGTTGCCCCCACCATCGATGATTGCCGCTTCGCAGAAAAGGCCGGGCAGGCCAGTCGTACCCTCACGCGAGAGATCACCGCCGAGTCTCGTATAGACAGCAATTGGGCAGGTCTCCGTGGAGCCATACACCTGCAGCACTGGTACGCTGCGTGCGACAAAGCGTTCGATCAGGTGCTGCGGCACCATGGTTGAGCCGGTGGAAATTGCTCTGAGTGAGCTTAGGTCGGTGGTCGACCACTTGGGATGCTCGGTCAGGCCTTGAATCGTGGCAGGCACCAGCACGGCCAGAGTTGGCCGTTCGCGCTCGAACGCAGCGAGCGTCGCCTCTGGCGTAAACCGCGTGTGGATCGTAACCGTCGCGCCGTGATGCAACGCTGGCGTCGTCTGGATATTGAGGCCACCCACGTGGAACAGCGGCAACACTGTCAAGACATGGTCAGCCGAGGAGAGGCCATGCATGTGCTGACTCATAACCCCATTCCACAGCAAGGCCTCTTGGCGCAGCACAGCCCCTTTCGGCCGCCCTGTCGTGCCCGAGGTATAGACGATCAGAAGCGGGCAGGACAGGTCCGTGTACGGATTGCGACCATCGCCGCGCCCTCGGTCTAGCAGGCCATCCCATTTGCTTCCGCCGAGGGGCGCAAAATCCAAGCCGACGACAAAGATATCCGGCAGTTGCTCCGCCAGCGCCGGCAGGAGTGCCTCGAAGGCGTGTTCGATCACCAGCACCTTGGCGGCGGCGTCGGACAGGATGAAGAGCTGCTCGGCGACCGCAAGCCTCCAGTTCAGTGGCACGAGCATTGCGCCGAGCCGCGCGCAGGCATAGAGCAGCACCAGATGGTCAGGCCGGTTAAGGCTGAGGATCGCGACGCGATCGCCTCTCTCGACACCGAGCTGGCTTTTTAGGGCGCGCGCGACCTGCTCGATCCGTTGATTGAAGATCGCGTAGCTTAAGGTCTCGCCCTCGAAATGGATCGCGGGCTTGTCGGGAGTGAACGCCGCGTTGCGCTCAATCAGCGTGCAGAGATCAACCATCAGTCTTCCGTTTTCCCTGGCTTGCACAGTACTTGCCTCCCGAAGCGGCCAATGAGAGCTCCTCTACGTCGCTCGGAAGGTGTCGATTACGGCTTTATTGTCTTAGATGAGGGGCCTTCCGTCAGGTACCCGCAAAAGAGTTCAGCTTGTGACGATCTCGTGAGGCTCAGGTAGGGTGGATGTAATCCGGAGACTCAAAGTGTAGGCTCTTGCTCACGTACTTCAGTTTTGCTCGACAGGGGCTGCGTGCATCAGACAATGGTGATAAGCGCACCATGACGAGAGTTTCCTGCGCGATCTTCTCAATACAGGCTCGCCACACATATAGGCGGCTCCGGCATCTCCACCTTTGAGGCCGACAATGGCCCGGCATTGGCCTTGAGTGTGATTGACTAGCAAGATCTTCCTGGAGCCGTCAGGTCTTTTCACATGCCGCTCCGAGATACCGGGCAATCTCTTGCGATGTCGCGCCGATCGTGGCGAGCGAAATTTGCCGCCACAGCTCCTTGGGAGCTTCTGCAGCCCAATCGACCTTTATGCGTTTGCGCGATCTTGTCGCCATACCAGCTCCCAGGGATCTGTGCGGACAGAACAAAACACGCTTCTCGGATTGAGCGCGGCGCGGCCGGAAGCCGGCGCCACCTACTTTGAGATCGTACAATTTGACGCCACGTGCGATTCAAGTCCTTTTGGGCGGCCGTCGTGTGAATATGTTCAAACTCCTAAGCCTCCGGGAGCAGCGATGATACGAAAACTGAAAAAGCACCGCCATTTCCTCATAGGATCTGGGCCGAGCCGGGCTAGCGTTGCCAGCGCCAAGGCCTTAAGGCGCCGTCTTAGTGAGCGGCGCAGCTGATGCGTGTCGGGTTCCCATTCAGGGCTGATCTTCTCGCCGCCATCATGCTGTTCGCCTCTGGGTAAGAAGCCGAGCTGCCAAGGAGTCGCTATCGAGACAGATTAGGAACGAGTGTCACTTGCATGCAGGGCACTAACTCAGGATGCGAGCTGCCTCGGATCTTTCTGATCAGAACCTTCTTTCGATGTGTGCGCGAATTGCATTTGCTTTAGCGTCAATCCAGCCCCGCTCGCGCGCGCTTGCGACCATCTTGGCGTAGGCTGCTTCCCAGGTTTTGTTGTCCTTGGGGCAGCCAGGCAGGATAGGCACTAAATAGGCATCAGCGCATTGTCGTGGTCAAACGAGCGTGATCCCTTTCAAGTCTGAAGGCTTAGCGGCATACGGGCCCTTCAAGACGAGCTTAAACCCGCAAAAATCGAAGGGCTCCGCCATTTGCACTCCCCTCTCGGGCAAGTATTCTATCATCATAACTCGGCTCCTTCATTGTGGCTCTCAACATAGCCTTAAGAGCCGGCCCCGGAATTCTGCACAGGTCGATAAGTGGAATTTCTGCCTGACAGCGGGCACGCTGGTGCCTGCGAATCAGGAGCGACGATGAGCAGACGAGCACGCCGGAACCACACACCGGCCTTCAAGGCGAAGGTGGCGCTTGCCGCCGTCAAGGGCGACCGGACAGTAGCTCAGCTTGCCGAGCAGTTCGACGTCCACCCCAATCAGATTACGGCGTGGAAGGCCAGCTGGAGGGTGGCGCTTCCGGAGTTTTTGGACCTGGCAGCGCTGCGCCGGCCACGCCTGCGATCGATGTGAAGTCGCTGCATGCCAAGATCGGGGAACTGACGCTGGAGAACGATTCTTTAGAAGGAGCGCTCACCAAGGCGGGATTGCTGAGCGCAAAGCGATGATCGACCGCGAGCATGATCTGTCGATCACCAGGCAGGCGGAAGTTTTGCAGATCAGGCGCGGCAGCGTTTATTACCTGCCGCGTCCGGTGCCGGACGCCGATCTCGCGATCATGCGGCGTCTCGACCGGCTGCATCTGGAGTTTCCCTTCGCCGGTTCGCGAATGCTGAGAGGCCTGCTGGCTGCCG
>NZ_JAHEAG010000097.1 GCF_018596315.1 Bradyrhizobium sp. SRL28 | reverse complement strand
TTGGCGGAACTGCACAAGTCACGCGGTGATGGCTCCGCAGCCCGCAAGGCCGAGGCCGACCTTGCCAGAACCTGGATCGGCGACCGTAAGCTGTTGCAGATTTCGAATCTCTGAAGCGTGCGCCTGACCCGTGCCGATGAGGTGATCGAAGGAGGTCGCGGCTTCCGTTCCAGGCACCTTTGAGACATGCCCGCCGATCCTGAGAATGTCCGTTCACCGCGGTAGACCGGAAGTCGCCGTGGTTCGGCCAAACCGACGCGATGACCCATAACTGACTTAAGCCAAGCCGCCCTAGCTTTGTCGGGCTCTTGCCGAGGGAAGCCAAGCTTGCAATCTTCAGGGCGGCTTTGGCGATTGGCGGAAGTGATTTTCATGACCTTTGCAGTATCAACATCCGGTCACTTGGATCGTCGTCCGGCAAGGAAGCCGAACAAGGCGCGTCCATTCTATGTCGGGTTAAAGTTTTCGCGCGAGCTTGAGGCTGAGTACCAAGCGTCCATCCTCGAAAGCAAGATTTGGATTGGCCGGTTCGGGATGATCCTCGGCTTACTCCTGAACGCCATCTACACGGTATGGGATTGGTTAGTCTTCGAGGTAGCCTTCGGGGAGGTGACCCTAATCCGACAGGTGTATGCCAACAGTTTTCTCATATTCGCCATTGGCCTGACCTACCTTCCAGCCTTGCGCACGCGAATGAATGAACTCATGGCTCTTGGTGCAGTCGGCTATGCTGCATTCTTTGCCTTTATCAATACTCTTGAGCAAACGCCGTATATCTTCATCGGCAACGGCGCGATCATAAGCTTCTTCCCATTCCTATTCATGGCTGGAAGTCTGAGATGGATGGTCGGTGCAAGTCTCGCTACGAGCGCGGTCTTGCTTGGCATTATTGGCTCGGGACGCGGGATAGACCGTAGCTTTGTCTTGCTCGCTTTACTCGACGTTGGAGTGACGATGATGGGAATTTGGTTCGCCGTCCTGCTGGAAACGCTGAGACGACGAGAATTTCTAGCCAGCCGTGACTTAGCTGAGGAGCGTCAAAGATTTCGCCAGTTGCTCGTGCGAATTCTTCCAGAAGGGATTGCAGATCGGCTCCAAGAGGGTGAAGCGGTTGCCGACAAACATCAGCAGGTAGTCGTGATGTTTGCGGACATTGTTGGCTTCACCGCGATATCGTCCCGGACAGATCCCGACCGTATCGTTGCTTGGTTGAATAAACTGTTCGCCGCGTTTGATGCGATCTGCGACCGGCATGGGCTTGAGAAGATCAAGACAATTGGCGACGCCTATATGGCCGCCCATGGTCTCGGTGACAACCCGGGCAAAATTGCGAACAATGCGTAGAAGCTGCCATTAAGATGATCAGGGCCACCCAATCGATGCCGGCACCGGATGGGACGCCAGCAAAAATCAGAGTCGGCCTGAACTTTGGGCCCTGCCACGCAGGAATTATTGGCGAACGGAGATTTCTTTATGACCTATGGGGCGACACCGTAAACGTTGCAAGCCGAATGGAAGCGGCCGGCGTACCAAACGCGATCTTGGTCACTGATGAGGTCCGCGCCGAACTCCCTAGCCAATACGATTTCCAATCGCTGGGAAAGAGGGAAATCAAGGGGCGTGGGCTGATGAATACTTGGCTACTTGCAGCGCCGGTAAATTTCTAAACTGGTCTTTGGAAGGGTAAGGCGTTTGGCCCTTTTGGGAAGTAGTAGTCCCCATGTGTGATGTCCGCAGTTGGGGGAAGACCGGAAGCGGTCAGCGTGGGATAAAGCTGGCTGCACTTATGTTCAGCATATCGTCCGCGTCTACTGAATGCATATCAGAGAAAACTGCCTTATGCGGAAAAGCCTCACGACCTCTCTTCGTCCCCGGTAGTCCCTTGGCTGCGGCGTCCGGGGCGAGGCGGGCAGTCGTCCGTCGTCCGTTAGATGCCAGCGACAATTCCGCCAAGGAAGTCAGGCATTCATCTTGGTCCAGCAACCTGGGCATGCAGATAACAAGGGCGGTACATCGCCTCCAACTGCTTGCCTCGCAGGAAAATCATCCGTGGACTCAAACCCCCGCGATTAGCGATCCATTCCCGGACTTGCGATGGGTACATCGAATAGAGCATCCGGGTGGCCCCCGGATTGGTAATGGCACGTCCGCGGGCTCCAAAATCCCACGCTGCGTGGAAGGCGAGGTTGGCGTTCCGAGTTACGCAAATTCGCTCGTGAGGGATCGCTCCGAGGACCAGTGTGCAGGACGAGGCGCAAAGGCCGTCAATGATTACTGTTTGGCCTGAGGCTCGCAATTGTTCGTATCGTTCTACGTAACGACCGATCTGTCCGCCCCGATCATTAGCAATCCGAACTACCGCATGGCTTGTACCCGCACCCGCCAGCAAGAGCATTGCCGCGAGCAGCCCCGTAAACAATTTCATGCTTCCTGCCCTCCACAGATGTGATGCGTAATTCAACGGCTCTGATAGCTGCACCGGATCAAGGAAGAATTGTGGTAGGGTTCGCCACTGTTGTCACCGGCTCGGGGCGCACCCGGTATTATGTGACCATGCGACAACCTTGCCGGTGTCGGCTAGGTTTGTTGGTGACTGGGTGTGGAAACAATCATGATTAGGAACGGCCTCTATTCGTTGAATGCTACTTCCCGAGATGGCGTAGCCGAGGACGTTCATGGCGTGCTGATACTGCGCGACGGTCAGGTGCATGGCGGCGATGCCTACGTCTATTACACAGGAAGCTATGAATGCTCCGCCGGAAATTGGCAGGGTAAAATAACCAGTCAAGAGCATACCCCGACCGGGCGACCGATGGCGGCCAAGGTCCAACACATCGGGTTCTTTGGCACCTACAACGATGCCGGTGCCAAGGTCGATGCAATGGCCCTCATTGGCGAGCAAAGCGTTCGATACGATGCAACGGTGCGCTTGCTGGTGGCAGACTAGATTCAATATCTCGGCCTAAGCTTACAATTCGATACGGACAAGCCCGGGCGGTCTGGCGATTTCCGCTATTAAGGGTAGGGCGGACTTGGCTCGAGCGCGGCCCCGAGGTCTGAGTTTGACCCTGGCTGTGTGAAAACGCCGTGCTGCTGTTATGATTCTCCTGTGATTCTGTGGGGGAATCGATGAGGCGCTTCGTTGAAGAGGCGGATCGTGGGCAATGGACACTATTGCCCGAATGCCTCGATGATTTCATTGACGAGAGTAACCCGGTTCGGGTGATCGATGTGTTTGTCGGTGCGCTCGATTTGGCCGAGATGAACTTCGAGGGGGTTGAGCCAGCGGCAACTGGTCGACCATCGTACCATCCCTCGGTTCTCCTGAAGCTATATATCTACGGCTATCTGAACCGGGTTCAGTCGAGCCGGCGGCTCGAACGAGAAGCTGACGCAATGTCGACTGTCATGTGGCTGCTGGGTCGGCTCAAGCGGGCGTGGTTCTGGCGTCGTCGGCTTGTCGCAGGCCTCTTGCGGCTTTGTCTTCCTAGAGGCAAGGCGGCTCTTCCGGGTCCCGGCCAAGGAGCTTTTTGGGTGTCACAGAACGCACGTCCGAAACCTGTCCTCTGCTTTGTTCGGGATCGTCGAGCGAAGCGGCAGAAATGATTGTTGCGAACTCCTTCAGAATCTCGGGGTGATTGTCATCGAGATAACGCCTGATGTTGCCATTGCCGAGCAGCCGCGAAACATACCGTGTGGCGGTCGTGAGATCGAGCATGTCCATTCCATAGGCGGCCTCGGTCGCCTTCAATTCCTTCTGTGCGGATTTCAGCTCGCGCTCCATCAGCGCAAGGTCTGCGGACGTAACCACTGCAGGAGTGCCCGGCCTCGCGGGCTTTATGCGATCGCAGTCCTTCGTGGCGGCCAGCAGCGCTTTCGCATAGGACGACGAATAATTTGCACCGGCGAAGGGACCGAGGCCCTGCGGGAAGCGCTAGAGCGCTATGCCTTCAAGCTCGAAGTGAAGGACTAGCGCCGAGGCCGGCGTCTTTGGCGAATTGATCGTGCAGTTAGATTGTCCAGAAACTTCGGGAGGGCGGCGAGATGGTGACGGATGCGACAGGTGTCACCCTGGTGTGTCTCGGGCCGAGTAGTGGCTTCGAGGTCCGACCGGTTCTCCGGCGCAAGCCGGCGGCCGGCGAGATCGAGGTCGCCGTCGCTGCGGTATCGGTCAATCCCATCGATGTGCGACGCTCGCAAGGCTATGGCCGGCGATTGCTGTCGCTTGTAGCGGCGCGAACGAAACTACCGATGGATTGGATGCGACCGCCGAAGCGTTGCGCCATGCTGCGGAAGACACGCCATCGGGTGCCTTGCCAGAGGATGTTGAGATTGTCCCGGTATTTGACCGCGCCGACCTCGCACCAAAAATTTAGGTGCAATCATGATGAAGAAAAAGCACGGCGTCATTATCGAAACGCCCATGGAAGCGCGTCAAGCTGAGCCCGGCCCCTCGATTCTATTGCTGCTTATCATCAGCGTAAGTGTCGCGGTGATCGCTATGGGCTTTGTCTGGTTCGTGTTCTTCCGTACCTAGTTTCGGGTTGCTTTTGGCTCGGACGATTTTACGGCCGTCATGTGGACAAATTGTCACGCCGGACTGCATTGATCGCGAGCCACGCCAATCCCATGTTCATGAAGCAATCGCAGCATTTCTTAGAAAATGCCGAGAACTGCGCACAACTTGCCGAGCGCGCTGCCGACGAGCCAACTTACAACCGATACAAGCGCATGGAAGCCGCATGGCGGGCTTTGGCCGTTGAGCAAGACTGGCTGAATGGCGAGATTGTTCAGAACGCCAAGCCAGTTAAAGCGAGCGAGACTGTTGGCTAATTGCTGCCGCGACTATCGTCTGTGGAACTTAGCTTTGGCTTCATTTCCGCTTGATCACGCAACGTGGTCAAATCGTCGTAGTTATTCGCAAGACGTAAAAGTCTTCTTTTGATCAGCGGGTCTGCTCCGTCCGCAAGCTCCCGGAGGACGCGCGCCCTATCCCTGTAAAATTGTTTGTCCATGTACGTCCCTCTCAATTTGGAGTACATGCCCGGTTTCTTCGACCGATGATAATAATCTAGATCACACGTCCGACCTTCACGTAGCGAAGCTTACGTTCACATTCTCGCAATGGAAATTTGTTCTTTGATCGCTAGTGAGACAGTCATGATAGAAGCCCGGCTCTGCCTCAATACGATTCGGAGAAAGAATGGCAAAAGCTAAGAAAGTAGTTCGCCGCACGTGGACGAAGGACGATGTTCGAACAATGAAGACGATGGCCAAAGCAAAGTCAGGTGTCACCAAGATCGCAAAGACATTGAAACGCACCCCCGGCGCCACCAGTGTTATGGCTGCGAAGCTGGGTGTTTCCCTATCAACGCGCGCCTAAGTGAAACAACGACGGGCCGTAGTACGGCCCGTCGCCATTTCCACACATTTTCAACGAGAGATTTACTTGTAGTCACGCTGCGCGCGGATTGACCACAGTGTATCCACGCAGTGAACGCGCATGAATTCTCGTTGTGCGCCCGCCTGAGTTCGCATCATATGCCATCCAAGTGTCGCCTTCGGAGGCTGCTTCCGTCATCAGCCCGCGCCCTGCTGCGCTGGCTTGCGATGCCCCGCTGGAATGCGGCCGCGGCCTTGGTCCGTCATCGCGCTGCTGACACAGTGCTGTCCGGCCCGTTTACGGGAATGCACCTGAGCTTGACCCTGGTCTCCAACCGGAATCTGCTCGGTTACCTTCTCGGCACGCAGGAGATCGAGCTGCATGACGCTGTGCGTCGGGTGATTGCGCGTGGCTATCCGCGCATCATCAATGTCGGTGCGGCTGACGGATACTACGCAATCGGATTCTTACGGCAGGCACGCCGGTGAAAAGTTTGGCCATACTTGTTTTGAACAATCTTCGGTCGCGCCCTCAGCCTTGACGGGCTGCGACGATGTCTCTTCTGCTCTCGCGGCAGTAGTAAGCAGGAGAGAAAGCGCGATAGCAGATAGAACGTATTTCATTTTGCGCCTCGTTTGAGCTGCCAACGAGCGGAATCACGCTGCGTTCCGGCAAATTGTCGAACTAGAAAGAGAAACCCTGCCGAGGACCGCTCGGCAGGGCCACGCAGGCGATGGACGCGCAAAGTGGGGCCCTGATCGTCCATGGAGCACTGCGAACTCGTACTGATCGCGGATCAGTTTTCCGTACAAACCTTCATCGTTTTCATGCCAGTTTCGGCTTCGGTCCTGGTTTTGAACACGCCGTTGTCGACTACCGTCGTCGTGGTGGTCGGCCTTTTATCGACAATGGTGCATTTCTTGGTGGTTGCATCTCTCACCACATAATATTCCGAGGTAACGGCGGTTTGCGCAAAGGCCGAAGTGACCGTAAACGCGACGACGGCGCTTGAAAGCAGCAGCTTTTTCATGGTGTCTCCTCCAGTGATAATTGGGCCGAATTGCTTATTTTTCCCGGCCAGCTTGTGTGCGATTTAGTGCACGACGCGGACAAAATAGTAGCCGACGCCGCCGACAACGATCACAGTAGGAACCTCCCACAGCAACAGTACCGGCATTTACGCCTCCTCATAAATTGGCCACGGTATTCCAACGGTGCGTGTTGCCACTTGTTCCCGATACATATCGGCTAGATGGAAAGCAGCTGCGGCACGCGCCCGAAAGCAGTACGGCGAGTTGCTCGAACGGCGGAGGGCCTTGGCAAAGCGCGTACGCGCCTAGGTCATTAGTTTAGGAACTATAGCGGTAGCGAAAGGTTACGAGCGCTCCTGAAACTCTGGAGAAAACTATGAAAAGCTCATTTCTCTACATTTGTATTGGATTATTGGCAGCTACGACGGCGTCGGCGCAAAATCCGCCTGCGCAGTCAGGACCGAACAACAACGCGGTCAATAGTGCCGGTCAAAACAACTCCAACGCTCCGGTCGCGGGTCGCAACAGCTTCACCGAAGGCCAAGCGAAGTCGAAAATCGAGGACGCCGGCTACACCAATGTCACGGAACTAAAGAAAGACGACAATGGTGTTTGGCGCGGCAAGGCGAGCAAGAGCGGCTCAGCCACTGCGGTAAGCGTCGATTTTCAAGGCAACGTCAATTCTGCCAAGTAAGGAAGACCAAACATGACTGTTACCATTTCTCGTCTTTACGATACTCACAACGACGCCCAGCAAGCTGTTAGGCGCCTGGAAGCCGCAGGCGTGCCGCATTCGGACATCAGCCTCGTCGCCAATAACTCGGATGGCTGGTTTAACTCCGACAAGATGGTGGATCGCGATCGCGATGGCGTGGATGATCGCGCCGAGGGCGCTGGGAAGGGCGCTGGCATTGGCGCGGGCGTGGGTGGCGCAGCTGGCCTTCTTGCCGGACTTGGCTTGTTGGCAATACCCGGGCTTGGACCCGTTGTTGCGGCTGGTTGGCTGGCTGCCACAGCGGTTGGCGCGGCAGCGGGCGCAGCCACCGGCGGTATTGTCGGCGCGCTCACAGAGGCAGGCGTGTCTGAGGCAGATGCCCACTCCTACGCTGAGGGCGTCCGTCGGGGCGGCACGCTGGTTTCAGCGCGGGTCGCCGACGCCGAACGTTCCCGTCTCGAAGCGATGTTAGATGAGTCTGCTATCAATCTGCGTGACCGAAGCGCGGCCTGGCAAAAGGCGGGGTGGAAGTCGTTCGATGCCGGCAGCAAGCCCTACGGCGCTGAAGAGGTACGAAAGAACGGGCCCTGTACGGCGGGGGACTTCGTTAATCCTCAAGACGCCCGCTTCGGCGGGCCGTCGTTCGGGTGAGTATCAAAGTTGAACGGGACCAGAGTCGTTACGTTCCAACGCTTGATTGCGAATAATTTGGTGCCCTCCGCTACTGCCGCGGCGGGTGTACGATCGATGCGCCGTTGGGTTTCTGATTTGTCTTTCTGGGCTAAAGCCGTACCGAGGAACGTCATTCTCGGAACCGTTCAGGATGTGCGTTTAACCCAAGGAAAACCCGCTGGCACAAGGCGCTGTACCAGCGTCAAGTGGGGGATACGCGTAGCGTCCATCGCATATCCGGCTGGATAGTTTGCCCGCAATTGAGCGTTCAGCGATATCGATTTAGCGATCGTTGCCCGGTCAGGTAGGCACATCGATCGCGATCAAATCTGGGTGGGGTGCTCCCATGTGGTAGCTCTGGTTGGTTGGCGGATTGCCCGTCAGCTCGTCCTTGCACACCCGACCTAACCCGCCCCAGTTGAGTCACCGCGATGTACACAACAAAAGATCGCGCGAAGGCGGTCTCAATCTCTTCGGTACGCGGTCTCAATCTCTTCGGTATAAAGAGTCGTAGAGCTATTTGAGCTTTCTTGCGTCGACGGGGTCCTCCGGCGAGCTAGGCCGGATCCCGGCGAGCCGATCGACCTACCGTTGGTTGCGGTCCCGACACCCACGCCTGGTCATCCTCCCAATTTCTCAGGGCAGCGAAACGCGGGTGTACCTGTCGAGACACCAGAGGTCACGACGGGTTTCCTAAGTGCGCTTGATGCTGGAGGGACACTTCGCGCGCGCGCCGCATTCTGGTTGCCGCTCCTGGCACTGTTCAGCGCGCGCGTCAGGCTGAATTGGCGGGGCTCACTGTGGCCAAGTCGAGACAGAGCCGGAGACACATACGCCGCTGCTCTTCGTCACTAAACGGACGTCCTCCCATTGTTTAAAAAAAGTTGCCTGC
Organism: Bradyrhizobium sp. SRL28; assembly: GCF_018596315.1. Taxonomy (GTDB): domain Bacteria; phylum Pseudomonadota; class Alphaproteobacteria; order Rhizobiales; family Xanthobacteraceae; genus Bradyrhizobium. The sequence continues at coordinate 1,622 of NZ_JAHEAG010000097.1, read as the reverse complement.
ACATGGTCCATTATGAAAATTAGGAACGCGTCGGTTGAGCGCAGTTTATTCGCCGGAACCTTAATCCGTCTCATGCGTTACGGGGCCGAAAAGGAGAGTTCATGCATCGCGTTAGACTGGTGATAGCAGATCGACGTCCCATTGTTTTGCATGGATTTGTATCGCTGTTCGGAGCGCAGCCCGATTTCGAGGTGGTTGCATGCTGTCTCGATGGAGCTAGTTGCCTTGCAGCCATTCGCAGGTTGACGCCCGATGTGGTGCTACTGGAGGACGGGTTCACGGATGTGACCGCGTCCGACATGCTCGCCGTCGTGGGCGACAAAGGCCTTTCTTCCCGACTGGTGTTCTTCACCGCTTCTGTCGCCTGTGGCGATCTTGCCACAGCAATGGCGACCGGTGCTTGCGGCATGATATCGATGAGCGCCAAACCGGAAGTGCTAGTGCAGTCCGTGAGGCTGGAAAAACCGGGGTCAGACCTGGCGAGGGTCGGTAACGAAGCCAATGGAATCGCGTCGTTCGGTAATAACGTTCGGGCAATTCTGACCGTCAACGAGCGGACGATCATGGATCTCGTCGCCGAGGGGTTGTCAGACAGCGATATTGCTCGGGTGCTCGGTGTCGTCCCGGACATCGTCAGGATTCACCTCAACCACGCGCGACAGAAGCTCGGAATCAGCAGCCGTGCGGAGCTCGCCGCGCTCGCGCTGTCGCGCCGTTACGGCGCGATGAGTATCCTGGCAGCTGCTATCCTGGCAGCGTTGGACGATTCAGTCGACGCCGGTCACACTGCGATCGAAAGTTTCACGGTCATGGCCGCAAACGGCTCCGCGAAGGTTGTCACTATCAAAATCAGCCGAAAGGAAACAGTATCAGGTGACACCCCAGAAAGAGCCGCCAGCAAGGAGCGCGGCGGCGCCGGCGCGGCAACTGGAACGTCAAGGCCGATCGGTAAGCTCGTCGATCCGGGTGGCGAGATGGCCGCGAGTTCATTTGCGCAGGCAGCACTCAACGCGCCGAGGCCGAGTTCGAGCAGCTACAGCATCTTCACGATTGCGGCTTTCGGAGCCTTGATTTACGAGCTCGATCGTACCGCCCACGCCGCGCAAGCGTTTGATTTTGGCCATGGCCTAGCTGATGTCTTCCCTTCATCTTCCGCAAGCGACGCTAAGGGACTGGCAGCGGTCGCAGCTCCCAGCTTCGCAAATTTCGACGGCACACCAGCTACTGCAGTGTACGATGGGGCGTTCGCATTCGAGTTCGCCCAAGGCGATACGATCACCAGAGACCACAGCGAGCTTCATGTTGGCGATGCTGACGCAGAGGATAACGGCAGCGACCGAGCGAACACTATTCCCCAAGGTTCCGGAACCATAAACGTTGTCGCGGCGGCCGCGAACGAAGGCACGCGTGACACAACGCAGGCAGGCCAGGATAACGAGCCCAATCATGGTCAAGGGCAGCCCGACTTGCATGATTCCGACAACGGCTCTGGAGCTGCCAAGGAGCATATCAAGCATGAGGCCCCGCTAGACGATCTAAATCACGGTCAGTCGCAGAAGGCCCTGCATGATTCCGACAACGGCTCTGGAGCTGCCAAGGGGCATATCAAGCATGAGGCCTCG
>NZ_JAHEAG010000096.1 GCF_018596315.1 Bradyrhizobium sp. SRL28 | reverse complement strand
GGTCGCGCACAAAACCTGCGCATTCTCCCAATCAAACGCCGAATTATTGAATTACGAGCGCCTAAATTAGAGAACCTCGGTTTCAGGGGCCGGTAATATTTGCGCAAAAGATGGAGATAGTCTGAGCCTGAGAGCGGACTATCTTGCGGATACACTGCAGGAGGTGATCGTTGCGGCCCTCACGTGCTTCGCCCAACTCTCGAAGGTCCGCCGCGCTCGACCGTATAAAATAATGCGCGCAACAATCTATTTGTGCTTTGCAGGGTAGAACGTCATGAACAAACAGGATCCGGCCGGCCATTCACACCGTGGCCTGAGCCGACGCTCACTACTTCAGTCAACGGCGGGGTTACTAAGCATACCGTTCGTCGTCAAAGCCACCACAGCTTGGGCGCAGGAAAAGCTCGCTGGCAGCAGTGGCGAAGTCGTAGTTTACAGCTATGGTGGCTCGTTTACAGAAGGCGCGCGGCGATATGTTTTCGATCCATTCACGAAGGCGACCGGCATCAAAGTCGTGGACGTGGTGGCCGATTACGCTGAACCACAAATAAAGGCGATGTCTCGCGCCGGCAGAGTCGATTGGGACACCGCCTATCTAATAGCAACGAACTATCCGGCAATGCACGAAGCCGGGATGTTCGAGCCAATCGATTACAGTCTCTGGGATCAAGAGTCGCTCGCAGGCACGCCGCCGCACACTCGTCTCGAGGACGCAGTCGTGAGCTACAGTGCAGCTGCGGGGCTCGCCTATGATCAACGCGCTTTTCCGAAGGGCGGCCCGCAAAACTGGGTGGATTTCTGGGACGTCAAGAAGTTCCCGGGACCACGGGGGCTCTTCGCTTCCCAAGGTAAGATAACCATCCAGTTTGCGCTGCTCGCCGGCGGTGTCGCTCGCACGGATATCTGGCCGCTGACGGACGACAAGATTGACCGGGCGCTGAAGAAGCTCGACGAGATCAAGCCGCACATTACCAAGTGGTCGAGCTCCGGCGGAGAACCGACGCAACTCCTGATCAACCGAGAGTACGCGATGGCCGCCGCGGGCGACGGCCGTGTCATCAGCGCGATCAGCCAGGGCGCGCCGATCAAGTTTGTCTGGGACGGGGCCTACCTCAGCGACCAGTACCTAACGATTCTGAAGGGTGGCCCCAACACCGCGAACGCGCAAAAGCTGATCGCCTTCTTGAACCGCGCGCAGATTGCGGCCGGGTGGACACAGGGCACCGGCTACCCCGGGCCAAACAAAAATCAGCTCAAGTATCTACCAGCCGACTTGGTCCCGCAGGTCAACGTAAATCCCGAGAACGGTTCGAAGTGCATCCGCGCGGACGCAGCTTGGCTCGCGGCCAAACGCCCGGACGGCAAGACCAATGAAGATCACATCCAGGAGCGGTGGCTGGCATGGCGGGCAGGATGAACTCCATAGCAATCGACGGCCGGCTGGAGTCCTCGCGGACTTCGCCATTGGCCCGCCCACACGGTGGGCCTGGTTGCTGCTGCCCGGAAGCATCTTCCTCACGGTGCTTTTTTGTGGTGGCGCTCGCGGAGATTCTGTTGCTTTCACTTGGGATGCCAAACAGGACGATGGCATTTCCTACGCATAGGCAGTACCCCTGAGCGGCTGCGGAAAGACCACTCTCACGAGAATGGTGGCGGGGTTAATCAAGCCTACAAGCGGCGATACTCTGATCCGAAGGGGTCAATGAGCCGCCGAGAACGGCTACAAACTCGTTTAAGGCCACACTCGATCGCTCAGTTTTTGAAGGCACCTATTTAATTCATGAGCTATGGCTCGAGGATGGCTGCGTACTAGCGTCAACAGAGCCAGCCAGCGGGCCGGCATCTCCCGCCTAAAGCGGGAAGTCAGGTCTGGCTTGTATAGACCCGGCAGGATTGCCAGTTCCTCGTCGACTGAATGAAACGTCGCCTTTCCGCCAATCGGTAGTGAGAGGAAACCGCTCCGTTTCGGTTGTTTTCTGCGAAATCTGAAAGCTGCAAGCGCTCTGGAAACTCCAGTCAGAAGCACGCTCTGCACGCTTCTGGACAAGGTTGCGCTACCGCAGCAATGCGGGCCGGATCACTCCGCACCAACGGATAGTAGGAGAGGGACACGACTGAGAATTGGCTAAACTGAGAGGTCTTTTCAATAATCGCGCCATCTAAAGTTCCAGTTGACCGCCGGCCTGGGGCCGTTCAGGAATCGAAGTTTGAAGGCAGAGGCGCAACTTGTGTAGAATGTCATTGTCCACTATCGCGGGCCTGGGGGAGCACAGCGCGTCGCATTGAAACGGAACGCATCGGGGACGAGTTCGTTCAAGTCGAGCTGGTGCCGAACGTCGTGACGCTCCCGCCGGCGTGAGACCGCAATGGGATTTGTTGCGCCGGTCTCGTTATCGGCGCTCTATGCATTGTGTGAGTGGCCACTAAATCTGCCCGTGTGATGTGATCCCCGGCGCTTCTGGAGGTGATGCAGATGCAGCCGCTATGGATATCGATCACACACGACCACGGAGGGCTTTCGCCTGTAGCCGTTCGCACATGGGCGCTGATCGGCGCGCTCGCCAATCTTGCCTTTGTTGGACTGGTACAATTTTGTTCTTGAGTCGAACTCGCCGCCAACTTGACTTCCGAGATTGGCGAGATGGACCACGAATAAACAGCTGATGATCAGTCCTCGAATCTAGATTTGACGAAGGGTTCTCTGGCCGTGGACAAATGTCGCTCCATTATGCCAGTTGTTTCGCGTTGAAGGCAGACAGAATAGGGTGGCCTACATTCGATCCGTCCCCGCTTCGCGCGTTTTCTGAGAAACCTAAGTGCCGCCGCTTCGTCAGAGTCAAACTCGTGTGCCTCGTGTCCGCACATGCCGCGAGAGTTGGCTTTGTCGACCCGCACTTTACGTGCAGGCATGGTGCTGCGGCAAAAAATGCGGGGGTCTATCCACCCAAGGCCGATAGGAGGCGAGAATGCGCAACAGCTCCCATGGTTGCCATCGCGGTTCAGTAAAGTACTGCGCGATATGCGGCGGACGGTTCGGGCTGATCCCTACTACTGCTGGCGAACAGTCCTCTGCTCCAAAAAGTGCGTAGACCGCTTCAAGGCGCGGCGGGAGGCCGACCATAAATGGCTTCGCTGGTCGCCGGCGGCCCAATAGACGCGTGAAGAATGGCATGGAAAAATCAAATGAAAGAGACGTCGGCAACAATCATTGACTTCAATGCTTACAGGACGAACAGGCGTGCTGCGGTTGAGCTGTCACGCGACGATGTTCGTTCGTCTGCGCCCTATAGCGCGCTCGGGCCCTTCTGGCTCTTTTGGCCTTTCCTGGCCTGGATGCCGTTTGGTCTGCTCAATCTGCTCGCGGCGGAGCAGGAGCCTTTGTGAGTAATCCTCGAGACCCAGTGGTGGGCGCTGCTGAGAGAACACAGGTCTTCTTTACTTGCCTGCATCTGACACCGGACCGCAGCAAAATGACGGTCTAGACTGTTGGAGCGCCGCACCCGCCTTAATCGTGCCGGATGCGCACGCGGTGTTCCGCTGCTTGAGCGAGGTCGCGGGCGGGCTTGCGAGGGTGGCTGCCGGGACTGCGCTGAAGCGGTATGCAGCAGAAAGGGGCCGCTGACCGCTGGCATGTCTGACATTGAGCCTTTCCGGATTCCTGCGATTGGATGGGGCGCTATCGGTACGCATGCCGGACGCGTGGTGGTCGGTGGGGCGGGCCGGCACGCGGCGACCGTCGCGCGGCTGCGCCAGGCCGGCTTCGTGCTGATCGGGCGCACCAATATGACCGAGTTCGCCTATTCCGGCATCAGCATCAATCCGCATTTCGGCACGCCGATGGGTGCCTGAAATCGCGCCGAGGGTCATGTGCCCGGCGGCTCCTCGTCGGGCGCCGCGGTCTGCGTGCTAGATGACATGGGGCATGGCGCGCTCGGCACCGATACTGGCGGGTCGTGCCGGCTTCCGGCTGCCTACGATGGCATCGTCGGCTACAAGCGGACGATGCGCCGTGTGCCGCTCGATGGCACGGTGCCGCTCTCGTTCTCGCTCGACAGCATTGGCCCGGTGGCGCGATCGGTCAGTTGCTCTGCCATACTCGACGCGGTGCTCGCGAACGAGCCGGTCACGCCGCTGAAGCCGCGTCCGGTGCAGGGCATGTGGCTCGCGGTGCCGACCACAATTGCGCTCGACGACCGCGACGCGCCGGTCGCGCAGACCTTTGAGCGATCGCTCACGACGCTCGCCAATCACGGCGCGATCATCGAGCGCGTCGAGATGGCGGAATTCCATGACATTGGCCCAATGAACGCCAAAGGTGGCTTTGCCGCGTCGGAAAGCTATGCCTTGCACTGCTACCTCATCACTGCCAAGGGCGACGTCTATGACCCCCTCGTGTCTCGGTTCGCATTATGCGTGGTGAGGCGCAGAGCGAAGCCGACTACATCGATCTCCTCAATGAGCGGCGCTCGCTGATCAAGCGGGTCAATGCGCGGCTTGCGCCCTACGACGCGCTGGTGCTGCCGACGATGGCGAACACGCCGCCGAAGATTGCCGATCTCGCCGACGACAAGGCGTTCACCACGGCCAATCTGAAGTCGCTGCGCAACTGCACCCTGATCAACATGATCGATGGCTGCGCAATCTCCCTGCCCGCGCACCGGGAGGGCGAGGTTCTCGTCGGCCTGATGCAGGCCGTCAGCGCCGACCAGACCCGCTACCATCCGGTAAGAAGTGGCCGTGACGCAATCCGGGTCGGGAATATCGTCTTACGCCTTAGACCCTGCCGTATTTCTCGCCTAGACCACAAAGACCGAATCCTCATTGAGATAGGCGGCCGCCAGTGGCGATTCAGGAAGCAGTTGCGCGGGCGAATGGATAAGGATGCCGATCATCTCGCGCTGTTGAATCGCGTTCTCGACCTTGGCCAGCCTCTCCCCATACTCTGCAAGCGGAAGTGCCAAATTCCTTCCCCGCCACGGCTTCCCCTCCGTGCCGTGATCGAATTTAGGCAGTTCAGAGCGGTTATGTCTTATTGCGTCATAGCAGGCACGTCTTTAATTTTCATGTCAAGAAAAATTGTAGTGGTGTAGAGCGAAAAAGTTGTCCAATAGAACAATTGTGCCTCAAATTGCTTTTTCATTGAAGGTCGAGGGTCCCAGTGAAACGGCGCAGCTGCGATACGAAGTCAGTGCATTTGCGGGAGAGATGAGATGGACGCTAGGTCCGACGATGAGAACGCAATCAATGGCTTAATTGGGAGACGCTTGCGCGAGGCTCGGAAGGCCAGGAACCTGAGTCTCGAAAACCTGGCCGGCAAGGTTGGGATGTCAGTGTCGCAGCTCTCGAAGCTGGAAAGGGGAAAGGCGGCGACTTCTATCGCCGCTTTGGTACGTCTCGGCCTCGAACTGGATCGCCCAGCGCAATATTTTCTCCAGCGCGATTCTGAAATGCCGCGCTGCCTGGGTACGCTTGTTCCCTCTTGGGACCCTGAAGGCAGAGCTATCGAAATGTTCGCTTCTCTTGTCAGCGAAAAAACAGGATCTGATCTCACGCTCTCCGTTTTCCCGGCCGCGCAACTTGGTCCCGCCGAGACCCAGGTTCGGGCGCTCGTTAATGGAGTTATTGATATTTTTGTCGAAAGTCTGAGTTTCTTTCAGCAGTATTCCGATCCGCTAAAACTGGCCTCACTGCCATTCTGCTTCGAGGACGAAGCGCATCTCGAAAAATTCTCGGAGAGTACACTGTTCGATCGAGAAGTAAGGAAAGTGCTTCGAAGCAACTCCGTAGAACTCTTGAATCCAAAGTTAAAATGGAAACGGGGACCATCACTCGTTCTGCTCTCGAAGACTCCTATACTCCATCCTGATGATCTGAGCCGTATAGTCATACGTTGCCCAGAAAACGATACCATGTTTCGATATCTGGAGATCATGGGGTGTCGGCCTGTTGTTGTTCCGTGGAACGATGTGGGCGATGCCTTCCAGGCGGGTAAATTCACAGCGATCATCACCAACCTTAGCCATGTTGTGAGCATGCGATTTACGCGGTTTGCAACGTTCATGACAGCTTTGGACTATCGGCCGCTTGATTTGACCTTCGCAATGAATCTTCAACGATACCAGATTCTGGCTCCCTACGTTCAGGCGGGGTTGGAGCAGGCCGCTCTGGAGGCTGCAGAATTTTGTTCGAATCTCCTCGGCCACACCCGTGATCTCCTGCCGGCCTTGTTGGAGGAAGATGGCGCCGTTTTATGCAACGTTGGAGTAAAGGCTTGGCGAATGAAATCTCGACAGGTCTTCGCAGAGATGGAGAGGGCTGGGGTATGGCGCGAGGGTCTTGTCAAGGAGCTAGGTGATCTCGCAGCACCGTAGAGCCAATCGCCGTGATTCTTGAGGAGTTTCTGCTTCTTGTCGAAGTTTCGCTGTCGCTTGACTCAGAGCGGCGTTGTTACCTCAACTTGAAGAACTGCCCCTTCAAAGTTTTCGAATCACGCAGCCATCGAAGCTTTGGCCATCTAGCATCGGATCATCGCATACTGGGTGCCTGAGCTCGACCTGATGTAGAGGTAAAGATGACCATTGAGCTGCGTAACACATTCGCAACTCGGATATGCTTCGCACTGCAGCCGCACGCTCGTCTGGCCGATCTTGACACTCACGCCCGGGCGATCAGCGCTCTGTTTCTGCAAAGTGGCGCACGCCAGAAGCAAGACTTTTTTGCCTCGTATACATGCGCAGATGCTTGGAAAGCCGACGCCGACCCCGCCTCACGTGAGGCTGCGGCTGAAAATTTGGAAAGGCCAAAACTTAGCCTTCACGATCAACTGGCGAGCAGCCCTAACTCATCGTCGGCATCACGAACTCGGCGCCGGCCCGAATACCTGTTGGCCACCGCGTCGTGATAGTTTTCAATTTGGTATAAAATCGAACTCCTTCGGAGCCGTGCATGTGGTGATCGCCGAAGAGAGATGCTTTCCAGCCCCCGAACGAATGAAAGGCCATCGGGACCGGGATTGGAACGTTAATGCCCACCATGCCCACTTGAATTTGATGGGCGAATTCCCGGGCGGCATCGCCGTCTCTGGTGAATATGGCGGTGCCGTTGCCGAACTCGTGTTTGTTGATCATGCCGGCCGCGTCATCGTAGGAGTTGGCTCGAACAATCGCGAGCACGGGACCAAAAATCTCTTCGCGATAGATTTTCATGTCTGTCGTCACTCGGTCGAAGAGCGTTCCCCCGATGAAATTGCCATTCTCATAGCCTTGGCGCTTGAACTCGCGTCCGTCGACCACGAGTATCGCGCCCTCGGCAGCCCCGGCGTCGATATAAGCGCGAACTTTATCGAGATGTTGTTTGGTCACCAGCGGTCCCATTTCCGCATCCGGATCACTGCCGGGGCCGATATTCAGTGCGCGTACCTTCGGTGCCAGTTTTTGGATGAGACTTTCTGCCGTCGTGTCGCCGATCGGGACGGCAACCGAAATCGCCATGCAGCGCTCGCCCGCCGAGCCGTACGCGGCCCCCATGAGCGCATCAACTGCCTGATCCATATTGGCATCCGGCATGATGATCATGTGGTTCTTGGCGCCGCCGAGCGCCTGGCAACGCTTGTCATGACGCGTCGCGGTCTCGTAGATGTAGCGGGCAATGGGCGTCGAACCGACGAAACTCACGGCCGCAACATCGGGATGGGTGATAAGTGCGTCAACCGCCTCCTTGTCGCCGTGAACAACGTTGAATACTCCGCGAGGTAGTCCCGCTTCCTCAAGCCATTTCGCGAGGATCAGAGAAGCCGACGGATCGCGCTCGGACGGCTTGAGAACGAAGGTATTTCCGCAGGCGAGTGCGACCGGGAACATCCACATTGGGACCATCACCGGAAAATTAAATGGCGTGATCCCCGCGACAACGCCCAACGGCTGCCGCAGAGAATGGCTGTCGACCCGCGTGCCGACATTCTCCGTGATCTCGCCCTTCAGGAGATGCGGTGCGCCAGTTGCGAACTCCACCACTTCCATTCCGCGTTGGATCTCTCCCTTAGCGTCAGATAGGATCTTGCCATGTTCGGCGGTGATGATTTGGGCGAGCTCATCGATCCGGTCCTCAAGAAGCCGCAAGAAGCGGTTGAGAATGCGCGCACGCCGGAGCGGAGGCGTGTCGGCCCAAGCCGGAAAGGCCGCCCGGGCCGCAACGACTGCAGATCGCACGTCCTCGGCCGAAGCCAAGCCGAGCGTTCCAGATTGTTCGCCAGTTGCGGGGTTGAACACGGGCGAGGTTCTGGCTCCTCGACTTTGCACCACTTTACCGTTGATGAAATTCAAAATGGTCGCGGACATCGTTGCGCTCCTCGGTCGAATGCATGATCGCGATTGACATTGAGCACATAAATCTGCGTATCAACCGTAGAATCCGCGGCATCGTTGTGCAGAAAGTATAGTCGATGGATTGGGAACAGGTTCGAATATTCCTGGAAGTCGCGCGTGCCGGGCAGATCTTGAAAGCAGCGAAGCATTTGAGGCTCAATCATGCGACAGTCGCCCGTCAACTCACCGCATTGGAGAAGGGCCTCAACGTCAAGCTGCTTGAGCGTCGCACGTCCGGCTCGACGCTCACAGCGGCCGGCGAGGCCTTGGTGGCAGCGGCGGAGCGCGCCGAGAGCGAATTTCTTAAAGTCGGCGGGAGCATCGGAAGAGCCAACGAAGCGATTACTGGCACGGTGCGCGTTGGAGCTCCGGATGGATTGGGCAACTATTTTCTGGCGGACCGTTTGGGAGCGCTTGCCGCCAGACACCCTGGCCTCGTCATCCAGCTCGTGCCGCTCCCCCGCACCTTTTCATTGTCACGGCGGGAGGCAGATGTCGCAATTACCCTCGAACCGCCGAAGCAAGGACGACTGATCCTGTCGAAACTGACCAACTACACGCTTAGCGTCTACGCGGCCGAAAGCTATTTGTCGCGCGAAGGCTCGATCGGAAGTCAATCCGAACTGGCGGGTCGGCTGTTCGTCACGCATGTGGAGGATTTCGTGTATAGCCGCGCGCTGGACTACGCGTCGGCGCTTGGCCGGCTGATGTCGCGCCGGTACGAGTGCGGAAGCGTGGTCGCCCAGATGGAGGCCGTGCGAAGCGGCCACGGCATCGGCGTTTTGCACGACTATGCTGCCCGGCGTTATCCGGAGCTGCGACGCCTGCTCCCTGACGTGCGGTTCGTACGAAGCTACTGGCTCACCTCGCATCCCGATACGCACGAAACGCGGCGAGTTCAAGAAGTTCACCGCTTCATAGTAGCGTCAGTAAAAGCGGTCAGATCCAGCTTCGAATCGAACTGACCTGTCACTGCGCGAGCTTGGTATGCCAGCACGTAACTGCTTCGTTCCGGCATGACCACCGGGCAAATAAATTACATTGATTTCGAAATCCTGAACTAGCACGTAGTGAGGCGCTGCTGTTCGGCGTCAAGAGCGAACTGAGGGGCAATGAGCTTTGTGCCTGCAACGACAGGCAACCAGGATTGCTTGGGAAAAGCAGTCCGAGACGCGCTACGTATTTCTCGTGGGACACGTTTGTAGATCTATCAACGGACATCAATTCACTGGTATCATGCTGCGAACTTCTTGTGGGCTCGACAATAGCCCGCCTGCATCCTGCGACTATCTGGTCAATTTTGCACAAAACATGCGAAAGAGGCACCAAAGTCGCCGACCAGCAACGCAAGAAATTGATTATGGATTGTTCGCTCTCGGCATTCAGAGACGACTAATCATCTAGCGACACTCATGTTTCCGCAAGCTTGGAGTTATCGAGGGGTGATCGACTACCTTATCTCGATGCTCCTTCACTAGCCCTTTGGGCGTTTCCTCCCTCACTTGGCCGCGCGCAATATTCGCGCGGCCTTTTTCTTGGATCAACAATCGACCCGATTCTACTTACAGGATTCGACAGGGTTCGAACGCAGAAAAACGGATACGGCGCGGGCTGACTTACAAAGGCGTTGAATCACGGCACGCGCGGGAAGATCCGCCGAGATGACGTTTGGACCGAGATGCGTTCTGCGATCGCATTTGAAGCTCGGGGAACGGTTTCGGCGTTATTACCGGGCCAATGCACTTGGCATTACTGAGCCACAATTGATGATCTTGATGGCGCTGACGGACTTAGACAAAGACAACGGTTCTGGCAAACGTGGTTGCAAAATTGATGAACGTTGACCCATCTTTTGTCACGACACAATCGAAACTGCTGGAGAAAAAGGATTCCTGCGGTGCAACCCCTGCACCAGGGATGTCCGGGTCGTACACCTGTCGCTAACGGACAAGGCTTGCAAACGTCTGCGAGCATCGCCGCAAAACAGGAAGAACTCGATCAATTTGTCTTCGATGATCTCGGTGTTCAGGAATTGGGCAAGCTGG
>NZ_JAHEAG010000095.1 GCF_018596315.1 Bradyrhizobium sp. SRL28 | reverse complement strand
ATTTGAGCGCTCTGCTCGATCAGCCCGCGCCTTGCGTCCGATCACAGGGCTCATGTCGGGCCCTATTGTAGTCGCGGCAGATATCGGCATGTCGCAGGGAGCCTTGTACTACAAAGTAAGGTCTACCGCTGGATTTGGAGAGCTTACGGCAGCCGAGAAAATGTTCGTTCAATTGCCGGGACCCCGACAATCATGGCGCGTCTGTCAGGTGAGGAGAGGTCCGGTCGCTCTGCAGGAAATAGAGCTGAGGAAATGAAGGCAGACGATACCTGCACCCTCAAAAGTCTTCGAGCTTTGGCCGGAGTCGCCACACCTGCAGTGATGCGAGCTCAGCCCAAGGAATTTGACGATCTCCCGCTCAACGTCAATGCAGACCGTAGCAACTTCTACTCACTGTCGAATGAGCGCGTTGCCAAGCCATTGCGCAAACGCACCGGCTTCGGACAATGACTGACGGCGTCAACGAAAAGATCGGTACCCGCCTGCGTTACATCAGACAGCGCAGCCGGCTTTCACAGCGCGCGTTGGCAAAGAGGGCCGGTGTAGTCAACTCGACCATATCTTTGATTGAATCCGGACAGACCAATCCATCGGTGGGAGCTCTAAAGCGCATCTTGGACGCCATTCCGATCAGTTTGGCGGAATTCTTTGCGCTGGCAGACGAAGGTAGGGAGCAGATCTTCTTTAAGCACAAGGAGCTCACGGAGATCGGCAAAGGAGGCATTTCCTACCTTCAGATTGGGAACAATATGGGTGGCCGTTCAATCCAGATTCTCAAGGAGACCTACACGCCGGGATCCGATACGGGAAAAGTAAAGCTTGTCCATGCCGGTGAAGAAGGCGGAGTCATCATTAGTGGTCGCCTGGAGGTCACCGTCGGCGATGAACGGCGTGTACTAGGCCCGGGCGATGCATATTGTTTTTCCAGTTGTCGGCCGCATCGGTTTAGGTGCATTGGCGGAGAGCCATGCGAAGTAGTGAGCGCGTGTGCGCCGCCATCATTCTGATCGCGGCGCAAATTGCTTCCCAGTGAAAGACATAGCTAATGCGTTGGGGGGCGTGTGAGATTGCGGACGGAATCCCGCAATGTCGGGTGAGGGCGCGCCATCCCCGGTCGCGCTGCCAGCGGCCTGCAGCATCGCTGGCCGAAAACGGGTGTGGAGGTGGCCGCTCCGACCGCCGGCGTACTCACCATGCTCGGGTCGAAACAACCAATCGGCAACCAGTCGTTCGGCCACTGCTCGGATGGGAGATAGGTTGTGATCGCCCCTCTCATCGCTCATTTTTACTAAGGGTTGAAATCTCGTCGAACAAACCAGCTTTCCAATATCCCTCTTGTTCGAGCGCTGAGATGATCCTCTTCGATTCATGCGCCAAGGGCGTACTGGGACTCGACAAACAACAGCATTGTCTTCCTCAACAAGTCGGTGAATCTCCTGCAAGGTCGAATCGAGTAACTCACCGCAGTATTGGCCGGCCATAAGGGCGGCGTCGTCAAGCGCGGCCTGGATGGATGGCACCAGCATCTGATAGCGCTGAAGGTTCATTGCGAAGGAAAGATCCAGCGGCCGATAGTTTAGCTGCGTCACGTGCCGAGCGATGCGCGTAAACCTCATGCTGACAACATGACTTAGATTGGTGAACATGGCTTCGAATTTGCCATTGGCGAAATCATCGTAAACGTCCGACCACGGCACAACAACAGGGTGCGCACCGAGCATCTCCAAGTATCGGGTGAAGACCTCATTCTCAGTTGACCGTACCGCAAGCCCTCGCAAATCTTCGGGCGAATAGATCGGCCGCTTTGATAGAATGACGAGCGTAGGCCCTCGCCGCCAGTTCCAGTGCGGCCCCATCAATTCGACAGACTGCGTTCGCAATACTTGACGCAGTTCGCGTTCGAATAGATCGCTCGACTGGAACCTTTGATAGTGCTCTTCGTCCTCGAAGCAGAACGGAATCGAGATAACCCGAGCCAGGTCGGCGTATGATCCGAAGAAACCCAGACTCTCCACGAAAATATCGATAAGCCCGTTCACCAACCCCTCGACTTGGCCGGTGGCTGTCCCGAGCTGAGAGGCCGACAAAACCGCAATCGAGAGATCGCCTTCCGTCTTCGCTTTTACAAGCTCGGCAAACCGCTCGATGGCAGCGCCCTCGGTATCCCGACGCGGGACCAGCGTGCCCAAGCACCGCGGGATCTGGTTGTCAGTCTGCAAGAAGTACGCAACGGGTCTTTTTAGCTCACTCCCGAGTTTTATGAGTGAGGTGACCGTAGGCGACGCTTTTCCGTTTTCGAGTTTCGATAATTGCGCGACTGACAGGCCAGCGCACCCCGCAACGTCATCAAGGCTCATGTTGAGCGCCTTGCGAGCCTCCTTGATGCGTCTACCAACGACTCGATGAAGGTCGCTGTCCGGCTTTTTCCGAGCCGGGAGGTTCGATTTTGAGAACTTCACCACGCGGACTCCTGCCCATGATTGATCGGGCCGATGCGCTGCCAATCGATCTCGCCGATTGAGAAACAGCAAAGATGCCCTTTTGCGAGCTTAGGATGATACGTCAGGAAAAAATATGTGTCACGCGCCATCGTTAAATTTTCTTGACAGGAAAATTTTGTCGTCGTTAGATGGCGAGCAATTTTCGGGTAGTCTGCGCGGCAGCCGAACGGGACTCCATCCGAGGCAGGCGGTCTCGGGCGGCAGTGGTGAGGGATCCATGCAGCAAGAAACAACCGTCGTGGTCGGCGCGGGCATCATTGGCCTATGCATTGGGTTGTTACTTGTACGCGCCGGACGAAAGGTTGCGATCCTCGAAATGTCGCATCCTGGCTCTGGTGCCTCATTCGGCAACAGCGGCTTGATCAGTGTTGACACCGCGCTACCCATGGCGGTGCCGGGCATGCTCCGACACGTCCCGGGCTGGCTTGCCGATCCGATGGGCCCGGTGGCTATTAAGCCATCCTATGTGGCGACAGTCGCGCCGTGGCTTCAGAAATGGGTACGTGCTGGTAGCATGGATCGCGTGTTGGCTTCGGCCGATGCGCTTCGTGCGCTCCACAAGGACGCATTCGACGGATATCGCGAGCTACTCGGGCGGAACCTGTTCGCAGACCTCATTAGAACGTCAGGGGTTGTTCAGCTCTGGGAGACGGAACACGAAAGCCGTTCTGATGCGGTCGCGCGACAACTTCGTGAGAAGCACGGCGTCCGGAGCGAGTTGCTGTCAAGCGAGACGCTTCGCCAAATGTTTCCGGGCATCAGCTCGGCCGTAAAACGGGGAATTTTGCTGCCGCGCAACGGCTATACCGTTAGCCCAGCGCGACTAACAAAGACGCTTTCAGAAATATTTATTCAGGCCGGCGGGGATATCAGATGCGAGCGGGTCCTGAAACTCGTTCCTCGCGAGGGGGGCGGTTTTAACCTCATCACAAATGTCGGCTATCACCAAGCGCACTCGGTCGTTCTCGCGGCGGGAGCTTGGACTAAGTCGCTCCTGGATCCTTTGAGTATTCGACTGCCGCTCGAGCCCGAACGCGGTTATCACCTCCTGCTTGGCGACTGTTCGCTCGAGCTTCAGATGCCGATCATGCATCGCGAGCGAGGATTTGGTTTTACGCAAATGGAAGACGGCATGTGTCTTTGCGGAACGGTCGAGTTTGCCGGTATCCATGCTCCACCGTGCGAAGAACGGGCGCTCATCCTTCGTCGACACGGGGAAAAAATCTTCCCCGGCTTGAAGGGAACGAACAAGAGAATTTGGATGGGCTTGCGGCCGTCGCTGCCTGACAGCGTTCCGGCCATTGGCCGAGTGGCCGCTCGCCGCGATCTTTATCTCGCTGCGGGCCATGGCCACTACGGGATGGTCGGCGCACCTGCAACTGCGCGATTGATCGGCGATACTCTCATGGGGCGAACACCCACAATCGATCCAAAACCGTACTCCCTCGAAAGATTTAAGCAGGGCTGACTGTGATGACGCGTCCGATATCGCTCCCTTTCCGCAGCTGGCCCGTACCTGCGCTTCTTTCAGCGTCCCGACGCCATCCGGCGCTCGGCGCTGCCTTCCTGGTCGGGCCGGCGATCGCCTGGATCATGCTCTTCGCCGTTATTCCGCTCTTGTTGATCGCGGCATACAGCTTCATGCGTTCCGGCGGGAGCGGCGCAATCGTGCCGATCTTTACGATCGAGAATTATTCCCGTATTCTGACCTCGTCGCTCTATCGGCGAATCCTGTTCGAGTCGCTCGCAATCGGAGTCGAATCCACAGCGATAACCCTCCTGCTTGGATATCCCGTCGGCTACTACCTTGGCCGGATGAAAAGCAGCGTTGCGCCATTTCTCCTATTGCTGATCGTTCTGCCTTTTTGGACGTCTTATCTGGTCAGGATTTTCTCTTGGCTTCTCATCTTGATGGATAATGGCGTTATCAATTGGGTGCTCTCGTCGATTAACGCCACTTCGAGCCCGCTACATCTATTGTACAGCCATCTCGGAGTGGTGATCGGAATCGTCTATTCGGCACTACCTTTTGCAATTCTGCCGATCTATGCCGTTGTCAAAGGCATCGAGCAGGACTTGGTAGATGCAGCTCACGTGCTGGGTGCTGATGAAGGTGCGGCATTTAGAGAAGTCATATTTCCGTTGAGCCTTCCAGGTCTGGCGGCGGCTGCGATCCTCACCTTCATCTATGCAGTCGGATCGTTCTTGGCGCCCGCCATCTTGGGCGGCACAGGTGCGGTGATGATCTCAAACGTGATCATCAACACGTTCCTCGTCCTGTTCAATTGGCCGTTCGCCTGTGCGCTCACTGTCGCCCTGCTCTTGATCATGCTCATCGTTCTTGCCGCGGCGGGCAGGCTCGTGTCTCTGGAGAATATCTATGGCCTTCGCAGCCGCGTCTAATCCACTCGCCCAATTCAAAGTGTGGCGCGTTGAGCTCGGTCGACGAATGGTGCGGCTCGTCGTGATCTTCGCCTACTTCTTCCTGTACGCCCCAATTGTTCTTCTTTTTATAACCTCATTCGACCCCGGCGAGGTGATGCGCTTTCCAAACACGGGTTACGATTTAACATGGTATCGTTTTTTTCTCAGTGACTATCCGACGATCATCGCGCTGGGAAATTCATTGGTATTGGCCGTCGCGTCCTCGCTGCTTGCGGCCATCCTCGGTACGTTGTGTGCATTGGGCTTTGTGCGCAGCGACTTCCTCGGCAAGAAATTTCTCAATCTGCTCATCTTTGTACCGCTCATTGTCCCGCCCGTTGTCACCGGAATTGCCCTGGTTCTACTGCTTTACGGGTTGGGAATTCCAAAGGGGCTCGGCTATCTGGTCATCGGTCATACGCTGCTCGGGCTGCCTTACGTCGTGGTCGTAGTCTCTGCGCAGCTGTATCGGTTTCCGCGAAACCTCGAGGAAGCGTCCTTGAGTCTCGGTGCTAACGAAGTCGAGACATTCTTTGAAGTGACATTGCCGCTGCTCAAACCGGGAATCCTAGCCGGTATCGTATTCGCATTCATGACATCGTTGCAGGAATACCCGGCGACTCAGACCTGGGCTGTCCCCAGCTTCTATACGCTTCCGATCGTTATGTACGACAAGATCCGCGATCAGCTCTCGCCTGAGGTCAATGTGATCGGTGTTCTCATGATCTTGATCGCCATCCCGCTGCCTCTGATTGCCGAATATCTGCGGGCGAAGCCATGACGGTCGGCAAAACTCAAAACAAGAATGGAGATCTTAATATGAATGACGCGGAGCGGCTTTTCAAACCGGCCGAATACGCGCGGCGCGTAACCTTGGTGCGCGACGCAATGAGGTCGCGCGGCATCGATCTCATGTTGGTTCACACCCCGGAGAATCTATTCTACCTCAGCGGTTACGACACGTCGGGTTATTTCGCATATCAGTTCTTGGCTCTTCCGATCAAAGGCGAGCCGGAAATCCTGACCCGGCGCGGTGAGGCGGAGAATGCGCGTCGATCGACCGTAGAGAAGCGGTCCGTGTACTTTGATCTCGACGACGTGGTCGCGAAAACGGTCGAGATCGTACGGCGCTTCCCAGATGTCCGCCGAATCGGAATCGAAAAGAACAGTTGGTTCCTGACAGTCGAAGTCTACGAACGCCTTCGTCGGGAACTGGAGCCGGCCCAGTTGGTCGACGTTTCGAATATTGTCGACACAGTACGACTTGTTAAGTCCGCCCCCGAGATTGATCTTACAAGGGAGGCTGCCAACATCGCCACGCAGATCATGGCCAAGGGAATCGACTCGGCACGCGTGGGTGCAACAGAGAATTCGATTGCCGCTGCGATTTCAGCCACAGGCATCGCTCTTGGTTCCGACTACACGGGTATACCGCACTTGATCAAAAGTGGAGAGCGCAACCCGATCGGACACGCTCAATGGAGCCGACGGCGTCTCGATAGCGGCGACGTGCTCTTCATGGAGCTGTCGGGATGCGTGTCTCGGTATTCCGCGGCAACGATGCGAACTTGTCAGATCAGGCCTGAAGATAAGCAGGTGCGCAAAGCGTCGGAAACGGTCATCACTGCTCTCGATCAGCTCATTGCGGCGATCAAGCCGGGGGCAACCACCGGCGATCTTTATAACGTTGCCGTATCTGAGATCGTCAAAGCTGGGTTTGGTCCTACGCCGCGCCGAATGGGGTACTCTTTGGGAATTGGGTACCCGCCCCGCTGGGGGGAATGGCACGTGCTGGACCTCCAGCCGAACGGCCAGGCCGAACTCAAGAGCGGTATGATTCTTCATCTCATTCCAGGTGTCGTGCTGAATCCGCGGGCAACCATCGGATTCAGTGAAACCGTGCTGGTAACGGACGCCGGCAACGAGGTCCTTACCGGATACGATCGTGAATTCAAGGTTGTCAGCTAGAAGGAGCAGGTGAATGAACCGAACATCATTTGGATGGACGGGAGCACTCCTCGTCCTCATCGCGATCCTCTGCGGGGGCGTCGTTTCCGTCAGCACGGCGGCGGCGCAGGAAAAGGCGCTTCGAATCGATCGTATCCCCGACAAGCGGGGTGAGCTGTTCTACAACATCGTCGTCAAGCCTTGGGCCGAGAAAAATGGGGTCAAGATAACTCTTGGTACCTTTAATTCCGACGAGCAAATGCTTGCCAACGTCAGGTCAGCGCCGGGCAGCTACGACCTCGCCTACATGGGAGGCACCAGCATTTTTCGTGGAAGCAAACTTAATCTACTTGAGACGATCCGCACGGAGAACGTGCCAAACTACACGAAGTTCGTCGACCCCAAATACCAGCGTCAGAAAACCGATCCCGGCCCGGGCGTGCATCAATTGGCGGACGCCCCCGGAACGTTCCTCATCGTCTATGCTAAGGACAAATTCCCGACATCGCCACCGGAGACGTACGAGCTGTTCCATGATCCGAAATACAAGGGCAAGTTTGCGCTCCGGGATTACGCTGTCTACGAAGTATTGATGAACTTGGCATATCTTGGCCACGACCTCGAAACACTTTCTTCATTGACGAAGGATGAAGAAGAGCGGCTTTTCAAGACTATGAAGAACCAACGAAATCTGGTGCGAACCTACTGGAAGAGCGCCGCCGAGAATCGAACACTACTGGCAAATCGCGAGATCATCGCATCTGACTATTGGATCAGCCCGACGCTCGATCAAAAGTCCAGCCTTAATCTGGGCTGGTACATCCCAAAGGAGGGTTCTCCCATGTGGATGCAAAGTTGGGTTATCGCGAAGGGATCCAAGCATCGCGACCTGGCCGAGCAACTGCTCAACCATTACTACGACCCGGCAGTGTTCATGGCGTACAAGCGCGCCTTGGGATCGGATGTGGTCATCCTCAGAGACGACGCATATGACCACTCTGCGTTCGAAAAGGAATTCCCCGATCTGGCACAAATTGGCGCTGCCTTACGCGCGAGGGGAAAAGATCTTAATCCAAGTTTGATCGAGGCAAACGAGACCAAATGGATCGAGCGCTTTGAGGAGATAAAGCTCGGCAATTGATTGCGAACGACGGGCCCACCGGGACCAACAAACATCTTCATTCGCACTGAAGGTGTGAGCTGGTCCCGGTAGAGGGCCCCGGAAGAGCATCAATGCCTATTGACTGGGACAACGGGAGTGCACCGGGATGCCGACGCCTGATCTGGAGCTTATTGACGTCAGAAAATCGTTTGGCGGAGTGCAAGCCGTCGACAACGTATCGCTCAGCGTTCAAAGAGGCGAATTCGTTAGCCTGCTAGGCCCGAGCGGCTGCGGAAAGACCACTCTCATGAGAATGGTGGCGGGGCTGCTCAAGCCTACAAGCGGCGACATTCTGATCCGGGGCGAACGGGTCAATGACCACGCACCCTACCAGCGCGACATCAGTTTGATGTTTCAAAACTATGCACTGTTTCCACACAAAACCAGTTTTGAAAATGTCGCCTTCGGCCTCAAGTACCGCGGAGTTGGTCTCGCCGAAAGGCAGCGGCGTGTTCGCGAAGCCCTGAAATTGATGAGACTGCCCGACATCCAGGATCGCTACCCTCACCAGCTCAGCGGCGGGCAACAACAGCGGGTAGCGCTTGCGCGCTCTCTCGTCGTTAATCCGGCGGTCTTGCTTCTCGATGAGCCTCTGTCCAATCTCGACAAGCAGCTTCGAGTTGGGATGCAAGTCGAGCTGAAGCAAATTCAGGAGGCGTCAGGGGTGACCTTCATCTTCGTGACGCACGATCAGGGCGAGGCTTTGGCCATGTCGGACCGGATCGTGGTCATGAACGCCGGAAAAGTTCTGCAGCTTGGCAGCCCGCGCGAGGTCTACAACGAGCCCCTATCGCGCTTTGTAGCCGATTTTTTGGGCCAATCGAATTTCTTCGAAGGTCACATTGAGCGGACCGAAGGCTCACAACTTGAGTTCAAGACAGACAGAGGGTTGTCCTTCGTTGGAATACCGCACTCCGAGACAGTCTCGCCGAATGGCAGAATGACGCTGCAAATTCGCGCCGAGCGTGTCAAGCTGTCATCAAGCCAGCCGAGACCGGCTGCAAATTCATTCAAGGCCACACTCGAACGCTCAATTTATGAGGGCACCTATTTGATCCATCAGCTACGGCTTGAGGATGGATGCGTACTAACATCAACAGAACCAGCCGGCCGACATCTCCCATCTAAAGCGGGAAGCCAAGTCTGGGTCGCCATAGACCCGGAGGATTGCCGGCTTCTCGTCGACTGAATGAAATGTGGCTTTCCAGCCCAGCCGTCACTGCGATCAAAGATCGTGCGTCGTAGACTATACTAGGGAGGAGGTTTGAAAATGACAGGCCCACTAAGCGGAATCACGTCGTATGCCTGGACCAGGCAGCACTGTATTGACCGCAGCGCAGCAATGGAACTCGACAAAATCGATGTTCGTCTTCTTGATCTCGTGCAACACAACAATCGCCAGAGCAGTGAAGAACTCGGCGCGAAGGTCGGCTTGTCTGCATCTGGAGTTCAGCGTCGACTGAAACGTCTGCGATCGGAAGGCGTCATCGAAGCGGACGTTTCTATCATTTCTCCAAACGCGATCGGACGTACCGTGACCGTGTCGGTACTCATTTCGTTTGAGCGCGCTCGGGCCGACATCGTTGATCGCTTCAAGCGTGCAATCTGCAAGATGCCTGAGGTGATGTGCGGATTCTATATTACCGGCCAGGCCGACTTCCTCCTGCTAGTTACATCAACGAATATGGAAGAGTACGAGCAATTCACTCGGCGCCTTGTACACGAAAATCCAGACATAAAGCGCTTTGAAAGTATAGTCGTTTTGGATCGAGTCAAAGCCGGCTTCACTTTACCAATGGCTTCTATCGCGTGTTGGTGACGAATCTTGATGTGACACTTGGCGGCCTCGTCTCGTTCCAGGCCTTCGTCCGGGCCTGTGCGAGCGTTGGACGACAAGCTCGCACAGCGCTCAGGAACTGGCGCGGTTGCAATTTGACCCGGATGAGACCGCGTCTCGACAATCATCTGCCTCGGCGTGATCCCTCCAAAGGATCGTTGACCAATTGCTCCTCAACATCAATTGCCTCGAGCAGCAATACCTTTGGAATCCCCTTGAGACGAACTAAATTAGGCATGCGCGGATTCCGCGGCCAGTTCATTGGTGACCTGCGAGGCAGCCTTTCGACCAATCCCTACGATTCATCAGCCTCTGCCATGGTCACCGCGAGCGGCGCCGCGAAGCCGATGAAGTCACCGTGCGACCGCACGCGAGCAATCAGGCCACGCTTGCGAGCCGCATCCGACAAGTCCAACACCCGAACCTAGCCCGCGATCGGCGAAAAGCCGCCACTGAACGCCTCAGTTCACGTGTTCTGGAAGTACTCTTCGAGGCGCGCGTGTTCCCGGGTAGGTCCTCGCGCTCCAGAATGTCCAGAGCAGCAATTGCCGCAGGCCGGTAGCGACGGGAGCTGGCGCGGAGCCCTCGACATAGCGCAGCGCCAGATCCGGTCCCGGATCTGCGTCGAAAGGCTGCGGGCCGGAGGCGCAATTTTGTTCGGGAAGACAACTACCCCCGAATTTGCGTTGCTCGGCCGAACATTTAGCCACTTAAAGCCGAGCACACGAAATCCATGGGATTTACGCTTAACG
>NZ_JAHEAG010000094.1 GCF_018596315.1 Bradyrhizobium sp. SRL28 | reverse complement strand
GCGCCGGCTACCGAAGTCGCTACCGCTTGCGCAAGCAGATCGTCGAAGCCGTCTTCGGACAGATCAAACAGGCAAGAGGGTTCAGGCAATTCCTGCTGCGCGGCATCGAAAAGGTCAGCGCAGAATGGGCGCTCATCTGCACCGCTCACAACCTCGTCAAGCTCGCAAGGGCCGCCTGAGCCGCCATTATCAAGATAAAACTGCCTTCCCAAAGCTAACTGGACAGGCTCCTAGCGGAAATCAGCGAGGAGTGAGTCTAGCCGGCACTGGCGATCCTGTTAATGCTCTAGGATCTGACCAGATACGAGGGGAGCCTGATTAAGCTTTTGCCGAGGAACGCCGCGGCGGCCATCCCCAGAATGGGCGAGCGCCAGCTTTGGGGGAACGGGAGCGGCCGTGGATTTCCGTACGGCCTCTCCACTCTTGCGCTCGCCTGAGGGGACACATTCATCAACGACGCATTTCCAATGGGAAGTGCACTCGCCTGTTGCCTACCTGGGTCGATTGCGCAACTATTCCTTGCCTACGCCACTTTCGTGAAACGATTGAGTGGCGGTTTGAGCCCGAGATTCTCTCTGAGCGTTTCTCCGGAGTATCGTGGTCTAAATTTGCCTCGTCGGCGCAACTCGGGAACGACAAGCTCTACAAAATCCTTGAATCCGCTCGGAACGGTAGCCGGCAATATGTTGAATCCGTCGGCCGCGCCTTGATCGAATCTATCAACCATCGTGTCCGCAATTTCGTCCGGCGTTCCAACTACCATCAAATGGCCACGGCTGTCGGATACCAAGCAAATAAGCTCTCTCCATGTAAGTTTCTGGCGTATAGCAAGGTCGAGAAGGACTTTCTGGCGACTCTGGATAAGATTCGTTCGCGGCAGACTCTCCGGAACTAGCGAATCGAGGTTCATTGCGCGCAGATCGGTGACCGACCCTAGCCAACGGTCGGCCGTGTCAAATAGAACATCAATGTGCGTAGATGATTGTAGCCTTTTAAGCTTCTCCGCGGCTTCGTGCTTGGTCTTCCCAATGACCGGGACAATCCCTGGCATGATTAACACCTGGTCATCCCTCCGTCCGACTGCGCGCGCCTTTTCTTTGAGCGCGGTGTAATATCTCTTTCCATTCTCTAAAGAAGGTTCGGCGGTGAACACGACTTCGGCGATTTCTGCACCGAACCGCATTCCCGCATCGGATGCGCCAGCCTGAACCAAGACAGGATACCCTTGCGGCGGCCTTGCAATGTTTAGCGGGCCTCTGACGGAGAAATAGTTCCCCCGGTGGTTGAGTAAATGCAGCTTGGTCGTGTCGGCGTAAATTCCATTTTCCTTGTCGCGAATGAAAGCGTCGTTCTCCCAGGTGTCCCAAAGCCCCTTGACAACTTCCACGAATTCTCGTGCTCGAGCATAACGTGCGTCATGATCCGGGAGCCCGTTTTCACCGAAATTCTGTGCTTCGAATTTGTACCCTGAGGTAACAATGTTCCAGGCCGCGCGTCCGCGCGACAGGTGGTCAAGTGAGGCGAACATGCGCGCAAGATGGTAGGGCTGGTGGTACGTCGTGGTCGCTGTCGCGACAAGACCGATGTGCTGTGTTTTCGATGAGAGCGCCGACAAGAGCGTGATTGGCTCGAACGTATCGTTTCGGCTTACACGGGCTAAGCTTGCATTGTCTTGTTCTACCACGCTTGGGCTATCGGGCAGGAACACGAAGTGAAATGCGGCGCTCTCGGCAAGGGCTACGAGATTAGCATAATGGTCGACATCAACCCCGCCGTTCGCTGGTACGTTCGGGTCGCGCCATGCACCCTCGTGATATCCCGCTTGTACGAGGTATAGTCCGAGCTTCAATTCACCATTCCGCTGCATGCCGTATCTCCCTTTCATTCACCGTTGGACTATCCTCGCGCACCATGTTCCTGCTAGTCGGTCGTGGTCGTTGCATAGGGCAGGCTGCCTCAACGGGCCACCAAGATCTCGACGAGTGTGACTTCCGACGAAGTCGCTCCGACATTTCGTTTGCGTATCGGACGCTGAGAGGACTCGCAATTGACAGCCCCGATCTCCAGAGCTCTCCAATAGCGGCGACTTCGGCGTCCACACTAGAGAGCCGTCAAGCGCCTCCACCAGAAAGCGAGAGGTCGCGGTTGTAGGAAACCTGAGTGCGCAAGATTCCAGGAGGCGACGAGCCAGTGCGTCGATCAGGGCTGTTGACGACAACAGATTGTGTTGATTTTGCATCCCGACCTCCTTGAACGGGTGTTTCGCTGACCCGACGCGCTCATTAAGGATAGGTGACATGCTTCTGTTATCTTGATCAATCACCAGCATTGGTAGTTGATCGGGGCAAATCGTGGCATTCCCCGCTACAGGATGACGCAGCACGCGGCAGAGCCAGCTTTATAACGATAAGAATTTCGATCGGTTGGCTCGCGTTCGCTTGCTCAACGCGGGTTACGGCGCTAGCCAATTATTGATCTTACACGCAGACGTTGTTTACGCCTTCGCGTGAAGACGCCAGGCCGTTAAGGCCCTTCGCGCAGTTCGGCTAATCGTGTTGAGGAACTAACAAGAGCTTAAGCACCGCATTTGGGTGCAGCGTTGTCGCGCGTCAGAACTGGTCTGGGTGACCCAGCAAAGTTCTTGTTGCGGCTGGCTCGTGTTCCGTTCAGTTGGAAACGGAGTTCTGACCGTTGGCCTTGAGGCATTGCTCCTCGCAATTTCTGGTGTCCTATCGGACTCTACGAATGTTTTCGCTGCCCAAGTGCCCAGTGACTTTGCACTGCAAATTGATTGTTCTGGATGGTCGTACTACGTGACCTGCGCCCTCTGGCGCGCCTCGTTGAGGTTGGCGAACAGGTGCTCGTTCAGACGCTCGTCGCGCAGCCAGCCGTTGATGCTTTCGACGAAACCGCTCTGCATCGGCTTGCCGGGCGCGATGTAATGTACTGCGACTCGATATTGAGTTCCTCCTGCCAAGCCAATATGGCGTTTCGAGGTGAACTCGGTGCCGTTGTCACTGACGATCATGCGTGGGCAGCCCCGGACCTCGATGATGTAGTCAAGTTCACGAATCACCCTTAGCGCGGTGAGCGAGGTGTCCACCACCAAGCCCAGGCATTCCGGGTGAAGTCGTCGACCACGGTCAAGATACGGAAGCGCCGCCCGCTGGAGAGCGGGTCCGTCACAAAGTCGAGCGACCAGCGTAGGTTCTGATCCTGCGGGAGCGCCATCGACGGCCTTGTGCTCAATGCCCGTTTGCGGGCACCGCGCTTGCGCACGTTCAGCCGCTCCTCTTTGCAGAGCCGGTACAGCTTCTTGTAATTGATCCGGACCCCAGCCAATAGCAGCCTCAGGCGCCGGTAGCCGAAGCGACGGCGTTGCGAAGCCAGTTCTTCCAGCCTGGTGCGCAACGCGTCGTCATCCGGCGGCGAGGCATAGCGATAGTTTTTCGGATCCAGCCCGGCCAGGCCGCAGGCCCGCCGCTGCGAGTAATCCCTCTCGCTGATCGCTCACCTCACAGCACGACTCCGCAAGCTGGGCGTCAGAAGTTGTTCCCGAGCATCTCCTTCAGCGTGGACACATCCAGCATCGAGTCCGCCAGGAGCGTCTTGAGCTTGCAGTTCTCCTCGTCAAGGCCCTTCAGCTTGCGGGCCTCAGAGATCTCCATCCCGCTATAGCGCGACCGCCGCTTATAGAACGTCGAATCGCCGGGCTTGCGGCATACGTCGCTCGCCGACATCCCGGCAGCGTGCTCCTTCAGCACCTGATAGTCTGCTCTTCCGTGAACCTGCCTTGACGCATCGTCCGCCTCGTGGAGAACAGAACGCTAACCTAAATCGGGGACGTTTCGGGGGAGCAGGTCACATCTTTCCGACCAGACACAGCGCTGATCGAAGCGCGTTGCCAAGCGTGTTCTGTAATCTAGACGCGCCGATTTCGGCCAATGGGCACACAGGAGGCTAGGCAAAGGCTTCCTGAATAATTGCCGAGTGGCTCGCGCTATTCTGCGCACATCACCCGGTTAAACGAGAGAGCCTCTGACGTGCCGACTTTTGAGTCAGAGATTGCTACCAGTGTTGGTAGGTTCGTCCTTCCCGCTTCTCAGTGTAATTGAGTGGAGCTGCGTGGAAGATACGCGTGATTCAAATGAGCGGCCTAACGAGTCGCGCGGCATGTTGCGGTCAGTTCGCGCAATCTGAGAAACCGCGCTTGTTGTTGATGAGCCACGGAGAAGGCGACCATGGGTGAAGCGAGTAGCGAGTCACGCAAGATGCAGGCCGTCGAAGCCCTAGAATCAAATGTCCGCTCGTACTCGCGCTCGTTTCCGGCCATTTTCAGTCGGGCGCGCGGCTCAATTATGTTAACCGACGGAGGCCGAACGGTCATTGACTTCCTCTCCGGTGCTGGAACGCTGAACTACGGTCATAACAATCACCAGATCAAAGCTGCTCTTACAGAATATCTTGCATCGGATGCCGTAGTTCACGGTCTCGACCTGGCCACCCCCGCAAAACTCGAATTCATGGAGACTTTCAGATCTGTGATACTTCGTGAACGGGACCTGCAATACCGGTTTCAATTCACGGGTCCAACTGGCTCGAATGCTATCGAAGCAGCTTTAAAGCTAGCGCGAAAAATTACAGGACGTAAAAATGTCATTTCATTCACGCGCGGATATCATGGCATGAGTTTAGGAGCGATTGCTGCGAGCGGTAATCGTTCTTATCGCACAGCCAGCGGAATCTCGTTAACTGGCGCTACCTTCATGCCCTATGATGGCTATCTTGGGCCAACTGTCGATACGGCTGAGTACCTGCAAAAGATCTTGGTGGATGAGAGCGGTGGCATTGATTCTCCAGCGGCCATTCTCGTCGAAACCGTGCAGGGAGAAGGAGGTATAAATGTAGCTACCAGACAATGGCTGCAATCAATTCAGGCGATAGCAAAGCAAGTGGGGGCCCTCTTTATCGTTGATGATATACAGATGGGCTGTGGTCGCACGGGCGATTTCTTCAGCTTCGAGTTCGCAGCGTTGGCGCCAGATGTCATAGTGTTATCGAAATCGCTAAGTGGATACGGTCTGCCATTATCCATGTTGTTGATCAAGGAGGGGTTCGACGCATGGCAGCCAGGAGAACATACAGGCACGTTTCGAGGAAACAATCTTGCGCTTGTATCTGCAGCCGCGGCTATAAATCTTTATTGGCGCGACCGCAGTTTCGCGCAGGGGATCCACCGCATGGGAGAACTTATGCGGCGCCGACTTGAGACCATTGCTTCAGAGCAGGGAAACAGTTTTGCTGTTCGAGGGCGCGGCATGGTCTTGGGCTTTGATTGCCAAACGGCTGAAATCGCCGAGGCTACGACACGCAAAGCATTTGATAAGGGATTGATGATCGAACGATGCGGACCAGCCCATGAGATCGTAAAGTTTCTGCCTGCACTCACGATCGACGTTGAGACACTAAATCATGGCCTTCAGATATTCGAGGAGTCCTTGGCTGAAACCCTGAAACAGATCAGGGTCAACTGATCTCCCCTGTTCATGCATATAAAAGTGGAGGAAGGACCATGACCTACGAGACCATCAAATATGAGATTTCCGAGCAGATCCTGACCATTACCCTGAACCGACCGGAGAAGCTCAACGCCTGTACCGCCACCATGCAGGACGAATTGATCCAAGCTTTCGAGCGCGCCAACAAGGACGACGATGCCCGTGCTGTTATTGTGACCGGCGAAGGCCGCGCCTTTTGCGCAGGCGCCGATCTTTCCTCGGGGGCGGACACCTTCGATCGCGACGCGCGGCATGGACCGGTGAGGCGGCATCCCGATGGCAAAGTCGATTATACCGACCTTGATGTCAGCGACGCCGGCGGCCAGATCACTTTGGGCATCTTCAAGTGCCTAAAGCCCGTGATCGCCGCCGTGAACGGACCAGCTGTCGGCATGGGCGTTACGATGCAGCTCGCGATGGACATTCGCGTTGCCAGCGAGGCGGCGCGCTTCGGCTTTGTGTTCTCCCAGCGTGGCATTGTGCCGGAGGGCGCCTCGAGCTGGTTCCTGCCACGCATTGTCGGCATCGCTCAAGCACTCGAGTGGTGTTACACTGGGCGCGTATTTTCGGCGCAGGAAGCGCTCGCTGGCGGACTAGTCAGCAAGGTGGTGCCTCCGGAGCAGCTGCGAGCAACAGCCCGTGCGTTGGCACGAGAGATCATCGAGAAGACCGCGCCGGTGTCCATCGCGCTGATCCGGCAGATGATGTGGCGCATGCTCGGCGCCGATGATCCGATGGAAGCCCACAAGATCGATAGTCGCGGCATCTATGCGCTGGGCCGTTCTGCTGATGGCAAGGAAGGCGTGATGGCGTTCCTGCAGAAGCGGCCTGCGGTGTTCAAGGACAAGGTGTCGGCCGACATGCCGGATTATTTTCCATGGTGGACTGAGCGGGAGTACAAATGATTATCTGTTGGCCCAGCCAACCGAGGCGCGAGCTGCGATCCCGCGTCTGTGATATTGTCAGGAGGTGAGATTCCAATAATGCCAATCACGTCACGTGTGGTGCTGGACGGAGCGCATGCGTCCAGTGCGGGACACCCTCGAGTATGTCCTGATCCGGTTGGAGCAGATCGACGTTACCAGCTCATCCTAATTGCCTGATGGTATCATCTGCATCAAGCCGTAGCCCCGTCGACCCCGTTTGTTCTTAACGAATGCTCTGCCGCAGTGAATGCTGATACCCCAATCACCGACCGAACCTCAATATCGAATACAGGTGTTCTCACCAGACTAGGTAGTATCTCCATCCATTGTTAATGCTGTACGACCAGTTACTCACCGCCGCATAGGCCGTGACGCAGCTGAATACGATTGGAGAAGGTAGAGCAATGACGAGCGTAGCTAATCCTTTGCAAGTCTCACGCTTTCTTCACTTATATGATGACGCTGCCGCCAAAAAAGGCATCAAGCTTTCAATAGGATTTGATTTTCATGAATATGTCTTAATCACAGAAGCCACTCCAACAAAGAGGCGAACATATCCAAATTTTCGGCCAGATCGCTCGCCAATCAAATCAGGCGAGGGGTATTGGATCATAGGCGTCGACCAGACTAACGAAATCGCGCTTACCGACGCCGCTCGACTGTATGACCTTTCGCACAGCAACTTTGCAGAACATCTTCAATCGCTGAACGCGTTTTACGCCAACCCGGCCATGCATGCACATCCTGAGGACCGTTGTAGTTGCACAGCACCAAGTGCGAAGAAGATAACCGGGAAAGTAGCATATCACGGGGATCTTTGGGTCCGCAAAGATCTTAGAGGACACGGCCTAGCCAAGATCACAGCAGGAATAGCGCACGGCGTGTCTTTTGCCATGTGGGCTCCTGACTTCTTGTGTTCGCTTGTTGCACGCTTTTCACTGGATAAGGGGCTCGTTTCGCAATACGAAATGCTACACGATGAGCCCGGCGGATCGATATTACAGCTGGTGGAAGAGGATATTGTGGACGACGACTGGCTTATTTGGCTAACCGGTGAGGAGTTGAGGGGCCAGGTTGAGCGTCACGACAGAACCGAGCTGCTTTTGGCCCTGTCATCTTCGCCGGCACGACGGGGCGGTACTTGACCCGGGTGCGCAGCAGTGCAAATCCTCGCCTTAGGAATGTGGCCCTTGTCAGCGCCAACCGGCGAGCCTTTGCCGGGGCCGCATGCAACGTCCTCGACAAGAGCTGTCTCCTCGATCAGTTCATAAGGATGCGGCGCGATTTCATCATTCCGACCATGGCGGCGAAGCCAAAAACGATTACTCCTCGTTCGCCAACGATGGCTGCGCGCCTCAGAATCACAGGTATGGTCCGCCTATCTACACAGCAGCGTCATGATGACATTCTCAGCATCCCAGAACCCCAGAACCGGCTATTGCAGCTGACGCGCGCGAGGTGCGGCTGCCAGCGGCGTCGCCACCACGGCGCTCCGAGATACCTGGACTTCTCCAGCGGTTTATCAGGAATTGTCTACGCAAGACGAATGGCAGCGGTCCGACACGAGGACCAGCTAAGCTTGTTCACCTCCCATTTTCAGGTGCAGGTAAGTGCCGCGATGCTCAGATCGGGTCGATGTCGCTCCAGACAAACATCGGCGCTCCGCAGACGACCCGCCCAACGGCAGGGTCGGGAAAGAGTTAGCGGCAGCCCACTCAGCAGAAATTGGCAAGTAAATCCTTGAGGACACGGTGAACGAGATGGTGGCAGGTTCAAATACGGCGGGCAGCAGTGTTGGGCAGAAATCTAAGGACAGCTTTGCCCGCGCGCGGTTGGTTTTCCCTGACGGGACCTCGCGAGTGACCATCGAGCGAGATCCGGAGCCGCTCTATATCGACCGCGGATTGGGGAGCTATCTGTTCGATGTCGACGGCCGCCGATTTCTCGACCTGAATTGCAACTTCACCACGTTGATCCACGGTCATGCCTTCGCGCCCGTTGTGGAAGCGCTAACCCATCAACTCCAGCGCGGCAGCTGTTTCGCGAATGCGACAGAGAGCGAGATCGAACTCGCCGAACTACTTTGCGGCCGGATTCCACAGGTTCATCGTGTTCGCTTCGTCAATACGGGAACAGAGGCGGTGCTGTTTGCGATCAAGGCTGCGCGGGCGTTCACCGGACGTTCGAAAATCGCGAAGCTCGAGGGCGCGTACCACGGCGCTTACGACTGGGGCGAGGTGAGTATGGCGGCGACGCCAGACAATTGGGGTGATGCCACCGCGCCGAACTCGACGGCGTTCTATCGCGGGATGCCCGCGAGCGTACTCGATGAAGTAGTGGTGCTCCGCTTCAACGATGTTGAAGGCGTGCGGCGGTTGTTGTCATTGCATGCGCACGAGCTTGCTGCCGTCGTTTTGGATCCGATGCCAAGTCGCGGTGGTCTGATTGCGCCGAAGCCTGAATTCATTGCTGCGGTTCAGGAAACTGCCCGAAAGAATGGGATTCTGGTAATTGCTGATGAAATCTTGAATCTCAGGCAGAGTTTCCAAGGTGCTTCCGCCCGCTACGGACTTGTTCCGGATCTCGTCACGATGGGCAAGATCATCGGCGGTGGTTTGCCGATCGGAGCAATTGGCGGGCGCGAGGACGTGATGACAGTATTCGATGCCTCAGCAGGCCGGCCACTGCTTCCGCAAGGCGGCACATTTTCCGCCAATCCTCTATCCATGACAGCAGGCCTTACCTTCATGCGGCATCTTGATCACGCGGCTCTTGCACATCTGGAGATCCTTGGAAACATTGTCCGGGACGGGATTGGCCGCGCTATCTCAGCCCGGGACGCGCCGCTATGCGTGACGGGAGCCGCCTCACTGTTTCGCATCCATCCGCGGGCACAAACCCCAAATGACTATCGCGAGATCTATCCCACGCCTGCCGGAGCAACTCTAATGAAGCAGCTTACGCGTTTTTTTGCGGAGAACGGCATCATCCTGCCGCATGGCGCCGCCGCGTCAATCTCGACACCGATGACGCGCGCCGACGCCGAGCTCATCGTGGATGTGTTCGCAGGCTTTCTCGATAGCGATCAAGATATGCTGCACAAGATAGAGGTACGCACGTGAGGACAGCAACAGTCGCGCCATGCGTCGCTCGACATTGTAGCATCGTGCCGTGAAGGTGATCGTTCAAAGTCAGCCTTCGGCCGTGATTGTTCCATGCGAAGCGATCACCTATTCAGCAACTCGCATAGCGAGAGATATATGGGCGGCGGGATGGCGGACGGCTGTCTGGGTGCCCAGTCGTTTCGCGTGTTGCAGCTCAGAGTGGCCCCGCCTTGATCTTCTTGGTGCCCCTTCTTGCCAAGGACTTACAAATCGCGATTGTTGCTTTGGTGCGGGAGGGCAAAGGCAATCCGTCTGCCGGTCGATAATGCTGCAATTGCAGGAGCGTGCGGGTGTAGCAACATGGTCCTCGAAGCGCTCTTCGACTTGGGGCAACTCTCGACCCCGGGGCTCGCACATGCAACCATAGCTGATCAAGTGGTAAGAAGCCGTTGCGGCGCGCTATCGGTGCAGAGGTATTGGCTATATCAGTTTCGCCGGATCCGGTGAGGTCGGCACCCTGGTACTAGACCGCGGCCGCCGAACATCATTCCCGTCGCACTCGGATTCGGTGGAAAATCGCCGCAAGCGGCTTTCTCGGATGCATCTCTGGAACAGGCCAGGGGCCGTCTTGCAATGCGCCGTCAGACCGGCGTCGCTTGACAAAGAAACACGCGTGTCTCCCATCGCCCCTATGGTAGCGCCGGAGCCGCTTGGCCTGATTTCCGACAGTAGCGGTGTGCAATGAGCCATGGATGACGCGACGAAGATCGAGGAAAATGATGGCTTTTTACCTGAATTTGGAGACTTGCCTTGAGGGTGACTCGCCCCGCGTGTCCTGGGCACGAGCGCGCGTTGGACGGTGTGTCATCCTGTGTCATGCTCTTGCCGCGATTCCATCGGCCGCGCCGGCAAGGTTAGCTGTCGTGGTGAAGCAGTTAGAGGCCGCGATTGAGATCTCGCGTTTCCTCGCAACGGCGGCGGATGCACTACCCTCATACGGCCAACAACTCCGCCGCTTTGTTCGATCCGACCTCCATGAGGTCGCACGCACGACAGAGCGCGCTGCTGGGAGCCTGCCACTCACCGATGCCTTCCACGGATTCACGCCAAACGAATGAGCCAACTACTGCGTTGCCGCGGAATACGGGTCAATTTGATCGGAATCTGC
>NZ_JAHEAG010000093.1 GCF_018596315.1 Bradyrhizobium sp. SRL28 | reverse complement strand
GCAAAGCCAGCAGGCCTCGCAGCATTCGCGAGCCGGCGAAGGGATACTCCAGGTGCAGCCGGTCGAGACGCTGCATGATCTCGAGATCGGCGGCCGATACCGGGCGCGGCAGATAATAAACGCTGCCGCGGCTGATCTGCAAAACTTCCGCCTGCCTGGTGATCGACAGATCGTGCTCGCGGTCGATCATCGCTTTGCGCTCAGCAATCCCGCCTTGGTGAGCGCTCCTTCTAAAAAACTGATCTCGGCGCTGCACGCCCCCTGTGGGATAGAAACGGGTTGGCGATAGACTGCGTTCGGAAGGGAGCGGCCGATACGATTTTGGTGGCATTTAACCCCGTCAAAAAACCTGGTCCATGAGCTGTTGCGGACTTGAGAGTGGTGACGCCGCATAGGCGATCCCGTTTAGGAATCTGATCAATTGCGCAGCTCAGCCCTTCCGCCCTGTCAGCAGGAGGATTGGAGATGAACCGCAAGAAGTCGAAGTCCAAGGTCGACCGTACCATGCCCATGGTGCACCCGAACGCGGCTGCCATCGATGTTGGTGCGACTATGCACATGGCTGCCGTAGGAGCGGATCGCGTACTGGAGCCAGTACGCAGTTTTGGCACCTTCACGGCCGATCTCGATCAACTAGTAAAGTGGTTTGTGGAATGCGGCGTCGAGACCGTCGTCATGGAATCAACCAGCGTCTATTGGATTCCGATCTTTGAGCTTCTCGATGCACGAGGATTT
Source organism: Bradyrhizobium sp. SRL28 (assembly GCF_018596315.1). Taxonomy (GTDB): domain Bacteria; phylum Pseudomonadota; class Alphaproteobacteria; order Rhizobiales; family Xanthobacteraceae; genus Bradyrhizobium. The sequence continues at coordinate 10,246 of NZ_JAHEAG010000093.1, read as the reverse complement.
GCCGTGTTTCTTGTCAACGCGCGCGATGCCAAGCATGTGCCGGGGCGCAAGACCGATGTCAGCGATGCGCAGTGGCTGCAGCGGCTCCATTCGTTCGGATTGCTGCGGGCGAGCTTTCGGCCCAAAGGGCAAATTGCGGAGCTGCGAGCCTACGTGCGTCAGCGTGAGCGTCTGCTGGAATACGCCGCCTCACACATCCAGCATATGCAAAAGGCATTGACCGAGATGAATCTTCAACTCCACCACGTTGTGGCCGACATCACGGGAACGACTGGCCTGCGCATCATTCGCGCGATCCTTGCCGGCGAGCGCGATCCTGAGGCGCTGGCGTGTTTGCGCCATTACAGTTGCCACTCCAGTGTCGAGACGATCGCGAAGGCGCTCACCGGAAGCTACCGCGCGGAGCATCTGTTTGCGCTCGATCAGGCACTCGCCCTTTACGACGCTTACCACGAGAAGGCATCTGCCTGCGACGTCCGAATCGAGGCTGTGTTGAAGGAACTCATTATCCATAGGGGTCATGATCATGGATCAGCGCCGCCGGTCTCGCGGCGTCGGAACAGAACCGATCAAGCGAACGCTCTGGCTTTCGACGTCCGCGCGTCGTTGTTTGGGCTGCTCGGAAAGGACGTCACCACCATCGACGGCCTCGGTCATTACCTCTCGCTGAAGCTGATCGCAGAATGCGGCGACGACCTTACCTCATGGCCAAGTGCAAAGCATTTTACCTCCTGGCTGGGGTTGGCGCCGAGCAATAAGGTCTCCGGGGGCAAAATGCTCTCGTCACGAACGCGCCGGTCCGGCGGTCGGGCCGCAGCTCTTCTGCGCCTTGCTGCCGTAACCGTCGGACGCACCGACACCGCGCTCGGCGCCTTTTATAGAAGACTGTCGTCCCGCATCGGCAAGGCCAAGGCAGTCACCGCGACGGCCCGCAAGATCGCAGTCCTGTTCTACAACGCTGTCCGTCACGGAATGGACTACGTCGATCCCGGCGCCTCGTCCTACGAGACACGCTACCGTACGCGAGTGATCAACAATTTGCACCGACGTGCCAAGATATTCGGCTTTGTTCTGCAGCCCTTGGAACCGGGAGCTGGTGCCGTTTCTTAGGAATCGTTCTCCAGCGTCAACTCCCCGATCTTGGCGTGCAGCGACTTCACATCGACCGCCGGCGTGGCAGGCGCCGTGCCCCCAGGTCCAAAAACTCCGGAAGCGCCACCCTCCAGCTGGGCCTTCCACGCCGTAATCTGATTGGGGTGAACATCAAAGTGCTCGGCCAGTCGGGCGATCGTCCGGTCGCCTTTGACGGCGGCAAGCGCCACCTTCGCCTTGAAGGCCGGTGTGTGGTTCCTGCGCGGTCGTCTGTTCATCCTCGCTCCTGATTTGCAGGCACCAGCGTGCCCGCTGTCAGGCAGAAACTCCACCTATCGCACTGTTCAGATTTCCGGGACCGGCTCTTCCTTCGAGCAAATCGTCAGCGATGCATTCGTCAGGTGCCTTCATGGCCTCACTCCTACGTGCGGAGAACATCAGCGACAGCGAAATTTTCTCGCTGGGTGATTGTTGTTCTCATCCTGCCGTCAACGCTGGCCTCGGCCGATGGCTGTCGCGGAGGAGCTGCAAACGAGATGTAATCCCTGTGGTTGGTGTTCAACGTAGAAATTCCGACGAACACACTGGTAACGGGTCTCTCGAATTCGATCTCGAACTTGTACGCCTCGTTGGGAAAAGCGCTTTCGACCGAGGATGTGGCCGCGTCCCGAGAAGGGCAATCATCTTTGTAACTTGTCGGCCAAGCATTCCCGCTTGGTTACCAAGATCATTCCTTCCAGTTCGTTGCCAAATTCGCTCGTCCGCTTGCGCTTCGCTTGAAGCCCTCGGTGTCGTGTAACAGGGGCAGGCGCGCTACGCGCCGTGTCCGCCGTGTTGGTGGCGATCAGCAAGTTCGCTGCGTCTCGTTCATCCATCTGTGAGCCCGAGGTCCCCCTCCCGGCGTCCGGCGCCGTCATTCGAGCGCACGCGGCCCGGGTCGCCGAACCTGAATTATCGAGCAGGCCGAGGCTGCCGGCCAAAGAATGGATCGAGTCCTGGCGCTATCCTCCGGCTGTCCTTGCGGACGGCCGTCTCCATAATCCAACCAGCCAATCAATCAGGTCGCCGATCAATACCGCGCCCAATTCGCGTCAAGAAATTTACGTCGCGGCATCTTCATCCCGGCAACCTGAGCTCGAATTGTGGCGCGATTGATATACGGCGGCAGAGCCAGGGACAGGCTCAGTAGAATATCGTTCAGCTGGACTACTGAAATGCCTTGAACCTGACGTAGCGTCAGGTTGTGGCATGCAATCATGACCAAACCTCCACCACGTACGCGTCGATAGTGCATCGGCTGGGGTGACGGCTTGGTGGCCGTGTGCATGAAAGGTCGGTATGGAACCGAAGGGCGTTTGAAGCGACCCATCGCTGATGAAGGCGCAAAAATGCGATCTTTGGAGGATCCATATCACCTAGGCGTGCGCAGGGCTTAGGCGGCAAGGCAAGAAAGAAAAACAAGAGGGGAGTAAACGTCATGGCGGCAACGATTGTGGTGACGACGTGGCCGATTGCGCCCACCGCATCGAAACCGTGGTACAGGATCCTCTACGTCCAAGTGCTGATCGCGATCGTGCTCGGCGCCCTCGTTGGCTGGCTCTGGCCAAATCTGGCTACCAATGACTGGATCAAAGCGCTCGGCGATGGCTTCATTAAGCTGATCAAGATGGTGATCGCGCCGATCATCTTCTGCACGGTGGTTTCGGGCATCGCCCACATCCAGGACGCCAAAAAGGTCGGACGCATCGGCATCAAGGCGCTGGTCTATTTCGAGATTGTCTCCACTTTCGCTCTGGTGATCGGCCTCATCGTCGGCAATCTGGTGCGGCCCGGCGCAGGATTTGGCAGCGCCGCGGCGAACGCTCAAGCTGTGGCCAACTACGCGAAGCAGGCGGAGGCGCAGAAGACCGTCAACTTCATCCTGCACATCATTCCCGACACCGTGGTCGGCGCGTTTGCGCAGGGCGAGATCCTGCAGGTGCTGTTGTTCTCGATCCTGTTCGGCTTCGCGCTCATGAGCCTTGGCGAACGCGGTCAAGCCATCCGCTCCTTCATCGATGACGTCGCGCATGGCGTGTTCGGCGTGATCTCGATCGTGATGCGGGCTGCGCCGGTCGGCGCTTTCGGCGCCATGGCCTACACCATCGGCAAGTTCGGCTCCGGTGCGATCCTCAACCTGATTGGGCTGATCGCGACGTTTTATGTCACGGCGGCGCTGTTCGTGTTCGTTGTGCTTGGCATTATCGCGCGGATAGCAGGCTTCTCGATCTTCAAGTTCCTGGCCTATGTCAAGGACGAACTGCTGATCGTGCTCGGCACGTACTCGTCTGAAAGCGCACTGCCATCGTTGATGGAAAAGCTCGAGCGTCTTGGCTGCTCCAAATCGGTGGTTGGGCTCGTCCTGCCGACGGGATATTCGTTCAATCTCGACGGCACCAACATCTACATGATTCTGGCGACGCTATTCATTGCTCAGGCGCTCGGCGTCAATCTTTCCTTCGGCCAGCAACTGACCATCCTGGTCGTAGCCATGCTGGCGTCTAAGGGCGCCTCCGGCATAACTGGTGCCGGCTTCATCACACTTGCTGCAACGCTCGCCGTGGTCGATCCGCGGCTGGTGCCGGGCATGGCGATCGTGCTCGGCATCGACAAGTTCATGAGCGAATGCCGGGCGCTCACCAATCTCTGCGGCAATGGCGTTGCCTGCGTGATCGTCGCCTGGTGGGAAGGTGAGCTCGATCGCGAGAAGCTCACGACCAATCTCAATAAGCAGATCGATCCGACCGATCTCGAGAACCAGGCTGACGATGGACTGAGCCGGCTTAACCTGCAATCAAATGATCAGGGCAAAGTCACGAGAATCGATAAAATTCAGGGGAAAGCTCAACGGCTCCTCTGACGTTCACCCCAAGTCATTTCTGATTTTGGGTATTTACGTTGGCGGCGGTATGGGCACCAGCAAGTTGCCCGTGCGAATTTATGAAAACGCGCTGTCTCGTCATTGTGGTTAGGGAATATCATAGACGGTGCCGTTTCGATAGTTCAAGCATAGACAGACCCCGACAGGGCCCTGCCGGTAACGCGCCTCAATGGGAAAAGACCAACCCCTATTCCCAAGGTTCATAGAATAACCGCCGCCTGGGGAATTGAATGGGGCGTTCTTCGGGGCAGGAGCTTGTCTGAACGTAAGGAGCATGCGAACGACTGCGATCACGCCGCCTACGAGCACGCCCTGCGACGGCACAACCGGCGAAGACGCAAACAAAATACATTGACAGAAAAATGAGGGCTAGCGTCATGGGGATATTTCAGTTGCGAGGCGCTTGTGTCTTCCAAACGACTGTGGCGACATCGGGAGCGCCGATTTTGCTAGGAAGATCGTACAGCCTGACGTTACGTACGATTCAAGCCCCCTTAAGGATCCCTGCACAAAACATGTCCTAACTCTCGGTTATGGAAGCGCTATTCACTCGCGACGCGTCGGCTGGACTTTTGCTTTTCGGTCAAGCTCGCGATTTTATCTCTTGAGATTGTCATTGGTAACGTGACGGTGGAGTACGCATGAGGTTTGTAGTGTTTCAACCAGCGCTCACACGCGCCGTTTCGCGACTAAGGAACTGGTTTGTCCAACATCAATGCCAAGCGCTTGCTCAACGCAGGCTCCGGGTCCGGATTTGCTCGGCAAATTGCCCGAATGGTTGTGAGCAAAACTAGCGAAGACGCGTGCTCTGACGTCGATCCGGAAGTCAACCTCTTGCTTTGTGCACTGCCAATGCATACTGTTGCAGTGCGGTGGCGCCATGCGCTACCGCTGCCCTCCTTGGGCGTTTCCTCCCTAGACTTGGGCCGCTTGTTCATTCAAGCGGCCCTTTTTTCGTGTGCTGAGTATGAACGACAGCCTGGAGGTGGAAGTCCGTCTGATGATGGCGAAGGGTTAGTGAGGCGCAAGGCCGTTGTCGCAAGATGGGGTATGAAGAAAGCGTGGAGCAAATCCGGCCCGATTGAAAAGAACCGGATAACCAGGTCTAGCCGCCGGACGAGCCGTTTCTGGCGAGTGGAATACCAAGACCACGTCAGCAAAATCCTCCTTTCTCCCGCAGCAATCTGGTCCCAGGCGTTCGAGCATCAAATCTCAGAAGCGGCCCACAATATTCTATTCATGCGGGCTGTTTTGTTGGGGAATCTTGAACTTGAGATACTGAGCCAGCGGGCCCGCGCTTGATCAGCTGGAAGACGTTGATCAATCCGTGCCAGCATCTAGCGAGTAGAAGATCGAATCTGGGCCAGCATTGCTCTGGAAGCTCCAAATGTATATTTCGAGAGATTGCCGCTTAAATCATCCATGCGCCGTCTAATGACATTTCGGGCCTCGAGGCCGAGAATGCCGGTTGCAGGGAAAGTTGTGGCTGACATCATGGGACACGAAAGCAAAGTCGGGATCACCTTCGGGCTCAAGATCGTAACTCAGGCGGATAAAATCTCAGCTTGTTAATGCACTCACAGTTTCAACGAAGGAGCGTCAACATGCGTTGGTCTAGGCTTACGTTGGTACGAATGTTTCGCCCGCCGGCTCCCGTTGTTTGATGGATACTCTCGGCACATGTAGAAGATAGAGTCCGCTTAGGGCGGTAGCTTGATTGATTCACGCAAGCATTTTTCAGGATTCAGCTGGAGGTGCGGGCTGTCCTAACTTCTAACCCTTTTTCCGATTAGGCAGAGGGAGTTTACTTGATGCAGGGCGATCCGAGGTCCCATGGATTATGGGAGCTGTCTGCTCCACCCGCAGCCCAGACCTGTCCTCTGATGGGGGACATGCAGGTCGACGTCGTCGTCATCGGTGGCGGATACACAGGCCTCTCGTCAGCTCTCCACCTTGCCGAGAAGGTGCGCGGGTTGCTGTGCTGGAAGCGTCCGAAATCGGATTCGGCGCTCCGGACGCAATGTCGGTCTTGTCAATGCTGGCATGTGGGTGATGCCGGATATCCTCGTGACGACGCTTGGGCAAACCTTTGGGGAGCGCCTGATCGAGCTGCTCGGCCGTGGACCACAAGAGGTGTTCGAACTCATCGAGAAGCACGGCATTGAGTGCGAAGCTGAGCGTGCGGGAACGCTGCATTGCGCCGTCGGGCGCAAGGGATTGGAAGAGAGCGAGATTCGCGCCGAGCAATGGCAACGACGTGGTGTTCCGGTCGAGATGTTCAATGCCGAGGAAACACGCCGAAGGATCGGCGGTGGCGACTATGGTGGTGCTCTGCTGGATAAGCGCGCCGGCACTATACAGCCCCTGGCCTATGCACGTGGATTGGCGCGCGTCGCGCTGGCGTCGGGTGCGAAGATATTCACACAAAGTACAGTTCTCGCAGTCAGTGACATCGGCCCGCGCTGGAAGGTCGACACGGAACCGGGTCTGTTCATGCGGATTGGGTGATCGTTGCCACCGACGCCTATGCCAAAGGGCCGTGGTCGCAGGTGCGACAAGAGCAAATTCATCTGCCTTACTTCAACTTCGCGACACCGCCTTTGTTAGCCAATTTGAGAGCGTCGATCTTGCCAGAACGACAGGGCGCCTGGGATACGAAGCATGTGCTCCGTTCTTTTCGCTTGGACCGCGCAGGTCGGCTCGTGTTTGGCAGTGTTGGCGCCCTTGAGGGGAGCGGCTCGTCGGTGCACAGGGCCTGGGCTGCCCGCTCGCTGCGCAAGCTCTTTCCGCAGCTCGGTGACATTCAGGTCGAGGCTGGCTGGTTCGGGATGATCGGTATGACTTCTGACAATTTGCCGCGTTTTCACAAGCTCGACCGCAATGTCGTTGGATTCAGTGGATACAACGGTCGAGGCATCGCGCCGGGTACTGTCTTTGGTAGCCTGCTCGCATCCTACGTCCTCGGCCATGTTGCGGAAAAAAGCCTTCCGCTTCCGGTTACCGCGGTCGAGGAGCCGCGCTTTCGTGCCGCGCGGGAGTCACTCTATCGCACCGGATCTCAGCTCGTTCACTTGGCCGAAGCCTGGCTCTGAGCTGCCGACGGCCAATATCTCTTTCTATTGAGCCGCGCGCGATTCGCGCCAAGGTTTCGCGGTGACTCTTTATTCTAGCCGCACTTGGTGCAGCGTTGCACGCCACTATGCTCAGTGCGGCCATTTTGGTCGTCATGCCGAACTATCCGCAATGGAACACAGCGCACTGCTGCAGATCTTGGCGACACCAAGCCAAGAATCCCCACAATTGATGAAGGACGTGTATACTGCAAGCTCTTGCGTGCAGATGCCGGCGTTGAGCGCTGTGGTTGGGCGGCCGGTGGTGGGACAAGTGTAAGTCGGCACGGCTCCCCGTGCAGGCTGCAAAACAGCGCGGCGGCAAGGGGCGCAAAGCTCAAGAATGCCCTCATTTCCTATTGTGGTGGTGGGTTGGCAGCCAATCCCCGAAGAACTTCTCTAAGCGACCATTGCGTGGCTTCGCTGTTGGTGAGCTGATGGGAGTAGGGCTCGCGCCCTGTGGGATTGCCCCGATGCCGGTGGATTTATATTCGGCGTAATAGGCCGTCCTCGGTGTGTCGGTCTTGCCGGGAGTCATTCGCGCCAACCTTCCGCGATCACCGGCAGATCTAACTTGGTGGACAATAAAACTACCGTAGCGTAAGGGCGCCAAGCGCGGCCGAGGGCAATGCCGTGTCCGGCGGAATCGGCGGTGAGGGTGCAATGATCGAAAACATAGGCGCTGTCCTCGTCCGGCGATCCTTTGCTCTGTGCGGTATAGATAGCCACCTGATTGGCGATGCCATGTAACTCACAGTGCTGAAAATAGGCCTTGGCGTTGCCGAATATGAAATCGACATGTCCCTCGATGTAGCAGTCCGAGAAGTACTGCCGCGACATTCGGCCGTTCGGCCCCTTATTGGCAAACAGTGTGTCTTGTGCGCCGAGCAGGCGGACGCGCCTGATAAGGTCCTTGTCTCCAGTGATGGAAAGCGCCACGGCCTGCGGAGGCGGATTCGCCCGATGCTGGGAGTGGTCGTTTTGAATCGTCAAATTGTCGAGCCGGAAGTCGTCGCCCGATGCGTTCAGCGTCGCCGAATGAGCGGTTCCACCCACATTGATCGCGGCCGCCGCCGTGGACAACAATCATGTCATCCGGCTTCCTGCCGGTGCCCCTATATGAACACCAGGCTTGACGACTTTGACCTTCTCGCAATAGGTGCCGGGCGCGATCAGAATATCGCCGCCTTGCATCGGTAACGTGTCTATGGCCTCCTGCACCGATTGATAAGTCTTGTTATCGGAGTGCGAGACCAAAAGTGGCTCAGCATATGCTCCCGAGAGGCGGAGGCATCCGGCCAGCACGGCAGCGGAAATCATAAGAATCCGCATAGTAGTCTCACTCTTGCTTGGGCTGATGCGATGAGACGCCTAGTCCAGTGACCCGGCGCATGGTGCTCGCCCCGAACCACGGTCAAAGCCGCGTCCAACATCAAATATTGGAACCCATGTGTTCCTAAGACATAGACGCACGTCCATCCGCACCCCACATATCCCGGTCTCGTCATCCGACGCCTTCAACAGCGCTTGACCTCTTATCCATCCCGCCATACTTGCCGTTGGATAGCGGCGTTCCTGAGGCTGTGCTTCTGGCACCGATTGGCAACCGAAACGCCAGCTCCGCTCCTTCAAAATCGCCATGATCTGCTCTTTCGAAAACCGGCTGCGCTTCAGGCGGAGACGGGGACTGTCGAAATTACGACATGCCGCCGCGCCCACGACTCGCAAACGAAAAAAATCAGATGGTCATAACGGATTAGAATGCGCCTGAGGCTTAAGTCTGTTGAAAGCACTGTCGATGGACCGAGGAAGCTAATAGAGACGTTTGGTGAACTGAGATGACTGCTGTCGCTTTCAAGCCCATTTAGTTTTTCGCGCAAAATGGCAGTGTTGTAGGCTCGTCGCCAAGCCCGCGTTTGCCACTCTGCGGCTCAGTCACTCCGCGACGGGACAGTCGTGTCCTTCACCTGCTCAGCAAGAATGGCGATTAAACGTCAGCGCCTGCTAGCGTCTGGATCTTCGTGCTTGCAACGTGAGGTGCCGGGAGGCATGCATCGCGCGGCAGTTCGTGCGCGTGCATCAGGCTGTCCGTTACCGACAACCGTCTGCGGTAGGAACGTTCCGATTGTGGTCCTCACCTCCATGACAGCGACGCTCGTGACGCCAGATTGTTAGGATTGTCTCCAAACTAACAAATCGCCGCTTCTGGCGTCGTACGCCTGACGAGATCGGCTTCGCACGTGTAAGACGGCGATGCAAAGCGTAAGAGAAAATAAGCTCGCTAAGCTTGCAAGAGCGTCGACCTTTACCGAAGGCCGGACTGCGATGTGATCGACAGCTTTCCGTTAACGAATAGCGCTAAGAACTGCCCGTCATTCCAAGCAAGCACGTGAAACTTGATCCCTTGGACGATCTTACTTGAAGTGATCGTGCCAGCGCAGCCGAACACGTAAACGACGTCCGCGTAATTTGAGCCCACCTGAACATTGCTGAGCTCCGAGTCCTTGACGCGACAATGCCCGGTCGGGAGTGAGCGAGCGTCAACCGACTTGTAATCGGCACCCAGGTCATCAGGGGCAGCCGGATTGACGAGCGCTCCACTTGGCGGAGCGCTGGCTTGTGCGGTCGAGGGCCCGCTCGATATCTGGGTTAGCTGCACGAATAGCCACGCGGAGGTCAGAATCGTTGTGCTCCGCAGGGCGACTCGCCAGTTGATGGAACGGCCTGTTATGGCGAATGCTTGAGAGATCTTCATCAAATGCCAGATGCCTGTAGACTTCAATGCTCACTGCTCAGGTTAGGCGGCAGAGGCCGCCTGCGATTCATGATCAAACGCTGTGTGCGAGGTATGAGTCTTCTTTGTAATCAAACATGTTGGCTTCACCTCGCGTTACGTTCACTGTGAAGTTGATGACGTGTCGTGGTAAAAGCCGCTGTACACTCCCAAGCCATTCAGCGCGAGTATTAGGTGTGATGTTTCACCGTGGTGGTAAAGGTTCGGTAACTCGCCCGTAATGTAGAAGTGGCTGACATAGCCGTATCCGCCAACCGCGCCGCCGCGTACGAACACGCCGATCCCGCAAGACACACACCTTTCGGATTCATACACTCCGACGACAAGACC
>NZ_JAHEAG010000092.1 GCF_018596315.1 Bradyrhizobium sp. SRL28 | reverse complement strand
CTGGCGGAACTGCACAAGTCACGCGGTGATGGCTCCGCAGCCCGCAAGGCCGAGGCCGACCTTGCCAGAACCTGGATCGGCGACCGTAAGCTGTTGCAGATTTCGAATCTCTGAAGCGGGCGCCTGACTCGTGCCGAGGTGATCGAATGAGGTCGCGACTTCCGTTCCCGACCCAGAACGGAAGTGACGACCCCGCGCGTTCTTGTTTTGGCTGCTCCGGCTACGCCGCAGCTTTCGAAATGGCATTCAGCAAGACATGCTGCGCGAACGGCTTGCGCAAATAGGCGATGCACCCGGCGTCCATCGCTTCATTGCGCGTCGCCTCCTCGTCGTTCGCGGTCATGAAGATGACCGGCAACTTCGATCCTGATGCCGCAAGTCGGCGTTGCAGCTCAATTCCCGAAATTCCTTGGAGGTGGATATCAAGCAGCAAGCAAGTTGCCGTCTGCACGCTGTCGCTCTCAAGCAGCGCCTCGGCCGAGGCGAACGTACGGCTATCGATGCCGTGGTGCGCTAACTGCCGCGCCACGCTCTTCAGAAGACCCGGATCGTCATCAACCACGATCACTACTGTCCGCTGCGCCATCATATCCGTTTCCAGCCCCCTTAGACCGTATATGGTTTCCAAGGGGCCGGCCGACCGTTGATCTAGATCAAACCCCTCGATAAAGGCCGCCTCAGTGGCCGACCTCTTCCTTGACGGAATTGCCAAGCTGCCCGGAAGTAGTCGTCAATTGCATCGCAGCTGCATATCCAACCTCAGTTAGCCTGCTCAGGGCGACGTCACCACGATTGGCACATTCAACTATTTTTCTGGCGATGATCCGACGGGCATTGTGTTTCTCGCTGCCAGTTGGAAGAAGTAGGCACGCACGCTCAAGAGCGACTTCCATTTTAGCTATAGTTCGGCGATTGAAGGCATCAGTGATCATTGATCTTCCCTTCCTCGCCCACCCAAAATATTTCGCTTAAACGCCCATTTCGTCCGTCCGGTTCCGACTGTCGTCAAAAGAACCACTGAAATGTCGAGTGCCCAACAGAGCATGAGGACTCGTCAACACCTAGCTCTGTCTGCTGCCGGACAGACGGGCGCGTTAACCTTCATTAATGTCTAGCCATTCATGGCTGGGACAAACCCGATGAAGTCGCCAACGGAAGTGGCGGAGTCTCCCTTGCGAAGACAGGCCGCAGAGACCCTGCGCCGCGCTCGAAAGCTACCGCCGGGACCTTATCGAAATGATCTTCGGCAACTGGCGCGGGGCTTGCTGACACTGCACAACCTCGGCATTCGAGCGAACGTCAAGGTCGTCGAGAGGAGAATTCACTAGTAGTAAGGGGCGCCTCCGTTAAATGTGGCCACCGTTTTTAAAGATCGCGATGGAAGAGTACCGCGCCTATGTTATCGGGCCGGACGGCCACATTATCAATCGAGTTGATATCCGCTGCTCGGATGAGAACGAGGCGCGACGGCTCGCAAAAATCGCCGTTGATGGGCACGCCGTTGAGCTTTGGCAAACCGACCGCTTCGTAGAACGTTTTGAGCCAGAGCAATAAGGCCGCCTCACTTGCGCGTGCCTTTCGTTTCGAATGTCGCCTGTTGGCCCGACCCACAGCGGACCTGCGAGGCCCTTTAATGTCCGTGTATCGGCGGCCTGACAACCCATTAATAACGGCTACCCTCCGCGCTGAGGGGGCTGCTGCACCCGGCGCGGTGAGCACGCCGTGAAAGGCAAAATGCCTGGAGTGTCGGACAACATCTCGCTGGCTTTACAAACGCCGACGACGGCACAGCGCCGCTTTGCCTTCGTCGCTGTCGCTCAGTTCTTGGCCTGTGCAGTTGTTGCGCCAATACCGGCGCAGCTGCCGCGAATTGATAGTTTCGTACCTGTCATTCATGATATTTGTCGCTGATTTGATCACAACTGTTCTGTTGTTCAGTCAGTCCGTTCATCGTATCTTCTCGGGCACCATCAGGGAGCCAGGCTGCCTGCGCTACGAGCTGAACCAGTCGCTCGACGACGGGCGCATCCTTGTCTTCGAGGAAGCCTGGCGGGCACACATGCAGGGTACCGTGATCAAGCGTTTCCAGATGAGCGGAGCGTCCAACCTGATCTCGGATTTCCAACTCCACCGGCTTGCGCCCGTCGCGGACGGGCGAACCGAACAGGCAGCCTGAATCCGAGATTACCTCTTTCAGCCTCAATCGGAGGCTAATGCCGTGGACTTGCGCAAGCTTGCCGCCGCCGACGTGATCGTCTCGGGTCGGGGGAAAGTCGATGCCGCAGTCTCAGAGATCAGGGACGCGTGGAAGGCGGACTTATCACGACCATCGCGTAGATCGAGCTGTCTGCCCTTTGCCAATGGTGGAAATCCTCGAACCTTAAGGTATTCCACATAATGAAGCGACGTGACTTCTTCAGCGCAAGTGCAGCGGCGATTGTCGCGGCCAAGCTGCCGCACCGAGCCTCGGCGCAATCCACGGCCGGCGCTGCCGCAGAAACGCACTCGGTTGGCGACTTCATCCTCGGCCGAACGGCGACGGGTTTGCAGGTCGGTCATAAGAACGCGCCCGACACGGTCATCTGGGACACCGTCGCCGATGGCAACTTCATTATCGCCGAAACCGCCACAGCGGACATCCGGGAATTCGGCACGCCAGAAGGCTCGTTCGAGATCACAGACACGGTATCGGCGTCTTACGAGAAGCCGACGATTGACGCGATCGCGGTCGAAGGCAACAAGGCGGCCGTGACTGGGCAGCTGACCGGCACGACGGGTAGCATCGGCTACAAGCTCACCTTCGAGGCGATATCGACGACGCACCTCCGCTTCGTCATCACCGCCGAAGGCGCCAACGCCGCCAGCGTCAACCGCATCCACCTCATCGTCGCGTCGGCGGCGGACGAGGCTATTTTCGGATTTGGCCATCAGCTTACCTACTTCAACCAAAAGGGCTACGTCTTGCCGATAATCACGCAGGAGCACGGTGTCGGACGTGGCCAGCCGATTATCACCCAGGCCGTCGACCTGATGGCCAACCGCGGCGGCGGCACCCCGTTCACGACAGAGGCCCCGGCGCCGCACTATCTGACGAGCCGCCTGCGTTCGCTGTTCCTCGAGAACACGGAGTACAGCACCTTCGACATGCGGCCGACCGACCAGATCGACATCAAGCTCTGGTCGATGACGATGACCGGCCGCATTCTCTACGGCGAGAGCCCGCTCGACCTAATCGAGACGTACACCGAATATGCCGGCCGCATGCGCGTGCTGCCCGACTGGATCAACAACGGTCTTATTATCGGCACGCAGGGAGGCACCGACGTCGTGCGCGGCAAGATCGACGAGGCGAACAAGGCCGGCATTCCTCTGGCCGGTGTCTGGCTGCAGGACTGGCCCGGCGTGCGTGTCACCAACGTCGGCAAGCAGCTGTGGTGGAACTGGACCCTCGACGAAACGCAGTATCCTGGATGGAAGCAGCTCGTTGCCGACCTGGAAAGCCAGGGCGCGCGGACGCTGATCTACATCAACCCCTTCCTGTCGACCGAGAACGGCCACAACAGCCTCTACACGGAGGGGGTGGCGAAGGGCTATCTTGTCGAGAACGCTGACGGAACGCCTTTCCTCAACAAGAACACAAATTTTTCCGCCGCGCTGATTGACCTCAGCAATCCCGACACCCGCACCTGGATCAAGAACGTCATAAAGACGGAGATGATCCAGAAGGCCGGCGCTTCCGGCTGGATGCACGACTTCGGCGAAGCGTTGCCATTCACCGGCAAGCTACATAACGGCGCCGATCCCGCGATATGGCACAACCGCTATGCGGAGGAATGGACCCGTGTCGCCCGCGAGGCGATCGAAGAGGCGGGCCGCGGCGATGACATCGTGTTCTTCGACCGATCGGGATTCACCCAGAGCCCGGGCGCTTCAACGCTGTTCTGGCTCGGCGACCAGATCCAGGACTGGAGCGAGTATGACGGCATCAAAAGCGTCGTGGTCGGGCTCCTCTCGGGCGGGATCTCGGGGTTCAGTCTTAACCACAGTGATACCGGCGGCTACGTTGCCTTCAAGATCGACGTTGCCGGTAAGGAGATTCCGATCATCGCGCGCACGCCCGAACTGCAAATGCGCTGGACTGAGCTGAACGCCTTCACCGCCGTGCTGCGAACCCATGAAGGTCTCGTTCCCCCCATCTCGGCGCAGTTCGACACCAGTCCCGAATTGCTGGCGCACATGGCGCGCTTCGCAAAGGTCTTCAAGGGCCTGACGGCCTACCGCAAACGCCACGTTGCCGACGCAGCGGCGCGTGGCTATCCGTTGGCGCGCCACCTCTTCCTGCACTACCCCAACGACCAGAACACCTTCGGTCTACGCTATCAGTACCTGCTCGGCCCCGATCTGCTGGTCGCGCCGGTTGTCGACAAAGGCGCTACCTCGGTCGACGTCTATTTCCCGAAGGGCGCCGAGTGGACCGACCTGTGGACCGGGGCCGATGCGGGCAAGGCGGGCCAATGGATGAAAATGCCGGCGCCGCTAGCCAAGCCCGCAGTGTTCCTGCGCAAGGGTGCTGCCTCGGCCGATGACATCCTCGCCGGGTTGAGGGGCGTCGGTGTGCGTTAGGCGCCCGATACTGGCGCGGTTCGTATTGTCACTGCCGTAACACGCCGTTCCACGGCCGGCTACCGAACTGCAGCTGGACCTGAACCATCTGCAGTGCACCGGGTCGATTTCCGACGCACCGCGAACGCAAATATTTGAAGTAGTCAGGCAGCCACGATGTCCAATCGAATTACGATCCGAGCGCGGAGTGACAGCCTGGCGTCTCACATCCTGCCAGTATCGGGAACGATGATCGGCTTTGCGCAACTGATCGGGCTAGTCAAGCTCGCCGCATCGAAGCACGGGTGGCGGCAACCGATTATCCGGGGTTCGGCACACCGGGCCCGCATCCTTATCTGGTTGGAGAGCGAAGGTCGCGCGGTGATCGATATCGTGGCGGCACGCTCCCTCCCTCGCGCAGGCGAGGGCAAGGACTTCACCGTGTGGGGACATTCGCAGGGAGGGCAAGCCGTGCTCTTCCCGGCATGATGGCAAGCGCCTTCGCCCCCGAGCTGAGTCTTCTCGGCGTCGCTGCGGCAGCGCCGGCAACGGACCTCGCGACGCTGATGAGCGACGACCTCAATTCGATCGGCGGCAAGAACATCACGGCGATGATGCTATGGTCGTGGCACCGCGTCTACGGAGCCGTCATCGACAACGTCGTCGATCCGCGCGCGATGCCCGCGATCGACAGGCTGGCGCAAGAGTGCATCAAAGGGCCTTTCGATCTGATAGACAGGCAGAGAACGGAGAGGCCACTCGAGCAAATTGTTCCTGGCGGTCAAGATCCGACCAAGGGCGAACCTTGACGCTTCCTTCTCGAACAGAACAGCCCGGTGTGCTCCTGGAATCCCCATCTTTCTTGCGCAGGGGACCAATGACCAGATCATCCGGCCCGCGGTTGCCCAAGCCTACTTGGACAAGCTGTGGCAAGGCGGCAGCAAGGTCAGGATGGTCATCCTGCCCGATATCGGCCACGGCCACGCCGCGCAAGCGAGCACTATGGCGGCGGTGAACTGGCTGACTGATCGCTTTGCCGGAAGCGTCAGATAGAGCTTTCCAGAGAGCTAGCACTAGCAAATGTTTGCTCGCTTTTTGCGGAAACGCGTTGGATCGGTGCGGAAGTATCGGCGATTGCGACACAGGAACTAGCTCCTTATTCCGATGGGAAGCGCACGTTCATCGATGGTCCACAGACCCTATTAGCGCCAGACGCCGCTCAGGCGGTTGCGGTAGCGTTGCATGAACTAGCGACCAATGCAGCGAAATACGGTGCTTTGTCCACGCCTCACGGCCACCTCCGCTTGGAATGGTCACACGCTGCCGGTTCACTATGGCTACGCTGGATGGAGACGGGTGGTCCAGTCGCGCAGGAACCTACACGAACGGGATTCGGCACCCGTATCGTCGAACAAATGATTGCCCAGCAAAAGGGGCAAGTTCGCTTTGACTGGCGCAAAGAAGGGCTTGTCTGCGAAATTACGCTGCCGGTGTGAGGATTTCTGCAGTTATCAGACCGATGCGATTGAAGCAGAGCGGGGGCTGGAAAACGTGCAACTCCAAGCGCATATTGATGGGGAACGAACGCGGAGCACCCAGATGGCCGTGATCAGAGGCATCATAGGCGCAGCCTTGGTTGAAATTACATTCGGCGGGTACCCAGCCAAATGGTGGTCCGCCGCCATTGCCGTGGCGCTCTGTGTTGCGGCTGCCTTTGCCCTTCGTTTTGCCGCGCCATAGCGACGGAGCAAGGCCGCCTCAGATGGCGGCCTCTTTCAAGTGGTCCGATTGGGAAAACCTGCTTCTGGGTCATGGGCGAACAAGCCCGTGCGATTGATTGGGACCCGATCCGCGGATTACATCAGGGCCAGCGGTCATGGTGCCGCGCAAACAGGCCGGACACATGACTTGCACCCGACCGCAAGCCGCACGTCAGATTCCTCTTGCAACGCGGGCGTCGTCCACACATGACCCAACTCGGACGTGATGACCCCGCGTGCTGTTGCTGCGCCGCGCCGGTTAAGCCACAGCTTTCCCAATGGCATCCAGCAGAACCTGACCTGCGAACGGCTTGCGCAAATATGCGATGCATCCGGCATCCATCGCCTCATTGCGCGTGGCCTCGTCGTCGCTCGCGGTCATGAAGATGACGGGCCGCTTCGATCCCAACGCCGCAAGCCAGCGCTGCAGCTCGATCCCCGAAATTCCCCCGAGGTGAATGTCAAGCAGCAGGCAGGTTGCCGTCTGCACGCGGTCACTCTCAAGCAACGCCTCGGCCGAGGCGAACGTACGGTTGTCGATGCCGTGGTGCGCTAACAGCGGCGCCACGCTCTTCAGAAGGCCCGCATTGTCATCGACCACGATCACGACTGTTGGCCGCGCCATCATATCCGTGTCCAGCGAGGCCCATAATGCCCCGCCCGGATGTCGGCCCACCGTTGATCTGGATCAATGGAATTGATCGAGGATGTCATTCCATTCGCTTTGGTGGCCGGGCTATTCGTCGGCCTAGTGTTTGTTGGTCCTAGCGGGTTGAGGGAGCGTCGGCGGCCCTTCACTTTTTCAGCAGAAGCCGCATCGCTCTCGCCATTTGCTTCACGGATCCGGCGTAGCGCCCTAGCTTTGCCGATATTTGAGCCGTGCGGGTGCCATTGCGCACCAACTTCACCAATTGCTGCTTCTCGACTTCCGTCCAGGCTCTGGGTCTCGTGGGTACGGGTGGCTTCATCGCAGCGCAACAATTCCGTGGGCTAGACTAGCTTAAAGGTCATTTCAAATAATTGGAACTCGGCAGGTAGTCGGCCATTGAACTCCCATGCCCAAGCAGATTGCAATTACCTTTTGGTCCTTGGTCGCCGCATGCTTATTCGCCTTCGGCGTCGTGACGCTGATCATCGCTCATTAAAAACGGGCCGCCGATCTGAACCGACTACAACTGTCGCATGTTGCCTATTGGCACTTTTCGGACCTCGGCTCGTGCGTGACCAGCGTCCGTTTTGCGCTCAAAAGCTGACGGCTTCGGCTTGATGTGCATCCATTACGATCAACCTGACGAGGCGCCGCCCCCGCACCAACGATATCGCGACTGCGAAATGTTCAATAGTGACCCTTTGCCGAGGCCATGAAGTCTTCGCTCAATGATCGCGCAAGGCACAGTACTTCGCTGCCGTTCTTGACCACAGTCGAAGCTCTGTGTTGAACTGCGGCGCGTCTTCTTCTAGGGAGCGAAACATGAAGAAAACCATCATTGTTGGCTTTGCTATCCTCGCCGTCTCCACTTCAGCCGCTTTGGCCAAAGCTAAAGGCCACGCGAAGCCGAAAACTGACGCCGCCGCGACGACCACGAACACGGGAAGCACCGGACCGTTCATCGGTCAAGTTAGTGCTGCCGACCGCGAGCTGTATCAGAAGAGTCAGCGCGAGTCCGGAATGAAAAAGTAGCACCACATCGCCCGCTCGATTTCATTTCTCATATGGCGCCGCTGTCCGGTATCGGATGGCGGCGTCGGGTCAGGTAGCGGGCGAGCCCCGGAATTGAGGCGCGTCGGATGAAAGACTATCTCGCCTCAATAGAAAAGCTTCGCAGACGCCGCCGAATGTGCCTTGGTGCGGGACCTGGCTACGGACCATGCCAAACGCGAGATGTTCGACCGACTGTCCCGACATCTAGACCAGCTTGCGGACGAAGTTGAGCGAGCCATGAACGCTCCAAAGGATCTCCCGATCCAACCCTGACAACCGTGTTCCCGTTTGAAGAGGCTCCTCGAAGGCGGTGAGCCAGTCAGACTTTCCTACGGATCGGGCTTATGTCGTGAGAGTAATGCGTACATTCCACGATTGCCAACAGAGCCGTCGTTTTCAGCCGTATTGGGTCGCGCTCGCCATTTGCGGCGCATGCAAGTATGTGAGACGCGATTTCAGCTTTCATCTGTGACGTTCGCTTCGCTTCAGGAAGCATCGCCGTCGCCTCGTCAAGAACTGTCCTCATCAAATCTATCAACTCTGGCTGGAAAACCGCTCCTGTCGTTCGCATGGCCGTATACTCATTCGCTGAGCCCCGCACCATTATTAGGCAATTTGCACTTTCCGCCAATGTACTTTGGCAGATTTTGTTTGCTGCGCCGCGGCAGGAAAATTGGGGCCGGGCAATTCATTTCTTGATTTAGATCAAGGGGACCGGATTGGCGTTTTGGCATGTGAAGGAATGAACTCGACCGACGACAAGCAACGCAAAGAAGAGCCTCCGCCGCCGTGCTCGCCGGAGTTTATGCGAACGCTTGCAGCTTACGCCGCCGACCTGCGGGCAATCATCGAGAAACTTCGCCGCACGGACAAATCATTTCCGCCGCCGCAGTAGGTCGGAAGCATCCGAAACCAAAGCGGGATGCTTCCATGACCAAGATTCTTCCGACTGTCGGCCGCGTTGTGTGGTTCACGCCTTCGCGCCTTACCGGCGACTATGGCTTTACGCACATTGACGGCCGAAAGCCGCTCGCCGCTATCGTGGCGCATGTTTTCAACGACGCGTTGGTGAACCTGGCCGTTTTCGATAGCAACGGCGTTTCCCACAGCCGAACCATCGTCAAGCTTGTGCAGGAAGGCGAGGACAAGCCCGAACACGGCTATTTCTGCTCCTGGATGCCGTACCAGGTCGGGCAGGCGGCAAAGCATGCCAAACCGAAATAAGCAGCCTCGTTGCGCTTGCGATGTCCGTTGATAGGGGCAAAGCGGACCTCGCGCTGGGATGCGCCGAGGTCTGTGTCTGGACCCGGAGCAGACCTTTCCTTCGGAGTCGAAGCCGGGAAGCTTGCTTCACATCTCATGAGTAGGTTGCGTGCCGGAATCGCATAGCGCGAAATGGTCGTTTCGGCTTAATGTCGATCATTTCGCAAGGCTAATAGAGGGAGGCGGGCTCAAGTGCAGAACGATCTGGATTTGCGCATGATGGCGCGGTGCATCGAGCTCTCACGCGACTCAATCGCAGCGGGCGAACTTCCTTTCGGCTGCGTGATCTGTCACGACGAGGAGGTCGTGTCGGAAGCCACCAACCGCGTGGTACGCGACGGCGACGTGACCCGTCACGCCGAAATGGTTGCGATGTCGGAAGCGCAGCGCGTCCTCGGAACCAAGCGGTTGTCGCGCTGCACGCTTTATACCAATGTCGAGCCCTGCGCGATGTGCTGCTACTGCATTCGCGAGACCCGGATGCGCAAGGTCGTCTATGCAATTCGCTCGCCCATCATGGGCGGACACTCGAGATGGAAGGTTTTACAGGACAAGGAGATCTCTGGCGTCATCCCGGAAGTTTTCGGCCGCGTCCCCGAGATCGCTGGCGCGGTGATGCGCGAGGAGGCGGAAGCGGTGTGGCAGGATTGGCACCCGATGATCTGGAGAATCATCACGTTCCGCGGCTGCTTCGGCGGCGTCACCCAGGCGGCCGCCGAGGTGCCCCGCCGCGAAGGATTTTTCCGTCGACTGACTCTGTTGCATCGCTGACTGCGCCGCGCTTTCGTCGCTCCCCGGAAGGAGGCCTTCCCTGATGAACCAAATCTCCCGCTCAGTCGACAGTGACTTCACCGTTCTCAATCGGCGCGGAGCGCCGCACGGACCTTTCCGCCGTCTTTTGCGTCACTTTATTCATTTCTTCTCGTATCACCTCATCCTTAGCCGCCAGAGCATCCGAACGACCCGGGCGGCGGGTTTCCGCCTGCGCGTACGGCCGACGGTCTTCCACCCCCGCTTCTTTCTGAGTAGTGAGTATTTCGCGAAGTTCCTCGACGGGCTCGACCTGAGCGGCAAGTCCGTGGCTGATATTGGCACCGGCTCCGGCATCTTGGCTCTGGCGGCGGCGCGCGCCGGTGCGGCGGAGGTTTTGGCGCTCGACATCAATCCCCATGCGGCTCTCTCGGCGCTGGAGAATGCGCAGGCGAACGGCTTTGGTGACCATGTGAGCGTCGCCTGTATGAACCTCCTCGACGCGCTTCCAGTGCGCCCGCTTTTCGATGTGATATTATCAAGCCCACCCAAGCATGCTGGCGAGCCGCGCGATCTCGCGGATCGCGGTTGGCACGCTGGCCCTCAATATCGGGACGTGGCTGCCTTGTTCAAGCAGGCCAGCGAGCGGCTGAAGCCCGATGGTCGTCTCTACGTCATGGTATCGTCGGACTCCGATCTCGACCTGTTCGGCCGGCTGATTGATCAGGCCGGCTTCCGCGCACGCCTCGCCTACGAGCGCTCGTTCTACATCGAGTCGATGATTCTCTACGAGCTGCGTGGTCGATAGCGTCGGTCCGGCTGGCTTACCATGCTGCTGGTCCGCTCGCTTAGCTTTCTTGACGTCCAGCGCCTGGCGGCACGGCGGAAACGTCGCGTCAACTGGGCTCGCGTCGCAGACCTTTGAGACATGCCCGCGTTGTCCGTTTACAGGGGAAGACCGGAGTGCGCCGGGAGACCGGCAAGGAGTAGATGGTGCAAGTCCATCACGATGAAGGAGTAGCGAACCGCATCGACCCCGAGTCATGCGCAGATAC
>NZ_JAHEAG010000091.1 GCF_018596315.1 Bradyrhizobium sp. SRL28 | reverse complement strand
CTTGGTGATGATTGAAGCAATGGCCTGTGGCACACCTGTTATTGCCTTCAGGTCGGGATCCGTACCGGAAGTCGTTGACCAGGGTATAACGGGCTTTGTCGTGTCAGACGAAGAGGAAGCAATTCAGGCTATCGCGCGTCTAGGCGAGCTCGACCGGCGTCGTATCCGGGCCCAGTTTGAAAAGCGATTTACCTCACGACGAATGGCGGAAGAGTATCTTAATCACTATGCGGCGTTGGCACCGTACCTGAACAATGTGAAACCTCACGGGTTGGTAAGAATCAATTCGTCCGCGCATTCATCCATAGATGCAACGGATCTTAGCGCTCCCGAAGCAGGATCGACGGGAGCCTGACGCGCAAACTGCGTGGCTGAGCTAGGTATTGCTGTGCCATGCAGGGGTAGACTGCCGCTACGTCTTGCCATTCGATCCCGCGATTTCTGAACAGAGCGGCAGTCTATCAGAGTTGAAGGTCCGCGCTGCTAGGTCTTTCGGTCAGCCATCGTACGAAAGGTGATGGAGTAACGCGGCGCCTCGACGGCGGGAATGCTGTGTTCCCAGATCCGTCGGGATTCGCCCGACATTATGTAAAGCGAGCGTGGCGCGGCCTCGAGCGTATAGCGCTGCCATTTTTCGCCAACGGCGCGCCGAAAACGGACCTTGCAGGCCGATCCCAGCGACAGACCAAAAATCCGGTCGAAGTGCGGCTTGTCGCGGTGCCAGCCGATCCCAACGCCGACGTTGTATTCAGTGCAGAGAACCTGCGCGATTTGCGTCGACGGCCCGTCAAACGCCTCGACCTTTTCAATCAGCGGACCAAGCCAGTCGGGCATCGGCTCGGCCGGCTGCAACCGCTGCAACGTGTAGTCGTAGCGGAACCCGAACGATGCCACCCGGCGCTTGCCTTCGAAGGCGCCGAACTGGAACGGTTGCAGTGGCAACGCCGAGACATGGCCAATGAGCTCGCGCTCAAGCGTCGGCAAGATGAATTCAGCGACATATTGGAGCCCCTCCGGCTTGCCCGTGGCTTGTGGAAAAAGGGCGAGCTGTTCGGTCAAGCCGACGTCCTCAAACAGGGGTTGCGCATAGCCCGAATATGGGGACCGAAGCGACTGAATCGAAGGACATCAATGGCATCAGGGGGCCACCGTGCTTTGCCGATTGCCACTTTTCCTGTTGGCGTGAGGAACTTTGCCAGTTGCGGCCGATTGTCGATTGAGAAATGGGCGGACATAAGGAGGAAACCATGCACGGTCTTATCTATCTCGTCGGCCTAATTGTCGTGATATTGGCGGTTCTGTCCTTCTTCGGCCTTCGCTAGCACCATGGAGAGGTCGATGGAAAACGTCACGCCGGTGGCGCGAAGCGATATCGCGCCGCGCTTCCTGCAATGGTCGCCGATCGTGCTCGGGGCGTTCGCGGCGACTGCGCTCTCCTCGGTGTTGCTGACATTCGCGGTCACGATTGGCCTCGGCGTCACGTCGACGGCGCCAACGTGGCGCGATGCGTCCGCGGCACTGGCGATCCTGTCGGGCCTCTATCTGATCATCCAGGCCGTGCTCAGCTTTGGCCTCGGCGGCTATATCGCCGGACATACCCGCACCGCGGCCGGCCCGGCTGCGGTGGAGGAAACAGAACACGTTGACGGCGCCCACGGTCTGGGCACTTGGGCGCTTGCTGTTGTCATGGGCGCCTTCGTCGCCGCCCTGATCGGCGCGGCAACGATCAATCGGACGCCCTCGATGCGCAGTTCTGCGCAGGCAAGCGCGGCCGAACCGCTGCTGAGCTACGAACTGGACCGGCTGTTTCGCGCCGGCCGCCGCGCACCCAATGTCGATCTCAGCGCCGAGCGTGCCGAAGCTGGCCGTATCCTTCTCACCACCTCAAGTCATAGCGGCTTGAGCGCGGACGACCGCACCTATCTCATTCAGCAGGTCGGAGCGCTAACCGGCCTTGCCTCGGCCGACGCGGAACGCAGGGTCGACAGCGTCATTGCCAACGCCAAGACAGCCATTGCACGTTCACGGCGTAGCACCATCATCCTCGCCTTTTCGGTCGCGACCGCGATCCTGCTCGGCGCCGTAGCCGCCTGGGCCGCGGCGTGCGCCGGCGGACGGCATCGCGACGGCGCGCCGCTGCCGGAGTGGATGGAGCGGTCGAAGGCGCTCGATCGACGGCGGCAGAGGGTGCTGCGGTAGCGCCGTCTCTTATCCCTCTTCCCGCTCTTACCGGGAGAGGGCAGGGGGTGAAGGGCGGCTGCTGTAGACTCAAAATGGCAGTCGAAGTCAGGCCAGCTTAGAATGTTCGCGAGTTCAACGTTGGCCCGCAATTTGCCGAGTGCGCCTCGCAACGGCGGGCTGAAGGGATCAAATTCTATCCAGCAGCGTTGAAAGCCCATGAAAATGGACGGCACTGTACGCGTATACGATGTCGAGACCATTGCTCACAACAAGGGCAAGCTGATCAGCGTGAGCTATGAGCAGCGCAGGCGCGACGGCGAGCCACAGCGGCGCCAGCGCGAGATTTACGACAACGGCAACTCGGCTGCTATTCTTCCCTACGATCCCGGCCGCAACACCGTTCTGCTCACCCGGCAGTTACGGATGCCGATATTCCTGCAGGACGGCATCGAGGGAAGCGTGGAGGCGTGCGCCGGAAAGCTCGACGGTGAAAATGCTGAGCGGCGTATCGTGAAGGAGATGGAGGAAGAGCTCGGCTATCGCATTACGAAAGTGCAACGATTGTTCGAGCTCTATGTGAGCCCCGCCGCGATCATGGAAAAGATCGTCTTCTTCACCTGCCTTTATTCCCCGGCCGACAAGGTATCAGCCGGCGGCGGGCTCAAGGAGGAGGGCGAAGATATTGATGTGATCGAGACGACACTAGAGGAAGCGGCTGCGATGATCGCATCCGGCGAAATCGTCGACGCAAAGACGGTCGTTCTCGTTCAATATTTGAGCAATCACGCGACTCGCGGTTGAATGCGTCGGTCAGTAACCCCGCATGCGGGCGGGGTTACAGAACGGCTTTTCGCCGGAGACCGCAATCGTTGCGCCGGATATATAGCGGCCAGCGGAGTCAAGCGAGACTTCACCACGTTAGTTCTGCTGATCATCCTGGCTAATTAGCGGGGTCTTTTAGTGTCGCGATATGCAAAGGGAGGAGGACATTGCCATGGCATCATCCAGCGCGCGATGGTGCAGTTTCGGCGACAAAGAATCAGAATGGGAGGCTGGAAGGCAATGCTGCACTCGCGGCCGACGTGATCTAGCGCGCCGTCTTGCAAGAGCCGGACGGTGGCTGAGCCGCAGCTACAATCGGGCCTTACCGCGCTGGTGCCACCGCCTCCAGCGAGAGCGTTGCGTTGCAGATGGAAGAACAGGCGGCGCAGTTGATCGATCAGATCGAGCATCTCGCACGTTTGCAGAAAACCACGGACACGACGCGTCACTAGACGACTAATGAATTTGCCAAGGAAGCGGGGCCGTTAGAATTGCCGTGGCTCAAATTCCATACCGGAGGCCACAGGTTTTGTTGTACCTCGGTGCTGCAATGTCCGATGTCGCCAGCATCTGCTCCGAATTTGGAATCGCAGTTGTACCGCCGTGCCGTCGTCGAGCCGGGGGCGCGGCCTTGGAGACTTGTGCGGCTTCGACGCTGCAGAGATTGCTGTCTGACGGGGGAGAATCCCACCTTCGCGAGGTGCTCCTGTCGATTGTCGAGAGCAATGGGAATGATCGGGCACTCACCGCACCGGTGATCTGGGCCGTGTCGGACTTCTTGCTCGCACACCCCAACTGGTTCGGCAGCGATTGGCTCGATGCACTAGATAAGATCGATCTCTCCGCACTCCACGAGAGTGCGAAGGCAAATCGCAAGGCTGTCCAGCCACGCGCGGCTATTGCGGCGATCTTAGTTGAAAGGCTGAGGGAAAGGCTCCCGGTGATGCGGCGCGCGCTCTATCGTCGATCCAAAAGTGGCCCGCCGGCAAGCGAGAGCTTTCTAAGGCGCGACAAAAGCGCGTGCGGCAATGCGCGCGGAAACAAAAACGCACCTCGCGCATAAAGTTTCGACGCTTGGAAGCTCCCGCGCCGCAGTGCAATGAGGTGCATCATGAGAAGAGAAGCCGCATTCAATATTTTTGCATTGGCTGTTGGGGCGACGCTTCCCATTGCACTCGTCATTGTTGTTATGTTCATTCTATAGCGCACGCCTCCACCGCCGCCCGAACGATACCGCGGCGGCGCACCTCGAGCGGCGGCTCCTGGCAAGGCCTAAGATCACCGGATCATGGAAAGAATAATGGGCAGGCCACCAAGGCCGAGAAGTCGCTTGGGGCGTGGCGTAACTTCAGGAGTCGAGGTCATTTCGTGATCTCTCTTTTGAAGGATGCACGACAATGCTCTCCATCAGGCTCAACACGTCGGGCGAGGGGACGTTCCTCATGCCGGTAAGGCCCGGGGCATGTCGTTGGTCCCGTCGTGCGTCGGGCCGCCTAGAACGTTTCCATCATCGCTAATCAACAAACCACTGACCTGGACCGTCCTACTCTTGGAGATGGTCTATGGATCAGAGTGACGACCCCCGGGAACTGGCGCGCAAGATCGAGCAGGCGGCCCGGATTGCTTCACGCGACCTGGAGTTCTGGCTTCAAGCCGAGCGAGAGATCAGCGAGCGCCATGGCGAGTAATCGATTGCCTGAGGATTGGCCGCTCGGACATGTGCCTGAATGTCTCGATATGCCGATCCAATTGCCATAACGCGACGCTGCCCCGGTCGTGGTGGCCAAGCTGGACGGGCTGTCGCGCGACGTCGCCTTCATCGCCGGAAACCGCACGCTGAAGACCACTTGACCCGACCGTCATCGCCGATCATCAACCGCGCGGTGTTTTTAGCGACGTGAAAAGTTCCAACACTGGCCGGGAGCGGACCCTTGCCAAACAGCATGAAGATGGGGGCCGCCCCGGCGCAGATATGAGTGGGCTACGCCGGGGGCTGCGCGCTCGCCCGCCGATATTTGGGAGGGGGCTGGGAAATCGGCTGGCCGAGCATGCTTAGCAGAACACAACCGCAGCGGGTTTGCCAGCGCAGTTTGTGCCAAGCTCTAAAAAAAGGGTAAAGTTTAACTTATGCAACTGCGGCGGGTTCCTTTTCTGGAACTCAAAATCGCCCAAGGTTTGGAATTTCCGAAGCCACCTACACCCCTGCGTCCGGCGGCTTGGCTGAGCTGATCGCGCGTTAACCACGTCCATCCTTTGGCACAAAATGCACTTTCCGCCCGCCACAATCGGAGGTTTCATGGCGAGGAAACTATTCTGGGAGGGTGCCCATGGTAGTGCCGAGCGCATCCGCAGTTGGCCGAGCCGTCGTCTATCGTCGCGACGGGGATGATCCGCCAATAACCGGCATCATTACGAAGGTGGGGTCTCGCCGGGTGTTCGTCCGCCTCAGCAGCCAGCCCTACAGCCTGGCGGTCTACCCGGCGGAGCTGGAATTCATCGAGCGTAGGCGAAGCGACCCCGTGAGTCCGCTACACGCAAGCAAATTGCACCGCTTGCGGTGTCACCGCCATGGATAATGACCCGGTTCAACTGCGCATGATCGTCGAAACCTGCCGCCAGCTCCTCCTACGCATCAACCACCCAGAAACCGTCGCGCGCCTAACCGCCTTGGCAGCAACCTACGAGCGCAAGTTACAGCAGCTCCAAAGCCGCCGCGAGGGTGAACCGGGTCCGCGCCGTGAGCCGTGATCCGCTTGAGCTGGTATCGCCGAGCCGCAAGCGTCCTCTTAAACCTTGCATATGTCGCTGACTTGTCACGGAGATGAGAACCATGGTCAAGGCGCGGAGCTGGCAAATTGATGGGGAAAGCGTGCCTCTTAGACTGACCATTGCCCAATATCGAGCTTTGCAAGCCACGGCGCGTGGCGAGGTTTATCGAACGCGCAACAGCATAGCTTATACCCTCATCGGACCATGCAGCAGCGTACCCTTGTGGGCGCTCGCACGCGCCGGGCTGATTGCCGATCCGCCGGAAGCCCGACAGCATGGCCGGATGGTGCTCACGGCAAGGGGCCGCGCTGCGCTAGAATTGGCATCATCAAGTTTCGAGCCGAAGGAACAGTCTTGAAGCGTTTGTTAAGGCCGACTCCGGCCTGTCGGGTTCATCACGGCCGGTCTTCTGGCGCGGTATTTCCATCGGCATTCTTACGCACGGCCTCATTGACCTGGTCACGGTCATGCCATGCTTCCCGTGGCAGCGATGTGACGGCGTGATGAATGTCGGCCGGGATAGTCAGCCCGCTCTCGAGGGGCTTGTTCGCCCAGTGCCAGAAGCGATCGAAATCGTCGATCACACGTCCTCCTGCAGGCCCTTGAAGAACGGGTGGCGCACCTTTCCCTCGGCTGACTTGGCGCGGTACTCGATTTCGGCGTTCAGCTCCGGCTCCACCCAGATTCCCTTGTGCGCGATCCGCTTGGTGTAGGGCTGGGTTTTGCGGATCAGCGGCGTGAGGCGCTTGCGCAGCTCGGCGGAAGATTTCTTGTCGAAGCCATGGTCGACCTTGCCGGCATAGATCAGGTCATCCCTTTCCGGTGGCCGACATAGATGCCGTCCCAGTCGTTGCCGTCGAGCGCAAAGCCTGCGATGGTCAGCGTCTCGCGCTGGGCGCAGGTCTTCTTGACCCAGTCGCTGCCGCGGCCGGAAAGATAGTGGCTGTGACGAAAAGGCCGCTCAACCTGGGCTCCGGCCGCATTGATACCGCCGCACGGCTTCGTTGACCTTCGCCCGGTCGCAACGATCCTCTGGCGATAAGGCCATGACAGGTTCGTGTATTTCGGCGGGTATCGTCGCCATGTCTGAAAATGGCTTATTGGCCCATTCCCACCATTGATCAAAGGCATCTTTCATCGGAATGCCTCATCGTGGTGTAGGCGAAGAGATCAGCTCCGCTCTGCGTCAGCTTTACAACGTGCCGCTCTCGTGAAGTTCCAGCTAGCCAAGGGAAATCGCGCGCTCGAGGCCCGCCGAACATTCCGCCGGAATGCGGGATGAATAAGCAACGGCAGGCGAAACGCGAGTCTTAGGCCAGCCGGACGGTCAACTGACGCCGATCGCGATCCTCGTGCCGTTCGAATCAGAAATCGCAGCAGGCGGCTCGCGGCCCTGCAGATCGCAGCGGCGGCGCAATTCCCGGGCAACTCTTCGGAAACATCTTCCGACCAGCGCTCGGCGGTACTGAAGGCGATGACCCGGAATGGCTTCGTAATCGGCTTCGCGCCAGGTGCGGCCTAATCGACCGAAATCATCCGCCACCAGGTAGACCGTCTCATCATTGTCATTCGGGAGATCGACGGCGTCCAACTAGACCCTACGCAACTCCACATAATACGGAATTAAATTGGCCTGACCTGAAGCGTTCCGGCGGGAACAACAGGAACCCGGCACATCACGACGCTTGCCATTCGCAATGGGATGTATTGCAGAATGGCAAAGGCAAAGAAGCAATCAAGCCGCGGGCGCAAGCAGGACCGGGCGCGGGTCGCCGGCGGGCAGGATTACGAGTTACGCTACACGGCGAAGAAGACCAAGAGGTCGGGCTGGCGCGAAGGCGGTCAAGAAAGTGGCTCCAGCCGGAAGCGTGTCGAGCGCCGGCTCGGACGTTAGGAACGACTTTCAGAGTGGGGGATTGAGATGATGTCGCGCTTCCCCCGGTGCGACACAACCTCCCGAAAGGGTCTCGGCCGCCGCTGGGACCCTTTCTCTGTAAGAATTTCAGCAGTCGTTGCCTGACTTTGCCTTGGCACCCTGGGCTTCTTGGGCAGCGGTGGGCTGGCCCTGCATCTGGCGCTGCGCATCTTGACTCGATGCTGCCGTACTGCTGGCCGCCTGATTCATCGTCGCCGTGGGCGGGTGTTCGCCACTGCGCGCGTTGGGGCTGGCGGTGCCGGTGGTTGCTTGAGCCGTGCTGCCGGGCGTCGGGCCCGACCCCGCGTCCTTGTCTGCAGTAGTGTTGCACGGCCCCGCCAGCGAAATCCCGGTGCTAATTAGTAAAGCTGCGAAGCTTGTGAAGAGAATCGGTCTTACCTTCATGGCAGGCTCCATCGGTTGAGGTGGCTGACAAACCACCGCGAGGAGGGAGGTTCCTAACTTTCCCTTTCGAAAAGGGGGTTAGAACGCGACTCTTTCCGATCGTGCTGGGCGAACCCTAGGTCTGCGCGACTGCGGGCGGGCGCTCGTTAAACGGACTGCGCAGGCGCATGTGTCCAATTGGAACCGCTCCGACTGGTGGCGTGTTCAAGAATAGATCGTCCAATAGGGAGAACGCTGTGAATAGAATAGTTTTGTGGCTCGGGGCAGCAACCCTGATGGTCATCTCGATTGCCGGCGCATCTGCGAAAGACAAGCTAAGCGAAGCATTCCTTAAGAAGGCTATCGAGGGCAATTTCGCTGAAGTCGGCATGGGAGACCTTGCGCAGAAGAATGGCCAGAGCGATGGCGTCAAGTCGTATGGCAAAATGCTTTCCACCGATCACGCCGCCGCCAACCAGAAGGCTTTGGATGCTGCCAAGAACTTGGGAATGAGCCCACCAGCCGGGCCAAATGCGAAGCAAAAAGCCGACTACGACAAGATGTCGAAAGTGTCCGGCGCAGCCTTTGACAAAATGTTTGCAACGCACATGGTCGCAGACCATAAAAAAGATATCGCCGAGTACAATAAGGCGTCCAGGATCAAGGATGCTACCGGGAATATGCTTCAGGCCAGATCGATACGCTGCAGAAACATTTGGAGACCGCAAAAGCGTTGAAACTCGGCAAGTATTTCCCGGCCAAGATTTCCTTGGCCAAGAGTCAAGCGTGCTCGCCTTCAATTGCGCCGGTGCCGATAGCCATTCTCGGTCCTTTGCCAACAGCCGGTAACAGGCGGCGATATCATTGTACCTCTTCTTCAGCGTTTCGTTCGACGCTTCCGCAGCCAGCGCTTCGAATTCGGCCGCTCTTTCTAAATATTCCGCGATACTACGCACCTTGCCTCGTCATTCCGGGGGTCGCAAACCGGGTGACTTCAGCCACTCGTCGATATGCGCGGCGGTCTCGGCCTGCCGGGCCTTACGTTCGAGCTCATGTCGCTCCGTGCCGGGCGGTAGTTTCTCAGCTTCCGCGCGTAAGCGTTCGGCCTCTTGAGTAAGATCATCGGGAAAGGACACCACGTTGTTGAAACGGCGTCGCTGCATGGCGCTGCTCCATCCAAAGGATCGCGCGGTGACGGGGAACATTTTGCGCCCCGCCAATAGCGGGCGCCATAGGTTTATTTCGTTCCCTACAGGGAACTTTTCGGTTTCGGCCGGCCCAAGTAGTTCGGGCGGCGGCTGAGCTCGGAGAAGAAACCGGCCGGCGTTAAAACGTTCTCTACGGGTTCGTTCGACGCCGGCCGCCGTTTAAAATGTTCTCTGTGGGTTCGTTCGACGTTCGTCGTAAAGAAACTTGGCCTCGGGACTCCCTTTCACAATCGGGAGTTCCATGTTCCGGAACAACGTAGGCGAACCTCTATGCAAGCTGCCATCGATCGTGTGATGCAAACCAATGGCATGATGGTCAATCTCACGCCGGTGCAGGAGGCCGAAGCTCGGGAGAAGGTTTCCAGTTTCTTGAAAGACAAAGACGGAGACGAGCGCAACCTAGCCGTCGAAGGCCTCAAGTATTTGCTTGGCCACGTCCCAAAGCGCCGACGACAATCAGCTCACCTCAGCACCGCGTCCAGTAGCTGCTGCGGCTCATAAGGCTTCATAAGAAAGTGGGTGTTGTGCGGAAGGACTGGCGGGCCATATCCAGAGACCAGTACGACATTCAGATCAGGGAATTTGCGCTTGGCATACTCCGCAAGTTCCACGCCGGACGTCTCTCCACCCAGCTCTACATCGGTCACCAGAGCCTGGAGGTCAGGACCGGTTGAAGCCAGCACCAGTTCCGCGACCGCTGCATTGGCACACTCCACCACCTCAAGTCCCTCTCTTTTCAGAAGGTCAGCAAGGCACTCCCGCTGGATCGGATCATCCTCCACAATGAGGGTTACGAAGTTCGACATCATTGCCTCCGGAAAAGAAAAACAAATCCCGGAATTCGCAATGGTTGCATCGCCGCTTGTGGTCACTTTTGAACAATGTGCGCTAGTCGGTTTTCACCAGCTTAGAACAGGTCTAGTCTACCATCCCTAGTTCGGGTTCATGCCTCCAATGAAATCCCGACTAGAACACTCCATCAAGATGGCGAATGGGAAGGACGTTCACCCGAGGGAGGGAAACATGAAAATACATTCACTCATCGTTGCGTCAGCGCTTGCAGTGGGGTTGGCCGTACCTGCAACGGCACAGTCAAATACCATGCATCGATACGCTCAGTTCTTCAAATACTCGGATTCCGCCGTCAAAGCGATGACGGACAACCCGCAAGATCGCTCAGCCGCCGTAGCGAAATTGTTCGAGGGGTTTGGCGGCAAGGTCGAGGCTAGCTACTGGTTCCCGGGAAATTTGGAATGGGACGGAATGCTTATCGTCCAACTCCCTGACGAGATAACAGGTCAGGCCATCGCACTCACGACCAGAGCTACCGGCAACTTTACTAGGAACGCATCCGTGCGACTGATGAATGCGGAGGAGTACAAGGCGGCAATGGACAAGGCAAAGAGCGTTAAATCTGGCTATACCGCGCCCACGGCTACCAAGTAATGACGGGACACGCCTTGAGGAGGCACCCTCGTCAAAGGGGGTGTCAACCTGGTTAGACTATTGAAGCTTAACTAGCGAGGAGCACGAGCGACTAATAGACGTTTATCTTAGCTCACCTTGGTCGCGGCCTCGCCATCACGCGAATAGTTCGGCGCCCGCTGGCGTGAAGGTGACGAACGTCCCTGACTCATGCATCTTGAGCCAGCCGCGCTCGATCGCGAGTTTGAGGCCCGCGCCGTACTCGGCCGGGCTGCCGCGGTCTCGGAAGAGAAACGGCTCGTTAATTTTCTCGATGTGGATGCGGCCTTGAATCGGCTCGACCGCATTGGCGATTTCGAGGATTCGGCGAGCGGCTTTTTCCGGGTCGGCATATGGGCGGGGGGGGGTGGCGTATTTCATGCGGCGGCTTTGTCTTCCTTGTCGACACCGCGCGCGACGATCCTGATCGCATCGTCGGGCAACGGCCGCTGTAGCGCCTTGGCTTCATCCCACGGCGCGCGCATCCAGACGTCGCGTTCTTCGTCAGTGAGCAAAATAACGGGCATGGCTTTCGGGTGGATCGGCTCGACG
>NZ_JAHEAG010000090.1 GCF_018596315.1 Bradyrhizobium sp. SRL28 | reverse complement strand
AGCGGCAATGATCTCTTTTCGGTAGTCGGGGAATACTGAACAATATCGTCGAAGCGTCTGAAAAACGCGATCTAGGATGATTGGACGATTGGTTTGCAGCAATGATGAAGCCATCAGACTTGTCTTCTTTTCCCAAATAAATGTGTTCACGACGCGGCAGATTTCGCCAACGCCACTCCATGTTGTTCAACTTATGCTTCAAGACTGACATTTCAGCGGTCGTCCAACATCATGATCGATTCATTGCATGTGACGCGATAGCCGATCGCGACGAGGGAGAAGAGCCGCCTGTCGCGGGTCGCTGTCCGAAGGAAGTAACCGCTGGCGCCACCATCGACGGTCGGGCTGCAGCTCCGCTGACGCGAGCGGCGGAGCGGAATTTGGTCCACGGTATGGAATCGGCGGGCTCCAACGAGTCCCGCTCACGCCCTTTAGCCTATTTGATTTGGTAGCTGCCCAAGCGGCGTACCTAGTGGTTTATTTCGTTTAGAGCACGGAGGCCCATCGAGCAGCCCGCAACATTCGTACAGAAAGTGTCGCCAAGCTGCGCTGGTCATCTGAACGGTCTGGCGCGTGTTCTCGGCAGATCAGAACGCAGATGAAGTGCAACAGCGGATCGCCCTCTGTAATGGTGTTCGCATGACCGGACGCTTTGCCAACACTGAGATGGACCTCGGCTGCATCCGTCTCGATCAGGAGGAGGTAATCGCATCCCGAGCTAATGCGCTCGACGAGAACCGGCCGAAGGCAGTCGGAGGCGCAAGAACACGCCGGCGGACAGGCTCGTTCCGGGCGTTGCAAAGGTCAACGCGGCTTATTTCAACCCGGAACGCGCACTCTCTTTGTGGGCCCGCCGACACGGTGCTCGCCGGTACTCAACGACAAATGAGACGCAAAAAGGTCGATAGCATGCTGACGTTTGCCGAACAGCGTCGGATAAAGCTGGTGTTCTACGCCGAAGGCCGGGGCGGTCGGCCGGGCCATACCGATCGACTCGTCATGAGCGGTTTCGACGGGCGATGTTTCGTAAAGTTTGCCAAGGTTTCCGAACTGGTGCCGGTCGTCGGGAGCATTTCCGGCTACTGCTTCTCCCGAAATGCGGTGATGCTGGGCTACTGCGACGTTATCATTGGCACCTTGATCGGCATGGCCGGACCAGTCATGATTGAGGGCGATGGCCTTCGTGTTTATCATCCTGCCGATGGGTGCCTCGTCTCTTTTCAGTTTCCGAACGGCGTCACTGATATCATCGTTGAAGAACCGACGCACACTGCAGAATGTCTGTCTTATATGCAGAGCTCAAGAGCAGAGTGGAAGCTGGGGGACCAGCGGCTGCTGGGGCGAGCGATTCCGGAGAACCGTCGGCGTGTCTATAACACGCAAGCAGCGATCGAGTTGATTGCCGATCAGGGTTTAGTCCTCGAATTGCGCCGCGACTTCGGTGGCATGATCTCAGCATTGGTAGGCATCAAGGCAAAGCCGTTCGGCCCGCTTGACAATAACCCCAGGCACGTAGGCGGCGTGATCGATTTCGCCGCAGGAGAGAGGGCGCTTCGTGCAGCTGTGTGACGCATCCATCTGCCGTCGATGTTCGAGAGGACCGGCTTCTTGGTCGGCCCGAGACAGAATGTCACCATCCTGCATCACGCGTCACGAACGTTGGTGATCGGAGCGAACCTGACCATGGAGCGCTTCGGCATTGGGCTGCTTGAAAGTTATGGCTTGGGCGCGCAATCGATGATCGGGGGTGGCGTTCACGCCCTCCTTTTGCCGCCGAGTTGCCGGCCAGCGAATTCGGCGGCATGTACTGGAAGATTACGTCCTGCTGCCATTCCTTGAGGAGATGGAGGTCATCGCCGCCCCTTCTGAGTGCGACGAGGATTACTGCAACTAAGTTACGGAGCTCTATGCCGATGGCACAACAGTATCGATTACTTCGATGCTCGACAATATCATCGATTCCGCGGAAACGCGGTGGCGGATCATGGCGGGTCTGCTTGTCCAATTGCCGCCGCGTCGCACCGGTGGCAGGCACCACTGTATTGATGGCTTGTAGATAGCGCCGCTCCGATGTTGGCCACAGGCTCGCATGCGTGGGGCCGGTGATGTTCCGGAAAATCAGCGTGGCTGGGAAAATGGAGCCCTTGATGGGAGTGTTATCGCATCTGCAGGTCATCGAGATCGGGAGCTCGGCCGCGACCAGCTATTGTGCGCGGTTATTTGCCGATTTCGGAGCCGATGTTCAGAAAGTCGAGCCGCCGTCAGGCGATCCACTTCGCCGCAGCGCGCCACTCACGCCAGGTGGCCAGAGCACGTGGTTCGCA
The DNA here is from genome assembly GCF_018596315.1 of Bradyrhizobium sp. SRL28. Classification (GTDB taxonomy): domain Bacteria; phylum Pseudomonadota; class Alphaproteobacteria; order Rhizobiales; family Xanthobacteraceae; genus Bradyrhizobium. The sequence goes on along the minus strand of NZ_JAHEAG010000090.1, from coordinate 9,223 downwards.
TTTCTGAACTTCAACAAATCGAGCATCATCATCGATGCCACGGAGCCGGGCGCGCTCGCACGTCTGGCGGCACTGATCGAATCTTGCGACATTCTGATCGATGGACGCGAGGTCGATTCCGCGGATTGCCCGACCGTTGATATCGCCGCAATCCGGCAGCGGTGTCCCGGCTTAATCTACCTCGAAGCGAACTGGTTCGGCCGCGAGGGCCCCTATGCAGGATTCGCGACAACCGATTCGACTGTCCGCGCGCTCGCCGGTCTCGTCAAGCTGGTTGGACCGCTCGAGGGTCCGCCGTTGCACGCCCCGGATTTCCAGACAGGTATCATTGCCGGCCTGTGGGGCTTCATCGCCGCGGCTTCTTCCATAGTCGCGCGAATGCGGGGTGGGAGAGGGCGGTGGTGGTCGCTCAGTATCTTCGAAGCGAACCTCGCTCCGGCCGAGTATCACATGTTCGAGGCGTTTGCGCGCGGCGACGTGATGCGCCGAATTGGCATTAACCGTTTCTGGCCCACGTTTCCGGCCGGCATTTACGAAACCAAAAAAGGTTGGCTCGGGGTTACGACGCTCACGCAAGCACAGTGGCGTGCATTCTGCGACATGCTCGGGTTGTCCGAATTACGTGATGATCCGGCTCTGGTCCTCAACGAAGGTCGTCTGCTAAACGTGGAACAGATCGAACGACAGTTCATGCCGCGGCTGAAAGCGCGGACAGCGCCTGAGTGGTTTGCAGAGGGACTAAAACGCAAGATCCCGATCGTGCCGGTACCCGAAGTACCAGATCTGCTCCAGGATACGGAGAAGATCGCGCGCGGCGCAATCGTGCCCGTCCTGCTTGGCGAAGAACAGGGCCTGACGGCTGGCTCGATGCAGCGACTCACACTGACGCCGCCGCGCCGGGGCGGCAAGGTTCCGGCTCCTGGCGAGCAGCAGGATTTCGCGAATAGCCGAAAACACCTGACCGGCTCTGCGTCGGGGTCGTCCGGCTCCATCGATACCGGCCGACAGCCGTTGCAGGGAGTTCGCGTCATCGACTTCTCGATGGGCTGGGCGGGTCCGTTGTGTACGCGCACATTGGCTGATCTCGGTGCCGATGTCATCAAGATCGAGGCCATCCAGTATCCGGACTGGTGGCGCGGCGTCGACCGACACCCGGATTACGTGATCGGCCAGATCTACGAAAAGACGCCGAGCTTCTGCATCATGAACCGCAATAAGCGCGGCATCACACTCAACCTGAAACGGCCGCAGGGCCTCGCTCTCGCCAAACGGCTTTTAGCCGCGGCCGATATTGTAGTCGGCAATTATTCGGTTGATGTGCTGCCGAAGCTCGGGCTTGGCTACGACGTGCTCAAAACGATCAATCCTCGGCTCGTCATGATGTCGATGTCGGCCTTCGGCACAAACAGCGTCCATCGCGACTGCCGCGCCTACGGCTCCACTCTCGAGCAGGGCTCCGGGCTGCCGAGCGTAATCGGACGAACCGACGGGCCACCCGTGATGAGTCACGTCGCGTTTGGAGATTCTCTCGGCGGATTGAACGGCTGCGCTGCAGTGTTGATTGCACTGATTCACGCACGCAATACCGGGCAGGGGCAGTTCATCGATCTTGCGCAGGTCGAATGCATGATGCCTTTTGCGGCGCCATGGATCATCGCTCAATCAGTTGGCGGTACGCTGCCGGAAAGGTATGGCAATCGACATCCGCAGTTCGTGCCGCATGGCTGCTTCCGGTGTGCGGGTGAGGACGACTGGATTATGATAGCCGCCACCGATGAGGACATGTGGCGGAGGCTGGCCGGCCTTATTGGCCGGCCAGACTGGGCCACGGACGTATCGCTGAGATCTGCGGAAGCTCGCCGCAGTATCGAGGATCTAATCGAGAGAAGCATCGAAGCCTGGACGCTCACCCGCGATGCGGATCAGGCCATGTCCGTGTTGCAGGCCGCCAGGGTTGCGGCCGGCGTGGCCCGCCTGCCAATTGACCTGCTCAACGATCGGCATCTCGGCTCGCGCGGATTTCTTCAGGAGGTCGAACGGGCTTTCATAGGATTGCATCCGCAGCCCTCGATGCCGATTCGTGAAGACGCATGGCCCTATGCGATCCGCACAGCGGCGCCCACGCTGGGACAACACAACCGAGAAATTCTATCAGGGCTACTCGGGCTCTCCGAGGGCGACATCGCACAGTTGGAGAGGGAGGGCATAATCGGCACGAAGATCCTCTCCGAAGAGGAACTCGCAGGAACAAGGAAGGTGTCGTCAAGCTAACGACTCGCCGTTCCCGCTCAGATTAAGATGCTCTCAGGCTTGGCAGATCGGCCGCCGCTGATCAGAGTTTCGTGACGGCGCGGGTACGGCCCAGCAGGCGAGCGCAGTAGAAGACATCCCTTGGGAGCGACGCGTTCCTGCCTTAGTTTTGGTCGCTCAGTATGGGGAGTCTAACCGGCTTTCGGCTGCCGCGTTATGCTGCGCGAATCTGTGTCACCTCAACTTGCAAAACATTGGATGGCCAGGAGAAGATTAGGCCCCGCGAGTCTGTGCCTAAAACTGTATTGTAAAGATCAGGATTGGTCGTCGGCCTCCAATGGCATTATCCAGTATGTCGGCATATTGCCGAGCCAGCTCAGGTTTTCCACCGGCGAAGTCAGCGAGCCGTGACGACTGGGTGCGCCACGCCGATAAAGAGCGATTGAGGCAAAGTATCCCTTAGTAGATAAGCGGAGCTAGCTTTCTTCGCGCACTAGGTTCTGTACTCAATTTACTTTAGCGCAAATCAGAGAGGAGTGATTCAAGCCTGGGGGTATCTTGCTAATGCGCTACGGAGCCAACGCCGCTGGACGGAAACTCCGGCCGGGCTACGCCGCTCCCTGCGTTCCCGCCCAGCGGCGTTCTCATCCTAATTGACGCTGCCCCTTACTTTGATCGCCGCGCCGCAGTGCTGTGCGCCCGCTGGATCGAGAACCCCCATTATCGTGTGCCTCGTAGCTGGTGCGTATCTGCCGGCACAACTGTGTTGAAGATGGGAGTTAGCCCCCCGGAGCCGGGCTGCAGGGGCAGGTGTCAAACCACTCCAGGCTGCTGCGTTTAAGAGACGTGGTGGTGAGTGATCTTCCCCCGAAAAAATGGACAGGGTTAAGCTGCTTTTAGCTCCATCTCGATCGGGCTGATGTAGCCGATGGCGGAGTGGCGACGGGTTCGATTATACAACAAGGTTTGAGAACGCCCACAGGACCGTTCTTCGTGAGGTTCTTTATCTGCATCATCCCTGGTTTGGTCGCCGAGTTTGCGTTCATGGGGCCGTCGACAAGGCTGGTTATGTCGTTTTCCGCTGCACGCTGGATGGGTCGCAAGCAGAACGTTGGCTAGAAGTCCCGGCATGGATGTTCGACCGGACGGCATGCCCTGCCCCCGGGCTTTTGTCAGATCAGCCGTTTGTCAGCATCGACGCACTTGCGGCGCTCTCCGCGCTTCTCGATCTGGTGTTGAAGGATCGAACGCCATCAGCTGCCCTGCTTTCTGGCGCATCCAGAGCCTCTCACGACGAGAATCGGGGAGAGACCCATGTCACGCGAGACGGCAATGCCAGGGAGCGGATACCAACACAATCGACAACCACGGCCGCAGCAGATGGATCTGTTCGGGAGCGGCCTGTGGAACGGCGCCATCGGCGCGCCCGCATGGTCGGAGCTGCCGGCGGAAGCCCGGGCGGCCCTCACGAGCCTGATGACGCAGTTGATCCTCGACCATGCTGCGATGACGGCGACGCCGCGCGCGAAGGAGGTTGGTCATGATCTCTGACAAGGTCAGGCCTCATCATCTGGAGCGCAAGGCGATTCTTTACGTGCGCCAATCCTCGGCACATCAGGTGTTGCACAATCGCGAGAGCAGCGCGTTGCAATACGCCATGCGGGACCGGCTGACGGCACTCGGGTGGTCAGAGATCGAAGTGATCGATCATGATCTCGGTCGTTCAGCCGCTGGCGGCGTACAACGCGCCGGCTTCGAGCGGATGGTAGCGGAAGTTTGCCTCGGTAAGGTTGGTGCGGTTTGCGCCCGCGAGGTCTCGCGCTTCGCTCGCAACAGCCGGGATTGGCAGCAACTCATCGAGATGTGCCGCGTGGTCGATACCGTTCTGGTCGATCAGGAGACCATCTATGCGCCGAGGCACGGCAACGACCGCCTGCTGCTCGGGCTCAAGGGTAGCCTCAACGAGTACGAGCTGGATCTGTTGCGCCAGCGCTCGCTCTCGGCCCGCTATGAGAAGGCGCGCCGCGGCGAGTTGGTTGTGGCAGCGCCCGTCGGTTTCGTAAAGGCCGGCGACCGTTATGAGAAAGATCCGGATCGGCGTGTCCAGGAAGCGATCAAGCTGGTGTTCGACAAGGTCGAGGAACTGGGCAGCGCGCGACAGGCGCTCTGCTGGCTCCACGAGTTCAATCTCGATCTGCCGGTGAAGCAGACCGACGGCGATACGGCCTGGCGGCGACCGAGTTACTCCGCCATCCACCGGATCATTGAGAACCCGGTCTACGGCGGCGCCTATGCCTATGGTAAGACGGCTGTGGCGTCGGGATACACCGCCGGGGGCGTTAGCGTGAAGATCCGCCGCAAGGCGCGGAACGAATGGCTGACGCTGAAGCCCAATACCCACGACGGGTATGTGAGCTGGGAGAGGTTCGAGGCGATCCGCGCAATGGTCAGCAGCAACATTCCCACTGGTCGGCATCACGGCGCGCCCAAGCATGGTGACGCGCTGCTGGCCGGTCTGATCCGGTGCAAGCGCTGCGGCCGCAAGCTCACACTCCGGTACTCCGGCATGAAGCACCATATCCCGCGCTACAGCTGCAGCCGCGCCTGGATGGACAATGGCGGCCCTCACTGCATCGCCTTCGGCGGATTGCGCGTCGATGATGCAATCGAGGAGGCACTGCTTGGCGTTGTCGGCCCAGGTGCTATCGCCGCTGCAACCGCTGCCGCCAAGGAAGCCGGAGAACGACGGGATCAGGTGCGCGATGCGCTCAGCCGCGATCTGGAAGCGGCGCGCTATACCGCCGACAGGGCTTTCCGGCAATACGATGCCGCTGACCCCGCGAACCGGCTGGTGGCGAGTGAGCTGGAAGCACGCTGGAACAGGGCGCTCGCTCACGCGGCGGAGGTCGAGGACAAGATCGCCATGCATGATGCGGAGACGCCCGCACCCATTGCTGATCCAGCTTCGCTCGGCGTTCTGGCCTCGAACCTCAAAACGGTCTGGGATGCGCCGACGACGGATGCTCGCCTCAAGAAGCGCATTGTGCGTACCCTCATCCATGAGGTCGTGGCCGATATCGACGACACGGCCTCCGAGATCGCTCTCATCGTCCATTGGGTGGGTGGCGCCCACAGCGAGTTGCGCTTGCCCAAGCGCCGGCGCGGACAGCGCAACAGCACCTCTGCCGATATCATCCAAGCCGTGCGTCAACTGGTACTGATCGCCAGCGACGCACTGATTGCCGGCCTCCTCAACCGCAACGGCCTCGAGACGGGCAACGGCAATCGCTGGACCCGCGAGCGCGTCACATCAATGCGCTCGAACTACCACATCCCGGTGTTCAAGCCCGCCGATGACGGCATCGAACCCTGGCTCAACCTTGGCAACGCCGCAAAGCTACTGAAGATCGCGCCCAAGACGCTCCGGCTGGCCGCTGAAACCGGCGAGATCGAAGCCATCCATCCGCTATCGGACGGCCCGTGGATATTCGCCCGCGCCTCGCTGATAACAACTGCTGCTCAATCTATCGCCGAACGAGCGCGACAGAACCCAAGATACCCCACGGGATCGCATCCCAATCAGCAAAGTCTCTCTCTTCAACAACATAGACAGATGGGTATTCTGATGCGCGGTTGTAGAAGCCTTCGATGTAGGCGAAGATTTCACGTCTGGCGTCCTCCCGTGTTGCGTAATGCCGGTGATGGACGAGCTCGGTCTTGAGCGTGTGGAAGAAGCTCTCCATCGGGGCGTTGTCGTAGCAGTCGGCCTTGCGGCTCATCGAGGCCCGGAAGCCGGCGGACTGCATCGCATTGCGATACTCCGCCGAGGCGTATTGAACGCCGCGATCGGAATGGTGGATCAGGCCGGAGCCAGGCCGCTGCACCGAGATGGCCATGCGCAGGGCTGCCAGCGGCAGTTCGGCACGCAAATGATCCGCCATCGCCCAGCCGACGATCCTGCGGCTGTACAAATCCATGACGGTGGCCAGATAGAGCCAGCCCTGATCGGTCTCGATATAGGTGATGTCGGCGAGCCAGATCCGGTTCGGCGCGGCGGCGGTGAAGTTGCGGTCGAGCAGGTTCGGCGCGATCGGAAAGTCGTGACGGCTGTCGGTAGTCCGCACCCACCGTGGCCGCGCCATGATGGCCCTGATACCATGATGGCGCATCAACCGCTCGATACGACCACGGCTCACCCCGCGGCCCTGAGCCTTCAGCTCGCATGGATGCGCGGGCTGCCATAGCGTCCGCGGGTGTCGCCATGGACCTGCTTGATGTCGTCGACCAACTTACGATTGGCGGCCGATCGCCGGCTCTCCGGGCGCGAACGCCAGGCATAATAGCCGGCCGGCGAGACCCCGAGCACGTCGCACAGGATCGTCACCGGATAGTCGGCGCGGCGATCTTCGATGAAGCGGAATCTCATTTCGGTCCCCCAGCAAAGATCGCGATCGACTTCCTAAGAAACAGCCTGATTGGCGTTGCACGGAATGGCCTGCAAGACAAAACCCAGCGATTTGGCCCGGCGCTGAAGGTTAGCGAGGACGCGGCTGCGATGTTGTTGCTCATATTGGTCGGCACCTGGATCCCTGTAGCTCATGCCGTGCCGGAGTGTGTTGTAGAATAGAACTGCAATCTTGCGGGCGGTCGCCGTCACCGCCTTCGACTTGCCCGCACGTGAGGACAGCCGGCGGTAGAACGCTCCGAGCGCCGTATCGCTCCGCCCCACGGTTGTGGCTGCCAACCGCAGTAGTGCGGCTGCCCGGCTGGAAGATCTCCGCGTGCGTGAGGACAGCACCTTCCCGCCGGAGATTTTGTTGCCCGGTGCGAGGCAGAGCCAAGAGGTGAAGTGCTTGGCGCTCGGCCACGCCCTCAGATCCTTGCCGCACTCGCCGACGAGCTTCAATGCGAGTGAGGGACCCAGCCCATGGATTTCAGTCAGATCAACGCCGAGCACACCGTACAGCGCGGTCCTGACATCGAAGGTGGGTGTGTTGACCTGCTTCGTCTTTACGCGTGGCTTGGATAGCTTTCCGACCGGTTTTGCTTCTCTATTGCTCAGCGCTGCGATCAAGACTTCGAGCTTGCGGTCGCAGTCCAGCATCTTCGCCTGGTAGATGTCGTAGAGTTCCAGCGATTGGGTCAGAGCGAAGACATGTTCCTCCCGGTCATTGCCCATCAGCGCCGCGCGGATCGTCTCCGTTGAAGAATGGCAGCGCACGTCTCGATAGGTTGCCAGAACGTCGGGATTGCGTTCGCCTGCAACAATGGCTCGGATAATCCGCATGCCTGTCGCGCCGGTAATATCCGAGACGACATGATGGAGCTGCAGGTTCATCTCCATCAGAGCCTTCTGCATGTGCTGGATGTGGGCGGCGGCATATTCCACCAGCCGCTCCCGCTGGCGCAGATAAGCGCGGAGGGTCGCGACCTCGGCATCGGGGCGGAAGCTGCCCCGGAGCAGGCCATAGGAATGAAGCTGGCGTAGCCAGGCGGCATCGCTCACATCGGTTTTGCGCCCTGGCACGTTCTTGGCGTATCGCGCGTTGACGAGAATGACTTCGAACCCGCGCTGCTCTAGAATCTCGTAGACCGGGATCCAATAGACCCGGTGGATTCCATTGCGACGCTGGTCACACCGCATGTTTTGAACCAGTCCGCCAGACTATGCAGGTCCTGTGTGAACGTGCCGAACGTGCGCACCGGTACGTCGGTGCAGGCCGGGTTCACGGCGGCCATGTGCATCTTTGATCCGATGTCGATGGCAGCCGCCCCGACGTTGACTGGCTTCAATTCCGGGCGATCTGCAGTTGTCGTCTTGGGCATTGCGGGTCCTCCGTCCAATCATGAGCAGGAGGGTCTGGGTTATGCCAATTTGTCATCTTCCTAATCGGGATCGCCGCCTGAGCGACGTCACCACTCTCAAGTCCGCATGCACCCATGGACCACGTTTTTTAACGGGGACAGTGCCTCCAATAAGCTGACGGCCGCTACCCTCCCGGCCTCAGACGATAACACAAGGCTGTTTCTACCTCGCGCAGGCGCGCCACGGCGCTGGACGGTTTTTTAAAATGTCGCGCTCCATACGCAGCCGCTCGTTCTCTCGCTGCAGGCGCGCGATCTCCGCCGCGTGGTCCGCCGACGGCAGCGGCGCCTGCGTTGTCGGGCGCCGCGCCGCAGCCGTCGGCTCTCGCCCAGCCCCACGCAATTCCACCCAGCGCCTCAACACGGAATCGCGCAGGCCAAGTTCCTTGGCCACCGACCCGATCGAACGACCGCTCGAAGCCACCAGATCGACCGCTTGCCGCTTATAATCGTCAGTAAACGAACGACGTTGACGTCCTTCCATCCAACACCTCTCCTGGCTCTTCGAGCCTACTACAGGTGTCCATCAATTCGGAGGAGGTTCAGAGCGCTGGGGAGGAGGCGGGCTACGCCGTCAGGTGAGTGATGAGAGATGAGCGTAAGCGAACCGCCGATGACGCATCGAAATGGGTCAAGACGCTGTCAAAACGGGCATAGGGATAGTGATGCTCGGAAGAGTGTGGGCGATACCTGCTTACGGTCCACGCGGCAGCCGGTGTATAGGCGGCATGATCTCATCACAGGCTTCAATCCGGAACGAGGGAACCTGGTTCGGGGTGTAAAGGGGAATCCGCAAGTGTCGCAGACCACGAGCGAGAACACTAATACCCGAGACAGGGACGGAGCAGCTCGTAGTAGCGCTGAAGTGGCTGTAATGGCATGGAGCGAAGTGGCTGCGTTACTCTGTCCGACATCGGACGCCAACCGGCTTTGTCGGGAGGAGCGTCATGACGCACGGACAAACCGTTGCCAATCACCAAGCGCATGGTCTGGGAGGCCTACCGGCTAATGGCAGGAATGGAAAAGCGGCGGGCGTCGATGGCCAGAGCCTGGATGAGTTTGCACGGGACCTTGGGAATAACCTCTACAAGCTCTGGAATCGCATGGC
>NZ_JAHEAG010000009.1 GCF_018596315.1 Bradyrhizobium sp. SRL28 | reverse complement strand
GACGTCTATTCCTCGGTCGCTCAGGGCTTCGAGGAGAGCTTCGATCGCCTCGGGCTCAAACCTGTAGGCAGATGACGGCATGAGTTCGTTAATTTGGTCAAATGTGATGAACCCGTGTTGGTCTCCGATCTCAATCGCTCTTCTGATGATCGCCGATAAATCCATTTGATCGTCCTCCCGATATCGAAGCTCCTACTAAAGGGGACGAGACCACCATTGACTTCGTGAGAACAAAATAGGAACTTAGGCCCCGTCGCTCAACACGGAATAGTGCCATGTCGTCCTCTTCACAGCCGAAAACCGAAGAGAACGACGAGCTGGAAACCGCGGTGGATCAGGCGATTTCAGCCTGCGGCGGCGACATGAGGGCGACGGTCCGCGCGCTGATCGTGGCCAACGAATATCTGGAGTCCGAGGCTGCCGAACTGATGAAGGCGGTGTCCCGAGCCTATTCGCGGGGCCGGTTCAACGCGTATTCCGGGTGAATTGCCGCCGGCCGGTGCCACCAGCCCATACGAGACCGTTGCCTCCATCGATTTTTGCTGTACCACGGGTTTGTTACCCGCGTTCCCGCATGTCACATTGCGGGCGAGGATCCTGCCCAAAGCTCAAGCAAGAAGAACATGTTCAAAAGAATTCTGATCGCAAATCGCGGCGAGATCGCCTGCCGGGTCATCAAGACTGCGCGCCGTATGGGGATCGAGACGGTAGCGGTGTATTCCGAGGCCGACCGAGATGCGCTGCACGTCGAAATGGCCGATGCTGCCGTGCTGATCGGCCCGCCGGCGGCCGCCGAGAGTTATCTTCTGATCGACCGGATCATCGAGGCCTGCCGCAAGACCGGCGCGGAGGCCGTGCATCCCGGTTACGGCTTCCTGTCCGAGCGCGAGGCGTTTCCGCGCGAGCTTGCCAAGGCGGGCATCGTCTTCATCGGTCCCAATCCCGGCGCCATCGCCGCGATGGGCGACAAGATCGAATCCAAGAAGGCCGCCGCCAAGGCCAAGGTTTCGACGGTGCCGGGACATCTCGGCGTCATCGAGGACGAAAAGCACGCGGTGAAGATCGCCGACGAGATCGGCTATCCCGTGATGATCAAGGCCTCCGCCGGCGGCGGCGGCAAGGGCATGCGGATCGCGCATTCGAAGTCCGAAGTCGCCGAAGGCTTCAACCTCGCCAAGGCCGAGGCGAAATCCTCGTTCGGCGACGACCGCGTCTTCATCGAAAAGTTTATCGTCGATCCCCGCCACATCGAAATCCAGGTGCTCGGCGACAAGCATGGCAACGTGATCTATCTCGGCGAGCGCGAATGTTCGATCCAGCGCCGCAACCAGAAGGTCATCGAGGAGGCGCCGTCGCCGCTGCTCGACGAGACCACCCGCCGCAAGATGGGCGAGCAGGCGGTGTCGCTGGCAAAAGCGGTCCACTACGATTCCGCCGGCACGGTCGAATTCGTCGCCGGCCAGGACAAGAGCTTCTACTTCCTGGAGATGAATACCCGTCTGCAGGTCGAACATCCCGTCACCGAATTGATCACCGGCATCGATCTCGTCGAGCAGATGATCCGGGTTGCTGCCGGCGAGAAGCTCTCGATCGCGCAGAAGGATGTCACGCTGACGGGGTGGGCGGTGGAATCCCGCGTCTATGCCGAAGACCCATTCCGCAATTTCCTCCCCTCGATCGGTCGGCTGGTGAAATACCGGCCGCCGGCGGAAGCGAGCCATGACGGCGTCACCATCCGTAACGACACCGGCGTGCAGGAGGGCGGCGAAATCTCGATCCATTACGATCCGATGATCGCCAAGCTTGTCACGCACGCGCCGTCGCGGGCGGCTGCGATCGAGGCGCAGTCAACCGCGCTGGATGCGTTTTACATCGACGGTATCAGGCACAACATTCCGTTCCTGTCGGCGCTGATGAACCACCCGCGCTGGCGCGAGGGCAAGCTTTCCACCGGCTTTATCGCCGAGGAATTTCCAAAAGGCTTTTCCGCGCGCCCGCCGGAAGGCGAGATCGCGCGGCGGCTGGCGGCGGTGGGCGCTGCGATCGATCACGTGCTCGGCGAGCGCAAGCGGCAGATTTCCGGACAGATGAACGGGCGGCTGGTGCAACGCGAACGCCGCCGCGCGGTGTGGCTTGATCGCGATGAAATCGCGCTCGATGTGGCGCGCGAGGCCGAGGGCATCGCGGTGCGCTTCATCGGCGCCGATGGTCTGCCCGGCAATCCGCATAATCTGGTCTCACACTGGACACCGGGCGAACCGGTCTGGCAGGGCACCATCGACGGCCACTTCGTGGCGATGCAGGTGCGCGCGATCCCGAACGGCATCCGCCTCGCGCACCAGGGCTTTGACGTTGCGGTCAACGTCTTCACCGAAAGCGAGGCCACCGCCGCCCGGCTGATGCCGGTGAATTCAGCCGCCGATACCGGCAAGAAGCTGTTGTGCCCGATGCCGGGGCTCGTGGTGTCGATTGCCGTCAGCGAAGGGCAGGAGGTCAAGTCGGGCGAAACCTTGGCCGTGGTCGAGGCGATGAAGATGCAGAACGTGCTGCGCGCCGAGCGCGACGGCACGGTGAAGAAGATTCATGCTGCGGCCGGCGCCACGCTGGCGGTGGACGCGTTGATTCTGGAGTTTGCGTAGAGGTAATCCCGTCATTGCCTGCGACAAACGCGAAGCGTTTGCGCAACGGAGCGTCAGCGACGAAGCAATCCATACTTTCTTCGCCGAACGATGGATTGCTTCGCTTCGCTCGCAATGACGGCGGATAGAACTGAGGGCACAATGGCTTTCCGTCAGCGCCGAGAGAAATTGCGTTCTATCCTCAACGGCACCACCTGCATCCGGCCGGGTTCGGTCTATGACCCGACCTCCATCCGGATTGCCGAAGATCTCGGTTTCGAGCTCGGCATGTTCGGCGGTTCGGTGGCGTCGCTGGCGGTCCTCGGCGATCCCGATATTACGTTGATCACGCTGACCGAGTTGGCCGAACAGATGCGGCGGATGTCGCGCGCTTCCGCCTTGCCGGTGCTGGTCGACGCCGACCATGGCTATGGCAATGCACTCAACGTGCGCCGTACGGTGCAGGAACTGGAAGCGGCGGGAGCCGCGGGTCTTACCATCGAAGACACGCTGCTGCCGCAGGCCTTTGGCGTTACCGAGCCGCAACTGATCTCGCTGGACGAGGGCGTCGGCAAGATGAAGGCGGCGCTCGACGGGCGCGGCGATTCCTCGCTGGTCATCATGGGACGGACCGGAACGCGCGGCGGCGGACCGACGGCGTCGAGCTTCGAGGACTGTCTGGCGCGGGCAAAAGCCTATGACGCGACCGGCGTCGATGCGCTGTTCTTCACGGGCCTTACGACACGCCGGGAAGTCGAGGCGATCTCGGAGGTAACGACACTGCCCATCGTTCTCGGCAATACCCAGGGCGAACTCGACGACGCGGCGTTCCTCAGGAGTCAGCGGGTGAAGATCGCCTTGCAGGGCCACACACCATTCGCCGCGGCGACGCAGGCGGTCTACGATACCCTGAAAGCGCTGCGCGAAGGCACCCGTCCGAAAGACCTGAAGGGCCTGGCGTCTTCCGACCTGACTGGCCGCCTGATGCGTGAGGCGGATGTGAAAGCGCGCAGTGGCGCATTTCTCGGATTGAAGAAGCCATGAGCGACACGATCCGCCATGTCACGATCAGGGGCCGGGTGCAGGGCGTCGGCTACCGCGCATGGGTGGAGGATGAGGCGATCGCGCGCGGCGTCGAGGGCTGGGTGCGCAATCGCTGGGACGGCAGCGTGGAAACGACGTTTGCCGGGCCGGCTGATATCGTGGCTGGCATGATCGCCGCCTGTCAGCGCGGACCAACATCCGCGCGGGTTGAGGCGATCGAGGACGAAGCCGGCAATCCCGAGATGCTGAAGCTGCGGCGGGCAGGGGAGCGATTCTCGGTGCTGCCGACGAGCTGACCCTGTGATAGGCCGATACGTGCTTACGAGGTGCGCCGAATGAAATCGCAACACCGTGGACGCGACTGGAGACGGATCCATCACTCGCCGATGTTCTGGATCGGGCTCGTGATGTGCATGGCCGCGATCACGATCTATGTGCTGTCTGATGATCTCGCGTGGCGGCCTGGCGCGCGATAGGATCGGCAGAGATACCGTCGTCGCTGCCCTCGCGCTTAATGCGCCCGTTCACCCGGCGCGAACTCGCCATCGTGCTGGATGGAGGCGCTCTCGACATATCGCAGGTCGAGTGAGGAATACACGATGCTGCGATTGCGGCCGAGGCGCTTGGCCTCATAGAGCGCGGTGTCGGCTTCCCCCACCAGCGTGGCCTCGTCGAGCGTCGAGCGGTTTCTGGCGGCGACGCCCGCGCTGATAGTGATGTGTCCGCGGCTGGAGGCCGTGTTCGGAATGCCCAGCGCCCGAACCGTCAGCCGGATGGCTTCGGCGACCTTCAGGGCAGCGTCTTCGGTCGTATTCGGCAGCACGATGGCGAATTCCTCGCCGCCATAGCGCGCGGACAGGCCTGACGTATTGGCGGTCGCATCGCCGATTGCCTTCGCAACCGCCTGCAGGCAACGGTCGCCGGCCTGGTGTCCGTAGGTGTCGTTGTAGCCCTTGAAATTGTCGATATCGAACAACAGCACCGAAATCTCTTCGCAGGCTTCGTATTCGCGCCGCAGGAAGCCGTCGAAGGTGCGGCGGTTGGTGAGGCTGGTCAGTCCGTCGGTTGCAGCAAGCTGGGTGAGGCGGCGGTTGAGCTGGGTCAACTCATCCTCCATCCGCTTGCGCTCGGTCACATCGCGGATGACGCAGAGAAATTCCGTCCGGGCAGGGTCGCTCGGTTCCGCCGCCAGCTTGAACTTGCTTTCCACCCACGCCAGCGTCCCGTCGCCGCGATAGTGTCGAAACACGACGGTGCTGACGCTGTCGACGCCATTGATCCGTGTAGTCGCCGATTTGACGCTCTCCCTGTCGTCGGGATGAATCAGGTCGAAGCATGATTTGCCGACAAGATCCTTCGGGCGCAATCCCAGCACCGGCTCGGCCGACCGCGAAACATAGCGTAGCAGGCTGCGGGCATCGATCAGGATGATGATGTCGGCGATGTTGTCGGCCAGCAATCGATAGTGCGCCTCGCGCTCGCGCAGCGCGCGCTCGGTCTTGCTGCGGAAGTGGAACTGCAGGGCGAGCAACGCCGCCAGCATCAGGATCATGCACAGCAGCACGCCGCCAACGATGACGTCGGTGCGCAATCCCTTCCACCATTCGGAAAGCAGCCAGTCTTCCGACACGGCCACGGTGACGACCATGGGGTATTGCGACGTTTGCTCGTAGCCGAAATACTTCACGATGCCGTCGAACGGCGAGATGATCTTGTAGGATCCGACGGTGCTCAGCTTGAGATGCTTTGAGAACAGGTCGGTCCTGGAAAGATCCTTGCTCTTGTCCGACGCCGGCCAGCGTATCAGGAGCGTGCCATCACTCCGTATCAGGCTGATGCCGCCGTCGGGGCCGAGCTGGAATGTCCGGTAAAAGCGGTTGAAGTAATCCTTGTCGATCGCTGCGGCGACGACCCCGCCGAAGCTGCCGTCAAGCTTGGTGATCCGTTTCGAGAGAACGATCATCGAGGATCGCTCGTCGATACGGGACTGCAACAGCTCGCTGATCCGAATCGTGCTGTCCGGCGTATCGCGATGGTAGGCAAAATAACTCCGGTCCGAGACGTTGTGGCGCGGCTGTTCCGAAAGTGACGAATAGTTCCAGTTGCCCTTGGCATCCGCGACGCCGATCCCGCGCAGTTGGGGCAGCGTTTTCGCCGTTTCAACGAGGTACTTGTTGAAGCGGTCCGGCTCGGGATCCCGGTATTTCAGCAAGTCCACCATTCCGGCCATCGCGATATCGACCGCCTGAATGGTGTGCGAGGCATGCTCGGAAAGCGAATGGACGAGGTTCTGAATGTCGGCGCTGCCGCTCGCCAGCGTCGCCCTCTTGGCGTCGAGCGCCTTCCAGGCCATGACGCCCAGGACGCAGGCGGTCATGACAAGCGCAAAGGTGATGACCACGGCCGTCGATGTTACCCGCCGCAGCGGCCCGCCCGGGTCTGGGGGATTTTGATGGGGCATTGCTTGCCTTGATGACCGCGCCAGACCTCGTTGCCGGCAACGCGCGCGGTGAATCTAAGATGCGACTGGTACTGAGGGGTTAACGATCGACCGGGAAAACAACGGACTGCGATTAGATCCGGGTTCCGTACCGGGAACCAGCCCGAGGCGGGAGCGGGGTGCCCGACGGAGGGCGGCTGTCCCGGGTGCGGCCCCGAGCCGCAAATGTGCGGGTCGCGTCGGGCTTGACATCCGAACAGTTCCGTCAGATATTTCTGTCATGACAGAAACAACCGACAAGAAGAAACTCCCCGCCGTCGTCGAACGGTTCATCCTGCACTGGGGCGACATGGGGGATGAGTGGGGCGTCAACCGCTCCGTCAGCCAGATCCACGGCCTGCTTTATCTCGCCGAGGCGCCGATGACCGCGGAGGATATCGCCGAGACGCTCGGCATGGCGCGGTCCAACGTCTCCAATTCGATCAAGGAATTGCTCGCCTGGAATCTGATCCGCCGGGTGCCGATCCTCGGCGACCGCCGCGATCATTTCGAGGCGGAGACCGACATCTGGGAAGTGGCGGCGCGGATCGCCGCCCGCCGCAAGGAGCGCGAGATCGATCCCGCGGTCGATGCGTTGCGCGCCTGTGTCTCCGATGCGGCCGATGATCCGACCATCAGCCCGGTCGCAGCCAAGCGGCTGAAGGAAATGCTGGCTTTCACCGAACTGGTCGACCGCTGGTACACGCAGATGCTGGGCGTGCCGCGGCCGAGGCTGGTCGCACTGATCAAGCTTGGCGAGAAGATCGTGAGCTTCTTGCCGGCGGGGAAATCCAGATAGGGCAGAGGGGCAGGGCAGGAGCGTGTGATGGCGTCCACCAGACTACCAAGGTTTCCAGTAACGCCTGCCTCGAACACCATCCTGCTCGACGACCGCCGCTTCCACGATCTGTTGCCCGACGAGGAGTGGGGCCGTTTGCCGCTGGCGATCTGGCGGCGCTTCTCCAAGCGCTTCGCCGATGGCGAGACCGTCGTCTATGTCGGCACGGTGGAGGAGGCGAGTTTTAGCCGCGCCGGCTGGTGGCTGGCGCAGCTCGCGCGTGTCATCGGCGGGCCGCTGCCGACGGGTGCCGAAACCGGCGTCCCGATGGTCGTGACGGTGACCGAGGATGCGGCGAGCGGCGGCCAGATCTGGACCCGGATCTGCGCGCGCAGCAACGGCTTTCCGCAGGTCATTCACTCCGCGAAACGTTTCGCCGGGCCGACCGGGCTCGAAGAATATGTCGGTTACGGCGTCAGCATGGCGTTGCGGATATCGGTCGAGCACGAAGCGCTGGTGTTCCGCAGCGTCGGCTATTCCCTGCAGATCGGGCCGTTGAGATTGCCGCTGCCCATGCGGTTCACGCCCGGCGATCTCACCGTGACCCATTCCGATCTCGGCGGCGGCACGTTCCGTTTCACGCTGGAGATCGTTCATCCGCGCTTCGGCAAGCTCATTCGTCAATCCGCTGTGTTCCGGGAGGCCGCATCATGACGTCGCTGCTTTGGACCCTGATTGCCATTCAGATCGTGATGGGCGTGTTCGACACGTTTTATCACCATGAGCTGACGGAACGGCTCGCATGGCGTCCGTCACAGCGCTACGAGCTGCAGCTCCATGCGTTGCGCAACATGCTCTATGCGCTGCTGTTCCTGGTGCTGGGCTGGCTGGAGGTGCACGGCATCCTGGCGATGCTGATCATCGCGGTGCTGGCAGCCGAAATCGTCATCACGCTGATGGATTTCGTCGAGGAGGACATGAGCCGGAAATTGCCGGCCAGCGAACGCATCAATCACACGCTGCTCGCGATCAACTACGGCGCCATCCTGGTGCTGCTGCTGCCGGTCCTGATCGGCTGGGCAGGGCAGCCGACCGGCGTCAAATCGGCCTACGCGGGATGGCTCAGCATGGTTGCGGCGGCCTCGGCCGTCGGTGCGGCGCTGTGCGGTCTGCGCGATTTCACCGCGTCGAAACGTCTGGCGCGAATGAGCAGCGCGCCCGCCGCAAGCCTGGTCGAAAAAATGCCCGCCCGGCAGACGGTGCTGGTTACCGGCGCCACCGGCTTCATCGGCAGCCGCCTGGTGGCAGGCCTGAGCGGCGCGGGGCATCAGGTCATCGCGCTGGTGCGCAATCCGGCAAAGGCCGACATGCTGCCGCCGCCGATCACGCTGATCACGAGCCTCGATCAGCTTCCGGCTGATGCCAGGATCGATACCATTGTCAATTTGGCGGGCGAGCCGATCGGCAACGGGCTGTGGACCGACGCCAAGCGCCGAAAAATCCTCGACTCCCGGATCAACATGACCGGCGACATCGTCAAGCTGATCGCGCGGCTCGAACGCAAGCCGGCGGTGCTGGTGAGCGGTTCGGCCATTGGCTGGTATGGGCTCTGGCAGGATCAGGTGCTGACGGAGTCGGCAAAATCACACGCCTGCTTCAGCCACGAGCTCTGCGATGCCTGGGAAAACGCGGCGCGTCCGGCGGAAGAGCATGGCGTGCGCGTGGTCTGCCTGCGGATCGGCCTCGTGATCGGCACCGATGGCGGCTTCATCACACGAATGCTGACACCGTTCGAATTCGGCCTCGGCGGACCGCTGGGCTCGGGCAGGCAGTGGATGTCCTGGATCGAGCGCGACGATCTGATCCGCCTGATCGCGCATGTGATCGCAAGGCCTGAACTGGCAGGGCCGATCAACGCCACCGCGCCGATCCCCGTGACCAATACAAAGTTCACCGAGGAATTGAGCCGCCGGCTGCACCGGCCCGCGGTGTTCCGCATTCCCGGCGGACTGCTGCGCCGTGTCGGCGGCGACTTCGCCAATGAGTTGCTGTTGGGCGGCCAGCGCGTGCTGCCGAACAAGGCGCTCAGCAACGGCTTCGTGTTCCGGCACGAAACGCTGCGCAGCGCCTTCGAGGCGATCCTGTGAGGGGGAGCGCGGCGCTGCGATCAGGCGCCCCTCAACATCGACAGAATCTGTTTCGTCGACTTATAGCTGGCGACCGCATTGTCGCGGAAGCTCGGTGTCCAGTTCACGGCCTGGCGTTCCTCTGAACTCATCGACGAGTAGGCGTTGAGGATTCCGAGGCTGAGTTGGGACGGGTCGCCGCTGGTCTGGCTCTGATGGAGTGCGGCGAGAATGCTGGCGCGGCTGCGCGAAGCCAGCAACTGCTTGGCGGCAAAGCTCTCCTGATTCGAGAACAAGCCATCCTGGTTGAGCGAGATCGCCGCCAGCGAACGGTTGTCGATCGAAGCGAGGTCCGCTTGCTGACCGGTCTTGCGGCCCGAATCGAACACCAGCTCCTTGCCGGCGGCAGCGGCAGCCTTGGCCTGCGCGTCGAGCGTGGCGCGGACTTTCCTGGCGACGGTCGAGATATTCTGGGTTGCGGTGCTGCCGCCAGCCTCATTCTGCGACAGATGGGCACCGACCGGATCGTTGGTGATGTCGGGCGCGACAGCCGGATTTTGCAGCGTGGCCAAGACGCCCTTCAGCACCGCAGCTCGCTGTGCCGACCACGTCGCCGTTGCCTTCTCCTCGTCGCTCGCGCCATCGAGATAGTCGAGCGCTGCCTTGTAGAGCGAACTGAAGTCGCCCGTCAGCTTCGACGTCGCCGCGGCCGGCGCCAGCACATTGTCGAAGCGGTTGCCGAGTTCGGTAGTGGCGGCCTTCTGTTCGTCGGGGCTGAACTTGCCGCCATTGTTGGTCGCGACCGCAAACAGCGAACGCCGGTCGAGCGACGACAGGTCGACCGTCGTCTTGCCGTCGACGTCGATCGGCCCCTTGACCTTGGCGGCGGCGTAGAGCGCATCGAGCGCGGCGCGCGCCTCGGAAGTCACTGCCGTAAAATCCTTTGATGCCGCCCCGCTGGCAAGCCGCGCTCGCGCCGCTTCCGACAGCGTCAAATTGGTCGCCGCAGAGTTGTCGGGCGGATTGCCGGTCTCGGCATTGTTGAGCGTGTTGGCCAGCGACGGTTGAGTGGCAGCCGCACGGGCATAGGCGGAGCCCAGCTGGGCATACGGATTCGGTCCGGTATTTATCGAGGTCATTCGCGTTCCCCGTTTGGGCAACGGTTAATGGACCGTTACCGCCGCGGACCATTTCACGGCATGGTTAACCAGCCGTAAATGTTTCCGTATTTTTCCGGATATTTTCCGGGGTGTCGCGTGGCGGCTATCGTGTCGTCGTTCCGGGGCGACGCGGAAGACGATCTACTTTGGAGCTGCACGCTCCGCTCGTCATCCTGGAGGAGCGGCGCGTTGCGCGGCGTCTCACCGCGGCAGTTTCGCAATCGCCTGGCTGAGTTCGTGGATTTCGTAGGGCTTGCGCAGGATGGGAAAATCGCCGCGCACGCTCAGCGCGGCATCGCTATAGCCGCTGGCCAGCAGGATCGGCAGTCCGGGCTTGGTGGCCCTCAGGTGGCGCGCAAGGCTGAGACCGTCCATTTTGCCGGGCATCACGATGTCGGAGAAGACGAGGTCTATTCCGTCGAGTTCGAGTTCGCGCAAGGCCGCTTCGGCATTCGCCACCAGGCGGACGGTGTAGCCGAGCTGTTCGAGCAGGCCGATGCTGACGGCTGCGACCTCCGGATTGTCCTCGACCAGCAACACCGTGCCGCTTCCGCTGATCTCGGCCGCATTGACGTCCTCGGTCGTGGTAGCGGTTTCCTTTCGCGGCAGCAGGATCGTGAACCGGGTGCCCTTGCCGAGTTCGCTTGCGACCTTGACTGTTCCGCCGGCCTGATGCGCGAAGCCATGAACCTGCGACAGTCCGAGACCCGTGCCCTTGCCGATCGGCTTGGTGGTGAAGAAGGGATCGAAGATCTTGCTGAGGATATCGGGCGCAATGCCGGCGCCGGTGTCTTCCACTGCGATCGCAACATATTCGCCGGCATCGGCCTCGTCGCCGAGCGTATCGTTGCGCGCCGATATCGTGATAACGCCGCCGGTCATGGCATCGCGTGCGTTGATGACGAGATTGACCAGCGCCGTTTCGAATTCGGTGACGTCGACCATGACCGGCCAGACGCCCGGGGCGACGTCGAATTGCAGTGTCACTGCGCTGCCGACGCCGGTGTCGAGCACTTCGCGCACCGCATTGATGCGTTCGGCGACATCGACGGCTTGCGGATTGACGCTCTGCCGCCGTGCGAAGGTCAGCAACTGGCTGGTGAGGGAGGCGCCGCGTTTGGTCGCCCCTTCGATCGCCGATATCGCCCGCTGGC
The DNA here is from genome assembly GCF_018596315.1 of Bradyrhizobium sp. SRL28. Taxonomy (GTDB): domain Bacteria; phylum Pseudomonadota; class Alphaproteobacteria; order Rhizobiales; family Xanthobacteraceae; genus Bradyrhizobium. The sequence continues at coordinate 234,094 of NZ_JAHEAG010000009.1, read as the reverse complement.
ACTTGGGATCGTCGCCCACCGCTTTCTTCAACGTGTGAAGACTGCCGCTGATGATCATCAGGAGATTGTTGAAATCATGGGCCACGCCGCCGGTGAGCTGGCCGAGCGCGTCGAGCTTCTGCGATTCCGCGAGCTGCTGGTGTATCTGCTCCAGCTTGAGCTGGACTTCGCGGCGCTCGGTAATGTCCCGGGTGATCTTGGCGAAGCCGACGAGCTTGCCGTCCTCATAGATGGGGTCGATGACCACGCTGGCCCAGAAGAACGTGCCGTCCTTGCGGACACGCCAGCCGTCCTCCTCGTAGCGGCCCTGTTCGCAGGCAATACGCAAGGCGCGGAGCGGCTTGCCGTTGGTGCGGTCGACTTCAGTATAGAAGCGGGAAAAATGCTGCCCGATGATCTCAGTGGGCGTGTAACCCTTGATCCGCTGGCCACCGATGTTCCAACTTGTCACCACACCGGTCGGGTCCAGCATGTAAAGCGCGTAGTCGGTAACGCCTTCAACCAGGAGTCGGAAATTACGTTCGGATTCGAAGAGATCCCTTTCCTGTTGTTGATCTTTCTTGAACATCCGACCGCCCGTTTAATCGGCGCAAACGCGCAAGCCGCCAATTGGTTCCTTAAAAATCAGTCTTTTTAACGAAACGGTCCGTTACGGCGAGCCAGCCACGCTCCTGAACGTCGCCGCCAGCGTCCGCAATGCCGCGCGCTTGGCGGGGTCGCTGACCTTCGAGTGCAGCATCACCTTCGAGGAAGAAAGCCGCGGCAGCCCTTCGGCCGGCCCGATATCGATCAGGCTTGGCGGCGCAATCCGCCGGGCCAGCGGCGCTACCGCAAGGCCGGCCAAGGCCGCTGCGGCCACCGCGGTGACGCCGCCGCACCTAAAAGTCATGAATATGCTGATGCACCCGATGTCAGACCTCGCGGTCTTTGTCCGGACGGTCGATTTGGGGAGTTTTGCGGCCGTGGGCACGGAGGTCGAACTGACCGCCTCGGGCGTCTCCCGCATCGTGACCAGGCTGGAGCGCCGCATCGGGGCCAAGCTTCTGCATCGGACGACGCGGCGGCTGGTGCTCACCCAGGAGGGCGAAACGTTCCTTGTTCATGCAAGGAGCATCCTGGCCGCGGTCGAGGCCGCCGAAGCCGACGTCGCCTCCGTCCATGGACGACCGCGCGGGCATCTGCGGATCAACAGCGGCACCGCGTTCGCAAGACACCGGCTGGCGCGGCTGCTGCCGCAATTCATGGACCAGTTTCCGGAAATTGAGGTCGATCTGTCGGTGAGCGATCACCGCATCGATCCGATCGCCGACCAGGTTGACGTCACGATCAGGGTAGGGCCGCTCGGCGATAGTGAGCTGATCGCAGTTCGCCTCGGCGAAGTCAGACGCGTCATCGCCGGCAGCCCTCGATATCTGGAACGCCATGGCGTCCCTGCGCAAGCTGCCGATCTGGTGCGACACAATTGCCTGCAGCTCAGCGGCTTCTCGCGCCTCGCGCAATGGCCGATGTTCGAGCAAGGCAAGCGGGTCTTGGTGCCGGTGAAGGGATCGATCCGCTCCGACAGCGCCGACTTCCTTCTCGACCTTGCCTTGGCGGGCGCGGGTCTCGTTCGCTTTGGCGACTTTCTGGGTGAAGACGCCGTGAAGGATGGCAGGCTCGTGCCCGCGCTGTCGCATTGCCACGATCCCGATCCGCAACCGATCACGGCCCTGATCCTGCCGGGGCGACAAACCATACCGCGGGTGCGCGCGTTCGTTGATTTTCTCAAGGCAAGCGTTTGACGGAAGTTGGATCGCCGCTTCCGCCGGACGCGCATCGGCGTCGCGAGCCGTCCTGCCATTTCACGCGATCAGCACACCCAGCACGGCCGCCGTCGCGGCGACACCCGAGAGCGCAATCACGGTCGCGCGCCAAAGCAGTTGTTGTCGCGCCGCGCGCCGATCCTGAAACGCCAGCCAGTCCCGGACAAAACCGGCCGGAACGTCCTGCACGACGTTGCGCCGGTTGGGATGCCGGGTTTCGTGATCTACGAACATGGCCCGCACGTTCGCCACGCCCAGATGATCAAGCTCGCAATTCCATTGCAGGGCATTCGCGTTGTTGGTCCACCGGTTTTCGAAGGGAAGTCTGTGCGTCGTCATCGCGACCTCCACTGTGCACCGCTGCCTCTGGATATGTGGCCTCGCTCGCGGGAGTGGAAGACCTCAGGGCGGGGGACGTCTCAGACGGTTGCTTCCGGCAGGCGCGCGCTGGTTGCGCCGAACACTTCTTCAAACGCCTGTCGAAGTGCGACGTCGACATCTTCCATCGTCACGGGCAGGCCGAGATCCACCAGCGAAGTGACGCCGTAACGCGGATCGACGACGCCGCAGGGCACGATCGCGGAAAAATGCGACAGCTCCGGCTCGACATTGATAGCGATGCCGTGGAACGAGACCCAGCGCCGCAGCCGCACTCCGATCGCTGCGATCTTGTCCTCGTAGCCAGCGCCCTTGTCCGGCCGCCTGACCCAGACCCCGACGCGGTCCTCGCGGCGCTCCCCGCGCACGTTGAAGGCGTCGAGCGTGCGGATGATCCATTCCTCCAGGCCCGCCACATAGGCCCGCACGTCCGGCCGCCGCCGCTTCAGATCGAGCATCACATAGGCCACCCGCTGCCCGGGGCCGTGATAGGTGAGTTGGCCGCCGCGGCCGGTGGTGAATAGCGGGAAGCGCGGATCGAGCAGGTCGCCTTCCTTGCCGCTGGTGCCGGAGGTGTAGAGCGGGGGGTGCTCCAGCAGCCAGACCAGTTCGGCCGCCTTTTGGTCGGCGATATCGGCCGCGCGTGATTCCATCTCCGTCACGGCCGCGGGATAGGGCACCGGAGCAGCGGAAATCCGCCATTCGACCTCGCCGCCGCCCTGGACCAGCGCGAACGTCGTCAAATCAAGGCTTTGGCGGTCATTAACCATTGGCTAACCATAACGTGGTCAGGTGGAACCAGATCAATTTAGTCCCCCCTTGGCGGTTTCGCAGTGGCCACCCTCGATAAAGTCAGCGTCGATCTCATGGTGGTGCTCGGCACCACGACCATGCCCATCCACCAGGTGATGCGGCTTTCCCGCGGCGCCATCATCGAACTGGACGCCACGGAGGCGGACGAGGTCAAGATCCTCGCCAACAACCTTCCGGTGGCTTCCGGCGTGGTGCTGGTCGATCGCAACCGTATCGCGGTCGAAGTCAAGCAAATGCTGCCGAAATCCCCTGATGTCAGGTAGTTATCGAAGCGCAAAACTTCCTTGTCCCCCCATCCCTGATTTGTTACATCGGCGCCGTTGATCCGGCGGACGCCAGTCCTTCCAGCCGGTATCCCAAGCGCTCGTGGCGGAATTGGTAGACGCGCTGCCTTGAGGTGGCAGTGAGTAAAATCGTGGGGGTTCGAGTCCCTCCGAGCGCACCATACCCACGCATAATCCATTGATTTCATTGGATCTTTTTTCCAAAGTTACTACGCAAAGTTACTACTTTGTTCGCGTCGGGCGTTCTCGCGCTGTTCCCATCGGGCAGCGGCATAAAGTCGTCGAGCGACTGGCTCTGATCGAACGCGATGATCTTGTCCATGCCACTGATGCCGAGCTTTTCTCGATTCGCCTGGGCGATGTAATGTGCTGGCATCTTTGGATCGGTCCAGCCGAACATCGCCATCATCTGGCTCTCGGTGCAGTCGGCGTAAGCAGCGACCTCAGCACGTGCCTTGCGCACACCGTGGCAGCTCTTCTTCGGCTCGTTGACGCCGGCGAGCACCGCGTACTTTTTGAACTTCATTGCCCATGCCTTCTTGTTCATGGGTAGCACCCGGCCTTTCAACCTCTTGCCGGCGAAGACTTCGGCGCCGATCATGCCGGCCGCGCGCGCTGCCCGCAGGCTTTCTGCAAACGACGGATGCACCGGCACCGTAACAGTGGTGTTGCCGCGGCTCTTCTCAGTTGCGATCTGCACCGCCATCTTGCGCACGATTTGCCGCAGGTGCGGCGGCCCGAACCGATGGGCATCGCCCAGTCGCAGGAAGGTGTAGTGCAGGATGTCGAACATCAGCCGTGCTTCTGTGCCAAGGGGCCACTTCGCGCGATAGAGCGCCATGTCGTTCTCGGTCCAGGGCAGAAAGCCACCGGTCTCACGGCTCGCCTTGGCCTTGCCGGATTTCAATCCGATCGTTGGGTCATCATCGCCATCGAGATGGCCGGCATCAATCATCCATCGGATCATGCCGCGCAGCCCGGATAACAAATTGCCAGCCTGCGACGGTGTTCGCGCTTTCATTTCCTGCTTGATGACCTTGCGCGTCATCACTGCAAAGGGCTTCTCCCCATTTTCGGGCAGCAGGCTCTCGATCAGTCCAGTGCGCTGTAGCCGGGTCGATTCCGCCAAGCCCTCATGACCGACGCTGAGATCGCCCAGCCAGTGGTCGCTCTGTTTGTAGAGGGTCCAATACCAGCGCAGCGTATGAGGCGTCGGCGGCTCACTGGGAAATTCGCCACGTGGTTCGTTGCGTTGCTTTTGTGCGTTAATGTGATCGGACGCGTCGCCGTAGAGCGCGATCTGCGAGGCGATGGCTGCATCGCACTCTTCGTCGAAGTCTTTTGTGCCGAGCTCGACCTTGATCCTGATCTTCGGTAGTCCGTTGCGGAGCTGAACATAATAGCGCGTCTGCCCACGCTGCGAACGATCGGCCTGCACATAGCGACGTTCGGGCTGCACCAGCGGATCGGGCGCACTACGGCGTTTACGCATGACTCCCCCCAGCGCCGTGACCGCCGCGTCATAGGCAGCGTCGAACGCTTTGGTCCCGTATTCCTCTCTGATGCCGATCCGGCGACCTTTGCGGCTCACTTTCACGTACCAGCGCAGCGCGCCCAGCGGGGAATAGTCGAAGTAGAGATACATTCGCGTATCCCCGGGTGCGCGGGGATCGCGTTTTTCTGGCTCAAGCATTGGCTTTCTCCGGGGACCAATGCTTGGAGTCTAACGGTGCGGTGACTCCGCATCAATTGCGTAAGGTGCGTTTCACCCGCTTTCGGTGCTTTTCAGGTATCGCTGCAACGCCTCTGATGGGGTCCATGTTTCGTCACAACCATTTATGGCTTTGATTGGCGCGGCGTCCGCCGTCAGCGCAATTCGAATAACACCCTCTGCATCGACCGTAATCGCGCTCGCGCCAGCTTCCTTAGCGGCGCGGATCGCGCGGGCAATATCTGCTTGTGTGACCTTGGCCGGACGCCGCGGCATTACGCTTCTCCATGGTCCATGAAATCAGCCGCTGCGAGCCTGAGCTTCCCCATACGCGCCGATGTTTCGGACTCATCGGCGCTGATAGTCACCATAGCTGGCTCTGCTTGAGCTGAATCACCGTATGCAAGACCACGAAGGGGGCGCCGAAAAGGGTGAGGACGTCTCCGTCGGGCATCCGGCTAGATTTGAGCGGAAATCGGAGGGGTAACTCGAAGAGGCGGGGATGCGCGGCTTGGTCCCTGGACCTGCTGACTACGAATCTGGGGGTCAGGAGTTCGAATCTCTTCGGGCGCGCCAATTTTCCGCCACTCCAGAACAAAACTGGGAACCGAGCAGTTTCTCACCGGAGGCAGGTGAGCACTCAAGAGACACCCGGGTTCCGCTCAGCGACCGGCGGCTTTGCGCCTCATCATCGCCGTTCAAGCGAGCGGCGCCGTGTCTCCAGAGCAGTCGTTCATGGCGGCCGATCGCCTCCACCACAAAATTCCGCCTGTTTCGTGTGGAACGGCGGTGGGATTTGGTGGCTTTTCTGCAGCTTGAGACAAACATCTCATAAAGCAATTGGCTGTGTCTAGGAAACTAGTCATAGCGTTGGAAGGCAGCCATCTTCTGGCGCAGTGTGGGAACGGATGGGTAGGCGTGACATGACAAAGTCGACCGGTGACGACAAAGCTGTAAGCAAATTCAAGCTGGCTAACCTCATACCCGGTGACATCCTGTTTTGCACCGATCCGGATGGACGCGAATCAAAAGCCATCCGGACAGCCACAGGCAGCCCGTTCAGTCACGCGGCGATTTATAAAGGGGAATTGAATTTCCTGGAAGCAGCCGATTACGGGGTGAGCAATTTCAATTACCTCCGGTTCGGCATAGCATCGAAGTCGAACGTAGCGGTCTATCGATTGAGAACCACGGACCAATCGGAATCCTTTGCTGCCAAGGCATCGATAACCGTTGAGAAATACCGTGAGCTCGATTACTGGACGCCGGGCGCGGTAATGTCGGCCTTCAAGAGGCTACGCAGATTGGGGGCGTGGACTGGATTATGGCTACCAGCGAGAGAGAAGGGCTTTTTTTGCTCATATCTGGTCGCACAATCCTATGACGACGCGGGACTCGCATTGTGTCCAGGCCTCAAGACACATGAAATTCATCCGGGCGACCTTCTTAAATCCCCCTATCTGGAAAATGTGTCCCACATGACAATCGTTGATCTTCCTGCTTGGGACACGCGCGTCGACGTCCTCGATGGCCATGGTCGCGAGTCGCCATTCCAACGCTACACAACCGCCCGAAAACATATTCTGACTGATATCCAGAAACTGATGGCGAACTCCGGGTTGGCGAAGCCGGCGACGCTGGACGACGTTCTGCAAATTATCATGTTGGACGAAGATGCTGAGCGGCAGATGTCCGTTGACGGTAAGGTCAGCGAGCAGCTCGAGAAGAGTGGCTTCGCGGCACTAACATTAGCGCACACGTCCAACATCGAGGGTGACGAACCCGGGACCATAAACGGGGTCGCCTATTCGGAATTGCCACTGGGCGTTCTTAAGGCAACGATAGCGAACCACGAATTCCTCAAGGAAAAGTGGGAAATACGCCTCGGTGACGTGGAAGGGGAACGCGCGGCGGGAAAGGAGCTGCGAGAAAAGATCCCGCTCGAAATCCTCGGAGTATGGGATCGGCATCTGGAAAACTTCGGGACAGCGCTCGAAAATGCGCTTTCTTTGATTGAGGGGACGATTAAGGATCTCAATGCAGAACTAAGTAAGCGCGAGAATAAATAGTGCAACTCATTCAATGTTTCCGGTGTCGAGTTTGACATATCCATATAGATGGGCCAGCTCAGCCAACGCGCACCGCAAAATTGCGATTCCTTCTGTCGCTTTTTTGCCGTTGCGGAGAGCCCAATCCTCGCAGGTGAATCCGCTGTTGGCGGTGGTGAGGAACCGCGCATAAACGGCGCGTATTGAACGACGCACGAACGGCAGGTTTCTGGCCTCCCATGCTCCGGACCTGCCATTGCGCTGACGGCCCCAAAACAGCGCAGACCGGACTGCGCCGCCTTTTTCGGACTTCCTGAAAGTTATCGTAGTTCTCCTCGCTCAGGCCGGCGCTGGCTCGCCAAGGCTGTCGAAGTACATCGCGGTGCAGTCTTCGAGAATCTTTTTGCCGCGTAAGCGTTAGACAAGAACTCTGATTTTTAGCGCCGTGCCGGTTTAAAGAATGAGGCCGAGCGACACCCATCGAACCCCACGATCGGACCGCGTTCTCAGCCTATAGCAAAAACAATGACATAAGAGTTCTCAGTTTCATCCTGTCGGGCGCGCCATTTATATCAAGCACTTATTGAAAAGCACCGTTTGAGGAAGCGATACTAAAACGGTTTTTCAAACGGCGTTTTGGGATGCCGGCGGATGTCTAATCCCGACTATGTGAATCGGTAGGGCCGGAGCGACAAAGCGGCCCGATGAGCGGCTTCTTGCTATTCGCAACCTGCCAGCGGGAATGAGAGTACCGTCAGTTCGAATCCTTCTCCCTCCGCCACTTCAGTCCCTGAGTCGGCACTTGGTTTACGCCACCGTTCGCCGCCAGCGTCTGAAGCAGCCGGGACTTCGATCCCATGATCCTGACTTCGCCGGTATCGACCTCGACGCGCTGGGTAAGCGCGCGCAGATGGTCGCGGAAGTCCCGCGACGCGATGAGCCTTGAGGAATCCTCATGAACGGATTGCGGGATTGGTGGCATCTGCTATGCGCCGGCAACCAAGCTCTTCATTCGGGGCGCTTGGCGAATTCCTCGCCGGCAATCCGCACCGCCTGTTGCACGACGGGATAGCCGCTGTAGGGAACGAGGTTGAGGAGGGTTTCGAGCACCTCCTTGCGGCTCGCGCCGGCATTGAGTGCCGCATTGATGTGGACACGCAGCGGGGCTTCCGTAGTCTTGGTCGCGACCGCAGCCAAGGCCGCGCAGGCCGTCAGCTCGCGGATTTTAGGATCGATGCCTGGTCGTGAGAAAACGTCGCCATACGAGTGCTCGACGATCATCCGACCGATATCCGGTGCAATGTCGTCGAAGCTGCGGATGACCGCTTCACCGGATGCTCCGGAAGTCTGTGCAAGTGTCGCGAGCCCGCGCTCCCGACGCAGCTCCCGGCTCTCGGACAGTTGTGCCGCCGCGGATGGCGCCGTGATCGCTGTAGCGCCGCGGTCTGCCGAGAAGGCCCGTTGGGCGAGACCGAAGGCGTTGAGTGCGGCGGGAAATCCGGCATAGACGCTAAGCTGAATCAGCGCCTCGGCAATCTCTGCGGGCGACAGGCCCTGCTTGAGGGCGGCTTTGAGATGGAAATCGAGAGCGTCGTCGCGGTTGCCGGTCGCCGCCAGCATCGAGATGATGGCGAGGTGCTTGGCCTTCGGTTCCAACCCCTCGCGCGCCAGGGACTCGCCGAAGGCGAATTCAATCGACCAGCGTGCGAGGTCCGGCGAGATCGCCTCAAGAGGCCGCAGATGGCCTTCGCCGTTGACCGCTAAGAGGATTTCTAGGCCGCGCCGGTATCGCTGCGTTCCGTCGTCGCTTGCCGGTGGCGGGGCCTCGAAGGTGATGCGTCGCTCCTGGAAGATCTCGCGCGCTAGGGCGATCGGGTCGATGACGGAGGGGAAGCCGAGGACCGCCACGGATACGAAGAGCAACTCCACCAAATCCTGCGGTCTCCCTCCGGCGTTGAGGAAGCCTGTCATATGAAACTTGAGCTGCGGTTGGACGCTGCCCAGCGCCATCAAACAAGAGACGGTGCAAATCTGCCGTAGCGGCAAATTCAGTCCCGGACGGGAGAGAATATCGCCATAAGGATATTCGACCGTAAAACGCGCCAAGTCCGGCGACGCCTCTGCAAGGCGTTTGATCGGCAAGTCAAAACCCTCGCCGCCGATCCGCTGGAGAACCTTCATGCCGCGTTCGAAACGCTCGCCGTTTGCTTCTTGAGCCATGGTCTGTTGGATACTCCCTTATCAAGCCGCTTCATGAAGAGGTTTCGGGCGTTTCATGACTTCGGCTATGCGACGCGATAGATATTGCCGCTGCCCCATGTCCCGACCAGAAGATCGCCGTTGGCGGCCCGGCCCAATGCGACGGCACTGCCCGATAGGCCATCGACGACGACGCTCGACTGGCCGTCGAAGCTGACGCGGCGCACTACGCTCCCGCCGTTGTCGATGACCAACACCGCATCATCTCCATCGGCGAGGATGCCGACGCCGGGGCGGTTGAAACTCTGACCGAGTTCCTGGACCTTGCCATCGGCAGGATGCGGGTGACACGACCACCATATTGCGAGGAGACAATGCTGCCGTCCGGCATTTCGACCACGCCGACAGGCAGCGAGAGCCCACGCGCCACCACGGTGCGGTTGCCCGTTTTTGTGTCGAAAGCAACGATCACTCCGGATGAGCGATTGGCGATCAGCAGCCGGCCGTCGCGTGCAAAGGCGATTCCGGTCGGGGTTGCGAGGCCATCCGCGACCGTCCTCCGCTTCCCGTCCGGCCCGACGCCCACGATGATGTCGCCAGAATAGGATGAGAAGTATACCACGCCGGCCGCGCTGGAGAATGCATTTTCTCCCCGACCTTTGTACCAGCTCCGGAAGTCCAATTCCCAATTTTGCGGAAGCCAAGGCAGATTCGGGCCGATCATTCCGAATCCATCTCCCTCAGCCAACTGATAAGGGTTTTGAGGCTATTGTCCCGCTTTTCGGGATGGCGGTTCGCGAGCCACGACCGTGCGGCTTACGGGCATCGCAGTTAGCAGGACGTTGAAGCCCTTGCCGTCTTTATGCATCCACGCAAGGCCAACTGTAGTGACCTCCTGCAAGATGGGCTGCGGCTTTCTGTCCCCCGAATCCCCACGTGAGCCGGTTTAAGCGGGACCGGATTTCCCAGACACTGTGAATGTTTCGATGAGGTGCGGAGCGAGTGGCTTCGAAGGCACCCATCGCGGCTCGTCCGGATTGCCAATCTTATATTTTTGATTGTCGTTCCAGTCGTCGCGCTGCGGCACATTCTCCAGGCCGATTGCGTGAACCTGGACCTCGTCGCCTTCAATCCGCAAGCGCAGGAAATTGTTGTATCGACCGATGCGCAGCGCGCTGAAGGCATCGTTGCGGTTCATGCGCAGCCAGCGGCACGTAAGAAGCATGTTGAGGCCGAAATAGGTACTTCCGAACAGGAAACCGACAGCCCCCATTTCGAGGAGGAGGAGGCTCACCCACGTCCAGACGCTGTACCATTCACCCGCAAGCGTGAAATGCTCGGCGTTGCAGGCTGTAAACCAGCGTGCGGCGAGGATCGCCGTGACGACGTGGGCGGTGACGTGTACAAGGCTTGTCCCGATGACGATCATGGCTTTCTGGAATTGAAGCCAGAGCTTCTCGATCGCCAAGGCGTCGAACTCGTCAGGTCTGATTCGGCAGATTCGCCACGTTCGAAAGATCTCCCCGAGCGAAACTTTCTCCTGATCGGTCGTATAAGCGATGATTCCGCTGCCGATGATCAGGGCGACTGCGATATACGCGTCTATCTCGTCCCGCAGGCCGATCAGAACGCCGACGGCGAAGTAGACCAGCCCCATTAGTATCGAGAAATCCCAGTTCTTGAAAGCAAACCAGATGTTCTGCCAAAGAAGGTCCTGGCTAACTCTGATAGAGGGATACACGGCGGGCTCGGTGGCGGTCGGCGTCTGTTTGGCCGTCGAGCCCTGCTCCGGCGGTACCTCAGGTTGCTTGATTGCTGTGGCTTGCTCGGTGTCCTGAACCTCCGTCGCTTTGTCGGCGAGGGTCAGCTTCACTTTTCGACTGTTCCAGCGAACGCTGACATCCTTTTCGAGTTGATGGGTCGGATGGAGGAATGCGCCACCGCCGCCTGAGGTCACGAATTGCGTGCCATCCACTGCTTGGTAGCGGCTGTAGTGGTGTGTATCGCCGGACAAAAGAAGCGGGATGGTCAACTGTTTGTCGGCTCTCTTGATGATGCTGAGGGCGTAATCGACGATTTCCCAGGAGTTGGTGTTGGTGTCGGTATAAAGCCAGCCGGGCTCCGCTGTGCAGAGAACGATACGCGAGCCGCGCAGCAGCTCGTTCGACCGCGCAATCATCTCGAAGTAGTCGGCCTGCGGCTGGTCCATGTCTTCGGCGAGTTGAATGTCCATCGCCCAAAGCCACCAGGTCTTTGTAAGCTGGATCGCAAAATAACTTCGCTTCTGATGGGTGCGCCAACCGCCGAAGTGAGTGGGGAGCGTCGGCGTGAAGTACGCGAGGAACTGCACCAGGCCATCATACCAGTCGTGGTTGCCCGGAATGGCAAACAACGGTACCCCGTTGGGGTCTTTCCGGTCGGGGTCTGGGAAGGCCCACCGATAAGGTTGAAACAGCTGGTTGCGATAGGTCTGCGCGTTAGCCAGCGGATAGACTTCGTCGCCGCCCATGATGAGCATCTGACCGCGTCGTAGTTTCTTCCCCTCGACTTCACATTCCTTGCGGGCAAGCAGACATGCGACCGCGAAGGTGCTGTCGAAACCATCGCCGAGGTCGGCCACGAAGTCGAACCACACGGGCCCGGTCCCTTCGGGACTAAATTCATCGACGAAGGCCGTCGCACGTTCCAAATGCTTTTCAGGCGGGACTGTATCGAGCGCGGCGATCATGAGGCGACGGTCGGCGTACTGGCCAAACATTGCTGACGTGACCACGTTGTTCAACAGCTTGAGGAGTAAGATGGGATTGAACCAGCGGACCATCCGCGGATAGGTCCTGTAATCCTTCAAGTAGTCAGCGCCCATGGAAGCCCCCCGAGATTCTGCATCAGAATAGGGTGTTCGTGGCAAGATGCAACCGGGAGGGGAAATTGATCTACTCGGGACGGGGGTGAATGGCGCGATAGGCGCCGTGCCTGATGACGCATTTGGCGCGGTCATGTAGCACGGGTCAGTCGGCGGACTTGGTCCGAGTCAGTTCGCTGACTGATAAGGTTTCGAGCAAAACCTTGCCAGTTAGGCGAAAAACTTGGATAGTTCTGCATGGCCATATCGATCGCCGCCGAATACCTGTTTCAATGACCTCGTAGACATGCCGATGAATTGGATACGTGGCGTCCCGTCTATGCGCGGGTCCTTCTTGATCACGTCGAGCGCGTAAGGGTCCACGACAAAGATTTTGAGGCCAGCTTTTAGACCATCCGCAATGGCATCGTTGATATGGCTGTCACCAAATCCGTAACCGATGACCATTAACCGTGCGTCCGGCCGCAGGAGCATCTTTCGAAATTCGTCGTGGTACCATTGGAGAACCGGAAAGCGGCCGATACTCACGGCTTTCTGACCGCCCATGATCAGAATGCGCTTTCCCATGTTGGACTCGACCCAATTAACGGAGCCATGGAGTTTTACGTAAGGCTGGACGCCAGTGCCGAGCGTTGTGAAAGGGGGGTTCGGCTCCATGATCGCGAACTTGTCGTGAAGCGTTCCGCCTGGCCTGTAGCCCTGTAGATACCTCATGCCCGGAAGATTGAGGCGTGCCCAATTCATTGGAGGCCCGATCGGAGGATTGTAGTGAAGTTCGAGAAGGGCGTCCTGATTGAGCGTGAAGATGGCGTGAAACCGGACGAGGAAACTTGCCATTGAATGTTGGACGCTCGGAGGGTTCTCGAACTCAAACGGCGTTTGCATGAAGCTGTTGTTCATGCCGTTGAAGATCCCTGCTACGGAAGTGATGAGAGCGTCATGCCGCTTCTGGTCGTCGGGATCGGTCGAAAGCTCAAGGTCGGCGAGCACGGTTTCGAATGCTCCACGTGAATCGAACAAGAGACGACGAGTGTGTTCGTCGATATCCTTGTCGGCCAGGACCGTGTTAAACACTTCGGCGGCGAGGGGGCCGCCCCAGTTGTAGGAAAATCCAGCCCCTGTCAGTAGAAGGAAGGTCATGGCTTAACCGGCTTTGGCATGTTGAATAGCAAGAGGGTCACGATGATGTCGCGCTGTTTGTCGTCCGGGTGGGTGAACACATAACGAAAACGGGTTTCGCCTTCCTTGGTCGGCCCCGATTTGTAGTGCTTATGGTCCTTCATCGCGCGCTGAGCCTCTGAGATAACGGTCGTGAAGTCCTGAATGCGGCTGAACACGATAAGAGCCGTCTTGGTGTCGCGCCACGTCGTGTAGCTCAAGAGTTGATCTGTCGTCTTTTTGAGGCCTTCGTAACCACTCCAAAACTTGCATTCAGCAACGAATACATTCGCCTTCTCGTGGCGGATGAGGATGTCAGTCTTGCCTTTGTGGTTGAATGTCTCGCCGGTGGCCTTCCCTTGGTACTGGCCGTTCAATTGCACAAGATAATGCACCCGGATGTGTTCTTCCTCGGCCTTCTCAAAAACCGAGGGGCTTCGCTCCATGACCAACGACATGCTCTCGCAAATCCGGAGGATATCCGTGTAGTCCGACTCGTCGAGCGTGAATTCCGGGTTGGCGTTTCGCGAAGGGGTGGCGTTCGGCGCAAGTGGTTTTGGAGTGGCGGGCAGCCGATATGTCTGCGGGGCATCGTCGCGTTTTTTGAGTGGATACTTCAGCCCCGCCGCTGTCTTTGCCTCGACTTCGGCCTTCGTTCGCTTTTCCTCCAACCTAGGTCTTAGGCGTCCGGGTAGATCCTGCTTGTATCGCTCGGCGTCCTTTCGAAAACGATCCAGCCGTTTGCCGATAACCCCAACATGTTTATCGACGATATCTTCCAGCATTTGAGGGGTGTACCAAGCCCCTCCAATTGAGATGCGGAGTTCGTCAGCCAGCACCTCGGCGCGTGGGAAGAGTTCGATCCATCCTTCGGCCTCGTAAAAGAAAAAATTCCTATTGCCAGCAAAGGGCAGGTGGAATTGATTGATGAGTCCTTGAACCTTCGGGACATTGCCGTAATTGGGGTTCGGGACGGCATACTGTGGGACCTCGCCAGGCACGGTCGAGTGAGACACTTGGGCTGGGTAGATCACCGGGATGTCGGGGGTGGCGAACTTTACGATGAGCTCTTCAATCCACTCGTCGATTGATTTCGAGAGTATCGCGTCATTGGTCATGCGCCCAAGGTGGTCAAACACCTGCCTATCGATCGCATCAAGGTAATCCCTCATCGAGGGCTGGTTCATTTTCGTTCTCCAGCAACGACCCGGTACGTTGGCGCCCCAAGTTTGGCAAACATCCTGATGCTGACCACCGCGTATTCGACACCGTCCGCACTTTGCCAACTGACATCGAGTTCGTGGAGGTTGGCGGTTGGGTCGTCGGTACGGGCGTTTCCGTAACTGCCGATGAGATAAAAATTGGGGGGCGGGGCAGGGTCAGCCAAGATCATGTCGGACAGGATAGGCTTAAACGTATGCCCTAAAACGCTCACCGCGTAGCAATGGCCAATTTTGGCCAGAAATTGCATGAATTTATGCGTGTCGAGCGCTGGGGTGGCCATACCCTGAAGGCCCTGCGGCATTCGTGGCCCGTGTTCAAGAAACGGCTTCACCCAGGCGCCGTTGAACGAGGGAATGTTCGCTGGCCGGCCAATGAGAATTCCGGGCGCGTCCATCATGATGAAGAACAGCATCAACGGCACTCTCTTGATAGGTAGGGAGACTTTGACCTCCTTTCCGTTGACGGTCGCATCGAGCGTGAGCGTGTCCTCGCCGCGCTTGCGCTTTTTTCTCCGAATGCCGAGATGCACGCGGGGCGCATAGAGCACAGTCTTCATGATGGACTGCTCGAACAGGTTCACTTTGCGCTCGCAACCCTCACATGCCGCCTGCTCTAAGATGAGGTTGCCTCCAAGACTTTCGGGAATGACATGCTCATCACCCAGCCTGCGGTCATCCTTCTTGCGATAACGCGTGCTTTCGCAGTAGACACATCGGCCGATCCGAATGCGAACTGCTGGGTCGCGGTCGTTGCTGCTGAAACTGGCAATCAAAAAGGCGACTCGGTTGAAAGTGTTGCTAAATACCACCCTTTACATGTGACAGGTAGGGCGTGGTTCGGGCCGGTTTCCTTCAGTAGGGGAAGCTTGATGAAGCGAAAGGGTCGCAGGGCGAAAGATACCAAAGCGATCGGCGAATTTGTGATCGCGTTCTCGCAACTCGAATTTGCGATGCGGACAGCTTTTGAGCTGATGATGGGCCTCACGACGGAGCAGGCTGAAATCGTGTTGGCAAGCTACGACTTCGCATCCCTTGAAAGCGCGGAACGTTTGCCTCGACCATTCGGTGGCCCTCCCTCGCGCTGTTCCCTTCGATGCGATGCTACTTTGCAATCACCTGGTAGCCGTCTCTAACTTGCTTTGATTCGAAAAGCGTCCCGCGAAATCGAAAGTCGTCGGGAAGCGGCACTTTTGCATGCGGGTTAGGCGCGAGCTGAAAGTCGCTGTCCATTTCTCCGAGATGATTTGCAGCATCCACGCGCGAGCACAGCAGCCCGCTCAACGCGGCATACTCTTGCTGCTGAAACACACCAGTGTCGACCTTTGTAAGTTCGTCGCCCACCTTCGCGTCTTTCTTAGGTTCCTTTCTAATGTGGCTTCGAAATTGGTAGCCGACCCGCGTGATCGCACCTTCTTTTATATCCACCACGGCATACGGCGCACCGACAGTATAGGCGGCCTGAAGGATGCGCGGAGGCGAGCCATCGAGGCGATCGAAATCGATCTCGCGAGGATTGATGGCAATAACAAATGCATCCTTATCGCTGACCGTTCCTTTCTTGAGCCAGTTTGCATACTGTTCATTGAACTTGGTCGAAATGCTATTCAAATAGCGCAGCACAATCTTCTCGTCAGGCGCATTCTGGACGACTGGATCTTCGCCCAGTTCGACTGACTTCATCTTTGGGACTTGATCCGGCGAGCCGTCTTTGCCTCGATCTGGCGACGTTGCCTCAAGCCAGATGCGTTGCCCTTTATACACAATACCAACATCGGGACCGGGCTTCGGGCACGTGACATCATATCCGGCAAGAATGAGGGAGACAGTTAGATACATCTCCCAATACCGTTGATCAAAACATTTACGAAGTTCGTCCTGAAACTCCCGATCTGCGTGATGCTGGAAAAAAACCCACAGATACTCGCAATGATTACGAGCCTTGACCAATGGCCCTTCTTTCGCATCGCGAATGTTGCAGTACGCAGGATCGGGCGCATCGCCGTCGAGGAATAACGGTTTTAAAACACGGTTCGTCATCCTGGCACATCGCTCCGGCCGGAAACGTAAACGGCTATACTCTGAATATATAGCACAACTCAACTTTAGGAGCGCGTCCGTTGAGCGGGCCGGGCTCTATTCGCTGACGCTCACCGAGCCAGCCGATTGCCGCGAAGGCGCGGAACGTCTGTCTCGGCCCTTCGGGTGACGATCCCTCGCGCAAGCGAATATTGGGCCCCTCGCGGGAGGCACTCGCGTTTCTAGGGCCGCGCGCGCTAGGTTAGGTGGGGGAAACTCCAGCCGCAGTCCTTGCCGGATTGCCTTGGGATGGAGCGCTTCGATGGACGCCTGGCGCCCGCTTGACAGATCGTGGAGCCACGCATGGGCTCGTATAATCGACTTCAAATTCAGCCAAAAGGACCGAAGGCTTGGCGATGATCGTGGCCATCCTCTTGCTTGAGCACTAAATACAAGCCATCTCTGCGGGAGGAGACCCAATTCAGCGGTAGCATCAGCCAATCAACTTGCTTTCCGTTCCGGCTCCACCGGAGCTTCAAGTAGCGGCATCTCGAGGCTGGCAATCTCCGGCATAGCCTTGCCGGCGATTGCCTGGAGATCCCCCACCATGCCAACGGTTGATTCAATGACCGCGACAATCTGGGTTTCACGCTTGGCCCACTGCCGGCCAATGAACTTGCGCTCCTTGTCCAGATCCTCGCGCATGTCGTTGAATTTCTCGACGACGGCTTCAATCCGCTGGCGGAATTTATTGCCAGTTAAGTATTGGTAGACCTGCTCCATCTTGGTTTGCTGACCCTGCTGAACTAGGCGCGAGCTCGATAGCTCAATCAGGGACTGACGGAGCGCAACAGCAACGGGTAGGGCGCAACGTGGATGAGCTACCCACACGCCGTCCATCAAGTCGAAATGCTCAACGTGCTTGGGAAGTGCATGCGAAATGATAAGGGCGATGTCCGCGCCGCAGCGCCGCTGGTCTTCGCGCAGCTTGGCCAGCCAGCCATCGCTCCAGGCCTTTGTACGCTTGGTCTCCCAGAGGACAATACCGGCGGGTTGGCCGACAGCGCCGTTTACCTGCTGAATGACGTCGGCGCCGAGCTCGCCCTTGGCGACCGGCTCAATAAAATCAGTCGGAAAGCGCCCCCGCAGCAACTCCTCGAGCTCGAGCTCGAGGACCTCGCCCTGGGACTGCTGGGACCCTTGCTCAGCCTTACGTTTCAGCTCCTCGATCGTGCGGGTCATCGATTCAATAGTCTGATCCTTCTCAGCGACGCGTAAGCGCGCCGCATCGTCAGCTTCGTGCCTCGCCTTGAGGTGAATGTCGGCTACCGATGCTTGGACGCGTCTTTCAACTGTCAGGTCAAGCTCGCGCTTCTCATCTTCCAGTTTGCGCTGCTGGCGTATCACCCCGGCCTGCTGCTGCTGGGCTTCGGCCAACTTGGTGTTATTGGTGGCGAGCGACGCTTGGAGTTCTGCGACCTGCGCTTCCTTGTCGGAGAGCGCTGCTGCTGATGCTGCTTGTGCTTTCTTCGCCTCAGCTGCGACCAGCTGGGCTCGTTCGGCCGCCAAGCGCTTGGTAACCTGATCCTCGACCTGCTCGCGGTCCTTAGCGAGTTGTTCGCGCTCCTGGCGCAAAGTTTCGGCCTTCCGAGCTATCTCAGCGTCCTTGCTCGCCAGCTGCTCCTGAAAACGCTGACGCGTTTCAGCGAGCAAGGGAGCCGCCAAAGACTCGGTCAGCCGGATCTCGTGATTGCAGTTGGGGCAGTGGAGGGTGGGCTCATGCGCAGTGCCCGCGCCGCTCGCTTTGAAACTCATGAACTCCCCCTGTCATCCGTACGGTCGGATTCAACATCATCTCGCGTCGAAAGCGACGTGGTCGACCGTGATGTCCACATCCTGGTCGCGGCGTGCGGCGTAAACGGCAGCTTTTCCCCCGAAATCAGCGACATCGACATGTCGAAGCTGATCGCCTCGCCATTTCTATATGAGAACAAAACGGGATCAAGGGCGAAGTTTGGTGCCCGTCAAAGCGGCAAAGAAAGCGGCAAAACGTGTTGGCTAAAAATGGCCTAATAGGCTAATTTAATTGGAGAATTAACCGGCAAAGAAAGCGGCAAAAATGTCCGTCGCACGCATGGAGCCCTTGGTACCCTCTGAAAACAAGGAGCTAACGGACCTTGCAACCGACCTGGTTGCAAAGGCCAGTGGGCTCGCTGCGCGGCTGAGCCCTGCCTTGCGAACCTCCGTCGGCGACCTAGTGCGCTCGATGAACTGCTACTACTCCAACCTCATCGAAAACCACAATACCACGCTCATAGACATCGACCGCGCTCTCAAGGAAGATTTTTCCAAAGAGCCGGAGAAGCGCAACCTTCAGCTCGAGGCGAAGGCGCACATCGAAGTCCAAGAGATGATTGACCGGGGGCAGGGGCCCGGGAGCGCATTTACCACAGAGTTCATTTTGTGGCTGCACCGAGAGTTTTATAGCCGCATCCCTGAAGAGATGTGGTGGGTTGAAAACCCGCAAACCAACGAGCGCATCAAAATGACGCCCGGCGAGCTGCGTGCGCGCCACGTCCAGGTCGGCCTACACATACCCCCCGACGCAGCGGAGCTCTCGGACTTCCTCAAGCGCTTCTGCGAAGCCTATACGGCAAAGCACCTCTCGAAAATCGACCACATCATTAGCGTCGCGGCCTCACATCATCGACTGGCCTGGATTCACCCGTTTCTCGATGGCAACGGCCGCGTCGCCCGGCTCTTTTCGCATGCCGTGCTGCGCGAGCTCGGTGTTGGATCTGAACTGTGGTCGGTCTCACGCGGACTCGCGCGCTCCGTAGCTCAGTATAAGGCTGCTCTGCAGGCGGCAGACGAGCCACGGCGAGGGGATCTCGATGGCCGCGGTAACCTCACCGAGGCCGGCCTCGTCGCCTTCTGCCGGTTCTTCCTGACCACTTCCGTCGACCAGGTCGACTTCATGGGGCAGCTTTTGGAGCCGTCCGAGCTCATGAACCGAATGGAGATATGGACGAAAGAAGAAATTGGCGCAAAACGCCTCTCAAAGGGCTCGTGGCCGATTTTGCAGCTGGCCGTCATGCAGGGTGAATTTAAACGCGGGGACGCGGCCGACATCACCGGTTATGCCGAGCGCCAGGCGCGCACAGTCCTCAACCAACTGATAGACAAAGGCTACCTTGTGTCACCCACGACCCGAAGTCCTGTGCGCTTAGGCTTTCCGCCAGACGCCGTCGATCGCTGGTTTCCGAGGCTCTACCTGCCAAGAGATCCTGGCTGAGTGAAAATCATCGAAGTAGGCATGGGCTCCCACAGGTGACTCCGACAGACAACGACGCTGATTACGATGCGCTCCGCGTTCTTATCGAATGTATGGAGCAGACACCCCCGCTGTCAGCCGCTGAGGTGGCGGTACTCGCCAAAAAGCAAGACACAGTTTTCGCACGGATGCTCGAAACCGGTGAAACTTGGAATCAAGCGTCTTCGGGACCTGCTTTTTTGTCTCTCCATGAGGATGCATTTCGAGATCATATGAAGGCGATCGATAACAATCTCGGAGAGCAGACCGCCATTGTTGCGGGGGCATTCTCCACATACCTGGCAACAGGGGAGGTTCCGGCTCCCTATTATCCATGGCGCATTGCCGTGATTTTGCGTCGCGCGAAGATGCCGGAAGTGGAGAAGAGGTTTCTCGCGGCCTGGTGTCAGCATTTCCCAAGTGGTAACGGCGTGCGATATGCGCAGCTGTTGGACCGATATCGGAAAATGGCTTGATTGCGCTGGGAGCCTTGCCTCACCGGACAGAACGATGCCGGGCTCAAAGGGAGTTCGCATGGCGCGCGAGTGAGCTACAAGGCAGGCGTCGTCATTCCACGACGGGCCTCCCGCGGCGCCAAGCCGGTGAGCGTCACCTGGTGGCCGCGGAAAAATGTGTCCGATGAGCCGCGGATATTGAGCTGGATTCATGCGGGCTGCGACTGAGCGCAAGCATGAAGAGAATTGGCGCCCGGCGGCTGCGGCTCGCCGCCACGGACTCGATGCGCGTCATGTGTGCACGTGGCTAATTTTCCGCGCTTGTGTGGCGCTAATTGTCGAAGCGATATTTTCGACTGCGGAGGTCGAAGGCATCGCGCCCTCCTTCCATGATTGACGTGATGGTCTTACCCACAGCTGGCGTTTCAATGGCACCGTCGCAATCGACTTGTACACGCGGGGCATTGTTGTTCGGATTGGACGACGGCTCCGGCGATTTGAGCGCAATGATTTTGTCGGCGTCGCCGTTCACGACGATGTTCGCGTTGTGCGTTGTGAAAATCAACTGGCGGGTCGATTTCGACGTCCTAAGCAATTCAACGATGCGCATGATGACACGGTTGTCGAGGTCATCCTCCGGCTGGTCTATGATGAGCGTGCCAGCAGACTGCTTCAGCAACAGTTCGAGTAAGGCAGACGCTTGCTGCCCCGGCGAGGCCATTTTAAAATCTATCGGCCTGCCATCATCCAAGTAAGACATGTTGATCGCGTCGGACGGCACGGCCGCGACGACTCCCGCAATCAACGCATCCGTAAGGTTCTGATAGATCTTCTTCCGCTGGCGCTCCGTGAGTTGTCGTAGTCCCTTGAAAAGAAGGGCTTGCAGTGACGTCAAAATGCCATCGCTCGCATCCGGCGGCGAGCCAGCCATAATTTTTGCTTCGTAAAGATCCAGGAAAGACTGCCGCAGCTTGGACCAGCCCTCCTCATCGCCCTCCATGATCGCCTTCAGCCAATCCGTGCAGCCCTCGTCTACCGACTGAGTGTTTGAGCCCTCGAAGAGCTTTTGCAGTGCGGCTAGGTACTGCGCGGGCATACGGTCCCGGCGCATCCGCGCAAGTAGCAAGTTGCTCGATTTGCCCGCTACCTTGTCGGCCGCTGATTTCAAAATGCCCCTCCGCTGCTCTACCAGCGCATCCAAGCCCGCGAGTGCATCCCGGTAGTTCTTTTCGGCGTTCGCCTGCGTGACCTCAGCACTGCGGGCCCTGGCTTGTGCGGTTTCAGCTGTCTGCAGCTCGGCATTGAGCCGCGCAACTTCGTCAATCAAGTTGCTGTGTTTTCCCTGCTCTTCAACGGCGGCAGCGTATGTCAGCAGGAACGCTTCCCGCTTGATGGAAAAGCGGTCTTTGGCGTCCAGCTGCGCGACGGCGAGGGTCTCAAGTGCAGTCCGGGCTGTTGTGAGCGACGCCTTTATCTTCGTCTTCGCCTCCAAGAGCACCTGCTGCAAGCCAGCGACTTCCTCGAATCCGATCGCTCCTTCGTAGACTGTCACATCGACGGTCAGCGTCGCCGCCTCGAGCTCATTCAGTAGGACTCTTGCTTCGTCGGCCTGGGTGCTGACAGCCCCGATAAATTCGTTTGCCCTCCCGTACCTGGGGGCTTCTTCCATCGTTTGCAACGCCTGTGGCGAAAGACCCTCATCCTCCAGCCGTTTAGTCAACGCGGCGATGCGCTCCCTGAGATCCTCGACTTTCTCAGTGGTCTGTTTGAGGTCGACACGCGACTGCCACAGTGCGACCAGATTGATAAGAGCACTGCCGACGCTGCGTTGGGCGGTCGCGATAGCCCGCTTGATGCTCCGCTCCTGATCCACTTCTTCAGCGGCCGCGATGCCGGTAATCTGCTCGGACGCGGTCGCCGGGTCATTCATCGTGCTCGAAAGACCCTTCTGCCGGAATGCCCTCGAACGAAAACGTTCCCGCGCCGTGCTGGCTGTCACTTCGATCGTTCGACCCGCTGCGCTGACGGTGATGACCTCGCTATTTGCCAAAACCCTCTTCCAGGTCTCTCTCACCCCCTCGCGCTCCAACACGACTTCCACATATCCGTCGCCGGTCAAGGTTTCATCGATGAGCTTTGCTTCGCGATCAGACTCCGGATCAATATCGCTGTTGAAGTCTCGATCCGTTCGACCCAGACCGAAGCGCAAGTATTCAAGGAACGCACTTTTGCCTGAACCACGCCCGCCAATCAGCGCGTTGAAGCCATCATTAAACGACATCCTCACCGGCGCCGGCCCAGTAAGAATGCTCTTCACCCGCAGCTCGACCAGGTACTCCGCAGGGGACGTCGGCGCCTCGAACGCAATGCGAGCTTCGTCGGCCAACAGTGCCTGGCGGAAAGCCTCGATTGAGTGCTCCCCCATCTTGATCCAGCAATCATGTGTACCGAGCCGGCCCCAGTCCGCCCTTCGGTTGTCGCCGGTCGCCAGGATAGCGCGCCGGCGACGGCCCCAATCGCTGATCTTGCCACGGATCTTCTGTATCGTTGTCTGGTCCAGCGAACTGTACGGACGCTCGATGTACACACCATCGATCGGGAGGTTAGCGAACCGCGGATGATGCCCCGTTTCATTGAGGCTCTTGTGATCATCTTCCGTGCTGAAGTGCGGCAGGATCACGCTGATATCGCGCAAATGCTGCTCGCCCTGAACGGCCTTAACGAAATCGGCCACGGTTTCTCGCGCTGGCATGATCTTGCAAGTCTTCGCGTCTGCACCTGGCGCGATAAGAATGTTTCCGGCCGCCGCCAGCGCCAGTTTTTGCTTTTCAACAGTCGCAGCTGGATCAAAAACGACAATACACTGAGCATTATCAGAACATGTAATCTCGACGGCAGGGAACACCCGAACCTTCGAATTGAGTCGCGATGCTGCTTCCAACACATAGGTTGAGAGACAAACGTCATGGTGGTCTGAAATTGCCACGGCTTGCAGGTTGGCCGCCGTTGCCGCCGCGATGAACGCTTCTGCCCAATGCTGCCGAGCGAGCTCGGCTGCCGGATCTCCGCCCGGAAGATCAGGCGAACCGGCCCAACTCAGATCCCGCGGCGTATGGCATTGAAAATCGCACTTATGCCAGGTCGTGCCTGGATGAAGTCCTATCTCACTTGTCATTCCCGTCCCCATTCTGAACTATACTTCCTTAGGTTGTCGGGCGGCGCAATAGAGTACCGAGCGAATTCCGAGTGCTACACCGTCCAGGACGCCAGCGGCCTGACGGTGGCATGGTTGTATTGCCGCGACGAAACGCAGCGTTATAGCGGCGGTGCCGGCAACCTCACCTCGGAGGAGGCACGGCGGATCGGCAAGGGCATGAGCCGCATTCCCGAATTCATCATGCAGCTTCAGGACTTTACCCGCGGAGGAGGACCGCGACGGCGCGGGTCATCTCCGCCCGCGTTGGCGACGCTGGCGGCTTTGTTATCCCGTGCACTGCCAGATACTCAACGAAGCGCCATCACGACAGATCGAGTTCATGATCTACTTGAAAAGGAGTGACGTGACGCGATTACATCGGCAGCACCAGCTGCGGTTCCGCGTCGTCAGAATGCTGCAGCGCCGATAGCGAGAGGCCCAGAAGCCGGACCGGCTTGGGGACCGGTATCTCGTTCTGCAGCAAAGCGACCGATAGGCGCCCTAGGTCGCTGCGGCTCGACACCGCAAGAGAGACGGATCTGCTCCGCGTGATGATCTCGAAGTCGTTGAACTTCACCTTCAGAGTTACCGTGCGTCCCCGGTTGCCGACACCTTCGCAATATTTCCAGACCTTGTCGATGAGACGCTCGAGTTCGACGACCATGGCGTCGAAGTCGGTGAGGTCTGCGGCGAACGTGTTCTCGGCGCCGACCGACTTCCGGATTCGGTCCGCGCGGACTTCTCGGTTATCAACGCCTCTCGATATCCAATAGTAGTATCCGCCCGCCTTGCCGAAATTGGCCTGCATGAATTCGAGTGACTGGTTACGCATGTCGAGGCCGGTGTGGAGACCGAGGGAGTTCATCTTGGCGCTGGTCGCCGGCCCGATGCCGTGAAACTTGCTGACGGGGAGGGCTTCGACGAACGCCGGCCCCATCTCCGGCGCGATGACATACTGGCCGTTCGGCTTGCGGTAGTCGGAGGCAAGCTTGGCCAGAAACTTGTTGTAGGAGATGCCGGCGGATGCGTTGAGACCGGTAACTTCTTTGATTTTCGAACGGATCGCGAGCGCGACGTCCCGGGCTAACGGAACGCTCTGCAGATTTTCGGTCACGTCGAGGTAGGCCTCGTCCAGCGACAGCGGCTCGATGATCGGTGTGTGTTCTGCGAAAATCTCACGGATCTGCTGAGAGACCGCCTTGTAGACCTCGAAGCGCGGCTTCACGAAGATCAGATCGGGACACTGCCGCTTGGCGGTTACCGAGGGCATGGCCGACCGCACCCCGAACTTGCGGGCTTCATAGCTGGCTGCCGCCACGACGCCCCGCTCTTGGGATCCGCCGACTGCGACCGGCTTGCCGCGGAGATCAGGATTGTCCCGTTGCTCGACGGACGCGTAGAAGGCGTCCATGTCGACGTGGATGATCTTGCGCTGGCGGCCCGGGGGAGCTGCCTGGTCGACTTCGTCCTCGTCGATCACGTTGTGCGCTCGGCTGGGTCTTCCTTGACGCCGCGGGCGACGATTTTGAGCGACCCGTCTGAAAGCGGCCGTTGCAGCTTCAAGACCTCGTCCGGAGGGGCCGTCATCCAGGTTTCGACCTCGTCCGGAGTCGTCAAGATCACCGGCATTGCCTTGGGGTGGATGGTGCCGACCTCGGCGTTCGGCTCCGTCGTGAGGAACGCGTAGAGGTCGTTGTTAGTCTCGCCTTCCTTGACCTTCCGGACGGAGGTCCAGTTGGTCCAGATGCCGGCGAAGCAGGCGAGGGGGCGGGTCTCATCGAGCGCGAACCAGATATCGCCGCCTTCGGCCTTGTTGAACTCGCTAAAAGAGTTAAACGGCACCACGCAACGGTTCTCGACGCCGAGCCAGCGGGTCCAGTGTTTGCTCTTTACATTGCGGATGTTGGTCGTGCCGCCGTCCGGCTCCATTCTAAGCAATTCATTGAAGTCGACCGGCTTGCCCTTGGCTTGCAGCTTTTCGGCTCGTTTTTTGGTGGCGTCCATCAACGCCTTTGATGACGATGGCATGCCCCACCGCGCCGTGGCGAGTTCGCGGCCCTCGGGTCCGTTGCGCACGATCGGAGCCTTGTAATCGGGAAACACGCCCGGCATTGGCGCCAGGTTTCCGACGTATCGGTTCACAACGCGGAAGAGCGCAATGATGGCGGCCTGGTTGGTGGTGATCGAGTAGAGATTGCACACCGGGTGTCTCGTCTGCTTTGGCGGCCGTACGAACGGTCCATGAACGGCGTCGAATCCTATTTGCGCGAGCAGGTGGTGTCGCTGATCTTGTACCTGCCGCCGGAGAATCTGGGCCAGTCGCACGCGGTGCCGGACCTGGTCATCTGTTCTGCGATGTCGACCTTGTCGAGGAAGCACTGTGCCACGATGCGGTCGCGACTGGTAGGTCGGGACCGCCCGTCGCAGACGGTGCCTTCACCCACTTGCAGGCAATGGACAGTCTTGCCCTCGATCATGCTTGACAGCACGCCGGCGGCCTGTCCGTAACCAGCTTGCCCGCGTTCGGGTCCGTCGATTCCGCAGATCCTCACGCGTACCTTGGCGCCATCGGCTTCCATGGTGAAGGTGTCTCCGTCCGACACGGCTAGAACCTTTCCCAGGTAGTCCGCCGCTATCGCTGGCGAACAAACAAATGCGGCGACCATTACGGCAAGTAATCTCATTTAGATGTCTCCCCGGCTACCGCCACATTCCCCGCATGAGGGCGCCTATATCGACCTTGGGTCCTTGGGCGGCGGCTCGGGGCACGGTACCGGCCGGCGCAACCGGCCAGGCCGTCCGCTCGAACAGACTGAGCAGCTTTTCTGGAATGAAGCGTGTCCTTGATGCATAGAGGTGGCGATCACCCTGCGCGCGCTGGCCGTGGACGAAGAAGCGCTGCGGCACGACCAAATGGAGGCCGTCCTTTGCGCGCGTCATCGCGACGTAGAGCAGCCGGCGTTCCTCCTCGATCTCGGCCGAGGTGCCGGCGCCGAGGTCGGAAGGCATGCAGCCATCGACGACGTTGAGCAGATAGACCGACTTCCACTCCTGGCCTTTGGCGGAGTGAATCGTCGACAGGATCAGATAGTCCTCGTCGAGCAGCGCCATGCCGGCCTGGTCGCTGGTCGCGTCGGGCGGATCCAGGGTGAGTTCGGTCAGGAAGCGTTCGCGCGACGGATATCCCGAGGCAATCTGCTCGAGCTGGAGCAAGTCGGCGCGCCGGGTCTCGGCATCTTCATGGATGCGGTCGAGATGCGGTTCGTACCACAAGCGAGCCCGCTCCAGATCGACGGGCCATTCCGAATATCGGAGATTGCCCAAAGTCTCGACGAAGTCCCTCCAGTCGTCGCCGGCACGCGGAGGCGTTGGTATGCCCGTGAGCGCTGCGATGGGGTCGGCGGCCTCCGCCATGCGGTCGAGCACGCGTTGCGCTGTTGCGGAGCCGATGCCGGGCAGCAGATGCAGCAGACGGAAGCCGGCGACGCGGTCGCGCGGATTCTCGACGAACCGCAGCAATGCCAGCATGTCCTTGATGTGGGCGGCGTCGAGAAACTTCAGTCCGCCGAACTTCACGAACGGGATGTTCCGGCGCGTGAGTTCGATTTCAAGCGGGCCGCTGTGGCTGGATGTCCGGAACAGGACGGCCTGCTCTTTGAGGAGCGTGCCGGATTCGCGATTCTCCAGGATGCGTTCGACGATGAAGCGCGCCTGGTCGGCCTCGTCGCGGACGGTGACGAGTTGCGGCTTGGCTCCGGACGTGCGTTCAGTCCAGAGGTTCTTGGTAAAACGCTCCTTGGCGAGACCGATGACGCCGTTGGCGGCGGCGAGAACCGTTTGCGTCGATCGATAGTTGCGGTCGAGCGTAATGACGCTCGCAGGCGGCGAGAATTGGTCGGGAAAGTCGAGGATGTTGCGCACGGTCGCAGCGCGGAACGAGTAGATCGATTGGGCGTCGTCACCGACGACCGTCAGGCCTCGGCCGCCGGGCTTCAGCGCCAGGAGGATCGAGGATTGCAGGCGGTTTGTGTCCTGATACTCGTCGACAAGGACGTGATCGAAGCGGCCGCCGATGTCGTCGGCCAGGCCGGCGTCGCCGACCATCTGCGCCCAGTAGAGCAGGAGATCGTCGTAATCGAGCACGTTCTGCTTCTGCTTGGCTTCGACATAGGCCGCGAATAGTTCCTTAAGCTCCGCCGCCCATCCGGCGCACCATGGATACGAGGTGCCGATGACCTGCTCGATCGGCATCTCGGCATTGACGCAGCGGGAATAGATCGAGAGACACGTTCCTTTAGTAGGGAAGCGGCTTTCCGTCTTGGAGAATCCCTTTTCATGCCTGACCAGATTCATGAGGTCGGCTGAGTCTTCGCGGTCGTGTATCGTGAAGGCTGGGTCCAAGCCGATCTGTTCGGCGTACTCGCGCAGCAGCCGTGCGCCGATGCCGTGGTAGGTTCCGGCCCAGGTCAGCGCGTCGGTCATGACACCGGCGTTGTCGCCCAACACCTTGCGTGCGATGCGTTCGACCCGTTTGGTCATCTCGGACGCCGCGCGGCGAGAAAACGTCATCAGCAGGATCCGGCGGGGGTCGGCGCCCTGAACGATCAGATGGGCCACCCGGTGGGCGAGGGTGTTGGTCTTTCCGGAGCCTGCGCCGGCGATCACCAGCAGCGGCGGCGCCGCCAATCCCCCTGCTACCCCGTGCTCGACTGCACGTCGTTGTTCGGGATTGAGGGTTTCGAGGTAGGCGGTTGCCGTCTGCACCTTGGGCGTCCGTTCATGGTTGGAATCAACGACGGTCGATGATTCCTGCTTCGACCGCAACCTAGACCTCCCCTTGAGGGTGACGCGGCTGCCAACCAAGTTGGAGCAAGGTCGCGGACGGGCGCCGCCCGGCCTTGGCGCACTTGCGGCAGCGCAGACGGTTTGCAAGATCGTGCACGAAGGTGGTCGGCGGATGCTTGAGGGCTGCCAGATCGACATCGTTCGGGCTCTTGCACCGCGAACACTGGATTTCCAGCCAGGGAAAGCCGCCGTTGATCGCCTGGTCAATGGTTGGCGAGGGGTCGATCGGCTCGCCATCGCTCCACATCCGCTCGTTCCAGCTTTCACAGAGCAACCTGTCGGCCTGCTGGATCAGCGCAGCGCCCTTGGCTCGCATCTCTGCTGATTGCGCAGCCAGAATGCCGGTCATCGCGCGTGCTTTCCCCAATTCCTTCGTCAGAGCCTTTCGGTCTCCGCCTGACAGCGGCGTCGGGTGATGTTTTGGCGCCATCCGGACATCCAAGCCCAGACCAAACTCGGGGTGCAGGCTAGGGCATGTCAAATCCCGGCCAGCACCCGTCCTCTTCGTGTCTTCCGGTGCGCTGCTGACAGGTGTTGTCAAGCAGTCGCTGCGCGACGTCCTTCCAGACTGCGTTGCCGCCATACAATCGGACTGCATCGGCGGTTTGGATTTCGACGGTCCGTTCGCAGCGGCGGCAGGAGACGCGGAGTAGGTGGCGCTGAATCTCAGAAAGACGTCGCTGCCGCATCTGGGCTCCTGACGTATCGGCGCGCGGGCCTTCGAGGACCGATTCCCAGTATTCGGCCGGGAGGGGCGCATCGGGAGCCGCAGCGGAGGGGGCCCGACTGCGGATGGCTTCAGCGGCCAGCTTTTCCATCTGCTTCGGGGTAGGCATGCGCCAGCTCGCGGGTCGGTCTGTCATTCCGAATTAGAACATAAAGAGAACAAAAGTCGAGTCCGCTTACGTCCGCGCCGAGAAGAAATCATCCCGTTGGAAGGGGCGCGATGTCGGAACCAAGCCGGGCCGTTCGTCTTGAATCCGACATCAGTATTGGAGTTCCCCCGCCATGGCCCCCCGCGCTAACTGGAAAGGCTTCCTGCGCCTTTCCCTCGTCACCTGTCCGGTAGCGCTCTATCCGGCCACGTCGGAATCCGAAAAGGTCTCGTTTAACCAGCTCAACCGGAAGACCGGCCACCGCATCAAGTACGCCAAGGTGGACGCCGATACCGGCGAGGAGGTCGCCAACGAGGATATTGTCAAGGGCTACAAGGTGGACACCGACACCTTCATCGAGGTGACGAAGGAGGAGCTCGAGAACGTCGCGCTGGAATCGACGCGAACCATCGAGATCGATGAGTTCGTCGACCGCAGCGAGATCGACCCGAGGTATCTGATCCGTCCCTACTACCTGGTGCCAGACGGGAAAGTTGGCCACGACGCTTTCGCCGTCATCCGCGAAACCATCCGCGAGATGAACAAGGTCGCGATCGGGCGCGTGGTGCTGACCAATCGGGAGCACATCATCGCGCTCGATCCGCTGGACAAGGGCCTGATGGGAACGTTGCTGCGCTATCCCTACGAAGTCCGCTCCGAAAAGGACTATTTCGACGACATCCAGGATGTCAAAGTCACCAAGGACATGCTTGATCTCGCCAGGCACATTGTCAACCAGAAGGCGGGCCACTTCGAGCCGGACAAGTTCGAAGACCAGTACGAAACCGCCCTTCTCGATCTCATCAACCAGAAGCGCGCCGGCAAACCCATCACCGCCAAAGCGCGTCCGCGCGGCGAGAACGTCGTAGACCTGATGGATGCGCTGCGTAAGAGCATCGGAAGAGACGCGTCGGCAGCGACAGAGGCGCCGAAGAAGCCAGCCAAGAAGGCGCGCAAGGCAGCAGCCGGGCAGAAGGAAATGCTGATGCCGATTGCCGGCAAGAAACCGGCCAAGGAGGCCGCAGCGAAGAAGCCGGCGGCCAAACCGCAGCGGAAGTCGGCCTAGCGTCCACGATGGCTTCGCGGAAATCGCAAAGCGCCGGGCTCCTCCTGTTTCGAGGGCGCGCCACCGATCTCGAAGTCTTGCTCGCTCATCCAGGCGGACCATTTTGGCAAAACAAGGATGACGGTGCCTGGAGCATCCCGAAAGGTCTGATTGGCGCCGATGAAGCGCCGCTGTCCGCCGCTCGGCGCGAATTCGCCGAGGAAACTGGATACCACCCGCAGGGAGTTTTCTTGCCACTCGGGGAGACGCGGCAAGCGGGCGGCAAAGTCGTACAAGCTTGGGCCATCGAAGGCGACTGGGATCCCGCGCTCATCCGCAGCAACACCTTCGAGATGGAATGGCCGCCGCGTTCCGGACGCCATCGGACCTTTCGGGAAATCGACCGAGCGGCTTGGTTCGCTGTCACCGACGCGCGACGAAAGATCCTCATGGGACAGGCGATTTTCGTCGATCGATTGCTTGACGCTCTGGGTCCTCCCAATTAGGCCGGCGTCGCTCCGCACGAGGCGTCCAAATCGCCAGGTTACTTTTTGGGACGGAGTTATCAGCGCACGGCACGATTTGCGCAGCGGGATGTACGACCGGAAAAAACGGACGGAATTCGTCGATCAGAATTACGGCGATCATGGACGACGAGCGCGAATTACGTCGACCTGACCGTTCGACCCGCCGAGTTGATCCAGTCGATACGGCCCGCTGTCATGTACACGATCGCGCCGCGCTGTGCGCCCAAGACGCGAAGATACTGACCGAGTTGCTCCCGATAGGCCATGCGGTTTTGTCCGCTAGGCGCAACATCGCTTTTCCAATCGAACACGACCAGATCACCGTCGTCTGCCAGGGCGACCGCATCGGCGCGGCCGGAAATCAGTTCGTCGGCGCCCGCGGTCGTTCCGCCGTACAACGGCACTTCCGGAACGAACCGTTGAATGAACGGCTGCAATTCGGGCAGGGTAAATGTGCGGAGGGCGGTGTCCGCCATCTCGCCGGGATCGGGCTTGCCGATTGCCGTCGCGTCCGTCGCGAGTTGCTGGCAAAGGAGGTGAGCCCTTTCCCTCATTTCGCCGGCTTTCGCGTTGAGCTCACCGGTCGCGAGCTCCTCCATAAGCTTGTGCAGAATGACGCCGCGCAGGCGACTGCCTTGGATCAGCACTGGGGCGTCGAGCAGCGCGTCTTCTGCGGAGTCCGGGAGCTGGGTCGGCAGTACATCCGGATCGCTCTCACTCGGTCTTGTCCATGCGATCGGCGGAAAGCCTCGCTCGATCCGCGACTGTTCTTCGGCGAAGACCTCCGCCGACTGTTGATTCTCGCTCGACTTAGGTGCAGCGACGACGGCGCGCCGAAGCAATGAGACGTCCAGTTCGGGGATGTCTTCGAGTCCGAAGTCGAGCTGTTTCGCCCAGGACTTCTCGTCGCACCAGGTGAACTCGGGAATGACGAGCAATTCCATGGCGCGCGTGCAAGCCACGTAGAGCAGCCGAAGGTTCTCGTCGCGCTTTTCCCGGTTCTCCCCTTGCAGCGCGCTCTCCAGCGTGGGCGGCGTCACCTGGCCGAGCGCCCAGTGCAGGCTCTCGTCGCTCCGGCGGTACACAAACGGTTCGGGCGGGCGGGGCATCGAAGCCCGGTTGATAGGAATGACGACCGGCCACTCAAGGCCTTTTGAGCTGTGGACTGTCACGATCTCGATGGATCGGCCGTCCGCTTCGACGATGCCCTCGGCGAAGCCGGTGCCGGCAGACCAATCGTCGTCCAGGTCCCGCGCGAATTGCACGAACCCGCGCACTCCATAGTTGCGGGCGCGCTCAAGCAGACCATCGACGTTAGCGAGCGAGCGGGCGGCCTGATCCGCACTGCGTCCGGCGACGATGGCGCGCACTCGAAGCCGTTCGATCGCTTCGGCGAGCAGCAGCGCGGGCGTGGTGACGCGCAGCCGGAGTCGAAGGTCGCGCAATATGCCGAGTATCTCTCGAGCCAGATCGTTTTGTACGATCGTCGGGTCGGTGTTTAGCGAGAGGCGGGCCGACTCGCTGCCCGGCGGAACGGGGAGGCTCGCGGTGATCGTGAGCAAATCCTGCTCGGAAAGTCCCACCAAGGGCCCTCGCAGAAGGGCACCCAAGGCCAGCGTGTCGCGCGCGTCGACGATGCTGCGGACCAGCGCGACGAGATCCTGAGCCTCCTGCCGCTTGAAAAGATTCTTGCCGGCTTGTGACGCGAAAGGTAGTCCGACTTCCTCGAGGGCCCGCTCGTAGCGCCATAGCTCGGTCGAGACGGGCGCCAACAGGGCGATGTCTCCTGGCGTCAAGCGCCTGCTGCCGCCGTTGTTCAGCTTCAGTTCGACGTTGCCGATCAGTCGGCTGCAGATCTCGGCGACAACACGTGCCTCTTCGTCCCGGCTGGTGTCGATCCGGGTATTCGGCAAAAGCTCGACGGATACTTTGGCGACGCTCGGAAAACCGTGATCCGCGTCGTCTCTCGTGCCCTGCAGCGCGACGTACCCCGCCTGTTGCGCGGCGAGCGGTCCCGCGAAGCAGCCGTTGATGTGTTCGAGGATGCGCGGTCTCGATCGAAAATTCGCCGTGACCCGAAGTATGTTATCGGGAAACTGGGCCTCGATCGCGTTCCGCACCATGAGGTAGGTGGCGAGATCGGCTCCTCGGAAGCGGTAGATAGCTTGTTTGGGATCGCCGACCAGGAAGAGTTGACCGGGTCTCAGGCGACGCTCTTGCCAAGCACCGGCGGATCCGTCGGATCCGGCCAAAAGAAATAGAATCTCCGCCTGCACGGGGTCCGTGTCCTGGAACTCATCCACCAGTATGCGCGAGAAGTGCTCGCCAGCGGCGGCCCGTACCTCGGGATATCGGCGGAGCACCTCGCGGCAGGTAAAGAGCAGGTCATCGAAATCCATCACCGCCGCGCGCCGCTTGAACGCTTCGTATTCGGCGAGGAGCCCGTCGAGCTCGGACGAGAACACGCTGACGATCGCAGTTGCGATCCGGCCCATCAGCGTGCCGTAGGCTTCGCGGCATCGCGCGTAATGCTCTTCAGCCTGGTCGGCGAGAGGTCCACCCTCTACGTCCCCTTTGGCGCGCTTCCAAATCGAGCGTCGCCTGTATTCGCGGAGATCGAACGATCTGGACCGCATGAGGCCCAGCGTCGCGGGGTGCGCTGCGTCCCACAACCGCGCGAAGTCGAGACCTGCTGCGAAGCTGCCTTCGAAGTGCGTGGCCAACGTTTCGAGATTTGCGATGTCGCTTTCGGCGTCGCGCGGTCCCCCGACGCGGTCGTACCAACGGCGGAACTCGCGAACGTTCTCTCCGAAATCGAGGTGAGCGTCGACATCCAGATCGGGCGACAGGGGTCGGGCATTCCGGTAGCGCCGCCTCGATTTGGCGAAGTCGCGCAGGAGTTTCTCAGCTCCGGTCGGATCCTTCCTCGCCACCACCGTGATCGGATCATCGGCCGGACGAGGCTCGTCGAGCCGATCGCGCCACCAATGATCGAAGATCGCGTCGAATATGAAATCGGCCTGATCGCGATCGAGAATTTCTGCGCCCGGATCGATCTTCGCCTCGACGGAGTAGGTCCGCAGCAGGTCGTGGCAAAATCCATGGATCGTCGAGCAGGTCAGTTCGTCCAGTAGCTCGCTCGCCCTCTCCAGCGATCTCCGATGCGCCGCCTTCAGTTTCGACGGAATGCATAGCCGCAGTTCACCCGGAACGGTTCCGGAGAGCAGGGCGTCGAGGTAGTGAGCGATCCGTTGGCGGAGTTCGCCCGCCGCGAGCTCGGTGAAGGTGATCGCCGCGATGGACCTCGGAGCTGCGCCGCCGGCGAGCAGCATCACCACCCGGCCGGCGAGCAGCGACGTTTTTCCCGTGCCTGCGGCGGCTTCGACCAGAAGCGTCGAATCGAGTTCGGTCAATGCGCGGCGGCGGTCGCCGTCGTCGACTCGCGGGGTCATGCCGCGCTCCAGAATTTCGAGAGTCCACCCGCAGCGCGGTCGAATGCGACGCGTTTGCGACGCTCGTACCCGGGTGAGGCGGGAAACGCCAATCGAAGATCGTTGGATCTGTCGTAGGCGAGCCTTCCGGGTACTGCGTTTCCTCGTTGCAGTAAGGCTACCACCTCGCTCACGAAGGCGCCGATCCGGACGAGAGCCGCATCGACATCCTGCAATCTGACCTCGAACGGCTCACCGGCCAGATACAGCAATCTCGCCAAGACCCTTGGTTCTTCTTCGAGCAGTTGACGGCACGCAAGCGCGTACAAGGCGCGTTGCAATTCGGCGCCGCCGCCGATCACGATGCGGGTCGCGTTCTTGGGAGGCGCTCCCGTCTTGTAGTCGGTCACCCTGACCGCAAACGGATTGCTCCGCATATCGAGGCGGTCGATGGTGCCACGCAATCGAACGGGCGTGCCCGGTATTTCGACCGGGATCGTCGGGTCCCACGGCAGCTCGCGACCAGCCTCGAAGCCCGCTGATTGACCGAACGCCACCTCGGTCCAACTGCGCGTGCCGTCTTCGTTGATGTCCTTTCGCAGCAGGCCGGCCATCGCCATCGCCATCGCGTAGTCGACGGTATTGGCCCACAGCAGTCTCGGCGGGACCGGACGTTCGAGGGGCCAAGCGGCGTGAGCGACCCGGCCCGCGTCCTCAAGCGCGTTTTCGATCTGGATGTCGGACGCCTTCGCGTATCCCGGTTGCGGTTCGAGGGCATCCACGGCGCGCCGAAGCAGCTCGTGAACCAGCTTGCCGAACTCGTCCGGCGCGATGGTCAGCGGCTGCTCCCGCTGCTGCGGGACATCGAAACCCAGAGCATACTTCCAGACGAATCCCAACGGGTCTCGCAGCAGCCGCTGCAACGAGGTCGCCGACTGGATCCGCTCGATCGAACGCTTGATAGCCGGATGACCTGGCTCGAAGCATCCGTCGTGATCCGTGAGGCGCTCGACGTGCCAGTCGTGCCAGCAACGGCCGGCCGAACCGACCTGATCGATGCCGGCGGCCTCTTCGGGACGGGCCAGCAGCCTGTCGGACTGATTGAAGGCATGCTCCGGAATCCGCTCGCGTGGAAGGACGATCTCCACGCGGTTCTGCAGCAGCGGGCTGCGGCCGACACGGCCGCCTTGCGCGCCTCGTCGGCTGCGCGAAAGAATGGCGCTTCCTGTCGCGGCACCGAGGATAACGGCGAAATGCCTGCGGTCCGCGCGCGCCACCGGATCGACGTCGAAGACGCCGGCCGGCAGGACATGGTCAGGCAGAATTGGATCTTCTCCGCTTCCGCGCGGCCAGCCTCGGTTCGTGAGTCCGAGCAGCCGCACGTGGGGACGGGGGGCGGCGGCGAGATCGCCCGCCGGACACCACACGACGGCATCGGCCGCATCCGTCTCCGACGTGAGACGAGCACTCCGCAACGACAACTCGATGGCATCTGTCGGCGCGGAACGGGTTGCGGCCTGCCAGATCCGGAGCGAGCGTCCATGAAGAAACGTTGCCGCCGCCTCGTCCGCCGCGTCCGGTCCCTTCGCGAGCACCTCCAGGAGGGGAGACGTGGCCTCGACGGAAACCCGTCCCGGCGCTTGGCGATCCGCCGTTTCGAGCGCGCGCTTCCAATCCGTCACGTTCGACAGTGCCGCGCCGCGCGGTATCGCGTCCAGCCAACGGTCCGGGAGGTCGTCCGGCGGGAGGCCCTGTCCCCGTGTTACGGCGAACAGCCGGCGAGCGCGCTGCTGGCTCAATCCGTGCATCAGGACGTCGGCCAAGGCCGCGCAACGTTGCCCGTCGCGCGAGGCGAGTGCCGAAACTCCATGGGAAAAGTGGAGCCGGAAGCCGGTGCCTTCGGCGCATGCGAGAAAATGATCGTCCCACGCCGTCGTGTTGGCCGACGTGATCGCGATCTCGTTGGGTTTGGCGATGCCGGATGCGATGAGCTGCCGCGCCCATCTCAAGCTCTCGACCACCTCGTGGCGGACGTCGGCGCAAGAAACGACGGCGGGCTGTTTGGCCGAGGCCGGATCCAGCCGCACGATCGTGCCGCGGAACCAGCCGGCGTCGGCGCCGGCCGGCGCGATCCACTCGACCGGGACGACCCCGCAAAGCGCCTCGATCAGCGGTCGCCAAACCGGCGCGATAAAGGACAATCCCTCGATGCGTATGTCACCGACGATCCGAGGCGCATGCCGAATGCGTTTCAGCGCGGCGTCACGCAGTTCCCTTGGCGTCATCGCTGACGGAGGCAAGCGTGCTTTCAGGCGGGCCTCTATCTGAGACATTTCCGCGATGCGGCGGTGACCGTCAGGGCCGGGCGCCGAGAGATCGAAGTCCGCCGCCCAGATCTTCCTCAAGGTCCGGAACACCGCGCGCGTCATGCCCGGCAGATGTCGCACGCGCTCGAGTTCGTCGAAGCCACCTTCGTCGAGCGCCTCCCGAATTGCAGGCTCCAACAAATCGGCCGAAGCCGGAATCGCGAAGCCGCCGGCAAGCCTTGCGGCGACCTGTGGCAAGTTCAGGATCTGCAGACCGCAGTCGTTGGCCTGCGCCGCCGCGAAGCGGCGCATCTGGAACGCGAGGGAGCCCTCGATCACTGCGGTCCGGAGCGTGGGTAGACGATCGTCGCGCAACTGCTCATGCCCCTTTTTTCAAGGCCGATGGGAGTGCTCGTAGTCTTAGTCGATTATCGGATGAAAAGTGGAGTCAAAGGCTACCCGGTCACAGCTTCCCACGCCTTCATCGCAGTCGTCAGTGACGGGCGCAATCTATCTCCAAGATCGCGACCATCGGCGGCCTCCGCGGCGGGATCAGCCAGGACCGGCTGCGAGCAACCGAATGGTCGAGCTATATTCCGGACCGGCCGCGCTCTATGCTTGGCTTGGGCAGTCGTTGCTCCCACGGTAGACATCGCATGGCTAAAAAACTGAAGACCTACCAGACTTCGCTGGGCTTCTTCGATCTGGCGATGGCCGCTCCCTCCATGAAGGCGGCGCTGGAAGCGTGGGGCGCCGACAGCAATCTCTTCCACCAGGGCGCGGCGAAGGAAAGCCACGATCCGGACGTCATCGCCGCGACCCTGGCAAAGCCCGGCGTCGTCCTCAGGCGCCCGGTTGGCACCGACCGACCTTTCAGCGAACATGCGGAGCTGCCCACCGATCTTGGCGGCGGAGGACCAACGAAAGCCGCCCGCAAGTCGAAAGGCCCAAAGGCGAAAAAGCCTTCCTCTCGCCCCGTCGATAAGGTTGCGGAACGAAAGGCCGCTTTCGACTACGAACGGGAACGGAGGAGCCGCGAGCTTGAACGGGCGAAGGAAGAGGCCGCCAGGCAAAAGGACCGTGAACGCCGGCAGCAGGCCATCAACAAGGCGCAGGCCGCGTTGGACAAGGCCGAGCAGGAGCACGCGAAGCGGGCCGCCGCCATCCAGGCCGAGGTCGAGGCTCTTGAGAAGAGATCGCAAACCGAAGAAGCCCGCTGGGATAAGGAGAAGGAGCGATTGGAAGCCGCGCTGCGGCGCGCGCGGGGGTAGTTTCTGTAGCGGCACGCACGAGCGAAGGTCAGCGGTCCACTTCAAGTGTTTATCGTTCGGGCTCGTTCGCCCTTGCCGCGCGGCAGAAGCGGCCAACTTGGCGGGATTTCCAATGCCTACGGCCCTGCCAGCGTGAACCGGCGGCCCTTGCCCTGAAGCCGGTTCGAGGATTGGATTACCCGCGAGCCGAGTGATCGAGGTAAGTCCATGGTCAATGCGCTCGTCGTCCGCCGCAATACGCAACTGGCAAAAGCCCAGAAGGCTCTTCGCGCGGCGCAATATGTTCGAATGTCCACCGATCTTCAGCGCTATTCGACCCAGAACCAGGCGGCCGCTATCGCGGCATACGCGCAGCAACGAAACCTTACCATCGTTCGGACTTATGTCGACGAAGGGCGCAGCGGAGTGAGGATCAACCGTCGGCCTGCCCTTGCCGAACTCATCAAGGATGTTCAATCAGGAAACACGGACTTTGAGCACGTTCTGGTTTACGACGTCAGCCGATGGGGACGCTTCCAGGATGTCGATGAAAGCGCGCATTATGAGTTCGTCTGCAAGCGAAGCGGCGTCAAGGTCGTCTATTGCGCTGAACAATTCGAAAACGACGGAAGCCTTCTGTCGAGCATCCTAAAGAACATCAAGCGCGTAATGGCGGCCGAGTTCAGCCGGGAGCTTGGTGTCAAGGTGCACACCGGTCACTGCCGGATAGCGAGCCTTGGCTATCGTGTTGGTGGCCCGCTCACGTTCGGGCTCGGCAGGGAGATGGTCGATGAGCAGCAACGCTCGAAAGGCAAGTTGGCGAAGGGCGAATACAAGGCGCTGAAAATAGACCGTGTGCGGCTTCGGCTCGGGTCCGACGAAGAGATGGCGGTCGTAAGATGGATATTCCAGCAGTTCGTTATGGAGCGGAAGACCGACGTCGAAATCGCACGGCAGCTCAATCGAGGGAGCATAGCCAATCACCATGGGCGACCTTGGACCTACATCATGGTCCATTCTATTCTCAGGAACGAAAACTGTATCGGCAATCTCGTCTACAACCGAACGTCCCGTCGTCTCGGCCAAACGCAAGTAAACAATCCCGATCATTTGTGGATTCGGAGCCCAGGAGTGGTGCCGCCGGTGATCGACCAGGACCTTTTTGCACGTGCTCAGAAGATCATGGCTGAACGGTACATCTCGATCCCGGAAGATCAGATGCTGCGGAGACTCCGCTTGACGCTCGGTCGAAAAGGAAGACTCACGACCCGCATCATTAAAAGCGCGCCCGGTCTCCCTTCCGTCGCATGCTACATCAAGCATTTTGGTTCGCTACGGAAAGCCTACGCGCTCATCGGTTATCAAGGGTCCCGTGACTGCGAATGGTTTGACGTGCGAGATCATTGGTCCGAGCTTCTGTCAAAGCTGGCAGCGCAGGTTGCGGAGGCGCTGAAGATCGATCTCGGGATTCGGTTGAATCTCACTGACGATGGTGCAGGGCTTGCACGGCACGGAAGCAAGATCATCTCGTTTCAGGTGGTCCGGCGAATGGCGCGGAGGACCCCAAACCATGTTGCTCTGTGGAGAGCCCACCTGAGAAAGGAACGGACCAAGTTGTGTGTTTTCTTGCGGCTGAAGGAGTCCAACAAGGTGGTTCAAGACTATGTGCTGTTGCC
The DNA here is from genome assembly GCF_018596315.1 of Bradyrhizobium sp. SRL28. Classification (GTDB taxonomy): domain Bacteria; phylum Pseudomonadota; class Alphaproteobacteria; order Rhizobiales; family Xanthobacteraceae; genus Bradyrhizobium. The sequence goes on along the minus strand of NZ_JAHEAG010000009.1, from coordinate 194,680 downwards.
CGCAGCAGATACTGCGAAGCCTTATCTAACGCTTTCAGATGGGGCTTTGGCCCGCCACAAGGCCGTTTGCGCAGATACTATGAACGAACTTATTCGGAACATCGAAGCGAAATTCAAATCGTCCAGCCATGCCGCGCCATCCAAGCCAACGCGAACGAACAAGCGAAGGAAACCATGCCGGCCCAAAACGAAGAACGTCCACGCGCGGCGCTGACGGAACGTAGATAGAGAATCGCGCCCAAGATCTTGCCGTAGTTTCTCCTGAAATCGCCATTGAGCTTCGAAATCTCGACGAGCTCGGAACATTGGTCGGGCATTACATTCTCCTGGAAACACCCCAGGTGCCCCATAGTGTGAATGCTGATCGAAGTTGACCCCTCAATCGCCGCACGCGCGGATCTAAAGTCTTGACTTTATTGATGTGGGAACGGTGACCCCGGCGCCGATAGGCGTCCAAACCCCACGCCGAAACACACTTGTGGTGTTCGAAGGCCGAATTTGCCACCCGGCAAGGGTGCTTGAGTAGGCGGAGAACTGAAGAAGCGTTTCCGATGGTCAGATCCGGATCTATCACCCGCAAAAAAGCGCTCGTGAGGATATCCGCATTTCCCGAGCTCACGTTGTTGCTGCTTCTCGTCTTTGCGCGTGCGGCTGTCGCCGCACCGGGCTCTCGTGAACCGAGCCGCGCAGCGTCTCGGCCATGCGGCTTCGATCCCTCGCGCAGAATAACGAGTCGCTCGCCGGAGGCACTCGCTCTCGGGTCCCGCCGTCATTTCATTCCGGCGTCGCTATCACTGCCCCGCGCTCGGGTGCCTTTTTAACCGGTCTCGCGACTGCACTCGGTCCCGGGTCCCGCGGCTACGCGTCGGCGCTATGCTGACCCTCCTGCGGGTGCCTTTTTTAGCCGGGTCTCGCGACCCGTGAGTGGTCTCCGCTTTCGCTCCGCCCATACACTTCTCTTCTATGTTGATGACCGGACCTCCGCACCTCGCGCGCAAAGCTTCCTGACCCGACCCGCCACATCAGCCCCGTTAATCACACGCGTGAGCCCTCGCGCAAGCTTGGGCGCGCCGTCACAACCATCGGCATTTGGAGCAGCAGCGCGTCCAGACCGACCGAGATACGTGGGTGCATCCGGTTCGAAATCTACCGAGCCTTCAGGCGCAGTGCGCCCGTCATCGAGATTGAGAGTGAGAGGGCAGACCGGCTTCGTCGTGACGGGTCGAGTGGTCGGGAGAGAGGCTTCCGGCGCCCGTCGCGGAGAACCGCGATGTTCAGCCAGAAATCATACGCGCGCGCCAGTCAGGATCGAGCCAGCCTTTACACCGAAATCACCGACAAGATCATCGCCGAACTGGAGGCCGGCCGCATCCCATGGGTGCAGCCATGGGGGACGGCGGCGATCAAGGCGCCGCTCGCCATGCCGCGCAATGCTTCGACGCAGCGCGGTTATTCCGGAATCAACGTGCTGATTTTGTGGGGTGCCGTTATTGAAAACCACTTCTCCGGCCAGAGCTGGCTGACGTTTCGCCAGGCGCTCGGGCTCGGCGGCCATGTCAGGAAGGGAGAGCGGGGAACCACCGTCGTCTATGCCGATCGCTTCGTTCCCCCGGGCGAGCGCCAGCATGCCGCAGAGACCGGGGAAGAGCCGGACACGATCCCGTTCCTCAAGCGCTTCACTCTCTTCAACACCGACCAATGCGATTTGCCCGAGGACGTCGCCGCCTCGGTTGTCCCGCCGCCACCGGATCAGATCGAGCCGCAGGCCGAAGCCTTGATTGCCGCCACCGGCGCCGACTTCCGCATCGGCGGCGCACAGGCCTACTACAACAAGACCGGCGACTTCGTGCAGGTGCCGCCGCCGGCCGCGTATTTCGAGCCGATCAACTGGCATCGGACCGCGTTCCACGAACTTTCGCATTGGAGCGGAGCGGCTGCCCGGCTCGGTCGGGATCTCTCGGGCTCGTTCGGCTCCAAATCCTACGCGCGCGAGGAACTGGTCGCGGAGATGGCGGGCGCATTCGTCTGCGCCACCCTTGGCATCGTGCCGACCGTGCGCCACGCCGACTATATCGGCTCCTGGCTCGAGGTGCTGCGTGAGGACAACCGCGCCGTCGTGCGGGCGGCGAGCGCGGCGTCGAAGGTTGCCGATTTCCTGCTCGGCTTTCTGCAACAGCCGGTCGCCTCTTTCGACGATGGCAGCGAGGAGGCCGCGTAGTGCATCGGCCGACCGCTTAGGTTGGCGGTGGCGGGGATACCTCAGAGAGTGAGAGGCGGGCGGCGCAGTTCGTGACGGGTTGGAGGTCGAGAGAGAGTCTTTCGGCCGCCCGTCGCGGAGAATCCGACATGGCAAGCGCCGTTCAGAAGATCAAACTCAGTCCGTCCCGGGACATTCCTTTCAACAAGCTGGTCTTGAGCCAGTCGAATGTTCGCCGCGTCAAGGCGGGCATCTCGATCGAGCAACTGGCCGAGAGCATCGCGCAGCGCACCTTGCTGCAAAGCCTCAGCGTCCGTGCCGTCGTCGACGCCGACGGCACGGAGACCGGCATGTTCGAGGTGCCTGCGGGCGGGCGTCGATACCGCGCCCTCGAGCTTCTGGTGAAGCAGAAGCGCATGGCGAAGACGCAACCGGTCCCCTGCGTGGTCAGGGACGGCGGTATTGCCGAAGACGACTCGCTTGCGGAAAACGACGAACGCGTCGGCCTGCATCCGCTCGATCAGTTCCGTGCGTTCCAGATCCTCCGTGATGGCGGCATGAGCGAAGAGGACATCGCCGCACGGCATTTCGTGACGCCGGCAATCGTCAAGCAGCGCCTGCGTCTGGCGTCGGTGTCGCCGAAGCTGCACGACGTCTATGCCGACGATGGCATGACCTTGGAGCAGCTCATGGCCTTTTCCGTTACCGGCGACCATGCGCGTCAGGAACAGGTTTGGGACAATGTGAGCCGTTCTCAGAACGACGAGCCGTACCAGATCCGCCGGATGCTCACGGAACACACCGTCCGCGCCTCCGACCGCCGGGCCCAATTCGTCGGGCTAGACGCGTACGAGCAGGCGGGTGGCGTCGTGCTGCGCGATTTGTTTCAGCACGATGACGGAGGTTGGCTGCAGGACGTGCCGTTGCTCGATCGCATGGTTTCGGAGAAGCTCAGGATCGAGGCCGAGGCGATCGCGGCCGAGGGCTGGAAGTGGATCACAGTTGCCGTCGACTTCCCCTACGGTCAGTCCAACGGGCTGCGCCAACTCGACGGTCAGCCGGCTGAACTAACGGAGGAGGAGCGGGCGACGCTCAACGCCTTGAATGCCGAGTACGCCAGGATCGAGACCGACTATCAGGACGCCGACGAACTGCCTGACGAGATCGAGCAGCGTCTTGGCGAGATCGAGGCGGCGCGTTCGGTATTTGAAGCTCGATCGCTCATCTACGATCCGGCCGACATCGCCCGTGCCGGCACCTTCGTCAGTATCGATGCCGAAGGGGTACTCGCGATCGACCGCGGCTACGTTCGTCCTGAGGACGAGGTGCCCGACGTCCCCGATAGCGACGCCGACGAAGGGGGAGAGACAGTCGACAACCGGGAGCCCGGTACGATTCAGCGTGCGGTCATCACGGTTGGTGGTGCGCCGACTGAGCCAGTCGACGAGGATGATGACGATGCCGCGAAGCCGCTGCCGGACCGGCTCGTCACCGAGTTGACGGCGCATCGCACGCTGGCGCTGCGCGATGCACTGGCCAACAATCCCGCCGTCGCCTTCCAGGCGGTGCTGCACAATTTCGTGCTGGCGACCTTCTATCGTTTCGCATCGTCGAGCGGCTGCCTGGAGATCTCGATCCGAACACCGACGTTCCCCGCTCAGGCTGCCGGCCTGAAGGAGAGCGCGTCGGCTGTCGCCATCGACGCACGCCACGATGGATGGAAGGCGCGGTTGCCCAAGGAGGAGGGCGGCCTGTGGGACGCGCTTGCCGCGCTCGACGGGACCGCGCAGGCGGCCCTGTTCGCGCACTGCGCCTCGTCCGCGGTCAACGCACTTCACGAACCCGCCAACCGGTACAATGAGGGGCGCGTCTCCGCCCACGGCGTTCGACGCCGGCTCGATCAGGCCGATGCCCTGGCTCGCGCTGTCGGGCTCGACATGGTGACCGCAGGCTGGAAGCCGACTGCCGATAACTACCTTGGCCGCGTCACCAAGCCCCGCATTCTCCAGGCGGTGCGCGAGGCCAAGGGTGTGCCGTCGGTGCAGCTCATCGACCACCTGAAGAAAGGCGACATGGCGCGGGAGGCCGAGCGTTTGCTCGATGGCACGGGCTGGCTGCCCGAGCCGCTACGTCTCCCTGACATCGACGACGCGCAGCAAGGTCCGGCCGCGGACGTCGAGGCGCTTCCGGAATTCCTCGCGGAGGACGACGAAGTCGCCGCCGACGCAGACGAAGACCGGCCCCAAATCATCGCAGCTGAATAGTTGAGTGAACGCGAGGCGGCTGCGGCCGCTTCGCACCTTCCCAGCCTCACACCCATCCCCAAGCGCGGCTCCCCCCAATGACAGGGACATGCCGGGCTTTCATCGTTTCAGGAGAACGATCATGTCTGCTCACACCGTCTACGAAAATGCACCACTCGGTTCACTCATTCGCTATTCCGACGGCACGCCGAGGCCGCCTGCGCGCATCAAAAAGAAGCTCGCGGCGTGGGAAAACCGCAACGGCGCCGGGCGCCTCGTCAGGAAAGAACCGGCCAGAGAGCGGCCGAACTGGATCTCGCCTGCCAGCTTCACACTCCACGAGGGCGATTTCGGCAGCGGCGGCGTCGTGGTGCTGACGGTCAGGCGTACATACTCCCTCGACAGCGATCTGCGCTTCGAGATCGTCGAGCGCCCTGCCATCGGCGCGGTACGCATCCTCCAGGAATATGGCGACAATGCCGAACTGCTTCATCTAGCCCAAAGCCACGAAGCGGCGGAGCGCTGGTTGACGCAACATCGCTATTCCAACGTGCGCCTGAACGAGGTCACCGAGGATGAGGTCGGCGCTGATGTCGTCGAGGGTCGGGCCGCCTGACCTTCGGTGCGATCCACTGTACCCGTTCACTCGTAGGGCTCCCGGCCATCGCGCGGTTCCGTGTAGCGGGCAGGGGCCGATCGATCGTGCCTGCAGCGTCAGGAAGCACACCAAGCGGCTGATCGAGCCGGAGGCGCAACCGGCTTGATCGCGGGCAACTCGAGGGTCCGACGCTGATGCGTCGGACCCTCTGTTCGTGGACGGGTCAAAGGAAGAGCGCGGCCGGGACGGGTTTGAGCCGGCGAGGTCGAGAGAGAGCGCCTGCGGCTCGACCCGTCTCCGCTCTTTCGAGGTCACTTCCATGACATACATCTCCGCTTCTGCCGCCGCATCCGCGTGCTTTGAGGCCGCTTCCGATATCGCAGGCCGATCTGCCGCGATTGGCCGGGCCGCGCAACTTCTCCTTCCTCATCTCGAAAGTGGTCGTCGCATCGATGCGCCGCTCCTGCGCGTCGCCATGGACGCCGCTTTTGGCGGCACCGACGCTTCGGGAGCCTGGGCCTGGAAGACCGGCTACGACGCCTGTGAAGCGGCGACGGTGCTGTTCCTGCGCAAGTTCGCCCCGGCGATGCGCGCACGCGCCGCATCGCCGGTCGCCATGCTGCCGATGCTGGCTAAAATCACCAGCCTTCTTCCTACCCATACCCGCCGCTCCGAAGAGAGCGAGACGTTCCAACAGTTCAGTACGCCCATTCCGCTCAGTTTTGTGGCGAGCCTGGCCGCCGCGATCACGCCGGCTGACGTTGTCCTGGAGCCGTCGGCCGGCACCGGGCTGCTTGCGATCCTCGCCGAACTCGCCGGGGGATCTCTTGCCCTCAACGAGTTGGCCGAAACCCGCGCGGGACTTTTGTCACTCCTCTTTCCCGGCATCGCGGTGACCTCGTTCGATGCCGCGCACATCGACGATCATCTCAACACCGACACCGTCCCCAGCGTCGTGCTGATGAACCCGCCGTTCTCGGCCGTCGCCAACGTCGACCGCCGCATGGCCGATGCAGCGCTCCGTCATATTTCCTCGGCATTGGCACGCCTGGCCGAAGGCGGTCGTCTGGTCGCGATATCAGGCGCGAGCTGCGCGCCCGACAATCCCGCATGGAGGGACGCCTTCATCGCCTTGCAGGAACGCGGGCGCGTCGTGTTCTCGGCCGCCATCGACGGCGCGGTCTACGCCAAACACGGCACCAGCATCGATACGCGCCTGACCGTGATCGACAAGGAACCCGCTGAAGATACGACGGTGTTTCCGCTGTCTCCGGGCATGGCGCCGGATGTAGCGACATTGCTCGGCTGGGTGATGCAGCAGGTGCCACCTCGGTCTCCGATCGGATCGACTGTCGCCAATGTGGCGACCTCGCGTCCGGTCATTCCCAAAACGGTGCGGGCCTGCGCCATGCGCCCGTCCTCCACCCCAGCTCCGGCGATGGAGCCTGCCGCGACCGAACTCGCCTACGAAACCCTGGCGTGGCACCCCGTCGAGCACGGCCGCATCACCGAAGCCCTCTACGAACAGTACGGCTTACAGTCGATCCGTATTCCCGGCTCCCAAGCCCATCCCACCATGCTCGTGCAATCAACGGCGATGGCGTCGGTCGCACCACCCATTCCCTCTTATCGGCCTCATCTTCCCGCGAATGTGGTGTCGGACGGCCTGCTGTCGGATGCACAGCTTGAATCCGTGATCTATGCCGGCGAAGCCCATGGCGGCACTCTCCAGGGATCATGGACGGTCGACGAGACGTTCGATTTCGTCTCGGCCGCGCCCGCGGACGCCGAGAACGCCGTCCAGTTTCGGCGTGGCTGGTTTCTTGGTGATGGAACTGGCGCCGGCAAGGGCCGTCAGGTCGCCGGTATCCTGCTCGACAACTGGCTCAAGGGTCGCCGCCGTACAGTGTGGGTCAGCAAATCCGACAAGCTGATCGAGGACGCCCAGCGTGACTGGTCCGCACTCGGCCAGGAACGCCTGCTGGTGACACCGCTCTCGCGTTTCCGTCAGGGCACACCGATCCGTCTGGCGCAGGGCATCCTTTTCACGACCTACGCCACGCTACGTTCCGACGCGCGTGACGAGAAGGTTTCTCGGGTCCGGCAAATCGTTGAATGGTTGAGCAGGGATTTCGACGGCGTGATCATTTTCGACGAGTCTCACGCGATGCAGAATGCGGCGGGCGGGAAAGGTGAACGTGGCGGCGCGACCGCTTCACAACAAGGCCGCGCGGGGCTTCGCCTGCAACATGCCTTGCCGAACGCGCGCATCGTCTACGTCTCGGCGACCGGCGCCACTACGGTCCACAATCTCGCCTATGCGCAGCGGCTTGGACTGTGGGGCGGCGAAGATTTCCCATTCGCCACCCGCGCGGAGTTCGTTGAGGCGATTGAGGCCGGTGGTCTCGCGGCGATGGAAGTGCTGGCGCGCGATCTCAAGGCGCTCGGTCTCTATGCCGCCAGATCGCTGTCATATGAGGGCGTCGAATACGAACTGGTTGAGCATACGCTCACCGACGAGCAGATTCGCATCTATGACGCTTATGCGGGCGCGTTCAGCGTCATCCATAACAATCTCGATGCGGCGATGCAGGCGGCCAACATCACCGGCTCCACCGGCACTTTGAACGCGCAGGCGAAGTCCGCCGCGCGCTCCGCCTTTGAGAGCGCCAAGCAGCGTTTCTTCAACCACCTCATTACGGCGATGAAGACGCCGTCGCTGATCGCAGCCATTGATCGCGATCTTGCGGCGGGCCATGCCGCCGTGATCCAGATTGTTTCGACCGGCGAGGCGCTGATGGAACGGCGGCTCGCCGAAATTCCGACCGAGGAATGGGGCGACGTCCAGGTCGACATTACCCCGCGCGAATACGTGCTGGATTATCTCGCGCATTCGTTCCCGACCCAGCTCTACGAGCCCTTCACCGACAGCGAGGGCAATTTGTCGTCACGGCCGGTATACCGTGACGGCCAGCCAGTGCAGTGTCGGGACGCCGTCGCGCGCCGCGACCGGCTGATCGAAAAACTCGCCTCGTTAACGCCTGTCCACGGCGCGCTCGATCAGATCGTTCAGCGCTTCGGCACCGACATGGTGGCCGAAGTCACCGGCCGTTCGCGCCGGATCGTTCGCAAGCGGGGCGCCGATCGCATCGATCGGCTCGTGGTCGAGAACCGCGCGGGTTCGGCGAATCTCGCCGAAACCCAGGCGTTCATGGATGACGACAAGCGCATCCTCGTTTTCTCCGAAGCAGGCGGTACCGGACGCAGCTATCATGCGGAGCTGTCAGCCAAAAACCGGCGCCTTCGGGTTCACTACCTTCTTGAGGCCGGATGGAAGGCCGATGCCGCCATTCAGGGCCTTGGCCGTACCAACCGCACCAACCAGGTGCAGCCGCCGCTGTTCCGCCCGATCGCGACCAACGTGAAGGCCGAGAAGCGCTTTCTCTCGACCATCGCGCGGCGTCTCGACACCCTCGGCGCCATCACCAAAGGCCAGCGCCAGACCGGCGGGCAGGGGTTGTTCAGATCCGAGGACAATTTGGAGAGCCACTATGCCCGCGATGCCCTGCGGCAGCTCTACGTTCTCCTTGTCATGGGCAAGGTCGAGGATTGTTCACTCCAGACGTTTGAGGATACCACAGGGCTCAAGCTTATGGATGCCAACGGCATCAGGGACGAATTGCCGCCGATCACGACCTTCCTCAACCGTCTGCTGGCGATGACTATCGATCTGCAGAACATCCTGTTCACGGCTTTCGAACAATTGCTGACCTCGCGCATCGAGGGGGCGATCGCAAGCGGTACCTATGATGTCGGATTGGAAACGCTCACGGCAGAGTCCTTTGCCATCGCCGATCGGCAGACCATCTACACCCATCCCGGCAGGTCGGCCGAGACCCGTCTGCTGACGATCACCCAACGTGATCGCAACAGACCCGTTACCCTCGACGACGCGCTCAATCGTCTCGCCGATCCGCGCGCCGTGCTCCTGGTCAACAGCCAGTCGAGACGAGCGGCAGTGCAGGTACCGGCTCGCAGTCTGATGACTGACGACGGTGAGGTCGAACGCCGGGTGCGTCTCATTCGACCGATGGAGCATCCAACTGTCGCGTTGGCGATGATGCCACAGACCCACTGGCAGGAGACCGACCGCGAGACCTTTTCGCGTGTCTGGACCGCGGAGGTTGCCGAGGTACCGGAATTCACCGACAGCGAGATCCACATCGTGTGTGGATTGTTGTTACCGATCTGGAAGCGCCTGCCCAACGAGTCGACGCGGGTCTACCGGCTCCAACTGGATACCGGCGAGCGCATCATTGGCCGCCAGGTCTCGCCGGCTTGGGTCGCGGGCGCACTTTCAACCGGTATGGCGACGTTGACGCCGGACGGGGCCTTTACGGCGCTGATGGATGGCAAGACCGTGCTCGATCTGGCCGAAGGCCTGCAACTTCGTCGCGTCCGCGTCATGGGCGTGAACCGCATCGAACTGTCCGGTTCTACCGACGCGATGCGGGACCGGCTGCGAGCCTATGGCCTGTTCCACGAAATCATCTCGTGGAAGCTGCGCATGTTCGTGCCGACGGACGCTTTCGGGCCGGCAATCCTGGGCAAAGTGCTGGAGCGCTATCCGCTCTCGCGCATCTCCGATCGGGCGGCGGCGTGACATGCCCCGCGATGCAACCGAATTGGCGCATCGCTTGGCGCGGGAGGCCGAGGCGGTGTGCCGTCACTATCTCTCCAACGGGCGGCGGGTCGGAAACTATTGGCAGGTCGGCGATGTCAGGAACGCCGCTGGCCGCTCGATGTTCGTACGCCTGAGCCGCGATGCATCCGGCAAACGCGTCGCCGGCAAATGGACCGACGCCGCCACCGGCGAGCACGGCGATCTGCTCGACGTCATCCGCAAAAGCTGCGGCTTCGTCGATTTCCGCGACGTGGCTGGCGAAGCAAGACGCTTCCTCAGGCTACCACGACCTGAACCGGACTACCCGCCGCGTCATTCGGTGGTACCGACTGGATCGCCGAAGTCGGCGACCAGGGGTTCTCCGGAATCGGCACGGCGGCTATTCGCGATGTCTCAGCCGATTGCGGGGACGCTTGCGGAAGCAAATCTCCGTGCCCGCGGCATCACGGTTCTTCGCGACTGCGCAAGCCTTCGGTTCCATCCGCGCTGCTACTACCGTCCGGATCCATACGAACCGACCGAGACCTGGCCGGCGATGATCGCGGCGGTGACCGATCTCGACGGAAGGATTACCGGCGCGCATCGTACCTACCTCAATCCGCAAGGGTTCGATCGTTCGGCCAGCGGCAAGGCGCCAATCGACACGCCACGGCGCGCGATGGGCCATCTCCTCGGTAACGCCGTTCGTTTCGGTGTCGCAGACGACGTGATGGCGGCCGGCGAGGGGATCGAAACCATATTGTCGCTCCGTTGCGGTTTGCCTGATATGCCAATGGCGGCGGCACTTTCAGCCGCTCACCTCGCAGCCATTCTCCTTCCGGCCACACTGCGTCGCCTTTACATCGTTCGCGACGACGATCCCGCCGGAGATCATGCAATGGAAAGCTTGAGCGCACGGGCTGGCACGAACGGGATCGAGGCGATCGCCCTGTCGCCGCGCTGCGGAGACTTCAACGAGGATCTCCGAGGTTTCGGCATTGATGCGCTTCGGGCTGCCCTGCGAGTGCAACTCGCCCCGGAGGACGTAGCGCGCTTCATTGAGTTCTGACTCGCCGCCGGTACGGGACACGAACGCAGTGTCTCCGCATTCCCTCGCGCCGGTTCGCAGGCGTTTCCTGGTGGGTCGTAGAGGACCGCTCCCCGGCCTTCTGAGAGGGCGACCCTGCGGCAAGCGGCCCGGCCACGCAATGGCGCGAGCCGGCTATTTTCCGTCGCGTCCTCACAGACGCTTTACATCGCGAAGCAAAATAGCCGGCTCCCGCCATCCTCCGCTCTGCTTCGGCCGCTTCGCTGTGCAGGTCCGGTCCGCCCGCCGCCTTTCGTCGCCACGAAGGCCGCGATGGGCGCGGCCGTTCCGACAAAGGAAAACGCCATGACGACCGATCGCGACGAACAGACCTGGGATCCGCCGCTCACGACATCCCCAACCGATCACGTACTCACCGAACTCCAGCTCCATGGCTATCGCCCCTTTCAGGACGAACCCGACCCCAGACCGCTGCCTGAAGCGCACACCGTCGCCGACGCCGTCGCCGACATCTTTGACGCCCTGATCGCGACGCTCAGCGAGACCCGTCTCGAACCAGATCTTGAGAACCTGCTGTGGGGAAGCGTCAATCTCTTCCACCGCGCCACCGAGCGTATCGAACGCGACCTCGACGGCAATGAGTTGGCGCAGAAGCGCAGCCAGAAGGATCAGGATGGCTCGGAAATCCGCTCGGTCGAATTGGAACGCCTCATCGCCGAGGGCATGACCCTGATCGAACGCCGCAACGCCATCGAGTTCTTCCGCGACCAGGCCGCCGAGCAATTCGAGCGTCACACAGGCTCAGCCTGGCGGCCACGCTCGGGGTCTCTGGTGAACCATCGCACCCTGACTTCGGCCATGATCGACAGCCGCGACTTTCTCGCAGCCAAACGTCGTGTCGCCCTTGAGCCGCTGATGCCGGCGGGCACCAGGATCGCCTTTACCGGTGGACTCGATTGCAACGATCACCGCCTGATCTGGGATACGCTTGACAAGGTCCGGGCCAAATATCCTGACATGGTCCTGCTGCATGGAGGATCACCGAAGGGGGCTGAACGCATCGCCGCCCGCTGGGCCGATCACCGCAAGGTAACGCAGATCGCCTTCAAGCCGGACTGGACCCGCCACGCCAAGGCGGCACCCTTCAAGCGCAACGACCAGATGCTCGACGTCCTGCCAGTTGGCGTCATGGTATTCCCCGGCACCGGTATTCAAGACAATCTCGCCGACAAGGCGCGCAAGCTCGGCATTCCCGTCTGGAAGTTCGGCGGCGACGGCGGCGCGTAAGCGCCGCTACTGCCGGACAAAAGGCACATTTCCGTATTGACCAGACGGAGGAACCACCAACGAATTTCCTCTCCCGTCACCTCATGTCTTCGGCTATACTAAATGGTGCGCCGTGGTGGTGGTGGAGGCGTAACCCTGCAACACGTGTCACGGGACCCACCACCATGATCACCACTGGCATTCTTCTCAATATCGCCGGGCTCGGCGTCGTCTGTTGGGCGCTATTCACGCTCGCAGTCTATGCATTGCCGTTCTTCGTCGGCGTGACCGCCGGCATGTATACGTATCGAACTGGAATAGGTCCCATCGGCGCCATCGCTGTTGGTTTTGTCGCGGGTGCCTTCGGACTTTTGGCCGGTCGGTATCTCTTCTCTGTCACACGCTCTCCCACCATCCGTCTTGTCATAGCCCTTTTGTTCGCGGCTCCCGCGGTGTGGGCCGGCTATGAGGTGACGCTCAGCCTCGCTCATATCGGCATTTCCTCGGAATGGTGGCGGGAAGTGTTTGCCTTGGTCGGCGCGGTCGGCATCGGATGCACCGCTTGGGCCCGCGTGGCGATATTGACGACACCTGTTCTCAGCGCGGGCGTTGGTGCTGGTTCGGCTCCATCACCCTTGGGACCATGCTTGGGATCGGTGACCACAGACGGGTGATCGTTCGGCTCCGTCTTCGCTCGGCTGGCTATGGAACGGGAGGCTGTCGTTCTTCGTGACCGAGAGATAACGGCCCGCGCGGGAGCGCTTCGAACGGGCGGTGACGATCCCGTCGGTCGACGATAATCCTGATGGCTCGGAGCGTTGTCGTTGGTCCGGTTTATCTCGTCGACGCTTGGGCGCCTTTCTGTACGCCAGGTTTTCTCTTCCTTCCCGGATGCGCCGGGGTCTCTTGTTCGGACCGATTGATAGCTGGCACGTCTCCTCGAATGCTGTTCAGTGCACGCGAGCACCTTGCCTCTCATTGGCTTGATCTGGCCGAAGGTCGGCTGCGCCTCGATCGCCTGAACCGCAATGGCGGACGGATCGACTTTCTTCCCCTGGGCTTCGCCCATTCCTCGCGAGGCAAGAAAGTCGCCCGCCGCCATCCTCCGCTGCGCTGCGGCCCAAGCGGGTGCGGCGTCGATCGCCTTCGGCTTTCAGATCGCCATCGAGGCCGCGGTGGTCGCGGGCTCGAAAACAGCAAGGAGAAGTGACATGGCTAACATCGGTTCCTTCAAGAAGTCCGGCCAGGAATTCCAGGGCGAGATCGTCACCCTGAGCCTCCAGACCAAGGGCGTCCGCATCGTGCCCGAGACAGACCGGACCAGCGACAACGCGCCGAGCCACCGGGTCTATGTCGGCCGCGCCGAGATCGGGGCCGCCTGGCCGAAGCGCTCCAGCGAGGGCCGCGATTATCTGTCGGTGAAGCTCGACGATCCGAGCTTTAACGCTCCGATCTACGCCAACCTCTTCGACGACGAAGACGCCGAGACCTCCACCCTGATCTGGTCCCGCAGCCGCAAGCCCAACGGGGACTGAGCCGAACCAGACCCAACACCCCGCTCGTTGAGCGGGGTGTTGATTCTTGCATTATCGGCAAGGATCGGCCAACGCGGCTGACGCGGGACTGCGTCCGGCCTGGCTGGCCTTTAGGCCCGGCTCGCGAAAAGGCGTTGCACCAGCACCCGATCCAAATTTCGATTTCAACGCTTGGACGGCGTCCGCTTCTTTCGTTCGCCTGATTCGGCAGGGGGAAGCCTGAGAAGATCTGCGGCTTCGACCCCAAGAGCCCGTCCGAGCCTGTCCACCACGTCGATGCCGGCGGCGTAAAGGTTTCGTTCAAGCGAGCTGATATAGGTACGGTCGATTTTGGCACGGTGCGCCAACTCTTCTTGCGAAAAGCCGCGTGCCCGTCGAAGCTTCCTCAGATTGAGCGCGAGTACCTCTCGTATCTCCATGCCTGAGAGGGCAGCGCCTTGAAGAGTATTTCACCACGGAGTATTCTCTACAATCGCGCGTGATATCCGACGGGTGGGAACGTTCCGTACAAACGGTTGGTTAATCTTTTGGGGCCAACAAAGCCTCTAAGCGGCCGGGCTTCCCAGTACAAAGATCGCCTGAGGGCAGCTAAGATGTCCCGAGGTCGAAGCTTCTAGAAAATAGTAGGAGTTTCAATGCCGTCGCCACCGCTCGATCCCAATGTTGCAGATACGGCTCCCGATGATCCCGTCCTGACAGTGTATGACGAGGAACACGTCGTCACCTATTTGCGCCTGCTCGACGCCGAGGCCGATAACGCGGATTGGCGCGAAGCGGCGCGCCTCATCCTCCACATTGATGCCGTCCGGGAGCCGGAACGTGCACGCCTTGCGTTCGACACCCATCTTGCTCGCGCGAAATGGATGGCGGACCAGGGCTATCGTCATCTGCTGCATGGAGGCCGGCGAGAAGATGGAAAGTGAATTCCATTTGACAGAAAGATGACTTCTTGTTTGCCCCTTGATTGCAAAGCTGAATGACGCAATAGCGACAGCGTATCGTGCAACCATAAAGGGTCCCCATTTTCGTGCTGCAATTCCCTGTCCTTTTAAGCATGGGGAAAGTAATACGATGTCGGAATTCGATTGGAGATCGCCGGAGGCCTATGCAAGCCTGCAGAGTGCCGAAGCAACTGACTTCGCCTGGGAGTGTCTTCGTCGCAATCTCGACTATCGTGAAGATTACCGCTCGCTGCAGCGTGGCGGGTCGCCGGCTGCGCTGAGCGAGGAAAAATTCCGAGAGCGATGGGGGCTTTCTTTTCGCAGCTGACCCCCGCCAACCCTTCGATACGCAGGCTATCTTCTGGGCGCCCGAGGTTCTGCCGACCGTGCTGCCGGCGGGAGTTCGTTCGTCGATTGATGCTTGTCGGTACGAGTTTGACCTGACCAAACTGACCGGCGCCGAGCTTCGGCGTGCGTCAGATGGATGGCATGCCGTCGTCCGGTTGGGTGGAACGACGCATCGGCTGTGGCTGAGGGAGCCTCCAACTGAGGCCACATTGCTGATCCTCGAACTACCGCTCGACGCCGAGTTCGACGTCCGCTCGCGCGCCGCGCATCGACTGTGGTCGGCTCTTGGCGGACGGCGGCCGAGACCGCCACTTCCTGCGCTGTCTGCGCAAAGACGCCAGCGGATAACGCTTGCCATCCGCGCCCTCGATGGCCGAGCCGAAGGAAACAGCTATCGCGCCATTGCAGAAGCCTTGTTTGGCAAAAACCGCATTCCGGATCATGCCTGGAAAACCCATGACCTGCGTAACCGCACGATCCGCCTGGTCCAGAGCGGGCTGGCGCTGATGCGCGGCAGCTATCGGGCATTGCTTCAGCGGTCGCGCCGCAAGCAATAGCCGATAATTCAAAGGGGTGCCGAAAGCGGACCTCCCGATCATCGGCATCCCCCTTCGCGCCCTCACTCCGCCACCCTGACCTTCGACGCGCCGCCAACCTCGCCGGCGCTCCCTGAGATCATGGAGCCTCTCAAATGCCCGATCCGAACGCCGGCTTGCCGCCGCGCTATCTGCGCACGCCCGAGGCTGCGCGGTTCCTCTCGCTTTCCGGTCGCACGCTTGAAAAGCACCGAACCTACGGCACCGGCCCGGCCTACCGAAAACTTGGTGGGCGCGTGGTCTATGCGCTGGAGGACCTGAGGGCCTGGGCAGATCGGGGCGCCAAAACCTCCACCTCTGATCCAGGCGCCGGCACGGTGCTACCCGCCAGGCGGCATGCGAGCCCCATTCCCTATGCGGGCAAGGCGCGACGCTGATGGCCAGGGAACATGATCGGCCGGCCTGGCGCCGAGGTATCTTAGAGCGCGAACAGCTCGACCTGTTCCGAGCGCTTCCGGGCGACCTCGCGGCACGCGACGCGCAGGACCTGATGGCATATCCGTTCTTCTCCCTGGCCAAGTCCAGGCGCGTCGTTCCGATCGACTTCCGCGCTGGCAAGATCGCCATTCGCGTCGAGGCCGTGCCGGAACACGGCATGGCGACGATCTGGGACGCGGATGTGCTGATCTGGGCGGCTTCGCAGATTGTTGAAGCGCGAGACAGCGGGCTGAAGACCTCCCGCCTGATGGCGACAACGCCCTACGAAATCCTTACCTTCGTCGGCCGCGGTACCAGCGCCCGCGACTACGACCGTCTCAAGGCGGCGCTCGACCGGCTGCAATCGACCAGCGTGATGACGTCGATCCGTCAACCGACGGAGCGCCGGCGGCACCGGTTCTCCTGGATTAACGAGTGGAAGGAGACCGCGGATGTGCACGGCCGCCCGCGTGGACTGGAGTTGATCCTGCCGGACTGGTTCTACGGCGGTGTATTGGACGACGCGCTCGTGCTCACGATCGACCGGGCCTATTTCGACCTGACAGGTGGACTTGAGCGCTGGCTTTATCGGGTCGTCCGTAAGCACGGCGGCCATCAGCAAGGCGGCTGGAGTTTCGATCTTGTTCATCTCCACGCCAAGTCCGGCAGCCTCTCGCCGCTCAAACATTTTGCCTACGACCTGCGCGAAATAGTCCGTCGCCAGGCAATGCCTGGCTACCGTCTTTTCATCCGACCGGGACCTCGAGGCGCTGAACGTCTCGTCTTTGCGCCGACTCCCGTCGATCCGTTTGTAGAACGTCTGCGCAAGCGTGGTTTCTGTCGCACGGGGGAAAACCTGTGAATCAGCTCGTGCTATCGGGGACCGGGATTCACGTGCCATCGAGGACCCGATCCTCGTGCTATCGAGGACCAAAATCGGATGAAACGTCTTGGTGCTCAGTAGCTTGTCGCGGCCGTAACTTTACTAACCTGGAATCCTTCGGATTCCTTCTAACGGGGACGGTCGTTTTCCAGCCTGTTGGTAAGCGGGCGCTGCGCCGTCTGCTTGGGCGGACCAAGGCGTTTGACCTCCGAGCAGACGGAGCAGCCGCATGAGCAATCTCACGCAGGTTGAGCTGCTATGGCTTGAAAGTCGCATCGAGAACCGAATTCGCTTCGGTCGCGTCGCCGAGGAGCGAATTCTCGATCGCCGCAGGCGGGTCCTGTCGTTCGCGCCCGGCAGCATGTTCGCGTTTGTGCGCTGGATGTCGAACGATTTTGGAACGGTCGTTTCACGCATCGACATCTTGCGGGCGGTCGCAACTGGCCAGCGCTGCTCGACTGTGCCCTATGTCAGGCCGGGCGGCGAGGTTCTCTTGCGCCTGTCAGGCTGGCCAAAGGTCGAGCGGGTATTGCAGCTGATCGATGCCGTCGAGGCGCTCGGCATTGATCCTGCCGACGCCGCCCCCGACTATTGGCACCATGCGCATAACCGGTTGTCGGTCAACGAAATACCTCGGCCATACACCCGGTCCCGGCACCAGGCCTGGCTCCATAGGGGGAGGGTGATGATGTCATGAGCGCTCGGCGTGCGACAGTTTTCACGACATCTGTAGCAACCGTTCTTCTCCTTTGGACGATTGGGAGAGCGCCACCACGCTACATATGGAATGCATCGAACAGCGTTCCAATTGGCCTTTACCGCCTTCAGCCGATGACCACGTTGGTCGTTACCGAACTTGTCGCGATTCAGCCACCTGATCTCCTTGCTGCATTCCTTGATCTCAATGGTTATCTGCCGATCGGTGTCCCTATGCTGAAGCGCGTTCTGGCACTCCCCGGACAGAAGGTTTGCCGAAACCGCCTGACGATCGCCGTCGACGGCGTCGAGGTCGGCCAGGCGCAGGAACGCGACGGGAGAGGCCGTCCGCTTCCGGCCTGGAACGGATGCCGCGTCATTGCTGATGGCGACATCTTTGTCATGAACTGGCAGTCAACCGACTCGCTGGACAGCCGCTACTTCGGGCCACTTCCTGCCTCCGCAGTGATCGGCAGAGCGGTACCCGTGTGGACTAACGAGGAGTAATCATGCACGAACTCCCCTACAAGCCGCTGGATTACGGCTCCCTCCGAAGGGACTTCATTTTTTCCTTGCCGGCCAACAGTGAAGCATCGTTCTCACAGCTTGCAACGGAAAGCTTGGCTCGGCCGTGTGGCTTCGTTTCGCTCCGACGTACCGTGCGTGCTATTGTGGCGGTCGCGCCATTCGTGTGTCATCGCTGTTTCCGCGCTCTTCGAGCCTAGCGTGCGCGCACACACCGCATCGCAAGCAGCTTCCATCCGAAACTACGGCCTACGTCGCGGCGGTCACACCATTGCTGGACAACGAGCAGGGTGAACATGCCGCAGTTGACGGCAGGCGTGCACTTCCTTGGCGGGGGGCTCCCCTGTTGTTGAGAGGCTGTTTGTTGAGCGGGCGGGCGCAGCGTGACGGACATTCGGTTTGCATTCGAGGCGCTGCAACACGTCATGACGCTGTGACTTTCGGGTTTGCTACTGAAGGATCCTCGCTCACGCGGCAAGGGTTCGCGGAGGAGCGCGATATCAACGTGCTGATGGCATACGGGCGATGCCTTCGGCCCGCGCTCTACTCGTCGCTTCGCTCCTCACCGAGCCACCCTACGGGTGTCTCGGCCCTACGGGTAACGATCGCTATCGCAAGCGCTCGCTTCGTTCGCAAACAGTGGGGGCTTCGCAAGTCAACCGCCAAGTCGCGGCGGCTCTTTCGCAATGAATCGGCCACCAGCCGACGTGTTCGGGCAGGCGCTATTGGAGGATCCACCGCATGACCCGAACTGCATTTTGTCGCAAATCGCCGCGAGTACCGAGAGTCTGTTGGCTTGGAAGTTTGGAAGTTGGGCCCTGGGAACCAGCGACGGAGGACGGCAAGGGAAAAGCGCCGCCTTCGGTCCGGCGCATGTGGTTGGTGGAGATGAGGTTTTAAGAGGCAGCGAGAATGATCAAGCCGTCGCTCCATTCCAAATCGTCAAGGAAATCAACGGGGCCGGAGCCGTCGGCCTACGCGAGTATGCGGTGAAACCTTCATGAGCCAGCGCGACAATGACCTTCGTGTTCGCCCTGGTCGCATTCGCGACAACGGACGTAGCTCGTCGCGTCCGAAGAGCTTTGTCGGCCAGGTCATGCGGGCGGCCAAGAAGGCCGGGCATGTCGGCGACGGTTTCGGGCGCGGTAAGGGTGGAGCGAGTCGGTCGCACTTCGGACGAGGCCGGCGTGCCGCGCTCTCGTTGTCACTCCGCTCGACTTCGCGACGCGTGGTAATGAAGGCGCGCGTGGTCCGTCATCACGGCACGCGCTTTCGCTCGGCCCCGCTGACCAAGCACATCACCTATCTGAAGCGCGAGGGCGTGACGCGCGACGGCGCGGACGCCCGGATGTTCGACGCGAGGTCGGATGCGGCGGATGAGCGGGCCTTTGCTGGGCGCTGCGAGGATGACCGGCATCATTTTCGATTTATTATTTCTCCGGAGGACGCCGCCGAGCTCGGCGATCTCCGTGCCTTCACGCGCGAGTTGATGACCGACGTCGCGCGCGATCTCGGAACCAAGCTGGACTGGGTCGCGGTCGATCACTGGAACACTGACAATCCGCATATTCATGTCCTGATCCGCGGCCGCGCCGAGGACGGCCAGGATCTCGTTATCAGCCGGGATTACATCAGCCGTGGGTTTCGGGATCGCGCCGCCGAGCGCGTCACACTGGAGCTCGGGCCGCGCAGCGAGCGCGACATCCAGTCTGCCTTGGAAAGGGAGGTTGAGGCGGAACGTTGGACGAGCCTCGATCGGGCGCTGCGTATCGCCGCCGACGAGGGCGCCGGCGTGGCGGACCTCCGGCCAAATGCGTCGGGCGAAGACTTGAGCCTCCGCCGCCTGATGGTCGGCCGGGCAGCCAGACTGGAACGTCTCGGTCTTGCCGATCAAGTTGCACCCGGCTGCTGGACGCTGAAGCCTGGTATCGAGGACAGGCTGCGTGATCTGTCAATTCGCGGCGATGTCATCAAGACCATGCATCGGGCGATGAGCGTTCGTGGCCGCGAGCCGGATGTCTCCGGCTTTGCCTTGCACGGCGAGGAACCGACAGATCCCGTGCTCGGCCGCCTGGTCGAGCGTGGACTGCAAGACGAACTGAAAGGCTCGGCCTATGCGATCGTCGAGGGGATCGATGGACGAACGCATCACATCAGGTTCACCGATATCGAAATGACCGGCGATGCCGCGCCCGGCGCGATCGTGGAGGCGCGGTCTTACGACGATGCACAGGGCCGCAAACGGCTCTCGCTCGCCAACCGATCGGATCTCAGTATTGAGGCTCAGGTCACCGCGCCGGGAGCGACCTGGATTGACCGGCAGTTACTCACGCGGGATTCGATCGTGGCGAGCGGTGGTTTCGGATCCGAAGTGCGCGAAGCCATGGACCGCCGGGTTGACTATCTCGCAGGCGAAGGCCTTGCGCGCCGGCAGGGAGCAAGGGTCGTCTTTGCCCGCGATCTCCTCAACACGCTAAGGCGGCAGGAGCTCGATGCGACGGTGGCAAGACTCTCGGCCGAGACGGGGTTATCGCACACTCCTTCGTCGGAGGGCGAACGCATCGTGGGCGTCTATCGTCAGCGCGTAACGCTGGCGTCAGGCCGGTTTGCCATGATTGACGACGGACTTGGATTCCAACTCGTGCCTTGGCGGCCGGCCCTTGAGCAGCATCTCGATCGACAGGTATCCGGCGTCGCGGCGAGTGGAGGGGGAGTGAACTGGAGCTTTGGAAGGAAAATTAGCCTGGGAATCTGATTGGCGGACTGCCGGCACTTCCGCGCCATGTCGCACCTCGCGCCGGCCGCCAGGTGCCATGCAATCTCGATCGGCCTTTTTCTACGCCGATCTATCCGAACGCGCGACGGTTGCGATTGAGCGGTTGCTCGGGAGCCGTGAGTAGCCCCTTTTGTCAGCGCGCCGCTGCTTCGGAGGCGTACTGCAGGAAATCAGGCTTTCAAAAGGTCCAACGATGAAGCCCAGAATTGGCGTCTATCTCTCGGAGCAGATGGCCGCGCGGCTAGCGGCAGCCGCCAAACGTCCTGGCGCTAGCAAGTCGGCGCTCGTTGAGGCCGCCCTTGTCCAGTTCTTCGGTTCGGACGACGATAGCGATAATCTCTCGGTAGATCGCCGCCTTTCACTTATGAGCCGCCAGCTCGAACAGCTCGATCAGGATCTTAGGGTTGTCAATGAGAGCGTCGCGCTGCAGGCTCGATACCAGCTTGCGGTGACGCCGCCGCTACCGGCAGCAGCTCTGCCGGCCGCGTGTGCGCTAGGGTCGGAGCGGTTCGATGAATTTGCCACACAGGTTTGGCGGCGCGTTCAGTCGGGGACTTCGCTCGTGCATGAGACAGTGGATCGGCTCGGCCAAAAGAGAGGTACTCTCGCTGACGGTTTTGGGAAGGGACTGGCAAAGACCTCTTCGCCAGTTCACGAGCCAGATCTCCGCACGTCAAACCCGGTTGGCATCGAAGTAGAGCACGCCACTGCCGTCCGGGAGGGCGGCAGCCTGTTCAACTTTCCAGGGAAGGCGGGACTGCCTCTGCACTAGACCCGTTGCGAAGCAGACAATTGCTCACGAAGAATCGGTCGAACAGCCACCACGATCCCGACTGTCCAGCCGTGCGACTCGAGACCGAAGTGTCGGCGGCTTGACAGAAAACTGGCACCTGATTCTGCGGGTGTTCCTGCCGTTCGTTGCCGCTTATTATCTCTCATTTCTATTCCGGACTATCAATGCAACGGTCGCCGGCTCTTTGACATCGGAATTTGGCCTCAACGCTGGCGATCTTGGTCTACTGACGTCTGTTTACTACCTGACTTTTGCGGCTGCCCAGATTCCGATCGGCATCTTGTTGGACCGATATGGTCCGGGGCGGATCCAAAGTGGCGTGATGATTGCCGCAGCTCTGGGCGCGGCGCTATTTGCCGTCTCGGACAATTTTTGGATGCTCTTCATCGGTCGAGCGCTTATCGGCCTTGGTGTCGCCGCGTCATTGACCGCCGGCTTGAAAGCCCTCGTGCTCTGGTTTCCAAGCGAACGTATCCCGTTGCTCAACGGCTTGATGATCATGTTGGGGGCCTTGGGCGCACTGACGGCAACTTTGCCTGCGGAGTTCCTGCTGGTTTCGGCGGGTTGGCGAGCATTGTTTGCGCTGCTCGCGATTGTCTCGGCCGGATGCGCTCTTGTCATCTATCTTGCTGTCCCAGAGGTGCCAGCACCTATATCGGTGGCAGGCGGACCAAATAGTCTAAGGATGGTTTATGCCGACCCACGCTTCTGGCGCCTGGCTCCGCTTTCAGCCGCTTGCATCGGGACGGCATGGGCGTTGCAGGGACTGTGGGCGGCGCCATGGCTCAGCGATGTCGAGCGTCTCGACCGCTCGGGACTACTCTGGCATTTGCTCATTATGGCAATCGCACTGAGTTTGGGCGGGCTTCTGTGGGGCGTTGTGGTCGATCGCGCTCGCCGACTTGGTGTCGGGCTGCGGGCGCTGATAGGCCTTGTCGCCACGATGTTCATCGTGGCTCAGCTGGCATTGATCCTGCGATGGCCGCTCCCGTCGTATGTCCCGTGGATATTCGTGGCGGCAGTCGGTGCTGGAACTGTCCTCAGTTACGCGATCCTGGCCGAGTATTTTCCGAAGGAACTGGCGGGCAGGGCCAATGCGGCTCTGAACCTCTTCCACATCGGTAGCGCGTTTGTCGTGCAATATATGACGGGGCTAGTAGTTCAGCTCTGGGCTCCCATAGATGGGCACTACCCTGAAGTCGCTTACCAAGCAGCGTTTGCTTTCAACGTAGGGCTTCAGATCGTGGCTGGCATCTGGTTTGCCGCACCAATCTGTTCGCCGGGGTATCCGAAAATACTCGCAGCCTGCAAGATGGCTTGTCTGCGGCTGACGGAGTCGCTCGATATTCCATGCCATGTCCGCAACCAGAATACTTTGGGGCCAGATCGCCTGCGTCTTAACCGTCGTGCTCATCACGATGTGGGCCGCGACGCAATGGACGGCCTGGCGTCTCGGCTATCAGCCGCAACTCGGACACCCCTGGTTTGAGCTCGCACCGGGCGTTCCCATCTATCTGCCTCCGGCCTTCTTCTGGTGGTGGTATGCCTACGATGCCTACGCACCTCAAGTGTTCGTTGAAGGGGCATGCGTCGCCGCGTCCGGCGGGATCATCTCGATTATAGTCGCTTTCGCGATGTCGGTGTGGCGGGCTCGGGAGGCGGAGACGGCGGCCACATATGGTTCTGCACGTTGGGCCAGCCAGCTTGAGATTCAAAGTGCCGGACTTGCCGGGGCAGATGGCGTGATCCTCGGACGATTCGAGGGACTTTATCTGCGGCACGATGGACCTGAGCATGTGCTGTGCTTCGCCCCCACCAGATCCGGAAAGGGCGTCGGACTTGTTGTCCCGACCCTTCTAACCTGGCCGGGAAGTTGCATCGTCCATGACATCAAGGGTGAAAACTGGACCCTGACGTCCAGCTTTCGGGCCCAACACGGCCGGGTGCTGTTGTTTGATCCCACCAACTCAAGGAGTGCAGCCTACAACCCTCTCCTGGAAGTGAGACGAGGGGAGTGGGAGGTTCGAGACGTGCAAAATGTGGCCGACGTGCTGGTCGATCCCGAGGGCTCGCTGGAACGGCGCAATCACTGGGAGAAGACGAGCCACGCGCTACTGGTCGGAGCCATCCTTCACGTCCTCTATGCGGAGCAGGACAAGACGCTCGCCGGTGTTGCGAGTTTCCTGTCCGATCCGAAACGGCCAATCGAAGCCACGCTTCGCGCGATGATGACCACGCCGCACCTTGGCGAATCCGGGACACATCCGGTGATCGCTTCCGCGGCGAGGGAGCTGCTGAACAAAAGCGAAAACGAGCGATCCGGGGTGCTCTCCACCGCAATGTCATTCCTCGGCCTCTACCGCGATCCCGTCGTCGCCAAGGTGACACGCCGCTGCGACTGGCGCATCCGGGATCTCGTTGAGGATGATCGGCCCACGACGCTCTATCTCGTCGTACCTCCATCGGACATCAGCCGCACCAAGCCACTGGTGCGATTGATCCTCAACCAGATCGGCCGCCGCCTGACCGAGGACCTCCAGGCCGAAGGACGTCGGCATCGGTTGCTGTTCATGCTCGACGAGTTTCCGGCACTTGGACGGCTTGATTTCTTCGAGTCGGCGCTTGCGTTTATGGCGGGCTATGGCCTCAAGAGCTTCCTTATCGCGCAGTCGCTCAATCAGATCGAAAAAGCCTATGGGCCGAACAACGCCATCCTCGACAATTGTCATGTGCGCGTTTCCTTTGCGACCAATGACGAGCGCACCGCCAAGAGGGTGTCGGACGCGCTTGGCACTGCCACCGAGTTGCGCGCGATGAAGAACTATGCTGGCCACAGGCTTAGCCCTTGGCTTGGCCATCTCATGGTCTCGCGGCAGGAGACCGCGCGCCCGTTATTGACGCCAGGCGAGGTGATGCAGCTTCCACCAGAGGACGAGCTCGTGCTGGTTTCCGGCGTGCCACCGATCCGAGCCAAGAAGGCGAGGTATTTTGAGGATCCACGTCTGGTCGAACGTGTGCTGCCACCGGCGGACCCAAGCTCATTCGGTCGCGAGGGCGGCATTCCGTCGGACGATTGGAGCCAGTTGCCAGCTCCGCCGAATTCAAGTGTTGCCGAGCCGGTAACGTCGTCGGGCGCTCGGCAATCTGTGGACGATCCCGCAAATTCCGGCATTCGGCGCGAGCCGGAGCTTCCCGAGCATGAAAATATCGCGCCGGAAGCCTCAAAGCCTCCACCGGAGTTCGACTTCACGGAAGACGAGGGCGACGGTGAGGCCATACGGGCGCGTGTGCTGCGCATGAACGTTCCCGGTCTGGCGCGTCAGGCCGCGATGGATCCAGGCGACGGCCTCGACCTCTAGGATGAGATAATGCGAACCAAGCACACGTTTCGTTTGCCTCCGGACCTTGCGGGCCAGCTTGCCGATCATGCCAACCGCAAGCGAGTACCTCAGGCGCTCATCGTCGAAACTGCGCTGGCCTCATTCCTGTCGCCGGATAATTCGGAACGGATGGAGGCGGCGCTCGGCCGTCGCCTTGACCGGCTGACCCGGCACGTCGAGCGGCTGGAGCGTCATATCACCATTTCAAATGAAGCGCTGGCCTTGTTCGTGCGGTTCTGGCTGACGGCAACGCCGCCGCTGCCTGATACGGCGCAGCCCGCTGCGCAGGCCAAGGGCCGGGAGCGGTATGAGGGGTTTGTCGAAGCCCTCGGGCGCCGGCTGGCCAGGGGCCAGACCCTGGCCCAGGAGATCTCGCTCGACATCGATCCGGCGCAAACGTCGCCAACCGTTCCTCGTGAGTGATCCCGCCATCTTTTCTTTTGCTACGCCACGGCACGCCTCCTGATTTGAGCTTGTTGCACGAGCGCGTAACCTGCCTTTTCTACTGATCCCCACCGCCGAGCTCATATCTCGGCGACCTTGGGGGCAAGCGTGGCAGTTCATTCCCTTCAGTCCGAGGCGGTCTCGCGTAGTGCACGCATGTTGCGCACCGCGCTCGGACCGGCGATAGCGGCCTGGCTCGAAGACGCTGGGATCGTCGAGGTCATGCTCAATCCCGATGGCCGGCTCTGGGTCGATCGGTTGTCGGGGGGCATGACAGATACCGGCGAGCGTCTCGCCGCAGCCGACGGCGAGCGTATCGTGCGGCTCGTTGCCCATCACGTCGGCGCTGAGGTTCATCCGGCAAGTCCCCGCGTCTCGGCCGAGTTGCCCGAGACGGGAGAGCGTTTTGAGGGGTTGCTGCCGCCCGTGGTGACCGCTCCAGCCTTTGCCATTCGCAAGCCGGCGGTGGCCGTATTTACCCTCGACGACTATGTCGCCGCCGGCATCCTGACAGCCGCTCAGGCTGAAGGGCTGCGCAACGCTGTCCGGGACCGTCAAAACATCCTCGTGGCCGGCGGTACTTCGACCGGCAAGACCACGCTGACTAATGCGCTGCTGGCCGAGATTGCAAAAACTGCAGATCGCGTCGTGCTGATCGAGGATACGCGCGAACTCCAATGCAAGTCGGCTAACCTCGTGGCGCTGCGCACCAAGGATGGTGTCGTCTCGCTGTCCGACCTCGTGCGCTCCTCGCTCCGGCTACGCCCCGACCGAATCTCGATCGGTGAGGTGCGAGGGGCCGAGGCGCTCGACCTTCTCAAGGCCTGGGGCACCGGCCATCCCGGTGGCGTCGGCACCATTCACGCCGGCACGGCGCTTGGCGCCCTTCGCCGCCTCGAACAGCTTATCCAGGAAGCCGTCATAACCGTGCCGCGCGCGCTGATCGCGGAGACCATCGACGTGATTACGGTTCTCTCCGGCCGTGGCGCAGACCGTCGGCTGACAGAACTCGCGCGTGTCGATGGCCTGACGACCGAGGGCGACTACCTCATTTCACCCGCAGGAGACCCATCATGAACGGCGTCACATTGAGAAGCGGGATAATAGCTGTTGCGGTAGCTCTCAGCTCCGTGGCGATCTCGCCCACTGCAGATGCCGCTGGCTCCAACATGCCGTGGGAGCAGCCGCTTAACCAGATCCTGCAGTCGGTCGAGGGGCCCGTCGCCAAGATTCTGGCCGTGATCATCATCATCGTCACGGGCCTTACGCTCGCCTTCGGCGACACTTCGGGCGGTTTTCGGCGCCTGATCCAGATCGTTTTCGGTCTGTCGATCGCGTTCGCAGCCTCGAGCTTCTTCCTGGCATTTTTCTCATTCGGCGGCGGAGTGCTGATCTGATGGACGGGCCGGTTGAAGGTTTTGCAATTCCGGTGCATCGCGCGCTGACCGAACCGATCCTGCTCGGCGGCGCGCCGCGTGCGGTCGCCATCGTCAACGGCACCGTTGCCGCGGCGCTCGGCCTCGGTTTGCGGCTGTGGATCGCGGGCCTCCTGATCTGGGCAATCGGTCATGCCGCTGCCGTCTGGGCCGCGAAGCGCGATCCGCTCTTTGTCGAGACTGCAAGACGCCATCTGCGCACCCCAACCCATCTGAATGTGTGAGCAACCAATGATGAACCTTGCCGAATACCGCCGCTCCACTACACGCCTTGCGGATTTCCTGCCATGGGCCGCACTCGTCGACAAAGGCATCGTCCTCAACAAGGACGGATCGTTTCAGAGGACCGCGCGCTTTCGCGGGCCCGATCTTGATTCCTCCGTTCCGGCGGAGCTCGTTGCGGTTGCCGGCCGCCTCAACAACGCCTTGCGCCGCCTCGGATCCGGCTGGGCCGTGTTTGTGGAAGCGCAGAGGTACTCATCGAACGCCTATCCACCGAGCAGTTGTCCGGACGTGGCATCGGCCCTGGTCGATGCCGAGCGCCGGGCGCAATTCGAGGAGGAGGGAGCTCACTACGAGTCAGCCTATTTCCTCACCTTCCTGTATCTGCCGCCGGCGGAGGATGCGGCGCGCGCCGAGCGCCTCCTTTATGAGGGACCTGAGCGCGGGCAGGCTGCCGGCGCCCACCAGGTATTGCGCGGCTTTGTCGATCGGACTGGCCGCGTGCTGCAACTGGTCGAAGGGTTCATGCCGGAGTGCCGATGGCTCGATGACGGCGAGACGCTGACCTACCTGCATGCTTGCGTCTCGACCAAGATACATCGCGTCCGCGTTCCCGAGATTCCCATGTATCTCGATGCGCTGTTGGCGGACGAGCCCCTGACGGGCGGGCTCGAGCCGATGCTGGGCGACCAACACCTGCGGGTGCTCACGATTGTTGGGTTCCCGACGGCAACCACGCCGGGGATCCTGGACGATCTCAATCGGTTGGCCTTCCCCTATCGGTGGTCGACCCGGGCGATCATGCTCGACAAGGCGGACGCAACGAAACTCCTGACCAGGATCCGGCGGCAATGGTTCGCCAAACGGAAATCCGTTGCCGCAATCCTGAAGGAGGTGATGACCAACGAGACTTCGTCTCTCATCGATACCGACGCTAGCAACAAGGCTATCGACGCCGACGCAGCGTTACAAGAACTCGGCTCCGATCTGATTGGAGAGGCCTTCGTCACCGCCACGATCACGGTCTGGGACGAGAATCCGCGCATCGCGGACGAACGGTTGCGCCTGGTCGAGAAGGTCATTCAGGGACGCGACTTCACCTCCATGGTGGAGACCGTCAACGCAGTCGATGCCTGGCTGGGCTCGTTGCCCGGCCACGTCTATGCCAACGTCCGCCAGCCCCCGGTCTCGACCCTGAACATCGCCCATATGATCCCGTTGTCCGCGGTTTGGGCAGGGCCGGCGAGGGACACTCATCTCGGCGCGCCGCCGCTGTTCTTCGCCCGGACGGAAGGATCCACGCCGTTTCGTTTTTCCCTCCACGTCGGGGACGTCGGGCACACGCTGGTGGTCGGTCCGACCGGTGCGGGCAAGTCCGTGCTGCTTGCGCTGATGGCGCTGCAGTTCCGCCGCTATCCAGGCTCGCAGATCTTTGCCTTCGATTTCGGCGGGTCGATCAGGGCCGCGGCCCTCGCGATGAAGGGCGATTGGCATGACCTCGGCGGTGCGCTGTCCGACAGCGCCTCCGAACCAGTCGCCCTGCAGCCGCTAGCCATGATTGACGATGCGGCCGAGCGTGGCTGGGCGGCGGAATGGATCGCAGCCATTCTCGCCCGCGAAAAGATCGACATGACGCCTGAAGCCAAGGAGCATCTTTGGTCGGCGCTGTCTTCGCTGGCTTCTGCGCCCGTGGGGGAACGAACGCTGACCGGTTTGTCCGTGCTGCTGCAGTCCCAGGGCCTGAAAAGGGCTCTTCAACCCTACTGTCTCGGTGGCG
The DNA here is from genome assembly GCF_018596315.1 of Bradyrhizobium sp. SRL28. Taxonomy (GTDB): domain Bacteria; phylum Pseudomonadota; class Alphaproteobacteria; order Rhizobiales; family Xanthobacteraceae; genus Bradyrhizobium. The sequence continues at coordinate 165,896 of NZ_JAHEAG010000009.1, read as the reverse complement.
CCTTTGGGCGCTTGCTCGATGCGGAGACCGAACAGCTTGGAACAAGTCCGGTCCAGGTGTTCGAAACCGAGGGACTGATCGGCACCGGCGCCGCACCGGCGGTCCTATCCTATCTCTATCACCGGATTGAGGGGCAGCTTGACGGCAGGCCGACGCTACTCATTATCGACGAGGGCTGGCTCGCGCTCAATGATGAAGGATTTGCCGGCCAGATCCGCGAATGGTTGAAGACGCTGCGGAAGAAGAATGCCTCCGTTGTCTTCGCGACCCAATCGCTATCGGATATTGATGGCTCCGCAATTGCGCCCGCCATCATCGAGAGTTGCCCGACGCGGCTGTTCCTTCCGAACGAACGGGCAATTGAGCCCCAAATCTCGGCGATCTATCGGCGCTTTGGTCTGAACGACCGGCAGATCGAGATCCTGGCACGCGCCACGCCCAAACGCGACTACTACTGCCAGTCACGGCGCGGCAATCGCCTGTTCGAGCTGGGCCTTGAGGAATTTTCGCTCGCCTTCACTGCGGCTTCATCAAAGTCCGATCAGGCAATGATCGAGCGCGTGCTCGCCGAAAATCGCCGTGAGGACTTTGTCAGGGGTTGGCTCGCCGCGCGTGGGCTGGGTTGGGCCGCCGATCTCATTCCCGGTCTCATCAAGCAGGAAGGTTTGTCATGATGCGTCGCCGTCACCTCTTAGCGGCGGGTGGGCTCGCCATTGCGATTGCATGTACTGCTTTGCCGACGTCCGCCCAACTGATCGTGTTCGATCCCAACAACTATGCGCAGAATGTGCTCACGGCCGCGCGTGAGCTGCAGCAGATCAACAACCAGATTACCTCGCTGCAGAATCAGGCGCAGATGTTGATCAACCAGGCCAAAAATCTCGCCAGCCTGCCGTATTCCTCGCTGCAGCAGCTCGAGCAGTCGATCCAGCGAACCCAACAGCTTCTCGCCCAGGCCCAGCGCATTGCCTACGATATCAAGCAGATCGATCGAACCTTCTCGACGACCTATGCGCCTGCATCGACGAACGCGTCAGATCAAGCGCTGATCGCGAATGCGCAAACACGCTGGCAGAATTCTGTGGCGGGCTTGCAGGATGCTTTGCGCGTTCAGGCGACCGTGGTCGGCAATCTCGACACCCACCGCAAAGAGATGTCGGCCCTCGTCAGCGCAAGCCAGGGCGCGACCGGCGCGCTGCAGGCCAGTCAGGCCGGGAATCAGCTCCTTGGTCTGCAGGCGCAGCAGCTCGCCGACCTGACGGCTGCAGTTGTCGCGCAGGGACGGGCGCAAAACCTCGAGACCGCCCAGCGCACCGCCGCCCAGGACCAGGGCAGGGAGCAGCTTCGTCGCTTTCTCGCACCCGGTCGGGGCTATCAGCCTTCCAGCGTGCGGATGTTTCACCAATGAGCGGACGTGGTGGACTTAAGCGGGTGATGCTTGTGACGACAGCGGCTGCCGTCCCCATCCTTGTCGCAGCGTGCACAATCCAGCTCCGTGACGCCAGCGACGCTCCACCGGCTAGATCGTCGGCATCCCGGGCAACCAGTCCGCTTGGCGGCGAACTCGAACGCTGCCGAAAGGTCACCTCCGAGCAGGTTGCAGAGCTCCAGGAGTGCCGTCTGATTTGGGCGGAGAACCGCCGTCGCTTCCTTGGATCAAAGAAAACACCGGGCGTTACTTCCGCCGATGCTCAATCAGGCAGCCCGAGACCGTCGTTGGCGCAGCCCAAGCATCCCGATCGTCTCCCCCAGGGCTGGCCGCCCGTTGCAACACCCGAACGCGAGTGATTCCATGGGTGGCACCGGCGTCATTGATCGATTTCTGGAAACGTTTACCCGCTATATCGACTCTGGCTTTGGGTTACTTGGCAACGAAGTCGCCTTCCTCGCGACCACGCTTGCCGCGATCGATGTCACGCTGGCCGCTCTGTTCTGGGCCTGGGGTACCGACGAGGACATCATCGCTCGCCTCGTGAGGAAGACGCTCTTTGTCGGCGTGTTCGCTTACCTGATCGGCAACTGGAACAGCCTCGCCCGCATCGTTTTCGAGAGCTTTGCCGGTCTCGGTTTGAGAGCCTCAGGAACTGGTTTGTCCTCGGCGGATTTTCTGCGCCCGGGGCGGATAGCGCAGGTCGGCATCGATGCGGGGAGGCCGATCCTGGACTCGATCTCGGGCTTGATGGGCTACGTCAGCTTCTTCGAGAATTTCATCCAGATCGCGGTGTTGCTCTTCGCCTGGGCGATCGTGCTGCTCGCCTTCTTCATTTTGGCGATCCAGCTCTTTGTCACCCTGATTGAATTCAAGCTGACGACGCTTGCGGGCTTCGTCCTGATCCCCTTTGGGCTGTTCGGCAAGACGGCCTTCGCCGCCGAACGCGTGCTCGGCAACGTCATCTCGTCAGGCGTCAAAGTCATGGTGCTCGCCGTGATCGTCGGCATTGGCTCGTCGTTGTTCTCACAGTTTACCGTTAGCTCGGCCGGCGCACAGGTCGGCATTGAAGATGCCATGGCCCTGGTGCTCGCCGCGTTAGCGCTGCTGGGCCTGGGAATTTTTGGGCCCGGCATCGCCAATGGCATCGTGTCCGGCGGTCCGCAACTTGGCGCTGGAGCCGCCGCGGGCACGGGGTTAGCTGCCGGCGGGGTCGTGGTGGCCGGAGCGGGCCTCGCTGCGGGAAGCGTCGGCGCACTCGCCGGCGCGGCGCGCGGGACTGCGGCGCTAGCGGGTAGCGTGAGCGGGGCGTTCCGGGCTGGTGGTTTGTCCGGCGTCGCGGATGCCGCCGCGTCCGCGATGACGAGCCCGCTTCGTCGCGCCGCGGCTGCAAGCGGCTCGGCTTCAACTGGTGGCACTGCAGCCGGTGAAGCCGGCGCAGCCCAGCCGCCGGCAAGTTCCTCACCTCCGGACCGTCAGTCCAGCTCGGCCAGACGCTTGAAGCGGATGCAGACCATGAGTCAGGGGGCGTCGGCCGCTACCAACGTCGTTCGCACTGCCGACCATGGTGGAGGAGGCGCCTCCGTCGATCTCTCCGAAGGAGGGAAGTGATGTTCAAACGACCGTCCGTTCATTATGGCCGCACGCCCGCGCCCGTAACGCCCTATCAGAAAGCGGCGCAAGCGTGGGACGAGCGCATCGGCTCGGCGCGGGTGCAGGCCAAAAACTGGCGACTGATGGCCTTCGGTTCTCTGATCCTGTCGGCAGGACTTGCATCAGGTCTCGTCTGGCAATCCACACAGGGAAGCATTACGCCCTGGGTCATTGAGGTCGATCGTCTCGGCCAGGCACAGGCGGTCGGCCCAGCCAATCCCTTCTACCAGCCAACCGATCCGCAGATTGCCTTTCATTTGGCACGCTTCATCGAGAATGTGCGCGGGCTTTCGGCTGATGCCATCGTGCTGCGGCAGGACTGGCTGCGCGCCTACGACTTTACCACCGATCGCGGCGCCGCGGCCCTCAATGACTACGCCCGCGTCAACGATCCCTTTGCCAAACTCGGCAAGCTGCAGATCGCAGTGGAAATATCCAGCGTCATCCGTGCCTCGCCGGAAAGCTTTCGGGTCGCCTGGATCGAGCGCCGCTACGACAATGGCCAGCTTACCGCCACCGAGCGCTGGACCGCCATCCTCACCATCGTGATCGAAACCCCGCGCGATGCCGAACGCCTGCGCAAGAACCCGCTCGGGGTCTATGTCAACGCCATCAACTGGTCGAAGGAGCTTGGGCAGTGAGTATGCAGATTCCTGGAGTCGCTAGCCCGAGTGTGCGCAAGGTCATGCGCCCGTTTCTGTTTGCTTGCATATTTGCACTCAGCGGCTGTGCCACCTCCAAACCGCCGCAGATCAGCTACGACGACGATATCCCGCCACTTCCCAGTCCGCCGTCGCTGGCGGAGGATCGTCCGCGATCCCTTCACGTTCCGCCGTCCTGGACGCCGGCGAAGGGAGGCAAGAAGGGAAACGTTGAGGCAAAGGAGCCTATTGCGCGGATCGAGACCGCCAATGACGCTGCGCGCGTCGAGCCGCGTAGCGCCGGCTACTTCAATGCTGTGCAGGTCTTCCCTTTTAGTCCCGGCGCCCTCTATCAGATCTACGCGAGCCCCGGACAGATCACCGATATCGCACTCGAGCCCGGCGAGCAGCTCACGGGTTCGGGGCCGGTATCGGCTGGCGACACCGTGCGCTGGGTGGTTGGCGACACCGAAAGCGGAAGCGGCGATACCAGACGTGTCCACATCATGGTCAAGCCGACGCGGCCTTCGATTGAGACCAACCTCGTGGTCAACACCGACCGGCGCACCTATCTCATCGAGCTGCGCTCGCGTGAAAAACCCTACATGCCATCAGTCGCCTGGTTCTATCCCGAGGACAGGCCCGGCCGTGCCCGGGCTGTTTCCCCGACGCCAGTTCTTCCTGACTCTTCTCAGCGGCGCTATCGCTACACCCTCGAGGGCGACAATCCGCCTTGGCGGCCGGTCGGCGTCTATGACGATGGCCACAAGGTCTATATCGAGTTCTCATCCGGCATCGTTCAGGGAGAAATGCCTCCGCTGTTTGTCATCGGTCCGGACGGCAATTCCGAGATCGTCAACTACCGAACCTATCGTAACGTGCTGATCGTCGATCGGCTGTTTGCCGCGGCGGAGCTGCGACTTGGTGGCGATTCTCAGCAAAAGGTCCGAATCATCAGAAGCGACGGGAGGCCGTCGTGACTGATAACCAAACGACTGGCGCCGGTGGTCCTGGTTCTACCTCGCCGAAGAGTGCTGCGGAGATAGCCAGCTCACTGCGCCTGCGTCCAGAACGTCCGCCCGTTACCCGCCTGTCGCGTAAGGTATTGGCCGGCGGCACGGCACTCGCGCTCGTTCTCGTTTTCGGAGCCGTGCTGTGGGCGCTGCAGCAGAATCGCACGCGTGGTCCAGCTTCCGAAGAGCTGTACAGCACCGATCACCACAATGTGGCCGACGGCCTTGCCGGGCTGCCGCGCGACTATGCGGGCATTCCGCGCGATGTGCCGCGCCTCGGGCCGCCATTGCCGGGTGATCTCGGTCGCCCCATTGTTGCGGCCCAGGCCCAGTCCGGGCCGCTTGCGGTCGACCCCGAGCAACAGCGGATGAGCCAGGAAAGCGAGTCCGCGCGCATCAGCAAAGTATTTGCGTCAACGAATGTTCGGCCACCGGCTGCAGCGACTCCTGCCGAGACGACCTCAAATGCCGCATCTCCGTCCGATGAGGCGTTTGCCCAAAATGGACAGGACCGCAAGCTCGCTTTTGTTAGCGCTGCCGTTGATCGGCGGACGACGAGCCCTGACCGTGTGGCTAAGCCAGCCTCGCGTTATGTGGTCCAGGCAGGGTCTGTGATTTCGGCGGCCCTCATTACGGGAATCCGCTCCGATCTGCCCGGGCAGATCATGGCGCATGTGACCGAACCGCTATTTGATACGCTGTCCGGCCAAACTTTGTTGGTGCCCCAGGGTGCGCGGCTGATAGGAATCTACGATAGCCATGTTACACATGGACAGTCACGCGTGCTCCTGGTCTGGACACGCCTGATCATGCCGAACGGCCGATCGATCGTCCTTGAGCGCCAGCCGGGTGCCGATACCGCAGGCTATGCTGGGCTTTACGACGAGGTCGATCATCACTGGGGCGAGCTGTTCAAGGCGGCGTTGCTGTCGACTTTGCTTGGTGTAGGAGCCGAACTTGGGTCCGGCTCGGATGCTGGCAATGGAAACAGCGCCATTCTGCAGGCCCTTCGCCGTGGGGCAGGGGATTCCCTGAACCAGACCGGTCAGCAGATCGTTCGGCGCAATCTCAACATCCAGCCGACCCTGACAATCCGGCCGGGTTTTCCGGTGCGGATAATCGTCAATCGCGACCTCGTGCTCGAACCATACAGAGGCTGAAAAAATGGCAAAGCTGAAGCTCGGCGCCATCGCCGATGACAAGCCGGTAAAGCTCACCGTGGAACTGCCGGCCGATGTCCATCGCGACCTCGCGGCCTACACCGACATGCTTACCCGTGAAACCGGGCAGTCGATCTCGGATCCGGCAAAGCTGGTCGCACCAATGCTGGCGCGATTCATGGCGCAACCGACCGAGCCTTTGCAAAGACCCGCCGCAAGGGTCAGCCTGCGCAAGGCAAGGATAGCGCTCGCTCAACAATTTGAGGAAGTTTGCCAGCGCCGGATTGTCATTGTCCTTGCGCCAATGTGCTGAATAATTGACCTGACTCGGCCCCGTGCCGTCTCGTACCTCTCGATAAGTGAGGCCCGCAAAATTGACGCCGATGTCGGACTCGGCCACCAAACTGACACCGAGTCCTATGGATATGAGGGTCTTGATGATACCTCTGCTAACGTCATGGCGTTCGATCTTGGGACGGTCTGCTGTCGAGATCAGCTTCGCCAACAAGAGATCCTCAAGTTCTCGCCCCGAGTCATAATGGCTGAAAAGGACCGTCTCATTCCGCAGGTCGGTCCAGTAGATCGCCTTCTTCCCAGCCAGTTGATGTTCCTCAGGCAAGGCCACCAGGACGCGCTCGCTCCACAGCGGCAAGGCGTTGCTGTCAAAGACGTGTCCCCCGTCGGTGGCGATGACAACGTCGATTGCACCATTGCGTAATGCGGTGACGAGGCGCATCCGCGACCTTTCGACCATGCCTTGTCGTCCGATGAGGACTTTGTGGGCGTCGGCGCGTACCCCGGGGCAGGGACGTACGGCGAATGTACGACCGTCGAGGATCGCCCGCGCGCACTGAAGGCGATTCCGAAAGTGCCGCAGCCCCGCAAAGACACGGTCTATGGAGCCGGTGGGCCGCTATCTAAGCTCTGGAGGAAGGCGAATGAACGACGACGTCGTGCGCTTTCGGCCGGCGCCTATAATCACGGTATGTCCCATCCTGCCGCGCAAGGCTTGGTTCGTGCTGCGCAAGCGGCGGATCGAATCGTGTGCTTGAACCGCAACAAAGGAGGGCGGTCCCGCCGAGTTGCGGAGCGGCTAACGTCGTCTGGGACAGGCTCCAGGCCGCGGTGGACGCCTTCGCGTTGACGCCCTTGCGCAGCGCCACCCTATTGAGCTTGCTGTTTGCTGCCCTTTCTTCGTTGAGGTTCGCAACTGCCCGGTCGGCAAGCAAGGGTGCGCGAAAACATCTCAGAATACCGGCGCCCTTCGGCACAAAGGTACTGGAAAGCCGGAGGAGGCGGTTTCCGTGGCGGAGGCATCGCTAGCGGATTTCATGGTAGCGGTGGTTTCCAAGGAGGTGGATTTCGTGGTGGTGAATTGCGCGGCCGTGGTTTTCGTGATCGCGGCTTCGGGCGACGTTTCGGCTTCTACCCGTACGACGACTATGACGACTACGCTTGCGACTATCCGTACGGCTATTATCCGTATGTCTCCAGCGATTCATACGCTGACAACGGCAGTTGCTATGTGGTCCAGCCGCGCGTGCACACTAAGCAAGGCTGGCCCCTGCAACCCCGTCAGATGTGCAGTTGATGGACTATCGTAGATCGGTGTTGATCGCGATCCGGAACGGTCAGCTGACAGGTTGAGGATCGGTGACCGCGAGATAACCTCGGCGCGAGAGAGTGCTGAGGTTATCTCTACTGGATGCTGTACTCGTGACGGCACTGCACATCAAATACGTCCCCGAGGCCTCGGCCACTCGAAGTCGAGGCGCTTGGCTAACCGGTAGCGCGGCGGAACCATCCGAGCCGGATACCTTAGAGTGGAGGCTCCCTCATGAGTAACGAGCGGGATAGCCACCGTACCGCCGTCGCTCCGTTGTGGTGATAATCGCAATACTCGCAGCATTCGTCACCACGCTTGAGCGGATCGACACAAGGACGGCTAGCAACGAGACCCCGCCCGATGCGACAGGCCTCGCCAAGCCGCGCCCGCCACTGGACGGTGCATCAGGCCAGCCGGTGTTAGGCAACTGAGTGGCCACATATCCTGCCGGCCGGCGTACCCGCATGCCTCTTGGACCGGCACCGGACGACGTCGTGCAAAGCTCTGAATCGGGTTGTCGTTCTTGACCATTAGAGAACAGTATTGGCGCGAAGCGGAATACCGATGAAGGCGCAAGTGAGCGGCGCAGACGCCGCTTGACGCGATGCCATTACCGACGCAGCCCTCGAACGGTTAAATATCCGGGCACTCGTTCCCTGACACTTGTCTATGGTGTTCCAGTCGTCTGTCGCTGCGTACCATCTGTACCATAGGCGACATCTGCGACCTGCCATCCTCCCCCGAGGGCGCGATAAAGATTGACGAGATAATCGCTGTCGGCAAGATCATTCTCGCTCTGCAGCAACTGGGCTTGTGCCGTGATGACATTCAGGAAATCGATTGCACCCTCCGAGTAACGTTGCCTGGCGGCTTGCAGAGCGGCCTGATTTTCAGTGACGGACCGGGCGACGTGACCCCGCCGGAGTTGCGCTTCGCGATAGGCGGTGATGGCGTCGTCGACCTCCTTCCAGGCCCGCAAGATGGTTTTCTGAAAGACGATGGCTGCCTCCCGCTCTCGCGATTCGCGCAGCGCCAGGGTGCCGCGCAACCGCCCCCCTTCGAAGATCGGAATGGAAACGGACGGCCCTAGAGCAAATGCGGTCGACGTCGGGGAGAACAGATTGGTCAGGTGCAAGCTTTCCACGCCGACGGCACCGTTCAATGTCACGTCAGGATAAAAGCTCGCCACCGCGACGCCGGTCTGCGCCGTGGCTTCATGCAGCCGCGCCTCAGCCTCGCGCACGTCCGGCCGGCGGCGCACCAGCGTTCCAGGCAGGCCCACCGGAACCTTGCGCGGCACGCGCGGCAGTATTTGAGAGCGGCGCAACTCGGCCTCGAGCGCGCGTGGAGCATAGCCCAGCAGCAGTCCTATAACGTTAATGAACTCCGCCTCCTGGGCGCGCAGTGGCGGCAGGGTTGCGGCGATGGTGGCCTGTTGAGCCCGGGCTTGCGCAAGGTCGAGCGTTGTCGCGACCCCGTCGCCGAAACGCTTGTTCACCAGTTCCACATTCTCTTCGGCAAGGCGAAGATTGCGTTTCGCGATCCCAAGACGGTTCTGGGTGCCGCGCAATTGCATGTAGCCTTGCGCCAGTTCGGCGACCGCCGCCAGCGCGACGCCGTGCCGGTTCTCCACAGCCGCCAGGGTGGCGGCATCGGCGGCTTCCACCGCCCGCCGAACGCGACCGAACAGGTCCAGCTGCCATGATGACGTCAAGCCATCCCGGAACAGCGGATACTCCAACGGCGCGCCGGGCCTAGGGACGAGCAAGGAGAGCGTGCCGTTCGGGCTCTGGCGATTATAGGTACTTGATGATTGTCCGTCGATCTGCGGCAGTCCCTGAGAGGCTGCGACCCGGCGCTGCGCCATGCTCTGGATCACGCGTTCCGCCGCCGTCTCGAGATCCAGGTTCTGCGCCACCAGCCTGTCAACCAGCGAGGACAGCTGAATATCCCGGAAGCTTTGCCACCAAGCTATGTCGACCGCGCTCTCGACTGTCCGGCTCGGCACGTTTTTGTTATCTAACGCCGATCTCCTGGGTGCTTCTCTTATCTCGGGGCTCTGGAAGTCCGGCCCAACGGTACAGCCGGTCAGACCGATGCCTAACATCGGGCCGGAGAGGTACGCCGCAAGACGTAAGGCACGCACCAGTTAACGCCCGGTCACGCGATCGGTTGATCTGCGCTGTTCGTACACGACGTCCTCCAGTCCTGTATGAATGGTGGTCTCGACCGATAGGCCCACGCGCAGGAGCTTAGCCAAAGGTTGCCCGGGCGTCACGACGATCTTGATCGGCAGCCGTTGCACGATCTTGGTAAAATTACCGGTGGCGTTGTTGGGCGCAATCGGAGCAAAGGTGGCGCCGGAAGCGGGCGGCACGCTATCCACCGTCCCATCGAGGTCGATGTCGTAGGCGTCCAGATGGATGGTTACCGGCTGGCCGCTGCGGACGTGCAGCAGATCCACTTCAAGATAGTTCGCTTCGATATAGACCTGCTCGAGCGGCACAATGGTCATCAGCGTCGTGCCTGGGCCGACGTAGTTGCCGACCTGCACGGACCGTTCGCCCACCATGCCATTGATCGGTGCCCTGATCTGCGTATAGGACAGATTAAGTTTGGCCTGCTCAAGTTGAGCCTCATCAGCCTTGACCACTGACTCAGCCGCAGACCTCTGCGCCTTGAGCACGTCCACTTGCCGGCGAGCCGCATCGAGCGAAGCCTCGGCGCTATCCAACGAGGCTTGACCCTGCTGAAGTGTGCTGTCGGCCTCCTGGTGCTCCCGCACGGTGCCGGCTCCTGTTGTGGCGAGGTTGCCGTAGCGGCGCGCGTCTGCCTGCGCGAAAGCAAACCTCGCGCGTGCCGATGCAACGGCGGCTTGTTGCTCTTCTATGATCGACGGCTGGCGCGATACGGTCGCGGATATCTCATCCAATTTCGATCTGGCGCGTGCCACCGCCGCTTCTGCGGAAGCCAGGGCAGTCTCATTGTCGCGCCGGTCGAGAGTCGCGAGCACTTGTCCGATCTTGACGACGTCGTTGTCGTCAACCGCCACCGAGGCGATCTGTCCGGAGATGCGCGGCGCGATCGTGGCGTAATGGACCATCACGTAAGCATCGGCGGTCCGTACGTCCGGGCGTGGCCGGAAGATGATGTACAGCACCACCGCGGCGAAGATCGCCACGACGAGTCCGACCAGAACGAAGGGCCAGCGCGGCAGAGGTACGGGAAGCTTATCTGGTTCTTCGTCCGTGCGGTTCGCCGACTCGCCGTCCTTCTGAGATGAATCGTCGTTCTTGCGCTGCAGGGCCAGGTCTGGCTTTTCGCTCCGCTCCAGTTCTGCGGGTCGGGTCTCGAGTTCGGCTACATCCTCTGCCATGCGGGTTCCTATGGCTTTGCAAAGAGGATACGTGGCGGGACGGTGCGGACCGGCAACGTCATCACCACGACCATCAAGAACACGGTCATGCCTCCGAGGATCAGAAAGGTGTCGCTCGTCGATAAAATCGCTGCCTGCTGCTCCACGGCGTGGCGGAAGGCTTCCAGGCTGTTCGGCATGCGGGGCTGACCGGCTGGCGTCAACGGTGGCGGATACTGGGGCAGCACGCCGTTGCTCTGGAGCACCCGCCAGCGATCCTGGCCCGCCTGATCGATGATGCGGTCCGAATGCAGCGCGTTGCGCCAGCGATCGATCAACGCCACGAACCAGGCACTTGCTGCCTCTGCGACGGCGCGCGATGTGTTGACCAGCGCAGCCGCGAAAGGACCTTCTGCCGGGCCGGCAACGCTATTGGTGGTCATCATGAGCAACGGCATGATCACCATCGGCTGTCCGACCGCCTGGAGCAGCTGCCATAGATAGAATTGATCCCGGTTCCAATAAACCGTGAGAAAGGACGAACCGATGCAGGATGCGAGGATCAATCCCAGCCCGACCATGCTGACGACGCGCGAATCGACCCGCTTGTAATCCAGCAGCAGCGCCATCGCGGGCAACATCAACAGTTGTGACGCCGCGATCTCCAGTGTGATCAGGTTGGATTGCAGCGGTCTGTAACCCTGGATTTCCTGCAGGTATCGCAAGGGCACGGTCGACCCGGATTGACTGATCAGCAGAAAAGTGAACAAGCCAAGGGCACCATAGGCGATGTTGCGACGACCGAGCATCTGCAGCTTCAGAAACGGCAAAGGGTGGAACCACTCGTTGACCAGGAATAGCGGGATGGCGACGGCGCTCACCAGTGCCAGCACACAGATCAGGCTCGAGTTGAACCAGTCGAGCCGGTCACCCTGATACAGCATGGTGCTTAGGGCGCCGGACCCGATCACCAGAAGCAGCGCGCCGCGCCAGTCCAGCATCCGAAACCGTTCGTATTTCGGCTGATCCTGGTGCAGGCAGTACCAGACGAGGACGCCGGCCAACGAACAGAGTGGGATCGTCTGGAGGAATACGAAACGCCAGTCCACGATATCGGTCCAGAGCGCGGCCACCGTGGAGGCCAGCGCGGGCGTGAAGGTCGCGGTCAAGGCGTAGACGGCCAGGCCGTAGAGCCGGATGTCCGGCGTGAGAACGCGAAACGCCGTGGTCATCAGCAGAGGAACGATCATGCCTCCCGCGAGCCCCTGCAGCAGCCGCAGAGTGTAGATCGCCTCGATGTTCGGGCTGAACGGGATAAGCACGCTTGAGGCTCCGCAGAGCGCGATCGCCAAAAGCGTCCAGCGCCTTAACGTGAAAGTCACCAGCAGCCACGGCGAGGTCGCCATGCCGATGATCTCGGCCGACACATACAGGCTTTCGATCCAGGTTCCGGCATCGTGGCTGATCCCGAGTGCGCCGCGGACGTCGCTCAGCGCGATAGATGTAACCTGGTCGTTAAATTCGGACGTTATCGCAGCGATGAGAACGCCACAAAGGCCAAATAACGGCTTGATATCCATGGGCTAAGACAACTCTTTTTCAATCAGTCGTGATTGCAAGCATCTTGCCGTCCATTCGGCCGGTCGAAGGTATTGATGATCGGTAGCGCGATAGCGACGGTTGAACCGTACGTCGCCGATCATGCGGATCAACAATAGCGATGACGAAGACGTAAGAACATTAAATCCCTTTTTAATCGATCCTTCCGGCGCGGCGTATCATGTTCCTTGTGGAAGGGCATCGCGGGCTTGCATAACAGGAGAAGCGAAATGACGCTGGCGGCCGAGAAGACATTCGCAGTCGAAGGAATCCGCGTTCCCGACAGTAGCCTCGCCCGCAAGATTACAGAACTCGTCCGTGATACCGAGTCCGCACTGCTTTTTCACCATTCGAGTCGCGTCTACTACTGGGGTGCACTTGCCGGAAAGCGTCGCTCGCTGAAGTTCGATCACGAACTTCTCTATGCGGGTGCGATGTTTCACGATATGGGTCTGACGCCTGCGCACTGCAGGGCCCATGAACGCTTCGAAGTCGACGGCGCAAACGCCGCCCGCGATTTCCTCCGCAGCCACGGGGTTGCGCAGCGCGACATCGATACAGTTTGGACCGCGATCGCTCTGCACGACGCCGGGCATCCCGCAGCACATGCAACCCGTCGTCGCCCTGGTGACGGCCGGAGTCGAGATGGATGTGCTGGGGCTCGCCTATGCCGACTACAGCGACGCTGAACGTGAAGCGGTCGTCCACGCGCATCCGCGCACCGAACACTTCAACGAAGACATCATTCAAGCGTTCTACGACGGCATCGAACACAACCCGAAACGACATTCGGTAATGTCAAGACCGACGTGCTGGCGGACAAGGATCCCGCTTTCAGGCGCGGCAATTTCTTCAGCGTGATTCGCGGATCGGCCTGGAAAGCCTCAGGTCCGCAAATTCGGCTCGACTGTTAAGAATGAAACCCAAAGGAGATTGAGATGGCCTCCAATTCCAACCGTGGCGTGGTTTACCTCAAACCCGGCCACGTCGAAGTTCAAAAGATCGACTTTCCAACCTTCCGCAATCCGGCGGGAAAGACCATCGATCACGGCGTCATACTCAAGGTCGTCACCACGAATATTTGCGGTTCCGACCAGCACATGGTCCGGGGTCGCACGACTGCGCCGGCCGGCATGGTGCTCGGACATGAGATTACCGGCGAAGTGATCGAGAAGGGTCGGGATGTCGAGTATCTTGAGATCGGCGATCTCGTGTCGGTCCCTTTCAATGTCGCATGCGGCCGCTGCCGGACTTGTCGAGAGGGTGACACAGGCGTCTGCCTTCACGTCAACTCCGATCGCGCCGGAGGCGCTTATGGATATGTCGATATGGGCGGATGGATCGGCGGGCAGGCCGACTATGTGATGGTGCCCTACGCTGATTTCAACCTGCTCAAGTTTCCGGACAAGGCGCGGGCAATGGAAAAAATCCGCGATCTGACCTGCCTGTCCGATATTTTGCCGACCGGATTCCACGGAGCGGTCACCGCCAAGGTAGGGGTCGGATCGACGGTCTATGTCGCCGGCGCTGGGCCGGTCGGCCTCGCGGCCGCAGCGTCCGCGCGCATCCTGGGCGCAGCAGCCGTGCTGATCGGAGACATGAACCACGAGCGGCTCGCCCACGCCAGGAAAGTCGGCTTCGAGCCGATCGACCTCACCAAGCATGATCGCCTGGGCGAACTCGTCGCCGACGTGCTCGGCGTTCCGGAGGTCGACTGCGCGATCGACTGCGTCGGCTTCGAAGCAAAGGCGCAAGGAGCAGACGGAAAGACCGTCGAAGCGCCTGCCGTCGTGCTCAACAGCCTGATGGAGGTCACCCGGGCAGCCGGCGCGATCGGCATTCCCGGCCTTTACGTGACGGACGATCCGGGCGCGCAAGAACAAGCCGCCAAGCACGGCAATCTCAGCCTGCGTCTCGGGCTTGGCTGGGCAAAGTCCCATGCCCTTCATACCGGCCAGACGCCGGTTCTGAAATACAATCGGCAGCTCATGCAGGCGATTCTTTGGGACAGGCTGCCCATCGCCGAGATCGTCAATGTCAAGGTGATCGGTCTTGAGCAGGCCCCGGACGGCTACAAGAACTTCGACGCCGGCGTCGCGAACAAGTTCGTCATCGATCCGCACGGACAACTCTCCAAGGCTGCCTGATACGCAAGGCTACCTAATATCCGTGCGATTACCTAGGGCAAGCTCGCGCCGCAAAACCAACGAATAGAAATCAGGTCGCTATGACAAAACTTGGAATTGGCGTTGGAATATTGGCGACCGTCTTCTGCTTGTCAGCCGGGGCACAAACCATCAACGTGATGGTCCTCAATCAAGCCGGAGCCCAGACCGTCTTGCAAGCAGCGAAAGAGAGCGCGCAACAGCGGAATGCGCCCTCAGCGATTGCGGTGGTTGATGCCTCCGGCGATCTGCTTGCTTTCCAGCGGATGGACGGCGTCCGCCCGGCAAGCGCGGACCTCGCCATAGCGAAGGCACGAACGGCTGCGCGGCTACAACGGCCGACGGCGGAGATCGAGGACAACATCAACCAGGGTCGAACGGCATTTGTCACCGCCGATATCATGGCACTGCGCGGCGGCATTCCGATACGCGTAAACGGCGAAGTCGTGGGCGCAATAGGTGTTGCTGGCTTGAGCAAGGAGACCGACACCGACATCGCGAACGCTGCGGCGGCGGTCCTGATACCCCAGCATATGTGATAGAGTTAGTGCGCGCGTGGAAGCGCCCCGCGGGCTTGAGCACATAGGCTGCGATAGATCGTCTCGTGTGAACCTGATAACTCTCGTCTTCAGGATGGGCTATTACGCGCGCAACCTAGGACTCAGTGTCTGCTTTCGCCGGCAGGGTGAACTGAAACGTGGTACCGTGCGGCACGTTTGCAATGGCCCACAGCCGGCCACCGTGGGCTTCGATGATCGAACGACAGATCGAGAGCCCCATACCTATGCCGCTGGCTTTGGTGGTGAAGAAGGCGTTGAACAGTCGATCGGCATTCTCAACGGAGATTCCGACGCCGCAATCCGTTACGCTTGTTAGCACTTGTTGTCTTTCATCCTGGCGGGATCGTATCACCAGTTCGCGGGGCCGATCTGTGACCGCTTGCATGGCTTCAATGCCATTCATCACCAGGTTGATAATCACCTGCTGCAGCTGAACCCGATCGGCCAGGATCATGGGCAGAGCGGATGCGAAATCCATGCGCAACGATACCTGGTGGCTGACCAGTTCACGCCGCACCAGAGCGATGGTGTCCCTGACGACATCATTGATATCGAGAGGCGCCTTCTCAGTGTCCGTCTTTTTCGCGAGCGCGCGCACGCGTCGGACCACCTCACTCGCCCGATTGCCGTCGTCAATTACCCATTCCACTGAGCGGCGCGCTTTGTTCAGGTCGGGAGTTCCACGGTCGAGCCAGCGCAGGCAGGCCTCCGCGTTGGCTAGGACGCCGGCGAGCGGCTGGTTTACTTCATGGGAGATCGAGGCGGCTAGCTCTCCCAGCGTCGTCACCCGCGTAACGTGAGAAAGTTCCGCTTGCGCTTCGCGGTATCGCCGCTCGCTCTCTCGCAGGTTCTGCTCGGCCTCTTTGCGCTCAGTCAAATCGAGCACGAAGGCGACGCCTTGGTCGCGAGGTCCGCCGAAGGTCGCCGCGCCGACTAGGACGGGCACGCGGCTGCCGTCGTTCCGTAGGTACTCCTTCTCGAAAGCTTTGCAGCTTCCCGTCGCCCGAAGCTCTGCCACGGATCTTTCGTCAGCGTCATGCCATTCGGTGGGCGTTAGCTCGGTCCAGCGCAGACGACCCGAAACGATATCGTCGCGGCTTCGTCCCACTATGTGGAGAAAGGCCTCGTTGGCCTCAATAATGCGACCGTCAAAGTCCCAAATTGAGATCCCGATGATGTTGGATTCGACCAGGCGCCGGACTTTCGCCTCACGCTCTTGAAGATCGCTGTACAGGCGGGTGTTCTCCAGCGAGATCGCCGCTTGCGCCGCCAACAGTTCTAGGATCGCGATTCGCTCTGGGGGAAACGCGTACGAGCTCAGCGTGTTTTCGAGGTAGAGCAGCGCCGTCAAGCGTCCTTGTTTCATCAGCGGCAGGCAGAGGATCGACTTGGCTAGTCGGCCGCGCAGATAATCGTCCTCGGAGAAAAGGTTGGGCTTGGAGGCATCATCGAGAATCACGCTTTCGCGCGTGCGGATGACATAGCGGACGAGAGATTCGGGACAAGTGACCCCGGTGATTAACTTTTGGCACAGCACGACTTCAATCTTATCGTCGGCGGCCTTTGCCTCTGCCTGAATCAAAGGGTCATCCTCTGCCGGCAGTATCAGAAGTCCGCGATCCGCGCCTGCATTCTCGAGCGCGATCGTCATCAGCCGCTCGATCAGCTTGGATAAGACGATCTCGCTGGACACGGCCTGAGAGGCTTTGACGACGGTCGCTACATCGAGTTGCTGGACCGACGAGCCAATGTTCGCTGTGGGACCGTGCGCCTCCGGAGCGGCCAAGCTCGGATGAAGCCGATCAAGTTGCCCCACCTTGCCATCGGCTCCCCAGTGGAGATAGCCGTAGCGGGCGTCCTGCAAATACAGGCGGGCAATCTTCTCAAAGCCGCGCCCTGCGTAGAAGCGGGAAGCGAGTTCATTGGCGAGCGCCTCGTTGTGAATAAAGCCGTTTGCGCGGGCCGAGCGGATGGCCTGTTCGTAGAGGCGTTCGGCATCGAGCTCCCGGCCTTCGATCCGCGCAATCTCGCCGCCGACCAGCGCGGCGCGGTTCTCGAAATTGTCCGGGCAATTCGCCGCCCAGAGCTGGAGTTGCTTGTGATGAGCAGCGACAGCGTCTAGGTGCTGCTGCCGCTCGCCGGCTGCCGCAGAATCACAGGACACGGCGTGAGTCAGCGCGCTGTAAAATTGATATTCCGCCGTTTCAAGCTGCGAGCCCAAGCTCCACAACAGCCGTTTGGCCCTGGACGAGGCCTCGAGGGCCGACGCGTAGTCGCCGGCAAAGAAACGCGCCTGCAGCTTGCGGATCCAGTAGAAACACTCGCCAAATACCAAAGCCGGATTTGCTGAAAAGCGGCCCTCGATCCGAGCCTCATCGAACTGCTCTTCGTCGAAGCAGCCGAATGCCGGCGTCAAGCCGCGCAACGTCCGGATCAGCCCGATCTGCGAGGTGATCATGTCAATAACAAGTCCGAACCGCATCCTCTGCGCGAACATGAGGCCATGCTCGGCTTCGCGTTCAGCCTCGGCAAGCGGATCACCCGCCGCGAGAAGATTCGTGTTCAACTGGTTGCCGCAGTAGGCGGCGTAATTGAGATCCCCAACCTTGTTTGCCGCCTCAAACGCGCGCCGCACCAGATCGCGGCCAACCCGGACATGTCTCGTCCAGGGCAGAACGCTACCACCAAAGTCCATGTAGGTCCTGGCCTGGAAACGCGTCAGTCCGCGTTCTTCGACTAGGTCATAGCCGAGCTGACCAAAGCGATATACGGCAGTCCGATAGTCGCCGAAGTGCGGTCCGGCGAGCATGGACAGCCATTCATAGGCGCTGCACGAAGCGTCGCAGTTGCCGCGCTCGAGGCTGAGATTGACTGCTCGGCAGGTGATCAAAGAAAGCAGGTTCGCATCCGTATAGAATGCAGGTGGCACGATCTTGGCCAGGACGTCCAGCGTCGCGAGGGATGCCGGGTCGCTCATCAAAGGCAGCTCGATCAGAGACTCGATCGTGCGGCTCCCGAGTTGCGACCAGATCCGCTCGTATTCGCGACGTGCTTCCTCTTCCGTCGGATGCGGCGACCAGTCGATACCCAGATGCTGGAGGTAGTCGAGCCCTACGGCGATGGCGCGGCCGCTCTGATCTAGAGCGGTGTACAGGTCTGCGCGCAAGCACGCCACCGTACCTCGTTCCACCGTATTTGCGGCGCGGCTTGACAGCACCGCCAGGCGCTGCTCCGCCTCCGCCAGCGCGCCAGTGAGGAACTCGCATTCGCCCCGGTGCAGCGCCAGCGCAAAGGTGAGCTCGTGCCGACGCTCCCACGAGTCCTCCAGCAAGAGGGCCTCACCTAAAGTCAAATAGGTGAGCGCCGAGGCGTAGGCGGTAGTGGCCTTGGCGCGCCGGCCCGCGAGCAGATTGAGCTCGGCCAACTGCTCACGCTCGTCGCGTGACGTGATCAAGACGGCGCCACGGTTGAGCTGATTGACGATTTCGAAGATGATTTCCTCGCGTTTTTCCGCAGGGGTATGCGCGACGAGCAGCCTTCCGATGCGGAGGTGCGCATCGGCACGCAATCGTTGCGATATGAGTGAATACGCGGCCTCCTGGACACGGTCGTGGATGAACTTGTACGAGCCCTCCATGAGTTCGACCAGCTCCAGACGAACGGCGTCCCAGAGGTCTGAACGGGTGTCGTCCTCCGATTTTCCGAGGACGACCGAAAGCATCGTGATCTTGGCGACGTTTCCGAGGCAGGCAAGCTGCTGCAACGCAGCCTGGGTCGCGACGGGCAGGCGGGTCAATCTCCCGACCATGAGATCGACCACATTGTCGGTGTACCCTTTGGCGTGAAGGCGATCGAGTTCCCAGCGCCAGCCCGCGGCGTCATGATCGAAGCGGAGCAACCCCTCTTCGGCAAGCGCAGAAATGAACTGAATGGCGAAAAACGGATTGCCGCTCGTCTTCTCGTGCACCAGTCGCGCCAGCGGGGCGGCATCGCCCGGCGCGCAGCTCAGCGTATCCGCAATGAGCCGCCCCAGGTCTTCTCGGGCCAGCGGCGCAAGACTGATCTCCTGCACCAATGCTCCCGCCTTGCGGATGGCGTCGAGCTTACGCATCAGTGGATGGGCGGAATCGACTTCGTTGTCCCGATAGGCTCCGATTACCAGCAACCGCTGCACGTCCGCCTGGGTCAACAAGTCGGCGAGCATGTCGAGCGTCGCCGCGTCGAGCCATTGCAGATCGTCGAGAAAGAGCGCTAGCGGATGTTCGGGCCGCGCAAAGACGCCGAGAAACCGCCGGAACACCAACTGGAGACGCCCTTGTGCCTGCTGCGGCGGAAGATCCGGGACCGGCGGCTGCTCTCCGATGAGGAGCTTTAATTCGGGAACAATGTCGATCATGAGCTGCCCGTTCGGGCCAAGCGCCTCGCCGAGCGCGCAGCGCCAGCCGGCCAGCTCGGCGTCGCTCTTGCCCAGAAGTGCGCGGATCAGGCCCTGCAACGCTTGCGCCAGCGTCGCATAAGGGATGTCGCGCTTGTATTGATCGAACTTGCCGGAGGCGAAAAGGCCGCGCGCCGGCACCAGTGCTTTGTGCAGCTCATGGACGACGGCTGACTTGCCGATGCCGGAATATCCTGAGACCAGAGCCAGCTCCGGCCGGCCGCTGGTGACGACGCGGTCGAAGGCGGCGAGCAGGGTTTCGATCTCGCGCTCGCGCCCGTACAGTTTCTCGGGAATCAAGAGCCGGTCGGGCGTGTCCTGTTGGCCGAGCGGGAAGGCATCGATCCGATGCTGAGCCTCCCATGCGGCAAGGCAGCGCCCTAGGTCGCGCTCCAGGCCGGCCGCGGTCTGGTAGCGCTCCTCGGCGCTCTTGGCGAGCAGCTTCAGGACGAGATCGGAGAGCGCGGCCGGGACAGTCGCCAGCCGCTCCCTTGGTGGCACCGGCTTTCTGGCTATGTGGCAGTGGACCCACTCCATGGGTTCGGCCGCGGTAAACGGCAGTGAGCCGGTGAGCAACTGGTAGAACGTAACGCCAAGGGCGTAGAGGTCGCTGCGGGCGTCGATCGAGCGGTTCATGCGTCCGGTCTGTTCGGGCGCCATATAGGCGAGCGTGCCCGCGATTGACTCGGGCGGCGCGGGCGCCTGCCGCTCGCGCGGCAGACGCGAAGCGATACCGAAACCGGTGAGCTTGACCTCTCCGGTCATGGGGTTCACCAGGATATTGGCCGGCTTGATGTCCTTGTGGACGAGACCGCACCGGTGGACTTGTGTGAGGTCCGCGGCGACCGCGATGGCGATGCGCAGAAAGCTCCGCACCTCTGCGGGCATCCCGAGCAACCGGTCCAGCGGCTCGCTGCAGGTGTCCTCGAGCAGCAGCATGATCCGACCGCGTTCGCGGACGAGCTCGAGCGGTCGCACCGCCCACGTCCCATCCAGTTCGTCCTTCAGTTCGTATTCGCGCGCGAGGCGATCGAGGGTGGCAGGTATCGGATGCTCCGCGGCGGGCAGCACGGCCAGCACGGCAGCCCGACCGTCGGCGTGTCTTCTGCAGAAGACGCGTTCACCGTCCTCCCACAAGACCTTGAGGCTACTACCTTCACCAGCGCCGAACCAAGGGGATGGGTTCATCTGCGGGATCCGCCGTCAGGTCGGTGCTGCCATTGGACTGAGAAGGTCTCTCAGAGGGTGGCCAGAGAAGGTCTGAATAGGAGTTTACCACTCACGAGGCGGCATGACCATGTCAGTTACTGTGGAGGTTGCGGATGCCGACCGATGACAGGCATCGCGGCGGGCATAGACCGGGTGTCGGCAGCCCCAAGGAAGGAACCCGCGCGAGATGAGGCACCGAGGTGCTGCGCGGCTATGGCGACTTGGGTGTGCCCAGCTCCGTCAGCCCTGGAGACGGGTCGCCGCCCCCTCAGGATAGTCAGGCAAGCCTTGGGCAGTTCGCCAACGATGGGCAGTTCGCCAACGGCGAAGCAGCGGCCCGAGGTCCGGCGCTTGGATCTGATCTCGGTTCGCTTGCAAATCGAATAGCCGTAGCGTCGCGTCCAGCTGGACGCCGCCGCTTGCGCTAGGCCACCTCCAGCGTCCTGATGCGCCGGGCGAGGTAGGCGCGCTTTTCACGGCGCGCCGAGGTGACGTGGGGTTCCGCTAAGAGCGACCAGGAAGGCGGAGGTTCCGGGGAGGGTGAATCACCGTGATCGGGATCATTGCACTCGTTGCGATCATGCTGATCTGGTTGCTCGCCCGCTAACGGCTGCGATGGATCGAGCCGACGACCAACAGTATCCGTTTCGCCGGCGAGGAGATCACCGCGCTCGACAGGCAGCTTCGCAACACGCGGCGCGCCATGCAGATGGTCAACCTGGAGCCGCTCCCTGCTGCATCCAAAGATGACGCCCGAGCCGCGCGGGCGATTCAACGCGATCACCGCCGAAGTGAGGCTGCGAACCGGCCTTGTAGACCGCTATCCGCACGGGCTTTCCTTGGGCAACGGCAACGCGTCAACATTGCGTCCCATTGCCGCGCATCCGAGTCTCGTTGTCCTCGACGAACTGACCTCGGCTTTGGACGTCTCGCTACGTTCGCTCATCATGCTTCTTCTCGAGGCGCTTCAGAAAAGGCTGCGGCTCGCCTGCGAACAGCTGATCGCAACAGCCGATGCGCTTCGACGAGCCTTGCCACGCAATCTCGAGGGTCTAGATCTTGCCGAAGATTCTCCAAAGCTTCGTACTTCGTCAAACAGCGTCATGAATGCATCGCTTGCCTCAGGCCGCAGAAAGCCGCAATGCTACTCCAGGATCGCGTCAGCCGTAGACGCGCGGAATGCTTTCTAGTGCGCCGGCGAGGCCAATTAGCTCGCAGGAACTAGCGCGCCTGTTGCCCAAACAACAGAGAGTCACGTGAAACAGTGGCAACGAGGGCACCGCTCTGAGGCATATCGTTGAGATTCGTGGCAGGGGGCGCAAAGGGGCGATCAAGATCGGCGGTTCGCCGTTCGACAGCTTCGCGAAAGCCGAGGAGGCCTGCGACACGATGCTTGAGCATCTGAACACAGCTCCCTAACTGCGCCGGTCCGGTAGCCGCCAACCTCCTGATCGGCCGCAAAGGTCGCTGTCCAAATATTCAACAATGACATAGGGGGCCGTTTCGGGTCAGGAGCTGCAATGAGGTTGCAATCGCGTGGTTGTGATATGATCGAATGAACGGAGACGCCGCACTGCGGCCGACGCTTGTCGTGTCTCCGGATCGCGGGTTGGTGCAGCAACCCGGCCCCTTTGCTGTTTCCCGACCGGCGTGAGTCGGGCTTCAAGGGTACGTGCACGATTGCGCGAACCACCTTTACCCTTTCCACGAATTAACCTGTCCGACAGGCGATCGTAATGTCGGGTCCCTAGTACGTACTCTGAAAAGGCCATGTGGCCTCATTCCTAGGAGCTTCGATCATGACAAACGACAAACCTGGCCATCACCTTTACGCAAGGATCTTCTCGCGACGACGATTGGTCCTGCTCACTTCCGTCGCCGGCATTGCCGCGATCGTCGCACTGGGAGGTCCGACGGGCTATACCCATCTCTCGCTGCCGTGGATATCGAGCGCGCGAGCTGCGGATGCCCAGAGCCAACATTCAGCGGGCTTTGCCGATCTGGTCGCCAAGGTGAAGCCCGCGGTCATCTCAGTGCGAGTCGAGATGGATGAAATGTCAGACGCGTCGGATCTGAGTTCGGACGAGGAAGAAAATTCACCGTCAGGTTCCCCATTTGAGAAATTCTTTCAGCAACACGGTTCCGACGAAGCGCCAGAAGGCATGCCCCAGCGCCATGAGATGATTATCGGTGCCGGGTCGGGCTTCTTCATTTCACCCGACGGCTACGCCGTGACCAACAATCACGTGGTCGATCACGCCCGGTCTGTTCAGGTCACCACCGATGACGGCACGACTTATAAGGCCAAAGTCATCGGCACAGACCCCAAGACTGATCTCGCACTGATCAAAGTCGACGGAAAATCCAGCTTCGCTTACGTGAACTTTGAAGATCACGCGCCGCGCGTCGGCGATTGGGTCGTAGCCGTGGGCAATCCATTCGGTCTCGGCGGCACGGTCACCGCCGGCATCGTATCCGCACAGGGGCGCGACATCGGCTCCGGCCCGTACGACAACTACATTCAGATCGATGCGCCGATCAACAAGGGCAATTCCGGCGGTCCCGCATTCGACATCAATGGCAACGTCATAGGCGTCAATACCGCGATCTACTCGCCCTCTGGCGGCTCGATCGGCATTGGCTTTGATGTCCCTGCGCAGACAGCGAAGGCGGTTATTGCCGAGCTCAAGGACAAAGGTGTCGTGACGCGCGGATGGCTCGGCGTCCAGGTTCAGCCTGTAACCACGGGCATCGCCGACAGCCTCGGTATGAAGAAAGTCGAAGGCGCAATGGTCGACGAGCCGCAGAATGGAAGTCCAGCTGCAAAGGCTGGCGTCCACTCCGGCGATGTCGTCACCGCGCTCAACGGCACGCCGATCAAGGACTCCCGCGACCTTTCCCGCAAGGTGGCGGCATTGGCTCCCGGCAGTTCGGTCGAACTCGATATTCTCCGAAACGGAGAATCGAAGACGCTGACCGTCACGCTCGGTGAACTGCCCAACCGGAAACAAGCCGATGCCGGCAATCGGGAAACCCGGCCGGATAGCCGTTCGCCTCATATCGGGCTAAGGCTGGCGCCTGCAAATGAGGTGGCTGGTTCTGGCGGCAAGGGTGTTGTCGTCACGGGCGTCGATCCGGAAGGCTCCGCCGCGGAACACGGCTTCCAATCCGGCGATGTCATCGTTGATGTGGGCGGCAAAGCGGTCGGTGACGCGAGCGACGTGCGTAAGGCGCTGTCCGAGGCAAGGTCGCAGGGCAAGCATGCCGTGCTGATGCGGGTGAAGACAGCCGATACAATGAAGTTCGTTGCGCTGCCCATTGGATAAATGGGATTGGTGAGCGTTGCTGTTGCCGGCGCGTCGGAGGCGGCAACGAATGCTGATGACGTATTGCGGTCGGGTTAAAAGGGCGAATTTACCAGATCATCTGGCAGCCGAGGGGCTGCTGATGACGGTTCCGTTCCGCTCCACGACATCCGGCTACGCTGATTGGTATCCGGCAATCGGCGTCGAGGTAAATTCGGAGGCACCGGCTGGCGAAGGAAATGACGTCCCGATCAGTAGTATTCCGGTCGGCGCAGAAAGCGCTGGTGGAATGCAAAGAGTGCGAAGGCGACTTTCGCCGAAACGTTCGACACGGCGTAACTCTGGCGTAACTCTATTGTAATTCACCAGGATATTGCGTGCGCGAAGCTCATGAAGTTTTGTCAATCCGCCGACGCCATTATCGGCGCAACCTTGAGCTGCGTCTCGGTGCTGCGGACGTTTCCTTCGCCGGCACCCGCAGCCGATCGAGTCGCCGCCGGAATTGATGGTTCCTCACGCGATTCCCACCGACGAGCGTATCTGGTCCCGGTTGAGGAGAACGTGTGGTTTCGGCCGTCTGCTGGCCGCTTCGCGAGGTTACTGGATGAACCTGTTGCGCGTGCGCAAGTCGGGTGTGCTCTCGCGCAATCGTGATCCGCAGCCGGTCCATGCTTACGTGATCAAAGGAGAGCGGCGCGATCTCGAGCATGCGTGACCGCAACTTCACGAGCGGGAAAGTCGACCGGCGGCGCGCTTACTTGGAAGCAACACGTTGTTCAATGCGAGTGCACCGGCGTTTGCTGGGCCTCTGACTCCTTAAAATTCAATTTAATGGTATCGGCGGGTCGGTAACCTACATCGGCCTCACGCCTAATGCCGATGTTTCTGCTTTATGTTCTCCGCGCACCAGGAGGGCGCGCATTTGGTGCAACAGATCGAGAGCCAACTGCGTGGTAAGCCGCTGGCTGCCGCACACATACCGGGACTTCGGCTCACCTGGTTTCGCTCGGCAATTTCAGGACCGTTGAGAATCTCATGGGCGTTATTTGGCGGCAGATGGATGAAGCGATTTTACGCCAAGGCGATACTGAGCGAATTGCTCGCAATCCCGAACGGAAAATGAACCAGTTTGTTGTCGATGTGCCTTTGCGCGATGCCAGTCGTACTGGCGCGGACCACCCGCTCCAGCATGTCTCTCGGTCAAGTAGCGGGACTCAAATGCGCAGCTGGATCGCGATCCTTGCACACAAAGTGGGGGGTCTGTTCCATCACCCATGGACGCCTGCCGTTCTCGTCATCGCGGGAATCGTTGGGCTCGCAGCGTTACTGTTGGGCTTGCTGCAGGGGGTCGATCCGGCTGCGGTTAGACAGGCGATGGCGCAAACGCCATGGACGCACATTGCTCTTTCATACTTCTTCTCGGCAGTGAGCTATCTCACCCTGATAGGATATGAGGTCCACGCAGCGCGAGCGTCCGCTCCAGCCAAGCCTGTCCCATTTCGAACGCTCGCGCTTGGTGCTTTCACGAGCTATGCGATCGGACACACGCTAGGCCTTCCTATCGTGACCGCAAATGCTGTGCGTTGGCGCGTGTATAGCCCGGCGGGCTTGACGCTTGCCGACATCGGCAAACTCGCGGCCATCACCGGCCTGACCCTTTGGTTGGGCTTGGTGCTTGCTATTGGCGCGGGTCTCTTGCTTGAAGCTGACCCGGTAGCCACGTTGGATCGCCTTCCCGTCGCGGTCCACGTCGTCACGGGTGCGGCTCTGCTCGCGCTGCTTGCCGGATTTGTGCTGTGGTCCGGGCAAGGCAACCGTTCCATTGGCCGGGGAATCGCGCAGGTCCGCCTTCCCGGCGGACGCTCCACGCTCATTCAGATCGGGCTCGGGTTTCTTGATGTGTCGGCTGCCGCAGCCGCGCTGTGGATACTCCTTCCGGCAGATTCCGGGGTTCGCTTCCTCTCATTCTCCGCGCTTTTCGCGTGCGCAATCATCGGAGCCGTCCTGACCCATGCCCCCGCGGGCCTCGGGGCCTTCGAGGCCGCGATGCTCGTCACGCTTCCGAACACGCCGCAGGTCCAGGTCCTGTCAGCCCTGGTCCTCTGGCGCGTTACCTATTTTCTGACCCCCTTTGTCCTTGCCATTGCGTTGCTCTGCGGGCGCGAACTTCAGCGTCCTGGCTCGCGTCTCGCAAGCTGGATGTGGCGTGCACGGCTTTTCGCCCGGTCTCTCGCGCCTTCCATTCTCGCAGCGCTCACCTTCGCCGGTGGGATCGTTCTACTGGTTTCGGGAGCCACGCCGAGCGAAGGGACGCGAATCCACGCCCTGAAGCATCTCGTACCACTCCCTTTTGTAGAACTGTCGCATCTGACCGGGAGCGCCGCCGGCGTGTTACTGCTGATCATCGCCTGGGGGCTCAAGCGCAGGTTGGATAGCGCTTGGATTGCGGCTGTAACTGTCCTTGCCGCGGGCATTGTCCTGTCGCTCGCCAAGGGCTTTGATTGGGAAGAGGCCCTCGTGCTCGGGGCCGCGCTCAGTCTGCTCCTGATGCATCGTACGAGCTTTTACCGAAAGGGGGGCATTCTCGCGGAGCCGCTTTCGCCGGGTTGGCTGGCGGCCATTGCGATCGTGGTGGTGGGTTCGATCTGGCTCGGCTTCCTGGCTTACACAAACGTGGATTACAGCAACGAGCTCTGGTGGAGCTTCGCTTGGAAGGGCGATGCCTCGCGCTTTCTGCGCGCCAGCGTGGCCGCCGTCGTCGTGATGACAGCGATCGCTCTACACAAGCTGGTTAGCCACCGGCCGCAGCGCCGCAAGGCCAATCTCGTGAATTCTGAGGCACTTGCACCCGTCATCGCCAGCTCCGACCGCGCCGAGTCCAGTTTGGCATACCTGGGAGACAAGGAGTTTCTCACGCACGATGCCGGCGACGCCTTCCTCATGTACGGCGTCCGAGGCAAGAGCTGGATTGCCTTGGGGGATCCGGTCGGCAACCCCGATAGAACCCGCGATCTCCTGTGGCGGTTCATCGAGGTGGTCGACGCCCATGCCGGCAGGCCCGTGTTCTATCAGACGAGCCCCCGACTTCTGCCACTCTGTCTCGACGCTGGACTTTCGCTGGTGAAGCTTGGCGAGGAGGCCAAGGTCGACCTCTCGAGCTTCACGGTCGAGGGGGGTGCGGGCCGCGCGTGGAGGCAAACACTTAGTCGGGCCAAACGCGAAGATCTCGACTTTTCAATCATCCCGGCCGCCGAGCTCGGACCCTATCTGCCAGATCTCAAGGCGGTTTCGGACGCGTGGCTTACAAATAAGAGCGTTGGCGAGAAAGGCTTCTCCATCGGGTTCTGGTCCGATGCATATGTTTCGCGGTTCGACCACGCTGTAGTCCGGCAAGCGGGCGAGATCGTCGGATTCGCCACGATCTGGTACGGCCAGCCGGGTGGCGAGATCACCGTGGATTTGATGCGGCATCGTCCCTCCGCACATGGCGTGATGGACGTCCTGTTCATTAATCTCATGCTTGAGGGAAAGAAACGCGGGTATCGTTGGTTCAATCTCGGTATGGCCCCACTCTCGGGCCTGTCTGAACACCGTTTGGCGCCGAATTGGGGAAAGATCGCTGGTTTCGTGCTGCGCCATGGCGAGCGCGCTTATGGCTTCGCTGGCCTAAAGGCATACAAGGAGAAGTTCAGACCGGTCTGGGAACCGCGTTACCTGGCGTACCCGGGCAGCTGGGCTATGCCGCAGGTTCTTCTTGACGTGACCTCGCTGATCTCCCGCGGCACAGCAAAAACAGTTTGGAAGTAGGAACATCGCCATGTCCAGAATCGTTATGGCGGCCGTCACACCGCTCGTACTTCTTGGTGCGCTCTGCGCAGCGATATTGGTCGGGAATCCAAGCTGGCGCCCAGCCGTTCTGCCGTTCGCCTTCTCTCCTAAGCCCGTTCATGCGACAGTGGAGAGCGAAGCATTCGGGTCTCTCCAGGTCGAAAGCCCGGGCGGCCCACCTAAGGCGCTCGTATTCGTCGCCGCGGGTCCTGATGACGCGGTTGAGCGCAACGCGTATACCGAGGCGCTCGTCAATGCCGGTGCCGTCGCCGTCACGATCGACTTGAAAGAAGTTCGTGCCCGGCTTGCGGCCGCGCCGCACGAGGACTCGTGCCACTATGTCTCCGACAATCTTAAGGACGCCGCTCAAGCAGTCCAGCGCAAGCTCGGTCTCAAAGCGTATATATTCCCGGTCGTCGCGGGGATCGGGGAGGGGGCGCCGTTTGCATTCATTGCGCTCGCGCAGGCGCCCGACAATACATTGGCGGGGGCCGTAAGCCTGGGCTTCGACACGCGACTGCGTGCCGATCGGCCCTATTGCCCCGGTCCGAACATGACAGCCATCGGCGACGGAATCTATCAATTCGACAATGTAACACCGCTTCCAGGCGCGTGGCGCGTCATTGCCTCACCAATAGAGCAGGAACGTATCGATGCTTTTCAGCATCCGTTCGACGATGCCCAAGTCGTCGTCGCTTCATCCGACGAGCGGGAGGCAGCCTTCGTAGCGGCGGCGCTCGAGATCGGCTCACGCGGCTCGCATGGCGTCGACGATCTTCCGGTTTCCGTGATCCGCCCGAAGGGGGAGGCGCGCGCACTGGCGGTGATCCTCTCGGGCGACGGAGGCTGGCGCGACATCGATAAATCGATCGGCGAATGGCTTGCCGGTCGTGGCGTTGCCGTGGTCGGCATCGACTCGCTGCGATATTTCTGGTCTGAGCGGGATCCCAAGCAGATCGCCGCCGACGTTGAGGCAATCCTTGCGCACTATGGTCGGGAGTTTGGGACCACCCGCTATGCTTTGGTCGGTTACTCGTTCGGTGCCGACGTCCTGCCGTTTGTCTGGCCCAACCTCAACAATTTAGTCAGGGACCGAGTGGTATTGATGTCCCTCCTCGGGCTCAGCACCACGGCCGATTTCGAGATCACCATCGGAGGATTCCTCGGAGGCGCCTCTGCGAAAGATCGGCCGATCGCGCCTGCGCTGGACGGCCTCCCCCTTGCGAAGACACAATGCTTCTACGGTAGCGATGAGGTTGCCGACCGGGAAACCTCTTGCACTGCTCCCGAGATGAAAGGTGCCGAGCTGATCGAAAGGCCGGGCGGTCATCACTTCGACGGCAAGTACGACGCGCTCGCGGCCAGAATCCTCGAGCGCCTGACTGGGTCGGGACATGACGCTCATCGGCATTGCTGTGGCTAAGACGCTCTGCAACGGCTCGTAGGTAAAGTGCGCCATCCCTGGCTTGGCAATCCGCGCCGCTTGACAATGCATTTTGCGACACTTGAGGTTCGCGGGCGGTTCATGTTTGGACTGCTCAGAAAACTGACGCGAATTCATTCGAGCCCAGGTACTTCGTGAAGCGATCAGAGAGGAACTGGCGCGAACGCATTACAAGTTCTGCGAGAGAATGTTGGAATACCGTTTCTCTCTCTCTCTCTCTCTCTCTCTCTCTCTCTCTCTCTCTCTCTCTCCGCCATCGACCTGGGCAGTCTGCTCTCGAGCTCGGTCGACCAGCCCCAAAATTCCCAACAAACTGAGACCTTCTGGGGGACTGACCGTACTAGGGCTCGAACACTCTGGGCCTACAAACATGTCCAAGGCGGAAGCGGTACCGATCTGCATGTCGACATGGGTATGCGGTGGCGCCCACCTCTGGATTCGGGCTTCGCTCGATCCCGAAGCTAGCGGCATCGAGATTTTGCCGATTCGAATGCCCGAGGATTGGATTTCAATCATGCCAACGTTGAACGGGGCGGCATCCGGCCTCCGCTGGTTGGAAGGCCAACTTGTTCCACCGGACGAGTCCGGGCCGGTCCAAATCGGGGTATGAAAAATCGACGGGCCGGATAGAGGCGCCGCACTCCATTAGAAGGGTTCAATCCGACTATTCTGGAGCGACCTCGGCGATCACTTCGGACGTGTCGCGCCAACGTAAACAGGCTGCGCCGTGTTCAGGACCAACCGCAGCCATTGGCGGTATATCGTCGAGGCAGCGATCCAACCTGATCGGACAGCGGCTGTAGAACGGGCATTCCCGGCGGGGATTTATCGCGCTCGGAATCTCACCGACGACCAGACTGCGCTGCAACCGACGGGTCGGGTCAGGCGACAAGACGGCTGACATCAGGGCGCGCGTGTACGGGTGGCGCGGGTCTGCCATTATGGCCGCCGTCGGAGCTTGCTCCACGATGTGGCCGAGATACATGACTGCAACGCGGTGGCTCATACGTTCCACCGCCATGATGTCGTGCGAAATGAACAGGTACGCCACCGACATGCTGATTTGAAGCGAGCGCAGCAGACCCAAGATTTCCTCACGGACGGTGGGGTCGAGGGTCGAGGTCGGTTCGTCAAGTACGACAAGCTTCGGGCTGGTGATCAGCGCCCGCGCAATACCAACTCGTTGCTGTTCGCTTGCCGTCAATTCGATCGGAAAACGATCCAGGTATTGCGGCCCGAGACCCACTCGCTTCAGCATCTCGGTTATCATGCCGAGCCAGGCGTGGGCCGGTGCATCGCGCTGCAGGGCGAGCGGCTCCTCGACGGTCTGCCGCACCGTCCGGCGCGGGTTCAAGGAGGCGAAAGGATCTTGGAACACCATCTGCAAGCGCGACCGCAACGGCTTGAGTTCCCGTTTCGTGAGTCGCGTGATGTCGGAGCCCTCGAAGCGAATACGCCCGCTCGTTGGCTCAACCAGGCGGAGCAGACACCGGCCGACCGTCGTCTTGCCCGATCCGCTTTCCCCGACGAGCCCGAGAGTCTCTCCTCGTCCGATCTCAAAGCTGATCCCATTGATAGCACCGACATAGTTTTGGCCCTTGAGATAGAAGCGCTTGACCAGCCCTTCGACTGCTACCAGGGGATCTGTCATGGGACGATCTTCGAGGATGTGTTGGTTGTCGCGGCAGCGCTGACGGCGCGCAAGTCGGCAGCCGCAATCAGTCTACGAGTAACGGCGTGGCGAGGGGCCAACAGCACATCTCGAACGGACCCCATTTCGACTATCAGACCTTCATCCAGAACCGCAACGCGGTGGCAATAATGGGCGACGATTCCGAGTTCGCGAGTCGCCAGGACCTGGGCGGCGCCACTTTGGTGACAAAGCTCCATCATCAGGTCGAGCACCTGTCGTTGCACGGTCACATCGAGGCCAGCCGTCGGCTCGTCGGCGATGATTAGCGGCGGCCGATGCACCAGTGCGATAGCAAGGCAGACGCGCTGCGCCATGCCGCCGCTCAACTCGTGCGGATACGCCGCGAGCCAGTGCTCCACGTCGCCGATCCCGATCGCGCCCAACATCCTCGCGGCGCGCGCATGTGCTTGACGGCGGGAACACCGATTGTGGGCTCGAATATGCGCCACCATGAGATCGCCAACTCGCACCAGCGGATTGAGCTGGCTCTTGGCGTTGGGGAGCAGAGGCAGGATCTCGCAGCCGCGAATGGCGCGCAGTGCCTTTTCATCGAGTTCGGCCAGATCCTTGCCGCGGAAAAAGACATGGCCCGCACGCCGCTGCAGACCGTGGCCGAGCAGCCTAAGGATGGCGCGAACGAGGATGGACTTACCGGAACCGGGGAGGCCGACTACGCCGAGAATCTCGCCGGGCATGAGATCAAAGCTCACACCGTCGAGGATGGGAGGGCGACCAGAGGCCTCGATAGCGAGCCCACGGACCGAGAGTATCGCGGCCTGTGCGAAAGGGGCGGCGTGTTCGGCCTGCGCCGCGGGCGCGATGCGGGCGTTCGATAAGAGACGACGCAAGGGCATGGCTCTTTGCCCCGGCTCCATCAGCTTGCCTACAATGTCGCCCATGGCGGCAAATGTGAAGACGATTAGGCCCAACAAGAGCCCCGGAAACATCGCCACCCACCACTGTCCGGTGATCATGAACTTGGCGCCGCTCGCGATCATCGCTCCGAGTTCAGGCGTAGGCGGGCTAACGCCGGCACCTACGAAACTCAGTCCGGCGGTCAATAGCACGGCAAAGCCTATCGTTACCGACACCTGAACCAGGACTGTTGGCCAAGCGTTCGGAAGCAGATGCTTGAAACCGACGCCGAGTTCGGAATTGCCGAGAGCCACCGCAGCCTCGGCATAAAGATGCTCGCGCAGGGAAAGTATTTCAGATCGCACCAGACGCAGGAACACCGGAAAATTAACGAAAGCGACTGCGAAAACCACGTTAACCGGTCCGGTGCCGTGAATCGCCACAAGCACCATAGCCAAAATGAAGACCGGGAACGCCTGAATGACGTCGAGAAGACGCAGTGTCCCCTCCGATATCCATCGCATCGCTCGCCGATCTGCTCCCTCGAAATAGCCAGCGACAACGCCAAGCGGCGCGCCGATCGCAACCGAGAGGGTGGTGGCAATGACGGCAATGAGTACGTCAGTGCGAGGAGCTGCGATGAGCCGGGACAGGACATCGATGCCGTTTTCGTCTGTCCCGAAAAGATGCGCGCCATTCGGAGACACCAGCCGCTGCAGTGGATCAGCAACCGTCGGCGGGTAGGGCGCAACAAACGGGCCGATGGCTGCTATAATCAAAATAAGAACAAAGACGACCAAAACCGCCCGGTCGAAGCGGCTGAGGCGCGACCACAATCCGATAACGCTGCGGTGCGCCGAATGCCTTGTTACGCTTGCAGACGAATGCTGCCGGCGCCTGTCCTCATCAACCTTACGCGCGCTCAAGAGGCCCTCGCCGAGACACGCGGATCGATCATGAACTGGAGGAGGTCGACAATCAGATTCACCATCATCGTGAAGACCGCAGCGACCAGCACGAAGCCCTGTATCGGTGCATAGTCTGCAGTCGTGATCGACTGCACAGCATACCGGCCGATCCCGTTTAGATTGAAAACTGTTTCGATCAGAACTGCGCCGCCGAGCAGGTATCCGGCAACAACGCCCGTGACAACAACTGCCGGCGGCGCCGCATTGCGCATCGCCCATAGCAGGACCGTGCGTCGCGGCAGGCCCAGGGCCTCGGCATAGATCGTGTAGTCGCTGCGAAGCGCCGCTTCCATGCTCGCTCTCACCATCTTAAAGATCGGGCCGCCATAGACGAAAGCAAGCGTGACGGCCGGCAGTGCGAGATGGGACAAAGCGGACTCAAAGGTGTCGAAATTCCCCGCGAGCAGTGCATCTACGACGTAAAAGCCCGTAACCCGCGCGGGCGGAAGATCGAGGATGGCGAGCCTGCCCTCCGGACCAGGCGCCCACCCCAGCACGCTGAAGAAGACGAAGATGAGGACTAGGCCGAGCCAGAAATCTGGCAAAGCTCCAGCGAGCACGCCGTAGCCGAAACTGATGCGCCGCGTCGCGCGCGCCAGCCAACCGCGGGATGGACTCGCCGAGAGAACGGCGATCGGCACCATAATCACCAGCACGATGAGCATTCCGGCAGTGATGAGCTCAAGCGTCGCTGGCGCGCGGACGAGAAGATCTTGAGCAACCGAACTTGAATTGACCCAGGACCTGCCCAAGTCACCCTGAAGAAGACGCTGGAGGTAGGCGATGTATTGCTGCGGCAGTGGCTCGTCGAGGCGGAGCTGGTGGCGAAGCAGCTCTACTCCCTCCTCTGGGGCAAGAGGGCCCAATTCTAGGCGGGCAGGATCGCCCGGCAGCATGCGCACGAGAGTGAACGTAACGATCGAGATCAGGAACAGTTGCGGGACCAGAACCAACAGGCGTCGGCCGATGTACTTGAGGGTCCGCATGATTCTAAACCTGCACTTTGACCCGTCCTGCCTCAGGCGCTTGCCCGGATACGATGCAGCGTCTTACTTGGCGAAGGACATTTCGTTGACTTTATAGTGCTGGGTGGTGAACCACTTCCAGCCCGAGAGATTGGCGCTCATAGCGTTGACATACGACGGTTCTGCGATCCAACCCAGTGTTGCTGCTTCGTGGATGCGTTCTTCGGCGGGGCGGTGGAAGGAGTTGCGCTGGGCAGAATCGACGATCGAGGCGCCTTCTTCGAGCAGGCGGTCGACCTCCTTGTCGCTGTAATTTTGGTAATTGACAGCATTGCCTGTCAGATAAAGCAGTCTGAGCGAGTAGTTGGGGTCCGGCTGGATCGGGTAATCGATCCAGAGTGCAAAATCGGCTTTCTTTGACTGAACCAAGTCAGAATGAGCCGATACGGGCTGCTTGCGCAGATCGATGTTTATACCGACCTGAGATAGCGTCGACTTCAAAAGCACGGCTATGTTCTCTTGCACCGGATCGCCGGCGCTGTAGGTCAGTGTGGTCCGGAAGCCCTTGGCATAGCCTGCCTCGGCAAGCAGGCGCTTGGCTTTAGCCACATCATATGTGTAATTGTTGAATTCCACATAGCCGGGATAGACGCTGGGCATTACGCCTTCCCAGGTGACGGCCAGCCCGCGATAGATATCTTTGACGATCTGGTCGCGCGCGAGCAGATGATTGATGGCTTGGCGAACCTGCACCTTGTCAAACGGCGCCTTATTGTTGTTCATCACCAGATAGATCGACTGGTTGCCGCGAACCGCGGCCACGCGCACGTTGGATGCCGCTGCAAGGCTGACCGCCTCGTCGGGCGAAACGCCTTCGATCAGATCAACCTTGCCCTCCTTGAGAAGTGCCAGCCGGCTCGCCGATTCCGGAACGACCTGATAGATGATGCGCTTGATCTTCGGTGGACCCTGCCAATAGTTCGGGTTGGCATCCATGACCACGCGATTGCCCGCTTCCCAGCTGCGGATCACATAGGGTCCAAAGGCAACAAGGCTCGTCGAAGCCCATTTGGTAGCCCACGGGTCGTCAGGCGTCGAATGCTTCTTCGCTTCCGTGCTGTCGTACCAATACCAGTAGAGGTTGGTGAGAATCTTGCAAATTAGCGGCATCGGCTTGTCGGAACTGATCCGCACAGTGTGGTCGTCGATTTCCTGCCACTGTTTTGGGTCGGGCGCGTTCGCAGCATTCTGCATAAACGTCCCAATCGCCTTGAGTTCATGCGCGCGCTCAACCCTCCACAGCACGTCCTTGGCCGTGAATTCATTCCCCACCGCCGATTTCACCCCTTTGCGCAGATGATAAACGGCGGTCTTGCTGTCCGCACTCAAATCGCAGTTCTCAACAATGCCCGGAACCATTTGCTGCGCCCGGAAGTCTGGATAGGTGAACCCTGGAATCTTGGTCGGATCTGCCCCTGTGGTCGGCGCATACGGATAGGTGGTTGGTTTCCATTCTGCGCCCGGTTCAATAACCTGTGCCGCCATCGTCCACGTTTGGGGACCCGATTGGCGGTCAACATCCACGCCTTGTGGTGTTCCCGGTACTGCGATGATGATGGTGTCTTTGGTTTGGGCCAGACACCCGCCGCTGACCAAGGCCAACATTCCGCACCCGCCACCCACTGCCCAGATCACGGGATGTTTCCGCATCATTTCTTCCCTGTTGCCTCAAAATAATCTTCTGAGACTTAGGGGGCCGATCGTAGGCAGCCTGTCCGCAAATTTATCCCTTATCGACCTTCCCCAATCCGTCTGCCTAAGCCCATCCTTTGACGTGCGCTGCGTAGAAGCTTACTTTCATCTCAACGGCCTTGTCGAGCGTCGCCGCGTCGAACCATTGCAGATCATCGGAGTGTTCGGACGCGCGAATAGGTAGATGGAGCGCCGGAAGACCAGCGGGAACTAATTCTGAGCGTCTTGCGGTGGAAGGTCCGGAACCGGCTGCGGGCCGATTATGAGTTTTCAATTCGGGGAGGAGGTCGACAATGAGCGACCCGTTCGGGTCCAGGCAAAGTCTACATTTTCATCTTGGCCTAGGAATGCAATGTTCTTAGTTCGTTCTAATCGAGTCTGCGCTGCAAGTCTACATTGATTACCAAACTTGCCGCGAGGAAGCAGTTGGTTGAACCATACCGCGAGTTCGAATCCTCTCGCTCCGCCATCGACCAGGGCAGTCTGCTGCGAGCTCGGTCGACCAGCCCCAAAATCCCAAACAAACTGAGACCTTCTGGGTGACGGACCGTCCTAGAGATTGCCCAAGAGACGGCAATTTGTGGCTGGAGACGACATTTTTCTCCAAAGCTTCGTACTTCGTCATTTTAGTACAGTCCTGAAAACCAAGGGGGCGAGCGCAATAACTTGCGCTGCAGTTTGCTCAGGGTTCGAATCCTTCTGACCGCCATTGACCTGGGCAGTTTGCTGTCGGGCTCGGTCGACCAGCACCCAAAATCTCCAACAAACTGAGACCTTCTGAGTGACCGACCGTACTAGAGATTGTCGAAGAGACGGCAATTTGCGGTTGGAGACGACATTTCTCCAAAGCTTCGTACTCCGTCATTTTAGTACAGTTCTAAAAACCAAAGGGCGAGCGCAATAACTTGCGCTGCAATTTGCTTAGCGGTGTTTGCTCGTCGCAGCGTGTCAGTGTGCGCTGGTGTCGCACGCTGACCCCACCCCAAGGGGGGAAGCCCCCCACCGAACTTGATCAAGCAAGAGTAACAGCCCCTCTAACTTTTAGCGGCCCCGACCAGGAATGTCCGCTATCGGCGGCGGGCTCGACTGGTCAGCGCAACACACTAATCCTCCAGCGAAGATGGAGTGTGGGCCATGAAGCAGCGACGTCGCATTTATTACTCGGCGGCTCAGCGATCCGAAATCTGGGATCGCTGGCAGGCTGGCGAGCCGATGAGTTCAATCGGACGCCGATTTGACCGGGAATTCTCTTCGGTCTTTTCGGTCATCTCGCCAAGCGGCGGCATTCGTCCGCCAGTTCGGTGACGAGCCAGGAAGGCGCTCAGCCTTACTGAACGGGAGGAGATTTCCAGAGAGCTCGGCAGGCAACGTTCATTGCGCTTGATTGCCCGCCAATTGGGACGATCAGAGGGCTCGTTCCGCGCCGAGGGTTGGGGGGAGGACAGGCACCGAACATCGTCACAGTGCCGTAGGGGTGTGGAGTCGTCCAGCCTCAAGTAAAGGTAGACCGGCTTCGCTTGGGACTTGATGACCTTTCTCAAGCGCCGCAGAAACGGCGGTTGGGGATCATCTCCGGACGCAACATGCTCGCCTGTCCGTGAGCACCGCCGTCACGGAGGGCTCTTCATTGCCGTCCTGGTCATCTGGAGGGAGCAGTCGAGATCGGAGAGAGAGAGATCGCCATCGCTTCCTGATGAGGTCCGCCTTGCGCAACAGCGCCACGC
The DNA here is from genome assembly GCF_018596315.1 of Bradyrhizobium sp. SRL28. GTDB lineage: Bacteria > Pseudomonadota > Alphaproteobacteria > Rhizobiales > Xanthobacteraceae > Bradyrhizobium. The sequence continues at coordinate 128,537 of NZ_JAHEAG010000009.1, read as the reverse complement.
GGCCGTGGGGCCGCGCACGGCGCTGTACCGCGCGGTCGAGTCACGACCGGTGATGGCGGCGGGCACGATGATGCGGGAATGCGTCGGGCGCAGAAGCATATGAGTCGTAGCGGTCGCCGCAGTAAGAGACGCCGCCGCCGGCCGACGCACACGCGCCCTTCAACGCTGGCCAGTCGGGAGAAGCCTTGGCAGCAGGCGTGGGCGCGCCTCCATTCAGAACGTCCAGATTGGGATAATAGAACGCGAAAGCGCCCGGCTCCTGGATGGCGGCCCTCATGGTCCCGTTCGGATTGTAGTCGTTCTCCGGATTATACCCGGAGTCGCGCAGATTTTTCATGTACAGGGCGTGGTCGCTGCTGCCCACACCCAGAGGAGCTTGCGCGAATGCCGGCGTCGCTGCGGTCGCGGCCAGCAGCACGGACGCTGCAAGAGCTTTCAATGAAATCATTTTCGTTTCTCCTGTATGGATCGATTGCAGGCCGCGTGGGACAAGACGAATTGATCGCGCTTCGTGAGGCGAGCGTGCTGTCTGGACCGCGAGCTATCTGCTTGCAGCATCCGATGCGGATACCTTGTATTGGATGTAGGAAGACCGCGCGCCCGTCCCATTAAATTCCGATTCAATAAACTCAACTCGGCTTGAAACGCGCGTTACAGGGTCAATCGCCTGCGGAACGGCATTCGCGCACAACAAAGCTGATTGCGGCGCGACGCGACGTCGTGACGAAATCATGCCGCGTGAACACGGGGGTGACTCGACTCCTGACGGGTCGTCGATCCCTCCCGCACTGGTTATCTGACTGCCGTCGATGCTGTGCAATTGCGCGGGCAGCGCCGCTGGTCCGATGGAGCGAAACGACACCATCGCAGGGGTGCAAGCCTTAGCGCGCTGGGGATTTCAGGGCCCGGCCTAGGAAATACCAAACAGCGCCGAGCGATCATATTCCGCTTCCGGCGGTGTTGTACCTCTCGGGGCCACCTCAGTTGGCGGCCTCTTTCATGACAGCTTTGACGACGGGCCACGCAGCGCATGATCTTCCCCGCCCGTGAGATGATCTTCGATATTATCGGCGATCTCCTCGCAGACCGACGCCAACGCGCGCAGTTCGGTTTTAACGAGAGGATCGACGGCCCGCTCGACAAGTTTCCGATACGTGGCTGCTTGATCCCGTAGATAGTTAAGCCAATCATGCGTGCCGAACACGGCACCGTTGAGCTTGGAGTGGTCACAATCCATGGTGGGCTTTTTTCACTAGCACGCCGAATGCATGAAGCTGATGTAGGTTCGCAATCTGCGGACACCATTAAAATGAATTTTAGAAGCCAAGCGCCTCAGTCGGTAGACCTGACCGGACTGGCCTCGCCAACCTTCGGGACGCTGTTACCGGCGTGAATTCTTCACGTGATACGTCGCCTGATGTGCTCGATGTTCATGAGCTTGCGAACCGCCTGTTCAATGGCAGCGGCCATTGCCCCCACCGCGCGACCTTTTGCGTGCCTCTCACGCGCCCGATGATGATCGCTCGACGTCCGCACCGAAGTCCTTTCTAAAATGCCATTTAATGGCAGAGCGGACGCCGACTTCCGATCTTAGTCTATACACTCACTCTCTGTCTTGGAAACTGATGGCAGACCGACCACCCATTCGTCCGCAGGGTGCGCTGGCGAGGCTACGCCGCTCCATCGAAGGGCTAGGACCGTATCAGTCCTTGGCGCTGCTCTTGGTCTCTATCAGTCTTGGAGAGCCTCCAAAGGTGATCGCGGTGGTTTTTGCCGGTGACGGTCATTGGATCACTGGCACGGTCATGATTATCGCTGCCTATGCTGCCAGCCTATTGGTCGGCGAGAGATTGTTCAAAATGGTCAAGCCCAAGTTGCTGACCCTCCCTTGGTTCGCCCGAATCTGGGTTTGGTTTGTCGCCATTCGCAGAAAGGCGGGTGAACCGTTTCGCAGATCCTGAAACGAAAAACCCCCGTATCAAAGCCGGGCGCTATGGATTTAGGGGTGATACATCACCTCGTCGGCGAGAGCGGGGAGTCGAAAGGACGGTGCGAGTTTGGGAAAGGCTCGCGGTTGTACCTCGATGCCATGAAGCGCAGCGGCGTGCTGCCGCAAGCTGACTAGCTTACGCGACGCTGCCGACTACATCACCGCCCTTACCGACGATAGAGTCCGGGCTGCCGGAATTGCCGCGATCGAGGCTGATGCTGGTCGCCGATCTCGGCGGCCACATATTCGCCCGGATTGGCCTCATGCGGGCGTTGAACCGTCACCATGTTCGGAGTTCAATCGGCGCGAAAAGAACCGCATTGGGGCAGATGAAACTCAGGAGAGACAGGCTGTGATCTAGTTCACATCTTGGGCCCCAAGGTAAATGATAGCTTGGAGCAGATGGTGCAGATCATCTCAAACAACGAGGTTGGATCATGCCCGCCATATTCGACCTCCTCTATCGCGAATACTGCCGTGCCCGCCTCGCCGAAATGCGGAAACAACTTCTGATCTCGCCTGAGAGGCATGAGGTCCCAGAAGTGATTTGCGATGCAAAGGATGCTGTCGGCGCTAGTCCGGCTAACCAAGTGAGCGGCGGTGGGACCGACGCGCTGGATCGTCTCGGTCGTACCTAAGCTGCTCGCCGCAGCCCGAAATCCGATTTCAGTCCGGCTGCATGATTTTGCGCCGGCTGGCCCGACCTGCAAAAAAATTGGGACGCGCGCCTGTGTCGGCGTTGAGCTGCCATTTTCACGCGCCCGTTCGCGCCTAGGACGCCGGCCGCAGCCGCGATGGCGAGGCAAGGCCTGCGAGCAGCACCGCCAAAATGCCGGTCAGGAATATTCCGTCAAATGTCCCTGCGCCACCGATGGAAGCGATCGGCGCGCCAAGGCTGCCGATCTTGTCGAGATTGAGAATATCGGCGCCGATTAGCGTTCCCATGGATCCGCCGATATAAGCCAGCGGCGCTGCATATTCGCGGGAGAGGACGAGGGCAAGGATCGCTGCGGCCACGACCGGCACAAAAACCGGCACGGCAATGCCAATACCAGCCACTGGCGTTGCCGTGGAATGAACAATGAAGGCAATTACGGCGACAGCGATCGCTGCCCTGAGCCAGAGCTGATAGCGAAGCACTAGATAGGCGGACATCAATGTCGGAATCACCGCACCGCCGACATTAACAGCCAAAATGGTGCTGGGCGAAACCACGAATGGCACCACATAGCGCATGCCGAAGAAGTCGACGATTTGCCCCGATCTGACCGGCGGACCGGGCAGCACTGTGATCGGAAGATTGAAGTAGCTTCCGATCAATGAGCCGAATAGGAGGAGGAGTGCGACCCCCGGACCTACCCCGAGCCGCATATAGGCATATCTAAGGATGCGGAGTTGGATCAGGATGAACAGCGCCAATGCCAAAAAAACCAGGATCGAAAAAAATCCCGGCGTCAGGGGCAAATAGTGAACCTGGGGATCATCCATAAGATCGGTGGTTTGGTTCGGGCAGGGACGGCGCTATGTGGCCGCTACAACGTCACGCCAAGCCAGCACGGGCAAGGTGGGTGACCGGGCAAAGACGCTGTAGGGCCATTGCTTAGGTAGGATCGGCGCGCGTTCTTTCACTTCACAATGTTCTGCGCTGGAATTGATTGGGGCAACGCCTAGGCCCTATTTTGGCACCTCGCGTGCACTAACGCGCACCATTAGGGACTGGTTGCCGTGATGGTCGCGGTGTAGCTGATGTTGCTGGCCTGATCGTTGACGACGCGCGGCGGCGTGGAGCAAGTTGCGGCTCCCAATGATCGGCATCCACAAAAAGAAAGGCCGCCTGCGTTGCCACAAGCGGCCCAAGTCTAGGGAGGTAACGCCCTGAGGAGGGCAGCGATAGCGGTCTGAGGGGACAGGGGGTCTCGCTACCGCATGCGCACATCTAAGACGATCGCTATCAGTGCTCAATTGGACGTAGGTAAACGTCGGCGCTTCTAAAGGGGTCACGGAACTATACGAAGGTTTACGGCGCTGTCGGGCTTACTTGCTCTGCTACTTGATCTGCCACAGCCGGTAGGCTTCGTCCTCTTAGGGGACCGGCTCTATCGGCTGCCGGGCGTCTTTCCCGACTCCCCCGCGCCGGTCTCATCTTTCGAGGGGCCGGAAGCTTGGGCTAGAACGCCGAGCCGTTCGGCAATGACGACGAGTTGAGCCAACGATTGAACCTTCATTTTTTCCATGATCTCTTTCCGGTGCGCCTTGATCGTGCGCTCGGTGCTGCCCAGTTCGCGCGCGACATGCTTGTTTGTATTACCCCGCACGATGATCTCGAAGACCTGCCGCTGGCGCGGGGTCAGCGTTGATAGACGGGTCCGAAGCGCTTCCAATTCGCCTTTCAACGCAAGTGCCGTCTCGTGTCGCGCTATCGCCTTTTCAAGCGCTTTCAGTAGCTCATCCGACCTTACAGGCTTAATGAAGAAGTTGTCTGCCCCCGCCTTGAGGGCCTTCACGGTGACGATGATATCCATGTAGCCCGTCAGAAAGACGATAGGCAGCGTCGAACCGAACTCGGTCAAACGGCCCTGTACTTCCGGGCCGCTCAAGCCGGGCATCCGGACGTCGAGAAGAATGCAGCCCGGGCTGTTTTCGTCCGGGCGCTGATCCAGCAACTGCTGGGCTGATGCATAAGTGATGACCCGGTACCCGGCCGCTTCTAATAGTTGCTGGATGGTTGTTCGAAGCGACGCGTCGTCATCCACGACATAAACGATGCCGGGCAATTGGCTCTCCTGGGAAGAAAGTGCTTGCTCGTGTTGTTGTTGTTCTTTTCAGCGCTTTCTCACCCAGCATCATTGCCGGTCAGTCGCTCTTGAGGGAAACTAACGATGTCACCTTGCTAAGCGCAATTAAATTCGCAGCGGAGGATCACTCTAGTTTGAGGTGTCGCCATTCTGCTGCAAATGCTTCGCAAGTGCGCATCTAATGCCGGACCGGGGCCATCCCTAGGCCATGCCGGTGATCCTGACGACCGATAAGGAGAGCGACGTCTGGCTGCGCGCGCCATGGGACGAGACAAAGGCGATGCAGCGACCGCTGCCGGATGATGCGCTGAAAATCGTGGCGCGCGGTACCGACAAGGAAGACAAGGCGGCGGCGTAATTGAGTTTACTACTTTTCGCTGGTGATTTTTCTCCCTGACGACAAACTCAGCGCGCGGGCCGTCGAATACTACCACGCTGAGGAAGGGTGAGCGACGGCTGGACAGCGCAGAACGATCAATGGCCCCGTCTATAGCGACAATATTCGTCGCCGTTTTCGTATTCCACGCAGACCTTCACGCGACGGCGGGGCCGATCTTCATCGTAACCCCTGTAGTCTCGATCTCGGTCCGGGCGATCCCAGCCTCGATCTTCTCGATCGCCCCGGTCTCCGTATCGTCCGCGATCCTTGTCGCGATCGCGATCATCATCGCGGTCGCGACGCATTCTCCATTCGGGACCCATTTCGCGGTCTTCGCGGCCCATACGGTCGCCGTCGCCCCGACGCATCCGCAAGTCGCGACCCATCTCACGGTCATCGGCCCTCGGTTGGTCGCGATCGGTTCGTTGATCCCGCTGTTGCTGGGAATTCTGGTCAGGCTGGGCAGGGACTGTTTGCGGCTGCGCAACCGGTGGAGCTTTTCCCTGCTCTTGGGCGAATGAGGGGCAGCTCGATGTGGCGAGCAGCACAGTGGCGAAAACAACAATGCGCATGAGATTTCCTCCGGTTAGGCCGTTAACAACGGCCTAAGCTTTAGGTTCAGCACAATGCAGGCTCGCAATTCAAAAGGCCGCCACGAAACTCCACGGGGTGCACGCGAACGCCTGCACCTGTTTTTATAGGGTAAATCGTTGTGGGAGAAGGCTTTTCGGATCAGCCATTTTCAGTTATTTGCAGCGGTTCGCGCGTTCGACTGCTGCAACAAAAATCTGCCAAAACCCGAAACCAGCCCCAACACCGTTAGACGCGCGCGCAGCGCGTTTTCCGTGCCGCGCGGAGGATACGCCTTGTTGCTTGGCAGCGCCTTAGCGACCTCGCGCGCGTACATGGCGAACAGCAGCGTCACCAGCTGATCGACCGATGTCGCTGGGTAGCCGTCGGGCGAGGAGCCACGCACCACCACTCGCAAGGCGCGCAGGCTGCCGATGGTAAACTTAAGTATCCTCCGTTTTGAACAAATGTAAGGCACTGATAAACGCCTGTGCAATGGTCCGGTCCGTCACTCTGTGATTGGTTGTAGTTCGACGGCGTCATGCCAGTCGAACTGGGATCGTGGAGGCGAAATGCTGAGCAAAGAATATCTGGACACGGCACGGACCATACTCCGGGCGGCCCAAACAATGACGGACCAGCACGTTGCGGGTCAGCTTAAGGCGCTTGCTGAGGACTATGAGCGGCGAGCTGAGAAAGCCGAGCACGCTGATGCGGCTAAGTCGGCTCGGTCGACTGCTCGCGAATGTGAGCGCAGGGTGGAATAACGGGATCATCGGCGGGTTAATTCAACAACACCTCTCAAGCGGGGGAGGAAGCACTCACATGAACGTCATCATCCAAAAGCTTAACGGCTTGTGGCACCTCATCGTCGGGTCGTGTCAGATCCGGACGCCGTTCTTGGAGACACAGGACCGGGCGCTGGTCGTTGCGTACGCCCGCCGGGTCTACCCGGGCGCCGAGATCATCGAACGCGACTGAACGTTAAGAGGGCAATCAGGCAGCACTCACGCGGGCTAAGTGTGCGCGCCGTGAGTTCAGCGCTCGGACCTAATGATAAAAAGATACCGCAATCGAGTCATTGGCGGCGCCAATCTAGTGGCGTTGCACGGCGTCACAAAGCCCGCTGCAATCGGCGTCACGCACGCTACCAAGTCTCGCGCGCGCATTTAGGGTGGCCGAATCCGCCGCTCCTATGTCTAATTCTGAATAGGTAAGGCCGTTGGGCCGCCAAACTTGGACGGATCGTTGTAGCTAGGTGTGTCGTCGTAGTGAACCGCAGGCGGGGGCGCTGCGGAGGCCCAGCCTGGAACGGCGTAGCCCTGGAACCCTTGGTTGGGACGAACGATGACATGATGTCGCGCGATAGTGTGATGCACAGTCGCGGCGCTTGCAGAAGCACACAAGATCATCAACAGGCTCAAAGCCAAGAAAGAACGCATCGCATTTGCTCCAATCAACTTTTCGGGTGGCGAGCGGTCCCGACCTGCACGCGGCAGGCTGGGACGCTGCCGAGCGTTCGGCCGGTATCCGCTAATGGAATGGTCCGGTCGTGCTCCGGCCGTGCCAGCACGAATAAGCTTCCAGCCGCTACGTATGAGAAAGCCCTGCGAAGTTGCGCAGGCTCTTTTTGCGTTAACCGCCGCGGTTCATAGCTGGCCCAGTTAGTGTTGATCCGCTTGGATCATGCGCGATGGGAAGAAGCGTACTTCCAGAAGCATTCCTGGGTCTGGTTGCAATACGGTCTGCCGCGCCGACCGTGCTGAAGGAGCGAGTGACGTGACTTCCCATGCTCATCCCACCTCGCGCGAGGGCGAACGTACTGGGGAGCGTCAACGCAATTGCCAGTGCTATTGTCGTGATTTTCATAATTGTCTCCTTTGTTGACTAGGTAGGAGACAACCGCATCGGTACCACTAAATTCTTCTTTAGTGCGACAGAGGCCGCCAAGCTGTTCACATTTTACCAGCAATCGTCTTCCGTTGCGGCCTCTTCGCGTTCAGTGAGCGTTGCAATGGCTACCCTTCGCACAACGGTTCTCGGTTACTTTCGCTCGGCTTGCGTCACCATCGACCGTACGCTCATTGACTATTGGAGGGGCCTTTTCTGAAGACGCCACGAGCTCTGAGCACGTGCAAGAGCATGCGGCCGAGCATCCGAGTTCAGCTACGCAGATTGGCGAGGGAATCCGGCTCGCGCGGCGTGGCAGCGCTCGGGTATTCGTTGAACGCATCCATCACACGCGCGGAGTAGACAAGCGCAGCCCCGGCGTTGACGGTCGTGGCGACACCTAGAGCTTCCGCAATCTCCTCCTTGGTCGCGCCGCGCTTGATTGCAGCCTCGGTATGCACCGTAATGCAACCGTCGCAACGCAAGGTGACGGCCACCGCGAGAGCGATGAGCTCGCGCACTTTCGCGCCAAGCAGATCCGTCTTTTGGCCAGCCGCGCTGAGAGCCAAATATCCCTTGATCGTGTCGGGGCTGAGCTGACCGATTTCTTTCACGCCGGCCGCCAGTTGTTTGCGATAATCGTTCCAATTGAGCATCATGTCGGTATCCTTCACATCGAGCAGTTCGCGAAGACCATTAACGGGATGGAGAGACGGAGCGGTCGTCAAAAGATGATCCCCTGATATCTAAGCTCCGTCATCATGCCGGTGACCATGTGGTAGAGATTGTGACAGTGCAACGGCCATCGTCCCGGATTGTCGGCGTCGAAAGCAATCCGGACGCGGCCCATCGGCATCACCAGAACGGTGTCGCGCACGGCCCCCTGGATTGGTCGTCCATCAATTGCGATCACCTGGAACACGTGGCCGTGGAGATGGATCGGATGCGCCATCATGGTGCGGTTGACCAGATCGATCTCGACGCGTTGTCCCTTTGTCAGCATAAGCGGCGAGACCTGCGGCCAATACTCGCCGTTCATGGACCAAGTATAAGGCTTCATTCCGCCACCGAGAACGATGGTCTGGACGATATCCGCAGAGCGTTGCGACAGCGGCTCCTCTGCGATAAGGCGGGCCTCCAGCGACTGGTCGACCGGCGGCGCGGCTGGCGCGCCGTCGGCTATCCGCGGAATGTGCCCACCTTGCGTGGCGAGGACGATCCCAGTCTGCCGGCCGTCGCCTTCCAGCCGCGCAAGGATCGGAAACGCGCCGGCCCGCGGTAAATCGATCAGGATGTCGAGGCGTTGGGCCATCGCGAGCGGGAAACGGTTGCCCGCCACTGCATGTACGGGATGGCCGTCGGTCGCGACCACGCGGCCGACGAGTTCACCAAGGTCGACCCAAAACTGACTCGATGATGCACCGTTGATGACCCGGAGGCGGATGTGACCGCCGCGTTCAACGCGCACGCTCTGCGGATCGGCCAGGGTTCGATCATTCGCAAGAAAGGCGTCGTAGTGAACATCATTCAGATCCATGTGCATTTGCGTGCCGCCCAATCCTGACATGGTCATTCCTGGCATGGCCATACCTGGCGGACGGGCGGCCATTCCCACGATGCGTGGTTTAGGTACACTGGCGTCGCCCTTGTCAGCCGGGGCCTCCTCGGTCTTTTGCGCCATGGCCTGTGCAGCGGCAACACTCGTGCCGGTGAGCCCGGCAAGCACCTCCTCCGGCGTTCGGAAGGTGAAGTCGTGCAGCATGAGGAGGACTTCCTGGCGGTCCTCGCGAAGCTCAGCGGTACTATCGACGATAAGGGGCGCGGTCATCAGGCTCTGCTCATGCATGTCGTGATGCGAGTGCATCCAGTACGTGCCGGGAATCGGAGCATAGTCATAAGCTTGAACAGCGCCGTTCACGATCGGCGGGGTCTGCGGCCAGGGGAAACCGTCCTGCGTCCAAGGTGGAAGCTGCCCATGCCAGTGGACAAGGGTTCGTGCGCCGGATTCGTTGGCAAGATCCACGCGGAATCGTTCGCCTGCAGCAAGGCGAATACCGGGACGCCCGTCGGGGCCTGTCAGCCCGAAGACTTTGGCTGGTCGGCCGTACACTTCCAACACGCGCGTTCCCGCGACAAGACGCTTGGAAGCAGGCGCAGCCCCGCGCGCGGCATCGGGTAAGTTGGGCACTACGCTCGCAGCAAGCGCAGCGTGCAGAAATCGGCGGCGAGAGAAGGGCTTGCTCACGACCTTGCTCCTTCGTCGTCTGCGCCGGGACGACTGGAGAACAGCAGCACCGCCAGTCCAATGCTCAAGCCCAGAGTCGCGACGACCTCGATCGCGTACGCGACATAACTCTGGCGATCCAAACTGCTATCCGTGATTTCATTGGAGATGGCCCGGGTCACGATAGCCACGACCAGTAATGCGAGCAGCGTAACAGCAACAATCACATCATGGGTGCGTGACGACCCATGGCGTCTCGCGAAGAGCTTGCCGCTGTCCCGATCCTTTGCAATTTTGCGATGGTGAACGAAGTTAGGATTACGTTTCATGGCCGTAAGCGACAACTGCGTTGGATGCAGGCGCACCTTCTTTGAGGGACAATCTTCACGACCCTCGGGAACCATACCGGTGCTCGACCTAACGGGTGTTATCGAAGCTACTTATGCGCCGCGCAGGCGTACATGTTGATTTCCATGCCAACCGGCACTTCAACGATCTTCGGTGTTTTCCAGGCCATTTTGAGAACTCCTCAAATCCGCGGCGCGATTGCCGCCGTCATCACCTCCTCTATGTAGCGACGTGCTGCGGGCCCCCAACTAAATTGGCGTTTAGTGTTGTGAGGCGGAGATGAACGAGGCATTTCGCTAACCTTTAGCCGCTTACTCAACAGCGCGTCATGCATGCCGGATTCTTCATCGGCTCTGCTGCTGATACCGGCTCGTTAGACATGGTGCACCTCGACGACGGGGTTGAATCGCGGATGTGGCTCAGTCGGCCGAGAGCCGATCGCCTGAAGGAACGAAGGCGGCGCATGGCGGGACTGACGGGGTGCGGATTGTGCAACATCGAATCAATTGCGGAAGCGATGCGTCCGACCGCCACTATCGGTCATGGCGGGCAATTCTCGCCGGGACAGATCATGACTGCCATGGAAGGCCTGCCAGCGCGCCAAGTACTTAATATCGAGACGCGCGCCGTTCACGCGGCGGCCTTCTGGACTGCCACGAGCGGTATCGTTGCGTTGGGAGGACGTTGGCCGCGACAATGCGCTCGACAAGCTTTGCTCTAGCCCGTGCGTCCATGTGGCGAGCGAGGGTATCATACTTCTCACCAGCAGGGTATCGGTGGAGATGTGCCGAAAGCCGTCGCGATTGGGGCGCCCGCGATGGTGTCGATTTCGGCTCCGACCGCGCTGGCTGTTCGGATGGCGGATGCAGCGGGTATCACACTTGCCGCCATCGCGCGCGCGGACGGATTCGAAGTGTTCACTCATCCGTGTAGAATCGCATAGGAGCCATTGCGTAGTGACGCGATTGTTATCAGCAATGGCATTGCTGCAACACTATCTCATCCAGTGACAAGACGATCCGTTGACGAGCAGAGCCGGTCCAATGCGGGAAGGGGGCCATGCCATCTCAGCTCTCACTCATTGACCGCCGGCCGCATCGACGGGTGGTTCGAAGCCTTTCAATGCCAACCGTGCAAGGAGCGGAATATGCGAAAACTCATCATAGCTACCCTCGTGTTCTTGCTCGCCGGGCTCTCCGCCAGTTATGGCCGCGGCGGCATGCACGGGGGAGGGATGCACGGGGAAGCTATGCCTGGAGGAGAGATGCATGGCCTGATGGCTCCCGCGAATCCAGCGGTCCCGCCCTCACTGACGCCGGATTCCCGCATCACCGGGACCGCACCGCTACCGCCGCATCATCAGCCAACATCGGCTGACGTTCCCTCGCTCCCGGACGCCATGCTCAAGCCGACCCCTGAAGAGGCCGCCGTCGATCGAGCGATTGGAAACATCTGCCGGGGCTGTTGAGTGCACGCCGGGCCCACCGCATAAGGGCGACTCCGACGCCGCAATCCGTCATTTCGGCAGCGTCTTCAGATAGGCGATCACGTCCTGCCGATCTTTATCGTCCGGGACTGAGTAAATCATCTTCGTGCCCTTGGCGAACTTGCTGGGGCCCTGCAACCATTCGTCAAGATTTGTTTCATCCCAGGTAACGTTCAGTCCTTTGACTGCCGAGGAATAGCTATAGCCGGGTTCGGTTCCGCTCTTGCGGCCGAAGACACCGGCCAACGACGGTCCGACTTTGTTTTCACCCGGCTTGGTCGAATGGCAGGGGGCGCAATGGGCGAAGATCTTTTCGCCGGCCGCGGTAACGCCCTCCGCGTGCGCCGCAAGCGGGCCCGAAAGCGTCCCATTGCACGCCAGCATCATCGAGCAGATAGCAACGCAGATCCTAGTGACGATGCGCATGTGCGACTCCTAGGGTTCAGGCGTTTGCGTTGAGTTCTGTATCAACGCGCGGTTAGTCCTCGCAAATTGCATTGATTTCCAGGATGCCATGCTCCCGAACACGCCGTCGCGCCGGATGAGGCCGTGGTAAAGCGCGGCCCCGAAATGCGCGAGGAATGTCGCGAACAACAGGTAGGCGAGGACGGAATGGAGGTCGCGGAGCCAGGCATAGAGGGTCAAATCATGCGGCAAAATCGGCGGTAGCTGCACTGGGCCGTAGAGCACGATCGGATAGCGCGCTGCCGACAGCATGCCCCAGCCGACCAACGGCATGACGAGCATGAGTGCGTAGAGCGCGATGTGCGATGCCTTGGCGGCGAAACGCTGCAGGGATGGAACCGTGTGGGGCAAATCTGGCGGCGGATTGATGAAGCGGTTGACGATCCGCGCGACGCACAAGACCAGGATCGCAATTCCGAGCGGCCGGTGGATCGAGACCAGAAGGTCGTAACGTCGGGAGACTGAAGCGGCCATGCCGACGCCGATGAACAGCATCGCGATGATCATGGGCGCCATCAGCCAATGCAGAAGCCGGGACGCGGCCGGGAAGCGTGGCTGGGCGGTCATGACTTGCCTCCAGCTTGCACTTTCTCCGGCGTGACTGCGCTGGGTGGCTTTTCATGCTTCTCTTCGGCCCGCAGCGTGAACGAGCGCGCATAGGCCGCCGAGCGGGCGCTTAGCAACGGGTCGTCGGACGGCTCGATGCCGGCTGGCAACACCAGAGGATCGTAGTTGATGGCGGTGCAGCGCCCACCGTCTTCGCTCGAGGCTTGATCGATGGTCACCGTGCCGGCGCCGATCTGCTGGCGGCCCTCTGGCCAGGGCTGCGTCGCATCGTGGGTCGAGTCGCCAGCTTGCCCCATTGTCACGATCAGCCGCCACTGCCGTGGATGCTGCGCGATTTGGGCGATCAGGTCATCAAAGAGATAGTTCTCGTCTCCTGCCTCCGGTTGCTCCGCCTCGTCGGCCGCGACTGGTTGCACCGGCACTACGGACCAACGAACCGGCATAGAGGCACCGGCTGCGTCGACGAAGCGGAAGGCGTCGAGGCCGTTGAAGGTGGAGTCTGCGAAACCGGAAGTGATCTGGCGTTTCTTGATCAGGGCGAGTGCCCGCGCGGTTTCCGGATGAGCAGCCAGGAACGCTTTTATTTTAGCTGGATCAGGCTTTCCGGTCGCCGGATCGGGGCTGAAGGCGAGCAACTGCTCGTAAAAGCCGCGCGCCGAGTTCACCGGAAAAACCGGAATGTTGTTCATGCCCGTGCGCCATTCCTCGCCGCCAGGCGGCAGGAAGCGCAGTGCCATGCTGCGCACCGTGTTGGGTGCATCCGGCTGAAAGGGCATGCCGCCGGCGAGCGCGAAGCGGCCAACCACCGGGACGCGGCCGGTCTTGAATACAGCGGCTTTCGATATTGCTGCTGCCTGCCCGCTGCTTTCGAACCAGCCGGTGACGCAAACTCCCTTGGCGTGGTTGCGGCGGAAGCCGACGTGGGTGCCGTTGGCATCGCGGAAGGCTGCCATCATCCGGTCTTGCGTCAGCCGCTCTGGCGAGAGCCAGCCACCAGTGTAAGCGAATGCCCCGGTCACGCTCAGCATTACCGCGCCAATCGCGCCCAGTCGGACCAGCAGTCCGGGATTGGTCGCTGTAGCCGCTTTGAACCAGAGTGGTTTCATGTCCGTGTGTATCCGACGTTCGGCGAGCGTCGCCCGCATGGCGTTTTTTCTGCGTTGTGCGGGTCGTTTACTCGATCACTGGCTGGGGGTGAGATCCACTAACTGGCAGGCTTCGGCGCGGAGCCTGACACCCGCCAAACCGTGTTTCCGACGTCGTCAGCAATCAACAATGCGCCATTCTTGTCGACTGCCAAGCCGACCGGCCGTCCCCGCGCGTGATTATTCTTATCGAGGAAGCCTGTGACGACATCCTGCGCCGGGCCGCTTGGCTTTCCGCCACTGAACGGCACAAAAACCACTTTGTAACCGTTAAGCGGCGTTCGATTCCAGCTTCCGTGCTCGCCGACGAACGCGCCGCCGCGATAGTTCGCGGGAAGCCCGGTGCCCGTGTACATCGCCAATCCCAGCGGCGCGACGTGAGAGCTCAACGAATAGTCCGGCGCAATTGCTGTCGCGACCAGATCGGGCCGCTGCGGCATGATGCGCGGGTCCAGATGTTGGCCGTAATAGCTGTAGGGCCAGCCATAGAAGCCGCCGTCCTTTACCGAGGTCAGATAATCCGGAACCAGGTCGGGGCCGATCTCATCGCGTTCGTTGGCGATGGCCCAGAGCTTGCCGGTCTCAGGCTCCCATTGCAGGCCGGTAGGATTGCGTACGCCGCTGGCGAAGATGCGATGCGCGCCCGACGCAACGTCGACCTCCCAGATCGCGGCTCGCTCATATTCGGCGCCGATTCCGTTTTCGCCTACGTTGCTGTTGGATCCGACCCCGACATAGAGCTTGGAGCCATCCGGACTGGCCAGCAGCGACTTGGTCCAGTGATGATCGATCGGGCCGCCGGGAAGATCCGTGAGCTTGGTGCCTGCTGCGGTGATACTGGTTTGTCCATCCTGATATGGATAACGGACGATAGCATCGGTGTTCGCAACGTAGAGATTTTGACCGATCAGCGCCACGCCGAATGGCGAGTTGAGATGATCCAGAAACACGGTTCGCATTTCGGAAGTGCCATCGCCATTGGTGTCGCGCAGTAGCGTAATGCGGTTTGCGTCCGTTGCCTCGGCGCCGGCAAATGACTGCACCCAGCCGGTAATGATGTCCTTGGGCCGGTGGATCGGCGCTTTTGGTCCATTGCTCTCGACCACCAATACGTCTCCATTGGGAAGGACGTAGAGAGATCGTGGATGCTGGAAGCCGGTCGCCAGTGCATGAACCTGCAGTCCCTCCGGCACGGTGGGAGTTTCCTTGCCCCATCCTACGACCTCTGCGATGCGCATCGGCGGCATCAAATACTGCTGCAACGCGGGCAGCTGGGGATTGGCGCCGATCTGGATTTTCGGGTCGCCAGCATGATCGTCACAGCCAGCGAGTCCTAGACCGGCAACAAGAAAAGCTGCGAGATGCGGCAGTTTGCCCGAACGTGCATTCCAGAGGATGTGCATCATGATTATACTCCAAACCGATGGCGATTTGTCAGGACCCTGGCAACGAGGGCCGTCAACACGAGAACGATGACGACAAGTGTTGAAAGGGTGAGGCCGGTCGGTACCACTGCGGTATAACCGTCGCGGCTGTGAACGAAGGCGTTGGTGAGCGCGAGCAAGACCGTGATCGCGTAGCCAATCGCGCGGGGCCAGGCCGGCCTGTCGATCCGCTTGCGGGCTGCAAGGTCAATCACGTACGCGACACTAGCCAGACCTGCCATGATCAGACCGGCGGTGATCAGCCAGATGGAGAACCTCTCCCACATCACATCGGGCATCTGCCAATAGACGAGATCCGTGACCAGAGCGCCCGCGAAGTAGGCGGCGGAAAACGATACCAGCATCCGGTGGATCGGTCGTCCACGCCTCCGCGCTGGTCTCAAATCGGCATCGTGTGTGAAACTCGCTTCCGCGATCGTAGCGTGCTGCTCCATGTTTCAAATTCTCCTGACTGACGTTGCGCGCATCTCTGCTTCCAGGCCGCTTGATCCCTGTGTCCTGATCGCCGGCGTGAAGATTTGGTCCGACAATCCAAATATTGACATTGTTCGCGCGCGGGTCCTCTAAATTCGGTTTTAGTTTTCGAGATGGGTTCGAACGTGCGCGCTCGGGAGTCCTGCCGCTGCATCTGCATGAGGTGATCTATCGGCGTCATGTTGTGGTTGAGGTTCGCCATGAGGATATTCATCGCCGAACCAGAGGACCGCTGACAATCCGTTGCCGCAATCACGCGGATATCATTGAGGCAGACCGCTGGCACAACCGTGCGAAGTCGCGCGGTCTCTTCGGCTTACTTGAATCGCGGAACCACCGGGATGGTGATATGCGGTGGCGGCAGCGGAGCTATCTTGGATGCGTTGCCGATCCCGCTGGGATCGACCATCACATTATTCAGACCACCGACATTTGCCGGGCCCGGCGGAATACCACTGATCGGTACATTGCCGGATCCGGCGGCGCCTGCGGTCCGCGCGACCTGCGCAAATGAAATGGCGGGGGTGGCCAGGGACAGTAACAATACGAAAGCGACTTTTGCCGCGGTATTGGACATGACGAAGCTCCATTGTTTGACGAGAGCGTCTTCGTAGCTGCAGCTGATCTAGGTCTGTCCAGCCGAAGCACCATTAAATTGAAGTTTAGAGTATTGGCAGGATGGGGGCCGCGTTCCCATTTTCTCTTCATCCCATCAAGAAGAACCAACCAGGAGACCCGAGATGAAATTCGCATTGATTGGCGCCGCCGCTCTTGTCACGGCGGCTTCCGTAACTCCCGCACTGGCGCAAGGCGTTATCGAAGATCCTGGCTATTGCGCGTAGTTCTACCCGAACGCAAATTGCCAAAACCTGGGACCTGGCAATCCGTACACCGATGGCGGCTCCTATCGAAACAACTGGCACAACCGCGTCAATTGAGCACCATCGGCAACGTCACCATCAGACGTACCGCCACTAAGGTGGCTGCTTTCAGCCCCCGAACGTGACGCTTTGATCAAACCGAAAATGAAAATATCTCGAGGCGGCTTGGCATGCGTCATGGCGGCCTCAATGTGCTTTCGTTCCCATGGAAGGCAGAGCGCAATTCAAGCGATCGATGTAAAATTCAATTTAGCTTCCTGAAGCCTAATTTAGTGGGACAGGTAGCGTTTCGGCTTACCTCCGTTGTGACGTCCTGAGATTCAGGGCCGAGATTATCAATCGATACACGGAGAAAGACGATGAACCGAGCCAAGATCTTCGGTGCGGCAGCGATTCTGTCGCTGATGTTCGCAACGCCGGTTTTCGCGCAGGCAGCTATCCAGGAGCCGGGCGCGTTCGCATTCTACTATCCCAATAACGACGTCCTGAATGGCGGCCGGCCCACGCCGGCGGCGGGCCCGCACGCCACGACACCGGAGCTGTTCGGCAGCGGCGGCCCGGTCATCCCGAGTCCGCGGATACACGATCGCCGGCGCGCCTGGAAGTAAGCTGACGCGAAGCATCTATGCCGGCTCGAAATCGGGGGCGGCAAATCCAGAAAAGGCCGCGTCGGATGACGCGGCCCTTTCCATGTCTGAGCGGGAAGGGGAAGGGCAAACCTAAGGAATTCCAAATCGACCTGTGGGACCGGCAAGAGCGGACAAGGGCAGCAATCTTCGGCAAGCATCGCCGCGCTTTGTGATTACCATCAAGATGCCTTCCTTCGGGACCGGGCCGAGCTTCGCCGAGGTTATTCCAGGCACACCGATTTTGCGCGGAGGACAAGGATGACCAAGCCGCCCGACATCGACAGGAATTTTGGCTCCGCGTCCCGGCGGCGATTTATGAGGGAAGGTAGCGCCTTATTGGGCGGGGCCGTCATTGCTGGTGGCCTCGCCGGAAGTGAAGCGCGCGCCGCGGCCGAAAATACCGGCAACCTCCCTCCCAACGTGCCGGAATGGATGAAGACGCCCGGCGATCCCATGGGAACCCAGCCCTACGGCGCGCCGTCCCCGTTCGAAAAAGACGTCATCAAGAACATCTCGAAGACGCTGCCGCAATATTTGTCGGCATCTGGACGCACGCCGTTGCAGGACCTCGACGGCATCATCACGCCGAACGGTCTGTTCTACGAGCGCCATCATGGCGGCGTTCCCACCATTGATCCGGCGCAGCACCGGCTGATGCTCCATGGCCTCGTCGACAGGCCGCTGATCTTCACTATGGACGACATCCGGCGCTTTCCCTCGGAGTCTCACATCTATTTCCTCGAATGCTCGGGCAACCCGGAATACAAAAAGCCCTATGGCAAGACCGCTTCCGATCTTGTCGGCCTGCTGAGCTGCGCCGAATGGACTGGGGTCAGCCTGAAGCTGGTGTTGCAGGAAGCGGGCCTGCAGCCGGGCGCAAAGTGGGTTGTCGCCGAAGGTGCCGATTCCGCGGCAATGACCCGAAGCATTCCGATCGAAAAATGCCTCGAGGACGCGATGCTGGCGTACAGCCAGAACGGCGAGCGGCTGCGCCCGCAGCAGGGCTATCCGCTTCGCCTGCTGGTGCCGGGCTTTGAAGGCAATATGAATGTGAAGTGGTTGCGCCGCCTGCATGTCACTGCGGAGCCGGCTTACTCGCGCGATGAGACCTCGAAATACACCGACCCAATGCCCAACGGTACGGCACGCGAATTCACCTTTTACATGGAAGCCAAATCCATCATCACCCGGCCGTCGGGCGGCCAGCGGCTGTCGGCGCCGGGTTTCCACGAAATCAGCGGCATCGCCTGGACCGGTCGCGGCAAAGTCAGGCGTGTCGATGTATCCGTCGATGACGGCAAGAGCTGGCAGCAGGCCCAACTGCAGGAGCCGGTGCTGACCCGGGCGCTGACCCGCTTCCGGCTGCCGTGGCATTGGGATGGCAAGCCTGCAGTGATCCAGAGCCGCGCCGTCGACGAGACCGGCTACGTGCAGCCGACGCTGGCCGAACTGCTCGCGGTGCGTGGCGACAACTACGTCTACCACAACAACGCGATCTGGCCCTGGCGCATCGCTGAAGACGGCGAGATAACCAATGCCCACGCGTAGGCTTAAATCCGCAGCGTTGGCTGTTGCTGCACTGCTGTGCGTGACGAGCGCAAAGGCGCAAAGCCCGTATGGCATCGGCCGGGTCGCGACGCCTGCCGAGATCGCGGGCTGGGACATCGATGTCGGCGGCGAAGGCAGCAAACTGCCGCCGGGAAGCGGCAGCGTCGGCCATGGAAGTGAAGTATTCGGTCAGCAATGCGCGGCCTGTCACGGCGCAAAGGGCGAGGGGGGCATCGGCGACCGGCTCGTCGGCGGGCAGGGCACGCTCGGAACGCCAAAGCCGGTGCGCACCGTCGGCAGCTATTGGCCATACGCGGCGACCTTGTTCGATTACATCCGCCGCGCCATGCCGCAGAATGCGCCGCAATCGCTCAGCAACGACGACGTCTACGCGGTCTCCGCCTATATCCTTAGCCTCAACGGTCTGTTGCCGGCCGATGCGACGCTTGATGCCAAGTCGCTTGCGGCAATCAAGATGCCAAATCGCAACATGTTCGTTGGCGATCCAAGGCCTGATGTCAAGAACCCGGAATGCATGTCGAACTGCTGACGTCGCACGTCGTTCTGCCGAATGCCGCGATGACGCGCGTCAACAGCAGCAATACGGGACAAGCGATTACAAGAGTGCGTTCACATATTGTAGATATCGGCTGCGAGTTCCCGAGCGAGCAACTGATGACATCGTCTTTAAATGGAAGCGGCTGCAAGCATCTCAATGAGGTCGTCCATGTTGCGTAAAGCCCCGGTCGTTTTTGCAATTGTCCTTGCTCTCGGAAGTTCCGGGCTTTTCACCAGCGCATTTGCCCGAAGTGGCGGCCATGGTGGCGGCGGAACAGGTGACGGCTTTCGCGGCAATCATTTTCGCGGCACCTTTGGTGGTATTTCCGGTGACGGCTTTGGCGGTTACGGTAGCCGCACCGGCGGTTTGCGCAACGGATTCCGCGGCCATGAGAGCCGCGATGTGTGGGGCCACTGGGGCACCTACTATGGACCCATGATTCCCGCGCTTTGAGAGCCGCATGGCCGCGTCAAGCGCCATGCTGAGAAGCAGTCGCTGATCGCTGGCCCCCAATGGCAAGAGTCCTGGAAATTTAGGTCTTGAGATAGCGCGCCCTGCCGAAATACATCAGTTCCCAGATCGCGCGGTCTTCGAAATGATCCACACGCACGCCCCTCTCGAACCTCCATCGTGACCTTGCCGGTAAAGCGGTGATAGGCGCCGTCGAATCCGATCAGGCGGGCGATGATCTGCTTGAGCAGCGGCGCGCGGTCGGTGAGGATGGCTTGCAAAATGGTCTTCTCGCGCTCGAATGACACGACATAGCGCGTATCGGCATCGTGACAAGTGTAGCGGGTGACATCGGCCACCGGCTTGCCGGTCTTGCCGTCGATCGCGACCCGATCCGTCTCGAAGGATACCTTCGCATCGTTGTCAGCGATGATCCTGCCGCTCTTGGCCAGCATGAACATGGTTTGCGTTTCATGGCCGTAAGAGGCGGTGGCGGTGATGTAGGACGCGATGACGGTGTGGGGACCGACGCTGGCGCGGGCCCAGTACCAGTTGTGCATCAGCGTCTGCATGGGGACGTCGCCCCAATTGTGATCGTGATATCCGCTGCCGGAGGCGCGGTGTTCCTCAGAGCCGATTGTGTAGCGGACGTTTGCCCGCCCGTGGGGCACCGCGGGGAGCCAGCCAAAGAGCTTTTCTCGCTCTTCGACACCAAGATAGAGATGACCGGATTTGGGGCGCCAGGCGGGGACGTCTGCCGTCAATTCGATATCGACCGATATCTCCTCGATGGTTGCGGTGATGTGATAGCGCTCGAGATCGCCCACGAAGCGGTTGGGACCGATGCTGACATCGCAACCGGATTTCGATGCCTTGAACAGCTCCGGCCTGGTGTCGAGAAGTTTCACGAAGCTGCGGCCGTCGGGCAGGGTGAGGTTGATGGTGATCCTCGGCGCAAGGGGACCGTTCGGGCTGACGTTCGGTTTGGTGTAGAAAACCACGACGACGGTCGCCCCATTGTCGAGATGGGCATCGAAGTACCACCATTCATAGCGGCCACTTTCCGTGCCGATACGTTGGCCGTCCTCAAACTCCGCTATTTCAACCGGCTTGATTCCAAGTCGTTTGTAATCGGAGGCGCGATCCGCCAGTCGGAGATGGCCATTGTTACGATGCATGGTTATTCTCTTGCGGCGATGGGATTTCAGAACCGATGGCATGGCGCCACCTGTCGGTGATCTCAGTGTCCGGATGCGAACTGATGGTCATGAACCAGACGGCGCTAAGTAACGTCGCGCAGAACGTGTCCCAATAGAGCCCGAATATCCCGGCTGCTCACGCGACCTCGTCTGGTTGGGGCGATTGATTCGTTCCTTCAGAACGGCCGACGGCTTGAACACGATGATACGAGACGGAGCTATCCGCACCTCGGTGACGCTCCTCGGCTTGCGGCCGATGCGCGGGGCGTTCTTAAGGTCTTTTGTTACAGCTCTGCTTCCTTGCGATCTCAGTATCCCCAACAGGATAAATGCGCACCGCGACACAGGAATACGAGCCTGATCACGCATCCGTTTACTGAAACGTCGACATTCGCGAACAGTCACAGGGCGTGGAATCTAAAATCGAATTTACTTGAGCTTGACCGACGTCGTCGCGATGTTTCTCTGATCGCCAATTTGGAAATTCCAGTTGTTTGGAGCTCCGTCCCCGATGATACAACTCTCGCTTCTCGGCCTCTCCGGCAGCCTGCGCCGCGCCTCCTACAGCACCGCGGTGCTTCGCGGCCTTCAGGACGCGCTTGGGTTCCGGGCTGCACTCGACATTTTCCCGCTGCATGGGATTCCGCTCTACAACGAGGATGATGACGCCGAGCACGCACCTGAATCGGTGCGTGCCTTGCGTTCGGCGATTGAGGCGAGCGATGGCGTGATCATGATCTCACCCGAATACAATCATGGCATGTCGGACGTGCTGAAGAATGCGCTCGACTGGGCCTCTCGGCCCTACGGTGTGTCGGCGCTGAAAGGCAAGCCGGTGCTGACGATGACGGCCTCGCCCGCCTTCACCGGTGGCGTGCGCGCACAGCAGCAGATGAACGAGACGCTCGCATCGATACCAACACGTCCTGTTTTCCGGCCCCAGATCGTGATCGCCGGCGTGCACGAGAAGGTGCGCGACGGGCGCCTCATCGATGAGGCTGCGATCGGCTTCGCACTTGCGGGCGTCGATGATCTCCTCGAGGAGATCAGGGCAGTTCGCTCTGTCCGAAAGGCGGCATGAACGATACAGCCGCCGCGCAGTTTTTCCTTCCGGCAGAGAAGAGCAATCACAGGTTCAAGCAACGCTTTGCGGTGTCGCGACCAAACGCAGGAAGCTCATCCCGCTTCCGGTCGCGGCGAATACTGCACCAAGCCCCAATGCAAGCGTGGCTCCCTCGCGACCGGCGAGGCCAAAACAGAGAGCGGCAAGCGCACCGATTGTCTGCCCGGTCAGGCGTGCCGTCGCAACCGTGCCGCTTGCGCTGCCGCTACGATCGACAGGCGCGCCGGACATCAAGGCCTTCATGTTCGGGGCCTGAAAAAAGCCAAACCGACATCCGCAGATAGCCATGCGCCAAACGATGTCGACGACATGCGGGTTGGCCGGGAGCATCGCCAGCAGGGCCATTCCCAGGCTCAGCAACGCGAGACCGAGGCCGCCGGGAATTCCTGCGGAATGGCGGTCGGATAGACGGCCGGCGATCGGTGCCATGATGCCCACGACGAGAGGCCATGGGGTCATGAAGATGCCCGTCTCGACCTGCGAACGATGAAGAATGTCCTCGAAGTAGAATGGCAGTGAGACAAAGCCAGGCCTTGGGCCGCAAACGAGCAGACCGCGGTCGCGGTGGAAAGCGCAAAAATCGGTCTCCGAAACAGGTCGACCGGCAGCACGGGTGCCGGAGGATCCGCTTGCCGGCGGATCAGAGCCCAGCCAAGCAGCACGGCGGAGGCAAGTTCGATCGATACAAGCCCAGGCCGCGCGTGATGGGCGGCGCTTCCAATCCCCAGGATGAAAAGGCCCAGACAGCCTGCGGCCATCATTGCTCCCGGAAATCGAAGCCAAGCGTCGCTCTCGGGGTACGCGGCAATGTCTTCAAACCGATCAGGGTCGCAACAACACCGAAGGGGATGTTGATGGCAAACAGCCAGCTCCAAGGTCCAATCGCGAGGATGCCCGAGGCGATCGTCGGACCGAGCGTGAAGGCGGTGGCGACGACCATCGCGTTGCGTCCGAAACCCAGTCCCCCTGCAAGCGCCCTGGATAAACGAAGCGAACCACGCCGTGTTCACGCTCATAATACCGCCGGCGCCGAAGCCCTGCAGCACGCGTGCGGTCAGCAGGCTGGGCAACGACCATGCGCATGCGCAAAAAAGCGACGCCAACGTGAACAGCACAAGGCCTCCGAGGTAGATGCGGTGGTGACCGACGACTTCGCCAAGCGCGGCGAGCGGCAAAAGGGTTGCGACCATCGCAATCTGGTAGACATTCACCACCCAGATCACTTCGGCCGGGCCAGCGTGCAGATCAGCAGCTATTGCGGGGAGGGCGATTATTCGCGATCGCCGTATCGAGCGAGGCCATCGCGAGAGCGGTAAAAATGGCAGCGGCGGCCCATCTCCGGCGTTCTGCCGGCAGACCATCGATCGCAACCGGCCCGTCCGCCGAAATTGTTTCCGTCGACATTCGAAAGGCTCTCCTAATATGCGCGATTTGATGGGCGTATGGGTTTGCCGGCAGGCGATTTTCGGGATGCCGCATATGCGAGCTGTCCGGCATGGGAGAGCGATCCCGAAAATCGATTTGCTTGGCAGGAAAGGTGACATTTCGTGCCAGTCGGTCAGGCTCTTTCCCGGTCTGCCGGTGAAGCACAGTACGACGGTCAGACCCCTGCGTGAGCCATTAATCGTCGTCCGGACCGTAGTAGCTTCTCAGCAACCGATAGTGATCGCCGACTTTTCGGTAAACCTGATGAAGGCATCGTCCTTGGGTACAGATGGCCGTCCGATTGCCGCAACGAAGACGTCCGAAATGCAAGACGAGAAGCTTCGAATTCTCGAAGTAGCCGGCGAAATACTGCTGCGCCGCCAAGTCCGGTCCACACATTCGCGTGAGGGCGCTTCGGACCTCTGGCGGCAATGCGTCGATATTTCCGGGATCCCAGACCTTTTCCTCGAACGAGCTGGCGCGCGCAAACGCCGGCGTCAGCACGCCGGGAAGGCCGAACAGAATCGCCAAGGTAAAAAGGCGGACAATAGCAGTCATCGAAGGAGCCATTTGGTCACGCCTCGATATCCACGCGCCGAACTCTGGTCGCACTTGCTCTGATAGCTAATCAGCGGATTCGCCCTTGGGCCTTGTGTAATGTTTCGACACATCTTTTCAGGGCAACTTGTTCGACATTCGACAGAGGAGGGTCAAGGATTTGGAGGCAGCCGTCCCGACCGACGACACCGGGCAGCGAGAGTGTTACTCCAAGTCTTGAGTTATAAACCCCGATAGGAACTACGGCGCGTTCGTCGCGCAGCACGATTTCGGCGATCCGGGCGCAAACCATTCCAATTCCATACTGGCTGGCTCCAATACCTTCGATGATCGCTATGTTTGCATAGCGCACTTCGTTCTCGATCATCGCGCGGACGTCGTCGCCCTGCATAAGGCCGAGCCGCTCAAGCGCATCCGTAATCGGGACGCCGCCTACGCGGGCGGCAGACCAATGAAAGATCTGGGATGTTCCATGTTCCCCGAGAACCTGCGCCTCGATGTCTGTCGGAGCTACCCTGAGCCGTCGGCCCAGATGCACGCGAAAGCGCAGGCTGTCGAGCAGCGTGCCGGTGCTGAGAACGCGTTCATGACCGGCCAGTTCGCGTGTCAGGTAGGCAAGCGGATCCGGAGGGTCGGTGACGACGAGCAGAACGGCGTCCGGCGCGGCTACGGTAATCGCGGGAATTACCTCACGGTAGACCTCGGCATTCCTGTCCAGCAGGCGCAAGCGGCCCAGTGGATCGCTACGATCCGTTGCCCCGCCGGATTTCTCGTTGACGCCGACGGTGATCATGACGAGCGCGGCGCCCGCCAGATCCGAATAGTCCCCATCTGTCGCCCTGGTGGTGGATGACAGGGGGGCCCCGTAGCCCATGTCGGTCGCCATGGCTTTCGCGCGATTGCGGCCTCGGTTAACGAAAATCAGCTCGCTGGCGCAACCTCTCATGAGGGTTGCCATTGCACATGCGGCCCCGACGGCTCCCGCTCCGACAATTCCAACCTTCATGACATGTCCTCGTCCGTGCCTGGGACTTCCTATGGTGGCGGCCGAAATGCTCAATGAGCAAAGGTGTCGCCACGCGTCGGCTTCTTGAGAATGCCGGCATATCCCGGTCACACGCCCCGGTTATCCCGGGAAGGGCCCGGCCTCGAGTCATTAACTGCAGCGAACGATTTGAATAATCGATAGCGCGTCACTGGCAGGGAAGGTTTGCCTGAGGGCGTCGTCGAGTTGGTCATTGACACGCTCCCATTCCGCATCCTGCGCTTTTGATCTTGTTGATCGAGTCTTGTTTTGAACCTTGACACGACGCTTGGGAATTGTCCGGCGGGTCCTGTCCTTCATTGGTGCTTCCTTCGATGCTGGCGTAAGTCAGGACAGAAAGGCGTCCTTAGACTCTGGTCGAACGTGTCCATTCATCGACGAGTAAATAGAGAGATGTCCGAGATACTGAATCCGCAGCGAGTCGTTCGTCTTGGATCTCAGGCGCGCTGACCGCACTCGAAGAGGAACCAGGTTCGCTTCTCTGTCTCGTCGATCCAGTTCTCCAGCAGGCTTGCGGTAGCCACATCTCCTGCCTTGTCGCAGAGCGAATGAACCTCGCGCATGTTCCGCGTCAGTATTGCGTTGTCTTCGCGGAGCTCAGCTATCATGTCGAACGGCTCAACGTATTCTGCATTGTTATCCACGATGCGCTGAAGGCGCGAGATTTGCCCGATCGAACGAATGGTTGTCCCGCCGATCTTCCGCACGCGCTCGGCAATGGCATCCGTCATGGCAAAAAGCTGGTCGCCTTGGTCATCGAGCATCAAATGATAGTCGCGGAAATGTGGGCCAGACATGTGCCAATGGAAATTCTTGGTCTTGAGATATAGCGCAAATACGTCCGAGAGAAGCACCGTCAGTTCGACCGAGATATCACGAACGGCGTGTTCCGAAAGAGTGGTGGGAGTCTTGAGCGACATTTTCTGCAACATGTAAGCGACCTCGTCGATTTTTAGTCGGGTGACTTCGACCGCAGACAGATGGCGACCTGCTGCGTGCCGGTTGGACAGCCTATAGATCGCCTTCGTTCCCGGACGTTTCAATTAAAAAGCTGTTTAGCCTTCCAGGTTGTCACAAGAGAACGGCATGGATCCGAAACGGCAGCCGATCGATATGCGCCATGGTCGAGATCTCCATATCCGCATTGACCGCTCACGGCTTCAAGGCTGCATCCGCACGTTCATCGCATCGGACGACGGCATCAGCATGTTGTCGTTCAGGTCGGTCACGATCCATATTGTACCGACGACCACCACGAATACGATGAGCAGGCCGAAGGCGAGGGCTAGGATGTTGTTGGTGCTGTCCGGCCCGCTGGTGAGGTGGAGGAAAAAAACAAGGTGAACGCCCATCTGGGCAATCGCGAGGACCGCAAGCCCCAGGCCCACGCCGCCCGGCCAGAGCATGGATGTGTTGGCAACCCAGAAGGACGTCGCCGTGAGAACGAGCGCCACCAAGAGGCCGATGGAGTAGACCAGAGCCTCCGAGGGGGCCCATGCCTGCACTTCCTCGCTCGGGACGTCTCCGGGAGCGCGATCGTATCGAACGTCCGTCATAGGCTAATTCCCATCAGATAAACCACCGTGAAAACGCCGACCCAAACGATGTCGAGCGCGTGCCAGAACAAGGAGAGGCAAAGCAGTCGGTGTTGCACGCTGGTGGCGAATCCCATCACCGCCACCTGGACCATCATCACCGCGAGCCAGACCAGTCCGAGGGTGACGTGTAGCCCGTGGCAGCCGACAAGCGTGAAGAAGGCGGAGAGAAAGGCGCTGCGCTCCGGCGTCGCGCCGTGAGCGATCATGTCGGCGAATTCGCGGAGCTCGAGGGTGAGAAATGCCACGCCGAGCGCAAACGTGATCAGGGCACCCAGATATGTGCCAAGGCGATTTCGCGAATTGATGGCGAGCGACATCAGTCCGCAAGTGTAGCTCGAGACGAGCAGGCAGACGGTTTCGATCGCCACCGTGGTTTGATTGAACAACTGGGCGCCGGTCGGACCGCCCGCCGTGGAGCGCACCAGAACCGCGTAGCTCGCAAACAGCGCGGCAAACATCACGATGTCGCTCAATAGGAAGATCCAGAAACCGTAGGCGACCACGATCCTTTTTGCGGCGGGCCCGGCTTCACTTGCGCTGTGCAACGCCTCGAGCGGGACGCCATCGATTGTGGTGGCGATGTTCATGCTGCAGCTCCCGACTGTTGAGCCCGTTCGAATCGGGCAATCTGCTCGGCTGGCACCTCGAATTCAGGGTGTCTGCGGAAGGCGAAGGCAAGCAGTGTCACGAATGCGCCGAACACGCCGACGCTGGCCAGCCACCAGATGTGCCAGATCATCGAGAAGCCGATGATGACGGCGAAGAAGGCCGAGACAAAGCCGGTGGCGCTATTTTTAGGCATTTCAATGGGTTCATATGCACGGGCTGGCGCCGGCTTATCCTGTCTGGCCTGCTCCTGTCGCTTGCTGGTCCAGAAGGCGTCTCTTCCGGTAACGTTCGGCGCGAAGGCAAAATTCCAGGCTGGCGGCGGCGACGCTGTCGACCATTCGAGCGTGCGGCCATTCCATGGATCGGCGGTCACGCGCAGCCTGTCGCGATCACGAATCGACACGACAAGCTGCACGATCTGGCAGATGATCCCCCCCAGGATCACGATGGCGCCGATCATCGCGACGATCAGCCAGGGCTGCCACGCAGGATTGTCGTAATGCTGCATGCGCCGGGTCATGCCCATCAGGCCCAACAGGTAGAGCGGCATGAATGCGAGATAGAATCCGACCAGCCAGCACCAGAACGAGGCTTTGCCCCAGCGTTCGTCAAGCGCGAAGCCGAAAGCCTTGGGGAACCAGTAGGTGTATCCCGCCATCGCGCCGAATACGACGCCGCCGATGATGACGTTATGGAAATGCGCGATGAGGAATACGCTGTTGTGGAGCTGGAAGCTGACCGGCGGCACGGCGTGGAGCACGCCGGTCATGCCACCGATGACGAAGGTCACCATGAAGCCGACCGTCCACAGCACCGGCACCGAGAGCCGTACGCGGCCGCCGTACATCGTGAAGAGCCAGTTGTAGATTTTCACGCCGGTGGGCAAGGCGATGACCATGCTCATGATACCGAAGAAGCCGTTGACGTTTGCGCTGGCGCCCATGGTGAAAAAGTGGTGCAGCCAAACAAAAAAGGAGAGGACGCAGATCGCCATGGTTGCGACCACCATCGAGCGGTATCCGAACAGCGGCTTGCCGGAGAAGGTCGCGATGACCTCGGAAAACACGCCGAACGCCGGCAGGACCAGGATGTAGACTTCCGGGTGTCCCCAGACCCAGAACAGGTTGGCGTACAACATCTGATTGCCACCGGCCTCGTTCGTGAAGAAATGGAAGCCGAGATAACGATCGAGCAGCAGCATCGCGAGAGCCGCGGTCAGGACCGGAAAGGCCGCCACGATCAGCAGGTTGGTGGCGAGCGAAGTCCAGCAGAAAACCGGCATGCGCATATAGCTCATGCCCGGGGCGCGCATCTTCAGTATGGTCGTGACGAAGTTGATGCCCGCCAGCAAGGTGCCGAGACCGGAGATTTGCAATGACCACAGATAGTAGTCGACGCCGACGCCGGGCGAATACTGCAATTCGCTGAGTGGCGGATAACCCCACCAGCCGGCTTTCGAAAACTCGCCGACCGCGAGCGAAACGTTGATCAACAGCGCACCCGCGGCGGTCAGCCAGAAACTGACTGAGTTGAGCGTAGGGAAGGCGACATCGCGAATGCCGAGCTGCAGCGGCACCGCGAAATTCATGAGACCTACCACGAACGGCATAGCCATGAAGAAGATCATAATCGTGCCATGCGCCGAGAAGATCTGATCAAAATGTTCGGGCGGCAGATATCCCTGTGCGCCGCCGGCCGCTACCGCCTGCTGCGAGCGCATCATGATCGCGTCGCTGAAGCCGCGCAGAAGCATGACGAGCGCCAGTATGCAATACATGACGCCGATGCGCTTGTGGTCGACCGAGGTCAGCCATTCGCGCCACAGATAGGGCCAGGCGCCCTTCATCGTGATGAATCCGAGGACCGCCGCCACGATAAGGCCCATGAACGCCGTTGCGCCCATGATGATCGGCTGATGAAGGGGAATCGCGCTCCAATCAAGCTTGCCCAGGAGATTCATCGTTCAGCCCTCTGCGACGTCGAACAAATTGGTAGAAATGATTCTTGCGTGCCCATACCTGCGTTCACGATACGGCTGAACAGATCGGCGGCGACAGTGCGGTAGGTGAATGGCGCGACCGCTTTGCTGGGCATTGCCAGAGCGGCATAAGTCTGCATATCGAGTGCCGGACCCGTTTCGCGAGCCTGGCGAACCCATTGCGCAAATTGGTTGTCCGTCACTGCATCGACCGTGAAGCGCATGTCGGAGAATCCGTCACCGCTAAACATGGCCGATTGCCCCGGGTATGTCCCGAGATGGTCGGCCTGCAGGTGAAGGCGCGTCACCATTCCGGACATCGTGTAGATCTGGCTGCCGAGCTGAGGCGCGTGGAAGCTGTTCATGACGCTCGATGAGGTCAGTTCGAAGCTGATCGGCGTGCCAACCGGTACGACCAGGTTGTTGACACTCGCGATTCCCTGCTCCGGATAGATGAACAGCCATTTCCAATCGAGCGAGACGACCTGGACGGTAACGGGCGTTACGCTGGAGCTGATCGGCTTACGCGGGTCGAGGTCATGGGCGCCAACCCACGCGACGCCGCCAACGAGAAGCACCGTCATGGCGGGGATCGACCAAACGAGCAGCTCGAGACGCCCGGAATACGCGAAATCCGGCAAGTATGCAGCGCGTGAATTCGACGCGCGAAACCAGAAGCCGACCGCGAGCGTGGCGAGGATCGTAGGGATAACGATCGCCAGCATGATGCCGAGCGAGTTGAACATAATCAGCCGTTCGGCTGCGGCAATGGGTCCCTTGGGATCGAGGACGCCTTCTGAGCAGCCGCCGAGCGCGACGCTGAGTAGGGTGACAGCCAGTAAACCATAGCGCATCTAGACCTCGTCTGACTTTGCAACGGTGAAGGCGATTGCCATATCAAGCGGAAGCTGCAGGGCTGCGAGCGAGGCGAATCGGGTGTTCCGCCGGACGTCCTCACGCGCTGAGACCGTCCACGACGATCGATCGCCGATATTGTTGGTCAACAGGGCGGCAAACAGCAGGAACAGATAAGAAATCGAAAACAGGAACAGACGCTGTGCCGCTTGCCGATCGCTCTCCTGGCTCCGGCGCAGCTGCAACGCCAGCGCAAGGAAGACCGCTCCGCTGGCGAGAGCAACCACGCCGTACAGTGCTCCGGCATACCCGAGTGCCCATGGCAGCAACGAGGTCGGTACCAACAAAACGCTGTAGATGAGGATTTGCAGCGTCGTTGCGGCCCTTCCGGCAACGACCGGGAGCATGGGCACGCCGGCATGCCGGTATTCGTCCGCACGATTGAGCGACAGCGCCCAGAAGTGCGGGGGCGTCCACAGGAAGATGATCAGGAACAGAACGATCGGCTCGACGCCGATGTCTCCGGTGGCAGATGCCCAGCCGACCACGGGAGGAAACGCGCCGGCAGCGCCGCCGATGACGATGTTCTGCGGCGTAATCCGTTTCAGCCAGAGGGTGTAGACGACGACGTAGAAGAAGATCGTGAAGGCGAGCAGGCCAGCGGCGGCGACATTGGTCGCCATGCCAAGGACGAGGACCGCGCCGAAGGAAAGGAATAGTCCGAACGCAAGCGCTTCTCGGCGCGAAATCCTGCCGCGAGGGATCGGACGCCGGGCTGTGCGGGTCATGACGGCGTCGATATCGGCATCGTACCACATATTCAACACCCCGGCGGCACCGGCCCCGACGGTAATAGCGACCATCGCAAGCGAGCCGAGTCGCGGATCGAGAGAAACCGGTGCAATCATCAACCCAGCGAATGCGGTGAACACCGCAAGCAACATCACGCGTGGCTTCATGAGTGCGATAAAATCAGGCACCCGTGTCGTCAAACCGGAGCGGGGCAGCACTCGCGGGCGAGGAAGGGAAGTGGCTGTGATCTTCATGGTCAAAGTCTTTCAGCGCCAGAGATTTGCTTTTTGCGGGTCGACGACTTCGTCGCCGGCTCCGTTGATCGCGGCCTGATCATGTCCGGGGTGAAGCCTTTGGCCATTTCCAGCGTGCCGGAGGGCGGAATCGCGAGTTCGTCCTGTCACAACCGCGTCGATCAGAACCGGTGCAGATTATCCGGCTGTTCGTATGTGCCGCGATGTGTTGGCATTCGTCGGGAGCTAGTGCAGCTGATACATTGAGAATCCGTTTGGCCGGAGTACGAGACGTTCAGTAGTACGAGACGTTCAGTCACTGCAGCTGGTCGAATAGCACCGAGATTAGGGGCGCCGCGATGGCTCGCTCAATTGTACGTGAGTACGGATGTCCATGTGGATAATGGTTCGAAGGATCATACGAACGTTTGCATCGTCGCGGTTGGCGGAGACCGCGAGCGAATGCGAAAGTCTAAATCGGTTTTTAATTGAGGGTGCTGCGAACGGCCGCCATGTATGGAGGCCGCTCCCGTAGATTTGTTGGCCGGCTCGCAATGCCGTCGGCGCGGAACGCAGTGAGGACAGAGGATGGGCATCGTTCGATTTGCGCTGCGATTTCCGCACACGTTTTATGTGGTCGCAGCCCTGATCCTGTTTCTGGGCGTCGCCGCCATCCGGTCGATGCCGACGGATATTTTTCCGGAAATACGAATACCGGTGGTCACGGTGATCTGGCAATACACCGGTTTGACCACGCCGGAGATGGAACAGCGCGTCACCACCTACAGCCAATATTCCATCAGCGCGAACGTCAACGGCATCAAGAACATGGAAGCGCAGACCCTCAATGGTCTGTCGATCCAGAAGATTTACTTCCAGCCTGACGTCAACCTCGACCTCGCCATCGCGCAAATCGTCTCCGCTACCAATTCCATTCGCTCGTTGATGCCGCCCGGCATCCAGCCGCCGATCGTCGTGCAGTTCAATGCGTCGAGCGTTCCCGTGCTGCAGCTCAGCCTCAACTCGGACAGCCTGAACGAGCAGCAGCTCTATGACTTCGGTATCTATCGGGTCCGGCAGCAACTGGCGCCGGTGCCTGGCGTCACTCTGCCGACGCCGGCCGGCGGCAAGTATCGTCAGATCATGGTGGATATCGACCCGGACAAGCTTCTGTCCCGAGGATTGACGCCGCTCGACATCGTGAACGCGGTCAATACGCAAAACCTGACGCTGCCGTCGGGAACAGCGAAGATCGGAGACAAGCAATACACGGTGCGAACCAACGCGACGCCGGCGACGATCGACGATCTCAACAAGATGCCCGTCAAGTTCGCCAACGGCGCCACCATCCTGTTGAAGGACGTGGCGCAAGTACGCGACGGCTCGCTGGTGCAGCAGAACATCGTGCGCGACGACGGCCACCGCTCGGTATTGCTCAGCATCATCAAGAATGGCAATGCCTCCACGCTGGCGGTCGTCAACGGCGTGAAGCAGGCCCTGCAGTCGATCCGCGCCGCCGCGCCGGCCGGACTCAAGATCAACGAACTGTTCGACCAGTCGGTATTCGTGACAAATTCCGTTAATGGCGTGCTGCGCGAGGGCGCCATCGCGGCGGGCCTCACCGCGCTGATGATCCTGATCTTCCTGGGCTCCTGGCGGTCGACGCTGGTGGTGATGATTTCGATTCCGCTCTCGATCCTGTCGTCGCTCATCGTGCTGTACTTTCTCGGCGAGACACTGAACACCATGACGCTCGGCGGCCTTGCGCTGGCGGTTGGCATACTGGTCGACGACTCGACCGTGACCATCGAGAACACGCACCGCTTGTGGACCGAAGAACACATGCCGCTTTCCGAGGCGACATTGCACGGCGCCGCCGAGATCGCGGTTCCGACGCTAGTTTCCACCCTCGCCATCAGTTGCGTGTTCACGTCGGTGGTGTTTCTCGACGGACCGGCCAAGTACCTGTTCACGCCACTTGGTCTTGCTGTCGTATTTGCGATGCTGGCTTCCTACTTGTTGTCGCGGACCCTGACTCCGATCACGATCGGCTTGCTGCTCAAGAATGAGCGTCATGGTACGGACGCTGGGACCCCGCCAGGCTTCTTCTCGCGGATGACCGCCGCATTCAACCGCGGCTTCGAACGGCTGCGTGGGGGATACCTGAAAGTCCTCACGCTGCTGTTGCGCAGGCGGGCCATCGTACCTGTTGTCGCCGTGTTGATACTCGGCCTCGGCGCCACGATGCTCTTGTTCGTTGGGCGGGACTTTTTCCCGCTGATCGACGGCGGCCAGATCCAGCTTCACGTTCGTGCTCCCGCCGGGACCCGTATCGAAAGCACCGAGGCGATATTCCAGAAGGTCGAGGACAAGATCCGCGAAGTCATTCCAGAACAGGACCGCGGCCTCATTATCGACAATATCGGCCTGCCGGCGCGAGCCTACAATCTGGCATTCGCGGACGGTTCCACGATCGGAATCAACGACGGTGTCATCCAGGTCCAGCTGAAGGAAGGCCACAGGCCGACCGCCGAATATGTCAAGAAGTTGCGTCAGGTGCTGCCCGCCGCATTTCCCGAAAGCACGTTCTATTTCCAGGCGGCCGACATCGTGACGCAGATCCTGAACTTCGGATTGCCGGCGCAGATCGACGTCCGGACGGTGGGCACCGACCACAACAACCTTTCGATTGCAAAGGAGCTTCAGCAACGTCTCGCCGCGATCCCGGGGATCGTCGACGCGCATCTGCAGCAGGAAGTCGACGGTCCGGCGTTCTACGCCGAAATCGATCGGACCCGGGCTGCTCAACTCGGCCTCAATGCCAGCACCATAGCCACAAACATCAATGTCAGCCTGAGTTCGTCGGTGCAGGTGTCGCCCAATTTCTGGACCGATCTGAGTTCGGGGATTCCGTATTATCTGGCCGTGCAAACGCCGGAACGCCTCGTCAACTCGCTCAATGCGCTCGGAAACACGCCGGTTTCCACCTCACTGGCGGCGAGCGGCCAAACTGTCCCCGGCGTGCTTAGTAATGTCGCGACGTTCAACCGCGACACGGTCGCCACAAACTCGAACCAGACCAATATCCAGCCGGTCTTTGATGTGTATGCCAGCGTGCAGGGCCGCGATCTCGGCGCCGTCGCAGCCGATATCAACAAGGTTACGAAGGAGCTGCAGCAGAAGCTGAAACCGGGCAACTCAATTCAGGTCGTTGGCCAGATACAGAGTATGAACGACTCGTTTCGGAATCTCGGCATCGGGCTGCTATTCGCCGCCGTCTTCGTCTATCTGCTGATGGTCGTGAACTACCAGACGTTCGGCGATCCTTTCGTTGTGATCCTGGCCCTGCCGGCGACGCTTTGCGGCATCGTCACGATGCTGTTCATCACCGGCACCACGTTGAACGTGCCGTCGCTGATGGGCGCGATCATGGCGGTTGGCGTCGCTTCAGCGAACTCGATTCTGCTGGTGACCTTCGCACGCGAGCAACAATTAAAGGGGCGCTCCGCATTTGAGGCCGCGTTGAGCGCCGGCCACACCCGAATCCGCCCCGTGCTGATGACGGCTGCCGCGATGATCGTCGGCATGATCCCGATGGCTATCGGCGGTGCCGGCGAGGAACAAAATGCTGCGCTCGCGCGCGCCGTCATCGGCGGCCTGCTGTTCGCGACCCCGACGACATTGCTGATCGTGCCTTACCTGTTCGCAATGCTGCGCAAACGCAACGACGGAAAGCCGCACCATGGCGTTTTCGAGGAGGTTCCGGGATGACCGAGATTCGTTTGCAGCCGAAAAGTGAAAATGTTGAGGGACGCGTTGACCCTGAAACCGATCGCGTTGTGGCGCTACCCGATGGCGGTCGCAAGGGTCGACGTCGCTACGGAGGAGTGTTGTTCGGCGGAAGCGCGCTGCTGCTGCTGCTGGCCGGCCTTGGAATAGGAGGCTGGCGCCACTACCAGGCCGGCGTCGAGGTCGCGGCCACTGCGCAACAGAGCAGGACTTCTGTCCCCAATGTTCGCGTCGCGGCGGTCCGCGCCAGCGACAGCAAGATTACGGTCAGCTTGCCGGCGACTACGACGGCCTTTGAGGCGGCGAATATCTTTGCGCGCACCAGCGGCTACATCGAAAAGCGCTACGTCGACATCGGCGATCGGGTCAAGGCCGGAGCCCTGTTGGTGGACATTACCGCCCCCGAGCTCGACCACCAGATTGCGCAAGCCAAGGCGACGCTGGCCCAGAATCAGGCGACGTTGCGGCAGACCCAGGCAAGCCAGGAACTCGCCCAGGTCACCAATGCGCGCGACAGCAAACTGGTCAAACAGGGATGGCTCACACTTCAGCAGGGCGACAACGATCGCCTGACCCTGCAGGCGCAGGAAGCAGCGGTGGGTGTGGCTCAGTCCAACATTGAAGCCCAGGAGGCCCAGATTCGAATTCTTGGGCAGGAGAAGGCGTACCAGCGTGTGGTGGCGCCGTTCGACGGGGTGATCACACAGCGCAACATCGACAATGGCAGCCTGGTGACATCGGGGTCGACCTTCATGTTCACGCTGATGCACCCTGACGTGATCCGCACCCAGGTGTTCGTCCCCCAGGACCAGGCTTTCGGGGTTGGGCCCGGAGTCGACGCAGTGGTCCGTGTCCCCGAGATTCCAAATCGAACCTTTCCCGGCAAGGTGACGCGAATCGCAAACGCGTTGCAGCCCGGCAGCCGCACGCTGCTGACCGAAATCGACGTCCCCAATCCGGACTGGGCGCTCAGCCCCGGGATCTATTGCACCGTCGAACTGCATATCCCGAGAAAGACGCCGTCGATGATCATCCCCGCCGACGCGGTGGTATTCGATCAGAACGGTGTCCATGTCGCGGTCGTCGAGAACGGGACCGTCCATCTGCAGAAAATAACGATTGCGCGTGACTTCGGCACGGAGGTCGAAGTGCACGATGGCGTCAAGCCCAGCGATCAGGTCATCCTCAATCCGATGCTCGGCCTGGCGAATGGCAGCAAGGTCACGGTTCGCACAGATAAGCCACAGACAAGCTAGATCGGGACGGAGAGAGGAATGGCGATGCGACGCTTACTTTTCACAACGGTCATCTTGCTGGGGGGAGGCAGCGCTGGCCTGGCGCAGGTCTCCACCATGGGTAGCACGGCTATGGGGCTTCCAACGACGCCAGCGACGATCGTCACATCTCCACTCTATGGTCCGAGCCCGTTTTCGGCGACAACCCAGCCAAATTCTCCCGGCACGACGCTGGCGCCGGTGCCGCTGGCTTCTGACCCGACGACTCCGGGGACGGTCGTGACCTGTGCTGCACCAACAGGACAAATTGCGCCTGGAACGCCGTCGGTGCCAGTTATTTCTATGTCGGCAACAGGTGGCGCAATCGGAACGACACCCTCCACGCCCGCGGCAGCGACGACACCGCCACTGACGGCTGCGTCTCTCGCCGCGGCGACCGCCAGTTCGACCGCGCCGCTGTTGCTGTCCGCAACACCAGCTACATCGTTCGCGACCGATATTTTCGGCACGACGATACCGGTGGCGTCGTCGCTGACAGCAGCGGCGGCGGAGCCTGCCGCTACCGCAACGTCCACACCGACGCCATCGATGGTACCAACCACCGCCTCCACATCCATGGTGGGCAGCACAGCGACGATGATGCCATCGACAACGATGATGCCAGGGATCGCGTTGGGGACTATTCCCACGCCATTCGTCGGCAGCACGACCGGGACCATATTGCCGGTGTCTCCGCTCGGCAGCCCGTCGACTACCGCATGCAGCACTACGCCGGGAGGTCCGCCGACCAATGGCGCCGCTTTGCCGCTCTCGACCCCCGAAGTTACGAGCAGTCCCCCGCCTGGCACGATTCAACCCCCAGTCGCGGTGCTTGCCGACACCAGCATCGATCCGACCACGGGTGTGATGCCGACACCGAATACGTCGGCATGCGCCGAGAGCATGACGATCAATCTAGCGACGCCTGGGACGATGGCGCCGGCTAACGCCACAGGCGCAGCGGCAACACCGGGCGTATCGCCAGCAGGCTGCTAGAGCGTGATGAATTTCCTCGAATAGTCGTCTCGCTGTATCTTATTAGCGCATGACCTTTCGGAAAACCGGTACCGACTGTTCCGGATCATGCTCCAAGCCGAAAACCCGCTTTCCGACGCCCGCCCGTAGAGCGATAAGCGCTTCGGGCCGGGCCGTTTCTAAAATGCTATTTAGTGGTGGGGGTCCCTCCGGAAGCCTATGTGTCTTGTTGAGCGGCCCACCGCGCTTGCCCCCCGAGGCGGTGTTCAGATTGGCCGCCATGAGGACGGCGTCCGCCACGCCTCTTGCCCCCCGAACCGAGGCGGGAGGTGCCGTCCTGCTCTTTTCCATGGCGTTTGGGGCCGGTGAGATTATGCCTTTGGTCTCGAGCAAGCATATGATCCCAGGAAATCCAGGCTCGAGCACAGGGCTCGGTGCGAATGGCATAGTAGCGGCTGGGAATGAACCGATGACAAAAGTGCTTCTGATCGAGGACGACAGCGAAACGGCCGAGGAAATTACCGCCGAACTCACCGATCGTGGTTT
This sequence comes from Bradyrhizobium sp. SRL28, assembly GCF_018596315.1. GTDB lineage: Bacteria > Pseudomonadota > Alphaproteobacteria > Rhizobiales > Xanthobacteraceae > Bradyrhizobium. The sequence continues at coordinate 90,693 of NZ_JAHEAG010000009.1, read as the reverse complement.
TGACGTCGAATGGTCGGCTAACGGCATCGATGGCCTCGACAAGGCGCGATCGTTGCGGCCGGACGCCATGGTTGTCGATCGGCTGTTGCCCGGAATGGATGGACTTACGGTGATCGAGGCGCTGCGAAAGGACCAGGTGCGTACCCCGGTGCTGGTGTTGAGCGCGCTCGGTGCAGTGGACGACCGTGTGCGCGGATTGCGGATGGGTGGCGACGACTATCTCACCAAACCCTTTGCGATCGTCGAACTTGTCGCCCGGGTGGAGGCGTTGCTTCGCCGTCCGGCCGAATCGCGCGAAACTATACTGCGGGCAGGGCCGCTCGAGCTCGATCTGATCGAGCGCACCGCCAAACGCGGCGAGCGCGTCATCGATCTGCTGCCGCGCGAGTTTCGCCTGCTCGAATATATGATGCAACGTAGCGATCAGCTTCTGACGCGAGCCATGCTTCTGGAGGAAGTCTGGAATTACAAGTTCGTTCCGGCGACCAATCTCGTAGACGTGCATATGGGTCGCTTGCGCCATAAGGTGGACGGGCCTGACGAAGTCCCTATGATCCACAATGTCCGCGGCGCCGGCTTTATTCTTCGCACCGGACCAGAAGATTCCAATGGCCGGGAGCAATGCGTCGTCGTTGACGGCTAGCCGGATGTCCGTACAGCGAGATCCGATGCGTTCAACCACAATACATGCGTTCGAGTACTTTTCGCTGGACACTCGCGATGACTGGGGTACCCGTGATTTTTGTCTTTGTGTCCTGCCATTCGCCGACTTCGGCGCCGTTATGATCGGCGCGTTGATCTATTTTTCGCCGGAGAGCCCGAGCTGCGAGGCCTGCAAATCGTCCTTCAATACCCATAGCAGGCGCTCCATCATGGAAGTTTGGATATCTTCCGCCGCTCGGAACCCGGGCGGATCACCAAATGATAAGCGCCGAGCGCAGCGTAGCTACTAAATTGAGGTGTAGGACATTAAAGTCGAGTCCAAGTGCGGAGCTGCGACTGCGGAGGTGAGTGGGCTCACCTGTAGAGCTGGCGTTCTGTTGTTCGCCAATTCTTCCAGGTGAACCCACCAGAGAAAGCCGCGCGTCTGCGGCTTCCGGATCAGCAACCGTTCAGTAAGTGCAGGTGTACGGCCAGGTGTAGGGAGACCCATAATACGGGCAATCGTCGCCGTAGAAGCCGCCGCCAACGAAGCGACGCCGTCCCGCGCCCAGGCGCTCGTGACCGACATGCGCCATGCCCGCGCCAAGGCCACCAACATGGCCTCCACCAAAACCTCCAATACGACCGCCGCCAAAGCCACCCATGTGGCCACCACCAAAGCCGCCGCCCATATGGCCGCCGCCACCACCGTGTCCTCCGCCGCCTCCGCCGCGTGCCTGGGCACCGGTGGCAAGAAGGCTGCCGGCCAATACCGCGCTTGCCAAAATCATCATCACTCGTCCTCTCATGACATTCTCCTTGGAATGGGCGGGCTTTCCGCCACAGGTTCTGGTCAGACGCTGGCATGTCCGAGCAAGGCAACCGCCAGCGCTACGATACACTGGAGATGGGAATGCTCACGCGTGCTCTCCACTAAATTCTCGTTCAACCATCCGAATTGAATATCCAGCCCGCTCGAGCCAAACAGAAGCGTGAATCAGAAGGGTAAGACTCAAAGGGTAGGAAGTGCACACGCGATCTGAGCCACGCAACCTGGACCGGTTGCTATCGTGAGCCGAAAGCCGTGCAGCTTGATGATCGCTGACACCAGGCTCAGACCCAGGCCAAACCCGAAGGTGGTTCGGCTCTTGTCCGAACGGTAGAAGCGCCGAATGACGGCTTCCCGCTCATCCTCCCGGATGCCCGGTCCCGAGTCCGAAACACGAACGATGGATTCGTTCTTGCCGGGGACCAGGGCGAGCTCCACAGCGCCACCTGCGGGTGTGAATTTCACGGCATTGTCGACCAGGTTGGCCACTGCCTCAAGAAGCAGGTCCCGGTCGCCGCGCACTGTTGCATCCCCGCTCGCCACCACGCACAGGGTAATATGCTTGTCCTCTGCGATGGGCGCGTATAGATCGCCAACTTCCCTGACAAGGTCGGGCAGCGCGACATTGTCGAATTCGTTCAAGCGTCCGCCATATTCGATCTCAGCGATCCGCAAGAGCTTGGTTATGATCGTCAACGACTGGTCAACGCCACCAATCGCCCGGTCGGTGGCCGCCTGTAACTCCTCGAGGCTCTTGGCATTGGCGCGTCCGCGTTCGAGGCCGAGGCGCACCCGGGTGAGCGGTGTACGGAGATCGTGAGCAATTTCGTTGCCAACCCCTGCCATCTCCCGCACGAGAGCTTCAATTTCATCCAGCATGCCGTTTGCGGTTTCTGCAAGCTTGTCGAACGGATGGTCTAGGCCCTGCGTGCGCAGGCGCTGTCGCAAATCGCCGGCGACGATGCGGCGGACAAGTGTATTGAATTCGGCCACGCGTTTCTGGGCTCTGACGCTCAGGACCATGCCGATCGCCAGGCCAAAGCCCAGGGCGAGGGGTAACCCCAATAGCAGTGCTCGCGCCACGACCTCCGCAAGCTGCTTCAATTCGTCGATGTTGCGGGCAACCACTAGCACGTTGCCGTCCGGCAAGCTGCGGGAAATTGCGCGAACGGTCATCTCCTCCGGGCCAATTGGATCGATCCGAATCGCCGCGACGCTCTGAACTGAAGCGTCGATCTTGAGGCCTGGCGGCAGGCTCGCGAGATTGCCCGCGATTCGATGCCCATCCTGGCGGAACAGGCCCGCAAGTCTGATGCGACGCGGATCGTGGCTCAATCGATCGTCGATTGCGTTCAACTGCCGGGCCGGAGAGTCCGCCGCAATAGCGAGGAGTTCCTCCGTAAGGGCGGCATCCGTACTCGCCAACACACAGTCGACAGCCTGCCAATAAACGAAAGCCGAGAACAACACGATGCACACCGCGAATGCACCGGCGGCCCAGCGGAATGTCGTGGTGCGGATAACGTCGAGAAGCTGAACGGTGAATGAATCAATCCCTGCGAACATCGTGTATCATCCAGGCTTTACTCGGCACGTCCACCTCGAAACGCCAATCGGGCGCGGTGATCGACTGTTGCTGCAGATAAGCCATGACTTCATCCCATTCAAAATGGAACTGCGGGCACGCCCGCTTCATTCGGGGGCGTAGTGAGCGGAGTGCGCCGTCCACTCGACAACCGCATGACCCATCAAGAATAACGGGGTGGCTGCTCTGAGCGTAATCTAGGATTGCGGGACTAATTTCACCATTAAATAGGGTTTTAGCGTCTGCCGCAGAGTCATCGTGCCAGGGCCAATCCATATTCTCGGTCCCGTATCCGACGGCAAGGATGGGCTCAATGTCTTGCCTGGATGCCGGGAAGCTAAATTCGTATTTAGTTGCACCGCAGCGAGCAACGTCTACTTGCCGCCGAACCATTGCCTTGGCGGTCCACTCAAGATCGTAACGTCAGTCGAAAGGTGTTCGAGCATGAATAGAGGGGTTTATTCTGAAGAATACGCCAACACTTAGCAGGTGGCGCGCCCGGCGTACTGACGGGTTCGAGCTGTCCACGCATCCGCGCCGCATCTCGTATGGAGCCGGGACGGTAATGCCGTGACAGTTACCTGCAGGGCTAGCGAATGTGATCGTCTACCGGTCAGATCGCACGAACGCACATGTGTTGAAAGCGTTCAATGCCACCTTGGCAAGGAGCTGCGAAAACCTATTCTAGTGACCGTTGTGTTCGTTCTGGCCGGACGTTCTGCCAGTTGTGCGCGAGGCGGGATGCATGGGCCCGGGACGCATGGCTTGATGACTCCCGCGAACCAACCGTCCTACCCTCGCTGACGCCAGATTCGCGCCTCACAGGGACCGTGGCTGGTCCACCCCATCGTCAGCCGACAGCGGCGGATGTTTCTTCGCTTCCAGACGCCAAGCGCAAACCGACCCCTGAAGAAGCCGCCATCGATCGAGCGGTGCCCCCGCATACGCGACGGCTATGGCAGTAACCCGTCTGCCATCCAGCTTGCATTCCTATGATGAACGCGAGAATGCTTCTGCTTCGATTTCCATGAAGATGCGGCCGAGTTTTCCGACGCTCGCATAAAATGGCCTGGATTCGGCGTGCTCGAGGTCCGAAAAGAACCGTCCGATCCACGGCTTGATATGGCTCTCGAAGATATCGCGTTCGGTCTCATGGGGAGCAATGATCTGGCCGCTGGCGAGCCCCGCCATGACTTCGAAAAGTACCGCGGCGTGGTCCTCAGGTTCAGAGTTTTCCTCCGTCCTCTCAATACCAATTTGCTTCAGGGCTTGACGGAGACGGGCGAGGGGCCGCCCATGGAGATAACCCGTCAGGTAATATGACGCGTAGGGGAAAAGTTGACCACGCCCAAGTCCGACGAAAAGATCGAAATATTCGCGCTCGATCTGTTCTGGTGGCGCGCCCGCGGCCGCCGCACTGAGCCCCGCATGCGCAGCGCCCAACTGGGTCGTTTCGCCGGTTAGGCGGGACAAACGTTCGATCATTTGCGTGTCGGGACTGTGTGAAAGCAATGCCGCGAGCAGCGCATATTCCTGCGCCCGTGCACGATCGATCTCATCAATCTGGCGCGCGTCTGGGATGGGCTCGGCATCGACAGCGTCTTTCGTAGGTCCGCGGGCCTGCTCGGCTTCTCTGAGCCCAGCAAGAGCTTGTTGTGCACCGGAAACAGCAGAGACATCGTTGGCTGTTAGCGGTCCAAAGCCGGGCATCGCGGTTGGATCGTTGAAATCCCATTGGTTCTCCGCAATCCCAACGAAGTCGCGAATGGCCGGATCGGTTACCCAGGTCCGGCGTAGCGCAGCTTTCGTTAGTTCGACCGGGACATTTGATCCCAGAAACAATCGGATGTCGGTATCCGCAGCAATCGATTGCAGCGGTGGCAAGCTTGCCGGGTCGAAGGGAGGGGAGGTTGGAGAGCTTGCTGCCGGTGTCGCAGTTGCTTCGTTCAAATCGCCACGCTCTGCGTCAATGGATTTGAGCTCCGATGAACGGTCCGGCGCCCCGACCTCGACGGATTCTTGCTTCATTCGCGACCAGCGCGACAAGATGCTTTCTGACCGGGTCATTTGCCGTTCTCCGTGTTTTCGCTGCGGTGGCCAGGCACCCGCGGCTCACCTCGGTCCCGCTGCCGCTTATTGAAGGGGCGCTCGACATGGTGCTCGGCGATGAAGCGCTCGATCGTCTCGATAATCGAAGCGGGCATCGGAACGGTTGCGACCAGATCATTCCCTGCATCGGTCAAAGCTTCACCCTCCGAGGGATCAGCCGTAACCATAAGGATGTTGAACGCGGGACGCGAAGAATTGGTAGGCCTCGGTCGCAGCACGACCCAAAGCGCGGGTGTCCCGGACGAGAGATTGTCCCGATAGTTCGCCGTTTCGGTCCGATGCAGTTCGATCGCAGCCTCACCCGCATAGAATGTCGTCGCGCCGCCTTCTTCACCGATCTGGGTCCAGGGTGTGGCCGAGGGCGTTCCAACCAACACATAAATCGGCCGCCAGAGGAAATCGAGCCACGGGCTCTTCGCTTTGCGGCGTTCGACCACCACACCAATCGCAATTCTCGTGAGCGCAGTTGACCTCACGCTTGATTTCCATCGCTGATCTGGTCGACCTCGGGACGACATGCGCTCTGCGGGCTGGGCGGAGATCTTCGTTTACGGGTCAAAGCCATGGAACAATCCGTCATTGGCGGCAAAGGAGTATCGTCAGCGGCGGGTTCATTCCGCCGGAACTGCTGATGATTGTCCGGATCGAGCAGCGAGACGCTCCTTGGCCAGTTGTTCTTCGAGCCAGAGGTCGTGATGCTCCTTCGCCCAGTTGAGATCGACCTCGCCGGTGGCCATCGCCTCGAAGGCGCCCTCCATACCGAGCGTGCCGATGTAGATGTGGGCGATGATAACCGCAATGAACAGCACGGCGATCACGGCATGCACGACCTGTGCGATCTGCATCCCCGCGATATCAGTCACATAGAACGGGAAAATCAGTAGACAACCGGAAATAATGACCGCAGCGCCAGCGCCAAGCGCAAACCAAAACACCAGCTTTTCGCCGGCATTGAAACGCCCCGACGGCGCATGCTTCGATTTGATGAAGCCGCCCCCCTGCTTGATCCAGTCAATGTCGGCCTTCCGCGGGAGGTTGTCCTTTATCCAGAGCGCGACAATAAGCACGAGACCGATGACGAAGGCGGCGCTGACGTAATTGTGCACGTACTTGGCAGCTTCTGACATGCTGCTAAACGCTTCAGGCCCGAATATTGGGAGCAGCACGATCTTGCCGAACGTAATGTTCAACCCGGTCAAGCCGAGGACCACGAACGACGCTGCGGTCAGCCAATGTGAGAAGCGCTCGAAGGAGCTAAACCGCAGTACCTTATGCCCACAACGTCCCTTCGAAATCCGTAGACGCCCTATGATCAGATAGGCGGCGCCCAATAGCGCGATCATGCCAAGGATCACGATCGCGCCGACCCAGTGCAATGTGATTTCATGGAAATGATCCCATTGCCGCCCAGCGGGTTGCATGAGGACTCGAGCCCTTTCGCTTGGAATATCGATCCGCCCCTCAATGCGGGGCGATTGCTGAAGCAGTTTCTGCTCGGGCACGACGCTCGCAGTTGGATTAGGCGCGCCGTCCGGGCCAAGTTGCTGTGCGAGTACCGGCATCGCCGGCATCGCAATCAGAATTGCCAACGCAAAGATGATAGAGCGAATGTGCGAAGGGGACGTCGTCATAATCATTCTCCCGTGGTTCGCCAATGCCGGTCCTGCGGCAGCGCTACCAATAGTCAATCAGACAGCGATGCCTTCGTGATAGGCGGTGGTCCAACCCCATGCGCCCGAACCGTATCCGCGCTTCATCACGCGCTCCTTGTAGATCTCGGCAATGATCGCGCCGTCACCGGCCAGCAGCGATTTGGTCGAGCACATCTCGGCGCAAATCGGCAGCTTGCCCTGGGCGAGGCGGTTGGCGCCGTATTTGGCGTATTCGGCCGGCGTCGAGTCGGCTTCCGGGCCGCCTGCACAATAGGTGCACTTGTCCATCTTGCCGCGCGATCCGAAGTTGCCGACCTTCGGATATTGCGGCGCGCCGAACGGACAGGCGTAGAAGCAGTAACCGCAGCCGATGCACAGATCCTTGGAGTGCAGCACCACGCCATCGGCGGTGGTGTAGAAGCACGACACCGGGCACACCGCAGCACACGGCGCGTCGGTGCAATGCATGCAGGCCATGGAGACCGAGCGTTCGCCGGGCTTGCCGTCATTGATGGTGACGACGCGGCGGCGGTTGATGCCCCACGGCACTTCGTGTTCGTTCTTGCAGGCCGTCACGCAGGCGTTGCACTCGATGCAACGGTCGGCATCACAAAGAAATTTGACGCGAGCCATGACCGATCTCCCTCATGCCGCTCGAATCTGACAAAGCGCTGCCTTGGGTTCCTGCATGCCGGTCGCGGGATCGTAGCCATAGGTCGTTAGCGTGTTGACACTCTCGCCAAGCACGATCGGGTCACGCCCTTTCGGATACTTGCTTCGCAGATCGGCGCCTTCGTACCAGCCGGCGAAGTGGTAGGGCATCCAGGCGACACCCTTGCCGACACGCTCGGTCACGAACGCCTTTACGCGCGTCCTGGAATTGCTCTCGGCCCCGGTGACCCAGACCCAGCCGCCGTCCTTGATGCCGCGTTCGGCGGCGTCCGCCGGATTGATCTCGACGTACATGTCCTGCTTCAATTCGGCGAGCCACTTGTTAGAGCGCGTCTCCTCGCCGCCGCCTTCATATTCGACCAGCCGGCCGGAACTGAGAATGAGCGGGAATTGCTTGACGATGACCCTGTCGACAGCGGACTTTTGGACGGTGAAACCGATATTGGGTACGCGAAACTGTCGGGCATCCGGAAGGGTCGGATATTTGCCGACGAGATCGGGCCGCGAGGTGTAAATGACTTCGCGATGCACCGGGATCGGATCCGGCAGGTTCCAGGCAACCATCCGCGCCTTGCCATTGCCATAGGGGATGCAACCATGCTCGATGGCCACGCGCTGGATACCCCCGGAAAGATCCAGCGACCATGAAACAGTATCGGGATTGCCCTCGTTCACCTTCCGGATGATTTCCATCTCCGAGGCGGTGAGGTCCTTGTCCCAGCCGAGCCGCTTGAGGACACCGAGCGTGAATTCAGGATAGCCATCCTTGATTTCCGAGCCGACCGAGTAGGACCCTTCGGAGAGCAGATTATCGTGCTCTTCCTTTTCAACCTCCTGCCCATTCTCCATGACCTTGCGCTTGACGACGCGCTCAACGCCGAAACGGGCGCGGAAGGTCCCGCCACCTTCCTTGACTGGCAGATTGGTGTTGTAGAGTATCGATGATCCGGGGTGCCTGAATTCTGGCGTTCCCCAGCATGGCCACGGCAGCCCGTAATAGTCGCCGCCGACGTCGGGATCGTCTTTAGGTGCCCGCAAGGTGACCAGATCGAATTTTGCCTGATTCTTCATGTGCGCCTTGAGGCGCTCGGGCGACTGGCCGCAGTATCCGGTCGACCACCCGCCACGATTGATCTCGCGCAGAATGTCCTCGGCCGATACCGCACCGTTCTCCACCTTGATGTTCTTGAACATCTTGTCGGCGAAACCGAATTTGCGGGCCAGCATGTACATCGTGTCGTAGTCGTTCTTGGATTCGAAGACGGGGTCCACGATTTTCTCGCCCCACTGCAGAGAGCGGTTCGATGCGGTGCGCGAGCCATCCATCTCGAAACTCGTGCAGGCCGGCAGAAGATAGATGCCATCCTTGCGATCCGAGAGCACCGACCATGCAGTGGGATAGGGATCGCAGACGACCAGCAACTCGAGTTTCTCGATCCCTCGCTTGGCTTCAGGCATGCGGGTGATGGTATTGACGCCATGCCCCATGATGAACATAGCCTGCACCGTATACGGCTGGCTGACCTGATCCCTCGGCAGCAACGTGGCATCAAACCAGCGTGTGCTGGGGATGCCGGGGCTTTCCATCAGAGTCTTGTCAGCGAAGCGCGAGCGCATCCAGTCGATGTCGACCTCCCACACCCGGCACCAATGCTGCCACGCCTCTTCGGAAAGACCGTAATAGAGAGGCAGCGTCGTCACATCGAGGCCGAGATCGGTGGCACCTTGCACATTGGTGTGGCCGCGGAAAATATTGGCTCCTCCGCCGGCATGGCCCACATTGCCGGTGGCGAGCAGCAGGATGCAACTCGCCCGGACATTTGCAGTACCCGTGGAGAATTGCGTCTGTCCCATCGCCCAGATGAGTGTTGCAGGCTTCTCGTGGGAGAAAACTTTGGCGATATGCTTGACTTGGGCTTCAGGCAACCCAGTGACACGCTCAACCTCGTCAGGCGTCCATTTCGCGACTTCCTTGCGTATGTCCTCGATCCCGTACACTCGCTGCTGGATGAATTGCTTGTCCTCCCAGCCGTTCTCGAAGATGTGCCAGAGCATTCCATAGATGGTGGGGATGTGAACTCCGGGCCGCACTCGGACATATTCGGTCGCATGCGCCGCAGTTCGAGTCATCCGGGGGTCGACGACGATGAAATTCGCGCGGTTGAGTTCCTTGCCCTCAAGAATGTGCTGCAACGAAACCGGATGCGCCTCGGCCGGGTTACCGCCCATCAGCAGAATGGTCTTGGAGTTGCGAATGTCGTTGTAGCTGTTGGTCATCGCACCGTAGCCCCAGGTATTGGCGACTCCGGTTACGGTTGTGGAGTGACAGATGCGCGCCTGGTGATCGGAATTGTTCGTTCCCCAGAACGCGGCGAGCTTGCGGTTGAGGTAGGCCGCTTCGTTGGTGAACTTGGCCGAACCAAGCCAATAGACCGAATCCGGCCCCGATTTCTGCCGGATTTCCAGAAGCTTGTCGCCGATCTCATCGATGGCCTGATCCCAGGAGAGCCGTTTCCATTGGCCGTCCACCAGCTTTTGCGGGTAGCGCAAGCGGCGGTCGCTGAGCACGTCGTCGCGGACTGCCGCGCCTTTGCAGCAATGTGAGCCGCGATTGATCGGGCTGTCATAGTCCGGCTCCTGGCCGATCCAGACGCCGTTCGCGACTTCGGCGATGACCGAGCAACCCACCGAGCAATGGGTACAGAAATTCTTTCGGGTTGTGACGGTTGCGCCGGGGGGCGGCGGGGGACCGGCCTCCGCTTGCCGTATGCTGGCAAGTGGTAGGCTGCCCAGCGCAGCCAGGCTTCCAGCGGCGAGACCTGAGCGGCGCAGGAACGAGCGACGACTAAGGTTGTCACCCGATTGGTCGGCCAACTCTGAGGCAACTTTGCCTCGGCGCGATTGACGCTCTGAGCGCTTGATCAGCATGGGAAAATCCCCTCAACGCTTCGGATAGCGGTTGACCCGATAGAAGGTTTGAACTTCGGCCGCGTTCGCCTGGAAGCGAGCCCTGCGTTTCCCGTCCCTGGTTTCGGTGTCAGCGGCTGCGGTGCCGCTCTCCAGAGCACCGGTGGCCGTGGCGATAAAGCCGAGCATCCCGGTGCGCAGTAGCTGACGTCGCCCGATTGTTGCTTTGAGCCGCTCTGCCATCCAAACTCTCCGGTCATCAGCCGCTATGTCGGCACACGTTTGGTAGCGGCACGCATTTAGTGAGGGGATGCGTCAAGCAAGGCAACACGCCTCTACCCGAGCAAGATGCTCTCCCCCGCACGGGAATTCGATTAAAAAAGGATTTATGGTGACCATCGCCGGATAGGCGCGCCATGGCGATTCTAGGCGCGCGACGCGTGAGAGATCCACGAAAGCCCAACGGGACGGCGGTAGGCCGGCACGAACGCTGCAGTTCAAAGCGCACCTACAAAGACCTCGATCGGAAGCGGGTGATCAATCACATAGCTGCCGAAATTCGGATTATGATCGTCCGGCTGGGCACGTTGGTCTGCTCCCGTCGCGCACGCCAACAGCGTATAGCGGCCCGGTTGTGCCGGAGTGATCCAATCGTACTTCCAGCGGCGCCATGCGTGCCGGTTTATCGGGTCGAGGAACTCGCCTTGAACCCATGACGCGCCGCCATCATCGCTGATCCAAATCTCGGTGACATCGGTGTCTCCCGCCCAGGCGGCACCGAAAACGGTGTAGGGACGATTGGGTTCGAGCGTCTCGTACACACGGGGGCGTGCGATCTGAGACTTCAGTTTCATCTCCGCGAGTGGCCGGCGAACCGGTACTCCAGCGGAATCGTCCCAATAGCCATAATCGGACGTCTGCCAGTAGCCCTGGAACGGCTGTGTAGTCGCCACAATGTTGGTCAGCCATTTTACCGACGCCATGCCGTAATGTCCCGGCACTATGGCGCGTAATGGATAGCCATGATCAGGCGTCAGATCCCGCCCGTTCATCTGGTAGGCGATCAGCACATCGGACTCCATCGCCCGCGCCCTTGGGATGCTGCGGGCATATGAGATCGGGCCCGGCGGCTTTGGCTCTTCCTTGGGTATGCCGCGATCGGCGCCTTCAAGCACTAGTTCGCAAACATCGTCCGCTAATCCGGCGCGTTCTAAAAGCACGGAGAGCGGAACACCAGTCCATTCTGCATTGCCGACCGCACCGAGTTCCCATTGTGCGCCCGGCACCGGCGGCACCAGGAAAACCCGGCTATTGCCTGCGCATTCCAGCGTGGCGATACATGTCCGCGATGGCATGGCGCGGATATCCGCGTAGCTCAGTCTTAGCTCTCTGCGCACCGCACCGCCTACCGACAGTCGATAGGTGACAGGATCCAGCTCCGGCGTGGGGAAATGGCTGCGTATGTAGAACAACTCGGTCGGCGTGATGAAATCGCCAAGCTGATCGAACGGCATTTCGAGATTGTTCGGGCCTTTTTGCCGAATGATCAGGCCAACGGGGTGCACGGCTGTACCGGACCAATTGTCGTTTCTCATATCCACGGCGTTCTCCTTTGGATTGCGCGTCGTAAACGTCAAAGCTTCGCGAGATAGATGCAGAAAATAACCACGGCGACGGTCACGGCCGCGGAAAGTAGCGATTCCGCCCGGGTCCGCGGGATGTGTATGACCTCATCGCGATCGATTGCGCGGCGCGTGCGCTCAAACCCGGCGCCGCTTCGTGCGATAATGGCGATTCCTGTCACCACCAACGCCAGTCCGGCATAGCGCGCCGCGGCCGCGACTAACGGCTCGCCGCCTTCGACCGAAAGATGGGGTGAGCTCCCGCCGCCCGCCACCGCAACGAGGAGGTTCAGCTTGACGAGAAAGAATCCAAATGCGGTCACGGCCAAGCCGGTCCGTATCCAGGCAAGAAAGGTTCGCTCGTTCGCCGCGTGGTCGGTGTAGTTCGCGATCATTGCATCTCTCGTCTCTTTACAATCATGAGGCGCGGCGCCAGCCAAATCCATTAAAAAGGGATTTATTCTTCTCGGCGCTTCAAATCCCGTTTTATGTCAAAGCAAACCGGCACGCGGAAGTCAGCAAGATTATCAGGGCCTACCAAGCCTCCGAAGACGTCGGTGCGATCGTCGAATATTTGTCACCTCAGCACTAGCTGGGCTCCGCGTGAGCTCATGCGAGCGGCCTGGCGGCTTCTATCGCGTGCTTGAAGAAGAATTTAATGGGACGAATGAGATCGTCTCTTATCTACGTGAAGAGGGGCTTCTACACGAAGGACACAACCATGAAACTTCCCGCAATCGCACTAGCCTCTGCGCTCGCGCTTTCAGGTACGGCCGCCCTTGCGAACACAGTTCATCACAAGTCGGTCCCGAGGACCGACCGCGTTGCTGTCGGCGCGGTCCATCTGCATCCGAACTACGGCAATCCGAACGGCAATCCCGACGGTCCGACGACGTTGAGCGGCACCGGCGACTCGCAGTTCGGCGGCTCGTCGCCCGGCACCAGCGGGCACTATTAAGAAAAGTCACCGCATTGCATGACTACCCAAGCAGCCTTCCTGGGAAGGTGACCATCTTACAAAGGCGAAACTGCTTCGGCAGTTTCGCCGCGGTCATTCCGGTAATTCGCGGCCGAGCAGGACACACGCTATCGCACGGATAGTTGGCTAGATCCGGAAATAGACGACCAAGGCATCACACAGCGCGGCGCACTGCTCACCAAAAATGCAATGGGTCAAGTAAACAGCGAGGCTGGCTAGCCGCCAGCCGCGATCGTCTGCATACGCTGCTCGATCGGCTGCTGATCTCTTCCGAGCGGAAGATCGAGCTCCTGCCATACCGCAATCAGGGCGTCAGCCAACCGTGCGATCAGCCGGGCGTCATGTGCCGGGGTGGGGGTAATCCGCAATCGCTCGGTGCCGCGGGGAACCGTCGGATAATTGATCGGCTGGATGTAGATGCCGTGCCGGTCAAGGAGGAGGTCGCTCGCCTGCTTGCACAGGTCGGGATCCCCGACCATGACCGGAATGATGTGCGTCTCCGCCGCTAGCACCGGCAGGCCGGCTTTCCGTAGTGCCGCCTTGGTTGCTGCCACCGCGGCGCGCTGGCCCGCACGCTCTGCACCCGATGCCTTGAGATGGGCGATCGAAGCTGTCGCGGCCGCAGCTACTGCGGGAGGCAAGGCCGTCGTGAAGATAAATCCAGGAGCATGGGATCGGACGGCGTCCACTACATCGCTCGTGCCGGCGATATAGCCGCCCAGCGCGCCGAAGGCCTTGGCAAGCGTTCCCTCTATGACGTCGATGCGCTCCATCACTCCGTCCCGTTCGGCGATGCCGGCGCCGCGTGGCCCGTACATGCCAACAGCGTGCACCTCGTCGAGATAGGTCATCGCGTTATAGCGTTCCGCTAGTTCGCAGATCGCTTCGAGTGGAGCGACGTCGCCATCCATCGAATAGACGCTCTCGAACACGATCAGCTTCGGGCGGCCGGGCGCTGCGCGCGACAGTAACTCCTCCAGGTGCTGAGTATCGTTATGGCGCCAGATCTGCTTGGCACTGCCGGCGGCACGCACGCCTTCGACGATCGAATTATGGTTGAGTGCATCGGACAGGATCAGGCAATCGGGAAGGAGCCTGGCAATTGTCGCGATACCCGTATGGTTGGACACGTAGCCCGATGTGAAGACGAGCGCCGCCTGCTTGCCATGCAGGTCCGCGAGCTCGGCCTCCAGCTCCACCAGCGCCCGATTGGTGCCCGAGATGTTGCGCGTGCCGCCTGCGCCTGCACCCATCGTGCGCGCGGCGGAACACATCGCTTCGATCACCTCGGGGTGTTGGCCCATCCCGAGATAATCGTTCGAGCACCAGACAACGACGTCCCGTTTCCCGCTCGGGCTGTTCCAAAGGGCGTGGGGGAACTGTCCCACTTTGCGCTCCAGGTCGGCGAAGACGCGATAACGGCGCTCACGTTTCAGAGCAGCAATGGCAAATTGAAAACTCCCGTTGTAGTCGAACATTCCTGAGATTTCCTTGTTGGTAGGTCGTTTGCTAGGTTGCGTGCGGCGAGCGAATGGGACTCATTCGGCGGGCGTCGCGGCGGCGCTGCCCGGCGCGGGCGCTGCCATTCGCTCCTGGGCGAGCCGGGCGAGGGCCGTGTGCAGAATGGCAGCGATGATGGCGCCAACGATCGGGGCTGTCAGGTACAACCAGGCGTCGCTGAAATTGCCTGTCGCGACCATCGGGCCAACCGCTCGCGCCGGATTGAACGCGGCACCGGTGAGGGCCCCACCCATGATGATGTTGAGGGTCAGCGTCATCCCGATCGCAAGCGGCGCGAGATTGCCGGCGCGACCCGCAACTGCCGTGCTGAGTACGACTGTCACCAGGAAAAACGCGAGCACCGCCTCGATCATGAAGCCGGCCGCGGGCGTGATCGTGAGCGACGTGGCGCCGAGAGCGAGATTGTGCGCGAGTGCAGGCGTGCCAAGGCCGGTCGCGGCGCCTCCCAGTATGGCCGACAGGAAGAGTGCGCCTGCGATGCCGCCAATGAGTTGGCTGGCGATGTAGCCGATCGCCTCGCCGAAACCCATCGCGCCGGCGGCGAACACGCCGACGGTAACTGCGGGATTCATGTGCCCGCCCGAAATGGAACCGTAAGCGAAAGCGAAGACCATGATGGTCAGGCCATGGGCGACGGCAATCGCGGCGATACCGGGCAGGCCGACACCGTCGCCGACCACGGCCGCGGCGCCGGCGCCAATGAATACGAATGCGAAGGTGCCGATGAACTCTGCAAGGAGTTTTGGTGCGATCCGGTTGGACATCGTTCTCTCCAGAGATGAGATTGACGGCTCGACGCGATCACGTTTCGCCGGGGAACATTACGTTGGGTGAGGAAGGCCGACGGCGCGGGTCAGCGCCGCCGGCCGGCGGGTCTACTCCGCGGCGATCGTCTGCGGCCTGAAATTGATGCCCAGCGCCTTGGCGACGCCCGCGCCGTAGGCCGGATCAGCCTTGGCGCAATTGGCAACATGCCGTTCCTTGATGTGTAAGCTTGCGTCGCCCATCGCCCGCGCCGTGTTCTCGAAGAGCGCCTGCTGCTGCGCCGGCGTCATGTTCCGGAACAGGTTTCCCGGCTGTTCCCAATGATCGTCGTCGACGCGGTGGTCCCAGTGCGCCGCGTCGCCTTCGAGCGCGAGAGGCGGCTCGGCAAAATCCGGCTGGTTGTCCCAGAGTCCCGCGCTGTTGGGGTTGTAGGTGAGCGTTTTGCCCAGATTGCCGTCGGTCCGCATCTTGCCGTCGCGATGGTAGCTTTGGAACGGGCATTGGGGTGCGTTGACCGGAATGTGGTTGAAGTTGATACCGAGCCGGTAGCGTTGTGTGTCCCCGTAAGAGAACAGCCGCCCCTGGAGCATTTTGTCGGGCGAAAAACCGATGCCGGGCACGATGTTGGCGGGCGAGAACGCGGCCTGCTCCACTTCAGCGAAAAAGTTATCCGGGTAACGATTGAGTTCCATCACGCCGACCTCGATCAGCGGATACTCCGCTTTCGGCCACACCTTGGTCACGTCGAAGGGATTGTGCCTGTGGTTTTTCGCCTGAGCCTCGGTCATCACCTGAATGAAAAGCGTCCAGCGCGGGAAGTCGCGCGCCTCGATCGCATTGAGCAAGTCGCGGCCATGGCTTTCGCGATCCGCGGCGACAAGAGCTGCGGCCTCAGCGTCGGTGAGGTTCTGGATGCCCTGCTGGGAGCGGAAATGAAACTTGACCCAGACGCGCTCATTGGCGGCATTGATCATCGCGAAGGTATGGCTGCCGAACAGGTGCATGTGGCGTAAACTCTTCGGGATGCCGCGATCGGACATGACGATCGTGACCTGGTGCAACGCCTCCGGCAGCAGCGACCAGAAATCCCAGTTGTTATCCGCGCTGCGCAGCCCGGTACGCGGGTCGCGCTTGATGGCATGGTTGAGGTCCGGAAACCGCAGCGGATCGCGGAAAAAGAACACCGGCGTGTTGTTGCCGACGATGTCCCAGTTACCGTCCTCGGTATAGAACTTGAGGGCGGTGCCGCGGATGTCGCGTTCTGCGTCGGCAGCGCCGCGCTCACCCGCGACGGTCGATATGCGCGCGAACATCGGCGTCTGCTTGCCGATCTTCGAGAAAACCTTGGCCTTGGTGTAGCGAGTGATGTCGTGCGTGACAGTGAAGGTCCCGTGGGCGCCCCAACCCTTGGCGTGCATGCGCCGCTCCGGGATCACCTCGCGGTCGAAATGCGCCAGCTTCTCGATCAACCAGATATCCTGCAGCAGCGCCGGGCCGCGCCGACCTGCGGTCATGATGTTGGTGTTGTCAGCAACCGGGGCTCCAGTCGCGTTGGTAAACTTGTTCGTGTTGCCTTGCTCGCCAGACATGATCAGTCCTCCATTGTGTCGGATTCTATTGGATTAGGTCGCGGGTACCGACATCGGCCCTGCTGTTCGGCCGATGGCAGCTTCAGTGCCGTGCTTCTCGACTTGAGGTTAGCGGGCTTACCCCCGCCAGCCGGATCCTCGGATCACGCTGCAGAAATTGACGCGGGTGAAGTGCGGATCCTTGTCCGCGAGCACGTCGGCGTTGACGTTGCCGAAGGTCGTCTCCGGCTTGTGCTTGTTGCCGTCATAGAAGGCCTGGATGATGTCCTCCTTGAAATGCGGCGGACGCGGATGTGCATGCACCACCGCCGCGCGCTCCGCATCGCTGTATTCTAAATAAGCCAGCCCAAGGACGTCCATTTCGACGCCCGCCGTCACCAGCGCGATGACCGGGTGCATGTGCTGCGGGATGCCGGGCGTCGTGTGCAAGGCGATTGCGGTCCAGACGGTATCGATATCCTGTTGCGCGATGCGGTGGCTTCGGAGGAAATCACGCGCGGCATTCGCGCTGTCGACTTCGAATCGCTCGATTTGGCTGCTGTGCTGATGGGTCAACCCCATGTCGTGGAACATCGCGCCTGCATAAAGCAGTTCGGGATCAAATTTGAGCCGGCGACGCGTGCCCGCCAGCGCGCCCCAGTAGTAGACGCGGCTCGAATGGTGAAAGAGCAGCGGCGACTCGGTATCCCGCACCAACTCCGTTATTTCCCGCGCAAGCTTGCTGTCGGGAATTGTGGCCCCGGCGAGATCGGTATTGATGGTAAGATCGGCATTCATTGCAAGTCTCCTGCCGACCTATCTTGAGAGAAGATTGCCAGACGCGGCCCGGCAGTCGGGATGTTGAAATTGTCCGCGACAGGAGTGCCTGATGCATGGGCAAGCGGTGGTCGTTTGCATTTGTCGTTCATTGGGTGCCCGCTAATGAGTGTTAAGCAGTTGGGTCACGGATCGCTCCTGTGCTACGCGTCATCGAAATTCCGGCACCGCCACGGCGCCGCAGCGGCGTGATGTTTTGCATTCGCAACATCATCTGTTGACGGAGTTGCGTTTGCGGTTGGAATGAGAACGTATGCGCCCGCTTCGCAATGACTTTGCCTCTATTGCTGTGATGAGACCGGAATTGCGGTAATCCGCAGATGGCGGAAGTCATTCAGCGGCCGCGGCCCAGTGCCTTGGCGGCAGATTCTGGCCCAAGGCCGATGCTCTCGCATGATTTTCGAGCAGCTGGGCAGCGCTTGCGCAGTGATCGGCGTAGCAATCATGATCGCAGTAGATCAGCTGCGTTCCGACTTCTCGGAGGTAGCTTGCCTCGATTGGCTCGCCGCACAGCACACAGATGGATTTCTGGCAGGGCGTCCTGCCATTCATCAATACGAATCTCACGTCGCGCCCCCCAATGCGAAGCAGAACACGGTGTCGGATGAATGGGAGATATTGGGGGGCGGGGCGCAGAGGTGATTTCTGCCATCGGGATTGTCCCTGTTCCGCTCGACCTTTTCAGGTGGCACGGAGATGTACTTTCCGTCTTCTCTGCGCCTTGCATAGATCTTGCCGTCAACGTACTTGATTTCAGTCGGATAGCAGTCCGCCTCATTGCAACAGCTAACGGACGGATTATCGGGCATGTGCCATTTCGAATAGAACTTCTCATGCAGGGGCTGATCCTGCGGCGGATGGCGGTGAATTCCGGCCTGGCTTTGTCCATCCTGGGCTTGGACCTCCGCCGCTAGCAGGCAACAGATGCAGCTCCAGAGGAGGAGTTTGCATAAGGGAATCATTGTGCGACCTCCTCGCTCCGAAATTCTGAACGTCGAAACAATGGCGCATGGCGTTCATTGTACCCTTTGCCAGGCTGCGGATTGAAGTCTACGCAACCATCTGTGGTCGCCCTCTTGACGAGCCTTGAAGCGGCCAACGCACTTTTTTGAGCAGAGAGCGGTTCGCCAGGAGTAGTGGCGGATGAGACCAAACTTTCCGTCGCAGACAGCGCAACGCTTGGCGGGGACGTTCCAAGGATATTGGGGGCTGTTGCGCATTCTTGCCTCCTCTCGGTCTTGCGTGGGTAGTGGTTGGTGCTCACCGTTTGTCCGCCGTCGCACTTCGCGCACGCGTAAAGGTCGCCCTTGGGATCGTAGTGGCCTGCCAAATCTCGCGGCGTATAGGGACAACGTTCGCAGAGCCTGACTCTCATCTGCCGCCTCCCGGGCTGAAGCAGCGGACCGCTTCGCCGTCACACGTGTGGTTTGCCGGCGGAGCACGTACATGATTCCGCCCGCATGGTTTATTGCGGCTGCGCTCAATCGTTTTGGCCGGGATCGTGGACAATCTTGTCACCTGCAATCGGCTCTTGCGATTAGCAGCGAGACTAGGAGGGTTGAGACCGATCGCCCAATCGTACGTGGGTAGCATCCGATATCAAAAAGGGATCGAGCGGTTATACTGAGGTTTACAATGGTCGCCCTGCCCAATGTTCCCGGACGTTGGCTGCGAAGGGGGATGCTGATGAAGCCTAAGATCCGGATCCAGCCGCGATCACGTAGCCGGAATGAACCCCGCGAGCAAATGGCGCTGCGGTGAATGGCGTGGGACCGGTCCTCGGGGGCCCGGTTTGTGGCGCCGTCGAAGTTAGAATTGCTGAGTTTGCTCCAAAGTGCTTTAATCGCCTTCACCGGGGGCCGGGACGCTCTGCGATGACCCGTGACCAGACGACGAATTTTCAGAATTCAGCCGCGCCGTTCTTCCTTGGCAGTATTGCGCTGGCACAGCTGGATTTTGCCTTCTCGCGGCTTAGTATCAAGCTGCTTGGATGGCTTTCGCGCGGTCGATCGAAATTTCACAGAAGACGACTTTCGGCTTTCGCTAGCCGGCGCCTGTTCGAAGTCTCCTCGCCTTAATCGGGATGAGCAAGGAGATGAATAAACCTGATCTCCGTCAAGGGTGGAAAAAGGCGTATGGGATCGCTTCCTACGCTATGGCGGTCTTGTCGGTCCTCGCAGCGATCATCATTGCGGAACTCATGAGCCGCCTGCATGCCGAGCCCACTGCATTGTTGATTCTGCTTTGCGCCATTATTGTCGTCGCATGGCTTGGCGGTCTTGGACCGGCGCTGTTGGCGGTCACACTCGCGCTTTTGGCTTTTCACTATTATTTGGTGCCGCCGATCAATACGTTTGCCTGGAAGCAAAATGTGTTTGCTGTGGCGGCTCCGCAATTGCCCCGTCTAATTCTGTTTGGCGTTGCATTGCTCTTTGTTGCGCTCGTAATTTCGGCGCAGAGAAAGGCAACCGAAAATCTCCGACGTGCCAGCGATGAGCTGCAGGCTGCGGTCGAAGGTCAAAAGCGCACTGAGGCCGCGCTGCTACGTAGCGAGATGTATCTGACCGAAGCGCAGAGATTGAGCCGTACCGGAAGCTTTGGATGGAATGTCGCCAGCGGGGAAATTGTCTGGTCAGAGCAGACATTCCGGATATTTCAATGCGATCGGGCGACAAAACCGACCCTGCAGTTTGTTTTCCAGCGCACCCATCCGGACGATCGCGCTGCGGTGCAAGACATCGTCCAGCAGGCGTCGAGCAAGGGAATCGATTTCGACCATGAGTATCGGTTGGCGATGCCTGATGGCTCGGTGAAATACGTCCATGCCGTAGCTCGTGCTGAGAGAGATGCGTCGGGGAGCATCAAGTTTGTTGGGGCGGTAACGGATGTGACGAATGCAAAGGAAGCGGAGCGGAAGCTGCGACGAAGCGAGACCTATCTGGCCGAAACCCAGCGCTTGAGTCACACAAGCAGTTGGGCGTGGGATGTGCGCCGTCGAGAGTTCGTGTATCGGTCGCTCGAGGCTTACCCCCTGTTCGATCTCGATTCGGATGGTGACACCGTATCAACCCAGCCCTTTGAGGAGCGTGTTTTTCCCGAGGACAGGCGGCGGATTATTGAACTGGTGCCGCGGGCCATTCGAGACAAGACGGACTTCGAAGTTGACTTTCGTGTAGCGCTTTCGGATGGCTCGACAAAGCGCATACATTCCGTCGGACACCCTGTCGTGAACAGCGACGGTGACGTGGTCGAATTCATCGGTACGCACGTAGATGTCACCGAGCAATGCGAGGCAAAGGAGAAACTGCAAAGGGCTTTTGACGAAATAAAGAAATCCGAAGATCGTCTTCGACTGGTCATCGATACAATCCCGACGCTGGTCTGGCGCGCCGGACCGGAAGGAATCCCGGACTTTCTTAATGAACCGGCCCTCTACTATACCGGCCTGTCACTGGACCAGGCCGAAACTGGCTGGCCTCGCGCTTTTCATCCTGACGACAAGAAGGGCATGTTGCAAAAGTGGACCGCAATACGAGAGACCGGGACCCGAGGCGGGCTAGAAGCTCGGCTCCGGCGCTTCGATGGCGAGTATCGCTGGTTTTTGTTCGAAGCTGAGCCACTGCGCGACGAGGCGGGCAACATTGTCAAATGGTATGGCTCAGCTACCGATATCGAGGACCTCAAGCAGACTGAGGTTGCGCTCCGCGAGAGCCAACAGCGTTTTCGCGATTATGCCGAAACGGCCTCCGACTGGCTCTGGGAAACCGGGCCTGACCACCGGGTCACGCGCATATCGGAGCACGTCAGTGCTATTGGTATCGTGCCTTCACACATAACGGGCTTGGCTCGCTGGGATATTGCGGCCGATGTCGACTCGGAGCCCGAAAAATGGCGCCAGCATCGAGCGATGCACGACGCACATCAACCATTCCGTGATTTCGTATATCGCGCCGTAAGCGCAAGTGGATCGCCCGTCTATGTCCGGTCAAGCGGCAAGCCATTTTTTGACGCAAGCGGCAATTTCCTGGGCTATCGGGGCACCGGTACGGATATTACGGCGACGATCCGAGCAGATCACGCCGAGGAGGCGCTCCGTAGCGCGCAGGCGGAACTCGCACATGTAACCCGCGTGACGACGCTGGGCGAACTGACGACGTCCATTGCCCACGAAGTGAACCAGCCGCTCGCCGCCGTCATCGCTAACGCCGAGGCCTGCCTGCGCTGGCTGGATCACGAAACGCCCAATCTGGCCGGCGCGCGCCGCTCGGCGGAATGGGTGATTGACGACGGCAACCGCGCAAGCGAGGTGATTCGGCGTGTTCGGGCGCTCGCGAAAAAGACTGACATTGAGAAGGTGTCGCTCGACCTCAACAGTGTCGTCAAGGAGGTCATCACGCTGGTGCAGCGTGAGCTGAGCAACCACAGCGTATCATTGCGCAAGGAGTTGGCGCCGACTCTACCCGTGATCCTTGGCGATAGGGTCCAGCTGCAGCAGGTAATTATCAACCTGATGATGAACGGCATTGAGGCAATGGAGCCGGTCAGGGATCGGCCGCGCGAGCTTGTGATCCGATCGGGCCAGGACGAGACACGCCGAGTGTTCGTAAGTGTAACGGATTGCGGCGTCGGGATCTCCGCCGAAAATGCAAGCCGGCTCTTCAACGCCTTCTTCACGACCAAGTCCAGCGGCCTGGGTATGGGGCTCTCGATCTGTCGTTCGATCGTGGAAGCTCACGGGGGACGGCTGTCAGCCTGTTGCAATGAGGGGCCGGGTGCAACCTTTCAATTCGTTCTGCCCTTGCATCAGGAGGATGCGCTGTGACCGAGCGTCCAAAATCATCGCGTGGATCCGCTAGCGCCAAGGAGTCGATCGTCCTTGTTATCGACGACGACGCATCGGTGCGCAGGGCGCTGACCAATCTCTTTGAATCGATAGGCTTGAAGGTTGAGGTGTTCGCTTCGGCGGCCGAAATGCTGGATAGCAAGCTTCCGGACGTCGCCAGCTGCCTGGTCCTTGACATTAGGTTGCCCGGATTGAGCGGATTGGACTTTCAAACCGAACTAGCCAAGGCGAACATCCACATTCCAATCATCTTTATGACCGGTCATGGCGACATTCCGATGTCCGTCCGGGCTATGAAGGGTGGAGCGGTCGATTTCCTGACCAAGCCGTTTCGGGACCAGGACATGCTGGACGCGGTGGTGACGGCGATCGAACGGGATCGGAAGCGGCGCGAAGCCGACAAGATCGTCGCGGATTTGCAAGCGCATCTTGAGACTCTGACTCCCCGCGAGCGGGAGGTTCTGGCTTGGGTTTCGTCCGGACGCTTGAATAAACAGATAGCCGCCGAACTCGGGCTGGCCGAGATTACCGTGAAGATCCATCGGGGACGCATTATGAAGAAGATGGGAGCGAGGTCACTGGCCGATTTGCTAAGAAAGGCCGAAACGCTCGGGGTTGGTCGCATCAAGCCCTAGGCCGTTTTTGGAGCCATCGGGCGAGACAACTTGGAGAAGCGAGCGCGTCTGCAACGAGCCCTATGGTCAAACAGAAGTATAGGGTAGTCCAAACCATTACGACGTTCGAATCAATCTTTGTAGGTCAAGCCGTTCGCCCCTGACCAAACTAGCCTCGCATGGGGTGCTGAGCCGGCGATGGGCCGTGCCAGCGGCCAAAGCGGACAGTCAGGGAGGCTTGAATGGCGGAGAACGGCGCTTTTCGTAGCATGGTGACGCGGCGGCGACTTCTTGCCGTGGTAGGGGCAACAGGGGCGGCTCTCACAAAGCCGGCATGGGCGCAAAGAATGGTTGATCTTCCGCTGCCGGGTGGTCCCGGAGCGCGCGAGATCACGACCACCTTTCCGCAGAAGGGACCGATGATCCTGCAGCGGACCCGTCCGCCGCTTCTGGAAACCCCGTTTGAGGTTTTCGACAAAGGCGTCTTCACCCCCAACGATCAGTTTTACGTACGCTGGCACTGGGCGCTCATTCCGACCGAGATTGACATTGACAAGTTCAGCCTGTCCGTGCGCGGCCATGTGAACAAGACGTTGTCGCTGTCGTTGAATGATATCCTTCACGGATTGCCGAGCGTTCAGTTGTCCGCGGTGAACCAATGTTCCGGCAACTCGCGAGGCTTTTTCCAGCCCCGCGTGTCCGGCGGGGAATGGGCGAATGGCGCCATGGGTAATGCGCTCTGGACCGGGGTCCGCCTCAAGGACGTGCTGGATAAGGCCGGCGTGAAGCCCGGCGCCGTGCAGGTGCGATTCAAAGGACTGGATGAGCCCGTTGTGGCAGATGCGCCGCATTTCATGAAGTCGCTGGACATCGACCACGCGCGCGACGGCGAGGTAATGATCGCCTACGCCATGAACGGCGAGCAACTCCCCCTGGTGAACGGATTTCCCCTGCGGCTGGTCGTGCCGGGCTGGTATGCGACCTATTGGGTCAAGATGCTGAACGATATCGAGGTGCTGGACCAACCAGACACCAATTACTGGACAAAAGTTGCCTACACGATTCCCGACACGCAGCATGCGAGTATTAAGCCGGGTGAAACAGGCGTGAAGATGATTCCGATCAACCGAATGGTGCCGAGATCCTTCGTCACGAATGTTGCGTCCGGCAGTAAGGTAAACGCTGGTGCACCCTCTTTCTTGCGCGGCATTGCTTTCGGGGGCGATTGCGGCGTGGCAAGCGTCGATTTCTCGATCGACCGCGGCCAAAGCTGGCATCAGGCTCAACTGGGGAAGGACGAAGGCAAATATGGATTTCGGCAGTGGCAGACGCACATAACACTGCCAACCCCCGGTGAATACAGCGTGCTGATCCGCTGCACGAATAGCAACGGTGTCGCGCAACCAGACACGCCAAGTTGGAATCCGGCCGGATTCATGCGCAATGTCATCGAATCCACCGATATCATGGCAGTTTGACGGAGTGTTCACGATGTTTCGCAACTTGCTGTCGCTGGCCGTTCTCTTGAGCATCGCGTCAACACCTCTCGTCGCGCGCGCCGTTACACCAGTCGAGCTGAAATCGGTGAAGATCGACCTGCCGGACAGCGACAAGATGTTCCCTGACGGTTCCGGTTCGGATGCGATAAATAACAATTGTCTCGCCTGCCACTCGGCTGACATGGTGCTGAATCAACCGTCATTGTCCAAGCAGGCCTGGACCGCGGAAGTGAACAAGATGATCAATAACTATAAGGCTCCGATAGCTCCGGAGGATGTTGGGACGATCGTTGAGTATTTGACTACGCTCAAGGGCGCGAAATAAACCAGGCCCCACCTCGTTTAACAGGCACACGGGTTCGTGTTTGCGCATCAAGTCCTTGGTGTGTAAACCTAAGTATGACTTCACAAACCTGATTGACGGCCCACTTTTGGCAGAGGCGGTGCTAATGCGAGCGCCCTTGCTCCCGCCTCAGGAAGTCTTGCCTTGTCCATGCTTTCGTTAATTTCGGTCGTTGATGACGACGCTTCCGTCCGCGTCGCAACCGACAATCTTCTAAGTTCGCATGGATATCGGGTCCAGACATTTGCCTCGGCTGAGGAGTTCTTGCAGTCGAGCTGCCTGAACGACTCGGCTTGTGTCATTGCGGACGTCCAGATGCCGGCCATGAGCGGCTTGGACCTTCTGGCGCACATGCGCGCCCACGGTTACAATGCACCATTTATCTTTATAACGGCTTTTCCCGAAGAGAGCGTCCGCACGCAAGCGCTGAAGGCCGGAGCTGTTTCCTTCCTGGCCAAGCCCTTCGCAGGATCCGTCTTGATCAACTGCATCGAAATTGCCCTGAGCGAACGTCGAGACGACGCGGGAAAATGAGATCCTGAGCCCTGCCTGAGTACGACGCTTCCGCTGGCCTTGTCGACGTCAGCAGGGCATCAGGAGGGTGTCGTCTTGATAGCAAACAAAGGTATAGGGCGACCCAAACCTACACGACTTTACAAACAACCACCGTAGGATCGAACCGCCCCACTTGAACGGACTAGGCTTGCATTTGCAGCTGGACCAGGCTGCCGCAGGGTAGGCGAAAGCGGCAGGGCGAAGCGGTGTTGACGAAGTCATTGCTCCCTTATTCCAGGCCTTCCAAGCACGTCCCAGGGTCGGCAGAAAACTGGAGCTCACGGGGTAAACTTTCTATGCAACTTCCCGAGTTCATGCGCTCGACAACGCTGTGGTGGACGGCAGTGGTGGCCATGACGTTTGCGGCCTTTCTCGTTGCGCTGCTCGGCTTCGTCTACTGGAAAACACGGGATGACCTGACGATGCGATCCGATCGTGTGATCGCCTCGCAAATCGACTTCTTCGCGCGCTTGTCGCCGGAGCGCAGGCTCGACGCGATCGATGACTATCTCAAGCAGGATCCGGGCCGCCTTAGGCTCGGGGGGTTGTTTGGGCCAGATGACCGGAGGATCGCGGGCAATCTGGAACACCTGCCGCCAAATCTTATGGCCGACAACGCGGTACAGGAAGCTGTGATCGACCGAGCCGACGAAAGCGGGCAGAAGGGACAAGCTGTCCGCCTGATCGCACGAAGGTTGCCAAACGGCGACACGCTTGTGATCGGACGAAACGTCGACGATGTCGCGGAGATCGCGCACGTCGTCGGAGGGGCGCTCGCGCTTGGTCTGCTTTCGACGGTACTTCTCTGCTTTGCGGTCGGCGTAGCGATGAACGCTCGCGCCCGCAGGCGAATCGTTGAAGTCAACGAGCGGGTACAGCGCATTGTCGCCGGCAATTTGCGTGAACGACTCCCGCATCGGAACACCGACGATCCGTTCTCCAAATTTGCCATGATAGTAAATGGTATGCTCGACGAGATGGAAACTCTCATCCACGCCCTTGCGGGCCTCGGCAATGACATCGCGCATGACCTTCGCACGCCACTTACGCGTGCACAATTGACGCTCGAGCGCGGTCGCGCCAACGCCACCACATTGGAGCAACTGCAGACGGCCGCAGACAAAACGCTAGGGTCATTAGATCAGTCGCATTCAATCATTACCGCCATTCTGCGGCTTGCGGAAATCGAGAGAAGTCAGCGGTCGGCCGGCTTCGGCACGGTCGCGTTGGCGGAAATCACACGCGAAGTGGTCGACATGTACGAGCCGATAGCGGAAGACAAAGGTGTCGCCCTTCTGATCCAGTCAGCTGATGAATTAAGCGCTCATGGTGACCGGGACTTGCTTATCGAGGCGGTGGCCAATCTCGTCGACAACGCCATAAAGTTTACGCCCGCCGGTGGGCAGGTTGAGATCGAATTATTTCGCAGCAAAGGCGAGAATATCATGCGCGTGAGGGATACCGGTCTCGGCATCAGCGAACGGGAGCGTGACGCGGTCCTAAGGCGTTTCTACCGGTCGGATAGAGTAAAACACACGCCAGGCCTGGGTCTCGGCCTTAACCTGGTGGCCGCCATTGTAAAGTTGCACGGCTTCCGATTCACGATCCTTCCAGGGTCTGGGTGCGTGGTCGAAATTGCATGTCCGTATGCGTCGACCCTTTCCTGAACAACGGGAGCTGGTTCGACAGACGTGCCCAAGTTCCGGCGCCTGTGCGGTCGATGCAAACTTCAGCATGCGCGCGAAGCTTCACGACCCTCCCAGAATGGGGACGAGCCAATGGCCGCGGAGGATCATGGCGCAGCGGCGACCTGCTCATGGGCGTCCAGCTGGAATAGACAAGGGCTGCACCGGCATTGACGGTGGTCGCAACACCGAGCACCTCAGCGATCGCTACCCGCGAAGCGCCGTGACGCGCCGCCGCTTCGGCGTGCACGGCGATACAGCCGTCGCACCGGACGGTGACGGCGACCGCGAGCGAGATCAGTTCACGGGTCTTCGGCCCGAGCAGATTTGTGTTGTGACCAGCGGCGGTCAGGGCTTGATAGCCCTTGACCGTGTCGGGGTTAAGCTTGGTAATTCGCCAATCCAGACATTGAGCTGCTGACGATGAGTGTTCCATTCAAGCATGGCCATGTGACTGTTCCTGATTCGATTTGGACGAGTGGCTGTTCCAAAAGTGAACGCAACATGCCTCACTTTCTTTCGCTCTATTCCGTTCTGATCCTGACGTTGAATACGTTGCCGTTGACGGTGCGCAACTGCAACGTCGCGGCGCGAGAGAGGTTGCCAGTGTCCGAAACGTTCGCGGCGGGTAGCGTGATCGTCGCCATGGCACCCATCTGCGCGCGAAGCCCGAACGGACCCGATGCAAAGCGATTGTAGGCGAACTCGTTGGCGATTGCCGAAGCCGGCAGGTGGCTCAACGTGGTTCCATCCCATTGCTCGAGCGCAGAGCCATCAATGGACGTCAGGACTGCAGTCATCACATTGGAAGGCGCTGCCGGCGTGCCGCCATCGAGATAGGCGTGGAAGCGCACGGCACCGTTCGGGAGCAGGACACCGTCCGTTAGACTAAGGTGATGCTTGCTCGGACTAACCGGTCCACCATGAAACGGAGTGACCACCGAGCCGCGAAGGTAATCGTAGGTGGCAACACTGAAAATGACAGTCGCAGCAAGCGCCGCGACCGCGATTCTCTGGAACGACTCACTCCGCATCGGAAGCGGCAAGGCTCCAGACATCCACCGAAACCACGGCCGGCCGGCGAGCGCAGGCCTGCGTGCCAGCAGCGCGTTGTCGAGCGAGAAGGCGCCGCTGCCGCCAAGCATCAACGTGGCGCCGATCGCCGAATTGCAGGCCGCCATTGTCCATTCGTCTATGCAGGTTGCACCCTGCCATCCGAACATCAGCATCAGCATCACGGAGAGGCCGATTGAGACCAAAGCCGCTGCCCGGGTGAGCAGGCCGGTGATCAGGAGCAGTCCAGTGATGAGCTCGGCTGCGCTGAACAGAATGAGCGAACTATAGAGAAAATAGAAATGATGTAGCAGATAGGCGATGAGCTGATCCGTTCCGAGCAAGGCGCCCGGCATCGCCGATTGGAGTTTGTTGGCCATCCAGCTCGCGGTGTTCGGATCGAGTTTGGCGGGCGCGTAGATGAAGCGGCGCGAGCCGCCGCCCCAATAGATGAATCCTTGAACGAAGCGGATCGAAAGCAGAGCGAGCGCAGCGCTGCGCAGCGCGTCTGTCCTGCCGCGTAGGGCAGCGGCTGGATGGGAGGCGGCAGCCGTACCGTCTTTGACCTGGGCGAGGGCAGCCGATGCGAAACCAATACGGCGAAGAAAAGATGTCATGACCTAACCCGGTGCTATTTTGCGTAGTGAAAGCCGACCTGCTGCAACTCGGGCAGGGTGCCGGCGGCACCGGGGATCAAAACCACGTCATCCACCAGATGGTTGGTCAATTCCGCCGCGAGCGCGGCATGAGAGAGCTTGTCGGGATTGATATCGACTTTGATAAGGGCCGCAGCCTGTTCCCAAATTGCATTGTGGCAGGACAAGAAGACAACGCCGCGCCGCATCAGGGCCGGGATCGAATTATCGTCGCCGGAGAACGGGCCCGCCGGATCCTCATAGATCGCCGGATTGGCAGCCGCCGCTTTCCGTTCGACGATGGATGTATTGGTCTGGAATTCCTCGCCAGCCAGTTGTGCGAGCTGATACTTGTCCCACGTGGCCTGATCATAGAGCGCAAGATTCGCCGTACCATGCGTAACCGAGACGGTGAGGAAGTCAGGATGCTTGAACGACCATATCTGCGAATTGAGCGCGTTGCGCATCAGGTTCAGCCAGGGGCCCGCGATGTCGGTGTTATCCCATGCCTGCCTTGGCGCAGGACCGTAGGACAGCACTTCCATCAATGCTTCGTGATCCCATTGTTCTGAGCTGTTCAGGATCATCGGCACCGTCTTGAAGTCGCGGCGGCGAGGTGCCTGCGCGAGACGCTTCTTTAACGCGTCAAGATGTGTTGCACCGGGCGGCGTCAATGCGGATTCGATGGCCGCCGTTGCAGGCTTGGCCGCAGCCGATGCAATGCCGACCGCGCCTGTAGCCAGGCTCAAAGCGAATGTTTTCAGTATGCCTCTTCTTCCGGTGGTGACCTTCACGGACGTCTAACTCCTGCTTGTTTCTCTGCAGGCAGATAGACGTCGGGCTACCTCGGGGCCATTAAATAATTTGAATGAGATCAACGCGGGAACGTCCGCACCGACGTGCGTCTTTCTCAAATGAAATTTACTGGCGTAACGGCAATCGCGCTCCGATGTAGCCTTACACCCCAACGCACTCTCCAAGGGAGACCAAGATGAAATTAGCATTGATCGGCGCCGCCGCTGTTGCCGCGGCAGCTTTCGCAACTCCGGTACTGGCGCAGGCTGTTATCGAAGACCCCGGCTATTGCGCGCAGTTCTACCCCAACGCCAATTGTCAAAATCTGGGACCGGGTAATCCGTACACCGATGGTGGTTCCAGGCGGAACGGGAAGACTATGGTGTTACGCCACGCGACGCAGCCGACCGAGCCCGAGGCGTACCGTTATCATGGCGGACCGAAGTACAACGATTGACGACATGGCTCAGTGCGCCATGTGGGCGAGAATGGCTTACTCATCTGCACCGTCGCGTTATGGCCGGCGGCCAGGTGCTTCCACGATCTGGTCCCAGACGCCAGCCCGCCCAACGAACGAAGCGATTGTGACAAGTGGTGCGGGACCATATGTCTCTGGCAGATCGCGCCATGGCGCATCTGAACGCAGGACCCAAAAGATGCCATTGAGCACGCGACGGACACTTGCACGCCGAACGCCGCGCGACTTGTTCGGCAGCATCGGCTTGATGGCGGTTCCATTCATAATCGCTGAGTTCGTAGCGCATGATTTGAGGCTCCGGTTTCGGAGCCTCACGTCTCGGACAGCGCCGTCAACCCGCAATGGCCTATGGCGTTGCCGCTAATGCTCTGAATTTACTTCCGCTTTCGGCGGCATAGCGGACCTGGCCGGACTTGCTACAGGCTCGATCGGTCGCGAATGGACCCAAGCGGACTCTCATCGGCGGTCGCCCCACAGCAATCGTCGGCGCCGAACCTGTTGCCTTTTAAGATGACTGTGGCGCGGCTGCCACTCGGATCGGAATTTTCTGGCGTCGCTGCATATGGCGCCGACTTTGTCTTGCCGACCAACTTTACCATCCTACAATCGTACTTGTTGAGCCAGGGAGGCTCGCATGTCAAAGCTCGGCATTTTTGCTGCAGTGATCATCGCAGCCGCTGGCGCCTCCTACGGAGTTGAGGCGTGGGCCGCCGACGTCGTTCCGACCGGGGCTTCCGCGGCAACGGCCGCGCCCAAGCTGTGCACCGACGGTTGGGACTTTATTGCCACGGACTGCCAGCTGACTTGGCGGGGCATCACGGTCTACGGCACGATTGACGCGGGGTTCGGCTGGCAGAGCCACGGCGCGCCGTGGGACCCACGATCCGCTGTCGGAGCCTCATACTTAATCCAGAAACAGAACAACTCGGCGCTTTGGGGCCCTGCACCCAACGCGTTGACCAATTCATTCATTGGAATCAAAGGAACTGAGCCGATCGGCGGGAACGTCTCTGTTGTCTTTGCTCTGGATGCCGGCTTCGACCCATATTCCTTGCGATTCTCCAATGGACCGGGATCGATTGCCGCGAACGCCGGCATCCCCCAAAACTTTGCAACCGCCTACTCGGATTCAAGCCGAGCGGGCCAGTGGTTCAACGGCCAAGGTTATGTCGGCGTCAGTTCTCCGACCTATGGCACCCTGACCGTTTTCCGACAGAACTCGCTGACCCTGGACGCTGTCTTCGACTACGATCCGTTCGGCGCCTCTTACGGCTTCTCACCCATCGGCTTTCAGGGAATAACTTGTGGCGGCGGCAATACCGAAAACTGTAGAAACTCGACGTCACTGAAATATCGGATCAACGTCGGCCAGTTCCGGGCGGCGGCGCTGTGGCAGTTCGGCGGCTACGCCCAGAACAATGCCTCCAATGGTGCATACCAGTTCCAAGCCGGCGGCGATATCTCAACGTGGGGCAAAGGTGTGCTCTCGGTCGACGCAATTTACAGCCATGTCAGAGATTCCGTGTCGCTCGCACTTGCGCCGGGAAGCAATAACGCCAATGGGGTGCCGATACCGCCGTTCTTGCCACAGACGCTCACAGCGACGATCTCCGACAATGAAGCCGTGATGCTCGTGGCCAAATACACGAACGGACCGCTGAAGTTGTACGCCGGTTACGAGCATATTCGATACATGGCGCCCAGCAATCCGCAGACCGCTTTCACCAATATCGCGGGAACCTTTCTTTGTCTGGGCTGCGATGCGCTCAACAACACGAATATCAACAATACCGCCTTCGGCGTGAACGGTCTTGGCAACAAGACTTTCCAAGTCATGTGGGCAGGGGCCAAGTACGCTGTTACTGAAAACCTGGATGTGATCGGCGCCTATTACCATTATATCCAGAATTCCTTCTTCGGCACCGCCGCCGGGGGGCCCGCCCCCTGCTTCGGCACCGAGCACCCGCAATGCGCCGGGACATTCGACGGGATCTCTGCCGCTGTCGATTGGCGGTTTGCACCAAAGTGGGATCTCTATTCCGGGATCATGTTCACGCAAGTGAATGGCGGATTGGCCTTCGGCTTTCTCCAGCGCAACAACATCGCTCCCACGGTCGGATTGCGCTTCCGCTTCTGAAAGCTGGCTACGACCGATCTGTGGGTGTGCTTCGGACCGCGGCGCTGACCCAGATTACCCTGCGAGCCAAGCATGACGGGACCAGGGAAGCTTTGTGCCGGTCCGGGCCGCAGTTGCCCATCTTGATCCATGAGCCGCAGCGGTCGATCCAGAACGATAGCGGGGAGGGAGGTAAAGCAGCAGCCTTCCTTGCCGGCATAGATGTGGTTTGGTTGAGCCTAATCCTCTCGGTGGCCCCGATATTCGGTCGGCGTAAGCCCGGTGATTTTACGAAATGCTCTCGTGAACGAACTCGTTTCGCGAAAGCCAAGCTGGATGCCGATCTGTGTCACAGAGAGCGCCTGCCCCTGCAGCAGGCTCCTGGCGCGATCCATCCGGCGGTCCATATGGTAGCGATGCGGCGGCACGCCGAAGGATTGTTTGAAGGCGCGCGCAAAGTGAAAGACGCTCAGATCGACAAGTTCCGCGAGAGTGACCAACGAAACGTCCTCCGCGAGATGCTCCTCGATGAATTCCACCACGCGCTTCTGCTGCCACCCTGGCAAGCCGCCACGAATCGGCCTCGCCACAACGGACGTGGTTGGTTCCAATCGAATGAGTTCGTGCATCAATACCAGACTCAAGGCCTCTGCATACTGGCGGCTTCCCGGATCGCAGTTCCCGACCTCGGCCTTCAGTTTGAGCGCCGTATTCCAGACGGCTTGATCGAAGAAGAACAGTCGCGGACTGATCGTGGGACAAGTGATGCCAGTTTCCGGATCAAACAACGAATCCCGCACATCAATATAGAAATATGTGACGCGCGTGAGAACTCGCGGCGTCTGCCATCCGTAGAAGCGATGCCCGGCAGGCACGAAGCTGAGCTTGCAATTGAACTCGCGCAAAGTCGATTTTGGCAAACCCTCGATAAGCGTCTCGCCTTCATGTCGTTCTGCACGCTCGTAAGCGACCAGCAGATGCCTTCGCGCTTGGAAGCCGTATTCGAACGTTTCGCGCCGGGTGACCTCTACCGTGTCCGCTTGTATTGCGCCCCAGTTCGCTAGTTGCCGGCGAGCGATATCGGGCGGCGAAATTTCAACGATTGATGGAGGGGAGGGACGAGAATAACCCGCAATGCTGATGCCGAGGTCACTCATACTGCCTCCAGACAGGCGCACTGGCTCTTCGTCTCGACCAGCATTCTTCTGTCGAGAGAGAGCGATGCTGGGATCATTTTTCATCAAGCCATCATTACTGCTCGCGGCCAAAGAGACGCTGTCGGCCTTTGTGGGAACTGTAGTCAGAGGCAAAACTAAAGCGGATGGGTTTTCGGCGCCATTAAATTGCCGTTCAGACACTAAATTCGAATTTATTCGAGGCGGCATGCGCGAGCCTAGGCGAGCGTGCGTCATGCGAGTGCCTAGCTAGGCGACGGTGTTCGGAAAATCGCGGCAATAAAACGTAACGCGCGGCAAGCTGAGACAAGCACAGAACCCGTTGATCCCCAGATCCCCGGATGTGTCCGTCGCAACGTGCGCATCAGTCGGTGCAGCCGCGCTCGGCCAGGAGTTGCCATGTCCAAGCACGAACCCCGCTCCCCTCTTGCCTCCGGAGGTGCGTCCGTAGTTCCGCGCCGCGAGCGTTCAGGCGGGTCGAAATTGACCTCCGCTCGCCCGCCGGCGCTGGGGGAAATCGGGTTTGTCGGCCTCGGCCGCATGGGAGGGGCGATGGCCGCAAACCTCGCGGCCAAGGGACGACAGGTGATCGCCTATGTCCGCCGCCCGGATCGGGTCAGCGAGCTTGAGGCGCTCGGCCTGAGGCCCACCACGGACATTGGCGACCTGCTCCACTGCGACGTCGTCATCAGCATGTTGCCAGACGACGATGCCGTGCGCGAAATCGTGTTCGGTCGACGAGAGATTGGCCTTGACGGTCTGGCGGCGGGTCTGATGCCCGGCGCAATCCATCTGTCGATGAGTACGATCAGCACGGCGGCTGCATCGCTGCTGGCGCGCGAGCATGCGCGGAACGGACAAGGTTATGTCGCTGCGCCGGTCTTCGGGAATCCGGATGCCGCCAAGGCGCGCCAGCTCTTCATCGTTGCCGCCGGCGTCGCGGCCGATGTCGAGCGCTGCCAGCCGATCCTCGACAGTCTAGGACAAAGGACCTTTGTGATCGGTGCCGAACCGGGACACGCAAACCTCGTCAAACTGCTCGGCAATATGATGAGTGCGACGGCACTAGAAACGCTCGGAGAAGTCGTTGCCGTGGTCCGGAAGCACGGGCTGGATCCCCAGCCGTTCATCGACATCATGACGAGCACAATGTTCGGCGGGCGTGCGCACAAAATTTACGGCGACAAGATTGCTCGACAGAGCTACGCCGCGGGATTTGTCTTGCCCCTCGTGCTCAAGGATGTGCGGCTTGCCCTT
The DNA here is from genome assembly GCF_018596315.1 of Bradyrhizobium sp. SRL28. Lineage (GTDB taxonomy): Bacteria > Pseudomonadota > Alphaproteobacteria > Rhizobiales > Xanthobacteraceae > Bradyrhizobium. The sequence continues at coordinate 55,957 of NZ_JAHEAG010000009.1, read as the reverse complement.
GCAGAAGCAGAGAACGCGGGCGCTCCGATGCCATCGGTGGGCGTGGTTCGAGACCGGTTAATCACGGGAATCGCGCGGGGTTACGGCGAACTCGACTGGACCGCCCTGGGGCGCATCGCCGAGGAGGAAGCCGGCCTCTACGCCGCGCCACCGGTCGCTGCCGATTGAGGTTCCGCCATCCACAGCCTGAAGGCGCATCCACGGAAGAAAGAACAGGATTATGACTCATCAATCAGAAGCTCTCGCAATGAAACTGCCGCTTACCGAGATTCCCGGCACGTCGCTCAAGGTGTCGCCCGTCGCCATTGGCACCTGGGCCATCGGCGGGTGGATGTGGGGCGGAACCGACGAAGCTGAATCTGTCACTACTATCCAGGCCGCTTTCGAGCATGGCATCAACCTTGTCGACACCGCCCCGGTCTACGGGTTCGGCCGCTCTGAAGAGATTGTTGGCAGGGCGATCGCCGAAAGCGGGTTACGCTCGCACGCGCTGATTGCCACCAAGGCTGGACTTCAGTGGGAGGGCGGAAGGGTATCGCGCAATGCCAGCCGCGCCCGCATCATGCGTGAGGTCGAAGATTCCTTGCGCAGGCTTCGAACCGATTACATCGATATCTATCAAGTCCATTGGCCTGATCCATTGATTACGATCGAAGAAACCGCAGACGCAATGCACATGCTGCTTGCGCAAGGCAAAATCCGCGCCATTGGCGTGAGCAACTTTTCGGTCGACCAGATGGAGAGATTTCGCCGCGTCGCGCCCCTGCATGTGCTGCAACCACCGTACAACTTGTTCGAACGCGGCATCGAGACCGACCTTCTACCCTACTGCCGAAAGAACAACATTGCGATGCTGGGGTATGGGGCGCTGTGCCGCGGCCTCCTGTCCGGACGGATGCAGGCCAATACGGTTTTCGGTGGCGACGATTTGAGGCGCACCGACCCGAAGTTCCTCGAGCCTCGCTTCGCGCAATATCAGACCGCCGTGCACAGGCTCGATCGGCTCGCTCAGCAACGCTTCGGCAAGCGGGTTATTCATCTGGCGGTTCGGTGGATGCTCGATCAGGGCATCACCACGGCATTGTGGGGTGCCCGTCATCCCGATCAGTTGCAGCCGGTCGACGAGGTGGTGGGCTGGTCGCTCGATGCCTCCGCCAAGGCCGAGATCGATCGGATCCTGCGCGAAACCATCACCGATCCGGTTGGCCCGGAATTCATGGCCCCGCCGTCACGCAGCGTCGCAGCGTGACGTGCAACGAGAGGTGTCCGGTCGGGCAGTGAACCCCGCGACACCGGACCTTAGGAGGTTTCAATGGACTCCGCGGCTCTATTCTTGTCGCGAATTCAATTCGCATTCACCATTTCATTCCACATCATATTTCCGGCCTTCAGCATCGGGCTGGCAGCCTGGCTCACCGTCCTTGAGGCGCTGCATTTGCGCACCGGTCGCTCGGCCTATCGCGTGCTGTTCGACTTCTGGCTCAAGATATTCGGCGTAGCGTTCGGGATGGGGGTCGTGTCCGGCATCGTGATGGCTTTTCAGCTCGGCATGAACTGGAGCGTGCTGTCCAGGATGTCGGGGCCCATTCAGGGACCGCTGCTTTCGTACGAGACATTCACGGCTTTTATGCTGGAGGCGACGTTTTTCGGGGTTCTCATTTTTGGCCGACCTCGCGTCCCCCCGTGGTTCTATCTCTTTTCAACCGCTATGGTTGCCCTGGGAACGACGTTCTCCGCCTTCTGGATCATGGTCAACAACAGCTGGATGCAGGCACCCGTCGGCTACGTCGTGGAAAAGGGAATATTCGTTCCGAACGACTGGACTGCGATCAACTTCAGCCCGGTGGTGTGGGTGCGGTTCCCGCACATGTTGCTTGCGGCATACTTGACCGGAGCGTTCTGCGTCGCCGCGACTGGCGCGTGGTATCTGCTGCGCGGGAGGTTCATGGCCGAAGCCAAGATCATGCTCCGTATGGGGCTTTGTCTGGCGGCTCTGCTGATGCCGATCCAGCTCTTTATCGGACACCTGGCCGGCGACTATGTTCATGACCGCCAGCCCGAAAAATTTGCGGCCATCGAGGGCCGCTGGCATGACGAACAGCCCGCCAGCGAAGTCTTGGTTGCCATTCCAGATGAAGCGTCGGCGAGCAACAAATACGCGATCTCGATACCCGTTCTTGGAAGCCTGATCGGAAGCATGAGCTTTGATTCCAAGGAGGTCGGGTTGACCAGTTTTCCGCGGCAGGACTGGCCTCCGGTACTTATCCCGTTTTTCACCTTTCGTATCATGGTCGGATGCGGGTTGATCATGCTGGCGCTCGCCTTCATCGGCTCGTACCTCAGTCTCACGCGACGGATCGGCCGATACCGCCTGTTCCTGTGGGCGACATTTCTGAGCTTCCCGTTGCCCTTTATCGCGACGTGGACCGGCTGGTTCACCGCCGAGGTTGGTCGGCAGCCTTGGGCGGTCTACGGGTTGCTTCGAACCGCTGACGCGATGACCCCGCTCCTGACGGCCGAAGCGGCGGTGATCTCGCTAGTGATCTTTGCAATTGTCTACACGTTCATTTTTTCGTTCGGCATCTTCTACATCTATCGGCTGATGCGGACTGGCTTGGTGCGGCCAATGGTGACGCCGGCATCTGCGGCGGTGCCCAACCGGCCGCTTTCGCTTGCCGGCGAGGATGCACGCCTGCTGGCGGAAGCTGGAGAATAGCCATGGTAACCTATTGGGTATCGCTGCTTGCCATCAGCATTCTGCTGTATGTCCTGCTGGACGGCTTCGATCTCGGCATCGGGATTCTGTTTGGGCTGACACGGAATGAAGCGAGGCGGCACGCCATGTGGGGGGCTGTCGCGCCGATATGGGACGGTAACGAGACATGGCTGGTCGTCACCGCGGTTATCCTCTGGGGGGCATTTCCGGCCGTATATGCGATGCTGATGTCCGCGTTCTACCTTCCGCTCGTCGTCATGCTGTCAGCTCTCATCCTTCGCGGTGTGGCGTTCGAGTTTCGCTACAAGGCGGAGCGGATGCGCTGGATCTGGGACTTCAGCTTTTTCGGCGGCTCGCTGGTGGCGACCTTCGTCCAGGGCATGACCGTTGGCGCGCTGGTAGAGGGTTTGCCGATTACAAGCGGTCAATACACCGGCGGCGATTTTGGCTGGTTCAGCCCGTTCGCCGTGCTTTGCGGTGTAGGGCTGTGTTTCGGCTATACGCTTCTTGGCGCCTGCTGGCTGATCAGAAAATGCGATGGGGTCGTCAAGGCGGCGGCCTATCGCCAGGTCCCTTATTTGTCGATCGGACTGCTGGTCTTCCTCATTGCCGTCTTCTCCTTTGCGTTGGCTGAAAATCTCCAGATCATGCATCGGTGGATTGAACGTCCCTATCTCCTCTTCTTTCCTGCAATTGCTGCTCTGGCGGCAATTGTGCTTGCGATAAGCGTTGAACGCCATCGGGACGGATTGCCGTTTTACATGGTCGCGCTGATCTTTCTGTCGGCTTTCGGAACATTGGCCATCTCGTTCTGGCCATACATGATCCCCTACGTCATCACAGTCGAAGAGGCCGCGGCGCCTCATTCGAGTCTGGCATTCATGTTCTGGGGTGAGGGGCTCTTCGTTTACCCGCTGATGCTGATCTACACGGTCATCAGCTACCGGGTATTCAGGGGGAAGGTACGCGCGACGCCGATGCACTGAGGACTCCGCGGGCGGCCCGGTTAAAATCGAATTTAGATTCCTGAATCTCAATTTAATGGGCGAACCTGCGTTTCGCGGTCACTGTACCACAGTGACCGTCCTATTAGCTGCGTCGCCACCATTCATCGCAATCGACCTTATTCGGCTTCCGAAAGCGGAGTTCTAATGACGGATCGCTTTGGGATACTCTCCTGTAGGATCCCACCCATTGCGGTGGCGCTCTCGCTTTCAACAAACCTGATCTGGATTCCCCAGGCCCTGATTCTCGCCGACACCGTTGCGGCTGTTTGCATCGGCACCGATGCCGAGATGACCGGACTGTCGCCGATCGTGCTCGCATCGATGTTCGCGGTACTGCTGGCGGCGCGATCGGTCGCCGATACTGGAGCGTTTTCGATAAGCGCTCGCGCTTCAACGGCGACAAAATTGGATCTGCGGCGCAAGCTCATTCACGCCGTTCTACCGTGGTCCCCGTTCGATGCCACCCGGCCGCCGGCCGGCGAAATCGCGGCGCTTGTTGTTGATCAGGTAGAGACAATCGACCCTTTTCTCGTCAGGTATCAGATCGCCCGGTTCAGGGTGGCAGTGGTCCCGGTCGCAATTCTCGTAGCGATTCTGCCGGTCAGCTGGGCCGTCGCTTTGATGCTGGCGATCGTTGGACCGGTGATCCCGGTTTTCATGGCGTTGATCGGGGCGACGGCGCGGGAGCGCAGCCGCCGGCAATTCGACCAAGCGGGCAACCTGACCGGGCTACTGCTCGATCGCCTGCGCGGTCTAGCGACCATCCGTCTATTGGGCGCTGAAGAGCATGTCGCCGCGGCAATCGAGGCTTCCGGTGAGCGCGTGAGACGCTCTGCTATGGATGTGCTGTCCATCGCCTTTCTGTCTTCTGCCGTGCTCGAATTCTTTGCGACCATCGGCGTCGCGATGGTCGCACTCTATGTCGGCTTCTATCTGTTGGGATGGATTACCTTTGGCGCCACACTGACGAATTTCGGACTATCCGGAGGTCTGTTCATGCTATTGCTTGCGCCGGATTTCTTTCAGCCGTTAAAGGAGTTCGCGGCCGGCTATCACGACCGCGCCGCCGTGGCGGGACTCGCAGAACGCACAGATGATATCTTTAACGTCCAGCGGCCGAGCTTCGTCGGTCACCTTGATACCACGGCCCATCACCATCTCGATCGTCCTCTAGCGTCCTCCGTGGACGTCAGACGGCTGACCGTCCGGCTTGCCGGCTGCGAGCGTCCGTTGCTGAAGCGTGCGAACCTTGCGGTCGCCGCCGGCGAGCACGTAGCGATCATGGGAGCGAGCGGCGCCGGGAAGAGCGCCTTGCTTCACGCGATCGCAGGTCTCATCGAAGGAGTTCAGGGCCGGGTTGCGATCGACGGCATGCTCCTTACGAGCGATACGGCGGAAACTTTACGTCGTCGAATGGCCTGGATCGGACAAGAGCCGTATGTGAAGCAAGCCTCGCTCGAGCGAAATCTTCAACTGGGGAACCAGTCGATCAACCGCGGGCGGGCCGCTGCTGCGCTCGAGACAGCGCGCCTGACGGAGCGGATCGGGCGGATGCAGCGCCAGATGCTGACGCCGATCGGCGAGAATGGGGCTGGTCTCTCGGGTGGGGAGCTTCGCCGTCTCGCGATCGCGCGCGCGGTGCTAGCCGATGCACCGGTGATTCTTGCGGACGAGCCGACAGCGGATCTCGACGGCGCGACGGCCGAGGAAGTTCGCTCGGCACTTCTGGACGCGGCGCGGGGGAAGACAATGATTGTTGCGACACACGACGAAAACCTGGCTCGCCGGATGGATCGGATCGTTACCCTGTGCTTCGGCAGCGTCGAGGAAATCGCGTCGTGACCGGGACGACCGCATTGCTCGAGGTGCTTTGGTCGGCGATTCGCTCTGCGCCATGGCGCTTCGCAAGTGGCGTGGCACTGGCCGCACTGACACTTGCAGCTGGGGCAGGGCTGCTCGCCCTTTCCGGCTATCTGATCGCGGGCTCGGCAATCGCCGGAATAGGTTTGGTAGCGTTTGACATGGTCATCCCCAGCGCCACGATACGCTTGTTTGCCATTGTTCGCACGGTTGCCCGTTACGCCGAACGGCTTGCAACCCACGACGCTACCTTCCGCTTCATTGCGGGATTACGCGTGAACGTTTTCCGGTCCATCGCAGATGGACGTGGCGAGTTGGCCAGAGCGCGGGCTGGCGTGCTTCTCGCGCGACTCTCGAGTGACCTCGACGCACTGGATGGTCTGAGCATCCGTTTCGCAACTCCGCTGTTCGCCGCGGCGGTCATCCTCACGGGCTTTGCAATCATCCTGCGGGGCATCAGCCCCCTTCTGGCGGTGGCAACGATTACGCCTGTGTTGCTCGGCGGCGTTCTGGCGCCCTGTTTGATCGGATTGTTCGTGACCCGGGTCGCGCGACTGCGAATGCTGGCACTTGACGCCGCCCGGACACGTCTCGCCGATCTGGACCGCGGACGCACCGAGCTCTGCATTGCGGGGGTGTTCGCCACTCACGCAGAAAGCGTTGTTGCAGCATGCAAACTCGCAGCCGAATCAGAACTGCGTCTCATTCGGCTCGATGCCGGCCTGCGGTTGGCAGGATCGTGGGGAAGTCAGGGCGCCATCCTCGGCGCGCTGCTCAGTGGGGCTGCTCTAGTCGGCTCACACAATGTAACGCCGCTGATGTTTGCCGCCATTGTCGTTTTCTCCTTCTCACTCGGCGAAGTGGTGGCTCCGCTCCGTTTGGCAGCGTTGGATTTGGGGCGTTGGACCCTTGCTGCGCGCCGGGTACGACTATTACTAGGCGATCAAAATGCGACGACGGAAAAGCCGGTCGAACATGAGCTCGCGAATTCTCTCGGCGACCTCAAACTTGTCGATGTCAGCTTCACGTTTCCAGGTGAAAACGAACCCGTCGCAAAAGGCATTTCGCTGCGCGTGGCACCGGGGGAGACGGTCGCACTCGTGGGGCCTAGCGGCGGCGGCAAGTCGACCATTCTGTCCCTCGCCGCCGGCCTGCTCACGCCGGATTGTGGGGCCGTAGCGCTTGGTGGCGAAGGTCTTAGCCGGCCAGGGCGGGCGGCGTCTGGTGGTCGTATCGGCTATCTTCTGCAGCGAACCGAATTGTTCCGCGGTTCGATCGGCGACAATCTGCTGATGGGCCGGCTCGACGCAAGCGATGACGAGCTGCAGATCGCTGTGGCGGCGGTCGGTCTTGATCAGGCAATCGCAAATCTGCCGAAGGGATTACACCATCAGCTTGGAGATGGTGGAACAGGTCTCTCGGGCGGGGAGCGGCGACGATTGGGGATTGCTCGTTTGCTTGTCGCATCGCCGGATGTCTACGTCTTCGACGAAGCGACGGAAGGGCTTGATGCCGCAACCGCCGCCCTCGTGATCGAGAATATTCGGTTCGAAACGCGTGGGCGAGCCGTCCTGCTGGCCACACATCATCGGGATGAAGCCGACAACGCCGACACGTTGCTATGGATAGAAAAGGGCAAACTGACCCAAATGGCGCGCAGGGGCGAAACCGCTTTCGATGCGATCCTCGATCAGCTTAATCCGCGCAGTTGTCGAGGTCTGGACCCTGGTCGAGGAGGTAGGCTTGCTGAGCACGGCGGGAGAATCCCTGCTACCGGGCTCGTAGGTGCTGGCTGATGGCGTTCAATTCGGCCATCTGGGCAATTGCGGCTGTGGCAACGTTTGGCGTGATCGCCCGGCCATGGAATTCGCCGGAGTTCGTTTGGGCGACGGTGGGTGCCGCGATGCTGGTGCTGTTCAACCTACTGTCCTGGCAGGAGGCGGTCGCAGCCGTCGGCAAGGGCACTGACGTCTACCTCTTTCTAATCGGAATGATGCTGCTATCCGAAGTCGCCAGGAAGGAGGGGCTGTTCGACTGGCTCGCGACCCAGGCGGTGAGGCATGCGCGTGGCTCGGCCAAACGCCTATTCCTGATCATCTACGTCGTCGGAACCCTCATGACGGTGTTTTTGTCGAACGACGCCACCACTGTGGTGATGACGCCGGCGGTCTACGCAACGACTCGGGCCGCGCAGGTCGAGCCACTCCCCTATCTCTTCATTTGCGCTTTCGTCGCCAACGCCGCGAGTTTTGTCCTGCCGATCGCCAATCCCGCCAACCTCGTCGTGTTCGGCGGGCAAATGCCGGCTCTTTCGGAATGGCTACGTTATTTTGCCGGGCCGTCATTGGCTGCGATCCTCACGACATACGTCGTATTGCGGCTGACGCAAGGGCCGGCGCTCGATGCAAAGGTCGCCGCTATCAAGGACGCGCCACCGCTGACGCTGGGTGGCAAGCTTGCGGCGATCGGAATCGTGCTGACCGTCGTCGTGCTGCTGTCGGCATCGGCGTTCGATCGGCCGCTCGGGTTTCCCACTTTTTGCGCCGGGGCATCCTTGACCGCCCTTGTGCTGGTCATTGCGCGGCAATCGCCGCTGCCGATTCTCAAGGGCGTTTCGTGGGGCGTGCTGCCGCTCGTCGCGGGTCTATTCGTTATTGTCGCGGGATTGAATGAAACCGGCGTGTTGTGGGCGCTGGCGCGCAACCTGCACGACGCTGTCGCGGCGTCGCCGCAAGCGACGTCGTGGGTCGCAGGCATCGTCGTCGCAGTTGCCTCCAACCTCGTCAACAATCTGCCGGTGGGTCTGATCGCGGCGGCCACAAGTCACGCTGCGCAGGTGCCGCCGCAGGTGGCCGGCGCTATCCTGATTGGCGTCGATCTCGGGCCCAATCTTTCGGTGACGGGATCGCTCGCCACCATCCTGTGGCTGATCGCACTGCGCCGAGAGGGCGAGAACGTTACGCCTCTTCGCTATCTCAAGCTTGGCTTCATCGTCATGCCGCCTGCGCTGGTGCTGTCGCTGCTAGTATTGTCGGCGCTTCCGCCATGAACAGAGAATCGTCCGTGGACCGAGAAAGACTACATTAAGGGCTGCCAAGGACGGCACAACGGGCGATTTCGGATCGCTTCAATCCAGGCTCGCGGCGAACTGCCTTACTCCGTACCGTTGCTCGAACTCCGTCACATTGACGATGCCGCGGCGATGGGTGCCGTCGCCGATCTTGCGGTCGCCGTCCCAGGCCTCGACCTGGAATACCACGCTCCTGGGATCAATCTTGACGACGCGAGAAAGGGCGCGGACCGTGCGGCCGACCGGCGTTGCTGCGAGGTGACGGACTTTCACGTCCATCCCAACGCTGACGAAGCCTTCCGGCAGATGCGAAGCGATAGCGGATCCCGACGCCATTTCCATATGCAGGATCATCATTGGCGTGGCGTAGACCTGCGGCATCTGCGCCACGAAATGGCCGACTGTCATATCTGATGTCACGGTGACAGTCTTCTCGGCCGTCATGCCGATCATGACGTTGTCGAGCGCATCCATATCTTCCTCGTTCTGGTCTTGTGGCGAACTGGCGGCGGTCTCTGGCGCCGCCAATAGCTCCGTTGCATGAGAGGCCCGACTTCGACCGCGATCTAGGATTTGGGCATTACGCCCGGCCCGTTGTCCGGCCATTTCGCGATGGCCGCCTCGTCCACGTTCAGATGCTGGGTTACCAACGCTGGCGGCGTATGCGTCAGCCAGTTGGACAGAGAAACCTCTTCGTAGCGGGGAGCCTTGAAGACTCCGATAAACTGCAGGTCCGTGTCACCGACATTCTCAACATAATGTCCGAGGTTGCGCTTGACGTAGCCGATGTCGCCGGCGTTGAAGTCCATCGTCATTGCATTCGGGCCGGTGTTGAACACCGTCATGCGTCCTTTGCCCTTGATATAGTACTGCCATTCGTCGGCGTTCGGATGCCAGTGCATCTCGCGGAGCCCACCGGGACGAACCGTTACCAGCGCCGCAGCAACCGTCGTGGCGATATTGAAGTTGCTGCTGTCGGCAACCCGAACCTCGCCACCCCTGGATTCTTTCGCCGGAGCCGATGATCCCAGCCTAAAGATGAATGGATGGGGTGGAGCGCTCGCGGTCCTGCTGACCGCGGCGCGGTCGGATGCCAAATCGCCGGGCAACGTGCCCTGGAAGATCCAGAGATTCTGCAGCGGAATTTTAGCAAACGTCTGGGCTGGAACGCCAAAATTCTTGGCAAGCACCTGGGGAGGGGTATGGGCGAACCAGTCGGTCACCAGCAGCGTATTGAACTCGCTGGCGTTGCCGTCATCAAAGCAGATCACGAACTCGCAGCCGTCCGGGCCGAGACCCTGCAGCGAATGCGGCTGGCCGGCCGGAAAATACCAGAGGTCGCCCTCGTTGACGTCCGCCACGTATGGCCGGCCTACGGCGTCGAGAACGGTCACGCGGCAGCTGCCGTAGGTCATGATCGCCCACTCGGCGGCCTGGTGCCAGTGCAATTCCCTGATGCCGCCGGCGGTCAAACGCATATTGACGCCCGTGATCGTGTTTGAGATCGCGAAATCAGCCTGCGTCACCTGCCGCGCCCAGCCGCCGTTCTGGATGCGCTTTGGCGCGTTGTTGAAGGACGCCCAGTCCATCGGCATGCCGCCGACGTCGGTGGCGGGCGGAGTTTGCGCCGAAGGAAACTGGTTGCCGATGGCTTCGCTTTGCGGGCCAGGATCTCTGAGATTTCCCGGAGCTTTGGCGTTGACAGCGCCTTGCGCCGGCTGGTCCGGATTACCGAAGGAAGCGGCGTGCGCCGCGGATGCCACTGCACCTGCAGCAGTGACTGCCAGTACATTCCGTCTCGAAAACATCGTCGTCGCTCCTCAAAAAATCGACTGCGGGTCCATTAGAGATAGGCCCACAATTTATCCCGAGCCACTAAATTAACATTCAGAATGCGGATCTGGCGGTGGGAGTCGCCGATATGCCCAGCGTCAATTCCGGGTTGGGCTGTTGGCGTTTAGGTCTGACGTAGACGTCCGGTTCGGTACGCGGACTTCGACCACGCTGTGGTTGAGAGCCTGATGACATGAATTGCATGCGGCGGTCAGATCGGCATAGGCCTTGGCGAATGCGGTGCCGTCTTTGGATTGGATCGCGCTGTTGAGTTCCTTGAACGGTTGCTCCGTAACGGAGGTGATCATGTCCGGAAAGGAGATGTCGTGTTCACTGGGATGGGCGCGCCCGAGTCGACCGAAGGCGCCGCGCAGGTTTCCAAGCTCGTAGGCCGCAAATTCCCAATTTCCGTCCTGCTCTGCCTGCCAGAGGCGCTCATGCCGTGGTTGAATTGTCGCAATCATCAGGTCGCTGACGCTCGGCAGATATTCGGTAGCATGAGGTGAGGGCGTCGCTTCTGGCCCAGCGGCAACGCCGCGCGAGGCCGCAAGACAGATCGCCAGGATGGCGGCTGCAGTAATTGCGATCGCCACAACCATGAACGGGCGGCGCTGGATGCCTGTTTCTTCTCGCCCGATCATGTGCGCACTGGCAGCCTGGAAAGCAGCTTGTCGAGCGTGATCGGGTAATCCCGAATCCGTGCGCCACACGCGTTGTAGATCGCATTGGCAATCGATGCGCCGGCGCCGCAGATTCCGAGTTCGCCGATGCCCTTACTCTTGAGCGGGTTGGATTGGTCGTCCAGTTCGGCAAGAAAGACGGCGTCGATGTCTGGAATGTCGGCATGCACCGGAACATGATATTCGGCGAGATCGTGGTTGACGAAATACCCGAAGCGCGGATCGAGCGTCATCTCTTCATGCAGCGCGGCACCGACGCCGAAAACCATTCCCCCGATCGCTTGGGAGCGCGCCGTTTTTGCGTTCAGGACACGGCCGGCCGTGAATACGCCCAGCATGCGCCGCACACGCACCTCACCGGTATCCTCGTCGACGCCGACTTCCGCGAAATGCGCGCCGTAGGATTGCTGCGAAAAATCCTTGTTGTTGCGGCCGGGCCGGATTTCACCGTCGGCGTCCATCCCGACGCCCACAAGGTCCGTCAGCTTTCTGGACTGGTCGCCGGATGCGATACTACCGTTGGCGAACCTTGCGGTTGCCGGGTCCATGCCGGCGGTCCGTGCCAGCTTTTCGCGCAGCGCATTGCATGCCTCGAACAGGGCCGAGCCCGAGCTGCCCGCGCCCCATGAGCCGCCCGAACCCGCCGCCTGCGGAAAGATGGTGTCGCCGAGTTCGACCTTAACGCGTTCCATCGGCAGGCCGAGCATCTCCGCTGCGATCTGCGCCAGGATGGTATAAGTGCCGGTTCCTATGTCGGTCATCGCCATTCGCACGATGCAGGTACCGTCAGGATCCAGCCGGACATTAGCCTTGGAAAGCAGCAGCGGGTTGCCGCGTGTCGCCGCAGCCATGCCAATTCCCACGAGCCAACGTCCGTCACGCACCTGACCCGGTTTCGGATTGCGCTTGTCCCATCCAAAGCGGCGCGCACCTTCCTGCATGCAGGGGATCAAATGACGGCTGGAATAGGGAATATGCTTTTCCGGATCCTCGCTCGGCTCGTTGCGCACTCGCAGCTCGATCGGATCGAGATTCAATTTCTCGGCAAGTTCATCCATCGCGCATTCAAGCGCCATCAGCCCGACAGCCTCGCCGGGTGCCCGCATCGACGACGCGACCGGAATATCCAGGGGAACCTGGCGATGCTGCGTCAGCCGATTAGGCCCGGCGTAGAGGGTGCGGGTCTGCAGCGCCGCGCCCTCGTAAGTTTGCTCGCTGGGCAGATTGCCGGAGAATACGTCGTGGCCGATCGCGAGGATGCGGCCCTCGCTATCGGTGCCCAGGCGCAGCCGCTGGATCGTGTCGGAGCGGTGCGTCGTGACGTGAAAAATCTGCTGCCGCGTCAGCGCGATTTTCACAGGCCGCTTGAGCTGCCGCGCAGCGATCGCCGCCAGGATCGCATCGGCATTGACCCAGAGTTTGCCGCCGAATCCGCCGCCGATGAACGGGCTGATCAGACGTATATTCTCGACGGGAATTTTCAGGGTTGTCGCGATGACTTGTTGACCCTGGTTGAGCATCTGATTTGCAGTATGCAGGATCAAGTTGTCGCCGTCCCACATCGCGAGCGTGGCATGCGGTTCCATCATCGCGTGACTTTGCAACGGGGTGGTATAGGTCACGTCGAGTTGCACCGGGGCGCTGGCGAATGCGCGTGCGAAATCGCCCACCGCGCTGTCGGCTGCCGGCGCATCGCTTGGGTTTGGAACGCGCGCCTTGTCGAGATTGCTATGCAGCGCGTATTTCCCGTTCGATCGGTCGTACTTCACGTCTACCAGGTAAGCCGCCGCCCGGGCCTGCTCAAAACTTTCGGCAACCACGAAGGCGACCGGCTGGCCGTAACGGGTCACTTGTGGGCCCGTGAGCACCGGGTGCGCATCACGGTGATTGCCGGTGCCCTGCGCGGGCGCGTTGCGATGGGTGAGAACCAGCTCCACGCCTGGCGCCTTCTCGGCAGCACGCGTATCGATCGATACGATCCTTCCCTTTCCGATCGAGGCTTCGACGACAAAGCCGTACAGCGTGTTCTCCTGCTGCATCTCATAGGCGTAGCGCGCGCTGCCCGTAACCTTCAATCGGCCGTCCACGCGGTCGAGGGGCTTGCCGACAATGCGCTGTGCGTCGAGTGCATTAGGGCCGATGGGTGAGTTCATTTCCATGAGATCGCCTCCCTCAGGTCCGGGTAATCTCTGCCAGCACGCTGTGCAGGGTGCGCCGTGTCAGCGGGATCTTGAAATCATTCCCGACGTAGCCGCGGGCGCCTTCGAGTACCGCATCTGCGGCAGCATTAAAGGTGGCAGTGTTCGCAGGCGTGTTGGCCAATCCTTGCTCTGCTTGTGCTACACGCCACGGCCTATGTGCCAGACCGCCGAAGGCGAGCCGGGCCGAACGGATGCGACCATGCGCCGTATCGACAATCGCGGCGACTGAAACCAGTGCAAACGCGTAGGAAGCGCGATCGCGGACCTTGCGGTAAAGCTGCACACCCGGAGGCGGTGGAGGCAGCGTCACAGCGGTGATGATTTCGCCTGATTTGAGTGACGTCTCGATCTCGGGGGTGTTGCCGGGAAGACGATAAAATTCCGCGATCGGAATCACTTTGGTTTCACCCTGGCGATTGACCGTCTCCACCTTGGCGTCGAGCGCCTGCATCGCTACCGCCATATCTGACGGATGCGTCGCGATGCAGTGCTCGCTGGTGCCCAGGACGGCATGAATGCGGTTAAAGCCAGCGAGCGCCGCACAGCCGGAGCCGGGACTGCGCTTGTTGCAGGGTTTTGTGACGTCATAGAAGTAATAGCAGCGGGTTCGCTGCAGCAGATTGCCGCCAGTCGTGGCCTTATTGCGCAATTGCGCACTGGCGCCAGCCAGCAGCGCGCGGCTTAGCACGCCGTAACGCTGCCGCACATGTGGGTCGGCGGCGAGATCGCTGTTGCGAACCAGCGTGCCGATACGCAAGCCGCCATCGGGAGTCTCTTCGATCTTGTCGAGCGGCAGGCGGTTGATATCGACCAGATTCGAAGGTGTCTCGACCTGCAATTTCATCAGGTCGAGCAAATTGGTGCCGCCAGCGATGATTTTCGCACCAGGCTTGACGGCAGCGGCGGCCGCTTGCGCCGTCGAGTCGGCGCGTTGGTAAGTAAAGGCTTTCATGTTGGCATTCCCGCGGCTTGTTTGATGGCCTCCACGATGTTGGGGTAGGCTGCGCAGCGACAGATGTTGCCGCTCATTCTCTCGCGGATTTCCGCATCGGTGAGTTCGGGGGCCGACTTCGTCAGGTCCTCGGTCACGTAGCTCGGCATGCCCTGCTGGCTTTCTGCCAGCATTCCGATGGCCGAGCAGATCTGGCCGGATGTGCAGTAGCCGCACTGGAAGCCGTCATGCTCGACGAAGGCCGTTTGCATTGGATGCAAATTCGCGCCTTGGGCGAGCCCCTCGATCGTGTTGACCGATTGGCCGTCGTGCATCACCGCTAGCGTCAGGCAGGAGTTGATGCGGCGTCCTTCGATCAGCACAGTGCACGCGCCGCATTGGCCGTGATCGCAGCCCTTTTTCGAGCCCGTCAGCGCGAGGTGTTCACGCAAAGCGTCCAGCAATGTCGTGCGGGGATCCAGGGTCAGCGAATGTAGTTGGCCGTTGATCTGAAGTTCGACCTTCACGGGAGAGGATAAAGGTTCGTTGCCGTCGATCGGATCGGCAAGAACAGCATGTGGCAGCGTCGTCAACAGCAACGCGGTGGCTCCCGTCTCGATTACTGTTCGGCGAGTAACTTCAAATGCATTTGGGGTACCGGGTTCTGCAGTGGAATCACGCTCGTTCATGACTGCTCCATGTTCGCCAAGTCCATCAGGGTTGTCTGAAAGGCATCAGGCTTACGGCCTGATGTCTTCCGGCCGCCCGCGAGAAGACATCCGGCTTACGGCCAGGTGTCGTCCGGTAGGTTGATCACAATGGGTGTCGCGGTGCTGCGTACGACGACCCATCGAAACGGCTCCTCTTTCGAAGGATTGATTTCCATGTGCGGCAGGAAGGCGGGTACATGAATGAAATCGCCGGCCTTTGCACGCGCGACCGATTTTCCTGTCGCGCCCCAGCGGATTTCGCAGATGCCGGAGAGGACGTAGGCGATCGTCTCCTGCTCTCCGTGATGATGAACCCCCGTCCGGGATCCTGGTTTGACCTCGAACAGGCCGCCCCAGATTGCGGACGCGATGCCAAGCGTCGGCGCGATAGCGGCGCGACGTTCTGAGCCTGGCGTCTGCGCTGTTCCCGGATCGAATTGGGCGGGGCTGACGATGTGAATTTCAGAAGGAGAACTCATGGCGTCCCGGATCATGTTTGAATGGGTAACCGTGAAAAGTTAAGCAGCGGCCAATCAGATAACCACTAAATTGGAGTTTAGATATCCGCGTCGAACTGAGGTCACGGTCTGGGCTGCTCGGTGGTTGACACCGATCGTGACATGATCGACTGCGCGCATCCTCCCAGTTCTCGTCCGGGTGTGCTCGCGGTGAGTTTCTTCCGCCGATCGAAGAAAGCGCGCCAATATCGAGAACCGCCGGCCGAATGCTAGACACCTGGCCGGCGAAGCGGATATCAGGGCAATCGGCCGGCCCAAGTTGGAGGGGGCAGCATGTTGCTTTCGGCCACATGCACCCGTGGTCCGGTCACTCCGGCATGACTTCCGGCTTGTTCTTGGGAAATTTTGCGATGGTAGCCTCGGTCACGTTCAGGTGCTGGGCAACCATCGATGGCGGCGTGAGGGAAATCCAGTCGGAAAGGGAGACATCTGCGAAATAGGGAGCTCTGAACACTTCGAGAAACTGCAAATCGGTATCGCCAGTGTTCTTGATATAATGTCCGCGGTTCTTCTTGACCTAGCCGACGTCGCCCGCGTTGAGATCCATGGTGACGGCGTTCGGGCCGGTGTCATTTGGCCTTTGCCCTTGATCCAGTACTGCCATTCGTCGGCGTTGGAGCGCCAGTGCATCTCCCGCAGGCGTCCTGGACGCATGGTGACCAGTGCGGCGGCGACCGTTGTGGAAACGGTGAAGTTGCTGTCGGCGATGCGCACCGAACCGCCCTTCGTCTCGCGCGCCGGGGCTCCCGATCGTGGATTCTTCGCGTTGATTGCACCCTGCGGAGGATCGTTTGGATTGCCGAAGGTGATATCACTCTTCACCGGCGCGGCATTCGCCGTGGTCATTGTCGCTGCCGTCGTCGCCCCACCGACGGCGGTCGCCGCCAACATGTCACGCCTCGAAAACATCGATTGTTCACCTCTGTGGCAGAACGAAGAGAATGGTGGAGATAGTCGCGGGCTTTTTCTGCGCCATTATATAAAGATTTAGGCTCACCCGCGCGTATTTTGACTCAGGCGCTGCCCAGCCAATACTGGCGGCATTGGCACGGCTGTGATCTTCGATCATTCGGCGGGCGCAGGTGCTGTTTCGCCGGAAGCAACTTGCTTCCTCTTTTCCCCGAACAGCCGGGTTTGCAGCCGATCGAGATAGATATAGACAACCGGCGTCGTATAGAGCGTGAGAATCTGTGACAGGGCCAGACCGCCGACAATGGCGTAGCCGAGCGGTTGGCGGATCTCCGAGCCGACTCCGGTGCCGATCATCATCGGCACGGCGCCGAGCAGCGCCGCCATCGTGGTCATCAGAATGGGGCGGAAGCGCTTGATGCAGGCCTGATAGATTGCCTCCTCGGTTGACAGGCCTTCGTTCTGTTCGGCCTGCAAGGCGAAATCCACCAGCATGATGCCGTTTTTCTTGACGATGCCGATCAGCAGAATGATCCCGACGATCGCAATCACGCTGAGGTCGTAGTGAGCCGCCATCAGCAACAGCAGCGCACCGACGCCGGCCGAGGGCAGGGTGGAGATAATGGTGATTGGGTGGATCACGCTTTCGTAGAGCACGCTGAGAATGATATAGATGACGAAGAGCGCGGCGAGGATGAGAATCGGCGTGCTCGACAACGATGCTCCAAATGCCTGCGCATTGCCCTGGAAACTGGTCTGCACCGAGAGCGGCGGATGCAGGTCCTTTTCAGCCGCGTTAATGGCGCTGACGGCTTGTCCGATCGCGGTGCCCGGCGCGAGATTGAACGAGATCGTCACCGACGGAAATTGTCCGGTGTGGTTGACCACGAGCGGGGCGACCTTCACCACCGAGTCGATCAGCGTCGACAACGGCACCTGTTGCCCGCTTGACGATTTGACGTAAATGCCGTTGAGCGCCTCTGGGCCGTACTGGAATTTGGGATTCACCTCCAGAATGACGTGGTATTGCTGAAGCGTGGTATACATTGTCGAAACGATGCGCTGGCCAAAGGCGTCGTCGAGCGTGTTGTCGATCGTGTACGGCAGGATGCCGTAGCTCGAGGCGACCTCGCGCTTGATCGTGATGTCGAGCAACGGCCCGGAACTGAGCTGATCGGTAGTTACGTCAGTGATGCCCGGAATTGCCTTGAACTTGTCGAGGAACAGAGCAGACCAGTGGCTGAGCTCGCCGGGGTCGGCATCGTTCAGCGTGTACTGGAACTGGGTCTTGTTGAGCCGTGCCCCGACCGTGATGTCCTGGGCTGCCTGCATGTAGAGCGAGATGCCCTGGATCTTGGCCAGATTGGTCCGCAGCCTGGCCATCACCTTCTCGATCGACTCGCGCTCGTTGGCGGGCTTGAGCTGAATGAAGACACGGCCATCGTTGAGCGTGTAGCTACCCCCACCGGCGCCGACAGCCGAACCGACGGTGGCGACAGCCGGATCCTTCATGATGCCGTCGAGCAAGGCTTGCTGGCGCTCCTTCATCGCCTGGAAGGAAATATCCTGCGCCGCCTCGGACTGGCCGATGATCAATCCGGTATCCTGCTGGGGAAAGAAGCCCTTGGGAATGATGACGTAGAGATAACCGGTCAGCGCGACCGTGCCGAACATCACCATCAGCGTGATGAAGCGGTGCCGCAGCACGACTTTGAGGCCCGTCTCATAGGCATAGAGCAGGCCGTCGAAACCGCGCTCGGACATCCGGTACAGCCATCCGTGTTGCTGGCTCTCCGGCTTGAGCAGGTAGGCGCACATCATCGGCGTGAGTGTGCGCGAGATGATCAGCGAGAGAACGAGCGCCACGCTCACGGTCACTGCGAATTCGCGGAACAGCAATCCGACATAGCCGCTCATCAGGAACAGCGGAATGAACACGGCGATCAGCGAAAACGTAATCGCCATGACGGTAAAGCCGATCTCGCCGGAGCCCTTGAGTGCCGCGTCATACGGCGACATGCCATCTTCGATGTGCCGCGTGATGTTCTCGATCTCGACGACGGCATCATCGACCACGAATCCGACCGCGATCGACAAGGCCATCAGCGAGAGATTGTCCAGGCTGTAGCCCATCTCGTAGAGGATCGCGAACGTGCCGACCAGCGACAGCGGCACGGTGACGGCAGGGATGATGGTTGCCCAGAGATTGCGCAGGAATATGAAGATGACCATGACGACGAGCGCAACTGTCAGCAGCAACGTGAACTGCACGTCGGCGACTGATGCGCGGATGGTCTGGGTGCGATCGGATATGACATTTATCTTGACGGCGGCCGGGATCGAGGCCTGAAGCACGGGCATCATCGCCTTGATTCGCCCCACGGTTTCGATAACGTTGGCGCCGGGTTGCCGCTGAATCGCCAAAATGATCGCCCGCTGACTGTTGTACCATCCGGCGATCAACTCATTCTCACCCGCGCTGATGGCGCGGCCGATATCGCGGACGCGAACCGGCGACCCGTTGCGATAGGCGATGACGAGGTCGGCATACTGGTCGGGCTTGAACAACTGATCGTTGGTATTGAGCGTAAAGGTCTGCCGCGGGCTGTTGAGCGTGCCCTTGGGAAGGTCGACATTCGCCTGCCCAAGCACCGTCCGGACGTCCTCGAGGTTGATGCCGCGGGCCGCCAGCGCTTCCGGATCGACCTGGATGCGGACCGTCGGCTGCTGCGTGCCCCCGATGCCGACGAGGCCGACGCCGGATACCTGCGAGATCTTCTGCAGCAGGATATTTTGCGCGTAGGCGTCGACGACCGTCAGCGGCAGGCTGTCGGAGGTGATGCCAAGAACAAGAATCGGCGTCTCTGCCGGGTTGACCTTTCGGATCTGCGGCGGATAAGGCAAACCGGCCGGCAAATAGGCGTTCGCGGCATTGATGGCTGAGAGCGTGTCGCTGACCGCGCCGTCGATCTGCCGATTCAGGTCGAACTGCAGGGTGATCTGGGTGTAACCGAGCGCGCTGGCGGATGTCATCTGGGTGAGACCCGGGATCTCCCCGAATTGTAGCTCAAGCGGGGAGGCCACCGTGGACGCCATAGTCTGCGGATCGGCGCCAGGGAGCTGTGCGGTCACGGTAAGCGTCGGATAATTGACGTTGGGCAGTGACGCGACCGACAACAGAGGATAAGCGACCAAGCCGCCCACCAACAAGGCGACCATCAGCATCGCGGTCGCGATCGGCCGATAGATAAACGGCGCGGAAATGTTCATGGGATCGGCGCCTGTAGCGCGTCCTGCGCGGCTTCTTCCTGCGCTGCCTTGCCGTGCAGCGTCACCACATGCACGCCGGGCTGCAGCTTGTATTGCCCGTCGGCCACGACCTGCTCGTTGGCCTCCAGGCCGGAATCGATCAGTGCCTGGCCGTCGCTGATTTGCGCGACCTTGAGTTGGCGGATTGCGACGGTGTTGTCCGGATTGACCACATAGGCGTAGGGACCGGTCGAACCTTCCTGCACGACGCCCGCGGGAACGGTCAGGCCGTTGTGCCGGGTGTCGACGAGCAGCCGCGCATTGATGAGCTGGCCTGGCCAGAGCTTGCCCGACTTGTTGGCAAAATTGGCCTTGAGCTGGATCGAGCCGGTGGTCTGCAGGATCTCGTTGTTGACGAGGCCGAGCACTCCCTGATCGAGGAGCGCCCTATCATCCTGGCTGTAGGCGAGGACCGCAAGCGGCTTCTTGGTCGCTTGCTGTTGCTGCTGGATTTGCGGCAGCGCCTTCTCTGGAAGCGTGAAGATCAGCGAAATCGGGTCTAGCTGCGTGACGACGACGAGGCCGTTCGCAGTTGACGGACTGATGATGTTGCCGACGTCGATCTGACGAATCCCGACCACACCATCGATCGGCGAGGTCAGGCGCGTGTAGCTGAGTTCGACCTTCGCCGAATCGATCAGTGCCTGATCGGCCTTGACGGCCGCCACCAGTTGCCCCACTTGCGCCTTCTGGGTTTCGAGCAATTGCGGAGTTGCCCAGCCCTTCTGACCCAATGTGGTGTAGCGGGAGAGATTGGCCTGAGCGTTGATGAGCTGAGCCTGATCGCGCTCAAGATTAGCCGTGTATTGATCGATCAAGGCCTGGTAGGGTCGCGGATCGATCTGCGCCAGCAGGTCGCCGGCATGCACGGCCTGGCCTTCGGTGAAGTTGATGCTGACGATCTGCCCCTGGATCTGGGCCCGCACGACGTCGGTGTTATACGCGATTACGGTGCCGACACCGGTCAGATAGATAGGCACGTCATGTTGGGCGACCGTCGCAGCGACAATCGGCACCGCGGGCGGAGCGGGTGCTGCAGCGACTTTCGCGAAGGGGTGGGCGTACATCAAGTACAAACCACCGGCCGCAAGCACCGCAGTAAGAACGGCGACAGACATGGCGACTTTCTTGTTCATGGTCGTTCTCGCTCGAGGATGAAAGATCTTATCTAGCAGCCAGTGGCCGACGTCCCTGGGGTCAGACACGGGAACAGGTTTGTTGCCGTGGATGAAGCAGCGGGCGGAGGGGCAACCGTGGGGATTGTCGGCAGCACTGCACTCGGTCCCACGGTGGGCGCTACGGTTAGGGTCGGCACCGCTGGTGTGGCACTGACCCCAAGATTGCTAATCTCCGTCGAGCCCAACGGAATTCCGGTTCGAGCGACACCGCCGGGCGCAGTGGGCGCCGTCGAGGTTGGAGTGGATGATGAAACCACGCTGCTTGAGCCCGAGCCGCACATTCCCGACATTCCCGCCGTTTCCATCGTTCCTGAAGTTGCCGAAACTCCCGACGTGCCCAGGATGCTTGACGAGCTCGATATCCCCGACGAAGTTGACGCTCCCGACATTGTCGGGCTGCCGGTCATCGCTGCGCTGCCGGCCGTTGTTGCGGTGGCGGGTGATCCTGTTCCCATCCCCATTCCGCCGCCATCGAAACTCGCGGTGGACCCGAACATTGACGATGGCGACGTCCCCACAGTCGAACATGCCGTACCGCTAGCTGTACTCGGAATGGTGATTGTGCCCGTTACGCCGGTGGGTGCGGGACTGAGTCCTGGAGAAGTGATCTCAGTGGAGCCGAGCGGGATTCCGGTCGGTCCGACTGACGTACCTGGGCTCACCCCAAGCGGCGACGTCGCACCAAGGGTCGGCGTCGTCACCATTGCACCAACTTGCGCGATGGCCCCGGTGGAAGTCAGGAGCGCCGGAAGCATCGCAAGACTCAACGAGAATCTTAACCGTATTCTCCGTGTGAATCCGGCGGCGCCG
Source organism: Bradyrhizobium sp. SRL28 (assembly GCF_018596315.1). Classification (GTDB taxonomy): domain Bacteria; phylum Pseudomonadota; class Alphaproteobacteria; order Rhizobiales; family Xanthobacteraceae; genus Bradyrhizobium. The sequence continues at coordinate 34,225 of NZ_JAHEAG010000009.1, read as the reverse complement.
AGGCCAGAGCGCATCGACGACTCGGAGCGAGTTTCTGCGATTTCGATCACGACAGCCTCGCGGACCATTCGAGCAACCGCGATTGGCGGAATCGACAGCGGCAGAGTTGAAAGAAGAAGGGCAGCATGGAGTCGCTCCAAAGGAATGATTGAATGACCGCAGGATCGTCGTTTTGGTCGGCTCTAAACGCTTCAATCGTAATTGGCCGGACCATCAAACCTGTTCAACTAAATTTGCGTTTATTCTTTCTGATACGATCGCCGCCCAAGACGGCTCCTCGACCGTGAGCCGAATCTGCTCCTCACCGAATGATGAAGGGGCTGACCCCGGCCATTTCGGTTCTCAGACAACTAAAAGTAATTTTACTTGAACCGTTGGCGCTTCCTGCCGATGTCCATGGACTTTGCCTGATGAAGATAATCGGGTCGGGAAACACCTCAGCGAAACATTGCCGCAACTATGGAGAGCACAATGAGCGAAGACGATGTCGCGGGCGTGGGCGGCTACGATGGAGCTGCAGCCGGGTGGGGGATCGGAAGCGGACGGGCGTGTTATGCCGAACCTGACAGGTCGCGTCCAATATCGCGCAGGGCTCAATCGCGGCCTATTATCCGGAGGCGAATGTGCTGGTTGCGCTCGATCATTACGACGCGAAATCCGGAACACCTTCCTACAAGTCGACGCCAGTTCTGCTTCAGGTTCGCGAAAACCACGTTGCGCCGATTGGTTGAGACCGCCAACGATTAGATCCGATTATGCAATAAATAGTTTAATGGGAGCTAGCAAAGGCCGCCTCGTCGTCCAGGCGAAGCGAAGCTCGCGAGCCGGAATCCATAACCACCGATTGTAGTTTTCGCAAAGGTACCCAACAGCTTCGGTCGCCACGAAGGCCCGTGGTCATGATCCTTGGGTTCGCAGGGAAGACGATTATCGAGAGCATTATGATACGCCGGCTGCTAAGAAGGCGCCGCCGAGCGCATGAGTACAGCTAGATGTAACGCGGTTCACGTCACCTGAAACGTTGTGCGTGAAGCGAAGGCTTTCTGATCTGTGGCTCAACAACCCGAACTGTGAACGCTATCTGCAAGATCCGAGCTCCGTTCGGGCGCCTCAAGGCTCCTGCATCGCCGCCGGCGCTAGTGCAGCGTGGTTCTTTGCCGCTTTTCGCACCTTCTCGAACGCACGCGCCTCGATTTGCCTGACGCGTTCACGCGACACGTTGAATTTGACCGCGAGGTCCTCCAGCGTCTGCGCTTCGTCCGTCAAATGGCGCGCCTCGAAGATACGACGCTCGCGGTCGTTCAGTAGAGCGATTGCAGCGACCAGCGCCCTGCGTCGGTGGTCTTTCTCGTCCTGTTCGACGACGATAGCTTCCGGCGAGGGGGACTGGTCAACCAGATGTTCCTGCCATTCGGTGGGTTCGCCCTGTTCATGAATTGGTGCATTGAGTGAGGCATCACCGCCGAGGCGTCGATTCATGTCGACAACGTCCTGGCCCGTAACATTGAGGCATTTCGCGATCGAGGTTACCTGATCGGGATGTAGGTCGCCGCTTTCGTATGCCGCGATCTTGCTTTTTGCCGTGCGCAGCTTGAAAAAGAGCTTCTTCTGATTGGTGGTGGTTCCGATTTTCACAAGTGACCACGAGCGCAGAATGTAATCCTGTATTGAAGCCCTGATCCACCACATCGCATATGTGGCAAAGCGAAAACCTTTTTCGGGCTCAAAACGGTTCAATGCCTGCATCAGGCCGACGTTGCCCTCGGAGATGATCTCCGAGATGGGCAGGCCATAGCCGCGGTAGCCCATGGCGATTTTGGCGGCGAGACGAAGATGACTTGTCACAAGCTGGTTCGCGGCATTGCGGTCGCCGTTCTGGCGCCAACGTTTGGCGAGGTTGTATTCCTGGTCCCTTTCGAGCATCTCGAAGCGCCGGATGGTGTAGAGATAGTTCTTGCCGCTTCCATCTCTGGCGAACCCTGGTTCACGCTTGGCTGCAACCGTGAGGCCTGCGAATTGTCCTTCAACGCTCATATCGATCGCTCCGTCGTGAAAAGCTGGATACTGTCTGCCGTTCGAAGCTCGAGCGGACCACCAAATGATATGCACAGGCCCTGGCGGAGCCATTAAATTGGCGTTTAGGGGCGCTAAATTCGAATTCAATCGGGAAACGTCGCCGAACGAGCGTGCACGTTTTCGCCACGCCTAAAAAAAGTTTTAGTGGAGACGATTTGCTCGTCCCTTCGAATCCGCCTGGCGAGGCATGAGTTCGGGCGCTGGCTTGCTGAAGAAGGAGCGCCCTGCGTTTGCAATCAGGTAGTTTTGACTCTGATGCGAGGGGTAGGCCCGTGCGGTCAATAACGACGGCAGCCCAAACGTTCCGCTGCAAAAACATCGGTTCATATCAATTGGCGAAATTGGATGGCTAAGCCTGAACTTCTGTCGGCTGCACTGTCCGCTGCAGTCCTGCTCGTAACTCCCGCGATGGCTCGCGAGAGCCATCAGCCGCGCGGCACCGCGCGGCGGAAGCCAATGCGAGTATCACGCCTGGCGCGCGCTATATTGGCAAGGGTGATGGTGTTCGCGGCAATCGCATTAGCGAGGGCTTCGGTGGCGGCGGCTACGGTTTGCATGGACCCAGCGGGTACAGGAACCGCGATGTGTGGGGTCACTGGGGTATTATGGACCCATGGTTCCTGTAATCTAGCGCTCACGGACGATTACGTGTTGGCTACCGCCCGTTTGACCCGGAGGATGTGTTGGCAACGTTGTCGTGTCGGTGGGCGGCATCTTCGCAAGCTGCTGCGGTTACCGCTAAGCTTTGGCGTGGCGCGGCGATATGGGCTGGCACGTCTCCCGGTACAGGAGTCGATCAATTGGGGAGAAGGAGGACATCAGGCGGACGAGCCCGATGTCTGCTAACGACCAAAGCAGATTGAACAGCACCGGCGGCCCCACGTGGCACCCGTGGAGCCTGTCGCCGACGCTTAAGTGTCGGCTGCGTACAAGCATTGCAATGGTCTTGCAGAAAGGCAGGAAAAGTCTCAAAATTCACGTTCGGGGGTCTTCTTTGGATCCCGACTCAGTGCGACCCGTTGGATCTCAGATTCGGCAGATTTTTTCTCTGGCCGATTAGGAGGACGACATGGCGACATTCACGCGATCGAAAAGGCTACTGGCTTCCGCGGGAGCTGCGGCACTCGGCGGCTCTGCACTGGTGACGTTGCTGTCCGGAAACATCATCACCCTCGCGGGTGGCGCAGTCGCCATGGACGTATCGCCGCCATTCGTCGGCGCGGAGTTTTCGGTTTGCAGCACGCCGGCTGCAACTGGCTCGCCGAACATGACGCTTCGCCTGACGCAGACAGAAGTGCCACGCGCCGAGATGAGCGCAGCCAGCTCCGCGCCAGCATTTGCGGAAACCGAGCCGCCGCTGTGGGCCGGCCTCGGCTCCATCACTTACAAAATCACGACCGCGAACGAGCGCGCACAGGCTTATTTCGATCAGGGCCTGCGTCTCGCTTATGCGTTCAATCACGACGAGGCGCAGCGCGCGTTCCGCATGGCGCAGAAGCTCGATCCCGACTGCGCTATGTGCTTCTGGGGCGAGGCGCTGGTGCTCGGTCCCAATATCAATCTTCCGATGCCGGAGGACGCGGTCGCGCCCGCCTACGCTGCCGCGCAGAAGGCCAAGGCGCTTGCCGGCAAATCCAGCCCACGCGAGCAGGCGGTAATCGGCGCTCTCGCGGCACGCTACGGCAGCGATCCGAAGGCCGCCCGCACAACGTTTGATGCAGCCTACGCGGCAGAAATGGCGAAGGTGGCGACGCAGTTTCCCGATGACGACGAAATCGCTACGCTCTATGCCGAGGCGGTCATGGATCTCAGCCCCTGGGACTACTGGAAGCCGGGCGGCCGCGAACCCAAGCCGCAGAGCGTGCCGATCGTGCCGACATTGGAGCGCGTGCTGGCTCGCAATCCGAATCATCCCGGTGCAATTCACTTCTACATCCATGCCGTCGAGGCGTCGGACCGGCCCAAGCGCGCCGAACCCTATGCCGACCGACTACGCGGTGCGATCCCCGGTGCCGGCCATCTCGTGCACATGCCGAGCCACATCTACTATCGGGTCGGCCGCTATCTCGACGCGCTGGAAGACAACAAGGCTGCGGTCAAGGTCGATGAAAAATACTTGGCCGACACCAACGCGCCGATGGGGGTCTATCGGCTCGGCTATTACCCGCATAACGTGCACTTCGTGATGGCGTCGGCGCAGATGGCTGGCGACGGCCAGACCGTGATCGCCGCCGCCGAGAAGCTGCGCGATCTCATTCCCGACGAGGTTGCCCGTGGTAGACAGCCAGTCAAGGCGGCGCCTTATTTCGCGCACGCGCAGTTCAGCACGCCCGAGACCATCCTGGCATTGCCCGATCCCGGCGACGCCATCCCTTATGTCAAGGCGATGTGGCTCTACATGCGCGGCGTAGCACTGGCGGCGCGCCGTAACTTCGCGAGCTCGGCGGCGGCCGCCAATGCAATCGAGACCCTTGAGCGCACCGCGGACTTCAAATTGCTGAAGGATTCAAGCGTCCCGGCACAGGAGGTGCTCCGCATCGCGCGCACACTGATCCTGGCGCGCGTGGCCCAGGCCAAAGGCGACAACCGCACCGCAGTCGTGCGGTTCGAGCGGGCGGCTGCGTTACAGGACGCGCTGCCCTACACCGAGCCACCATACTGGTACTATCCGATTAGGCAGTCTCTTGCCGCTGCCCTGCTGCAGGCTGGCCGCTACGATGAGGCCGAGCGACAGTTCCAGCGTGCGCTCAGTCGAGCGCCATCCAACGGCTGGTCGTACTACGGGCTGGCGGAACTGCATAAGTCACGCGGCAACATCGCCGCGGCGCGCAAGGCCGAGGCTGACCTTGCCAGAACCTGGATAGGCGACCGCAGGCTTTTGCAGATTTCCAATCTCTAAAACTTGCGCGTAAATCAGACGAATATCCCTATGATCGCAGTTTCGAACGCTTCTCGTCTGTATGCTGAAATGCTGCTCTCCGGACTCGGTATCACGCATCGGCTTAAGACCGTTGTAATCGGCGACGAACTTTTCGCATGGGAAGCCGCATCCAATGCGATACTTGGAGGGATTGCGCGCCGTGAGGGTGGGCCAGGGAGCGGAGAACTGACGATCCGATCGTCGACCAAGCACATCGTCAGGCCGCCGAGTTGCGGTTCCGCAATCAGCGCCGTCGCGTGGTCCTTGTACCTTGGCATGAAGTCATGGAAGCACAATGATCCAGGCGCGCCGAACGCTTCGCGCTTAGCGCAGGCGCGTACGTTTGCTTTCCGCCAACGACCTTGCCGGCGTCGTTTCGAACGGCGCCTGACTGGCTACCTCAAGACCGTTACCAACGGAGGATACGGGTTCGATCATTTCCGTCATCGCGAGCGGTCTTGCCGTAACACTGCGCTTCATACGCCACGGTAGTTTCCAGACACTGTTTGTAGCTCGTAAGCTGCAATCAGTGCCGCCCAGGTTATATGCCAAACAGTAGTGCCCGCGGGGAACAATGGGCCCGGCAGTTTCTGCGGATACTGAAAAGGCAAGCGCAGACAGCGCAGTCGTGGACATAAGTAAGATTGCCTGAGCGATTGTCATCATGGCCTCCAACTTCGGTGTCATCAGACAGATGAGAGCTGACGTTGGGAAATGGATTAAAAAAAGTTTTATGTTCACTGAGTGCTTCATCATCGCTGAGCCGCAGATGGGAATAGATCAAGTCGGGGCTAGAAATTGCCTCCCAGGACCCGACAGGTTCGTTGGCGTCTTGTTCGCCAATCCAGGGCGATATCGGTCTGGATTCGTTCTTGGCGCCGGCGAATGCGATGGGGCAACCGTCCGGCGGTGCGATCTTTGGTATCGAGCAAGCATGTGAGACGATCGCGCGACACGCGAGTTCTGGCAAATCAGACGGCAGAATAAATTCGTATTTACTCGTCAAGCGCGCCCGAGCCTCTATCTCTTCCCTATCTCTCAGGTGTTGCACTTGTCTGCCTTGTGCAACCCCCGAATTCATTCCGGTAAGTGCCAGAGCTCCCCAAACAGGATCGCTCAGTGCCCGCTGGAGCCGAGAGCCACAGCTGTAGGGGTGTGCCTACGGCGGGCGGGCGTTGATCAATTGCGGAAGTAGCGCAGGAGCCCCGGTAATGACCTTGTTCCATCAGTTCAGCGTTTTTGCAGCATCGCGTGGCGAGGGCCTGCATCCAAAGCTCCGGGCCTTACTTGAGCGTGCGGACGCCTCTCCGTTTTCGGAGTTCTGGCTGCGCCGAGATGGCATGATCCAGGCTGGACCGAGCCCGGATTCGGAAGTCGTCTCATCACGGGTCAACGTGACGCCGTTTTCGCGAGAGCTGGCCCGCCCCGTTGTTGCTGCGCCTAAGCCCGAAATACAAAAGCTATCGACGGCAAATCCGAAACGAGACCGTACCGTTTAGTTATGTAGGCTGTCTCGATGAGGACGGCACACGGTGCTTCGTCCCGTCAAAATGAGCCGGGCAGGGGCCAAGCGCCGGCGATCGAGCCCGGCCCGTTTCGTCCGACTTGCTTGGTTCTCAGCGCAAGGGGCAAAAGAGAAATCGACGCGCCAAACTTCTGACCACATCGATCATCGCGAGTAGACCGTGGAGACGATTGCTGTTGCCTTGTTTCTCCTGCTCGCCGTCGTGGTCAGCGGCACGCTCGCATGCATGTCTCCAGTGGCTTTGCCGCCGCCGCTCGTGCAGATAGCGCTCGGCGCATTCATTGCCTCGGTCGCGAATTTCGGCGTCAAATTGAGGCCGGATATTTTCTTCCTTCTGTTCCTGCCGCCTCTGCTCTTCTTGGATGGCTGGCGCATTCCGAAGGAGGGATTGTTGCGCGACAAAGCGACAATCCTGGAGCTGGCGCTCGGCCTCGTCGTGTTCACGGTCGTTGGTGTCGGGTCTTTCATCAACTGGATGATCCCGGCGATGCCGCTGGCTGTCGCCTTCGCGCTTGCCGCGATTGTCTCACCCACCGATTCTACCGCGGTTTCCGCGATCGCTGCCCGCGTGCCAATTCCCAAGCGATTGATGCACATTCTTGACGGTGAGTCGCTGCTCAATGATGCCTCGGGCCTCGTGTGCATGCGCTTCGCCATTGCCGCAGCACTAACGGGGACGTTCTCGCTCCTCGACGCGGTCGGCACGTTCCTTTGGCTTGCGATCGGCGGCGTTGCCATAGGTGTAGGCGTCACCTGGATTGCGTCCGCCGCGAAGAACTGGGTATCGCGGCATTTCGGCGAGGAGACCGGCTCGCAGATCCTGATCAGCCTGTTGATCCCGTTTGGTGCCTACCTTTTGTCCGAGCATCTGCATTGCTCCGGCATTCTCGCCGCCGTCGCGGCTGGCATCACCATGAGCTACGTCGAGCAGAGCGGCCAGGCGCTTCCCATCACCCGAGTTCGGCGCAGCGCGGTTTGGGACCTGGTTCAGTTTACCGCCAGCGGCATCATCTTCGTATTGCTTGGAGAGCAGCTTCCGCAGTTCGTCATCGGTGCAGCGCAGGTGGTGCATGAGGCCGGACAACACGAAGCGATCTGGCTCGTTGTGTATGTGGTTGCCATCAATCTCGCCCTTGCCGTGTTGAGATTCATATGGGTCTGGACGTCATTGCGCTTCACGTTGTTTCGGACAGCGCTGAAGGGCCAAAACTCATACGTACCAAGCTGGCGTCTCATCGCGGCGACATCGCTCGCCGGCGTTCGAGGGACCATAACGCTCGCCGGCGTGCTAACGCTGCCTCTGACCATGAACGATGGGTCCGCGTTTCCGGCGCGCGACCTTGCAATCTTTCTCGCTGCTGGCGTGATCATTGTGTCGCTGGTCGCGGCAAGTTTCAGCCTCCCGTTTCTCCTCAAAGGGCTCAAATTGCCACCTGAGCCGTCGCAACAGGAAGAAGAGGATCTGGCACGCATCGCCGCGGCGGAGGCGGCGATTCGGGCGATTGAGCAGGCGCAGCATCACATGGGGGAAGGCCGCAGCGACGCCGATCTATATACCGATGCTGGGGTACGTATCATGGAGCTTTATCGCCAGCGGATCAATGGTCGCTCTACGAGCGGCAAAGAAGCATCCCTGGCGCGAAAGATCGATGAGATCGAGCGGAGGCTGCGTCTGACCGGGCTTCGTGCCGAACGAACCGAAATCTACCGTATTGCTCGCGCCCGCCGCCTCTCCGATGAGACCTCTCGCAAGTTGGTCAGAGAGCTTGATCTACTGGAGTCGCGCTTCGCAACGCGGTGAAGCGCGCAATTTGCATCGCTTTTGCCTTCTGCGCTTCCAATACTTATCCTTCTTGTGAGTGGCCGCGAGCAATTCCTTCCAGGCGCATCCTCGAATTGGTGCGAGGCGGACGGCACAAGCGCGGCCGTAGTGTGAAGGCGTCCCATCGATGTCGACGCGTGGCAAATTGCGCGGCACGGCAATTTGCGGAAGGGCCGCGCGAAGGATCTGTTTGTTGGGTACCGCGGACACCGTTCAGAGCGGCATAGGCTTTCGCTAATGACCAACACGGACATTGGCCCTTTCGCGCGACGCGGCTGCTGAACGTGCTTGCATCGTTCCTGCCACGCCTAAACAAGATTTTAATGGTGACGGTTTGGGCGTCTCCTATCTGAAAAATGTTCGCACAACAAAGGAGACAACCATGAAGTTGACGGTAATCGCATCACGGTCTGCGTTCGCGATCGATAACGACGAATGGATCAGCTGTTCTCACTGGGGTATGTTTCCAGTGCCGCGAAAGACCTCGAACTCGGGTGGCCGGGCATGAGCTAAGGTTGGTGTCCCGAGGTGAAGCGCGCTTTGCGGTCAGGCATTCGAGTCTGACCCGGAGCGGGCGTTCGGCTTGATAAGCCTTCCAGGACGAGCTAGCCGGTTTCCGGTCGCTGCTCGAAGGCCGAGTGAAGGAGGTCCGATTTCACGGCCAGACAGGCTGGAGCAAGTTTTGGGAATCGCCTGAATGAATCAGATTACTAGCATGTCCCGCCCCAAGTCTGACAACTTCACCCTGTCGCTGATCGGGACGCTCGTCGCAGCGAGCCTCCTGCCGTGCCGCGGCGCGGCGGCGGCGACCGTAGATGATCTCACCAACGTCGCCATCGCCCTGCTGTTTTTCCTGCATGGGGCAGAGCTGTCGCGTGAAGCCGTGATCGCGGCGGCAAGTCACTGGCGGCTACACGTCCTGGTGCTATTGATTACATTTGTCGTGTTTCCGCTGTTCGGCCTGGCGTTCAAACCGCTCCTGTCTCCACTCGTGACGCCCACGCTCTATGCCGGTATCCTATTTCTCTGCACCCTGCCGTCCACGGTCCAATCCTCAATCGCCTTCACGGCCATGGCGAAGGGCAACGTCCCGGCGGCGGTCTGCAGCGCCTCGGCCTCGAGCATCACCGGCATCTTCGTCACGCCGCTGGTGGTAAGCCTCGTGCTCTCGAGCCATGTCGGAATGGGTTCGGGCTGGCGAACCGTCGGCGAAATCGTGCTGCAGCTGCTCGTGCCCTTCGTCTGCGGGCAGCTTCTACGGCCGTTGATTGGCGGATGGATCCAGCGCAACGAGAGCATCGTTAGCGGGGTTGACCAAGGCTCGATCCTGCTCATCGTCTATTCAGCCTTTAGCGAGGCGTTAGGCGAAGGCCTGTGGCGCCAGGTTCCGCCTTCGGCGCTGGCCGGGCTGCTAGTCGCAGACGGCGTCCTCCTGGCGGCCGCGCTGATCACCACCGCGCTGGTCAGCAAATGGCTGGGCTTCGAGCATGCCGACCGGGTAACCATCGTCTTCTGCGGCTCGAAGAAGAGCTTGTCTCAGGGTATCATCATAGCCAAGGTGATCTTCGCTTCGCACGCCGTGGGCGCGGCCATCCTTCCCCTCATGATCTTCCATCAGATCCAGCTGATGGTCTGCGCGGCGCTGGCTAAGCGGTGGGGCCGTCGCGCGGAGCGCTTTCCATCCCGGGCTTCAGCGGATGCGAAATCCCTTTTGCCGCACTGACGAAGCTCCCGCCTTTGCTGCGGGTTCACCGCGGCTTCGATTTTCAGGCGGTAGTGCATGGCTGAAGGCGAGCGATGCAAGCAACCCGTCGCCCTTGCGGCGTAACGAGATCGCGCCGGAACCGGCGTGATGTGAAGGTCGGGAGGCCGACCGTGCGTAATGCAGAGCCGGTCGATCCGGCGATCGGGACAACCCACTTGTGCGGTCGCATCATCGAATGCGCGCTTTTAACCGGAACCTGATCCGCGGGGAGCATTATGGCCAGTGGTCATGTGAACCGCACCTGCAAACCGAACACATGGTTGCACCGAAAGAGCCTGCGACGTAAAGAAGGTTCTTGCCAACCCGGAGCAGTCCACACATGGCGCCGTTGATACTTGCCGACTGATCCCGAGAATGTCCGCTAGCCGGAAGACCGAAAATGATCGATGGGCGATCAGAGTGACGAGAATTTCTGACAGGGATTGCAGCGATCGCGGAACCGTCCCCGTCGCCTACCTTGCCTAGCTCTCGCGTAATGCCCGGGCCAACGCGCGCGTCTTTGTGCGTGAGGCCGCCTCCTGGCTCTGCGGGCAGCTGGCACGGCACGCCTTGACGCAGGGACTGAGTGCCTCTTCGATGATGGTGTTGATAGTGCGCGCGCAACGACCGCAATCGGCGCTGCAACCAAGGCAGCCATAGAGCTGCCTGGCATTTCGTGGCAAGGACCCGCTGCCGTTCATGGCATTGCGGACGTCGTGGTCGCTGAGGACGTTGCAGGAACAAACGATCATTTGGAGGCGGGCCCGGTCTGTGATGCTTCCCGGACGTCGCTTGCGTCATTGAGAAGTTTCGCAAGTTGATCGAAATCTGCGAAAGGTGGCGTTACGATCGTACGGGCGGCAGCGAGACAAAAGGAACACGAGTGGTGCATTCACGGGGATGCGCAATCGAGTCCGTCGGCAATCGTTGCGATAGGCGAGAACGTCCCTCAGTTGAACGCGAAAGCCAGCAAGCTCGAGCCCAGCAGCACAAGGCTGGCGGCTGTCAGCGTGAGGAATCCATCGGAAACCAAATCGTGATTGTGCATGATAAACCTGCCGTGTGAGATGCTCGTCCGAGTTTACTAAAGCGTTCCAACCAGGCCTCTGATTCGCAGACGGAAATCGACTCCGTCCGCACGATTCAAGACTTTGCGGATCTCGGAGGCCCGGCTCAGCGCAGCGCCTTCTGCGTGAAACATGCTCGATTTGGGTGGCTTCTTCCATCACACTTGCGTTCTGCGGCATAACATCTTCTGGTCGTCTGCGATAAACCTTGGTTTGACCGTCACGACGAAACGGCAGCGAAGTCGGGGAGGGCGTACGAAGTGTTCAGGATGGACGCCAGTATGGAGCCGCGCTAAGGCCGCCTCGATTGGCGGCCTTGTAGCTAATTCCGATCAAGCCCGCCTCATTGCCCCAAGTGTCAGGGCCATATGATGCTAACCCGGATCGAACATAACCCGGGAGTCACTTGATGCGAATCTTCGACTGTCCGCAATGTGAATATGTCCAAGAATTGCTGATCGAATACCCGCAGAACGTGGGGCCGGCGGCCAGCAAAGATTTTGGGCCCCACACTGTCTTAGAAGGAGCCGCCGGCGCTCACAACGGCGGATCCTGCCTGCCAATGGCAAGCCACTCCGAGAATCTAACAGAGAATTTAATGGGACCGACGGATTGCGAACCTACATCAGGATCGTGCCGCTCTCCCTCAGACAGGCACTGCTAGCGCGGCCCCAGTGGCTCCCCCCGGTCGCTGGGGCCGACATGTTCAAGGTTTCTCCTTTCACTACGCCGTTCCGCCACGGCCGCCGTTCCACTACGAAGAGCTGTTTGGCGGCGGCACGGAGTTATAGAACGAGACCACCCGCTCATGCTTTGAATTTTTTTCCGCTTTCGGCGGCATGGCGGACCTGGCCGACTTGCTACCGGCGCGACCTGGTCGCGAATACAGACCCAAGCAGTCGTGCAAGGTCTGCTTCTGTCAATTGGCCCGACGGAGCCGCGTACGCCAACATGGAACGGCATGAGCGGCCGTTTCAATCGTTCATCATGTTCGGAGCTTCAGGCGTCTTGCCCGCCGATCCACAGGTGCTCTCCGAATGTCGGCAACCGGTCGCTTTTCGCAAACCGTTGAAGAACTCTCCTCGGATAGCCGCCGATGGCGCGTTCACGCGCAACGGCGCGTGACGAACGCGGGGCCAAAATTTGTGATCGGTTCCCTCGCCGACCTCGCGCAGCGGTGAACGACTATAAACAAATATTTCATTTAAACCGCCGGTCGCTCCACTCATTTTCAAAGCAGACGCCAAAATGTTTTGGCTTCTGTATCCAATGGAGAAACTGAGATGACAAGATTCAAAGTTCTGTCGGCTGGGCTGATCGCCGCAGCCATGTTGACCACGCCCGCGATGGCTCGGGAGTATCGGCACGTCGCCAACGGGGCCGACGTCAGCGTCCCGCGTGGCGCCCTTGATGGGCGTGGCTGCGTCCGCGCTCCGGACGTCGGCGCATTTGCATCGGACCCCTACACCAGACCCCCGTGCGAACCCGCGTCGTCTTATTGATAGGTCGGCGCGGCATCTGGCTGAACGGGTAGGCAACGAACCCGGATCGATCGATGAGGACGCGCCGCTGGCACTGCAATGTGGGAAGCGTGCGAATAGTTCGGGCTGGGAGCGATTTGCCACCAGCCCGAAATCTTTGTACGGCCCCACGCAGCTGAGCATTCAAAATTCAAGCGGGCGCGTGAGCCCGGTTGTGGCCATCGCGTCATTTCGCTGCGCTGCGGAATTTGGTCGCGATCAACCCAGCGAGATTGCCAACGGGCTCAATGATCGAGGTATTCGACCAGCCAGCGGACGTGCCGTTAGTCCCCAGCGATACACAAGCGACAACATATGCAGGAGCATCCAATGGTGGCGGTCCGCGAACCCGTTCTTAAGCCGGTAGGTATCACCGACCTGCGCCCAACCCAGATTACCGTAGGCATGCGCGAGGTCGAGGGAAAGCGGAAAGGCTGGCGCGAGAAGAAGGGCAAGAAAGCTGCGGAGTTTCTCGGCAAACACATGATTCCAGTTATTCTGGGACCAAGTGATCGCCTTTATATTATTGATCATCATCATTTGACGCGCGCACTTCACGAGGAGGGCGTCAAAGATGTGTTAGTTGCGGTTGTCGCCAACCTTAGCATGGTCGACCCGGGTACTTTTTGGAGGGTTCTCGACAATCGCAGGTGGATGCATCCGTTTGACGACAAGGGTCGTCGTCGCGACTACAAGGATATTCCGAAATCGGTGCGCGACCTCGTGGATGATCCTTTCCGCTCTCTGGCCGGCGAATTGAGGCGCGCGGGGGGATTCGCCAAAGATACGACACCGTTCAGCGAGTTTCTGTGGGCGGACTTTCTGCGACGGCGAATCAAACGCAGGCTCATTGAGCGTGATTTTGATCGCGCACTCATAACGGCAATGAAGTTTGCCAAGAGTCAGGAAGCCATTTATCTTCCTGGATGGGGCGGGCCAGCATCCCTGGACTGAGCGGAGGTACACAATTCTGTTCGTTCCGGGCTCCGGAGTGTGGGGCCAGAATTCGAACGGTCCAGACCTGATCAAGTGTACAGGCCTTCCAAGCGTACGCTGACACGAAGGGTGGGGCGAGCTCGATCGAACGATCGAAGTGAGTCCGCTTCGCGGAAGCGCTGCGTAGGAAGGGCTGCCTCGGGAAGCCATTCCCTGGCGACAAGCTCGCGATCGCTGGATGGAATCGATATCGGCTCCGAACTCTCCCCTTCTGAGAAGCTCATCGGCCTGATTATCGCCTTGCAGTTCATCAACCGAGACCCGGCCCGCCGCGCTTCAATTGGGCTTTGGCTGGTCAAAAGCTCCTCGCGCGCACAACCGGATTGTCGCGGCGAACCGTCTGCTCCGCCATGAAACGTCTTGAAGAATTCGGGGTGCTTGTCATCGATCACGGAGGGGGGACGTTGGCCAGGTTCGTCGCTCTGCTACACTTTAAGGATGGGCAAACTCGACAGGCTGCCCCGACCTGCCGCAGTCGAACATCCGTGAAGGAGAATCGCCACCGGGGTGTGCAAACGACGACACTTAACTGCACTGGTGATCTTCTCGATTGCGCACCGCTTCATTGACCTTCGCCATGTGGGCGTAAGCGTCGACCGCGTGAGCGACAAAGATACCAGCGCTAAGCAGGGTTAGAAATGCCGCGACTGCTTCAATCATTTTTGACATTCCTTGAGGTCAGTAGCAACGCCCCAGGCCAGAGGCATCAACATCCCCGGCAGATCGAATTTATCATTTTGTCGACCTTCGCGTCTTCAGGGTCGATAGCGGGCTTGGTGTCAAGCATGGGGTGGCCCACGCCATCTGACGAAAGCGCAGTGCCCGACGAGTTGGTGCCGGGCGCCGCAGCGGTGGTGCCGAACGCGCCGCCCATCATGGACATACCCATCATGCCCATATGAGACGATCCCATGCCATGCGCTCCTCCCATGCCGCCGCGGGCGAACGCCGCGGTGGTTGAAAGGCCAACGCAAAGGGCGATGCAAAGAACGGAAAGCTTTTTCATGCCGAGACTCTTCGTTAGCGCCGGCCGGCGGGCAGCTCCGAAGGGGATTTCGATTGCGCCGACCCTCGACACCGCCGCGGCTGTGATTATCCCCGCGTTGCTACTACCCTGCGAGGCGTTGCCTGGGCCGAAGTCGTTAAGGAGGATACCAGCCGTACCTACGACTGCGACGATTAGCGTTACTATCGGGGGTATCACCGCGCCGGTCCTTTCTCTTGATCGTTCGGCCCAATTCGTTGGTCGATGTGCGTGAAGTTGATGTAGGTTCGCAATCCGCCGACACCATTAAATTGAAGTTTATTCCGTGCGTTTTGACAGGCACGCGAGCCAAGCGGCATCAAAGGCATTCGACCCAATCGTGAAGCCGCTACGGCTTGGCGCGGTGGCCACCAGTGCGCACATAGTCGGCGTGACATCCATGATAACTGAGCAAGTACGATGCGAACTGTTCTGGCCATGGGCCTACTGACCACTTTGTGCGCTTCTGCCAACGCCGCCACGGTGCATCACTTCAAACCGCCTGCGGGTCACTTCACCCGGTCCAACATGTTACTGCTCCCTCGCCGCGATTCGCGGTTCCGGGATGGACCGACGAAGAGACCCGGCAGTGGCTGTATAACGGAAGCGCCGCCTCTGGCTTAGGCTGATAGCCTCCAATCGCCGCTCAACACAGGCCGATCAGTGTTAGTAAGCCCAAGGTGCTTGACTACTTGGTCCGATACCAGATGCGTCGGCGAGAAAATTTGCGGTAGCGCAGATGTCATCGCGCGCCTTCCGGCGCACCGGCGACGGACGCCTTTACGTCGAGCCGACGGGACAGAAAGCTGAGTGTGAGGGCGACAGCGGCAAGAGCCGCGCCGATCCACGGCAACTCGCGATAGGCCAGACCGTCGGTCAGGGCGAGACCGCCGACCCAGGCGCCTGCGGCGTTGCCAAGGTTGAATGCACCCTGATTGAGGGTAGAGGCGAGATTGGGTGCCTGCGCTGCCTCGTTGACGACGCGCATCTGCAATGGGGAGACCAGGGCGAACGCCAGGAAACCCCAGCAGAAGACCGTCGCGGCCGCCGGCACCAGCGATGCGGTCGTAAGCGTGAACAGGCCCAAGACCGGAATCAGCAACGCCAAGATGCCGATCACTGACGGCATCAGCTTCCAGTCGCCGAGCCACCCTCCAATGAAATTACCCGCCGTGAGTCCAGTGCCGAACAGCAGCAGCATGAACGTGACCTCGTGCGGCGAGATCACTGTCACGTTCTCCAGAATCGGGGTGATGTAAGTGAAGACACTGAAGAGGCTTGCAGACACCGCCATGCTGATCAGCATTGCTAAAATCACCTGCGTGCTGCCAAGCGACCTTGCTTCGTGGATGAACTGCATGCGGGGAGCGGGTATGTCGCGCGGCAGCCAGGCGTAAAGGGTAAATGCCGCGGCGAAGCCGATGACAACCACGGCCCAAAATGTATTCCGCCAGCCGACGGCTTCGCCGAGTGCGGTGCCAAACGGAACGCCTAGCACATTGGCGAGGGTGAGACCGGCGAACATCATTGCGATCGCTTGGGCCTTTTTCTGCTCCGGCACCAGGGCGGCGGCGACGACAGCGCCGAGTCCGAAGAATGCGCCGTGACAAAGTGCCGTTGCGATTCGCGCGGCCATCAACAGGGCATAATTCGGAGCCAGCGCGCAAAGCAGGTTGCCGAAAATGAAGATGCCGATCAGCAAAAGCAACGCCCTCCGCCGGTCCATTCTTGCCGTTGCAATGGCAAGGAAAGGAGACCCGAATGCCACGCTCAACGCATATCCGGTCACAAGGAGACCGGCGTGCGGGATCGTGACGCCAAGATCGCCGGCAACATCGGGCAACAGTCCCATGATCACGAATTCGGTTGTGCCGATCCCAAACGAAGCCAACGCGAGGGCGAGCAAAGGAAGTCGGCTCGTGGAGGCCGGAAATTTAGTTGCGAGAGGCATGAGCGTTTACCGTTTCAACGGCGCTAGTGCTGGCGCCGGAACCTTGCACTTCAGCAAGACGACGGTTCGATGGACTGATGAAGCGTCACACCTCTAGGCTATCTGCGTCCACAAGCATTACCGTCAGAGTTGAAGATAGACGGCCGGCCTGCCGGCACCATTAAATTGCCGTTCAGAAAACTCAATTCGATTTTATGCGAGCAGGTTGGGCGTTGGTACGCGGCGGTCAGCTCAAGCTGATCGGGGTGGCGGCTGGCGCTGACTTCTGCCGGCTTCGAGGTGGCGGTTTAAGGCATTCATCACACCGACAATCAAAGCCGCGAATTGAGCGCGGTTGCGGAACGGTCGGGCTGGGAGATTTAGAAAGTCTACGAGGACGCTGGCATCAGCGGTGCCAAGGGCAGGGACAAACATCCCGGACTAGAAGGGACGATGAAGGCGGTGAATGACAAGGAGTTCGATATGGTCGCCGCTTGGTCGGTGGATCGGCTCGGTCGATCGCTGACCGATCTGCTCGGCATCCTGCAAGAGCTTCAGGAAAAGGATCGACCTGTTCCTTCATCAGCAAGGTATCGATATGTCAACCACCGCCGGCAAGGCGATGTTTCAGATGTTAGGTGTATTGCTGAGTTCGAGCGGGAGATTATTCGCATCGGCACGAGCGTAGTGCAGCGTGTTTTCAAGCAGGAGCCGCGGCCATCTTGACAGGATACAGCGGCATCTCGGCGCGCCGAACGGACGGATAGGCGAGGGCGGCCCTTGTCCGCTTTTGCCAAGATAGTGTTGCAAAAGTCGTTTTGGGGGATGGGACTCAAGCTCTCCGAGCCATAGGCGCGGCGATTGAAAAATGATGTGGGGGACCACGCCTCCACGCGCCAAACTCACAGGCGATTCCGGTAGTGGGTTTGAGGCCGCATTGATCTGCGACTATCGCTTGTTTCGTTCTTTGGCGGAAGATTAGCAGCAGCGTCTTTTGGACGAGTGTAATCAGGTGTCACACGAGACCATCTATCGCAGCCTGTTTGTCCAAGCGCGCGGCGTGCTCAAGAAAGAGCTGCTTAGCCATCTTCGATCGAAGCGCTCGATGCGTCGCTCCAGGCCGGTTGACCCGAATGGCGATAAACGGGGGGCATATCAAGGATATCGTCTCAATCCGTCAGCGACCGGCGGCGGTTGAAGATCGGGCGGTGCCTGGTCATTGGGAGGGCGATCTCCTGTCCGGGCCGAACAACACCTACATCGCCACCTTGGTCGAGCGTCATACCCGTTACGTGATGTTGGCCAAGGTGGCAGGCAAGGACACCCAGACGGTTGTCACCGCGCTCATCAAGCAGGCGAAGAAGCTACCAAAGGAGCTATACAAATCCCTGACCTCGGACCGGGGCAAGGAACTTACGGATCATCGTCGCTTTGCGTTGGCGACCAAAATCGACGTCGTTTTTTGCGATCCGCAAAGCCCGTGGCAACGCGGGTCGAACGAGAATACCAATGGCCTGCTCAGACAGTACTTTCCCAAGGGCACCGACTTGTCGGTGCATTCGCAAGCCCATCTGAACAAAGTGGCTCGTCAGCTAAACGAACGACCACGTGAGACCTTGCAATTTGAAACCCCAGCAGAGAGATTTAACGCCTGTGTTGGGTCGACCGGTTGAGCCGGCAGCGCAAAGCGGACGTTCAGGTCGCGCCTCCCTCGAGACGCAATCAAACGTCCGAGTACTTTGACAAAAGAATTTCAAATACTTCGTTTCGCTTCTGCTAAGATTCATGCACATCTGGTA
This sequence comes from Bradyrhizobium sp. SRL28, assembly GCF_018596315.1. Classification (GTDB taxonomy): domain Bacteria; phylum Pseudomonadota; class Alphaproteobacteria; order Rhizobiales; family Xanthobacteraceae; genus Bradyrhizobium. The sequence continues at coordinate 15,802 of NZ_JAHEAG010000009.1, read as the reverse complement.
CTCAGTCTTGCGGGTCGGTCCGGCATAACGTTTCATGCAGCTCGTTGCTGGTCGCTGCACACTTTGCAGTTATTCGATTGTTGAGCTGCTGCGTCGCTGATCTCATGAAAGCTGACAAGCACAGCAGCGTTATCCCAATAATTCTCATGATGAGATTCCCCTCGGTGTGAAGCGGAAGACAGCGCGCCTTGTTCTTTATCTCGTGCGCAGCGTCAATCATCACACCTGCCCTCGACCCTTGGCCGAGTTCAGTCGGTACGTTTCCTTTTCCCAATCTAGAACTTCGTGCTCGCTGTCTCGTCGAGCGCGGCACGCAGTCCTCGGGCAAGCTTCAATGCGTGGTCATTGGCCCAGAAATGCAGGAAGAACAGGCGCGGCTGTTCGTCGAGCATGTGGCTGTGAACCGCGGTCACGTCGATGCCGTTCGCCCGCAACGCCTTTATGACGGGATTTACCTCGTCGCCCGTAAGTACGAAATCGCCGGTAATTGCCGCCTTGCCACCGCCAGTCGGTTGGAAGTTGATCGCTATAGCCACGCCCATCGAACCGACAGGAGTAATTTGCATTCCGCCTTCCGTGATCGGATCGCGCCGCTGCACATTAAATTGATAAACGCCGCCGTTCGACTGCCCCTTCGCGCCGATGACCTGATCGAGCTGCGCCGTGTCGAGATCTACCGCCGGTGGAGGAGTGGCCGCGGCTGGCGTCGCCAATGGTGTCTTGCTTGCACCAAGGGCCTCACGAATAACGGCCGCCATCTTGACCGGATCGCCGTGGCCGCCGACATGCATGTAAAATGTCGCGGGGTTCGCCCGCAGAAGGTGATTGTGAACGGCGGTGATCTCAAGTCCGCCTTCGATCAGCTTGAGCATGACCGGATTGATCTCGGTCTCGAGCAATACGAGGTCGCCCATGACCATGGCTTCCCCATGCATCGGCTTGAACGCGACCCAGCCGCCAAGAGCCAATGCTGGCTTGATGGTGACGCCGTCGAGCGTCACGGCGAGATCGGTCCGAGGAAAGCCATACCGGTGCACGTCACCTGACACGGCAGGCTTCCTGCCAAACACGTCGTCGACCTTTTGCCAGTCGATTTGCTGGGCATGTGCGGAGGTGACAAACGGCTCCACGAAAACCTGCCAGTCGATTTTCTGCGCGTTCGCGCCGTAAATAAGCGGAATCGCGAAGATTGATGCCATGAGCCGAAGAATGATACGCATTTAGTTATCCTCTTTGGTTGGGTCGGCAGGGAGCAGGGGCAGTATCCCTAGGCTTAACGTCAACCTCGATTCCCATTGCGCGTAACGCGATGGAGAAGCCTTCGCGAACCCGCTGCTCAGGCCGGAATAGGTGATCAACGAGTTCTCACGCATGAACTCGGCAGGCGGTCGTTGGACTTGTCGCAAGTCGGCAAAACGAGGATGTTGCCCGCGTCCCTGGGGCATCCAACGCCCACCCCTAACGGCGCCGCATCAGAGCCGGTCTGTTCACAAGTCCCGGGACAGATAACGCCCGGGACAGATAACGAAGGTCCTTTTTCGTCCATGCGCAATCTCCTCGACAAATCGAGCATTGCGCAGAGCTTGGACGGAGACCGTCTGAAGGGGAGTCTGCTTTCCCCGCAATCGATTCCTAGATCGCGTGCGGCGCACGCGCAACAGGAGCCAGTGAATGATAATGCTGACGTGAAAAACGCAAATAATCACGAAGCCGTGTGCGCCCCATCGGAACCAAAACCAATCGTCGGCCCTTATCGCGAGCGTTTGCAGCTTCGGGAGACAAGCATGAAGATAGGAAAGACCATTTTCGCCGCTCTGCTGCTGGTTGGCGTCTTCTCGCCTGCCCAGGCCCTGACCCAGCAGGAGCTGGTAGCCAAGCTGGAATCCGCGGGTTATTCACAAATCCGAGAAATCAAATCGACCGCCGAAGGTACGTCCGTCAAGGCGATGAAAAACGGCAAGGAAGTGTCTCTCGTCGTCGACAGCAGCGGCCAAATCCAGGAACGGCGCTAGAGCTTGGGTCTCTCGTCGCAGGACCAATGGGCCGCCAAGGCGTCTGCTGCTAGACAAACGCAAGATCAACAAGTACCGGGCCGGGAAGGTGTTCGGCGTTTCCGGGTCGCTTGCACAAGATCCCGTCCAATGCATGTCCGTTGTTGAGCCAGCTGGGTCCGGATGGCCTAAGCGTGCGGGTTCGGACAGGTCTCCACCTCGATGGTTACGTGGCTGAGGCCGCGCAGGCCGCCGAGGCGTTCCTTATAGTCCGCAGGCGCCAGCGGCTGGTCTGAAACCACCGAGATCACCGCAGCGCGATGACCGGGACCGACCTGCCACACATGCAGGTCGGTGACGCGGTCGCCCTTGGTCTCAAGGCGGTCACGGATGACGGTTTCGAGGTTCTTGTCCGCGCTGACGTCGAGCAGCACAGCGCCGCAAGAGCGGATCAATCCGTAGGCCCAACTGGCGATTACGATGCTGCCGATGAGCCCTACCGCCGGATCGGCCCAGACCCATTGCGCAGACATTGCCACCACGAGCCCGGCAATCGCGAGGATCGACGTCGCCGCATCCGCCAGCAGGTGGACATAGGCCGCGCGCAGATTGTTGTCGTGATGATGATGCTCGTGCGAATGACCATGGTCGTGGTGGTGGCTGTGAGTATCGCGCAACAGCCAGGCGCTCAGGACGTTGACCGCAAGACCAAGCACCGCGACCGAAATAGCTTCCCTATAGGCAATCGGTACCGGATGGATCAGCCGGACCACGCTTTCGTAAGCCACCTGAACGGCGATCATCGCCAGGATGATCGCGCTTGCAAAGGCGGCGAGGTCGCCGAACTTGCCGGTGCCGAAGCTGAAACGAGAACTTTGGGCGTGCTGGCGCGCAAACAGATAGGCCAGCCCGGCGATCCCGAGCGCCACCGCGTGTGTCGCCATGTGCCAGCCGTCGGCGAGCAGCGCCATCGATCCGGACAACCAGCCCGCCATGATCTCACCGACCATCATGATGGCGGTCAGTGCCACCACGACCCAAGTGCGTCGCTCATTCCGGGCGTGCTGTGAACCGAGGAACACGTGATCGTGTTTCCACTGGTCAATTGAATGTGAGTGCATTGTTGAACCTGCGAATTATCCGTTCCTGTACTGAATATGGGCCGCTCGCGCGAAAATTCTAAGTGGTCGGAACCCTCAGGGCCGCAAAGCTGAATTCGAATTTAGTTGAGAAGGTCGAACTTGATTGCCAGGTTCGGTCGTCGGGGCCAGCAGACCCCCGGCCATCCCAAGACGGTTCGCCGTTCAAGTTCTGCTCACCACTCGATGTCGTTGGATCTTGAGGGCTGAGCATGTGGATGGAAATATGAGCTGCATTTTTCCAAAACTATTGCTGGCATCGAGGCGCGCTCGGTCGTCCGGGCGGAGCAGAACGGGCTGAGGCGGCACCATGAACTTAGTGTCGTTTGCACTGCGACGCCCGATCTCGCTTTTGACGATTGTCGTAGCCGTTGCATTGGTGGGTTTTCTGGCGATCGGTCGTATGTCTCGGGACATTTTCCCAGATCTCGGGGTGCCCGTTCTGTATGTGGCCCAGCCGTACGGCGGCATGGACCCGGCGCAGATGGAAGGGTTCATCGTCAATTACTATGAATACCACTTCCTCTACATCACCGGCATCGAGCATGTCGAAAGCAAATCGATTCAGGGCGTAGGGCTGATCAAGCTCCAATTCCATCGCGGCACCGACATGGCGCAGGCCACGGCGGAGACGGTCGGTTACGTCGACCGCGCCCGAGCCTTCATGCCCACGGGAACCGTGCCGCCTTTTGTGATGCGGTTCGACGGTGGCAGCGTTCCGGTCGGCGACCTCGTCTTCTCCAGCAAGACCAAAACAGTCGCCGAGCTTCAGGACGCGGCGCTCTTCAAGGTGCGCCCGTTGTTCGCGACCTTGCCGGGCGTGTCGGCACCGCCGCCCTTCGGATCGAGCCAGCGCACCATCCTCGTTAGCTTGGATCCCGACAAGCTGCGTTCCTACAACATGTCCCCCGATGAGGTGGTGCAGGCGTTGGGTGCTGGAAATACGGTCAGCCCATCGGGTAACGTCCGCATCGGCGACCTCATGCCAATGGTGCCGGTCAACTCCGTTGTCGGGGATTTCAAGGGCCTGAACAACATCCCCATCCGTTCGCGCGGAACGCAGACGATCTTCATACGCGACGTCGGATCGGTCGAAGACGGCGCCGACATCCAGACCGGCTACGCGCTGGTGAATGGACGCCGCACGGTCTACATCCCCGTAACCAAGCGAGCGGATGCCTCGACACTCGCGGTCGTCCAGGCCGTCAAGGCCAATTTGCCACGCTTCCAATCCGTGCTTCCTGATGACGTTGAGGTCAGTTACCAGTTCGACCAGTCCGCTTACGTGACGCGCGCCATCCAGGGCCTGTTCGTCGAAGGCGCACTCGGCGCGGTGCTCACCGGCCTCATGGTGCTGCTGTTTCTGCGGGATTGGCGCAGTTCGCTCGTCGTAGTCTTGAACATTCCGCTCGCGATCCTCGCCTCGGTGACGGCACTCTGGGTATCGGGTCAGACGATCAACATCATGACCCTGGGCGGGTTGGCGTTGGCTGTCGGCATCCTGGTCGACGAGGCGACAGTCACCATTGAAAATATCCACACCCGTCTTGCTGATGGCCGCGGCCTTGCCCGTGCGGCGAGCGAGGCCACGGCCGAGACGACGCTCCCCCGGTTCGTGGCCATGCTTTGTATTCTGGCGGTGTTCATTCCCGCCGTCTTCATGACCGGCGCTGCGCATAACCTGTTCGTACCGCTGGCCTTGGCAGTCGGCTTCGCGATGGTGGGGTCGTACCTGCTTTCCAGTACCTTTGTGCCGGTATTGTCGGTCTGGCTATTGCGCAATCTCAGCACATACCAAAAGCCGCAAGAGACGTTTTTCGATCGGCTGCGTGCGAGGTACGATCGGTTCCTGCGCCTCATCATGAGACGGCGACGCATCGTGCTTTCCTATCTCATTATCAGCGGCGCAATCATTTTCGTGGTCGGCGGCTCGCTCGGCACCGAGATTTTTCCGAGCGTGGATACCGGCCAGCTCCAATTGCATCTCCGAGCTCCGGCGGGAACGCGCATCGAGCGGACCGAGCAGATCGCGCTGCAGACGCTCGACGTGATCAAGCGCGAGGTCGGGCCGGACAACGTGGAAATCAGCCTCGGTTTTGTCGGCACGCAGCCGCCCAATTACCCCATCAATACCATTTACCTCTGGAGTTCCGGCTCCGAGGAGGCGGTGCTGCAGGTGCAGCTCAAGCGCGGCGCAGGGATCGGCATCGAGGACTTGAAGGAGCGGCTGCGTCAGAAATTGCCCCAAGAACTGGCCGGTGTACGCTTCTCATTCGAGCCAAGCGACATCGTCAGCCGGGTGATGAGCTTCGGCGCGCCGACACCGATCGAAGTGGCGGTGGGCGGGCCCAACCTTGCCGACAGCCGCCAATTCGCCGAAGAACTGCGAGCGAAACTTGCGCAGGTGCCGACGTTGCGAGACCTGGGATTCGAGCAGGAACTCGATTACCCGACCGTGAAGGTCACAGTAGACCGCGAGCGAGCGGGCGTCCTGGGAGTGACGACGGATGATGTGGCGAAGTCGGTCGTCGCAGGCACGTCATCCAGTCGCTACACCTCCGCCAATTATTGGGCCGATCCCAAGAGCGGCATTGGCTATCAGGTTCAGGTCGAGATCCCGGAGCACAAGATGAACTCCTTGGAGGAGGTGAAGAACCTTCCCATTACTCGCCGGTCGGGCCAACAGATCGACCTTCGCAATGTGGCCGGCGTGACCGACGGCACGGCGCTCGGCGAATATGACCGCTACAACATGCAGCGAATGCTGACACTCAGCGCGAACATTCACGGCGAGGATCTTGGGCGCGCGGCAGCTCGCGTGCAACAGGCGATCAACGATACGGGCAAGCCGCCCGATCGGGTAAACGTCACCGTGCGCGGGCAAGTCCAGCCGATGGCGGAGATGTTCGGGGGACTGCGTCTTGGGCTCTTGATGGCAGTCGGTGTCATCCTTCTGGTACTGGCAGCCAATTTCCAATCGCTCCGGCTTTCCCTGGCGGTGGGGTTGACGATTCCCGCCGTGATCGCGGGGGTCGTACTTATGCTTTGGCTCACCCGGACCACACTCAACATTCAATCCTTCATGGGCGCGATCATGGCGATCGGCGTGGCCGTGGCAAACGCCATCTTGCTCGTGACCTTCGCTGAGCGCAGCCGGGTCGAGGGCCGCGAATCATGGGAGGCAGCAATTGAAGGCGCACGGAGCCGCCTGCGCCCGATCCTGATGACCAGTTTCGCGATGTTGGCCGGGATGGTGCCGATGGCATTGGGTCTAGGCGAAGGCGGAGAGCAAAGTGCGCCGCTCGGGCGGGCAGTGATCGGCGGTCTGCTAGGCGCAACGTGCGCCACCCTCATCATTCTGCCGGCGATCTTGGCCACGCTCCAGTCGCGTCATACCCGAATTTCGGCCTCGCTTGATCCTGACGACCCGCAGAGTCGCTATTTCGAGTCGGAGCCGCGGCCCAGGTCGGTCTCGAATGGCGATGGACGCGCTGAGCACCATGCTCACGCGGCGGAATAAGCGAACAGCGAGACGAATTCTAAAGGCGGAACGCAATGAATTTCACGAGTCGAACCGGCATAAAGGTCTTGGTAGTCGTGGTCGCTGTCGGCGCGGCGGGCATCGTTGCCGGGCGGCACCTGGTGGCATCGCCATCGCCGGTGAATTTAACGAAGGCGGATAGCCCCCCGCGGGTCGAGGTTCTGCGTCCACGCCGCGTTACGATGGCTCACCGTCTCCAAACCAACGCCACCCTCGAAGCCTTTGAGGAAGCCGACCTCTTCGCCAAAGTCTCCGGATACCTGTCCGACGTTCGCGTCGACATCGGCGATCACGTGAAGGCGGGTCAAGTGCTCGCGGTGATCGACGTTCCCGAAATGAAGCAGGAACTTGCCGAAGCCAAGGCCCAGCTCGCATCCAAGAAAAGTTCGCTAGAGAGCGCTCGCCGTCAACTGGACCACAACAAGGCGGACCTGGCGCTTCAGAATGCCCTGGCCAGAGACCGGGAGCAGTTGGGCGAGGGACGGCAGTTTATTAGCGACCGGACGCTTGACCAGGTGCACGCCAATGCGGAGATCGCCAAGGCGGATCTCGGCGTTGCGGAGTCGAACCGCGACCTCGCTGCCAACCAGGTCGACGTCGCCGCCGCGACCGTGGAGAAGATCAAGGCTCTGCTCGCCTATACGCAGATCGTGGCGCCTTTCGATGGCGTGGTGGCGCGGCGCCAAGTGAACCGGGGCGATTTGGTCCAGGCCGCCACGGCGACGCGGACGACGCCGTCTGCGGGATCGCTGTTCACGGTGCAGCGGATCGACACGATCCGGGTGTTTTGCGACGTTCCGGAGAACGACGTACCTCACCTTCACGTCGGCGATCCGGCGATCATCAAGCCGTCTGGCTTCGACGGAAAGCCGTTCATCGGTAAGGTAACTCGCTTCTCGCAGCGTCTCGACCCTGAGACTCGCAACATGCGCACCGAGATCGACCTTCCCAACTCGGAGGAACGGCTATATCCCGGCACGTATGCGGAGGTCTCACTGGAGATGAACCGGCGTCCCGATGCACTTACCGTACCCACCGGGGCTGTAGGTTCGGATGGCGACGGCAACTTTGTCTACACCATCACTGACAATCGCATCACACGCCTCGCCGTCAAGACGGGGCTCACCGATAACGGTCGCATCGAGGTGACTGCGGGCCTATCGGAGGAGACGCCGGTGGTGGCAAGCACCAAGGGCATCCCGCCACTGAGAACGGCGGTTCAGCCGCAGATGGTCCGGAAGAACTCCTAGCATCACGGCATAGAGACTGAATCAATTTATGCAGTGACGGTTTGGTGTGTTGACCGCATCAGGAAGTATCCATCCTTAGGCGCGGTCGCGCTCGGCCGTAACGCCTGCGGGGCGCTGTCACTGCCGTCTATTGGTCGGCCGACTCCGGCACGCTCGGTTCGGCGAGGCGCATGTGCCATCCATCGGCGTCGCGTCGATAGACCACGACGATGCTACCGTGCTCTTCGCGAAGATGGCCATTCGCTCCCGGCACAGTGACGGTGAATTGGGTAAGGCCGTACCCGCCATTGCCCTGGACATGCGCTTCGACGACTTTGATCGCATGGCCCCGGGCACCGAAGGCGAAGCGGCTGGCATAATAGGTCGTGAGGGCCTGCCGGCCACGCACGATCGAGCCGGACGGTGCGACCAGCACGCCGTCCGAGGCGTAGAGCGCGGCCATGCCAGCGGGATTTTTGGCGGCGTAATTGGCGTCATATTGCTGAGCCAGCGCGGTCGCCGCCTGCATCAATTCCGTTTCCGTGACATTCGCCGCCGGGGCCGGGGTGGCCGTAGCGCCGGCCAGCAGGGCTAGCAGGGCTAGGGTGAGCAATCTGTTCATTTCGGGTCTCCTCGAGATAGTAGGTAGATGGAGGGCAGACCACGGCTGCGCTACTGCAAAAGATGCCTCGCCGGCGATTCATTCTGTGGGTCGGTTCGGGCGACTTGGGATTTTGCTGATGAAGAAATCCAGTGCGCGCGTCCGAAGTTGGCCCGCGAAGTACCGATCGGCTCTGAAAATGTTTGCTTATCTGGGTAAACCGGAAGTGATTGGCGCGCAGTCAGAACGACGCGACGGAACCGCGCCGTCGGTGCCGCACGTAAGAAATTCAAGAGCTGGCTCAATGTCGTGTGAACTGCATCATGCGGATGATCGAAGGAGGTAGCGCAAGTTTGTCGGGTGTGGGGAAGGGCGGTAGCGCTCCCCTGACTGGAACTCCCGACGGCTCACAACGGCTCCTGGGTAGCAGGCACGCCGCACTGCCGCATTCTGTTCTCGCAAACTGACCGTCTCCACCTCGCGCCTTTTGACGATCAGGGCTATCCTTTCTCACGTGATCATGGTTTCGGCGAACCGCATGAAGCTTGGCCCGTGGCCGCTTCCCGGTTGCGAGAGATTAGGCACACAGCTTTCGTTAGTGATCAAATGACGCACGGCGGCCAAAAGGGTTTCGGCATGACCAAGCACGGCCGATCGGGTCACGCGACCCGGTCGCCCCGTTTTCGCTTCCTGCAGAAGCTCGAGGCACAGAAGAACGATCGCAAGGATCGCTCCCGGATCAAGGACCCGAAACAATCCGTCGAGGAGCTATTCCATCCCCGGAAGCCAACGCGAATCTGACGGACTATCCAAGACTGCTAATCGCTCACCTGTCGTCGTGAGCCGATGGCACACGCTCATTCGGGCTGCTGCCGGGCGTGAACATACCCTGCGGGACGTGCAGCTGGTGCGTGACCGAACCGGTGCCGAAACTTTCTCGCGAAATGTGCGTAGCCGCGAAAGCCGCAAGCGTAAGCAATCTCGCTGAGGTGTTGATTTGCGGCCAGCTCCGCCCGGCGATGCAGAAGACGTGCGGCCTGATCCAGACGGAACGAATAGATGAATTCACTGCAGGTCGAACCGCGCTGCGTGAACAGTTTCTGCAGATAGCGCAATGATATCCCCGCTCTCGCCGCTGCTTCGTCCGGACAAAAATCCGGATCCGCGAAACCGTCCTTGATGATGCTGCGGACACGCATGAACAGCTTGTCCGCATGACGCGACGGCGCCGGATCAACCGGTGCAAAGAGGGCGCCGACAAGATCATAGACAGCTAATCGCATGTGGGAATTGGCACAGGAGTGGGCTGATCCTCCGTCTTCGCCGGGATTCCGGATGAGATCAGGAGGAGGCGCCCGGCAGCCGTTCCGCCGCGCCGGTAAAGCCCGCCGCGTGGCTCGAATCCGAGGTGGGAAACGAGCGACCGTCGCGGCAAAACAAGGGCTACGGACTTCCACAACTCGGCCCCCACGCTCGCAAAGAACGTCGCGGGCCGAGCCACGTCGACCAGCACGACATCGCCCACATCGCATCGCAAGGCCTGTTCGTTGTGGGTTATCGCGGACTGGCCGGCGAACTGAAAGATCGCGATGTAGTGGTCCGCGCCATCGAGGCGAACATCCCGCTGCGTCCGCTCGACTCGCTGAGCATTAGAACTAACCTCGGCTGCCGTTAGCCCAAAGACGCTCATGGGCCGCAGCCAGCCGATAAATGCCTTCGGATCGATACCTTCCGGATTGAACCGGCCGCCCATCGCGCGCACGAGTTCTTTCCACGTCTCATAATCCAGAGTTGGCAGCGCGACATTCTCGCCCGCATTTCGTGGCATGGGACCATCCATCCTCGAAAACCCGATTGGTTGGCGACCGAAACGGCATGCATGAGTAGACATGCAAACGGTGTCGGCACCGTACTGCTTTGCAGACGTCGAGCTATCTGCAGCCGTCCGCTGACGCAAAGGGACTCGCATGCTCGTGAGCCAAAATGAGGACATAAGCGATCACGTCTGATCAAATTGATCATCAGCCGACAAACCCCGTCGGCTTCAAACCAGGCGTCGCGCTGCGGACTTTTGCAGTTGACGTCGTTGTTACAGCACCAATCGCAGCGTGGAATAATTCTGGACAGAACGATTACGCACTTTGATGAGTACCGGCGCGCACTAACGGCTCTGAGATACTTGCACGTTAGCTGCGCGGGATTAGGTCGCCGAAGCCGGGCTCACACTTCAACCAGAGCTCAGGTCAAACATGCTGAAATAGAGGTCAAACATGCCGAAACAGGACCGTTACTGCCTCAACACCCTTCGCACGCAGCTGCTGGATCATCCCGTTTACGCGGAGGTCGCTTCCGTCGAGGATCTGCGGCGATTCATGGAAGATCATGTCTTCGCCGTCTGGGATTTCATGTCGCTCCTTAAGCGGCTGCAGCAAGACCTGACGTGCACAAAAGTGCCGTGGTTCCCGGCGGAAAACACTAAGGCTGCGCGCTTGATCAACGACATCGTGATCGGCGAGGAGACGGATGTCGATCCGGACGGCTCCTATGTCAGCCACCTCGATCTCTACCTCCGCGCCATGGCGGACGTCGGCGCCAGCACCCGTCAATTCGACACGTTTCGCTCGATGGCGCGAGGCGGTACTTCGGTCGAAACGGCTATGGTGCGGACCGGCGTGCCGCCTCATGTCCAGGCCTTCGTCAAGCATACGATGATGCTGGCCCAGTCCGGGTCGACGGAAGAGGTCGTAGCAGCATTCTTTCACGGCCGCGAGGACGTCATCCCGGAGATGTTCAGCAGACTTCAAAAGACCCTCCCTGGCGCAAGGCAGGACAAGGATCCGCTGCGTCATTTCATCTACTACATCGAGCGGCACATCGAGCTCGATGGCGACAGTCACGGTCCAATGGGGCGAGAGTTGCTCGATGCTCTGGTCGCGGGCTCGCCGCAAAGGGACGAGCGGGCTCTGCGCGCCGCGTGCAACAGCATCAAGGCCCGGATCGAGCTTTGGAATGGCACGTTAAGCACACTTCGCGACAAGCGCGCGGCGTGAAGGCCATGCCCAAAACGTCATCCGCCGGACGACAGAGGGGCGGAGTTCCGATGGCTTCGCGACGAGCGAGCTAAGAAAGCAAGAAACATACCCGCCGCTTCCCTGCGAAAGGCGGCGGGGTGTTCTCTGTCGCGCGGTGATTCACCCATCGCGGCGGCAGCACCCTATCTCGGACGGAGAATTGGTCCTTTGAAAGCGGCATACATTAATAGCGTCGCGGTGCATCCGATGGTGACGGTGCCAACGATGTTCCATGGACACGTTGCCGTTCTGCTAGTCGTTGCGAAAGTAGCCGCCATCCAGGAAGGCCAATTCGGATTCTACTTCAGCAGATGTTTGCTACGAAATTCCAGATCAGGCTACATCTGCAACAGTGGGCGCGCGCTTCGGCCGCCCCGCGCGCGCGGCGCGAACAACTCGTTCACTAAATTTAAATTTAATCAGGCGTGGCTCGCGGAGAGTTGAGTAACGGACTCGTCGAAGCTGGTAGCGATTCTCGAAGATGATTCCCATCTCGAAAGCCCGGTCCTGGTTGGGAGCGAAATATCTCTGACGGAGAATGGTCATGTTGCGTAAGACAGTGATCGCGTTATTGGCAGTTGCGTCCATTGGCCTAGTTTCGCCAACGATGGCGTTGGCCCGTGGCGGTGGAGGTGGCGGCGGTGGCGGCGGCCACGGGGGCGGCATGGGCGGCGGCGGCTTTGGCGGCGGTGGTGGTGGCGGCCACGGGGGCGGCATGGGCGGCGGTGGCTTTGGCGGTGGCGGCTTCGGAGGAGGCGGTTTCCATGGCGGCGGCATAGCTGGCGGATTCCATGGAGGCGGCATGGCGGGCGGTTTCCATGATGGCGGTGGTTTCCACGGAGGTGGATTTCGTGGTGGCGGATTCCACGGCCGTGGATTTCATGATCGCGGCTTCGGGCGGCGTTTCGGCTTCGGCTTCTACCCGTACGATTACTATGACGACTACGCTTACGACTATCCGTATGGCTATTATCCGTATGCCTACAGCGATTCATACGGCGACGACGGCAGTTGCTACGTGGTCCAGCGACGCGTGCACAGCAAGCATGGCTGGCGCCTGCAACCCCGCCAGGTTTGCGGTTGATGGGCCGTCGCAGACTGATGTTGATCGCGATCTGGAACGGGCAGCTAACAGATGGAGTATCTGGCCGCGAGATAACCTCGGCGCGAGAGAGCGCTGAGGCCATCTTTCCTGGATGCTGGTCTTGCCCCGAAGCGATCTGGATCTGGCTTGAATGGGTACGCCCATCAGACCCAATGCCTTGCGCCGTTACGGCTGTGCGTTTTTCCGCCAACATCCGGCTCTCCGCGCCTGCGGAGATTGAGCCGTCGTGCCTTGAACCTGCACGAGCGACTTCTACCATGGGGGCAATCAACACGTGGAGAGTCCGATGACCATGACCACCGATCGCCGAAACGTTCTCAAGGCCGCAAGTGCTGCCGCAGTATCGACGGCCGTGCTTCCCGAAACACAGGCGTTTGCCCAGGGCAACCTGCAGGCCGCAGCTAAAGCGATGCCCTACCAAGCCAAACCGATGCCGTTCGATCCAAAAACCATCACGGGCATCTCGGAAAAAGTGCTCACTAGCCACTATGAGAACAACTATGTCGGCGCGGTGAAGCGCCTCAATGCGATTGGCACCCAACTGGCAGAGCTTGATTTCGCCAAGGCTCCGAATTTCGTCATCAGCGGATTGAAGCGTGAGGAACTTGTGGCCTCAAACTCGATGATCCTCCACGAAATCTATTTTTCAAGGGCTTGGTGGTGGCGGAATGGCCAGTGGACCGGTTGCTGATGCCATCGCGCGTGATTTCGGCAGTATGGAGCGCTGGCGATCCGAGTTCGCAGCGATGGGCAAGGCGGAAGGTGGTGGTTCGGGTTGGGTGATCCTCGCGTACTCACCTCGCGACAAGCGGTTCGTCAACCAATGGGCCGCCGACCACACCACGACGCTTGCAGGCGGTCGTCCGGTCTTAGTGCTCGATATGTATGAGCACGCCTATCACATGGACTACGGTGCGGCGGCCGCGCGCTACGTCGACGTCTACATGGAAGCTATTCGCTGGGACAACGCCGCCAAACTGTACGAGCAATATAGCCGGGAAACCTAGAGCGCAGGCGGTAGCTCTGCCATATCATGCGTGCCGTGACCAACTTCCGCTAATGGCGGTAGCGATATTGAACTGAGTCGCTGCCTGAGGATTCAGGGGTGGAGTTCGCAATCTTCATCGTCACCTTACATACAATGCAGGTAAGAAGATCGATCATCGGGCTCTTATCGTCATTCGCAGTGCTCACTTCTTTTTCAGCCCCGCAAGCCGTTTCATCCTATCCGCGAACGAATATAGATCGAGACCAAAACGGAAATAAGAAATGCGATGGCTGCTACTAAGAACACCGGCGGCCCCTTAGGCGCGACTGCGTCTCGCAACCAACGCCAGAATTTCACTTCCCCCTGGCCTTCAGCCCCAGCTCTACAGCCGGCGGATGGCCTACAAGCTGGGCGTTTGGTCCTTCTAAAGCAGAATTTAATGGGATTCTGAGGATTGCGAACCTACGTCAGCTGCACGGGGGTCGGATCATGAGCTGTGAAACGGGAGCTTAACATGCTGGCGCGCACGAGACCATGCTCGATTGCAATTGCAGTAATGCTTGGAATTGGGGTTAACGTGTATTTGGCGATACCCGCCTTTTCTGCTTCTCCTCCTTCCCAAGTTGCAGCGCAGAGCCGTTCCGCTTCTCCGTTGCACAATGGCGATCTTGTTCGAGTGCGTTCAGGTGGGCCCTTGATGACCGTTACCGCGGTCCAAGGCGATCAGGTGAATTGCTCGTGGACCGACGGGGACGGCGATCTCAAATCTGAAAGTTTCCCCATCGCCGTGCTGAGCCCACCAGTAACAGTTCCTCCCCCGGCTAATTTGAGCCAAGAGCAAGACGAAGAACGAGCGGCCGATCGATATTATGAAAAACATTGTCCATCGGGATCAGTATCGTTCACGGGCAAATTCCACTGCGGCTACTGATGCAAATGCTTTCCGGCACGCAATTTACTTGCCGGCTCGCGTCGTCAGGATCGGGAGCAACGAGACCTCAGTTGGCGTCCGTGACCTTTCCCTTGCCGTCGCAGGACGTGCACTTGACGGGATAGATTTTGCGACCTGGTTGCACTGGCTGCTTCACGATTGGGTAGCCCGTTCCATTGCAGGCCGGGCAGACGTGCTCTTTGATCTTCGAACCTTTCATGCCGCTCGCCCGTCGTTCGCAAGATCGCAAATCAGCCTTCGGTATTCGCCTTCAGCCCCAGCTCGACCAGCCGTCTTAACCTATCGCGAGCGCATATAAATGGAAATCAGAACGGAAATAAGAAAAGCAGTTACTCCCACCAAAAACACCGGTGGGCCTGTTGGTGCAAGTGCGTCTTGAAGCCAACGCCAGAACTTCATTTGTCATTTGCCCCGACGTCATCGAGCTCAACGTAGGACCGATGGATGGTAGTCGGTCGCTTATTCCCATCAAATAGAACGCCGATGGATGCGCCGCCGCTTCTGTTGTCGGAGGACGCGACTACTACTCCAGTGCGAACCTTTATCTTTGGGCTACGAGAGGCGCCCAGTTCGTTTAAACGCACCCGATCGCCCGGCTTGAGCTCGATTGACGTCATTTGACCTTCGCCTTCAATCCTAGCTCGACAAGCCGGGGGATGGCATCGGGCGGCCCACCAAGATTCCGGTCTGCTCCACTACCCGGTCGCCGTCTTTGCTGTATATCCAGTTTCCTCTTTCATAGTACTCGGCCCCGCCTTCGTGCGAATGCCACCAAGTGCCGCTGACCCAAAACGCGCGGACTCCACCGGGTTCATAGATATTGTCGCCGACGCGATAATAGACGTGCTCCCCCTCTTTCGAGTAGATGTGTCGGGTATTCGCCACTATTCACCTTCGCCTTCAGCCCCAGCTCTACAAGCCGGCCGGTGGCTTCAAAATCGGCGACCGCATCGCCTTGAGCCCCGCCGGGACCCGCCAGCCTTCACAGGGACATCTAACTACACAGCCGTCAATGGCAGTTGAGCACTGTCTATTTTGTTTGCGCTTCGCGCCGCTCACGGTCTCGAATGTTTTCGATCACCTCTGGCTCTCTTTCGTCAATCGAAGCGAGTTCGGTTCGTGCGTCGCGCGTCGCTTTCAAAAGTTCGTCAAGCTTTGCATGGACCGCAAGGGTGTCGCGCCGAC
>NZ_JAHEAG010000089.1 GCF_018596315.1 Bradyrhizobium sp. SRL28 | reverse complement strand
GCCCGCTGCCACTCCGCATGGCAGCCTAACCCCGGCAGAGGCCCCACCTATCGACGCGGAAACTCTGTTCAGACAACCGGGACCACTTCTGGAGCCGAATCGCGCGCTTTATGTTTGGCTCCACGGGCAAGCCGCGCCGCGTCTATCATTTGGCTGCGCGTTCGGATCTCTCGCTGTTTCGGCTGGGCGACGTCATCTGCGGTCGCAAGAGCACGCTGCTCGCATCGATCGATGAACAAGAGAAGGCAACTTGAAAGGATGTTATTCGCTCGTAGTAAGGAGTTCGCGATGGTCGCAACGGTGCAAGCGACGGCCGAGAAAGACGTCGCGTCGGATAACGGGCCTCGGCCTCGGCGCATGCTGAGCGAGAAGCAGGCTTTGGAGATCGTCACGGTCGGCCGTAGACCCTTTACCGGATGGAGAAGTCCAGCCGCTTTCCGAGATCGACTTACATCTCACCGACCCGTCGGGTCTGGTTCGAGGACGAGATTGTCGCTTGGCAGTAGGCCGTTGACGAATTCGATCCGCGCCGAGGGCGGGGCAAGGACGTTCGTCACCCTCACTTAGCCCAGAAGGCAATGCAGAAGCCGCAACTGCGTCGAAGCGAATCGCAGTAAGGGCGGTCCCGTCGCCTTTCATTCCCTGACGACGCCCTGAGCACCGACTATCTGATTAGGAGCGGCCTTGCGGTCTGCTCTTGAGGTTATTCATTTTATTCGCGATAAAGAAGTGTATTGCTACCTTAACTTGATCTTACGGTTTATATCGACCGATGGGCTTTAGATTTCGTCGCAGTTTCAAGATCATTCCCGGCGTCCGACTGAATTTGAGCGGCAGCGGGGCGAGCGTCTCGCTCGGCCCACCTGGGTTCCATTACACCATTGGACAGCACGGTACGAGAACAACAGTCGGTGTGCCCGGATCAGGAATTTCGTGGACGACGTATCAGCCTTACTCTGCTGGCGGATCGCCGCCTCCGCCACCAGATATGAGCAATGCAGCAACGCGACAGCCAACGCCCTTGGATGATCACAGTACCACCGTCATCGACAGTGCACCTATCGATCAATTGGTTGCAAATTCGACGATTGACATTGCGCATACGTTGGTAGCTTGCAGATCACGATGGCGAACGTACAAGGCGCTAATCGCCATTCTCTCGATCCTATTTGTCGTCGCTGCCATCGTGATCATCCGTTCGGGAGCGACCATTTCACCCATAGCCGCATTCACCATGGCGGCAGGAGCGGTACTCATTCTTGGATCGCTCCTCCTTCACGGACGCCAGTCGAGCATTGTGTTGCTCGACTATGAGCTATCGGCGGATCAATCCAAGCGGTTTGAGGCGTTGACCCGCGCGTTTACTGAGATGGCGTGTTGCCGTCGCATTTGGAATATTCCGTTAGAGAAACAGGAAGCCGACTGGAAGCGAAATGCGGGCGCCTCGAAGGTAATTGAACGAAAGCAAGTCCACCTAGCCACGGGTAATCCGCCGCTGGTCGCCACCAACATGGATTTTCTCAAGCTCCCAGTGGGAAAAGAAACGATATATTTGACGCCTGACGTCATTCTGGTCACCGCTGGTAATGCCGTCGCTGGATTTTGCTACGGCGATGTTGAGGTCACCTTCCGACATACCCGCTTTATTGAGGAGGAAGCGCCGCCCATGGACGCAACTGTCGTGGGCCAGACGTGGCGTTACGTGAACCGCAGTGGAGGTCCAGACCGGCGGTTTAACAACAACAGGCAGTTGCCCATTTGTCTCTATGGCGAGATCGATCTCCGCTCAGCCGGTGGATTGAACGAGCGCATTCAGTGCTCGCGCGTAGATGTAGCCGAGGTATTTGTGTCATCGGTCACTGCGATGTCAGCATCCCTTCAGGGACGAGTGGTCTAAGGCCTATTGGGGCCCGCTTCATTCGGGCGGTCCCTTGCTTTCTTGGCGCATACCGCCGAAGGCTTTGATCTTTAAGGGTCTAATCCGGAGGGGTCATACGCTCTACGCTCTCAGGCGGACCTCGCCCTGGCGGTGCGAAAGCGGCTTCCCCTGACCGCGCTGCATGGGTTGGCAAAGGCCGGGCTTAGCGATCAGGAAATCGAGTTGTTCGTCATTCCGCAACGCACGCGCCGGCATCGCCGCAGAGAAAAAGCAACCGCTCACCGTGGAAGAATCCGATCGGGCAGTGCGATTGCTGCGCGTGCAAACACTTGCCGAGCACACCTTCGACGACGTCGACAAGGCGAATATATGGCTCCGGCGTTCGCTAGCAGAACTTCATGGAGAGACGCCATTGGCTGTTGCGCAAACCGAAGCTGGCGCACGCGTCATCGAGACCATACTGGGCAAGATCGCGTGGGGCGCCGCCGCCTGATGCTCCTTTGGCGTTTGTCAGGTGTACAGCATGGTAAAGCGTTCGATGGTGGCTATGGCCTGCTTTTTGATGGACGCTGGAATGGGGTCGGGTGGCCTGTCACCTATTGCAGCACGTCCCCTGCCCTGTGCGTGTTGGAAAAGCTGGTCTATATCGAGGATCCTGCCCTCATGCCCCACTTATGATGGTGCGCTACGATGCGCCAGATGACTTTGGTGTCGAGACGCTGGACTTAACGACCTGCCTGCCGATTGGCAACGACAGGAAGTTTGGACCCAGCAACAGGGCGATCAATTCGCTCGCGACACCCCTGCTCCGCGTTCCCTCTGCCATCGTCCCTCTAGATCGGTCTCCCGACGTCAACATCTTGATCAACCACACGCACAACGACGCGGCACGCATCTCTGTTAACTCTGTCGAGCCATTCGTTGTTGACCCGCGTCTGTTCTGAGCCGGATAGCGCTACCGACGCCAGGTTAGCTTGAACTCCTGATCAAACCACATTTCGACATCGAATCTGACGGATGTAGTGGTTCTAAACGCCAGGTAATTTGAGTAGTTCTGCTCCATCCACGAATAGAACCCTTGAAAAGCTCAAGTCGGCTCCGGGACACGACGCTGCGGCAATTCGGCGACGCCGCCCTCCCTGCTCGGCCGCGTCTACGCCATCAACATCATGAGCTACGGCGCCCGCCCGCTCGGCTCGCCGCTGGGCGCCATCGTCGGCGGGTTCTATGGCGCGGAGACTTGCCTCTATCTGGCGGCCGCGATCTTCGCCGCGCAGGCGCTGGTCATCCTGCTGTCGCCCGCGGTCTCGCTGGCGCGGCAGCCGGAAATGGTGGGCGAGCCGGCGGGTTGTTAGTGGGCGTCTCCGCCAACCCCATCGTCATTGCGAGCCAACGGGTGGCAATGATGTGGTCAGCGCGACGCATTATAGGCGATACTCACTACGGCCGCATGAACATGAAATCCGTGGCCGGATCGCAATTGTCGGCGACAAAGTGCAGCTCCGACTGAACGTCGGCGACGGGCCGGCTCTCGAGATATTTCGTGACCAGGAGACCGAGCAGCGCTCGGCAAACGCTGTCAGTCGCGTGGCCCGCGCCTGCCGCTTCCGCAAGGGCGGCAGAGAAATGACGTGCTGCGATTTCGGTTGCTGACATCCCGTGGCTCCAATGACCAGATCACCCCTTGTACCCTGAAATACCTGCAGCGCCATTGATCTTAGTCAAATGGATGGCCCCGTTCGTCCGTCGTGGTACTGACGGCGGTCTGCTGCTGGCCGTTGAGTTCTACACGCGGCGGCCAAAACCAAAGCAGGTCCGGACTGTTGGTGCGCCGCTGCAACATGATCGCTAGACGTCGAATGCGCGCGAGAACCAGACGTAGGTCGCGAAACCTTCACAGAACACAAGGAAGTCAGTGCAAGTTGTCATCGAGACAGGGCACGGAGGCCGCACATTGAGCGAAGCGCATTGGCAGCTCAGGGATCTGAAGCGAGCTTTATCCGCGCTGGAGGATGGCGGCTAGATGCGATCCACTCTTTGGACGGCAGCCCCGGCCTGCCTCCCGGATTGTTGGGCTTGGCTGCTCGACCAAACCGGCAAGCTCGGCATCGACTTCCTGATGCGAGCTTTGCCCGGCGAGCTATTTCCCAAGACCGCATGAATAGCGCTAGCGGCGCCAGCCAATAACTATGCCGGTTATCGAGAACAACAATCCGCAGGCGCACAGGCCGACGATCAGGGTGCTGCGGATCCGCGGATGACTCATGAGGATTGGGAAATCCAACGTGTGGAGGGCCCTGTAAAGCCAGCGATAGACGCGCCGCGACGAATCTAGCCTTTGCAGGACGATGCCGCTCGCGCCGTCGATATCTATCCACACGGCGCCGCAAGCCACACGGTAGACGGGAGCGCCCGGCATGCGGGATGAAGCCACATAGTTGTCGTCCCCCGCAACGACCGCTCGAAAGCTGCAGCCGCCCGGTGTTAGGCGTTCGATCGACGCTTGGATTTCACGCGAGCTTAGGAACCCCGATTGATCGCCTGGCTCCGTTTCCCCGATTTGAAACAACGTTTGCCTGTCGAGACCGATCCGCTCACGTCGATAGAAATTCCCATTGAAGGCGAACCATTCGACCTCCCGGGCGAACGGCGATATTGACTGGTCCGAGGGTGGCAGCGCGTCCCAGGCTTGTGTGGATGCCGCAGCATTGAGCTCGGCGTCGGTCAACTGCCCCCGTGAAAACAGCCTTCCATGGTCCATCGACAGCCAACCGCTGAATATCCACGTCAGGACGAAGAACATCGAGATCAAACCGAGCACGTGATGCCAAGCGTGCCAGCCTCGATACAAGGAAACAGCGCCGTTATGCCTAAGCTTGATCGACGTTATCCCAACCACGCCGCCCAGTATCGCCGCGATCATGGCAAATAGTGACAACGTCCAAACCACATTGTCCCAAAGCGACCAGTCTCTCCTAAGGATCACGGGATAGACCCAATGTGCGACGCTCTCCACGAAATTCCACCACCGCTCACTCCGCATCGTGTCCAGCACGATTTCACCGGTGATCGAGGACACATAGATCTCGGTGCCAGCGGCGTCGCTGAGAGCTACGCGAAACAACGGGCGATGACGGTCGAATCCGTTGGGGACGCTCCACTGATCGTAGCTTGCGAGCACGACAAATGACTAATGCAAGATATCGAGGCCGCGCCTGCGCGCGTGAGCCTTCGCCTGGGCGAGAGCGAAATCCGGGGACGTTACCGCACCTTCCGCGGCATCCGAGGCGCGGATCGATTTCAATCGCGATCGACCCAAAACGACATATACCGGACCATCGCTCCGCTGGATCAAGCGGACGCGCGTCGCATCCTCGATCCCACTAGCCCTGATGGCTTCCCGCGGACCAATCGTCACGCCTGCAGTATCGAGTGGTGTAAGATCGGCGATGCGTTCCGCTTCGGTCAGAGACGGAAAAGGAACGAAATGCATCACGATGCCTGTTGCGAACCACATCGCAAACAGGAGAGAGAACGCGATCCCAAGCCATCTATGCAGCAGAATTAGTCCGGCCATCATGCTGTTGGCGTCTCACCACTTGAACGCAGCAGAAATCTCATAGGTACGTGGGGCGCCAAGCAGAACCTGATCGGGGTAGAACGGATCGCCCCAGATGACATAACGCTTATCTGTCAAATTTCGTATCCGAAACGTCACTCGGGCACGATCGACGGTGCTAAAGACCGATTTCGGGATATCGACGAAAGCGTAGGCATCCGCAACGCTGTAGGCGTTCAGCGTAACCGTGTTGGCATCGGTATTGTACCGATCGCCCACGTGACGAACGGACATGCCAAGCTCAACCGGCCAGAATGTGGAGAATCGATAGGATGTCCCGGCGTTGGCTGCGACGCGAGGCACGTTCGGCGGGACATTGCCGGAAAACGAACCACCGGCAAAATCGTCGTCGGCATATCGCGCATCGACATAGCCAATGTTGCCCCACACCCTCCACGCCGGCGTCAGGCGGACCCCGGCAGCCAACTCCACGCCCTTTGACTCCTGTCTCCCGGCGAGGTTCAGCTGCATTCCGCCGGCTGCCGCATAGACGTTCATTCGCAGGATATCGAATGCCGAGAAGGACCACGCCGCCCTGTTGTCCCAGAACAAATGCTTGACCCCCGTCCCGTAGGTGCGAGACGTGGTGAGATCGAGCGGTTGGAGTGGTCCGAGCAGGAAGATGTTGTTCGCGGAGACGTCCGCGGCGGTGGCGTACTGACTGAAAAAAGTCAGTCCGGGCATGGGGGCCCAGGTATAGCCGATCCGGCCCGTCACGGGCGCCCAAGACTTTGAGAAGGGAAAGCCGGCCTTCTCCACGCCGCTGACATCGGTCGACTTCCGATCGAGCCCGATATGCTCCACGCGGAGGCCCCCGACCAGCGCGAATGTTTGCGTGATCTTCAGGCGGTCTTCGATTGATAGTGACTCGTTGTCGATTCGTGCGGTTTGCTGCTGCGTCTTTAGGAGACCGTGGTATCCTCTTGTGGGGTCAACCACTGTGACCAGATCGTGCGGGAAATTGGCCGCGCCTGGGCGGACGAAATCAAGGCCGTTTGCCGCAACAGTCGTCACCAGGCGGTTGTCCATGCCCGCGATATTCGAGTGCCAAACCAAGTCGGTGATGTTTCCGGCCAGCTTCTGGTTGTGCGCGACGAAGAAGCGCTCTCGGTCGACTAGGCTAGACGACCGATTCCATGAAACCTGCGTCATGGATTAGGTGGATTGGTGGAACGGACGGGTTGTTGACGGATTCCTCGTTTGCGGTCGGCGAAACGAGGAGCTGTATCATGGCAGGATGGCGGCGAGCGGTCGAATTGGCAATGAGTGATGAAGAGATAGCGACCTTGACGACGCTTTCGCGGTCGAGGATCGAACTGGCGAGCCGGGTGTCGCGGGCGCAGATGCTGCTGGCGTATCGGGAAAACCCTTCGTTCTGCGCGGTGGGCCAGAGACTTGGGGTCCATCATCAGACGGTGCAGCGCTGTGTCGAGCGGGCGCTGGCCAATGGCCCGCTGGCAGCCCTCGACGACCGCCCGCGACCGGGCAAGGAACCAACCATCACGCCGGAAGCCAAAGCCTGGTTGGTGTCGCTGGCGTGCGACAAGGCCAAGGACCACGGCTATCCACATGAGTTGTGGACGACGCGGCTCTTGGCGCGCCATGCGCGTGAACACGGGCCGGCGGCGGGGCATGCGTGTTTGGCCAATTTGGTCCAGGGAACGGTGTGCAAGATCCTCGGCCGAGAGGAAATCAAGCCGCACAAGGTGCGTTACTATCTTGAAAATCGCGACGCCGAGTTCGAACAGAAGATGGCGGAGGTCCTGTGCGTCTACCGCGAAGTCGAAGTCCTGAAGAAAGCCTCTGCCAAGGGAAAGAGGCGGGGAAAGCCGGTGACGATCGTTTCCTGCGACGAGAAGCCGGGAATCCAGGCCATCGCAACGACGGCGCCCGATTTGCCGCCCAAGCCTGGCGTCCACGCCAGCTTTGCGCGCGACCATGAATACAAACGCCATGGCACGCTCAGCCTGTTGGCTGGGATCGATCTGCTCACCGGCAAGGTCCACGCCCTTGTCAAAGATCGTCACCGCAGTCGAGAGTTCATCGAACTCCTCAGGCTTATCGATGCCGCTTATCCGCCGAACACTGCGATCAAATTGATCCTCGACAATCATTCCGCGCACATCTCGCGAGAAACCAGAGCCTGGCTCGCCACTCGACCGGTGGGACGCTTCGAGCTCGCCTTCACTCCCAAGCACGGCTCATGGCTCAATCTCATCGAGGGGTTCTTCTCCAAGTTCGCCCGTTCAGTCCTCCGCCACATCCGGGTGGCCTCAAAACACGAACTCAAGGAGCGCATCGTGGCTGGTATCGACGATGTCAATCGCCATCCGGTCATCCACAGGTGGTCCTACAAACTCGCCGAGGTCGCCTGATATGATTCAAACCAAGAAAACGCTGACCTAGACAGCATTGCCAAGTGCGTCGAATTGCGCCCCGACCGGCTTTCGGTGTTCGGCTACGCGCACGTCCCCTCATTCAAGAAGCATCAGCGCAAGATCGCGGAGGAGAGCTTACCTGACAGTGTCGTGCGACACGTTCAGTCCGAGACCATCGCAGAGGCCCTTCAGGACGCGGGGTATGTGCGCATCGGGGTTAAATCACTTCGCGCTCCCAGACGATGCGCTCGCGACGGCGCAGCGCGATGGCCGATTGCGGCGCAATTTCCAGGGCTACACCGATGACGGCGCTGACACACTCATCGGCCTCGGGGCGAGCGCGATCGGTCGGATGCCACACGGCTTTGTTCAGAACGTGGTGGCCATCCGCGACCTGAACCGCATCGCGGAGGGCCGGCTAGCCACGGTGAAGGGTTATGCTTTCACCGAGGATAATCTTTTCCGCGCTGATATCATCGAGCGGATCATGTGCGATTTGACCGTTGACCTGGAGCAGATATCCCGCACCCATCGTCGGGATCCACGGATAGCAGTCGTCTATCGCGCCCGCATCGACCGGCTGTCGCGACAATGTCTTAAGGTCGGCTAACCGTCAGCGAAGGATCGGAATTCCTGGTGCGTAGCGTCGCCTCAGCGTTTGATGCTCACCTTTCGCGGTCAACAGGCGTGCACAGTCGCGCGGTTTAAAGACCGAGAGGCCCTTAGACCATTTGTAGCTTGTCAGCAGCAGCTCGGACCACGAACGAGATCCATCGCGTCTGGCTTTGGCTTCGTCCGCAGCGCATCGATCGTGTAGCTGTTGGCGCAGTATTCATGAAGGTGCTGCGCCGTTGTTTCCGCCTTTATCTCGCGGTTGCATCGGGTCTTTTCGGCGCACAGTGCACACACCAGCGTCATGTCGCGCAGCACGCCCGGCTCCTTGCGCGCAATGGCCGTCTCGTCGATGCCGAGCGCCTTGAGTAGTCCCGACAGCTCATCAGCGCCGCGCCGCCCACGGTAAGTGAGGGTTTCGAGCTCGGTCGGTGAGACGCGAAGGTCGCGCGCGATGCAATCGAGCTCGGCGGCTCCAAGGGCGCGGAGGTCGGCGGTATCACGGAGCCGGCCGAGCCACTCCGAAAACCTGCCCATGAGCCTACCTCCGATCGATTCCTTTCTTATAGCCGATGCCATAGTACCCTCCCGGTACGGTTTGAGCACGTCAAGTATGCGGGGCGAATAGCCGACCGTATTGCGTCAGATCAAAATTGGAAGCATCCCGGGACGCGCAACGACGAGGCATTACGGTCGCGATTCCGACCTCAGCTCGACGCGGCGTGGAGCCTGCGTTTCGTCGTCGTCAGAAATCGCGCGCCAGGCGGCTCCCTCGAGATCGTCATATTGGCCGTTCTTGAGGGACCACAGAAATCCGAGCAGCCCGAACAGGCCGAGCAAGAGCGCCAGCGGCACCAGGAACACGATCACCTCCATCACAGATTCTCTTGCGGGAGAGGTCGCGCACGCAGCGCATTCAGCATCACCAGGATCGAGGAGCCCGACATCGCGGCGGCCGCGATCAGAGGCGTCACGAAGCCCAGAATGGCGATCGGCACGGCGAGGCAATTGTAGCCGACCGCGAGATAGAGGTTCTGCCGCATCAGGCGCAACGCTTTCCGCGAATGGTCTACCGCGGCAATCACCGGCGCGAGGCGGTTGCCGAGGAAGACGAGATCGGCCGTCGCCTGGCTCAAATGCGCCGCCGAGATCGGCGACATCGAGACATGCGCCGCCGCCAGCGACGGCGCATCGTTGAGCCCATCGCCGACCATCATAACTTTAAAACCCTGCCGCTTCAGTTCCCCGATCCGGGCGATCTTGTCGGCGGGCGTGACGCCGGCGCGCCATTCGGGGATTTGAAGCATCTCAGCCGCGGCGCGCACCGCCGGCTCGCGGTCACCGGAAACAATTTCTACCGCCACGCCACGCTTCTGCAGCGCCGCGATGACCGCGCGCGCGTCCGGCCGCAGGCTCTGGCAGACCGCGAACACATAACGTTTTTCACCACGCGCGAAGGCAACGACGGAAACCTCGGGATCGCGGCTCAGGACTTCGTTCGCGAGATCATCGGCCTTGCAGAAAGTTGGACTTCCAAGCCTCACCTCTTCACCTTTAAGAACGCCGCGAACGCCCTGCCCCGGCTGTTCCGTGATCCCGGGCAGCGGCGATTTCGCGCCGGCCGCGCGCGCCAGCGCCGAGGCGACGGGGTGATGGCTCGCCAGCGCAAGCCGGCCCGCGAGCTCGAACACATCGGCGGGCACGGCCGCCGAGTTCACCACATCGAGCTCAGGTAACGTCAGCGTTCCCGTCTTGTCGAAGATGATACGGTCGATCTCGGCGACGCGCTCGATGGCATCACCCGAATTGAGCAGCACGCCAGCGCGGAACATCGCGCCCGACGCCACTGTCTGCACCGTCGGGATCGCAAGCCCCAGCGCACAGGGACAGGTGATGATCAGAACGGCGATCGCGGTGATAATGGCGTCATGGACGCTGGCGCCGGCGATCAACCAGCCGATCATGGTCAGGAAGGCCGTCGCGTGCACCACCGGTGCGTAGAGGCGCGAGGCACGGTCGGCAAGTTGCACATAGCGCGAGCGGCCCTGCACGGCGTGATCAAGCAGCCGCTGGATGTCCGCAAGCAGCGTGCCTTCGGAGGCGGCGGAAACGCGCATGCGCAAGGAGCCGGAGATGTTGAGCGAGCCGGCGTAGACCGCACTGCCCGGCTTGACCGCCGCATGCGACGTCTCCCCCGTGATCAGGCTCTGGTCGATCTCCGACCTGCCGTCGATGACCGTGCCATCGATCGCCGAACGCTCGCCGGGCCGCAGCAGAACGATGTCGCCGGCCTTGACCGCTGCGGCCGGCACCACGGAGATCTCGTCTGGACCGACGAACTTGGTCGCCGTCTCGGCCTTCAGAGCGGCGAGATTGCCGGCCACCGCGCGGGTTCGCCGCTGCATGTTCTGTTCGAGATAGCGCCCGATCAGGAGGAAGGTGAGCAGCATGATCGCCGCGTCGAAATAGGCGTGCTCGGCATGGCCGATGGTCTCGACGATCGAGGTCGCGAGCGCCAGGATGACGCCGATGCTGATCGGCACATCCATGTTGACGTTGCCGCTGCGCAGCGCGTTGAAGGCGGAGCGGAAGAAGGGCTGGCCGGCATAGGCCGCGGCCGGCAGCGCGATCAGCGCCGATATCCAATGGAAGAAATCGCGCTGCTCTGGTAGCATGTCGCTGACATTACCGGACCACACCGGGATCGACAGCATCATGACGTTCATGGTCGCGAACGCCGCAACGCCCAGGCAGCGCAGCAGGAAGCGGGAGTTCTCGGCCTCTGCCGCTTCAGCGGTGACAGCCTCGAACGGATAGGCCTTGTAGCCGAGCTCGACCAGGCAATCGATGAAGCGCGCCGGATCGAGCGCGCCCTCCTTCCACTCCAGCGCGACACGGCGGTCGGTCAGGTTGACGCGCGCCAGCGTCACGTCCGGGATGGCTGAAAGGCCACGCTCGATCTTCGAGATGCAGCCGGCGCAGCTGATGCCTTCGACAGCGAGGTCAATATGCGCCACTCCGGAGCCGAGATGCTTAACATAATGCGAAAAGTCCCGTGTCGCCTGCATGACGCGTTCCC
>NZ_JAHEAG010000088.1 GCF_018596315.1 Bradyrhizobium sp. SRL28 | reverse complement strand
GGTGATGCGCCCCCTCTGTGCGTCAGCTTATTGTCAGCTCGCGCGCCTATCATTGTCCACAGGTCTTCGAGTAGGCCAGTACGTTGCGATAGGGAGAGCAAACCGCATGTATAGTAGCAGAATCACTGGTTCTTCCAGCCAAGTTCCAAGCGCGAGCCAGGCCGATGAATCGGAGCTATCGGCAGACGGCCGTAGGTTTACGGAAACGCTTACGGCGCCTGGTTCGTCCTCGGGGGCGACACGGCCGTACTCCCTCATTTCCGAACCTCCCATCGATGAGATTGACAGGGAGTCATTCAGGGAAGAACTGAGAAATTTTTACGGTAAGGACATCAAGCACATAGCCGATAATCCGCAAGAATACTCGGATTTCGTTTCCGAAAAGGCTGAGCGCACAGCGATGGTCGCCAGAACCGGATCCACCGTAGAGGATTCGGACCATGCGCGATATTTCAGCTATCAATTGGGTAACAAGAGTGTCGGGCTTCTAAAGACCGAAGGTCGACGCCGCATGGGAGGGGAGGCGTGGGAGCGGCACTTTCCTGGGCGAAAACACGTCTCGTCCGTTGTCGATCTCCGGGTTACTCATCCGCTCGTCGAGAACGCAGGCGATGTTCTGCTGGAACATCAACTTCGGCTTGACGGCAAGCGGGCGTTGGTCATGTCGCGTCCTGCCACGGATGAGGTGAAGCCCCGTCTAGAGCAGATGGGTTTTGTTTACGTGGGGGACAATGAAGATGACAATGAATATGTGCTTGACCCTAGGCAGCATCCCGACAAGTGGACGCTGAACGATGAGGGAAAATGGCAGCGGGCGGACAAGCCTCGGCTATATCTCTCCAAAGTTGAGAGTAGTGATGACGAAAACGAAGGAAGTGTCGAGAAATATTCGGGCGAAGAATACATGGAGACGGATTCGTCGGGGGACGATCCTCTTTGGTACTTCGACCGGCTCAATTTAGGCCCGGGGACTGGCTAGCAGAAGTCGCGCCGGGTGCGGCTTGGCCTGAAAGTGGCCGACTTCTCGTAGCGGCATGCACCGGGAAGGGGCGCTGCAACGGGAGCGCCCGCCACGCGCGGGTGTGCTCTCGATGCGGCGCGCGAGCGGAATAAATTGGCAGCGGCGGCGGTCCTCGAATTTGGCGGCAGAGCAGCTTCTTTGGAAGCCCTAGTCAGCTGCTCTGAGCTACTTTTTGCCTCATTGGCAACTCTCTGGGATTTGAACGCTCCACCATCGATGCGTTGCGCGACTCTTGCAGGGCGCTTCGCCGGACGATCAATTGAGGTGTGCCTCCTCATGACCGCCAACGGCCAAGCCGAATGTCGCTGCCGACTGCGATCTGCGGCTTCAACGACATTAATCCGGCGCGCTAGGGGAGGAGCAAGCGATGAAACCAGTCTGGCTCTAGATCGATGAAAAACACCCGCGCGTGATGCAAACCAGATCGCGCTGTTCGTGGATCAATACCGCCAATTGTCTGGACACTTGGTCGTCGAGCCGAGGAGGGGCTCAGCTGCTCGCAGCTCCGCTTTCCGCGCCTCATCCAGACGTCATTCACGGATAGCGAAATGTCTTGCCCTCAATTGCTGATCTTAGTGCTCGCTGGGACGCCATTTCGCGATGCTCCGCCTGCACATTCTTGTTCAGTGGACCGCTTATCCTCAAGTCAAGGGCTGCTTCGATCGCTCCCAATTCAGTATCGTTGCAGCAGTCCTTGAGTATGTTGGAAGACGGCGCGAGTGAGTGCAGCGCCAAGCCAAGCTTGCGCAGCGTTTCAATGATGCGCACTGCGATCTCTTCACGAGTGGCATTCAGAACTGTATCAAAGGGCAATTTGAACATTGGTCTGTTCGTCGATAAAGCGTCTGAGGTGAGCATCCTGCGGAAGCGCAAGGGGTGGCCGCCAATTGCCGTTACATGCTACAGCCGACCCGACTGTGCGTTGGCGCGGCCGCTCGCTGGACCCCTTCACCAGCTGTTTAGCGCTTGGTAAGTGTAAGCAGCGAGCTCGTCGGCTCGAAGAACATCACGAGCGATTGCGATTGCGACTGAGGCTTGGGAGAAGCCTGGCTCATCCGGCCACTTGCCGAGACCGTTCACCAGGTTCGACGGGCACCGCTGCGCCTTCGACGGCGGGATCAAGCTCGGAAACGGTCGCCTTATGATCCCGGCATTCAAGGGAGCTCGTTCCGTCGGCCGGCCGTGACTGAACTGGAAGAGCAGCTGTTTCCGGCGGTGCGTTGATGTGGTGAGGTAAAAAAGGAAGATCTGGTGCTCTGAACCAAACTCGGAAGCTGAAAGGCACCATTGTGACCATATCCGTGAGGAAACGTACGCGTTCTTCTCAGTGAAGGTGAAGGAGATGGCGAAAGTTTGTACCGGCCTCTCGATGGAGGTTCTTTACCGGTTCAAGGAGAAGCAAGCCGCCCGGTTGCATGTGCTTGCCGGCATTGGAAGCGGAAGAAGAGAGATGATCTACACTACGGTTTGCTCAGCAGTTTGTTCGAAAATCAAGCGAGGCAAAGGAGGCGACGTGAGAGCACAAGTTCTAGAAAAGCTCGAGGCTGGCCGCGTACGATATGGCCAATTCGCCAGCGCGCCGGAGTCAGGTCCTTGCGGCCTCTTTTTTGTTCAGGGGCCTTGT
The DNA here is from genome assembly GCF_018596315.1 of Bradyrhizobium sp. SRL28. Taxonomy (GTDB): domain Bacteria; phylum Pseudomonadota; class Alphaproteobacteria; order Rhizobiales; family Xanthobacteraceae; genus Bradyrhizobium. Next base: position 8,959 of record NZ_JAHEAG010000088.1, on the reverse strand, counting down.
GGCTGCAAGCTCAGGATAGTCGGACTTGTTCGCCCAGGTTGGGAGCATATCTCCGTCTCTACGCCGCGACGTTGTCCGAACTGGGAAGAGATGTGCTTCGTCAAAGACCTGTTTTGGGATGAAGAGGAGTGCGTGATGCAGCTGCATCCTCCTCATTCGCAATACGTGAATAACAGCCGGTATTGCCTGCATCTCTGGAAGCCGACTCGTCGGGACATTCCAATGCCACCGGCTAGCTTCGTTGGCGTCGTCGGGCTTGATCCATCTGAAACGGCAATGTTGCTTGCACAGATTGGGGGGCTATCATGAGACCCGTATTACTACAACGATTTGAGGGCCCCAACAGGGGGCGCCGCCGCATCTATTCCGGTAGGAACGACAACTGCGATAGACGAACAACTCTCTTCAATACATCTAAGATGCTTGTTGATGTTTGTTCGGGGAGTTTTCAGATCCCTTCGGCTGATCGACAAGGGCTGGGACTCCCGCCAGACGATATCGTTGCCGTGGGGAAACTCGTCAGCTTGGCGTCAGCTCGCATCCTTAGGGTGCCGATCCGTCAATAGGCGGTGAACGATTAGCCTTATCACGCATCGAGAAGAGCAGCGGGTTATAGCGAGCATGTCTGGCCCTACGGAGGACACGGCACGTCTGGATTGGGTGCCGTTCTGGTTGCGATCGGCCTTGGATATAGCCGCATTGTGCTGTGTGGCGTGCCTTTTGATGACGGCCGTTATAATGACGAGCCTTTTCGGCGGCGTACTGCTTTTGCTTCATCTGAGGCGGCGGGCTCGGTCGGCGCAAATCGCAACGTCTATTGTGGAAGGTGAAACAGATCGCTTTCGAGCGAAAAATGAGAAGCATGTCGAACCGCACCAAGAAGTGGTTGGGTGGCGCACACAAACTCGACCCGCAGCCTCAGGAGATACGATCGAGTAGGACCCGCAGTAGTCGACCGCCTGAAAACAGCAGATCGCGCCACATGAGATGCGCTCCTGTCATAGTTTCAACTTGCAAGAACGGGGAAACGGGTTCGAGCCTCTGGACTGGCGAGGAGGTCAGCCGATGCCGTTGCACTGCATCAATGAGGCGCGCCTGAGCAGGGTAGCGCCTCTCAAAGCAGAGAGTATACTCATCGCAGCGTGCCTCAACGCTGAGTACCGTGACACAAGCTCAATCCGGCATACGGTCAATGAGCTAGCGCGTGGCTGCCTCGCGGGCGCTGACTACACGATTGAGGATACGTATGTTCTTTACGCGGGTGTCGGTAAGAAGGATGGCAGGAATCTACAGGGCGGATCGTCTTAGGGATTCGTGCATAGATCAGCCACGCCTCGTGGCGGTCTGAGCTTGAGACGGAGCTGGTTGATATCTGATCGCGCACCGCCGCTCCGAAGTAACCAGGGGTCGAGAATGATGGGCGGAGAGCAGCTCGTTCAAGGGCTTAAGGAAGCAGGAACAAGGGCGCGCAGGGAATGTTCAGATATTTGTGTAAGAGGCCTCTGTGAAGCTGGATTGCAGTCGTTTCTGGCATTAGCCGGACATTGTCATTTGATCCTATGGTGGCTAACAGTGGCCGGGCAGCAAGCCCTGTCAAAGCCGCAGCCGTCGCAGGCGGGGGCCGCAGGCCCGCCTTTTCAGAGCTTGCTGATCGGCCAAACTCGGGCCGCCGGATAAGGCGGACATTGTGGTCATCGCGCTGATCCCGGAAAACGCGAGCCGAAGTGAATGGCGAACTGGCCCATGGCGGCAGTCCACTCGACACCTCGCCGCCACCTCAATCCGGCGTTCTTGTGCGAGATAAAGCAGCTTCAACGCGGCGTCGTCGTTGGGAAACTGCCGCGGGTCTTGATGATCTTGCGCAAGCTAACGCGCGCGTAGAGGCTCAGGATTTTGTCGTCGAAGCCGTCGAACGGGTCTGGCCCTTGGCGATCAATAGCGGCTCGAACCTGCCGGCCCGGTCGCGTGGCAAAGCCATGTCGATCTCGCCGTCCTCGGTCAGGATCGTCTTCGCGCTGGTCCCGTTGCGGCTATTCTATTGCCGCTGCCGCGGCCGGCCGGGTCCCCCTTCTCGTAGCCAAGATGATCGCTCAGCTCCGCGCCAAGCGCCCGCTCAATCAGCGCCTTCTTCAGCTGCTTGAAAAGCCCGTCCGTACCTGTGAGGTCTTCTGGCTTCTCATAGTTAGCAAGCAGTTGATCCAGTAGTTCAGGTGTAAACGTCGTCTCGGTCGTCATGTGAGTCTCCTCGGTAAGGTAAACTCACAGAAGCCTGCTTACACATTCTTTCTGACACCCTCTTGAGCCGGCATCAATTCGGCTTCCGAAAGCAGGAGATCAAGCAGTCTTCGTTAGCCGACTGACCTTGGCAACTCACTCGCTCGACTTCGACCAACGATTCCTTCAACATGAGCATGCAAGTCTCAGCTCCAGCGGCATGGCCCCAGCGCCTGCAGTTGGTATCTCGGGCTGAGCCAAAAACCAGCTGTCCATCTGGCGCCAGCATCTGCACCAACTTGCGGATAGTCGCACGCATCTCGGCCACGCCTCCAAGGTAGTAGAGGACTTCGGCCAGTACGATCAAATCAAACCGCTCGGCGGTCGAAAACTGCTGAACGTCCGAAGCCATCCAGGTTATGTGCGACCACCGTTTCGTCCGCAGGCTAGCTCGACGAATCGCTTGCGGCATAACGTCGATGACTGTGAGCCGTTTGCAATGAGGTGCTAGTATTTCCGTAAATGCGCCGGCCGCGCACCCGACCTCGAGGGCGTGCGAAATCACGCCTTGCGAAAGCGATAGCCGGAGCATTTGCGAGTGACGCTCGCGTTCGAATGGATTACCGTCGAGCCTCCACGGATCGTCGGCGGCTAGTTCCTGCTCTAGCGATTGATGCTTGCTGTCCGAACTCATGAGTCACCTACCTACTGAGAATGCACGATCGGGTGCCCGTGCCGATGCTGTCAAACAAGACCAGCCTCGAAGAACTACGGGAAAGCTCCGCCTCCGCGGGTCTACCGACCATTGAAGAGCCTCCAGTCCAGCTTTCGCAGACCTCATGAGCACCTCGTCAGTCCCAATCCAGTACGGCGCACACCAGGACGCAGCTGGGCAATCATCCGTTCGCGCTTGCCTATCATCCAGCAACTGTGTTGAAACCAACAAGTCATTTCACACGCATTTTCCTGATTGATGCTTGAGTTAGCCAGCGTCTGATTATGGGGATTGCGGCAAAATTGGTAAAATCTATTGTTTGGATGGAACATATCCAGTCCGGTAATGGTCCGCGAAGAACGCATTGGCGTTAAGCGCATGATGAGCCGGCCGTCTTGACGTAGCAGCACATGCTGAACGGCCCCCACGACGTTGATCCGGCGAAGATCCTCGCCGGACATCGAATGCCTCGAAAGCTCACGTCATGACGCAGAGCTGGACGCGCTCGAACACTGCTCGCGGCGAACGTTCGAGCCGATGCCACTGTTTGATGAAGGCCAGCGGCGGCTCGTCCGATGATCGCGTCAGTTACACACCGAGCAAGCCGGGTGAGTTCGTCGCCGGCAAGCTTGCGGGCATCGCCACGCGCGCCAGCGGGCGCTTTGCCATGATCGACGACGGCCTCGGCTTCCAGTTCGTCCCCTGGCAGCAGCCTGTGCTCGACAAGCGCATCGGCCAGCATCAGCGGTGTGATGCGCGACAGCGGCGGCATCGAGTGGAGCTTCGGACGCAAACACGGGTTGGGCTTGTGAAGCAGCGGAAAGCCTTGCGTGCTTGGCGCGAGTGGGCCGGGTCAGCGACGACTCTTCAAGGCTGCCGCTGTCGCGCCTCCTCTTCGCGGCTGACGGCCTGGACCAGCCGTCGCCGCCCCGGCTTGGGCTCTCCAAGCAAGTAAGGCTAATTGAGGGCGCGAGCGCTCCAATGCCCGAGGTCGAAGGGGTTCGCAGTGGTAGGTTGCGGCTTGTAATATGACCCATAGGGTGGTACATAGGCTCTATGTTGGAGCCTTGGAATGATCGTTGGCTTTCGGGATGAATGGCTACGCGCCTTCTTTGTGGATGATGTCCGGTCGCGGAACGTCCCGCCCGATCATGAAGCCCGGTTATTCCGCAAGCTTCAGATGATCGACGATGCGACGACCGATCAGGACTTACGCGTGCCGCCCAGCAATCACTTCGAGAAGCTGCGCTGCAATCTGGCGGGGTTCCATTCGATCCGCGTCAACCAGCAATGGCGGTTGATCTTCCGCTGGGACGACAAGCGAGGCGAAGCGGCGGGCGTCTATCTCGATGATCACAGCTACCGATGAGAGCGAGGCAAACCATGCTGACGACGAAGCGCAAGCCGGCCACGGTCGCCGAGATACTGACCGAGGAGTTCATGGAGCCGATGGGCTTGACCCAGGGCGCGCTTGCCGAGGCGATGGGCGTTCAGCGCAAGCACGTCAACGAGTTGTGCAACAACCGCAGGAACGTGACGGCGGCGACCGCGCTGATCCTCGCCCGCGTGTTCGGCAACAGCCCGGACTTCTGGCTCAACGTGCAGCGGCGCAGCGATCTCTGGGAAGCGATGAACAGCCCCAAGGAGCGTCAGCGGATCGAACGCGCTCGTCCGCTGAAACGCGCCGCGTAGTCGACGATGAATTGCGATGAATAGCTCTGGTCCCGCACCACGCAAGTATTTTCACGCTGCGCGGCTTATCGCGCAGCTTAGCGTATCGTGGCGCAAAATTAGGCTACTTCTTGCTTTCGACAGATCGCGCGATCCTGGCGGGATATCCCGAGCGCGCGCCAAACCCAGCAAAGACCGTTGCGTCCCGGCATCCTGCCGGATGATCTTTTCGACTATGCCAGCATCGAGCCGTGGCCGCGTGCCGGCAGGCCGCCAAAGCATGATCTTGCTGACTGGACCGTCACAGTCGATTGGCCCGACCGCGTCGCGGTCACGGACGCCGAGGTGGACGTATTCGAGGCGTGGTTCGCCGATCTCTTCGACGACCTGTTCGGGCCATGCCGATGATCTGACAAGGAGACGCCCGCCATGACCGTGCCCCAATGTTCGAAAGGGGCGCGCGCCGCCCTCTATCTGCGCGTCTCGACGGCGCGGGAGGCCGAGCATGATGTCTCCATTCCTGATCAGAAGCGGCAAGGTGAGGCTTATTGCCCGGCGCGCGGCTATGCGATCGTCGAGACCTATGTGGAGCCGGGAGCCTCCGCGACCAACGACCGCCGCCCTGAGTTTCAGCGCATGATCGAGGTGGGCACATGCAAGCCCGCACCCTTCGACATCGTCGTGGTTCATTCGTTCAGCCGTTTCCTTGAGTTCTATGTCCGCAAGCTGGCGAAGAACGGCGTCAGGCTCGTCTCCATCACGCAGGAGATGGGCGACGATCCCATGCATGTGATGATGCGTCAGATCATGGCGCTGTTCGGTGAGTATCAATCCAAGGAAAACGCCAAGCACGTGCTGCGAGCGATGAGCGAGAACGCCCGGCAAGGCTTCTGGAACGGCGCGCTGCCGCCGATCGGCTACAGGATTGTCGCAGCCGAGCAGCGCGGCGCAAAGACCAAGAAGAAGCTGGAGATTGATCCGCTGCACGCCGGTGCGGATGATCTATCGTCTGTTTCTGGAGGGAGACGGCGTGTCCAGGCCGATGGGCGTGAAGTCCATCACTTGCTATCTCAACGAACGCCGCATCTTCACCCGCGATGGCGGGCGCTGGGGCCTGGCGCAAATCCATAGCATCCTGACCCGCACGACCTATATCGGCGAACACAAGTTCAACAAGCGCTCGCACAAGGACCGGGAGCGCAAACCCGAGGGTGAGGTCGATCGCGACATCTTCGATACCGTTCAGGCCCGCCTGAAATCCCGTCACCCCATGGTGACGCCGACCCGCGTCACCAGCGGTCCCACGCTTCTTACCGGCATCTGCTTTTGCGCCAAGTGCGGGGGAGCAATGCGCTCCGGACTGGCAAGGGCAGCGCAGGTAGCATGTATCGCTACTACACCTGCTCGACACCCCGGCAGGGGGAGACCGGCTGCAAGGGTCGATCGATCCCGATGGACCAGCTCGACGATCTTGTCGCCGATCACCTTGAGAGCCGTCTGCTCCACCCCGACCGGTTGGAGGGAGTGCTTGCCAGCGTCCTTGACCGTCGCCAAGAACGCTCAGAGCGCCGCCGCGAGCACATCGCCGAACTCAACAAACGGATCACCGAGACCGACCAGCGGCTCAACCGGCTCTATGACGCGATCGAATTGGGCGTGGCCGAACTGGACGCCCCAGGTCTGAGAGACCGCATCGCGGGCCTCAAGGCGATTCGGGATCAGGCCACGGCCGATGCAGAGCGCGCTCAGGCAGCGCTCGACAATGCCAGCAGCCAGGCTGTCAGCCCCGACATGATCAAGACATTCGCACGCGTGGCCCGCGAACGCATACGGATCGAGGGCGGCGGCTACCGCCGCGAGCACCTGCGCGGGCTCGCTCAGCGCATTGAGGTGGCGGAAAAGGAGGTCCGCATCATGGGATCGACGTCGGAACTGCTGCGAACCCTGGTCGCCGCCTCAAGCGAAAAATCAGCGGCTCTCGGCGTTCGCGGTTCTGTACTGAAATGGCGCACCCGACGCGATTCGAACGGGTGGCCTCCACCTTGTGGCGCTCTATCCAGCTGAGCTACGCGCGTGCATCTCGCAGTGCTTGCGCGCATTTGTTGCAAATGTGAAGCGACGAATAACGCTCTCGCAAGTCGTTGAATTACGACCTCTGAAAACTCTTTTTTGCACCAGCTGGTTTGACACGTGCATTCGGGGGCAAGCGTCTGAGCTGTCATCGCGGAACTCGCTTTCCATGACCCGCTAGAATTGGGGCACGGGGATTTCGCACAAGACACGCGTTGCATCGTGGGCTTCGCAGCTGCGCTTGACCCTCACTCTGGAGGCGATCGAAGCGTTGATGCCCGGGCTCTACGAAATGTACGTCAACGACATTCAGGAACATGATGGACGAAAGTGTTTCAGTGTTGAACTGGTCAGGCGCAGCTTCAAGGACATCCGTGCATTTAACGACAACTATCGAGACGAGTTTCCTTTCGGCGCCGTCGACCGCACATCTCAACTTCAGGCCCAGATCTATCACACCACCCCAGCGGCCGACCGGAGACAATATCTGGGGCCAAGCAAGCATTGGCCGCACCAAGAATGACACAACTTTATCAATTCCTTTGGTTGTGTTTCTTTCTCGACGCACTCGGAAAGTTCAGAGACGAAGAGGAAAGCCGGTAAGTTAATACGTCGACTTCATCCATTGGATGAATGGACCGAGTTACGACGGAGATCATGGTGTCGGCATCGCGACGCCCGTGGAGCGCTTGCCGAGGTTGCTTGGCGCGAGAAGATGAGGCGCGCCGTCCGCTTCGAACGATGGCCCCATCCGACTGAGGGCAATCGTATATGCGGCTTCGCAGTTGGCACGTGTTTTGAATGTCAGACCTTACCAGAACAGCTCAATGGGAGACGAGGTGATACGTTATCAGATCGCGTGAAAGATCGTTGGTCAACTGCGACCTCAAAGTGCGACATTTGCTAACCTGGACGCCCGATGCATCCGACGAAGGCCTCTGTCGGTGTATCCTTTCTCTGCTCTCGTTCAGAGCCATTTGTCCTGCACCCTTGTAACTCTGACGCCTAGATTGAGACCCGGAAATCACATTATGCCAGCGGAGTCGGACATCAAATCTGCGAACGCAAACAATCGCACAAGCACCGTCTGGACAATTGTGCTCGGCTTTGCCGCCGATCCGTTGATGCGGTGGAGTTGGCCTGACGCAAGGCGATATCTTCAGAGCATGCCTCAGTTCATCAACGCCTGTGGCGGACGAGCATTCGAGCATGGCACAGCGTACGTCGCGGGAGGGATTCGCGCCGCGGCCCTGTGGCTGCCTCCCGGCGTGCAACAAGACGAGGAGGCGCTGGACGAAATCATGGCGCAGTCCCTGAGCCCGGGGATTACCGATGATATGGCACACCTGCGGCGGGGAATGGCCGAACATCATCCCCCCGGGCCACATTGGTATCTGCCTCTCATTGCCACCGATCCCAACTGGGCTGGACAAGGGCTTGGCACATTGCTGATGAAATACGCTCTTCAACGATGTGATGAGGAGGGCATTACCGCGTACCTTGAAAGTTCAAATCCCGAGCACATTCCCTTTTATCAACGCCACGGCTTCAAGGTCATTGGTGAGATACAACATGGCTCTTCGCCGCCGCTTACGCCAATGTTGCGAACGGCTATTAAGCGAAGTCGGAGACGCTTCGAACGCTTTAGCTAGCTGGAAGCGTTGGCCCAGCGCTTTGGCGTGAGCCAGGAAGCCGTGCTGCGGCGGCTGCTGACGCTCGGTCGCACCATCCAGGCCTTCTATGACAGCAAGCGCGCTGATTTCCAGAAGATCTACGCCCAGCTTGACGAACAGAAAGAACCGTCCGAAGGGGGCCCCAAGTATCATTACGTGGTGCTGAGTCAGCTCGGTCGCACGTTTTCCCAGCTTATTTACAGGGCTATCACGATCGATATTTCACACTGCGCGATGTCGCGGGTCTCTTAAATATGAATGTTACGACCGTTGCTGTAATGGAAAAGGCGGCCTTTGGCATGGCGGCCTAAACCGGAATGGCCAAGAAGATTTACTGCATCGATACGAGTGCGCTGATTGCCGCATGGTACGAGCGCTATAAACCGAAGCGGAAGCTTTCAGTCTACCGGCTGCTGAAGGCCCATGACCTGATCACGGCCCGCTGACTCCGGATTTCGGAGGTCTGGCTGATGGTGTCACCATAATCGGCACTCTACCGCGAGACGCCCCCAACTACATCCCGTGTCGAGCGGCCTGCGTCGATCGGTGCTCCGCCTCGGCAAGCGGATAGCGTGGGTGTCCGCCAAGCACTGTGCTCAACAACGACTTACAGAAC
>NZ_JAHEAG010000087.1 GCF_018596315.1 Bradyrhizobium sp. SRL28 | reverse complement strand
ATCTACGAACTTGCGGAAACGCGCCTCGCTCTCCCGTAGCGCCTGCTCGACGCGCATGCGCTCGGTAATGTGACGCCCGACGCCGCGATAGCCGACGAAGCGCCCCTCTTTGTCAAACACCGGGAGCCCCGAGACGGACACGTAGCGCTTTCCGCCGCCGGGCGTCGGCCGGGCGAGTTCGAAATCGCGGAACGGGAGATGGGCATCGAGAGTCTCCCGGTGCTTGCGCCAGGCCTCTGCGTCAGGCTCCAGGTACGGCACTTCCCAGCGCCTCTTACCGATCTCGGAGCCCGGTGCCGGCGCGTCCATGGTCATCGAGGGCGCCGCGGAGGGCGAACCGGATCACCCACGTGTGGCGCACCGGTCATGCGGTGGTGCTCTGCCTTTGCCTGATCGAGCACAACGGCGACGATCTGTGCAGCCTGTCGCTCATACAGCGGGCCATGATCGGCGTTCACTAAGCGTAGAGGAGGTAGGCGAGCAGAGCGACACTGAGAATGATTGTCGCGACCCCGGCCGCTTCGATGAAGGAAATCCGAAAATGCCGCAGTCGTTGATCTGGATCATGCGAGCAAGGCCATCCCAGAGCTATGCATGATCTCGGGGGCATCTACGCCAAGAGCCTAGGCGTGCCGCAGGACTATATTCGTGCCCACATGTGGTTCAATCTGTCGGCGGCAAAGGGTGAGCGAATTGCGGTCAAGGCTCTAGAAAGGCCGAACGGCAGATGACCCCAGCTCAGATAAACGAAGCGCGGAGGCTCGCACGCGACTGGAAGCCGGCTACGTAGCCACCTCCTCGTTAACGGAGCTTCTATTGCTGTGCTGATGACCGCTATGGATCAGGTGTGGACGACGCCCGCGTTGCAAGAAGAATCTGACGTTCGGCTTGCGGTCGGTGCAAGTCATGTGTCCGGCCCGCGGCACCATGACCGCTGGCCCTGATGTAGTCCGGATCGGGTCCCAATCATTCGCACGGGCTTTGACGCCCATGACCCAAAAGCGGGTTGTCCCAATCGACGGCTCGACCGTTTCGCATTACGCCATCATCACCCTCGCAATTCGATTGTCTTGCCCGCCGTTGCCTCAGGCTCCTATTGCCAAGCCTCTTCAGACAGAGGCGCTTCCATCTCACCGCCGCGCGGTTGTTGCCCCGCGTCTCCAGCTCCACCTCAGTTTACCGGACCGGGCTGGTTACTCGTTCACGCACAACTCGCCGCGAGAGGTCCCCGTCCTTCGTTGCAACAGCGCCTGTTCGACCTGGTCCGCGAGGACCGTAAGGTGACTGGCGAGCCGGTCAAACAACTCGCGCTTGGCTTGGTCGGTTGTTCCTGCAATTCAGCGGCCTGCTATTCATCGCAGTGGATTAGGCAACTTTCAGAACGGAAATGGCAGGACGCTGCACGAGTTCTGCGGCCCGCTCAGTTCTGTCAGTGCCCACACCAACGCGTCAACCCGGTCCGGCGAATAGCCGTTGCGCCCGCGGTCGAAGTCACTCGTAAAAGCGCACATCTGATCTTCAAGCGTCGAAAAATTGCCGACGTGGTGCACCTTGCGCTGCTCGTATAGCGCGGCGATGGGCTCGGCACGCAGTGAGCTTCCTCGCGGCCGCCAGCGCTGCGCGGCTCAACCGAACGCATCTATCACCCGCCGCGTGCTGCCGATTTTTCACCTTGATCCAGCGGTCCGACCTGTCCCCGCGGTACACGCTGTCACGGTGTTTCGAGACCAACCCCTCCAGCCCATCAGGCAGGCATGACGAAACAGGTCCGGGCCAATCTCGCCTTGCTCGAATGGCGCTAGGTGCATGCCGTGAACACGCCGCGCCAGCAGTCGGGACAAATTTGTTTACGCATCGACAGCGGCAGCTTGCGGATGTCGTCGCCATCGCTGACCAGCATGTCGAAAGCGTAGAACTCGACCCCGGCATCGTGCCGGCGGGAATACAGCCCGTTGAAATCGGAACGGCCGTCGACGCCCACAGTACGGCTTCGCCGTCAATCACGAACGAAGCGTTACGATTTCGAAGCGCGGCCTCGACGATGCGCGGGTATCGTTCGCTCCAGTCGTGCCCATTGCGGGTGAACAGCCGCACGCGCTTGTCCTCGCGCTGGACGATCAGACGATAACCGTCATGCTTGATTTCGTGCATCCACTCCGGGCGGTCAGGCACCTGGGCAACGCGGGTCGGAATGGAGGGTTCGAACGGGGATTTTCGCATCCGGGAAAGATAGGCAATGGACGACCGAATGCGAATCTCCGCGCTGAAAAATTGCCGAATCAGGGCATCATTTGGAGCATGAGTAACGATTTCAAGTTGACAGTCTATTTCTCCTGCCCGCACTGCGCGACTATATACACGGCCTGCCAGGAAGTGCAGCAGAGACGACACCCCGGCGACTTTCGATGCCGTATGTGCAGCACTCCGGTCCACGAATGGACCGGGCTCTATAAATTCACTGGTTGGCAACTTGCGGAGTTACCCAGAAGAAAACGTACCCGCAGGCCCTGGTAGGACATCTTCGCAGCTGGGTTGGGATTCAGGCGAATAGGTCGGAGCCCGCTTGCGTGAACCGGACAAAGGTTCCGCTCCGGTCCAGTTCCAGCCAGCCGCGCTCGATCGCCAAATCGAGGCCGGCTTTGTATTCCTCCGGAGTGCCCTTCTCGCGAAACAGAAACGGCCCGTTGATCAGCTCGATATAGATCCGGCCTTCCTGCCCAGCTTCTACGCTATTGGCGATCTCAACGATCATGCGGGCGGCTTTTTCGGGATCGGAGTACGGTCGGTTAGTAGTGGTGGATTTCATATACCCGCCCGCCGGTATGCGCTCGCGAATGACACGCCATCCGCCAATGATGCCCGCAATAAGCGCGACCTGGCTCGACAGCACCGCCGCAAAACATCGTCGCGACCCTGTGCACATCGCCGAGCGGCCAGCGGCATTGATTGTCGTCGAGTTCAATCAGCGAGCAACGCCGCATATCTGGCGGCGGCACGTTGGCCTCGATTGGTAGTATCGATTTTGCTGTTGTTATGACGGGAACCGGCCGCATCTGCACCGCCGGGTTCATCTCGAAATGTTTTTCCACATCGGCCGGCAGCGCGCCATCGCTGCGCAGCCGCATTGCCTTCCCGCATACCGACCCGCGCGAGCGGTTCAACCGCTTCGAGATTTGCGTGGCTGATGCGGTCGGCCAGAGGCCGATGAGTAGAGAAATTTCTCCGGTCGTCCAAGGCATCATTGGAACCTCGCCGAAAGCGTCGTGGTGCTCCGACGAGATGCGCGCGCTGGATCTAGGGCGCGGAGGTGGCGATTATGAACCAATGCGATTTTCTCGCCGGAGACGCACATATTATGAAAATCGAAGGTCGTTCGGAAAGCCGGCAGTCTTGATGTACCATTTTTGATAGTAGTCGATTGAACGGTTTTTTAACCTAGATCGAGTGATCGCATCGATCACGAGGCGTGGCGACGCGTGAAGTTTAGAATGATCGATCCCGCTGATCGCCCGCGGCTCGCCATCGTCTTTGGTCGTGACCGAGGTTTGTCGCAGCCGCACCAGTGGCCGCGCTTGTACGGATAGCCGCGCTGCTCTGAGCACGGCTTGCAGCGCATGCGCTGCTCCAGTTGCCAGATTGGCGTCTGCTTTGGCCGCCGGATGATGGTCAGGCCCAAGGTATTGTGCGTCTCGCAGCGCCAGCGTCACCAACGGCGCGACGGTCACCATGAATCCGTCATCGGCAACATGGCGCGGCCCTCGAGCTGCCTACGATAACACTCGTCGCTTGCGCTATCGCCGAGTCCAGACGGCCTGCTTCGCCGCGACATCGCGAAGGAGGCAGCGTTGCGCCGGCCGGGCAATTGTTAACGGATTTTTAACTATATGGGTTCGGGATTGGCAGCGCGAAGACCTGCACCAAGGGAGGAGCTGATGGATACCCCAACGTCTGCCACACCCGACGAAAAAACGCCGGCTTTGGCGACACAACTCAACAAAGAGAAGTCGAAACCCTCTGGCCAACAGCTGGAAAACAGTGCCGACCGTTTCCACTCTTCCGTTGCCCGCTTGACCTCAAATTCGATAGGCGAACTTCAGGGGTTAGCTTCCGAACTCCAAAAAATGCAAGAATTCCTGACGTTCGAGGTCGACAGCGTGCAACGCCAAATCGACAGCGCGTTGGGCGGAATGAATATCATCGTCGAAACTATTGGCCCGTGGAGAAGCATTGCAAGCTCACAAACAATTCCACCTGACACTCGCAATGTCCGCACGGGAACTTGGCAGCCCATATTGAGCAACGCAAGCGCGTCGGGTAGCAACGGCTGAAACGCGCCGCTCAGCGGTATTTGCTGGTTCGCGAGAGCACGGTGCGAATCCTTCCCCGAAGGACCGGCGAGAAACCTACCAAGAAAGCAAATAGGAATGACTGGCAAACAGTCAGCTGAATTTCCCAACATGGCCCAGCGAGCGGTTATGCAATATCTACGCCTCGACGATTGGAAGGTCGCCGCCCGCCTTCCCATTCCAGCAGGTGAATTGATGCTGAGCCGCATACGCAATTATGGTTGGATCGAGTTCCAAGGTGAAAAGCACCATACGGCAATCAAACTCACCCAGCCGGGGCTCAAGGCGATGCGGTCGGCCATTTGAAACCAGCCAGGCTTGTAGAGCTGGAGCGAAGGCGAAGAAATGACACTACTGGACGAAAAGATCGCAGCACTATTCCGTAAAAGCTCGCCAATTTTCGCCGGCGCGGAACCGCCCCCATCCCTGGACCGCCCGATTGCCGAAAAAGCCGCGTTTGAAGCCGTTGTAAGCCAGCCCGCGGGCGAGGAGGCAAATGCAACGCGGGTTGACGACCGACCTACGTCGGCTTCTCAAGAGACTATGGCAGAGCAAACAAGCTCACCATGGGCGGGATTGGATCTAGATACTGCGATCCGCCTCCGCTGGGCACTGCGCGATATCAAAGCCAAGCGAACGAAATTAACGCCCGTCAGTCCAAGTGATTTGAAGGCTTTGATGGAAATGGGCCTGGTCGAAATGCGCGACGACGCGCCTATGCTGAACAACGAAGCTCATCAGGCACTTGATCGATGAAGGCTACAGAGCCGGGCTGATCAATTCGCCTAATGGCTGATAATGGCTGGCGCTCCTCCAGATTTTCCTGACTGCAGGTTCTTATGTATCTTTGTGCACAGACGGCTCGGACGTATGTTGATCTGTTACCAGCATTATCGATTCAATGAGCTCGGCGTCATGACTTGAGATAGCCGCAGCGGCCAATTGCCTGCAGCCCCCTTTTTTGACGAGCCTAACGGACAATTGCCATTCACTTTAATTAAGACCGAAGCGGCGCTCAAACTGCCAAAGCAGAACTCGTATTGGGGATAAGCCAGACTAGTCAAACATTCTTCCGAGCCGCTTTTTGTAGGAGCATTGGAAATGGTGACATTTTTCAAGGTCGTCGGTTGGGTCATGGCCACAATTTCAGGCCTTCTTGTTTGGAACCTACTTCCAGAAACCCGAACAGTCATCAGTTGCGGCATGGTCGTGGCATTCATCTGCTACGGGATATCTATCGTTGTGGGAGTAACGGTTAAGAGGCTCATAGGTGACGAACTGCGAGAGCTTCGCCTTCAAAGCAATGCCGCTGCCTGCCGACTTGAGCTTATGGACCGCAAGGTAACTGCAATTTTGAGAGATGCGCTCGAGCAGCGCCAAGCGGCGAATCTAACAGCTGCAGTTAGAACAGCACCCAGGCATGGCCACGCTGACCAACGACGATCTGCTTGAGCAGTCAGAAACCACAGGGATTCCGAAATATAACCCGGTGCAAGGTCATCGACTACGACAAGGGCATCAGAATGGGTAAAGGCGAAGGGAAATGTGCGTGAGCGAGCTTTGAACCTTTTGCGAGACATTGATTGAGGAAAGATGGAATTATTTACGATCCACGCATCCAAGGACGGCGACTGGGTTGAAACGCAGGATACCAGTCCGACGCTGACCGTGGCAAAGGCGAACACCCTTCATAAAACCGGATGGGACGTGCACATCACGGACTCCGACGGCAGACGGTATGGACCGACCAGGTTCAATGAGGTTCTATCGTTCAATCGAAAATCGCCGATCAAGTTCTAGCTTTGCTCCCCGCTAGGAAAGCATCCGGTGGCTGGGACGGGTTGGCAGCGCAAGTTCGAGGATCCGATTTAACTCACCGCCAGCAGGATCGCGGGCAATCGCGGATCGCCATACCCGTGAGGAGTAATGCGTAATAGAGCTACGGATGAGCCCCTATAAACCTGATACAATTGAGTAGTCGTGAGTTGATTCGCCCTTGATCTATAAGAGGACGGACGATGCGATTTGCTGTTGGACAGGCTTTCGAAAGCGCTGTCAGTGGTAGGCAGGCAGTCGTGACAGAAACCCGCCATGATGGCCATGCTGGGCACCTGCGCTTCCTCGATAACGGCCAAACACAATGGGTTCTTTGGGCGCAGTTTCTTCATGAAGGAGAGTGGCTTCCGATTGGTATGAAGGACGCCGTCACCTGAGGCGGCCCCATTCACATTGCAGACCCTCGTGGCGCCTATCCATTTTCCGTGAAAGCCTACCATGCCGATCACCCGCTGACCGTGACCAATGAAACACCAAGGAAGCGTTTGCAAGAGCGGTCGAGTAGCATGTCGTCGAAAGGTTCGTCGACGTGACTATCAGCGACGGTCAAAAAAGCTATTCGATTGACGAATTTTTCATTGGCAATGGCGCTCCAGGAGATTGCCAACACGGTCGAGGCCGCGGCCGAACTCGGGCTAAAGGCGAAGGCGAAATGAAGTTCAACAGCACAACGAGGGCGACATGATTTCGGTTTTGATAGGGGTTTTAATTATCGTCGTCGTCGGCGCAATCTGCTTTTGGGCGATCGACAAGTTCGCCACCGACAGCCGACTAGCAAATCTGCTCAAGTTGCTCGTGGTGCTCGTTTGTCTTGGCGCAATCGTGCAACGAGTGCTGCCGCTAACATATTAGCCAATGCCCCGGCTGGTCGAACTGTGGCTGGAGGCGAAAAAGTGAGTGATGCCAACGACGACTATGAGCAGGCGGACGCGGCGGCCAACGCGGCGCTTGAATACGCCCGCAGCCTACCTCCGGGCATCGCTCGCTCCCAGGCTTTTAAGGCAGCTGGCAAGCTACGGAGTGCTGCCGACCGATTACGGGCCCCCACGTTTGCTCCTCGCGGTCGCCGGCCTAAATAGGTGAGGATCCGCCGGCTTGAGGGAAATGAAGGGCTGGAGGTGGATCAGTGACCCCGAAGTCCTGCTTTGGATTATTGGCGTGCTGATCTTTTTGATCTGGGTTGTTTTGCAGAGGCAATATCGATGATCTGCCCGTGGCCCGTCCGCAGCTGGTTGAGTTGGGGTTGAAGGCGAAGAAATGACAACGGTCGTAGCAAACCGTCCTTGGACGGCGGAGGAAGATGAGGAGCTACGGGCTCTAGCAACAGCCGGTCGGAACGCCGCGTACGCTGCAAAGCAATTAAACCGGACCGGCGCGGCCGTGACCAACCGCGCTTCTAAGCTGGGCATCCGCTTCGGAAAGGCGAAGTCTCGCGGTTTGGGTGCTCGATCATCCCGCTGAAGTGGTTGCCATGATCGACAAGCATGACTTCGCGCTTGGGTGTAAGGCTGGGCTGAAGGCGAAGTAAAATGGCGAAGTTGACATTTCGATAGCCAAAAGGATGATCCGCGAAATCGCGAACGGAGGGCTCCAAATGAGCGACGCGAAAGGTTCGAAGATTAAATAGCGTACGTGCCCTGCCTGCAATGGAACGGGCTACCCTGTCGTGACGCAGCCAGTGCAGCCAGATCGTAAAATTTATCCCGTCAAATGCAAGTTCTGCGATGGCAAGGGAAAGATTACGGATGCCAACTGAAGCGGCCTACTCTACTTCTTCTAATCGGACATTCTTGTGCGTGAGCCCGTGGGCCTGCCCACGGTGCCCGGCTCCGAGAGTCGCAGTTGCTCTTCCAACTCCTGCACCAACCTTTGGAGCCGGTCCTTAGTGAGTGGGTCTAGTGCCAAGTCCGCGATGCGCTTGGCCTGCTCAAGCCGCCGCTCCAGTTCCTTGCGGTCGTTGCTTTCGGCCATAGGCGAAACTCCGTCCAAAATAGACGATGGAGCGCCCTTAAGGTTTCAATTCATCGGGTCTTATTTTGGTCCGGGAATACCGCGACCTTTCGGTCAAGCTGCCAAAGCTCAACGCCATGACCGAGGGCCAACCGTCGAGCTTGCTCAATTGCCTCTGCGTCGTTCGCGCAGATCAATGGAATGGCGTCGTAGAAGTGATCGTCCATACCAACCAAGTACACGCGATATTCCGCCATGGAAGGAGGTCCCAACTGCCACCGGAGTTGGCCGGTAGCTAACTGTTGGCCGGAATGTGAATCAAGTTAACATTGTGCTGCGCTCTAGCTTGGCGGCAGGCTGATGCCGACAGGCAATACGCAATACTTAGGAACGCTATTCTTTGGCTTGTGTTGCGATTCCGTGCCGAAGGCATATCGGCACAGCATGACATACAGAGACGGCCGAGACGGCCTCAGCTTTCCGCACCCCGCTGAGGCCGCTGAGGCCTTGCCCGTCAGACCAAGCGGAGCGTGAGTTGACGCCGCCTGTCTTGGTTCTCGTGGCGCTCGACGAATGCCTCAAGGTGCGCGGGGACCTCCCTCATCTGCACGGCTAGTCTTCTGATGTTGCGAAACCTACGGAACACTCTTCGACGGAAATAATAGTTGCCTCTCGAGGAGCCCGCACCCTTGAGAACCGGTTCTTTGAGGCGGGTTGCACCCACGCAGAAATGCGGGGCATCAGTTTGCTGAAAGGATGGTTGTCGCCTGAACAATTAGCGCAATATGAGTCCTATCGGTATTTTGATGTTACTGGCCGCCAGACCGGCAAACGCTATCGCATCCGTTACGGCGTGGGGATGAATATCTACGAGATTGACTCGCGCGGAAGGCGGCTAGCCGGGTGTGTGCTTTGTTCCTAGCGAGACTTTGGTCGCGGGTGATGTCATGCTAGCGCAAAAGATCGCACTGGAAACTGAGGAATCGAGTGCGCTAGCCGTAGCCAGGAGGTTTGCCCAGATTTGGCAATACTAGGACTTAGGTACTTTTTTCGGGCGTCGTGAGGTTGGTTAGGTCGCGTTGGTTGCGGCCGATTTCCTCGCTGAAGTTCGCCGGCGATGCGCCGCCGCTTTCGCCGACGACCTGGAAGGCGTTATCGTTGTTGAGGATGGCTAAGGGGATTTCGTCGCACGGCGGGACAACCGCACAACTTCGATCCGCTGACAGATCTTGCAGCGATATTCGAGAAGATCATGGTCGCGAGCCCGTTCATGAGTGCTGCATGGCGGAAAAGTAACACGCTATTTTGCTCGATGTTCCTAAGCGGCTTTAGGAACGCTAGTGCTGCGGTGCAAATTGTTTTTCCTCTAACCCAGGAAGGACAACATAGATGATTTCCATTTCATCTTACGAACGGCCCATCATGAGTGCCTGGCAACCGACGATAATTCTGGCGCTGTTTACCCTGCTCTTCTTTCCGGACAATCTCGCTGCACAGGGACAGCCGGTTGACACTGGATCGCATCTGCCGGTCGCCCTGTTGTTCATCGGTGCCGGCGTACTTGGGCTGGTTTTGGCCTACGGCATCATGCGAAATAGGGCCAGAACCCGCGCCGAGAAGCAGGTTACCGAACAAGCAACGAAGGATGCGTACTCGAAACAAAATCGTGACCGGAAAGCGTCAGGCTAACTGACGGGCTTGCCAGGATTACTGGACGATCCTGGCGTAGCAACCCGGAAAGCGGGCGTTCGCATTTGAAGCCATGCCCAGCGGCGCCGCTCCCCATCACGCCGAGAACGCCGGCGATGATGACTTTGCGAATGTGACGCATCGAATGGTGAAGATTGCGCAGGAACGCGAATGGCGAGGCAGGCGCGAAGCCTTTTTCGCCCAGTGCATCACTCGGAAGTTGTCCTTGTCCACTGCTCGGCGAACCTGACGGCATCCAGCAGTAATTGCTGGCCCTCGGCCGCCCCAACGCCATTATCGATCGCCTCCCTTGCTTTCTGTGTGGCAAGGAAAACGCTCTTCTGCACGTGGTCATCTCCTCCCAGATTAGTCACGGCAAGCTCTGCAGCTTTCGCTAGATCGACGTCACCGGCGTGCGGATGCGCTGAGAGGAGCAGCGCGTGCACCTCCTCTGCAATAGCGGGTGTCACTAGTCACGTGAAGCCCCTTCCACATAGGAACGCGCATGAAGCCGACGCTGGGCAGCAGGCGTGTCGGATTTGAGCGATAAACGTAGCTCGAAGGCTTTTGCCGTAACCGCGCCCCGGGACCGACCTATTTTTCGCGTCAACTCGGCGACCGTTACCTTGGTAGCGAAATTTCGAAGCTGTTGAACCTCCGTTTCTGACCAACGTGCTGCGCGCATCGATACTCCTGTTGTTCAAAAGAATGCAATTAGAACTGATCAGAAACTCAAAGGTTCATGCCTTTCACAATAGGAGGTCTCGGCTCCAAACGGCTTCAAGTTGGGTTTGATCAGACCGCTCGGAAGGTGGCATCCTTTCATCACACCGACCGAACTTGACGGCCATGACACGCTAGTTTCGGAGAAGTTCGTCCTTAATCGCTGGCATCGGCAATTCCGCCGCACGTTCCCGTTGAAGTCGCTTGCGGAACTCGCCCTCTTTTCGCTCGAAGGCCAGGAGCTCGTTTTCCGCGGCCTTCAAAATTTGTTCGCGTGGCTTGGGGGTCATCTCGACATACTCTGTCATCACGCACCTACACCATTCATCCATCCGTAATACCCCAACTCGGGCAATCGATGCTAGGTCCTCGGAAACCTATGTTTAAGTGCCGCGGTGTGATGCTACTGACGAAGGAATCGAGGCTTCCTAGAGGTTCGCCATACTGGCAATTTCATTGTTCTGTCACGGAACGAGCCGCTTCATCGCTCCATTGTCTTGCATCCTGTTGAAGGAGCTTAGACATGGAAGTTACGCCACGTCTTAAAAGCCTTGTGACCGCGATCGCGATCGGCCTCGGGGGCATCGGTTTGGTTGTTCTCCTATCGATGATGCGATGATCTAAAAAACAGAGGCAATAGCAGCCCATGATTATCGCCCAGCTCGCGCTTCACTCCTAATTACGCTGAGCCGTCCATCGCCTTCGAGCTTGGCGAGCTTTATTTCGGCAATGTCCTCGACTTGCTGCTGCCGCAACTGAGATGCGAGTTCGTCCATCGACAGCATTTCTTTTCGCATTGCCTTCTCGATAACCCGCCCGTCTTTTACCAGAGTTAGCGATGAAGGTATCAGTAGGCGTCTGAGGCCCGGAAACCGGTAAGTCAACCAGTCGATAATGTATTCCCACGCAACGATGGTCATGACTAGCACGAGCCCTTCTGTCACTGACTGATATTCCTTCCCGAGTCCGTTCTGCGCAGCGTCGGCGATCAGTACGATCACTAGAAGATCAGCGGGTCCAAAATGTCCTGCTTGACGCCGTGCCATAAAGCGCAGGATCACAAAGAGGCCCAAATACATGAGCGTGCCTCGGACGACGATCTCGGCGATACCGAGGCTGGGTAGGAAGACACTGTTCCAATCTATCAGCATGGCAAAGAGCCCTCGCGTTTCGGTGCCAACGCCGGATGGAAAAGTGAGGTTCCAAGTCGTATGTGAGTAATGGCGGGGCGCGACATTCGAAAAGTGTGCCAGAAGCTGACACGTCAGCAGATTGCCCGGTCA
>NZ_JAHEAG010000086.1 GCF_018596315.1 Bradyrhizobium sp. SRL28 | reverse complement strand
GTCGCGATCGCCCGGAATGGGTGGTCGCGATCAATCGGAACGCCTGGTCGCAATCAATCGGTACAGCCGGTCGTGATCAATCGGAACGCCCGGTCGCGATCGCTCGGTACGCGCACTTGGAGAAGGCGTTCTCGATCGGATTGAAGTCGGGGCTGTAGGCCGGGAGATAGAGGAGCTTTGCGCCAGGCCCAGCGAGTTCGCCCTCGAACCCGTAGAACAACCAAATCGGGGCGTGGACAAAAAATCGTGGATCAGGATCCGCGGTCGTTGTTGTAAGAGTGCGAGCCTTAGGTCTTCCGCACTAAACGGAATAACACCGCATCCCAGGTGACCGTCAGCCGAATAGCTGTCACAGAACCCGGCCAGGACAGCACTTCCGTCGTAACGCTGGCAGCAAGCTGAGGTGAGCCTCAATGCGCTTCAATCGCGAAAGCCACCGGTCGCGTTCGTCTTTTGCGGACTGAAAATTGATCCAGCGATCGAGCGCGACTAAGGCGCCGACCACCTCCTCCTTGCCGACCTTCATTGACCGGCCGAATGCCTGGTGAGGCGCTCCATTCCATCAGATCGCCTTGCAAAGCCGCTCTTTGCCAAGGACGATCGCAGTGGATTGCGGCGCAACAGCTGGTCGCAATCAATGCAATATCAGCGCAATCGACAATCGAACATCAAAGACATAGGACGATGTACGTCGCCCCATGTTTTCGACATCCGGATTGGACTGACATGCAAGACGGCAAGGACGAGAATGTGGTCGTCAACGACGTCGAAGATCCTTGCTCCGGACAGGCGGATGGAAAACGATGATTACCGGCTAAAAGTAGGGCTATGTCGGAATGCCGATGAAACGGCCACCTGGTGACCCAGAGACGTTGAAGTGGCTTAGCCGAACAGCGCCAGTACGAGAATTGTGCCCGGAATAATGGACAGTGGCGAGCCATTTGTCAGAAAGCCCAGGAGACGGAAATATGGCTGCCTTTCGGGGGAGACGGCGCTTTGTGGAAAGCGCAAGCCCTGTGGCCGTGATCATGTGCGGGAGACGGCATTGGTTCGGATAGGTCTTCAGATCTCGACACTTCAAATTCTATGTTCTTGCCTCCTAGACTAGTTTCTGTCGCGAAACGGCTGAACTTAGGGGTTCCGATCCAAGTTATGCCGATAGATTGGGCACAAGTGACGGAGAATGCCGGGATCGGCAAGCTCGTAACGGGCGATTTTTTCGGTGCGGTCGGAGTTGCGCGCTGTTTGTCAACTTGGGACGTGCTGAGCCGTGGCCACTTTGAGTGACCGAGGCGGGCCGTCGTGTCGATCAAGCAGCTTTTCGCTTGCGTGACGGTCGCGCCAGCAGTGCTGCGATCCTCATGAGATTGTTGGCGAGCACAGCGGCGCCGACCCACAGCTCGAAGCGGTCAGCTCCCTCGGCGAGGCAGCGCTTCATGCCGCGGCCTCGAAACAGTACGGAGATGCGTCCCTCGATGCCGGCACGAAAGCGCTGACCATCCTTGAAGACCGCGCTCTTCTCGTATGCCTCCCGTCGTGCCGTCCTCTCGCCGCCGCGCTGAGGAATGCACACCACTTTCACACCGGCGTGCTTGCACGAGGTGAGGTTCTGCTCGCTGAAGAAGCCACGATCCGAGCCATACAGCTGCGGGGCTTGGCCAAAGGCCTGTCTGTGACGCTGAAGGGAAGATGCCACGTGCATCTCATCAGGCGGGTTGCCCTTCAGCACCTCGTATTGCGTGATCAGCCCCTGCGCGCTTTCGGCGAGGAAGACCTTGTGGCCGAACTCGACAGGCGTGCGCACCTTGCCGCGCTTGATCAGGTCGGTATGGGGCTCGAAGATGGAATAGATCTTCTCGTCGGTGGCGACCTGCTCACCACGGAGCACACGACGACGTGCCTGATCGATGACGCGATCTCCCAGCCGGCAGAAGTGCGCGATCTGTCTGCGCAGCTCCTCGATCGCCATGTCGGCGAACATGTCCTTGCCGCGCATCGTGCGGGTCTTCTCCAGCCCCGCGCGCGCGTTTCCGACGACCTCCTCGGCGATATCGATGAGCACCCGGTATGTCCGGGTCTGCTGCTCGTGACGCTGCCTCGTCGTCATGCGCTGGATCTCATACATCCGCCGCCGCGCCGAACGTGTGCGGTCGCGAAACCCCTTGATTCGTCGCAGTTCCAGCGCTTTGGCCAGACGGCGGACCAAGCGTGTAACGACGCGGACCACATCCCACAACAAAGTGTTGTCGGTCGGATGATGAATGTCAGTCTGCACCACCGTGGTGTCGACCCGCAGCTTCGCACCGTCCTCCAGTCCGAGCTCGACCGCCGCCTGAACGACCAAGTCGTTGACCGCTTTCAGCGTTTGCGGAGTCAGACGGACGAAACCGCGCTGGAAGGCGTCGTGCTTCGGCACAGGCAGACAATAGAAGTCGGTGAACTGGCGCAGTGTGCATCCGTCGGCAATCCGCTCGCGCAATTCGCGATAGTTCCAGTTCTTGACCCGCATCAGAACCAACGAGCGCAACACCTGTTGTGGCGTCAGGCCGTTGCGACCGGTCTCGGCCTTCTTCAAACCCCGCGTCAGATCGCGGCGGACCTGCTCGATCATGTCCTTCTGGTCGTCCAGAAAATCGGAAATGGTCTGCAGCACCGGCTCAAGACACAGGCCCTGGCGTACCAGCTCAAAATCGGCAAAACTGACCTGCCGCTCCGCTGTCCGAGACACGCTCAGCCCTCATCACTCTTTTTGGCACACGAATAGTCGCCGAACCACGAATTTTCAAAGAGCGAACGCCTTCGGTCCTGCCGTGTGGGCTTCACTGTGGAGATGCTGGCATCCCGATATTTAGAGACCGGTGTTCGATAGTATTTCGTTGGAACGATTACGACAGGCAGACAGTTCTGCCAGGTACTCGCAAACGAGAGGATCTCGTCCGCGGTGCTCTTGCGCGAGTGAATGAGGATCGCGTCGGCTCCCGCGGCCGCGTAAGCGCTAGCGCGTAAAATTGCCTCGTCCATTCCATGGCCGGCGATCAGCGCTTCGATCCGGGCCACGAGGACCAAGTCGTCCGCGACTGTATCTTTCACTGCCCGCAGCCGGCCGGAAAATTCGTCGATATCGGCTAGAGGATGCCGATCGCCAACAAACGAGTTCATCTTCGGAAAACAGCTGTCCTCCAGCGCAATCCCGGCAGCGCCACGCTGACGGAGTTTGCGCGCCAAGAGGCGCGCATTGTTGAAATTCCCGAAGCCGCCATCGCCATCAACGAGCACGGGCAGCTCCGTCGAGTCCACGATGCGCTCGACTACGTCGACGAGTTGGTTCCATGACGCTTCGTTGGCATCGCGGTAGCCGAGAGAGCAGGCAATTGACAGGCCCGACGCCCATAGACCTTTAAAGCCTGCCTGCTTGGCGATCGCGCCGGAGAGCGCATCATGAGCTTCCATGAGGAAGGAGAGCTCGCGGTTGCAGCAAATCTCAGCGCGCAGCATTTCTGCAAGTGAGGAGTCAGCGCATCGATCAGGGCCGTTAGCGAGAAAAGATTGTGATTGATCTTGCATGCCACTCCTTGCAGGTGCCTTCGACCGGCCGGACATTCAGGGCGTGCTTCGCCCAGTTCTTGATCGAGGCAAGCCACTCGGGAAATCCCGCAGCCAACCGTAATGCTTCTGTCATCTCGATCAATTGCTAGCGTTGGTAGTTGACTGGGCCGCAACGTGTTCCAAGTCGCAATAGGATGCCGCGCGAGTCGGGGCTAAAGTCCTAACAATCACGAGAGAAATCAAAGCGCACCCGTTCGACAATCGGCAAGCCTCATCAGCTCAGCACTCCTTACGCTGCTCGAGGTCGAGTACGATCCGACATCTCGACCTGCTCCTGGCGATGCGAAGTGTTGTCCAAGGCGAATGGGGCAAGGGTTTTGGTCCTCGTGAACCGCGGCCGCTCACCTTGTGGTACGCGACCCGCTCTCACCGCAGATGAGGGGAGAACGTGTCCCGTCTTAGGCCGCGCTCTTCTTGATCTACATCAACTAATGTCGCGGCTGCTGCAAACGGCGATGTCGCATTTCCGACCATGTCGCAATTGCGTCGATCGCCTATCGTTCCCAATCGATCGCAAATTCTCTCAAGCATTGTCTCCACGCCTGATTCTCGCGAGCGATGCAACTGGTACGAACCTTGCTGTTCTCATTCCAGGTTCTCGGAAATTGTGGAGTACCGCATGCACGGTATCGTCTGCAGCAAGCAGGTTTCCAACTTCGCTCAGATCCGCGTGCGCCCGGTGGCCAACAACTCCATGCGCCACCGGGAGGCCGGGCATAATCAACATCTAAGATCTGTTCGCGCTGCGAGCAGTGCCGGAGCTAAGCGACGAGTGCGGCGGCGAGATAACCGTGCTCATCGATGGCCGCCGAGCCCTACGCAAGGCACTGACCTTCGGCGCCGACCACATCGTGCGGTCATTACCCGCGTATTCGTCAGGACGGCACACTGGCGAGCAGCTATGCGTTGGCGACCGCATCCGCAAGACTGGGAGGGAGTATGGCCCGGTTGATGTCACCTTCAGTGACAAGCAAACAATCGACGGCGACACCGCAAAGGTCGAGCCCGGCATTACCAAGCGGCCCGGCCTGCTGGAGCTCACCTATGTCGCCAGAACGGGGGCCCCGGATCTCAGCGCACCCACCATCAAGGCGGAGCAGCACTCCATTAGTGCCGGACTGCGATTCCGCAAACGTCAATCTCGCGTCTGCCGATGTCGTGGTCGCCGAGGGTCTTGGGCTCCGATCGGCCGAAAATTTTCAAATGGTGCGTCAGCGCGCGGCTGTCCTCAGTGCCGAATATGGCTGCTCAGGTCCGCTGGCGCAGAAGGGCTGGGTCACCTCCGCCCGGCAGATCGGTCACACCGGCAAGATCATGCGGCCAAAGCTCTTTATCGCGGCCGGCATTTCCGGCGCGATCCAGCATCGGGTCGGCGTCAAGGGCGCAGCCCTGATCGTCGCCATTAGCATCGAGAAGAACGCGCCGATCTTCGAATTCGCCCATAGTGGCAGTGACGCGAACCGGCTGCTGGCGGCGCCGATGCCGCCTTCGTGCGCGTCTGCGGCCGCATTCGTGCGTTCAGATCGCGAGCTAGAGGAGGCTGTCACGATCGAGGTAAGGTTCGACGCCATCGTGGTCGGCTCCGGGATAGCCGGCATGCCTCCGCGTTACCTATGGCCAAGTTCGACATGAAGGCGCTGCGGCTGCGAATATTCGCCCGCGCCCAGTGCCGCTGCACGATCCGGAAAAGTGGCCACCGGTTTTCGAAGGAGATCATGCATAAACAAGAGAGACTGAAGCCTTGCGCTCTAATCGTGGATACCAACTGCGGAGACTGAAACATGAATGTCGAGCCCTCAGTGTGCCTCGAAGAGAAGCTGTTCTACAACCGCAATCACATCGATCTCGCTCGTTCCCATATCGGGGTGCGCGCGCACAATGCCGTTGCCGCAGCTTCTTTCGCTCGTGAAAGCCGGTCCCGCGCTTTGCTTCGAGCCGAAAGCCAAGTGCGACGTGGAGATCGCCCTCGACGGCTTCATCGAATGCGATACCCACCGCTTCGTTGGCGAGCCCTCTGGCGACAGAACGTGGAGCTACCAGTACCACGGTTATGGTGTGCTGTTCGAGCTTAAGTGAGAGAGGCGCTCCACCCCCGCTGCTTGATTGGCGTGCCCACGGTTTCGATTGACCTGTCCCTTCTGGGCGCCTGCTGGGAGAGGTCAACGAATTTGGGAATAGCATTTGCCGCAGCGCGCGAGTGTTCAGGCTGGATGAAGAGCGGAGCAAGGGCTTCGCTGAGCGGAATAAAACTAGATTCCGCTTAAAACACTCAATCGAACGGCGCAATAGCGGCCTCTTGGCTGCCCTCGTGAGTCGCCACATGGACTTATTCAGCTTCATCGAATGCGCGAAGCAAACGCGCTCTATTAAAGCGCTGTTCGATCTTCTTGTGAGCTGTGCGAGCGAGGAGGGCTTCAGTGAAGTCGCTTATGGAGCACTCACCTTCGCGGAACCGCCTCGTCTACCGGAGTATCTACCGCCCTCGGTGACCGTGAACTTCCCGCCTGACTGGTGCCACCGTTATTTTGAACGTAACTACCGTGTCATCGACCCGGTGGTCCGGCGGACACCAATGCTTCCGGGGCCGTTTCTCTGGGACGAACTCGCCAAGCAATATCAACTGCAATCCGGCGAGCAGCGCGTACTGGACGAGGCCAGAGAGGCAGGTCTGAAGCACGGTATGAGCGTGCCATTGTTTGGGGCATTTGGCCGAGTATCTGTGGTATCCTTTGCATCTCCGTTCGACGACGCCGATCCTCAGTATCGTATGAGTCACCTCAACACACTGGCCTGGCACTTTCATACCGCGTTTGCGGAGATCGTGCGGCCCTCGGATAGCAGCTGCGACAGGAAACTTACCCTGACTAAGCGCGAAAAAGAGTGCCTGCGCTGGGTGGCAGAGGGAAAATCGTCTTGGGAAATTGGGAAGATCCTGAAGGTCAGCGATAATACAGTCAATTTTCATATTAAGAACGTGATGCGCAAGTTGGGTACGACGAACCGCACCCAGGCCATCGTAAAAGCGATTCGCCTCAATCTCATTGAATTCTCGGCGGCGCCAGCGCTGGCAACTGGTAACTGACCTGAGCGTGTGGCGTCCGCTCGCAGGATTCTCATGGCATGACGATCTAATCTCGTTGGGAATAGCAGCGAGTTGGATGCTGCATCGGTATAATCACAAAAGGCCTGCGCCGGTCGCCCACGAATCGGCCGCCGCTAGTTCGTGGCTTTCGCGTTTCGGACACCGCACGTTTCTGTCAGGTTCAAGACACCTAACATTCTCCGCTGAGTCGCAGTTGCTTTGAAGGCTAAATCAGCAGCTTAGCTCTTGCGAGCGCCACTGGCACGGCGGTTGCTAGTAGACCCGTGCAGGCGCGTGTCGAAATGAACGCGACCCCAGATCATGTGCTCAATACGTTGAATTCGATGAGTGACTATGTGGTCATGTTCAAGAAGGCGTTCCCGAACGAGGCGTCGCCGGTCATCTTTGACAACTTCGCGAAGGCGATCGAGGCCTTTGAAGCGACTCTGATTACACCCGCTGCTCCTTTCGATCAGTACCTTGAAGGCGATACGACTGCTCTCAATGATCAGCAGAAGGCAGGATTGAAGCTCTTCATGCAAACGGGGTGCTCCTCTTGTCACAACGGAATCAACGTCGGTGGACAGGATTACTTCCCGTTCGGCGTGATCGAAAGGCCGGGCGCAACCCTGCTTCCGGCCTCCGACAAGGGCCGATACGCGGTCACCAAGGCGGCCAGCGACGAATACGTTTTCCGCGCCGCGCCGTTGCGCAACGTCGCGTTGCGGACCCCATACTTCCATTCAGGCCAGGTTTGGAGCCTTAAGCAAGCGGTTGGCGTGATGGGTGAAACCCAGCTCGGCATCGAGCTTAGCGATAAGGAAAAGAACGATATTGTTGCGTTTCTTCGCTGACTGGGCAGCTGCCTAAGATTGAGTATCCGAAATTGCCCACGCGTACCGACGCGACGCCGCCGCCCTCTTTAGGCAGATAGTATGCTTCTTCCACCGTAGCGGGCATTGCGCGTTCTTTGAAAGGAACGCGGCGCAGGCATTCGGGCGTCTGCGATGCATGAATCGCAAAGGCGGAGCAGGATGGGAGCAGGACACGAAACCAAGTGCCCGATCAGCTGCCCGATGAAAGCGCAGCTATGACAAGCGTCTGATAGCACCAAGTCCAGAAGACCAAAAAGGGTGACGCTGACCTGGCTGTTGATGTAGGCAAACAGTGGCTCGGGTTGGGCCTGAATCGTCAACAGACACAAACGGGTTTCTCTTGCCGTGTATCCGCGCGTTGAGCCCAAGGTCAAGGGGGAATGACAATTGAACCAAGCGTTCTGCACAACCGGCGGCCGCAGAATACCCAGACGTCGAGCACAAGTAGTACCATACTCTTAGCAATCTGATCGTGTGAGCGGGCTGAAAGCCGATCCGGCGCTTCCAAACGTGAGATGCGTAAGCTGAACAGTGCGTTGCGGACCGCAGAATGGAAGTAGGTCTGGGGTCGAATGTCCGCGGAAGTACGTTCCGCGGCAGATGAATAGCTCGAAAAAAGCCCCGGCCCGAGGGCCGGGGCTTTCGATCCGCCGTTTGAACGCGAAGAGATCAGTATTTGAGAACCGGCGGGCTAAACTTGTAATTGAGCCGCAGGGTCAGGAGATCGAAATCCTGACGGATGCGATCGGTCGCGACCACACCAGCGGCCGTGGTGAAGCTCACGTTGGCGTCCGGCATGAACAGGTGGTCGTACTCGACGCCGACCGACCAGTTCGGCGCAAAGCCGACTTCCACACCCGCGCCGACCGCGGCGCCCAAACGCGTATTGTCGGTGCTCGCCAGCTGCGCGCCGGTCAGGGTTGAGGTGACCTGATGGGTGTTGCTCGTCACCGCAGCACCGCCCTTGGCGTAAAGCAGAACGTTGTTGGAGGTGTAGCCGATCAGGCCGGTGATCAGGCCGAACGCGTCGGTCGTGCTGCGGTTAGTATTGAGGGGGAAGATGGTGCTGACATTGGAGCCGCTGAAATCAGCCCAGTTGCCCTGACCTTCGATACCAAACACCGCCTGGCCCATCTGCTGGCGATAGCCGATCTGGCCACCCACGGTGCTACCAGTTGCATCGCTGAAGCCCCAACCGCCGTTGATACCGATGTACAAACCGCTCCAGTCGTAGATCGCGGCCGCGACCTGCGGCGGTGGCGGCGCCATATAGACGGGCTGCGCAGCGAGATCCGCGCCGAATGCGGGTGCGGCCGCGCTAAGCGCGACGATGCTGCAAGTCACAAGCAACAAGTTCTTCATTTCCAGTTTCTTTCCTTTAGATGGCCCCCGGGCCGCGCGCGTCTTAGCAACGTCATCGGGAATTGCTGTAACGACAGCGCAACACTCACTCGAAAGAAAGAGCTTGAAACTCACGCTGCGTCAGGTTGTAGGCTTGGAAATCATGACCAAATGTGCACAGCCCAAGGCGTTGATCGCGTATGGGAGAGATGCGCGTCAATGCCAACATTGGAGTGAAGGGTGTTCGAATCGAAGCTCGCTGATAAAGGGGCGCGCGTGGGCGAGAGCAGCGACGAACTGTATCGGATCGTCTGGCTGAGTGTTGTTCCCCAGAAGGGCGCATCCCCTCGGAGCCTCGCTTGATTAAACAGCAGAGGCAACGCCGACCATCGATTTCATTCACGCACGCCTATGGGCCCTGAAGCAGGTGTCACTTACGACTGCGCCGAAGCGACCGCTGGACCAGCTACATCTCGCTGATTTGATCAATCGTGCGGTCTCAAATGGTGTGATCGACGCGGGAACCGAGCACCAAGCGGGCCTTGCGATGGATGCGCGGAACCTCATTCATCCCGGTAGAGCACTGCGCTCGGGCGAAGCATGTAGTAAAGCTACAGCATTAGCTGCACTGGCTTCGGTCTATCGCCTCATTGAACAGTTGAAAAAGCTGGTACCGTAAATCAACTCTCGCCTTGAGTTCATGCGACAAGCCGAACCGTCTCTTTTGATTGATTTCCCGCCTAAAGCTTATCGATCCACTCCTGGATCTCAGTCTTTATTTCTTCGAAACTGGGTGGGTCATCATAATAGAGAGCGCGACTGCGGTCATAAGCGTTCGCATACAGGGCCGTCGTTTCGGCGTCGCTCAGAAGAAAAGCTTCGTTCTCAGCGATGTTCTGATTGTCGCCCTGACGAAATCGCTTTTGTTTGTGCTGCTTGTATTCTTCCGTGCCGATGAATTCCTGAACCTCCGGACGTTGGAGCAGTTCGTAGACATCATAGTAGTGCCGCATGAACCCGACCGGATCGCCGACATCGGATTGCTGATTGCGAAACTTGGTCGAGATCGTCTGCAGCTTTTCCACGAATGTGTAGCTAGGATCATAGCAAGGCACCGCGTTGGCGCGGTTATCGATGATGTCGACGTTGCTGGCGACGGCCCGGTCATAAAGCCAGGAACTGATATCCTCGGGTGTGTTTGGCGCGACCTTGTCAAAGCCGGCCTCGAGCAGGGCGCCGTCCCTCAGCCCTTCCATCGGTTCAGCGATGCTCGTGTAAATCAGACGGATTCCTGCGTTCCGATAATCGGGCACATCATCAAACGCGGTATCGCGCTCCACCTTCGTGATGCCGTCGATCTTGATCGTTTGGGCCAGCCAGTCGAAGAAGTCCTTTCTGGATTGAATATGCGGCGGCTTGTTGTGGTTCTTGCCGGTCTTCACATCCCGGTCGGCCGGAGGTTCGATGAATATCAATGTCCTCCGAAAACCGATTGATGATCTGATGTCCTTTCGAAAGGGAAGTTCCACCCTTCAGCTGGAATGTGAAGCCGAGCTGCTGCAGCCCGTAGAGGCAATGCATGATCCAGTAGTCCTTTTCGACGAGAGCTGGATCAATGCCCTTCCTTCCGCCACAATCCGGATCAGGTCAGCAAACTGAGGATGATTGTGGAGGAAATCACGCCGCATGCAATTCGCTCGCCCTTAGCGCACGCTCGAAGAATTTCTTTGTTCGCTCGTTCCCATACTCGCGGACGGCGCGACGCAAGCGCCGCCGGTCGGACGACGCGGCGCGTTGCATTACCCGCTTGAGAACCTCGTCCTTGGCTTCCGCGAGCTGATCAACGTTGTTGACGAGGTCAACAAGGAGAAATTCCTTTGTAAGCGACTTTGGAAAGCGCGGCTTCACGCGAAACGCAAACTTGCGGCTGCCTAACTGAAACTCCCCGTGGCGTTTGTGGTTGTAGACGACGGTCTTGTCGTAAAGCTGCGTCGTGCCCACTCCCAGACTGTTGTAGGCATTCGGCGAAGCCAGGAGAAATGTATCGTCCTTGAGAAAAGCGCTTACGACTTCCTTGTCAGCAGCGGGAGCCGGCCCAAGCACCGTTTCCTTCGGATAGGCGTAGAGCCCGCCCGAAAGCTTCTTGAGGGTACCGCTCTCAACCAGCTGCTTGAGATGCCGATCGACAGAGGTCGACCAGCGCGCCAGATCCGCGCGCCGATAGGCTTGGCCAGGCTTCAAGTGCCTTTTGAGGGTATCGAGCTTCTGAGGGTATCGAGCTTCGTCATAGCCTGGAGTATAAGTCAAAACTGACCATTCTGCAAGTTTTCTCATTTAAAATTCATGCAATGGTGTCATATCGTACTGATTCGCTAATGATTTTACGAATGTCTGATACTCTGTCATGTGAATGCGAAGAGCAGGCGTGTTTCGGGTGAGCTGCGGTCTTGACAGCATGTTCGTGTTTTCTTCATATACGCCAAGTGCGAGCGTTGACGAAACCTTCCATCTTCTGGTTGCAGTATTGCGCAATGATTATTGAGAATTTGCAAGTTAGCCGCATCTCGATTCACGGGTTTTTGAGACGGACGTTGATCGCAAACGCAAGCAGCCTTCCTATGCTGGCGCTCGTCTCGAAACGCTCTCGCAAACCATCCCGGGCGGTGTGGTGCTTGTCTTTGATGGCACGGTAGGGCCCGGAAACCGAAAATATGTCGGGGTGATCAAAGCTGAGAAGCGCCGCGTAACCGGACGACCTCAAAGGCCTGATTGAGATGAACACGCGCACGAAAAATCCTAAGCACGAAGCTCAAAAGATTCTTAGAGAGCTGGATATCTCGCGCGCGCCTGTACTTGTCCAAAAGATGGCGCACCATCTTGGCGCGCAGCTCCGCTTCTCCCCTCTCGATGATGAAATCTCGGGTACGATCTCCATAAAGAACGACACTTCGATCATTGGAGTAATTCACTAAATCATCCAAATCGGCAGCGGTTCACGATTGCACATGAATGCGGCCACTTGTGCTCCACAAAATCTTCCTCAATCAGAAAATCCATGTCGATAAGCAATTTCCCATTCTGAGAAGAGACAATCGATCGAAGGACGGGGACGAACGCTATAGAACCAAATCAGTTTGCCCCCGAAATTGCGAGGCCAGCAGACCTTGTTGACAGAGCTATCGATCGTCTTTCAAGGAATGGCATTATTGATATCGACGATGCAACGCTCATTGCGCAAGAATTTAAAATGAGCGAAGACCATGAAGATACGCGTAGGGAACCTATTTTCTGCGCTCTAGGCGGTGCAGGTGCTTCGGCCATTGTCGCCAATCTCAACAGCTGAGCGCGATCCATCACGGCCACTTCGGGCTTGCCTTCGCGGCGTCGTCAGGCTCCGATTCATTGGGAAGGATCGGTTCTTCACCGAAAGGACGGTTGATGATGTTCAGCGCATCATTCGCGGCGTAGAC
>NZ_JAHEAG010000085.1 GCF_018596315.1 Bradyrhizobium sp. SRL28 | reverse complement strand
ACTTTGACAGCGCGCCGCGAACTTCTGCTCTTCTCCGATCAGCGGACATCGCCGACCGGGTGCGTCAGGTCCGAAAAGTGCCACTGGCGATATCGAGTGCATGGGACTAACAGAACGACTGTAGTAGGCGGCGCCGGCCAGTGGTCACGAGAAATCCTGCCTCAAAGTGGCGGCGATCTGTTCCAGCGCCCAGTCGACCTGATCGCTGGAGATAACTAGCGGCGGGGCGATGCGAATCGTGTGCCTGTGTGTGTCTTTGGCGAGGATGCCTCGGGCCTGCAGGGCCTGACAGTAGCGACGTGCACCGCCTGCTTCCGGATGAAGCTCGACCGCCAGCATCAGCCCGCGTCCACGTACTTCCCGGATCGTGTTGCTGCGGATGCTGCTCAGGCCATGGAGAAAGCGGGTGCCCTGGGCGGCTGCGTTGTCGATCATCCCTTCCTCGACCAGCACGCGCAGCGCAGCCCGAGCCACCGCACAGGCCAGCGGATTGCCGCCGAAGGTCGAACCGTGCTGGCCAGGTTTCAGGGTGCCGAGCACCGCGTTGTTCGAAAGTACGGCCGACACTGGGTAAAAGCCGCCGGACAACGCCTTGCCGAGCAGCGTAACATCCGCCTCGATGCCCTCGTGCTGTTCCGCGAGCAGCTTGCCGGTGCGGCCGAGCCCGGTCTGGATCTCGTCCAGAACCAGCATCACGTCGTGCGCAGTGCAGAGTTCGCGCACTACTGTAAAGTAACCTGACGGTGGGATGACGACGCCCGCTTCTCCCTGGATCGGTTCGACCAAAAAGGCAACCGTGTTGGGCGTGATTGCCTTCTTCAGCGCCGTGGCATCGCCGAATGCGATGATCCTGAAGCCCGCCGCGAACGGTCCGAAGTGGTCACGCGCCGCCGGGTCGGTGCTGAATCCGATGATGCCAAGGGTGCGGCCGTGAAAATTATCGGCGCAGACGATGATCTCGGCCTGCCCGTCCGGCACCCCCTTCACCTCATAGCCCCATTTGCGCACCGACTTGATCGCACTCTCCACCGCTTCGGCGCCGCTGTTCATCGGCAACACCTTGTGGGAGCCGGTCAGCGCGGCGATCTCTTCGTAGAAAAGGGCCAGCTGGTCGTTGTGAAAGGCGCGCGACGTCAGCGTCAGCCGGCCCGCCTGCTCCACCATCGCGGCCAAGATCTTCGGATGGCAGTGGCCCTGATTCACCGCGGAATAGGCGGAGAGGCAATCGAGGTAGCGATGGCCCTGCGTATCCCAAACAAAGACGCCCTCGCCGCGCGACAGAACGACGCCGAGCGGCTCGTAGTTCCGGGCGCCAAAGCGCGCTTCCCTCGCGATGAAATCAGTGACCGATGGATCCATGTTTCGTCACCAGCATCTCGGACACCATGTCGAGCAGCTTCGCTTGAGATCACAGTACACCGGACCTTCGCGGATTTCGAGGAACGTTCAAATGTGCTGCTCGTCGTCGCCGATGCAAACGCGAGGCACTACTTCTCGCCAGCAAGAATGCGCTCTGTGGTGCCGCTGCGCCTCAGAGGGTGGATCTAGTGTCAGCATCGCTGACGTGCCTCGGAAAAAAATGCTCCGCGGGTCTAAGAGCAAATGCGTGGCCGACCATAAGAAATCGGTCTACTCTCCGTTACGCTCGGTCGAAATTCGATACTGACCTGGAGCTACCTCATGATCAAAACGCAAATCGCTTGCCGCTTCAGCCACGGTGGGATTTGCGTTTGCCTGACCGGCGTTGGGACAATCAGAAGAGCCCGACTTCAATAGGTTGACGAAGGTTGCCATCGTTGCAAGCGGACGCCGGCGGCCTGTCGAGAAACAGGATCAAACTTGGCAAACTTGAACGGGAGAAACGTCGATGGGTAACAACTTGAGAAGCGCATGTGACGAGATTTTGCAAAAGGTCGTGACTGTCAAGGATCGTGTTCCGGGCGTGGTGGCGATGATCACCGACCGCTCGGCCAGCATCTACGAAGGCGCCGCCGGCGAGCGTATCCT
The DNA here is from genome assembly GCF_018596315.1 of Bradyrhizobium sp. SRL28. Taxonomy (GTDB): domain Bacteria; phylum Pseudomonadota; class Alphaproteobacteria; order Rhizobiales; family Xanthobacteraceae; genus Bradyrhizobium. Next base: position 10,544 of record NZ_JAHEAG010000085.1, on the reverse strand, counting down.
TGACGCCGGTCAGGCAATGACGACGGATACCGTCTTCGCCATCTACTCCACTACAAAAGCGATGACTGGCACAGCGGTCCTGCAATGCGTCGAGGAAGGCAAGCTCGACCTTGATGCTCCGGCCAAAAACTACGCCCCCGACATCGGCAAGCTCGAAGTGCTCGATGGGTTCGACGCCGACGGGACGCCAAGGCTGCGGGCGCCGAAGCGCGACATCACCACCCGCATGCTGATGCTGCACACCGCTGGTTTTGGCTACGACTTCTTCAATACCACTTACTTGCGCCTGGCGCAGGAGCGCGGCCAACCCAGCGTGATTACCTGCTCGAGGGCATCAATTATGACGCCGCTGCTGTTTGATCCTGGCGACAAATGGGAATACGGCAGCAACATCGATTGGTGCGGGCAGGTTGTCGAGGGCATCCGCGGCAAGCGGCTCGGCGAGGTTCTGGCTGAGCGGGTCTTTGCACCGCTCGGCATCGCGGACATGGCCTTTTCGCTGAGCCCCTCAATGCGCGAGCGCCTCGCTACCATGCACCAACGCGAGGCCGACGGATCACTGACTCCCCTTCCCGACATGCAATTGCCGGCTGATCCGGAAGTCGATATGGGCGGCCACGGACTCCACGGCTCCATCGGCGAGTACATGAAATTCATCCGCATGTGGCTGAACGACGGAGCGGGGCCGCACGGCCGCGTGCTCAACACAGAGACGGTCGAGGCTGCTGTCCGCAACGGCCTGCAAGCGCATCAGACGGTCACGGTGCTGCCCGGTGTCATTCCGAGCATATCGAACGATGCCGAGTTCTTCCCTGGCCTCAAGAAATCCTGGTCCTACACCTTCATGGTGAACGACGAGGACGCGCCGACCGGCCGTCCGGCCGGGGCGCTCGGCTGGGCCGGGCTCCCCAACCTGTTCTACTGGATCGATCGCAAGAACGGATTCGGCGGATATTGGGCGACGCAGATCCTGCCGTTCGGCGATCCGATTTCGTTCGGCGCCTACATGGATTTCGAGACGGCTGCCTATGCGGCCGGCCAGGCGCGCGCGGCAGCGTAATGCGGGAGCGCCTTTTGCGGCGTGGCGCCTCCCGCAGAACGGGCGGGGGCGGCCGCCAGCGCGTGCGTTGCGATATCCCTAGCGGACATCGGGCTGCCCGCCATTCGCGCAGGCTGCACCGCCGCTAGGGCATAGCGAGAAGACAACCGAACCAGAGATGCCAGGAGAAGGCTCACAATTGGAGGTGCGTCATGACAAATGTGCAAGGCGAGTCTCAAAGGACTGGCGCGAAAGCCGACTTTGACGCGGTAATCATCGGTGCCGGATTCTCCGGCATGTACATGCTCCATTCGCTGCGCGACAAGCTCGACCTGAACGTCACGGTGATCGAGGCCGGCGACGGCGTCGGCGGCACCTGGTACTGGAATCGCTATCCCGGCGCACGCTGCGACTCCGACAGCTACATCTATTGTTACACGTTCGACAAGAACCTGTTGCAGGAATGGAATTGGTCCGAGCGCTATCCGGAGCAGGACGAGATCCTGCGCTACCTCGAGCACTGCGCCGAGCGCTTCGACCTGAAGCCCGATATCCAGTTCGGCAAGCGCGTCGTCGAAGTCGTCTTCGATGACGACACCGAGTTGTGGACCGTGCGCACCGACAAAGGCGACGCCGTCACGGCGCGCTTCGTTATCCCGGCCGTCGGTGCCCTGTCGACCGCCAACGTGCCGCCGATCAAGGGGCTACACTCTTTTGTGGGCAAGTGTTACCACACGAGCCAATGGCCGCACGATGGCGTCGACTTCACCGCCAAGCGTGTCGGCATCATCGGCACGGGTGCAACGGCGGTGCAGGCGATCCCCGAGATCGCGCAGCAGGCCAAGCACCTGACGGTGTTCCAGCGCACGCCGAACTTCTGCGTGCCTGCCCGCAACGGCCGTGTCAATCCCGAGGTGACTAGGGCGCGCAAGGCCGATTACGACGGGATCCGGCAGCGCATCAAGGACTCTTTCTTCGGGTTCGAGCTGAACTTCATACCGAAGGCGGTGCTCGAAACGACGCCCGAGGAGCGCGAGCAGGAGTTCGACAAGATGTGGGACGCGGGCGGCTTCGCCTTCTGGCTGGCGAACTATCAGGACATGTTCTTCTCCAAGGAGGCGAACGATGTCATCGCCGAATATCTCAAGCACAAGATCCGTTCGATCGTCAACGACCCGGCGACCGCGGAGAAGTTGACGCCCAAGACTTACCCCTACGGCACCAAGCGCCAACCTCTGGACACCAACTATTTCGAGACCTTCAACAAGAAGAACGTGGCGCTCGTGGATGCGAGCACCGATGGTCCAATCGAGGAGGTCACGCCGAACGGCATTCGCGCGGGTGGCAAGGAGTATCCGCTCGACATCATCGTCATCGCCACCGGCTTCGATGCGATGACTGGCCCGCTGAAGAACCTCGGTATCAAGGGGCGCGGCGGCAGGGCGCTGGTGCAGGAGTGGGAGGACGGTCCGCAGACCTATCTCGGCTTGGCGATCGCAGGCTACCCCAACCTGTTCACGATCACCGGCCCGCAGAGCCCCTCGGTGCTGTCGAACATGCCGGTCTCGATAGAGCAGCATGTCGAGTGGATCACCGAATGCATCGCCCATATGCGAAGAAACAAGCTAAAAACGATTGAGGCGAGCTCGCAGGCACAGGACACATGGGGCACCCATGTCACCGAGGTCGTGAATTCCACCCTAATGCCCGGCACCAATTCCTGGTACATGGGCGCGAACATAGAAGGTAAGCCGCGTCGATTCTTACCCTATCTCGGGCCGGAGGGCGTCGGCGGATACCGCAGAAAGTGCGCCGAGGTCGCAGAGAACGGCTACGAGGGCTTCGTGTTCACGAGCCAAGGTCAGAGCGGGACCGTGCACCGAATTGCGGCCGAATAAACTTGACGAGCCTTGACCGGGGGCTGCGTTCAAGTCGCAGCTCCCGGCATGGGGCGCCGGGCGCTTCGAGGACTTTGCGGAAAGCTCACGGGCTCATGCGCCCGGAAGAAAGCAAGTGGTCGCCTCAATGACCGCTTAGGGTCAAACCCGGAAGTCGCCGACTGCAACCAAGAGGTCCGCTATGCCCCCTGTGAGCGGACATCGTGTCAGCCTAGTCTCCCAGGTCCGAAAAGTGCAGAAGTTTACCCCCAACAGTCCGTACAGCCTGCTACACGCCATCCGTCCACGTGGGCGCAGCAGGCACCTCGCCGTCTTGGCACAACCCGTACAAAGACTGATGCTGACGGAAGCCGCGCAATTCGAAATGGCCGATTTCAACGACCGGTGCCGCAACTTCGGCGGCAAAAGCACCACTCATGAGCAGTGGCCGGCCAACATCCTTGCAGAGGAGTTCAAGCCGACTGAGGATGTTGATGTCGCGCCCGACGGCGGTGAAGTCGAGGCGATTGCCAGAGCCAATGTTGCCGTATGCGGCATCACCATAGTGCAGAGCAATATCGATGGAAATATGCTGCTGGACCTCGGGCGGTGAAGCCTGGAGCGCAGCCCGCGTTGTCTGCGCTGCAGCCAGGGCCGACTCACAGGCCGGCGCTGGATCATCGCCGGTGACTGGAAAGATCGCAATGACCGCATCACCGATATACTTCAGGATGTCACCTTCGCTGCCAATGACGCCAGGGACGACCAGATCGAAGAAGGTATTTAGGAGTTCAATGATTCTTTGCTCCGGAAGCTCATCTGTCAGTCTGCTGAAACCACGCAAGTCGGCGAGCAGCATTGCCGCCTTGATGTGGCGGACGTTTCCGCGCTGGACGGCGCCCGCCATAATCCGCGCGCACGGATCTCGACCTACATAGGTGGCAAGAAGTTCACTATAGATCCGCCGGCCCGCCGTCACTTCGAGAACTGGGGTAAAGGTCGGCACTAGATAGCGAAAGAGTTCAACGTCCGCTTCCCTAAACCCGCTGGGAGCGTCGCTTCCCCACGATATCGCGTTAACGATCCGATTCGAAAAGATAAGAGGCGCCATCACGTAATGGGTAATGCCTTGCGCCCGCAGCGTTGCGAGGATCGGGAAGCGCCGATCGGTGGCTTCGCTAAGGACAGTATCAAGCCACTGTCCGGTTTCGATAACGTACTGAAGGGGGCTACTCTGGTAATCCGACGTAGACTCGATACCGTGTCGCGTCGTTCGGAACTCGGTACTCTGTCCACGGCGCCAGATACGCGATATTCCCCGGAATTCTGGATGCAGCGTACGGACATGCACTGTGGCGCGGGCTATCGGCGCCCCGAGCACGGTGAGCTTCTCGCAGAGCATCTCAAGAAGCCCACCGGTATCGGGCGCAAAACGTCCCTCCTCGCTTAGCCAGCGCAGAAGCTCGGCCTTGCGATCAGCAAGTGAGATATCGAGAGCCTTGGTCACATTTCACCCGAAGTTTCCCAGGGCACATCCGCAACGATACGTTCCTGTAGCGCGCTCGCAGCTCGGCCGGGCCGTCGCTTCATCGAGCCACCTTTCAGCCCGAGGAGAGCAATTTAGCACGGCCTGATGGCAGAGTGGTGGCCTCGTAGGTCACAGCAAATGGGGTGCTCGACTTCCGATTTGGGTCAAGCTCAGAAGTCCGAGCGCGCAACTGGGCAGTCCGCTTTACCCTCAAGAACAGACGTCGTCAGCCGGGCCTGTCAGGTCCGAAAAGTGCCACAAGCGACATCGCTTTCTAGGTTTGCGAGGCGGCCTTACTCTTCGTCGTTAGGTTTGGGCTCGGATTGCTTCGGCAGCATCTGGAGCCAGGAATCCGCCAGCCTCAACCAAGCATCCTTGTCGAGGGGGTTTCTGGCGTTCTCCGCCATGCGGCGACATTCCGCAGACTGTAGCCGATACTCTTCATCGCTGCTCATGCGGTATTAAAGCACGGAATAGCCAAATATTTCAAATTACGTCGGCGCTTGCAGTTGTCCACGAAGCCATACGTTCGTTGTGACAGACTTCATCGGATCGCCGATTAGTTCGACCACAGTCTGATTGACGTGTTTGCACGCAGGGCATTCGAACGTCCGGATGTCAAAGCCGATGGGGCCTGGTGTAACCCGCGCCAACACAGTTCTTGTCTGGCAGGTGGGGCAGATTGGTCGCCGGATGGGCATGATGCTTCGCCTTTTAGTGCAGGCGGGAGCGTTACAGAACTCTCAGTCACCGGTAGATACCGAGGGGGGCGGTGATGCAACCAGCATGGAACCTTCGCGATCCCGCCGCTGGTCAATATTGACCACTTTCGAGAAGTTAACACAGCTTTAATGTCGCAACTTAAGATCGGACCCAAAGTCACGCAGCTTCATCGCGATCTCCGCCGGCAACGCCTCTCGCAAGTGGAACCCGAATTGCTCCTGTTCTGTTGTTAGGTGTAGGCCGAGCGGCCCCGAACCAGCCGAGCCAACCCTATGCCCAAGATCCGCGTTTCAATGACGGATTTGCAGCGTCGAGCGTTGCTAGAAGTGAGACAGCAGCCCGGTTGTCATGACGTCCGGGAAATAGCGATCAATCGTGTTGCAAAGCCCGCTGAAAATAACTGGTCGCTCTGTGTGCTTGCAGCGGGCTCGGCAGATGCCAATACCGCCGCGCGCGCGGCGGTTCACGTCCAGACTGTCCTGCGCCGGGACTATGATCTGCTGACGGATTGATCTGTTGGTCCATAAAAGGAAGGCGGAGAAAAAATGGACCACCGCTTCACATTCTCGGTATTCACGATTGAGATCAACGGCAGGCCAACGCTGGCGTTGCAGGCTAAGAAGCACAAGGACGCGGAACGTCTTTGCGAGCACGGTCAGTTACGCAAAAAGTTGATTAAGATCACCTCTCATGGCGCCCCGTTGTGCGATGCCAGCGCCACGATGAAGCTCAGGTTGGCTACCGCCGAAGAAGCCGGTCTTTATCGGCGAGCAACGCAATCGACCGAGCCATCAAGTGACACTCACGTCGTGTATCTTATGGATGATCTCGATGGATAGGGCCGTGAATATCCGCTTTGCCGCATTACGGACTTAGCTCGGACATCGAGCAGGTGCCAATAGGCGACATGCCAAGCGAGGCCTCTGAGGCTGCCTGGCAGCGTCGCTTTAAGCCGACGCGCCACCACATAGCAGGTGCCGGTAACCGTGCTTTGTCATCCATTTTGCGCGCGATAGATGGCTCTCGAATGCCCTCCGAGCGCGATCAGAGTCATCTCTCGGATCAAGATGGAGCACTATTCGTGCGACTTCGCGCCAGTCCGCGCCTTCCGCATTCGCGTCTAGTAGGCGAAGATACGTGATGATGTGCTCCTCATCATAAGCGGTCAGGACGGCATCGGAGGGCGCGATATCGGCGACATCGGGATCAGGCGGCGGCTTCTGCATTGTGCATCTCGCACTAGTTACTGATCGAGAACTCTCCATTGGGCTCTTGGCATATTGATGACGCGTAGCGGCGAAGTCCGCTTTACCCTCAAGAAACGACGTCGCCAGCCGGGCCTGTCGGGTCCGAAAAGTGCCAACAACGGAAGTCCCCCTTTCGATCACCTCGTTGCCATGGGCGAGCATCTGACAGCGCGTGGTCATTCGGGCAGCCCGGCTCGCCGCAATGCTTCTTCGTATCGCGAGAGGTCTTCGGCGCGCCGAATAGGGGGGAGCACGTCTTGGAGATTGGAAATACGTAGTGCGGGATTGAGTTGCCGCAGCCGAGCCACGGCATTGTGTGCTTGCTCCGGCCGTCCGGCCATTGCATTGCTAACGGCGGCGATGCGTAAACCAGGTTGATAGTCCGGACTGTCCTGCAATGCCATTGCCGCCCATGACACAGCTTCGTCATAGCGGCCCAGGAAGAAATGCGCATACGCGGTCCCGCCTCGCATTCTTGTTACCCACGGATCGAGTGGGCTCAGGCGCATGGCACGCGCGAAGCGCTCGATCGCCGCTTCCGGCTCGCCGAGCCAGTTTTTTACCCAGCCGCCCCAAGCCCATGCCTCGGCCAAATTGGAATTGAGCACAAGCGCGCGATCGATCAAGGCGGCGCCTGCCTCGAGATCGCGAACAACATACACAAATGCATGCCCGCTGGTGGCGAGCGCGATCGCGTCATCCTTGCCCAACTCAACCGCCCGTTGGGCGAGCCTCTTCACTTCGGCAGTCTCGTTCGCTTCGTCTGAAATCCAGCTATTGATCTTGGCCCGGACGTAGCAATTGGCGGCACGACCATAGGCGGACGCAAAATCCGGGTCGAGATCGATCGCGCGGTAGAACAGGCGCAATGCCTCCTCGTTCGTTTGCCGGTTACCAAACTGATATACCTTGGCCAAACCGCGCAAATAGAGGGCATAGGCGTCGAGGCTCTCGGTCGGCTTGCGCTTGGCACGCTCGATCTCGGCTTTTTCCACCGCTGGCGCGATCGCCCCGACAACGCTCTCAGTCACCCGGTCCTGCAGATCGAAGACGTCGCTGAGACCACCATCAAACCGTTCCGCCCAAAGGTGCGCCCCAGTGGTGGTATCGACGAGCTGTCCCGTGATGCGCACCCGGTTCGCCGACTTGCGAACGCTCCCTTCCAACACGTAACGCACCCCCAGCTCGCGCCCGATCTGCTTTACGTCGACGGCGCGCCCCTTGTAGGTGAAGCTCGAGTTGCGGGCGATGACGAACAGCGCCTTGAAAGGAGATAGCGCCGTGATGATGTCATCGACCATTCCGTCGGCAAAATATTCCTGCTCCGGGTCGCCGCTCATGTTGATAAACGGCAGAACAGCGATGGAGGGCTTCTCGGGGAGCGTAAGGACGTCCCCAACAGGTAGGCGGTGCGGCACAGCTGGCATGGCGCGACCGTTTGGGACGCGCCAGACCCGCATCGGTTCGGCGATATTCTTCAAGGATTGCGAACCCAAATCCTCAAACGTTATATCTACCTTGCCCCGAATTTGCCGACGCGCGTCGTCCGAAATGCTGATACCGCCGGGCTCCGCGATCCCTTCGAGACGCACCGCAATATTGACCCCGTCACCAAAGATATCGTTCTCTTCGATAATGATATCACCGATGTGAATGCCGATGCGGAGTTCGATCCGCTTGTCCTGCGGCAAGTTGATGTTTTGTTCGGCCATGCCGCGTTGAATTTCGGCGGCACATCGCACGGCGTCGACCACGCTGGCGAACTCAGCAATAGCGCCGTCCCCGGTATTCTTGACGACGCGTCCGTGATGCTCAGCGATTTTGGGATCAAAAAGAGTTCTTCTAAGCGCCTTCAGTCGCGCCAGCGTGCCTTCTTCGTCTATCCCTATCAGGCGGCAAGAGCCCGCGACATCCGCCGCCAGAATTGCTGCCAGTCGTCGCTCTACGTGCTCGCTGCTCAAGATGGCCCCCCGTGCTCGGGGACATTGAGTGTTTATATAGCACAATTATCGGCCGATGTTCGGCTATGCGCAGGTCGGAAATGGGTCAAACTCAGAAGTCTGAGTGCGCAACTGGGAAGTCCGCTTTGCCCTCAACAACGGGCATCGTCAGTCGAAGAAACGATGTGTGTGAGAAGGACGAATGACTTGAACCAACAAGTGAGCAAGGGCCAACAGGTCGCCGAAGGGCCAATCTGGAAATCCCGCTGGACGGCCTGTCGGGGCTAGGCAGCGAATATCCGAACAGCTGCTAGCTGACCTTGCGGTGGTCTGGGAGGAGCATGGCGTAACCTGCAGCGTCTCGCGGCAACGGATCCCGGCAAGCTGGCGCAAATCGCCTACGGGCTGTTGCCTCGCGACGTCTTCGCGTTGAGCAGCGGACACCTGGCAATCTGGATCCCGACGAGTGGGCGATACTTCGGCGGGTGATCGACCTCATCCAGGCGAACGCCAAGGGCGCCGAGCTGGGGCCGGTGCTGGAGACGATCGAGAACGCATTGCCGGCAGATCAAGCCAAACTGATCACGGCAGAATGAGAGTGGGGCCGCCGAAGGGCGACCTGTCAGCGACCCCGACCCTGCCGACCGCTTGGGATGCGTCGCGGCCGACCTGATTCAACGGCCAGAGGCCTGCGCGGTTTCCATTAAAACGAGGCTGAATAAGTGTGGGGCCGCCGCTGGGGCATACTAGCGACGACCCCCCGCCGACCGCTTGGGCACCCGCTGGCGCGGCCGACGTGATTCAACGAGCGACGTCCCGGGCGGTTTCTATTAAATGCTGAATGACAAACAGGGCCGCCGGAGGCCTCTCAATTCCCCTGAAGGCCCCTGCCGACCGGAAGGAGATCACCTGCACTCGCGGCCGACCTGATTTCAACGTGAGAAGGATTAGTCGTGTTCCTTTTGGGTTTACCCTGGCAAGTCGGTCGAATGAGACACATTTTTGTCTCAATAGGGTTGGCTTCGGAGTTTTGATACATCACCGTCCCATGGTCTAGGGCCAAATGAGACAGGGGATCAAAAATGACTGTTATCGGGTATGCGAGGGTCAGCACCACCGATCATAGCCTCGACATTCAGGAGGCTGCGCTGAAGGCGGCAGGCTGCGAGGTCATCCGTTCGGAAAAGCGGAGTAGCACCACCACCACCGGTCGCGCTGAACTGCAAACCGTTCTGGACTTCCTCCGCCCGGGCGACGCGCTGATGGGTCACGCGCATCGACAGGCTCGCTCGTAGCATCGGCGATCTGCAAGACATTGTCCGGGCGGTGAAAGCCAAGGGCGCCACGCTGAAGGCTACAGAGCAGCCGATCGATACCGGCACCGCGGCTGGCAAGTGCTTCCTCGACATGCTCGGCGTGTTCGCGGAGTTCGAAACCAATCTCCGCAAAGAACGCCAGATGGAGGGCATCGCTAAGGCCAAGGCTGCTGGTTGTCTACAAAGGTCGTCCGGCATCGATTGATCCGGCCCAAATCCAGCGGCTCAAATCTCAGGGCATTCGGCCGTCACAGATTGCCAAGCAACTCGGTATCGCTCGCGCATCCGTTTATCGGGCCCTGGAGGGTTGATGTGACCATGACCGTTCAAGACAATGCATCTGCACGTCATTGACCTCTTTCAGACACGGCGTCACGCATAGCTGGTGTCGTCGCCCCTCGGAGGCCTGGGCGTGGTAAGAAGGCGAGGAGGTTCGCATCCCGCCTGTCAAATCGCCAATCTCCTCTGGAAATCACCTCGCGTTCCGCGAGCGTCAACGCCGGCCTGGAGCGACGCCGCTCCGCTGGACGAATCCCACCATGCGGAGCTACCAAAAAAATAGATCGACGATGGCTGCTTACCAAAAGCTCGTCCAATCGCCTTCAGCGACTTCCCCACGCTTCCAGCGATCCCATAACTCCGTCTTCTCTGCCGCAGTAAAACCTCTATGAAATCTTCGTTCCATCCCACACTCCATCTTTTCCCTCTAAGATAAAGTGTTGCGGCGACCGGTTGAGACCACCCCCCGAAAGCGGACACCGTCACGGACGGTCGGCATGTCTCAAAAGTGCCTACAGGCGACATTCGAAATAAACGAGGCCGCCAACTGCGGCCGCCTTATCGGACGCTTAGTTCTTTAATCGCCAGAGCCGAG
>NZ_JAHEAG010000084.1 GCF_018596315.1 Bradyrhizobium sp. SRL28 | reverse complement strand
CCAGCCTTCTTCAAGCAGTTGGTCGACCGATTGTCGAGAAGGGGAGGGTGGATAGGATCACTCGCCGTCGAGCTGTCACGGCCCTATGGCTGAGCGCCAACGACACTCAGCACGCAAGCGCGGCGACTTTGGCTGCTGTCGTGATCTTCTCCTCGTCTCGCACCGTTGAGTATCCGGCATCGCTCGCGCGACTGTCCGCCATCGTCCACACCGACCGGCTAAGGGACTCCATCGCCCAATCGACGAAGGTGGCCAAATGCGCCCAGGCTACCGGACCGATCGCCGGGGGTCTTCTCGCCGCAAAATCGAGTTCCTGGCTACCATTCGTCTATGGGGTCAGCGCTGCGGCTCTTCTGCGGCTTTGCGAGGCGTTCCAGTTAGGCGCGGGGCGGACGGCCGTTGGAGATTTCCTGAGCCGGCCCCGCGAGATCCTCGCCAACAGGATTCTGCTCGCCGCCGTGATGCTCGAGTTCTTGGCTGTCAAGTTGTGTAGTGCTGACCGTTTTTGTCAATCGTGTCTTCGGGGCAGGGCGCATGGGCGCGGCCTGCTTCGAAAGATGCCTCTGGCCGGTGCCATCGTTGGATGGGTCGCGATGACCCCCAGCGGATCAGCGAATTCGGTTTCCAGGAGTTCCTGTGTGCCCTCGCTGCCTGTGCAGCCGCCGACGCGTGTTTCGTACCGTCCGTCACTTTGGTGCCGGCGGCCGCAGCTCTCCTTGCGGCCTGGTATGGCCGATATGGTCAGCGTCATCGGCGGACGGTGCATCACCCAGACACCCGTGCCTCTGACGAGACCAGCGGACGTTGTCAATGCGTCGGCAGCACTGGTGTTCAGCCTCGCCAGCGACGTCCACGTAGCGTCGACAGCCGACCTTCTCGGGTTGGTTGCGGCTGTTCTCGCTGGGAACAGCGTGACGTTGGCTATCGTGCTGGTCGCGGCCGCACCGAAGGTGAGGCGTCGGGTGATGCGTGCGCCGCGCCGGAACTACATTTCCTGGAGCAACTAAGAGACGATCGATGAATGTTGACCGTCACGACCTCCTATTTGACGCTAGCCATCCTCTCCCCAGCAACTACCGTGCGTACCGGCACTTGGTTCATACGCGCCTGCTCCGCATCCTTGGACAGAATCCAGGATGCCGCTTTCTCGAGATCGGCGTAGGACCAATCTTCAGACAGGAGCGGTTCAGGACCATCGACGACCTCGGCATCCACTATGTGGGCTTGGACTTCGAAAATGTTTGCGCCGAACGCCGGGCCGACTTGGCCGCGGCCGGCATCGCCAATCGAGACATCAGGTTTCTGGGAAATCACGTGGGAACATACCTGTTCAACCTGATCAGGTTGGCCAGGCATCGGGAGACTTTCGATATCATCTACCTTGACGGTAACCATTCGATTTACGTAGATCTGGCGGCTGCCATCGCAGCAGTACGGCTGTTGAAGCCTGGCGCCCTGTTCCTTTTCGATGATGTGAGGTTCGCCTTCGGAAGGAGACATCTGATCCAGGCCACCGCTCAATATGCGGATGGCGAGGAGAGTAAGGAGTTGACCGAGGATGAGGCCAATGAATCCCACGTCACGATTATCATCCGGGACTATCTGATCCCTTTGTTCAGCTTTGAGGTGGAGCAGTCGTGGTCGGATCCTGATTGGATCGCACTCCGAGCCCCCAAGTCCGCTCAGTGGATGCGGAAATGACGGTTCTCGCGATATTCGACTCCTCAATCGTCGTCTACGCCCTGATCACGAACGATGCCGGGAGGGTTCGCCATCTTGGCATGCGTGAAGTTGCGGTCGCGGTTGTTCGCAGCCTTGAACTTACAAACCTTCCGGATCGCCGCGCCGTCGTCCTTTCGAAAATCGGTGATCGACTTATAATCAAGAGCCGGCCGGCCAATTAACCACATCACCTCGACATTACGCGCTTTGCGCTCAAGGCGCCGGCTGAGGCCGAGATCGCGCAGCGCTGCAGCCAACTTGTCCTTGCTGTGCTCGGTCATGGCCTTTCGTTTCTGAGCGATTCACGTCTTTACTTTTTTGCGAAACTGACCCCTGCGTAGCTTGCTAAATTGAGGGCCAGCCCGCTTCCCGTTGATGGCCATGTCCCCAGCCCAGGTCAGGATGGCCTTGCTGGTGAGTTCGCTGCCGTTGTCGCTGACCACCATCTTCGGCTGGCCACGCTCAATCACCAGCCCTCCAGTTCCCTTGCCACCCGGGCGCCGGAAAGCAAGTTGTCGGCCTCAGCGCCAGGCATTCGCGCGTGCAATCGTCGACCACGGCCAGCATGCGGAAGCGTCCATCTGTTTGGAGTCCTGCGCAATGGCGGCAAAAACGCAGAATTTCTGCGCCATTTGACCCTGCGTTGCAAGTTTGCAGGAGAACAAAACTGCTATCGCTCAGAAAAGGTCGTCCAAGTAAGGAGATTGCTAATAACGGTCGGCGTTCTTAAAGGAATCAAGACGCACGAATATCGTGTGGCCTCACGCCTGGAGCCGCCCGCGAATATGTGGCGGCCGGGGCCACAGCGTGGCAATCGAGACCAATGCCGGCACTGGCATTGGCATAACGGACGACAATTACCGCACGGCTAGCGCAACGATCCTGGACTTCGCTGGCGAGGTATTTGCATCGAGCGAGATGATCGTGAAGGTCAAGGAGCCCACCTCCCGAGTGGGCGCAGCTGCGAGAGAACCAGATCCTCTCCAATTATCTGCATCTTGCGCGTTTTTTTCCGCAACTAAGACTTACAGAGCTGAGCAAATAACCGGATGAGGATCACCTATAGCGACCCCGTATTTGCAATGGCGCGCGAGCATTCCATTTTAGGACTCGGCACTATCGGCGAGATCATCGCGGCCGAGCGCCACGGCCCGGACGCGCAGCGGGACGTCGCCCGCCGCGTGATTGAGCAGAAGCTGGAGAGTCTCTACGCGCGCCGCGCCGCCGTCGAGGACCTGCTTTTCCGGGTGAGCTGCGGCCTGGCGGTCGCCCTGCCGGCTGCACTCTGCGGCGAGGGCGCTCCATGAGGATCGACTGCGAGGTCCACGCCTTCCGACGAGAGGCCCGGCGGACCGCGCCCGTCATCGACGGCTCGTTGGAGCGGCTGGAAGGCGCCGCGCGCGACTGCGCGATCACCGGGTTGGTCCTGGTCCAGCCCGCTTTCCTGGACGGCGACCCGACGGAGCTTTTCGCCCAGGCGAGGCAGGCCCGAATGCCGGTGAGACTCATTCCGCCCCTCGTGCAACCGCTGGCGCCTGATGTCCTGGAGGAGTGGGGCCGATCAGGTGCCGCGGGTTTGGCGCTAACCCTCGACGATCCCGATCCACTGGCCGAGTCACTCGAGGCTGCCCTTCAGCTGGGCCTGCACTTGGAGGTGTCCGGCGGCGTCGAAGGACGTGAGCGCCTGGCAGAGCTGTTCCTGGCTGACGGCCATCGCCTGGTGTTCCGAGGCTTCGGACTTGCGGACAGCGCCCGCGATCCCGCCTGGGATCCGCGCCTGGACCGGCTCCTGGCGCTCGCTAAGGGAGCCGAGGCGTGGGTCAAGCTGTCGGGGATCGGACGCGTCCCAGATGGCTGGGCCCAGGCAGCGGCGGGTAGGATGCTGGAGGAGATCGGGCCGGAACAGTTGCTCTGGGGGTCGGAGTGGCCGCACGTGACGGCCGACCACGCCTATGCGCCATCCTATTCGGAGACCTTGGAGTGGCTTGAGGAACTCGTCCCAGATGAGGGCGCCCGAGGGCGGATCCTCGGCGAGACGTCTGCTGCCCTCTACGGCTTTCGGCAACCCGGACCCGTAGACCTGCGGAAATAACCAAATGAGCATCTCCAAAGCGGATCCGTGTTCCGGGCTTTGGTGGCGCCGAAAAACTTCGCTTGAGGAGAGTCGGCTGATCGAGGCGGTCCATCAAGGCTTTCTTAGAACCTACATGGCAGTGCGCGTAGAACCAGTAGAGCGCAACAGGCAGGCCGGCACCGGCGTAGGTTGTGCGATGTTCGCGCCTTTCGGCTCGAGCGATCCAAGCAAACCAAGGCGGTAGAACCCAGAGCCAATGATGCGTACTTCACATAGAGTTAGATGGGAATTCATCTGCTTGGCGGATTCACCAATTAGCAGGCCTTTCAGGCGAGGGCCTATCCCAATGGGTCGTCGCCCGCATCGAACAGTCGAGGGTCTACTCTTCCAGCGCGCCTCGAGCTCGGGCCAGCCGGCCGCGTGGGCGTGGCTGTTCTGTCGGGCGCTCGCGCGACCTGGTAGGCCGAACGGCTTCTTCGCCAAAGGTGCGGTGAGGTCATTCGGAAGTCCGGCGATTATGTTCACAATGGTAGAACCGGAATGAGCCCGCTCGAAAGCATCTTCCAGGAATTCATCGATGCGATCCAAACCGCAAGCAACGCGGATGAATTCGAGCGTGTCGCATCGCGGCTAACACAGAGGCTGGGCTTTCAGCGATTTGCCTATCTGCGCCTGACCGGCGAGACGCCGATGTTGATCTCGTCCTATCCAAAATCCTGGACCAGCCGGTACTTCCAGCTTGGATATCAGCAGCTCGATCCTGTGGTGCGCCGCGCGCGTGCCGAGCATGCGCTGTTCAGCTGGGGAGGCGAGGCGTCAGCGCTGGCCGGAAATCGCGAGCAGCGCCGGTTCTTCGATGAAGCGACGACCTTCGGGATTAGATCAGGCATCACTGTGCCGATCAGGGGTGGATTTGGGCGGATGGCTGCATTTACGCTGGCGACGGGCGACCGCGATGGTCACCCGGAGCGGCTCGTGGCCGACGGGAAGGATCTGGTGCACCTCGTCGGGTTGCACTTTCATTGTCATGTCGCCGCCAGACTTGACGTGCTCTCTGCCAGTAAACTCGCGGCAAGTGTACTCACTCAGCGCGAGCGCCAATGCCTTGCATGGACCTCGCGCGGAAAAACCATTGCCGATATCGCGGTGCTGGTCCAGATTGCGCCGCGAACTGTCGTGTTTCATCTTGAGAACGCGCGCCGCAAACTCGGTGCAGCATCTATTGCCCAATGCGTCGCCGAGGCGTTGCGACGCGGTTTGTTATCCTAATCATCCACGCGCCCCGATCGAAAGGTCTTCGCCAAGGCAAACACCTGATCCGAGCGGCAGAGCCTCGCGATATCGCGGCGACCTAGCCAAAGTCGCCGAGCTCCTAGTGCTCTATGTCAGACTCTATGAAGACATAGTGAAGTTTGGTGATGCCGGCGGCGGGACAAATCATCCCGCGCTCGTCAATGGTCGGTATTTCGTCGCCCCATCACCGATCCCGGCATTCGACAATCACAAACTCGATCGTAGTCCTGCACTGATGCTGTTCGGGGCCGGTCGTCATCGGCGCATCTATGCCATTCCGCCGCACACCCCCGTCGAAAATCTGTCTTTCGATGACCGACCGTTTGTCGCGCGGAAGCTTGAGGGACGATGCAGCCTTTGCGGATCGAGCGAGAGCTACCTGGATGTGATCTCTGATGATGCAGGCATGGGCGGCTTCGTCTGCTCGGATACTTCCTTCTGTACCACTCGGCGAGCTTGCGAACCGATGGGAGGCCGATCATGACCGGCCTCGTTCGAGATCCGTACGTGCTCCGCATCCAAGCGGTCGCCAAACGCTTCGGCAGCGGGCGACTCGGCTGCCACGACATTTCTCTGGAAATCGCATCCGGTGAAATCGTCGCCATCGTCGGGGAAAGTGGTTCGGGAAAGACGACCCTGCTCCGCTGCCTTGGCGGCCATTTGCGACCCGACGCCGGCATTGTGGAAATTCAGGACAAAGACTGCCGCCTACGTCCGATATGGTCACTTCAGGAAGAGCAACGCGTCGCGCTCCTGCGATCGCAGGTCGGTTTTATCCATCAGCGACCCCAGGACGGTTTGCAGATGAATATCAGTGCAGGGGCTAACATCGTCGAACCCCTGGCGCTTGCAGGCCTTCGCGACTTTTCGCAGATGCGCCGGATCGCGAAGGAATGGCTCGAATACATTGAGATAGATCCCGGCCGTGTTGACGATCTTCCTGGCTCGTTTTCTGGAGGGATGCAGCAGCGCCTGCAAATTGCCCGCGGCTTGGTCAAGCGACCACGGCTACTCCTCATGGACGAACCGACCAGCGGCCTCGACGTCTCTGTTCAGGCGCGGATTCTCGAACCGATCAGGTCCTCGACGACCCTCATCACCCCTACACCCAATTGCTCGTATCGTCGGTGTTGCGAGCATGAGCGCCGGTAGATCGGAGAGTAGAAATGACGCGAATATCCTTTGGCAATGCACAGATTGTATTGCCGAACGAGGTGGTGCAAGGCCATCTCGAGGTTGAAGACGGTTGGATCACAGGCATCGCGTCCGGTGACGAATCGCCTGCCGGAGCGATCGACTTTGACGGCGACTTCCTTATGCCGGGTCTAGTCGACCTTCACAGCGATCATCTGGAAAAGCACATCACGCCGAGGCCTGGCGTCTACTGGCACGCGCTTTCGGCAGCAGTCTCCTACGATGCTCAAGTGATCAGTTCCGGCATCACCACCATGTTCGACAGTTTTGGACTGATGGGGGAGGAGTTCGACAAAGATCGCAATGCCGCTCTCGGACGTATGCTGCAGGGTATGGAGGAAGCAGCGAATGAAGGCCTGCTGCGGGCTGATCATTTCATACATCTGCGGTGCGAGATCATCGAACCCGACATTGTGCACCGTTTCGCTGCTTTGCAGGAGCATCCTAGGCTGAAGCTGGTCTCACTTATGGACCACACGCCCGGACAGCGGACCTTTCCCGACCCGCGGAAATGGAAGGCGCATCAGAAGCGCAGGACCGGTGCCTCCGATGCGGAACTTGACGCCATCCTGGCCGCCCGACAAAAAGCCCGAGACGAATACGGTGCCCTAAATCGGCGTGCGGTCGCTGAAATCTGTCAAGAGAAGGGCATCGTCGTGGCAAGTCATGACGATACGACACTCGATCATATTCTTGAGGCAGAGCAGCTCGGGAACGCGATTTCCGAGTTTCCGACAAGCCATCTTGCTGCTGCCGAGGCGCGCAGGCGGAATATCCAAGTCGTGATGGGAGCCCCCAATCTCGTACGGGGGGGATCGCACATCGGCAATCTCTCAGCCGGTGAATGCGCGAGATCGGGCCTGCTCGATATCTTGGCTTCCGATTATATCCCGGCGAGCCTCCTGCATGCTGCCTTTCTCCTAACTGGGGAGACAGTCGGCTGGTCGCTGCCAAAGGCGATCGCCACAGTAACGACATCTCCCGCTACATGCGTGGGCCTCGACGACCGAGGGGAGATAGTCCGGGGAAAACGTGCCGATCTCCTGCGGGTGCGCGTTCACAACGGCTTGCCGGTCATTCGATCGGTATGGCGCGCTGGCCACCTCGTCTATTGACTTCCAAACCTGAAATATCATGACCGCCTCTTCATTCATCGCTTTCATCTCCGATCCGCATCTGTCCGAAGAACGGCCTTTCTTTCAGTTCAACTGGGAAATCCTGCTCGATGAACTATCACGGCGACAGCCGGATCTCGTTCTTATCGGCGGGGATCTCGCCCTTGATGGGGCGAACAATCCGTCAGACCTTCGGTTTGCTCGGCGGCAACTCGACCGGCTGCCATGCCAATGGCTGGCAGTCCCCGGGAATCACGATATCGGCGATATCGCAAAATTGGCAGCTCCCGAAGCGGCGGTCACCGAGGAACGGCGGAACCGCTATCTCGAAACAATAGGAAGGGATTTCTGGTCGTTCGACATAGGCGAGTGGCGGATCGTCGGGCTGAATAGCATGATCCTGACATCGGGGCTCGCAGCAGAAGCCGAACAGGAGGAGTTCCTGGAGCGCTCGATAATGGAGGCCGGCTCCCGGCGGGTCACCATCCTATCTCACATGGCCGTCTGCGATGCCGCGCTATCCGAATTCGACACGACCGGCTGGTTCATGCCGACCGAAAGCCGCGTGATGCTGAGTACCTATCTCGTTGCGGGGAAGGTCCAGCTTCTGTTAAGCGGCGACATGCACCAGAGCCGGGACCGTCTGATCGATGGTATCCGGCATGTCTGGGCGCCGAGCACGGCTTTCGTGACGGATATGGCGTGCGAGTGGCGTCCGAAATTTGGCGGACGTAAACGCGTCGGTTGGACCGAGGTGAGGCTCGGAAAGCAAATCGAAGTGCAAACGCACGAGCCGCGTCGCATGGTGGATTTCGACATAGGCAACTGGGTTCATGACGGTGCCGGGCTCTACTATGAGTTTGCCAGCGGCAGCCGATTTCCCGGTTTCGGGAATGTCTCTAAGGCGAGCTCGTTACGATAACGGATGTCGTCTGCGCTTTGCAAACGCTGTAAGGCGCTAGCGTCCGCATAAGAGAGCACTGGAGTATTCCAAAGATGGTGATAGCCCGATCATCGCGATCATGATGCCTCCTCGCACATTAGCAGAGCCATACAACCGACTCGGAGAGCATCAAAATGTATCACATTACTCGCCGCGGTTTGCTTGGTGTATCGATCGCGTCGATGGCTTTGGCACATCCCGGCATCAGCCACGCGCAATCAAAACAGACATTGACAATCGGCTACTCCGATTTCGGGGCACTCTACGAAGAGCTCGGCCAGCAGTGCGAACGAAGACATCCAGGGATCGGCGTCAGACTCCTAGCCTCCGCCAGCACCTATGACGAATTGCTGCAGCGTGCGATCCGGGATGCTCTGGTTGGCCAGCCGCAGGATCTCCTTTTCCAGGGATTTGGGCAGATTCCAATCCTGGTCGAGCGGAAGATCGCCCAACCGCTGGATATCGTCATCGAGAAAGATCCGGCGTGGACAGCATCCGGCATAGCCGAAACGGGCCTTCAACTCGGCCGCTACAACAGTAAGATATTCGGCCTGCCTTTCGCGCTCGCCACGTCGCTAATATATTATTATCGCGATCTTCTTCTTCGTGCTGGCTTCAAGAGTGAGCTTCCCACAGCTTGGGAAGAGATCATTCGACTGGCAAATCGGGTCAACCTGCTTGGCGAAGCTTATTCAGGTGGCCGGTTTTATTATGTTGGCAACTGGTTATTTCCCGCGTTGATCAACAGCCGCGGCGGCCATTTGATGGCGCCGGATGGCTCGATTGGCTTCAACGATGAGAATGGTCGCTATGCACTTTGGCTTCTGCAAGAGTTTGGAAGGGCTGGCATGAAGGACATGTCGAGTGGTCAGGCTCGGCACGCCTTCATCAACGGGACGATGGGCATCCTTGTCGGGTCAAGTTCCTGGATTGCGGCTTGGCGGAGAAGATCGGAAAGTCCTTCGGTATGACAGTTGGTGCTTTTCCTTGTGGCGAGCGCGGCTTTCTGCCGGCTGGTGACAACGCGATCGTGATGACGGCGACGCAGCGTGCCCAACAAGAAGCCGCTTGGGATTTCATGCGCTTCGTTACAAGCCCAGAAGGACAATCCTTGATGGTTACGTCAACCGGTTACATTCCTCCAAAGAGTCGGAGCAAGGATCTGCCGGTAAGTTTGCGTGATTTTTTAAACACGCACCCGCACCACAAGTTTGCATTTTCAGAAGTCGATAAAGCTAGAAGTTTGGGAGCAGTTTCCGGGCGAAAATTCTACCAAGGCGAATTTCGTACCGGACCAGTATCTTCAAGCAGTCATCACTCAGAAGCAAACGCCAAAAGAAGCACTCGCAGGTATTGTCGGGAAAATATCGGCCCTTCTACCAAAGCGCTCATGAAACCGAGGGGAGATCGTTTGATCCCAAAGGATGGGTATTGCCGATGATATCGCGCGCCCTGCTATACGAAACTGAAAGGGGTGTTCTCCAGGACGACGTGCCTGCCGTCTATTACCTGCGCGCCGTGCGTCCTGACCGTCCGCTTCTCGTCTTTTTCCGGCGGCGCGCATCTGGCGCGAATTGCCTACGGCCACAAAGGAGCGGATCGACGACTCATCCCCTCTCTAGGATGGTGCCAAGGGATCTCGATGTATCAACATGGGCAAGAATGGCGGCAAATATAATCTCGGCTGTCACGAGTGAAATCGCTGTCACAGGGTTGTACGCGGCCGGATGGAGCATGTCTGGTCGCATAGCACGAAACGTTGCCGTGGCATTGAATCAACAGAGTCGGCGTCTCGATGGATTTATTGCCACGGCGGCGACACCGCCGATCCCCGGCTTCGGTATCGTCGATATGGAGGAAACTCCGATCAACTCGGCAGGCCTACGCGGTTTGTGTCCGCCGACCCAAATACCATGGACTACGTGCAAAGCCGTTTCGAGCCTGAGCTCGACATCCAAGATAAACTGAATGGCCGCGCTATTATCTCGCGCTCGGTTTACCGCGCCGAATACCTGGAAAGCAACCAGCTGCATCTCCATGGGCGAAGCGCTGCGTATCACTGATTTCGGAACGCGTCACCCTTACGACGATGCCGTCGCGATCTTGGCCCATTCCGCTTTATCGAGTATCCCTTGGTATCAACGATCGGTCCGACCGGAGCTTCGGATCCGAAAAGCGCGCTCGGTGCCCGGTGCTTATGGGGAATGGTCAATACGTTGCGTCTGGTCGAGCTCTGGCATGACAGGCGTCGTAACACCGGTCTCCATTCCGATAAGGAATGGGACAGAATCCGGCAATTGGCACAATCTCTCGCTCAGAGACTTACCCGCACCATTGAAGGAGAGCATTTCTTTTTCGTTGGCTGCTTGGGCGCACGTGCAACAGCCGCAGCCATCACAGATCTCGCCACCGAGATAGGGAAAGTTGCTGAAGAATGGGAGAGATCTCTGAAGTTGATGTTGCCAACCGGCGATCAGCCGATCAATCGGTGATGCAATACGTCTTCATGAAGGAATGCCAGCCAGAATGAACACCAGTGATATCCGTCTTCACTCTCACGGTCTAACAAAGACTTTCATCCTCCATACTCAGAGCGGGGCGCAGATTCCCGTGTTTAGCGGTATCGAACTCAAGGTCGTCGCAAGCGAATGTGTCTGCCTGCATGGACCATCCGGTGCTGGCAAATCAACGCTGCTGCGTTCGCTCTATGCCAACTACAAGCCCGACGCTGGCAAGATCCTCGTTCAACACGATGGCAACTTCGTCGATCTGCTGGCGGTCGAGCCATGGGAGGTGATCGAGATCCGGCGTCGTACCATCGGCTATGTCAGCCAGTTCCTGCGCGTCATTCCAAGAGTGTCGACGCTGGACATCGTCGCCGAGCCGGCGATCATGAACGGCGTTCCTTCAGAGACGGCGTACGCTACGGCCCGCACCCTGCTTTGCCGGCTGCGCATCCCCGAGCGGCTGTGGTCTCTAGCGCCTGCCACCTTCTCCGGCGGCGAGCAGCAGCGCGTCAACATCGCTCGCGGCTTCATGGTTAACTACCCCGTCCTCCTTCTCGACGAACCTACAGCCTCGCTCGACGCAGCTAACCGCCAGAGCGTGGTTGAGCTGATCAACGAGGCTAAGGCACGCGGGGTTGCCATCGTTGGCATCTTCCATGATGAGGAGGTGCGTGAGGCTGTGGCCGACCGCCTGTTCGAGGTGGGCCAGTCGCCCGTTCGCAAGTCTCGGCGCAATACCACAGCGGCGGAGACGGCCGCATAATGCCCGAACCGTCCTCGCCCCGGTACGCGATCTATTACACGCCGGCTCCGGAACACCCCCTAACCGTCGCGGCGAGGCCTGGCTTGGCTGCGACGCATTCCACCGCACCCCGCGGCTACGGGTTCCACGTAACCCTTAAGGCACCGTTCCGATTGAACGAGGGGTGCTCAGTCGAGAAGCTTGAGCGGACTCTCCGCAGGTTCGTAGCAGCCTGGCTTCCGTGCCCGATCGGCCCTTTGAAGATCGATCTGCTGGGCGGCTCCTCTGCACTGGTTCCCGTGAATCCGATCCCCACTTTGCGGGCTTTGCCGCGCGCATTGTCGAGGAGTTCGATGGTTTCCGGTCGCCCATGACTCAGGGCGAGCTTCAGAGTCGTTTAGGCAGCTCACTGAACGACACCGAGACCACTCATCTCGTGCGATAGGGCTATCCTTACGTTTTCGACCGCTTCCGCCTTCCATATGACGCTGACGGATCGCGTTCCCGCCGAGAGCCGGTCTGACGTGCGGCGGGAATTGGATGCGGTCTTCGCGACCTTGCTCTCGGAAGACTACAGCGTCGATGCACTTTCTCTCTTTGTTCAGGGACATCCGAGCTCTGATTTTGTGGTGGGCTCGCAGTTTGCTTTGAGGAGCCATAGGCTCCTCAGCGAAGCGGTATGAGCCCATGACCTACGCGCAGGGCCGCCTGGTCCTCGTTGTTGCCCCAGCGGTGCGGACAACCTGATCGATTATGCTCGCGCGCGATCGGGGGCCGACCCTGACTTCTCTTTTGTCCGCCGGGTCATCACCACGCCTCCTTCCGTCGGCGAAGATCACAAATCCGTCAGTATTGAAGAATTTCAACGCCGAGCCAATGCGGGCGCGTTCGCGCTGCACTGGCAGGCGCATGGACTTTTCTACGGGATTCCTAGAGCGGTTTCCGATCAGGTTGGCTCGTATCCAGCGGCCTTAGAGTAGTTGGCAGAGTCGCGGGGCGTGAAGCGGTCGAGGCAGGTCGGATTACGCTCCACAAGCTTTCGACGGTGCGCTCGGGGGCCCTGCGCAGCAGCGCTTTCAGCTTGGA
>NZ_JAHEAG010000083.1 GCF_018596315.1 Bradyrhizobium sp. SRL28 | reverse complement strand
GACTGCGACGCTTTGGCATGCGCTGCTCCATCCATTCGAGGTTCGCGGGAGCGCGACTGGTGTTCTCATCACCGATGAAAGCCACGTACCGAACGGTGATGACGAAATGTGCGCCGCGATCCTGAGAAGCGCCAGAATCAAGAAGCTGAGCTATGTTTTGTTTTTCGGCACCATACGTCCTGCCTCGATAGTGTGCGTAACAGCCTCGGCGGCTCGTTTTTCTGCCGGGTCAAGCCGTCTCACAAGCCTCGGCCCACTCCAAAGCTCAACCGAGTGATCTTCAATCTGTTGCTTAGCCCATACTACGGCATCATCGTCACTATCGGCCGTGAACGTTCTAGAGCCAATGAAGTGACCATCGTTTCCAACAGTGTGAAGGCGATACTCGGTCATTTCGACGCCTCCTCCCAACCCATGCTGCACTGCCACGCTCTATAGCTGGCCCACGCGATCACGCGGGACGACACTGCACCATTGCAGCAGCGGCTTTAGATTTTTTCAAAAACCCAGGTTTTCTCGCCGCACTTGCTTTTGCACGTGCGAAAGGCACGGAGCGACGGATCGAGAATGCCGGCATTGGATACCGGCTGTTCCCCGCAATTTACGCAACGGGGGCGAGACCTGGTCAGCGGCGTTCTTTCGTTTCATTGGCGCGCCGAGAAGTCTCTCAACCTCAGATCAAATTAAGCTTTGATTTGACGCTCGCAAGTCCGGACATCTCACCCAAACATTAAATCTTTGCGGCTATTTCGGCTAGAGTTCTTCGCCCGGCAAAGGGGCAAGGAGGGCGATAAACGGGACCGGCATCCCACCTCCTCAATAAACGCGCGTACCGCGCCCCAGCCCGACCTTCGCCGGCCCGAGTAGCGTCCGTGCGGCGGTCGAGCGCCTTCTGTTGATCGTAATGGTGCGGCTACGCCGTGTCCGCTGAGGTCAATCGCGTCGGTTCGCCCCACCGCTGACCACCTCCGGTCTTCCCTCAACTGCGGACATCACGCATCGGGACCACCACTTCCGAAAGGTGCCAGAAATGGACCCGCCCGTCGCTCGGGCCAGTGTAACCCGCGATAAGAATATAATCTCGCCCGCACTCCCCGCGGCGCTGAATGCTGTCGTTGTAGCTCAAAAGAGAAGAAGCTATTCTAGCCGCCTGTAATGGATCCCTAGTGCTCGGCAGCCGAGGCCAGCCACGATGATCCGCATGGTCGTACTTGCTGCAATGTTGGGGGCGCTCATCGCGGCTGTGGCTTTCTATGCGATCATCCGGCCCCCAGGAAGTCAGCTTGTCGCGACCGACGAATGGCCGATCTGCAGCACCATGGAATCGCTCGCGGACAGTGCAGACTGGGCACAGCTCGATCCGGATTTCGCGGCGGGCAAGAAGGCGATGGTGGCCGGCGATTGGAATGGCGCCATCGCGGTGCTCAAGTCGGCAGCGCTGCGCGATCCGCGCAATGCAGAGATCCAGAACTATATCGGCTACAGTCATCGCCGCTTGCGGGAGCTGGAGCCTGCCTTCGCGCATTTTCGGCAGGCGCTGACCCTCAATCCGCGCCACCGCGCGGCGCATCAACACATGGGCGAGGCCTATCTGACGATCGGCAATCTCACCGCAGCCGAAGAGCATCTCGCAGCCTTGGAGCGCATTTGCCTGATCCCGTGCGACGAATATGGCGATTTGCAGAGAGTGATCGCGAAATACAAGTCCACCGCGACGCACTGAGCTCGGGTCGGCGGTGCGGTGCACCGCCACACGCGCCGCTAACTAGCGCTTGCCGGATCGTTTGTAGGTTTCGATCTTCTCCTTCAGTTCCTCGAACTCCTCGCAAGGGATCAAGCAGATCTGTTGCAGCATCGCGAGGTGTTCTTCAGCTTTCGCAAGGTTGTTCATAATCAAGTACGCCTCGCCGACATATTCATGTGCGCCGCGGTGACGCGGACTGAGCGTGAGCGCGCGCTTATAGTGCCTGAACGCGACATCGAGCTGGCCGGCATTGCGGTAGGCGTAACCGAGGTAGTTCTGGATATCGGCATTGCGCGTGTCGCGCAGCGCTGCCGACGAGAGCGCGGCGATGGCCGCACTCCATTGCTTGGCTTCGATCGCCTTCTTGCCGGTGGCGTAGTCGGGATCAAGCGCAACGGCGGCCGGATTCTCTTCGTTGTCGACCGCCGAGGTCGCAAAGGGGGTCAGCAACACAGCCCCGCCAACAAGCACAGCCGCGATGTTCGCCCTGGTCATGTCGAATTCCGGTGAAGTGGCCGCCGGCAGGGGGTCGGCGGCCGTTTGTTTCAGCGGGCTGCGGATGCTTGCTTGGCAGCGCCGATCTCGGGGCGATCGGTATCCGCGTTCTTTGTCAATCGCAGAAGTTCGGTGAAATATGTTGTCGCCTTCTGCTTGTCGCCCGACGCCTCGGCGGCTTTGGCGGCCCCATAGAAACCGCGCAGGCGCTCCCGCGCGTTCTTCATCGATGCTTCGTAGGCCTTGAGTGCCTCAGCGGCCTGGCCCTGCTCCATCAACAGATCGCCCAGCAGCTCGCGCATCGGATACAGGCGGTTCTCCATCGCCACGTGCTTTTCGCTGCCGTCTTCGAGATCGGCGGCAGCCCGCATGAACTTGAGCGCTTCCTCCGGCTTGCCCTGGCCCTGCGCGATCCAGGCTTGGGCACACAGGGCCTGTATCTCGACCTGTCCCGCCCAGTAACTCTGATTCGACCTCTCCAAGCCTGAACGAATCTCGATCAGCTTGGCGGCATCGGCCTGCGCGGCGGCGACATCACCGCTGCGCGCCGCGCCTAATGCACGGGCAAAGTGGGTGATGGCCTCCGCCGGCGGTATGGCGAGGCCGAGCGGCTTGAGCTGCGCCGCCCCCCGCCAGTCCTGCCGCTCGAGCATGTAGCGAGCGGGTATCGCCGCCTGTCCCATTCTGACCAATTGCGGTCCCACGACCTTCTGGATCGCGGTGTTCTCCTCGATCACGGCCTTTGCCTTGGCATCCTGGCCGAGCTGCAGATAGGCGTACTGCATGAAATCATACGCGTGCGGAACGCCGGCGAGCACGCCATCGAGCTTGCTCTTCTCGGCATACTCCTTGGCGACCGCGATGGAGGCCAGATTGGACGCAATGGAGGCTTCCCACATCCCGACCATCGAATAGATATGCGAGGGCATGTGCTGGGCGTGCGGCGCCGCCGGGGCAATCTTCGCATACTTGTTGGCAGCAGTTACGCCACGGTCCGCCAAGGTGGGAAAGTCGTAGCTGTGGATGAGATAGTGCGTCACGCCGGGATGATCAGGATATTGCTGGTCGATCGGCTCCAGGATTTCGATCGCCTTGACCAGGTTGCCCATCGTTTTGTGGTCGAACGTCTCGTTCAATGCGAGGGCATAGAAGATCTTCGCCTCGACGTCGTCAGGGTACTTCTTGGCGAGCGCCTCCATCGCCTTCTCGTAATTCTTGGCGCGTGTGTCCTGGTCGACCTTGTCATAGTCCTTGTAGAACTCTTCGATCGCCGCAAGCCAATCGCGTTCGCGGTCGGTCTTGGCGCCGATGGCCTTGCCCTTCTGGACCGCCTCGAGGCCGCGCTTGAGAACTGCGGCATCAAACGGGCCGACGAGCGGATTGGGGCGCACGCTGACGGCGATCCCCCAATGGGCGATGGCGCAGCTCGGATCAGTTTCGGCAACTGCCGAAAACGCCTTGATCGTTTCGGGATAGAAGAACGAGTGCAGCATGGCCAGCGCTCGCTCAAACTGTACCTGCGCCTGCGGCGTGCACGAGGTTTGGAACACCACGCGACCGAGTTCCTCGATCGATTTTCCTTTTGGCGGGTCGCCGGTCTGAGCCCAGACCCCAGTCGCGATCACGGCCGCTGCCGAGGCGGAAGCAGCCAATCCGAATGCTTTTTTGAACATCGAACCCTCCCTATCGAGACTTCAGTCTGGAGGATCCGCATTGCCGCTTCGGTGAATTGGACACCCATCAGGGCGTTCGGGCCATGCAGACCACAGACGAAGCAAGCTATGCGGAGCATGCGCTCGTCGGAAGAGCTCGTCAATCTGCGCGAGCTCGGCATCACCTTGTGCCATCTAGGGTGCAGAGCGTGAGCATCGATAGGATAAGTTTATCGGCGCCTACATGAAGGCCCGCCTGAAACGCCTTCCGGGCCTTGCCTGGTGAAGAGCCGGGTGCTTGGTTCGACTGCGCAGCGCCATCCGGCAAGCTGATCTTGCGCATGTCCGAGTTGGGGTCCATTTTCGGACCTCGGCGCACGCAATCGCGATGTCCGCTCTACGCCGAGCCGACTTCGTCAGCCTCGCGCGTCACTTCCGAAAAGTGCCAGTTTCGGACTCATGCACCGCACAAAAACCGGTGAATGTTCGATCACCGCGTCGGCGCGGGTGCGCGTAGGTTCATTCGGGCAAGCCCGCTTTCCGAAGCCCCTCGATCAACAGCTTCGCGTTTGATTGCCCGCCCCGCGCGATGAACGCTGATATTGTAAAGGCGGGATCGAACTCAAGCAGACGCGCCACCGCCTCACGGGCCTCAGCCTCGCGCCCGAGATGGGCGAAAGCGGACGCGAGACAGCAGTAAGCTGGCGAAAAGGAGGATTTCTGGCGTTGGGCTTTCTTGCCTGCGACGACGGCCTCGTCAAAGCGACGAAGCTCGATCAAGGCTATGCCCATCCCGACAAACGACCGATGTAGCTGGGGGTCCACCGGGCTCGTGCGCATAGCACGCTCAAAGCATCGTACCGCTTCCTCCGGCAGCCCCGCATTTCTGTAGACCCAGCCTCTGCCGTACCATGCGTCAAATGAATTGGGGTTGAGCGCGACCGCCCGGTCAGCCATTTCGATCGCACTTTCAATATCGCCGACCATGAACGCCGAGATTACAGCAGCCGCTGCTAACGTGTCTGGATCACTATCGTCGAGGCTCAATGCCAAGCGAGAAAGCCGAACGGCTTCCCTGCGGTCGAATTGGGGATCGTCAGCATAGCCGAAAAGGACGTTTTGCATGTGACCGACACCTGCCAGAACCGCTGCAGGGCGGAACAGAGGGGCCAGCTCCAAAGCGCAATGAGCCAGCTTGATCTTCTCGGCCAATTCTTCGGGGGTCGCGAGGTAATGCTGCAAGGCGCGGAGATAATAATCATACGCAGTGAGGTTCTCCGGTCGCCGCCGCGTGGACAATGCGATTTCTGTTTGAATAATCTTTGGCTGAATGGCCGAGACGACGGCGACCGTCACTTCGTCTTGGAGAGCAAAAACGTCCGTCAGGTCGCGCTCGAACCTGTCCGCCCAGATGTGCGCCCCTGTAATCGCATCGATCAATTGTCCTGCGATGCGAACTTTCCCCGCTGCCTTGCGCACAGACCCCTCAAGGATATAGCGCACGCCCAGCTCGTGCCCGACCTGCTTCACGTTCACCGCCTTGCCCTTGTAGGTAAAGCTGGAATTGCGGGCGATCACGAACAACCATTTGAACCGCGAAAGCGCGGTGGTGATCTCCTCAACCATTCCGTCCGCGAAGTATTCCTGTTCGGGATCGCCGCTCATGTTCTCGAACGGCAGCACGGCGATGGACGGCTTGTCTGGAAGTGGCGGGGCCGCGCTTAGTCTCTCGGTCAGCGCGCTAGACGCTCCAGCACGGACAGCGTAAGCGCGGACCGGCTTGGCGATGTTCTTGAGCTGCTGCTCGCCGCGATCCTCGAAGCCAACGTCCAGCTTGCCTTCGACTTCGCTATAGACCTTTTCGGAAATCAGGATGCCGCCCGGATCGGCGATCCCCTCCAGCCGGACAGCAATGTTGATCCCGTCGCCGTAGAGGTCGCCGTCCTGCCCAACGATCACGTCACCGAGGTTGAGCCCGATGCGTAGCTTGAATGGACCGCTACCCTCGGCGAGATGATCCTGCATCTCGGTCGCGCATCTCACGGCGGCCAAGGGACTTGCGAACTCGGCGAGCGCGCCATCACCCGTTGTCTTGATCAGTCGGCCGTCGTGTCGGGAGAGGCTCGGCGCGATCAAGTCCCGCTTGAGCCGCTCGAACTCGGCGTAGGTGGCTTCCTCCGCGCGTTGCATCATCGCAGAGTAGCCGACCACATCGGCGGCCAAGATTGCCGCCAACCGCCGTTGAACACGCTCTTCGGGCAAGGCCGCTCCCCATGTTCAAGATCAATTCGATAGCATCAGATCACACCAATGGGTTGCTCCGCTAGGTGCTTTCTCGGGTCGAAAAGCGGTCACGGGCCCGCACCACACGGGCCGACAAAGTAATCCCTCGGAGTGGCAGTAATCTAGGTGCCTATGTCCGAATCGGGTCAAAAAGCGACGGTCTCGCGATGTCCGCGTTGCTTCCGCTTTACCCCTGAAAGCCGACATTCATCGTAAGGTTCGGCATGCCTCAAAGGTGCCAAGAAGAGACTCATGCACCGCACCGATTATTCGGTCTGTAAACAGCTGGTTTGCCGGCGCAACATCAACTGCACTCAGCGATAAGATTAGTAGAACAAGCCGCCGCCGGGTTGAGAGCGGCGACGGCTTTTCTTTACGCGCTCACATGGCCGCGCCTATCGCCGCATGTAAAGAAACAGTCAGCGATAGCGCCAGCTTTCGACGCCATCAATGAGACGACGCTCCTGTTTGCGCAATTCATCAACTAGGCGTTCGAGGTAGGGCGGCAAAGGCGAGGCTTCGAGAGTTAAGTCCTGCTGCAGTCGGTCACCCACCTCGTCACAGATCGACCGGGCAGTCTTGTGGTCGATGTGCTCGGATATCCGGCTGGAGGGTTCCATTTCGCGATATCTCGATTAGCCCCATGATTCACTTAAGTTACAAGCTTGGGAATTGTTTCGCGCTTATTTGAACGATGGCGATGGTTCCATCTATTGGAACGAAGGCTTTAGGGTCACTGGCTGGTAGCCACAACTCTCCAGGCGCGAAGAGTTCGCTGCCGACGTTCACACTTGACCGGTCTGCAGGCTTTCCGAACGTTGGTTTAGCACTTGATCATGCCGGGTACCGCCGGCGATGTTGCCCAGCTTCTCGAAGTGCTCGCCGGGACCGACGGCCTCGACCCGTGCCAACCGGCGGGACGGCGGACGGAAGCCCATACAAGCAGTTCATCGGAGACAAATGCCTTGACCACCCGAAACACGCCCTACAGAATGAGAAAAGCCCCAGCTCGTTAGGTAAATGAGCCATGGCCCGTTCCAGCTCGAAGCCTAGGCAAGCCATTCTGGGCGCCACGGCAGTGCTTGGCGCTGTCGTGGCGATCACGTTATGTCTTTTCGCCGTTGGCGATGGCGAGCGGGCCGTAGTCACATCGTTCGGCAGGCCAGTGCAGGTAGTCACCACGCCGGGTCTTGGCGTGAAGCTGCCTTACGAAAGCGTGACTAAGTTCGACGGTCGGCTTTTTGTTTACCAGCCCCCACTGAGCGAATTCCTTACGCTTGAGAAGACTGCCGTGACGGCAACGGGCGCCGTCATGTGGCGCATAGCCGAGCCCAAACGTTTCTTTGAGACGGTTCTCAACAAGGCGGGTGCGGAATCGCGCTTGGGCGACATCCTCTCTGCAGAGCTTGGCGCCGCCATCGGCCGAAGTCCACTCGCTACCTTTGTCTCGGTCGAAGCCTATCGAGCAGAGGCCTTGCTCGCCGAGGTCGCCGCAAAGTGCCGGAATGTTGCACTTCGGGACTACGGTATCGAAGTCCTTGACGTCCAGCTGTTGCGCTTTGACTTCCCTCAACGCAACCGGCTCATGGTCTACGCGCGCATGCGCTCCGAGCGCGCCGCAATCAGCATGCGCTACCGCTCTGAGGGCGAGGAGGAAGGCCTCAAGATCCGTTCCGCGGCTCAGGGCGAGAAGACGAGCGTTCTAGCCGAGGCCTTCAAGGTCGCCCAGCGGCACCGCGGCGCTGGCGAAGCAGAGGCCGCCCGCATCTACGCCGACTCGCTTCGCGAGTCACCGCAGTTTTACGCGCTGCGGCGGACGCTCGACGCGTCGCGCAAGTTCGTCAAGGAGGGCACGACGATGGTGTTGCCGGCGAACTCCCATCTCTTCGGCCTACTGTACGACAGCAGTTTCTATGAGCCCGCCAAGCCGCCGGCAAGCCTGGCCGACAGTGCGAGAAAGGAAACGCCCTGAGATGACGAGCGGAAATCTTATGCCGCCCCATAGCAGCAATCTGCGCTGCCAACATAGGAGGAATTTCTATGATTCGAATGAACGAGCAGAAGGCACTTGCGGCCATCGTGGCTCTATCTTCGGCACTCGTAGTTATTGGGGTCGCGCCTGCCTCGGCCGCGGAAGTGCGCTATGACCCGGGAGACACCGTTTACTTCACCTATTGCCATGCGCATCCGCCGGCGATTCGCATCAAGCCAGGCGACACGGTAATCACAAGGACCAAGGACGCGGCGAACGACGTCTTCCAGCCGACCGACAAGACGGTGTTTCCGAGACTCGACCTTACCAGAGTCAACCCGCAGACCGGGCCGTTCTTCATCGAGGGCGCCGAGCCCGGCGATACGCTCGTCGTGCGTATCGACAGGATCGGCCTCAACAGAGACTGGGGCTGGGGAGCTTCGATCCCCTACTTCGGAGCCTTGGCGCCTGAATACAAGACGGCGATGATAACCGACCCGGTGCCGGACCGGCTCTTTATCTGGCGGCTCGACCGATCGAAAATGGTCGGTGTGCTCGACCTGCCCAACAGCAAGATCGGCAAAGTCGAGGTCCCGTTGCGGCCATTCTTCGGGACAATCGGCACCGCACCTGGTGGCAAGGAATGCATTAGCTCGCTGATACCCGGCCCTCATGGCGCGAACATGGACTTCAATGAGGTCGTTGAAGGTGTGACGATGTCTTTCCCGGTTTTCGAGCCGGGTGCGCTCTTCATGCTGGGCGACGGGCACGCCGCGCAGGGTGACGGCGAGATAGACGGCGCCGCTATCGAGACCTCGTTTGACGTCACCTTCACGGTGAATCTCATCAAAGGAAAAAAGATCAACTGGCCCCGGCTCGAGAACGACAGAATGATCATGTCGATCGGCAGCACGCGGCCGTTGATCGATGCGCTGCGGATCGCCTGCGTCGATCTCGTCAACTGGCTGGTGCAGGATCACGGCTACGACAAGATCGAGGCGCTTCAGCTTCTAGGCCAAGCAGCGCATCTCGAGATCGCCAACGTTGTCGATCCGCAGTACTCCGTGGCTTGTCAACTCGACAAGCGCTACCTGCCGCGGTGAGGTTGCACTGGAGACTTCAGGAAGCGTAGGGCTCTGAACATGGGCGTAGCCTGTTGCGGAGAAGGCGCCACCTTCGAAGGCCTGTCGGCTGATTACAAGCGGCGGCTTTGGATCGTCATTGCGATCAACGCCGGGATGTTCCTGGTGGAAATAGGAGCCGGCGCACTCGCCGGCTCACAGGCGCTGCAGGCCGATGCTCTCGACTTCCTGGGCGACGCAGCGACCTACGGTCTCAGCCTCGCGGTCATCGGTGCATCCGTTCGGGTCCGGGCGCGTGCGGCCTTTGTGAAAGGCGTCAGCCTCACGCTGATGGGCTTGTGGGTATTTGGGGCGACCGCCTATCACGTGCTTGTGCTCGGTGTGCCCCGCGCCGAGATCATGGGCGCCATCGGCTTCCTGGCTCTCGCTGCCAACGTGGCTAGCGTCGTCATCCTCGTGCGCTACAAGGATGGCGACGCCAACGTGCGGTCCGTGTGGCTTTGCTCGCGTAACGATGCGCTCGGCAACGTCGCCGTGATGCTCGCTGCGCTCGGCGTTTGGGCAACCGCGACCAGGTGGCCCGACCTGATCGTAGCCGCCATCATGGCGGGATTGTTCCTGTGGTCATCCGCTCAAATCCTGCGACAGGCGGTGCGTGAGCTCCGGACCGGTGAAATCTCGCTCCACACGCACGCGTCACACACGCACGCGCCGCCGGAGTGGATTCGGCTGCGCGACGGGTTTGCGGCCGCGATCCGCGTGTTTGTTACTGACACCCGCGTCAAGATCACGGCATTGGCAAGCCTGGGCCTCTTCTGGCTCGCAAGCGGCTTCTTTACCGTTCAGCCCGGGGAGATCGGCCTGCGCCTCAGGTTTGCTCGCATCGTCGCGGCCGACCTCGGCCCAGGCCTACACTACCGCCTGCCCTGGCCAATCGAGACGCACCGTCTCGTCGAAACCGAGCGCACGCGGAGTTCAGAGCTCGGTTTCCGCAGTCAGGCGGACGAGAGCTTGATGACGCGCGCACTCGCCCGCGAGCGGCTCACAGTGGGCGGGCCTTCGAATCCGGTGCCGGAGGCGATCAAGGCCAGGGGCTCCTGGTTCCAGCGCGAGGTGCTGGAGGGTGAGTCCTTCCTCCTGACCGGTGATGCCAACCTCATCGATCTTCGATCAACCCTGCAGTACCGCGTCAAGGATCCGGTGGCCTACGTCACAAACCTGGCGGAGCCTGAGGCGCTAGTCCGGAGCGTTACCCGCGCAGGGCTGCGTAGCGTTATTGCCACTCAGCGAATCGACGCGTTGCTAACAAACGCCAAAGCAGAGGTCGAGGCGCGGTTGCATGAGTTCGTTCAGGCGCGCCTGGACGGTCTGAATGCCGGCATCGCGCTCGTCTCGGTGCGCTTGGTCTACGTCCATGCGCCCCAGGAAGCACACGACGCCGAGCGGGACGTGGCTAGTGCACAGGAGGACAAGCTGCGCACGATCAACCGCGCCAAAGGGTTCGCCGCCGAGGAGGTAAACGAAGCGAAAGGAGAAGCCGCGGCGACGATCGAGGGTGCCCTCGCCGTCCAGGAGGAACAGGTCCGCCGCGCTCGCGGCGAGGCCCTAGCGTTCAGCCTACAGGTCGAGGCGTTTCGGCAAGCGCCCGAATTGGCTGCATTCCGCTTGCAGATCGAGACGATCGAGGACGTGTTGCCGAAGGCGCACAAGCTTGTCCGGCCGAAGGCGAGTGCCATCAAGGACTTCGACCTTTGGCTCCTTGAGCCTCCGATCAGCGCAGGCGGCAACCGATGAAAGGCAGCTCACCCTGGAGTTGGCAGATAAGCCGCGCGGGCGGCAGGCGGAGAGCAGCGCTTTGGGTGCTGACGCCTGCCGCTATCGCCGTGCTCGTGCTGTCGGCCCTTGCGAGCCTCTTCACATTGGATATCACTGAGCACGGGATGGTAACGCGCTTCGGCCGGATCGTGCAACTGGTTGAAGTGCCGGGCCTAGGCTTCAAGCTGCCCTTCGAGCGTGTGCAGCGGTTCGACAAGCGCATCCTATACTTGAGCACTCGGCCCGTTGAGTACGTCACGGCGGACCGGAAGAACGTGTCCGTTGCCACGCTCGCCACCTGGCGCATCGCCGAACCGGCGCGCTTCCTCGCGACGCTTGCTACGCGCGGCGATGCCGAGCAGCGGCTGACGGAGGCTATCGTCGGTGAAGTCGGCGCAGTGCTGGGCCGCCATAGCTTCGCCTCCCTGATCGCGCCGCATGGTTCGGAGAACAGGTTCGGGGCGATAGTCGCGGAGGTACGTGCCGGGGTTCAGGCTCTTGTTGCGCCCGCCTACGGTATCGAGGTGATCGATCTCGGTGTGCGTGAACTCGCCCTGCCTCAGCAGAACCGACAGAGCGTCTTTGAGCGGATGAAAGCAGAGCGGGCCCGCATCACCATGCAACTTCGCTCCGACGGGAAGGCCGAGTCGAGGCGGATCATCGCCGAAGCCGATCGACAGAAGGCACGCATCCTCGCCGAGGCCAACGAGCAAGCAAGGCAACTCGACGGCGAGGGAGAGGCTGAGGCGATGCGAATCTACGCGCGTGAGTTTGGCGCCGATCTACCCTTCTTCAAGCTCGTCCGCACACTCGAGGCCTATGATCGTATCCTCGACGACAAGACGACCCTGTTCCTGCCGTCCGAGTCCGAACTCCTGCAGATGCTGCAGCCGAGCGCATCGGTCGCGCGGGATATTAACCCGCCGCTCAAGGCTCGTCCCAGAAATGGCGAGACCGTGGGCGCTGGTGTCGAAGGTCAGCAGCCAAAGTCACGCGGGGAATCGCCATGACGGCCAGCCACGAAGACGGGGTGCAGCAGGACCGCGCGGAAAGCGTCCTCAAACATCCGCGCTGGCGCGCTCATGCGATCCGGGGCGGTGTCGTCTTCTTGCTCCTGCTGATCGCGGCCTACTTCGCCACGGGCTTCCATCTCGTCGCAACGGACGAGCAAGCTTTGGCGCGCCGCCTCGGCGCGCCACATGCCCGCCTGGGCCCCGGCATGCACTGGCGTTTCCCCTGGCCCATCGACCGGGTCGACGTGGTTAAGACCACAAGTGTCTCGAAAGTCGGCGTGGGCTTCGCGTTGCCCGAGCGAGAGCAGGAGACCGCGATTGGGATGGAACTGCTGACTGGTGACACGAACATCCTAAGCATCTCGCTCGTGCTACAATACGTGATACGCGATCCTGCCGACTTCCTGCTGCATGTCGAGGACACAAAGGAGCTGATCGGCGGGCTTGCCGAAAGTGTGCTCACCCAGGTTTTGGCTGGCTTGTCGGTCGATGAGGTCTTGACCACAGGCAGGCTTGCCATCCAGGACAGGGTGAAGATACAGACTCAGGAGCTCCTCGATCGCTACCGAAGCGGCGTTCAGCTAACGGCTTCCAGCATCATGGCCATGACGCTTGACGCGGCGGTGGCACAGGCCTTTCAAGACGTGGCGGACGCCATGGCCGATCGCGAGCGCTCACGCAACGAGGCGCGGGTCTATGCGGCCAACCTCCTGCCTAAGGCTCGCGGGGAGGCGCACACATTGGTCCAGGCAGCGCAGAGCCGGCGTGAGCAGCGCATCGCGCAAGCCATAGGCACGACCACTCGCCTCAAAGCTTTGCAGCAAGAGTATGCGAAGGCCCCCGAGCTCACGCGCACCCGCCTCTATCTTGAAGCCATGGAGAAGGCTTTGCCCAGAGTGAAAGCGTACATCCTGGACACAGAGGATGGACAGGCCCCGGTCAACTTGCGAGTGAGAGGCCGGTAGATTCTGTTCAGCGAACAGCATCATCCCCACCGGGTGCCCTTTCGGCCCAGCTCTAGCCGCTCGCTCAGAACCGGTCGAGCTGTGACTCCTGCCACAACTTCAGCGAGGTTGCCAGGCAGCAGTTTAACAGCCTGAGTTTCTGACGCTTCCGCTTAGATGCGCTACGACGGTCTCGATGTGAATGTTCTCTGATGCGGCCACTATCGCGCGTGCCACCGGCGGAACAGATGAAATTCAGGAGCAGGGCCCGCTTTGGGAAGAACCGTCGGATGTCCGCTCCGGGTCTTGGCTGTGTGAAAACGCGAAGCCGCTCAAGGACGATAGAAGAAGTTATTCGTCCAAGACCGCTTTAGGCCACCAACTCGCAATCGCATTCAACTTTAAGATCGAACTGAAGAACGTCATTCTCGTCGCGTCTCGAACTTTT
>NZ_JAHEAG010000082.1 GCF_018596315.1 Bradyrhizobium sp. SRL28 | reverse complement strand
CCTTTTTGGACAGAACACAATACAACATGCCCGGCGCGACGAGCGCCAGGTCTCTTGTGCATCTCGCGAAATGGGAGGGTGTGGATGATTAGGACAACAAACCGCGCCGCAGCGCCTCGGCGACGCATTGGGCAATAGATGCTGCACCTAGTTTGCGGCGCGCGTTCTCAAGATGAAACACGACAGTCCGCGGTGCAATCTGGACCAGCACCGCGATATCGACGACAGCTTTTCCGCGCGCGGTCCAGGCAAGGCATTGGCGCTCGCGCTGAGTGAGTTCACTTGCCGCGAGTTTACTGGCAGAGAGTACGTCAAGTCTGGCGGCGACATAACAATGAAAGTGCAACCCGACGAGATGTACCAGATCCTTCCCGTCGGCCACGAGCCGCTCCGGGTGAATCTCCCGGTCGCCCGTCGCCAGCGTAAATGCAGCCATCCGTCCAAATCCACTCCTGATTGGCACAGTGATGCCTGATCTAATCCCGAAGGTCGTCGCTTCATCGAAGAACCGGCGCTGCTCGCGATTTCCGGCCAGGGCTGACGCCTCGCCTCCCCAGCTGAACAGCGCGTGCTCGGCACGCGCGCGGCGCACCACAGGATCGAGCTGCTGATATCCAAGCTGGAAGTACCGGCTGGTCCAGGATTTTGGATAGGACGAGATCAACATCGGCGTCTCGCCCGTCAGGCGCAGATAGGCAAATCGCTGGAAGCCGAGCCTCTGTGTTAGCCGCGTTGCGACACGCTCGAATTCATCCGCGTTGGTTGCGGTTTGGATGGCATCAATAAATTCCTGGAAGATGCTTTCGACCGGGCTCATTCCGGCTCTACCATTTGAACATAATCGACGTGCTTCCTAATGACCTCACCCTCGCCTTTGGCGAAGAAGCTGCTCGGCCTACCAGGTCGCGCGAGCTCCCGCCAGAACAGCCACGAGCTCGAGACCTGATGGCCGAGCTGGAGGCGCACATGAAGACCCTGCCCGTCGATGTAGCGGCATCGTTCTATGCAACCCATTCGGACAGGATTTCGGCAAACTCGGAAAAGCCGTGCGAACGGTGAGCCCCGCCAAGAGACTAAATTGCCATCTTATCCTTTTTCAAAGTGAAAACCTGCAATGCAGCCTTACAAGAGCTAGAGAATCTCTTACAATCAACCTTGTTGTCGTTTCCCTTGAAGACTTTCAATCGCCCGAATTAACAGGGTTTGCGTCATCTTGAAAGTATCATTTCTTGAGATCCATGTTAGAGAATCTAACACCTAGGCATGCGCAAAATTCCACCTTTCACCGCTCTTCGTGCCTTTGAGGCGGTGTCACGCCATGAAAGCGTCACGCAAGCTGCCGCTGAACTGAATGTCAGCCACAGCGCTGTCAGCCAACAGTTGCGCCTGCTGGAAGGATATTTCTCCCGCAGATTGGTGCGGAAGGCTGGCAACCGCATTGAATTGACGCCTGCAGCACGTTCTTACGCTCATGATGTACGCAAGAGCCTCGATCTGTTGGCCGTTGCTTCGGAGGACTTTGCCAGCTCCGGCTCCGCACACTGCATCCGCATCAACGCGACGCCGTCGTTTGCGATGCGATGGCTCATCCCCCGTATCGCGGCCTTTCAGCGACTGAATCCGCGTATCGAAATTCGACTTGAAACCTCTAACACCGATGAGTTCGAGTCGAGCGTCGAGCAAAGTGATCTTGTCATCCGCCGCTATCCTATGAAAAAGGCCGGACTAGCTTGCCGTCATCTTCTCGATGACGAAGCTGTGGCGGTCGTCTCGCCAGTGCTGCTGTCGGAATTGAAAGTACGCCATGCTAAGGATTTGACGCGGTGCCCGCTACTGCACATGAAAAGCCGTATCTCGGCTTGGCCAGACTGGTTCCGCAAGGCTGGTGTAGATATCAGTCAGACGCCACGTGGCCAAGTCTTTGACCACTTCTTTCTCTGCATAGAGGCAGCAATCAACGGCTATGGTATTGCTCTTGTGCCGGAGGCTCTCGTTTCGCTGGACATTGCAGAACGGCGCCTTGGAATTCTTTTTCCTCAATCACGCATCATTGGCTCTGGGTTCTACGGCCTATTCAACCCCTCAGCGCGCAAAGCAAGAAGTGTTGAACAGTTTATCACATGGCTGACTCAAGAAGACTAACTCCACGTGAAGACGTCGACTGGGTTGAGTGGCTCTGCCTGTCGCCTCCCGCAATTAAAAACTTCGCGGCAAAGCCGGGCACGTCAGGTTGAAGAGCTCCCACATGGACCCGGATCTCGGTGGTGCCGCTTTCGTCCACATCTTCTAGAGCAGCTAGAGCGATCCCTTGCTCCCCCCACCACTGCCTCGTCCCGCCGATAGAGGCACGCGGATAATAAACCAGAACCATGCTCCGAGCTGAACTGCAAGGTTGATTGCAAAGGCTGTCTGGTAAGCAACTTCCGGGTAGTGGCCCTGCTGAGGCGTCCAGTACTGAATCACGAAGCCCACCAGATACTGGACAAGAAACGCGCAACCGATGTGAAAGACGTTGAGCGCCGCGGTGGCACGTCCAGCAAGCTCTTTTGGGAAAAAGTCGGCCAGAATCGCGTAGCTAAGGACGGTCGCCGCTCCGCCGGCAGCGACGATCATCCACGGAACAGATGATGGCAAAGGTACTCGCAGGATCACTGCCAATTGGGCTACGAAGAACGGAACTGCGACCAAGCCCAAGAGCGGTCGTGGACCTATCCCGTATCGACGAAGCTTTTGAGCCGCAACGCCTAGAACCAGGGCGCCCGCACTCGAGGCGATTGCCATGACAAAGAGATTGCGAAGCAATTCCGATCGGTCCAGGCCCTCGACATCGGAGAACCACTGGGCAGCCCACAACCCCTGTAACGCCCAGGCCGTACCAATGCAGGTCGCAGAGAGCGGAGCCAAACGCCAGAAGCGAGGATCTGTATAAATTATTCGTAGTCCAAGGCTAGTGCCCTTTGCCAATGACCACCTGCCCTTTGGCACGAGAACGAAAATTGCAAGGGCGCATCCAACCGATGCAATGGCCAGGAGCTCAAACAATCCCCGCCAGCCGATCGACGCGAGCAGGTATTCGGCCGGCAATGTTGCCGTCACAGCGCCAAAGGACCCTAGCATAATCATCAGGCCATTGAGCAGTGGCACCTGCTCGGCGGGAAACCAGAGAACGACGGCTTTCAATCCGGCCGTCAATGCTGCAGAAGCGCCAAGGCCGATTAACGCCCGGCCGAGAAGAAGAAGCCAAAAGTTGTCGGCTACGGCAAATAGCGCTGCCCCGGCGGCTGCGGCCATCAGCACGACACTCTGGATTTTCCCTGGACCGTATCGGTCCACTAACACCCCGATAGGAATCTGGGCGGCCGCGAAGGTCAGGAAGTAGATGGACGTCAGGAGACCGAGGTCATCGGCACCCAGACCAAACTCATTGGTCAGTGGTGCAGCTATGGTCGCGTTGATGGTGCGAAAGAGAAAAGAAAGGTAGTAAGCTGCGACGAAGGGTAAGAAGACACGCAAAACTAAAAGCCAATCTGTGGAGAAGGCTCGTGACCGCTGCGGCCCCGTAGCACGCCATGGCGCCAGAAGCGGCCGCAATATCGCGTCAGCCATTGTTTGATCTGCTCTTGTATCGGGTTCGCGCTCGAAGGCTGCGCCTCGAGCAACAGGCGGAGATTGTGGTTCGTCGCCGGCGACAGTCGCCCCAACGCCGTTTGGTCCCTGGTGTGTGAAGCGCGTCGACCCTTTTTGCCTCACCGGTTGTGTTTCAAGATGCGCCCCATCAGTCGAATTCACCCGCTCGATTGTTTCCTTTATGAGCGACGTTCCTAGATCGACTCGCCTTGTCACCTGAGCAGCAAATTCGTCGAAGCGCGCGAGTCCCAGGGTACAGGCGGCAGGTTGGTCGGCAGCTGCGAGCGGGGGCGTGACGGCGAGAAGAAATCGAGCCTGAAGTGCAACAGCCTCACTCACAATCCTCAACTCTTGATGAAGCTGTTCGAGGTTCCGATTGATGGCGTTCAGCCGGCGATCAGCCGAGGTCTCTTCGACGACGTCATGATCTGGCTTGAAGAAATGAGCGAGGGCAGCCTCAATGACCGCCGATTTGGTGGCCCCGGGACGTTGCGCTGCGACTTCGAGCCGCGCGGCGACAGGCTCTGAAAGGTAGACACCGATCCATGGCTTCATGGAAGCGCTCCGTCGAAATGCAATCGAGTGGCCGCTGACTTCTCATGTCCCGAGACGGACTGTTTCCGCCGGTCGATATGACCCCAGCTTCCTCGCTCGACGGCGCTGAAGAACGCTTCAATTTGCGCGTTGAAGGCCGCAGGTTCTTCGAGATTGATGGCGTGGCCCGTATTGGGGCACACCCAAATGCCGGCGGCGGGAATTGTGGGTTTGAGCATTAGGCCGGTTTCTAAGCATGGCTTGTCTTCGTCACCCACGGCGAGCAGCACCGGGACCGTCATGCGTGAAAATTCATCGCGGAAGTTGTGCAAAGACGGTCGCACGGCTTGGCACTGGAGCAAAGTATTGGCCATCCCCTGCGCCGAATGCTGCTTGAGCCGGTCTACAAACTCCTGCCAGCCCTTCGGATCCTTGTGTTTCAGTTGAATTCGCGTGAAGTGGCGTGCCATTTTCTCTGCCATGGCATCCATACCTCGCGCCGCCAATGCGCGCGCGAGAACAGACGTGTTCTTCAACCACCTTTCACGATCCGAGGCTGGAGATCCCGCCCCTGCTCCGGCTGCGACGATCGCGCTGCTCCTTTCGCCGTACCGCAACCCAAACAGCAGAGCAGCATAGGCGCCCATGCTAGATCCAACCATGTGGGCGCGCCCGATCGAGAGGTCACGCATGACGATGCCGATGTCTTCCACGGCGACCTCCCAACCGTATATGGCAGGATCATCAGGAACGTCGCTCGGTGGATATCCACGCGCGTTGTAGGCGATGCACCTATAGCCGCGCGAAAAATAACGGATCTGCGCTTCCCAGCTGTGCAGGTCGGATTCGAATTCATGAACGAAAATGATTGGATAGCCCCGCCCATATTCCTCGAAATACAGCCTTATTCCACCTGAATCGATATAAGGCATTGCCACCCCTTTTCTTGGAGCGCCGGCAAGACGCTGCCGCGCATCGAGTGGCGTTGTGGATGAGCAGGGATAAGAATGGAGGTGTCGATAACCGGCGGATCGGATTTCGACACACCTCTCTTGTCTGACGCGCTTCGGCCAGCCCTTCAGGTCTATATCGGGAGCAACTCCTTAAGCTCGCCCGAGAGCACGATCTGGCTGAAGCGACGGGCGAGCTTCACGCGATCTCCTCGAGAATGAGCGCGTGTCCATTGAGTAACCCCTCCGAAAGGGAGCTTAGACGCATTACTCTTGGCTCGTTAGCGTGCCGCCGACCCCAGCGCTGGTGTCCCATCGTCTTGGCGCGGCGCAGCGAACTAGGTCTTCGCCGAAAAGTCGTCGTTCTCCGGACTGTAAGCGCCTTCGAATCGGACGCGAACAGCGGGCTCGACCCCTGGTTGTTCGACAATTGCAAGTTGGCCAGGTCCGATCAGTGTGCGATTGGTCTCCCGCCAGAATTCAAGGTTATGTCGGAACTTGGTTGATCTGCCGGTCATCAAGGCCGGCGATCAGGACCTCGACGACGATGCACTTTTGGGGCTGTCCCTCGACGGGAAGATAGTCACCACCGTAAAAATCGTGCTCG
The DNA here is from genome assembly GCF_018596315.1 of Bradyrhizobium sp. SRL28. GTDB lineage: Bacteria > Pseudomonadota > Alphaproteobacteria > Rhizobiales > Xanthobacteraceae > Bradyrhizobium. Next base: position 8,435 of record NZ_JAHEAG010000082.1, on the reverse strand, counting down.
TCGATGGGCTGGTTTCGTGCAAGTCGATCGGCGCCGAAACGGTTGATTTGTCGGTGTTGTTGTCGTCGAGCAGAACTGCCGTTCCTGCGAAATGGACACCCGCTTGCCGGATACCACGGAAATTCTCGATGTGAACACTAAGCCCCCAGCTTTCAGGTACGACCTCAGGTATATCCCAGGTCCTCGGCCAGATATGCCTAATTCGCCATTAGGATCGCTTCCAGCGTTCGTTCATCGCGTCTGGTTGGAAGCCCTCCGGCATTGTCGGCGCCGTCAACTCGTCGTCTGGATTGCAGAGCGGGCTTGGCGCTCCGGCGCCGCCACAGGGACATGCCCGCGCCCCGTCAACATGGTCGCCAATCCGCCCGCAGGCTTCGCCAACGACATTACGACGTCGTGGGCGGTCGGTGGTCTGATGGCGCTTGATGGCTCCTACAATGTTGGCGTGACCTGGCTCGACGGCGGCATTTACCAATCTTTTGGCACCATCGGCACCGGCGGCGTGAGCTTGATCCCGGCGATCGAGCATGGAGAAACGGGCCAGTATCTTCATGCCGTCAAGACCTTCGCGGCTCGTTTCGCGCCGGGGCTTGGTCTTGAAGGCCCGGCTGGCTGACTTTTCGTCGTCTGTGCCTATGCCATGGCACAGGCTTGGCCAACCAACCTGATCGACCTGGTCGTCGATTGGGCGAGGTGCAGGGCTATGACCCGGGCCTGCTCCATGGCTTGTTGATCGGGTGATCCGTTCCGGATGCCGATGCCTGATTCGGCCAGATCGCGAGGATGGCACCCTTATCGCGTGTATGGCTTCGAAAAATTGCTTTTCGCGTAATTCATCAGGCTATGCCGCCGCCCGATCTTCCTTGTCCGCGCCGCGCATGACGATCTTGAGCGCATCATCCGGCAATGGGCGTTGCAGGGCCTTCGCCTCGTCCCATGGCGCGCGCATCCAGACGTCGCGTTCTTCATCGGTCGTAAGGATCACTGGCATCGCCTTCGGATGGATCGGCGCAACCACTGCGTTCGCCTCAGTGGTTAGGAAGCCGATGTGGACCTGGAATCGGCTTTGACTTGGTGCCTCGGTCGCCCTTGAACTCGGTCCAGATGCCCCGAACGCGAACAGCGGCCGGTCGTCGTTGAGTGCGAACCAGACGACGTCCTTTTTGTTCGTCTCCGGATTCGGCTCGGAGGTATACTCAGCAAAGCTGTTGGCCGGGACCAAGCATCTGTTCTCCGGCTTGAGCCACATGCGCCAGTGTGGCGATGACGTGTTGCGGATGTTCGTGACCGGCGGACCGCCAGTGCGCGGTGGTGGCGGCATGCCCCACCGCATTATCGCAATATCGCGCTCTCCGTCGGCATTCCGGATGACCGGAGCCGGATAGTCCGGAAACACACCTGGCATCGGCGGTAGGTTGCCAATATAGCGGTTGATCACGCGGAACAGCGCGCGAATGGCTTCTTGGTTGGTCGTTATCGAATAGAGATCACACATTTCAGCAGGGCCGATTATTCCAAAACTCAACGCCGTCCGGAGATCACAGGCTCGGTGTACGAACCTCGCCGATGATCACCGGGTATTCAAACGCGACGCCTTCCCGATCGTACTCTTCTAGCCAAGCATCAGCGACGTCGCGCGTCGCAAACACTCTAAGATGATCTGCGTCGCCGACCTGCTTGCTGGTGTCGACATAAATCCAGACTGTTCTCATTTGACTATCCTCACATTGAAAGCTTGCGCGTGCCCCAACGTGGCTCTTTTGCCCTTGGGTTGTATTCGCGAATGTGGTTGCGGTTCAATGCCCGCATGATGCCGATCCGTGCGACATCATGAGCCCGCCCCACTCGCAAACCAGGATCGGCGCCTCAATGGCCGCCTGCCATTCCGGCAGTTCGGCCTCATCCTGGGGAAACCGGTGATGTAGTTTGCGGCGTCGCGCAGGTCGACGAGTTTCCCTGCCGTCCGGCAACCGGCTCGGCTCGTCGAACTCTCGGCCCCAATCTGATGAACGCTCTGGCATCTCCTCGCCCCCGGGATATCCAACCCGACGCGGCTGGGCGGGGCAAGGGCTAGGCCGGATCCTGAATCTCGAAGCTATCTGGTAAGGTGCGCCAACATGGCTTCACAGGCCTTCTCGGCTTCGGCAAACGTCTGAAAGGGTGATCCACCGACCCTGATCGCAGGCCTGTTGACATTGACGGGGCGCCAAGAGGCTACAAAGCTAGGCCGCCCGTGAAGTCCAGGACCGCTGGTACTCTCGTTACTGATTACAAATGAGAAGCCGCGCACGCTCGCGCTCCATATCTCCAGCTCCTCTGTCGCGGGAGCAACGCGGCTGAAGTACAGGGCCATTGCCACGATCCACCGAGTCCCTAAACGGCCCAAGGCGTGGGCGACATGGTCCATGTTTCCACTTTTTCTCTAATCTTAACATATGTGAAGGCAGTGGAGGTCGTACGGCGTACCCTCGAAAATCCGGGGAGGCGAATTCATGCTTTGTAATCGATTGGAATCTGGGGGCCGCTGGATCTACGATCGGCGGCCTTTCGCTGGGCTGATGAGCATGACCAGTCACGACGTCCCATTCGTGGTCTCGCTAATCTGGCTGGCCGCCTTTAGCAGCGGACTGATCCTCCTGCTTTTTGCGTGAGTGCCTTGACCAGCGAGTCCCTTCCGGTGGCGCTATAATCGTCCGCCGTCATCAGGAAAAGCCGAGAGGTATTCAGGGGTGGTCGAATCATGACCGCTGAATACGCGCCAGAGGCTCCCGGCGGCGGTGCCGCCGGCTCACTGCTCGTGTGAGCAAAGCGCGGCATCGTGCCAATACGGCGCCGCGTTGCTTTTGATCAGTAAGCGAACCTGAGAACGTTAGTCGGGTCAGGTGGATCGACGGCTTCCACCATGGCCATGATGTCGTCGGCGCTAGAGTAGAAGTCATGCTGGCGACCAACCGCTCGACTTGAGGGCGCATTTCTGCCCTGGTCATAGGACAGAGCGCGGCGAAGTCACGACAGAACACGATCTCGTTTTCAGCGATCTGGCGCCCGATAATGCCGCCGATAACCTCATTCCAGATTTTGCTGGCGCGAGCTTTGGTTTCTGGATTCAAGAGGCTGCGCGGATCGTCCGCCGGCGGATGCCAAACGACGCCCTTTACTTTTCCGATCTTTTCGTCGATCACTTCTTGCCGAATCACAGGCTTGCCGTCCGGCGTGAATCTGTCTCAGTCATAGCTTTGCCGGCGTTACTCTAGAGAAATTTCAGGCACCTATCGGCAGGACCAAAGAGTCTGCCAGGTCTCATCCATCGAGGCCGTGCATTCCTTCATCATGGTGCCGTCGAAGAGGCCGCCGAGGCTTTTCAGTTCCGCCAAGGCCTCGATCTCCCGCTTCACAAAGCCGACCAGCTTTCGATCGTTCTCTCGGATCAATTGAACGGCGATCGCCTTAAGACCGTCATGCTTGCCAAACTCAGTCCGGATGTCTTCCTTGATCTTGTCGACGTCCTTCTGGGCGAAGGCGGCCGGCTTGGGCCACAAGGCCCAAGTTCCAACAGCGACGATTGCCGCCACTGTGAAAAAATCCGCCCTTCGTCATCGGACGCTCTTGCTGTAGTTGTTAAGTATAATGGTGATCATGTCCCCTGACTTAACCTTCGAGCCGGAGATATAGGATGTGAGTCCTGATGGTAGTGGGCCGCCAGCGCGATCCTAAATCGTTGGCGGCCCCTGCTAATCACTTCCAATCGCCCTGCCATCGACAGAAGCGGTGAGCAGCATTCGCGCGAACGTATTCAGAAATTCCGCTCTATCAATCCGGGGGACTACGGGAAGCTGTTGTAGTTCATTGGTCAGCCTTCAGTGCCCGACTGCCGCGCACAACGCGTGGCCGACTTTGAGCGCTGTTGGCTGCCTGGAGGCGCTGAAATCGGCGTGGCGCCCTGGCGCGCTCGTTCGGGTCACCGCTTTGCATTGCTGTTCAAAGTGCCATTAACCAGTATTTCGGCAATGTGGATATTACCTCGTGAGAGCGTGGAGATCATGTCGTGGATTCGAGCGCGAGGTCCCGGGCATTGTCGTCATTGGAGCAATAGGCGCTTGTGAGGGCACGGTCAGCACCGTCGCCCCGGCGATCAAAGCTGCTGCCCGCTTCATATGGTCCAGCGCCTCCTCCTTCGTCGCTCCCATTCTCCAACGGTTTTCCAGAAGTGCTTCTCCTTCCCCATACGAGTGTATCAATTCGCGGAGCTCTGCCAGCGACTGCCCCGCGTGAGATAAACAACGGCCTCTTGGATTGTCGGCCGAGATCAAACGCCAGCGCTGCCTACACAGAAATCGCAAGAAGCAACAAAATGAGAGCACCATTTCGCATCGACGGTTTCCCCACGCGCAAATCCTTTGCTGCCAGTTTTCGATGAACATGCAGCTTCGGCCCTAAGCTGCAATCCGGATGTTACGGCTTCCCACCATCCTCGCGAGGCCGGCTGACGCGTAGGGCTTCCCATTGGGACTGACGGTGGCTCACGCGCCGATCAACATCTTTTAGCTGATCTTCTCGCTTTTGCCTTCGGTCAGGTAGGGGTCAGGCGTTGGCGTGAGCGTTCCTGACCATTCAGCGCGAGCGCATGGGCAGCTTGGGAAGTTTGGCAGGGTCGAATTTGGGAGTCGGCCCGTTCGTCACCGGTGGGGCTGGCCGCTCTTCGCTGAGAATGAGCGTCCCTTCGAGAACCACTCCCGGCACCTGTTCCGCGATCCCCACAAACTTGGCTATCTTGCCGGGGCAGGCTCCCTCAAGCTTCAGCGTGAGGTCATCGGTGCCAAAGACGGTTGCATGCCCTTCGGTGTGCCGTTTGATCGTTACGACCGCCGTGAACCGGTCCCCGTCAACCCCGCAGGTGCCACTGTAGATCATGATGCTGTCGCGGCCCCTGATTCTATCCTCCGCGACATGCGCGATGCCGGTGCCCTGGCCTAGCGGGGTCTTAAACCAGGCGGCATAAGTTCCATCCCTGAGCATGAGCAACCCGCTCCTCGGCGTTTCACCAGCCTCGAGACAGTCCGGCACGATTTGCTAAGAGACTGTTAATTCCGGTAACCGTGCAACCATGGGTTCGAACTCCCTTGGGCCGAGGCGTTTCGCGCGGGCGATCTGTTCTGAGAGGAAGTGTTTACGCGACGAGAAGGGTCAGCTTGCAGCTCCGGCTCAATGGAAGCATCGCATGTGCTGCGCGATGAATGTGCCGGCGACGAGCCTGCGGGGCGCGGTCCGCCTTCCGCTTTCGCGTGAAACCACGATCGGAGAGATCGATCAGCTCTTGCGCGCGCTGTCCGGCGTCGTGGCGCGCTTGCGCGCTGGACGCTCGCAGTCCTGCGGGCAATGTCCTTCCAACCAGAGTTGATCTTATGAAAGTCATGATTGCCGCTCGCCCGAGGCAGGCCTGTCGATTTACGTGCCGAAGAAGGACCTCGAAGAGTCGGTCGTTGGATCGGAGCACGACACGCTGTGGGGCGGGTGGATAAGAATAGCCAATGGCTGGGTGCTCGATCTGCCTGAGATGGCGAGTGACACGCCGTTGCCGATCACGTAAATGCCAGGAACGTGGTGAGGACGGGGATGACCGATGAAGACGACCCCGCTCAATGCGAGCGACGCGGAAATGATCCTCATTGGCCTCGGCCTCAGGCAGCGTGCCCGCAGCATTATTCCCTATCTCGGCCCTTGCCTCACCGAGTTGTCCAAAGCGATGTGCCGATGACGCCGGAGGCCTTGGCTACCTTCTTCGCCGGCAACGTCGCGCTGCCCCGCCGGACCAAGGGCAATGTCTGCGCGTCGGCGCAGTACATCGAGACCAACAAACATCGCTCAGCCTTGACGGCACTGATGGCGCAGGCTTTTGCCCCACCGGTCGAGCTGACGGCACTTTATCATCATCTCGCGGCGCTGTTTCTGTTAAATGCGACCGTCTGGAATGATGATTAGGGCAATTCCATCTAATCGTCTATGCGTCAGTCCGGGCCACCATCCGAGCCATTGGCCTGAAGCGGGCGTGGGCTCGGCCTGTCCCGAACCATCTCTGCCAACCGGAGAGCAGAGCTATTCCCCGAAGCTGCCGAGAACGCGCTCAAGCAGCAGCAGGCTCGGAAGAAACTAGACGAACAATGGCGCGAACATCAGAGGGGTAACACTCGAGAATGATCGGGGTAGCCGGGTTCGAAGCGAAGATGTGGCGCACGACCTGACACACAAAGGAAGAAGAAGAGTGGTGAGACAATAACGCCAATGAAGGTCGGCGAGAAACACCCGTCTTGGCAAGATCGCCGAAAACAATCGAGCTGCTCTATTGCTGGGCTAATGGCACAGGATCTCATTCCCGGAGTCCAGAAGATAGACAGGAAATCCGCCGAGGAGCTTTGGAATTCCTCCGCGTCAATATGCAGAAACGGGATGGCCCGCCAAAACGAAATCTTTGTTCAACGCAGCCCGACCGTAACAGGCGCGGTGTCGAGTTACAAGGGAGCGATAAAGGAAAGAGCCCCTCAACGAGGGAGGCCTTCGAGGCATCGCATTCGAGTTGGGAACGCGGGCGCGGGTACAGCTGTGGCCCGAAACTCGTCAGCTTCCTGACAGCTAAGCTCCCTAACATGAGAACGTGGTCTCTTGACGACGGATGCCGCCGATGGGTCAACTGGTGACAAGCCCAGGGAAAGCTCTGGCGGATTTGAGCCCACCTTCACAAACCAATAGGAGAGCTGTATGGATTTCAACCGGATCGACGGTGCTGGGTCTCCAGGGTCCCCAAGTGCCTACGAGTGGACTCAAGAAGATCATGACCTATTTAGTCGAGTGATCAATGAAGCCGGGCCGTCCTCGTCTGCCGAGCCAGACAAGACGGTATATGATGTCTCATGGGCCGTTCCCGAAAAGTTTTCGCACGGCTCCCAAGTCGCCCCGCTCCGAATGATCGAGAAACTGACCCACCACGGTCTCCTGCCCGACTCGGAGCAGCCGACGATGAGCTACGAGATCGGGGGTCACCTCTACACGGCCGCATTGGATCCGTCTCAGAGCGTACGCCTCATTCATAACCCACCGGAAGCTCAAATGCCGCGACTCGGGTCGACGGGGGCGCCAGATTTCGGAGCGTTCTTCGTTGAGACCCGGCGTCGTCGTCGTGCCCCCCCCCCGGAGCAATGGGCCCCGCTGGCGCTGATTGAAAAGCTGCGCGAACATGGGCTCATGCCTACCGCAGACCACCCAACAACCATTTCGCTCAGCAGCAAGCTTTATAACGCCGAGCTAAAAGAAGGAGGATTCGTTAGGCTTACGCGCCAGACCTGAAATCTATGCGGTGGCTGAGCCAACTTGGCTGGGCGGGAACCCTCCGGCCCAGCCGGCTTCTACTACGTAGACAATTCACCGTTCCCCACTGGACTGTCCGCATCGCCAGCGGGTGCGCATTTTGTCGAACCCGCTGGCAGCTGGCGAGCATGAACGCTGTGGCAGTTGAGTGGCTGCGCAAGCTGATGGCGGTCCGGCGGATTTCCTGAATGCAGTACCGGCCAATAGCGATGCTGCGGTAGCGCTCGCGATCGCGCTCCTGCCATATGGCGCTACTCGCAGGGAGATGGGGCTAAGCATCAAGCATCGGCAGCATAGAGGATTAAACAATCGAGCAGGGAATTCCCACCAGCCTGCTCGCCGAAGAGAGCGGCAGATGAAGCGCTTCAAATCGGCACGATAGGCGCAGCGCTTTCTTTCTATCCACGACCCCATCGCGAACCTGTTTCACCTAAGGCCCCATCGCTTGACTGCTAGCACCTATCGCGAAGCCCATGGGGTCGCCTTCGAGACATGGGCGGACATCACCTCGGTCGCGCTCGCTGCCTGAAAACTATGCTCTTCCCCGCCCAAGATCCGTCGGATGCCCGTTAACGTGACGATGCCCTTCCTCATGCTCTCTAAGCCGGGTAACACCTGCGCCCGTCAGCTTGTCATCAGCTTGTCTGAGTATCATGCAGCCCGACACGCTTGCGAAGAGACTTCGCCGAAGGGAAACGCGAATCGCTTATAGTCGAATTAGTGGCCCATCCACACGCGCTAGCCAAGCTGACGAACCGAACCAGTCGGTGGATAGCGACAGCTTTACGGAAACGCTTGCGGGCATGCCGTCCCAATCGGCGCCGGATCCCTATGCTAGTACCCGGAATCAGAGCTGAGTGATACGGCGGCCTTTGAATCTGCGTTGACGGGCTTTTTTCTTGGTCCAGACGAAGGGCTCAGCCTTTTCGTTGTATGCGTTGATGTAGGCATCGATATGCTCCTGGAGCTGCTTAAGGCTGGTGAAGGAAGCGCCGCTGAGCGACTGCCCCTGCAGGATCGAAAACCAAACCTCGACCTGATTGAGCCAGGATGCGCTTGTCGGCGTGAAATGAAAT
>NZ_JAHEAG010000081.1 GCF_018596315.1 Bradyrhizobium sp. SRL28 | reverse complement strand
CTGGCACATCGATGCTGTCAGGGGGCCATCCACCCCATCAGTTGGTGGCCTCCTGCGCTGGGCGCGTCATTTCCGTTCCGCTGATTTAGCTCAATGGTCCCTTTTGTTCTCGCCGACTGTCGAGGCATGAAACCCACACCCGAAGAACCTGGACCGAATGACCAGCCTCCGTCCTCGAAGCCGACGCGCGCAGAGGAAGCGCGTCAGATCATTGAAGAATACGCGAACGGCCTGCGAGAGATCATCAAGAAACTCAGCAGGCGCCTGAACAACTGAAGCCCATTCCCCGGCTGGGATTTTTCTTAGTAAGACCCGGCGCGTGTCGTCCGGAACCGCCGTGCGTCGGGCCGCCAACTGAGGTCTAACCGTCCAGTAGCGACCTTTCGCCTATCGAACCACATACGGTCCCCGCACTTCTTGCATTCGAACATGCGAAAGGCAGTCCCTGTGTCGGAATCAATGATTATTCTGACGAGAGCGAGCTGGCCACCGCAGAGACGACAGGTCTCGTCTGATTGATCGCTGACAGTGGCAATCCTCTCAGCCCGAAACAGGTCCATGACGCCGACCCCAATCAACTGAGGTAGGGTCTACTCGGGTTAAGGCGGCAGTTAGTTCTGCGGGCGGCGAATCTCTGACAGCTTGCCAACGATGAAACAATTGCGTTGCCCACGAGTGCCGCGGGCTCGCGCGGGCGGGCCTCAAAAACAGTTAGGACAAGTTGATCAATTGAATTGAGACGACTCATCTTGAAAGTGTATGGCGGGGCCGCCAGCTATTTCTAATGGCCAGCGGCCCCTATGCCGACCACTTCCAATTGCCCAGCCTCAAGCAGAGCGATGATCAGCATGGGGGCCAATGACCGATCTGGCCTGCAGTTCCCCGTTTAGACGGCTTCTCTCTGGAACATTTTGCAAGTCAATCACGGCTGCTAACGGATGCGCTGTAGGCCGCGCGCTTCCGGGTGAGCACTTGCGTTGCTATCCTTGGCAAGCGGCTCCCCGGCTTCTGAATGAGAAACGGCCCCAGCTTGGGGCAGAACGCTGGGACCGCCATTTCAATGCGCCATGCGGAGGGGGTGGGCCCGGCGTGTGTCGTCCGGAATCATAGTGCGTCGGGCTAATTCTTCTTCAACGGCTGCTAAGCTTTGACCAATCACGGTTCGACCTGCCGCGAGATGCGTAAGGCCGTCGCTAGTCCCCCAGCGGCGGCCTTTTCGTGCCGGTCACGCCGGGTCGGCCTCAACGCGCAACGCACATCAGGGACCGTCGACTCCATCGGTATGGGCCGCAAGCGGAAGTTGGCCGGGATGTGGCCGGGCACACGTTCCAAACGGGCAAACCTTCCTGCCACCCGTCACGAACGCAGGCTCCTTCTGACGTGCTATGACAACCAACGCCGCATCCCCCCGTAGCCCAGGCCGGCCCCGTGAGAGCGAAAGCTACAAGGAAGGCTCCAAAGCAAGCAAAGCGGAGCATGATTACGGCTCCTCGTTGTCTGGAGAAATGGCCCCAGCTTGGAGGCAGAACGCTGGGATCGTCATTACGTGCCAGTGGCGCGACCGACGCCTGCATCAACTCGCGCAATTGCTGCCCGTTCCAAAGACTGCCCTGCCATCTATGGTGATTGGGTGATTATGCCCGCGAGCACCCGTTTCGGTTCGGCGGGTGCCGTCTGGAACGGTCGCTCGGCCTTCTGAGAGCGGCCGGCGCTGACTCTTTTGGGCCATCGCTCAAGGCTTAAGCGCTGCATGGCATCACTCTCTGAAAGAGAGTCCTCCGAACACTGGTCAGCCACCACCGGTACTTCGTCGAGGAACTTTTAGGCTCATACCACGTATGCTCCTGTTAAGGAGAACACACTGACATCGCCGGGTCCAGTTTTGGAGCGCACAGAAAGATTTGAGGCGGCGCAATCGGCCGAAGGTCGCTACCGCATGCTGGTGGAGGCGGTGACGGATTACGCCATCTACATGCTGGACCCTTCAGGTATTGTCACGAGCTGGAATCCAGGCGCGCGGCGCTTCAAGGGCTACGAGGAATCCGAGATCATCGGCGAGCACTTCTCCCGGTTCTACACCGAGGAGGACAGCAAGACGGAGCTGCCGCGGCGGGCGCTTGAGACAGCAGAACGCGAGGGCAAATTCGAAAGCGAAGGCTGGCGCGTCCGCAAGGACGGCAGCCGGTTCTGGGCCTATGTCATCATCGATCCCATTCGCGACAGCAAAGGCAAGCTGGTCGGCTTTGCAAAGGTTACGCGCGACCTGACGGAGCGGCGGGCGGCGGAAGCCGAACTGCGTCGGAGCCAGGAACAGTTCCGTCTGTTGGTGCAGGGGGTGACCGATTATGCGATCTATCTTATCAGCCTCGAAGGAATGGTCGCGAGCTGGAACGCGGGCGCCGAACGGATCAAGGGCTACAAGCCGGACGAGATCATCTGACAGCATTTCTCAGTGTTTTATACCGAAGAAGACCGGAAGGCCGGACTTCCCGCCATCGCGCTCGAAACAGCCCGACGTGACGGGAGATTCGAACGAGAAGGCCTGCGCATCCGTAAGGACGGCACGAAGTTTTGGGCGAACGTCGTCATCGATGCCATTCGCGATGGCGAGGGCGAGCTTATCGGCTTCGCCAAAATCACGCGGGACATAACCGAACGCAAGAGAGCGGAAGAGACTCTCGAACGTACTCGGGAAGCACTGGTGCAGTCGCAGAAGATGGAGGCGATCGGTCATCTAACCGGCGGCGTCGCTCATGACTTCAATAATCTATTGATGGCCATCCAGGGCAGCCTTGAGCTGCTGAAACGTCGCCTCCCCAGTGGCGATAACCAGATGCAGCAACTGCTCGACAACGCCCTAAAGGGCGCCCAGCGCGGCGCGTCGCTCACGCAACGCATGCTGGCGTTTGCCCGGCGCCAAGAGCTAAAGCTCCAAACCGTCGATGTCACCGAACTTATCACGGGCATGACCGAGCTGCTGCAGCGCTCGCTCGGCGCAGCCGTCCAGATCGAGACCCATTTCTCACTCGGCCTTCCGAAAGTGTCGGCGGACGCGAACCAGCTGGAGCTAGCCATTCTCAATCTGTCAATGAACGCGAGGGATGCGATGCCGGACGGCGGCTCCATCATCATTTCCGCGCGCGAGCGGAACGTCCAGAACGAGCCGGGGCTTAAGCCAGGTCGCTATGTTTGCCTTGCCGTGAAAGACACCGGGATCGGCATGGATGAACAAACATTGCGACGCGCGACGGAACCCTTCTACACGACAAAGGGCGTAGGAAAGGGTACGGGTCTTGGGCTGCCGATGGTGCTCGGCATGACTGAACAAACCGGCGGCAAGCTATATCTCAAGAGCAAACCCCGAGAGGGAACGACAGCTGAGCTCTGCCTGCCGGTAGCGCCTACTGCAGAGGAGGTAGACAAAACGGACATCACTCCTTCTGCCGTAACCGTCAGGCGTGCTCTCAGGATCGTCAGCGTCGACGACGATCCGCTCGTCGCCTTCAATACACTCGCGATGCTGCAAGAGCTCGGCCACACAGTGTTTTCCGCATCGAGCGCAGCGCAAGCCCTGACCCTCATCAGCGAGATGGGCGACATCGACCTTCTCATCACGGATCAGGCGATGCCCGGCATGACCGGCTCCGAACTCGCGGAAGCGGTTCGCCGCGATTGGGCGGACCTTCCGATCATCATTGCTACCGGCTACGCGGAATTGCCGGAGGGTCCGGCTCAGGCCATTCCCCGCCTTGCGAAGCCCTTCTTTGAGCAGGACCTCGCAGACGCCATCGCATCGATCGAGGCCTCTCAGACCAGTCGGTCTAGCAGGCGATAACCGGGCCGCCGGATCATTGCGTTTGACGCCTTCAGGCCTAACCTCAGGCGGGGCCGGTGTAGGCACTGTTCCAAGCACCTACGCGCACGATCCAAGCATCCGGATGGGCGCGATCGCGACGATGGCCGTGTTGCCTCGCTCATTGACAGCCCCATGCTCGATGAGGATGCCGACAGCCATCCCTGCAATGTATAGTCGGCGCATACGCCGCGTTGCAGTGGGTTGGTCTTACGGAAGCGATCTCGCGAACGCCTGGATATTATTACGCACTGGAAGCTCCTCCCCGGAACTCACTCCCGACTGTAGCAATTCGTCGCCGCGGCTGAGGGAGCACTCGGTCCGCTCGGATCATTCGCGTCGGTTGGGCCGGAGCACAGCGACTTCCGGTCTACCCCGGTGAACGGACATTCTCAGGATAAGCGGGCATGTCTCAAAGGTGCCAACAGCGGAAATGGTGGATATCAACTATTTCGAGCGAGTAGGTTCGGTCAACTTTGCAGATCGCTTCTGGGTTGTCCTCGTCGTGAAGGCGGGTTTCGGTCCAGCCCACACCGCAAACAACCAGGTCCGCGGAGCTATCTAAGCGGCGATCCCGGCTGACGACCGCACAAGGTCCCCTTTACTCCCCAAAACGGACCCCAGTGATGACTGGACAAAAGCCAACCACTTCCTGGAGAAATTGGCGTCGCTTCTAAGCCGACGCGCCACCACGGAGCAGGTGCCGGTAACCGTGCTCCGTGATCCATTTGGCGCGCGACAAGTGGCTCTCGAACGCCTTCCGGGCGCGATGGGATTCATTCTCTGGATCAATATGCAGCACCACTCGTGCGATCTCGCGCCAGTCCGCTCCTTTAGCGTCGGCGTCGTGCAGGCGCAGATACGTCACGAGGTGCTGCTCGTCGTAAGACGCTAATACAGGATCGGAGGGGGCAATGTCGGCTACATCGGGATTAAGCGGTGGCGTCTGCATGGGCGTTCTCGCGATAGATCGTTGATCGATCTACTTTGCTTTGAACTCCCTGGCATAATGATGACGCATGCTCTCCCGCATTCTGCGCACGGCCTCATTGACCCTGGCGCGGTCGCGCCGCTCTTCGGGCGGCAGCGATGTGATCGCGTGGTGAATGTCGGCCGGAATGGTCAGCGTGCTTTCGGGCGGCTTATTCGCCCATTGCCAGAAGCGATCGAAGTCATCCATCTAAAGATCCTCCCGCAGGCCCTTGAAGAAGGGATGGCGAACCTTTCCCTCGGCAAACTTGGCCCGGTACTCGATCTCCGCAGTTAGCTCCGGCTCGACCCAGATGCCCTTGTGCGTGATCCGCTTCGTATAGGGCTGGGTTTTGCGGATCAGCGGCGTAAGGCGCTTGCGCAACTCGGCGGAGGATTGCTTGTCAAAGCCGTGGTCGACCTTGCCGGCGTATATCAGGTCATCCCCCTTGCGGCGGCCGACATAGATGCCGTCCCAGTCATTGCCGTCGAGGGCGAAGCCCGCGATGGTCAGCGTCTCGCGCTGGGCGCAGGTTTTCTTCACCCAGTCGCGGCCGCTCCCCGAAGGGTAGCGGCTGTCGCGGACCTTGGAGACGACGCCTTCAAGGCCGACCTTGCAGGCGTGCGCGAACATCTCTTTGCCGTCGACCTCGAAGCTTTCGCTGAACTGCACGTCGGTCCCGTCGATGATCTTCTTCAGATGCGCCTTGCGCTCGATCAGCGGCAGCTTTCGAAGGTCATCGCCATTGAGATAGAGCAGGTCGAAAGCGACCAGCACTATCTTTGTCGACTTTCCCTTTAGCTCGTTCTGAAGGACTGAAAAATCCGTCGTGCCGTCGGCAGCCGGAACGACAATCTCGCCGTCGATAATGGCTGAACTAGCGCTGATGTGCCAGGCGTCGTCGGCGACCTTCCTGAAACGCTTGGTCCAATCGTTGCCGCGGCGGGTGAAAACCTTGACGGCCTCGTTCACCAGGTGAACCTGGACGCGATAGCCGTCGAATTTGATCTCATGGATCCAGCGATCGCCGGACGGCACTTTCTCGATCGACGTCGCCAGTGCAGGTTCGACAAATCCGGGTAAGGGCGCTTTCACGCCGATTGCCGCCGGCTTCTTACGCTGAAACGCCACGCTACAAACTCCACAAACAAAACAGGTCGATTCAAACTGACGGCGGTCGGATCGTTCCGACAGAACAATAGGAACTTTACCTATTTTTCCCGGTTTTTGAAGCGCAGTTGGGGAGGGTTTATGGGAGCCCCTTTTATCGGCTTAAGACGCGATGGAGCACACTCTAGTCAGACGTGACCAATTCAATATTTCTCCGCAGGGCATTGTTCATAAGCCGACCGATGCGGCATTTACGCCCGACCCTTCGGATCCCCATTCAGGAATAGTGCGGTTGGGCCAGCTTAGTAGCGCCCCTCCTAATGGGGGCGGCTTCAACACTGACGACGTAATGAGAATTATGCGTCAGCTTTGGGTCGACTACGTCGCCAATAACCCCGAACTCTTCAAGGCTGCGAGCGGAAAGACAGGATAAAGCGCTGCGGCACTAACTTAGATCGGGAATGAAGCCGCCGGGCATTGCGGGAACGTCGTCGGGATCGGCCGGATTGGTTTTGTTGCAGTCCGGGCTAGGTGCGCCGGCGCTCTCGCAGCCGCAGCCGCAGCCCTTTCACCCAAGAACGGCTGATCAAGATGATTTTCGCAAACCCATCGAGTGTTGTCGCACCGGGGGGCAGTACCGCATCGACGTGCGCACCTTCGGCAAAGAAAAAATAATGTCGGTGCAGGCATTGCGTTCCAAGGATGAACTCGCCAGTGCGGTTAACTTTTGTTCTAGCGGCGACGGCTGGCCAATGCTCCGGTACCGGCGCAGCCTTGGGTGAGAGCTGCTTGCTCCAATAGCCTCAGCTCTGACGTCGCCGGAGCTGGGGCTCTGGCTTAGGCAAAAGATCGGCGCCGCTCTGCGTTAAACTCAAGAACGTTCCGCTCTCGTGCCGGGCGGGCGGATGGGGGACGATTTATCCTCGTTTCGCAGTTCTTGCTCCGCTTGCTGCCAGAACTCGTCTTCCTTGCCTTCTGGCCTGCCATGGCGCTCCCAGATCTCATAAGCGCGCTTCTTGATTTCTTCTTCGGCGTTACCCGGTGCGCCGCCATCCCTGTTCGCGCATTCCGCCAGTTCAATATAAACTTCAGCGAGCCGGAGCCACCCCGCTCTATCATCGTCGTGGGTTGCCGTCCTCGCCTTAGCGCGGCACTCGTCAGCCTTCCGGCGATACCGTGCTGCATCTGCAGGTGTCATGCCCTATCCATGCGCGGCGGGCCGATCCGTTCCCGGCGATGAGCGCGACGCTCATGATTGTCTCCATGACCCGTTCCATCGCGGGATGCTGGCGATTCTTGACCTTGACTCAATCGGGCGAGCGTCCGGCTCGATACCGGCTATCAGCGCGCTTGGACACAAGCCCCTCGAGCCCCATCAGGCAGGCATGCCTGAATAAGTCTGGGCCGATTTCTCCCTGGTCAGAGTCGCTGAGGAGGATGCCATCCACGCGCCGTGCGAGGAGCCGGGCCAGAGTAGCCTTTCGCATGCTGAGCTTCCGGATATAGTGGGGACGACTTATCCGGCACCACGATGTCGCGCGCGCAAACTTAGTCGCTACTGGCAAATAAACGTCTTCCCACGACATCCGATTCAACCCATCAGTAGCGCTGATCGCGCGCAGCAACTCTGGTGCGCAGTTTCCTCGCTGAAAGCGCGCTGCCGCCGGTCGTTCGCTGAGGAACGATCGCCGAGCGGGAAGGTTGGGCCCGTGTGCCGGGCTCTCTGGCACCTCTATGTGTATGAATGGACCGGTGCTTAGCACCGGGGGGCTCCCCGCGTTGCGTTAATTGAGGGAAGAGCGACATGGAGCGAACGCATCGCCTGTTGCAGGATCCAAAGGCCCACACGTTCGACAGATCCCAAATGGCTCCGACGCGTGAATCGGAATTTATCGACGACGGTTCCGTTCCTTTGTTTTTGTCCGAGCCTGATCCACGGCATTTTGCATCGTCTAACCCGAGCCGGCCGACAACCAACCTCACGCGGATTGCGGTTGTTGGGCTTGCTGGTCTGACGTTCGCGATCATCTTAGCAGCGGTATCTTATTCCGATGTCACGAGTGTAATTGTCGACAAAGCAAGATTGGCCGCAAGCGACGCGATCACGGATCGAGCGGCAAAGCAGGCCGCCTCGAGCGAGCTCGACTCGGAGAATTCAGTCAACGGGGTGGGGCCGGCGACTGTGGCGCGCGGAGAGGCGACCGCAAGCACCGATCACACCGCGCCGCAGGGTCCGACCAAAACCGAAGCAAAGGGAAATGAACGGGCGGCGCCGTCGAAAGCGCTCGACGCCGAAACATTGCTTTCGCTGGTGACACGCGCCAAGCGCCTGCTGGCGGTCGGCGACGTCGTCCCGGCGCGGTTATTACTTGAACGCGCCGCCGGCGCGCAGGACGCAACCGCCGCGTTCTTGCTGGCGCGGACCTATGATCCGGATGTTCTCGGAGCGCGCGATACGCGAAGCATCACACCCGATCCTGCTGCGGCGCGCGACTGGTACCGCAAGGCAGCCAGCCTTGGCTCGGCCGACGCGCAACAGCGTCTCTCACGAAACTTCAGAACTGATTTATCAGGAGGATGCCGTGCATAAGTATCTTGGAAAGTTTTTAGCCCCGATGACGATCGTGATGATCATGATGGCTCCCGGTGTTGCGGCCCACGCTGAACAGATCGACTATAACCCGGCGAAGGTCAGCGACAGCCTGAGGGCGATCTTCCAATTCGGCTCGGTCTCGACACAGAAAGCGCTGAACGCGAACACCGTCACGCTGCTTACCGGCACGATCGGAGGCACCTATGTGCAGTTCGGCGCCGACCTTGCCTCCGTTCTTGATGACGACGGCAAACTGCGGGTGCTGCCGATCGTTGGTCGAGGTTCGGTGCAGAGCGCTGCCGACATCCTTTTCCTGAAGGGCGTCGATCTCGGCATAGTACGCGCGGACACGCTCGACTACCTCGAGAGAAAGGGATTTGCCAGCGGCATCAAGAAGCAGTTCAGCTATGTGACCAAGCTCTACAATGAGGAGATGCAGATTATTGCACCAAAGACCACCAAGAGCCTGGACGATCTCGAAGGCAAAACGGTAAGCGTCGACCTACCCAATGGCGGCACGTTCGTGACGGCCCTGACCATTTTCGAGCGACTCGGGATCAAGGCGAACTTCGTTTATGTCGAGCAGCGCATCGCTATGGAAAAATTGAAGAAGGGCGAGATCGATGCCGTCGTCGTGGTTGGCGGCAAGCCGTATTTGTCGGTCACCACCTTCAATAATGACGGCCGCTTTCATCTGGCCGCGGTTTATTATTCGAAGCCCCTGCAGAACGACTATCTGCCAGCGACGCTGAGTTCGAAGGACTATCCGAACCTGATTGCCGAAGGGGAGACAGTCGATACGATCGCCGTGCCGGCGGTGCTCGCAGCATACAACTGGCCACCGAGCTCCGAACGCAGCCGCAAGCTCGCGCTGTTCGTTGACGCGTTTTTCAAGAAATTCGCCACGTTGCAGGGCCCGCCATTCCATCCCAAGTGGAAGGAAGTCTCGCTGCCGGCGCCACTCTCGGGCTGGAATCGCCTGCCGCTGGCGCAGCAATGGCTCGACAAACACGGCGTCGAGCCGCTTAGGCAACGCTTTGAGGTGTCTGGAGAGAACCCCGCCGCCGCTGAGAACCAGTCGGAGACCGACAAGGAAGCTCTATTTCAGCAATTTCGTGCCTGGGCGGCGGGCGCGAACGCACAGGCCCAGGCCAGCCCGCGGGACGGCGTCCGGGCAGGGACACAAGAACCCGCCAAGAAGGTTCGAGATGGGGGCCATGCCTCCCGGTCCGCAACGCAAGCCGCGCCCGTCCGGCACGCGCCCCGCCGAGCGCTACTCGCAAGGCGGCCGATCGAGCAAGGTGCGGTGACCGAATGCCAAGGCTACCGCGGGGCCGATCCGGACGCCTGCAACCGAGGTAGCGAGGAGTCCTGGTGGACACCGTTCTCCGGCGCTACTCCGCCCCCCGGCGCAACGACCTCTCCGTCCAGCGGCTTCGCCGAGCGACAGCCTGGCTTCAGATGAGGCCGTCTGTCGGAACGTATTCGTAAATTATCGAAGCCGCCGCCCAGGCGACAGTCGGTTATCGCAGCGACCGTCTCAGGTCCCGGATGCCAATATCGGGAGCTACCTCGCCGAGCTTATCCGGCGCGCCGAGCGTGCGCACCTCGCTGTTGTCGGACACTGAAATAGCGCGAAGGGCGAGCCCACCAAGCAAACACAGTGCGACCATGAGGAGCCCGGTTCGGGCGGGCGTGAGATATAGATTTGATCCGAAGCGCACCATTGCTGCACCCATGGACATCGCCTGTGAACGCGCGAACTGATGTCGTTGAGTCATTCGGAGATTTGGTGACATGGCGCTCGCGCTGCGTTCGCCGATTGGGCTTGGATCCTGCCAGCGTCCGGCGGCGGTGGTCGCACTCGCCCCTGTACGTGCTATTTCC
This sequence comes from Bradyrhizobium sp. SRL28, assembly GCF_018596315.1. Classification (GTDB taxonomy): domain Bacteria; phylum Pseudomonadota; class Alphaproteobacteria; order Rhizobiales; family Xanthobacteraceae; genus Bradyrhizobium. Next base: position 3,993 of record NZ_JAHEAG010000081.1, on the reverse strand, counting down.
GCCCAACTAGCCGTCGATGCCTAGATGCCCCGCGATCTCGAGGATTCGGCGAGCGGCTTTTTCCGGGTCGGCATATGGGCGGGGGGGGGGTGGCGTATTTCATGCGGCGGCTTTGTCTTCCTTGTCGACACCGCGCGCGACGATCCTGATCGCATCGTCGGGCAACGGGCGCTGTAGCGCCTTGGCTTCATCCCACGGCGCGCGCATCCAGATGTCGCGCTCTTCCTCTGTCAGCAGGATAACCGGCATGGCCTTCGGGTGGATCGGTTCACGGCGTTCTGGGACGTGGTGAGGAAGCCGTAGACGTTATGCGGGCCGGGGATCGGTTTTGATTTCGTCCCGCGGTCGCCTTTGAACTCGGTCCAGATGCCGGCAAAGCAGGTTAGCGGCCGATCGTCGTGGATCGCGAACCAGACGACGTCCTTTTTCTTGGTCTCCGGGTTCGGCTCCGGTGCGTACTCGGCGAAGCTGTTGGGCGGGACCAGACACTGGTTCTCCGGCTTGAGCCAGCCGCGCCAGTGCGGCGATGACGTGTTGCGGATGTTGGTGACGGGAGGTCCGCCTGTGCGCGGCGGTGGTGGCATGCCCCAGCGCATCATCGCAATCTCCGTCCCGCTGTCGGAGTTGCGGGTCACTGGGGCCGGATAGTCGGGAAACACGCCGGGCATGGGCGGCAGATTGCCGACATAGCGGTTCATGACGCGGAAGAGGGCGATTGGTGGGGCTGAAGGCGAAGAAAAATGAAAAGGCTCCGCCGCTTTATCTAACCGTCTGTCTCCAGCCACCGAGCTAGGCGGACCTACTATTTCACCTGTTGGCTTGTAAATCTTTTGACCTCGGAGGTCGTACAACTTCTTGCCGGACAGGTCGTTGCCCGAATGTCAGCGACGCACTGTCCTTCGCCGTCGCGTATTTTTCCGTCCATTGCACGTTACTTTTTCGTTGGGCGGTCAATGCCGCACGCGGTTTACGCACCGTCTAGATCAACCAAATATACAAACAGGAGGCCATCAGAGTCCTGAGCTTCTTTTGAGCCTTGCCGGAAACTAGCTATCTCTTCCTCAATGGCTAGCCGCGCCTGCAGTTTGACCCGGTCCTGCAGAAGGCAACGATAGGCCTGCCATCAGCTAGGATTGTGTAAATCAACCTCGTAGGCGCCCGCTTCATTTTCCCTTCGACTTCAGCCCACATCCTGAAGGACGATCCGCTCGTCAATTGATCGCATTTCAACCTCAGTCTACTCAGGGTTTGTGTTGCTCGCCAGCGCCTTTTGAGCATCCCTTTGCAGCGGCTACGGACGCCGTGATTTTGGCTAGGGTGCTTTCTTTCATCTGATCTTCGCTTTCTACGAGCGGCGGCGCAGAAAAGCCGCTAGAAGCCGTCGCCTCTAGCGGCTGTTTATTACCGAGTCGTGGAAGGTGCAGCCGGCGTAGTGGGAGACGGAGCTGTGTTCGGAGCCATCGGAGCCGACGGGCGCGTTGTTGAAGAGCCTACTGTCGTACCCGCTCCGCTATTTTCCGCAGTGCGCGGGCCACTCCATGGAGCCCACATAAACAAAAGTGCAAAGACGGCAATTGCAGCAATTAGCGCAATCATTCCGGCGCCCATCCCGTCCCGTCGGGTCGGATCAGTGCTCGTTGTGCGATTGCGGTTCTGGTCATCTAGCATTTCGTCCTCCTCAATTGCCCATAGATTGAACAGGCCCCGAGAGGAAAGGTTCCTGCCGCAGGGGATGGGTCGGCTTGCGCTTGCGGGCCGGCGTGCCGGACAACGTGAACAATAGAGAAAGCGGGCCCGACCGCGCCAAGATTTCTCAAACGGTGACACTTAAGCGAATGGACTACAGCTTGCGAATGCAACGCCGAGCTGGGAGGCTGGTCAAGTAACAATAGGGACGATTGGCGGCGTATGTCGTCGAATCTGCTAGTGCCCCATGCGAGCGTACGGAAGCTCGGCCGTACATAGGCGCCGCGCTTGCCGCAAGTCCAGGCTAGGCGAGGGGGCCCGCCGCTTATGCCCAAACGGGGGACGACCAGTTCGCGCTAACTTGGGGAGGGCGAGGAGAGGAGCGCCAGCGAGCAGCCGCCGGGGGGAAGCCCCTACGTTGATGCCGGTGCAAGTTCTCGGCCGTAGCGAATCAACGCAGCGCAATCTAGCTCGCAGGAACTTTTTCGAGCTTTTCCAATTTTTAACTCCGGCCGCATGGTGCTGCCGGGGAGGAGAATATGAAACTGCTTGTCACCGCTATCACGATCACTGCGCTCGCTGTAAGCCCGGCTTCTGCGAAGATGATGGCTTGCACGGGCGAAAACATGACCAAGCTCGTCACGTCCAGCAACGCTATGCCCGACACGCCGGGCAAGGCGGCGATGATGAGGGAGGTGGGTGCGGCAAATGCCGCTATGGCGAAGGGCGATATGCGGAGTGCTTGCAAGAGCTATATGCGCGCCCAGCAAATGAGCGGTCAAAAAGGTTAGATTATCATTCCTGAAGGAGAGCCGGCGTGGCCGGTTCTCCTCGGATCGAAAGCATTCGCTGAACTGACCGGGAAATGCCCGCCAGCAGTGCTTCTTGCGCGCGCTGGCGGAAGCTGAAGCCGTTAGGCCACGGCTGCCTATCCGGCGGCGGACGTCAGTTCAGATCCTCTATTATTTCGCACCGGAAGGCGACGCCCAGCGCTAAAAACCGCATGTCGGGTCTCGCGCGCGTGGCAGTTCGTCTCTCGGCATGGCTTCTCCGCTCTGATCGATGGCGCTGGTGATAGGTCCGCCGCAGTACGATGACCGGTCCGCGCTTTGCCTACGGAACGGGTCCGCTTCTTCGGTATTGTCTGTTCCAAGAGGAGCCAGATGCGAAAAACAATCAGCAAACCGTGGACCGTCCACGATGTTAGCGCTTTGAAGGAGCTAGCTGAGAAAGGAACGCCTGCTCGAACGATCGCAGTGAAACTTGGGCGTACCCTAGGAGCAGTTCAGGCAAGAGCATCGGCCGAACGCATTTCGCTGCGCAAGGTCCTCGCACGCGCCTAACACGTAACGTCGCGCGGTTCAGCCAGAACTAAATTGCGGTCGAAGCAATGAGCTGCCTCGACGAGGAGGCGCGGGAGCTACGAATCAGCACGAACACGGATACCTCGAATGGTGTGCTCTTCGCGGCGCGGGATACCGGTCCTGGGCTGGATCCGACGAGTGAGGATCGACTCTTCGAGGCCTTCTACACCACCAAGCGGATGGCATGGGTATGGGTCTAGCCATCTGCCGTTCGATCATCGAGACGCACGGAGGGCGGCTGTGGGTCACCGCGAATGAACCGCGGGGGCAGTGTTCCAGTTTACCCTGCCTTTCGAACAAGACGAATCCGTTCGCACCGCGCGCGCGATGATTGGACCGGGTCCCTCCATGGCGCCACCGCGTGGATCATTCATGCTGTTCAGCGAGGGGGTGGCCGCATGTACGGCGGTTTGTACGGAGCCACCGACCGCCTTGCCGGCGCCGCCCAACACGCTCGTTGCACCGCTAACGGCTCCCCAATCAAACCACTGGCCGCCGATGACACTAGATAGACAATAACCAGCGTTGAAACTGCCCAGGCGATCAAACGGTGGCATCCATGCGCCGCTGATTATTGAGTGAGGGCCACTTCCGAAGGACCGCTCGCGTGACGACATTGACGAAAGAGTAGGGACCGGCCACGGTTTCATAGTTGTCGGTCATTTCCTTCTCGCCTTCAATCTGGCGGATCACCTATAGACCTTCATCATCGCTAGCAGTGCGCGCCAGCTTGAGCTTTGAGACGACAGCGAGCCACTACACAGCCGTCAATGGCAGTTGAGCACTGTCTATTTTGTTTGCGCTTCGCGCCGCTCACTGTCTCGAATTTTTTCGATCACCTCTGGCTCTCTTTCGTCAATCGAAGCGAGTTCGGTTCGTGCGTCGCGCGTCGCTTTCAAAAGTTCGTCAAGCTTTGCATGGACCGCAAGGGTGTCGCGCCGAT
>NZ_JAHEAG010000080.1 GCF_018596315.1 Bradyrhizobium sp. SRL28 | reverse complement strand
AACGGTCCTGTTACGTCTGGGTCTACAGACCCCCCCTCCAGCCCTCCTCCAGCCCAGACGGAGCCCTCGGCGGTGTTATGACCGCCGGGGGCTTTCTTTGTTTCAAGCGCGCCTTGGACTTCACTAGCACCTGCTCGGTCTCGGCGCCTCCACAAGCGCGGGTGTCATCGGAAGCAAAGGGCCGCGCACTCGGCTTCACCTGACCCAGAAGTGCTGGCGTCTGTTCGCCCCCTTGCCGGACTGCCTCACTCCGTAAAAAGCGTGGAACCGTGCAGCTCGCGCTCGCCCGCACGCGACTTGTGGATCTAGCAATATATGGAGAGGCAGCCGCCAATTCTCCTAAAAGGACGCCGGCGTCTTATCGCAGCCAAGAGCGAACGAAAGGAAAAGGCAAGCGGGACGAGGTTAGCGCCCCCACCTAGTCTTTAGGATGCGCCGCCGTCTCTCATCATACCGGTTGCCGGCTGGTTGCGCCTCCAATCGGCGAGCGTTGACAGCGCGAGGTCGAGTTCGGCGCCCGCGGTTTCGTTGCAATCGTCTCCTGTAATGCGCGCACATGCAGGCGAGCCAGGGGATCGAGTTCGGCGCCGCCGATGAGAAAACCGAGTTGGCGCTGGCGCAGCCGCTGGCATGGCCCTTCTCGGGCGTATAGAGTCTTGGCCCGCCGTCCACTCGGTGAGATAGCACTTGAACACCTCCTTGGTGCCCCCGACATCAGCCGGATGCACGGCGCGAATGATCTCCGCTTCAGGCAATTCATCCATGCGCGCCAAGAGCTGTCGACCGGCCGATCGGTCCTCACAAAGCCGCCAATGCGGCTCGAACACCGAAATGGCTGCGCGTCTTGCTGTTCGACTGTCCCCGTACCATTCATTCATGCTGGGCTACTGGATGACTTCGGCCGCCGTGCCCGGCCCTTGATCTCTCACGAGTTCGAAAGCAGCGACAGGTGCGGGCCTGTGCCAATGTTCATGAGAACGACGGCGCTTTACCGAAAGACTCCTGAGCTACGGTCATGAGATCATCCCTGTTAATCCGGATGGATCATGATGTCCATGGTTTCGTCGCTGTCCTCGAACGGATCGGGAAACCCGTTGTCCTCCACCAGCTTCACGCCACACAGGCAGACGTCGCCGTCGACCACAGCGAGCGCGACCGGCTCAAGGGCCTTTCCGTTGCAGGGGCCATCGATGCAAAACCCGCTATCGATCTCGAAGGTCGCACCGTGCCGGCCGCATCTGATAAAGGCGCGGTCCGACGAGAAAAACTCTCCGGAGCCGATGTTGAGCCAGACACCGTCATGCGGGCAGCGGTTGACATAGCTGTGGTAGTCGTTTCCGAAGGTCCGCACCACGACAATCGGAAACGGCCGGCTCTCGCCGCTCTCGTCGATCCGCGACAGGTTAAAACCCTTCGCGCCGCCCCGCTCGATTGCATCGGCGCGACAGACGGTGAACACCTCGATCTCTTGGCTGCCCATGTCGCGGTGCTCCCTTCGCTCGTGCTTGTCGTTGCGTTTTCCTGCCTGAAGGCATCGACGGCGGCACGGGTCAGCCGAAGCACGCCAATTCCACCGACCAGCTCCTGGAAGGGCATCGACGGCCCGCTGAAAAATCAAACCATTGGTGCGGCGTGAGGCCGGCCGGGCGCTCGTCAAGCTCCACCACTGTCTCGTTCAGGGAACAATGACGTGTTGCGAAATCCATGTGCCTTCCCGCCCAAGCTGAAGAAACCCGAGCCGAAGCCGAAGAGCTCGATGATCATGCTACCGGTTCCGAGCAAATTGACTTCGCAGGCGAGCCGCAACTTGGAGGCGCCTCCTCCGATCGTATTGAGCTTGTCATTCTCTTTGCGCGCCACCCTCGAGAGTTCCTTGCGGCCTTGCCGGACGAAATGTCGCAGGATCCACGTTTGGTCTGCACTTGCATTTGTTTGGCGTTGCGATCTTCGGGTTCTGCAGCACCGCCAAGAGTGATGTGGCCTGAATGATCTCGATCATCTTGCCCCATGGTGAGGCCGTGGCTGTCGACATTCAAGCCCTCCTTTTGCGTCCCATTAATGATTCCTCGGGTCTAATAAATTGCAGCGCCAGCGCCGATGTTGATTGACGCATCCTTTATCGTCTCCACGATGAACTCGATCTGGTCATCGGTGAGGTGGGTGTGAAACGGCAGTGCCAGGGCGCGATCGGCGATCTTTTCCGTGACCAGAAAATCGCCATGCCGATAGCCGAGATCGAAATAATGCCGCTGCAAATGCAACGGATGGCAATAGGCGGCGGCCTCGACCTGCTCGATGCGCAGGTCATCGACGATGGCATCGCGGCTGGAGCGCGTGAAGCGCGTCCCGAGATGGACGAGATAGAGGAACCAGTTCACCTCGGTCGCTTCGGGAGCCACATAGGGCGGCTTGATACCTTCGAAGGATTGCATGTGCGCATTGTAGAGCTGTTCGGGGAGCCGGCGTCGCTCCAGGATTTCGTCGAGGCGCCTTAGCTGCGCAAGGCCCAGCGCGGCTGTGAGATCGCTCATGCCGGCCTGGTGGGGCGCTGCGCTGCTGACGACAACGGAGGAGCGCTCATCCAGCCGATGTGCGCGATAGCGACGCAAGCCGCCGGCCAAGTCGATGTCGTCGGTCACCACCATGCCGCCTTCGCCGCAGGTCAGGGCCAGTGGCTGAGCGAAGTCGAACACGGCGATATCGCCAAAGCGGCCGACGAGTTCGCCCTTGTATCGCGATCCGATCGCTTCGGTCGAATCCTCCAGGAGCGGCAGCTGATGGCGCTGCGCGATCGCGCGCAGCTCCGACCATGGCGCCGGATGGCCATTGGGGTTGCCACCAATAATCGCCCGCGTGTTGGCCGTGACACGCTCTTCGACCTTCGCCGGAGCCAAGGCTCCCGACCAATAGTCGACGTCGGCAAATACGGCCCTCGCGCCCACGAGACTGATAGCATGCACCGTCTCGCGAAACGAATAAGGCGAGGCGATCACCTCCTGCCCGGGTCCGATGCCAAGCGCTTTTAGCGCTAGCAGAAGCCCGATCGTGCCGCTGGGGACGGCAACTGCATATTTGCGGCCGAGATAGGCTGCGAAGGCTTTCTCGAAGGCGTCAGTGACCGGCCCATTGGAGATTCGCGGCGAACATAGCAGCGCTTCCACGGCAGAGAGCTCGGCGGAGGTGATATCGGGATCGGAGAGCGGAATGAAGGATACGGCCTCGGTTGCTTCGGTGCCATCGCCGTGATCCTCTGCGAGTGCAATGCCGGTCACCGCCCAGTACTCCTTGCCGCCAGCAGGATACCAATCGCGCGTGCCGGATCGGCCGTGATCTGCACGCAGCGATCGCAGCCATCGATCAGATGCAGGTCGAAACGCGGAAAGCTTCGGAACGGCCGCTCCGTCACATCAGACGCATCACAGCGCGTGAAGGCGAGGTGCGGAAAACGGCGCCGCAGCTCGAGGAATGGGCTTGCATCGGCCTCCGCCGCCGCAAGCACCCGTTCTATTTCGATCAGTTGGTCTGTGCCAAGCGCCATCGCGGCTCCCATATAACTAGTCCCAAATCAGCTTTATTGCCAGAACCGCCGCTCTGGATCCGTGTTTAAATCCTCGATCGCTGAGGTCAGCCGGAGGTAAATGCTGTAAAACTCCCAGATCCCGTGCGCGTGGTTCATGCGAAACAGCTTCCACATCCCGCTCACCATGTCATAGTGGATCAGCGCGACATCGATCAGGCCGCCGTCCTTGTCGATATTGCGAGAGCAGCAGGGACTCTCGATCAGATAGCCACCCCTCACCGGCTTCACATTCGGCGACACAAAGCGATAGCGCTTGCGCGAGCCCAAGGCGCGCTCGATCCGCTTGCGATCGAGCTCGTTCGGGTGAGGGATCAGTCCGATCGCTAGTTTTCTCATCACCGCAGCATTCATCGCGAACCAGCACCCTCAAAGCACTGCAATTTCTTCTTCAAGACAGCCGACGACCAGCCGCTCGCCGAACTCGACGAGATAGATTGGCACGTTCGCTTCGGTATGCCTGCCGACCTGCACGATCTCGCCGATCCCTCCGGCGCCAATCAATAGTCCATCGGCCGGTGCATCCGGAAAGGAGCCGTCGTTAATGAGGTCGATCGCCGCCTTGACGCGCTGGCCCCATTGGTACTTCGGCAGCCTCGGGTCGATCATGACGCGGCCTCTTCCGGCAACGGCAGGTCCTCAAACTCCTCGCGCGCCACCGCCGGCACGAGCTCCTTGCGCTTCATGCCGACGCGGTTGCCGCTTTCGAGAAATTCGACGCCATAGATGTAGAACTGCTGCAGGAAAGTGCCGATTGAAACGACGTAACCCACCTCCCCCTTTTTGGCGAGGACCTCGCCGACTTCCTTGCCGGCATAGGTTCCGTCATTGCGGATGGTGCGGTTGGCCCGCACCTTTTCGCCAAAGCTGAAGAAAGGCGGCCCGGTCAGCTCGACCACCTCGCTGTCGCGAACGATGTTGCTCATGTCCCACTCTCTCTCGGTCGTTCGGGCCGGATGGCCACGCGCGCGCGGGCGGCTTCCTGCACCATCGAGTCCCCGTCCTCGGTCAACTCCGCCAGCTCGGCCGCCGTAATGCGGCTTGCCACCTCATAGCGGACGCGCCAATCCGGATCGCGGCGCAGCAGGCTGAGCGAATCCGGAGACAGCCGCCGTGCGATCTCGAGCCGCACGGTGCCATCGGGATCAGTGACCATGCCGAGCAGCCAGTCATGGGGAATGCGGAGCGCGACCACGCGGCGCACCTCGGGCTCGTCATCGCTTATGAGACGCCCAAGCAGCGCCGGCGCGATCCGGCTCGCCACCACCAGGCGGACGTAATAGTCCTGGTCCGACATCATCGGCGCCAGCTCCTCGCCGTCCAGCAAGGTCGCAACCCGCATCCTCACCTCCCGATGCGGGTCGCTGCGCAGCCGCAGCACAAAGCGCTTGGGCAGGCGGCGCGCCGCGTTCCAGCGCACGGTTTCCTCAGCATCGTCGAGCAGCATCGGCAGCAGGAACACATTGGCGTGGTTGGCCGCGATTGCGCGCACCTCGAAATGCGGATGTGTGACGTAAGCGTCGGCCAGCACCGGATTCCACTTGAAGAAGCGGTCGATGCAGCGGGCGTAGCGGTCGTTGACGCAGGCGTGCATCAAGCGGCAGCCGCCGCTGGCCCTGAGCCCGAGATGCGTGCAGGTGCCGCAGTCGACCTCGTTGCCCAGCCAGTCGCGGGCCTTATCGATGTCATCCGTCATCGTCCTGCCCCATCCGCTCCAGCACGTCCAGGAGCACCTTGGCGCCGATCTTGTCGGTCGGGTCGAGCTCCACAAGCTTGTTGGCGGCGGCGTGCCCTTCATCCAGATCGCCGAGCCGCATCTGCAGGTAGGCGTATGCTTTCAGGGAAAATAAATAGAAGCGCGGCAGGATGTTCTCGTAGCGATCGAAAGCAGCGTCGCCCGCGCTGACCCGCCGCCAATCGTCTGCGAGACTGTTTTCACGTGCTGCCTTACAAATACAGAGCTTTGCGACCTCCAACGCCTCGGCCAAGCGACCTTTGTAGAAATAGAAGCGGTAGAGCCCGATCAGGACGGCGGCGTGGCCCGGCGCCAGCGCCTGCGCTTCATGCAGGTGTTTTTCCGCGATCTCGTCCAGGTGATAGGACAGCCCGGCGTCCCACAGATGATCCTTGGCTTCGCGCGGCAGCCCTTCGCCGAGTAGCGTGTGCGCGATCAGCGCCCCCTCGCTCTCGGACAGCGGATTGCCTGCCCTATCGAGGTTCATTGGCAGCTTTCCTCTTCTAATGGGCAGCCTTTGCGGTGTTGCTGGAGCAGCATACCTGCTTCTGGAGAGATCAGCCCGGTCTGCGCAGAGGTGTCGGTCAAATCGATGGTGACAAAGCCAAGCATTAGCTGGCTCTCGGCATTGAGAAGCAACTTTAGGCCGTTGCGCTCTACGCCTTGCTGACCGGGCTGAGCTGCCGGCGCAACACCTATATCGGCGGACAACCCCGAGCAACCATCTGCCGTGACGGCGAGCCGGAAACCGGCGCCAACGGTGCCATCGGCGCGCAGCACGTAACTCGTGAGTTTTTCAGCGGCGGGCGTCAGCGTGATGGTCATGGGCTCGCCCCCTACGCCCGCGCCTGGTAGCGCGGCAATGAGGTGTCGACGACGCAGGTGTTATCAACCGGGCACACCGCGACGCATTGCGGCTCGTCGAAATGGCCGATGCACTCGGTGCATTTCTTCGGGTCGATGACGAACGTCCCGCCTTTCTCCGAAATTGCGACATTCGGACATTCGAGCTCGCAAGCCGAGCAGCCGGAGCATTGCGAGGCAATGATCTTGAACGGCATGGATATCTCCCTTACGCCGCCGAAATCAGCGCGCCCTGGCGGATCGCCGCCTCGCCCCGCTCAACATGCTGGATCTCGCCGCTTTGCACCTTCGCAAGATAGGACTTGAACCAGGCGATCGCTGATTTTTCGATGAACTCATGGGCGTATTGGTCGACCGGCTCGATCCCTGCCTTCAACAGATTGCTCTTCGGACAGCCGCCGATCTTGGCCACGAAGACCGCATGGCAGTCGTTGATGGCGCGGATGATGGTGGCAAGGCTCTCCTCCTGGCCATAACCGCCCCGGCAATAGTGATCGACGCGGCGATGGCCGACGAATTTGGCGCCCGTAGTGGAGAGTTCGTACACTTGGAACTCCTTGGCATGCCCAAAATGCTCGTTAATCAGCCCCGTGCCCTTCGTCGCCACTGCAACCAAGAGCTTGATGTCGCTCATCTCGCTGGCGAGCTCGGCGAGCTCTTCCTGCTCGGCAGCAACCTTGACGACGCGCTCCTCCTCGACCTTGGCCTGATAGGCCTTGCGCATCTGGAGGTCATAGTTGACATCCATGGCCATAACCTTCTCGGTAGTGAACTCCGCGCTACGGTCCTCGCCGAGGAGGCCGACGGCGTCGGCGCGGCACTGGCGGCAGTGCCGCATCATGTTCATCTCGCCTTCGCAGGCATCCTGCAGTGCTTTCAATTCCTGCGCGGTCGGAGCCCGCTGACCGTTGAGACCGAACACCGTGCCGTGCTCGGGCGCGGAGATCAGCGGCATGATGTTGTGTAGGAACGCGCCGCGCGATTTGACCGCCTTGTTGACCTCGACGAGGTGCTGGTCATTGATGCCCGGGATCATCACCGAATTGATCTTGCAGAGGACGCCCCGCTCGGTCAGCATCTCGAGGCCTTGCAGCTGGCGGTCGTTGAGGATCTTTGCGGCTTCGAGGCCGGTGTGGCGCTTGTGGTTGTAGAAAATCCACGGATAGATTTTGGCGCCGATTTCGGGGTGGACCATGTTGATGGTGATGGTGACATGGTCGATCTTGAAGCGGGCGATCGTATCGACATGGTCGGGCAGCATGAGGCCGTTGGTCGACAGGCACAGCTTGATATCGGGAGCGGCCTTGGCCACCAGCTCGAAGGTCTTGAACGTCTTTTTCGGATTGGCCAGGGGATCACCGGGCCCAGCGATGCCGAGCACGGTCATCTGTGGGACGGTGGAGGCGACTGCCAGCACCTTTTTCGCCGCCTGCTCCGGCGTTAGTTTTTCGCTCACCACGCCCGGGCGCGATTCATTGGCGCAATCAAATTTGCGATTGCAGTAATTGCATTGGATGTTGCAGGCGGGCGCAACCGCAACATGCATGCGGGCGTAGTGATGATGCGCTTCTTCGCTGTAGCAGGGATGGTTCTTGACCTTCTCCCAGATCTCGGTCGGCAGATCACCCTGGCCGGCTTGCGAGCCGCAGCTCGCCTTGCCGCTGCCGCCGGACGCGCCGCAGCCCTTGTGCTCGGCGATCGCCTGCATGGTCTCGCCGATGTCGACGGCGCTCCCTGCCAAGCTTGCTTCGTCCAGCGCTGATACGTCCATCCGTTCATTCTCCCTGGAGGCGGAAACTGAAAAGAAGATTTGCAACTCGCGTGCCATGGCCGGAATGGCGAGCAGTTTTGATCTAAGTCACAAAGTGAGCCGCCTGCCGCGGTTCGCCGTGGAAGCGAAGCCTTCTGCACGACATTAGAAATGTTCGAAGTGTGACAGGCGTCTTGATCCTGACATGGAGATGAGCGCAGTCATTCGCCGGCGCGAAACGCAAGACAACTCGCATGCGCCGGCACGCGAGCAACATCGACCCATATACAAGGTCTGTCAGGCAGCGAGCAGGATCTCGATCGCGCGCGGGAGCGGGATCGCAAGAGGCGTCAGGCCCTGTTCGACCAGAAAGCGCAGCTCATTCCTGGACAGCACATCCGGTTCCACGATGGCGTAATGAACACCGGCCGAGCGCTTGGTGAGCTGCCGCGCATAGGTTCGCAGCAGCTGATCGTTGAATCGGCAGCCGATGAAGAGAAATCTTCTGCCATTGCGCCGCTCTTTCACCACATCGGGGATCGGCGTCTGAATGTCGATCTCGGTCAGCACCTCGACATAGTCGGCGTCAGAGATCAGGAAGTTCCTGGCAGGCAGCACGCCGCCGTGCGGCTTGTAGAGGACCGTGGTCCAGCTCTGCGCCACAGCGCGATCGACCTCTCTGCCCTCCGCATCATAGAAGCGATACCAGCGGTCCTCGCCGATGCCGGCGCGGCAAATGCCCTGCACCTCGCCCCACCCCTCGTGCTTGCCGAGCGCCGCACGCATCGCGCCGTCATACCAGGCATCGACCATGACAGGCAGGGACAGCGCGGCGAGATGATGATGCAGTGGTGTAGGCTCGACCGGCGCAGCAAAGGCCTGCGCCACCAATGCCGTCACGGTGGAGCGATGCTTGTTGCTCTCGATGTGCTGCGCCGACGCCCAGACATTGCCCTTGGCCCGGCGCGGCAGCGCGACCTTGGTAGCGAAGAAGCCAGCCAAGGCCTCCGGCGTCATCGGCGCATCCGGTTTGGACAACGCGGTGAGACCAGGTCCGAGATAGGGAACAATGCTGCCGGCACGCAGCCTAGCCGCTACGTCAGTGAGAATCGCCTCCGCATCGGCCGCGTTGGCAAAGTCGATTTGCGGGGTCGCCTTCATCGGTCGTCGCCGCCCTCGCCGCGCTTTCGGGCATTGACCGTGATCGGCAGCGGCGTATCGCTCGCCATTTCGGGCAGATCGAGCACCCAGCCATTGGCTATTCTGATCCAGCCGCCCCACAGCGTCTCGTGCTCCGATTCAACGATCGGCTCCTCGAGATCTTTTTTCGGCACGTAAATCGACAGGCCCGCCTCCGGAGAGCGGCGAATCATGACTTTCATGAAATCAACTCGTGTATCGGGGCGAATTGCTGGTGGGATTGGGATGCTCTCGTGACATGGCGCGCAGGTGAGCCACGATGCCGGACAGTACGCGGACGACCTGGTCGACTTCTTCGACGGTGGTTTCATGCGATAAGGAAAAGCGCACCGCGCCGCGCAGGCTCCTCGCCGGCACGTTCATAGCGCGCAGGACGTGCGACGGGTCCATTGAGCACGAGCTGCAAGCTGATCCCAGCGAAGCGGCAATGCCCGCGCGATTGAGATGGTGGATGATTGCTTCGCCTTCGAGATCCTCGAAGGCAATGTTGGCCGTGTTCGGCAGCCGGTTGCTGACATCGCCGAGCGCCATGCAGTGGCCGTTGTGCAAAATCGCCTGCTCCAGGCGATCGCGCAACCCACCAATGCGAACGCGATCCGGCTCGAGCCGCTCCGCCGCAAGCTCTGCAGCTTTTCCAAGACCGACGATGCCGGGGATGTTCTCGGTTCCGCCGCGGCGCCTTCGTTCCTGTGCCCCGCCCCAGATCAGCGGTCTGAAATTTGTGCCTTGGCGTAAAAAGAGCGCGCCGGTCCCCTTGGGGCCGTGCAGCTTGTGCGCGGACAGCGATAGCATGTCGATAGCATTGTCCTTCAGGTCGATGGGCACCCTGCCTATGGCCTGCACGGCATCAGTGTGAAACAGCGCGCCTGCCGCACGCGCTAACCCGGCCAGAAACTCCACCGGGAAAATCGTGCCGGTCTCGTTGTTGGCCCACATAACAGACGCAATCGCCGTGCGTGGTCCAAGCGCCCAGCGAAAGGCCTCGACGTCGAGCCGTCCGCGCGAATCCACCGGGATCACGTGCGTCTTGATGCCCCTTGTCGCCAAGTGCTCGACCAGCGTGAGGATGGCGGAATGCTCGACGGAGGTGGTGACGATCTCGTCGCGCCCTTCCTGGGTCGTAAGCGCGGAAAGGATGGCGGCGTTGTTGGACTCGGTCCCGCCGGAGGTGAAGACGATCTCATGATCGTGGGCGGCCCCCAGCAAACCCTGCAGGCTGCGGCGCGCCTCCCCCACCGCGCCCGCGATCTCGCTGCCGAAGGTATGGGTGGACGAGGCATTGCCGAACTGCTCCGTGAGGAACGGCAACATGGCTTGCAAGACACACGGATCTGTCCGCGTGGTCGCATTGTTGTCGAGATAGATCGGCACAAACGCCTCCTTCAATGCCGCGCATTGGCGGCGCCGGCGACCGGGATGAGGCGAACGAATTCGCCGAGCCTTTCGACCAGCCGTGCCTGAATGCCTTCTAGCGTCGCGCTTGAAAGCTTGCAGAATATGCAGGCACCAGTCAGCTTGACCATGATCTTGCTGCCCTCGATCCCGACCAGCTGACAGTCGCCGCCGTCGCGTTGCAGATTCGGCCTGTTCGCGCCGTAGTTGCTCCTGACCGGTCTCTATGCTCGGCGGTTGCTTCAGTTGTTCCGGTTCGACCGGCATGCTTCGATTTCTCTTGTCATCAGCTGAAGGATTTGCCGCAAGAGCAGCTCGATTTGGCGTTCGGGTTGTCGAAGGTGAAGCCCGAGCCCTCCAGCGCCACCACGAAATCGATGGTCGTGCCGGCGAGGTGGTCATGGCTCTTGTTGTCTACGAACACCTTGACGCCGTCGCGCTCGATCACGGTGTCATCAGGCTTAGCCTCGTCGGCCAGGCTCAACCGGTATTTGAACCCGGCGCAGCCACTGGCCTCGACCATGATGCGCAGGCCGCTTGCCGGCTGCGCCGATGCTGAAATCGTGCTCTTGACCGCATTCACTGCGCTATCCGTCAGATTGATCATGGCTATCCTTTTTGCCTGGGTCGTTTGCATGGGAATTGGCAAGTCGCATGCCAGCGCGCCCGAGCTTGACATTGCTCACCTTTTCGAAATCGCGCCTGTTGGCTTTGCGACGCGTGTAGGGTTGCTGACAAAGGTCTTTGAGGGATTGCGGCGGCTTTGCGTGTCTTTCTTTGTGGATTCCGCCGATGAAGCGTAAGGAACGCGGCGGCAAACAATTTGCATTGCGTCTCCCGCCGCCGGAGTGTCCGGCGATTGTCTTGGATCGAGGGATGATTTTTCATGACTGCAATCGAGAACACCGCGCTAGGCCGGTTGGAGAAGGAGGGGCGCCTGCTCAATGCCATATTCAAGGGCGGGACCACCAAGCAGGGCCGGTTCGGCTTTCGCGGCGATATCGCCCTAAAATTCCAGGCCCAGGTCGCGGACGAGAAGCGGCCGCCCCACTATTCGATCGAGCAGGTACTGACGGTCGTGCAGGAAGGCGAAAGGAGCATTCCGGTGCTGGCCGGCTATCTGCACTGCTTCGCTTATCTTGCTGATGTCGTAAACGTTCTTGATGGCGCGCTAAGCCCTGATGGCAGCTACTTCATGTTTTGCAACAACATAGACCTGTTGGCGAAATACCGAACCAAGCTCGGTGGTATCACCTTCAACGTGCTGCCGTGCGATGAATCCACCGTTTGGAAGGAAATGATGGACCTGGTCGGGGTCGACAAGAATGACATCAAGAAGCTCGACGCGCCCGGCAAGCTCGACTACCTGCTCGACGCAACCAAGGATCTCGATGCGTCCTATGATGAGATCTCTTACGAAGACGGGCTGAAGAGGATGGAACCCGTGAGAAACCGTAACGAGAACCGGCCGGTCTGAGCGCCGGCTTTAGCTTTAGCCAGAGGAATCCTCCTCCTCGACAAGCCGCACGCCGGTAACGCAGATATCGCCGTCCAGCACCGTCAACGCGACCGGCGTGAGACTGCTGCCCTTGCACCGGCCGTCCACACAGCGGCCGGTGCCGAGCTCGAAGGTCGAGCCGTGCTTGCCGCACATCAGCCGGATGCCGCGTGGATCGAAAAACTGGTTGCGTTCCCAGTCCAGATTGACGCCATTGTGCGGGCATTTGTTAAGATAGGCAAACACCCGCTTGCCCCAGCGCACCACGACAATGGGCCACGGCCTGTGGCTGCCGTCTTCGTCGACGATCATGAGGTGGAAGCCCATGGCGCGCTGGCTTGGAATATCGTTGAAGCCGCAGATTGCATAGGCGATATTCGGCTGCGTCCGCCGCTCGTTCATGACAAGAGAACCATCAATTGATCATCCTGCGATCAGCCTTGCAAAAATCGCGCAAAGTACCGGATCGCCTCACCTTCTTGGGAGTCCGGCGCGCGCCGTCGCCAACGAGAAGCCGCTCGATCATCGGACCAACGAGCTTGGTGGGATCAGGCACCGCTTGGCTGTTCAGGAATCGGATCGCAGCAGATCCAGACCCATCTGGCCGCGCGCGTGGTTTCTGTTATTTGCTCAGGACCTTCTCAAGATCCAGCGCTGCGCGCTTTTCAGCTGGCAGGCTGTCAAGGTTCTGCATTCGCCATTTGACGGCCGGCAAATCGCGGGCACCGGGAGCGCCCCGAGCAAATCCCATTCAGCATCGCCGCGCTCAATGAAATCAGGAATTTCCGATGCCTGTCTGGCATGTTGCCGACAATCGCCGCGACAGCGTTTTGCGTACGGCCAGCGGCTCATCTCGCGAAACGGACTTGGCGGTCATACCTTCGAAGCAGCGCACAAATTCCTGGCTGATATCCTTTTCGCTCCGCCTAGCACTTCATGCCATTGGGAGATTATGGCTGAGCATGTAGACAATGAAGGCAGTGCGCAGATCATCGCTGATACCTTATTTCCCAGCAGGTCGCGGACACCGAATAAATCGCGCGGATGCTGACGATCGAGCGCTGCAACAACTTACCTGCGTAAAGATCGCCCCTCCACAACTTGCGTCTCACCGCGTCGATCTCTGTTAAAGATTCTTCGCGCGGCTTGACCGGCAGGTACGTGAGGTCGATGTCGACCGAAAGGCGCGGCATGATGGAAGCCAACCTGAAGCATCCGCCATCGCGTCAATCCCTCTTTGCGTCGTTGCGAAGTCGGGTGAGGTCGTCCGCTGTCGTGGAAACCTTAACCGTTTGTTTCATGTAGGAAGGCCGTCGGGTGTTTCGCCACGCGCTCCCTGATTGCCGCTTCCATTCCGGCGTAAAGTGGCTAACGCGATCGCTGTAAGGGAAGTCATAGCCTCAATTCCGATAAACGTGTTTTATGCAGTTCAACGCATAATGTCCATTTATGCGCCATTTGCTATATTGCGCTTTTATCGGATTTAGCACATACTAGGTCGGAGTAAGAAATGACCGGCCTTGCCCGCACACCGAACCAGATCGGCAACCTGATCCGCCGCACTCGTAAGAAGCGGGGGCTCAGCCAGTCGCAGGTCGGCGCGCGGGCGGGCCTGCGGCAGGAGACAATCTCGCTCATCGAAACTGGCAATCCGGCAGCCAAGCTTGAAACCATCCTTGCGGTACTCGCGGCCCTAGACCTTGAGTTCCGGATCGTCCCGCGCACCAAAGGCACAGCCGCCGACCTTGAGGACATTTTCTGATGCCCCGGCGTCGCCGCCATGAGCCGCTGCGCGTGCTCCTCAACAACCGCCTCGTCGGCCTGATGAGCAAGGCGGCGACTGGCGCTATTGAATTCCGGTATGAGGCTGACTGGCTCGGATGGGAACATGCCCTGCCCGTCTCGCTCTCGCTGCCGCTGCGGGAGGATGCCTTCCGCGGCGAAGCCATCACGGCCGTCTTCGACAATCTGCTACCCGACTCCGACGCGCTCCGTCGCCGGGTAGCGCAAAGGGTCGGCGCTGCCGGGACCGACGCCTACAGCCTGCTCGCTGCCATCGGCAGGGACTGCGTCGGCGCCCTGCAATTCGTCGCCGACGATGATGATCATCATGATGATGATCACCATGGTGATGGTCGCACCATCGCCGGCGATGCCGTCGATGACGAAGCGATAGAAAAGCTCCTCAACGGGCTTGCCCAGACTCCGCTCGGGCTTACGCGCGACGATCATTTCCGGATTTCCGTGGCAGGAGCGCAGGAGAAAACGGCGCTGCTGCGGCACGGCGGCAAGTGGCTCAAGCCGCACGGCACCACGCCGACGACCCATATTTTCAAGACGCAGATCGGGGAACTGCCCAACGGCATCGACCTTTCGAACAGCGTCGAGAATGAATACTACTGCCTGAGACTTGCCGCCGCTTCCGGCTTGCCGGTGAACCATGCCGAGATTGCGACTTTCGGTAAGACCACGGCGCTCGTCATCGAGCGCTTCGACCGGCGGTGGACGAAGGATGGCCGCCTGCTCCGCCTGCCGCAGGAGGACTGCTGTCAGGCACTGTCGGTCCCGCCGACGCGCAAATACCAGAGCGATGGCGGTCCCGGCATGGTGAAGCTTCTTGATCTGCTCAAAGGCAGCGACACGCCCGCTGATGATCAGGCGACGCTGCTCAGAGCGCAAATCTTCTTTTGGCTGATTGGCGCGACCGATGGCCATGCGAAGAATTTCAGCATCTTCATCACGCCCGGCGGCCGCTACCATCTGACACCGCTTTACGACGTGCTCACGGCACAGCCGAGTCTAGACACCGGTCAAATTCAGCGCAAGCAGATGAAGCTCGCAATGTCGGTAGGGACAAACAATCACTACAGGATTGCCGAAGTAGACGGCCGGCATTTCTTGCAGACAGGCGAAGCGGCGGGCGTACCGAAAAAGCTTGTTCAGGAATCAATCGAACGTGTCGCCTTTACCGCTGAAGCTGCGCTCGGCAAAATTGAAAGCGAGCTGCCAGAGGGCTTTCCCGAGGCAATCCATAATTCGGTGAAAACCGCGGCTATGCAGCGTCTGAGTTCATTGAAAGTGCACTAACAGAAAGATTACGGTTTGCTACCGGGGCGAACTGCATTTGCGCCGTATGGCGCTTGCGTCCGCACCGGCCGCCGTTGACCAGCACGCACGAAGCGGTCGCCGAAACGAAGACCTGCTGGATTGGATTCTGCGGCAACGCCCGGAATAGCGCCCTGGGTTGCCTGCGCCGCTAACTCCTCAGAACAGCTTGGCATTCAACCCGAATAGCTAGAGAGTGGCTTATCAAGCAAGCGTAGTTATGCGAACTTTTGATGGCCCAGATGAAGACGCCCCC
>NZ_JAHEAG010000008.1 GCF_018596315.1 Bradyrhizobium sp. SRL28 | reverse complement strand
GCCCCCGAGACAATGAACGTTATCGCTTCGGAGCGAAGTATCCCGTTGCGAGAATACAACACCAAGCCCCTTGTTCGCCGCTTCACCGCAGGGCTCGGCGCTCCGACAATAGCATTTGGCCATCGCAGGCCAGCATGGGAACCGGCTAGTGGCGTGATCTCGGTTTGGCTGTGAACAGAGGCACATACCTCTATTGACTCAACCGATGGTTACGCTTTGGGATGCGACAGGCGGGGAATCTACAAATGCGAACGTTAGGAATTGTTGTGTTCAGCCTTGCGCTGGGCGGCTCCGCGTTTCAGCCTGCACACGCCGGTACTTTCTACACAACGGGTAAGGAGTTTTACGAAAGTTGCTGGCAACGAAAAACCAAGGACGAACCTTGGAAAAATGCCGTAGCAGCAACACCAAGCGAAGCGGCTCTCTGGGCTAGTTGTAGTCCAATGGTGGCGGAAACGATGATCAGCATCGGGTTTGAGATATCGTCTTCACGTGAAAAAGCGCCAGCAGAGATGAAAGCATTGGTGGGCTTTGGTCCGAACTTCCGATGGGGCCCGATCGCCTCTACATTCCTGTAATTGAAATAATCGAGAAGACGGGACCGTCAGCAACTGATAACCTTGCTCCGGCAAGCTGGATTATTAAGCGGGCATTACTTGCGCGTTGGCCACGCTGCACTGGCGCGGCGCGTCAGAACAAGTACGTGGCCGCATTTCTCAGGGTTAATATCGCCGACCAGCAGAGGATGGTTTTGACCACTATTCGCGATCTAGCTCCACTAGATAAACGAACAGGATATCCTCCGTATCATCCGCTGCGCTGCATGCACTGTCGTACCTGACCCACTCCTCTTCGGTGGCTGGCCGAGCACGTATTCGCAGCCCGGGCCTATAGAGCGGTTCGCCATTCGACTTCAACCGGGACAATTCTTCCCGAAACCACTCCTCCTTACAAAGCTCGCGGGCCTCGGATCCGCGTGCTTGAAGCGCGACCATAGCCTTGTCTTCTATTAAAATCGTATAGATCAGCCCTTGAGGCTCGCGCTTCATTCTCTCATCACTGTGGTTGATCGATTGCTGGGTGCGGCAAGGGCCCTGCGTGATCGACGACGGCGCCGAGATCGCTAACATCGATCCATCCGCCGCAGTCGGGGCACCGAATGTGGCTGTCCGCCGCCCTCTCAGGGGATTGGCGTTGCCGTTCATCCAGGTACTTGCCTCGCAGAATAGGCCTCATCGGAAAGCATCCTTCACCCGAGCCATTGCCGGATGCTCGGGGTTCTTCACCTTCACCCAGTTAGACGAAACACCCGCACGATAAGGCCGATCGTTTCGCTTGGAGACCAAGCCCTCAAGGCCCAACACGCAGGCATGGCGAAACAGGTCCGGCCCGATCTCGCCACGTTCAAAATCGGACAGAAATATTCCGTTGATGCGGCGCGACATCAGCCGCGCCAGGCTCGCCTTACGCATGTTCAACGGCAACTTTCGCAGATCGTCGCCATCGCTCATCAGCGCGTCGAACGCGTAGAACTGCACCTCGTCATTGTGCTGGCGGCTGTGTAGCCCATCGAAGTCCGAGCGGCCGTCCACGCCGAGCAGCACGGCTTCACCGTCCAGCACAAACGAGCCGATGCGTATGCGCAGCGCTGCCTCAGCGATCAACGGGTAACGATCCGTCCAGTCGTGGCCGTTGCGCGAGAATAAGCGAACCCGCTTGCCCTCCTGGTGAACGGTAAGTCGGTAGCCATCGTGTTTGATTTCGTGGATCCAATTCGGCCCCGCCGGCACCGCAGTTCCGCGAGTCGGCAAACAAGGGACAAACTCAACTCTACGCATGGTTCAAAGCAAGGATAGTTGCTGTCCGAGCTTGCGCCCGGTCTGGCCTTCAATGAAGTCTCGCATCGTCTCGGAGACCTCGCGGCCTTCAGTTGCGATGTGCTGCTCTAGCGCGTTCGCTACGTCCTCGGATGCGTCCCGTGACCACCCCTCGACGGGATTGAATGCGACGACCCGGATGACGTTGTCATACTGCCCCGTTAGCAGGTCATCGATCAGCTTGATGTAGGTGATCCCCTCGTCGGTCTCCCGGAAAGAGGGGCCAGCCCGGAAGTCTTCTAGGACCAGATAAAAATCCTTGTCCAGCCGGTCATTCGGAACAATCGACGGTACACTCATAGGCAAACTCCCTCGTCCCGAGTCCAAAATAGGTCGGGAAAAGTTGGAAAGCGAATCAGGGAGCGATGCAGTTTTGCGAGCCGGTCAAGCGGAATCCGCGGGCAACAAATGTTAAGACGGGCCGATTGCTTCCCAGGCTGCAGCCCCGGTTCCGGGCTGCCTAGATTAGGAAGTCCGCGCTACCCTCGATCCGCCTGCTAGTCACCAGTCTCGATCACTCACGCGCTTGCCGATCTTCCAGCAACCAATCGTGGGCTGGTACTCGGCCTCGAAAAATGCCTTGGCGTCGGTACCCATCGCATCTTTGGTGGCGTCATCCAGCTGCTGCTGCACCAGCCACTTGCGATCCTTGTCATAGACCCCGATCGCGCCGAGGCCGAAGCATGGTCGATCCGGATGGAGGGCTATGGCGGGCCTGCGCAACCGTCCCCCACCATCGGCCAATGCCTCAACGGCGGCCTAGGCTGGCTCGAGGTCGAATGCAATCGCTGCAAGACGCGGGCGAGCCTGCCGCTCGACGCTATCCGCCGGCCACGGGACACGCCGATCTGGAAGCTTGAAGCGTCGCTGAAATGCAGATCCTGCCGGAAGGGACGGCATGCATCACCTGTGCGCATGATCAAGCTCACGGCGGCGCGCGAGATCACGCCCTACAAGTGGGTACATCCGGATGAGGAACGCTGATTATTTCGACACGGTAGGCTGGCTTGCTAATTCCTTTTCCCGGTCGTCCAAGAAGCTGAGTGCGATATCGATTTTGGTCAGTTCGCCCTCGATCCACTCGCGCTCCTCTGCACTCGGACTTTCTTTTAGCTGATGCTCAAGCTGCAGCTTTAGAGCGTGCAGATTTTCGATCGCTGTCATGGACGAGGACCTCTCGCGCTTTTGGGAGCGGGGCCGCCTCGAGGGCTCGAAGCGACCCCTGATCGCGCAGCACGCAGGCCGAACTTGGGGACTGGCCAATGTGCGCGACCTGCAGCCACGCTAGTCCTGTGTAGATCGGCGGCAATGAAATTCGGGTGTTAAGCTTGATGCCCGCGTTGCAGGTTAAATCTGGAACCGCAAACAAAAAGACCGCCCGAAGGCGGTCTCTGTATTCGCGAGCTTGGATCAGATCAGGCTCCGCCGGCCAGGCGAGACGCGGGTTGATGCGGCTGGTGCTGATCGGCTCGAGGTAACTTGAGGTTACCCCCTGCCGCTTACCGTAAGCGCGCGCGGCGGCTCAGCAACATGCGAGCAGCACACCCAGCTCGGCGCCTTCAATGCGCGCTCTGTCCTCAAATCTTCGCGCAAACAGCGCACTTGCGATTCTGTGCACGACATCGGCGTTCGCTTTCAGTGTCACGTCCGCCAACCTGTAGCCTTCTGCGCGTGCTGCGCGGCGCTCGGCCGCGGGGAAGTTCGACAGTATTTTCCGCATGTCTCTAAAGTCGCCGATCTTCGTTGCCCTCGGTGAAGACGCTCCAAAAGCGTGTTCGGCCCTGCAACCCGCAACGCAGACCGCGAGGTTCTTGACGTTATCGTCGAAAACGCTGCTCCGGGACCAGCCGTTGCCGGTCGCCAGCTCGATCTCAACGAAACACAGTTCAGCACCCAGCCCATGCGCGACGGCAGCGTGGCCAGCTTCGTGGACGGTGAGGGCGCGATCATTGGAATCGAGGGCATTGCTTATGGCAATTATCTCAGCGTCATCGGCCATTGCCGTCTCCGTTTCGCTTGCCCGGCGGGGTCATCGTCTTTCGGGCGAGTTCCCGGTACTCGTTCATTGCGTCCGCCCGAAAAGCCGTTTGAGTTTGGCACAGGTGTTGTAGGTTCGACGTCAGTCGAACTATCACCTCAACCATGGTCCGGAGTTCGTCGAATGTAACCGACTTCGTCTTCTCCTCCGGCGTGAGGTGGGCAATATCAAGGTTGCGCAGGTGCACAAGTCGGCCGTGCACCTTCCAATCAATCTCTCCATAGATTTGCCGGAACTCGTCGATCAAGTCGGTTCGTGACGGCGGAAGAAGAACGTCTGGTCCGACCCGATCCTCTAGCGCCTGCAAAAGCGCCGCTACCACGCTGGGGTCTTTTAGGAGGCGATGAACTGATTGAAAGCTCAACTTGCAATCATCACGGTCGAGCAATATAGACACCCCCAGGGCGGCCACCAGGCGCGCATCGCTATGCAGGACCCATACAAGTTTGCGCCAATCGCTCGCCGGGTCATCTGGCGTCGACAACAACAGATCGTTCAATCCATCACACGACCCGAACGAGAACACGCATCGAGTCGCGGCAGTGATGAGCCGTTCGGCGTTGTTCAGGATGAATTTCAGCGTCCGGGTTAGCGGGGGCCATTCTTTGGACCAATCTTGCGATGAAAAGGCTGCCGTCGAAGTGAAGACACACTAGCGTGCAGTGAGGTCCGTCGCTACACCTTGCCGATGAGTAGGTCGAGCTTGCCCTGATCGCGGCCGCCATCGGCGCTGCAGTTGGCGATCGTAGCGGCGTTTCAGGCGCTGTCGCATCGCACCGCCAGCTTGACCATGTTGCGCAGGCTTGGCGGCCGGGGTGCCTTCGTGATACTGGGTCTGGACATCGGGCGCAAATCCTCGCCTCAGGGCGGCGGTAACGTGTCGGGCAGCCAATAGCGCGAATTGTCGACCAGGCACTGCGAGGCGTCCTTGCTGCAAAGGCACGTTAAAAGGCCTATCGTCGCACAGTCTGCGCCTTTCGTGGATGCAATCACCGAGCCCAGCTATAGTGCCCCGATTTCATAGTTGGTTGTTCAATGCCGGGAGCCAGCATGAACGACAAGTTAGAGGCATTCAGAAAGCGCCTGCGCGGGCCGGAAAAGGAAAAAGCCAAGCGGCTGTCTTGGATTGGGTCGCCGACAGCGTGGCTAGCGCTGGTCATCTCGTCAACCACGGCGTTCTTTAATCTGTTCTATTACAGCGACGAACTTAGCGTGGCAGTTTCACCAGGCGGTCCTATTCGACTGGATGGTCGATCTCTAACGGTCAATCCGCCAAGGAGCTTGACGTTCATCAACTCAGGCACCAGGCCTGTCGCTGTGCTGGAGGTTGAGGTCAGTTATGTGCAACCAACGAGGCAGACTCTGAAGCCCGATTGTTCGAGAGGGCACTTCTCGCATCTCGGTCTTGATGTCGAAGCAACCGTAGTCAAACCGCAAGAAATCGTGGTGACCTCGTCGAAATTCCACGATGGTCGATCTTCCGTCGAGGAAGCAACGTTCTTCGTGACCGAGGCGAACTCAGAGAGGTCGGACGTATCTGTTGCGGAGTGCGTGACGTTTAAGTTCGTCGCGACCGATACGTCGGTTCAGTCCAGAACGATTTTCATGGGTGCGTATGAACTTCTGCTTGGCACCAGAATTCTACCTCGAGTCCGAAAGGAGCAAGTTCTGATTAAGCGTAACAGATTCTGGACGAAAGGTGGTTATGACGTTTCCGGATACTTTCCCGATGAGGCAACGTTCCCTCTTGTGAAACGCCGCGACAGTCAAGATGCCGGGCGACCTTGAACCTCAACCAGGCGAAAGCCCGCCGCGATGAAGCCTTCAAGTTAGTTTCGCCCGCGCCAACTCTTTATCGTTGACGTTCAGAATCACAACCCCGTCCCAAAAACCAGTATATCGGACCTCAACGATGTGAGTTTTCCCGTCCGCATCAACGATTCCTCCTCGACAATTAGCAACGCCTTTTCGGAGAAACCTACTAGAGTCCACCACCTTACCGTCTATATAGAGTTTGCTACCATCAGAGCCGTGGCCTAAATATTCCGATTTAATTTCTAAAGCCATGATGGCCTCCAACGCCTCAGTTGCCGGCTCTTTCATTCCAGAACCTCATAGGCGAACGCCACACCTTCGGGATCGTTTTCCGCGAACCAGGTTTCCGCGGCGTCGGCATTCGCGAAGACCTTGAGGTGATCGGGTTCTCCGACCTGCTTGCTCGTATCCACGTAGATGAGCACGGTCATTGGTCCCTCTTGAGTCTCCGTTTGCCCCAATGGGTATCTTTGCGATCGGGATTGAACACCCGCTCGACACCACGGTTCAACGCCTTCATGACCGCGATGCGCGCCAGCATCGTCGGACCACTTCGCGCAACCACCATCAGTGCCTCGATCGCAACCTGCCACTCGGATAGGGCGGATTCCTTTTTCGGCAGGCTGGCGATGTAATCGGCGGCGTCTCGCAAGGTGACGAGCGTCTTGCCGTTAGGGAGCCGTATCGGATCCTCGAACGCGCGCTGCCAGCCCTTGTCAGTCATTCGGCGAAGTGACCTTATCTGAGCACGATCCACCACCAGAGCGCGAATGCTATGAATGTGGTGACGATAGAAATTCCCACCGACGTCGCAATCAGCTTCGCCCATTCCCAGTTAGTCACGGTCGCAACTTCCAGTCGGCCCCTGCCGCACTGCATCATCCGTCGAGTCGCTATGTGACACCACGGACTGAATTGCATGTCGGCATTCCTGGTAATCCGCTGACTGGCACATACCGCGCGGCGACTATCGTCAGGATCGGGGGCAACGAATGCGCCTGATGCGCTGGCGGTTTGGCTGGCGACGCTGACAAGTACCCTGGCCCGCCGTTACAAATCGGCGGGTTTTTTCTTGCGGGACACTGCGCTATCGACTTAGGCTATCACCATTGGCTCAAAGGGAGATTGTCAGTGGCGACAGGTACTGTGAAATGGTTTAACCCGACGAAGGGATATGGATTTATTCAGCCCGACAATGGCGGCAAGGATGTCTTCGTGCACATCTCGGCCGTCGAAAAAGCGGGACTGAGCAGCCTCAATGAGGGCGCCAAGGTGAGCTACGAAGAAATGAGCAACCGTGGCAAGACGTCCGCCGAAAATCTGAGAGTCGGATAAAATTAATTCTGTCGGCTCGCCGACTTCTGAAAAGGAAACGGCCCCAGCCCTCTCAATAACTGGGGCCGTCCATTCCAATGCGCCAAGCCAAGGGGGCGACCGTGACTGGCGCCGGCATCAACGCGCCTAACGACCGGCCCCGTTCCTATTCTCGATTTGTTCTTATCCGGCTGATCTAGCATGTAGCTCAAGGTATTTAGTCCGCTGAGAACGAAGCGAGGCCGCCTCAGACTTTGGGTCCGCCCGCGGGTGATCCCAATACTTTTCGTTTGCCGATCAGAAAGTAGCGTTCCGTTTTCGGAACACGCGTCTACAATGGCCAGCTTAGCCGGGAGGGCACGGCCATGAAGGACTATCAAACTCGTCTAGAAAAGCTCAGAACGGACGCGGCCGAATGTCGGCTGATCAGCGACCTTGCCACCGACCCGGCAAAGCGGGAGTTGTTTGACCGACTGGCTTTGCACCTGACGACCCTTGCGGACCAGGTTGAGCAGGCCATGCTGCACTGGAAGCCAACGGGGACTCAATGAAGTAAGGCCGTCTCAGTTAGCGGGCCGCTACTATCCAGATCAGCGCGGCGCAGCGGACGCAGCGACGGTAGAATCAAGCCAGTGCGCCAGGCCAGAGTTTCGAAATGAGGCTGGAACCCAATCGGAGCAGAGTTTGATCCGCCGGTCCCCACATTGGCGAATCTTTGATCTAGGTCAATCATGACCACTTTTTCTCAATCCGATAATTCTGCGCGTCCGAGACGGGGCGCAAGGAGAGGGAGCGGTCCCGGCGCTCGCCAGCCCCGGGCCGGGGCCGTTCCTGTGACGCCCAGCCGGACGTAAGGACTTCTATTCCACAAGGCGAAGGGTCCGGCGCCTTTTCATTCGATCGAGAGCGTTGACGACCTCATCTCTATCGATGACGCGATAGGCCGGTGCACTGTATGCGTAGCGTCTAGCGGGCGTGGCGCGTTGTATTCTCCGAGGATGCGCCTGGCATCTTCCAGAGCTCGCAATACAGTCTCTTGATCCGTGTTGCTCATGGTACGCGCCTAACTGAGCGCGGACTCAATTAGATCGGTCAGCGTTCGTTCCTACAGGTGGCAGGCGGCGGGCATCGCTTCGCGTTTAGAGCCCGGCGGGCACTTCCCGGCGTCGTCAGGTATCGGGCGGAAAGTAGTATCGCAGCGTCAGGCGGATTGCGAAGTAGAGTGCGATGCAGACTGCGACAACGATGCAGGCAATATCGGGCATGGCAATCGATCGCTCCTGGAATTGAGTTCGCAGGATAGCATCCGCAAGAATTCCAAGAAGCGAGCTCCTTAGAGTGCTTCCGCGGCTCTCAACCACGATTCAAGATCCTACAGCCGCAGGAGTTTTTGCGGACATGGTGCGGACAGGATTTTTCGACCCCTCCAAAGGGCGCCGCTGTACCTGTAACGTATTGAAATTATTGTGGTTTTGGTGAGCGCGGAGGGACTCGAACCCTCGACCCCATGATTAAAAGTCATTCGCGCGTGGCGGGCCTCCCGGAACAGTGATCACTGTCTAGGGTAGGTTGTGTTAGGTTGGTTGCTCGCCTCCTTGGGCGTTTCCTCCCTTAGACTTGGGGGCCGTTGTCGGTACGCCGGCAGCGGCCTTTTTTATTGCGATCATCATGCCAAACCGTGAAAGGGCGCCATGTGGTTGGCGGGCTAAAATCCGAACTACAAACCCGGCCTCAGCGCTGGGGTTTTTCGTTTCTCGCGCGCTGGCGCATTGGCGGTCCCAGCAGGATTCGAACCTGCAACCCACGGAGTAAAGATTTTAGCTGCGGGGCGATTTCCGCTGCGGTCGCAATAGCTTGAACGTGCCGACCTGATCAATCCGGGAGTTTTTCCGGGAGCCCGTGTTACGATCAAGCCGAGATGAGCTTCGACGGACAATTTAAAGAAAGCGAGGAGCCACCTTAAACAAAAATTCGCGAGATTCTTCCAATTTGGCGGGTGGTGTCGGCAAGGGGTAGTCGACCGGATTCGGCGCGTGCCGATAGCAATTTGCCGTGCGCCACATCCGCTCCCAGTAAGTCCAATCCGATCCCAGGGCAGTCCGGAGGGCGCTATTGCCGCCGGCCAATTTCCGGACGAGTTCTGCTGACTTGTAAAGATCGTACCAGTTCTCAGCCCGCGCAAGGTGGGAAAACAGGGCAGCGCGGTCATCGTCGGCATCGGCTTCTCTCAACCAGCGTTGCATTGAGGATTCTGTTGGCGTTCCCGATGCGGCCGCTGAAACGCGACCTCTTGCCCTTCCGCCGGTCAAAGTGATCTGGCCGGCGGCGGTAAAAATGATAGGCATTCGATTGCCTGCGGCATCGAATTTCAAAACTCCACCAACGCAAAGTGGTTTTGCGTCACTGTGAATCAGAAGTGCGCCGCCGTTGAGGCGCTCAACAATCCGTTGGGCATCTCGCGTAACGTCGGAGGCCTCGGTAAACGTTGCCCACGCCGTGGTTCGCAACAGCGGAACAGTAGAACCGGCGCCTACTGAATAATCTTCCATCCAAGGATCAAACGGCGGTTGGAGGCTCGCACGAGCATCATCGATGTCGATCTTGTCGCCCTGAAGTTCTATTGCCCAGCCTTCTGCATTTGCCATCAAACTTCCTTGCTTTGGGAGAAATTCAGCACGGCGGTTAAGGCCGCTTCATAATCGTGGTGATGTCGATATCGAAGCTTTGGCCCAGCTTGTCATGCGGGAACTGTTCGGCGTGCGCCAGCACCTCTGCCGTGGGAGCGACCAGCGATGCCTGGCCCTTCGGGGCGTAGCAGTTCTTGCCGCTCTTCGCGTAGAAGGCCGTTCCGCCATAGCCTGAACCAGGCGCATCCTTCAAATAGATCCGACCACGCTTAGGATTCACGTCTTCAATCGCCGTGACGATGAACCAAAGACGCCTGGCATACGTCTCCCGAATGACAGCCACGTCGCCGGCCTTCGCGTTCCGGTAATAGGTCGCGATTTGCTCCTCCGTCTGGCTGCCGCTCGGATCGCCGGGGCGTTCATTACCAAACAGTGCGCGCAGGCCGCGGCTTGACACGATTGCTTCAGGTGGTTTCGTCATTGGCGTTTCCCTCGGTGTCTCGATAGCGACTGGCAATCCCTGCCGCTGGGGGTTATTCAGTTGGCCAGCGCCGCGGCGTCGAGCTCGGTAGTTTTTCCGGGACTAATCGTTCTGAAAAGACTCGGTGACCCCCTGGGGGCGAGATGCTCTAGGGCCAGCCGTCCAATTAATCGACCGGTGCGGCAACCCGCAATTCCACGGGGCCCATTGAGCCGTCACGAAAAAAGCCCGACAACTCAAGTTCAATTCGACTGCCAGGATTGCCGTTGGTCTTAATGTGCAAAACAGCCGTGAAAGCATCCGATCCGTGCACCGGATTCGGCGACGCGTCGAATGTCCAGTCCAAGCGAATTGTGCTGCCCTCCTTTCCCCTTTCCTTAC
The DNA here is from genome assembly GCF_018596315.1 of Bradyrhizobium sp. SRL28. Taxonomy (GTDB): domain Bacteria; phylum Pseudomonadota; class Alphaproteobacteria; order Rhizobiales; family Xanthobacteraceae; genus Bradyrhizobium. The sequence continues at coordinate 242,678 of NZ_JAHEAG010000008.1, read as the reverse complement.
CGTTCCAGTTTGCAATAACGGCGCCACGGGGCTTCAGCACTCTGCACCCGTTGAAGGTTATTGCCCGGCCCATATTTCGGAAACCGACCTTTAGCAGATGGTATCCATCCTCATCGACATTAGAGTTGAAGCGCATGCGCACGGTCGGCAAGACGGCTTTCGCTGCTGCCTGTCTTTCCCAACGCTTGTCCAATCGAGACCAAATGAAAGTTGCCGCCGAAATGGCCAACGCTAGGCCCGAGACAGCGCGCGCAAAGAAGTCTGTTTCCCCTGCCATCTCTTCCACGTTTCCTAATTCAAGGCTTCAACCAGTCCAAAATTGCGTCCAAAATTTCATTTTCGTTGAACGGCTTATGGCCGCTGTCCAAGGTGAATGATTCTTTGCCTCCGGCGACACTGACCGTGATGACCATGAGGCTGCTAGGATTTTGCAGCCTTACCTTTGATCCATCGCTAACTACGTCGATGCCGCGAATGCCAGCTTCGGCGCAGAACTTTTCAATGTTTTCCTGCAATTCGATCGCCAACGAAGCTTCAGCATTCTGTCGTGTCATCTCGGCAGCCTCCGCGGCGCGTTCGCGTGCTAGACGCTCTTCGGCCCGGACATGCAAAGTTTTCATATAATGTAACCTTTGGTTGCCGTGGGCAGCCTAGAACACCTCATCGGCGTGTGAAAGCTCCCCGGTAGGGGTGGATTTTTAACCTGTCCGTGGCCTTGAACAGCCGGACTAGAATAGGATTGGATGCATAGGGAGTTTACTTCAATTCGGGGGAGAATTGAAGGTTGCTGCCGGTGGGGCGTGTCAACAATGGACCAGATGCAAGCGCGCTCAGCCGTGGGGGGCTGAATCACTGCCGCCGTTTGGCCTCCGCCACACGCCGCATGGCAGGATGCTCAGGGTTTTTGACCTTAATCCAGTCGCGGGAGGTGCCGCTGCGGTAGCGGCTGTCGCTGCGTTTCGACACCAGGCCCTCGAGCCCGAGCAAGCAAGCGTGCCGAAACAGGTTCGGGCCGATCTCGCCGTGTTCGAAGTCGGATAAAAAAATGCCGTCGACGCGGCGGGCGAGCAGTCTGGTTAGGCTCGCCTTGCGCATGCTCAAGGGCAGCTTGCGGATATCGTCGCCGTCGGCGACTAGCATGTCGAACGCGTAAAACTGCACCTCGTCATCGTGTTGGCGGCTGTGCAGCCCATCGAAATCGGAGCGGCCGTCGACGCCGAGCAGCACGGCCTCGCCGTCGATCACGAACGAGGTCTGCCGATTGCGGAGCGCCGCCTCCCTGACCAGCGGAAAGCGGTGGCTCCAATCGTTCTGGCTACGTATGGTTCGCGACCGGAATGACGCGAAGGAAGCCCTCGAGAAGGTCTTACATTTCCGGACGACTGCTTGAGTGTCTACGTTGAGTTGGCACCCAGTCTGGCACCCAACGTCTTAATACAGGCCAGTATGAGCGGGGACGGGGAGGGCGCTGCTGGCTCAGGAATGCCAATGAAATGGGACGTTGAGGCATTCGCCGCTACTACACGGCATGTCAGAAACAACATTTCAAGACCGGTGCCTTAAACCACTCGGCCACCCTTCCAAACCATTGATATTGTTTAGCTAATCTGTAAACGCTCAGGTCAAAAAAGCCCGTTTGCTACCGATTTGCTACCCAACGTCTTTGGAGCGCTTGTTTATGGCCGCGCGCCTCACATCGTCAACAGCGGCGGCGGCGCCTTCCTCGATGTTAGGCATCAGATGTGAGTAGATGTCCATGGTAATCGCGATGGAAGAGTGTCCGAATCGCTCTTGAACGACCTTGGGGTGGACCTTCGAAGCGAGCAGGTGGCTTGCGTGGCTGTGACGCAAACCATGCAGTGTTACGCCCCAGGACTTTAGGACGGCTGACACCGAGTGCATCAGGCTTCGTGGCTGTAGCGGAGCGCCGTCGGACTTTGTAACGACGTGCCAACTATCGCCTGGCCGGATGCCCAGCCTTAGTAGTTCCTCGGCTTGTGCAACCCGCCAACACCGGAGCTCGTCGACGACCAACGACGGCAGCGCGATAGTTCGGGCGCGGCCGTTTTTGGCTCCTTTTCTCTAACGGTGCCTGAGTCGGTCTGCTCGGTGCTGGCGATAATCGCCAGCTGGCCCCGGTCTAAGTCAATAGCGTTCCAGCGAAGCGCGATTATCTCCCCACGACGTAGACCGCAGAGGACTCCCAGGACCAAGGGGATGAATAGCCTACGCGCGCGTGCGGCTTCCAAAACGTGAGCAGACGCATCTGGATCGATTGTCGGGACCGTCTTGCGCTCTACTTTGGGCCGATCTTTCTTTTCCAGAAGAGCGGCTGGATTTCGGGGCACAGTCTTCCATCTCTCGGCCTGATCGAGGGCGGCGTAGAGCACTCTGTGCATGTGGTGAACAGTACGAGGAGAGAGGCCGCCCTTGCCGTCGCGTCGCCCGCAACTCAGGACTTTCGAATAGGCTTCGCTGATTTCGACCGGCTTCAGCTCTAGGAGCGGTTTAGCACCGATTAGTGGCGCTATATTTTTTAGCGCAATCTGTTCGTAGCGTTCGTGCGTGCGTGCGTGGCGAAACGTTCGGCTTTATGTGCCGGAGCCACCGTTCAAGAAAATGAAGAACTGTTATTTTTGATGCCACGTACTGACCGCCATTGATCTCGGAGATCAATCGGGCGCACTCGATTTGCGCTTGGCGTTTAGTTCCCTTGAAGGAATGCCATTTCCGTTCCGCTTTCCTGATGCAGGATCACGTTGGTCGAGAATGATAGCCCAATGGCCGGGCGACCTCTCGCGCAGGGAACCTCTCATTTCTTAGATGCCCTTTCTGCTGCCTCAACCTCACTATTGCGACGCATCAGAAGAGTCGCCTCAAGCTCTCCCCTCAAAACCGAAGCCTTCACGCCAGCGGAAGTCAGCTTCAGGTCTCGTGCTGTCCACTGTATCGCTACCAGCCGCGAATGATGAACCTTGGTCCGCCGTAGCCGGAGCGATCGTAGTAGCCGGGGCCAGCGTAATAGTTGTAGCCCCGGCCGGGGAAGTAGCTGGGGTCGTAGTAATAGCGCAGGACATAGCGCGGTCCCCGGGTCCGCCAGCAGCGCCCATAATACTCGTTGCAGATCAGACCGACCTGATCGACGTTGGAGACTTCGGCGGAGCTGATCGTCGTCGCGTTGATGGGCGCGGCGAAAGCGGCGGACGCTAGCAGCGCGGCACCGAATACGCCCAGTGCGATGGCCTTCATGGAGTTCTCCCTTCGGTTGGCCTTGCAGCAGCGTGTGTCTGGGGAAAGCATCAATTGGCGTTGGAACGCCACCGCTGACGACCGGGTTCTGGTGCTCCGAAACGCTCTCAGTCTCATATCCGGGCGATGAGATTGGTGTTGCCCGCGCGCAGGCCCGCCAAACGCGACCAGCCGCGTTGCTACTAACGCGGCTTGCTCGTCCCCGGGAGATATTCTCAACCGCTTCCAGGATTTCGGCACGCACGTTCTTATTGTGCTGGGCGAGGACGGATCAAAAATTGAGCTGGATCAATCCGAACCAGCCATGCGCGACCTTTCCCGTTCCACCGGCGCTCACCGGGTAGTCCCAATTGGCTGAATATTCCACGGCCACCTTCAGCCCATCCATCACCCACTCGCCTCCAGTAAGGAAAAGCCGGTGTTGCGGGACGAATCCGATCCGGGTTGGTATGCCGTTTTGCAGGATCGACACACCCGCCATGTCTTTGCTGCCGGAATATCCCAGGGAGATGAAATTGCCCTGCGCGCCGATCTCCGTTATCCATGGGTTCCAGTCGAACTGATAGGCAATCGAGGCCTGCCAAGTCATCGGCATCATGTTCCGCGCAATGCCGAGCCCATCGACAAACCGGGCATCCTGAACTGCGGCATTTACCTCGCCCACGACCGCGAACGGGCCAAAACTGCTTTTGAGGCTTGCGGCCACTCCGGGAATCCGGCCGATCTGATTCAGGAACGGCAGGTAGGACGTACGCAAAAATCTGCTTTCGAAAACCGAGGTGTCATAGTCGACATGGAAGTCAACGGTCCATGGACAAATCAGCGACTCCGTCAGCTGGTCATACGGCAAGCCGCAATGGCCCCTCGTCCGGAAACCGAGACTGGCATTGTAATCGTCGATTTTCGTCCGGCCGGGAATGATGCTGTCGCTGCCTCTATAGGTCACGACTGAGCCGTAGAACGGTGGCGGGTCCAAGAGGGGGGTGACTGGCGTAGGCCGGAACGGACGCTCAGGCAGCGGGGTGTAGCCGAGCCAACGCATCAGTCGGCTCACGGCCGGTGCGACGACCAACGGACTAATGCGTGGAACAACGACAGGCGCCGGCGGCGGCTGCCGCGGTGGGGTTGGCCATGCGAATTCCAGGCCTCCCGCCGTCTGACGGTTTTCAAACACCTCGGTTGTCAGCGGAGTGCCGATCGAGAGCGTATCCAGGCGTGCCACGCCCGTGGACGTACCGAAATGCAAAACCTCCACGCCGAAGCGGGCGGCGATCGGGAATTGCATCAGATCGCCGACTGTAATGTGAGTCCGATCAAGCGTGAAGCGATCCACGCCTATTCCGGGGACGTTGGTCGGCAGCACTGGTTGATTCCCGGTCGGGAATATCGCGCCAGTGCCGCTCTCGAAGTGGAGAACCAGAGCACCAGTCAACCAGTCGCTCAGCTTTATATCGAAATCGAGTTCCGCCGTACCCAGCGACAGGTTTTCCTCGGTAGGGCCGGTGAATGAGCCGGTCCGCGAGGCCACGCCTTCAACCACGCCGCTCAGCGAGAGGAAGCTATTAATTTTTGGTCCGGTCTTCGAGAGCGAGTCCCGGATGATCTGGCGCGTCGCGTTCTCCTGTGCCGCCCAGACGATTTCCAACTCGCTTACGCGCACGCCGAGCGGCCTCTTCGCTGCGGCTTCGGACAAATCTGGAGCGGGCAGTGCGGGCGGATCGACGGGCGGTGACCGAACCGTGGGTGCAGGCTTCGCCGCAGTTACAGCAGGCGCCGGATGTTGGTGTACCGCCGCGGGCTTGGTCCGCCGCGCCGGCGATGTCCCCTCGAGGGCGCTGAGACGTTGGGAAAGTTTGCGGTTCTCCGACTTGAGCTCTCCGAGCATACGGCGGAGAACTGCGATGTCCTCGTTCTCTGCGGCGGCGGCATGGGAAGGGACGAGCAGGACGAGGCTGAACAATGCGGGCGCGGCGCGAAAGACAAATGGGTACACGGAGCAGACGCGGTACCGGTCGCGCGTAGTTGACTTTACGGTGCCAGTTTCTGCAGCGTGCCACCGTCGCCCAGAGCCGGCGACGCGCTCATCCCGCTTATCCCAGATCATGCGCGGCCCCATCACTACCGCAGTTCGACGTCGCTCGGTCGAACCAACTCGTTCATAACAATTCCGCGCTGGTAATCAGACTGTCTCAGCCAGCGTTTCATCCGTCAGGCCGACTACAGACAAGAGCCCGCTCAACAACGCGGAGCAAATAATTGCCGGAGCCCCCCAGCAATGTTGGGATAAGAGTGACGCGTATGACGAATTACGCAAGCGCCACGAAGTGATATATCCAAAGTGATGTAACTGGATTGCACGCAGGAGCTGCGAACAGCCTCGCCGGCTGTCAGGCAACTTCAAGTGGCGATGGAGTTTTTGCCATCTAAAGCCCCCTAAAGTGCGTAAGTGCGTAAACAGGCGTGACCCAATTGGAGCCCGCATGTAATCCAAATGGGTGGATTGTGCCGACAAGAAGATCAACTTAAAAGTTTCACTCGCCTTGATCTGGTCCTCAGTCTGGTCCACGAAAGGCAGCATTGCGGAATTTTGATTACGGCGAAGCCTCACTATGGCGTTAGCGCGACCGAAATAAAGCCGGCGCAAGGCCGACGAAAAATTCGGACTCGTGGAAATAGTAGTGGGTGAACAATTGTGTTGCCTCTACGAGCGACACAGCGGTCAGAAAATCCCGCATTCAACGGGCCTCACAAACGGAGTTCGACTACAACCACAGATCGAAGACAACCAGAGGTCAAAAGAGGGGGGCGTCGAAATGTTGGCGTGGCTCATATCCTCTAGCGTGCGTTTGCGCACCCTCGTTGTGGTTGTCGCTGCCGGCCTTCTGATCCTCGGCGCCGTCGGCGTCAGAAACAAGCCGCTCGACGTCATCCCCGAATTGGCGCTGCCCTCGCTCACTGTGAAGACGGAATCGCTTGGCCTCTCCAGCGCCGAGGTTGAATCGCTGATCACTGTGCCGCTGGAGGCAGACCTGCTCAATGGTGTGCCGTGGCTGCAGGTCATCCAGTCGGAATCGATGGCGGGACTTTCGACGATCGAGATGATCTTCGCGCCCGGCACCGATCTGATGAAAGCGCGCCAGATGGTGCAGGAAAGGCTGACGCAGGCGCACGCGCTGCCGAACGTCTCCAGCCCGCCGGTTATGCTTCAGCCGGTTTCCTCAGCCAGCCGAGTGATGAACATCGGCCTGAGCTCGAAATCCGTCTCGCTGATCGACATGTCCGTTCAGGCGCGCTGGAATATCGCGCCGCGCCTCGCCGGGGTTCCGGGTGTGGCCAATGTTTCGATATGGGGCCAGCGCGAGCGGCAGGTGCAGGTGCTTGTCGATGCCCGCAACCTGAACAAGAAGGGCGTCAAGCTCGACCAGGTGATCAAGACGACAGGTGAGGCGGTATGGTCCTCGCCGCTCACCTACCTGAACTCATCCACGCCTGGCACCGGCGGCTTCATCGAAACGCCGAACCAGCGGCTCAGCATCCGTCACCAGCTGCCGATCTCCACCGTGGGTACCTTCGCCAAGGTGCCGCTCAGCGGCACGACCACGAGCGTCGGCGATGTCGCCTATCTCGTGGAGGGGCATCAGGCCCTGATCGGAGACGCCATCGTCGGCGAAAACCCCGGCCTGATGGTGGCGATCGAGAAATTCCCCGGCTTCAACACATTGGACGTGACGCGCGGCGTTGAGCGCGCGCTCAACGAACTGAAGCCCGGGCTGCCCGGTATCGAGATCAATACGACCATCTACCATCCCGCGAGCTTCATCGAGCGCGCGACCAGCAATCTGGGCAAGGCCATGATCATTTCGATCATCCTGGTCGCCATCGTGCTTGGCCTTCTGATGGGCAGCTGGAGGACCGCGGTTATCGCCCTGGTTGCGATCTCATTGTCATTCGTTTGCGCTGAACTGCTGTTAAAGGCCGCCGGAATCCCGCTTAGCATGGTGGTGGTCGGCGGTCTGCTGATGGCGTCCGGCGTGATCGTGCATGACGGCATTGTCGACGTTGACAACGTGCTGCGCCGCTTGCGTGCACCATCACGCGACGGCCGGTCCGGCTTCCTGGTCGTCGTCCGTGCGATGCTCGATACGCGCCGGCCGATGCTGTACGCATCGCTGATCGTCTTGCTCGCGGTGCTGCCAGTTCTGTTCATGCAGAGCCGGTCCGCCGCGTTCTTCGCGCCGATGGCCTGGGCCTATATCGCCGCCGTGTCCATCTCGATGCTGGTGGCGTTGATCGTGACCCCCGCGCTGGCCGCGGTGTTGATCGCCAATGCGCCACTGACCCCAACAGGTGGTTGGGTGACCAATAGATTGGCCAGGTCTTTCGATTCGATTGTCGGCCGCGTCATCCATGCGCCGCTCGCTTGCATCGGCGCCTGCGTCGTGGCGGCGGTCGCGTGCTTCGCGCTTTGGAGCCCGCTCGAACGCAATATGGTGCCCAGCTTCAGAGAGACGGATCTGGTGATCGAATGGCAGGGTCCGCCCGGCACCTCGCTGCAGGCAATGACCCGATCGACCGAGAACTTGATCCGAGACCTGCGGGAGATTCCCGGAGTGCAGAACGCCTTCGCCAATCTCGGACGGGCGGTGCTTTGTAACTGCGAACGCGCAACGGACGTGAACGCCGGGCACGTGTGGGTCAACATCGATCCGAAGGCCGATCGCGAAACAACGGTGGATGCCGTCGAAGCTGTCATCACCGCTTATCCCGGGATGCGTGGCAAGCTTGGAACATACCTGTCCACGAAGCTGCGCGAGGCGCTCACCGGCGACCCGGATAGCCTCACCGTCCGTGTCTATGGCAACAGCCTTGATATCATTCGCGCCAAGGCGGAGGAGATCCGCGCAGCGATGGCGAAGATCCCCGGCATTGAAAATCCCCGGGTCGAATTACAGGTCGAGGAACCCTCGATCGAAGTCAAGGTGGATGTCGATCGCGCAGCCGGTTATGGCCTGAAGCCGGGCGACGTCCGCAGGGCGACCTCGGCGATGGTCGGCGGCATCACCGTCGGTGCGCTTTTCGAGGACCAGAAGGTTTTCGATGTGGTTGTCTGGGGGCGTCCGGAGCTGCGCGACAACATCGATGACGTGCGGAATCTGATGATCAACAGCGAGAGCGGGTCTCAGGTTCGCCTGGCTGAGGTTGCAGACGTCCGCATCGCGCCGGCCACCAGCATCATCCAGCGACAGGGGTCCTCGCGTCGTATCGATGTTTCCGCGAAAGTGGACGAGCGGGCGCTCGGTGATGTGGCGGATGATGTCGCCAGGAATGTCAAACAGATCGCATTCCCGTTCGAGCACCGTGCCGAGGTGCTCGGCGAATACAAGGAACAGCGAGCCGCCCTGCGGTCGATATACAGCTACATGGCGGCAGCGGCGGTATTGATGTTCCTGCTGACGCAGGCGGTGCTCCGCAGCTGGACACTCAGCGCCCTCTCGCTGCTCGGCGTACCGGTCGCTGCACTCGGCGGCCTGGCGGCGGCCGCAATCAATGACGGTCACTTCTCGCTTGGTTCTCTGTTGGGTCTGGCAGCGGTGCTCGCACTGATGGTGCGGCAGGGCATCGGTCTGGTCGCCCATTTCCAGCATCTGCAATTGAACGAGGGTGAGCCGTTCGGCGAAACGCTGGTACGTCGCGGCGTTCAGGAACAGTTCCCGAGCATCATCGCGTCATCGGTGACGACATTCGCGCTGGTGCTTCCGTTCGCGATCATGGGTGATGTCGCGGGCCTCGAAATCGCGCACCCGCTCGCGCTCTCGGTCTTGGGCGGCGTCGTTACCATGACGCTGGGAACATTGTTCGTGCTGCCGGCGCTTTACCTGCGGTTCGGCGCCGGCTGGACCGCCGACCGGCTCGATCTTGAAATGGAGACCGCGTCATGACCGCCGCGCGCTTCACTTCGAACATTGTAAAAGGGAGAAATGTCTCATGGCGCGCTTCAGCGTATTGATGGTCGCGGCGTCCACCGCCTGCCTCGCCGCGTCGTGTGTCTCAGTCTCGGCCGCAGAGTCGGACGTCAAGAAGAGCGCGCCCGCGCGGGTCGAGGCCACGAATGACGCAAAAATCAAAAAGGTCACGCTCACGCCAAAAGCGGCGGAACGGCTCGGCATCCTCATTGACGAGGTGCGCGTCGATCTGTCGGGCCGCCGGATCGTGCCATACGCATCTGTTCTCTACGATCTGACCGGAAAGACGTGGGTCTATATCAGCGCCGATCCGTTAACCTTCGTTCGCGGCGCGGTGGTGATCGACACCATCAAGGGCGACAACGTGTACCTGACTGACGGGCCACCCACCGGCACGAAGGTGCTTGCGGCGGGAGTGCCGGAGGTCTTCGGCACAGAAGTGAAGGTAGGTCACTAGCTGCGCGTCGATATTGTTTTTCCACGGCGGCTTCGGCCCGAGTGGGGGATGTTTTCCGATGATGAGGCTGATCATAGCTTCTAGTCTGCGCTTTCGTTATCTCGTCCTCGCCCTTGGCGTGGTGCTGATCTGGTTTGGCCTGGCGCGCCTGCGCGACGTGCCAGTGGATGTATTCCCGGAATTCGCGCCGCCGCGGGTCGAGATCCAGACCATCTGTCTTGGGCTTTCATCCGCCGAAGTTGAGCAACTTGTCTCGGTGCCGCTGGAAAACGCGCTCAACGGCGTCCCTGGCGTCGACGTGATGCGGTCGAAGTCGGTGCCGCAACTGTCGTCGATCCTGCTGATCTTCAAGCAGGGTGCCGACGAAATCCGCGCGCGGCAACTGGTCAGCGAGCGGATGGCGCTCGCGTCCAAGGCCCTGCCGACGTGGGCAGCTCCGCCGTTCATGATGCCGCCATTGTCCTCCACCAGCCGGATCATGAAGATCGGCATTGCCTCGAAGGACAAGTCCGTGATGGACCTGTCGATGCTGGCCTATTGGACGATCCGGCAACGGCTGCTCGGGGTTCCCGGCGTTGCGAACATCGCGATCTGGGGAGAGCAGCTCAAGATGCTCCAGGTCATGGTTGACCCGAAGCGGATGGCCGCCGCGGATGTCACGCTCGACCAGGTGCAGGAGGCAGTTTCCGATGCCCTCGACGTTGGCTTGTTGCGCTATGCCCGTGGCGCGCATATCGGCACCGGCGGCTTCGTCGAAACACCCAATCAGCGCTTCCAGCTTCGTTTCGTCGGGGGCGGCGTTACACCCGAGACGCTGGCCAAGGTGCCGGTGACCAAATCGGCCGGCAAGCCGCCGCTGTTGCTGAGCGACGTGGCCGATCTCGTCTATGCGCCGCAGGGCATGATTGGCGATGCCGTTATCAACGACGGCCCAGGCCTCATGCTGATCGTCGAAAAATTTCCCTGGGGCAACACGCTCGCCGTCACCCGCGGGGTGGAGGAGGCGCTGGAGCGAATGAAGCCCGGTCTTCCTGGGGTCGAGATCGACACGACAATCTTCCGGCCAGCGACTTTCGTCGAGGACTCGATCGCCAATCTGTCGTGGGCGTTATTGCTGGGCTGCGTGCTGGTCGTGGGAATCATATTCATCTTCCTTTACGAATTGCGTACCGCGATCGTCTGCATCGTCGCCATTCCGCTGTCGCTGCTCGCGGCGAGCCTCGTCCTGTTCCAGGCCGGCGCCAGCGTCAACACAATGATGCTGGCGGGCTTCGTGATCGCGTTGGGGATCGTCGTCGACGACGCGATCATCGACGTCGAGAACATCATGCGGCGCCTGCGTCTCGCGCGGCGGGCGGGCGATGCGCGGAGCACAGCGCGCATCATTCTGGACGCTTCGCTCGAGGTGCGGGCGCCGATCGTCTACGCTACGCTCATCGTGGTCGTCGCGGTCGTGCCCGTGCTGTTCATGGAAGGCCTGACTGGATCCTTCTTCAAGCCGCTGATTACGGCCTATGTGCTCGCGATTGCAGCCTCGCTCGTCGTGGCGATGACGGTGACGCCGGCGCTCTGTCTGCTCCTGCTGCGTAACGCGCGGCTCGAAGGGCGCGAATCGCCGGTCATCGTCTGGCTGCAGCGCCGCTACGCGCCCTTGCTGGAACGGGCCACTCGAACGCCGCGCGCGGCCTATGTCGCCGTCGGTGTCGTGACGCTCGTGGGGATCTGCGTTTGGCCACTGCTCGGGCACTCGCTGCTGCCTTCGTTCAAGGAGCGCGACTTCCTGATGCACTGGGTCACCACCCCCGACACGTCGCTGCCCGAGATGCTGCGCATCACGACCCGCGCTAGCAGGGAACTGCGCGCCATTCCGGGTGTACGCAATTTCGGCGCCCATATTGGCCAGGCCTTCGCCGCCGATGAGGTCTACGGCGTCCATTTCGGGGAGAACTGGATCAGCATCAGCAAAGACGCCGACTACGACAAGACCTATGCCAAGGTCGAGGAAATGGTGGACGGCTATCCCGGCCTCTACCGCGATGTGCAGACCTATCTGAAGGAACGCATTCGCGAGGTCCTGACCGGGGCTGGCGAGGCGATCGTCGTCCGCATCTTCGGCCCGGATCTGGAGGTACTGAGGGACAAGGCGGAGGAGGTTCGCGCTGCACTCGCGGACACTCCGGGCCTCGTCAACCTGCACAAGGAGTTGATGGTCGAAGTGCCGCACATTCAGGTGACGGTGAAGCTGGACGAGGCACAACGCCACGGTCTGAAGCCGGGTGATGTCCGGCGCGCCTCTGCGACCTTGATGGCCGGAGAGGAGGTCGGCGATATTTTCATCGACGGCCGCACGTACGACGTGCAGGTATGGACCGATCCGGCGTCCCGCCACAGCGTGGACTCGGTCCGCGAGATGCTGATTAACACGCCGACCGGGCAGCGCGTTCGGCTCGCTGAAGTAGCCGATGTCAGCATTGGGCCGACACCAAATGCCATCAAGCGCGAGGCAAGCTCCCGTCGGATCGACGTGCAGGCGAATGTCCGGGGCCACGATCTCGCCGCCGTCGCCGTGGAGGTGCAGTCGCGCCTGCAGAAGATGGCGTTTCCACTTGGCTATTACGCGGTGCTGCAAGGCGAGTATGCGGAACTGCGCGCCACCCGCGAGCGGCTGCAACTGTTCGCCCTGTTGGCGCTCGCCGGCATATTCATACTTCTGCGACAGTCTTTCGACAGCTGGCGTCTGGCCGCGCTCAGTTTCCTCACCCTTCCTTCGGCGCTGGTGGGCGGCGTCCTCGCGGCGTGGCTCGCGGGCGGCGTAATTTCTCTTGGCTCGTTGATCGGTTTCCTGACCGTGCTTGGCATCGCCGCCCGCAACGGGATCATCATGATCAACCACTTCCAGTATCTGGAACGCCATGAGGGAGAGGTGTTCGGCATGAAGCTCGTGCTTCGCGGCGCGAGCGAGCGGTTGAGGCCGATCCTGATGACGACCGGCGCCGCCGGGCTCGCGATCCTGCCGCTGATCATTTTCGGCGACCTGCCGGGCCACGAGATCGAATATCCGATGGCCGTCGTCATTCTTGGCGGCCTCGTGACATCGACATTGCTCAACCTGTTTATCTTGCCGGCATTTTATCTCCGCTTCGGTCGCGGTGCTGGCGCGCTGGCGGACAGTCTGACTGTTCCGGGAACGGCACGAGCATAGGGAGTTTCTGCGATGAACACGAGTTTGAAGCAGTCCAGGATGGCACAGGCAGCGGCCAGATTGTGTCGGAGAACGACGGCCTTGGCCGTGCTTACGATTTTCATTTGTTTCGGACTGTGCAGCGGCGACGCCTTGGCGCAGAAGAGCAAGGCTGCCGAGGACACGCTCGAAGCGTTCGATAACAATAATTTCGATGACTCCGCCAAGATCGACAACAAATGGTTCCCGCTGCAGCCAGGGACTCAGTTGATCTACAAGGGGTTCACCCAGGAGGACGAGAAGCGCGTTCCCGCTCGCGTGGTGCAGACCGTGACGGACCTCACCAAGGTGGTCAACGGCGTGCGTGCCATCGTTGTGTGGGATGTCGACTACAAGGACGGCAAGGTGAAGGAATCGGAGATCGTTTTCTTCGCGCAAGACAAGGGCGGAAACGTCTGGCTGCTGGGTGAGCTGGTTGAACTATACGAGGATGGGGACTTCCAGGGCGGTAGCGCCTGGATCGGCGGCATGGATGGCTCGAGTCCGGGGATCATGATGAAGGCAGACCCGCGGCCGGGGACACCCAGCTACTCTCAGGGCTATGCACCGCCTCCGTACAACTGGACCGACCGCGCAACAGTAGAAAAAGCAGGTCAGAAGGTTTGTGTTCCGGCCGGCTGCTTCAAGGATGTCCTGGTGATCGTGGAGGGCAGCAAGGGTGAAGGCCCGGACGCAAAGCAGCTCAAGTACTACGCACCCGGTGTGGGCTACATCAAAGTCGGTTGGAGGGGAAAGGGCGAAAAGCTGCGAGAGACCCTTGAGTTGGCCGAGATCGTGAAGCTCAGCCCCGATGCGCTGGCCAAGGCCCGCGCAGAGGCCTTGGAGATAGAGAAGCGCGCCTACCTCTATGGTCGCACGCCGCCTGCCGAACTGATGAAGGGGGCGACAAATGCTAAAGCCGAGTGAGTATTCCGCCGGCCCCGTAGGGGCGTGCCGGCGAAGCGTCCGACTGGTCCAGAACCGGTAGGCGTATCTGTGGGAGGCTGATGTGAACACCATGCATCGCCACAACTGGATTGCCGCCATCGGCGCTTTGTTCGCCATGGCTTATCCGCTCGCGGGAGCCGCGGCCGAGGATGGTCGTTTCGAAAAGCTCTCCGTCTATCTCGAGCGTAACGTGCAGGACCGCGATTCCGAGATCCGGTTCGATGTGACCGGCGCCACGGATGGGCTCGCGGCGCTGAGAGTATTGGCGCCCGGCGAGCGCACGGTGATCGACCTCAGAACGCCTGACTCGAAGTTGGGAGTTCGCAGTCTTTCGCTCGAATCGCCCGAACCCGATGACGACAAGATCGTCCGCGCCGATTTCCCGGCGGGCGCCTATCGCTTTGAGGGAACGACGACCAAGGGGGCGAGCCTGCGCGGCGAGGCGCAGTTGAGCCACGCATTCCCCGAACCGGCCGCGTTCGAATATCCGCGGCCGGACCAGAAGGACGTACCCGCCACCGCGCTGACGCTACGGTGGTCGGTGCCGAAGGGCATCGAGGCCTGCGCCATCGTAATCGAGCAAACCGGCTCGGCCTACGAAATCCGGGCATTGCTGCCGGGCTCGGCAAGGTCCTTCACGGTGCCTGAAGGGTTTTTGCGCGCCGGCAAGGCCTATAAATTCGCGATCGGGACCGTCGCGAAGGACGGCAATCGGTCCTTCATCGAAGCTGGCTTCACCACCGGGAGGGCGCGATGAACCAGCCCATTCAAGAACGACAGATCGGCCCGAGACGAATCGGCCCTAGCCGGACCGCAACTGGAGGGCATTGAGATGTTCGACAATCAGAGTTTGGATCGACAGATGAAACCGGCGAACGGTCAACCTGGTCGGCCGTCCAGCTGGCGTGCCACCCTTTTGGCGGTCACCGTTCTGACGGCGGCCGGGTTCGCGCATGCTGGCGGCGCTGCCGCCGGCGAGATCAAGGATCCGCCACGCTGGAAGAGCGGCAACGATTTCTCGTCACTGAAGGATTGGAATCTGAAGGGCGAGAATATCGTCCCGCACGGCGTCAACCCGCTCTATTACCCGATCACGCCGGGCCACAAGCACGCGCTTGAACGGCCCGATCACCCGGACGGCAAGTATCGCAAGGAGACCGTGGTCCTCGACACCACCGAGGATTTCGATATTCCCGGGATTGGCAAATTCAAGACTGCGGTTGTGCAGGAAGAAGAACGTGTCGATGGCGTCCTGACGCAGCGCGTGATCAACTGGCTGGCGCTCGATAAAACCACCAACAGCGTTTATTCCTTCGGCGAGTTAAGTTGGGAAATCAAGGAAGGCAAGGCGATTTTCGCTGGCACCTGGCGGGCGGGCGATCCTGACGGCGACGGCGTCACCGAGCCCGGCATGTTGATGCCCGGCACTTTCACCATCGGCGATCGCCATATTGCCGCCGGCAGCAAGAGCATGGCCTTTGTTGGCTCCGAGAACATGGAAGCCGGCATCGAAATAAGGGTGCCGGCCGGGACGTTCAAAGGCTGCGCCCGGGTTCGCGAGCAGGATCTGATCAAGCTAAGCGAAATCACCGACAAGGTCTGGTGTCCAGATGTGGGGGTCGTGAGCGACAGCTCCGACGGCAAGCTCGTCGTTTCCAACGCGCTCGCAGCCAGCAATCCGGCCTCCAACGTCTCAACCGTCGGAAAGGCAAGCGACAAGCCTTTGAAGCAGAAGGCTCCGGTGGCGAAGATTTCGGCTGCCGAGGCCACCAAGATCGCGCTTGAGCGAATGCCCGGAAAGGCCACCGACGTGAAGATTGAGAAGAAGCTCGGCAAGAATGTCTACGTGGTCGAGATCCAGACGTCGCGCGGGGAGAAGGACGTTTTCGTCGACATCGAGTCCGGAAAGATCCTCGGTACGGAATGACATGGATCAACCGCCTCGGCGTGATTCCGGCGCGCCGAGGCCAATCGATCGAGGAAAACGGCGAGAAAAGGCGTCGCCGCGGAAATGGTGACAGGAGAAACGGAACAAGAGTTTTGTGTGGTTCTTTACCGGAAGGATAGTGTCATGAAGAAGACGATCTGCGCGGGTCTGTTCGCCGTCCTGCTAGCGACAGCGGCGGCGCAGGCACAGGCACCGAAGGGCCTCGGCACCGAGGAATTCGGCATGTCGCCACGCGAGCTGGTTCAGGCGATCGAGAAGACCGAGGAACTGATCGCGCGCTGCATGCGCGAACAAGGCTTCCAGTACATCGCGGCCGATCACAACACGGTGCGGGCGGGCATGTCGGCGGACAAAAGGCTTCCAGGACTCAGCGAGGAGGAGTTCGTCAGCCGTTATGGCTTTGGCGTATCTACCTTCTACACAGGTTTGCCGCCTCAGCTGGCCACCGGCTACAGCCCCGCCCGCGTCGGTCTCGGCGAACGTAATGTGCAGATTTTCCGCAAGCTTTCCCCCGCAGATCAGGTCGCCTACAATCGCGCATTGCTCGGCGATGACGTGTTCAGCACCTTGGCGGTCGCTCTGGAGACCGAGGATTTGTCGCGAACAGGCGGTTGCACGCGCAAGGCGCTCACTGAAACGTTTAAGCCCGATCAACTAAAGGCCAGCCACTACAATCCCCAGGATGCGCTGATCAACAAGGACCCGCGGATGAAGGCCGCGATTGCGTACTGGCAGCGAGAGATGAAGAAGGCCGGCTTCGAATATGGCCATTCGGACGAAATCGAACCCGACCTGCGGAATCGGCTCATCGCGCTGACCGAGGGCGGCAAGCTGTTGGTTTCCAAGATGTCGCAGGACCAGAAAGCCGCGCTGCGGAAGCTGCAGGACTACGAGCGCCTGGTCGCGGTCAAGAGCCATAAGATGCATGAGGAGGTGCTGACGCCGGTCGAGGAGAAGATCCAGGAGGAGCTGTTCTCTCGGAAAGTGCAATAGACCAATTAGGATGTGCACTCCCGTACTTCCCCAGATCGGCGGCTATGAGTAATCTCCTTTACTGGCATCGCATCGCATGACGAAGGCGGACGCAACGCTTCCTGCGAAGATGACCCGCACGCTGTCGATGGCGGGAGGGACTACGGCATGGTCGCAAAGCGCATAAACATTCTCTGGGCTATCCTGGGCGTGGTTGGCGGCATGGCGCTTGGCGCCTGGTACATGGGCTCCAGGATCCAGTCGCCCGCGGAAATGGCGGCGCGCACCGCAGCCCCCGAGCCATCCGCGATCCTTGTGCCTGTGGAGTCGCGTCTACTGAGTTCCGATATCGTGACCCGCGGCACGGTCCGGTTCGGGCTGCCTCAGCCGATTTCGATCGCTCCTTCCACGGTCAAGGGCGGCGTCGGGCTGATCTCGTCGCTGCCGCGACCGAATACGAATTTTGGGGAAGGCGAGGTGATCTTATCCGCCTCCGGCCGTCCGGTCTTTGTCCTCAGCGGCGCCGCACCGGCTTTTCGCGACATGGCGCCCGGAACCAGCGGCGGCGACGTCCGCCAGCTCGAAGAAGCCCTGGCTCGTCTCGGCTTCGATCCGGGCACAATCGATGGCAATTACGATCAAAAGACATCCGGCGCCGTCGAGCGCATGTATAAAAAGGCCGGCTGGGAGCCGTTTGCACCGACGCGCGAACAACGCGCGGCCGTTGCCGCGCTCGAGCGAGAGTGGTCGGATGCCGCGCGCGCCCAGCTTGCGGCCGAGGCCACGCGCGAAACGGCGGTGAAAGCCGTCGCCGCCGCGCGGGCTACCGCGGAGCAGAACACGCGACAGGCCGCGCTCGACAGCGCGGCGCGTGTTGGCAATGGCCGCCAGCTGGCAGACGCGCGCGCCGGCAAATCGCTCGCGCTTGAAGCCGAACGCGCTCGGGCCGCGCATTCCGCGACCGCCGCCAGTGCCGATGTCGCCACGCAAGTCGCCGATCGTGCCCTGATCGTTCTCGATCCGCGCCAGACCGAAACGGCGCGTGCCGCGGCCGAGGCCAAGCTCAAAGTGGCGCGCGCTGCGCAGCGCAAGGCGAAGCTGGAAGCCGATCTGGCGATTCAGACCGCGGCGCGCGAGGCCGGCCTGGCCGACGAACGGATCCGGGTTGCCGAGGGAGCCGTGAAGGCGGCCCGCCTGGAAGGAGAGCGCAACGTGCGCGCCGCGCAGGAACAGCAGACGCTCGCCGAATTCGACGTCCAGGTCGCAAGCGAGCGAGCAGGGCGGCTCGAACGCGAACTCGCGACGGCGCGAGCGAAGCTCGGAGTGCAGGTACCCGCGGACGAGGTCGTATTCATCCCGTCGCTTCCGATCCGCGTCCACGAGGTGACCGCTGCGGTCGCAGCCAATGCTTCCGGGCCGGTCATGAGTGTAACCGACAACCAGCTCAGCATCGACTCGCAGCTGCCACTTGAAGCCGCGCCGTTAGTAAAGCCCGGGATGAAAGTTGCGATCGACGAGCAGGCGCTTGGGATCAAGGCGACCGGCGTCGTCGAGACGGTGGCGAACACACCCGGTACGCGCGGCGTGGACGGCTATCACTTCTATCTCGGGGTCAGGGTGGAGACCACGCCTGTGCTGCTGGCAGGGTTTTCCGTCCGTCTGACTATCCCGATCGAAACGTCGAAGGGCGCGGTCACCGCGGTGCCGACCAGCGCGGTGTCGCTTGCTGCCGACGGAACGTCGCGCGTGCTGGTCGATGGCGGCGGCGGGCAGGAATACGTCACAGTGCAGCCGGGGCTTTCGACGGGCGGCTATGTCGAGGTGAGCACCCCCGACGGGCGACTGGTCCCCGGCCAACTCGTGGTGGTCGGCTATAGAACGGCCGAGCCAGCGGCAGGGCCGGCGGCGGTCAAATGAGGCTCACGGAGGACATACGGTTGGAGGTGCCGATCAAGACGGCTTCTGCCGATGCCGACCATGTCCTCGACCTGCGCAAAGTGTGCAAGCAATTCGGGACCGATCCTGCGGTCGACGCATTGGTTGATGTGGATCTCGTGTTGCGGCGTGGCGAATGGCTGTCGATAACGGGTCCATCCGGCTCGGGGAAATCCACCCTGTTGAATATCCTCGGTTGCCTCGACCGGCCAACCAGCGGACAGTACGTTTTTGATGGTATCGAAACGACAAAGCTGAGCGAGAATGAGCGAGCCGGGCTGCGCAGCCGCCGCGTTGGATTCATCTTTCAGTCATTCCACCTGCTGCCCTATCGCACGGTCCTTGAGAACGTCATGCTGGCGGAAGTGTACCGCCAGCGTACCGGACGCGGGCGACGCGAACGGGCGATGGAGGAAATTCGCCGCGTCGGCCTCGCACATCGCGCGGATTTTCTGCCTTCCAAATTGTCCGGCGGCGAATGTCAGCGGGCGGCGATCGCCCGCGCCCTGATGGGTTCACCGAGCTTGCTCTTGTGCGACGAGCCGACCGGCAATCTTGATTCCAAGAACACCGAGTCGATCCTGGATTTCTTCACCGAGCTCAACAAGGAGGGCATGACGATTGTTGTCGTCACCCACGACGAAAACGTGGCGCGCCGGGGTTCACGCCGGGTCAGCATGAAGGATGGCCAGCTCTTTGGCGGAAGCGAGACGGCATTGCCACCTCCATCCAGAGCGCGCATCGCGGCGTCGGGGATCACGATGCGTGACCTCGTCTCCGAAGCCATCGCCGGAGCGATCGCGCGTCCGGCCCGCATGGCGTTGACGGTGCTTGGCATCGTGATCGGCATGTCGGCGCTGGTCGCCACCATCGGTCTGACGCGAACCGCCGGTAACCGTATCATCAGTCAGTTCGATCAACTCGCAGCCACGGAATTGTTCATCACGGCGCGGCCGGGAATGGCGACCGGCACGATTGATCCGCGTGCCATTCCATGGGACGCGCCGGAACGGCTGGTCCGGCTGAACGGTGTCGTGGCCGCTGGCCTGCTCAGCGACGTCAATGTCCACGACATGCTCGTTAGCGCCTCGCCGGTGGTGGATCCATCCAATCAGACCGCATTCAAACTGGCGGTGCGCGCCGCCTCGCCGGATTTGTTCCGCGCGGTGCGCGCCGACCTTGCCTCGGGACGGTTTATCGACGGAGGGCATTCTGCCCGCGCTGAGCGAGTTGCGATCCTCGGCCCCGATGCCGCGCGCCGCCTGGGCATCGCCGGCGTCGAGCGGTTGCCCGCGATCTATGTCGGTGACGAGCTCTATCTCGTGATCGGTATCCTCCGTGATGTGGTGCGAAAGCCGGAACTGCTTGGTTCGGTCATCATTCCCGAGGGCACGGCGCGGCGGCATTTCAGTCTGTTTGGCCCTGGCATGGTCGTCGTGGAGACGAAGATCGGCGCCGCTTCCCTGATCGCGATGCAGGCGCGGGCGGCGCTGCGACCGGACGACCCGCGCACGCTTCGCGTGCAACTGCCCCAGGAGCCGCGGCGCGTACGCGATGACGTGCAAACCGATCTCAATATGATGTTCCTGCTGCTGGGCGGCCTGTCGCTCGTGGTCGGCGCGCTCGGGATCGCAAATATCACCCTGGTGGGCGTGATGGAGAGGACGGCGGAGATCGGACTGCGCCGTGCCATTGGCGCCACTCGTCGCCACATCGCTTCACAGTTCCTGATTGAGAGTGCGTCCATGGGTGTCGTGGGAGGACTGCTCGGATCCAGTGTCGGCGTGCTGATCGTGGTGGGTGTCTCGGCGTATCAGGTCTGGACTCCGGTGCTCGACCCGCTCGCTCCGTTGCTCGCGCCAGCTGTGGGCGGCGTGATTGGTCTGCTGTCCGGAGTCTACCCCGCCTCGCGCGCCGCCGCGCTCGAGCCGGCCGAAGCGTTCCGGCACTAGGGCAAGTCCTCAAATTGCGGATCTCAAGGCGCCGGGTTGGGCTCTAAGTGCGTACTCGGCGAAGCTGTTGAACGGCACCAGGCATCGGCTCTCCGGTTTCAGCCAGCCGCGCCAGTGCGGCGACGACGTGTTGCGGATGTCGGTGACCGGCGGCCCGGCCATCTTCGGCGGCAGCGCGCGTGATTAAGCGGGTGACCACATGAGTGCCGGCGACGTGAAAGCTCTCGCTGCCCACGAACAGTTGGTGAACGGGCTTGCTACCATTTTGCTACCCAACTCCCTATTACCGGGCGGGAGAAGATGCGACTGCATAAGGCCAGCGGATCGGAAAAGCCCAATAATCAGGGACTTTTTAAAACGGCACGTTACAGGAACGGACGGCTATTCCCGAATTTCAAGACCGGTGCCTTAAACCACTCGGTCACCCTTCCAGCTCAGGAATTTCAGTCGCTCAGCGTAGCGCTGGCCTGAACGCAATGCGAACGTGGCTCCGATGCGTATCCATCCCGCCATTTTGGAAGAAGGCTAGCGGCGAGGGCGCCAATCGGCACGGACTTCGACCAGCCGGCAAATGGAGGACTTCCGGGTCGTGAAGGTCAGTCGGCGGAGACCGCCGATGCATGGTTGTGGCGGCGACAAGCGATGAAGCCGATGCCGGCGAATCCGGGAATAAGCATTGCCCAGGTCGAGAACTCTGAGACCGCCGTGAGAACCTCGATGGTAAAATTCCGGACGCTAGTTCTGGCCGGGATCGCATCGTCCCGGCACCGCTGCCGCCGCTAGGGCGGACGCTTGCTTAGCCGAACACAACAGCCAGAAGGCTCGAGCACAGGAGCACGAAGCTGGCTGTGGTCAGGGCAAGAAATCCGTTGGAGACAATGTCGTGGTTGCGCATGATACACCTACCACTCTGATGCTCGTCCGAATTTATTAAAGCTTTCTGAATCTCTACCAAGCCGTCTGTCCGAAGCCGTGCGGTCCCCCCGAACCGCCGGCCGCTCAAACCTCAAGCTCTGGAACGATAGCCTTCAAATGCGTGTGCAAGGAAAATGCCCGCGCTCACCAAACCCATCACCGCTGTAACCGTCTCGATCATCGCACAAATCCTTCGCGCCCCTGCAATCCACAGAACGGCTCCATCGTTGCACAGTCAAAAAGATTCACAGGCCGGAATCGCAGATCGGCCGTGAGTGATGATTTGCTGCAACAGATTGTCTGAATGGGGCACAGGAACGCTACGACGAACGGCGCATACACAGTGAATCGAGGCGCTGCGCCCGTAAATCAACGGATACGCGAAGCAACCATTCATTCACCACGCGGGAGCAGACCCCATTTCCGCCGTGTTCGGGTTGCGATATCTTCACGACGTGATGCGGAGGTGGGCTGCATCGTGGGGTTAAGGCCGCAACGCTTCAACATAGGCAGTCGGCCGCTGAAAATGGTAATTGGGGCGATGGGGATTCGACGGCCAAAAACGATCGTCCTGGCGGTGCGTGCTACGGTTGCCGTGGCAACGTGCCTTCTCCTTGCCAATTGCGCCTCGTCGGACAAATTCGCCAGCCGCGTCGATCCCAAATACGGCGTCTCCTCGAGCCCTCGTGTGGTGGGATTCGGGGAGCCCGTGCCGAAGGGCGGCGGAACCTACCGCATCGGCAAGCCCTACACCGTCGCAGGCCGGGTCTACGTGCCGGAAGAGGATCCGAACTATCGCGCCGAGGGCATGGCCTCCTGGTATGGCGACGACTTTCACGGCCGGCTGACCGCCAATGGCGAAGTTTTTGATATGACCTCGCTGACGGCGGCCCATCCGACGCTCCCGATCCCGAGCTACGCCCGCGTCACCAACGTCCGGAACGGCAAGTCGCTGATCGTCCGGGTCAACGACCGCGGGCCTTACCACGGCAACCGCCTCATCGACGTCTCGAACAAGGCGGCGGAACTGCTTGAATTCAAAGCGAATGGCGTCGCCAAGGTCCGCGTTGAATATGTCGGCCGGGCGCCACTAGAGGGTTCCGACGACCGCCAGTTGCTGGCAACGCTGCGGACCGGCGAGCCCGCGCCGTCTCCATCCACGGTCCGGGTCGCTTCTGCCCGTCCGTTTGTTCCCGAGATGATGCCGTCGTCCGCGGGCCGGATCCGGGGCGAGGTTCCGATGCCGGAGGGCCGGCCCTATAGCCTCGGCAATACCTCGGCCGACCACGCCTCGATCAATGCGACCTCGGAAATGTCGGCCTCAAGCCGCTCGCGCGGTCGCGCCGCGGAAAACCTGCGCGCCGTGTCCTACGAGAATGAAGCCAACTATGCGGCTCCGAGTCGGGCTTACCTGCCGGTCGATCCGCGGGGCCCAAGCGAAGTCCTCAGCGGGCGCGGGCTGTACTGATAGCGTTTTCAAGCGAAAGCGCGCCCAGGACTTGATCCGGGATGGCGTCGGGTTCGGAAAACGCGTCAAACAGAAAGTTACCCCTTCAGGAACGCGATCAGGGAGGCGTTGACCTCATCGGGCCGCTCCTGCTGGATCCAGTGACCGGCCCCATCGAGAATGAGCTTCTGCCGCAAATTCGGCAGCACACGCTCCATCTCGTTGACCAGCTTGGCGCCGATCAGCCCGGTAATGACGCCATCCTTCGATCCCGCGATGAACAGGGAGGGCTGGTGGATTTGCGCGCCCTGCCACGGCGCGGTCAGCTCCCAGTTGCGGTCGATGTTGCGATACCAGTTCAGCCCGCCCCGGAACCCTGACTGTCGGTAGACCTCCGCGAAAGCGGCTATGTCGGCCTCGCTCAGCCAGTTGGGCAACGGCCGACTCGGATCGGCATCGGCGAGGAAGCCCTTGCCCTCTTGAACATATTGATGGGCCGCCGGATCTGAGAATCCGCGTCCGCCCAGCACGATTCGCATTGTCGCTGCGACATCGCGCTCGAACTCGCCTTCGGCGACGCCCGGAGCCTGAAAATACTGCCAGTAGAAATTGGTGATGCCGTTTTTCCGTAGGGTTTCGAGCGGCAGGCCGCGTCCGCGGGAGGGGGGTGGAACACTGAGGCCAGCGACCTTGGTGAAGACATCGGGCCGGAACATCGCCGCGTGCCAGGCGACCGGCGCACCCCAGTCATGGCCGACAATAACAGCCTGCTTTTCGCCAAGCGCCGCCACCAGCGCGATCATGTCTCCGACATTGTGGAGGATGGTGTAGGCGCCGACGTCCTCTGGCGCGCTGGTCCGGCCGAACCCGCGCATATCGGGGGCGACGACATGGAAGCCGGCTTCCGCGATGGCTCCGATCTGATGCCTCCAGGAGTAGGATAGTTCGGGCCAGCCATGGCAGAGCAGCACCAGCGGACCCTGGCCCTGCTCGACAACAAAGAAGTCCAGCCCGTTGGCGGAAATGGTGCGTGAGGATGGCATCGCGTTTCCGCCCTGTTTTTCGTATCTTATCGGGAAATTGCAGCATCGGCACGATACGTTCCCTCGTCTAGCGCCGCAATCCGATCGACACGGCGGCAAGTAAGGCAAGTCCAAAACCTGTGTTGTTTGCGATACTTCCAACTGTTAGAACGCAGGGATTCAGGACATCGCCGATGGCAGCCGAGACTTCCGTTTCCCGCAAATCCGATGCCGCGGCCATCATCCCGTGGCGCGGCCTGATGGCTGCCGTCCTCGCGCTCGCGGTCGGTTGGGGCGGGGTCGTGTACGCCGCCAACAACAGCGTGCAGGGCGCGCCGAAGAAGGAGGAGGGCGGCTTCGACGGCGACGCGCCGACCGCGATCCTGGTCGAAGCGTCCAGCGGCAGCGTGCTGTTCGAGAAGAGCGCCGACGAACTGCGGGCGCCGTCCAGCATGATGAAGCTGATGACGGTCGAGGTCGTCTTCAACGCCATCAAGGAAGGCAAGATAAAGCTGACGGACGAATACCGGATCAGCGAGAACGCCTGGCGCAAGGGCGGTGCGCCGGCCGGCGGCTCGACCATGTTTGCCATTCTCAACAGCAAGGTGCCGGTGGACGACCTGTTGAAGGGCGCGATCATCCAGAGCGGCAATGATTCCTGCATTGCGCTCGCCGAAGGCATGGCCGGCAATGAGCGGATCTTTGCCGCCGACTTCATGACCAAGCGCGCCCGCGAGCTCGGCATGACGAAGTCGACGTTCGGCAATGCCAGCGGACTGCCTGATCCCGCCAACAGGATGACGGTTCGGGAGCTGGCAAAACTCTCTCGCCACCTGATCCTGACCTATCCCGACATGTACAAATTGTTCGGCGAGAGGGAGTTCATCTGGAACAAGATCCGGCAGCAGAACCGCAATCCGCTGCTGAACACCCTCAACGGCGCCGACGGGCTGAAGACCGGCTACACCAAGGAGGGCGGCTACGGCATGGTCGGCTCGGCCGTACAGAACGACACGCGGCTGATCGTCGTAATCAACGGACTCGAGGATCCCGACGATCGCGCCTCCGAGGCCAAGAAGATGCTGGAATGGGGCTTTCGCAATTTCGAGACGCGCACACTGTTCGCGGCCAACCAGCAGGTCGGCTATGCCAAGGTGTTTGGCGGCGAAAGCCGCTCGGTGAAGCTTGCAAGCCCCGAGCCGATCAAGGTGATGGTGCCGAAGAACGGCAGCGAAAAACTGATCGCGCGCATCGTCTACAACGGCCCGGTGCGGGCGCCGGTGCAGGCCGGCCAGCGGGTCGGTGTCGTCAAGGTATGGCGCGGCGCCAATATCGCGGTGGAGTCGCCCGTCTATGCCGCGGAAGCGATCGGCACCGGCTCGACCATGCGCCGCGCGATCGACGGAGCCAGCGAGCTCGTCATCGGCATGTTCCGCGCGAGCGCAGAGAAGCTCTGAGCATGACCCAGGCAACGCTGCAGCGGCCTTCCGGACGCGGGAAGTTCATTACGTTTGAGGGCGGCGAGGGCTCCGGAAAGTCCACGCAGATCAAGAAGCTCGCCGAGCGTCTTGCGGCGGCGAAGCTGCGCGCTATCGTCACCCGCGAGCCCGGTGGCTCGCCGGGTGCGGAAATCATGCGGCATCTCGTGCTGTCGGGAATGGGCAAGCTGCTTGGACCGGAGGCGGAGACGTTGCTGTTCGCGGCCGCCCGTGACGATCATGTTCGTACAGTGATTCAGCCCGCGCTCGGCCAGGGAACATGGGTGCTGTGCGACCGCTTCTCGGATTCGACCCGCGCCTACCAGGGCAGTCTGGGGCAGGTCTCGCCCATCGTCCTCAACGCCATGCAGCGCGTCACCATCGGCGACCTCAAGCCGGACCTGACCATCATTCTGGATATTCCAGTGGAAGTCGGCCTGCAGCGGGCCGCGGCGCGACGCGGCAGTGGTGTGCCGGATCGTTTCGAGGCGGAAGACCTCCAATTCCATCAGGATTTGCGCGACGCCTACCGGCAGATCGCCGCCGAAGACCCGCAGCGTTGCGTGCTGATCGACGCCAATGCCGATGCCGACGCGGTCGCTGGGCGGGTCTGGACTGCGCTGCGCGAGCATGTGTTCGCGGTCCCAAGCCCGGCGGGGACGGCATGAGCGCACGCAAGACCGAGCAGGAGACGGCGGTCAGGCATCCCCGCACAACGGCCGATCTGTTCGGCCACCGCGAGGCCGAGATGGCATTGCTCAATGCCTATCGCAGCGGGCGCATTCCGCATGCCTGGCTGATCGGCGGTCCGCAGGGCATCGGCAAGGCGACACTGGCCTATCGCATGGCCCGCTTCGTGCTCGCGAACCCTAAGCCCACGGCACCCTCGGTGCAGCGCGCCGAGACGCTTGCGCTCGATCCGGATGACCCGGTCGCGCGCCAGGTCACCGCGGGCGCGCATGGCGGGCTGCTGGTGCTGGAGCGCGGCCTCAACGATCGCGGTGTGATGCGGACCGTGATTACCGTCGACGAAACGCGGGAAACGATTTCGTTCTTCGGCTCGACCGCGGCGGTGGACGGCTGGCGGGTCTGCATCGTCGATACCGTCGACGAACTCAATCCGAACGCCGCCAACGCGCTGCTCAAGATCCTCGAAGAGCCGCCGCAACGATCGCTGTTCCTTCTCGTCAGCCATTCGCCGGCGCGGGCCTTGCCGACGATCCTGTCCCGTTGCCGCAAGCTGCCGCTGCGGCCGCTCGCGACCGACGACGTCATTCGTGCAGCGTCGCGGGCCGCTGACATCGCGCCCGATGATCCAGCGCTATCGGAGGCTGCCGATGCCGCGGAGGGGAGTGTATCCCGCGCGCTGACGCTGCTCGGTGGCGACGCGCTGAAGCTGCAACAGCGGACCGCGGCGCTGCTGGCGACGCTGCCGCAGGTCGACCTGCGCGAGTTGCATGCGCTGGGCGACGCGCTGGGCACCAGCGACCGGGTGGCGCTGGCGGCTTTCATCGACGGCATCGATCGCTGGATTGGCGAAAAGCTGCGCACTGGCGACGCCAACGCGAATCTGCCCCGCCTTGCACGGCTGGCTGAGGTATGGGAAAAGATCGTCCGCGCCGCGCGCGACACCGAATCCTATAATTTGGAGCGGAAACCGCTGGTTTTCTCGGTGTTTGGGATGCTCGCGGAAGCGACGCGGTAACGCTCCGCCTGATAACAATCCCGACAATCGTTGAGTTGAAAAGGAATTCGTGGTGGCGAAGGCTGGAAAGAAAGCTTCGAAAAAGAGCAAGGCGAAGAAGGTCCGCAAATCGCCATCCGCTCGCGCCGGCAAGAAGGCCGCGAAGAAGCGCGCCGCCAAGAAGGGGGCGGCCAAGCGCACGCGCGTCGTGAAGAAGGGCAGCAAGGTTTCGGAGAAGACAGCGAGCAAAACCGCGAAAAAAGCATCCAAGAAAGCGGCGAAGAAGGTCGTTAAGAAGCCGGCCAAGACATCTGCCGGAAAGTCGGCGAAAACGCCTGCAAAGAAAACCGCATCGAAGAAGCGCGCGGTGGCGCCTGAAGCGAAGCCTGAGGTGCAGGTAACGCCCGCGGCAAAGGCTCCAAAGGCCGCCACGCCGCGCGCGAAGCCGGCAGTCGCCGCCCAGCCGGCGGCTGCAGTCGAACGCAACACCTACTTCATCACCACCGCGATCAACTATCCGAACGGCATTCCGCACATCGGCCATGCCTACGAGGCGATCGCGACCGACGCGCTGGCGCGGTTTCAGCGGCTGAACGGCAAGGACGTGTTCTTTCTGACCGGTACCGACGAGCACGGCTTGAAGATGGTGCAGACCGCCGAGAGCGAGGGGCTCAGCGTCGCCGAACTGGCGGCGCGCAACGCCGGCCGGTTCAGGGAGATGGACCAGCGCCTGAACGTGTCGTTCGACCGATTCATCCGCACCACGGAGCCTGAGCATCATCGCTCGGTCCAGGTGGTCTGGAACCGGATGCAGCAGAACGGAGACATCTATATCGATACCTATGCCGGCTGGTACTCGGTGCGTGATGAAGCCTATTACGCCGAGGAGGAAACCGTCCTCGGCGACGACAATGTGCGCCGCGGTCCCCAGGGCTCACCGGTCGAGTGGGTCGAGGAGAAGAGCTACTTCTTCAAGCTGTCCGCATATCAGGACCGGTTGCTGGCGCTTTACGAGAGCCAGCCGGATTTCATCGGACCGGATTCGCGCCGCAACGAAGTCATCAGCTTCGTGAAGGGCGGCCTGAAGGATCTCTCCATCTCTCGCACGACCTTCGACTGGGGCGTCAAGGTGCCGAACGATCCCGAGCACGTGATGTATGTCTGGGTCGATGCGCTGACCAACTACATCACCGGCGTCGGCTTTCCCGATGAAAGCGATGCGAACTGGCGCTACTGGCCGGCGGACGTGCACATTATCGGCAAGGACATCATCCGCTTCCACGCGGTGTACTGGCCGGCATTCCTGATGTCGGCCGGCATCCCCGTGCAGAAGCGGGTCTTTGCGCATGGCTTCCTGTTCAGCAGGGGGGAGAAGATGTCGAAGTCGGTCGGCAATGTCGTCGATCCCTTCAGCCTGGCCGACCAGTATGGCGTCGACCAGATGCGCTATTTCTTCCTGCGCGAGGTGCCGTTCGGTCAGGACGGCAACTACAACCACGAAGCCATGGTCGCGCGCATCAATGCCGATCTCGCCAACGATCTCGGCAATCTGGCGCAGCGCTCGCTGTCGATGATCGCCAAGCAACTCGGCGGCGTGCTGCCCGAGCCTGGCGAGTTCACCGACAACGACAAGGAGATCCTGGCGGAGGCAGATGCCATGCTGGCGGCGTCACGGACCGCGATGGCCACCCAGCAGATCCATCAATGGTTGAACGTGGTGTGGGCCGTCGTCGCCGAAGCCAACCGCTATTTCGCGGGCGAGGCGCCGTGGGCGCTGGCAAAGACCGATCCTGACAGGCAGAAAACCGTGCTGTACGTCACCGCGGAAGTCGTGCGGCAGGTCGCCATCCTGACCCAGCCGGTGATGCCGGATGCGTCGAGCAGGTTGCTCGATAGCCTCGGCATTCCCGACGAGAAGGGGGCACGCGATTTCGCAGCGCTCGGCACGCGGATCAAGGCCGGCGCAACTCTGCCGCCGCCGGTCGGCGTGTTTCCGCGCTACGTCGAACCAAAGGTGGATTGAGCCGTTTGCAAGCCATGCTCGTCGACAGCCATTGCCATCTCGACTTTCCGGATTTTGCCGAGGATCTCGACGGCATCGTCGCGCGCGCCGAGACGGCGGGGATCGGCTGCATCGTCACCATCTCGACCCGGGTCAAGCGACTCGGCGGGCTGCTGGCCATCGCCGAGCGCTTTCCCAACGTTTATTGCTCAGTCGGCACCCATCCGCATCATGCCGATGAGGAAGACGGCATTCCCGCCAGCGAACTGATCGAGCTGACCAGGCACCCGAAGGTCGTGGCGCTGGGCGAGGCGGGGCTGGATTATTTCTATGAGCACGGTTCGCGCGAGGCGCAGGAGCGCGGCTTTCGCGCGCATATCGCCGCCGCGCGCGCCACCGGCCTGCCGCTGGTGATCCATACCCGCGAAGCGGACGAGGACTGCGGCCGCATTCTCGAGGACGAAGTGGCAAAGGGACCGTTCCGCGCGGTGCTGCATTGCTACACCGGCGGGCGCGAACTGGCGATGAAGGCGATTGGTCTCGGACTGTCGATCTCGTTCACGGGCATTTTGACATTCAAGAAGTCGGAAGCCCTGCGCGAGCTTGCCGCCGAGCTGCCGGCCGACCGCATCATGGTCGAAACCGACTCGCCCTATCTGGCGCCCGGCAAGTTTCGCGGCAAGCGCAACGAGCCGTCCTACGTGGTCGAAGTCGCAAAAGTGCTGGCGGAAACGCGCGGCATCTCGCTGGAGGAGATATCGCGGCAAACCACCGAAAACTTCTTCCGCCTGTTCTCCAAGGTGCCGGCGCCGAAGGCCTCGGCATGACGGTGACGCTGACAATCCTCGGCTGCGGCTCTTCGGCAGGCGTGCCGCGTCCGGCTCTCGGCTGGGGCGCCTGCGATCCCAACAACCCAAAAAACCGCCGCCGCCGCTGCTCGCTGTTGGTCGAGCGCACGGGCGCGCACGGCACCACGCGGATCGTGATCGACACCTCGCCTGATCTGCGCGAGCAGTTGATCGACGCCGAGGTCGATCACATCGACGCCGTGTACCTGACCCATGAGCATGCCGACCAGACCCACGGCATCGACGATCTGCGTTCGGTCGTGCTGCACCAGCGCCGGCGCATTCCAGTCTATTTCAACCAATCGACCGCCAAAGACATCATGGCGCGGTTCTCCTATTGCTTCATCTCGCCGGAAGGCAGCGACTATCCGCCCATCCTGACGCGGCATTCGATCGAAGCGGGTGAGAGCCACGAGACTGAAGGGAAGGGCGGCCCCGTAAAACTTTCCGCCTTCCTGGTTCACCACGGCAGGATTCCAGCGCTCGGCTTCCGCGTCGGGGCCGCGGCCTACACGCCCGACCTCCACGACATTCCCGAGGAAAGCTGGCCGGCGTTGGAGAACCTCGACCTCTGGATCGTGGACGGTCTGCGCTATGCCGGCCATCCCAGCCATTTCAGCGTCAATGACGCGCTGTCATGGATTGAGCGCTTCAAGCCGAAGCGCGCCGTCATTACCAACATGCATTCCGACCTCGACTACGAGGTGCTGCGCCAGAGCCTGCCGGCCGGCGTAGTCCCGGCCTATGACGGGATGCGGCTGGAGCTCGGCTAGGACCCGCAGCGCGGGATCCCGGCGACCGTGGCGGGGTCCGGTGCAATCGAGCGCAGATCGACGTCGCGGGCAAGCGCGACATAGTCTTTCGTCTCCGCGGTTCGCAGATAGGTCGTAAAGTAGACCGGACCGTCCGCCAGTTCGCTTGCCTTGCATGCTTGCGGCCGCACCGAGATCGAGATCGAACCTTTCTGGCCCGAGCTTTGGGCCGAGCTTTTCCTGGCGATCAGTTCACTGCGAAAGGCCTTGAGGCGGGCGAGATCGGAATCGTCGATGCGATAGGCGAAGATGTGGCTGTCGACGCCAGCCTCACGCGTGAGCTCAGCGGGTTCAGGCAACTCACGCAGCATGAAGTCGCGTGCTTCCTCCGGCGCGCGTCCGACCTGCACCGCGATCCGCAACGCGACACCATTTGGCTGCGGCCGCAGGGTGCGCGGCAGTTTGATGGCGGCGCGCAGTTGAGCAGGGTCCGAAGTCTCGAAATCGACCCGAGCATATGGCTGCAGCCCGCCATCGCCGACATCATGAGAATGCGCAGGAGACAGTGCAGCAGAAATTTGGAGCTCATGTGAATCAACCATGTTGACGATGATAATTTATCGTAATACGATAATTACATCTCGCGTCAATAGGATTGACCCATGACATCTTTCAACCACTCGGACCGCCTCCAACGCTTCTCCAAGGCAATGGCGACGCTGACCACGCTCGGCATCTTGCTGATCGCCGTCGCCATGATCGCGGTGTTCCTCATTCCCGACTGGACGCGAAACCTCCTGCTCGCGCGACTGGGCCAGGCAGGGCACGATTTGTCATTGTCCCCGGGGCGCCTGATCGCGGCTGCCGCCATCACCGCTGTTCCGGTCGGCGTCTTGCTGTTTGGGCTTTGGCAGGTCCGTGCGTTGTTTCTCAATTTTGCCAACGGTCATGTGTTCACGCTGGCGAGTGCCCGCCTGTTGCGCGATTTTGCCGGGGCTGTGCTGGCGCAGGCCATCCTCGGGCCGGTCTCTTCGACGGCGTTGATGCTCGCGTTCACGCTGAACAATCCGCCGGGCAGCCGCCAGCTTGTTATCGCGCTGTCGGTGCACGACTATCTGGCGCTGATTGTCGGCGGCGTGTTGCTGGCGGTAGCCTGGGTCATGGTGGAAGCCACCCGCATCGCCGATGAAAATGCGTCCTTTGTCTGAGGTGGGATAGCGATGCCGATCATCGTCAATCTCGACGTCATGCTGGCGCGGCGCAAGATGCGCTCGAAGGAGCTCGCCGAACGCATTGGAATTACCGAACAAAACGTCTCGCTGCTGAAGTCGGGCAAGGTCAAGGGCGTGCGCTTCGACACGCTCGCGCTGATTTGCGAAGCGCTGGACTGCCAGCCCGGCGACATTCTGGAATATCGCGATGATGCCGCCGACACCGAGCCCGCCCGTCGCGCCCGCGGCTGATAACTTCGACTAAGAGGTGACACGGCAGGGCCTTCCGCCGAACATCATACCGGCCTATGACGGAATTAGGCTGGTGCTTGAGAACCCGGACAGAAGATCGGTTGCGCAGTGCAAACTCGATCGCAGGCCGCGGAGGAATTTCGATGATTGGCCTGTTCTTTGAAGTCCAGACAAAGCCCGGGCACCGCAATCAATATCTCGATCTTGCGGCCTCGCTGAAACCCGACCTCGAGGCGATGGGCGGCTGCCTTTTCATCGATCGCTTCAGGAGTTTGACGCGGGAGAACCTGCTGCTGTCCTACCAGATCTGGCAGGACGAGGGGGCCCTGACAGCGTGGCGGGCCCATCCCTACCATCATGATGTCCAGACCATCGGCCGCGAGAGGGTCTTTTCGGACTATCGCATCCGCGTCGCCCAGGTCATTCACGAAGCAAGGCCCGGCCAACCGCTCTGGCAGCCCGAGCGGCGCACGCCCTACAACGATCCCGCACGGCGCAAGCCGACCTATATCCTCGCCTCGGAATCTAAGCGTGCCACGCTAGCGGCAGAGACCGAATGGCGCCGCGACGCTTTCGCGAGCGTCTATCGCGACGAGCATTTTGCGCATCTGGTCGATTTACCGGACGATCGAGCCGGCGTCGAATTCGGCTCGCGCCTGTTTGCGGATCCGACAACCCAGTACTTCCGTATCTTCGAGGTCATGCGCGATTATGGAATGTACGAGCGGACCGAAGCGCCGCAGTATTATCCGCCGATAAAGCGAGAGCAGGCCTAGACCCGGGTGGGCAAAGGCGCGTTGGCGACGTGCCCACCATCTATCACCGAGCGTGCTTCTTGATGGTGGGCACGCTTCGCTTTGCCCACCCTACAATCTACGCCGAAATCGCCTTTGCCGAATCCACCTGGTTGCGCAGCAGGAATTTCTGGATCTTGCCGGTGGACGTCTTCGGGATAACTCCGAACACCACCGCCTTCGGCGTTTTGAACCCTGACATGTGGCTGCGGCAGAAGGCGATGATCTCGGCCTCCGTCGCCTTGGCGCCTTCCTTCAACTCGACGAAGGCGCAGGGCACTTCGCCCCATTTCGAATCGGGCTTGGCGACCACGGCCGCAAACAGCACGGCCGGGTGCTTGTAGAGGACGTCCTCGACCTCAACGGATGAGATGTTCTCGCCGCCGGATATGATGATGTCCTTGGAGCGGTCCTTGATGATGACATAGCCGTGCTCATCGAGCACGCCGAGGTCGCCGGTGTGAAACCAGCCGCCGGCGAAGGCTTCTTGCGTGGCCTTCTCGTTCTTCAGGTAGCCCTTCATCACGATATTGCCGCGGAACATCACCTCACCGATGGTTTCGCCATCGCGGGGCACCTCCTGCATGGTCTCGGGGTTGAGTACGGTGACGGCTTCCTCCAGCGGGTAGGGCACGCCCTGCCGGCGTTTCATCTGCGCGCGTTGATCCGCGGGCAAATCGTCCCAGCCCGGCTGTTCGGCACAGACGGAAGCCGGGCCATAGACCTCGGTCAGTCCATAGACATGCGTCAGCTTGATGCCGATGCTTTCGGCGCCTTCTAAGACTGCCACAGGCGGCGCGGCGCCCGCGATCAATCCGACCACGGGACGCGCGGCTTTGCCCTTGGGCGCGCCGGGCGCGTTGATCAGCGTGTTGTAGACGATCGGCGCGCCGCACATGTGGGTGACGCCGTGTTGCGGGATCAGCTCAAAGATCTTTGCCGGATCGACCTTGCGCAGGCAGACATTGATGCCGGCCGAGGCTGCCACCGTCCACGGAAAGCACCAGCCGTTGCAGTGGAACATCGGCAGCGTCCAGAGATACACGGGATGCTGGCCGAGATTGCCGGCCAGAATATTGCTGACGGCATTGAGATACGCGCCCCGGTGGTGGGTCACGACGCCCTTCGGGTTACCGGTGGTGCCCGAGGTATAGCTCAGCGCGATCGCGTCCCATTCATCGCCGGGAAGTCTCGAAACGAACGCCGGATCACCCTGGGTGACCGCCGCTTCGTATTCGAGTTCACCGATCCGCTTGCCGCCCGCAAACGCTGCGTCGTCGACATCGATGACGACGGGTTTTGGGCCCGTCATCAACGCCAACGCTTCCGCGATCACGCCGGAGAATTCGGGATCGACCAGGATGATTTTCGCGCCGCCATGGTCGAGCTGGAAGGCGATCGATGGCGCATCGAGCCGGATGTTCAGCGCATTCAGTACCGCGCCCGCCATCGGTACGGCGAAATGCACCTCGTTCATGGCCGGGATATTCGGCAGCATCGCCGCCACCGTATCGCCGTGGCCAATACCGCGCCCGGCAAGCCAGGATGCAAAGCGCCGGCAGCGTTCGTAGGTCTCCGCCCAGGTAAAGCTGCGGCCTTCATAGACCGTGCTGATGTGATCGGGGTAAACGGCGGCGCTGCGTGCCAGGAAACTCAGCGGCGTCAGCGGCACGTAATTGGCCGGTGTCTTGTCCAATCCGATTGAATACTGGTTTTGGGCTGCACTCATCGGCTTTGTCCCATTTACGTCGTTGACTCTACAAGAACCCGATGGAAATCCACGGGAAGATCGCCACGATAATCAGGCCGACCATCAGCGCCAACAGGTAACCCCAGATCGGCCGGATACCCTCAGCCGGGTCGACGCGCCCGATCGCGCAGGCGGCATAATAGCCTACTCCAAATGGCGGCGCGAATAGCCCGATACCCATCGCGAGAATAACGATCATCGCGTAGTGGACCTCGTGCACGCCCACGGCGCGGGCGATCGGAAACAGCAGCGGCCCGAACAGCACGATCGCCGGAATGCCCTCGAGCGCGCTGCCCAGGATCACGAAGGCCACGATCGACACCGCGATGAACGTCGCCGAGCCACCGGGCAGGCCGGTCATGGCGGCCGCCAGCGTCCGCGAAAAGCCTGATTGCGTGAGGCCCCAGGCCATGCCGGTGGCGCAGCCGATAATCAGCAGAATCGCGCCCGACAGGCACGCGGTCTCCACCAGCATTGGCATGATCCGCCGCCAGTCGAAATTGCGGTAGATCAAGAGGCCGTAGATCAAATAGCCGACGATGAAGGCATAGACGATGCCGATGGTGGAAACCTCGGTCGCGGTCGCAATGCCTTCCACCACGGCGTAGCGGATCACGAACGGCAGCGCGATGGCGGGCAGGGCGATGGCGAACGCGCGGACGACCTCGCCGGCGCTTGCCCGCGTAACGTGCCGCAGATCCTCGTTCCGGTAACGCCACCACACCAGCGCCGACAGCGTGATCGCCAGCACCAGGCCCGGCAACAGGCCGCCGGTGAACAGCGCCGCGATCGACACGCCCGTGAGCGAGCCGATGGTGATCAGCACGAGGCTCGGCGGAATGGTCTCGGTCTGCGCGCCCGTGGCAGAGAGGAGGGCGACCAGATCGCCCGGCTTGGCGCCCCGCGCCTTCATCTCGGGAAACAGCACGGGCGCCACGGCGGCCATGTCAGCGGCCTTCGAGCCCGAAATGCCCGACACCAGATACATCGCACCGACCAGCACGTAATGCAGTCCGCCGCGGACATGGCCCAAAAGGCTCGCCAGAAACGCCACCATGGCGCGCGCCATGCCGGTCATCTCGATCAGCAGGCCCAGGAAGACGAACAGCGGCACCGACAGCAGAATGAGGTGGCTCATGCCCTCGTCCATGCGGCCGACCAGCACCATCAGCGGCGTGCCCGTGGTCAGCGCCAGATAGCCGTAGGTCGCAAGCCCGAACCCGAACGCAATCGGTACGCCGGCAAAGACGCAGAAGCCGGCGACGCCGACAAAGAAGATGATCAGATTGAGATTGCCGAGCGGCTTGAGCGAGCCCCTGAGCAGCCAGAAGATCGCAATGACAAGTGCGACCGACAGGATCGCAGCCACCATGGTCCGGACGTTGCCCGATCGGGCCAGCCGCAGGAAGGCAAACAGCGCCATCAGGCCGATGCCGACCGGCAGCGCTGCGGCACGCCAGATATTGGTGATCTGCAGCGCCGGCGTGGTGATGTAGCTTTCCTCGTAGGCGTATTCCCAGGCCGGCCAGGCGATCAGAATGAGAAACGCCAGCGCTGCTACCGTCGCCACCAGATCGAGATAGGCGCGCATGGCGGGCTTCGCGCTGGCAACCACCGCCGTCATCCGCATGTGCTCGGCGCGGCGGAATGCGACCGCGGCACCCAGCATGGCGAGCCACAGGAACAGGATCGAGGCCAGTTCGTCCGACCAGATCAGCGGTTGGTGCAGCGCATAGCGCGCCACCACGCCGGCGAACAGGATGACGATTTCGGCGATGACCAGCAGCGCGGCCGGAATCTCGACCAACATTCCCAAAGCATGTTCGATCGACGCCAGCACCTGATGGCGGCGAGGGGACTGAGCCACCTCACCGCCATCAGCTTCGGTCATTTCGGCATGAGCCATAACGGCTTGCACTTCTTGTTTGACGCGTTTTCTTCACGCGAACCGGTGTCCACTTCGCTCGAAAACGCTATGCGTTACGACAGCTTGCCGACGGACTTTTCGAGCAGCTCCCAGGCCTGGTCGCCGTATTTACCTTTCCATTCCGCGTAGAAGCCGGCAGCGCGGAGCTTGTCGCGGAACGGCGTCACGTTGGGCTGGTTGAAGGCGAGGCCCTTGCCGGCCAGTTCCTGCTGCAGCCCGGCGTTCAGCTTGGCAACATCCTCGCGCTCCTTGACGGCCGCTGCATTGATGTTCTTGGCAACGATGGTCCTGACGTCCTCCGGCAGCTTCTCCCAGGCGCGGCGGTTCGCCAGGAACCAGAAGCCGTCCCACATATGGTTGGTCAGCGAGCAGAACTTCTGGACTTCATACAGCTTCGCCGTCGAGATGATCGCCAGCGGATTTTCCTGGCCCTCGACGATCCTGGTCTGCAGCGCGGAGTAAACTTCGCTGAAATTGATCGAGGCGGGCGCTGCATCGAATGCCTTGAACATCGACGTCCAGAGCGGCGACACCGGTACGCGGATCTTGAAGCCCTTGAGGTCATCAGGGCCATTGATCGGCTTGGTCGACGATGTGGTCTGGCGGAAGCCGTTGTCCCAGATCTTGTCCATCACCACGAGGTTCGCCTTGGTGATCTCGCCACGGATATGGGTGCCCAGGCCCCCGTCCATGGCCTTCCAGACCGTGTCGTAATCCGGGAACGCAAAGCCGATGCCGCTGATGGACGCCGCCGGCACCAGTGTCGCCAAAATCAGCCCGGACAACGTGAAGAATTCGACGCCGCCCGACCTGATCTGGCTCAGCATGTCGGTATCGGAACCGAGCTGGTTGTTCGGAAAGATCTGCAGGTCGAACCGGCCATTGGTCTCGGCCTTGATCGCCGCCGCCATTTCCTTGGCGCGGGCGTTCAAGGGATGACCATCAGGAAGGTTATTGGCGTACTTGTAGGTAAACTCGGCGGTCTGGGCCCGCGCCACCAGCGGCGCGCCGATGCCGCCCAAAACCGCTGACGCAGCGGATGCTTTGAGAAGCGTGCGTCGTGAAAAACTCATTGGGTTCTCCCTTGAGGATTGTTGTTCTTGCGATGACCCGATGTCGCGAGTCATCTGCGTACTCGCGCGCTTATTGCAGCGTCCGCACGCGGCGGCAACACAGGCTTTGGCGGGTCAGGATTGCTTGGCCAAACGAACGCCCGTATAGCTGCCAGGCTGGCTTGGTTTGCTAGAAGATCCTTCTAAATATCTGATCTAATTGTAGATATAGATATTCCATAATATACCTTATGCGAATTCGTGATATTCATCGGAGCCAGCCTGTTACGCCTCGCCGTGCCTTGTGCTCCGCATACGGCTTGAACTCCCGGGTGGCTGCCGCCTGGTACCGATCACGTCGACGCGCCGTCCACCTGCCCGGAAATGAACGAGAACACACTGCCACTGCCGGCTCCGCCCTGCCTGTGCCGCCAGGATTGAGGGCCGCACGATGCCACTCGAGTGTTTCTCGGGATCTGTGTGCCAGTTCATAAAGTCCAAATCATTTCGGATATAAAGGATCAAGCTTCCGGAGGGTCCTTCCATGGCGCGCTCGTTCGGTGGCGAAACCTCATCCAGCGGCGGACGGGTTTTTTCGGGAATTTGCGCATTGGCCGTTGCTGCGTCGCTGTCGGGCCTTGCGACCCTGGCCATCAGTTGCGCGCCGACCTTTGCACAGGGCGCAGTAACCTACCTGGACCAAGGTTGGACCGACGCTGAGAAGCAGTGGTGGTATACCGCCTCGCAAGGCTCGCGCTTAGTGCCCCTGTCTTGGTTGACGGCCCTCGAGCAGAGGGACAGCACAGACAAGTTCCTGTCCGACGCTAACGTCAGAAAGCTCGGCTACTTGCCGGACGGGACAACCGGAAGCGCGTTGCCGCTCGGATTCGTGGTTGATCAGGGGCCTGCCCCGGATGGCAGCCAGAAACCGTGGGTCGGCATGACCTGTGCCGCCTGCCACACCGGCGAGTTCACTTACGGTCAGCATCGGGTCCGGCTCGACGGTGCGCCGACGCTTGCAGATTTCCAGAGCCTGATGGAGGAGCTGCTCGCGTCCTTGGCCGCGACACGGGCCGATCCGCAGAAGCTTGATCGCTTCGTGAGTGCGGTACTGGGCACCAGCCCTTCGGCGCCGGACCGTGCAACGCTCATTGCCGACCTCGACCGGCAGATTGTCTGGTTCACGCGATTGGCGGCGAAGAATGCCGCGCCCATCCGCTACGGACACGGCCGGCTTGATGCGCAGGGGCATATCCTGAACAAGATCGCGCTCAGCGTTGGCGCCGCCGAGCCTTTGATTCACTTTCCCTCCGATGCGCCGGCGAGCTACCCGTTCCTGTGGACCACTCCCCAGCATGCACCCGCCGTGCAGTGGAATGGCATCGCGCCGCAGCCCCTCGGGGATCAAATTTTCAATGGCAAGACGTTTGATTTCGGCGCCATGTTGCGCAACACAACGGAATTGATCGGTGTCTTTGGTTCATTGGATGTCAACATTGTGCCAGGCAAGGACGGTTACGATTCGAGCCTGCGCTTTGAAAACATGATCGACCTAGAGAACCTCGTAAAGCGTCTGAAGTCGCCGCGCTGGCCGCAACAACTCCTGCCGCCAATTGACGCTAACCGGGCCAACGAAGGCCGCGCGCTCTACGCGAAGCACAAGTGCAACGATTGTCACACCGTTCTCGATCCCGCGACTGAGCTTGAGACAAAATTTACGATCACCATGACCGGACTCAAAGATATCGGCACTGACATCTGGCTTGCCTGCAATGCCTACCTGCACGAGTCGAAGTCTGGCCTGCTTGAAGGTCGTCCAGGCCTGTTCGACACAATTGCAGATGTGGGCCTTACGTTTAACCTGCTCATCAACATGAGCTCTAACATGATCGCCCGAGCGCGGCAGACTCCCTCTTCCGAGCCGGCAATGAATGCCCACCGCAATCTGCGCAGGGGCGGTCTCGTTGCCACAGCTGCCGCTCCGGCCGTCGCCGGCGCACCAGAGTACGACGATCCCGTTAAGGCGCAGCGCGCGCAACGTTGCCGCACCGACACCGATCCAATTCTCGCCTACAAGGCGCGGCCGCTGAATGGCATCTGGGCCACGGCCCCCTATCTGCACAACGGATCTGTGCCCACGCTCTACGAGCTTCTGCTGCCGCCGAACCAACGCAAGACGACGTTCTGGGTCGGCGGCACGCAGTTCGACCCGAACGACGTCGGTTTCAAATCCAACCCGGGCGATGGGCCCTTCGAGTTTCGCGTGCGTGATGCGAACGGAAAGATCATACCGGGCAACGACAATGGTGGCCACGATTACGGGGCCGCCAGCATGACCAACGAGGAGCGCCGCGCACTGGTTGAATACCT
This sequence comes from Bradyrhizobium sp. SRL28, assembly GCF_018596315.1. Lineage (GTDB taxonomy): Bacteria > Pseudomonadota > Alphaproteobacteria > Rhizobiales > Xanthobacteraceae > Bradyrhizobium. The sequence continues at coordinate 202,530 of NZ_JAHEAG010000008.1, read as the reverse complement.
TAAGACGCTATAGCGGTGCCCGAGCCGATATCAAACCGGCACCTTGCGCCATATCAAGCAGTACAAGGCTCATTGATCAGGCTTTTTCCGCGTCTCCGCCCGCCTCCAGCCAACCCTTGAAGCCGCCGAGATTGCGTACGTTCGAATAACCCATTTGCTTGAGGGTCTTGCCGACGAGCGCTGAGCGTCCACCTGAAGCACAATACGCGATCACCGTCTTGGCGCGGCGGTGGCGAGATTAGCCGTCCGTCCCCGTCAGCCCCAATTGCATCTCGGCCGGTGCCAGAGCCGGGAGGACCGCGCGGCGGTCGGACAGGACGACGCGGTTACGTCCCTGCCCCTTGGCTTGATAAAGCGCTGCGTCGGCGGCGGCGACCAGGGCATCGCCTCTGGCGACATGGAGCGGCATCGCCGCAACGCCGATCGACGCGGTGATGCGGTTCAGCGGCGCGCCGTTGGGGATGGCGACCTCCATGGCACGTACCGCTTCGAGCACCGCGAGCGCGCGCGCCTGCGCCACGTCCACGCTGGCGCCCGGCAGCAGCATCAGGAATTCCTCGCCACCGAAGCGGCCGACGATGTCGGTCTTGCGGATGGTTTTCAGCAGGACCTGGCCGAGTTCACGCAAGACGGCGTCGCCCGCCTCGTGGCCATAGGTGTCGTTGATCCGCTTGAAGTGATCCACGTCGAGAATTGCGACCGCCACCGGCTCACCGCTGCGGGCGGCACGGCCGGTCTCGCGTGTCAGCGCGTCCTCGAGGAAGCGGCGGTTGTAAAGCCCCGTAAGCTGATCGCGGATCGCCTGGCTGCGCAATTGCTCGCGCAGGTCCAGATTGGCGAGCGCAAGCGACACCTGCTCGGCCAGCATGGTGGCGAGTTGGTCGGCGCCCTCGGCAAAAGCCGGTCCGTAGGCTTCGCGATAGAGCAGTCCCATGAGATTATTTTGCGCAACCAGCGGCTGACAGACATACCCGCTATGGGTCTCCCGGCAAGCGGCGTGACCGCACACGAGGCCCTGGCTGGCGGGCGAAATCGGGAACGTGGTCCCTCGCCGCAATGCCCAGCAATCTTCCAACGGGAACGACGTCACAGCAGACGTCAGTTCGCCCCAGTGCGGGCCGCGCGTCACGCCGTCGCGCGTTTCGTTCATCAGATAGAGCGCCCCCGCCTCCTCCGGGAACAGAAAGCCGGCGTAGTTCTGGACCGCAGCGAAGATTTCATTCGGCGCCTGGCAGGATTGCAGGACGCCACTGAGTTCGGTCAATAATACGATCTCCTTGCCGCGGATTTCCGAAGCCTGGAGCGACGACGTCAGCCTTGCATTCGACTCCTGCAGTTCGCGCGCATGCTCGCGGCGCTCGGCGTCCATCAGCATCACGTCGGTCTTGTCCCGGACCACCCACAGAATTTCGCCGGCGCCGCTGCGGCTGCCGGCCGCCAGCGGCTTGCCATAGACGTCGATCAGGAGGGTCGATCCGTCTTTTCGGCGCAAGTGCAATTCGGCCTCGGTCGCCATGGCGCTGTCGCGGATCGTCGTCAGCGCTGCACCGAACGCTGCGCTGTCAGCTTCGCTCGCCAGCAGGGAATCGACCTTACTGCCCGGCAAATCGTCGGGTGAGGCGCCACAGAATTCAGCCATCCGCCGGTTTCCGCGAAGGATGCGGCGTCCTTCGGTGAACATGATTCCAGCGAGCGGATTGTCGACCAGCGCGCGCTGCTCGGCGTCGAGCGCGTTGAGATTGCCCGACAACTGGCGCGAACGCAGGCCAATGACGGTGAGCAGTGCCATCAGCAGGCTGATGACGACCCCGCTCGCCAGCACCAGATTGGACACCAAACGATCGACTTCATAGATCGAACCCGGACGCGCGCTGAACACCACGCGCCAGACCCGCTCTCCCACGACGAGCGACCGGTCGGCGGCAATGCCGGCGGACTCGGCGACCTGCGAGACCAGGTTCAGATTGGGTTCAAGGCTGTTGTACATCAGCGTTGCGGCGCCTGACGGATCTTCCGGCTCGCCGCTCAACGTGCCTTCGGTCTGCTTGGCGTAGCCGCGATCGACGATCTGCACCTGCATTTGCTGCAGCGTACGCGGATCGAGAACGCCGCGCATCAAATCGTTCATGCGGTAGACCGAGGCCACAAAACCGCGCAACGCCGCGACGCGCTGCGAGGTGGTTTGAGCCGGCTCTCCGATCCGGTAGATCGGGGCGCGAAGGATGAAGCCAAGGCCGCCTGACGTATCCTGCACCAGCTTGACCGGAGGGGTCGCAACGATCCGTCCGGTTTCAGCCGCGCGGCGCAGCGAATCGAGCTGGGCTGGATTGGCGCCCGCATCGAAACCGAGCGCATCCTCGTTGCCTCGCATCGGTTCGACAAACTCGACTACGTTGTAGGAAGCACGCTTGCCCGGCGGGCGCACCGTGAACTCGGGTTGTCCGCTGGCATCGATGCTGTTGTCGCCGCGCATTTCGGCCACGAAGGCATCGAGCCTTTCAGGCTCGACCTTGCGCAGCGATTGCAGCGCCTGGAAACCAGGGTAGCGTCGCGCTAGATCGAGCACGTCGATATAGCGGCGGAACTGGGCGCGATCGACCCGACCAATCGAGGCGTGCAGCCCTTGCATGCTGACCAGCACTTCGGCATGGGTGCGCAGGCGATCGCCGATGGCGGTCGAGATGTCGGCGGCATCCGCGCTGAAGCGGCGCTGCATGTCGGCTGCGATCATCCGTTCCGACAGCATGCGCGCTGCAAATGTCACCGCCAGACCGGAAATCAAAATGACGCTTGCGGCGACAATCGTCCTTCCATTTGCTGACGCCAGCACCCCACGCAATACCGTCATTTCGCAAAATCCTTAACCATGCACAGCGCCATGCGGGGCGCGAAAATTACCCTCCTGATATCCGGTGAGAATTGAGATTCAGTTTCAGCAACTTGGTTAGCTTTGGGTTGGCGCAGTTCGAACCATTCGAGCTATTTCCCGCTGAACCGCGGCTTGCGGCGCTCGAGAAACGCCGCGACGCCTTGTGATCCTCGGTCATGCTCGCCAGCGCAAACTGGTCGACATCCATATGGCTGGCGAAATCGTCGAGCGCGTGCGCCAGGCGGTTGACGGCCAGCTTGGTCATGGCGACCGAGAGCGGCGGCGACCGGCGACCTTGGCGGCGAGCGCCATCGCGGCGTCGAACGCCTTGCCGGGAAAGGCCACCTCCTCCACCAGCCGCCATTCATAGGACTCGGCGGTCGCGATGCGGCTGTTCAGCCGAAATCTACCCCGCGATGGTGGCCCATGTGCGAGGGCCAACAATGCCATCCGGGACCAGTCCATGGTCACGCTGGAATTGCCTGACGGCGGCTTCCGTAGCAGCATCGAAAGTCCCATTCACTGGCACACCGACCGCCGTTTGGATGGTCTCAACTGCCTTGCCGGTATCACCGCGTCTCAAGGTGGGGCGGTTTGCCGAGTCCGTCGGGGGGATTATCGTTGGCGCCGGAGCGATTCCGGCCATGATCGCGCTGACCTGTGACCGAAAATCAGTCATGTCGAATGTCGGGTCAGGCTTGCGGTGCATTGGCAGAGCGTACTCCTTGTGACCACAGCACATGATTGCATTGGCCCTGATTTTCTTCAGGATCGCCGCAACGCCTCTGCGATAGGCGTCCATTTGCACCGCTGGCCAGGGATCGGCTTTGTCCCCGGAAAGGTGACCCGTATTCTCGGCTTCGATGCCGATAAAATTCGTATTTCCAGCTGTGAAGCCCTGCCAATTGCCGCGTCCGGCATGGTTGCAGCGGCCGGCCGCGACGACAAAATATGTGCCGTCGCGTCCAAGGCAAAGTTGCGCCAGCGGGCCCGGTAGATCCCGCCTCCCATTGGTCACAATCCCAAGGCTCGGCATATTCCCTGTTTTAGCGCCAGCCGTGTGATGGCACATTACACCTTTGATCGGCCCGACATCGCCGCGGCCGCGAGTGCGCCATCCCGGCTGCTCCGCTACTTTGAGGCCGGCGTCTAAAAGGACTTGTGGTAACCAGGTCAATGAAAAGGGCATCATCCTCTCCTCATAAGGACGCAAATACTCCTCATGGAAGCACGCAGAACCGTGCTCCATTTTGCATGTCGATGCCTACGGCTATGCTCGCCCTTCCACACCGCCTCGTGCCGCCGGCAGCGCTTCGTCAGGCGTGGATTCGCTGTCGCTGAATTCGACGTCGCAACCGCAACTATCTACGTGATCTTCTTCGTGGACGGGCGAAGCTTTCGCTCTAGCGGAGACCTTTCTGGTCGGCTTTTTGCGCTTAGCTTTGCTTGCCCCTTTGCTGCGGGCTTTCGACTTGCTTGCACTTTTCGCCAATTTTCCCTCCCCGACATCAGGAAGAACACATCGATAAAAAATGAAGAGCGCGAATAAATTACGTCCGTGCCTTGGTACCTTCCGGAAGCAAGGACTGATCTAGAAATCGATGATAGTTGCGGCTGCGACGTTGGTCAATGCAAGGTTGATCCTCGTTGACGGGTGTTGGAGCGATCTGGTCGGCGAAGCGCCAGTATCGAAATGCCAACGCTGCCACGGCAAGCCGGCCGACGACGCTCTGATCCGAGCGGCCAGCGTGTGACAGCCGTAGCCACAGCTACCTTCCCCTGAACCGCGGCTTGCGTCTTTGCAGGAATGCCTCGACCCCTTCCTTGTGATCCTCGGACATGCTCGCCAGCGCGAACTGGTCGACATCCATGTGACTGGCGAGATCGTCGAGCGCGTGGGCCAGGCGGTTGACGGTCAGCTTGGTCATGGCGACCGACAGCGGCGGCTGGGCGGCGACCTTGGCGGCAAGCGCCATCGCGGCGTCGAACGCCTTGCCGGGTTCAGCCACCTCCTCCACCAGACGCCATTCGTACGCCTCGGCGGCTGAGATGCGCTGGTCGGCCAGGATCACGGCCTGCTTGGTGCGGGCCGGTCCTATCAAATGCAGCATGCGCGGCACGCTCTGCCAGCTCATGTTCATGCCAAGGCCGATCTCGGGCACGCGCATATGGGCGTCTCTGGCCATCACGCGGAAATCCAGCGCGACGGCCAGCGCCACGCCGCCGCCTACGCAAAATCCTTCAATGGCGCCGATCGTGATCTGCTCCATGTCCTGCCAGGCCCGCGTCAGCCGCGGTCCAAGTTTCAGGTGCCGGCGCAGCGCACCGAGATCCATGGACTTGCGGGACCGGCCTTCCGGATCCTTCAGGTCGAAACCCGCGGTGAACGATTTGGCGCCGCCGGTCAGCACCACGACCGAGGTCGCGCCGTCATCCTCAAAACTGCGAGCGGCGTCCGTGAGCTGGCGCAGCGCCTCCGGCGACATCGCATTGATGCCATCGCCGCGGTCGAAACGCACGACCGCGATGCGGCCATCCGGTCCGAGGCCTTTTTCAATCTTCACAAATTCGGCCAACGCATTGCCTCCCTACCCATCATTTTCCCGAAGTCTAGCCGAGAAACGGGCTTGGGGCTGCAGCCAGCGTGTCGATTTACAGATGACCCGTGCGATGGTGCTCCGGCTTGCCGCCGGGCACCGGGAAACGGATCGTGGTGCCGAGCGTGATCCAGTTGGCGTTCTCGCCCGAGATGTTGCGGCCGTAGATCAGGTCGACCGAGAAAATCTCGTTCGGCCGGTAACGCACGCCGGTCTGAAACCGCGGCTGGACCACGCTCGGCGTGTCCGATTGGCCCGCCTGCCCAAAGGCTTCGATGGTCCACTGCAAGGTTTCCGTGAACTTCCAGTCGAAGCCGATTCCATACGTCAGAAAATGGCGATCGACGCTGCGGTCCCACAGCCAGCCGCCATTGAAATTGAGGCGCATGGTTTCGTTGAGCCGGAACGTCGCGGGGATCACGGCAAAGGCCGAGGCGTGTTCGCCGGTCAGCGCATCGAAACCTCCGCCGGCGTAGAACGAGATGCCAAGCCTGCCGACCCCAGTTGGCGCAATGTTCGTCTTGGCTTTTGGCTGGATCGTGGAACCCCATTCGCCATCGCTGCGCGCGCGGCTGGTGAACATGCTCAGCTCAAAGGGCTTGAACGCATTGACCACGCAGGATGGATTGGCGACCGCCGTAAAATCGGTGTTGGATGCCGACGACAACCAGCTCTCGATCTTGCACGAGCCGGCCTCGCCAATGTCGGCCGCATCGACCGCATAGGCGCCATTCGCCGCCCGCGCCTCTCCGGCCGGAAGCCAGGCTAAAATGGCCGCCGCGACCGCTATTGCCAAGCACCCTGCCCTGATCCCCATCGGCAAATGCTAGCAGAGTCCCTGCCTCGACATAGCCCGGATTTTGCGCCTATCCTGACGCCATGAGCGACCATGATCACGATCACCACGGCCACCACCACGATCACGACCATTCCGAGTTGTCGGAGACCGAACTGCGCGTGCGCGCGCTGGAGTCGATCCTGACCGAGAAAGGCTATGTCGATCCGGCGTCCCTCGATCTCCTGATCGATCTCTACGAGAAGAAGATCGGACCGCGTAACGGCATTCGCGTAATTGCCAAGGCGTGGAGTGATCCCGCCTATCACACCCGGCTGATGAAAGACGCGACCGCGGCGATTGCCGAGCTCGACTATTCCGGCCGCCAGGGCGAGCACATGGTGGTGGTCGAGAACACGCCCGAGCAGCACAACATGGTCGTGTGCACGCTGTGCTCCTGTTACCCGCATCCGGTGCTGGGATTGCCGCCGGTCTGGTACAAATCCGCGCCCTATCGCTCGCGCGCCGTGTCCGATCCGCGTGGTGTCCTGAAAGACTTCGGCGTGACGCTGCCGGACGCCACCAAAATCCGGGTCTGGGATTCCACGGCCGAGATCCGCTACCTCGTGCTGCCGATGCGCCCCGAAGGTACCGAGGGCTGGAGCGCCGAGCAACTCGCCGAACTCGTCACCCGCGACAGCATGATCGGCACGGGCCTGCCGAAACAGCCGGGCGAGCTTGCCTGATGGACGGCGCGCATGACATGGGCGGCGCCAAGGGCTTTGGCCCGGTCGTGCCCGAGCCAAACGAGCCGGTGTTTCACGGCGACTGGGAGCGCCGCGCCTTTGCGCTGACGGTCGCGATGGCGCGTCCGGGCGGCTGGAACATCGACATGTCGCGGTTTGCCCGCGAGAACCGACCGCCTGAGGATTATCTCAGCAAGAGTTATTTCCAGATCTGGCTGGCCGGGCTGGAAACGCTGATGATCGAGCGTGGGCTGGTGACGCGCGAGGAGATCGAGGCCGGCAAGGTGCTGTCGCCGCCAAAGCCCGGCGTCACGCCGATCGCTCCAACTGAGGTCACACCCGCGATCCGGCGCGGCGGTCCGACCGAACGCGAGGCCAAAACGCCCGCGATGTTTGCGGTCGGCGAGACCGTGCGGATGAAGGACATCCACCCGGTGACGCATACACGGCTGCCGCAATATGTCCGCGGCCATCTCGGCACCATCGAGCTCAATCACGGCTGTCACGTCTTCCCCGACACCAACTCGCTCGGCAAGGGCGAGGACCCGCAGTGGCTCTACACCGTGCGTTTCGATGGGCCGGAGCTATGGGGCAAGGACGCCGACCCCACGCTCAGCGTCTCCGTCGACGCCTGGGAATCCTATCTGGAGCGCGTGTGATGAATCTGACCCCGCAACAGGCGATGCGGGCGGCCGTCGCCGTCCCCGGCGTGCCCCGCGACGAGGACGGTCCGGTATTTCGCGAACCGTGGGAGGCGCGCGCCTTCGCCATGGCGCTGGCGCTGCACGAAGCCGGCGTCTTCACCTGGAAGGAATGGGCGGAGACGCTGGGCGCGCAAATCAAGCGCGCGCAGGCTGCCGGCGATCCCGACACCGGCGAGACCTATTACCGGCACTGGCTCGCCACGCTGGAAACCCTCGTCGCCGCCAAGGGCGTTACGACATCGGATGCCTTGCATCGCTACCGCGACGCCTGGGACCATGCCGCCGACCGCACGCCGCACGGTGCGCCGATTGAGTTGAGGTCGGACGATTTCGGGAAGTAGCTCTCCATCAACAGGTGTCTTGTCATCCCCGCGAAGGCGGGGATCCAGTACGCCGCGGCTTATCGGCTCTATCGCTGCCGTCTCTGGAATACTGGATCGCCCGGTCAAGCCGGGCGACGACATGCGAACGGGTAGCGCATGTCCCGCCAACTACGCCTCCGCATACTCCCGCCAGCCCTTCGCGCGCAACGCGCAGGCCGGGCATTCGCCGCAGCCATAGCCCCAATCATGCTGCGCACCGCGCTCGCCGAGGTAACAGGTGTGGGAGTGCTCGCGGATCAGGTCGACCAGCCCTGCCCCGCCCAGTTCGTGCGCCAACTTCCAGGTCGAGGCCTTGTCGAGCCACATCAGCGGCGTATGCAGCTCAAAATTCTTCGCCATGCCGAGATTGAGCGCGGACTGCAGCGCCTTGATGGTCTCGTCGCGGCAGTCCGGATAGCCGGAATAATCGGTCTCGCACATGCCGCCGATGATGTGGCGGATACCACGCCGGTACGCCAGCGCCGCCGCGAAGGTAAGAAACACCAAGTTTCGGCCGGGAACGAAGGTATTGGGCAGGCCGTCGGCGCCCATTTCGATCGCGACATCGCGCGTGAGCGCGGTGTCGGAAATCTCTGACAGCGTCGGGATTTCCAGCGTGTGGCTTTCGCCTAGCTTTGCCGCCCAATCCGGCCGCAGCGATTTGATGCCCGACAGCAGCCGGTCGCGGCATTCAAGCTCGATCGCGTGGCGCTGGCCGTAGCTGAAGCCGAGCATTTCGACGCGCGCAAAGCGCTGCAGCGCCCAGGCCAGGCAGGTGGTGGAATCCTGCCCGCCAGAAAACAGCACCAGCGCGGTTTCGGTCGAGGATTGGTCGCTCATGAGGGGCCATTAGCATTCCAGCGCCTTGAGGCCAACCGGTGGAAATTGCCCGATTTCGGCTCGTTCCACTGGGATCGACAGGCCGCTTGCGGCATAAGGTGCTGTCCTCCCCGGCAATGGAATTCCCATGACCCCTTCCCGCGATATTTCCCGCCTCATTGAGATCATGGCGGCGCTGCGCACGCCGGTCACGGGCTGCCCGTGGGACCTCGAACAGAACTTTGCGACGATTGCGCCCTACACCATCGAGGAGGCCTATGAGGTTGCGGATGCGATCACACGCGGCGATTTCGACGACCTCCGCGAGGAGCTCGGCGATCTCCTGCTGCAGGTCGTCTATCACGCCCGCATGGCGGAAGAGCAAAACGCCTTTGCTTTCGGCGACGTGGTCGAGGCGATCACAAGGAAGATGATCCGCCGCCATCCGCATGTGTTCGCCGATAAGGACGGCAATATCGCCGCCGCCGGCGTCAAGAGCGCCTGGGAACGCATCAAGGCCGAAGAAAAGGCCGAGCGCGCAGCGCGGCGGCCGCCCGAAGAGACGACGCACAAATCGCTGCTATCGAGCATCAAGGCCGGCCAACCCGCCTTGACGCGCGCGATGGAATTGCAGCGCAAGGCCTCCACCGTCGGCTTCGACTGGAACGATCCCCGCGCGGTACTGAACAAGATCCGTGAGGAGGCTGACGAGATCGAAGCAGCGTTGGACGGCGGCAACGCTGAAGAACTCGCTGAAGAAACCGGCGACCTCCTGTTCGCGCTGGTCAACCTGGCTCGCCACGTCGGCGCCGATCCCGAAACCGCGCTGCGTGGCACCAACGCCAAGTTCGAGCGCCGCTTCGCCTATATCGAGCGTGCGCTCGCGGCGAAGGGCCGTTCGCTCGAAGACGCTACGCTCGAAGAAATGGACGCGCTGTGGAACGAAGCCAAGCGCGCGCCGCAGCCTACATCGTCGTCCCGGCCAAGCGAAGCGCGAGCCGGGACCCATACCGCGGAATCTCGCGATTAGGCACGCGGCTAATACCGTGCGTAAAATCACTGCCTGTGGCAATGGGTCCCTGCTTTCGCAGGGACGACAGTCACGCCACGTGCGGAACGGCGTCGAACCTGGAGACCACGATGTCGCGCTTGGTCTCGTCGACGCGCACGGTCATGTCGAAGCGCCCGTCGTGGAGCTGCTTGTTGAGCACTTCGGCATTGCGATGCAGCCAGCTGATGCCGGCGCCGTCGGAAGCATCGATCGACAGATCGAGCGTCGTGCGCGTTGCCGCCAGCCGATCTTCGATGGCGGTCAATAACTCATTCACGCCTTCCCCTGATACGGCGGACACCAGAAAACACGGCCGCTCCGGCGGACGGCGCGCGGCGATGTTGCGCAGGTTTTCGCGTTCCTCGGGATCGAAGCGATCGATCTTGTTCCAGACTTCGAGAATGCGGGCGCCAGAGTCGGGGTCGATGCCGAGCTGACGCAGCACGGTGTCGACGTCGCGCTCCTGGGCCTCCGCGTCTTCATGCGAGATGTCGCGGACGTGGAGAATGATATCGGCCTCGAGTACCTCTTCCAGCGTGGCCCGAAACGCCGCGACGAGCTGCGTCGGCAGGTTGGAAATGAATCCGACGGTATCTGATAACATCGCCTTGCCGCCATGCGGCAGGCTCAGCGCACGCAGGGTGGGGTCGAGCGTCGCAAACAGCATGTCGGCCGCCTGCACGTCGGCGCGCGTGAGCCGGTTGAAGAGCGTCGACTTGCCGGCGTTGGTGTAGCCGACCAGCGCGACCACGCGGTACGGCACCCGCTGCCGGCCGGCGCGATGCAGCCGCCGCGTCGCCTGTACCTTCTTGAGTTCGTTCTCCAGCCGCGTGATGCGATCGCCGATCAGGCGGCGGTCGGCTTCGATCTGGGTCTCGCCGGGGCCGCCCATGAATCCGAATCCGCCGCGCTGGCGCTCCAGATGGGTCCAGGAGCGCACCAGCCGGCTGCGCTGATAGTTGAGATGCGCGAGCTCGACCTGCAGCGAACCTTCCTTGGTCTTGGCGCGGCGACCGAAGATTTCCAGGATCAGGCCGGTGCGGTCGAGAACCTTGGTGTTCCAGGCCTTCTCGAGGTTGCGCTGCTGGATCGGCGACAGCGCACAATCCATCACCACAAGTTCGATGTCGTGGCCCGCGATCAGGCCGGTGATCTCCTCGACCTTGCCCTTGCCGAGATAGGTCGCAGGCCTGATCTGGCTGACCGGCGCAATCAGCGCGTCTGATATCGTGAGGTCGATGGCGCGCGCCAGACCCGTCGCTTCCTCGAGACGAGCCTCGGAATCGCGCACGACATCGCTCGCCTGCGCATCGGCGTCGCCGCGGCGCATTCGCAAATAGGGGCCGATGACGATCACCCGCCCGCTTTGCTTGCCCTCCGCCGACCGCGGACGATCGGCGCTCCCTTCACGGTTGAGGGGTTCCAATCAGTTCACTCTCAAGCCGGAGCATCCTCGCCGCCTTCGAACAACTGAATCGGAGCCCCCGGCATGATGGTCGAGATCGCATGCTTGTAGACAAGCTGCGAATGACCGTCGCGCCGCAACAGCAAGCAGAAGTTGTCAAACCAGGTGACAATTCCCTGCAGCTTCACTCCGTTGACCAGAAAGATCGTTAGTGGCGTTTTTGTTTTACGAACGTGATTTAGGAAGGTGTCTTGTAGATTTTGTGCGCGGTCTGCCGCCATTGTTTTTGTCCCGCAGTGTGTTTCTTTTTATTAAGCCGGCTGTTGCTCTCTCATGGAGCCTGCCCCCGACTTGCCGGCGTCCCCTGAGATCCCCCTCCGGTCGGCTCGGCAATACGATTAGAGGGTACGCGCGCTTTTAAGGCAAGCCGGTTCGCGTTCCGCCTTGCTGGAACCCAGTGGCCATTCTCCACAAAAGCGCGGAAAGAGATAAATATTCCAAAGCAAGTGCATGGATCGGCTCAAAGCAAGCGTGATGAGCCGCAGATTGCGGCACGCAGCGAACAAGCGATTCACTCAAGTCTCAGCCAACCCCAAGCGCCTTGAGCTTGCGATGTAGCGCCGACCGCTCCATGCCGACGAATTCGGCCGTGCGCGAAATGTTGCCCGAGAAGCGGCTGATCTGCGCGATCAGGTAGTCACGCTCGAACACTTCCCGCGCCTCACGCAGCGGCAGCCCCATGATGTGCTCGCCATTGTTGCTGGTCGGCATCGCCGGCACCATCGAGCCTACATCCTGTGGCAGCATGTCGGCGGTGATGATCGCTTCAGGACCTCCGCCGGCCAGAATCATGACGCGCTCCACATTGTTGCGGAGCTGGCGGACATTGCCGGGCCAGACATGCGACTGCAATACCGCCATTGCGTCCTGGCCGATCTGCCGCTTCGGCAAGCCCGTCGCCGCCGAGATCTGGTCCATGAAATAGTCGATCAGCTCGGGAATGTCCTCGCGGCGTTCCGACAGCGGGGGGACGCGGATCGGCACCACCGACAGCCGGTGGTAGAGATCCTCGCGGAACCGCCCTTCCGCGATCTCTTCCTCCAGGTTGCGCGCGGTCGAGGAGATGATGCGGACGTCGACATGAATCTTGGCGGTGCCGCCCGAGCGCTGAAAGGTCTGATCGACCAGCACGCGCAGGATCTTGTTCTGGGTCTCACGCGGCATGTCGGCGATTTCGTCGATGAACAGCGTCCCGCCGTGGGCCTCTTCCAGCGCGCCCGCCTTGCGCGCCTGCTCGCCGTTCGACTGCTCGATGCCGAACAGTTCGACTTCCATCCGCTCCGGCGTGATCGCCGCGGCGTTGATGACGGCGAACGGTCCTTCTGCACGGCTCGATGCATTGTGCAGCGTGCGCGCCGCCAGTTCCTTGCCTGAACCGGAGGGGCCGACGATCAGGATACGGCTGTTGGCCTTGGCCGCCCGGTCGATGGTCTGGCGCAATTGGTTCATGCAGGCGGAGCGGCCGGTGAGAACGCTCGCGGTGGGAGCCAGTTGCTTGAGTTCCTTCACCTCGCGCTTGAGGCGCGAGGTTTCCAGCGCCCGCGTCGCCACCAGGATCAGCCGGTCGGACTTGAACGGCTTTTCGATGAAGTCATAGGCGCCGCGCTTGATCGCAGCCACCGCGGTCTCGATGTTGCCGTGGCCGGAGATCATCACGACGGGGACGTCGGCGTGATCCTTCTTGATCTGCTCAAGCAGTTGCAGGCCGTCGAGCTTGGAGCCCTGCAGCCAGATGTCGAGAAACACCAGATGCGGACGGCGGCTGGCAATCTCGCCAAGGGCGGAATCGCTGTCGCGCGCGGTCCGGGTACTGAAACCTTCGTCGTCCAGGATGCCCGCAACGAGGTCACGAATATCGGCTTCGTCATCGACAATCAGAATGTCACTGGCCATGGGTTACACCTGTGTTGTCAGTTGCCTGTTGCGGCTTCAGTTTTTGCTTCATCATTGGTCGCGGATGCCGCCTCATTGGTTTCGCCTGACGGCGCTTTTGTTTCGTCAACCTGCGGCTTCGTGTTCGAATCCGACTGCTTTGCCTCCGCCTTCGGCGCATGACCTGACACGGCGAACCGCAGCCGCATCCAGGCGCCGCGCTGCCCGGGCCGGAAATCGGAGGCATCCTTGAGTTCGATGCGGCCGCCATGGTCTTCCAGCACGCGGCCGACGATGGCGAGCCCGAGCCCGGTGCCCTTTTGGCGCGTCGTCACATAGGGCTCCAGCAAGCGCGCACGGCTCACCTTCGGCAGGCCGATACCATTGTCGATCACGTCGATCAGGATGTCGTCGTTTTCGCGCGCGGCAATGACGTCGATGCGTCCCTTGCCGAGTTCTTCCGGCGGCACCTGCTCGATCGCCTCCGTCGCGTTCTTGATGATGTTGGTGAGCGCCTGCGAAATCAGCCGGCGGTCGAACTGCGCGCGCATCGGATCCTGCTTGATATCGGCCTCGATATCGAGATCGGAATGCCCAACCTTCATCAGGAATACCGCCTGCCGCACGGTGTCGGCGACGTCCTCGCCCTCCATGACCGGCTTTGGCATCCGCGCGAAGCGAGAGAATTCATCAACCATCCGCCTGATGTCGTCGACCTGCCGCACGATGGTGTCGGTACACTGCTCGAAGATGCCCTTGTCTTCGGTGATGACCTTGCCGAATTTACGGCGAATGCGTTCGGCCGAAAGCTGGATCGGCGTCAGCGGGTTTTTGATTTCGTGGGCGATGCGGCGCGCAACGTCGCCCCATGCCGAGGTGCGCTGCGCGGAGACGAGCTCCGTGATGTCGTCGAGCGTGATGATGTAGCTGTCGCGCGACTGGCTGGTCTGCTCGGCGCTGACGCGGACCGACAGGTTACGCTCATGGCCGTCGCGCGTGATCGTGATCTGGCCCTGCACCAGGCGCTGCGTGCCCTCGCGCGCGGTCTTCATCATGTCGTCGAGCTCGGGCAGCACGTCCGACAGCGGATGGTCCAGCGTCTCGGATTCGGCATGGCCGATGAGTTTCTCGGCCGAACGGTTCAGGATGCCGACACTGCCGGAGGCGTCGACGCCGATGATGCCGGCGCTGGCCGAGGACAACACCGCTTCGATGAAACGGCGGCGACTGTCGATCAGGTCCGAGGCGCTGACCAGCTCGTCGCGCTGGGTGCGCAATTCGGACGTCATCTTGTTGAAGGTCTCGCCGAGCTGTGCGAGGTCGCCTTCGGATTTGTGGACCGGCACCTGGACATGCAAATCGCCGGTCGAGACGATATTGGCCGCGCTCATCAGATTGCGGATCGGCGCCACCAGCCAGTTGGCGAAATTCAACCCGATCAGCACCGACGCCATCAGAATGGTCAGCGCAATCACCGCAAACATCAGCGCGAAGGCAACCTGAATGCCGAGCCGGCGGGCTTCGATCTGGGCATACTCGGCGACGCTGGCCTCGGTCTGCTTGAGCTGGCTGATCACGCGCGGATCGAGCAGGCGTGCGACGTAAAGGAAGGTATCGTCAAAGGCGCGCAACCGGATCACCGCGGCCACATAATTGGCTTCGGGAAACACCGCGATCTGCGGCTCTTCTTCATCGACGTTGCTGAGAAAATCCCGCGGCGGCGTCGTGAATTCCTGCTGGATGCCGGTCTTCGCCGTGACCAGGACGGTGCCATCCTTGTCGACCAGCATCGCGGCTGGCAGATTTCGCGCGGCCGCATTTGCGGTCAGCAGTTCCTGAAACGACCGGCGGTCCTGATCGTACAACGGCCGCGCACGGGCAATATCCTCCGTCATACCCAGGATGTCGCCACGGATTAGCCTTGCGTGCTCCTGCATGTAGGCGCGGGCAACGATCAACGAGTTCTCTATGACCTCGCGCGTCGGGCCGGAGAACAGCCGGTCAAGGCCGCGGTCGATGGTCACGTTGGCGACGATCGCGACCAACACCGCCGGCAGCACGGCAATGATGGAGAACAGGCTAACGATCTGAACGTGCAGCCGCGACGCGGCCCGGCCGCGCCGCCGCGCCTGAACGACCAGCCAGACTTCGCGGACGATGATGCCGACCAGCAGCAGGATGGTCGCCGCATTGATCAGCAGAAACGAATAGACGACGTGGCGGGTCGGCTCGATCGGCGTCAGGCCGCTCAGGACCATGAAGGTCAGAAATGCCGACAGCAGCGCAATCGCGACCGCAAACGGCGCCACCCACTTCCGCAGGATCCCTCCTCCGGATTCGGCAAGCGACGGGTCGAACGGTTGTGCCGAGGTCGTCTCTGCGGTGGTCATTCAGGCAATCGGTGAGCTGAAAGGGCTGGGGTCCGCCTGTCGCGGACTGATGCATTCATATCACAATGTTGCCGAATTACGACAATTCCGCGGCCATCCGACCGCTAAAGCGATCGATTCCCAGCCGCTCCACCCGTCTTTATTGTGGAAGGAGGCGCGCGCAATCCCTAGCCGCCGCTCCGGTAGACCTGGATGTCGAGGTCCCGGATCTTCTTCCGCAGCGTGTTGCGGTTGAGGCCGAGCAGGTCGGCTGCGCGGATCTGGTTGCCGCGCGTGGCCGCCAGCGCCGCGGTGAGCAGCGGCACCTCTATCTCCTTGAGGATGCGGTGGTAGAGGCCCGGCGGCGGCACGCCGTTCGGGAAGCCGGAGAAGTGCGAGGACAGGTAGGCTTCGACCGCGCCCCCGAGATTCTCCACGCCCAACGGCGCGTTGCCGCCCGAGGTGACCGCCGGCGGTGCCAGCTCGCCATCGATGACCGAGGCCGTAATGACGTCCTGCGGGTAAAGCGCCGCCAGCCGGCGTGCGAGATTCTCGAGTTCGCGCACGTTGCCGGGCCAGCGGTGCTGCTTGAGCCGCTCCAGCGCCAGGGTGTCGAGCTTCTTCGGCGGCAAACCGTCCTTTTCGGCGAGCGAGAAGAAATGCCTGATGAGATCGGGCAGATCCTCGATCCGCTCCCGCAACGGAGGCAGGCGCAGCGGCACGACGTTCAGGCGGAAGAACAAATCTTCCCGGAACAGGCCCTGCTGAATCAGGATGCGCAAATCCTTGTTGCTGGCCGCCACGATCCGAACGTCGGTCTTGATCGGGGTGCGGCCGCCGACGGTGGTGTATTCGCCCTGCTGCAGCACGCGCAGCAGCCGCGTCTGTGCTTCCATCGGCATGTCGCCGATTTCGTCGAGAAACAACGTGCCACCTTCGGCCTGTTCGAACCGGCCGGAAGCGCGGGTATTGGCACCGGTGAACGCGCCGCGCTCATGGCCGAACAATTCGGATTCGATCAGATCACGCGGGATCGCCGCCATGTTGACGGCGACGAACGGACCATTGCGACGCTTGCCGTAGTCATGGAGCGCGCGCGCGACCAGTTCCTTGCCGGTGCCGGACTCGCCGGAAATCATCACCGTGAGGTCGGTCTGCATCAGCCGCGCCAGCACCCGATAGATCTCCTGCATCGCCGGCGAACGGCCGACCAGAGGAATCGAATCGAATTCGGAATCGTCCGCCGCACTCGTCACCCGCTCCTTCGGCTCGGCCAGCGCGCGGCCGACGATGGTGATGAGCTCCTTCAGGTCGAACGGCTTCGGCAGATATTCATAGGCGCCACGTTCCGAGGCCCGGATCGCCGTCATAAAGGTATTTTGCGCGCTCATCACGATGACGGGCAGGTTCGGCCGCATCTTCTTGATGCGCGGCAAGAGATCGAACGCGTTCTCATCGGGCATCACCACGTCGGTGATGACGAGATCGCCCTCGCCCTGGCTTACCCAGCGCCACAGCGTCGCGGCGTTCCCGGTCAGGCGAACTTCATATCCGGCGCGCGAAAGCGCCTGGTTCAGAACCGTGCGGATGGCGGTGTCGTCATCGGCAACGAGAATGCTACCTGCGGGCATCATTATTCCTCATCTTGCGTCCTGTGACGCAGGCGGCAGCGTACCCGGAACGCCGTCGCGGTTGCTTTGGTCGAACTGTTTGGTGGGACTGAACATCGGCATCAGCACGCGAAAGGTGGTCTTGCGCGGCTGGGATTCGCATTCGATGATGCCGCCGTGATCGCCGACGATCTTGGCAACCAGCGCGAGACCGAGTCCGCTGCCGGTTTGTTTCGTCGTCACGAAGGGATCGAACAGGTTCGGCAGCAGGTCTTCCGGCACGCCGGAGCCGTTGTCCTTGACGCAGAATTCGAGCGGCAGCGAGACCCGCGATTTCTTGCCCGGCACGGACAGGCGAACGCCGGGACGGAAGGCGGTGGTAAGCTGGATTTCCGCGTCCGAGCCGAGATCGGCGACGGCTTCGGCGGCGTTCTTCACCAGATTGAGGAACACCTGTATGAGCTGATCCTGATTGGCCAGCACCGGCGGCAAGGACGGATCGTATTCCTCGACGAAGCGGATGTTGCGGGCGAAGCCGGACTGCGCCAGCCGTTTGACGTGGTCGAGCACGGAGTGGATGTTGACCGGTCCGCGCGCCACCGGACGGTCGTCGCCGAACACTTCCATGCGGTCGACCAAAGTGACGATGCGGTCCGCCTCGTCGCAGATCAGCCGGGTCAGCATGCGGTCTTCGGATGAGGCCGCCTGCTCCAGCAATTGCGCCGCGCCGCGGATGCCGGACAGCGGGTTCTTGATTTCATGCGCCAACATCGCCGCCAGCGCGATCACCGAGCGCGCCGCGCTCCGATGTGTCAACTGCCGGTCCATCTTGTCGGCGATGGTCCGCTCCTGCAGCATCACGACGATATGGCCGGGCCGTTCGGTGAGCGGGGCGACATGAAGATCGACCTGGCGATCGCCGCCGATGCGGGGCGTGCCGAGATCGACCTTGTATTCGTTGACCGGCGAGGCGCTCGCGCGCACCTGGTCGATCAGCGCCAGCAGCGGACTGCCGAACGGCACCAGTTCTTTCAGGGACTGCCGGCGCAGGAACTGCGTCGAGATTTCGAAGAAGGATTCGGCGGCGATGTTGGCGTCCACGATGCGGCCGTCTGGCGCCACCAGCAGCACCGGATTGGGCAGCGCGTTGAGGATGGCCTCACTGTCGGCGGGCACCGGTCGGCGATGTTCTGCGGCTGACGTCATGCGGCAGCACTCCATGCGAAATCGTCGTACGCGTCCTGCAACGACCGGTGCACGCGGTGCGGATCCTCCGACGTCAGAATCTTTTGCCGCCAGCCCTTCAGCGTCTCGGCCGGCGCGCGACTGCACTGGGCCGCGATCTCCAGCGCCCAGCCGAGATGTTTTCGCGCGTGCTTCAGTCCGATACGCAGGCCGTAATGGCTGCAGACTTCGTCGTAGAGGGCGCGCACATGCGCGAGTTGTTCGGTGAGCGACGGCACAGTCTCCGCCTGTCCGGTTTCGAGCCGGCGGCCGATCTGCCCCGGCAACCAAGGCTGGCCCTGCGCACCGCGCCCGATCATCACGGCATCCGCCCCTGACACTTCCAGCGCCTGGACCGCCTTCTCGAATGAAGTGATGTCGCCGTTGACGACGAGCGGCACGGAGACCGCGTCCCTGACCGCGCGCACGGCGGCCCAATCGGCCGCGCCCTTGTAAAACTGGCAACGCGTGCGTCCGTGCACGGTAATCATCTGCACGCCGGCGGATTCTGCGCGGCGCGCCAGTTCGGGCGCGTTGAGCGAGCGATCGTCCCAGCCGAGCCGCATCTTCAGCGTCACCGGCACTTTCACCGCCGCGATCGTGGCTTCGATCAGTTTGAGCGCATGATCGAGATCGCGCATCAGCGCCGAGCCGGACTGGCCGCCGGTGACATGACGTGCCGGACAGCCCATGTTGATATCGATGATGTCGGCGCCGGCGGCTTCCGCAACCTTTGCGCCCTCCGCCATCCAATGCGTCTCGCAACCCGCGAGCTGAACGACATGTGGCCCGACACCGGCAGTCTCGCAGCGCAGGAGCGACATCGGCCTGCCGTGCACGAGTTCGTCGCTGGCGGTCATCTCTGAGACGACCAGTCCGGCGCCAAGGGTGGCGGCAAGACGTCGAAAGGGAGCATCGGTGACGCCGGACATCGGCGCCAGGAGAACCCGGTTGGCGACAGCAATCTCGCCTATTTTCAACGGCTTAGAGCGTGAACTTTCCGGGCCGGTCACGTCGATCTCATGGTTAGGGCGGCGGCTTCATTGCAACCGTCGAGGCATATTGTGAGCACAAATCTTGGGCAGTCAAGCTTCTTGCCTACACTTTAGACAGATCTATCATTTGTGCAAGTGCACTGCAACAAAAACCGCTTTTCCCACAGGTGATGGGAATCACTCTGTTTTCCGTATTCGGCATGGTAAGGGCTGTGCGCCAGCGCGGCCTGACGCCCCCTCCTCAACCCTGATTCGTTCGTATTTGAGTCCAGATGCCCAGACCTGAGCGTACCGCAGCCATCCTCGTCGCAGCCGGACGCGGGCTTCGCGCCGGTGCCGGGGGACCCAAGCAATATCGCGAGATCGGCGGACAGACCGTGATCTTCCGCGCCATGCAGGCGTTCTGCCGGCATCCGGACGTGTTTGCCGTGCAGCCGGTGGTGAATCCCGATGACGCCGCGATCTTTAACGAGGCTGTCGCGGGACTGCGTCACCAGCCGCCCACCAATGGCGGTGCGACGCGTCAGGCTTCGGTGCATGCCGGTCTCGAGGCGCTGGCGGCGGAGAAGCCCGACATCGTTCTGATCCACGACGCTGCGCGGCCCTTCGTGACCCCTGCGGTGATTTCGCGCGCGATCGATGCCGCCGGCCGCACCGGTGCGGCGGTCCCTGCGATCCCGGTCACAGACACGATCAAGCAAGTCAGCGATACCGGCGACGTCGAGGCGACGCCAGAGCGCTCACGGCTGCGAATCGCGCAGACGCCGCAAGCGTTTCGCTTCGATGTGATTCTCGATGCCCATCGCCGCGCCGCGCGCGATGGCCGCAGCGATTTCACCGACGATGCGGCGCTCGCCGAATGGGCGGGATTGACGGTAGCGACCTTTGAAGGTGATCCTGCGAACATGAAACTGACGACGCCTGAAGATTTCATCCGCGAGGAAGCCCGCCTCGCCGCCCAGCTCGGCGACATCAGGACCGGCACCGGCTACGACGTGCACGCCTTCGGCGACGGCGATCACCTGATGCTCTGCGGCGTACGCGTGCCGCATACCCGCGGTTTTCTCGCCCATTCCGATGGCGACGTCGGCCTGCATGCGCTGGTCGACGCCATCCTCGGCGCGCTGGCGGACGGTGATATCGGTTCGCACTTTCCGCCGAGCGATCCGCAGTGGAAGGGTGCTGCGTCCGACAAGTTCCTCAAATATGCCGTCGACCGCGTCACCGCGCGCGGCGGCCGGATCGCCAATCTCGAAGTCACGATGATCTGCGAACGCCCGAAAATTGGCCCGCTGCGCGATACCATGCGCGCCCGCATTGCCGAGATTACGGGGCTGAACATCTCCCGGGTTGCGGTCAAGGCGACCACCAGCGAACGGTTAGGATTTACCGGCCGCGAGGAAGGCATCGCCGCCACTGCGAGCGCCACCATCCGTCTGCCCTGGGGCGAATAGCATGAGCGGCAGCGACGCCCGCGCCCTCTCCCGCTCGCTGCTCGATCTATGCCGGATGCGCAAGCTGACGATTGCCACCGCAGAGTCCTGCACGGGCGGCCTGGTCGCCGGCGCGCTCACCGACATTCCCGGCTCGTCAGACGTGATCGACCGCGGCTTCGTCACCTATTCGAACGACGCCAAGCGCGCGATGCTCGGCGTCAAGGCGACCACGCTTGCGACCTTCGGCGCCGTCAGCAAGGAAACCGCGACCGCGATGGCAATCGGCGCCCTGGAAAAAGCCGGCGTTGATCTCGCGGTATCCATTACCGGCATCGCAGGTCCCGGCGGCGCCACGCCGGGCAAGCCGGTCGGCCTGGTCCATTTCGCGGTCGCCTCACGCGACGGAAAAATACTCCACCGCGAATTCCGTTTTGGCGCGATCGGCCGCACCACCGTGCGCCAGCGCTCCGTGGTGGAAGCGCTGCGCATGTTGATGGAGCTGGCGCGCGGCCCGCAGCCGCCGGTCAAACCGCGCCCTCAGACGATGAGCCGGCTGCGTCCGCGGGTGGCACGAACGCCACGGCGCAGCGCCGTCAAACGACGCCGGCCGACGCGGACTTAAAGTCAGTATCAACCCTGCGCAGCCAACGCCTTGGCGCGCGTTTCGCTCAGCGAGTTTACCGGCGTCAATGCTTCCGGGCTGATCGAAAGCTCGATGATGGCCGGAAGTCCGCTTGCCACGGCTTCGTCGAAAGCGCGGGCAAAATCTTCGGTACGTTCGACATGCGCGCCGAAGCCGCCGCAAGCGCGAGCAAGCGCCGCGAAGTCTGGATTGGCCAAATCAGTACCGGAAACACGGCCGGGATAGGTTCGCTCCTGGTGCATCCGGATCGTGCCGTACATGCCATTGTTGCAGACGATCACGATCAGCGGCAGCCGGTTTTCGACCGCGGTCATGAACTCCAGCCCTGTCATCTGGAAGCAGCCATCGCCGGCAAACGCGATCACGATGCGTTCGGGATGCTGCAGCTTGGCGGCGACGGCCGCGGGCAAGCCATAGCCCATCGAACCCGATGTCGGCGCGAGTTCAGTGCGATATTGCCGATAGCGCCAGAACCGATGCACCCAGACGGCGTAGTTGCCGGCGCCGTTGCAAATGAGGGTGTCAGGCGGCAAGCGATCGCTCAAGCCGCGTACGATCTGCGAGAGCTGCACGTCGCCGGGCGAGCGCGTCGGCTCAGCAAATGCGAGATAGTCGGCATGTGCCGCCTTGACATAGTCGGCGCGCGATCGATGCTTCGGCTCCAGCCGCTTGATCGCGGCCGCAAAGGCTGCGCTGCTCGCGACCACGCCGAGCGTCGGCGAATAGACCCGGCCGATCTCTTCGGGATCGGGATAGACGTGAACCAGCGGCTGCCTTGGCTTCGGAACATCGAACATCGTGTAGCCGGATGTGGTGGCCTCGCCCAGCCTCGCGCCGAGCGCGATCACCAGATCGCTGTTACGGATCCGGTCGGCGATTTTTGCGTCGAGGCCGATGCCGACATGGCCGCCATAGCAGGGATGCAGATTATCGAAATAGTCCTGGCAGCGGAACGAAACGCCGACGGGCACTTCATGCGCTGAAGCAAACGCCTCGAGATCGCGGCGCGCCTGATCGCTCCATCCGCCGCCGCCGACGATCACGAACGGTTTCTTCGCCTCCGAAAGCAGCGCATGGAACTGCCGCAGGGCGCCGTCATCAGGCGCGATCGGAAGCGGAGTGTAGGGCGGCGCATCCGGCACCTCGGCGGTGTCGGTGAGCATATCCTCGGGCAGCGCCAGCACCACCGGACCGGGACGGCCCGAGGTCGCGGTGAAGAAGGCGCGCGAGATGAACTCCGGAATCCGCCGCGCGTCGTCGATCTGTGCAACCCATTTCGCCATCGGCCCGAACATCAGCCGATAGTCGATTTCCTGGAACGCTTCGCGTTCCATCATGTCGCGCCCGACCTGGCCCAGCAAAAGGATCATGGGCGTCGAATCCTGAAATGCGACATGGACGCCGGCTGACGCATTGGTGGCGCCGGGCCCCCGCGTGGCGAACGCGATACCCGGGCGGCCCGTCAGCTTGCCATAGGCATCCGCCATCATGGCCGCGCCGCCTTCATGCCGGGCGTTGATGAACCGCACGCGCTGGCTCTGGTACATGCCGTCGAGCGCGGCGAGGAAGCTTTCACCGGGCACCCCGAACACAGTGTCGGCGCCGTGCAAGGCCAGTTGCTCGATCAAAATATGGCCACCGGTTCGAAGATTTGCGTCCATTGCCTCGTCCTTCGGTTACGGGATCACGGATTTGGACCCGGCTTAATGAATGGCGTCGGTACCAGCAACCGGTTTTCTGGCAAGGTCAGATATGCCGCCGGTCATTTTGCCTGTTCTTGTTGCTGGTCTTTCGGTGCGATCCGCGCATCTACCCCGGTCACGGCCTCATAGGCCTTGATGACGGCGGTGCAGGACTCGCCGTCGTGCCCCAGCAGCGCCGCCTGCCGGTAGGTCTGATGCACCGCTTCCGCCATAAACCCCGGCAGGCCCGCCTCCTCCAGCCAGCGCGCGTAATAGCGGACATCCTTGCGGGCGTTCGCCAGCGACATCAGCGGGGTGAAGTCGCCATCGAGCGTGGCCTGGCCATAGAGATCGAGCATGCCGCTCTTGGCGCCGGCGGCCGAGATGATGCCGATCACCTGGGAAAGGTCGAGCCCGTCCTTTGCGGCAAGGGCAAA
The DNA here is from genome assembly GCF_018596315.1 of Bradyrhizobium sp. SRL28. Taxonomy (GTDB): domain Bacteria; phylum Pseudomonadota; class Alphaproteobacteria; order Rhizobiales; family Xanthobacteraceae; genus Bradyrhizobium. Next base: position 178,874 of record NZ_JAHEAG010000008.1, on the reverse strand, counting down.
CCCCTCGCACCACGCCGCCACATTGGCGAAGGCGATATAATTGTGAATGAGCTTGAGGCGGATGGCGTGTCCCAGCGGGCCGATATGGAAAATGTTTTCGGCATAGAGTTCGAAATAGGGCCTGAGGTCGTCGAGCAGGTCGCGCTCGCCGCCGAACAGCACGTTGACCTTGCCGATGTCGGCATGTTTCGGGGTCCGCGTCATCGGCGCCTCGGCGTAGCGCCCGCCGGCCGCACGCACCATGCGGTCGAGTTTCGCGACCATCTGCGGGCTGCCGGTGGTGTGGTCGACGATGACGAACCCCGACGCCGGACCGGCGAGCAGCCCATCGCCGCAAATCATCAACGCCTCGACATCCTCGGCTTCATTGACGCAAATCATGATGATGCGGCAATTGTCGCGGATCTCCTGAACGCTCTTGGCAGCGGTCGCGCCAAACGATTTGGCGACCGCCACGGCGGCCGGGTTGAGATCATAGGCGGTGACCGCCACGCCCTTGGCGACGAGATTCTTCACCAACCCTCGTCCCATTCCGCCGAGGCCGATAAAGCCAACGCGTTCAAATGTCGTCATCTCAGGCCTTCCGTTATGGTTTGACGGTCCTCTGGGAATTTCTGGCATTCGCTTGCGCAGCGCAGCTGCCCCGCCAGCCTTTTTTGCTGCCCCGCTACCACGCCCGCAGGCTGTCTGACAACCTGATTAATCCAATTGCGCCGCTTGCCTTGTTTCGTTATGCCTGCCCACTGGCGCGGATCGCGATGGCGGGTCAGCCGGCGACGCCATCTGGACAGGACCGTCTGTTGAAATTCAAATCCCTCGAGCGCGGCCCTTCATTGCCCCAGGAGATTGTCGCCAGCCTGACCGGCGCCCTGCTCGCGGGCGAGCTTCGGCCCGGCGATCGCCTGCCATCCGAACAGGCGCTGGCGACCGAATTCGGCGTCGCGCGAACCGTCGTGCGCGAAGCGATCTCGCAGCTCAAGTACGACGGCATCGTCCAGAGCCGCGTCGGCGTCGGCGCCTTCATCGCGCAGCCGCAAGAACGCACGGCTTTTCGGATCAGTCCCGCCTGCTTCAAGAAACGCAAGGAGCTGTTGAAGCTGCTGCGCCTGCGCAATGGCGTCGTCATCGAGGCCGCGGCCGACGCGGCGCTGGCGCGCTCCAACCGGGATATCGCCCGCATGGAGGCCATTCTCAAGGAGATGCGGGAGGCGATCGGCGATCGCGAGCACGGCGCCGAGCGTCATTTCGAGGCCGAACGTCAGCTCATCCATGTCATCGCCAAGGTGGCTGATAATGAGCATGCGCTCAATTTCGTCGTGATGATCGACAGCCAGATTGCCGAGAAGCTCCGTTCCGTCGCCGTGAAGAACACCAAGGCGACTGAGCTCGCCGCGGCCGCGATCGAGGAGCAGGTCCGGCTGGTCGAGGCCATCAAGCGCGGCGATCCCGTCGCGGCGCGGGAGAAGGCCCGCAAGCATTACGACAACGCCGCCCAGCGTCTCGCCGATCGCGCCGACCTCGCCGACGTCTGACCAGCCGGCTTTCACTGGCTAGCCCCGCCCTTGCCGTAAACCGCATCCGCCCGTTTTTCGAACGCGGCGGCAAAGCGCTGGAACGCGGTATCGAACATCGTTCCCATCAGCATCGCCAGCATCCGGCTCCTGAATTCGTAGGACAGGAAGAACCCGACGTCGCAGTCGGTTTCGGATTTCGGCTCGAACGTCCAGCGGTTTTCTAGGTTGCTGAACGGGCCCTTCAGATATTCGACCATGATCTTCAGGTTCGGCCGGTCCAGCGTCACCCGGCTGGTGAAGGATTCCCGCACCACTTTGAACGACACGGTCATGTCGGCGACGATGATTTCAGTGCCGTCTCCCCTCGACGTGCGCTGACGTATTTTCAGCGACTGGCACAGCGGCACGAATTCCGGATAGCGCTCGACATCGGCAACCAGATCGAACATCTGCGACGCGGTATGATGAACCCGGCGTTTGCTGGAAAAGCGCGGCATCAGTGGATACTCGCCCGGTTCTGCTTGAACGCGATTGCCTTCAGATAGTCGTTCGCCTGTGTCCGGTCGGTGAAACAGACCAGCGATTGATCGGCGCGCAGCCCTTGAAAATAGTCCAGGAGTTTTGGCCGCTGCTGCCGGCGGTAGGTCCAGACATAGCGAAAAAATTCGAAGTCGATTTTCTCCGGGCAGCCTTCGGCCATCTCCGGGCGAACCTTGCCATAGCTGCCGGCGATCCGGGTCATGATGCCGAACATGCAACTCCTGCGCGGCAGGTCGAACCAGATCACGGTGTCGCAGCATTGGCGGCGCAATTCGCCCGCGCCGCTCGTGGTGTAGTTACCGTCTATGACCCATTGCGGCCGACGTGCGACCTCGGCCACGCGCTGCCCGAACTCGGCGTTGTCTGACGCGACCCAGCCGGGCTTCCAGTACAGCGCATCCAGCGAAACGAAGGGAATGCCTGTAATTTCCGACAGCCGTCGAGCAAATGTCGACTTGCCGGATCCCGACGATCCCATGACAAGAACGCGTTGCATTGGTTCAATCCGAGGCTAGCGGGCCCGTGCGAGGCGCGCCGCCTGCAACCTGGCAAAATCCTCACCCGCGTGGTGCGACGAGCGCGTCAATGGGCTCGCCGACACCATCAGAAAACCCTTGGTGTAGGCGACCTTCTCATACCCTCCGAATTCATCCGGGGTCACATAGCGCATGACCGCATGATGCTTGCGGGTCGGCTGCAGATATTGCCCGATGGTCAGGAAATCGACCTCGGCCGAACGCAGATCATCCATCACCTGCAGCACCTCGTGGCGCTCCTCGCCGAGGCCGACCATGATGCCGGACTTGGTGAAAATGGTCGGATCGATTTCCTTGACCCGTTGCAACAGCCGGATCGAATGGAAATAGCGCGCGCCGGGCCGCACGGTGAGATAACGCGCCGGCACGGTTTCGAGATTGTGGTTGAACACGTCGGGCTTGGCCGCCGCGACCACCTCCAGCGCGCCTTCCTTGCGCAGGAAGTCGGGGGTGAGGATTTCGATGGTCGTGGTCGGGCAGCGCGCGCGGATCGCGCGGATCGTCTGGGCAAAATGCTCCGCGCCGCCATCGGCAAGATCGTCGCGGTCGACCGAGGTCACCACGACATGGGTGAGCCCGAGCTTGAAGGTCGCCTCCGCGACATGTTCCGGCTCCGCGGCATCGAGCGCGCCCGGCATGCCGGTCTTGACGTTGCAGAACGCGCAAGCCCGGGTGCAGGTGTCCCCCATGATCATGAAGGTGGCGTGCTTCTTGTCCCAGCACTCGCCGATGTTCGGGCAGCCGGCCTCCTCGCACACCGTAACGAGGCCGTTCTCTTTCACGATCTTTCTTGTGTCCGCGTAGCCCCGCGTATTCGGCGCGCGCACCCTGATCCAGTCAGGTTTGGGCGGCGACAGCGCATCCGGCCGGTTCACCTTTTCGGGGTGACGCGGGCGCACCTGGTTGAGGGAGACGGTATCGACGAGAACGACCATGTTTAGTCCGGAAATTGCGAGAACATCTAGCTAATCTGTGTCGCCCATCGCGGCAACCCCAGTTGCGGAAGGCATTGCGGAAGACCGCAATCCCGTTGCGGAAGGCCGCAACCCGATTGCGGGCGACCGCAATCCGGCTCGCCGAGCCTAGCAGAAACGTGCAAGATATTGGCAGTTTTCACCTGTTCCACCGTGATTCCCACCTGAAAATGGCTCCAAATCCGAAGCCGGCCGATGCCGCCGCCCCTCGCCTCGGCAAGCCGCTGAAACGCTCGTTCTTTGGCCGCAGCGTGCACGAGGTCGCGCCCGACCTGATCGGGGCGACGCTGCTGGTCAATGGCGTCGGCGGCATCATCACCGAGGTCGAGGCGTATCATCACACCGATCCGGCCGCGCATTCCTTCAATGGACCGACGCCGCGCAACCGGGTGATGTTCGGCCCGCCGGGTTTTGCCTATGTCTACCGTTCCTACGGCATCCACTGGTGCGCCAATTTCGTCTGCGAGGCGGAAGGCTCGGCCAGCGCCGTGCTGATCCGCGCGCTGCAGCCGACCCACGGTCTGCCTGCGATGCGCCGCCGCCGCGGCCTGCAGGAGGAACGCGCGCTGTGTTCCGGACCCGGCAAGCTCTGCGAGGCGCTCGGCATCACGATCAAGCACAGCGAGTTGCCGCTGGATCAGCCGCCGTTCGCGCTGCATGCGCGGCTCGGCAAACCCGAGGTCGTCGCAGGTGTGCGGATCGGAATTACCAAGGCGGTCGAACTGCCCTGGCGCTACGGATTGAAGGGATCGAGGTTTTTGAGCAAGCCGTTTTGACAACTTGGTTTCTCTTTCAGCCGTCATTGCGAGCGCAGCGAAGCAATCCATCTCGCAGCATAACGGAAAAGTGGATTGCTTCGTCGCGTCGCTCCCTTGCACAAACGCTTCGCGTTTGTCGCAGGCAATGACGTGGATATAGTTTCGCATTCTCGCGACACAGTGCGCCCGAGCTTTTGCAAATCGTTCGCCCCGAGATGAGAGGGCGCAGGGAATGCCGGATGCCGGCTAGCACCCGCGGTCTCGTGTGCAAGATGCACTCAAGAATGCGCACACGAGCATACAGGTACAGCCGGAGCATCCCGGCATTCCCCGCGCAATGGTCTTACGGCTTATGCCGTGCTCTCCCCGGAGACGAATTCCTCTTGCCTCCGTCGCTGACGAATTGACGGCTCGCATGACCCGGTTGGGTGCCTGCAAACCTCCGCCAGCTTGACACCAGCCACGGGTGCCAGAACCACACGGTTTTGCCGTACGCAGCTTCCCTCGCCACAGACTTCAACCAGCCAAGTGCATTCCGGCCGAAGCAAAAAGCGAAAGCGTTTAAGCGCCGTTCGTCTGCGCGCCATGCCCGCTCACGGATAACCGCCCTGCGAACATCTTCGCGCCTGACGCTGCCGCGTCCACCGCAACCCGCCCCAACGTTCGTGACGATGGCCAACGCCCCTCTTCTCGGGACGGGATGGCGGGAGTTGTAGGGGTGATTTGGGGCGGGCGAGAAGCGGAATATTTTTGCGGCCGAAACTGGACAGGGCAAATCAGCTTGAAACTGCTGGAGAAAATCGCACAATCGCGCAGGGTCGAGAAGCGTGGCCCACCCCATGTCGCCGCGGTCTCCTGCTTGACGCAGTTGAGTGCCCTCAGTTGACGCGTTGCCGTCATTTGAAAGGACAACCATGTCGCGTCCCGCACGGTTCCCTCTGCATTTCGCCCTCGCCTGTATCGCCGCCTGCACTTTGGTCTTGTCGGCCGTTCCCTCGCCGGCTGGCCCCGTGGAACGCATCCACGATCTGGCGCAGCAAGAAAAAACTCCGCTGCTCGATACGCTGCGCGATCTCGTGAACATCGAATCCGGCAGCAAGGCTGCCGAGGGCCTGGCCCGGCTGGCGGCGTTGATCGGCGAACGCCTGACCCGGCTGGGCGGCAAGGTCGAGATCGTCGAGCCGACCGACATCTACCGGATGGACGACACGCCGCCCAAACCGGGCGCCATGGTGCACGCCGAATTCAAGGGGACCGGCAACAAGAAGATCATGCTGATCGCCCACATGGACACCGTCTACCTGCCGGGCATGCTGAAAGATCAACCCTTCCGCATCGACGGTGATCGCGCCTACGGGCTGGCCATCGCCGACGACAAGCAGGGCATCGCACTCATCCTGCACGCGATAGCGATGCTGCAAACATTGAAGTTCCAAGACTACGGCACGCTGACCGTACTGATCAACGGCGACGAGGAGATCAGCTCACCGGGCTCTCGCAGCACCATCACCCGCATGGCGGGCGAACAGGACGCCGTGTTCTCCTACGAAGCCGGCGGAGAGGACGGCCGCCTGCGGCTGGCCACCAGCGGCATCGGCGCGGCGTACCTGACGGTGGACGGCAAGGCCTCGCACGCGGGCGCTGCGCCGGACAAGGGCGTGAATGCGCTGGTCGAGCTGTCCCACCAGGTTCTGCAATTGAGCGACCTGTCGCGGCGTGACCAGGGCCTGAGCCTGAACTGGACGGTCTCGCAGGCCGGTACCAACCGCAACGTGATCCCGGCACAGGCCACCGCGCAAGGCGACGCCAGGGCGCTGAAGGTGTCCGATTTCACCCAGCTGGAGGCCACGCTGCAGCAACGCGTGAAGAGCAAACGGATTCCCGACGCCAAGGTGCAGCTCCGCTTCGAGATGCGCCGCCCGCCGCTGGAAGCCACGCCCGCTTCGCGCCGCCTGGCCGCCCACGGCGCTGCCATCTACGAGGAATTGGGGTTGCCATTGAAGGTGTTCGACGCGGCCGGCGGCGGCGGTACCGACGCCGCGTTCGCTGCGCTGAAGACCAATGCTGCCGTGATCGAGGGCTTTGGCCTCAGCGGCTACGGCGCCCACTCGAACGACGCCGAATACGTAAAGCTGGAGACAATCGTGCCACGCCTTTATCTGTCGGCGCGCATGATCATGGATGTGTCGCAGGACAAGGTGAAATGAGGCCGGTGCAGCGCATCAAACAGGCCCTAGATGAGGACTGAGAAACCTCAGCCGTCATTGCGAGCGGAGCGAAGCAATCCATACTTTCCTTGCGGGACGATGGATTGCTTCCGCCTTCGCTCATTGAGCTACGGTGGACAAGTCGCTGCGCTCGCAATGACGAGGGCCGGCTACGCTTCCTCCTGCTGCTACTCCGCCCGATGGCAAACCGCCTCGACCTTGTTGCCGTCGGGATCGCGCAGGAAGGCGCCGTAGTAGGCGGCGTGGTAGTGGCGTAGGCCGGGCGGGCCGTCATCGGTGCCGCCGGCGGCGATGCCGGCGCGCCAGAAGGCATCGACCTCGGCTCGTGATTTTGCCTTGAAACACCAGTGGCGGCTGGTGGCCTCGTCCGGCCTAGGACCCCTGTAGATCGCGAGATAGACGCGGTCCGGATACTCGGCGTCGGCCCGCTCGCCATAGCCGAGCCAGCGGTCACTGCGGCCGACCTTGACGACGTCGAGCGCCTGCATGATTGCGTCGTAGAAGCGTTCGGCGGCGGCGAAATCGGAAACGGTGATGGAGACGTGGTCGAGCATCGATTAGGCCCTCGATGATGACTGAGAAACCTCAGCCGTCATTGCGAGCGGAGCGAAGCAATCCATCGTGCCGCATAACGGATAGATGGATTGCTTCGTCGCTTCGCTCCTCGCAATGACGGGGATAGTTCAGCGTCCTGCATCAGGACGCCATCTTCAACCGTTCCAGCGCTTCCTGGAGCTTGGCCTTTCGCTCCACCGCTGCCTCGCGCTTTTCCTTTTCCTCCTCGACGATCTCTTCGGGCGCGTTGGCCACGAATTTCTCATTGCCGAGTTTGGCGTCGACCCGCTTGATGTCCGCGTCGGCCTTGACGATTTCCTTGTCGAGCCGGGCCTTCTCTGCCGAAAGATCAATGACGCCCTTCAGCGGCAGCGCGACCACCTCGCCGCGCACGAGCAGCTGCACCGCGCCTTCCGGCGGGCGATCGGCGAAAGAAATATCCGCCAAGCGCGCCAGGCGTTTCACGGTGTCGTTCCAGCGCTGTGCGCGCTCTTTGGTCTCGGTGGACGCACCCGACAGCACCAGCGGGATCAGCGTTGCCGGCGGGATGTTCATTTCCGAGCGCACCGAACGGATGGCGGTGACGAGATCGACCACCCAGCCGATTTCGGCTTCCGCGGCAGGGTCGCTAAAATCGCCGGCGTCGAGCGCGGCCATGACCGGCGCGATCAGCGGATCGCCCGGCCCTGCCAGCGCCATCGAAGCGATCTGCTCCTCGGTCAACGCGCTCGCCTTGCGCGGCCACTCGGCCAGCACCAAGAGGCCGTCGCGCTTGGCCGTCACCGCCCAGAGCTCTTCGGTGATGAAGGGCATGAACGGATGCAGCAGCTTGAGGATCTCGTCCCGCGCCCAGGCAGTCATGGCGCGGGTCTCGGCCTTCGCGGCGCTCTCTTCGCCCATCAGCACGGGCTTTGCGAGTTCGACATACCAGTCGCAATAGACGTTCCAGACGAAGCGGTAGATCGCATTGGCCGCATCGTTGAAGCGATAGCCCTCGATCGCCTCGGTGACCTCCCGCGTGGCGCGCGAGGTCTCGTGTGCGATCCAGCGGTTCAAGGTTTCCTTTGCCGCCGTCGGATCGAAGCCTGCGGGCTGCTCGCAACCGTTCATCTCGGCGAAGCGGCAGGCGTTCCACAGCTTGGTCGCAAAATTGCGATTGGTTTCGACGAGTTGCGGCGACAGCTTGATGTCGTGGCTGTGAGCCGCGCCGCGCGCCAGCGCAAAGCGCAGCGCGTCCGCGCCAAAGTCGTCGATCACGCCCAGGGGATCGATGACGTTGCCTTTCGACTTCGACATCTTCGCGCCCTTCTCGTCGCGAACCAGGCGGTGGATGTAGACGGTCGAGAACGGCGCGTCCTTCATGAAGTGTAGGCCCATCATCATCATCCGGGCGACCCAGAAGAAGATGATGTCCCATCCGGTGACGAGGACATTGGTCGGGTAATAGCGCTTCAATTCCGGCGTTTCATCCGGCCAGCCGAGCGTCGAGAATGGCCACAGCCCGGAGGAAAACCAGGTGTCGAGCACATCCTCATCTCTGACGATGAAGCCCTCGCGCTTGGGAGGGTCCTGCGCCATCTCGCGCCCCTGCTCTGCCGTGATGACTTCCTGCTCGACATAGTAACCGAGCGCGTTGCCGACGGCTTCCTCTTCGGTCTCGGCGACGAACACCTTGCCGTCAGGGCCGTACCACGCCGGGATCTGATGGCCCCACCAGAGCTGGCGCGAGATGCACCAGGGCTGGATGTTCTCCATCCATTCGAAATAGGTCTTTTCCCAGTTCTTCGGCACGAACTCGGTCGCACCCGAGCGCACAGCCGCGATCGCGGGCTGAGCCATCGTCTTGGCGTCGACATACCACTGGTCGGTCAGATAGGGCTCAAGGACCACGCCGGAGCGGTCGCCATGCGGCACCATATGCGTATTCGGCTCGACCTTTTCCAGGAAGCCGAAATCCTCCAGCCGGGTCACGAGCTTCTTGCGCGCGGCGAAGCGGTCGACGTTGTGCAATTCTTCCGCAAGCTGGTCCGCGCCTTCCGGCAAGCCGCGCAAATAATCCTCGTTGCCCACGAGGTTCATGCAGCCTTCCTGATCAAACACGTTGATCCGCGGCAGGCCGTGACGCTTGCCGACCTCGAAGTCGTTGAAGTCGTGCGCAGGCGTGATCTTGACCGCGCCCGAACCCTTCTCGGGATCGGCGTAATCGTCGCCGATGATCGGGATGCGGCGGCCGACCAGCGGCAGGATCACATGCTGGCCGATCAGATGTCCGATCCGCTCGTTGTCCGGATGAATAGCAACGGCGGTGTCGCCAAGCATCGTCTCGGGGCGCGTCGTCGCCACGACGACAAAAGTCGAGGGATCGTCGGGGCTGAACGTCTTGCCCTCGATCGGATAGCGCAGGTACCAGAGACTGCCCTTGACCTCGACCTGCTGCACTTCGAGGTCGGAGACCGCGGTGAGCAGTTTCGTATCCCAGTTCACCAGCCGCTTGTCTTTGTAGATCAACCCTGCGCGGTGCAACTCGACGAACACTTTTACGACGGCGCGCGACAGCCCCTCGTCCATCGTGAAGCGTTCGCGCGACCAGTCGCAGGAAGCGCCTAGGCGCTTCAACTGATTGACGATGACGTTGCCGCTCTCCGCCTTCCACTGCCAGACGCGCTCGAGGAATTTGGCGCGGCCCAGGTCGCGGCGGCCCGGTTCCTGCCGTTCCATCAATTGCCGTTCGACCACCATCTGGGTCGCAATGCCGGCATGGTCGGTGCCGGGCTGCCACAGCACGTCGCGGCCGCGCATCCGCTCGAAGCGGCAGAGAATGTCCTGCAGCGTGTTGTTCAGCGCGTGGCCCATATGCAGCGAGCCCGTCACGTTCGGCGGCGGGATCACGATGGTGAACGGCGCGGCGTCCTTGCGCTCAGGTCGGCCGGCCTTGAATGCGCCGCTCTCCTCCCAGATCCGGGACATGCGGCTTTCGATATCGGCGGGCTGGTAGTTTTTCTCGATCATGGCACTGCAATTGGAGATGTAGAGGGCGTTCTTGAGCAAATCCGTCGCCGGTCCGCTCAAAGAATGTGAATCGAATCAACGTGGTAGCGCCCGGTTTGGATGTGATCGGCACCGCGCCGCCCCTAGAAAGCCGCCGCAGCGCCTCAAGTCAACCTGACAACTCAGTCTGGGGGCTGCGGGGAGCCACGGTAACGCCGGTTTGAATGTCCGAATGGGGTCCCGGTCGACGCCCGCCGAGGCTGCCTCGAGGCAGCTTCGATGTAGCCTTAACGTAGCCTTGGGGCTAGCGCCCGCCGCGCGAAACCCGCTCGATTTCGGCCTTGACGATCCGCTCCACCAATCCCGGAAGATTGTCGTCGAGCCAGGATTTCAGCATTGGTCGAAGCATTTCCTTGACCAGATCTTCCAGCGTCCGCGCATTGTTGCTCAGCACGGTGTTGGCCAATGAATTGAAGGCGGATTCAACGGCGGAAACCGTCGAATGCGATAAAATTGGTCGTGCCGGCGCGGCGCTCTCGAACGGCGGCTCATAGGCCGGCTGGCGACGTGACGCCTTGGCTTCGGTGAATTCGATGTCGTCCTGCGGCTCGACCTTGCTGAAGGTTGGCGCTGGTGGTGTCGGCTCTGGCAATGCCATCTCGTCGGTGAGTTCAAACACGTCGGCTTCGGGCTCGGGCTGCGCCGGCCTTATGTCCGCCTCGGGCGTCGCCGCATCGAGGCTCGCCAGCATCGCATCGATGTCGTCCTGATTGTTGCTGGCAGCCGGTTCGGGCGCAGGCGGCGGTGGTGGCGGGGCCGGCTTCGGCGCGGCAACCGGCTTCGGCGCCGGCGCAATCGCCGACGGCGGGATATCCTTCATGACGGCCGGCTTCGCGGCGACCGCCGGGCTCGCCGGCTTTTCGGCAGCCGCAGGCTTTGCCTCGTCGTCGGCAATGATGCGACGGATCGACGCCAGAATCTCCTCCATCGAGGGCTCTTGGACCTTTGCAGGTTGCGTCATTTCCGACTCCACATCGAAACCATTTTACACCAAAGCCACGAAGGAATTGCCGGTTCCGGATATGCAGGCCGGGATTTTCATCGCACAAGCCCGACTTGTCCCCAGATCAAGCCCCGCCCGCTGCCCCGCGCGCAGAGTCCTGCTCCCCTCAAAACGACCCCGACGCGCGTCCATGAGATGCAAAGACGCAGGCCACGAATCGCTCAGCTCGCCCCAGAAAAGGTACGTCATGGCCACAATTGATTGCAAGCAAAGCGCCCGGCGCTTCAGGCGCCGGGCGACGATTTCATCCCGCCTGTGCGGAAATTGACTCGGAGGTCAGCGGCCGTCGGGTGTGCGAACGCCGGCCCAGCTGTCGCGCACCTGGTGATAGTGCACACTCGGGTCGTAAACCGTGGTCGGCAGGTTGAGCACTTGCGGCGACAGCCGTCCGATCGTGTTCAGAACCGAGTACGACGCCACCACGCGATCGTGCTGCGCGGTGACGAGCGCGACGCGCGCATTGACCAGCGCCTGCTGCGCGTTCAGCACGTCGAGCGTGGTGCGCTGTCCGGCCTTGGCTTCCTCGCGCACGCCGTTGAGCGCGATTTCCGACGCCTGTACCTGCGATTGGGCGGACTGCACCTGCGCCTTGCCGGCGACGAGCTGTCCCCATGCCGTGACCACGTTGGCACGGGTCTGGTCGCGGGTCTGGTCGAGAACGAGGCGCTGCTGTGCCGCCGTTTCCTTGGACTGGCGGATCAGCGAGTATTCGGCGCCGCCCTGATAGATCGGCACCGAAAGCTGCGTGACCGCGGACGCGCCCAACGACCTGAATTGTATCAGGCTCTGCTCATAGGACTGCTGCACCGAGGCCTGAAACGTGACGGTCGGCAACAGCGCGCCTTCGGCCACCTTGACCTGGAGATAGCTGACGTCGATGCCGAACATCGCCGCGGTGACATTCGGGTTTTGCGTCAGGCCGAGCTCGACGGCAGCCGGCAGCGTCGGTGGCAGGAAGCGATCGACCGGCGAACCCGGCGCAAGCGCTTGCGGCTCGTTACCGATGATGCGGCGGAAGTTCGATCGCGTCGTCGTCAGATTGGCTTCCGCGGTCAGGAGCTGCGTCTTGCCGGCGGCGAGCTGGGCCTCCGACTGCGCAACGTCGGTGCGGGTGACTTCGCCGACATTGAAGCGATCGCGGGTCTGTTTCAGCGTCTGCTCAAGCACGCGAACGTTGCTCTTCTGCACCTCGACGATCGCGGAATCGCGCAGATAGTCCATGTAGATCGTCGCGGCGCTGAGCAGGACGGTCTGTTCGAGTGCGCGCAGGGCTTCGCGCGCGCCGGAAACCTGGCTCTCCGCGGCTCTGGTCCTGTTCGCGGTCTGCTGGCCGTTGAAGAGCGTCTGCGTAACGGTGGCGCCGACGCTGCGCGGCGCATTGGCGCCGACGATAGGGGTTTTAACGAGGTTGGTAGGGTCGCCGCCCTGCGTGCTCAGCGAATCCGTATATTGGAAGCCCGCGCTCGCCGTGACCGCGACCCTCGGGCGATAGCCCGACAGCGCCTGCGGCACGTTCTCGTCGGTGACACGAACCTGCGCGCGCTGCGCATTGAGCTGCGGATTGTTCTGATAGGCGCGCACCAGCGCTGCCTCAATCGTGTCGGCCAAGACGGGCGTCGAGCCCAAGCACACAAATAGAAGGGCCGAAGCCGCAGCTCCGGTAAATTCCTTCACCCCACGCATCCCAAGCAATCCAATCATTTTTGGTCGCCCAGCCAATGACCACGATCGCACATGATCATTAACCGAACGTCGCTTCACCCGAAGTGAGTCCCGGCTCACCTTATTCTGCACGTAAGCTGGACGAAACCACCCCGTAAGCAAACGCCGTCGAAACTCTGCACGTGGGGCAATCTGGCCACACTTCTGATTTCGAAGAGGATTTAGCCGGCCCCGGAGGGCGAATATTGGGCGTGGAAGGGGCGAAACGCTAGAAAACGAAGGCTGGAACACGTTCCATGCCGGGCAGCACCGGGGCAGCGGCATCGAACAGCGTCCGGTGACCGAAATCGCCATGCGAAGAGGTCACGATGGTAGCCCGTGCCGGCCGCGACGTCGCAAAAACGCCCACCAATCGGCCGCCACTGCGCAATTGCGCGTAGAGCTGTTCCGGCACGATCTCGGTTGCGCCGTTCAGCACGATGACATCATAGGGCGCGCTTGCCGGGTCTCCATCGGCCGGCGCCGCGGGACGGACGGTTACGTTTCCACAGCCATTGCTGGCCAGAATCGCCTGCGCCTTCGCCGCCAGCGCCGAATCGCTCTCGGTTGCGGCCACCTGGGAGGCGAATCGGGCGATCACGGCGGCGGCGTATCCGGTGGCACAGCCGACCACCAGGACGCGGTCGGCCTCCTTGATCTCAGCCGCCTGCAGCATCTTCGCCAGCACGACCGGCTTGATCAGGAACCGCGGGGCCGCGCCGCCTTCGCTGACATCGAGATCGAGGTCCAGATAGGCCAGAGCCTGCTTGTTTTCGGGAACGAAGGCCTCGCGCGGCACCGCCAACATGGCATCGAGGATTCGGATATCGGTCACGTCGCTCGGACGCACCTGACCATCGACCATTTTCTGGCGCGCGGTCGCAAAACCGGACATAGGCTAAGACCCTGAGAGCATGCGGCGAGGCCGCAAGAGAACTGGAACCGAGAGCTGAAACCGGGGTCATCTTTGGTACAAGCTTCGGCAAAACGCAACATGCCGGCGCCTGTTGCCGAGCCGCCACCGGAGGTGCTCGAAAGCCGCCTACTCGATCGTCACGGCGAGCCGGGCGATCAGCCGCGCCACCTCATCCAGATGTTCGGTATCATGGGCTTCAATGGCTTGCCCGAGCCGCAGCAGGCATTCGTCGTCACCCATGGCGGGAATGTCGCTTGGGACGATCGAAGGTACCGCGCGGATCAGGTCGGTCGCAATGGCTGGCATCGAATCAGCTCCCGTGAAACCCGGCACGACCGAGCCTTTTGGGCGATTAAGCCGAATTGGCGGCCCGGTCGATCACACCCATGTATGACGAATTGCACAGGCTTGGGTTCCAGCCACCGCTTGCCCCGGGGGCGAAAACGACCACAAATCGTTGCAGCGCAGGGGCTTTCCGGTCCCGCTTCACCTAAGCGCGCAGCCGGTGATTTGGTCCTTTGCAAGCCCGAAAGGCTTTGTTATACGCTCCCCGCTCGCGAACCTTTGTTTCGCCTGTTCCTCGGTAGCTCAGCGGTAGAGCATTCGACTGTTAATCGAATGGTCGCTGGTTCGAATCCAGCCCGGGGAGCCAACACGGCTGGCAATCTCGCCGATTTCCGACCTCTTCCAGCGCGCTACGCACGAGATCCAATCCGCAGCAGTTGCTGCGATTGGTTCGATTTATCTCGGTAAAATCTTTCCGCAAGCGGGAGCATTTAATAATGCGCGCGCTGCCGCGGGAAGCCAGCGCTGACCGGGCCATGCCCTTCCTGCCAGCCGGCCTCTCGACGTTCCACTGCAAAAGCTCCTTCGGGCATGCGTTAACCGCACAATCAGGCCTTGCGCCGGACGCTGGATTTCAATGCTGAGTATTAACGGAATACCTCTTGACCCCCTGTATAAATTCTGAAAAAGTCCCTTTAATTTAAATATTAAAAACGGGGTCGTTATGAGCAAAGCATTTAATATTCTGGCCGTGACCATGCTCGCCAGTCTAGCCCATTCGCAGGCCAGCGCCGCGACGGTCTTGAATTTCAAGAGCGACGCCTATTTCTCGAACGTGTCGAATTGCAGCGGCGGGAGCCCCGGCTGCTCCATCAGCAATGACAAAAACGTGCTGAAAATGTCAGGCGCGACGTGGCCGGGAAATCAGTCGAGCACGATGACCATCACCGATGTCACCAGCCCGGACATCACGACCAACCAGGACGACTACCTCATCGGAAGTATCACCTGGGTGAACCGCGCCACCTACAACACGGACCAGGACTTCAACGTCAAATACACGTTCAGCCTGAAGTTCACGAACCCGAACGTTGATGCTGATTCTCAATTGTTCAAATTGCAGATCACGCAGCCGACGAACCCGACCCCCGACAACGTCTTCAACATCAGCCAAACGACGCTCGACAAACTCGGTCCGTTCACTCTGAACGGTGTCACGGTTTCTGATATTCACTTCGTTTTAGCTGGCGATGGATGGTACAACGGAAACAAGTGGAAGAACGAGGAAGGCCACACCTCGACGCTTGAGATACGGGCAGACTTTAAGTTCGATCCCGTAGCACCCCCTGTCCCGGAAGCTTCAACCTGGGCGATGATGATCCTCGGTTTCGGCGGCGTCGGCTTCATGGCCTATCGCCGCAGGCGTAGCGGGAACGCTCTCACGGCTGCCTGATCTCGCGCACCGGAAACAATCGAAAGCCGCCCCTGATCCGGGCGGCTTTTGCGTTTATCGACAGGTGTGCGGCATTCCTACCTCGCGGCAATCGCCGTAATGAACAGCGCGCACGCCACCGTGGATGAGACCGTCCGCACGTGGTTCCACAACGTCCAGTCCGTCAGATAGCGCGACCACAGCGACGTGGCCTCGGCGCTTGCCGGATCGGCCGCGGCAAGCGCGTTGTTCAGGGGCACGTTGAAGATCATGGTGACGACGAACATGCCGAGCACATAGAGCACGCCGCCGGCCGCCATGGCCATCGCACCGGGCTCGCCCCAGCGCAACAGCGCCGTCACCGCCAGTGCTGCGCTCGCAGCCGTCGTTGCCAGGAAGATCGGCAGGAACAGCGACTGCACGATCGCGACGTTGATCGCATTCATCGCCGCGATGCCTGCGGCCTGCCCGATGCGGCCAAGCGCCGTCATGATGAAGGCCGAAAACGCGAAGTAGAGGCCGGCGAGCAGGCCGCAGCCGATCGCGGAAAACCACAGCAGGCCGACAATCAACATCTGCAGCATGATCATGCCCTCCAGACACCGGTCGCAGCGATTCGGCGGGCGTAATCGGCAAAGTCCCGCGCGGGGCGGCCAAGCGCCTGTTCGACGCCGTGCGCGACATCCGAATTGCGCCCGTCGAGCACGACGGTGAACAACTCGAGCAGAAGCGCGATGTATTCCTCGGGCACATGGGGCCGCATGCCGTCGGCAAATTCTTCCGAACCGATTTGCCGGTAGTGCACCGGCCGCCCCGCGGCGACGACGACCTCGGCGATGTCATCGGCATCGATGAACGGTTCGGGTACGGCTCCGGCCGGCAAGGCGATCTCACCGGCCAGCACGCCGTCGAGCAGATAGCCTTCGGAGAAATTCTGGTCGAACCAGCTTGCGCGCACGATGGTCCAGGGAACGCCGGATTGCTGCAACGCCGCCTCCGCCCGTTGCGCACCCGGCTCGCCGCGGCCCGACAGCAATACGACGCGCTTAAGCCCGTTCTCGCGCGCCAGCCGGCTCACCTCGGCGATCGCGTCACTGGCGCCTTCGACCGCAAGATCCGGCTGGTAGGTGACGTAGGCCATCGAGACGCCGGCAAACGCGGCCGGCCACGTCTCGGACCGGGTCCAGTCGAACGGCACTGACGTCGAACGCGACACCGGCCGTGTCGGGACGCCGCTCGCCCTTAGCAGCGCATTGACGCGCGCGCCGGTCTTGCCCGCGCCGCCGATAATCAGGATCGGAAGTTCTGACATGGATCATCCTCTTCGGATATAATACGAGGATATCTCGTATTTGCCAAACCCGATAAACTCTCGTATTAGTAACGTCAAGTCGCTTTTATGTGAGAGGACCGATGCCGAGGGCAAAAGCCGGACAGAAGACAACCGAAGCAGCCACTTCGGGACTGGCGCGCCTCGTCCCGACCCAGCAGCGCAGCCGCGAGCGGTTCGAGAAAATTCTCGGCAGCGCGGCAGAACTGATGGCTGAAAAAGGCAGCGAAGCCTTCCGCATGAGCGACGTCGTCGAACGCAGCGGCGTGCCGTTCGGTTCGCTCTACCAATATTTTCCGGACAAGACCGCGATCATCGGCACGCTCGCCGAACGCTACAACGCGAGTGGGCGCGACTGCGTCCGGCGCGACCTCGCCGTGGTCAAGACGGCCCGGGATCTGCATCCGGCGCTGTGTCGCATTACCGACAGCTACTACCGGATGTTCATGGAGGTGCCGGTCATGCGCGACATCTGGCAAGCGACGCAGGCCGACCGTGCGCTGCAAAAACTCGACGAGGAGGACGGCGTCTATCTCGCCGGGCTGCTCGGCGACGCGGTACGGCGTATCGCACCCGACGCGCCCGCAACCGCCCTCGCCTCGTTCTCCCAACTGATCATGACGCTGATCGCCGCGACCGTCCGCCATGCGATCACCCAGGACGCGAAGGAAGCTGCCCGCATCCTCACTTTGTTCAAGCGGATGCTGCCGAAGAATCTGGCTGCGCTGGAGATGTAAGGAAGCGGTCGCGACTTACTGCTCGAACACCGCAGCACAAGCCGGGCTCAGGCTCGCCTTCTGCCGGCGCAGGCATGCGGTAATCGCCCGGGCGTTCGGGATCTCGCCGGCGCAGAGGCGGTAGACGTCGGGCGTGCAGGCCCGGCGCTGTTCGGGCGTGCCTTGCTGGGCACCGGCCGAGCCGCTCGCCATCAAGGTGAGCAGGAAGCCGAGCGTTGTAGCCCGGCGGGAACGACGGAGAAGTGCCGCACTTCGCGCAAACCTTGCCTTCATGACCGCATCTCCTGGATCATGCCAGCCTTGACAAGGCAGGCGTCATCCAGCCGAATACGCGAAGTAATTTATGTAAAATGTGATTTTTCTCACACTGAGCCGCAGGTGCGTGGCCCTAGTGTTTGCGCGGAAAACTCAACGCTTTAGTAACCAGCTTTGCCGCGGACATCGAATCGCTAAAATTCGAGTGATCCGCTCAATCTGGAAACAAAATTCTTTTGCGACCGTCGCCTCCGGAACCCCGGAGAGCACGATGAGCGAAGTTGAATACGATTTGCTGCTGGAAGCCGTCCAGACGGCCGTTGCGCCAGCTCCGGAGGATGATTTCGTGGTCCAGACCCAGCGCTCTTATCCGTCGCCGCGTGCCGCCAACGACAACGGGGCCTCTTGGCCGCTGGTTCCGTTTCCTGAAGGTTGGTACGCCGCCTGCTGACCGCGGCCGGCTTGCTGCGGCCTCTCATATAGTCGGCCTAAGCCATTGATTATATGGATGGAGGCCACGACCAGAATTGAACTGGTGTACACGGTTTTGCAGACCGTTGCGTAACCACTCCGCCACGTGGCCCCATCGGGGCGGATCAATACAGGCGATCAATTACTTACGCAACCTTCCTCCTCCGGCCTGTTCTGAAGCTCCGATTCCATCGCATTTTTGAAAACTCACGGGCGCGGTCTGGCGTGGCACCGTCCACCAGCTCAGGTTCAGTGGGCGCCCGAAGTGCGTCGGCCGGTTACCGGTTGCTCGCGAAAGAGCGCGAGTGGCTGATCGGGCACCGGCGCAATTGAAGGCCAGCCCCGGTTAGGCCTCAGCGTTCTCAATCTGGTTCAGCCGAATAAACCTATGTCTGATTGAGAACGGACGAAGTCTGGTTTCTGTAGCTCTCACGACTGACTTAGCTGGATGAGAGCCGATGCCACGCTACTACTTCGACTTTCGAGACGGAGATGATCTAGCATTTGATGATGAAGGACTTGAGTTATCGAGCATCGCGTCCGTGGAGGAAGAGGCCGCGAAAGCCTTAGCAGACATGGCCCGGGATGCAGTGCGCTCCCCAAAATTCGATGGCAGCAAAAACCGTCGAATGGCGGTCGAAGTCAGAAACGAGGCCGGCCCTGTTCTGCAAGTGAAATTCACATTCGAGATCGCCAGGTACCTGAGCTGATTGCCTGAACGAGAGTAGAGCCTCAAGCGGCGGCGCCGAGACCCTTGTTGGGTTGAGGTATCACACCTCGGGGAGAAGATGCGATATCGCTTCCACCCACTTCCTTCGTTCGCGTTCCTAACGTTTGAGACGGCGCTCCAAGCTTGCGACTGCTGCCCACCTTCTTCATTGCGCCCGCGGCTCACGAAATCTCTCTTCTCATCGACAAGCCGCCCGCCCTCGCTGGCGCGGGCTGCGCACACCTAGGGCACCTCAATCAACGGACGTATCGCCGAGACGGTTGTTCCGAAGGCCCAGCTTGGCGGTCCTTGCGCGGATGCCCCCGACCGTTCGCTTCATCTCCAGCGCGATGGCTCTCGGCGGCTTGCCGCTGCCAATCAACGATCGCAACAGGG
This sequence comes from Bradyrhizobium sp. SRL28, assembly GCF_018596315.1. Taxonomy (GTDB): domain Bacteria; phylum Pseudomonadota; class Alphaproteobacteria; order Rhizobiales; family Xanthobacteraceae; genus Bradyrhizobium. The sequence continues at coordinate 159,486 of NZ_JAHEAG010000008.1, read as the reverse complement.
TATCGTCTTCCGCCGTCCATTCAGCGCCGCTCAGCTGAAAGCGTTCTTCGCGGCTCGCTTCCTTGCTTGGCGGCGCAAACCTCACCCAGCCCAGCGTCTCATGGAAAATGACAACGAAGGCAATCCAGAGAACGATTGCCCGCCCCTCGGACAAGGCGGCGGATTTGATATGTCCTGTGCTGAAGGTAACCGACAACAACGCGTTCAGAGCGGGCCAGATGTCCGCCACGATTGAATTGACGCCATACACATACAGCGAGACGAAGGGGCCGGCGGCGATGGCACCGATGGCCGCAATCAGCCAAAGCGGCAGTCTTCGTCCGGCTGTTTTGCTCACCAATTGGGTGACGAGGCCGGTCAGCCACCAGGGCACAATGGCGAGCGAGAGGACATAGACGGTCGCGCCGGCGCCTCCCATGATGGCCGTATACGGTCCGAGAACGGCCGAAAGCATCGCCAGCACGATCGGAACGCCGCAGAAGAAAACCAGATCGATCAAGGCCTGTTTCGACAGGCGCAAATGCGCAACCAATTCCATCCCGTTGCTCCGCTCCCATTCAACGCATCAGTGATAGTTGGAGAAACGGAACGGAGCAACGTACGGACGCGGACGGCGCACCACCCTCGCCGCCCCGTCCGGATATCGTGCACCGCTCAGACCCCCTCTATTGCCTGAAGCCGCGGCCGGCCAACGGCGGGGTCGAGCGAGCGCCGCAATTGCTCCTCCAGTTCATCGAGCAGGAAGAAGCTGACGTCATCGACGGAACCGCGCCCCTTGGTGAACGGTTGTTCGAGGAGCCGGATCAAATACAGGACATAGACGAACATGTAGGTGATGAACCCAAACAACATGGCCGCGGCCGGATCGCCCTCCGTCTTCAGGAGGAGCAGCAGGACGATGATCGAGAAGACCAGCGTTTGGACGAGGACATGCACCGATGGGACGAATTCGACGCGCTGGATGGTGTAGATGCGAAGCAGCACCCTGCGGATCGCATCCTGATTGGTGCGCAGGCGTACGACGAAATTCGCAGCCATGCCCATGCCCTCCAGTCGACCGAGGACAGGCGTCAGCTTGCCGAGTTCGTCGAGCGCGGGGGAAATGTTCTTGTGGTGGTAGGCACGGCCCAGACCTTCGCGCAGCTTTGCGATGACCTCGATCAGGATCTGCCGCGCTTCCCTGAGATTGAAGCGTTCGTTGCTCCGCGCGAAGCATTCCAGATCGCCGTCGACTGCTTCGATCGCGGTGCGCAGTGCCGTCGGAATCTGCTCGGCTTCCTTGTAATCCTTGAGAATACTCGACAGCAGGAAGCCGATGATGAAGATGGCGCCACCAATGCCGCTTGTCACCAGCCCGTTCAGGTCGAGGAACTCGAACCCGAAATAGTGAACGACTGCCTTGGCGCCGCCGAGTAGCAGGACGATGATGCCGACCGTGAAGAACAGGCGGAATTTCTTCCGGAGGCTGAGTTCGGCGCCACCGAAAGGAAGATACGAGGTGATAGAAGACGACAAACCGCCAATATCCTTTCCCTGGGAGCGCAGAGGGTATGAAAGTGTTGAAGACGAGCCGCCCCCGGCCGCTCGATGCCAGATGCATTTGGCCGCAGATAATCGTTGAGCCTGCAAATGGCTCCCCGTTTCGCGGGGCGGCGTTGGCGACATAACGCCACAATGGCACAGGGTGTGGCATGGCGGCTGGGGCGGCCAGCCGATTTTGACCGCGCTGCTGCTCTCCGGACCCGCCCATTGCGGCCGGACTCACGCGCTTCGAGCAGCGAAAGCGCTCTTCAGCCGAGCAAGCAACTCCGCCAAAAGGTGAACTGCGCTTCGCCTAAATGCCCGGTGCGCCGTTAGAACACCCAGCTAATGGCCGCGACGATGAACGGTGCGGCCATTAGCAGGACCGGCCACAGCCGGAACATCAGGCGGCGAGACTACTACCTGCGGCAATTTTCTTTTTGAGCATCTCGCAGACGGTGCGGACTTCGGATGTCATCAGGGAACAATCCTCAATCTGCAGGAAGTAGCGCTTGCCTTCCTCGCGATAGTTCGCCGCCAATTCCTTGATCTCGGTCACCATGGCGTGAACGCCGGCAACCATCGCCTCACATTTCTTGGCGGCCTCGGACAATTCGGCACCGAGCGCTTCAATCTCTTTCACCGCCGCGTCGTACTCGCGGACCACAGCTTCGGCTGAGAGTTTGCCGACCTGATTGACACCTTCCTTGTGCTCGACGTAGTCGGGCATCGGGTCTTTCAGTAACGGATGATCGTTGTGGCTTTCGGACACTTCTCGAAAGACGGGCACTCGCCGAGTTCTCTGGATGATGTTGCCGATTTCTCCTTCGAGGTCGTCTGCGTCGAGTAACGGAGAACGCGTCAGTATTTCGGTGCTTAAAGTCATTGGACTATCGCTCCAAATTGTTACGCGGAGAGCAAGGAATTTAGCACCGTCAAGATTTGTGTCACCATTGTCCACAGCTGTTTCCGGGCAAACTGGGATTACCTATGCCCTGATACAGACATTGGAACCAAGCGGGTAACGGTACAACACTGTACACCCAACGAGATACACGAACCTCGTCGACATCCCTGTGGTTGAAACGGCGAAGTCAGCCCCGCTTGCGACGGCGATAATCCCGCTTCTTCGGCTTGGGGGCGAGCTCGGGCATTTCGGTCTGCACTTCCCGATACCGTGCCAACATGCGGTCAAAGCTTGCGTTGAGCGTTTCGGCGATTTCAGGCCGCTTCTCCAGACCGGCCAGTAGCAGGCCTGCGGCCTCGATCGTGGAAAGGCCGTCGCGGCGCGGCTCCTTGCGGAGCTGGCCGTAACGCGACGGCCGCTTGGGTCCGAGGATCACCCGCTGGCACTTCAGCATCCACGCGTTGCGCCACCACAGCGCCTTGGCCTGGCTCCAGGTTCCGTCGAGCAGCACGACGCCTTCGATGTCGGAGAGGATGGCGCGCTGGTGCGGCTCGACCTCACCCTTGCGGTTGATCGCGACGATCTCGGCGTCGGTATCGAGATCGGCGACCTTGGCCGAGCCGAGATAAAGCACCGCCCAGCGCGAGGGATCATCGACTTTCCGTCCCAGCGCCTTGGAGAGGCTTGGCCAGGACAGGCCGATTTTGACGACCGCATCGTTGAAATGCATCGCCGTGAGCCGCGCGGTGCCGAGCGTCCTGTCCTGCTCCTGCGGGTGCTGCAGGATCAGGAGGTCGATCCTGCTTTCGATCGGGGTGACGCTGTCGCAGATGCAGAGCGGCAGCGGCTTGCCGCAATGCGGACAGTCCGGGACCACCTCCACGGCGGCTCCGGCCTGGGGATTGGGTTGTTCTGACATCCGCCCGCTATACGCTTCGTGGCCAGTAATTCAACTATTCCGCGGGCGCTGGAAGCGGGGCCGGCCGGGATCGCTGCCGCAGCCGGTCGATCAGGAGGTAGATCACCGGCGTCGTATACAGCGTCAGGATCTGCGAAACGAACAATCCGCCGATGATGGTGATGCCGAGCGGCCGGCGCAGCTCGGTGCCGGGGCCGGTGGCAATAACCAGCGGAATGCCGGCAAACAAGGCCGCCATCGTCGTCATCAGGATCGGCCGGAAGCGGGCGCGGCATGCCTCGAAGATCGCATCCGCCGACGACAGGCCGCGGTTGCGCTCGGCATCGAGCGCGAAATCGACCATCATGATGCCGTTCTTCTTGACGATGCCGATCAGGAGGATGATGCCGACAAAGGCGATCACCGTCAGCGGCGTATTCGTCACCTGCAGGGCGAGCAGCGCGCCGAGCCCTGCGGACGGCAATGTCGAGATGATCGTGATCGGGTGCGCCAGGCTCTCATAGAGCACACCGAGCACGATATACATCGCCACCAGTGCGCCGAGGATCAGCAGCGGCTGCCGCCCGCTGGTCTTGTTGAAATCGCCGGCATTGCCGTCGAAACTGCCGCGGATGCCTTCCGGCATGTGCAGTTCCTCGACCGCGCGCTGGATGTTTGTGGTCGCGACCTCCAGCGGCACGTCGGGCAGCAAATTGAACGAGACGGTCGTCGAGGGAAACGATTGCGAGTGATACACCGCGAGCGGCGACAGGCCGCGCTGGTAGCGCACCACGGCCGACAGCGGTACCTGCGCGTCGTTGGCGCCGGCCACGAAGATGCGCTCCAGATTTGAGGGATCGCTTTGGAACTTCGGGTCGATTTCCAGCACCACCATGTACTGGTTCCGCTGGGTATAGATGATCGAGATCTGCCGCTGCGCGAACGCGTTGTTCAGAGCGTTGTCGATATCCTGGACACGCACACCGAGGCTCGAGGCGGTCTTGCGGTCGATCACCAGCGACAATTGCAGCCCGCCGGGATCGCGGTCGCTCGAAATGTCGGTGATGCCCTCCACCGTCTCCATGCGCTTCGCCACCAGCGGCGCCCATTTCTGCAGCAGATCGAGGTCGGTGCTCGACAGCGTATACTGATAGTCGGAATCGCTTTGCCGGCCGCCGGTACGGATGTCCTGTGCCGCGAACATGAACAGGCGGATGCCGGCGACGCGGTAGAGATTGCGGCGTAGCCGGTCGATCACCTGCGAGGTCGATAGGCCCGCCCTCTCCTCCGGCGGCTTCAGGCTGATGAACATGGTGCCGCGGTTGGAGCCGCCACCGCCCGGGCCGGCGGTGCCGCCGAGCGAGGATCCGACGCCGGCCACCGCCGGGTCGGCCATCACGATATCGGCCAGTTGCTGCTGCAGCCCGAGCATCGCCTGGAACGAAGTGTCGGGGGATGCACGTGTCGCGCCGATCACAAACCCGCTGTCGTCGGTCGGGAAATAGCCCTTCGGCGTCTTGATATACAGCACGACCGTCAGCGCAATCGTGGCAAAGAACACGAGCAGGGTCAGGAACGGGAAGCCCAGCACCGCCCGCAGCGTCCAGGTATAGAAGGAGACGATGCGCGACAGCGTGCCCTCGACCAGGCGATCGAACCAGGTCGCACGGTCCGATGTCGCTTCCTTGATGTAATGCGCGCAGATCATCGGCGTGATCGTGAGCGAGACCACGGTCGACACCACGATGGCGAAAGTCAGCGTCAGCGAGAACTCGCGCAACAGCCGGCCGACGATCCCGTCCATGAAGATCAGCGGCGTAAATGCCGCGATCAGGGACAGGCTGATCGACAGCACCGTAAAACCGATCTGCTTGGCGCCCTCGAGCGCGGCCGGATACGGCGCCATGCCCTGCTCGAGGTTGCGATACATGTTCTCGATCATGACGATGGCGTCGTCGACCACGAAGCCGACGGAGATCGCGAGCGCCATCAGCGACAGATTGTCGATCGAGAATCCGGCGAGCCACATGCCGGCGCAGGTGCCGGCCAGCGCCAGCGGCACCGAGACGCCCGCCGCGATGGTCGGCGTCAGCCGCCGCAGGAACGTGAACACCACCGCCATCACCAGGAAGGCGGTCGCCAGCAGCGTGAACTGCATGTCGAGCACGCTGGCGCGGATGGTGTTGGTGCGGTCGACCAGCGTCGAAATCTCGACGCCGCCCGGCAGCCATTGCTTCAATTCCGGGAGTAGCGCCCTCACCCGATCGACGGTGTCGATGACGTTGGCGTCGCCCTGCTTGGTGATCTGGATCAGGACCGCCGGCTGCTTGTTGAACCAGGCGATCGAGCGGCTGTTGCGAACGGAATCCTCGACGTCGGCGACGTCGGCAAGGCGAACGAAATTGCCGGCCGAGCTCTTGATAATGATGTCGCGGAATTCCGCCGCGGTGCGCATCTGCTTGTTGGTCGAAATCGTCTCGCTCTGGCGGCCACCGTTGAAGATGCCGACCGGCCCCAGCGGATTGGCGTTGATGATGGCGAGCCGCACGTCGTCGGTGGCGATATCAGCATTCGACAGCGCCACCGGGTTGAGCGCGATACGTACCGCAGGCTGGTCGGCGCCAGAGACCGTGACTTCGCCGACGCCCGGCACCTGCGAGATACGCTGCGCGATCACGGTATCGGCGACGTCGTACATCGCGCTCGTCGTCAGCGTCTTCGACGTCAGCGCCAGCACGAACACCGGAGCGGCTGCGGGATTGGATTTGCGGAATCGCGGCAGCGACGGCAGGTCGCTCGGCAGGTCCGCCAGTGAGGCGTTGATCGCGGCCTGCACGTCACGCGCAGCGCGGTCGATGTCGCGGCCGATCGAGAACTGCAACTGGATGCTGGTGGAACCGAGCGAACTGGTCGAGGTGATCTGGTCGATGCCGGCGATCTGGCCGAGCCGCCGCTCCAGGGGGGCTGCGACGGTGGCCGCCATCACGGAAGGGTCCGCGCCCGGACGCGTCGCCGAGACCCGGATCATCGGAAATTCGACATTGGGAACCGACGAGACCGGCAGGAAGACATAGGCGACGATGCCGACCAGAAAGAGCCCGATCGCCAGCAGCGTGGTGCCAACCGGCCGCCGAATGAAGGGCTCCGAGATCGATGCCATCTATTGCATCCCCTCGGTCGCGCCGGCAACCGTCGGCCCGGGGGGCCCTGGGTCCGGTACCGCCTTCTCGATTTTGCGATTGAGCCGGTCGAGCGCCAGATAGATCACCGGCGTCGTGTAGAGCGTCAGCACCTGGCTCAGCAGCAACCCACCGATGATGGAGATGCCGAGCGGAAAGCGCAGCTCGGCGCCGGTGCCGCTTTCGATCGCCAGCGGCAGCGCGCCGAACAACGCCGCCAGCGTCGTCATCATGATCGGGCGGAACCGCAACAGGCAGGCTTGCACGATGGCTTCATGAGGCGACATGCCCTGATGCCGCTCCGCCTCTAGCGCGAAGTCGATCATCATGATCGCGTTCTTCTTGACGATGCCCATCAACAGGATGATGCCGATCAGGCCGATCACCGAGAGGTCCTGCCCGAACAGCATCAGCGCCAGAATGGCGCCGACGCCTGCGGACGGCAGCGTCGAGAGAATGGTGATCGGGTGAATGTAGCTCTCGTAGAGCACGCCAAGCACGATGTAGATGGTGACGATCGCCGCCAGAATGAGCCAGGGCTGGCCGGCCAGCGATTTCGAGAATTCGGCCGCATCGCCCGCATAGACGCCGACGATGCTGCCGGGCATGCCGATACTGGTCTCGATCTTCTTCACCGCCTCGACGGCATCGCCCAGCGCCTCACCGGGCGCGAGGTTGAAACTGAGCGAGACGGCCGGAAATTGCGCGAGATGTGAGATCGCCAGCGGCGCGGTGGTGCGGGTCAGCGTCGCCACCGCCGACAGCGGCACCTGGGCGCCGGGCGCGCCTGCGGTCGTACTCGCGGCCCCCGGCAGATAGAGCTTCGACAGGATCGACGGATCGCGCTGGTACATCGGCATCGCCTCCAGCACCACGCGATACTGGTTGGCCTGGCCGTAGATAGTCGAAATCTGCCGCTGCGCGAAGGCGTCGTTGAGGGTGTCGTTGACCGCCTGGATGCTGACGCCGAGCTGGCCGGCGCGCTGGCGGTTGATGTCGAGCGCGGCGCGCAAGCCGCCTTCCTGTGCTTCCGACGAGACGTCGCGGAACAGCGGATCCCGCCGCATTTCGGCAATGAGCTTCTGAGACCACAGCGAGACCTGCGCCGCATCGGTGCCGGTCAGCGTATACTGGTACTGCGAGCGGCTCGACTGGGTCGAGATCTGCACGTCCTGCACCGGCTGGAAATAGATGGTCATGCCGGGGATCGACGCGGTGCGCTGCTTGAGCCGGTCGACCACGACGGAAATGTCGTCGTGCCGTTCGCCGCGCGGCCGCAGCGTCATCACCAGACGTCCGACATTGGTGGTCGGGTTGACCGAGCCCGCCCCGATCACGGAGACCACGCCGACGACATCCGGATCGGCCTGGATCGCAGCCGCTGCCGCCGCCTGCCGGCTCTGCATCTCGGCAAAGGAAACATCGGGGCCGGCCTCGGTTACCGCGGTGATCGACGCGGTGTCCTGCAGCGGCAAAAAGCCCTTCGGCGCGATCACATACATGACCAGCGTGGCAATGATGGTGGCAAACGTTACCACAAGGGTCGCGCGCTGGCGCTGCAGCACCCACAGCAGCGAGCGATGGTAGAGGGCGACCATGCGGTCGATGAAGCGGCTGACCGCGGCAAGCCCGGGTACCGTCATCTCCTCGCCGACATGCTTGAGCAGCCGCGAGCACATCATCGGCGTCAGCGTCAGCGACACGATCGCCGAGGTCACGACCGCAATCGTCAGCGTGAGTGCGAATTCGCGGAACATGCGCCCGACCAGCCCGGACATGAACAGCAGCGGGATGAAGACCGCGATCAGCGACACCGTCAGCGAGATCACGGTGAAGCCGATTTCGCTGGCGCCCTTCAGCGACGCCTCCATCACGGATTCGCCGTTCTCCATGTGGCGGACGATGTTCTCGATCATCACGATGGCGTCGTCGACCACGAAGCCGGTGCCGATCGTCAGTGCCATCAGCGACAGATTGTCGAGGCTGAAGCCTGCGAAATACATGATCCCGAAGCTCGTGATCAGCGACAGCGGCAGCGCCACGCCCGCGATCAGGGTCGCGCGCAGCGACCGCAGGAACAGCAGCACCACCAGCGTGACCAGCACCACGGAAAGGATCAGCGTGAACTGGACGTCGCGCACCGAGGCGCGAATGGTGACGGTGCGGTCCGAAACGATGGTCAGATTGACGCCGGCCGGGATCGCGCGCTGCACCTTGGGAATTTCCGCACGGATCTGCCGGACCACCTCGATCACGTTGGCGCCGGGTTGCCGCTGGATGTCGATGATCACGGCCGGCGTGCCCTGATACCAGCCGCCGGTGCGGTCGTTCTCCAGCCCGTCGATGATGATGGCGACGTCGCCGATCGTGACCGGCGAGCCGTTGCGATAGGCGATGATGATCGGCTTGTAAGCCTCCGCCGCCGCGATCTGGTCGTTGGCGGCGATGGTGTAGGCCTGCTGCGCGCCGTCGAGCGATCCCTTCGGCCCCGACACATTGGCGCCCGCGATGGCGTTGCGCAGATCCTCCATCGAGATGCCGTAGGCGGCGAGCCGCGCCAGATCGGCCTGCACCCGCACCGCAGGCTTGAGCCCGCCGAGGATGGCAACGCGCCCGACGCCGGAAATCTGGCTGAGCCGCTGGCCGAGGATGGTGTCGGCGATATCGCTCATGGCGCGCAGCGAAATCGTCTCCGACGTCAGCGCCAGCGTCAGGACCGGCGCGTCCGCCGGGTTCACCTTGGCGTAGGTCGGCGGATACGGCAGGTTTTTCGGCAGGATTCCGGCCGCCGCGTTGATCGCGGCCTGCACGTCCTGCGTGGCGCCGTCGATGTCGCGATTGAGGTCGAACTGTAGCGAGATCTGGCTGACGCCGAATGAAGAGGTCGACTGCATCGACGACAGCGACGGAATCTGCCCGAGCTGGCGCTCCAGCGGCGCCGTGATCAACGATGCGATCACGTCGGGGCTTGCGCCCGGCAGTTGCGTCGTCACCTGCACGGTCGGGAAATCGACCTGCGGCAGCGCCGATACCGGCAGCGCCCAATAGCCGAGCGCGCCGCCGATCATCAGCGCGATCCCCAATAGCGAGGTCGCAATCGGCCGGCGGATGAACGGTTCGGAGACGCTCATGGTTGCGTCCTCACTTGCGAATTCATTTATAGGCGTGCGGCGTATCGATCACGGCTGCGACTTCGCCGCGCCGCCCGATGGCTCGGCCGGTGCCGGGCCGGTTTGTCCCTTCTGATCGCCCTCGCCGCGCTCGCGCTTGCCGCGGTGCTCGCCGTCCTTGCCCTGACTTTCCCGGGCTTGACCTTCCTTCGCTTGGCCGTCCTTGCCCTGACCACCCTTGGAGTCTCCCTTGGCATCTGGGCTGCGGCTGCGCTTGCGCGGCGCGAGGTCGGCGGTCGGCGCGCGGTCATCGGTGCCGATCAGGACCCTGGCGCCGTCGGATAGATTGGCAAAGCCTGTCGTCACGACGCGGTCGGAGGTGGAAAGGCCGCTCGCGATCACGGCATCGTTTTCGTTCTGCTGCGTCACCACGACCGCTTTGGCGGTCGCGACATTGTCGGGGCCGATGACGTAGCTAAACGTGCCGGCCGGGCCGCGCTGCACTGCCGAGGACGGAACCACGATCGCCTTCTCGATCGTTTCGACCTTCAGCCGCACATTGACGAATTGTCCGGGCCAGAGCTGAAACTTGGCATTGGGGAATTCGGCCTTCAGCTTCAGCGTGCCTGTGGTCGGATCGACCTGGTTGTCGATGCCCTTGAGCGTACCCGTATCGACGACCGTCACGCCGTCATTGCCGAACACGTCCACCGCCAGCACGCCCTTGCCGGCGGCGGCGTTGACCCGCACGATCTGCTGCTGCGGCAGGCTGAACTGCACCGCAATCGGCTGCAACTGGGTGATGATCACAAGACCCGTTACGTCAGCCGCGCGGATGATGTTGCCCTGGTCGACCTGGCGCAGGCCGGCACGCCCCGACAGCGGCGCGATGATCTTGGTATAGCCGAGCGTCGCCTTTGCGTTGTCGATAGCGGCCTGGTCGGCATTTACCAGCGCCTCCTGCTGGGCCACCACCGCGCGCTGCGTATCGGCCTGTTGCTTGGAGCCGGCGTTCGATGCCGCAAGTTGCTGATAGCGCGCCAGATCGAGCTTCTGGTTGGCAAGCAGGGCTTCATCCTGCGCCTTCTTCGCCACCGCCTGGTCGTACTGCGCCTGATAGATCACGGGATCGATCTCGCCGAGCACGTCGCCCTGCTTGACGTCCTGGCCTTCGACGAAATTTACCTTGATCAGTTTGCCGTCGACCTGGGCGCGCACCGTCACCGTGTTCAGCGCGCGGACCGAACCCACCGCGTCGAGATAGACCGGGACATCCTGCGTGCGCGGCACAGCCGCCAGCACCGGCACCGGGAGGTCGGGGCGTGCACCGGGCCCGCCACGGCCGGTCTGCTTCTGCTGAAAGGCGTTCCAGCCGAGATAGCCGAGCCCGCCGAGGATCAACAGCGTGATCGTCAGCGACACCATCCGGCGGCCAATGCCCCGCGCCACGCGCTTGCCGGCCGTCTTCGCGTCGTCCTTTAGTTCCGGCTTAAAGAGCATCGACCGGCCTTTCCATCCTAGGCTCCCAGCCGCCCCCCAGCGCCTGATACAGACTGACGATCGCCTGCAGCCGGGCCAGTTGGGCCTGCCACAGCAAATCCTCCGCCTGGAATAACGTCGTCTGCGTATTTAGCACAGTTACGATATCGGCGGTTCCAGCCCGCAACTGCTGCTCGGCAAGCTGGAAGGCCCGCCGCGATGCCGCCACCACTTCGCGCTGCAGCCGCAGCCTCTCCGTGGTCTGGCGGATCGAGTACAGGGCATTATCGACATCGGCAAAGGCTTGCACCACGGTCTTGCGATAGATCTGCAGCAACTCGTCCTGCCGCGCCTTGGTGAACTCGAAATTGCCGAGGATCCTGCCGCCGTCGAAGATCGGCTGGGTCAGGCTGCCGACCATGCTGAAGAAGGCGGCGTGCGGCTGAAACAGCGAGGACAGCGCCGAGCTTTGATAGCCACCCTGCCCGGTCAATTGGATGCTTGGAAAGAATTGCGCGCGGGCATTGCCGACATTGGCGGTCGCCGTGGCAAGCTGCGCTTCCTGTCGGCGGATGTCAGGGCGCTGCGTCAGCAACTCCGACGGCAGGCCAGGCGTGACCCGCGGCGAACCGATCTGGTTGAGTGACCCGCCCTTGACGCGAACGGATTCCGGCGGCCGCGACACCAGGGTTGCCAGCGCGTTGATGTTCTGGTCGAGCGTCTGTTTCAGCGGTGGCACCTGCGCGCGCTGGTTGGCGACCACACTCTCCTGCTGCGCGACGTCGAGGTCGGTGCCGGTCCCGGCTTTGAAGCGGTCGCGGATGGCGTTGAGGATGCGCTCGGCGCTGGCGATGTTCTGCTGCGCGGTCCGAAGCCGGTCCTGAGCGGTTAGCACCTGGAAATAGGCGTTGGCCACCGTCGTCAGCGTGGTTAGCGCGACGACGTCGCGGTCGAAGCGGTTGGCGACCGCGATCTCTTCGGCCGCCTGCGCGGCGTCGCGGTTCTTGCCCCAGAAGTCCAGCTCGTAACTGGCGCTCAGCGAGGCCGAATAGTTGACCACCTCACGGCCGCCAATGCTCAAACCGCTGGCGCTCGATCCGGAGGTGCGCGAATAGCTCTCCGAGCCGCTGCCGCTAAGTGTGGGCAGCAGTGCCGCGCCCGCGATCCGCGCCTGTGCATCGGCCTGCCTGAACCGCGCGGTAGCCGCCGCAATGTCCAGATTGACGGTCTGCGCCTCCTCCATCAGGCCCGTCAGTTCCCGCGAACGAAACCCGCGCCACCAGTCGAGCGTCGGCGGCGCGTCCGCGGCCTTCGAAGGCCGCGCCGCCTTGTAGCCCTCGGGTATGTCGAGCGCGGGGTCGGGAAGATCCTTGGTCAGGATGCAGCCGGAGGAAGCGGCGACGAGGACAAACGCCGCCAGCGATCGCGCCAGCCGCTTGCCGGCCGGAATAAGGGCAGGCCAGCCTTCAATCGCAGCAGTTGCAGTTCGCTGGGTCACACCCGTTCTCCACCGGGCAAATCCCGGCCCGGCGCACGGCGAGCGCTTCTCCTGATGGCCTGCGTTACGTTCACGGGGTGATGCTTCCGTTGGATCCGAAGCACCATACTACCCTTGCGACTCGGGCGCGGACAGCCCCACGCAGCCTTCACCAATCACCGGTTTGGACGCGTAAAACCGGCGGCAAAGGCGCTCCCTTCCCCTTATTTTATAGGGTTTGGAACTCTATCGGGACGCCGCGGGATCGCCGAAATCTTACGAAGATTTCATGGGGCTTTCCCGGGTTTTTTCCCCTGTTCTGACGTCCCCGCATCGCCCGCCGCACAGCGAATCCGTGCCTGTGGCCGATCTGAAACTCCGGGAACAGCCCCCCGTATCTCGCAGCGTGCAACGGAGGGCCAAAAATGCGGGTCGCGGTGGTCGGGACGGGAATCAGCGGCAATGCCGCGGCCTGGACCTTGTCGAATCATTATCAGGTCACCGTCTACGACCGCGAACTCAGGCCCGGCGGCCACAGCCATACCGTCAGCATCGACTATGACGGCGCGCGGCTTGCGGTCGACATCGGCTTTATCGTCTACAACGAACTGAACTATCCGGACCTGACGGCGCTGTTTGACCATCTCGGTGTCGAGACCGTCGAAAGCTGCATGAGTTTTGCGGTGACGGCGGATACCGGCCGCTTCGAGTGGAAGGGCGGCGGCAACAATTGGTTCGAGACCGCATGCGGATTGTTCGCGCAGCCGGGCAACCTGCTGTCGCCCTCCTACCTCTGGATGCTGCGCGACATCCTCACCTTCAACCAGCAGAGCATCGAGGATTACGCGGCCGGAAAACTGGCCGGGCTGACGCTCCGCGAATATTTCCGCACGCGTCACTTTGCGCCGCGGCTGCTGACCGATTATCTGGCGCCGATGGGCGCGGCGATCTGGTCGGCGCCATCGAGCGAGATGCTGGACTTCCCGGCCGAAAATTTCGTCGCCTTCTTCGCCAACCATCGCCTGCTGCAATATGACCGCCCGGTCTGGCGCAGCGTGAAAGGCGGCAGCCAGCACTATGTCGAAAAACTCACCGCTTCATTCCGCGACCGGATCAAGCTTGGCTGCGCCGTCACGGCAATCGAGCGCACCGCGCATGGCGTCGTCGTCCACGACAGCCACGGCAAGGCCAACAGCTACGATCATGTCGTGATTGCTTCCCACAGCGACCAGGCGCTGGCGATGCTGTCGGATGCCGACGACCGCGAGCGCGCGATACTGGGCGCGATCGGCTATTCCCCCAACACGATCTATCTGCACCGCGATCCCGCGCTGATGCCGAAGCGCCGGCGCGCCTGGGCTTCGTGGAATTTCCTGCGCTGGCCGCGCCAAGGGGGCCTCGATCAAAGCGTCGGTAACGATGTGTCGGTGACCTACTGGATGAACCCGCTGCAGGGCATCGACGACGACAAGCCGTTGTTCGTCAGCCTCAATCCGCCGGTCACGCCCGACCCCGCACTGACCTTCGGCAGGTACCTGTGCGAGCATCCGCAATATAACGCCAGAGCCTTTGCCGCCCAGAAGCGCCTGCCCGAAATTCAGGGCCGCCGGCATACCTGGTTCTGCGGCGCATGGACGGGATACGGCTTCCACGAGGACGGATTGCGATCAGGCCTTGCGGTTGCCGAAGCGCTCGGCGCGGTGGCGCCATGGCGCCAAGCGCCGCCCGAACTGGCGGAAGCTGCGGAGTAGCCATGCGCGAGCCCCCAATCAGATCAAGGAAACCCAACGCTCCTGCCGCGGCAGCAGCGCTTTACGTCGGCGACGTCATGCATGCGCGGCTGAAGCCGATGGGCCATCGCTTCAACTATCGCGTGATGAGCCTCTTGATCGATCTCGACCGGCTGGCGGACGCCGACCGGCAGTCGCCGCTGTTCGGCGTCAACCGCGCGGCGCTCTACAGCTTCCACGAGGCCGACCATGGCGAGCGGGACGGATCATCCTTGCGCGCCTACGCGCAACATTGCGCGGCCGAGCGCGGCATCGACCTCACGGGCGGACGGGTGCTGCTGCTCTGCTATCCCCGCCTGCTCGGCTACGCGTTCAATCCCCTGTCAGTCTATTTCTGCTACCGCGCTGATGGTGAGCTGGCGCTGCTGATCTATGAAGTGCGCAACACCTTCGGCGACATCCATGCTTACGTCCTGCCGGTGCTATCTGGCGAAATCAGCGACGCCGGCGTGCGGCAGCAACAGGACAAGCTGTTGTACGTCTCGCCCTTCATCGAGATGGCGATGCTCTATCATTTTCGCGTGCTGCCGCCGGGCGAGCGTGTGCAACTGCGAATTCTGGAAACCGACCGCGAAGGCCCCCTGCTCGCTGCAACTTTCAATGGCAGCCATCGTGCGCTCAACACCAGGCAGTTGCTGCGGGCGTTCTTCGCCCTCCCGCTGGTCACAATCAAGATCACAGCGGCGATCCACTGGGAGGCGCTGCGGCTCTGGCTGAAGGGCGCTCGGCTGGTGCCGCGGAAGGACGCAGCCCTCAATACCGGCTTGGCGACCGGGAATGGCAACGATTATACTACGCCGGCGTTGTCCACCCGTGCCAAGGTTTGAAGCAGGGTCGATCGACCATGCGAGGCCGGGTAAACCGCCATTCGATGGATCGCCCATGTCCGAGCTGATTTCGGTCACATCGGAAACCGTAGACGCGACGTTTCCGGAATTGCCCCGCCTGGTCCGGCTTGCGCTGGGCTTTGGTTCAAAGCTGCAACACGGCACGCTCGATGTGACCTTGGCCGACGGCCGCATTGTGCGGCTCGGCGGCAACGGTCCCGGCCCCGCCGCAGCGATGACAATCTATGATTACAGCTTCGCCTCGCGGCTGCTGCGCGGCGGCGACATCGGCATTGCGGAAGCCTATCTGCGCGGCGAATGGGACACGCCCGACCTCACGCAATTCCTCTATCTGTTCTGCGTCAATCAGGACTGGATGCAGACCATGCTGGTCGCCAACCCGCTGACGCGCACGTTCCAGGTCGTCCGGCACTGGCTCAACCGCAACACGCGGCGGCAGGCCCGCCGCAACATCTATGCGCATTACGACATCGGCAACGCGTTCTATTCGGCGTGGCTCGATCCCAGCATGACCTATTCATCAGCGCTGTTCGAGGACGACACCTCCGACCTGACGGCAGCCCAGCACAACAAATATCGCCGGCTTGCCGAGGCAATAGATCTGCGGCCGGGCCAGAAGCTTTTGGAGATCGGCTGCGGATGGGGCGGCTTTGCCGAATACGCCGCCAAGACGTTCAGCGCCAAAGTCGTCGGGCTCACCATCAGCAAGGAGCAGCGCGATTTTGCCCAGGCGCGCATTCACGATGCCGGCCTCAGCGACAAGGTCGAGATCAGGCTGCAGGACTATCGCGACGAGCGCGACCGCTATGACCGGATCGCCTCGATCGAGATGATCGAGGCTGTCGGCGAGCAATTCTGGCCGAAATATTTTTCACAGTTGCGCGACCGCCTGCTGCCCGGCGGGCTGGCAGGCATACAGGCCATCACCATCCAGGACAGCCTGTTCCAGACCTATCGCCGCGAAGTCGATTTCATCCAGCGCTACGTCTTTCCGGGCGGCATGCTGCCCTCGCCGCAGATCCTGAAAGCGCTCGGCGAGCGCTTCGGCGTTCCCGTCATCCGCGAGCGCATTTTCGGGCAAGATTATGCCAGGACGCTTGCGATCTGGCGAAGCAATTTCCGCGCGGCCTGGCCCAACCTGACGCCGTCAGGCTTCGACGATCGCTTCCGGCGGCTGTGGGAGTATTACCTCGCCTATTGCGAGGCGGGGTTCCTGTCCGGAAATATCGACGTGCGTCAGGTGGTGTTTGCGAAATCGGGCTGACAGCCCTGTTTCAGCGCTGGCTTGTATGCCCTGCGGCGGTCCTTTAGGGTCGCCCAACGATTGGGCAAACAAACCGGCAATTTCAAAACATGGCCTACAACAAAGACGTTATCGAAGCGATCGGCAACACGCCCCTCATCAAGCTCAAGCGCGCATCTGAGCTGACCGGCTGCACCATTCTCGGCAAGGCCGAATTCATGAATCCCGGCCAGTCGGTCAAGGACCGCGCGGGCAAGTGGATGATCCTGGAGGCCGAGAAGCGGGGCGAGCTCAAGCCCGGCGGCCTGGTGGTGGAATCGACTGCGGGCAATACCGGCATCGGGCTCGCCGTCGTCGCGAACGCCCGCGGCTACCGCACGCTGATCCTGATCCCGGAAACGCAGAGCCAGGAAAAGAAGGACATGTTGCGGCTGTGCGGCGCCGAGCTGGTCGAGGTACCGCAGCTGCCCTTTTCCAATCCCAACAACTATCAGCATGTCGGGCGGCGGCTGGCCGCCCAGCTTCGCAAGACCGAGCCGAATGGCGTCTTGTTCGCCGACCAGTGGAACAACCTCGACAACGCCAAGGCGCATTACGAGTCCACCGGACCAGAGATCTGGGAGCAGACCGGCGGCAAGATCGACGGTTTTATTTGCTCGGTCGGCACCGGCGGCACGCTGGCCGGCACCAGCCGCTACCTGAAGGAGAAGCACCCGGGCATCGTCAACGCCTGCGCCGATCCGCATGGCTTTGCGATGTACGAGCTGTTCAAGCACGGCACCGCCAAATCGACGCCGGGCGACTCGATCACCGAGGGCATCGGACTAGGCCGCGTCACGCCCGTGATCGAGACGGCCAAGGTTGACGATGCTTTCCTGATTTCGGACGAGGAAGCCGTAACGGTGATCTATGAGCTGCTCGAGCAGGAAGGCCTGTGCCTCGGCGGCTCGACCGGCGTCAACATCGCGGGTGCGATCCAGCTTGCGAAGCAGCTCGGGCCGGGCAAGACCATCGTCACCATCCTCGCCGACTCCGGCAACCGTTATCAGTCAAAACTGTTCAATCCGGCGTTCATGCGCTCGAAGAACCTGCCGGTGCCGGCATGGCTGGAAAAGCGCACCAAGATCGAGGTCCCGTTCGAGAAGGTGTGAGGGGATTCCGTAGCCCGGATGGAGCGCAGCGAAATCCGGGGGCTGGTGCCGCGTCCGGGATTCCCGGATTGCGCTGCGCTCCATCCGGGCTACGTCATTACCTGATCAGTGCCGCAGCTTCGTAGGGTGGGCAAAGGCGCGCTGGCGCCGTGCCCACCATCGCTCAACGGCGATACCGTTGGTGGGCACGCTGCGCTTTGCCCACCCTACGATCGATCAGTGCCGCAAGATCTGGCTCAAAAACAACTTCGTCCGCGCGTGCTGCGGATTGGCGAAGAATTCCTGCGGCGTGTTGGACTCGATCACCTGGCCGGCGTCCATGAACACGACGCGGTTGGCGACTTCGCGGGCAAACCCCATTTCGTGGGTGACGACCAGCATGGTCATGCCTTCCCTGGCGAGATCGACCATGGTGTCGAGCACTTCCTTGACCATTTCGGGATCGAGCGCCGAGGTCGGTTCGTCGAACAGCATCACCTTGGGATTCATCGTCAGCGCGCGGGCGATCGCGACGCGCTGCTGCTGACCGCCCGACATCTGGCCCGGATATTTGTTGGCCTGGTGCGGAATCTTGACCCGCTCCAGATATTTCATCGCGGCCGCCTCAGCGTCCTTTTTGGGGATATTGCGCACCCAGATCGGGGCCAGCGTGCAGTTCTCCAGCACGGTCAAATGCGGAAACAGGTTGAAGCTCTGGAACACCATGCCGACTTCGCGCCGGACCTCGTCCACCTTCCGCAGGTTCGGCCCCAGTTCGATGCCGTCGACGACGATGTTGCCTTCCTGGAACTCCTCCAGCGCGTTGATGCAGCGGATCAGTGTCGACTTGCCCGAGCCGGACGGGCCGCAGATCACGATGCGCTCGCCCTTGGCGACATCGAGGTTGATGTCGCGCAGCACGTGAAAATCGCCATACCACTTGTTGAGGGTGTTAATTCCGACGATCGGGTTTGCGGTCATGGCCATATACTCAGTTGCGCCGATGTGCGTTCAGCCTGTTCTCGACGAACAGCGAGTAACGCGACATCCCAAAGCAGAAGATGAAATAGATGATCCCGGTGAAGGCAAAGCCGGTGAACAGCGTGGTGGGCGTCGACCAGACCGGATCGGAAAACGCCGCGCGCATCGATCCCAGCAAATCGAACAGCGCGACGATCGAGACCAATGAGGTATCCTTGAACAGGGCGATGAAACTGTTGACGAGGCCGGGGATGACGTGGCGCAACGCCTGCGGCATCACGATCAGCGCCGTGGTCTTGCCCCAGGACAGGCCGAGCGCGCTCGCCGCCTCGCCCTGCCCGCGCGGGATCGCCTGCAGGCCGCCGCGGATGGTTTCGGCCTGGTAGGCGCCGGCAAACAGCGCGATCCCGATCAGCGCCCGCATCAACCCGTCGATGGTAAAACCCGCCGGAACGAACAGCGGCAACATATAGGTGGCGAAGAACAACACCGTGATCAGCGGAACGCCGCGCCAGAACTCGATGAAGGCGATCGAGAAAATCCGGATCAGCGGAATCGACGAACGTCGGCCGAGCGCGAGCGCAATGCCGACCGGCATCGACGCGACGATGCCGATCACCGACACCACAAGCGTCACCAGCAAGCCGCCCCACAACCGCGTGCCGACCACCGGCAATCCGCCACGGTCGAGCCCCATGACCGCGATGACGATGCCGATACCGGCGAAGATCGCAAGGCAGGTGACAAGCGGGCGCCAGCCGGAACGCAGGCCGCCACTCAGCCAGAACAATAAGGCCGACACGATCACGGCAGTCGCCGCGAGGTCGGCCCAAACCGGACTGCCCGTTGCCTGAATCTGGTCACGCAACCACGTCAGCGGCCAGATGACGTACGAAAGAACGACGCCCACTGAGAACCCCAACCATCCGAGCAGAGACAGGAACGGTCCAAAAATCGGATGGCTCGCATTGATGCCGGCAACACCGGCATTCTTGATTCCACTTGTCAGACTCGACAGCAACTCCGCGGTCCAACTCACCCCTAAACCGTCGAGGCCGCCACCATGCAGCAGAAAGAACGCCACGACCGGCAAGGCGAGGAAGAAGAGTATGGCGTTGGGCGCTTTGCCCGGCAGCCGCGGAATCAGCAGCGGCACCAGCAGGATCGCGGCAAGAACGAACACCAGGTTGACGCGCCATCGCTCCGGCTCAGGATAGAATCCGTAGATGAACTGCGAAAACTTGGCCTGAATGAACGGCCAGCAGGCGCCAACCACGTCGCCCGGACCTTTCGGAAGGCAGGCGGTGCGATCCTGACCGGTCCAGACCGCGTCGATCAGCGTGAACCTGATCGCGGGCACGAGGATGAACCAGAGCAGCAACGCGCTGACGATGGTGATCAGGATATTGGTCGGCGAATTGAACAGGCGCGTGCGCAGGAAGCCGACAAAACCGGTGGTCTTTACCGGCGCCGGCCGCTCGCCGACGAGTTCCTGGCGAACGAACACGGATGGTGTGGTTTCGCTCATCACCCCATACTCCGGCTGATACGCCATCCGTAGAAACTCATGATCGCACTCGTGACCAGCGAGATCAGCAGATAGACGCCCATGGTGATGCCGATGATTTCGATCGCCTGCCCGGTCTGGCTCAGCGTCGTGCCGGCGAATACGGAGACGAGGTCGGGATAGCCGATCGCCACCGCCAGCGAGGAGTTCTTGGTCAGGTTGAGATACTGGTTGGTGAGCGGTGGCAGGATGACGCGCATCGCCTGCGGGATCACGATCAGCCGCAGCACCGAACCGCGCTGCAGCCCGAGCGAGGAGCCGGCCTCCATCTGTCCCTTGTGGACGGACTGAATGCCGGCCCGCACGATCTCGGCGATGAAAGCTGCCGTATAGGTCGAGAGCGCCAGCGCCAGGGCGACGAATTCCGGAATGACGCGCGCGCCGCCGGCGAAGTTGAACCCCTTCAACGCGGGAATTTCAAACGAGACCGGAGCACCAAAGATCAGGGCGCTGATCAATGGCAGGCCGATCACCAGGCCCAACGCATAGGGCCAGACCTTGATGACCTTGCCGCTCTCGAACAATTGCCGGCGCGCGTAGCGCGACAGTGCAATCGCAGCAACGATCGCCACCAGTACCGCAACGACGAACGGCTCAAAACCGGGAGTGCCGATCGGCTTTGGAATGACCAGGCCGCGGTTACTGATGAAGAAGCTGTCGAAGATCGAAATGCTCTGCCGCGGATTGGGCAGCGCGGCGAGGACGGCGAGATACCAGAACAGGATCTGAAACAGCAGCGGCAGATTACGTATCAGCTCGACATAGCCGCCCGCGATCCGCGACAGCAGCCAGTTCGGCGACAGACGGCTGAGCGCGACGATGAACCCGATCAGGGTCGCAAAGAAGATGCCGATGACCGAGACCACCAGCGTGTTCAGCAGCCCGACCAGAAACACGCGGGTATAGCTGTCGGACCCCGAATAGGGGATCAGGTTCTGGCTGACGTCAAAGCCCGCGGTATTGGCGAGGAACCCAAAGCCCGCAGTGATCCGCTGCGCCTGCAGATTGGCGCGGGCGTTGGCGACGATCTCGTAGCAGATCCAGGCGAGGGCTGCGACGAACAGGAGCTGGAGCACGAAACCGCTCCAGCCCGTCCGCCCGCCCAGCGCCCGCTGCAGCCTGGGAAGTAGCTGCGACGGTGGTTTTCGGGGTTCGATGGCCATCGCCGCAGCCCCTCTCGCTGGTGCCTAGCGGATCGGCGGTGCGTACTGGATGCCGCCCTTGCTCCAGAGGTTGTTGAGGCCGCGGGCAATACCGAGTTTGGAACTGGCGCCGACGTTGCGCTCGAAGGACTCGCCGTAATTGCCGACCGCTTTCACGATCCGCGACACCCAATCCTTGGTCAGGCCGAGCTGTTCGCCGAGATTGCCGTCGGTGCCGAATACCCGTTTCATCTCGGGCTTGTCCGATTTCGCCATCTCGTCGACGTTCTTCTGGGTAATGCCCAGCTCTTCCGCAGTGATCATCCCGAAAAGCGTCCATTTCACGATATCGAACCACTGGTCGTCGCCATGGCGCACCATCGGGCCGAGCGGCTCTTTCGAGATCACTTCCGGAAGCACGACATGGTCGGCCGTGTTCGCAAGCTTCAAACGATCGGCATAAAGCCCGGACACATCGGTGGTGAAGACATCGCAGCGTCCGGACTCATAGGCCTTGACGGCTTCGTCGTTGGTGCCGAAAGCGATCACCTCGTACTTCATGTTGTTGCCCTTGAAGTAGTCGGCCAGATTCTGCTCGGTAGTGGTGCCTTGCTGCACACAGACCGACGCGCTGTTCAATTCCAGCGCGGAATTCACCTTCAGCGCCTTCTTCACCATGAAGCCCTGGCCGTCGTAATAGGTCACGCCAGTAAAGTTGGCGCCGAGCGAGGTATCGCGCGACAGCGTCCAGGTGGTGTTGCGCGACAACACGTCGATTTCGCCCGACTGCAGCGCGGTGAAACGGTCCTTGGCCGACAGCGGCACGAACTTGATCTTGCTCGCGTCGTTGAAGATGGCGGCCGCGATCGCGCGGCAGATGTCGACGTCGAGCCCGGTCCAGTTACCCTTGTCATCCGGAGACGAGAACCCCGGCAGGCCCTGGCTCACGCCGCAGGACAGCATGCCGCGGTCCTTGACCGTCTTGAGGGTTTGCGCCGAGGCGGCCTGGGCAGAGAGACCGGCGGCTAGGGCAAGGGTAACAACCAGAGATACGCGTTTCATGGGTAAGGCCTTTCAAGGGGTCGTCCGGAGATCGTTTTTTAGGCAGCGCCTGACGTTGTTGGGCCAACCCGCTGATCCCTCGCTGAAAAGCGTCATGCTGACCGTGCCGTTTGACGTGCGGTCCGGTCAGGCAATGGATCTGATATCGCGGCAGGCCCCTCAACTTGCAGCGACTGTTAGTTGGTTCGCATCTCAGAACGACTGGCGTGCCGGGTCAAGGGGTTGACTGCTGTCTTCTGTATCTTGTTATTAACCTGAGCCGGCCCCGACCCGCCGCCCGGCGGTGTTTTCGCGATCTAGTTGCGGCTGCGGCATAACGTCTTACGGCAAATGCATGAGCTCTTCGAACGACGAATCCCACCCACAAAAACCCGAAACCAGACTGGTCACGGCGGGCCGCGACACGCAGGGCCAGAGGGGGTTCGTCAACCCCGCCGTGTACCACGGTTCGACCGTGCTCTATCCAACCGCCGAGGACCTGCACGCCCACCGCGCCGAATTCTCCTACGGGCGTCACGGCTCTCCGACCACGCGGGCGCTGCAGGACGTGCTGATGTCACTGGAAGGCCCGCAATGCGCCGGCGTTGGTCTCGCGCCATCGGGACTGGCCGCGATCACCACCACCCTGCTCTCGGTGCTAAGCGCCGGCGATCATGTGCTGGTGACCGACAACGTCTACCGGCCGTCGCGCAATTTCTGCAACGGCATGCTCGCCCGCTACGGCGTCGAGGTCAGCTATTTCGATCCGCTGATCGGCGTCGGGATCGAAAGCCTGTTCAAGCCCAATACCAAAGCGGTGCTGGTCGAGGCGCCCGGCTCGCAGTCGTTTGAGATGAGCGACATCCCCGCCATCGCCGAGGTCGCGCATGCGAGGGGCGCGCTCGTCATCGACGACAACACCTGGGCCACGCCGCTGTTTCATCGTTCGCTCGACCAGGGCGTCGACATCAGCATGCAGGCCGCCACCAAATATATCGGCGGCCATTCCGACATCATGTTCGGCACGATTTCGGCGAACGCGAAAACCTGGCCGCTGCTCGCCGAGGGCATCCGCCTGCTTGGCGTCTGCGCCGGTCCCGACGACGTCTTCCTGGCGCTGCGCGGCACCCGCACGCTTTCGGTGCGGCTCGCGCAGCATTATCGCTCGGGCCTTGAAATGGCGCGCTGGCTCGCCGGCCGCCCCGAAGTCTTGTCGGTCCTGCATCCGGCGCTCGAAAGCCATCCCGGCCACGCGATCTGGAAGCGCGACTTCACCGGCGCCTCCGGCCTGTTCAGCATCGTCCTGAAGCCGGTGCCGCAGAAGGCGGTCGATGCCCTGCTCGATACTGTGAAGCTGTTCGGCATGGGCTTTTCGTGGGGCGGCTTCGAAAGCCTCATCATCCCGTTCGACTGCGATCCCTACCGCACCGCGACCAAATGGTCTCCCGGCGGGCCGACGCTCCGGCTCCACATCGGCCTGGAGAATGTCGACGACCTCAAGGCCGATCTCGAGCGCGGCTTTGCAGCGTTGAAGGCCGCCGCATAAGGCGGCTATTTCTGTTCAATTTTTGAGCGGTCCTTGGCGGCGGCCGATGCAGCGGAGTGCTTTCGCTTGCATCTGCTGGACCAGATCAACCGCGCGTTGCCGTCACGGCCGCTTCCCCGGATTTTTGCGGACAATTTTCTTCAAACGATAACCGCTCGTTCACCATGACGGTGAATCGCGCTGTCCGATCAGCCAAAAACTTCACGCCTCAAGTTCCCTTATACCTTTGATGCCTAGTCATACCTCCGGGGATGGCTGTCATTGCCATGCAGTTGGGGCGTCCCTGCGTAAGAGTAGTAAAGCGTATGAATATCGCACGTGTCGTCGTTCTGATCATCGCGTTGAGTGCCGGCGGTGTCGCCGCCTATCTCGCCCGTGGCACTGA
The DNA here is from genome assembly GCF_018596315.1 of Bradyrhizobium sp. SRL28. Classification (GTDB taxonomy): domain Bacteria; phylum Pseudomonadota; class Alphaproteobacteria; order Rhizobiales; family Xanthobacteraceae; genus Bradyrhizobium. The sequence continues at coordinate 135,242 of NZ_JAHEAG010000008.1, read as the reverse complement.
AGAAAAACCGCGCACCGTGGCCGAACCGGTCGCGCAGTTGCCGACGGTGGAAATTCTGGTCGCGAAGTCCGACATCGGGCTCGGCCAGCCGGTCAAGCCCGAAGACCTGCAATGGCAGACCTGGCCGGCTTCCGCCGGCAACAATCTGGTCAACCGCGCCAGCAGGGCCGACGCCATCAAGGAAATCGCCGGTTCGATCGCACGCTCGCCCTTCATCGCAGGCGAGCCGATCCGTGAGCAGAAGCTGGTCAGGGCCAACGGCTCCGGCTTCATGGCAGCCATCCTGCCGACCGGCATGCGGGCGATCTCGATCGAGATCTCGCCGGAAACCGGCGCCGGCGGCTTCATCCTGCCCAATGACCGCGTCGACGTCATCCTCTCCAAGCGCGAAAAGAATCCGGAAAGCAAAGGAGCGGACGTCGTCCAGTCGGAAATCATTCTCTCCAATATCCGTGTGCTGGCGATCGATCAGGCACCGAAGGAAAAAGAAGGCATCAACACCCTCGTCGGCCGCACCGCCACGCTCGAACTGAAGCCCGAGCAGGCCGAGACACTGACGCGCGCGCGCCAGAGCGGCACGCTGGCGCTCGCGCTACGCAGCATCACCGATGTCAACGCGACGGCTGAAGGCCAGTCCGAGGATCAGGTTAAAAAACGAAGTGAGAGCGTCAACGTGGTTCGCTACGGGGTCGCCAATCAAACGACGGCACAGAAGTGACCGAAAGGACGCCTGAGATGAAGTTTGGGGATAATCAGTCAGCGATGCGAACCGTAGCGGCGCGCACCCTGTTGTTGTCGGCCGTCGCTGCGCTGACGCTCGCTCCGCTGCTGCCTGTCGTCGCGGCCGAACCCGAGAAGGATCCCGTAACGACCTCCGCTATCGGCCCGGTCAAGATGCGCTTCCTGTCGCTCGGCATCGGCAAATCCGTGGTCGTCGACCTGCCGCGCGACGTGAAGGATGTGCTGGTCGCCGACCCGAAGATCGCCAATGCCGTCATTCGCTCCCCGCAGCGCGCCTATATCATCGGCGGCGCGGTCGGCCAGACCAACGTGGTGTTTTTCGACGGCGATGGTCAGCAGATCGCTTCCTACGATATCGCAATCAAGCGTGATCTCAACGGCGTGCGCGCCGCGCTGCGGCAGACGTTGCCGGGAATCCAGATCGAGGGCGTCGGCGACAGCGTGCTGCTGACCGGCTCGGTATCGAGCCCAGTCGAAGCCCAACAGGCCGGTGAGATCGCCGCGCGGCTGGTCGGCGGATCTGAGAAGGTCGTCAACTCGATTGTGGTTCGCGGCCGCGATCAGGTGATGTTGAAGGTCACTGTCGCGGAAGTCCGGCGGGATGTCGTCAAACAGATGGGTGTCGATCTCAGCGCCCAATTGAATGTCGGCAATACGACCGTGAATTTCAACAATACCAATCCCTTCACTGCAAACAACGCGCCCCTCGTGCCCGGCAATGGCCTTGGCATAGCGGCCGGCACGATGCCGTCGGTCCAGGCGGTGCTTCGCGCGATGGAAAAGGCCGGTGTCGTGAAGACGCTCGCCGAACCCAATCTGACGGCGATCTCCGGCGAATCCGCAACGTTTATCTCGGGCGGCGAATTTCCCATTCCAACCGGCGTAAGCTGCCAAACAACAACGGGTGGTGGCATCGGACAATGCGTCCAGACCGTCAGTTTCAAGAAATTTGGCATCTCGCTCAACTTCACGCCGGTCGTACTGTCTGAGGGACGGATCAGCCTGCGGGTGATGACGGAAGTTTCGGAAGTCTCGACCGAAAACTCTCTGACTGGCGGCCAAGGTGGAACAACCATTCCCTCGATCAAGACCCGCCGCGCCGAGACGACGCTGGAAATACCCTCCGGCGGCTCGATGGCGATGGCCGGCCTGATCCAAGAGCAAACCAAGCAGGCCATCAACGGGCTGCCGGGGCTCGATCAATTGCCGGTTCTGGGCGCGCTGTTCCGCAGCCAGGACTTCGTCAACAACCAGACCGAGCTGATGGTCATCGTGACGCCCTATGTCGTCCGGGCCATCGCGCAAAAAGAACTGTCGCGGCCCGATGACGGATTCGCGCCCGCATCCGATTCACAGTCGACGCTGCTTGGGCGCATCAACCGGATCTACGGGCTCGCCCCTCGCGTCGATACCGTAGCCGGTGTCCAAGGCAATTTTGGCTTCATCATTGATTGAAATGCAGCACTGTTCACTGCGTGGGGACGAGGACAGAATGATGATAACGAGAACACCGCTCCATCGCGTCAAAGCCTCGCGCATGCTTGGCGCTGTGCTGGGCCTTTCGGCCGCGCTCGGAGCCTGCACGCCGCAGACCACGGAAATCGTGACCGCCAGCGTGTCCGATGATTACCGCCACCGTCATCCGATCGCGGTGACCGAAGCCAACCGCTCGATCGTGGTGTTCGTCGGTCATGCCCGTGGCGGCCTTTCCGGGTCGCAACGTGCCGACGTCATGGGCCTGGCACAGACCTGGGTGCGCGAAGGCACCGGCGCGATCGTCGCCGATGTCCCGATCGATACGCCGAACGCGCGCGCGGCCGCAGCGTCGGCCCGGGAAATTCAGTCGGTGCTGATGGCTGGCGGGGTGCCCTCGCGCGCCATCACGCTGCGTCACTACCGGCCGGACGATCCCCGTACGCTGCCGACGATCCGGCTTAGCTATCCGAAGATTACCGCCGTGGCGGGACCTTGCGGCCTGTGGCCGCAAGACCTCGGACCGAATATCGACAATGCCGCCTACAACGAAAATCGCTCCTATCACAATTTCGGCTGCGCCACGCAACGCAACCTTGCCGCGATGATCGACAATCCGGCCGATCTCGAACAGCCACGTCCCGAGAGCCCCGCTTATACGCCGCGGCGCAGTGCCGCCTTTGAAAGATACCGCAAGGGCGATCCGACAAACACCACCTATCCCGAAGCCGACAAGGCCAAACTCAGCGATACAGGCAAATGATCAGCCGCGTCTTTCAAAATTCAGACGATCAACTGGACGACACGCCGGCGCAGCCCGAGGAATACATCTCGCCGGCGCCACGCGTATCGGTACAGGCCTTTTGCGCCAGCGTCGCGATCGCCACCGCGGTGCGCGCGGCGAGCGAAGACCGCCGTCTCGGCAAGGCCCACCTTACGGTTCACATGGGCGGCATTGCCGCCGCCATCGAGACCTACCACAAGGCGCCGACGCCGAACGTCATTTTGTTGGAGACCGAACCAGGCTCCGACATTCTCGAAGCCCTTGATGAACTCGCGACCGTCTGCGACGCCGGTACCCGCGTCGTCGTGATCGGCAGCGCCAACGACGTCACGCCCTATCGTGAACTGGTGCGGCGCGGCATCAGCGACTACGTGACCGGCCCGATCGAACCGATCGACGTCGTACGCGCAATATGCGGTCTCTACGCGGCCTCCGAGGCCGTGGCCGTCGGCCGCATCATCGCCGTGGTCGGCGCCAAGGGCGGCGTCGGTGCCTCCACCGTCGCGCACAACGTGGCCTGGGCGATCGCGCGCGATCTCGCGCTGGATTCCGTCGTGATCGATCTCGACCTCGCCTTCGGCACCGCCAGCCTCGATTACAACCAGGACCCGGTTCAAGGCATTGCCAATGCGGTCTTCCAGCCGGAACGGCCGGACTCCGCCTTCATGGAGCGCCTGCTGTCGAAATGCACCGACCGCCTCGACCTGCTCGCGGCGCCGGCAACATTGGACCAGGTCTATGATTTCGGCGCCGATGCGTTCGACGCGATCTTCGATACGATGCGCATGACCACGCCCTGCATCGTACTCGACGTCCCGCATCAATGGTCGGCGTGGACCAAGCGCACGCTGGTCGGCGCGGACGACATTCTGATCGTCGCCGAGCCCGATCTCGCCAACATGCGCAACGCCAAGAACATGCTGAACGTGCTGAAGGCGGCGCGGCCCAACGACCGGCCGCCGCTCTATTGCCTCAACCAGGTCGGCATGCACAAGCGCCCGGAAATCACCACGCGCGAATTCGCCAAGGCGATCGAAAGCCAGCCGATCGCGGCCATTCCGTTCGATTCAAGGATGTTCGGTACCGCCGCCAATAACGGCCAGATGATCGCGCAGATCGCCGCCAAGCACCGCACCACCATGATGTTCCTGCAGATGGCGCAGCGCCTGACCGGCCATGCCGTGACCAAGCGGTCCCGGACATCGTTCCTGGCACCGATCATCAAGAAACTGCAAGGCGCGACGGCTCGCAGGGCCTGAGCAAACAACGACGGCGGCAGCGCCTTGAGCGCTGACGCCTAGTTGGCGCGTCCCGCGGACGCGATCGGCATCTTCTCGACCTCGGCGCGCGCGTTCTCCTTCCGCGACAGCATCTGCCTCAACAGCGCCACGTTGGCGGCTGCCTCGGTGGGCGGCAGATCGGCCTTCACGATCTTTTCGGCATCGGCGACACGGCCTTGCAGGCCAACCGCCAGCGCCAGATTGGCGCGCACGCGCGGATCGGTCGGCGCAAGACCCTGGGCGCGGCGAAGCGTCGCCTCAGCCTTGGGCAGATCCTTCGAAAGCACGTAGGACAGTCCGAGATTGGACAGCACCAATGGCTGTTCGGGCGCTATCTTCAGCGCGCTCGCATAATATTGCCGCGCCTCCTCGTAGCGACCGAGCTGATCAAGTGTCGCTCCCTGCGCCGAGAGCAGCCGCCAATCGGGATCGTCGGGGCTGTGGGCGCGACCGAGCACGTCGAAGGCCTGCTGGAAATTGCCGTTATCCGCCAGCGCGCGGCCATAGGCGGCAAGCAGCAGCTTGTTGCCGGAATGGGCGATGGTGGCCTGTTCGAGCACCGCAACCGCTTGCGACCGCTGTCCCGTCGCGCGCAGCGCCTTGCCGTATTTCAGCGCCGCGTCGGCGTCCTTCGGATTGGCGCGATAGCGTTCCTGGTAGAGCTCGACGTCGCGGCGCGGATCGCTGGCGCGACCGGTGTCGGCCTTTTCGTCGATCGAACCGGTGATGTCGGATAGTCCCGAGGTCTGGCAGGCGCCAAGCCCCAACGCCAGGATCAGGGTCGATGTGCACGCAAGAAGTCGCGCAAGACGGGACGGGTGGAGCAACTTCTGTCGCATGTAGCTGGACTCACGGCGGGAACTGTCCAGGAACCCTCACAGCTTAACCCTAAGTTCGGGTTAAGTTCGCCCACTTTTGCGGTAATCGGTGACCTTTGCAGCCCGCTACGCGCCAGCCGGGCGCTTGCGCCCTGCCCGAGCCGTCCCGTCCCGGCGCAACCAAGCGGCCTAGTCGACGAATTGCGCGCCGAGTTCGCAGCCGATTCGCCAGGCCAGCCGGCACTGACGCGGCCTGCCCTCCGAAAAAATCACCGTAAATTCGGAAGGAATTTCGGGATATTCGGCGATGATCTTCACACCGCCATCCGACACGTCGGAAATCATGCAATCGCGCGGCAGCCCACCGGTCGCGAACTGTATTTTTGCAAAGCTTCTGCACGCCCGACGTTCGCTGCTGCGACGATTCGCATACATCTCGATCCCTGACCCTGCTCGTTGTGATTCACCCGATGGTAGATCAGTCTTACCGAAGAATTGTTGGAATTGGCCTATCGCAACGGCTCGCAATGTAACTGATACGTTCGAACTCCGTTTACCGAACCCGACCCTCCGGCTGAACGCCGAGTTCCTCGAACACGCCTGCAGCGACGCCTCGCGGCGCAATTTTCGGGCAAATTAGAGGGTTGATCCCCCTCGACCGCCCGTATTCACCGATCCAGCGTCTTCGACGCGCTGCCGCGGTTCTTCACGATCAGCATGATGTTTCTGATGTAGATGATCGTGGCCAGCGACTGGCCGATGATGATCACGGGTTCGCGCTTGGCGATGCCGTAGACCAGCGTCATCATCCCGCCGCCCATCGAGAAGAACCAGAACGCCATCGGCACCACGCTTTGCCCGGCACGCTCGCTAGAGATCCACTGCACCAGGAAGCGGGCGGTAAACAGCAATTGGGCGCACAGCCCGAAAGCCAGCCAGAAATCGAACTTGGCGACGAAGACGTCGTAGAGATAATCGCCGAGCGCCTGGCCGTATTGAATCAGCATCAGAGAACCTCGGTCACAGCGGGCGTCGGCTTCTTGCGGCGGATCAGCCACCACACGCCGGCAAGATCCATGATCCCGATCCATAGCCGGTCAAAGAAGCCGTAATTGGACACGCCGGAATGGCGCGGACGGTCGATCACGTCGACATAAGCGATGTCGAAGCCTTCGCGGCGTACCAGCGCCGGCAGGAACCGGTGTAGCCCGTCGAAATAGGGCATCGACATGAACACCTCGCGCGGGAAGGCCTTCAGCCCGCAACCGGTGTCGCGGGTGCCGTCACGCAGGATGCCGTTGCGCACGCCGTTGGCTATGCGCGATTGCAGTTTCTTGAACCCGGTATCCTTGCGCCCTACCCGCTGGCCGGCCGCGAGTCCGACGCGGCCGCCGCCGTTTTCGACCGCCGCAATCAGGTCCGGCAGGAACACCGGATTGTTCTGGCCGTCGCCGTCGAGCGTCGCCACGATGGCGCCGCGCGCGGCCCGCACCCCGCTACGCACCGCCGCCGACTGCCCGGAAGAATTGGCGTGTTTGAGTTGCCGGAGCTGACGGTGCTGCTTCATCAGATCAGCCAGCCGCCCCGCGGTTGCATCGGTCGAGCCGTCGTTGACATAGATGATTTCGTAGACCCATCGGCCGTCGAGCGCGCTGATGATTTCCGCAACCAGCGGCGCGACGTTCTCCGCTTCGTTGCGCACCGGCACAACGATGGAAACGGCGACCGCATCTGTGTCGGAAGGTGTCAAATCGGTACTCGTCTGGTTGGCTTGGGAGAACCCGGAACCGGGCGTATCGGGCCGTCGGGCGGCGTCCGCTTTTATGGGGCGAAAGCGCCGCGGGCAACCCTTTTGAGGCGCCCGGACGAGGGCCCGACAAGGGACACAATGCTACCGTCGCGCTGGATCGCAAATCCGAGCCTGCGGGCCGCAAACCAGTATCGCACGAACATCGCGCCGACGATGCCGACCATCGCGCCGGCCACGACGTCGCTCGGATGATGGGCCAGCAGCACCAGACGACTCGCCGCAATGATCAGGGCATAGACGGCCATCGCAACGCGAGCCTGGGGCCATACGACCGACACGGCGAAGGCAAGCGCAAAGGCCGTCGTGGCGTGGCCGGAAGGAAAGCTGTAATAGGCCGGGTTGCCTGCGAAGTGCGAGAAGTGGAAGGCGTTCGCCTCGCCGCCGACAAATGGCCGGCCGCGGCCGACGCAATATTTCAGAACTTCAGTGACCAGATTGGACACAATTACCGCGCAGAAGATGAACTGCAGCCGCGTTCCCAGGCCGAGCAGCAGCGAGCGCTGGATGCCGCGCAAGGCCGGTGAAACAAGCGCGACCGCGATCAGCAATCCCCCCAGCACCGCCAGCACATATTCGTCCTTGCCGAAATCGGTGAGAATGCGGACCCACCACAGCGACGGCGTGCCGCGTTTCGGCATCTGGGCGATTTCCCACGCGTCGATCGCGTACATCAGCACGATGATCGCTGCACCAAGGCCGGCCGACAGCCACAACACGTGTCGTGCCGCCCGCCGTGCAGCCTCGGCGCGCCGCGAATGCGACGGCGAGCGCACGAGCTGCGCCAGTGACAGCCACGCCAGCGTCCCGAAGCGGGAAAGATAGTTTTTGGATTCAACGACAGCAGGGCTCCCGGCCATCTTACTCCGTACCTTCCGAGCGGAAGATGGCGATCGAGATCGCCTTGCCCTGCGAGATGTTATAGCCCTCGATCCGCTTCGCCACGTTGTAGCGCAGCCCGATGGCCTCGGCGCGCTGGACGAAGGCGCGTTCGGTGCGCGATTCCACCAGCGCGAAGCGGCAACTGCCCTGCCCGAGGAAATCGGCAGCGCCCGATCCGTCGGTGAGCAGCGTGCTGGTGCCGGTCATGAAGACCAGGCTGGGCTCGTGAAAGCCGGATGCCGCGGCCCTTGGCCCAACGCAGACCACGTTGCGAAGCGCACGTGCGACCTCGGCGCTCGGAAACATCGTCGTCAGCGACGGCATGACGATGCCGTAGATTCCGATCGCCAGAAACATCGCCGCGACCACCGCATTCAACAGCGAGCGCTCGGCACGGCTGTCCTCGAACATCCACCACGCGATCAGGCCGGCGATCATCGCCGCCGCCAGGAAAGGCCAGGCCGGAAAGGCCGGGTAATGCGTCAGCTTGATAGCGCCGATGACGGCGATCACGGATGCGCCCGCCGGAACGACAAACCACCAGGCCGCGCCGCGCCTGAGCCAGGACCGCGACAGCACGCGGCGCTCCAGCGCGCCGGCGGTGAGGATCGCAATCGCCGGATACAGCGGCATCACGTAATGCGGCAGCTTGGTCAAAACCAGTTCGAACACGATCCAGGACGGGACCAGCCAGGCCAGCAGATATTGCGCGCCGGGCTCGCGCCGCGCGCGCCATACCGCCGGCGCCGCCATCCCCGCCAGCGCCGCCCCGGGCCAGAACGTGACCCAGAACAGCAGCAGATAGAGGCCGGGCGGCGCGCCATGGGATTCCTGTGCGCCGAGCTTGCTCAGCATGTCGCCGCCGAGCGAATTGGAGAAGAACGCCTCGCCCGCGCGCCAGAAGATCGCGACGAACCATGGCAGTACCAGCACCAGTGTCCACATCAGGCCCCAGACCGGGCGCAGCCGCCACAACCACGCCGCCGAGCGGTCGAGGATCGCGAGCGCCAGGATGGTCAACCCGACGAACATCAGGATCAGCGGCCCCTTGAGCAGGATGCCGCCGGCCAGCGCAGTCCAGAAGATCGCGGGCGCGCTCCAGGGCGGACGCGCCGGATCCTCGCCGCGCTGCCAGGACAGATAGACCCGCGCCATCGCTCCCATCGCCGCGACAACGGTCAACAGCAGCATCGCGTCCGTTTTGGCGAGCCGGGCTTCGGCGCCGAGCAGGACGGAACTGCACATCATCAGCGCCGCAAGTGCTGCCCCGCGCCGCGTGACGAAGGCGAGCGCCGCCCAGTAGGTCAACAGCACCGCGCCGATGGCGCCGATCAGGGAGGGAATCCGATAGAGCCAGATGCGCAATTGCGCCCGCGGCAGTCCGAGCGCCGAGGAGGTTTCGACCACGGCGGCCTGTAGCCAATAGATGCCGACCGGCTTCTTGTAGCGGACGTCGTCCTGGAAGCGGATGTCGACGAAATCGCCGCTTTCGACCATCTGCTTGGTCGCCTGCGCGAACCGGGCCTCGTCACGGTCGATCGCCGGAATGTTGAAGAATCCGGGCAGGAAAAGCACGATGCCGCAGAGCACCAGGAACACGATGGCGCGAAAATGGCTCGCGGTCGCGTAATCGAACGCCGCGGCCAGCCTGCGGCTGGAATGCGCTGGTTTTACAGGCTGTTGGCCCGCTCCGAAGCGTGGGGGTTGCAAGGTTTCAACCATCTTGTTCGCATACGATGAAACCGCACTGCAAACAACACCACAGATCCGCCTAACCTGTGGTCGCTGGGCGCTTTTTCGTCACTGTATCCGGATCACGACGGTATCGGCCGCCCCCGTCGCGTCGATCACCGTCAGGCGCGCAAAGCCGGGCCCGGGCGGGTCAACCAGCCGCTGACGCCGGCTGTCGATTTCGCCGACCGAGGTACCGTTCACCATGATGGTCAGCGGCAGCACGCCGCCGGCCACCTTGACCGGCATCGGCGTGGCCTGCCCGCCGCCTGAACGGTCGACGTCGATCCGCGAGCCGTTCAGCGGAAACTGGATGCGCGGCATCTGATCGCTGCCGGTGCGGATCAGTTCGCCGACGGGACGGAAGCGCCGCAACGGCAGCGGCAGCTTGGCATTGCTGGCGATCAGCGCGCCCTTCGGCGCCTTGGGCAGCGCCGCCGGGATCTTGCCAGTGCGCGCAAAGGCGTCGAACAGGATCGGCGCTGCGGCGGTGCGGCCGACCAGGCCCGGCACCGGCGCGCCGTCGGGACGCCCGACCCACACCCCGATCGTGATGCGGCCATCGAAACCGACCGACCACGCGTCGCGATAGCCGTAGCTGGTGCCGGTCTTGAACGCGATCCTGTTGTGCACGCCGTTTTCCGGCGGCGGCGTGCCGAACAGCACGTTGCCGACCTGCCAGGCCGCGGCCTGATCCATCAGCCGCATCGGTTCGCGATCGTCGTTATTTTTTTCTTGGGCGAGCATGATCTCGCGCAGCGGCCGCGCCGCGCCAAGCCGCGCCAAACCCGTGTAGAGCTGCGCCAGATCCTGCAAGGTGACGCCAACGCCGCCAAGGCCCATCGCAAGGCCCGGCGCCTCGTCCTTCGGCAGCACCAAGTTGCCGCCGGCCTGCTTCAGCCGCGACGACAGTCGGCTGGAGCCGACGCGATCGAGCAGCGCAATCGCCGGCACGTTCAGTGAGAGCTGCAGCGCCTTGCGCACCGGCACCGTGCCCTGAAACGTCATGTCGAAATTTTCCGGCGCATAGGAGCCGAAACGAATGGGACGGTCGTCGATCAGGCTTTCCGGATGTACAAAGCCATCCTCGAAGGCGAGGCCATAGATGAACGGTTTTAGCGTCGAGCCCGGCGAGCGCACCGCGCGCGTCATGTCGACCTGCCCGGCGCGGCGCTCGTCGAAATAATCCGATGAGCCGACACGCGCCAACACGTCTCCGCTTTCATTGTCGACCGCGATGATGGCTACCGAAATGTTCGGTCCCTGCGCCACCGCGCGGTCGCGCGCCAGCGCCTCCAGCGTTTTCTGCAAGGCCGAATCCAGCGTGAGCTTGATCAGCGGCGTATCCTTCACCGTCGCCATCGCGGCATCGGAGGAATGCGGCGCCAGGATCGGCATCGGCTTGCGCAGCCGCGGCACCGCCGCCGCCCTCGCCTGCGCCGCGTCCTCCTTCGACACCATGCCGTCTTCGACCATCCGGGCCAGCACGCGATCGCGCGCGGCGTGCGCTGCTTCCGGATAGCGGTCGAGCCGGCGGCGTTCCGGCGATTGCGGCAGCGCGACCAGCAGTGCTGCTTCCGCAAGCGAAAGCCGCTTCGGCTCCTTGCCGAAATAGCCGATGGATGCGGCGCGGATACCTTCGAGGTTGCCGCCGAACGGCGCCAGCGCCAGATAGAGATCGAGGATTTCGTCCTTGCTGAGCTGCCGCTCGAGCTGGACCGCGCGCACCATCTGGCGCAATTTTGCGTACACCGAGCGCTCGCGCCGCGGCTCCATCAGCCGAGCCAATTGCATCGTAATGGTCGAGCCGCCGGAGACGATGTGGCCGCTGCTGCCGAACTGCAGCGCCGCGCGCCCGAGCGCCAGCGGATCGACGCCGCCATGCGACCAGAAGCGGCGGTCTTCATACGCCAGCAGTAGTTTCAGATAACCGGGATCGACCGCAGTCTTCGCATCGACCGGCAGCCGCCAACGACCGTCGGACATCGCATAGGCGCGCAGCAGCTTGCCGTTGCGGTCGACGATGGTGGTCGAGACTTTGCGCGCCTCTTCCAACGGTAACGGCCCGAGCGAGACGACCCAGGCCGTGAAGGCGGTGGTGATTACTATGAGCACGAAGGCCAGAGCGACCGCGATGCGGAAAAAACGGCGGCGCCCACTACCACCGCCGTCATGGCCGGGCTTGTCCCGGCCATCCACGTCTTTCCGGTCCACACCCAAGGGCGTGGATGACCGGGTCAAGCCCGGGCATGACGACTGAGATTGCGGTGACACCGCGTCGCTCATTCCACCACCACTCATTTCGCCGGACGCACCTCGACTGAGCCGGTGCCGGAGCGGCCATAGCGCGAGGGGTTGTACATGTCCTCGACATAGGCCTGCGGCAGCACGTATTTGCCGGGCGATACCGCGCGCACGATGTAGGCGACCGTGAACACCGACTTGTCGTCGCTGGCGCGATCAATGGCCGCCGTGAAGCGGTCATCGCGGAACTCGGTATTCTCCGGCTCCTCGCCGTCCTCGATCCAGTCCAGCGTGCCGGAGTCACCCGACGACACCAGCCGCGGGTTGTCTATCTCCAGTCCGGCCGGCAGATAGTCGGCCACCATGATGTGCCCGTATTCCGGCTTGGCCTCGGTGATCTTCAGCACCACGGCGAAGCGGTCGTTCTGCTTGGCTTTGGTGACATCGGCGGGCTTGCCGTCGAGCGTGAAGTAATTGCGCTCGATCTTGAAGCCGTTCGACGCCGCGGGCTCGGGCGTAACCGGCGAACCCGAAACCGAGACCACCGCCTGCACCGGCGCATCGCCGGTATTGGTGACCTTGACCGGCGTACCGGCCATCGCGTCGGCCTTGTAGCTGCGATAGACCGCGGCTTTGACTGGCGACCCATCGATATCCAGCGCCAAGGTTTCCTTCGACAGCGCACGTGCGGCCAGCACCAGCCACGCATTCTCCTGCGTGGAGGTGTAGGGCGAAAGCCCCCGCGCCGCTTCGACCCGTGCGACCGCCTGCGTCAGCGTCGCCCGCGGGGCGTTGCCTTCGCTGGCGAGCGAGACCAGCGCCGCCGCATCGCGCAGCGCCGAGCCGTAATCGACGCGGCCGAACTCGAGCACGGGTTTTGGCGCCAGCGCATCGAGCGCCGCCCCGTAGACCCGCTCCGCCCGCGTCTTGTCGCCGACCAAGGCCAACGCCGCCGCAAGCTGCGACTTCGCAATCGGCGTAGCTAGATTGGAGAGCTTGGTATCGGCGAGATAGCGGAGATCGCCGATCGGCGCCGCGCCGTTGCGGGCGAGCACGTAAAGGCCGTAGGCGAGATCGCGGCCGCCGTCCTTTTCCGGCTCGTTGGCGTTGACCACGGAGTTACGGATACGGTCGAGCGCGTTCTTGAACAGCACATCCGGCACCGCAAATCCCTTTTCGCGGGCGCGGGTCAGGAAGTCGGTCACGTACGCATCGAGCCAGGCATCGTCGCCGCCGGTCGACCACAGGCCGAACGAACCGTTCGCGCCCTGCCGCGCCAGCAGCCGTTCGATCGCATCCTTGATGCGCTGTTCGACCGCGGTATCCATCGCCAGATGCGCGCCCGCTGCCAAGTCGTTGACATAGAGCAGCGGCATCGCACGGCTGGTGATCTGCTCGGAACAGCCATGCGGATAACGATCCAGCGCCTTCAAAATGGTCGCCGCATCGAGCGCGGTGGACAGGCTGACCGACAGCGACACGCTGCCGGTGCCCGATACGAGGTCGGAGAACATGTCCGGCGTCAGCGTCAGGCTCTCGCCTGTGGCCAGCGTACGGATCGAGCGGCGCGCCAGAACCTGCGTCGCCGCCTTGACCTCGAGCGCATAGTGCCGCGCCAGCGTCAGCCCGTTCGGACCCTTGATGTCGACGTCGAGATTGGCGGTGCCGGCGCCGCCGGCGTCGATCGCCAGCGCCATCGAGGTCCGCTGCTTGGCAGCGAGTTTGACTGTCGTCGTGGGGTTACCCGTCACCTTCACCGGACCCGACGTCTTGACGCTGATGCTGTAATCGCCGGGCGCGCCCTCGACATTGTCGAGGTCGAAACTCATCGTGCCCTTGTCACCGTTGAGCAGGAAGCGCGGCAACGTCGCCGTCAGCACTACGGGATCGCGTACCGTGACGTCGATGGTGGCGCGACCGAGCTTGGTCGAATTCCACGCCACCGCCATGACGCGGGCCGTGCCGGCAAACTCCGGAATGTCAAAGCTGATTTCGGCAGTGCCGTCAGCCCCGACCGTGACAATCCCTGAATAGAGCGCCAGCGGCTTCTGCGTGGGCGGCGAGCCCTGCAGCTCGGCGCCGGCGCCATCGCCGCCGGTCCGGATCTGGCCGCGGGTGCCCTGCATGCCGTCGATCAACTGCCCGTAGAGGTCGCGGATTTCAGCCGTGAGGCGGCGCTGGCCGAGATAGTAATCATCCGGCGCCGGCGGCTTGTAGTTGGTCAGATTGAGAATGCCGACGTCGACTGCGGCAACCACGATCTTGGCGTCCTCACCGGGATTGAGCCCGCCGAGTTTAACCGGGATCTTGAGCGCCGTGCCGGGCCGCACCAGGGGCGGCGGCGACAGCGCGACCTGCAGCGTACGCGTCTTCTTGTCGATGCCGAACCACTTTAGCCCAATCGCCCGCCCCGGCATCCGCAGCGCGGCCGCATCGAGCGGACGGCGCAGCGTCGCCAGCACATAGGCGCCCGTGCCCCAGTCCTTGCCAACCGTCAGCTTGACCTGCTGGGTGCCTTCCTTGACGTCCACGGTCTGCGTCGTCAGCAGGCGGTCGCCGAGCACGTTGATGGTGAGCTTGCCGGCGGTACGGGCATTGATCGACACCACCATGGTCTCGCCGGACGCGTATTCCGGCTTGTCGATCGAGGTTTCCAACAAGTCCGGCGTATCGGCGCTGCCGTCGGAGTACCAGCCGACGTCGAACTGTACCGACGTGACCGGTCCGTCCGCCTCGGTGGATTTGACGTCGAGGCGATAGCGGCCCGGCTGCGGCGCGAGCGACACCCGTGCAGCCTTGTCGGCCGTGAGCGTCAGATCGCCGTCGGCGACGCGCTTGGTCGACTTGACCGGCTCATATTCCCAGGAAGAGTTCTGGCGATACCACTGGTACCGCGACTCCATTTTCAGCAATTCGTAGCGCAGCCCGTCTCGCGAAAGTTGCTCGCCGTCGGAGCCGACGAATACGACGTCGAACTCGGCCTTGTCGCCCTCCGCCACGCTTTTGTCAGCGAATAGCGGCTTGATGCCGATCAGCGCCGCCTGCGGTGCCACGGGGAGCACCAGCTTGCGCTCGACGGCGCGGCCGCCGGTCTCCACCATGCGGATGAAGATCTGCGCCTCCTGCGGGCGGGTGGACGTCGGCGCCTTGGCGAGCGACACCGGGAAGGTCGCGACGCCGTTGGCGTCGGCCTCCGGCAGGTTCTCGATCGGAGTGCGCTCGTTGGAAGCAGTCTCCTCATCCGCCACGCCGAACTGGAAGCCGGGATAGCCCGGCCGCCCGGAGGCTGCGGGGGCAACCAGCATGTCGCCTTCGAGCTGCAGGCCCGAGGCGGGTGCGCCATAGAGGAACTTGCCGGTGACCTTCAGCTCAACCGGAGTCTCAGCCTTGATCATCTTCTCCTTGGCCGAGACATCGAATTCGATCCGTTCGGGGATGTAATCCTCGACCATGAAGGTGGTCTCGCCGACGGCAGAGCCCTTGGGATCGGTAAAGGCGCGCACCCGCCAGGTCCCGGTCGGAACCGCCGAATTGAGCGGCACGGCCATGGAACGCCCGCCTGCGCCCTGATCGGGAAGCTGTGCCCGACGGTATTCGACGCCGTCCGGCCGCTCGATCACCAGCGTTAGCGGCCCGCCGGCCATGGCGTTGCCCTGCCCGTCGCGCAGCAGCGCGGTCAGGTAGACCGTCTCGCTCGACCGGTAGACCCCGCGCTCGGCATAGACGAAGGCGTCGGCGCCAGGAGGCACCACCCGCCCCGACACGCCGCGGTCGGTGAGGTCGAAGGCGTTGGTCTTCAGGCTGAGGAAGGCGTAGTCGGCCTTGTCGCTCATGACCGTCAGCAACGCTGGCGAAAGCCCGCCCTCGCCGCGCGCCAGCCCCGCCTCGAACAGCACGTGGCCGGCATCGTCGGTCTTGCGGGTCGCCAAAATCTCATTGTTGCGCGCGACCAGCCGTACCTCGGCTTTCGATACGGCCTCGGTCGAAGCCAGCGAATTGACGAAGACATGGATGCCGTCATTGCCGGAAAACGCCGTCAGCCCCATGTCGGAGACGATGAACCATTGCGTCGCCAGCGAGCCGTCATCGTCGCCACTTCCGGGGCCCTTGGCCGCGGCCGTCATCACATAGACGCCGGGCTGCAGGTCGCCGAGCGCCTGATCGACCGGGAACGCCGTCACGACGTCCTGGTTCAGCGTGCTCGCGGTTGCAAGTTCGCCCGTCCAGACCTTGACGCCGCGCTCGTTGCCCAAATCCGAGAGCTGGTAGCTCGACAGCGTCTTCTGGAAGTCGCTGTCCACCACGGTGTTGATCAGGTTGCGGTCGCCGATCCGGAACACGTTGACGTTCACCGACGGCGTATTGACGCTGACCAGCGGAATGCCGCGCTGGCCGGTGCGCGGCAGCACATAGGCGCGGCCGGTGAAGCGCACGAACGGCTTGCGGTCGCGGACATAGATGTTGAACTCGGCCGATTTCGGCAGGCTCTCCTTGACGGTGGACGGCAGCCCCGCGCGCAGGTTGATATTGTAGCGCTCGCCATGCTTCAGCCCGTCGACGCAGAGCTGCTTGCTCTCGCTGGTCAGCGCCGGCTTGTCGGTGCCGGCCAGCGCCACGAAGGGCGCGAAGTCGACCCGCTTGGCGAGGTCTTCGGAGAACTGGAAGCAGGCCCGCGGCGAGGCCCCGTCGGAATCGACGGTGTAGTCCAGCAGCCGGAAGCCATGCTGGTCGCGCATCTTCTCGTACTGGCCGCGGACCTCGGCGACCTCGCGCATGTCGAGCGACAGCCGCAACGCATCCAGCGCCGGACGCCACAGCTTGCGCTCGGACATCGCCCGACCCAGCACGGCCAGCGCATCGGCCTCCTCGGCCTGGTTGCCCGCGCGCTGATAGGCGATGTAGGCCGCGGTCGAGGCACGCTCGTACAGGAAGGTCTGTTCGCTGGAACTGGCGGAACGGATCTGGAAGATGGTTTTGGCGAGCCTCAGCCAATTGGCGCCGTCCTCGGGCGTGGTGGCGGCGATCTGGCCGAGGATCTGCAGGCCGACGCGAAAGTCGGCGCGCTTGAAAGCGGCGTCGGCGTCGTTGCGCAGGGTCGCGGAGGATTTGGCGATCGGCCCCGCCTCGCTCTTGATCTGGGCTTCCAGTTTGACAGCCGAATCGGCCAGTTCGTCGCGCTTGAACGCCTTGTCAGCGGCCCCGGCCGCCGTCAGGCCAAGCGCCAGCGTGGCGCAAATCACTGTGGCGCGAACCAAACCGATCATGATGGGCTCCTTGCCGCGGACATCAGCCGCGTAACGTCAAAAAATGCGCGAAAAGGTGACGGACTGATGGCAGGGATTCTGGCTTGCGAAAAGGTCGCATGCATGGCGCTGGCAGTCCAAACGGTCCCAGCCGCACCGCCCGGCGGGGTGCCGGCGGCTGGCTTTATGTCAGGGGCGGACCATAGGCTATGACCCACCGTCTGCCTTGGTCGCGAACTTGAGGAAATCGGTTCGACCGTCTTGGCGGGAAAGCGGATTTTTCATATTGGCAATGCTAGATATAAGGAAGGCCTATACAAGACTGATACTTCAGGGCGGATACGGCCCGGACGGTCCCATAGCTCAACTGGATAGAGTAACGGATTTCTACTCCGTGGGTTGCAGGTTCGAATCCTGCTGGGATCGCCAATCCGCCGAGCTCTTGCCGTGACAGCGTGCCGGCTTAACGGCGATAGCGGACCACATTAGTGGCACGCCATGCGCGCTTTCATGTTTCGGAAAGTTTTACCACGACATTCTGGGTTCCATGAATGAAACCCGCTTAGGTTGCTTATATTTCGTTCTGCAGCTTTTTTTGTGGGTTGGCACAAACAGCACTGGAAAACCCGCTACGGTTGTGGTTTGATATATATGCTCGTATCGTCGATTCCCAGCCCCCTTCATAAATATCGGCGGAGCGGGCGGTCCCGGCGTAGCCCACATATCTGCGCCGGGGCCCCAATCTTCGGGAATGATACGAACCGATGGACGCGAGCGCGATACCGGTGCCAAATTCTTCATTGAATTGAAGAATTCGCAGCCTGACTAAAGACTGTCTGCTCCGTGGTTGTAGGTTCGAGTCCTGCCGGGATCGCCACCCTCTCTCCCCGGGCGCGCATTCGCGCGACCCGGTGGCTCATGCGGGTGCTCGCTACTCCTTATCGGATATGGAAGCCGGCCGGATTTCTACCATCGAGCTGCCGGGGCTCGCGGAACATTTGCCGGTCGCTGGCATTCGAGTTGTACGTGCTGGTCCGCGCAATGCCCTAACGCGGCGAGAGAACCGACTGGTCAGCGCGAAGCGCCCCTACGCGCGCCCACAGGAGGAACTTGCTCATGCGATTGATCACGTCGATAGCAATACTCGCCGTATCGGCCCTGCCTGCGCTCGCCGATCGCCAGGTTACTGAGGACGAACGCGCAAAGCTCGTTGCTGCGGTTCAGGCTGAGGGATGTTCTGGCGGCAAGTTCGAGATGGACGAAGACGATCAGCAGTTTGAGGTCGACGATGCCGTATGTGCGGATGGAAAGAAATATGACCTCAAGTTTGATATGCAAATGCGGTTGAAGCGCAAAAATCTGGACTGAGAGGTTCGCGCGGCCACCGGGGCGCCGATATCCGGCCGCTGTTCGAGCAAGCGCCGCCCGGATGAGCAGAACGACGTCAGGGGTTTCCTGCAACTCGCGGAGCCTGTCATCGGGCGCTAGCGCACAGCAGAACCAAACAGCATCCGTCCGGCTCGCCTCCGTCAGCCAAGGAAGCCAATCCGTGAAGGGGCCGCAAAGCTCGCGAGACGGCTGGCCGAGGTGCAGGCACTGCGTAAGCTGGTTCAGAAAGCCGAAGCTGGTCGACCTTACTGACCGCCTATGCCGCGTGCCTGATCCGAAAGTCGTCGATCCGCCTGCCGGATTTTAGTTGTGCGGCCAGCCAGCGAGGGGTCTTGCCGCGGCCCGCCCACGTCTCCGACGGCCGCTCCGGATTCCGATATTTCGGAACCACCGCGGGATAGGGCCGGCGCTCCGTCGACGACTTGGCATCTTGAGTTACATGTGGAGTTTCAATTCCGCGCTGCAGTCGCATCAAGCGGTTTTCAAGCACGCTCTTTTCCGCCGTCAGTGCCGCAGCAAGCCTGGTGGCAATTTCCTCGTGGAGCGCCCACAATTCGTCGGTCGACATCGACTTGAAGTCATTTCGGTTCATGACGGTCCCCAATCATGATTCGACGTTTGAGCCCTCATCGTCGGCAGATAGTCTGAACATAACAAGGCCAATTTAAAGCGCTCTGTATCAGGCTAGATGGAGTCGCGGTTCGACGGAAGAAATATGCGTTGTGCAACGCAAGTTTGCCGGCATCAGATCGAAGAGATTTCCCCATTCCGACGGCGCCCCCCGAGATTGATTGCATCGCCCGGCCGCCGCGGAGGAACCGGTCGGGGACATCGGCGCGCACGCTCCAGGCGCCAATTTGTGCATCAAAGGCCAACGAAACTGAAGCGGCACGCGTGACGATTTGCGGTTTGGGCTTATAATGCCGGCCAGGAATTGCTCCGTTGCCTAGACAAAGGATACGGGTCGTAATGCCAAAAAAGGGAATCACCGGCCACGACGAATGGGTCGTCACGGAAGCGCTGGCGACGGCACTGGTCGCGCTTGAGCAACTCGAACCGACCCAGCAATCACGTCAGCAGATGGATGACATCCGGAAACTGCTGGCAGCCAATTGTCAGCCCGGGACCCTCAACCTTCACCTCGCCCAGGCAAAGTGCCGGCTAAACCCCCACGCCGATCGCGCCGCCGTTTACCGAGAGTATGGATTTGAGGATCGGGAAGTCTGAAAGACGGGCTCGTGGTCAGCATAGCCCGGATGAGCATAGCGATATCCGGGTTTTCGTTTGTTGCACCCGCATGTCGCTCCGCTCATGCGGGCTACCTGATGGAAGTACTGAAGTTTGGGAGGACATCAGGATGAAGCTGCCACATGCATCTGCCACGGCACTATCTCTAACAATTTTGGCCGCGACAATCGCCCTGCACGCCCCTGCACGCGCCCAGACCTACGATCCAAGCTACCCCGTTTGCCTGCAGATCTACCAGGGCGGCATCGCGGACTTCTATTTCGAGTGCCGCTATCAAACGATGGCGCAGTGTGCGGCGTCGGCTTCGGGCCGCTCCGCCCAATGCGTGGTCAATCCATATTACGGCGGGCCGAAGGCCAAGCGTAGCAAGCGCCACCGGTCACAGCCGTACTGAAAATCGCCCGCTTCGACGGCCTGACGGTACCGCCTGAAAGTGTAGCCCGCATATCGCTCCGCTCATGCGGGCTACCCGCTGACCCCATCAGAACCGGTAGTTCACACCCACACGAACGGTGTGGAAAGTAAGGTCGGCAGGGAAGCTGTCAGTCGTGTGTGGAGTGCCAAGAAAAGTAGTACCAATGAAGCGATAGTCCGCCGACCCCAAGTCTACGTAAAGGTATTCCGCTTTAAGGGACCAGTTTCGGGAATACATCCACTCGGCGCCTGCCCCTGCTGTCCAGCCAATATGATTTTCATTGACCGACGACACCGCAGTCACCAGACAACATGGAATGATGTTCGTTACCACTTGGTCCGCGCTGGTCTGCCCAAAGGCAACACCAGCCGTGCCATAGAGCAGGAAATTATTGACAGCAACACCCGCACGGCCGCGAACGGTGCCGAACCAATCCAGTTGGTTTTCGATCGTCCAATTAATGTCACCGGGAATTGTGTTGAAGCTCCCGCGACCTCTCAGGTTTGTCCACGACGCATCGGCTTCAAGTCCGAACACGAATGAGTTGAACTGATAGTTGAATCCGATCTGCCCTCCAGCGAGCCAGCCGTCGGCGTCGATTGTTCGATGGGACGGATCGAAGACCACAAGCGGCCCAGTGCCCGGGTCGAAGGTGAGGTCGCCGTCGGAACGCCCCCAGGCATAGCCGGCATGACCGCCGACATAGAGACCCGTCCAACTGACGGCTTGTACGGCTGGAACAGGCGGTGCCTTGACGGGCAGATCCGCCGCCAGCGCTGATGTTGCCAATGATGTTATTAAGACGGAAACTCCAAGTGCAGCAAATGGTCCGCGCATCACACGCCCTCCACTCACGCCCTCCAACGTTGCAAGCATACGTCCGCGCAGAACAGCCACGGCATCTATCTGCAAAGACAGAGCAACTACTCGGCCGAATTCTTGCGCGGTGTGGCGCTTTAGTCGCAATTTTGGGTTGCTCTGACTGCGCTATTCACTTTTGCAGGCAGATGGGCGCAAGCCGCGGCATTGTCAGCGTGCCGCGGGGCAAAGCCCATGGCGCCGGGTGGTCTTCACGCCGCCCGCTGCGATTTCGCGGCTAGCAGGGACTCACCAATCACCAGCCGTAAGTGCCGAGCGCGAGCGGCCTCTGTGGGGCTTTGGCCGTTCTCGTCGTGTCGGGCCTCAGGCAGCGCCGCGCGGCTTCGATCTCGGCGTCGCTCGCACCTTTGTTGCGGGCCCACTGCTCGGCGGCGGACGCACTGTATTGCGCCACGTAATAGCGCACGACAGGACACGAAATTCGACGCAAAACACCCGACTGTTCGCCCGCAAAGCCGGCGCTTGATGTTCCCAGACACAGCGCCAGCACGCACATCCAACGTAAGTGCATTTGATTCCCCTCTGCGCATCAAGAGAGGCTGCCTTTCACCGGCGCATCAAGCCTGATTGTGAGTTCCGCACGCGGAACCGGCAGAACTGTGCTTACGCCGCAACTGCACCGTCCTGACGACGGCTGCGCCCGCTCGTGGAATTCGACTTTCCGCGATGATTAAAATTGATTGTTTACGAAAAAGACCGAACCTGATTGCCACCTGAGCGCAATTCGCTAGCCTCTGCTTATTACTGGGGCTGGCGCGAACTATTGGTGGCTCCGATGGAATCCGAACGCCGATATGTGGCGAGGACGACGATCGCGAAAGACGCGCTGCTGTTCTTTGACGCGCAGCGCGGTGTCCTCACCTGCCGCGTTCAGGACGTCACGAATTCCGGGGCCGGAATCGAACTCCATGGCCTCAATATATTGCCGCTGAATTTCGAATTGAGCTTCGACAATTTTCATACCGTTCGCGAGTGCCGCGTGATCTGGCGGCAAGGCGATTTCGTCGGCGTTACGTTTTTGAACTGATCTGTCCACGGGCGGGGTCAAAGTTGGACCGCAGGGAACAAAACAACCTTGCGAATGGAACTAAAATCGAGGCCCCGCGTCGAATCCGTGCTCTCGGTGCCTTTTTCGGCGACACCGGAAAGCGACCCACGCTGGGCTTGCCGTCTTGGCGCATTCTATTCCGCCGCGTTGGGGCCATTTGTCGATGACGGGAGTTCAGCATGTCCTGGGATCGTCCGTTCGCTCAGCCTGTCCCTCTCCCGGAGGGACCGCCTGCGCAAACCCTGCGAGACGCGGCCGACTACATCAGGAAGCTTCCTCAGCCAGACCGTGACTGTCAGGAATGGCGGCTTGCCGTTCAGATGCTTATCGATGCCTCCGAAGATCGCGGACCCATGCTGTTTGCGCGCATGGGAATTGTCAGAGCCCTGGAAGCGCATGTCGAAAGGACACTCAATCCCGGGCGCTCAGGTCCAACTCAAGATCCAAGCCAAGGTGATCTGAAGTGCGAGCGTGACGCCAGCATCTGAATCCAGAGCGACATCACCGGCGATGTTGCCGGAACGCTTAAAAGCTTTCCAAGCGGAACAGCCAAGAACGCGCGCGCATTCAAGAGCTCGCGCGTATTAGCGATCAGCAACAGGTCGGCGCGGCATCTGAATGCTTCACGTGGCCAATTCTTGGATTGGCCGACGTGCAAGCACGCCACAACCGACCGGCTGCAAATCTTCTTAGGCTACCTGCCTGATTCGGAAGTCGTCGATCCGCTTGCCGGATTTCAATTTCGCAGCAAGCCAACGCGGCGTCTTTCCTCGTCCCGCCCAAGTCTCAGAGGGCCGATCCGGATTCCGAAACTTCGGAACGACGGTCGGATATGGACGCCGCCCTGTCGACGAACTTTCGCGCTCGGATTCGACGCCACCCTTGAGTTGCTTCAGGCGATCTTCGAGTACGCGCTTCTCCGCGAGCAGCGAGGCTGCAAGCCTGGAGGCGATTTCCTCGTGCAGTGCCCACAACTGATCCGTGGACATCGATTTGAAGTCATTGCGGTTCACGACCGTCCCCAATCATGATTCGATGTGGTTGTCATCGTTGGTAAAAAACATGAGCAGAATAAGGCCGATTCAGCACCTCTTTAAGCCCCTTCTTTCAGTCTGTGAAGTTCCAACCCGAGTTACCTCTTTTAGATTGTAAATTTCCAGCCGGTTGACCTCTTTAGATAATACAACCGTGACAGACGCTGCTTTGAGGCGCATCCAAGTTTCCTCTCACAACTGGTGACAGATTTGCGCGGTCAGAAAATCCGAAGCTAAAGGCATCTCCTTGACGGTTTCCTAATCGCACTGCATCGACTGCTCAACGTTCGGTGCTGCGCACTCATCCGTTGCAGGCAAAGCCAACGCGTAATCCAACGAGAGCGTCCGGGTTTCCATTTCGGCGCAATGCCGCCCCACCCGCGCCACGCCGCCGCCAAAGTCGAGGATGAACTTTCGGCTGTGAGCCTCCGGCGGCGTGAGCCCGTCACGCAACAGAATGTTGGCGTCATGGCAGGGTATCGCCACCGCAATGGCCGCGGTGCTTCGAAGCTGCAGCTCGCGGCGCTTGCGCTGGCGCTGACCTCGTCGCATGCATGCGCCGACACCTTTCAGGAAAAGTGGATGGGGCGGATCGCCCGGCCGCCGGCAGACGATCAGGAAGCATCCGTCTACTGGGAGGACAAGTGGGACGCGCGGGGTAAGCGCTTCAAGGCCAACGAGGTCTCCTGCGCGCATCGCACCGAAGCGTTCGGCACCATCTTCGTCGTCACCAATCTCGAGAACGGCAAGAAGATCCGCTGCCCGGTGCAGGACCGCGGCCCCTACGCACGTGGCCGGGTTCTCGACTTCTCGCTCGGCGCCGCGCGCGAGATCGGCTGCGACGGCTTGTGCCGCGTCACCGTGCGTCGCGCCGGCTACGAGTAGCAATTGAAACCAAGCTCGGCACCGTCCGTGGGCGTATCGGCTCCACGGCGACCACGACGGTGCCGGCGTATGTCACCGGTGGTCTGGCGTACGGGGAAGTGCGGTCGCGTTTGCTCGCTGCAATTCTGGGGTGCGCTGCTGGAAACGGCCAAGCTAGTGAGATGCCCACAATAGCCGAGCGCTCGTCTCCCTGGGGTAGGTGATGGGGCGGCGCCCGGCTATTCGGGCCGCGCGGCGGTGCGGCCCGAATAGGAACTCATTTCTGGCTTAAAGAGAATTTAAAAAGTCATTGAATCGTAACGATTTTTATGATCGCGATCGATTGCTGGTGCTGGCATCCGGGCTTCAAGGGAACCGAAACGGCGCAAAAATGGGCTGGAATCCCCAGTTGGGGAACCGAGCGCCTTCGACACGTTTCTCTGTCTCAGGGCTGCTGGGTTAGGGGGCCGCCCGGACGGTTATTCCTCGGAAGTCGCGAGGAACGGCAAATCGACGTCCATGACAAGGCCCAGGAATACGGCAACGCCGCCGATGACCGCCATCAACTCCAGGAGGACGAAGGCGAGCAGCGCGCTCAATCCGATTACCGCTTTTTTCCAACCGTTCCACATGGGGCTACCCCTTAGCATCCGAAATCCCGCCGTTGGAGCAAAAGGCGAACTTAAGGTGAATCTGGAACCTGGATCCACGACGGCCGGCCTGACCGGCGAGGTCCATCACCGGCGTTGAAGCCCGGGCGACCAGATGCCAGCCTCGCTTCAGGCGCGCGAAGCCGAAAATGATCATCTATGTGGTGCTCGTGATCGTGGTGCGGCTGATCATCTGGCAATTCCTCGGATCGCTCTGATCATCGGCACGCAGGTCAATGACCGCGCGCGTGCCGCCTTGCGTTGTTCCGATGTGATTGTGCCGATGAAGCGGTTCGAGCGGCGGAAGCGGCCCGGCTGCTGCGACAAGGAGTAGACGAGGCCCGGAGTGCCTAGGAGTCCGGGCCTCGTCGCCTCCAGTGGTAGCGTTCGTGGTGATGAACGACCGCCCTGCCCCCCGCTGCAAGCGACGTCGTTATAGATGCGCCGTGCGCACGCAGCCAATCCGTAGGAGTACGGTGCGAAATACGTGCGCAAATTCCTTGCGTGTGTCCCACACGCGCGACCGCTCAGCTTTGCCAGCCGTCATTGCGAGCGCAGCGAAGCAATCCATCTCGCGGCATAAAGAAAGAATGGATTGCTTCGCTGCGCTCGCAATGACGTGGTCAGCCCGCGGCGTACTGGATACCCCGCCTTCGCGGGGGCACGACGAGCGCTATCCGCCACGTCCTACCGCTTATCGAACGGAATGTACTGATGGTACTCTTTCGGCACCGAGTTCCGGTAACGCGCGGGCACCGTGCCACGGTCGACCGAACGGTCGATCTCCTGCTGCCGGGTCATCTTGGCCGGTTTCTTTTTCTTCGGCGCCGCCTTCTCCTTTTCAGGAGCCGTGTTTTCAGGCGCCGTTTTTTCAGCAGCGGTTTTTTCAGGAGACTTGGCTTCCGGCGCGGCGGTGGAGGTTGCCGCAGGCGCAGTCCCGCCGCTCGGCGCGCCCTGCGACAGCGCGGCGCCGGCCGGCAGAAACATGAGAGCCGCCGCCGACAGGACCGTCACAAGACGAAACAGTTTTTGCATCGAAAACTCCAGTTCTGGCCAACTCCGTTTCCGGCCAGATCCTATTACGTCCGCAGACGTCCGCACACCGGGATTCTGGCGACACGGACGGACGCGGACTGGCTGTGCTTGGCCCGGCTGCAGGTCGTGAAGACGAAGGCCAGCCGGCTGCACTGCCAGTCAGGACCAAGGGCTGCGCTGGCGGCTGGCTCGGGATAGGACACGCCGATCACGACGAAGCCTATGAAGGCCAGCGCGACGGCGGCGGCGAGAACGACGTATTTGCGGGTCCACCGGGGCATGGCGGTCGCTCCTGCTTGAGAAGCCCGGAAGATAGGAACGACCTGTCACAGCCCCTGTGAACTGGTTCACATTACACGGCTTTGTGCGCGAGCCCGATGGATGAGGAAATGGGTATAACTCACGTAAATCCGTTGCGGACTCACAACCCTTGATCGACACTGCACGTTCGGGGTGAGCGCGTGTGCGGGGCGTGCGATGGACATGCAGGAAACGGGCTACGACTACATCAGATACAAACAATTGCTGGCGGAAGCGGTCGACGAGACCAGGCGGCTCGAACTGATCGAGATCATGATCAGGGAAAATGCCCGCGACAGGCTGGAGGCGCAGCGAACCGCGGATCGGGTCGCGATGACAGTGATGACGGTCGCACGCGTTCTCGGACCCGGTGGGCGTCGCGATAGCTTCTAGGGACGGTCATTTCTCCGAAGCGAGCATCACCAGCGAGCCGACCATCGCCAGCGCCCAGCTTGAGGCTTCGGTCGCCGTTGCCATCTCGTAGAGCAGCCAGGCTGTCGTAATCCTGCTCATCAGCGTCAGTTTGGGCCGTTTGCTGTTCATGCAAGCCTCCCCTGCTCTGCCGCCCCCCTTTCGACGCTGGCATTTTGCCCCGGGTTCACTTACCTAGGCGCCATCCGCGCGTGTGGCGCGACCAACCCCGAGAGTGAAAGCGACAAGGCCTTTTTTATGAGTGGATTCAAGGAACCGAACTTCGCGGACCGCCAAAAGGCCGCGATGCAGGCGCGGCAGGACATTTTGAACAAGTTTCGCGCCAAGCCGGGCCTCGACGATCCCGAGGTGAAGCGCCGTCAAGCCGAGCGCGAAGCCCAAGCCGCCGCCCGCGCCAAGGCGAGGGAGGCCAAGGAAGCGGCAAAGGCCGAGCAGAAACGTATCGAGGCCGAGGCCGCCGCGGCAGAGGCCGCCCGGATCGCGCGCGAAAAGGAAGAAGAAGCCGCCAGGCAGGTGGCGCTGGAGGCTGAGCAGAAGGCCAAGCGCGACGCCCGTTACGCCGCGCGCAAAGGCAAGGGCAAGAAGAAGTAGGCAAGAGGAAGCGGGCAAAACGCGCTCCGCCGTCTCTTGCCGGTGACGGATTCAGCCCTCCCGTGATTCCGGACTGGGGCGTGAGCGCCAGACCCCAAGATGCGCGATAGCGCATCGGGGAATCTCGAACCGCCGGCCGATGCTTAAGCATCGCGCGCTTGCGCAAACGCTGTGCGTTTGTCGCAGGAAATGACGGGGGTCAGGCCATTACCCTCTATTCGCTTCAACGCCCGGCTCGCGCCGCAATCGAGCCGCCGCCGACCACCTGCAGCAGATCCGTCCTCACCGCTTCAATATGCTGCTCCAGAAACCGGCAAGCCTCGTCGATCTGCAGCGCGCGGCATAGCGCGATCAGGTGGGCATGCTCTTTTTCGGCTGTCCCCATCGCCTTGGTGTTGGAGAGCTGCAGGCGCGTGTAGCGGTCGCTGGTTTGCAGCAGCGCCACGACGATCGCCTTGGTGCGGGGCTGGCGCGCGTGAACGTAGAGCGCCATGTGAAAGTCGGCATTGAGCTGCCCCCACTCGCTGACATTGCCCGCCTTGATCGCCTTCTCGAAGCGCTTCTGGATATCGTCCAGCCCGGCAAAGTCTTCTTCCACAAAATGCGGCGCCGACTGCGCCAAAAGCCGCGGCTCCATGATCCCTCGGAGATCGAACACGTCGTTGATTTCGTCCAGCGACAGCTCCGAGACGATCGCGCCTTTTTGCGGGACTATACGCACCAGCCCTTCGGCCTCGAGCTGAAACAGCGCCTCGCGCACGGGAATGCGGCTCACCCCGTAGATATCGCCCAGCGCGTCTTGCCGCAGTTGAGAGCCGGCCGGATAGGTCCCGTCGAGAATCGCCTGCCTGAGCTGGTCGACGATCGCAGCCGACAGCGTCCGGTGCTTCAGGGGTCCCTTCATTTGATCTTCCGTCGTCATGTCCGGCCTTTCTGATCGAGGCGGCACCAATTTCGCATGTTGAGGTGGTCCCGACCCAGCAAAAGCTAACGGGCCTTCACAATCTCCATTTGACAAGATTGTATAAATTATACATTTTTGAAGTGCACGATAAATCTGAATGGGGTAGCGGGGCTCTTCATGATCGAGCAGGCGATTGCGGATGCGCCGGCGTTCAGCGCCCGGCGGGTCGTTGTCAGGGCTTCCAGCCTCCTGCTCGCTTTCGAGCGCATCGCCTTGATAGGCCTGATGTATCTGCTGACGGCCTTGATCCTGGTGAACGTCGTCACCCGCTATTCGCACTTCCCGATCTATTGGATCGATGAGTCAGCCGTCTATTGCGTGGTCTGGCTGACCTTCATCGGCGCGTCCGCCATGACGCGCCTGCGGCTCGATTTCGCCGTCTCCATGATGACCGAGCGCCTCTCGACGCAGAATCAGAAGATCGCAAAAGTCATTGCGACGGGCATGGTCGTCGTGTTCGGCGTGGCCCTGATCGCCACCTGCTTCCTCTGGATGGATCCGATCGGGCTTGCCCGCGCCGGCTTCGATGCACGCAAGCTCGCCGCCGAGACCTTCAACTTTCTCTACACCGAGCGCACGCAGACGCTGAACTGGCCGACCTGGGTCGTCTACCTGACGCTGCCGATCTTCGCGGTGTCGATGACCGTCCACGGCCTGGCAAACCTCCTGGAGGATCTCGAACTGATCCCGCGAACGCCGCCGAAGGGCTTTCAGCTCTCCGAGCTCGACGGGGTCAACTAATGATCACCTCGGCCGCCTTTATCGCGATCATGCTGGTCGGGGTGCCGATTGGGCTGTGTCTTTGCCTTGCCGGTTTCGTCTACATCATCGCATCGGGCAATCCGGTGCTGTTCCAGTCCTACCCGCTGCAGCTCTTCGGAGGCGTCGACAGCTACGGCCTGATCGCCATACCTCTGTTCATCCTGATCGGCGAGATCATGAATGGCGGCGGCATCACGCGGCGTATCGTCGACATGGCGATGGCCTTTGTCGGCTCGCTGAAGGGCGGGCTCGCCTACGTCAATATCCTCGCCAACATGTTCATCTCTTCCATCCTCGGTTCGGCGACCGCACAGGTCGCGATCATGGCGCAGATCATGGTGCCGGAGATGGAGAAGAAGGGCTACGACAAGACTTTTGCGGCGGGACTGACCGCCTATGGCGGCATGCTCGGGCCGATCATTCCGCCGTCGGTGATGTTCGTCGTCTACAGCGTGCTGGCGCAGGTATCGGTCAGCGACATGCTGATTGCCGGCATCGTGCCGGGCGTGATCCTCACCGCGATGTTCTGCATCGTCATCGCGCTGATGGGATACATCTACAATTATCCCAAGGCCGACTACCAGACGCCGCGGCAGCGGGTGGCGACGATCCTGCGGACATCGCCGACCTTGCTGATCCCGATCGTGATCGTCGGCAGCATCCTCGGCGGGCTGGCCAACGCGACGGAGTCCGCGGCCGTCGGCGCGGTCGCCGCGGCCTTGATCGGAAAATACTGGACCAAAGAGTTCGAGTTTTCGCAATTGCCGCAGATGATGCTGCGCGCCGGGATCTATTCGGCGATCGTGCTGTTCCTGGTCGCGGCCGCAGCCGTGTTCTCCTGGGTGCTGATCTTCGGCAAGGTACCGCAGGAGACGGCCGGCTGGATCCAGTCGGTCGCCAAGGATCCGGTCAGCTTCATGCTGATCTGCAACGCGATCCTGCTGCTGATCGGCACGGTTATCGACGGCATTCCCGGCCTGATCATGACGGTGCCGATCCTGCTGCCGGTCGCGACCGACATCTATCACATCGATCCGCGTCACTTCGGCGTGGTCGTGGTGATCAACCTGGTGCTCGGATTGCTGTCACCGCCCGTCGGCCTCTGCTTCTTCGTCGCCGCCGCCGTCACCGGCGCCAAGCCCGGCAAGATGTTCATGGTGACGCTGCCGTTCTTCGTCATCAGCTGCGTCCTGCTGGTGCTGCTCTCGCTCTACCCGTCCCTCTCCCTCGTCCTCATCAAGTAGACCCGCCAACCCTTCAGGAGCCTTGCCATGACTCTTTCACGTCGCCGCTTTCTCGCCGCCAGCGCGGCCGTGCCGCTGTTCGCGCCGTCGCTGGCGCTGGCCCAGGCCAAGGAATTCCGCCTCGGCCTGATCACGCCTAACGGCCATTCCTGGAACAAGGCGGCGCTGAAGCTCGGCGACGATCTCAAGGCGGCCACCAACGGCCGCCTGACCATGACGGTGTTTCATTCCGGCCAGCTCGGCAACGAGCCGGCGATGATGCAGCAATTGCAGTCCGGCGCACTCGACATGGGCTTTATCCAGGCCGCCGAACTCGGCTCGCGCGTACCGCATATCGCGGCGATCAATGCGCCCTACATTGTCCGCTCGACGCCCTCGGTCGCCAAATTCGTCCGCCATCCGGCGGCGATCAAGCTGTTCGAGGTGCTGCCGCAGGAAACCGGAACGATCGGCTTGGGCTGGGGCATCACCGGCATGCGCGCGATTTTCTCGGCGAAGGATTTGACTGGTCTCGCCGACATCAAGGGCATGAAGCTGCGCATCAACCCGACGCCGGTCTATCGCGATTTCTATTCGTCGCTCGGCGCTGCGCCGACGCCGATTCCGACGCCCCAGGTGTTCGACGCCATGGCGAACGGCCAGGTGGACGGCCTCGAGGCGGACCTGGAGTTCTCCTGGAACCAGCGCTTCGACAAGGTTGCGAAAGTCATCCTGCAGATGAATGCCGTCTTCATGCCGATGGCGGCGGTCGTCTCCGGCCGTGTCTGGCAGTCGTTGCCGGCTGCCGACCGTGAGCTGATCACCAAGACCGTCAAATCGACGCTCGATGCGCAGATCGACGAACTGGCCGGCAATGAGCCGAAACTGGTCGAAAACTTCAAGAACGCGCCGATCCCGATCCGTCAGGTCCCGGCCGGCGATACCGAAGCCGTCATTGCCGAGTTCGACAAGATCTGGCTGCCCAAGGCGCCCGTCCTCGCCGAGCTGCGAAAAGTCGGCGCGACGCTCTGATCCCACCCATCGTTTCCAAGCCAAAGCCCGGCGGATGTGACTTCCGCCGGGAAAATTTCAATCGGAGCCAAACAATGAGCCCACTCATTTCCTGGGAAGGCGTCTTCCCGGCCGTTACCACGCAATTCAACGATGATCTGTCGCTCAATATCGATGCGACAGCCAAGGTCATGGATGGCCTGATCCGCGACGGCGTGTCCGGATTGATCGTCTGCGGATCCGTCGGCGAGAACACCTCGCTGGAGCGCAAGGAAAAGATCGCCATCATGGAGACGGCGAAATCCGTCGCGGCCGGCCGCGTCCCCGTGCTGTGCGGCATCGCCGAGTTCACCACCGCCTTCGCCGTCGAGACCGCCAAGGAAGCGGCGCGCGTTGGCATCGACGGCGTGATGGTGATGCCAGCGCTGGTCTATTCCTCCAAGCCGCACGAGACCGCCGCGCATTTCCGCTCGGTAGCCACGGCGACCGATCTGCCTGTCATGCTCTACAACAATCCGCCGATCTACAAGAACGACGTCACGCCGGACATTCTGGCTTCGCTGGCGGATGTCGAAACCGTCGTCTGCTTCAAGGATTCCTCCGGCGACACGCGACGCTTCATCGACACCCGCAACATGGTCGGCGATCGCTTCGTGCTGTTCGCCGGCCTCGACGACGTCATCGTCGAGAGCGTGGCCATGGGCGCCGTCGGCTGGGTCTCCGGCATGTCGAACGCCTTCCCGCGCGAGGGCGAGACCCTGTTCCGCCTCGCCAAGGCGGGACGCTATGCCGATGCGATGCCGCTCTACGAATGGTTCATGCCGCTGTTGCACCTCGATGCCCGTCCAGACCTCGTCCAGTGCATCAAGCTTTGCGAGCACATCACGGGCCGTGGCACCGCACTGACCCGTCCGCCGCGCCTTGCGCTGCTGCCGCAGGAGAAGGCAGAGGTCGAGGCCATGATGGCGAAAGCGCTGAAGAACCGGCCGATACTGCCCAACGTCGGCTTAAAGGCCGCGTAACGGATCTACTTCGCGGCCCGCATCTTCGCATTCAGCGCCGCCGCCACACTTGACCGAGGGCTCGCAACGTTAACAACGCTGCGAGCCTGCCAGGGCGCGCACTCTTAAATCGAGGTTGACTGGTGCTGGCTAGAACCAATGCCCACTATGCCTCGGTAGCAACTAAATTCCTTATCGCGGCGACATGATACGATGTGCCAGTCATTCCGGCACACCAGCGATCCGGAAAGCCTGCGCCAATTTTTCGATATCTTCAGCTCGACGATATGGCGCCGAGTTCTTGATTCCGGAAATGCGTAGGGTTGGGTCTAGTTGCATTGCGCGCACACCGGCCTCTCGTGCTTCCTCAACCTGTCCAGACATCGCATGGCATGCCGCCAGAATGCATTGTGCGGGCATAAATTTGGGCTGCTGTCTGATGGCGGCTGTCGCCCACGATGAGGCCTCCTCATTGCGGCCAGCGAGAAAATGAGCATAAGCCATCCCGGTCTGGGCAGTGAAGATCGATGGATCCAGCGGGCTCAAACGCAGCGCGACTTGGAATTGCTCGATCGCGGCGTCAATTTCCCCGGAAAAAAGGTGGACCCACCCCCTCCAATGTCGCGCGATAGCCTGATTTGGATCTAGATTTATCGCCCGCGAGAGGAGCGCCGCGCCTTCCTCGACCTCGCCCACTACGAAAGCGAGCGCATGTCCGGCCGGTGCAAGCACCGATGGATCGTCCTGATCGAGTTCGATCGCCCGCCTCGCGAGACGCCGGGCTTCAACTCGTTCCTGAGAGGCATCGGAGCTCCAGCCGAAAGCTTTCCTTTGTAGATAGCAACGAGCGCCGAGTGCGTACGCTGCGGCGAACTCGGGATCCATATCGCAGGCAATTTCCGCGAGCGTGAGGGCTTCAAGGTGCGCTTCTCTGGTGAATTTATAAAAGCTGGCGAGCGCGCGAAGATAGTAGTCGTAAGCCTGAAGGTTTCCGGTCGGTTTGCGCTGTGCGCGCTCGATCTCGGCGCGCTGCAGTTGAGGAGCGATTGCGCCGATCACGCTGCTCGTCACCCGATCCTGCAGATCGAAAATATCTTCAAGCAGGCTGTCGAACCGATCCGCCCAGAGATGCACTCCTGTTGCGGCATCGATGAGCTGTCCGGTGATGCGGACGCGATTCCCAACCTTGCGCACACTGCCCTCAAGCACGTAGCGAACGCCAAGTTCACGTCCGACTTGCTTGATATCGACCGCTTTGCCTTTGTACGTAAAGGTGGATTGTCGCGCGATGACGAACAGGGACTTTAAACGCGACAGTCCCGTGATGATGTCTTCCACCATGCCGTCGGCGAAATAATCCTGTTCTGGATCGCCGCTCATGTTCTCAAACGGCAGTACCGCGATGGAGGGTTTGTCCGGGAGCGCGAGGGGCCGCGCAGTCTCGGTCGGCGGTTTTGTTGCCGGCGAGGAGCTTGGGCCGATGCGCACGCGCCAAGCCCGCATCGGTTCGGCAATATTCTTCAAGGATTGCGAACCCATATCCTCCAAGGTGCTCTCAACCTTGCCCCGAATCTGCCGGCGGGCATCGTCGGAAATGCAAATCCCGCCCGGTTCTGCGACCCCTTCGAGACGCACCGCGATATTGACCCCATCACCAAAGATATCATCGTCTGCGATGATAATATCACCGACGTGAATGCCGATGCGAAATTCGATCCGCTTGTCCTGCGGCACATCGGTATTTTGCTCCGCCATGCTGCGCTGGATTTCGTCGGCGCATCGGACGGCATCGACGACGCTGGCGAACTCAACGAGGGCGCCGTCCCCTGTATTCTTGACGATGCGTCCGTGACGCTCAGCGACTTTTGGATCGAAGATCGTCTTTCTGATTGCTTTCAGTTGCGCCAGCGTGCCTTCTTCGTCGATCCCAATTAAGCGGCAAGAGCCCGCGACATCCGCCGCCAAAATAGCTGCCAACCGGCGCTCTACGTGCTCGCCGCTCAAGAGGCACCCCCAAGCTCGGGGAAAGCGAACTGATTATATAGCAGAATTGCCGGCCGATGTCCGGCTACGATTGGCCGCTCGGAGCCCGTCGTTCGACGAAATAGCTACTCCGGCAAACAACGGAATTTATCGGTCTACTTGCCGGCCCGCATCTTCGCGTTCAACGCTGCCGCCACGCGGCTGACCGGCGGACGGCCGATCAGCCCGCTTACCACGTTGGTCGCCGTGACGAGCTTGGGCATATCGACCCCGGTCGCAATGCCCATGCCCTCGAGCATGTAGACCACGTCTTCGGTCGCGACGTTCCCCGTCGCGCCGGGGGCGTAGGGGCAACCGCCAAGGCCGCCGGCGGCGGAATCGATTACGCGGCAGCCCTCCTCCATCCCGGCATAGAGGTTGGCGAGCGCCTGCCCATAGGTGTCGTGGAAATGCATCGCGAGCTTAGGCATCGGCACATGGCCGGCCACCGCGCGCAACAGGTGCCGCGCCTTCAGGGGCGTACCGACGCCGATGGTGTCGCCGAGGGAAATTTCGTAACAGCCGAGCTCCCACAGCACTTTTGCGACATCGACCACCGCCTGCGGCTTGATCTCGCCCTCATAGGGGCAGCCGAGCACGGTGGAGATATAGCCGCGCACCCTGACGCCGTCAGCCTTGGCGCGGGCGAGCACCGGCTTGAAACGGTCGATCGATTCTGCGATCGAGCAATTGATGTTGGCGCGGGAAAAACTCTCCGACGCCGCGGCGAACACCGCGATCAGTTTGGCGCCTGCAGCCTGTGATGCCTCGTAGCCCTTCTCGTTCGGCACCAGCACCGGCAGTTCACAATTCACGTGATGGCTGACGCCGCGCAGGACCTCGGCCGAGCCCACCATCTGCGGGATCGCCTTGGGCGAGACGAAGGCGCCGACCTCGACGGTATGAAGGCCCGCACCGATCAGCGCCTCGACGAAAGCGATCCGATCAGCGACGCTGATCGGGGTCTTCTCGTTCTGCAGCCCATCGCGCGGGCCGACTTCGACGATGTAGACGCGATCGCTCATGACGCCGCCGGTTCGATTTCGGCAAGCTCGACGCCTTCACCGACGATATCGCCGACCTTGCACTTGATCTTCTTCAACACGCCCGCAAAGGGCGCGCGCAGGGTCTGCTCCATCTTCATGACTTCCAGCGTGAGGATCGCAGCGCCCTTCTCCAGCGTTGCGCCCTCTTCGGCCAATAGCGCGACCACAGTGCCCGGCAACGGCGCCACGATCTTGTCCTCGCCGACCTGCTCCTCAGTCTCGCCGCCGAACGGATCGACCCAGTGCAGGTCGAAGCGGCCGTTGCGGGTGCGCAGGTAAAGCTCATGGCCCTCGATCACGGAGGTAACGCGCGATTTCATGCCGTCGATCGTCAGGTCGAAGCCACCGCTCTCGGCAGGTGAGGTTGCGAACACGAACTGGTGTTTGCCGAACGATACTGTCGATGCTCCGTTGCCATAGCGCAGCGTCACCTTGATTTCGGCGCCCTGCCCCTGTCGGAACGAAAAGACCCGTTGCCGCTGCCCGACCGGCATCCAGCCGAAGGTTTGCCACGGCGAATGCGCTTCCCGGCGCGCGGCCTTCTGCTCCTCGACGACGATCGCAGCCACCGCGGCGCAAAGCTCGAGATCGCCGAGGGCGCTTGAGGCTTCCGTCAGCTTCTTCAGTTCGCGCTCGATGAAGCCGGTGTCGATGGTGTTGGCGCGCACGTTCGGGTGCGTGATGAGCGCCGACAGGAACGGGATGTTGGTGACGATGCCACGGACGTCAGTCTCTTCCAGACCGCGGTTGAGCCGCTCGATGGCAGCCTGCCGCGTCGGCGCCCACGCGATCACCTTGGCCAGCATAGCGTCATAGTAGGGCGACACCGTATCGCCATCGCGATAGCCGGCATCGATCCGCAGGCCGTCGACGGCATCAGGCGTGCGCCAGGTCTTGATCCGGCCGACCGAAGGCATAAAATTCTTCTGCGGATTTTCGGCATAGACCCGCGCCTCGATGGCGTGGCCGTTCAGCCTGATCTCATCCTGCGCCAGCGGCAGCTTTTCGCCGAACGCTACCCGCAATTGCCATTCCACCAGATCGACGCCGGTAATCAGCTCGGTCACGGGATGCTCGACCTGCAGGCGGGTATTCATCTCGATGAAGAACACTTCCTTGCCGTCGGAGACGAATTCGATGGTGCCGGCGCCAACATAGTTCACGGCAGCGGCCGCCTTGCGTGCGGCAGCGCAAACAGTCTCGCGCTGCGTGGCGTCAAGCGTCGGCGACGGCGCTTCCTCGATCACCTTCTGGTGTCGACGCTGCAGCGTGCATTCGCGCTCCCAGAGCGAGAGCAGATTGCCATGGCTGTCGCCGATGATCTGGACCTCGATGTGACGCGGGTTCTGGACGAATTTTTCGATCAGCATGCGGTCGTCGCCGAACGCCGCCTTGGCCTCGCGCTTGGCGCTGACGATCGCGGCCGCAAGTTCTCCGGCCGAATTTACCACGCGCATGCCCCGCCCGCCGCCGCCGGCGGACGCTTTCACCAGCACTGGAAAACCGATCTTGTCGGCGGATTCTGCGAGCGTCGCCTCGTCCTGTGCCTCGCCGTGATAGCCGGGCACCAGCGGCACGCCGGCCTTTTCCATCAGCGCTTTCGAGCCCGACTTCGAGCCCATCGCGGTCATCATCTCGGCCGTCGGACCGACGAACACCAGCCCGGCATCCAGGCAGGCTTGCGCGAACTCGGCATTTTCAGAGAGGAAGCCGTAGCCGGGATGGATGGCTTCGGCGCCGGTCTGCCGCGCGGCTGCGATCACGCGTTCGATATTGAGATAGCTGTCGCGCGCCCGCGCCGGTCCCAGCAGCACGGCCTCGTCGGCCATGGCGACGTGCATGGCTTCCCGATCCGCCTCCGAATAGACGGCAACGGTGCGCAGGCCCATGGCGTGGGCCGAGCGAATCACGCGGCAGGCGATTTCGCCGCGGTTGGCGATCAGGAGCGTGCGAAAACGCCGGTAAAGTTTCGAGCGGTCCATCATCACATCCTGAACAGGCCGAATTTCGTGGGTTCGATCGGCGCATTCGCCGCCGCCGATAATCCAAGGCCGAGTACCAGCCGCGTGTCGGCGGGATCAATCACGCCGTCGTCCCACAGCCGCGCCGTTGCGTAATACGGATTGCCCTGGTGTTCATATTGCGCGCGGATCGGCGCCCGGAATTTTTCCTCTTCTTCCGCCGACCACGTCTCGCCCTTGGCCTCGATATTGTCGCGCCGGACTTGACTGAGCACCATGGAGGCCTGCTCGCCACCCATCACCGAGATGCGGGCATTCGGCCACAGCCAGAGAAAGCGCGGGCTATAGGATCGCCCGCACATGCCGTAATTACCGGCGCCGTAGGAGCCGCCGATCACGACGGTGAATTTCGGCACGCCGGCGGTCGCCACCGCGGTCACCAGCTTGGCGCCGTCGCGCGCGATGCCGCCGGCCTCGTATTTCTTGCCGACCATGAAGCCGGTGATGTTCTGCAGAAACACCAGGGGGATATTGCGCTGGCAGCACAACTCAATGAAATGCGCGCCCTTCAGCGAACTCTCGCTGAACAGGATGCCGTTGTTGGCGATGATGCCGACAGGATAACCCCAGATATGGGCAAAGCCGCAGATCAGCGTCGTGCCATAAAGCTTCTTGAATTCGTCGAACTCGGAGCCATCGACAACCCGCGCGATGATGTCGTGCACATCGAACGGTTTGCGGCCGTCGGCGGAGACCACGCCATAAATTTCCTCCGCCGGAAACAACGGCTCCCGCGGCTCGCGCATGTTGAGCGCAGCGCGTGTCGGCTGCTTCAGCGTGGCGACGATCCGCCGGGCGATCCCGATCGCATGGGCATCGTTCTGTGCATAGTGATCGGTAACGCCGGAATGCCGGGAATGCACATCTGCGCCTCCGAGTTCTTCGGCCGTCACCACCTCGCCGGTCGCGGCCTTCACCAGCGGCGGGCCGCCGAGGAAGATCGTGCCCTGGTTGCGCACGATGATGCTCTCGTCCGACATCGCCGGCACATAGGCGCCGCCGGCGGTGCAGGAGCCCATGACGATCGCGATCTGCGGAATGCCCTGCGCGGACATCTGCGCCTGGTTGTAGAAGATGCGGCCGAAATGCCGCTCGTCCGGAAAGATCTCTTCCTGCATCGGCAGGAAGGCACCGCCGGAATCGACCATGTAGACGCAGGGCAGATTGTTCTGCCGCGCGATATCCTGAGCGCGCAGATGCTTCTTCACGGTCATCGGATAGTACGTGCCGCCCTTGATGGTGGCATCATTGGCGACGATGACGCATTCGCGCCCCGAAATACGCCCCACCCCGGTAATGACGCTGGCGGAATGCACGTCCCCGCCATAGAGGCCGTTGGCGGCGAGCGGCGACAATTCGAGGAAGGCGGTGCCGGGATCGACCAGCAAGTCGACGCGCTCGCGCGCCAGCATCTTGCCGCGCGAGGTATGCCGCTTGCGCGACGTCTCGCCACCACCGCCGGAGACAACCTTCAGCTTCTCGCGCAGTTCGGTTACCAGACCGCGCATCACGTCGGCGTTGCGGGCAAACTCGGACGATTGAGGATCGATGGTGGAATGAAGCGGCATGGTCGGCGTTTCTTTGGATGCTGGAGAGCCGTCGGGAGTGCTTCAGGACGGTACGTTCGAAGAGGATGCAGCCTGTACCATCTTGGCCGGAATGTGAAGTTCAGGCGGTCTTTTCGAATAGTTCCCGGCCAATCAGCATGCGGCGGATTTCGCTGGTCCCGGCGCCGATTTCATAGAGCTTGGCGTCGCGCAGCAGGCGACCGGTCGGGTAGTCGTTGATGTAACCGTTGCCGCCGAGGAGCTGGATGGCGTCGAGCGCGCATTGGGTGGCTTTTTCCGCCGCGTAGAGAATGGCGCCGGCCGCGTCCTCGCGGGTGGTCTCGCCGCGGTCACAGGCCTTGGCCACCGCATACACATAGGCCCGCGAGGCGTTCATGGTGGTGTACATGTCGGCTATCTTGCCCTGCACCAATTGGAAGGTGCCGATCGGCTCGCCGAACTGCTTGCGCTCGTGCACATAAGGCAGCACCACGTCCATGCAGGCCTGCATGATGCCGATCGGCCCCGCCGCCAGCACCGCGCGTTCGTAATCGAGGCCGCTCATCAACACGTTGACGCCGCGGCCGACTTCGCTCAGCACGTTCTCTTCCGGGACTTCGCAGTCTTCAAACACCAGTTCGCAGGTGTCGGAGCCACGCATGCCGAGCTTGTCGAGTTTCTGCGCGGTGGAAAATCCCTTCATGCCCTTTTCGATGATGAAGGCGGTCATGCCGCGCGGACCGGCGTTGAGGTCGGTCTTGGCATAGACCACCAGCGTGTCCGCCACCGGTCCGTTGGTGATCCACATCTTGTTGCCGTTCAGCACAAAGCGGTCGCCCTTTTTGTCGGCGCGGGTCTTCATCGACACCACGTCGCTTCCGGCGCCGGGCTCCGACATCGCCAAGGAGCCGACATGTTCGCCCGAAATCAGCTTCGGCAGATATTTCCGCTTCTGTGTTTCATTGCCGTTGCGGCGGATCTGGTTGACGCAGAGGTTGGAATGCGCGCCATAGGAAAGCCCAACCGCGGCCGACGCCCGCGACATTTCCTCGACCGCGATGCAGTGCTCGAGATAGCCCAGGCCGGTGCCGCCATATTCCTCCTCGACGGTGATGCCGTGCAGGCCGAGCGCGCCGATCTTGGGCCAGAGGTCGCGCGGAAACTGGTTGCTGCGGTCGATTTCGGCGGCGCGCGGCGCGATCTCGTTCTGCGAAAACGCATGCACCGTCTCGCGTATCGCATCCGCGGTCTCGCCGAGATCGAAGTTGAGAAGCAGCGCCCTGTTCGAGGCCATCATTCCACCCTTGGTTTTTCTTCGAATTAAACGATCATACGTTTTTTTAACTTACCTGCAAGTGGAACCTGACAAGATTCAATGAAGACTACAGATGATTGAAATCACTATCGTTTCATGCCATAATTATACGATCGACCGCTCGTTTCCACAGGCGGCGAATGCCCAGAGGCCCCATGGCGCGAACGATCGGTTCTCACGGCCCCAAGACGATGGAGGCGATCCGCAAAGCCGGGCTGCGCCTGATCTTCGAGCACGGCTACGCGGCCATGAGCCTGCGCCAGCTCGCCGCCGAGGTCGGGATCCAGTCAGGATCGCTCTACAACCACATCTCGACCAAGCAGGAATTGCTGTTCGAGCTGGTGCGGGACCACATCAACGAATTGCTTCGCCAACTCGATCGCGCCCTGCAGGGAAAACAGCGGCCGGTCGACAAGCTCCGCGCCTTCACAGCCTTTCACGTCACCTATCACATGACCAGGAAGCGCGAGGTCTTCATCGCCAATTCCGAGCTGCGAAGCCTGGAGCCGAAAAATTACGAAGAGATCGTGGCACTGCGCGGCGCCTATGAGCAGCGGCTGGCGGAAATACTCAGCGAGGGCGTCGCCGAAGGCGAGTTCGAGGTCGTAGACGTCCAAGTGGCGACATTTGCGATCCTGGCCTTGTTGACCGGCCTCACCACCTGGTACCGGCCCGGCGGGCGGCTCACCAAGGACGCCATCGTCGCCGCCCACGAAAAGCTGGTGCTATCGAGCGTCGCCCCCGGCGCGGCACCTGACCCGGCCCGAGCCAAACGCGCGCCCTCCCCTGACGTCACCGCGCCTGCCAGGCTGGAGCGCCGATGATGCCCAAGAGGAGTCCATGACGGAACGCCAACCCCTCGACGACATCGACCTGAAGATACTGTCCGAGCTGCAAAGGGATGGACGTATCCGCAACAACGAACTGGCTGAGCGGGTCGGCCTCTCGGAGCCTCCGTGCCGGCGGCGCGTTCGCGCACTTCGCGAGCGCGGCTATGTCAGCGCCGTCAGAGCCACACTCGACGAAACGCTCCTGGGCTACGAGGTGATTTCCTTTGTCCTGATCCAGTTGCAGAGCCAGGCCCAGGCTCCGCTGCAGGCGTTCGAAAAATCGATCGCGGCGGTGCCGCTCGTCCTGCAGTCCTGGCGGATTTCGGGCGACGCCGACTATCTGCTCAAATGCGTGGCGCGAAACGTCGAGGGCATGCACCAGCAGCTTCTGCAGTTTTCCGCGATGCCTGAAGTGCGCAACATCAGGACCTTCCCGGTGCTTGGCGTCGCGAAGGACGCGCCGCTGCCGATTCCCAACTATCCAGCGGCATCCGATCCGGCACAGTAGTCCTCGTCCGGACTCCCGGCTTCGTTCAGCCTAGTGCGTCCAGGGTTCGACGCGCTTGAAGGCGAAATTGTCGGCGTAGGCGGCCGGCCGGCGTACCGAATCCTTGGGCTCGATCACCTGGTAGGCAATGCCCTTGCGCTCGCAATAGGCGATCGCGTCTTCCTTGGTGTCGAAGTGCAGGGTGAGCTGCTGCTTCATGTCACCCGACGAGGTCCAGCCCATCAGCGGCTCGACCGCCCGGGGCTGCTCGGGCTCGTAATCGAGCTGCCATTCCCGGGTCATGGCCCTGCCCGATTGCATCGCGTTTTTGGCGGGCTTAAAAATGCGTGCGGTCATGGATGGTCGGGTCCTTAAGCGTATGCGACATGGTAGCGGTTGGTGGAAACGGCCGGGATAGTATAGAGACACCTTTCAGGAAACTTGATCGGTGATTCCAGAAATCCGGATGTACCATTTCCGTACCGGTATAGTCATTATGCCGTACTGTGACAATCTAGGGCCATCCGGCGCCCGGAACCCCGTCTTGCGGCGCCATCCTCCCGAAAGCATCACTGCGAAACTGCAGCCATGAAAATCAACGCCACCCTGCCCGACAAAGGACGCGACCTCCGGCTCGACCTGTTTCGCGGGGTCGCAAACTGGGCGATCTATCTGGACCACATTCCAGACAACGTCGTGAACTGGATCACCACCCGCAATTACGGGTTTTCCGACGCCGCCGACCTGTTCGTTTTCATTTCCGGCTATACCGCTTCCTTCGTTTATGCCCGGATGATGCTGGAACGCGGCTTCATCGTCGGCGCCACGCGGCTGACCAAGCGCGTCTGGCAGCTCTATGTCGCCCATATCATCCTGTTCGTGATCTATATCGCCTCGATCAGCTATCTCGCATTGCGTTTTGGCGATTCCCAACTGGTCAACGACTTCAACGTCGCCGGCCTTATCGACAACGCGACCGAAACGCTGCGGCAGGGCCTGTTCCTGAAGTTCAAGCCGGTCAACCTCGACGTGCTGCCGCTCTACATCGTGCTGATGGGGCTGTTTCCGCCGGTGTTGTGGATCATGCTGCGCCAGCCCAACTGGACCATGGTGGCCGCGATCGCGCTGTGGCTGGTGTCGCGGCAGACCGGCTGGAACCTGCCCGCCTACCCGACCGGCACCTGGTACTTCAATCCGTTCGCCTGGCAGGTGCTGTTCATATTCGGCGCATGGTGCGCGCTCGGTGGTGCCCGCAAGAATCTGCACATCATCAACTCGCCGATCACACTGTATTTCTGCATCGCCTACATGATCCTGGCTTTGGTCATGACCATGGCCGGCAAGTTTCCGACGTTCGGCGAGATGTTCCCGCAGTGGCTGTATTCGACGTTCAATCCGAACGACAAGACCAACCTTGCGCCCTATCGCTTCCTGCACTTCGTAGTGATCGTGATCCTGGTCATCCGTTTCGTGCCAAAGGAATGGCCGGGCCTGGAGTGGAAAATTTTCGATCCCCTGGTGGTCTGCGGTCAGCAGTCGCTTGCCGTGTTCTGCGTCGGCGTGTTCCTGTCCTTTGTTGGACATTTCCAACTGTCGCTGAGTTCGGGCTCGCTATTCGTGCAGATCCTCGTCAGCATAACCGGCATCGCGATCATGACGGTCGTCGCCTACTACATTTCCTGGTCGAAGCGGCAGGACAAGCCGCTCAAGCCGGCGGCGCCGAAAGCCGCCTGAGCGGCTCCCGGCTGGTCTCCGGCAGCCGCTCAGGCCGGCTGCGCTGTCGACGCCACCAGCGTCCGCACGTCGGCGTAGATAGTGACCAGCGGGGCGACCACCTTGTGCATGGTGGTCTTCGACACGATCGTATCGTGGATGACCAGATGATCGACGCCCGTGGTCAGAAAGCAGTTCACGGCATCCTGCGGCGTTTCCACGATCGGCTCGCCCTTGATGTTGAATGAGGTGTTGATCAGCACGGGAACACCGGTCAGCGCCTCGAACTCCTTCAGCAGGCGATAGAGCATCGGATTGGTTTCTTCGCGCACGGTCTGCACCCGCGCGGTGCCATCGACATGCACGATCGCCGGAATCTTGTCCCGCCACTCGGGGCGCACCGGCTTGGCGATCAGCATGAAGGGCGAGTCTTCGTCGCCTTCAAAAATTTCCTTCATGCGCTCGGCCAGCACGATCGGCGCGAACGGCCGGAACGCCTGCCGGTGCTTGACGCGGCTGTTGAGGATGTCCTTCATCTCAGGCTTGCGCGGATCCGCGATCAGGCTGCGGTTGCCGAGCGCGCGCGGTCCGAACTCCGACCGGTCCTGAAACCAACCGATCACCTTCTGG
The DNA here is from genome assembly GCF_018596315.1 of Bradyrhizobium sp. SRL28. Taxonomy (GTDB): domain Bacteria; phylum Pseudomonadota; class Alphaproteobacteria; order Rhizobiales; family Xanthobacteraceae; genus Bradyrhizobium. Next base: position 91,782 of record NZ_JAHEAG010000008.1, on the reverse strand, counting down.
TCGGCGAGCAGCTTTGCGGTGTCACGGCAGACATTGTCGCTCTTGACGGCATCGACCTGGATGCGCACGAGGAATTTCTGCAATTCCGTGGCGGCTTCCTTATCGCTGTAGCGCTTGCCGACATAGGAATGATCCATCACGAAGTCGCGGCGCTGCTTCAGGATTTCGAGCCAGCCGTAATAGGCGCAGCCGATCGCAATGCCGTCGTCGCCCGCCGCGGGCTGGATCCAGACATTCTCAAAACCCGCTTCGCGGGCGACCCGCCCGTTCGCCACGCAGTTCAGCGCGACACCGCCGGCCATGCAGAGGTTCTTTGCACCAGTGGTTTCACGCAGCCAGCGGGCGCGGGCAAGCAACACGTTCTCGGTGTCGTCCTGCGTGCGCCAGGCGAGATCTTCCCAGTGCCGCATCGCAGGGCTCTTTTCCCAGTTGCTGCCGGGTTCGAACACGTAAGGCTGCTTGAAGTCAGCGGTCCAGTGCGGCACGTCCAGCTTGCCGTCGTTCAGCTCGAGCAGATGCTTGACCTGGTCGCGGCGGCCATAGGGTGCCAGACCCATCAGTTCGCCGCACTTGTTCCAGTCGCCGAAAATGTAAGTCGAGGCGCGGCTGTAGAGCGCGCCGAGACCGGGCATGTTGTAGAATTCGTCGCTGAGGAAGCCGCGATCCGGCTCCATCCAGACCTTCTTCAGGCATTCCAGCGTCGCGCCGCTGAACTTGTAGTAGCTCTCCGACTCACGCGCGAGCGGCGTCGCCGTGTCGCTGGCCGGAAAGGCTTCCATGACGTCGGAGCGGTAGCTGCCGACGCCATCGACGATCATCACGACGCCATCCTCGAACGGCGACACTGCGAACGCGCTGTAGGCGTGCGCGAGGTGATGGGAGATCGTGACCACTTTGTCCTGACGCGACAGATACAGCGGGTGCTTGGCCGCGTCGCCCCGCTCGAAATCCGGAAGGAAACCCGGCGCGTCGAAATAGACCAGCCGCTCCTCCATTTCCTGGACCGGCAGGATGTAGCAATTGCGCACGATCAGATCGACGTCATCGAGCGTGATGCCCTCGGCCTCGAGGCAATAATCGATCACTTCTTTGTAGAAGCCCGATGCGTGCTTGGCCCGCGTGATCCGCTCCTTGGCGATCGCAAAGGCGATGGCGCCGTCGCGCAACAGGCAGGCGCTGACATCATGGTCGTAAGTGTTCAGGCCAAGGACATAAGTGTGTTTTTTGGGCATGGGTACTCGTTAAGGCGGGGGTCGTCGTGCGCTGAAAAAGGGAGATCGTGTCGACATCAAGATGCTGGCGTGGCTTTGCCGTAGCTTCTCTCTAAATTCTGCAACGCACAACCATCAGCGTTCAGCAAACATTCAGGAAGATGAACGACGCAACGCAAGAATCCTCTACAAAACGCCTGCAACTTGACCTTACCTGCCCTTCTTAATAAAGTCCCGAAAGCCCGCAAGAACCTTAGTAGAAATATTGTCTTCACATCTGAACCGAAAGCTTTGTCGCACGTCTAAGTGAGATAGTGCCGAAGTCCAGATGTCTGGAAGTGACCCGGAGATTCTCGAATGGCTAAACGCTACAATATCCTGACCCGCTGCCTCGCAGCGTTAGCTTTGTTGTTCGTCTACGTGGCCAGCACCTCTGCCATTCTGGTCGGCGGAACGACCACATCGGCTGAGGCGCGCGGCGGGCGAGGCGGCGGCAGAGGCGGCGGCCGTGGCTTTCGCGGCGGTGGCCGCGGCTTCTATCGCGGAGGCGGCCGTGGCTTCTATGGCGGCCGAGGCCGAGGCTTCTATGGCGGGCCGGTTTATGTACGCCCTGGTCCGCGCTGCTGGTGGAATCCCTACGGCGTCCGCGTCTGCAGGTGGTGACATAGGCCCGATCGTCGTCGCCTAAGGCGGGGATCAGAGACAAAATCAAAGGCGTGCCGGACCATCCGGTGCGTCTTTTTCTTTTGGCGGATCGCTCCACGAGGTGACCGGTGGACCGGCCCGCTCCCCAAACTAGCTTGCGAGCCGCGGTAACAGCTTGAGCGCATTGCCGCGCTCGATTGCCGCGATCTGTTCGTCGGTGAACACACCTGCTTCTCGCAAGCCCTTCACGTGATCGATTCCGGTGCGGTACGGGAAATCCGTCCCGAACACGATCTGCGACGGCGGAATGATTGCCGCCAGCGCCGACATCGCACCGCGGTTGGAGGTCTGCGCGGTGTCGTAGAAGAAACGCTTCAACTCGGTGAGCGTGCCGTCGGGCACCGTCTCCTTGGCCTTTGGCGCCAGCAGCGGATGACGGACGAAGCGCTCGATCAGGAACGGCATGGTCCCGCCCGCATGCGAGAAGATCCAGCGGATGTCGGGAAACCGCCGCGCATTGCCGGAGAAGACGATGTCGGCGATGGTGCGTGTCGTGTCGGTGCCGAACTCGATCATGACGGGTGGCTGCGTCGGCGCCAGGTTCACACAGCAATTCGCCGCCGTCGGATGGGTGTAGACCAGCGCCTTGCGGCGATTGAGTTCTTCCATGATCGGAAGGAACAGCGGATCGCCGAGCCACTTGTCGCCGTAGCTCGTCATCAAGGCGATGCCGTCGGCCTTGAGCGTGTCGAGCGCATACGTCAGTTCGCGCAGGCTGCCTTCGGTGTCGGTGAGCGGCAGCATCGCGAAATTGCCGAACCGCGCGGGATAATCCGCGACCAGTTTCGCGGCATATTCATTCGACTCGCGGCAGAGCTTTCGCGCCAGATCGCCCTTGGTGAAATTGACCGCGGGCGTGGTGACGGACAGCATCGCGGTTGCGATGCCGGCCTTGTCCATATCAGCGAGCGATTTCTCGATGGTCCAGTTCTTCATCAGGGGATCGCCGAAGCCGCCGTCGTTCGACGCGGTCACAAAGGTCGGCGGCGACAGATGATGGTGGACGTCAATCCGGAACGGCTTTGTGTCGGCGGTTTGTGCCGTTGCCCGGCTGATACCTGCCGCCGTCGTCAACGCCAGCGCGCCGGCACCGAGCACGAAGCCGCGCCGGCTTGGGTTGGAGAGTGACGGACTTGATGGGCCACAGCAGAAGCATCCCCGCAAGCGCGGCGCGCGCAAATCCGTCATCCGTTCTCTCCCTGCTTTTGTTTGTTGTCGCCTGCCACCTTCAGCCGTCGAGGATGGCGACCGCCCGGGTCCAGCCTGCGGAAGCGCGCTCGATCTTCACCGGGAAGCACGACACCATGAATCCGCTCGACGGCAATTGTTCGAGATTGTGCAGCTTCTCGATGTGGCAATAGCCGATGTGGCGGCCGGCCTTGTGACCTTCCCAGATCAAACTGGCATCCTTGGTCTCGGCATATTTCTTCGCGGTGTAAATGAACGGCGCGTCCCAGCTCCAGCCGTCGATGCCGGTCAGCCGCACGCCGCGCTCCAATAGATACATCGTCGCCTCGTACCCCATGCCGCAGCCGGAGGTGACGTAATCCTGCCGGCCATACTTGACGCCAGCACTGGTGTTGACCACGACGATCTCCAGCGGCGACAGCGTATGCCCGATGCGCTTGAGTTCAGCTTCGACATCCGCGGCGGTAGCAACATAGCCGTCCGGAAAATGCCGGAAGTCGAGTTTCACGCCCGGCTGAAAACACCATTCCAGCGGCACCTCGTCGATGGTCCATGCACGCTCACCGCGGTTCATGGTGGGATGGAAGTGCCAGGGCGCGTCCAGATGCGTGCCGTTGTGGGTGGAGAGCGATACCTGCTCGACCGCCCACCCCTGGCCGTCCGGCAGATCTTCCGCCTTCAGCCCGTCGAAGAACTGCAGCATCCGCGGCAGGCCCTGCTGGTGATCGATATACTGGATGGTCGGATGATTGCCGGGCGGATCGGCCGGCACGTCGTTTTGCAGGGGAACGGAGATATCGATCAGTTTGCGCGCCATGGCGTTTCCTCGCTGGATGTTCTTGTTTGATAGCGTGGCGGAAGAGCCTATTGCCGCTCAACCCGGTTCTTCAAAATGCCGATCTTTTCGACTTCGAGCTCGATGCTGTCGCCATGTTCGAGATACCAGCCGAGTTCGAGGCCGCAGCCATTGCCGACGGTGCCCGATCCGATGAACTCGCCGGGCATCAGGGTCTCGTCCCTGCTGACATGGGCGATGATCTCCTCGAACGAGAATAGCATGCCCTCGCTTACCCCTTGCGAGCGCGTCTCGCCGTTGACGCGCGCTTCCATCTTCAATTTGTAGGGATCGCCGATCTCGTCCGGCGTGACGATCCACGGCCCCATCACGTTGCCGCCGTCAAAACTCTTGCCTTTCGCCGGCCCCAGCCGCCCTTCCATTTCGATGCGCTGGGCATCGCGCGCGGAAAAGTCGTTGAAGATCGTATAGCCGAAGATGTGGTCTTTGGCCTTGGCGGCGGAGATGTTGGCGCCCTTGCTTTTGGTGACGATGCCGAATTCGAGTTCGTAATCCATCACCTGGCTGTAACGCGGCCATTTCACCGTGGTGTTGGTGCCGCGGACGCTGAAGCGGTTGGTGATGTAGTAGATCGGCTGCTTGCGGTAGACCTCCGGCAGTTCACCGAGCGGTTCGGCCTCGATCCGCGCCAGCTCCGCCATGTCGCCCTTGGCGCGCGCGGCGAGTTTGAGCTGCCCGCGCGGGGCTTGCAGGATGTGCAGCGGGAACGACATGCCGTCCCGCATCTGCCGCGGCTCGGGGACCGGCGCGAGTATCTCGGCCGTCTCGGTCTTTACCGACAACGTCTCGTCCTTGCCGTGCGCGTCGAACATTTTTGCCGCCCGTTCGAGCGCGGCGTCTCCGGCATCGATCAATGCCAGCATCGATGCGAAGGCGGGATTGGCGCTTCCGTTCCGGCTAGCGGCGGCTGCGAGATCAAACAGAAGCGTATCGCCCGTATGCACGATTCCGATCTTTTCCTGTCCGCCGGATTTGAATGTCGCGAGTTTCACTGGATCACCCCTTGTGTTTCGATGAAATATATGATCAAAAAAAATATCGATAAACAAGACAGAAAAATGTGTCATGGGGAGATCGTCGTGAAAAAGGTCCTTGCCGCCCTTGCGGTCAGCGTGGCGCTGACCGGCACCGCCTTTGCGCAAGCCAAGATCCAGGTCGGCTGCACGGCGACATCGGACTGCGCCTCCGCCATGGTGGCGATCGACGAAGGCATCTTCAAAAAGCACGGGCTCGAGGTCGAGATGACGCCGATCGGCATCAACTCGAATATCCCGGCGGCGATCCTGTCGAACTCGATCCAGATCGGAGGACCGACCTCGACCGTGTTCCTGCAGGCGGTCGATGGCGGCCTCGATCTCGTTGCGATTGCCGGCGCAACCATCATGAGCCCGGTGACAAATGGCAACATCACCGCCTTCGTCCGCAACGGCATCACGATCAACGAGCCGAAGGATTTCGTCGGCAAGAAGGTCGGCGCGCCCGGCCTGAATGCCTTTCTGCACGTGCTGTTCGTGAAATGGCTGGTGGAGAAGGGCGTTGATCCCAAGCGCGTCAACTTCGTCGAGGTCACCTTCCCGACCATGGCCGACATCATCAAGTCGGGCGGCGTCGATGCCGTGCTGACCGCCGAGCCGTTCGTGACCCGCATGACCAATGCCGGTCTCGGCTCGGTCGGCGCACGCTACGCGGTCGAACTGGCGCGTACCGATCCCATCATCTTCTATGCGGCGTCGCGCGAATGGGCCGACAAGAACGCCGCGGCGATCAAGAAATTCCGCGATGCACTCGCCGAATCCGCCGTCATCGTCAACAATGACCGCGAAAAGGCATCGAACTCGATTGCCAAATTCACCAAGCAGCCGATCGAGCTGGTCAAGGCGACGCCGCCGAACCGCTCCGAACCGGTGCTGAAGCCCGAGCAACTCGCCTGGTGGATCGAGGTGATGTCGACGCAAAAGATGCTGCAATCCAAGCTCGACACGTCGAAGCTGGTCCTGAAGTAGAGGATTTCGCGATGCCGGCGTCCGAGCGCCAACCGAGCCGATCGACGGTAGAGGCCGCCACGCTGAGCGAGCGCGCGGCCCTGCTGGTCGAGCAGGACATCCTGGCCGGTCATCTGGCGCCGGGATCGCGTCTCGGCATCGTCGACCTCGTGCAGCGCTATGACATCGGCGCCACGCCGCTCCGCGAAGGCCTGTCACGGCTGATGTCGCGCGGGCTGATCGTCGGCACCGGGCAGCGCGGCTTTCGTGTCGCCGACATCAGCCGCGAGGATCTGCTCGATATCACCACCATGCGCACCGCGATCGAGATCGAGGCCGTCAGGCTGGCGATCACCCACGGCGATGATGCCTGGGAGGCCGGCATCGTCAGCGCGCTGCACCAGATGCGCCGCCACATCGAGCGTACCGGTGATGAATTCCGCGAAGGAGCGGAGGATTTCGACCGGCTGCACAAGGGCTTTCATACCGCGTTATTGGCCGCCTGCGGCTCGAAACGCATGCTATCGGCCCATTCCGATCTCTACGACCAGGCCTACCGCTACCGCCGCGTGATGATGCGCTCGTTCGATAGCGGCAAGAAGTTCGTCCGCGCCCATCAATTGCTCGCCGATCGGATCATCGCACGCGATATTCCCGGCTCCCAGGCCATGCTGGCGGCGCATCTGCGTTCGACCATGGACTTCGTCTATCCCTCAGGCAACGAGAGCTGAACCATGGCAAGCGCCGCAAAACGCCTCGAAGCCGTATCCGACACTGCCACACCGCAGATCGCATTTGACGGGGTTACGCTCGCACTCGGCGGCAAGACCATCATCGAAAATCTGAGTCTCGGCGTCCGGCCCGGCGAATTCCTCTGCATCGTCGGCGCGTCCGGTTGCGGCAAGACCACGGCGCTGCGTCTGGCGGCCGGGCTCTACCAGCCGACCGGCGGAAGAGTGAATTTCGACGGCCAGCCGATGCGCGAGCCGCGCCGCGAGATCGCGATCGTGTTCCAGGATTACGGCAAGGCGCTGCTGCCGTGGCGTACCGCGGCGGGCAACGTCTCGCTGGCGCTGGAAGCGGGCGGCATGCCGACGGCCGAGCGCCCTGCCCGCATCGAGGAATTGCTGCGCACCGTCGGCCTGCCCGGCCACGCCGGCAAATATCCGTCCGAAATGTCGGGCGGCATGCAGCAGCGCCTGCAGATCGCCCGCTGCCTCGCGCAGGAGCCGAAGACGCTTCTGATGGACGAGCCGTTCGGCGCGCTGGATGCGATGACGCGGCAGGGATTGCAGGACGAGGTCCTGTCGCTGGTGGCGGCGAGCGGCGCCACCGTAATCTTCGTGACCCACGACCTTGATGAGGCGATCTATCTCGGCGACCGCGTGATCGGCCTGTTGCCGCATCCGGGCCGGATCGGCATCGAACTTTCGGTCAACCTGCCGCGCCCGCGCGACCAATTGTCGACCCGCGAGCATCCGGAATTCCTGCGGCTGCGGCGGCAATTGTTCGATTTCATCAAGGCGACCGAGCAGTGACGGGCAATTCCGCCAAGGCGTTGGCGCTGCCGCTCGCGGTGCTGGTGGCGTTCGAGGTCTGGGCGCGCGCCATCCACCTGCAAAGCGACAGCCTGGCGCCGCCGAGCGCGATCGTCATGGCGCTCTTTGGCGCCTTCGCCGATTTCTCGATCCTGACGGCAACCCGCGACACTCTGTTCTCGGCGTTCACTGGTCTCGCCATCGGCACCCTCATTGGCCTGGCGTTCGGCATCGCCTTTGGAATTTCGGACACCCTCAACCGCCTTATGGAAGTAACCGTCGAGGCGATCCGTCCGATACCCTCGATCGCGCTGTTGCCGATTGCGCTGATCGCGCTCGGCTTCGGCTACCGCATGGAAATCGTGATCGTGGCGTTCGCTTGCGTCTGGCCGATTCTGATTCTCTCCCGTGCCGCCGTGCGCAGCATCGAGCCGCGGCTGATGGAAGTGGCGCGGGCGCTGCGGCTGCCGCCGGCGCAACGGGTCTGGAAGATCATCATCCCGGCCGCACTGCCGCGGATCTTCGTGGCCTTTCGCCTGTCGGCCGGCATTGCCCTGATCGTCGCCGTCACCGTCGAAATCGCGATCAACCCGCTCGGCCTGGGTGCCGGCATCATGCTGGCGCAGCAGGCGCTGCGCCCTGACCTGATGCTGGCGTACCTGGTCTGGATCGGCATCATCGGCTACGCGCTGAACATCCTTCTGACCGTGGCCCAACGCCGCCTGTTCGGCCGCGCCGCGTTGAGCGGAGACAGCCCATGAACCGCACGGCACTCATCTGGCGGGTGGCGAGCTTTGCGGTCGCGGCCGGCTTCATCGCGCTCTGGCAATTGATCGCCAATTTGAAACTGGTCTCGCCGGTGTTCCTGCCGGGGCCGGACCGGGCATGGGCCGCGCTTATGCGCGGATTCTCCTCCGGCGATCTCTGGAGCAAGCTCGCGGGCACGCTCGAACACATGGCCTATGGCTGGCTCGCCGCCTCCATTGCCGGCATCGCGATTGGCGCGATCATCGGTTCGTCGCGCACGATGCGGACCTATGTCGCGCCCTCGCTGGAGTTTTTGCGGCCGCTCCCCGTCTCGGCGATCATTCCGGTTGCGATCGCCATGCTCGGACTAACGCAGGCGATGGCGCTGTTCGTGATCGCCTTCGGCGCGATCTGGCCGATCATGCTGGCGACCATCCATGGTTTTGCGGCAGTCGAGCCCCGGCTCTACGAGGTGGCGCGGTCGCTGCAGATGTCGCGGCTGGCCGTGATCTTCAAGATCGCGCTGCCCTCCGCCAGCCCCGACATTCTCGCCGGCATGCGGCTCAGCCTGACGGTGGCGCTGATTCTGTCGGTGGTCTGCGAAATCCTGGCCGGCCTCGATGGGCTCGGCCACTGGGTGCTGCTGTCGGCCCGCGCGTTCCGCTCGGCCGACCTGTTCGCCGGTGTCATCCTGCTTGGCGTCACCGGCTACGTGACGTCGGTGGCGATGTCGTTAGCCGAGCACAGGCTATTGGCGTGGCAGGCGTCGCAGCGGTGACGCAAGCAGCTGGGGCTGCGAAGCATTCTCCGACATGGGTTCCGGAACGCGTTGAAGCCAGGCAGAGCGCTTCTTCGTCCCGACGGCGTCCCTGCTGACGTCTGCCATCCACCGCCAGGCGGCTTTGGCACTGAAGGTGACGAGCACCTCGTGGTGCCGCATCCCCTTGCCGCCCTTGACCAGCCCGAGATCACGGATGATGCAATACGTCCCGCTGCTCATGCGGGCGAACTTCGCACCTTGAAAATGATTGCGCACACGCGACAACATGCGTGCAGCATGCATCCCGCGTCGATTCCGTCAACCTTGACGGCCGCCGAATCAACCTCGCCGAGGTGCGAAGCCGTCAAAGCGTTGCGTTGTTGCCGCGCTCGCCGATGCGATGTATTTGCGCGGTCCGAACCGGCACGCGACCCAGCACCGCGCGCCGCTCGTTCATGCGTGCGCCCGGCGAATCCGGCTGCGCAAAGCATTCCAGTATCTGGATACGGATTTCCTCCGCGACCGGACCCTCGACCTGGCGCATGCGATTCCAGAGCCGTATGATTTCCCGTTGCTTCTCGACGTCCATTGGTCACCTCCGAAGAATGACCAAAGAGAACATAACAAGAACAATACTGCAAGGCAGAAAGTTGCGGTTTCACACTAGAAACACAGGCTGAGAATCTTCAGCCGGCAGGCCTCGGCCGCACGCGGTTTGGGCTTCGCAGCGCTTGCCTGCTTCGAATCCTTCGGCGAACTCTTTGGCGAACTTTTGGGCGCCTTGGAGCGCTCATAGTCGCCTGCGATCACCATGGCCCAATACATACGACCGGTCTTCGCGCTTTTCACGCTGGCAACACCGACGCGCGTGGCGCCGGGCAGCAGGAGGTTTTTTCGGTGCCCTGACGAATTGATCCACTGGTCGAGGGTTTTGGGAAAACCGTCATAGCCGTACGCGATGTTCTCTGCGGCCCGGCCAGCGCCCGCCGGGCTGACACGCGTATTGAAGCGGCCGAGGACATCGTGATCCAGTTGGTCCTTTGCGGCCATCGCCTGGGCCTGATCGTGTGCAATCCGCGTGAGCGTCGCATCCAGGGTGACGCGCTTCTCCCCGTGCTTCAGCCGAAAGTCAGAAATCATCTGCGCCGGATTGGCCGCGGCCGTCCGACTCAGGACCGTGGTGGCAAAACAAAGCGCCAGCCCCAGCAGCAGAGCCTGCCGCGCCAGAATGACTATCTTCGTACCAGTCACAAGTTTTCCCCTGCCCCTTCCCAATTGGGATCGCTGGGTCGATTCAATCCTAAAAAGACGCGGCAAGTCATTGATTTTATTGGTCGGGGCAGCTGGATTCGAACCAACGACCTGCAGTACCCAAAACTGCCGCGCTACCAGGCTGCGCTATACCCCGATCCGATGCTGGGAAATGCGTCGATACACGCTTAAACCCCGGCCATCAAGGCGATCTGGAAGGGCTTTAGCGCTTATTGAAGAGCGGGTGCGCCACCCGGTCGCCGGGCTGAATTCCATACTTTTGCGCGGTGCCCGCAATCACTTCCAGCACGCCCTTGGCTAATCCCCCGGAGGAGATGATCTTGGTGGAGTGCGGCTCGGTATTTTCGGCGATGCGCAGGATGCGGCCGTCGGCGCGGATGAAGATCATGTCGAGCGAGATGTAGGTGTTCTTCATCCACATCGAGATCTGCTGCTCAGGCGAGAAGTCGAACAGCATGCCTTTGCCGTCGGGCAGCTCCTTCCGGTACATCAGCCCCTGGGTCTTCTCCTCCTCCGTCGTCGCCATCTCGACCGAGAACACCTGCACGCCTGACTTGGTGGCGATCTCGAGCGGCTGAAAGCTCGCAGCCCTCGCGGCGGGATTGGCGCCGAGGATAACGAGCACAGCGGAGGCCGCGGCCAGCGACGTCATCAGGCGGCCGCCAATGCGAAGCCGCGCAACCATCAAAGCGAAATTCATCAAAGCACTCATGCCGGATATCTGGGAATTGCCGGGGAAACCCTAACCCGATGATTGCGGCAAATGCCAGAGGCCGCCGCCGGGCGCGCGGCGTCCGGCTCAAATTTCCGTCAGCGGGATCAATGCGAGGACAGCGCCGACGGGCCGGTCTCGGGATGGATCTCGGCCGCCATCATGCCCTTGGACCCGGGCCCAAAGCGCACCAGCACATACTGGCCCGGACGCAGCTCGGTCATGCCGAATCGGCGCAACGTTTCCATATGGACGAAAATGTCGGGCGTGCCCTCGCCGCAGGTCAGGAAGCCGAAACCGCGCAGCCGGTTGAACCACTTGACCTGGGCCCGCTCCAGACCGCTGGTCGGCGTGACGCTGACATGGGTCCGCGGCGGAAGCATTTGCGCCGGATGGATCGCGGTGGACTCGTCCATCGAAACGATCCGGAACGCCTGATAGCCCTTGGCGCGCTGCACGCATTCGACCACCAGCCGCGCGCCTTCATAGGCGGTTTGGTAGCCATCGCGCCTAAGCACGGTGACGTGCAGCAGCACGTCGGGCCAGCCATTGTCGGGAATGATGAAACCATACCCCTTCGAGGCGTCGAACCATTTGATGACGCCGGATATTTCGACAAGGTTGGCCGCGGCATCGCCTAGCCCCGAAAACGCATCCACCGCCGGATCGCGTTGCGCGCCGGTTGTGTATTCACTCGGTCCAAGTCTGTTTTGCTCTGTCCCGCCTGACGGCGGCCCCCCGAGCTTCTTGGACCCAAATTCGTCCGACCCCATGACCCCGGACCCCACACATTCAAAAAAAGCGGTCCACTGTCGCCACCGTGGACCGGAACACGCGCCCTACCATGACCATCATGGTAACGCAGCGCGAATCTCTCGAATCAAAAGATAACACTCCCGACTGCCGCGCATAGCTAAAAAAAACAAAATTGCGGAGGCTATGAACAGGCTTGCGCAACCGCGAATCAGTTGACGATCAATTGCCTACGAACGGTCCGAGCGTTTCTCCGATGTCGAAACGGATCACCAGATCGGCGACATCGTCCTGTTCGGTCGGCTCGTTGTTGATGATGACGAGCTTCGCGCCGCAATTCCTGGCCATCAGCGGAAAACCTGCGGCAGGCCAAACGACTAGCGACGATCCGATCGCCAGAAACAGGTCGCACTGCTGAGCCAGTTCAGTGGCGCGGCGCATCGCATCTTCCGGCATCGCCTGTCCGAACGAGATCGTCGCGGTCTTCACCGGCTCGTCGCAGATGGTGCAGTCGGGGGCATCGCCGGTTTCTTCGAAACGCGCCTTTACCCAAGGAAGATCATAGGCATGTCCGCAGCCGATGCAGCGGGCATAGGTGGTGTTGCCATGCAGTTCGACCACATCATCGGCTTTGAAGCCCGACGCCTGGTGCAGATTGTCGATGTTCTGGGTGATGATCGCCGGCGTCTTGCCGGCCTTGTAGAGCGAGGCCAGCGCGCGATGCCCGCGGCCGGGCCTGGCCGCCGCAAAGGTCTCTTCCATCGCAAAGCGCCGCCGCCAGGCCTCGGCCCGCGCCTCAGCGCTGGAAACGAATTCGTCGAACGCGATCGGGCGGTTGCGGGTCCACAGGCCGCCGGGAGAGCGGAAATCCGGAATGCCGCATTCGGTGGAAATGCCGGCTCCGGTAAAGGGAACGATACACGAAGCTTCGGCAATCATGTTGCCGAGCTGCTCGACGCCGCTGCGCAAATCCTTGGCGATCACCGCTGATATTTCCGAATGGTTGGGCCGTGCGAACTATAGCACGGCCCTTCGGATTGCCAGATCGATGTGCCCTGCCCGGCCGCGCAGCATGCGTATCGTCAAAGCGGCCTCTATTAGGCCGCCTTATTGCCGCTCGCCTTATCCTGCTGCCGTGTCGCGGCTGCGTTGGTCACGCTGCCTTGATCATGCGCCTTGGCAACCTGTTCCTTCGGCTCTTTGGCTTCTTCGGTCTTCTTCGCCTTCGGCGGCGCGGGTGCGCTTTCCGCCTTCTTCACCGGCTTGCCGTATTGGGCCAGCTTTTCCAGTTCTGCTTCGAGCTCGGCGCGGCGCACGGCGACTTTCTCGAACAGCTTGTCGGTCGCGTTCTCGCGCAGACCAGCGAGTTCTTCGATACCAAGTGAATCCAGATCAATCTTTGCCATTGGAACCTCCCGTTGTCCTTTCGCTAACGGGAACCCGCGTGAGCGACAAGGTGCAGCACATTTTATCCACCGCCTTCGCTTCGAAGGCGGCAGGTGATCGCAATGGTGCAACCCCGCTTCCGCATTCACGCCCCATTCGCGCGCGCCAATGATGGCGGGGCACGAATCAAACAAGAAAACGGATGGGCGATGACGGAGAAGGAAGAAAGACTCGCGCGCGACCGCGCCGAAATCGCAGCGCGCGTCGCGAGCTTCAGGGAAACCCAGCAGAAGTTCGAACGCGAGCGTGAGGAATATTATGAGACGACCCTGACCAACGCACTGAACGGAACCAGCCGGCCTTCGTTCTGGCGTTAAGGCGGACCCGCGAGAAGCTGCTCGGCCTTCGTGCCATTGCAATATGTCGCGTGGAACCGAAAGAGAATTCGCCAAGAGAATTTTCGAAGAATTTCGGAGAGAATTTTCGGAATGGCAGGAACGAAGACGCCATCTCGACGTTTTCCTTACAAGTGCAGCAACCTTGCGAGAGGTGAAAGCACGAAAGACCCCGTCTACATCTTCGGATGTAGGCGGGGTTTTTAATTGTGAAGCGGACGGCCTACATTACACGCGATCACCGAGCCATGCGATCGGGCAGGTCTGATCATCGGATTGCGCAGGAACAAATACGGCCCTTGAGGAGTTTATTAGCGGGGAAAGGTGCGTCATGCCCGCGTGGATGGAAATTCTGATCAATGTGATCGGCTATGCCGGCTTCATCGCCATTGCGACTTGGCACAAATCGCCAGGCGAAAAATTGCCGGACCGTTGAGCGCCGAATCATCGGGCGTTAGTTCGCCTTGTGCGGTTCGCCCGCGGTGCGGACCAGCCTGTCGGCCTTGACCAGGGACATGGCCACCAGGACATGGCCGCTTTCAGCTTGCGGCGGCAATGAGAAACTGATCACGACCAAGGCAAGGCAAAACAGCAGGCCGACCGCCATGACGCGCCGGTGGGTCGATTCGTCCGCGTTGTGAAACCGCGTTGTGAAACGAAGGCACCATGGCCTGCTTTTTCCTCTGGGCCATCCCTATCGTAACCCCGAATGCACACAACGCGATTTGGGTCTTAACCTAACTGAACAGGCTATCTGCATTTCCGCGAGGAACCGATCCGGCGTCGATCGCGGGATCGAGCACGATCGAGAGCAAGACTCCTTTTGTTCTCAAAGAACGAACAGGGGGCGCGTTTTCCGGCACCGTTGCCTTGTTAAAATAGCGTTACCTCGCCGCTTCCTCATCTCACCCATCCGATCGATCCCGCGCGGATTTTCTTGTCCCTCATCTCCTGCCATGTCCGATCGCGTGCCTGATGTCGAACCTTTTTGGCGCAGCCCGTACTTATCTAAAAAGGTGCCGCGATGACCCAAGCCGACCACTATCGAGACCAGTCCAACAAAGCCCGGCAGCTCGCCGAAGCCGTCAAGGATCCGGAAGCCTCGAAGAAGCTGATCGAGATGGCCGAGGAATTCCGCCTCTACGCCGAGCGGCTGGAACAGATGCACTAGATTGTTTCGGTTTCGATTGAAGCTGCGCCGGGCTTCCGTTTTTCGTTTTGACGCGCCCTCTTGACGCGAACCGGTGTCCCCCGATCAAGTCCGAGGCAAGCTTTCGCTCGAAAGCGCTATAAATTTTCTGACGCCGGTCATGGAAACTTAAGCCTCCATTTACCGAGCCTCCCTCAAATGCTGCGCCGTTAACCCAACCTATTTACAAAGCGTAAACAGGCGCCTGACAGGGTTGGCCCAGGAGGGTCAATCCCATGGTCATTTATCCAATACCGGTTGAAGTGACGCAGGCCAGAATACAACTCGTCGTCGATCAGAACGCGAAGGCGCCGCCGAATACGATCAACCAGGATCTTCAGGCCGTCTATCACGCCAAGGCAGCTGCCGTGGAGGCGGCCCTTGCGGATGTGCCGCCCGACGAACCGCCCCTGCTGGACGTCAAGGTCTGACCTGACGGGGGAATATCAATCTTGCGCGGAGGGCCAGGCTGCGTCCGGCCCTTCTCTCTCACGCGCGCCATGCAAGCTGTTGTGCGTGCACGACGCCGAGCGTCAGCAGGCCGCCTATGCCGGCGAGCACCGCCAATCCTGCGAACCAGATCCATTGCGGCCTTTCCTTGTAAGCGAGGAAGGCAGAGCAAATCGTACACACGATCGTCGGCATATTCGCGACCAATAAAACCCACGCCAGCATTTCAACCTCCCGAAGTGAAGCGGATGCGCAAAGGCTAGCGTTCCATCAGAACAACACTGTGCGTCCGGTCACATCGGACGGGCCTGCACCGGCGCTATCGTTGAGGCATCGCTATCGTCGAGGCATGATGGCGCTTCGGGAAATCATGATCTGGATCATTCAAGCCGTGCTGTTCGGCATCGGGATCGGCATTGCCATGCTGACGGCGCATCTGGCCGGCCCGCCGCTGGCCACAGCCTTCGCGATCGACGAACTGATCGCGACCGCGATCGTCTTTTTTGCCGTGGCGGCAGGTCTCGGTTGGATTGGAAACAGGTTCTGGCCCGAAGACTGGATGTACAATCCCCTGCTCTAGCGCCGCGCTTTCCTATCGCGGTATCGCCTCCGCGCGATAGATCGTCGTCCCCGTCGTTTCGACGATCCGGCCCTTGAGCGATCTTACAAACGCCTTCGAGCCTTCGACGGCAAAATGCGTGCGCAACGCCGCCTCGTCAGCCCATTGCTCGAAGAAGAACAGCCGCATCGGGTTCTGGCAGTCGACATGCACGTCATGCGAGATGCAGCCGGGCTCCTTGCGGGAGCGCTCGACATGCTCCAGGCAGGAACGGAGCACGTCGTCGAAAGTGTCCTCGCGCGCCAGGATGCTGCCAGTCACGATAATCATGTCGACGCCCCCCGCTGCCCCCGCGTCAGCCAACCGCCCGCCGTCGCAGGCGCCCGTCACCCGCGCATCGAAGCGGGCAGCTTTTGTTAGTGCATCAGGCGCGGCACGACAACCGATACCGCCAGCAATACGCCGAGGCTGGACACCACGGACAATTTCATCCGGGCCGTCCTGGCGTCGGTAATCGGAAGCACGAAGAAGAAAATCATCGCGAGGATGAGCAGGCCGTTGATCAGCAACATGGTTGATCCTCCGTTGCCGCGACAATGGAGGGGACAGCCAATCGGGTATGTGTGAGGGATCACGCTGGGACGCGGCTTCCTGGCTCGTCAATATCGGCAAAGAGACGTTCGCCCGACAACAAGGCTCGCGAATGCGCTTAAACCACTTCATCCGCTTGGAGCCGCAGCTTCAGAGACCTTACAATTTTACGGTTTCGGTTCTCGTAGCAGCAACTTTGGCGTGCCACACCCATTTCTGTCAAAGCTCGGGAGACAAGGAATGCTTCGGAAGTTTCTGCGCAACGAGAACGGCGCGACCGCAATCGAATACAGCCTCATCGCTGGGTTCATCGCCTTGGCCATCATCGCTGCCGTCGGAATGACCGGCCAAAGGCTCCTCGCACTGTTCGGGAGTCTCAATGACCTGATAGTTGGCGGTTAAAACCCTGCAAGGATGAGGATTGCGAGGCCGGCCAAGATCCAAAACGCAACGCCGGTAAGTCATGAGGCGAGTTCACCGGGGTCCTTCCTACCAAATAACTGAAGCACCGACGATCCGGTAGCAAGGAAGAGAAGCTCGAGAAGCAAGTAAAGAAGCCGGACGAACATCTGGTTTCCGGTCCGCAATGGCGCGTGCGCGAACACGGACCGCAACGTCTTCACGGAGCCGCCGAACAGAGGCCCTCTACCCAAAGAGGCCGCTGTCCAGCGCATATGCTCCAGCCCTCACGGCGTCAGCTTCATCGTCTTTCAGGTCGACGCCCCCATCTCGCCTTCTCGGCAGCCTGCATCTCTGGCTTCCTGGCGTTGCCCTTGCCGGTGGCGTGTAGCTTCAGTCTTGAGAGATCGATCGCCGACCAAGGCTGCCCCGCCAGCTCGCAGGCGAGAACGGCAGCTCCGAGCGCTGGGAAGAGAGCTTTGACGCTTGAGAACTGCTCAGCGAACGGCTCTTCGACGCAGCCGCCGATGCACCCAGGCCCGGCGTAGCTGATGATGATGCCGCTGACGCCGACCGCGCGGCTGCCGATGTTGCCTTCAAGCCGAATTGTCTGGGCATCCTAACCTCCATCAATGATCACCCTGCTGACGCCGGGTGTCGTCCCCAAGTCCAAGCCTAAGACAAATCTATGGCACAATCATTGCGCTTCGCTTGGCTTACCCACAAGGAACAACGGCAGATTGCACTTTGCTTTGCGAATGAAGGCTTAAACCTCGCCCGCGAGTTTGATGGCAGGCAAGCAGGAACGGTTGGCGCTCCGTATTTATACGTGCCCTTCGGCCGACCGGCGCCGATACGCCGGCCGCCACGCTTCACAGGCTGAATTGTTTGCGTGGTTGAATCGTGAGCCGATTTCAAGCGAGCGTCAAACGCAAAAGACCTCCGAGCCGAAGCTGGAGGCCTTCACTGTCATGAGGGGTACATCCGCCCTTCACGACACCACTGGAGCGCCGAGAGTGCGCTATGACTTTATTTCATCAGACTCACGGGCACGCCGTTCTGCCTTGAGCCGCTCGAAGTTTGCACGGAAGGCCTCGTCAGCCTTCTTACGTGCAATAAGTGCCTTCTCTGCGTCCTTGCGGGCCTGCTCTTTCTTTGCCTCACGCTCTTCTTTCGTGGGCCGCAGCTTCTCGTGCGTTTCGTAATCCATGACCAATAACGATTTATGACGT
Organism: Bradyrhizobium sp. SRL28; assembly: GCF_018596315.1. Lineage (GTDB taxonomy): Bacteria > Pseudomonadota > Alphaproteobacteria > Rhizobiales > Xanthobacteraceae > Bradyrhizobium. The sequence continues at coordinate 73,857 of NZ_JAHEAG010000008.1, read as the reverse complement.
TAAAAGTTCCTGCCCCTGAAACCATCGTTTCCTTGAGGTAATCAAGCTGGCGGATTTCCGGCGGTCGATGCTGCTTCGCGAAACAGATTCACATAGGCGCTGGCGAAACCAGACAAAGAAAAAGCCCGGATTGCTCCGGACTCTTCCTTGCTGCGGCGCCTAGAACGCCTGCGCCTACGCCGAAGCCGATTGCAGCATTACGGCCGCCACGCGCTTCCGCTCGGGATTGACCACAGCGGTTGTCGCAAGCGCGGCGACGGCAGCGAGCGTAAGTCCTGTCTTTCGCATGTGGGGTCCTTTCCGCTGCTGGGATAACTCTTCGAGACCACCTCTTCACGTAGAAGGCGCTCGGAAAGCCACGAACACAAAGGGAAGGAAGGTGCCAACGGCTGCAGACGACCCGCGCTTTATCGGTGCCCTCTCCTGCATTTTGCTGCTATTTAGAGCCCTCCAGAGCGCCTCCAACGCCTGAAAAACAACAAACGTTCTCAAGGAGTCCACTGATATGCGCTATCTCCACACAATGCTGCGCGTTCGCAATCTCGACACCGCGATGAAGTTTTACCAGGACGCGCTGGGGCTGAAGGAAGTACGCCGGGTCGACAACGACAAGGGCCGGTTCACGCTGGTGTTCCTGTGCGCGCCCGAGGACGAAGGCCTGTTCAAGGCCGCGCCGCAGAACCGCGGCGCGCCGCTGGTCGAACTCACTTACAATTGGGATGAGGAGAAGTACGGCGAGGACCGCCATTTCGGCCACCTCGCCTACGAGGTCGACGACATCTACGCGACCTGCGACCGCCTGATGAAGGCCGGCATCACCATCAACCGGCCGCCGCGCGACGGCAACATGGCCTTCGTGCGCTCGCCGGATCTGCATTCGATCGAACTGTTGCAGAAGGGCGAACCGAAACCGCCGGCGGAGCCGTGGACGTCGATGCCGAACACCGGCCACTGGTAAGCCTTGTACAACGCCGTTTCCTGACGGCGCGCGTGAAAGCGAATGGCGGCTGACGCGCAGCCGCCATTCTGACGATGTCAACGCCGAAGTGCGCGAGGCGGTCGACCGCGACGGCTACTCGCTGTTTCGGATTGGACTGTCGCTCTCGGAAATTCCCACCTCATGAAACGTTCCCTCGCCTGAGTACAATTCTGCTTAGGAACAGGGCGCTACTACGCGCGTTGTCGTGGCGGTTAAGAAATCGAATCGAGGAGGCTGAGATGGGAAAAGGACTTTTGCTTTGGCTGGTTGGTGTGCCGATTCCGGTGATCATCCTTCTGTGGTTGTTCTTCGGCCGTTGATGGGCTGAGCAGCCACGCGTGACGCACAGATCAGGCTCCGCCGCATCACGGCGAGCCTTTTTTGTTTGGGCGGGCTTGTTTGTTTGGGCGGGCTGCACGAATCCCGCGCTTTTTTGCTGATCTTCAGCTATGAACGCGTCAAGCAGATCAGCGGGAGCGACAACGCGTGACCAACAATAACAACAAACAACAACTCACCATCTGGGGCCGGGCCAATTCGGTCAACGTTCAAAAAGTGCTGTGGTGCCTGGCCGAACTCGATCTCGGCTATGAGCGCATCGACGCCGGCATGCAGTTCGGCAAGAACAACGAGGCGGCCTATCTGGCGATGAACCCGAATGGCCGCATCCCCACGCTGGTCGACGGCGACTACGTGCTGTGGGAATCCAATTCCGTGATGCGCTATCTCTGCATGGCCTACGGCGGGAATGCGCCGATCTATCCCTCGCAGCCGAAAGCGCGCGCCAGCGTCGACCGCTGGCTCGACTGGACGCTGTCGACGCTGCAGCCGGTCGACCGGCCGGTGTTCTGGGCGCTGGTGCGGACGCCGGTCGAGAAGCGCGACATGGTCGCGATCCAGAAGGATGTCGACGCCGAGGCCGTCGTGTGGCGGATCGTCGAGGCACAACTGGCGAGCCGGCGCTTCATCGAAGGCGATCAGTTCACGATCGCCGATATCGCGCTCGGTGCCTATGCGCGGCGCTGGCTCGGTGTCGAAGGCGTCACCAAGCCGGAACTGCCGAACCTCGAACGCTGGTTTTCGCAATTCGCGGCACGCCCCGGCTTCACGCAGTTCGTCGCACCGCCGATGACTTAAGGTCAGCGCGAGCCGCCGGACACACCGCCGCCGACGCTCACCGCGCCGCCGATCTTCATGCAGGTGTTGGTACCTTCGATTCTGACGAAACCCGCGCCGTACTCCGCGCAGGCATTGGCTGAATTTGAGCGCTTCAGCGGAAGCGACTTGCCCGATGATGCGGCCTTGTCGGCCTTCTCAAGACGGGGTTGCTCGGCGCGAGCGGTAATCGAAGCCAGCACCACAGCAAACATGACAAGGAGGGATTTTCGCATCCCGCCTTTTATCGCCGCTTGCCGATCAGTGCCAGACTAGCGGACGAACTTGACACCGACCGATTTGCCGCGGCGCCAGACCACTTCGCAGCGGCGTCCGGTCCTGGCGTCGCGCGAAAACGCCAGCCGCAACTTCGTCGGCAGCGTGTTGGGATCGTCGATCGTGACCTTCGCCCCCGTCGTGGATAGATCCCGCACCACGCATTGCCGCGCGGCAAAACCGCCCTCGAGCGTGATCCATCCGGGCTGGCTCAATGATTTCCGCGACTCGCGCTTTTTGCTCGATAGCAAGGCCATGTCGGAAGTTCCCCCGTCACAACCTTACGACATGCGGCTTTAAAATCCGTTGCAAGGCCGTGGCGCGCCCGGCTGTCGATCGAGGTCGCAAACGACCGCAAAAACAGGTTTTCGAGCGGCTTGCCCACCCGCCCAAACGCCACTATACGTTCGCCCGTCGCCGCCGCCATGAAACTTGGCGGCCGGCGGCCAACACGGCCCATCAAGCGCTTAACGCATTGATTTTCCGGTCGTTTTGCTCCCTTCGTCTATCGGTTAGGACGCCACCCTTTCACGGTGGAGAGAGCGGTTCGATTCCGCTAGGGAGCGCCATTTTGAACTTTCCCTATTGAAGTCGTTTGGTTTTTTCGCCGCTGTGTCAACCTCAGTCGGCCGGGTTGACACTCGTCTGTGCACCTTTGGTTCGCAAGGTGTTGATCGCGGCCACCGCTCGCGCCGCTGCTACGCGCCGATTGTAGGCCTCGACATATCTCGCCACCTCGGCCTCGTTGGTGTGGCCCGAGAGCCCCATGATGGTGCGGGTGTCGAGACCCAGATTAGCGAGCCGTGTCAGACAGGCCTTGCGCAGGCCATGGCTGGAACAGTCCGGCAACCCGGCCTGGTCGCACCAGTCCCGGACCTTGTTGGAAAGCGACTTGGCCGAGCCGTGCGCCTTGCCACCTGAGTGCACCAGATAGGTTTTGGTCCCGATCACCGTGGTCGCCGCAATCGCCTCGACCAGGTCATCGGCGAGCGGCGCCGTCACCGTCATACCGGTGGAGTTGCGGGTTTTCTGCGGTTCAAAGTCCATCAGCCAGCCGTCGCGAACGTCCGGTGGTCCGATCCGCCGCGCGTCCGACACTCGGACGCCGAGGTTCAGCATAATTTCCATGGTGAGCCGCGCCTGTGTCCCGAGCTGGTGCCGCTCGCGATATTGCTCGATCATCGCCTCGGTCCAGGTGACGTGGCCTTTGCCCTTTTTAGCTTTGTCCTTGACCACGCCTTGCGTCGGGTCCTCATCGATCAATTCGGCCTTCACCGCAAACGCCATGAACCCGCGCAGTGCCATCACAAAATTGCGCTGGGCGTTAGCCGTGCGCTTGCGCAGCAACGCCTGGAAATGCTTGCGCTCGAAATCGCGCAGCGACCGCGCGCCGTATTCCTCGCGAAACTTTTCCAGGATACGCCGCCGCCACTCGCGCGAACTATCGGCAAGATCATGCGTCCAAGCCGAGGCCTGATAATAGGCGGCGAGCGCCGCTGATACCGATCCCGGCCGCGACCTGACCACGCCGAGCGGCACTGGTTGGTTAGGCTCGCGCTTTACGCCGCCTCATAGGCCGCCATGAATTCCGGTGACCACGGCAACCCTGGCAACGCTGCCGACGGCCAGCCCTTGCGCCGGAAATAGAAACGCGCGTGATCGTGCCGGTCGATAAAATGCTGCACATAGAGCGGCAGCTTTACTTGTCGTGCAGAACGTCGTCCCATTCGTTTGGTGTCCCCTGTTTTTGGGCCGCCTCACCCGGCGCCGTCGGCACGATGCTGATGGTGCCGCGCTTGTCGATATCGACGCGGAAGTGTTCCAACCCAGCGTTGCGCGCGGCCTTGATCGCTTCTTTCAAGTCGCGCTGCCGAAACGTGCATTCGTCTCCGGTTTTTCGCGACATCGCACATCCTCCTGCGAAGGCTTTCACGCCGCGCGATTGAGTTTCTCGGCGAGAATTTCAGCAACGTGTGCGGCGATCCTGTCGAGGTTGTTGTGGGAGAAAATGCGCTCAGCGATCTTGTCGATAAAATCATCGGTGAGCACACTGCGCATCTCGATCAACATTTGCGCTCGCTCGTCGGAAATCGCCGCTACCAAATCCTCTTCCATCTGGTCATAGCTCGAAAGCCTATGCCGGATTTCTTCCGCCAAGCGGATTTTCTTTTTCCTGGCCACTGCCATCATGCTTTCGCGCAATGCGGGCGGCAGCCGCACACCCACGGTCGGTCGTTCGGTGGATTGCTTCGCTTTCTTGGCCATCGGTCTTTCCCCAGGCGTTGCCAATCATGGCATAGCATGCCCGATATCATTTGGTAACAATATTCTTGCGGGCCGGGGTGTAACGGTGTAGGGGTTATGTGCTGCTGCGCGACCAGCTTTCAGGGGGAATCGAACCCAAGGAAAGGGCCGCACAGATGTTTCGACAGCCGACAGCACCAACCGCCACCGCAGCAGAATAGAACGCCGACGCCTGGGGGAAGGCGCCGGCGGGATCACCATGAACGACTTTTCGCAATCTCGATAAAGTTGTCCCGTACAGCGCATTCGTCAAGGCCGGCCCTCCAACCGAGGAGCCCGGATGAATCGCACCGCGACGATCGGCGAATGGCGCAAGCAGGTGCGCAGCAACCGGCTTCCCGGCGGCGCCTGGATCAAGATCATTGACGAACTCGCCGATCGAACCAATGCCGCCGAGTTCAACCGTAGCGGCCAGCTGATCGCGTGGCCCTCGATTCCGACATTGGCGACCGCCACCGGCTTGTCGCGCAGGATGGTGCATTATGCGATCAACGCTTTGCAACGAACCGGCGATCTCGTGATCATGCGCGGTGGCGGCCGCGGCTGCTCCAACCGCTACTTGCTCGTCACCAAAACGGTGCAACCCATTGCACCCTTTGACGAGGCAAAACCCTGCAACCCATTGCACCGTTTAGACGGAGAAACGGTGCAACCCATTGCGCAAAACGGTGCAACCCATTGCGCAAAAACGGTGCAACCCATTGCACCCGAACTCTTAAAGAACTCAGAAAAAACTCTTGCACCGGTCACCGCCACCGACCCGAGCGGGCCGCGCTCGCGTGCGGATCGCCCGCTCGGCCCGCTCGACGTCGAGGCGTTGCGCCGGTGCATCGGCGAGGACAACGTTGCCGGCTGGTTCACCGGCAAGGTGCTGCACACGACGTTGACTAACGACGGCGTGCTGACCGTCGTGGTGACGACCCGGTTCGTTGCCGACAAAATCCGCAGCTGGTTCGAGCCCGAAGTGTTGCAGTGCGCGCCGGGCGCACTGCGGCTTGTGGTGGAAGTGGCCGCGGCCGAGGCCGGTCCGCCGAAAGCGCGGGGGAGATCATGACCGCGCTCCGGCTGCAATGCATTCAATGCGACCGCTGCCGCACCGCGCACTGTGCTGGCGGCGAAACGCTCCGATCATTGGGGCGAGGAGTTGCACGGCCAGGGCCGGATCGCGCGGTCCACGGCGTCTATCGCCATGCGTGATCAATCTACGCGCCTGGAGTCCTCGCTGAGATCGAGGCTGCCACGACAGCGAGAAACCAACGAGAGGAGGAAGCGATGAAGGCAAGAAACCATGTCCTGCGATTTCGCCAAGCCATCGATTTGCTGCATCGAGCCGACACCCGGCTAATGCTCATGCACGGCCATGATGGCGATGAATTTTACATCCTGCCCCGCGGCGGCCGCGTTGACGCCCGCGATGCGCAAAAGATTTTAGAGCGTCCCGACGTTCGATCCTTCGACGATGGATTATTCCCCGGCCATTCGCAACAGTGGAGGATCTGCCGATGAGGTAGGCAGATGGGTAAACGCTGCGACCATTTCGAGCGCATCCCGCGCGATTTCTACCCAACACCAGCAAAGGCGGTGCTGCCGCTGATTCCGTACCTCGGTGGAATCCGAACCTTTGCCGAGCCCTGTTGCGGCGATGGTGACCTGATCCGCCACCTGGAATCCCACGGCCTGCGTTGCAACTATGCTGGCGATATCGCAACCGGCCAGGATGCGCTGGCGCTCGATTCCTACGGCGTGATCGATTCGATCATTACCAATCCACCTTACAGCCGCGACTTGATGCACCGGCTGATTCAGCACTTCGAGCGCATCGCGCCGACCTGGCTGCTATTGGAAACCGATTGGGTGTCGACGTTGCAAGCGACACCGTACCTCGTCCATTGCTCAGACATCGTGACGATCGGCAGGGTGAAATGGTTTCCGAAATCCAAGCACGGCAGCAAGGACAATTTCGGCTGGTTCCGATTCGATGCCAGGCACCAGGGCTGCACTGTGATTCACAGGCGCAACCAGGGCACAGGTGATGGTGACAACACTATCAACCACCGCACCGGAATCTGTGAGCAATGCCGCAAGCCTTACCAGCCGCAGCGATCAACAGCGCGGTTCTGCTCACCAGCCTGCAAGCAACAGGCTTATCGCCACCGGCTTAGCGTAACTCCTAGCGTAACACCTGCACCCGCGACCAGCGCAGCGATCGAGCAAGCGGACTCTTCCGAGCTGTTTCGCTATGTGCTGCACGACGACGTCGAGCGGTTCGAGGCTGAGGGTTGGGAGCGGCTGCCGGCCCTGGATGACACGCACCACGCCGAGTATGCGGTGCTGATGCGACGACGAATCCAACAGCGATCGTTGATCGGGTGAATCGATCTGGAAACCGCACCGGCCGGCTGCCAGCAAAGGAGGATAGATCATGACCACCACCAGGCAGCGGCGGTGATGCCTTGTTGATCGAAATCAAAGGTTGAGCCAGAGCGGCGGTTGATCCTGATCCCAGAGTGGATCAATGCGAGAACCGCCAATGCACCGGCACATCGGGTTCTGGCTTTTGTGCCTAGCCGCCCTGATGTTGGCCTTTTGGATGTATTTTCAAATGGTCAGCGACTTCATCGACTGATGACGGGGGGCGGTCTTGGAACTTTTGCCCCTCCCGAGCCCCGAACGGTGCCCTCAAAATCCGTCACCCGCTCGTTCGTTTCGCGATCTGTGATAAATCGCATCGCAAGGCACTTTTTGGAGGCCAGAACATGCGTTCCAAATCGGCGATGACCGAGGCGCAATGGACCAAGATCGCCCGGCTGCTGCCGGCAAGCCGGCATAACCGCCAGATGGTCGAGGCGGTCCTATATCGCGAGTTCACCGGGCAGTCGCTGGCCGAGGTTTCCGAGGCGTTCGGAATCGCCAAAGTCAGACTGCATCAATGGCAGCACGCCATCGCGGCCGAGCTGCCGCAGATCATGGCCACGTTGAAGCTTGAGCCGGCCAGTCCGCATGCCAGGACCCGCGGTGGCCACCGGCCGTCCTACCACAACAACCCCGAAATGCTGGCCGCGATCGTCGCGATCCGGATGCGGGATTTTCGCGCCGCGCTGCGCAGCCGGTGATGCAACCTGGGCCGCCTAGCGGCGTGCCCCACCATATGCCCGACGGTCTTTGCAAACCGAGCACTCGAACCAATCCTGTCCGCTGTCCACAGAATGAAACTCGAATTGGAGATGTCCGATTTTGCCTTGTTGGTAACATGCCGCGCAGATGCGGTGTTGCGGGCTTTCCTCGCCCACCTCCGACGCCTTGAGTTCATAAACGAAGGTCTGGCCGCCGTAGTCCACTAACCGATAGCGATCCAGCTTTTCCTTGGTGGCGAGCTCTTCCTTGGCGTCAGCCAATGCCATTTTGACGTCCGCCAACGATTCATAAAGCTCGGCGATTTTGAGCTTGAATTCGGCTTCGCTCAGTTGCTTGTTGACCTCCTTCAATTGCTTAGCAATTTCGAGAGCCTTGGCCGCCGCGGCCAAACCGAGCATGATATCCATCGCGAGAGAATCCCCTTTGAACCGTTGATGATCGGCAATCGGGGGCACCAGCGCAATTGCGCCGGATCGGCAATCCACTGCCAAAACCGAATTGATTTCCACGCTCAGCGAGCGCATCCTCGCGCCGCTTGTCCATCACTCAGCCCGCGAAGGAGCATGAGCCATGCGACATGCAACCGCCCTCAGCTTTCCCCCGCCATCATCGAAAACACGACTGCCGCCTGCGGTAGCGCGCAAGCAGTTGAAACCGCGCGACGTGATCGTGCGCGCCGCGACCTGCGAAATCCTGCGCCGCCGCGGCGTGCACACCGAAAACAGCCCGGCGCTGGTCGAGCGCGTCTATCCCGGCTGTGAGCCGACCGCGCTCTACATCGCCAAGGCGGCAACCTCGCCGGCGATGACGACGGTCCCCGGCTGGGCGCAGGAGCTGGTGATCGCGTCGAACGTCGATTTCATCGACAGCATGGCGGCGACCTCGGCGTTTGCCGCACTGAGCCAGCGCGCGCTGACGCTGACCGGCGTCAAGCCGAGGAAAATTCCGTCACGCGTGCACCCGTTCGCGCTGGTCGGCGGCTGGATCGGCGAAGGCAAACCGATCCCGGTCGCATCGCTCGGGCTCACCGCGACGACGCTGACGCCGTACAAGCTGGCGGCGCTGAGCACGTTCACCGAGGAAATGCAAAACTATTCGATTCCCGAGATCGAGCTGATCGTGCGCCAGGCGTTGCAGCACGATCTCGGCGCGCTGCTCGACCAGGCGCTGCTTTCCGCCGACGCGGCGACGCCGGACAAGCCGGCCGGCATTTTCAACGGCGTCACGCCGATCACCAAATCGGCCGCGACGCCGCTCACCGACGCCATGCTGGCCGATCTCGGCGCGCTCACCGCCGCGGTCGGCGCCAATGCGCCAGACGCCCAGGTGGTGTTCGTCGCCAATCCGGTGCAGGCACTGCGGATGCGGGCCGCGGGCCTCGACATCATCAGCTCTGGCTTCATGGCGGTCGGCAGTGTCGGCGCGATTGACGCCGGCGCGCTGGTGCTGCTGGTCGACGACATCAGGTTTAGCGCCAGCGGCGAGGCGGTGCTGCATATGGAAACCGTGCCGTTGCCGCTGTCGGCCGTCGGCACGCCGAACACCGTGGCGGCGCCGATGGCGAGCCTATTCCAGATCGACGCGGTCGCGTTGCGCTCGATCCAATGGACCGGCTGGAAGCTGCGGCGGACCGGCGCGGCGGCGATCGTCAACTCGGTCACCTGGTAGGAGGCCGCGTCATGAGCAACCATTACGACGATGAAAACGAATTCGACGACATCGAGCCGCCGCTCGGCTGGGCGGAAGGCGAGCGCGAGGCGATGTCGCACAAGATGAAGCTGCGCGAGGCCGAGATCATGCGGGCTCGGGCCAACGCGTTGATCGAAGAGGCGCGGCGGTCACCGGCGGCGGTAACGGAACGGACAAGCACACCGTCACCGCCGCCGGCACCGGTGCCAACGCGGCCGCGGCCGAAACCCAAAGCGCCGAATCCTGAAAACATTGAGCAGTTGCGCAAGACGCTCGACCAAATCGCCGAGCGCGGCGCGCGCGAATTCGATTATCTCCCGGTGGCATCGGTCTGGCCGTTGATCAAAAACTTGGTGGTCGCGCTGACCTATTCATCCGGCGAGCGCAGGAGCGACGCCGTCGAACGATTTTCCGATGATCTATTGCGCATCATGATCGAGGGCCGCAAGGCAATGGCGGCCGACGATCGCGTCGCGCCGACGTCGCAGAAAATGGGCTTCTTGCCATGAACGACACGCGAATGTTGCTCGACGACTACGGCAACGCAGTCGGCGGCGACAACGCCGCGGAAATCCTCAATCGCGTGCAGAGCCTCGGCGATCAGCTGCGAAATGTGCCGTCAACGGCACATTTGCCCGGCGGCCAGGCGCGCGGGCTGTACGATCCGAAGGCCACCGACTATCGCGCGATGGACTGCGTCGCGCAGCATGGCAGCACCTGGATCGCCAAGGTCGACAATCCCGGCCATGCGCCGGGCAGCGGCAGCGACTGGATGCTCGGCGCGATGCGCGGCGCCAGAGGCCGGCCAGGCGAGCGCGGGCGTGATGGTGTCCATGTGTGTGCGCTCGACCTGGTCGGTTATTGCATCGTGATCGCGCTTTCCGACGGCCAGACCTTGAACGTCAATCTGCTGCCGATGCTGGAGCTGTTCGATCGCGAGAGGTGACGGTAACAGCCGGTTCGAGTCCGCAACCCAAGGAGTAGAAACATTTTAGCCGGCTCTCGATTTCCCCTTGTGAATCAATGCGCTGTGATACGCAAGCCGGACTGTCTGGGAATTTTTCCGGGACCGCCAATCGGGGACCCAACGCCAACCTAGCGACCGTACTCCGCTGGGTGGCGGCGCCCGAGCAAGATCTTACGGTGTTCGGGGAGGGAGGCTGAATCCTCGGGAGTTCATGAGGCTGTCGAGCAAGTTGCGGTCAACGGTCGCAAATGGCGACATGCGCTCTGCGAATGACAACCCTTTGAACGAAATCCAAACAGGATCCGATTCCTCTTCCCGTACCATGATCATGGTATCAAGAACATACAAAGAAACATCATCATAAGCCATTCCTCTTACGGCATAAGACGACTTTATAATCAGCGGTATAGCCCCCTCGCCGACTTTTATTGCTCCCTTTTCGGGTTTAACCTGTGATTTCACAAAGGCTTGCAGCCGAAAGCAAATGTCTCCCATTCGCAGAAAAGTGCCGTCGTTGGCGATTGGTATAGGCTCCTTAAACATGCTTGGCGGTAGAACCGCATATCCAGCTTGGAATTTGAAGTCCGACCCAATAGGGGTCACCTTTATTGTTGAGGTGCAATCTTCCTTGTCGTTTTTTTGAAACGTAGCGGTCAGAATTAGTTGTCTCTCTTGCTTGAATTGCGTTCTGGATTGTACCTGTGCCTCTTCCGAAATTGCGCAGCTACGGATGGAGACGCCGAACGCGGCGATGGAGACGACGAGGGCTGCCGCCGCAATTTTATTGGCCAAAACAGCTGTGCTCATGGTCCGCACCGTGCGTTACTGGACGCGCATTATACGCGAGCAAAGCTCAACCCGCGCCTCCGGCATCGCAGCAGTCGGCCGACATTTTCAAACCGGCCCACGCGCCCGGCAATTCGCCGGAGTGCATAAATCTACCACCACTCACTCCTTCCCTAAAGACACCAATGAAATCAATGGTCGTTTCGGACGGGCCAGGAGGATTACTTTTTCAAGCCGAAGGGGTGACAGATCGCGCGGCCGGTCAGGATGTCGGCATCAATGTCGTCGTGGTCGCAGGTCACGCTCGGATCTTCGTCGTCTCCAGGTCGACGGTCTCGCTCATCGCTCGGGATCCTTCCGTTTGGCGGACTCTAACTCATCCCGAAGTTGCAGCGGCAGTCCATCCGCTTTACCCAAAAACAGCCAGTCCAGAGTAAGGCCGGGAACCTTTTGCACGAGCAGAATGCCAACGCTCTTTGACAAGGGCAGACCCCGCTCGAAATTGTTCCAGCGCGCCGCTGAAATCCCGATCCGCTGACAAAATGCAGTCTGCGTGCCGGAAACGGCTTTTCGCACCAGCACGAGTCTCTCGGCTATGTTTTCATCACTCAATGGATTATCCGACATCGCGCGGGATCCCTCTTCCTGGTGGTAATTGGCGCGTGGGATCCTGCGCGGCGGCGTGGTGCTGATCGGCTAGGCCAGCGATCACCCGCCCCTGTGCGCGACAAGATCAGTCTAGGTCAAGAGCCTGCGATGCATTCCAAATCTCCATGTATGCTTGTAGTTTGAGTTGAGCAGTTTCGCTATCCACCTGCACAAAGGAGGTTGGGGACCGGGCGGCTAGCGCATTGAACGACTGGCCAACGGTCCAGACCTGAGACTGGTCAATCGCGATCATTCGATCATGCAGCGATCGAGCTTTTGCGAGTCTCACCTGCAATTGACGATCTGTCCCGTGTTGCTTCCACGCTCTGGCGGCTGGATGAAGGGTTGCCTTCACACCGCTTTCGTTCATGTCCGTACAACTACGGTGGCGCGTTGGCGCACCCGCTTGTCAGGTTCCAAATGGGACCGTAGCCTCGGGGTGATTTTTTAATTAATTGGGGGCTTTAATGAGAATTCGGTTGTTCGGAATATTGCTGGCGCTGGTTCTTTGCGCCTCGGGTACGGAATCTCGCGCAGTTAGCGTCGGGATTGATTTTGATCCGGCACCCCCTCCATCCAATCCAACTTTCCAGGGACTCTCGGGTATCTCTTTAAGGCGAATACCGACATCTCGGTCATCGGACTTGCGGCATGGAATTCTTGGATTCCCTCAAGTGGTGGTTCGGTTCTCGTCGGACTGTGGGACCACACGGATACGCTGCTCGCGTCGGCCACCGTTTTTCAGGGTGGTCCGACAATCGGCAATGCCGACTGGTCTTACACGTCGATCGCAGCAATTGGTTTGACAGCGGGCAATTGGTATTGGGTCGGCTCATTTGGAGGTGATGCCAATTTTACCTACGAGTCGCTGCCTGGATTTTCCTCTGCTCCAGAAATTACGTTCATCGATGGTAAGTACATTGCCTCAGCAGGGTTGGCTAAGCCAGAAGGCGGTGCCCAGTCTTTAGGGATCTTCGGCGGCAACATAGTTTTTGACGTTACCGCCGCCGTCCCCGAGCCCTCGACCTGGGCCATGATGATCCTCGGCTTCGCGGGTGTTGGCTTCATGGCGTATCGGCGTAAGTCGAAGCCAGCATTGTTGGCCGCGTGATCCACTGTCATCCGGATTGATTTGAGAGGCCGCCTGCGGGCGGCTTTTTATTTGCGATGTATCGCCATTGTGCAGTGAAGGCGGCGGTGGCGACTAGGCCGGCTCGCGCGCCGCGCCGCCCATCAGCGCCCGCCGCAGCCGTTGCTTTTCGGCCGACGTCAGCCGGCGACGTTGAAACCGCGACCAGGTCCGCGCCGAGAGATCGGACCTGGTCGGCGGCGGCTCGTCCCCTGGCGCAAAATACCTGCCCGGCTGGTCGGCGAGCAGGCAATCGATCCGCGGCAGCGACACCGCGACATAGCGCACGCCGGCCGAGTTGGTCGCGATCGGAACCTTGGTTGTCATCGTCGCGCGCATGGCCGGCAGCGTGGTGCGATCGGCGATATCGGTCAACCGTTGAAGCGCCGCCAGGAAGGACAGGCGTCCCCTGCCCGTTCGCCGGCCAGGGTTGAGAATGCAGAAAATTCGCATTATCGCGCCATGCCCGCCATATGCGGATTTACACCGGTAAGCGATTGTTTTTGTTTGAAAGTGGCGTTTCGCTAGGGAGCGCCAAAGTCCAAAAATGGCTATGGTTTGATTTGGCTTTTTGCGCGATTTGGTCGAACCTGGATCTATCGGGAAAACCGTGACAGCACGTCCGGATCAACCAGTTTCTCGGTGACACCGGCAGCTTGTGCTGTGTTGCGTCGTGTCTATGGACGTCGGCAAAGCGTTTGATGCGCGCCCCCTACTCGACTCGTTCGTAAGTCACGACAAAGATGATGTCTTGGCCTGACAGATTTTTGGTCGGCTCCGATGTCACCGTAAGCTTATTTCCCACGATCTCGAACTGGCGCTTTTGAGTGATGCCGGTCCACGTCTGGTTCCATGACGCCTCGTAGGTCACGATTATTGTGTTGCCTTCGACCTTATAGGTCCCGCTGCCGGCGGCTATCGTGTTGAACAAGTTGATACGTTCGGCGTCCGTGGCACTGGCCCCCGCGGGGGCTTTGCGGTTGTCGCCCGCAAGGACAAACGCAACGTGTCCGCCCTTCGTGTACACGATGTGGCCAGCCGGCTTCTCTCCGTAGGGGTGGCTAATCTTGCCTGTCGCTACTTCTTTGACGCTTTGGCTGGTCCACTTCCACACTCCAACAAGCTGAGAGGCTAAATCCTGCGTTGGCGCTGGCTGAGCCCACGTCAGAAGGAAAGCGAAGCCTATTGCTGAGATCAAAGTGCGCTTCATAGCGTCCTCCCGAGAAGATTGGTTGAAGGCGCAGCAACGCGCGCCTCATTGCGCTCCAATGGATTGCATTTTCGGAGAACATGAGACCGACAAAAAAGTGCGGCCTCCTTCAAGCTCGATGCCTGCCGACGGCACTCGCGTTGTCTACCACACGGTGATTTCGACATTTCCCGTCATGATGCCCGACCCTATTATGTTGGGCATGCTAAAGCAATGTTGGGTTGTAGTTCTATTAGGGGTACCGCGTTAGCTTTGCGCCTCTCCGCCGTCGGATCATTCTCGCGGCACTTTACGGATGGTGCTTCCGAGCGTCGCCCGCTGGGTGCCTCGGGTCTGCTGAAATGACGGCTCCTTGCACTTCGCGGACATACCGCACCAGAGGACATCCGTCACCGAGGTCAAAGCCGACATTGGCCCATCGCGGCATCAGGTCGGTTCGTGCACTGGACTTTCAAGTCACCGTCATCTCGCGGACTGAATGTATCGACCTCGCGACTCACGAGCGTCCTGATTATCGTCACATGCCAATCCAGCCGGGCGTCCGCGACGTGTGCGGTTCAATGGCGGAGGCGCGCCGTCAGCCAGAACATCAATTCTTTGCCGCAGATGGTCAACCAGCAGTTCAGCGCCGATAGTCAGGCAGCCATGATGTCCCCCAGGCACCTGGATCACTTCGAGTTGAGAGCTGAGATGCCGCCACGCCTGGCCGTCGTGTTCGGCCGCGTAAAAAGTCACAGGGACCTCGAGCGGTGCCGGAAGATATTGCGCCATTGCGGTTGAATAAGCGTCCCACAACACCGGCGGAATCTCCGGCTTGGCAATCGTATTCCGCTCGCTCATCGATGCCTTGGAATATCGTTTGGCATCTCGCTCCAGCTGCGCCATTCGTTCAAACGTCCAGCGCAGAAGGTAAGGCGAAACTATGGGCTTCATCAGCCCGATGATCGCCCGCGACACCGGACGGGCACTGACGGTCGGCGGGTCGACCATCGCAACCATATCGACCTTGTGGCCAGCTGCCATCAGCAGGCGGGCTGTTTCGAACGCCACCATGGCGCCGTTGCATTTGCCGCCCAGGAGGAAAGGACCGCTGGTCTGCCTCTCCAGAATATGCGGCAGGCGGTCGGCGGCCATCTCCTCGATCGACAGCGGAATCGGCTCCCCACGAAGACCATGGGGATCGATGGAGATGATCGGGTGATCGGGCGCGAAAAGCTCCACCATCCGCCGCACACCCGCGTGGCCGCTGACGAGGTCCCCATTGAAGAAGAACAGGGGCGGCCGATCGCCACCGGTATGGAGCTGGAAGAACGGCGTCGCCGGCGTGCCCGTCTGCATGGCGATTTTGGGGGCAAGTTGCCGGATGGTTTCTGCCCCGAACAGGATCGTTTCCGGTACGGGGTGGCCGACGAGCCGCTCGACCTCGATGAGCATTTCCATCGCCAGAAGGGAGTCACCCCCGCTGGCAAAAAAATCATCGTCGACCGTCACAGTCTCGGACTTGAGCAGCCTACGCCATAAGATCAGCAATTCAGCCTCCAGATCCAATGGCCCTTTCTCCACCGCAGGCAGCGGCATCGCCCGCTGATTAACCAACTGCTCGTCGAGCTGCTCGCGCAGCCGTCGCCGTTGGACCTTTCCCGTCGCTCCCTTTGGCAGTTGGTCGAGGAACAGAATGTGCCGCGGAATCTTGAACGAGGCCAACTCGCGTTGCAGGAACTGTCGTAGCTCCGCAGGCGTCGTCTGCGCGCCAGGATGTGGAATGACGGCGGCCGCGACGTCATCGCCAAGGCGTGGATGGGCGATTGCGAAAGCGGCAGCTTCAGCTATGGCTGGATGGTGTAGTAGCGCCGCTTCGATCTCAGCAGGGGCAATCTTCTCACCGCCGCGGTTGATTATTTCACTCAGGCGGCCGTGCAGGGTCAGGAAGCCATCTCCGTCGAGGCTGCCGATATCGCCCGTGCGAAACCAGCCCTCTCTGAAAGCAGCTCGATTGAGTTCCGGCGCATCGAGATAGCCAGATATCACGGTGGGACCACGCACCCAGATCTCACCCCGCTCGCCGGCTGGCAAGGGTTGTCCATCCTCACCAACAATGGCCACGGTATCAGGCCTGGGTTGCCCGCAAGTCCCTGGCCTGTTCGGCCCGGGCGGCGGCAGGTTGGCGGCGATTTGCGCGGCTTCGCTGGAGCCGTAATGCTCCAGCACCGGCACGCCCAAAATGCGCTGCAGGTCGTCCTGCACCTCCTTCAGCAGCGGCGCGCCACCCGATACGACGAACCGCAGAGTGTGCGCCGCCCGCGCATTCTCAAGGCCTGTTGCCTTGTCCAGCACAGCCGTGTGAAGCGTAGGACCTGCTGAGTACCAAGTCGGCCGCAGGACATCGAGCCACTCATCCAGCGCCACGACAGCATTGTTGGTCGGGATGGCAATGCTGCCGCCCGTCAGCAGCGGTGTGAAGACCGTTACTTTGAGTCCATGGGAATAGTAAGGGGACGACACGCTCAGGCAACGGTCCCAGTGTGTGAGGCCGAACCAGGCCTGAAGCCGTGCGGCCGCCGCCAGCATATTGCTATGGCTGAACGGAATGAGCTTTGGCTGCGCGGTCGTGCCCGACGTCTGCAGGATGAAGGCGGGCGAGCCTGGATCAGGCTCAGCGTCGATCGCAGGGAAGTCGGAGACCCGCACTGCGATATTAAGTCCAAGCTGACCGTGTCCGACCGGAGCGGCTTCGATGATGGCGAGCCTTCTCCGCTCGGCGGCCTGGCGAGCTTCAGAGACACTGCCTTGCGGCACGAGAAGAGCGTTCAGGCGCAGCATGTCGAGACGCTGATCGATCTCCACTTGGGACAGCCGCGGATCAAGAGGAACCGCGATGCTGCAGCAGGCTACTGCAACGATGGTGAGAACCACGTCCGCGCCGTTCGGCATGAGTATCCCGATCCGGGCGTTGCAATCGAACCCAGCCAAACGCAACTGCCGGCGGATGCCGTCCAACTGGCGCTGAAGATCGCGGTACGTCAGAGGCGCAAACGTGGCGGAAACGATCGCAGGCTGATTTGGGAGCCGGTTGGCAGTCCGACCGATGGCTTGGCCCAGCGTGCATTGGGCTTCAGGCTCTGTGCCGTCGCGGGCGGACGGGGCGAGCAACCCCCTGCCAGCAAATTCCCCCCGCCGCTTCAGATCGTAGTGAACCATGTCCGGCGCCAAAATGGGCATTTAGACGGTCCCCTTTGGACCGCTCCGTCGGAGCAATGTAGTGGGAAAAAATTGCAAGTGGCGAGAGGACAGGGCGTAATCCTGAATTTCCGTGCCCCGAACTGTTGACCAAGGAACAATCGGCTTGGCAGAGCGTCGATTCCAGTGCTTCCAGCCGAAAGGCGCCCCCCCGACTGCTGGAAGAAAACCCGTATCGTTCGGGTTGGCGGCCCCCGGTGGGGGCCGTTTAAATTCGAATGGCTCGGACTCGTTTCACAAGGCTTTGGCGACCGCGCAAGAACTGCACTTCCTGCCGGCTACCGACTTCCTGACCGCACGCTGTCGATCGCCGTTTACGACGCGGTTGGAGGCGCTATTCCTTGATTACTTGGACAACGTTGCGACGCTCTGGCGCACCGAGTGGCGGATGACAGCCCCACACTGTTGCACGTTATGCTGCACACAAACTGCTGCAAGCAAGTTCAAGAAGACGAAGAAATCCAAAATGATATCGACTTTTCAAGCATCAAGCCGAAGTTGAAATCCCTTTCGCCAGGGAGCGCTATCACGTTGCAAACACTTTCAAAGCCCAAGGCGACCATTTTCACGGCCTAAGGGAACCACTTTCCCGGTCCAAGTTCCGTCCGCTGCATAGTCGGGAAAAACAGACATCAGTGCGCCAGAAGGAAGGACAGGAAATGAATACGGCCGCTATTGCAATCACGACCTGCGTCGGGCTTTACCTCGCACTTCGCGTCACGTTGCGGTGCTACTTTCCGCCAGATACCTGACGGACCCTCCTCACGAGGCTCGGGGTTTGATGTGCGGGACTGAATATTGCCAGGCCCCTCCCCCAAGCTCGTTGACCCACCAGCCGACTTCTCAAAAACACGCGCCCGACGAGGCAGGTGACGTTTCCGCTGTTGCCGGCGGCTCGATCACGCCGGCCGGCGACATCAGGGAAACTTGGCTGTCCGAAAGGCCGCGCCTCTGCGTGACCGCCTGAGAGCACGCCATCTCCTGGCCATCAGATAAGGGAGGCAGCCGAGAAAGAGTCCAACGCCGCCGATGTACATCGCGACCAGGAACGTGAATTCGAGCGGCGCGTTTGCAAGGGCGACGGGGGCTGAGCCCGAAATAGTATACGGCGCTCCTCTCAACATCATGGCAGTCAGCTGACTTCCTGCAAAGAGACCTATCGGCAAACCGATGACCATTGCCCAGACAGGCAGCGGTTCAGAAGGCTTGGAATTCGCTGTCTGGGGCCATGCGGAGGCAGTCGTTCCTCCAGCGGCTTTATCTCGGAAATAAAGTCGTGCCCGAATACCTTGCCCAACGCCTCGATCTGATCGGGCGTCAGGTAGACGATGATGGCATTGCCGTCGAAGAATGCCGCGAACCGGCCTGTTGGCCCCGCTGGCAGTCGCTCGTTGAGACGGGTCACAACCGACCAGTCGAAGTCCTTGGCCGCGACCAGGTCAAAGGGCGCGCTGCTCCCCTGCCCGTGAATAGCAATCTCCATGCGCGGAGGGGCCGTGTGGCGCCTGCCTCATGACTTTTGTCGCAGAGACGGTCGCGCCGGGCCACTCCTCTCCCGCCAGGGCCATGATCGAGGCCACGACCTCAGCATAGTCAGCCTCGCCCGCCCCGTCGAAACAGTGGTCCTGGAAGTGAATCGCATTCGCAAACACCTGCGCCGGTCCGCTCAGCGCGAGATCGACCCAAGTCACAGGCAAGGGCGGCTCCGGAATGCTGGTGCCTTCGAATTCCTCCGCCATCTCGCGTGCGAGCCTTGGGAATTCCCCTTGCGGGAAAAGCGGCTTCAATCCGATCTTTTCAAGCTGCGAAATCGCGGCCGCAACTTTCGGCGCATCGTCAACGGACAAGTTACGGGAAGAAACAGTCAGCTCTGCCATCTCGCGCCAGTCACATGCGTCTCGCTCCGAACAGCCACCAATTTCGGCTTGCTCGCCCCTGCGGTTTGCCAGGTTCGGGAAAAGGCTTGCAACAACAATGCGCCAAACGAAATGTGGAAAAGTGGCAAACCCGCTGCTATCGCGCGATTATTTTTTGGCCCATCGGGTCGTCGCTGTCGTCGTGTTTTCCTATCAGTCTTGGCCGCGTTATTGTTCTTCACCGACGACGAGTTCATCAAGCGAGTGCTTGAGCCGGCTGACTTATCGGCGACGTGTCGGCACCGTCGCGCGGAGCGTCGGCGATGCCGGCGAGCCGCCGCCGGCCACCTAAAATTAAATCAGGGAAGCGGCCTGCCCTTTCGAGCGCCAGCCCGAAACCCGCAAGTGCGAGTTGCAGGCAAAAAAATAGGCATTTAAAGGTAGCGCGTTATTTTCCGACCCCGCAATCCCACAAATCATTGCTTTCATGAGCGCAATCCACGCGATACTGAGGTAATTACCACTTTTTCCCGACCCAATTGACTGCCTTAAAGTTGGGCAATATAATAACAAGAATTAATTAATTTATCGCGGATAATTTAATGGAGTTGAGTCATGGGAAAATTAAATAGGTTCGCAGCAATTGCTTCCCTTACTGTGCTTGCTTCCACCTCGCTCACTGCATCGCAGGCCAACGCCCACCTCTATTTGATTGGTGTTTCAGAGCTTACTGCTCAGGGCTTTGGGAACGCCAACCGCATCATTACCCTCGACTCGAAGGGCAACCAATCGACGGAAACGGGCGCTACGTCAGTTGTCAACGGTGTGTTGACGTTTACGGGCCCCGATCTTGCGAGCCCCACCAGTGATAACCAAAAATTCGGGGCTCCGACCCTTAATGATCTTCATTGGACTAACGCATCGCAGGTGCAATTGCTTTTCAATGCGATTGAACCGGGCAATGCGAGTAAGTCACAGATTGATATCGATGCCCTGACGTTGACGTTTTATAACAATATTGGCGCCGTTGGATCGATCAGCATCAATGCTCCGATTCACATCACAAGTGGTGATCCCGGAAACGGTAAGGCCGGCTACGTCATCGGTGTTTCTGCTGACGAGCAAGCGGCCCTCAACGCAGTCTTCAATTTAGCTGGGTCAGGCGCCTTCCGAATCGGCATTTCTGCGAGCCTGTCGAACGTAGATGCTGGCGCGGATAGCTTCAACGCGGTGGCCGCAGTTGCGACCGTTCCCGAACCCTCTACCTGGGCAATGATGGTATTGGGCTTCTTCGGCGTTGGCTTCCTGGCCTATCGACGGAAGAATCAAGGCCGCGTTCGCCTGGCCTAAGTCCAGCCTGACGTCGATCCCCGCGCGAAAGAATTCGCTAATCTCGCGAACTTCGAGCATCGGCTCGATGCATTCGAAGCCCGGGCATGATACCCACCGAAGGCCGACCGATCCTCAAATTGCGTTTGCCAATGAGGTCGTCGCCGCCATGAAAAACCGGCTGACCGAAGATCGCGCCATGGTCGGCATGCGGCGAGGCGAACTCTCCCAGCGCCGCTAGAGCGTCTTCCAGCGAAAGCCTGCCCCGGACTTGATCCGGGGTGGAGACCGGTTCGCGTCAAGAAAACGCGTCAAATAAAAAAATCTAGAGCCCCGTTCCGGGCGCTAGAAGCGGCTTTCCATCACGCCTGAAGTAAGGCCTTTCGGTTCGCTCGCAGCCGCGGTCGACGACCGGCCGAAACGGCGGCCGTTGGCGCTCCCACGGCGCTGGGGCCATTTCCTGCTCGCACCGCGCTTCCACTCGCAAAACGCGAACTATTTCTTTGATGCGAGTGATCGAATATCCTCCAGCAAAGCCTGAACGCCTCCCATACGCTTGCGAGAAAAATGCACGACTACACGCTAAAGGAGAAAGCGAAGATAACCGCTGGCGCAGTGGCGGCGCTCGTCATCGTGGCATGGCTTGCAATCATCGCGTTGGCGCTGCTGTCAGGGGGATAATCGACGCGGACTGGCGACGTTCACGGAACTTTGTTCTACTATCGCGAAAACGTGAGGAACTTTGTTCTACCCCGGAGAACTACGGGCTAGCAGGTACTACATCCTATGATTGACCATCTCTCGCGTGTCGACGGCACGCGTGTTCTCGCCGATCTTCACGCACTGCGTGCAATCGGCGCGTATAAAACCGGTGTCCACAAGCCGACGTTCTCGGAACCGCACATACGTTCTTTGCAATGGCTGGAGCAGCGCCTTCCCGAGGCCGGCCTCACAGGCGAGATCGACGGCATCGGCAACGTCCTCGGCATCAGCACGAAGCCCGGACCGAAGCTATTGGCGGGGTCGCATCTGGAAAGCCAGAACTACGCGGGCTGGCTCGATGGCCCGCTGGGCGTGGTCTATGCGCTCGAAGCCGCCCGCGTCATCAATCGCGATCCGAATATGAACGGCGCTGTCGAAGTTGCGTCCTGGTGCGACGAGGAAGCGCATTTCGGACACTTCCTCGGCAGCCGGTCCTATGTCGGCGGCGTCACCGAAGCCGATATCGACGCAGCCCGCGACCGCAACAGCGGCAAGAGCATGCGTGACGCACTGCGCGAGGCCGGCCTCGCCGGCCGTGCCCGCGCGCGATGCGAACGCGGGCGGCATATCGGATATCTCGAAGCCCATATCGAACAGGGCGAGACGCTCGAAAGCAGCGGTCTCGGAATCGGAATCGTCACGTCCATCGTCGGGATCTGGCAATACCGCATCGCCTTCACCGGCGAACAAAACCATGCCGGCACCACGCGGATGGCCATCCGCAGGGATGCGGGCCTCGCGCTCGCGAGGTTTTGCGTCGATATCGACGATCGCTTCCCCGCCGCCTGCGGTCCGCGCACGGTGTGGACCACCGGCCGCATTACCCTCGATCCCGGCGCGCCCAGCATCATCCCGGGCGCTGCCGAAATGCTGTTCCAGATTCGCGACGATGATCCGGCCGTGATAGCGCGGCTGGAGGATCTCCTCCGCAGCATGGCCGCGGAAGTCGACAAGCAGGGCCGCTGCAGCGTCGCCGTGGAGCGCATTCGCACCGGTGCGCCCGCGATGATGGATATCTCCTTTCAGGAAGCCATCGAACAAGCCAGCGCAACGTTTGCCGGCGGCAGGTCACTCCGCATGCCGAGCGGCGCCGGTCACGACGCCCAGACCCTCGCGACCGTGATGCCGGCCGGCATGCTGTTCGTGCCCTCGATCGGCGGCATCTCGCACCACTGGACCGAAAACACCGCTGACGCCGACATCGTCACGGGGGCCGAAGTCTTTGTCGAAGCGTGCCGGCGGCTGTTGGCGCGATGAGGCGGTGCGAGAGACGACATGGCTGCTGAAACCAAGCCGAGATATTCGATCAGGGATATTCCGGCAGGCGTATGGGCCCTGGGGTTTGTCTCGATGCTGATGGACATCTCGTCGGAGATGATCCACGCCCTGCTGCCAATCTACCTGGTTACGGTGCTTGGCGCATCGATGGTGACGGTCGGCGTCATCGAAGGCATCGCCGAGGCGACCGCCTCTATCGTTAAAATCTTCTCCGGCGCGCTCTCGGACTGGCTCGGCAAGCGCAAATGGCTCGCAGCCTTCGGTTATGGTCTCGCCGCCTTCACCAAGCCAATTTTTCCGCTTGCGCCAACCATCGCGTGGCTGGTCGCCGCGCGTTTCGTCGATCGGATCGGCAAGGGCATTCGCGGCGCCCCCCGCGATGCGCTTGTGGCGGACTTCACGCCAGTTCATCTGCGCGGCGCAAGTTTTGGCCTGCGCCAATCGCTGGACACGGTCGGCGCCTTCGTGGGCCCCCTGCTCGCCATCGGCCTGATGTGGTGGACGGCGGACAACTTCAAGGCCGTGTTCTGGTTTGCCGTGATCCCCGCCTTCCTGGCGCTGGCGCTGATCGTCTTCGCCGTGCGTGAGCCCGAGCGGCCGAAAGAGCTGCGCGCCGTGCGCAATCCGATCAGCCTGGCTGAGATCAGGAACCTCGGGCCGGCCTATTGGTGGGTGGTGGCGGTGGCGAGCGTATTCACGCTGGCGCGCTTCAGCGAGGCATTCCTGATTCTGCGCGCCCAGAATGTCGGGCTGCCGATCATGCTGGTGCCCGCCGTGCTGGTGGCGATGAATGTGGTCTATGCCGTCGCGGCCTATCCCGCCGGCGTGATCTCGGATCGCATCAGCCGCACGGCCGTGCTGGCGGCCGGCATTCTGGTGCTGATCGCCGCTGACATCGCGTTGGCCCTGCTGCCGTCGATCGGCGGCGTTGCGCTTGGCGTCGTGCTCTGGGGCCTGCACATGGGACTGACGCAGGGGTTGCTGGCCGCCCTCGTTGCGGATACCGCGCCGGCCGAGTTGCGCGGCACGGCCTACGGATTCTTCAACCTGCTCGGCGGTCTGGCGATGCTTGCGGCCAGCATCATTGCAGGCGCGCTCTGGGACATCACGGGGCCGCAGGGCACGTTCCTGGCCGGCGCCGGCTTCGCGCTTGTCGCGCTGGCGGGGTTGCTGCTGGTCCGGGGCAAGATCAGCAGCAAGGCCGCATAGCCTCCCAAGGGCCGGATTTCGAATTACGCTTGGCGACAACGAGTCGCGTTCAGCTTTTCTTGCAAACAACTGAATTTGCGGCCATTTGATCGCCTGACGAGGTAAAATTCCCACATGTTGTTGCTGCAGGCCCTCCCCACATCGATCGGCGTTGCCGCCATCGCACCGGCGTTGCTGTTGCTCTGGCTGGTCATCGCCGCCGACGAGCGCCCGGGCTCGCCCGCGCGGGTATGGCTCGCTTTCATACTCGGAGCCGCCAGCATTTCCCTGCTGGGAATTGCGCGCGCCCCGTTTGCGGCAATCCTCGCGGTGCCGGGAAACCCCTGGATGACGCAGGGCCTGCGTTCGATCTTCGGGGTCGCCGCGCCCGAAGAGATCGTCAAAATTCTGGTCATCATCCTCGTCTCGATCCGTCGCCGCACCTTTGCGGACCCGATGGACACCGTAGTCTACGGCGCGGCGGCGGGCCTCGGCTTCGCGGCTTACGAAAACCTCGCTTATCTCGTGCAGCACTCCGACATGTGGCGTTCGCTCGCCGCGTTGCGCAGCGTGCTGACGGTGCCGTTTCACGGTGCGCTCGGCATCATCGCAGGCGCCTACATCGCGATCGCGCGCGCCGGCACCGCGCTCGGCGCGCATCGGCATCATCGCGACTGGGCCCGGATCTCGAGCTGGTGCCTGGCACTGTTCGCACCGATCGCATTGCATGCCGCATTCGATTTTCCGCTGCTGACATTGCAGAAACATCCCGATCTCGGCCCCAATACGCGAATGCTGCTCGGAACGGCCAGCCTGCTGATCGGCTTCAGTTCGATCGGGTTTGCGATTCGGCTGGTGCGGCGCGTCGGCCGCCACCATGCGCCGCGTACAGAGATCGCGCGTGAGCGGCTGAGCCAGTTGCGGCGGATGTGGGCCCTGCTGCTCGTGGGCAGCGGGGCCGGCTTCGCCGGGGCTGCTTTCGTGCTGACCTCGCTCCATCACTGGTTCGTCAATCCCGACCGCAACGCGTCGCTGCTTCTCATTCCGCTCGGCCTGACCTCCATTCTGATCGGCTTGGCGTTGTTGCTCGCGACGTCGGCGGTCTATGTGTTCGGCCGCAACCGCATCAGGACGTCCTCGGAGGGATTTTCGTCCGCGCCCGAGCCAGGCTGAACGTCGTCGGCTTCCGGCATGGCGCTCGCCCCGCGCAAGTTCTGAAGCCGCCGATTATGGGGGTGACAAGCCCGGACCGGTACGCTATAGAGCCCGCCATGATCATGATCGCCGCCAACAGCTTTTGGTATTTTAGCTACGACAGCTCGCTGGCGGTGGGAGGATCGTGCTCAATCTGACGAATTGAAGCCAAGATGTCCGAACAGCCGCCAAACCTGGCGGCTTTTTTATTGGCCGGCAGGTTCCCAACGAACAGGAGCCACAGCCGTGTTGAGCACCACCGACGATCTTCGAATTAGCGAACTGAAAGAGCTGAGTACGCCGCAGGAGGTGATGGGTGAGATACCGCGCACCTTGACCGCGACGCGGGTGGCGATGGCGGCGCGCAACGCCATCCACGCCATCCTGAACGGGACCGACGACCGCCTGCTGGTCGTGGTCGGCCCCTGCTCGGTGCACGATCCCGTCGCCGCCGTCGAGTACGCCGAGCGCCTCGCCGCCT
The DNA here is from genome assembly GCF_018596315.1 of Bradyrhizobium sp. SRL28. Taxonomy (GTDB): domain Bacteria; phylum Pseudomonadota; class Alphaproteobacteria; order Rhizobiales; family Xanthobacteraceae; genus Bradyrhizobium. The sequence goes on along the minus strand of NZ_JAHEAG010000008.1, from coordinate 48,254 downwards.
TGCGCGAAAAACTCGCCGACCGCCTCGAGATCGTGATGCGCGTCTATTTCGAGAAGCCGCGTACTACGGTCGGATGGAAAGGGCTCATCAACGACCCCAACCTCGATGGCAGTTTCGATATCAACAAGGGGCTCAGGCTTGCCCGCAACGTGCTGTCCGCCGTGAACAATCTCGGCCTGCCGGCCGGGACCGAATTCCTCGACATGACGACGCCGCAATACATCGCCGACCTGATGGCATGGGCGGCGATCGGCGCGCGCACGACCGAGAGCCAGATCCATCGCGAGCTGGCGTCCGGTCTCTCGTGCCCGGTCGGCTTCAAGAACGGCACCGACGGCAATATCCGCATCGCAGCTGATGCCGTGAAGTCGGCCTCGCATCCGCACCATTTCATGGCGGTCACCAAGGGTGGCCGCTCGGCGATCGCTGCAACCACCGGCAACGAGGACTGTCACATCATCCTGCGCGGAGGCCACCAGCCGAACTACGACCGGGAAAGCGTCGATGCCGCCTGCGTCGAACTTGTCCGTGCCGGCGTGGCGCCGCGGCTCATGATCGACACCAGCCACGCCAACAGCAACAAGAAGCCGGAGAACCAGCCGGTCGTCGTTGCCGATATCGCACGCCAGATCGCCGACGGCGAACAACGCATCACCGGCGTGATGATCGAGAGCAATCTCGTCGCCGGCCGCCAGGACGTGGTGCCGGGAAAGAAGCTCGCCTACGGCCAGAGCATCACTGACGGCTGTATCGACTGGGATACGACGGTGTCCGCGCTGAACCTGTTGGCTGACGCGGTCGAGACCAGACGGGAAGCGCGAGGCGGCGAATTCCGTGAGCGTTCGGCCTAGCCGCTCGGACTGAATCATCGTGAAGCGGGGCACGCGGTCTGCGCGCCCGCCCTGCTTCTGACTTTCATGGCTGCTTGCTGCGTCCGGGGCGAATGTCCGTTTTATCGCCCGAAACAGACATACCTGGGAACGGTGGGCATGCCTGCCGACGCGGTCTTGGAACTGCTGCTTGGGCGGTGTAGCCGCTCACTCGTCTAGCAGCCGCGGCAGATGCTCTTGATCTTGCGGTCGAGCGCTGCGTTTTCCTTGCTCAGCGGATCATTGGGATCGCTAAGGTTCTTCTCGCTGGGAACGTCGCCGCGGCGGGGTTGACGGTGTCCGATCGGCGCCTCCGGAACTCCGCCGGCACTCGGACTACTCTTCGGCATTGTCGACGTCCCACCCTGTGCGAACGCGGCAGGCATGCCGAGCAGGACCATCAGCGCGACTGACAAGACTGTTTTTTGCATCCTGATCTCCCGCCTACTAGGTTCATTTATCGCGTCCGTTCCGGCGCGTCGATCGTTGCGCAATTGCGGCGTCCCTGCCCGGCGCAGTCCTGCGCCTTTCGTACATCGGCCATGGTGCCGAGCAACCAGATTCCGGCGGCCACCAGCACCACGAAGAAGCCGAGCAGCACGGCGTTTTCGATTCCGCGATGGCCCTCATCTTCCGGCGGCTCCCGTTTTCCCTCGCCGTCCTCCGCCATCGCAGGTCACGGCTTTGGCGGATAGAGGTGAACGTCGCCGCAATAGTCGACGATACGATACTGCGTTTCCGAGGATAGATCAGATTCCCTGGAACTTGCATGCGACAAATAATTCGGGCCAATCGGCGCCTTTCCGTGGCCGCCGGGAATATCGAGCACATATTCCGGCTGGCACAGGCCCGAGACGCGGCCCCGCAAGCGTCGCATGAGTTCCTGGCCCTCTGCGATCGTGGTGCGCAGATGTGCGGTTCCCGGCGCAAGGTCGCCATGATGCAGGTAATACGGCTTGATCCGGTTTTCGACGAAGGCCCGCATCAGCGCTTCCAGAACAGCCGCATCGTCGTTGACACCGCGGAGCAGCACCGTCTGGCTCACCAGGGGAATGCCGGCATCAGCCAGCCGCGCGCAGGCTAAGCGCGCCTCGCCCGACAGTTCGCGCGGATGATTGGCATGAACGGCGATCCAGGTCGTCGCGCCGTCAACGCGCAACGCTTTGATCATGTCCTCATCGATCCGCGCAGGCGCCGCCACCGGCACGCGGGTATGGATGCGAACGATCTTGACGTGATCGAGGCTCGCGAGGTCTGCCATGATCTCGGAAAGCCGCCGAGGCGACAGCATCAGCGGATCGCCGCCGGTCAGGATGACTTCCCAGATTTCCGTGTGGCTGCGGATATAGTCCAGAGCGTCGCGATAGGCCGCCTCCGACAGCGCCGTGGCCTTGCCCGGCCCGACCATCTCGCGGCGAAAGCAGAACCGGCAATAGACCGCGCAGACATGCACCAGCTTGAACAGTACGCGATCGGGATAGCGGTGGACGATGCCGGGAACGGGCGAATGCGCGTCGTCGCCGATCGGATCGGCGTTCTCGCCGGGAGCTTCCACCAGTTCGAGCGCATTCGGAATGAATTGCCGCGCGATCGGATCATCGGGATTTCCAGTGTCGATCAGGCCGGCGATATCGGGCGTCACGGCGATGGCATAGCGCGCGGCGACACGTTCGAGGTCGGCGAGATCGGCAGCCTTCGCCAACCCGCGCTCGACGAGATCGGCGGGCTGCCGCAGCGTTGCCGCCAGTTTCGGATCGATCCTGTTCATGGCTCTCCTGCCGGTGGCGTCCACACCACCTGATCCACCCGCAGCGCGCCGCTGGCCAGCATCACCAGCCGATCGAAACCGAGGGCTACGCCGCTCGATGGCGGCATCGCAGCGACCGCTGCGAGAAAATCCTCGTCGAGCGGATAGCGCTCGCCATAGCGCCGCGCCTTCTCGTCCATGGCTGCGGCGAAACGGCGGCGCTGCTCAGCCGCGTCGGTCAATTCGCCAAATCCGTTGGCAAGCTCGACGCCGCAGGCATAGACCTCAAAACGTTCGGCGACGCGCGGATCGGCCGCCTTCGTCCGCGCAAGGGCTGCTTCCGGCGACGGATATTCAAACAACACAGTCAAACGCCCCTGCCCCAGCTTCGGTTCGACATGCTCGACCAGCACCTTGCTGAAAATGTCCGACCAGGTGTCGTCGTCCGTGACCCGTACCCGCGCGCTCGCCCCGGCCGCAAGCGCCCCACGATCGCCCTCGCCATTGCTGATCGTGGCCAACAGATCGATCCCGGCAAAGCGCTCGAATGCCTGTGCCACCGTCAACAGTTCCGGCTCGGCGAATGGATCGGCCGTTCTGCCGCGAAACGAAAACCGGCCGATTCCGGTCGCCTGCGCCGCATGCGCGATCACGACGATGGTATCAGCCATGATCGCATCGTAACTCGCTTCCGCGCGGTACCATTCCAGCATCGTGAATTCGGGTAAATGCAGATCGCCGCGCTCGCGGTCGCGGAACACGCGCGCGAACTCAAAGATTTTGGCTTCACCGGCGGCGAGCAGTTTCTTGGCGGCGAACTCCGGCGAGGTCCGCAAATAGCGCGTCGCGCGCGTGCCGTCGCCGCCGACAATCTCGGTGCGCGGGGCATGCAGATGCGTCTCGTTGCCGGGCGACACCTGGAGAATTCCGGTCTCGACTTCGCTAAAACCCTGCTCGTCGAACCAGGCCCGCACCGCCCTCGTGATCGCGCTCCGGGCCATCAGGAACGGCTTTCGATCGGCATGCCGCGCGGGCGACCACCATGGCGACGGCTGGTCGATGTCTGCCATCAGCAATGCTTCCGAGCCGGCCACCGCGGAGGCGCGCCCACCGAACCAATCAACAGGTGCAGGGAACCGACTAACGCCATTGATATTATTCGACTTTCTTTGCATCACCCCGCCAAGGGCCGGGAGGCGACGCGATTCAGCTAAACCCCGTCATTTCATGTCGAAAGATACGCACCTTGTCCATTCGCTTAGAAACCCAGCGTAACTCGCTGAGCTTTCGGGCTTCTGCGTGCCCTTGGAAATTTACCTGCAAGGCCATCGGCATCGTCGCGGATCGTCATGGCCTTGCAGCGTCTTCCAATAAACGCGGTGAAACCGGGCCGTTTGCGGCCTCGGGCGACCCGCCGGAATGGCCGCAAAACGCTGGCATCGACGGGCAAAATCAGTATGTTGCAGCCCGAAACCGCCCGATTTGGCCCCTTGGACACGATGTCCGGATTGGCCGGAAGGCCAGAAATTCAGGAAAACAGCTTTGAAAGTCATCGCCAGTTCTATTCGCAAGGGCAACATCATCGAGCAGGACGGCAGGCTTTATGTCGTCCTCACCGCCGAAAACATTCATCCCGGCAAGGGAACTCCGGTCAGCCAGATCGAAATGCGCCGGATTGGCGATGGCGTGAAGATTTCGGAACGCTACAAGACCACCGACCAGGTCGAGAAGGCGACCGTCGAGGATCACAATTTCAATTATCTGTATGAAGATGCCGACGGCTTCCATTTCATGAATGCCGAGACTTACGATCAGGTCCAGGTCTCCAAGGAAATCGTCGGTTCGTCCGCGCCCTATCTGCAGGAGAACATGACCGTGAAGCTGTCGCTTCACGACATGAATCCGGTCGCGATCCAGCTCCCGCAGCGCGCGACGCTGGAAGTCGTGGAAACCGAGCCGGTCACCAAGGGTCAGACCGCGTCTTCTTCCTACAAACCTGCTATCCTCTCCAACGGCGTTCGCACCGCTGTGCCGCCGCATATCGGAACGGGAACGCGGATCGTGGTCATGACCGAGGACGGCTCTTACGTCGAACGCGCGAAGGATTGAGACCGCGCGCTATAGCGTTTTCAAGCGAAGTGGGCACCGGTTCGCGTGAAGAAAACGCGTCAAGACAGAAGCTAGAGTTTCCGTTCTGATTCAATCAGAACCGGAACTCTAGAACTACGGGGCACGCGCCGGGGGGCGATGCAGTGGGCAGGAAAGCTGTCGGCTTGCTTGGGCGTTGGCTGGCAGCCCTGTGTTGGCTCGCACCAGCGGTCACCGGCGCTGCCGCCGAAGAGTTCAGGACGCCCTCGATATCAGCCGTCCGCGTCGAATGGCGGGCGGTTGTCGATCAGCTCCGCACCGAGATCGGCACCCGACCAGCGATCGCTTCCCGCTTCACGTTCGCCGGCCAGCGGCGCGTGCCGGCATGGGATCCGCGCGCAACGCCCGCGCTGGTGCAACTGAACGCCGTCAACGCAAGCCTGTTCGCCGGGATCGGACGCAGTTCGGTGCCGGTGCTGTTGCCGTTCGATACCGCGGGCTACCTCGAAGGCCAGGCCGACGGCACACAGCTTCCGCTGTCGCGCTACCAGGCCGATTTCCGCCCCGCAGATCTGTTTCACGCCGGTCCGGCCGGCTACGACGCGGTGTTTTCGCTGCAGCCCGGCGCAGGCGGCTCGCGGACCTTCGCCAAGCCGGTCGAAGTGCAGATCACCGGCTCGATCCTCGCCTACGACCTCGCCGATCCGCTTGGCGGCAGGGGCGAGCCGGTCAAGGCGCTGGCGGCGCAGTTCCCCGGCATGCGCCGCTTCATCCGCGAAGGCTATGTGCGCTACGCCTTCACGCGCTTCGGCGTGCCCTATGTGGTGTCGATCCAGTGTCTCGACTCGACGCCGCGGGCGCGGCGGCTGGCCTGCCGCGAGGCCTATCCCATAGCCGAGCGCTTTCTGAAAGCCTTGCGCATCGCGGGCGGACAACCGGCGCAGCCGCGTCGCGACATTCCGTCGGAGATCGCTGAACGCCCGACGGCGCTTTCGCCCGACTTCACCTATTACCCGGGCGGCGACATCATCGCCCGTAGCAGCGTACGCCGGCGCGGCGGACGCGCCGATTTCGTCGCCTATTCGCAAATCCGCTTTCCGCTCGAGAAAGCCCCGGCCGCGATCCGCTCGCAATCCTTCAGCAGGAAAAATTCCGAGGTGGGCCGCGGCGTTTATCCGTGGCGGGACAATTTTTGCGAAGCCCGCAGCTTTCAGGTCGGGCAATGCGCCGCTGGCTTTGGGCACCAGGGCCAGGACGTCCGTCCGGCACCCTGCCCGCCGAACAGCAACAGCGAAAGCAGCTGCCATCCGAGAAAGCAGGCCGTCGTGGCCGTCCGCGACGGCATCCTGATCCGCTCCCTGAAGCAGCAGGCGGCCACGCTGCAGATCAACACCCGCAACGAGCACATCCGCTTTCGCTACATGCACATGAACCCGTCAGCGATGGACGCAGACGGCATTCTCAACGGCCGCCGGGTCGCCGAGGGCGAAAAGATCGGCGTGGTCTCCAACTATCTCGATTTTCCGAACGGCACGTCCTACCATCTTCACTTCGACGTGCAGGTGTTCACGCGCGACGGCTGGATCTGGGTCAACCCGTACAGCACCCTGATCGCGTCCTATGAACGGCTGATCCGCGCCCGCGGCCGCGAGATCGGCACCGATCCTCCGGTCGCCGCCGCGGTGGCGCACGCGTTGCCGGAGGACGTCCTTCGCCACAATGCCCGGGAAGGCCGGGAGAACTAGGATGTGGCCCTGCACTCGACGTGAAGTTCGAGTTGCCGCAAGAAGAACGGGCTCACCAGGTCATGGGATTCCCGAAAGGCGAGTGCCCGAACGGCGTGTGCCAGAAAGGCTGGCTGCGTGGGCGCGAATAGCGGAAGTCAGCCCCCGGACTGCGTCGCCGCCTCTTGATGCCGCCTTGCGGCTCGCCGCTCAACAGCACCACGAATTCCGTTCCCTTGCCCGTTTCCGAACTCATCGCCTCGTCCGTGACGATCACGGAAGATCGCGGCGTAATGTTGCCGATGCTATCCAATACGTCCTGCGGAATGGCGATGCGGCCGAGCGCGGCCTTTGCGCTGTCCGGGTCCGTCGGCACCGGCTCAACGTCGCGACCGCTGCTCCCGCGCGCCCGGTCGCGGGGCTCAACCGCGGCATTGGCCGAACGACCGCCCTCCAATGAGACGACGCTCCATCGCACCTTGGCATCGTCGGTCGCGCGCTCGGTGGCGGTGAAGACATGCGTACCGATTGGACGGTCGGGATCTGCAATCGTGACCGGACTTTCGAGGATGGGCTTGAATGCTTGACGGACATAAAGCCGCTGGCTCTTGCGGCTGATCAACACTGATATTGGCTGGAGTTCGCGTGCGATCTCGCGCACCGCCTCGGCTGCCGCGACGCGCGCAGCCTCGGCCGCGACGGCGGCTTCACGCGTAAGCGTGACGGCGTCGAGCCTCTGTTGCAGATCCGCGTTGGCGACGTTCCATTGCAGCTGCAGCTCCGCGATTTTGGCGACGGCCTGCGCCTTGGCCTCCTCAGCCTGCTCCTTTACCTCCGCCGAGAGGCCAGCGCCAAGTTTGGTCTCGGCGGCCGCCAGTTGCGCCTCGGCCCTGCGCTTCAGATTTTCCGCAGTGCGAACCGGCGCCCTGGCCTGCGTGGCCTCGCGCAAGGCCGTCCCGGCGGCTAATCGCGCCTCGGCCGCTTTCCTCGCCGCCTCTTGCGCCTCTGCCGTGCGAGCCGCGGCCATGGCGCCGGCTTCCGGCTTGGGTTGAAATGGAACCGGATGGGCAAACTCGACGGGCGCTACATCGGTTGGCGCCACGATCACCCGCATGCCCATCGCGGTCGCGTCGAACAGGCGTTCGGCAAAGTCGAAGGGCAGCCGGATACAGCCATGGGACGCCGGACGCCCCGGCAGGACGCCGCCATGGAGTGCGATACCGGACCAGGTGATGCGCTGCATGTGCGGCATGAAGGCGTCGTCATACAGGTTCGAGTAATGCTCCTCTACTTTCTGAATGACGCTGAAGATCCCGGCGGGCGTCTCGCGTCCCTTCGTGCCGCTCGACACCGGCGCCCGCAGGATCCACCCCTTGGCATCATAGACGGAGATCCGCTGGTTGCGGAGCGAAACGATGGCCATGAGCGGCTCGCTGGCGCTGCGCGTCTCGATGGACTCAATCGCGCGTTCGCCGCCTCTCGCGCCCGCATCGTCCCCGGCCGCGACCAGCACGGCCAGACTCGCAGCGGCAAGATACACACGCCGCTGCCACGTGTGCTTGCGTTTCGGATTCACGCAACGAGACGTCATGCGCGTCCCATCTGCAGGTCTATAGGCCCCGTTCACGCACTCCGACCTGGCGGGAGGACGACGACGATCGCACCTGGCTTCACCCGATTCACGAGATCGATGACGTCCTCGTTGGTCATGCGGATGCAGCCGGACGAGATGGCTTGGCCGATATATTCCGGCTGGTTGGTGCCGTGGATACGGTACAGGGTGTCCTTGTTGCCCTGGTAAAGGTAGATCGCCCGCGCGCCGAGCGGATTTTCCGGGCCTCCGGCGATTCGCTTTGGGTAAGGGCCAAGCCGAGCCTGGATCTCCGCTGTCGGAATCCAGTCGGGCCATTCAGCCATACGGCCAACGGTCGCGACACCGGACCAGGCCAGCGCTTCCTCTCCCACCGTCACGCCGTAGCGGACCGCCTTGCCTCCCGGCAGGACGTAATACAGATAGCGTGCATTGCTATCGACCAGGATCGTGCCCGGCTGCTCTTTGCGCATATAGTCTACAATATGCCGGCGATAGGTTTCGGGAATGTCCGCCCGCGCATAAGGCGGATGGGCCAGCAACTGCCGGTCCCTTGGGGTCAAGCTGGCATTCGACGTTGGGGAGAGCGTCGCTTGCATGCAACCGCCCAGCACAGACCCGAGTAACCCCACAAGTAACAACGCCACCCCGGACTTCGGCACAGCCAGTCCTCCAAAGCGTCACACTGGGCACCATTTGCTGCTCAAATAGTGCAGAAATAAAGGCGAGATTGGAAAAGCGCGCGATAACGTCGGCGGGTGTTTGTCCATCGATCACCGCGCCCGCAAGACGACAAGCCGGCGGCCAACCATCTGCCCTCCATCAACTCACACCGAAGCTGCGCCAGCATTCGCCTCGATGCGGCTGATGCAGACCCTGCTAAGGATTACCTTGCCCAGCCATATTCATGTCTTCCCGCTTGCCAGCATTCTGGCGCGGATGTCGGATTTCAGCACCTTGCCGACCTTGGAGCGCGGAAGGTCATCCCAGACTTCAATCTGCTTCGGCGTTTTGACGCTTCCGACCCGCTGCTTCACAAAAGCCGATACCGCGGCGACATCGACGGTGCGCCCTGCTCTCGGCTGCACCACAGCGACAACACGTTCGCCCCACTTCTCGTCCGGCAAACCGATGACGGCACAATCCTGAATGGATTCGTGGGCCTGAAGAGCATTCTCGACCTCGACGGAATAGACGTTGAAGCCGCCAGTAATGATCATGTCTTTGGCGCGATCGACGATGTAGAGGAAATTGTCCGCGTCCAGGTATCCGATGTCACCCGTATGATGCCAACCGTGCACGGAGGCCTCCGCCGTTGCTTCGGCGTTCTTGTAATACCCATCCATCACCAGCGACCCACGAACGACGATTTCGCCGCGTTCTCCGGTAGACATCAGATTGCCGTCGCCATCCATGATCGCAACCTGAACCAGCGGCCCGACACGGCCCGCCGACGACAGACGTCCAGTAGCGACCGAACCGTCGGCGTTGTAATGGTCCCCAGGCGGCATCATCGAGATCATCATCGGCGCTTCGGTCTGCCCAAAGAGCTGGGCCATCGGGCCGATCCGTTCCAGCGCCTCGGTCAGGCGCGCCACCGAAATCGGGGCCGCGCCGTACCAGAAGCATTGCAGCGAGCTGAGATCGGCGCTTCCGAGCTTCGGATGGTCCAGCAGCATGTAGATGACGGTTGGCGGGAGGAATGTGTGCGTGATCCGGTAGCGTGCAATCAGATCGAGGAACTCCCCGATGTCCGGATGATGCATGATCACTACCCGGCCTCCGAGCGTCATGATGGGAAAACACAGCACGCCGGCGGCGTGCGTCAGCGGTGCGAGTGCAAGATAGCTTGGACGCCCCTTGAACGGATAGCCCATCAGGGTCAACGCAGTCATCGTTTCGATGTTGCGCCCCGAGAGCATCACACCTTTGGGTTTACCGGTCGTTCCGCCGGTGCCGGGTATCAGCGCAAGATCGTCGATGGGATCGCGATGAAATGGCTGGTCATCGACATCGGCAAGCCAGCGCTCGAACGACGGCGCGAAAGACGTCTCGGTGTCGAGACATACGAGCTTGCGCAGCTTCGGCAGGTCAGGCCGCATTTTGTCGACCATCGGCGCGAAGCCGCTGTGAAACAGCAACAGGCTGCAATCGAACGCATCTAAAATGAACTGGTTTTCCGCGGCCTCATTACGTGGATTGATCGGACACCAGACGGCCCCGGCGCGCGAAATACCGAACACGCAGGCAAAGGCGGTCGGATCGTTGCCGGACAGGATCGCGACTTTCTCCCCCGGGGCGACGCCGGAATTGGCGAGTCCGCGCGCGATCCGATAGCTAAGGCGCTGCACGTCACCATAGCTCAGGTCGTTTCCGTCCATGGTCAGGCATGGCGCATCAGCACCAAGCGACGCGCCCTTATCCAGATAGTCGACAAGTCGCATGGACTACCTCCCGGAAAGAAGGCGGATGGCGCCGTCGTGCGCGCCACCCGGTTGCATCAATTGTGCACCGTCAGAATTGGGTTCATCACCAATCCGAAGCTTCGCAATTGGCCCAGCAGTTCCCGATGCCCGAACGCCTGACAAGCGGAGGCAAAGCCAACCTTCCTGGGAGCGGTCTGCAGCAGCGAGAAGGCTACATAGGCCTGCAGCATTCCGGTCTGCTTGTAGTTGCAGTTCCCGTGGATCACGCAATGGGCGCGACCGAGCGGTCCCGATGCATAGACCGAATCGATCGAGGTGTTGATGCGCGGATTTTCGCGCGGCGGCATGGTTGCTTGCACCGTTGCTGCGATGTCGGCCAGCGCCTTCTCCTGCTGGTCGGGCGGCAGCGGCTTGATCTTCTCTTTCACCATCTGCTGGGTTTGAACCACGCCTAGCATGACATCGCGCTGCATGACGCCGCCGAGTACCCTGCAGTTGGATACGCGTGGATCGTTCTTGAACCAGACCGGATGCGCAGTGCCGCCCCACGGCACGGCGATGGCGCCCTCATGCTGACCGGGAACGTTGACCTCGAAATTGGCCGTCACATCCCATTCGACAAATTTGTTCTGGACGAGATAGTACCAGTTCGCCTTGAGGATGGTGAAAATCGTCTGCGTCGAGGCATAGGTCGGAAACCCCTTCCACAGCACGAGGATGTCGAGCGTATCGAGGCCGGGCGTTTCGAGGCATATGTTCGCTGCAATTTCACCCGTCGTGTACATCTGCGCGATGTTGGGCGCGAGCAGCAATCCTTTTGCCGCGAATTTTTCTCCCCAGCGTTCCTGCGCCAGCAGCACCCAGTCCTGCTCGCCGGTCGTATCGGAATAATGACAGCCGGCGGCAAGGCAAGCTTCGACAACTTCCGGGCCATACTTGATGAATGGGCCGACCATATTGCTGACGAACTTCGCGCCCTTGAACAGTTTGGTCAGCGCTTCGACCGTGTGCTCAACCTCGGCAATCTCATAGTCCGCGGTTTCGATGCCGGGAATTTTCTCGACGACGGCTTTCACTTTGGCGGCGTCGCGGCCGGCGGCAATGAAGGGAATGTTGTATTCCCGCAGATATTCGCAAACCAGACGCCCCGTATACCCCGAGACGCCATAGACGACGACAGGCTTCTTCTCGCTCATGTCCATATCCTCCCGAATTTCTGTTCGAATTTTTGGTCTTGGCGCTTGGTAATTTACGTGCCCATGCCGCCGTCGACCGGCAGGCCGGCGCCGGTGATAAAGCGCGCCTCGTTCGAGCAAAGGAAAACAGCGGCGTCGGCCATGTCGCCGACCTCGCCCAACCGGCCAAGCGGTGTCTGTTCGACGACCGAGCCGACGGCGGCACTGACGTCCGGTGCTAGTCCTGCGGCAACGATGTCGTTGGCCAGTTGCATTCCCATGTCGGTGGGAACAAGCCCGGGATAGAGACAGTTGACCCGCACGCCGTAACCGAGCTTGCCGGCTTCGACGGCGGCTATCCGCGTCATGCGGTCGACAGCCGATTTGGTGCCGGAGTACCCGGCAATAGCCGGGAATGCGATCGTAGCTGCGACCGATGCGATATTGACGATGGCGCCGCCGGCACCTGCACTTCCGCCAGGCCGCATCGCGCGAAACGCATGTTTCATGCCGAGACCGGTGCCGACGATGTTGACGTCGCACATCCGGCGCAGATCCTCAGCCTTGAGATCGACGACGAGCGAGGTAATCTCGATGCCGGCATTGTTGATCAGGATGTCGTAGCCACCGAGCGTGGCGACGGTGGCTGCAACAGCCTTTTCCCATTGCGCGTCGTCGGTGACGTTCAGTTCCACAAAGCCTGTTTTGGCGCCTGTCTTTGCAAGACGGCCGGCAGTGTCTTTGCCGAGATCGGCGAGAATATCGCCGATCATCACCGACGCGCCGGCGTTCGCCAACGCCTCTGCTATCGCAGCGCCGATGCCTCGCGCGCCACCAGTGACCAGAGCCTTGCGGCCAGCCAGATTCTTCGCACTCATCGTAGCTCCTCCCCTTGTGATTTCCGTTGTGGCGCGCCGAGGCGCGCCGCGATCGCTTTCTCCCGATGAACGGCTTCTTCCGGCCGTGAACTCCGAAAACTTGACAAATGTCCAAGATTATCTTGACGATTGTCAAAAATCTTGACACTTGTCAAGCAATCCTTAACAGGGAGGGACGAGGATGATTTCGGAAGGCACTTCAGGGCATTATTGCCGCCGAAGTGACGCGGCGATTCGGAGTTTTGGACGTGCGCAAGCAATTTGCAGAGAGGCAGCGGAAAATTGAAACGCCGAGCCGGCTAAGCAAACCGTCGGATCGAATCGAACGATCGCGTGTCGATAAATTCAGTGCACGCCGAATCGAACTTGCCGAGGCTGCGTTGGAAACCCTGGCTGAGCTCGGCTATGCGAGGACCAGCCTGCGCGAGATCGCACAGAAGTCGGAGTTTACGCACGGTGTGCTGCACTATTACTTCACCGACAAGGTCGACCTGATCTGCTGTTGCGTTCGTCACTACAAGGCGAAGTGCGTTACGCGGTACGACCGGATCACGTCGGCGGCGCAAAGCCGCGACGAATTGTTGAAGGGTTTTCTGGAAAAGCTCGGTGAGACGGTTCGCGACGAGGCGCAGATGCATCGCCTTTGGTACGACCTTCGCTCGCAGTCTCTGTTTGAAGAAGCCTTTCGCGACGACGTAACCGAGATCGACAAGAGCCTGGAAGACATGGTGTGGCGCATCGCGTCGCGCTTTGCCTCACTCGGTGGTCGACAGCCTGCCGTCTCCCCGGGGGCCCTTTATGCACTGTTTGATGGGCTGTTCCAGCGATGCCTGCTGCGACACCTCTCCGGGGATCGTAGGGCGATTGCCGATCTGCAGGAAGAAGTGGGGCGGCTCCTTCCGACCGTTGCATAGCAACTGCGGATTTTGGGAGCCGGCGCGCAGGCGAGCGAACGGCGCCATCGTCATGCCAGTTTTTACGAAGCCGCCGCGCCGACAGACTGCTTCCGCGTCGGCGGCGTCCAGCGGAACGCCGCGCCGAACCGGTTCCAGACGTTGATCGAAGCCACCGCCGACGTGAGATAGGCGAGCTCCTTCTCGGAGAATTCGCTACTCGCCTCTGCATAGACCTCGTCGCTGACGCCGTCGCTGAGCAAGGTCAGCGCTTCCGTCCAGGCCAGTGCCGCACGCTCCTGCTGCGAGAACTGCGGCGCCTCGCGCCAGACCACCACGAGGTTGAGCTTGTCGGTGGGCACGCCGAGCTTCTCGCCCTCCAGGATGTGATACTGCACGCAGAAGGCGCAGCCATTGATCTGCGAGGCGCGCAGCTTGATCAGTTCGAGCAGTTGCTTGTCTATGCCAGCCTTGCCCGCGACCTGGCTGAGCGCCAGCACGGCCTCGTAGGCATCTGGCGTCAGCGACATGAAGTCTTTGTACTCTTTGCGGGCGTGTGACATCTTTTGTGCCTCGTGTTATCAGTGCTCTGATTTATTATAAGAGCACTGATATGCCGCGCAAGGCACTACGGAACACGACGGCACGATCGCGAAATGCACCGGCGAAAAAATCGCGGCAAGCATCCGCCGACAATCCCGCGCCGCTGCAGCGACCGCCGCCGCCCGGCGAGGGCAAGCGCGGCGAGCAAGGCTACCTCGCCTACCTGCTGCGGCAAGCCCAGGCTGCGACGCGGCTGGCGATGGAGCGGGCGCTGGCCGAACTCGGCGTCACCTCGCCGCAATTCGTCGTCCTGACCATGCTGCGCGCTTATCCGGGCCTGTCGGGTGCCGATCTCGCGCGGGTGGCGATGCTGACGCCGCAGACCACAGGTGTCATCATCCGCAATCTCGAGCGCGACGGCGCCATCAAGAAGACCCCGCACCCCGTTCATGGCCGGGTGCTGCAGTGGACGGTGACGCGACGCGGTGCAGCCCTGCTCGACAAATGCCGGCGGCACGCGCAAATAATCGAGCGGCGGCTGGTGGCCGGGCTGTCCGCCAAGGACCAGGCCATGATCCGCCGCTGGCTGGCCAAAATCGCCACCGATCTGTGAGGAATCTCGGGTTCCCGCGGCGTCATGGCTTTTGGCGCTGGCCCGCCGCGCCGCTAGACTGCGGGCATGAAACAGCCTGATTCCCAGACCCCAACCCGCCGCGCCGTGCTGCAAGGAGGCATCGGCGCTGGCGCCCTGCTCGCCACGGGGCTTCCTGCGTTCGCGGCGCCGCCCGGCTTCGACCAGTGGCGCGACAATTTTCGCGCGCGCGCGCTGGCAAAAGGCATTTCGGACGGGACCTGGACGCGGGTGATGGGCCGCATCGAGCCCGACATGAGCGTGTTCCGGCAGATGCAGAAGCAGCCGGAGTTCCACGAGCAGATCTGGCAATACATCAATCGCCGCGCCTCCGACTGGCGCATCATCCACGGCCGCGAGGCCCTGAAGAAGCACGAGGCGCTGTTTGCGCGGATCGAGCAGGATTTTGGCGTCGAGCGCGGCACGCTGCTGGCGCTGTGGGGCGTTGAATCCGCCTATGGCGATCCGCTGGTGCAGCAGAACCACATGCGTCCGATCTTTCCGGCGCTTGCAGCGCTGGCCTGGAACGAACCGCGCCGCCGCGCCTATTGGGAAACCGAGCTGATCAATGCCTTGAAGATCGTCGACCGCGGCTGGGGCACGCCGGAGGAAATGCGGGGATCCTGGGCCGGCGCGATGGGCCACACGCAATGGATGCCGGAAGTCTGGCTCAACGTCGGCATGGACTACGACAAGGACGGCCGCGTCTCGCCGTTCGGCAAGCCCGACGACGCACTCGGCTCCAGCGCGCGCTATCTGCTCAACCGCGGCAAGTATCACCGCGGCGAGCATTGGGGCTATGAAGTCCGCAGCGCCGGAGGGTCTTCGAGCGGCAGCCGGACCTACGCGGCATGGGCCAGCGCCGGCGTGACGCGCGCCGATGGCAAGCCGTTCCCGCAGCCGAATGCATCCGCACAGATGTGGGTGCCGGTCGCCGGCGGTCCGTCATTCCTGCTGGGTCCGAATTTCTATTCGGTAAAAAGCTACAACCCGTCGATGAACTACGCGCTGGCGATCTGCCATCTCGGCGACCGCATTTTAGGAGCGCCGCCGTTCATCAACCCGTTCCCCGGCTCCGAGCGCGCGCTGACGCTTCCCGAAGTACAGGAGCTGCAGACGCGGCTGACCAAGGCCGGCTTCGACACCGGCGGCACCGACGGCCGTGTCGGCAACGACACGATGAAGGCGGTGAAAGATTATCAGACCAAGATGGGGCTGCTGCCTGCCGACGGCTATGGCGGGCTGAAGGTGCTGGCGCGGTTGAGGCAGGGCGGTTAAGTCCAGCCGTCATTGCGAGCGAAGGGCATAACGGTGGGATGGATTGCTTCGTCGCTTACGCTCCTCGCAATGACGGCTAGGCCCTCCGCACGACACCGCCTGCATGCATGCCGCCATCGATGACGAGCTCAGTCCCCGTGACGTAGCGCGAGGCATCGGACGCCAGATACAAAACCCCCTGCGCGATCTCCTCGGCCTCCCCGGCGCGGCCGAGCGGCGTTACAAGTTTCGCACGCTCCTCGGGATCGATCGGCGCGTTCTGCCCGGCGCCCGCGGCCTCCGTCGGAATCTTGCCCCAGATCGGCGTGTCGATAATGCCGGGATGCACCGAGTTGACGCGGATGCCGTCGCCAAACGTGGCGCACTCCATCGCGATCGCCTTGGCGAACAGCCGCACGCCGCCCTTGGTCGCGCAATAGCCGGAAAGGCCGGCTGCGCCGCGCAGGCCCGCGAGCGACGACATCATGATGACGGAGCCGCCGCCGGTCTTGCGCATCAGTGGCAGGCAATGCTTCACCGACAGGAACACGCCGTCGAGATTGATCGCGGTCTGCCGCCTCCAGTCCGAAAGCGACATCTCGGTGATCGACGGTACGGAAATGCCGATGCCGGCGTTCGAGACCAGCACGTCGAGCCGGCCGTAGCGCTTCATGACATCGGCCACCACCTCGATCCAGCGCTCCTCGCTGGTGACGTCGTGATGCCAAAAGCTCGCCTCCCCACCCGCCTTCTTGATCCGCGCCACGACCTCGGGGCCTTTCAAATCGTCGACATCGGTCACCGCGACCGAGGCGCCCTCGCGCGCCAGCAATTCGGAAACCGCTTCGCCAATGCCGGATGCGCCGCCCGTCACCAGCACGACCTTGCCCTGAACCTGCCCTGTCATGTCTTCTCCCGTTTGTTGTTCTTGGTTATTGAACTACCTGATCACGGCCGGTCCCGGGTCCGGCACCGCTACGTCGACCACGCGCAATTGCACGCGTTCCGAGCCCTGAAAGCGATCGACCGCGAGCGAGCCCGCGACATGCAGGGGCTGGCCGCGGTTTTGCGTCAGCGCGTGGCCGAGCTTCTGGCCGATCGAGCGGAACGCGATGCCGTTGACGATGGCGCCGTCGCCTGACTTGAAGCGCACGCGCAGATGCGCCTGTCCCACTTCATCGGCATAGACCAGCTGATGCGCCGGCAGCGCGATCACGGGCTCCGGATTGGCCGCCCCGAACGGCCCGGCGCGGTTTAGCATGTTGGCGAACTCCACGGTGACGCTGCGCGCGCTGACGGCGCCATCGATAAACAACTCGTTCTCGTGACGGGAACTGGCGACGTCCTCGGCCAGCGCGCTTTCCATGAAGGCGCGAAATTCCGCAAGCTTCTCCTTGCGCAGCGTCACGCCCGCGGCCATGGCGTGGCCGCCGCCCTTCATCAGCAGTTTTTCCTTCACCGCCTGCCGCACCGCCTTGCCGAGATCGACGCCCGAGATCGAGCGGCCCGAGCCGGTGCCGATGCCGCCCGGCTCCAGCGCGATCGCAAAGGCGGGACGTGCAAACTTCTCCTTCAGCCGCGAGGCGACCAGCCCGACGATGCCGGGGTGCCAGCCCTCGGCGGCGGTCACGATCACCGCGCCCTTGTCCTCAAGCCCGAGCGAAGCCAACGCTTCAGCCTCGGCTTGCGCCTCCGCCGCCTGCTCGATGATGCGGCGCTCGCTGTTGAGCCGGTCGAGTTCGGCCGCGATCCGCGCGGCCTCCGAGACGTCGCCTTCCAGGAGCAGCCGCACGCCTAAATCAGCGCGCCCGATCCGCCCTCCCGCATTGATGCGCGGCCCCAGCATGAAGCCGAGATGCCAGGCTTCGGGCGGGCCGTTCAGCCGCGCCACATCCATCAGCGCGGTATGACCGACATGGTCGCGGCGGCGCATCGCGATCAAGCCCTTGGCGACGAAGGCGCGGTTGAGCCCTGTCAAAGGCGCGACGTCGGCGACGGTGCCGAGCGCCACATGGTGTAGCATGCCGAGCAGATCCGGCTCGGGCTGTTCGGCGGTCCAGAAGCCGCGGCCGCGCAGTTCCCGGTTCACCGCCACCAGCGTGATCAGCACGAGGCCGACGGCTGCGAGATGGCCAAGGCCGGAGAGATCATCCGGCCGGTTCGGATTCACCAGCGCGTCGACCTCGGGCAATTCGTCGCCGGTCTGGTGGTGGTCGATAACGACCACGGACATGCCGAGCTTCCGTGCTTCCGCCAGCGGCTCAAGGCTGGTGGTGCCGCAATCGACGGTGACGAGCAGCGTCGCGCCTTTGCCGGCAAGCGCGCGCACCGCCTCGACGTTGGGGCCATAGCCCTCGAAGATGCGGTCAGGGATGTGGATCAAGGGATCGAGCCCGCAATGGCGCAAATGCCAGGCCAGCAGCGCCGCCGAGGTCGCGCCATCGACGTCGTAATCGCCGAAGATCGCGACCTTCTCGGCGCGCGCGGCCGCGTCGGCAATGCGCCTCGCCGCCGTCTCCATCTGCGTCACGGTATGGGGATCGGGCATCAGTTTGCGGATGGTCGGATCGAGAAAGTCCTCGACCTCGTCGATCCCGACATCGCGGCCCGCCAGCAGGCGCGCCAGCATCTCCGGTAATTGGTAGCGCTGCGTGATCGCCAGCGCCCGCGCCGCCCCCCGGGCATCGAGCCGGTCGCGCCACAATTTGCCGGTTGCCGAACGCAATACGCCGAGAAACGCCGGCGGCAGTTCAACGGGAAGTGCGGATGCGGGGAGCGTCATGATGCCTTCGAGACATAGGGGCAAAGCCGCCGCTCGGCAAACGCAAGCCGGGGCGATGGCGTGGCGCCGCGGCGCACGAATCGCTACGGCCAGGTTGACACAACCTCGGCCACGTCAGCTTTGAGCTTATGCCGACAAAAACGACTTGCACAAAGAAGATGCAACTTGTCCCCGCAATACTACCCGCGGGACGGCGAAACATAAACCAATCGTTAGCCATGATCCCCGACAAAGGAGTCCAACAAACTCCCGTTGAGTCTCGCCAATCCGCAGAAGATTGGCCGCACAAAGACTGAGGAAGTCCCGCCAATGTCCGTCGCGCTTCGCTCCCAGACCGCAACCATCGCAAAACAGCCCGGTAATTCAGCGGGCGCCGAGGATGAAGCCGACGTTTCCGCGCTGATCGCCAGATTGACCGCCGAGGTCAACCAGGTCGCCTGCGAGAAGACCAAGTCGATCCAGAAGATCACCAACCAGATGAAGATGCTGGCGCTGAACGCGCTGATCGAGAGCTCGCGCGCAGGCGCACAAGGAGCCGGCTTCGCCGTGGTGGCGCAGGAAGTCCGCAACGTCGGCCAGCAGGTCGAAACCATCGCCCGCGAGCTCGAAAGCCAGCTCACCAACCGGACCGGCAATCTGATGAACTCGATCGCGCAGATGGCCGACCGCTCGCGCGGCGAGCGCATGGTCGACCTGTCGCTGAACGCCATCGAATTGATCGACCGCAATCTCTATGAGCGCACCTGCGACGTGCGCTGGTGGGCGACCGACTCGGCCGTCGTCGATTGCGCGTCCGCGCCGGAGGCTGCCACTGTTGCCCATGTCTCGGAACGGATGGCCGTGATCCTCGGTGCCTACACCGTCTATCTCGATCTCTGGCTGTGCGATCTCGACGGCACTGTGCGCGCCAATGGCCGCGCCGGTCGTTTCAACGTCGTGGGCCAGAACGTGGCGCACACCAAGTGGTTCCGGGCGGCGCGTGCCTTGCGAACCGGCGACGAATACGCCGTCGGCGACGTCGAATGCCAGCCTTTGCTCGGCAACGCCCAGGTCGTCACCTATTGCGCCAGCGTTCGCGAAGGCGGCAAAGCCAACGGCAAGCCGACCGGCGTGCTGGCGGTCCATTTCGATTGGGAGCCGCAAGCCCGCGCCATCGTCCAGGGCGTGCGCGTCGGCGCCGCCGACAAGGCCCGCGTGCTGCTGGTCGATTCGAATTTCCGGGTGATCGCGGCGTCCGACGGCCAGGGCCTGCTCACTGAACGCGTCTCGCTTCCCCTGGAGGGCCGGCGCTCCGGCTTCCATCAGGACCGCTCCGGCGCGCTGGTCGCCTTCCACGCTACGCCTGGCTACGAGACGTATAGAGGGCTCGGCTGGTTCGGCGTGATCCAGGGCGGAGCGGGATAGGCAGCGCATTCTTGGCGTCACGGATGCGCGTTCGGCGTTTTGGTTCTGTCTTTCGCAGGCCATTGCTCGGAGAGCGCTGGTAGAGCCATTTCCTTGCCCGTCATCCGCTCGACAGCAATGGCGTAAACCGTGATCATGTCGATGCGCGGGAAAAAGCCCTTGGGCCGCTTGCTGTCCGGCTTGCCGTATTTTTCCATCAGCGCCTCGCAGAAGCGTTGCTTGACCGCCCTTTCCTCGGCGATCCGAATTTTTCCGAACACGATCACGCTTTGATACGCCAAACCGGAATCGCATTCAAAACGGCCGTAATCGAACACCTCGTTCGGCTCGTCGATCTCAAAGCAAATCCGTGGCTCGCGTTCGACGTTCGCCCGCAAATGTCCCGTGGCGCTGCCGGTATGAACGTATATTTCGCCGTCCATCCAGATGTAGAGCAGCGGAATGCAATAGGGATAGCCATCCGCCCCGATGGTCGCGAGCTGTCCACTGAACGCGCGCTCCAGCATTGCATATGCTCGCGGCTCGGACATCGCGCGATCGGCGCGGCGCAGTTGAGGCGAACTCATGCAGACCTCCGTGAAGCCGGGGTTGAAAGCGCGCACCCGGCGGTCGCACCGGCTTGAAGCGCCCTTCACGTCGGCATAGCCTGACTAGTGGTTTGTCGAAAAGGTCCACTTCTCGCAAGATTGCGATACCACTTTTGCGCTGACCCAAAACCGGATGCCGACATGAAAAGCCGACAAAGCTGGGCAGACCTTTATGCGTTCGAGATCGTCCGCACGAGCGACACGCCGCTCTTCCGCCAGCTCTATCTGCAGTTTCGCTCGGCGATCCTGTCACGACGCTTGCGGCCGGGAACGAAATTGCCATCCACGCGAGAGCTTGCCACGCAGCTCGGCGTTTCACGTTCGGCCGCGGTCGCCGCCTACGAGCAGCTACTCGCCGAAGGGTATACGTCCGGCCAGCACGGGTCCGGCACCTACATATCGCCTGATCTTCCCGAACCGATCGTGGGAAACCCACAAAGACGCATGAAACCCGCGGCGGCGATCACGCCGAGCGCCGTACAAATGCAGCCCTTCAGCGATTTCGTCGACGTCACGGTGCAGAGCGATGAGCGGCCATTCAACCTGGGGCGCACGCTGATCGACGACAGAACGCTCGAGCTGTGGCGCAAACTGAGCGCACGTACCTTTCGGTCGCTAGCTCCGAACCATTTTGGATATTCCGACCCGCGCGGCTCGATCGAACTTCGAAAAGCAATCTGCGATTATCTGCAGGCAGCGCGGGCGGTGAACTGCGATCCCGACCAGATCGTCGTAACGGCCGGAACGCAGCAGGCGATCGACATCGTCATCCGGATCCTTCCGAACCGGAACAGGGAGGTCTGGGTCGAGGACCCAGGCTATCCGCTGACGCGACAGGCCCTGCTGGCCGCGGGCGCCACGGTCCATCCGATCCCTGTCGATGCACAAGGCATCGACGTCGGCTCAGGTATCAAATCGGCGCCGAACGCCTGTGCCGTGTTCGTGACGCCCTCCCACCAATTCCCGACAGGTGTCGTGCTCTCGATGGCCCGTCGTCTTGAACTTCTCGCCTGGGCACGAAAGAAGAATGCATGGATCGTCGAGGACGACTATGCCAGCGAATTCCGATATGGCGGCCGGCCGCTTGCCTCGCTTCAGGGGCTCGATGAAGGCGAGCGTGTCCTTTATGTCGGCACACTCAACAAGGCGCTCTTTCCAGGCTTGCGGATCGGTTACGCCGTCATCCCGCATGCGCTGCTGCGGTCGTTCGTTGCCGCCCGCTATTTGATGGACCGGCAGCCATCGACCTTAAGCCAAGCCGTGGTTGCCGCCTTCATGGAAGAAGGCCACTTCGCCGCGCATATTCGTCGCATGCGCTTGCTGTATCGGGACCAGCGCGATGAGCTGGTTGCCGCTCTGGAGAGCCAACTCGGCACCGACCTGATGGTCAATGCGCCGGACCAGGGTATGCACCTCGTGGCCTTCACGCGGCGAGGCCTCTCGGACGTGGCCATCGAGCGCGCCGGACGCCAACATGGCGTCGTCGTCCGGCCCATGAGCCGCCTATACCTTGCTGCATCGCCGCGATCTGCACTGGTGCTTGGTTTCAGTGGCCACTCGCGTCAGACGATCGTTCCCGCGGTTGAACGTCTGGCGCGGACCGTGGAGATGCAGTCGAGGCCTTCTGCACGTGGGAGGCAGCGCATAGCGACGCCGAAGTGCTGACGTGGCTTGTCTTCGCTAGCACCCCAGCCGGTCGGCAATCCCGCCAAAATCCTTGGCGACGATGTCCCAGTCGCCCTTGGCCTCGAAATCGTACTTCTGGTGCGGGCCGTATTCGGTGGGACGCGCGACGAAGGCGGTCTTGAGGCCGTTCTGCTGCGCAGCCTTCAGGTCGCCGTTGTGGGCAGCAACCATCATCACCTGCTCCGGCGGCAGGCAAAGCAGTTTGGCGGCGCCGAGATAGGTTTCGGGATCGGGCTTGTAGTGCTCGAACAATTCCGCCGACATGACGAGGTCCCACGGAAGACCTGCGAACTTCGCCATGTTGGTCAACAACGCGACGTTGCCGTTGGAGAGCGGCGAGATGATGTATTTCTTCTTCAACCGAGTCAGGCCGGGCACGCTGTCGGGCCAGGGATGCAGGCGGTGCCAGCCCATCGTCAGGTAGTGTAGATCGACGTCGCTCAGTCCCTGGATCGACATATCGGCGACCAGTTTTTCCAGCGACCGCCGGTGCAGCGTATCCAGGATCTGATAGCCACGCTCGGGATGCTTTCGGACCTCGTCCATCGAGGCCATGTAGACGCCGCGCCAGCCATCGACCAAGGCGGTCCAGTCCGCCCGGATGCCCGAGGTCTCCGACCATTTGGTGAAATCGTTGATGAGGCTGGTGCGCCAGTCAACGACGGTGCCGAACACGTCGAACACCAGGGCCTTCACCGCGGACACGTCGGACATTGGTCGCCTCCCCACTTCTGTCATTCCGGGGCGCGCAACGCGCGAGCCCGGAATCCATTTTGCCGCCAGCTCCGCCGATGAATGGATTCCGGGTTCGCTTCGCGCCCTCAGGTGCGCAATCGCGCACCGGCGAATGACAACTCAATCCAGGTGAAACTTATCCAGCTGCCGGTGCTCGGCCTTGATGTAGCGCACCGTGCCGGTGACCGAGCGCATCACCACCGTTTCGGTCTCGATGACGTCCTTGCGGAACTTGACGCCCGACAGCAGCGAGCCCGTGGTGACGCCGGTTGCCGCAAACAGGCAGTCGCCCCGCACCATGTCCTCGATGCCGTAGATCATCTTCGGATCGATCACGCCCATCTTGCGCGCGCGCTCCCGCTTCTCGTCGCTGTCGAGGATCAGCCGGCACTGCATCTGGCCGCCGATGCAGCGCAGCGCCGCCGCGGCCAGCACGCCCTCGGGTGCGCCGCCGGTGCCGATATACATGTCGACGCCGGTATTGTCAGGATCGGCGCAATGGATCACGCCCGCCACGTCGCCGTCGGTGATCAGCCGCACCGCGGCGCCGGTCGAGCGGACGCCGGCGATGATATCGGCGTGGCGCGGGCGATCGAGCACCAGCACCGTGATCGCGGCAGGCTCGACGCCCTTGGCTTTCGCCAGGCGACGGACATTGTCGGCAGGCGACGCGTCGAGCTCGACCACGCCCTTGCTATAGCCCGGGCCGACCGCGAGCTTCTCCATGTAGACGTCGGGCGCATGCAACAGCGTGCCGCCATCGGCCATCGCCATGGTCGCGATCGCGCCCGGCATGTTCTTGGCGCAGAGCGTGGTGCCTTCCAGCGGGTCGACGGCGATATCGACCTGCGGACCTGCGTTCAGCCCGACCTTCTCGCCGATGAACAGCATCGGCGCCTCGTCGCGCTCGCCCTCGCCGATCACGATGGTGCCTTCGATCGGCAGCTTGTTGAGTTCGCGGCGCATCGCATCGACGGCAGCCTGGTCCGCCGCTTTCTCCTGGCCGTGGCCGCGCAACCGCGCGGCCGAAACCGCGGCACGTTCCGTCACCCGCACGATTTCGAGCGTCAGGATGCGCTCGAGCAGCAATTGCGGCGGAACGGAAATATGGGTCGACATCGGCTTACTCCTCTAAAACCTGCACGGGCCTCTCGGTCCGCCATCAATTTGGCGCGCGATCCATTCGGATCCCGCGTCAGTTTTTCTCGATCCGTATCACCTGCGGCCGGCCACTGATCACCTTGTCGCGCTGAACGGCTTCGAGCGCACGATACACCGCATCCTCTGACGTGGCGTAGGTAATCAGGATCACCGGAACTGGTGACGCTTTCTTCGCAGAGCCGTTCGCATCGACGCCTTCCGGATGGCGCTGCACGATCGATTCCAGCGAAATCTTCTGTTCGGCAAGGCGGGTGGCGATAGTGGCGGCGGTGCCGGCGAGGTCACGCGCCATCAGGCGGATGTAGTAACCGCCCTCGTGGCGCTCCATCGGCGCCTTGCTGGTTTCGCGCAGCCGCTCCACCGGTCGCCCGAACGGCTTTGCGCGAATGCCGCGCGCGACGTCGGCGATATCGGCCACCACGGCAGACGCCGTCGCGGCACCGCCGGCGCCCGGCCCTACCAGCGTGATCGGCGGGATGCCTTCGCCGTCGATGGTGACAGCATTGGTGACGCCCATCACCTGCGCGATCGAGGACGATTTCGGCACCATGGTCGGATGCACCCGCTGCTCGATGCCCTTGGCGGTCCGCACCGCCACGCCGAGCAGTTTGACGCGGTAGCCGAGTTCCTCGGCCGCACGCAGATCTTCCGGCGCGATCGAGGAGATGCCTTCGACATAGACCGCGCTCTGCGCCACCTTGGTGCCGAAGGCGAGGCTCGCCAGGATCGCCAGCTTCTGCGCGGTGTCGTGGCCATCGACGTCGAACGACGGATTGGCCTCGGCATAGCCGAGCCGCTGCGCGTCCTTGAGGCATTCGGCAAACGACAGACCCTCCTGCTCCATCCGGGTCAGGATGTAATTGCAGGTGCCGTTGAGGATGCCGTAGACGCGGTTGACGCCGGTGCCGGAAAGCCCCTCACGAAGGGTCTTGATGACCGGAATGGCAGCGCCCACCGCCGCCTCGTAATTCAACGCGCCGCCGTGCTTTTCGGCCGCCTTTGCCAGCCGCACGCCATGCTTGGCGATCAGCGCCTTGTTGGCTGTCACCACCGACTTGCCGGATTTCAGCGCGGCCTCGATCGCCGACAGCGCCGGCTCGCCGGAGCCGCCCATCAGTTCGACGAAGCAATCGACGTTGGGGTCAGAGGCCAGCGCCAGCGGGCTTTTGGCCCAGTCGATGCCGCGCAGGTCCAGCGAGCGCTTTTTCGCCTTCGAGCGCGCGGTGACGGCAACGACGCGCACACCCCGCCCGCTGCGCTCGGACAGCGTCCGCGACTGCTCTTCGATGAGGCGGACGACTTCGGCACCAACGGTGCCGAGCCCCGCGATACCCACTCTCAGGGGTGCGACCATGAATGAGAGAACCTGCAATAGAAGGAATTAGCGCCGGTTGGCGAGAGGAACTACGTTGTGCAACGTTTCAATGCCGCTTTCAAGGAAGCGACGCACCCCGCGGGCGGCCTGGCGGATACGTTGCTCGTTTTCCACCATGGCGATGCGGACATAGCCCTCGCCATGCTCGCCGAAGGCGACGCCGGGCGAAACCACCACGCCTGACTTCTCCACCATCAGGGTTGCGAACTGCATGCTGCCGACGCTCTCGAAGGTCTTGGGCAGCGGCGCCCAGGCGAACATCGAGGCCTGCGGCGGCGGAATCTCCCAGCCCGCCCGGCCAAACGATTCGACCAGCGCGTCGCGGCGCTTGCGGTAGGTATCGCGCATTTCCTTGATGCAATCGTCCGGCCCGTTCAGCGCGGCGGTGGCGGCGACTTGAACCGGCGTGAACGCGCCGTAGTCGAGGTAGGATTTCACCCGCGCCAGGGCTGCGATGATCCGCTCGTTGCCGACGGCAAAACCCATGCGCCAGCCCGCCATCGAGAACGTCTTCGACATCGAGGTGAACTCGACCGTGACGTCGATCGCGCCGGGAACCTGCAGCACCGAGGGCGGCGGGCTATTTTCGTCGAAATAGACCTCGGCATAGGCCAGGTCCGACAGGATGAATATCTCGTGTTTCTTCGCGAACGCCACCAGATCCCGGTAGAAATCGAGGTCGGCGACATAGGCGGTCGGATTGGAGGGGTAGCAGACGATCAGCGCGATCGGCTTCGGGATCGAATGGATGATCGCGCGTTCCACGGCCTCGAAAAACTGCGGCGTCGGTTCCGAAGGCACCGAGCGGATCACGCCGCCTGCCATCAGGAAGCCGAAGGCGTGAATGGGGTAGCTCGGATTGGGGCACAGCACGACGTCGCCGGGCGCGGTGATCGCTTGGGCTACGTTGGCAAAACCTTCCTTGGAACCGAGCGTGGCGACGACCTGGGTGTCCGGATTGAGCTTCACGCCGAACCGCCGCGCGTAATAGGCGGCTTGTGCCTTGCGCAGCCCGTTGATGCCGCGTGAGGCCGAGTAGCGATCGGTCCGCGGTTTGCCCAGCGTCTCCTTCAGCTTCTCGATCACATGGGGTGGCGTCGGCAGGTCCGGATTACCCATGCCCATGTCGATGATGTCGGCCCCCGCATTCCGCGCGGCCGCCTTGGCCTGGTTGACCTTCTCGAATACGTAAGGTGGCAGACGACGGATGCGATAAAAATCTTCCATTGGACCCTTGCTCCGACAACCGGCAGGACAGAATCGGACGGAACCTTCGCGGCTATCGAAACCGGATTGGGTTTCGGTCAGAAGTCGCGCTCAATCAAGGATTTAGAGCGAATTCAGGCGCGAGATCCTCTGAGCTCTGGACCCGCAATGCGGTTGAATTGGGTTCTTTTACCACGGGAGCCCGGCGGCGCCAGTTTTTATGGCGTTTTCAAGCACCTCCGCTCCGGACCTGATCCGGGGGGCGGCCGGTTCGCGCCAGGACAGCGCGTCGAAATGACGGCCTTCTTACTTCTTGGCGGGCTTTGGCGAGGTGGAAGCCGGCGGGGTGGAAGCCGTCGCCTGACGGTCGCGGGCGGCCGTCAGTTCCGACTGGATTTTAGCCAGTTCGGCTGGCTTCATGGCCTCCTCGTTGCGGTCCGGCGGCAAGTCATGAACCGGTAGATAGCCACCGGCCTCCTTCGGACGCTCGGGCGCGTCGACCGGCAGGCCAACGCCCGGCATATCCGCGATCTGGGTCGAGCAGCCGCCGAGCGCCAATGCCGATGCGACCAGCGCGGCAATCGACCACAGCCTTATCGTTCGATCAGCCGGCATCCGTCCAAAAATCCCCAACTACCTGCGCACCCCTGCATCGCGATGGATCTATGCGCTGGTACGAGCCTTGCAACGCCAAATCGTCCCGCGGCGTTGATTTCGCTAGAACCGTTCAAACCATTGTCGCTCGAAACGATTAAAGCCCAAAGAGCAAATGTGATCGGTGCGGCCGCAATGTGTGCAACTTGTGTGAACACACAAACTTTATCGCAGTGCAACAGGGTTAACCCCAACCCTCTTGCCATCAATCGACGCGGTGACGAACGCGAAATGAACCTATAGTGTCCTTGATATGAGTGACGTCAACTCCGAAACGCAGTCTGCGAAAACCTTCAACGCCGAAGCCTTCGCCATGAACATCGCGAAGGCGATGGAGACGAGCGGCCAGGCGCTCGCGGCCTATCTCAAGCCGCGCGAGGGTGGAGAGCCGAAGGACAAGCCGCCCAACGAAATCGGTGAGGTCATCAAGACCTTCACCAAGGTGGCCGAATACTGGTTGACGGACACGCAACGCGCCGAAGACCTGCAGACCAGGATGGGCAAGGCCTATCTCGATCTCTGGGGCCAGGCCGCCCGCCGCATGGCCGGCGAAGCGGCCAAGCCTGCGATCGAGCCGTCGCCGCGCGACAAGCGTTTCAAGGATCCGGAGTGGAAGTCGAACCA
The DNA here is from genome assembly GCF_018596315.1 of Bradyrhizobium sp. SRL28. Lineage (GTDB taxonomy): Bacteria > Pseudomonadota > Alphaproteobacteria > Rhizobiales > Xanthobacteraceae > Bradyrhizobium. The sequence goes on along the minus strand of NZ_JAHEAG010000008.1, from coordinate 20,218 downwards.
GTTCTTCGATTTCGTGCTGCAGCTCTATCTGCTCACCGCGCAATGGGCGCAAGAACTGGTGAAGAACGCCGAAGGCGTCGATCCGCACACGCGCAAGAAGGCCGAGTTCTACGTTCAGCAGATCACCAACGCGATCGCGCCGTCGAATTTCATTCTCACCAACCCCGAAGTGCTGCGCGAGACGCTGGCATCGAACGGCGACAATCTCGTGCGCGGCATGAGGATGCTGGCCGAAGACATCGAAGCCGGCCGCGGCTCCCTGCGCATCCGCCAATCCGACCCGACGAACCTCGTCGTCGGAATCAACATGGCGACGACGCCGGGCAAGGTGATCTTCCAGAACGAGCTGATGCAGCTGATCCAGTACACGCCGACCACGGAGACGGTGCTGCGCACGCCGCTGCTGATCGTGCCGCCCTGGATCAACAAGTTCTACATTCTCGATCTCAAGCCGGAAAAATCCTACATCAAATGGTGCGTCGACCAGGGCATCACCGTGTTCGTGATCTCCTGGGTCAATCCGGACAAGGAACTCGGCAAGAAAACCTTCGACGACTACATGAAGGAAGGCCCGCTCACCGCGATGGACATCATCGAAAAGGTAACGGGCGAGATGAAGGTCCACACCGCCGGGTACTGCGTCGGCGGCACCCTGCTCGCCTCCACGCTGGCCTGGCTCGCGGAGAAGCGGCGCCAGCGCGTCACGTCAGCGACGTTCTTTGCGGCGCAGGTCGACTTCACCCATGCCGGCGATCTCCTGGTCTTCGTCGATGAAGACCAGATCACGGCGCTCGAACGCGACATGCACGCCGCCGGTGTGCTCGAAGGCAGCAAGATGGCGATGGCCTTCAACATGCTGCGCTCCAACGACCTGATCTGGTCCTATGTCGTCAGCAACTATCTGAAGGGACAGGCGCCCTCCGCCTTCGACCTGCTCCACTGGAATTCCGACGCCACGCGGATGCCGGCGGCCAACCATTCCTATTATCTGCGCAACTGCTATCTGGAGAACCGGCTCTCCACCGGCAGCATGGTGCTCGACAACACGCTGCTCGACCTGTCGAAGGTCAAGGTGCCCGTCTACAATCTGGCGACCAAAGAGGATCACATCGCGCCGGCGGATTCAGTGCTCTACGGCTCGCAATTCTTCGGCGGCCCGGTGAAATATGTGCTGTCCGGCTCCGGCCACATCGCCGGCGTGGTCAACCCGCCGGCCGGCGGCAAGTACCAGTACTGGACCAACGACAACATCAAGGACGTCACGCTGGCCGACTGGCTAAAGAATGCCACCGAGCACAAGGGCTCGTGGTGGCCCGACTGGCGGCAATGGCTGGAGAGCCTGGACGCCGAGCAGGTGCCCGCGCGCGCGGTCGGCTGCGAGGAGATGCCGCCGATCGAGGATGCGCCCGGCAGCTACGTCCGGGTCCGCGCGTAGCGCCGACTCGCGTTGTTGGGTATAATCATGCATCCCGTGCCGGGATTCGAAATCGTTTGAGGGGGAACCAATGACGCGCGAATTGTTCTGGCTGACTCTGACCGTGATTCTGACCGGGCTGTTGTGGGTTCCCTACATCATCAACCGCTGCCAGATACGCGGCCTTTCCGGCGCCATGGCCAACCCCTCGCGCAACGACAAGCCGCACGCAGACTGGGCCAACCGGCTGATGTTCGCGCATGACAACGCAATCGAAAACCTGATCATCTTCGCGCCGCTGGTCCTGATCCTCAACGCCATCGACTATTCCGACAGATGGACCGTGATGGCCTGCGCCGTGTATTTCTGGGCCCGCGTCGCCCATCTGATCGTCTACACGCTCGGCCTGCCGGTATTCCGCACGCTGGCCTTCACCGTCGGCTTCCTCGCACAAGCCGTGCTGGCGCTGGCGATCTTCAAGGTGGTGTGAGGCGACCTCAGTACACGAATCCAAAGCAAGAACCCCGGGGCATCGGCCCCGGGGTTTTTCGTTGGCGCTTCTGAAGCAGCACTCAGTACTTCGCAACAACTGGCGAATTGAAGTGGTAGTTGATGCCGGTGCGGAAGACGTGCTCGGTCACGGATCGGGTTGTCGTCGCCGGAACGACACCGAAGATGAAGCTGTCCGACGTCGAGCCGAGGTCGACGTAGAGATACTCGGTCTTGGTGGTCCAGTTCGGGCCCAGCAATCCCAGCAGCGTAAAGGGCGTTTCGATGCCTGCACCTGCGGTCCAGCCGGTATTGGTGTTCGAGAACGATTGCGTCACCGGGCCGACGAACGAGTTCGTGGCGATCTTGGTCTTGATGCTGCCGTAAGCGAGACCGCCGGTCGCATAGAACAGGGTTGAGCCTACCGAATAGCCCAGCCGCCCGCGCACCGTGCCGAACCACGGCAGCGTGGCGTCATAGGCCGCGAGAACCAAACCCGGGGTACAGAAGGTCACGCAAGTCTTGTTGTCTTTCTGCGTGCTGCCCTGAATATCGGCCTCCAGACCAACCACCCAGCTGGCTGCCTGCCAGTTGTAACCCGCCTGGACGCCGCCATTGATCCCGTCAGGAGCTAGGTTGAACGTCTCAAGCACCGCCGCCCCCGGAATGCTCATGGAGCTGCGATCGCGCCCGGTGCCGGATCCGAAATTGCCGCCGAGATAGAAACCGGCCCAATTGGCAGTGGCGACCGGCGCAGAAGCCTTGCCGCCGATCCGATAATTCAGGCCGACCCGAAAGATGTTCTCGCGAATTTCGGTGTTGATCGGAGCCGCAGCAAACAGCGTGGAAGCGTCGGTCTTGTTACCGAGATTGAGATAGAGATACTCGATCTTTCCGGTCCAGTTGCCGCCCAGCGCCGCTTCGACGCCGCTGCCGACCACCCATCCGCCCTGCGTGCGGTCAGTCGAGAACGTCGAGGTGAGGCCCGGTGCCGACTGGGTCACATCGGTCTTGACGTTTCCGAACGCGTAGCCGGCGGTCACATAGCTCAGCACCGGACCATTGGCGATGCCGATGCGCCCGCGCGCGGTCCCGAACCAGTCGAGCTTCTGGCGATAGGCTGTATTGACCCCGAGAATCGCAAAATTGGTGCGATCATCGCTCAGGCCGGCACCCTGAATATCAGCTTCGACACCGAAGACGATGGGTCCAAGCACCGAACCCGTTTGCCAGTTGTAGCCGACCTGGCCGCCGCCGAAGCCCCCCTGCGGCGAGACGTAGAACGAATAGGGCGATCCTGCGCCGATCCAGTCGTGCTGAAAGCGATCACGGCCAAGCCCGACGCCGGCGTTGACGCCGATGTAAAAGCCGGTCCAGTCGTAGACGGCGGCCAGTGCGGGAGCTTTGGTGTAAGGGCGGGCGGCGAGGTCTGCGGCGATCGAAGGGGCGGATCCCAGGCCAACGAGAGCGGTGGCCAACAGGTACTTCTTCATTTTCATTTACGGCATTCCCAGTCCGGCATTCCCAAAACTTTCCAACACACGCGCTGTTGGCACTCGGGATGTGCTTACTGGATTCGTATCTTAAAGCTGTAGCCTGCCAGCCACATCCTCCGGGGATTTCTCTCACGCGACGAACTGGGGCAATATCCGGGCAATATCACGGGCTTGGAAGCCGTTCTTCAGCCGCCTTTTCGAGCCACGACGAACAACATCGACGCCATCTTGTCGTCGAATCCTTTGACTTCGCCGCTCTCGATCGACAGCGAGTTCCAGCTCCCCGCCTCGGCATAGGTCGCGCGCAGCCAGTCCGGTGACGGATAATTGTAGTAGCGATTGAGCGTGTCGCGGCCGTCGCCATCGCCTTCCTTGTAACTTGCGAAGAAATAGCCCGCAGGCTTCAGCGCGCGCCAGATCCGCGCGAGTACATCCGCAAGCTCCGACCTTGGCACATGAAGCAGGCAGGCATTGGCCCAGACGGCATCATAGGCCTCGACCTCGCCGAGGTCATGAAACAGCAGCGTCTCGACGGTGCGGCCGAGACGCTTGGAAGCGACAGCTGCCATTTCCGGCGATCCGTCCGTTGCGCGGACGTCGAACCCGCGCGCCAGCATTACCGCGGTGTCGCCGCCGGCGCCGCAGCCGAGTTCGAGAATGCAAGCGCCCGGTGGGAGCAACGCCAGAAACGACGTCAGCCTCGCCTGACGCGAGGTGATCTCGCGCCCGGCATAGGCCTCGGCGTTGCCGCGGTAGAATTGCAGCGTGGCTTCGTCCACCACAGCACCTCGCGTTACGGAAACAGCGCGATCTGTTCCAGCCCTGCCGTCTCGGGCAGTCCGAACATCAGGTTCATGTTCTGGATCGCCTGACCAGCAGAACCCTTTACCAGATTGTCGAGCGTGGAAATCACGATCGCCCGGTTCTTGATGCGGTCGGCGACCACGCCGATCTGCACATAGTTGGAGCCGCGCACGTTCTGGGTCTGCGGCAGCACACCCTTCTTCGCGACACGCACGAAGGGCTCGTTGGCGTAGGCCTTCTCCAGCGCAGCCCGCAAATCGTCCGGCGTCGCGCCGTTGAGCCTGACATAGGACGTGCAGAGTTCGCCCCGCGCCATCGGGATCAGATGCGGGGTGAAATTCACCGTCACTGCGGATTCAGCGGCGACGCCGATCTCCTGCTCAATTTCAGGCGCGTGGCGATGGGTGCCCACCGAATAGGGCGAGAGCCCCTCGCCCGCCTCGCTGAACAGCATGTTCTGCTTCAGCCCGCGGCCGGCACCGGTGACGCCCGACTTCGCGTCGATGACGATGTCATCGACATCGATCAGTTTGGCTTTCGCAAGCGGCACGAGCGCCAGCAGCGCCGCCGTCGGATAGCAGCCGGGACAGGCGACGAGACGCGCGGATGCGATTTTCTCCCGGTAGAACTCGGTCAGGCCGTAGACGGCCTCGCCCTGCAATTCCAGCGCCCGGTGTTCATGGCCGTACCACTGCGCGTAAGTATCCTTGTCGCGCAGCCGGAAATCGGCGGACATGTCGAGGATCTTGATCCTGGGGTTGGCTTTGAGAACCGCCGCGATGATCTCCTGCGTGGTGCCGTGCGGCAGCCCGCAGAACACCGCGTCGAGCTTGCTCCAGTCGACCTTCTCCCATTCAACCAGTTTCGGCAGATCGAGCATGAAGAAATGCGGAAAGACGTCGCCCATCGCTTTGCCCGCATGGGTGTTGGCGGTGAGCGCCGTGATCTCGGCGTTCGGGTGCCGCGCCAACAGGCGCACCGCGTCGGCTCCGGTGTAACCGGAGGCACCGAGAATGCCGATCTTCTTCATGCCCATCGCACGCTCCTTTCAGGCGAAATCGTTTGCTTGTCTTGTACCGCCACGGCAGCGAAAGCCCGCGGCCGTGGCGCGCGCATCAAGTCTGCGAACGCACGCGCGTCCTCGTCCACCGTGCTCTCCTTTGCGAGAACGCTGGATCACTTACTTGTCGGCAAGGCCCAGCATCAGCCGCATGTTCTGCACCGCAGCTCCCGACGCGCCCTTGCCGAGATTGTCGAGCCGCGCGACCAGAACGGCCTGGCGATGTTTGTCACTGGCAAAGACGTAGAGTTCGAGCTTGTTGGTCTCGTTGAGCGCCTCGGGCTCGATCCGTCCGCCCTTGGTCGCCGCGTTTTCGAGCGGCATGACCGAGACGTACTTGCTTCCCGCGTAGCGTTTCGCCAGCGCGGCGTGCAAGTCTGAACCGCTCGGCTTGCCCGTCAGCGTGTCGAGATGCAACGGCACCGAGACCAGCATGCCCTGCCGATAATTGCCGACCGACGGCACGAAGATCGGCCGCCGCGTCAGTTGTGAGTAAAGCTGCGTCTCCGGCAGATGCTTGTGCTCGAAGCCGAGGCCATACAATTCGAAGGACGGCGCGCTGCCATCCTCGAAATTTGCGATCATCGACTTGCCGCCGCCCGAATAGCCGCTCACCGCGTTGATGGTGACGGGATAGTCCGCAGGCAACAGTCCGGCATCGACCAGCGGCCGCAGCAGCGCAATCCCGCCGGTCGGATAGCAGCCGGGATTGGAGACCTTCCGGGCGGTCCGGATTTTGTCGGCCTGATCAGGCGTGAGCTCCGGAAAACCGTAAGCCCAGTCGGGGGCGACCCGGAACGCCGTCGATGCGTCGAGCACCTTCGGGGCCGCAGCGCCCATGCTGTCGATCAAGGCTACGGTTTCCTTCGCGGCATCATCAGGCAGGCAGAGGATGACGAGATCCACTTCCTCCATCAGCGCCCGCTTGGCGCCCGCATCCTTGCGCTTGTCCTCGGCAATGCTTTTCACCACGACGTCGTTCTGCAGCCGAAGGCGCTCCTGAATGCCGAGCCCCGTCGTTCCGGAGGCGCCGTCGACGAACACGGCGGGCTTGGTCGAGGCGCCGGCGGTCTTGTCGGTGATCTTGGGCTGGTGGCTGTCGGTGAGGGTCATGGCACGGTCCTTTCGAACTGGTTCGTTTCGTTGGCAAAGGCCTCTTGGTCTGCAAACGCGTTGGGCCGTGCCTGTTTCATCAAATGCGCGATCTGCTGCGCGCCGGTGTCGGCTTGCGTGGCAAGCGATCCGGCAACCGCCGCATAGTCGGCCTCGGATTTGTGCTGGTTCAGCTTGAAGCTGCCCTCAACTTCTTCAACCGTCATCTCGAGGCCCACAATCGCTTTCTTCATCGCTTCCAGACGCCCGGCCGTCATCTTCGACGACAGCCATGGCTTTTTCGGCAACAGCCGCTCCTCGAACTTGGCGCTGAGCGCCTCGATCTGCGCGGCGAGTTCGTCGTCGGACATCGCCCGCACCGGGCCGGTCAGATGCACCGCCTGATAGAGCCAGGTCGGCACCTGGTCCGGCGAGACGTACCAGTCCGGCGACACATAGGCATCCGCGCCGTTGACGGCCAGCAGCCAGGACGTCGTGCCGTCCGCGAGCTTTATCAGCGGATTGTGACGCGCGACGTGGAAGGCTGCGCGCGGCGTGCCGTCATTGGCCGAGGTCAGATAGAACGGCAGCGACGAGGCGACCGGCTTTTTGCCGTCCCACGCGCAGGCCAGCCCAAAGCCGCGCGCTTCCGCGAACGCCAGGCTCGCGGCGCGGTCGGATTTGAACGGTGGAGGCGTATACATCTCAAACTCCTGCTTGACGTAGGAGCCGCCAGTTCAGACCGCGTTTTCTGGAAAAGGAAGAAGCCGCGGGACCCGATCCGGCGGCAGAGGCGACGATCTTAAACGCAGACGTCCGCCCATACCGCGATAATGCGGCGGCGGCGGGCGATGGTCATGGTCGCGGCGATAATCATGGGCGCGGCTATAAGGCCGCGCCCACCTGACGTCAAGTTTTTCCACGTCATTCCGGGGCGGGAGCGAAGCGAGCGAACCCGGAATCTCGAGATTCCGGGTCTGGTGCTAACGCACCATCCCGGAATGACACTCCGTGTCAGATCACCGGATTCCACGGCGCCGGGATCAGCCGGTAACCGTTGCCGTCCTTCTCGACGAAGCCATTGGCCGGAAACGGATAGTGGAAGCCCTGGACCCGCATCTTGTCGGCCACCAGCATGTCGTAGACCCGGCGGCGGGTCTTTTCCGCCAGCGCCGGATCCTGGTCGAACATTAGGTGCCAGCCCGGATTGGTGACGAACAGCGCCGGCAGGTTGGTGACGTCGGACTGGATGAACACCTTGTCGGAGCCTGACGCGAGAACGTAGGAGGTGTGGCCCGGCGTGTGGCCGATGGTTTCGACCGCCGTCAGTCCCGGTGCGACTTCCTTGCCCCACTCATAGGGCGTCGCCTTCTTGTTCAGTCCCGCCTCGAACACGCGACGGGCATTCTTGAACACCGTCTGCATCCGCCCTTCCGGCGCACGGCTCATCTCGCCGTCATCCATGAAATATTTCCACTCCGCCGCCGGCACCAGCACCTCGGCATTGGGGAATGCCAGCGTGTTCTCGGCGGTCAGGAGCCCGTTGATGTGGTCGCCGTGAAAATGCGAGATCACCACCATGTCGACCGCCTTGGGGTCGAACCCCGCGGCGACCATGTTGGCCCCGAACTGCCCGACATTGCCCTTGCTCGATGCAAAGGCGGCAGCGCCGTTGCCGGTGTCGACCACGACCAGCTTGCCGCCGGTATTGATGACCAGTGGCGCGAACTGGATCGACATCTTGTCCTTCGGCATGAAGTTCTTTTCGAGCGCCGCGTTGACTTCGTCCTTCTTGACGTTGAGCACGAACGTATCGGGCAGCGCGAAGTTGTTGACGCCATCAGAGATCGCCGTCACCTGGGCATCGCCCACCTTGTAGCGATAGAAACTCGGCGCCTGCTTGTCCGCCACCGGCGCAGCCGCCCTGGCGGGCGCTTTCGGCAAGAGCGGCGTGGCGGCGAGCGCTGCAGCGCCTGCGAGTGCGTGACGACGTGTCAATTCCATAGTGATGTTCTCCCAGTGAGTCGATGAGTGCGATTGCGGGATTCCCCCGCGTTCTTGACGCGCCCTCTTGGTTACCGCCGATTCTACTAACGCTTTACGCTAGCGCGACGACGGCAAAGCGACGCCAGCCAAAAGGTGGCTCCAATCCGTGGCCCGCATCTTCGTGGCTAACACCCCCACCAACGCCTTATTCCGGCCTGCCCCTACGTCACCCGCCACAGCCATTCGGCGAGTTTCCCCATCACGTCGCCGACCAGCAGCAGGACGGCCGACCACACCAGCGCCGACACGAAATTGGCGATCTGGAACGGCCAGTAGGACATCTCGAAAATGCCGGCGGCGAGCGGCACCGAGGCGCGCAGCGGCCCGAAGAACCGGCCGATGAAAATCGAGGGCACGCCCCATTTTTGGACGAAAGCCTCGCCCCGCGGCAGGATCTCCGGATAGCGCGACAGCGGCCACATCTCGGCGACGTGTTCCTTGTATTTGTAGCCGAACCAGTACGAGACCCAATCGCCCAGCGCCGCGCCTATGCCGCCGGCCAGCCAGACCGGCCAGAAACTGATGCCACTGACGCCGATCAGCGCACCGATTGCAACCAGCGCCCCCCAGGCCGGCACGAGCAGCGAGATGAAGGCGAGGGATTCGCCAAACGCCAGCACGAGAACGATCGGGGCGGCCCAGGCCTGATTGTCGCGCACGAAATCAACCAGGGCACGCGCAAAATCTTCCATATTCCGAAAGGCCCTCCCGCCCCGTTTCCGCTGATGAAGCTTTCGCAGATTCAAAGCCCGGAAACAGGTACGCCACCCCCTTACGTGACTTCAAGTCACAAAGGCCGGCACGCGGCGTGATTGACCTCATACTCCACCACCTTGAGGGGTCTTTGGCCCCCGCTACCGGGGGACTCGACTGTCACTTTTTGAACCTCGTCCATGGCGCGCGCTGCCCATGGCGGCGGCGCTGGTGCCGTCCACGATGATAATCCCGATCCGGACGGCAAAGGCTGAGTAACGGGACTCAGCTCTGCGGCGGCGGCACCCGTCTTGGCGGCCGCGGCCGGCGGGCCTGCGGAGCGACCGGTTGCAGGGTCACGATGACCGGATTCGGCTTGTGATCCAGTGCGGCACCGGTGGCGGCGTCGACGCCCATCCCGACCAGGCCGCCGAGAAGGACATTGCCCGCGAAACCCGCCGCGCCGGTACCGGGGATTTCCTTGGTCAGCGGAATGATCTGGGGCTCATATCCTTCCTTGTTCACCGTTACGGTGATGTCGGCGTTGCGCTTCGCCTGAACCACGCACGGAGTGACGCAACTTGTTGGAATATCTAGCCCAGCGATCTCGGCGGTCGCGCCCGCCGGTGTGCTCGAAATGGAAATATTCTCGGTCGTTCCGCGCGTCACGGAGGCGCAACCGACACACGGCGCCGCGATTGCGACGGCCAGCAATAGCCTGATGATCATTTACAGTCCCCCACCCGGCAAAACATTCGAGCAACCCTGACGAGAATGCAAGGGGGAGCCCTCGCTGGCATTGCGATATTTTGACCGCGTGGTCCGGCCGTGAACCTCCCGGCCGCGACGCTTTGCAGCCCAGCCGTCACTTTTTGAGCCCATCCGTGGCATAGTTACAGCAACCGATTCGCTGCCGCGCGCTGCCGCAACACCTAAAGAGCCATGTCCAAGTCATTGAAATCAGCTGCAAAACCCAGATCTGCCAACGACCTCTTTGGGGCGGAATCGAAGGGCCGCGCCGCGCCCAAGACCGCGTCGCGGGCGACCAGCGCCGAGGCCGGCTATACCGCGGCCGACATCGAAGTGCTGGAAGGATTGGAGCCGGTGCGCCGCCGTCCCGGCATGTATATCGGCGGCACCGACGAAAAGGCGCTGCACCATCTGTTCGCCGAAGTCATCGACAACGCCATGGACGAAGCTCTGGCAGGGCACGCCTCGTTCATCGAGGTGGAATTGAGCGCCGACGGTTTTCTGACCGTGACCGATAACGGCCGCGGCATTCCCGTCGATCCGCATCCGAAATTTCCGAAGAAGTCCGCGCTCGAAGTCATCATGTGCACGCTGCATTCCGGCGGCAAATTCGACTCCAAGGTCTACGAGACCTCGGGCGGCCTGCACGGCGTCGGCGTCTCCGTGGTCAACGCGCTGTCCTCACGGCTCGAGGTCGAAGTCGCGCGCAGCCAGAAGCTCTACCGGATGAGTTTCGAGCGCGGCCATCCCAAGGGCAAGCTCGAGGACCTCGGCAAGATCAACAACCGCCGCGGCACCCGCATCCGCTTCAAGCCGGACACCGATATTTTCGGCGCCAAAGCCGCTTTCAAGCCGCAGCGCCTGTTCAAGATGACGCGCTCGAAAGCCTACCTGTTCGGCGGCGTCGAGATCCGCTGGCGCTGCGATCCCGCGCTGCTGAAGGGCATCGAGGATGTGCCGGCCGAGGATAGCTTCCACTTCCCGGGCGGCCTGAAGGACTATCTCGGCGCCGCGATTCACGCCGACACGCTGGTGCATCCGGATATCTTCTCCGGCAAATCGGGCCGCAACGGCGCCCATGGCGCCTGCGAATGGGCGGTGGCCTGGACGGCGGACGCCGACGGCTTCCTCTCCTCCTACTGCAACACGGTGCCGACGCCGGATGGCGGCACGCACGAGTCCGGCATGCGCAGCGCGATGCTGCGTGGCCTGAAAGACCACGCCGAGCGTATCGGCCAAGGCAAGCGCGCCGCGCCCGTCACGTCGGAAGACGTCATGGTGGGAGCTGCCGTGATGCTCTCGGTGTTCGTGCGCGAGCCCGAATTCCAGGGCCAGACCAAAGACCGGCTCGCCACGGCGGAAGCGCAGAAGATCGTCGAACAGGCGATCAAGGATCCGTTCGATCACTGGCTGTCGGGCAATCCGCTGCAGGCCAACAAGCTGCTGGATTTCGTCGTCGAGCGCGCCGACGAACGGCTGCGCCGCCGCGCCGAGAAGGAGACGTCACGCAAGACCGCCGTGAAGAAGCTCCGCCTGCCCGGCAAGCTTGCCGATTGCACCAACACAGCCACCGAAGGCTCCGAACTGTTCATCGTCGAAGGCGACTCGGCGGGCGGCAGCGCAAAACAGGCGCGCGACCGCAAGACCCAGGCGGTGCTGCCCCTGCGCGGAAAAATCCTCAACGTCGCTTCCGCCGGCAAGGACAAGCTGACTGCGAATGCGCAGCTCGCCGATCTGATGCAGGCGATCGGTTGCGGCACGCTCGCGCATTATCGCGAAGAAGATCTGCGCTATTCCCGCATCATCATCATGACCGACGCCGACGTCGACGGCGCGCATATCGCCTCGCTCCTGATCACATTCTTCTACCGCCAGACGCCGCGGCTGATCGACGAGGGCCATCTCTATCTGGCGGTGCCGCCGCTCTATCGGCTCACCCATGGCGCCAAGACGATCTACGCCCGCGACGACGCCCACAAGGACACGCTCTTGAAGAGCGAGTTCAACGCCAACGCCAAGGTCGATGTCGGTCGCTTCAAAGGCCTCGGCGAGATGATGCCGGCGCAGCTCAAGGAAACCACCATGGATCCGGCCAGGCGCACCCTGCTCCGCGTGGTGCTCTTGGCCGACGACCGCGAAGGCACCGCCGATTCTGTCGAGCGGCTGATGGGAACCAAGGCCGAGGCGCGGTTCGCCTTCATCTCCGACAAGGCGGAATTCGCCAGCGACGACCTGCTGGACGTCTGATTTTACCGTTAGAGGCAACTTTCGGGCGATTTCCAGCATTTCCGGCCGGTTAGCGCCCGAATTTGCCCGTTTTCCGGGCAATTTGCGGTCATTCGTTTTCCGGTAGCTGTGCTCCCCCCGCAACAGCTTTTTGGGCGAGACCGCGTATAGTCACGACACTGGGTTTTGGGAATCGGGTGCTCGCGCACTTGTTAGAGCGGCGGCTTTGACGCTTTGAACTAAGGGAATTGGGACATGAAGAAGTTAGTGATCGCTCTGACCGCGCTGGCGGCATTCACCGGGTCGGCCTCGGCAGCTGATCTCGGTGCCCGCCCTTACGCCAAGGCTCCAGCGCCGGTGGCGATGGCTCCGAGCTGGACTGGCTTCTACATTTTCGGCGGCGGCGGCGGCGGAATCTGGTCTGCGAATGGCGGCGTGGATAACACCGCGACGGGGGCTTGCGTCGTTTGTACCAACACCCGGACGGGCGGAGATGGCTGGTTCGGCACCGTGGGTGCCGGCTATGATTGGCAGACCGGTCCGTCGTGGGTATTCGGCATCTTCGGCGATGGTACGTTCGGCAGCCTCAAGGGCAACATCGGGGATGCAAGCATATTCGCTGTCGGTACCACAAAGATGGAGACAGCTTGGGCAGCCGGTGCTCGTGTTGGCTACCTCGTTGCTCCGAACGTTCTCTCGTACATCAACGGCGGCTATACCGGGACCTACTGGACGGGCAGCACCTTGCTGGGCTCCAACTCCGGCACTCCGGTGGGGCTGCACACCGACAGCTTCAATACCGGCGGCTGGTTCGTCGGCGGCGGCGTCGAGAACAACCTGAACTTCTTCGGTATCAACGCTCCCGGCTGGTTCATGAAGACGGAATATCGTGCGGCCTATCTTGACCGCAAGAATCTTCAGGAAAGGGTCGATGGTACTAACGTGCCGACCGGCTTCGACATCACCTTCAAGCCCTTCGTACAGACCATCAGCACGTCGCTGGTCTACCGCTTCAACTGGAGCGGCGCCCCGATCGCGGCCAAGTACTGATCTGCACGATACTGATCTCTGCTAGATCGCAGCTCAAAAGCCCCGGCATCGTCCGGGGCTTTTTTGTTGTTCGGATTTGGGAGCTTTTCGAACCTTCTTAGCCCCCCAGCCACGGCCGCCTTCAGCAACCGGTACGCCCGCCGCAGCCAGCACTCGATCTCGGACCAGTCCGGATCCGTCATCGCCTGCCCGCGCGCATCGCGATAGGCCATCGCCTCGGCACGGCCGATGCCTGATATCAGAAGCGACGGGTCGTCCGCGCGCTTGCCGTAGGTGTCGCCGTCTCCAGCCGTGCGATTTCAGCCGGCTCGAAGCCGCGCAAATCCGCATGCCGCGGCCATGAGGCGTGACAAGCGTAAAGACCAGCGCGAAGACAAGCGCCAGCGTGAGATGACCGTCCGGCGATTCGTGATGGCACCTGGGATCGCAGCGCAACGACTTCCGGCCTTGCGAAGCCGGCCGGCTTTGTATTCGATCGGAAGCTGCGCCGCCGCGGGCAACGGTTTCCTTGCGGCGACGCACAACAAGCCGCGCGGCTGCGCCCAGGGCCGACATGACGACGGGAGGAATCCATGGCCAGATCGCTTTCGATCATCGGCTTTCTGGCGCTTGCCATCGGCTTGCTGTGGATCGGGCAAGGCACCGGCGCGATTCCCTGGCCGCCATCGAGCTTCATGATCAACCAACTGCAATGGGCCGGATATGGCGCGGTGCTCGGCGCCGTCGGCCTGATCCTGATCTGGCAGGGCAACCGCTAGATTCGTAGGATGGGTGGAGCGAAGCGATACCCATCAACTTTCGTCGTTGTGATCGATGGGTATCGCTTCGCTCCACCATCCTACAGAAAGTTGGACAACAACCATGAAGACAGAACCCTTCGATCTCTCCGGCAAGGTAGCCATCGTCACCGGCGGCAATGGCGGCATCGGGCTCGGCATGGCCAGGGGATTGGCGGAAGCCGGCGCGGCGATCGCGGTGGTGGGCCGCAACGAGGCCAAGTCGGCGGAGGCGGTTGCGGAGCTTAAGCAAGGTGGCGCCAAGGCGATTGCGGTCGCGGCCGACGTCACGGACAAGGCCGCGGTCGCCGCCATGGTCAGCCGCGTCGCCGGCGAGCTCGGCCGGATCGACATTCTCGTCAACAATGCCGGCATCAATATTCGCAAGCCGCCGCACGCGCTCGATATCGCCGAGTGGAACAGCGTGATCCAGACCAACCTCACCAGCGCCTTCCTGTGCTCGCAGGCGGTCTATCCCGCCATGAAGGCGGCCGGCGGCGGCAAGATCATCAATATCGGGTCGATGATGTCGATCTTCGGCGCCAGCTTCACGCCGGCCTATGCCGCCAGCAAGGGCGGCATCGTGCAGTTCACCCGTTCCTGCGCCTGCGCCTGGGCGGCCGACAACATCCAGGCCAACGCCGTGCTGCCGGGCTGGATCGACACCGATCTCACCAAGCGCGCCCGCAAGGAGATCGACGGCCTGCACGACCGCGTGCTGGCGCGGACGCCTGCGGCGCGCTGGGGCGCCATCGATGATTTCGCCGGGATAGCGGTCTTCCTCGCCTCGCCCGCCTCCGATTTCGTCACCGGCGCGGCAATTCCCGTCGATGGCGGGTACTCTGTTATGGGATAGGCGGGCTGTTTGTTAGGCCGCCCTTAACGCTGAAGGAACGCGATTCGTCGGGAAAGTAGTTCCCGGCGCCGACCGAACAGCCCAATCGCTCAAATCTCCCCGTTTTTTCACCTTTCGGAGCCGAATAGCGGCCGTCCTTCGGCAATCTATTGGTGTAACGGTGTTGGAAGTTCCACGACTGTGGCGTGTCGGTGACAGCTTTGGCGCGACTCCTGCGATATGTATGACAGCATGCATTGCTCGCGTTGCTTGTCTGGATTGGAGGAAATGATGAAAAAGTTCGCTATCGCCGCTGCTGCCTTGGTTGTCGGCACTGTCAGCGCCTCGGCCGCCGATCTGGCCGCCCGCCCGTACACGAAGGCTCCGGTGGCCGTTGCCTCCGTCTACAACTGGACCGGCTTCTATATCGGTGCACATGCCGGCTGGGGCTCGAATGAACGCGACAGCTTCACCAATTTCCTTCCGTCACCGGCGGCTTTCGGCGCGGCGCCGTTCGGCGTAAACCAACGCCAGAATGGCGGAATGGCCGGTGGGCAAATCGGCTTCAACTATCAGGTCAACAACCTGGTGTGGGGCGTCGAGGCGGACATTTCGTGGGTCGACTGGGATCGCGCTTACACCGTGGGGCCGCTTAACTTCTTCGCGGGCGGCCCGATTCCGGGTTCGTTCCAAACCGCTGCAACTGACATGAACTGGTTCGGCACCGTGCGTGGCCGGCTGGGCTTTGCCGTGAACAACTGGATGTTCTACGGCACCGGCGGTCTCGCCTATGCGGATGTCCGTCACACGGTAACGACCTCCTTCGCCGCAACTGGCGGCGGCGTGTTCACGGGCACCAGTGACGATACCCGCTTCGGCTGGACGGCCGGTGCTGGCTTCGAGTGGGGCTTCGTGCCGAACTGGAGCCTGAAGGCCGAATACCTCTACTATGATCTCGGCAATACCACGGTGACCGGGCTTTCGCCGATCTTCTCCCCGGCATTCTCGACGTCAACATCATTCGATAACACGGGCCATATCGCCCGCGTCGGCATCAACTATCGCTTCGGAGGCGCGGCTCCCGTCGTCGCGAAATACTGATCCCGACTACCTCTCGCGAGCTCAAAGCCCCGGCATCGTCCGGGGCTTTTTGCTGCCGCCCTGCTCGCCGGGGAACGTCCTCCAGCGGCGCCGAATCGGCCTATCAACCACGAATCGGCGACTGCACATGTTCGGGCCGCACCCCGAGGCCGACAAATCGCGCCGTGAGGCCCTGTAGCCATGGCACGGCGGTGACCAGCCGCATGACGAGTGGGACCTTCAGCGGCTGATTGCCGGGCTTGAGCGCGGCGCTGACGATGTTGTTCTGAACCACGACCTGCATCCGCTGCGTCATCCGCACTGGAAACTCGCGGCGGCAGCGCACGGCGTCGAGTTCGTCCTCCGGCGGGCAGCCGCCCGCGAGCTTCGCCGCCAACAGGTTGGCGGCCGCCACTGCGTCCTGCACCGCGAGATTGACGCCGACGCCGCCGATTGGTGACATCGCATGCGCGGCGTCGCCGATGCACAAGAGTCCCGGCCGGGTCCAGCGCTTCAGCCGGTTGACCGCCACCGTCAGCAGCTTCATGTCGTCCCAGCTCTTCACGTCGGCCAGCCCCGATTTGAGGATCGGCGCCATCCGCGCGATATCGTCGAGCAGCGCGGGCAGTCCCCTCGCCTTCACGGCCTCGTACTGCCCCTTGGAAATGACGAAGGCGCATTGCCAGTAGTCGCCGCGATCGAAGGTCACCATCATCTTGCCGGGATCGACACGGGCAAACAGGTTTTCGGTTTCATTCTCGCGTTTGCCGGCGCGAAACCACAGCACGTCCATCGGCGCGCCGATTTCCTCGACCGCGAGCCCGGCGCGTTCGCGCACCAGCGAATGGCGGCCGTCGCAGGCAACCGTCAGGTCGGCCGCGATATCGATCACGCCGTCCGGCGTCTTCGCCTTCACGCCCGTGACGCGCTCGCCCTCACGCAGCAGATCGACCGCTTCCGTCGACATCATCACCTTGAACGAAGCAAACCGCTTGCCGCTCTCGCGCAGGAAATTGAGAAAGTCCCACTGCGGCATGAAGGCGATGAAAGGATATTTCACATGAAGCCGGCTCAGATCGGCGATCCGCACCGTCTCGCCGCCGAACATCCCCTCCATCTTCTGCAGGCGCTGATGCGGCAGTTTCAGAAAACCGTCGATCAGCCCAAGTTCGTCCATCACCTGCAGCGTGGAGGGATGCACGGTGTCGCCGCGAAAATCGCGGAAGAAGTCCGCGTGCTTCTCCAGCACCACGACATCAATGCCGGCGCGTCCGAGCAGGTAACCGAGCATCATGCCGGCCGGCCCACCGCCGACGATGCAGCAACGCACCTTCATCGTTCACTCCCTCGCGTCGGTAGAGCCAAGCCTACTCAACCATCAGGCCTACTCAACCATATTGTGTTGCTGCCAGCGCAGGAGATGGGCCTGCAACCGCCAGATATCATGCCGACAGCGGCCCCGGACCTGTTCGCCTGATGCTTCCCGAGTTCCAGAATTAACCTCCGCGACCAACATCAAGCTTAACATGCGAGTTTTGTTGCGGCCGATCCAAACAAGCCTAGCGTGGCTGCAGTCGCGCAGATTGGCCCCCCAAGTTTAGCCTGCGTACTGCGCGATCAGGGGCCGCTTCGTACCCTAGAGGCGGCCCCGCCCCCCCAAGACAAAGGCCACGCGGGCGTTGCACCGCATGGCCTGATGCCGGGACTGTCGCGCTCCTCGCAAGATTGCGTCGCCGCCAAGACAACCGCCGACCAGCCAAGACGCTCCCCGTAACCAAAGAAGCCCGCCAGGTTGAGTTGGCGGGCTTCCTACGCGGTTACTAAATCCCGCGGGGCCTTGGGGGCTATCCGCGATTGCCCCGAAGATACAGAGCTGCGGTTAACAAAATGCCTGATAGCGAGCGGCGCGCTCTACAAGAGCCTCGGCAAGGCTTGCTCCCCAAGGCCGCAGGCGCCCTCTTCAATGAACCTTTGAGAGCTTCCGGCGACCTACTCACTGCTTGGGGTACACATCTTGCAGTTTGTCTGCAGAGGAAGCTTTTTGGCGATGGCTCGGAAATCCTGGTCCTTCAAGGACGATCGTCGCTTGCTGGAATTAGCCAAATCCAAAAAGACGCTTGAGCAGATTGCAAAGGCGATGGATCGATCGCTGGAACGCATACGGAAAAGGGCCATGCGACTCGGCGTCTCGATCAGATCGCAAGCTGCCGGCAGGTGACGCGGGTTGAATTCCGCTCGTCTCCAGCTACCTTACTCACATGATCCTGACCCTGATATTGCTCGCAGCTATCGGTGTCATTCTGCTGGCAGAACGCAGCGCCGAGCACCTGCCATTCGCGATCGCGACGCTCTCCCTTAGCGCGGCGGCAATCTCATTCATCGTTGGCGATTTCGACAGAGCGATACTGCTGGCCGGCGTGCTGGCCGCAGCAATCACCGCCGCATCAACTATCAAACATAATTACAGCGCGCTTAAGCTTGTCGTAACCGACTTGCCACTGATGTTTGCAGGCACAGCTCCCTTTTTTGTATCGCAGTACCCGCGCGCCGTATTTGCCGTCCTGGCTGGAACTGCCACACTCATCCTGGCCGCAATCGCTGCCCTGATCCACGGGACCGGGCCGCCAGTTCCTTTAGACGTCAGAGTTTTCTTATTCAGCGTTACGCTTATCTGCGTTGTAACGGCCTTCAGGATAAGCGGCGGCGGCATTTCCTTCCAGCGGATCATGGCCCAGCGGCGGTGCTTTTACTCGACCTTCATGGCTTCGCTAATCGATCCACATTCCTGGCGGCAAGCCAGCGGATTGGCTCTGAGCGATATTGCAAATGACCCGTTGCCGCTAATGGCGGCCGTACCAGCGCGCACAACCGAATATCCCGACATTATCGTCATCCAGCATGAATCGATTTTCGATCCTCGCATTTTTGGACTTCCGATTGAGCCGACTGTCGAAGCGTTTCTATCCCCAAAGAATGGCCTCCATGGAATCCTTAACGTCGACATTTTCGGCGGAGGTTCGTGGCAATCCGAATTTAGTTTGTTGACCGGTCTTTCAAGCGCAAGCTTCGGTTCAAATGCCTATTACCTTTTCAAGCAGGGCGCGGGCCGGTTTCACAACAGTCTTCCCCATGCGTTGGCTGCGCTTGGGTACAGGACCATGCTCGCGTCGAGCTGCCGTCGCAGTTTTCTCAACTACGATGAATTTTATCGTTCGATTGGCATTGGCGAACGCATCTTTGCGGACGACTTCCCTCCACCGTTCGACGTCCGCCGGTTCGAGACGACAAATTCCGATGCAACTTTTCTGGAAGCGGCGTTCGCAGCCCATACG
This sequence comes from Bradyrhizobium sp. SRL28, assembly GCF_018596315.1. Lineage (GTDB taxonomy): Bacteria > Pseudomonadota > Alphaproteobacteria > Rhizobiales > Xanthobacteraceae > Bradyrhizobium. The sequence goes on along the minus strand of NZ_JAHEAG010000008.1, from coordinate 1,075 downwards.
AAGGGTATTGCTGACGACCCGGCGCCCCGCTTTCTATATGCACTGACCAACTTCAATCACGGCCCCCACAACCGAAGGCTGGCAGCGTCCGGACAGTTCGAGAGGGAACGTGCCTTTGCCGCCTCAAGCCTTCCCGACGCTCAATATGCCGAGTACTACGCAAGGCTTGCGGAGACAGCCTCAACCTGGAAAAGGCTCAAGCTTGAGCTGACAACGAATTTTCCCAAACGTCCTGTTCTCATCGTGCACTACGGGGATCATCAGCCCGTAGTGGCGAAGCGGATCGAGCGGCAACTCAAACTCCCCAACGATGCGCGGCGCGCGTTCCGCACATTTTATGCGATGGAGGCGCTGAACATTTTCCCTGATCGCCTTGCTTCCGGACCGGGTGCGGACCTGGATATCGCTTTCCTTGGAACCGTCGCCCTGCAGCAAGCAGGTCTGCCGCTCGATCCGATATTTGCCACCCGCGCCAGCTTGCTCGACCATTGCCGGGAAACCTACTTTGCGTCGCCTTCCGAACAGAAGCGCCGCTTCCATCGCACGCTCGTGGATCTGGGCATGATAGACACAGGGCCGAGCGTTCCACACGGCCGCTACTCACCCACGCCGACGAAGTGATCGAACGAGCCCGCTGCGTCCGGTGTTGGCGCCCTTAGCAGATATTCAATTGGTTCGCTGCGATCTTGGGAACGTTGGGCACCGTGATCGGCGACTTCTGTTCGCATACCATGGGCCTCTCTTCATTGCCGTCCTGGTCATCTGGAGGGAGCAGTCGGGATCGGAAAGAGAGATCGCCATCGTTTCCTGATCAGGTTGGCCTTGCGCCACAGCGCGCCACGCGGCCGTGGGGCCGCGCGCAGCGCTGTACTGCGCGATCGAGTCACGACCGGTGATGGCGGCTGGCATGATGACGCAAGAATGCGTCGGGCGCAGAAGCATATGAGTCGTGGCGCTCGCCGCAGTAAGTGATACCGCCGCCGGCCGACGCACACGCGCCCTTCAACGCAGGCCAGTCGGGAGACGCCTTGGCAGCAGGCGTTGGCTCGCCTCCATTCAGAACGTCCAGATTGGG
>NZ_JAHEAG010000079.1 GCF_018596315.1 Bradyrhizobium sp. SRL28 | reverse complement strand
CTGGGTCAAACTCGGAAGTCCGCGGGCCCTGCCACGAGGTCCGCTTTACCCTCAAGAACGGAAGTGATCAGCCGAGCCCGTCAGGTCTGAAAAGTGCCAGAAGCGGCTGTGAGCAGAGGCAGCAAACAGCACTGCTACTCGATGACCTCGTCGGCGCGGGCGAGAAGCGTCGGCGGCACTTCGAGGCCCAGCGCCTTTGCGGTCTTGAGGTTGATGACCAACTCGAACTTCGTCGGCGCCTGCACCGGCAGATCGGCGGGCTTCTCGCCCCTCAGAAGGCGGTCGACGTAGCCGACCACGCCACGGAACTGTTGGACAACATCATGGCCATAAGAGATCAAGCCCCCGCTGGCGTCGGTAGTAGACCGCGGGCAGTTTGTGCTGGGCCGCAAGCGTGATGATTAGCTCGCGATCGACCACCGCCAACGCGCTGGCCGTTAGGATCGGGGAAGCAAGGGGGAAGCAACAGCGGGAAAACCGGCTGGCATCTGCGAAGGCTGGATCACTGCTTTCTACGCTGGGCGCCCACTAAAGTTGACAGGGTCACGCGCGCACGTCGCAAAGCTGCATGGAAAGCTTAAGGCGACGCCGTCCACCCAGCGCGTTATCACGCGGCCAAGACCCTTAACGGACATGGCGAAAGCCACAATGGACTTGTGTTGCCTGCGAGGCGGTCAAACGGGCTCGCGCTAGCTCGATCAGTCGACCTATCCTGCCGAGGCGTTCGGCGGAGAACGGCCTTCCTGCGCTCTGGCCCGCCGCCAGGGTCGGAACAGAGGTTCGGACCTATCCGGCACGGCAGGAACCGCAATCACCTCGCCCATGCTCGTCTGCTTTCCGGCGGGATCGAGGATCGCGACCCACGCGGGTTCCAGCAGGGACTGCGCCTGGCGTCTGGGCAGCGAGACGTAGCCCAGCTGCAAGGCGCGCGGCTTGAAGTCTGCGAGCGTAACCGGCCGCTCGGGCCGGCGCCGCTGCAGATCGGCCAGCGCTCGGCGCGCGCCCTCGGCGGGCTCGACGACGTCGGTTTCCCCGATCGCCTTGCCGCCGACGCGCCGCCAGTCGATCCCCCAGCGCGTGACCGCCGCATTCGCGCCGCCCAGGGTGACGTTGATCGACGCGCGGCCCAGAACCGGAAGCCCGCGCACATAGCGCCGGAAGGCCGCGGTGGCTTGGAGAAGCGCGACGGCGCTGCGCTCACCGTTGAAGGTGACGCCTTGCGCCTTCATCCGCCACAAGCGCTCGAAGCGGAGCTCTTCGTCGGCGGTCAGGCGCGACTCGGCGAGATCATTCGCTGTCCGTTCCGTCAACCTGATCAGTTCGTCCTGGTAGACGCTGGCCTCGTCCTTGGCCAAAGGCTTGCGGTTCTCGACACCAACGATCGCCGCGGCGACCGCGCCCGAGGCCTCGAACACCTGTAACCGGCCGTCCTCCACGACCCTGAACATCGCCACGCCCGCGGTCTCGACCAACTCTGGACGGATGAAGCATTCATCGAACCAAGGCCAGATACGGGCCGCGGTCGCTATGGACGATTTGATGAGTTTGTTCCGCGGCAGGGTGTCGAGCGGCAGGATCTCCGCTCGAGGCTGATAGCATGTCGCGAGGTTCGCGAGGCTCTGGAGAAGGTCCTCCGTGTCCGGCACCTCAGCCCTCCTCCCAGACCACAGCCATCCAGTACTGCTTGTCGGGCTTGACGTCGGCCCGCGTTGTTCCGTGCCCCCACAGATGGTCGCTCTCAATCACCGTGTTTGCCCAGTCGATGTTCCCGCCGTTGTAGGTCGCCTCGGTCTCGACGGAGACGACGGCGGGATGGTTGTCGACGAACCAGTCGGAAACCCCGTCGCACCAGGCATCCTTCACGCTGTCGCACGAGGTCAGGTTGTCGCCGACATCCTCGCCCGCCTCGTCGATGGTGAAGCTGTCGAACATGTCACCATAGGCGCCGCAGAATAGGTGCAGCCCCTGGAAGATATGCAGGTGGTCCAGCGGGCGGTCGCGGTCGATGGAATGGCATCCGAAAATGAGCAGCCACTCGAGCGCGCAGGTGTCGCCAAGCCGCCACTCGGCCGAGGTGCCCAAAAACTTGTCCACTTTGCTGTTGTAGAGGAGCGAGACGGCGCCGTCGTAATCTCCGTGCGTGGAAATTAAGAAGAGATCGACCTTGTCGGCGACGTCCTGGTCGATGCCGCCTAGGGATTGGGCGCGCAGGTCGACTTCGAAGACATCCGTCTCGATCCACGAGACGGTGGTCGTATGCCCCTTGCACTCGAGGGCCTCGCGCAACCCCTCAGCCACGTCGGACACATAGGTCAGGTCCTGACCACCACTTTCGACCACGCCCGCCGCCCGCGCCGCGGCAAAATTTTCGATGTATTCGATGCCTATGTTCGCCATCGGTCTCAATCGCCGTTCGACGTTGCTCGCTGCTCACGACGCATCCCCCAGCTCGGGCAAACATAGCACGATTGTGGGCCGACGTCTGGCCGCGTCGACGTCCGAAATGGGTCAGTCGCGCCGGTTTGGCGATGTCCCAGCCACTTCCGCTTTACCCCTCATAGCCGACGCTCGCTGCGAGGATCAGCAGGTCCGAAAGGTGCCAACAGCAGACTATGCACCGCAGCAGTCAGTGCGTTGCAATGAATGCAAGCGCCCTCTCATTGAAGGCTTGGGGGTTCTCAACCTCCATCTGATGAGATGCCGCCGGAATCATTGCACGTTCTGCGCTCGGTAAGCAGTGCTCCAGTCTGTCGTTGATGAGACGGAACATCTTAGGACTGCGCTCCCCGTCGAGGAGCAATGTTGGCGCTTTCACCTTCTGCACATCCTCGCATGTGGTGGGCGGGAAGAGGTCTCGCGATGAGGCCTCGCCTTTTAGTTCTTGGGCATTGTCCATGAGGCGCTTCAGAACGGGAGGGGGGAGTTTCTCGTACGAACCCTCGCCCAGCACGCCGTTCACAAATCGACGCACTCCTTCTTCATCATTCCCCTGCTTGAATGCTTCGCTCGTAGCGATTGATCTCGCGATAGCGGCGGTAAGAAGAGCATCTCCTCCAGGTGTAGTTTTTAGTAACGGCATTATGGGCGGTTCACCCAGCGTAAGACTGCGAATGACCTCCGGGTGATCTCGTGCGACCAGGAACGCAATAAACGCCCCATACGAATGACCAATGAGATGAACCGGGGGCAGATTAAGTGCCTTGATGAAGGCAGCCAGGTCTCTCGCATGTATGGTGACAGAAAAATCTGTTGAGTCTTTGGGCCATTCATTTGGATAGTGATACCGACGACTGTACGAGATTAGTCGATATCCCTTCGACAACGCCTCAAGCTGTCCATCCCACGTGCGGTAATCCTCCAGTGTGCCGTGCACCAACACCACTGGAGTTCCTTGCCCGAGTTCAATGTAATGCAGTGTAAGGCCATTAATTTGCACCTCTCTTGTTTGCATCTCAGAAGAGGATACGCCTTTCTGCTGCGCGAATGACGGACTCGCGAGGAAGAACATGGCTGCTACCGATACAAGGACGATGTGTTTCAAAAGGAGCGTTCTCGGTTGCATATGACTCTCCTAGTGTTGTGATACGTGTCGGACGCTGGCGCGCACCCGGCCCTGCGATTGGTGAGCCGCCGGCAAGAAGGAGACGTCGAATAATTGAAGTGCGATGCCGCCGACGGTGCGCTAGCTACCCGCTGTCCAATGCAAAGACTTCGGCACGTCCGCTTCCGGAGCTGGGGCCAAATCTAGCCGATTTCACCGACCTCAGGAATGGTTCTCTCGGCTCGACCAATGTCTCAAATGGGTCAACCGCGTCGCTTTGACCGCGTGCAGCTCACTTCTGGTCTAACCCCAAAAGCAGACATAATCGCAGACCGTCGGCATGTCTCAAAAGTGCCAAAAGCCGCCCTTGGCAGGCTGGAGATCAGCTTCCGCTTTACCCCCGAAAGCAGACTCAGGCTCGAAATCGCGGCACGTCCAAAAGTGCCAATCGCTGCAGACATGCCGCCAACGGCACGAGCTTGAGCGGCCGCACCCTCCCGTCATTGATCCAGGCGCCCGACACACGCTGCTCCCGCCGGCAGCGCCGCCTCTGCGGGTAACACAACCTCGTTGATAAACTTCGCGGCCCCTCCGGGAAGGGAGGAGCCGGATGCCAGCGCCATCACGAGGTTGCGGTCCGGAAGGTTCAAAATGAGCTGGCTCTGCCAGCCGGCAGCAAAATAGGCCGGCGACCCGTCGCGTATCGGCATTGTCCACCACAGGTATCCGTAACCGGCGTTGGCCGGCCCACCGCCGTCGCTGTGCTTGTGCGTGGAATCGAGGACGTAGGCCTCCGATACCAATTGGCGCTCCCGCCACCGGCCTTGCTGAAGATAAAGCAGGCCGATCTTCGCCATGTCCCTGCCGCTCAAGAGCAGTCCGCTGTATCCCGGCAGGTTTCCATCCCGATCGACAGCCCAGTAGTAGCGATCGATCTGAAGCGGCGCGAAGAGTTCGTTTTTGGCAAACTCTGCAATGTTGCCGCCGACCGCACGCCTCAGGATGATCGCGATCAGATTGGTCCCCTGATCATCATAGTAAAAATGAGTGCCCGGCGGGTACTCGACCGTGCGGTTGATCATCCAGACGCTGGAATTCCAGACGCCCGGCACCACCACCATCTCGTGCGGAGCGAAGCCCGACGACATCGTCAAGAGATCGCGCAACGTGACATCGGCCGCGCGCGGATCAATGGTCCCCTCTCGCGCTTCGGCAACCAGTTCGGGTAGCTTCTGGTCCAGCCGCAACAGGCCCTTGTCGATGGCAATGCCGACGAGAATGGACAACACGCTCTTCGTCACCGAATGCATCGGCCATGGCACATCGGGCGAGTTGTTGCCGTAGTATTCGTGAAGGATGCAATTGCCGCGCGCCAGCACCAGCGCCCTGACCGACGGGTATTGCCCCGCGATCGTCGCCGAGAGCTTGGCAAGTGTTTCCGCGGTCGATGCGGTGGCTTGCTGTGCCGTGCTCTGCCGAGCCGGAAACCCTGCGGCAATGAAGAGCGAGATGCCGATTGCCGCCATAAAAGGTCGCACGCTGCCCATCGCCTTTCCCCCGCCGTTCAGTCCGTACCGCCTCTTGATTGCCGAGTTGAATCAAACCCGGGCAAGGCTTATTGTTTCAGTGAGCTGGAAGTCCCATCATAACGAGAAGTTTCCGCCTATCAAAAGCTTCCTTCTCGGCCACGAAAGGCGACGGCCGCTTCACCACGATCACCGGAAGTCCATCGATCAGTGCGGTTGGTCTGTTTCGTGCCAATACCGACAATATGGCCGGGAGACGAAGCCCGTGCCGGCTATAGCGGCGTCGCCTCTATCAGTGCTTCGGAGATATCCAAAGGTATGATTCGTTGAAGTTGAAGGCCGGCGCTGGCAAGAAGGCCGGCAAACTCATCGGCAGTGCGCTCCCGCCCGCCAGGCGTGCGCACCAGCATCATCAGGTCAATTAGCGTGTTTCTCCGCGCCGTCTCGGTGGGCTCGACACGCTCGGGCATCATACGATCAAGGATCAGGAGCTTGCCTGCGTCTGACATGGCTTGGCGACACGATTTCAACACCGCCGTTGCGGCCGCATCATCCCAGTTGTGCAGGATGTGCACCAACAAATAGAGATCTCCGCCTGACGGCACCGCGCTGAACATGTCGCCATCGACGAGGGCGCAGCGACCCCTGAGGTCCGCGCCGGCGATCTTCCCGGATGCGCCTTGAATGACGGACGGCAATTCGAAAAGGGTGGCGCGCAGGTGGGGGTACGCGTGCAGAATCGCTGCAAGAACCTCACCGTGCCCGCCCCCGACGTCGATCACCTGACATACGCCATCGAAGTCGTAACTCTTGATGATTGCCGCCCCCGTGAACCTGGACGCGGCGCTCATGCCGTCGTTGAAGACCTGCGCCAGGTCAGGCCGACCTTGCAGGTAACTAAAACCGCTCTCTGCACCGAAGGCGATCTCGAACGCACTCCGACCGGTGGCGATGCATTGCTCCAGATGGCCAAACATCTGCCGCGCGTGCTCACTCCCATACATCAGGACCAGAGGCCGCACGGAGCTAGTCGAATTGGAGGTCAGGCATTGTCCCACGAGAGTCAGCTCGAATCTGCCGGCGCCGACATCCCGCACGAGATCGAACGCCGCAAGCGCACGCAACAGCCGCTGCAAGGACTGAACATGCGCGCCGGCCCTGCTGGCGATTTCGCTTATCGTGCAGACTTCGGCCGCCAGCAGGTCCCAGATCCCCAGACGGGTTGCGACATAGAGCGCGTGGGACACCTAATAGGGGAGTGCGAGCCGAACGGCTGCAGCTGCTGCGGGCGCACCCGTTTCGATGCCTGTGCGGTTGCTCACCGAAGACTCCTTGTGCGATGCGATTGATCAGTTGGCGGCTGTTATCCCGGCCGTCCGGATCACCCGCGTCCACTTCTCGCTCTCGCTTCTGAAAAAGGCCGCGCATACCTCCGGCGTACTGGCGACAGGTTCGAAGCCGAGCGCCGCGGTGCGGGTGGCAACGTCAGGCAGCGCCAGAATTGCAGCTATCTCCCGGTGGAGCGTGACTTTGACAGGTGCCGGCGTTCCCGAGGGTACGATGAATGCGAACCAGCCCTCGCCTTCGATTTCCGGATAACCCGCGTCTGACATGCTCGGCGCATCGGGTAGCGCCTGCGCCCGTGTGCGGCTGGTCACCGCCAGAGTTCGGAGACCACCGCGCTTGATGTGTTCGATGACTGGTGGAAGTGAGCAGAACAGGATCGGCGTATGCCCGCCCAGCGTTGAGGTAACGGCCGGGGCACCGCCACTGAAGGGAACGTGCGCGAGGTCGAGGCCCAGCGACAGGCGAAACTGCTCCCCAACAAGGTGCGGCGGCGTACCCACCCCCGGCGACGCGAAGCTGAACTTCGAAGGACTGGACTTGATCAGGGCGACGAGCTCGGAAACGGTGCCTGCGGCCACCGACGGATGCACGGCCAGCACAATCTTGGCGCTTACGGCCAACGTCACCGGATCGAAATCCCGAAACGGATCATAGGGCACGCTCGCATACAACACTGGATTGACAATGAGATTGGGCGGCACAACCAGGATGGTGTGCCCGTCGGCTGGCGCTTTCGTGCCTTGCCCCATCCCGATGCTGCCGCCGGCACCGCCGACGTTCTCAACATAGAATTGCTTGTCCATGCGCGCTGACAGTTTCTCCGCGACGATGCGGGCCAGTATGTCGTTTGGTCCACCCACCGCGAACGGCACGATCACGCGCACCGGCCTTGCGGGATATGCAGTTGCAAGAGAAGGCAGCGCGAAAGTGGCCGCAGCCGCTGCTGTACCTTGCAGAAATTGTCGCCGTTGCAATGTCATGGTTCACCTCTCGGGCCGGTAGACATGCACTTGCCATGGCAAAAAGGTACCACCGCCAACCAAAGTCAGGTATGATATCCAAACGACAAAATTGATATCGCTGGTGATATGGCACTTGAGCTCAGGCATTTCCGCTATTTTGTGGCTGTGGCTGAGGAAGGCCACATCACGCGAGCTGCCGAGAGGCTGGGCATGCAGCAGCCTCCTCTCAGTCAGCGCATTCGCTTCATCGAAGATGAGCTTGGTGCGCAACTCTTTTTAAGACGCGCGCGCGGCGTAGAGCTAACTCAGGCGGGCCGTGCATTTCTGGAAACCGCCCGATCGATGCTCAGCCAGTACGAAGGCGCCTATGAGACCGTGCGGCGCGCGGCGCGCGGCCAGACAGGGCGTCTGTGTGTAGGAGCTACGCCGACGAGTGCGTTCCACCCCATCGTGCCGCTGGCGATCCGCTCATTCCGCGACGAGTTTCCTCAGGTCAAACTGACATTAGAAGAGCGCTTGCCCGCCGATCTAATCAAACGCCTTCAGGAGAAAAGCATCGACGTTGCCTTCTTGCGCGCGGAGACGTTCGAGGAAACCGACCTTTCCGTTAGACCCTTGCTGACCGAGCCGATGGTCGTCGCGCTGCCAACCGGACACAGACTCGCTCGCGTTAACGGCGCAATCGCCCTGAAAGACCTGGCGCGCGATGCGTTCATCGTCTTTGCCCGCCAGACAGGCCCCGCATTCTTTGAGACGACGATCGCTGCGTGCCGCGAGGCCGGCTTTTCTCCAACGCTCGGACAGGAAGCACCCCGGGTCACGTCAGCCTTGAACCTGGTGGCTGCCGGGCTAGGCGTGTGTGTTGTGCCGACCTCCGTCATGCGGATGGCGATGGAGGGCATCGTCTACCATCCACTCAAGGGATCGGGGCTGTTGAAGGCGCCGATCAATCTCGTTTCACGCCGTGGGGACCCGGCAGCTGTCGTCCGCAACTTCCTGAACGCGATCAGGAGAGCGAAGGGGACGCTCGCAGACCCGAAATAACCGGTTTGGGTCATCAACGGACCTGAAGCTTCCAGAATTCCACTTCCGTTCCACCCCAAGGAGCGGACATGCCAGTGAACAGCAGCTTTGCGCCAGAAACGGTCGTTGCTGGTATAAATACGTCGCTCGCGATTGAGCGACGCGGAAGGGCGGGACGGCGGAGTACCGCCTATGTCTGTACGTCCTATCAACCGAGATCGACGGCCTTGGAACAAGGGATTGCTCATCGGCCAGAAAAAACCCCTTAAGCCGAAGCACGTCTGGTCCATTCGAGTTCGCCTAGAAATCGCGCGATCAAGGCGCGACCTTGTCATTTTTAATCTGGCCATCGATAGCAAACTTCGGGCCTGCGACCTGGTCAAACTGCGGGTAGACGATATTTTCTCAGGAGCTAATGTGCGGCGCCGAGCAACGATTGTCCAAAGAAAACAGGGCGACCTGTCCAGTTCGAGATCACGGAGCAATCGAAGCGTTCCGTTGAGGCTTGGCTGCCACTACTTCGAGCTACCGGTTCCAAATACTTATTTCCAAGTCGAATTCATGCAAGCCCTCACATATCTACCCGCCAATACTCCCGGCTGGTGCATCGCTGGGTTGAAAGCATCGGCTTGGAGTCGACCATTTATGGCACGCACTCAATGCGGCGTACGAAGGCGGCCCAAATTTATCGTAAGACCGGAAACCTGCGCGCAGTGCAACTCCTCCTTGGCCATACAAAACTCGAGACCACTGTGCGGTATCTCGGGATCGAGGAAGATGATGCCCTGACTCTAGCCGAGCAGATCGACCTTTAATTATTGATCACTGGCCATGCCGGTGATCACTTACGCGCCAGAAGCGGCCTGATGGCAGGAGGCGCGATGCGCTACAATTGTCCGCCTTTCCGGGCTGACGGGCCAATAGGCTTGCTCGTCAGCGGCCAGAGAGAGCGCCACTTGCCACGCGGTCGGAGCGATCAACTCTGCTGAAAATATGGCCTGTCCTTGAGCTTCAGCATAACGATCGGGTAGGCCATCAAACTCGCGCCACCGGCGACAGCGAGCCCCGCCGTAGCCCGATCGAGGGGAGCGTCGTGCGCCACTTTCCACCACACGGCTATTCCGGTCGGAAAAAACAACAACATTGCAGTTACGAGACCCGGCGAGAACCGCCCGCCTTGCCGTACGAAGGGCAGGATGTGAAAGAGTACGGCGTTGATCAGCATCAGCGACGCAAACATCAGTGGCGCCAGCGGCAGGGCCGGAGCCAGATGCGCCTGGGCAATGCCCATGGCAATGACGATCGCGTTCGTCACTTAGAAATCGCTTCATTCCACGGGCAGGTTGATGACCGCCCTCGCCCAGTCGTGCCAATTGAACGTGTACTCTTCCATGATGTGCAGCGCGTACGCCACCATTGATAGCCAGGCCAAGGTTTGCAGTGTCATCGGTATCTCGCGTCATTTCAAATGGATGCTGATTGAGGCATGCCGCCGCGACCACGCGATCACGGCGGCGGTTCCGGTTCACATCCCGTACAAGATGCTCAATTCGCCGCTGGCGCGAACCGCAATGACGATTCCGTTGGCAGGCAAATAGACGTTCTGCAGCACCGCGGAGGAAAGCTGCCCTTCCATCCGGAAACCGTCCTTCAGCGGCCGATTCAGCTTTGCATTGGCAGCGTTGAGTAGATTGTCGTAGGCGATGCCATAATCGAAACTGACCTTTGATCCAAGCTGCGCTGCGATCGGCTCAAACAGCGGAGCGAGGCCCTCGTCATCGGTCATGGTGTCAACGTTGGACAACCTGACAGCACGACCGTCGGCATCGACCTGGATCGCAGCGGAGAGGTAGACCCACTTGCCGGCGGACGGTTCGGTATCGGCCGCCTTGGCGACGCGCAGGCCGATGACGAGTTTACCCGACGACGGATATACGTCGATGTCGCGAACGGAGATACCGGCGACCGGCGGCATCGCGGCAATCGCCTGCGTCAGCTTGTCCTTGAGCACGTCGTAGCCGATCCGTACCGGCAGGATGACGTCGAACGTGCCGGGGGCACTGATATCGTGATCGATCGGCGGCAATGGGGTTACGGCCATCGCCGGCGGATTTTGTCCGACGATTGTCTCGGCTGTCCCGGAAAGTGCAATCGAGCCGCGCAGCGTCCGCGAATTGGCCCGCATGCCGGCAAAGGACACGCTTTGTGGATTCATCTGCAGCCATACCGCCGGACTATCCGATAGCTGGATCGGCTCGAACGCGTGTCGCCATGCTCCTGCTGCCTTTTCCTGCAGTTCGAGGTGGCGCGCCGCGGCCAGGGCGCGTGAACGGACCACCGCCAGCTGCGTCCCGATGCGAGGCTCGGCATATTTCGCCAGCGGAATCTCGTGCCCCATCACCTGCAGAACCGGCGGCTCGCTCCAGCGGAAGCCATCGCTGAAATCGAGGTCGAGCGACCAGTCGCGGCCGAGCTGCGGGCGGGCGGAAGCCTCGATCGTGGCGCTGGCTTCGGTCTCGCCATGGATGCGCGCAGTGAACCGGTTGGCGCCCTGCCCCTCGAGCGCGCCATGGATCGGTACCGAACCATAGACGCGGTCCCCGCGGCCATACAGCGAGACCGGGCCGGACCGCTCGACATAACCCCACACGTCGCAATTCGCGTTGACCTTCCAGAACAGTACGCGGCGATGCACGCAGCTGATCTTCTCGTCGATGCTGGCGAGCCGCTGCGGGATATCCCGCTCGATATCGGCCGCGAGCGCCGGCAGGCTGAACTCGATCGACGCCGACAGCCGTGAATTGGTGCTGAAGGGGGCGACGATATCAGGCGCCAGCGGCGGCTTGTCCGCCGCATCGGCCGCCGGGCAAAAGCCCACAAGGCCGAGCACGGTAAGGCCGGCAAGCGTTGTGCGCGCGAAGGCCTTTTGGTTGTTGCGAACACGCGACGTGAAAGCAAAATTCATGACAGGACCTCAGTTTTTCTTTCCTGGATACAAAGCTGGTTTTGTCGATCTATTGCGCTGCGGCGACGGCGTTGCCGCAATCATTGGGCACGGGCCGCCCCGCAAAGCGGTCCATCATCCAGGACACCGCTGCATCCGCGCTGTCTTTGGCAACGAAACCATGACCGACACCGGGCACCCACATCATGGTGACCTTGCCGCCCGCCTTGCATTGCCGCTGCATGTAGGCGCGGGTCACTTCCGGCCGCACGATGTTGTCCGTCGTCCCCTGGGCCAGGAACAGCGGGATCTGGGGAGAAAGCGTACCCGGCGTGTTGCGTATATCGCCAGCGAACGCCACGGCTGGACGGTCGCGATGTTCGGCACCGACAGGAACTGCTGCTCAAGTGGCTTTTCGGTCTGCCGCCGCTCGAGGATGTCGAAGATCGACTCGATGCACTCATTGGAAAGCCGGTCGACGGTGGGCATCGCCTCGGGGAGGAGCACCTTGTCGATCGGTGCGCCATATACCCGCGACCACGACCACAGCGTCATGGCTGTGAGGTTCTTGCCGCCCGAACTCTTGAAGTCGTCGCCCATCAGGGTGACCAGCGCGGTGGCCGGTGCTGCCGCCGCAACGCCGACTAGGCGCAGTTCCGGCGCATAGGTTTTTGCGATCAGTCCGGTGTAGAGCGACGCCTGACCGCCCTGGGAATGGCCCCACACGGCAAAGCTGTTGCCGTCGCCCACGCCAGGCAGGTTGCGCGCAGCACGCACCGAGTCGATCACCGCCCGCGCCTCACTGTCGCCGACGAGATAGGGATGCGGGCCTGGCGTCCCGAGGCCGGGATAATCGGTCGCGGCGACCACGGCACCCTGCTCGATCAATTGGCGCAAGCCGGCCATCTGCTGAAAGACGAAGATCGCCAGCGACGGCGCGCAATGCGGTACCACCCCGGTGGTCGGATGCGCCCACGCCACGATCGGCCTGCCACCCGCAGGCGCAGGACCGGGCGGGACGACGATCACGCCCGACACCGCGATCGGCTCACCCTGCATGCCGACCGAGCGATGGATGACTCGATAGGCCTGCGCGCCTGCCGGCGCAAACACCATCGGCTCGGAACGGATCAACGAACCGGGAGGCCCGGCCAGCTCCTGCGCTGTCGCGTGATAGAACGGCATTTGCGCATGGGCGGTGCCGGTCAGAAGGGAGAACGCCGCACATAGCAGTGCGGCGAGATAGTTCGTCACGCGCAAGCGGACGGCACCAGATTTCATGGGAACGTTCATTGTCGCGCCTCACTGGTCGCCGGAGCGGAGCTGTGTTGCTCTGCTGTATGTTTCGCGGCCGCCCTGATCGGGGAACATGACCTCATGGCACGGCTCACTGAGCCTCGCCTCGTTGTCCTTCAGGCAGGCAACGATCTCGCCGACATTCGGGATGTAGCTGCCGCAGAGCCGAAACACGTCCGGCCGGCACGCGTTCTGCTGTTGCATCGAGCCTTGCGCGAAGGACGCACCACTACCGCCGACCGCAAACACAACCAGCGCAACGCCAATCACTCGAATCGAATTCCGGTACATTTCGATCTCCTTTTGAAATTTGTTGTTTCCGACACGCACCCGCATAGATGCGCATGTTCCGTCTCCTGGATGCGGGAATGCTGATCTAGATCACTTGATAGGCAAACAACGTCGCGACGAGCGTGATGCTGACCAGGCCGCAAAGAAAGATGATGTCAGCCAGGCGCTCGATGCGAATGCTCAACTGCGCCCGATACGACCAGCGTATCGACAGATACGACGCCATGGCGCTTGCAAGAAACATCACCGCCACAAGCGCGGCATATTCATCGACATGCGACGCGCCATGCCTGCTCGCAGCGAGCTTCACCAGCCCGATCAGGGTCGTGCAAACCCCGATCATCGTGCCCGACACCGGCAGGATGTGAGATGACAGGCTGTCGCTGCGGGTTCGGACGGCTATTCGATTGGACATGATGTATTCTTGACTTGCCGATTGCTGAGATCCGCGATGCGCCGGACCGGCGCATCGCATGTTCGGGGTGGATCGCTCAGGTCCACTCGCCATTGGGCAGCCGGCCATGAAACGGCGTGTTGCGGCAGTGACCATACGGGCCGCGCCATGAACCGGGAGGGCAGCCGTTCCCGTTACTCGGCTTCACCTTCCATGCGCCATCGGGCAGCCGGCCATAATACGGCGTATCCCGGCAATGACCCCACGGACCACGCCAGGCTTCGGGGCCGCAGCCGTCCGACACCGGAATGATCATCGATTGATCGACGCCGCTCTCAAGATATCCGGCGTTGGCGGGCATTGCGCCCGACAGCGCGAACGCGGCGGCGAGAGCCAGAACAACAGGTTTCAACATGGAGAATCTCCTTATCTTCGGTTGGTTTGTGGTTGTGAGGTTGGCGTGTGGGCTGCGCTAGAAGGACGATGCCTTCGCCAGCGCGGCGGAATAGATCGGAATGCCAAGCTGTTCGATCGCGACCTGCTGCTGGGCACCGAACACATCGCGCTCATCCATCGAAGCCGAGATGTTCGGACGATCGATCGAAATCTTGATCGCATTGCAGCTATCGAAGAAATAGCTGCCGACCACGCGCTCCGGCGGCAAGCCAAGAATCCCGGCGATGTTGCAGCGGGTGAATACGTTGGCGTGCAACGCGGCCTCGTAATTCTCGCCCGACGTGAAGATAATGTCGAAGGTCAGCCTGTTGATGCCGGCATCCTTGCTGCGGATGACGACCGCCATGTCGAGCAACGGATGCGATCCGATCGGAGCCCCCACAGGTGGATGGTCCGCGATCAGCGAGAGCGTCCGGTCGTCGACATTGCCGCGATAATCGCGATCGCCGACATCGAAGTAGCGCGGACGTTCCGCGCCCTGCTCCGTCCAGTCAGCCCCTTCGGCCGCGAAGTAGGTGATCGGGAACATGGTGTTCTTGATCACGTCCTCGTTCTGCAGCAGGTGGTAGAGCGACCACGCATAGGCATCAGGGGCATCAAGATTGAACAGCGAACCGGGTCCGGGTCTGACGACGTCCTTGATCCGGCCGATTTCCTGCTGGTGACGCTGCGCCAGTCTGTCGGCATCCTGGTCGACGGTACGGAGCAGCGCGGCGGGATGCGACGCATCGGCATCGGTAATGACAAAGGTCGCGTTCCCAAGCGCGTCCGAAAACTCATCCGCGATCAGCTTGACCACGGCGGCCTTGATGGCGGCATAGTTCTCGAAGAACACGGGATCGCGCGTTCTACTCGGCACGATGGCACCGAACGTACCGTCCTGGCGCGGAAAACTGACGAGATTGGGCGACAACGGATAGGCAATGTTGCCAGCGGTCGCCTTTCGGCCGGGATAGCCGTAGTGAATGAGGTAATGCGTCAAAAGGCTTGCAAGCAGAACCGCCGCCTCGCGCGTCTTGCCGGTCGTCTCGACAATGATGCCGAGTTCTCGTTGTGACGCATCGACTGGCTGCAGCTGCACACCATTACGGCCATACACCAGTATGTCCGCCGGTATCTTCGACAGATCGGCCGGATCGATATGGATCAGCGAAACCTTTCGCGAACCGAGCCGGCGCGATCCTTCGAGCTTGATTGACCACGGCCATGGCCTCGCGGAATGAACAAAGCGGCTGTTGCGAATTCCGGCGCTGCGGCTGTCCCGGGAAAAGAACTGCGTCTTCTCCATGACCAGAATGCCTTCCGGATAATACTGCAGCTGAGGATGGCTTTCCTCATAGAGCGAATGCGCGGCAATTGAATAAGCCGTGCAGCGGCGGGCGGGATTCGGCGCAGTGAAGATCGCCGAGCCGTCGTCGTAGATTTCGGCCACCAGACAGTCGGACGGCGACCCCAGATCGCAAGCCAGCGCGCCGCACTCCAGGACGTGGCCGACATGATAGGCCAATCCCGGATCGATATTGCGCCGGATCATGTCGGACGCGAACAGTGCGACGTCGCAGCTCCGTCCGGCCAGGATGTATTGTGCGCCGCTCTCCAGCGCCGTGATCAGGGGATGGATTCCCATCTGGCCGACGATGGTGCTCTCGCGCAGCGCATTTTCATCGAGGTCGGGACCGGCGCCGGTCGCGCGCAGCGCTCCGGCACGGAATTCCCTGATGACGATCTCCGGGTCGAGTTCGGACCGGATCACCGCGACCTTGGCTGCCTTGATGCCAAGTTCTGCGAACACTTCCTTGGCGATCCCGATCATCCAGTCGAGGTTGCGATCGCCTCCGGCCATTCCGCAGCTTCCGAGAATCACCGGGCAGCCGATCCGGGCGCCGGCTTCGACCATGTGACGGAAATCAAGCTTGACCGCTTCGCTCTCGAAATACTCGGTGCCGGTGCCGAGATAATAGGGTCCAGCATCCATTGACCCGCCGTCGCAGATGATGGCGTCGACCTGGCCACGAAGGGCCGCTTGCAGCGACTCCTTT
>NZ_JAHEAG010000078.1 GCF_018596315.1 Bradyrhizobium sp. SRL28 | reverse complement strand
GCCAAAAGCGGTCATTCCGGCAAGCCCGCGATCCGGAAAGCTTGTGCCAATCTTTCGATATCTTCCGCCCTTCGAAGTGGGACAACGTCCTTGATTCGGGAAATGCGTAGGGTGGGATCCAGTTGTAGTGCGAGCATGCATGCCTTTCGTGCCTCTTCAACGCGTCCAGACATCGCATGGCATGCCATCATGATACGGTATCCGGCCAAAAAATTGGGTTGCCGCCTGATAGTAGCTGCCGCCCACGATGAGGCCTCGTCATTGCGGCCAGCCATAAAATGAGCCCAAGCCATCCCGGAATGAGCAGTGAATATCGATGGATCCAGCGGGCTCAAACGCAACGCGACTTGGAATTGCTCGATCGCGGGATCGATTTCCCCGAGACAAAGGTGGATCCACCCCATCCAATATCGTGCGGTCGCCTGATTTGGATCTAAATTTATCGCCCGCGAGACGAGGTCCGCGCCTTCCTCGACCTCACCCACTACGTAGGCAAGCGCATGTCCGGCCCGTGCAAGAACTGATGGATCGTCCTGATCGAGTTCGATCGCCCGCCTCGCGAGATGCCGGGTTTCAGCTATTTCCTCGGCAGTACCGGTCCACCAGCCGAAAGATTTCCTTTGAATATAGCAACGAGCGCCGAGCGCGTACGCTGCGGCGAATTCCGGATCGATACCATTGGCAATCTCCGTAAGCCTGAGCGCTTCAGTAGTCTCTTCGCGGGTGCGCCGATAAAAGGCGGCGAGCGCACGAAGATAGTAGTCGTAGGCCTGAAGGCTTCCGGTTGGTTTGCGCTGTGCACGCTCGATCTCGGCGCGTTGCAGTAGAGGAGCGATTGCGCCGATCACGTTGCTCGTCATTTGATCCTGCAAATCGAAAATATCCTCAAGCAAGCTGTCAAACCGATCCGCCCAGAGATGCACTCCTGTTGTGGCATCGATGAGCTGTCCAGTGATGCGAACGCGATTGGCTGCCTTTCGGACACTGCCCTCGAGCACGTAGCGAACGCCAAGTTCACGTCCGACTTCCTTGATATCGACGGCTTTGCCCTTGTAAGTGAAGGTGGATTGTCGCGCGATGACGAACACGGATTTTGAGCGCGACAGTCCCGTGATGATGTCTTCCACCATGCCGTCGGCGAAATATTCCTGCTCCGGACCGCCGCTCATAGTCTCAAACGGTAGCACAGCGATGGAGGGCTTGTCGGGGAGCGGGAGAGCGGGTTTCGGCTGTTCCGTAGGAATATCGCTGACCGCCCCGCCTGCGGGCTTCTTCGCTTCCCGAACCGTACCGACGAAGCGAAACCCCTTCCGTGGCAATGTCTTGATGAGGCGCTGTTTCTCCCCGGTGTCGCCAATCGCGTGCCGGGCGACATTCAGGCGGGTCGTGAGCGCCGCATCGGACACGTTGCGCCCGTTCCAAATGGTGTTGATGAGGTCGTCTTTGCTGACGACGCGCTCCCGGTTGCGGATTAGGTAGTCGAGCAGGTCAAAGACCTGTGGCGCCACGGAGACGACGTCCGCGCCGCGATATAACTCGCGACGCTCGGGGTCTAATGCATAATCCTCGAAGAGATAGCGCAAGGTGCAATCCCTTGGATGAGGGCCCCGATCACTGGCTAAAGCCTTAGCTCCGCTGGAACTTGCAAGAATAAGCTAGCTGTGAGGAAAATGTAAGCTACCGGTTAAGCGCACCCGTCGATCTGCTGGCACCCTGTACGGCTAGAAACATCGTCCGGGGGAGACACCGCGATGAGCACGACCTACAGCACAACGTGGCTGGACCGAACAACATCCGCGTCGATACGGTGCGCCTCTACCCTCATCTGGAAATACTGGGATGCCTTTCAGGAGCGGCGCGAACGGCAGAAATTGCGCTCCGCCTTGTCTGAACTAACTGACATGGAGCTGAAAGATATCGGCACTACGCGCGGTGAGATCGACTACGTTGCCTCGAACCGAGGTATCGACCCGCGAAGTATCCGGAGTGGACTGTTACTCTGATCTTGCACCGACTGAGTGGCTGGAAAATTCCGAGCAGAGCCCGACTTCCGGTATGGGTCTCATAAACAGACATGCCCAGTACCGACCTTCGAGGACCGCTATGCCTCCAATCGCGGATGCTGGCTATCGCAGCCACTGGGTTTCATTTCAGTCGACTTTGTGAGTACACACCCCAGCTCAACGGTCGCTGTTCTCTGCGGGAAGAGCCGGATGATGCTGATCGTGCAGCATCGTCGCGAGCCGATGCAGTTGGGAATCGCGAAAACCTTCCGCCTCGATCGCCTTCACGGTAGCCACAACGTAGTCGCGGTTGACGCCGGACTGGCCGTGCCCCTGCAGCACGTGACGCAACTGTTCTGCGAGCGAAAGCCGTCCCGCATATTGCACGTGGCCACGGTCGACCACGTAGACGAGGGCGCTGACGCGCTGGCGCGCCTCGTTCTCCAGCCACACCGATCGTTTCACCTCGCGGTACACCGAGGTGACCTGCTCGCGCTCGCGCAAATAGGCGATGGTCGCAGCGCTGTTCTTTTCCGCGACCCGGAACGCGACGCCGCGGCAGGCTCCGCCGCGATCGAGCCCGAGCACAAGGCCCGGCTTTTCCGGCGTGCCGCGATGGACGAAGGAATAGACGCAGAGCGCGCGGTGCTCGCCGATCAGCCGGGCCGGAACCCGCTCGATGAATTCGAAGCCCGGGCGCCACATCAGGGAGCCGTAACCGAACACCCAGAGGTCGCCTGTCGAGAATTCCGTATCGTTCAGCGTAATCGCGGACATGCCCTCGCACCGCTACCAGAACGGCGCGACAAAGCGAAGTGATTTCAATGCCTTTTGTTGTGGGGAGTGGATGCTTACATTTGACAAAATCGCTAGCCAAAGGACGCCGCATGCCTGACATGACCCCCGCGCCACGCCGGCGCCCGCTGTGGCGCCTCTTCATCGTGCCCGCACTGCTCGTCGTCGCCGCCGCGGCATGGAGCGCGTTCTGGTTCTATGCCGCTTCCGAAGCCGGCGTCCGCGCCGACGCGTGGGCCGCGCAGGAGGCAAAGGCCGGCCGGGTCTATGCGTGCGGCAAGCGCTCGGTGGCGGGCTTCCCGTTCCGCTTCGAGGTTCGCTGCGACGACGCCAGCGTGTCGCTGGTTTCTCAGACGGCCGGCGGGCAGACGGCATTCACCGCGCGGCTCGCCGAGATCATGGTGATCGCGCAGATCTACCAGCCGAAATTGCTGATCGCCGAATTCAAGGCGCCGGCCACGCTGGCCGATCGCGGCCAGCCGCCGTCGCTGAAGGTGAACTGGACCAGCGGCCGCAGCAGCGTCAGCGGACTGCCTGATATTCCGCAGCGCGCGTCTATCGTGTTCGAAAATCCGTCGATCGATCGCGTCAACGGTCCCGTGCAGACGCCGCTCGCCCGCGCCAGCCGAGCCGAGTTGCACGGGCGCCTCGTCGAGGGGTCGGCGAAAGATCATCCGGTGATAGAAACCGCGTTGCAAATAGCAGGCGGCAGCGTGCAGGAACTGCATCCGCTGCTATCAGCGCCGTTCGATGCCGGCGTGGAGGCCAAGCTCACCGGCTTGAAGGATTTTTCGCCGAAACCCTGGCCGGAACGGTTCAGGGAACTGCAGGCGGCGGGCGGCCGTGTCGAGATCGTGCGGTCGCGGATTCAACAGGGCGATCTGGTCTCGGTCGCGGCGGGGACGTTGAGCCTCAACGCGCAGGGGCGGATCGACGGCGAATTGCAGATGACGGTGGCGGGGATCGAGAAAGTGATTCCGGCGCTTGGCATCGAAAAGATGCTGGAGGAGGGCGTGCCGCAGGCAACGCTCGATCGCGTCGCCCCGGGCGTCAAGACGCAGGACCTCAACAATCTGTTCGGCGCGCTCGACCGGGCGATCCCGGGCCTCGGCAAGGCCGTCAAGCAGAACGCCAATACCGGCGTCGCCGCCGGCATCAATTCGCTCGGCAAGGAGGCGGAGCTCGAAGGCAAGAAGGCCCGCGCCTTCCCGCTGCGCTTCGTCGACGGCGCGGTGTTTCTCGGGCCGCTGAAAGTCGGGCAGGTGCCGCCGCTGTTTTAGCCTTCGTCGTCCCGGCAAAGCGACCTGTCTGCCGTAGCTCAACGAGCAAGGCGGAAGCGTGCCCACCAACACATTTCCCATATCGAGGCTGAATGGTGGCACGGCGCAAGCGCGCCTTTTCCTGCCCTACGCTTCTAATCCGCCATGCGAGCTTGCAGGCACCATCGAGCGTGACGCTCATCACGGCAATGGCCTTGAAGACACCTAAGGTCCTCCACGTGCAGTTCCTGCATCCTGGGAGGACATCATGACAAATAGATACGCACTTTCGATTCCTGGACTTCTAACGGCTGCCGCGATTGTCGCCTTCTCAGGTCCTGCGTTTGCTGTGCCAGGCGGCAGCTATCTCAAGACCTGCCAGAGCATCACTCAAATCCAATCCACGGTGAAGGCGAAGTGCGACAACGGCCACGGCTCTCTGCGTGCAACGTCGATAGACCTGCAGCGTTGCCAACCCGGGGTGGGGCTAGACAACATATATGGCACTTTGACCTGTCATTCTCGATTGCCGCCCGGCAGCTACAAGCAGTCCTGCGGCGGCGCTGTGGTGATGGACGGCATTCTGCGCGCAAGCTGCCTGACGCGGAGCGGCGCAGCCAGTGGAACGCGTATCCGCCTGGACTCTTGTCCGCGAGGCGACATTGCCAACATCAACGGTCAGCTCCTCTGCGTCAGATCGTAGGCGCAGCTTCCGGCCCTGATGCAACTCCTGCGAAGGGCGCTTCACGCACCTTCGCAAATCCATTCATCGCAAACTGATTATACCCACTGGAAGATTACCCATGATCGCATTTCTGAGGACACTCCTCCTGCTCACCCTCTTTTGCTGCGGATCGGCGCTCGCCGACCAGACCTTCAATCAGCCGCGCTGGTTCGATGACCGGCTCGACTGGTGCCTGACCTGGGCGAGTAACTGCGGAAAGCCGGCCGCAGACAGGTTCTGCACGCGTCGCCGTTTCACCGCGGCGGCAAGTTTTGCGGCCGAATCAGGCGTCGGAAGAACCCGGGTCAGCGGGACCGACCAGGTCTGCAATGGCCCGAATTGCACCGGATTTCGGTTCATTAACTGCAGTGGCCCGATCTCCAGCAACCGCGTCTTCGCGAATCCCGTTTGGAGAGGAAGCAGGCTCGATGTCTGCAAATCATTTGGCAAAGATTGCGGAAAGCCCGCCGCCGATGCCTTTTGCGTAAGCCAGGGTTTTCGGTCGTCGAGTTCTTCCTTTCAGGACTCGACGCCGGGACGCAGCACGACGCGCATCATCAGCAACAACCAGCTCTGCGACCAGAATATCTGCGTCGGCTTTCAGATGATTGTCTGTCAGTAGCCGGAAGATGGACGGCGAGAAGGTCGCGGCATCAAGCTTGGCAAACACATAGCTTAACATACGATATGGCAGGGTCGGGAGAAGCACGTGAGCATCAGATATCGGTTTGGGGGCGTTGTACTAGTCACTTTCATAATTGCTTATCTTGGATCGAAGACAGGAGCGTCGGGTTGGGAGTTGGCCGCTATCCTGGGGGTATCAGGTCTTGGACTGCAAATGGTGGCAGGGATGAACGTTATGAAAAAGTGGACTGATAACGAGTGAGAGTGCGTACCTTAAAGCTCAGCAAAGGCACTTCAGCCAGCTGCGGCAAGCCAGTCCGGGCTACAAGGCTGACGATCTCTCCACGTCATTGCCTGCGACAAACGCGAAGCGTTTGCGCAAGGGAGCGTAGCGACGAAGCAATCCATTCTTCCTTCGTGGCTAGATGGATTGCTTCGCTGCGCTCGCAATGACGGCCGCGAGAGCGGAAGCTCACTCCGCCATCTTCGCCATCGGCGGATGCGGCCGGCCGAAATCGGGCGCCGCCGAATCCTGGCCGATCTCGACGATGCCGCGTCGGATGGCGCGGGTGAGTACTGACTTGCTGCGTTGCCACGAAATGACGCGAGGTGCCAGAGGCAGACATCTCGCCTCTTGGGCCACTTGGATTTGGACCCGGTCTTCAGTATTTCCGCACTATCGGTTTGGCCGAGGCCGGCTCTGGAGCGGCAGGAGATATCGCAAAGGTTAGCCAAGCGTTCCATCCATCCGGCCTGTTCTGGGCCGCGAACTCCTTGTAGGCCTTTACATTGACGTATCCTTGCATATCGCCGACCGGGAACAGAAAGCCGATCTGCGGCCCCACACCGGCAATACGCGAGCGGAAACCACCAAGTGCGGGAGGCGCTCCAAAGTCGTCGGTCACCTGCTGCAGGTAGTAGCCGACGACTCCGAGCTGAAGCTTGTTGTCGAAGAAGTGGGAGGCGCCCCAATCGACATGGAAATCCATTCCGTTCTGGTATTGCGTGTAGGTGTTCTTGAAATTGTAGGTCATCCCGGCGACTGCGGAGAACTCGTTGCCGGACTTGGGATCGAAATATGTATAGCCTCCCCCGAAATCGATGGCGCCATGTCCGATCCCGAGGTTGGCGAGACGGTTGGGATCATAATCCCCGATGGGAATGAGGCCCGTGCCGTAGACCATGACGTTGTTGACGCCTTGGTTCCATTTGAGCGCCACCTGAGGAATCACGTCTCCGTAGGAAGTCAGATCCTGCGTCCGATTGAGCGCGATCGTGTTGCCGAGCGGGCCGGTGAGGGAGAGCGCCGCCGACGCCTCGCTTCGTCCGGCGATGCCAAGGACGCTGACTGATAGCTGGGCGCCCAGAACGGGGGTCGCGAAGACGTAGGTCGGCCCGAATCCAACGAGGTCGCCTCGGCCGCTGAGGCCGACATCGACCCGCCCGCCGCGCGGGAATTGCGCGCCCGCGACTGAAGCGACATCGGTGTGGATGTAGAACGTCGCCCATGACCATCCGGGCGTTGCAGGGGTCGCGGAGAGGCTGCCGAATGTGCCTGGCAGCCAGAAGCTGAGACCTCCTTCGTCGGCCAGGGCGGGTGAGGGCTTTCCGGCGATGACCAGCGAACAAATGGCCACACCCAGGGCCACGCTCGCAAACGCTGTTGGTTTCATGGTCCGCTCCAGCTTTTAATGCATCATCTTAGGTCTTCCGAACGGGAACGTGGTCCAGCGGCGCGCCGGCCGGGATCAGCGGTTCGCGTTTCACGCTGACTGCAAATTCCTTCAGGATCCTCCCGAAGTGCGCAGACGTCCATGAATGCATGTATGGTAAGTCGATCGCCTTGCGTTCCTTGGGATCGACCGTCAGATTGACGATATGCGGGCTCGCAAGTTTCTGCGAGGGCTCCAAGCTGCTCCGTTGCAGATACATCACCAGCTTGAAATTGTGCCACTTCACGCCGTAAAGCGTCTCTCCCATCCAATAGGGAAAGCCGTCTCGCGCCGAACGGTCTCGCTTGCCCTCCAGAAACTCTCGCTGGTCGATACCGTCGATGACGCGGTCGGCCGGCACGTCGGCGCCGGTCCACCGCAGGAGCGTGGTGAACATGTCGGTGATGTGGACGACATCGTTGCTTTGCTTTCCGCCCGGCACCTTGCCGGGATAGCGCACGATGCAGGGTGTGCGCAGCGAGCCTTCCATGCCCGTGAAGTAGGAGCCATCGAAGAAGCCGGGATGACCGCGCCAGGTTTCCAGTTCCTCCGGCCCGTTGTCTCCGGAGAAAACGACGATGGTGTTGTCGTCGACCTTGAGCTCCTTCAGCGTATCCAGGATCTCGCCGAAATCGGAATCGAGTTCGAGCAGGCAGTCCGCCCAATCGCCCTGGCCTGATTTTCCCTTGAACTCCGGGCGTGGGATCGTGGGCATATGCATCAGTGAGTGGTTGAAGTAGAGGAAGAACGGCTTTCCTGCGTCTGCGCTGCGCTTCATAAAGGCCTTGCCGCGCGTGAGGAATTCGCGGTCGACGTCGCGCCTGACGTCGAGGTCGAGTTGCTTGACGGCTCGCGGCTCGCGGTCGCCCTTGCGGGCCTCAAGCATGTTACTGGTGCCGTCGCGCTTGGGGTCGTACCAAGGATCGGTAGGCCAGAGCGACTCGTCCCAGGTGCGCGGCGGGCCGTACCATTCGTCGAAGCCGTGATCGGTCGGCCACCGCCCCGCCGACCCGCCGATGTGCCATTTTCCGACAGTGGCATACCCCCGCGCCGACAGCACATCGCCCATCGTCCGCTCCCACGCGACCAAGCCACCCTCTTCGCCGGGCAATGCGACTGTGTGATTGCCCGAGCGGACGGCATAGCGGCCAGTCATCAACGCGGAGCGGGACGGCGTGCACTGCGCCTCGGGAGCGAAATTGAGCAGCTTCATGCCCTCGCCTGCGAAAGCATCGATCCGGCGTGTGTCCGCTCCTCTGAGAATACCACCGCCGTAGCAGCCCAGCTCGCCGTAGCCGAGATTGTCGACGAGAAAGTAGACGATGTTAGGAGGACCGCTCGGTGCCGACCGCGATTGTTGCTGCGCCTGCGCGACCCTTACGGAGCCGTCGACTACAATGGCCGAGGTCGCGGCGAGCGCCGTGCCCCCCAGCAGGATGTCTCGTCGGTTCGGGCCGCCCTCATCGGTTTGCATGTCGCGCCCCAGGATGATTTGACGTAGTCGAGGATGCTTTTCCAGCGACCGGTCGTCGGCCGCTGCCCAACTCATTACTCGGCGTCGTGAACACTATCACATCCGCTCGAAAGCAATATGCGCGTTGTGCCAACATTCAAAATTCGGGAAATTTTGATTTCGCGGTTCCACTTCGATCAATCGCGACCGGAACGCGTTGCTGGCAGGGTCCAGGCTGTCGGCTATGCCCGCTGAAAGCGGAAGTAATCAGGGTGGCGACATCCGCCGCGACGCGCCTTTGCGGGTTGATGGCGTGGCCCGGTGCGCGATTCAAGCTTCCAAACTGGAGCCTCGATCGCGATGGACGTTACGGAAGCTACTTCGCCAGCTGATAGATCGCCAAGACTTGATAACTGGAGAAAGTGTCAGTGATGTTTCCGAACAGGTGTCAGCCATGTCCCCGGACCAAACACTGCGCGGGGTATTTGCAGTCTTGCGATTTCTCTCACTCCGCCTTCTTCGCCATCGGCGGATGCGGCCGGCCGAAATCGGGCGCCGCCGAATCCTGGCCGATCTCGACGATGCCGCGGCGGATGGCGCGGGTGCGGGTGAAGTGCTCGAACAGCGCTTCGCCATCGTTGCGGCGGATGGCGCGGGTGAGTTTTGAAAGATCCTCGTTGAAGGTGCCGAGCATTTCCAGCACGGCTTCCTTGTTGTTCAAAAACACGTCGCGCCACATCGTGGGATCGGACGCTGCGATACGGGTGAAATCGCGAAAGCCGCCGGCGGAGAATTTTATCACTTCCGACGACGTCACCTGCGCCAGCTCATCCGCGGTGCCGACGATGGTGTAGGCGATCAGATGCGGCAGGTGGCTCGTGATCGCCAGCACCAGATCATGATGGTCAGGCGTCATGATCTCGACCTTGGCGCCCATGCCGGCCCAGAACGCACGCAGGGTTTCGACCGCCATGGGATCGGTGCCATCGGGCGGCGTGAGGATGCACCAGCGGTTGATGAAGAGTTCGGCGAAACCGGATTCGGGACCGGAATGCTCGGTGCCCGCCACCGGATGCGCCGGAACGAAATGGACGCTCTGCGGCAGATGCGGCGCCATCTCGCGGACGATCGCGCCCTTGACCGACCCGACGTCGGAGACGATCGCGCCCGGTTTGAGGAAAGGCGCGATTTCCTGGGCGACCGGCCCGCAGGCGCCGACCGGGATGCAGAGGATCACGAGGTCGGCGTCCGCAACGGCCTCCGCGTTGGTTTCCAGCACGCGGTCGACGATGGAAAGTTCGGTCACCCGCGCGCGCGTCTTCTCCGAGCGCGCGGTGGTGACGATTTCGCTGGCGAGCGCTTGCGCCCGCGCGGCGCGCGCGATCGAGCCGCCGATCAGGCCGAAGCCGATCAGCGCAACGCGTCGGAAGATCGGCACGGTGTTCATGTCGCCGCCATGAAGTCGCGCAAGGCATCGACGACGAGGCGGTTGGCCTCCTCGGTGCCGATGGTCATGCGCAGGGCGTGGGGAAGGCCGTAATTGTTGAGCGCGCGCAGCACCAGCCCCCGTTTGGTCAGGAACGCGTCTGCCTCAGTCGAGGTCTTGCCCTTGTCGAGCGGGAAGTGGATCAGCACGAAATTCGCGACGCTCGGCGTGACCTTCAGCCCGAGTTTTGTCACCTCTTCCGTCAGCCAGTTGCGCCACTGCTCGGTGAACGCCTTCGACATCTGGACATGCGCGGTGTCCTCGATCGCGGCCACCGCCGCCAGCATCGCCGGCGTCGAGACGTTGAACGGCCCGCGGATCCGGTTGACCGCGTCGATGATGTTGGCAGGGCCGAACATCCAGCCGATCCGCAACGCGGCCAGCCCGTGAATCTTGGAGAAGGTATGCGTCATCACGGTATTTTCGGTGGTCGCCACCAGTTCGAGGCCGAGTTCGTAATCGTTGCGCGACACGTAGTCGGCATAGGCCGCATCGAGCACCAGCAGCACATGCGGCGGCAAACCTGCGCGCAGCCGCTTGACCTCGTCGAACGGCACGTAGGTGCCGGTCGGGTTGTTCGGGTTGGCCAGCCACACCAGTTTCGTGCGCGGCGTCACGCGCGCAAGGATGGCGTCGACGTCGGCGGTGAAGTTGGTCTCGGGCGCGACGACGTTCTTGCCGCCGTTCGCCATCGTCGCGATCGGGTACACCAGAAAACCGTGGGCGGTGGAGATCGCTTCATCCCCATGGCTCAGATAAGTGTGCGCCAGCAGGTTGAGGATTTCGTCCGAGCCGGCGCCGCAGATGATGCGGTTGGGGTCGAGCCCATAGGCGCGGCCGATCGCCTCGCGCAGCACCCGCGAGGTGCCTTCCGGATAGTCCTCCAGATGCGCCGCCGCCTGCTTGTAGACTTCCCTGGCCTTCGGCGACGGCCCGAACGGAGTCTCGTTGGCGGACAGCTTGAACACCTTGCGGCCCGGCTCCGGCACCGGCGTCTTGCCGGGCGTGTAGGGCGCAATATCGAGAATGCCGGGATTCGGCACGGGGCGGTTCATCTTCTGGCTCCGGATATTCAGGGCGGCTTAGGACTTGGCGGCTTTAAGACTTGGCTGCCCCGTTCGGGGGCACCGTATAGCGCGTTGCGTGGCTGCCGACGAGGGCCGACGAGCGCACCGAGGCGCCGGCCTGGATCAGAGCGGCCTTGATCTTCTCGAAGCCGGTGCCGGCATCCGACACCAGAAGCGCCGCGCCGTCGAAGGCGGTATCGGGCACGGCGACGATTTCGGCGAGCGGCGCCAGCGCGCGCGCGATATCGGCGTTCCAGCCGGAGACGCGCACGCTCCACATCTGGACTTCCGTCACCATGGCGTCGTCGGCGACCCGCGAGATCACGAACACGGGGAGTGCGGCCGGATGATCGGCGCGTTCGAGGAACGGCAGCCGCGCGATGATTTTTGGTGCGCCACTTGATTCCAGCGCGATCCACCACGGCGTGCGGCTGGAGATCGCCGAAACCAGCGCCAGATCGCCCTTCGATTTCGCTACGGCTTCCACCGCGGCCTGCGCGCTGAAGTGTGCGACATAGGGCACGACGAAGCCGAAATGAAAGCGCGCCGAATCCCGCATCGCGGGCTCGCTGACCGAGACGTCCGCATGCACCGAGAACGGCGCCTGGACGTAAGTGAAGGTCGAGATGATGACGCGCCAGATGCTCTCGATGGTGTCGAGCGGCAGGATGCCGCGATGGCGCTGCACCAGTTGCCGCATCATGCTGGCCTCGCGCGCAGGCCGGAACGCGGAGCCGACTTCCTGGGTCTGCTTCACCTGGATCAGCCGGTCGATGATGTCGCCGCGCGCCATCAGGAGGCGATGAACCTGCTCGTCGATCGCATCGATCTCCTTGCGGAGTTCCTGCAGCGAGGGCGGGGCCGGGGGTGCCTTGGACATCTTAAAAACCTTGGTGCCGGAACAGCCCGATGCGGCCGGCAGACAGTCGCATTGATTAGGAAAGACGGGCGCTGAAAGCAAAGAGAAACGTCACGGGGGGCCCTGCACGATCAGGTTAACCATGCCTGCCCGGCCCCGCCTGCCTTGACGAAATGCCTAGGCGGGACTAGCTTTGTTCCATTCCGTGGTCATTTGAGCCGGCCGGCTTGCAGCCACGTTAAACAACTCGCTAAACAGGCCGGGGACAGAGTTGATCCCGGCCGAACCTTTCGTTCAGGCCGGGTTTTTTATGGCCTGATTCTGTCCGTAGAGCCTCCGCGAGGAGGAAGGTCGCCACGATGACAAACGTGCATCCGATACCGAGCCCCTCGATCCTCAACGAGGATCGCGCCCATGAGGCCGATCATCCGACGTCGCTAGTGGCGAAGTTCGGCATGGATCAGCCCTTGAAGCTCGATTGCGGCATCGATCTGGCGCCGTTCCAGATCGCCTATCAGACCTATGGCGAACTGAACGCCGACCGCTCCAACGCCATTCTGATCTGCCACGCGCTGACGCTCGATCAGCATGTCGCCAATCTGCATCCGCTGACCGGCAAGGCCGGCTGGTGGGAAATCATGGTCGGTCCCGGCCGTCCGCTCGATACCGACAGATATTTCATCATCTGTGCGAACGTGATCGGCGGCTGCATGGGATCAACCGGACCGGCCTCGACCAATCCGGCCACCGGCAAGGCGTGGGGGTTGGATTTTCCGCTCATCACCATCCCCGACATGGTCCGCGCGCAGGCCATGTTGCTCGATCGGCTGGGGATCGAAACATTGTTCTGCGTGATCGGCGGGTCCATGGGTGGCATGCAGGTGCTGCAATGGACTGCCGCCTATCCGGAGCGCGTGTTCTCGGCGCTGCCGGTCGCCTGCTCGACACGCCATTCGGCGCAGAACATCGCGTTTCACGAACTCGGCCGGCAGGCTGTGATGGCCGATCCGGACTGGCATCATGGGCGCTATTTCGAACGCAGCACCCACCCGCACCGCGGGCTGGCCGTGGCGCGGATGGCCGGGCACATCACCTATCTCTCCGACGCCGCGCTGCATCGCAAGTTCGGACGGCGGATGCAGGACCGCGAGCTGCCGACTTTCTCGTTCGATGCGGATTTTCAGGTCGAAAGCTATCTGCGCTACCAAGGCTCGTCCTTTGTCGAGCGCTTCGACGCCAACAGCTATCTCTATCTGACGCGCGCGATGGACTATTTCGATATCGCCGCCGACCACAACGGCGTGCTGGCGCAAGCGTTTCGCGGCATCAAGACCCGCTTCTGCGTGGTGTCGTTCACCTCTGACTGGCTGTTCCCGACCTCGGAATCGCGCGCGCTGGTGCATGCGCTGAACGCATCGAGCGCGCGGGTGTCGTTCGCCGAGATCGAGACCGATCGCGGCCACGACGCCTTCCTGCTCGACGTGCCGGAGTTCTTCGACATCTCCCGCGCCTTCCTGGAATCCGCCGGCAAGGCGCGCGGGCTTGGTAGCGTAGGTGGTGGCTGACATGGCGCTTCAGGAACAGGCTTTGCCGCTCGGCGGCGTCGCGCCCGATCGCACGGGCAAGTATCGCACCGATCATCTCCTGGTCGCCGACATGATCGGACGCGGCTCGAAAGTGCTCGACGTCGGCTGCGGCGATGGCGAGTTGCTGCAGCTGCTGGAGAGCCGCGGCATCGACGGCCGCGGCATCGAGCTGTCGCGCGAGGGCGTCAACCGTTGCGTCGCCAGGGGGCTTGCCGTGGTGCAGGGCGATGCCGACACCGATCTCGTCAACTATCCTGATGACGCCTTCGACTACGTGATCCTGTCGCAGACGCTGCAGGCGACGCGGCAGCCGAAGGTCGTGCTGGAGAATCTCTTGCGGATCGGCCGGCGCGCCATTGTCTCGTTTCCGAACTTCGGCTTTTGGAAGATGCGGCTGCAGCTCCTTGTCGGCGGCCACATGCCGCGCACGGAGAATTTGCCGGCGACCTGGTACGACACGGCCAATATCCACTTCTGCACCATCAAGGATTTCGTCGAGCTGTGCGACGCGATCAACGTCAAGATGGAGCGCGCGGTGGCGCTCGATCTCTACGGCCGCCCGGTGCCGCTGAACCTGCCCTGGTGGGTCTGGAACATGTTCGGCGAGCAGGGCGTGTTTCTGCTGAGTAGGGGCGGGGTGGGGAAGTAGCCCTCGTCGTCATTCCGGGGCGATGCGAAGCATCAAGCCCGGAATCCATCGGGCAGCAGGCTACGTGGATGAATGGATTCCGGGCTCGCGCTGCGCGCGCCCCGGAATGACGGCTCAGACCGGCGCCGCCACCAGCGACCTCGGATCGCGCACCGGCCATCTCCCGGCCTCCACCAGCGCGATGAACCGCTCCACCATCTCGTTGAACAGCGCCGGCTCCTCGAGATTGAGCACGTGGCCTGATTTGGGAAAGAACGAGAGCCCCGCCGCCGGCAGATGCTGCTTCAGGAACAGGCTCGGCCCGATGCAATTGTCGTCCTCGTCGCCGCACAGGATCAGCGCCGGCGTCGGCACGCGTCGGATCGCATCCGTCATGGTGTAGATCGAGGGACGTGCGCCCTGAAAACTGCGCATCGTGTTGGCCGAACCCTGGGCGTCATGCCGCGCCAGCGCGGCGTAGAAATCGGCATGGCCGCGCGGGTCCTTCAGCAAAAACGGAATCCGGCTCGGCGCCTCGCGCGTCACTTTTGCAACTTCGACCGAGCCGATCGCTTCATACTGCTCGGCATTGGCCCGGCATTGTGCGCGGAAGGCGTCGAGGTTTTCCAAATTTGATCCTGAGCCCACGGCGGCCAGCGTCATCGACAGCGCGCGCTCCGGCGCATTGAGGCCGACCTGCAGCGACGAATAGGAGCCCATCGACAGGCCGACGAAATGCGCTTTGGCAATGCCGAGGTGATCGAGCACGGCGAGCGCATCAGTATAGAAATGCTTGAAGGTGTAGAATTCGGCGTCAGGCGGCACGTCGGATGGTGTATAGCCGCGCGCCGAATAGGCGATGCAGCGGTGGCCGTGCGAGAAGTAGCGCATCTGCGGCTCCCAGTTGGTGTGGTCGGCCGCGAACTCGTGCAGGAAGATAATCGGCGTCCCGCTTCCCGCCTCTTCATAGTGAAGACGAACGCTATCTTTGGCGACGGCGTAGGGCATTTCCGATTCCTCTCCATTTTCTTGCTTTCACGCAACTTCCTTGCGCGGCCGACCAGCAAAATTGCAATTAATTCTCGGGGCTGCAATGCGGCAGCTTGGTTTCATTTTCGCCATCGAATCGTCGCGGAATCACCCCGGAACCGCTCCCGCGCCGCCACATGAAATCTTCCTCCCGTCACAGCCAGACGCAAAACGCCGCCTGCGTTCGTTCGTACGCGAACGCAAAGGGGAAGTGGGGGATCTACAGAGGATCAAGTATGCGTCAGTTGTTTGCGTTTCGCCGGTCGCTTCGTTTCATCGTACTGGCACTGTGTTCGGCTTCCATCGTCGTATTTGTTTCTCCAGCTTCGGCACGGCCTCACCACGGCGCAGGGCGACACGCCCGGGCCTATCACGCCGGCCATCATGCCAAGCATCATTACGCCTATCGCCACCATCGCCATGCAGGGCGGATGTCGCGCGGGGATCGCAGCGCGCCGCAAATGCAGGCCGGCGGCTTTGCCGATACCAACCCGAGCTTCATGGAAAGCAGCCCCCAGATGGTTGCGCCTGGCGGCTTCGGCTCGCCCAACGTCGTCACAGAGGCGCGCACCGATCGTGGCCATCGTGCCCGGCTCCGGCAGGCCGCGCGTGCATCTCGCTGGGAGCGTGGCGTCGCGCAAATGCAGGCGCGCGGTCTTGCTAACGCCAACGCAAGCGTCGCAACGGATGCAAGCGTAGTAACGAGTGCAAGCGTCGGGTCGAATGCAACCGTGACGCCGGCCGGAGGCGCGATGGCCTCCAGCTTCACCTCATCGAACGTCGTCGCCGAAGCGCGCAAATATCTCGGCGGCAACCCGACGGGACGCGGCAGCCTGTGGTGCGCGCGCTTCATGAACATGGTTCTGCAGCATTCCGGCTATCGCGGCACCGGCTCGGACATGGCGAACTCGTTCGCGAAATACGGCCAGCGCGTTTCCGGCCCGCAGGTCGGCGCGATTGCGGTGATGACGCGCGGCCGCCGCGGCGGCCATGTCGGCATCATCACCGGCGTCGATGCCAAGGGCAATCCGATCATGATATCAGGCAATAACGGCAACCGCGTCCGCGAAGCCCCGGTCTCGCGCGGCCGGATCTACGCCTACGTCATGCCGACG
>NZ_JAHEAG010000077.1 GCF_018596315.1 Bradyrhizobium sp. SRL28 | reverse complement strand
CCCCTCTGGGCGATCTGGCAGGCGGCCATCGCTGGAAGAGATCTGGGTCGAGGCATAGGTAGTCGGCACGATGATAGTGGGGCAAGGCTGGCGCCATGCCTGCGTGAATGCCTTGACCTCGTCGGCATCACGTCTCTTCAAGTGAACGAGAATCGCGTCGGCATCAGCAAGGCGATAGCAGTTGCAGCGCTCAAGCGCGACTTCGAGCTCAAACCCGCAGACCATGGCCTCTGTACGCGCCACGACGACGAAGTCCGCCTCGCGGACATGATGCTCAATTGCCCGAATGCGTTTAAAGACTTCCATCGGATTGGCCAGCAAATGGGTGTGGCTGCGGAACGAGTTCATCTTTGGAAGTCTCTTGTCCACGACATAAATGCCGCCGGCGCCGACCAGCTCGATCTCGCGAGCGAAGCGCCGAGCGTTGTTGAAGTCACCGAAAGCCAGTGTCTCCATGGACGAGGAGCCGAACCCACGCCGCATCGGCCATGACCTGGACCGATGACACGACCTGCGACGACAATGCTTCATTCCAGTCCCGCAATTCCAGTCCCGAGCCCTATCGCCGCCGACATCGCAAACCCAGAAGCCCAGAGCGCGCCGAAGTTGACGCGACGACATTCATGCCGGAACCTTGTCGATAGCGGGTGATGCAGTAGCTTCACCTCGGTCCGTCGTAACCGCCGCCAGAAAGCGAGCGAAGAGCGAGATCGTCCGGGTGTGCGATTCGAGTGCGCTCTTGCCGCTGCGTCCCCCCAGCCAATCGTCAAACAGTCTTCTGCGGCCAGCGCCAAGGTCGGCGTTTCGGACGAGTGTGTCCCGCGCGGGATAGGACCTTTCCCGAAAGGCTGCGCGGCCGAGGAAACCGGCGTTCCGCCAAAGCGTGATGTGCGCATGCCTGGTCAATTGCGGATGACCTTCCGTGCCCAAGTGCGGGCGCTTCAGGATCCTGGCCTCGATCGCAGCGAAGGGACCGATATTCAGGCGGATGGTTTCGGACGCGTACCGCCCGTTCTTGTTGTAGACATTGGTCGGCAATTGCCGCCAGTTGCGCAGCGATACGCTGGTCTGCAGAAGATCGAGCCGGAAGAGACAGACGGTATCGCGGCTCCCCCGACGGCGTGCGGCTCCTGCCGAGACGAGGTCCGTCTCACCCCAGAACTGTGGACGCGGAAACAGTCCAGCGACTGGCGCGGAGCCGCGAAGCCTGTGCACCGGATCCGGGCCGATCTGCCTGACCTGGTCGGCGGCCGTCGCCCGGTGGACGTCCAGTTCGACTGCCAGGCTCCCGAAGTTGTCCTCATTGTGACCTAGGAGGCTGGAGAGAATGTCGACGTAGTGATAGCCGGAATGGCAAAGCATTCCGTAGCCGTACCGGTAAGGATGGTCTTCCCGGGACAGGATCTCCTCTTCCGTGTTCCACACTCCCTCGTGATGCTCGATCCCAATATAGGTAACCGGCGTGCCGAGATTACGGGAGGTGTGGCGCGCATACCGTCCAATCAGCTCGTAGACTGCATTGTAGCGGCGCGGCGCCATTACCACGCAACGGCCGCCAGTCCGATTGCAGATCTCCTTAAGCTCCGCCACCGCAGCAACCAGACGGTTCGGTGCAGGGAGTCCATTCGAACCCATGGGAAGAACAACGGGCTTGTCGACCAGGCAATCAAGGCCGAGTCCGAGGGCCGCGCGAAGGTAACCCAGATGGGCCTTCGGTTCGGTCGAGACGATTACCTTTGTGCCTAGACCTGCCACGGCCGTAAGGACGTCCTCCCCATGGCCGGAATACCAGATCCCCTGTCGCCGAAGATCGGGTACATATGAGATGCTCACCGGCTTGCATGCACGGGTCCGAAAGAAGGCATCCACATCATTTCGCGCGCTCTCGAGCTCGACGACATGGAAGCCCGATGTCCGGCCGCCGACGACGGCATCCTCGATCAGAGGAATGTACTTCGCCCGGGCATGGGGACCGAGTCCGACGAGTATGAGATCTTCTCTCATGTCTTCTGATACTCCCTCCTTCTGCCTCGATCAGAACTTCGGACACGATTAGGACAGACACGGGGGTCGAACCGGCAGCTTCCGACAAGGCGGGACGTTGCCTCCTCGAGCATCGAGAACCGCCGATGGGGAGACGGCTTCGGTTCGTTCGTCGCCGGGTCATGCGCAGGCAAGTGCACGGTTCTCGACATTCTTCAGGAGGGCTACCTGCGTCGGGCATTGGGCGCAGCCGCTGTTCGCCTGGTACTTCTTGAGAGCCGACGAGGTTCGCCAAGCAGTCTCTAGATCGAATCCCAGCGATCGGATGTTGCCGACGCGGAACTCCTGGCTTTCGGGATCCCCGACCACGTAGACGCAAGGATAGAGGTCGCCATTTGTAGAGAGGTAGCCCGAGGCAACACCACAATTGCATTCGATGTATTTAACGTTCGGCCGCGGCTTCGTCGTGTCAACGAAATCGGCGGCGGCAGTTCAAGGCGTGCCGAGGTCTGCGCAGCCATTGCGATCAGGGCTTCCTGCAGCTCTCTGATCTCCTCAGCTGAGCCCAAAAGCGCATCCTCGTTGTCGAGGGCGACACCTGAGGCGAACATCGGCATGATCTTGAAGGAGTCGACCCCGATCGACGACAGTAGCCGATAGGCGTCCAGCGCCTCACCGATGTTGTGCCGATTGGCGGTCATCCTAGCCTGCACCAAGGCCCCGCAATTGACTGCCTCAGACATCTGACGAAGTGCAGAGTCGTAAACGCCCGGCTTGCGGCGGAAGCGGTCCACGGTATCCTTCTTTGCACCGTCAAAGCTGAATTGGAAAACTAGCTTCTCTAGATCGTCGAAGATCGAGACGACATCAGGAATTGGCACCTGGCCGAGCCCCCCTGTGTTCAACTGGACGTGAAGGCCTCGCTTGTTCGCATGGGCCATCAAAGCTGCGGAGCGCGGAAACACGATTTTGAGAAGCGGCTCACCACCAGTTATCGTGATCTTTCTTAGGGAATATCTGTCGACGAGGAGATCGACGAAATTAGTTATCTCCTCGAGAGATAACTGTGATGGCTCCAGAAGTCTTTTGTATTGATCTCGATACTCTTCGGGAACATAGCAGTGGTCGCAATGAAGATTGCAGTAAAAAGATTACTGATTCTCATGTGGTCGAAGATAATGGGAAGCGGGTTGCCGAGTGACATGGCGTCCTCCTGATTTGTAGACCGAGGGCGAAGCAGGACTTGGGCCAGCTGAATGCAGTGGAACGCTACCAGCTTTTAGGGGCGCAATGTCGCGCTCCAAACAGCTTGGCGGGTTCTGGACATCGGGCGCGTTTGCTTTCAGACAGAAGCACGCCCCGCGCACGCCAAGCCGATTTACGAGTTCCAGACAAGCCGCCCCGTCCCCATGGGCGTCATCACCGCGGCATTGGTAGCGATGCGCATTTCATTTCCCAACCGTGGAAGACGCGCATCATTCGTCCGCACTGACCACAACACATCAGCTAATGAGCAAAACGCGGCCGGCAACCGCCGATTTGCGGGCATAGATCTTCTCCATGTACGCGCTATCGAACTGCAGCTTCTGATTGTCCTCGCACTTCTGCCAGCTGACGTAGCCAGTATGATTGTCGCGCAACAAACGATCCATTGCAGGACTTTGTGAAGCCGCTGACCTTGTGAGCGTCCTTCGACAATTTGTGTTCGCGACGACGACGTGAGATCCCTTCGCCGCCGCCTAGCCCGCATTTCTCACACGGCCAATTGATCTGCGACGGGTATTCGTGGATTGGCTGAAGGCGACGAGGATCGTGGCGCCGAAGGCGCTGGTGGCGATTTGGTTTTTTTGTGTGTCTGCGTTGGGCCTGGTTGATGATGCCGCCGATTGGGCGCGTGGCAGCGGCGCGTGTCAGGCCGGCGAGGCGCGGGCCTTGGTGGCTTTGGCCAGGCGGCGAGCCGCGCGGCCCCATTCTTCAGCGGCTGGGCAGGCCGAGGCCATGGCAATTTTGATGCGGCGGCAGGAGATGCGGACCAACGCCCCGATCTTCAAGAGCTTAAGCCTGATGGTGCCGCAGGTGGCGTCCGCAAAGGTGGTTTCAGCAAGGCCGATGCGCCGGAGGGCGCAAATCAGCACATAGGCCATCGAGGCGAACCACAGCCGCAGTTGGTTGGCGCGCATGGTCTGAGCCGAGGTGCGGTCGGCGTAGAGGTCGAGCTGACATTCCTTGATGCGGTTCTCCATGTCACCGCGCGCGCAATAGATGTCCTCATAGAGCTGCCGCGCTCCCGCCACGCTGCGCTTGAGCGAGGTGACGACGAAGTGCGGATTGGCCTCGCCTTGCGTCCACTCCGCCTTGGCGACGACGCGGCGCTCCTGGCTCCAGCTATCGAGCGTGCTCCACTGGAAGTCCTTGAAGCGACGCGCTGGGCGGCCGGTCTTCTCGGCCGCAGCTCTCGCCGCGGCAAGCTCCTCTTCGATCATGGCGACCAGGCGGGCGTTGCGGGCGAGCCCGAACAGGTAATCCACGCGGTTCTGCTCGCACCAAGCCATCAGCGTCTCTCGCGCAAAGCCCGAGTCCGCCCGCAGCACGATCCGCACGAACGGCCAGCGGGCGCGGATTTGCCGGACGATCCGCGCAACCTCCTCGACGCTGCCCGCACTGGCGTCGATGTCGGCGCGCCGGAGCTTGGCCGCCAGCAGATGCCGGCCGCAGAACACGTACAGCGGCAGATAGCAGTAGCAGTCGTAATAGCCGTGGAAGAAGCGTCCTCCTGATGCCCGTGCAGCGGGTCATCGGTGGCGTCGAGATCGAGGATGATCCGCTCCAGCGGTCGCTTATGCGCCTCCAGGAACAGCCTCACCGGCAGCGCCTCGATCGCCGCCGCGTCATAGCCGATCTTGTGATAGCGCGAAGGTTCCTCCTGGCTCAGTTCCAGTCGGTTCAGCGTCGACTTGCCGGCCACCGGTGCGCAGTCCTGCCGCCGCGCCGCAAGCTTGCCCGAAAGCACCGCCATCAGCGGATCGTGTCGCAGTTCGTCATGGTCGTTGAGATCTTCATAGCCGAGCGCGATGCCAAAGATCCGTTGCCCGACCAGCGTCCCGACCGCATGCTCGATCAAGTCCTGCCGGCGATGATCGCGAAAGCAATCCGCAAAGCGCCCCACCAGATCAATCGCGCGGTCGGTCGCGCCCAGAAGCAGGGCGCCTGAATCCGACGTCACCAGTCCAGCATCAAAGGCCGCTTCCACGATGCGGCCTTCCACCCTTCCAAAATCAAACTGCTCTGCGCTACACTCTGTCGGCATCGGGGTGCTCCTCGAATCATCGCAAAGTACTTCTCGCAAAAGAACTTTCGCTGATTCGGCTCCCCGATGCGCCTAACAGTGTGAGAAATGCGGGCTAGACCGGGTCTTCCCAGTTGAAGAGCGACAGCGGGAAATAATGGCCACAAATGGGCGTTGAGCAGCCAACTGCGGATCGGCGGTGATCACTAGGCATTCGATTTTGCTCTTTTTTCGGTGCGACGCACCGGCAATGGTGGCGTCGGATCATAAGATCGCCCCGCGAGGCGTCGAGCCAGCCCATTTCACTGCACCTCGATCGAATCTAGCCGAGTTCGTCTGCCTTAGGATTTGCCTATTGATCAATACATCGCGCTCTGCTTTTCGATCTCATCATGCAGCATGTACTGCAGGGCGGCCCGGATTGTCTGACCATTGTCGGCCACGACCACCCGCCGCAGGTCCACGGACTTCGAGGTCTCGAAACCTATTTGCATCGTCGCTCTTCTCATCGTGCCTGACAGGCGCTCTTCCTTCCGTCGTGAATCTCTGACCAGCTGGCTGGCCGATCTGCCAAGCCGGACGGGCCGTCAATCTAGGCCGTAGCGTCGATTTGTTAGCCTGACGACGTCTTCCTTGTTTTTGCGAGCTCCGCTTCGGAGAGCATCTTCGTGCCGATGATGCCCTCCCTCGCCAATTGTGCGATCCCGGCGTCGGAGAGCCCGAGAAGCCCTGACAGGATCTCTCTGTTATGTTGTCCGAGCGTCGGCGCCGCTGTGCGGATCGCATAGGGCCGTGTACCTTCGCGAATCGGCATCGAGGGCTGCGGATGCCAGCCAATGAAAGCGCGTTCGACTTCCTGCAGAAATGCGCGCGACCTGAGATGCCGGTCTTTGAGCAGGTCAATTGGCAACCGGGCCACGCCGGCAGCAACCTTTACGGCTTGCAGCTCAGACATGGCCTGATCCGCATCGCGGGTGAGCGTCCAGGATTCGATGCCTTTCTCGATCACATCCTCGACGCCGCGGCGACCTTCCGCAGATTTCAGCGATGCGTCAGTGGCCCAGTCTGGCCGGCCAATAAGGGTGGCAAGCCTCTGCCACATGTCCGCGTCGGTCGCGGCTACCATGATCCAGTTGTCCTCCCCCGCACATCGGAAGCAGCCATGCGGCACGAACTGCGGATGTCGATTGCCATACCTCGGGGGCGGCATACCGCCGATCGAGTGGACGGTGATCCATGGCGCCGCAAACTGCATCATGCATTCGATCTGCGCCAGATCAATGAACTGTCCCTGCCCGGTGTTGCGGGCGTGAGTCAGCGCAACCAGAACCGCAGCGCAGCCGTTCAACCCGCCGACGGCATCCCCGAACGCGATGTGGCTCATCACGGGTGGGTCGTCGGGGCTCCCGATCACGGTCGGCAACCCCGAGCCTTGCTCGAGAGTCGAGCCGTAGGCTCGGCAACTACGATGGACGCTGTTCCCGCCAAAGGCCGACATCGACATCATAACGAGCCGAGGATTGAGCGTTCTGAGCACGTCGTAGCCAAGCCCGAGCTTCGGCAGTACATCGACCGAATAATTGTTGACGACAATATCGGCTCCCGCCAGAAGGCGTTTGGCAAGCGCGAGGCCTTGCGGCCGCGTCAGGTCGAGTGTGATGGCGCGCTTGTTGCGGTTTGCCATGCAGAAGCGGATCGTCTTTTCATACATCTTGTCGTTCACGTAAGCAGGGCGCCGGTCAACGCCGCGCCACCAGTCCGGATACTGGATTGCTTCAATCTTGATGACATCCGCACCGAGATCAGCCAGTGTGCGCGTACACA
The DNA here is from genome assembly GCF_018596315.1 of Bradyrhizobium sp. SRL28. GTDB lineage: Bacteria > Pseudomonadota > Alphaproteobacteria > Rhizobiales > Xanthobacteraceae > Bradyrhizobium. The sequence goes on along the minus strand of NZ_JAHEAG010000077.1, from coordinate 9,899 downwards.
ACGGACCCGCCCAGCCCATCGAGAAGTCAATGACACGAATTCCCTGCAATGGCAGCCGGCCGGCCTCGATGCAGCCGGATGACCACGGTGCAGTGAGCGACAGGTGTGTTCGGATGTTGCCGAAAGCCTGCTGCTCGCCGGGAGCAGGAACTTTTCCGCCCTGGCGCGGCGGCGTGGATGTCAGCCGCTGCATCGAACCAGCGGTTAAGCCTTCTTCTTCGCCGCCAAGCAGAATTGGCACGATTGCGCCGCGCGCCTTCTTCTCCGCGTCCTGAAGCAGATCGGATATTTCGGGTACCGGGACGATCGGGATCTTGCGTTTCAGTCCCTCCGCAAACCACTCCTGCGCTGTCCGCGTCTTCAACCTCGGAATGAACTGTCGCTCGATCTGCTGCATGCGTTTCAGACGATCGGCGCCGAGGACCAGAGCCGGATCATCACGCAATTCGGATAGGCCGAGCATGTCGCAGAACGCGCTCCATTGTGCCGGAGTGATTGTCGTTACGCCAAGCCACCCTTTTTGGGTTTCGTAAATGCCGACCGGAAAGTTTGGCCAGAAGCGGTTAATGCCAATCCGGCGCATTAGGTCGCCGCACGTAAGCGCCTCGAACATCTGATACTCGCTAAGAGCAAGACTCGATTCGAAAATGCTGAGCGACCACGACCGCCCTGCCCCTCCCCGCATTTGCGCAACCGCCGAAGAAGCCGCGGCAATGAAGCCCCAGAGTCCGGCCAGGATACCTGTCTGGAAATCCGGAGCGTGCAATGGCGGGCCCTCGACCGGTCCAACCAGCTTGATGAGACCAGCGAGCGAGCGGACGGTCGAATCGGTTGCGGCGAATCCCGCATAGGGACCCTGGTGGCCGAACCAGCTCGCTTCGAGGTAGATCAATCGGGGGCGCCGCTGCCGGATCGCAGCGATGTCAATGGACGGGCAATCCGCGGGATCAACATCGCGTCCATCGACCAGAATGTCGCAATCCTCGATGAGTGATGTCAGCCGTGTGATCGCGTCGGGGTCGGCGCTATCTATGATTGCGCTTGACTTGTTGAAGTTGAGGAACGCGAACCACGCGCTCTGGCCACCGGGCGTGAGTGGCGCACTGCGGCGAATTGGATCGCCTGCTGGCGGCTCCACCTTCTGAACATCGGCGCCGAAATCAGCAAACAACCGCGCGCAATAGCTGGTTGCGGCCGAGCTACCGATCTCGACGACCCGCAGATGCGATAACACCATCAAGGGCTCCATTTTCCCAACCATGCCGATGCTCCGGAATATGAACTGCCACGCGACACGAGCTTGTCGCCACCGCAAGCGCGGCGCTGCTTACCAGGCACCGATACATAGGTGTTTGTGACTGGCGGGCGGTGGCGGCACTGGGATCCGGCGCAGATGCGCCTTGAGCGCCGCGTCTTCGTGGGATCGATGACGTGTCGATCCTCGAACAACCGAGATAATCGATACGGCCGTGCCGTTGGCAGTCTGCGCGGTTCGACAGATTGGCAGCTGCCTCCATCTTCCTTGCGAACGCCAAGCGGCACGTAAGCCTTCATGCCCACGCCGCCGGATTGGCTGGTCCGCCAGGCCGCGACAAAAGGAGTATGAAAGCCGAGCAGCGAGCGGCCGCCGCCGGTTGGCGTATCAGCTCCGGTCGCATTCATCTTCTCCATGCTCGACGCAACTTTGTGGCGTATCTATGTGGCCTGACAATCGAGGATTCCGCGAGCCACAGCGAGGCCAGCATTGTACCGTCGGCGGCCACAAGCTGGGATCACCGAGATCACGCACGGAGACCATAAAGGGACAGGTCAACGCGCCGCCCAAGGACCCGATATGCATCGACTTAGGCAGCGAACTCGCCGCCCGTGATATCGATGGTTGCACCGGTGATAAAGCCCGCCATCGGCGACGCCAAAAAGGCTGCGACGTGCGCCACCTCTTCAGCAGTTCCAAAACGGCCGACCGGAATCCGGCTGAGAGCGGAGCGGTTGACAGCGGCCTCTGGTGGCCCAGTCAGATCGCTGAGAACCCGCCCAGGAGCGATACAATTGACCGTAATACCGTGTGGAGCGAGATCCCGCGCAGCAGCGCGGGTTAATCCGACCAGTCCCGCCTTCGACGCTGCATAATGCGGCCCTGCGATGATTGGCATGGCGCGGCCCGCGAGTGATCCGACATTTATGATGCGTCCATAGCCTTTCGCAATCATTGCTGGTGCCAAGAGCCGCATGAGAATGAAGGGGCCGGTGAGATTGACATCGATAACCCGCGCCCATTCCTCGAGGGACGTCTGCGAAAGCCAAGGTGCATTCTGGTCCACGCGCTTGGGGGAGATGCCTGCATTGTTCACCAAAATCGCTATCTCGCCCCAACGTGCCCGGATGCGGTCAACAAATCCGTCCACCTCGTTGTGTCGCGTTACGTCGATCCTCTCAGCATGGACCCGATCGTCCGGACAGCCAAGAATGTCGAGCGCCCGCTCTACGTGTTCTGCCGTTGTCGCCACAAAAGCGACCTGATAGCCATCGGCCAAGAACCGGCGGACGATCTCCAGTCCAATCCCGCGTGCTCCTCCGGTCACTAGAGCAACGCGCTCCTCGCTGAGCTTTCCTGGTATCAGCATAATCGTCCAACCCTCGCAAATGGGATAACGAGCGAGCCCACAGCGCTAGGACGCACAGGAGGGCACGACTCAGGAGGAAATATCGTCGTTGTCGTTCCATATGCTGTAAACGGCACTGGGTTTCGCGCGCACCGGCCCCACAAATATTTGCGTGGACGACTTTGACTCCGCGGCAGTCGGACATGCGATCTGTTGCGATCGAGAATGCCAAACGTTCCGGCGCAAGGCGAAGCTTGAGCATTTTGTCGAGTTCGGCCGGCTTCAGCCGCGGCACAGGTTTTCCCGATCGCCGATTTGTGTGCATCGCCTTGGCTGGAACAAGCGGCGAAAGCAACATCGCGCACGGGCGTGATACTACTGCGAAGGCGTCGCGCCAATGTCCCGAATACGGGATATTCTCCTAGTGCACACTGACCGAAAATGAGCGCATACAGTCGGGCGTAGGAGCGCTCTGCGTGAGTATTCATCCTCGCGTAGGGATGCGTCGACGTTGGCCTAAACAGTCCGGAAAAACCTTCGAAGTTGAACAATGGACCGAAGGTTGACGAGCTTTCATCCTCCTTGTCCACATAAGGTGATTGCAACTTGGTCGCACCGGGCAGCTCCACGAATTCTCTCCACTGAATCGCTGTCATCACCTCAGGGGAGCGCCGATGCTATACTTGGCTTCGCGGCTGTGTCGGGTACCTGTTCTAAGATGCAGTCGCACAGCCGCTCTATATCGTGGACTTCATGATCGGCCGTAATGCACACCCGAATCCCGGCGCGTCCTTGCGCGACCGTCGGGAAGAACGTCACCGAAGTATAGAAGCCCGCATCGAGAAGCTCTCTTGCGATTGCAATCGCCTTGGCTTCCGATCCGATCGCGATCATCCTGATCGGAAATAAATTGCCTTGCTCCGCGGTTGCGACACGACAGTCAAAGACCTTGATCCGTTGCGCCAACCGCCTCTGCCGCTCGCCGAGTTCTGCCGAGCGGTGAATCTTGCACGAGCCAAGCGCCGCGCCAACCGCCGCCAGGTTGGGGGCCACCGAAAACGCATATGGAATGGAGTACCGTCGAAACAGAGCTTCGTGGTCCGCCGTTCCGAGCATCACCATGCCGCCTGATGCGCCGAATCCCTTGGCCAGCGAGGCTACTATGATCGTGCGGTCACCCAGCACTTGCGGGAACTGGGAGCGAGCAAATCCTTCGCCTTGGCGTCCGAACAGCGATATGCCGTGAGCATCGTCTATATAGAGAAAGAGCCCATAGCGTTCCTGGAGCTGACGTAGTTCTTTGACGGGTGCATTCCCTCCCATGGAGTAAACACCATCGCATACGTAGGCGACCACGGCATGTTCGCGGCACAAGCGTTCGAGAGCGTCGATGTCGTTGTGTGCAATCGTTTGCACCCGCGTTTCATCAGCGACCACCGGCTTGTGATAGGCGAGCGATATGTGTGCAAGGCGGTCGAACACGACAACCGGCTTTCTTCCACCCGTCAATTGGCCCGAAGCAAGGAGGGGCATCGCGCCTAGATTGGCGAGCATGACGGTGGAAAAGGCGAGCACGCGTGCGCAGAACATCTCCGACAGGGTTGCTTCAAGCTCTGCCAGAACATCGAAATTGAGTCGCGTTCGTGCGCATGACCAATGCAATGACCGATGCGCCTCGATCGCATCGATCGCGCCAGCAACGATCACGGGATGATTGTCAAGGCCCAGGTAAGAGCATCGCACGAAATCAATTATCTCCGGTCGACTGTCAAGTGGATCGGCGCCCAAAACAAAGGCGCGTCCGATCGTGGAACGTCCCTGGACGGCCATGAGCCCCGCCGTGTGGGCTGCATCGAAATACGGCCGGCTCTTATTGATCATGTAGGCGGTGTTCCGAAAATGTCCGGTCGGCCGACCATCACTAGAGAGCGGGCTCCGCTGTTGCATTTTCATTCTCCGTTCCATCTGCAAAAACGCTGCGCAGCCGACCGCTTAGATCGCTGCGCACGATAGGCGCCTTGACGACATCGGGCCGAACTGGAGGTTCTGTACAAATCTTACGGGCAGCTCGATTGGCGCCCCTTAGTCCAAAGTAACTAAACCACTGACGACGTCGCTTGAGCAGCTACCAAATCGGATAGGCTAGAGCGCGACAGAGTAGAGCAAGACGCGTCCATCTTGGGGCGCCTCGCTGTGGCGGTAGCCACGAACGAGATGGCCGGTCGTTTCGTGGCCTGACCGGCGCAGTCTCTTGTAGCTGTACCTTTGCGCCACGCAGGTCGGCCCGCGTCGCGCGGGTCTCACCATCGCAGAGGATTGCAAGATCAACGATGCAGCGCGATGAACCCGATCGGCGCGTTGGGTGGCGGGCGCATGCGTATTTTGAACCTCTGCCGTCGATGCTCGACCATCTTCTCACTGTAAGGGGCTTAGCCACGTTACTGCTGCGTCAATTCTATTAAGGTGCAAAACTCGCCGCAGCCAACTAACAATGTTAGTCATTGATCAAGATGACAGACGCATGGCAAAGGTTGGTTGACGACCGCCGAGAGGATCATACGCCACCTGCAAGGCACCGGTATGCAACACCCACAATCTGTTCTGGCCAACGGACTTGATCGATGCGCTGACCGTTGTCCGCAGAAATGCTGCGTCCTTAAATCTGCTCCATCAGCGATCTCTTCTTCCTGATGGAAGCGCATGACGGACTCTCCAGCGCGATCGCCGAGCGCGCAGTGTTCAAAGGCCCATGCGCATCGGCCTGTAACAGAAGGCTCAATGAGCGTGCCTTAATGTGCGGCCTGCTCCGATATCTGACTGGCTAAAATTTTCCGTTTGGATGACGTCAAAACCGCGATCGCGAGCTCAATCGTCTCTACATCTTTCGCCTCGGCCACCAACCGTCTTTCCGGCGCGTCACCATGGGAGGCATGGCTCCCTTAATGCCGGATGACGTCCGGATCCAAGCGCGTCCTGGCGAGGACATACACTCAAGCTAATATTCAAGCTCGGCACGAGCAGGCGACCGGCATCATCTTCCTCCATCTTCGGCGCGCCATCCATGTCCGATTGAAGACCCTGATGTTGGAAAGCGGACAAAAACGGCACGGCCATTCCACAGGGACGTTGGCAGGCAGGCGTGTTTTTCTCATCAAGCAAGGCTCGCGTCAGACAGTCGCTCGAGCGGCACGCCGATTGCTGGGATGAGGAAGACCAAATCGGTGCGGATCGTTCCGGGAGTTGCCGATGAAGCTTGCCCAATTTATTCTAATGGCGACGCGCGGTTTGTGCTTGGCAGTGCCGAAGCGGAGAACATCAATGTGGCGTTTACCGCGCACTTCACCGACAGGCAGATTGTTACAGCTTTCAAACAGAAAACCGGCCATAAAGCCCTGCCGAGCTCCGACGCAAGCGGTTAGTTTCGCAGACAGATCAGGCAGGCGCGCCGTTCCAGGTACTTCTCTCGGCCGAACACTCCTGCCCCGACAAAACCGGTTAGTGCGATGGTCTCGCAGTTCCAGACAGCCCCTTCACGTAGTTTTTGATCGGCACGTTATGCAGCAAGTTCGTGAACGGCGCGGAAGTCACCGAGCCACTGATCTTTGCTGCGAGAAGTGTGCTGCTCATATGAGATCGGCATGGCCTTGCCGTGGAATTCATATTCGATGGGGTCGATATTCGAGCGCGGTAAGTGAACCATCCTGCAGGCGGCTGACCCCTTTGAGAACAGCTACAGTATGTATTTGGGAGGTGTCGGTTAAGGAGCATGCCCCGTCGAAAGTCATGGAAGGTATGAACATGAAGCTAGTCGAACGTCCATCGTGCAGCCTCGCTGCGTCGACCGTCTTTGTTGGCAGGAACCGTCGTGGCAACTGGGTTGCCCGCGAACAGAACGGCACCTTTGGCGGTCTGTTCGTGAATCGCGCCCAAGCGTTCAAATACGCGTTGCTCGAGAATGGCCATCATCCAGAAACGATCATCGAGGTGCCGGGCGAAATCGAACTCGATATTCCCGACAAACCGAATGCACCAAGGGCGTGGCCTGATATGTCGGCTCGATTGAGGAGGGTCAAGTGGCTGAGCTTTGCTCCGCGTTCACAAGGAGCAAGATCGCCATACCATCACGCGATTATCCAGATTGCATGTGTGATCATAAAGGGCAGCGAGAACATGGAATCGACCTCTTAGTTAAGAGGACGCGGATTTGGTCGAGGCGCTACGCCCGCGACATACCTACCAAAAGGCAGCACGTCGTCGGTCTGACAGGCCAGAAGTAATAGCAGCGCTTTGCTTTCCCAGCTTTCGCCGTTCCTTAGCAGCAATCGCCTATCACCGTTGTGATGGATGCTCGCCAGGACGAACTCGCTATGAAAGGACGAAAGCTGCAGCAGATGTTTCCAATTGAAAGCGGGTGTCAGTGCCACCGCGGCCTTCTTCGGACCTGTCGGCGAAACTTCGGTCAGATAGAGCAGGCTCTGCACGTCTCCAACAACGTTCGTCTGCTTGGCCGAGTGGGTTACATACCCAACTGAAGCGTGGGAATCACGACAGCCAATCAGGACATCCTCGCTGACTACAAATCACCGACGTTCAAGACTACAATCCGCGCGGACCGGTTCTATGATGGGTTCACCTTCTGATTATTTCATCGACACCGCAGGCGGGCGCCGCCCGGTGCCAAGAGGACGAAAGAGAGGAGAATGAACGTTCGAGAGCCGGCCATCCAGATCCGTGCACCCGCACATCTCGCGGACCAGATATTCATCGATCGATGGTCGCCGCGTAGGTTCACCGAGCATCAGATCCCGGAAGGAGTTCTGAATACCTTCTTTGAGGCCGCTCAGTGGGCGCCGTCGGCTTTTTAATTCCCAACCACGGCGCTTTCTCTGTGCCTTGTACGGTCAGCCAGAATTCGCAGATTTCTTACCCCTTTGATCGAGTTCAACCAGGTTGGGCGCGACACGCGGCGGCGCTGATCTACCTGCTGTCGAGGAATGACCTTACGCCACCCGGGAAGACCGAGCCGCAATTCTCGCGGACGCATTCCTTCGACACGGTGCCGCTCGGGCCAACTTTGCCAACCAGGCAAGGGCCGCAGGTTGGGCCGCATACAGCATGAGTGGATTTGACGTGGAGAAGGCACGCAGCGTCCTCAAGGTGCCCGAGGGCTTTGCGGTCGAGGTGGCGATCGCTGTTGGAACGCAAGGCGCGACGGCGCACACCTACCGATTGGCCTGTTGCAGCGTGAAGAGCCGAGCGGCCGTTCACGCCGGTCGGTGCTTTTGTGCCTGCGGCCTGTTTCCCGAACGATTCAGGAGCTGACGGATGACCCGCACAACCCCACAGCGGCGGCCTCGACGCCCTCGATCGGCTCTAGCCCGGATATCTCACACACCCGGGGTTTGTAAGCCCGGGACTTGGTGCCGGACAGCATTTTGTCGCTGGGTGGCTGTCAGGTGAGCCAGTAGGCTCGCTGAAAGCGAGTCTTGGCTCGACGGTACACGGCATGAGGGTGAAGGCGGGCGAGCGGCAGCGTCGCTGGACCAACAACGGTTATGTAGGAGAGGCACGCGCGGCTCAGCAGGTGTCGGCGGCAGCCGCGACAAGGGCGCGATGCGCGGTCGCAAATGTAGCCTTGTAGGGACAGCCGGACGCCATGGCGAATTTGATGCGGCGAACGCTGATGGTGACCAGCGCGCCGATCTTGAGCAGCTTGCGGCGGATGGTGCCGCAGGCGGCGTCGGCCAGTTCGGTCGCCTGCAGGGCGATGCGACGTAGGCCCTCAAGCAGCACGTAAGCCATCGAGGCGAACCACAGCCGCAACTGATTGGCCTTCATGGTGGCGGTGGAGGTGCGATCGGCGAACAGGTCCATCTGGCATTCTTTGATGCGGTTTTCCATCTCGCCGCGGGCACAATAGACCGCTTCGTAGAGATGCCGGCCGTCACCATCGGCGTCGGTCAGCGAGGTGACGATGAACCGTGGATTGGCCTCGCCCTTGGTCCACTCGGCTTTGGCGATGACCCGTCGCTTGCGGCTCCAGCTCTTGTGGGTCGTCCAGATCAGCTCCTTGAAGCGGCGCGCGGCTTGCCCCGTCGTTTGGCTCTCGGCGCGCGCCTCGGCCAACTCGGCCCCGATCGCCCGGGCGAGGCGCACGTTCCTGGCCAGCCCGAAGATGAAGTCGACCCCATTAGCTTCGCACCAGCTCATCAGCGCATCGCGCGCAAAGCCTGAATCGGCGCGCAGGATGATGCGCGTTTGCGGCCAGCGTGCCCGGATCTGCGCCACGATCCGCGAAACCTCCTCGACCGAACCCGCCGCGGCATCGATGTTGGCGGGCCGCAGCTTCGCCGCCAGCAAATGACGGCCGCAGAAGATGTACAGCGGCAGATAGCAGTAGCTGTCGTAGTAGCCGTGAAAGAACCGCCCCTCCTGATGCCCGTGCAGCGGATCGTCCGTGGCGTCGAGATCAAGGATGATTTCCCCGGGCGCCGTCTTGTGCGCCTCCTGGAACAGCGTGACAAACAACGCTTCAATCGCCGCCGGATTGTGCGCGATCTTATGGTAACGCGTCGCCACCTCACGGCTCAGCTCCAGCCGGTTGAGCGTCGACTTGCCGGCCACCGGCGCACAATCCGTTCGGCCTGCTTGCAGCTTACCCGCCAGCACCGCCATCACCGGATCGTGCCGCAGTTCGTCGTGGTCGTTGAGGTCCTCGTAACCGAGCGCAATCCCGAATATCCGCTGCCCGACCAGCGTCGGCACAAGATGCTCGACAAGTTCGGGCCGCCGCCGATCGATGAAGCATTCGGCAAACCGGCCAACCAGCCCGATCGCCCGATCCGCCGCGCCCAACAGCAAAGCCCCGGCATCTGAGGTGATCGCTCCACCGTCAAATCCCGTCACCACGGCGCGGCCCTCCACAGGGCCAAACTCAAACAGTTCAGCGCGAACCGGTTCTGCGCTACACTCTGTCGGCATCGGGGCGCTCCTCGAATCGTCCGAAAGTCCTTCTCGCAAAAGAACTTTCGCTGATTCGGCGCCCCGATGCGCCTAAGGCTGTGAGATATCCGGGCTAGCAGTTTGCTGAAAAACCCAAGGATTTGAGTCTTTTTTGTCTCGGTGAACGCCGTCGATCAAGTTTCAGGTGGTGTGTTCGCCAGCTCGAGGCATTTTTTTTTGCGTGAGGGCGGTGTTGCCGCCCGGTACGGCTACGCTGCAAGCAGTTTGGGAATGCGGATCAGGTTATAGGCGATCAGATTGAGCAGGAAGTCGGCGGCGACGCGAGCGATGCCG
>NZ_JAHEAG010000076.1 GCF_018596315.1 Bradyrhizobium sp. SRL28 | reverse complement strand
AATATCACTGCTGCTACAACGCTGTCGAGAATCTGCATTACAAAGCCCACAAATATGGGCATTACGAGCCGCTGGAGAAGCCCGCCACAGTGTGGATGAGCCCTGACGCTGCGTGTTTTTGTAAGTGCCAGACAGATAGTCGACCGTGAAGGACCTCCCAAGCCATTGAGCGGGAGTCGATTTTTTACGCAAGTTTGCCGCCGCCTCTGGCCACTTTCACACCAACCGCCGCTGGAATGGCGGCCTCCATCGTCGCGCTTCTTCGACTTCCTGACCTCGTTCGACAACGTTTTTTCTGCATGCTTGTTCGTCGACATCGGAGCGATCATCAACCGCCCACGCTTGCGCGGCGAAGCATTCAGGCCATCAATTCCACAATTTTCGACGGGCAGCCGCGCCCGATCGAAGGAAGCTTTACATTATCGCCACAATGCGCAGAATTTCGGACGTGCCCCGGCCTACATTGGGGGAATTCGACTTCAAAGGCGGATATGCTTCGTCCATGACACCACCCTCTCTCGGAATCCTGCACCTCGAACGCGGAATCTCGCCCGGCGCTATGCCGCCGACGCCGGTGCCCGGCTCCATGCTGAGCTCGGTTACTTTCGATTTCCCGACGATCAAGGAAACCGTGGCAGGAGCTTGGGTAGAGAACGTCGTCCGAGGAGATCCATCGCTCGAGCCAGCCTTCATCGCGGCCGCCCGGAAGCTCGTTCAGCGAGGCGCCGTAGCGATAAGCTCGACCTGCGGCTTCTCAGTTCGGCACCAGGCGGCGGTTGCCGCGTCGGTGAACGTGCCCGTGGTGATGTCGAGCCTCCTCCTTTTGCCGGCCTTGCTTCGCGAGCTGCCGCTCGCCTCCAAGATCGCCGTTCTGACCTACGACTCAACGCATTGTGGCGAAGACCTGCTCGGGATTGATGATCCGGCCGCGAGGGCGAGGATCGTAATCGGCGGGATTGAAGGCGGCAAGTACTGGCACGACGAGCTGAAGCGTCCGCCTCCACCGACCGACGTCGCCGCTGTGGAGACGGAAGTTGCCGCCTGCGTCGCGCGACTTCGCGACGCCCACCCGGAGATCGCGTCCATCTTGTTCGAATGCGCGGCGTTCCCGATCGTCGCGCCGGCGATCCGTCGTATTGCGAAGTTGCCCGTCTACGACATCACGGACCTCTGCCGGATGACGATGGCGTCCGTCGCCTAAGTCCTTTTTGAATGTGGAGGGAGTGCGGGTGCGACCACGGGCTCGAACACATGCCCCGCGCAACGCCAGTCCAGTAAACAGACTTGCGGACGCGCTGGTGGAATGCCGCGCGTCCTCCGCCGTTCAAGTATCAGGAGAAACGCTTCATGCCTCCATTCGATCGGCAGGAATATCGCGAGCGTCCAGTACGGCTGCGCCGGCGAATGGCCGGGTCCGGCATGGACGCGCTGCTCGTCCTGAACGAGGTGAAAGAGACACAGCCAGCTAGTCGTTGGTGGTGACGTGCAAACACCATGCACCGCTCACCATTGTACTTCTCGAAGCCCTGATTGGAACGCCTATGAATGACGCTATTGTTGACGCAGTAAATAAGCATTTCTCATCGAACTATTTCGAGGCGCGTCAAAGATTTCGCGACTACGTTGGCGAGGCTACAGGTGGCGAGCTCGTAGTCTATCCATCGCAGGCCCGCGGGCCTCGTGGGGAAGAACTCTCGACTGATGTTGCCTGGTTCGGTGAACGAGGTGCCTCAAAGGTGGGCATCATGGTATCTGCCACGCACGGCGTTGAGGGATACTGTGGATCGGCGGCACAGCTCGATTGGCTGTCTGAGCGTGGTTACGAAAAGCTCAAATCTGATGAAGCAGTGTTGCTCATCCATGCTCTCAATCCTTATGGGTTTGCATGGGATCGGCGTGTCACGCAAGAAGGCTGCGATCTCAATCGAAATTTTGTCGATTTCGCCGCCCCCTTACCTCGTAACGAAGCGTACGACCTGCTGGCTGATTCTCTTGTTCCACGTGAGCTGGATGGACCGGTTGTGCTCGCTGCCGAGGAGGCAATAGAGAAGTTCCGTAAAGAGTATGGCGACGTCGCTTTTCGAAAGGCTCGGACTAGCGGACAGTACCGACATCCAACCGGACTTTTTTTCGGCGGTTTTGGTCCTACCGCCGCACGTCAAACACTCGAACGAATCGTATCGGACTACGGTATCGAATCTCGCGACTTTGTCTTAACAATTGACTATCACACGGGCCTCGGACCTTATGGCTATGGTGAACTGCAATGCGAGCAGGCATCAGGCATGTTAGGGTATGAGCGTGCACGTGACATATTTGGCCTTACGGTCACGTCGCCCGATCTTGGTACCTCATCGGCTGTGGTGCTCAACGGCACGCAGGATGACTACTGGCAGCGGCTCCTAGGCGATCGGCACGTCTACGTCTGCTTGGAATTCGGAACATATCCTCCGGAGGCAGGCAGACCAGCAATGCGCGCCGACCACTGGCTTTACGCGTATCGCCAAACTGAAATTGAAACAGCGACTGGTTATGAAATCCGACGGCGCGTGAAGGAGCACTTCTATCCGGAGAGGGCCGATTGGAAGGAGATGGTGCTATACCGCTGTCGTCAGGTTCATCGGCAGATGATGGAAGGCCTGCGAGCATAAGCTCGGCCGTCGCTTCGCACAATGCTCTCCGCCCAACACGTACAAGCGTGATGCTTGGCGCAAGAGCCAGGCCGAGGCCGATCGAGACCGGCTTGTTTTCATCGAAGATACTTGGGCGATTGTCAGGATCACCGCTGTTATCGTGGCGAACGCCTGCAGGCCGGAGTACAGCAGCGACTGGACCGTGTCGCGCTCTGGTCACAGGTCCGCCGAGATGATCGATGCAGTCGACGCAGAGCTCCTCTATATCCGCCCTACAGTCCAGACTTGATTCAGATATGAAAATAACTTCGCCAAGCTCGCAGCACACTTGCGAAAGCCAGCCCCGGGCGAATTATCGATACCTCTAAAACGTAATCCGGCACATTATCGCCGCTCGAATGCAAAAGCTTCCTTAGTCGCGGCATGCTTGCGTCTCATCGGCTGGCGCTCTGGTGCCGTGCCCTGATAGAAGCCGACGCCGATGATTGCTTTTGTGAAAAAGCTGCGCTTTCTCCCGATTATGCGCAGAATTTCAGAATTGTAAGGCCAAAAATCGGAGAACTTCGCCTTCGATGCCCGCTAAGATTCGCACAAAAGATGGAGAAAAGATGGACGCAGGCTTGGGGCCGAGAAACGGCGCCTCGTAGGAACCTCCACACGAGCGACGCTGCTTGGAATCCCGAGCGGTGGGCGGATCTGCACAAGGGGGGTGAATCGGATGGTGTGCGCTGCTTGGCCTTATGTAAGGGGCGATCTTGCGTCCGCACGGCTGGGGGCTGCGGCGTTTCTGGACAATCTAGATAGCATTTCCGGGGCCGTAGGTCGGCAGGACTGGGCCGCAACGTGGACAACTATCGGAGATGCTCATTGCCGTGTTGGCGACCTGCGCATTGACGAGGGGGCATTCGAGCAGGCGACCGAAGCTTGGCTTTGCGCGATAACCGCCTTTGAAGTGGCCAGGCGGCTGGTTGATGATGACGATCGACAGGGTGGAGACGTTTCGGCCAAACTCGACGCCGGCATTCAGAGGTTCGAGTCTCTGGGGTGCAAAATGGAGCGAGTGCATATTGCCGGCGGCGATCAAGCCGAATTGCCAGCCTACTACTTGCCCGCCGGTGGCCCAGACCTGCGCGCTCCGGCAGTCATTTGCATCAGCAACGAAGAAGAAACGGGAGCAACGCTGCTCGGAAGGCTCCTGCCTGTGGTGATTAGTCGGGGCATGTCGGTTCTCGTTGTCTCTCACGACGACCTTTCAAGTCACTCGCGCGGGCAGTCAGAAACCTTGTTGTCGTTCTGTTTGGATTATTTGTCAGTTCGTCCCGACGTTGATGCCACTCGGATTGGCGTCTATGGAGAGGGCCTGTCGGCTATTCTAGCTACTGATTTCGCTGTCTCTGATCGCCGCGTTGCTGCGGCAGTTTGCGATGGCGGCCTTTGGAATTGGGCTCGGACTCGGGCCTCTGTCCGTTGGATGACCAGGACTGCAGATGTCGTGGACGAGGACCTGGTTTCAGTGTGTCGCTCGCGATTGGTACGGCAGTTGAAATGCCCAGTTCTCGTGGTCGCCGGTGGGCGTGGCACGGTCAGCACGCCGGAGGCGATCAAACTACAAGCGGACTGCACGGCGGCGCGCGTTGATCTCGAGTTGGTCCTGCCGCGGACGACACGGGCTCCCTTAAAGGAGATCGAGAACTTCGTGACCTCAGACGATTGCGTCTTCAAATGGCTGGAGCGCAAGCTCATGCACATCGTCGCTTCGTAATCATTGTTGGCCGTCGCTAAGAACCAGATCACCAAGAAAACCGTAACCTTGGCTGGAGTTATCTTCGATAGCCGATCCGATTCTGTCCTTGCAACTTTCGAGGCGCGATGAGTCGGTAAGCGCCGGCAAGAGCGAATAGTGCCTACAACACGCCTATACTCAGCTTTTGAGAGGCCAATAGGCTATTTTTGGCAATCGAGGCCAGTCGTTTGTTGAGGTAGTCAAGGGATGCCTCGTCCAGCCCGGCAAATATCGTCGAGTTGAGAGCTTGTCTTTTGTTTGACAGGTTCGTGATCTCCGCTCGCGCCTTTTGAGTCAGGGAAATCTGCAGGAATCTTGCGTCATCAGGTGATGCGACGCGAGACAGGAACCCCATTTCCTCGAGTTTTTTCGTTTGATTCGTCACGAAGGCGGGGTGGATTCGCAGCTTGTTTGCGACCGCTATCCCGGAGACCCCGCGACCTTGGTCGAGTTCGTCGACGGCCATCACGATCAACCACTGGGGTTCGCTTATTCCCATCAATTCGGCCCAGCCCTTGTGTATTTCCTCGAGTTGGGAGTGGATTTCGACGATGTTCCAGATGAAGTCCCGAACGGCTCTATCCAGTTGATCTTTTTCGCCCATCTTGGTCTTTCCGCCAAATCTCGCTGCGCGCCGATAGGGCGCGCGGTTGATCATCATTAGCGGTAACGAGCGCGCCCGTCCCGGTCGAATCGACGCGACATGGCGGTCATGCAGAAAATTAATTGACATAAACAATCAACTTGAGTTACCAAGGCTGCAGACCGCTAGCTCTTTTGGGGCAGGAGGTCATGTTAAATCTCCAAATGGAACCTCCGGGATGCCCCCTGGGGGTTCTTTTTTGCCCAAATCGTTCTTTTGGCGTCTATTCCGTTGCTGATTTGCAACGCACCCGAACGAAACGGCAATATAATCGATTAATTAATTGAAGCAATTGATTTCAGGAACTATACGGCAATGGACGGAGAGGGGGCGCCTCGAAGTCGTTCCGTCAACGCCCGCCCACTGGGTGTGAGGCTAGTCGCGGCGGATCTTTGAAAGACGGAAACGATGTTTCAACTTGGAGGTTTATCGATGAAACTAACAAAGAGTCTCATCCTCGGTTCTGCGGCAATGTTCGCAGGCGCCGGGGCACAAGCAGCCGATCTGCCAGTCAAGGCAAAGGCGGTCGAGTATGTGAAGATCTGCACGCTGTATGGTGCCGGATTCTATTACGTCCCGGGCACTGACACCTGCATCAAGCTGGGTGGTTATCTGCGCGTCGATACCGTGCTGAACACGAGCGTCGACTTTGACGCTCCTAGCCGTGGTGTGGATGGCGCGCGTAACCGCCTTAGCAACTATTACTCGGCCCGAAGCCGTCAAGATTTGCAAATCGATACGCGCACCGCAACCGAGTACGGTGTGGTCCGGACTTTCTCTGAGCTGGTCTTCACTTGGACCACCGGCACCTATAGCGGCGCTGGTACAACCGGCGTGAATGGCTCGACGGCCTATACTTCATCGTTGGGTTCTGCGGTCGCTACTGGTTCACTCGGTGTTTACTACGCCTTCATCCAGTTCGCTGGGTTCACATTCGGTAAGGCGGAATCGCAGTTCAGAACACCCTGGGCCCAGTATCCTGCGAACAGCTTCGAGCTGCCGGGCAGCGGCGGCTGGGACCCCGTGAACCAGGTATCGTATACGGCCGACTTCGGTCAGGGCGTTTCGGCTACGTTCTCGGCCCAGGATCAGGTCCCCAATTACCAAAGCAACATCTGGAACGTGAGCGGCGCGACCGCTGCAAGTCTTGCGACCGGTGCGTACGGTGCCAACGACATTGGCGGTTCGCGAGCCCCCGACCTCGTCGCGAGGCTTCGCGTCGATCAGGCTTGGGGCCTCTTCCAGGCGTCTGTCGCTGCGCATAACAACCATGCTGCCTACTATGGTGTCGCCGAAACGACCGGACATCCGACCGACAAGTGGGGTTGGGCTGGTCAGCTGGCATTGTCGATCAAGAATCTTCCGACTGGCCCGGGTGACACGATCAACCTGACGGGCGTGTATACAAACGGCGCAAGTCGTTACAACTTCCAGGACTACATGTCGACCACCTACGCGATGTATGGTGGCACCGGCTTGGCAGGTGCTTACCAGAGTTTGGGCATTGCGGGGTTGTCTGACTCCGTGTTCGTCACCGGTGCCGGCCAGGAGCTGACCACGACCTATGGCTTCAATGGTGGCTACAACCACAACTGGGATCCGTACTGGACCACTGGCGTCTACGGCGCGTGGGCCGCCGTCAGGTACAACAGCACAGCCAAGGGCTACATTTGCGGTGCGTTCGTCGCAAACCTCGCGTTGTCGAGCGGTCTTGCCGGCTGCAACCCTGACTTCAACTACGCGGTTGTTGGCACGAGGACGGCGTGGACTCCGGTCAAAAATCTGACCTTCTCGGGCGAACTCTCATACATGATGCTCGATCAGAAGTACGCGAGCGGAAGCACTGTGACCCTCCCGTTGCAGTCGGGTCTTGCCAAGCCGGCTGCTGTGTATGAACTGAAAAATCAGAGCAGTGTCCAGCTGCTGCTCCGCGTTCAGCGTAACTTCTAAGTCTCTCAAACTAGCGGAAGGAGCAAAGAAGCGGCTCTATAACATCTATCTCTAACCTCCAAGAAGGCCTCCGGCATGCCCGTCGGGGGCCTTTTCGATATTCTGCGACTTGAAGCAGCGCGACCTTCTCGATAACGCAACTGCTTAAGATGTAGAATTGAGTTTCGCCCCTGCGAGTTGGTCCTCTCGTTGCAGGACACTGGAAGTCTCGAGGGCCACGACCAGCCTCAGCGAAGTTAAGCGGTGAACGAAGTGGTCGGGCTTATGGGGCTGCGCGATCCAGTAGCGTTTAGCCGGTTCAGGCGCTGCCGTGCGGCGTCGGCCATAGGCTCACAATTCCGCTGAGCGGCTTGGCTCGTTGTGCGTCTGCAGTGCTGTGACTATGCGAATATCGATGGCGATAAACTCGGTACCGCGTCATGAGGTGTATTCACAGCAGTCGTGTTAGTTGGAATGCGCAAGAACCATTAATCGTTCAGCGGGTATTCGATCGAGAACGATACGTCGACGAACGTCCCCATCGAGCAAGTCCAGAGACTCGTTTCTCATTTCGCGCGTTGGTATGCGGCTCCAAAGGTTGATCGGGGCGACGCGAATCGTGGAAGCGAATTAGCTTCTTCTCGTCCGCGAGAAGAGCTATGCTCTTTGTGCCTTGCCCCGGGCTTTGCAGACGTTGGGCCCGGCCAGCCTGCGACACAAGAGACACAAGACTAGAGCAGATTCTGATCAGACACGATCATAACCGGCTGCGGCAAAGAAGTTCAGACAGTCTTGGGCGGTGAAGGTGGCCAGGGCGTGGGCGATAGCGTCGTCCAAAGCCTCGATTGATCTGGCGGCGGCCTTTCGAAGGGCGGCTTTGAGCTTGGCGAAGGCCATTTCGATCGGATTGAGGTCGGGCGAATAAGGCGGCAAATAGAGGAGCCAGGCTCCCGCCGCCTCGATTGCGAGGCCGACCTCGGCCCGCTTGTGTGCTGCGAGATTGTCCATCACCACGATGTCGCCCGGCTCGAGCGTCGGCACGAGGACTTGCGTCACGTAAGCCTCGAACGCCAGGCCATCCATGGGACCGTCGAGGACCATCGGCGCAGTCATGCCGGTCGCCCTGAGCGCGCCGACAAAGGTCGTCGTCTTCCAATGGCCATGTGGGATCGCTGCGACACAGCGCTGGCCATAAGGCGAACGACCATAGCGCCGAGCCATTTTGGTGGAGGCTCCCGTCTCGTCGATGAACACCAGCCGGTGGATGTCGATCTCAGGCTGAGATACCTTCCACGCGGCGCGTTCGGCGGCCACGTCCGGCCGATCCTGCTCGCTGGCGTGCGATGTTTTTTTGAACGTGATGTTGCGGCGATCGAAGAACCGCCAGAGCACGCTCGGCACGAAGCGCTCCCCATGCGCTTTGAACAGATGGTCGGCGAGCTCGGCCAGTGTCATGTCAGGCGTAGCTTCGATCAGGGCGAGTATCTCCGCAGCATGACTCTCAATCCGAGCCGAACGCCGGTCTCCGCCCTGCACACTGGCCTCACAGGAGCCTTCTTCGCCACTCGCTGACCAGTTCGATCGCTGTCGACGGCGCCACGCCGAACCGGCCGGCCGCGCCTCGACAGCTCATCCCCTCAACTTCCACGGCCCGAATAATGCGAACACGAAGATCCGGCGAGAGCGGCTTGGCCATGTGGGCTGGCCTCCATTACCAGCCCCCATGATGAATCACGATTTGCCGCGCAAGGGAATCCCTTCCGATTCCGCAAGATCGGAAAACGCTCTAGCGCTTCAAATGGGACTTTTTTCAAGGGAGCAATTGCCCCCAAATGCCTCACGAGTGCAACTGCACGCACCCGACGCCGGTCAGTTGAAATTCCTCGAAGTAGGCGGTCCAAATGCGGGATTGAAGCGTCAACGAGCCGCACATTGCATTAATCACGATCGAGACATTGCTAGCAATCAAGTTGGCGAAGCGCGCCGAGACCGCGAGCCGCTTCGTTTGGGAGGCCGTACATCAGAGTCAAGCTCTTGGGCCATGTGCCCGCACATGACGCGAGCTTGGATTCGCTGAAGCCGCACTTTACGTGCGGGCGTCCCAACCTGATCGTCGCGAGGGACAACACCCATGTCTGAAACCGCTGTCCGACGCCTTGATCCCGCGCTCGATGCAATCGTCCCGAGCGATGCTCACCTGGAAATCATCCATGAAGACCATACGGGCTTCTTTGAAGGCCCGACTTGGATACCGGACCGAGCGGGAGGACATCTCATCTTCACCGATATCGTCGGCAATGTGATTCGGAGATGGGATGCATCCACCGGCGTCACTACCCTCGTGGACGAGGTATCTAAAGGCGCAGACCGCTCAGAGGGCCATCTTCTCGACTTGGGTTTCCGTCAGGTGCTGCTGATAGGCGCCAACGGCACGACGGTGGATCGCGAGGGTCGGATTAGTTACTGCGGTTACGGGACCCGAGAAGTCGTACGGATTGAGATGGACGGCCGGCACCGAGTCCTGGCCGATCGTTATCGTGGATTGCTGCTAAACAGACCAAATGATCTTGTTTTTCGCTCGGACGGGGCGCTCTATTTCACCGATTCCGCTGCAGACTGCCATCGTGCCCACGACGATCCCACGCGCGGCGTGCCTCATACCGGGGTGTATATGCTGAGGGACGGCGACCTCCGCCTGCTTATAGAAAACTTCGTGGTCCCGAATGGTCTGGCATTTAGCCCGGACGAGCAGCAGCTCTACGTTAACGACACGCGGCGCAAGCAGATTGTGCGTTACGACGTGCGGCCGGACGGCACCCTCGAGCACGGCACGCTGTTTATCGACATGACCAGCGATCCCACCCCTGGCGAGCCGGACGGTATGAAGGTCGACCGCCAAGGTCGTGTCTACTGTACCGGGCCGGGCGGTCTATGGATCGTTACTTCGCAGGGCCGGCATATTGGGACGATCCTTACGCCCGAGCCTCTTACCAACGTCAGCTTTGGGGCGGCCGACAATAGGAC
The DNA here is from genome assembly GCF_018596315.1 of Bradyrhizobium sp. SRL28. GTDB lineage: Bacteria > Pseudomonadota > Alphaproteobacteria > Rhizobiales > Xanthobacteraceae > Bradyrhizobium. The sequence goes on along the minus strand of NZ_JAHEAG010000076.1, from coordinate 7,288 downwards.
TCTCTTTCTGACCGGATGCTCTTATGTATATCGCATCGCGCTGTGCGGGCAGCGGGATGGGACCTGAGGTCGTAGGTCGGCCTGTTGCTGCGCAACGCGTCCTCCGGCGTGTCGAGTCGCTCCTCGACCCAGCACAATTCTCCGTGCAGGAGGAAGCTCGGACGCCGAAGGCATCGCACGCGAGCTCCGCCTGGAGGTTTTGCGCATATGCATGTAGAGCTTCAGCTCTGGATGCGGAAGTAAGGCCAAACTCGCCCCCGGGGCACGACCTTGCAAAAGCATTCAAACTCAAGCAATGGACGAGCTTCACGCTGTCCGTCGTGTGCTTATCCAACAACGCCGCGAAGGAGGTTGAGAGGCATACCGCTTGGACGAAAATCCCGGTTGTTGCATGCGACCCAGCATCCGCGATCCTGGTCAAGTGACGATGCGCTCGGCGTTCGAGCCCTTAATCGGCCACTTCAAAATTGACTGACACGCAATAGTCGGAGTTGGTTTGAAGTGGGAGGGCCGCCGAGCGTGATTTCCGTGATCGCAGTGGAAAAGACGATGCGACCGAATCGAAGCCAACGGGGCAAGGTCGATTTGTTGGGGCCAAGCTGGATTAAATCACTCAATGTGAGGCACGAGCCGGTGCAGATCGGCCGGCAAGGCCTGCCAAGCCAAACCGATGTAAAGCTCGACACGTGAACAATATCGAGCATCGCCGAACTGCGTCGCGCTGTCGCAAAAGTTCGTAAGGCTGATAAGTCCGCCGATTCGGTCCGACGATGAGCTACCTCCACGACGGCCGCGTGGTGCCAGTTATGGTAGGCAGGCTCCTCGTATGCAAGATGTTCAATATGGTTCAGCTGGCTCCCATGCTTTGGTAAAGGATTTTGATGCGCGGCTGTGAGTCGCATGGCTATTGACTGCAATCTTCCGGTCGAGAGGTCACCGTGCCAACCGTTCGGAAACCAGAGTGTCTCGCACGAGCAGTCGTAGCCGGTATCTCGGCGAGAAAGAACGTCGGCGGGCCTTGCCATCAGCCGTACGCTGTTCACCGAAGCGGACAGGTTTCGCCACGAGAGCGCAATCTTGAAAGGCTCGGCCGCCCCCGCTCGTCCGCTCGTCGCGTGTGACGATCTCGCAGTTCCCGGTGACGTCCAGAGCAGCGTGCGGATAGGCGGCCCCAGATTAGTGCGATGTTCGATCTATAAAACGCCCCCTATAGTTTTCAACGACTTACGGCATCCAAGAAAACGTCTTTTCAATCATCACCACCAAGCTATCCTATCGCGTAAATTCGCATCAGGCTCCGAGCCTCACCAGAAAATGCGCAGACAATGAAAGTCGGGGGGACATGGATATGACGCCGCCGGGCATCTGGCATCTGCCGATTGCGCACACCCACCACTTGTCCGCCAGTGCAGGCGTGTTGAGCTTCGTCGGTGGGGCTGGCGATTTCGACGCAGCGGGACGGATTCGCAATCCGGGCAACCTCGACAAGCAAATCGAGGGTGCGATGGCGAACGTGGCCCACGCGCTCGCCAGCGAATCCTGCAAATTCGACGACGTAGTGCGGCTTAAGGCGCATTACACCGCAGATCGCGACGACTGGGAGGTGATCGCGGCGCTCGGCCGCTTCTTCATGGCCGATCCGATGCCTGTGATTAGTACAGTGCCAGAGCCCTTGCAGCCTTTTTCCGGCCAAACCATCCAGATCCAGGTCATCGCTCAACGCGGTTGGCGGACGCACTGCGATGTCCGAACAGTGCCGCGCCCGGTGCCGCCTGAGAGACGGGCTCTCTTCGGCGACGCGACAGTCACCGCGGGCCTGCGAGCGGGCGAGTTCATCGCCGTGGCCAACCGCACGGCGGAGGACGCCGACGGCGTTCTACGTCATCCCGAGGACGGCATAGCCCAGAGCCACTTCATTATGGAGAGACACGCGGAGACGCTGGCCGCGCTCGGCGCCTCGTTCCAGGACAGCGTGAAGATGGAAGGCTACTACTTCGGCAACACGCGGGAGCAATGGGCGCCGCTTGCAAAGGCGCGGGCGAGCCACTTTCGCGAGCCGGGGCCGCCCGCGACCGTCGTCCCCTGCCACCGCCTAAACCCAAATGGGGCCTTGACGAAGATTGAGGTCATGGCCATGCGCGAGCTGTGGAACGGCTTTGACAAATACATCCCGCGCGAGGACCATTGGCCCAAGCGTGTGTGGGACTGGACGATTCCTCTGCCCTACCGCCAAGCCATCCGACTGCGCGATACGATATGGCTCGGCGGACAGGTGCCCTTGTGTCCCTACAGCAACAAAGGGCAGCGAGTTATGGCGGGTCAGCTGTTGCCGCAGGCCCGCTTCACCATGAGCTACGTCGAGGACCTCCTGCGCCCTTTCGGCCGCGCAGTCGCGGACTTGAAGCTCATGGTCTGCTACTTCACTTCGACCGGGACCGAAGCCGAAACGGTCGCCTTCGCCAAGACACTAGCCGACTGCGTGAGCGGGGCTCTTCCGCCAATGACCCTCGTGCCCAAGCCCATGATGCATTCCCCCGAAGCCACCGTTGAGATTTTGGGGCGTGGCGCAGGGCTGAGAGCGCTCGGGTGCGCGAAAGGGAGAATCTCTATGCGTTTCATCGCAGCCATGATGAAGCACGAGACCAACACGTTCTCACCCGTCCCGACGCCCCTTTCGTCCTTCGCCGTCGGCGAGGAGAACGACCTACCGGCGGCGGCAGCGAGGGCTGTCGAGAAGTACGCCGACACGAACACGGCTATCGCCGCCTACATTGAACTGGCACGCCGCGAGGGAGCGGAACTCGTAGTGCCGGTGGCGGGTGCCGCGGCGCCGAGCGGTCTTGTGGCGGACGCGGCCTTTGAACATTTCGCGAGCGCCATCTGCGGCGCCGTGCGTAAGGGCTGTGACGCGCTCTTCCTCGACCTCCACGGTGCCATGGTGACAGAGAGCCACGACGACGGAGAGCGCGAGCTTCTGCGGCGCGTGCGCGCCATCGCTCCCAAGCTTCCCATCGCGGTCGCTCTCGACTTCCACAACAACCTGAGCGAGACCATGGTGCAGAACGCCACGGTTATCGTCGGTTATCGCACGTATCCGCACGTGGACATGCGGGAGACCGGAGTCCGTGCCGGGGGCACCCTCCTGCGCGCGATTAATGGCGAGATCGAGCCCGTCATCGTTTGGGGCCGCAGGCCTATGCTGACTCATACTCTGAAGCAGAGTCCAAGCGTCCAGCCCATGAAGAACATCATGGACGCGGCGATGGCGGCCGAGCAAAACGGGCGCGTGCTGAACGCCTCCGTGTTTGGCGGATTCCCCATGGCCGACATCCCACATGTCGGACTTTTCGCCGTCATCGTCGCCGATCGCGGTGCCGCTGCAGCCGCAGAGCGCTTGCGCGACAATCTGCTGGACGAAGCGTGGCGCCTGCGAGCCGACTTCGTGTTTCAGGTCGAGCCGCTCGCTTCCTCCCTCAACCATGCGAAGACGCTTGAAGGCCGGCCCATCGTTCTGGTCGACCACGGCGATAATGTGTTCTCGGGTGGCACGCAAGACGTGATGGAGACTGTCGAGGAGGCCTTCAAGGCAGGTTTATCTGACATGGCCATCGGGCCCATCTGGGATCCTCAGACGGTCAAGGAGCTTGTCGAGGCCGGCGTGGGCGCTCGGGTGACGGTCAAGCTTGGCGGAAAGATCCCTATGCCGGCTCTAGGATTCCAAGGTCGCCCGCTTGAAGTGAGCGGCACGGTGCGGCGTATCACCGACGGTCGCTACAAGATCACCGGTCCGATGATGACCGGCCTCACCGTCAATCATGGCCTGTCGGCCGTGCTTGATACTGGCGCGGCCGAGATCCTCATCTGCTCCGAGCGCTGGGAGCCGTTCGATCTGCGCGTGTTCCGCCACGCGGGGATCGAGCCCACCGCAAAGCGCTATCTCCTTATTAAGTCGCGTCAACACTTCCGGGCGGGCTTCGAGCCGATTGCCAAGCACATCGTGCTGCTCTCGGGGCCCGGAGTAACCAGCTCGGACTATTCCTTATTCAGGTTTGGGCGCGTGCCCCGGCCACTCTATCCGCTCGACACCACCGCGGCTAACCCTGGTGGCGCCCGGCTCAAGCCAGGCAGACGGGCCGCGGCCGCGACGAAGGACGGAGACGCCCATTTGGCTTGATGAAGAGCGCGCAAGACATCAAGTAAGCGCTCGAGCAAACCGGAGCCGGATGAAAAGAGCGTACTGCCGATCGAGAAAGACAACGACTGTAACTGGTGTGAAAACCGAGGATGCCAACAAGGAGATAAGTCAATGCCAAAAGGAGATGCGTCAGTATCAATCCAACAGCCTGGTCCTCGAGTGGCGATTGATCTGGCAAGGGCGAAGGCCGACTACGAGCGCGACGGCTATTGCATCATTCCCGACGTTCTTTCGCCAAGCGAGGTCGCCGAAGTTCGGCAACGCGTCGTCGAACAAGCGGAGGCAGAGAAAGCGCTCGGCTGGGCGCGCGAGGACGCCGGGCCCACGCAGCTGAAAAAGGTGTTGGAGGATCAGGCGGGGGCACTGCGGGAGAGTGTTCCAGAGATCCAAGGAGGCGTGAACCAGCGAATGTATTTTCTCCTTAACAAGGGGAAGGTTCTGCGCGACTTGGTGACCCGTCCGGTCGCTCTCGAACTCGCCGAGCATGTCCTCGGAGAAAATTTCCTCCTGAGCTCGTTCGGCGCGAACATTGCCAAGAAGGGCGGAGTGCCCGAGCCCCTCCACCGTGACAATTGGTGGTGTCCGATGCGGTTCCGCAAAGGCGATGCCCATATCAAGGTCGGCGATCGGAAGCGCTACTCGGTGGAGCCAGACAGCGCGCCGAAAGACATCATCATGCCGGCCTGCGCGTGCAACGTGGTCTGGATGTTGACGGACTTCACGGAAGAGAATGGAGGCACTCGCCTTGTGCCAGGCTCCCATCTCCTCCCAGACAATCCAGATAGCACCGTACCGCACAAGGTGCCGACGATTGCCGCAACAGGCAAGGCGGGTAGCTGCATCTTCTTCGATGGCAGGCTCTGGCACGGCACCGGCCAGAATCTTACGGATGAACCGCGGATTGGTCTGTTGGCCTTCTATTGCGGCCCACAGTTTCGTCAGCTGGAGAATTTTTTTCTCGGCCTAGACCCTGCCGTTCTCGACGAATGCTCCGACAAGTTCCGCGACCTGCTCGGCTACACGCCATGGTTCTTCTACGGCGTTGCCGATGGCCTGTCCTCCCGCAAGCGCTTGCGCGCACGCGAGCCTTGGATTCCCGAAATGCGGATCAAGGGTCCGTGACTTGGCCGAAGAGGCCGCCAATATCTGCCGCGGATAGGTGAATTCTGACAGTCCGCACGAGGTGCTGATCTTTGCGACTGTCAGATGCTCCGCCCAGCTCTCGAAGACCTATCGCCTTCGACCGTATGAAACGATACGCGCAATGATCTAATTTTGCTTCAGGGGGAGGAATATCATGACCAAACGGGATTCTGGTGGCCATTCACACGGTGGCCTGAACCGACGATCGCTACTTCAGTCAACGGCGACACTAGTTGCCGCACCGTTCGTCGCCAAAGCCACTGCTGCCTGGGCGCAGGAAAAGCTCGCCGGCAGCGGCGAAGTCGTAGTCTACAGCTATGGCGGCTCGTTCACCGAGGGCGCGCGGCGATTTGTCTTTGATCCTTTCACCAAGGCGACAGGAATAAAGGTCGTAGACGTCGTGGCCGATGTCGCAGAACCGCAGGTCGCGGCGATGTTCCGCGCCGGCAAAGTCGACTGGGACATCGCCATTCTGGTTGGTGCAAACTATCCGGCAATGCACGAGGCTGGGATGTTCCTAGCGATCGATTACAGTCTCTGGGATGAAGAGTCGCTCGTAGGCGCGCCGGCGCATACCCGTCTCCACGACGCAGTCGTGTCATACGCGGTGGCGGGTGTGCTTGCATATGATCAACGCGCATTTCCGGAGAGCGGACCGAAAAACTGGGTGGATTTCTGGGATGTCAAGAAGTTTCCGGGTCCTCGGGGGCTCTTCGCTCCCCTAGCCAAGCATAACCTGCAATTTGCACTCGTCGCTGCAGGCGTCGCACACAAGGACGTCTGGCCGTTCACGGATGAAAAGCTCGATCTCGCATTCCGAAAGCTTGACGAAATCAAGCCGCACATCACCAGGTGGTGGTCCGCCGGCGGAGAATCGACTCAGCTCCTGATCAACCGAGAACTCGCGATCACCAGTTCGTTCGACGGCCGTATGATCAGCGCGATGCGCCAGGGCGCTCCGGTCAAATTTCTGTGGGAGGGGGCCATGCTGGCGCCCCAATACGCAACGATTCTGAAGGGCGGCCCCAACTCGGCGAACGCACAGAAGCTGATCGCTTTCTTGAATCGCGCGCAGATTGCGGCCGGGTGGACCCAGGGCACCGGCTATCCCGGGCCGAATACGAATCAGCTCAAGTACCTGCCCGCCGACCTGGTCCCGCAGGTCAACGTAAATCCGGAAAACGCCTCGAAGGCCATCATCGAGGACACTGCGTGGTTGGCGGCGAAGCGCCCGGACGGCAAGACGAATGTAAATTACATCCAGGAGCGTTGGCTGAAATGGAGGGCAAGATGATCTTTAACTATGGGTGACCTGTCGGAATTTCTTTATGCTTCGGCAAATCACGACGGCCACACGGTGGGCTTGGCGGCGGCTGCCCGAAAGCATCTTCCTCGCGATCTTTGAGCTTCTGTTGCATTCGCTCGGAATTCTAGACTGGTCACCGGCACGTTGCTTGCAGCAACTCTGACTGTGGTCCGCACCATGTTAGAGGCCGAGCCGACCCAATCGAAAGCGATTGCCAAATCAGCTGTGGTGAACTGCTATGACGCTGGAGGCCGGCAGGCACATCGAAGGTTCTTTCGCCGACCGGCTCTACGCTCAGAGAAAGCTCACCTACAAGCCGGTGACCTGACAAAACTCGAGCAAGTTGTGAAATACCGCCATAACAAGGCGCCAAACACGCCCTACTGGATCCTGCGTGGCATGCTGAACGCGGCTGGTACCAGCGAACGATGTGGTGAAATCCGTCCAAAAAAGCGCCAGAACGCGGAATTAAGGCACCGAGAAGCGGAGCGCTGCAGCAATAATTATCGGACTTGTCGTTAGTGTACAGGGTCAAACGTCACCATGTTTCAGAAGCCGACTGTTTGGGGCCGGCGGTTAAATCCATCTAGCTCCACCTGCAATGAACACAACCTTGCTCAATACCGCAGCTGTTGGATTTGAGC
>NZ_JAHEAG010000075.1 GCF_018596315.1 Bradyrhizobium sp. SRL28 | reverse complement strand
CTCACTATGATGAACCACTAGGTGAGAATGAGGGAAGTACTTTTAGCGCCAGTGACGGACGTCATTCTTCAGTCGATCCGACGGCGAGCCGGTGGTGAAAGGCCGGCCCTGAATGTAGCCGCTGGATTGAACCCAAAATGCGAAAGCATTGTTGCCGTCTTGGCGGCACGAGGGGGACCGGCGTCATTTGTCATCTATCTTGTCGTACCAGTCGTGTCCGGTTGCGGACGTTGATGTGGAGAATCCGACTACTGCACCTAAATCATTCCGCGGGTGCCGCTTCGGGCACGTGCTTTTTCTTCTTCAAGCGACGCGCAGAGCACTTTCGCGTTCGGCACGCCGATTGCTGAGATGAAGATGCCGCAGTTAAAAGGCGGCGCGCTGGTCACCGACCCAGGAATTCACAATGAGACTTGCTCGATTGATATTGATCAATGCGGCGTTGAGGCTAGTCGTAACTGTACAAGCGGCAGACATTAATGTGGCCCTCGCCGCCAACTTAACCGCACCGACCAAGGAGATAGCCTCGACCATCAAGCGGACGGCTGGTCACGGGGCAGCTATGAGATCGGGCGCGAATGGACAATGTTACAACCACGTCACGCAAGGTGCGCAATTTCAGATCTCGGCCGACACGCGACCAGCGGAGCTGGTCGTGGATGAAACCGTACTACCGGAAGGCCGCTTCATCAACACGATCGGAAACTTCCTACTTTGGAAGAGTGCGAATTTCGTGAACGGCGCGGAGATGTCCAAGAGGATGGCCTTCGCAAAATTATCGATCTGCCTCGCCGAGACACCTTTTAAGGTAGCCGTGATCGAGTCAGTGAGTTCGCCCAGCGTTCATGAGGCCATGCAGCCGAAGGGCATCGAGGGCGCGACAGTCACGCGGGCGGATCAATACGAGATCGGCTATGACGAGCTCGCCTTCGTCACGAGATTTCAATTGATTGGTGATGATGCCTCGCGCTGGCTGATGCCGCAGGAGCTCCATGGTCCCATTGAGCAAGGTGCCGCGTCGTTGAAGGGAAGCGCCGACCGCGAAGCAACGCTGGGGTTCATCGATCTCCGAAAGGCCTGAGGCTCACGTGATCATTGAGCGCTATGGTTAGGTGCTCGAAGAGCCAGCCCTGGACCGCAGGTCGGCTGGGATCTGGTAGTCGGCAAGGCTGACGATCAGGCTCGCCAGCCTCACGGCCGTGATTCTTTCGGCATCGGGATGGCGACGTTCACTTGACTTGGTGATCTCGATTTGCTGGGACCCAAATCGACTAGCGCAGCGCAAGCATGGGATACGGATGACGCACTGGGGCAAACCAAAACCGCGCGTGATTGAAGGCGGTAAGGCCGATCAAGCATTGCATGCTGATGCTTCGCAGCCGCGGATAGTGTGGAACTTCTGGCCGCTTGCGGCGGTCCTCCTCAACGCGCTCCTGTGGGTCGGCATCTGCTGGGTCATTTACGCGTTCTCATGAGCAAGACGGCGTGGCCAAAGCAGCCAAGTTCGCGCCACAAGGATGGGCGCGTTGGCAAGCGCCATCTGGCATACACGCCTGAGGTCATCGACTGACCTCTCTCAGCCGCGAATATTGGAGGCACGTGCGTACGCACGCCAGTTGGATTAGCCCAACTTAATCCGTCACCAACGCCAGACGCCGCAATACGCTTCGCCATTGCGCCCTACGACCTAATCAGCCGCAATTCCAGATCGGCCCGATCGGCGTCCGCGTCCAGCACGGGCCAAAGCTGCCGCCATTGTAGCGGCCGCCGTAAAAGCCGGGCCGGCCGAAATAGTGCCAGGCGCCATCATACCCGTAGTAACGGGGGACCGGGTCAATGTACCAAGGGCGCCGGTCGCGGCGTGCCGATCGCCGCATCGCGTCTTTCTGGGCGTAAAGTGGAAGGCTGTTGTTCAGCGGCTGCTGGTCACCCGGCAGGAAGCCATAGCCGTGCCAGCGCGGAGCCGGCCGCTTTTGAAGCGGTGCGGCCAGAGCGGCGACTGATAACAGCAACAGGACGATAGCAGTGAAGAGATACACAAGGCGGGACATGCGGACACCATAGACAGTCGATCGTCGAGAGGCCATTCAAATCCAGGTGCAAAGCTCACGCGCCTATGTAAGCTCCGGCATTCTCTATCGCCGTACGCTGGACGATCTAACTACCCCCTTCTTCCACAGCCGAAATCCGCCCTCGAACGCGTTGGTGTTGACGCCGAGACGGACCTTGCGCGGCAGCTTGTCGACCTTGCCGGCGTTGCGGCCGCCCAGCATGATGTAATCCGGCTCCACGGCTGCGAGCAGGCGCCTGATGACGTCATCGACCGTGCGTTGCCATTTCTCCCTGCCAACGCGCTTGAGGGCTGCGGCGCCCCGTTGACGACCTTGGTCGGGCGACCGAAGGCCTTTCGAAATTGAAGCCGGCCCACCCGAGACCGAGATTGTGAGGCTCCGACAAGGGCACAGGTCCGGGATATCCGACCGCGACGACGTCATAGGACCAGTCCTTCGTCAGCGCCTTGACCTTCCTGACCATCACTCTCGCTGATAGCTCGGGATCGGACGCAAACGCGCGCCTGATTCGCTCCCTGTTGGTCGTGACCTTCACACGCGAACCACCGATGTCGATCACGAGGACCGTATGCCGCGATGCTTGCTTGCCCGGTTTCTTCGCCATGAAGCCGCGCCCTGCTCAGTCGGATGATCATAACTCCAGCCGATCCTTACCTGAAGCAGGGAGACAAGCAGCACCACAGCTTTGTTCTCCATCCGACTCTATTTTGTTCGCAAGGAACGAATCGGAATCGCGCAGATCAGTGCGGGCCAATTCTTAACAACGCGTTTGCTTCGTGCTAGCACGCGGATGCAGCCGAGCAAGCAGCCGGATGAAACGAAACAAGCATAGCCCGGATCAGCAGAGCGCTATCCGAGCCTGCTCGGTCGATCGATCTTACCCTAACCCCCGCCCTCCGGCTTGATCCCCGCCTTCGTGATCGGCAAGAGGCGCGCTCCTCGCTGTCGCGAAAGGCCGATATCTCCTGCGGCGTGGTCGGCCAGGTGGCGGCCCCTATGCGATATGCGGGGCTGCTACGGCTCTTGGGTCAGATCTCAGTATACGTGCTGAATATGCTGGCGAGCCGTGACATTCCCCAAGCGTAACACAGCCTGAAGTGGCCGCTACGTGACTCCATCCCCAAGATCAGCCACAGAATCGATTACAATGTAACGCATCGGAAGGATCGCCATAAACGGAAATCGATTTATGGGGTTTGGTGCTGAGAAACCTTTGCAGCCTCCGTTCAGGACCGCGCGTAGAAGCGCGGCCGTTTCGATATCGAACTAGGAGATGCCCCCATCCGGTAGTAGGAACGACAGACAGGCTGATCGAGATGTTCGGAAAATCACGCATCATTTGAGCTCTGCAAATCAGTCCTAACGGTGCAGCTTAGACGCGTTGGCGAACGCGCTCTCCCTGCCAGAACCACAGAAAGCGCTTTTGATGTTGCACGCGCGGCAATGCACAGTGTCCCACCTCGCACAGCGCGAGTGAAACGGCACCGTTGTATCGGTCATCGCACAAACGGCTGCATCCGACTTAACACCGATGAATGCGGTCGAGCGTCGATCTCCTATGCTGAAACAGCACCGGCCCGACGCACACTGGGTATGAGGTGCGTCGGGCCGGTTGGGGCATGGCGCGGCACCTGGCCGTGTCCAACCCAGATAAACCCGTGCAAATGATATGCTCACACGAAAAGGTGCCGATGATCGGCGTCGAATTCGCCGGTGTCCGGCCGCACGGATTTTCCTTTGCTGGCGGGCGCGCGTACGTATGGGCCATCTCCTCCGGGCGTCGTTTGCATTACGCCATCAAGATCGATCTAAATCAGTGGCCGGACGATCGCCGGATTTCGATGTCGGGGAGACTTCCTTTGCGCGGCCTGTGACCAGAGGGACGCCGATATCCGAACGGATTAGATTTACTGCGTCACAAATCATGACGGCGCATGAGCTTCCATTTCGATAGCGCAGCACGGACATCTACGTAGCGTCTAAGCAAATACGCTCGCGAGGCACCGCCGCATGGTAGCGAACGAGTTCGGCATGTCACCCTCTGTTCTGAGCGGGAGCGCCGCGGGTCAGCCAGTCATTGCGATGAGCGGGGCGGACCCGGAGCCGCGCAAAGCGCGAGGTCAAGAAGTCAACGCTGCCGTCGCGCCATTTGACATTCCGCCAAGCTTGTTTCGGTATACCGAGATCAAGTCCCTTGACCGAGCAAGTATTTTGCTCGTCGTCCCACCGCATCAATTTCGCCGGCCGTCCATTCCCCGACCATTTCTTCGGGCGGTAGCGGTCCCTGCCGGGCGGCCACACGGAGTGCTCGGCAAGATGCCCGTTTCTTGAATGCTCGTTCGAAACTCTTCCGCTTAAGCTTATATGAGAGCCTGCACCCTCTCGGTCATATCGGCCTCCCTTGCATTCACGCACTATTGCCGTTCGTACTTTCGACGCTGCCACCCGCTGGACCAAACAGTGCAGAGGGTGTCACAAATGGTGAAGCCACTTCGCAAACCTTACGTACGAGGTTGTGAGGTTGGATTATCCTTCGCAACGACTTGCGCGCAGTTGCGACACGTGTAGTTGTTGCGACCGAATATGTCCGGAATCCGCCAGGCTGTTTGCGAACACGACATCGGGCAAGTTGGCGCTTGCGTGGCCTGCGGTTGTTGTGGAGGAGAAGAGCGTATGAAGTTCAGTGGCAGACGCCTGTCCATCCTGTTGTCCTTGCTTTCGGCTGTAAGCGTGAGCACGATCGCCAAGGCCGATGAGCCCTCGCCGAAATACGCCGAGGTGCTCAGTGCCCTGCAGGCCGGCAAGAATGTGAAGCTCATACTGGACCTGAACCGCTGTACCACCGTCGATGGCGGCAAGCCCGGGCCGGCCACGCAGGCCGGGTTGGTTATAAGTGCCTTCAGGGTGACCGCCCAGAACGGCATCAGCTTTGCCAATGCGCATCAAACCGTGGATAGCTCGGGACACCCGGTGACGGAATACATTCGCCACAGCCTCAGCCGCGAAGGCAAGCTTACGGTGCGGGCCTCCAAGCTGACCGCCGGGACGACCGAAGTCGTGAATCAGGGCGAATTCATCTGCGAACTGCCGGACGGCGCGAAGTTCGTTTGGGACACTGCGCAGGGCCACGGTGCGGCTTCGCTACCCTGATCCTGTCGAGTGGAGATCTATCGGCCATAACACGGCAGCCGATTTTGTCGAGAACCCGGCGAAGCATCAGGAACTGTGATTAGGCTCTGCGTCGCCATCCTCTTTAAGCGTCGGCCACTCCTCTGCGCGTCGGGCTAGCTTCTCATATTCCTCGGCGATCTTAAGGAGCCTATCTCTGGACTTGCCTTCAGCGAACGACACCGCTTTGGTCCGCGTCGCTTCCGCACGGCCTCGCCAGAATTTGGGATCGTAGAACGGATCTATCGGTTTCATGCAGATGAGCATGCAGTTCGTACATTAAGAAAATGCGACACCAGCCCCTCCAACATTACGTAGGCCGCCCTCCCCGCAAAATTCACAAATTCGGCCCAATTGCCTATATCTCGGAAGGAGCGAAGCCGCGGGGCGCGATTCGCTTGAGAAAGCCGAAGCGGGTGCACACGCATTGAGCGGTTGATAGAGTTGCTTTGCTCATGCCTCGTACACACCCGGTGGCAGCCGGACCCAGCACGATACCATCCCCAGCCGCCACGACCTCCTTCGAAAGCGCATTACGTCAAGTTTCTGCCAGGACGAAGGTTTAGACGCGCAGCATCTAAAGCACCCGCCATCTCGGGCGTGAAAGCTCTTCCCTCTTCGAACTGCTACCACGTCGCGCGATTTGCGCTGACTAGGATCGCAAACCAATCCAATGTTTCGATCTCTCCGACTTGCCGGCTTGGAGGGATCAGCCGTGCTGGAGCTGTCACTTCTAACACGTGCACGGCTGCCCTCGGCCTAGATGGGAATGAAACTGAGATTTTCCGCGCCAGTGAAGGCCTCTCACTCTGATTCGCGCCAGATGGCTCGTGGGGGCCCACGAGTTTGGACATATCCACACGAGCAGTCCTCGAAGGGGCTTGAATCGTACGCAGCGTTAGATTGTACGATCTTAAAAGCAGGTGGCGCCCCTAAGGCCATCTGAAAGCCTCCCGCCAGGTGATGAGAATTGCGAATGTCCCAAACTCTTAAGCTCACGCCGCAAGGGCCCGTCACGGTCCTCGAGCACTCCCCCGAAAGCGAAGTGATCTATGGAGCGCATGGCGAACTGGCCAAGTTGCAGCCGGAACAGGACGAGCATTTGGCACAATCTCGATCTCCGATGTCACGCGTGCCGCTCCTCGCAAGAGGTGGCATGCAGGTCGCGAGAGCGCACCATGTGGGTGATGGCCCCGGCTGTTACAGACCGATAATGGTTCGCACTCCCCAACCAGGTGCAGCTTCGGGGGCGTGTTGGACGTAGCTGAATGCCGGAATTGCTCCCGGGGTATACCTTACCGCTATCGTAACTTCTTTCGTCTAGCCGGGCCGCAATCGTTGTTTCGCCCTGGTTGGCGGCTCTGGGTATCGGCCGACTGGCGGGTTGTTAGCCGCCTCCTCGCGCTCGGAAAATTACGGTATCTCACGACTAAGCGACCGAGGCACCGCTGCGATGGGTGTACAGATACGCAAAGTGCGCTTCCGCGGCCGTCAATGCTTTGAATGGTTCCGGCCTGTTTCCCGGTAGACAGGTCATACTACGCTTCGCGTAGGACGAACAATACCGCAGGATGTGTCGACTTGAAGAGGATATCGTGAATCAAAAGCAGCGAACGCAAGGGTCTTGGTTCTTCAAAGCACACCGCTGTGCAACAGCACTTGCTGTTGCTGTTGTGACGACAACAGCTCTATTCACCGAACAGGCGGGTGCGCGAGATCGGCCGGCGACACCGGAGGAGCGAGAGGCTTGCACACCGGACGTGTTTCGCTTTTGTGGCAGCCACATACCTGATGCAGGCGCCATTACTGCCTGTCTCAGAGCCAAGTTCACAAACCTGAGTGACCAATGTCGCTACGTGATATCAGTTCGAGACTCTGCCAAAGGAAAGGAAGGCTCGAAATGAGCCAGCGTCAATAGGCCGGCGCCTTCGATTGCCCGCGTTCGAGACTAGTCCCCGGCTGAATTCCAGGACGGCAACGCTGGATGGGGACAGATGAAAGGGCGCGGGCACTTGAGGCAGCACCAGCCGCTTGCGACTGACTGAACTCCCGGGATCGGGCACTTGCTTGGACGAATAGGCGAAATGCGTGAATTACCCTTCCACACCATTCTGATCGCCAACAGAGGCGAGATTGCCGTACGAATCATCAAGACCTTGCGAAGGCTGGGGCTTCGCTCTGCAATTGTCTACCACGATGCCGATGCGGGGACGCCGGCTGTCTCCATGGCTGACACGGCGATTGCCATCAGCGGTCGCACGCCGATAGCGGCCTATCTCGATATCGCGCAAATCATCGCTGCTGCCCACAAGGCGAGCGCCGACGCCCTTCATCCGGGTTATGGATTTCTCTCCGAGAATGCTGAGTTCGCCAGGGCCGTGATAAAGGCGGGCATTGCGTTCATCGGGCCCGCCCCCGAAAGCATAGAACTGATGGGCGATAAAATCCGGGCCCACAAGTTCGTTCAGCGGAACGGTTTTCCGGTCGCACCTTCGGCGATCGAAGAAGATGATCCAGCGACATTCACATTCAGGGCGCGAGCTGTTGGAGTTCCTTTGCTGGTGAAACCATCGGCGGGCGGTGGCGGCAAGGGCATGCGGATCGTACGCGACCTCGCTACCCTGGAGGACGCGATTGCGCAGGCGCGCAGTGAGGGGCAGAGGTACTTCGGCGATGGCCGGCTTTACGTCGAACGATATGTCGAAAACCCGCGGCACATCGAAGTACAGGTGCTCGGCGACTCCTTCGGAAACGTGGTCCATCTCTTTGAGCGGGAGTGCTCGGTGCAGCGCCGGTTCCAGAAGATCATCGAGGAGTCGCCGTCGCCCGCGCTGTCGCCAGAGTTGCGCAAGCGGGTCTGCGAAACCGCCGTCAGCATCGCGCGCGCTGCCAACTGTCGAAACGCAGG
Organism: Bradyrhizobium sp. SRL28; assembly: GCF_018596315.1. Classification (GTDB taxonomy): domain Bacteria; phylum Pseudomonadota; class Alphaproteobacteria; order Rhizobiales; family Xanthobacteraceae; genus Bradyrhizobium. The sequence goes on along the minus strand of NZ_JAHEAG010000075.1, from coordinate 9,453 downwards.
CACTGTCGAATTCATTTTCGGCGGCGGAGAGTTCTATTTTCTTGAGATGAATACGCGACTGCAAGTCGAGCATACTGTGACCGAGATGATCACCGGCATCGATCTTGTTGCTCAACAGATCTATGTCGCCGCGGGCCGCGAACTTGGATTTTCGCAGTCCGATATCGTCTCGAGAGGACACGCGATCGAGGCTAGACTGTATGCGGAAGCCCCGGAACGTGGATATGTTCCGACGACTGGTAAGGTACTTGTTCTTGAGTACCCGGACGGCGACGGCGTACGGATCGACAGCGGCATCTTGCAAGGCCAGCAGATCACGACAGCGTTCGATCCCATGCTCGCAAAGATCATCGCGCATTCGCCGACGCGCATTGAGGCTGCGCCGAAGGCCCATCGCGCGATGCGGGAGCTGGTGCTTCTCGGCTGCGAGACAAATGTAAACTTTCTCACACGTATCCTCCGTGAGGAGGCATTTCTGAGCGGACACATCCATACGGGATATCTTGAGGAAAATCCGCACATCGCATCGGGCGAGCCTGCGTCCGACTTATCTGCCTTCCTCGCCACAGCCGCCCTCCTGACGAGACCTATCCGCGAATCGGCAGATGCCGTGCCCGAGCTTCACGCAGCGCTGGGCAGCTGGAGAAACTGACGTGAAACACTCTTTTGAAGTTGATGGCGTAGATTATCAGTTATCGCTTTCACGTTGCCAACAGGGCTATCGCCTTCTCTTGAGTAACAAAGTGATTGGCCCAGTCGTGTTCTCCCAGCAAGGCGACGGTTGCGGCGTCCTTACCATCGCTGGCGAAAGCGAACCGGTCAGGTTCGCCATCGACGGCGAGGTTATTCACGTGCACATCCGCGGCAGGACGCGCATTTTGCACTACCGCGACCCGTTGAGAACGCTCGCTTGCGCTAATAATGAGGCAGATCATCTCCTGGCCCGCGCGCCAATGCCGGGTCTCGTCGTTACGACCAGCGTTTCGCCTGGTCAACCCGTTTCCGCAGGCACGGCGCTGATGAAAATCGAGAGCATGAAGTTGGAAACCATCATACGCTCTCCACGGGACGGCGTGATCGACCGAATTCACTTCAACGAAGGCGAGAGCTTCGAGCGAGGCGCAGTGCTGGTTACGCTCTCAGAGGAAGGGCGTTGAGATGCAGCGGATCGCTTCTGCAGCGGATGTCAAATCCCACGAATTCCGCCTCAACGAACTCCACAATAGACGACTTGTGGCCGAATTGAAGGAACGACAACGTGTCGCCCGCTTCAACCGTCCTGAACGAGACCTTGAGCGCCTGCGTCGGCAAAACAAGTTGTTTGTACGTGATCGGATCGAGGCTTTGCTCGATCCAGAAACTCCGTTCCTCGAGCTTTCGACGCTAGCCGCTAACAAGGCTTACGACGGCGAGGTGCCTGGCGCTGCGCAGGTCGTCGGCATCGGCATCGTAGCGGGTCGCGAGGTCATTGTTCACGCGGATGACGCCAGCGTGAAGGGCGGCGCATGGTATCCGTTGTCTGTCAAGAAGATCGTGCGGGCCTTGGACATAGCGATCGAGAACCGTCTGCCAGTGGTTCATCTGTGCGACTGTGCTGGTGGTTTCCTGCCTTTGCAGGCGGAGTTCTTCGCGGATCGATACTACGCGGGTCGAATCTTCCGCAATCAGTCCTTTCTCTCGAAGATGGGAGTGCCGCAAGTCGCCATCGCAATGGGTCATTGCACCGCGGGAGGGGCGTACGTCCCGGCGCTTAGCGACTACAACATCATCGTGGAGGGAACGGGCGCGATTTTTCTAGGAGGCCCCCCGGTCGTGAAAGCGGCTACGGGCGAGACGGTATCCGCCGAAGAGCTTGGTGGCGCTCATATGCATACCAGCGTGTCTGGGACGAGTGACTATTTCGCAAGCTCCGAGATGCACGCGATTGCCATCGCACGGGACATCGTCGCTCGCTTCAATCGTCCCACGAAAGCCTCGATGGATCAAGTCTCTCCGGAACCGCCGGCGTACGACGCGTCCGAACTCTACGGCATCATTCCCAGGGATCCTCGAGTGCAGTTCGACATGCGGGAGATCATCGCCCGTCTGGTGGATGGCAGCCGGTTCCACGAATACCAGCCTCGCTATGGCGAGTCTCTGGTGTGCGGCTTCGCGCGGCTTTATGGATATCAGATCGGGGTTATTGCAAACAATGGTGTGCTGTTCAGCGACAGTGCGCTGAAGGGCGCTCACTTCATCCAATTGTGCGACAAGAACCGAACGCCCCTGCTCTTTCTGCAGAATATCACGGGTTTCATGGTCGGCCGCGAATACGAACGGCGTGGCATCACCAAGGATGGCGCGAAGCTGATCATGGCCGTCTCTGGAGCGTCGGTGCCTAAATTCACGGTCGTTTGCAACGGCTCCTACGGAGCGGGGACATTCGCTATGGCGGGACGGGCTTTCGATCCACGGTTTATGTTCACCTGGCCGCAGTCTCAGATTTCTGCGATGGGTGCAGAGCAAGCAGCAGGCGTGCTCACCCATGTCAAGGCAAGACAATTAACCCGTGAGGGTGGACGCCTGTCTGAGCAGGAGTTGGCAGCTATTCGAGAGCCGATTCTGGAAGGGTATCGGGAACGATCGAGCGCCTATTATGCAACCTCCGAAATCTGGGACGACGGCATTCTTGATCCTGTTGACACCAGAAATGCGCTCGCAGTCGTCCTGAGCGCTTCGCTCAATACACCCATTGAGGCGCCACATTACGGCGTCTTCAGAATGTAGCGATCGGATCGGAGCCGCCTTGGCGGGATCATCGAGGTAGCGCAGCGCGATCCAGCCGCACATGAAATGGAAGTCGGCGCGATAATCGCAAAGCGCAAGGCGCCGATTATGCCCGTCCTTCGATCTGGCTGGGTTTCAAATCGGCGGCCGGGTCTACCTCCACACCCCACGGAAAGGAAGACAAGTGAAACGCATCACCTTCGCCGCGGCGCTGCTCGCGCTGACGAGCGCGGCGCACGCTGGCCCCGAGCTCGAAGCCAGCGCCGGCTTCCTTGCCGGCATCCGCTCGATCAACGTCACCATGCATCGCGTCCGCCCGCACAGATTAGGCGCCGCAAGCCGAAAGAAATGTCCAGCCTCGGCGCGCCGTCGCACATCGACGCCGATCACAACGACTGCGGTGCGGTCGGAGCGGTGCGTGCGTCCCCTTAACGGGTCGCACAAGACCGGAGAGATCATCGCGAGCAGGATTGCGGCGACGAAGACCAGGGCGAGCGCGAAAGCGTTTCACCGAAACGACCAGAGCAAGGTACAGAGGACAGTCAGAAGCAGAGCAGAGTAATCCGCGCATCCCGATGATCGGCGCCGTAACAGATCGCTGGGCGTCATCGGAATGTCCGTGTGCCCCCTGATCGATTCCTGACCGCACCACCACGTTTCCGGTCCGTCGTCCCGTACTGCAGAACAAACACCGTCCCGTTGAAGTGAGGGATTGAATGCCACCCAGAAGCCGCCGTTTCATTGATGACAAAGCCCATCATCGCCTTGGATGACGCAGCTCGAACGGTAGCATTGGTGAAGGATCGCTGGCTTGCTGCTGGCGAATACCGGCGAGGTATCGATGGCGCTCTCCACGGTTTTGTTCGCAATCGTGGCGGCGTTGTTGTCAGTTCATCTGAGGACAGGCGGATCCGGTTTCAATGTGCCCCATCGCGACACTCTCGAAGCAGCTAGAGGAGATTGGCTTCAAACCAGTTTCGGTGGGGACCAGTGAGCCGCTGAAGTCTGGCAACCTCACGCAGCACGGCAAACGGTTTCAGAAATGGTCTGTGCCAGTACGACGTCATCACGCAAATGATGATCTATGAGTATCCGATGCCGATATGTCGTTGAACGAACGCGATGTGCTGTCGCAAACACGCAACCGGGCTATCGCCTTAGGCCGGATTCGCTCTTCGCGCGCGCCCGAAGCGATGTTTTCGTCGCCCCCGAACGGATCCAGGAGTACACCTAGTGGACAATGCCAAACAAACAAATAGCGCTTGAAGAACACTCGGGTCGCGAGCAGTGGTAAAAGATGCAAAATGGCATCACGGCCCGAACCGCGAAGATACTCGGCGCGCCCTTCACAACGGCGGACTTCGCAGCTTGGTCAAAAAGGCAGCCCTCCATTCGGTCCCGGTTGCGCTTTGCGCTCTGATATTGATCAACTGTGGCGCTGCGCTTGCAGTCTTGGCGTTCCTCGAAGGTATATCAACCAGAGCCACAATCGATCTGAGCCTTATCGGCGCCCTCGCCTCAGCAACGCTGTCCTTTGCGTTGGGGGCCGCGCTCGCTTTGCTCGCAATGTTCGCCTGCGCCGCAGCGGAAAGGGCAGTTTCGAGGCTCAGTACTTGTGAGCCACCAAGGATCCCAAAGGCACGCCGCTTGCGCGCTGCAAAGACCGCGCGCGTTTGCCACGTCTGTTTCGCTTTCTTCCGCGCTGGCCTCGCTAGCTTTATTCGCTTCTGGAATGTCCGAGACGAGCTCCACACTCCCGATGCTTCTGCAGAGGTAAGCTACCCAAACACCCGTTCGAGTTGGCTAGAATCGAGCCCGCGAGCTGAGAACCGCCAGGAGCCCCCCGCCCATGCAGTGTCCGAAATGCAACTCCGATAACTGGTGCGAAATCGCGTCGCATGATCCCTGGAGCGGTCGACCGATGATCCTGCAATGTCTGCGGCGAATATACTGAGCACAAGCTCGCTGAGCGCGAGGAGGCGTACGGCGCCCTGACTGGCGAACACCAACCGACCCGCCGGCTTATGCAGGCAAGATCCTGGATGCCATTGAGAATGCTGGTCTAACGATCGCCCGCACCTGAAAAAAAATGGGAGACCCGCGCATGGGCCCTGCCATTCCTTGCCCCGCCCACCCTGTATCCCCGGCTCCGGAAAACGCGGGACTGTGAGGCGGTGCCTGATCGTCATGCGGGGCTTCACGCCGTTATGGCCAATCTGAAGCGGCAGGTCGAGCGAGTGGCATCGAGCCGGCACGATGTGCGTTTAGCTAACTATTTCGGTACCGCAACCTCTTGCGCCGCAGTACGGCGAGCACTCGAGGAGGCCACAATCAAGAATAGTGCATAAGCTCGGGACTCTGAATCGCATCTATTCCACATTGGACGACGACATGCTCTATCCGCCGCTTCGTGCAATCACGTGGACGCGGCTAGGAGTTGCGCCGGGATCTGCAATGTCGCGATGTCGGCTCCGCTCACCTCACCGCGCGCGTCGCTTGGGTGCAATAAACGTCGGCATTGCAGAACAAGTCGGCTGAGGACGTATCGGGCCGCCGTTTTTCAATTCTTCTTCTTTGCGCCCATAGGGATCTTGAGCACGTCTGTCTGGAAACGCCCGCAGTGAGTGTTCTCATATCAGTCCGACTGCGCTGGGAAGGGTTTTCCACGATGGCGGCGGCCTGCATGTGGCCGCTTGTTTCCTCGTACCTCAGGAAGCGGCACAATGGAATACTGGAATAATGTTCAGCCAAGCCACTGAAGGGGGTTGAACCTTACGCTGCGTCAGGTTGTAGGCTTGGAAACCAATTATGACCAAACCTACATCACGCAAGCAATGGTTATCGGCTAACGCGGCAGCGGGGTTGCCGTGCAGCACATGATTTCAGGCTTGGAACTGACGCCTATTCGAATTGACTTCCCACTGATGAAGCCGGAAAGCTGCGAGATCGTGCCGTTTGTCGAGTTCGCATCGAACGAGAGAAGAGCCAAAAGAGAGTCTTCAAGCATGTTGTGCGACAAGCGGCCCCCCGCCCTCGTCACCAAGCTGGACCATCGGGATCGGCTCATCGATCAACGAGGTCGCCTTCGCCCACGCAACCGCTGCCACTAGCAACAGCTAGCACGTTCGAAAGCACGATGAACGCCTTCAACTCGAATATTGGCAAAGTCGCCGGCGGCGCCACGCTGACCCGCGAGGAAGCGGCATCCGCTTTCGACAGCATGATGTCAGGCGAAGCCACACCCGCGCAGATGGGTGGACTTCTCATGGCGCTGCGGGTGCGCGGCGAGACGGTGGAAGAGATTACCGGCGCCGCTTCCGCGATGCGGAGTACGATGCTGCGAGTCAGTGCGCCGCACGATCCCGTCGACATTGCCGGCACTGGCGGCGACGCTTCGGGCTCGGTTAACGTGTCGACCTGCGCCGCTTTCATCGTCGCTGGTGCTGGCGTGAGGGTTGCCAAACATGGCAATCTCGCACTGTCCTCGCGCTCGGGCGCTGCCGACGTCTTGGCGTCGCTCGGCGTGAGGATCGACATCACCCCTGAAGACGTCACTCGCTGCGTGCACGAAGCCGGCATCGGCTTCATGTTTGCGCCGGTCCATCATCCCGCCATGAAGCACGTTCACCCTACCCGGATTGAGCTCGCTACCCGCACCATCTTCAATCTACTCGGACCGCTGTGCAATCCGGCCGGCGTCAAGCGACAGATAGTCGGAGTGTTTTCGCGGCAGTGGGTGCTGCCCTTGGCGCAGGTGTTGAAGAATCTTGGCGCTGAGTCAGTGTGGGTGGTGCACGGCTCGGACGGACTCGATGAGATCACCCTGACCGGGCCGACCTTTGTTGCCTCGATTGAGACAAGCGAGATCCGCACCTTCGAAGTGACCCCTGAACAGGCCGGCCTCCCCCGCTGCGGCAGCGTGGGGCTGAAGGGCGGCGATGCCGATGCCAATGCAGTCGCGCTGCAAAGCGTGCTCGACGGCGCCCCAAGCCCGTATCGCGATATCGCGCTTCTCAATGCGGCCGCGGCATTGATCGTGGCCGGCCGTGCCAAACCCTTGAAGGAAGGCGTCGCCCTTGGGCAGAAGTCGCTTGATAGCGGTGCCGCGGCGGCGCGATTGAAACATCTAGTCGCAATCTCTAACGCCTGACAGCCGAGCTGACCGATGTCCGACATTTTGACCAAGATCGAGGCCTACAAGCGCGAAGAGATCGCAGCCGCCAAGCGCACCTTGCCGCTTTCAGAGGTCGAAGCGCTCGCGCGGCGGGCCCCGCCCCCGCGGGGCTTTCTCGCCGCCATCTGCAACAAGCACGCAGCAGATGAGTATGCGCTGATCGCGGAGATCAAGAAGGTCTCTCCCTCCAAAGGCCTTATCCGGGGCGACTTCGATCCGCCCTCGCTTGCCAGGGCCTATGAAGCGGGCGGCGCGGCCTGCCTGTCGGTGCTGACGGATACGCCCTTCTTTCAGGGGCACCCTGATTTCATGATGGCAGCGCGAGCGGCAACATATCTGCCGGTGCTGCGCAAGGACTTCATGTTCGACACCTATCAGGTGGTACAAGCGCGCGCTCAGGGGGCCGACTGCATCCTGATCATCATGGCGGCGCTCGACGACGAAACCGCTCGCGAGATCGAGGCTGCGGCCCTGGCCCATGGCATGGATGTGCTGATCGAGATCCATGACCGCGACGAGCTCGATCGGGCGCTAAAACTTCGCTCGCCGATGATCGGCATCAATAACCGCAACCTGCGCACCTTCGAGACCACGCTTACGACCAGCGAGGCGCTGGCGCCGCTCATACCGAAGAATCGCCTGATCGTCGGCGAAAGCGGTATCTGCGCCCCGGGCGATGTTCTGCGTCTTTCGCGGCTTTGCATTTCGACCTTCCTGGTCGGAGAAAGTCTGATGCGGCAGGCTGACGTGACGGCGGCGACCCGCGCGCTGCTCTCGCGCGAGGCGGCGGTTTCGACCGGAGCGCAGTGATGGCGCGCAAAGCCTCCAAGCCGAGCTCGCTTCGCTCCGAATACGGCTCGCCGCAAACGATAGTGAGGTGTCGCCGCTGTTCGGCGACGGCTAGTCAGCATCCAGAAGGTCCGCGCAACTCAATCAGCACCGAGCCGGTGGATCTCCCCTGCATTTGACGACGGCCGAGAAGTGCGGCCGGTCATGGCGGGGCGAAATGCACCGTTTGCACGAAATAGCGGTGCATTAGCCTGAGACGGTAAGAGCAAAATCATGGAAAGTTTTCACAACTCGAGGCGGATGAGGGCAGTCTATGCTCGGAGCAGCGCGCTTATCAGGCTGCAGGATGCGTACCGTATCAATCTTGCTGAGCTAATCGAGGCTAGGGCGGCGCCTGAAAGATCGACGGCCACTCAGATTGCCAGAGCCGGTGCGAAGCGCACCACCGAGATCGTCGAAAAGACAGGCGACTCGAGGACTCGCGCTTCGCGGTACCGCGAAGGAGACAAACAATGATGTCTTGGCGGACGATCACGGTACTCGGATCGATCGCAACGATCGAACTCATGTTTCGTAAGTTTCGTGAGGTGATCGATACAGACGACTCGATCTCGCCCGAGCTGCGGCTTTCGTTGCACGCGACGATGGATGAGCGTCTTCTCTTCGGGAAAGAGCGCCTTTTCAACAGTATCGAAAGGCAAGACGGCGCGGCGGCCATGCCCATATCACCACCGAGGAACAATTCGCAGTGAATGACGCCACGCGCGGACAGATCACGGACCGCCAGCCCTTCGGACGTACGGGCCCCCTTCCCCGTCGCTGTTGCTACGCGACGAGTACGCGGAACGTATTCGATCTGACGCAAAGGCACGCTGAACGCTATCATCCAAGCGGAGCCACCGATTGTGTTCAGCTGCATCGCCAGATCATGCTGTGGAGCAGTCAGATTATCGGTGCGATCAAACCCGCACTGCGCGGAAGCACGTTCGAGAGTCGCGACCAACGCAATCTCCGCATAGTTCAACCGTTCGAGGTCAAACGCCACTCCGGAGCTGGGCTATGAGCTGCCAATCGCCTCCCCGGATCAGCGATATTCAGTCCATCGAGGCGATCGAGTTTCGCCAAGCCATGCGAAATCTGGCGAGCGGCGTCTCCATTGTAGCGACCGGAACGGCCGTCCGACGGCGAGGGTAACGGTCAGTTCTATTACCTCGATCTGCATGGAGCCGCCCTGCTTGCTGGTCGGCATTAATGCCAGTTCCGAAACTCACGACGCGATACTCGCCAACGGCACTTTTGGCGTGAGTCTTCTCGGCGGCAATCAGCAGGACCTCGCACTGCGTTTCGCCGGCCGGCATGGCGCAAACGCTGTCCACCGTTTCGATACAGCGCCATGGGATCAGGGCGTTCTTGACGTACCGGTTCTGCAAAGCGCAGTTTGTGTGCTCGAATGCGTCTTGCATCACCACCAACTCGTCGGCACCCATGGGATCTTTATCGGCCGGATTGTCGCGACGCGATCAGCTCAAGGCAATCCACTCATCAACTTCCGTGGCGAACTTCGAACGTTACTGTACGGCTGAGTGCAGGTTTTAACCGCAATGTCGCTATTCGTAACGACACCCTACGGCTAAAGAGCTGGTCCCGGTTGTCTGAACAGAGTTTCCGCGTCGATAGGTGGAGCCTCTGCCGGGGTTAGGCTGCCATGCGGAGTGGCAGCGGGG
>NZ_JAHEAG010000074.1 GCF_018596315.1 Bradyrhizobium sp. SRL28 | reverse complement strand
AAGGCAGCTCAATGAAAGGCCGAGAAAGACCTTGCTCTATCAAACGCCGGCTGAGAAGTTCGCAGAATGTGTTGCAGCGGTCGGTTGAACTCGCCGCCATAAGCGGACCATGGATACATCCATCGTCTTTACAAAGCGGGATTATTGATCACCCGCTTATTGCCATCAAAACAGACTCGCAAGAGAAATCCTGCAGCTGGTGCTACCAATATCGTCTGCGTTGTCCAGGTAGAAGCCATGAGATTCGACCTGCCGCGGCTTGTTACCCTGTCCCTCCTAGCGCGGCGGCCGGCGGAGCGTGGCCCGCTGCTAACATTATCGTTGTTGGGTTCGCGTCAGGCAGCGCGCACCGAGTCGAGGAATTTGGCTACCTCGACCTTAAGGCGGTTGCTGTCGCCGGACAGCATTTGCGCTGCCGATAGCACCTGCGAGGAGGCCGAACCAGTCTCACCGGCGCCGCGCTGGACGTCGCTGATATTGGCGGAGACCTCCTGGGTGCCCTGCGCGGCCTGCTGCACGTTGCGCGAGATTTCGTGCGTTGCCGCGCCCTGCTCTTCCACGGCAGCCGCGATGGTCGAGGAAATCTCCGACAGGCGCTCGATGGTCCCGCTGATCTCCCTGATTGCGCTCACCGACTCTTGCGTCGCGGCCTGGATGCCCGAAATCTGCTGGCTGATCTCGCCGGTGGCCTTGGCGGTCTGCTCAGCCAACGCCTTCACTTCAGAAGCCACCACGGCAAAGCCGCGGCCAGCCTCGCCCGCCCGCGCCGCCTCGATGGTAGCGTTGAGCGCGAGCAGGTTGGTCTGGCCGGCGATGGTGTTGATCAGTTCGACCACGTCGCCAATGCGGCCCGCCGCCTTCGACAATTCACCAACGCGTTCGTTGGTAGTGCGGGCCTGATCAACGGCCTCGTTGGCCATCCGTGCGGATTCCTGCACCTGGCGGCTGATCTCGGTGACCGACGAGGTCAGTTCCTCCGTCGCCGACGCCACCGACTGCACGTTGGTCGAGGCTTCCTCGGACGCGGCCGCTACCGTCGTAGCCAATTGTTGCGATCGATCAGCGGTGGAGGTCAGTGTTTTGGCGGAGGCTTCCAGTTCGGTCGACGCCGAGGAAACCGTCTCGACGATCTCGCCGATCTTAGCCTCAAAATCATCGGCAAGCCGGTTCATGGCGGCCACCTTCTCGGCCTGCGCGGCTTTTTCCAGCGCAGCCCGCTCCGCCTGCATGGCCTGTACCTTTTCCGCATTTCCCTTGAACACCAGCAACGCGCGCGCCATTGCTCCCATTTCGTCGCGGCGTTCGACACAGGGCACAGCAATCGACGTATTGCCTTCGACGATTTCGCCCATCGCGTCCGTCATCTGATTGACGGATCGAACGATCCGGTTGAACACGATCCATAGCGCACCGGCGGCAAGCAGTATCGAGAACGCCATCAGGACGCCATTGATCAGCAACGTTTGCAGACTGCTTCGCTGCGAAGTTTCGGCTAGTTTCACCGCTTCCTGACTTGCCAGCGCGCTGAGCCCAATGACGTCGTCGATCGCCTTGGTCGACTGACTGAACCATTCAGCGGAATTGACGGGATAAGCGCCCCCGCCAAGTCCGGCGGCATAGACGCCCTTGCGGGTCTCTTCGAACCGGCGGAACACATTCTCGCGCAAGCGTTCAGTGCCGCCCACCACGCTCTGCGGCGCCGACGATTTTGCGGCATAGGCTTGCACGTAGTCCCAGGCAGCTTCTAGTCGACCGCGGAATGTCGCGAGGGTGTTGATCTCCTGCGAGCTCATCGGCTTGCCGGAAGCCACCAGCGCTGCTACCGCGGCCCTCTCGCGCCCGAGATACTCGCTCATGACCCAGACGAAGTGCTTCAGGTTCTGCAGGCTCCACAGGCGGGACTGGACGTCATCTTCCTCCATCGCCGCGGCGACGCGGAGGGCCTGGCTGGCGGTGATCAGCCCGGTGATGGTCGGAGCCCACTGCGAAACGATCACTTTGTCACGCACGCCTGCTGGTTTGGTGATCTCGGCATCCGCGCGCGCGCGAAGCGCCGCAACCTGTTCATGCGCGCGCTTGGCGCTGGCGATCATCTGGTCCTTGTTGGCGAAATCCCTTGCGGCCATGCGAGCCAGCGCCTGCTCGAACGGCTGGTCGCCGAGTTTGCGGAAATTCGCGATCGCAGACTTCTGGGCGTCGGCCGCGGGTTCGGCGGCGTTGAGCGCCAGATTGGTCGCGCCGCGCTCGCGGGCCCATTGGCCTGCGCTTTCCAGCAATATATCCGCGGTCTCGTTGACCGAGGCCGCATCGGCCGCCGTTGCCCGCTCCAGGCTGGCATTGCGCAAGACGTGTCCGGAAATGCCGATACCGAAGAGGGCCAGCAGCGCGACCGCCGTGACAAGGAGATTGCGAATACTCCATACCGTTCCGGCTCGCGCGGACGCATTCGTCGTGGCCATTTCCTGCACCCCTAGGCGGTTCGGGAGCTGCCCAGTTGATGCTGAGGCAGACCGCTCCGACGTTTCCAAAGAACCTAACCGACTTCATTGTCGACAGCAGTCGGGCACAAGCATCGCGCAAGAAAATGCGCGCGATGGGACTCACGCGGCCTCGTTGGACCGCGCGCCATAAGGCGGCGCTTTGGCAAAATGGTATGCTGCATCTTCCACGTTAAACTTAACGCCGGCTGCGTATAACTACGGGAAAAGAGCGGGAAATGCCTGAAACAGAAACGCACATTCGAGGATCAGGCATGCACGACGAGTGGCCCTTTTACGAGGACGTCTCCTAATGGGTCGAACTTCGGTCATTTTTGTCGTCGCGTAATTTCGTGGACATAACGCGGTCGGCGAGGCAGTGGTCTGATGGAAGGTTGATGCCGATGCGGTATGGCCCGGCCTTGGCACCTTAGGTCGCGGAGCTTTCACCTGAGTCAGACCTTGCGGCGACATGAAATATCTCGTGGCCTCGTTATTCGCTGCTTTGCAGCTCCTGGGCTTCATCTATCTCGCTGGTGCCGGCCACGGCTGGCTCGCGGGCGCGTTCAGTTGTCTGCCGTTGGCCCCCATCTCATTCGCCGCGTGGTTCAACGCACTCCACGCCGAGCCATCACTTTCTATCTCCAATTACCTGCTCGTCGCCGCTGGCCTGGTGCTCGCGGCGACTGCATTTGCAACGCGATCGGAGGGCACAGGCCATTTCCTTGCGTACTGGCGGGTGCAAGGTACTTTAGCAGGAGCGATCATTGCTCTCCTCTACTTCAACTGGATACTCGCTTGCGGGCTGACTTGGTGGCGCTATCGCGCGAGCAGCTTATGATCTAATCGGCTTCCGTCCGGCGCATGACCCCTGCTCCTCGGCTGGACAATCTGGACATCCGGACCTACCCTGTCGGCGGTCCTCCCGCAAGCGTACGCCCGGACCCATTCTGTCAGCGGGATCAATGACTCGACCCCGGCCTTATCCAGCGCTCGCCACAGCTTGCCTGCCGGTGGTGAGCAAGGGGAGTCGTCTGCCCAACTCAAACCTTCGAATGTCCGCTTCTCTACTTCACGTAGCCACATAGAGTTCCTGCCCGAGGCCATTGACATGACCGCTGTGGGTCAAGGTGAGAAGTCCGGGCGCTCAACCGGCAAGTCGGCTTTACGCCCAACTCCGGACATCGCCTTGCACCGCGCAAACTGAAGCTTTGTGCCAAGACCCGACATGACGGCTCAGTACTGGTCGACGCCAGCACCCCCGAAGCGATAACTAATGCCGCAGCGAACGTTAGAGCTCAGAATGCTGCCGTTACGCTCGAAGCGAAGCGCTACTTGCGCGGACGTTCTCGCTCGCGCACGACATCCTTTGCCGGCTTGTCGGACCTGAGCCCGAGGTAGACAGGCTGGCGCAGTTCGCCCTTGCTTGTCCACTCCGCGAACTTGACCTCGGCCACCAGCGAGGGTTTGACCCAGGTCGTGGCGGCCTCGTCCTTCACTTTGGCCGGAAAGGGGGATTTAGGGGTTGTCAGCTTCACGAGCTTGGCATGGAGGTCTTCCAAGACCTTGTGGCTGAAGCCGGTGCCGACATGTCCGATGTAGCGCCACGTATCGTCTTCGCGCACGGCGAGGACCAAGGAGCCGAAGAAGGGCCTGGTGCGTCTGGGCGCCGTGAAGCCCGCGATCACGACTTCCTGCCGCTTTGCCGTCTTGATCTTCAGCCAATCCGCCGTTCGGCCTCCGGACGCATACGCGCTGTCGGCGCGCTTCGCCATGAGACCTTCCAGACCCTTCCGCTCGGCCTCGGCGAAGAATTTCATTCCGTGCTCTTTGCGATGAGGGCTGAAGGCGATCAGCCTGTCGCGCGGCAGAATAGCCTTCAGCCGCTTCTTGCGCTCAAGGAGCGGCTGCTTGCGCAAGTCCACCGCGGACTCGAACATGAGATCGAAAGCGCAATACAGCAGCTTCGCTTCATGGCGCAGCGCGTTCTGAAGCAGCTGGAAATGCGAGATGCCGTCTTTTCCGATCGCGACGAGTTCGCCGTCGATCACGGCGTCGCCCTTGACGCCCTCCAGTGCTTTGGCGACCTCGATATAGCTGTGACTGATGATCTTGCCGTTGCGGCTGTAGAGCGCAACCTTGCCCCGTCGGATTTCAGCGATCATCCGAAAGCCGTCGTGCTTGTCCTCGAAGACCCAGCCGGGGTCGTCGAACGGCGCGTCGGTCAGCGTCGCACGCATCGGCTGCAGGCGCTTGGGCAGGGTCGACGTCCGGCTCATTCGAGGCAAATTCCTTAAGAGCGCGTTGCGAAATGCATGGACGTCCTTCAAGGATGAGGGAAGGGCCGAGGGCGGCGCCATGTTCCGTGATTCGCCGGACAACCGGAGCGCGGGCGTAGGGTATCGGTGCGGCGATATAGTTGGCCAGAAAACTCGAGACCTACCAGACGTCGCTGGGCTTCTTCGACCCTGCGATCACCGCTCCGTCGATGAAGGCGGCGCTGGAAGTAGTCCTGGACCTCGGGCCTTACGCCTTCCTGCGAAGTTCCACTGGCTCAGAGCGGGTTTTCAGACATTCGCCACAAAGCTCGGCGACACCTCGGCGGCGCAGCTCGAGGCCTACCGTGACCCGATATTCACTGGATGAACTACGTCAGCGCTATGTTATTGAGGGTAGGCCGCTGGAGGCGAGCCTCGAAGAAATCCTGCGCGCCGACACCCGCGCGGGAGCGCGCGCCATCCTTGCTTCGATTGAAAAGCGCCGATTTGAGAACCGTTCTGAAGGGCAGCGGCTTCGCAAGATGCTGCGCTTTGAGACGCTTCTGTGGGATGAGGGGCAGGATGCCGTTGCGGGCGTCGACGAGGCCGGAATGAGCCCGCTTGCGGGGCCCGTCTCCGCTGCCGCGGTTATCCTGAAGCGGGGCACGCGCATCACCGGTATCGACGACTCGAAAAAGCTGGATGCGAATTCGCGTGAGGCTCTTGCGAAGGAAATCAAAGAAAAGGCGGCTTCATGGTCTGTCGCGTTTGTCGAAGTCGAGGAGATCGACACCATCAACATCTACTGGGCGGGCATTCTCGCAATGCGGCGGGCTGTTGAAGGCCTGGGAGTAGTCCCGCAGCATCTCCTGATCGACGCGAAACGTTTGAAAGAGATAGCGATCCCGCAGCAGGCAATTATCAAGGGCGACGCGAAATCCGCCAGTATCGCGGCTGCTTCCATTCTAGCGAAGGTCTCGCGCGATGCGCTGATGCGAACGCTCGACACGCGTCATCCCGGTTACGGCTTCGCCGATCACAAGGGTTATCCTGTTCGCGCTCACTACAGTGCCTTAGCTCAGCTTGGTGCATGCCCTGCTCATAGACGTTCGTTTGGCCCTGTGCGCGAGGTCCTTGGCTTGCCGCCGCTACCGCCCTGGCCCTTGGCATCGGAACGCGCGAGTGCCACGTCAGGGCCTGAGGCATAAGGCCTGCTGCCGCGGGGTGCACGGAAACGCCGCGCCGGATCTGCTGTATAGTTCAGTTCACCCCTTCTGTTTTTCTTGTGCGCTTCTTCCATCGGAGCTTTTAGAGCGTTCTTCGAAGCGATCAGCGCCCTTAGCCAGATCGTGTCCCGTCTTGCTCTCGTTTTTCGCTTCGTCCTTAGCAGTCGCCTCGCGCAAGCCTTCAGCGGCCCGTTCCCCCGCTTTTGATGATTTTCGCTCGTTATTCATTTGATTTCCTTCCCTGATAAACACGCTTCTCCAAGAATACTTCCTTGTCTATCCCAGCAAAAATTTCCAATCAGCTCGCTCGGACATTGTTCCAGTTCCGTTTGAGGCTCGTGGCCTTCTGGCGTAATGGTGGCATCAGTCGAGGCGCGCGGTCCATGGTCGCTAAACAGCGGAAAACCCGACATCGAAGATTACAAGCAGCATGTCCTCAGGGGTCAAAAGGCGACCTTCGGGCGTGGCTAACTTAGGTCTGTTCAACCCCCAACAGCGGACATCGGAGGACTGTCGCAGCACGTCCGAAAAGTGCCATTTTCGGACTTCGGCACAGTCCTGAACGACTTCCGCTTTAACCCGATGAACGGACTTCGCCGAGCGCAAATGCGAAGTCGGAAAAATGCCACAGCGGACCCTTCTTTCTCGATGACGTAGGCCAAACCGCACGGGCTTTCCCTTTAAACGGACCAGACCTACCAATTTATAAGCCGTGGAAAGCTTACCGAAATGGCGAGCCACAGTGGCCGCTGAAGGCAAATGGTTCGCAGCCTAACCCGAGAGAGGTAGGTGGGTTCTCCATAAGAGGCATAGGATGCGTGTAGGCGAAGGCATAATTCTGCAGGCGACGTTCGAGCGATAATAGGACGATCGGTGGAACTGAACACGGAAGAGCCGAGCCGCTCCCCTGCGAGCTTACCATCTCAATGCGATAGTCGAGCCAATCCGCGATGAAGCTCTCAATCAGTTGGCGCGGCGGGCACACCGAACCAACAATGGCGGCCGCGGCGATGGTCATGCGATTTGCAACCTCCTCAACGAGGTGCAGATCCCGGCAGCTGTGTCGGCGATCCGAAACTGCGCGTCGCGTTCGCAGGCGACGCTGTTCGCATACTCGATGGAATGATCTGGCTCGGGTGGAGATGGCTGCAGGGTGTTAAGGCCATGCCGTGTCGCGAAGCGCCGGACAATTTGATGGTCTCTGACGAGAATTTGCGAAGGAGAAGCACGATGAGCATGTTTCAGCAAATTGCGAAGGCAGCGACGATGGGAGCCATCGCGGTCCTGCTTACCACACCTGTCACTGCGGCGGAGCAAGGCGGACGATACTGGGTGCCAACGACGAGCCCCAGCCCGTACTGGACTCCGTCAACGGCCAACCCCGCCCAATATTCTGGCGCAACAACAACGACCCTGGCCCCATACTCAGGACCGATAGCGACCACCCCAGCCCCATATTCTGGATCGATCAAGACGAATCGCGCCAGGCATGGGCGATGGCTTGTAAGAAGCTCGACGAAACGGCTCGCCACCACGCAGGCTCCGAAGCGATCCCCCCTCGCTGCGATGGCCCGGGCCGTACCCGTTTCCAAACCGCACTATTTGATTTTGCAGGTCAACACGAATGACCCTGCCGCGATGAATCTCACGCTAAACAATGCAACGAACGTTACGCAACATTACAAGGAGCTCGGAGAGAAGGTAAAAATCGAGGTGGTCACGTTCGGGCCTGGCCTGCATATGCTTCGCGAAGACACATCGCCGGTGAAGGCTCGAATTGAGCAAATGGCGCTGAGTACGCCGGAGGTATCGTTCAAGGCTTGCGGCAACACCCAAGAAAAAATGCACCAAGCCGAGCACAAAGACATACCGATTGTCTCTCAGGCGCAGGTGGTAAAGTCAGGCGTGGTGCGGGTGATGGAACTGCAGGAGACGGGTTGGACCTACGTAAAACCGTGACCGAGGTAAAACGTCATACCGGAGTTGGTTGATCCCGAGCGGGTTGACCCAGGATGGGCTAACCGGCTTCCGCTATGGGTAATTCGCGTCGATTTGGCCGGACCACGGCGACTTCCGGTCTACCCCGGTGAGCGGACATTCTCAAGATTGGCGAACATGTCTGAAAGGTGCCAGAGGCGGAAGTCGGGTCTGCTTCGCGTGGGTCGCGCCGCGGGTCACGCACTATTGGACAAGAGGGAGGCTAATCCGGAAAGACGCGCCGCCGCGGTCGCGATTTTCCGCCCATATTTGCCCAGTGTGAGCCTCGATAATGGTGCGCGCGATGGATAATCCCATGCCCATGCCTTCGGGCTTGCTGGTGTAAAACGGCTCGAATACCACTTTTAATTTGTCTTCGGGAATGCCCGGTCCGCGATCAGACACGGACAGTTCTGCAAAGTTCTCGGCCCGCGAAGTCCGGATGCTGATGATGCGATATTCGCGAGGCGTGTCCTTCATCGCGTCGATCCCGTTCATGACAAGGTTCAAGATGACTTGTTGAAGCTGAATGCGGTCGCCGAGAACGGGAAGCGCCTCAGTTGTGATGGCGCTCACCAATTGAAAGTTCCGGCCAATGGCTAATGCCGAAAAAAATCTGATCGTCTCTTGCACGACTTCATTGAGGTCGAATTGCTTTTGTTCAAAGGGGGCCTTTTTCAGAAGGGCGCGCATCCTCCGAATGACTTCGGTGGCGCGCCGATCATCCTGCACAATATCGGCTACGATCTCGTCCAGTTCTCCAATGTTGGGGTTCGGCGATCTCAGAATTTCTTGTGCAGTTTCGGCGTTAGTTAGAATAGATCCCAGCGGCTGGTTGATTTCGTGAGCAATGGAGGCCGTCAATTCGCCAGCCGTTGAGAAGCGGTTGACATGAGCAAGTTCCGCCATGCGTTGGCGCGACAGCACTTCCGCCAAATGACGCCGACGATGCTCACGTAGCAGGATTATGATAAGCCCGCCCTGTATCAAAAGAACCGCGACGATGAATGCGATTTGCCATGAATACCGCTCCCACACAGTTGGCTGGCGGAAGTAAACGGTGCTGCCAGCAGGCAGATTGCTTTCGCTAATTCCCCAGCGCTGCATTTGTCGCCAGTCGAATATCGGCGCGGCGAAGCCCGTGGGCGGTGTTTTGATGTCGTCCGCCTTTTCGCCGTTCAGGATGCGAATGGCAACCGCAGCGGTGATCTGTCCTGATTCTTGCACGGAGTGCATGGGACCTCCCACGATTGCCTCACCAAAGAAGGAACCATCGTAGGAGAAAATCGGCGCGTTCGCCAAAGAGGAGAGTTTATTCAGCGCATCGTTGGCCTCATGCGCGACCCCTGCCGCATCAACATTCATCAGATGCCAAAAGATCGCGCTGTGAGGCGGAAGTGCGGCTGCGTCTTTCAGAATTTCTTCAAAAGATAATTCATCGTACCATCTTAGTTGGACCCGCCCGGCCAGTGGCGCGAGTTCGCGGCGCATTTCCTCAAGCCAGAATTTCTCATTCGGAGAGGTACCGTTGACCACCGCTATGGTTTTTGTCAGGGGCAGGACACTCAGAATATTCTCGAAGGCAGCGGGGAAATCGTGCGCCACGGCAACGACTGTATCGTTTTCTTTCAGCATCTCGTTTTTTATGCGGCGCTGTTCCACCGCCGTAAAGACCATTGGCGTTGCTGAAAACAGCCGCTGGCGACGACGCTGGACGAAATTGGCGGCGGGCGCGCCGATGGCAAGAATAAGATCAATTGGTCGACTGGCGTAAAGGGTGCGAAGATATTCTACAAATGCAGCTTCCGAATTTTCATCAGTTTCTCGAGCATTCACGAGAGAGTGGTCCAGAAAATCGACGGGCTTTTGCCGCTGTCGGCTTATTTCCGAGCGAATGGTCTGTGCATAGTCGCTCCAAGGTTTGAAACGAGGACCGAATGAATGCAGCATCAGAACGCGTTTCGTTTCTGGATCAGCCGACTGACTTGGATGCAGCGTCCCCAGCAACAACAATGCGAGGACCAGCGCAGCGGTGAGGGTCCGCGCGCAAAAACGTCGCCATGATACTGCAGTCGGCCAGAAACGCATTACCGTCTACTCCCGGCAATTATCCACCGTAGGACCTTGCCCCGATGATTGACAGGAAAAAAGGGTTGTTACGAAACGTGCTGTCGAGCTAGAGCCGATGTCCGAGATGGGTCAATCGCGTCACTTTGGCCGTCGGCCGACTACTTCCGTTCTTCCCCTGTAAACGGACGTCGTCACAGTGAGCATGTCTCAAATGTGCCAATAGGCGACGTTTGGCCTAAACTGAAAGAAGCTTCAGCCCTTACGTCTACCCGAGATATGAAAAAGCGGTGCAGTTGGCGACCGTCATTCCAAAAGCGGCACGGCAACCCGGCTTAGTTCGAATTTTCGGAGCGGTGTGTGGATTGCAACCTTTCCGCTACTAGCGCCTGGAGTTGCCAAAGCGATTCGTCGTGAATGCCCAGTTCCTCTAATCGATGCACAGTTTCCCTAAGATATTCCGCACAGGAGCCCCAATGTCCGGCAGCTGATGCCAGAATGTCGGCGGCCTCTTCTAACGGCAACTTCCCAGAATAATGTGGGCTTTGGTTGTTTACTACCATTCCGAGAGCGCGGATCGGACCTTCATCCGTTTCAGCTGTCATCCAGCGGGGTACGTTCACCGCTGGTTTGACCATCATCTCGCGCCGAAATAGGGCATTCAGGCTCGCCGAGACCTGATCGGGAGGAAGCTTAAAGATCATGCCTTTGCACCTGCCGCCGCGATCGAGCGCGAGCATCAATCCCGGTTTATCGCGGGTGCCGCGAAAGCGGGCCACCCGATAGCAAAACGCCCGATGCCATCCCCGAACTGTAGCTATCCGGCTTTCGCTAAATTCACATGCCGGCTTCCAGAGAAGCGAGCCATAGCCAAAGAGCCAGACATCATTAGGTAGTGCGTGTGCGAGAACGTTGCTTATGGCTGCGTCGTAATCTTCATCGGTCATGTAGACTGCGCCGGGGCTCGGGCCTGCATCCTCGATCACGCGCGTGGTGCTTGCCACAAGATCGAGTGTGAGCGACATCTCTCGAAGCGTTGTCGGCATAAAGCCGTACCTATGAGGAGGCGTGAAAGCTACTGCATTTTGCTCCAGCTTAGCGGATATGGAGAAGGCGCATACTAGACCTCCTATGCAAGCGGCAAAGTGATTTCGCACGTTAGCCCTTGGTCGCGCCAATCAAAACGCACATCACCCTTAAGTTGGCCAATCATATTTTCCATAACGCGTGTGCCGAACCCGCGGTGCGTGGGCGGCGTGGCGGCCGGCCCACCCGACTCGATCCAACGCAAGCTGAGCCTACCGTCCGCCGGTAGGGACCATAAGATTTCAACGCGGCCACTCGCTGCCGATAGCGAGCCGTATTTTGCCGCGTTGGTCGCAAGCTCGTGCAAGGAGATTGCAACAGTCTGGGCCGTAGTCGGTTCCAGCATAACGGCTGGCCCCTCAATTCGCACCCGCGCCTCGTTCTCGCCGCTGTAAGCCAAAAGCTCCTGCCTGGCGAGGCGGTAGAGCTCGGCACCCTCCCAGCGGGATTCCACGAACAGCGTATGGACCTTTGCGAGCGCATCGATGCGCCCTTCGATCAGTTCTTTCAGATCATCCGACGTATCAGATTTAGAAAGACGCACTGTCGCCAGCACAGTGGACAAGATGTTCTTTGTTCGATGCTCGGCCTCGCGGGCCAGATTGACGATTTGCGCCTCGCTTCGTTTGCGCTCCGTTATATCTTGGAAGCAGTTGACGGCCCCGACAATGTTTCCACCGCTATCCTTGACTGCCTCGATGTCAACAAGTGCGATGCCGCGCGAGCCGTCAGGCCGCTCGATGTGTACTTCCTGTTGGCGCACGGGAATGCCGGTGCGCAGCACATCTGCCATGGGGCATTGATGGTGCGGGAGCAGACTGCCGTCGGGGCGAAACATTCGATACGATCCGCAATACTGTTCATTGGGATCGCCGAGTTTAGGCGCCCTGCCCCATAGTTCGGCAGCGCGGCGGTTGTATCGAAGAACGAGACCGTTCCGGTCACAAACATACATGGCAAATGGCAGTTGTTCGAATAACCGCCCCGGCAATGCAAAGCCCTGTTCCTCATCACGCAAATCAATGATTATGTCGGACGCGTTCGCGACCGCATCCAACTTGTTGGATTTTCTTACGAATTTGCGCCAGAAGGGACGTGGTGTATCGGAAGGTACGTTGGTCATTTTGCCGCCCCCTTTCGCCTCGTTTCCGAGCAAAATATCAGGCCTTTGCTTGGAGGAATTGGAAAATTTTGTTCGTCAGCCAGAAAAAACTTTTTCGACAGCATCGGTCAAACTCAGAAGTCTGTTCTACCCCCAACAACAGACATTCGCCGCTCGAAGCGAACAGGTCCGTTTGGTCCCAACAGGCGACATTCGAAAACGATAAGCACGCGCAAGAGGCGGCCTTAATGCTCTGGCTCAAAACGTTCTATGAAGCGGTCGGTTTGCCAAAGTTCAACGGCGTGGCCATCAACGGCGATTTTTGCGAGCCGCCGCGCCTCCTTCTCATCAGAGCAGCGGATATCAACCCGATTGATAATGTGGCCGTCCGGCCCGATCACATAGGCGCGGTATTCTTCCATCGAACGCTCTATCGATGATCCGCTGCGAACCTCTTCCCTAACTTTAAAACGGGCCTGAAGGGCTGTCTATTTGAAAACGAGAATGGCTTGACGAGTCCTTATGTCGGGTACCTGACAGACAAAATCGGCCTTAAGGCGAAATATTTTCGGAAGGGAGGATCACATGATCACTGATACTTTCGATCGCCGAACTATAGCTAACATGGAAGTCGCCCTTGAGCGTGCGTGTTCGCTTCTTCCAACTGGCAGCGAAAAACACCGGGCCCGTCGGGTCATCGCCAGCAAAATAATTGAATGTGCCAATCGTGGTGACGCCACCTTGAGTAGGCTTACTGAGGTCGGTTACGCCGCTGCGATGCAGCTGACTGCTTCCGGTCGCGGAGAGAGACGACGGCAAACCAGCGCGTAAAGGGACTATTCTTTCGACCTATTTTGCAAAGCACGGGCAAAAAACTCCCGGGCTACCGCATCTAGAGCGGAAATCTGTTCGCGAGGCTCCGGCGTGGTGACACGTTCTCGTTCGAGTCTTTCGGCCTCGCGAATGTAATTCATTGATAATTCGCGCAAGCGCTGGACTTCAGTGTCATTGGGTAAGGGTGCGATTTGAGCCAAAAGGTGCCGTGCACGCGCGCGTGCGCGTTCGCTTCGAGAGCTATCCATGACAGCCTCCGAGGGCTACATTTGTGAGTTTCTGATCAGTTCCCTCTGCCGAACAATAACATTCGGCACGGACAGGAAGGCCCTTGAGATCGGCTCGCTAGGATCAGAAATGCAAACGCGCGCTGTTATGTGGGGTTCCTAACATAGCGGCGATTTTAAACGTCATGAGCCCTGATTTTATTCCGGAGTTCTCGCCGGCCTGAGATCCCCACCCAGCAGGCCCTGGTACTGCGACCTCACCGTTTCGTAGCATTCGCAGGCCGCATCTTGCAGGCCCTCAAGGTTGGTGATCCGGATCTTACCTCTGGTGTAATGGATGATTCCGGCCTGCTGGAGCGTGTGCGCCACGACCGTCACGGTTGTTCGATTGACACCCAACATCTCCGCTAAGAACTCTTGCGTGAACAAAAGCGTATCGCTTTGCGATAAGTCTCTCGACCTGAGCAGCCAGCGGCAAAGGCGGGCATCCACATGATGCGCCGCCATGCAGGCGGCGGATTGCTGCGCCTGAGCGTACAGGGTCTGCTCGTGTCTGATCAGCAGTGAAAGAAGCGATTGGCTCTGCATGGCCGCCCCCCTGAGCCCCGCCAAGCCGCAAACGATTGCCTCGCCGCTTAGCTGCACAATCGCCCGGCTTAGCGCCATCCTGCCATCAAGCGCAGCCGCCGCGCCAACAACGCCGTCTCGGCCGACCATCGCGGCCTCCACAACTTGGCCACTCGACAGCGTGACCACGATAGAAATTACTGCGCTGGTCGGAAAATAGGTCGCGTCGATCGTATCGCCCGCCTCGAATAACACCTGCTCCTGTTTGAAATGTACGAGCTTTAGGTGGGGTTGAAGGGCCGCTAGATCGCTTGGAGAAAGCGATGCGAGAAGCAAGTTGTCCCTATGTGGCATAGTGCGCTCCCACGGTTGTGGCGGGAGCGCAAGGAACTCTCAGTCAGCGGCGCCTGTAGTCTGCCGTTAATCGCCGGACAGTACGCCCAAGTGGAGATAAAGCGAGGGATATATTGTCCCTGGCTAACCGGGTCATTCGCGTCGGTTTGACCGGACCACGGCGACTTCCGGCACACCGTGAACGGACATTCTCAGGATAGGCGGCCATGTCTTAAAGGTGCCGATTTTGTTGCAAAAGTCGGTTGAGACAGGCCGCGAACCATGATTCCGTTGTGTTGACGCGAATCGCGGCGGGGTCGATCCATGATGGGCCGTCTGAAGAGTGACCAAGGTCAACTGTTCTACGAGTTTCATCTTGGCGATGCCGTTCCCGAAGATCACATGGTGCGGAAGATCGATGCTGCTCTCGATCTGTCCTGGCTCCACAGCGAACTTGCACCCCATTATTCGTCCTTGGGTCGCCCGTCGATCGATCCGGAACTGATGATCCGAATGCTGGTCGTAGGTTATGTCTTTGCGATCCGCTCAGAGCGATTGATCTGTCGTGAAGTGCAGGTGAACCTCGCCTATCGCTGGTTCTGCAAGCTCGGTATCGAGGATGCTATCCCGGATCATTCGGCGTCTCGCGTGCTCGGAACGAGCGTTTCCGCGAGGGGGATATTTTCCGTCGCGTATTCGAGCGGGTCGTCGAAGCATGCCTCGCGGCCGGTCTGGTTGGGGGTGAAGGCTTTGCCGTTGATGCGAGCCTGATCCAAGCCGACGCCAACAAGCAGCGCTCGATCGCGGGTCAGGATTGGCGCAAAGATCGCGATCCGGCGAGGTCAAGCCGCGCCGTGAAGGAGGATCTGGCGACCCTCGACGATACGGCGTGGGGTGCGGCCAGTGACGTTGTCCCGAAGTTCATCTCGCCGTCCGATCCCGCGGCCCAGTGGACCGGAGCTCACAAGGGACCAGCATTCTTCGCTTACTCCGACAATTATCTCATCGACGTGAAGTTCGGCGTCATCGTTGATGTCGAAGCCTCCCGCTCCATTCGCCAGGCCGAGGTCGGCGCGGCGAGGACCATGATTGAGCGAACGGAGGAGCGCTTTGGTCTCAAGCCGGAGCGGCTTGTCGGGGATACCGCTTACGGGGCTGCTCCGATGCTGAACTGGCTGGTCGAGGAGAAAGGCATCGCGCCACATATCCCCGTGTTCGACAAGTCGAAGCGAGATGACGGTACCTTCTCGCGCAGCGACTTTCGATATGATCCGACCAGCGACGTCTACCACTGCCCGGGCGGAAAGCGGCTCGGAACGAGCGGCACCGTGCACGAGGGCAAGACGCTTCTGTATCGTGCGAGCAAGCTCGACTGCGATGTATGCCCGCTTAAACCGCAGTGCTGTCCAAAAGAACCATCGCGCAAGATCCCGCGCGACATACATGAGCACGCCCGGGACGTCGCCCGGTCGTTCGCTGGTACCAAGGGCTTCGAGACGTCGCGACGTGAGCGCAAGAAGATCGAGATGCGGTTCGCACACTTGAAGCGCATCCTGAAGCTCGGTCGGCTTCGACTTCGTGGTCCACGAGGCGCCCAGGATGAGTTCGTTCTGGCTGCCGCCCAGAACCTGCGGCGGCTCGCGTCGCTGGTTGCTCGGCCACCACCCGCTCGGGCTCTGTGCATCGCGTAGCGTTCGAGTTGCGTAGAGAGCGTCAGGGCCGGCGGATCAAAGCCGGTCGTCCTTCGCGAAATGGGCGAGCGATCCATCGCTAACAGCCGACTTTTGCAACAAAATCTGCCAATAGCGGTCATTTCAACCGGTGTGCGTGGTAGGTTTTGACGCTTTGAAGATGTATCGGTTGGTACTGAAGAAGTATCTTCCTGCTTCGCTCAGGTGCTCGAACTCGCCATGCCACGCGCTCAGATCATCAGCCGAAACGTCGGTCTTGCGCGCGACGAAATCCCGAATACCCTGCGCCAGTCCCTTGCTGTAGCTGTCATCATCACATTGCAGATTGAGAATCGGAAAGATGGCTGCACCGTCAAATCGAAATCCTGCATTGACTAACTTGTATGCCATGGATCTTGGGAGATGCGGATGAGCACAGTGCTCTTCCCATGATTTCATGACCAAGGCCATACGTTCTGGATTTTCTGAATACCACACAACAGCGTCCCAATCCGTTGCCACAAAAACCGTTCGGCCGCCCGGCTTCAGGACGCGAAATGCCTCTGAAAGAACGCGGTCAACGTCAGGAACTACTCGGCAACTTGAGTGCATACGACGACATCAAACGACGCATCTGCCTGATTCACTTTAGTTGCGTCGCCGACGGCATATGAAAGCCACGCTGAAGCTTTCCGCTGATTGCAGAGGGCTATTAGATCGGTCGAGACATCGATGCCGACGACAGCACCATGACGCCCAACAATCTCCCCCATGCTTTCGCACAGATAGCCCGGACCACATCCGATATCCAGGACGCTCTCCCCACGAGACAAATTGAGCTGTCGAATTGTCTCCACTCGTTGCGCCACCACGTCCCTTGTGAGATAGGTCTTTTCCAGTTGTTTTGCGGCTTCTTTGGTGAATTCGAGCCCGCTCATCTTCGCCTCCACCCCAGGACGCATAAAGAAGTTGAACTCGAAACCTAGGAGAAATCAATGGTCGGCAGGCCATCCGCCGTGTGATCTAGGCCAGACGCCGCCGATGTCCGCAATGGGTCTTGGCCGTGTAAAAACGCTAAGACGATTGAGGGCTATAGAAGAAGTTATTCGTCCAAGACTGCTTCAGCCCTCAAACACGCAAACGCATTCAACTTTGAAAGCGTACTGAAGAATGTAATTCTCGCGGCGTTTCGATCTCTCGCGTTTTTACACAGCCAGGGTCATTTTCGACCAAATTGGGCTGTCCGCGCCATGTCCGCTTCACTCCTGATAGCGACCGGATAGCGGACATCCCAGGCTGGCGCGCGAATTCGCCTATTTCGGTTGAGTCTTCGGTGCCGCAAGCGATGGATCAAGAGTACGAAGCACTCGGTGAATCTTCAGGGTGCCGCCGATGCCCGCATTGCGAACAAATTCGTCAATGACCCCTTCATTCTCGACGACAACGAGCCCGAAAAGCTTGCGATCATCGGTCGCGTAAGTGCACAGCCAATGCATCTTGCCTTGGCTCGCGATGACTGCGTCAAGCGCAATACGGGCGTGCCACGCCGCCTGCGCGTCGTCGGTAACATCGAAATTCGCCGGAAGGTCACGTTCCATTAACACCTTTATCATCGCGGCTCCTTTCGCTTACGGCTGCGATGCTACGCCATCCGAATGTGAATGCGAACAGGGTCGCGACTTCCGGGTTGGGTCATCGCGTCACTTTGGCTGTCTGCGCGCTACTTCCGGTCTCACCCTGGTGAACGGACATTTCCAGGATAGGCGGGCATGTCTCAAAGGTGCCCAGCAGCGGACATGCCCGCGAACGGCAGCTTTGCGCCAGAAGCGGCCCTTCCGTCCATCTGCGTGTCGGCGAAGCTGCCGGGGTAGTCCGGTCTTCATCGGCCAGCAATTAGACCGGCTGCTTGTCACCTCCGCCTAGGAAGGAATGGGTGGCGCAAGCCAGGACGGCAGATCCGAACCAAGGCCGTACGTTCATTCTCGATCGGTCATCCTAAGCCGCAGGTGGTGCTGTCTTGACGCGGGATATCCGGCCGTCTGGACTCGGCCGAAAAAATGAGAAGGCGCCACGCGCCTCCCTCTCCTTCATGCGAACCCGTGACCGTGCTCGATCCCTGCACGGAATTCACGGCTATTTCTGAATGCAGGTATCCGCGGTCTCCCTGGTGCACTCGTCGAGGTCGGAAGATACCGGGTTCCATAATCCGGCAAAGCGCGGGGTGTGCACACATCACGCGAGGTCTTCATCCGGTCGCAAGACGGCGCGGCCATCGTTTACCCTCTTCGAAGCGCGCGGTATCAATTCAAATATTATGGTGTACTCTGAAATGCATGCATGTCGATGGTCGACCTGCATTGAGACAACTTTTGGGATGATGGAGGGCAACATGGCCAAGAAAGCGAAGAAGGCAAAGAAGACAGCTAAGAAGACGGCCAAGAAGAAAAAAAAGTAGTCGTTCGACGAAACCTCATAGCATTCGGATAGCGTCTGAGGTCCGTTGCGCCCTTCGCAGCACGGATCGGCGGCAGCCTTCGTCGCAGAGTATCCGCGCAACGAACATCTGACCGGACCATTATGCAGATGGCTGCTGCATAATGGTCCGGTTTTTCATTGAGGCTTGATCAAGGAGTCGTTGCCGGCCTGCCTAGCGCACATGACAATTTCGGCCAACGT
>NZ_JAHEAG010000073.1 GCF_018596315.1 Bradyrhizobium sp. SRL28 | reverse complement strand
AGGCGATTCTCCCGGGAGAGCGCGGCCAGCGCGGCCACGGCATTCACTTTTTCCATATTTCAACGATTATTGAATTTGCCGCCGATGCCCACCCGGCACGATCATGTGGATGTGCGGATGGAGGGTCATCGCCGAACCCGAGATATGCAGCACCGCGGTGACGCGGATACGTGCGCCGAGATGCCCGGGATTTGCGGCGATGATCGTCATCGCCTCGGAAGCCGCATGGAACAGCAGGCCATAAGTGCCGATCGCACCCGATAATCGGCAACACTAGCGAACCTGAACCCGCGGTAAGCGCGCCGCAGGCAAGCGGACGACGATCTGGCTGTCCGTGATGTCGACGACTTCCTTGCGCTTCCTCCCGTCATCGTACCGCAATTCGAACGTCACTCCCGATGCAGATGGGGCAAAGGGCTCAGGCGTAAGGCTGATCCACCCCTCCCCCAAATTCAGAATGATCGGTCCATCCGCCCGGAATCGGGCGTCAAGCAGCACCAGGTCCAATCGGAGAGACTGGAGCCGCACGTTGAGCCGTCGCCGCACGCCATCACGTGGCCAGATACGCAGGGTGTGAGCGAACGTCTCCATGATGCCACCGTGACAAACCTGCCCAAAGATGGGATCGTCGGCAACGATCGTCGCAGCAGCGCGGACCGCCCCACAAAATCCCAGGTCGATCTCGCACGAGTAATACCACGTTCCACGGTGATGCGGCTGACCGAGCCATGTGGTCCCGCTCGGCGCCGGCTCGAAGCCGCCACCGGCCGCGCCGTCATTCTCCTCGCCCGGATACCAATAGCCATGACCGGCCGACGCAGGGCCGCTGTTCAGCAAGGCCCACGCGCTGAGTTGTGACGCATAGCCCAGACGAAGGAGCGGATGCGGGTCGTCTGCATCGTTCAGCGCATGATCAAGCAGCGCCCAGCCGCCCATCTGCGCCATGTAGGTCAGCGTATAGGCGTCGCCCGCACTCCCGCGATAATCGCTGCCCAGGTAGTAATAAGCAGGTTCCAGCCAGCCACGGCAGAACAGGTTTGCAGCGATCTGACGCTCCGCGAAGGCACGGGCTGCCGCCTTCGAAACCCCCATGGCGACAGGGTCGTCAAGGGCCGAGCGCGCCAGTGCCTGCGTTGATTCGAAGCCTGTGGAATCGAACGGATATTCCGAGCCGAACAGGTCCGCCTTCGGATCGACGAAGGCGCGCACCTTACGCGCCCAGTGCGCCTCCAGCGTCGCCGCCTCGCGCATCAAGCCCGCCGTCGTGAGCGCCGAAACCAGTTCGGGGATCACACATTCGTTGTAGAAGCCGGTGCGGTAGGCAGACCACATCACCACGCGCATCGGCACCGTGAACATGGCCAGCGCCGTACCGTAGGCGCGTACCAAATAATCTCGTGCGCTCTGGCGGGTGGGTATCGCGGGATGGTCACGCGCGATGCGGTGCATGGCCAAATACATCGCGAAGATGTGCGGATAGTCATAAGGCCGCCAGATATGCAGGCGGCCCTTTGGGCCGGGATCGCTGCTTTCCCGGTTCTGCTTCCAATCGGGTATGCCGTAGAGGCCGTAGGCGTATGCCTCCTGTGTGGTACGTTGCAGCCCGCCCCAGACGAACGTATCGATATACCGGTCCAGCGCCGCCACTTCCGCCGCATCAGGATGCTCGGCATTCTTGGTCGCGAGGTAAGCGGGCTTGCTCAGCCCGGGATCGTCGCACGTCACCTCGTAGATGCGCCAGCCCTTGATCCGGTCGTAATTGTCGGGGCCAAGCAGGACCTGCGTCTCCATGTTCCACTCGCCGAACAAACCGTCGTACCATTTGGACGGGTCACGATGCTGCCGCTTCACGATGAAGGCTGCGCGCTTCTTCATCATCGTCTCGACGGGTTCGGTAGCGAAGAATTCAAGAAAGGTCTGGCGCGCACCCGGCTGGTGCAGGGTCAGCCGGTTCTCGCCCAATCGCGAAAACCGGACCCGCCATAGTCGCCTGCCAGCCCGATCCGGCAACCGTTGCGCCACCGTGTCGCCGGTAAATTCCGCTTCGATTCGCTCCACCGGAATGGAGGACGCGAGCGCGATGTCGACATGCAGGTCGTTGGGAACCGTCATGCCCGGCATTACCTCCACGTCCACCAGACCGGCGTCCGCGATAGCCCTGCGCGCCGCCTCATAATCGGCAACCCACTGGAAGCGGAGACGGTAACGCCGTTCCTCGGCCGGCGACAGGGACAAGGAATGGGTCGGCTGTCGCCAGCGAGTCCCGCCCGCCACTGCCTCGCCGGCGGCCGCCCCGCCCAAGATGTAGGCGCACCACGTCCCACTGGCTTCGGCCGAATCCTTGTGGACATCCCAATATTCCAGTGACGTGTCCGCTTCCGGTAAGAGCATGAGGAAGGGACCGGTGCTGTTGCCGCGAATCCAGAAGATGTGCGATCCATGCCCCGAGACGAAGCTGTGCTTCAAAACAGCCACCGACACCGGTTGCCCTGCCGGAAATTCGGTGTTCATCGGCATGGGCAAATAGAGGTCGCCAACCTCCACGCTCGCCATGCCGTCGTTCCGCAGCATGATCTCCCACGTCAATCCAGCCTCGTCGACTGCGAGGCGGGTCGTGAGAAGGACGTCGGCATCGCGGGCTGCTAGTTCAAGGGCCGCGCTATGCATCGGCTTCGTTGCATCAACGCCGGTTCGAAGCGTATGCCACTCGGATCCGGCACGCCGAACTCTAGCGTGAGCCGTCCCCAGCACGGCTCCAGGCAGGACATAATCCGTGTCATACGTATCGTTACGATAACGCAACGAGGTAATGCCGTCTTGTGTGCACCCAACGACGAAGGAAGAGTCGGCCGCCTTCAACACCATGGCAACCTTGCGCTGCGGCCGATTGGGTGTAGGCAGCGTAACGCCCCCGAACAACGCGCTACCCAAGAAGCTACTGCCCAACAGCATCGTACGACGCGTATACGTCCAGACTTTAGACATGCCTTTGGTCTTCGTCATCAACCGTATCCGGTATTGCCCCATGCGGATGATCAAGGCGTGCCGTTTCCCGCCGTAAACGTCAACGCGACAAAAGCGACATACGTTCTCAAGTACCGAGTGTTCGGTCGGCAGCGCTTCGTCACCATCGGTCCACACGGCGCCCCTTGGACACCAGAGCTTGCACGCAAGAAGGCCAAGCGGCTTTTGGGCCTGGTTGCCAATGGCAAAGACCCGGTCGACGAGAAAGCCAAGGCGCGCCTGCAGGCGGCCGACCCACTCCGGCAATCGCGGATCAATATCTCCGGACCGCCAAACAAAGGCTGAAGCCCCGACCAATTCGGAAATAGAACGCTACTTGTTGGCCAGTTGGAGACCCCTGCATCCCGTCTCAGTTTTCCAGATCACCCGCCGCCATATCTCGGCTCGTATCGCTGGTTCCCAACCGGCAGAGGTTTTTGAAATCACCTCCTGCGGACGTTCCGTTGCATTGACGGCATCGCTTGCCGCGACCGCAGCTATCGCGGCCGCAAAAAAGAAGTTCAGAGCGCATGTCACCTCACGAACAACAAAGTTAATTGGGTGTTGCCGGCGTTCCGGCGGATGGCACGGCGCCTGGCTGTACTGCCGCTGGCGGCGGCGTCGTGGCCCGATGGCGCGGTGGTCGACTGGGCTGCGGCCATGGGGAGCGGCCGACGATGACGGTGAGCAGACCCTGGCCCCACAGCCGCTGCGCCGCCTTCCTGGCATCCTCCAGCGTCACCGCATCGACGAGCGCGCAGTGCTTCTCGATATAGTCGATCGGCAGCTTGTCGAGCTGATACTGCAGCAGCGCCTGCGCAAGCTTTGACGAGGTATCGAGCGCCAGCATCTGCGAGCCCTTCAGGTACGACTTGGCATTATCGAGTTCCTGCTGGGTCGGGCCTTCCTCAGCCATGCGACGGACCTGCTTTTCGATCTCTTCCACCGTCTCGCCGGCGCGATCGGCGCGGGTGCCGGTCTTGCCGACGAACAGGGCGGAATGATCCATCCACAAGAGCGTCTCACGGACGGAATAGGCGAGCCCGCGCTTCTCGCGGACTTCGCGGAACAGCCGCGACGACAGACCGGCGCCGCCGAGGATCTGGTTGACGACATAGGCCGCCATGAAATCCGGCTCGCTGCGGCGGACGCCCGGACCGCCGAAGCTCACGACCGTTTGCGGCACGTCGAGCGGAACGTAGACGCGCTGCGGCGGCTTTGCCGCGACCACGTCGGCTACCTGTGTCAACTCCGCCTTGGCCG
Source organism: Bradyrhizobium sp. SRL28 (assembly GCF_018596315.1). Taxonomy (GTDB): domain Bacteria; phylum Pseudomonadota; class Alphaproteobacteria; order Rhizobiales; family Xanthobacteraceae; genus Bradyrhizobium. The sequence continues at coordinate 15,374 of NZ_JAHEAG010000073.1, read as the reverse complement.
GCAGGCTGCCAAAGGCCTTGTCGAGCAATTTTCCGAGGCTCTGTGGATCGACGTCACCAACCACCGCAATCTTGAGCGTGTCCTTCGCGATCACGCGGCGGACATAGTCCTTCAGATCGGCGACGTCGATTTTCGGCACGCTCTCGACCGTGCCTCCGGCCTGGCGAGCATAAGGATGATCGTTAAAGGCGACTTCAAGGAACTTGCGATTGGCGAGCGTTGAAGGATTCGTGGAGTCACGCCGAAGGTTCGCGAGCACCGCGGTACGGATCCGTTCGACATCGGCCGCATCGAAACGCGGCGAGGTCAGCGCCATTCGCAGAAGGTCGAAGGCCTCGTCCCTGTTGTCCTTGAGCATGCGCAAGGAGCCGCGAAACTGATCGCGAGTCGAGTCAAAGCTCAGCTCAATGGCGCGGCGGTCGAGCCGCTCGTGAAAGGTCTTGAAGTCGAGATCGCCGGCCCCTTGATCGAGCAGGCCGGCAACCATGTGGCCGACACCGGGCTTGTCGTTGGGGTCCTGGGTCGCTCCGCCGCCGAAGGCGTATTCCATCGCGATCAGCGGGACGGTGGCGTCCTGCATGAACCAGGCTTCGATGCCGCCGGGGGAGACCAGGCGCTGGATTTTCGTAGCGGCAAGCGATGGTGCAGAGCCGAGCGTCGCGATCGCGAGCGAGGCCCCACCGAGGACGGCACGCCGTGTGAAGGAACAGGTCACGAGCGCTTCTCCTTACGTTTGGGCGCGGATTCCTTGATCAGATAGCCGGTCACGGAGCGTTTCTTGTCGAGCCATGCTTGCGCGGCCTCGCGCACCTGCTCGGCGGTGACGGCCCGGATGCGGTCCGGCCAGCTTCGGATATCGTCGATGCTGAGCCCGGTGGTGAGCGCGCTTCCATACCGGCCCGCAAGCGTCTCTTGGTCATCCTGGGCGTAGATCGCTTGCGCAATCAGCCGGGTCTTGACGCGCTCGAGATCCTCGGCGCGCGCGGGATTTTGCGCGAGGTCGGCGATCACCTTGTCGATCGCGTCCTCGATCTGGGCGAATTCGACGCCAGGTTTCGGCGTGGCCAAAATCATGAATTGCGAGGCATCAAGCGAGGTGTCCTGGTAGCTCGCGCCCGTGCTGATGGCGAGCTGCTTGTCGATCACCAGCATACGGTAGAGATAGGAGTTGATCCCGCCGCCCATCAACTGCGCGAGCACGTCGAGCGCAGGGCTCTCGCCTGCGGCCGCAGTGGTAGCCGACGGCACGAGATAGGAGCGGCGCCAGGTGGGCTGCTCGACGCGGGGATCGGAGAGCGTCACGGTGCGGGGTGCCGCGGGCGTCGGCTCCTGTGGCCGCACGCGCTTCGCGGGGATCGCGGGCTGTGCAGGAATGTCGCCAAAATTCTTTTCCACCATTGGGCGGATGTCCTTGGGATCGACGTCGCCGGCGATGATCAGGATCGCGTTATTCGGCGCGTAGAAGCGCTTGTAGAACGCGAGCGCGTCCTCGCGGTCGAGCTTTTCGATCTCCTGCCGCCAGCCGATAATGGGGCGGCCGTAGGGGTGGTTGAGGTAAAGCGCCGCCATCATCTGCTCGGTGAGCCGCGCATCGGGATTGTTGGCGACGCGCATGTTGAATTCTTCGAGCACAACATCGCGTTCGGACAGCACGTTCTCATCTTGGAGAACGAGGCCGGTCATCCGGTCGGCCTCAAATTCCATCATCTTGCCGAGCTGCTCGCGCGGCACGCGTTGGTAATAGCCGGTGTAGTCCATCGAGGTGAAGGCGTTCTGGTTGCCGCCGACGCGCAGCACGGTCTGGGAGAATTCGCCGGGCGGATGCTTGGCTGTGCCCTTGAACATCAAGTGTTCGAAGAAATGCGCAAGCCCCGATTTGCCCGGCGTCTCATCGGCGGAGCCGACCGTATACCAAATCATCTGGGTCACGACCGGGGTACGATGATCGGGGATCACCACCACCTGCAAGCCGTTCGCAAGCGTGAAGCTTGCTGGTCGTTCCGAGGTGACTGTGATCTGGGTAAGCACGCTCTTGTTTTCAGCAACGTCCCGGAGGCTAGGATTGCTGCTATTATCCCGTTTGTATTCGACTTTGTATTCGACCGCCAGCGCGGTGGGCGTCGTCAAGGCCATTGCAACAGTGGCCGTGCCTAGCACCTTGGTTGTCACGGAACTCCAATTCTTCATGGCATCGCCTTTGGTCACATCGAGATTCACATTCTGCAACGGACGATTCCGACAAAGCAGAGAGCCGCACGCCGTTGGCAAACAATGGAGCAAAAGCCGGGCCAATCGCCTAATGCTTCCGCGCACGGACCGCTGCGCGGGCAGCTGGACGCAAAACGAAGCCCCGCGCGTTCTTTCTCTTCCGAAAGCCAAGCCGCACTTGTTTGGTATCTGCCAACATGTTGCGAACACGACATTGCATACGAAAACGCACGACAACTCGCCGCCTCGCGCTTGCCTAAATCCTGCGACGCCACATACTGGCGTCTTGATCTCGCGCCAGAGGCACTGCTCCGCCGTTTCGTGGCCGCGCCGGCGCCCGCCAGGAAACATCCAAAGCTTGTCGCGGCGCCGCCGCACCAGGAGTACCCGGCCGCGCTTCGACGCCACGAGCTTTGACGATCTTGCCATTTCTTCGATCCGCTGACCCGAAATGTCCTAGCGGATACGCGACAAGAAGATCATGTGGAAGGTTTCAGGCCCGGCGAATTGATGCACCGCTTGTCCTGCTCCTCGCACCGCACCTTGAGTTCAATCAGCTCGCCCTCCAGCACCGGCCGCTGCGCCGTTCAAGTGCTACTTCAGCGACCTGCGAGATCAGGTGCTCGCATCGCATCGAGGATTTCACGTTCGGCCTCCTCGGCATCACAAACCTATTGGCTGTCCCCGGCAATGAAGACGAGCGCGCAATTCATTCTTTGCTCGACCGTGCTCCACCGGTTCACGCAGCGTGTCGGCCTCCATCGTCTTCTTGCCCCACAACTTACGTAGGTGCTTGAGCGCCTCAGCCAAGTCGGACGCCCCTCCTGGCGGCCACTGCCGAGAGCTGCCGTCCTGAAGGAGCTCTTCTAATGAAACAGGCTTTTCGGATTGCCGGCGTGCTAGCGTCCACCGAGACCGTCTTGCCCCACCTCAAAACTCTTCTCCGGCCAGCACTAGCTCTTCTTTGGCAGACCCCGACGCCGCACCTGACGGAAGCATCGATGCGGTCTCGAATGACTCATCATGAAACGCACTGAGCCTCGTCAGCTTCTCGAAAGCTAACGTTGCTAGGATGAGAGAGTGGTTATCTATAGGCGGTGTTACGAACATGAACGCAGGTGCACCCGGTATCGGAGCAACGGGAAGCAATAACGGTGCTAATTTTGACGGAACCGAAGGGGCCGATGACGCCAACTCGCAGGCCGCGCAACAACGCAAAGCTTTCGAAACGGCTCTTGGCATGCTCGCAATGCGAATTGTCAGCGATGCGCAGGCCGATCTAGACTCTGCCATGGACGACACAGAAGACGATGTTTGAATCCGCCCCGTCGATTCGAAACAACGAGCGGCAAACGGCACATCCAAACAACGGGGAGAAGAGAGAAAGGAGAGGAGCTTCTCCGCAGCTGGAGGATCCGCACCTCAATGGTGCCTGGTCGTTCAGATCGGTTGCGGCAAGGTCGGCGTGACAGTCCTTAGGGTTCTTATCGTTCCGGACCACTCTGGTCATCCGTATCTCGGTCGCCCTAGACGTCTGGCTCACATACCGAACGGACGCGCCTCGCTTCAGGCAATCGCGCATTTACAAACTTGCACGTCATAAGGTGTCTTATACGGGTGAGAGACCGAACAGGACCTTCCTCTCCTCGCGCGCTGCGTAGCGGCTGGGACGCGCCTAACAACTCGGCGCGTCGCTTTTGGCGTAAACCCGATAGATCGCGCATTCCTGCCGCCTGGCGTTCGCCTCCATAGTGCATCCGGCCGCCGAGGCGTGTCCCTCTTGTCAATCAATCGACCTTACAATGGAACTACTGGCAGAAACTGTGCAATGTCGACTTGAGGTTGGACCAGCTCTCGCTGGTCGAGACGCCCTCACTCGTCCAGTCATGCCTTCGTTGCAGACTGTACCGGCAGAGATATGACAGCCAGATCATTGAAAGCGTGAAAGCGCGGATAAAGCATGGGTTACCCCAAGCGAGGCGCTGTCCTGCGCGCTCGCGCTGAGAAGCATAGGAAAGCGGGCGACAGCGCCCGCTCCCTTTTTTGAACTGTGCTCAGATCTGCCTCACCCGGCGGCCTGCTCATTGGCGTCAATGCTCTCCTGGTTGACCCGCCATCCGGACCTATCGACCCACCCTTGACCTTGCTCATATATCGTCTGTGCACCATCCGCCGTCAGCTGATCGAGGGTTCGGCCAGCATTGGACTGCGTCACCTTCAGATTGTTGGCACCGTCCTTCTTGTCACCGAGTCCCTCGACAACCATAGCGTTGTCGCCATTCGTGATGGTGAGCTTGGACGAAATGGTCTTTCCCTTGCCGTAGTCGACCGTATCCACGGTGATCTTCGTGCCATCATCGAGTTGCAGGGTCATGCCTTTCTTGAAATCAAAGTCGTCCTTGCCGTCTCCATTAGCATCGACATGAGGATCGCCATGAATCTTCGAGACATGGCCGGTTTCTTTGTTGCGAACGGTCCAGGTGCCGTCCTTCTCGTCGGCCGTGATTGTATACTTGTCGCCAAGGTGTATCGTTGCCTTGCCGTGATGGACCTCATGCGACCACACCGGATTAGTTTTAGGTGGCGGGCTCTGGTTCACCGCAACTGGGGTCATCGACGCAGGCGGGGGAGGAGGAACGAAAACTGGAGTGTAGTAGTACAATGGAGTAGCGAGCGGCGGAGGAGTGTACTGGGACTGGGAGCCGGCGCCCGGGGCGCGCCCCTCTTCACCAGCATCGATACTCGCCTGGTCCACCTCACGCCCGGCGCCGTCGACCCAACCCTGACCTTGCTCATGGATCGTTTGTGAACCATCGGCTGTCAGCTCATCGAGAGTGAGGCCAGCATTAGACTGCGTCACCTTCAGATTGTTGGCACCATCCTTGTCGTCACCGAGTCCCTCGACAACCATGGCGTTGCTGCCATTCGTGATGGTGAGCTTCGATGAAATGCTCTTGCCGTTGCCGTAGTCGGCCGTATCCACGGTGATCTTCGTACCATCATCGAGTTTCAGGGTCATGCCCTTCTTGAAATCGAAATCGTCCTTTCCGTCCCCATCAGCATCGAAGTGAGGATCGCCGTGGATCTTCGTGACATGGCCGGTCTCGCTGTTGCGGACAGTCCAGGTGCCGTCCTTCTCGTCCGCCGTGATTGTATATTTATCGCCAAGGTGGATCGTGGCCTTGCCGTCATGGACCTCATGCGTCCACACCGGATCAATTGAGGACGACGAGCTTTGGTTCTGCGCGACCGGCGCGAACGAGGGAGGCGGCGGCAGCGAGAGAACGGTTGGAGCAAAGTAGGCCGGACTGAGTACGGCGGGAGCGACGACGGCCGGACTATTTACCGGCAGGTACTGGTAGGCCCCAACCGGGACGCCGGCAGCGCCGCCGTACTGCCCCATCACCACGTTGAACATTGGAGCGGCGGGCACGCCTTCAGGCACTAGCCCTACCGCCGGATTGAAACCGCCCACCACGGGAAGATACGCCATTTTCATTGACTCCTATTGCATTGAAGGAAGCGACAGACTGCGAGGACCACCCGCACAATCAACTTGGCACGTTGCGCCGAGGCCATTCAAAAACCAATCCCACGTCATGACCAGCAGCAGGCCGCCCTCGCGTTTCTTGTTGCAGGTGACAACAGCCTTGATCGGCGGACCACTTCTCTTACCCTTGCCTTCGGCAATGCGAGCCTCTCACGTCGAGCGCATCCAAGTCGCACGAAGTTTATCCTGAGTACCTGTCGAAAAGCTGACGATAAGATAATCGCCCACCAGCACATCAGCTTTCGGATCACCTGAATGTTGAGAGCATGTGATCGCGACGAATCGCTCTTCGTGATGGGCGTCGGAACAACGACATCTTCGGACGCGCGGCCGGCGAGCGTCCACGCTCTCTAAAGAACGTCGGCCGAGCCTCTCGCGGTGAATGCTCCAGGCGGTCTTTCGGTGCCTTAGAAAACCGACACATTTTCCGTGAGAGAAAAAGTTGGGCCACCTCGACTCATTTCGCGGACTTTGTGAGACTCGTCAGCTTCTCGAAAGGTAATCCTCTTAGGATGAGAGCGCTGATCTCTAGGCGACGAGTCGTCTATCGATCGTAGTGGAGATGAACACAGGAGAATGCGATGATTGGAGAAATGATCGGAAGCGCGGCTGGTGGATGGCTCGGTGGACCGCCGGGAGCGGCAATTGGTTCCGCTGTCGGTGGAGTACTCGACCACGCCTTCGAGAAGGTTATTCACAACTTGGAGCCTGAGAAGGCTGATGCTGACAAGGTCACCAAGGACAATGGCCCTGCCGCAGGAAGCACCCCCCAGTGTAACCACGGCAACGGCGAATTGACTCTCTTGAATGGCGCGCCAGGCGCGCATGTAATGATTTCATTTCCTGCCGTCGTCACGCCAGCTGGTTAGGCGTGAGGCAGGTCATCAGTAGCAGTTACTTCCAAACAGAAAGGTGAGTCGATATGGTTTCTCCCGTTGGCGGTTCCCCCGCTGCATCTGAAGTCGCGACGAATCAGCAAACCGGTGCTACCGGGGCTGGCGATTTCTCGGCGCAGCTCGCCGAGCTCGAGCGTGTCAGCAAACAAGCTCAGGCCAATAGCATCGTGATGCGCAGAATTACGACTGAGCTCTCGTCCGAAAAGAAGGTTGCCGACGAGCGCGTAAGTTAGCGCTGCAAGAGGGGGCTCACGGCCGCTCTTTTCGCGTGCTGGATGCTCTCTACAGCCTGACGAATTCGGAACCAGCCGTACGGCAACGCCGTACGGCTTCTCGTTGCTCAGGAGACTCTCCGTGAACGAACCGGCCTCCGTTCATTTCGAAGTGCTATCAGGGCTCTATTCCGGGGTGACCGGTGAAGCGCCCGTCGGAACGAGTCTTATCGGAAGTGGCCTCGATGCCGATATCGTCTTCGTCGAACAGGGGCTCGAGCCCAATCACTTCCGTCTCACCCCCCTGCACGATTCGATGGAGATCGAGGCTCTAGCAGCCGGAGTCAGCATAGAAGGAAACGGAGATATTGCCGTAGGCAAGCGGGTTGTTATTTCTCTTCCTGCCGTCGTTCATGCGGGCACGATGTCCATTCGCTGCACACAGGATTCGGAGCAAGGATCAATCGGCCTGTCGCGTGTCTCGATAATAGCAGCCGCCTTGGTCTTGCTGAGCTCTGTCGGGATCGCCACTCTTGCAGTCAGCTTCCTCTTTGACGGCAGTGCCGGTGCACTGAGCCCCGATGCGGCCCCTGTCGCCGCACTTCCACCCAAGCTGACGCTCAACGGTCCTGATGATCGCCCCCTCCATGCGGCCGCCGAACAGCTGCAAGCGGAGGTCAACAAAGCGGGACTTCTCAATATCAAGATCGGTCCTGGGCCAGGTGTGGTCAGCGCCGAGGGCACCGTGACGCCTGCGTCAGTCAGTAGATGGCAGAAGGTTCAGCAATGGTTCGATCAGCATACGAACGGATCGCTGACACTCGTAAATGGAGTGATCGTGAAGGAGGATAAGCCGCCCTCCTCAATTGCTGTCCAGGCGGTGTGGCGCGGAGCCCACCCCTATCTTCTTATTGGTGGCCAAAAGTACTTCGTGGGCGCGCTGTTGAACGATGGATGGACGGTCGATCAAATCGAGGCGGGACGCGTACTGCTCAGCCGGAATGGACGGCTTGCTGCTCTTTCCTATTAGAGCTCCACCGCCGCAGGAAAGGAGAACGTCATGACCAAGCTGCCCCAGCATCCTGTCGGACTTGGCACCTCTTCGCAAAGGCTCAACACGCACGACCATGAGCCAGCGAACAAGCCGGCCCTCCCTGAAGTCCATAATTTAGAGATCCATGGCACCGATGGCGGTGGCGAGAAGAGGCACGGGTCGGTTTGGCCGGATACCGAGGCGCCGGATCTGCCAATCGAGGCCGCGCTTGAGGTAAACGATATCAATGCCGTCTCGCGCGTCAGTCTCAACGAGAGGCGCGTACGGATAGCTGAGATCGATCCCCGTGCAGCACTCGCTTCACTTTATGGCCGCAATCTCGCAACTGGCCTGCTCTCCTTCGTGACACCACGCCTGCGTGACCCGGACGTGCTACGAGCAGAGAAGCATGGTGTTCTCCTCGAGCGCTTGGCCGATAGGCTATGCGCCGGCCCGGAGGATTCGGCGGCGCGTGAAGGGACCGACGCCCTGCAGCAGGAGCTCCGACGGCTCATCCTGCTCCGGCAGAACCAGAACAGCTTGATTGGGGGCTAGCATGATCGACTCGGGCGGAGCGCAGTTCGCCAGTCCACCGCCGCCGGCCGATGCTTCCAAAACCGGCGATGTCTTGCCAATCTCAGGGCAGGAGCGTGATTTGGTCTGCGCAATATCCTTCGTCCACCTTGCGTGTGGACAGAGCGCACAAGCTCTCGCTCTGTTGCGGCTCATTGCCCATGACGATTCGCAAGACGTCGACCTGCTTCGCATTCTTACCTATGCTCTCATCTCGGAGGGCTTTGGCAATGAAGCACTTGCGGTGCTGGATAGACTAGACACGCTTGATGACGAGCCCTCTTCGCGTCTGCCTTTGACGCTTCTCCGCAGTCACGCGCTACGACGGGCCGGCCGTATGGACGAGGCGCGGGCAGTCTTCCAAGACTATGTGTCCCTGCGTGGCAGGACAGCCCCAACGGAACAACAATAAGAATCGTCTCCATGGCAAACCTCCTTCGTAAGCTTATCGTGCGCGCGCCATTCCACCCGGATTTCATGGTCGCGTTCATGCTGCTTCTGGCAATCGCAATGATGATCATGCCGATGCCGATCGTCGTGGTCGACATGCTGATCGGCTTCAATCTGGGTTTTGCCGTATTGCTGCTGATGGTTGCTCTGTATCTCAGTACGCCACTGGATTTCTCGTCCTTGCCCGGTGTCATCCTGATCTCCACCGTTTTTCGTCTGGCGCTGACCATCGCGACAACGCGGCTGATTCTCGCTGAAGGAGACGCCGGCAGCATCATTCACACCTTCGGTGAGTTCGTGATATCAGGGAACATCGCGGTCGGCATTGTTATATTTTTGATCGTGACCATGGTGCAGTTCATGGTTCTCGCGAAGGGAGCCGAGCGCGTTGCTGAAGTCTCGGCACGATTCACGCTCGACGCTCTGCCGGGCAAGCAGATGGCTATCGACGCGGAGCTACGCAACGGTCATATCGATCAGCACGAGGCACGCAGCCGGCGAGCATCACTGGAGGGAGAAAGCCAACTTCACGGCGCGATGGATGGCGCCATGAAGTTCGTGAAAGGGGATGCCATTGCCGGACTCATAGTCATCTGCATCAACATGCTGGGAGGAATCAGCATCGGACTGCTCTCCAAGGGCATGTCCGTCGATGAGGCATTGCATCAATATACGCTGCTCACCATCGGCGATGCGTTGATTTCTCAGATTCCGGCGCTCCTGCTGTCGGTTACGGCCGCAACCATCGTCACACGTGTGAATGGGCCTTCCAAGCTCAAGCTTGGTGCCGATATCATCAACCAAGTCACGGCCAGTACCCAGGCATTGCGGCTAGCGGCCGGCGTCTTACTTCTCATGGGGCTGATACCAGGTTTCCCTTTGCCCCCGTTTCTCATGCTGGCCGCACTTTTTGCCGGGACGAGCTATGTCAAAGGCGGTGTGCAAGGCGCGAACACGGGCTCCAAGACGAGCACTAACGTTAGTACTCCGACTTCAAATCCAGCGCAGGCTCAACGGCAAACCATACCTGCGGAGGCGCTTCCGGTCGCGGTATTCTTTGCACCTAACCTGGTAAACGCGATTGACAGAGAGGAAGTTGAGCAGCACATCGCTCGCATTTCGGCACTGGTCTCAGCCGATCTTGGCATCACGATTCCCCGCATTCCAGTCCAGGTCGATCAACGTTTGGCCCAATCCGAGTTTAGGCTAGATGTGGAAGGGGTACCGGTTGAACGGGATCGGGTGGATCCGACGCAGCTCGCGCTCACCGACGACCGAGCGAACATTGAATTGAGCGGCATCCCGTATCGGCAAGATCCAGACACCGACCGGATCTGGATCGAACAGAGCCATGCACCGGCACTCAAAGCGGCCGGGATCGGGCATCACCGTCCGAGCGAAATCATAGCCCTGCGCGTCAGTTCCGTACTGACGCGATATGCGCAGCGCTTGGTAGGCATTCAAGAGACGCGACAATTGCTCGCCCGGATGGAGCAGGAGTATGCCGACCTGGTGAAGGAAGTGCTACGCACGACTCCAGTTCCCCGGATCGCCGATGTCCTGCGTCGCCTGCTCGACGAGGGCATCCCGATTCGTAACACCCGGCTGGTCTTGGAAGCGTTCGCCGAATGGAGCGAACGCGAGCAAAACGCCGTCCTGCTCACGGAATATGTCCGCTCCGGCCTAAGACGGCAAATCTGCTATCGCCATGCCAACGCTCACCGTGTTCTGCCCGCCTTTATCGTCGAACGTGAAACTGAAGATGTGATTCGCAGTGCGGTCCGAGAGACCACCGTCGGGCCGTACCTCGCGCTGGAGGACCGGCATAGCGAGATGTTGCTGTCGCAACTGCGCCAGATTCATTCAGGCATGCCACCAGGTCAGAGCCAGCCCGTCATCCTGAGTTCGCTGGATATCAGGCGCTTCGTCCGCGGCTTTCTCACCCGCAACGGGTTCGATCTTCCTGTTCTGTCTTATCAGGATCTCGCCTCCGATTTCACGGTCCAGCCGGTGGGGTCGCTCAAGCTTACAGGTCCCAAGGAAAAAGCTCCGACAGGAGAACAACCCAACCTGCTTGCCACAAACGGCTAACAGAGTGCAGCAGTCGGTCGTGAGATGGATGGCATGAATTCACCTACAACAACATTCGCTGCTCGATTGTATGCGTTCCATCCGCCCTCGGGCTTAACTCTCCTCGCTTTATTCGCCATCCTTGTGCTTGGTGGTTGCGCCAGTCTGGATCACCAAGCTATCTCAGTTCAAGAGACGCCGCGGCCAGAGTTGCTGGGCGCCAAGGACATCGATCCTGCTATGCGCGAGCGCATTGCACACGCCCTCCTCCGGGTTTCCGATGAAGAGAGTTTGCGTGAGGCTCTGAAGCAAAAGCCAGACAATGTCGATGCGGCAATCTCGCTTACGCAGGCCCTTCTGGCACAGAAACGCGCGGGCGAAGCACTTGAGGTAACCGACAAGATCTTGCTTACAGTTCCTGGTGATTTGCGTGCCCTGAACGCAAAAGGGGTGGTCCTCGACGCCGAGGGGCGTCATGATGAGGCACAAGCGCTATATCGCGAGGCTCTCGCAGCGGCCCCAGGCAATCAGATGTTGCGCAACAATCTCGGCCTATCGCTCGCACTTGCTGGGAATGCCGATACCGGAAATCCTAGCCTGCAACCGCTTTCGCACGAGCCGGGTGCGCTGGCCCGTTCGCCATAGCGTGGCCTTCGCGTAGAACGCCGGATCGTACACGCTTAACGCCTGCGCGTCAGCTCGTCGTCAGCTAGGCTGACTATCAAATTCGCGGTGCCCGACGAGTCTGAAGTCAGTGGGAGAATACTTCACCGATAGGAAACCCAATCACCATGTATGGCCGAATCAATAGCTCACCCGGTGCTTCCGACACTGCTGAAATGAGACAATTCGCCACCAACCACACGCAATCTGATGCCGACAGCCAACGCTTTGCGGACATGTTTGCTGGGATGCACATAGCGGCGCCGAGCGCTAGCTCGTCTTCGGGAGCAACACCCTCGTACTCCCTCGTTCCGCGACCTCCTGTGGTGGAGATCACTAGGTCTTCATTCGAGGAGAACGTGAAGGACTTTTATGGCGATGAAATCGAGCATATCGCCGCGAAACCACAGCAATACTCGCTTCTCGTATCTTCGAAACCCGAACGCGCGGCACAAGTTGCTTATGACCACGGCAGGAAATCTGGTTCGGAAAACGCACGCTATTTCAGCTATCAGCTAGGCAACAAGAGTGTTGGACTTCTGCGAACGGAAGGCGGAGCTAGCATGAGTGATGTGTTCAAAGAGGAAAAGGCACGCGCGCGCTGGCGGGAACAGTTTTCCGGACGGACCGAACTCACATCCACTGTGGATTTCGGGTTACTCTTCCGCTCGTCGAGAACGCAGGCGATATTCTGTTGGAACATCAGCTTCGGCTCGACGGCGAACGGCCTTTGCTCCTCTCTCATGCTGTCAACGACGACGCGAAAGCCCGCGCAGCGGCGTTGGGTTTTGTTGAGGTGAGTGACTCGATGATGGTGCTTGACCCTACCCGGCATTCCGACAAGGGGACGAAGAATGATGACGGCGAATGGCAGCGGAAAAACAAGGCTCAATTGTATCTTTCTAAAGCTGAACCCAGTGACGGCAGTGAAACCAGGGGGACCCAGCGTGCCCCAGATACCATGCCGGATTGGGACGACGATGACTTTATGTAGACTGGTCCGAAGAAGATCGATCATGCGAAGCGAGACCGGATTTGCAGTGGGTCCAGAATACCCTTCTTGGTGTCCGTCGCCATGCAGTACTTCAGGATGCTGAAGAAATTTCATCGCCTACACGGGCCTCACGCGCGGTAAGCGCTGGTTGTGCTGTTTGGACAAAAGAGCGCGCCGGCTATTCTCATCGAGAGCCGGCAAATCGAGGCTATGGTCCAGCTTGCGAAATCGTCTCGGGACAGCTCACCACAGGTTCGGTGAGTGCCCGCTCGCTGATGCGCCCAGAGGGTGTCAAAAGAATGTGTAAGCAGGTTTCTGTGAGTTTACCTTACCGAGGAGACCCACATGAGGACCGAGACGACGATTACACCCTGAACTATTGGATCAACTGCTTGCTAAGTATGAGAAGCCTGAAGACCTCACAGGTGCAGACGGGCTTTTCAAGCAGCTGAAGAAGGCGCTGATTGAGCGGGCGCTTGGTGCGGAGCTGAGTGATCATCTTGGCTACGAGAAGGGGCCCGGTGCCTTGACAGAGCTTGCTGTCCGGCCACTGTTAGTCACCATGGGATTGATGACAATGTCCGGCTGATGCAAGAAACGACTACAATTCAACCTTCACAGAGGCCTCTTACACGAAATATCTGACATTCCCTCTTTCAAACGGCCGATGGCCTGTCTTTGTATTTTTTGCGCCCTGTCCGTGGCGATGGACCTTGACGATCATGGCGTCGACCATGGCGTATTCCATGTCCGGCTCGTCCGAGACCGCGCCGAACAGGCGTTTCCACACGTCCGCCTTCACCCAGTCCCGCGGAAACGCGTGTACACGCTATTTCATTGGCCGAAAGCGCGCGGCAAATCGCGCCAGGGACTGCCCGGGCGCGCGATCCATAACACCGCCTCAACAAACAGCCGGTTGTCCTTGCCGCTGCGTCCGGGATCGCTCGGTTTGCCGAGACACAGCGGTTCCATCTTCGTCCATTGGGCGTCAGTCAAAAACGAATCGTTCCACCCGAAGCTTGAATCACAACCGAGCCCCGATGAGGATCCCAACAGGCCCAGCGCCTGGATTTGGGACTTTTCATCCACACGGCGCCGAGACGTAGGCTCGCCAGATGCCTTGCACCGTCGACACCGACAGGCCGTTGGCGTTCGCCATGTCGCGCGAACTCCAATGGGTGGCGTTCTCGGGGGCATTTCTCCAGCGTCCGCACGACCACCGCTTCGATGCGAGCATCGTCAATCGTGCGCGGCGCCTCGGAACGCGGCTCGTCGTGCAGCCCGGCCACGCGCCGCTTCACAAAACGACGCTGCCATTTGCCTACCGTCTGCGTGTCCAGGCCCAACTTGCCGCCATTTCCTCGTTCTGACCGCCCTCCGCGCAGGACAGCACGATCCGAGCTCTCAGAGCCAGCGCTAGCGCCTTCTTTCGCCGCATTGTCAGCGACTTCAGTTCGGCACGCTCGTCATCGCTCTATATCAGGGGCGCAAGTTGCTGGACCGCGATCAGATCCGCCGTCGCTGTTGCCAGCGCGCCATCTTTGGCACAGCGACGCGAAGCTACGATTGCGAACTTGTGACTCGGGACACTAGCACCACGGCATCTTCCATGGAATTGGAGCCACGGTGATTCGGATTTTCTTTGTGCATCCGTGAGAATGCCCTTCGTCAGCTAATTGTCAGCCATGCCGTCTATCTAGACAGGCTGCGCATTCTCGCCTGTATCGGAGATTGGAATATGACGGGCATTGGACGACCTAGCAAATCGCACGTTGGGGCTGCTGGAGCCGACAGCACGTGGGGATTGAGCAGTTTGCGCTCGGAGTCTAGTCTTGCCCCTGGGGAAAGCAGCCAACGGTTCGATTCCGTCGTGGAGCGGATGCGCTCTGGGCCTCAAGATAGAACGGCGCCGGTCGCCAGCCAGCCGCGAACTTCGGGTATGGCAGTCCCCATTTCCTCGACAGGCGACGAGATCAAGGCAACAAAGCGAGAAATGGACCGCCTGGTTGAGGAACTTGACGCTTACCGTAATGCAGCCATGCAAGTGCAGACCTCGTCGGAGGCGCAAGAGCGGATCGACCAGCTCGTCAAGGCAAGCTCAAAAGTTCTGGACTACCGCGCGAGCCTGCCCCCGCATGTAGCGCGTAGCATTCTGTCCGACGATCAGGCTCGCCGACTCCGCGACGAGGCGCTCCATGCGGCGGACCAATGCAACACACTGGCCACCCCGACTATCTACGCCTTGGAGCAGAGCAGGAAGAGTGCGGCCACCGTGCTCGACCGGATGCTCCAATCCAACGCTCCCCCCGACCAGCTGAGCCGAGCGGTTTCCAGTGTGGCGAACCGCTATGCAGCCTGCATGCAGTGGTGGGGAAAGAAGGCATTGCGCTCGGAACGGATGCAGTCCGTCTGCGCGGCCACTGCCAACTTGCCAAGCACTACGCCCGAGATGCGGCAGGCCGAAGAGGCCGCACTGCGGCTGCACACCGGCTGGGCACTTAATACGAAGTGCATGCATCTGCAATCGCTGGTTGCTCTCGCGCAGGTCATGATTGAGCCGCAGGCGAGCACGTTCGAACCAGCCGTGAGGGAAATCCTCATGGGTGAGAACGGGCGGGTGCGTCTGCTCGGGACCTTCATCGCGGACGTTTTTCCGGCATTCCGCTCGACGGCCGACGCGGTTCTAAACAGCAACGGAGCGGCACTCGACGCAGAGCACTGCACC
>NZ_JAHEAG010000072.1 GCF_018596315.1 Bradyrhizobium sp. SRL28 | reverse complement strand
TGCTCTCCCCGGTGAACGGCTTTCTTGCCACCGTCGTCGGCGGAACACTTCCCGCCAACTTAGCGCCAGCACCGCGGCGTCAGGACCACACGACTTCGCCGTACGCGTCAGGCGCGTACGTCTATCGCGCCTCTCGCGTCCATCGCATCTCACTGCACGTTCGTGACGATCGCGAGCGTCCCTCATCTGCCGTGAGACGGGCGGAGTTATGCCGGTGATTTGGCCTGCGCGTTAAGCGGAATATTTTTGCTGATAGGGCTGGACAGGTTTTGAGTGATTTGCCCGTCGTGCCAGTATGTCGCAGGCCGCTGCATGAAGTTGCGCTTGCACAGGAAGCAAATCAGCCCGCAGCAGTCGGTAGGGTGGGCAAAGCGACAGCGTGCCCACCATCATGAAGCGCGATCGGTAATGGATGGTGGGCACGGCGCTACGCGCCTTTGCCCACCCTACGAATCTGCGTCCACTTCGTCATTGCAGCGTTTGCCTTATCTGCGCTTTCGCACGTGAACATTGATATCGAGATCGATGTCGCTCACGCAGGTCTGCGTCGTGCGGTGCGAGCCGCCTTCGCGCCAGCGGCCCTCGCGCGTATGGGTGCCGCTGACATTCTCCAGCTTCAGGCAGCGCCATTGCGGCAGCGGGCCTGAGCTTTCGCCGCCGAACTGCCAGGCCAGCACGACCTCTTCGCCACGTTTGTTGGTGCCGATGATGTGCGGGCACAATTCGCGGAGGCGGCCGTCATAGAGGCAGACGACCTGTTGCTCGCCGAGGATGGCGTTGCGGAAGAGGGTGTAGGTGGCGCTTTGCATGGCGGGCGTGCCATCTGGGATTGTACGGCGTTCCCTGTATAACCATGACGAACGACATTGTTTCCCTGAGGTCGAGCCCATGGCTTCCAGACGTAATCGCCCGATCAATCTGCCGGCGCCGTACCTCAAGCGCATCTGGCTTGAGCCATCGCGCATTACCGACCGCGCGGCCTATCCGTTCTGCCTTCCGTTGCTGCATGACGATTTCGAACTGAGCTTCGATCGCGCGATCACGATCATCGTGGGAGAGAATGGCACCGGCAAGTCCACCTTGCTCGAGGGGATCGCTGTGCTCGCGGGTTATGACGAAGCAGGTGGCGGCAAGGGCTATATGCCGGTCGACCATTCCCTGGCGCTGGAGAAGATGGGCGGCAGTCTCTCGTCAGCACTTCGCGCAAGCTGGCTGCCCAGGATTACGAATGGATGGTTCTTCCGCGCGGAGAGCTTCTTCTCGGTTGCGCGATATCTGGACAAGGCGGCGCTGGATGATCCGTTTGGGTCGCCACCGCCTGACTTCCTGTCCCATTCCCACGGCGAAGGCTTTTTGCGCTTCTTCAACGAGCGGTGCCAGAAGCAAGGCATCTTCATCTTCGACGAACCGGAATCCGCGCTGTCGCCCGCGCGCCAGATCGAATTTTTGAAGCTGATGCGCCGGATGGAAAATATCGGCCATTGCCAGATCATCATGGCGACGCACTCGCCGATGCTGATGGCCTACCCGAATGCGACGCTGCTGCGGCTGACGAAATACGGGCTGGAGCCGGTGACGGTGAAGGATACCGATCACTACAAGGTCATGCGGGAGTTTTGTGAGGATCCGGCGGGGTTTGTGGAGGCCGCGATGGAGGAGTGAGCACGTAGGTGGGTAGAGCCAACGGGTCCGGCCTCACGGCCGGCCCGATGATAAACTCCGCGAAACCCACCCTTTCAGGAAGTGATGGGTATCGCTTTGCTCCACCCATCCTACGGTATTATCCGACGCAACCCGCGTCCAGGCGTTGCCACAAACCAGCCTCCTTTGGTCTGAAAATGCGTTACGATAACGCCGCTGCGCGGCTAGCGCGGGCCAACAAGACACAGTGGGGAAGCGACATGAGGACGACGCTCGCGAGGGTGGGGGCCGTGGTGGCGGCGCTGGCAGTGATAGGGGCAGCCTGGGCGCATGGGCCGACCCGCCAGAAGGTGCGGGAATCGATCGAGATCAATGCGCCGCCGGCCAAGGTGTGGGCCGCGATCGGGAACTTCCAGGACATGAGCTGGTTGCCGCCGGTCAGCAAGACCGAGGGCGACAAGGGCAACGCGATCGAGGCCACGCGTCGGTTGACACTGGCTGATGGTGCGACCGTCGATGAGGAGCTCTACAAATTCGACGCCGAGAAGATGACCTATTCCTACCGGATCACCGCCGTCGACGTGAAGGTGCTGCCGGTCACCAACTATTCGTCCACCCTGACCGTAACCCCCAGCGCCGACGGCAAGGGCAGCAGCCTGGAGTGGGCCGGCGCGTTCTATCGCGGCTTTCCCAACAACGATCCGCCGCCGGAGCTGAGCGACCAGGCCGCCGTGAAGGCGGTGAGCGGGCTTTATCGCGCGGGCCTCGAGGCGCTGAAGAAGAAGGTCGAAAGCGGAAGCTGAGCGTGCAGGCGATCGCTCTGGCGGCGCTCGTCGCCAGCATCGGCGCCGCCTGGGCCGGGCAGGCGCGTGCCGAGGAAGCCTTCGTCACCAATCAGCTCAGCGAAAACCTGACGGTCGTGGATCTCACATCCTTGCAGCCGGTCGCAACCATCGCGATTGGCGGCAAGCCCGCGGGCGTCGCCATCACGCCGGATGGACGCTTCGCCTATGTGACGAGCCCCGACGCCAAGGCGCTGACGGTGGTCGATGCTGCCGCACGCCGGGTCGTAGGCAGGATCAACACCGGCGGTGGTCCGCTAGGTGTCGCAGTGGCGCCGGATGGCGCCACCGTCTATGTGGCCGACTGGTACGCCGCGGCGGTGCGGGTGATCGATCCGGTAGCGCAGCGCGTGATCGCCGATATCGCCGTCGGCGCTTCGCCGTCCGGCCTCGCAGTGACGCCGGACGGGCGGTTCCTGCTCTCCGCTGACCGCGATGCCGACAGCGTGTCCGTCATCGATACTGCGACGCGGAAAAGGCTGGCTACGATCAAGGTCGGGGAACGCCCGTTTGGCATGACCATCGATGCCGAGGGCCGGCGCGCCTACACCGCCAATGTCGGCTCGAACGACGTCTCCGTGATAGATATCGCCGAGAACAGAGAGATCGGGCGTGTGAAGACGGGCTTGCGCCCCTATGCGGTCGCACTCGCGCAAGGGCGGGGCTTCGTGACCGACCAGTATGACGGCACCGTCAGCGTGTTCGATCTCGTAACGCTGGCGCCGGTCAAGCGCATCACTGTGGGCGATTACCCGGAAGGGATCGCGGCGACGGCGGACGGCCGGCGTATCATCGTGGCGAACTGGGAGAGCAACTCGATCAGCGTGATCGATGCAGTCGAGCTGAAGGCGACCGGCGAGATCAAGGTCGGCGACGGCCCGCGGGCGTTCGGGGCGTTCTTGCGGCGGTAGTGGCCGTAGGATGGGTGGAGCGAAGCGATACTCATCTACATGCGTCCGCGAGTCGCGGCGTCGGATGCCCGCTCGTGCCGGTTTATTTGTGCTATAATGCCGGGAGAACGAGACAAAACAGGGAGGACGCCATGCCGCACACCCTGGTGCCCAGTGATCGCGTCGAGCATGTAAGCGTCTACGGGCGCGACGGCACAAGGCTCGGCTCGATCGAACGTCTGATGCTCGAAAAGGCCAGCGGAACGGTAGCCTACGCCGTCATCAAGACCGGAGGGCTGCTCGGCAGCCACCATCATTGTCCGATCCGGTGGGACGCCCTTCGATTTGATCCTGCGCGTCAGGCCTACCAAACCGACGTGACGCCGGAAGACCTGCGCGCAGGTCCGTCGGAGCTCGATGAAGAAGCCTTCGACTGGGGCGACCGCTCGCGACCGCATCCGCATTACTGGACGGTGTAAGGCGTCGGCGGGCCTAGAAGACATAACCCTCCGCTCTCGGGCGGAAACGGCGGATTATGCTTCGCTAAACATTGCAAGCAGTATTTTGCCTAGCATTATCAGGCTTCTACGGCAACGCGGCCAAGGCCGAGCTAACGCCTCGCTAACATTCGCTTGAATCACAGGCGTAAGGCCAAGCACAGTGCGCCTTGGCCGACCCCGGCACCGGTCGCTTTGGGGCAAAGCGCGAACATCGACCGGCCGACAAATCTCCGCGGAATCGGTCAAAAATGACCCTTCCCGACACGGCTCGCTCCTTCATAACTCGAAAGTACAATGGAGGTAAAAGATGAAGTGCCTGCGGATTTTCGCTACGCCTGACGGCGAATCCCATTTTGGGGAAGTTGATATCCCCACGACACTAACGCGATCGTTTCCGAATGGAGCGCCTGTCGAACTTTCCGCTCACTACGAAGCCTCGCGTTCCGCTTACTACGAAGCCTCGCGAGTTCGTTTTGTTCATATCCCTGCAGGGGTGCGCGAAGCGGGCTTTCATAACCCACCGAGTCGACTCCTTGCCATTTGGTTGGATGGTGAGGTCGAGTTTGAAACGAGCGACGGAGAGATGAGACGTGTCTCTGCTGGAAAGGCAGTTCTCGTCGAGGATACGCATGGGAAAGGGCATATCTCGCGCCATCCACCGGAAGGGCAAAATGTTATACAGGTTGTGCTGCCGCACGGCCTTGACGCGCCTTCTGCGTAGTCGGTTGTTGGTCCATCGCGTGACTTCGCGGCGACGTAGCAATTCACTCGCTTTCGGATCGAAGGGTCCTTCGGCGAAACAGCTCCCACCGAGCCGGGTTTACGAGTACGCGCCCTTAGTCCCACACCGTATCAGGTCGTCACACCGCGTATCTCAAAATTATTTTGCTTCGCTAAACCGCCCTACGCTTGCTGCACGGACCCTGCATAAGAAATAGATTCCAAACTTTCTAGCGAGACAAGCTGTGCGCCGCTCATGAGCGTCAGTTCTTCAGTCACTGCAAATAGCGGGTCAATTAGGAAATGATGTCCCGACTCAAAGGTCTCTCGCGCAAACTCATCGAACTCGTCATCTGTCGCAAAAATGGATACCTCATAATCCAATAATTCTAGCCCACACTCGCGCCAGCGCGCGGGTAGAGAGAAGCGGCGGATTACGCTTCGCTAATCCGCCCTACGCTTGCTGCCTACCGACGCTAGAGAGCCCAGAATGGTCGAGCAAAACGAATCCACCGGCTTGCAAACGTGATGAATTTCGCTTCGCTCTAGCCATTCTACGCGCTGCTAGCGAGTCTAGAAAGTGAGCGCCTGAAATGGATGCGGGTCACTGCTTAGAGTTTCCCAGTCGAATGAATAACGATCGTCCGGGGGCCAGTCCGTCGGAAACTTCACGTGAAAGTAGCCGCCAATTGCCGTTTCAAACCCACCGTCGGGCGCGCCGTATCCCGTACCGAATACGCTTGGTTGAAAATCAAATGTAAGAAACTGCGCGGATAAGAGGGCAACCAACCCTGATACTGCGCTAATCAATGTGTCAAAATTTGATCTTGGGAAATTGTTATGACGATCGTGTTTTGCCTCATTATACGCCTGATACCAGGGGAGCAAAGCGCCCTCCGTGGCCCACGCATCGAATGGCTTACGGACGTTCTGTAAGCCATGCCACAGCGGCATTCGGACTTCGTAAGATGAGAGGTGGTGAGTTGGATTCAGCTTTCGGTAATCCCTAACATTCCACCAATCTGCTGTCCTGCGAAGATTAACGTAACTGTTCTCCGTTAAGATTGCCCTGCAATGGGCCTCCACTTCGATGCAGGTCCGCATGTGCAGTTCATGAATTCGATAAGAATAACAATTTAGATTCTGATCAGCTGGTTCGACGTAATCAAAAAGTTCGAGCAAATCCTTCTGAATAAGGAGAAAGGCTCGAACATATTGTGGACCGGCCACAGCAAATTGAGGGGCGCTAACGTAACGCCCTTGTCCGGAATTTTGATAACTTCCATCCGTGAGTTGCCGACACGTGCGAAAAAACGGCTTTGTTATAGGCACGACTCACTCCGCCGCCTCGCTAGCACTGCTGCTTTTCCGCGGCTTGCCATCCGCCTTCTTCAGCACCGGGGCCAAAAACTTCCCCGTGTAGCTCCGCGGCGCCTTGACGATATCCTCCGGCGGACCCCAGGCGACGATTTCGCCGCCGCCGTCGCCGCCTTCGGGGCCGAGGTCGATCACCCAGTCGGCGGTCTTGATGACCTCCAAATTGTGCTCGATCACTACCACCGTGTTGCCCTGCGAGACCAGCTCGTGCAGCACTTCGAGGAGCTTTGCGACGTCGTGGAAGTGCAGGCCCGTGGTGGGCTCGTCGAGGATGTAGAGCGTGCGTCCCGTCGCGCGCTTTGACAGTTCTTTCGCCAGCTTGACGCGCTGGGCTTCGCCGCCGGAGAGGGTGGTGGCCTGCTGGCCGACATGGATATAGTCCAGGCCGACACGATGCAGCGTTTTAAACGTCTCGCGGACGCGGGGGACTGCCTTGAAGAACTCGGCGGCTTCTTCCACCGTCATGTCGAGTACGTCGGCGATGCTCTTGCCCTTGAACAGGACTTCCAGCGTTTCGCGGTTGTAGCGCTTGCCCTTGCAGGTGTCGCAGGTGACGTAGACGTCGGGCAAAAAGTGCATCTCGATCTTGATGACGCCGTCGCCCTGGCAGGCCTCGCAGCGGCCGCCCTTGACGTTGAAGGAGAAGCGGCCGGGCTCGTAGCCGCGCGCTTTGGCTTCGGGCAGGCCGGCGAACCATTCGCGGATCGGCGTGAAGGCGCCGGTATAGGTCGCGGGGTTCGAACGCGGGGTGCGGCCGATCGGCGACTGGTCGATGTCGATGATCTTGTCGATATGCTCCAGCCCCTCGATACGGTCATGAGGTGCGGCGCCTTCGCTGGCGTTGTTCAGCTTGCGGGCGATCGCCTTGTAGAGGGTGTCGATCAAGAGCGTGGATTTGCCGCCGCCGGAGACGCCGGTGACGCAGGTGAACAGCCCGAGCGGAATTTCTGCCGAGACGTTCTTTAAGTTATTGCCGCGGGCGTTGACGACCTTGATGGTGCGGCGATGGTTCGGCGGCTTGCGCTCGGGGATCGCCACCGACATCTCGCCGGTGAGGTATTTGCCCGTGAGCGAGTTCGGGTTCTTCATGATCTCCGATGGCGTGCCCTGCGCCACGATGTGGCCGCCATGCATGCCGGCGCCGGGGCCGATGTCGAGCACGTAATCGGCGAGCCGGATCGCGTCCTCGTCATGCTCGACCACGATCACGGTATTGCCGAGGTCGCGCAGCCGCTTCAGCGTTTCCAGGAGACGCGCGTTGTCGCGCTGGTGCAGGCCGATCGAAGGCTCGTCCAGCACGTAGAGCACGCCTGTGAGACCCGAGCCGATCTGGGAGGCGAGGCGGATGCGCTGGCTTTCGCCGCCGGATAGCGTGCCGGAGGCGCGGGCGAGCGTGAGATAATTCAGGCCGACGTCGAGCAGGAACGACAGCCGCTCGCGGATCTCCTTCAGCACGCGGGTGGCGATCTCGTTCTGCTGCGCGTTGAGCGCTTTCGGCACGGTCTCGAACCACTCGCCGGCCCGGAGCACCGACAACTCCGAGATTTCGCCGATGTGCTTGCCGCCGATCTTGACGCACATCGCCTCGGGTTTCAGCCGATGGCCGTTGCAGCCCGCGCAGGGGATGTCGGAGAAATACTTTGCCAGCTCCTCGCGCGCCCATTCGCTCTCGGTCTCGCGGAAGCGGCGCTCGAGGTTGGTGATGACGCCTTCGAACGGCTTTTTGGTATCGTAGGAACGGACGCCATCCTCGTAGGAGAACTTGATCTCGTCGTCGCCGGAGCCGTGCAGCAGGGCTGCCTGCGTCTTCTTCGGCAGGTCCTTCCACTTGGTGTCGAGCGTGAACTTGTAGAATTTTCCGAGCGCGGTCAGCGTCTGGATGTAATAGGGCGAGGACGATTTCGCCCACGGCGCGATCGCGCCCTTGCGCAAGGTCAGCTCCTTGTCGGGGATGACGAGATCCTCGTCGATATGCTGCTCGACGCCGAGACCGCCGCAGGCAGGGCAGGCACCATAGGGGTTGTTGAACGAGAACAGCCGCGGCTCGATCTCGGGGATGGTGAAGCCGGAAACCGGGCAGGCGAATTTCTCCGAGAACAGAATCCGTTCCGGCCCGCTCTTGTCGTGGATTTTTGCGGTCTTCTTGTCGGACTTCTTCTCTTCCGCTGCGCCCGCCGGTGCATCGGCGTATTCGATCACAGCCAGGCCCTCGGCGAGCTTCAGCGCGGTCTCAAAGCTTTCGGCGAGGCGCTGGCCGATGTCCGGCCGGACCACGATGCGGTCCACCACGACGTCGATGTCGTGCGGGAATTTCTTGTCGAGGGTGGGTGCCTCCGACAACTCATGGAACGTGCCGTCGATCTTGACGCGCTGAAAACCCTTCTTGAGCCATTCGGCGAGCTCTTTCTTGTACTCGCCCTTGCGGCCGCGCACGACCGGGGCCAGCAGATAAAGCCGCGTGCCCTCGGGCAACGCCAGCACGCGATCGACCATTTGCGAGACGATCTGGCTTTCGATCGGCAGCCCCGTGGCGGGCGAATAGGGCACGCCGACGCGCGCCCACAGCAGGCGCATATAGTCGTAGATCTCGGTGACGGTGCCGACGGTGGAGCGCGGATTCTTCGACGTCGTCTTCTGCTCGATCGAGATCGCGGGCGACAGGCCGTCGATCTGGTCGACGTCCGGCTTCTGCATCATCTCCAGGAACTGGCGCGCGTAAGCCGAGAGCGATTCGACGTAGCGCCGCTGTCCCTCGGCATAGATGGTGTCGAAGGCGAGCGAGGATTTGCCGGAGCCGGAGAGGCCGGTGAACACCACGAGCTTGTCGCGGGGAATCTCGAGATCGACGTTCTTGAGATTGTGCTCGCGCGCGCCGCGGATGGTTATCGCACGCGATGCGGAGCCGGCGGGTGGTTGGCGCTTCGCCCTGAGCACTTCATCCATATCGGCATTTTCCAGGCGTGCAGGCGCGCGCCACGTTGGGCGCGCATTGCCGGAGAGGACCGGGATCAGGCGCCGATGATTGAAAGTCGGAACATAGGAAGAACGACGAGGAATTTCCAGTGCCCTGTGCGAATCATCAACGGATTGTTTGCATTGCTATTTTTTTGGCAGCAGCAGTCAGCAGTGCCGCACAAAAAAAGGCCGGCGCAAGGCCGGCCCTTTCTCAATCTTGGGAACTCAGGTGACGCGGAGATCAGTGCTTCGCGATCACTAGCCGCCGAAGCGGTAGTTGATGCGGGCGGTGACGATGTCAGCGTCCTGCTTGATGTCGTCGTTGCGGGTGTTGATACCGCCGAACACGCCGACGCCTCGGAAGTTGTAGTTCTCGGTGCCCATGAACAGGTGGTTATACTCGACGCCGAACGACCAGTTCGGAGCAAAGGCGTATTCCACGCCAGCGCCAACCGCGCCACCCCAGCGGGTCTTCTCAGCGCGGTCGAACACGATGCCGAGGATCGTGCTTTCGTAGCGGTTGTCGGTCACCGCAGCACCGCCCTTCACGTAGAAAAGGACGTTGTTGGCGGCGTAGCCGACCTGTCCGGTGAACATACCGAACGCGTCGATCTTGGTGTGGTTGCTGGCTCCCGGCACAATGATGTTCGAACCGTTGAAGTCGGCCCAGTTGCCCTGCGCTTCGACGCCGAACACCCAGTTGCCGGCTTGCCAGCGATAGCCGATCTGACCACCGACCGTGCCGCCATCTGCGTCATGGCAACCTTCGGCAGTCGGCGTCACCGGAACGCCGGCGACCGCGGTGTTGGTCCAGCAGTTGTGGCTCGTGCCCCAACCTCCGTTGGCGCCGATGTAGAATCCGCTCCAGTTGTTGATCGCAATCGCTGCGGCGGGCGCCTTGGTGTAGGCCCGTGCAGGAAGATCGGCGGCGATCGCAGGCGCCATCCCAAGCGCGATCAAGCCAGTGGTGGTCAGCAGAATTTTCTTCACTTTCTTTTTCCTTTCGCAGGTCCCAACGCAAACTTTCCTCAGCCGTCAATTTGAGGTTGCGATTCCATATAGCGCGAAGTCATCGCAGAAAGCTGTCGCCGAAAAACCACATCGGCGGCAAATGTAGGTAATATGCAACCGTAACGGGTACGTAGTATCCCGCGGTACAACCAAAAGAAGAGGCCGGCGCGGGGCCGGCCTTTTCGTATTCAATGCGCGTCGCGCGCCGTATTCCGCGATGACGGGCCACCGAATTTGTAACTGATGCGTGCGGTGACGATGTCGACGTCCTGACGAGTGCGATCGGTGCGCGAGAATCAGCCGGCGTTGAAAGTGAAGCTGTTGTCGCGCGTGCCCATGAAGCCGTGCACGTAATCGACGCCCCCCTGCGGCGGACACACGAACCTGGGGCAACCAAACAAAAAAGGCCGGCATGAAGCCGGCCTTTTCGGTATTCGGTTTGCTGAAAGCGAAGATCAGTACCTCGTGATGCCCGGGCCGCCGAAGCGGTAGTTGATGCGCGCGGTGACGATATCGACGTCATGGCTGATGCGATCGGCGCCGAAGGCGACGCCGGCTGGCGTGACGAAGCCGTAGTTGCGGTCCTGCATGAACAAGTGATTGTATTCAATGCCGGCCGACCAGTTGGGAGCGAAGCCGAATTCGAGGCCCGCGCCGACGCTGGCGCCCCAGCGGGTGTCGTCGCCCGTGGTAGCAACTATAACACCCGTGGGAATATCGCGGATGCGGTAACGATCCGAGGTGACGGCCGCACCACCCTTGACATAGAACAGGACGTTGTTGGCGGCCCAGCCGACCTGACCGGTGAACAGGCCGAAGGCGTCGGTCCGCGATTCGTTCGCGAAGCCGGGGAAAAACAGGCTCTCATTGCTGCCCGTGAAGTCCGCCCAGTTGCCCTGGGCTTCGAGGCCGAACACCCAGCTGCTGGCCTGCCAGCGATAACCGATCTGACCACCGACCGTGCCGCCGTCTCCGTCATGGCAACCTTCAGCGGCGATCGCAAAAGGCGCTATCGAGTTCCAGCATCTATGGCTCGAACCCCAACCACCGTTGGCACCGATGTAAAAACCGCTCCAGTCGTACACGACGGCGATCGGTGCCGGCGGGGCCTTGTAAGGACGCGCAGCGAGGTCAGCGGCCGCCGCAGGTGCAGCGAACGCGATGAGAGCAACCGTACCTAACAGAAACTTCTTCATCCTCTATCTCCAGCTCGTTGTCCGCTTCCGTGGGTCCCGAAGCGTTCTCGAAATGACGCGAGCACCCTCGCTGTCTGCAACTTTCTATAGCGCGACTCGCGTGAAAATTGCGTCTCCGAATTGCAACACTCATGACCAAAGTATGTGGGCAAGCTCATGATATGTCAGCGTTATTCACGTTATCGGGCAGAACTTTCGGTTCCATTTTGGCGTTTTCTGGACTCAATTGGGGCAAACTTATGTCGCCACAGAGTTGAGTAGCAGGTTCGGCCCAGGCGTCGTGAGATTCCGGAACAAATCTGGAACATTGGCCTGGGCGATGCTATATGTGGATAACCGCCGACTTGCCGAGGGATCGCTAAGTCTGCGGAGCTTGCGAGCGTATAGGGTCCGCTTCAGATGTCCGGAAGCGGACGCGAAAGAGCGGACAAAGCGACAGGTTCAAGAATCAGCGACAGGTCAAGAATTGAAGGCGGCCGGCATGCAGCGGGTCCGACCAGTAATTTTTGCCAGTGGATTTTTGCCGGCGATATCGAGTGGAGAGCGGCGATGGCGGGAAGCGTGAACAAGGTGATTCTGGTCGGCAACCTCGGCAAGGATCCTGAAATCCGGCGGACACAGGACGGGCGGCCGATTGCCAATCTGAGCATCGCGACCTCGGAAACCTGGCGCGACAAGGGCACCGGCGAGCGCAAGGAAAAGACCGAGTGGCACCGCGTCGTCATCTTCTCCGAACCGCTTTGCAAGATTGTCGAGCAGTATCTGAAGAAGGGCGCCAAGGTTTACATCGAGGGCGCGCTGCAGACCCGCAAATGGACCGATCAGAGCGGCGTCGAGAAATACTCGACCGAAGTCGTGCTGCAGGGCTTCAACTCGACGCTGACCATGCTCGATGGCCGCAGCGGCGGTGGTGGCGGCAGCTTCGGCTCCGACGATTCCGGCGGTGACTTCGGCTCCAGCAGTCCGGTCAGCTCCGCGCCGCGGCGGGCTGTGGCGGCAGGCGGCGGTCGCAACAGCGACATGGACGACGATATCCCGTTCTAAAGTTTGGGAGCCCGCTCGGGTCGAGGCAGGAATCGGCCGGCCCGGCTTTCGAGCATCTGGATCAAAGCCGGATCCATGAATTCGTAGTCGTCTGGAATGTCGAGGCAGATGAGCCGTTTGCCCTTCAAGCTGGAGCGGAATTTCCGGTTCAGCTTGGTGCGGTGGGCCTTCTCCATGACGGAGATGATGTCGGCCCACTCGACCTGTTCGGACGACAACAGCACGCTCGCGCTGTTGGAGATGCCGGCTGAGTCGGTCTCGATCCCCGGCCAAGTCGAAAAGATTTGTTCGGCGGTTGGGCTGCGCAGACGGTTGGCGCTGCAGACGAAAAGGACGTTGGTCACTTTGTTGCTCGAATAGGGCGACGGGGCGCGATGCTGGCAGACATACCCATAGAGCCGGAAACAGCAACGCCGGCAGATGGATTGATCGGCCGGACAGCAAGGGGCGCCGCAAGTGCGACCGATCCGCCAATGCTGACGTTTCGCGCTCCGTTCAACGAGGCGAACGTGTCATCGGGCAGTTGCGCATAGTTGGCACTCCTTCCCTCATTTGACTGATCTGATCGCAGGGAGTGTGTCGGCGCCGAGGCGGTGGTCCGGGGCAGGGGTGTGGCTGGACCCCATTCGCAGAGTCGGCCTCCAATGCATTGATTTTAATCGAGATTGAACCGGGTTCCGAGCTTTGACATGGATCGATGTTAATGATATTAACATTAAGAGGTCGATCTAAAGCCTTTTCAGGCATTCAATCGAACGCCAAACGGATCTGGAGCGCCCACCATGAGCCTTGCGCCGCTGCTGGAGGCCCCCGGGACGATCCCGCTGCACGCCTTCGCGGCCATGGCGGCGTTTGCGCTCGGCATCGTACAGTTCGTGGCACCAAAGGGGACGCTGCCGCACCGGACCATCGGCTGGATCTGGGTGGTGCTGATGGCGGCGGTCGCGATCAGTTCCTTCTGGATCCATGAGATCCGCCTGGTCGGGCCGTTCAGCCCGATCCATCTGCTCTCGATCTTCACTCCGATCATGCTGGTGCTCGGCGTGTGGTACGCCCGGCGGCAAAACGTGCGCGGCCACAGGATCACGATGATTTCGATCTTTTTTGGCGCGCTGGTCATTGCCGGCCTGTTCACTTTCGTGCCCGGCCGCATCATGCATGCGGTGGTTTTCGGCCCCTAGGGCGAGGCCAGGAACGCCGTTCCGGGCGCGGTCTTTTCCGGCCCCGAAATGGCTGCTCACGAAAGCTGCTTCCGACCCGGTAAGTCCATGAAAAAACGAGCGGAAAAACGACCCCTCCAGAGCGCTTCGGGGTGGTGATCGGAGGCCCGATGCGCTATATGATTCTCAGCTGAGAACTGACCGGATTCCCCTTTGTCTGACCCTGAAGATAACAAGCCCGGCGAGCCGCCGGAGCCTTCCGATATTCGTCCCGTTTCCATTCTCGACGAGATGAAACGCTCCTACCTCGATTACGCCATGAGCGTGATCGTGGCGCGGGCGCTGCCGGATGCACGCGACGGACTCAAGCCCGTTCATCGCCGCATTCTCTACGCGATGCACGAGAACGGCTTCGAGTGGAACAAGTCGTACAACAAGTCGGCGCGCACCGTCGGCGACGTCATCGGTAAATACCATCCCCACGGCGATCAGTCGGTCTATGACGCGCTGGTGCGTCTGGCGCAGGATTTCTCCATGCGCGTGCCGCTGATCGACGGCCAGGGCAATTTCGGCTCCGTGGACGGCGATACGGCGGCGGCCATGCGGTACACCGAATCCCGCCTGACCAAGATCGCGCAGACGCTGCTCGACGATATCGACAAGGATACCGTCGATTTCCAGGCCAACTACGACAGCCGCGACCGCGAACCGACGGTGCTGCCGGCCAAATTCCCGAACCTTCTGGTCAACGGCGCCGGCGGTATCGCCGTCGGCATGGCGACCAACATCCCGCCGCACAATCTCGGCGAGGTCATCGACGCCTGCGTGGCGCTGATCGATAATCCCGCGCTGACCATCGACGACCTCATCAACATCGTGCCCGGGCCCGATTTCCCGACCGGCGGCATCATCCTGGGACGGCAGGGCATCCGCTCGGCCTATCATCTCGGCCGCGGCTCGATCGTGATGCGCGGCAAGGTGACGATCGACACCATCCGCAAGGATCGCGAAGCGATCATCGTCACCGAAATTCCCTTCCAGGTGAACAAGGCCACCATGGTCGAGCGCATCGCCGAACTGGTGCGCGAGAAGAAGATCGAGGGCATCTCCGACCTGCGCGACGAATCCGACCGCGACGGCTTTCGCGTGGTCGTCGAGTTGAAGCGCGACGCGGTGCCCGACGTGGTGCTGAACCAGCTCTATCGGTTCACGCCGCTGCAGACGAATTTTCCGGCCAACATGGTGGCGCTCGACGGTGGCCGGCCGCAGGTGATGAACCTGAAGGACCTGCTGACGCTGTTCGTCGCGTTCCGCGAGCAGGTCGTCACCCGCCGCACCAAATTCCTGCTGAACAAGGCCCGCGACCGCGCCCATATCCTGGTCGGCCTGGCCATCGCGGTCGCCAATATCGACGAGATCATTCGCGTCATCAGAACCTCACCCGATCCGACCACTGCGCGCGACACCTTGATGTCGCGCGACTGGCCGGCCAGGGACGTCGAGGCAATGATCACGCTGATCGACGACCCGCGCCACCGGATGGCCCCCGACGGCACTGCGCGGCTGTCGCTGGAGCAGGCCAAGGCCATTCTCGACCTGCGCCTGCAGCGTCTGACGGCGCTCGGCCGCGAGGAAATTTCGGAAGAACTCGACAAGCTGGCGGTCGAAATCGCCGACTATCTCGACATCCTGCGCTCGCGCGCGCGCGTGCAGGCGATCATCAAGGAAGAGCTTGCCGCGGTGAAGGGCGAGTTCGCCACCCCGCGCAAAACCGTCATCATCGAGCAGGAAGGCGAGGTCGAGGACGAGGACCTGATTCAGCGCGAGGACATGGTGGTCACGGTCTCGCACGCCGGCTACGTCAAGCGCGTGCCACTCTCCGCCTATCGCGCCCAGCGCCGCGGCGGCAAGGGCCGCGCGGGCATGCAGACCCGCGACGAGGATTTCGTCAGCCGCCTGTTCGTGGCCTCGACCCACACGCCGGTGCTGTTCTTCTCCTCGAAGGGCCAAGTCTACAAGGAAAAGGTCTGGCGGCTGCCGGTGGCGGCGCCCAATGCGCGCGGCAAGGCGCTGATCAACATCCTGCCGCTGGAGCAGGGCGAGCGCATCACCACCATCATGCCGCTGCCGGAGGACGAATCCTCCTGGGGCAATCTCGACGTGATGTTCGCCACGACCGGCGGCACCGTCCGCCGCAACAAGCTGTCCGACTTCGTCGATGTCCGCCGCTCCGGCATCATCGCCATGAAGCTCGGGGAGGGCGAGGCGATCGTCGACGTGCAGATCTGCACCGAGCATGACGACGTGCTGCTGACGGCCGCCGGGGGCCAGTGCATCCGCTTCCCCGTCACCGATGTGCGCGTCTTCACCGGCCGCACCTCGATGGGCGTGCGCGGTATCGCCTTGGCCCAGAACGACACGCTGATCTCGCTGGCGATCCTGCGCCATGTCGAGACCACGTCGGACGAACGGTTGGCCTACCTGAAGATGCGCCGCGCGGTCGCCGGCGAAACCTCGGTTGAGGAGCCTGCGGATGCCGAGGGCGAAGAGACTTCGGGTTCGCTCCAGCTCTCGCAGGAGCGCTACGCAGAAATGTCGGCGCAGGAGCAGGTCGTGCTGACGGTCTCCGTCAACGGCTATGGCAAGCGCACCTCGTCCTACGAGTACCGCACCACCGGCCGCGGCGGCAAAGGCATCGTCGCGATGTCGGTCAACAACCGCAACGGTAAGCTGGTGGCCTCATTCCCCGTGGAGCACAGCGATCAGATCATGCTGGTCACCGACAAGGGCCAGCTGATCCGCTGCCCGGTCGAGGACATCCGCATCGCCGGCCGCTCGACGCAGGGCGTCATCGTGTTCGATACCGCCGAGGACGAGCACGTGGTGTCGGTCGAGCATATCGGCGACGACGGGGAGAACGGCGAGAACGGCAACGGCGGCTGAGGCCGGCCCTGTGTAGCCCGGGTGGAGCGCAGCGAAACCCGGGATCAGCCTATCCGCTGGCGAGACTGTCCCCGGATTGCGCTTCGCTCCATCCGGGCTACGCGCCTGCATCCAGCAGAGACGGCAAATGCAATTCTCTCCATGTCGCGTCAACTTGAGAGTGGGAACGGCGGTTAACGCGTAGCCCGGGTGAAGCACAGCGCAACCCGGGATCAGCCTATACGCTGGCAGACTTTCCCCGGATTGCGCTTCGCTCCATCCGGGCTACGACGCTTGCCGGCCGCTGCATCATTCCGCGGCAAACGGCGCTTCGCGGGGCACGATGATCCGGATTTTCGTTCCCGCGCCAGGCCCGGTTTCCAGATTGATCCGACCACCTAGGCGATTGGTCACGATGTTGTGGACGATGTGCAATCCAAGGCCCGTGCTGCCCTGGTCGCGCCGGGTTGTGAAAAATGGATCGAACACCTGGCGCTTGACCTCCGGGCTCATTCCGCAACCGTCGTCCGAAAACAGCACTTCAACGTTGTGTTTGCCTGACGCCTGTGCCGCAATATGGACGGACCCTCGTGCGCCGTCCGGATAGGCGTGCACCGCGGAATTGAGAACCAGGTTGGTGAGCACCTGGCCATAAGGTCCGGGGTAGCTGTTCATGGCGAGATCGGGCTCGCATTCGAGGCTGACCACAAGATTTCTGCGCAGCCCGAATCGCAATCCTTTGACGACCTGCTCGGTCACCTGGCCGAGATCAAAGCCTCTCCGGTCCGACACGTTGCGATCCGCCGCAACCTGCTTGAACGACTGTATCAAATCGATCGCGTGATTGAGGTTGATCATGATTTGTGATGCTGCCTCCCGGCCCGTCGCAATGAATTCAGCCAAGGTCGATCGGCGCACGCCGCCGCCGGCGACATCGGCTTCAAATCGATCGGCCTTGTTCAGGAATGCCGAGGCGACGGTCAGGCTGGTGCCGACGGGGGTGTTGAGCTCGTGAGCGACGCCCGCCACCAGCCTTCCCAGCGCGGCCAGCTTCTCGGTCTGCACGAGGCTGTCCTGCGCGGCGCGGAGATCTTCGAGCGATTGCGACAGTTGCCTGGTGCGTTCCTGGACTTCCGCGAACAGCCGCGTGTTCTCGATGGCTACGACCGCCTGACCGGCAAAAGTTTTCAGGAGCTCGACCTGCGCCTTGGGAAATAGTTGCGGCTCAAGCCGCATCACCGCGATGGCGCCGATCGCGACCTCGTCGCGCAACATCGGCACGACGAGGATACTGCGATAGCCCGATGTTCTCTGCAGCTCGCTGTATCCGCCGGAGACGAGCACATCCGGCTCATGCACGACGCGGCGCTCGCGGATGGCGACCGAGATCAGGTTCTTGCTGGTCAGCGGGGCAGGGTAGGCCTTGCGCACCGCGGCCACCGATTCCAGAGAGAACTGATCGTACGCGACCAGATGGACGTGCTCCCCATCCCGGCGATAGGCGGCGCTCAGCACGCTCTGACAGAGCCGCGCTGCGTTCTTGACGATCCTGTCGAACACCGGCTGGATGCCGGTCGGCGAGTCCGAGATGAGACTCAAAACCTCGGCTGTCGCGGCTTGCCGCTCCCTGGCTTCCTGAAGTTCGAGGGCAAGCCGTTCGACTTCGGTTTGGGCGGTACTTTCGCCGTTCTTTTTTGCGGAGCTAGAGGCGCGCGCTGCTTTTGGCGCCTGGCGGCGCTTCGCCGTAGTCGTCGCGCGGCTTCCCGATTTGGTTGGTCCGTCGCCTGCCTTCATTGCCTGCCCCAAGTCTCAGAATAAGCCATCGTATCGGCTTAAGCCTGCAAAGGGGAAGGGGCGCCGGTCTACCAGACTTCAGGTTCTGGCCGCAGCCGGTTGCCCTTGTTGTTCCAGAATTAACCTGCACAGCGCACATCAAGCTTAATCGCCAAGCTTAACACGCAGGTTTCGTTGTGACCGACCCACGCTGCGATAAGATTGCCGGGGTACATAGAACAGGTACGGCTCTCGATCATGCCGAACATGCGTATTGTCGCCATTGCTGTTGTACTGTTGTTGTCGCCAGCCGTCGCGCATGCATCGAAAGACTGCATGACCAAAGCGGAGGCCCGCAGCGTCTATCGCACTTCGTATCTGTATTGGCATGGCAAGGGTCGCTGCTGGGATGCCTCGCCGCGTGCCTCGCACCGTCTTAAAAAAGTGGCAGCCGCAAGGGCGAACCCCGTCGAGGCGTCGCATAAAGCCAAAACCAGACTTAAGCCGGAAGTAAAGGTTGAAGTAGTCGACCCCAGCCCGGCGCCAACGGGAGCCAACGGAACGCTAACGCCAGATGATTTGCGCAAATGGGCAAACAGCATGGCGGCGATGCCAGAGCCGATCATGACGATCCTGGATCGCTGGCCCGATGAAGAACTGCCGCAGCACCGGACCAAGCCGGCGGCGGTTGAGGAGCCATCGCAGATGAAGGCCAGGACGATCATCATGGTGATCATCATGTTGATGGCGCTGTTAGCGGTGCTGATTGGAGTGACCGTTCACCGAAGATCATCCCACAGAATGGTGCATTAGCGGAACGGTGGTATCCCGGCGATCACCGCGATCGAAGGTTGACGCGCCAGCCCTGGCGATGGCGGCGGCGATTGTTCAAACCTGTGAACTCGTTCACAGCCACTTGCGCTCTTCCGGTACATAACGTGGCAGCGGAGGGACACGCCATGACCCAACCTGCAAAGCGCATACCCAGATGGCTGACGATTGACGTGCTGGTGATCGTCATATCGCTGGCGATTATCGGGATCGGCATCGGGATCGGGATTGCTCCCTAGCCACGAACGGGAACCGGTTCGGTTCTGACAGCTACCCAGTACTACCAAAATTGGTACATCCAGATTGCGGGCTTTCCGAACGGTTCAGTTTTCATAAGATCGCGAACAGAGGAGCTCTCTTGTGTGCGTGCTCCGGCGAGAAAACGCGTTGGCTCAACCCAGCCCCCTGTACCGCAGCCAAGGGCATGTATCTCGTCGGGGCGCGCAAGCAAGAATTGCCTGGCGCAACGCTCCTCGGAAACGCTGCGGATGTGATCTGGAAGCGGAGCGGCGGTGAACATGCGTGGTCGTTTCTACGGATTAGTCGAGTGTTTGATGTATCAAACACCAAACGTCACCGCCCGCGTTGCATCGGCTGCGAACAGACCGCTGCCAAACGTGGGCGGCCAAAAAACGCCTCGACGGGCACGGGGCTTTCCAATGTGGATATTTCTCACGATCAATCCTCGCGCGGGCAGAAATTCGCGGCGGTACCCGAGGAAATTTCGAGCGCGAGGTGCAGTGAAAAACGGACAGTCTGCCGCCACCTGGTGACCCCGATCAGTCAGAGCTGCTCCCGAAAGCGGATATCGCCAGCGGTGGTGGGCATGTCAGCTTTGCCGGCTGCCAAAAGTGAATGTCTCC
>NZ_JAHEAG010000071.1 GCF_018596315.1 Bradyrhizobium sp. SRL28 | reverse complement strand
GGATGAAGGGAACGTTCAGCGAGCTCGAACTATCGATCTTGCGCCAGCGCTCACAGGAAGCATTGCGCCTCAAGGCGGCGCGTGGCGATCTCCACACCTCCGTGGCCGTCGGCTACGTGCGCACCAGCGACGACAGGCTGGAGTTGGATCCGGACAGGCGGGTGCGCAAGTCGCTCCATCTAGCGTTCCGCAAGTTTGCGGAATTTGGCAGCGTGCGCCAAGTCGCGATTTGGTTGTGCGATAACGGCATCAAGATGCCGATTGTCGTGTATGGTCCACGTGGCCGAATGGTGGAGTGGCGGCTGCCACGCTACAATACGATTCACCGGCTGCTGACCAATCCGACCTATGCTGGCGCGTACGTATTTGGTCGCACCGGTTCGCAGGTGCGAATCGAAGCCGGCCGCAAGCTGGTCACCCGTAATGTGCGCCGATCGCAGAAGGACTGGGAGGTTCTGATTCGTGATCACCACGACGGCTACATCTCCTGGCAGGACTACGAGAGCAACCAACGGACCATCAACGGGAACGCGAACATGAAGGGCGGATGGTGCCGGGATCGTGCGCAATGGTGGCGGATTGCTCGTCGGCCTGTTGCGTTATGGACGTTGCGGTCGCAAGCTCAAGGTGCACCATAATGGGCTGCGAGGTGTTGCGCGTTACCTTTGCAACGGCGCCACCGTTAATCACGGACGGCGGACGAAGTGCATTGAGTTTGGCAATGTGCGAATCGATGCAGCTGTGTCGGCCGAGGTATTATCGGCGATTGCACCTCTCGGCCTTGACGCTGCCCTGCAAGCAATCGCGGACCGCGAGCGAGCCGGCGGGGAGCGGCTGCAGCACATAGAGCTGGAGCTGGGGCAGGCACGCTATGAAGCGGCTCGCGCGCACCGACAATATGATGCAGTTGATCCAGAAAAACCGCCTGGTCGCTGGAGATATCGAACGGCGGTGGAATGAACGGCTTGCGGAAGTGGCGCGCCTCGAGGATGATCTTCGCATCGCCCACGACAAACAGCCGCCCGCTCTAACCAACGCAGAACGCGCAGAGATTTTTGGACTAGGGACAGACGTGGAGCGCCCGTGGAGCCATCCGGCAGCCTCGGTTGCGACACGAAAGCGGATATTGAGAGCGGTTCTTGAAGAGATCATCGTCACCGTCGAGCCAGGAGTATTGCACCTCAAATTGCACTGGAAGGGCGGCGACCATACTGTGCTCGACGTTGTGAAGAACCGGCCCGGACAGCATTGGTGGAAGACCAATGCTTCAACTGAGCAGCTGATCCGTGATCTGGCTCGTTTGCTGCCGGACGGGAGCATTGCCTCCGTTCTCAATCGGCTTGGCACACGCACGGCCAAAGGCAACACGTGGACCCAGCAGCGCGTTTGTGTCTTCCGCAACGACCACAACATTCCTGTCTACCGAGAGGGCGAACGCGCCGAACGTGGGGAGCTGATCCTGCATGAGGCAGCAAGCCGTTTGGGCCTCAGCAAGATGACTGTGGTATACGATTAATCAAGGATGGTGTCTTGCCGGCAAAACAGAGTTGCGTGGGCGCACCGTATGTGATCCAGGAGATTGACCTGAATCGGCAGGAAGTCGGTCATGCGGTGACGAATGGTCGCGCAGTATCACAAGATCCGCGGCAACGAAGCTTCGATTATCAATGACATAGCGAGATGTGCACCATGTCACCAACCCGGATGCCCCGGTGATGAGCAGGTTCTCGTTGCGGTCGATCCAGTCGCCGCCGACGAGTCTGGCGAAGACGGCGCGATCGATGCCGCGTGGCGTACGCAAATCGACGTCTTCCACGCATGCGCTTTGGCGCAACGCGGCGAACTTGAGGCGGGTCGTGAGACGT
Source organism: Bradyrhizobium sp. SRL28 (assembly GCF_018596315.1). Taxonomy (GTDB): domain Bacteria; phylum Pseudomonadota; class Alphaproteobacteria; order Rhizobiales; family Xanthobacteraceae; genus Bradyrhizobium. Next base: position 19,215 of record NZ_JAHEAG010000071.1, on the reverse strand, counting down.
TTGGTGTCGCGCTCGGCGGCTTCGCGATCGACCAGCAATCCGACGCGCTCCTCGAACGACAAGGCATCGAGATCTGACGATCGTCGCTGCTCCTCCAGGGCTTTGGCCATTCCGGTCAAGCCGAGTGCGATCAGCCGTTCATGGGTGGGATGCGTCAGCATTGAGATCTCCATGGTTCAGTGGAAATAGCCCTGACCGCGGATGTTGCGGTGGCGCAGGGGTTGATCGTTGGATGTCTCGTCAAGGAACGCGCGATCAAGGCCGTTCTTGAGGATCGAGCGGATCGAGGCGACGAAGCGAGCCTTGATGAGGATGCCGCGTCGGCAGGCCGCATCGACGCGCGCATTGTCGTAGCTCCTGGTCAGCGACAGGATGCCGAGGCAGGTGCGAAAGCCTTGCTCGGGATGAGGCCTTGCCGCGATGACGGCCTGGAAAAACGCCGCGGCAGAGGGGCCGATCTTCTCGCCGGCCGCGATCAGCCCTCCCGGCGTCCACTTACCGTAGCGGCGATGGGCGCTCGGCATATGATCGGCGATCGTGGTATGGCCGCGGCGGTTGGGCGCACGGGCGTGGCTCGCGATCCTCTGACCCCTGTGGAAGATCTCGACGGTCTTGTCGGCGATGCGGACTCGACGAGTTCACGGATCAGACGGTAAGGGGTAGAATACCAATGGCCGTCGATCTCAACGTGGTAGTCGGGGGCGACGCGACAACGCTTCCAGCGCGCGAAGACATAGCATTACAGTTGCCGTTTTGCTTTGAAGTGAGCACGCTGAGCGGTGGCCTGGTGCGCTCTGCGCCAGAGTGACCATGCGATAACGTGTGCGGGTTGGATGCGCTTTCGGGCGAGCCTGATGGCGATACGGCGAACTTCCTGGATTGACCAACGGATCAATGACGGGATGGCGATGCTTTGGTTTTTGCCGTAGTTCGGCGTTTCGTTTTTTTGGGGCGGTGGATTGGCGCGATGGCGGATCACCGCCATCATGGCGAAGGCGAGCATCACCAGGGAAACGTGGCGGTGCCAGCCATGCCAGGATCTGCTCTCGTTGTGATCGAGGCCGAACTCGTTCTTCGCCGTCTCAAAGCTGTCCTCGATCGCCCACCGATGGCCTTCGACCGCCACCAGCGTTTCGATAGACGTTCCCGTTGGGCACCAGGTGGTGAAGAAGGCGAGATCGCCATCGGCGATACGACGACGGATCACTAGACCGCGTGTCCACAGACCCGAATTTGCATCGTTTAATGCCTCGACTTCGAGATCAGCCGATTCGAGATAGCACCAATCATGCAGCCGCGGTCCTTTGGTTCCGACCCCCTGCCGAGAGGCGTTTCCAGTCGGGCGCGCGCCGCGTCTGGGCGATGTCGGCGGCCGTGCCGGCAACCGAATCGCCGCTTGACCCAGGATTGAAATACATGCGCGCTGCTGACACCGAGGACATAACCTTTGCCTGCGCGACGCAGTTGCTGTTCGATGTCACCGACACCGTAGACCGTATCGCCTGCAACAATGGGACAGGCGCGGCCATGGCGCGTGCGATCATTCTCGTCGCAAGCTTTGGTTTGGTCGCAAAGCCGGTATCGGGGGGCACGTATGCGGCTTTCAGGCGATCTGGATCGTCGGTCCATTCCTTCGGAAGATACAGCGCGCGATCGATGAACGCATGACCGTGGCGCGAAACGTAGGCAGCGAAGACGCCGATCTGGCAGTTCGTGATCTTGCCCGCCGAACCAGTGTATTGACGCGCTACGCCGCACGACGCCTTGCCCTGTTTGAGAAAGCCGGTCTCATCGATCACGAGGACCACGTCGTCATCCGCCAGATGCTCGACGACATAGTCGCGGACGATATCGCGCAGGCCATCCGCATCCCAATCCCTGCGCCCCAGGATCGCCTGTTGCCGCCAAGGGCGGGGATCGCCAGCTGCCTCCGCGCGCATCCAGCCGGTTTTGCGTTGCTCATCTCCGAGCAGACTCTCGAGAAACAAGCCTGCATTCCTCGCAACACGATCTTGATTGAATAACGGACGTATCCGTTTCTTGATCTCCCGAAGCGACGCCGCCCACAGCGCAAGCGTCTCTTCAATTGACGCTGCCTGCGTCCACGATCTGCGAATCATGGTTGCCCATGGATTCAGAAACCGAGAGAAAAGGCAACTGTAGTGATAGGGCTGGTCCGGCAGCTCTCCCAGCTTGAGACGATCGATCTCGGCGAACAGTTCGGCGCGGCTGGAGCCGAAACGGCGCATCTGGCGGGCGTTGAGTTCGCCGACCAGGACGTGGATGGCAGCGTTCAGTTCCGCCAGGGAAAGAAGCGCTGATTGCGCAGGCGGGCCAGGATCCAGCGCTGCGCGATCTGGACGGCGACCCCAACCTTGGCCTTGAGATTATCGCAGACCACGAACTTCGGCACGCCACCGAGGTACCTGAACAGATTGGCATGCACGCCGATCCAATCGGACAGGCTCTCGCTTGGGCAAGCCTCGGCGTAGGTGTAGTTCGAGGCCCCCATCGCCGCGACGAACAGCTTCATGGCGCGCACTTCGCCGGTGATGGGATCGAAGATGTCGATGGTGTCGCCGGCGAAATCGACGAACACCTTCTCCCCGCCCGATGTGGGTCTGACGCATGCTCGGGCGCGCACGCTGCTTCCAGGCCTCGAAGGTCGTGCAAAACCAGGTATAGCCGAAGCCGTCGGGATTGGCGGCGCGATACTCTTCCCACAACAGCAGCCGTGTCACACTGCGACGGCGCAGTTCCTTCTCCACATAAACCCAATCGGGGGCCGGTCGCCGGTCGCTTTGCGAGGCTGCCGTCGGCGCCGGGAACAGCAGCAGCAGGCCCTCGTCGTCCATGCCCTCCGGCAAGCGGCCAGCTCAGCCCGGCAAGGCGGGCACGCCGCACGTAACCATGGACGACGCCATTGCTCACCCCCAACGTCCGCGCGATGACGCGCTCGGTCAGGCCCTGGTGCCTTAAACGTAGAACTTCTCTGATCCGGCGCATCGACAATCTCGGGGTAGGCATCAGGCTTCCTCATTGGTTGAATGAGAAATCCCTAGCCCGGTTGAGTTGTCGGCCGAAGCGTCCGGCACCGCCCAAAGGTGCTCACGATCGCCTGAAATCGCTGCTCACGATCCTCTGAAATCGTTGCTCATGATGCGGTGAAATCCGTGCTCACGATCGTCTGAAATCCGTGCTCACGATCCCGCGAAACGCGCAGACACGTGGTGGTGAGCTATCAGAAAACGTCGCGCCGCCCCTTGCTTATCTCGGGTGAAGTGATGCAACTCTCACCCATGCGAACGGGCTTATCAATTTTCGTCGGTGCACGAACGACGTCACCGGATATAAGACGGCAAACGTCGGACGAGAGTATGAATCGAGCGTCAGAGTTTTTCCGCTTATCTTCACGCAACGAGCGAGGACTTGAATCGTACGCAGCGTCAGATTGTAGGGTTTCTGACACAGGGTTCCTGACAGATAGCAAGAAGCGCGAAATGTCTCAAACCCCCATGACAGGCATCGATTTCCGTCCAGATGACAACGAATGGTGAGTTTCGGCGCCAGCGAAGGCCCTCTGGTTCCCGTAAGATGCTTTGCTGCTTTGATGCGTCGCGGTGTTTTTTATCCAACTTCCCATGGTGGCTGCCTCAGCAAGCCTGCGATTTTTTTAAATAATTATGCACGAGCTCTCGAAGGGACTTGAATCGCACGTAGCGTCAGATTGTACGGTTTCCGACATCAGTCGCGACAATGCGTCGCGCGCAACACTTTCTGACAGGTAGCAAGAATTGCGAATGTCTCCAACCCGTAGGGCCGCGCCGCCCGACCCCGTCACGCCTCTCGATCAGTCCACCCGAAGGCCTGTTGGCAACGTAGCCTACGCGCCGGACGGGGTACCCGCGCCGGCCAAGTTGAGGCTGCAACAGGACGAGGAGCTCAAGAGCAGTACTCGCTGTCTTCGCGTTCCCGTTGTCGGAGGGGAAACGAAGTTGAGTCCAAGTTCGGTATCCGCCGCCGTTCGTCCCGAGAAGTGGAATGCAGGCGGCGGAACCACCCGAACCACATGCCTGATAACACCGCTGCGGGGACGAACTCGCCATTCTTCGGTGTGCCAGATGGGCCGCAGCCTAGCGGGCGCGTTGGATATGTCTGAATGCCGGGTTTCTCGCGCTCCCGATGCACGTCACCGCCCACCGAGACAATCTTTTCAGAGCCACCGGCGCATTGGTTGTCCCACGTTAGCGGCATCTAGAGCATCGGCCCGCTGCGGGGGTGCGATCTGTCTTCACGCGTTCAAGGTTGCATTTGCTATGACCAAACGACCTCACAGGTCGATGGCATAGCAAGACTCACCGCAGAGTCAGGGCAACATGGGGAGCTTCCAAATGTCTCGTATCAGTTCGGATGCCAATCCAGCCATTCTCTCTTGTGCTTTGGTTTCGATTGCGCGTGCTGGCAATGCGCTCGCCGAGCCGATGACCGGAAGCACTGCCGAGGTTGGCGCGAAGATGCACGAGGGTCCTGCCACAGCGCTCAATGCTCTGACTGATTCTGGCCTGGTTCCCGACATCAAGACCTCGTTGAGTGTCAAGGACGCATGCGATCCACAGCAGACGGCCGAAATTGCTAATCGCCAGGCAATGGGCGGAGCGATGTTGGCCGTTGGCAACATTGCTCTTCTTAGTCGGTACCGTCTCCCGACGTTTACGTTGAAGCTGGAGAACTCAATTTCGCCCGACTTCATGGTCGACGGTGATCTGCTTGGTAGTTTTGGCATGAAGAGGCAATGAAATGCGAACGCTACTGGTTGATTATGATGCGGACCTTGCGCGCGCTGTGCAAGGAGCGCTCTCGGATTGCGGTTTCGCCGTTGATGTGGCGGGCACGCTGGATGAGGCGGCGACCGCTCTCGACTACGCCAAGTACGACATTCTCCTGCTCGAGTTGGCCCTACCGGATGGAAACGGCCTGGACTGGCTGAAGCGGTTGAGACGCGACGGACATTTGATGCCTGCCATGGTGATGAGCAGCCGCAATGATCTCGGCAGGCGGATCGCCATTTTCAATGGTGGTGCAGACGATTTTCTGCCCAAGCCCGTGTCTACTGATGAACTCATCGCTCGGATGCGAGCCATTCTGAGGCGATCAACGCAAATGACAGCCCCCGTCGTTGTGTTTGGTAATCTAAAATTCGATCCGATCGCCCGGCAAGTTTCAGTTGGTGGTCGGCCGCTAAAGATTGCACGCCGCGAAGTGTGCATTCTTGAGCATCTGCTCAGCCGCGCAGGCCGCGCCGTGCCACGCGCGTCGCTGGAGGATAGCCTCTATGCGTTTGACAACGAGGTCTCTGCTAATGCACTTGAAGTCGCAATCTATCGCTTGCGCGGTCATTTGAATCAGTCTGGTGCGACGCTCCGGATCACGACCGCACGCGGCGTCGGCTATATCCTTGAATTGAACAGCGCGGCATCGGCCGCGTAGTCGATCGAACTTGAAAGCAAAGACTACCTTGAAGATCGCTCTTGATAATGAGGGTGGCAGCGATCGACGCTCGATCGTCGCTAGCGCCCTGTGGTCTGCCGTTTGTCCTTCTCTTTCCCACCTCCTGTGCGCGGTCGCTTTGCTATCGCCACTAACTGCCGCAGCTCAGACGACGCGGGACGCTAGAGGGGGGCCGCCGCGCGCGGCTCCTAGCAGCATCAATGGGACGCTGGTCCTTTCCTCCTCGCTCGGCAAGACAATTCATCTGCCCGGGCCGGCGGCGAGCATCTTTGTTGCCGACCCGACGATCGCGGATTATCAAGCGCCATCGAACACGACCATCTTCGTCTTTGGCAAGAAGTCCGGACGGACCAGCCTGTTCGCTTTGAACGACAATGGGGAAGCTCTCGCCGAGTTTCGTGTTATCGTCAAGGACCCGATCGAGGATCTGCGTGCCATGCTGAAGGCCCAGGTCGGCGACTATCCGATCCAAGTCAGCTATACCCCCCGCGGCGCGATCCTTAACGGTACGGCTCCCAATGCCGATGTCGTCGCCACTGCCGTGAGGGTCACAGAGCAGTTTCTCGGTCCGGGTGCGCTGGTCTTCAATAAAATTCAGGTCGCCGGGTCGTTACAGGTCAATCTGAGCGTTCGCGTAGCGGAGGTCTCACGCAGCGCCATGAAGGAGCTCGGCATCAATCTCTCTGCTTTGAATGGCACTTTTTCCTTTAGCAGCGGCAAAGGTACTGGTTCCGGCACGGCTAGCGGCGGCGGCAAGGCAGGTATCGGCTTCAGCGCCGGTAGTATCAACGTCGGCGCTGTCCTCGACGCGCTCGCCAGCGAGCACCTCGCTTCCGTACTGGCTGAACCGAATCTCACCGCAATGTCCGGTGAGTCCGCGAGCTTCCTGGCGGGCGGCGAATTTCCAATTCCGGTCATGCAGGACAACCGACAGGTTTCGATCCAATTTCGTCGCTTTGGAGTGAGCCTCGACTTCGTCCCGACTGTTCTTAACAACAATCAAATCAATGTCCGCGTGAAACCTGAGGTCAGCGAGATTTCGAAAGAAGGTGAGGTCAAAGTGAACGGTATGGCCGTGCCTGCCCTCTCTACGAGGCGTGCGGAGACCGTTATCGAGCTTGGGAGCGGACAAAGCTTCGCAATAGGCGGGCTAATCAGGCGTAACTTCAGCACGGATATCAGTACTTTTCCTTGGTTAGGCGACCTGCCCATTCTCGGTGCACTGTTTCGCTCTTCGTCCTTTCAAAAGCAGGAGACGGAGCTCGTTATTATTGTCACGCCTTACATCGTGCGGCCAGCATCGAACCCGAACCGGATGAGCGGCCCCGCCGACCGCATCGGACCGCCCTCAGATATGGGGCGCGCCTTGACGAACACGTTGGCAAGCCCGCCGCGAGGCCGCCACGCTCCGCGTACCAGTGTACCAGGCGCGACAGGCGGCGCCGGCTTTATTATCGAATGAGGATCGTCGAATGACTTTACGAGCCCTGCCCCATCTGTTCGTTCTGATGGCGAGCCTAGGCGGCTGCACAAACACTGCTCTGATCAACACTGGGCCGGCTGAACAAGCAATCATGGTGCAGCAGCAGAACAGTGTCTTGGTGCTGCAGAGCCTTCGTGGTCTCGAGCGGTATCGACTGAGGGATTTCATTGCCGGCGCCAGTCGCGGTCGGTTTGATGCGCTCCATCTCGATATCACCGGCTCGCCCCGGCTCGCCGCGCAGGTAGCCAGCGAGGCCCGCGCAATGGGCGTCGCGCCTTACAACGTCCGCCTGTTCAGCCCTCGCATCGACCGGCCTGTCGGCTTCGCGGTGCGAATCGAGGCCATTGTCTATGAAGCACGTCCTCCCGTATGTCCGTCCCTTTCGATCATTGGTCCTTCGGTTAACGATAATTCGTTCGACCAGACGCTAGGCTGCTCAATCCGCAACAATCTGGGCGTCATGGTCAACGATCCGAGCGACCTGCTGGACAATAGAGCTGTCATGGCAACAAAAGGTGATCGTGCCGCCATTCCTGTTGCCACATATGGGTCCATGGGGCGACGCAACAAGAGCGACTTGGAAGATGGAATTGGCAACAGGTCCTCGCCAGAAGCCGGGTCAACGGCGACGAGGGATATACAGTCGCCTCGATAGTGCGCCGGATGGCGCAATCATTGCTGCCATAAGCAATGTCTAGACCAGCCCGGCGGAATAGAGTGCTCTCGCAACCCCTTCAAAGTACTTCCCAGGAACGACGTTGCCCAGCCTGGCATTCCGGATGAGCTGCCGCGCCAGGGCTGGATCCTGGACAATGCTGAGGCGCAGCGACTGCGCCTCAACAAGCAGTCGTGAGGCAAGTTCGCCCTCACCACGGCAAACCACGATCGGCACGCCGGTCTCGCCACGAATGTAGCGAAGCCCAATCAAGATCGCTTGTCCTGTCACTATCAATGTGGCGCGATGGACGCCAAGCGGAGGCTCGTTCGCCGTCTCCTGACGAAGGCGACGGTGTTCTCGTTTGACCTGCGGGCTGCCCTGCTGTTCTTTGGACTCGCGTTTGGCCTCGGTCTCCGTCATGCGCATGTCCTGTAAAAACAACCAGCGCTGGATAAGAAGATCGGCCAATCCGGCGATCAGAAAAGCACCGGCAGCAATTTCGGTCAGCAATTTGATCTCAGTGAACACGAAGTTGAGACACCCCCTACCGCAGGTTGGCAAGTATACCAGCGCCTTCCAACTTGCGATAACCGTGAGTAGCAAGCTTGCGCCGAGAACGCACACCTTAAGAAGCGACTTCGAGAGTTCAATGAGCGACCGCTTAGACGCAATCCGCTTGAGCCCCTTCATGGGATCCAATTTCTCGAATTTCGGCTTTAAGGACTCGAAAGAGACGTTTAACCCACCATTGGCAAGGACCCCCGCTAGAATACCAGCGGCAACACCGGCCCCGAGGAATGGACCAACGGCCGCAAGAAACAGTTCGATCAAGCCGCCCAGCGCCTGCTGGACAGCGCTTGTGAACGGCTGCCCCTGCAGTTTGTCGATTAGCCGTACCGTTTCATACCACTTGGTCTCAATGAGGCCCGCTCTTAACCAGAGGCAGCCAAAACCGGCGCAAACACTGACTGCGCTGACCAAATCGGTGCTGCGCGGACTCTGCCCTTTCTTGCGCGCATCTTTTAGCTTCTTGGGAGTGGGGGGGAGCTTCTTCTCTTCGCTCGAGCCACTCATTTAAGGAGGTTCTTGAACAACTCGAGCACGGTGTTGGACTGACTGATCTCCGATCCCATATATTCGACGAGGAAGGTGGCGTAACTTACCATGATTATCCCATACGCCAGATTCTTCATGGTGGGAGAGACATCGTTCAGTTTGAGTTGCGGCGCAAACCGCCCGAGTATCATGACCGATACATCGAGTAGCAACAGGAATGCCAACACGGGGCCAGAGACCAGTAGCGCCGTATACATGATGTGACCGAGAAGCCCCAGAAATGCCATCGCGCCTTGCACGGTCAAACTAGGCATCAGCCGATACACGGGCCAGATCAAATAGCTGCCATAAAGGCCCCTAATCATATTCTCCAATCCCCCGGCTAGAACGAAAATCGAAATCGCAGTGGTACCGAGTAAAACCGCCGTCGCCGAAGCCTGGCCACGCGTGGCTGGATCATCGGAAGCAACAGGGTTCGTAATCCCCCTTTGGGTATCGATGATCTCACCCACTGCCTGGATGCTCCATAACGGAATACTGAGCAAAAAGCCGATGAGCAGGCCGACGAACACCTCCTTCAAACCGAGTAGCGTGACACTGATCAGTCGTGAGCCCTCATCCAGCGACTGCAAGCCGAGCCTGATCTGCAACAGGCATGGCAGTCCCATCGCAAAGGTCACGCAGCCGCGGATCAGCCCCCTAATGCGCGGCAGCGTAAACACGGGAAGGACCAACATAATGCCAAGGGCGCGGGCTGCCGCGAGCCCGGCTGCGAGCACGAGTTCGATCGCCTCCTGGATCAGAGTTTGCGTCTCGGTGAATGAGGGGACGTTCATCTAACGTCGGCTAATACTTGCTGTGAGTGCGGGAAAGTCGGTAAATACCTGCTCTGCTTCCTTGATCAGCGCGGCGCTGAGCACTGGAGAGAACAAAGCGATCACCGCGACAACGACCAGAAGCTTCACAGTCAGTGGCAAAGTTTGATCCTGAAGCTGCGTTGCCGCCTGCATGATGCCGACAACTAAGCCGACAACGACCGCCGCGATAAGCGGTGGCAGAACCCAGATCATAAAGAGCACAAGTGACCGGCTCATATGAGTGAGAATGCTTGCCTCATCCATGCTCAGCCTCCCGGCGTTGTGTAGCTGAGCACCAGCCCGTGCATGAGCCGCGACCAGCCGTCGATTGAGACGAATAGAAACAGCTTAAAAGGCACGGATATCACCGTTGGCGAAACCATCGACATACCCATGGCCATCAAGATGGTCGTTACAATCAGATCGATGGTGATAAAGGGCAGATAGAGAAGAAAACCAATTTCGAAGCCACGCTTGAGTTCTGAAATTAGGAAAGATGGCACCAGAATGACCAGGTCATCGGCGCTCACGTTGCCGCGCATATCCTCGGGCCAGACCTGTTCGGTTGAAGCCAAGAAGAAGCGGCGCTGCTCGTCAGCGGTGAACTTCTTCAGATGCCCGCGCAGCGGCTCCTGCGCCTCCTTTGCGGCGCTCAGCCAATCATCGACCGTTTGGTAGCGGAGTTGTGGCGCAGAAAGGCGATTATAGGTCTGTTCAATCACTGGCGCGCTAATGAAAACTGTCAGGATCAGCGCCGCGCCATATAAAACTAGGTTCGGTGGGATAGATTGAGTTCCGAGCGCGTTGCGAACGAGGAAAAGCACGACGGACACCTTTATGAACGCTGTGCTTGTTACGACTAGGAACGCCAGCAGGCCAAGGCCGGCTGTGAGCGCAAGGAGTCCAAGAATTCCCGGTTGAATGTCAGTCATTGACGGCCAACCTGCCCCGCAACCTGACGCCAAGCTCCCCGCCGATGCTTACGATGTCCCCGCGGCCTATGCGGCGGCCGTTAGCAAGGATATCAACCGGTCCGTCGAGCGGCCGGCCAAGTTCGAACACATGTCCCTCGCTGATATCCCTCAAGGCTCCGAGTGCGACAGTCCAGCGGCCGCATTCGAAAACAAGAGTAATCTCGATGTTGTCGAGATCACTTTCAGAGGGCGGCCGGGGTTTTTCGGATTGAGTCATCATATGTGCACACTCCAGGGGATGTGGTTGGAGGCGGAATGCCCCTCGCACGATCAAGCGATCCCCTGCAACCTGTGCCGGAGCCCATAAGGTTCCCGCGTTGAGGATGGCTTGGCCACGGGCCAAGGGTATTACGTCCGGCAATAGAGCGTCTCCTGCATTTGCTTTCCCTAGCAGCGCAACCGTCGCACGGAGCGAACCGATCTCTCCGTTAACGATGAGAGGCAATTCTGGGGGAAGCTGGCGTGCCTCTCGCGGCAGCTGCCTGAGCAGTCCGCCTAACGCCCGAAACGCGGGTGGAACTGAACCATCGAGAGGTGAGAACAGGAGCAGGCGCGCTTTTCCCTTGAATGGGCGGTAGGTGATTTCGAGCTCCAGATAAGGACCCCGAGCCGTTGCTTCGCTCAAACAGATCAGCTGCAACTTCTGTTGTGTCAGACCCTCTAGTTGATCGAGCAACGGATCGAGTGCAAATTCGACGAGGAGCGAACGAGTGGGCTCGGCAGGTAGGCCAAGCTCACTTTGCACCGTCGCGATCAGCCCTTCTACAACCGGACGGGCCAACGATAAGATGATTGTTTCATGTCCGATGGCCCAAACGCAGTCGAGCATCGATACGGCACACGGCTCCGGCTCCCAGACAAGCCGTTCCATCCGTACGGATAGCGGCTTATCGCGGAGACGGCTTTGCAGAGGCTTGCGGGCAGCAGCGATCTCGTTGAGCCAAGAGACGACCGCAGGGGACAGGGTTAGCGCCGGTTTAAATCCCGATTGTTCACCCGTAGCCATGGTAACAGGCGCGTCTACAAGACAAGGCGCTTTCCCTAGCATAGAAGAAGCCATCAGATTCAGTAGCTAGCCGTGTGAGTACGCGAACCACTGCGATACCGAAGCAAAACCTCATCATCGGCCTCCATCTCGGCTTCCGCCTCTGAATGGGCATCACTCGCGCGCTGAACGTCGCCTTCAATTTTCTGCCATTTGTGACTCGCCGCCGAGCACTTGGTCAAAGTGGTCCGCGCCTCGAAGACCGCCGTCTCGGCCCGCTCTTGAGCGACGCGCGCTTCCTCAAGCGTTCGGCGTGCTCCTGCGATCTCAGTTTTGAGCCGTCCAATGACGATGTGACAGCGACGATCGAGCTCTTCGACAGATAGCGAATCAAAAGATGCCAGTTCTCGGTAAAGCTCCGCTTCTAGCGCCGCTTGGTTTTTCTCGGCCGTTGCAAGATCCCGGACAGCTTGTTCCACCGCTTGAAGCGCGGTGCGGCGCTTGGCCTCCATGTTGTACACCTCACGAAGGGCGCTCCGCTGTCTCATGTCCTTCACTAGCCGCAATTTCGAGGCATGGACGCGATTCACGCGGTCAGACGTGACATCCATGTGACCGTCTCCTCAAAGCTTGACGCCTCGTCTCCGCCCTGACGCAGGAATTTCCGCAACTCCTCGATCGAATTGATTGCCCGGTCTGTCAGAGGATCACTGCCTTGTTTATATTCGCCAACCTTCACCAAGAACTCGGCCTCGCCGTAGCGGGAGAGCAGATCACGGAAGAAGGAAGCCGCCTTTCGATGCGACACAGAGACGACCGCATTCATCACGCGGCTGCGGCTTGACAATACGTCAATAGCTGGAAAATGCTCGCGCGCAGCCAAAAGGCGTGAGAGAACAACGTGGCCATCAAGAATGCCTCGTGATTCTTCGGCGATTGGATCACCCGAGCCGTCGCCTTCGACAAGCACAGTATAGAAGGCCGTGATCGAGCCGCGCTCGCCCATGCCGGCACGCTCCAACAGGCCAGGAAGCATCGCAAAAACCGATGGCGGAAAGCCGCGCCGCGTCGGCGGCTCTCCTGCCGCAAGGCCAATTTCGCGCATGGCGCGGCTAAAGCGCGTCAATGAGTCCATCATCAGGACGACGCGAAGTCCTTCATCACGAAAATATTCGGCGAGTGCCGTCGCCATGTGAGCGCATTGCGCTCGTTCCATTGCCGAGCGGTCGGAGGTCTCAACGACAACGACGCTGCGGCGAAGCGCTACCTCACCAAGGTGCTGCTCGATGAATTCCCGCACTTCACGACCGCGCTCACCGATCAACGCGACTATGGTGGCGTCGGCAGCCGCGCCTTTTACGATCTGCGACAGGAGCGTCGACTTACCGCACCCAGGGTCTCCGTAGATGCCGATCCGCTGCCCCTCGCCACATGTTAGAAGCCCATCCAAGACACGGACGCCGAGTGGGAATGTTCGCTCGATACCGCGCCTTGTCATGGGGTTGGGAGCCTTGCCGCGCAGCGGACGAGTTTGAGCGGCGTTGATTGGACCCTTTCCGTCGATCGGACGGCCGAAGCTGTCGATCACCCGGCCAAGCAAATCGGGGCCGACCGGAACTTCATGCATTCGTCCGGTCGCGACCACTTCTGCTCGGCTGGATAAGCCCGCCATGTCACCAATGGGAGTGAGCAATACCCCATCTTGCGATAGGCCGATCACCTCGGCCTCGAGCGACCATCCGGTGCGGGGATCCTGCAACAGGCAAAGCTCCCCTATACGCGCCTCTGGCAAGACGGCATGGAGCAAGGTGCCGACCGCCCGTGTGATCCGCCCTCGTACAGCACGCGTGTCGATATGCTTTGCTGTAGATTTCAGAGACGATAGCGCGGCGTGCAGATTCCTCTCTCCCGCCGCATCGGTGGCTGATGTGGTCATGGCCCGTCTTCCTTTGATGGCAAACCCAGGCCAAGGCGTAGAGCCCGCAGCTGCGCGGCAACTCCAATGTCTACATTGCCAAATTCGCTCCACAACACGCACTGCTCTGTCGTTAGAGCCGGATCCGGAGCAACCCGCACTTTCGGCCGGCCCTCCTGTCCATCGCACGTAGCGAACTCGCGCGCTAGCGCATCGGCTTTCAGAGGAGAGACATGAAGGCAAATTTCCGCGCTACCATATTTTTGCTCGATCGCGTTACGAACGGTCCTCACCAACATCTCGCCTGGATCAAACGCGCCCAGAAGATCGCTCACGATCTCCATGACGAGCTGCGGCAACTCCTGCTCCAGAATGGCTTTTCGCTGCGCAAGTGCGGAAGCAGCCTGTGCAATCAGCCGAGACATTTCCTCGGCGCCGCTCTTGAAGCCATCCGCACGGCCGCGCGCCCGCTCCCGCTTATAAGCTGTCCGTCCCCAGCCGCGAACGCGTTGCAGATGCCGCTCGGCAGCCGCGCGCGCTTCTACGGCATCGCACCAGATCCCGATCTCGGCCGCCGATATGAGAGGCCCGAGCGGCCGTATCTCGGGGGCCACCGGCAGCGCTGGGTCATCAGCTGTCATGCCGTGGCGTCTCCCTCGACAAATGGGCTATCACCAAGGAAAGCACTGGGCCCGCAGCATTGCGGTGTTCGGCCGCTGGATTCTCGGCAGCAGTGCCCATGGGCAAGCGTAACAGCACGCGCGTGCGATCAAGTGCCGAGGCTTCGTCGAGCCAAGCACCTAGGCAGGCATGGCCATCGTGTTCAATCTGTTGCGAAAGTTGCTCCGGATCAGCGGTAGCGGTGATTGCGACCGCGCTGGCCAAGTTCCGGATACCGAAAGCGTGCGCTTCTGCCCCGATACGCCCGAGCAGAATCGCGAGATGCTGCTTTGAGACGAGCTTTAGGAGCGAGCGAGCATGCCAGATACTGCCGGCAAGCAAAGCAGCCCTATTCGGATCATGGCCGAGCAGAAGATCAGTTCCCCAGTTACGGCCGTTGGAGTCCATTTCATTACCAAGCAGCATTTCAGCAAGTCTTACCTGCAGCCTTGAGCTCTTCTGTAGCCGGACCAAAGCCGAAGCCGACAGCCGCCCGTCAAGACGGGCAGCAAATCGGGTCAGATGGGTCGAGGCAGCAAGCTCGCGCAGCCCCTCAGAGGTCGATTCGGACCACGTATGAGAACCGGAGGATGGCAGCGGTATGGGCATCTGCGCACTCCTATGCCTTGTCGGAGGTGATCTTTTTACCGGGAGGCGGGATAGCGGGCGTGTTCGAACGGTTGCCAAGTCTGGATCGCGCGCGCGGCGGCTGAGCGCGCTGATGCATACGAGAGCCCAGGAATATGTAGCACAGAAGGCCTATCGCAGCGCCGCCCCCTCCGATACCGGCCGCAAGTAGCGGGTCTGAAATTGATTTGGTCGACTGAACGGACGCAGCTGGCGGGGCCGGCCGCTCAAGCGGAGCCCGCTCAACCGGCACAAAGACCACCGCCACCTTATCATAGGATAGACCCTCGATGCTGTTGGCGACCAGCATCTTGATCTGCGGTAGCAGGAGCGAGAGCTTTGCATTGGAGTTATGTCGAATGAACACCGACGCTGAGGACGGCATCGTGTCCTGGCGCAACAGATCATTTTTCGGCAAAACAACGTGGACACGCGCGGATATGACGCCGTCGATATCGCTAATCGTGCGCGACAATTCTTCGCTCAGGGCATAAACGTAGCGGGCGCGTTCCTCGATCGGCGAGGCAACCAGGCCCGATCCCTTGAACACCTCGCCGAGGTTCTTGAAAGGGTGGCGCGGCAACCCTTCTAGATTTAGCAGCTCAATCGAAAAGGCTAGCCGCTTCTCCTCGACCTGAATCGTGCTGGTCCCGTCCTTGGCAGTAACACGGACCGCATCGACGCCCTTGCTAAGCAGGAGAGCAAGCATCTCATTGGCCTCGCGCTCCTGCACTTTGCTGTAGAGATCGGCCTTACAACCTATCAAGGGGAGGAGAAGCGATAGCACGGCAAAAACACGCAACCACCGACGGGATAGGCGGGCATGGCCGTTTTGTCCATAGATGAAACTAGACGTCAACGAACTCAGCCCGCCGATAGCAATTTGTTCAAAGATGAGCTGACGGCGCTGGTGCTCTTGGACACAAGCGAAACCTCCACGACACCCTTGTAAACGTCCCGCAGACCCGCAACCATCGCGTCGAAGTCGAGCACCCCTTCCGGCTTGCCCGCGGGGTTCGCCCCGACTAGCTGCGACCGCGAAAGCGGCTGAGCGGCCGGCCCAGGTTGAGCGGTCTTCGAAATCGCGGCCACACCGCCGCTCGTTGCAGAAGGAACGGGATTGCTCCGATACATCGAAGAGAGAGCCTGGAGCACGCGCTCGCCAGGCGCGCTTGCCTGCACTGTTGCACGCTGAACCTCTGACACCGCAGGAACGGACGCTGCTTTATCGGTAACTGAGGAGGCAGCGCCTGATGTCGAAGTGACATGCAGAAGAGTCTGCTGAAACTGGCTCTGCTGGCCGATGGCTGCCGGCTGGCAGAGCCCGGACAGGCCTTCGGCAGGGTTCAGAGAGATTGGCGTGGCGCCTAGCATGATCGAAGGTTTCATTGGTTTGGCGCCGGTGAGACACCGCCGTTGTTAAGAACTGATGGTCAATACCGTAAAGAGGCCAGCTGACCGCAAGCTGACGAACACGCGAGCCATAAGGCCATTTTAAAGATCACGCTTGGCTTCCAATTTGGGCGAAGTCTTAATACTTGTTCTCAGGCCGAAGGGACTTGGAATGCTAAGCCGACGCACGATCCTGAACATTTTGAACCGAGTTGCGGGCGCAGGAGTTTTCCTTTGCTCCGGGGTACTCACGGCGTTTGGGGCTCCGCTCTCGCTGCCTTCGGCACCTTATAGCTACACAGTTCTGGATCAGGACCTGTCTGCCGCACTGCTGGAATTCGGTAACAACCTCAATATCAGAGTGAACGTCAGCGCGGAGGTGAAGGGTCGGATTCGCGGGCGCATGCCAGATCTGCCACCGCGCGAGTTCCTCGACCGTTTGACCAATCTCTACAATCTTCAATGGTACTACGATGGGCTCGTGCTGTATGTATCTGCCGCAAATGAGGCGCAAAGTCGTCTGCTTGTCTTGAAGCCGATCAGCTTCGATGCATTCAAAGCGGCCCTCGATGCACTCAACATCTCCGACGAGCGCTATCTTGTGAGACCGGCACCAGGAGATGGCCTTGTCCTGGTTTCTGGCCCACCACGCTTCATCGCGCTCCTGGACCAAACGCTCAACGGCCTTGTAGCGGAGGCGCAGGCGCGGCCGCACGGTGCCGTCGAAAAGCAGTCGCGGGAATCGGTGCTGAAGTTATTTCGTGGCTCCTCAACAACGGTCGTTCGCGATGGACGACCGGAAGCCCCCTATTCTTCCGACGCGCCGCGACAGGACAGTATCGTGCGCGAGCCTGCGCCAAGCCAGAGATGAATTAGAATGCGCGGCAGCTTTCGGCGGAAGTAAATGCCGTCTCCATTGGCTCATTGTGAATCCTTCTGACGCTCGTCAGCTTCTCGAAAGCTCACCCTCCTAGCATGAGATCGCGGATGTCTCGACGGCGATGCCGTCTATCCACCGTCATCCAACGTCGGGGCACCCGATGCTCGGAATAACCGCAAATCTGGTTGGCGCCATCGTTGCCGGCAGATTGGAGGCTGCAGAAGGCGAGTCTTCTAAGCGGTTCTCCGTAGGTCGCGATGCAAGTGGCCTTCGTCAAAGAAGGGCTCGAGCCGCTCCATGTGTCAAAGGAGGAACAGGATGGATTTCAACTCAATCGACCCACTGAACACGGACCCACAGCCCGCCTCACCGCCACCGCCCGCGGATCCAACGGGCTTTGAGCACCAGCTGAGCGAGTTGCAAGATAGTCCTCCGCCATATGCTGCGTGGTCGCCAGTGCGGCAGGGGGAAGCCTATTCGCCATATTTGGAGGCCGAGCATCCCTATTCGTCACATTTGAGTTGGGACGATGATCTGCGTACGCCGGCTGCGGCCCCCCCTGGGCCATTACCGGCCGCCGGCGAAAGTTTGCTGCGGCCCTCGCAGCAGACGATTGCTCAATCGCTGGCGGAAGCCCCAGATTTCGATCAGGATCTGATTTGGCAGAATGTCGAACCCGGTCCAATGCAAGCCGAGCCATCCTCGGCCGCCGGCGAACGGGCCCAGCTCGCAGCAGCCGCCTGCTCAGTCGCTGGCGGAAGCCCCCGATAAGGACCCGGTTTGGGAGGAGCTCGAACCCAGGCTGTTACAGGCCGGGCCATCGCATGCCGCGCCATCACAAGCCGGGCCATCACAAGCCGGGCCATCGTCCTCCACGGGGGATGCGCCACTGGAACTCGGAAATTTCGTCATGGAAAACGGACGTCGCGCCAGCGAGTACTGGGTCTTCTGTCCCCAAACGGCCTCGAACGCCCAGCTCAACATGCTAAGAACTGTCGGACTCATGCCGAGCAAGGACTCACCGACAACTTTCTCTATCCTGGCTGTGCCCCACACAGCCGAATGGCGAGAAGAGGATTTTGTTCGTCTCAACCCGTCGCTTGACCCTAGCCTCTGGCCTGGATACTCGGGTGAGGATTCCCCCACCGGGTAGGCGTTTCCACAGCCCAGCTTACGGCAGAGCCATGCCCCTCCCCGCTAAAACAGAACTTTGGGATGCCGCCGGTGGCAGGAGCACTTGGCGGCGTCCCTTCTGTGCCGGCGTCGATTATCTTGGCTAGGCTATGTTGGCCTCGCGCCAAGATGATTGTACGCGGTCAATTAATCTTACTGTGTCACAAAAGAAGGCGCTTCGTCTGCCGGGTGCAACAAGGACAGCGTGAGATGTTCCGGGCGATGGCAACGATCAGTCTTCGCCGCATCGTCGCGATCGAGTTCGGGATGTGACGTTCGGGTCGCAGCGGCGGAGCCTCTGGGTCGGTAACCGTTGGGAACCGCAAGTTTCTTGAACGGCCTGGTGGAACGAGATTCCGAGGGGGGAATCGTCTCCCTCTCGGAGACCAGGAACCCGTAGGCCGCGATGCACAGCGTGGCGTGGTGGTGGAAGCCACGCCAACCTCGCCCTTCGAAATGCCCGAGCCCAACCTCTTGTTTGAGATCCTGATAGTCGCGCTCGATGCGCCAGCGCAGCTTGGTTAGCTCGACTAGCCTGCCGAAAGTGATCGTTTCCGGCAACGTTGAAAGCCAGTATTTGGTCGGCTCGTCCTCACCTTCTGGCCATTCGATCAAAAGCCATTCTTCCGTTCGGCTTTCGGTGAGCTGGTAATCTCGATGCGCGACGCAAACGCGCGCGCGAGCGAAGCGCGACGATAGCCGCTCGGCCGCGCGCTCTCGCCACTTGATCGTGCGCCAGACCCGCTTAGGAAGGCAAAGAGCAAGCTCCTTGACCGAAATCGGTTGATGCTTGTGGTCGCGGCGCAGCAGCTTTGGTGGTCGCCCTTTGCCCGACCATTTTTTGGCGGCAGCGGCGCCGTGTCGGACGTCCACACCGTGGTCCGCATGTCCGATCACACTCACAAGTTTCTCTACAAAAGCCGAAAATCGCGATTCACTGCCGTCTGATGTCCGGAGATCCATATCAGCCTCCGTTGCCGATGCCTGAATCTCAACCGGTAACTGATTCTCACAGGACCTCGCCCGCGATCTTTTGAATCAGACGCT
>NZ_JAHEAG010000070.1 GCF_018596315.1 Bradyrhizobium sp. SRL28 | reverse complement strand
GCCCATGAAGGCGAATGCGCCGCCAATCGGCTGACTCATCTTCAGCGGGTTGACCGCGCAGGCCTTCTTCGGCGTGGTGACGATGGCCATGACGCCGTCCTATTCCGCGGCTTGCAGCATGGCAGGCGGCGAGGAGACCGGCATGGTGGCCAGGATGTCCTCGATACGCCTCTTACAGCAGCCACCGAACGCGTTGGTGTGCTGTCTGACTGCCTCGACGCTGGTCAGGCCATGCGAGCGGATTGCGTCCTCGATGGTTCCGAGATCGACTTCCTTGCAGAAGCAGACCTTTTTCGCGCGCCGGGTCGTCTCCGGATCGGCGGCAACCTCGGCGGCCTGCGCGTCCATCCGCGCCATCCCCTTGGTCGGCCACCTCCCCCCACGGCACTGGTCGACGCAGCTGCTCCCACATCGGGTTGAACAGCGCTTTGTCGATCTCCTCGACCAGCTTCACCATACCGACGTAGCCCATGTAAGCGTGGCAGCGCTCCTGGTTGATGTCGAGCCAGGGCTTCGCCGCTTTCCGCCATGGGTCATCCACTTCGCGGATTGAGCTTGCTGCATGTTTGATTCTCTTTGCATGGGCGTCTGTCCCATCAGCCCGGGCCACGCTGCATTGTCCTTGATCGAGATCGACCCCGATCAGCTATCCACACCACCGGAGGGAGTTTTCCATCAGGTCCAGCGGCTGCCTGAAGGAATCAGAAAGGACGACGCTTGCGCGCCCCCTCGGGTGGCGCCTGATGCACCCTGGGGATTGCACATTGACCCAAGCAAGGGCAGCGGCGAAAATAACGAAGACCGAGATGACGGCTGCGGAAGCCAAGAGCGAATCGGTGCGCATGACGACCTCCATTGAAGCTGATGCGAATATATCGCCGTTTCAAGAGACGCGTCTTTGACCTTGATCAAATGAGGGCAAAAGAACCGACGCGACGCGCTTCAACTTACGCCCGCAGACAGCGCTTCGGCGCGCGCGGCATCCAACAGGACGACGCCACGCGTAAAGGTGCGGATCACGCCATCACGTTCGAGCTTCGTGAAGGTACGACTCACCATTTCGATGGTGAGCCCCAGATAATCCGCGATGTCCAGCTGTTTCATCGGCAGCGGCAGAATTTCTCCACCACATTCAATTCCACTGAGTCGGTCGCGGCAGCCGATCAGGAAGCTCGCCACCTTCTCTTCGGCGGAGTGCCGTCCGAGCAAGACCATATGTTCCTGTGCCCGGGCGAGCTCGCGGCCCGCCAACTCATTGATTCGGCGCAACAACCGCGGCCGGTTCTCGGCGAATGTCGCGAACGATGCTCTGGAGATTTGGCACAGCGCGACACGGCCGATTGCGTCAGCGGAAAACTCGTGCTGCGGTAAGCCGGAGAGCCCGAGGAAATCGCCCGGCTATTGTCACCGGATTTGAATTGACCGACCAGATTATGGCGGTCCTTTGCTTTTGTGATCTGGGACGCGATTTGTCGGCCTCATCGTAAAGTGATGGTGGAACAAACCTGTCTGTGTAGTGATCTCAACAGCGCCACATACTCCTGATCGCGATTGTTGGTCTTGTCCAAAACATCATTGCCCGAACGCTCAGTAAGCAAGGCTGGAAAAAGGCGCACTTTGACATCGATCCGGAAGTCAACCTCTTGCGTTTTATGCCCCGCCAACGCATCTACCGCAGTGCGGTGGCGCCATGCGCTATCGCTGCCCTCTTGGGCGTTTCCTCCCTAGACTTGGGCCGCTTGTTCGTTCAAGCGGCCTTTTTTCTTGGTCGCCGTTGTGGCGGCGCTCGGCTATTCACTCGGCAAGTCGCTCGCGCACACGCCCCATATTTTGTTATCGTCTTTACGGCCACGGCCGTCGCGGCCACTGTCTCAGACCCCGCCATGTTCCGCTCCGGTCGGGAGTTCGCTGCCTGGCTCGGCTCGGCCTGACGCCAAGGCAGAACTCCACGAGTGGGAAGGAAAGGCTCGGCCATATAAGGAAGCAGGGGGACGCCCATCTCCGGCACTTGCTGATTATTGGGGCACGCAACGTCGTCCGGTACCCAAAGGCGCGATCACGGGTCGGAGCGGCCTGGATCGACGCACTACTTGAGTGACGTCGCCCCATAGTCGTTGCAATCGCCGTTGCCAACAAGTTAAGAAGCTCGGATCATCTGGGCGATGATGACGACCGGTGAGTTCTATCGGCCGAAGGCTGCGGGGTGAACTGCCAAGCAGGCTGGCCACTTTAGGTGTGAGGGCAGATGACAGCATGATGGAAACCGGCGGAGCTGGGGATCGAGAAAACCCGAAGAGCTTTAAGCGCAACAAGCGCGAACCCGTTGATGAGGCCTCGATCCGCGATCTCCATCAGGGCCAGCGGCCATGATATCGGTCGCACCAACAGGCCGTATACATGAACGCACCCGACCGATCTCCAAAACGCTGTCGAAATCCCTTGCACCCGCGGGCCCGTCTATACACGAAGCTCTCGATGAAACCGTTCTGCATCGGTTTCCCCGGCGCGATGAAGTGCCAGTCGATGACTGTGTCCTTGCTCCAGGCGAGCATGACATTGCAGGTGAACTCGGTGCCATGGTCGGGTACGATCATTCCGGGCTTGCCGCGTCGCTCGACGATCGCCGTCAGTTCGCGGGCAACGCGCCGTCCTGAGATCGACGTATCTGGAATAGCCCCAGGCACTCTTTGGTGACATCGTCGACGATGTTGAGGATACGGAAGCGTCGGCCATTGGCGAACTGGTCGTGGACGAAATCCAACGACCAGCGTGCATTCGGCGTCGCTTCCAGGATCGGCGCCCGCGTCCCCACAGCTTGCGGCGGCCACGCCGCTTGCGGACGGCGAGCCCTTCCTCCCGATAAAGCCGGTAGATCCGGTTAATCCCGACGGCTCTCCCTCCCGCCGCAGCAGGATGAACAGCCGGCGATAGCCGAAACGCCGCCGCTCGTTGGCGAGATCGCGCAACCGGCCGCGCAGAGCCGCGTCTGGAGGGCGGGTGGAGCGGTAGCGGATCAGGGCCAGAACGAATTTCAAACTGGAATAAGCCCGTGGGGCAAGGTCACCTTGTTTCAAAAGTGCCGCGGGATCGAAAGCTGACCGAGATGGCCCGTTCGCACTGTTAATGTTAATGGAATGTCACTAATGCCTTGGGATGTGCGCGAAGCTGAAAATCTGCTGTGCGAAGTCTGGGAGCTTTTGCTCGAAAAGTGCAAACAACCCTTCGTAACTTCAAGCGGCTTGTAAACTGTCAGCTCAAAACCTGCTTCGCTCGCGATTTCGCCATCTCATGGCCAAGGGCATTCACCGAAAAACGCTTCGGTTGGGCTTCTGACCATCGACTTTATTCGAACTGATCAATAAGTCCAGACTGTTCGATCATCTTCTCCGTCTTGGACCAGGCCTCGTCCGGCATCAGACGGATGATCTTACTGAAGACCTTGACGAACGCAGCCTTCGCCGCATCGTCGTCGAAATCGTCCGCCTCGTCTGCGGACAGCAGCGGGCGAACATCAGCCATGAAGTCGTTCGTGAAGAACGTTTCTTCTGAGCACCGTTTTAAGCAAGGTGTGGTTGCGATAGGCGGCGACAGAGTATCCATAGCAGGGCGCTAAAAAGTTCCGCGAACCAACGGCGGAGCAGGCTGAAGTTGTAGCCGGCGGCGGCGAGAACGGCGTTGATGCGGTCGCCGTCGCGGCCCTTGAGATGGTTGCGACGCATTCGGTGGTCGTCCTTGAGATGGCCGATCACCGGCTCGACAGCGGCACGACGCCGCATCTCGCGGCGGATGGCTTTGGTGACGCGGCGAACCTAGCCGCTGATCCAGACCTTGAACCGGTCGGGATAGTTGTGGCCGCGATAGCCCTTGTCGCCGTGGATGCGGCGCGCTGCGACACCTGTGAGCTTTTCGAGATCGGCGATGACGGGACCGAGCGTGTGGCCGTCATAGGGATTGCCGTGCAGGGCCTTAGCATGCAGCACGAACTGCCCGCTTTTGGGCGCGCTGGCAGGCGTGGCAATCGAGACTTTGCAGCCAAACTCGTAAGGTGCCCGGGCCTTGCCTTTGCCGATGCACTCCACCTCAGGGGCGTGCAACGAGTAGACCTTGGGACCGCGCTGACGTTGCTCTTGATGGCGAACCCGGTGGGCGAGATCGAGCAGCGGACCAAGGCGATCCTCAAGCGCAGGGTCGCCCTCGATCCTGCGTCTGATGTCACGAATGATGCGGCCAAGCCGGGTGCGCAGGAATTTGAGTTCTCGCCGGGCGCGCTTGAACTGGTGGGCATGCGTGTAGCGCCCCACCATGATGGCGGCGCGCTTGGCCACGCGCAAATAGCTCTGGCGCAGTTCGATGCCCTCGCGTTTGGCCAAATCGACCAGCTTCTCGATCGCCCGGTGCATGAGCTGCGCATCGCTCGGATGCGCGATCGCCTTCTCCTGGACGGTGGTGTCCACAACGACCCGCTCGAGATCTTTGGTCTCGATCGCCCCAGGTCGATGCGCCACCGAGAGGCTTTCTTGCAGCAGCGCGGCGATCTGCTCCTCGCCCAGCCGCTGGCGCCAGCGGGTCAGCGACGAGCGATCGAACGGCAGGTCGTGCCGGAACACCACCTCGCCGCAGAAATACTGAAATACGGGTTCTCGACCCACCTGTCGCACAGCGCCTCGTCGGAGAGATTGTGCATGTGCTTGAGGATGAACAGTCCGGCTACCAATCGTCTCGGCAACGGTGGCTGCCCCGGCCCGAGGCGACAGACCGAACTGAAGCGTCCCGCCAAGAAGTCCCAATCGATCTCCGCCGCCAGACGCACCGGCGGATGGCGAAGGTTGATGATCTTCTCCAGAGATGGACGAAACAGATCGTCCTGACGATCGTCGCGCGGCTGGCTCATGGGTTCTCCCCAACAGCGAATCTCGCCGTCAAAGGAATCACGAAGCCGCCAAATCCGGAATCCAAAAACGCAAGAAAACCAGGAGCTACCCACGGCTTTCTTGCAAAATCGAATACTTGCTCACGTCAAATCACAGCGACGGATCAATCGCTTCCGAATTCTTCACGAGCGACCATGAAGTTTGGATTGTTGAGTTTCGTGAACATGCGCTTTTCGGCTTCAGCGCGGGATATCGATATCCCGCCAGCCGCGAGGTATTTGCCCAAGACTTCTACGGTCGTGCTCGCATCAAATCCCTCGAAGATATCGAGAGCGTGCGCAATGTCGATCAGGTCCCGCCCCTTATGGCATTGGAGCAGCGCGCGAAGCTTGGTCGAGAGTAATTCTTCGTTTGAAACGTCGATATGTCGGCGGTGCCTGTAAACCACGTGTTTTCGACTTTAAATGGCAGAGATTGTAGTGTGTCGTAGGCAGTACGCTCCCGCGTGTTGATTTCGATCTTCAAACGAATTGGCGCAGGGTTGCTCTTGTCTTCGGCTTCGACCGAGTATTTGAGCTTGGGCGCAATTTCGCTTTGTACGAATTGCGGTTCGCCAAACCACAGATTCAGAACTTCGCGAACGCGGGTCAACACCGGCCCTATCGGGCCTGCCGCGGTACACGAGGTCGATGTCTTCGGAGTAGCGCAACGGCTTTGGAAAATGCAGGTTGTTGAGCGCGGTCCCTCCGAGTTCCGCCTTCAAGAACTCATCCGAAAAGAGCGCGACCAGCGCTCGGCTGATGATCAGGTCTTGCTCGACCTGCCGTTGTTCGACCCATGGCGTTGTCTGCGACCATGCGACAATGTTGAGGGCCGGAATCATTCGTCAATCTCGGGGTAACGATGGACGATGACGTGCCAGCGCGTGCTGCGTACGAGCGGAGGTTCGCTTTCTTGAGCGTGCTCTTTGCGGTTCTGCGGCTCCAGCATTACCCAGGGCAGAGGTTTATAGTTTTCATGGAGATAGCTTTCCAAGGGACCTGCTACCTGCTCGTGACCAAGGCGCTCCAATAAATAACCGAGACGTTGGATGACCGTGCGCTCGAATTGCCGCGCCAGGGATGCAAGCTTGTCTGCTTTCATACGCGTCGCGAGATCGCTCAATACCGTCGCGATCGCGTCGATGCTACCAGCTACGTGCAGATACCGCAGGAGATCCAACGCGGTAAGTTCGGGCGACGAAAGTTTCATCGTGCCAGCGTCGGTTTTGAAATCCTTTAATGCGTTCGAGACCTGCGAAAAATACTTGCGATAGTAGAATACGAGCATGGAGCGCCCGACCCGCATCTTGGGAATCTGCTTGTTGGTGATGATCTGAAATTCCATCACCGCATGATGTGAGGCGCCTTGCAGTTCCGCGGCCTTGAGCAGTCCGACATAGTACGGTCGGTTCTCGTGGCGCATCAGTTGGTCAATGTACCAGGTCGGAGGCGGCGCGCCCCATGAGAGATATTGCGGCGGCACGATTACATAGAAGCCGTTTCGAGGACTTACGAGATGCTGTTTTTGCTCCAGACGTTTCGCGCTCTTCAAGAAAGCGGCTTAAGACAGTCCAAAACACGCATCGCTTCGTCGCGGGTAAAGGAGATTTTGCCCGCGGCCTGGAGGCGGGTCGTGTACGCAGAAAGGGTGACAGGGGCATCTAGCATTGCATTGAATTATAGACGGAAATCATCCATTTTTCAATATGATGCTGCTATATTCATACAGCTATATATTCGTAAATTGACTGTCCGTTTTTCAATACGATGCGAGATGACGATCCCCGACGGTCGAGGGCCAGAACTTGCTCAGCGAAGGCTTGGCCTATCCATCTGTTTGCGGCCCCCACGGCTAAACAGCCTTGGTGCGAGCCGAATATCTAAGCGGATTCCACGGACTTGACCGGTCAACCATGAATGACGAGAGGCGGGTATGTCATCGCCTCCTGGCCAGACATCCATTGGCCAAGTGCAACAATCAGGCGGCAGTTAGCACCGGCTTCTCTAACCCATTGCTACTACGTTCGTTCATCAACGCATCCATGCCGTTGCGGTGCAGCCACAGAAGCCCTCGGGCAAGTTGCCGTAGGTCGTTGCGGTCCGCACCAATAGGTAAGCTTCTTGCACGACGGAGAGCGTCGGCAGCCTGTTGCTCCAATGAGGATAGCTTGCGTTCCATCTGCTGCCCCCCAAATCGATATTTGGCTCTTGGCGAACGCTTATCTACCCCACTTCAAATATCAGCATTGTGAAATAGCCCACAATTCTATAGCGCGACAATCTGGAATCTGGATGGGAAGCCGCATTGCGTCGCCTGAAATGTTCCTGAATGCTAGGCCGTTGCCTCACGTAATTTGCTCCCCAGTGAGATGGGACTGGGGGGGCGATAATGAGGCAACTGAGCATGGCGACTCGAAGAGAGCTGACGGCCGCTGTGGGGCAGCGCTACAGAGAGGCGAGCCGCGCGGAGAAGGCGCGAATTCTCGACGAGTTTGTGGTGGTGACGGGCTTCCATCGAAAGCATGCGATGCGCCTGCTCCGAGGCGATATGGGGAAATCCCCGGTTCGGCGGACCCGTCGGCGGATTTACGAGGAAGCTGAACGAAATGCGCTGGTAGTTCTTTGGGAGGCATCGGACCGGATTTGCGGCAAGAGACTGAAAGCGATGCTGCCGCTCCTGATCGAGTCGATGGAACGGAACGGTCACATGGGCCTGGCGCCTGAAATCCGCGCGAAGCTGCTGGCGGTGAGCGCGTCGACGATCGATCGGGCGCTGGGGAAGATCCGACAGGAGAGTGCACGCCAGCGGCGCCGGCCGGTGGCGAGCGCATTGCGACGGAGCATCCCGGTACGGACGTCCGCCGACTGGAAGGATCCGGCGCTGGGCTTTGTCGAAGCCGATCTGGTCGCCCACAGCGGGCCCTCGGCGCGCGGCAGTTTTATCCAGACGCTGGTGCTCACGGATATTGCGACCGGTTGGACGGAGTGTGCGCCGTTACTGGTGCGCGAGCAAACGCTCCTGAGCACCGTGTTGACAGAACTTCGCCGACAGCTGCCGTTCTCGTTTCAGGGCATCGATGCCGACAATGATACCGTGTTCATAAACGAAACGCTGAAAGCGTATTGTGAGCAGGCGAACATTGTGTTCACGCGTTGCCGACCCTACCGCAAGAACGACCAGGCGTTTGTCGAACAGAAGAACGGAGCCGTGGTCCGACGGATGGTTGGTTATCGGCGGTTTGAAGGGCTCGAGGCGGCTGCATTGCTCGCAGCCGGGCTATGGGCGATCGAAGCCGACATCCGTGGCCAGGATCCCGCAACTCGGGTGAAAGCACGCCAGGAAAAGTCTGCCACCATCGTCGAAACGCTCTTCGATCTGTGGGAGAAGGAACTGCCTCGCCTGTCCGGCAAATCCAAGCTCGCTGAGGCGATCCGGTATGCCACATCCAGGCGCACCACTCTCGAGCGCTTCCTGAGCGACGGTCGCATCGAGCTCGACTCCAAACCGTCGAGCGCGCGATCCGGCCACAAGCGATGCGCGAGTCATTATGCACTCCCTCGTCAAGTGTCTGTAAACATTGGAAGCGTGCCCGCGTCGACAACGCGACACGGGCGACCTTTCCGGGCCACCGCCGTTTTGACCGGCTCAGATGCCAGGTCGTCGGCACGGATTTGATGCGGTGCGCCGGGAACAACCTGCAGAGCCGGAAGGACACCAGCTTTGATAAGGCGCCGTATCGCGTGGTTTGTGACGCCTAAAACCTTTGCCGCTTCGGTCATGGTGAGCCATTCGCCATCTTTTTCCGCGGATCGATAGGCATGGATTCCACGCACGCGTCGAACGGAAGCGACGCGGTGCGCCGTCCAGGTCTTGCCTTGGCCGGTGGGCAAGCCAATTCGGTTAAGCGACGCGGCGATATGTTCGTCAGACCAGCGGCCGGCCATGCTGCGCATGACCGCCAAAGCGTCTTCGGTCGTTGCGCAACCATGTTCACCAGTTCGTGGCTTGTGGACAGCTCGGAGTGCTGGCCACCACGCCAATGGATCGTGAGCACGACATCGCGCGCATCATCATCGACATCGACGACGATCTCGGTGATCAATGTCCGCAGCAGTTGCTGGCGGGCACGCATCGTAACACCTGGCGCATTCCACGCCGCCGATAGATTGTCCGCCAGATTGGTGAAGGCGCGCGGATCGACCTTGACGTCTCATGGCCTTTCAGCGGGCTGGCGTGTCTCCAGATCCCGGACACGCCGGAGCGCGGCCTCCCAGCTCTTCTCCAACTGCGCGGCAATGAGACGATTGTCAGGATCGCAGGCGGCGTAGCGACGTTCGGCCAGGCTTGCCTCATAGCGGGCCTGCTGCATTTCCATGTCCAGGATGCGTTGCTGGTCTTCCTGTTGTTCCCGGTGCATCCGCTCCGCCTCGAACGCGGCTTCGATCGCCATTGGCTCCACCGCCTGCAACAACTCCCGGGCGATCGCGGCATCAACCCGCGGGCCGCCGAAGGTCATGCACCGGGGCAGACCCATCATAAGGTTTGGCTTGTCGCAGCGATATACCGGTCGGCTCTGCGGATTGCCAGTGTAGGCAACGCTCAGCCGCCGCCCGCATCGCCCGCAGGTCATCATCCTCGACAGGAGTGCCCTGCCACCCCGGCCGGACTTTGCGCCTCCGGCACGACCGTAATTATTGAGGGCGAGTTGCTTCTGGTTGCGCTCATATTCGGCCCAGCCGATATAGCCTTCGTGATGATCTTTGATCATCACCTCCCATGTCCCGATCGGCTTGCCATGCCCGTAGCTCCGCCGTGCCCTCCCTTCGACGATGGCGGTGCGTTTCTCGCTTTTCCCGTACACGTAAACCCCTGCGTAAAAGGGATTCTTGAGAACCGCGATGACGTTGCGGTAGCGGATCGCCACCCGGTCGAAGCTGGTCATGCGACCTTCGTCGGAGGGCCGCGGGAAGTGGATCTGATCCGCTTTCATCGAGAGCAACACCTGGCGCGCGCTGCCGAGCTCGCGGAAGCGGGTGAAGATGAGTCGGATCACTTCCTGGAGACGTAGATCGGGATCGAGACCAAGCCCCGCTTCACGGTGCCAAATGTAGCCGAACGGAACCGATAACCGCAGCTCGCCCCGGCTGGCCTTGGACCGGGCAGCGTCCAGCATTCTCGCGCGCAGCACGCCGAACTCGAACTCGCTGATACTGCCTTTCATGCCAAGGAGCAGGCGATCGTTTGGCCGACACGGATTATAGACGCCGTCAAGATCGATGACGCGGGCTTCGACAAGCCCACATAATTCGAGCAGGTGATGCCAATCGCGACCGTTCGCGCGAGCCTGGACGCGTCGAAGCATAGAACGGCGCCGACCTTGCCGGCGCACAGCCATGCGACCAAGCGGTCGAAGCCGGGGCGTGCCACCGTTCCGCTTGCCGAGCGGCCGAGATCATCATCGATGATTTCAACATCGACGAAACCCCTTTGGCGGGCGACATCGACCAGATCATAATTGGCGCCGCTTGCTCCAGGTTGGTCATAACCTGGGATTGCGTCGACTGGCGCACATACACGACAGCCTTCCTCTTGAGAACGATCGCCGGAATCACCTCAGCGCTGGTCATCTTCAAGCTCCTCGACGCTGAGGCCGGCCGCCTGCATGAGGATTTGAGCCAGTACCGAGATGATCTTGTCCCGCTCGCGGAGGCCACCCCTTCCAGCCGGCTGTTGTCGAATAGGAAGTTCATCTGCCGGCTCGGCACCGCCGCCGGCAATCTGAGAGACTTCATTGTCTTCCTCCCGAACGATTGCGACATCGCTCTGGGAGTGTGCGGGGTTGGCCGTACCTATCAATAGCCGCTCCAACTCGACGAGGGCCAGATCGACGCGCGGCGCGCCGATTGTCATTCCAGCGCAAATCAAAGGATCGAGCATCCAACCGGCGAGCGATACCACGATCCCTGCCGGCCCTTGCACGCTAAGAAATTGGCCCGTCGTTCGCTGCTCCATGCGACGCACCAAAACCTTGCGGCCGAATTATGGATGATACCGGTAGTGCACTTCCAATTCATGCCCGACATGGGCAGAATGAACGGGCAACAACGCGGTCCGGGAGCTCGTGCCACGCTGTGCGTGTCGGAAGCACATACAAAACGCATGACGACCCGCCCGTCGTCCACCCGCGCGACCGCGTGACTTGTCGGCAGCACGGTCATGATCAAAGCCCGTTCTCCGCGGCTTCGGGTAAAGCGCATCATGTCACCCTCAAATCTGTGCGGATTGAATCACTGCTCGCGACCTGTCCGGATTTATTTCGGAGTACAGAAGCTGACGAGGCTGCAGGGTTTGCGGAATGTGCCGCTAGGAAGAGCGGCTGTATCGCTGCGACGAGGCGCTCATGAGCCATTACAATCTCGATGCGCGAAGCGTCCCAGTTGATAGCGCTCGAATAAGCGCCCCAAGGCTCGCTGACGGCCAATACTTGTTGGTGGTTGATGGGCGGCGCCTCGCCCATTGAGGCGGCAGGAGATCACCAACATGCGAGGTTCGCCATCCTGAAACGCGCATGCAACCCGACCAGCCTCGCCGCGACGGCGCCAGAAAGGGCTTGAAGTCGACGTAGCGTCAGGTTGTACAGTCTGAATCATACATGCGGCCATCGGCCCAGAAGCGTCATGATCACAAGGAGAGGCTTCGATGTCTCGGTGTCAAAGATGCGTGAGAGGCTGTGGCTGTGCAGGCCCATCTCGAAATCGGCCCGTAGCGAATGTCGGAGCGACAAATTGAAGAATTGAAGCTGCAGCAGGACGTGCAGTTCGAGATCATCGGGCCGCCTTCCCATAGGCAATGGACGGCTCCGAGTTAAATCTCGATGCGCCGCGTGCGGCGTTTTCCTGTAGGAGGGGCGCCAACGCTGTTGCTTCTCGGTGGAGCAAATATCTGTCTTTCGCGGTCTCCGCGATTGTTCCGGACGCGGAACCGCAAAGTGAAGCCAGGCCTCTTGGTGAGTGGGGAACGTCGCATCGTTGCGCTTTTGGCGCGCAGTCCCCTGCTGCCCGAGCGACCTGCGAGTCTTCTGCGGAAGCTAAGGCTGGGGCTGGCGTGAGTATTGCGCGAAGTCGGAGGGGCGCGGACGAGCGTCCTCTTGTTCTGGTTGCCGATCTTGGCAATTGGCTTTCTGAAGCTGGAGTCTTTGTGGTCAGTGCACCCGAGTTTGGCTCTGGGGCCGCTATGAAGAGTTATCTAGGGAGAGTGGTATGGAACCGGGCTATAACGATTCGAACTATTGGGTGCGTTGGTACGCTGAGCAGCAAGAGCTGCAGCGTGCGCGGCAAGAGTTGGAAAGCGTGCCTGCGGATCAAGCTAGCTTTGAGCAGCAGGTGAGCGAGCTGCAACTCGGCTCCCCTGAGGAGAGTTCGCCTGAGCTTAGTTCGCCCGACACTCCAACAGAGGGGGCGCATGGAACTGTCCAGCGTACTGATGTTGGTGGTTCGATGCGGATGCCGCCCCGATCCAATCTGCGGGACAATTCATTCAGCAGCACGCGGTACAGCGTCGATGTGCCGCGCGCTCATCTTGGCTTGGCTGCAAATGATTCTCCGTCTGACTTGCGGGGCAGGCCATTCAGCAGCATGCGCTACACAGCGCCGTCGGAAGCGCAGCCTGCGGCGCGGACGAAGGACAACAAGCCCCGTGGACTGTTCTCCCGGGTCAAATCAGGGCTCGGCAAAGTCTTTGGAGGAAGCCGTCGGGAAAAGTCGTCCGGCGGCTCGGCCTCCGACGCGGTCTATTCAGAGCTTCGCATGGATTTCGCGAAGCGCAGTCGCCCGTCCGAGGCGGACCTGGGCCTCATTGAAGAGTTCAAGGTGGCGTTGGCCGGCGAGAACCGTAGGCCTAAGACCATTAACAACTACGTGAACGCTCTCAGCATGTTTAGCGAATTCCTTCAACCCAAAGGCGTGACGCTGAAAGACCTGCTTGGCGACGCTGATCTGCTGACAGCCTATAAGGATGACTTTATGAAAGTGGCGAGCGCCAATAGCAGGAATTATTTGGGGGGAGCATTGGACACACTCCAGCGTTTCCGGGCCGGAAATCCCATATCCGCCCCCGCGTGGGTGGATGCGCAAGAGCAACCGATGCATCCCCAAGACGAGCGGATCATCCGCCAGTTCGCGGAAGAGGTCAAATCGTACAGGGTTGTTCCCGATGGTAGCAGAGGTCGAGGGACTGGAAGTGTTCCCGCCGCTACCATCAAGTCCAATGCGCAGGCTCTTAAGGCGTTTGCTCGTTGGCTCCGAGCGGAGAATAAGGGGCCGCTGACTACTCGCGCGTTTAACGAACCAAGGTCGCTAGCCGCCGACATCGAGGAGTACACCGCAGCTGGTGGCGACGATCGTGACCGTCTCAACGCGGCACTGTCTCATCTCCGGAGGCTCGGGGCTGACGGGCTCCAAGCAGTCGGTGCCGGAGCCCGCCTGATGGGGCGCGAGTTATTGTCCGCTCATCCCGAGGACGTCCCCACCATCGATGGCTTTCAAAACGAAGCCCTGGGCAAGCTTGGATCCGACGCGACTCCCAAAGCGAAAGCCGCCGTCTCAAGCATGGCTTCCAGGCTACGTAATTTTAGTGATTGGCTCCAAAGGGAGAACAAGGGGGATATAATGAGCCGAATCAACGGCAGTGCTCAGCAGCAAGCGTCGTTGAACGAAGATCATGCGGCCTTCATCAAAGCCAAAAAACGGTCAGCCCCACTCGATCAGCTTCGGCAGTACCTAGGCCTCGAGCCCCAAAACGTTCTTCGTCCTTATGACGACGACACCATCATCATCGATGGCCTGGCGAACGAAGAGCTAAGCAAGCTCGGATCCGACCCGACTTCCCAATCGAGAAGGAAAACTGTCCGGAATACTGCTTCGGCGCAACGTAAGTTCAGTGATTGGCTCCGAACCACGGGTAGAGAGAGCATAGTGAGTCGAATCAACGGTAATGATCAGCAGCAACTGTCGTTGAACGTAGATTACCGGGACTTCACGACAGCCAAAGGGAAAACTGGCGTGAGTCTCGTGAGTCTCAAGAAGCTTGGACAGTACCTACGAGTCGTCGAGGCAAACAGAGCGCTGGGTGTGGCCTTCCCTGAGCGGCCGAGTCAGGAATCGCGGCTTGCCGGGTCGAGCTTATCGTGGTCGCCACGAGTGCCGTCCGACTTCGACCCGAGTGAGTGGCCGACGCCGCAAGGCCCGGCTGGGTCGAGCTCAACCTGGTCGCCGCGAGTGCCGTCCGACTTCGACCCAAGTGAGTGGCCGACGCCGCAAGGCCCGGCTGGGTCGAGCTCAACCTGGTCGCCGCGCGTGCCATCCGACTTTGACGCGAGCATGTGGCCAACTCCGCAGGGGATGCGTGACGATGCTCAGTCGAGGCCGGTGCTTAACCCTGCAGGCAGACCACCGTTCTTCATCGCGCCATCAGGCGTGCCTCAAGAGCTAGAGGATATTGGACATCTCGTCGGCGACGATTGGCAGCATGGCTCCCAGCCTGTCCCGGATTTCCTGCTCGATGTACTGGACAACAAAATGCTGATGCCGATTTCGCGAATGGTTCCGCAGCCGGTCTCTATTTACGGTGAGACCTACTCGATCACGTTAGGGCCGCGAGGACGTGACGCTCAGCTTATCCATCATCCTGGCCCATCCTCGGTTCCTGATGCCCGGATCGGCGCTTCGGCTACGAGTGCCTCTTCCGGCGACCGCAGCGGACGGGTGCTCGGAGCCAGGGAATGGCTGGGTGACGAGCATGTCCAGCGGGACTACGAACTCCTGGCGCAGGAGTTGCGGGGGAGCAATCCAAATCTCGCCGCCCGGACTCGGTTCGTGGATCCTCTCATGGCCTTTCGGGTGGGCCAGGGTACCGAGATCGACGCGCTACGTGCATTCCATCGCATTGTCGATGATAGGAATGGTAACGATACAGCCGACTTCCTGTTCTTGCCGGTGAACGATGCCAGCGCTACGGACATCAATCGCCGCGGCTCCCATTGGTCGTTGCTGCTGGTGGACCGCCGCGATCGCGAAAGGCCGGTTGCCTACCACTACGACTCCGCCCGGGGACACAATGACAGACCTGCAGCAATGCTCGCAGCACGGGTGGGAGCCAACCTGCAAGACGCCCCTATAAGCCAGCAGAGGAACGGCTATGATTGCGGCGTCTTCGTGGTGGACGGTACGCGGGCGCTGGTTAGGCGATTGGCGGGAAGACGGCAGGCAGACCTGAACCTCGAGAACCTCGTCGTCGATCGGCAGGCACTGCAGAGCCGACTGAGGGGCTGATGCCGGCTTCGACTGATAGTGCGCGCCGAACTGAACGGAGCGGCTTCTCGCCGACTCGAATGCGTCATCAGCGCCCTCGCAGAGCCTCATGGTGGCTCACAATGTGGAGCGGATGCCGGAGCTAATGCTGTTTTCGGAGACGGCGAAGGAGCCCGACGGGCGATTTCGGAGCCAGCGTTTCCGATGGTTTCACAGCCGTCATTAAGCTGTCCGGTAGCATCGTCCCCAACAATGTACGCCGAAGCTTGACGTCAATGCTCCTACTTCCGACCGGGCTATAAGAAAGCGATGGCATGGATTGACCACAAAACGCAATTTGCCGGCGAGAGCTGCGCTGTATTGACCCTGCCCGGCGCTGGCCCCCAGCAGTTTGGTTCTCGGGCTGGCCCAGCGAACGGACCCTGATGCCCCTGCAATTCCATCGTGCCGTCGAAGACATGGAGATATGGAGCGCAAGCAGCGACCACTATTCGTTCGTGATCAGCTTCCAGAGCCCAACCGGTCCTGGCTTTCGCGGAAGGTTGGGCTACGTCGCGTCGTGGCGTCCGCTTCACCAGGGCCGTGGCGCGATCAGGGTTCTCGGCTTGCCCCTCCAAAGTTTCGCTGAGGCCGAGAACGCCTGCAACACCATGCTGAATTACCTGAAGGACGACACTGATTCCACTTCCCAGCAAAGTTGAAGCATCGCTAAAATGCCGCAATCGCTCCGCGTGCCGCCCAGGATAACTGCACGAT
The DNA here is from genome assembly GCF_018596315.1 of Bradyrhizobium sp. SRL28. Lineage (GTDB taxonomy): Bacteria > Pseudomonadota > Alphaproteobacteria > Rhizobiales > Xanthobacteraceae > Bradyrhizobium. The sequence goes on along the minus strand of NZ_JAHEAG010000070.1, from coordinate 5,212 downwards.
CAACTCGCAGCGCTCAAACCAGCCCTCGGTCGAGGGTGCATCTCCGACAAGGAGGACAAAATAGCCATCTGAACTTTGACATTGGCCGCCATTACGCTTTCGCAGGCGGCATCGCTGCCAACGCTGCATGGTCGAGGATCAACTGCGTCATCACGCTCGTGAGGGCCTCCTGCGCTTCCGCCGGCAGCTCCGGCCACGCGGTTGTCGACAGCGTCGGTATGGGGCGAGATCACCCAGCGGTTCGTCGTGCTACACGGACCTCGCCCGGGCGGCGGGTACGGCTTTGGCCGTTATGGCGTGCAAAGTCAGCCAAGGCAGCCTCTAGGCGGTCGACACGTTTGCCTTCCTTGAGATGGGACTCGATGATTTCGTCGATGTCGTCGGCGGTGGTCGGGCGATACTAGATGCCGTCAGGATAGACCACCATTAAGGGACCTGCGTTGCAAAACCCGAGGCAGCCCGCGGCCGTGAAGCCGATATCGGTGAGCCCTTGCGCTTCGATCGCGTTGCTCATCCTGTCCCACAGGACTTGCGCGCCGGCCGCGCCGCAGCTGCCGTGCGGATGTGGGGGCGGCACGTGGCAGGCAAAGACATGATGCCTTTAGAGTTGAGGAAGTTGGAATTCCGTTTCTGAGTTCATGTGCCTGCCAAGCGTTCGATTGAGTTCATCTGAAGAAAGACTAGATCCGAGTGCATCGCCCCTGGGAGCGCGGTCGCCTGCGCAAGCCCGTGAAGTTCGTCACCCATTGTCCCGTTGAGCGTCGCATACACATCTGATGCTGCTTCGGCTCTTGATTGTGAAGGCAAGCGGAATGACGCGGGCGCCATGATGATCGCCGTCGCCGGCAAGATCTGCCACGGAAACCTTCGCCTCTGGAAAGGCCTTCCTGCTCAGGGCTTCAATGTCTGGTCCCATCATCGCAATCTTCCTTGCTCCCGCTTTGCTTGCTCCATCATCGTGCTTCTCCATGCAAGCCCCGAACCAAGATGCGAGAGGGCGTGCTTCTGCGCCAACCCTTCTCAATCTGCCGACGTGCAACTACCAGTCGTTGTCACGTTTGCCACAGCAACGGTCTCTTCTGTTGCGGATGTGACAAACATCGAGCCGCACACGCCTGCCTACAGCTTTTCCGCAGCGAGGCCCAATATATCCGGAGAATCCCCGTCCTTCCGCATGGCCCGGCTCTTGCAATGTCACCCCGCGGAAGGATGTAGCGATCGCCGTGACTGTCGTCTTCACAGAGGAGCCCATCAATTTCGCGATCTTCCTGATGAGATCGACGCTTACAGCAAGGCGTGATCCGGCGCAAACCCACGGCATCTTTCGGCGAGCGCCGGACCGTGCGACGAGGGGCGCGTGATCGTGGATTGTGCGAGATTGCAAGCCGAGCCGGCTAGGAGCGCGAATGGCAAACCGCGATCAGCGATGCCAATAGCCGGCCCTTCGATCAATTGATTCCTAGGGCGGAGACCTCGATCGCAAGACTACGTCAATGAATAAGCCCTTTGAGTTGCCGCGCGTGACTGGAATTTGTACTTCGCAGGGTTGCTCCCCTCACCCTGCACGCACGGCCAATCTGGTTTCAGCGAGTCTCCAAGGGCTTCTGATACAGGATCGTTATCTCACCCCTAGGTGGTGTGGACTCTAAGGATTCCCTTTTAGGACCAAATCAGATTCAAGACTGCTTTTGGGGAGGCAGTCTTGGGCGTGATGGATCGTTTAGTGTTGAGCGAAGCGGCTTGGGAGCGGATGGCGCCGCTGATCATAGGCGGGAATGTCAGATATTTTGTGTAAGAGGCCTCTGTGAAGGGGAAATTTCAGTCGTTTCTTGCATCAGCCGGACATTGTCATCGATCCCATGGTGGCTAACAGTGGCCGGGCAGCAAACTCTGTCAAGGCCGCAGCCGCCGCAGGCGGGGGCCGCAGGCCCGCCTTTACAGAGCTTGCTGATCGGCCAAACTCGGGCCGCCGGATAAGACGGCTGATCGACATTTTGGTCATCGCGTTGATCCCGGAAAGCGCGAGCCGAACTGAATGGCGAACTGCCCATGGCGGCAGTCCACTCGACGCCTCGCCGCCACCTCAATCCGGCGTTCTTGATGGCGAGATAAAGCAGCTTCAACGCCGCGTCATCGTTTGGAAAGCTGCCGCGGGTCTTGATGATCTTGCGCAAGCTACGGTGCAGCGCCTCGACCGCGTTGGTAACCGGTATGAGATTTCTCGGTGCCAACGTTCCGCTGCGGTGTTCTACATCGTGGCGTATGGTGCGACCATCGGGACAGAGGCACCGGGAGCACGAAGGTGCGGGCAGGCCGATACACACGATGAGCCGAGAGCTCGAGTTAGTAGCTGGCCGCCTCTGCGACTCGCCCGGTTGCGCCGAGAGCGCGAATCCGTAGTTGTCGTGTCGCCCGCAGCTCCCGTCAATGTGTCTGACAGGAGGTGCGAATGCGACGGGTGATTGGCATTGATGTCCACCGAACCTTCGGGGAGGTGGTATTTTGGGAGGACGGCAGGCTCCGACATGCGGGCCGCATTGATATGACGCGAACTGCGCTGGAGGGATTTGGCAAGACCCTGCTGGCCAGTGATGAGGTGGTGATCGAAGCGATCGGCAACAGCATTGCGGTCTCGCGAGTGCTGGCGCCATTCGTGGCGCGGGTGATTATCGCCAATCCGTTGCAGGTGAAGGCGATCGCCCAGGCTCACGTCAAGACCGACAAGATCGATGCCGGCACGCTCGCCAGTCTGCAGGCGGCGGGGTACCTGCCGCAGATCTGGACGCCTGACGCGGAGACGGAACGCAAGCGCAGGCTGGTGGCGCGGCGCTACCAGGTCGTGCGGCATCGCACGCGGCTCAAGAACGAGGTGCATTCGATCCTGCACGCACACCTGATCCCGAAGTGCCCACATGCCGATCTTTTCAACGCCCGCGGCCGGACGTGGCTGGCCGCTCAACAATTGCCGGACGATGAGCGAGCGGCCATCGATCGGCACGTCCGTGAACTGGACCGGCTGGCGGAAGACCTGGCCCTGCTCGACCGCGAGATCGCGCAGGACGCCATCGACGATCCCGCGGTCAACAGATTGATGACGATCACCGGCGTGAATCTGGCAGTCGCCGCCGGGATCGTGGCGGCGATCGGGGACATCAGCCGGTTCAACAGCCCGCAGAAGCTGGTGAGCTATTTCGGGCTGAACCCGCGGGTGCGGCAGTCGGGACTGGGAGCCGCCCATCACGGTCGCATCAGCAAGATCGGCCGCAGTCACGCACGCGCCATGCTGGTCGAGGCGGCCTGGGCCGCGGCCAAGGCGCCCGGTCCTCTGCATGCTTTTTTCGTGCGCATCCGCGCCCGACGCGGCCATCAGATCGCCGCGGTAGCCGTGGCTCGCAAGCTCACTGTGCTCTGCTGGCATTTGTTGACGAAGGGCGAAGATTACCTGTGGGCGCGCCCAGCGCTGGTTGCCAACAAGACCCGCGCGATGCAACTTCAAGCCGGACATCCGCAACAGAAAGGCAGCCGGCGTGGACCAGCCTATGCCTACAACATCAAGGCGCTGCGCGACCACGAGATGTTGATTGCCGCGCAAGCGGAGCAACGTTACGAGCGATTCGTATCGCAATGGAAACCGCGCCCGCCAAAGGCCGGCGCGCGGACGCCTCAGTTCGGCAAGACAAAATAGGCAGTCCGGTGACGCTTGCAGCCGACACGTCACGCTTCGCCACGAGGTCGCCCGCGCCCGACAAACATAATCGCGGCTGACAGCAACTTCCAGCCGAGCTGGCCAGTCCCGTTCCACGCAGCCTGCCACCGTGCTCGGGTCGGTCAAGGCCAAGCCTTGCGGTGGCCGCAAAATGGCGGCCAGCCTTGACCGCCCCTGCGCGCGGCGACTGCGAGATCGATGGCCGGGACGGAAGAATGACCCGCAGCGGCCGAACAAAAGAATGGACTTACAGCGACTTTTGCAATCGTCGGCTCGGCAGGAAAAAATCGCTTGTCCATCTCATCCGTGGTGTAGATCATCTTGCGGACGCCAGGAGCAAACGCGAAGAACGGCACGACCTGTTCCCAGGCGCGGCGCCAGGGCCTGGCCGATCGCCGGATAGCGCTTGCCCCATTCGTCCTCGAACTCCTCGAACCGGACCAGCGCCATTTCGGCATTCTCGGCCCGGTAGATTGCCTTGATGGCAGGCAGGATCGCCTTGCGATCCTTCCAGGCGACAAACGCCAGGCTGTTGCGGATCAGGTGCACGATGCAGGTCTGCACCACCGTCTGCGGATAGACCGAGGCGATCGCCTCGGGAAAGCCCTTGAGCCCATCGACCACCGCAATCAGGATATCGTTGACGCCACGCGTCTTCAGGTCGTTGATGACCTTGAGCCAGAATTTGGCGCCTTCGGTCTGCTCGATCCACAGGCCCAGAACCTCCTTCTCGCCGTCCGGATTGAGCGCCAGCGCGACATAGACGGCCTTGTTCTTGACCATGCCTTCATCGTGAATCTTGACCCGCAGCGCGTCAAAAAACACCACCGGATAGACCGGGTCGAGCGGACGGGTTTGCCATTCCCGGACTTCGTCGAGAACCGCGTCGGTCACCCGACTGATCAAATCCGGCGAGACCTCGGCCCCATAAAGTTCAGATAAATGTCCCTGGATCTCGCGCACCGTCATGCCGCGCGCGTAGAGGCTCAGGATTTTGTCGTCGAAGCCGTCGAAACGGGTCTGGCCCTTGGCGATCAATAGCGGCTCGAAGCTGCCAGCCCGGTCGCGTGGCACAGCTATATCGATCTCGCCGTCCTCAGTCAGGATCGTCTTCGCGCTGGTCCCGTTACGGCTATTGCCGCTGCCGCGGCCGGCCGGATCCCCCTTCTCGTAGCCAAGATGATCGCTCAGCTCCGCACCAAGCGCCCGCTCAATCAGCGCCTTCTTCAGCTGTTTGAAAAGCCCATCCGCACCGGTGAGGTCTTCAGGCTTCTCATAGTTAGCAAGCAGTTGATCCAGTAGTTCAGGTGTAATCGTCGTCTCGGTCGTCATGTGAGTCTCCTCGGTAAGGTAAACTCACAGAAACCTGCTTACACATTCTTTCTGACACCCTCTCACAGGCCGGCCTGACCAGAAGGGTTCGACCGGCCGTGACAACCGGATGTTCGTGGAAGGCGTGCTATGGGTCGTGCGTACAGGCTCACCTTGGCGTGACCTCCCCGAGGT
>NZ_JAHEAG010000007.1 GCF_018596315.1 Bradyrhizobium sp. SRL28 | reverse complement strand
GGAAGCGATTTCAGGATGTCCAAGGGCTGCAGCCACATCGCCGGCATTCAAACGGTCACGCCGAGTGCGCTCGGTTGCGAGGAATGCCTGAAAAGCGGAAGCCGGTGGCTGCATCTGCGGATCTGCCGCACCTGCGGCCACGTCGGCTGCTGCGACGATTCGCCGAACAAGCACGCGTCAGCGCACTTCCATGCCACCGGCCATCCCGTGATTGAAGGCTACGATCCGCCGGAAGGCTGGGGCTGGTGCTATGTCGACGAGGTGCTGTTCGATCTGTCGAAGCGAAAAACCCCACACAACGGACCACGCTACTACTGATCCTCTTTCAACGAAGAATGAGGAATCTCACATGCAATGCGTACCGAGAACGCTACGCGCCATCGCTTCTGTCATGTGGATGGCATTATCGGTCGCATTGATCCCTTCGAGCAGTTCGTTCGCGCAAGCGCCTCAGAGCAAATTTGCGGACGTCAACGGTGCCAGGCTGCACTATCTGGTTGCCGGCAAGGGCGATGCCGTCGTGCTGCTGCATGGCTTTGCCCAAACCAGCCATATGTGGCGGCCGCTGATCGCAAAGCTTTCCGACAAGCACACCGTGATCGCACCTGATCTGCGCGGCTTCGGCCAGTCGTCGGCGCCGGAGCGCGGATATACCAAGAAGGCGATGGCGCAGGACGTCCACGCATTGGTGAAAAGCCTCAAATACGACCGTATCCGGTTGGTGGGCCATGATATCGGGCTGATGGTCGCCTACGCCTATGCGGCGCAGTACGCGAGCGAAGTCGACCGGATCGTGCTGATGGAAGCGTTCCTGCCCGGCGTTGGCGAATGGAATAATGTCTTTCTGCTGCGCGATCTCTGGCACTTCCACTTCTTCGGCAAGACGCCGCTGGCACTGGTCACCGGCCGCGAGCGCATCTATCTCGAACATTTCTGGAACGATTTTGCCGCCGATGCCACGAAATCCGTGCCGGAAGCCGATCGTCAATTCTATGCCAAGGAGTATGCCAGGCCTGGCAACATGAAGGCCGGGATGGAGGTCTTTCGCGCATTCCCGCAGGACGCCGTCGAGTTTGCGGACCTTGCGAAGACCAAATTGTCGATGCCGATGCTCGTGCTGTCTGGCGAGAAAGCCGGCGGTCCGTTCCTGATCGAGCAAGGCAAGATGGTCGCGACTAACGTCGAGGGCGTGCTGGTGAAGGGGCGGGGGCATTGGCTGATGGAGGAGGCGCCTGATCAGGTGATTCCCAAACTGGTCGAATTTCTCAATCGTTAAAACTCGAACGAAGCACTGCCGTCATTTGTGACGGCAGTGCAAATATTTCGTGCATCATACAACTTTCGTTGATGTGTCTTCATTCACGCACATGCCTGCATTGCCGTCGCCGCACGCGATGCGTGTGGAAATTCTCCGCGCTGCGTCGTAACGTTTAGAACATTTCCAATGGAGGGGGCATCAATGATATTGGGTATGAGTGTGGCGACGTTCGTGATAGTTCATGTGGTCATCAGTCTGATTGCAATCGTTGCGGGCCTGATCGTGATGTTTGGAATGCTGGGCTCCAACCGGATGCCGGGTTTGACTGCAGTTTTCCTGCTGTTCACCATTCTGACCAGTGCCACAGGTTTTGTGATTCCGCCGCTGTTGACCGAAAAGCTGCTGCCCTCCCACCTGTTCGGCATTCTCTCTTTCATCTTGCTCGCGATCGCCTGCGTCGCGCTGTACGCCATGAAGCTCGCCGGCGCGTGGCGCTGGATTTACGTCGTGACCGCGCTGCTCTCGCTTTACCTCAACGTCTTCGTGCTGGTGACCCAGAGCTTCCTCAAGATCCCCGCGTTGACGGCGCTGGCGCCGGGCAACCCGCCCGCCGGACCAGTCTTCGCGGTTGCCCAGGGCATCGTGCTGGTGTTTTTCGTCGTCATGATCATCGGCGCCTGGCGGCGATTCCGCCCTGCGTGACTGAACGGCGCCTGTCGTCCGGCGAACGCCAGTTCGCCGGGGTGTGCCGTTGACTGCAACCAAGCAAGAGGAGAATTCCCATGCCTACCATCACGACCAAAGACGGCGTCGAGATCTTCTACAAGGACTGGGGCAAAGGTCAGCCCATCGTGTTCAGCCATGGCTGGCCGTTGTCATCAGACGACTGGGACACGCAGATGCTGTTCTTCCTCAATAACGGCTTCCGGGTCATCGCCCATGACCGCCGCGGCCATGGCCGCTCCAGCCAGGTGGCCGACGGCCACGATATGGACCATTACGCCGACGACCTCGCGGCGCTGACCGCGCATCTCGATCTGAAGAACGCTGTTCACGTCGGCCATTCCACCGGCGGCGGCGAGGTGGTGCATTATATCGCCCGCCACGGCGAGAGCCGGGTCGCGAAGGGAGCGATCCTGAGCGCAGTGCCGCCGCTGATGGTGCAGACGACGGCCAATCCCGGCGGCTTGCCCAAGGAAGTCTTCGACGGCCTTCAGGCGCAGCTCGCGGCCAACCGCTCGGAATTCTATCGCGCGCTGCCGTCGGGTCCGTTCTACGGCTACAACCGGCCGGGCGCCAAGCCGTCGGAAGCCGTGATCGAGAACTGGTGGCGTCAGGGCATGATGGGCGGCGCCAAGGCGCATTACGACGGCATCGTCGCCTTCTCGCAGACCGACTTTACCGAGGATCTGAAGAAGATCACCGTGCCGGTGCTGGTGATGCATGGCGACGACGACCAGATCGTGCCCTATGAAGACTCCGCGCCGTTATCGGCGAAGCTGCTGAAGAACGGCACGCTGAAGACCTACAAGGGCTTTCCGCACGGCATGCCCACCACGGAAGCCGCCACCATCAACGCCGACCTGCTCGCGTTCATCAAATCATGAAAGTCATCCTGTTCGGTGCCACCGGCATGGTCGGGCAGGGCGTTCTGCGTGAGTGTCTGGTCGATGCCAGCGTCACCGAAGTACTGGCGGTCGGGCGCAGCCCGACCGGGGTACAGCACGCCAAGCTGCATGAAGTCCTGCACGATAATTTCACGGACTTCTCGAAGATCGAATCCCAACTTGCCGGATACGACGCCTGCTTCTTCTGCCTCGGCGTCTCCTCGATCGGCATGGATCCGGAGCGCTACCGGCATCTGACCTACGATGTCACCATGGCTGCGGCAAAAACGCTGGCGCGGCTCAACCCCGGCATGGTGTTCACCTACGTCACCGGCAAAGGCACTGACTCCACCGAGCAAGGCTCGCTGAGATGGGCGCGGGTCAAGGGCAAGACCGAGAACGATCTCTTGAAGCTGCCGTTCAAGGCGGCCTACATGTTCCGGCCCTCCGGCATCCAGCCGCTGCACGGCGTCAGGTCGAAGACCGGATGGATCAACGCGGTCTACGCCGTCACCGCGCCGCTGCTGTCCTGGATGGTGCGAGCCACGCCGAACCACATGACGACAAGCGAACAGCTCGGCCGCGCCATGATCAAGGTGGCGCGGGATGGCTATCCGAAGCCGATACTGGAGAGCGCGGATATCAACGCGGTTTAGGCGTGACGCACCGAAGTTGATGTCCGCTTTGCTGCTGAAGTGACGCGGCTGCTGCGCAGCGGCGAAATGACGCGATGGGTCAGAAGCTGACTCATGCACCGCAGCAAATTAACCGCTATTCCACCACCTCGTCGCAGTTGGAGAGCTACTCGGGCAACCCCGCTTTCCGAAGACCCTCAATCTCCAGCTTCGCTTGTGCTTGTCTGCGCTGACCCATCCTCGCGGATATTGTGAAGGCGGGATCGAGTTCCAGCACACGCGCCGCCGCCTCACGCGCCTCGGCGTCGCGTCCGAGATGGGCGAAAGCCGACGCGAGAACGACGTTGACTGCCGGGAAGGAGGAGTTCTGACGTAGGGCCTTCTTCCCTGCGACGATGGCCTCCTCAAAGCGACGAAGCTCAATAAGGGCCATCCCCATCCCGGTAAATAGCCGGTATAGTAGCGGATCCACCGGGCTCGCGCGAATGGCACGTTCAAAGCTGCGGATCGCTTCCTCCGGCAGCCCCGCATTTCGATGGACCCAGCCTCTACAGATCCATGCGACATATGAATTCGGGTTGAGCGCGACGGCCCGGTCAGCCATTTCGATCTCACTTTCCCTATCGCCGACCATGAACGTCGAGGTTAATGCAGCCCATGCCAACGTGTCCGGATCACCATCGTCGAGGCTGAATGCCAAGCGCATAAGCCGAATTGCTTCTTGGCGATCAAACTGCGGATCGTCGGCGTAGCCCAAAACGACGTTGTTCGTGTGAAGGACCGCTGCCAGAGCGGCGACAAGGCCAAACCGGGGGTCCAGTTCCAAAGCGCGATGAGCCAGCCTGATCGCCTCGGTCAAACTCTCGCGGGTCGTCAGGTAAAAATGTGGCATGGCTCGGAGATAAAAATCATAGGCGGTGGGGTTCTCCGGTCTCCGCCGGGCGGCCATTGCAATTTCTGTTTGAAACAATTTTGGCTGAATGGCTGAGACAACCGCAGCCGTCACTTCGTCTTGCAGGGCGAAAACATCCGTCAGGTCACGTTCGAACCTGTCCGCCCAAATGTGCGCGCCAGTAATCGCATCAATCAACTGGCCGGTGATACGGACTTTCCCCGATGCTTTGCGCACAGCCCCCTCAAGGACATACCGCACACCAAGCCTGCGCCCGACTTCCTTGATATCGACGGCTCGGCCTTTGAAGGTGAAGCTCGAATTGCGAGCGATTACGAACAACGATTTGAACCGTGAGAGTGCGGTGATGATCTCCTCAACCATCCCATCAGCAAAATACTCCTGCTCGGGATCCCCGGACATGTTCTGGAACGCTAGAACCGCAATAGAAGGTTTATCTGGAAGTGGAGGGGCCGCACTCATCTTCTCCGTCAACGCGCCATGCGCTTGCGCGCGTACAGCGTAAGCGCGGACCGGCTTGGCGATGTTCTTGAGCTGCTGTTCGCCCCGGTCCTCGAAGCCAGCGTCCAGCTTGCCTTCGACTTCGCTGTACACCTTCTCGGAAATCAGGATGCCGCCCGGATCGGCGACCCCCTCCAGCCGGACCGCAATGTTGATCCCGTCGCCAAAAAGATCGCCGTCAGCCCCGACGATAACCTCCCCGAGATTGACCCCAATGCGTAGCTTAAGGGAGCTTCGACCTGACGCGATGCTTTCCTGTATCTCCACCGCGCATCGCACCGCGGCCGACGGACTTGCGAACTCGGCCAACGCGCCGTCACCCGTGGTCTTGATCAGTCGCCCGTCGTGGCGGGAGAGGCCAGGCTCGATTACTTCGCACTTCAGCCGCTCGAACTCGGCGTAGGTGGCCTCCTCAGCGCGTTCCATCAGCGCGGAATAACCAACCACGTCGGCGGCCAAGATCGCCGCCAATCGCCTTTGAACCCGGTGCTCCGTCACAGCGCCCTCCGAACGACCAGGCAAAACACGTCGTTGGGACAAGCAGGAGCCTAGCACTTTGTTGTGGAGCTGTGAGCGGTAATCGCGGGACGGCCCTATTGCCACCCAGCGGGCGGCCCGTGGCACCGCGGCAATAAGCGTGCGTCAACTCGGGAGGTCCGAATTAGTCAAAAGCACCAGGTGCCGGGGGCGGACCTCACCCCGGAATGAACGCCGTCCCGGTCGCATCGGTGATCATCTGCACCGGTGCCCCGTAGAGCGCTTCCAGCCGCTCCCGCGTCAGGATCTGCTGAACCGGCCCCTCGGCAAGGCGCGCGCCGTCGCGCAGCAGATAGGCGTGGTCGGCCGCGCGCAGCGCATGATTGGGATCATGGGTGGTGAAGAGAACGCCAAGGCCGCTAGCCGCCAGCGCGCGGATCTCGCGCATCACCTTGCCTTGATTGCCGAAGTCGAGATTGGCGGTCGGCTCGTCCAGAACGATGAACTGCGGCTCCTGCGCCAGCGCGCGCGCCAGCAGCACCAGCTGGCGCTCGCCGCCTGAAATCATGGTGTAGGGCCGTTGCGCTAACGACGCGATCCCGAAGCGCTCGAGCATGCTGGCCGCGATCTGGTGGTCCTTCGCCGTCGGCCGGGCGAACAGATCGCCATGCGCGGTGCGGCCCATCAGAACAACCGCTTCCACGGTGAATGCAAATGTCGCGACATGGGTCTGCGGCACATACGCGATCAGGCGTGCGCGCTCGCGGATGGAGCGGGCCGACAGAACCGTGCCGTCGAGACGCACTTCGCCGGCCTTCGGCGCCAGAAGCCCGAGCAGCGTCTTGAGCAGCGTGGTCTTGCCGCCGCCGTTCGGCCCGAGCAGCGCAAGCACCTCGCCCTTTTGCAGCTTGACGTCGAGGCCGGTGCCGACGATGCGGTCCTGATAGCCGATGGTGAGCTGATGGCCCTCGAGGGTCATGACCAGGTCTTCTGCACGCTGGCGAGCAGCCAGATGAAAAACGGCGTGCCGATCACGGCGGTGAGAATGCCGAGCGGAATTTCGACCTGCGCCAGAGTGCGCGCCAGCGTATCGATCAGTAGCAGATAGCCGCCGCCGAGGATGGCCGCCGCCGGCAGCAGCCGCGCGAAATCCGGGCCCACCAGCGATCGTGCCAGATGCGGCACGACGAGGCCGACCCAGCCGATGATCCCGGCGGTGGCGACGCTGGCCGAGGTGACGAGCGTCGCGGCGGCGACGATGGCAATGCGCAGCGGCCCGGTCGCGACGCCGAGCGCGCGCGCCTCTTCCTCGGGGAGCGACATCACGTTCATGCGCCAGCGCAGCGCGATCAGCACGGCGGTGCCGGCGGCGACCGGGCCGACCAGCGGCAACAGGTCGTGAACCCCGGTCGCAGACAGGCTGCCGAGCAGCCAGAACGTCATCGCCGGCAACTGGTTGTAGGGGTCGGCGAGATACTTCACGAGGCCGACGCCGGCGCCGAACAGCGATCCGACCACGACGCCGGTCAACACCAGCACCAGGATCGGGTCGCGCGAACGCACCGATGTCCCGATCATGTAGACGATGCCGACCGCGATCAGCCCGCCGACAAAGGCGATCGCCTGGATCGCGAACACGCCGAGCGAGAGATAGATGCCGACCACGGCGCCAAGCGCCGCGCCCGACGATGCTCCAAGAATATCCGGCGAGACCAGCGGGTTGCGAAACAATCCCTGAAACGCCGTGCCGGCCACCGCGAGCGCGGCGCCGACCAGCATCGCCGCCATCACGCGTGGTCCGCGCACCTGCCATATGACGCTTTCGACCGCTGGCGATATATCGCCGCGAGGGCCGCCGACCTTCGACAGCAGCACGCCGATGAGATCGCCTAGCGACACGGGATAGCGCCCGACCGTAAGCGCCAGCAGCAGGCCCGCAATCAGGACCGCGATCGCGACCGCAAATCCGGGCAGGGCGGATCGGGCATTGTTCATGTGGGGAAGGCTATCAATCCCGGCCCGCAAGTACATGGTCGATTTGAGCCGATGGCGGCGTGACGTGATAGAAACGCGTGTAGAAGTCCGCGGTCAGCGTCCGCAGATCTTCCGGAAAGCGCTCCGGATAAAGAATCTTGGCGAGCCACCACAGTCCGATCAATCGGTTGACGGACGGCGGAAAATCCACCCAGCCGAACGGCATCTTGGGCGACAGATGGATCCGGTTGTCGCGCACCGCCTTGACCGCAGCCCAGGACGGATCGTTTCGCACGGTCGCCGCGAACTCCTGATCGATGGTGACGATCACGTCGGGATTCCACACCAGAACCTGTTCGATCGAAACGTTGGCGAGGCCGCCCTGGGTTTCGCCGGCAACATTGCGGCCGAGCATTTCGATGGTCTCGACATTGATCGAGCCGCCGAGCCCGGTCGACAGCCCGCGCGGCCCCCGCGCATAGTAGACCTTTGGTCGCTCGTTTGCGGCAATCGGCTCGATGCGGCCGAGGATGGTCTTGAGCGTATCCTCGGCGTAGCGCGCCAGTTTTTCCGCATCCTCAGGCCGGCCGATCAGCGTTCCTAACGTGCGATAGGTCCCGGCAATCGCCGCAAAGCGGCCATCCAGCAGCGCGTAGGGGATGCTGGTCTGCTCTTGCACGCGATCCGCCAGCGAGACAAAGGTGGCGCTGGTCGAACCGATGTCGAGAATGAGGTCGGGCTTCAGCGCCAGCACCGTTTCCAGATTGGCGGTGTTGCCGCGCCCGGTGATGCGCCCGACCTCCGGCCGTGTGCAGATGTCCGGCAGCATGTAAGCGCATTCTTCAGGCCGGTTGGCGCGCGGCCAGCCGATCAGCAGTTCAGGCGCCAGCGTATAGAGCAGGATCGCCGCCGGTGGCCCGGCCGGAAACACGCGCGATACTTTTGCGGGGACCGGCACGTTGCGCCCTGCGGCATCCCTGATGGTTTGTGCGAGTGCACTGCGCGGCGCAATCAGCGCCGCCGACAGGCCCGCGATCAGGGTGCGACGGTCGATCACTCCGTGCCCACCATCACGTCGCTGGCCTTGATCACGGCGATGGCCGCCTTGCCCTTGGCGAGATTGAGTTCATCGACCGCCTCATTGGTGATCGCAGAGGTAACGATGACACCGCCGCCGATATCGATCCGGATATGGGACGTAGTCGCGCCCTTCACGACATCGACGATGGTGCCCTTGAGTTGGTTGCGCGCGCTGATCTTCATTGGGAACTCCGTCTCCTGTCCGAACAAGGTTGATGCCGAAAATCCGTGAGCGGCTAAGGATGCGCTGTCCTCCTGACGTCAGTATGAACAACGCGAACGGCCAGGCGCGGGGTGTTCGGCCATGATTGTCAAACCACAATCCGCGCTGACAGCCAAGGCGGCCGGGAGATGCATGATGTCGGGGGCAATGTCAGTCTGATCGGCCAAATCAGGTGTTGCCTCATCAAATAGCCGTAAATTTCCAAGCTTTTGCGAGTCGATCAATCTGTCCGATCATTTGTGCAGAGCAAAAGGGTTTTGGCATGGACCGCATTCGTATCGTTGGCGGCAGCAAGCTCAACGGCACCATCGCCATTTCCGGCGCGAAGAATGCCGCCCTGCCGCTGATGATCGCAGCGCTCCTGACGGAGGAAACGCTCGTCCTCGACAACGTGCCGCGGCTTGCCGACGTCGCGCAGTTGCAGCGCATCCTCGGCAATCACGGCGTCGACATCATGTCGGCGGGCAAGCGGCCGGGCGACCGCCAATATCAGGGCCAGACCCTGCACATCTCGGCAGCCGACATCATCGACACGACCGCACCTTATGATCTGGTGTCGCGGATGCGCGCCAGCTTCTGGGTGATTGCACCGCTGCTCGCGCGGATGCACGAGGCAAAGGTCTCGCTGCCGGGCGGCTGCGCCATCGGCACGCGACCGGTCGATCTCCTGATCATGGCGCTGGAAAAGCTCGGCGCCGAACTCACCATCGATGGCGGCTATGTGGTGGCCAAGGCGCCCGGCGGCCTGCGCGGCGGCGAGATCGATTTTCCCAAGGTGACGGTGAGCGGCACCCATGTAGCCCTGATGGCGGCGACGCTTGCGAAGGGCGCGACCATCATCACCAACGCTGCCTGCGAACCCGAAATCGCCGATGTCGCCGATTGCCTGAACAAGATGGGCGCGCGCATCAACGGCGCCGGCACGCCGCGGATCGTGGTCGAGGGCGTCGAGAAGCTGCACGGCGCGCGGCACACCGTATTGCCGGATCGAATCGAGGCCGGCACCTATGCGATGGCGGTCGCCATGACCGGCGGCGACGTGCAGCTTTCCGGCGCGCGTCCCGAATTGCTGCAGTCGGCGCTCGACGTGCTGACGCAAGCCGGCGCCGTCATCACCGTCAACAATGACGGTATCCGGGTCGCGCGCAATGGCGCGGGGATCAAGCCGGTGACGGTGTCGACCGCGCCTTTCCCCGGCTTTCCGACCGATTTGCAGGCGCAATTGATGGCGCTAATGGCCTGCGCCGGCGGTTCCTCGCAGATCACCGAGACCATTTTTGAGAATCGTTTCATGCACGTGCAGGAACTCGCGCGGTTCGGCGCGCGTATATCACTCGACGGCGAGACCGCGACCATCGATGGCACCGCCACGCTGCGCGGCGCGCCCGTGATGGCGACGGACCTGCGCGCCTCGGTGTCGCTCGTCATCGCAGGGCTTGCCGCCGAGGGCGAAACCATGGTCAACCGCATTTACCACCTCGACCGCGGCTTTGAGCGGCTCGAGGAAAAGCTTTCGGCCTGCGGTGCGTCTATCCAGCGCATCAGCGACTAGAAGATTATCGAGGACCTATGCCGGCGCCCGATTCGCTCAAACTGATTGCGCTCGATGCCGACGATCTCGCCGTCATATCGGCCCATGTGCAGGACGCCCGTGTCCAGGCGTCCGACATCGTCTGGCGGCAGGACGAAAAGCGGCTGGTGGTCGGCCTGAACAGGCTGGACTGGGAGCAGACCCTGTCAGGCGGAACCGAGCCGCGCCGTTCGATCGCGGCACTGCGCTTCGACCGTGTTTTGGCCTGCAAGTCGCGCAACATAGATCTGGAGCAACCCAAGGCGGTGCTGGAACTGGTCGGGATCGAATTCCATCCCGGCGAGGCCCCCGGCGGCAGCGCGCTGCTGCTGTTCAGCCATGGCGAGGCGCTGCGGCTGGACGTCGAATGCCTGGAATGCGAGCTGACCGACCTCGGCACCGACGACCTCGGCACCAGCGACCTCGCCATCGCACCCCTGGGGCCGGAGGGGCGAGGATGATACCTCTCCATCGTCGTCCCCGCGAAAGCGGGGACCCATAACCACAGGTGTGAGCCGTGAAAGGGGCTGTCGCCCCAGCTGGCCCCACATGGACATCGGTGGTTATGGGTCCCGGCTCGCGCTTCGCTTGGCCGGGACGACGAGATTTTGGGGTCTGGCAAGGGTTGACGGCCCTTGGCCGCCGCGCCATTGAGCATAGGCCTTCGACCCGATCCCAAGAAAGCCACCATGCCCGTTCGCCTGGACAGAAGCAGCGCCGATTTCGACGAGCGATTTGCGACGTTCCTCGCCGCCAAGCGCGAGGTTTCGGCCGATGTCGAGCGCGCCACCCGCGCCATCGTCGATGACGTGGCCGCGCGCGGCGACGCCGCCCTGCTCGAGGCGACCAAGAAATTCGACCGGCTCGACATCGACGCCTCCGGCCTGCGCGTGACCGCGGCCGAGATCGATGCCGCGGTCGGGGCTTGCGACACCGCAACCCTCGATGCGCTGAAATTCGCCCGTGACCGAATCGAGGCGTTTCACAGGAGGCAATTGCCGAAGGACGAGCGCTTCACCGATGCGCTGGGCGTCGAGCTCGGCTGGCGCTGGAGCGCGGTCGATGCGGTCGGCCTCTACGTGCCCGGCGGCACCGCGGCCTATCCGTCCTCGGTGCTGATGAATGCGGTGCCGGCCCGGGTTGCCGGCGTGCCGCGGGTCGTCATGGTGGTGCCTTCGCCGGACGGCAAGCTCAACCCGCTGGTGCTGGCCGCGGCACAGCTTGGCGGCGTGTCCGAAATCTATCGCGTCGGCGGCGCGCAGGCGGTGGCGGCATTGGCCTATGGCACGGCGACGATCGCGCCGGTGGCAAAAATCGTCGGTCCGGGGAATGCCTATGTCGCCGCCGCCAAGCGGCAGGTGTTCGGCAAGGTCGGCATCGACATGATCGCCGGCCCTTCGGAAGTGCTGGTGATCGCCGACGACACCGGCAATGCCGGCTGGATCGCGGCCGATCTGCTGGCGCAGGCCGAGCATGATGCGAGCGCGCAGTCGATCCTGATCACGGACAGTGCCAGGCTTGCCGCCGAGGTCGAAAGCGCGGTGGAGTCCCAGCTCAAGACGCTGCCCCGTGCCGACATCGCGCGAGCCTCGTGGAACGATTTCGGCGCCATCATCATGGTGAGGCAACTCGACGAGGCGGTGGAGCTGGCGAATGCGATCGCCGCCGAACATCTGGAAATCATGACCGCGGATGTGGAAGGCCTGTCGGCCAAGGTCCGCAACGCCGGCGCGATCTTTCTTGGGTCCCATACGCCGGAGGCGATCGGCGATTACGTCGGCGGCTCCAACCACGTGCTGCCGACGGCGCGTTCGGCGCGGTTTTCGTCGGGGCTCGGCGTGCTAGACTTCATGAAGCGCACCTCGATTCTCAAATGCGGGCCGGACCAGTTGCGCGCGCTGGGGCCTGCCGCGATGACCTTGGGCAAGGCCGAGGGTTTAGACGCCCATTCACGCTCCGTCGGATTGCGCCTCAATTTGCCATGAACAAGCCGCCACCAGACGATGACCAGCACAACCGCATCGTCGCGGTGACGCTCGACGAGGAATCGATCGGGCGTTCCGGGCCCGATATCGAGCATGAGCGGGCGATTGCGATCTATGATCTGATCGAGCAGAACGTGTTCGCGCCGGAAGCCGATGCGCAGGGGCCATTCACGCTGCACCTCGCCATTACCGGCAACCGGCTGATGTTCGACATCCGCCGCGAGGACGGCACGCCCGTCGTCGCGCATTTGCTGTCGCTGACGCCGTTCCGGCGGATCGTGAAGGATTATTTCATGATCTGCGACAGCTACTACCAGGCGATCCGCACCGCGACGCCCGACAAGATCGAGGCGATCGACATGGGCCGCCGCGGCATCCATGACGAGGGCTCGCGCACGCTGCAGGAACGGCTGAAGGGCAAGGTAAGAATCGATTTCGAAACCTCGCGGCGCTTGTTCACGCTGATCTGCGTCCTGCACTGGAAGGGGCAGGACGCATGACGCCGAGAGAAGCCTGACCGCATGGATGCGCCCCGCGCGCGCAACCCGCAGGCCGTGCTGTTCGCATGCGGAATGAACAGCGTGCGTTCGCCGATGGCGGAGAGTCTGCTGCGGCAGATGTTCCCGCAGGCGCTCTATGTGAAGTCCGCCGGCGCCAAGAAAGGCGAGCTCGATCCGTTCGCGGTCGCCGTGATGGCCGAACTCGGCCAGGATATTTCCGGCCACAAGCCGATGACGTTCGAGGAGCTCGAGGATTGGGAAGGGCTCAATTTCGACCTCATCATCACGCTGTCGCCGGAAGCCCACCACAAGGCGCTGGAGCTGACGCGCACCATGGCCGCCGATGTCGAATACTGGCCGACGCCGGATCCGACCGGCATGGAAGGCAACCGCGAGCAGAAGCTTGCCGCCTATCGCGAGGTCTGCGACGGCCTATCGATGCGCATCCGCCGCCGGTTCGCCAAGGCGGGTGCGGCGAGCGGGTAGTTCTTTGCCGGAGACTGGCGTTCCCCGGATGCAGCGCAGCGCGCCGCGCTTGCGGCGTGGTGCGCTGCTGGTCCGGGGTCCACGTCGGCCATAGGTCCCGGCTCTGCGGAGCAGCGCTTGCGCGCTGCACCGCGTCCGGGACACGAGACTAAAGGTCGGTGCGGCGAGCGAGCGGGTGGGGGCCGGTCGCACCGTCGACATCAGACAAGTGCAATACTACTCTCACCGACGGGTGGGGGGGCCTGCGCGCGACTTCGTTGCGCATGTCATGTTGGAGCAAGCGATGAGCGAGATCTGGCAACTCCCGGCCACCGAACTGGCGCAGCGCATTGCACGCCGGCAACTGAGTTCGGCCGAGGTGATCGACGCCCATCTGGCGCGCATCGATGCGGTGAACCCGGCGCTGAATGCCGTGGTGCGCGTGCTGGCCGACGAGGCCCGCGCGGCTGCGGTTAAGGCCGACCAGAAGCTGGCGGCCGGCGAGAACGTTGGCCCGCTGCATGGCGTGCCTTTCACGGTGAAAGAAAACATCGACATGGCCGGCCTGCCCACCACCTGGGGCGTGCCCGCGCTGGCCAAGGCAGTGGCGCCGGCGGATGCGCCGGTCGTCGAACGCATGCGCGCCGCCGGCGCCATACCGATCGCCCGCACCAATCTGCCTGACATGGCGCTGCGCGTGCACACCGATAGTTCGCTTCACGGCCTGACGCGAAATCCCTGGCATCCAAGCCGCACCGCAGGCGGCTCGAGCGGCGGTGAGGCCTCAGCACTGGCCAGCGGCATGAGCCCGATCGGCCTTGGCAATGACATCGGCGGCTCACTGCGGAATCCCGCGAACGCCTGTGGCATCGCTTCCATCCGTCCATCCGCCGGCCGCGTCCCCGATGCGGGTTATGTGCCGGCCGAAGACCGGTTGCTGGCGGTGCAACTGATGAACGTGCAGGGGCCGATGGCACGCCGCGTCGCGGATGTGCGGCTCGGTCTGCGTGTCTTGATGGGCGCGCATCCACGCGATCCCTGGTCGATCGATGCCCCGTTCGAGGGACGAGCGCTGGCGTGGCCGGTTCGCGTGGCCGTGCTGCCCGAGCCGCCCGGCGGCGGCACCGATCCAAAGGTGGCGGCTGTGGTGCGGCGTGCCGCACAGGCGCTGGCCGACGCCGGCTATGTCGTGGAAGAAGCCTGCCCGCCACGCTACGACGACGCGATTGGCTGCTGGCGCCGCCTGATCATGGGTGATTTCGGCTCGGTGCTGGCATTGTTGTCCCCGATGATGGGCACTGAGGCGATGGCCTTCCTGAACAACTTCAATCAGGACATCCCGCCTTTGGCCGACGCGGCGTCATGGTCGCAATTGATGGCCGAACGCGATGGCATCGCACGCGCATGGTCGACCTACATGGCCGACCGGCCGTTGCTGCTGTCGCCGACCTGGACGCAATTGCCGTTCGAGCATGGTTTTGATTCGGCGACCCCGGCCGGAGCGGCCGCGACCAAGGAACTGATGCGCCCGGTGGTCCCGGCCAATTTGCTCGGGCTGCCTTCGGCCTGCGTGCCGGCCGGGCGTGACGAGGAAACGGGATTGCCGATCGGCGTGCTGATCACCGGGCAGCGATTGCGCGACGATTTGTGCCTGGATGCGGCCGAGGCCATAGAGGCCCGCCTGGGCATAGCTACGCCAATTGATCCGGTGCGCTGAAGGGCGCCGTGGCGGGTGGTTTCCCGTCGTTCCTGCGAACGCAGGAACCCATACGCCGCGGCCGTGCGACTTTAGGAAGTGCTAATCGCCGATTGTCATTCCGATGACAACGGCCTGTGGTTATGGGTCCCTGCGTTCGCAGGGACGACGAAAGATTCCCAGTGACAACAATCACTTGTTCCCCGGTTGTGGAATGGAGTGCCTTCCGATAGGTTCCGCGCGCGCATCCCCTCCGAATCCTTTTCCACGACAAACCCCGCATGCTTGGCCGCCCCAAAATCGTTCTCGCTTCCGGTTCGCCGCGACGGCTCAGCCTGCTCAACCAGGCCGGCATCGAGCCCGACGCGCTGCGCCCGGCCGATGTCGACGAAACCCCGAAGCGGGGCGAGCTGCCGCGCGCCTGCGCCAATCGCCTGGCCCGCGCCAAGGCCGATGCGGCGCTGAAATCCGTCCAGCTCGACGACGAGCTGCGCGGCTCCTTCATCCTGGCCGCCGATACGGTGGTCGCGGTCGGCCGCCGCATCCTGCCCAAGGCCAATCTGGTCGACGAAGCCGCGCAGTGCCTGCGGCTGCTCTCGGGGCGCAATCACCGCGTCTACACGGCCATTTGCCTGGTGACGCCGAAGGAGGCGTTTCGCCAGCGCTTGATCGAAACCCGCGTCCGCTTCAAGCGCTTAAGCGAGGACGACATCCAGGCCTATATCGGCTCCGGCGAATGGCGCGGCAAAGCCGGCGGCTACGCCGTGCAGGGCATCGCCGGATCGTTCGTGGTCAAGATGGTCGGCTCCTACACCAACGTCGTCGGCCTGCCGCTCTACGAATCAGTCACGCTATTGGGCGGCGAGGGCTTTCCGATCCGGTTCGGCTGGCTCAATGCCAGCTAAGCCGCCCCAAGCCGCCGGCAGGCCCAAGGATGCCGGGGAATCCAAGGGCGCTTCAAAGCCCTGCCCGGAATGCGGCAAGCCGGCGAGCCCGGCCACGGCACCCTTTTGCTCCCCACGCTGCCGGGATGTCGACCTGAACCGCTGGCTATCCGGCAAGTACGTCATCCCCGGCCGCGAGACAGACCCCGAAGACGCCGAATAAGGGATATTTGCCAATAACTTGGGGAGAGCCCGGAAGGCGGGCCGCGCCCAGCGAAGCCAAAGGCGAAGCTGGGTGGACATGACCCTCCGACCTCTCTATAAACCGCCCGCTCGCTTAGGCCTTTGGGCCCTCGAGTATGCCCAGGTAGCTCAGTTGGTAGAGCATGCGACTGAAAATCGCAGTGTCGGTGGTTCGATCCCGCCCCTGGGCACCATTCAAGCTGAATGCCCCCCATCCAAAAGAACCCGCCCCGCCGAGTGAATGCTCACCTCGGCGTCGCTCGGGATGCGCACACAGGTTTGGAACCGATCGCAAGTTCCAGCTCGCAACCGAAAATTGCGTCGATCACAATGCGTCGATCGCTATAAACAAAACACAATAACGCCCGCTCGAAGGCCTACAGCGGCGGGCTAGGTTGGCGCGATCCAGCGATCCCTTGTTCTCGGCCGAGTACCGCGAGAAGGACAACGCGCCGACTCCGCGATAGCGGAGCGACGCTGCGCCTAATCCACCGGCCCGAGCCGGATTGCAATAGCTGCCACACGTGCACGCCGGCGTCGCTGGCCGCCAGAACCTGTTGAGCAAAGAGCAAAGGAGGCTCGCATGTCCACAGCGTTCCGCGTGGTTCTCGAAGGCACTCAGGAAGTCCCCCCGGTCAACTCGACTGCAAGCGGTCTCGGCACTGTCATCTTTGACAGCACGGAAATTGCCGCGAGCTATACGTTTCGGATCGAGGGCGTCGATTACGGCCCGGCTACGGGTGGTCCGGCCCAGACGCCGTCGCCCCTGGACGACGTCACCTCCACGCATTTTCACAATCAGGTCCGAGGAGCAAACGGGCCCGTTGTATTCGGGCAGATCAACCCGGCCCAGGACGCCGATGATCTCAGCATCGTCCTGAATACGGATGACTCCTGGACTGTAAGTGGCCGATGGGAGACGACGGACCCCGCCAACGTTTCAATCACCAACTTCGCCAACGAACTCGGCTCAGCTCCGGTGGGATCGGAGGTTCCGATCTATTTCAACGTCCACACGAATCAAAATCAGACAGGCGAGATCCGGGGGCAGTTGATCGCAATCGCAGACGACAACGACAACGTCGTTGTCGGAACGCCGGGCGACGATTTTCTTCCCGGGCTCGGCGGCAATGACATCATCCGTGGCCTCGCCGGGAATGACAGGCTTGAAGGCGGCGACGGCGACGACATTATCAGGGGCGGCCAGGGAAACGACAATATCAATACGGGCGCCGGCGATGACCTGGTTTTCGGCGGTCGCGGCAACGACACCATTGGCGGCATGGCCGGACGGGATACAGTCTTCGGCGGTGCCGGCGATGACACCATCGCCTGGAACGACCCGACGGGCGATGTCGTGTTTGGGGATGCCGGGAATGATATACTGCGAGGCGGTGACGTTGCCGCCGACACGATCTTTGGTGGTAACGGTGACGACCTCATCCGGGCGGTCGCCAACCAGTCATTGGCGAATCACGCGCCCGACCGCCTGTTCGGAGACCGCGGGAATGACGCCATCATCGGCGGCAATGCTGCTGATACGATCGAAGGCGGCGCCGGCGACGACATCCTCGCCGGTTTCGGTGGGGCCGATCAGTTCATCTTTCGCGAGTCTGCAGGAGGCGATGATACCATTAACGACTTCGACGTAACGCAGGACGTCGTGGTGTTGGAAGGCTTTGGAGCCGACTTCGACCCGCTGGACAATCTGAGCGGGGGAACTTCGGGTACCACCCTTGATCTCGGCGAGGGCAATCAGGTGCTGTTCGTGGGTCTTCTTCCGAACGAGTTGAACGCCGCGAATTTCCTCGTGACCGCTTGAGTTGGCGCGGGCGGGCCGGATCTACGGCCCGCCCGCGGACTCCCTCTTGGTCGTCTTGCGCAATTCCCGATTTGCGCATTGAACTGGTGGACACAGGCCGGAGAAATTCGCAGCAAGTGTAGCCCGGATGAGCGAAGCGACATCCGGGTTTTGGTTGTGCCGATTCCCGCCTATCGCTTGCTCATCCGAGCTACTTGCTCGGTCAACAATATCGGCGCCGTAATACTCAACGGCGGCTACAGCGCGTTCAGCACCGTCGCGCCGTCCGGTTTCTCGGCCTGGGGCTTAAGAGCCGGATCTGCCAAACAGGAGATTTCCGGATCTCCACATGCGCTCGCAGACGGCGCGAGCGAAATTCGTCCTCTGTTCGGGCTCAGATCGTGTGAACAAGGCGTGGGACAGAATTTCCGAGATGCTCTTTTTTCCGTCTATCTGCTCCAGCAGCAGGGCTTCCGATCTCGATATCGGGGTAATAACTTCCCCTTGAGGCGAAGGGCGCGTCAGGATCAATGCGTTGGCTTCGCCAGCAAGTTTAACGCCCGATCGAACGTGCGGGACATACGACAGAAAATCGTTTGTATCGAAACGAGTAAGGAAGCGCGTGCTTTGGGGCTTCCTGACGAAAAAATCGTGCCTGTCGTTTAGCACGGTAAGATTATCGATGACGGCCCACTGCTCGGCGGCCGGGAGCGCCAAAACCCTTTCCAGCATCTCTCCGCTGAGATACCGATCGGCGCAGTAGGGGGCGTTGTCGCTCCAACCGAAGAAAATGAGCCCAGCCGCTGCAACAAACTCCATGATGTCAGGCACCGAGTAGGCCCTGTCTTGTGGGTGAAGCAGCATGTCCACGACCCCCGCATCGTCGGCGAGGTCATGGGGCAGTTTGCCGGTCGGTGAGATCAGATAATGGTGCGATGGGACAAACTTCAAAAGTTCGCGGGCAGTCCTGAGGCCTTCGGCGTCTTGACCGGCTCCAAGTCGCCGCAAGATATCCTGGACTAGATATACCCCAGCGCGGCCAGCCTTCCCGTAAAGCATGATTGCCATGCTTCCTGATGGATCGAGTACATCTGCGAGCGCCATTAATCCGGCGTCCGGATTCGGAAGGTGATGAAGAACGCCAGTGCAAAGGATCAGGTCAAAAGAGCGATTCAACTGGCCGATGTCCAGCAGGCTCATTTGCCGAAGTTCGAGATTGGTGAGGCTGTGTTTGTCGCGAAGACGGTTCGAATGAGCGAGGCTTGTCTCGGAAAGATCGATACCGAGGACAGCACAGTCTGGGTTGTTAAGGGCGATCAGAGCCGCTTGGGAGGAGCCGCAACCAGCGCATAATATGCGCAGGTCTTGCCGAGGTCGGCCCTCTGGCCACAACTGAATGCCCGCAAATTGGGGGTCACAAGTCAGCGGTCCCCATTTCTTTCGGAATTTCTCGGCGTCCTCGATTGGCGGCGGATAGCTATACGCCTCGTACTGTTTCCTGACCGCCTCTGTAACTGTGTCTTCCATGACACGACCCTAGATCGGACCGATCCGGCCCGCAATATCCCAAATCCGACAAGGAAGATCAGATGGTCGCGGAGAACTTCGACGCAAGGACACTGATGACCATCGCCATGACGACGAGCACAATCGGACTAAGCCTGTACAGCAGCAAGCGTAGCCCGGATAAGCGAAGCGACATCCGGGTTTTGGTTTGTGCCGATCCCGCATATCGTTTTGCTTATGCGGGCTACTCGCTGAACCGCAGCGCCCGTTCGACTTTCTTGCGAAAGCTGGCGCGATCGGTCCCATGGCGGTCGAGCGTGTTCGAAAGTCCGATCAGGCCGCTGCCAGCCGACGAGGGATCGAAACCAAACGGCCTGATTGCAATACAAGCCGCCCTTTCGCTCTCGGCGAACGCCAGCATTTGAGAGGCCAAATCACGTAGAATGCGTTGTGCCTCGCGCGCATTTTTTAAGTCTGTATCGTATTGCCGTATCTGCTCGGAAGTGACGCAGGTCTCGCGAGGTTGTGGTGCCGCGACGTTCGCCAGAAAAAGCATTTGACTGCGCACAGACCGTCGCAGATCGAAGAAATTTCGAATAGGCCGGCCAACAAGTTCGAGCGCAAACCACCCAAATGCGCCGGTCGTGGCGACCGAAATAATGATCACGTACCACTGCATTGGTTGACCGCATCTGCTCTGTTGGCGACGATCGAAGCATACTGGAAGTGGTTCCCACCACACCAAGCATGCTTATCGCCAGATTCCCCCAATAAGCGCAGACATCACCGGCGCCGGTCGCTTTGCAGGTGGCAGGCGCAGTCGCGCCCGCTCCGAACAGTAAGGACTGAGCCCAATCGAGGCTAAGGCGCGCCCAACGTGGCGCGTCTCATTTCTGCTCTTGCGTCTTCATCTCTTCCGCGAATGGCCGCAAGGCTTGCGACATGTCGTCGAGACGCTTTTGCCATTCGGCACCGGGCATGAAAGCAATAACGGGGGCATCGCCAGGCGAGCTCTTGATGTATTCCGGATCGCGCAGGCCATCTGCAATAGCAGCTTCAAGCTTCTTGGCTACCTCGTCCGAAACGGCCTTGGGTGCGGCGAAGCCGCGTTCCGCTGTCATCGTGACCGGGATGCCTGCTTCCTCTGCCGTCGGAACGTCGGGCAGCGACGGAGAACGCTGCTTCGACAGGATGGCAATGGCGCGGAGCGGTCCCTTGTTGGTGCCGTGCAGCTCGGGGACTTCGCTGAGGCTGACCATTCCAACCTCCAGATGGCCGCCCAAAAGATCGGTCCTCTGCGCGGCCGTTCCGCGATAGGAAATTTCGTTGGGCTCGACCTTGCCGGCGTTTGCCAGCATGCGGATCGCCAGATGACCATTCGTGCCCGCACCATTGTGACCGAACGTTACCGAACCCGGCTTGCTGCGCAGCGCAGCCAGAACGTCCGCAAGCGTTGTAAGCTTGCTTTCCGCAGGCACGACGATCACGCTCGGATCGTCCACCACGCGCGCGATAAGGCGGATTTCATCCATGCTGTACTGGGTTTTTCTCGTCATCGGGATGAAATTATAGCCGGGCACGTTGACCACGCCGATCGCGTAAGCATCCGGCGCGGCGCGAGCAATCGCGGCAAACGCGATCTCTCCACCGGCGCCAGGCTTGTTCAGCACGACAAATTTGACCTTTCCGCCCAATCTCTGCTCGACGAACGGTAGCAGCTTGCGAGCCATGACGTCGGTTCCGCCGCCGGGAGCAAACCCGATGACGACTTCAATCGGCTTGTCGTCCGGCCATCCCGCCCAAGCTGGTCCGCCAGCTACGACGGCGAATGCTGCTGCAACGAGTGCGACGACCTTACTATGCATGACGTTCCGCCCTTTTCTTATTGTTAGCCGGCCGCCCCGCCGCCTGGGCAGCGCGACCGATGATTACGCGTATCGCTTGTAACTGCTACGCGCAGCAATGAACAGCAGGCGCAATGGCAAGCGTAGCCCGGATGAGCGAAGCGACATCCGGGAGTTTCGTTGATACCCCATCCCGCATATCGCTGCGCTCATGCGGGCTACCTGCTGCCCGAGAAGAGAGAGGCGACGGGTTTCCTCGCGTGCAATTCCATCCCGCGAAACGATCTCCTGCCTCCGCTGCCGGCTGATTTGCCTCCAGCGCAAGCGCAAATCGCCGCTCGCGGCATGCGACCAATTGGCACGACGGGCAAATCAGTAAAAGCTGTCCAGCCCTCATCGAAAAAATATTCCGCTTCACGCGCAACCCAAATCAACGCCATAACTCCGCGCATCTTACCCACCAAAGGGGCGTTGGCCACGTCACGAACGCGCGGTGAGAGGCGGTGGACGTGAATGGCGCTGGCTGACGTTAGGCGCCTGACGCGGACGGCGAAGTCGTGTGGTTCTGGCGCCGCGGTGCTGGCGCTAAGTCCGGGAGAAGCGAAGCTTCTCGCGGGCGACGGTGGCAAGAAAGCCGTTCACCGGGGAGAGCTCGAAGTAAGCCGTAACCCATCGCGCAGGGAAAGCCGGGATGCCTCCGCTGGACCTGTATGCTCGTGTGCGCGTTCTCTGCGCAAATTGCACACGAGACCGCGGGTGCAGCGTGCACCCGGCTTTCCCTGCGCCCTTTGCTTTTTCGTGGAGGGCGGAAGTTACGCAAAGCTCGGGCGCATTTCAGCCGCGAGAACGCGGACGCATACCCTCTCGCTGTTTGACAGTTGAGTCGCTCAACGACCCCTGACGAAGGCGCGAAACTGACGTGGATGGGCCAATCGCATTTCCGCTTCAGTGGCCGTCCCGTCAATGGCGGCAGGCATGTGAGCCAGTTCATATCCGGCTGCGATCGGTAAACGCTTAAATAGCGACCCCAGGGAAGTTGCCACAGGAGGTTGCCATGTGTCTCCGTAGCCTGATGATCACATCCGCATTCGTCTTAGCCTTTTCTGGAATCGCCGGCACCGCTTCAGCGCAAGATGGCCCCCGCCAGAACACGGATCGGCCCGGCAATGATTTCCGCAACGTCGCCCTGAGAGGCAATTCGGGAGATTGCCTGGAACTCTGCCGCCGGACACGCGGCTGCCGTGCATGGACGTTCGTCAAACCCGGCGTCCAGGGGACGTCTGCCCGTTGTTGGCTGAAGAACGTAGTCCCGGCCGCCGTCGCCAACGCGTGCTGCACGTCTGGCGTGATTAGAATAATAGATTGATTCCGGCTTCCTCTACTTCCACCGACTACATCTGAATATCGGGCCTGAAGAGGGCCCGAACCGTCCATTTCATCTTCGGCTGACTTTGTCTGACGCAAAAGCGGCCGTCGACAACGGGCACTTTGATAATTGAAGTCCCCTTGTTGCCGCAGCAATGCTGGATGCTGTCAGGGAAACCCGGCTGGTAGATGTAGAAGCGCGCATAGAAGGGTTCGACGGTGACCATCAGGTCGATCGAATTCAGGCCGCGGGGGATCTTGTCGCGGAGGTCAACCAGGCGGTCGCCGGGATTGCAGGCCAAAGCGGCCGTGATCAGGAGCCAGTTCATCCCAACAGAGTAAGCCATTTCGTGCAGAGCAAAAGACCGCCCGAAGGCGGTCTCGCTGCGCTTCTGTCAGGGACGATCAAGCTGCATGGATCGCAGTGTTGCATGCCCGTGTGCGCACTTGGCCCACACTCACGCCGCCAGTGCGTCCGGATTGACTTCGCCCTTGGCGATGTCGGTGAGGATAGCGTCGGCCTCTTTCTCCTCCAGAAGGCTGTCGTGCAACAGCATCTGGTCGTCACGCAGGTCGAGCTGGCCGGCAAGTGCGGCGGCCGAGCCGTAAGCGGCGATCTCGTAGTGCTCGAGTTTCTGGGCGGATGCGATCAGGGCCGCATCGCGAAGATCGTCTCCCTCCACGATACCGAGCATCTTGCGGGTTTCACTGATGAGGGCCTGCATGGCCTGGTCGACATGTGCGGCCGGGTCGGCGCCGTGCTTGTGAAGGATGCCGACAAGGCGCTCCTTCTGCCGCATTGTCTCCGCCTGATGGTCCACCAGCGCATCCTTTAGCGCCGGGTGGGACGCTGCTGCCGCCATGCGCAACAGCGCTTCCGAAAGTTGCTCCTCGACACTCACCAGTTCCTGCAGTTCGGCGAGGTACATGTCCTTGAAATTGCTGATTTCCATGACGAAATCCTTATCATCGGATGTGTACGGGACTTCCGGCGCGTCGCTGAATTCCGGAAACGACCGGCACGAGCCGGGCGGCCTTTTCGCGTTCGAGGCCTCGCGATGTCTTTTCAACGAGACCGCGGCGCATCTGGTTCCGGGTCATGGGCCTAAGAGGTGATCGATGACGGAATGGTATTTTGTCTGGGTCGAGGGTCTGCGCGGGCCCATGCCGCAGAAATGGTCGTCGGACGGGCTTTGGGGGCAGGTCGGCCGTCAGGACGTCATTGTCCGTTTCGCGCTGAGCGATGCGGAGGCGCATCTGCCGCTCGACGAATTGGCGAGGCGGCATCCCATTCCCGACGGGAGATAGCAGGCCGCGCCGTTTACCCAACGCGTTCCACAGGGTTCCGTGGCAGTCGCATTTCGAACATGCCTTTCTGCGGAACATTGCGAATTTAATTTCGTTGCCGGGTTGAACGGGCGCAAAGAGGCACCACTGTCCCGTGTTCAATTCGCGCTGCGCGCGGATTGAAGGAGAACTTGCGAACCAGCGCGCTGCGCTGGTGGGGACGAGCGATCAGGATCCGACACCCTTGACGCCTTTCGTATCCTCCGCAAGGAGCAGCCGCGTGCGGTCTTAGCCACCACGCGGTCCTCGACCAACCAGCAAGCCAAGTGAAGGAGTCGTGCATGAAATTGAACTCGGCACAGGTGGAACGCGCCTTGAAGCAATTCGAAGCCCAGGCGCTTCCCGACGATCATCCGGTGGTCCCGCAACTGGCCAGCATGTTTGGCGATCACACATTCTTCCTCGACAGCGGCGGGCTCAACGTCCTGGAACCGACCGAGGCTTCCGAGCGGGAAGCGCCAGTCGGCATGATCGTAAACCTTGCCTATTGGAGCGATGAGACGCTGACGAAACTGTCGCCGCACGAGCCCGAGCCCACCGGCGTTATCGTCAACCTCGAATCCAGACACTGACGCTTGAGACTGCAAGAGCGATCATTTCGCGGTGGGTCCGGTCACGACGTATCAGGCCGGACCCGCTGCGATCCGTCAGGTCAACCCGCGGTGCGGCGGCGTCGGTCAGGTTTCGAAGTGAACCCCGATCCGCCTCTCTTTTCGCCAGACGACGCGACACGGCAGATGGAGGTGGTTGGCTTCGATCACCAGCGTGAAGCGTTCGGGAATGCCGACGGGGGAGCCCACCTCGAGTGCGGCGCCGGTTTCGGAAAGATTGCGGACCGTGCAATCGAAGGCGGCGCCGCCGCCAAACGAAATCCTGCCCGCCTTCAACAGCCGCCGCCGTGGTGCTATTCTGTGCTCGTCCACCAGATGGACCTCCGCCTGAACGGGGAAGTCTTCGACGGTCGCGGTTACTATACCGTTAAGGTAGTTACAGACCTGATACAACGCATGGTGGTAGACAGCCGCAGGACCGTTCCGCCCGTTCATCGGGCAGCGCCATCCGTCCGGGCCCGCCGTCCCTCGATCGGATAGGCCGGGTCATTGAACCCCGGCGTCGAGGGGTGGCCGCTCGCCACGAGTTGATCGATCAGCGCCTCGTCCTCCGCCGTGAAGCGATAATCGAGTGCTTTCAGGTAATCGTCCCATTGCTCCTCGGTGCGCGGACCCGCGATGACAGCCGAAACGAACGACGAGTTCAGCACCCATGACACCGCGAACTGCCCGGCGGTGATGCCGCGGGCTTCGGCATGCCGCTTGATCGCTTGCGCGAGCTGCAGCGATTCCGGTCGCCATTCGGTCTGCATCATGCGCTTGTCGGCGCGGCCGGCGCGCGTCTCCTTGTCGGGCGCTGTGTCCGGCTTGTATTTGCCGGTCAGCACGCCGCGCGCCAGCGGGCTATAGGGCACGATGCCGAGGCCGTAATAGCCGCAGGCCGGAAAATGCTCGACCTCGGGCATGCGGTTCATGGCGTTGTAATAGGGCTGGCTGACGATCGGGCGATCGATGCCGTTGCGGTCGCAGATGTTGCAGATCTCGGCGACACGCCAGGCGCGGTAGTTCGAAACGCCGAAATAGCGGATCTTGCCCTGGCGCATCAGGTCGCCGATCGCGCGCACCGTCTCCTCCAGCGGCGTCGCGTGGTCCTCCTTGTGCAGGTAATAGATGTCGATGAAGTCGGTGCCGAGCCGTTTCAGGCTTTCGTCCGCGGCCTGCAGCACCCAGCGCCGCGACAGCCCGCCGCGATTGGGATCGTCGCCGATCTGGTTGGCGAGCTTTGTCGCCAGGATCCAGTTGTGCCTGTTGTTCGAGATGGCGCGGCCGACCACCTGCTCGGACTGGCCGCCATTATAGGCGTCCGCACTGTCGATGAAGTTGATGCCGGCCTCGCGCGCTTTCGCCACGATGCGCGCCGACGTCGCCTCGTCGGTCGGGCCGCCGAACATCATGGTGCCCAGACAGATCGGCGAAATCTTCAGGCCGCTGCGGCCGAGTTGGCGGTATTGCATGGGGTGGGTCTCCTCCGGCTCTAAGTCGTCATTGCGAGCGCAGCGAAGCAATCCATGCTTCTCAGCAAGCGGAAAGATGGATTGCTTCGCTGCGCTCGCAATGACGATCCCTAACTCTCACTTTTCAATATCTTGAACACACCGCTCGCCATCGCGATACAGCGTTTGTCGACGGTGACTTCGGTGGTGATGAAAATCAGGCTGCGGGTGGAGCGCACCACGTGCGGCTTCGACACCAAAACCTCGCCGATCTTGCCGGCTTCCACGAAGTGCGTATCGAGCTGAACCGTCGCCAATGTCGGCTTGCCTGAGACGAAGCGGGCGGTCATGCCGCAGGTGCGGTCGGCGAAGGTCATGATGACGCCGCCCTGCACCAGGCCGCGGCGGTTGTGGTGCTTGTCCTCGGTAGCGAGCGCATATTCATGCGTGCCGTCGACCACACGCTGCCACAGCGGGCCGATCAGGTGCAGGAAACCTGACGTTTCGACGATCTTCCAGCCGTCGGATTTGAGTTTGTCCGCGGCTTTGCTCGTCATGTCGTGGTGTCCATTCCCTGCGGGTTGTCATGCGGTCCGGGTCATTTCATCTGATGCGCTGGTGTTGTAGTCAAGCGGGATGGCCCGGTCATTTGACGATACCACCCGGCGGAATATCGCAAGCCTCTGCGCGGCATTCACGCGGGTGCCTTCCGTTGACACGGAGCCGGAGCTGAAGAGCGCTGCCGTGGCCATCGCGCTGACGGAAGCCGAGGCCGGCGGTGGCACGACGTTTCTGCTGACCCGCCGTGCCGCGACCTTGCGTTCGCACGCCGCCCAATGGGCGCTGCCGGGCGGGCGCTGCGACCACGGCGAGACGCAGGCGCAGGCCGCGCTGCGCGAGCTTCACGAAGAGCTCGGCGTCGGGCTGACCGAGGACGATGTGCTCGGCCTGCTCGACGATTATCCGACGCGATCAGGCTATCTGATTACGCCTGTGGTGGTCTGGGTGAGCGCCAGCGCCGATTTCGTGCCCAACCCCGCGGAGGTCGCCTCGGTGCATCGCGTCGCGCTCGACGATATTGAACGAAACGATGCCTTCAGCTTCACCACGATCCCTGAAAGCACCCGGCGCGTGATCCGCTTCCGCCATGCCGGCCAGCACATCCACGCGCCAACGGCGGCGCTGATCTATCAATTTGCCGAAGTGCTGGCGGGAAGAAGCACCCGCGTTGCCGAGTTGGAGCAACCGGTGTTTGCGTGGAGGTAGTGGGCCCCCGCGTCATTGCCTGCGACAAACGCTGAGCGTTTGCGCAAGGGAGCGAAGCGACGAAGCAATCCATCTCTCAGCGAGCGGATAAATGGATTGCTTCGCTTCGCTCGCAATGACGAACCGTGGTGTCGGCCCCGGGTCGGCTTGCGAATACGGATCGTTTCAGCGACGATGGCCGCGCCAACAATAAAACAGTTTTGGGAGCGCGCTCATCATGTCCACGTGGATTAAGAGCTTTTGTGTTGTCGCCGCATTGCTCGGCCCGAGCGTAGCCATCGATTCAGCCCAAGCGCAAACCTATCCGGCCCGCGCCATCACGCTGGTCATTCCATTCGCGCCCGGCGGCAGTACCTCGATCGTCGGCCGCGCGATTGCCGACAAGATGAGCGAACTGCTCGGCGAGAAGGTCGTGGTCGACAATCGCCCCGGCGCCGGCGGCACGATCGGCACCAAGGCGGTCGCCAAAAGCGATCCCGATGGCTACACGCTGTTGCTGGGCTACACCGGCACGCTGGCGATCGGCCCCTCGCTCTACAAGAATCCCGGCTATGATCCGCGCAAGGATTTTGCGCCGATCGGCATGATCGGCAACGCGCCGAATTCGCTGGTGGTGCATCCGTCGTTCCCCGCGAAGAGCGTGGCCGAACTGATCGCCTATGCGAAGGCCAATCCCGACAAGGTCAATTTCGGCTCGGCCGGTGCCGGCACCGCCAGCCACATCACCGGCGAATATTTCGCCCGCGCCGCCGGCATCAGGCTCGTGCACATTCCCTACAAGGGCACGGGTCCTGCGTTGACCGATCTCCTCGGCGGCCACATCCCGATGGCGTTCGCGCCGATCCCGGCCTCGCATGCCAATGTCTCCGCCGGCAAGCTGCGCGCGCTCGCGGTGACCAGCATCATCCGCTCGGGCCTGTTGCCCGACGTGCCGACGATGATGGAAGCAGGCCTCTCCAGCTTCGACGCGTCGCTCTATTACGGCCTCGTCGCGCCATCAGGCACGCCGCGGCCGGTCATCGACAAGCTCAACAAGGCGCTGCGCGACGCACTCGCTTCCGACGAGGTGAAGAAGCAATTGGGCAATGACGGCACCGAAATCACGCCCGGCACGCCGGAAAACTATGCTGACTTCATCGACAAGGATGAGAAGAAGTGGTCGCGTCTTGTCAAGACCAGCGGTGTTGAACAGGAGTAGGATCCGATCCACCTTCTCCCACAAGGGGAGAAGGGAAGAAAGAACGCCGCTTAATGTCGCTCCCTTCAGGGGCTGACTTCGCGGGCACGCTTGCTACAACGGTGCCATGCGCCTGCCATTGATTCGCATGAGTTCCGGATTTGTCGCGCTCGCGCTGCTTGCGAGTGCGCCGCCTGCCGTGGCGACCCAGCCGATCCCTCCCTCAACTGCCGACGCAATGGCGCAAGCGGCCTCGCCGCAGGCGATCGCCGAATATCGTCGCAAGCTCAGGGAATATCAGGAAGCGCGCGCCGCGTTCGACGAGGAGGCGGGGGCCTATTGGTCTTCGATCTCCGAGAAACGAAAGGGCCGCAACGCCAAGCGCCGGGAACGCCAGGCTATTGCGCTGAACGATTACGTGCTGACGCAGCCGCCGGTCTACAGCGGGCCGAAGCGGCCGGTTAATCCGGAGCCGGAGGAAGAGAAGCCGCCGCGCGAGCGCAAGCCGCTGCCGGTGGTCGCCGATTTCCTGAAAGCCGCTGCCGACCATTTCCAGTTCGTGCCGCAGCGGCCGGCCGCCGAAGTCGACTTCAAGCGCGCCTATGCTCGCTACGCGCTGGCCGCCGGCCTGACGCGCGAGCAGGCGGTGCGGGTCTATTCGTTCGAGACCGGCGGCAACGGCAATTACGATATGCAGTCGGGCCTGAATCCCTCAAAGCCAGGCTCCCGCGCGATCTCGACTGCGATCGGCTACAACCAGTTGCTCACCACCAACAGCGTCGAACTGCTGGCCGAACAGGGCCACGAACTCATCAAGGAACTGACGGCAAAGGCCGCGACGTTGTCGGGCGCGCCGCGCAAGGCGATGGATCACAAGCTTGCGGTGCTGAAAAAGATGGTGGCGTTCGCGCGCACCGTACCCGACACGTGGTCCGAGCATGAGAAGCTCGCCAATACCCCGCAGGGTTGGGCTGTGCACGCCATGGTGCTCGATGTCGACGTCGGGCCGATGCTGCAGACCCACAAGCTCTTGACCTCGGTCCATTTCGCGCGCGCCAAGGGCTACAATCGCCCGCTCTCGGCCGCCGAACTCGAAATGATGAACCTGACCGGCGACGGCACCGGCCTCGACATGGTGACCATGCCGCAGGCGATGCGTGAACAGGTGCCGACCTCGAATTTCTTCCAGCGCGGCGGCTACGAGCGCAACCCCGTCGCGATCCGCCACAACACCGTGGCGAAACTGCTCGCGGTCACCGACGAGCGCATGGATTTCAACTCTGGCAAACCCGGCGCGAAAGAGCTGGCGGGGGCGTTTTAGTCGTGCCGCGACCCCGAACCATCATGCCCCGCGAAGGCGGGGCATCCAGTAATCGGCGCTATCAGAGTATAGTCACAGCGGCGCGGCGTACTGGATCATCCGCTTTCGCGGATGATGATACCCAGATTGTTGGTCGATTGCCCCTCAATTCGACCCGAACTTGAACCTGCCGTCGTCCTCGAGATAGGGGCCGGTCCGCATGTAGAGTTGTCCATTCTCGCCGATGAAGAACAACGTTCCCCTCGGCACCTTCTTGGCGCCTTTCAGCAGTGTGCCGGCATTATTGGTGCCCATCTTGTAGGACAGCGTCTTGCCGTCCTTGCCGTAGGCATAGCCCATGTCCTGTCTCAGCTCCCAAGGCGTCGGCGCCGCACCTTGCGCAAATGCGCAAGTCGAAAGCCCCGCCAGGACGGCCACCGCCAAAGCCGTCTTCGTTGAAATGCTCATCATCATCCATACTCCCCGCAGCCATTCGGCCTCTTGCCCCACGCTTTGAACAAATCACGAACGGTGTTGCGCCGTCAATTGGCACCTTCGACGCATCACACCGTCCTTGAGACTTTGTGATTTCCCGCGTTCGACTTCGCGACTATGTTCGCCTTTCCGGCTACAAGCATGCATTGCGAAGAACGTCATAGGGATGGTCAGGATGAACCACGTCATGAAGGTCGGTTTGGGTGTTGCGCTGTCGTTCATGACACTGGCTTCCGCGGCACAGGCCGACAATTTCAAGCTCAGCAACAATCAACGTATCGCCTGCAGCCGCGGTCTTGCCCCGGGCAAGCTCAACACGGCGACCTGCAAATCCTATGCTTATGTGTTCAACGTCAAGACCTCGGAATATTTCCGCTGCCAAGTTTCGCTGGCGCTGACGCGGGACAACAAGGAAGTCATCAACGTGCAGGCCGATGGCGGCTGCACGAAGAAACCGCGCATCTTCGATACTGACGGCGACTATGCGTTCGATGCCACCGAAACCGAGCCGCCGAACACCAATTCGTTCTTCGGTCCCGGCGGTTATGCGGTATGGGCCAGCGACAACAATACGCCGAAGGTGCGTGGCTGCATCATCATCTCGTCCGGCCTCGGCTCCGACATCGCGAAATGCATCGATATGAAGTTCGAGTGAGCCCGGCTCAGGACGGCTTGTCGGAGCCGGCCGTGAGCTGAGGGCGCGAGCGGGCAAATTTCCGCACCGCCACCGGCTTGCCGAACAGGTAGCCCTGGACCAGATCGAACCCCATGTCGTGGGCCGCGAGATAATCAGCGCGGGTTTCGATACCTTGCGCGGTGGCGAGGGCGCCATTGTCCCGGGCCAGTTCGACGATGCGCCGGCATACCGTCTGCTTCAGCCGGTCGTCCGCGCAGCCGTTGATATATTGCTGGTCGACCTTCAGCTCGGCGAACGGGAAGCTCCGGAGCTCCAGGAGAGACGGCCATTCCGCGCCGACATTGTCGATGGCGATCGCGATATTGTGCAGGCGCAGCCGTCTTGCTGCGTCCACCGCCAAGTCCGGGTGCTCGATCACCTCGCTGCTGTTGATTTCGATCAGGAGCCCGCCAAAGGCGGGGTGGGCCGGCATGGCGCGGCACAGATCGCGCACCGCCGCGGCATTGCCGAAGAACGATACCGGCAGGTTGATCGAAAGGTCGACAGGCCCCTGGCTCTCCAGCAGATAGCGCCAGTCCTCGATGGCGCGGCCGACCACGAATTCGGACAAAGCGCGAAAATGCGGATCCTTATCGTCGGGAATGAAATAGGCCGGCGGGACCACGCCCCAGGCTGGATGCCGCATCCGGACCAGCGCCTCCGCGCCGCTCGGCACCAGCGTGCGCGTGTTGATCTTCTGCTGATACCACAATTCGAGCCAGCCGGCCTTCAAGGCCTCGGCGACATCGACGGCCGGGCTTGGCGCCGGCTCGGCCGGTAGCAGCTCCGCGACGCTGGCACGCAGGCTCGCCGCGCCGAACGGCGTCTGCAGCGAGGGCAGCATGGCAATACTGTATTCTTCGCCAATTTGCCTGACCGCCTTTACCATAATCGAGTCGGGTTGACCGATAACGAGGACCTTGCCGCCGAAATTCTTGCGGACAATGACCTCGAGAATTTCGCCGACATTGATCCCGTCGACGCACACGCTGAGCACGATCAGGTCCGGCTGCTCGGCCTGCAGCACGCCTGCCAAATCGCCGGCCTGACCGCATTCGCAGGTCACGAAGCCGAGATCCTCGAGTGCGTCGGAAAGGAACAATCGGAGGTGTTTTTTGCTGTCGACGACGCAGGCTCTGGGTGTCAGCTTCCGATGCCCGAAGTGCGCTGCGCGCGTATGCTCGCCAAAGTTGACCTGCTCCATGCCGCCCTCCCATCAGATACCCCGGCGCTAGTCGTACATCCGCGTTGGGGTCGCAATAATGGAATTTTGCGGGAGGTCACATGATTACTTCAGTAGGGTTAAAGCCGCCGACACGAATAAAATTTTAGGAAATCCTCCTGGCGCAGTGGCCCGTTGCCGGGGTTGGATAAAGCCATCCGTCGATTTCGTGAGCTTCAGTGAGTTGATGCCTTGCCTGGGCGATAATTTGATCCGCCCCGCCTGTTAACGCCTGTGGTCGCTTGTCGGCGCGGCGATGTTCGTGGCT
This sequence comes from Bradyrhizobium sp. SRL28, assembly GCF_018596315.1. Taxonomy (GTDB): domain Bacteria; phylum Pseudomonadota; class Alphaproteobacteria; order Rhizobiales; family Xanthobacteraceae; genus Bradyrhizobium. The sequence continues at coordinate 255,778 of NZ_JAHEAG010000007.1, read as the reverse complement.
TGAGAACAGCTACACCGTGGCGCCTCCGCGCTTCTTCGCAGGAGCAGCAATGATGCGGTGCACGCAATTTCTCTTCCGGCAAAAAAAGTGACCGCGGCCTTCGGCAGGCCGCGGTCACTGTAACCTGCGTCCAGACAACGCTTCGCGTCGTCCGGATGGTTAAACCTAGCCGCCGATACCCTTTTCCTTGAAGTATTTCAGTGCGCCGGGATGGAATGGGATCGGTGAACGCTCCTGCACCTGGTTGTCGAGCGTAAAACTCTCGGCTTCCTTGTGCACGGCAACAATGTCGGCCTTCTTCTCCACCAGCGTCTTGACGATGGTGTAGGCGTCCTCGTTGCTCATCTTGTCGCCGGTGACGATCAGGTTCCAGACGTCGGTGATGGAATTGTCCTTGTCGTAGCCCGGATACGAACCTGCCTTGATCTTGCTGGAAGTATAGAGCTTGCCGTATTTGGCGTTCATCTTCTCGGCCAAGTCGCCATGGTCGATCAGCTTTATCTTCAGGCCGGGCGTCGCCGCGAGATCGGTGACCGCGGCGGTCGGGATGCCGCCGACCCAGAAGAAGGCATCGATCTTGCGGTCCTTGACCGCGTTGACGGATTCCGAAACGCCGAGCCGCTCGCGCTTCATATCCTTGTCCTTGTCGAGACCCGCGGCCTCGATGACGCGGAACGCCATCACTTCGGTGGCGCTGCCGGGTGACCCCGTCGAAACGCGCTTGCCCTTCAGATCCGCCATGGTGTTGATGCCCGTGCCTTCGACCGTCACCACATGCATGCGGTTCGGGTAGACCACGAGCAGCGCCTGCAACGGCACCTTGCCGCTCTTGAACTTGTCCTCGCCCTTCAACGCGTCGAGCGCGGCATCGGCCATCGTGAAGGCCAATTCGCTCTTGCCGGCGCCGATCAGCTTGAGATTGTCGACCGAGCCGCCGGTGACCTCGGCAGTGGCCTGCACGTTGGGAAGGTTCTTCGAGAGCACGTTGGCGACGGCCCCGCCGAGCGGATAGTAGACGCCGCCGGTGCCGCCGGTTCCGATCGACATGGTCTTCTGCTGGGCATGGGCTGCGCCCGCGAAGGCGAACCCCAGAGCCATCGCCAGTATCGCTGTGGTCTTTTTCATTTTTGTCTCCTCAATCGCTTCTCTATGTTGTGAGCGCGGGTCGTTCTGGCGACCGCGTTCTGGCCTGCCACAGCAATACGCCGAAACCGATGATCAGGCCCGGCACATAGGTGTAGCTGATATCGCGTCCGGTGATCCATTCGACGATTGCCTCAATCAGGCTCGGGAACACCAGCAGCAATCCGGATAGCAGAAGCAGGCCGCGCTCGACCGCTGTATTTTGTCGCAGCGCCCAGTTCTGGGCAAATGCGGCCAGCGCCAGCAGGCCCAGGCTCGTCTTGATCGTGATTTCGAGAATATCGAGCCACGAACCGCCCTTGGGAATCGACATCAGCAGCCCTGCGCCCTGCGGGTCGAGCACAAATACGAACGGCACCAGGAAGGCCGGCAGCGTGTATTTCCAGGACTGCAGGGTAGTCCTGTAGGGATCGCCGCCGGTGATAGCGGCCGCAGCGAACGGCGAGAGCGCCGTCGGCGGCGAAACCTCGGACAAGACGGCATAGTAGAAGATGAACATGTGCGCGGCGTAATCGGGCACGCCGAGCTTGATCAGCGCGGGCGCCGCGATGACCGCGCAGATGATGTAGGACGCGGTCACCGGCACGGCGAGGCCGATGATCCAGACGATCAGCGCGGTGTAGATCGCGGTCAGCAAGAGGCTGCCGCCGGCATAGGCGATGACAATCGACGAGAATTTGAGGCCGAGACCGGTCAGCGTCACGATGCCGACGACGATGCCGGCGCAGGCGCAGGTGGTCGCGGCATTGAGCGCGCCGATCGAGCCGTCGGCCAGCGCCTTCACCAGCTTGGTCGGCACCAGCGCGGTTTCCCTGCGCAGGAAGCTCAGCGCGAACGTAACGACGATGGCGTAGAACACCGACAGCGATGGCGAGTAGCCGATGATCATGAACACGACCACGGCAAGCAGCGAGATGAAGTGGAAGCCGTACCGCCTGGTCATCTGGCCGAGCGACATCTCGGGCGTGAAACTCACGTTCTTGGCGTGGAATTTCTTGGCGTCCAGTTCGACCATGAACAGCAGCGACATGTAGTAGAGACAGGTCGGGATGGTCGCCATCCAGATCACGTCGAGATAGCTGATCTTGAGAAACTCGGCGATCAGGAACGCGGCTGCGCCCAGCACCGGCGGCGACAGGATCGCGCCCAGTCCGCCGGCGGCCAGCAATCCACCCGCGGCGTTTTTCTCGAAGCCCGCCTTGGCCATCATCGGATAGGCTACGGTGCCGATCATGACCGTCGTGGCGACGCCGGATCCGGAGGGGCCGCCGAGCAGGAACGACGACAGCACGACGGTGCGCCCGGCGCTGTTGGGCTTTCCGCCCATCAGGGCAAGCGAGAAATCGATGAAGAACTTGCCGGCGCCGGAATGCTGCAGGAATGCGCCATAGATGGTGAACAGGATGATCAGCGTCGCCGACACGTCGACCGCAACGCCGAAAATGCCCTCCAGCGTAATGAAGAGGTGACCGACCAGGCGGGCCAGGTCGTAGCCGCGATGGGTCCAGGGCGCCGGCAGATACGGACCGAGCATCGCATAGGCGATGAACAGCACCGACACCACGGGCATGATCGCACCGGTGGTGCGCCGCGTCGCCTCCAGCAGCAGCACGATGAAGACGATGCCGATGATCACGTCCCAGCGGTCGGGCGTGGTGGCACGGTCGGTGAAATCCTCGCCGCCCCACAGCGCATAGACGATGGTCGCGACCGCGACTATTCCGGGGACGACGTCCCACCAGCGCACGCGGTTGCGAAAGCGTGTCGCCAGCGGAAACAGCAGGAAGCTCAGGACCAGCGTAAAGGCGACGTGGGTGTAGCGAAGTTCCTGGGTCGGAACGATGGCGTAGGCCGCGTAGAGGTGAAACAGGCTCATGACCACGGCAATCGTGGTCGAGATTCGTCCCCACCATCCCATCAGGCGGTTAGCCGCGCCTTCCTCCGCCTCGATGAAGGCTTCTGCCTTGTGCCGCGCTTCGTCCGAAACCGCAACGACCTCGTCATTGGGCGGCGTTGTCTTGTCTTCTGCCATTCTTTCCCCGGGGACCCGTTAACTCCCAGACCCGGTGTCCCCCGGGTCTTTCGCGGGCGCATTCAGTCCAATTTGGGTAACCGTGGCAAGGGCCTTGTAGGCGTATGCCGGGGGCATCTTTTGGCTTATTGGACGGCTTGACCTGAGGCGCCGCCAATCCGTAGCCCGGATGGAGCGAAGCGAAATCCGGGGAAACTGTCAAACAAGAATCCCGGGTTGCGCTTCGCTTCACCCGGGCTACAAGAAAATGAGAAATTCACAGGGAGAAGAAGTCGATGGAACGGCTCAAGGGCAAGACGGCGATGGTGGTAGGCGCAGGCTCGATCGGTCCCGGCTGGGGCAATGGCAAGGCGACCGCTGTCACCTTCGCGCGCGAGGGCGCGCAGGTGCTTTGCGTCGATCGCAACGCGGCCGCGGCAAAGGAGACCGCCGAGATCATCACCGGCGAGGGCGGCAAGGCGGCGGCTTTCACCGCCGACGTCTCGCGTGAAGCCGAGGTCGAGGCGATGGTTTCAGCGTGCCGCAAGACCTATGGCCGCATCGACGTGCTCGACAACAATGTCGGCATCGCCGAAATGGGAAATGTCGTCGAGGTGGACGAGGCCAGCTGGGATCACGTCTTCGCGGTCAATCTCAAGAGCGCCTATTTCGCCATGAAGCACGTCATCCCCGTGATGCAGAAGCAGGGTGGCGGCTCGATCATCAATATTTCGTCGATCGCCTCGATCCGCCATCTCGGCATTTCCTACGTCACCTATGGCGCCTCAAAGGCGGCGATGAACCAGATGACGCGCACCACCGCCGTGCAGTTCGCGCGCGATCATGTTCGGGTGAACTGCATCCTGCCGGGCCTGATGAAGACGCCGATGGTCGAGCATTCCGCCGGGCTTGCGGCCAGTTATTCAGCTGGAGATGTCGAGGCGATGTGGCGGGCGCGCGACGCGCAGGTGCCGATGGGGCACATGGGCGACGCCTGGGACGTCGCCAATGCCGCGCTGTTTTTGGCGTCCGATGAATCGAAATACGTCACCGGGATCGAGCTCGTGGTCGATGGCGGTATCACGAGCAAGTCGGGCGCGTGACGCGCTACGTTATGCCTGTGCGCTCAATTCGGCGCGGTCGAGCTCTTCTTCCACCTGGTGGAAGGCGTCGTCGCTGATTTCCTCGAGCTGGCGCATCCTCAACAGCGCCTCTCGTGCCGCACCGATGGCGCGGCGGCGCAGCGGATCGGCCGGTAGCTCGCTGGTCGCGATACCGATTTCGGGTTCGGTTTCGGCGCGCAACAACACGGCGCGGTATTCGAGCCGCAGGATCTCGGCCTCCTCGGACGGATCGGATTCGATCGCTTCGAGCGCGGCGCGATAGGCGATGCAGCGGGCTTGAGCGGCCTCGCGCGCGACCGGATCGTCCTTCTCGAGTTTCAGCGCGAGGATCACCGGCCGCAGCGTCAGGCCCTGGATCACGAGCGTCCCCAGCACCACGGCAAAGGCCGTCAGCAGGATGAGATCGCGATACGGGAAGCTCTCGGGCAGCGCAAAGGCGGCTGCCAGCGTAACGATGCCGCGCATCCCGCACCAGGACACGATGATGCCGCGTTCCACTGTCGGTACCGCGGGAGACACATGCGGAGGAAGCAGGCCGTGTGCGTTCAAGGCGCGCAGCAAGGCGCCATATGGCATCACCCAGGCGATGCGGGCGAGGATCACGACGCCGAGGATCGCGGCGGCAAAGCTGCAATATTTGAACCGCACCTCGTCGTCGAGCCCGGACCAGATCGGATTGAGCTGCATGCCGATCAGAATGAACGCCAGCACGTTGAGCACGAACACGACGGTTTCCCACACCGCATAGGAGGCCACGCGCAGCCGCGCCGGGGTGCGCTCGGGCGCGGTGCGGGCGATCGTGATTGCATAGGCGACGATGGTGAGAATGCCGGACAGCCCGATATGCTCGGCGACGATCCACACCATGAACGTGCCGGCGAATTGCGTGATGATTGCGCTCGGCGCCTCGGTGATGCGGCGCGTGATCTTCGTCCAGACCCGCGCGAACAGGAAGCCGGCAATGAGGCTCCCGAACAGCGCCAGCGCAACGGATGGCACGAACTCGTGCACCTTCATGTGCTCGGCGGCAACCAGGCCGACCGCGACGCGGTAGATCAGGAGTGCGCTGGCATCGTTGAGCAGGCTTTCGCCCTCGAGGATCTTCTGGATGCGGTAGGGTAGGTTGACCTGGCGCAGGATCGCGGTGGCCGCCGCGGCGTCGGGCGGTGCCACGATGGCGCCGAGCGCGATCGCGACCGCCCATGGCATGTCCGGGCGAAGCCAGTGCGCGACGACAGCGACGGCCGCGGTCGTGACCCCGACCGCGACCAGCACCAGCGTCGAGACCGGCAGCCAGTTGTTCCGGAGGTCGCGTAGTGAAGTATCGAAAGCCGCGTCCAGCAGCACCGGCGCGACGAACAGCGCCAGCGCCAGCTCAGGCTCCAACGTCCACGACGGACTCCCGGGCACGAATGCCAGCAACATGCCGCCGATTGCAAGAAATGTCGGATAGGGCACGTTGAGCCGCCGCGCCAGCGCGGACAGCGCCACCGCGCCAAGCAGCAGACCGATAATCCATTCGAATGCTAGCAAATCTGGGATTCCTGCCGGTCGAGATCGATGTCGCCATCAATCTAGCACCAAAACCGGCAAGTCTATTGCGCCATCGCCAATATGCCGCCGGCGAAGGAATGCCACAGCGGCGTGACACTGACCGGCCAGTTCAGCAGCTTGACGGCGATCAGTGCAATGCCGCCATAGACATAGACCGGATGCGGCCGGCCGCGCGTGCGCCAGTCGAACACCATGGCGACCACCAGCAACAGATAGGCGATGATGGCCGGCGGGATGGTCACTGGCACCGGCGGCGGACCAAGCGGCCCGGGAGGTGCCAGGAAGGTGAGAAACCAGCGCGCGACCGCGGCGTCCAGCAGCGAGATGCCCGCCAGCAGCATCAGCCGCTTGTGCGTCTCGGGCTTGCGGATGGCGGCAATGGCCAGCGCGAACACCACGGCGAAGAACAGAATTCCGCTTAGCGGAACAATCGCGAATGCGATTCCGTCGTCGGTCAATCCCGCCGCGGCGGAGCGCTTCATCGCATTGACAGACACCAGGAAGCCGAAGATCGTCATCGCGGTCGCCAGCGAGACGCCGATCATTCCGATGGTGCGGTGCCGGGCGACCCTCCCGGACGCGGCGAGCCAGCTCTGGAATGCGAAGTAGAGCGACCAGGCGAAGAACAGCAGCCCGTGAAAATGGACGACCGGGGAAGCCGAAAACGAGCGATTGGCCAGCGGCAGCCAGTAGGTCGGGGCAAAACCGAGAAAGGCGACGGCCGTGCAGGCCAGCGCCATGTAGAAATAGAAGTAACCTGATTGGGATTGCGCAATGGCGCGCGGCGGATTGAAGTCGGTCAATGTGGTCATGGATGTTGAGTCTGTGCGGCCTGCAGAAGGTTCAAGACAAATTTCGTGACCAAACATGTCCGTTCGCGTGCGGACGACGATGTTTTCGCGCGTGTCACGTTTCGGCCAGAATCTGTCCCCGTACGAAACCGGATACGCGCACGCGCCAGTTGTCGAAAAAGCGCGCGGCTTGCTAGGATCGCGCGCTAATCCAAAACTTCCCGGATACAAGACTTCCCGGACACAAGGCTTCCCGGATCAATTGATGCGATTCCATTCCAACATCCGCAGGCTGGTTACGGCTTCCTCGCTATGGATCGCGTTTACGCAGGGCGTATCGGCGACCAGTGTCGAACCGGCCAAGGATTTGCGCGTCGATCCCGCGCTCTGCCTGGCCGCCGCCCTCACGCGTGACGACGACAAGACGGTCGCGGCTTGCGGCGCGCTGATCGACAACGCAAAGACCGAAAAGGCCGACCGTATCAAGGCGCTGATCGCGCGTGGCGCCGCCTATGAGCGCAAGGACATGATCGACCGCACCATCGCCGACTATGACGGCGTGCTGCGGCTCGATCCCTCACTCGCCGATATCCACAACGCGCGCGGCGAACTCTGGCGCAAGAAGGGCGACCTGCCGAAGGCGGTGGCCGATTTTGCTGCGGCGATCAAGCTGAACCCGGACCACGTTGCGGCCAGAGCCAACCACAGATCCATGGCGCTGGAGCTGGAGCGGTTGGGCGCGCTGAAGGCGGTCGCCGGCAAGCCGAGCTTCAATTGCGCCACCGCCCGCCGCAAAGTGGAAAAGGCGATCTGCGCCAATCCCGAACTCGCCGATCTCGATCGCGAGGTCCAAGGGTCGTATGTCAGGGCGGCTGCAGAGAAGATGACCCCGCAGCAGGCGCGCAAGCTGCGGCGAGAGCAGACGGAATACATCTCCCGCCGCAATGCGGAATATGGCCGGCCCGGCTACGATCTGAAAAAGGCGATGCGCGACCGCCTGCAACAGATCAACGGAATCGATGGATACTAGGTTGCAACATGAACAGTCCAAGGCCTTCGACAACTTCCCGCTTCGTTGCCTCGGTCCGGCTCCGCGCCTTTTCCGTACCGCGGCGAATCACGTCGAGCACATAGGCCGGATCTTTGGCCAGTTGCGTCCTACGTTCTCGCGTCGGCCCAATCAGCGCCTGCAGGATGTCGTCGAGGCGGTGCTTGATCCTGCTGTCGCCTACTCCTCCCCGCCGATACTGCGCCTTCAGCTCTTCCAGCGTGGTGCGGTCCTCGTCGAAAGCATCCAGATAGGTGAAGACGACATTGCCTTCCACTCGTCCGGGATCTTCGACCCGTAGATGATTGGGGTCGGTGAACATCGCCTTCACGGCCGCCGCGATCTCGTCCGGCGAGGCCGAAAGGGCGATGGCGTTGCCGCCGGATTTTGACATTTTCGCTTTCCCGTCGACGCCCGGCAGCCGCCCCACCTGCGGAATGACAGCCTGCGCTTCCGGCAGGATGGCGCGTCTGGCGGTGGTGTTGATACGGCGCACGATCTCGTTGGTCTGTTCAATCAGCGGCGCCTGATCCTCGCCCACCGGCACGACGGTTGCCTTGAACGCGGTAATGTCCGCCGCCTGCGCCGCAGGATAGCACAGGAAGCCTGCCGGGATGTCGCGCCCGAAGCCGCGGCCGCGGATCTCGTCCTTGATCGTGGGGTTACGCTCCAATCGGGCGACGGTCACGAAGTTCAAATAGAGCATCGACAGCTCAGCCAGCGCGGGCAGGTGGGATTGCAGGCAGATCGTGGTCTTGTCCGGGTCGATCCCGACGGCAAGGTAGTCCAACGCCACCTCCATCACACCAACCCGCACCTTGTCGGGGCTGTGAGCATTGTCGGTCAGGGCTTGCGTATCGGCCAGGAGCAGGAACTGCTCGTGGGTGTCCTGAAATCGCAGACGGTTGAGCAACGATCCGGCGTAGTGGCCAATGTGCAGCGGGCCCGTGGTGCGGTCGCCTGTCAGAACAACGGGTCTGGTCATGAGGTGTCCTCGTGAGATGAGGGGAACACCGCATGGGGGATCATCAAAACAAAAGGCCGCCCTTGCGGCGGCCCCAGATGCAATGAAACGTCCGGCCGCCCTGTCAGAAGGCCAGCCACCAAAGCGTGACAATGATCATCGCGCGTTTCATGGGGTCTCCCTAGGCTATGCGCGGATACAGGTCAACAGATACCCCGAGCCTTCGAACCTTTGGAAGATCAGCGGCGACCTAGTGATCGGGCGCGGCATAACCGCGCGTACTTCATTTATTTTGAAGAGCCGATTATGCGATCATTTGTTTCGCGATTTGCCGCGAGCGCGGCCTTTACCATTGCAATCCTGACCTCCTTCGGCGCCCCGGCCCAGCCGGCCGCCGAACCGCCGGTCACCTGCGCGGCGCTCTCGGCCGCCGAGCCCGCGAAGGTGATCGAGGCTTGTACCGCGCTGATCGACAACCCGGCCACGCCGGAGGGCGACCGGCTTGATGCCACAATTACCCGCGCCGCCGCGCTGCATAACAGCGGCCAAACCGCCAAGGCCCTGGCCGAAATCGATATTGTCATATCCAACGATCCCAATCGCGCCCGCGCCTTCCGCGCCCGCGGTGAAATCCTGCGCCAGACCGGCAAGATGGAAGGCGCGTTCGAGGCGCTGAACCAAGCCATCCGGCTGGAGCCGGACAATGCCAATGGTTACGCAAACCGCGGCAATGCTTTCAACAACGCCAAGAAATACGATCGCGCCATCGAGGACTATAACGAGGCGCTGCGGCTAAAGCCTGATTTTGCGCAGGTGTTTTCCGACCGCGGCGCCGCCTGGTATTTCAAGGGCGAGTATCAGAAGGCGATTGCCGATTACGATGAAGCGCTGCGTCTCGAGCCGCACCGCGCGCGGACCTACAGCAACCGTTCCGCGGCTTACCGCAAGCTGGGCCACACGGAACGGGCGATCGAGGATGTTACCACGGCGATCCGGATCGATCCGACGCAGCCGGAGTTCTTCGATAATCGCGGCCTCGACCTCGCCGGCAATGGCGACTACGCACGCGCGATCGCCGACTACGACGAGGCGATCAAGATCCGCCCCGAGGCGAAATTCCTGACCAACCGCGGCGACGCGTATCAGGCCAGGAAGGATTACGATCGCGCGATTGCAGACTACGGCGCGGCGCTGAAACTCGATCCAAAATTCCAGCGCGCCTACAACAACCGCGGCGCGGCCTGGGTCAAGAAGGGCGACCGCGGCCGTGCGCTGCAGGACTATGCCGAAGCGGTTCGCCTCAATCCCTCCGACAGCACCGCCGCCGCCAATCACAAGGACGTTGCGCAGGAGATCGAACGGCTGGGTTCGCTGTCGTACCAGAAGAACCTGCCGAGCTTCAATTGCGCCACCGCGAAGCGTCAGGTCGAAAAGGCGATCTGCGCCGACCCGGGCCTCGCCCAACTCGACCGCAACATCAACGACGTGTTTCTCCGAGTGATCGCAAGCGCGGAATCCGACAGCCATCGCGCGGCGCTGGCGCTGACCCGGCAACAGCGCAGCTTCATCGAAAAGCGCAACAGCTCGTTCGGCAAACGCGGCTACGACCTCCGCCATGCGATGGAGGAGCGGCTGGAGAAGCTCAATACGATCGCCCGGCAGTGAAGGTTTGGCCGTACCGGCCAAGCTATTCTCGGCTTGATCTCCCGCCGCTTCCCGTGACAATGGCGGAAAGGGATAAAGCGTAATGTCGCCCCCGCATCGTCATGGCCGGGCTTGTCCCGGCCATCCACGTCTTGCTTTCTTCGAGGGGAGACGTGGATGCCCGGGACAAGCCCGGGCATGACGGCGTATGCGGCGACCGGGAGAATCGCCATGAGCGTTCAGAACAACAGCCGCTATCACGAGGTCCACGCCCGCTCGCTCAGCGACCCCGATGGCTTTTGGGCCGAGGCGGCGCGCGAGATCGACTGGATCGAGCCGGCCAAAAAGATATTCGATCCCTCGATGGGCGCGTATGGCCGCTGGTTTGCGGGCGCCGTGGTCAACACCTGCTACAACGCGCTCGATCGCCATGTCGCTGATGGACGCGCCGATCAGGTGGCGCTGATCCACGATTCGCCGCTTACCAACACGATCTCGAGATTCACCTATGCCGAGATGCTCAAGGAGGTGCAGACGCTCGCCGCCGTGATGGCCGATTCCGGCGTCGCCAAGGGCGACCGCGTCATCCTCTATATGCCGCTGGTGCCGGAAGCGGTGTTTGCGATGCTGGCCTGCGCGCGGATCGGCGCGGTGCATTCGGTGGTGTTCGGCGGTTTTGCCGCGAAAGAGCTCGCGACGCGCATCGAGGACGCCAAGCCGAAACTGATTTTTTCCGCGAGCTGCGGCATCGAGCCCGGCCGCATCGTGCAGTACAAGCCGCTGCTCGACGAGGCGATCAAGCTCTCAAGCGTCAAGCCGCAGGCCTGCGTCATCCTGCAACGGCCGCAGCAGACTTGCGAACTCACGGCCGGCCGCGATCACGACTGGGCAGCGCTCCGCGGCGCCGCGCTCCAAGCCGGCAAGGCCGCGCCGTGCACGCCGGTGCTGGCGACCGATCCGCTCTATATTCTCTACACGTCAGGCACCACGGGAATCCCGAAGGGCGTCGTGCGCGACAATGGCGGGCATCTGGTCGCGCTGAAATGGTCGATGTTCAACCTCTACGGCGTCAAGCCCGGCGAAGTCTGGTGGTGCGGCTCCGACATCGGCTGGGTCGTCGGCCACAGCTACATCGTCTACGGGCCGCTGATTCATGGCGCCACTTCCATCATGTATGAGGGCAAGCCGGTCGGCACACCGGATGCCGGCGCGTTCTGGCGCGTCATCTCCGAGCATAAGGCCGTCGCGCTGTTCACCGCGCCGACCGCCTTCCGCGCCATCCGCAAGGAGGATCCGGACGGCGCGTTCATTCGCAAATACGATCTGTCGAAATTCCGCACGCTGTTCCTGGCCGGCGAACGTGCCGATCCGCCGACGGTAGAATGGGCGGAAGCGCAGTTGAAGGTACCGGTCATCGATCACTGGTGGCAGACCGAAACCGGCTGGTGCATCGCCGGCAACCCGGTGGGGCTGGGCATGCTGCCGGTCAAGCACGGCTCGCCGACGGTGCCGATGCCGGGCTATCAGGTCGACGTGGTCGACGAGGCATCCAGGCCGGTGCCCGCGGGCACCATGGGCTCGATCGTGATCAAGCTGCCGATGCCGCCTGCCTGCCTGCCGACATTGTGGGAGCAGGACGGGCGTTTCAGGGAAGCCTACCTCACGGAGTTTCCCGGCTACTACAAGACCTCCGACGCCGGCTACAAGGATGACGACGGCTATGTCTGGGTGATGGGCCGCACCGACGACATCATCAATGTCGCCGGCCACCGGCTCTCCACCGGCGGCATGGAGGAAATCCTGGCCTCGCATCCCGACGTCGCCGAATGCGCGGTGCTCGGGATCAAGGACGCGATCAAGGGCGAAGTGCCCTGCGGTTTCCTGGTGCTGAAAGCCGGCGTGACGCGCGCGCCTGCCGAGATCGAAAAGGAGATCGTGGCGCTGGTCCGCGACAAGCTCGGGCCCGTAGCTGCCTTCAAGCTCGCGATCACGGTCGGGCGATTGCCGAAGACACGCTCGGGAAAAATCCTGCGCGGCACCATCAAGAAGATCGCCGACGGCGAGAGCTGGACCATGCCGGCCACCATCGAGGACCCCAAGGTGCTCGACGAAATCGGCGACGCGTTGAAGGGCAGGGTATAGGGGTTAAGCCAATCGCTTGACCCGGCCATGACCAGCTTGGCGCACGTGTCGGCTAGCCCAGCAATTCCTCGGTGACTTCGTCGGAAAACTGCTTTCGCACGCCGGCAATCAGCACCCGTTCGGGATCGTCAGGGATGGCTGTCGCGCCGGGCATGCCATGATCGAGCAGGGCGCGCGCACAGCCGACCCAGTCTCCGCCGTCGACCGGCTCGTTGAGGGATGCCCATGACAGCGAACCGCAGGCGTTGTCGCCGAAACCGTGCTGTTCCGTCCATTTGGCGCCGTGTTCGAGCAGAAAACGTGTCAGGCCGGCATTGCCGCTGAACACCGCAAGATTGAGGGCGGACGCATCCCAGTCGCCGCCGCGCACGGCGATCGGCCAGCCGATTCTGACCATCAGCTTCACGGCGTCGTCGGCGCCTGCCGCGGTCATATCAGGCAACAACCGCAATTGCGCCGGCGACAGCGAAGCCGGCAGGTCGGGCCGTCGCGAACCGACCGCACGCGCCTCGGCTTCGTCACCGCGTGCGCATGCGGCGACGAAGCGCTCCTCTTCGGAAATATCTGGTGCGTCAGTCTGCTCGCGCAGCAAATCCGCAACGTCTGATAGCCCGAACCGCAGCGCCAGCCGGTACGGGCTGACGCCATCCTGGCGCGTCGCCGATGGATCGGCGCCCGCGTCCAGAAGGGCCTTCGCGTGACGGGGCCGTCGGCGGTAGATGGCCCATGAAAGTGGCGAGCCCCAATCGGTGATCGGCGCATTCAGCGCCGGCTCGTTCGGGTCGCCGCCATGCTGCAGCAGCAGCTTCAGCGCGGTGTCGTCATCGAGATCGATCGAGCGGTAGATCGCATTGCTTTCCGCAATGCGGGCGCCGTGCTCCAGCAGCAGACGCGTGCACGCTGGATTCTCCAGCGAGTGATAGAGCGATTCGCCGTCATTGGGGTTCGCGCCGGCATTGAGCAATAATCTGGTCAGGTCGGGATCATGGTTGCTGCCCGCGGCGCCGTAGAGCGTCGAGAGCGGACAGCTCTGGTCCGGCTCGCTCAGCGATCCCGGCGGCCAGCGGCTGTAGATGTGCTGGTTGACGTCGGCGCCATCAGCGATCAGCAATTTCGCGCTCGCGTGCAGCCGTTCGCGAAATTCTTCCACGCGCAGCAGGCTCGAATGCGCGACGGCGAGAAGCGGCGGCAATCGCAGCGGGCCACCTGATCGGTTGACCCATGCCGGATCGGCTTGCGTCGCCTGTCGCAGCGCGCGTTCGTCGCCGATCGCGCAGGCTAGATAAGGATCGCCTGCGACGAGGTCGGGGTCATCGGCCAGAATTCGTAAAGCAACGCGCGGGTTCGCGCGGTTGACCGTGCCGCTGACGTCGCCGGAATAAAGCAGCTGAGCCAGGTGCAGGACGCGAACGGCGCGCTCCTTCTGCGCGACCGCCTGCACCTCAAGGTAACGCTTCAGGTCAAGCCAGGAAGCAAAACCGTGTTCGCGCGCCAGGCACGATTGCGCATCGTGCAGGCGCAATCCCCGGGACGAAAGGTCCTCATCGCTGAGGCCCGCCGTTGCCGGCAGCGTGCTGCGAAACCGCGCCATCGCGGCCGCATCGCGGCTTCGATAGAGGCGGATCAATTGCTTGGCTTGCTTCTTCAGATGATCGAGATTCAATCGATCGAAAGACCGGTCCATCAGACACCTCCGTGCATGACATCGCCGACGGCCCGCAATACCGGCTGCACAAAGGCACTAGATGTCGCTCGAAAGCTGCAAGTGGGTTCAACCCTTCCCGCGGGCCCGGGAGCGGCTTGCACCGCATCCGCTACAATATGGTGGGCGCAGGCATTGGTCAACGTGACCGGAGGAGACACGATTCCAACGAGAAAAATCCCGGCCGCATGCCGCGGCCGGGATGATTATTGCAAATCGTTCGATCAGTAGGCGCAAACGTTCACGGTGCGCAGGCGCATGCCGCGGCGGGTTTCGACCCAGCGCTGTCGCAGGCAGCCGTTCAAACCGGTGTCGACATAAACGCCGCCGAAGCCGACGCCGATGGCGGGACCCCAGCCATAACCATGTCCCCAGTGATGATGGCCGTGGTAGAAGCCGCCGGCGGAAGCAGGCGCTGCAGCGGCAATGGTGAGCGAGGCGGCGGCGATCAATCCGAGGGTAACCTTGCGAAGCATCGTATTCTCCAGTTGGTTGGCACGAGGCCTTGTTGCGTCCCTGCCCATCAGTCGGGCCGACGACGTTCTGCGTTCACGTGCGAAGGGGAGAATCGTGTTTCAGGAGTGTTTCGTGGCGCGAGATCTGCGGAAATCCTTATCGTCCTGATAACCATCCTGCGCCGTCCGGTAGCGTGCGGCCATGGCCTGGGTGAGTTCGGCCATCTTGTCGCGCAGCTCGGCCGGTGCCAGCACCTCTGCCTCTGCGCCGAGACGCAGCAGCTCGGCCGCCGCGTGCCACACCGTTTTCCCGATCGGCACAAAAGCGATCCGCCAGCCGGCGGCATCGGCGGTTTCCTCGATGCGGGTGCGCGTCCTCACGTAAGGCTGGCTCAAGGCGTTGAGCAGTTTTATGCCGAACGGCGACAGCCGGACGGTGGCGCAGTTCGGATGCATCTCGGCTTCGAGCCGGATCGTCGCGGCTTGCCAATAGGTCGCGAGATCGAAATCGGTGGGCCGGACGCAGCGCTCCTCCAGAACGTTGCAGTCGAGAACACGCGACACGCGATAGGTGCGCACGCTGCCATCGACGCTTCCAGCGAGATACCAGCCACCGCCTTTCAGCACGAGACCGAGCGGTGCGACGCGACGGCGCTTCTCGGCCCTCCAGCTCTGGTAGCGGATTTCGATCAGGTTTTCGCGCAGCACCGCACCGGCAACGGCGCGCAGATGCTTCGGCTGCTCGGCTTCGCCGAACCAGCTTGGGGCATCGAGATGAAAGCGTTCCTGCATCCGGCCGGCGTTCGGGCGCAGATTGGCCGGCAGTGCCGCCATCAGCTTGGTCTGCGCCGCCAGCATCGCAGCATCGAGGCCAAGCGCGGCTGCAGGCCCCGGCAATCCCGTCATGAACAGCGCCTCAGCCTCCGGCTGCGACAGTCCGTTCAGCCGCACGCGATAGCCATCGAGCAGCCGATAGCCGCCTTCCGCGCCGCGCTCGGCATAGACGGGAATGCCGGCCGCGGCGAGCGCATCGATGTCGCGATAGATGGTGCGCACCGAAACCTCGCATGCGTCGGCGAGTTCAGGCGCGGTGACCTGTCCCCGCGCCTGGAGGGTGGTGAGGATCGAAAGCAGCCGGCTCGCGCGCATGATCCCTTAAACCATACCTGACACAGGATGTCAGGTATGGTCGGGCATACAGGGTCCGTTGCCCGCGAGGGCCCAATGGAGACTGCCAATGACCAGCAAGGACCGCATCACGCTTTATTATTCGCCGCAGACCCGCGCGACGGGCACGCGGGTGCTGCTGGAGGAACTGGGAGCCCCCTATGATCTCCATGTCCTGAACATGAAGGCGGGCGAGCAGCGCGAGCCGGCCTATCTCGCTGTCAATCCGCTGGGCAAGGTGCCGGTGATTCGCCACGGCGAGGCGCTGGTGACCGAACAGGTGGCCATCTACATCTATCTCGCCGACCTGTTTCCGGGAGCCGGGCTGACACCCGCGCTCGACGATCCCTGCCGAGGTCCCTATCTGCGCTGGATCGCCTATTACGGTTCGTCCTTCGAGCCTGCCCTGATCGACCAGTTCATGAAGCGCGAGCCGGCGCCGCCGGCGCATTCGCCATATTCCGATTACGACTCCATGCTTGGTGCATTGGAGGCGCAGCTTTCCAGGGGACCCTATCTGCTCGGAGAGCGTATGACGGCAGCCGACATTCTCTGGGGCGTGGCGTTCAGTTGGACGATGATGTTTGGCCTCGTTCCGCGAAAGGACGTATTCACCGCCTATGCCGAGCGCATCACGTCGCGGCCCGCCTTTCAGCGGATCAACGCTGCTGATGACGAAATGGCGGCCCAGCACGCCACAGCCTGCGGCGGGTGAGGCACCACGAGAATTGGATTGCTGGATGGCAAAGACAGTTCACACGACCAACTGCTTCGACACCTTCATCCAGGTCGCGGAGGATTGTCCCGCGCGCGTCGGCGAGGAGCCGCCGCCCCGCGCGGGGAATCCGACGGTAGCCGGTCTGCAATACAAGATGATTGCGAAAGCACCCTACACGTACACGTCCGACGACGTGATATTCGCGACCTCCACCCAGGGCCGGCAGCTCGATGCGAAGGCGACGAAGAAGGAGCGAAGCCTCGCCCGCGACGAATTCTTCTCCAAGGGGCAGGCGTGTCTGAGAGCATCGGGGCTTGGCAAGCGCTTCGGCTGGGGCGTGCATGCCGATGCCGAGGGGCGCGTCGCGATCTATGCGATCGACAGCAAGCGCTACCAGGCGCTTGCGCGGGACCCTGATATCAAGCAGGTCCGGGCGATGCGGACGAGGCGAGCCTGAGTTTTCCTTGGCTCCTCGGAATTTGGCTTCTCAGAATTTCGGTGGACGCTTCTCGGCAAACGCTTTGATGCCTTCCTTGATCTCGGCGCTACGCATGCTCTCGCGATGGCGGAGATCTGCGGCTTCTTCATCGAATTTGCCGCGGGCGAATTCGTTGATGGCGCGCTTCATGCCGCGCATCGCAAGCGGCGCGTTGCCGGCCAGTATGGTGGCAAGGCGGTCGACTTCCTCGTCGAGCGCTTCCCAAGGCACCATGGCGGTGAGGTAGCCGATCCGCAGCATTTCCGGTGCGCTGATTTTCTGCGCGGTGAGAAACAGCATTTTTGCGTTGTCGACACCGAGCCGCGACACATAGCGGGCGATGCCGCTCTTGTAATAGTGCAGGCCGAGCCGCGCCGCCGGCATGAACATTTCAGCCGTGTCGACGCCGATGCGGAAGTCGCAGGCCAGCGCGAGGTCGGTCGAGCCGCCATAGACGCCGCCATTGAGCCGGCAGATCGTCGGCACGCCGAGGTCCTCCAGGCGGTCGACCACCGCTTCGAACGCCGATCCCGCGCTCGGCTGTTCCTTCGCGCTGCCGGCGCGGTCGGCCACCGAATTGAGATCGTAGCCGGCGCTGAAGGCGCGGCCGGTGCCGGTCAGCACCAGCACGCGGATCGCCGGATCGGCCTCGATCCGGTCGAACAGTTTGGTGAGATCGCCGAGATCCTCGCTCTGCAGCCGGTTCAGATGTTTCGGCCGGTTGAGGCGAATGGTGGCGCGCGCCCCGCTGATCTCGAGTATGGGCGCGCTCGCCGCTTCGGCTGCTTCACGCATTATTTTCTCCATTGTTAGCCGTCATTGCGAGCCACCGGGCCGGGCGAATGCCCGCCCGATGACAGGCTCCGCGAAGCAGTCCATCTTGCCGCTCGGAGAAAGAATGGATTGCTTCGTCGCCTCGCTCCCAGTGCCGAGAGAACGAGCCGCTTGGACATCGGATGACGAGGGGCCTGATGGGTGCGACAAAAGCTGGATAACGGTCAAGCCGCAAGCGTGACCCATTCCAGCAAAGTGCCTGCCTGCGTGAAGGCCGTCAACTACGGCCTTCACGCAGCGCCACGCGTCCCGGGGCCACCGGTCCGGCCACAGCCGGGCGTCGGGGCGAGGCTGAATTTTACTTGGGAATGGTGAGAATCCCGACAAATCGTCGTTCTTTCCTCGTATATCAAAATGGCCCCGCGGACATTACGATAGCGGGCACCGCGAAGAATCGTGAAAACGCACACGTTTAGATATTGGTTGGCCTCCAATGGATACGTCTCATCTGGCACAACACGCAGGAACCGCCGGCGCGCTGTTCGCGACCATCTTCGTGGTCGCCACCACCACGATGAAGACCATGATCCCGTTGCGGGTCTTCGGCATTCTCGCCAACGTCATCCTGATCATCACCGCGATCCCGGCTCGCAACTATCTGGTTATGGTGGTGCAGGTGCTCATGCTGCTGGTCAACTCCTACCGCCTGCATCAGATGCTGCAGTTGGTGCGCGACGTGAAGAAATCCGTCAACAGCGATCTCTCGATGGAATGGCTGAAGCCGTTCATGACCGAGCGTCAATGCACAGCCGGCGAGATTCTGTTCTACAAGGACGAAAAAGCCGAGGACATGCTCTATATCGTCAGCGGCAAGTTCAAGCTGGTCGAGTCGGGAATCGTGCTGCCGGTCGGCGCCATCGTCGGTGAACTCGGCATGCTGTCGCCGTCGAACATGCGAACCCAGACGCTGGAATGCGTGGAAGCCGGTCTCGTCCTGAGCGTCAGCTACACCAAGGTCGAGGAGCTCTATGTGCAGAACCCGGCTTTCGGCTTCTATTTCCTTCGCCTGGCCAGCGCCCGGCTGTTTCAGAACCTCGAGACGCTGCAGCAGCAGTTGAACCAGCAAACGGCGTCCGCCGCAGCGCCGAAGCCCGCATAGAGGCCGGGAGCCCAAGGGAGTGTCAGACCGCGGTATCCTGTCGTCGTTGCGTTATCTGTTCGCGGATTTCATCGGCGAGGATGACGACACGCCGCCGTTCCTGCCCGAAGGGCTGCCGGCGGCGGTCATGGCGGCGGCGAGCGACGCCATCCATCTGCTGATCGACTATCAAGGAACAAGCTACGCCGAACTTTACGTTCACCGGCTGCGGCGGTTCGTCGGCAAACAAGGCGTCGACGACGCCATGCTTGCCGACATTGCGCGGCTGATGGCGGTGCGCATGGCCTATGAAGATCCGATCCGGATCGCGCAATTGAAGCTTGCCGAACTGAATCAGGCGTCAGGCAAGCCTGCCAAGCCTGCCGTCGATATCAGGAAGTTCAGGATTGAGGAATTGATCGGCGCGCTTCCCGCTGTCATCTCCGAGTATGTGCTCGATGCGCTCGATTGGGCAGGCTGGTCGAACAAGCGGGTCTCCATCCGCTTCAGCACGGCAAGCCGGTTCGGCGTCCGCCGCCTCAAGATGGAGGCGGGACTGCGGCGATGGCGGCTGTTTTCGGTGCGTTATGCCAAGGAGCGGGTCTGGGTCGAACGCTGGCTGCATATGATCGACCGCAGCCTGACCAAGCAGCCCGCGGCTGCGTCCGCGATCGTGCAGACCGCGACCATGATCGAGGGCTATGGCGACGTCTATCGTCAGGGCCTGGCGGACTGGAATGCGATCATCGACGGCCTGGTCAAGCCGACCTTCGATGGCGTGCTGGCGCTGCCTGATCTGGGGAGTGCGGTGACCGAGGCGCGCGCAGCCGCGATGCCGGACCCGCGGCAGGCGGCACTTAAGCGCAGGATCGCCGAAATCCGGGCGCGGGCGCCCGCCGGCTCGAACGCGGCCTGATGCCATGGTGCTTGGCCGAAATGCGTAGGGTGGGCAAAGCGCAGCGTGCCCACCATTCCGCGGGTCGTGCGTGTTGTGGTGGGCACGCTTCGCTTTGCCCACCCTACACCGTGCCTGAACAGTCGGATTTTACGCGCTCTGCGCGGTCTTCACGGCTACCACCTTGTCATCCCCGAGCGGCGGGTGCCGCTTGATATGTTCGCGGCGCAAACCGATCTCGTCGCGCACGAATTCATAGCCGAGCTTGAAGGTGTCCAGTCCGTCGCTGGAAATGGTGCCGTCGCGCAAGCCTATCACCACGCCGCGCAGGATCGTTTCCAACTCGTCCTGCAGTTCGTCGAGGGCGTCCAGCGATTTGGCGTGTTCCATGCGCTCGCCGATATCGAGAATGGCGGTCGCGAGCTGGCTGGCCTTCTCCGGCGCGACTCGGGTGACCTTGGCGTAGATGGCGGCAAAGATCGTGCCGATGATGCTGAGCGCGGCGAGCGCAACATACATCAAATCGCTGTAGCGCTCGACAAAGGACTTGGTTTCGTCGTTGATGTATTCGGCAGCGCCGGGGTGCGCCACGATGAAGGCATCCTTGTCGGTCGCCGCCGGCTCGATCTTGGAGGCGAAGCCGTCGGTGAGCGAGAGCTCGGCCTTGTTCTCGTAGATGATCCGCGCAAGGTCGCCCACGGTCGTGGTCGAAAGCTTGGATTGGGCGACCAACAGCCATTCGAGCCCGACCGTGTCGACGTCTTCCGCAGGGACAGCAGGCGAGGCGGACAGCATTCCGGTTGCCACCGTTTCCTCTGATATCGCCGGGTATTTTCTGGCGATCGCTTTCGCCGAGTCGATCGCGTTCAGGGTGAAGCCGCCGCGCCTGGTATATTGCTCGTAGCTCTTGTCCTTCACGATCTGGGAGGCGTGCGCGATCTTGACTACGGCGCCGAAGCCTGCGGCGAACAGTTGGTCGAAGGTCGCGCCCGGCGGCGCCAGCTGGACCCGCGCCCCAGCATCCGGCGTGTCGGAGAGTTCGAGAATATTGCGCACCAGCGCAGCCCCGCTCTCGCCGTCGGCGATGACCGCGATCTTCTTTTTCTTCAGCTCCGCGATGGTTTTGATTTTCTTGCCGGTCGGGCTGATCAGCAGAAGCAGGTCGTGTTCGAGGATCGCCAGCGCGCGGGCGCGGGGCGGTATCCTGGCGTCGGTGCGCAATATCGCAAGATTGGCTTCCTTGCGGTCGAACTGTGACAACGCCTTTGCATTGTCGCCGTTGGGCACGATCTTGAGCCGCAGCCGCGAGGAATTATTCTTCAGCACCGTCGCCAGCCGGGCGGCGAAGCGCGCCTCGGGGCCGTTGGGTTCGCCGACGGCAAACACCAGTGTCTCCGAATTGCGCAGCCAGGTCCGGCCACCCCACACCACGGCGGCGGTCAGGATCAGGGTCAGGATGGAAAACAGCAGGATCTGGGTCCCGTTGCTCTTGACGACCCGCGAACGGCGACGCGGCATTTCCGGATGCGGCGTTGGGGCTTCAGCACTCATGGCTCGTACCCGAGATCAGGGACGCGTCGCCGCCGAGTAGGCCGCAGGCCGTCCGAACAAATTCGTAAATACCTAGAAAAGAACGATAATTTTGCCCGCCGGCCAAATGATAGCCCGCTCCTATGGGATTGCAAACCGCGCCGACCGGTAACCTTACCCTGCAGGCCACGCTGCGCGCCCGTGCCACAGTATCGCAGTTCCGCCACACCGTGCGATTTTCAGACTACCCACAGGTGCATTCCGGCGCAGGAGGTGTCATAAATAAAGGCAACGTTCGAATAGTCCGGGTTTGACAACAACATTGCGCTGACAGCCTAGGTCCCGGTTTTTCGCCACCTCTCCAGTCCCAGCAAAGGGCGTCAGCTTTGTTGTTTCCTTCGATGTCGTCCGCGGTCCCGGTAGGTGCACTGATAGGATGGATGCTGCTTCTGACCGTGAAGCACGTCATAGCCGACTTCATGCTGCAAAATTCCTGGATGGCGATCGGCAAGGATCAAAAGACCGGCTGGGCCTTGCCGCTATTGGCGCATTGCCTCGTGCACCTCGCGGTATCGCTGGCGCTGATCCTGATCGTCGCGCCGCGATTCTGGTTCGTCTCCTTCATCGACTTCGCCATTCACATCACCGTCGACCGTGTCAAGGGGATCATCGCTTCCCGGTACGGCGTGACGCTGGAGAACGAGCATCCGTGGTTCTGGACGCTGATCGGCGTCGATCAGGCGCTGCACCATCTCACCGGTTTCGGCCTGGCGATTTTCATGGCGGCGAACTGATCCCGCAGCCGGCGGCCTCGGCCTGTTTGTTTCAATCCTGCTCCGGTATCGGAAGGCGCGCATCCGCTTCTCGCGCGAATCATGTTGCGATTCTAACTCAGTCGTGACTGAGCAAGTCCCCCGGAACACTACTGATGCGCGTGGTTAACCTTTCATTAGAGTATTGCACTGCATCTTCCGCAAAGGGAGAACCCGCAATGTTTTCAAGCCGCGACGCCTTCGAGAACGATTTCTGTCCGGTCCGGGACGAGCTACTTGGCGAGATGTATCGCGCCAATGCCAACGGCCTGCCGCTGCTGGTGGACAGCGTTTCGTCCGACGTCCGCGCCATGCTGGCGCTATTCTGCTACCGGCGCAGCCACCTGCACGCGCTGGCCGTTGCGATTGCAGCAAGCTGCACCGAACGTGAGCTGATCCATTTCGGCGGCCGGGTCGGTTCCACGCTCTATGCGCTGTCGCGCGAACCCGCCGCGCGGGCCGCTTCGTCGTCATCTCACGGCGGCCGCAAGCCGATCACGCTTTCGACCAAGCCGCTCTCGACCTTCAAGCCGATCGATGACGAGATCGACGACGAAGATTTTGCCGAAGCGGTGACGGCGTAACGCAGCCATCGTAGCCCGGGTGAAGCGCAGCGTAACCCGGGGCTCTCCCGCAACCGGCTGAAGTTCCCGGATTGCGCTTCGCTACATCCGGGCTACCGCTCACGCTAGCACCGGCAATCCGTGCCGCTTTCGCGCCATTGCGCATTCGATATCGCCGGGCATGCAGGTGCGGCACACTTCGGGCCGCACCGTATAGATCAGGCACGACGTCGCCTCGCCGACCTCGCCTGAGAGCGCCGAACATCGGTCGCCGTCGCAGCGCATTCCCGACAGTCTTTCGTTGACGAATCTTTCCGGGATCAGGTCGAGCGCCGCATCGTCCTCGATAGTGAAACGCGGCCAGTTCTGCGAGTAGCTGCAGCAGGCGCCGCAGGCCTGGCAGGGACTCTCGTGACCGGTGGTCGGGTTATCCATGGGGTCGTTTAGCCGGGAAAGCGGGGCTGCGCGAGAGGGGGCGCAGAACAATCAGGTATCCTTGGGCGCTTCCCAGACCAGGCTGCGCCGCCATTTCGCCCGCAGGAGGTCGCGCCGTTCCGGATATTTTTCGTCGTGGTAGACCGCGTCGACAACGCGGTCGGTGCGGAAACTGCGGAAATCCTTGCGCAGCTCGCACCACGCCGCGAGTATCCGCACCGCCTCGTGATAGCCGACCGCGATCGGCCAGATGGTGCGCTGGCTATCGCGGCCGTGCTCATCGCGATAGTTCAGCGTGATTTTCTTGCCCTCGTGGATTTGCGTCCGTGTCCGCACCATGTCGATACGGTCAGGCTCCCGGTTCCATGCCCGCCGGGCGCGACTGGCAGGCTCCAGCACGAACGGCCGCAGGCGTTCCGGCACGGTTTCGGCGACTTTCGCCATCAGGTCCTGCGCGGCGCGCGCCAGCGCGGGATCGGCGTGGCCGACCACCCATTGCGCACCAAGCACGCAGGCCTCGATTTCGTCCGGCGTGAGCATCAAGGGCGGCAGATCGAATCCTTTTTCCAGGATGTAGCCCACGCCGGCTTCGCCTCGGATCGGCACCCGCTGCTCGATCAAGGTCGTTATATCGCGGTAGATGGTTCGCTTCGACGTCTCCAGTTCGGCCGCAATGGCATCCGCCGTCATGGGCTTCCTTGTGCGCCGAAGCACCTGAATGATCTGGAACAGCCGGTCGGCCCGTCGCATGGCTCGTTCTCTTTTCTAAAAGGCGCTCTTTTCCAAGAGGCACCTGCCCGATGCTGACAGCATGTTGGCAGCAGGGGGTGGGTATATCGGGACAACACCTCAAGTGAAGGGAATTTGTCCATGACGATTTTCAGCGATTTCGGCCCCCTAGGAAGCCGCGGACCTCTCGTGAATGCCCAGGGATTTGCGTTGGAACAGCTGGCTTCCATCCAGTGCGTTACGTCAGATCTGCGCTGGGCGATGGTTGAACTGGCGTGGCGCTCATTCAGCGCAATGTGCGCCTTTGCGCAAGGGCGGCTTGTCGCGTGGGTGCGCAAGATCCGCACGCCGCGGGCCGAAGAGGCCCGCGGCCGGCATTGCTGCTGCTGACACCATGGTGGCAGCAGGGGGGCGCTAGCCTCGGAGCACGTTTAGGAAGATCGGAGACCAGCATGATTACCCTTTATGGCTTCGGCGCCGGTTTCGGCCTGCCGGAGATCAGCCCCTTTGTGACCAAAACCGAGGTCCAGCTGAAGATGGCCGGTCTTGCCTATCGCAAGGAGAAGGCCAAGCCGCCGGCCTCGCCGAAGGGGCAATTGCCCTACATCGTCGATGAAGCCGAGACGATTGCCGATTCCACCTTCATTCGCGCGCATCTGGAAGCCAAATACGGTTTCGATTTCGACGCTCCGCTCAGCCTGCAGGCGCGTGCGCAGGCCTGGGCCTTCGAGCGGATGATCGAGCACCATGTTTATTGGGCGCTGGTCGGCGCGCGCTGGGTCGATGGCGACAATTTTGCCAAGGGCCCTGCACATTTCTTCGACAGCGCGCCGGTTCATCTGCGTGAGAAAATGCGCGAGGACGCGCAGTTCCGCGTCGCCGAGAATTACCTGCTCAGCGGCCTCGGCCGTCACGCTCCCGAAGAGGACGTCGATCTCGCCGTGCGCTCGCTGTTTGCGCTGTCGGTGCAGCTTGGTGACAAGCCATTTCTGATGGGCGAAACGCCCTGCGGCATGGACGCCACCGCCTTCGGCGCGCTCGCCGGAATTTTGACGCCGTTCTTCGAATCGCCGCTGCGGCAGCGGACCGAGCAGTTCGCCAACCTCACCGCCTATGTCGACCGGATGATGCTGCTGTATTATCCGGAATTCGCCTGGGCGCCGGTGCAGCAACAAGCTGCGTGATCATGGCGCCGTCTGTACGGGCTGGCCCTGCAAAGCGGCCAGCTCCGCTTCGAGTTCGGCGATGCGGGCATCGCGAACGGCGAGCGCCTGCGCAACGTCCGCGGCGTCGAACTTCTGCGGGATATGCTGCGGGCAATTGGTGTCCCACGCCGAGATCTTGAACAGGATGACCTGCTCGGGCCGCGCCTTGTAGCCTTGCGGCATCAGCGATTTCGTTAGAG
The DNA here is from genome assembly GCF_018596315.1 of Bradyrhizobium sp. SRL28. Lineage (GTDB taxonomy): Bacteria > Pseudomonadota > Alphaproteobacteria > Rhizobiales > Xanthobacteraceae > Bradyrhizobium. The sequence goes on along the minus strand of NZ_JAHEAG010000007.1, from coordinate 230,556 downwards.
CGGGATCGTCTTCCACCACGCGCGCCTCGCCCCAGATCTTCACGCGGCGGCGATGCGTGTAGTCCATCACGAAAATATGCGCTCTTGGATTCTCCGACAGGTTGCCTTGGGTGATGTATTGCCGGTTGCCGCTGTAGTCGGCAAACGCGATCGTGTTCTTGTCGAGGATTTTGACAAAACCCTTCGGCCCGCCGCGGTGCTGGATATAGGGCTGGCCGTCCGCGGCAGCCGTCGCGAGATAGAAGCTGTTGGTCTCGGCGAGGAAGCCGGCGAGATTCTCGTCGATCTCGGTGCGCCAGCCGCCGCGCTCCTCGACATGGGCATAGGCGTCGCGCGAGCCCTTACGGCTCTGGATCGCCTTCACCGCCGGGGTGAAGGCCACGTCGCTGGAATAGGTGTGAACGTCAGACATCTGAGCCTCCGTTACGGGGCGCCAAAACGGGTCGTCCTCGGCCTCCAAAATGGATATTTCTATAATCTAAACAATCTGGAGTATTGACACTTCACTATTGCAGATTATGCAATAGTCCGATGGACCGGATCGATGCCATGCAGGCCTTTGTCGCCGTCGCCGACCTGCAGGGTTTTGCCCCCGCGGCCCGCAAGCTCCGTCTGTCGCCGTCTGCTGTCACGCGGCTGATCGCGGCGCTGGAGGAGCGGTTGGGCGCGCGGCTGCTGCAGCGGACCACACGGCAGGTGACGCTGACCGACGCCGGCTCACGCTACCTGGAGCGCGCGCGGCGGATCTTGGCTGATATCGGGGAGGCGGAGGGGGCCATCGAGGGCGAGCGTACGCGGCCGGAGGGGCAGCTCGTCATCTCGGCGCCGGTCGGTTTCGGCCGGCTGCATGTCAGCGGAATCGTGACCGCCTATCTGAAGCGCTATGGCGATGTCGGCGTCGACCTCCGTTTGTCGGACCGCATGGTCAACCTCGTCGAAGATGGCGTCGATCTCGCGATCCGGATCGGCCATCTGCCCGACTCGACGCTGGTGGCGCGTCATGTCGGCGAGATGCGGCGGATCGTGGTGGCCTCGCCCGGCTATCTCACAAAGCGCGGCGCGCCGGAGCGGCCGCAGGAAATCTCCGCGCATGACACGATCCAGTTCGGCGCCATGACGGCGGCGCTCGACTGGCGTTTCGTCGAGGGTGGCCGCGAGATCCGCGTCGCCAGCACGCCGCGATTTGCCACCAACAGCTCCGACGCCGCGATCCAATATGCGGAAGCGGACGGCGGGCTGACACGGGTGATGGCCTACCAGGCCGCCGAATCGCTGAAAGCGCAGCGGCTCAGAATCGTATTGGCGCAATTTGAACAGCCGGCGCTGCCGATCCACCTCGTCTATCCGACGTCGCGGCTGCTCTCGGCCAAGGTGCGCACCTTCATCGACCTCGTGACCGAGATGGCCGACTGGCATTTTGGTTAGGGCACAGGTTCCTTCTTCGGCACGACGCGAAACGTCGCGTTCGCCCGCGCGATCACGACGTCATCGGCCTTGATCAGGCTCTGCGCGAAGCAGATCGTCTTGCCGGTCTTGACCACATCGCTCTCGACCGCGAGCCATTGCCCGACTTCGGCGGTACCGACGAAATCGACCGCGAGCCCGATCGTCACCAGCGAGGACACCCCGCCCATGATATGAGCGCAGCTATGGCCCATCGCGTTGTCGGCAAGCGCTGCGATCAGTCCGCCATGAATCAAGCCGCGACCGTTGGTGTGCGGTTTTGCAAGACGCAGCCCGATGATAACGGCCTTGTCGGTCCGCTTCGAGTAAAGCGGCTCCCATGGGTCGGTTAGCGGGCTGCGGCGGGTGTGGGGCTCAAAACCCTCGGGGGTGTCGGTGGCTGTCATGTGTGGCTCACGTGCTGACGATGTTTCTCGTCATTGAACGCACGTGGCTTGCGAAGTCACCGCCTACAAAGTTTTAAACGGGATTCGCATGGGTGTTTGAAATGCCGCGCTCTTTCGTCATTGCGAGCGGAGCGAAGCAATCCATGCTTCCGCGTATGCGGGACGATGGATTGCTTCGTCGCTTCGCTCCTCGCAATGACGGCGGTATTGTCTCGAATTCGTCCGTCTAAACGGCAGCAGCACTTCGTAGGGTGGGCAAAGCGAAGCGTGCCCACCATTTACAGTTAGCATTCGAATGGTGGGCACGCTTCGCTCTGCCCACCCTACAAGCTTAAAACGGCAATCCCACATAATTCTCCGACAGCGACGCCGAAGCTGCCTTCGAACTGACTAGGTAATCCAGCTCGGCAAGCTGGATGCGCGCGCCGAATTCGCCCTCGTCGGGGAATTTATGCAGCATCGAGGTCATCCACCAGGAGAAGCGCACGGCCTTCCAGACCCGCGCCAGCGCTTTTGCCGAATAGCCATCAATGCCGGCCGAGGATTTCTCGTCGTAATATTCGCGGAACGCCTGCGAGAGGTAATGCACGTCGCTGGCGGCAAGGTTCAGCCCCTTGGCGCCGGTCGGCGGCACGATGTGGGAGGCGTCGCCGGCCAAAAACATCCGGCCGAAGCGCATCGGCTCGGCGACGAAGCTGCGCAGCGGCGCGATGCTCTTTTCGATCGAGGGGCCGGTCACGAGTTCGTCGGCGGCCTTCTGGTCGATCCGGCGCTTCAGTTCGTCCCAGAAGCGCTCGTCCGGCCACTGTGCGATATCGTCGTCGAGCGGGCATTGCACGTAATAGCGGCTGCGGCGGGTCGAGCGCATGGTGCAGAGCGCAAACCCCCGCGCGTGGTTGGAATAGATCAGCTCGGGGCTGACCGGCGGGGTTTCCGACAGGATGCCGAGCCAGCCGAACGGATAGATCCGCTCATAGGTCTGGATCGCCGACGGCTTGACGCTGGCGCGGCTGACGCCATGAAACCCGTCGCAGCCGGCGATGAAGTCGCATTCGATCTCGTGCGTGAGGCCGTCCTTGACATAGCTGACGCGCGGGCGGTCGGTATCGAAATCGAGCGGTTTGACGTCGGCGGCCTGATAGACCGTGGTGAGGCCGGCCGCCTTGCGGGCATTCATCAGGTCGAGCGTCACTTCGGTCTGGCCGTAGATCATGACGGTCTTGCCGGTGGCGCCGTGCATGTCGATGCGGTGGCGTGCGCCGCCGAACGCGAGTTCGACCCCATGGTGGACCAGCCCCTCGTGATGGGCGCGCTGGCCGGCGCCGACCTCGTCGAGCAGCGCCACCGTGCCCTCTTCGAGCAGGCCGGCGCGGATGCGGCCGAGCACATATTCCGGCGTCTGGCGCTCGAGAATGATGTTTTCGATGCCGTAATGGTGTAATAGTTGCCCAAGCAACAATCCTGCCGGACCTGCACCTATGATTGCTACTTTTGTCCTCAATACTGGCTCCCCGATTGCTGTAGTCTGCTGCTCGCCGCCCGCGGACTTGCCCCGATAATTATATCATATAACGTTTTTGGCAAAGCACGTTGGCGCAAAAACCGTGAAGCGCAGTTCGCCGCAGCGCAACAACGATGCGGCCGGATGTCCGTCTTGAAAAAGCGGGTGGACTAGATAACATGTTAAATAATGGGGCCGCGCACCAATAAGGGCCCGTCATGCCAGGGGAGAGAATGTTCATGAGAAAAGCGTTGTTGGCGCTGCTGCTTGCAGCCGGTGTGACGCCTGCGTTGGCGCAGGAAAAGACCTTCGAACTGAAGATTTCGCACTGGGTGCCGTCCTCGCACCCCCTGCAAAAGTCGCTGGAAGACTGGGCGGCCGCCGTCGAAAAGGATTCCGGCGGTACCATCAAGTCCAAGGTGTTTCCGGCCCAGCAGCTCGGCAAGGCGTTCGACCACTACGATATGGCGCGCGACGGCATTGCCGACGTCACCTATGTCAACCCCGGCTACCAGCCCGGGCGGTTCCCGATTATCGGCGCAGGCGAACTGCCGTTCCTGATGTCGGATGGCAAGGGCGGCTCGATGGCGCTCGACGCCTGGTACCGGAAATATGCCGAGAAGGAGATGAAGGACGTCAAGTTCTGTCTCGCCTTCGTCCATTCGCCATCGTCGTTTCATTCGCGGACCAAGAAGATCGTCGTGCCCGACGACATCAAGGGCATGAAGATCCGTCCCGCCCATGCCACCATGGCCAATTTCGTGACCCAGCTCGGCGGCACCAACGTGCAGTCCTCGGCGCCGGAGGTCCGCGACATCATCGAGCGCGGCGTCGCCGACGCCGTCACCTTTCCTTGGGGCTCGCTGCTGCTGTTCGGCATCGACAAGGTGACCAAGTACGACATGGAGGCGCCGCTCTATGTCACGACCTTCGCCTTCGTGATCAACAAGGACAAATACAACCAGATGTCCGACAAGCAGAAGAAGGCGATCGACAACAACTGCAACACGGAGACCGCCGGCAAGGTCGGCGAGCATTGGGGCAAGATGGAGGACGCCGGGATCGCGAAGATCAAGGCGGAGTCCAGCCACGAGGTCTACAAGCTCACACCCGAGCAGATCGGACTTTGGAAGAAGGCCGCCGAACCGCTGGTCAAGACCTGGGGCGACGGCGTCAAGAAGAACGGCGGCGATCCGGATGCGGCGCTGGCCGAGCTCAAGGCTGAGCTGACCAAGCATAACGCGCTCGCGCAGTAGACGCGTAAATACCCTTCCGGCGGCAGGAATTCTCCTGCCGCCGTTTTCCCCCTGCCATTGTCAGCCGTTCGGAGCGGACATGAATCGCGCGTGGATGGATCGTTTCATCGACACCATCGAATGGATCGCCGCCGGCTTTGTCGGCATCGTGGCGCTCAACATCTTCATCGGCGTGCTGCTACGCAACACCTTCAACTATGCAATCCCGGATTCCTTCGATATCGGGCGCATGCTGCTCGGCATCCTGATCTTCTGGGGCATCGCCGCCACCAGCTATCGTGGTGGCCACATCACCGTCGACCTGGTCTGGGCCAATGTCGGGCCGAAATACCAGCGCATGATCGATGTGTTCGCGACGCTGGTGCTGCTGTTCGTGGTGGCGGTGCAGACCTGGACGCTGTTCGACAAGGTGCACGGCACCTACAACGACAACGTCCTGACTTTTGACCTGCGCATGCCGACCTGGCCGTTCTTCGCCATCGCCTGGGCCGGCGACGGCGCCGCGGTCCTGTTGATAGCAATCCGCACCTATCGGCTGATCTTCCATCCGGAGGATATCCATGACGCCAAAGTGAAGACGGTGGAGTAGGTCGCATGGGTACCGATGCCGTCGCCGTCCTCGGATTTGTCGCGCTGTTTGCGCTGATGCTGCTGCGCGTGCCCGTGGGCATGGCGATGGGCCTCGTCGGCGTCTGCGGCTTCGGTTATCTGGTCGGCTTTGCGCCGGCGCTGAAGCTGGTCGGCCAGACCTCGATGCGCACGGTTACCGACTACACCTTCGGCGTGATTCCGATGTTCCTCCTGATGGGAACGTTCGTCAGCAATTCCGGCATGAGCCGCGAGTTGTTTCGCGCTGCCAACGGTTTTGTCGGCCATTTACGTGGCGGGCTTGGCATTGCAACGGTCGGGGCCTGCGGCGGCTTTGCCGCGATCTGCGGCTCGTCGGTGGCGACCGCTGCGACCTTCTCCGCGGTGGCCTATCCGGAAATGCGCCGCTTCGGCTATCCGCAATCCTTTGCCACCGGCGTGATCGCGGCCGGCGGCACGCTGGGCGCCATGCTGCCGCCGTCGACCGTGCTCGCGGTCTACGGCATCATCACCGAGCAGGACATCGGAAAACTGTTCATCGCCGGCATTATTCCCGGCATCCTCGCGATGACGATGTACATGCTGACCATCGCGCTGATCGGCTGGGTCCGCCCGGGCTTCCTGCCGAAGGGACCGCAGACCACCTGGCACGAGCGCTTTATTGGCCTCAAAAACATCTGGGCGCCGGTGCTGCTGTTCATCTTCGTGATCGGCGGGCTCTATGGCCTGCCATTTTTGCCGCGCTTTACGCCCACCGAGGCGGGCGGCGTCGGCGCCACCGGTGCGTTCCTGATCGGCGTGCTCACCGGGCGGCTCAACAAGGAGAAAATCCTGAACTCGCTGCTGCAGGCGACCCGCACCGCGGCCGCAGTGTTCACGGTGCTGATTGGCGCGCTGATCTTCGGCTACTTCCTGACGGTGACGCAGACTCCGCAGAAGGTCACGGAACTCCTCACCGGCCTCGGTCTCGGACCCTACGGCATCCTCGCTTTGATCATGGTCATGTACCTGGTGCTGGGCTGCCTGATGGATGCGATGGCCATGATCATCCTCACGGTACCGATCATCTTTCCGGTGATCGTCCATCTCGGCTTCGACCCGATCTGGTTCGGCATTATCATCGTGATGACGGTCGAACTCGGCCTGATTCATCCGCCGGTCGGCATGAACGTGTTCGTCATCAAGAGCGTGGTGAAGGACGTGTCGTTCTCGACGATCTTCCGGGGCGTGATTCCGTTCGTGGTCACCGACCTGATCCGGCTCGTGATCCTGATCGCATTTCCGATGCTGGCGCTATGGTTGCCGCAGCGTATGGCTGGATAAGTCTCAATTCCTCATCCTGAGGAGCCCGCGGAGCGGGCGTCTCGAAGGATGCAGGCCACTGTGCCTAATGGTTCGAGACGCGCTTCGCGCTCCTCACCATGAGGGAGTTGTGGCATAGTCAAGACAGAGTGCAGGTGCCCGATGACGACCCCGCAGCTTTCGACCAAATATGTCTTCACCATCACCGCCCGAATCGGTGAGGTGACCTCAGCCGGCGAGATCGGCACCGGCGTGCGCCGGATCATTCCGATCATCGGCGGCGAGGTGAACGGCGAGGGCATCAACGGCAAGGTCTGCCCCTTCGGCGCCGACTTCCAGATCATCCGACCGAACGAGCTGATCGAGCTCGAGGCCAAATACGCCTTCGAGACCGACGACGGCGCGGTGGTCTATGTCGAGAATAAGGGCCTGCGCTTCGGCCCGGTCGACTTGCTGCAGAAGCTCAAGCGCGGCGAGCCGGTGGACCCCACACTGATCTATTTCCGCACCGTGCCGCGGTTCGAGACCGGGGCCGCAAAATACCGCTGGCTGATGGAAAACCTCTTCATCGGCTCCGCCGCCCGCCACGCCGACCGCGTGGTGATCGACGTGCATCAGGTGCTGTGAGCGCGACTTCACTTACCCTCCCCTGGAGGGGGAGGGTAAGTGAAGCGGCGGGGTGGGGTGACGGTCTCTCCACGTCTAACAGTGCCCGAGTTGAGAGATCACCCCACCCCGTCTCACATTTCGCTTCGCTCAATGTGAGCCGACCCTCCCCCTCCAGGGGAGGGTGGGCACCACCCGTATTGACTCCTCCCAAAATCGTTATAAAATATAACTATTCTGCACAGGAAGTAATACACGCCCATGGGAAACGCCTCCACCGCATCAGCGGGTCCATCCGACCTGCTCAAGATCGAGCAGAAGGGCGCGGTGCTGACCGTGGGCCTCAACCGTCCGGCCAAGCGCAATGCGCTGAACGACGGCATCATCCTCGCGATCCAGGATTGTTTCTCCAATCTGCCTGATGGGACAGGCGCCGTGGTCATCCATGGCGTCGGCGATCATTTTTCCTCCGGCCTCGATCTGTCGGAACTGACCGAGCACGACGCCACCGAGGGCCTGCGGCACTCGCAGATGTGGCACCGGGTGTTCGACCGCATCCAGTATAGCCGCGTTCCCGTGATCGCGGCGCTGAAGGGCGCGGTGATCGGCGGGGGGCTGGAACTGGCGTGCGCGGCGCATATCCGCGTCGCCGAACCGTCAGCCTATTTCGCGCTGCCCGAGGGCCAGCGCGGCATTTTCGTCGGCGGCGGCGGATCGGTGCGGCTGCCGCGGCTGATCGGCGTGGCGCGGATGATCGACATGATGCTGACCGGCCGGGTCTATTCGGCCACTGAAGGCTCGGCCTATGGTTTCTCGCAATACCTCACGGACGCCGACGGCGCGCTGCCGAAGGCGCTGGAACTTGCCGAACGGGTGGCCGCGAACGCGCCGCTGACCAATTTCGCGGTACTGCAGGCGTTGCCGATGATCGCGGAGGCCAATCCGCAGACGGGCCTGCTGATGGAATCTCTGATGGCGACGGTGGCGCAGAGCGACAAAGAGGCAAAGCGCCGCATTCGCGCGTTTCTCGACCACAAAACCGCAAAGGTGAAGCCGACCTGACATGAGCGCCAAGCCCAGCATGTCCGCCTCGACCGTTTCAGCCGCGCGCGCCGATCATCCGCTGCGCCCGATCTCATTCGGCACGCCCGCGGTGCATGTCGAGCGCCGCGACGACGGCACCATCTATCTGCGCCCGAAAGCGCAACTACTCGACTATCCCGTGCGCATCACCGACCGCCTGCATCATTGGGCCGAGGCCGCGCCCGATCGGGTCTTCATGGCGGAGCGAAACGCCGCGCGGGGCTGGCGGCAGATCACCTATGCGGAGCTGCTGGCGTCGTCGCGACACATCGCGTCCGCGCTGCTGGCGCGCGGCCTTTCGGCGGAGAAGCCGGTCGTCATTCTCTCCGGCAACTCGGTCGATCATGCATTGATCGCGTTCGGCGCGCTCTATGCCGGCATTCCCTTCTGCCCGGTCTCGCCGGCCTATTCGCTGGTGTCGCGCGACTACGGCAAGCTCGCCTATCTGATGAAGCTGCTGACGCCGGGCCTCGTCTTCGCCGACGACGCCACGAAATTCGCCGATGCGCTGGCCGCCAACGTTTCGTCCGGAACCGAGATCGCTGCCTCGCGCGGCACGGTGCCTGGGCGCGATGTAACAAGTCTTGCCGATCTGATGGCAACCCCATTGCATCCGCGCCTCGACGCCGTACACGAGGCCATCGGGCCGGATACGATCGCCAAATTCCTGCTGACGTCGGGCTCGACCGGAAACCCCAAGGCGGTCATCAACACCCAGCGCATGATCTGCGCCAATCAGGTGATGCTGCGCGAGACGCTGGCGTTCCTGAAGGACGAGCCGCCGGTCATCGTCGACTGGCTGCCGTGGAATCACACGTTTGGCGGCAACCACAATATCGGGCTGACGCTGTACAATGGCGGCTCGATGTATCTCGACGAAGGCAAGCCGATGCCCGGCGGCATCGAGGAGACCGTGCGCAATCTGCAGGAGATTTCGCCGACGGTCTATTTCAACGTGCCCAAGGGCTATGAATCGCTGCTGCCCTATCTGCGCGACGATGCGGGCTTGCGCAAAAAATTCTTTGCTCGCCTCCATGCGATGTTCTTCTCGGGCGCCGCGCTGTCGGCCTTTGTCTGGAACAGCCTCGACGAACTTTCGGTCCAGGAAACCGGCTATCGCGTGCCGATGCTGACCGGACTTGGCGCCACCGAGACCGCGCCGTTCTTCATGTCGGTCAATCCGCACACCAGCCGCTCCGGCCATGTCGGGCTGCCGGTGCTGGGCAATGACGCGAAACTCGTGCCCAACAACGGCAAGCTGGAAGTTCGCGCCAAAGGGCCGAACGTCATGCCGGGCTACTGGCGTCAGCCTGATATGACCGCGAAGTCCTTCGATGAGGAGGGCTTCTACAAAATGGGCGATGCGTTGAAACCGGCAGACCCCGATAATTTCGACGCCGGGTTCGATTTCGACGGCCGCACCGGCGAGGACTTCAAACTCGCCAGCGGCACCTGGGTCAGCGTCGGCCCGTTGCGCGCGCGCTTTGTTGGAGCTTGCGCGCCGCTGGTGCGCGACGTCGTCATTGCCGGCATCAACCGCGACGAAATATCGGCGCTGGTGGTGCTCGACCTCGACGGCTGCCGCCTGATCAATCCGACGCTTCCATCAGACGATCTGGCCGCTGCTGCGTCTGATCCGCTGATCGTTGCGGCCTTTCGCGAACGCTTCCAGCAGTTCGTCGCGGGCGCGACCGGTTCGTCGACGCGGATCACGCGCGCGGTGCTGCTCGATACGCCGCTCTCGATCGATCGCGGCGAGGTCACCGACAAGGGCTCGATCAACCAGCGCGCGGTTCTGGAAAATCGCAACGCGCTGATCGAGGAGATTTATTCATCGGCGCCACCGGCGCAGGTGATCACGCTTTAGTAAATTCGAACAAGAGTATGTCAGGGAGAGCACCATGCAGTTGAAGGACCAGGCCGCCATCGTCACCGGTGGCGCATCGGGATTGGGCGCCGCGACAGCGCGCCGGCTCGCGGCGCAGGGCGCCAAGGTCGCGGTCTGCGATCTCAACGCCACGCTCGCCGAAGCCGTTGCCGCCGAGATCGGCGGCACAGCCGTGATCTGCGACGTTTCCGACGCAGCTTCGGCGGAAGCGGCGATCGCCAAGGCCGCGGCGGCCCACGGTCCGGCGCGCGTGCTGGTGAACTGCGCCGGCATCGGCGTCGCCAAGCGCGTGATCGGCAAGGAAGGTCCGATGGCGCTCGGAGATTTCGACAAGGTGATCAAGGTCAATCTCATTGGCTCCTTCAACATGCTGCGGCTGGCGACGGCCGGCATGTCGAAGCTGGAGCCGCTTGCGACGGGCGAGCGGGGCGTCGTGATCTCCACTGCCTCGGTCGCAGCCTATGACGGCCAGATCGGTCAGTCGGCCTATTCGGCCTCGAAGGGCGGCATCGTCGCCATGACGCTGCCGATCGCGCGCGAACTGGCGCAGTTCGGCATTCGTGTGTTGACGATCGCGCCCGGCCTGTTCCTCACGCCGCTGCTCGCCAACCTGCCGCAGGAAGCGCAGGACTCGCTTGCCGCCTCGATCCCGTTCCCGCGCCGCCTCGGTCAGGCCGATGAGTTTGCTTCATTGGCGCTGCACATGATCGACAACCCTTATTTGAACGGCGAAGTGGTGCGGCTCGATGCCGCGCTTCGTATGGCGCCGCGCTAGGATATTCCAGCTCATGTTCATTAACCGGCGCGACGTGCAGATCCAGTGGGGCGATTGCGACCCCGCCAACATCGTCTACTACCCGCGCTATTTCGCGATGTTCGACGATTCGACTTCGATCATGTTCGAAGCCGCCGGTTTTTCGAAACAGGACATCATCCACAAATACGGCCTGGTCGGCATACCCATGGTGGATACGCGGGCGAAATTCCACATCCCCTCGACCCATGGCGACTGGATCAGAATCGAAAGCCGGATCGACAGCTTCAAGCGATCCTCTTTTGAGGTGGTCCACAACGTGTTCAAGGGCGAGGCGCTGGCGATCGAGGCGTTCGAGACCCGCGTGCTGGTCGGCAAGCATCCGGACGACCCCGCGAAGCTGAAATCGGCCCCGATGCCACCGGAGATCATCGAGCGATTCATGCGGGGCTGACTTAGGTCTGCCGCATGGCCTAAAGAAGGGGCTGAATTGCCCACGGGACTTTGCTTAAAACGATAAATAGATAATCCAGGGAGGAATGAATGAAGAAGGCTTTTCTGTCCGCGGCGTCTGTCGTAGCGGCCCTCGCTTTGCCGGGCTTGCCGGCCATGGCGCAAACCAACGAGATCACGGTCGGCATTTCGATCACCACGACGGGCCCCGCCGCGGCGCTCGGCATTCCCGAGCGTAACTCGCTCGACTTCGTGCCGAAGGAAATCGGCGGCGTGCCGATCAAGATCATCACGCTCGACGACGGCGGTGATCCGACCACGGCTACAACAAACACGCGGCGCTTCGTCACCGAGTCCAAGGCCGACATCATCATGGGGTCGTCGACGACGCCCTCGACGGTTGCGGTTGCCACCGTTGCGAACGAGGCGGGCATTCCGCATATCGGCCTCGCGCCGTTCCCGATCACCGAAGCGCGCATCAAGTGGTCGGTCGCCATGCCGCAGCCGATTCCGATCATGGGCAAGGTGCTCTACGAGCACATGAAGGCGCATGGCATCAAGTCGGTGGGCTATATCGGCTACTCCGATTCCTACGGTGATCTCTGGTTCAACGATTTCAAGAACCAGGCCATTCCGATGGGGATGACGCTCGCCACCGAGGAGCGTTTTGCGCGCCCGGATACGTCGGTCGCGGGCCAGGTTCTGAAACTCCTCGCCGCCAATCCGGACGCGATCCTCGTCGGCGCTTCCGGGACCGCCGCGGCGCTGCCGCAGACCACGCTGCGCGAGCGCGGCTACAAGGGCCTGATCTACCAGACCCACGGCGCCGCCAGCATGGACTTCATCCGTATCGCAGGTGCGGCGGCCGAAGGCGTGATCATGGCGTCCGGGCCGGTGATGTCGCCGGAAACCCAGCCCGACAGCGCGCTGACCAAGAAGCCGGGTCTGGCGCTCAACACCGCCTATGAAGCCAAGTATGGCGCCAACAGCCGCAGCCAGTTCGCCGGTCATTCCTACGACGCCTTCGAAGTGTTGAAGCGCGTGGTGCCGGTGGCGCTGAAGACGGCCAAGCCGGGAACGCCGGAATTCCGCGAGGCGATCCGCCAGGCGCTGCTCACGGAGAAGGAAATCGCGGCCAGCCAGGGCGTCTACAACTTCACCGAAAAGGATCGCTACGGCCTCGATGACCGCTCGCGTATCATCCTGACCGTGAAGGACGGAAAGTACGTCCCGGCGAAGTGAGGCGCGTGGTCTGTAGGGTGGGCAAAGCGTAGCGTGCCCACCATGGATCGGCGAACAAGAGAGATGGTGGGCACGGCGCTGTCGCGCCTTTGCCCACCCTACGGAAGCCGGAGATTGCTCGCCTAACCGCCCGTCGACGCAATCAGCAACGACGGCGCTGGTTGCGAACGGACCTCCTCGACGCTCCTGCGCATCACCCGCGCCTGCTCGGCGGCATGCGCGACCAGCCATCGCTCGAATACTTCGGGCGACATCGCCCTCGCGAACAAATGTCCCTGCACGACGTCGCAGCCGAGTTCGGCCAATAGCTTCCGTTGTCCCTCGGTTTCGACGCCCTCGGCGACCACGGCCATTTTCAAACTCTGGCCGACGCGGACGACGGCGGTGGCGATCGCGAGCGCGCTGGTGTCGTGCTCGATGTTGCGCATGAAGCTGCGATCGATCTTCAATTCGCGGATCGGCAAGTGCGCCAGCCGGCTCAGGCTCGAATAGCCGGTCCCGAAATCATCCAGCGACAGGCCGACGCCGAGCTTGCGTATCGCATTCATGGTTTCGATCGCGGCCGAGCGCTCGTTCACGAGCACGCCTTCGGTGATCTCGAGCATCAATGTCTGGGGCGGAAGGCCATTGGCCGCGATGGTCTCCGCCACCACGGCCGCAAGCTTCGCATTCTGGAAATTGAGCGGCGACAGATTGACCGCCACGCAGGGGACGTCCAGTCCGGCACGGCGCCATGCCGCCATTTGCCGGCATGCTTCGCGGATCGACCATAGGCCGATCTGCTCGATCAGTCCGACTTCCTCGGCCAGCGGGATGAATTTCGAAGGCGGGACTTCGCCAAGCTCAGGATCGTTCCAGCGCGCCAGCGCTTCGACGCCGTAGAGGGCGCCGTCGACGGTTCGGGTCTGCGGTTGATAGACGAGCTTCAACCGGTCATTTGCGATGGCCTGGCGGAGCGCCGCACTGAAGACGAGCCGCTGCTCGGCGAGGCGGTTCATGTCGGCGCTGAAGAAGCGATGGGTAGAACGGCCAGCCTGCTTGGCCTCGGACATCGCCGCGTCGGCCTGCTGCATCAGGGTATCGATGTCGGTCGCGTTGTCAGGATAGATGCTGATGCCCATGCTGACGGAGATCGGTATCTGCCTGTTGTCGAGCAACAGCGGCGACGTCAGCGCGTCGGTGATGTTGGAGGCGACCAGCGAGGCGCGCGCCGGATCGCAGTTCGGCAACACGATGACGAACTCGTCGCCGCTCAGGCGTCCCAGCAGGTCGGACGGCTGGATGCGGGCACGCAGCCGTTTTGCAAAATCGACAAGCAGCGCATCGCCGGCCGAGTGTCCGAGCGTATCGTTGACGTCCTTGAAGTGATCGAGGTCGAGAAATATCAGCGCGAGTTGCTTGCCCCGGCAATCGTCGATGGCCTGGTTGACCAGTTGGCGCAACTGCGCGCGGTTCGGCAGCCCAGTCAGCATGTCGTGGTAGGCGAGCCGGGCAATCTGGGCGCGCGCCTCCTTTCGCTCGATCGCCAGCGCCCCGAGGTGAACGCAGGCATCGACGATCCGTTGATGCCAGCGGCTTGGCGCGCGGCACTCCCTGAAATAGAAGGCAAAGGTTCCGATCACGCGGCCGTCCTTGGCCTTGATCGGCGTCGACCAGCAGGCTTTCAGGCCGGCCGCGAGCGGCATCGCCTTGAACGGCTGCCAGCGCGGGTCGTTGTCGATATCCGACGCCAGCACCGGCTGCCCGTAATAGGCGGCCGATCCGCACGAGCCGATGTCGGGCCCGATGGCGACGCCGTCGAGTGCGCGCGAGTATGCCTCAGGCAGGCTCGGCCCACCCAGCGGGTGGACCAATCCATCCGAATCGATATGCAGCACCGAAGAGACGACGTCGGGCGCAAGGACTTCGACACGCCGGCAAAGCTGATCGGCGATGTCAGTTAGCGGAAGTTCATCGGCCAGCGCGCCCATGATCAGTTGCTGCAGCGACCGTAACTGCTTGCTTTCGGTGATGTCGGTCAGCAGGGCGAACAGGTACTTGATCCGGCCGCGCTCGTTGCGGAACGGCTTGACCGTGGCCGAGACCCAGATTTCGTCTCCGATCTTGTCGTATGCGAGGACTTCCTCTTCGTCGCTACTTCCATCGCAGATCCGGCGCCGCAACCTGGCCAGGGTCTCGCGGTCGGTGAATGGGCCGGCGAGCAACTGGTTTGCTTGCCGTCCCTGCGCTTCCTCAGGCGAATATCCGAACATTCGGGAGAACGCGGCGTTGGTGTAGACGACCTTCAGCTTGCGGTCGGTGAGGACAACAGCACGGTTGGTCTTGTCGGCCACGAGGGTGAGAAGCGCGATCCTCTCGCGTCGTTCAACCTCCGCGGTGATGTCGCGAACGAAGGCCATGTAGTGGGATCGGCCACCGATCTCAACACGCGAAATCGATACCGCGGCTCTGAGCCGGCTGCCGTTACTGCGCCGGATCGTGATCTCGGAGTTTGGCCCGAGGTCGGTCAATCCGAGACAGCTTGCATCGAGTCCAAGGACGTCGTCGCGGGCAACGCCCCAGATCACTTCGGCCGCAGCATTGAAGTGGCTGATACACAGATCGCTATTGACGATGACGACGGCATCGCTGGCCTGCTCGAGTGCGGCAAGCAGGAACGCGGTGGTTTCGACCGTTGGGCGACCGGAAGCGTGCATCGTCTGACCTTGTGATTCCCTCAGCCATCATCGGCGCCAAGCCGGATAAAATGGCTGCAGTCACGCAAGGATAGAAGGCCGCGAGTGTTCAGGATGTTGTGCAACCCACAAGGAAGCGGTGGGAACACATATCATGATTAAGGCTTCGTTAATGAAGGCGGGGCACGAAATCCACTTTCAAAGGCAAGCCGAAGCTACACGAAGCCTCTCTGTCGGGTTATCGAATCCGAGTCAGGAGGCTTTCGGTGCTCGAAGTGCGTACAGTCTTTGATAGATCATCGACTCCGGCATCCAATCAAGCAATTTGTGTCCAAGTGGCAGCTTGATCAGGTTGGCGATAATCTTGGATGAAGGCGGATGCCAATAAACGGACAGGTTATAAAATCTAAGGGGGACGAATCCTAAAGTCGTGAACTCGTGCATCAATCGCTTATGACCGAAGTGTCTTCTGTAGTCCACGATTGGACCCGAAAGCAGAAGTATTTTGCCAGCGTGTTCTTTGGCGACTTTCTCCAAAAACGCCCCCCGTTCCTCCAGGGAGAGATAGTAGACGCATTCGATGGCTGCGATCACGTCGTAACCCTGAAATGATGCTTGCAGAAAATCAGCGCTTTCAAATCTGGCGTTTGGCAAATTTAGCGATTTGGCGCGAGCAATCGCTACATCGCTTATGTCGATGCCAACCACGGATCGTGCTTTGCCAAAAATTGCGTGGGTCAAGTGGCCTTCGCCACAACCGAGTTCAAGAACGGATTTGTTCCGGATGATTCGCTTCAGACATCGGCGCAAGACCTTGTCCCTGAATCGCGCGTGGGAAATATGCCAGGGGTCAGGGGCGGCGTAATAGAGATTGAAATCTGCAGCCGTTCGCATTGCTGGTCTTCCGCTGTGCGGTTAGTTGCAAAGCAAGGGCTCTTCGCGAGTCGCCAAAATTGTCTGTGGCGCGCAGGTGCGATTCCGGCGCTTCGAGACTTTCCCTTGGGGCACGCCTATTGCATTTCCACCCTTTCGCGCCATCGCGCTTCGAAAGTATCAGGATCATTGGGAGCCCAAGCCCGCGCGTCTAATGGATGGCCAGGTTTCTCTGTGACGACTTTCTCAGTGACGACGCTTTTGATTTTTCCGTTGGAAGCGGGTCGCGCGGACGCCTCCTTGCGCCATTCCAGCATCGATTTCGAAAGCATGGGCTTGCCTTCGTACCAGCACTTTCGTCCATCGATCAGACGATAGGACCACCAGCGCCCATGCTGATTTGATGGCTTCGTGGCGCTGCATTGTTGTTTGGCCTGCGCATCTGGCACCCCGACTGGCAAGACCGTAGCAGTCCAGACGGCCAAGGCGACTGAGGGCAGTTTCCTCATTTGGGCACTGCGAGACTGCCTTGTTGCTGCAAGCGGCTTACAGCAACCACCAAATCGGGGCGTTCTAGAACTTCCACCAACCTGTCGAGGATATGCTCGTTATTCTGCGGCCGCGGCCGAAGGTATTCTTCCAGTATGAGTTGCGCTTCGTTGATCGCCTGAAGAGCCAACTGTTGATCAGTCATCGCTTCCTCATCAAAATTTGTTAATCGGTCACCTCTTCTTACCCATCAAGAAATTGTCGTCGCGCAGAAAAATGAGCGAGAAATCAAGTCGCTTTTGAGAAGCGCCCCCGCTTTTTTGGGTTCCCGGATCAATTTTTATTTCAATGCGGGAGCCCTCGGCGCACGGTCGGGGCTTTCTGGTGCGACACCACTTCAGAAGTCGACGTGCTGGAAGGTCCGGGCGACGCTTCGTCTAGCCGAGGTTGGGATCATTGCCATGCGGTCATAGCGGACGCCACGCTCGGCGAGAATACGATCGGCGAAGTGCTGCACGTCTCCGCCTGATCCCTTGAGAGCGGTCACCTCCATGCAGCTATCGTCGTCGAGATGGACGAGTGGCCAGTGCAGAAAGGCCCAGCAATGCTGCCGGGCCTTTCTTATTGTTGTGCTCTGAATGGTTGGAGTTAGAAGTCCATACCTCCCATGGCACCCATGCCGCCGCCCGGAGGCATGCCGCCAGCGCCGGCGTTCTTCTTCGGCACTTCGGCCACCATGGCTTCCGTGGTGATCAGGAGAGCCGCGACGGACGCTGCGTTCTGTATCGCCACACGAACCACCTTGGTCGGGTCGATGATGCCCTTGGAGATCAGGTTGGCGTATTCGCCGGTCTGCGAGTCGAAGCCGTAGGAATATTGATCCTTCTCGAGGATCTTGCCGATGATCACCGAACCGTCTTCGCCAGCATTGATGGCGATTTGGCGGGCTGGATACGACAACGCCTTGCGGACGATTTCGACGCCGGTCTTCTGGTCGTCGTTCTTGGTGCGAAGTCCCTTGAGATGCTGGGAGGCGCGCAACAGGGCGACGCCGCCGCCCGGCACGATGCCTTCTTCAACCGCCGCACGGGTCGCATGCATCGCGTCATCCACGCGATCCTTGCGCTCCCTCACCTCGACTTCGGTCGCGCCGCCGACGCGGATCACCGCGACGCCGCCCGCGAGCTTGGCCAGACGCTCCTGCAGCTTCTCACGGTCGTAGTCCGAGGTGGTTTCCTCGATCTGCGCCTTGATCTGCTGAACGCGCGCCTCGATGTCGGCCCTCTTGCCGGCGCCGCTGACGATTGTGGTGTTTTCCTTGTCGATCATCACCTTCTTGGCGCGGCCGAGCATCTGCAGGGTGACGTTCTCGAGCTTGATGCCGAGATCTTCCGAGATCGCCTGACCACCGGTCAGAACCGCGATGTCCTGCAGCATGGCCTTGCGGCGATCGCCGAAGCCCGGAGCCTTCACGGCAGCAACCTTGAGGCCACCACGCAGACGGTTGACGACGAGGGTGGCAAGCGCTTCGCCTTCGACGTCTTCCGCTATAATCACAAGCGGCTTGCCGCTCTGCACCACGGCCTCGAGCAAGGGAAGCAATTCATTCAACTGAGATAGCTTCTTTTCGTTGATGAGGACGTAGGCATCTTCCATTTCAACGCGCATCTTGTCGGCGTTGGTGACGAAGTAGGGCGAGATGTAGCCGCGGTCGAACTGCATGCCCTCGACGACCTCGAGTTCGGTCTCGAGCGACTTGGCTTCTTCAACCGTGATGACGCCCTCGTTGCCGACCTTCTTCATGGCGTCGGAGAGGAACTTGCCGATCTCGGCGTCGCCGTTGGCGGAGATGGTGCCGACCTGGGCGATTTCCTCGTTCGAGGTGACCTTCTTGGAGTTCTTGACGAGGTCGGCGACCACGGCTTCCACCGCCATGTCGATACCGCGCTTCAGATCCATCGGGTTCATGCCGGCGGCAACGGACTTGGCGCCTTCTCGGACGATCGCAGCCGCGAGAACGGTCGCGGTGGTGGTGCCGTCGCCGGCAGCGTCTGCCGACTTGGAGGCGACTTCGCGCACCATCTGCGCGCCCATGTTCTCGAACTTGTCCTCTAGCTCGATCTCCTTGGCGACGGTGACGCCGTCCTTGGTGATACGGGGAGCGCCGAACGACTTGTCGAGGACGACGTTGCGGCCCTTGGGGCCGAGCGTCACCTTGACCGCGTTGTTGAGAATTTCAACGCCGCGCAACATCCTGTCGCGGGCGTCGACGCCGAATTTGACTTCTTTGGCTGACATAATGATCTCCGTTTGAAACTGATCCTCATCCGGAGGAGCCCGGAGGGCGTCTCGAAGGATGAGATGAGTTGAGCTTGGAGCTCATCCTTCGAGATGCCGGCTGCGCCGGCTCCTCAGGATGAGGGAGCGGGTGCGGTTAGGCGGCCTTCTTCTTGGCAGCCGGAACGTCGGTTAGGACACCCATGATGTCGCTTTCCTTCATGATCAACAGCTCCTGGCCGTCGATCTTGACTTCGGTGCCCGACCATTTGCCGAACAGCACGCGGTCGCCAACCTTGAGGTCGATCGGGATCAGCTTGCCGGCTTCGTCGCGGCCACCCGGGCCCACGCCGACGATTTCTCCCTGCGAGGGCTTTTCCTTGGCACTGTCCGGAATGATGATGCCGCCTGCGGTTTTATCTTCGGCATCGATGCGTTTGACCACGACACGGTCGTGGAGCGGACGGAATTTCATGCGGTCCTCCCTGGCTTTTGTGATTTTCTGGATTGGCAGTCGCAATGCGCGAGTGCTAGCCGCTCTTCACATAAGCTTGTGACACTGGGGCGCAAGGGCTTCAGCCCGCGATGTTTGACTGCGACTTGAGTTTCTGGAGGAGGGACGACTGCTAGCAGGTGAAGTAACATGCTGCTAGCGCGTTGATTGCTATGACCTATTGAACGTTTTCCTTTTTGGCGAATTGAGAATCACGCATTACTCTTCAGTTGGGCTGGAGGTTGGCATGGTCGAGAACGATGCGGTTTCCAAGGATTTCAGGAAGCAGGTCTTAGGCTACGGACTGACAACAGCGGAAATCGTTTATCGCCGTCCGGATCGGCGCTGGCTGCTGCAAACTTACGTTTGGCAGGACTACGATATGTTTCCGGATTTCCCGGCGTTGAAGGATTTCCTCGCGTTTTGGGAAACAAAGCTCGAAGGTCCGCTGTTTGCAGTCACCGTTGCGCACTCCAAACTGATCAAGCCTGCTGAACTACGCGCCGTCGACGGAGTCTTTCGGCTGCATTAACTCCGGCGCTGCGAAAATCGCAAAGGCATTGAATCGTACTCCGGGTACGACAACAGCAAAGCGCATATGCATATGTTGGACGTGCCGCTTAGCACGAGGGGGTAACAAGCGGTCTGCCGCATTTGAACTGAACGGCTTTCTTTTTGATTTGCCGGAACGAACCTCCGTGGGCTCGGTTGTCATATGTTCCCGACCATTAAGGAGACGGGATGACCAACAGAATGATCCCAACAAGTATGGTCAGCAGAATCGACAGGGCGATTAGTCCGCCAAGTCCGGCCAGAACCCGAATCAGGCGCCTGACCAACAGACGCAAAATCCAAACCAGAGCGGCCAGCAGAGCGGCGGCTAACAAAGAGATCCGCAACGCTAACGAAAACGAACTGCTCGCTTCGACGTGAATAGCATGAAAAGTCTCCTGTCCGTAGTCGACGTAAAGGCTGACCGTATTTACAACGCCGTAAGCGCCGGCAAGCCAGACGGCATCTCAGCTTGTGCCCGTCGGCTTGCCGCCCAACTAACCGCTTGAGCGATGTCAGTGCCATGTTGGTGACGGCTTGCCCCAGCATGTCGTCATCTTTCTCGATCGTTCCGGCAGACATACGTGCTCGACACTTCCCATCCTCCATTCGCAAGCGCACCATGCGCTTCGGTCCATGCCCTCAGAGGAGGTAGCTATGGAACATCAATTTTTCATTCGCCGGCAAAACCTTAAGCTCTATCGCAGTCTCGTGGCTGCATCGGAAGCGGCGGCAGCGAAAGCTGACGCGCGGCAGGAGAAGTTTCTAAAGCTACTGGCAGAGGAAGTAGCGAACGAACCGCCGCCCAGAAAGAACTAAGGCGCTTGATGCCGGCATGAGTGGCTTAACCTGTCAAAAACAACTAGGAGCGGCTACTGCGAAAGATCCATCTCTAGCGGCAAGTTTAGTTTGCCTTCTTTCCGGACTTCGGCAATTCCCTTCGCGGCATTGCCGAACATACAGGGCATTGTTGGCGCTGCGATCGCGGACATTGCGATGTCGATCAGGGGCGCTTTTGCGGGCGCTAGCCCTTCAAGTACAAAATCCGCCGGTTCACTCCGGCGCGCCTTACCTGGGTGGGTGCAAATCGCCTTGAAGCCAGCGTCCAAGGGACTTGGACTTCATAGGGTCTTCATACGCGGCAAGGGTCGTATGTGCGTGGTTGCAGATAGCGCATTCAAAGGTATGCAAGTCGACGCCCGGGCGTGCTAGCTCGATACTGACGAGCATCATCGGGGCCTTGCACTTCGGACAAGCGGGGCGCTCAATTGCAGCGAATGGAATCACGGACGACAGGCGTTGAGACTGGGGCATGATGCTTCCCTCGAATAGGCGGGAGCGCAACACTCTCTGTCACCGGTAATGCCTGGGAGGCGGAGCGGTGATTGCCCCAATATGCGCCTCCAGGGGTCTCAAAAGCGAGTTAATTCGCGGATATTTGGAAGGAAGGCAGGCACCAGCCGATACTTCGGCCCTGCCGGCTCACCCTGGCGGGTTTTGCTTGCCTTTCCCATCGGCACGAGGTTGTCTCTAGGTCCTATCGGATATGGGAGACGACCAAGGTGGCAACCGGAACGGTGAAGTGGTTCAACGCGACAAAGGGCTATGGATTCATTCAGCCCGATAACGGCAGCAAGGATGTGTTCGTGCACATCTCCGCGGTCGAGAAAGCTGGGCTCAGCACACTCAATGAGGGTGCAAAGGTCAGCTACGAGGAAGTGCCCAACAAGGGGAAGACTTCGGCGGAGAATTTGAGGGTCGGGTGACTTCGGAAGGGCATGGCGAAGCCCGCCGCTCCCGTCGGAGGGGGCGCGCGGTTCGCTGCGCCGGGTATCTGCAGTCCCAATTGCAAGCTGTTACATTAAATGGCGCTTTCGGCGAAACACCATGCTTGGTGCAGATTTGAAACGAGTCCGTCTGAAGAAACGGGTGGAGCAACACCAGTGCCAATTTTCCTCGACCGACACGATCTCTCAGGCCTGACAGCTTCCGATATCGCCGAGGCGCATCGAAAAGACCTGGAAGTGCAAGATCAATACGGAGTTCGTTTCTTGACGTATTGGTTTGATGAATCGCGCGGTACGGGCTTCTGTCTCATTGACGCACCGGATATCCAAACTGCGATGCGGGTTCATGACGAAGCTCACGGCGAAGTGGCGAAAGATGTGATCGAAGTGGACCTCTCAGCCGTCCAGGCGTTTCTGGGGAGAGTGTCTGATCCGGAACCGAGCGGCGAGGCAAACAACGTCACAATCGATTCAGCCCTGCGGGCCATTATGTTCACTGACATCGTTGGCTCTACCAGCATGACAGAGCGTCTTGGCGATGCCCGATCTGTGGAGATGGTTCGGGCACATGACGCGCTGGTTCGCCGCGCATTGAAGGACAAGGGTGGGCATGTGGTGAAGCACACTGGCGACGGCATCATGGCATCCTTCGCCGACGCGGCCGCCTCCGTGCAATGCGCCCGCGCCATCCAGCAAGCGTTTGAAGCCTTCAATCTGGCAAGCAAAGAGAAGCTTCAGGTGCGAATTGGTATTGACGTCGGAGAACCGATTGCGGACAGCAACGACCTTTTTGGTGCGACCGTTCAACTGGCTGCTCGTTTGTGCCAGTTGGCCGAGCCCGATGCCATTCTTGTATCAAATGCCGTTCAGGATCGCATCCGGGATCGCTTGCATGTCACAAACATTGGTCCCTGCCATCTCAAGGGCTTCCTGCAGCCTGTTGATGTATACGGAATCGAATGGCGTTAGCTGTCGCGACTGCCGACGACGTATCGAATGAGGCGACGACGTCCGCTGTTGGCACTTTTGAGACATGCCGCCCCTCACGATGAATGTCGGTTTCCGGACTTCTCGGACATCACGCAATTTCCAACTTAAGTCCGGAAATGCGCACCAAAGCGGACGTCCACCGACCGCTCTGAACTTACGGGTTCACCCCCTAAATCCCGCTTGCGCCTTCGTGCTGGAAGCCGAGATAGCTCGCCGCGACGCGCTGGTTGGACGCGATATCCTTGGCCGATCCGGACAGGATGAATTCGCCGAGCTCCATGACATAGGCGCGGTCGGCGATCTTGAGGGCCGCTTGCGCGTTCTGTTCGACCAGCAGCACCGAGACGCCGGCGGCGCGCAGTTCGCCGATGGTGCGGAAGATGTCGGCGACGATGATCGGCGCCAACCCGAGGCTCGGTTCGTCCAGCATCAACAGTTTTGGCGCGCCCATCAGCGCGCGGCCCATCGCCAGCATCTGCTGCTCGCCGCCCGACAGCGTGCCGGCCAGCTGCTTGCGCCGCTCCTTCAGCCGCGGAAACAGCGCATAGACGCGCTCGAACGATTTTGCCGTCGTGGCCTTCGGAATCCGGAAGGCGCCGAGCTGCAGATTGTCCTCGACATTCATGGTGCCGAACAATTCACGGTGCTCGGGCACGAGACACAAGCCCGCCGCGACGCGATCCTCGATGTCGAGCGGGGCCATGTCGGTGCCGGCGAAAGCGGTGGCGCCCTTGAGCGGCAGCACGCCCATGATGGCGTTCAACAGCGTAGTCTTGCCGGCCCCGTTGGCGCCGATGATGGTGACGATCTCGTTGCCGGCGACTTGAAGCGAAACCGAGCGCACGGCTTCGACCTTGCCGTAGGAAACATGCGCGTCGGAGACCGATAACAGCGCGCTCATGCGGTAGCTCCGAGATAGGCCTTGATCACGTCGGGATTGGTCTTGATCGCGGCCGGCGTGCCCTCGGCGATCTTTGTGCCGAAATCCAGCACCACGATGCGATCGGCGAGATCCATCACAAAACCCATGTCGTGCTCGACCAGCAGCACCGACATGCCGCCGTCGCGCAATTGACGAAGTAGTGCGGCGAGCCGCTGCTTCTCCATGTGACGCAGTCCCGCGGCCGGCTCGTCGAGCAGCAGCAGCAACGGATCGACGCATAGCGCGCGTGCAATCTCGACGATGCGCTGCTGGCCCAGCGACAGGCTTCCCGCCAACTGGTCGATCTGGTCGCCGAGGCCGACGCGCTCGATCTGGCGCGCGGCTTCCGCCAGCAGTTTCGCCTCGTCGGCCCGGTCCAGCCGGAACATGCTGGCGACTGCGCCGGAAGACCCGCGCAGATGCGCGCCGATCGCGACGTTTTCCAGCACGGTCATGTCGGGCACCAGCTTGACGTGCTGGAACGTGCGGGCGACGCCGAGTTTTACAACTTCCTGCGGCGGGGCGTTGTCGACCTTGTGGCCGAGCACCGAGATGGTGCCGCCGGTCGTGGTCAGCACGCCCGTGATCAGGTTGAAGGTCGTACTCTTGCCGGCGCCGTTGGGCCCGATCAGGGCGACGATCTCGCGGGCCTGGACGTCAAAGGAGACGTCGTTGACGGCAATCACACCACCGAACTGCTTGCGCGCTTTCTCGATCTGCAGCAGCGCGGCGGCAGTGGCCGGCGCGCGCTCGCGCTTGGCAAGGGGAAGCGACGTATCGGGCACCTTGCGGCCCGGCTTGATCGGCAGATGCGCCATCAGCCAGGGCCAGACGCCGGTCGGCGCCAGTTGCAGCAGGACGACCAGCAGGATGCCGAACACGATGGTCTCAAGCTGGCTCTGGCCACCAAAAATATACGGCAGGTAGCTCTGCAGGATTTCCTTGAGGACCACGACGATACCGGCGCCGAGCACCGCGCCCCAGACATAACCCGCGCCGCCGACCACGGCGATGAAGAGATATTCGATGCCGGCATGTGCACCGAACGGGGTCGGGTTGGCCGCGCGCTGGAAATGCGCATAGAGCCAGCCGGAGAGGCCGGCGAGAACAGCCGCATAAACGAACACCAGCAGTTTTGCGCGCGGCGTCTGCACGCCAAACGCTTCGCCCGCGATATGACCGCGCCGCAGCGCGCGGATCGCGCGGCCGGTGCGGGAGTCCAGCAGGTTCATGGTCAGCAGCGCCGAGATGAGAACCCCGATCCAGATCGCGAAATAGATCGTGCCGGGATCGAGCATTTTGAAATTGCCGATCGAGAGCGGCGGAATGCCCGATATGCCGTCATTGCGGCCGAGGAATTCCAGCTTGCTGAACAGATAGAACAGGCCGATGCCCCAGGCGATGGTGCCGAGCGGCAGATAGTGGCCGGACAGGCGCACCGTGACGATGCCGAGCAAGACGGCGGCGATGCCGCTGACCAGCAGCGAGAGCGGCAATGTCAGCCACGGTGAAAAACCATAGGCGGTCGTCAGCACCGCCGTGGTGTAAGCGCCGAAGCCGCAAAACGCGGCCTGACCGAACGAGGTGAGTCCGCCGACGCCGGTCAGCAGCACCAGCCCCATCGCCACCAGGGCTGCGAGGCCGATATTGTTGAGCAGCACGATCCAGAACGGCGGCACGCCCGGAATGAACGGGATCGCCGCCATGACGAGTGCGAAGATGAGGACAGGAAGCCGCTGATGCATTGCCGTCAGTCCTTCTCTTCCTCGACCGCGGGCGCTGCGAGCGAGCGCAGCACCAGCACGGGAAGGATCAGCGTAAAGACGATGACCTCCTTGAAATTACTGGCGTAGAACGAGGAGAACGCCTCGACGCTGCCGACGATCAAGGCCGCCACCGCCGTCAGTGGATAGCTCACCAGCCCGCCAATGATCGCGGCGATGAAACCTTTCAGGCCGATCAGGAAACCGGTGTCGTAATAGAGCGTGGTGATCGGCACGATCAGGATGCCGGAAATCGCGCCGATCACCGACGCCAGCAGGAAGGCGATCTGTCCCGACAGCGTGGTGCGGATGCCGACGAGGCGGGCGCCGAGCCGGTTGACGGCGGTGGCGCGCAGCGCCTTGCCCATCAGCGTGAAGCCGAAGAACAGCCATAGTGCTATGATGAAGGCAATCGTCAGTCCGTAGACCGCAAGGCTCTGGCCGGTGAAGCGCAAGGGACCGATCGTGAGCGCCGCGTTCGACAGCGCCGGGCCGCGCAGGCCTTCGGCGCCGAAGAACACCAGGCCCAGGCCCTGCAAGGCGAGATGGCAGCCGACGGAGGCGATAAGCAGCACCAGCACCGAGGTATGGGCGATCGGCTGGAACGCGATGCGGTAGAGGAACAATCCGATCGCCGCGACGATCAGCAGCGACAGCGCGATGTTGACCGCGATCGGCGTCTTGGGCCCGGCAAGGCCATAGGTCAGGGCCAGGATGGCGGCCGGCAGCACGATGTTGAGGGCAAGTGAGCGCAAGACCCGCTTGAGCCGCAGCGATCGCCGCGCGTCGAACAGATCGAGCGCGAAGGCGACCAGGCCCATCGCCATGGCGAGCCATGCGGTGCCCGGCACCTTGCCGGTCGCCAGTACGGCGTAGCTCAGCGCGCCGAAGGTGACGAATTCGCCCTGCGGGATCAGGATGACGCGGGTGACGGCAAACACCAGCACCAGCGCAAGCCCGAGCAGCGCATAGATCGCGCCATTGGTAATGCCGTCCTGCAGCAGGAACAGCATGATCGTCGTGTTCAAGACTGGCGCTCCCCCTAAAAGCGTCGCCGGTCCTGACCTCGTGCGGTCCGCCGGCCGTCCCATATCTCGGCAGTTGAAAGCCGCCGATATTTGATATACTCAATAACAATTATCAAATATAACATCAAGGCCCCGGCCACCGGCCGAGCCTTTTTTCGGGTGCGAGCGTTACGCATGACAGTTTCCAAGGCAGCGACCGATGCCGTCAAGCCGTCGCGCAGCAATGGCAAGGAAATTGATGGCGCCGCTGACAATGTCGGGCTGCAACTGGGCGAACTGGCCGAGCTGCTCGGCTATTCGCTCAAGCGTGCGCAGCTCAAGGTGTTCGAGGATTTCCTGCGCTGCGTCGCGCCGCTGCAACTGACGCCGGCGCAATTCTCGGTGCTGCTGCTGCTCGACCGCAACCCGGGACGCAACCAGACCGAAATCGCCAACACGCTCGGCATCCTCAGGCCGAATTTCGTCTCGATGCTGGATGCGCTGGAGAGCCGCGGCCTCTGCACCCGGATGCGCTCGACCAACGATCGCCGTTCGCACATCCTGGTTCTGACCGACAAGGGAAGGGCGGTGCTGGCGCGCGCCAAGAAGCTCGTTGCCAGCAAGCACGAGGCGCGGCTCAACGAATTGCTGGGCCCGGCCAACCGCGTAGCGTTGCTCGAAATGCTGTCGAAGATCGCCGCGGAATTTTGAGGGGCGCCCAATCAGGCCGCGACGATACGGCCTTGAACGTCGCGCGGCCCGCGTCCTGACAGGAATTGCCGCTCGATCTCGGCGGCGGGAAGCGGCTTGCTGAACAGGAAGCCCTGCATCTCCGTGCATCCTTCGGAAGCGATGCTGTGGAGTTGTTCGGCGGTTTCCACGCCCTCGGCGGTAGCCGTCATGCCCATGCCGTTGGCGAGCGCGGCAACCGCCCGCACGATGGTGAGCGAGCTCGAATCCTCGGTGATGTTCTTGACGAACGAGCGGTCGATCTTGATCTTGTCGAACGGAAAGCTCTGCAAGTAGGTCAGCGACGAATATCCCGTGCCGAAATCGTCCATGGCGATCCGGATCCCGAGCGCCCGCAACTGATGCAGCACCGCAAGCGTCGCTTCCTTATTGTGGAGCAGAACGGACTCGGTGATTTCGATCTCCAGCCGTGTGGGCGCGAGGCCGGAAGCCGCGAGCGCGCTGACGATCACCTGCATTAGGCCGGGGCTACGAAACTGGATCGCTGAAATATTGACGGCGACGTGAAGGTCGTCGGGCCATTGCGCCGCGGTGGCGCAGGCCTTCCGGATGACCCACTCGCCCAGCGGGACGATGAAGCCGATCTCTTCGGCCAGCGGGATGAAGGTGGCCGGCGAGATCAACCCCTTGGCCGGATGATTCCAGCGTATCAAGGCTTCAAAGCCGCTGATTTCGTTGTTCGCCAGGTTGACGACCGGCTGGTAGTGCAGCTCGAACTGACCTGCCGGCAGCGCCTTGCGCAGGTCCTGCTCCATGACGCGGCGGGTCTGCATCTGCAGATCCATCGCGGGCTCGAAGAAACGGAATGTGCCGCGGCCGTCGCTCTTGGCGCGGTAGAGCGCGAGGTCGGCGTTGCGCAACAATTTGTCGGGGTTCGACCCGTCGCCGGGGCCGACCGAAATGCCGATGCTGACGCCGATCACAGCCTGCTGGCCGTCGATGTCATAGGGCTCGCTCAGTGCGTCGATGACGCGCTGCGCCAGCGAAGTGGCCTCGGCGGGGTCCGCGATCGTGGCCTGCACGATTACGAATTCATCGCCTCCCATCCGCGCGATCGTATCGGCTTCACCGACGAGGGGGCGCAACCGTTCGGCGACGATCCTGAGCAGCTTGTCGCCGCAGGGATGGCCGAACGTATCGTTCACGGCCTTGAACTGATCGAGATCGAGGTGATGGACGGCGACCATTTCGCCGTGCTGGACCCGGCCCAGCGCATATTCGAGCCGCTCGTTCAGCAGTACCCGGTTGGCCAGATCAGTCAGCGCATCATGGTGCGCCATGTATTCGATCTTGACCTCGGACTGGCGCTGCTCGGTGATGTCCTCGTGCGTCGCGACCCAGCCGCCGCCGGGCATCGGCCGGTGACGGATCTTGAAGGTGCGCCCGTTCATCAATTCGACGATGCTGTCCTTCGCCTCGTTGGAAACCGCCACATTGGTGCGCCAGCGCAGATATTCGTCCCGCGTCATGGCGGGGAAGCTGCCGGCTTCGAAGCGCAGGTCGACAATCTCGATCAGCGACATGCCGGGGCTGACGCGCTCGGGCGCGATATCGTACATCTCGACAAAGCGATCGTTGCACACGATCAGGCGGTGGTCGGAATCGAAGAAGCACAGCCCCTGCGACATGTTGTTGATCGCGGTGTCGAACTGGAAGTTTTTGGCGCGCAGCGCCTCTTCCTGCTCGCGGCCGAGCTCGTATTGCTTCTTCAGCCGGGCATTGAGCTCTTCACGCTCGGTGATGTCCTCGTGGGTCGCCATCCCGCCGCCGCCGGGCATCGGGTAGACGGTGTAGGCGATGATCCGGCCGTCGGTGAATTCCTGCACCGTGGTGTCGAGTGCGATGTCGCGGCCGACGCGCTCACGGATGTAATCATCGGGCGCGGTCTGCACTTTCAGGCCGAGCTTCAGCCGATGCTGGATCAGTTCACGGGTCGGGGTCCCCGGCGCCACCCGTTCAGGCGAAAGCCCGTACATTTCACTGTAACGGGCGTTGCAGAAAACGACTTCACGCTTCTCGTCGAAGACGACGATGCCGAGCGATAAATTGTTGATCGCCTCTTCGAGCCGCGCACTCAACTGCGCCGACCGTGGGGCGGTTAACTGGCCGTGATCCGTCATGTAGCGTTTCCCCAGCCGCTATCGGCGACTCTCCTCCCTCCAGGAGAACGGCCATTAGAAGCCCAAGCTGGTGAATTGCACCTTCGAGACGGGCAGATGCGCGTCGGTTCTTCGCAACTTGCTCAACAGAACGTTAACGCCGTTTCAGCACGTACAGGATGCCGGCAACGGATCGGAAAACCTAGGCGGAGTCCACCAGGATCACCCTGACGTCATTGACGTTGGTGAGCGTCGGACCGGTCAGCAGGAGATCGCCGGTGGCCGAAAAGAACGCGGTTGCATCGTTGTTGGCGAGATAGGCTGCGGGATCGAGGCCGAGCGACTTCATCTTCGCAAACGTCGTCTGATCGATCACGGCGCCGGCCGGATCGGTCGCGCTGCCGGCGCCGCCGTCGGCGCCGTCGGTGTCCGCGGCAAGCGCCACAATGCCTGAAGTGCCCTTCAGAAGATCCGCCAGCGCCAGCGCATATTCCTGGTTGGGGCCGCCACGGCCATTGCCGCGCACGGTCACCGTGAGTTCGCCGCCCGACAGGATCGCGATGCGTTTGCCATCGCTCTGTGCCTTCAGCGCCAGGCGCGCATGATCGGCCGCAACATCGCACGCCTCGCCTTCGAGATCGGCGCCGAGGCCGATGACCTCATAGCCTGCGTCCTTTGCGACCTTGATGGCCGCGTCGAGCGACGCCTTTGGTTTTGCGATCATCTCGAACTGCGCGCGGGCAAACGCACCATCGCCGGGCTTGCAGCTCTCATTCCCGGGATCTTCGAGGGCGCGCCTGACGGCATCGTCGACCGTGAGATTGTACCTCGCCACCAGCGCGCGGGCGTCCGCCAGCGTACTCGGATCCGGCACCGTCGGTCCCGATGCGATCGCGGACGGATCGTCATGCGGCACGTCGGAGATTGCGAGCGTGACGATTTCGGCGGCGCGCTGTCCGGCGCGGGCCAGCCGGCCGCCCTTGATCCGCGACAGATGCTTGCGGACGATATTCATCTCGCCGATCGGTGCACCCGAACGCAACAACGCGCGGTTCACCTGCTGCTTCTGTGCGAACGAAACTCCGTCGGCCGGCGCGATCCAGTTCGCGGAGCCGCCACCGGACAACAGCACCAGCAGCAGATCATCAGCGGTTGCCTCGGCGGCGAGGCGCAGCGTTTCGTCGGCGGCTTTCAGCCCGGCTTCGTCGGGCACGGGATGACCGGCCTCGATCACCCTGATCCGGCGCGTCGGCACGCCGTGGCCGTGGCGCGTGGTGGCAATACCGGTCAGTCGCGACGGATCGAGCCCCAGCGTATCGAGGTAATGTCGCTCGGCCGCAGCAGCCATCGCTGCCGCTCCCTTGCCGGCGGCGAGGCAGATCACGCGGCCTTTTGGTACGGAGCGCAGATGCGCCGACAGCACGACGTCGGGATGCGCGGCCGCGACAGCCGCGTCAAAGATCGCGCGCAGGAGGGGACGTCGGTCGGTCATGATGGCAACGGGGCTCTAGCGACGGGAGGTCTGGTTATCCATCCAATCGCTGCAAAAGAAAACCCCCGCGGGCGGGCCGCGGGGGTTCTTCTTCCGGCCCGCAAATGGGCCGATCAGGGTTCAAAATGACTAGCCGCCGGCGTCGCCGGAGAGGATTTCGCCGAAGCGTTCCCAGGTCTCGCCTTTGAACTTCACCAGTTGCATCTGGGAAATTGGCGCAAAATCGGTTGCTGACGTATTGATCTTGACGCCCGGCAACAGTCCCCCGAGTTCGAGGTCCTTCAAGCTTGCGGCCTGCTTCATCACGTTTTCCCTCGTGAGGTTGTCGCCGCTAGACTTCAGCACATGCTCCAGAGTTTGTGCCACCGTGTAACCATACACCACGAATGCATCGGCGCGGTTGGCCTCGGGGTAATACTTGTCCAGGAATTCGTTCCAGGCCTTCATGCCAGCATCATTCTTCCACTCCGCATCGGCGGGATCCTTGAGATATTGCGAAGAGATGATCTCTTGCGCGTTCTCAAAGCCGGCCGGTTTTATGACGCTGCCGATTGAGCCTGAGACGCTGTTGAGGAAGTGGAGGGGCTTCCAGCCGAGCTCGGCATTCTTCTTGATCGCCTGCGCGGCGAATTTCGGCGTGGTGATGTTGACAAACACGTCGGCGCCGGAAGCTTTCAGCTTGACGATATGGGAATCGATGGTCGGTTCGGAGACTTCATAGCTTTCCTCCAGGACGATCAGCGACGCCGCCTTGGCGCCGAGTCCATCCTTGAAGCCTTTCAGGTAGTCCTTACCGTAGTCGTCGTTCTGGTAGAGGATGCCGATCTTGGCATCCGGCTTATTCTTCAGCACGTACTTCGCATAGATCTGCGTTTCGCTCTGGTAGTTGGGCTGCCAGCCCATGGTCCAGGGGAAGTTCTTCGGATCGTTCCATTTGGTGGCGCCGGTCGCGACGAACAGTTGCGGCACCTTCTTGGTGTTGAGGTATTTCTGGATCGCGGTGTTCGGCGGGGTGCCCAGCGGATTGAAGACAACCAACGCCTCGTCGCTCTCGACCAGCTTACGGGCCTGCTCGACCGTCTTCGGCGGGCTGTAGGCGTCGTCATAGCTGATGAAGTTGATCTTGCGGCCGTTGATGCCGCCTTCGGCGTTGACCTTCCGGAAATAGGCTTCCTCGGTCTTTGCGATCACGCCATAGGCGGATGCGGGACCGCTGTAAGGCATGATGTTGCCGATTTTGATTTCGGTATCGGTTGCGCCGGTATCGTATTTCTTCTGTGCGAGAACGCCGCTCGTCGATACGGTAAGCAATCCAAGCGCGGCTGAAAGAACCGCCAGTTTTTTTATTGCGGACATTACGTCTCTCCCTTTTCATTTAACAAATGACAGTCGTCAGGCTTCTTCGATGAAGCTCTTTTTGACCGTGCCGTGATTAGCATCTTGCCAATGGCCTCACAACAAAAAGCCCCCTGCGACCATGCCGCAGGGGGCTGCATATTTGGCAGGTGAGCGGTGTGCTAGCCGCCAGCGTCATCGGAGAGAATTTCGCCGAAGCGTTCCCAGGTCTCGCCCTTTAACCTCATCAGTTGGACCTGTGAGATGGGAGCAAAGTCGGTAGCCGACGTGTTGACCTTGATGCCCGGCAGCAAGCCTCCGAGTTCGAGGTTCTTGATGCTCGCGGCCTGCTTCATGACGTTCTCTCGTGTGAGATTGTTGCCGCTGGCTTTCAACACATGCTCGAGGCCCTGTGCCACGGTGTAGGCATACATCACGAAGATGTCGGAACGATTGGCTTCCGGGTAATATTTGTCCAGGAACTCGGTCCAGGCCTTCATACCAGCGTCGTTCTTCCACTCCGCATCCGTCGGATCCTTCAGGTAGTTTGAAGAGATGATACCTTGGGAATTCTCAAAGCCCGCAGGCTTGATAACGCTGCCGATCGAGGAAGAGACGCCGTTGAGGAAGTGCAGCGGCTTCCAGCCGATCTCCTGGTTTTTCTTGATCGCCTGCGCGGCGAATTTCGGCGTGGTGATGTTGAAGAAGACGTCGGCGCCGCTCGATTTCATCTTGACGATGTGAGAGTCGATGGTCGGTTGGGAGACCTCATAACTTTCCTCGATCACGATCATCGAGGCGGCCTTGTCGCCAAGGCCGTCCTTGAAGCCCTTGAGGTAGTCCTTGCCGTAGTCGTCGTTCTGATAGAGCACCGCGATCTTGGCGTCGGGCTTGTTCTTCAGAATGTACTTCGCATAGATGGCGGATTCGCTCTGGTAGTTGGGCTGCCAGCCCATGGTCCAGGGGAAGTCCTTGGGGTCGTTCCATTTGGTGGCGCCGGTGGCGACGAACAGTTGCGGCACTTTCTTGGTGTTAAGGTATTTCTGGATCGCGGTATTAGGCGGCGTGCCCAGCGGATTGAAGACGAGCAGGACTTCATCGCTCTCCACCAGCTTGCGTGCTTGCTCGACCGTCTTCGGCGGGCTGTAGGCGTCGTCATAGCTGATGAAGTTGATCTTGCGGCCGTTGATGCCGCCTTCAGCGTTGACCTTCCTGAAATAGGCCTCTGCGGTTTTGCCGATCACGCCGTAGGCGGAAGCCGGTCCGCTGTAGGGCATGATGTTGCCGATCTTGATTTCGGTGTCACTCGCGCCGGTGTCGTATTTCTTTTGTGCAAATGCGCCGCTGCTGGTTGCGGCGAGCAGTGCGAGGGCCGCCGCAAAGGCTCCCAGTCGCAAGTTGATAACGGACATTTTTGATCTCCCTGGGATCAGGATGGATGTGTCATCTTCTTTTTGATTGGAGCGCTTGGCGGCTCTTGGATCGCATTGAATACCTTTCGGTCGCGTCCAGCAACAAAAAGCCCCCGCGACGACGTCGCGAGAGGCGATATTTAGTCTGAACCCCCGGGAAACTACCGTCCGGCGGAATATTGGTTAATGGCCGGCTTCGCCGCTGATGATGTCGCCGAACAGGTCCCACTTCTCGCCCTTGAAGCGCATCATCTGAAGCTGCTCGATCGGCGCGAAGTCGGTGGTCGAGGTGTTGATCTTGACGCCGGGCAGCAGGGTGTCGGGCGTGAAGTCCTTCAGGTTCGCAGCCTGCTTCATGATGTTCTCGCGGGTGAGATTGTCACCGCACATCTCGAGAACCTTGGTCAGGGTCTGTGCCGCGCCATACCCATAGACCACCGAGGTGTTGAGGCGGTCGGCTTCCGGATAGTACTTGTCGAGCAGGGCGAGAAACTTCTTCATCCCGGGATCGTCTTGCCATTGCGGGTCGGCTGCGTCCTTGGCGTAGGCGGCCGACAGGATGCCTTGCGCGTTCTCGAATCCCGCCGGCTTGATCACGCTGCCGACCGAAATCGAAACGTTGGAGAGGATGTGCATCGGCTTCCAGTCGATCTCGGCGAGCTTCTTGATCGCCTGGGCCGCAAACTTTGGCGTTGTGATGCTGATGAAGACATCGGCGCCCGTGGCCTTGAGCTTGACGATATGGCTGTCGATCGTCGGCTCCGAAATCTCGTAGCTTTCCTCGGCAACGATCATCGACGCCTTGGCGCCGAAGCCGTCCTTGAGCCCCTTGACGTAGTCCTTGCCGAAATCATCGTTCTGGTAGAGCACGACGACTTTGGCGTCCGGCTTTTCCTTCATCAGGTATTTCGCGTAGATCAGCGCTTCGCTCTGATAGCTGGGCTGCCACCCGATGGTCCACGGAAAGTGCTTTGGATCGTTCCACTTGGTCGCGCCGGTCGCGACGAACAGTTGCGGGACTTTCTTGGCGTTCAGGTATTTCTGGATCGCGCTGTTGGACGGCGTGCCGAGCGGATTGAACACCACCAGCACCTCGTCGCTCTCGACCAGCTTGCGCACCTGTTCGACGGCCTTGGGCGGACTGTAGGCATCGTCATAGGAAACGAACTTGACCTTGCGCCCGTTGATGCCGCCGTTGTCATTGACCATCCTGAAATAGGCTTCTTCGGTCTTGCCGATGACGCCATAGGCGGAGGCGGGACCGCTGTAGGGCACGATGTGACCGACCCTGATTTCGGTATCGGTCGCACCGGTGTCGTACTTCTTTTGGGCGAGGGCGCTTGCGGGAGCAAAAGCGAATGCGGCGACCGCCGCCCCGAAGGCGGCAGTCCGTAACGTTGCAGGCATAGTGTCTCCTGAGTTTGTTCTTTAGGTTCTTAGTTCTTCTTGAGTTTGCCGAGCATTTGCTGGGCAACCATTGCTACTTGCCTTGCGCCGTGCGGCACGAGGAAGATGACGAGGAACAGAAGCACGCCAAATACGGCGCCGGAGAGGCCTTTGGAGATGTGCTCGGCGATATTCGGCACGAAGATGATGAAGGCCGAACCGACGATCGATCCCGGCAGCCAGCCGACGCCGCCGACCACCATGCCGAGGAACAGCGAGATCGCGAGCGTGATGGTGTAGCCGTCGGGGGCGACGAACTGCACTGCGATGGCGCCGAGACCGCCGGCAACGCCGGTGATGCCGGCCGAGACGCCGAACGCCAGCGTCTTGTACAGCGCGACGTCGACGCCCATCGCGGAGGCCGCGATCTCATTGTCGCGGATCGCCATGAAGGCGCGGCCCGAGCGCGATTTCAGCAGGTTGACCGAGGCGATGTAGATCCCGATCGAGACCACGAGCGTGAAATAATACAGCCACCTGTCCTGCGATATCGGCAGGCCGAACGGCGCATCGGGCTTGGTTACGACCAGTCCCTGCACGCCGCCGGTCCAGTGCTCGAAGAAGCCGAGCTTCAGCAACTGCGGCATGGCCACCGCCAGCGCAAAGGTCGCCAGCGCCAGATAGATGCCACTCAAACGCAACGCCGGCTGACCGAACAAGAACCCGAAGCCAAAGCAGATAATGCCGGCAACGGGTAATGTCAGAGCGTAGTTTACGCCCATATGCTCCATCAGAATGGCGGAGGTGTAAGCTCCGACCGCATAGAACGCGCTTTGGCCCAGCGAAAACTGGCCGCTGCCGCCGGTCAGGATGTTCAGCGCCAGAACCGCCAGCGCGTAGATCAGCAACATCGTTAGCTGGAAGACGAAGAAATTCTTCAAGAACATCGGTACGATGATCAACAACGCCAGCACCACGAGCGAGGTGCCGTAGCCCAGCGTCATGGCTCTCTTTGGCACGGCTTCGACCGCCGGTGCTTCGTTTGCGGCTTCCTCAACTGCGCTCATGATCAAACTCGCTTCACGATGGGCCGGCCAAACAGGCCCGCCGGTTTGAGAACCAATACGGTGATGATCAGCGCAAGCGCGATCGGCAGTTTCAACTCGTTACCGACGCCGGGAATGTAGGTTCCGGCGAGATTCTCGAACACGCCGACCAGGAAGCCCCCAACCACTGCTCCGAGCGGACTGGTGAGGCCGCCCAGGACGGCGGCGGCAAATCCGTAGATCAGCACGCCGCCCATCATGTTGGGCTCCAGGAACACCACCGGCGCAATCAGAATGCCCGCGATCGCGCCGATGGCAGATGCCATGCCCCAGCCCAGCGCGATCATCCACGACGTGTTGATGCCGACCAGCCGTGCCGATTCCGGCATCGCCGCGGCCGCGCGCATGGCAAGACCGATTCGCGTGAACTGAAAGAACAGATAGAGCAGGATCAACAGTCCCACCGTGACGCCGATCATGCCGGCCTGATGGGTCGAGATCAGCTGGCTGCCGAGGAACGGCGAGGACCCGAACGGGGTCGGGTACTGCTTGATGGTGAAGTCCCAGATCAGCCCCGCAACGCTGTTGACGATCGCAAACAAGGCGATGAAACCGGCGACGTTGGTCAGAACCGGCGCCTTGGCGAGCGGCTTGAACAGCAACCGCTCGATGATGATGCCGCCGGCAAAGGAGATGATCAGCGTGGCGAGGAAGGCCCACCAGTAAGGGATGCCCCACTGCATCAGCTGCCAGGAAATGAAGGTCGAGAACATCGCCATTTCGCCCTGGGCGAAATTCAGATGGTCGATCGCCTGATAGATCATCACGACGGCGAGCGCCATACAGGCATAAATCGCGCCCGTGGCGATGCCGGCCAGGACCTGGTTGGTAAAAAGCTCCATTGTCCTGCTCCTCAGTAGCCGAGATAGGATTTGCGGACGTCTTCGTTATTCGCGATGTCCTTGGCGTTGCCCGACATCACGATCCGTCCGGTTTCGATCACATAGGCCTGGTCAGCGAGTTCAAGCGCCAGTTGCGCGTTCTGCTCCACCACCAGGATGGTGACCTTCTCCTCACGGTTGATCTTGCCGAGGATCTTGAACAACTCGCGCACGATCAAGGGCGCCAAACCGAACGACGGCTCGTCCAGCAGCATCAGCCGTGGACGCAGCATCAGCGCGCGTGCGACCGCGAGCATCTGCTGCTCGCCGCCCGACAGCGTGCCCGCCTGCTGGGTGTGGCGTTCCTTCAGCACCGGGAAGTGCTCGTACATGCGCTCGATGTCGGTAACCACGGCCTTCTTGTTGTTGCGCGTGATGGCGCCGAGCTGCAGGTTTTCCTCCACCGTCATGGTGGTGAAGGTGCCGCGGCCCTGCGGCACATGCGCGATGCCGAGGCGAACGACGTTTTCGGTTGATTTGCCGGAGAGCGGCTTGCCTTCGAACTCGATCGCGCCGGTGGAGCGCACCATGTTGCAGATCGCCCGCAAGGTGGTGGTCTTGCCGGCGCCGTTGGCCCCTAACAGCGTGGTTAGGCTGCCCTCGTTGAGGGAGAAGCTGAGGCCATGAAGCGCCTGGACCT
This sequence comes from Bradyrhizobium sp. SRL28, assembly GCF_018596315.1. Classification (GTDB taxonomy): domain Bacteria; phylum Pseudomonadota; class Alphaproteobacteria; order Rhizobiales; family Xanthobacteraceae; genus Bradyrhizobium. The sequence goes on along the minus strand of NZ_JAHEAG010000007.1, from coordinate 193,104 downwards.
GGCCGTAATAGGCGCGAAGATCCTTGATGTTGAGCATCGCGGTCATTAGTCCTTGCTCCCCAGATAGGCTTTGATGACATCCGGGTCGGCCTGGACCTGGGCCGGTGTTCCCTCGGCAAGCTTGCGGCCGAAGTTGAGCGCGACGACGTGGTCGGCGATCGACATCACCAGACCCATGTGATGTTCGACCAGCAGCACGGTCATATGGCGCTCGTCGCGAATGCGCTTGATCAGATCGCCGAGCACATGGACTTCTTCGTGGTTGAGGCCGCCGGCGGGTTCGTCGAGCAGCAGGATCTTTGGATCTGCGGCGAGTGCGCGCGCGAGTTCGACGCGCTTCTGGGTGCCGAAGGGCAGGCCGGAGACCACCGTGTGGGCGACGTCATTGAGATCCAGATAGTCGAGGATCTCATGGACCTTCTTGTTGATCTCGGCCTCGAGGCGGCGGACTTTGCCGAGCTTCAGCGAGTCGCTGACGATGTCGCTGGTGGTGCGGGAATGCGTGCCGACGCGAACGTTGTCGAGCACCGACAGATTGGGAAACAGCGCGACGTTCTGGAAGGTGCGGCCGATGCCGATTTCGGCGATCCGGTGCGGCGGACGCGTCAGGATGCTCGCGCCCTCCATCAGGATATCGCCGGAGCTCGGCTGATAGAGTCGGGAGAGACAGTTGAACAACGTCGTCTTGCCGGCGCCGTTCGGGCCGATCAGGCCGAGGATTGCACCTTTGTGCATGTCGAAGGATACGCCATTCAGCGCGATGATACCGCCGAACACGACGCTGACGTCGCGAACCGCAAGCAGGGGAGCATTTCCCTGCGCGAGCTGTGCCTGCGTCATCTCGTCTCGCCCGCCCTGATCACGGAGCGGGAATGACCGGGCGAATGTTTTCGCCGGTCATGGTGAAAGCTATCTGATCCCCTCGGCCAAACGTGCAACTTTCCCTCCTGCTTTCAACTTCTTGTTTTCTGTTTTTTTGGATTGCGGTGCTGCGCCGCCCAGCGCCGCCTCGATTTTCCTTACCATCGTGACAAGGCGAGGTCCAATGTCGGCCATCAAGCGCTCTTCCGTGAAGCGGAATGCCGGCGCGCCGCAATTGAAGGCATACGGCCCGGTTCCGTCATTGAGCTTCAGCGCCACTCCCACCGCGTGCACGTCGTTCTGCCATTCGCCTGCAGAAATCGCGAACCCGTGTTTCGCCACCGTTTCGCCCGAGCGTTCGATGCCGTCGCGCATCCGTGCCCATCGGCTACCGTAATGGTCGCGCAGGTCACGCAATAAAGAGGCGCGTTCGTCGTCGGGCAGTGCCCAGATATAGGCACGTCCCATCGCCGAAGTCGCAATCGGTACGCGCGAACCGACGTCGAGCTGTACGCCGAGCGTCAGCCCGTTACGGCTCTGCCCGAAATAGATCATGCTGTGACGGTCGCGCCCGCCGACGGCGACGGCGCCGCCGGTCTCGCGCATCAGTTCTTCACGATAGGGTTCGGACAAATGCCGAACGCCGAGATTGGCAAGGGCGGCATACCCCAGCGCCATGGCTGATGGTGCGAGCTGATACTTCTCGAAGCGCGGAACGGGTGTAAGATAACCCAGTTTGGTCAGGGTGTAGGTCAGCCGGGAAATGGTTGGCTTCGGCAAATTGGTACGGGCAGCGAGTTCTTGATTGCCGAGCAGTCCGTCGTTGGGATGAAATGCGCGCAACACATCAAGTCCGCGGGAAAGCGCGACGACGAAGCTGCGATCAGTCGCCACCTTTTTCCCTGGACGCTTCATTACCCGCTACTGCTGATGAGCTCGTTGACAAGGGACGTGCTTCAAAATAACCCTCCGTGTCAAGATGTGGAATTAAATTTCGCAGTGCGAAATTAGCGAAATCGATCCGTAGCTACTCAACGCAAGTCGAGTGGCATCCAAGAACAAACGATCCAGAGAACAAACGATCCAGGGAGAGTCCCGTGAGCGAAGTGGTAAAACTCGAGCGTCAAGACGTCATCGCCATCGTCACGGTCAACAGTCCTCCCGTCAACGCGCTGAGCGCCGCGGTGCGCGGCGGTATCTTCGAGTGCATGAAGAGCGCGATTGCGGACGCCGAAGTTAAGGCAATCGTGCTGACCTGCGCGGGTCGCACCTTCATCGCCGGCGCCGACATCACCGAATTCGGCAAGCCGCCGAAGCCGCCCGGCCTCGCCGAAGTACTTGTCCTGATGGAGAACTCGCCGAAGCCGATCATTGCCGCCATTCACGGCACCGCGCTCGGCGGTGGCCTCGAAGTCGCTCTGGCATGCCACTATCGCGTCGCGACCAAGGAAGCGAAGCTTGGCCTGCCCGAAGTGAAGCTCGGCCTTCTGCCCGGCGCTGGCGGCACGCAGCGTCTGCCGCGCGCGGTCGGTCCGGAACTTGCGGTCAAGATGATCGTCAGCGGCGATCCGATCAGCGCAGCGGAAGCCCTGAAGAACGGCCTGATCGAGGAAATCGTTGAAGGTCCGGCCGCCGGCGGCGTGGCCTTTGCCCTCCACGTGCTCGCGGAGAAGCGCCCTCTGCGCAAGCTGCGCGATGACGACTCCAAGCTCGCTGCCGCCAAGGCCGACATCTCCATCTTCACCAATGCGGTCGCCGCGCTGACCAAGAAGGCGCGCGGGCTCGAAGCGCCGTTCGCGGCGGCAGATGCCGTGCGCGCCGCGATCGAGCTGCCGTTCGACGAAGGGTTGAAGAAGGAGCGCGAAGGTTTCCTCAAGCTGGTCTCAAGCGACCAGTCCAAGGCGCAGCGCTACGCTTTCTTCTCCGAGCGCGAAGCCGCCAAGATCGCCGGCGTGCCGGAGGGCACCAAGCCGCGTCCGGTCGAGCGCGTCGCCATCATCGGCGCCGGCACCATGGGCGGCGGTATCGCGATGTCGTTCGCCAATGCCGGTATCCCGGTGACGCTGATCGAGACCGGCGAAGAGCAGCTCAAGCGCGGCCTGGGCGTGATGCAGAAGAACTACGAGGCGACTGCCGCGCGCGGCGGCATCCCCGCGGATGCCCCGGCCAAGCGCATGGGCCTGATCACGGGCGTGGTCGGCCTGGAGAACGTTAGGGATGCTGACCTGGTGATCGAGGCCGTGTTCGAAACCATGGCGGTGAAGAAGGAAGTGTTCGAGGCGCTCGACAAGCACGCCAAGCCGGGCGCGGTGCTGGCCTCCAACACCTCGTATCTCAACATCGACGAGATCGCGAAGGTTACAAAACGTCCGCAGGACGTGCTCGGCATGCACTTCTTCTCGCCGGCCAACGTCATGAAGCTGTGCGAGATCGTGCGCGCCGACAAGACCGCGCCGGACGCGCTGACCACCGCCGTCTCGATCGCGCGCAAGATCGCAAAGGTGCCGGCCGTGGTCGGCGTCTGTGACGGCTTTGTCGGCAACCGCATGCTGTCCCAGCGCGGCAAGCAGTCCGAAAAGCTGTTGTTCGAGGGCGCGCTGCCGCAGCAGGTCGACGCCGTGGTGACGAAGTTCGGCATGCCGATGGGCCCGTTCGCGATGAGCGATCTCGCCGGCCTCGATATCGGCTGGCGTTCGCGAAAGGACCGCGGCATCAAGTCGGAAATCGCCGACGCGCTGTGCGAGGCCGGCCGCTTCGGCCAGAAGACCGGCAAGGGCTACTACAAGTATGAAGCCGGCTCCCGCGCGGCGTTGCCGGATCCGGAAGTCGAAAAGCTGATCGACGAGACCTTGCAGCGCCTCGGCCGCAAGAAGCGCGTCGTCAGCGACGACGAGATCCTGGAGCGCATGATGTATCCGATGATCAACGAGGGTGCGCGCATCCTCGAAGAGAACATCGCGGCGCGTCCGAGCGATATCGACGTGATCTGGCTCTATGGCTACGGCTGGCCGATCTATCGCGGCGGCCCGATGTTCTATGCCGACCAGGTCGGGCTCAAGCACATCGCCGATCGTCTCTCCTATTACGCCAAGGAGACCAACGATCCCTCGCTCGAACCGGCGCCGCTGCTCAAGCGTCTGGCCGCGGAGGGCAAGACCTTTGCGTCGCTGGCCGAGAAATCGAAGGCGGCTTGATGGGTCGGGACGCCCACTCAGTGAGGTTTCGGGGCGCGCGCAGCGCGAACCTTGGTGCGCCGGTGCGCACCAAGGAGCCTCGAGATTCCGAGTTCGCTCGCTGGTCGCGAGCGCCCCGGAGTGAAGAGGGCATTTTCTGAAAGCGCGCATGACCCATTCCGGCGAACAATTCTATCCGCAAGGCGTCCGCTGGGACGATCCGATCGCGCGTGGCACGCTACCGGATCTGCTCTCGGAGGCCGCCGCTGAGTTCGGCTCGCGCCCCGCCATCGAATTCCGCGACCGGCCGATCAGCTACAGCGAACTCGAGGCACTGGTGGAGGCAGCGGCCAGTGCTTTTCTGCGCGCGGGCTACGGCAAGAACAGTTCGATCGCGCTATTCCTCGGCAATTCGCCGGATCATCCGGTTAATTTCTTCGGTGCGCTAAAGGCCGGTGCGCGCGTCGTGCATCTCAGCCCGCTCGACGGAGAGATCGCGCTGTCGCACAAGCTCACCGACTCCGGCGCGCGCATCATCGTCACCAGCAATCTGTCGGCGCTGCTGCCGACCGCGCTGAAACTCCTCGACAAGGGCCTGCTCGACAGGCTGATCGTCTGCGAGGACGACGACTGGGGCGAGATCGGCACGCCGCAGGCGCCGCTGCCGAATAATCCCGCCATCATCACCTACCGGCAGTTCGTTGGAGGGGTCAGCAGGCCGGCCGCCTGGCCTGCCATCGACGTGGATGACGTTGCCCTGCTGCAATATACTGGCGGTACCACAGGCCTGCCGAAGGGTGCCATGCTCAGCCACGGCAATCTCACCTCGGCCGTGTCGATCTACGACATCTGGGGTAGGCCGGAGCGGCTCAAGCGCAACGCGATCGAGCGGGTGATCTGCGTGCTGCCGCTGTTCCACATCTTTGCGCTCACGGTGGTGATGCTCTCCTCGCTCCGCCGCGGCAATCTGGTCTCGCTGCACCAGCGCTTCGACGTCGAGGCCGTGATGCGCGATATCGAGGCCAAGCGCGCCACCATTTTTCCCGGCGTGCCCACGATGTGGATCGCCATCGCCGCGCTGCCCGATCTCGACCAACGCGATTTCTCGTCGCTGCGCAGCGCTGGCTCGGGCGGCGCGCCGCTGCCGATGGAAGTCGCAAGGATTTTTGAGTGCAAGGTCGGCATGAAGCTGAGGAGCGGCTGGGGCATGACCGAGACGTCCCCGGCCGGCACTGCGCATCCGGAGGATGGGCCGGACAAGCCGGGTTCGGTCGGGGTGATGCTGCCCGGCATCGAGATCGATGTGGTGTCGCTGGACGATCCGACAAAGGTGCTGGCCGTCGGCGAGACCGGCGAAATCCGCATCAGGGGGCCGAACGTCACCAAGGGCTACTGGAACAAGCCGAAGGAAACCGCCGAAGCCTTTGTCGGCGACCGCTTCCTCACCGGCGACATCGGCTACATGGAGACCGATGGCTATTTCTATCTGGTCGACCGCAAGAAGGACATGATCATCTCGGGCGGCTTCAACGTCTATCCGCAGATGATCGAGCAGGCGATCTATACGCATCCTGCGGTGCAGGAGGTGATCGTGATCGGCATCCCGGACGATTACCGTGGCGAGGCCGCAAAAGCCTTCATCAAGCTGCGCGATGGCGCCAAACCCTTCCCACTGGATGAGCTGCGCGCGTTCCTGACCGGCAAGCTCGGCAAGCACGAGCTCCCCGCCGCGGTCGACTTCCTTGACGAACTGCCGCGCACGGCGGTCGGAAAATTGTCGCGCCACGAACTCCGCGTGCAGCAGGAGCCGGCGCAGGGCGCGCCATCGAAACAACAAGCCGTATCAGGAGACCGTTCCTAAACTCCGCCGTCGTCCCGGCCTTGAGCCGGGACCCATACGCCGCGGCCCCGGCTTGGGGCACATGGGGAGACGGCTTTGCCAGTTATAGAAGCCGGTGGTTATGGGTCCCTGCGTTCGCAGGGACGACGAAACAGGGAATTCGCGTTACTTAAGAATCTAATTCGCTCACAGGAGGATCCGATGGATCTCGCTTTCAGCAAGGAAGAAATCGCGTTTCGTGAGGAGGTGAGAGCCTTCTTCCGGGACAACGTGCCGCCGGAGACGCGGCGCAAGATGGTGGAGGGGCGTCACCTCTCCAAGGACGAGATGGTCGCCTGGTGGCGCATCCTCAACAAAAAGGGGTGGGGCGTCTCGCACTGGCCGAAGGAATATGGCGGAACGGGGTGGACCTCCGTGCAGCACTACATCTTCAACGAAGAGCTGCAGATGCACCCCGCGCCCGCGCCGCTCGCCTTCGGCGTCAGCATGGTCGGCCCGGTCATCTACACCTTCGGCAATGAGAAGCAGAAGCAGCAGTATCTGCCGCGCATCGCCAGCGTCGACGACTGGTGGTGTCAGGGCTTCTCCGAGCCCGGCTCCGGATCGGATCTTGCCTCGCTGAAGACCAAGGCCGAGCGCAAGGGCGACAAGTACATCATCAACGGCCAGAAGACCTGGACCACGCTGGCCCAGCACGCCGACATGATCTTCTGCCTGTGCCGCACCGACACCAATGCGAAGAAGCAGATGGGCATCTCCTTCATCGTGTTCGACATGAAGTCGAAGGGCGTCACCGTGCGCCCGATCGAGACCATCGACGGCGGCCGTGAGGTCAACGAAGTGTTCTTCGACGACGTCGAGGTGCCGATCGAGAATCTGATCGGCGAGGAGAACAAGGGCTGGGACTACGCAAAGTTCCTGCTCGGCAACGAGCGCACCGGCATTGCGCGCGTCGGCGTCTCCAAGGAGCGGCTGCGCCGCATCAAGGACCTCGCCTCCAAGGTCGAACAGAACGGCAAGCCCGTGATCGAGGATCAGGGCTTCCGCGAGAAACTCGCGGCCTGCGAGATCGAGCTCAAGGCGCTCGAACTCACGCAGCTCCGCGTCGTCGCCGACGAGGGCAAGCACGGCAAGGGCAAGCCCAACCCAGCGTCTTCGGTGCTGAAGATCAAGGGTTCGGAGATCCAGCAGACCACCACCGAACTTCTGATGGAAGTGATCGGCCCGTTCGCCGCGCCCTACGACGTGCATGGCGATGACGGCTCCAACGAGACCATGGACTGGACCGCCCAGATCGCGCCGAGCTACTTCAACAACCGCAAGGTTTCGATCTACGGCGGCTCCAACGAGATCCAGCGCAACATCATCACCAAGGCGGTGCTGGGGCTGTAGTCCCACCACGACAACACCTGTCGTCCCCCGCCTTGTGCGCAATTGCGCAATGGGGCGGGGGACCCAGTACGCCGCGGCGGCTATACTTACGGCAGGCGCCTGCGATTACTGGATCCCCGCATTCGCGGGGATGACGACGGAGATCTCGGCAACGGCGTTGCCCGAATTGAATTCTGGAGAAAGTAACGAACATGGATTTTGATTTGTCCGAGGAGCAGCGCCTTCTCAAGGAAAGCATCGACGGTCTGTTGACCGACTCCTACGATTTCGATGCGCGCAAGAAGTATCAGAAGGAAAAGGGCGGCTGGAGCAAGGCCGTCTGGGGCAAGCTCGCCGAGCAGGGCCTGCTGGGCCTGCCGTTCGCCGAAGACGATGGCGGCTTTGGCGCCGGTGCGGTCGAGACCATGATCGTGATGGAGGCGCTCGGCAAGGCGCTGGTGCTGGAGCCGTATCTCGCCACCGTGGTGATCGGCGGCGGCTTCCTGCGCCATGGCGGCTCGGCCGAGCAGAAAGCCGCGCACATCCCCGGCATCATCGACGGCAGCAAGACCTTTGCGTTCGCGCAGCTCGAAAAGAATTCGCGCTACGACCTCGGCGATGTCGCAACCACCGCCAAGAAGAAGGGCGCGGGCTGGGTCATCGACGGTGAAAAGTTCGTCGTGCTCAACGGCGAGAACGCCGACACCCTGATCGTGACCGCGCGCACGAAAGGCGCTCAGCGCGACAAGACTGGCATCGGCGTGTTCATCGTGCCGGCAAACGCCAAGGGCGTCACCCGCAAGGGCTATCCGACCCAGGACGGCCTCCACGCGGCTGATATCACCTTCACCGGCGTCGAGGTCGGCGCAGATGCTGCGATCGGCGATCCCGAGAACGGCCTGCCGCTGATCGAGCGCGTGGTCGACGAGGCCCGCACCGCGATGTGCGCGGAAGCGGTCGGCGCAATGGATGAATCGCTGAAGAGCACGGTCGAATATCTCAAGACCCGAAAACAGTTCGGCGTGCCGATTGGCAGCTTCCAGACCTTGCAGCACCGCGCTGCCGACATGTTCGTCGCGCTGGAGCAGGCCCGCAGCATGTCGATGTTCGCGACCATGGCGGCCGATTTCGACAGCGCCAAGGAGCGTGCGACCGCGGTCGCCGCCGCCAAGGTGCAGATCGGCAAATCAGGCAAGTTCATCGGTCAGCAGTCGATCCAGCTTCACGGCGGCATCGGCATGACCCAGGAAGCCAAGATCGGCCACTACTTCAAGCGGCTGACCATGATCGAAAACACCTTTGGCGACACCGACTACCACCTCCGCCGCGTTACGGATGCGGGTGGGCTGGTGTAAGCCACATCGTCATTGCGGGGCGACAATGTTGCCCCGTCATTGCGAGCGAAGCGAAGCAATCCATGGCTCCGCAAGGGGATAGATGGATTGCTTCGTCGCTTGCGCTCCTCGCAATGACGCGGAGGGAACGAGTCAGGAATCAACAACAGTGAAAAACACCCCGTTCGATCTCACCGGAAAAGTCGCCGTCATCACCGGCTCCAGCCGCGGCATCGGCCGTTCTTCCGCCGAACTGCTCGCCAAACTCGGCGCAAAGGTCGTGATCTCCAGCCGCAAGGCCGATGCCTGCCACGAAGTCGCTGATGGCATCAAGAAAGCGGGCGGCGACGCGCATGTCATTCCCTGCAACATATCGCGCCGCGAGGAAGTCGAGGCGTTGATCGCAGGGACCACCAAGCATTACGGCAAGGTCGACATCCTCGTCTGCAACGCTGCGGTGAACCCCTACTACGGCCCGCTGCTCGACATCAAGGACGAGGCCTTCGACAAGATCATGGGCAGTAACGTCAAGAGCAACATCTGGCTCTGCGCGCTGGCGATCCCGCAGATGGCTGAGCGAGGCAACGGCTCGGTGGTGATCATCTCCTCTATCGGCGGCCTGCGCGGCTCGACCGTGATCGGCGCCTACGGCATTTCGAAAGCGGCTGATTTCGCGCTGTGCCGCAGTCTCGCCGGCGAATGGGGCCCGAAAGGCGTCCGCGTCAATTGCGTGGCGCCGGGTCTGGTCAAGACCGATTTCGCCAAGGCGCTGTGGGAAGATCCGGAAATGCTCAAGCGCCGCACCGCGGGCACGCCGCTGCGAAGGATCGGCGAACCCGACGAAATCGCCGGCGCGGTGGCGTATCTCGCCTCCGACGCCTCGACCTTCATGACCGGCCAGACGATTGTGGTCGACGGTGGCGTGACCACAGCGTCGACGTGATCTGTCGTCCCTGCGAACGCAGGGACCCATACCGCGTTGTGCTCTGGATTGAAACGAGGTGGCAGACGATCTTCGCCAAATGAACGGCGGTGGTTATGGGCCCCTGCTTTCGCAGGGGCGACGACGGAGATGGCAGGGACGACAGCAAGATATTGACCTTCGCCCCCCAATCGGATTGCCTCTTGTGCAACCAAAACCTCCCGGGGAAGCAACGTCATGTCCTTTGTGCTGGCCATCGATCAGGGCACCACGTCCTCACGCGCCATCGTGTTCCGCAGCGACATTTCCATCGCCGCCACGGCGCAGCAGGAGTTTCCGCAGCATTTCCCGGCGTCCGGCTGGGTCGAGCACGAGCCGGAGGACATCTGGACCTCGACGGTGACGGTCTGCCGCGAGGCGCTGGAGAAGGCGGGCCTCAAGGCCAAGGACATCGCCGCGATCGGCATCACCAACCAGCGCGAGACCACTGTCGTGTGGGACCGCGCGACGGGGCAGGCGGTGCACCGCGCCATTGTCTGGCAGGACCGCCGCACATCAGACATCTGCGCCAAATTGAAGGGCGAAGGGCACGAGCCCACGATTTCGGCCAAGACCGGTCTCATTATCGATCCCTATTTCTCCGGAACGAAAGTCGCCTGGATCCTCGACCACGTCCCCGGCGCGCGCGATCGCGCCGCGCGCGGCGAGCTGATGTTCGGCACCGTCGATTGCTATCTGTTGTGGCGGCTGACCGGCGGCAAGGTGCACGCGACCGACGCCACCAACGCCTCGCGCACGCTGTTGTTCAACATCCACACCGGCGAATGGGACGATGAGCTCTTAAAGCTGCTGCGCGTGCCGCGCTCGATGCTGCCGGAGGTGAAAGACTCCTCCGCCAAATTCGGCGATAGCGACGCCAGCCTGTTCGGTGGCTCAATCGCGATTTCAGGCATCGCGGGTGACCAGCAGGCCGCGACCATCGGCCAGGCCTGCTTCACACCGGGCATGATCAAGTCGACCTACGGTACCGGCTGTTTTGCACTGCTCAACACCGGCACCACGCCGGTCGCCTCGAAGAACAAGCTGCTCACCACCATCGCCTATCAATTGAACGGCAAACGCACCTATGCGCTGGAGGGCTCGATCTTCGTCGCAGGAAGCGCCGTGCAATGGCTGCGCGATGGCCTCGGCATCATCAAGCAGGCGTCCGAGACCGGCCCGCTCGCCGACAAATCCGATTCCATGCAGAGCGTCTACCTGGTGCCCGCCTTCGTCGGCCTCGGCGCACCCTACTGGAATCCCCGCGTCCGCGGTGCGCTGTTCGGCCTGACCCGCAACACCGGCCCGGCTGAGCTGGCGCACGCCGCGCTCGAAAGCGTCTGCTACCAGACCTTCGATCTCCGCGAGGCGATGCGCGCCGACTGGCCGGGGGAGAAAGCCGCCAACGTGCTGCGCGTCGACGGCGGCATGACCGCCTCCGACTGGACCATGCAGCGCCTCGCCGATCTGCTCGACGCCCCGGTCGACCGTCCGATGATCCAGGAAACCACGGCGCTAGGGGCCGCCTATCTCGCCGGGCTACAGGCCGGCGTTTATCCCGAGCCCGCAAAGTTCGCCGACAACTGGCGGCTGGAGCACCGCTTCAAGCCGAACATGAGCAAGGCGACGCGCGAGCGCAAGCTTGCGGGGTGGGCGCGGGCGGTGAAGGGTGTGCTGGCGAGTGACGAGGGGGAGTAGGGCGGATGATCTTGCCCGACGGTTACTCCGACGTCCCTGCCGGCAAGATCGCCGCAATCGTCACGCATCTGGAAATGGCAGCGCGCCCCGCGCTGCGTCCCGATCCCGCGGGCTTGTGGTCGCTACGCCGGGTCGATGTTCCCTCGCTCGACTGGTTTCGCGATCTCTATCGCCGCGTCGGCGAGGAGTGGCTGTGGATTTCAAGGATACGGATGCCCGACGCCGAATTGGCCGCGATCATTCAATCGCCGCTGGTGGAGATCTACGCGCTGGCGCATGAGGGGCGCGACGAAGGCTTGCTCGAACTGGATTTGCGCGAGCCCGGGCAATGCGAATTCGTCTCTTTCGGGGTCACCGAAAAATTTGTTGGAACCGGCGCCGGACGCTGGCTGATGAACCGCGCGCTGGAACTCGCATGGTCGCGGCCGGTCACGCGCGTCTGGCTGCACACCTGCACCTTCGATCATCCTGCCGCGCTCGCCTTCTACCAGCGTTCGGGTTTTCGCGCCTTCCGGCGGCAGGTCGAAGTGGTCAACGATCCGCGGCTCGATGGCACAGTGCCGCGTGGTGTCGCGAGGCATGTGCCGGTGATTGAGTGATGCACAAAAGCGTCTTCACCCTCCGCCGTCATCCCCGCGTAGTGCGCAATTGCGCACGGGGGGCGGGGATCCAGTATTCCAGAGCAGTTGCGATAGAGCCGAGATGCCGCGGCATACTGGATACTCCGCCTTCGCGGAGTATGACGCAGTGTGCTTGGGGCCTCAGCTCGGCAGTTCGTATGGTGCCAGCCGCCACAAGCGCTCTGGCAGCGGTTGAATGGAAGGCGGTGCAAGCTCTCCATAGCTGGAGCGCAACGGAAGGTCTGGCTTCCAGAAATGGATCACGAACACCACGCGATATTGTTTGACGTCCGGCAGCTTACTCTTCCGGTCGTGTTCAAGCAGCTTCTCGCCGTCGGACGTGAGGAACTTCTCGTTCCAGGCGACTTGCCAAAAGCTCTCGGCCTGAGATGGATCAGGTTGAACAAACGCGCCGACGTCGAAATTCGTGTCGGGATTGCTGACCAGCACCTCAAGCATCGCCGCATCATCCATGTGGTGACGAAGGTGGTCTTCCCACTCTTTTCGATCTTCGTCGGTAAACGGGTGAAGCGCGTCTCCTCGACCCAATCGGCGAAACAAAGCCTTGTGCTCTTCTGAGAAATTGGCCGGGTCGTGGAATGCAATCTTTTCCCGGATAAACCGCGAATACGCTTCCTTGTCGGCGCTTAGTGAATACAGGCCGATGACCTTCAGAGAGGGGGATTTGTCAGCTTCCATTCCAACTTGTGCCTGCGCAAGCCCGATCATTAGCGGCAACATGAACAATATCGATATGAACCGGAGCTTCACTCTAAAACACCTCCTGCCTCGCCCGCGCCAGCGAGAACCCGCGACGATCAGCGTTGAAGCACGTCACGCCCGCTTGCTCCGACTTGCACGTAAACCCGCCGCGCTGCCACACCTCGCCATAGCCAAGCACCGGCAGCGATTTGTCCATCACGGTGTCGCCGTGGCAGAGGCGCGTGGCGGCGCCCTTGGCGTTCATCTCGAAGGCGCCGCCGTAATCGAGGTCGCAATCGGCGGGCCGCCGCGGCTTTGTTTCCATCGCGCTGATATCGCAGCGGAGTATGTTCTGCTTGTCGTAGTCGAAATACTGGCAGGCGATGTTTTTCGATGGCGACTGGAAACCGGCGGGAGCGGTTTGGGCGTGTGCCGAATATGAAGTGATGATGAGTAATCCGACGAGAATTAGCAGATGTCGCATACGTTTGACTCCCATCGTCATCACCCGCGAAAGCGGGTGATCCAGTATTCCAGAGCCAGCGGTGATAAAATCGACAGGCCGCAGCGTACTGGATACCCCGCTTTCGCGGAGTATGACAGTCCGTTACACTGACGATCCGTCCGCCTCGAAGAGTGTTGATTCTAAAATGATCCTGATCGGCCAATACGACTCCCCCTTCGTCCGCCGCGTCGCCATCGCCATGCGGCTCTATGATATCGCCTTCGAGCACAAGCCGTGGTCGACCTTCGGCGATGCCGACAAGATCGCACCCTATAATCCGCTGCGACGGGTGCCGACGCTGGTGCTGGACAGCGGCGAGGCGCTGATCGAGAGCGCCATGATCCTGGATTACGTCGACGATCGCGTCGGCCCGGAGAAGGCGATGATCGCGCGCAGCGGCGAGGCGCGCTGGCAGCACTTAAGGATTTGCGCGCTGGCGATGGGACTCGGCGACAAGGGCGTCAGCCTGCTTTACGAGCGCGTGCTGCGGAAGGAGAAGCAGCTCGACCTCTGGGTCGAGCGCTGCAAGTCGCAAATCGCGGGCGTGCTGGAGATGCTGGAAAAGGAGCGCGCGGCGGTCAAGACGCCGTATTGGTCCGGCGAAAGCATCGGCCATGCCGATATCGCGGTCGCCTGCGTGCTGCGCTTCACCGGCGAGGCGCATCCCGCGCTGTTCGACGCGCGCTATCCGGCGCTGAAGGCGCATTCCGAGCGCTGCGAGGCGCTGCCGCCGTTCCAGGAAATCGTGCAGCCGCTGGCGCCGCCGAAGGGGTGAGGTGGCGCAGCGGCACGCAGCTTGATCGATCACCGTTGGCGTATGGCTGGCGATCCCGCCCGCCCGCTGCTGGCTTGGCGGGATCGTCCGGACACACGAGCCTCAGCCGCGCTTGGTGGCCGCGACGTAGCCCGCGGTGACTTCGTCCTTGTGAGCGGCGAAGGCTGCCAGCACTTCGGCCTTCTCGCGCTTCGGGACTTTGGCGAAATCCAGCGACCGTCCGAGTTCCGCTGCGACCTCGTCGAATTCTGCCGGTGAGATTCGCAAGTCGCGGTGGGCCTCCTCGAGGCCGAGCGGCGTCGTGCCGGGCTTGGTGGCCGTGAACTGGAACGGTCCGCCTGAAACATTGCAGACCCACAGGGTCCGCTGGAACTTGAGGCCGGGCAGCCTTGTCAGGTTCTTCGTGTGCCATTCCTTCAGCCGCGGGTTTTTGGACTTCTGACCGACGACAGGGTTCTTCACGACAGCGTCGCTGAAGTGATCCACGACCGCCGCGATGGCGAAGACGCCGCCGAGCCGTTCATACAGGCTCTTGTCAGGCTTGGTTTGCTGGGCCTGAGCGTAAGCATTATTGCCCCCTGCCAACGTCATCGGGGCGGCGGCCAGCGCCAGCCCGGCGACGACGCGTCGTCTGGTAATGGAAGTCGAATGAGCCTTTGCCATTGGGTACCTCCTTGGATGGGATTCGAGCGGCATTGCCGTCCAGTTCGGCATCGTCGGGTGCGAACGGGTGTATCCGCATTGCACGCGTGACGATTTCCTTGCTGCCCATCGGATGCGATTTATGGCGAAAGGTTCCTGACAAAACGGCTCTGGCGGAGATGCGGCAACGTCGTGCCACGCCCTGTTCCCGAAGAGCAGCGATATTCAGCCGGGTAGCGCGTACGGAACTTACGCCTTGGGCCGCATCGCTTCCGGCGTGTCCGGCTGCATCAGCGGATGCGCCTTCGCAAATTCCGGCAGCGCCATCGCGGTCTCGAAGATGCGCTTCACGGTCGGATAGATTTTCAGGTCGATCTGCTGCGTTACTGCGGCAGTGACGTGGCCGACCATGCAGATATCGGCCAGCGTCGGTTGATCGCCATGGCAGAATTTTCCCGTGTCCTTGCCGGCCAGATGCCCCTCGAGCGCCGCCAGCGTCTCGACGGTCCAATGCCGCCGCCATGCCGCCTGCTGCGTGTCGCGCAGGTTGAGTTCGTGGTCGAGATAGCGCCGCACCCGTGGCGTCAGCAGTGGATGGCCTTCGCAGGCGACCATCAACGCCAGCGCACGGACGCGGGCGCGGCCGTTGATATCGGCAGGCAGCAGTGGTGGGGAGGGATATTTCTCGTTGAGATATTCGAGGATGGCGAGCGACTGGAACAGCGTGGTGCCGTCATCTTCGACCAGTGCCGGCAGCGCCATCTGCGGATTGACCTTGCGATACTCGGGATCCCGATGCGCGTTGGCGTCGAGATCGACGAAGATCACCTCGGCCGGCACATTTTTCAGATTGAGCGCGATGCGGACGCGAAAACTCGCCAGCGATCGCCAGAAGGAGAAGAATTTCATGGGAGGGCTCCACGCACTCGTCATGCGCGGGCTTGACCCGCGCATCCATCCATCCCTTCTCGCATAAGAGGAGAAGGGAAGAAAGCTGTAGCCCGGATGGAGCGAAGCGTAATCCGGGACTGCCGCCGCGGATCGATTTTCCCGGATTACGCTTCGCTTCATCCGGGCTACGAATGCCTCGACTAGCCCGCCCCCACCGCCTTCTTCCGCCAAGCCAGATGCACGGCGCAATTGCACCCCGGTGGATGCGAGGTGACGTCGTTGGCCGGTACGACCTCCGCCACCACCGGTGCCGGCTTCGCCGCCGCCGGCTCCTGCACGGGAATATAATTCAGCACCGGCGCCAGCCAGCGCTCGGTCTCGGCGAGGCTCATGCCCTTGCGCGCGGCGTAATCCTCTACCTGATCGCGCTCGATCTTGCCGACGCCGAAATAGAAGCTCTCGGGATGGCTGAAATAAAGCCCCGACACCGAAGAGCCCGGCCACATCGCAAAGCTCTCGGTCAGGACAACGCCGGCCGTGTTCTCCGCATCGAGCAGGCGAAACAGCGTCGCCTTCTCGGTGTGGTCGGGCTGCGCGGGATAGCCGGGCGCCGGGCGGATTCCGGCATATTGCTCGAGGATCAGTTGATCCGCGGCCAGCGCCTCGTCCGGCGCGTAGCCCCAGAATTCCTTGCGGACGCGCTGATGCATCCGCTCGGCGAAGGCTTCGGCCAGGCGATCGGCCAACGCCTTGCACAGGATCGAGGAGTAATCGTCATTGGCGTTCTTGAAGCGGTCGGCGACCGCATCCTCGCCGATTCCGGCGGTGACGACGAAGGCGCCGATATAGTCAGGCACGCCGGACGAAGCGGGCGCGATGAAGTCCGACAGCGCGGCGTTAAAGCGGCCTTCGCGCTTCTCCAGTTGCTGGCGCAGCGTGTGGAAGGTCGCGATTTTCTTCCTGCGGCTGTCGTCGGCATAGACCGCGATATCGTCGCCATCGGCATTGGCCGGCCAGAAGCCGATGGTGGCACGGGCCTTGAACCATTTCTCCTTAACGATGAGATCGAGCATCTTGCGCGCGTCGTCATAGAGTGACCGCGCGACTTCGCCGATCTTGGGATCGTCGAGAATGGCCGGGAAGCGCCCGGTCAATTCCCAGGTCTGGAAGAACGGCGTCCAATCGATGTATTCGGCGAGCTCCGCCAGATCGTAGGCGTCAAAACTCTTGATGCCCAGAAACGCCGGCTTCTTCGGCGGCGTCTTCGCAAAGTCGGTCTTGACCGCGTTGGCGCGGGCGTCCGCCAGCTTGAGCCGCTTCTTGTCGGCCTGCGCGCGGAAATGCGCCGCGGAGATTTTGGCGTATTCGGCGCGGATGTCGGCGGCATAGGCCTCGCGCCGCTCGGGCGAGAGCAGCGAGGACGCCACACCGACGGCGCGGCTGGCGTCGTTGACATGCACCACCGGACCGCCCTTGTAGTTCGGATCGATCTTGACGGCGGTGTGGACGCGGCTGGTGGTGGCGCCGCCGATCAACAGCGGCATCTTCATGCCCTGCCGCTCCATTTCGCCGGCCAGAAAACTCATCTCGTCGAGCGAGGGCGTGATCAGGCCGGACAGCCCGATGATATCGGCGTCTTCTGCCTTCGCGGTCTCGATGATCTTGCTGGCGGGCACCATGACGCCGAGATCGATCACCTCGAAATTGTTACATTGCAGCACGATGCCGACGATGTTCTTGCCGATGTCGTGGACGTCGCCCTTCACGGTCGCGAGCACGATCTTGCCGGCGGCGTTGCGCCCGTCGCCGGTGATGCCATTGGCGAGGTTGCGCGCCTTCTCCTCTTCCATGAACGGCATCAGATAGGCGACCGCCTGCTTCATCACGCGGGCGGACTTCACCACCTGCGGCAGGAACATTTTGCCGTCACCAAAGAGGTCGCCGACGATGTTCATGCCGGCCATCAGCGGGCCTTCGATCACGTTCAGCGGCCGCTCCACCGTCAGCCGCACGGCTTCGGTGTCCGCTTCGATGAATTCGGTGACGCCGTGCACCAGCGCGTGGCTCAGCCGCTTCTCGACCGGCCATTCGCGCCAGGCGAGATCCTGCTCCTTGGTCTGCTTCTCCTTGCCGCGGAATATCTCGGCCAAGGCGAGCAGCCGCTCGGACGCGCCGGGGTCGCGGTTGAGGATGACGTCTTCGCACACCTGCCGCAGTTCGGGATCGATGTCGTCATAAACGATCATCTGCCCGGCATTGACGATGCCCATGTCCATGCCGGCCTTGATGGCATGATAGAGGAACACCGAATGCATGGCCTCGCGCACCGGCTCGTTGCCGCGGAACGAGAACGAGAGATTGGAGACGCCGCCGGAGATGTGCGCATGCGGCAGGTTCTGGCGGATCCAGCGCGTCGCCTCGATGAAGTCGACGCCGTAATTGTTGTGCTCTTCCAGCCCGGTCGCGATCGCAAAGATATTGGGGTCGAAGATGATGTCTTCAGGCGGAAAGCCGACCTGGTCGACCAGGATGTCGTAGGCGCGCTTGCAGATTTCGGTCTTGCGCGCGAACGTATCGGCTTGGCCGACCTCGTCGAACGCCATCACCACGACGGCGGCGCCATGGCGGCGCGCGATCTGGGCCTCGTGGATGAACTTCTCCACGCCTTCCTTCATCGAGATCGAGTTCACCACCGGCTTGCCCTGAACGCATTTCAGGCCGGCTTCGATTACGTTGAATTTCGAGGAGTCGACCATCACGGGCACGCGTGCGATGTCGGGCTCGGCGGCAACGAGATTGAGGAAGGTCACCATCGCGGCTTCGGAGTCGAGCAGGCCCTCGTCCATGTTGACGTCGATGATCTGCGCGCCGTTCTCGACCTG
Organism: Bradyrhizobium sp. SRL28; assembly: GCF_018596315.1. Taxonomy (GTDB): domain Bacteria; phylum Pseudomonadota; class Alphaproteobacteria; order Rhizobiales; family Xanthobacteraceae; genus Bradyrhizobium. Next base: position 174,849 of record NZ_JAHEAG010000007.1, on the reverse strand, counting down.
GTCGCGCGCCACCTGAAGGGCGGCGGTGTAATCGCCCGCGGTGACCAGCTTGCGGAATTTCGCCGAGCCCGTGACGTTGGTGCGTTCACCGACGTTCACGAACGGGATCGCCGGCGTCAGTTCGAACGGTTCGAGGCCCGACAGCCGCAGGCGCGGCTCGATCGTGGGGATCGCGCGCGGCTTGTGCGGGGCGACCGCTGCGGCGATCGCCGCGATATGGTCCGGCGTGGTGCCGCAGCAGCCGCCGACGATGTTGACCAGGCCGGACTCGGCGAACTCGCCGATCAGCCGCGCCATGTATTCCGGGCTTTCGTCGTACTGGCCGAACTCGTTGGGAAGTCCGGCGTTCGGATAAGCACAAACCAAGGTATCAGCGACGCGGCCGATGTCGGCAATGTGGGCGCGCAGGTCTTCGGCACCGAGCGCGCAGTTGAAGCCGATGGTGATCGGCTTGGCGTGCCGCACCGAATTCCAGAACGCTTCCGGCAATTGTCCGGACAGCAGCCGGCCGGATTTGTCGGTGATGGTGCCCGAGATCATCACGGGAACGTCGATGCCGCGTTCTTCGGCGATTTCCGAAATCGCATACAGCGCCGCCTTGGCGTTCAGCGTGTCAAAAATGGTTTCGACCAGCAGCAGGTCGGCGCCGCCGTCGAGCAGGCCGTTGATCTGTTCGCCATAGGCCTTGCGCAAATCGTCGAACGTGACGGCGCGATAGCCGGGGTTGGAAACATCAGGCGAGATCGAAGCCGTCCGGTTGGTCGGGCCCAGCGCGCCCGCAACGAAACGCTGTTTGCCGTCCTCGGCGGTAACACGCTCGGCGGCGGCGCGGGCGAGTTTTGCGCCATCAAGGTTGAGTTCGTAGGCGAGATCCGACATGTCGTAGTCGGCCTGCGCGATGGACGTAGAGGAGAACGTGTTGGTCGCGACGATATCGGCGCCCGCGCGCAGGTAATCGGCGTGGATGTCCTCGATCGCCTTCGGCTGCGTCAGGATCAAAAGATCGTTGTTGCCGCGGACATCGCGATGGAAGTCGGCAAAGCGCTCGCCGCGAAACGCGGCCTCGTCATACTGCAGGCCCTGGATCATGGTGCCCATGGCGCCGTCGAGCACCAGGATGCGTTCGCGGGCGGCAGCGAGCAGGGCGGTTCGCTTCGGCGAACCCTTGGGCGAAATCGAAACACTCATCGGATCAGGCGGCTTTCTGCGCGCCATGGGGGCGGATGCCCAGCAAATGGCTGATCGCGAACACGAGGTCCGCGCGGTTCATGGTGTAGAAATGAAAGGTGTCGACGCCGTGCTTGGCGAGTTTTTGCACCTGGCCGGCCGCAACGGTGGCGGCAACCAGCTTGCGGGTCTCGGCGTCGTCGTCGAGGCCTTCGAACTTGTCCGCCAGCCAACCCGGTACCGTCGTGCCCGCGCGCGTCACGAAGCTCCGCGCCTGCTTGAAATTGTGCATCGGCATGATGCCGGGGACGACCGGGATATTGATGCCGCGGGCGCGCACCCGGTCGAGATAACGGAAGTAGAGGTCGTTATCGAAGAACACCTGTGTGATGGCGCGCGTCGCGCCGGCGTCGACCTTGGCCTTCAGCGTGTCGATATCGGCGTCCAGGTCGGGGCTCTCGGGGTGCTTCTCGGGATAGGCCGAGACCGAGATTTCGATATCGGGATAGCGCTTCTTGATACCGGCGATCAGGTCGGGCGAACTCTGGTAGCCGTCGGGATGGGCGTGATAGGCGGTGCCGATGCCGGTGGTGGGATCACCGCGCAGCGCCACGATATGGCGGACGCCGATCTCGTGATAGCGCGCCACCACGTCGTCGATCTCGCCCCTCGGCGCGCCGACGCAGGTCAGATGCGCGGCCGGCGTCAGGCTGGTCTCTTTCAGGATGCGGGCGATGGTCGAATGGGTCCGCTCGCGGGTCGAGCCGCCGGCGCCGTAGGTTACCGAGACGAAATTCGGCGCGAGCGGCGCCAGCCGGTTGATGGTTTCCCACAGGCTGCGCTCCATCTCCTCCGTCTTGGGCGGGAAGAACTCGAACGAGATTTTCGGCGAATGGAGCGCGCGATGGCCATCGAAAGCGGCGGGCGCAACCTCGGTCATGGACTCACAAAGCTCCACAGAATGCACAGGCATCAGGCCTAGCGGCGGTCAGCTAAAATAGGGCAAACGAGGTCGACCAAACAGCCCATCATGGATGGGAAATGGCCCAATATGTGTACATAAATGTAAAGATAATAGCCAATTGAGGGTAGCGGTGGGCAACAGCATATTGCATATTTATACAGTTAAAACAATCTATTAGCGATGATTTGGCTGCTCAAAAGAGCGTCCTGAATGGTGGGCAGATGGATCGTTTATTTGATTTGTCACATTTTGTCCCACTCTGGGTGTGCGTCCCAGCCGCTGCTTTCCCCAGAAGCGCGGACCTGACCTGCGCCAGCCAGGCCTTTGTCGCGCTTCCGCGCCGCACTAGTTTATCGCCATGATCCCGCTTTCAGTCCTCGACCTCTCCGTCGTCACCACAGGCACAAGACCCGCTGCGGCGTTGCAGAACAGCATCGATCTGGCGCGCCATGTCGATGGCCTCGGCTATGTCCGCTACTGGCTTGCCGAGCACCACAATCTGGCCTCGGTGGCGAGCCCCGCGCCCGACCTGATGATCGGGCAGATCGCGGCGGTGACGAACAACATCCGCGTCGGCTCCGGCGGCGTGATGCTGCCCAACCACGCGCCGTTGGTGGTGGCCGAGCGCTTCAAGATGCTGGAGGCGCTGTTTCCCGGCCGCATCGATCTCGGCCTCGGCCGCGCGCCCGGCACCGATGGCGCGACGGCGCATGCGCTGCGCAGCCGGCTCGATCGCCGCGAGGGCGACGATTTTCTCGAACGGCTGAGTGAACTGGTGCTGTGGGAAACCCGCGATTTTCCACCCGGCCATCCCTACAACAATGTGGTGGCGATGCCGGACGATACGCCGCTGCCGCCGATCTGGCTGCTCGGCTCCTCCGACTACTCTTCGGAGCTGGCGGCGCAGGTCGGCATGGGCTTCGCGTTCGCTCATCATTTCGCGTCCTATGACGCGATCGCGGCGATGACGAATTACCGCGGCCACTTCAAGCCGTCCGGCTGGCGCGCCGCGCCGCACGGTATTCTCGCCATCGCAGCGGTCGCCGCCGAAACCGATGCGGAAGCCGAACAGCTCGCCTCCTCGATGGACCTCAACCGCCTGCGCCGCGACCGCGGACAATATCTGCCGCTGCCGAGCGTCGAGGAAGCGCTGGCCTATAACTACAGCGACGCCGAACGCGCCTCGGTGGCGCGCAACCGCTCGCGCCTGTTCGTCGGCAGCCCTGCGACGATCATGGGCAAGCTGCAGCCGATGATCATGGCAAGCCAACCGGATGAATTGATGATCATCACCGCGGTCTACGATCACGACGCGCGGAAGAAGTCGTATAGTCTGTTGGCCGAGGCGTTCGGATTGAACAAGAAGGCTGCCGCATAAAGACTGTCGTCCCTGCGAACGCAGGGACCCATACCGCGTGATCTATCGATAAGACAGTGTGGCTGACGCCGTCGAAAACAATTGCGTTCGGTGGCTATGGGTCCCTGCGTTCGCAGGGACGACGGATGGATTTACTCCGCCTTCTCTGAAAACGTCGCCCGGAACGGATGGCCGGGGTAGACGCCGACGATGCGGAATTCGCGCGAGAAGAACTTCAATTCCTCCAGCGCAAAGGCGAGGCCCTTGTCCTCGGGATGGCCGTCGACGTCGGCATAGAATTGCGTGGCGGAGAATTCGCCGTCGACCATGTAGCTTTCCAGTTTCGTCATGTTGACGCCGTTGGTGGCGAAACCGCCGAGTGCCTTGTAGAGCGCGGCCGGCAGGTTGCGCACCCGGAAGACAAAAGTGGTGACCAGCGGCCCCGAATCCTGGGCGGCCCATTTCTGGTCGCGCGCCAGCACCACGAAGCGCGTGGTGTTGTGAGCCTCGTCCTCGACGTCCTCGACCAGGATATCGAGGCCGTAGATTTTCGCGGCAAGGCGCGAGGCGATCGCGGCAACGCTCTTGTCCTGACGTTCGGAAACGTCGCGCGCGCTGCCGGCGGTATCGGCTGCGACGATCGGCTTGATGCCGAGCTTGCGGATGATGCGGCGGCATTGGCCGAGCGCGTGGACGTGGCTCTCCACGGTCTTGATGTCGGAGAGTTTGGTCCCCTTCGGTGCCATTAGTTGGTGGCGGACCGGCAGAAACCATTCGCCGACGATGAACAGGCCGGACGCCGGCAGCAGATGATGGATATCGGCGACGCGCCCGGCCACCGAATTCTCGATCGGGATCATGCCGAGATCGGCGTCGCCCGAGGAGATCGCCGACAGCGCGTCCTCGAAGGTGGCGCACGGCAACGGCTCGGCGTCGGGATAGGCCTCGACGATGGCGATATGGGAATTGGCGCCAGGCTCGCCCTGGAATGCGATTTTCAGCTTCTTGGTCATGCGGGGCCTTTTAGCAGCCGGTCAGCTATTTGCCAGTATGCGACGGGCGGTTTCGAGGTCGGCCGGGGTGTCGACGCCGCGGGGGACGCTGTCGACGATGGTGATGTCGATCCGCATCCCGGCCTCCAGCGCGCGGAGCTGCTCGAGCTTCTCCTGCTGCTCCAGCGGAGACGGGGGCAGCGCCACGAACCGTTCCAGCGCGGCGCGGCGGTAGGCGTAGAGGCCGATGTGGTGGTAGCGCGGGCCATCGCCATGGGGCGCCGTGGCCCGGGTGAAATAGAGCGCACGCAGCCGGTTCGGGCCGATCGGCGAGCCGACCGCCTTCACCACGCTGGGGGCCTGGTCCTCTTCCTCGGTATGGATCTGCGAGGCCAGCGTCGCGATGTCGACGGTGGGGTCGTCGAGCGGCGGCAGCGCGGCGCGGATGGTGGCCGGCGCGATCGTGGGAAAGTCGCCCTGCAGGTTGACCACAATCTCGGCCTGGCCAGTGGGATCGATCGTCCGCATGGCCTCATGGATCCGGTCGGAGCCGGAGGGATGATCGGCACGGGTCATCACCACCTCGCCGCCGGCAGCCCTCACGGCGGCCGCGATCTCGGGCGTGTCGGTGGCGACCGCCACCCGGCCGATTTTGGCCTCCTCGGCTCGCCGCAGCACGTGGACGATCATCGGCAGGCCGCCGATATCGAGCAGCGGTTTGCCGGGCAGGCGGGTCGCCGCCATGCGGGCGGGAATCAGCACCAGAATGCGGGTTTTGGTCATCCGGAACGAGGTCAGCCGGCAGCAAAAACAGGCCGGAAATAATGGGGGACTGGCGGAAAGTCGGGGCGTTTATACGGGTTGCCAGAGCCCGGGCAAACCGATATCTCAACCCTGCTGAGGGTGCGGCGCGAAAGGCTGATTCCTGACGCGCACCCGCGGCCGTTTTTCCGGCCTTCAGTCGACCTTCCGGCCTGGAGCCTGATGCCACTATGGACTCCTTCGAACTCAACAAAATTCTCGGCGCCGTTCTCGCCACCTGCCTCGTTCTCCTGGTCACGAGCTTTGCCGCCCAGGCGATTTTCGCGCCCGTGAAACCGGAAAAGCCGGGCTTCGAGATCGCCGTGAAGGAAGACGCCTCGCACGGTGGCGCCAAGGAAGCCGCAGCTCCCTCCGAGCCGATCGAGAAGCTGTTGCAGACGGCTTCGGTCGAGAAGGGCACTGCCGCCGCCAAGAAGTGCGCGGCCTGTCACACCTTCGAAAAGGGCGGCCCCAACCGCGTCGGTCCGAACCTCTACGGCGTCCTGAACGAGGCGAAGGGCCAGGGTCGTGGCGGCTTCAACTTCTCGGCCGCCCTGAAAGCCAAGGGCGGCACCTGGACCTATGATGACCTCAACAAGTTTCTCATCAGTCCCAAGGGCTTCGTTCCGGGTACGGCGATGGGCTTCGCAGGCCTTCCGAAGGACAGCGAGCGCGCCGACGTGATTGCGTATCTGCGCAGCCTTTCGGATAATCCGGCGCCGCTGCCGACCGCGGCGAAGTAGGATTTCGACAGTCCGGCATGGACTTTGCCACGACATGACGGCCAGGCATTGCCTGGCCGTTTGCGTATGAAGGGACCGCATTGCCGTTGTCGGAGTTGTTACCGGGACTTTTCGCCGCAGCGGCGGTGTTCCCAAGCTGCTATCATGAGGAAAAAGCAACGTAATTTGTCGAACCCTTGCCTTATATTGGGTCCTCACTAACTCCGCCCCGTGCGTCGTTCGCGTCTGGGGCCGCCGCGGACTTCGACAGCACGGATACTGGCGTCAGCAACAGGAATTCTGCATTTGGCAATCACCCGACGACATCTTCTCCAGGGCGGCGCGTTCGCCGCGATGGCTCCCGCCCTCGGCATTGCGACGGCGCTTCCCGCGATCGAAACCGCAAAGGCGCAAGGCGCAGGCGGCGAGCCGGCCTGGCGGCACGCGCTGTCGCTGTTCGGCGACATCAAATACCCGGCCGACTTCGAGCGTTACGATTATGTCAATCCGGACGCGCCCAAGGGCGGCGTCGCGCGGATGATCTCGATCGGGACCTACGACAATTTCAACATGGCCGTGGCTGGCATCAAAGGCTCGCTCGCCCCCGCCGCTGCCCAGATCTACGAAACCTTGATGGCGAAGTCGCTGGACGAGGTCATGACCGAATACGGTCTGCTCGCAGAGGCAGCCTCCCATCCGGACGATTTCTCCTGGGTCATCTATCGGCTGCGCAAGGAAGCGCGCTGGCACGACGGCAAGCCGGTGACGCCGGAAGACGTGATCTTCTCACTTGAGACGCTCAAGAAGCAGAGTCCGTTCTACGCCGCCTATTATCGTCACGTCGTCAAGTCCGAGAAGAGCGGGGAGCGCGACATCAAGTTCACCTTCGATGCGCCGGGCAATCGCGAACTGCCGACCATCGTCGGCGAAATTCTGGTGCTGCCGAAACACTGGTGGGAAGGCACCGACGAGCAGGGCCGCAAGCGCGACATCTCGCAGACCACGCTGGAGAAGCCGCTCGGCTCGGGTCCGTACCGCATCAAGGATTTCGTTGCCGGCCGTTCCGTTACCCTGGAGCGGGTGAAGGATTACTGGGGCGCCAAGCTGCCGGTGCGGGTCGGACAGAACAATTTCGACGAGTTGCGCTTCGAGTTCTTCCGCGACAACCTCGTGGCGTTGGAAGCGTTCAAGGCCGACCAGGCCGACTGGATCGCCGAGAATTCCGCCAAGCAATGGGCGACGGCGTACGAATTCCCGGCGGTCGTGGACAAGCGCGTCGTCAAGGAAGAATTTCCGGTCAACGATTCGGGCCGGATGCAGGCTTTTGCCGTCAATAACCGGCGGGAGCAGTTCAGGGATGCGCGGGTGCGGCGCGCCTTCAACTATGCGTTCGATTTCGAGGAGATGAACAAGCAACTCTTCTACGGTCAGTACAAGCGCATCAACAGCTACTTCGAGGGCACCGAGCTTGCCTGCTCGGGCCTGCCGCAGGGACAGGAACTGGCGCTGCTGGAGGCAGTACGCGACAAGGTCCCGCCGGAAGTCTTCACCACGGCTTACGTCAACCCGGTTGGCGGCAATCCCGAAAACGTCCGCAACAATTTGCGCGAAGCCACCAAGCTGCTGAAGGAAGCGGGATTTGAGGTGAAGGAACGCAAGCTTGTGGACACCACAGGCAAGCCTGTGACGGTTGAAATCCTGGTTGAGAGTCCCTCCTCCGAGCGTATCGCGCTGTTCTACAAGCCGTCGCTGGAACGCATCGGTGTCACCACATCGATCCGCGTCGTCGACGCTGCGCAATATGAGAACCGGACCCGCAGCTTCGATTTCGACATGATTATCGATCAGTGGGGCCAGTCGCTGTCGCCCGGCAATGAGCAGCGCGAATTCTGGAGCTCGCACGCGGCCGATCAGCCAGGCTCGCGCAACACCCTCGGCATCAAGAATCCGGCCATCGATGCGCTGATTGAGAAAGTGATCTTCGCCACCGACCGCGAGGGCCTGATCGCGGCAACGCGGGCGCTGGATCGCGTCCTGCTGTGGAACTTCTACCTCGTGCCTCAATTCACCTACGGCTTTTCACGGTATGCCCGTTGGGATCGGTTCAGCCATTTCGAGCCGGCGCCCAAATACGGCCGTTCCGGTCTACCGTCGCTCTGGTGGTACGATGCCGAGAAGGCTGCCAGGATCGGCAAGCGCTCTTGAAGGATTTTTCGCGCATGGCGCAATTCTCCCGCCGGCACGTCCTCGGCCTCGGTGCAGGCGCGCTGAGCCTTCTGCGGCTCGGGCCGGTGCAAGCTTCGGAAGAGGCCGGCGCCGAGGTGCATGGTATCTCGGCGTTCGGCGATCTGAAATACCCGGCCGACTTCAGGAATTTCGATTATGTGAATGTCGCTGCCCCCAAGGGCGGCCTGTTTTCGACCATTCCCTCGACGCGCGCCTATAATCAGTCCTACCAGACCTTCAACTCGCTCAACGCCTACATCCTCAAGGGCGAGGGCGCGCAGGGCATGGACCTGACCTTCTCGGCGCTGATGGCGCGTGCCGGCGACGAGCCAGACGCGATGTACGGGCTCGCCGCCAAATCGGTGCAGATTTCCCCGGACAAGCTGACTTATCGCTTCACGCTGCGCCCTGAGGCCAAGTTCCACGACGGCTCGAAGATCACGGCGCATGACGTTGCCTGGTCCATCAACACGTTGAAGGCCAAGGGCCATCCGCTGGTCCAGGTACAGATGCGCGACGTGAAAGGCACTGAGGCCGTTGACGATGCGACCGTGATCGTCAGCTTTGCTGAAAACCGCGCGCGCGACGTGCCGCTCTATGTCGCCGGCCTGCCGATCTTTTCGAAGAAGTATTATGAGACGCGGCCGTTCGATGAATCGACGCTCGATACGCCGCTGGGTTCGGGGCCATACAAGGTCGGCAAGTTCGAGGTCAACCGCTTCATCGAGTATGAACGCGTCAAGGACTGGTGGGGCGCGAACCTCCCGGTCTGCCGCGGTTACTACAACTACGATGTGGTCCGCTACGAATTCTATCGCGACCGCGACGTTGCCTTCGAAGGCTTTACCGGCAAGAACTATCTGTTCCGTGAAGAGTTCACCGCGCGCATCTGGGCGACGCGCTACGAGTTCCCCGCGATCAAGGACGGCCGCGTCAAGCGCGAGCAGGTACCGGACGAAAGGCCGTCGGGCGCGCAGGGCTGGTTCATCAATACCCGCCGCGACAAGTTTAGGGATCCCCGCGTGCGCGAGGCGCTGATCAATGCCTTCGATTTCGAGTGGACCAACAAGACCATCATGTACGACGCCTATGCGCGGACGCATTCGCCGTTCCAGAATTCGGACATGATGGCGAAGGGGCCGCCTTCGCCGGACGAGCTGAAGCTGCTTGAGCCATTCCGCGGCCAGGTGCCCGACGAAGTGTTCGGCCAGCCCTACGTGCCCCCGGTTTCGGACGGCTCGGGACAAGACCGCAACATGCTGCGCAAGGCGCAGCAATTGCTTAACGAAGCCGGCTTCGTCATCAAGGACGGCAAGCGGATGACGCCGAGCGGCGAAGTGTTCCGCATCGAATTCCTGTACGACGAGCCTTCGCTGAATCCGCATCACGCGCCCTACATCAAGAACCTGGGCACGCTCGGAATCGAGGCGAGCCCGCGCATGGTCGATGCCGTGCAGTACCGCGCGAGGGTGGAAGATTTCGATTTCGACATGACTATCACGCGCTTCTCGATGTCGACGACGCCGGGCGATGCGATGCGCGCCTTCTTCTCCTCGCATGCCGCCAAGACCAAGGGTTCGTACAATCTCGCGGGTATCGAGAGCCCTGCCATCGACGCGCTGATCGAAAAGATCATTGCGGCCGAGACCCGCGCCGAGCTGACCGTCGTGTGCCATGCCTTCGATCGCGTTTTCCGCGCCGGGCGCTACTGGGTGCCACAGTGGTACAACAAGACCCACCGGCTGGCGTATTGGGACACGTTCGATCGCCCGAAGAACCTACCGCGTTATCAGATCGATGCATCGGGGTCTGGCGAGCGCGTTATCTGGTGGTATGACGCCGCCAAGGCGGGCAAACTCGAGCAGGCGAAGCAATAATGACTGCCTATATCGCCCGCCGCATCCTTTTGATGTTTCCGACCTTGCTCGGCATCCTCTTCATCTCCTTCGTGGTGGTGCAGTTCGCGCCGGGCGGCCCGGTCGAGCGCGTGATTGCGCAGCTTTCCGGTGCCGACACCGGCGGCTCCTCGCGCATCTCAGGCTCGTCCACCGGCGACTTTGCCGGCCGTACGCCACAGGCCGGCGCCTCCGCCGACGCCGTCAGTTCGAAATATCGCGGCGCGCAGGGACTTGATCCGGATTTCATCAAGAACCTCGAAAAGCAGTTCGGCTTCGACAAGCCTGCGCATGAGCGCTTTGCGCTGATGGTGTGGAATTTCGCCCGCTTCGATTTCGGCAAGAGCTACTTTCGTGACACCACCGTGGTGCAACTGATCAAGGAGAAGCTGCCGGTCTCGATCTCGCTCGGTCTGTGGTTGACGCTGCTGACCTACCTGATCTCGATCCCGCTCGGCGTCCGCAAGGCGGTCGCGGATGGCTCGCGCTTCGATACGTGGACGTCAGCGGTGATCATCATCGGGTTTGCGATCCCCGGATTCCTGTTCGCGATCCTGCTGATCATCCTGTTTGCGGGTGGCTCGTTCTTCAACGTGTTCCCGCTGCGCGGCCTGACCTCGGATGGCTGGGCGCAGTTTCCCTGGTACTGGAAGATCATCGACTACTTCTGGCACCTCACGCTGCCCCTGATCGCCATGGGCCTGGGTGCCTTTGCCACCATGACGCTGCTGACCAAGAACTCGTTCCTCGATGAGATCAGGAAGCAGTATGTGATGACCGCGCGCGCCAAGGGCTGCGGTGAGGGGCAGGTGCTCTACGGCCATATCTTCCGCAACGCTATGCTGATCGTGATCGCGGGCTTTCCCGGTGCATTCATTGGCGCATTCTTTTCCGGCTCGCTGCTGATCGAGACCATCTTCTCGCTCGACGGGCTCGGGCTGCTCGGCTTCGAGAGCGTGCTCAACCGCGACTATCCGGTCGTGTTCGGCACGCTGTTCATCTTCTCCCTTGTGGGCCTTGTGGTGGGTCTGATCTCCGACCTCGCCTATATGTGGATCGATCCAAGAATCGATTTCGAGGCGCGGGAGGTCTGATGACAATGCTCGCCCCGCAGCCGATCGAGACCTCGACGCAGTCGCCGCTCGGCGCCGCCGTGCCGGTCTCGCGTCATCCCCTTGCGATGTCGCCGCTCAACCGCCGGCGCTGGCAGAGCTTCAAGGCCAACCGCCGCGGTTACTGGTCGCTCTGGATTTTCCTCGCGCTGTTCTTGATCTCGCTGTTCGCGGAGCTGATCGCCAACGACCGCCCCTTCATGCTCAAGTATGACGGGAGACTCTATTGGCCGGCTTTCGTCAGCTATTCCGAAACCACCTTCGGCGGCGATTTCGAGACCGCGGCCGATTACCGCGATCCCTATCTGCAGAAGCTGATTGCGGACAAGGGCGGCTGGATCGTCTGGCCGCTGATCCGCTATTCCTACGCCACCCATAATCTCGACCTGCCGACGCCGGCGCCGTCGAAACCGACCTGGATGCTGACGGAAGAGCAGTGCAAGCCTGTGGTCGAGAAGAAAGGCCTGAAGAGCTGCAGCGACCTGGAACAGAACTGGCTCGGTACCGACGATCAGGGCCGCGACGTGGTGGCGCGGCTGATCTATGGCTTCCGCATCTCGGTGTTGTTCGGCCTGACGCTGACCATCTTTTCCTCGATCATCGGCGTCATCGCCGGCGGCGTACAGGGTTATTTCGGCGGCTGGACCGATCTGATCTTCCAGCGCGTCATCGAAATCTGGAGCGCGATTCCCTCGCTCTATCTGCTGCTGATCCTGTCATCGGTGCTGGTGCCCGGCTTCTTCGTGCTGCTCGGCATTCTCTTGCTGTTCTCCTGGACGTCCCTGGTGGGTCTCGTGCGTGCGGAATTTCTGCGTGGGCGTAATTTCGAATACATCCAGGCCGCGCGTGCGCTCGGCGTCTCCAATGGCGTCATCATGTTCCGGCACTTGCTGCCGAACGCGATGGTGGCGACCATGACTTTCCTGCCGTTCATCGTGTCGTCCTCGGTGATGACGCTGACCGCGCTGGATTTTCTTGGCTTCGGCCTGCCGCCGGGCTCGCCGTCGCTCGGCGAGTTGCTGGCGCAAGGCAAGGCCAATGTGCAGGCGCCCTGGCTCGGCTTCACCGGCTTCTTCTCGGTCGCGATCATGCTGTCGCTCCTGATCTTCATCGGCGAGGGCGTGCGCGACGCCTTCGATCCGCGCAAGACGTTCCGGTGAGGGGCAAACGCATGGACGCCATCAACCAGCCCTTGCTCGATGTCCGCGACCTCTCGGTGGCGTTCGGCAACAGCATTGCCGTCGATCATGTGTCGTTCTCGATCAAGCGCGGCGACTGCGTGGCGCTGGTCGGTGAATCCGGCTCCGGCAAGTCCGTCAGCGCGCTGTCGGTGCTGAAGCTGCTGCCCTATCCGAGCGCCTCGCATCCATCCGGCACAATCCATTTCAAGGGCCGCGAGCTGCTCAGTGCCTCGGAACGCGAGATGCGCGAGATCCGCGGCAACGACATCTCGATCATCTTTCAGGAGCCGATGACCTCGCTCAATCCGCTCCACACCATCGAGGCGCAGATCGGGGAAATCCTCTCGCTGCATAGAGGCATCGGCGGATCGGCGGCGCGGGCGCGAACGCTCGAATTGTTGACGCAGGTCGGCATTCCCGATCCGGAAACGAGGCTGCAAAGCTATCCCCATCAATTGTCCGGTGGCCAGCGCCAGCGCGTCATGATCGCGATGGCGCTCGCCAACGAGCCGGACCTCTTGATCGCGGACGAGCCGACCACCGCGCTCGACGTCACCGTGCAGGCCCAGATCCTGGCGCTGCTCGCCGAGATCAGGTCGCGGCTCGGCATGAGCATGCTGTTCATCACCCATGACCTGGGCATCGTCCGCCGCATCGCGGACGTCGTCTGCGTGATGAATTCGGGCAAGATCGTCGAGCAGGGGCCGGTCGAGCAGGTCTTCACCGCGCCGAAACATGCCTATACCCGCGCGCTGCTCGCGGCCGAACCCAAGCCCGATCCGGCGCCGCCGCGGCCCAACGAGCCGGTGGTGATGTCGGCCGACAATCTCAAGGTCTGGTTTCCGATCAAGCGCGGGCTGTTGCGCTCGACCGTCGGCCATATCAAGGCGGTGGATGGCGTCAGCGTCGCGGTCCGCAAGGGCGAGACGCTCGGCGTCGTCGGCGAATCCGGCTCGGGCAAGACCACGCTGGGGCTGGCGCTGCTCCGGCTGATTTCCTCTGACGGCCCGATCGTGTTCCTCGGCAGCAACATCCAGGGCCTGCGCTTCAAGGACATGTTGCCGTTCCGCCGCGACATGCAGATCGTGTTTCAGGACCCGTTCGGCGCGTTGAGCCCGCGCATGTCGGTGGGCGATATCGTCGCCGAGGGCCTGAGCGTGCATCAGAAGTCGCTGTCGTACGAAGAGCGCGAGGTGCGCGTCGTCAAGGCGCTCCAGGACGTCGGCCTCGATCCGGCAACGCGCTTCCGCTACCCACATGAATTCTCCGGCGGCCAGCGCCAGCGCATTTCGATCGCGCGCGCGGTGGTGCTGGAGCCAAATTTCGTCGTGCTGGACGAGCCGACGAGTGCGCTCGACATGCTGTTCCAGGCCCAGATGGTCGATCTCCTGCGCGAGCTGCAGCGCAAGCGCGATCTCACCTACATGTTCATCTCGCACGATCTGCGCGTCGTCGCCTCGCTGGCGAGCCATCTGATCGTGATGCGTCACGGCAAGGTGGTGGAGGAGGGGCCGGCCGCGGAGCTGTTCAAGAATCCGAAGAGCGACTACACCCGCGCCCTGTTCGCCGCCGCGTTCCGGATCGAGGCCGTGCCGGATCTGCAGTGATGGCCGTCAAAGTAACAGTCGTCATACCCCGCGAAGGCGGGGTATCCAGTACGCCGCGGCTTCTCGGCTCTTGCTCAACTGCTCTGGAATACTGGATCACCCGCTTTCGCGGGTGATGACAGCGAGGCTAGTCGGTCAACCTCTTGATCGCCGTGACTTCGCTGCCCGCCGCCTTGATCCGCGCAATCGCCTCGCGCGTGTTTTCGATCACCGTCGCCATGTGATGCGCATTGGCGTGCACAATGGTGTCGCCATCACGGGCGATGGCGACATGCCCCTTCCAGAAGATCAGATCGCCGCGCTGCAGCCTCTTCGTCTCGGCCGGACTCAATTCCCGCCCAAGGCCGTCCTGCTGCATGTCGCTGTCGCGCGGGCAACCGGTGCCGGCGGCGTTCAGCGAAACCTGGACGAGACCGGAGCAATCGATACCGAGCGAGCTCTTGCCGCCCCAGAGATAGGGCGTGCCGACGAAGCGTTCGGCGATCGCGACGAAATCCTTTTCCATCGCGTCGAGGCCGCCGACATGCCGTCGCGGCAGATACCAGCCTTCGCCCGTTACGGCGAACGCGCCGTCTTCACGGGCAACCGTGACGCGCGCGCCCATCGGCAGCGTCTCGACCGGCGGCAGCTTGATCGAGGGGCCCGGGAACGCGAACGTCCGCAACGCCGTGATCTTGTGCGTCGGAGCGGCCGCGGGCCTGACCAGCGCGGCATCCGGAATCCAGCCGACATAGCCGTCGCCGTTCAATTGGCCCCAGGCAAGGCCTTCGCCGTTGCGATCGTAGATCGTGACGCGCTCGCCCTTCAGCGCTTGCGTCGACAGCATGGCATCCGCAGTAGGTCCCTCACGCAGCGGCGCGATGGCGTCGCGCACGTCAAATTCCTCGCCGGTGACATAGCGCGCGGCCGTCACCTTGCCCTCGAGATATTTGGCGGCGACTTCGGGCCGTGCCGGCGTCAGGCGCGGATCATGCATAGCGTTGGCTCAGCAGCTTGTAGATGGCGCGCGCGGCCTGGCATTCGCCGCCTTCGGGGCGCGCGGGTTTAGCGGACGGTGTCCAACCGTAGATATCGACATGCAGCCAGCTCGTTGCATCCGTCACGAAGCGCTGCAGGAACAGCGCGCAGGTGATCGAGCCGGCAAAGCCGCCCGACGGCGCGTTGTTGATGTCGGCTGTCTTCGAATCCAGCCACGAATCATAGGGCGGCCACAGCGGCATTCGCCACAACGGATCGTTCTCCTGTTTCGCATGAGCCGCGACGCTTTCGGCGAGCGTCTCATCATCGGTGTAAAAGGGCGGTAAATCCGGTCCCAGCGCCACCCGCGCCGCACCCGTCAGCGTACCCAGATCCACCAGCAGATCGGGCTTCTCCTCGTCGGCCAGCGCCAGCGCATCCGCCAGCACCAGCCGCCCCTCGGCATCGGTGTTGCCGATCTCCACGTTAAGCCCCTTGCGCGACTTGAAGATGTCGAGCGGGCGGAAGGCGTTGCCGGCCACCGCGTTCTCGACCGCGGGGATCAGCACCCGCAGCCGCACTTTCAGCTTCGCATCCATCACCATCTGCGCCAGCGCCAGCACGTTGGCGGCGCCGCCCATGTCCTTTTTCATGATCAGCATGCCGCTGGACGGTTTTATGTCGAGACCGCCGGTGTCGAAGCAGACGCCCTTGCCGACTAAAGTCACCTTAGGGTTAGCGGGATCGCCCCAGCTCAGGTCGATCAGGCGCGGCGCGCGCGTCGAGGCCATGCCGACGGCGTGGATCAGCGGAAAGTTCTGCTTCACGAGCTCGTCGCCGACGATGCAGTTGAACTGGGCGCCGAACCGCGTCGCCAACGCTTGCGCAGCCTGCGCCAGTTCTTCCGGGCCCATATCGTTCGACGGCGTATTGATCAGGTCGCGCGCCAGCGCGGCCGCCTCCGCCATCCGCGCGACATCGGCGACATCGATGCCGTCGGGCGGCACCAGCCGGACGTCAGGCGTCTCGTTCTTGCGGTAGCGGCCGAAGCGATAGCTCCCGAGCGCAAAAGCGAGCGTTGCCAGCCGCACGTCGTGGGGTGCATTGGCGAAGCGATAGACGCCGGCCGGCAGCAGGCCGGGCAGCGCGCCCGGCCGGAACAGATCGCGTGATTTGGCGGTCTCATCCTCGATGCCGAAAACGACCTGCGCGATCTTCCCGTCGGGTGCGGGCAGCGTCAGGCATTTGCCGGGCTTGCCGGTGAAGTCGTTGGCCGCCGCAAACCGTCGGGCCTGTTCGGGAAGGTCCCTCGCGATCGCGCCCCAGGTTGTCTTGGTGGCGAAAAAGATCGGAATGGCAGCGGCGCCGGGCGTGGTCTCGAACGGGGATTGCATGCTGGTCTCGCTAGAGGGGACGGGCAGGGTGGTGCCGATGGCATAGCACGGCCAATTAACCCGCCGTTAGGGTTAACAGTCTATTGCTGGCGCGTTCGGCTTCATTCGTCAGCCTTTTCCGTGAGTTGAAGTGCCATGCGTCGACCGTCCAGCCATGCCGGATCCCTTGCCCGGTTCCTCTCCTCCGCGGCCGTAACGGCGGTTCTCGCCGCGGGCCTTGGCGGCTGCCAGACCATGTCCGACATAACAGGATCGCTGACCTCCTCGTCACCGAAGGCGCAAGCTGTTCCCGACGATCCGCAGCGCGCGGCCGAGGTCTACGGCGAGCGATATCGCGCCAATCCCAAGGATGCCGAGGCGGCATTGGGATACGGCCAGGCACTCCGCGCCACCGGCCAGCGGGCGCAGGCCGCGGCCGTGCTCGAACAGGCCACCCTGGCCCATCCCGGCAACAAGTCGCTGCTTGCCGCTTACGGCCGCGCGCTCGCCGACAACGGCAATTCGCAGGCGGCCTTCGACGTGCTCAGCCGCGCGCATTCGCCCGCCAATCCCGACTGGCGCATTCTTTCGGTGCAGGGCACCACGCTCGACAAGATGGGCAAGCACGAGGAGGCCCGCCGCTATTACACGACCGCGCTGAAGATCGTGCCGGAAGAGCCTTCGGTGCTGTCCAATCTCGGTCTCTCCTACATGCTGACGCGGGAATTGCCGCAGGCCGAGGAGACGCTGCGGCGCGCTTATTCCAATCCCCGCGCCGACGGAAGGGTGCGGCAGAACCTGGCGCTCGTGGTCGGCCTGCAGGGCCGCTTCGCGGAAGCCGAGACCATCGCCAAGGGCGATCTGCCGGCCGATGAAGCGACTGCCAACGTGGCCTATTTGCGGGAAATGCTCAGCCGCAAGGACAAGGACAATTCGCGCCCTCCCGGCAACAGGGCGACCGTCCCGGTCGCAGCCCTCAACCGGCCGGACTAGAGCTTCGATTCTGATTGAATCAGAACCGAAGTGCGAGATTGTTGTTTTGAAGCGTTCTCTTCACGCGAACCGCGAATCCGCCCCGGATCAAGTCCGGGGCAGCTTTCGCTCGAAAAACGCCATAGGCCGGCCGGATCAGTTGGCCGTGCGAACATGCAGCACGGCGTTCTCATCGGCATAGGCGCGCCGCCAGCCGCCGATATGATCGAGCAGGCCGACCGCCGGGGTGCGCGGCGTCAGCAGCACGGCATCGATGTCCCATTTCTTGAGAGTGTCGAGAAACTGGTTGACGTCCTTGAGCTGCATCGCGCGGTAAAAGGCCATGTCGAACGCTTCGCCGTAGAGCTCGGCGCGGCCGTCGACGAATACGGGGATCTGCCGCCAGATCAGATAGCCGCCGAACGGAAGATCGTTGAGAACCCGCTTGGGATTATGCGCCTTCAGCGCATCGACGGCCGCAGACGGCGACTGGTTTTGGGGCGGCGCGAAAGTGGTTTTGGCCGCAAGCAGCCACGTCCCGCCGCCGAGCAGGACCATCACCGCCGCCATCACGGGCATCGGAACCCCGGAGCGGGCGGGCCAGGCGGGCCGCAGCGCGAACTGCGCCGTCACCGGCGCGAGCACCACGATCGGCAGCAGCAGGGCGAAGATCTCGACATTCCTGACATGCGCCAGCGCCATGTGCAGCAGGCCGAGCACCAGCGCAATCCGCGGCGGCGTGAGCTTGACACCGCGATAGAGCGCGGCGCCGATCAGCGTAAGGATCGTCATCTCGAACGCGCCGAATTTGCTGAAATCCGCCGGCATCCATTCGTAGATCAGATGCAGGAGTTCTCCGAGACCGAGGATCTTGCGTGCGGCGAGGATCGAGCCCCATCCGTAAGGCGTGACGCAG
The DNA here is from genome assembly GCF_018596315.1 of Bradyrhizobium sp. SRL28. GTDB lineage: Bacteria > Pseudomonadota > Alphaproteobacteria > Rhizobiales > Xanthobacteraceae > Bradyrhizobium. The sequence goes on along the minus strand of NZ_JAHEAG010000007.1, from coordinate 156,607 downwards.
CAAGCTACCAGCGCGCCGATGCCGAACGCTGCCCAGCGCAGCACCAGCGACTTTTGCTGCGCGCGATCGGCATTCCACAGCGCATCGAACGCGAACGCGCCGACCAGCACCAGGCCGAACACGAATCCACCGTGCAGGTTCGCCCACAGCGCGATCACCGGCAGCAGCCAAGGCGACGGCGCCTCGCCGCGCTCGCTCGCCGTTAGCAGCCCATGCGCCCACGCCAGCATGACCGGCAGGACCAGCACATGCGGACGCGCCAGAAAGTGCCCCATCGAAAGCACCATTGCCGCCATCGCGATGGCGACCGCGTATGTCGCGGGGATACGGCGGCCGAGAATATGAACGAGCAACGCGAAGGTCGCGGCAATGCAGGTCGCGGCAAGAACCACCGGCCCGGTCCAGCCCGCCAGATTGTAGCTCGTCGCATACAGCACCTGCGACAGCCAGGACGACGATGTCCACGGCTCTCCCGCCCTGGTGAAGGAATAGATGTCGTCGCGCGGCATTGCGTGGTGATCGAGGATCCACTGGCCCACGGCGATCTGCCAGTAGGTATCGGAATCGTTCAGGAGCCCGCCGCCATTGCTCAACAGCAGCAAGTAGACACCGATGCCCACCCACAGCCATGCAGGCACCTGGCCTAGAATGGAAGACTTCTCGCTGGACGCCGCCGCGATGCTTGTATTCATGCTAGTAGCCCTCGAAGCCTGGGAAAATCCTGCTTACGGCAGCCGGATTGTTCCGCACGGGATGTCCCTGGCCGACAATCAATGGACGAAGCCGATGCCGTTGCCCTCATCGGTCAACTGCCGCCGCGCATGTAGAGGACTGCCACATCGTCGGCGTAGACACGCCGCCAGACGCCGAGATGATCGAGCAGGCCCGCCGCAGGTGCGTCCGGCCGAAGCAGCAAGGCATCGATGTCGTGGTCCTTGAGCAGACCGAGAAACTGGCTGACGTCCTTGAGATCCAGCGCGTTGAAATAGTCCATGGTGAATTTTTCGCCGTACAACTCGGCCCGCCCGTCGATGAATACGGGCATCTGCCGCCCGATCAAATAGCCGCCGAATGCGCGATCGTTGAGAACCCGCCGGAGATTGTGCGTCTTTATGATCTCGACGGCAGCAGCGGGCGACTTGCTCTTCAGGGGCGAATATATCTGGTGCGCAGCGAGAGCCCAGGTCGAGATGCCGAGCGCGACGGCCAGCATTGCCGCCGAAACAAACGTCATCCTGCCCGACGGGGTCGATTGCAGAGCGAACTGCTGTGACACCGGCGTCAGCAAGACGATCGGCAGCAGCAGCGCAAATATCTCCAGATTCCTGCCATGCGAGAGCGCCATATGCAGCAGGCCGAGCATCAGCGCGATCCGCGGCGGCGACAGCCGGACGCCGCGATATAGCACCCCTGCAATCAGGGCGAGGATCGTCAGTTCGAACAGGCTGAGCTTACTGAAATCCGCCGGCGCCCATTCGCTGATGATACGCAGCAGCACTCCAAGGTCGAGAATCTTGCGTGAAGCGAGGATCGATTCCCAGCCGTAAGGCGTGAAGCAGCAAGCCGCCAATGCTGCCAACCCGAACGCAGCCCAGCGTAGCGCCAGCGGTTTCCGCTGCGACGGCTCGGCGTTCCACAGCGCGTCGATCGCGAATGCGCCGGCCAGCACCAGGCCGAACACGAAGCCGCCATGCAGGTTGGCCCACAACGCAATCAGCGGCAGCAACCAGAATGATGGCGGCTGACGCCGCTCGCTCGCCGTCATCAAACCATACGCCCAGGCCACCATGACCGGCATTGCCAGCACGTGTGGACGCGCCAGAAAATGCGACGCCGACAGCGCCATCGCCACCAGCGCGACCAGGGTCGCATAGCCTGCTGGAATGCGGCGCTCCAGGATATGCGCGAGCAGCCCGAAGGCTGCGGCGATAGAGCCCGCCGCAACCACGACCGGCCCAGTCCAGCCGGCAAGATTGTAGCTCACGGCATAAAGAATTTGCGCAAGCCAGGATGACGAAATCCAGGGCTCGCCAAGCTTGCTGAAGGAATAGACATCGACGCGCGGCAGAGTCCCGTGATCGAGAATCCATTGGCCCACGGCGATCTGCCAATAGGTGTCGGAATCGCCCAGGAGCCCGCTGCCATAAACCAGGGAGAGCACGTACACGCCGGCGCTCAGCCATAACCAGGCCGGGACCCGGCCAAAGCTAAAGGCTTTCGCCTGAGGAATCGTTGTGGCGTCAATGCTCATGACACGTCCCAAGCCAGTGCCTCGGCGCGCGATCGGATCAAACCTGACTCCCGTTTCTTGTTGCGCTGCGCTTCTTGGTCGCGCACCAGCACGCGCTTTTCCCGATCATGCCCTAGTGACGGAACGGATAGGCCAATTGCCCGCCGATCTCGGCCGGAATCTCCTGGTCGTCCACACCGTAATTGTCGGGCAGTCGGTTCTCCGGCATGCGAAACGTTCCGAACAGGATATCCCAGAGCGGGAAGGTGCCCGCGAAGTTGGTATTGCCGCCCTCTTCGAGCGGCGTGTGATGCCAGCGGTGGAAGACCGGCGTGGCGAGCACGTATTTGAACGGCCCCAACGTCCAGCTCAGGTTGGCGTGAACGAAAGCGGAATGGAAGGTCGTGAACGGCCCGACCCACAGCATGATGTTGGGGGAAATGCCCGCCATCAGAAGGATGACGTCGACCAGAATCGTTCCGATGAACAGGTTGACGGGATGAAACCGCGCCGCGGAGATCCACTCCAGATCCTCCGAGGAGTGATGGATGGCGTGATATTTCCAGAAGCCGCCGCCGTGAAACATGCGGTGCAGCCAGTACAGCATGAAGTCGGATGCAACGAGGAACAAGATCGCCTGCACCCAGAGCGGAAGCTGCGACAGCGGCCCATGACCATTGTCGTAGAATGCGATCAGTTCGTCGGAATCGTGAATGTTGAAGACGATGGCGGCGCCGAGCACCAAAAGCCCGATGCGGAAGATGCGCGCGAATACCGGCACGAAGAACCAGTAACAGATGTCGGTAGCGAGCTCGCGCTTGCGCCACCAGGGTTTGCCCGGATTGCAGGCCCAGAAGTGCGAGAGCACAGTGAAGACAAGGGCGAGCGCGATCGTCACCGGAACGACCTTCACCATCGTCTGGCCTACTACCTCGATGACTTCCATCGGCAAACTGGACATGGCGGCCTCGTTCAATCGGAGACCTCAGGGGTATCTGCTCGCGCTTAAGGAGCCGTGAATCAACGGAGTTGACGGACACTGCGCGACCACGACGAACGACGCCGACGTCTCGCTTGCATTTTCTCGAACGGTTTAATTCGGTGTTTACTGTGCTCAAGAACAGCAAGTTCCAAACATTTTTGCGCGGTCGAATTAACTGCGTCGAAATTGTCGCACCCTAGGGTGATGCCATGGTCACGGCGCTGAGAACGCCGGCGAGACCAAACTTAAGTTCGACCAGCCACGTGTGTACACAGGAGTTATCATCTATGAAGAATCTCGTTTCGCGTTTCGTGAAGGATGAGTCCGGCGCCACCGCCATCGAATACGGTCTGATTGCCGCCGGCATCTCGATCGCGATCATCAGCGTCGTCAACGGTCTCGGCACCACGCTGTCGACGAAGTTCAGTGACATCTCGGCCTCGCTGAAGTAAGCGAGAGTTGCGAGCTAGCTTTAAAGGCCCCGGCATGCCGGGGCCTTTATCGTTTTCGCAAAGCGCATGCGCCGGACAAGCCGCCGCCCGTATGTCGCTCAAGCGTTTCCCGATTGTTCATTTCTCGTGGCTAGGCTCGGCCGAAGCCTGGACCCCGGGTCAACCGCAGCCTCGCGTGAAATCATGATCCTCGATACCGCCCGCCTCCTGCTGTTTCCGGCCCTGATGGCGTTCGCAGCCGCGAGCGACCTGTTCACGATGACGATTTCGAACCGGGTGTCGCTGGCGCTGATCGCCGGTTTTGTGGCGCTCGCGGTGCTGGGCGGCATGGGTCTGCACGACATCCTCATGCATTTCGGCGCTGGCGCGGCCGTTCTGGTCGTAGCCTTTGCCTGCTTCGCGATGGGATGGGTCGGCGGCGGCGACGCCAAGGTCGCGGCCAGCGTGGCGCTTTGGTTCGGTTTCGACCATCTCCTCAATTATCTGGTCTATGCCTCGCTGCTCGGCGGGGCGCTGACAGTCCTGCTGATTCAATTCCGGCGATGGCCGCTGCCCTACCCGCTTGCGGGACAGGCCTGGCTGAATCGGCTGCACGACAAGCAGAGCGGGATTCCTTACGGCATCGCGCTCGCGCTCGGTGCGCTGATCGTCTACCCGGAGACCGAATGGATCAAGGCGATCGACCTCGCTCATCTCGCCATGCGCTGATCCAGCATCGCTAACTTTCCGTTAAGGCAATTTACACACGCCTCATTAACCATGCTTTGACGAATAGCTGGTCAACTCCCATCACGGCGACGGAAGCGTCGCGGCGTAATGTGGAAAGTGAAGCGTATGAATAAGCCACGCATTGTGGTCCTGGCCATCGCCATCGGCGCCGGCGGCATTGCCGCATATCTCGCCAGCGGGTCCGGGGACAAGCCTGCGCCGGCCCAGCCGGTCGCGCAGATGCAGACCGTCGATATTCTCGTCGCCAAATCGGATATCGGCCTCGGCCAATCGGTCAAGCCGGACAATCTGCAATGGCAGACCTGGCCGGCCGCGACCGCCAGCAGCAACTTCATCAGCCGCGCCGGCAAGGCCGATGCCATCAAGGAGATCACGGGCTCCATCGCGCGCTCGCCGTTCATCGCGGGTGAGCCGATCCGCGAACAGAAGCTGGTGAAGGCCGACGGCTCCGGCTTCATGGCGGCGATCCTGCCCGCCGGCTACCGAGCCATTTCCACCGAAATTTCGCCGGAAACCGGCGCCGGCGGCTTTATCCTGCCGAACGACCGGGTCGACGTGATCCTGACCAAGCGCGAGAAAAATCCGGACAAAGCCGGCCCGGACGTCTCCAGTGCGGAGGTCATCCTCACCAACGTTCGTGTTCTCGCGATCGACCAGGCGCCGAAGGAAAAGGAAGGCTCCAGCTCGCTGGTCGGCAGGACTGTCACCCTCGAACTGAAGCCCGAGCAGGCCGAGATGCTGGCGCGATCGCGCCAGAACGGCACGCTGACGCTGGCGCTGCGCAGCATTGCCGACATCAACGCGGTCGAGAAGCCGGACGACCAACAATTCAACAGGCGCGGCGAAAACCTCAACGTCATTCGCTATGGCGTCGCCAGCCAGCAGACGGTGCAGAAGTGACCGAAAGGACGCACGATATGAAGTGCAGGGAAATTCAGCCGATGATGCGAACGTTCATCGTCCGCGCCCTGTCGTTTTCGGCCGTGGCTGCTCTTACGCTTAATCCGGCACTGACGCCGGTGGTGGCGAGCGACTATCGCGCCGCTGCTCCGGTCAACACCGACGGACAGATGAACGCGCGGTTCGTTTCGCTCGGGATCGGCAAATCGTTCGTGATCGACCTGCCGCGGGAGATCAAGGACGTGCTGGTCGCCGATCCGAAGATCGCCAACGCCGTCGTCCGCTCGACCCAGCGCGCCTATATCATCGGCGCCGCGGTCGGCCAGACCAACATTGTCTTCTTCGATGCCACGGGCGCGCAGATCGCGGCCTACGACATCGCGGTCAAGCGCGACCTCAACGGTGTGCGCGCCGCGCTGAAGCAGTCGATGCCGAATTCGGACATCCTGATCGAGGGCGTCGGCGATGGCGTGGTATTGAGCGGCACCGCGGCGAGCCCGATCGAGGCGCAGCAGGCCGCCGATATCGCCGCCCGCCTTGTGGGCGGCGCGGACAAGGTCGTCAATTCGATCGCCGTCCGCGGCCGCGATCAGGTGATGCTGAAAGTCACACTTGCTGAAGTCCAGCGCTCGATCATCAAGCAGATGGGCATCGATCTCAGCGCCAGCATGACCTACGGCACATCCGTTGTTAAGTTCACCAACAACAACCCGTTCACCGCAAACAGTGCGCCGCTGGTCGCCGGCAACGCCGTTACCGGGACTATCGGCACGGGGCCGTCCGTGCAGGCGACGCTGCGCGCCATGGAAAGCGCCGGCGTGGTGCGGACCCTTGCTGAGCCTAACCTCACGGCCGTTTCCGGCGAGTCCGCAACATTTATCTCCGGTGGCGAATTTCCAATTCCAACCGGCGTGACCTGCCAAACAACAACGGGTGGTGGCATCGGACAATGCGTCCAGACCGTCAGCTTCAAAAAATTCGGCATCTCCCTCAACTTTACGCCAGTCGTGCTGACGGAGGGACGGATCAGCCTTCGGGTGATGACCGAAGTGTCGGAAGTCTCGACGGAAAACGCTCTGACTGGCGGCCAAGGTGGAACAACCATTCCGTCGATCAAGACCCGCCGCGCCGAGACGACGCTGGAAATTCCGTCCGGCGGCGCGATGGCCATGGCCGGCCTGATTCAGGACCAGACCAAGCAGGCCATCAATGGCTTTCCGGGCCTGGCGCAACTGCCGGTTCTCGGCACGCTGTTCCGCAGCCGCGACTTCGTCAACAACCAGACCGAACTGATGGTTCTGGTCACGCCCTATGTGGTGCGCGCGGTGGCGCAGAAGGATCTGTCGCGGCCCGATGACGGCTTTGCCAGCGCATCCGATCCGCAGGCCGATCTGCTCGGCAGCATCAATCGAGTCTACGGCGTTCCGGGCCGTGTCGAGAAGGCTCGGAATTATCGCGGCACCTACGGCTTTATTACGGACTGAGGCGGGACGATGACACCGAGGATGAAATCAAGGAAGCCCGCCGATCCAAGGCGCGCCCTCTGCCTGGCGGGAGCGCTGATCGGTCTTTCCATCGCGCTCAGCGCCTGCAAGCACACCACCGATGTCGTGACGACGGCGGGCGTGCCCGACGACTATCGACAGCGCCATCCGATCGCGGTCCAGGAAGCCGACCGCTCGATCGTCGTTTTCGTCGGCCGCGGACGCGGAGGCCTCTCAGCCTCCCAGCGCGCCGACGTGATGTATCTGGGCCAGACCTGGATGCGGGAAGGCACCGGCACCATCAGCATCGACGTGCCCGTGAATACGCCGAACGCGCGGGCGGCCGAAGATTCGTTGCGCGAGATCCAGGCGACCTTCTCCGCTGCCGGCGTGCCGCCGCGCGCGGTCAATGTCCGCCAGTATCGCCCGGAAGACCCCAGGCACATGGCGGCGATCCGCCTCAACTATCCAAAGATTTCGGCGGTGGCCGGCCCCTGCGGGCTGTGGCCGGAGGATCTCGGACCGTCGGTCAACAACAGGGGCTATTTCGAAAACAAGCCCTATTACAATTTCGGCTGTTCCAATCAGCGCAATCTGGCGGCGATGGTCGACAACCCGTCGGATCTCGTGCAGCCGCGTCCCGAAACCCCGGCCTATACGCCGCGCCGTGGTGTAGCCTTCGACAAATATCGCAAGGGCACCTCCACCGCGACCATCTATCCCGACTCCGACAAGGCCAAACTCAGCGATACCGGCAAATGATCACTTACTCGCGCCAGAATACAGAACAGCAGCCGGAAATCACGGCGCCGTCCACCGAGGATCACATCGCGCCGGCGCCGCGGGTGTCGGTGCAGGCTTTCTGCGAGACGGTAGAAACCGCGGCCGCCGTGCAGTCGGCGGGCGAAGACCGCCGCCTCGGCAAGGCTCACCTCAAGATCCAGATGGGCGGCATGGCCGCCGCCATCGAGGCCTACCGCTCGGCCCCGACCCCGAACGTCATCATCCTGGAGACCGAAGGCCGCAACGACATTCTCCTCGGCCTCGACCAGCTCGCCACCGTCTGCGACGCCGGAACCCGCGTGATCGTGATCGGGCGCATCAACGACGTCATGCTCTATCGCGAACTGGTGCGCCGTGGCGTCAGCGACTACGTCATCGCCCCGGTCGGCGCCATCGACGTCGTGCGCTCGGTCTGCAACCTGTTCTCGGCGCCGGAAGCCAAGGCCGTCGGCCGCATCATTGCCATCGTCGGCGCCAAGGGCGGCGTCGGCGCGTCCACCGTCGCCCACAACGTCGCCTGGGCGATCGCGCGCGATCTGGCGCTGGATTCCGTGGTCGCCGATCTCGACCTCGCTTTCGGCACCGCCGGCCTCGACTACAATCAGGACCCGCCGCAAGGCATCGCGGATGCGGTGTTCTCTCCCGACCGGGTCGATACCGCGTTCCTCGACCGCCTGCTGTCGAAATGCACCGACCACCTCAGCCTGCTGGCGGCGCCGGCAACGCTCGACCGGGTCTACGATTTCGGCGCGGAGGCGTTCGATTCGATCTTCGATACGCTTCGCACCACGATGCCCTGCATCGTGCTCGACGTCCCCCATCAATGGTCGGGATGGACTAGGCGCGCCCTGATTGCGGCCGACGACATCCTGATCGTCGCGGCGCCCGATCTCGCCAATCTGCGCAACACCAAGAACATTTTCGATCTCTTGAAGTCATCGCGGCCGAACGATCGCGCGCCGCTCTATTGCCTCAACCAGGTCGGCATCCCGAAGCGGCCGGAGATTCCCGCCGCCGAGTTCGCCAAGGCGATCGAAAACCACCCGATCGCTACCATCCCGTTCGAGCCGCAACTCTTCGGTTCGGCAGCCAACAACGGCCAGATGATCGCGGAAATCTCCGCGACGCATCGTACCACCGAGATGTTCTTGCAGATTGCGCAGCGGCTCACCGGCCGCGGCGAGACCAAGAAGCCGAAGAGTTCGTTGTTGTCGCCGTTGATCGAGAAGTTGCGGGCCAAGAAGTAAACAGCTCGCGTGGAGTGCCATCGTGTTTGGTAAGCGTAGTGATAGCGATACGCGGGTAAAGCCCGCCATTCAGGCGCCGGAGCCGGTTTCCAGCGCCGCGGTAGCACCGCGCGAAACGGCGGTGCCGACCGTCGCCTCGCCGGCGATTGCGCCCGCGAAGGCGCCGCCCGCCCCCGCCATGGAGGCGCGGCGGTCCGACAATTATTACCAGGTCAAGTCGACCATCTTCGGCGCCCTGATCGAGGCGATCGACCTTGCCCAGCTCGCCAAGCTCGACGGCGAGTCGGCGCGCGAGGAAATCCGCGACATCGTCAACGAGATCATCGCGATCAAGAACATCGTGATGTCGATTGCCGAGCAGGAAGAGCTGCTCGACGACATCTGCAACGACGTGCTCGGCTACGGCCCGCTGGAGCCGCTGTTGTCGCGCGACGACATCGCCGACATCATGGTCAACGGCGCCGGCACGGTGTTCATCGAAGTCGCCGGCAAGATCCAGAAGACCGGCATCCGCTTCCGCGACAACCAGCAGCTTCTCAACATCTGCCAGCGCATCGTCAGCCAGGTCGGCCGCCGCGTCGACGAATCCTCGCCGATCTGCGACGCCCGCCTCGCCGACGGCTCCCGCGTCAACGCCATCGTTCCGCCGCTGGCGATCGACGGCCCCGCGCTCACCATTCGTAAGTTCAGGAAGGACAAGCTGACGCTCGATCAGCTGGTCAAGTTCGGTGCGATCTCGCCGGAAGGCGCGCAGATTCTGCAGATTATCGGCCGCGTCCGCTGCAACGTGCTGATCTCAGGCGGTACCGGCTCCGGTAAGACCACATTGCTGAACTGCCTGACGCAGTTCATCGAGCATGACGAGCGCGTCATCACCTGCGAAGACGCCGCCGAACTTCAATTGCAGCAGCCCCACGTGGTGCGGCTGGAAACCCGCCCGCCCAACATCGAAGGCGAAGGCCAGATCACGATGCGCGAACTGGTTCGCAACTGCCTGCGTATGCGCCCTGAACGCATCATCGTCGGCGAAGTCCGCGGACCCGAGGCGTTCGACCTGCTGCAGGCCATGAACACCGGTCACGACGGCTCGATGGGAACGCTGCACGCCAACAACCCGCGCGAAGCCCTGTCGCGCTGCGAATCCATGATCACGATGGGCGGCTTCTCGCTGCCCTCGCGCACCATCCGCGAGATGATCTGCGCCTCGATCGACGTCATCGTGCAGGCCGCACGCCTGCGCGACGGCTCGCGCCGCATCACCCACATCACCGAAGTGATGGGCATGGAAGGCGACACCATCATCACCCAGGACGTATTTCTCTACGACATGATCGGTGAGGACGCGAACGGCAAGATCATCGGGCAGCACCGCTCGACCGGGATCGGACGTCCGCGGTTCTGGGAACGCGCGCGATATTTCGGCGAAGAGAAGCGGCTGGCGGCCGCGCTCGATGCCGCCGAAGTCATCGACAAGACGTGAGGATCCTATGAGCATGCAGACGCTTGCACTGGCGTTTCTCGCCGCTACCGCCATCGGCGGCCTGGCATGGGTATTCATCTATCCGTCGCTGTCGGGCGAGCGTAAGGCCGAATCCCGCCGCGCCTCGATCGCGCGTTCCGACGCTCCGGCGCGCCAGGTCGAGAAAACCCAGCGTTCGCGCCGTGAGCAGGTCGAGGGGTCGCTGAAGGAACTCGACGCCCGACGCAAGAAAGACAGCTCCGTCTCGCTCACCATGCGCCTCGCCCAGGCCGGTTTGGGATCCTGGACGCCCCAGAAATTCTGGATCGCGTCGGGCGTTTCCGGCGCGGTCGGATTCGTGCTCGCCTTTGTGATCGGCGGCCACCTGCTGGGCGCTGCCGTGATGGCTTTCGGCACCGGCCTCGGCCTGCCGCGCTGGGTCCTGGGCTTTCTCAAGAAGCGCCGCGAGAAGGCGTTTCTGAAGGCGCTGCCCGACGCCGTCGACGTCATCGTGCGCGGCATCAAGGCCGGTCTGCCGCTGTTCGAATCGATCAAGGTGGTGGCAGCCGATTCACCCGAGCCGCTGAGGAGCGAGTTCAGCGCCATCATCGAAACCCAAACCATCGGCATGCCGCTCGGCGAGGCCTGCGCGCGGCTGTATGAGCGGATGCCGCTGCCGGAGGCGAACTTCTTCGGCATCGTGATCGCGATCCAGCAGAAGTCCGGCGGCAATCTGTCGGAAGCGCTGGGCAACCTCTCCAAGGTGTTGCGCGACCGCAAGAAGATGGCGGAGAAGATTCAGGCGATGTCGACGGAAGCCAAGGCCTCCGCTGGCATCATCGGCTCGCTGCCGCCGATCGTGATGCTGATGGTCTGGATTTCGACGCCCGACTACATCTCACTGCTTTGGACCCATCAGGTCGGCCAGTTCATGCTGGCATGCTGCGTCGGCTGGATGACGATCGGCATCCTGGTCATGAAGAAAATGATCAATTTCGATTTCTGACGGTGCCGCCATGATGGATTTTCTGATCACCAAGATGCACGATGCGCGGTTCATGACCATGCTCCTTGCCGCCATCGCGGCGAGCGCGACCGCCTATACGCTGATCATGCCGCTTTTTGCCGGCGAAGGCCTCGCCAAGCGCATGAAGGCGGTCGCCAGCGAACGCGAGCGACTGCGGCAGCGCGAGCGCGAGCGCCTCAACAAGTCGGAGAAGGTGTCGCTGCGGCAAACCCCGAAGCAGCTCGTCTCCAAGGTGGTGGAAGATTTCAACCTGACCAAATGGCTGGCGCAGGAAGCCGCACGCGACAAGCTGATCATGGCCGGCTATCGCGGCCACGCGCCCTACGTCACGTTCCTGTTTGCCCGTGCGGTGACGCCGGTCGTTCTGTTTCTCGGCGCGGTGCTCTACGTGTTCGTGATCACGCACATGGACAAGTCGCTGACGGTCAAGCTCGGCATTTGCATCGCCGCCGCCTATCTCGGACTGCAGGCGCCGATGCTGTTCCTGAAGAATGCCATCAGCAAGCGCCAGCTCCAGATCAAGCGAGCCTTTCCCGACGCGCTCGACCTGCTGTTGATCTGCATCGAATCCGGCATGTCGGTCGAAGTTGCCTTCCGCAAGGTCGCCACCGAGATCGCGGGACAATCGATCGCGCTGTCGGAGGAGTTCGCGCTGACCACGGCCGAATTGTCCTACCTGCAGGACCGCAAGGTGGCCTATGAGAACCTCGCCAAACGCACCGGCCTCGAGGGCGTGAAATCGGTCTGTCTCGCGCTGATGCAGTCGGAACGCTACGGCACCCCGCTCGGCCAGAGCCTGCGCGTGATGGCGCAGGAAAATCGCGACATGCGGATGACCGAGGCCGAGAAGAAGGCGGCCGCCCTGCCGCCGAAGCTGACCGTGCCGATGATCCTGTTCTTCCTGCCGTGCCTGTTCATCGTCATTCTCGGACCGACCTACATCAAGATCCAGATGATGCCGTGAGACGATCGGCGCGGCGGATGCCGCACCGTGCGACGTCGTCAGCCCCGGCTTGCCGCGGCACGCGCGACGCTGGATTAACTTTAGATAGCCTTGAAGATTGGGAAGTCCGCTTCGCTGGCGACGACGGCTCGCGGCCGACCTATAGCGTTTTCGAGCGAAAGCCTGCCCGGACTTGATCCGGGGTGGACACCGGTTCGCGCCAAGAAAACGTCAAAACAAGAATCTGGAGCCCGTTCTGCTTCAATCAGAATCGAAAGGCTCCAGAACGCCCGAACTGGCGGGCGGGCCGGGATTCTGGTACGCGGGCCGGATGAACCTGCCGGGCGAAGTCGTCGAGATGCTGGGCCAGACGGTGGCCAAGGTGGTGCCGGTCACCATCGCGCTGGCGCTCGTGTTCTCGGTGCTGGCGCATTTCTGGGCCTGCAATCCCGGCAGGCCCTGGTGGCGCAAGCGCGAGCTCGTCACCGACGTCTGCTACTGGTTCCTGGTGCCGCTGTTCGCGCGCGTGTTCCGCATCGGGCTGCTCGTGCTCGGCGCCGCCCTGGTGTTTGGAATTCGCGACGCCGACGAGCTGATCGCCTTCTACGACAACGGCCATGGCCCGCTGTCGAGGCTGCCATTGTGGCTGCAGGCGATCCTGTTCCTGGTCGCGGCCGATTTCATGATGTACTGGCTGCACCGCATGTTTCATGGCGGCGGGTTCTGGAAATACCACGCCATCCATCATTCGTCGGAAGATGTGGACTGGATCTCGGCGGCGCGCTTTCACCCCGTCAACCTGCTGTTAGGTACCATCGGGGTCGATGTCGTGCTGCTGATGGCCGGGATTTCGCCGGGTGTGATGCTCTGGCTCGGGCCGTTCAACATCTTCCATTCGGCGTTCGTTCACGCCAACCTCAACTGGACGCTCGGCCCGTTCAAATACGTCGTGGCGACGCCGGTGTTTCACCGCTGGCACCACACCGCCCGCGAGGAGGGCGGCGACACCAATTTCGCGGGCACCTTTCCGCTCTGGGACATCCTGTTCGGGACCTTCCGGATGCCGAAAGGGACGCTGCCGGACCAGTATGGTGTGGACGATCAGTCCTCGTTTCCCCGCGAAATCATCGGACAACTGGCCTATCCGTTCCGCAAATAGAGCATGATCCGCAAAAGGGGGTTGCCGGTTTTCCCTCGCGACAAACGCGGAAACGCGTTTGCGCGCAATTCATGCTCAATTAAGCATGCGCCCAGCGGATTTCTTGGCTCATTTCGGGGCCTATTTGCCCTTTGTTCATGAATTGTCGTCAGATTCACCGTGTCGGGCGCCGGTTCCGCTGCGTATCGCCATTGCCGGCTTGTTGATGCCCCGGGGTAAAGTATGTCGTTCAAGTTCCAGCGTACTCGCGCACGCGCGCGTTTTGGATTGTCTCTCGCCGCAGGAATCCTGCTGTGGCCGGCCATCTGCCTGGCCTCGCCCGATCCCGACCGAATCGCCGTCTATGTCGATCAGGCAAAGCTCGTGAAGCTTCCTGCCAAGGTCTCCACCATCGTGGTCGGAAACCCGCTGATCGCGGACGTGACCCTGCAGAGCGGCGGCATCGTCGTCGTTACCGGCAAGGGCTACGGCGCCACCAATTTCATCGCCATGGACCGCAACGGCGAGGTGCTGGTCGACCGCCAGATCCAGGTCGAAGGTCCGACCGATCAGCTCGTCACGGTCTATCGCGGCGTCGAGCGCGAGTCGTATAGCTGCATGCCGATCTGCCAGCGCCGCGTCACCCTCGGCGACGGCGAGACCTACTTCAAATCGGCGATCGACCAGGCCGGTTCTCTCAGCGGTCAAGCCGCCAGCGCCGGGACCAAATCGGCAAACTGAGCTCTTTCGGTTCTGATTGCATCAGAACCGAAACTGCAGTCGGCGTGTCCGGCACATTATCCAGTCTGCGAATCGACCTCGGCCCGCACGAGGCCCGTTCCGAAGACAGTTAACGCCCGGTTAGCGGGCCGGGCCGCTCTGCCTCGATTCGACGAAACACTTCCACAATCACTTTCAGGTAGTTCTTGCAGGCGGATAATCGCTGCCGTCTGGGGATTTTCGATGTCGTCACCCGCTGCTGCAACAGTCTCTGTTAGAAATATATTGCGCCGATTTCGCCGCAACCGACAGGGCTCGGCCGCCGTCGAGTTCGCGCTGGTCGCGCCGTTGTTCTTCGGCGTACTGTTTGCGATTCTCGAGACGGCGATTATGTTTTTTGCAGGCCAGGTTCTGGAACTGGGAACGGCAGAAAGCGCGCGGCTGATGATGACGCATCAGGCCCAGGACAGCAGCATGACCGAAGCCGAGTTCAAGCAGGATCTCTGCAATCGCATCAAGGTGTTGTTCAAATGCCAAGGCAATCTGGGTAACCTTAGTTTGGATGTGAAGGTCTTTTCCCCCGGCACCGCTATCACGATTACCGATCCGATCGTCAGTGGAAGCCTGACCGGACCTTTCGTGTATTCTCTGCCGCCATCGGGTTCGCCCAATACCGTCGTCGTTCGCGCCTTTTATCAATGGCCGCTATACGTGACGCGGTTCGGCTACAACATTGCAAATCTCAGCGGCAGCAAGCGGCTGCTGGCTGCGACGGCCGCCTTTCATGTAGAGCCGTGAGACGATGATGGTATCCCCGATGCAGAAGATGTCGCTTCGCGTGCGCGGTCTGTTGGATGATCGCAGCGGACTTGCGGCGGTCGAATTTGCCATGATTTTTCCGATGATGGTGGTGATGTTCTTCGGAGTGGTCGAGCTTTCGTCGGCCATTTCTGCGGATCGCAAGGCCACCCTGGTGGCGCGAACGCTTGCCGATCTGACGTCTCAGATGGCGAGCGTGGCGGATGCCGATCTCATCAGTTTCGGTCAAACGGCAAAGGCGATCATGACACCTTACCCGACTTCGCCGTTGATATCCTCGATTACGGAGGTTTACATCGATAGCGTATCGGGGGCCGCTCGGGCTCAGTGGAGCAAGGCGTTGGCGATCGATACGGCAGGCAACGTCACGATCTCGTCGGGGCCTCATGGTCAGGGTGACGTTGTGGTGTTGCCGCCGGCTCTCGTCGTGGCCAAGGGGACATATGTGATCTGGAGCAAGGTCAGCTACAAGTATACGCCGGCCGTTGGTTACATGCTGGCGAAGACCGGTCTTACCTTCAACGATACCGCTTACACGCGTCCGCGGACGGTGCTCTGCGTTAAATACAACGGGCTGCCCGCCAACTCCTGTCCGACGCTGTAACGACAGAAGTCCCGGACAACTTTCGCAACTCGTAGCGTTCGGCGCGACCTTCTCTTGGAGGAGGGGCGGCGCTGTTTTGCAGGTTAAATTGGTTCAGGCTTTGGTGAGGGCGGGCCTGATCCGCTGCATTCGAAAGCGGCCCGGTACGGGCAGCGTTACAATTCAGTGCGGATGCGTCCAAACCCTCCACTGATCGACACACGGCGCCTCTGCCCACGCCATCGTGGGGCTTCAACTGCTGGCGCATGATCCAGGAAAGTGGGGAGCAGTTTTCCCTCGGGACGAACGCGAAGTGTTTGCCCGGAGGTTATGCTCACATTGGATCCTGATCCGATTCGATTTGATCGGATCAGGATCTAGTCTAAAGCGCGCGCCAGCAATCCGGAATTTCTGCATCTATCGCTTGCTTGGCGGCCGAACGGACAACCTTAATCTCATCGTGGTCGTTCGCGGCGCCTTGCCGTCTGGAATAGAACGTTAAGAAAAAACGTTGGCCTCATACCAAGGCCATCCGCAGTCGTGGCCGATTTTGAAGACGAGGCCCTGCCGGCCGAACAACTCCACTGGGAGGCTGATGGCCGGCCCCTTCTGCCAGGTCAGTTCGTAAGATGCGCGGTCCTCAGCGCGTGGTTGAACATGGCGTTCAGCGCAGCCGTGATATCAGCGGGCGTGTTCGCAGTGTAGAAGAAGCCGGGTGACGCGCAAGCCTGAAGACTGGGCGCAATAAACGGGATGTTGTTGTTGGCATAGGTGCCTTCATTGTTGGCAAAGCTCGTATTCACGGGATCGATCTTTTGATAGGGAATATAGAGCACGGAAACGACGATGCCGCGGTCCTTGAGCGTCTTGCAGGCATTGGGGTACTGGTTGATGGGGTTGTTTAGCACGGTGGCACGGTTGCTGCCGGACCATCCTCCGCTGGCACCGAGGCCTTTCACCTGGTTGTCTTGTGCGCCGTCGGTGACGAGGAAGACGTAAGGCTGCGGGGTGGTCGGCGTGCTGCCGTCGCCGACTGTGCCGACGCCGGTGCCGATTTTTTTATTGACCGAATCAAGCGCGTTATCGATATGCGTGCCGCCGGAGCCAAGGTTTGCATTCATATTTGTGTCAAGCAGCGTGGCAAGGTTTGCGGCCGCGTAGTTGATGGTGCCGGGGGTGGTGGGAGATCCGTTGATGGCGCTGGTCAGCGGAAAATAGGCGTAGAGGTACCGAATGAACGGGTAGAGGCCAATCCGGAACTGGTCGGTAACCTTCTTGGAGGCGTTCGCGGTGATGAACAATTGGTTCACGGCGTAGCCGACCGCGTCGGCGCGCAATTGGATGCAGGCGTTGGTGCCGTCGGTGTCGCAGGATGAAACCGGCGGCAAGGCCGTATACAGCGAATTCGGCAAGCCGGGCACCATCGCATCCGGGAGCTTCTTGCCTGCGGGATAAGTCCCATTTATTGTAGTGGTCGTGAGCAGACCCTTGTATCCGCTTTGGCTGACGCGCGAGATCGCATAGCCCATGCAGTAGTTGTTCGTTGGGTATGCCTGGGTCCCGGAATTGGTGCACGCGCTATTCTGCGGCGCAAAATGGCAGGCGAAGGCGCAGCCGGTGGGATATTGGCGATAGTTATCCGGGTTGACTTGGGCAAGCCGCGTCTGCTCGGCGGCCGTCGACGCAAGGCCCATCGACCCCGAGACGTCCAGCGTCAGATAGAAATCGAGGTACGGCGGCAAGGTGGCGGCCGAACCTGAAGAGCCCGTTACCGTCAGTTTCTGAAATCCGATCACTTTCAGGAAGGTGACCGATACGTCGGCCGTGAACACGACGCTGGCAGCCAGCTTGATTCCGGTCTTCGTAACGGTGCTGCTGCGAACCAGATTTTGATAGCCGGTGATCCCGTTCATGTTGGCGTCAAAGACATTGTTGGCATCGGTAACGCCGGCGGCGACCGAGCCGTTGCCTGTCATGACCGAGGCCGCGAGAAAGCCGGGCGACTTCTGCGACAGCGCGGCAATGCTCGCGGCGTCGGCCGCGGTTTGCAGCTTGGCCTTCATTCGGGTCGCGAGCGAGTAATCCACCGCACAACCAATGGCCGATATCAGGGGGATCGCCGCGATCGTGAAAATTACCGCGACATTGCCGCGTTGATCGCGGCGGAAACGGGAAAGACACTGCTGAAGACTGAATGGCACGAGTACGCCCCCTGGCTATCCAAAAGCGCGTGATCGTAGCCGCAACCTCCCTAAGTGCCCCTTAATTCGGTTGCCGAAAAACAGGCAGATCTCGGACGTGACCGATTTCAGGAGCGGTCGGTTACGATCTCTTTACTACGTGGGCTTCGTGAAGGCGCAATGCCTGCGCTCGTCGTCGATAGCCAGATCGCTCGCATCGACCGAATAAGAAAGGCCGCGCATCAGCGCGGCCTTTCTATATTTCGAACGGGATTTCTCGGCCGAGGCCGGAGGAAACCCCTTATCCGGCGGCGCGCAGATTGTCGGCCGAAGATTTGCCAGAGCGACGATCTGCCACGATTTCGTAGGAGATCTTCTGGCCTTCACGCAGCGTTCCAAGACCGGCACGCTCGACAGCGCTGATGTGCACGAACACGTCATTGCCGCCGTCATCCGGCTGGATGAAGCCATAGCCCTTGGTTGCGTTAAACCACTTCACGGTTCCCATGCTCACGGGGGTAGTCCCTTCTCAGATATACAAGTCGTAGCCCACCCTTCGATGGGCTGGTGAGATCGAATTTTTGGAAGGGTCGTCAGCGTCTAAACCGGCTGTACCGGTGGATAGCTAATGTCGTCCGGCCGAAAATCGATGAACAATATTATTCGATAGTAGTGTTCAAAACAATCCTGACGTGCACGATTTTTTGATTCGGCCGGCCAGCCGGCCGCGACCGCGCGCGATATGGGCGTATCGGGCGCGTTTTCGCTAACGTTGCAGGTACACTTACCGGCGGCGGAACTGACCGCCGCGTGGCGGCCCACCCCGCGGGGCTCCGGTACTGGGACGCTCGTCCTTGTGACGGAAGATCAAGCGACCCTTCTCCAGATCGTAGGGCGACATTTCGATCGTGACCCGATCGCCTGCCAGCGTCTTGATCCGGTTCTTCTTCATCTTGCCGGCGGTGTAGGCAACAATCTCGTGTCCGGCGTCGAGCTGCACGCGGTAGCGCGCGTCGGGGAGGATTTCGGTCACCAGTCCTTCGAACTGGATCAGCTCTTCTTTAGCCATGGTGGTCTCCAGGTCGATCGAGGCTAGCGCTGCGGTCGGTGGGTACGGTTGGGTTGAGTATTCGGACGGCTCTCGCGATGCAAGAAGGCGACGCCCTGAATGCCCTCACTTTTCCCGCCTTGGCTCTTGCCGGCCTGTTGCGCCGGACGCGGCTGTTCGTGCCGGTTCGGCTGCGGCGCGGCATTATTACCACCACCGCGGCGGGGACGGCGAGGGCCTTTTGATCCCGGTGCCGATTCATGTCCCCGGGATTCGTGACCTCGGGATTCATGTCCTCTTGAGTCCTGGGACCTGGCGGTGTGGGCGCGCGGTGCGGACCGTCCGCCCCGGTGCTGCGCAGGGCGCTGCGAGGGGGCCGGCGCGGCGTCGCGGCTGCCGGGTGTGCGACGGTCTTCCCGCGGCAGCGTGATGCGGATCAACCGCTCGATGTCGCGCAGATAGCCCATCTCCTCGGCGCCCGCGATCAGCGAGATCGCAACGCCTTCGGCGCCGGCGCGCGCAGTGCGGCCGATGCGGTGGACATAGGTTTCCGGGATGTTGGGCAGGTCGAAATTCACCACATGGCTGATGCCGTCGACGTCGATGCCGCGGGCGGCAATGTCTGTAGCGACCAGGGTGCGGATCTCGCCGGTGCGGAACGCCGCCAGCACGCGCTCCCGGTGGTTCTGCGACTTGTTGCCGTGAATGGCATTGGCTGAGATGCCGGCCTTCTCCAGCGTCTTCACCACCTTGTCGGCGCCGTGCTTGGTGCGGGTAAAGATCAGCGCGCGGTCGACCGGTTCCTGCTTGAGGAGCTGCGCCAGCACGCCCGACTTGGCCGAGAAATCGACCTGGATGATGCGCTGGGTGATGCGCTCGACGGTCGAGGCCACCGGCGTCACCGCCACCCGGGCGGGGTCGCGCAGCATGGCTTCGGCGAGTTCCGCGATGTCCTTTGGCATGGTGGCCGAGAAGAACAGGGTCTGCCGCTTGATCGGCAGCTTGCCGACGATTTTGCGGATGTCGTTGATGAAGCCCATGTCCAGCATTCGGTCCGCTTCGTCGAGCACTAGGAACTCGACCTGGCCGAGCTTCAGCCCGTTGCTCTGGACGAGATCGAGCAGGCGGCCGGGGGTCGCCACCATGACTTCGACGCCCTGCATCACCGAGCGGACCTGACGGCCCATCGGCACGCCGCCGATCGCCAGCGCCGAGCTCAGGCGGATGTGGCGGCCATAGGCGTTGAAGCTGTCGAGGATCTGGCCTGACAGCTCACGGGTGGGCGAGAGCACCAGCACGCGGCAGGTCTTGGGCTGCGGCCGGATGCGGTTTTCCAGGATGCGGTGCAGGATCGGCAGCGCAAAGGCTGCAGTCTTGCCAGTGCCGGTCTGGGCGATGCCGACGACGTCGCGGCCGGTCATTGCGATGGGGACGGTCTGAGCCTGGATGGGCGTGGGCGTGTGGTAATTTTCTTCCTTGAGTGCACGCGAGATGGGATCGGCGAGGCCGAAATCCTGAAAGGAGGTCAAAAGAGGGTTCTTTCCATTAAAAAAGGCAGGCGCCCGGCTTCCATGGCCAGGTGCGCGCGAGTGTGTCTGAGACACCCGCGTGTTTGGGGCGTCGGTTGTGCTAGCTGAAAAGGGGCAAGCCAGAAACCGTTGGACGGGCTCAGAACACGCGGCTCGCAGGGACCTGATGATTCTCTAGGTCACGAGGATCATATGGAGCACAAGCGCGGCGCTTTCAAGGTGAATTCCGCGCGTATCGTCCGCGCGGTTAAGGAACCCGGTTGGTTAGAACGCAACTGTTGCGCCCGTTAGAAATCCAAACGACCAAAATTCGTGCAAGAAATTTAGCCAAATTGCGACGTTTGCACAAAAAATAGATGGTTTGCCGCCAAAGCATACATTTCCTCAGTCTAAAAAATAGGCGAATTTCCCGCCGCTGGTTTCCGCGCGATCGGAATTTCAAAGCGATTATATGGGCTTACCCCATTTTCGGCCGATGGCATGGTTCTTGCGATTCCGTTAACGCAGGCGGCCGTGGGGCCGTTCGCAGCGTCTAACGCCTGCGTCAGGGAGATGACACCTCATGCTTACTCAATTGACTCACGATATATCGACGATGAGCCGCCGTCGCTGGCTGGCGGCGACCGCCGGCCTGGTTTTGGGCCTGGCCGCATTTTCAAACGCCAAGGCGCAGGAGACCATCAAGGTCGGCGTCCTGCACTCGCTTTCCGGCACCATGGCCATCAGCGAAACCACGCTGAAGGACACCGTTCTCTTCCTGATCGACGAACAGAACAAGAAGGGCGGCGTGCTCGGCAAGAAGCTTGAAGCCGTCGTCGTCGACCCCGCTTCGAACTGGCCGCTGTTTGCGGAAAAGGCGCGTGAGCTGATCACCAAGGACAAGGTCTCGGTCGTGTTCGGCTGCTGGACCTCGGTGTCGCGCAAGTCCGTGCTGCCGGTATTCAAGGAGCTGAACTCGATCCTGTTCTACCCCGTGCAGTACGAGGGCGAAGAGTCCGAGCGCAACGTGTTCTACACCGGTGCCGCGCCAAACCAGCAGGCGATCCCCGCGGTCAACTACCTGATGAAGGACGAGAAGGTGAAGCGCTGGGTGCTGGCCGGCACCGACTACGTCTATCCGCGCACCACCAACAAGATTCTGGAAGCCTACTTGAAGTCGAAGGGCGTCAAGCAGGAAGACATCATGATCAACTACACGCCGTTCGGTCATAGCGACTGGCAGACGATCGTGGCCGACATCAAGAAGTTCGGCTCGGCCGGCAAGAAGACCGCCGTGGTCTCCACCATCAACGGCGACGCCAACGTTCCCTTCTACAAGGAGCTCGGCAACCAGGGCATCAAGGCGACCGACATTCCGGTTGTCGCGTTCTCGGTCGGTGAAGAAGAACTCGCCGGCATCGACACCAAGCCGCTGCTCGGCCATCTCGCCGCCTGGAACTACTTCCAGTCGATCAAGGACCCGGCCAACGAGAAGTTCATCAAGGCCTGGCAGGCCTACACCAAGAATCCGAAGCGCGTGACCAACGACCCGATGGAAGCACACGTCATCGGCTTCGAAATGTGGGTCAAGGCGGTCGAGAAGGTGAAGTCGACCGACGCCGACAAGGTGATCGACGCTCTCCCGGGCATCGAAGCCAAGAACCTGACCGGCGGCACCTCCAAGATGCTTCCGAACCATCACATCACCAAGCCGGTGTTCATTGGCGAAATCAAAGCCAACGGCCAGTTCGACGTGGTGTGGAAGACCCCGGGTCTGGTCGCGGGCGATGCATGGTCGAAGGAGCTCGATGGCTCCAAGGACCTGATCGGCGACTGGGTAGGCAAGAAGTGCGGCAACTACAACACCAAGACCAACAAGTGCGGCGGTCAGGGCTCCTGATCACCTCCTGAAACAAAAACTTCCAAGAGAACTCGAACTACAAGCAAGGAGAAGGCGGCGGTGCCGCCGCCTTCTCCCCACACTCCTGCCGGGGTCGTATTGTGTCTGCCAATTTCCTTGACCGTTTTCGCGCGGTTTTGCTCGCGATCCTGTTGACTGCAGCCTTCGTCGTGCCGGCGCTGGCGGGCCCGTTCGAGGATGCGGTCGCCAAATTCGCCAATGACGATTTTTCCGACACTGATGAAGCGATCGGCGCGGTCGCTACCTCTGGCAATCCGCTGGCCTTTCCCATCATCAGCGCGCTGCAGGAAGGCCGGCTGTCGGCCGATCCGGATACCAAGAAGGTTTTCGTAACGGGGGGCGACGGCAAGATCATCGATGCCGCCACCGGCGCCGCCGTCGACAAGCTGCCTGACAATGCCGCCGCCGTCCGTCTCAACAACCGCCTGCGCCGCGCCGTGGAGGCAGCCCTCGGCGGCCTGACGCTATTGTCGCCCGATCCCGCCAAGCGCATCGCGGCCGCGCAGTCGGTCTTCAAGAGCCATGAGGAGAGCGCGCTTGCCGTGATCGATGGCGCGCTCGCCAAGGAAACCAACAAGGGCGCCAAGGCGGCCTTCACCGAGGCCCGCGCTGCCATCCTGCTCTACAAGGCCGATGCAACCGAGGTCGAAAAGCTGGAAGCCGTCGCAATCGTCAAGGCGCGGGGCGACCAGGAAGCGATGGCGCTGTTGACCGGCCTCGGCAGCGACGTGCCGCCCAATGTCGCGCGCGCCGCGGCCAGCGCGATCGCCTCGATCCAGAGCAATCTGGCGATGTGGTCGATGGTGCAGAACGCCTGGTACGGCCTGTCGCTGGGCTCGGTGCTGCTGCTGGCAGCGATCGGCCTTGCGATCACCTTCGGCGTCATGGGCGTCATCAACATGGCCCATGGCGAGATGGTGATGATCGGCGCTTACACCACCTTCGTGGTGCAGGAAGTCATCCGCACCCGCTATCCCGGCCTGTTCGATTATTCGCTGCTGATCGCAGTGCCGTTGGCTTTCCTCGTGGCCGGCGCGATCGGCGTCCTGATCGAGCGCGGCATCATCCGCTTTCTCTATGGCCGCCCGCTGGAGACGCTGCTCGCGACCTGGGGGCTTTCGCTGGTGCTGCAGCAGGCCGTGCGCACCATGTTCGGTCCCACCAATCGCGAAGTCGGCAATCCCTCCTGGATGAGCGGCGCGTTCGAACTCGGGCAGATCACCATCACCTATAACCGGCTCTGGATCCTCTGCTTTACGTTAGCGGTGTTCGTCATTCTGCTCGCCATGCTGCGCTACACGGCGCTCGGGCTCGAGATGCGCGCGGTCACTCAAAATCGCCGCATGGCGGCTTCGATGGGGATCGCCACCTCGCGCGTCGATGCGCTGACCTTCGGCCTCGGCTCCGGGATTGCCGGCATCGCCGGCGTGGCGCTGTCGCAGATCGACAATGTCAGCCCCAATCTCGGCCAGAGCTACATCATCGACAGCTTCATGGTCGTGGTGTTCGGCGGCGTCGGCAATCTCTGGGGCACGCTGGTCGGCGCGTTCACGCTCGGCATTGCCAACAAGTTCCTGGAGCCGGTGGCGGGCGCCGTCCTCGGCAAGATCGCCATTCTGGTGCTGATCATCCTTTTCATCCAGAAACGGCCGCGCGGCCTGTTCGCGCTCAAGGGCCGGGCGGTGGAAGCATGACGCCGCACGTTCTGACGCGTTCGCTCGATCGCAGCGCCACCATCTTCCTCGTCGTCGTCGCAGCCCTCGGCGTGCTGATCCCGCTGTCCAACCTGTTGCTGCCGGCGGGCTCGATGTTCCAGGTGCCGACCTATCTGGTCGCGCTGTTTGGCAAATACGCCTGCTACGCCATTCTCGCGCTCTCGATCGATTTGATCTGGGGCTATTGCGGCATTCTCTCGCTCGGCCATGGCGCGTTCTTCGCGCTCGGCGGCTACGCGATGGGCATGTACCTGATGCGCCAGATCGGCAGCCGCGGCGTCTACGGCAATCCGATATTGCCCGACTTCATGGTGTTCCTGAACTATCCAAGCCTGCCGTGGTACTGGTACGGGTTCGACATGTTCTGGTTCGCGGCCTTGATGGTGCTGGTGGTGCCGGGCCTCTTGGCGTTCTGCTTTGGCTGGCTGGCCTTCCGCTCCCGCGTCACCGGCGTCTACCTCTCGATCATCACGCAGGCGATGACCTACGCGCTGTTGCTCGCGTTCTTCCGCAACGATTTCGGTTTTGGCGGCAACAACGGCCTGACCGACTTCAAGGATATTCTCGGCTTCAATGTCCAGGCCGACGGCACCCGCGCCGCATTGTTTGCGCTGAGCTGCCTCGCGCTGATCCTGGCCTTCCTGATCTGCCGGGCGGTGGTGACCTCGAAACTCGGCAAGGTCCTGATCGCGATCCGCGACGCCGAATCCCGCACGCGCTTCCTCGGCTATCGCGTGGAATCCTACAAGCTGTTCGTGTTCACGCTGTCGGCCTGCATGGCCGGCGTTGCCGGCGCGCTCTATGTCCCGCAGGTCGGCATCATCAATCCCGGCGAATTCGCCCCGGGCAATTCGATCGAGGCTGTGATCTGGGTCGCGGTCGGCGGCCGCGGCACGCTGGTCGGTGCTGCGCTCGGCGCCGTCGTCGTCAACTACGCGAAGACTGTCTTCACGTCGGGTCCGCTGGCGCCGTACTGGCTGTTCATGCTGGGCGCGCTGTTCATCCTGGTGACGCTGCTGCTGCCGAAGGGGATCATCGGCACCTTCAACGCATGGTGGGAGGGACGGAAAGCCAAACAAGTGACTGCCAACGCCGAAAGCGCCGATCTCGAAGACGGCGTCGGCGAACCGAAGCCGGCGGAGTGAGCGCATGAGTGTCATGGAGGGAAGGACCACTTCCGCGCTGCTCTATCTCGACGGCGTGCACGTCTCGTTCGACGGCTTTCACGCCATCAACAATCTGTCGCTGACGCTCGAGCCCGGCGAGATGCGCGCCATCATCGGCCCGAACGGCGCCGGCAAGACCACGATGATGGACATCATCACCGGCAAGACCAAGCCGGACGAGGGCACGGTGCTGTTCGACGGCATGACCGACCTGACGCGGCTTGATGAGACCCGCATTGCCGAACTCGGCATTGGCCGAAAATTCCAGAAGCCGACGGTGTTCGAGAGCCAGACCATCGAGGACAATCTGTTGTTGGCGCTGAATGTCGATCACAGCGTGAAAGGCACGCTGTTCTGGCGCGGCAGCAGGGACGAATCCGAACGGATCGACCGCGTGCTGGAAACCATCCGCCTGACCGACGCGCGCAACAGATTGGCCGGAAGCCTGTCGCACGGCCAGAAGCAGTGGCTCGAGATCGGCATGCTGCTGGCGCAGGATCCAAAACTTCTGCTGGTCGACGAGCCGGTCGCCGGGATGACCGACGTCGAGACGCATCAGACCGCGGAGCTGCTCAAGGAAATCAACAAGGAAAAGACGGTCATGGTCGTCGAGCACGACATGACCTTCGTCCGCGAACTCGGTGTCAAGGTCACCTGTTTGCATGAAGGCACGGTGCTGGCGGAGGGGACCATCGATCAGGTCTCGTCGAATGAGCGGGTGATCGAAGTGTATCTGGGGCGCTGATCCATGCTGAAGGTCGACAATATCAGCCTTTACTACGGCGCAGCCCAAGCCCTGCGCGGCGTCTCGCTGTCGGCGGAGCCGGGCAAGGTCACGTGCGTGCTCGGCCGCAACGGCGTCGGCAAGACCTCGCTGCTCCGCGCGATGGTCGGCCAGTACCCAATCGCGGGCGGGTCGATCATGCTCGATGGCAACGACATCACCGGCCTGAAACCTTACGAACGCGCCCGGCGCGGCATCGGCTTCGTGCCGCAGGGCCGCGAGATCTTTCCGCTGCTGACGGTGGAGGAAAATCTCAAGACCGGTTTTGGCCCGCTCAAGCGCGAGGACCGCCATATCCCCGACGACGTGTTCTCGCTGTTTCCGGTGCTGAACACGATGCTGGGCCGACGCGGCGGCGACCTCTCCGGCGGGCAACAACAACAATTGGCAATCGGTCGCGCCCTGGTGATGCGGCCGAAATTGTTGCTGCTGGACGAGCCGACCGAAGGCATTCAGCCCTCGATCATCAAGGACATCGGCCGCGCCATCTCTTACCTGCGTAGCCTCGGCAACATCGCGATCGTTCTGGTCGAACAATATCTCGACTTTGCCTGCGAGCTCGGCGACAATTTTGCTGTGATGGATCGCGGCGCGGTGAAATATGCCTGCGACCGCGCCAACCTCGATCCTGCGGAGATCAGCCGCCAGATGGCGCTGTAAGGCCGTATCGGGCGTTGCGTTTGGGGGACGGATGCGGACCGATAGCACGCGCGCGAGTTCAGCGACGTTCGCGGCCAACCGCGCCCAGGGCGCGGTCAGGTTTGGCGTGCATGTCAGGGACGGTGTCACCCGCCGCGGCGACCTGCACGAATCCGGCTCGCTGCGCGTGCGTTTTCCTTCCCCTGAGGCGGAAGGGCTGTCGGGCGTGTTCGTCAACACGGCCGGCGGCATCGCCGGCGGCGACCGCTTCGATATCGATATCGCGGCGGGCGAGGGGACACGGCTGACGCTCACGACGGCGGCTGCCGAGAAAGTTTATCGTGCGCCCGGTGCGGCTGCCCAGCTCAGCATAGCCCTGAAGGCGGAGAGGGGAGCGCATCTCGCCTGGCTGCCGCAGGAGACCATCCTGTTCGACCGCGCGCGGATTATCAGGCGCATCGACATCGACCTGGCCGAAGACGCCTCGCTTCTGCTCTGCGAAATCGTGGTGTTCGGCCGTGCGGCGATGGGCGAAAAGATGCTGCATGGTGAATTCGTCGACCGCTGGCGCCTGCGCCGCGGCGGAAAGCTCGTGTTTGCGGAGACCATCCGGCTCGACGGTGACATCGGCGCAAAACTGGCGCGGCCGGCCATTGCAAAGGGCGGCGTTGCCATCGGCACCGCGCTGATCGTGCCCGGTAACGAGGCAGTGGTGGAGCGGATTCGCGAAGCGTCCGAGACGTTCGGCGGCGAGGTCGGCATCTCCGCCTGGAATGGATTTGCAATGGCGCGCTTCTGTGCCCAAGATGCGGCCCGGCTCCGCGCCGATATGATGGCAGTGCTCAGCCGCGCCAGCGGCGTGGCGCTTCCAAGGCTCTGGCTTAACTAGATCTATCAATCACCCGAGTGCTCGCATGAATCTCTCCCCCCGCGAAAAGGACAAGCTCTTGATTTCGATGGCGGCCATGGTGGCGCGCCGCAGGCTGGAGCGCGGCGTCAAGCTCAACCACCCCGAGGCGATCGCCATCATCTCCGATTTCATCGTCGAGGGCGCGCGCGACGGCCGCACCGTCGCCGAACTGATGCAATCAGGCGCGCAGGTCATCACCCGCGCGCAATGCATGGACGGCATCCCGGAAATGATCCACGACATCCAGGTCGAGGCGACGTTTCCCGACGGCACAAAACTCGTCACCGTGCATGAGCCGATCAGGTGACGTGCGTGGATTTATCAACGTCGTCATGCCCGGGCTTGTCCCGGGCATCCACGACCTCTGGCCCGCGAGTTAAGACGTGGATGGCCGGGCATAGGCGAGTGGAAGCGCCACCGTCCTTCAGACGGCTATGCCCGGCCATGACGCAGCAAAGTGTTGTGAGGTAACGAAGATGATCCCCGGCGAACTCTTCATCAAGGACGGCGAGATCGAACTCAATGCCGGCCGCAAGACGGTGACACTCTCCGTCGCCAACACCGGTGACCGCCCGATCCAGGTCGGCTCGCACTACCACTTCTTCGAAACCAATCCCGCGCTGAAATTCGACCGCAGGAAAGCGCGCGGCATGCGTCTTGACATCGCCGCTGGCACCGCGGTGCGCTTCGAGCCCGGCCAGACCCGCGACGTGCAACTCGTCGCACTCGCCGGCAAACGGGTCATCTACGGCTTCCGCGGTGACGTGCAGGGGAAACTATGAGCGTCAAAATCAAACGTTCCGTCTATGCCGACATGTTCGGGCCGACCACCGGCGACAAGGTGCGGCTGGCCGATACCGACCTCATTATCGAGGTGGAAAAGGATTTCACCATCTATGGCGAGGAGGTGAAGTTCGGCGGCGGCAAGGTGATCCGCGACGGCATGGGGCAATCGCAGGTCACCAACCGGCAGGGCGCGGCCGACACTGTCATCACCAGTGCGCTGATCGTCGATCATTGGGGCATCGTGAAGGCCGACGTCGCGATCAAGGAAGGGATGATCGCTGCCATCGGCAAGGCCGGCAATCCCGACATCCAGCCCGGCGTCACCATCGTGATCGGCCCCGGCACCGACATCATCGCGGGCGAAGGCAAGATCCTCACCGCTGGTGGTTTCGACAGCCACATCCATTTCATCTGCCCGCAGCAGATCGAGCACGCGCTGATGAGCGGCGTCACCTCGATGCTCGGCGGCGGCACCGGCCCGTCGCACGGCACGTTTGCGACGACCTGCACGCCCGGCCCGTGGCACATGGGGCGGATGATCCAGTCGTTTGACGCCTTCCCGGTCAATCTCGGCATATCAGGCAAGGGCAACGCCGCGCGCCCCGCGGCGCTGGTCGAGATGATCAAGGGCGGCGCCTGTGCGCTGAAGCTGCACGAGGACTGGGGCACCACGCCGGCTGCGATCGACAACTGCCTCAGCGTTGCCGACGATTACGACATCCAGGTGATGCTGCATTCGGACACGCTGAACGAGTCAGGTTTTGTCGAGGATACCGTGAAGGCGTTCAAGGGCCGCACCATCCATGCCTTCCACACCGAAGGCGCCGGCGGCGGCCATGCGCCTGACATCATCAAGATCGCAGGGTTGAAGAACGTGCTGCCGTCCTCGACCAACCCGACGCGCCCATTCACGCGCAATACCATCGACGAGCATCTGGACATGCTGATGGTGTGCCACCATCTCGATCCCTCGATTGCGGAGGATCTCGCGTTTGCCGAAAGCCGCATCCGGAAAGAGACGATTGCCGCGGAAGATATCCTGCACGATCTCGGCGCGCTCTCGATGATGTCGTCGGACTCGCAGGCGATGGGCCGGCTCGGCGAGGTCATCATCCGGACCTGGCAGACCGCTGACAAGATGAAGAAGCAACGCGGCGCGCTGCCTGAGGATAGGGGCAACGACAACGACAATTTCCGCGTCAAGCGCTACATTGCGAAATACACCATCAACCCGTCGATCGCGCATGGCGTGTCGAAACTGATCGGCTCGGTGGAGAAGGGCAAGCTCGCCGACCTCGTGCTGTGGTCGCCGGCCTTCTTCGGCGTCAAGCCGGATTGCATCATCAAGGGCGGCTCGATCGTGGCCGCTCCGATGGGTGACCCGAATGCGTCGATCCCGACGCCGCAGCCCGTGCACTACCAGCCGATGTTCGCCGCCTACGGCAAATCGCTGACGGCGTCCTCGGTGGTGTTCACCTCGAAGGCGGCCATCACTGGCGGGCTGGCGCGCAAGCTCGGCGTCGAAAAGAAGCTCTATCCCGTGAAAAACACCCGCGGCGGCATCTCCAAGAAGAGCATGATTCATAACGGCGCCACGCCGAAGATCGAGGTCGACGCCGAGACCTATGAGGTGCGCGCAGACGGCGAGCTTCTGACATGCGCGCCGGCCGAGGTCCTGCCCATGGCGCAGCGGTATTTCATGTTCTAAGGTCGTGCCCGGAACTTGAGCCAGAACAAAAGTCCGGGAGGATCTAGTGATTTACGTCGTTGCCACGCTGACCGTGAAACCCGAAACGCGCGCCGAATTCATCGCGGCCGCCACCGCCTGCATCAAGGAAACCCGCAAGGAGCCGGGCAACATCGCCTACGACCTGCACGAAAGCGTCACCGATCCCTCCAAGATGGTGTTCGTCGAGCAGTGGGAAAACATGGAAGCGCTGGGCCCGCACCGGACGGCCGAGCACATGAAGACCTTCGGCCGCGTCGCGGTCAAATGCATGACGGCGCCGCCGAAGATCGAATACATCACGCCTGCGAAAGTCGAAACCCGCTAACAAGAAAAGCCAACGGGAGAAAATCTCATGATCTACGTCATCGCCACCACGCCGATGAAGCCGGAAAACAAGGACGACTTCATCAAGGGGCACAAGGCTTGCACCGCCGAAACGCTAAAGGAGAAGGGCTGCATCTCCTATGAAGGCCATGTCAGCGTGAACAATCCCAATCTGTATGTGGTGGTGGAGCGGTGGGAAACCCGCGACGACCTCAACGCGCATGGTCGCGCGCCCCACATGAAGGTCTGGCGGGAGTATTCCTTGCAGATGAAGACGGCGCCGACGGTGATCGAAATCATCAGCGACGGCAAGGTGGAGAAGTTCTGAACCAATGATCCGCGCGACAACAGTCCTGGGCCAGCACCGCTGGACGCAATCGGCGGCCGATACCGTCGTGCTCGATTTCGACGACCGGCACCGGCGGCGGATGGCGATGACGGGCACGCGCGGGCTGGAATTCCTGCTCGATCTGGAAAACGCCGTGGCGCTGCGCGGCGGCGACGCGCTGGTGCTGGAGGATGGCAGGCTGATCGAGGTGGTCGCGGCCGCCGAGCCCTTGATCGAGATCAGGGGCGCCGATCCCCTGCACCTGGTTCGCATCGCCTGGCATCTCGGCAACCGCCATCTGCCGACCCAGATCATGCCAAAAGGGCTGCGCATTCGCCGCGATCACGTCATCGAGGCGATGGTGAAGGGATTGGGCGCGCGCATCATCGAGATCGAGGCACCGTTCGATCCCGAGGGCGGGGCCTATGCGCAGGCGGCGCCTGATCACGCCGCGCATGATCATGGCCATCATCATCACGATCACCACAGTGATCACGATGATCACGACCGCCACCATCACCACGACGAACATTGCGACCACGATCACCACCACCACGATCACTCCCATGCTCATGACCACAAGTGAGCCCGCGCCGCCCGACGCCAGCAGCGGAATGAATGCGGATGAGGCGGCGGCGCTGTACCGGCTGATGACCTGGCTGTCGCCATCCTTTCCGGTTGGCGCGTTCTCCTATTCCAGCGGCATCGAATGGGCGGTGGAGGCGGGCGACATCACGGATGCCGCATCGCTGCGCGACTGGCTGGCCGCGATGCTCGGCGACGGCTCGGGCTTCTGCGATGCGGTGTTTCTGGCGCAGGCGCATTGCGCGGCGGCCACGCAAGACAGCGCGGCTTTGCGCGAGATCGCTGAACTCGCGGCCGCGTTCGTGCCCTCGCGCGAACGCCAGCTCGAGACCTCGACGCAGGGCCGCGCCTTCATCGAGATCGCGCGTTCAGCCTGGGCCTGCGACGGGCTCGACGAAATGGTAGCTGCTTGTGGCGGCGTGACCGTCTATCCCGTCGCGGTCGGGATCGTCAGCGCGGCGCACGCCGTACCTCTGGCGCCGGCGATGCACGCCTTCCTGCATGCCGTGGTGTCGAACTGGATTTCCGCCGGCGCGCGGCTGGTGCCGCTCGGACAAACCGACAGCCAGCGCATTCTCGCAAGTCTGGAAGCCGATGTTGCCGCTACCGCGAAGCGCGCGCTGGAAGCATCGCTCGACGATCTCGGCAGCGCCACCTTCCGCGGCGATCTCGCCAGCCTGCGCCACGAAACGCAATATACGCGGCTGTTCCGGTCATGATGCGAACGAGATACTCACCACGTGTCGTCCCTGCGAACGCAGGGACCCATAACCACAGGTGTTCATTTGGCGAAGGTCGTCGGCCACCGAAATCCATCGCGAGGCCGCGGCGTATGGGTCCCTGCGTTCGCAGGGACGACCACAACACAGAGGTCTGCCCACATGTCTAAATCTCACGGTCCCCTCCGCATCGGCGTCGGCGGTCCCGTCGGCTCCGGCAAAACAGCGCTGATGGACCTGCTCTGTAAGTCGATGCGCGAGCGCTACGACATCGCCGCGATCACCAACGACATCTACACCAAATGGGATGCGGAGTTTCTGGTGCGCTCGGGCTCGCTGACGCCGGACCGCATCGCCGGCGTCGAGACCGGCGGCTGCCCGCACACCGCGATCCGCGAGGATGCCTCGATGAATCTAGCCGCCGTTGCCGACATGCGCGCGAAATTTCCCGATCTCGATCTGGTCCTGATCGAATCCGGCGGCGACAATCTCGCCGCGACGTTTTCGCCCGAACTCGCCGATCTCACGATCTACGTGATCGACGTCGCCGCCGGCGACAAGATCCCCTCCAAGGGCGGGCCGGGCATCACCCGCTCGGATCTGCTGGTGATCAACAAGATCGACCTCGCCCCGCATGTCGGGGCGTCGCTGGAGAAAATGGATACCGATGCGAAGAGGATGCGGGGCGAGCGGCCGTTCGTGATGACCAACTTAAAGAAGAGCGAGGGGCTCGATCGCATCATCGGCTTCATCGAGACCAAGGGCGGCCTGCGCCCGGCCGCGAAGGCCAAGGCCGGGTAGGCCGAGATAAACGGCCAAAGATAACGGTCGAGATAAACGGCCGAGCCAGGTGGGGCGCGCAAGCGACCGGAAAAACGGTCAGGCCAGCGGCCGGGTGGGGCGGCGCGTTAACATTAATAGTCGGCCCGCCGCCACAGCCTCGGATTTGTCCGTCTTCGCTGGAACCAAATTGGCGCTGTCAGATTATCAACCTCTGGCCCCGCCAATTCAGCGTTAACGGTGGCCGTGTTGTTTACCTCGCTGCCACCTGTCAGTTGCGTGCTGATGAGCGCTCCGTCATATTCGCCGCGGTTGGCCTTCGCGCTATTGCCATGTGCCTCTGCCCCGGCAGACCCAAAGATGCTTCCGATACGTCTTCGCCAATACGTCATTCCCGAGTAAGCGAGTGGTTCGGCTGGGCTTCATTATCGGCTTTATCGCGCTGATCGGAGTTCTGCTCTCCGGTCTCGCGGCCTATCGCGTTCACGAACAGGAACTGGCGATCGACGGCATTGCGCTGTCCCGCGCCATCGACGTCCACGCCAGCCTGGTGCAGGACCGGCTGACCGAGCGCGAATTGCTCGCACGCGTTGCATCCGGATTGTTTCGCGCACCTTCGGTGGTGAAAGCCAACATGCTGCAGCCGCTGCGCTCGGCGATCTATGCCTTCAAGACCGATTTCGTGACCGCGTTCTGGATCGCGCGGCTCAAGTCAAGCGACCTGGCGGCGGCGCAGGCAGAGCTCAAGAGCGCCGGCTTCACCAACCCGACGATCAGGGATTTCGACGACCGGCCACTCGACATCAAGGCGATCGACAAGCCGCTCGACGTCCTGATGGATCTCGAACCGCGCAGCGCGGATACGCTGGGCTTTCCCGGCCGCGCCTACGACCGTCACTCGGTGATCGGGCCGATGCTGGCGAAGGCGGCGGAGACCGGCAAGCCGGTGGCGTCGGACCCGATTCCGCTGCTGCGGCAGGGCGGGCCGGTCGGCCTCGTGCTCGCGTCCGCCATTCTCAAGGAAGGCACCACGGAGCCCGCAGGCTTCGTGACGTTTTCCTACGAGCTGGCGTCGTTGATGCTGACCAATGACGACCGCTCGCTGTTTGCGGTGGTGCTCAAGGACCCCGATGACGCCAGCGACGAATATGTCGCCAACGACCAGGGCGTGATCACCTTGCGGGCGGTCAGGCAGGGCGATCCGTTGCCGTCGGTGGTGCGGACAGTGACGTTCGGCGGCCGCGACTGGTCGCTCGGCTATTACGCCAAGAACAACGCCGCGCAGCGCGCGCAGCAGACGGCGATCATCGTGGCGGCCATCGGCTTCGCGCTCACCGGCATCGTCTGCGGCCTGTTCGGCTATGTCGCCTACAACAATCTGCGGCTCAGCCGCGAGATCCAGGTCCGGATCGGTTTCGAGCGGCGGTTGACCGCCGTCATCGACGAGCTCAACCACCGGGTCAAGAACATCCTCGCCGTGATCCAGTCGATCGTGACGCGCACGTTGCGCCACGGCTCCGACATGGACGTGTCGCGCGAGCTCCTGATCGGCCGCATCCATGCGATGTCGAACGTGGTGACGCTGCTCAGCGAAAGCCAGTGGCAGGGCGTCAAGCTCAAGGGCCTGTTTGAGTCGCGCGCGATCCCGCATGCCGACCGCATCGTCGTCAATGGCCCGGATATCTCCGTCAGCGCGCGCGCCGCGCAGTCGCTCTCGCTGTTGTTCTTCGAACTGGCGTCGCATTCCGACGAGGGCCTGTCGCTGGTCGGCAAGCACCCGCACATCGTCGCCAACTGGGAAGTCACGGGCGAGGAGCCGGATGCGATCTTTCATTTTCGCTGGGAAGAGTTCAACACCAGCGCGGCGACGCGGCGGGAAGACAGTGATTTCGGCCTTATCCTGCTCGATCGCGTAGCACCCGAAGCGATGGGCGGCACCGCGAAGCGCTATTTCACCGAAGTGAGTTACGTCTACGAACTCACCGCGCCGATGGAAACCGTCGTCGACATGACCGAGCGCGACCGCACCGAACAGATTTCCGCACCCGTGCGGCCGGTAAGGTAGGGGCACGCTCTCTCCGCACGTCGTCCCTGCGAAAGCAGGGACCCATAACCACCGCTGCAAGTTGTCCGATGACAGGCTCCACGAAATCCGGGGCCGGTCTATGCCGTGGAGTCCCGGGTTACGCTGCGCTTCACCCGGGCTACGACATCGGCAATAAAAAAGGCGGCCGCTCGGGCCGCCTTTTTCCATGTCATTTCGATAGCGTCATCACCCGCCGTTGCCGCCGATCACGGCGCGCACCGTTTCATCGGGACCAAAATCCTCGGCGCCCTCGACATAGAGCAGCGCTGAGAGTTTCGAGCGCGCGCGGTTGACGCGGCTCTTGATGGTGCCGACCGCGCAGCCGCAGATGGCGGCGGCGTCCTCATAGGAGAAGCCGGAGGCGCCGACCAGGATCAACGCTTCGCGCTGGTCCTGCGGCAGCTTGTCGAGCGCTTGGCGAAACTCCTCGAACTCCAGATGCGCATTTTGCGCCGGCTGGGTCTTCAGGGTTTTCGCGTAGTTGCCCTCGGCGTCCTCCACCTCGCGCCGCCGCTTCCGGTAGTCCGAGCGGAACAGGTTGCGCAGGATGGTGAACAGCCAGGCCGGCAGGTTCGAGCCGGGCTGGAACGAGTCGATGTTGGCAATGGCGCGCAGCAGCGTTTCCTGAACCAGGTCGTCCGCACGGTCGCCATTACCAGAGAGCGAGATCGCGAACGCGCGCAGGCTGGGTACCGACGCCAAAATGTCGTCGCGAAGAGAGTCGGTGAGAGGCATTAGTCCCTCCCGTCGTTTTTTGCTGGGTCGTCGATTTGGGCCGCCGCCGCTTCCGGCCCATCGAGCTTCCGGATCAGTTCTGCAAAGCGGTCCGGCACGCCCTGTCGGACCACATCGTCGTACATGGCGCGGAGCTGGTGCCCGATTCTGGATTGAATCTCGGCGTTAAGCCCGCCCTGCTTCTTTACTTCCTTCATGGTCTGATCCACGCTTCCCCGAGAGTTAAGTCTCTGTGGTTTCAAGAGAATACCTCGAAATTGGGCCTAGGTCGCCGCGTTGTAGGTTGAAGGCTAATGCGAATACGTCCGGATGGTTCCGGAATCTGGGAACTTTTTTTGGAACTTTTTTGCCCTACGCGAGTAATCGGGGGTGACAGGGGAACCGGGGTCCCCCCGCCGAAACTAAAATTGACGCCCGACGCGGCGCTTTAAGGTTACGTCCGCCCGGCTGAGACCCTAAGTAAGTACGGCCAAGGATACGGCCCTAGATAAGGATTAAATGGGGATGTCCCGATCACAGCTCGTTGCTGAACATCTGCCGCTATTGCGGCGCTATGCCCGTGCGCTGACCGGAAACCAGGCCTCGGGCGATGCCTATGTGGGTGCCATGCTGGAGGCCCTGCTGCAGGACGGCTCGCTGCTCGACGAACGGCATGGCCCGCGCGCCGGGCTGTTCAAGCTTTTCACCCAGATCTGGAACTCGGTCTCGCTCAACGACAACCCGGACGTCGCGACGCTGGCGCTGCCGCCGGAGCGCAGGCTGTCGAACATCACGCCGCTGCCTCGGCAGGCGTTCCTGCTGCTCTCCCTCGAAGGCTTCTCCGAAGAAGAGGTGTCGTTCATTCTCAACATCGACATCCCCGAGACCCGCCAGTTGACGGACGCCGCCGGCCGCGAGATGGCAGCGGAAATCGCCACCGACGTCCTGATCATCGAGGACGAGACCTTCATCGCGATGGACCTCGAGAGCCTCGTGAAGAACCTCGGCCATAACGTGATCGGCGTCGCCCGCACCCATGCCGATGCGGTGGCGCTGGCCAAGAACAAGAAGCCCGGCCTGATCCTCGCCGACATCCAGCTCGCCGACGGCTCGTCGGGCCTGGATGCGGTCAACGAGTTGTTGAAGGTGTTCGAGGTGCCGGTGGTGTTCATCACCGCTTACCCCGAGCGCTTCCTGACCGGCGAACGCCCCGAGCCGGCGTTCCTGATCTCGAAACCGTTCCAGCCTGCGATGGTCTCCGCCGTCGCCAGCCAGGCGCTGTTCTTCCAGCGCAACTCGCGTAACCGCGCCCCGCGGGCGGCCGCGGGCTAGAGCCCATATTTGTACCTGGGGTAGGAATGATCCGGCGCGCTCCCCACTGCGCGCCGGATTTTTGTTGAGAACAATCCGTTACGGTCTTCCTGTCTTGATGATGTGGAGCAAGGGGAGCAAGGATCGATGAGTGTCGGGCTGATCGGCCTTCTCGACGATATAGCTGGTATCGCCAAGGTGGCTGCAGCCTCACTTGATGATGTGGCGAGCCAGGCTGCCAAAGCAGGCGCCAAGGCGGCGGGTGTCGTCATCGACGATACCGCCGTTACACCCGGTTACGTGATCGGCTTCGAGCCGAAGCGCGAGCTTCCCATCGTGGGCAAGATCGCGGCGGGATCGCTGCGCAACAAGCTCTTGATCCTGCTGCCGGCTGCCCTGGTGCTGAGCTACTTCCTTCCCTGGACGATTACGCCGCTGCTGATGCTGGGCGGCGCCTACCTCTGCTACGAAGGGACGGAGAAGGTGCTCGAGGCCATCATGCCCCATCATGCCCATCAGCATGAGGCCCAGCTCGGCACCGTGGCGTTGAACGCTCAGTCGGTCGAAGACGAGAAGATCGCAAGCGCCATCAAGACCGACTTCATCCTGTCGGCCGAGATCATGGCGATCACGCTGGCGGCCCTCCCCGTAGGAAGCATCTGGAAGCAGGCGCTTGTGCTGGCGGTCGTGGCGATCGGAATCACCGTCGCCGTGTATGGCGTGGTTGCCTTGATCGTGAAGGCCGACGATGTCGGTGTGGCGCTGGCACGGCGCGACGGCGCCTCGGCGATCGGCCGCGCGCTCGGACGTGGCATCGTTCGCGCCATGCCTGTGTTTCTGAAGATTCTCAGCGTGGTCGGCACTGCCGCCATGATCTGGGTCGGCGGCGGCATCATCCTGCATGGCGTCGAGGTCTACGGTCCGCCTGCAATCCACCATGCCGTCAAGGCCGCTGCCGAGGCGGTGGCCCACGCATTCCCGCCGCTTGCCGCGATCCTCGAATGGGCTGTCGAGGCAGCCATATCCGGCGTGATCGGCCTCGTGGTCGGCGCCGTATCTATTCCGGTCGTTGGATTTGTCTTCGCGCCTGCATGGAAATCGCTGAAGCGCTTTCTGCCCGGCCGTCAGACTACGTCCGCTCAGTGAAGGGCCGCCTGTCGGCACCGTATCGAGCGTACCGGGTTCCGCTGCGCAAAGCCGGGCTTATAAACCTTCGTATAGCCGGTCCATCCATTTCGATGTCGGCCATCTACCTCGGTACAATAGAGCAGGGCGAGCGAAGATCATAACGTCGTCACGTCGAGGCAGGATGTACCATCCTCGCATTGTCTGCGCATCGTCGATCTCGTCTCCGGTCGTCAGCGCCGCCTGCCTCGTCACCTCGATCGCCGCAATTTCCGTTCGCGCGGGGCGATCACGCGACCTCGCGCATGATTTCCGATTGAGGCGCTATGTGAACCAGTTCACCTTCGGATTGCGACGCTGGCGCTATCATTAACTCTGCTGATTCTCCGCCGGCCCCCCGGATTTCGTATCTCAGGGCTGCGATTGCCGGCGTTACCGAGTTCGCGGCCAGGCACCTCCCCCTGGCTCGGGCCACCAGCCTCGAAGCTGGTCGGACTTATCCGGCGCGCCCCACCTGCGCGCCGGATTTTTTGTGCCAAGAGCCATGCGCGCGCTCACCATGGAGCCGCGGGTTCCAGGCTGCTAAGCACTCGGCATGGATGAGGCGCATCGCGGCAAATGGATCGGCTTTCTCTGCCTTGGCGTCACCGCCTTCGGATGGGCGCTGAACTGGCCGCTGATGAAGCTGCTGCTGCAGCAGTGGCCGCCGCTGTTCGCCCGTGGGCTCGCAGGCGTCGCCGCCGCGCTGATCCTGTTTTCGATCGCAAAGGCGAGGGGGCAACCGCTTGACGTCCCGCGCGAGGCGGTCCCGCGGCTGCTGTTCGCGTCCTTCACCAACGTCTTTGCCTGGATGGGATTTTCGACGGTGGCGATGAAGTTCGTCCCGGTCGGCGAGGGCGCGCTGATCGTCTACACCATGCCGATCTGGGCTACGCTACTGGCATGGCCACTGGCCGGCATCCGCCCGAAGCTGGTGGATATCGCAGCGCTCGTCCTCGGCGTCGGCGGTATCGCCGTGCTGCTGGGCGGCAATGGATTTTCCTTCGATAGCGGACGGATCATCGGGATCGTGTTGCTGTTCTCCGCGGCGATCCTGTTTGCGATCGGCAATATCCTCAACCGCGTGGCCTTGCCGATGCCGCCGCTGGTCGTGGTTGCCTGGCAGGTCGGGCTCGGCTGCCTTGCAATGCTGATCCTTGGCGTTGCGTTCGAGCAGCCAAACTGCGGCGCGCTCACGGCGCAGGGGCTTGCCTGCTTCATCTACATGACGTTGGTGCCGATGGGCCTCTGCTATCTCACCTGGTTCGAGACGTTGCGACGCCTGCCGCCTTCATCGGCCTCGACCGGCATGCTGCTGGTCCCCCTGATCGGCGTGATCTCGGCGGCCCTCATTCTGGGCGAGCCGCTCGGCCTGCGCGAAGTCGTGGCGATGGTACTGACGCTCGGCGGCGTGACGCTGGCGCTGCAGAGGGCGTGATGGGTGGATTGCTTGTTGAACTGCGCCCCACGCCCGCATAGGGTCGCTGCAGCAACAAGAAAATAAACGGAAACGTCCTTCACCGATGCAGTCCGCCGAGCGGCCTTTGCCCTACCGCCGGGGCCTGATCATCGTCGCGACAATGGCCACCGCCTATGTCGCCAGCCATTTTTTCCGCGCCTCCAACGTCACCATCGGCCTCGATTTGATGCGCGACCTCGCCATCGGGCCGGAAGCGCTGGGCGCGCTGACCGGCGCGTTCTTCTTCGGCTTCGCCGCGATGCAGATTCCCTGCGGCTTCTTCTTCGACCGGTTCGGGCCGCGCTATACCGTGGTCGGCATGCTGATCATTGCGAGCCTCGGCGGCGCGCTGTTCACGCTGGCGCCGAGTTGGCCGGTGCTCTTGACCGGCCGGGTGCTGATGGGCGCCGGCTGCGGCGTGATGCTGATCGGCAGCATGGTGGTGATCTCGCGCTGGTTTCCGCCGGACCGCTTCTCGACACTGACAGCCATGGTGCTGTCGATCGGCCTGCTCGGCAACCTCGCCGCCACCACGCCGCTGGCCTGGGCGTCGGAGGCGGTCGGCTGGCGCCCGGTGTTCGGCGCTGTCGTCGTCTTCATCGCGCTGGCGACGATCGCGATCTGGCTGGTGGTGCGCGACGCGCCGCCAGGTCATCCATTCCTCTCCCGCAAGGTGGAACCATCAGGCGAAATGCTCCGGGGCATGCTCGAGGTGCTGCGCAACCCGCGCCTGAAGCCGATCCTGGCGCTGAACTTCTGCAACTACGCCTGCACCTTCACCGTACAGGGCCTGTGGGGTGGTGCGTTCCTGCGCGAGGTGCATGGCCTCAGCCCGATCGCGGCCGGCAACGTCCTGCTCTGCGCCGTGATCGCCTACCAGGCCGGCATGCTCGCCTTTGGCCCCCTCGACCGCCGGCTCGACACCCGCAAGGGAATCGCGATCGGTGGCACGCTGGTGATCGTTGTTCTGCTCGCGATGCTGGCGCTGTTTTCCCACCCGCCGGCCTGGCTGCCGGTTGCCGTCATCATCGCCATGGGCTTCTTCTCCGCCTCCAGCACCATGGTGATGACGCACGGCCGCGGCATCTTCCCGGACAGGTTGATCGGCCGCGGCATCTCGACCATGAACACGTCGGTGATGCTCGGCGTCGCCTGCATGCAGACGCTGTCCGGAATCATCATCGGCGCGTTCGAACCGCTGGCCAGCGGCGCGCGCACGGAGGAGGCTTACCGCGCACTGTTCGGCACGCTGACGCTGGTGCTGATCGTCGCTCTCGCGATCTACAGCCGCTCGCAGGACGTGAAGCCGAGTGACGAGATGCGGGCGGCGGGGCGGTAGCCCTGTACTTACGTCGGCGTCTTCAGCTCGCCGGAGATCCAGCTGGCCGAGACCGCATTCATCGGGTCCTTAGCGACTGCGTTTGTGAAGCTGTGGTCGCATTTCCTGCACTCAAACGTGCGGAGCTCAAGGCCCTCCGGGCCGGGCGCAATCCCG
This sequence comes from Bradyrhizobium sp. SRL28, assembly GCF_018596315.1. GTDB lineage: Bacteria > Pseudomonadota > Alphaproteobacteria > Rhizobiales > Xanthobacteraceae > Bradyrhizobium. The sequence continues at coordinate 115,760 of NZ_JAHEAG010000007.1, read as the reverse complement.
ATCAGCATCATGCGGCCTTCGCATTTCGGACATCCGGGCCGGCGGATCGGAAGCAGGCAAGGTTCGGGGCGCGTATGTAGTTCCGGCATGGTGCATTCCCCCGCGGATCAAGGTGGGAGCCGTCTGCTTCTGCCACCGGCGGATGCCGCTGACATGCAATGATTCAAGCAAGATGCCGCGAGTCGAAGTGAAGCCACTGTTCAATTTTGCTCACTCCCGGAAATTTAAGGCGCCGTGGTGCAGCCAATTGGTCAATTCGATACAGACAGCAGCACTGCCAGTCTGTGATGCTTCCTCTCGGGCAAACCGCGAGGTCACCAAATGCACATGTCGAGCGAAAGCCTGTTGGTCATATTGTTTGTCGGCCTCGTTGCCGGCTGGCTCGCCGGCCAGATCGTGCAAGGGACCGGCTTCGGACTCATCGGCGACGTTATCATCGGAATCCTGGGCGCCTTTATCGGAAGCTGGTTGCTGCCCCAACTCGGTATCCATCTCGGAACCGGATTGATCAGCGCAATCCTCAACGCCACCATCGGGGCCGTATTACTCCTGCTCATCGTGCGCCTCGTTCGTAACGGCCGTGGCGGCGGATGGGGGTGGCAAAGGAGCTGGTGGCGCCGATAGATACCTGCGTCGCCCGCGCGGAGCCAGGGTTGGTTCGGCAATAACGTGGCGCTCAATGACCGCGACGAGATATCAGGTCACGGCTCGCGCTTGATCTCGGGCTTGTCGTACAACACCGCGTTCAGCAATGAACTGTTGACCTCGATCTTCCCGTTGTAGGTGATGAAGCCGAGCTTGCGGAATCTGTTCATGAAGAAGCTGACGCGGGATCGCGTCGTACCGATCATCTCGGCCAATGTTTCCTGGCTGATATTCGGAATGATCGGTTGTGGGCTGCCCTCCTTGCCGAAATTCGCCAGCAGGAGCAGCAGGCGCGCCAGCCGTTTTTCACTGGAGTTGAAGAGCTGGTCGATCAGGTCCTCTTCAATCCGGCTATTGCGGGTCAGCAGATAGGCCATGAACAATTCGGAAAACTTCGGCTGATCGTGAAGCGCCTGGAGCATGGCCGTCTTCGTTATCGCGGTGACCAGGCACTCCTCCATCGCTGTCGCCGTCGCTATACGCAGCGAATGGCCGTTCATGCAGCCTTCGCCAAAAAACTGGCCAGGCCCCAATATGCCGACCACGGCTTCCTTGCCTTGCTCGGATATGACAACAACCTTGACCCGGCCTTTTTGAATATAGAAGACCGTGCTCGCCGCGTCGCCCTGCGCAAAGACAATCCCATCCTTGCGAAATTCAAGGATGGTCTTCCCTTCGCCCACCTTGGCGAGAAATTCCTTGGGATCAAATACTGCTTGGTTGGCTTTGTTTGGCATGTCCCGTTTCGTCGCGGCGGTGGGACGCCTATCCTACCATTCAGGCCGCCGACATCAGAAGTAAAAGTGCCGCACGATGGGGGCTTTTCGCAGCAGGGATGAGCCGGGGAGTCCCGCCCTGAGCAACCGCGCGCCTTCATGGAAATGGCATGTGAGATCCAAGCGGCCGAAGGAGCATTCGGCTGCGGATAACTGATGAAGCGGTTAGCAAAAGCCGAAGCCGGAGCCGGATCCAACAGGTCGCAAAACTGGCCTAGTGGCTAGATCGCGACTGCAAAACTCCCGGTTGTCTTGCATTCCGAACACTCGAAGATGCGGACTTCATGACCGGGTTGAGCAGGCTCGATGCAAGCCAACCGCATAGGCTTGCCACACTTGGCACACGGAAGAATTCCGGTCTCCGCGCGGCTGTATAGTGGATTTGGTTGGATAGATGACATCATGCTTCCCTGTATTGGGCGGGAGCATTACCGATCTCTCTGTCGCCGATAACGGCCTATTTCGGACGACGATGGAGCCAGTCTTGCCCCAATACCCAATGCGGGGCTGGTCAATATTGACCACTATTGAAAATTTCGTTCAGCAAAAACGGCCCCAGTGTGGGGGACACTGAGGCCATCAATGCAGGATGCCTTGGGCAGGAAGGCGATCCATGCGGGGTTAAGGTCTCCAACCAGCACTTGTTCCGCCGGGTTATAGGATTGTGGGGCAGAGTCTGTGCGTTCGGTCATGAGCTGACATGATAAAAGGAGCTGCCGCCTGAGGCGCCTTACGTTGGCGCTTGCAGTTGTCCGCGAAGCCACGCGTTCGTTCTGAGCGACTTCATGGGATCGAATAGTTCGACCACAGTCTGATGGACGTGATCGCACGCAGGGCACTCAAACGTCTGAATGTCGAAGCCCAAGGGGCCGGGTGTAATCCGCGCCAACGTGGTTCTTGTTTGGCATGCGGGGCAAAGTGGTCGGATGATGATCATGATGCTTCGCCTTGGATCAGGCGAGAGCGTTACAGAACTCTCAGTCACCGGTAGATACCGACGGGGGCGGTGATGGCGCCAGCATGGAACTTCAGAAATTCCGCCGCTGTTCCGTTTTGCTCACATTCCACAATAAATTAACGCATCGTTAGCGAATTACGACACTCCCGGATTCAAGCTAAGACAATTGCTTGAAACAGGAACAGCCGAGACAGCGGCACGATCAGGCACGGTATCGTTTCATCCAAATCGAACAGACCGGAATAGGCGCATTTCTCTCCGGGATCGCCCGGAAGATTTGCTCACAAAACGCTGCAGGGCGAATGCAAACCGAGACGCGGCAGTCATAACACTGAGTTCCGATAACATCATGCGAACACACAAGCACCGCCTAGAGAACAAGCGGGAACTGCCTTTCGGTGCAACCATTGACGACGCGCAACATTGACTCACTGCTAAACAACCTAAGGATTTTCATAATGTCTAATACGAACCAGAATAACGCAAATCGGAATTTATCGCAGCCGCAGGATGGCAGAGAACAGATCGATGCCGCTGCTGCATCGATGAATTCCTTCCCGGCCGGCTTTCAAGCGATTGCCACAGCTTACAGCGACTACGCCAAAAAATCGTTTGAAGACACCAGATCGTTTGTCGAGCAGCTCTCGGGCGTGAAGTCGGTCGACAAGGCGATTGAAGTTCAAGCGGAATTCGCAAAGACGGCTTTCGAGACGTTCATGGCCGAGTCGCAAAAGATTGGTGCGTTGTATCGCGATCTTGCCACGGAATCCTTCAAACCGTTCGGTGGATTTCTTGCCAAGATGACCCCGACGAATCGATAAGTCTTACCCTCGCGATGTCAGCGCAAATCGCCCTGCTCGTCGCGGGGCTTTTTCTTTACCGCAGCCGGGGGCCTGCACCTGCAGTTTTACGAGGAGAACATCATGTTCAATGTTAATCCGCATTTCCAGAATCTGTCCCTCGATCCAACGGAGATGATCGCCGTAAACGAGGCATACGACCTGGCATGTCGAACGCTTCAGAATATCGGCCAGTTGGAAGTGGATCGCGAAATCATCGCCCGGGGAGTTCTGCGAGCCGTAAAAACTGGCGAGCGGAATGCCAACAAACTATGCGCGCGTGCCATCAATGGATTGACCGCGTTCGATTACCGGCAGCATGGCGCGTGACACGGCCTCCGTTGAACTCACATGCTCGGTTCAATCGCCGCCAGCCGCAACGATCGGCTCAATCGACTTTATGTCTGAAAACCCCATGCCAACTGTGAAAATTCGCGCGTCCACGATTCTCGGCGAGTTCGAACAAGCTCAGACAGAGCTTGTCGACAAGGCTGTGATCCTCACCGACGGCATATGCGGGACCGTGGACAAGGTATGGCTTGACGAATTGCACGGCCTGCGAATTTCGATCCGATGTCATGATGGAAAGTGGCCTGTCTCAACGATCAAGTTCTCGCAGACAGCTGAGTTTGTCAGGCCGCAATACCAAGCGATCTCGAGTCCAAAGGTTCAGGAACTTGTGAGAGGGCGGGCAGTTGGCCCTTCACAGGAGATTTCAATGCATAAAGATGGAAATCAAATAGTTGAGACGGCGGTGGAGGCAAGAGGCGGTCTTTTGGGCAGGCCGGTTCTCCTGGTGCTGCTTGTTAGCTGCATTCTGGCAATTGCCGCACTTATCGCTACGTATTCGGGTGCTTGAGCGCGGCCCTGGACGATGTCTGCCTTACCACGACGAGCACATCACCGAGCGAGAGGGTGAGGTCCGATAGGTGCCATACGCGGCGTTGCGCTCATGTGCCAAGCCCTGCTGATCGTGGGCCAAAACGCTTGAGAGCTAACGCTCCATAATTTGTCGGGTCACCTGCGTCCGAACAATCCACCCACCACGCCGCCAATCATTCCGACTGGACCGCCAATACTGCGGTGATGGCTCCCGCCGCGACGGCGGGCCGGACGGCTGTCATCGGATTTGTCGCTGCTGCCAAGGCTCGCGCGCGCCGCCGAGACGGACTCGGTCAGTAGCGCCTGATGCTGCAGCGTGTCGAGGAAGCCAGTTTTGGGATAGCCGCGTGCCGCCTGCCAACGCGTGATGACGGCGCGGGTCGACTTGTCGAACCGTCCATTGACCTTGGTGTTGAAGCCGAGACCGGTCAACCGCCGCTGCACGTCGCGACGCTTTCCCTTGTCGAGTCCTATCCGATCTTCGGTTTCCTGAGTTGCCTCTTGCGCAGTGGTCGCCGGATCGACGGATGCCAACAGATCACGGTCGGTCGTGCTCGGACCGGCTTTGGCAACATTTGCACTGACGAGAATTCCAAAGACTGACAATGCGAGGATGAAGACGCGCAATGGCTTATCTTCCCTGATGTAAAGTCTCTCGATGACTTCGCTTTGAGCAACTGTTATCCGGACCACTTGTTCCCTATCGCACGTCGAATGTTACGCCGTATTGCTCTGAGACCGGCGCTGGCGGGGAGAGGGCAGCCCGCGCGCCCGACTCCGTCGTTATGGCGTTGGATGTCCGCTGGGGGCCCGGCTTGTACACCGCAACAAGCCGGGCGCCTGTTTTTTCCAGACCACGGCGATTATAGCAGGCTACGGTAAAGCTCTAATTCCCGGTTGCAGTGCACGATTGCCATTCCGCCTCAGCGGGAGGATGTTCAGCATCGGCACTAGGGAGAGCGGCATGAGCAAGGCAGGCCTCGACAATCGCAAGCAGGATGGTGAAATCGGACACAAGCACGGCGCCACGCCCATTGGCACGTTGCGCAAGATTTACGGGCAGGGTTTTGCCGCCGGTTATCCCCCAACCGACAGCCTGAGCCAGGCTTTGCCTTACCTGAACGAGACATCGCTGAACCAGCTTCGCCGCGACTACAAGACCGGTCATCTGGATCACAAGATCACGAACGCCTTGCACTAAAGGCGGCCGTTATCAGTCGTGGCTGAAGGGAGGTTGCTGGCATACCCTCGCAAGGCTAGCTTGATTGACATCAGCCTGCTTGGGGGAATCCCGGATTATGCCGGTCACTATCGACTATTACATGACGCTCACCTCGCCGTGGACGTATCTTGGAAGCGCGCCGTTCGCCGAGATCGCCGAACGAAATAACGCGACCGTCAACATCAAGCCCTGTACGTTCGGGCCGATCTTCGAGCAGACCGGCGGGCTGCCGTTGCCGAAGCGCTCGCCGCAGCGGCGCGCCTACCGGATGATGGAGTTGAAGCGCTGGCGGGAGGTGCTGGGCACTCCGATCAATCTCGAACCGAAGCATTTTCCCTGCGACGACGCTGCGGCGACCCGCCTAGTGATCGCGGCCAAGCTGCAGGGCAAGAATGCGCACAGGCTGTCGATCGAGCTTGGGCGTGCGGTATGGGAACGAGACGAAACGCTCGTCGATCCCGTAGCGGTCTCGTTGGCCGCCCAGCGCGCCGGCCTCGACGCTGCGGAGCTGCGCGCGGGCGGTGTTTCGGACGCGGAACTCGACGGGCTGCGTGAGAAGTTCACGCAGGAGGCGCTGAGCGCGGGCGTCTTCGGTGCGCCGAGCTACGTGCTGCCTTCGGGCGAGATATTCTGGGGCCAGGATCGGCTGGAACTGCTGGAACGCGCTTTGAAGAAGCTGGCGTCGTGAAGAAGTGGTTTAGCCAAAAAAAGCAGGGTGCGACCGGCATCACCACGGTCGCACCCTACGTCGCCGGTCAATGGGGCAGGGGGAATAACCGGCTGCCGGGATGACTCCGAGCCCCCCGGAGTCGTTCCATGGAGCCGCAAATATTTTTCGTACACGGTTAAGTGATCGAGAAGCGTCGGACCCCCTTCGGCTCGGCTCGGGTTGTGTTTGTGATCGCCATGGGGCGAGGGACAAACCAGCATGTCACAGATTTTCAAAGCAATTTTAGCCGCGCTCGCCATCACGGCGACATTTGGCGCCTTCCAGCTCGCATCGGGCCATGACCTCACCGGCCGTCGGCAACTCGCCGCGACCGAGCCTGCGGGGGAGATCAACCGCGCCGCCAAGGCCGACCGTGCGGCGCTCAGAGCCGCGCAAAGCCAGACCGAGACGATTACGATCCGGACCGTCGGCCTCGCTGACACCTCCGTGGTGGTGCGAGTTCCCGTGGCCCAGGAGGAAGTGCGGAACCGCCCGGCACCGCCGGCGGCCAAGCGGAGCCCCTCGAAGATGACGGTGGCCTGCGAACCGCCGGTCAGCGTTTTGACCGAGGTCGCAAAACTGCTTCAGCCCGGCCGCTGCGTGACCTGATCGCGGATTAGATCCGCGGATTAGATCTGTAGGGTGGGCAAAGGAGCGTTAGCGACGTGCCCACCATCTATCGCCGATCGCGCATCGAAACGGTGGGCACGCTTCGCTCGCAATGACGCGGAGAGAGCGCTGCGCCAAAACGCCAATTTTCCAAGGCGGATCAAGCTGATTTGGGTCGTCCAGCCCTTCCCGCAAAAATATTCCGCTTTCGTTCTCACGCAAATCACCGGCATAACTCCGCCCGTCTCACGGCAGATGAGGGACGCTCGCGATCGTCACGAACGTGCGGTGAGATGCGATGGACGCAGATGGGCGCTAGACGTACGCGCCTGAAGCGTACGGCGAAGTCGTGTGGTTCTGGCGCCGCGGTGCTGGCGCTAAGTTGGCGGGAGGTGTCCCGCCGACGACGGTGGCAAGAAAGCCGTTCACCGGGGAGAGCACGAAGTAAGCCGTAAAGCCATTGCGCAGGGAAGGCCGGAATGCTCCCGCTGCCCTGTATGCTCGTGTGCGCGTTCTTGTGCGCAAATTGCACGCGAGACCGCGGGTGCAGCAAGCACCCGGTCTTCCCTGCGCCCTCTAATTTCCAAGAGGGCAAACGAAGATGCAAACCTCGGGCGTATCACGTCGCGAGAATGCGCAAGCTCGTTCAGCCGTCATTGCGAGCGCAGCGAAGCAATCCATCTCTCCACTTGCGGCGCTATGGATTGCTTCGCTTCGCTCGCAATGACGTGGAGGGGCCGCAGTTCGTAGCCCGGATGAGCGCAGCGATGTCCGGGGCGGTGTTGGGGGGTCCCGGATATCGCTGCGCTCATCCGGGCTACAGGAAGGTTGCGGAAGGCGTAACAATGGAAGGTGCGACGCCCTGCCTACTCCGCCGGCGCTTCACTGCCGCTGCTGCTCCCGTTGGCGCGGCTGGCGAAAAATCCCAGTGCCAGCCCGCCGACTGCAAGGATCGGGATCAGCCGCTTGACACCGATGGCGCGGATCACCTGGATGCCGGCGGCAACCAGCATTGGATCGGACAGCACGGTCTGCGCGGTAGACTTCGCCATCTTCGCCGCCTGTTCGGCGCGCGCCTCGATCTGCCTCTTGCGTACCATGTAGCTGCCGGCCGCGATCAAGGTGACGACGAAGAAGATGGCAGCTCCGGTGAGACAGGCCTCTACGGGACCGTATTTCTCCAGCACGAACACGAAGGCCGCAGCGCACAGAAACGCGGTCGTGACCAGCAACGCCATGGCCGCCGCGGCCGCGAGCGAAGTCAGTCGCAGGGCGGTGCCGGTCGAGTCCTTGAAATCATCGATCAGTCGCTGAAACATGGTCAAGCCTCGATCCGATCTGAAAACGACGTCAACGAAACAAGCCGCAATATGCACCGGCGCCGCGGCGGCTCGCTCGCCGCCGCGCGCCATCGAAGACTATCGGCGCCGCAACTGCCTGCGCCACGGTTACGTGCGCCAAAACTGCCTGCGCCAAGACTGCCTGCGCCAAAATTACCTGCGCCACGTCACGCCGATCAGAAAGCCGATGCCGAGCGCCAGGCCCACCGTTGCCAGTGGCCGCTGCGTGATGGCGTCTTCCAGCGTCTCGCCGATCGAGGACGCGGCGTCCTGGGCGGCATCCATCATCGCGCTGCCGCGTTCGGACATATCGTCCACCGCCTGTTCCGCGTTGGCGCGTGCCTGCTTGTAGCCGCGGCGCGCCTGCTTGCCGGCGGTGCCGGCAAAACTGTTCAGCGCGTCGGTGATCTGGTCGGTCAGGGCTGCGATATCGTTTTTCACGGCGGTTACATCCTTTTCGAGGCGTTCATAGGTCGCTTTGTCCGTCAGATTTTTTGTTGCGGTTTCACCGTTGGTCATCGACATCGAAAGCTCCCGGGTATCGAATTCAGCTGCCGAACAAACGTTTCGTCGGAGGGGAAGTTCCACCGCCTAATCCTCCGGCAGCTGCGGCAAATCGGATGGCATCAGATGCTCCTTCACGATCAGCGCGACGATCAGGAGCGGCGACGACAGGAACGCGCCCATCGGGCCCCACAGCCAGGTCCAGAAGGCGAGCGCGATGAAAACGGCGAGCGCGTTCAGCGCCAGCCGGCGACCGACGATCATCGGGGTGAGGAAGTGACCTTCCAGGAAGGTCATGGCCGCAAACAGCGTCGGCGCGAGCAGTCCGGCGCCAATGCTCGGGAACGCGACCTGGCCGACCACGACCAGGACGGCAAACATCGCCACCGGGCCGATGATCGGAATGAAATTCAGGATCGCCGCCAGCGCACCGAGACCGGCTGGATTGGGCATGCCCGTGACCGCGCAGATCAGGCCGGTGACGACGCCGACGCCTATATTGATCATGGTCACCATCAACAGGTAGTTGCCGAGATGCTCCTCGATCTCGTTGAGCATCCGCAGCGTCCGCAGCCGTGCCGTCCGCTCGCCGAAATTCATGATCAGGGCCCGGCGCAACTCCCGCCAGCTCGCGATGAACAAAATCAGCGTTGCGATGAACAGCAGGAATTCGGCAAAGGTCGGCGACAAGAATTCCAGCGTCGGCTGCACCCAGTCGAACTTCGGCAGATGGAACGTCGTCAGGGTGTCGGGACCGCCGAGCATGCTCTGCAGTTGCTGCCAGAGCGCGAGCGGCCGGTCGAATGCGTGCATTTTCTCCTTCAGCAGCAATCCCAACTCCGGGAGCTTGTTGCTCCACTCCATGACGGGCGATGCAATGAGGCCAATCATGAAGACAGCACCCGCGGTTGCTGCCGACACGATCAGGACGGCCGCGACCGCGCGCGGGATGCCGTAGCGCTCCAGGAAACTGGCTGCCGGCGACAGCATGGTGCCGACGATGAAAGCCATCGTGATCGGCAGAAAGAATGCCTTGGCGAGATAGAGGCCGACGATAACAACGATGACCAGCAGCGCCACCAGCGCGAACGCCACCACTTCGGTGCGGCGGATGACCGGCGGCAGCTCAGCCTTGCTGTCGGGCAGGGGCTTGCCTTCGTGCCCGTTGGGAAGCGGGCGTTCGCCGGGCGAGGGTTTTGTCGGCGGAGATTTGGCGGGCGCGGACGTCGCGGGCACAGGCTTGGTGGGAGTGACGCTCACAATGGCTTTCCCCCGCCCGAAGCAGCAACGACACGGCACAAGCCACGTCGCCGGCGAGCCGAACTATGGCGTCACAACGTGGAAGGCTGGCGCAAGTTCCATCGCGGAGGGGTGAGCGTGCACGCCTTGACAGGAAGCGAGGCAACGTCGGCCAAAAGGAACTGCCGACCCCCGGGCGCGTTTGTTGGTGCAGAGCATCCAATGATGCACATCCAGCGGGGCAGTCCTATGACAAAGTCCTTTGATCGCCGGCCTTCGTCGCGCGTGGTAAGCGCGCTCGTCTTCGTCGCCGTCTTGCTGATGCTGGCGATGGTCTCGATCGCTGCGAACGCGCAGACGTTCGGCTATGCTTCTGCCCAACCGGGTGCATATCCCCCCGATGAGGTGATCGCATCCGACGCGGGCGCGACGCCCGAGCGGCTTCGCCGCGCCGTCGTCGCCTTTGGTACGGCGGAGGCGCCTGGCACCATCATCATCGATACCGGCAACACCACGCTCTACTACGTGCTCGGACAGGGCCGCGCCATCAGGTATGGCGTCGGCGTCGGCCGCGACGGCTTTACCTGGTCCGGGGTGCAGACCATCAGCCGCAAGGCGGAATGGCCGGACTGGCATCCACCTTCGGAGATGATCGCACGCCAGCCCTATCTACCGCGCTTCATGGCCGGCGGGCCCGGCAATCCGCTCGGCGCGCGGGCAATGTATCTCGGCACCAGCCAGTACCGCATTCACGGCACCAACGATCCCTCGACGATCGGGAAATTCGTCTCGTCCGGTTGCATCCGCCTGACCAATGAAGACGTCGCCGATCTGTTTGGCCGGGTCGATGTCGGAACGAAAGTGGTGGTGCTGCCGAAGCGCGCGCCGGTCATGGCGCGAGGCGGGGATACCAGGACCGGCATCACAGCCCGTCCCGCCGGCGCGCAGCCGCGCCCGGTCGCGACCACGCCCTCGGGCCGGCAGGCGATGAGCCTTATCGCGCCGCAGGTGAACTGAATGGATGCGCCGTGTTGCAGAGGAGAAGGTTGATGCAATCGGGAAAACTGGCAGCATGGGGGGCAGCCGCACTGGTGTGCGCTTCGGCGCTGGCGCCGGCCGCGCAGGCCCAGGACTTTTTCTCGCAATTGTTTGGCGGGTTCAACCGCCCGCGCCCTCAGCCCTATATCCAGATGCCGTTCGCCGATGACGACGGCCAGGTCCGCGCGCCGCGTGGCGAGGGGCGTGTCCGCTACGGTGGAGGCGGAGGCCAGGCGTATTGCGTGCGGACCTGCGATGGACGCTATTTCCCGGTCACCGCTTCAGACAATGCGAGCCGCGCGGCGTCCTGCAACAAGTTGTGCCCGGCGAGCGAGACCAAATTGTTCAACGGCAGCAGCATTGACAACGCCGCCGCCGACAATGGCAAGTCCTATTCGGAGCTGCCGAACGCGTTCCGTTATCGCAACGAACTCGTGGCGGGCTGCACCTGCAACGGCAAGGACCCGGTCGGGCTGGCGTCGGTCAAGGTCGAAGACGACCCGACGCTGCGCAAGGGCGACATCGTCGCCGGCGAAAACGGCCTTCTGGTCGCCGGCCGCAGCGCCGACAAACGGGGCGCGGAGGTGAATTTCTCGCCTGCATCCGACAAGGTCCGCGCCAAGTATCAGCGGGTGCCCGTGGTGGCGCGGGAGTGAGGAAGTGTTTTCTTCTCCCTCTCCCGCTTGCGGGGGAGGGCAGGGGTGGGGGTGCCTCCGCATAACGGATGCTTAGAATTCGCCGATAGATTTTCTCTCACCCGCCGCCGCAGGCGGGAAGAGGTTATTACGCCGCTCGGATCTTGCCGAGGAATTGAGTGACCTGATTGCCCAGTTGCTGGCTCTGCGTCTCCAGCGTCTGGGAAGCCTGCTTCACATCCTCCGCTGCGGCGGCGGCCGCGTCCGCATCGGCCTTCACGCCGGTGATGTTGTCGGACACGTTCTTGGTGCCCTGCGCGGCAAATTGGGTCGAGCGCGTGATCTCCTGGGTGGCGGCGCCCTGTTGCTGCACGGCGGCGGCAATCGCGGTCGCGACCTCGTTGACCTCGCCGATGATGCTGCCGATGCCCTTGATGGCGTCGATGGCTTCGCCCGCGACCTTCTGGATGTCGGCGATCTGCTCGGAGATTTCCTCGGTCGCCTTCGCCGTCTGGCTCGCCAGCGATTTGACTTCGGAGGCGACCACCGCGAAGCCGCGGCCGGCCTCGCCGGCGCGCGCGGCCTCGATGGTGGCGTTGAGCGCCAGGAGGTTGGTCTGCGCGGCGATGGTGTTGATCAGGCCGACGACCTCACCAATGCGTCCCGCCGATTGGGCGAGCCCCTGGACGGTGCCGTCGGTATTGCGCGCCTGGCCGACCGCGCGGCTGGCGATCTCCGCCGCGTGTGCGGCCTGCTGGCTGATGTCGTTGATCGAGGCGCTGAGCTCTTCGGAAGCCGCGGCAACCGTCTCGACGCTCATCGAGGCATCGCCGGATGCCTTTCCGGCGACCTGCACGCGCTCGTTGGTCTGGCGCGAAATCGTCGACAGGCCGGTCGAGGTGGTCCGCATCTGGCCGGAAGCGTCGCCGAGCTGGGTGAGCGTCTGGCGCACCATGCTCTCGAACTCGCCGACATAGCTCTCGATCGCCTGCTGCCGTGCCGTGGCGCCGGCGTTGCGCTCGCGCTCCTGCGCTTCGATCCGGGCCTTGTCGGCGGCCTGCTGCTTGAAGGTCTCCAGCGCGCCGGCCAGCGCGCCGATTTCGTCGTGGCGCGCGGCGTAGCCGGTATCGACGTGGAGGTCGCCGGCGGCGACCTTCAGCATGGCGTCACGTATGGTGTGCAGCGGCTTGATGGCGCGGCGGGTGACGATCGCCATGGCGCCGAACGCGAGCGCCAGTGCGCCGACCAGCAACGCGAGCTGCATCACCAGCGAACGCTGGGCGGTGGAACGCAAATGCGCGGCGTGATCCTTGGCGGCGTCGAGGGCTGCTTCGGCGACGCCGACGGCAGCAGACAGGCGCCCGACCGTGACCGGGGTCCACTGGTTGGCGGTCAGTTCCGGCTTCTCGCCGGCCGCGATCTGCGTCAGCAACCGATCGCGCAGCGCGAGATATTGCGGCTCGAAATAGGCGGTCTTGGTCGCGGCGATCGCGCTGGAGATAGCCGGAGGCAGTTTCATGCTCGACGCCGTCAGTTCCAGCGCGCTCCAGGTGGCATCGATGCCGCCGGAATATTTCGTATAGGCGAGCCGCGCTTCCGGCGCGACCTTGCCGGCGTTGATTCCGACGGAGACGATGAGCGACGCTTCGCCGGCGGTGTTGCGCAGCAGCCAGGCGATCTGCTTGATCGCGAGCAACTGGTCGATCGTTGCGTCCTGGTGATTGACGGTGGCGGCCAGCGTTGCGGAGAGCTTGTCGAGCGTTTCCAGCATCGCGGTCGCGGTGTCCATGTATTCCTTGGCCAAAGTCGGGCGGCGCGAGGCCTTTGGCTTGCCCATCGCTTCCCAGAATTCCTTCTGCTGCGAGGTTATCGCCTTCAGCAGGCGGTCGAACTCGGGCACCAGCATCTGTTGCTGGGCGAATTCCATTCCTCCGAGCTGGGCGAGCGCGCTGGCCATCGCTGGCATTTCGGTATCGCGAATGTTGCGCAGATATTTCTCGATGTCGGCTTCCATCGGCGCATCGGAGTTCAACAGCCGATTGGTCGTGGAACGGTCGGTGCGCAGATTGTGCATCGCCTTGAACATGTTTGCGGACGCGTCTGCGATCACGGCAATGCGGCTCGCCGCTTGCAGTCGGCCCCAGGAGTCCCAGGCGTTGAGCGAAAATCCAACCACCACGCAGAAGGAGGTGACGAGGATGACGGTCTTCAGCAGCGCGGATACGGTCAGACGGTTCAACATGATGCTCTCCCCCGAGGCTCGCGGCAATTTGGAGGGAAAGGGTAAAGACTTAACCAGTTGCAGCCCGCGTAGAATTACGGTGATCGTTGAAATGATTGAAATTTTCCGGGTGACGGGAAGTTCCGCCACGAGGAACCCGCCGTGCCCTTCGACGTTAACAATGCACTACCAGCGCATTTTTCGGCAAATGCCGAGGGGGGACCCCACATGCTCGTCAGTGTACTCATCACGTTCCTGGTCGTTATTCTCGTTCTCTATCTCATCAACCTGCTGCCGCTCGACGGCCGCGCCAAGCAGATTGCCCGCGTCGTTGTGATCATCCTCGGCGTGATCTCGCTGTTGAGATACATCGCCGTCATCTAGCGCCGATCTGCCAACGCAAAAAAGCCCCGGCACATGCCGGGGCTTTTGATGCTCGGAAGCGCGAGCCTATTTCAACGTCCCGAACCAGTCGTCCACGTCCTTGCGGATCTGGTCCTTGGCGAAGCCGTAGCGCTGCTGCAGCTTGCCTTCGAGTTGCTCGCGGCGGCCCTCGATCACGTCGAGATCGTCATCGGTGAGCTTGCCCCATTTTTCCTTGGCGGCGCCCTTGAACTGCTTCCAGTTCCCTTCAACCCTGTTCCAATCCATCGCTGTCTCCTTCCATGTTGGGATGTTCAACAACGGATGGAGAGCTCAGGCGTTCCTAACAACCGATGCGGCATCGTGACGTGATTCTCGGCTGACGCGTTTTCCAGCGCGAACGGGTAGCCACCCACGGATCAACTCCGAGGGCATGCTTCGCTTGAAAACGCTATGGGTTATCCCGCCGCCTTCGCCTCACGACGGCGCGCAGTGAGAATGTATTCGGTGTAGCCGTTCGGCTGCTCGCGGCCCTTGAAGACGAGATCGCAGGCGGCCTGGAAAGCGACACCGTCGAACGAAGGCGCCATCGGCTTGTAGAGCGGGTCGCCCGCGTTCTGCTTGTCGACTACGACCGCCATGCGCCTCAGCGACTCCATCACCTGGTCCTTGGTGACGACGCCATGCGCCAGCCAGTTCGCCAGATGCTGGCTGGAGATGCGCAAGGTGGCGCGATCTTCCATCAGGCCGACGTCGTGGATGTCGGGCACCTTGGAGCAGCCGACGCCCTGGTCGATCCAGCGCACGACATAGCCCAAAATGCCCTGGCAGTTGTTGTCGATCTCCTGCTTGACGTCGTCGGGCGCCCAGTTCGACTGTGACACCGGGATGGTGAGGATGTCGGAAAGCTTTGCGCGCTGTCCGCCCTTGGCGAGTTCCTGCTGGCGGGCCTGCACGTTCACCTGGTGATAGTGCAGCGCGTGCAGCGTGGCCGCAGTCGGAGAGGGCACCCATGCGGTGGTCGCGCCGGCCTGCGGATGGCCGAGCTTCTGGGTGAGCATGTCGGCCATCTTGTCCGGCGCCGCCCACATGCCCTTGCCGATCTGGGCATGGCCAGGCAGGCCATCGATCAGGCCCATGTCGACGTTCCAGTCTTCATAGGACTTGATCCAGGGCTGCGCCTTCATGTCGTTCTTGCGGATCATCGGACCCGCTTCCATCGACGTGTGGATTTCGTCGCCGGTGCGGTCGAGGAAGCCGGTGTTGATGAAGCAGATGCGCTTCGACGCGTTCTGGATGCAGGCCTTGAGGTTGACCGTGGTGCGGCGCTCCTCATCCATGATGCCGACCTTCATGGTGTTCTCGGGCAATCCCAGCAGCTTCTCGACATCGCCAAACAGTTCGCAAGTCAGCGCGACTTCGTCGGGGCCGTGCATCTTCGGCTTGACGATATAGACCGAGCCGGTGCGGCTGTTTTTGGTTTTCGAAGAACCCTTGATGTCGTGGATCGCGAGCAGGCCGGCTACCGCAGCATCGAGCAGGCCTTCCGGAATCTCGTCGCCCTTCTCGTCGAGAACGGCGTCGGTAAACATGTGATGGCCGACATTGCGCATCAGCAAGAGGCTGCGGCCGTGCAGCGAGAGCTCCTTGCCGTCGGGCGTCTTGTAGACGCGGTCGGGGTTGAGCGAACGCTTGAGCGTCTTGCCGCCCTTCTCGAAATCGGCCGAGAGCGTGCCGTCCATCAGGCCGAGCGTGTTGCGATAGACCAGCACCTTGTCCTCGGCATCAACCGCGGCGACCGAGTCTTCCATGTCGAGAATGGTGGAGACCGCCGATTCCATGATCATGTCGGCAACGCCGGCCGGATCGTCCTTGCCGATCACATGGCTGCGGTCGATCTTCACTTCGACATGCATGCCGTTGTTGACCAGGAGGACCGCGGAAGGTTGAGCGGCATCGCCCTGATATCCGGCGAACTGCGAAGCAGACTTCAATGCGGTGGCGTTGCCGCTCTTGAGCTTCACCGCGAGCTGGCCCGCGATCACGCTGTAGGACGTCACGTCGGTGTGGCTGCCGGTCGCGAGCGGCACGGCGGCGTCGAGGAAGGCTTTTGCCTTCGCGATCACCTTGTCGCCGCGCGCCTTGTTGTAACCTTTGCCGCCCTCGCTCGGATCGTGCGGGATCGCATCCGTGCCGTAGAAGGCGTCATACAGTGAGCCCCAGCGCGCATTCGCCGCGTTCAGCGCGTAGCGGGCGTTGGTCAGGGGCACGACGAGCTGCGGTCCGCAGATCTTGCCGATTTCCTCGTCGACATTTGATGTCTCGACCTTCTGCGTGGCCGGCTCCGGCAGCAGATAGCCGATCTCCTTGAGGAAGGCCGTGTAGGCGTTCATGTCGAACGACTTGCCCTTGTTGACGCGATGCCAGCCGTCGATCTTGGTCTGCAGCGCATCGCGGAAGGCGAGCAACTCGCGGTTTTTCGGCCCTAATTTTTTGATGATGGCGGCGACACCGGCCCAGAATGCATCGGGGGAAATCCCGGTCTTGGGGGTCGCCTCCTTGGCGATGAAATCGAACAGGACAGGGGCGATCTTCAATCCGTGGGCATCGACACGATTCATGATGGGCTTTCTCGGTAGAAATTGGCGTTGAAAGGCTGTTTTCTGACGAAAAGCAGCAAAAAACGCGCCAAAAAGGGCAGCGTTGGCCGCCCTTTTAGCCCTAAAGCCGGGTCGATGAGAAGTGCCTAAAAGGCCTAGATGTTGGCCGCCAGATCGACCAGTTCGTCGAACAGGATACCGGTCTCGGCCAACATTCGCTCGATCTCGTCGGTCGCATCCGAAACCGTTTTTGCGGAGGTGTCGATGCTCAGCTCCGCCCGGGCCGGCGGCTGATAGTCGTTGCCGATCCCGGTGAACGCCTGCAGCGTGCCGGCGCGCGCCTTGGCGTAATGGCCCTTGGGGTCGCGGCTCTCGCAGATCTCGGCCGGCGTAGCGACATAGATCTCGCGGAACGTCGTATCGGCGATGCGGCGTGCCGCGGCACGGTCATCCGCCGAGGGTGACACCGCGGCGACGACGGCGATGTGTCCATTGCGCGCCAGATGGGTTGCGACTTCGGCGAGCCGCCGGATGTTTTCGGTGCGGTCCTGCGCGGAGAAACCGAGGTCGCCGTTGAGACCGGCGCGCAGGGTGTCGCCATCGAGCAGGATCGGCGAGCCGCCGCGCGAGAACAGCCGGCGCTCGAGTGCGCGCGCCAGCGTCGATTTTCCGGAGCCCGGCAGGCCGGTCAGCCAGATCACCGCGCCATTGTGGTGATAGCGCGCCGAGCGTTCCTCGGGGCGAAGTGCGGATTCGACCGGCACGATGTCGATCGGAACAGCGCGCTGTCCGGCGTCGACCGACAGCACGAGGCCCCCGCCGGCGATGCGGCCGTTGACCTCGATCACCAGCCGTCCGGTGCGCGGATTTTCCTGATAGGGGTCGGCCGCGATCGGTTGCGCCAGCGAGATGTCGATTTCGCCGACATGATTGCGCGCGATCGCCTTGGTCTCCTCGTTGGAGAGTTCGCCGGGATCGACGGCCTTTTCGATCGCGACGACGCTGGCGCGGCTTTCCCGCGTGCCGAGGCGGATCAGGATCTGGTCGCCCTTCGACAGCGGCTTGTCGTGCAGCCAGAAAATCCGGGCGCGAATTCGCCGCGTATCGCGCGGGATCGCGCCGGCATGCGCGATGACGTCGCCGCGTTCGATGAACAGTTCACGATCGAGCGTGATACCGACCGAACGGCCGGCGCCATGGCTGCCCGTGAGCGGCGTCACCGGCCAGCTCTCGACGGTTTTGATCTTTGCGATCTTGCCGGCAGGCATGATGACGATTTCGTCGCCGGCGCTCAGGCTGCCGGACTCGATACGGCCCGCAACGATGCGGCGGTCGTCGAACTTGTAGATCGCCTGCACGGGTAGCCGCAGTGCCAGTTGCTCCAGCGGCCGCGCCGGTTCGAGTGCATCGAGCGCTTCGACCACGGTCGGTCCCTGATACCAGCCGATCCGCGGCGTATGTTCGGCAACACCGTCGCCGTCGCGCGCGGAAATCGGAATCACGGCCGACGGCGTCACGCCGAGGCCGATCAGGTGCGCGGAAATCTCGTCGCTGATCGCCTTGAAGCGATCAGCGCTGAAATCAACGCGGTCCATCTTGTTGACGACGATGGCAACCTGCTTGATGCCGAGCAGATGCAGCAGATAACCGTGCCGCCTTGTCTGGTCACGCACGCCTTCCAGCGCGTCGATAATGAGAACCGCGCCGTCGGCCTGCGAGGCGCCGGTGATCATATTGCGGAGGAATTCTGCGTGGCCGGGCGCGTCGATCAGCACGACGTCGCGCGAGCGGGTGCGGAAGCGGATCTGGGTGGTGTCGATGGTGATGCCCTGGTCGCGCTCGGTCTGCAGCGCGTCCAAGAGGAACGACCATTCGAACGGCATGCCGCGCCGCGCGCTGACCGCTTTGAGCATCTCCAGCTTGCCCTCGGGCAGGCTGCCGGTCTCGTGCAGCAGGCGTCCGACCAGCGTGGATTTGCCGTGATCGACATGGCCAACGATGACGATGCGAACCTGCGGGCGCGTGGTGCCGTTGGGGGTGGCCGAGATGGCCGTGGGGAGGATCATGTTCATAGCGACGCTCACACCAAATGTCCGTTAGAGATAGCCGGCGACGCGCAGCCGCTCGAACGCATCTTCGGTCTCGTGATCCAGCGCGCGGCCGGCGCGCTCCGGCACCTTGGTGCCATCGAGTTCAGTCAGGATTTCATCGATGCTCGATGCGGTCGACGCCACCGGATTGGTGATGTCCTGATCGCCCAGCGAGCGATAGCGCTTGCCGTCCTTTGAGAGATAGAGCGGGATGATCGGAATGTTTTCGCGCTTGGTGTAGGCCCAGATGTCGGCCTCGGTCCAATGCAGGATCGGATGGATGCGCAGATGCGCGCCTGGCGGCGGCGAAGCGTTGAACTGGTCCCAGAATTCCGGAGGCTGATCGCGCACGTCCCAGCCGCCTTCGAGCCCGCGCGGCGAGAACACGCGCTCCTTGGCGCGCGTGGCTTCCTCGTCGCGGCGGATGCCGGCGATCAAGCCGTCGAAACCATATTTGGTCAGCGCCCACTTCAGCCCTTCGGTCTTGCGGGCGGCGGAGCGCGCGGCCGGCGGCAGCGTCGGATCAACGGCGTCGATCGGCGGGCAGGGTTCAATCTTGAGATCGAGATCCCATTCCTTGCCGAAGCGATCGCGGAACGCATACATCTCGGGAAATTTCTTGCCGGTGTCGACGTGCAGCGCCGGGAATGGCACGCGGCCGAAGAAGGCCTTGCGCGCCAGCCAGATCATCACGTTGGAATCTTTCCCCAGCGACCACAGCAGCGCGAGCTTCTTCAACCGCGCGAACGCCTCGCGCAGAATGTAGATGCTCTGCGCCTCGAGTTCGTCGAGGTGGTCCATCGAGGGCGGCGGCAGCTGTCCGTTGGCCAAAATTTTCGGCACGGATGATGCTTTGGTGAAGGCGCCGGGCCGCAACCCGTGTCCGCCGGATTCATTGTCGAGAAGATGCATCTCTTGGCCTTGGACTTCGGAGTGGAAAAATTCTAAAGTTGCGCCGCAATAGAGAAGAAATAATTTTCTCTTTGTGGCTCTTGATCGAGACATAAATAGAAAATAATTTCAGTCAAGCCCCAAGTTGGGGAAAGCGAGTATCTGATGCGCTATCTGCCTGTGTTCCTGGATCTGCAAAGCGGCAAGGTGTTGCTCGTTGGAGCGGACGAGCTCGTGCGCGCAAAATTGCGCTTGCTGGTTTCCGCGGGCGCAGCGATCCGCTGGTATGCCACCGATGGCAATCATGATCTGGCCGGCCTCGACGCGACGGACGCAGCGCGGATCGAACAGGCTTCGGGCGATCCGCTTGCAGCCGATCTCTCAGGGGTGATCGCAATCCTTTGCGCCGGCGCCGGTGACATCGGCGTTGCGATGTCGGCGCGCGCGAAGGCGGTCGGGCTGCCCGTCAATGTGATGGACGACCTCGCGCATTCCACTTTCATCTTTCCTGCGATCGTCGATCGTGGCGACGTCGTTGTTGCCGTCGGCACCGGCGGCGCGTCGCCGGTGGTCGCGCGCCGCGTGCGCGAGCGCATCGAGGCGGTGCTGCCGGCGCGCATCGGCGATCTCGCCGCCTTCATCGGCAGCTTTCGCAAAGCGATGCATGCGCGCATTCCCGAATTTTCGCTGCGCCGCCGTTTCTGGGAGCGCGTGATCGACGGTCCGATCGGCGCGCTGGTGCTTGCCGGGCGCAAGGACGAGGCTGAAAAAGCGCTGAACGAAATCGCCGATCCCTCCGCCTTCGCCGGCGCGAGCAAGGACGGCAAGGCCGAGGGCAGGGTGACGCTGGTCGGCGCCGGGCCGGGCGATCCGGATCTGCTCACCATCAAGGCGCTGCGCGCGCTGCAGGACGCCGACGTCGTTTTCTACGATGAGCTGGTCTCGCCGGAAATTCTCGATCGCATCCGTCGCGATGCCTCGCGCATTCCGGTCGGCCGCCGGGTCGGCAAGCCCGGCATCGGCCAGGATGCGATCAACAAGCTGCTGATCGACGCGGCGAAGGCCGGACAGCGCGCGGTGCGCCTGAAGGGCGGCGATCCCTTCATCTTCGGCCGCGGCGGCGAGGAGATCGAAGTGCTGCGCGCGGCCGGCGTCGCCTATTCGGTGGTGCCGGGCATTACCGCAGGGCTCGGTGCTGCCGCGCAATTCGAGGCGCCGCTGACCTTTAGGCACGAGGCGCTGCGCATCACCTTCCTGACCGCGCACAAGGCAAAGGACGCCGAGACGGTCGACTGGTCGGTGCTAACAGACAAGAAGATGACCATCGTAGTCTATATGGGCATGACAGCAGCGCCGTCGGTCCGTGCAGGGCTGCTCGCTGCCGGACGATCGCCACAAACCCCCGTCGGCATCTTCGCACGGGTGACGCGGCCGGATGCGCAGGCCGTGGTCGGGACGCTCGAAAACCTTCCCGCGCTGGTCGAAAAAATCGATGGCGGTCCCGCCATCCTCATCATCGGCGACGTCGTCGCGCATTCCGCGCCGTGGCGCCAGTCGAACCTCAATCAAGTCATCTCCGAACTGCTGGATGCTGCCGAATGACCTCTCCGCTTCAACAAAAAATCAAGATCACCGGCCCCTCGATGGTGACCGCCAACCGAACCTCGGACGGTATCGTGATCTATCGCACCGCGCAGCAGGGCTGGTCGGCAAGTTTGTCGGACGCCGCAATTGTCCGCACCTCCGATGAGGCGCGGGCGCTGCTGGCCGAAGCCAATGCCGATGACGTCGGCGCGGTCGGCGCCTATATCGCGCCGGTCGAGCTCAAGGACAGCGGCGAGATCAAACCCGGCAATTTGCGCGAACGCATCCGGTCGAAGGGCCTCACCATCGACCTTCTTCCGGCCTAAGGCTGATTTATCATGTACGCATATGACGAACTCGATCGCACGCTGATCAATGAACGCGTGTCTGAATTCCGCGACCAGGTGAAGCGCCGTCTCTCCGGCGAACTCACCGAGGACGAATTCAAGATGCTGCGGCTGCAGAACGGCGTCTATCTGCAACTGCACGCCTACATGTTCCGCGTCGCCATTCCCTACGGCACGCTGTCGTCGAAGCAGTTGCGGCGGCTGGCGCATGTCGCGCGCCGCTACGACCGCGGCTACGGCCATTTCACCACCCGGCAGAACATCCAGTACAACTGGATCAAGCTCTCCGATCTGCCCGATGCGCTGGCCGATCTTGCCGAAGTCGGCATCCACGCCATGCAGACCTCCGGCAACAACATGCGCAACGTCACCTCGGACCAGTGGGCGGGCGTCGCGCCGGGCGAGGTCGAGGATCCCCGCATCTGGTCGGAAATCCTGCGCCAGCACACCACGCTGCATCCGGAATTCTCGTTCCTGCCGCGCAAGTTCAAGATCGCGATCACCGCATCCGAGCACGACCGCGCCGCGATCAAGGTTCACGACATCGGCTTGCGCCTGCACAAGAATGCTGACGGCGAGACCGGCTTTGAGGTGCTGGTCGGCGGCGGCCTTGGTCGCACGCCTTTCATCGCCAAGATCATCAAGCCGTTTGTCCACGGCCGCGACATCCTGAGCTACGTCGAAGCGATCCTGCGCGTCTATAACCAGTACGGCCGCCGCGACAACATCTACAAGGCCCGCATCAAGATCCTGGTCCACGAGCTCGGCATCGAGAAGTTCGCCCGCGAAGTCGACGAGGAGTGGAAGCAGATGGGCCACAGCGCCCTGACGCTCGATCATTCCGCCATCGAGGAGGTGCGCTCGCGCTTCTCCTATCCGGCGTATGAAAAGCTGCCGCACATGCCGGACGAGCTGAAGCAGGCCGCGCATGATCCGTTGTTCGAGCGCTGGCGCAAGAACTCGGTGGCTCCGCACAAGGTGCAGGGCTATTCGATCGTGACGCTGTCGCTGAAGCCGGTGGGCGGCCCGCCCGGCGACGCCACCGCCGATCAGATGGACGCGGTCGCCGATCTCGCCGATAAGTATTCATTCGGCGAAATCCGCGTCGGGCATGAGCAGAACCTGGTGCTGCCGCATGTCGCCAAGCGCGACCTGCCGCAGCTGTGGAAGGCGCTCGACCGTCTTGGTCTCGCGACGCCGAACGTCAACCTGGTCACCGACATCATCGCCTGCCCGGGGCTGGACTACTGCTCGCTGGCCAATGCGCGCTCGATCCCGATCGCGCAGGAATTGACCCGGCGTTTCGCCAATCACGATACCGCCGAGATGATCGGTCGTCTGCACATCAACATCTCCGGCTGCATCAACGCCTGCGGCCATCACCATGTCGGCCATATCGGCATTCTCGGCGTCGAGAAAAACGGCGAGGAATTTTACCAGATCACGATCGGCGGTCGCGCCGACGAGAACGCCCAGATGGGCGTGTTGATCGGCCCGGCCGTTCCCTATGCGGAAGTTGCCGACGTGATCGAAGACATTGTCGAAGCCTATCTCGCGCTGCGCGACCGTCCCGAGGAACTGTTCGTCGATACGGTGAAGCGCCTGGGCGTCGAGCCATTCAAGGAGCGGGTCTATGCCACTCGTTAAGAACGCAAGAACAACGACTGATCTGTTCGTTCAAATTGCCGACGGCGCCGAATTGCCGGGTGATGGAGCGATCCTTGTTCCGGCGGCGCGTTTCCTCGAGGATCCGGAAGCCGTCCTGAAGCACGCTGGCAAGGTCGGCGTGGTCTGGCCGAACAACCGCGATCTCGACGATCTCGTTCCGTATCTCGATCGTCTCGCCGCGGTGGCGCTGGTGTTCCCCAGCTTCCGCGACGGCCGCGCCTACAGCCAGGCGCGCCTGCTGCGCGAGCGGCACGGCTATGACGGGGAGCTGCGCGCCACCGGACAGGTGCTGCGCGATCAGTTCGTGTTCATGTCGCGCGCCGGCTTCGACGCGTTCGAGGTGAAGAAGGACGCCGATGCCGATGCTTTCGCCGAGACCATGAAGCGCTACTCCGTGTTCTACCAGCCGACAGGCGACGGCCGCGTCACCGCGCTCAATCGGCGGATGCAGTTGCGTCATTCTGAGAGTGCCGGCCAGTGAGCGCGATCGTACATCAGGCCATGATCACGGAGGCGGCGAATGTTTCGCCGGCGCAGGCGCTCGACCGCGCGTTGCGCGATGCGTCGCCGGCGGAAGTCATTGAAACCGCACTGAAGACCGTCGGCCGCGAGCATCTCGCGCTGGTCTCGTCGTTCGGTACGGAATCGGCGGCGCTGCTCAAGGTGATGGCGGATGTCGATCCCGCGATCCCCGTTGTGTTTCTCGACACCGGCTGGCTGTTCGAGGAGACGCTCGCCTACCGCGATACGTTGATCGCCACGCTTGGCCTCACCGACGTTCGCTCGATCAAGCCGCTGAAAGAGGCGCTCTCACGCCAGGATCCCGATCGCGAATTGTGGTTTTCCGATCCCGACGCCTGCTGCCGTATCCGAAAAGTGGAACCGCTGGCGCGGGCGCTCAAGCCGTTCTCGGCCTGGATCAACGGACGCAAGCGTTTTCAGGGCGGCGCGCGCGCCGAGATTCCGGTCGTGGAGGACGACGGCGCAAAGCTGAAGTTCAATCCGTTCGCCAACGTGTCGCGCGAAGAGATCGAGGCGATCTATAAGCTCGCCAAATTGCCGCCGCATCCTTTGGTCGCTTCGGGCTACTTGTCGGTCGGCTGCATGCCGTGCTCGAGCCGGACGGCGCCCGGTGAAGATGCGCGGGCCGGCCGCTGGCGCGGCCAGGCCAAGAGAGAATGCGGCATCCATACGATGAAAACTTCCTAGAACTCGGATTTCATAGGACAACGAAGCTGCGGAACCAAAAACAATGAAATGCGGTTTCGTTGACTAAGCGGCCTTTCGCCGCGACTTATGCGTTCACGGTTGATGATATGCTTCATCAAGCCGAATGGAGATCACCGATGATCCGTCGCATTCTGCCGCTTGTTGCCGGGTTGCTCTGGGCGAGTTCAGCCTTCGCTGCCGATTACACCCTGCTCAACGTGTCCTACGATCCGACGCGTGAGCTCTATGTCGATTTTAACAAGGCGTTCGCGTCGGCCTATCAGAAGGAAACCGGCAAGAGCGTCGAGATCAAGCAGTCGCACGGCGGCTCGGGCTCGCAGGCGCGCTCGGTGATCGACGGCCTGCAGGCGGATGTCGTGACGCTGGCGCTGGCCTATGACGTTGACGCCATCGCCGCCAAGGGCCTGATTGCGTCCGACTGGCAGAAGCGCTTGTCGCTCAACGCCTCGCCCTATACCTCCACCATCGTGTTCCTGGTGCGCAAGGGCAACCCCAAGGCCATCAAGGATTGGAACGATCTGATCAAGCCCGGCGTGCAGGTGATCACCCCGAACCCGAAGACTTCGGGCGGCGCGCGCTGGAATTACCTGGCGGCCTGGGGCTACGCGGAGAAGAAATTCGGCTCCGCCGACCAGGCTAAGAAATTCGTCGGCGATCTCTTCAAGAACGTGCCGGTGCTCGATACCGGCGCGCGCGGCTCGACCGTGACGTTCGTCGAGCGCGGCGTCGGCGACGTGCTGCTGGCATGGGAGAACGAGGCATTCCTGGCGCAGCGCGAATTCGGCAAGGACAAGTTCGAGATCGTGGCGCCGCCGCTGTCGATTCTGGCTGAGCCGCCGGTCGCGGTTGTCGACAAGGTGGCCGACAAAAAAGGCACCCGCGCGGTCGCCGAGGCCTACCTGAAGTATTGGTATACCAAGGAAGGTCAGGAAATTGCCGCACGCAACTCCTACCGTCCGCGCGATTCGGAGATCGCGAAGGAGTACGAAAAATCCTTCGCCAAGGTCGAACTTTTCACGATCGACGACGTTTTTGGTGGTTGGACCAAGGCGCAGAAAGATCACTTCGGCGAAGGCGGCATTTTCGACCAGATTTACAAGAATTGATCTGGTTGACGGCCAGCCTTAGCGGAAGCAGGGGGATTTGTGAGCACAGCGGTCGCGCGGCGAAGTAGCCTGCCAGGGTTCGGTCTCACCATGGGACTGACCCTGACATGGCTCTCCGTTATCATCCTCATTCCGCTCGCCGGTCTCTTTCTCAAGACGCTCGAGCTTTCGCCCGGCCAGTTCTGGGAGATTCTCACCAGCCGCCGCACTTTGAATGCGCTGAAGATTTCGTTCGGCCTCTCCTTTGCCGCAGCCTGCGTCAATTTGGTGATGGGCACGATCATCGTGTGGGCGCTGGTGCGGTACCGATTCCCGGGCCGGCGGATATTCGACGCCATCGTCGACATTCCCTTTGCGCTGCCGACTGCGGTTGCGGGTGTCGCGCTGACGCAATTATTTGCGCAGAAGGGCTGGCTAGGGGCGCCGCTGGCTGAACTCGGCATCAAGGTCGCGTTCACACCGATCGGCATTTTCGTGGCGATGGTGTTCATCGGCATCCCCTTCGTGGTGCGGACGGTGCAGCCGGTGCTGATCGATCTCGATCCTGAGATCGAGGAGGCGGCCGCGAGCCTCGGCGCCAACCGCTGGCATACGGTGTTCCGGGTAATCCTGCCGAGCCTGATCCCGGCGCTGCTGACCGGCTTTGCGCTGGCGTTCGCGCGCGCGGTCGGTGAGTACGGCTCGGTGATCTTCATTGCTGGCAATCTGCCGAACGTGTCGGAAATCGCGCCGCTCCTGATCGTGATCAGGTTGTCCGAATTTCGTTATGCCGATGCCACCGCAATTGCCGTCATCATGCTGCTGGCTTCGTTCCTGATCATCCTGGTCGTCAATCGCCTGCAACGCTGGGCGCAAGCCCGCATTCCCGTGCATTGAGGGCCGGTCGATGTCCACGGAAACAAGCTTTGTGACTCCGGCGACGCCGCTGAGGGCCTACGCGTCAACGGCCGACCTCGCGATCTCCCCGCCGTCGCACCGCGAGGCGAGCGACCGGGCACGCGCGGTTGCTTCGCCGAAGGACCTGCGGACCGAGCCCGCACCCGTCCGTTTCATCATCATCGCGCTTGCCGTCACCTTCCTCACCGTCTTTGTCGTGCTGCCGCTGGTCGTGGTGTTCGCATCGGCCTTTTCGAAAGGCATCAGCGCCTATTTTTCTGCGCTGGCCGAGCCGGAGGCGCTTTCGGCGATCAGGCTGACGCTGCTGGTTGCGGCGATCTCGGTCGCCCTTAACCTCGTGTTCGGCGTGATCGCAGCCTGGGCGATCGCGAAATTCGAATTCCGCGGCAAGACTTTCCTGATCACGCTGATCGACCTGCCGTTCTCGGTCAGCCCGGTCATCTCGGGCCTCGTCTTTGTGCTCCTGTTCGGCGCCCAGGGCTATTGGGGCACGTGGCTGCAGGCGAACAACATCCATATCCTGTTCGCGGTACCGGGCATTGCGCTCGCCACCATCTTCGTGACTTTTCCGTTCGTCGCCCGCTCGCTCATTCCGCTGATGCAGGAGCAGGGCACGCAGGAGGAAGAGGCCGCGACCTCGCTGGGGGCGTCAGGCCTGCAGACCTTCTTCCGCGTCACTCTGCCCAATATCAAATGGGGCCTGTTGTATGGCGTACTGCTGTGCAACGCGCGCGCCATGGGCGAGTTCGGTGCGGTGTCTGTCGTGTCGGGCCATATCCGCGGCGAGACCAACACCATGCCGCTGCTGGTCGAGATTCTCTATAATGAGTACCAATTCGTGGCGTCGTTTGCGATTGCCTCGCTATTGGCGATGCTGGCCTTGATCACGCTCGTCGTGAAGACCGTTCTCGAACAGCGTCTGGACGAAGGACAAACCCCAAGGGACGATCCACGTGACCATTGAAGTCAAAAATATCGTCAAGAAATTCGGCGCGTTTGCCGCGCTCGACAATGTCGATCTGAAGGTCGGCAAGGGCGAATTGCTGGCGCTGCTGGGTCCATCCGGTTCGGGCAAGACGACGCTGTTGCGGATCATCGCAGGCCTCGACTGGCCCGACGCCGGCGAGGTGCGGATCGACGGCGAGGATGCGCTGGGACACGGCGCCAGCGAACGCCATGTCGGATTCGTGTTCCAGCACTACGCGCTGTTCCGCCACATGACGGTGTTCGAAAATGTCGCCTTTGGCCTGCGCGTGCAGCCGCGCGCCATCCGCAGGGACGAGGCCACGATCCGCGCCCGCGTCAAGGAATTGCTTGATCTCGTGCAACTCGACTGGCTGGCCAACCGCTATCCCAGCCAGTTGTCCGGCGGCCAGCGGCAGCGCATTGCGCTCGCCCGCGCGCTCGCGATCGAGCCGCGCATCCTGCTGCTCGACGAGCCGTTCGGCGCGCTCGATGCCAAGGTGCGCAAGGAGCTGCGGCAATGGCTGCGCTCGCTACACAATGAGATCCACGTCACCTCGATTTTCGTCACTCACGATCAGGAGGAGGCGCTGGAAGTCGCCAACCGTGTGGTTGTGATGGACAAGGGCCGTATCGAACAGATCGGCTCGCCCGGCGATGTCTATGACAATCCCGCCACCGCCTTCGTCCACGGCTTCATCGGCGAGTCGATCGTGCTGCCGGTGGAGGTTACCGGCGGCTCGGTGCGGCTCGGCGGCCGGACGCTCAATATCGCCGCCGATGGCGCGGCCTCGGGCGCCTCAAAGCTGTTCGTCCGCCGCCACGACATGCAGATCGGGCCGGCGGGAACCGGCTCGCTGGAGGGCGCGGTGCGCCATGTCCGCTCGTTCGGCCCGATCCAGCGGGCGGAGGTCGCGCTCTCGGGCGGCGAGGGCAAGACCGTGATCGAGATCGACGCCCCCCGGGACCGGGAACTCCAGGCCGGCGAGATCATCGGCCTGCAGCCCCGCCGCTACCGGATTTTCGCGGTCCAGGAGTGATTCTGCGGCCCCGTAGCCCGAATGGAGCGCAAGCGTAATCCGGGGGCTGCTTGCCACGCGGACGGACCGTTCCCGGATTGCGCTTCGCTTCATCCGGGCTACGAGTGGTCGCCCCGGAACGACCCCCAAATTGCTCCCCGTTCACCATTCAGCCACGGTTGGTATGCAACAACGGCCGCGTCCAGCCTTGGGGGATTCTTTCAGTGAAACGGGCGACTACCGCGATTATCGGGCTTTTGCTGCTTGCCGGCTGCTCGGCAGACGTCAAAATCCCGGATCAGCCGGCCATGTATCTCGACATGGCCCAACCCGGCGCCACGCTCGACACGGTCGCCGCGGCGATCATGATCTCGCAATACCGCCAGAACAACGGCCTCGGCACCGTGGTGGTCGATCCGGAGCTGACCAGGCTCGCCGAGCAGCAGTCGCAGGCGATGGCGGCCCGCAACAAGATGGACCACAATGTGAAGGGCCCGCTGGACAAGCGGCTGGGGGCTTCCGGCTATCCGGCGAAAGTTGCGGTCGAAAACATCTCGGCCGGCTATCACACTTTGGCGGAGGCCTTCTCCGGCTGGCGCGACTCGCCGCCGCACAAGGCCAACATGCTCAAGAACGGTGTCACAAAATTGGGCATCGCGGCGACTTATGCTCCAGGCACCAAATACAAGGTGTTCTGGACGCTCATCCTGGCATCAACCTGAAGCTGGTCCGGGCGCGGGGCTCCGACGCCTCACGAGGCGATAAACTCGGCGTGATCCTTGCTTCGATCTCGCTGATTGACGCCGTCGCGAACTGTCGCCACGGTGCCCCTGTCATTGTCCACTAGTCGACGGTCACGATGGATCTCTCCGACTCTGCGCCGGCCACCACGCCCGCCAAAGCGCAGCGTGTGCTGGTGCTGCAAGGCGGCGGCGCGCTCGGCTCCTATCAGGCGGGCGCCTTTCAGGCGCTGTGCCGCTCCGGTTTCGAACCGGAATGGGTCGCGGGCATTTCGATCGGCGCCATCAACGCCGCGATCATTGCCGGCAACGGCCCCGAGACGCGTGTCGATCGCCTCAAGGAATTCTGGGAGATGGTGTCGTCTCCGGTGTCGTGGAGTCCGGTGACGCCGGGTGACCGCGCGCGTTCGCTGTTCAACGAAACCTCAGCCGCGCTGATTGCGACCTTCGGCGTGCCCGGCTTTTTCGCGCCGCGCATTCCGCCGGCGCCGCTGTGGCCGCCGGGCAGCCCGCAATCGCAAAGCTATTACGACACCGCGCCGCTGAAGAAGACGCTGGAGCGGCTGGTCGACTTCGATCGCATCAACGATCTGAAGATGCGGCTCAGCGTCGGCGCGGTCGGCGTGACCTCGGGCAATCTGAAATATTTCGACAATTTCGAGTTCAGGCAGCTCGGCAAGAAGATCGGGCCGGAGCACATCATGGCCTCCGGCGCGCTGCCGCCCGGTTTTCCGTCCGTTATCATCGAAGGTGAACACTACTGGGATGGCGGCATCGCCTCGAACACGCCGCTCGATTTCGTGCTGGAGGAAGAGTTCAGACGCGACCTCCTGATCTTCCAGGTCGATCTGTTCAGTGCGCGCGGGGAACTGCCGGAGTCGCTGCTCGAGGCCGCCGAGCGGGAAAAGGACATCCGTTATTCCAGCCGCACCCGCATGAGTACCGACAAGAACAAGCAGATCCACAACGCGCGCATGGCGGTGCGCGATCTGCTCGGCAAATTGCCGGATCATTTGCAGAACGATCCGTCGGTCGAATTCCTGCGCAAGGCCTCGAAGGAAAACACCGTCACGGTCGTGCACCTGATCTACAAGGGCAAGAATTACGAGACAAATTCCAAGGACTACGATTTTTCGCATGTCGCCATGGTCGAGCATTGGGACGCGGGCGTCCGCGACGTTCATCAGTCGATGCGTCACAAGGATGTGCTCGAGCGCCCGCAATCTGGCGAGAGCATGAAGGCTTACGATATGTCGGGGGATGTTCCCAAGTCCCCCGGAGGCAAGCAGGAGTGATCAAATGGGTACATTAAAAGGCAAGACCGCCGTCGTGACCGGCTCGACCAGCGGCATCGGATTGGCTTATGCGCGCGCTTTCGCCGCCGCCGGCGCCAATGTCGTTCTCAACGGCATGGGCGTGCCGGCCGATATCGAGCGGGAGCGTTCCGGCATCGAGACCGACTTCAAGGTACGCGCGGTGCATTCGCCCGCCGACATGACCAAGCCTGCCGAGATCGCCGAAATGATCGCGCTCGGCGAGAAGACCTTCGGCTCGGTCGATATCCTGGTCAACAATGCCGGCATCCAGTTCGTGTCGCCGATCGAGGAATTTCCGATCGAGAAATGGGACGCGATCATCGCCATCAATCTGTCCTCGGCATTTCACGGCATCCGCGCCGCCGTGCCCGGCATGAAGAAGCGCGGCTGGGGCCGCATCATCAACACGGCATCCGCGCATTCGCTGGTGGCCTCGCCGTTCAAGTCGGCCTACGTCTCGGCCAAGCACGGCATCGCCGGGTTGACAAAAACGGTGGCGCTGGAGCTTGCGACCTTCAAGATCACCTGCAACTGCATCAGCCCGGGCTATGTCTGGACGCCGCTGGTCGAGAAGCAGATTCCGGAAACCATGAAGGCGCGCAACCTGACCAAGGAGCAGGTCATCAAGGACGTGCTCCTTGACGCACAGCCGACCAAGGAGTTCGTGACCTCCGAGCAGGTCGCGGCGCTTGCGCTGTTCCTGTGCGGCGACGATGCCGCCCAGATCACCGGCGCCAATCTGTCGATTGACGGTGGCTGGACCGCGGAGTAGGCCGCCCAAGTCCCTCCTGCTGGCGTGCCGGCGGGAGGGAAACTAGCGCTTGCGGTGTAGTAGGCTGCGATATCATCGAGATCAGCAAGTGCTCGTCGCGAATAGACGAGCTTCATGCCGAGCGAAATTTTGCAAAAACTGCCTTGATCTCGGCGTCAGTCGCGGATTCACCAGCATCGACGGAGGCCATTGCCGAGTCGATGATTCTCAATTCTTCCTGAGTTGCCTGATAATCCTTCCCCTGCAACTCACTCTCGATCTGGTTTGCAATCGAAACAAGTTCATCCTGCGCCGCTTCGGGCCAAGCTTGAACGCGTTCCAGCAAATTCTTCAGGTCGGTGACTGTCATGAAGAGACTATATCACGCGAGCAGCCGTCTTCCAACCGCTCCCGGTAGGCTCCAGGATCAGCGTTTCCCGAATGCCAGCACGTGCAGTCCGAGCCGCCGGCGCACGATCCAGAACAGCAGCACCGTCTCGAACGCCAGCGAGATCGAGGTCGCGGCCGCAGCACCATGGCCGCCGAAGCGTGGCACCAGCATCACGCACAGCACGAGGTTCATGACGAAGGCGAGCGCGTAGGCCAGCGCGCAGATGTGCTGGTGGCCGAGCATGTTGAGCAGCCGCTCGACCGGGCCGATGGCGGATCGCACCACGAGGCCAACAGCGGCAATGAACATGATGTCGTAACCGACCACGAATTGCGGTCCGAACAGCCACAGCAGCGGCTTGCCGAGCGCCAGCAGCAGGATGGTCGCGGCCAGCGACGGCCAGAATGTCCACTGGATCGCGTGCGCCACATAGGCTGACAGCCGCGCCTTGTCGCCAAGCGCGTGGTACTCGGCAAAGCGATGCGCCGTCGTCGCCGCCATCGCATAGTGAATGAAGGAGACCAGCGCCAGCGTCTTCACCACGGCGAAATAGACGCCGACTTCCTCGGAGGAGCGGAACTGCTGCAGCACAAGCACGTCGGTGTAGGACAACAGCAGATAAAAGCTTTCCACCATCAGGATCGGCAGCGAGACCGCGAGCCAGCCGCGGAAATCATAGGCCTTGGGGCCGGGCTCGATGTGGCCGCCGAGCCTGCGGTTGAGCACGATCATCTGCCCGATCATCGCGATCCATACCGCCGCGGCGCTGGCCCACATCGCGGCGGTGGCGCCGAGATTGAAGCCGAGCACGAAGGCGCCGGCGGTCAAGCCGATGATCAGCGACTGCCGCACGATGAACTGCGGCATCAGGCCGAGCCGCATCCAGTCATGCGAACGCGCAATGCCGTCCTGGGTGTTGGCGACGACAAATGCCGGCAGCGTCAGGCAGCCGATATAGAGGGGAACGATCGCGTTGGCGTCGATCCACGGCGACAATCCCTTCACCGCGCCCGCCAACAGCAGCGAGACGATGGAGGAGACGGCGAACGTGATCCAGCGGCTGCCGGAGAGGAAGCCGCGCAGCAGGGCATGTTCGCCGCGGGTTCGATACTCCGGAATGATCTTCTGCGCGGATGCGGAGATGCCGAAATCCATCATGCTGCCGAGCAGCAGCACCCAGGTCCAGACATAGACGTAGACGCCGTAATCCGAGCCGCCCATCCAGCGCGCCAGCAGGATCTGCGAGAAATAGGCGAGCGCCGCGCTGAGAACGCGGATGATGAAGATGGTGCCGGCCAGCCGCTTGGTGACGGAGGCCTCACTGGAGCCGCCGAGCAGCGCACGCAGGCGCGCGATTACGCCGGCAGGCGAAGCGGTTGCGGATTGCGTATCCATCACGGCCACAAGGGTGCATCCCCGAAACGCGCCGCGAGGCGGCGGCGATGCTCGGATGTATCAACCATTCGTTAAGATTCGGTTGGGTGGGAGGGGCCCCTCGATGTCGTCCCTGCGAAAGCAGGGACCCATACGCCGCGGCCGCTGGAATGGGCATGCGGAGAGACGACTTCTCTCGACAAATTTACGGTGGCAGTTAACCGGCGCAAAGCGTCAAGCACCGCACTTCATCGATAGATCACGCGGTATGGGTCCCTGCTTTCGCAGGGACGACGGACCAGTCAGTTCAAACTGACATTGAACTCGTAGGCGCGGTCGCCGCCGACCAGCGTCAGTTTGAGCGCGGCGCCTTCCGGGCTGGCGCCGGGCGGCAGGCCGTCGAGTTCAAAGGTAAACCGTTTGACACCGGGCGGGCTTTGCTCGACGAGCCTGGGAACCGGCAGCGCCCAGTCGGGCGTCGGCCCCTCGACGAACAGGCTGACCTCCTTGGCCTCGGGCGCGGTGACGTCGACCAGCACGTTGTTCTTTCCCTCGCGCTTGACGTCGCGGATGGTCAGCGGATTGGGGTCGCCGACATTGGCGGGCTTCGGCACGGTATTGAGCGCATCGGACAAATTGCCGTCCTCGGTGCTTGCCACGCTGGCAAAAGCGAGTTCGGCATGGGCTTCGACGGGAATGCAGATCTTGTCGCAAACCGCGTAACTGATGTTGGCCCGCAGCGTCACCGGCTTGTCGGCATTCTTGGCGACGATGCGCAACGGCAGCACGACCTGCTGCTTGTATCCCAGCGCGGTGCCGCCGGCGCCGTCGTCGAATTTCGTCGGCGCCGGCCACAGCACGGTCACGGCTTCGACATTGTCCGATTTTGAGAAGTCGAAGCGGGGGGGTACGCCGGAATCGCCGGGCGTCCGCCAATAGGTCTTCCATCCCGGCTGCAACTGGATGGCAACGCCGCCGAGCAGCACCGCGCCGCTGCGCGATCCCGCCAGCAGCCGGACCGCGGAATGTGCGTCGCGTTGCCACGGCGAGGCATCCTCGGCGCGAACCTCCGACGTCGCACACGCGACACATAAGGCGGCGACGCCGAGCGCGGCGCGTAGGGGAACCATCACGATCATGGGACGTCTTTACAGGCAAGTTGCAGCGCAAACCATTGAATTGCGTGTGATCGGCCGCCGAATGATGCCGGAAGCTTGATTGACAGAAACCCAACCCGATATCAGGATATGCAATCAGCAAGAGAGGCCTTTGCGGATGAGCCCTGAAGGCAAAACACCGAAGCCCGTCCGCCGCAAAGCCGCCGGCTTTGGCGATAATTCGTCCGGCGACGGTTATCTGGACGGCCAGCTGCTGATTGCGATGCCGGTCATGGGCGATCCGCGCTTCGAGCGCTCCGTCATCTACATGTGCGCGCATTCCTCGGAAGGGGCGATGGGCATCATCGTCAACCGCCCGGCCGGCAGCATCGATTTTCCGGGATTGCTGGTGCAGCTCGACATCATCGAGAAGGCGGACCAGATCAAGCTGCCGGAAAATGCCGAGTCCATGCAGGTGCTGAAGGGCGGACCGGTCGATACCGGCCGCGGCTTCGTGCTGCATTCCAGCGATTTCTTCATCAAGGACGCGACGCTCAATATCGACGACGGCATCTGCCTGACCGCGACGGTGGACATCCTCAAGGCGATCGCCAAGGGCACCGGACCGAAGCACGCGATCCTGGCGCTGGGCTATGCCGGCTGGGCGCCGGGCCAGCTCGAGAACGAGATCCAGCACAATGGCTGGCTGCATTGCGACGCCGACCCGGACCTGATCTTCGGCGACGACGTCGATGAAAAATACCAGCGCGCCCTGCGCAAGATCGGCATCGATCCCGGCATGCTGTCGAACGAGGCCGGGCACGCCTAGGGCGCTTCCGCGCGCGTTGCCGCATCCACGGTGTCGTCCCTGCGAACGCAGGGACCCATACGCCGCGGCCGGCGTATGGGGCAGGAAAGACGACGGCGTCGCTTCAGCAACTCACAGCGGTAAATTGGTCAGCGCAGAGCGTCAGCCACCACGCCTCCTCGATGGATCACGCGGTATGGGTCCCTGCTTTCGCAGGGACGACGATGGTTGCGGCTCTCTACTCCGCTGCCTGCTGCTGCACCGTCGGCTCGGTGCCGGCAACGGTGGCGCGGCGCATGTCGCGGGGCTGCGACTGATCGTAGCGCCGGACGCGGTGCATGGTCTGGCGGTTGTCCCACATCACGAGGTCATGCAACGTCCATTTATGGACGTAGACGAACTCCGGCTGCGTGGCGTGCTCGGTCAGGTCGCGCAGCAACAGCCGCGCCTCGGGCATGCTCATGCCTTTGATGGCGCCGGCATGCGATGACAAATACAGCGACTTGCGGCGATGCGCCGGATGCGTCCGCACCAGCCGCTGCAGCACCGGCTTGAACA
Organism: Bradyrhizobium sp. SRL28; assembly: GCF_018596315.1. Taxonomy (GTDB): domain Bacteria; phylum Pseudomonadota; class Alphaproteobacteria; order Rhizobiales; family Xanthobacteraceae; genus Bradyrhizobium. The sequence goes on along the minus strand of NZ_JAHEAG010000007.1, from coordinate 80,350 downwards.
TCGCTTTCTCTTCATCGGAATAATCCAGGAAGCCGAGCGAGCCGCGCGAATACATCAGCGAGTGCTCGCAGATCATGTCCTCGATCTCGGCCTTGGTGTCGTCGTCGAGCGCGTCATAGGCTGCGCGCATGTCGGCGAATTCGGTATTGCCGCCCTTGGGGTTCACCACCCGCGCCGACAGCAGCGAAAATTTTGCCGGGATCGGGCGGAACGAGCTGTCGGAATGCCATAGGCAGTTGCCGAGATTGAACAGATGGGTGCGGCTGTCGCGCGGCAGCGGCTTGCCGTCCTTGCCGAGGTTGGAAACGTCGTTCAGCCCCGTAGTCAGGCGGTAATCTTCCTTCTTGGTGACGGTGCCGCCGCGCGCCTTCTCGCGCTCGCCGAAATTCAGCGCAAAGGCCAGTTGCTGTTCGTCCGTGACGTCCTGGTTGCGAAACAGCAGCACGGCATATTTGTCCATGCCGGCCTCGATGTCGGCCGCTTCCTGCGGCGTCAGGGCTTTTCGCAAATCAACGCCCGAAACTTCGCCGAAAAAATGCGGATGAAGCTGCCGGATCGTGACCGTCATGGCGTCTCTCCAATATGCGGCGGGCGGTTTGTCCCGCCCTGTTTGAGAGAAAAGTTACTCCCAGAAATGCCCAAGTCAACGTTGTGGGGCGCATGCGGCATTGCGCTTGTTTCGTGTCCCGGACGCGGTGCAGCGTGAAACGCTGCTCCGCAGAGCCGGGGAACGCGTCACGCATTCCGCGCCATCAGCCCACCATCCACGGGGATCACCGCGCCGGTCAGGAACGAGGCCGCCGGCAGGCACAGGCTTAGCGTCATGTGCGCCACCTCCTCCGGGTCGCCGTAGCGGCCGAGTGCGGTGCGGCGCTTGGCGTAGATCGCCTTGTGCTCGGCGGCGATCCGGGCGGTCATGCCCGTGAGGATCGGCCCCGGGCAGATGCAGTTCACGGTGATGCCGTCACGGCCGAGCTCGACCGCAAGCGAGCGCGTCAGGCCGACCACGCCGGCCTTGGCGGCGGAGTAGGGGCTGTGCAGCGCGGTGGCGCCGAGCGCTTCGGTCGAGGCGATGTTGACGATCCGCGGCGATTTCGATTTGCGCAGGTAAGGCAACGCAGCGCGGATGAGGCGCTGGTGCGCCGTCAGCATCACGGCGAGGCCCCTTGCCCATGCTTCGTCATAGCCGTCATCATCGATCGCGACTCGAACGGAGATGCCGGCATTGTTGACGACGATATCGAGCCCGCCGAAATGCGCCGCGACCTCATCGACGACGGTGGTGATGTTGCGGCGGTCGGTGACGTCGAGCGTCCAGGCTTTCGCCGCACCGCCGCTTGCCGCGATCTCGCCGGCCACGGCCTCTGTGGCCTCGGCGCTGATGTCGGTGACGGCGACGTTGGCGCCGTCGGCCGCGAACACCCGCGCGGTGGCGCAGCCCATGCCGCTGGCGGCGCCGGTGACGAGGACGGTCAAACCTTTGACCGAGCGACTGAGCCGTTTGAAATCTGACATGATGGGGTCCGGACAGAGAGGGCTGGGCACGCTGCAGGATTGACAAGGCTGGCACCGATCCGCAGACAGGTCAAACCAAGCAGAAACAGGGTGCAACAGTGGCCGATATTCCCGCTCTGCAGATTCGCCGCCTCGAGACTTCAGACGCCGCCCTCTACAGGGACATCCGGCTGGAGGCGTTGGAAAAAAATTCCGAGGCGTTCGCCAGCACGTTCGAGAGAGAAAGCGCGCAACCGCTGTCGTGGTTCGAAGCGGTCGTTGGCCGCGCGGATATCTTCGGCGCATTCCTCGACGGGGCGCTCGTGGGAGTGGCCGGATATGCCGTGCCGGAAGGTTCGAAGCAGGCGCATAAGGGGCTGCTTTGGGGCATGTATGTTCGAGCCGCCGCGCGAAATCTGGATCTTGGAAAAAGACTTGTCGCGGCTGTGCTCAACCATGCGCGCGGGCGCGTTGAGATGGTTCAACTGACTGTGGTGAACGAGAACAAGGCTGCGTGCCGGCTTTACGGCGCCATGGGCTTTGTCGAGTACGGTTATGAAAAGCGAGCCCTCAAGCAGGACGGGCGATACTACGACGAGCTTTTGATGGTCAAATTCCTCGACGAAGATTTGAATTAGAAAACAACAAGAAGGATCGCAGGGATGAACGAACTGGATTTCAGTGGCAGGCAGGTGCTGGTGGTCGGCGGCTCCAGCGGCATCGGCAACGGCATCGCGCAGGCCTTCCGCGCCAAGGGCGCGAATGTCGCCGTCTGCGGCACCCGCGCCGGCGCCGCCGACTATTCGCCCGATGAAGGATCGCATCTCGAAGGGCTCGACTATTTCCGGCTCGATGTCAGCGACGCGCATGCGATCGCGGCCTTGAAGCCGCCGTTCGAAAAGCTCGACGTGCTGGTGCTTGCGCAAGGCGCGGTGATCTACCGCCGCGGCGAATTCGAGATGGATGGCTTTCGAAAAGTGCTGGAAGTCAACCTGATGAGCCTGATGGCGTGTGCAACCAAATTTCAGCCGATGCTGAGCGCCAGCCAAGGTTCGCTGATCATCGTCAGTTCGACCGCCGCCTATCACTCCACCATGGGCAACCCGGCCTATAACGCTTCGAAGACCGGCGCGGTCGGGCTGACGCGCACGCTCGGCGAGGCGTGGGCCGAGAACGGCATCCGCGTCAACGGCATCGCGCCCGGCCTGGTCGACACCAAGATGACCAAGGCTACGACATCAAATCCGAAACGCCTCGAAGGCGCGCTGGAGCGGATCCCGCTGAAGCGGCTTGGCACGCCGGCCGACATGGCCGGCGCAGCGTTGTTCCTGGCCTCGCCGCTTTCGTCCTACATCATTGGCCAGACCATCGTGGTCGATGGCGGGCTTATACTTTGAGCCAAGCGTTCTGAACCGAGGCATTTCGAGCGCTCTAGGAACCCGAATGGGTCTCGCCGGTTAGTTTCTCTGAAAACAGGAGAGACCGCGATGGACAAGGATCGGATTGCCGGCTCGGCCAAGGATTTTGCAGGTAAGGTCGAAAGCACTGTCGGCGACTTAACTGGCGACGCGAAGACGCAAGCCGAAGGCCGCGCGCGCGAAGCCGCCGGTACGGTGCAAAATCTCTACGGCCAAGCCAAGGATGCCGCCCGCGACGCCACCGACGCCGCCGTCAACTATGCCAAGGATGCCTATGAAAACAGCGGCGACACCGTTCGCAGCGGCCAGCAAGCGGTAGCGAAGACCGTGCAGGAAAACCCGCTCGGCGCGCTGTTGATCGCAGGCGGAATTGGTTTTGCGCTGGCGCTGTTGATGACGCGCCCACCGCGCCGTCCGCCGCCGCGCTGGCGCTATTAGGGATAGGACAGCCTTACGGGTTCGCCCGGCGATGCGATGCATCGCCGGGAAACGCGCGTCTCACCAGAATCGCGTGAGATTGCCTGGCGGGACCTCGGCCGATCGTCCGACATTACCCGGCGGGCGCGGCGCGCCCGGGGCCACGGGTCCGCGCGGCGGTGCGGCCATAGGCGGCGCGGGCTGACGCGGCGCCGCGCCGAACCCGCCGAAGAAATCGCGCAGCGACGGCCCGGTGGTTTGCGCGGGTCGGATCTGCATCGGCTGCTGCGGCTGCTGCCTCTTCTGTTGTTGGAACGTTTGCTGCGGCGGCGGTAGCAGAAGCTGCTTCTGTCCGGGCACTGCCGCCACTGTTCCGCTCGGCGAGGTGGCTGCTACCGGCGTGTCGCCCTTGGCCTGCTCGCGGCCGATTTCCCGGCGAGGCCAGGCGTAATCGTCGGCGCGGCCAGCCGGCGCCGCCAGCGCTTCACCCTTCACCAGCGTACGTGCAGCCAGCGCATCCACCCCGGCGGGACGTGAGCCGGGACCGCCGAGTAACTGATCGGTGCCCACGGAAGAGGCCACCAGCGGCATGACCGGTCCGGCCAGCGGACGCGGCGCCGGCTGGCCGGGCGCGATATTGGCCTCCGGCGTTGCCGGCTCGATCGGCACGGCGATCGGCCCGGAGCGCGAGGCAAGCAGGCGCGTCACCTCGCGCTCGACATAATGCGCGAGCTTGCGCGCGCCCGGCTTGGTGAAGAAGACGCCGTCGGCCGTGCGCAACTGGCGGATCTGGCCTTCGAAGTCGGGACCTTTCTGCAGGAACCGGCCGGCTTCATCGACGAAGCCATCCCAGACATCGACATAGGTGATGCCGGCCTTGCCGGCGCCGTCGCGATACAGCGCATCGAGGAACAGCATGTCGGACGTTCCGCGTTGGCCGCGGATCGCAGGCAGACCGACCCACAACACCGGCACGCCCTTGGATTTCAGGACGCCGATCAGCTCTTCGATCTTCTTGGCGTAGAGTTCCACCCAGCGCTCGTCGCGAAATTCGTAGAGCCCGCCGCCCGCGCGTGCCGGCGAGGCGATCTGCGGCGTGTCGTTGTCGGCCGCGTCGTCTGGCGACAATTCGGCATCGGCCGGCTTGTCGTCGCGTTTTGCCGCGTCAGTCGAGCCTTCCGGCTTCGGCTTCGCATCCGCCGGCTTGGCCGCCTCCGGCTTGCCGCGCGCGTCCTTCTTCTCTTCCTTCTTGTCGGTTTTCTTCTCGGTGAGCGCCTCGCGGATCGCGACGCGGTCGTAGAGGCCGAGCATGACGACGATGGCGTCCGGCTTCTCGGTGGCGAGGATGGCCTTCGCGGCCGCGGTCCAGTCGGCGGGTTCGCCGCGCGGCTGATACTTGATCAGGCCGGAGACGGTCTTGTGCTTGCGGATCACGCCCATGTCGGGCTGCTCAGAATAGGCGTCCTCGAGACCATAGCCCAGCCAGTCGGCCATGGCATCGCCCAGCACCAGCACGTTACGTTCCGGCACCGTGTCACGCTTGGCGGGGCCGGGCGCGCGGGAAAAATCCTGGCGCGGCGCTTGCGGAGCCTGCTGTTGCTGGAACGGCTGAAAGAAATCGCCGCCAAACCAGCCGCCGCCACGCTGCGGCGCTTGCCGCTGCGGTGGACCGCCGAAGCCGCCGAAATTGAAAAACTGCGCGGAAGCCGGCCCCACGATCCCGATCAAGAGCGCGATCGCAACCGCCAGCACCACGAGTGGGCCGGTATCAGTAAACACGCGCAAGAAGGACTTTAGCTTTTGCATCCGGCTCGGTCGCAATGGGTCGCGATGTGTCAAATATAGTAGCGGAATCGGGCCGCAAGCGGGCAGATTTTCCCCATAAACCGGGGTTCCGGTCTGACCGTCAAGGCTTCCGCCCGAATCGCGGTTTTCAGGGTTACTCTAGGGGCTAAAAGCGGGCTTTACCGCCCCCGCAGCCGCTCCAGCACGTCGGAAGAGGCAAATCCGTCCGCTGGCGCCCCGATCGAGGCCTGGAAGCCGCGCAACGCCTCCCGCGTGTGGCCGCCGAACTGGCCGTCCGGCGTGCCCTTGTAGAAGCCGCGCTGGGCTAGGAGCTGCTGCAGTTCCAGCCGTTCGGCGCGCGACAGCACCCGTTCCTGCCGCGGCCAGGGCTGCACGAACGGCGGCTCGCCGCGCAAGCGGTCGGCAAAATGGCCGATCGCCAGCGCATAGGCCTCCGCCGGGTTGTATTTCATGATCACCCGGAAATTCTGCAGCATCAGGAAGCCGGGCCCCTGCGTGCCGGCCGGCGCCAGCAGATAGGCCTTTTCAGCCGAGTCCGGGAATGGCTTGCCGTCGGCCCGCTTCATTCCCTGGCTCTGCCACTGCGCGATCGTCATCGCCTTGGCCTTGTCCGCCAGCATGAAATTAAAACCTTCCGGCAGCACAACCTCGTAGCCCCAGGTCCGGCCGGTCTGCCAGCCGTCCTTCTTGAGGTTGTTGGCGGTGGAGGCGATCAGGTCGGCCGGGTTGTCGACGACGTCGCGGCGGCCGTCGCCGTCGGCGTCCACGGCATAGCGCTTGAAGGCTGTCGGCATGAACTGGGTCGGCCCGAATGCGCCGGCCCAGGAGCCGCGCATTTGTTCGGGACGCAAATCGCCGCGGTTGAGAATTTCGAGCGCGGTAAGGAACTCGTCCTTGAAGTAGGCCTGTCGGCGGCCGATGCAGGCCAGCGTCGCGGTGGAATTGAGGACACTGCGGTCGCCCATTTGCGTCGAGTAATTGGATTCGATCCCCCAGATCGACGCAATGATGTAGCGGTCGACGCCGGAGGATTTCTCCACCGTGTCGAACTGCGGCTTGTATTTCGCGAGGACCTCGCGCCCCTTGGCGAGGCGGTTGTCGTTCACGAGGATGTCGAGATAGTCCCAGATCGCCTTGGTGAATTCGGGCTGCGAATCCATCAGGTCCATGATGCGTAAATCAGGCGCGAGACCTGTGGTGAAGCGCTCGAAATTTTCCCGGGTGATGTTGCGCCGTGCGGCATCCGGCCACATCGAGGCGACGCAATTTTGAAAATTCGCCGCCGCTTCCCTGATCGCGCTCGCGGTCATCAGCGGATGGCCGGAGGCGCCATCCTCGCCGCTCCAGGGCGGCGGACCGCCGTCCGGACCGGGCGCGGCCTGCGGCGCCGGACCTGACTTCGGCCCGGAGAAGATGTTGCCCAAAAAGTTCGAAACCCCGTTGCCGGAGGATGGCGCTTGCGATTGGGCCTGGGACTGGCCGCTGGAACACAACAGCGCCGCCGCGATTAGGATCGCGCCGGTTCGATTGGTCATCGCTCGTTCAGGCAAACCCATTCAGTGTCCGTCCGTTGCTTCTCACCCGGTTCAGAAGGCCCTGCCACGGTTTCCAACAGCTTAACAGAGGCGGAATTTCGTTGTCGCCCCCCGCCAGCGCAAGGGGCGGCGAAACAATCGGCACCATACATCCGCCTTTGTTGGGGGATGCAAACCGGCTACCAACGTGCAATCAAAGCACTTTCCCTGTTCCCCAAATTCCTCATTTCCAAGGCCCCCGACATCCCATGAAAATCCGTAAAGCCGTCTTCCCGGTCGCAGGTCTCGGCACCCGCGTCCTGCCCGCCACCAAGGCGATGCCGAAGGAAATGCTGACCATCGTCGACAAGCCGCTGATCCAGTACGTGGTCGACGAGGCCAAGGAAGCGGGCATCGAGCATTTCGTCTTCGTCACCGGGCGCAACAAGGGCGTGATCGAGGATCATTTCGACCGGATGTTCGAACTCGACACCACGCTGGCTCAGCGCGGCAACAAGAAGGCCGAGCAGGACATTTTGGCGCGCGACCAGCCCGAGGCCGGCGCCACCAGTTTCACCCGCCAGCAGGCGCCGCTCGGCCTCGGCCACGCGGTCTGGTGCGCGCGTGACATCGTCGGTGACGAGCCGTTCGCGGTGGTGCTGCCGGACGAACTGGTGCTGAACAGCCCGGGCTGCCTGAAGCAGATGATCGAGGCTGCCAGTAAACTCGGGGCCAAGTCCAACCTGCTCGCGGTGGAAGCGGTGCCTGACGATCTCACCCATCAATACGGCATCTGCGGCGTCGGCAAGCGCCTCGCCAAAAACATGTTCGAGGTCGACGGCATGGTGGAGAAACCGCCGAAGGGCACGGCGCCGTCAAACCTTTCGATCACCGGGCGCTACATCCTGCAGCCGGAAATCTTCAAGATTCTCGAGACCCAGGAGCGCGGCGCGGGCAACGAGATCCAGCTCACCGATGCGATGAAGACCCTCGCCAGGACGCAAAGCTTCTATGGCGTGGAGTTCGAGGGCGAGCGGCACGATTGCGGCTCGAAATCCGGCTTCCTGCGCGCCAACATCGCCTACGGCATGGCGCGCGACGACCTTCGCGATGGATTGCGCAGCGAGATGAAGAAGTATCTGGAGAAGTGAAGAAAGCGGCGGCCTATCGCCGTCATTGCGAGGAGCTCGCGACAAAATTGCAAAGCAATTTTGCGCTGAAGCGACGAAGCAATCCATCGGTCCGCATACGCTGAAGCATGGATTGCTTCGCTTCGCTCGCAATGACGATGGCTTGGTGAAAGGGCTTAAGCCACCAGCGCGAGCTGCGGGATCGCTGCGAGCACCGACTGATTACGGCCGTTGGCCTTGGCGGCGTAGAGCGCCCTGTCGGCGGCTTCGATGAGGTCGGGCCAGCTCAACGGCGCCGCCGGCGTCATGCTCGCCACACCGATACTGACGGTCGTCACGCTGGGGTCTTCCGCCCACTGTTCGACCTTCAGGCGGATGATTTCGGCGACGGTGAACGCTTCCACCGCCGAAAGGCCTGGCAGGAGCACCGCGAATTCTTCGCCGCCGTAGCGCGCCGGACAGTCGCCCGACCGCCGCACAGAATCCGAAATGCAGATCGCGATGCCGACCAGCACCTGGTCGCCGGCCTGATGCCCGTAGGTGTCGTTGTAGGCCTTGAAGTGGTCCGCATCGATCATCAGCACCGCGACGGGGGTCTCGCTGCGTGCCGCCCGCCGCCATTCCAGGTCGATTTCGGAATCGAATTTGCGCCGGTTCTTCAGGCCGGTGAGCGCATCGGTCGTTGCCAGCTCCTCCAGCTTGCGCTCGGCCTCGGCGCGGCGGCCGATCTCGCGCGCGAGGAACAGCGTGGTGCCGATCACGAACAGGATCAGCGCCATCATGACCGCTCCGATCCGCAGCACCTCCCGGTGCCAAAGGTTCAGGATGCTCGCCAGCGGTTTTCCGACCACGACAAAGAACAAGTTCGTGCTGCCGCTTCGGACATAAAGCCGCGGCGTCGGGTCGACCGGCCCGACGCCGGCATAGGCGGTGCCTTCCTTCAAATTGTCCGCGCGCCACTTTGGCCGCTCCGCCAGGTTCTTCCCGATGACATCCAGGTCGAACGGCGTCCGCATGATGATCGTTCGGTCGCGGCGCAACACGGTGATCGTATCGCCGGGGTTGAGGGTGAGCCGGCCGAACAGGTCATGGAAATACGTGAAGCGGATCGAGCCCACCACGACGCCGAGGAAACCGCCATCGGTGTCGTTGATGCGCCGGCTGAGCACGATCGAATAGGCGCCACGGCGCAGCATCGGGCGGCTCATGTACAGGCCTATGTCGGGACTGGCGCGATGGACCTGGAAATACTCCTCGTCGCTGCGATCCTCCAGCGCCGGATCGAGGCTTGCCGCGTCGTGCGTCAGCATGCCCTGCGCGTCGAACACCTGGATTGCGCCGAAATGTTTGGCGGTGGCGGCATGATCGAACAGGATCAGGTGCTGGATCTCCCTGCTGACGCCCTTGATCTCCGGCATCACCAGATTGCTGGCGACGTTGCGTAGCGAGAGGTCATAGAGCTCGATGTTCCGGCTGATATCGGCATCGATGCCGGCTGCGAGATTTTCCAGAGTCTGGCGCGCGAGCTCTTCCTCGCCGCGGCGCATGTCGAGCATGACGCTGGCGCAAATCGTGGAGAAGCCGATCACCGTCGCAATCGACGACACGATCAACAGCTTCGCCGACAATCGCCAGGGCCGGCGACCGGAGTCTTTCCTGAACCAGCCAATTCTGGTCACATCGCTTTGCCGTTCAAATGGCATAGACCGCTCCAATCCTCCCGGTATGCGGTCGGATATGTTGTTGCGGCCTTAAACGGCGACAGCGATATGATAATCAGTTAACGCTTGGTTGCCGGGAGCGACGGTTTTATGCAAATCGCCATTGGAGACACGGGTGAACGACTACGACCTGCTGCGGAACTATCTGAAGAAGCAGAAACTTCCTGAATTCGTGCTGAGTTTCGAGCAGATCGAGGAGATCATCGACGCAGCCCTGCCGCGCGCCGCGCAGCGCGCGTCATGGTGGGAGACGTCGCGCAGCCCGCAGGAGAAGATGCCGCAGCGCGAGGCCTGCCTGGAAGCCGGCTATATTGCGACGCGGCAGGCGGACGGGAAGAGCGTAAAGTTCAAGAAGATTCCGGTGAAACGGTGAGGGCGCCCCGCTCACCCGTTATCACCGGCAGGGACGTCCGCTTTTCCCTTCAGAGCCGATGTTGTCTTGCTACGTGCTGCACGTCCAAAAAGTGCCAATTTCACCCGCGAGCCTCCCTTCCTGCTATGCGGCGTATATGAGAGGATTGCCAACGGCACGTGCCGATAGTCTTAAGGAGCGAATTGGCGGCGTGGATGGTGGCGGCGGTTAGTTAATCCAAAAGTCGCGATTTGACACTTGATCGATGCAAGCGCGGACAGGCATTTCAACCGGGGCATGGCATGGTGAATCGATTTACGACGGCGCGATCCACCGGGGCGATGCGGCGTTGGGGTGCCCCCGCCATGGTGACGCTCGCGGCGATGGCCGCGCTGACCGCCGACGCCGCGGCGCGACAGGCGCGCCCCAAGGCCCCCACCGAGGCGACGGCGCCGCGCGATGCAGGCGAGCCGATCATGGCGATCGTGTCGATCAAGACCCAGCAGGTCACTTTCTACGACGCCGACGGCTGGATCATGCGCGCGCCGGTTTCGACCGGCACCACGGGACGCGAGACGCCCGCCGGCGTGTTCGCTATTCTCGAGAAGAACAAGGACCACCGCTCGAGCCTCTATGACGATGCAGAGATGCCGAACATGCAGCGCATCACCTGGAACGGCATCGCGCTGCACGGCGGCCCGCTGCCCGGATATGCAGCCTCGCACGGCTGCATTCGGATGCCCTTTGGCTTTGCCGAGAAGTTGTTCGACAGGACGCGGATCGGGATGCGGGTAATCGTCTCGCCTGATAACGCCGAGCCGGTCGAGTTCTCCCATCCCGCGCTGTTGGTGCCGAAGGCGGAGGCCATCGCAGCCGCGCCAGCCAGGGCCGAGGTGCTCCCCCGCGAGGCGGCCGAGGCAGTCAAGACGGCCGACGAGGCGAAGAAAGCCGCCGCGACGGCAGCGCGCGAGACGGCGTCGCTGTCGGCCTCGGTGCGCAAGCTGCAGGGGCTCAAGACCCGCGCCGACGCCGAACTCGCCTACGCCGACAAGGCGCTCGGCACCGCCAAGACGGACGAGGCAAAGGCGCGGGCCGAGGACCTCAAGCAAAAGGCCGCCGCCAAGGCCGCGGAACTGGGGAACCAGCTCGACACTACCAAGGCCGACGCGAAATCTAAGCTCGACGCCGCCGCCATCGCAAAGGAAGCCGCCAAGGCGGCGCAGACGCGGAAGGCCGACACGGCCAAAGCGGCGAGCGAGGCGAAGCTCGCGCTCGAGCCGGTCTCGATCTACATCAGCCGCGCGACGCAGAAGCTTTACGTGCGCCGCCCCACGCATAAGCCGGCACCTGACGGCGGCGGCATCGTGTTCGATGCAACGATTGAGGTTCCGGTCACGATCCGCAATCCCGAAAGACCGATCGGCACGCATGTGTTCACGGCGGTGGCGCGCAACGAGGCTGGCCTGCGCTGGACGGCGGTCACGATCGAAGACGGCGACAACGCCAAGGCCGCGCTCGACCGCATCACCATCCCGCGGGAGGTGCTCGATCGCATCGCGCCGACCGCATTGCCGCGATCCTCGATCGTCGTCTCGGACGAACCGCTGAGCAGCGAGACCAACTATCGCACCGAGTTCGTCGCGGTGCTGAGTAGTGAGCCCCAGGGCGGCTTCGTGACGCGCCGGCCGACGCGCGATGTCCTCATTGCGAGCGACGACGTCCAGGGAGACAACGGCTTCGGCTTCTTCAATTTCCCGCGCGATCCGGCCCCCCAGACCGGCAACGCGCGCCGCGGCGGCGGCCAGTACTATCGTCCGGTGCAACCGGGCTGGTGGCAGTAAGACGTGGCACGCCGCACGTAGGAAAGCGGGGATCCGTAGCACAGGCGTTGTTGGAGCATCGCCTCACAGACAAGCCGCGGCGTATGGGGCGCCGCCTTCGCCGAGGCTGCTTAGCTCGCCGCTTCCAGCCGTTCTTCCGTGAGCAGCCGCATCGCGGCGTCGGCATCCATCGGCTCGCCGAAGGCGAAGCCCTGAGCGTATTCGCAGCCGAGCTGATAGAGCTCGACCGCATCCGAATCCGTCTCGGCGCCTTCCGCCACCACGTCCATGCCGAGGTCGTGGGCGAGCGCGATGATCGATTTCAGAATCACGGGGCGCGTGCCGCGGCTGGTGGTGCGCACAAAGGACTGGTCGATCTTGATGGTGTCGAAGGGGAAACGCTGCAGATAGGCCAGCGAAGAATGGCCGGTGCCGAAATCGTCGAGCGACAGTCCGGTGCCGAGCTCGCGGATGCGCGTCAGCATCTGGGCCGCGTGCTCCGGGTTCTCCATGACCAGCGATTCCGTGAGTTCCAGTTTCAGCGTGCCGCGCGCCACCGAGGAGCGTGACAGCACGGTGCGGATATCGTGGATCAGATCGTGGCGCAGCAACTGCCGCGAGGAGACGTTGACGGAGGCAAAGATCGGCTCGCGCGAGCGCATCGCGCGCTGCCACACCGAAAGCTGCCGCGCGGTCTGGTCGAGCACGAACATGCCGAGATCGACGATCAGGCCGATTTCCTCGGCAATCGAGATGAATTCCGACGGCGACATCCGGCCGAGCTTGGGATGGTCCCAGCGCGCCAGCGCCTCGAAGCCGGCGATCGAGCGGTCTTCCAGCCGTATGATCGGCTGGTACAGGATGGTGATTTCCTGCCGCTCGATGGCGCGGCGCAGTTCGCTTTCCAATGTCAGGCGATCGGTCTTGCGTGCGCGCATGGCCGGTTTGTACACGTCGATACGGTCGCCGCCGATGCGCTTGGAGTGATACATCGCAAGCTCGGCGTCCTTGATGATCTCCTCCGTCAATTGCGTCTGCGGATCTGACAGCGCGAGCCCGATCGAGGCGGTCAGGAAGATCTCGCGGTCGTTGAAGGCGATCGGCGCGCGGATGGTCTTGCGGATGGTTTCGGCGAACGCGGTGATGCGCGCCGGATCCTGCTCCGATATCAGGATCAGGCCGAACTGGTCGCCGGCCAGCCGCGCCAGTGTGTCCTGCGGTTTGAGGATGCGCGTCAGCCGCCGCGCCAGGGTCAGCAGGATGGAGTCGCCGACCGCGATGCCGACGGAATCATTGACCTGCTTGAAACGGTCGAGATCGATCACCATCAGCGTCGGCCGCAGGCTCGGCATGCTCTTGGTGAAATTGGCCACCGCGCCAAGGCGATCCATGAACAATTTGCGGTTCGGCAGGCCGGTGAGGTTGTCATGCACGGAGTCATGGAGCATGCGCTCTTCGGCGTTCTTGATCTCGGTGACGTCGGTGAGCGTTCCGACCACGCGCAAGACTTCGCCGTCGGAGCCGACCACCGGGCGTGCCTTCAGCGCGAACCACATGAAATGGCCATCGGGCGTGCGCAGGCGGAAATCCTGCACCAGCCGGCCGCGGCGCTGGTCGAGCACGCTGTCCAGCGCAGCGCGGAAGCGGTCCTGATCGAGCGGGTGCAGCACCTCGAGCCATTTCGCCGCCGGGCCCTCCAGCGTGCCGCGTTTCAGCCCGAGCAGGCTTTCGGTCTCCGGGCTGGTGAACACCTTGTCGGCGGAGACGTCCCAGTCCCAGATCAGGTCGCCGGAGCCCGTCAGCGCCAATGCGCGGCGCTCGATGTCGGAGACGATGCCGGTGGTCGCGCCGCCGCCGGCGAAAGCGTGCTGCATGACCGTAAATCCGATCAGCATCACGATCAGCACGAGGCCGCCCAGCAAAGCGGGGCCGACGATGTCGTTGGTGACGGAACCCGCCACCGTCATGCCCGCCGCGATCACCCAGACCACCAGCAGGAACCAGGTCGGAATCAACAGCACGGCGCGGTCGAAACCGTGCGTGGAGAGATAGACGATCAGCGTAAAGCCGGCGAAGGCGATCAGCACCAGCGAGATGCGCGCGATGCCGGAGGCGACCGCGGGATCGAACAGCGCCAGCGCCACCAGCGAGCCGAGGAAGGCCAGCCAGCCGACGGTGATGTGGGAATAGCGCACATGCCAGCGGCTGAGATTGAGATAGGCGAACAGGAACACCAGTAGCGTCGCCGCCAGGATCGCTTCGCCCGCCGCGCGCCAGACGCGCTCGGCGTTGTTCGACATGTCGAGCACCTTGCCCCAGAAGCCGAAATCGACGCCGATATAGACCAGCACCGCCCAGGCCAGCGCGGCGGCGGCAGGAAACATGATGCTGCCCTTCACCACGAACAGGATCGTCAGCACCAGCGCCAGGAGGCCGGAGATGCCGATCACGATGCCCTGGTAGAGCGTGAACGAGTTGACCTTGTCCTTGTAGGCGTCCGGTTCCCACAGATAGAGCTGCGGCAGCTTGTCGGTGCGCAGTTCCGCCACGAAGGTGATGACGGCGCCGGGATCGAGCGTGATGCGGAAGATGTCGGCGGTCGCGCTTTCCTGGCGCTCCGGACGATCGCCGGTCGACGGCGTGATCGTCGCGATGCGCGACAGGCCGAGGTCGGGCCACAGCAGGCCGGACGACACGATGCGATAGTGGGGTGCGACGATCAGGCGGTCGAGCTGGTCGTCGGTGTTGTTGGCAAGCGCGAACACCACCCAGTTCTGCCCGCCCTCGCGGGCGCGGACCTCGATGCGGCGGACGATGCCGTCGGTTCCCGGCGCTGTCGAAACCTGGATGCGGTCGGTTTCGCTGCGCTGATGATCGAGCACTGCGGTGAGATCGATGGCAGGCGCGTCACTGCGGACGCTGACAGCGTCAATGGCGTGCGCCGGAGGCGCCGCCGCAACAATCATGAGGCCCAGCGCAAGTAGCGCCAGGCACCTGATCAGACGCAATGTCAGTACTCCGCGACCAACGATTCTCCCGGCCCAGCGAACGGGTCGGCGTTACCGCGATAAATGACATGAAAGCAAAGCGAATCAAAGGGTTTCCGCCTTCACTCCGCGCGCGATCCGCTATACCGCCAACACAATTTTGCCAATATGTGCGCTGGTCTCCATCCGCCTGTGCGCGTCGGCGGCTTTTTCCAGCGGGAATGAGCTGTCCATCAGCGGTTTTACACGTCCTTCGCGCAATAGTGGCATGACCTTGGCCTCAATTGCGGCCACCATCGCTGCCTTATCCGCATTAGTACGGGGGCGCAGCGTGGAGCCGGTATGGGTCAGCCGCTTCACCATCACCTTGGCAATGTTGACGGTGACCTTGGGGCTATTGAGGGTTGCGATCTGCACGATACGGCCGTCGACCGCGGCGGCATCGTAATTGCGATCGACATAGTCGCCGGCGACCATGTCGAGGATCAGGTTCACGCCGACATTGTTGGTTTCCGCCTTGACCGCGGCGACGAAGTCCTCGGTCTTGTAGTTGATGGCGCGGTCGGCGCCGAGTTTCAGGCAGGCGTCGATCTTGTCCTGCGAGCCGACGGTCACGATCACCTTCGAGCCGAACGCCTTGGCGAGCTGGATCGCCATGGTGCCGATGCCGGATGAGCCGCCGTGGATCAGCAAGGTTTCGCCCGGCTTCAGCGCGCCGCGCTCGAACACATTGTGCCAGACCGTCATCAGCGTTTCCGGGATCGCGCCGGCTTCCTGGATCGAGAGCGACGGCGGCACCGCCATCGCCTGCGCGTCTTGCGCGATGCAATATTGGGCGTAGCCACCGCCCGCCACCAGCGACATCACCTTGTCGCCGAGCTTGTGCTTGGTGGCGCCTTCGCCGAGCGCGACCACCTCGCCCGCGATCTCGAGGCCGGGCAGGTCGCTGGCGCCGGGCGGCGGCGGGTAGGCGCCGGAGCGCTGCGCGACATCAGGGCGGTTGACGCCGGCCGCCATCACCTTGACCAGGATTTCGCCCGGACCGGGCACCGGCACGGCGCGGGTTTCCGGCAACAGCACCTCGGGGCCGCCGGGCTTGCTGATGCCGACGACGGTCATTTGCGCGGGCAGCTTTTCCATGATTTGTCCTTGCGAAATGCGGGAATTTAAGGCGGCCCCTGATTAACCAGCCCGGCTCCGGCTGGCAACCGCTGCGGGGACCGCCCAGCGCAAGGAGAAACGCATGGCGATCGAGGATGACGACAAGCCGCGGAAGAAAATCACGCATGAGATCGGCCAGGACCTGTCGCTGCTGTCGGTCGAGGAATTGACCGAGCGCATCGCGCTGATGACTTCGGAAATCGAAAGGCTGCAGCAGGCCGCCACGAAGAAGCGCGCGTCGAAGGACGCGGCGAACAGTTTCTTCAAGTCGTAGAGATTTAACCCGATCTCTCACCTCGTCGTCCCTGCGAAAGCAGGGACCCATACGCCGCGGCCCATCTTGTGGCAGGCCGCTGGCCGACTTTCCCTTAATCAAATCCGCCGGTGGTTATGGGTCCCTGCTTTCGCAGGGACGACCAGCAGTTGGAGTCAATCCAAAAACTCGGCCACTGGCCGACATGGCAAATAATCTCTGAAGAAAATCGCTCGTTTACGAAGGATTAAGCTTTCTCCTTTATGACTGGCATTGTCCTCGTTTGGACACCGAGTGGCTCCTGTCCACTCTGTTTGACGCCTCCCTGTTATCAACTTCAAAAGCCGCCGGAAACGGCGGCTCTTTTTTGTGCGCAGCGCGGCTATTTTGTGCCCCCATACGCTGGAAACCATAAATCCGGTTGCCGCTGGACTCTCGCCCGGACAAGCGCAATGATTTGTTCATCATAAGCCGGTGGTTCACAGCCGGTTGGGGCAAATAGTGGCGTGAGGGCGTTAACCATGGCGGACCGTTCGCAAAGCGAATCCGCGCTCGTTCAGTTCAGCGAGCGGCTCACCAATTCCGCGGCATTCGGAGTTCTGTTTCGGGAAGGCATGGACCTGGTTGAGGAAACCGCCGCCTATCTCGATGGCGACGGCCGCACCGAGGCCAAGGCGCTCGAGCGTTCTGTCAGCCTCACTTACGCAACCGAAAGCATGCGTCTTACCACCCGCCTGATGCAGCTCGCGTCCTGGCTGCTGCTGCATCGCGCGGTGAAGGAAGGCGAGATGACGCTGACCCAGGCCAATCGGGAAAAAACCAAGGTCAAGCTCACGGCCGCCGATCCCGGCTCCGAGGACATGATCGCCAAGCTGCCGCAGCAATTGCAGGATCTGATCGCGCGCTCGATGAGCCTGCAGACGCGGGTTCGCCGCCTCGACACCACGATCCACGCGTCGCCAGCGGAGCGAGCCCCGATCGGCAACCCGCTGGTGCCGCAGCTCAACCGCCTGAAGGCGGCCTTCGAGCAGTAATTCCCCGCCATTGCGAGGAGCGAAGCGACGAAGCAATCCATACTTGCTTTGCGGGGCGATGGATTGCTTCGCTGCGCTCGCAATGACGAGCAAAACAAAAAAACGCCCCGGCAGACCGGGGCGTTTTTGCATTCTGGATCGGAACGGGCAGGGGTCCGAAAACCCTCAGTCCTTCTTGAGGAAGCCCGAAAACTTCTTCTGGAAGCGCGACACACGGCCGCCGCGGTCGAGCAGCTGCTGCGAGCCGCCGGTCCAGGCCGGATGCGACTTGGGGTCGATATCGAGGTTCAGCTTGTCGCCTTCCTTGCCCCAGGTGGAGCGGGTCTGGTACTCGGTCCCGTCGGTCATCACGACCGTAATCATATGATAATTCGGATGAATTTCGGCTTTCATGGCATATCCTTCGGCGCGCCGGCGCCCGTCGCAATGTCAGGGGATACGGGATTTGGCGGCTCTATAACGTAAGCCGCCCGCCAAAACAAGCTACGTATAGCCCTGATGGGAATCTCCCGGATTTGCCAGAGGGGGCCGCGGGGCCTATCTGGGGGCGGCAAAACCGGTCGGATTTCATGAGCGCAGCGGAACAGTTTGAAGGCCCCCCTGGTACGCCTCCACGGCGCGATGCCCTGCTTGAGGAAGAGGCCTTCATCGAAGCCCAGCTGACGCAGTCGCCGGCCAAGACGAGCGCCAAGCTCCGCCCGCTGCTGGCGCTGGCGCCCTATGTCGCCCGCTACCGCGGACGCGCGTTGCTCGCCTTCATCTCGCTGACGGTCGCCGCGATCACCACGCTCGTGGTGCCGATCGCGGTCAGGCGCATGATCGATTTCGGCTTCAGCCCCGAAGGCATCGCCCTGATCAACAGCTATTTCAGCGTCATGATCGCCATTGTCGCGGTGCTGGCCGCGGCAAGTGCGTCGCGCTACTACCTCGTCATGACGATCGGCGAGCGCATCGTCGCCGATCTCAGGCGCGACGTGTTCGCGCATCTGGTCTCGCTGTCGCCCGCATTCTTCGATTCCGCGCGCTCGGGCGAGCTGGTGTCGCGGCTGACGGCCGATACCACCCAGATCAAATCCGCGGTCGGCGCGTCGGTATCGATCGCGCTGCGCAACATGATGCTGTTCATCGGCGCCACCGCCATGATGGTGATCACGAGCCCGAAATTGTCTGGCTTCGTGCTGCTGGCCATTCCGCTGATCGTGATTCCGCTGGTGGCGTTCGGGCGCTGGGTGCGGCGGCTGTCGCGCAACGCGCAGGATACGCTGGCGGACGCCAGCGCCTACGCCTCCGAGCTGATCGGTGCGATCAGGACCGTGCAGGCCTATACCAGCGAGCGGATGGCGACGGCCCGCTTCGGCGGCGAGGTCGAGCAGGCCTATGAGGCGGCGCGCAGCTCGACGCGGGCGCGCGCGGTGCTGACGCTGATCATCATCTTCATCGTGTTCTCCAGCGTCGTGGCGATCCTCTGGGTCGGCTCGCACGATGTGCTGACCGGCCAGATCACGCCGGGGCGGCTCGGCCAGTTCGTGCTGTATGCGGCGTTCGCCGCCGCCGGTCTCGGCCAGCTCAGCGAGGTCTGGGGCGAAGTCTCGGCCGCCTCGGGTGCCGCCGAGCGGCTGTTCGAGATCCTGCGGGTCAAATCGCAGATCACGGCTCCGCCGCAGCCGGCAGCACTACCGCAGCCTGCGCGCGGCGACGTCGGTTTTGAAAACGTCAGCTTCGCCTATCCGGCGCGGCCGGACGTGCTCGCGATCGACAATGTCTCGCTCGCGGTCAAGGCCGGCGAAAAAGTCGCGATCGTAGGCCCCTCGGGTGCCGGCAAGAGCACGCTGTTTCACCTGTTGCTGCGCTTCTACGATCCCGCACGCGGCACGATTTCGCTCGACGGCGTGCCGATCAAGTCGGCCGATCCGGTCAACGTGCGTTCGCGCATCGCGCTGGTGCCGCAGGACTCGGTGGTGTTCGCGGCCTCCGCGCGCGAGAACATTCGCTTCGGCCGGCCTGACGCCAGCGATGCCGAAGTCGAGCGCGCCGCCGACCTGGCCCATGCCACCGAATTCCTTCGGCGCCTGCCCGGCGGCTTCGACGCGCAACTCGGCGAGCGCGGCGTGACGCTGTCCGGCGGCCAGCGCCAGCGCATCGCGATCGCACGCGCGATCCTGCGCGACGCGCCGCTCCTGTTGCTCGACGAGGCCACTTCCGCGCTCGATGCCGAAAGCGAGACGCTGGTGCAGACCGCGCTGGAGGAATTGATGCGGCACCGCACGACGCTCGTCATTGCGCACCGTCTCGCCACCGTGCTGTCATGCGATCGCATCATGGTGATGGATCAGGGCCGCATCGTCGAGCAGGGCACACATGCGGAGCTGGTTGCAGCGAACGGACTCTACGCGCGATTGGCGCGACTACAATTTGAGGGCGTGTAGCCGATTGGCGGGAACTTAAAGCGCCGCGTTGTTGTTGCTAGGCCATGCTTCTTGCCCGGCCAGCTCAACAGGAGACGATTATGCCCTTTCGCCGCGGTGGTTTTGCCCTGACGCCTCCTTCGGTTGTTATCTTCCTGATTTCGTTCATTCTCGCAGTTTGCGCGCTGCTCGTTCGCTACGGCCATGTCTCGATACCCATCATCACCCCATCGCGCGCGTTTGACGTGCTGGCCATCGCCTATGTCGTGTTGACGGCGGGAGTACTGATCCGGGGCGTATGACAGCGTCGGACGTTACGCCTTCCAGCGCATCTTCAGCACCGCGCGGCCCGATGTCGGATTCACGTCCTCGCCGGCATGCACAAAGCCGTTTCGTTCGTAGAAACGGATGGCGCGGGTATTGTCCTTGTTGACCAGTAGCGTGACGCCATCGGGCGACAGGCGCTTGGCTTCATCGACCAATGCGCCGGCGAGTTTCGAGCCCCAGTGATCGGGGCCGACCACGAGCTGGTCGAGATAGCCTGATCCGTCGATGGTCACGAATCCGATCAGCGCATCTGCGTGTTCGGCGACGACGATTGCAGCATTCGGCACCAGCTCGTTGCGCCAGCGCTCGCGCCACCACGCCACGCGGGCGGTGAAATCGATTGCGGGATAGGCCTGCTGCCACGTCAGCCGCCACAGTTCGATCGCCGCATCTTCGTCCTCGGCGCGATAGGGACGGAGCGTGAAACCTGCGGCCACTAGCGTTCCGTCAGCTTCAGTTCGATGCGGCGGTTGCGCTTGTAGGCTTCTTCGGTGGGGGCGGTGTCGAGCGGCTGGAATTCGGCAAAACCGGCGGCGACCAGCCGCTGCGCGGGAACGCCGAGGAAAACCAGATATTGCACCACGGAGATGGCGCGCGCCGACGACAATTCCCAGTTCGACTTGAACAGGGGAGAGTTGATCGGCCGAATGTCGGTGTGGCCGTCGACGCGCAGCACCCAGGCGATCTCGCTCGGAATCTGCTTGTCCAGATCGATCAGCGCCGTTGCAAGTTTATCCAGCTCGGCGCGGCCCTCGGGCAGCAGCAACGCCTGGCCGGTATCGAAGAACACTTCCGACTGGAATACAAAGCGGTCGCCGACGATCCGGATATCGGGGCGATTACCCAGAATGGCGCGCAGGCGGCCGAAGAATTCCGAACGGTAGCGCGACAGTTCCTGCACGCGCTGCGCCAGCGCGACGTTCAGGCGCTGCCCGAGATCGGCGATCCTCCCTTGCGATTCCTTGTCGCGCTTTTCGGAGGCCTCCAGCGCTTCCTCGAGCGCCGCGAGCTGGCGGCGCAGCGCGCTGATCTGCTGGTTCAGCACCTCGATCTGGGCGAGCGCGCGCGAGGACACCGTCTTTTCGGATTCGAGCGCCTTGTTGAGTTCATTGGCGCGGCCCTGGGCGTCGCCGCCGGCGCCGGCCAGCCCATCGTAAAGCCCCTTGATGCGGTCGCGTTCGCCCTCCGCAGCGGCGAGGCCGGCGCGCAATTGCCCGACCTGGTCGTCGAGCGCGATCTTGGCGAGCTTTTCCAGCGACAGCAGGTCGTTGAGCTGTGCGATCTTGGCGTTGAGCTGCTCCAGCGCCTTGTCCTTGCCGGTGACCTCCTGCGACAGGAAGAACTGCACCACCAGGAACACCGACAGCAGGAACACGATCGACAGCACCAGTGTCGACAACGCGTCGACGAACCCCGGCCAGTAGTTGAAACCGGATTCGCTGCGGCGTGCACGGGCGAGGGCCATTTAGAATTCTCCACTATCGTGTCCCGGACGCGGTGCAGCGTGAAACGCTGCGCCGCAGGGCCGGGACCTGTCTCGATGGGCCACGGCTCTGCAGCGCAGCACCATAGCGTGTCGAAGACGCGCGTAAACGCGCTTATGGTGGCGCACTGCGTCCGGGGCGCGCACTCGTTCAGCTCTTCTCGGGCTGTCTGGCGATCCGCTCCAGGAGCTTCTTGATTTCGCGGTTTTGCTCGCCCTGGCCGTCGGCCCATTCGCGGATCATCTGCTGCTCGGTGCGCATATGCGCGACCAGGCCCTGGATGGCCTCGGCGAGGTTGGCCATCGCCGCCGTGGTGCTGCGGCTGCCGCCGCCCTCTTCAACCACCGCGCGCATACGTTCCATCGCATGTTGCAATTCGCCGCCGATGCCGGATCCGCCATCGCCATACTCGCGCACGGTGGAGGCGAGCCAGTCCTCGAGGTCGGTGTAGAAGCGGTTCTGCGCCTGGCTCGACTGCAGGTCGAGAAAGCCAAGGATCAGCGAGCCGGCGAGGCCGAACAGCGAGGACGAGAACGAAATGCCCATGCCGCTGAGCGGCGCGGCCAACCCCTCTTTCAGGGTGTCGAACAGGGAGCCGGCATCGCCGCCCACCTTCAAACCGTCGATCACCTTGCCGACGGAGCCGACGGTTTCGATCAGGCCCCAGAAGGTGCCGAGCAGGCCGAGAAAGACCAATAAGCCCGTCATGTAGCGGGAAATATCGCGGGCCTCGTCCAGCCGCGTCGCGATCGAATCCAGCAAATGCCGCATGGTCTGCTGCGAGATCGTCATCCGCCCGGAGCGCTCGCCGCCGAGGATCGCCGCCATCGGCGCCAGCAGGGTTGGGCGCCGGTTTATCGCCAGCCCGGGATCGGCGATACGGAAACTGTTGACCCAGGCCACTTCCGGATAGAGCCGGATCACCTGCCGGAACGACAGGATGATGCCGATCAGCAGCACCCCGCCGATCAGCGCGTTGAGGCCGGGGTTGGCAAAGAACGCGACCATGATCTGCTTGTAGAGCACGACCGTGACCAGCGCGCACAGCACCAGGAACACCAGCATCCGCACCAGGAAAATCCGGGGCGAGGACAGTTTGCTCAGTTCGATCTCCATTTCGGAGCGGGAGGAAGGGCCTGAGGGCATTTGCGGGTGTATCCGTTACGAAAAGCCGAGCTGGGGAACCAATATGGCACAGCGGGCTGGAGAAAAAAGCTGGGAAGCCGCGATTTCAAGTGGACGATGGTGGAACCTCTTCCCGAAACCCGGCTTTGACATCAGCGTATTTTGGAACGTTTCGATGTCCAACCGGGATTTTCATGACGGCCTTATATCTCGAGGGATCGGCGGCAGCCCCCGCTGGGCCGGCCGCCCCGTCCAGCGGCTATTCGAAGGAAGCACCTATTGCGGGATAGACCAGCCGCAGCAGCCCGTTTTCTGCCGAAGGGAGTGGTCACATGAGCTTCGTTTCCACGATCATGGGAACCGCCGAGCGCGTGCCGCTGCCCGATGCCATTGTCCGGGCCGCAATCCACCAGCTTTGCTCGCGTGCCGCCACGCGGCTTGCCACGGGGAATGCGGAAAGCGATGCCTGGCTCGCCGACGAAATGGCGGCGCGCGCTATCGCCGAATATAGCGACGAGCCCGATGTCCGGCACTACGAGCTGCCGGCCCAGTTCTTTGCTCGCGTGCTAGGCCCCAATCGCAACTATTCCTGTTGCTTCTACCGGGAAGCGGCCTCGACCCTGCAGGAGGCCGAGGAGGAAGCGCTGCGCCAGACCGTCGAGCACGCCGATTTGGCCGATGGGCAGTCGATTCTCGAACTCGGCTGCGGCTGGGGCTCGCTGTCGCTGTGGATGGCGCGGCAGTTCCCGCATTCGCAGATATCGGCGGTTTCCAACTCGAACGCGCAACGCGAATATATCGAGTGCGAAGCCACAAAGCGTGGCCTGGCCAATCTGCACGTCATCACATCCGACGTGAACCTGTTCGCGCCGGAAGCGCGGTTCGACCGCATCCTCTCCATCGAGATGTTCGAACACATGCTGAACTGGCGCGAATTGATGGTTCGACTGCGCGCATGGCTGAAGCCCGACGGCCTCTTCTTCCTGCACATCTTCACCCACCGCTCCGGCGCTTATTTGTTCGATCGCGCGGGTGGCGAGGACTGGATCGCGCAACGTTTCTTTACCGGCGGCGTGATGCCGAGCCACCATCTGATCCGGCAATATGCCGATCTGTTCGAGGTCGAAAAGGAATGGCGCTGGAGCGGGCTGCACTATCAGCGTACCGCGCAGGATTGGCTGGACAATTTCGATTCCCATCGCGACGAAATCGAGCGCGTGCTTCGCAAGGTCCATGGCGGCGAGACCGCGTTGCGGATGCGGCGCTGGCGCTGGTTCCTTCTCGCTACCGCCGGCCTGTTCGGTTACGCCGACGGCAGCGAGTGGGGCGTCAGCCATTATCGGCTGAAGGCGGCCGGTCAGGCCGGCGTTAACTGATTCGTGCCGGATGCCTTTAGCCCGGGTGAAGCGCAGCGAAACCCGGGGAATCGGTGTCACCATACGCACCGGACCCGGATGGCGCTTCGCTCCATCCGGACTACCCCGGGAACGCTGCGATGGAACCCGGCTCACAATCGAGTGAGTCAGGAAAAATGGTCGCTAATTCAGCGCGATAGCGTTGTGTGACATTGGGCCGCCGCGAAACCGTATTGCGTCGCAGCAGGCTCTCCCTATCCTATATGCCATCAACCGTGAGTTCCCGAGGTCTCGTACTGGCGACCTCTTACGACAACGTCGCGAATGCTCAATTCGCGCTCTCAAACCTGAACTGGGGCAATGCTTTCAATGTCCGGACTTCGAACGCAATCGGCGTGCATCGTATTGATGTTAGCTGCGATGGCGCCGCTTTTGGCTGGCTGCAATGAACCGATCGCAGCTACCGCAGCGGCAAAGCCGCCCGAGCCTGAAGTGGGCACCTTCACCGTACGGCCTCAGTCACGCGCCCTCGTTCGGGAACTGCCTGGCCGCATCGCGCCCACCCGGGTTTCGGAAGTTCGTGCACGGGTTTCGGGCATCGTCGTCGAGCGCCTGTTCCAGCAGGGCACCGAGGTGAAGGCCGGCGATTCGCTGTACCGGATCGACCCCAAGCCGTTCGAAGTGGAACTGCAGGCGAGCGAAGCCGCGCAGGACAAGGCTGAGGCTGCGTTCGATCTCGCCTCGCAGCATGCGCGGCGCATCGCGACGCTGACCAGCCAGCGCGCGGCGCCCGAGGCCGAGAACGAAAAAGCCATCGCGGCCCAGCGCCAGGCCGAGGCCGAGGTCGGCAGCCGCAACGCCGACGTCGCACGCGCCAGACTGAACCTCGATTATGCAACGATCCGTGCGCCGATCAGCGGCGTCGTCGGCGCCGCGCTGGTGAGCGAAGGCGCGTTGGTGGTGCAGAATGAGACCACCAGTCTCGTCACGATCCAGCAGCTCGACCCGATCTACGCCGACTTCACCCAATCGGTCTCGGAGATGCACAAGCTGCGTCGTGCCTTTGACAATGGCGATCTCGACCGGATTTCACCCGACGCGGCCAAGGTCCGCCTCGTGCTCGACGATGGAACAGTTTACCCGATCCCGGGCAAGCTCCTGTTCTCCGAGGCCAAGGTCGATGCCTATACCGGACAGGTCACGCTACGCGGTCAGTTCGCCAACCCGAATCGCGAACTGCTGCCCGGCATGTATGTCCGCGTCCTGATCGAACAGGGCATCGATTCCGATTCCATCGCCGTGCCGCAGCAGGCGATCCAGCGCGATGCCGGCGGCGGCAGCGAAGTGTTCGTGGTCAAGGAGGACGGCCGCGTGGCGACGCAGCCGGTCCGCACCGGCGCGGTGCAGGACGGCGTCTGGCTGGTCAGCGAGGGCCTCAAGGACGGCGACCGCGTCATCGTCGACGGGTTCCAGAAGTTCGTGCCCGGCGACAAGGTCAAGGCGAAGGCGTGGATCGATGCGGATGCCTCGGTTGGATCAGTATCGAGCATGCCAGCGACGCAAGCTGCGCGCTGAGATTGATAGATGCCTAGTTTCTTCATTGACAGGCCGATTTTCGCCTGGGTCGTCGCGCTTTTCATCTGTTTGATCGGCGCGATCTCGATTCCGTTGCTGGCGGTCGCGCAGTATCCGATCATCGCGCCGCCCTCGATATCGATCTCGACCAGCTATCCCGGCGCGTCGCCGGAAAACCTCTACAACAGCGTCACGCGGCTGATCGAGGAGGAACTCAACGGCGCCTCCGGCATCCTCAATTTCGAATCCACCTCTGACTCGCTGGGGCAGGTCGAAATCATCGCCAACTTCGTGCCGGGCACCGAAACCGGCGCGGCCTCGGTCGAAGTGCAGAACCGCCTCAAGCGCGTCGAGGCGCGGCTGCCGCGCGCGGTGATCCAGCAGGGCATCCTGGTCGAGGAAGCCTCTTCCGCCGTGCTGCAGATCATCACCCTGAATTCCACCGACGGCTCGCTCGACGAAATCGGCCTCGGCGATTTCATGATCCGCAACGTGCTCGGCGAAATCAGGCGCATTCCCGGCGTCGGCCGCGCCACGCTCTATTCGACGGAACGTTCGCTGCGGATCTGGATCGATCCCGCAAAACTCGTCGGCTACGGTCTCACCGCCGACGACGTCAACAAGGCGATAACGGCGCAGAACGCGCAGGTCGCCTCCGGCAGCATCGGCGCCGAGCCGAGCACGCCGGAGCAGAAGATTTCGGCGCTGGTGCTGGTCAAGGGCCAGCTCGCCTCGCCCGAGGAATTCGGCGCGATCACGCTGCGCGCCAATCCGGACGGGTCGACCGTGCGGCTGCGCGATGTCGCCCGTATCGAGATCGGCGGCCTGAGCTACCAGTTCAACACGCGCCTCAACGGCAAGCCGACCGCGGGCCTTTCGGTGCTGCTGTCGCCGAGCGGCAACGCGCTCGCGACCGCCAGCGCCGTCGAAGCCAAGATGAAAGAACTGTCGAAGTTCTTCCCGGCCAATATCGGCTACGAAATTCCCTACAACATCACCCCCGTCGTCAAGGCCTCGATCAACAAGGTGTTGATGACGCTGATCGAAGCGGTGGTGCTGGTCTTCATCGTGATGTTCCTGTTCCTGCAGAACATCCGCTACACCATCATCCCGACCATCGTGGTGCCGGTGGCGCTGCTCGGCACCTGCGCGGTACTGATGGCGGCCGGCTATTCCATCAACATGCTGACGATGTTCGGCATGGTGCTGGCGGTCGGCATCCTCGTCGACGACGCCATCGTCGTGGTCGAGAACGTCGAACGCATCATGGCGGAGGAGGGCCTGCCGCCGAAGGAAGCGACCCGCAAGGCGATGTCGCAGATCACGAGCGCCATCATCGGTATCACGCTGGTGCTGATGGCGGTGTTCGTGCCGATGGCGTTCTTCCCGGGATCGGTCGGCATCATCTACCGCCAGTTCTCGGTCACCATGGTGTCCGCCATCGCTTTCTCCGCGCTGCTGGCGCTTTCGCTGACGCCGGCGCTCTGTGCGACACTGCTGAAGCCTGTCGAGGCCGGTCACGGCCATGCGCGCAAGGGCGTGTTCGGCTGGTTCAACCGCGTGCTCGAGTCGGGCCGTGGCGGCTATACGCGCACCGTAAAGGGTTCGCTGAAGCGCACCGGCCGGCTGATGCTGATCTACGCCGCGCTGCTGATTGGGCTCGGCTGGGGTTTCGTGCGGCTGCCCGGCGGCTTCCTGCCGGTCGACGACCAGGGTTTTATCACCACCGACGTGCAGGCGCCGTCCGACTCGTCCTATGCCCGTACCGAGGCCGCGGTCGAGCAGGTCGAAAAATATCTGCGCGAGCGCGCCGGCGTCGAGGACGTCACGTTCCTGACCGGCTTCAGCTTCCTCGGCCAGGGCATGAACACCGCGCAGGCCTTCATCACGCTGAAGGATTGGTCGGAGCGCGGCCCTAAGGATTCCGCCGCCGCGATCGTCGCCGACATCAACCGCGAGCTGTCATCGATCCGTGACGCCAAAATCTCGGCGCTGCAGCCGCCGCCGATCGACAATCTCGGCAATTCCTCGGGCTTCTCGTTCCGCCTGCAGGACCGCGGCCAAAAGGGCTATCCGGCGCTGGTCGCTGCGTCCGATCGCCTGATCGCCGAAGCCAATGCCAGCCGTGTGCTGCAGAAGGTTTATGTCGAGGGCCTGCCGCCGGCGCCGCAGGTCAATCTGATGATCGACCGCGAGAAGGCCGGCGCATTCGGCGTCACATTCGAGGACATCAACCAGACGATTTCGACCAATCTCGGCTCGAACTACATCAACGACTTCCCGAACCGCGGGCGGATGCAGCGCGTGATCGTGCAGGCCGACCGCGCCAGCCGCATGAACGCGGACGACATCCTCAATTACAACGTCAAGAACAACCGCGGCCAATTGGTGCCGTTCTCAGCCTTCGCCACGGTGCAGTGGTCGAAGGGACCGACACAGATTGCCGGCTTCAACTACTATCCCGCCGTGCGCATCTCCGGCGAGGCCAAGCCCGGCTTCACGTCCGGCGACGCCATCGCGGAGATGGAGCGGCTCGCGGGCAAGCTGCCGCGCGGCTTCGGTTATGAATGGACCGGGCAGTCGCTGCAGGAAAAGCTGTCCGGCTCGCAGGCGCCGTTCCTGCTCGGCCTCTCGGTGCTGGTGGTGTTCCTCTTGCTCGCCGCGCTCTATGAGAGCTGGACCATCCCGCTCGCGGTGCTGCTGACGGTGCCGCTCGGCATCTGCGGCGCGGTGATCGCAGCCACGATGCGCGGCTTGCCGAACGACGTCTATTTCACCGTCGGCCTGATCACCATTATTGGCCTTGCGGCCAAGGACGCCATCCTCATCATCGAAGTCGCCAAGGATCTGCGCGCGCAGGGCAAGCCGCTGGTCGAGGCAACGATCGAAGCGTGCTCACTTCGTTTCCGCCCGATCCTGATGACGGGTTTGGCCTTCGTCTGCGGCGTGCTGCCGATGGCGATCGCGACCGGCGCCGGCGGCGCCAGCCAACAGGCGCTCGGCACCAGCGTGATGGGCGGCATGATCGCGGTGGTGATCCTGGCGCTGCTGATGGTGCCGGTGTTCTTCGTCAGCGTGCAGCGCGTGCTGGCGGGGGATAAGGAGAAGGTGGAGGAGGCGGCGGCAGCGAGCGAACTGCACACTCCTGCTGTCGTCACCCGCGAAAGCGGGTGACCCAGTATTCCAGAGACAGTCGTGATGAATCGAGACGCCGCAGCGTACTGGATACCCCGCATGCGCGGGGTATGACACCCGGTGTGAGCCGGGCTACTTCTCCAGCGGCTTCAGAATCTTCACCAGTTCGCCGTGCACGAACTCATTGCCGCAGATCACGTGCCCGGTCTTCAGCGGGTCGTCGCTGCCCTCCATGCCGGAGATCGTCCCGCCGGCTTCCCGCACCATGATCTGCCCGGCTGCGATGTCCCAGGGCTGCAGGTTGCGTTCCCAATAGCCGTCGAGGCGGCCGGCGGCGACGAAGGCGAGGTCGAGGGAGGCGGCGCCGAAGCGGCGCAGGCCTGCGACCTTGTTCTGGATCGCGGCCATCTCGCGGCTCGACAGCTGATGATCGCCGCGCCCGATATGCGGCAGGCCGCAGCCGACCACGCATTCATCGAGCTGGCGGCGGCCGGCGACGCGCAGTCGCTGGTCGTTGAGGAACGCGCCCTTGCCGCGTTCGGCGATATACAATTCGTCATTAGCGGGATTGTAGATCACGCCCGCAATGATCGTGCCCTCGCGCTGCAGGCCGATCGAGATCGCAAATTGCGGGATGCCGTGCAGGAAGTTGGTGGTGCCGTCCAAGGGATCGACGATCCAGGTGTGGCTCTTGTCGGCGCCCTCGCGGCTGCCGCCTTCCTCGCCGATGAAGCCGTAGCCCGGCCTCGCCTTGGCGAGGTCCTCGTACAGCATTTCCTCGGCGCGCTTGTCGGCCTTGGTGACGAAGTTCGCCGGCCCCTTCAGCGACACCTGCAGATGCTCGATTTCGCCGAGGTCGCGCTTGAGGCTGCGGCCGGCGCGGCGCGCGGCTTTCACCATGACGTTGATAAGGGCTGAATACAGCATGATGTGAGCTTATGGTGTGAGGGAACGGCCCAATGCCGTCAGGGGGTTAGGGACTGGGTGCCCTGCCGATGTGCCGCCGTCAAGGCGTCATTTATTGGCCGTGCCACCGACGGTGCCGGTCCATTTTTTCGCCGCCTCCTGAACCTTGGCGCGATCCTCAGGGCTGAGTTCCGAGAGCCGTTCATCGAGCTCGGGGTCGCCCTTGCCGGCGGTCTTGGCGACAAGGTGCCACTTCAGGCCTTCGATCTTGTCCATAGGCACCCCCAGTCCGCTCACGAGCACGCGGGCGAGGCGGTTCTGCGCGATCGCCGAGTTTTGCCGGGCGGCTTTGCGCAAGAGCGCGACCGCGGCCGGCTGGTTCTTCGGCGTGCCGGTGCCGTTGAACATTGCAATCGCGTACTCGACCTCGGCGTCGACATTGTCGGCCAGCGAAGCCGCCTGCAACAGCCGCACCGCTTTCTCGATGTCCTTCGGCACGCCGGTGCCTTCCTTGTAGAAGGTCGCCAGCGCGTATTGCGCCTCCGGGTTGCCGGCGTCGGCGGCGGCGCGCAGCAGCTCGGCGGCGCGCTTGACGTCCTGCGGCAGCGTGTTGCCGTCGAGATAGAGCAGCGCCAGATTGTAGGCCGCCTTGGGGTTGCCGAGCTTGGCCGAGGAGGCCAGCAGCTTGACCGCCTGATCGCGGTTGGTGGCGCCGCCGCGGCCGGACAGCCGCATCATGGCGAGCGCGAACATGCCTTCGCGGTCGCCGGCATCAACTGCGCGTTGGTACCAGTCAGCGGCCTTCGCATAGTCGCGCTTGATGCCGAGTCCGTTGGCATAGAGCTCGCCCAGCATTGTCATCGCCTTGGCGTCGCGGGCATATTGCGCACGCGTGATCGCGAGATCGAAGGCCGTCTTGTAGAGGCCGCGCTGATAGGCGCCGTAGACGGCGTCGACGTTCGGATCCTCGAAGGCGGGCGTCGGCGAGGGGGAGGGCGCAGGCGTTGCCGCGGGCTTGAGCGGCGCTGCCGGCGTCGGCGTCGGTGTCGCGGCGGGCTTTTTCGCTGCGGCCGGCGCCTTTGGCTTGGGCGCCTCCTTTTTCGCCGCCGGAGGGCTAGCGGGCGGCTGCGCGGCAGGCGGCGTCAGCGAGACCTGCGCGGTGGCGCCGGCCATCGTCATCAAGAGGCTCGCAAGCAGCGATATGGGACGCAGGAGTTTCATTGTCCGGCGTTATCCGTGCCCGGCCTTGGTTTTTCCGAACGCGACCTCGTGCGCTTCTGCGATCGCCTGCGCGGCATCGATCAGCGCCGCCTTTGCGCCGCGCGGGTCGGCCCAGACGAAATCGCCGACCAGCACAAAATCCGCGCCGCTGGCTGCAAATTCGGCAGCTTCCTCGCGCGAGGCGGCAAAGCCAACGCAAGGCGGCTCGAACAGTTCTTCCCACCATTGCAGGCGCTCGGCAATCGCTTCGGTCGAGGGCCGCTGGCCGTCGGCGTCGGGCTCGCCGAACAGCACGTAGTCCGCGCCCCGTTCGCCCGCGGCCATCGAATCGTGCCGCGTGGCAAGGCCGCCGACGCCGGCAATGCGGTCTGGCTTCAGCGACGGCAAGGCATCTTCCAGCGCGGCGAGGCCGTTCAGATGCGCGCCATCGGCGCCTGCGCGCGCCACCAGTTCGACATGGCCGTCGAGCAGGAGCGCCGCGCCGGCGTTCTGGATCACCGGCGCCAGCGTCTTCACACGCGAAATCATGGTGCGCTGGTCGGTCTGCTTAAGCCGCAGCAGCACTGCCGCGACGTCGGCCGCTGCCAACAGTTCCGGAAGCTGGGCCGCAAGCTGCGCCGGGTCGTCCACCTCTGATGTCGCGAGATAGAGGCGCGGCGCCGGGCGCGGCGGAACAGGTTTATTGGCCAAGTGCTTATTAGCCAAGTCTAGGCGACCTTCTTTTCAAGGCCGGTTTCCCACTCGCCCTTGCTCGCCAGCGCATTCATCTGCGCACGGTGCGTGAAGGCGCGCTGGCCCGCGGCGATGTTCTCGGCCTTGCCCGACCACGCCTTCTGCGGCGCTGCCTGCAACGCCCGGCCATAGGAGAATGTCAGCTTCCACGGAAGGCCGCCGATCCGATTCATGGCGTCCAGATGCGCGGTCGCCTCCTCGTCGGATTGCCCGCCGGAGAGGAAGGCGATGCCCGGCACGGCTGCGGGAACGCACGCCTTCAAGAGGCGCACGGTCTTCTCTGCGACTTCATCGACCGAAGCCCGCTTCGCGCACTTCTTGCCTGAAATGGCCATGTTGGGTTTCAGCACCATGCCTTCGAGTTCAACGCGCTGAATGCGCAATTCCTGGAAGGTCTTGTTCAGCACGCGCTGGGTCACGTCATAGCAGCGGTCGATGTCGTGATCGCCGTCCATCAGGACTTCCGGCTCCACGATGGGCACGATCTGCGCCGCCTGGCACAGCGCGGCATAGCGCGCCAGCGCATGTGCGTTGACGCTGATCGCGGTCATCGTGGGAATGCCGCTGCCGATGTCGATGACTGCGCGCCATTTCGCAAAGCGCGCGCCGCGCTCGTAATATTTCTTCAGCCGTTCGGCGAGCTTGTCGAGGCCGACCGTCACCAGTTCGCCCGGACATTGCGGCAAGGCTTGCGTCCCCTCATCGACCTTGATGCCGGGGATCGCGCCGGACTGCTCGATCAGCTTGACCAGCGGCGTGCCGTCTTTCGCGTTCTGCCAGATGGTCTCGTCGTAGAGGATCACGCCCGAGACATACTTGCTCATCGCCTCGCTGGAGCGGAACAGCATTTCGCGATAGTCGCGGCGGCTCTCCTCGGTCGATTCGACCTTGATGGCGTCAAAACGCTTTTTGATCGTGCCGGAGGATTCGTCGGCGGCGAGAATGCCCTTGCCCGGGGTGACCATGGCGAGGGCAACCTTGTTGAGGTCAGCGAGATTCATCGAAGTTCTCCAGAAACATCATGCCCTTGCGCACCAAAATAGGCGGTTCTCGGGCAATTGCCTAGAAAACGTTCGTCGCACCGGGGGTGTTTGCGAGGCGCCGGCTCAGGCGACCCGCGGGTCAAGCTCACCCTTGCTGTACCGCTTGGCCATTTCGGCTGTGGTCAGCACCTTCTTGATCTTGCTGGCTTGCCCTGCGGTATTGAATTCCTGCAGCCGCTGCTTGCACAGCTTGGCCATGGCTTCCATCGCGGGCTTCAAATATTTGCGCGGATCGAATTCTTCCGGATTATCCTTCAGCACTTTACGGATCTGTCCGGTCATCGCCATGCGGTTGTCGGTGTCGATGTTGATCTTGCGCACGCCGTTCTTGATGCCGCGCTGAATTTCGGACACCGGCACACCCCAGGTCGGCTTCATCTTGCCGCCATTGGCGTTGATGATCTCCTGCAGGTCCTGCGGCACCGAGGACGAACCATGCATCACCAGATGCGTGTTCGGCAGCTTGCGATGGATCTCCTCGATCACGTTCATGGCGAGGATATCGCCATCAGGCTTGCGGGTGAACTTGTAGGCGCCGTGCGATGTGCCCATCGCGATCGCCAGCGCATCGACCCTGGTCTCCTTGACGAACTTCACAGCTTCATCCGGATTGGTCAGCAACTGGTCGTGCGATAGTTTGCCTTCGGCGCCGTGGCCGTCTTCCTTGTCGCCCATGCCGGTCTCGAGCGAGCCGAGCACGCCGAGTTCGCCTTCCACCGAGATGCCGCCGAGATGGGCCATGTCGGTGACGGTCTTGGTCACGCCGACATTGTAGTCCCAGTCGCCGGGGGTCTTGCCGTCGGCCTTCAGCGAACCGTCCATCATCACGGAGGTGAAGCCGGCCTGGATCGCGGTCATGCAGGTGGCGGGTTCGTTGCCATGATCGAGATGCACGCAGACCGGAATCTGCGGATAGATTTCGGTCACCGCGTCCATCATGTGCTTGAGCATCACGTCATTGGCGTAGGAGCGCGCGCCGCGCGAGGCCTGGATGATGACGGGCGCATCGAGCGAGGAGGCGGCCTCCATGATGGCCAGCGCCTGCTCCATGTTGTTGATGTTGAACGCCGGCACCCCGTAATCGTGCTCTGCCGCATGATCGAGCAGTTGACGCAAGGTAATGCGAGCCATTCAAATTCTCCTGTATTTGCCGCGCCTTTGGCGCCCCATTAAATCTCGGTCTAACGCAGTTTCAGAACTTCCACGCCGGGCAACGGTTTCCCTTCCATCCATTCGAGAAACGCGCCGCCGGCCGTTGAAACATAGGAAAAATCGTCGGCCACGCCGGCCTGGTTCAGCGCGGCGACGGTGTCGCCGCCGCCGGCGACCGAAATCAATTTCTTGGCCTTGGTCCGCTCTGCGGCATGCTTGGCCGCTACCATGGTGCCACGGTCGAACGGCGTCATTTCGAACGCGCCGAGCGGACCGTTCCAGACCAGTGTCTTGGCGTCGTCGATCGCGGCATGAATGCGCGCGGTCGATTGCGGGCCGACGTCGAGGATCATGCCGTCGGCCGGGATCGCATCGAGGCCATAGGCATGCGAGGGCGAGTTGGCCGCGAAGTGATAGGCGACCACGGCATCGACGGGGAGGATGATGGCGCAGTTCGCGGCCTCGGCCTTTTCCATGATGCGCAGCGCGGTTGCCGCGAGGTCTTTCTCCGCCAGCGATTTGCCGACGCCGACGCCCTGCGCGTGCAGGAACGTGTTGGCCATGCCGCCGCCGATCACCAGTGCATCGACTTTTGTCACGAGGTTTTCGAGCAGGTCGATCTTGGTCGATACCTTGGCGCCACCGATGATCGCGATCACGGGCTTGGTCGGCGCTTCCAGCGCCTTCTCAAGCGCAGTGAGTTCGGCCTGCATGGTGCGGCCGGCATAGGCCGGCAGCTTGTGGCCGAGGCCTTCGGTGGAAGCGTGCGCGCGGTGCGCGGCCGAGAACGCATCGTTGACCCAGATGTCGCCGAGCTTTGCCAGTTCGGCGACGAAGGCTGGATCGTTCTTCTCCTCTTCCTTGTGGAAGCGGGTGTTCTCAAGGCAGAGGATGTCGCCATCCTTCATCGCAGCCACGGCCTTGGCCGCGGCTTCGCCGATGCTATCCTCGGCGAAGGCGACCGGCTTCTTGATGACCTGTCCCAGCGCCGCCGCGACGGGCTTGAGCGAATCCTTGGCGTCGCGTCCCTTCGGCCGGCCGAAATGGGCGAGCAGGATGACCTTGCCGCCCTTGTCGGAAATTTCGGTGATGGTCGGTGCGACGCGCTCGAGCCGCGTCGCGTCGGTGACGCGGCCGCTTTCCATGGGCACGTTGAGGTCGACGCGCAGCAGCACGCGCTTGCCCTTTACGTCGACGTCATCGA
Organism: Bradyrhizobium sp. SRL28; assembly: GCF_018596315.1. GTDB lineage: Bacteria > Pseudomonadota > Alphaproteobacteria > Rhizobiales > Xanthobacteraceae > Bradyrhizobium. Next base: position 45,579 of record NZ_JAHEAG010000007.1, on the reverse strand, counting down.
GGGTGCGGAATGATTTTGTCATCGGAGGTCTCTTGTCCCGGGCGCTGCGCAGCGCGAAGCGTTGCGCTGCAGAACCGGGACCTAGGCTGGAATGGGTCCCGGCTCTGCGGAGCAGCGTACTGGACGATGCTTCGCATCGCCAGGAGAACGCTGCTCCGCGTCCGGGACACGAGACTTACAGCAGCTTCCCCATCGCCACGGCGGTGTCGCCCATGCGGTTGGAGAAACCCCATTCATTGTCGTACCAGGACATCACCCGCACCAGCGTGCCGTTCTGGACCTTGGTCTGGTCCATGTGGAACGTGGACGAGTGGGGATCGTGGTTGAAGTCGATCGAGACGTTCGGCGCCGTGGTGTAGCCGAGGATGCCCTTGAGCTGCTGCTCCGAGGCGCGCTTCATCGCCTCGTTGATTTCCTTCACGTCGGTGGCGCGCTTGGCGACGATCTTGAGATCGACCACCGAGACGTTCGGGGTCGGCACGCGGATCGCGACGCCGTCGAGCTTGCCCTGAAGCTCCGGCAGCACCAGGCCGATCGCCTTGGCCGCACCGGTGGAGGTCGGGATCATCGACATCGCCGCCGCGCGGCCGCGGTAGAGATCGCTGTGCAGGGTGTCGAGCGTCGGCTGGTCGCCGGTATAGGCGTGGATCGTGGTCATGAAGCCGGTCTCGATGCCGACGGTGTCGTTCAGCACTTTGGCGACCGGGGCCAGGCAGTTGGTGGTGCAGGAGCCGTTGGAGACGACCAGATGATCCTTGGTCAGCTTGTCGTGATTGACGCCGTAGACGATGGTCGCGTCGGCGCCGTCGGAGGGGGCCGAAACCAGCACGCGCTTGGCGCCGGCGGTCAGATGCGCAACGGCCTTGGCCTTGGCGCTGAAGATACCCGTGCATTCCATCGCGATGTCGACGCCGAGTTCTTTCCACGGCAGCTTTGACGGATCGCGCTCGGCGGAAACCTTGATCTTGCCATTGCCGACGCTGATCGAGTCGCCGTCGACGGTGACGATGCCGGGGAACCGGCCATGCACGGAATCGAAGCGCAGCAGATGAGCGTTGGTCTCGACCGGGCCGAGATCGTTGATCCCGACCACTTCGATATCCTTGCGGCCGGATTCCGCGATGGCGCGCAAGATATTGCGGCCGATGCGGCCAAATCCGTTGATCGCGACCCGGACTGCCATGCTCGTCTCTCCTCTAATAGCTGGCGCCATCCCCGCGGAAACGTTCCACGAGGGGCTTACGGCGGAACGCCCGGTTCGGCCGGGCGGGAACGGTCAAGATGGGGGTCTAGGTAGTCCTTTTTCCCAGTAATCTCAACCTTCACCCCAAGCGCTTCACGGCAGCGTTAACGACGGCCTCGGCGGTAATTCCGAAGTGCTTGAAAAGGTCCTTGGCGGGCGCGCTGGCACCGAAACCGTGCATGCCCACGAATTCACCATCCGCGCCGATCACGGCGTCCCAGCCCCAGCGCACGGCGGCCTCGATGGCGATCTTGACCGGCGCGTTGCCGATGATGGCCTTCTGCCGGTCCGCCGGCTGCGCCAGCAGGAGCTCCAGCGAGGGCACCGAGACCACCCGCGACGCGATGCCGCGTTCCGCCAGCTGCTTCTGGGCGGCCACCGCGATCTCGACCTCGGAGCCCGAGGCGAACAGCGACACCTTGGCTTCGCCCTGTGCCGCGACCAGCTCATAGGCGCCATGCGCGCAAGGATTGTCGTTCGGCGCTGAGGTGCGCAGTTGCGGCAGGTTCTGGCGGGTCAGCGCCAGCACCGTCGGACCGTCGACCCGGTTGAGCGCCAGTTCCCAGCATTCGGTGACCTCGACGGCGTCGCAGGGACGGAACACGCGCATGTTGGGAATCGCGCGCAGAGCGGCGAGATGTTCGACCGGCTGATGCGTCGGGCCGTCCTCGCCGAGCCCGATCGAATCATGGGTCATCACGTAGACGACGCCGGTGCCCATCAGTGCGGCCAGCCGCATCGCAGGCCGCGCATAATCGGTGAAGATCAGGAAGGTCGCACCGTTCGGCGCAAAGCCGCCATGCAGGAAGATGCCGTTCATGGCCGCGGCCATCCCGTGCTCGCGGATGCCGTAATGGATGAAGCGGCCCTTCGGCGTCTTGGCCGAGAACGCCACTGCCGATTTCGCCTTGTTGTTGTTGGAGCCGGTGAGATCGGCGGAGCCGGCGAGGAATTCCATCGGCATCGCTGATGCGATCGCCTCGATCGCGGATTCAGATGATTTCCGCGTGGCGATATTCTGCGGCGTTTCCAAGAGCGCCTTCTTGTGGGCGCGCAGCGCCTTCGCCAGCGAAGCCGGCCGTTCGTGCCGCATCCGCCGCTCGAACTCGGCGCGCTTGCGGGTGCCGAGTTCGTCGAAGCGGGCTTGCCACTCTTCGCGCGCGGCAGCGCCGCGGCTGCCGGCAGCACGCCAGGCTTTCAACACGTCGTCCGGCACCGAAAAGGCTTCGAGCGAGATGCCGAGCTTTTCCTTGGCGCCCTTAAGTTCGTCGGCGCCGAGCGCCTCGCCGTGGGCCTTCGCGGTGCCGGCCCGCGTCGGCGCGCCGTAGCCGATGGTGGTCTTGCAGGCGATCAGCGACGGCTTGTTGGATTTTTGCGCGCGGGTGATTGCCGCTGCGATCGCCTTCGGATCGTGGCCGTCGATCAGCTCGGCCGCCCAGCCCGCGGACTTGAAGCGCTTCACCTGGTCGACCGAATCGGCAATCGAGGTCGGGCCGTCGATCGAGATGCCGTTGTCGTCATACAGCACGATCATCTTGTTGAGCTTCCAGTGCCCGGCCATCGCGATCGCTTCCTGCGACACGCCTTCCATCAGGTCGCCGTCGGAGGCGAGCACGTAGGTGTGGTGGCCGACCACCTTCTTGCCGAATTCCGCGACCAGCATCTTCTCCGCCAGCGCCATGCCGACCGCGGTGGCGATGCCCTGGCCGAGCGGGCCGGTTGTGGTCTCGACGCCGCTGGTCTCGAAGTTCTCGGGATGTCCCGGCGTCTTGGAGCCGAGCTGACGGAAATTCCTGATCTGGTCGAGCGTCATGTCCTTGTTGCCGGTCAGGTACAGCAAGGCATAGAGCAGCATCGAGCCGTGGCCGGCCGAGAGCACGAAACGGTCGCGGTCCGGCCAGGCCGGAGCCGTCGCGTCGAATTTGAGGAACTGTGTGAACAGCACGGTCGCGATGTCGGCGGCGCCCATCGGCAAGCCCGGATGGCCGGATTTCGCCTTTTCGACGGCATCCATGGCAAGGCCGCGAATCGCATTGGCCATACGGGTATGATCGACCTGCGTCATGATGAAAATCCGCCTGAAATGAGGTGCTTGGTTGCGGGTGCGTACCGGGCGAAAGGCCGCAATACGGGCGTGGGCCTGGGGGAAGTCCGGGCTGGATAGCACCACAATCCCCGTGAGTCCAAGGCGAGGAAACGCTCTTCCGGTACGAAAAGTTGCTTAGCGGTGCATAGCTTCGCGTCGGCGTTGCGCTTCCCTCGCTTGCCACGTAAATTTCGTGCTCTAACCGCTTGCCGAACCGCGGATTTTGCTGCTGTGCGGCGGGCCTACCGCGAAGGTGCGCGCTGTCTCTCATGAGCGATCGTCACAGCAATGGGGCCGGCAATGCCGAGCCGGTCTATGCCGACATCGACGTCGCCACGCGGCGCCTGATGATGGCGCTCGATGCGCTTGAGGCCGCAGCCGAGCGGCGGCGCGACGCCGACCGCGACGAGAACGAACTGGCGAGCCGCATCCAGGCGCTCGGCGCCGATCGTTCGCGGCTCGCCGACGAACTCGACGGCTCGCTGGTGAAGACGCGGCGGCTGGAGCGCACCAACCGCGAGATATCGGAAAAACTGGATGCCGCGATCGGCACCATCCGCGCGGTGCTCGATGCCGGAGAGGATGAATGAGCCACATCAACGTCACCATCAACGGCCGGCAATACCGCATGGCCTGCGAGGAAGGGCAGGAAGTGCGGCTGTTAAAGCTTGCCGAGAGCCTGGAAACGCGGGTCGGCGAGTTGCGCGGCAAGTTCGGCGAGATCGGCGATGCGCGCCTCACCGTGATGGCCGCGCTGACGGTGTGCGACGAACTGCTCGATGCCAACGCGCGCATCCGCGCGCTGGAGGGCGAACTCGAAACCCTGCGCAACGTTCGCGTCGCCGCCGCCGACCGCGCCAAGGCCACGCAAGTCGCGGTCGCCAACGCGCTCAACGCCGCCGCCGACCGCATCGAAAAGACCACGCAGATGCTGAACCGCACCATCGGCAACGGCGTCGCGATTGGGTGAAGTGCTGGTTAGTGCTGGCGGATCGAGCCAGTAGTGCTTACATTGTGCTGGCGAAGCTGCGTCGTGCGTCAGGAGCCATATATCCCCGGGGCCTTATCGATCCTTTAGGGAACTGTCCCTGGCCGGGTCCGTGGACCCGGACATATGGTGCCCACCTACTTTCGTAGGGAACTCCGGGATCGAGTGCTTCAACGGCGTTCGCGGCTTCGCACTTTGATTTTGTCGGTGGGTTTGTTCCCAAAGTTCTTCGGTGCATTGCTGCCTGATGCGGCGTGCCCAGCGTAGCCCGGATGGAGCGAAGCGCAATCCGGGACAGGGTTTGTGTGGTTGCGACAAGGCCCCGGATTTCGCTTCGCTCCATCCGGGCTACGATTGCGTCGGACACGGATCATTCATCGCATGACGGCAACCCTGTCGAAAGCCGACCTCCGCACCGCCGCGCTGGCCAAACGCGATGCGTTGAGCGACGAGCAGCGCGCCGCCGCGGCGCAAGCCATGTCAAAGCGCGGTGTGCCGTTCGAGATCACGCCCGGCATGGTCGTGTCAGGCTATTCGCCGATCCGCAGCGAGATCGATCCCGCGCCCTTGATGCGCAAGCTCGCCGAGCAAGGCGCGAAGCTGGCGCTGCCCGCGGTAATGGCGCGCGGAAAATCGCTGGCGTTTCGCGCGTGGTCGCCCGACGACCGCCTGATGATGGGGCCGCTCGGCATCCTCGAGCCGTCGCCGGCGGCCGCCGAACTCATTCCCGATGTCATGTTGATTCCGCTGGCGGCGTTCGACCGCGAGGGCCACCGCATCGGCTACGGCGCGGGACATTACGACTTCACGCTCGCCCATTTGCGTAAAGTGAAAGCCATCACGGCCGTCGGGACCGCCTTTTCCGTGCAGGAAATAAAAGCCGTTCCGGCGCTGCCGCACGACGTGGCGCTGGATTATGTGCTAACGGAAAAGAAAGTGTTCGATTTCCGGAGCTGAACTTTGCGTATTCTCTTCGTTGGCGACGTGGTCGGCCGGGCAGGCCGCACCGCCATCTCAGAACATCTGCCCGGCATGATCCGTGATTGGTCGCTCGATTTCGTCGTCGTCAATGGCGAGAATTCCGCCGGCGGTTTCGGCATCACCGAGGCGATCTATCAGGAACTCCTCGACGCCGGCGCCGATGCCATAACACTCGGCAACCACGCTTGGGATCAGCGCGAGGCGCTGGTGTTCATCGAGCGCGCGCCGAAGCTGGTCCGCCCCGCCAATTTTCCAAAGGGCACGCCGGGCCGCGGCGCCGCCCTGGTCGATACCAAGAACGGCAAGCGCGCGCTTGTTATCAACGCCATCGGCCGCGTCTTCATGACGCCGTTCGACGATCCGTTCCAGATTCTCAATCGCGAACTCGATGCTTGTCCGCTGCGCGAGGCGGCGGACGCCATCGTGGTCGATTTCCACGGCGAGGCGTCGAGCGAGAAACAGGGCATCGGCTTCTTCTGCGACGGCCGCGCCAGCCTCGTCGTCGGCACCCACACCCATGTGCCGACCGCCGATCACCAGATCCTGGCCGGCGGCACCGCCTTCATGACCGATGCCGGCATGACCGGCGACTATGATTCCATCATCGGTATGCAGAAGGAAGAGCCGCTGCGGCGCTTCACGACGGGCATTCCCTCGGGCCGCTTCGAGCCGGCGGCCGGCGTTGCGACCCTCAGTGGCGTTGCGGTCGAGACCGATGATGCCACCGGCCTCGCGCTGCGCGTGGCGCCGGTGCGGGCCGGCGGCAGGCTCGAGCCTGCGGTGCCGGGCTTCTGGGTCTGACGAGGGCCTTCAATTGAACTGAACCACCTTGTCGAGCGTGATCGGCAGGTCGCGTACGCGTTTTCCCGTCGCATGATAGACCGCGTTGGCGATCGCCGCCGCGACGCCGACGATACCGATTTCGCCGAGGCCTTTGATGCCGAGCGGATTGACGGTCTCGTCGGGTTCATCGACGAAGATCACCTTGATGTCGTGCACGTCGGCATTCACGGGCACGTGGTATTCGGCGATATTGGCATTCATGACGCGTCCGAAGCGATGGTCGAACAGCGTTTCCTCGTGCAGCGCCATGCCGATCCCCCAGACCACGCCGCCCATGACCTGGCTGTGGGCGGTCTTGAGATTGAGAATGCGCCCGGCGGCGACGGCATTGACCAAGCGGGTGACGCGGATAACGCCAAGTTCTTCATCCACCTTGACCTCAGCGAAGATGGCGGAGTGGACGTTGCGCGCGTGAGACTTGTCTTCGGCGACCTTGTTGGTTTCCTCGCGCGTGATGCGCTCGGCATTGTCTGATAGCATCGCGCTGGCGATTGAGACCGCGCGGTTGGCGTCGCGCTTGCTGACGATCTTGCCGTCCGTCAGCGCGACGTCATCTACGCCAGCGTCCGCTAGCGGCGAATCCTTCATTCGCCTGGCGAGCTTCAGCAAGTCGCCGCGAACCTCGCGGGCAGTATTCGCGATGGCGTTACACACCGAGGACGCGATCCACGATCCGCCTTCCACGGGACATTGCGGCAGCGTCGAATCGCCGAGCTTGACGCTGATATTGTCGATCGGCAGGCCGAGCATGTCGGCCGCGACCTGCGCCATGATCGTATACGTTCCGGTGCCAATATCGGAGGCCGCAGTCGCGACTTCCGCATGGCCGTTCGCCGTCAGCACAATGCGGACCGTGGCCGGCATCTGCAGGGCTTCCCACACGCCCGACGCCATACCCCAGCCGACCAGTTCGCTGCCCTCGCGCATCGAGCGAGGCTGCGGGTTGCGTTTGTCCCAGCCAAACTCTGCGGCGCCCTGCCGGTAGCATTCGCGCAGTTGCTTGCTGGTATAGGGAACATCCTCGCCTTGATGGCGCTCGGAATAGCATTGCAGCCGCAGCTGCACCGGATCGGTGTTGAGCGCGATGGCAAGTTCGTCCATCGCGCATTCCAGCGCATAGACGCCGGTCGCAGCGCCCGGTGCGCGCATGTCGCAGGAAGTCGGCAGGTCGAGCTTCACGAGCCTGTGCTCGAATTTCGCGTTGGGACTTTTGTAAAGCAGATTGCCCCAGCCGGTATCGTTGCGCGCGAATTCCTCGAACTGCGAAGTCACGGCGATCGCCTCATGCGTCATCGCGTCGAGCGTACCGCCGCTATTGGCGCCGAGCGCAAGCCGTTCGATGCTCGCCGGCCGGTAGCCGAGGGCATACATTTGCGCGCGGGTCAGCATGACGCGCACCGGGCGTTTGAGCGCACGCGCTCCCAGCACCGCCAGCACGACCTGGTATTGCGGACGCAGACCGGCTCCGAAGCCGCCGCCCATATAGGGCCCCAACACGCGCACCTCGTCCGGCTTCATCTTGAACACGCCGCAGAGATATTTTTGCACGTTCTGCACGCCTTGCGTCTTGTCGTAGACCGTGAGCCGGCCGTCGTCCCAGATCGCCGTCGAGGCGAACAATTCCATCGGATTGTGGTGCTCGGTCGGAATGAAATATTCGGCCACATGGCGCACGGCGGCGGACGCAAACGCTTTTCCGGCATCGCCGCGTGGCTTCTCCGGCGTGTCGATGGCAAACGCCGTGTCGCGCTGCGCATGCAGATCGGTGACGTGGGGCTCTTTCTGATATTCGATCCGCACACGCGAGGCGGCGACGCGCGCACTTTCCCAATCCTCGGCCAGCACCAGCGCGAGCGGCTGTCCGCCGAAGAGGATCCTGTCGTCGTAGAGCGGGCGATAGGGCGAGCCTTTTTCCGTCGCGACTTCGTCCTTGTAGGCATCGTCATTATCAGCCATTGGCGGCCGATTCCGATGCGTGAGCACATCGATTACGCCGTCAACCTCCAGCGCTCCGCTGGTGTCGATGCCCACGACCCGGCCCTTCGGAATCGCCGATTCGACGACATAGCCATGGACGAGGCCGGGGACGTTGAACTCGCCGGCATATCTGGCCTCGCCGGTGACCTTGGCCCTGCCGTCGATGCGGGATGTCGCTGATCCGATATAGGATGCCATGACGTTCACCGTATCTTCTTGTCGGAGTTCGATTGCGGCGTGCCTCGCGCCGCCTGACCGAGCGTTCGCATGATGGCGCGCCGGGCCAGGCCGATCTTGAAATTGTTGTGTCCGTAGCCCTTGGCGCCGTGCAGCAGGATGTCTGCGGCTCGCGCAAATGCGCTGGCGTCGGCGCGCTCGCCGCGCAGGACGGTTTCGGCTGCTGAACTGCGCCATGGTTTGTGGGCGACGCCGCCGAGCGCCAGGCGGGCATCCTTGATCGTATCGCCGTCAAGCTCGAGCGCTGCCGCAACCGATACCAGCGCGAACGCATAGGACAGGCGGTCGCGGATCTTCAGGTAGGAATAGTTCGCGCTGAATCCCTTCGACGGAAGCTCAATGGCTGTGATGATCTCGTCCGGTTCGAGGTTGGTGTCGCGCTGCGGCGTGTTGCCGGGCAGGCGATGGAAATCTGCAAGCGCGATGGTGCGCGTCCCGGCTGGGCCTGCGACGTGCACGGCGGCTTCGAGCGCTGCGAGCGCCACGCACATGTCGGACGGATGCGTCGCGATGCAGGCTTCGCTGGTGCCGAGGATCGCATTGATGCGGTTGACGCCGTCGATCGCCGAACAGCCACTGCCCGGCTCGCGTTTGTTGCACGGTGTCGTGGTGTCGTAGAAATAAAAACAGCGCGTCCGCTGCACGAGGTTGCCGCCGGTTGAGGCCATGTTGCGCAATTGCTGCGATGCGCCGGACATGATCGCGCGCGCGAGCAACGGATAGCGCTGTTCGATCAGCGGATGGTAGGCGAGGTCGGTATTCGGCACCATCGCCCCGATCAGAACGCCGCCCGCGGCGGTTGGTTCGACGCTCCTGAGCGGCAGGTGCGAGATGTCGATCAGCCGGGTCGGGCCCTCGACATCGTATTTGATCAGGTCGATCAGGTTGGTGCCGCCCGCAATGAATTTCGCGGAAGGATCGGTGGCGATCTGCTTGATGGCGTCGGCGACGTCGTTGGCACGCGCGTACTGGAACGGGGTCATGATCGCTCCATCGCTTGCAGGATCGCCGCCACGATGTTCGGATAGGCGCCGCAGCGGCAGATGTTACCGCTCATCAGTTCGCGGATCTCGTCGGGCGTTCTTGCCTTGCCTTCGGCGATCAGCCCGGCGGCCGAGCAGATCTGTCCCGACGTGCAGTAGCCGCACTGGAACGCATCCTGATCGATGAAGGCCTGCTGCAGCGGATGCAGCTCGCCATCGCGCGCCAAGCCCTCGATGGTGGTTATTTCGGCGCCTTCCTTCATCACTGCCAGCGTCAGGCAGGAATTGATCCGCCGCCCGTCGACGAGCACGGTGCACGCGCCGCATTGTCCGTGGTCGCAGCCCTTCTTGGTGCCGGTCAGATCGAGATGGTCGCGCAGCGCATCCAGTAGCGTCGTCCAGGGGGCGACCGTGAGTTCCATCTGGCTGCCGTTGACAGTCAGCCTGATCGGAATTTTCTCCGGCACCGTAGCAGCTCGCGTTACACGCCTTGCTGTGCCAGATCGCGCCATTTTCATCTCCACTTGCCTGGGGCCGGCGCGCGAGGATGGTGCTCGGACGCTACAGCCCGCTCTCGACCAAGATGCTCAGATCGTTAGCCGGGTTCCAGGCCCGGCCAACAACGAGTTCGAACAAGGAAGGTTCAGAACGAAAAGTGAGGATACGTACGCTCGACGGTCGCGGCCGGTCAGGCAGCGGACACCGAGTTAGGCGTCGGAAATATCGCGCCACGGCGGGCCAGGAAGCGAGAATATTTTTCGCAATGCTGGCCTGCATTGCCAACGCGGCACGTCACACAATTGGGCAACGCGATTGCTACTGTTTTAGGCGAATTGATATGGCAATCGTCGTTTAGTGCGTGCGCCTTGTTGAGGCGTGTCAAAGCGGCAATGACGACGGGAGTATGAAGCTGGTCGCCCGGTGATGGCTGATCTGCGTCACTCTGGCATCCCTCGCCGAAGCGCGCGACGAACAATCACGGTCTAGCTCTGCCGAAAACCCATCCGGAATGCGCCCCAGTGGCGGCCGCGGACGAAGATCGGCGACGACAGGTCCTTCATCAGGACGAAATTACCGCCGCCCATGTCGCGGCGGTAAGTCTGCAACAGAAACGGTTTGGTGTTCGCCGCCACCTTCTTCACCGCGCGGTCGTTGAACAAGCGGCGGTTGCGGCAATTGGCGTTGTTCCAGACGGGGTCGGGCCCCTGCGGCAGGCGGTAGTTCGGATTGTGGGTCGGCAGGTAGCCGCCCTTGGCCCAGGCTACGCAGAACACGATGCGCGGGTCACTCTTCTGGATCGGATCCTGGATGGAAGGCAGGACGCGGTCGGTGAAGGCGACGTAATTGGTGAGATACTGCTTGGGATCGGTGCCGGGGATTTCCCGATACTTCTCGTCCATGAGCTGGTCGAGCGTGATCTCGCCGCGGTCGATCGCGGCCTCGAACTCGGCCGAGATGCGCTTCGTGGTATCGACGACGACGCGGATCAGCGGCGCATCCGAGGTCTCGACGCCGCTGTCGGCGATCAGCGCGATCAGGCCTTCGGAGGTCTCGAGCAGCTTTGTCACCCGGTCGTCCGCGTGCTTGAGATCGCGCGAGGAGAGGTCGACGCCCTTGGCGAGCTCGCTGAGCTCGGTGATAACAGTGTCGCAATGGCCGAGATTGGACGTCGCGGCCCTGGCGACGCCGTCGATCTCCTGGCCTACGGACGCGATGCCCTGATGCACGCGCGCGATGATGCCGCTGATCTGCTGTGCGCCTTCACCGGCGCTCTTGGCGCGGAGTGAGGCGTCGCTGCTCTCGCCGATCAGGCTGCCGATCTGGCCGTCGAGATCGCGCATGGTATCGGAAATCTGCTGCGTGGCCTGGCGAGTCCCCTCCGCTAGATTCTTCACTTCGCTCGCGACCACGGCAAAGCCGCGGCCGGCGGTTCCGGCGCGCGCCGCCTCGATCGTGGCATTGAGCGCCAGCAGGTTCGTCTGCTTCGCAATCGCCTCGATCGAGCCGGAAACTTTTGCAACCTGCGACAGGGCCGAGCCGACGGCGCTGAGCCGGGCCTCGATGCGGCCGACCGCTTCGACGAGTTCGGCGATATGCTTGACGGCCGTATCCACCGCGCTGCGCGACTGAACGATCTCTCCGACGGCTGCGGTCGTGGTCGATTGCACCGCCTGCGATGCATTAGCGATGTCGCGGTTGGCCGAGACCATCGTCTGGGCCGTCTTCTGTAAGTGGTGGAACCGCTCCGACTGGTTCGCGACGCGGCTCGCGACCTCCTGGACGTTGCCGGCGATATCGGCAAGCTCCACGCCGAGCCCGCCGATGCGGTTGGCAAGCTGGTCAATGAGTCGTTCGGCCAGTGACTGGTTGGATTGAGTGTCCAGGACTGCACGCTGCACAAAGGACATGTTCGAGCTTTCTCCAGTCAGAGCCGATGATCGGCCCACCGCGGCGATCGCATTCCAATTCCAAGAACGCGATTCGCGCGTTGGAGTCTTGCCTGAGAGCGCACTAACTAGAGTCTGTAAGCCGTGCGGAAGCCGCCCCAGTGGCGGCCTTTGACGCGGATCGGCACGTCGATCTCGCGCATCATCACCGTATTACCGTTGCCCATGTCGCGGGCGTAGCTCTGGATCAGATAGGCGCGCTGGTTGCGCCCGGCGGCAAGGCCTGCCTGATCGTTGAAGATGCGGCGGTTGCGGCTGTTGGCGGTGTTCCAGGTGACGTCGCCCGGCCGCTGCGGGTGCGAATAGATCTTGTTATGAACAGGCAGGTAGCCGTTGGTGTCGATCATGGCGCAGAACGCCATCCGCTTGTCCTTGGCCAGAAACGATTCCTGGAACGGCGGCAGTGCGCGATCGGCCCAGTCCAGGATCTTGGTGCGGTACTGCACCGGATTACTGCCGGCGATCTCGACATAGTTGGTGTCGAACATCTCCTCGATCGAGATGGCGCCGCTGTCGACGGCGTTCTCGAAAATCTTCTTCAGCGCCGCGCCGGCTTCCATCGCGCGGGTGACCGCCTCGGTGTTGTCGTCCTGGATCGACCATATTTTGTCTTCGATCTTCTCGACCAGGGCCGTATCCGGCCTTTCGAACTGCGCGTGCGCGCCGGCCTTCGACCGCTGGACGATGCGAACCCGGCAGGCGCCGATATCCTGAAGCGTCGCGTTGAAGCTCTGGCCCTGCGCCAGCGCTTCCGCGTCTGCCCCGCTGACCAGAATGCCACCCATGGAAATTTCGTAGACCGGTGCTGATATCACCCCGCGCGGGGCGGCAATTTCGATCTTGAGGCTGCAAGGCAGCCTGTCGTCCTTGCGGCGCTCCTTGCGGTCGCCTTCTTTCTCTCCCTGCCGCAGCAGCACCGCGCAACGCGCCTTGAGCTTCTGTGCAAACGCGGTGACGGCCCGTCCGGCCTTGGCGACGCTTTCGCCATGCTCTTCGGCTTCCTTGGTCGCGTGATCGATCTCGGTGGCGCTGTCGCCGACCGAGCCGATGAAGCTGGACGCGGAAGCCGCGTTGTCGGCCATTTCGCTGGTCGTCGCGCTCTGCTCGGCAACCGCGCCGTTGACGTTGTCAAACACCGGACGGATCGCTTCGATCGCCTGCGAGATGCGATGCACGGCGTCGACCGAGCCCGCGGCGTCGCGCTGCAGCGCCTCGATCTTCTTGGTGATTTCCTCGGTCGCGTTCTGGGTCTGCACCGCGAGCGCCTTCACCTCGGTGGCGACGACCGCGAAGCCGCGCCCGGCTTCGCCGGCGCGTGCGGCCTCGATCGTGGAATTGAGCGCCAGCAAGGTGGTCTGCCGCGCGATCTGCGCGATCAGGTTGACGACATTGCCGATCGCCGCCGAGGACTCCCTCAGGCGGTCGACATTGGCGCTGGCTTCGCGGGCGGCGTCGCTGGCCTGGTCGGCGAGCTTGCCGGCGTCGCGGACCTGGGAGCCGATCCCCTGCGCCGACTGGGTGAACTTGTCGGCGGCATGCGAAAAGGTCGTCGCGGTGCCCTGTGCGGCGCTGGTGCGGCTCGTCAGGGCATCGGTGCGCTGGCGGATGGTGGAAAGCGTCGCAGCGGTCGCCTCGGCGCCGCCGGCGACCGAATTGGCCGCGCGCTCGAGCTGGCGGATCATCGTGCCAAGTTCGAGTTCCAGCAGTTCAAGGATTGCCCTGGCCGAATCGCCCTCGGTGCTGGCGCCCTCAGCCGCGGCCGGGGCCTGCGGAACCTTGGCTTCAGCGGCAGGCGCAGCCGCTTCTGGCACCCGCTTTTTGAACAAACCGAACGCCATGACGTCTCTTAAAAGTTGAGGACCGGTACGAAATCCTCTCATCCGAGCATGAAATCATGGTTAACAACTGCCTGATATTCCAGCTGGCGGGCGCTACTTTAGTAGCCGAATCGGCCGCAAATCTTTGATTTTGCCCGATTGCCGGCCTATAAGGCCGCGCTTTCACCCCACATCCCTCCGGACGAATCCAAGAGACCCCTGCATGGCCGGCCATTCCCAGTTCAAGAACATCATGCATCGCAAGGGCAAGCAGGATGCCCAGAAGTCGAAACTGTTCGGCAAGCTGGCGCGGGAAATCACGGTAGCAGCCAAGCTCGGAACCCCGGACCCGGCCATGAACCCGCGGCTGCGCGCGGCCGTGATCGCGGCGCGGCAGGAAAACATGCCGAAGGACAATATCGAGCGCGCCATCAAGAAGGCGACCGGCGGCGAGAGCGAGAGCTACGACGAAATCCGCTACGAGGGCTACGGCCCCGGCGGCGTCGCGGTGATCGTCGAGGCGCTGACGGACAATCGCAACCGCGCCGCGTCCGACATCCGCTCCTTCTTCGCCAAGTCTGGCGGCAATCTCGGTGAAACCGGCTCGGTCGCCTTCATGTTCGACCGCACCGGCATCATCGAATATGACGCAAGCAAAGCCTCCGACGACGCGATGCTGGATGCCGCCATCGAGGCCGGCGCCGACGACGTGGTGTCAAGCGAAAGCGGCCACGAGATCTATGCCTCGCAGGAAACCTTTCGCGAGGTTGCGAAGGCGCTGGAAGCGAAATTCGGCGAAGCCCGCAAGGCGGCGCTGACCTGGAAGCCGCAGAATACGATCGCGGTCGACGACGAAACCGGCGAGAAGCTGTTGAAGCTGATGGACCTGTTGAACGAGCACGACGACGTCCAGAACGTCTACGCCAATTTCGAGATTTCCGACGCGCTGGTCGCGAAGATGGGCGGTTGATCTGTCGTCCCTGCGAACGCAGGGACCCATACTGCGTGATCTATCGACTATGGCAGGATGGCAGACGCCTTTCGCCCAATAACCGCCGGTGGCTATGGGTCCCTGCTTTCGCAGGGACGACGATGGTCGGTGATCGCGGCTTGCCAGCGATTGGGAGGCCAGCCCGCTTTCGCGGGGATTTCCGTTCTCTTTATGTTTCGTTCACCCGCCTCTGGCGTTATCACTACGCCATGACACCCCCACCGATTCGCCAACCCGTCCGGATCATCGGCATCGACCCCGGCCTGCGCCGCACCGGCTGGGGCGTGATCGAAACCGAGGGCAACCGGCTCGTCTTTATCGGCTGCGGCTCGGTGGAGCCGCCGGACGATCTGCCGCTGGCCAGCCGCCTGCTGGCGATCCATGAGGGGCTCGCGACAGTCCTCGGCGATTTCAGGCCGGCGGAAGCCGCGGTCGAGCAGACCTTTGTGAACAAGGACGGCGTCGCCACGCTGAAACTCGGCCAGGCGCGGGGTGTCGCCATGCTGGCGCCCGCGATGTTCGGCATTCAGGTTGCGGAATATGCGCCCAATCAGGTGAAGAAGACCGTGGTCGGCGCCGGCCACGCCGACAAGAACCAGATCGCTGTGATGCTGAAGATATTGCTGCCGAAAGCCGATCCCAAATCCGCTGACGCCGCCGACGCGCTGGCGATCGCCATCACGCACGCCCATCACCGCCAGGGCGCCGCGCTGCGGCTGAAAGTAGCGAGCCTATGATCGGCAAGCTCAAAGGCCTGATCGATTCTTACGGCGAGGATTACGTGATCCTCGACGTCGGCGGCGTCGGCTATCAGGTGCATTGTTCGTCGCGCACGCTGCAGGCGCTGCCATCGCCGGGCGAGGCCGCCGTGCTCTCGATCGAGACCTATGTCCGCGAGGATCAGATAAAGCTGTTCGGCTTCCGCACCGATACCGAGCGCGAATGGTTTCGCCTGCTGCAGACCGTGCAGGGCGTCGGCGCCAAGGTCGCGCTCGCGGTGCTCTCGACGCTGCCGCCCGCCGAACTCGCCAATGCCATCGCGCTGCGCGACAAGGCCGCGGTATCGCGCACGCCTGGTGTCGGCCCGAAGGTCGCCGAGCGCATCGTCAGCGAGTTGAAGGACAAGGCACCGGCGTTCGCCAATGTCGATCCGGCGGTAGTGCATCTCGCCGGTGCGATCGACGATCACCGCGCGCCGCGCCCGGTCACGGATGCGATCTCCGCATTGGTCAATCTCGGCTATGGCCAGCCGCAGGCCGCCGCCGCCATTGCTGCCGCCTCGCGCAGCGCCGGTGAGAAGGCCGAGACCGCGCAACTGATACGGCTAGGCTTGAAGGAATTGTCGAAATAGACTGCCGTCGGCTGACGGCCGACTGACGAAGGAACACATTCTCCACCATGCTGAGCAACAAGGACGAGGAGCTGATCGCCGCCGCCACCGAAGCCATCAGCCTGCGCTATCGCGACGACTGGCAGGAGGTCGGCGCCGCCATGCGCACCCGTGACGGCCGTATCGTCACCGGCGTGAATATCGACGCCTATATCGGCCGGATCGCGGTCTGCGCCGAAGCAATCGCCGTCGGCCGCGCCATCACCGAAAACGGCGACCACGGCATCGAAACCATCGTCGCCGTGCGTCACCCCAAGCCCGGTGAACCCGGCAAGATCGCGGTGGTCTCGCCCTGCGGCATCTGTCGCGAGCTGATCCACGACTATGACGCCAACGCGCGGGTCATCGTCCCCGACAACGGCCGTGCGCCGAAAGTCGTGAGCATCGGCGAACTCCTGCCCAACAAGTACAAGCGGGGCAGCGAGTGAACCCGCCGCCCCGCATCGTCACCCCCGAGCGCCGTTCCGACGATGTCGGCGACACCGCGCTGCGCCCGCAATTGCTGTCGGAGTTCGTCGGCCAGGCGCAGGCGCGAAAAAATCTCTCGATCTTCATTGAGGCGGCGCGCAAGCGAAACGAGGCGCTGGATCACGTGCTGTTCGTGGGTCCTCCCGGTCTCGGCAAAACCACGCTGGCGCAGATCGTGGCGCGCGAACTCGGCGTCGGCTTCCGCGCTACTTCGGGTCCCGTCATTGCAAAGGCCGGCGATCTCGCCGCACTGCTCACCAATCTCGAAGAGCGTGACGTGCTCTTCATCGACGAAATTCATCGCCTCAGCCCCGCAGTCGAGGAAGTGCTTTATCCCGCGATGGAGGATTTCCAGCTCGACCTCATCATCGGCGAGGGCCCGGCGGCGCGTTCGGTCAAGATCGATCTTGCCAAATTCACCTTGGTCGGCGCCACCACGCGCGCTGGGCTGTTGACCAATCCGCTGCGCGACCGCTTTGGCATTCCGGTGCGGTTGAATTTCTACACCGAGGAAGAGTTGGAAAAAATCGTCACCCGCGGCGCCCGCGTGCTCAATATCGGCATGACGCCTGATGGCGCCAACGAGATCGCGCGCCGCGCCCGCGGCACGCCGCGTATCGCAGGTCGTCTCCTCCGCCGCGTGCGGGATTTTGCCTCCGCGGCGGACGCAAGTTCCATCGACCGCGCCATCGCCGATCACGCGCTGAGCGCGCTGGAGGTCGATGCCGCCGGCCTCGATGCCATGGACCGACGCTATCTCACGACGATCGCGCTGAACTACGGCGGCGGGCCGGTCGGCGTCGAAACCATGGCAGCGGCACTGTCGGAGCCGCGCGACGCCATCGAGGACATCATCGAGCCGTTCCTGATCCAGTGCGGCTATTTGCAGCGCACCCCGCGCGGCAGGCTTCTGACCTCGCACGCCTTCCGCCATCTTGGCCTCGCGGAACCCGCGCGCGATCCCGCGCAATTCGGCCTGTTCGGCAACGGCGACAGCGACGATTGATCGCTTCGAACCCGATCGTCCCAGCAATGCACTAACGGCAAAATGCCTGGCGTGCTTTGAGCGTCGGGCCGGTTTGCCGTGGAGTGCAAACAATGGGATCGACCGAAGGCGCTGAAATGCTCGCCCTCATCGCGGCGGCGCCGGAACTGGCGACGCCGGACGATACCGAGATGCTCCTCGATGCCATGCCGATCGCCGAACTGGCTTCGATGTGGGGCGCGTTGCAGCGCGTGAGCCGGCGCGACCGGACGGGCGCCGCCTGGTCGGCGTTCCTCTATTTCGACCATCTGCCGCACAAGCAGCCCGACCGCGCGCTCGATCTCGCGCTGGAAGTGCTGCGCTCTGAGCCCGACAAGCCGACCGTGATGCAGCTCAACGACAAGTTCATGCTGTCGCTGCTCTATGCGCACGGCGCTGCGGTGATCGGACGGATCGAAGCCGAAGCGAAGCAAAACGCCGGACTGCGCTGGCTGCTGGGCGGGATGCACTTCGGGCCCGATGAGCCGTTCAAACGCCGCATCAAGGCGATTGCCGACAGCAGGGGCTGGCGCGCCGACGATCTCGCGCGCCGGACGCCAAAACATCCGCTTGATTGCGAGGCGATGTCGGTGGTGGAACTGGCGCGCGCCTGGGTCGAGCAATATTCGAAATCCGATCGCGACCGCGATGACAATTTCTTCGCCATGATGGACCACGAGCGCGACCTGCGGGAGGAGTACCCCGATAAGGCGATAGACCTCATCGTCGAGATCCTTAAGATCGAGGCCAACCCGGTGATGCTGTCGCTGCTCGCCGCCGGTCCGCTCGAGGATGTCATCAGCATGGAAACCATCGACCGCATCGAGCGCGAAGCCTCGGTCAACAAACGATTCCATGATTTGCTCGGCGGCGTCTGGTGTTACCGCGCGCCCGACGAGCTGAAGGCGCGGCTGGATGCGCTGGTGGGGCAGAACCGCTGGTGAGAAGCTGCTGGAGGTCTGCTGACGATCTGCATAAGCGCACCGCAATTCAGGCTCAATCCGCCACCATGTTTGCGATGCATCACGATTGGATCACATGTTAACACGCCGTCATTTTCTGAAAGCCATGGGTGGATTGGGCGCGGTGGGCGTCTCGACCACCGCCTACGGCTTCAGCGCTCCGCTCCTGCGGCTTCGCGTCGCGCGGTACGACCTTTCTCCGCCGCAATGGCCGGCAGGGCTCAAGCTCCGGATCGCCGCGATCGCCGACCTCCATGCCTGCGATCCCTGGATGTCGCTCGATCATATCCAGGCGATCGTCGAACGCACCAACGCGCTCAAGCCTGACATCGTCGTCATGCTCGGCGACTACGTGGCCGGACATCGCAAGGTGACGCGCTTCATTCCCGATGCCGAATGGGCGCGGGTGCTGGCTGGCCTGAAGGCGCCGCTTGGCGTGCACGCGGTGCTCGGCAATCACGACTGGTGGGAAGACAAGACCGTGCAGCGGGAAGGGCAGGGATTGCCGTCCGCAGGCCGCGCGCTGGAAGCCGCCGGTATTCCGGTTTACGAAAACGACGCCAAGAAGCTCTATAAGAACGGCCACTCGTTCTGGCTCGCCGGTCTCGGCGACCAGCTCGCCTATATGCCGGCGCGCCGCTTCAGGCCGCTCAAGCGCATCGGCGTCGACGATCTCGGCGCGACGCTGGCAAAGGTCACCGACGACGCGCCGGTGGTTTTGATGGCGCATGAGCCCGACATAGCAAGGCGCGTGCCCTCGCGTGTGGCGCTGCAGCTCTCCGGACATACCCATGGCGGCCAGGTGCGCATGCTGGGCTGGTCGCCGATCTCGCCGTCCGGCCAGCAACTCGCCTATGGCCACATCCGCATGAACTGCGACGTCGTCGTCTCCGGCGGCCTCGGCTGCAGCATCATGCCGTTCCGCCTCGGCGTCCCCCCGGAAATCGTGCTGGTGACACTGGGCGCGGCGAGGCCGGCGGTGGCGTAGTCCGCCAGCGCTTGCGCACCTGCTGGTTTTGCGCAAAACCAGTGCTTTCCAGCGCGATCAGGGACGGCAAGTGACATCACCCATTCTCGACGGCGAGATCCGCGACGGCTGCCATCACATGCAGGTCCGCGTCTATTACGAGGACACGGATTTCTCGGGTGTAATCTACCACGCGAACTACTTGCGGTTCATGGAGCGTGGCAGAACGAATTATTTGCGGCTGCTTGGCGCCGACCACCGCACCTTATTCGAGGAAACGCAGGACGAAGCGCCCGGCTTCGCGTTCGTGGTCCGCTCGATGACAATCGATTTCTTTAAACCGGGATATATGGACGATGTGCTCGATGTCGTCACAGCGGCTGGAGAAGTGAAGGGGGCTTCAATCACCCTGTTGCAGCAATGCAGGCGCGGTGATGATCTTCTCATCGAGGCCCGCGTCCGCGTCGCTTTCGTCTCCGGCGGGAAAGCGCAACGTATCCCCAAGCCGCTGCGGATTGCCATGGAAAGCGGCCGAGTGAAGCAGTCCGCGACCTGAGCGGTGGCCGACGGGCCTTCCGCCATCTCGGTTCGCAGAAGCGGCGTCGAGAGTTGCCAAATTGCAAATGATGCTATCAAGCGTTGCTATTAGGACAGCGCGAATGACCGATCCATGCACGTTAGGACAATGGTGTTTCGGGCTGCTTTCAGATTTCATCGTGTACAAATTTGACGGAGGATTTGCGAGAGCGGACTCGCACGTCTCGACCCACTCGCCTCCGATCAGCGACACGAAGATCGCGCGGCTATGCCTGCGAATTTGCATCGACACATGGGGCAGCAATCAGCGGAGAAAACTCATGACGCAGATGCGCTTAACCAGGATTGCGATTGCCGTCTCGACATTTGCCGGTGCGGCGATGCTCTCCTTTGGCTGGTCCGAGCAACGCGGCGTTTCGCTATCGGTCGAGGAAGCTCAAGCGCGTGTTGGCCGCCCGCTGACACCCGTGAGCGTTGCGGGCGTCGCACGTCGGCAGAACCGGCGGGCAGCATACGGGTACGGAGTTGGAGCTGGCGTCGCAGGTGCAGCGGCGGTGGCCACGGCTGGCGCCGTCGCCGCTGCCACCACGCCTTGGGGATACAACAATGCTTGGGGCAACACTTACGCCGCCCAAAATGATCCTCGCTTTGGTCAACCTCACTACGCGGCGAGGGCTTACTACGGAGGTGCTCCTTACTACGGCTATACCGGATGGGACGACTACTCGGGCCGCAACTTTCTCAAGTGCAAGCCCGGCACGATGACAAAGCTCGACGACGGCAATATGTATCTCTGCCAGTAGTCGCAAGCTCCAGACATGGTGGAAGGCGGCTGCTGTTGAGCCGCCTCTTCCAGGAGGCAATGCGCCATGGACCCGCGAGCGTCACAAACAATTCAGTGGCGCTCCGGCCTGGATCCAGGTCGATTCTTCGGATTGACTCTCTGTACCGATCGGTACAGTGTCTGCGGACCGTCAATCCGGAGAAACCTCATGTCGCGTCCGCCGCTGCCGCCCTTTACCCGCGAAACCGCTGCCCAGAAGGCGCGCATGGCGGAAGACGCCTGGAATTCGCGCGATCCGGTGCGGGTGTCGCTGGCTTATACCGAGGACAGCCGCTGGCGTAACCGCTCCGAATTCTTCCAGGGTCGCGAGGCAATCGTCGAATTCCTCACCCGCAAATGGGCGAAGGAGTACGACTATCGCCTGATCAAGGATCTCTGGGCGTTCGACCAGAACCGCATCGCCGTGCGCTTCCAGTATGAATGGCACGACGATGCCGGGCAGTGGCATCGCTCCTATGGCAATGAGCAGTGGGAGTTCGATGAACACGGCCTGATGCGGCGGCGCGAGGCCAGCATCAACGATATCGCCATCAAGGAGAGCGAGCGACGCTTTCACTGGCCGGCGCCTGGGCCGCGCCCGGCCGATGTCGCGGGCTTAAGCGAGAACCCGCTGTGACGCGATGTTGAAAAAGGGTGTCGAGCGCAAGGAAGTGTTGCGTGCGCTCGGCGAGGTGTTTCGCGCGCATGGCTATGAGGGGGCCTCGCTGACGCTGATCACGGAGGCCACCGGGCTCGGCAAGGGCAGCCTTTATCACCTGTTTCCCGGCGGCAAGGAGCAGATGGCCGCCGAGGTGCTGGCCGACATCGACGGCTGGTTCGAGCTCAATATTTATGCACCGCTGCGCGATGCGAATGATCCCGCGCGCGCGATCGCCGCGATGATCGCGGGCGTCGACCAGTATTTTCATTCCGGCGATCGTGTCTGTCTGGTTGGGCTGGTGGCACTCGGTTCTGCGCGCGACACGTTTGCCGAAACGGTCGATGATTATTTTGCACGCTGGCAGGTCGCGCTGGCGCAACTGCTGCGGCGATCCGGATTGAGCAGGAGCCAGGCGCAGCGGCGCGCGGAAGATGCGCTGTTGACCATTCAGGGCGCGCTGGTGCTGGCGCGGGCGCGCAACGACGCCGGGATATTTCGCCGGGCGTTGAGCGATCTGATGGCGCGGCTGCTGGCGCCGTAGCCCGGATGGAGCGAAGCGCAATCCGGGACGACACGGCATGTTTGGTCGATGGTTCCCGGATTGCGCTGCGCTCCATCCGGGCTACGGGCTCTTACGCCGCCGCCTTGTGCCGCGCGAGTTCGGCCTTGTACATCTCGAACTCCTCGGCGACTGCCTTCGCGATGCTCGGCCGTGCGCGCAGCCGCTCGTAATAGGCCTTCACGTTCGGCCATTTCGCCAGCTCGATCGGCGGCGTCGCCATCGTCCAGTTGATGATGGTGACGAGATAGGCATCCGCCACGCTGAAATGATCGAGCAGGAATTCGCGGCCCTTCAAATAGTTCTCGAGATAGTCGAGCCGCGACAGGTTCTTGGCTAATGCATACGTCTTCGCGTCCTGCGGCGCCGTCTTGTCGAGTAGCGGCACGAACAGCGCCTTGTGCAGTTCGGTGCCGATGAAGCAGAGCCACTGATGCATGCGGCTGCGCTCCTCTGCCGATATGGCCGAGATGCCGGCGTTCGGAAAGCGGTCGGCGACATATTGCAGGATCGCGGCGTTCTCCGTCAGCACCGTCCCGTCATCGGTGCGCAGCGTCGGCACCAGCCCGAGCGGGTTGACGGCGCGGAAATCCGAGCCGTCCTTCTGCACCACCTTGGTCTTGGGATCGACTTCGAGATAGTTGGCCTCAGCGCCGGCTTCATACAGCGCGATCCGTGTCGCCAGCGAGCAGGCGAGCGGCGAGAAATAGAGATCCATGGTTTGCCTCCTTGGCGGGTTGATCAATCGGGCCGGCGCTCAGGGCAGGCGGGATTGATTTTTATACTGTTCCGCATAATATAAATCCGGTCAAGGATTTATTGCGAAATGGTACAAAAAAGTAAAAAGCCGCCTGTCACCAAGATCGACGCCCCGGTCCCGCCCAAGCGCCGGGGCCGGCCGCGCGCCTATGAGCCGGACGTGGCGCTGGGCAAGGCGCTCGATCTGTTCCGCAAGGATGGATTCGCGGCGACGTCGTTGGACGATCTCTCCGCCGCCACCGGCATGAACCGGCCGAGCCTCTACGGCGCGTTCGGCGACAAGCGCGAGCTCTTCATCAAGAGTTACCGGCGCTATCGCGAGGACGCGCGGGCCGCGATGGGCGACATCTTCCGCAACGAGCTGCCGATCCGAAAGCGACTGGAACGCATCTATGCGGTGGCGCTCGACATCTATCTATCAGGCGAATCCGGTCCGCGCGGCTGCTTCACGGTGATGACCGCGGCCTCCGAGGCCGTGTACGATCCCGATATCCGCGCCATGGTGCTGGAAGGTTTTGGCGAACTCGACAAGGCCTTTGCGGCGTGCTTCCGACGGGCCAAGGAGAAGGGCGAGCTACCGGAGAGCGCCGATGCGATCGTGCTGGCGCAGCTCGCCTCCGCCACCATCCACACCATCGCGATCCGTGCCCGTGCGCAGACGCCGCGCAAGGAACTGGAGGCGATCGTCAATGGCGCAATCGACGTGATGCTCGGGGCCGCGAAATGACTTCAGTGTCGTCCCTGCGAACGCAGGGACCCATACGCCGCGGCCGTTGAGAAGGGCACGCGGCACGACGGCTTCGCTTCAGTAGCCCACAGTCCTAGTTGACTTACGGAGAGCGTCAGCCACCACGCTATCATCGATAGATCACGCGGTATGGGTCCCTGCGCCCGTGCGCAATTGCGCACTAGGCAGGGACGACAATCTTTCTTTTCTGATCGCTGTCGGATTGGGGCTTCCTCGCTCGTCTTCATGACGTTGTCCAAAAACTCCGGAGTGCAGCCATGACTACCATCCAGATCGTCACCCCCCATCTCGTCGTCCGCGACGCCAACGCCGCCCTCGAATTCTACAAGAAGGCGCTCGGTGCGACCGAAACCGTCCGGATGCCGGCCGAGGACGGCAAGCGGCTGATGCATTCGGAAATCCAGGTCAATGGTGCGCGGATTTTCGTCATGGACGACTTTCCCGAGCATCGCGGTTCCCATGGCGTCGACGCGGTATTTCCGCCGGACCAGATCAAGGGCACGTCGGTGACCATGCATCTCGAAGTCGAGAACTGCGATGCGGCGGTGAAACGCGCCCGGGATGCCGGCGCCACCGTCACGCTGGAGCCGTGGGATTCATTCTGGGGCGCGCGCTATGCTCGCATCATGGATCCGTTCGGCCATTCCTGGAGCTTTGCGCACAATTTGCCTGCGAAAGGGTGAGGCTAGGCAAACTCCAACGTCGTCCCTGCCTAGTGCGCAATTGCGCACGGGAGCAGGGACCCATACCGCGTGATCTATCGATAGGACGCAGTGGTCGAGAATTCTCAACCCCGTAACCACCGGCGTTGTTGTTAGGAAGGCAACTGGCCCCAGCGCCAAAACGAGAAGCCGCGGCGTATGGGTCCCCGCGTTTGCGGGGACGACCAGTTCGCCTAATACCCCCGCCCCCGATCCACCACATTCTCCAGCGCGCCGCCGGCCTCGAAGCGCGTGATCTGCTGCGCGACGTATTTCGATATCTCGTCGGTATCGGTATCGGCGGCGTTGTGCGGGGTCAGCACCACTTTTGGGTGGGTCCAGAACGGGCTGTCCACGGGCAGCGGCTCGGTGGCGTAGACGTCGAGCGAGGCGGCGCCGAGCGTGCCGTCGTCCAGGCATTGCAGGATGTCGGCTTCGTTCTGCAAGGCCCCGCGGCCGGCATTGATCAGCACCGGCGCGCCGAGCGGACTTTTGCGATTCAGTTTCTCAAACAGCGCGCGGTTGAGAACGTGCCGTGTCTCCGGCGTCAGCGGCAAAAGGCAGACCAGGATGTCGGTCCGCCGCAGGAACGCGTCGAACTGCGGCTCGCCGTGAAAGCAATCGATGCCGTCGATCGTCTTGGCGCTCCGGCTCCAGCCCGCGACGCGAAAGCCCAGGCGTTTCAACACGCCTGCCGCGTCAGCTCCGAGCGCGCCCAGCCCCATGACGCCGACCGAGATCGCGCCCGCCGCCCATTGCAATTTCGGCGCCCAGCGCTTTTCGCGCTGCGACTGGCGCAAGTAGAGCTCCTGCCGGTGGTGCATCAGCACATGCAGCACGACATACTCCGTCATCCGTGCGGTGAGGTCGGTGACGGCCACGCGCACCAGCGGCACGTCGGGCAATGAGCGGTCCGCCATCAACGCATCGACACCGGCGCCCAGATTGAAGATGACACGCAGATTGGGGAAGGCGGCAAGCTCGCCCGGACGCGGCTTCCACACCGCGGCGTAATGCACCTCGGCCGGGTCGAACGAGGTATCCGGCGCCAGCAGCACGGAACGGTCCGGGCAGACGCCGTCGAACCGGCTTTTCCAGCGCTGCGGCGACCAGTTTTCAGTCCCGCCATGCACGAGGATGGCGAGCGCACCTTTGTTGACTGTCATTCTTTCGGCCGTCCCTTTTGCATCGCCACCCGGCGTGACTCCCATCACATAGTCGATCGAACCGCTTCTCTAGCCTCCTTTCATCCAACAAGGGAGACTGCAGATGCGCAAACTGATCCTCATTTCCGCTTTCGTCCTGGCCTCCGCCTCGGCGCAAGCCAGCGACATCGGCAGCCTGATCCCCGCCGCCAACGACACGCCGACGGCAGCTTCCACCGCCGCGTCGGCGGAAGCCAAGCCGGCAGCTTCCAGGAAGCAGGCGTCGTCCAGATCGAAGAAGAGCCAGGCCGGCCGGCGCGAGACTGACGAGCAAAAAGCGCGCCAGATCGCCGCGCAGTATGGCGTCTCCTGGTGATGCGCGGTTTCATCATCGTGGCGGTGATGTTCTGGCTGGCGCTTTCCTACCAGAACAATCACCGCGACTTTGGTCCGGCCAAAGTCGAGACCGTCAGATGAAGACGATCAAGAACATCATTCTCATTCTCGGTGTGTGCCTTCTTTGTTCCAAGGCGGTCGTCCACACCTACAGACACTTCAATCCGCCGCCGCCTCCGATCGTCGGTCCCTGACGGCCGGCGGAACAATCCAAAATTTCTTCGACGCACCTGTCGGCAGCGGGCATAATCGTTCGTCATTATGACAACGGAGATGCCAGCCCTCATGCTTTACGCCATCCTTTGCTATCACGACGAAGACACCGTCGGTTCCTGGACCAAGGAACAGGACGCCGAGGTCATGACGAAGCTTACCGTCGTGCAGGACAAGCTCGCCAAGCAGGGCCGGCTCGGTCCGGTCGCGCGGCTCTTGCCGACCACGGCGGCGACCACGCTGCGCAAGGACGACCCGCCGCTGGTGCTCGACGGCCCCTACGCCGAAACCAAGGAACAATTGCTCGGCTTCTATGTCGTCGACTGCAAGAATCTCGACGAGGCGCTCGACGTCGCCCGCGATCTCGGCGCAGCCAATCCCGGCGGCGCTTACGAGATCCGTCCCGTCGGCCATTTTTCGCCGGGGAGTGTGCAGCCGTGACCGACGCCGCCTGGATCGATGCCGCGCTGACCTCGGCTCGCCCCCAGGCGGTCGGCGCGTTGCTGCGCTATTTCCGCAATCTCGACACCGCCGAGGAGGCGTTTCAGAACGCCTGCCTGCGGGCGCTGAAGAGCTGGCCGCAGAACGGCCCGCCGCGCGATCCCGCGGCGTGGCTGATCATGGTCGGCCGCAATGTCGCGATCGACGATATCAGGCGGAGCAAGAAGCAGGAGGCGCTGCCGGAGGACGAGGCGATCTCCGACCTCGATGACGCCGAGGAACAGCTTGCCGAGCGGCTCGACGGCTCGCACTACCGCGACGACATCCTGCGGCTCCTGTTCATCTGCTGCCATCCGGACCTGCCGGCAACGCAGCAGATCGCGCTCGCGCTGCGCATCGTCTCCGGGCTGACGGTCAAGCAGATCGCGCGCGCCTTCCTGGTCTCGGAAGCCGCGATGGAGCAGCGCATCACGCGGGCAAAGGCAAAGGTCGCCGACGCCGACGTGCCGTTTGAAACGCCGGGCGCGGTGGAGCGCTCCGAGCGCCTCACCTCCGTCGCCGCCATGATCTACCTGATCTTCAACGAGGGCTATTCGGCCTCGGGCGATACCGCCGAGATTCGCAGCCCCTTGTGCGAGGAGGCCATTCGCCTGGCGCGGCTGTTGCTGCGGCTGTTCCAGAGCGAGCCCGAGATCATGGGGCTGACCGCGCTGCTGCTGATACAGCATGCGCGCGCTGCGGCGCGGTTCGATGCCGATGGCGCGGTGATCCTGCTCGACGATCAGGATCGTTCGCTTTGGAACAAGTCTCTCATCGCAGAGGGGCTGGCGCTGATCGACAAGGCGATGCGCCATCGCCGCAGCGGGCCCTACCAGGTGCAGGCCGCGATCGCGGCGCTGCACGCCCGCGCCGAAAAGCCCGAAGATACCGACTGGACCCAGATTGATCTGCTCTATGGCGCGCTCGAGATCATGCAGCCGTCGCCGGTGGTGACGCTGAACCGCGCGGTCGCGGCATCCAAGGTAAAGGGTCCGCAGGCCGGGCTCGACATGATCGAGCCGCTGGCGGCGCGGCTGTCGAACTATTTTCATTTCTTCGGCGTGCGCGGCGCCTTCCTGATGCAACTCGGCCGCAACGACGAAGCGCGCACCGCGTTCGATCGCGCCATTGCCTTGGCGAACACCTCGGCCGAAGCCGCCCACATCCGCATGCACCTCGACCGCCTGCAGCGCGACAGCCAGCCCCGCGGCAAAAAAGCGGGGAAGTAGCCGGTCTCGTGTCCCGGACGCGGTGCAGCGCTACTTCAGCGGTGCACCGCAGAGCCGGGACTTATGCGCTCCATCCCCGTATGGGCCCCAGCCTAGCAGCGCATCACGCCGCAAGTGCGGCGCGCTGCGCAGCATCCGGGGTACGCCGGGTGCAAGACCGGGGGGCTCCAATAAATCTTCGATGGTTTGTCGGTTTCCGCCAGCCTCGTACGTCTTGAATCCGAACAGCCATTCAAGACAATGGGGATCAATCATGACTGTCATCGCCGAGACCCCAGCCTCTAAGCCCGCACGCTGGACTGGCCGCATCCTCAGCGGTCTCGTCATCGTGTTCCTGATGATCGACGGCGCCATCAAGCTGGTGCCGTGGCCGGTCGTCACGGAAACCATGGACAGAATGGGTTATGGTTCGAGCGAAACGCTGGCGCGGAGCCTCGGCCTCATCACCATCGTCTGCACCGTGCTCTATTCCATACCGCCGACCTCGATCCTCGGCGCGATCCTGCTCACCGGCTATCTCGGCGGCGCCATGGCCTCGCATGTGCGGATCGGCAGTCCCCTGTTCACGCACACGCTGTTCGGGCTTTATCTCGGCCTGATGGTGTGGGGCGGGCTGTGGCTGCGCGACCAGAACCTGCGCAGCTTGATTCCCTTCCGCCGCTGAGGTGCTTCAACGGTCGTTCACGAAGACGGAGCCAGTCATGTTTGAAGTCATTGTCACCATCGCTGTCATCTTGGCGATTGCCATCGCCGCGGTCCTCATTCTTGCCGCGACCAAGCCGGACACCCTGCGCGTGCAGCGCTCGGTCAGCATCAAGGCGCCGCCGGAGGAGATCTTTCCGCTGATCTCCGACTTTCACCAGTGGCAAAGCTGGTCGCCCTACGAGCAGAAGGATCCGGCGATGAAGCGCACCTACAGCGGTGCGGAGCGCGGCAAGGGCGCGGTCTATGCCTGGAACGGCGACAAGAATGTCGGTTCCGGCCGCATGGAAATTCTTGAAGCCTCCGCGCCGCAAAAGGTCGTCATCAAGCTCGATTTCTTCACGCCGTTCGAGGGCCACAACACCGCCGAGTTCACAATGCTGCCGCAGGGCGATGGCACCCATGTCACATGGCTGATGCATGGTCCCGCACGCTTCGTGACCAGGCTGATCCAGGTCTTCATGAATCTCGACAATATGATCGGAAAGGATTTCGAGGCCGGTCTCGCCAATCTGAAGACGATCACCGAGAAATGAGTGTCACTATCCTGTCCTGGACGCGGTGCAGCGTGCAACGCTGCGCCGCAGAGCCGGGACCCACGATGGACCGCGGAACAGCAGCGCATCACCGGCGTCGCGCGAAGCGCGATCCCGAACGTGCTGCGCGGCATCCGGGGAACGCCGTGACTGATTAAACAAGCCAAGGAGCCACCGATGCAGGTCAATCCCTATCTGTTCTACAACGGCAATTGCGAGGAAGCGCTGAAGTACTATCAAAAGGCGCTCGGCGCGCAGATCGAGGCGATGATGCCATATGGCGACGGTCCCGCCGACATGCCGGTCCCGGCGGACTGGAAGACCAAGCTCATGCATGCCCGGATCACCATCGATGGCGAGGTGCTGATGGCGTCCGACGCCACGCCCGGCGATTACCATCAGCCGCAGGGCTTTTCCGTCGCGCTCGCGGTCGAGGATCCCGCCGATGCCGAGCGCCGGTTCAACGCGCTCGCCGAAGGCGGCACGGTGCGGATGCCGTTCGGCAAGACTTTCTTCTCCAACGGGTTCGGCATGTGCGTCGACAAGTTCGGGATTCCCTGGATGGTGAATTGTCCGAAGGAAGATATGTAGTGCGAGACTCGTAGGGTGGGCAAAGGCGCGCATGCGCCGTGCCCACCATTTTCGCTGTGCTCGTGATGGTGGGCACGCTGCGCTTTGCCCACCCTACGCAGCGGCGAATCCTACCTGCACCGCGGATAGATCGCGGCGAGTTCGCGGCCGCGCAACAGCAAGAGCCGCGAGGTCAGGCCGCCACGGCGGGCGATCCATTCCCGCACCAGCGTCGGATAGGCTGCCTCCACCTCGCGCGAGGCTTCCGGCTCCGCGTATATCCGGCCGCGGCGGTCGATCGACCGTGCGGCATGAAATCCGAGCACCGCGCGGCGCGTCACACAGATGCGCTCAGTCGGCACCATCATCAGCACCAGCGTGCAGGCCGACAGGCATGGCCCGTCGATCACCACCCGCTCGCCGGAGGCGTTCACGCGATCGAACAGCTCAATAAACGGGCCGACCTGTCCGCCGGGGCTTGCAAGAATGCGGACCTCGGCCTGTGCGTGCCCGATCGTCGCGAAAAGCACTGCGGCGACAAAGATTACCTTGATGACCGTCCTTCGCATGCACGGCTCCTTCATCGGCACTGCCCTCCGGCCCAGTTACGCTGAGATATGTGGCAAGGTTTCGTCAATCCTCCGCGCCGGAAATGCCGGCCCTCCATCTTCGATCCTCAGATCACCGCCGCATCGGTGTTCCGACGGCGTTCGCTACCCATGCCAGACGACGCACGACGGGCGGCTGCCATGAATGGTAGATACAACTAGCCTTGCGCCACTGGGCTACGCGCTTGCCACTCGAACAGGTTATGAATTATTCCGAGCGCAATCTCCCGCTCCCCCATGATGATGAGATCGGCGCCGAGCAACCTCAGGTGATCGACTTCGGCATCTGAATGCGCACGTGCGATGATCTGGATGCCCGGATTGGCCGCGCGAGCCTGTTGCACGATCTGCCCCGCTTCGAATGCTTCCGGTATCGCAATTAGCAGATATCGCGCGCCGCCGAGATTGGCGGATTGCAGGACATCGGAACGTGCGGCATTTCCAACGATGGTCTCGAAGTTACTCTCGCGCAGCTTCGCAATGACATTGTCTGCATCCTCGATAATGAGGAACGGCTGACTGCTCTTCTTCAAGGCATCGGCAACAATGCTGCCGACGCGGCCATGGCCGACAAGTATTGTATGATCTTTCAAACGGGTAGCCTCGGGTGCGGCGGATGATTTCGCTGATGCGGCGGCCTGTCCTGCCTTTGCGCCGGAGCCGAAAACATCAACATCGCCGCGACCGGGCGGTCGCTCAAGGCGCCGGGACAACCAATCGACCGCGGCGAAGATCAGCGGATTGAGCATGATGGTGAGGATTGCGCCGGCCAGAATGAGGTCGCGTCCTGCCGTCGGCAGCAGGTTCAGCTTCACGCCAAGTTCAGCCAGAATGAACGAGAATTCCCCGATCTGGGCGAGACTGGCCGAGATTGTTAATGCCGTTCCGACCGGATGACGAAACGCGAGCACAATCAGAAAGGCAGCTACCGACTTTCCAACGATGATGATGAAGAGCGTGGCGAGCAATGGCCATGGCTCGCGCAGCAGGCTCGCCGGATTGAACAACATGCCGACGGAGACAAAGAACAGTACGGCAAAGGCATCGCGCAATGGCAATGTTTCCTGCGCCGCTCGTTGGCTTAGTGCACTTTCACTGAGGATCATTCCGGCGAAAAACGCGCCGAGCGCAAGGGAAACGCCGAACAGTTTTGCCGATCCGAATGCCACCGTGAGGGCGATGGCCAGAACGGCGAGGCGGAACAACTCCCGCGAGCCGGTGTGCGCGATGTAGTGAAGGATCCAGGGAATGAGGCGCCGCCCTACGATCAGCATGATGCCGACGAAGACGACGACCTTTGCAACGGTGAGCAACAGAACCCCGCCAAGCCCCATGCCGAGCCAGGACGCCAGCGGGTCCGCAATCAGCGTGTTGCTGTTTGCGCCCTGCAAGCCGGCGAAAGCCGGAAGCAGCACGAGCGCGAGCACCATTGCGAGGTCTTCCACGATCAACCAGCCGACGGCTATGCGGCCTCGCTCTGTCTCCATCAGCCGGCGCTCCTGCATGGCCCGGAGCAACACCACGGTGCTGGCGACCGACAAGGCAAGCCCAAAGACGAGACCGGCGCCAATGGTCCAGCCCATGAACAGCGCGAGACCCAGTCCCATCAGACTGGCGACAACGATTTGAACAACGGCACCGGGCAGCGCTATCGCGCGCACCGACAGAAGGTCGTTGAGCGAAAAGTGAAGCCCAACGCCAAACATCAATAGAATGACGCCTATCTCGGCCAACTCGGTCGCCAGTCCCTGATCTGCGACGTAGCCCGGCGTAAAGGGGCCGACCGCGACGCCTGCCAGGAGGTAGCCGACGAGTGGCGGAATTCGAAGGCGCTGCGCAACTGCGCCGAACACGAAAGCCAGTCCCAGGCCGGCGACGATGGTGGCGATGAGAGGCGTATCGTGCTGCATTCCTGATCCCGTATGGTTCCAATTCCGCACACTTTGCCATGGCCGCGCTTCCAAACCCTGCGACCAAGTGAGGCGGGACGATGCTCAACGATAAAGCGGCATCACGAGCTGCAAACTACCGCGCATACGTTGCGTCAATCAGGCTGTGGTTCCGCGTTGATGAGCCCGCGCCATGGTTGGATTTCGTCAATCGTCCGTGCTGGAGACTCCGGCTTCGGTGAAGGTGGCCATCCCGGCGTGGCAGGCGAGCGCGGCGCGCGCCAGCAGGATCGCGACAGCAGCGCCTGACGCCTCGCCGAGCCGCATGTTCAGATCAAGCAACGGATCCAGCTTCAGTTCCCGCAAGAGATCGCGGTGGCCGGATTCGGCCGAGACGTGCCCGGCGCGGCAATGATCGAGCGCGCCGGCATCGAGACGCGCCAGCGGCAGCACCGCTGATGTTGCCACGAAACCGTCGAGCAGCACCGGAACCTTGTGCTGCCGCGCGGCGAGCACGGCGCCGGCGATCGCCGCGAGTTCGCGGCCGCCAAGTGCTGCCGCCGCCTCCAGCGGATCGCCGAGAATACCGCGATGGAAATTCAGCGCGGTCTCGATCGCGGCGCGCTTGCGCGCCAGCCCGTCATCGTCGACGCCGGTGCCGCGGCCGGCCCAGCGCGCAGCGCCGCCGCCGAGCAGGGCCGCGCATAGCGTTGCCGCCGTCGTCGTGTTCGCGATGCCCATCTCGCCGACCGCCAGCAGATCGCAATCGTCAGGCACGGTGCGATATCCGGCGTCGACCGCTTCGAGATACTCCTCCGGGCTCATCGCCGCGGCCTCGGTGAAATCGCGCGTGGGACGTTCGAGTTCGATCGGCACCACGCAGAGCTCCGCGGCTGCGGCCTTTGCGATCTGGTTGATGGCTGCACCGCCTGCGGAAAAATTCGCCACCATCTGCGCGGTGACGGCCTGCGGATAGGCCGAGACGCCGCGCGCGGCGACGCCGTGATTGCCGGCAAACACGGCGATGGTGACGCGCTCCAGAAGCGGGATCTCGCGGCCCTGCCATTGCGCCAGCCAGATCGCGAGTTCTTCCAGGCGGCCGAGGCTGCCCGGCGGCTTTGTCAGATTCTGTTGCCGCTGTGCGGCCATGTCAGCGAATCGCCGATCGCCGCCGGGCAGGTCGCGACAGAAGGCGCGGATGTCGTCTAGACTGTCGAAGGGCATGCGATTCTCTTTGCGATTCTTTTGAGACGCTGAGCGGGGCCGCACGCTAGAACGATTCTCCGGACATCTCCATGAATGATTGGTTCGACGATTTCAAAACCGCCGTCGCGTTCCTGACGCGGCTGCCGATGCCGCACCCGGATGGCGCCAGCCCTGCAAATTTCGTGCGCGCGCACCGGCTGTTTCCGGTGGTGGGCGCGCTGATCGGCGCCGCGGTGGGCTTGCTGTGCCTTGGCCTGCGATCTATCGGCGTGCCCGATCTGGCGGCCGCAGCGCTGGCGCTGGGCGCTAGCGCCATCATCACAGGCGCGCTGCACGAGGATGGCCTTGCCGACGTCGCCGACGGATTTGGAGGCGGCCGCAATCTCGAATCGAAGCTGGAGATCATGCGCGACAGCCGGCTCGGCACCTATGGGGCCATGATCCTGCTGGTGAGCTTTGCCGCAAAACTGTCCGCGCTGGCGGCGATCCCGGACGGCTATGTCATTCCGAGCCTGATTGCCGCGCATGCGCTCGCGCGCGGCGTCTTGCCTGCGATGTCGTTGAACCTGCCTTATGCGCGCAAGGATGGCTTGGCCCGCAATGCCGGCCAGCCCGATGCGGCGACGGCGGCCATCGCCGGCGGGCTGGCGCTGCTCATCGCGCTGTTGTCGCTGTCATGGAGCAACGCGTTGTGGGCGGCGGTGGTGGCGGGCTTGAGCGGGCTCGCCATCGCCTGGCTGGCGCTGCGGCAAATCGGCGGCCAGACCGGCGACGTGCTGGGAGGCGCCGAGCAGGTGGCTGAGACCGCGATCCTCGTCCTGCTCGCCGCACGGCTGGCGCAGCCATGAGCGCCCAGACGAATCTCTGGCTGATCCGCCACGCGCCGGTCGACGGACCGCGCGGGGTGATTCACGGACCCGACGCGCCGGCCGATCTCGGCGATGCCGCAGCCTTTGCCGCGCTCAAGGCAAGATTGCCGGGAGATGCATTTGCGGTGTGCAGCCCGGCGCGCCGCACGCGGGAGACGGCCGAGCGACTGGGTCTCGTTCCGGTCGAACAGGCCGCCTTTCGCGAACAGGATTTTGGCGCGTGGACCGGACGGCGTCACAATGAACTCGAACACGAACTCGGCCCGGCCTATCGCGCATTCTGGAAATCGGCCGCGAGCAACCGGCCGCCCGGCGGCGAAAGCTTTGTCGACCAGATCGCGCGCGCGAGCGCCGGGCTTGCGCTGTTGCCCGCAGGCGAGGCGATCCTCGTCGTGCATTCCGGTACTATCCGCGCCGTGCTCGCCATCGCGCTCGATCTCAAGCCCGAGCAGGCGCTGCGCTTCGTGATCGATCCGCTGTCGCTGACGCGTATCGACCGGCTCGAGAACGGCTGGCGCGTGGTTGCGGTCAACCAGAAAGGTTAGTGACGCAAATCCAGGGCAGCGACACGGTTGATGTCGGCCAGCCGCCGATCGGCATTTCCGTCGAAATCCAGGCTGGCCACCATTTCGAGCAGACGTCCGTAGGCGCGATCGGCGACCGCAACGGGCAAGGGTTCTTCATCGAAGGTATCGATGTAGCTGCCGACGATACTCTTCAGCAGCCGGCACATGGCGCGTTGCCGGGCGTCGCCGTTGCCGAGATCATCCAGTTTTTGCTGAAAGGTGCGGAAGGTCCGCAAGCCGTGGTGCTGTTGCGAAAGCCACGTGTGCAGGTCGTTCATAGGAGCCTCTTCAAGTCATGAGAAGAAGCTACCGGTTTATACAGTCGCAGCCACCAGCGGACAAATGCGATTTCTGCAGATGTCCGCCGCCAATTATGCAGGCGCGCGGTCGTGGAACCGCTTAGGCCGCCGCCCTGTTCTTGATGGCGCCGACGATCGCGGTGAGAACGGCACCAGCGACGCCGCCACCGGCGATCTGGCCTATGATGCTGCCGATATCAGGCGTCGAAGCTGTATTGGCCAGCAGCGGAATCAGCATGCCGAGAAGCTGCCCTCCGGCACCGCCGCCGATGGCGCCTGCGATGGTATTTCCAAGCATGCCGAGATCGACGTTCTTGGCCGCGCTCCCTGCGACATTGCCGCCGATGGCGCCGCTGACGATCTGGATGATCAGGTTGATGAGCATTCCCGACATGACACGTCACTCCCGAGGATCCGGTGTGAGGTTTTTTGGCATGTGCAGGGCGCCGGACCATCGCCGCGCCGGCACAACCTAAGCGTTTGGGACGCGAAGGTCACGCTGCGGCAGCGAAGGGCGCCAGCTATTTTGCCGTGCTTGCCTTGCCTCGCCAGGGGGCGAGGGAGGAAGCGGCGTTACCCGTTCCGTCGCTGGCCGCGCAGCGTCGGCAGGCCGATGCCGGCGGCATCAAAACCGCCGTCGACGGCGAGGACCTGTCCGGTGATGTAGCTCGAACGATCGCTGCACAGGAAGAAGATCGCTTCCGCCAGTTCCTCCTCGAGGCCGTAACGATTCAGCGGAATGGCGTCGTGATAGTCGGCGCGGATTTCCGGCGTGTGGACCTGCTTCGCCATCGCGGTCTCGACCGGGCCGGGCGCCACGGCGTTCACGCGAATGCCGAGGGAAGCCAGTTCGACCGCGAGCTGTTTTGTGAGATGCGCGAGCCCAGCTTTGCTGGTGCCGTAAGCCGAACGCAGCGTGGACGCGCGCACCGCCGAGATCGACGTGATGTTGACGATCGCGCCGCCGCCATGCTCGCGCATCAGGGGCGCGGCCGCCTTGGTGCACAGGAACGGGCCGGTGAGGTTGACCTGCAGGATGCGGCTCCAGTCTTCATCCGAGGTATCGAGCAGCGGCGCGAACACCGCGATGCCGGCATTGTTGACCAGCGCGTCAAGCCGGCCGAAGCGTGCGTTCACCGACGCCATGGCGTTCGTCACGGCCTTGGCATCGGAGACGTCGCAATGCAGCGCCAGCGTGTTGTCGGGGTTCTCAAGGCCAGCGACCGCGCCGCGCAGCAATTCGCCCTCGATGTCGAGCAGCGCCACCTGCCAACCCTCGGCGAGAAAGCGTTTGGCCGTCGCAAGTCCGATGCCGCGCGCGGCGCCGGTGACGAGAGCAATCTTTTGCGGGGAGGGGGGCATGGACGGGTCCGTTCGCGAGAGAGAATTTTCCGCTCCTATAACCCAAGCCCTGGCCCATGTCCTGGTGACAATGCAGCGAAATTCAAGGCTAGCGCGGGCAGTCCGGCGTCGAACGGGCAAAAATGCGCCGCTGAACTCCCTCGTATTCTTGTGGGGCCTGAAAGTTATTTTCGTTGCACGACGCTGTCATACGCCGCCTGCAATCGCTCGCCGACCGACGGGCCCGTGCGCTTGCGCCGCTTCGTGCCGAGATGGTTTTCGCGCAACTCGTCCATGAACTCGGCCCATAGTTTCGGTCCGCCCTCGCTGAGCAGCCGCGCGCGGATGCCGAGCTCCTCGCTGACGGGAAGATATTTGTAACCCCAGGCCGCCATCTGCGCGAGAACCGGCAACAGCTCGATGCCTTGTTCGGTCAGCGAATAGATTCCCTTCTGCTTGTGCGTGGGATCGTCCTCGCGGGTGATGATCCCCTCGTCGAGCAGGGTCTTCAGCCGGTCGGCGAGAATGTTGGAGGAGATGCCTTCCTCGGACTTTGTCAGCAGCTCGCGAAAATGCCGCCGGTTGCCGAACATCATGTCGCGGATGATGAGCAGGCTCCATTTATCGCCGAGCACTTCCAGCGAGAGATTGATCGGGCAGCCGGAGCGGCTGATGTCGGTCATGTTCGGTTCCAGACGGGCGGTCATGGCGCCCCCAAAAAAACTGCTTGCAATATTGCATCGGTTGCCTCAGGATACAACCAGTTGCAAATCGCAATCAGTTTGAGGAGGTGCACGATGGCCAAATTGATCATGTGGAATCTGATGACGCTGGATGGTTTCGTCGAAGGTCCGAACCGCGATATTTCCTGGCATTCCGACGTCTGGGGCGAGGAACTGGCGCAATTGTCGATCGAGCAGTTGAAAGCCGCCGGCGGATTGCTGTTCGGCCGTGTCACTTACGAGTTGATGGCAAATCACTGGCCGAGCGCGACCGGCGAGGTTGCCGATTTCATGAATGCCGCGCCGAAATACGTCTTCTCCCGCACGGTGAAAAAATCCGATTGGAACAACACGCAGATGTTCAGCGCTGACATCCCCGAGACCGTCGCCAGGCTGAAACGGGACAGCGCCAAGGATATCTTTCTGTTCGGCAGCGCCGATCTCGCATCGCACCTGATCCCGCACGGATTGATCGACGAGTTTCGCATCGCGGTGAACCCGGTCATTCTCGGCGGCGGAACGCCGCTGTTCAAGCCGGGCGAGAAGGTCAGGCTGAAGCTGATCGACAGCCGGCCTTTGTCGACCGGCATCGTGATCCTGCGCTATGTGCCGGCGGCGGCAAAATAATCTTGGCTCAAATCTCGGCGCGCGAATGCGGGCCGTCTTGTTACACCGGGAGTTTTTCCATGTCGCTGACGCTGCATTTCCACCCGCTGGCCTCGTACTGCTGGAAGGCGCTGATCGCGCTGTACGAGAACGACGTTCCGTTCACGCCGAACCTGGTCGATCTCGGCAATCCCGACGAGCGCGCCGCGCTGGTGAAGCTGTGGGGGATTGGGAAATTTCCGGTGCTGAGCGACGATGCGCGGAACGAGATCGTTCCGGAATCGAGCATCATCATCGAATATCTCGACCGGAACTACGGTGGCCGGACGCGGTTCATTCCGGATGATGCCGGCCGTGCTCTGCAGACGCGGCTGCGCGACCGCTTCTACGATCTCTATGTGCACCTGCCGATGCAGAAGATCATGATCGACCGGCTGCGGCCCGCGGACAAGACAGATCCGCACGGCGTCGAGGAAGCCCGCGCGCAGTTGCGGACCTCCTACGCCATGATCGAGCAGCAGATGGCCAAGGGCGCGTGGGCGATGGGCGACGATTTTACCCTCGCCGATTGCTCCGCGGCGCCGTCGCTGTTCTACGGCAACATGGCCGAGCCATTCGGCGATGCGCACAGGAATCTCGCGGCCTATCTCGCGCGGTTGAAGGCGCGTCCCTCGTTCGCGCGCGTGCTGAAAGAGGCCGAGCCCTATTTCCAGATGGTGCCCAAAGCGCGCTAGGAGGAGCGTTGAATGACTCATGCAGGCAGGGCGGATACCATCCGCCGGATCTTTGCAGCCTATCTCGCCAACGATCGCCATTTCGTCGAGAACGCGTTGAGCGACGATTTCCGCTTCACCAGTCCCTACGACGATGCCATCGACAAGCCGACCTATTTCGAGCGTTGCTGGAAGAACAGCGACTGGATCGAGCGGCACGAGCTGGAGCGGATTTTCGTCGAGGGTGATGAAGCCTTCGTCACCTATCGCTGCGTGGCCAAAGGTGACGGCAAGGATGGCAGGACGTTTCGCAATACCGAGTTCTTCGTCTTCGAAGGCTTCAAGGTGAAGCGCATCGACGTCTATTTCGGCGCGGCCTATGAGAACGGCATGTTCGTCAAACAACCAGGGTAGCCCGCGGAGCCCCTCATGGGGCGGCCGAACAATTATCTCCAAAATAATTTCCACTGACATGTCGGCGGCGTAAAAGCCCGCTCGTCTTGTTGATGGAGGCCGACACGACGGTAGCCGGCCCAGAAAGATCAAACCGGAGAATAACGATGCGATTCATGGTGATTGTGAAGGCCAGCAAGGATACGGAAGCAGGCGTGATGCCAAGCACGGAACTGTTGACCGCGATGGGCAAGTTCAACGAGGAATTGGTGAAGGGCGGCGTGATGGAGGCGGGCGAGGGCCTGCATCCGACCGCGAAGGGCGCGCGGATCAAGTATGGCAGCGGGCAGGGCAGCGTCAGCCGCGGGCCGTTCCCTCTCTCCGGCGATCTCGTCGCCGGCTTCTGGCTGATCAATACCAAATCGCTCGACGAAGCGGTTGAATGGATGCAGCGCGCGCCGTTCCTCGATGGCGACGAGATCGAAATCCGCCAGGTGTTTTCAGCGGAAGATTTCGGCGAAGCGCTCACCCCCGAACTGCGCGAGCAGGAAGAGCGGCTGCGGGCGCAGGCGGCGAAGAAGTGACGCTCGTGCATTCCGGGGCGATGCGAAAGCATCAAACTAAGGTGCGCAATTGCGCACCATAGTTCGCTTCGCGCCCCGGAATGATGCCATCCAAAGAACAAGGACACCCACCATGCGATTCATGATGCTGATGATCCCCCTGGGCTATGAGACCGCGCCGCCGGACGTCCAGCTCGACCCTGAACGGGTCAAGGCGATGATGAAGTACAACGAGGCGCTCAAGGACGCCGGCGTGCTGATCGCGCTCGACGGGCTGCATCCGCCGTCGATGGGCGCGCGGGTCTCGTTTGCCACCGGCAAGCCGGTTGTCACCGACGGCCCCTTCACCGAGGCCAAGGAAGTGCTTGGCGGCTACTGGATGATCGACGTGAAGTCGCGCGAGGAGGCGATTGCTTGGGCCAAGAAGTGCCCGGCCTCCGAGAACGAGATCATCGAGATCCGCCAAGTACAGGAGATGACCGATTTCTCGGAAGAAGTGCGAGAGGCAGCCAAGGGCTTCGACGAGCTGCAGAAGGGAAATGCGCACAAGGCTCGATGAGTCTCTGCAGCAGGACTCCACACGCCGTTAAGTCGAACGTCTATCGCCGATCCGTTAACCGCAAAGAGAGGAGAAACCTCATGAGCACCAACGATACGTTTCTCGCCGTCTTTCTCGGCAGCAAGACCAGTGCGAAAATGGCGGCCTGGAATGCGCTGCCTGAGGCTGAGCGGCGCGCCAGGGAGCAGCAGGGAATCGCGGCATGGAAGGCTTGGGTCGAAAAGCACCAGGCGGCGATCGTCGCCATGGGGGGGCCGCTCGGCAAGACCAAGAAGGTCGATTCAAGCGGTATTGCTGACATCGCCAACGAGATGGGCGCCTTCACGGTGGTGCGCGCCGGCTCACATGAGGCCGCGGCGAAACTGTTCGAAAGCCATCCGCACTTTGCGATCTTTCCCGGCGAGCGCGTGGAGATCATGCCGGTCCTCCCGATCCCGGGTGGTTAGGACCCGGGCGGTTGGAATCGTCCGGAATTGATCGACCCGCACGCCGTTAATCTTGATGAACGCCAGTTAACGGCCTCAAAATAAGTGACCTTTTCACCCGGCTCATGTAAAAGCCTTTCACATGAGCTGGCGAAAGGACCAAGGCCGCAGCGAGCGCGGCTACCACCACGGCAATCTGAAAGAGGCGCTGCTGCAGGCGGCGCTTGGCCTGATCGCCGAAAAAGGCGCGGCCGGTTTCACCTTTGCCGACGCCGCGCGGATGGCGGGCGTCAGCCCCGCCGCGCCCTACCGGCATTTCCGCGATCGCGATGAATTGCTGTCCTCGATCGCCCAGCGCGGCTTCGAGCAGTTCGAGGCGCTGCTGACGCAGGCCTGGGACGACGGCCGCCCGGACACGGTCACGGCGTTCGAGCGGGTCGGCAAGGCCTATCTCGCCTTCGCGCGCAACGAGCCCGCGTTCTATTCGGCGATGTTCGAATCCGGGCTTCCCGTCGATGCAAACCCGACATTGATGGCGGCCAGCGAGCGCGCGTTCGCCATCATCCGTGCTGCGGCCGAACGACTTGCGGCGCTGGCGCCGCCCGGCATGCCGCGGCCGCCGGCGTTGATGATGGCGCTGCATATCTGGTCGATGTCGCACGGGGTCGCCTCGCTGTTCGGCCGCGGCGACGCCGCGCGGCGCAAATTGCCGATGTCGCCCGAGGAGCTGCTGGAAGCGGAAGTGCTGATTTATCTGCGCGGCCTCGGCTTCCCGACCGATCGCCGGCCATCGGATCAGAAGCAGTCAGGA
The DNA here is from genome assembly GCF_018596315.1 of Bradyrhizobium sp. SRL28. GTDB lineage: Bacteria > Pseudomonadota > Alphaproteobacteria > Rhizobiales > Xanthobacteraceae > Bradyrhizobium. The sequence continues at coordinate 4,546 of NZ_JAHEAG010000007.1, read as the reverse complement.
CCACCGCCAGTACCGCCTGCGGGTGGTCCTTGGGGAACCCCCAAATAAATTTTCGAGGGTGCGGCCAGCCGCCCGCTTGACAAAAACGTGGGATGGTTTAGGTATGTAAATGTTATTTACATTCACAACGGCGTGATCGCCGCCATGGAGAGGGAAATGGCCTACACCGCAGATGTCAATCGATGGCGCGGCCCGACGCAAGAGAACTACCGCCCGCATATGCTTGAGAGCCCCTGGCACCCCGGCTGGATCGCGGTGACCATCCTCGGCTTCATCATCTGGTGGCCGATCGGCCTTGCCCTCCTCTTTTTCACACTAGGGAGCAGAAAAATGGGTTGCTGGAGCCACGGAGACCGCTTTCAGAACAAGATGGAGCGGATGCAGTACAAGATGGACCGGATGCGTAACCGCATGGAGAGCCGTGGCTTCGGCGGCTTCGGCTTCGGTCCGCCCTCGAGCGGCAACCGCGCCTTCGACGAGTACCGCACGGAAACCCTGCGGCGTCTCGAAGAAGAGCAGGTCGAGTTCAAGAATTTCCTCGAGCGCCTGCGTCACGCCAAGGACAAGGAAGAGTTCGACCAGTTCATGGCGCAGCACAAGCCGCGTCCGACCCCGCCGAACGACCAGCCGCAGCAGGGCTGAGCCAATAGCGTTTTCAAGCGAAGTGGGTACCGGTTCGCGTAAAGAAAACGCGGCAAAAGTAAAGCGCCCGTCGCGAGTGAGAGTTCAGCCTCAGGCGTGATGCCCCCATGATGCCTGACGGCGGATACAGCCGCCCATCTGCGAGAGCAGGTGGGCGGTTTGTTTTTTGCACATCTGAGGTCGGCGGCGGCGCTGCTTCATCGCAAAGAAGTTTTCGCCGCCTCCTTTGCAATCCAGGCGACGAACAGTGCGACTCGCTTGTCATTGGCGAGCGCCGCGGGCCAACGGATAATATGCGCCTTGCTGGACGCCATATCCCAGCTTGGCGACACGACGCGACAAAGTCGTCGCTCCGCGAGAGCATCGTGAACCAGTAGTGACCGGCCCAGAACGATGCCGCTGCCCTGCAAGGCAGCAGCGAGGGCCGTACCGAGATTGTCGAAGCGAAGCCCGGCCGGACTGGGAGCCGCGATCCCGAACCGCTCGAACCAGACCGGCCACGACCACTCCGCGCCATCGTTCCGGCCGACGTAGCTCTTGTGCAGGATCGGCAAGGTGCCGAGCACGCCGGGATCCTTCAACGGCTGCCCGCGTGGCAGGAGAGACGGAATGGCAACCGGGAAAACCCTCTCGTCGAATAGCGGGCGCTGGGTCGAGGTCGCCCGCGCGCTGGCCTTGGGGAGCCATCTTATCTGCACGTCGAGATCGAGGGCACGCGCCTGCACATCGCTTTCGATGATGAAGAGTTCGATCGCCACGTCCGGATGGGCGGACGCAAACGTCGGCAGACGCCTGACCAGCCAGTAGTTCGCAAGGGCGGAGCCGAGCCCGATCTTTAAGGTAGCCGGCTGCACCGTCGCGCGCGAGCGGGCGCGTAGCTCCGCCATCTCATCGAGCATGCGCCCCAACCCCTCGGCCAGGGTCATGCCGGCCGGCGTCGGCAACAGGCCGACCGCCGTGCGGTTCAACAATGGCGCGCCGACAAAGGCCTCGAGCCTTTTCAGCCGGTGGCTGATCGCGCTCTGCGTTAGCCCCAACTCACCGGCCGCGAGCGTCATGCTGCGATGACGCAAGGCCGCATCGAACGCGATCAGACCATCAAAAGGGGGAAGGGCACGCATGGTCGAGACTATGAAGGAGATTCATGCCGATGTGAACAATTGGCGTTGGCATATAGCGGCGGCTCAAGACACGAGTAGTCACCACACAACTCCGAGACCGCTCGATGACACAGCCGACGAACATGCCCGACAGCGACAATGGTCGGTCTGCGCAATCCATGACGCCGGCGCTGCTTCTGGGAATGGCGGCTTTCCTCACCAATTTCGACGTGACGGCGGTGGTCATCGCCTTGCCGGCGGTCGCGCTTCAACTCGGGTTCGGCGTGGCTGGATATGCCTGGGTCATGGACGCCTACAGTTTGGCTTTCTCAGGCGCTTTGCTCTTTGCGGGGGCGTTGGCGGACCGCTATGGGCGGCGTCGGGCGATGCTGGTTGGCAACGGCATTTTTGCTCTCGCGTCGCTGGCGTGCGGGATGGCCTGGGATGGACCGAGCTTATGGGCTGCCCGCGCCCTGCAGGGCGTTGGAGCCGCCTTCATCGTGACCGGCGGCTTCGCGCTGATCGCAACCGTCTATGCGCAAGCGCAGGCGCGCACGCGCGCATTCGCCTGGCTCGGCGTCATGTCCGGCATTGCCATGTCTCTCGGTCCGACCATCGGCGGCCTTGCCTCATCGTGGCTGGGTTGGCGCTGGATCTTCCTCATCAACCTGCCGGTCTGCGCCTTGGTTGCGTGGGGCGTGCCACGGCTGGTTGCGGAAGTGCGTGAGACGGTGCCCCGGCCGCTCGACATCCTGGGTGTCATGCTGCTCACCACCGCGTTGGCTGTGCTGGTGGAGGCTCTGCTGCTCGGCCGCACCTCGATTGCGCACCTGGTCGGCGGGCTCGCGCTGAGTGCGTCTCTGCTTGCGGTATTCGCGATACAGCAGCGGCGCCTCGACAAACCGGTCCTCGATCCCGGCGTGTTCGTTCAGCGAGCAATGATCGGGATTGCGATACTCCTGTTCGCCGTCTCAATCGGCTATTGGGCGGTGCTCGTCTATTTGCCGCTGTTCTTCGCCACGGCCTTCCATTGGTCCTCGGAAGTAGCCGGTCTCGCGCTCCTGACGGCCACGCTGCCGATGCTGTTTCTGCCGCCGTTGGGCGGCTGGCTTGTCGGCCGAGTGGGGTGGCGCCTGCATTTCGCCCTGGCGCTTGCAATCGTGGCTGCGGGCAACGTTGTCATTGCGATCGCGCTCATGTCGGGCGGCGCGGCACCGCCGATTATTCCGATCTTCTGCGGCATGGCCGCCATCGGGGTTGGTGTCGCGCTCGCCCACCCGCAACTGTCGGGCGCAGCCGTCGCGCTCGCGCCTCCCGATCAAGCCGGCATGGCATCCGCCGTGACCGTCGTCATGCGCCAGGCCGGCTTCGCGGTCGGTATCGCCGTTCTCGGCGCGGCGCTCCATGCCGAGGGATCGGCGATCAGTTACGTCTGGCTGTTTTCGGTGGCCGCGATTGCATCGACAGCCGGACTGGTCGCGGCGCTCGTCCTGCTGCCTGCGCGCAAGCGTCACAAGAGTAGCAGATCGTAGGTGGGCAAAGCGCAGCGTGCCCACCATCTCTCCGAAATCGTTGGCGTCAATGGTGGCCACGCTTCGCTTTGCCCACCATACGGTCTATATTGTGCGGACGCACTAATCCGAGGCGGCTGCCATGAATGGAATGCGATCTGTCGATCAGCTTTGGCAAATGATCCGGCGTGAAGCGGAAAGCGCCGTGACGCGAGACCCGGTATTCGGCACGGCACTATCAGCAGCCATTCTCGATCATCCCGACTTCGCTCACGCGCTGGCTCACCAGATCGGCGCGCGGCTCGGCAAGAGTCCGACGGATCGTGAGCGCATTGCACGTGTTGCCGGCGAAGCGTTTGCGGCTTCGCCCGATCTGATTGATGCGGCGAGCCGCGACCTGCAGAGCATCGCCGTTCACGATCCCGCGACGACGACGCTTCTGCCGCCGCTGTTGAACTTCAAGGGCTACGTCGCGCTGCAGGCCTGGCGCGTCTCCAACTGGCTCTGGCGCCAGCGCCGCAACGATCTCGCGCTGCTGCTGCAAAGCCTGTCGTCCGATCAGCTTCAGGTCAGCATTCACCCCACCGCATCGATCGGAACGTCGGTATTTCTCGATCACGCCACCGGCATCATCATCGGCGCCTTTGCCGTTGTCGGCGACGAGGTGACGATCCTGCAGAACGTCACCATCGGCCGAAAAAATTCGGAGCCGGACCGCGCTCCGAAAATCGGCAGGGGGGTTTATCTCAGCGCCGGATCGACCATCATCGGCGATGTCAGCATCGGCGATTTCGCCAAGATCGGCGCCGGCGCCGTCGTCGAGCATGACGTGCCGCCCGGCTGCACCGCGGTCGGCGTTCCCGCGCGGTTGACCAATTGCCCGGAGTCTAAGGTTTCCGCGTAGCTTGTAGGGTGGGCAAAGGAGCGTTAGCGACGTGCCCACCATCTATCGCCGACCGCGCTGCTTGATGGTGGGCACGCTGTCGCTTTGCCCACCCTACGGATCGCGAACTGATTTGCCTTCCGCGCAAGCGCAATCTCGATACGCAACCGCGACACATTGGCACGACGGGCAAATCACCTAAAACCTGTCCAGTCCCTTTCATAAAAATATTCCGCTTAACTTGCAGACCAAATCACCGGCATAACTCCGCCCGTCTCACGGCAGATGAGGGACGCTCGCGATCGTCACGAACGTGCGGTGAGATGCGATGGACGCGAGAGGCGCGATAGACGTACGCGCCTGACGCGTACGGCGAAGTCGTGTGGTCCTGACGCCGCGGTGCTGGCGCT
>NZ_JAHEAG010000069.1 GCF_018596315.1 Bradyrhizobium sp. SRL28 | reverse complement strand
TGGCTGCGCAAGGAATCAGACTCGCTCCCTCTTGACCAGTCACTACTCAGACAGGCTCCTAGCGTTAATTTGGCACATAACCAAAGTTAGCTCCGCTCGGCGACGCACGGAGCTTTTCCTCGATTGATCTTCCCCTAAAAAAGTGGACAGGATTAAGCTGCTTTTAGCTCCATCTCGATCGGGGCGATATATCCGTTGGCGGAATGGAGTCGCGTTCGATTGTAGAAGCTCTCGATGAAGGTGAAGACATCGCGCTGAGCCTCGGCTCGCGTCTTGTATTGGCGGTGATGAACCAGCTCGGCCTGCTGGGTATGGAAGAAGCTCTCCATCGGGGCTGCGGCTCATTAATCCGATGATGCCGGTGGCCGACAGGATCGCACGATAGTCGTGTGAGGCATAATGGGTGGATTCAAGCGGTCGTCGCAACACTCTGGAGTTGGAGGTTGCGATGAGCATTCGAAAGCGGCGATCGGCACGGTCTGGACGAGCGCCATTACCATCGCCAGGACGACCGCCTATAGCTGGACGGGATGAACAGAGAAGTTTTCTGGCGAGCTATTGCCGCAGGGCAAAGCAGCGAAGATGCTGCGCTGGAGCCGGGGTGTCACAGCCTGTAGGAACCAGATGGTTTCGAAAGGCGGGCGGCATGCGACCAGCGATGTTCAAGTCCTCAGCAAAGGCGTTCTCCGGGCGATACTTGTCATTGGTGGAGCGCGAAGAGATTGCGCTTCTCAAGGTGCAGGGCCATTCCATCCGGGAGATTGGGCATCGTCTCGGTCGATCCGCCTCGACAAGCTCGCGAGAACTGCGGCGCAATGCAGCCACCGCAGCGGCGGGTTGGAGTATCGGGCGACGACTGCCCAGTGGCATGAGGATCGATCGGCCCGTCGGCCTAAACCAACCAAGCTTGCGCTTAACACAACCTTGCACACTTATGTGGAGGAGAGACTTGACAGCGTCGTCGTGGCCCCGAGCGGCCCTCCCGTTCCTGGTCCCGCGGTTCCGTGGAAGGGTCGCCGCCATGGCCCGCGAAACGATCGACGATGGGCCAGGACTTGGAGCCCGCAGCAGATTGCCCGACGCTTGCCGATCGACTTCCCGGACGACAAGACGATGCGTATCAGTCACGAAGCCATCTATCAGTCCCTCTTCTTGCGCTCTACTAGCCGTGCTCAGAAAAGTAGTGAGTTCTCTTGTCCTAAGTGGTTAGTGGTGCGCGCATGAGCCATCACGCGTCTTGACGCAACGCCGGCAGGTTGCATGTCCGGCGTCTCTTTCCGTTCTCGTTATCACGATAAACTGACCATCTTCGGTTCGGTTCGCAACCTCGGCGAAGCCCAGGAACGTTTTACTTTAGGAGGCTCTATACCGGCCAACCTGCTCGGCGTAACGGGACAGGCGCCGGCTCGCTTCCTCAATCTCCGCGTCGGCGGCACCTAGACTGATGCGCAGATGACCAGCTGCGCTGTCGCCAAAACCGTCCGCTGGTAGGATAGCGATGCCTTCTTCGAGGACGAGGCCCTTGGCAAAGTCATAGGCCGAAAGACCGGTGGCGCGCACATCCAGCATAACGAACATGCCGCCTTCCGGGCGGTAGCAGGACAGGACGGGAACCGTTTCCATGCAGTCGCAAAGCTGATCGCGGCGGCGGCGATAAGCGGCTCGCAGCTCGGGGAGGCATCTCGGAAATTGCTCCAGCGCCACGACACCCGCATCCTGCAGAAAGGTAGGAACGCCATAGGTCGAGCAGAGAGCTACCTGACTGGCGTGATGCACCAACTGCTGCGGACCGATCATCCAACCGAGCCGCCAACCGGCCATCGCATGGGATTTGGAAAGGCTGCTGATGGTGATCGTGCGCTCCGCCATGCCCGGAAGGACAGAGGGTGAGACATGTTGGCCCTCGTAGACAAGCTCGCCATAAACCTCGTCCGAAACGAGCCAGAGATCGTGAATACGGCACAGAGCCGCTATAGCCGAGAGTTCGTCTCTCGTATAAACTGCGCCGGTTGGATTATTGGGCGTTGCCAGAAAGATCGCGCGAGTCCGCGGACCGATAGCAGCTTCCATCTCGTTGATTAGAGGATGGAAGCGGTTTCCTGCCGGCGAGCGAATGCTGATGATCTCGCCGCCCGCAGCGGCGATGGTCCCAGGATAAGTAGTATACATTGGCTCCGGCACCAACACTTGGTCGTCCGGCTCCACAAGACAGAGGGCGGCAGTGAGCAGCGCGTTCTGCGCGCCGATGGTGACAATGACCTGATCGGCATCGATCGCCTGACCAGTGTTGCGGGTATGCCGCCGTGCGATCGCCTCGCGGATTGGACGGCCGCCCGCACTGGGGCCGTAATGGGTCCGTCCGGCTGCGAGGTTGTCACGTACAGCGGCGATCGCCTGTTCGGGACTGGGGAAATCGGTGTTGCCGACTGTAAGCAGAATGATGTGTTCGCCGCGGTCGCGTTTCTCGGCTGCGATGTGATGTATGTCCCAGGCCTTCGACCCCTTACCGGCCATTCTGTGGACGCGGGATGAGTAACGCATGGCGAAAATCCTGTCATAGAGTTTTGGAACGATGCGGCCTGTCAGGCCACGAGCGGAAGACGAGCGATTCTGACGATCTCACCCGTCGGCCTGCTCGCCTCGGGCCAATTGCATTACAAGGCTGGCGGAATGCCGAGGGGTTCCGCATGTTAACTGCTTTGTTCCAGCAAGCCAACCTTACTGACGTCGAGCTTCGTGAGATGATCAACGAACGGTGGTCTGCTACGTAGGTGGCGACTGACCGGGACTTCGCCCTTATCGAAAGTTTCGCTGAAACTGAAACTCGCATCGAATAGAGTGCAGAACACGCCGCGTTTGCTCGGTGCACGCATCGATGCTGAAGGCGTCAAGCGAGCGCTGAGTAGTTAGTCAGGCGATTGTTAGCGTTCACCGGGGCCTCGCGCGACCGCGGCGCCGCCATGAGCTCGGTATCGTCTTCAGTTTCCGTTTGCGGAAAGCCGATCATTACCCTTCGCCACATCATGCGTTCAGGCGAGATCAAGTTCGCCGGGAAGCCCGCAATTACGCGCTAGCGTGCGCAGTTTCTCCCACGTCGCGTTCTCGACTTCAAAGCCGTTTGCCGTGCGCTCCTACTCGCGCAAATATCCGATCTCGTCGGGGCAGATAGAAGACGCCGGATGAGCCTTCCGAGGGCGCCGCCGATTTCAGGTGCCGCGCGAAATCGCGTCCTCCTTCTTGAATTTGGCGGAAGGCTACCACATTGAACACAGCCATAAGGCAGCCGAAATTCTCCCGGCCGCTCGGCTCGACCCCGAAACCAGAGCCGGTCAGCAGTCCGCATACAGTTCCAAGATCGCTGCGGGCCGCTGCGCCTTCTAACCCTCGGTGCCGCCGAGCGGCAGTAGCACGCCGCCTTTGCGGTAGGTGGAGCGGTCGTGGGGCGTCCCCCTCGGCATCGATCACCGAACCCTTGGGAGTTTCCTCGCCGCGGCGATCGCCAGCCTCGAGCTTGCCGGCGGCGATGACGGCGCCATGTCGAGCAGAAACGGGACCTTGAGATTGGAGGGTGCGTAATGAAAATCAGGTTCGTGCCAAGCCACGCCTCGCGTCCGCCGAACGGTGCCTCAAGTTTAGGTAAGCGACCGGAATCAGCGGCCGCAAGCCGATCATGCCGGCCTTGCCGCCATCCTGGGATTTGCGGCGAGCCGTCCGACATGGCTTTGCCCGAGACTGTGCAGGCCGCGACATAAACGAGCTTTGCTTTTTCGATGGCGAGCGCAATGGCCTTGGTGTTGACATAAAAGCCAAAACCGCAATGGCCGTCGGTAACAGCCGTGGCGGGGGATTCTCGCACGATCGTTCACTCCGCGCCCGGCACGATATCCCCCGCCTTGATGCTTTCGACATAGCTCGGAATGGCGATAACTCCATGAGAATGATGACTTCAAGAGGGGACGCGACTTTGCGGTGGCTGGGGCTCACCCCGCTGCAGCGCTCCATGGGCGGAAAGCAGAAGCTCGGCGAGACATCCCGCATGGGCGACGAACCCTGCGCCGACTGCTGATATCGGCGCGAGCGTGGCCGTGCGCTGGGCAATGCGCAAAGGCTCGACAGCTGATCCATGGCTTGCGCGCATGCTTAACTCCGAGCCGAGCGCATCCGCCTGGTGCTCGACAATCTGTCGACCATTCGGCCCGGAGCGCTCTATCAGGCCTTCCCGACGGATGAAGCGCGGCGGGTGCTCCGCCGCTTGAAGTTCCACGACGTCCCAAAGCACGCCAGCTGGCTCAACATCGTCGAGATCGAGATCGGCGTCCTCGCCCGCAAGCGCGCCTTGTCGCCGAGACTGCGGCCCGGGAGAAAAGGCGCAATACCGAAGGAGCCCGCAATGGATGTTCACAACCGTAAAGGCTCGCGCCAAAATGGGCCGAGCCTGAGCCGTCGGCGCCAGGGCAACGAGCGCCGTGGCCGTGATCGGCCCAATTCCTGGATCGTCATCAGCCGCTTCGCTTCGGGATCTTCCCTGGTGCGCCGGGCGAGTTCACGGTTGAGCACGGTTGAGCAGCGCCACCCTCTCGTCCAGTGATTGCAACTGCTCCACGAGCAGGCCCAGGATCTCCTCACCAATGATCTTTCCCGCACCGCCGTCGAGATCGCTGCCCTCTACAAGAGCCGATGGCAGATCGAGCTGCTGTTCCGCTGGATCAAGCAGCATCTCGATATCCGCAAATTCCTCAGCACCAATGACAACGCGGTTCGCCTGCAAGTCCTGGCCGCGATGATCGCTTACCTGCCGCTGCGCATCGCCGCGCGGGTGAACTGCATCACCATGCTTCCGCTCAGGCTTGCCGAGCTTGCAAGCCAGTTCCTGTTCACCCGCCGATCCATCGCCGCCATCTACAAGCCTCCACCCTCCAGCCCCAGTAGACCCAAACCCAGAAACTCCACCGACCAGATGGAGTTCTGTTGTCGTTGAATTTTCCCGGACAGCCCTGCGGCTGCGCGGCAAAAAATTTGAGCACCCGGTCCCGACGCAGCTTCTTGCGGAACAGCACGGCTCCTGATGCATCCGCGCCATGCAATTGGGATACGTTCTTCGCCAGATCCAACCCGATTATGCTACCTTCCGACATGGACGCCTCCGTTCGAGTGATGGCCAACGACACCACTTTGGCACAGCGATGGCGTGAGGGGGCGGGCGTCTACCCCATCAATCTCGGCAGCCATGAGGCGCCAGCGTGCGCACGGCGATCGAGGCTGCCGGCGCAAAGCTCCTCTATCTCCCACCCTACAGCCCCGACCTCAATCCGATCGAGAACGCCTTCTCCAAGCTCAAAGCGCTGCTGCGCACGGCCGCCGAGCGCACCGCAAGGCTTGTGGAGCGCAATCGGACGCTGTCTGGACCGCTTCACGCCCCGCGAATGCGCCAACTACTTCGAAGCCGCTGGATACGAGCCAACCTGATCGGGAACCGCTCTAGCACCTTGATTCTGTTGGAACGGGCCGTTCCACCGCATCAGGTATGGAGGACGGCGGTCACGCCGAGCTGGGCGCCGAGATGCTTGGGGTCGTCCGCGATGGTGGCGAGCGTTTTCGCCGCATCATCCTGTTCCGCTCCGAGGGTCGAAATCGACGGGCAAACGCTGTTCATGGTGATCCTGTGGATGCTTAACTATCGAACCAGCTGCGCACGTGCGCAACCTGGACTGAACAGCGGCTTCAGCGCCAGCGTTTGTCCTCACCGTCGTAGGTGTTTAATAAAGGATCGCTGATGGCCATCAGCTCACGTTTGAGCACCTTATTGCTGGCGACAGTTCTCGGAAGCATCGGAGTGAAGGCGATGTACCGTGGCACCTTGAACACGGCAAGGCGCGCACGAGCATGCTCGAGAATTCGCTCCACCTGCAGGTCGGCTGGCGTGAGTCCTTCTTTCAGTTCCACGTAGATCTTGACTTCCTCGCCCCGTTTATCGTCACGAACAGGCACCGCGGCTACATCCGCGATCTCGCGAATCTCGCGGATGATGGCCTCCACCTCGCGCGCAGAGATATTGTCGGCAAAGCGACGGATTATGTCCTTCTTACGCCCAACCAACCAATACAAGCCGAGTTCGTTGCGGCGCATCAGATCACCCGTCTTGAACCATTCGCCGTCGAAGCATTCTGCATTCGCGTCCGTTCTATTCCAGTAGCCCTTGAAGATCCCACGCCCCTTCACCCACAGCTCGCCGACTTCGCCGACCGGTGTGGGGCTGCCGTCATCGTTCACCAAGCGCAGTTCCCGAAACGGGGCGCGAATCCCGAGCGAACCGGCGTCATTCATCTCTTGGATATCGGGAGGCATTTGCGTGCCGCTTCCGATTTCCGTCATCCCCCAGCAATAGTTGGCGCGCACGCCAAACTGCTCGCGAAATCGGCGTACCGTCTCAGCACTCCAGCCGTCGTATTGCCAGATATGCTTCAGGCATCTCGGTACGTCGTAGGCGTCTGCCGCTATCAGCCTCGGCAACGCACACCACTCGATGCTGTACTTCTTGACCCAATTCATCAATTGCGATGAGTCCAGTTGCTGAGCGACGTATAACGTGCCGCCCTGTCCATATGAGTTCATAAGAATACCTGGCCCAAGGGCATAGGCGGAGGATGCCCAACTTAGATACCTCTTGTACGGGATCAAGTAGGCAGCTACGTACGAGTACACGCCCCAATAATCGTGCGTCAACATGCAGCCCTTCGGAAAGCCCGTCGTTCCCGAGGTATATTGTATCGTCAGCAGGTCGTCGGGGCGGACATCCTCATCCACCGGCGATTCGTCGAGACCCTTGAACAGTTGATGGAGACCCATAGCTGTCCCGTCGGAAGACTGCCCGACAAGAATTACTCGCTCTTTGGCAAGTTCTTGCGGCCAATGATCCATTGCGCAAAACACTGGCCATGCAGATTCGTCGACGATGGCGAGTTTGGCCTGACTATCGCTGATAATGTATTCGACCTCCCTCGGCGTGTAGTCCATGTCGATCGGGACCATCACCGCACCGAGCTTTGCAACCGCGAACCACAGGGTCGGCATTTCGATGCGATTGGGCAGCATCACCCCGACGCGATCGCCCTTTCGCACTCCGACTGCGCGCAGCGCATGTGCATAGCGGTTGGACCTGCGGTCCATCTCGGAGTAGGTCGCGCGCTCGCCCCGCTCGAAGATGTCGACCGCGATAGTGGAGCCGTGCGTTCGCGCCCGCATCGAAACAAGCTGTCCGACCGTTGTGGATTGATATGCGGCCTCCAGCGCCTCGTCCCTGCGCAGGGCACTTGCTATGAGGTCTTGCAGTTGGCTTGATGTCGAATTGATAGGGGGCATCATAACAAACCTCGGGTTCAGGGGACAATGAACAGGTCGGCTAACCGGCGCAATGTTTCCGTTTTGACAGCTTCCTTAGGTTGCCTACGGCCAGAGCCAGCGCACGGCACCCTCCGACGGCGAACTTGAGCTCAGCAACGCGCAGCTCTTCACTCGCATCGATTTTGAACGCTATCGTGATGAGCTGCGGTCATCGGCTGTGCCGCGAATTAGAATTGATGGTGCATTATTAACAAAGATCGGAACACTACCTATTCTGGCGAGCAGTATGAAGAAGCGGGCCACCAGCCGGCGCTTGCGTTCGGTCGCGGCGTCGGCGGTCAAATCTGCGGCAGATAGCCGCCTGCGGGCAGGCTGGCGAGCGTGCCCGGCATCGATCTTGTTGGTCTTGACGTGAGCCTGGGCGATAGCCTTCACCTGCATGTATGGCGATAATCACCCAGGTCAAGCGGGTCCGCGTCATGTCATCCGGCCGAAATGGCGGATGACGCCTTCTCACAAATCACCACCTCACCAACATCAATGCCCATTACTGTCGCATACCTGCCTCTTAGTGATTGCCGACCATCGGAGCGGCGGGCGACACAACACCTACGGATCCACGCTCATAGCGCAACGACGCGAGGCGCAGGGGCGGCCAGCTACTAACGCGAGCTCGCAGCTGATCGTACGCATCTGCCTGCCCGCACCTTCGTGCTCCCGGTACCCTGTCCCGGATGGTCGCACCATACGCAGCGATCAACCGAACCGCAGCAGGGACATGCGGCACCACCACCTTCATACCTGTTACCAATCCGCTCGAAGCGTCAACGGTGAGATCAAGCGCCGAACGGAAGTCGCTTGTATCTTTCCCAACGATGAGGCGATCACCCGACTGGTCGGCCGCCATCCTAGTCGAGCAGAACGACGAATGGGCGGTCCAGCGCGGCCGTTGTATGACACTAGAAACCATCGCGCCGTTGAGCGATGTCCCACTGTCAGCCTCCCGGCAATCGCCAGCTGATGATCCAGCCAATGCCGGCGAATGTGGTGACCCGCACTCAGCTACACCACGCCATGGGACACGATTCGCCTGGCATCCTTCACTTTTCCCACCTAAGCGCACTTCTGGCTTTTCGGATTCATGCGCTGTAGCGTTTACTAAATGGGGCATAGCCCGCGATGTAAGAGCCATCGCCCTCAAATCCAGATAAGCTGTGTCTTTCCCATTTTTTGCTGAAGCGTTGGTCGTTTTCTGATCAATGCGCAAATCTTTGTGCCCCCACGATAGCTGCTACTCCTGGTGCGTGGTCAATTGTACCTCCGATACTCCTTAACATCGAGGACATCGACGCTAATGTTTGGCGGTACGCAATTGCCAAAAAACGACTACAACGATCTCGAAGCTGGTTTGCGATTACCCCGTTTAGAGGCGCGCGTTCAAATACTGGATAGCAAAACGATTCGGCTTCAAGTGCTGCTTTGGCCGAAGCTTTGCGGGCCGCCTAGGAAACGAGCTGGAAATTCAAAAGACGCTTTGGAATATCTCAAAGCATTTCCCAAGAGCATGATGCGTGGATTGATCCAGACGATGTCACGTCGAGTAAGAATTTAGCTGAGCGTTGGGTGGCCACCGGGGAACGCGAATTCGTCCACTGCAGTGCTGCTTGCGGCGGGCGGCTCATAAATGACCGGAGGAACACGCTAGTGCTCGCCACAATAGGGAGCGACAGCGCGGTCCCGGAATGCCTAAGCGATTACCCTGGTTGCGCTCAATGAGGGACGAACTGTCAGCTCATCGTCAGCATCACGAACTCGGCATCTGTGCGGATGCCAGTGGACCAGCGACACGTGATTCGTCTTCAGCTTCGTATAGAATCGAACACCTTCAGGACCATGCATGTGTGCGATCGCCAAAGAGAGACGCCTTCCAGCCTCCGAAGGAATGAAAAGCCATCAGCACCGGAATTGGAACGTTGATGCCGACCTCGGGCTGCATCGCCGTCTCTGGCGAAGATGGCGGTGCGATTGCCGAATTCCTGCTTCTTGATCATCTCTGCCGCCTCGTCACACCTAGTGTTCGGTCTCGCAAGTTGTAGCATAATTATTGCTGGCTTTCGGGTATCCTGAGCGAAGGAGATACCCGATGCGCACCGGACGCCCGAAGGCAATGCTGACTTTTCCAGCGACGAACGCACGCAGCTCACGACCATAATGCGGTCGCGCTTGCTCCCTGCGGCGCTGACGCTGCGAGCCAGTGCTGGCTTGCGAATGTGAGCCGAGCAACGCCGTCGTGGCGACGCGACTTGGTGTCGGTCCGCATACGATCGGTAAATGGCGCAATCGCTTCATCGCAAATCGCATCGAGGGTCTCTATGACGAGATGCGGACCGGCAGGCCCCGCACCATTGAAGATGAGGCCGTGGCCGGCTGATCACCAAGACACTCGCTCGCAAGCCCATAGCTGCAACCCATTGGAGCGTGCGCGCCATCGCCCAAGAGACGGGAATTGCCAAAAGCACAGTTCATCGCCTGTTCCGACGTTCGGTCTGCAGCCTCACCGTACCCGCAGCTTCAAACTCTCGACTGATTCCTTTTATCAGCACGGGTTCTTGCGCCGGTAGGCGGCGATATTCGCGTATATCTCGTTTCTCGTGCGAGAATGCCGGTCCGCGCGCATCATCCCGGCAAAGTGGCGCATTTCGAGCTACGCGGTTAACAAGTTCATGTCACGTTGATTGATCTGTAACGTGCCGTAGCGTACTACTTGAAGGCAAGCACTGCCGTGCTCGCCCGCATGGATGCGGCAGGCGTCTACAGCTTCGGCGGGTTCAACACGGCGGAGTTGACCAAACTGGCCGCGAAATCCTTGCGGATGCTGGCACAACAGCGAATTCGGCCACTGTCACAACCCGTGGACCTGCCCTACGCCGCAGGCGGCTCGGGCTCTGGTGCGGCGCGCGGCGCGCATGACCTATGCGGCACTCGGATCCGATACCCCTTCGCCGAGGCCAGCGTGCCCAAAGTGGCGGAGGCCTATCAGCAGGAGACGGACTGGCACACGCCCCGCCCGCCGGTGCTGGCTAAGGGAATGGATCGAAGCGAGTAGTCAAGCCGCAACACACACTGATCTGTGCTGCCGTGGGCGGCGCCTCGATCAGGATCGGGGACCATGTATCGATTGCGCCGCTAGTCACCTGAATCTAAAGTTCGCCTCATAAGGTCTGCTGGATTTGTGGCAGAAGCGTTTGACGGAAGCCAAAATCTGGTCTGCGGATTTGGTCCATTTGAAGGGCTTGGGGTTTTTGTTGTGCGGGTCGATGAAGGTACGGATGTCGGCCTCGAGCCGCCTGATGCACCATCAAAGCTTGGGACTAAACACCTAAAGCTTGAAAAGAGGGGTGAATTCTGCACAACTCTTAGGCTTATAGGCGATCATATGTCGGGTCTGAAGAGCCGCCTGCTCGCCAGCAGCTGGAAACGCAGTAGGAGGAGCGCCGCGTAGACGGTCGTCCCCATTGCCAAACCAATCCAGATACCAATGGCGCCAAGGCCGACATTCAGACCAAGCACGTAGCTGAGAGAAAAGCCAATCAGCCACTGGCTCATTGCGGCGAACAGAAGCGGAGCCCTCGTATCCTTCAGCCCACGCAAGCTGCCCAAGGCAATGCTGCACATCGCGCTGGGAATGAAACAGCTTGCGCCAACCAAAAGGAGGTTTGTAGCGAGTCCGATTGTCGCGTCGGCTTCGTCGGCCAGAAAGAACTTGGCGATCTTGAAACGCGCGACTATCACCACAAGCGTCAGTATTGTGGCAAAGACGATGCCGAGCAGCATCGCGACCAGACCTGCCCGCTTGATGCCAGGACCGTCGCTGCGGCCGACAGCATGGGCAACGCGCATGTTCGCGGCCATGCTGATGCCGGAAGGGATTATGAATAGGATCGCTGCTACCTGCGACGTGATCTGGTGAGCGGCAAGCGCGCCTATGCTGATCATGCCTATCAGGAACGCCGAGGCAGACCAAGCCGTCTCATTTATTAGAAAGGCGATTGAGATCGGGGCCCCAATCACGATCAGCTGCCGCATCAAGGGCTAATCCAAGTGCCAGAGATGTGCAAGCACGTGGTAGTCACGGAAAGGACGGCGCACAATGGCGAACCACAAACCGGCCAAAAACGTAGTAAAATTTACCAGCGTTGTCGAAAGACCTGCCCCGAACAGCTCCAACCGCGGCAAGCCCAGCTTTCCATAGATCAGCAGATAAGCCATCAAAGCGTTGAGGGGGATGACCGCAAGCATGATCCACAAGATCGGCTCCGGCCGGTGGACCGCGCCCATGAAATTACGGATAACTAGAAACCACAGTGCCGGCGCCACGCCCCAAGAGAGTCCGAACAGATATTGCTGAGCGAGGCGCGCAGCGTCCGGCACTTGACCGAGAGCGAGTAGTATTTGTTCGCCGCGCAGTGGAAGCGCCATAATCGGGAGCGATAGCAGCAGGCCCGTCCAAAGCCCCATGCGCACCGAACGCCGTACTACGGCTAGATTATGCGCCTCAAACGCCTCTGCCACAAGCGACGTCACCGCTGCCAGCAGGCCCATGCCAAAAGAGACGCTAACGAAATATACTCTGCTGGCCAGCGCCGCCGCAGCGACCGCATCAGCGCTGATGTGCCCGATGAGGGCAAGATCGGTCGTCATCATCGCGATCTGCCCAAGCTGCGGCAGCACCATCGTCAGCGCGAGTTTTGCAGTCTGGGTGAGCTCATGGCGAGCCGCCCCTCTCGTCAATCCGTGCCGAGAAGTCGATATCGAGTTTGTTTCGATTATCTTGTTCATGGAAATCATGCTGCTCTGAGTTTGCAATCGCCTCGCCGACTTGCACTCATGTGCTGCCTTGCGCAGCTACGCGTCACAGATGAGCCGCGCTACCGGGTTGGACCTGCTCGTGAACTTAGGTTGGCCCTGCCGCCATCGTATGCAGCTATTCGCGCGTATTTGGGTGCAAAGGCGGCAGGTAAGGCCGCAATTCGAAATGGTTCATCACTCGGCATCGCGCAATGGATGCCTGCGCAAAGCCGCGACATCGGTGTGGTCGATCACGGCTGTAAACTCGTTCGCGAGCTCGACTGATGTGGATAGCGATGTTGGGACAGCTGAACGTGATGTACACGAACTGAGAGGCGATAATCTACAAGCCATCACTGCGACTCCTTGAGAGGCGATACGTGATAACATTATTTCCTGTTCAAGGCTCGTGCCAACTCTGAGAGCTTGACTTTTCCAGGCTATTTGCTTCGAGCGAAGGTGTCGTGAGCCAGACAGCATGTCGCGATCCGACATTCGGCATCAAAGACGCTTCATATCGACTTTGTGATCGACCACTCAGGTTTGCAGAGCGCGGTATTCCTCGGGGCGACCCGCCATCTGCGAGCCGAAGGCTGCAAGAACGAGGGCACGATCGAGCGCTCCGCTCGGATACTGCCAGCCTCGCCGAAGCTGTGGCGCCGCGACAGTCCGGGTTGCCCCTCTTGAACAATGCAGGCCGCGCCATACGGCCTTCCGGCGAGCGCGCCGCTTACGGAGGTGAGCCCTTCCTCTCGATAAAGTCGATGGATCCGGTTGATCCCCGACAGCTCGCCCTCTCGTCGCAGCAGAACGAATACCCGACGGTAGCCGAAACGTCGCCGCTCGTTGGGCCAGGTCACGCAGCCGGCCTCGCAGAGCCGTGTCCGGAGAGCGGCTGGGACGATAGCGGATCATCTTCCGATCCGCGCTCGCGATCGAGCAGGCCCGCCGTTCCGACAGGCCCATGGCGGCCTGCAGATGCGCGACCGCAGCGCGCTTGGCGGCGGGCCCTGCCATTTTTTTCTGAAAGGAGCTCGCGAAGCGCCGTCGCATCGAGTGTTTGCTCGGCCAGAAGCTTCTTCAGCTTCGTGTTCTCGTCTTCCAGGCCCTCAGTCGCTTCGCCTCCGAACGTCCATGCCGCCGAATTTAGATCGTCGCCTCCGAAACCCCATGCTTGCGAAGCCAGGTCGGCCGTCTTCACCCTGGCCTCATGCTCCTTCAAACCGCAATGATCTGCTCTTCCGTGAACCTTGCTCGCTTCATCTGTCCGTCCTTCTTCAGGCCGGACTCTAACTCCTTCCGGAGGAAATACGCAGTGGCAGGTCACTTTGCCTATGATTTTCGAAGCCACGCATTTGGAGCACAAGTAAGATTCATCCCAAACGCGTCGGTGTAATAAGTATCGATTAAAAATCCTGATCGCTCAACCAACTCCAAACCATCGATAATCTCTTTATCCGCCCTCATAGGATTATCCTCAATTACATAATAATCTCCTGACACCATAAACTTGTTCAGATAAGAGAAAATCGAAAATACTTGCACGTGCGCATCGTCGATCACAAGCCAAGGATGAGGCAGCCTCATCAGCAGATTTTCATCAAACGTGGCAATGTCCGAAAGGTCAGCCTGATGAAAAGTAAGAAATGGATGCTTTGCAACTTCATGGATACATTTGGTGTGCAGATCAAATGAGTGAACTTCACCGGGATTGTCACAAAGCACCGCCATATGGTCAGCAAACCAGAGCCCGCTGCCGCCCTGATAAGAACCGAGTTCTAGGATTGTCCTCGGCTGCAGTTCCCAAATAAGCCTTGTGTACAGAGCGAGATCAAAAGGAGTCTTGATATGTATTAATCCTTTGTACGTCAGTGCCAGGGCTCCAACGTTTGTGGAGCGCTTGTCAAAAGTTTTTGGGTAAATAGACGACATCCACCCTCGTGCCGAGGGTTTTGCAAAACGGTCAGAGTAGTCAGCATTCACGACGCTATTTATTGCGATTCCCATATCAAGAAGTCCCCCTGGCTTTATTTCATCGGGGTAGTTCTCGTGGGCGGCCTCCCAAAACGCCTTGTATCCAGAAGCGAGTTTCATAGGTCCATCTCCGTCCTGCTGCCTGTCATTGTCTCACGAAACGAGTCGCGTTGATGCCGTAATGGCGCGGCTAAGTGATCCGGCTTAAGCTTGGCTGGTCGGCTGTAGCTGTTCCCTCGTGCT
Source organism: Bradyrhizobium sp. SRL28 (assembly GCF_018596315.1). Classification (GTDB taxonomy): domain Bacteria; phylum Pseudomonadota; class Alphaproteobacteria; order Rhizobiales; family Xanthobacteraceae; genus Bradyrhizobium. Next base: position 7,262 of record NZ_JAHEAG010000069.1, on the reverse strand, counting down.
GAGGCTCAACACCGCCTCGTCCCAGCGCAATCTCCTCGGCCAGCTCGGTGAAGTCGAGGCGATTGTCGCATGTTCGTCACTCCTGCATTCCCGGTCATAAGCAGCATCAGCATTGCATTGATCAGGATCAATTGGGCAACTCTCATCGAGAACTCCTGGGAGGGAGCTGCTACGACCGCTTTGCCCCTCATCCCAGCAATCGGCGTGCCACTCGCGAAATATGGTGCCAACTGACTCAAGGAGAGTGAAACATGCCTACGCGCCATCCTGCCCGCTGTAAATGGCCGCGACGCTTTGTCGGATTCGCGGCAACTGCGTCATCAACTGGACATGGATGGTGCGACAAAGATGGAAGCTCAAGATAAAGCCGGTCGCCTGTCGTGCCACTCGAATGTCTGGATGAGGATGATGTGCCTATGGAACTAGTGATCTGAGGCCAGCAAACTGGACCATTTTTGGCTATCGTTTTTTGCATCGATTCCCCGGCTGGGAGGAGCGAAGAATGATGAAAGCCTCGAAGTTTTCAGACGCCCAGAAGGCGTTCATCCTGAAGCAGGGCAACGACGGGGTTGCGGTTACGGAGATCTGCCGCAAGGCCGGGATCAGCCAGCCGATCTATTTCATCTATGGACGGCTCTCCCTTTGCAAACCGATTCGAGCTGATCCGCATTGGTCCGTTGCAAACATCTATCCGGCGTCATCGGATCGTTCCGGCGCGCCCAAATGGGAAATCCGCTCACACGTGCCTCTACAACTGGTAGGCCTCGCAGGCGGTTGAAATAGTCAGGCTCTTCGTGTGCCGGTCCGATTTCTCCGTCGTCTCGCAATCTGGTGGGCGGGTTCTTCAGCAGACAGCGCGATATGGTTCGCCTGACCTTAGCACGGCCCAGATTATCCGTGCATTTTTGTTGGCGACCGCAACCGTTGCGCGGTTGAAGCCGCGCCGCTCCCGAAGCTGGTTGACCCAATCATTGGCTGGGTCATTCTTCCGCGGCGCTGTGCGCACGACGGCGCGGGCGCCGTGCACGAACGGACTGCGGAGGTGTTGGTGCCTCGTTTTGAAATGCCCATCAACTTGTCCTATCTCCGCTGGAGAATTGCCTGGGCACAAGGCCGAGCCAGGCTGCGAGATGACGACCGTTTCTGAACTCTGTGCCGTTGCCAACTGCAGTAACGATCGCAGTGGCTGTCTTGGGTTCGACGCCTTTGATCGCGGCAATGCGCTGGCAGGTATCGCTTTCCCGGAAGGCGCATTCGATCTTTTTGTCGAACGAGGCGATGCGGCGATCGAGATCTCGGAATAGATCGTAAAATTCCGTAATTGCCTCGCGAGCCATCGGCGTGAGTTTGTTGTCGTAATCGACCAGGATCTCAGGGATGAGACGACGGGCACATGTGATGCTCTTGGCCATCGCGAGGCCACGATCGAGCAACAAACCCCTGATCTGGCTACCACTGCCATGCGATGATTGACCATGCGTTGGCGGGCGCGGTGTAGGGCTTGAATGCCCTGCTGCTCGACCGACCGCTTTGGCAGCGAGGGAATGTGAGGTTGCCGAGCAGCCGTGCAGATGGCCTCGGCGTCGTTGCCATCATTCTTCTGTCGCCGCACGAACGGCTTCAGATATTGCGGACTGATGATCCGGACCCGGTGGTTCAGCGCCTCGAACTTGCGTGCCCATGTGAAGCGCCTGTGCATGCCTCAATCACGACTGTGCAAGGCTCAATTTGGGCGAGTACATCGAGGAGTTGATCACGCATCACTCGTCGCTTCAGTACTAGCCCCGCCGTTCCGGCTTACGCCGTGCAGCTGGAAAATATTCTTGGCGATATCAATGTCGAGGATATCGATGGACATTGTTCTCTCCTTCCGGTTGACAGGCGCTCAGCCTACCAGGCAGGAGGGAGAGCGCTGGATTCCCAATCCACGCGACAAAACTCGCGAGCGAGCGCAACAGCGTCTGCAATCCGACTACGCTCGTGGTCGGCCGGGCTTCTACGTGGTGCGGCTACGCGGACGACTTGGTCGTTCTCGTAGCAGGGAATACTTCAGGATGCTGAACAAGAGCGCCTGGCGCTGGCGCAATTCCTCAAAGAGGAGTGGCGGATGGAATTGTCAATGGAGAAGACCAAGATCACCGATGTCCGGAAGGGCTTTGACTTCCTCGGTTATCGGGTCGCACAAGAGAAACTGCGTTCGACCGGACGCCGAGTCGGCATGCTCTTCATCCCGAAGAACAAGTCACAGCTGTTGCGCGACAAGGTCAAGGCCAAGGTGCGGGGAACGCCTACCGGCTTCACCCTCGTCGATCTCATTGGCGATCTCAATCCAGTCATCATTGGTTGGCGCAACTATTACCGATATGCCTCACGGGCATGGAGGAGTTCGCCAGAACGGTCGCTGTACTGGCGCCTTAGATCCTGGCTCGGCAAGAAACACAGCACGGCGTCGAGAAGGAAGCTGCGTCGTGTCTACAACGAGTCGGGAGGGAAAAGCAGCGGATGGCGTCTGGGCGAAAGAAGCTCGCCCGGTTTGCTGATGCCAACGGCTGCTCTATCCGCATCGGGCCTTCGCATACCGAACGGATGGAATGCCACCCCGTCGTCCGTTAAGACGCTGGACTGAGCCGAGCTGGACAGGTGAGCGTCCGCCAGAGCGGGACCAGGAACAGGCGCAAAAATTCTCTGAGCTAGGCCAAGACGCGGCGGAAGTTGTGGCCGACGGCTGAGAGGAGAACGTTGGCGGCGTCTCCGGCGCGGCCTTTGAGATAGCACTGGCCGAGGTGCCCTTCGGCCTTCAGATGTCCGATGTAGGCTCGATGGCGGAGCGGCGGCGCAGCTCGCGCTCGATAACACCGAAGACACCGCGCTTCTGGCCGGAGATGAAGACGCGGCGGGATTTTTGCGCGTCGTGGCCGCGGTATCCCTTGTCGACATAGGCTCGCTCGATCGCACAGCCGGTGAGTGTCTTGGTGCGGTCAATAACGTCCTCAATGTGTGACCCTCGTAGAGTTATCGGGCAGCGACTTGGCATATAGCACGAACAGGCCACCGGGCGCCGGGCGATTGGTGGCGACGATGAAGGCCTTTACCCCGAACTCGTAAGGCGCGGCGGCCTTGCCCTTGCCGATGCACTCCACCTCCGGGGCATGGAAGGAATAGAGCTGGAAGCCGCGCTGGCGCTGCTGCTGCGAGCGGATCTGCGTGGCCCGGCCAAGCGGGAGGCCGAACGCCTGCTCCAGTGCTGGCTGGCCCTCGATCTTGCGGCGGATGTCGCGGATGATCCGGCCCAGCGGGCTGCGCAGGATACGCAGCTGCCGCTGATGCCGGTTGAACTGTTTGGCTTAAGCGTAACGGCCCGCCATCATCGCCGCGCCTTTGGCCACGCGAGAATAAGATGCCGCAGCCTGACCCCGTGCTTCCTCGCCAGGCGGTTCAGCCCCCGGATCGCTGCATGCAGCAGTTTGGCGTCGGTCGCGAAGCTGATGGCCTTCGGCTGCACTGTGGTGTCGACCGTGACCCGCTTGAGGTCTTGGCTGCGAAACGCACGGGCCTCGTGCGCCACCCGAAGGCTCTCGGCCAACAAGCACTCCAGCTTGTCGCCGAGCCGCTTGCGCCAATGGCTCAGGTCCGAGCGCTCGTGCGGGAAAACGTGCTGGAAAAACTCTTCGCCGGTGAAGAACTGTCGAGTGGGCCGAGGGAGTTTCACCCTCAGTCCCTCACAGAACCGGACGTGATACTCTCGCATCATCCGGCTCTTGTTACCCAACGATTGCGTGACCAAGGCGCGCCCAACGGACGAAGAATGAGGGATTGCGCTTCGCAATACTGTTCAGCCGCCGCGAGCTCCGTCCCCGAAGCCTTTTGAGCGACTTGTACTTCCGTCGGAGCCAGGCTCCGAGACGTTCATCAAACTACGTGAACAGCTTCCCATCTCAGTTGGATAGAAACGCCCATAATACTGTTACCACCCTTGAAGGACGGGAGGAGTATTTGGGCTACGTAAGCCAACGCGTGGCGCGTGCTGTGGCAAGCGTCAGCTCCTCATCCGCTCCCGCACGCGTTTGAGCGCCTGCGGGTCAACTGCGGGAGGGAAGCGTGTGAAGAGCTTGCCCCACCGGTTCTTCGCCCTGCGGGGCCGGAAGTGCTTCCGAAGCGCTCTCACCAGAAGGACATGATCGATCGTGTCGAAAAAGCATTTGATGTCGGGATCCAACGCCCAGTCATAATCCAGCATCGCTTGTGCGTTTGCTCGATCGCCTGATGCGCAGATTTTCCAGGCCGATAACCATAGGAGTTGGGATCAAACACTCGATCCAACCCCAGTTCCAGATACTGCTTGACCACTATCTGTGCGACGCGGTCCGCGACCGTCGGCACGGTTGCGTCGAACTGCACTTCAGCCCCGTCAGGATTTGGGTTCGGCTGAGATAACTCATCCCTTCCATGTACTTCGTGGTCAGCGATTTGCTGTCCTCAAGGTCAGAAAGATCTCTGGCGTAGAGACTTTGAGCCTGAGCCACGCCGAGATCGGATCGCTTGCTGTCCCACGCGACTGGACGGACTGGGCGCTTCCCGGTGCTCGGAGCGAGCCTATCAATGGCCAGCAGCCGTTGCTCATTGACGCCCTTGGTCTGCTTGCGCTTGCCGAATTCACCTCTTCGTTGAAGCACAGGAAATGAGGCTTGACCAATGACTCGGCTTCTGAATCACTCGGACATCAATTCGATTCGGTCCGCAAATGAAGAAACCTTCTTCCGCGGCCCTGCGAAAGCGCCGCCACCAGCTCTTGCGTGCCCTGCCGCCGATCGAGCAGATTGTGCGCGGGTCGCTCATCGAGACCTACAAGCGCTGCGGCCGACCCAGCTGCCACTGCGTCGACGGACCGGGACACGGCCCCAAGCGTTACCTGTCCACAATCGCTCGAACCGGCGAACGCCCGCGGCTCGGCTATGTGCCGAATGGCACGTATCCTCAGGTGGCCGAGTTTCTCGCCAACTACCGCAAGCTCCAGGAGATGCTCAACGAGATTTGCGCGATCAATGCCGAGCTTCTGCGTCGCCGCGAAAGTCTCGATTAGATGGATCCGGCGGTCGCAGCCCTCGACTTTGCCGAGGCGGGCGCCATCATCGCCAACATGATCGACTCCTATCTCGCTGCAGGTGCTCCGCCGCCCGATGTGGAAGGACCTGATCATGATCAATCCCAAGATTGCCGATCATCATCTCGCGCGGCAGGCCTGCATCTACATCCGTCAGTCGACGATGGGGCAAGTCCGCTTCAATCAAGAGAGCACAGAGCGCCAGTACAACTTGGCGGACCAAGCGAGGTCGCTCGGCTGGACTCCGGAGCAGATCCGGATCCTCGACCGGGATCTCGGTCACTCCGGCGAGCAGGCGACCAATCGCGACGACTTCAAGACGCTGGTCAGCGATGTGGCAATGGGCCAAGTCGGCGCGATCTTCTCTCTGGAAGCCTCGCGCCTGGCCCGCTCGAACAAGGATTGGCATCGCTTGCTGGAGCTGTGCGCGGTGACACGCACATTGGTGTTCGACGGCGATGGCTGCTACGATCCGGCGGACTTCAACGACAGCCTTGTGCTTGGCATGAAGGGTACGTTTGCTCAGGCAGAGCTGCACATCATTCGCGCGCGCCTCCACGGAGGCAAACTCAACAAGGCGCAGAAAGGTGAATTGCACTTCCCTCTGCCGGTCGGTTTGGTATTCGACGGCGATAGGATCACCCTCGACCCCGATCAGGAAGTGCAAGGCGCGGTTCGAACAGTCTTCGAACTATTTGAACAAGAGAGCAGCGCCTACGGCGTAGTTAAACGGTTCAATGGACTCGGCCTTGTCTTTCCACGCCGAGCCTATGGCGGCGTCTGGGACGGCAAGCTGATCTGGGGACGACTTACGCATTCACGCGTGCTCGGTGTCCTTGCCAATCCATCTTACGCCGGCACTTACGTGTTTGGCCGATATCAATCTTGCAAGCAGGTCGGCCCTACCGGTGAGATCCAAACTCAGTTGCGCCGCATGCCACAAGATGAGTGGCGTGTTGTCATTCCCGATCACCATGCTGGTTATATTACCTGGGATCGATTCCTTACCAACCGCGAACACTTGGCGGCGAACAGGACCAATAGCGAAGTTATCGCCGGACCCGCTCGAGAGGGACTTTGTTTGCTGCAAGGTTTATTGCTTTGTGGCGCTTGCGGACGGCGTCTAAATGTGCGCTACGCCGGCAATGGCGGTCTTTACCCGATCTATGAATGCAATTGGAGGCGTCGGGAGGCACTGGCGCCGCAGCACTGCATGTCTCTGCCATCAAAACCGCTTGATCACGCCATTGCAGAGCGCCTGTTGACCGCCGTCACGCCACTGACGGTTAAACTGGCGTTGCAAGCGCTGACAAGCTTGGAGGAGCGCGATAGGTCAATTGCTGCGCAATGGCAACGAAGGATAGACCGGGCCCGTTATGATTGTGACTTGGCAGAACGGCGCTATGAAGAAGCAGACCCCAGCAATCGGTTGGTTGCCAGTACGCTCGAGAAGCGCTGGAACGATGCAATGGAGCGGCTTCTCGAGCTCGAGACTGAATTGGCCAATTTTGAGCGCCAGAACCTGCGTAGCATCACAACCGAACAGAGGCAGCAAATACTGCAGCTTGGCAGGGACTTCCCCCGACTGTGGAAGGCTTCAAGCACTTCAGCTCGTGACCGCAAGCGCATGCTCCGCCTGTTGATACGCGACATCACCGTAGCTAAGGGTCCAGAACCCAAACTGCTGCGATTGCAAATTCGCTGGCAAGGTGGGGCTACTGAGACAATTGAGGTCCGGCAGCGGCCGAACCGCCCCGAAGCAGTTCGTTATCCCGATGAGTTCGTTGCCAAAATCCGCGCGCTGGCGGAACTACATGATGATCACGAAATCGTCGCGCAACTCAAAAGCAATGACCAGACAAGCACCACCGGCAGGCCGTTCACCGTCAGCATGATTCGATGGATCCGCTACAAGCATCGTATCACTGGCCCATCTCTTCCCGCCGGAACGTTGAACGTCAGCCAGGTTTGTGAGAGATTTGGCGTCAGCCTGTGGGTCGAAGCGCCGCCGAGATCGGCCGCCGCACGTCGGCACTGATCGCGACTATCCTGCGGGAGCGCACGCATCCCGAGCAAGGCTTCCGCGCCTGTGTCGGCACCTGCGGCTTGCCAAGACATATGGCCGCGAGAGGCTCGAGGCTGCGTGCGGCCGCGCGCTCGA
>NZ_JAHEAG010000068.1 GCF_018596315.1 Bradyrhizobium sp. SRL28 | reverse complement strand
AAGCGCTAAGACGCTGAACCCGAAATTGGCCCATTTGAGACATGCCGACGCACGGTAACGATGTCTGTTTATAGGGGTAGACCGGAAGTCATCGGTACGCGGACAAACCGACGCGATTGACCCAACCCCGACATTGCATTGCACACACAGAGGCCACACCATGCTAAGCTAGATGGAGCGATTGGAGGCCGGGGATGAAGTGCCTGCGCATATATGCAACGCCTGACGGGGAGTCCCATTTTGGAGAAGTCGATATCGCGATGACGATGACGCCGGCGTTTCCCAACGTAGCGCCGTTTGAACTTTCGGCTTACTACCCAGCGTCACGCATCCGTTTTGCTCACATCCCCGCCGGGGTGCGCGAAGCGGGCTTTCACACGCCGCCGGATCGACTCCTCGCCATATGGCTGGATGGCCACGTGGAATTTGAAACGAGCGATGGAGAGGTGAGAAGCCTTCCGGCGGGAAAAGCTGTTCTCGTCGAGGATACGCACGGGAAAGGACACATCTCGCGCCACCCCGAGGAAGGACAGAACGTTATCACAGTCATACTGCCGAGCGGCCTTGGCGCACCACTTGATTAGTCGGCTTCTGGCACATCGCGTCATTTCGCTGCGCTGCGGAATTTGGTCGCTATCCGGGCATAGCGGACTTTGGCAAGCCGTCCGCCCGGCAGATTTATAGTTTCACGGCCTAGATTGCTCGAATGCTGCGAGTGCGGACGGCCGGCTTGGTAGTCTGGGTGGTGCCGACCAGACGCTTGGTGGTCTCCTTCTTGCGAGTGATCGCGCCCGACGCTTCCTTCATGTAATCGGGATGGTGGTGACCGTAGGTGTCGATCAGAACCTTCACCGACATGCCGAGGTAGCCGGCCGCCTCCCACGGGCCAGTTCCCAGCTGCCTTAACTAGGTCGCCGCCGTGTGGCGTAGCGTGTGCTGCGTGACGTTGCCGACGATGGCCTTGCCGCCATCCCCGACCGACACGTTCTGCACCGTGACGGCCGGCCCGCCGTTGTTGCGATAGCGGTTGAGCGCCTCGATCTGAGCCGGAAACGTGCGGGCCAGCCTGCCCAATGCGCGCCCGGCACTGTCTTGCCGAGCGATGTCGTCCGCGTTGGCGAGGTGATAGGCGCATCGCATCGCCATCACGTGAACGGACACCATCTGCGCCACCAGCATGGCCTCGACGGAATCCCTGGGCTCGATGCTCTTCATTATCGAAATCATGAAGGAGAGGTTGACCGCGTCAGGCTTCTCCCTGTTCACGCTGGCTTTCACCAGGTTGTCTCAGGATGCCATGCATCGCATCGCGATCGGCGACCCCCAATGTATCAGCCATGTGCTTTTCGCCAAGCTCCGGATCTGGATGGTCGATGGAGAATCCGTCTGGCAAGAGCTTTATCCGCGGGGCTGCGGCAGCCTTGGTTTGGCGGGTTGCAGCTATTGGCGTTGTCTTGTTGAGGTCTGGAACTGTGTTCACGTCGATGTCTCCTCGGGCACGCGGATGGCAAGCGCGCGCGGTACGGCAACGGGCAAGCGATCATTCGCTGTGGCGAGCCGGTGCAATTTCAACTGTCGGGATTTTTGGCCTGTAATCGCGCCGAGAGCCCGATGGGCAGCGCCATGGGCGATTTTACAAATTGCGCGATGGTGGAATAGTGGCGCTGATTTGCCCGACGTGTCAAAATGTTTTCACGGGTAAAGCATCCGTGCCAGCGTCCCCCTGTTACTTTGCATGGGGTTGTTTTCGATATTTTGGTTGGGAGCAGGGTGGCTTGCCGAGCCGTAGCTCGCGGCAGCGCGGCCCGCCTTCGCCGTTGGCTTCGGCGCGGCAGCCTTCGCCCGTAGTTTCCAGTCCGTCTTCGCGTTCGCTGCGCTCAAGCTACGCCGGACACCACGCTTCGCCCTTCGTGTTACGCGTGGCTGCGCCACGTGTAACACGAAGGGCGAAGCGTGGTGGGCCCGGCAGCGGCCATATAAGGCAGCTTTTCCTGAAGGATTTCGTGGTCTTATCGAGAGGTTGAATCGGCGAGTACCAACAAAAATACCAACAAAATTGCCAAGAGGAAGAAGGTCGGTCTGCCGCCCCTACATGCAGTCATCGGCTGCGCTTCGGTCAAACTATCAAGGTAGCTTGATGGCTATCAGTCGGAAAAATATTTTGGAAGTTGATCCGGGTACGCGCAGTCCGATGGCTGACGGTGCGTTGAACCAATTGATTACTCGGCGAGGGCTTGATCGAGATCGGATTCGCCTATCACGACGGCGACGTAGCCGTTCTCAAAGTGGGTGGAATACTTCTTCAAGAGCCTGGAAGATCAATCTTGCACCTGGCGAGGCTTTTGATCGACCCGGCTCTCGTCCGTTTCGCTCAGCTGGCGGAGCCGTGTCAGAAACGCGGCAAGGTCGGCAGCGTAAAATAACGTCTTCTTGCCGAACTTGACGCGCTTGAGGTCACCCCGCTTGACCGCTGCGTACAGTGCAGTGCGACCGATGCTGAGCAACTCAAGTGTCTCGTCGACCGCGTACGCAACCTTCGTAAAACCGAGGGCCGAAGGGTCGATCGGATCAACTTCGGTGCTCTTATCGTTGTCCACACTCGACGCTGCCTTGTTCGTCGAAACGTGTTCATAGGATTTGCGAGGGTGAGCCATCGTACGCATTGTGTCACGCGTCTTCGCGTAAATGAACAGCCCGAGTCTGCGCCGTGCTACGCTATGGCGTCCCCTCAGTGGGTGGCGAGACTGTCCTGTTTGGCACCTCAAAGTCGGTCAGCCGGTCGGACCGGGCGCGATGCCAACCGCCTTGCCGATGACGCGCACGATCTCCGCGATGGCAATAACGGCTTCGGCAAACTCGCGGCGGGTGAGTTCCGATGAGCTTCGACGCTGGGCGGTCGAGCTAATTGGTTTTCTGTGTATAGGCGCATGGTGTCGACGGCGATCTCCGGCGTCATCATGCGCTCGCGTAGCCCGGTCAGCACGCGGCTTTCAGCAGCCTTGCGGTCCACGTCGCGGGCGTTGTCGCAGCAGTGGCCAAGCACATGGTTGGTGCAGCAAAGCGGTCCGGATTGGAAGCGCGACCGCTCACAATCCGCCCTTGTCTGCTTGGAGAGCCCAAACCGGGGTGGCGTCAGGCCGTCAAGGCCGAAGCCGCGAAGCGGGGGCGCGATAGCGCCAGCCTTTACGGCCTGAGGCCGGTCCGGTTCACTGCTGTCAGCAGCAAGCGAGCACAGACCTCGTCACTCCGCATCTGACTCGCGCTTCGGACGCCATCCAACCGGATCAGCGACCCATCGGTTGATGTTGGATTCCTGCCATCCCGCGCCGTTGACGCTGATCCTCATCTGGGGCGGGAACGTGCCCTCGGCGATCTTGCGGTAGATGGTGGAGCGGGACAGCCCGGTTCGGGCCAGGACGGTCTTCAAACGGATGATACGGTCTGGTTCTCGCACGGCTGCCTGCCTCCTGCTGACTGTTTCTGACGGCTGCTGGGACCAGACAGGACAGGCATTCAGAGGCATGCAACAGCGTTCGGCACGGCATAGCGCGGTGACGTAGAGGTGGCGGCAAATCGGCGGGTTCAGAGTCCGATGCTGCGGCCTCTGCCCAGGTCGATACCGTGTGTGAAGGCGAGTTCGTCGCCCAGCCGGCGGCCCGAGCCGAAATTGCCGTCGATGCCGAGTTCGCGCTTACGGTTGGCGAGCAGGGATTCAAGCTGCGGATCGCGTTGCAGGCTTTTGGCCATGTCGCCCATCGCCGAGCGCGTCGCCTTGTAGCCCGACATGTCACCCGCCTGATACTGACGCTGGCTGGCTCGGTCGAGCGTCTGCCAACGTTCCACGAAGCGGTCGGCGCGGCGGCTCGGATCGGTCCGCAACTCGGTTTCGAGCTGAAGTGCGCGGATGACGCGGTTGACCTGGCCGCCAACCGCCTCGCGGACAAGTTCCGGCTTCTTCTTGTAGGCGGCTTCGGCGTCGTGCGAGCCATTGGGCCGCACCTCCTCGAAGACCTTGCGGGCCTCCTGCAGTTCCTTCACCTGCTCCGGGCTGGCCTTACCGCCCCGCTCCTGCATATCGAAGATCGCATCCACGGCTCGGGCATGGCGGACCAGGGCCTTGGTGCGGGCCTTACGCAGCGCCGCTTCCGGGTCGTTCGCCACCTTCCTTTCCGGAGCTTCCCGTTCCGGCCTCCGCGCGCCGTCTGGGCCAGGCGCGGCTTCGGCAGACGGTCGCAGGCCGTCGAACATGTTGCTCACCTTCTCCCGCACGACCTTGCGCACGATCTCGGCGACGCGCTCGCGGAAGGTAATCCCGCGCCGCTCGGCATAATCCTGCGCCGGATCGGCGCGCTCGTAATCCGACGCCATGTCCTTGGACCGGTCGCGCGACAAGGTGCGGGTGAGCCGATCCTGACTGGCAAAATCATCGCGGCCGTAATGCAGGTCGACGCCGTCACGATGGCGCGAAAGGGCGACATAGCTGCCGTGGGCGTCCATCCCCGGTGTCGCCAGAACATGGGCACGATCCACCGTCATGCCCTGCGCCTTGTGAATGGTCGCGGCATAGCCGTGGTCGATCTTGTTGTAGTCCTTCAGGTCGAACGAGATATTCCGCCCGTCATCGGTGCGTACCGACATGGATTGCGCGCTGACCTGTTCGATGGTCCCGTGCGTGCCGTTCCTGACCCCAAGTCCGCGTTCGTTCTGCAGGAACATGACGCGATCTCCGCTGGCGAAGCTGCGTGCGCCGCGCTCGACCGTCAGGCGAACGTCCTCGCCGAGATCGCCGGCGGTCCGCATCCGCTCGCGCGCGGCCTCGTTTAAGGCGCGCACCTCGTCGTTGGTGTGGGTGAGGATGATGCGGCTGCGGTCTGGCGCGGCCTGCCGGTCACGGTCCCAGCCGTCAATCAGATCGTCGCGCGCCTGCTCGCGTGTTTGCGTCACATGCACCATGCCATGGGCGTCATAGGCATGGATCGCTTCGCCGGTCCTGCCGGTCGCCAGACCGCGCGTGGCATCGCGCTGCCAGTCCTCGCGCTGACGGCGAACCTCGCCGATTTCGACGCCGCCATGACGCTCATGGATGGAGCGGAAGGCCGCACCGGCTTCGATGGATTGCAACTGCCTGATATCGCCGACCAGCACGACCTTCGCACCAACTTCTGCGGCATGCGACAGCACGCGCTCCAACTGGCGCGTGCCGACCATGCCCGCCTCGTCGATCACCAGAAAGTCGCGGGCGGTCAGCAGGTCGCGGCCCTGTCCCCAGCCATGTTCCATGCTGGCGATGGTGCGGGAAGCAATGCCCGATCCGCTTTCGAGATTTTCCGCAGCGATCCCGGACAGAGCGACACCGCGAACCTCATAACCCGCCGCCTCCCATGCCCCCCGCGCCACGCCCAGCATGGCGCTCTTGCCGGTCCCGGCATAGCCGACCACGATCGAAAGATCGCGTCCGTCCGTGACATGCGCCAGCGCGTCGGCCTGCTCGCTGGACAGGACAAGGCCGCACCCTTCGGCATGTGCCAAAGCGGCCTGGCGGTGTCTGTCATTGATCTCATGGCGTTCCCGCTCGGCCATCAATGCCGCTGCGCGGTGCAGGCGTTGTTCTGTCTCGATCATCTGGCGGGTGGTGAAACGGTCCTGGCCCTGTCCGTCCTTGCCGAGTTCGACCAGATCGGGCGCATTGCGCATCGCGCCCATCACCTCGTTGAACTGGTCGATTCCTTCGCTATGCTGATGCGCGAACCTCGCTATGTCGCGCCGCGTGAAGGTCGATTGCTGCTGCGTGATCGCGTCCAGCGCTACGGAAGGATCAGCGATGATGCGCTCGCCGTTGCCGCGCGCGATGTCCCGGTGCATCTCGGCGCGGTCAGCTTCGATCCCTTCACCCTTGATACGCTGCGCGGGCGCACCGATCTGGCTTTGCGGCTCCAGCGCGATGCCCTGCGCCTCAAGGCTGCGATGATCGATGCGCGCGTCGATATCGAGTTCCGCCAGACGCTCATTGGCAAGTTCGGCCCAACGCTCGCGCCAGCGCTCCACCATCTCCGTGCGGTTCCAGTCCCGCACTTTTGGGCCAAAACCGTTTTCGTGCCACGCGCGCATGGTCAGCATGACATGGGCATGGGGTTTGGGCATGCCGTCTTCGCCGATATCCCGGTGCACGTTGAGATCGGCGATCATGCCCCTGTCCACAAACTCTGACTGCACGAAGTCGCGGGCGAGTTCGATGCCCTGTGCCTCGGTCATCTCACGCGGAAGGGAGAATTCGACCTCGCGGGCAAGTTGCGCGTCCTTTCTGACCTCGGCGGCTTCCACATCGTTCCACAGCCGCTCGCGGTCGCTCCACGCCTCCGGCGCATTTTCCGGCAGCAGCACTTCGGAATGGACGACGCCGCGCTTGTCAGAAAAATCATGGCTGCGGTCGATCCGCTCGTCGCGCAACCGCGAGCCGGAGCGGTAGGCGGCTGACGCCACCGCGCTGGAGCCAGACTTGCGGCCAATGACCTTGACGTGAAGATGATAGATCGCCATCGCGATCGGATCAGTGGCACGGCAGAGCGCACGTCGGAACGACGTATAAGCGCGCCCTCCCTCGAAAAATTCTCGGGCGGGATTACACCGTCTCAAACCGTCCCGGCGACCGTACAGCATTATGCCCAGGGCTCTACTATCATCCCCTCATCAACATTGCTGGAGAACGTGATGCGTAAGCCGCGGGATTTCGACGGGGAACTGAAAGCGCTTCAGGACAAGGCGCGCGACCTCAAGAGCCGCAAGGTGCAGCAGCTCGGCGAACTGGTCATCGCCACCGGGGCAGATAGCCTTAGCGTCGATGAACTGGCAGGCGCGCTGATCGTGCTGACAGAGACCAAAGATGCTGGAAAGAAGGAGGCATGGGCCAGGCGCGGAGCCGTGTTCTTTCAGAGCCGGGCGCGGCGAACTGCACCGGCAGCTGAGCGCCACACTGGCGGCGCTCGGGCGCAACCGGGCGGCGCGCAACCGTCAACAGGCAGCAAGGGCGCGGTATGATATGCGCGCATGGCAACTCGATCGCCGCAAGCGCACGCGTCACCTGATTGAACTGGGCGGCCTCGTCGTCAAGGCTCGAGTCGTGGACCTGACCGGCGATGACCGCGCCATCATCCTCGGCGCGCTGCTCTGGATGGCAGAAAAGCTGAAAAGCAATCAAGCCGAACAGGCGCGAGCGCTCTGGGCCGCAAAGGGAAAGGAGGCATTCGCTGTGGAACGGGCGACAGATGTGCCCACGATCTCGCAGTGGCCGGAGGATCGCGCATGACCGATGGGGGGGCGCCGAGACTCCAGATATCGCAGCGCTGCCGCGCCATTGCGCTGCTTGGCGCCGACCGGAAAGCTACCCTACGACACCCGCGGCCCCTGCGCAGATCTTTGTTAGAAATTGTTGTTCAAGGGTGCGAATCGGCGCGGGGTCCCGACGCAGATCGGCGCGTTAAGCTGTTGATCCAATTTGCCGGTCCGCTTCCTCGACAGGTTGATGAACCAGGCGGATGTTTCGATCGAGGTAAAAACAACTCGAAAGCTAGCAGCGCGATGCGCGGCGATCGGAGGCGCGGTAAAGCGGGACTTCGATCTTGACAAGAGCGTGACAAAGTGGGCGCGCGGAGAAGTTCGCGAACCCCAATGAGGCACAGCTTTTCATGCCGAAGATGGAAGAAGATGCGGCGAGCTTGATCGACCAGATCGAGTGGCTGGCGCGGACGTCAAACGAGCAAAGCTAGACCGATGAAACACCCCGCTCAATCGTTGGTCGTTAGGCATTGCTTAAATGAAAACGAAAAGCCGCAGGCATTTTCGCGCTGCGGCCACCGGGTTCTCAAAATTGGCTGGTTCTGAAATAGCCGCTGCAGCCCCGGCGCTTTCAACACTGGTCTAAGTTTTCGCGGGTGTGGAGTCAGAAGTTCTGTTCCTCGTGAAGGAACACGGCGCGTGTGGCTGATCTGAAACACCAAGCTGAGCGCGTTAGGCAGTTAACTATCAACCCTGAGGCATTGCCTGACACTTCAACGGAAGGAACGACAGTGCCGAACATCAATATAATTCGCCGTGCCGTGCTTCAGCCGAAGCCGACGCCGCTCGCGACGCTGCCAGGGACGGACGATCTCGGAAGATTGCAGGACTTGCGTAAGAAATCTCACGCCACTGCGCGTTCGAGATAATTGCCTCTCGCCAGTCTTCGGAAAGCGCTGCAATTGTCGCTTGGGCCACCAAAGCTCGGGCAGTAAGGCAAAGTGAAGCGGATCCTGGTGGAGCTGCTCCGCAACTCGTTTCGATGCTGTTATCAAGTCAACGCCGCGGTATTCTCCAGATCCTTTAACACGGGTTCGGTTCGTTGCCGTATCCTTTGCAGCGCATCTCATGGCGACGCGCCTTCGTTCTTCGATTGCGCACCTCTTAGCCTGTGCGCGGTTGTGCTCGATCCAAATCTGTTTCAAGACCGTGCTGTCTGATCATCTGTTGCTCCGCCATGGTACATGGCCGGGTATAAATTCATGGGAATGCCATGCGCAGCGCAAAATGCCTGCCAATTTGAACAAAAGACCGCCCGAAGCCGGTCTCCCGTAGCTTCATCAGAAAATTTAGGGGGCCTGACGATGAGCACGATGCGCGCGGCGATGCCGCCGCAGCCCGCAAGGCCGAGGCTGATCTTGCCAGAACTTGGATCGGTGACCGCAAGCTTTTGCAGATTTCAAATCTCTAAAGAACGCTCGCATCGGTGTCTTGGTCTAGACGGAGTAGTTCCCACTCTTGACCCTCTGCGTTTCCGGAAGGTGTATCGCTCATACGGTTGCTTAATTGGCATGCTTCGCAAGCGCGGCCGCGGCCAACTGCCATCTCCACGTTTTGTCCGTCTCGGATCGTCTTGCCTGATTGCCGGTGCTCTCGGACGTAATGCGCCAGGCAGGCTTCTGTTATATCGTGCCTTTCTTTCCAAATCCTCGGACTACAATCGTATCAGCCCACGCGACTGAGTGCAGTTGTCGAGATGCCATTCCTGCAGATTCATCGGCAAACGGCACTTGTACGAAGACGCAGAACGGAAGCCACTCCCTGCGGAGCCTTGAAGTCCCTCAACTGAGAAACTGCGATGAAAGCGCTGGGTAAGCGGCTTAACTTCTTGACGTTGGGTGTGGTCTGCCTGCTAGCGCGTTCAGTGATAAAGCCTGAACGAGGTCAAAGCTGTGGCGAATGAAGCCCTTACAAAGTGAGCGAGCTCTACTTAGGACCAAACGGAAATGTGAGCGTGACACCTCGGCCCCAACGCCCCAACCGACTCGTTGCTGATTCAGAGTGATTTGAAATGCAACGGCCAACCGGTGAAAGGTCAGCCGCTGGCGGACGCAGCCTGTAGCTAGCGCACCACCAATGCTAGCCCCCGCCTCACACCCCATAAAAAATGGCTAATTCTCGCTGCCGGATCTCGAGATCACCGCGACGACCGTGAAATTAGTAGGCGTCCTAATCTGGGGCTCGCCGTTGCATGCCCCAATTTGCCCGCCTCCCAGCTGATAAGCCGCGTTCAGACGATATAGGAACAATCGAGCGCGCCTTGCGTTATCGGTCGTTTTGCGTGCAACATTGCTAGTTTGTTCGCTAATTTAGCCTCATCCTGATCGGGGGAAGGATGCCGCAGTACGAAAAATATACGACCACCGTGGTCGGAGCTCATAGTGTCCCACGCTGGTATGAGGCCATGGATCGCCTCGTGAAGGCGGACCAGCTCGCTCCGGGGGACTTTGCGGACGCCCAATTGCGGGCATCCCAAGCTGCTATTCTGGAGCAAGAGATCGCCGGGATCGATGTCATTACCGGTGGTGAAATGCATCGGCGTACCCATAATCGTCACTCTCCGCCGAACGCGATGCTCAACCATTTTTGGCAAAAGATTCCGTCCTTCCAGGGGGAGACCAAGCCGAAGCCGATCACCCCGTACGACCCCAATGTCTTTCATCCTGCCGCGATCTGCCGGGGCCCTATCCAGGATTCTATCGATCTTGGCCTAGTGGACGAATTTCTGGCCACTTCCAGCTTCACCCGCAAGCCGGTGAAAATCACGATGACCGGTCCTCATCTTTTGGCGGCCGTCGCCTATGACGAGTACTACGGTGACGTTCAGAAGATGATGATCGATTTCGGAAAGCTGCTGCGCCAAAATTTCAGAAAGCTAGCGGCTGCAGGGTGCAAGCATCTCCAGATCGATGAGCCCTATTTCACCGCTTCCAGCGAGGAGGAGGTCGGTGCGGCCGTAGACGTGATAAACGACGTTATCGCAGGTCTGCCTGACGACATTCACATTTCCGTTCATATCTGTCAGGGCAACTACGCGGTCGGCCCGGACTACGATGGTCAAATCGGACACCGCTATTTCGATGTGGGGCGCTACAAGGCAGACCTGATTTGCAAGATAGACTCCGACGTTTACATGGTCGAGCACGACATGGTGCCGCACTACAAAGGTTTCCTCGGAAACAAGCAACTCGCCGTCGGGGCAGTGGACGTGCAGGCACCGAATGTCGAAACCGGTCAGCAAGTCGCCGACCGAATCAAGGCCCACAACTGGCTTGCGCCTGAGCAGACGCTGATCACGAGCACCTGCGGTTTCAACCATCTCGCTCGGCATATTGCCCTCGGCAAGCTTCGCGCGATGCGTGAGGCGCAGACCATACTCCGCGGGAATGTCGACGCGTGACGGAAAACAGCAAAACTAGCGAACTGCAGCGCCGGGTCCGCGCTTCTGAGGAACGGCTCAGACTAGGTGAGACCGCCGGCGGTATCGCGACGTTCGAGCTGGACCTAACTACGGGAAAGTGGAATTGGAGCGATCAGGCTGCATCCGTTTTTGGCTTCGCGGCGGATCAGAAAGACGAAGCCTTAGATCGTTGGCAAAAGGCCATATTTTTCGACGACGCACCCAAGATAAGTACGGCAATGGAAGCAGCCGCCCAAACCGGCGAATTCTATGTTGAATTCCGGATCACTGCGGGGAGCGGCTTGCGCTGGATAGTAGCGAGGGGCGAGATTGCCTCCGCGCACCGATCCGCCAGTCGCGTGGTCCGCGGCGCCATCTACAACATCACCGAGCGAAAGGCACTTGAAGCGCGATTGCTTGCTCTCAATGAGACGCTGGAAGCGCGTGTCCTGGAAGCCCGCGAGGAGGGCCATGCGCTCGATACGCTCAATCGCATCGGAATTGCCGTAGCGGCTGAGCATGATTTGCAGCGTCTGGTCCAGATGGTCACCGATGCGGGCGTTGAGCTGACCCACGCTGCCTTCGGTGCATTCTTCTACAATGTTATCAACGAAAAGGGTGAAGCCTACACTCTGTATACGCTCTCCGGCGTGCCCGGTGAGGCGTTCGATAAGTTTCCGATGCCACGCAACACGGCCATTTTCGAGCCGACGTTTCGCGGCACTGGAACGGTGCGATCCGCTGACATTCTTGCCGATCCTCGTTACGGGCACAATCCGCCATACAACGGAATGCCAAAGGGCCACTTGCCCGTGCGAAGCTACCTCGCCGTGCCGGTCACGTCGCGATCCGGCGAGGTCCTCGGCGGACTATTTTTCGGCCATTCGCAATCGGGTGTTTTCACCGCCCGCGCCGAACGTCTAATAAACGGGCTGGCTGCACAAGCGGCGGTTGCGATCGATAACGCGCGGCTACACGCCGCGAGTCAGCGCGAGATCGCTGCAAGGTCGATTGCGGAAGAGGAGCTGCAACGCCTAAATCTAACGCTGGAACGGCGAATTGAAGAGCGGGCCGCAGAGTTGGCCGCCAGCGCCGCGAAACTGGAAGATACCGAGCGACGGTTCAGGCTGCTGGTGGAAGGCGTCACGGATTACGCAATTTTTATGCTCGATCCTGGCGGTCACATCATTAACTGGAATCCAGGTGCTGAACGGACCAAGGGATACAAGCGCGAGGAAATCCTCGGACGTCATTTCTCGACCTTCTACACCGAGGAGGATAGAGCTGCAGGGATTCCAGCCAAGGCTCTGTCGATCGCCGCCGAAACCGGCAAATTTGAGGCTGAGGGTTGGCGCGTTCGCAAGGACGAGAGCCGGTTCTGGGCAAACGTCGTGATCAACGCGATCAGAGATGCCAAGGGCGAGATATTGGGATTTGCCAAGATCACGCGCGACCTCACGGAACGCCGCGCAGCAGATGAACGAGCCAAACAGGCGCAGAAAATGGAAGCGGTCGGACAGCTGACCGGCGGCGTCGCTCATGATTTCAACAATCTCCTTACGATCATCATCGGTAATTTGGAAACGCTGCAGCGAAGCTTGGATCGTGAGGCGATTGATGTCGATCGACTCCGGCGCTCAACTGCCAATGCGATGAAAGGCGCCAGGCGGGCAGAGACGCTGACGCAACGATTGCTGGCGTTTTCGCGACAACAGCCGCTTGAACCGAAGCCCCTGGACGTCGGCAGGCTTGTTACCGGTATGACGGACATGCTTCGTCGCACGCTCGGTGAACAAATTACCGTGGAAACCATACTGGGTGGCGGAGCATGGCGGGCCCATGCCGATCCCAATCAGCTGGAGCTTGCAATCATCAATCTGGCAGTTAATGCCCGGGATGCTATGCCGAACAGCGGCAGACTTACCCTCGAAACGGCCAATGTCCATCTGGACGAGCGATATGCGCTCGGACAGATCGAAGTCGTGCCAGGCCAATACGTGATGCTAGCCATCACCGACAATGGAAGCGGCATGACGCCCGAGGTGAAAGCGAAAGCTTTCGATCCGTTCTTCACCACGAAGGACGTGGGACATGGGACTGGATTGGGTCTCTCGCAGGTATATGGTTTCGTCAAGCAATCCCGCGGTCACGTAAAGATCTATAGTGAAGTGGGAGAGGGGACGACGATAAAGCTGTACTTGCCGCGGGCGCATTCAACAGCAAGCATGAAGGACGAGGATAAGGAGGTGCGCTCGCTTCCTCGCGCATCACGAGCCGAAGTGGTACTGGTCGTCGAAGACGATGCTGACGTTCGCAATTATTCATGCGATACTTTGCGCGAACTCGGCTATGTCGTCCTCGAGGCCGAAAACGGTCGCCGGGGGCTCGCGCTGCTTGAGGCAAATCCGCAGACGAAGGTGTTGTTCACTGACGTCGGACTACCAGGCGGGATGAGCGGGCGCCAGCTTGCCGACGAAGCGCGGCGGCGCCGGCCAGACCTCAAGGTGTTGTTCACCACAGGCTATGCGCGTAACGCGATTGTCCACGACGGCCGGCTCGATCCGGGTGTGGAACTGATCACAAAGCCATTCTCTCAAGCTGCGCTGGCCTCTAAATTGAGGGACATTCTCGACGCTAGGCGCGTCCCAGGCCGCATTCTCCTTGTCGAGGATGAGCCCTTGATACAGATGCTTGCAACGGAATATTTGGAGGACGCCAACTTCCAGGTGGATGTCGCGGGTTCCGCGGCAGAGGCGATCAACAAGCTTGCGCTCGTGCCAGGCAACTACGACGCTGTGATCATTGATGTTGGCTTGCCCGATCGCAAAGGCGACACTCTGATCCACGAAATGAAGGCAATTTATCCTCATCTTCCGATCGTCCTCGCGACCGGCCACAATACGGGCGATCTGCGCGCCAAGTTCGAGGATCAAAGTGGGCTCGCCTTTGCGAACAAGCCCTATACCGCCGAAGAACTGGTGAATGCGTTGCGCGGATTGGGAGTTGGTCGCCGGCAAGCAGTGTAAGTTGTCGAACTGCTCAAAAGGCCAATGAAGTTGAGCCACGTTAACAACCATCGCAGCAAGACCGAGATCAGCAGGTTCTCAGGCACGTCGTCCCCGGAAGACAAGCGCTCCGGTCAAGATCAACTAGCTGCGCGGAGAGGCCCTCGTGCGACGGGAAAGCCATGAGCACAGCCGATCGTTTCGCCAGCTAGATGGATACCCAGTTTGAGACGTCCCGATATTCCGCGTGGCAAATACGTCCTCGCGACTGGAAACGTCGATGCCGCATTGGTAGAGCAGTAGAGCCGGCGAGGTGTGGGTGATCACTAAGAGTGTGCGTGGCTCGAAGCGGTCATCGAACGAAGCATGGAATAAGGCGTTGCGATGCCTGAGCTTTGCCGCGATCAGGCGTCAGGTTATGCATCGGTTCAATGCAATTACAAACACTCAGCGAGTTGCGTTGACTTCTCGTGTTTCTTTTTTGGCCTGCAAGCTCAAGCCGCCGACGCGAAAAGTTGCTTGTTCCAGCGCACTCTATCATTCCTGGTATTGCCGGACGTTCCTCGCAAATTACAATTGCGGTCTATCCGAATTCCTGTGCTCACCAAGTCTTTCAGTACCTTTAGGAGCGCCAACGCACGGGTCCACGGCGGCCATAAAATCGGGCGACTGACTGCGGACTGAAAAAGCAGGGATCGTGCTGATGGGCGCGATCCCTGAAGCCGCGTCCGCGGTCCGCAGCCTTGCTTTTCAGGCGGCGTGGCGGTACTCGTACTCCGGTAAATGTGCCAACTCGGCACGGCTCAGACCCGACAGGTTCATTTCGATCTGTCGTTTGACGACGGGGGCGAGGTTCACGAACGACAGCAGCGCGTTGCGCGCCGCGCGCTTGAAGATACTGCGGGTCGTGGCCATGTCGGTCAGCCGGCCGGCAAGGCCAAGCACTTTCGCGGCTGCCGGGCGGCGCAGGCTCTCATAGAGATCGAGCGTTGTTTCAGGCCTGTTGCGCCCGACGATGCCCGCCAGGGTCTCTCCGAGCACCACGGCATCGATCAGCCCGGTGTTCATGCCCTGACCGCCTGCCGGGCTGTGAACATGTGCTGCGTCGCCCATCAGAATCAGCCGGCCGCGCCGATAGGAATTCGCCAGACGATGGTGCAAGCGGAAGCGCGAACTCCAGAGCACGTCAAGCACTGTTGCATTGCTGGCCTGCGGTCCCCGCGAGTCGAGCACGGCTTGAATGTCGGACTTCGACAACTGCTCTGGGGCATTGTCCATAGTTGCGACAACGCGGTAGGATCCATCCGGCAACGGAGCGACCACGACGAGGCCGGCCGGCGAGAAGAACAGCGATACTTCGCTTTGCCCAAGAGGCCACTCCAGCCGGACGTCAGCCAGCACGAACGAATCTTCGTAGGTGCCGCCCTCGAACCCGATGCCGGTCGCCTGGCGTACGACGCTGTGCATGCCGTCCGCACCGACCACGTAGCGAGCCGAGATCACGTGTTCGCCATCCGGGCCGTTCACCCTGACGCGGGCGCCGGTGCCATCCTGCTCGACGCGGGTTGCTGTGACGCCACGATGAATGATGCCGCCAAGCGTCGCGATGCGAGCCGCAAGGACCTCCTCGGTCATGTCTTGCGGCAGCATGAGCAGATACGGATGCCCGGAGGGCAGCGCGTCGAAACGCAGCCGCACGAGCGCTGCGTCGCGGTCTCGGACCGTGAAGTTGCCGACCTTGAGGCCGCGTGCAACCAGCTGGTCGGTCACGCCGAGTGTCGCCAGGGAATCAAGCGTCTGCGCATGAATGACGGCGGCACGCGAGGTGTTCTGCCCCTCGCTCAGGCGATCAAGCAATAGATGGTCGACTCCCGCCTGATGGAGCGCAATAGACAGCGCCATGCCCGTTGGGCCGGCGCCAATGATCAGGATTTCGGTTTGGGTTCTCATGGCAGCCTCTTTTGTCAACGATTGTTGACTTTTAAGATGCGCGATTGAATTTGTCAACACTTGTTGGCATAACCCGTCCATGAAAGCGAAAATTGCCGTTAAATCAACCAAGTCGGACCGCACCCGGGCACAGATCCTGGCCGCGGCGCAGGCCCTGTTTGCCGAACATGGCTACCAGAACACGACGATCCGGGACGTTGCGGCGCGTGCATCAATCGATCCTGCGATGGTCATTCGCTACTTCCAGAGTAAGGACGAATTGTTCGCGCGAGCGGCGGCCATCGATCTTCGCTTGCCGGCCTTGAAAGCGAGCGATGCGGGCAGGATCGGGGATACCCTGATCCGCCATTTCCTCGAAGTGTGGGAAGGGTCAGGCAAAGGCATGGCGATCATGCTGCGTTCGGCGACGTCCAATGAATTCGCCGCCGAAAAAATGCGCGAAGTGTTTGCGAAACAGGTCGGGCCAGTGATCGCATCCGTCGGAAGCAAGTCCTCGGCGGCGCGGCGCGCCGGACTTGTCAGCAGTCAGCTCTTGGGATTGGCGCTGTGCCGCTACGTGCTCAAGCTCCCGCCCGTCGTTGCGCTCTCGCGAGAGGACATCGTCGCGCATGTCGGTCCGGTGCTGCAACGTTATGCCTTGGATGAGATGAGCGTGAACCGGCCCTAGCCTGAAACGGCTCTTCGGTCCTTGTCATGATCTTGCCGGAGAGCGAGCCCGGCGATAGCCCCCTCCGGCCTGACGCTGATTTGAGCACCACGTTTTCGACTAGCCCCTCCAAATCGCAGCGAGCTTGCGCCACCCCGATCAGGATTTCTTGTCCGTGCCGGATCGTCGGTTGTTCAATCGAAGAAAAGCGGCGGGGCAGGTCATCGAAAAATAACCACAGCGTCAACTGTGTCGGTCTTCTTCAGGATTGCGCAACGCTGGCTGCCGCAGGGTCAAGGCAAACTTTGCTTGTGGAAGATAATTCACGGGGTTATTACCCGCATGTTTACCATATACAGCTGCATCGCATACGAGCATGACCTGCGACTGGTGGTGCTGGCGGCTCTCGTATGCGCGCTCGCATCTTTCGCGGCGATCAACTTCCTCAATCACGTCCGCAAGACAACGGGCTACATGCGCGATGTCTGGTTGTGCGTCGCGGCCACCGCCAGCGGCTTCGGCATCTGGGCGACGCACTTCATCGCCATGCTAGCGTATTCGCCGGGCATCCCGAGCGGATACAACATCATCCTCACCCTGCTATCGCTCGTCGCGGCCATTCTGCTCACCGGCGTGGGTCTTTGGATCGCCTCCGGAAACAGAATGCCTGCCGGGCGCTGGATCGGTGGAGCGACCGTCGGCGGCGGCATCGCGGCGATGCACTATACCGGAATGGCAGCTTTCGAGATCGCCGGACGGATACAGTGGGATCCTGTTCTCGTTGCCGCTTCAATCGTGCTGGGGGCGGCTATCGGAGCAACTGCGCTGCCAGCCGGTTTGCGCGACGGATCGATGAAATGGAAGGCTATCGGGGCGGTGCTGCTTACGCTGGCAATCTGCAGCCATCATTTCACCGCCATGGGCGCGGTTTCGATCATTCCCGACCCAACGGTCGTGGTTTCGCAAATGGCGCTGCCGGCCGGCTGGCTCGCGCTCGGGGTCGCGCTTGCGTCGCTGACGATATTGTTCCTCGCTTGCGCTGGCCTTGCGCTCGATATCCGCGAACGCCATCGCGTCGAACTGGAAGTCGATCGCATGCGCGGCCTTGCCGATGCGTCGGCCGAGGGGTTGCTGGTCTGCTACGGAGACAAGATCGTTTCGATCAATTCAAGCCTGACGGAACTGACGGGTTATGTCCCTGACGATGTGATTGGAGAATCGCTGGCGATCTGCCTGCCCGAGGAGTCCGTCAGGCGCAAGCTGGTCGCGAGGCCACGGGAGCGGATCGAGGCCGAGTTGCGCGATATCAACGGTCAATTCATTCCCGCCGAATTCATCCTTCGCGCGATCGATTTCGCTGGTCAGCCGCATCATGCAATTGCCGTCCGCGATCTGCGTGATCGGAAGAAAGCCGAGGAACATATTCATTTCCTAGCGCACCACGACGCGCTAACGGGCTTGCCTAACCGAAACAGCTTCAACGCCCGGCTCGACCATGAAATCGAGGTGCACCAAGTCTCGGGTCAGTCATTTGCCGTGTTTTGTCTCGACCTTGATCGCTTCAAGGAAGTAAACGATCTGTTCGGTCATGCCGCCGGTGACGCACTCCTGAAGAGGGTTGCGAAATGCGTTACCGCCGTTCTCGATCGGAGCCAAATGATGGCCCGGCTCGGCGGCGATGAATTTGCCATTATCGCAACAAATCTCTCTGGTCCATCGGCGGCGGGCCGCATCGCCGAGAATATCATCGAGGCGCTGCGGATAGAAAACGAATCATCGACCACCGCCTCGTTCGTTTCCACCAGCATTGGCATAGCGATTTTCCCAAACGACGCCCCGGACGGACGGGGCCTTCTCACCCACGCTGATACAGCACTCTATCGCGCCAAAACCGATGGTCGCGGAGTTTATCGCTTCTTTGAAGCCGAGATGGGTATTGAGGTGCGAGATCGGCGCATGCTGGAGCGCGATCTTCGCAGCGCGATTGCACGCCATGAGTTTGAACTGGCCTATCAGCCGCAAGCCCGGCTCGATACGCGCGAGATCGCGGGTTTCGAGGTCTTGCTGCGGTGGCGCCATCCGCAGCGCGGTCCGGTTCCACCGGGCTTGTTCATTCCCGTCGCGGAAGAAAGTGGCGCGATACAGCAAATCGGCGAATGGGTGCTCAGGCAGGCATGCCAGGAAGCTAGCGGCTGGACCAACCCGCTCAGCGTCGCCGTGAACGTCTCGGCGATGCAACTGCACAATCCGCAGTTTACGCAGCTCGTTCACGAAATCCTTGTTCAAAGCCGGCTAAAACCGGGACGGCTTGAGCTGGAGATCACCGAAACCGCGCTGATCCGCGATTTCAATCGCGCGCTGGCGACCTTGCGTCAGCTCAAGGCGCTGGGAGTCCGGATTGCGATGGACGATTTCGGGACCGGTTACTCGTCACTGTCCAACTTGCGGGCATTCCCGTTCGACAAGATCAAGATCGATGGCTCATTCATCAAGTCGGTCGAGACCAACGAGCAGGCGGCGACCATTGTTCGGGCGGTGCTCGGCATTGGGCGCGGGCTTAAGCTGCCGGTGTTGGCGGAAGGCGTTGAGACGCGCGAGGAACTGGGTTTCTTGGGTGCCGAGCTGTGCGATCAAGTTCAGGGATATTTGGTGGGGAGGCCGGCCGATATTGCTGGTTTCCGCTACCTCACACATGCCGCGGAGAGCGCACGCGACCTCGAGTTTCCCCTACCACATGCCGGAGAGGGCGTCGCGCTGAAAGTCGTCAATCATTAATGGGATGCATGGATAGCCCGTGATGATGGCTTCCATCATGCCGTCGGCAAAATAATCCTGCTCCATATCGCGACGTACATTCTCAAATGGCAGCACCGCCTCGGGAACCGTGAGGGCGAAAGGCCCGGATGATGCGCGCGCGCCAGACCCGCATTGGGTCGGCGATATTCTTTACCTGCGGACTCGTCAATATTGATACCGATCTTGTCCGAATTTGCCGATGAGCATCGTCTGAAATGCTGACACTGCGTGGCTCTGCTCACCTTGAGCATTGACGTTCATGATCCGAAGCGGAGGTCAGCCAATCGGCAGTCCCGTTCAATAATCCAAGGCGGCCGGAGGAATATGCGAACGAGGAAGTGTGCCTGCAAGCTATCTTCGGGCCCGCTCTTGTTTGAATCCATCATCTCGGCAGCACCGCCGTCGCGGACTAACCGTGAAAGAGCAAATCGACATAGCTTGCGGTGATTAATGTCGCCGGATGGGTGGAAGGTTGGAGCCAGTCCTTCGAAATCCTAGGTATCGACGCGGGCGCGATCTGTCTCCTGGCCATTATTTCGGGAAGATCAGGCACGTCGTCGTGCCATGCGCGAGGAGTCCTGCCGTGCCGATCCGACGGCCGGCGTTCAAGACCTTTCCCTCAGCACTGATTTCGTCGGTATCAGGTGTGATCGGACGGATCAGCGAAATCTTGAAGGGTCGTTTGGCTGACCGCACAATTTGTCCGCAGAAGCACGGCTGAGGGAGACTTCGAGTCTAGACATGATCAGATGAGAGAGTGCTGTTGCCCCGCAGGCGTGCGGCACCAACGGTAATTGCTGGAAGAGCTCAACCTCCGCGAGCTCAGGAGCCTGATAACGCCCGAAGACACGCGGCCCAGCTCTACAAGAACGGGCGCTTCGCGTTCAGACGCCCTCACGATATAGGAACCATCGACCACGGTTTGCGTTATCGAACGTTTTGCGCTGCCAAAATTGCTGATTGATGAGATAGTTCGTCCTGGTTGGGGGAAGACAAAAGTATACCACCACCGTGCTCGGGGCTCACAGCGTCCCCCGCTGGTACGAGGCAATGGATCGACTGGTGAGGGGGGCAGCTTTCGCCGGGTGATTTTGCAGACGCTCAATTGCGGTCTTCCCAAGCTGCTATTTTAGCGCAAGAGATCGCGGGCATCGATTTGATTACTGGCGGCGATTTGCATCGTCGCACCCATAATCGTCACTCTACGCCAAATGCCGGGGCCCAATCCAGGATTCCATCGACCTCGGACTGGTGGACGAGTTTCTGGCCACTTCCAGCTTCACGCGCAAACCGGTGAAGATCACGATGACCGGCCCTCATCTTTTGGCGGCCGTCGCATATGACGAGTACTACGGCGGCGTTCAGAAAATGATGGTCGATTTCGGCAAGCTGCTGCACCAAAACTTCAGAAAGCTTGCGGCGGCAGGCTGCAAGCACCTCCAGATTGATGAGCCCTATTTCACCGCTTCCACCGAGGACAAGGTCGGCGCGGCCGTAGATGTGATAAATGATGTCATCGAAGGCCTGCCTGACGACATTCACATTTCGGTTCATATCTGTCAGGGCAATTACGCGGTCGGCCCGGACTACGATAGTCAAATCGGACATCGCTATTTTGATACGGGACGCTACAAGGCTGACCTGATTTGTAAGATCGACGCTGACGTTTAAATGGTCGAGCACGATATGGTGTCGCATTACAAGAGTTGTCTCGGTGACAAGGCGTCGGGCAGTGGACGTTCAGGCACCGAATGTTGAAACTGGGTCAGCTAGTGGCGGACCGGATCAGGGCTCATAACTGGCTTGAGCCAGAGCAGACGATCATCACGAGCACCTGCGGTTTCAATCATCTGCCACGGCATATCGCACTCGGCAAGCTTCGCGCGATGCGTGAGGCACAAGCCATACTTCGCGGGAACGACAAGGCGTGACAGAGATTCGCAAGGCAATATCGTAAACAGCACCGCGGATCACGGGGCTGGCGGAGTCATCCGTCGAGGCAATCTCCCCCCTCGCCACTATCCAGCGCAGACCGCTCCCACCCAGTGATTCGGAATTCAGCATAGAATTTGCCGTCTTGAATGGCTGCTTTTACTGCAGCATTTATCTTGGGTGCGTCGTCGAAGAATACGGCCTTTTGCCCATTAGACCAGACTGCGGCTTTCTCATCGGCCGCCGCCCAGACTGGCAAATTCGAAGCTGAGGGATGGCGGGTTCGCAAGGACGAGAGCAGGTTCTGGGCGTGCTTCGTGATCAACGCGATCAAAGATGCCAACGGCGAGATCGTGGGATTTGCCAAGATCACGCGAGACCTGACAGAACGCCGCGCCCGCCGATGAACGAGCGAAACAGGCCCAGAAAATGGAAGCGGTCGGACAGCTGACCGGCATAGCCTCGGATCGAGCCCCACGCTTTCGATCTAATCCGACACGAGCC
The DNA here is from genome assembly GCF_018596315.1 of Bradyrhizobium sp. SRL28. Taxonomy (GTDB): domain Bacteria; phylum Pseudomonadota; class Alphaproteobacteria; order Rhizobiales; family Xanthobacteraceae; genus Bradyrhizobium. The sequence goes on along the minus strand of NZ_JAHEAG010000068.1, from coordinate 974 downwards.
GGGCATATTGGCGCGTTGTTATGTTGCGGCCGGATCGCAACGGCCGGTGAACAAGAATTCGCCGGGTCGTTTGGCAGTGGCCTTGAGATAGTCATCAACCGCCTGACGGGTCTGCTCGCTCAATTCAAATCTGACGGGACGCCCGGTTTTCTTTTGACGAACCGTTGTGCGATCCGCCGTGTATCCGCCAGCGGCGACATCCTCGACCCGGATGGCAACGACATCACAGCCCCGAAGCTGTCGATTGCCAGATTGAATATGGCCAGGTCCCGAGCGCGGCCTTCAATCTGGAGCTTCGTTCGGATCGACCAGACGTGTTTGGGTCGCAGTGGCGGCTTCGCCCCGGTCAGCTTCCCTTTGTTCCACGGCACTCGCTTGGGTGTGGTGGTCGCATTCACTTGATCCTGCATGGCCATACTCCTCGGCTCGGTTAAGAGCGAGAAGCATGTGTCAGCGGGTTGGGCATTGGAATCGGGTCGGTTTCGGGCCAAAGCGGACCCGAAGCGGACCAGAGCAGTACCGCTGACCCAACGCGTCGGGCCTTCCGCCGACGCTAACGTGTCGCAGCCACAGACATTGCAGTCGCCTTGCGGAAAGAACGGAAACGTCTGAAAATTCGTTTCAGGGGTCTCTTTGGATCCGGTTCCGTGACCCGTTGAAGTCCCGGATCCGGCAGATTTTTTCCTCCGCCCGATTTGGAGCCCATCATGGCGACATTCACGCGATCGCGAAGCCTGCTGGTTTCCGTAAGTCTTGCCGCACTCGGCGGTACGGCACTGGCGGCGCTGCTGGCCGGGAGCGGTTTTATTCTCGCGGACGCACGCGCAACCGCCGTGGATGTATCGCTGCTGCTCGCCGACGCCGATATTCCGATCTGCGGCACGCCGACGGCAACCGCCCGGCCGAACATGATGCTTCGCCTGGTACAGACGGAAGTGCCGCGCGCCGAGATGAGCGCAGCCAGCCCCGCGCCG
>NZ_JAHEAG010000067.1 GCF_018596315.1 Bradyrhizobium sp. SRL28 | reverse complement strand
TGAAGCCGGCGAGGGCTGCCGACACTATCGGAATATCGAACGGGATGGAGTTGAAGCGACGGTGCAATATTCGTCGAGCACCTGGCGCAGCTTCTTGCGATCGAGGACGCACCGGTCGGACTTCTCCAACCGAAGCACTTTACCGGTCTTGACCGATTTGAACGCCGCCAGGAAGTAGTTAATGTACACTTCCGTGTCGAACAGCGCGGCATCTGCAAGCGACGTCTTCATGGAAGCAAACCCAACTGTCGGTTGGTTTTTGCGAATTCGCCGAAATGCTTGATCGCGGCGACGTCATAGGCTTTTGCCCCTTCAATCTTGTCGACGAAATATCCGAGCTTGACGGCGGCCTTATTGACCTGAATTTGAACGAGATATTTCTGTAGCTTCGGAACCCACGAAACCCCTTTAAATCCGCTCGTGTTGTTCTTATGGAGACGACGATTGCGCTGGTTGTCGGAAGGTGTGCAGTCGCGCAACTCGACAATGGCGTTGTGGGAGCGCTCTCCGTGGCGATGATCGAGGTCGTCGGTCGGCCAGTGGCCATGCGAAAGCGCCCAAATCACGCGGTGAACGGTCGAATAGTATTTGACTCCGTCGATCGCGAAGGCGATCTGCAAATGACCGAGACCGTTATCGTTTCCGGCCTGCTTACCTGCGAATCGCTTGTTCCAAGCTACAATTCGATAATGGTCGACAGCGCGCCTGCGCCAGAACAGCAGGCCGCGCTTCGCATCACAGCGGAATAGCCGCCGCAATACTTGGACCGATACTGCTCGCTCGGTTTGTTGTCGGGACCGTTTCATTGGCCGATGTGGTCAGAGAGAAAGAGGGATGCCGGTTTCCCGACACCCCGAAGGATCGACTAGCCGAGAAGGTCTTCAACGATAGCTGGTCGACAGAACGTGTCGCTTCACTCGCCACCCTCACGAAGACACACCGGGATGGCTATAATCTCGGCGTTCGCCTTGGCGAGCCGTCGTTTTTCAACGATTTATACCTTCACTGCATCGATCTCGACATCCGCGACCCCGACAAAGCCGATGAGGCCTGGGGCGCGTTGCTCGAATTGATTCCGGAAGCACGTTCGCTGCCATCGGTCATCTCGGGCTCGATGGGCGAGAGCCGCCATCTGTATTTCCTGACCGATCGACCATTCCCGTCGAAAAAGCTGCGCCACTCCACAGAAAAAATTATCGGAAAAGACAAGAAGGCGCATTGGGCCTGGGAAATCGAGCGCTTCGGCACCGGCAAGCAGGTCGTCGTGCCGCCCTCGATCCATCCCGACACCGGCAAGCGCTACAAATGGGAGCGGGAATGGCCTGTGGATCGCCGTCGAACCCGATCCATCGTCATCCTGCGCGCGCTTCCTCGACCACTTGCGCGAAAACATCTGTGCCGGCGACGACAACGCCTATCAATGGGTGATCCGCTGGTTCGCCCACATGGTTCAGCGCCCCTGGGTAAAGCCCGGTACCGCGCTGGTGCTGAAGGGTCGCAAGGGCGCGGGCAAAGACACGATCGGCGACTACGTCGGCGGTCTTTTCCCCCATCATCACACCAAAATTTCGAACCCCGAACATCTGGTCGGCCGCTTCAACGCGCATCAGGAAAAGACCCTGCTGCTGCATGTCGAAGAAGGCTTCTGGGCCGGCGACAAAAAGGCCGAAGGGCAACTGAAGCACCTGATCACGTCCGAACAGGTGATGATCGAGAGCAAAGGCATCAACGCATTTCAAGTCGCGTCGGTGCTGCGCATCATAATCAGTTCGAACGAAGACTGGATCGTGCCGGCGACATTCGACGAGCGGCGCTTCTGCGTGCTCAACGTCGCCGATACCAGGGCGCGCGACACCGTCTACTTCGCCAAGCTGCGCGAGGAAATGCACCACGGCGGTCGCGCCGCGCTGCTGCACCACCTGCTCGACCTCGATTTGACCGGCTTCGACGTGCGCAACCCGCCGATGACCACCGGCCTGCGCGATCAGAAAATCGCCTCGCTCCGCGGCATCGAGCAATGGCTTTTCGAGATCCTGTCCTCCGGCCGCGCGCCCGGGGATTCGATGTTCGAGGACGTCGAGGTCTCCTGGGAAGACGCCTCGATCAAGGTCGCGGTCGACGATTTCCGTCTCAATTACGAGGACTGGTTAAGGCGACGCCGGTTTGCCGGCGATCCGCTCAACGCTTCACGGTTCGGCGTGCGTGTGCACCAAATTTTTCCAGCGATCACCCGCATTCACCCCAAGGTCGGCGATAAGAGGCAGTGGTATTATGTTATTCCCCGCATGGCTGAATGCCGCGCCGAATTCGAAAAATTGATTGGCAGCACGATCAAAATTGGGCCGGCGATTTCCCCCAAGACGACGATCTGCTCGGCTAAACGCCATAATTTTCCATGCGCGCGCCATCGAGAACATCCTCCAACAGGTCCTTTACCTCGTCCAAGGGGAAATCGATCAAGCCTAGTCGGTGCATCCTCGTCAGGCGGGCATATACGTGCCTCTCCGCGTCGGTGTCCTCTTTCGACACGTAAGCATCCCGATCGCCGTCATATTCGATCGCTTCAACCTCGCACGCTAAATTTTCGAGCCGCGATCTCAGGTTGTTCCATGCGTCCAATTCCCGTTTGGCCTGACTCATACTTGTCACTCCAATTCAATGTTCGAACGAAATATGTGCTCAGCATTGTTATTACAATCACGCTGCTGAAATTATAAATCAGCTGCGGCGCCCGAATTCCCAGCTTTCGGCGTCGATTTCGAAGCGTGGACGGGAAGCCTCCTGTACCGGTACAGGATGAATCCGGCTTCCTGTACGCGGCTAACGCTTTGATCGACCTATTGAAGAAAGGTTGGTACAGGAAGAACGGGCAAGACCAACCAAAATTCTCCAACGTGGGACAGAGACCATGAGGTGGTCGGACTGCCGACCTCCAGTTCGCGCGCATACACGAGAAACGTACCTATACTTCCTATACTTCCTATACTTCCTATACTTCCTATACTTCCTGTACTTACTGTACCGGGTATAAAAAACAATAATAAATCAGAGGTTTACAGCCGGTACGGGAAAATTGGGACTTCACATTCTTACCGTACGCTCCTGTACCAGGACAACATGAGACATTGTTGTCGAATTTTCACTTCTCGGTTTTTCGGGACATTCTGAGACAGCCCCGATTTCGTTACGTTTTCTCCGATGTTCTATAGGAAGATTTTCAAAACTCGCGATTGCCCCGGCTCTGCGCCCCCCGCGGAATGAGACGCCCTGAAGAGGGACCCGTAGCCAACCTGATACCCGACGACACAAGCCAAGACATGTTTGGCGCCCTATGCCCCTGAAGCCCTGATACCCAATGATACATAGGAATATAATCTGTCTCATATTGTCCTGTGCCAATGGGGCAGGGCTACTCTGCACTGCACCATGGGATAGCAGGGGCAGGGTAGCAGGGCAGCCCGAGGCAGGGCAGGCAGGGCCTCGCTGATCACAGGCGCCCTTGTCCGCTTCCATCCTAGATTAGCGCATAGGCGAGGCCGGCTAGTCGAACGGTCGCGCTACGCTCCGACCATGCGGTCCGTTCTTGTGAGCGTGCTATCCAGCGCTTCGACCGAATTGCGCAACCAAGACGAAATCAAGGCGCTCTACCTCGGCGCACGCCGCGAAGTGCAGTCGGCGAGAAGCCGCTGACGCATGCCGTTGCCTGACTTTGATTGTCAGAGAGGAAACTGGCCTGGCTACGGACAATCCAGCGCGCAAGATCAATCAAGACGTTTATTCTCGAAAGATAGGCGGAGCAATCGACATGTTCTCGACGATCTGCACTATGAACCCGACGATCGGCGGTATGGCGATCCGCAGGGCTTGCGCTAGGACGACAGTGTTCATGGGGCCAGCGGGGTGGGGCCAGCCGGGCCTCCTGGTCAGAAACTTGTGAGATGAACGCCCTCATAAGTCTTAGCTCGCATCGAGGCGAGCGGCGATATATTTTTCGATACGGAGGCAATGATTTTAGAACGGGATAGGGGTGTCAGGCACCCCCCGTGACCGCGACTGGACAGCAAAACTGATCGGAGTACCAGTTTGTGGTGCAGGAACCGCTTGGCGCGATGGCGAGCACTGGCAGTTTTAAGGCGCACCGATAAGCAGCACCCGCTGCAGTGCCCCGCGAATGATTCCGTCGTCATTAGACACGAACCCGCGTCGCCGGTCCACGGCTTCGGCTGTTTCGACTCCGATCTACAGCATCGCTCGCCTCTAATCCTGTCTGGCAGGGTGAGGGGTTAGCAAGTTCCGTTCGGTGACTCACAAACCAGCTTTTCTGGCCGCGCGAAGCGCGCAATTCGTGTCCAACACCTGACAGCGGCACAAAGCCCGTCAGGTTCAGAACACCGGTCGGCTGGGCGCGTGGAGTATTTTTCAAAGCGTGGTCAGACGCTTAATGCGCGCTGACGAAGATGGCACGGCTGTTGCTGTTGAGATCCTGCAACACTGAGAAAGGGCTGAGTGCGTCCAGAGCGAAAAACGAGCGATGCTCCTTCCCTTGAACCCGTGTGCCCCGTTCTGAGAGATAAGCTGGCGCAAAAAGTCGCGCAACGTTTGGCAATAGTTATGGAGAACAACATGATGCTGCGCATGGAGTCCCCAGCTCCTCCGATCAAGGTGAAGAACTGGCTGCGTGGCCAGCCCCTCACGAGCTTCCAGCCGGGAAAAGTGTACATCGTCGAATTTTGGGCAACTTGGTGCGGATCCTGTGTGGCGGCGATGCCCCATCTGGTGCAGCTGCAAGATAAATACAAAGACAGCGGAGTTGAGGTCCTCGGAGTCGCAGCTTATGAACGAGCTCGAACGGCGGACGAGGCCCGAACCAACTTGGACGCATGGTTGACCGAAAAGTTCTCGAATCTCAACTACCGGATCGGATTCGACTACACAGGGAAAATGAACAAGCTTTGGATGGATCCCAGCTTTTCTGTCATGATTCCCACCTCGTTCGTTGTCGACCGTGACGGCCACATCGCCTTTATCGGTTTTCCAACGCAACTCGATGACGTTCTGCCGAAAATTCTTAACGGCGGCTGGCGCACCAGCGATGAAGCTAGAGCCGCCGATACAGAGCGGATCGCCGAAGGCGAACGCACAATGCACGAAACGACGCGCAAGCGAGCGTTGACTGAGCCGATCTTCGCCAAACTTACGCCGGCGATGAAGGCGAAGGATTGGACGAAGGCGCTTTCGGCGCTCGAAGAGGCCGTCGCTGTAATGCCGGACGACGTCAACTTCCGCGTGCTCCATGCGGATCTGTTGCTTCACAAAGTGCACGACTTGCAGACCGGCTTGCCGGTCATGAGCCAATTGGTTCGCGACGCGATCGACAAAAAATCCGAGCTGTGGATGGCCGGGGCGATGCGCCAACTCTTCGATCCGGCGAATGACAACTCCCGCTTCCCGCCTGCCGAGCGCTTTGCGATGGGTAAGGAGTTGTCCGAACACATCCTGGCACTGAATCCTCCGCAAGGCGGCGACGGCTCCAAGTTCCTGTCCTATGGGGCGGTCGCTCAGTATTATTATGAGAGCGGCAACAAGGATCGCGCGATCGAGTTGGTCGAGGTGGCGCTGAAGTCGCTGGACGGTTCTGAGCCTATCCCCGACGAACTGAAACAGCACGTTATGTCGCTGTTGGTCCAAGCGCTGGCCAACTACAGGGGTGAGAAGGCTTCCTACGGGGCTCTTTGTGCGACTCCGCAAGACGGGTTTCCGAAAGAGTCAAAGCGCAGGCGCCGGAAGAGAAAACATGAAAAAGGGTAATAGTCGGAATTGCTCACGGGTGAATTCGTCCATTTCTTCGGCGGGCCAGTGGCAACTAAAGACCATCGAGTACAGCGCTGGATCGTTTGCGGCAGGTTGGACGTTCAAATTGCGATGACCTCCGGCCGGATCGAGGCGGACGTGATCTTCCAGGTGAAGTCGCGCCGTCATCCCATGATGCAAACACTCTGACGGTCTTCAGGTCTACACGAAATGCTGAACGACTCCTTCGTCATAAAAATGCACCCTTTGCGCACGGCCATGGCGGCGCCCGGACTTAGGCGGCCATCTCCATGCTTCTGCAGACGGGCGAAGATGAATGATGTCGATCCGCATGCCTGGCTCACACAAACTATCGAACGGATCGCGCAAGGCTGGCCGATTTCTCAGATCGATGCTCTCATGCCGTGGAACCCTCAAAGCTTGAACCGCTTCAGCTACGCTTACGCAAAGAGGGGATGAAATGGGCAGAAGATTTCGATCGCAGCCCCAAACTCCGGGCATTACTGCGTCGCCTCGGACGGCAGCGCCAAGCATTCGGCACATCGCGTCTGGATCAAAAGGGTCTTACGCCGCGTGTGGCAGAAACTGCTGGCGCCATGATCGTTAAAGATAACAAACCACCCATCGCAATCGGCGTGGTGATCCCATTCGTGTTCCGTCACTGGCTAAAGCAGCCCGTCCGCGTCGCGGTCGTCCTCGTCGGCTTCTTAGGGGCAACGGTGGCCGACCTGTTCATGCCGGTCTATTCCGGTGACTTGGTCGACGCGCTGACATCAGGTCCGTCCGACCAGGCAGCACGGCAGGCGGCGTTCGTCGCCTTCGGCGGCATCCTCGCGCTTGGCCTGATCTCGATCATATTCCGGTTAACAGGCTCGCTGGCGATCGTGCCGTTCACGCTGAAGACGATGTCGGATGTGGCGCGCGAGGCCTTCATGCGGGTGCAGCGGTTCTCGACTGACTGGCACGCCAACTCTTTCGCCGGTTCAACCGTGCGCAAGATCACACGCGGCATGTGGGCGCTCGAGCTGCTCAACAACACGATCCTGATGGCATTGTTGCCGTCGCTAGCGGTGCTCGTGGGCTCGATGATCCTGCTCGGTCTGCATTGGCCGGTCCTCGGCGGTGTGATCGGCCTCGGCGCGGTGATCTATGTCGCGATCACGATGGCATTCACGATCGGCTACATCGCGTCGGCGGCGCGCGTCTCCAACACCTGGGACACCAAGGTCGGCGGCACGCTGGCGGACTCGCTCACCTGCAATGCTGTGGTGAAATCCTTCGGTGCGGAGGCGCGCGAGGATGCTCGGCTTAACGGTGTCATCAGCCGCTGGCGGGCGCGGGTACTGCGCACCTGGCGGCGCTACAACGCCACCGGCACAGTGCAGCTCATGATGTTGTTGTGCTTTCGCGCTTCCGTGATCGGCGGCGCCATTCTGCTGTGGATTGACGGGCGCGCCTCGCCGGGCGACGTCACCTATGTGCTGACGAGCTACTATATCATCCACAGCTATTTACGCGACGTCGGCATGCACATCAACAATCTGCAGCATTCGGTGAACGACATGGAAGAGCTTGTCACCATCCATGGCGAGCCGATCGGCATTGTCGATGCGCCCGACGCCAAGCCGATCGACATTCAGGGCGGTAGGATCACGTTCAACGACGTGACTTTCCTTTATGTCGGGCATCACGCGCCGCTCTACGACGGATTGTCGATCGACATTCGCGCCGGCGAGCGCATCGGTCTGGTCGGCCGTTCCGGCTCCGGGAAGACCACGTTCGTCAAGCTGGTGCAACGGCTCTACGACGTCTCCGGCGGCCGTATCCTTATCGACGGCCAGGATATCGCGAGAGCGACGCAGCAATCGCTGCGGAGCCAAATCGCGATCGTGCAACAGGAGCCGATCCTGTTTCACCGCTCGCTGGCGGAGAACATCGCCTATGGCCGGCCCGGCGCCAGCATGGCGGCGATCGAGCAGGCGGCGCGGCTCGCCAACGCGCATGACTTCATCCTGCGACTGCCGAAAGGCTACGGCACGCTGGTCGGCGAGCGCGGCGTCAAGCTGTCGGGCGGCGAGCGGCAGCGCGTCGCGCTGGCGCGCGCGTTCCTGGCGGACGCGCCGGTGCTGATCCTGGATGAGGCAACCTCGAGCCTTGATTCCGAGTCAGAGGGCCTGATCCAGCAGGCGATGGAGCGGCTGATGAAGGAACGCACCTCGATCGTGATCGCACACCGGCTGTCGACGGTGCGCAGCCTCGACCGCATCCTGGTGTTCGACCGCGGCGAGATCGTCGAGCAGGGCACGCACGCGGCGCTGACGGCGCGCCCCGGCGGTGTCTATCGCGGGCTGTTCGAGCTGCAGGCCATCGAGTGCGGTCAGATCTCGGCGGCAGGCCAGACTAAAGCATGGCTGGCCGCATCCCCGCAGCCTTAGCGCTATTTACCTTGGCTGCAGCTGATTGGCATCGCGCCGGTCAACACTCCGGCATCGCATCGGTATTCACCGCGAAGGTGTAGGATTGTCTTGAGGGAGAGCGTCTCTAAAGCGGAATAGGGCGAATGTCGAAAGAACAATCTGAGTTTTCGGGCCTTTTGCTGGCGAGTGTTATGACCAAAGCGAAAAGAAACTATTCGCTCATCCTCGAGCACGATGTGAATGTCCTGTGGGAAAATATTGGCGGTGCTGACCCAACTATTTTCAAATTTCGTGGGACTGTTGCAGAAGCGAATGGCTGCCTGACGATTTTGAATTGCGCCAATTAGGCAAGGACTTTGAGAGGCGGATCTGGTGTCCAGGCGCTGATTACGAGAGACTTTTTCAAGACAAGATTGTCGTCAAGTTAAAGAAAGGGGACCCCCATCATCCTTAAGCAGACGTGCAAGTTTGCCTCAAGAGGTCACCTTCGTCATTTGACGGCCTGCATTGTCGTGTTCAGCCATGTCCAGTTAAAGACGTTATGTCCGCAACTCGACACTAACGCTAAAGTATTCTCCGCTTCGAAGCGAAGTGCATGGATTTGTTCCTTTTCAAGCAGGGCCTGCTCAACGTTTTGGGTGGCACGCTGATTGCTGGGAGACGGAGAAGGATCTGTTGCGATCATGCCGGTCCCGCAGCTGCCCGCCTACGGATACAAATGAAGCTTGCTCGACTGATCCAAATCCACGCCATGGAGGCTGCACTGTTGAGTGCGGCTTCATCAAGTGAAGCTTTGCCGCTTCCATCACGGGTTCCGCTGTCGTTGATCGCGCTGGATACCTCTCAACACTGGCTGGCTTTGATTAGCATTCAACCCGGTTACTCCCGAGCGAATGCAAATCAGTGTGACCGGGTTAAGTCGCGATGTGGTGCGGCGCATACGGCGAGAACTCCCCAACCTACAGCATGGAGTAGCTGAATATGGCACATTGGTCTGCTTCGGTGCTCGCAGACGCTTGCAAACCGGGCGATTGGGATGGGCAACCACCTGCAGTCGCATCAATTCGCTCCAGCATCCTTGTTGGCGGCGGTACGCTAGCTATCAGGTGTGCTCAGCTAGTAAGTAAGATGGGTCATGTCGTCTGCGCGGCGCTGTGTGCCGACGCCATATTCCGGGACTGGGCTTCTCGCGCCAATATCTTGTGTGTAGACAGTGTTGAAGAGCTCTCCGTGTTGATGAATGCCGACCCGGTAGACTGGATATTTTCCGTAGGAAATCCATTCATATTGCCACCGGATGTGCTTGCCCGAGTCCGTCAAGGCGCTTTCAATTACCAAGACGGCCCGTTGCCACGATATGCGGGAGCTCATTCGATGTCTTGGGCGCGGCTGGCACAAGAGACCGACTATGCCATCGGGTGGTATCGTATCAATGATGGTGTTAATAGGGGTGAGTTGGTGGTTGAGCGCCAAGTTTCTATTGCGCCAACCGATACGGCGTTGACCCTGAACCTCAAATGTCATGAAGCCGCTGTCGAAGGCTTCCGCGAGCTTCTAGCTGGCTTAACGAATGGAGAGCTCCATGCTGGTTCGCAGGCGCCAGTGGACGGAAGCGTTTCTCCGAGGCGTCGACGCCCAGATGCTGCGGGCTGTCTGCGATGGAATCGCTCCGCGCAAGATCTCTCAAGGATCACACGCGCCTTAGACTATGGACCGTATCATTCCAATCCGTTGTGTCTGCCGAAGGTGCACCTAGGGGATGATGTTGTCGCAGTCAGGCGCTTGAAGGTATCTGCTGGAGGCTGCGGCCTTCCGGCAGGGTCCCTGGTCGAAATCCACCGCAGCAACTGGCGTGTGGCGACAGGGACAGAGGATGTTGATGTTTGGTTTGGCAGCTCAGACGGTCTGACTCTGAATGCACGGACACTCGCGAGGCAGTCCGGTCTGAATGTAGGCGATCGCCTCCCGATTTTGAGCGATGAGGAGGCGTAGAGCATAACTGTTGCCCATGGAATGTTGGCGCCTCGGGAGAACTTTTGGCGGCAGCGGCTTGAGCAGTTTGAGGAATTGCAGATTCCGTTTCTGTCGTCTTCGGAAACTGCGGCTCCGCCCAGATGGCAGTCGAGTTCCTGGCTCATTCCAAGTGCCTTGGCCGAGTTGTCGCCATTTGATCGTACTGAGTACTTGCTGAGTGCTTGGCTGATCTATCTCGCTCGCATCACGGGAGAATCAGAGCTTCAACTGGGGTGGACTCCCGCAACGAATGGATCGCGAGCCGGGATGAGGGCGGTGGAGGTGCTTGTCGCCTCTGTCGTGCCGATGCAAATGACCATCGATCTCGGTCGAGATTTTGCGGGGGTACGCAGGGCGGTCGCGGCCGAATGCGCGGATCTGAGAGAGCACGATAGTTTTCCGCGGGATCTTATTGCGCGCTCTCCGACGTTGCGCGGCATGGAGGCGCTACAATCGCGCCGGCCTTGGCCGATTGGCGTGACGGTGACCGCGAATAGGTGTTCTGCCGCTGGTGATCTACCTTCAGGCCCGAATTCTGAGACAGCCCTTTCCGGTGATTTGCTGACGTTTGAGATCTGCGCTCTGGATGGGAGCTTTCGGTGGCACTTTGATGCTAGTCGCTTGGCACCCAAGCAGATCGACCGTATGACGCAGCACTTGCAAAGCTTGTTGTGTGCTGTGATAGCCGATGCGCAGCAACCGGTCGCACGGGTTGAGCTGCTGTCGTCCGACGAGCGCGCATACCTCTTGGAGGAGCTGAACCGGACGGCCGCGCCGTATCCGTCGAAGCGGTGCATCCATGAGCTGTTCGAGGCGCAGGTGCGGCAAGCGCCGGATGCGGTGGCGGTGGTCCATGAGGACGAGCGCTTAAGCTATGGCGAGCTCAATGCGCGGGCGAACCGGCTGGCGCATCATCTGATCGCGCTCGGGGTCAGGCCGGATCAGCCGGTGGCGATCTGCCTTCAGCGCAGCCCGGCGATGGTGGTGGGGCTCTTGGCGATCCTCAAGGCGGGCGGCGCGTATCTGCCGCTGGATCCGGCCTATCCGTCTGCGCGGCTGCGCCAGGTTTTCAAAGATGCGGCACCGCAGTTGGTGCTGGCCGATGCGGCGGGGCGCGCCGCACTGGGCGATGTGGGCGTCGATGTGAGGGTGGTCGATCTCGCGACTGCGACACCGACCTGGGCGAATCTGCCGGCGTCGAATCCGGATGCGGGCGCGCTCGGTCTGACCTCGCGCCATCTCGCCTATGTGATCTACACCTCGGAATCATCAGCCACGCCAAAAGGCGTCGAAATGTCCCACGGCTCGCTTGTGAATTTGCTCTGGTCATCACCAGAGCTTGGCGCGCCCAAACGACGCACACTTCAGTTCACGACCCTGAACTTCGGCGTGTCATTCCAGGAATTGTTCAGTTGCTGGAGGGACGGAGGGCTGCTCGTGCTCGCGCAGGAAGAGACCCGTGCGGACTTCTCCGCCTTGCTGGAATTTGTGTGGGGGGAGGCGATCGAGCGCCTTTTCCTCCCGTTCGTCGCGTTGAACCATTTTGCGGAGGTCTGGGGCGCTAAGGGAGTGCTGCTGCCCTCTCTGAGGGAGATCTATACTGGGGGTGAGCAATTGCGGGCCACCCCAATGCTCAGGTCGTTCTTCGAATTGCACCCGAGGGCGAGGTTGATCAATCAGTATGGGCATACAGAAACCCACGTCGTCACGGAGCACCGTCTCGGGGCGAACCCAGCATGTTGGCCGCAATTGCCTCCCATCGGTCGACCGATCGCGAACACGCGAGTTTACCTGCTTGATCGTCGTGGTGAACCCGTTCCGTTTGGGGCCGTGGGGGAGCTTTACATTGGCGGCGCGGGGGTGGCGCGTGGCTATCTGAACCGTCCCGAGCTGACGGCGGAGCGGTTTTTGGCCGATCCGTTCAGCACTGAGGCGGGGGCGCGGATGTACCGGACCGGCGACCTTGCGCGCTATCTGCCGGACGGCAATCTGGAGTTTTTGGGCCGCAACGACGACCAGGTGAAGATCCGCGGCTTCCGGATCGAGCCCGGCGAGATCGCGGCGCGGCTCGTTGAGCACGCCTCAGTGCGCGACGCGGTGGTGGTGGCGCAAGGGGAGGGTGCGGCCGGGAAGCGTCTTGTCGCCTATGCCGTTACGGCTGCCGAGCACGCCGGCGAAGCTCAGGGGCCTGAACTTGCCGCCACGCTGCGCACGCACTTAAGTGCGTGCCTGCCGGAGTACATCGTGCCGTCTGCGCTTTGTGCGCCTTGCGGCGCTGCCGCTGACGCCGAACGGCAAGTTCGATCTCAAGTCACTGCCGGCGCCGGAGGATGAGGCGTATGCAACGGGGCGGCTATGAGGCGCCGCAGGGCGAGATCGAGACCGCGCTGGAGCAGCTCCGGGCGGAGCTTCTGGGTCTCGCGCGGGTCGGGCGGCACGACCAATTGTTCGCGCTTGGCGGGCACTCGTATTGGCGGTGCGGCTTCTCAGTCGAGCGCTACATCGTGGGTTGAAGCTTAGCACCGCCTTATCTCTTCCAGGCTCCCGTCTTGAAGGAACTTGCATGAAGATTGATTTGGAGCCACACCGCAATACAGCTCAAGTGCTTTCCGTTCGTGCCACGGGATCGCAACCGCCGATCTTCTTTGTTCCGACAGGTCTGGGAGATTGTTCTTATGTGCTGAGCTTGGCAAAAGAAATGGACATAGACTGCCCTGTCTATGCTCTGGCATGGCCGCCTTTCAATGAAGTTTGTCCACCAACTCTTGAAGCGATGACCTCGCAAGTCATCTTGGCGACCTAGAGATTCAGCCGAAAGGCCCATATCGCTTGCCGGATATTCCTCAGGGGCAATGTTGGCTTACGGAGAGATGTGAGGGACACCGGTCGAGCAGCGGCGCTATGCCGAGCAACTCGAACACCTCATCATGCTCGACCGGTGTCGGTTCGGGTTTGGGGCGCCGTAAAGCAAGTTGCTGTCAATCGGCGTTCAAATTTGGCTCTGACTCACTTTTGATGAAGTTCAGGCGCCGGCTCGCGTTGGTTTCACAAGGGAATCAACATGATGCAGCGAGCCCTGCGACCGTCGGCCCTGATCCCTCCTGGGTTTGACGTGGAGAGCGCCGTCTGTGATGGCGCCACGACCGTGATCACCATCCGTCCCAGGAGCGACAAGAGTCTTTGTCCCGGATGCGGAGCCAGTTCCGGGCGAATTCATAGCCGATATCAACGATGTCTTACCGATCTGCCGCTGGCGGGGCGGCCGGTTCGTCTGGTGGTCGTGGCGCGCCGCTTCCGCTGCGTCACCGTTATGTGCAGTCAACGTATTTTCACCGAGCGCTTCGATGACGGGGCGCTCTGGCGCCGTGGGCGCGACGAACGGCGCGGCTCGATCTTCTGGTCCATCACCTTGGGCTTGCCCTGGGTGGCCGCCCGGCCGCAAGTTTTACCCGTCGACTTATGCTGCCCGTGAGCAACGATACATTACTTCGGGTCGTGCGAAGGCGCGGTTGCCAGCCCTTTGCTGTGCCGAGCGTGATCGGTATCGACGACTGGGCGTGGCGGCGCAATCAGCGGTACGGAACAATCATCTGCGACCTCGAGCGGCGACGACCGATCGCCCTGTTACCCGACAGAGAGCCCGCTACCGCACAGGCTTGGCTCGCGGGGCAGCCGCAAATTGCTGTGGTCGCGCGCGATCGCGGCGGTGGTTACGCCCTTGCTGTAGCCAAGGCGCTCCCGCAGGCCACCCAGGTTGCTGACCGCTGGCATTTGATGGAGAACGCCAGCCACGCCTTCCTCGATGCAGTCCGCAAATCCATGCGCCAGGTTCGTGTGGCGGTCGGCGCCGCCACAATAAATCCTGCCTTGCTGACCGCCGCCGAGCGCATCCAGTATGAAGGCTATCTACGGCGTGAGGACACCAACGCGGCAATCTTCAGACAGGCTGAGACGGGTGTCTCCATAAAGGAGATCGTGCGACTTACGGGACATAGCCGGGGCCTCGTCCGCAAAGTTCTGCGAGGTCAGCGAACGGACGTGTTCAGGGTGCGCGAGAGCTCACTCGAGCACCATCTGCCATGGCTCGACGCCCAGTGGGCTTCAGGCCATTATAACGGAGCCGACCTGTGGCGTCGCCTTAAGGTGCTAGGCTTTAGGGGCTCTGAGCGAGTTGTTAGAGAGTGGGCGACACGCCGTCGGCGCGCCGAAACGCCCGATGCTCAAAGTCTACAGCGCGTGCCGTCTGCCAGAACCATCGCCCGCCTGATGACCAATGGCCGCGATGCGCTATCAAAGTCTGAGACCGTTACCATCGCGGCGATCGAGCAAGGCGTTCCTCTGCTGGTGGAAGCTCGCGAAATCATCACCGCTTTCCACGCCATGATCCGCAAGAAGACTCACGTGGATCTTGACCCATGGCTGGAACGAGCATGCGCAAGTCTCGTCGCATCCTTCGCCAACGGCATCACCAAAGATAAGGCCGCCATCAACGCTGCGATTACAACATCTTGGTCCAACGGGCAGACCGAAGGTCAGATTACCAAGCTCAAGCTCGTCAAGCGTCAGATGTACGGGCGCGCCAAGCTCGACCTTCTTCAGGCCCGCTTGATCGGCGCTACATGATCACCAATGCACCAAAATTGCGTCAGAGCCAATTTTGAAGGCCGAATGACACATTGTATGCGAAGTACGAGTTGTCTTTGTAATCAAACATGTGGGCTTCACCTCGCGTTACTTGCACTGAGAAGTAGGATGGTGCGTCGTGGTCATAGTCGCTGTACACTCCAAGCATTCAGTGAGTATAAAGGGCGACTTTTCACCGTGATGGTACAGGTTCAGTCTCGCCAGTGACGTAGTGGATGACGTAGTTGCATCCGCTACCTGCGCCGCCGCGTGCGCGCGCCGATCCCGCAATAAACAGTCGACCGTGAAATATCCCGAAGCAATTGATCAGCAATAGAAATCGCCGGAATTGCTGCGATTGGATTCGCCAGAAATTGAGGTTCGGGCGCCGGTTTTCTTGCAAATTCGCGTTGGGGATTCCCTCGAATCTGAAGCTGTGATTCTCTTAGTTTGGTGGGATCGAGCGGAGGGATTTCGATGCGGCCACGAGAGCGTCGGGAGAGCGGCGAGCAGGATCTGTTTCGGTCGCGGCTCGATCAGGTCATCAACATGGACCACGCGCTGGTGAAGCTGGCGCGGACGATCGACTGGGGGTTTCTGGAACAGAAATTCGGCGCCGTGTACGCCGATGGTTCCGGCCGGCCGCCGTTGCCAACCCGGCTGATGGCGGGGCTTGCGATTCTCAAGCACACCTACAACCTCAGCGACGAGATGGTGTGTGAACTGTGGATCGAGAACCCGTACTACCAATACTTCTGCGGGGAGGAGTTTTTCCAGCATCGGCTTCCGCTCGATCGCTCCTCGATGACCAACTGGCGCCATCGCATGGGCGACGAGCGGCTGCAGGCGCTGCTGCAGGAGAGCCTGGCGGTCGCTACCAGGACTGGCGCGATGAAGCCCGGCGATCTCGCCCGCGTCATTGTCGATACCACGGTACAGCCGAAGAACATTACCTTCCCGACCGACGCCAAGCTATTGAACCGGGCGCGTGAGAAGCTGGTGAAGCTGGCCAAAAAGCTGGGCGTGGGGCTACGGCAGTCTTACACGCGGGTCGGCAAGTTCGAACTTATCCGGCATCAGCGTTACGCCCATGCCAAGCAGTTCAAACGCGCCAACAGGGCTTTGCGCAAGCTCAAGACCTATCTCGGCCGCGTCATCCGCGACATTGCCCGCAAGATCGATGGTGATCCCGGGCTTGAGGCAGCGTTCGCTCATCTCCTGAGCCTGGCGCGGCGCGTCCGCGCTCAAGAGCGCGGACAGCGCGGCCCCAAGGTCTACAGCCTGCACGCGCCCGAGGTGGAGTGCATCGGCAAGGGCAAGCCGCACAAGCCTTACGAGTTCGGCGTCAAGGTCAGCGTTGCCACCCCCCTCAAGCACAGCAAGGGCGGCCAGTTCGTCGTCCATGCGCAAGCGCTGCCAGGTAGCCCCTATGATGGCCATACGCTGGCGGCCGTCATTCCGGCGATCGAGCAACTCGTCGGCAATACGATCGAACGGCTCCACGCCGATGCCGGTTACCGCGGCCACAACGCGCCGCCCGAGTACAAGTTCAAAGTCTACACGTCTAGGCAGAAGCGTCGTGTGACCCCGGCCATCAAGCGCGAGATGAAACGCCGCGCCGCCGTCGAACCAGTCATCGGCCATACGAAGGAGGAGCATCGACTGGGCCGCAACTATCTCGCCGGACGCCACGGCGACGCCAACAACACCATCCTTGCCGCGGCAGGTTACAACTTCCGCCGCCTCATCAGGTGGCTAAGCGATCTGTTGCGCCTCATTCTGGCGATGCTCTTCGCGAACTCAAAATCGCTGCCCGTCTGAAAAAGGCCGTTCTTCACGGACGACTAAACATCACGAGCGCATTGGTTGATGCGCCTGTAAAATGTGTGTGAATAAGCAAGCAACGTGCCGAACTCCAAAACTTCAGATTCTGCAGGCGCTTCATACTGAATCTGTTCAAGCGACTTGAACATTACGTGGCGTCAGGGTGTAGAGATTCTCACCAAGCTAACGAACGGGGAATGCCCGCCGATGCTATTGTTCATTTTGCTGTCGATTT
This sequence comes from Bradyrhizobium sp. SRL28, assembly GCF_018596315.1. Classification (GTDB taxonomy): domain Bacteria; phylum Pseudomonadota; class Alphaproteobacteria; order Rhizobiales; family Xanthobacteraceae; genus Bradyrhizobium. Next base: position 6,700 of record NZ_JAHEAG010000067.1, on the reverse strand, counting down.
TCTTCGCTGTGTTCGGCATACTTTACGCCATGAGCCTATGGCTCTCCCGTGGGGACCGCGAGCGCGACGCGCCTTGCGTTCGCCCCACCCAAACACCCAAACGACGAGCATTCAAACCTGACAATCAGGAGAGCGCCTCACCCGACGGGGCCGCACGGTTAGCGCGGCTCGCCGCGGACTCTAACTCCATCTGGAGGAAATACGTAGTGGCAGCTCACTGCGCTATCGCAATGGCGAATGTATCCGGAACAGACAGACGTGCATTGTGCCGCCACCGTTGTGGCGTGGCTCAACTCTCGGGGGCAGGATTTTAACCGGAAGTCCCAATCCCACGGTCGCCGCGTTCGCCTGCCGGTTCCCAGTCATGGAGGAGGTCGGGCACGGCGAATTCAAAGGCAAGCGGGACAACTCCTCCAGGAGCCAGCCCGCTCAAGATCAATCAGGACTATGTGTCGGAGACGCGGATCCACCATCGGATCCATTGGTCCGGTCACCTCCTGAAGCTTGCAAGTCGCCGAGCCGACATTGACCCGCGCTCATTCGATGGACGGGCTGCTACCCGTCTATGACTATGGTCTCGCGGCTTCGAGGCGGTTTAGATCGACGTTGGCTTCCCGGAATGGCGTCAATTGGTTCGCGACGCGATCGACAAGAAGTCCGAGCGGGGATGACTATGGCTTTAAGCCAACTGCTCCAGCGGCTCCAGCACGAAACGACCCAATTTTCAATTCGCAGGTATGCTAACCATTCACACCTATTCTGATAGCGAAATTCAACCTGGGCAACAGATCATCCGAGGCGGTAAAGGGCAATTTGCAAAAATGGCACGAAATCCTGGGCTGTCAGGGCGAAGGAGAGGGCGGCCCTGTGCCTCAGGATTCGAACTGGGTGCCACAGGCCCGAGCGACCTCGAAAGAACGGCCCTATTTGGGAGTTCTACAAGCCTTCGAAATATCGATCGAAGGCTGTAAGGCGTCGGCCGGGTATTTTCACGTCGTCGCGCCCATAGATCTCACGGCGCAGGTACTTTAACTCGCTTTCGCACTCTTTGCCCTGACATCCAGATACCAGGCCCGACGGCTCCCATCGCCGTGTGAGCTCCAGCGATCGCGTCGCGCTTTGAGGACGTCGCGGTACGGCAATCGGCGGCCTTGGAGTGCAAATGGGACGGTTAAGACGCTTACTCAGCAGGCCTCTGTTTTGAGCCTTGGTGCGCCCATTAAACAAACCCAACAGTTGCGGCATCAGTGACGTCGTACCGACCGGTTTGCACCATTTTCGGGCGCGGCGTAGCAAAACGAGTGAGCTTCAAGCGCGAACCGATTCTCAGCGCACTCAAATGGTCGGGCACTTCGGTGAGCTTCCGGATCTCATTGACCTCGCTGAAATCGCTGATGGCTGGTCGCCGCCAGCACAGGCGGACTATCGGTTGGTGAAATCCGTCAAAGAAGGGGCTTGATCGCGGAATTTCAGCGTCGATGTGGGAATTGTTGCATTAATCAATTTCGTCGCATCCTTACTGTTCAGGGCCACGTACGCGCGTTGATTCGATGCGCGCATTTCCAGGGGAGTCTTATTATGGCTAAAGTGCCTCCATTTCACTCGAAAAAGCCGAATGCAAGAAACGTCTATCACGACAACGACAAGTGCACCGAGGGTAACAACATCGAGCGGCAATATCTCGCCTCCGGCACTGCCGGGCGACCGCGCTGCGAACATTGCATCCGCCTAGCCTAGTTCACCCGCTGCCGTGGTGCAGATGATTAACCTGCGCCACGGCCCTTCTAGCCGGCCATCTACGACATCGCAGAACCACTGCAAGCGCGCCCAGAGGAGTTTGATCATGGCTATGATCCGGCTCGCCCCGAGATCAGCGCGACCTCGGATCTTAGGACCGCTGACAAGATCTCAGACCGGAGTGGAGCATACTAACAATCTCACCCTATGAAATTTATACTCGTGAATATAGAACCCCGCGCGGCGACAGAGCTTGCACCGAATGTTCTCAGTCCTTGTCCAGGTTACGTGCGAGATGTGGTAACGCGCATAGAATATTGCGACTACGATTGCTATCGACGCTGCCAGTTAAGGGCCATGCCTTTTCCGTACCTTACAAGGCGTGTCGATTCTAGGCACGACACGCAAGATCTCGTCCCTCTTGGGCTCGCGGCCTAGTAACTGCGGCTTCGTGCTGGTTTCAGGTCGAGGCGGCCTCGATGTCATGGATCAACACAGCGGCGCGTTTCGGCGAGCCGTCTACGGCTGAGCGACCGCCCTCGGCTTAAGCTCGGCGGAGTCGTGGAGACCTTGCTCACTTCGGTGGTGAGTGCGGCTTTGAACTTGTTAGAGCTTGCTTCATGGCCAGCACGGCGACCGAGCTGCCCTCAGGCAACGCATTGACTATGTTGCGATGCAATTGGCGCTCATAGGTGTCACGAAGAGAAATTGTGCTTCTATGTCGCAATTTGCGTCTGGTTCGTCGCAAATGGAAGTGGTCCGCACATCTTGTGTCCTGACAGAATGAGGTACGAGAGCGGCTAATCGTCCACACTCGTTTCCGCCGACGACCATGGCGCTGACGTTTGCGCACCATACGACGGCCTCCCACCGCATCCAAAATCCGTTGTCAAGGGTACAAGTTTCGTACGCGGAGCCCTTGGCGCGGCTCGACTAAGTGGCGAAACGGTGTCGGGGCGCGCGCCCCCGCGGCCGTACTCCAATTATCAGGAGCGGATACAATGATTCGAAAAGACGCCGTTGAAGAAGAAGGCCTATGAGGATGCTTCTAAGTTCTTGGTCATAAGAGCCCGGAATGTTCCGGGTGGGTCGGAAGGTATTCGGCCGAGGGCCATCCATCCGTTTCGAGCGTAGAAATCAGGAAAACTGATCGTGTAGAGGAAAGCCGACCGGCAGCCACGCCTTCGACCCTCGTCTTCAAATTCCTTCAAAATCTTTGTTCCCCAGCCCCTTCCGCGAAATTCCCGTGGTAGAAAAAATGAGTCGAGGAACAACAATCCCGCCGATGAAAGGCCCATCGCACCGCCAAAAACGCGCCCGTTTTCGAGGTGCCTTAAGACCACAGCAAGGGGGCGGCCATTGCTGTTTCCGGTGGTAATATCAATCAAATCGTCACGCCCCTCGATCGCCTTGACGATTGTAGAAGCGATTACGTCAGTTACAACGATGTCTGGCATTCTCTTCCCTTCACGTGCAAACTATCGCAAAAGCTTACCGCAAAAAAAGGACAATCAAATCAACTTGCGATCCCAGATGAACGCAACCGGACTGCACCGATCTGCTCGGCAACGCGCGCGAACCGATACAGAAATCCTGGACTATGGGGAGTAAGACATCAGACAAATACAAGCAGCCGTCGACAGTCACTGCGCTGCATAAACATCTGTTTGGTCCCTCGCTTCAAGTTGCTGCGGCAGCGACCGCATCGCTTTAGGAGCGGAGCGAACATCAAATTGAGTGCATGAGATCACCGCGTTTATGAGTACATGGCTACCAGATTGGACATCGCTTTTCGCGACGCCAAGTATAATGGGTCCATGTTGAAGTTCGCTCAGGAGCATTGGCAAGCAGAGCGACCATTGACTGCTCTCTTGACCTCCTCATGATTCTGAATAGCCGCGCGCACGACTCAGACTACATGGACGGGCGAACTTTGAAACTACCAAGATCGATAGTCGATATTATTGTTCCTGAAAGCATCATCGTGCCGAATCCGTTCAGGGCTAAGTAAGCGCGATAATTTGTGATGTCCTTCGTCTTCCAATGACTGCGGCGCGCTATCGCAGTGCAGGGTGTTGCCATAAATTTCGTCGCGTTAATGCTAAGGACGATAAGAATTGTGGATCGATTTCGTCGGCGTCCATCTGTTCCGAAATCCTGCGTTGCGGCGCCAAAAATCGCCGGATTTCTTCACCATTTGGGCATCTGCGTTGCGGTTTGAATCGCTCTTCCGATTAGATAGGTGGTCCCGTTAAGGAGAATGCGAATGAAGGTCGGTGTTCCCAAGGAAATCAAGACCCACGAATATCGCGTCGGTCTGACGCCTGGAGCCGTCCGCGAATATGTGGCCGCCGGCCACAGCGTGCTGGTCGAGACCAATGCCGGCGCCGGCATTGGCGCAACGGATGATAAATATCGCAAGGCAGGCGCAACGATTCTGGACTCCGCTCATGAGATATTTGCATCGAGCGAGATCATCATAAAGGTCAAGGAGCCCCAGCAGTCCGAATGGACCCAGCTGCGAGAGAATCAGCTTCTCTTCACTTATCTGCATCTGGCGCCGGACCCGGAGCAGGCTAAGGGCCTCATAGAATCTGGGTGCACCGCAATCGCCTACGAAACTGTGACTGATGCACGTGGCGGCCTTCCGCTGCTTGCGCCGATGAGTGAGGTCGCGGGCAGGCTTTCGATCGAAGCAGCCGGTGCGGCCCTGAAGCGGTATGCGGGCGGGCGGGGGCTGTTGATCGGTGGTGTGCCGGGTGTCCAGCCGGCCCGTATCGTGGTGATCGGAGGCGGCGTTGTCGGTACGCATGCGGCGCGGATGGCGGCGGGCTTGGGTGCCGAGGTCACGATCATTGACCGCTCGATACCCCGCCTTCGCGAGCTGGATGAGCTATTCGAAGGGCGCGTTCGCACCAGGTTCTCGACAATTGACGCCGTGGAGGAAGAGGTATTTTCGGCGGACGTAGTCATTGGCGCGGTGCTCGTTCCCGGCGCGAGTGCGCCGAAACTTGTTAGCCGCGGCATGTTGAGCTCGATGCGCAAGGGCTCGGTGATCGTGGATGTAGCTATCGATCAGGGCGGCTGCTTCGAGACATCACGTCCGACGACCCACGCTGATCCAACTTACGAGATGGACGGCGTCATTCATTACTGCGTGGCCAATATGCCGGGAGCTGTCCCGCTGACCTCGAGCCAGGCCCTGAATAACGCCACGCTGCCATTTGGTTTGGCTCTGGCCAACAAGGGATTTTCCGCCGTGCTCGAAAATCCACATCTGCGCGCAGGCCTCAACGTCCACCGAGGCCGGCTAACTTATAGGGCCGTGGCCGAGAGTCTCGGCCTGCCATTCTCACCGATCGAACAGGCTGCGGCCTGATCCCAGAGGCCCGTTGAGGGCGTTTCCTCCCTAACTTGGGCCACTCGTTCGGAGTGGCCCTCTTTTTAGGACTCTATCAATCTGCCAAGCGTGGTTTGATTTGCCTTGGAACTCGACGATTAAGTCGGGCGGCGATGGAGACGCAAGTTTCTTTTTTCCTCTAACTCTTGACGTTTTCTTTCGCCTTCCCCAGGAATCACCGACACTAGGTCAGCGTTTTCTTGATTTGAATCATATCAAGCGGCCTCGGCGAGTTTGTAGGACCAAGTGTGGATGACAGGATGGCGATTGACATCGTCGATGCCGGCCATGATGCGCTCCTTGAGTTCGTGTTTTGATGCCACCCGTATGTGGCGCAGGACTGAACGAGCGAACTTGGAGAAGAAGCCCTCGATGAGATTGAGCCACGAGCCGTGCTTGGGTGTGAAGGTAAGTTCGAAGCGTCCGGCCGGCTGAGCGGCGAGCCAAGTTCTGGTTTCTCTCGAGATGTGCGCGGAATGATTGTCGAGGATCAGCTTGATTGCGGTGCCCGCCGGGTAAGCGGCATCGAGAAGCCTGAGGAATTCGATGAACTCTCGGCTGCGATGGCGGTCCCTCACGAGCGCGTGGACCTTGCCGGTGAGCAGATCAATCCCGGCCAACAGGCTGAGCGTGCCATGGCGCTTGTATTCATGATCGCGCGCAAAGGTGGCGTGGACGCCGGGTTCGGGCGGCAAATCCGGCGCCGTCGTTGCGATAGCCTGGATTCCCGGCTTCTCATCACAGGAGACGATCGTCACCGGCTTTCCACGCCTTTTCGATTTGGCAGGGGCTTTTTTCAGAACGGCGACTTCACGATAGACACACAGAACCTCCGCCATCTTCCGTTCGAACTCGGTGTCTCGATTCTCAAGATAGTAGCGCACCTTGTGCGGCTTGATTTCCTCCTTGCCAAGGATCTTGCACACCGTTCCCTGGACCAAATTGGTCAACCACGTGTGCCCCGCCGCCGGTCCGTGCTCGCGCGCATGGCGTGCCAACAGCCGCGTCGTCCACAACTCATGCGGATAGCCGTGGTCCTTGGCCTTGTCGCACGCCAGCGACGTCAGCCAGGCCTTGGCCTCCGGCGTGATCGTCGGCTCCTTGCCTGGCCGCGGTCGATCGTCGAGCGCCGCCAGCGATCCATAGGCGAGCGCGCGCTCGACGCAACGCTGCACCGTCTGGTGATGGACCCCAAGTCTTTGCCCCACTGCGCAGAACGAAGGCTTCTCGCGATAGGCCAGAAATATCTGCGCCCGCGACACCCGGCTCGCCAGTTCGAGCCTCGACCGCGAAAGCGCCGTCAACGTTGCAATCTCTTCCTCGGTCATCGCCAATTCGACCGCTCGCCGCCATCCTGCCATGATACCGTTCCTCGTTTCGCCGATCGCCAACGAGGAATCCGCCAACAGCCCATCCGTTCCATCAGCGCAGGGCCTCTCCATGATCGCAGCTTTCATGGAATCGGTCGTCTAGTGGTTCATCATAGTGATTTTGACGTTTTGATACCGAGCCATTCGAGGATGGGCAAGTTTTCCGGTGGCAAGAGAATCTCGATGCTTCTGA
>NZ_JAHEAG010000066.1 GCF_018596315.1 Bradyrhizobium sp. SRL28 | reverse complement strand
GGAGTTCCGGCGGCGGCACCTGAAGGCGCTGGCCGACCTGTTCGTGCAGGTGTTGAAGTTGTCCGGCGTGACGGCGGGCGAGGCTGAGACGCTTGTTGCCGGCTTCACTGCGAACTGCCCGATCTACAACACGCTGAAACGTGGCGGGCCCGTCGAGATCTCCTGGACTGTGAGCTGACCGATGCCTGACAAGAAACTGCACCTTGCCGCCTTTGTCTCTGCAGGTCCGGTCTCCGGCAGCCCTGCTGGCTGGCGGCATCCGGAAGCGGACGGCGACCTGCTGTCCGCCGCCTACTACCAGAATATCGGCCGGCTGCTGGAGGAAGGGCGTTTCGATCTTCTGTTCATTGCCGACATTCTCGCGATCCCGGACACGCTGGGCGGCAGCCTCAACAGCCAGCTTCGCTACGGCGCGCTGGGTGCATTACGGCTCGATCCGCTGGTGGTGCTCTCGATCATCGCGGGCGCGACCAAGCATCTCGGTCTTGGCGCGACCCTTTCGACAACCTACGCCCAGCCCTATGTCCTGGCGCGCGCGCTCGCGACGCTCGATCATCTCAGCGGCGGTCGCGCCGCCTGGAACATCGTCACCTCGTTTCAGGAGGCGGAGGCGCGCAATTTCGGCCTGACCGAGCAGCTCTCGCGCGAGGGGCGCTACGAGCGCGCCGACGAATTTCTGGAGGTCGTGACCAAGCTGTGGAATTCGTGGGAGGATGGTGCGCTGGTCCGGGATCGCCAGACGCCGCTGTTCGCCGACCCTGCGCGGGTGCACCGGATCGATCATTCCGGCAAATGGTTCAATGTGCGCGGCCCGCTCAATGTCAGCCGGCTCCGCAAGGACGTCCGGTCTTCATCCAAGCTGGCGCTTCGGATCGTGGCCGCGATTTCGCTGCGCGATGGGCCGAGATCATCTTCGTGACGCCGGTCCTGATCGATGTCGCTGTCGAATTCCGCAACGACTTGCACGCCCGCGCGGTCCGTTTCGGTCGCGACCCTGATACAGTCAAGGTGTTGCCCGGCATCGTCCCGGTCATTGGCGACACGGAGAAGCAGGCCAAGGCGCTACACGACCAGCTCCACGAATTGTCGCATCCGGAGTCCGATCTCTCGACTTTGTCCTATCATCTCGGCGTTGATCTCTCGCGCTTCCCGCAGGACGAGGTCCTGCCTGAGAATCTCGACGTTCCCGGCGTCGAAGGGCACTACCGTGAGGTCGCCGAGCTGACGCGGCGCTCAGGCTTGAGCCTTGCTGAGCTAGGACAGCGCTACGGCGCGGGGAGAACCACCAGCGGCTTCGCCGGCACGCCCAGCACGGTGGCTGATCGCATGCAGGAGTGGTTCGAGGCGGGTGCTTGCGACGGCTTCATGTTGCAGGTCCCATATCTGCCAGGCGGCTTGGAGGAGCTGGTCCCCGGCCTCGTGCCGGAGCTGCAACATCGAGGGCTGTTCCGCACTGAGTACGACGGCTCGACCTTGCGCGATTCGCTCGGCTTGCCCCGGCCAGCGGGCTGAGGTCGCCCATGCCCACCCGACGCTATGCTCTTTAGCTTCAGCCACTCCCACGATACGCAGCTCATGAGGTATCGTGATCGTGCGATAAATCTCCATTTACGGCCTGAAAAAACACGGCATGCGACCAGCAAGTCATTGAAAATGCTCAGTGCGCAGATAACTCTCAATCAGTGGCCTGGTCAGCGTCCACTCAGGCAACAAGCGCAGGATCTCTTGTTCAATCAATCGCAATAATCGGGTGTTGCGCCTCCCCGCAACCAAGCTTCAAGCCCTTGAAAACGTATCGTTTTCGAGGGCTTTATGTTGTTCGAGTTTTGATCCCAAATTTCGTTCATGGAAGCGCCGTGGAAGCGGCAGAAGGAAAGTCGCAGCGTAAGATCGATGGGGTTGCGCGCGACGAAATGACTCAATTGTGATCGGAGGCCCACTGGGAGCGCCGCCATCCAAGGTTTTGCTGCGCCGACTTTGCCCACTCCACAGCTGGACTACGATTTGGGGGTGGTTAGAGTCTCTTCGGGCGCCAAATTGCCACCATTCAGAATAAGTCCGCGAACCCAATCATTATGTGGCCCTGAGATCCTCCAACAATGAAGCGGCTAACGCTTCTTCAGCAATGGAGAGCCGATGTTGCTGCATGGCCGTCATTAACCTTTCGTCCCATAACGCGGGCGCAGCCTTTCCCGTGAGAGCCTGTCCAAGACATGAGGTCTGTTCGACGGCGGACTCGTAGTCGCTCGCCCCAAAACGCCAGGGTTGGGCGCCGTGCTCGCGCATGACGTGGTTGCCGATCCGCACTCCCGGCCAATCGAAATCGCCATGATAGAAAAGCTGCGCCCGCGCTTTAGCCAGCTGCGACAGCAGGCATCGCTGTGCTGCGGCGGGCATGCCGTCAGTGCAGACTAGCGGCGCGCAATCGGAGCCCCAGTGATCCGCGGCGATTGCGACCAGGTTGGGATTCTCACAGACATAGACCTTGCGATCCGCCACGTCCCACGACGGTGGAGACCGCAACAGCGACCGCAGCGAAGCGTAAACAGGCTCTCCCTGCGACTGACTGTAATTTCCTGCATCGCGCATGGGCAGGTTCAGGAACAGCACCGGGCGAGCCAATTCATTGACCAGCACGCCGGCCTTGGCCCACACGTCGCGGTCGCGCTCCGCACCACCGCCCGGCTCCAGCTCGCCGTCTCCCGTTGGCTCGCTATCGACGTCATCATTGTTGTAATCGGTTCGAGCGATTACCTGACGCCAGACCGTCAGTGCCAGGGTTGCCGTGGGCTGTCCGATGTCGAGCGCGTGGGCGTCGCCCAGCACGTCGGCGGCCAATTGCGAACGTGTGATGCCGCTCGCCGGCAGGCGTTGCAATACCGCTTCGACACGGCGACAGAGTTGGAGCGCCGCCGGTGGGCTCTGTCGTGCAAGGCGCTTGAGAAGCCCGATGCCCGCCGGAGCCTGCAGCAGTCCGATCAGTTCGCGGTGAGTGCAGCCGCCCAGCACATCCGACCACATTGTTTGCAGCGCAAGGCGCGTCGTGGCGAGATTCGAAATCGGGCCATCGAGTTTTTCAAGTGCGTCGCGCAGCGAAGCGGCGATGCCGGCATTCTGGAAAGCGGTGTCGACGAGGCGAACGTCGACTTGTAAGGATTTGGTGTAACGGAGCGGACGACCAAGCAGCGAAGCCAATGCAGCATGTTCCTCCGCGGTGAGCTTGCCGATGCGAAAGTTTTCAACCGTGGAGCCGAGCGATGCCCGTTCGAAACGCTGACGCAGGCGCTTGCGCAGCAAGGCGTAACGGTCGCCGCCAAGTAGGCGTTGCAGGCGTGGGTCGGTCGAGGAAATCATGTCGGCGCAAATCTGCGATCTGGATCGTCTTGGCGTGTCTTGGCGCGACCGTCCCAGCTCCAACGCGACACGAACACCGCGTCGATGCCTTCACGCCGCTGCAACTGGCAAATGGCGACGCCGGGCAGTTCGGCATAGCAGGCCCATTCACGCTCGCTGGTGATGACGAAGTCGAGATCGAACTCGCGGATCAGCCCCATGCAATGGGCGCGCGCGGTATCATCGATGCCGGCGAACGCTTCATCGAGCAACATCAGGCGCGGCGCCAGCGCGTAGCTGCCCTGACTGTAGAAACTGGCGACCGCGGCGAACAGCGGCACGGTGAGGCCGAGCGCGCGCTCTCCGCTGGAGGCCGGACCGGAGAGTTTGCGCCAGTGCCCGTCCTGCCAGCGCTCGACGCGAAAGCGGTGCCAACGGCGATAGTCCAGCGCGCGGGCGAGTTGCTCGATCAGGCTGCCGCCCACATCCTTTCCGGCGCCCGAATCGGCCCTCTCGCGCTCGGCGGCGATGCGCTGCTGCAACATCGCGCCGACCACTCTCCGGTCGTCAGAAGACCAAAGGTCTGCGCTGGTATTGAGCAGGCGTTTGCGCGCTGCTTCGAGGCCGACCGGAGCGCCTTCTTCTTCCGCCAGGGGCTGCCACAGCAGACGATAGCGTACCCCGGTGGAGGTCGGGCGATGGTGCAATTCTTTGTTGATCGCATCGCGCTGAGTTTCGGCCGCTTGCAGCAGGCGCTGCACTTCGGAAGCGATTTCGGCCTGCAGATGGTTCTCCAGCACAGCGCGCTCGTTCGCCGTCAGCAGTTCGCTGCGCTGGGCGATCTCTTCGGCGAGGCGCGCGGCAAGGCGATCCGGCGGTTCGGGTCGGTTCTGGTAGACGACGCGGACGATAAGCCCCCAATCGCTCTGTTCTGCGTGCGCCTGGTGGCCGAGTGCGCTGAGGGCGCGTTGTAGCTCCGTCAGGTCTTCGCCGATCTGCCGTTGCAGGCGTGTCCAGGCGTCGTCGTCGTCCTTGAGTTCGAATAAGGCTTGTTCCGCGCGGCGAGCCAGAGTAAGCGCGGGGTCGATCGTCCACGGGCCGCCCAGGTCAGGCAGGTTGGCTTGCGGTAGCGCAGCCGCGAGCAGGCCGGTGGCTGCGAAGTGTTGGAACTTCGCGATTGCTTCGGCGCGCGCGTTGCTGCGTTGTCCGAACAGAGTGCTCGCAGTCGCCGCCTGTTCGTGCGCGACCGCGCGCGCCTCGCCGGATTTGCTCAGGACGTCGCGCGCGATCGTTAGTGCGGAATTGCTGGCCTTGACGGCGGTGCTGGCATCGGCCAGCCGCCGTTGCAGCTCCTCGACCCTGGCGCCGACGGATCCGCGCAACACCTCGAACCGGACGGCGGCTTCTTCCGCCTCAATGCGGGCAGCCGCAAATTGTTCATCCTGCTTCTTCAGATCGTCGCGGGTTTCGTTCTCGCGGTTGCGTTGCCGCTGCAGCTCGGGGAGCGCCAGACGTACCTCGTGAACAGCCTGGGCGAGGCGGAGTTGGGCATCGTGATAGTGGTTCAACGCCATCTCGACCGCCGGTAACTCGGCTGATAATGCAGGAAGGCGCAGATCGGTGGCATCGGCGGCGAGTCGTTGCCGCACCGTCTGCAGCGCTTGTGCGGCCTCCAGGTATTGAAGATCAGCCTCGCTCAATTGCTGGCGGGCGGTCTGAGCCTCGCGCGCACTGGCGGCCGCCGCAAGATGGGCGTTGCGCAACTCCTCTTCGGAGGGAGCCAGACGCCATTCATCGGCGGCTCGATCCTGATCGCGCGTGAGTTGCGCGTCCATCTCCTGGACCGCAATGAGCTCATCGGCGATTAGTGTCAGGCGGCCGACTACGTCGGCCAGTCGCTGCTTGCGGGCTGCGGCGCGGGCCGCATGGCCGATATAGACTGCCGCGGGTTTGGCCCAGGCGCCGACCAGCGCGGCGAGCCGAAAGCGACCGTCGGGGGCGACCCAGGCTTCGATGTCCGCGGGATCGTCATCGGTGCAGGCGATGCCGGACAGCAGGCGTTCGACGAGTGCGGCCGGTACCGCGATATCGGTGGGCGTGTCAGCGTGCAGCCAACCAGCGAGCGAGAGCGCGTGCGGCTGTCGCTGCAGCACCTGGGTGTCGTGCAACAGCTCTACTCCGTCGCCGGCCTGCAGGTGGCCATCGGGCGAGACCCATGCGTCGAGCAGGCCGGCGGCTTCAAGCGCGGCCTCGAGGCCGGCGCGCTGAGCAGCCGTGACCTCTTCGCGAAAATCCACCAATTGCCAGAGCGGCGCACCCTCGCGCGCATCTCTGGCATCGGCGCCGCGCGTATGCGGGTTGGGCGGCGTCGCATCGACCCCGGCTTCGAGACGGTTGCGTTCGTCTTCGAGGGTGTTGAGCTCCGTCTCCAGCGTCTGGCGTTGGCCGTCGAGCGCCACGCGACGCTGCGCCAGACGCAGGCTGGCGTGCTGCTGCTCCGTTTGCAGGCAATGTCGCGCCGGATTGTCGCCATCCAGCCCAACAACCCAGTCGGCGAGGGCCGTGAGCGCTGCGCGGCCGTCGTCGGAGCTGACCCGCAGTTGCTTCAGGCTGGCGAAGTAGCGCTCCCAGGCCTGAATCAGGTTGTGGCCCTCGTGATCGACCTCCGTATCGGCTTGCTCGCGTCGTTTTGCCGTGGCCTCTACCGTGCCCTGTCTTTCGTCGCGGGTGTTCTGGCGTTGTGTATGCAGGGCTTCGGCCTCCGTCACCTCAGTATGGCGTCGCCGCAACAATGCGATCTGTTCGCGTCGATCAACGATCAAGGTGCGAAGGTCGGCGCATGCATTGTCGAAGGCTTGTGGCGTCAATGCGACCAGATCGGCGGCGGCGAGCGTTGCGAGCGGGCTACCGGCGTGCAGGCCGACGATACCTGCGGCCTCGGCATGCGTCGCGTTGTTCTGACGTAGCTTCGTCATCACACGTTCGGCTTGCGTCATGCGCTGGACGCCGTGCCCGGTCTCCTCAGTGCTGCGCTTTAATCGCCGTCGCACCTCGTCGACCGCCGCGGTGGCGACTTGCAGCGCACGCTGCCGAGCCAGAGCGTCCCGCTCGGCGGATTCGAGACGGTTCGCGTCCTGCATGGTCGGGTCGGCACGCAGGATATCAAGCCGAGCCTGCTCGCGCTTGAGCGCAAGTTCCGCGTCGTCGTGAATTATCCGGGCGAGCGCTTCCGCGGTCTCGGCCCTCTCGAGCCGCGCCTGCGCGTCGCCGCGCGCCCGGCTTGCACTGTCGAACTCGGTCTGGGCCTGGCGCAGCGCGCGGGCCTGCCGCCGGCTCTGGGTGCCAGCGTAGATCCGGTAGCGCTGGTCGAAGCGCTCGACGGCTCTTGCCAGCGCCTGGTATTCCTCGAGTTGGCGGCGATCCTCCTCCAACTGGCCCAGAGCCTCGGCGACGTCCCCAAGCAGTTCGGGTGCGAGCGGTGGCAAGGCCTCGGTCAGTGCGTCCGAGAGCGCGGTTTCGTCAGGCTTTTTCGACAGTTGCGGCTGACGCAACTGAATCAGCGTATCCATCAAGGCGTCGTAGCGCCTGGTGCCGAGGTGGAACAATCGCTCATCGACCGCGCGCCGGTAGCTGACGGCGGTATCAAACACCTGGCCGCGGCCGTGCAGCGCGTCACGCAGGCGTTCCCGAGTCAGGACCACGCGCTGATCACTCGTCAGCCAGATATCCTGATTGATGCGCGGAGCGCCAATAGAATCCTCCAACACGAAGAACCAGCTGTCCACCTGGGGACGCGCAGCGACCGCCGCAAGCCCGGCGCCGAGTGTGAGGTAATGCGGCGTGCCGTCATCGGCGAGGCGGCCGAATTCGATCCAGGCGTAGCCGATGCGCCGGTCATAGCTACCCATCAACAGGTTCCAGGACATCTTCTTGCCGCTGTCGCCGTCGGGTTCGATGCGCGAGGACTTGAGCTGTGCATCGAGGAGGAAGGGCAGCGTCAGCGACAGCACCTTGGATTTGCCGGTGCCGTTGTTGCCCCGCAGCAGCAGATGACCGTCGCGGAACCAGAACTCCTCGCTGTCGTAGTGAAACAGCTCCACCAGTCCAAGCCGCAAAGGCTGCCAGCGTTGCCGCGTCGGGATTGGCAGCGCGGGTCTCTCGGAGAGAGCAGCAAATGAAGCCGGCCGGTCGTTCATGTCGGACCGACCAGGGCATCGGCAGCCGCGGTCTGTACGCCGCGTGTTTCACGAAAGTTGCGGACCTCGGCCTCACCGAGCGCAAACCGGGCGAGCGCCGGGCGCGGATAGACCGTCTCGGCATCTCGCACAATCAGTTGAAGCTTTTCCAGCCGATCAAGGGCGATCTCCGCAAGCTCGCGTTCGGCGCCGGGTTCACGCGCAGATTTGCGCCAATATTTGCCATAGCGGGGCTTGCTCTCGCGCAGGTAATCGACGACGTCTTGTTCCCTGATCATACCAGAGAATGGTTGGGTCGCGCCGGCGGCATCCGTCTGCCGCTGCCTGTAAACGGTGGCCAGGAACTCCGCGACCAACAGCGTGACATGGGCGTCGGTACCTTCTGCGGGCATCGCCACATCTGTCAGCGAGCCAGCCTCGTCGACCAGCGCCAGACCTTCGGCGCGTTGCTCCGCGACCAGCCCGGTTGCGTCAGACAGGCGGGCCGCCATGGCGCCACGCTGGTTGACAAAATAGGCCCGAGACTCGGCGTCCAGTGTGTCGGTATAGACTACCGGATCGTCGAGCAGCCGGCGTGCCAGTTGGCGGCGCAGAACGGTGCGTCGGCCCTCATCGCTGTCAGCCACATGCTCGTCGGCCAAGGCATGCAGTCGCTGGTCGAGTGTGACCGGCGCGTCTTCCGGCCGGAAAGTCGACGGCCCGCGCACGGCGGCCAGCATGCCGGCGAGCGCGCGGCGCTGCACGTCGTAGAGGGCATCTGCCTGATCGCCCCCGGTATGGACAAAGGCGTCTTCGTCGCCGGCGACACGCTGCAGCACGCCCAAGTCGAGCAAGGTGCGGCATACCGCCACCAGTTCACGCCGCTCGTGGGGAGCGCCGAGCGTGAAGATGAAGCCGGAAGCCACCAGCGTCGGCTCGGCGGCGAATTGCAGCAGCCGCTCACCCAGCAGTCGCAACGTGATCTGCGGGTCAGCGCGTTCGAGCACCGCGCAAGCCAGGCACAACAGCACGTAACGGCGGCGATCATAAAACGGCAAACCGCGCATCGTGCTGGCGAGGTCGGCCGGTCGCTTATAAAGTCGAGCACCCTCTTGTTCGACGTGCAGCGCCCAGCCGGTTTCTCGCCCAAACCAGTCGCGCAGTGCGTCGGCCTGACGCCGGATCGCCGGAAAATCGTCGTGGTCCGGACTCATCAGCGGCGTCATCAGCAAGGCGCGCACGGCACTGCGAAATTCCTCGTTCTGGAACCGACGCTGTTGCTGGCCGATGCTGCGGCTGTCTCTACCAACGCTGGCGGCCATCGGCTGTCTCATGTCGGCGTGATCGTGATTAAATGGTCGCGCCCGGCAAATACGCCGCGCGGCGTATTAATCACAGCGCGGCTATCGACTGCGAGTGGCGTGAGGTTGATATGCAATAATCCGTCGCCGGTTCGCCGTTCCGCGCTGGTGTTCGGACCGGCCTGTTCGGTCAGCACCTCACCGAGCAATCCCAGGAACAGACCGAAGGCATGAATGTCCAGCTCGGCGAGATCTGAAAGGCGTGTGGGCTGACCGGTGGCGAGGTGCTTGCGCGCCGCCTCGACCTGCAGCGACTCCTCGGCGAGTTCGCGCGCCAGATGTGCGCGGGCCTCACCGCGATCACGCACCCGGGGCATCACGCCGCGCGGCGCGGCCTCACCGTATTCGCGTAGCCGCGGGTGAATCGTCAGTGGTGGCGCGTCGGCCCAGCGTGTCGAGGCCGGCAGATCGGCGTCGGCGTTGGGATTCAGCGAGAAATGTCGTGCCGGGTTGAGCGCGAAGGCTGCGCGCGCCAACCGGTGCGCCTCGCCATCGTTGCTGCAGGCAGAAAACCAGCAGGCGAGCATGCGGAAATCCGCGGAACGGTCGCTGCGCCCGCTGCGGCGCTCGTTGAGCGCGGCGATCGCTCCTAGCAATTGCGGAATTGCCGACCGTGCCCTCGCCCGCAACAGTTCGGCTTGTGAGGGTTCGTGGCCGGTACGGAAGAACCAGCCGCGCAGACCTCTCCAGCGTTCGCGCCAGGCATTCAAGTGAAGGGTCCGCGCGTCGGCCCGATCCTCCGCATCGCCGGGGGCTGCATCGCGTGCATCGCGCGTGGCGACCTGCTGTAGCAATGCGTCAATGCTCGGTTCCAGAGCGAGGATATGTCTGGCGATGGTGTCGGAGCGGCGCACCAGATCGCCCATGAACCGCTCCAAATAGTCGATTAGCTGGCGCTTGTAATTCGCTACCGCAATCGCCTCGGCCTGTTGCAACTCAATGCTGCGTGCGACGCCGGCCATGAAAGCCTGCGCATTTTCAGCAAGGCCCTCGAAAACGCGCACCAAATCCCGCAGTGTTTCGTGGATCTTCGCGACGTCGGCTTCCGCCTCGTCCGCCAGCGTTTGAAGCGCCTGCAACCGGTTTGCGATGTCTTCAAGCGCCACCGTTTGCAGTTCGGCGCGCCGTTGCAGTGTTTGCACGAAAAGCGCCAGCGCCGCTTCGACAGCCTCCCCGCCCTGCGAGAGACGATACAGGAAGCGTGCACGGTAGAAATCGCTGAGGCTGGAAACCCGCGCCGTGTCAGGATGCGATTCAAGATTGCCCCAGGCGGCAAGCTGGGCGAGCGCGGTGTTGACGTCCTCAATTCGCGGTGGTGCATCTAACCATCGGGCTTCGCTCAGTACTTCGTCAGGTCTTAATTGCAGACGGTATTGCCGTTTGGCTGCTGCAAAGACGTCCATGATGCGGCGGTAAAATTCAGATTTCTCGGCACTCACATGCCTGAAAAGCTCGGCTGAATCGCTGACGGCTCGCATCGGGCTTCTTCCCAAAGGTCTTCCACTGGAGTTGCCGGTTCGCGCGAACACGATAGTGCATTTGTCTGTTCGCTGCAGCCAAATTGGGTTCTATCCACGGTTCGTGGATCGGGCGCGGGCTAGCTTCCCTGCATGCGGCTGAATCGCGCTTACTGTTGAGGTAGATGGTCAGCCTTTCATCTGAGGTGATCCGTAAATTATATAGTAATTTCAATTACATATGAATTCGTAGTTTTAGTCTGAGTGGCGTGCCATTCTTCAATGACCGAGCGAACGCCTCTCCGGATTTGTCTCTTTTTCGCCTCCGCATTCCGGAGCTCCATGCTTCATCCCACCTGTTAGTCCTATCCTCTTTCGAGGGACGGTTGCCGATGAGCCAGGAATCCAAGACGGCTGGCGCGCAATACGCTAGTTACCTGCGACTGCTGCCGCAAAGCGTCGTTGAAGCCAACAATCGGCGCGCGCAGGCACACGCGCAGAACGCGGCCGACGCCTTCGCTAAATTGTTCGCAGAGGGCACGTGCCCGGTCTGCAAGAACGCAATCACCTCGTATACGAAAGACGCGCCCTAGCTGCTGAGGCCGGAAGGGTTTGAGAAGGACGATTTCCCGAGAATAGCGGAGCGCTACGCGGCCGAGCGCATCAGCTATTTGGATGCGGCTCATTTCGCCCCTAATTCTGAACATCGCTTTCAAGGTTGAATTCATGTCGTACTTGCGGGCGACTTGGACGCAATTCATCAGATCAAGTTCAAGCTCGCCGTAATCAAGCAAAAGGCGACCTATGACGGCCATCTCGTTTGGAAATGTGCTGTGGATCGGAAACATTATCGTCTGCGCCCCTTAAGACCAGCTGATAGCTAGCCTAACGATTCATGAAATGGCCATGACCGTAGCCGTCTAGCGCCGCTGAAAGCGAATGTTCAAGTTCAAATGATCTCGAAGTGGTGTTCTTTCGGTCGCGCTACGTCTTTGGCAGATCATCACCAGCAATGCTCCTGCGTAGGTTCTCGTCATAGCGCCAAGGCTCGTTTGAGATCATCGTGTTCGAAGGCGCTGGCCATGCGGTTGATCTCAGCCGATCTGGCGCCGACTGCTTTGGCGCTATCACGCCAGGTCGTCGTCACCGCCGCGACTTCTTTAATAGTTGCGCGGGCTTGCACGAGCGTGAGGCCGAAAAACTCCGAAGCGGCTTCCAGCAAGTCGAGTGAACAGGTGCCTTCGTCGAGGTCGATATTTGTTGTCAGCACGCGTGCTTTGAGATCCGTCGGCACCGGGTTGAGGTCGTAGGCGGGAGAGAGCGTCCAGCCCGCCTTACCGAGCCAGAGGAAGCCGTGGTTGCGCAGGTGATCGTCGACATTGGAGATGAGCACGTTGAAGACGACGCGCCGATAGAGTGCATGGGCGTCGGTCTTTCCTTGCGCGCCATGTTGCGCAAGGGCGTCGACTATCTCCGGATAGCTGCCCCGCTCGCCGTCTTTGGCGCCCATCATCGCCATGGCCGACAAGAATGGGATGCGGGTCGCGCCGGTGCGGTCGAAGCGACGCGACAGCATGACCGGTTTGCCGGCCACTTCGATTAATTCATGGTGCGGAGTAGCGATGCCGGCCTGACCAGCCAGCCGCAGCGCGATCTCCTCCCAGGTCTCCATGCTATAGTCGTCGGTCTCCTTCGGGAATTTGGCGATGGAGAGGTTGCCATGCTGATCAACGACGGATGCTTTCGGCCGTGCTCCGCCGAGAGAGGAGCCGGGTGCGAAGATAAGCTGGCGATCCTCGTCCGTTTCCTCGTCCCGGAGAATCCGCTCGGTAATCTGCAGGAGCCGTCCGAGTTCGATCAGGGCAGGGACGGCGGCGCGGATCGGCGCCTGGAAAGTCTCTTGCCCTGCCCAGCGGAATAGTAGCGCGCCGAGACGGGTTTCATCGGCGACGCCAAGCAGGTAATCGCTCTCCGCCAGGGTGCGAACTGCGCGGCCCTCGCGTTCAGCTAGGCGGCGTTCGGAGCGTTGCATCAGACGTCGGCCCCAAGTGTCGGGTGCGGAGTCGCCGATGGAGCCGAAGATGGCTTGGCCGGGTGGTGGCGCGAAGCCGCCGCGCGTCAGCTTGAGGGCCGGCTCGATAGAGAAGCGATCAGGATCTTCGAGCCACTCGGGCGCATACTCGAAGACGACTGTTTCGTTACCTCGAACGCGGTTGCTTCTGGCCAAACCGACGCGCCGCGTGCGGCCGTCCAGCTCGATGTGGACTTCGAAATCAGCCATTGTCGGCTCGGGCGGTTCGCTTGAGGTGGATATGTTTGGGTAGCTCTGCGCTGGCCAGCGCCTGTCCGACTGGGTCGTTGCTGATGTCGGCGACCTGGCTCAGACGGTCGAGCAGGCCGAGCGCCTGGAGGACGCCGGCATAAATCCCGACGCTTACATTGGTGTCCCCGGCTTCAACTTTCTGGAGCGTTGAGCGGGAAGTGAATGCGCGCTCGGCCACGACCGCCATCGGCAGCCGTCGTCGCCGGCGGGCATCGTGAATGTCCGTGCCGAGCTTGCGCAGGGCCCGCCGCACAGCGGCAGGAGCATTATGTGGAGTAGGCATTTGTCACCTTCGTACTACAGATTGGCAAAATATGTAGCACGAAGATTACATTTTTACTAGTCGGCTGGAAGGATCGACAGCCCTTGAAAATCCACGAATGTAAGATTGTCTTACCATATGTCGGATCAAGGAGGCTTCCATGGACCCTGCTACCCTTAAGGAAAAGTTAATCGCTGTTCTCAGCCAGATTCAAGCTGACAGCGGCTTGGAGTGCCCAGCGCTGAGTGCCGCGATCAAACCGGTTGAGACCTTGCCCAAGTTCGACAGCAAGGTCTGGCCCGTCGCGACCACGATCCTCGCCACAGAGATCGGCGCGACGATCCCGAACGACGTCAATATCTTCGTCGACGAGACCACCAAGCTTCCGCGCTCCATCGACGAGACGGCGATCTTCGTCTGTGACCTGCTCAAGAAGCAAAGCGAGAAGGAAGCGGCCGCGGCATGACCGAGCTCGATCCCGCGAAGCGGGCCCAGATCGCTGATCGACTGAAAGAGGCGCGCAAGCTGCCCGGCTTGAAGGCCATGTCGCCAAGATAATCGGCCTGCACCGTCCTTCCATCACCGAGATCGAAGCAGGCAACCGCCGTGTCTCAGCCGACGAACTCGTCCGACTTGCAGAGATCTATGACGTCAGCGTCGCCTGGCTGCTCGGCGAAGCGCCCGAGACGCTCGACGCTCAAGATCCGCGGCTTGAGCTTGCCGCACGCGAACTCTCCAAACTCAAGCCAGATGATCTGGAACGTTTGCTTAGGCTGTTAGCGGCGATGCGCAACGATTCCACCGCGAGCGGGGACGATCGCTGATGAGTGTGTTCGTCTCCACCACCGTCGTATCTTCCTCCCGCAGGAGGCAAGATAGATCGATCCCGTCGCCGCGCATTCTGACAGCGATGTTGTGCACTGGCTGAGTATGCAGTCGCCAAGCGCAGATTGGTCCGGTAGACGCTGAACCAGCGTTAAAGCATCTGTAGCGAAAACTTGTAATCTTCTCGTCATAGTTGTATCTTTATAATGCGATTTTGGATTCGAGGGGCTCGTCCATGAAGATGATCGCGCTTGTTGCTTTGTGGATTCTTGGCTTGTCGGCTTCCTCCCTCGCGCAAGACATCAATTGCGGTGCAAAAGGGCCTGATCCGAAGCCGAGTGAGATCAAGCTCATTTCGTGGAATATCGCCGAATTAGCGACGGCAGTGAGGGTCTATGATCGTCTCCTCCGCTCGGAAGATGAATTCAAGGACTTGCGGCTCTATCGTGAATGCAGCGACGGCCACGTCTACGCCATGCAGGAGATCGCGAGCCTTCGCGCGCTCGCGCGCGTTTTCCCACCATCCCAGTACATTCTCTGCATTTCCGGGCAGACCGTTGCGGACCAGCGTGGCCTGGCGCCCGATTATCCTTTCAACCAGCTTTCGGATATCAAGCCGCAGTGCGTAACCGACCCGACCTCAGCCGTGAGTACTCTGCCGGGCGAACTCACCAATCCTGCCAGGCAGTATGTTGCTTTAGCAATCAAGCGATCTTCTGGCGTTTCACTCGCAGATACGAGGGACGTCGTGGATCTTGGGCCGAAAGACCCGGCAACTGACCACCAGACCCGGTGGGGGCTCGACATTACTTTGAACAAAAATGGCGCTCTTTTGCGGCTACTCGTCGTGCACATGAAGTCTCGCTGCAACGAAGACCCCATCGAAGAACCTTCAGATAACGACCACTGTCCAGCGCTCTTTCGTCAGCTGCAACCGCTTAAATCCTGGATCAGGGCAGCGCATCAGGGCGGTGGGCCGGTTATCGTTGCCGGAGACTTCAATCGCAGGTTCGACCGCGAAAGCCCTGAGATAAAGACGACTGATATGTGGGATGTGATGTCTGGCGCGTCCACGTCGAGCCCTGACGATGACGTGAAACTTACCCATATCCCTAAGAACAAGGAGTTCAAGTGCTGGCCTACCGAGTCCGCCAGCCAACGCTTTTCAATAGATTTCTTTGTCTTGAATGAGAAGGCCGCTGCCCTTGCGAACGCGGGATCATACTGGAAATGGCGATACGGCAAAGACATTGAAGAGGAAACGCCGCGTTCCCGTTGGCCCAGTGATCACTGCCAGATTCAACTGAACCTTAAGTTTCCATGATTGACGCGAAGTGCCGTTTGAAGCCGAGCCACGGGCCGGTTTGTGTTGTTTCCAAAGATCTAATTTTACGGGGAACGTATGCAGATTGATACTGAAGTAGTCGCCACGACGACCGCGCGAGTCGACTCGAAGCGCGGTGAACTCAAGGCACCTGCGGCAAAGCCTGATCTTCCGAAGGATCGGGCGGATCGCGTCACTCGATACATCAATGAAAACCGGACGCCCGATGACATCGCCGCCCTAGAGCGCGCGATGGGAACGAATGACCTACTGAGCCTACACTACTTCTGGGCAGGCATTCGTGCGGCCCGTTCTGTTGGCTGCATCAAAATACCACCGTCGCCGGGTGATCGCGGAGGGTCTGCTACTGGCTTCATGATCGCCCCCACACTCCTGCTGACGAATTGGCATGTTTTTAAGATGCCGGAAGTAGCAGGCCGCTCGCGTGTCCAGTTCGCATACGAGTCGGACCCCCTTGGAAATGACCGAATCCCCACCTGGTTTTCCTTCGCTCCTGACAAGTTCTTCTTCAACAACAAGGATCTCGATTATTGCGTCGTGGTGGTCGACCCTCTTTCAAAGCAAGGGACGGAAGAGCTGGCGAGTTTCGGATGGCTTCGCCTGAATCCTCAACTCGGCAAGGCGGACTACGGCCAATTTCTTTCCATCGTTCAGCATCCCGGAGGCCAGAGCAAGCAGATAGCCATTCGCGAAAATAAACTGTTGCCCTTCGATGACACTGAAGACTTTCTCACCTACCAGAGCGATACCTTCCGAGGCTCGTCAGGCTCGCCAGTGTTCAACGATCTCTGGGATGTCGTTGCCCTACACCACTCGGGAAAGCCGCTGAAAGATAGCCAGGGTCGCTACATCGGCCACGACGGCCAGCCCATTACCGACCATAAGCCGCTGGAGCACGAGATCAAATGGATAGCAAACGAAGGCGTCAGGACCAGCCGGCTCGTAGCTGACATCAGGAAACAGGCTGCTCGTCATGATCTCCTGCCGGTGCTTGAGGCGGCCATCCAAGGAACGATCAAGCCAACTGGAGCCGAACTCGAAATCGACGTGGAGCCGTCAGCACGGCCTACTTTCGCTCCGCAGCTCATTCCAGCAAGCCTGCCGAGTGAGGGATTCTCACTCGTCTTGCCACTAAACGTCTCGCTCAAGGTTGAAAGCCTTTCGAATCCTCCTTCTATCCGCTCGTTGATCCCGGAAGTAAAGCCATTGGCTGCTCCGGCCATTGTCGCAAGTGCTGAGCCTGACGAGTGGTTGCTGGAGAAGCTTAACTTCGACACCGACTATAGCGATCGACAAGGCTACGACGAAAACTTCCTCGGCCGCGACCGTATTGCGGAATTCCCGACCATAGAGAGCGAAGACCCGAAGCTGATTGCTCCCTTGCGGGGCCGCGCCGGCAAGGTCTTCCACTACCATCACTACTCGTGCATGATGCATGCACAACGGAGAATGCCGGTCCTTTCGGCCTGCAATACCGATTACGGCAAAGGCCAGAGGAAGATTAAGGGCCGCGAAACCTTTGGAAAGGACGAGTGGATAACCGATAGCCGCATGGACGAAAAG
Source organism: Bradyrhizobium sp. SRL28 (assembly GCF_018596315.1). Lineage (GTDB taxonomy): Bacteria > Pseudomonadota > Alphaproteobacteria > Rhizobiales > Xanthobacteraceae > Bradyrhizobium. The sequence continues at coordinate 7,102 of NZ_JAHEAG010000066.1, read as the reverse complement.
TACCAACTGCCGAAAGGCTTCTATGATCGGTGGAAGAGACTCGATTTTGGCCATCTCGTGAGGCGAGATGATAACTGTTGGGGTGCGTCAAAGACAGAGATTGAGTACGCGAATTCAGACACGTTTCACCTGACGAACTGCACGCCCCAGCACGAAGCATTTAATCGCGATAAGTTTGGTTTCCACGGCTTGTGGGGGCGGCTCGAAAATCACATTAGCAGGCAAGCATCCTCCGATAGGACGCTGGCACGCCTGTCGATCTTTGCTGGTCCAATTTTCACGAAGCGGGATCTGAAACAAGACGAGGAGGCAGGCAACGTTTATGTGCCGCTATCCTATTGGAAGGTAGTCGTTGCACCGACCAGGAGCGGCAGCATCAGGGCGTTCGGCTTCGTCACATCGCAAAAGCAGGAGCTAGCTGACGATTCACCGTTTGAGGAATTCTCGCCAGAAGGCTTCGAAGACGAGCAAGCAACATTGGCGGAAATCGAAAGACGCACTGTTGTCCGATTTAGTGCGACGTTGAAAGCTGCCGACGTCATGAATGACCGGCCCGTGCAGGAGGAGGAACTTATGCCCCTCTCGTCATTCGAAGATGTCTGGATGGGGAAGAAATAACTGCGGGACGGAGGCTTGCTCGATGGCCGCGCTGCTTGGAATGACAGACGTGTGATCGAGTGGGGCATGCCCAGTTGCTTGAGCTATCGCAAAGGATCAGGGCAGGGAGTTCGCGAACTATGCGTGTACGACGCTGGTCTTTTGGGTGCTGGCAGGACCTTCTGCGAACGAAGCTGGTCAATCTTCGTTCTACTGGTGGGCCGGTGAAAGCGAACCCCGCTGGCCTGCGAGTTTTGGTCTTCTTTGATGGCGAGAAGAAAGGCGCACCGCCACAAGTCGAGATCGCCCGATCATGAATGGGACCTCTAAAATGTCGGATATCCGATACTTTCGTTCAAACATTCACCAGGCCGAAGCTGATCTATTGGATTCTGCTGCTTATTGTATGTGCCGTGCTTCTCTCTGAGGTTTGGTGGCTCTGGATCGACACGAGACGCATACTGGGACCTTCCGATTTCATCAAGCCTCGGGCGAAGATGCGTCGAGGAAGGGAAATTTCCTATCGCATTCTGGATAGACACGGCGCTGCGTAGGAAATTTGCAGACGTCCAGCAATCGGGTTTCGAGAGCGAACGACGCCCGAAGCGCCGATTATTCGCGCGGACTCTCTCCTAAAGGACCTCAGCATCAAAAATACAAGACGTAAACATAACGGATATACTTGGGCGCCGAAGGCGATGGTGAGTGCTCCTCGTCAAATCACGGGCGTTGTTTCGGAAAGCAACCAATGTTAAGGGCCACCGTTGCGCACGACGGTAGGAATGTTCAGTTGGCGAACGGAAGAACTGCCGACTCCTCCATGCGCTTTGCGGCTCACAAGGATCTAGACGAACTCGCTTTTGACCTTGCATGCTCGCTAATCTGGGTCGACGCGCGCGAAAGCGCACTCGACTATCTCGGAAATTTCGTGCGAAGAGTTCTGCAACTGGACTCGGATATGGTCTCGCTACGTAGACCTCAGGGCTAGAGATGTTCGCGCGGGGCGATTGTCTGATGCGGGTATCACCTCGCTACGGGGTGATCTCATTGCCCCACTCACTGATTGGATCGAACGTGGCGTCGTTTATCCAAGTTCTATTTGCTGCGGGAAAGATGTCCTTCTCGTTCCAGTAGGGAAGCGTACGGCCTCCGAGGAGGTGCAGGCGCAAAATGACCGACTCCGGTACGAGAGGTTGCTTGATCTCGTCAACGAAGGTCGGCCAAAAACAAATGACCCGCTTGGGGAAGAAGCTGCGCTTGTTGCTTTGGCGCGTACCGCCCAGCCATTCCGGTAATGAAGGGATAACTCTCTGAGGAGAAAGGCTATGTTGCGGCCGCTGACGCGCGCGAAGTCGGCGGGGGCAACTAGGTGAACGAGGTCGCGCGCGGGAACGACGCCATCGGCCCGTGGGCGAGGCGGGTCCGAAATTTGTACATATATTTCGGACAATCTTTTTGTAGTGATGATGATCAGTACCAGGCTGTGGGCGTCGGGCTGAAGCGCACCCCGATCTCCAAGAAGGCACAACCCGCCAAGCGCGGCGCTAGCCGGCCTAGTAGGGCCAAGCGAAATCGATCATCTGCTCCAAAGACTTTGCGAATGTCTATCCACAGGATAGGAAGCAATCGCGTATATTGCTGCACTACATGGTATAATACGCGGACAAAGGCGATTAGCCCAGTGATGCAAGCGGATCGTGACTAGTCTCATGACTAGTCCTTCTGAGGAATTGTATGCTGGACTTGATCGCTTTATGGCGGTTCTGTGGAGAAGCCCACACACAGTGGACGAAATTCGAGCAACGGAGTTGTTGGTCACACCCATGAAGACCCCGCCACTCGATCCTGATGTCGCTGATTCAGCTCCGGATGATCCGGTGCTCACGGGCTACGATGAACGGCATCTCGTGACGTATTGGCGGCTTCTCGATGCCGAGACCGATGGCGCCGACTGGAAAGAGGTGGCTCGGATGGTCTTGCATATCGATCCAGATCGCGAGCTGGCGCGCGCTCGCAATGCGTTTGATAGTCACTTGGCGCGAGCAAAATGGATGGCTGATCACGGTTACCGCGATTTGCTGCGCGGCGGCGCGACCAAATAACAGGAATCTGTCGATTAGAATTCGCAATTGAGAATGGAGCTCTCCCACTGACAACGTGATCGCCTGTACGCATCACGCAATGCACAATTGGTGGCTTCCCCAACAACCAAAGGCTTCATAGACATTTCGCAATCGCCTTACGGCAGGGGATCAGAGCAATGTCCGAGCTTGACTGGCGTGCCGGGCGCGTATCAGCACGCCATCAAGTCAGGGGAGGTGGCGGATTTCGGGGTCGTTCCGGCGAAGTCCCAACTATCGAAATGCCTACCCGGGACGCTCGCGCAAAATTCCGAATTCCGAAGGAGATGGGGCGACTGCTTTCGCTCATGAGCGCGCTCCAACCTCGGTAACGTAAATGAAAGAGGCCGCTAACCGAGGAGCCCTTACTGTCGTGAAGTCGCAAGCGCACTTTGCTTGAATTCAGAGTGGCTGGCGACCGTCGCTGATGTTGGCAGGGCAACGACAACTCGATAAGTTGTGAAGTACCTGAACGATGGCAACAAACTACGACAGACCGAGACGCAACTCTCTCACCTCGGCCGTGGTCTAAACACGGCGGGATGGTCGATGTGCCCATTCATCGGGGCTCTACAATCCTTTCGAAACACTCGTCGATCGCAGCACGGCGTCAGTGATGATCATCTCTTTCGCGGGTCCCAGCGGTGCTGCGTCGGTCGCGCGCCGCCTTGGCCTCGAGCAACTCGTCAATTTGCTACAGTACGCCTCCTGCAGCTTGGCAAGCGCACTGCATTTGCGGGCATACACTGCTGCCATCTGTCGAAGCTCCGCCTCGATATGTGAAACCTTGTCCATGATTTGCCTATTATCGTCTTTAGGTTGATGCACGGCTATACCGCGCAACCGTGTCAGCGACTCCCGCGCATCTCGGCACGTAGCGTGACCCGGCGAGCGCGAGAGAGCCCCCTCGGGGCTGACGTGATGGATCTCCGCGACCCGCTGAATACTGATATAATCCTCATCGAGAGGTGGCGGCGCCCTAATGCCGCTCGCGGCGAGCAGCATTCGAAAGCGAAGCGAGCTCCGCCACTACGATATCGAGCTATCGCGCCATGCCCTCGATCTTGGGCGCGTGCTGGCGCTGCCGGGACCGCGTTATGACGCCCCCACTTGCGGGATGATCCGTATCCTGAACTCCAGCGTCAGGTCGCGAATCTTGAGCAGCAAGTCGGGATTAGTGTCAATTACCGCGCGAGTGAACGCGAAGCGCTCCTCGGCGAGCGCAAGGCCTCAGCACTTGAAACGGCCGCAGGGATACTCATCGACGGTGCGCCTCATGCTTCGCGATATAGTCAAGAATTCTCGCTCTCGCCAAAAAGAAGATCCTCATCGAGCAATGCGTGCATCGCGCCTCGAACGCAAGGGGAAATCGAATTGTCAGTATCGATCATTTTCCGAAAGTTCTGAAATACACGATCGATCCTCGCGATCGAATCGCCTGCCGTGATCATTCGCTGCTCAGACTCGTTGATCCTGCTTCTCGTCGTCAGTAGTGGTTGGATTGGCATTCCTGCGTTCTTCGGCGAGCCGAACGGGATCGTGTGAACGTTTGTTCAGCGCTCGAACATCATCGCGGCGCGCTTCGACGTAACGCCGGATCCCGTTGCAATTATCAATGTGATCGCAAGATGTCTACTTGAGCACGCCGCAGATCTCCTTGAGGATTGCGCAGTGTTGCTTAATCTAGTGGCTTGTCGGCGCCGACCGTTAAGTGCTCTTCGGCGCGGGCGATGAGCAGATGCTGTGAGGCGGGACTCGTCTTCTTCGCGCTTCTGCACCTTGACGCGCTTTAGCAGATCGGGAACAAATTCGCCGAGCAGGTAGCGTCCATTCCGCTCGCGTTTGAAGTAGCGGTCGGTGACGAGCTTGATTAAGCCCGGATTTGCCGTCTCTTGCGATGCCCGCAGAGTCTCTCGACGAAACGTCGCTATTTGTAACGTCCATCTAGGTTTCGAGTCCCTGGTTGAGATGCAAATGCAGCCGAAGAGTGTCGCGTCTAAAACATTCAGACGATGCGGTGGCGCGAGGCTCGCGCGCGATTTGATCTTATGCCAAAGCGCTGCAATGTATGTAAGAGTTGCCGATACCGAGCGCTGGGTAAAATAGAGGCGCCACTGTCAGTGGTGCACCCGCGTCCACATGAGCTTGCGAATTTCCCGCTCTGCTCGCGCGAAGTTGCCGATGTTGAAGTGAGTGCGCCGATACGCAGCAGCGCGTTCCGCTCGCGACCCCATGATGCGGGGTCTCTCGCGCTTGTACATCTCGTCGCGTGCTTGGCTGAGTGCGCCGCGCACGGCATGTCGGAGTTCCCCTTTGATTCGAGGGAATGTGGTTGCGGTGGGCCGAAAGCTAGTTAGCAGTTGCAGCGCGCGAGCCTTGATCTCCTCAAAATACGGACTAACGCGCACTTACGGTTCTCCTTTAGCGATGATGCTGCTGCATCTATGCTCCTGATAGCCCGGTTAATGGCATCGATATGGCAATCAGACCTCTGTGGATGAAAAGAGCAGCCGCGGTGGCAGCTTGCCCATCACGCATTCTGCGCAGCGCAGCTCGGGGTTGCTCGGAGGTCACAAGCACGTCGTCAAAGTGATTACGGGACCGAGGTGTCGAGTTGGCAACAAGCCCCGCGGGACAGCATTTATGGGCGCCTGGCGGGCCGGCCCCAGCAGCCGCACGCCTGTAGCTATGCCTCGGTCAACGCGTGCGCGATATATGCAATTAGGTCCGATGGATGTTCGATGCCGATCGATAGCCGGATGATGGAGTCGAGGACGCCGATTTTTCACGGATGTGAGTCGGAACACCTGAGTGCGTCATGCTTGCGGGTAGGCTGGCAAGCGACTCGGTACCGCCCAGGCTCACTGCCAGCTTGAAGAGTTTCAGCGCGTTCCGGAATTTGTATGCGGCGGCTTTTCCGTCGACAATATCGAACGAAAATGTGGAACCTGTGCCAGTGCATTGCTTCGCGAATAGCCGGCCCGGCGGCCGGTCTGCCTCGTGGTGAGCGAGGCCACTTTTTCGTGGTCGCGCAGGTAATTCGCTACAAGATGCGCATTTCTATCGGCTTTTTCCATGCGAAGGCTCAGTGTTTCGAGCGAGCGGCTGATCACCCAGCAAGAATGCGGGTCCAGTTGGGTGCAGATGGCGCCTCGCAGCGCTTTGACGTCCTTCATGAGGGCTCTTGACCCGAGCGCAGCGCCAGCGATCAGGTCTGAATGACCGCCGACATATTGGTCAGTGAATACAAAGAGAGATCCGCACCATGTTCGATCGGTCGCTGGAACACTGGCCCTAGCAATGTGTTGTCGTACGCGACGATCGGCGTGTGTCCCTGGGCCCGGCCGGTCATCTCTGCGACGCGGCGGACCATCGCAATATCGACCAGCCCATCGGTTAGGTTTGCCAGAGTTTCGATGAAAATCATTGCAACTCGGCCTTTGCGCATCGCGTCCCCTGCCGCCAGCCTGACTCCGGTTTCGTCGAGGCCGTCGGCAAAGCCGACGGCACCGATCGAAAGGCCCGCAAGCGTCTTCGCAAGCAACGCTTCCGGTCCACCGTAGAGTGGTTGAGAGTGCAGAATCACGTCGCCAGGGCTTGCCGAACGCGAGGATCGTCGTCGCAATCACCGCCATGCCGGATGAGAACAGTGCGCAATTCTCTGTACACTCGTAGACGGAAATCCCGTCCTCGACAATTTCGCTGTTGGGGTGATTGAACCGCGAATAAACCAGGCCTGCGTCCATCCCCTCGGGAGGCTCGCACCGCCCCGAGACGAAATCGAAGAAGTCCCGTCTTCTCGGCAGTCCGGAAAACGAAGGTCGAGGTCAGAAAGACCGGCGGTTTAACCGCTCCTTGCGATAATTTCGGATCGTAGCCGTAGTTCAGCATCTGCGTTTCGGATGCAGCATGTGATTGCCTATACGGGTCTTCAACGAAAAATGCGTCATCATGGCCTAAGCTTCGTTTTATAGATCCAAATCCTTGCGCTGCAGCTAGACGACCGATTCCATGAAACCTGCGCTGATGGAGCAGGCTGAATTGGTGGAACGGACGGGCTGTTGGCGGATTCCTCGTTTGCGGTCGGCGAAACGAGGAGCTGTATCATGGCAGGATGGCGGCGAGCGGTCGAATTGGCAATGGGTGATGAAGAGATAGCGACCTTGACGACGCTTTCGCGGTCGAGGATCGAACTGGCGAGCCGGGTGTCGTGGGCGCAGATGCTGCTGGCGTATCGGGAAAATCCTTCGTTCTGCGCGGTGGGCCAGAGACTTGGGGTCCATCATCAGACGGTGCAGCGCTGTGTCGAGCGGGCGCTGGCCGATGGCCCGCCGGCAGCCCTCGACGATCGCCCGCGACCGGGCAAGGAACCAACCATCACGCCT
>NZ_JAHEAG010000065.1 GCF_018596315.1 Bradyrhizobium sp. SRL28 | reverse complement strand
GTGCGGATCAACACCCTTACCCCGTCGCCCAGCAACGTGCTGTCGGTCGGGTAATGGATGTTGGTCTCCACCACGTATCCACGCGCATTCTGCGTCCCTGCGTCACCCCTTGTTGCTGCGCAATTTGCACGATCCGGTCGTGGATCTGCCTGATTGTTTCCGGATCCACAGCCAGGCCCCAGCGCCCCATCGTCTTGGCGTCCGGCGTCTTGCCGCCGCCCACCCGGGTGAAGTCGCGGTAAACCAGATTGGCGCGCACTTCGCGTTCCAGCACGTGATATCTCCAGTTGCGAACGTGCTTGAGGATCAACAATCCCAACACCACCTCGGCCGGCGCCCCCAGCCGACCACGACCACGACTCTTGGGATGTCGTCTCGCCAGCGCGCCGAGCAATGTCACTTTCGCCTCGGCATCGGCAAAGCCATCCAGGTGCGGTACTCGGACAGCATAAAGCCTTGCTGCAAAGTACGCCCACAGCGCTTTGGTCTTTGCGGTCGGCCAATTCAGCTGCGCGCTCTATGCCGCAACGGCTTCCGAGTTGAGCCATCCTCGAAGTTCCTGACCCGTTTGGAAGGTGGCTGGGGTGGCAGCCTTCGATGTGATGGTCGCCGATGCAACGGCGCCGTGCCGTACGTACCAGCCCTCGAAGCGCAAAGACGGCTTGCTCGCGCGCGCCATCGAGCCTTCCATTTGCGAGACAGCCCCTTCCCTTTCCACGCGGCCGTTGCCGTAGTTCCACAAACCGAACACCGAGCTTATCCAGCCTCCCCCGTTCGTCGAACGGCACGCCCTCCAGCCGCGGCTGCCGAGTCGCCATAAGAGACTCGATTATCTCGTGCATGAGGCTGTGATGGGTCGGGCAACTAGCAGAATTCCTGTACTGGCTCCGTCAAGCCGTCATCGAATGAAACGACAAAGGATAAATATGATGCGCCCCGGTGACGCTTCCATACTGAAGACAAATAGCACAGGGGCACCGCGGACCGGGATCAAGGGCCAGGCGGGCCGCTGCGACCCAGATCTGGCGACGAGCCAGCCTCGCCCGTCCGAGCTGTTTCGACTCCTCTACCATTCTCGCCGCGATCATCGCGCGCTGACTTGGCGTCAGTATTTCAGTCAAGCGCGCGCGGTATTGCTCGTAGGTTTCGCCTTCGTGGACGGGCACTCGATTTCACGCATGACGCTTCAGTATTTCGAACCACGGATTCATCCTTCCTCTCCTTGGAGGCTAAGCAAGCGCTCTTCTTCGGGTGCGATCCTGCGCAAAGCCGCTTCGGGAACGGATCTCAGCATCAAGATCGTCGATCAGGGCTTTCGACATATTGAACCGATCAGGATGCTTGGCGGAGCGAGTTAGGAAGAGTTGAAAAGCAGATTCGAGGCATCATCACCGCATCAAAGATGGTATGTATCAACCGTCGAACCCCCGCCGATCTTGCACTCGAATATGGCGGACATCTATCGGCCGCGCGTCTTGGCACTTTATGAAAGCCTGCAGAGCGAAGAGGAGAAAGCCGAGGCGGCGGAGGTGCTCCGTACCTTGGTCGATCAGGTGACGCTTGTGCCCGAAGCGGAACAAATCGCCATCGTGCTGCGGCGTGACCTGGCCGCGATCCTGCGATTTGTGGCGGGTAAGAAGAACCCGACTTCCTCTCGGAAGCCGGGGCTCGAGCTATGCGGGATTTTGGGTGACGAGGCGATCGGGCGGCGTGGTTTGCCGGCATGTGGATGACCTCGATGCCGTCGTTGAATCTGACACCTGCAATCACCTTCGGCAACTGATTTGTGCCTTTGAGCCGCCGCCAAGTCTTTGATGCGGCGATAATCAGCTTGAACACCATCAGCCTGGCGGTCGTTGACGACAGTGATCCTTTCGTCCGCACGGTTCTGTGCCGCACGGTCGCGAACACGCTTTCAATGGATTGGTAACCGGTATGAGAGTTCTCGGTGCCAACGTTCCGCTGCGGTGTTCTACATCGTGGCATATGGTGCGACCATCGGGACAGAGGCACCGGGAGCACGAAGTGCGGGCAGGCCGATACACACGATGAGCCGAGAGCTCGTGTTAGTAGCTGGCCGCCTCTGCGACTCGCCCGGTTGCGCCGTGAGCGCGAATCCGTAGTTGTCGTGTCGCCCGCCGCTCCCGCTATAACCAACAGAAAGGGAGGACGCGCAGATGCGACGCATGATTGGTATTGATGTTCACCGAACCTTCGGCGAGGTGGTAATCTGGGAAGACGGCATCCTTCGACATGCCGGTCGGGTCGACATGACCCGGACCGCCCTTGAAGGGATGGGCAAGAGTCTGCGGTCGACCGATGAAGTGGTGATCGAGGCGACCGGAAATAGCATGGCGGTGTCGCGGGTGCTGGCGCCATTCGTGGCGCGGGTGATTATCGCCAATCCGTTGCAGGTGAAGGCGATCGCTCAGGCGCACGTCAAGACTGACAAGATCGACGCCGGTACACTCGCCAGCCTGCAGGCAGCGGGCTACCTGCCGCAGATCTGGACGCCTGATGCGGCGACCGAACGCAAGCGCAGGCTGGTGGCGCGGCGCTACCAGGTCGTGCGGCATCGCACGCGGCTCAAGAATGAAGTGCATTCGATCCTGCATGCGCACCTGATCCCAAAGTGCCCGCACGCCGATCTTTTCAACGCCCGCGGCCGGGCGTGGCTGGCCACTCAACAGTTGCCGGACGATGAGCGCGCAGCGATCGACCGGCACGTTCGTGAGCTTGACCGGCTGGCCGAAGACTTGGCCCTGCTCGACCGCGAGATCGCACAGGACGCCATCGACGATCCCGCGGTCAACAGATTGATGACGATCACCGGCGTGAATCTGGCGGTCGCCGCCGGGATCGTGGCGGCGGTCGGCGACATCAGCCGGTTCAGCAGCCCGCAGAAGCTGGTGAGCTATTTCGGGCTGAACCCGCGGGTGCGGCAGTCGGGACTGGGAGTCGCCCATCACGGTCGCATCAGCAAGATCGGCCGTTCTCACGCGCGCGCCATGCTGGTTGAGGCGGCCTGGGCCGCGGCCAAGGCGCCCGGTCCACTGCATGCGTTTTTCGTGCGGATCCGCGCCCGGCGCGGCCATCAGATCGCCGCGGTGGCCGTGGCTCGCAAGCTCACTGTGCTCTGCTGGCATTTGTTGACGAGGGGCGACGATTACCTGTGGGCGCGCCCAGCGCTGGTCGCCAACAAGACCCGCGCGATGCAACTTCAAGCCCGACATCCGCAACAGAAAGGCAACCGGCGTGGACCAGCCTATGCCTACAACATCAAGTCGCTGCGCGACCGCGAGATGTTGATTGCCGCCCAGGCAGAGCAAAGCTACGAACGGTTCGTGTCACAATGGAAACCGCGGCGGCCAAAATCCGGCGCGCGGGCGCCTCAGCTCGGCAGGACAAAATAGGCAGTCCGGTGACGCTTGCAGCCGATGCGTCACGCTTCGCCACGAGGTCGCCCGCGCCCGACAACCATAATCGCCGCTGACGGCAAGTGCCAGCCAGGAATGCAATCCCGTTCCACGCCAGCATGCCGCCGTGCTCGGGCCGGTCAAGGCCAAGCCTTGCGGTGGCCGCAAACGCGGCCAGCCTTGACCGCCCCTGCGCGCGGCGGCTGAGTGATCGGTGGCCGGGACGGAAGAATGACCCGCAGCGCGACCGAACAAAAGAATGGACTTACAGCGGTTTCCGCAATCGTCGTCTCGGTCTTGAAGAAATCGCTTGTTCATCTCATCAAGTTATGAGGGCTTAAACGGCGAAAGAGGCCCCCTATGCGGGAGCCTCTTTCAAAGATGTTTAGACTCAGGTAGCGGCCCAACGGCAAATGTCGCAACGCGCCATCACTCCCGGAGTGGTCAGGTTTATCGCTAACTCGTGCCCCCCTGTCAAGTTCCTTAAAAAATAGTCGGTCGCAGTCTAAATGCCAGATATCTCTTACGAATTTTTAACGAAGTTCTTTACCGACTATTTGCCGTTCTCCCCAACGCCCAGCCAGGTTGAGGATTTTCAGTCTGATTTGACCCTTGTAAGTCCCTACCTACTTGAGGCCTCCCTGATCGAAGTCAAGGAGGGAACCAAGGGTGAAATACTCAAATACCTCCCGAATGATTGGCGACCGGCGATCTTCTCCGTATATAACCGCAAAGTGGCTGAACACGCCCAGCTGTTCCCGGTCTTTCACTCTTTCGAGAACGCTTTGCGCTCAACTGTCGCAGTGACCTTAGAGCAGCACTACAAGCATCCACGGTGGTGGCGCGCCATTTACGAGGAGCTAAAGAAGGGCGGGAGAGCCAAGAATATTGCCCAGATCGGCGGCGTTCCACTAACCCGCCATGCGGCCTTTAGAATCGGCACGGTCATCTTGGACATTGAGGGCAAGCAGTTCCCCAATGGGCCGATTGATGCAATGGCGAACGGCTACGAGTTTATGCACGATTGTCATTTGGCCCACATACGGCAGCTTGTTGAGGAACACTGGGCGGTATTCTCCCCAAAATTCCATCCGCTAAGTGCAGCCGACTTCACCGCCAAATTTGAGAAGGTGCGGGAGGCGCGGAATGCGGTTTATCACCACCGATCACTATCCGGCATGTCGGACGTTGTGGCGGCCGCCGAAGAGCTTTTGGACAAGCTCAATTTCTGCCTGAAATTCGTTCACGGCAAAGTCGCAGACTGCGAGCCGACAAAACTTGCCTTTTCGGTCGAAGCCGAGAAGAGGCACCGCACTTGGGTGGTCTAATTTCAAACTGAGACACCACCTCCGAAGATCCCGAGAGCTGACACGACGAACCGCGCCGTCTTGTTGGCGTGGACGATCAGTTGGTGCTCATCAAAAGAAATACTCGGGCGCCAGCCATTTGTGTGGGACGCCGGTCGTCAGACCGCCATCGATGACGATCTCGGAACCGGTAAGATAACTGGACTCGTCGCTGAGCAGGAACAAGACTGCCTGCGACACTTCCTGCGGCCGGCCTGCCCGTCCCAGCGGAATGGGGAAAATGGAGGGATCGAAGCTCTCGGTCATCGGCGTGGTGATGAAGCCGGGATGGATCGAGTTGACGCGGACGCCCGAGGCCGCGGCCTCCAGCGCAGCAGACTTGGTTATGCCCCGCACGCCGAAATTGGAAGCAACATAGGCATGAAGCCCGGCAGTGCCCCGCAGCCCCTCGACGGACGAGATGTTGACAATCGAACCTCCGCCCCCGCGCCGGATTGCCGGCAGGGCCGCCTGCATTCCAAGGAACGCACCGGTTAAATTGACGGCAATAACCTTGTTCCACTGATCGAGCGGGAACTGCTCGATCGGGGCCATGCTGGCGATTCCAGCATTGTTAACCAGCCCATGCAGCGCGCCGAAGCTGCTCTCGGCGGTCGCGACCGCCCTAGCCCACTCCTCCGGCTGGGTGACGTCCTGACGCACATAGACGGCGGAAGTGCCCAGTTCAGCCGCGAGAGCCTCTCCTTCTGTATGAAGAATATCAGTGATTACGACCTTGGCGCCTTCAGCGACAAGCAGGCGCGCATGAGCTGCACCCATGCCACGAGCTCCGCCGGTTACCAGAATGACCTTTTCGTTCACACGTCCCATGACATGTTCCTTGCTTCGCTCCGTTGATCAGTGGCGGTGCAGCGGGGCGATCAGCTCGAGCCCATCTTTCTCGCGTAGACCGAAACTGGACACCTTGACGATCTCGCCGCCCGAAAGCTGGCGCGCCTTATCATTTCAGAAGAACTCTTCATGGTCCTCCATCAGTTCTTCCTACGCCGACTTGGCCGGATGCCTGCTCTAGCGAAATGGAGGTCAGCAGTTCGTAGGTGCAAGTGGAATTCTCCTCGAACATGCGCCCCGCCGCGCATGACCTAGCCATCCTTCGCCATGGCCATGGCTGCTGTCACCGAACTGCTCCGTCTTCTCGAAGGGACGACATTCTCGCCCGATAGTCCCGCCCTCCTTGATGAGATAGGCTGCTACCGCGTACCGGCGCCGGCTCCCACCAAACAGGCGTTCGCGGCGCCGCCTGCTGCGTTGGATCAGGCTTTGACGAGGCGAGAGCAACGCACATGAGGTTCTCCCGCGTGCAGCGGCGGGAAGATCCAGGTCTTTCTAATCAGCGCGCCAATGATGGCGCGCAGAAAAGCTAGGAAATCTGATTGCAAGGCAAAGCTCCCGCGACCGTTCCGTGCGCCGGGCACGTCACCAGCTACCGCCATCGATTCGGCCTCTCTCACAAGCGGGGCGCGGAGACATGGATCTGCCGTGAGATCGTCTCAATAAAAGGGCGATCACACTACGCCTGCCGTGCAGCTCTCATCCGAACTTGAACAACACACCGTATCCGCCACGCGGATAGCTCCATTCGATGTCGCCGGTGGGCTCGCCGATGACACGGCAGGTGCCGCACTCGATGCAGCCGTCGACGGTGACCTCGACCTGCCCCTTGTCGTTGAGCTCATAGCAGCGCGCCGGGCAGACCTTTAAAAGTGCAAGCAGCTGCGGGGATGGCTTCGTGTGTGCGCGCACTTTGATGTGGGGACGACCGACGTCGACGAGATAGCGGTTGTAGAACAGCTTGTCCTCGACGCGCACTGATGTCTCAACATTCATATTTCAGCTTCCTTGGCTTCGATTTTGGCTGGTTAGCGCCAGGCACGGGCGAGGCGGAGTGCATCGCCAAATAGACCGGTCCAGGACCGCGCATTGACAAAGGATTTCAATGTCACCTTCTCTTTCTCAGCCTTCGGCGTACCGTCGACGCGTACATAGTTCTGCATCGCCCTGGAGACGAGCTGTGGATAGGTGAGAAAGAAGTTTTGCGAGTTGGTATGCATCAGCATCGGCATATCCTTGTGCTTCTTGAGATCCTTAATCACGAAGGAGTCGTCCAGCATCTTCTTGTAGACTGACAGATTTGCCGCGGTCATGGGATGGCTGCGCGATTTCACCTGGACGATCGCTTCCGCCGCGATGCGGCCCGAAGTCATCGCGAGGTTAGAGCCCTCGCGATGAATGGCGTTGTTGAGCTGGGCAGCATCGCCCACCACCACCCAGCCATCGCCATAGAGCTGCGGGATCGCCTTGTAGCCGCCTTCAGGAATGAGGTGCGCGGAGTATTCCTTGACCTCCGAGCCCTCGATCAGGGGCGCCACGGACGGGTGACGCTTGAAGCGGTCGAGCAGCCCATATGGCGTCTCTCCGGTGCGCTGAAAGTCGGCGACGATACAGCCGATGCCGATCGAGATGCACTCCTTATTGGCATAGATGAAGCCCATTCCGGTCATGCCACGGGAAATGGTGCCGACCGCTTCGACAACGACGCCTTCGTCGCCCTTGAGATTGAAGTGGGCCTCGATGGTCTCACGCGGCAAAAAGTGCATTTCCTTAACCGCGAGTGCCACCTTGTCGGGCTTGGGCCGCTCGCGCAGGCGCGCACGCGTACCGAGAAGGCCATTCACGCCTTCGGCCAGCACCACGACATCTGCGTGGATTTCGCCGTCGCGGCGATCCGTACGAACACCGATGACCTTCCCATGGGCGTCCCGCGCGAGCTCAGTGACGGTGGTCTCGCACAGCACGGTCGCGCCGGCCTCGCGCACTTTCGAGGAGAACCATTTGTCGAACTGCGCGCGGATGATCGTGTACCGGTTCGGCCGCTCCTCGTTGAAGTCTTCGGAGCGGTAGTGCACGCCGAGATGGGAGCGATCGTCCATTATCCAGAACCGTTGCTCGACGAGATGACGTTCGAGCGGCGCGTCATCGCGGAAGTCCGGGATCAGCTTTTCGAGCATGTCGGCATAGAGGATTGCGCCCTGAACATTCTTCGATCCGGCATATTCACCGCGCTCGAGCTGCAGCACCTTCATGCCGCGTTGAGCCATGGCCAGAGCCGCCGCGTTGCCCGACATGCCGGCGCCGACCACGATTGCATCGAACTTCTCCTCGATCACAACAACCTCCTCTAGCTCGCGATCCGGTCGCGCGAATGCGGTGAAAGCCGTGCACGAAATGCGGCCGTGAGCGCTGGTAACAGGTGCATAGCGTCGTTGACGACGCCGATATGGGCAAAGTCAAAGATTGGCGCGTTCTTATCGGTATTGATGGCGACGATCAGATCGGCGCCCTCGACGCCGACCCGATGCTGGATCGCGCCGGAAATGCCTGCGGCGATATAGAGCTTTGGCCGGATGGTCTTGCCCGTCTGGCCGATCTGCCGGTCCGAGGTGACCCAGCCCTTTTGTACCAGCGGACGCGAACAGCCATATTCGGCGCCGAGCACGGCGGCGAGCTGCCGTACCAGCTGGAAACTCTCAGGCGAGCCCAACCCCAGCCCGCCGGCGACGACAACGTCGGCATAGGCGAGATTGGATTTGGCCGAATCACGATCCGGCACAAAGGACAGCACCTTGGTGACGATGTCTTCTTCGAGCAGGCGGAGCGGATGGATGATAATGCGGGCGGCATCGCGCGCGACACGCTCTGGCATCGGCATCACGCGCGGGCGGACGGTTGCCATCTGCGGCCGGTAATTCAAGGTGTAGATCGTGCAAAGCAGCGATCCGCCAAAGGTCGGACGCGTGGCCGCAAGCGAACCATCCGCGTCGACGTCGAGCTCCGTGCAGTCGGCGGTGAGACCCGTCAGTAGCGTAGTAGCTACCGAGCCTGCAAGATCGCGACCGAGCGTGGTGGCGCCCAACAGCAGGATCTCTGGCTTGTAGGTGTTGACGAGATCGGTCAGCGCCTTGGTGTAGGACTCGTTACGATACTCCGACAGCACATTCTCGGTCACGAGATAGGTTAGGTCTGCGCCGTAGCAGAAGGATTCGAGCGCGGCGTTGCGCGTGGTCTCGGCCTCCGGGCCGATGACGACCGCGGCGAGATCAACCTTCAGCTTGTCGGCAAGCTTGCGGCCCGCACCCATGAGTTCCCAGGAGACGGGATGCACCTGGCCGCGCTCCTGCTCGACGAATACCCAGATGTGCTTGTAGGCCTTAAACTGCTCGGGCAATTCTTTTTTGATTCCTGCGCGGCCGCCCGCGGCCGGCGTAGGAGCTTTGGTGATGTTGCTCATAGCGTTGAATTCCCCTCAGAACCTGCGCGCCTGCGCCACAAGATCGGTCTCTAGCTTGGGTTGACCCTTCAAGATGGCTTTCATCAGCACCTCCGTCGGCTGCTTGGCGGCTTCCACCCGCCCCGCCCTCTCGGCGCGTGGCGACGGCGCAAAGGCGCGCTTGACGATGGTCGGCGAGCCGGGCACGACGCATTTCGAGACTCCTCGACGCCGGCCTCCTGCGCGCTCCATTTTACAACCGGCCCCAGCGCCGCGCGCAGGGCGGCGGTCATCACGGCGCGGCAAACCTGGCTGGGTGCTTCCGCCATGGTTGACCAGCAGCTTTGTGCCCAACATCTGCACGCCGCGTTCGGCGCGGCGCTCCGCGTCGACCGTGGTGAGCGCGGTGATCTCGCCGCCGAACTTGTCACGCAATTGGTGCGCGGCCTCGAGCGCGAACAAGACGTATCGGTTGATGATGCTCGGCCCCCATGACGCACCATGGTGTTGGTCACGGATTGACGCGAATCTGCGCGGCATCGGGAACCTGCTTGGTGCAAACGATACTGTGCATGCCTTCTCCAGAAGTAGCGTGGAACGCGAGTTACCCATTGGCGGCCATCTCACGGTCAATCCCAGCCTCAATGGCGTCAAAGACAACTTCGAACGGCATTAACGCGAACGTGACCCATAAGAGGATGCCGGCGCGAGCGGCGAGCAGTAACGGCAACATGATTGGTCTTGCTCCAAATCTCATCTCGGACAGCAACAATTCTGTGTAGTCGGCGCCAATGACGGACTTGGCCGGAGAACAGCAAGTGTCGTACCAGTTGGAGGCATCAAAAATTAGACGTCCATTCAATGGCTTGAGAAATTTGATAAAGACTGGCTGTTAACATCGCCGACAATACAATTCCGACATACGTCGCGAATGCGACAGCGCCGCTTCGCGCATTGCTGTACAGAGTTGATCTGGATGAAGAGGAATATGGCACAACGCGCCGTACCGACATGGCTTGAGGCATATCTGAACTGATGTGTGAGGCTATTTCAGCGAGCTCAACGGCACGAAGGCCGCCGGTTTCTTGGGCTCCGCGACCGCATCCTTCAAGACCTTGAACACCCGCTGGTCCATCGGCGAGGACACCACGAAGTCGGCATAAGCCTGCTCCAGCACCGCCTTGCACCGCGCCGTGACCTCGGCCTCCGCGCCATCTTCGAATACTTCCTTGGCGAGATATTGTCCCATGCGCTTTAAGATATGCAGGCGCGCGACGTTGACGATCTTGGGGTCGTAATCGACGCCAAGCAGCGCAAAAAAATCTTCGGCCGAGGAGGCCTTGTTGAGTCGATCCAGGATGCCGACTGCCGCCTGTGTGTTGCTCATCGAAAAATCTCCTTTGGGTTAGGTCGCGGGCCTGTGGTCGGGACCCGGCACCGGCTGGTCATCTCCTTGCGACGCTGCTTCGCGCAGGCGGCGCTGCATATGGCCTCCCAAGGCCTATGTCTTCGCGGATCAGCGAGGGCTTGCGCGGCACGCCGGCGGTTTCGACGTGATCGGCGGTAATGCCGACCATGGCTGCCTAACGCACCATTGGTCAACGAGCGCTCGCAGACGTCGCGCCAGATCGCCACCACCGTCTCGCACGCGACCGGCCGCTTGTGCTCGATGGCATGTTTTCGCACCCGCGACAGGATCTGTCTTGCCTCCTCGGCGCTGGCGGCGAGCTGCAATTCGTCAAGCAACGTGGTGATCGACGACAGCCCGGAATCCTTGTCGATCACAATACGGTTGGATCGACCAAGCAAATGGGGGTCGAGCGACAGATACGTGCGTTGATCCTCCATTAGGCCATGGACATGAATGCCAGATTCGTGGGTGAACACATGCTCACCGACCATCGCCTTGTTCAGAGGAATCGTGCGTGCGGCTGCGGCGGCCACCACCGCGGCGACGTTCTCCAGCTCCGGCAGCACGATGCCGGTGTCGCGCCCGTAGAGCTGTTTGAGCGCGACCGCGACTTCTTCCAGCGGCGCATTGCCCGCCCGCTCGCCGAGCCCGATGACGGTCACCGAGGCATGGCTCGCGCCGCCCTTGATGGCGGCGAGCGTATTGGCGGTCGCGAGCCCGAGATCGTCATGGCCGTGAAATTCGAGCTCGAGACCGGTGGTCGCGCGCAAACGAGCCATCAGCGCATAGGTGGAGTCCGGATCGAGCACACTGAGCGTATCGGCAATGCGAAAGCGCCGTGCGCCGGCGGCTTTTGCGGTGGCGATCAGCTTGATGAGAAAATCGACGTCAGCGCGGGAGGAGTTCTCGCCGGCGACGGCAACCTCAAGCCTACGCTCGCGCGCATAACTGACCACCCGCCTCACCTGCTCCAGCGCTAGTTCGCAGTTATCGCCAAGCTTGGCGGCAATCTGCACGCCAGAAGCCGGAATCGAGACATTGACCATCGGCACCTTGGCCTCGATTGCCGCATCGACATCGGCTTCACGCATCCGGCACCAGCCGATGATGGTGAGCGGGAGACCGGCATCAACGATGGCGCGGATGGCGGCGATCTCCTCACTGCCCATCGCGGGCGTCCCCGGTTCGATCTCGGTGACTCCGGCCCGCGCCAGCGCCTGCGCGATCGCCACCTTTTCGTCGGTGGTGAAGGCAACGCCAGGCGCTTGTTCGCCGTCGCGCAGCGTCGTGTCGTTGAGCACGATCGGACTTCCCCATGCCGTCTCGGACCATGACCGTTTTGGCAGAGGCGGCGGCGATCATGGGAGGCTCCTTGTTGGCTTTGGCAAAGCAAGGCTTGAGCAACGCGCATGCCACGCCGGCACCCGCCACAAGCCGTTGGACAAGCGCACATTTTTCGGTACCAGCGGGATTGTCGCAAACGCGACAGTGGCGAAGTCGACGCGTCCGCTTACGTCACGGCGCGATGGGATGGCATCAACTCCGCTTGCGGCTCAGATGGATGATCAGATCGACGCAGGAGACTTCGTGGTCTGGCAGCGGCTCGGGCACATTCACAAGCAGGAGATCCGCATCGGGAATATCGAGCAGGATATCCTCGCCGGGCAGATAATAATGAGGATGCGGCGAGGTGTTGGTGTCGTACAACGATCGCGACCCATCAAGACAGATCCGGCGCAACAGGCCGGCTTGCGTGAACTGGTTCAAAGTGTTGTAGACGGTAGACGATGAGATCGGAAACCCGGTCTCGCGCGCCTCGGCAAATAGCATCTCTGCGGTGACATGCCGGGCGCCTCTGGCAAACAACAGCTCGCTTAAGATCAGGCGCCGGCGCGTCGGTCGCAGCCCGGCCTTGAGCAACACATCCTTCCAGCCGGCGTCGGGACATTGCCCGCTGAGAGGGGCGGAGGCCGGTTCCACCTGCACCTCGTGGAAGCTCGCGCGATCCCCGGCGTCACCGCTCGGAAGTCTGGCCAACAGCCGATCCATCCGATGTCGCTCACATTGGCCAGGTGCCGGCCGCAACCGGGACAGCCGCCTGCAGCAGAACCTCGCGCCGGCGCTCGGCCATCCGGCTCTCGCCGCTTTCATCGCCGAAGCAGAGGTTGAAGTCGTTGCATTGCGCGCACACCGGGGTCGTGCACATGACAAGGCCGTCGTCCTCGCACAGCGTGCGATAGAAGAAGCGCTTCCAGCGCATATTATTGGTATTGCGCGCGGCCAGCGGCGCGAAATGGCGGCCTAGCAGCCGGGATAGTTCGCCACGACCGCGCAATCCGAGATCTTCCCACAAGTGATTTGGCTCGATCGCGCGACGCGCGATCATCCCAGCTAACCAGTTGCCGATGTCCCCTTCGGTCGAGCGTTGCGCGAGCAGGAGATCACGCAACATTGCGGCCTCGTCGCTCTCATTGCGCTTGAAACGCAAGAGCAACTCCTCCGCGTCTATCCGGATCGACGGGAAGTACTGCTCCAGCAACGCGGCCAGCTCATGGCTGGACAGACCGACCTTCTCGGAAACCAGACCACCATCCATCGTGGCGGCCGCTAGAATAGACGCCAGCACGTGGCGATCGAAATTGCTGTCACTGGTTATGTCGGCATCTACGGGGTCCGCCCCAGTGAGCAGGCGGTAGGTCGCAATTCCCCTATGCCGCTCACCGTTCGCTTCAGTCGCTCTGGCAGCCATAAGCGGAAACAATTGCGCTTCGAACATGGGTTGCCGATCTTTCCACAGTGATCAAGTATGCTTCGCTGCATCGTGATGCTGGTCACGACATTTTTCGCCGGAACGCCGACCTCCTTACTGAGCATTGGGAAGGCCGGCCTCCGTCCGTGTGTCCTTTACCCAGCTGCGAGTTCGGCTGCGGTCTTGCCGATGATGGTCTCGTCAACCGCCTCCATGATGCCGTGCTCCATCAGCATGTCCTCGAGCTCATCCATGGAGATCGGGGTCGGGATGATGCCCTTGCCGCCATTGTTGTGGATCTTGGTCGCGAGATTGCGATAGTGATCGGCCTGCTGGGATTTCGGCGCATACTCCAGCACGGTCATGCGGCGCAGCTCCGCATGCTGCACGACGTTGTCGCGCGGCACGAAATAGATCAGCTGGGTGCCGAGCTTCTTGGCCATCGCCTCCGCCAGTTCCAGTTCCTTGTCGGTCTGCCGCTCGTTACAGATCAGGCCGCCGAGCCGCACGCCGCCAGAGTTGGCATATTTCAGAATGCCCTTGGAAATGTTGTTGGCGGCATACATTGCCATCATCTCGCCAGACATAACGATGTAGATCTCCTGCGCCTTATTCTCGCGGATCGGCATCGCAAAACCGCCGCAGACGACGTCGCCGAGCACATCGTAGGAGACGTAGTCGATGTTCTCATAGGCGCCGTTCTCTTCCAGGAAGTTGATCGAGGTGATGACGCCGCGGCCGGCGCAGCCGACGCCCGGCTCCGGACCACCCGACTCGACGCAGCGGATGTCCTGATAGCCGATCTTCATCACGTCCTCGAGTTCCAGGTCCTCGACGCTGCCGGCATTCGCCGCCAAGCTCAAAATCGTGTCCTGCGCCTTGGCGTGCAGAATCAGGCGGGTCGAGTCCGCCTTGGGATCGCAGCCCACGATCAGGATCTTGTGGCCCATCTCGGCCAGCGCCGCCAACGTGTTCTGCGAGGTGGTCGACTTGCCGATGCCGCCCTTGCCGTAGAACGCGATTTGTCTCAGTGAAGCCATGTTGCTCTCCATATTTGCCAAAGATTGCGCGCTGCCTCGCGCGCGAGCTTGTTTCTCGCTCAGAAACGAGGCACACGGGTTCAAGGGAAGGAGAGCAGCGCTCGTCTTGCGCGTCTGCGTGCACTCAGCCCTCAGTCAGTGTTGCTGCATCCTGATAGCAACCGCCGTGCCAACCCTGTCCACGCTCTCTAAGTTTCTGATTACACTTTGAAAAATTCGGGAGCCGGTGGATGAAACCAGGTGTTTTGAACGTGACAGGATTCGTGCCGCTGTCAGAAGCCGGACAAGGATCGCTAGCATCAAACGGGAAAACGCCGGCTTAGCGCGAGCCATTTCAATGCATTCATGCACGGAACGGAAATTGCTAACGTCTTGCAAGCCGCTTTGTCGGAGCGGATTTTCAGGAGAGCAACAGTGCAGATTGGTGTCGAAACGTCGAAAGCAGTGGACCTGCGAGGGGTGTTCGTGGTCGACGATAACGAGATCACCCGCGCGGCATTGCAATTCATGCTGCATGATGAGATCGAGACGCATGAGCTTGCAACCCCAGAAGAGGCCTTTGCCAGGGGCATCGATTGGTTAAAACCGCATGTGGTGTTGCTCGGAGCCTCTTATTTTAAGCAAGAGGGGCCGGCGTGATCGGCGAATTGGCGGCCCATTTTCCCGACGCTCAGATCCTGATCATCTGCGACAAATCCGACGAGGCCAACGCGATCGAAGCCATCAAGGCCGGCGCACACGGCGTTAGGTCAAGCCGCTGACCTTGGAAACCATTCGCAAGAAGATCGATACCATTCTCGAACGCGGCGGCGTCACGCCGGCCGTGCAGCTCAGTGTGCTCAAATAGGCCCGCGCCATGACGACGATCATTTTCTATCACAAACCCGGCTGCGCCACCAACGCGCGCCAGATGCAGGCGCTGAAGGCCGCGGGCCACCACGTGATTGCCAAGGATATCTTGAAGGAGCCGTGGCGTGCGGAGGAACTGCGCCGCTTCTTCGGCAATACGCCGGTCGCATCCTGGTTCAACCGCGCCGCGCGGCGTATTAAGTCAGGCGAAATTAATCCCGAAACAAGCGACGCGGCGAGCGCACTCGCGCTGATGCTGAGTGATCCGCTCCTGATAAGGCGCCCGCTGATCAACGCCGATGGCGCAAGATGCGCCGGATTCGATCATGGGCCCGTGCTGTCGCTGGTTGGGCGGAGCATGCAAGATGATGTCGAGCTATGCTCGCGCGAGGAAACCGGGGGACACTGCTCGAGCGGGTGAGCTGCAGAGCGCGTAGTTCCACCGAGAGGGAAAGGAGCGAAGTTTCCTCCGCTCCCCATTCTTGACGGGCGCGAGGAGCAAAGCTCGCTGAAGGCGGTCGGGGCTCTACGCGCGCCTACATTTGGGAGATTCAACGGCACTTCAGCGTCCCACTTTCGGTCCACCAGATGGTCTTGCCCCTGGAACGAGCAGGTCTCATGACGCGGCAGCCCGGCTCACCACGCAGCAACGAAATGCTGGTCGCTCCTGAGCAGCTATCCCTCTTGGAAATGCCAAACCGACCAGTCAAGACTTCTGTGTTGAGGTACCAGTCTAGCAGGCTTTGAAAAAGGCGCTCGCCGCCTACCGGCGAGCGGGATTCATGGCCTCCGATGAGATACGGAGATCGTGCGTGCGCGGCGGCGACAATCAACTGGCGAGCTGTTCAGCTACGTTGACCTGGAGGCGCGGGTGCGGCGTGCGAGGCGCTGTCGGCGCTATAGCGCGAGCTTGCGTCGCTCTATTCGCCGATTGGGCGGTCGTTGATACCGCCGGAGAAGCTGCTGCGGGCGATGCTGTTGCAGGCGTCTGATAGGTGTCCTATTCCCCTCTGCGAGGTGTCCCAACTAGCACAGCACAGCACTCTGCGGTGGAGAAATGCGCGCATCGGCCTGCGCCTTTCTGCTCGATAGCCTCCGCACGCAATGCGATACGAACGCCTTCGGCCTTATCGGAATGCGATCGGCGCGTCACGTGATCGGCGATAAATTCCAGCACTGCAGCGCCAATCTCGGCAACTCGGCCGGCCACCTCAAGCCGCCGAGCGCGGCGGCCTCTGATCGCCGCCATGAGTTCGAGAATCTGTTTCAGCGGGATCGCTTCGCTACCGAGCATGAAGCGATGTCCAGCCCGTCCGCGCCCCACGGCAACGATGAGACCTTCGGCAACGTCGCGCATATTGGTTCACGACGAATTCAAAGGGCCTTGCGGACGCTCGTCGATGATGACGGCCAGATCGCGCCGAAATCCGAGCACGATAAACAATTTCGCTATTACAAACATCGGTCCGAGCAACAGATGGATCGGATTGTCGACCAGTGCCGGTCGGCGACGTTCGAACACCTGGTGCCCAATAACCTGCGATGCACTGCCAATCACAATCAGGATAGCGGTAAGCGACCACATTCCGACAGTATTTGCCTGACCCACGAAAATGGCGGCGGCTGAAAGCAATACGATCGCAGCCCCAAGGATCGCGGCTCCAAGCGCGAAGTCAAGCAGGAACCAATAGATGAGCACCGGTATGGTAGCGATGGCCGCCACACTGGTTTGGATCCCGAACGCGGCGATGGACCATTGGCTGAGCGGAAGAACGGCAGCCAGGAACAGGAACACGATGCCGAAGACATGCATGGCGCAATTCCAAGGGGCGCGATGATACTCAACATAGTCGGCAAGCTGCCGCCGAAAAAATGAACTCATTTGGCGCTCGGTTCGCCTGTTGTATCGGCAGGCGTGGCAAAGCTCATCAAGCGCATCTGCTAGTCTCAGTCGGAAACGTCACGGTCTCATTCAAAGCGCGGCCACGTGAATGTTCGCTGCCCGTCGAGCGCGCGACGCCGCCGCCAGCATCGAAGTCGTTGCGCCTAATTCAGCGACTAACAGACTACAAGGCTGCATCATGAAACAGGTATCCGAAATGACCGCGCGATGCACCGCATTTTTCTCGCAGGTGTTACCATTCAGCCTCATCGTTGAGACCGCAGTTGATCCCGCCGGTCATTGAAATCTCCACGTTTTGCATTGTGGTCCGCGGCCACACGCGAGCAGCGCCGCAGTTGGCAAATCGCGACGGACAGCGAAATCGATCATCAAATCTATCCTTGATCGTTCGGCGATTCTTGCTTCTACTCGTGCGCTGCGGTCTGTCGCATTGACATGCATCAACCGAGGGTCATT
Source organism: Bradyrhizobium sp. SRL28 (assembly GCF_018596315.1). Lineage (GTDB taxonomy): Bacteria > Pseudomonadota > Alphaproteobacteria > Rhizobiales > Xanthobacteraceae > Bradyrhizobium. The sequence goes on along the minus strand of NZ_JAHEAG010000065.1, from coordinate 6,699 downwards.
ATTCCATGGAGACGCTTCGCAAGCGCTCGCACCTGCGCGCCGTGTACGTGACTCCAAAGTTACTCGGTCGTTATCGAGAGAACCCCAGAATTTGTGACACGCTCTTCTATGGCGGATTAGAGCCAAACTCGGAATCCGGCGATGCGCGCCGCGAAGCGATTCAGCTGGCGCCGTCTCAAACCAGGAGCGCGAGCCAGATGAAAGCTCGATATGCGGGCGCCCAGAACTGGGGTCAGCGACGACCGCAGTGTCGTGACCAGGCTTCCGTTATCGCCTACCTGCGGGAATGGGCCGATGCGGCATGACGAACAGCGATCCCTGCTGCGCGCTTGGCGGCAGTCGCGGCCAGGTCAGCGCCGTCGCGATCGCCACGATGGCCGAGCACATTAGGGTTGATGAAAAAGCTCCAACGTGCAGCCAGCCAATGCGGTCATCGCGTCGAAGCCGGAAAATTCGCCGATGCTGAATTGCGCGTGAAAGCCGGACATCAGCGGACGCTTCGCTGCACGTTCCAGGTCGACCGCATTGACATTCGCAGCGACATCGATCGAGCTGAGCGAGGCGCCGAAGGCAACCAGCGCGGCCCCGAGCTCCAGAGGCGTACTAGCAACCGCGATCCACGGCAGGATGAGCGCAATTCCGAAGCCGCCGATCAGGATGATCGGTTTGCTGCCATAGCGCGCGCACAACAAATCGCTCAAAATCATCGAGACGACCAAGCCGACGCCCAGGCAGAGCAGCAGAAAACCGAGAACTCCATCATCGACCGCCAGCCGCTCCTTCGCGAACGGCACCAGCGGCACCCAGGCCGCAATGCCGAAGCCGGCGACAAAAAATGCAAGGCGCGTCGCGAGCCGGGTGGCCAGGCGATCGACGGACATCATCGGTGAACCCCGGAGGAAAAGTTGGTGGCTTCGTGTTCGGACACGCTAAGGACATCACGGCGGAGCGTGAGCGGCTGCGACCGCAGTTGCAGCCGCCCGAACATGCTGTTTCATGTCGCCTCACAGCAAATTGGCGGGGCGGCCGGGACGCCACGGAGGAAGTGCCGAGTCCGCCCCTACAGCACCGCCCCGCCTCCGACCGGTGATGGTGCCCCGAACGAAGCAAGCGGCGTGCCGATTTTGAAAGTTGGAGGTTCTACAGTCGCTTCGTACTGGGTGTGTGTTGCGTCAAGTCGCGGACATTGGTCTCAAAGCTTACAAACGGGCGCTCTCGTTCAGTGCGCCCGAAGGCTCTGCCAAACCGTATCACTATCGTCGGTGTGTGATCACGTCGCGGTTGTCGACCACCATGTCGAGCAGCGTGTCCTCGACCATGCGGCAATCCACGCCATTGATCCGGACGCGCGAGCATCGCCGGACCGGAATACAACCCAATTGCCGACGTTGACGTCCTAGCCGTGGAAATAGGTGCCGGTCTCCGGCTCATCGTTGAAGGCGGTCTTGCGCTTCTTGAGCACCAGGCCGACGGTGCCCTGCCAGACTGATTCCTTGATCGCGCCGGTCGACAGGATGAGCCCGCCCTTGGTCTTCTCCGGCTCGATGTAGATGCCGACCAAGACCTTTGTTGTTCAGCAGCTCGATGCTGCACAGATCGCCAATGAGCTTCATAAGCTCGGTCTTCTGGTCCTCCGACTTCGAGCGCCGTTCCTGTGTCGAAACGCATACCATCCCTTCCCTCTCCTCCTACTCTTTCAGGATGTCTTCCATCGTCTCAGCGAGCACCGTGCGCGCGTCGGCGGGCGCCTTGCGGCCACCTTGCGCTGATACCGGCTCCAATCTTTGAGATTATCCGACGTGATGGCATCGATCACCTATCCAGCTCATCAAGCTTGGCCTGAAGACGTTCGGCCAGCTTGACGGCGATGGTGACGCTCATTTACAGCCCGCCCACTTGTTTCCGAGCCAGTTGTAGAAGCGCCATGCGAGTCAGCGGGCATCTGACAAGGAAAAGGCCGCCTGCGTTGCCACAAGCGGCCGAAGTCTAGGGAGGAAACGCCCAAGGAGAGGGCAGGATGCAGCCTAGGATAAAAGCCATCAGCAGCTCAATTGAACGCAGGTAATCGTCGAGCATCCAAAGGTGCGACGGAACGATACGAAGGTTTATGTCGAGATCGGCAAGGGCAACGCCAAAATCGCCGCCTCGCCGCCGGCACCGGCCACCAGATGCCGCACCAGGATCATTTCCGCGGGTTGGCCTTGTCGCCGTACTTTGTCTTCTCGAGAAGGCCCTCGCCGCTGCCGGCGCCATACTACATCTTGGGGTATGCCTTCACGCGGCCGCCGTTGGCAAAGCCGGCCTTGTAGCTCATTTGGCGCTTTCCGCGGAGCGGCGGGCGGCATCACCCGCGTACTTGAGCTGTTGCGTACTTCGGTCCTTTCGTTGCGGGGGTGTATGCCCGGGGCTTCTGCATCGTGCGGGAGAGCGGTACCGACCCGCGCGGCTCCCCCTTCAGGATCAACTCGTCCTCTCGGACGCATGGGTCGGTCTTGGTAGTCGGCGACCTGATGAGGGCGATCTCCTGCGCCTCATCGGGTGACGCTTGGTCATTTATTGCCTTCCTTCGGCTGGGGCTTGCGAGCCAGCTGACACTCAGCTCTTCTGCTTAGAGCGCTCATGTGCCACGGCAGCGGCTTGCGAGGACCGCTGGTAAGCGATCACGTACCGATCTTTGCGACTTTTACCCTGCTCGACGCGAACAACCATACGGGCGCTATCGATGGGGGCGGCCTTCAGCCGGACGGCCTCCGAAATGCGCAAGCCTGCCGCGTAGCAGGTGGTCAGGATCACCCGATGTTTGTTGCAATCCACGCAGCTGAGGAAATGCACAACTTCTTCAGGACTCAGGACGACGGGTAGCTTCTGCGGCTTTTTTGGAAGCGGGATGTCTTCTCCAAAGGTCCAGTCCTTCTTGAGCGTAATCCTGTAAAGGAACCGAAGCGCCGCGACAGCCGTATGGATTGAATTGGGGGCCAACCTCTTCTCGTTCGTGAGGTAGATTTGATAAGTCCGGATGTGCTCGGGGGTCAGCGCATCCGGCGACATACGGAAGTAACGTGCAAACAGCGATACCTGTTGGAGATACGATGCCTGTGTATGCGGCGACAGATTCCGCACCTGCATGTCCTCAGTCATCCGTTGTCGAAGAACCGTCATGGGAAGCTCCTTTGCGATATGAAAGCGCTGCAAGCAGCGCCTCCAGCATCTCGCAATCGAACTTCGTCGGGAATGCAGGAAGATCAGATGGTGGTACCGAAGCTTGCCACGAGTCGCCTACCGCGAAGCGGTGATGCGCCGGATAGGGGCGGACTGCGTTGTATTAGCGAGGAAGCGGGGTAATGCCCGTGAGGTCGTCGCTATTGGATCGGGTCAACCAGCAATGGGAGGAAGGCGAGTTGTGCGACGGATAGCGAATATGGCTCTGTTGAGCCATATTCCCTATCATCGCTGATCGTCGGCTCTCTGATTCGCCCGTTAAAGATGGACTACCTATGCTCGACAATCCGGAGAAGACCACCCGGCTGCTCGCCGCACTCAAGGCAGCTGCGCCATTTGACGTTGAACTGGCACCATCGTTGATCGAATATCTGCAAGCCGAGAATGTTGCCGATGCTGATCGGATGCACCACGTCGTCTGGGATTTGTCATACGCCGGTGACGAAGGCGGTATCATCTGCCATTTGTCTCGCTCGGAAGAAACAGGCAGAGCGCTTGTCGTCTCCCTCACACATGTGCGCGTGCCGCGCTCGATGCCACTTGCAGCGGCCGTTCTGGATTATCAGAAGCACCGAGTGAAGAAGCTCAAGAAGCATGGCCGGAGGTAGCATAGAAATGGCGCACGCGATTATCCGAGGAAAGAATGGTCGCCGATATGAAGTGGAGTTCGAAGACGCGCCGGTACGCGTCGAAGTTCATGCCAGTGAGGAGACCGTCGAGATTTTTGTGGAGGCAGATTTTGAAACGCACCCGGAAGAACGGCGACGTTTTGCGATAATCAACATCCCCCGCCACCTGTTCAGCGAGGCCACGGGTCGAACGGCGCGACGCGCAGCGAAGGATCGTTAATGCCGATGCCGCGCACTCTGTGCCGCTTCCTTCTTCAGGCCGCCGCCATCGCTGCCTACCGCGGAGCGGTTTAGTCCAATGCCTGCTATATCGACCAAGACATAGGAGGCACAGCGCTGCGATGGAACTGCTGCAAGCCGGCGTCGACTGCTCCGTGATCGCGCTGTGGCTCGGTCATGAATCGGTCGAGACGACGCAGACGTACCTGCACGCCCACCTCGCCCTCAAGGAAGCTGCCCTGGCGAAGCTCAAGCCGTACGAGCGCGGCAAGCGAACCCGCTTCCAGCCGAACGACCGCCTGCTCGCCTTTCTGGAGGCGCTCTGAACGACCAGACTATGCCGAATGGAATGGGGCTGCCGTGCACGCGATCGACGGCGCCAGCGTGACAACGGCGTGCCATACCAAACCCGTTCGGCATAGTTCGGCGGGCGGCATAAACGGCAAGAATTAACGGCGTCGATTCGCAAGCCTGGCTGGCCGATGTCCTTGCCCGCATCGCCGCCCATCCGGCTCATCGGCTGGACGAGCTCCTGCCCTGGAATTGGACGCCAGCATCAGCGATCTCCGCTCCAGCGGCATGACGACACACGTCAACAAGGTCCATCACGTCACCACAACCAATGGCAGAAGCTGCGAGGAGACGAACCAGGAGCCGGGCTCTCCAGAATTCAGATCTCGGCTGCAGCTAATTTTCTGCGGGCTGATACTTTAGACAAGCCGAGCGTGGTGGCGCTCCAAGAACGAGCTGAGATAGATAGGGAATGTCGCGCACGATCCAGCGTACCATTAGCGCGACGGCAACAATCGCTCCCCCAAGAATTCCCGCGACGGCCAACCTGGTCGTGAGATCCCAAAGTTCCCCGTATTGTATCGAATCCATGAGACGAAAGACCGTACCTTGTATCAAGTATAGCAGCAGCGTGCTCTGTCCCAGTTCCACGGTGATAAAGCGGGTCACTCGATTTGAGCGGCCAACTTTCCAGCATTGGAGGACGAGCACGATCACGATCGCTGAGGCCGCTGCGGAGCCAAGAAGCATCAGAAGTACGTTTTTTGCCGACTGCATATCGTGCACTAGGGCGAGATTGTTGTAGATGTAAGTGTCTTTGCGCCAGGCTAGAAAGCACACCAAAGCCGCTATGGAGAGAAACGTGATTAAGAGCGGCTTGTGAGATCGCGTTATGCTCGTCCACCATTCTCTCGACTGAGCAAAAGAGACTCCTAGGCAGAAAAACGGGAAAGTATACCTTATGAGAGGTGATATGGAAAATGTCACAGGTGCAAGTGCGACTAGTATGACTGATACGAATAGGATCCAGGGCGACCGACGATTGAAAATCGAAAGAATTTTGACGAGAAGGAAAGAAACAAAAGCAGCCCAGATGAACCAGTATGTGCCCGCGGAATCGTTTAGACACTGCAAAACGCTGCCTGGTTCGCTTGCAGACGAGCTAAATACGGCCAACTTGGCTGTCTCTAGGAGAGCGTACCAAAACAGCATGGGCAACAAGAGCTGCATCGCACGATCACCGATGGCTCGAGTGAATGACTTTCGCAAGAGCGCTCGCCAAGAAAGATATCCGCTTATCGCCATAAAGAGTGGCATGTGGAACATGTAGATCCATTTGAAACATGGCGACTCCCAGAAGCCTTCATCTCCGTAGACGACATATTGGATCAGGTGACCGACGATCACCAAAGTGATGAGCACTCCTTTCGCGAAATCTAAACCTAGATCTCGATCGTTTGCCTCTGGCGTGCGCGCCCCGGGCACAGTCGATCCAGTTATTTTTGGCAATGTATCAAACCTCTCGATATCCCTTGTTCCGATGAGCCGGACACCCGCTTGACTGGGAACACCCGCTGCGACCAAGTACTAGTGCAAGCTGCATCAGAAAAACAGCGGCTCATCATGGTCATTAATTCCGGGGTCCCGGCCAGCATCAAAGGCATTCCTGCCAGATGTCGCGGTCCACTCTCCGAACGGTTCAAGTGCCAGCATTAGGCAGCGGTTCAGGCGGGGTGCAATATCGGAGTGCTGCTGAAGCAAACGTGCGAGCGTCGTCCCCGACCTGGGGAGCCCGAGAAGAAAACATACCTCTGACTAGTTGCTCAGGGCCAAGTTTCATGATGTGCCGGTTATACTTGAGCAAGGTGAGCAAGGCGCTGACCATCTCAGGAGAGATAGGCCGAGCTGCCGAACATAGGTATAAGCTGCCGGCCACCTATTATGAAAGGCACTTCGCTGCTCCAGCTTTGCATCGCGCAATCAATCCATTCGGCGATAGCGGAGGCATTTGCCATCTACATTCTACGGCTCCCGATAGCTGACGGAGGTCGATGACATGTTCAATTGTACGGAGGTGGGCGATCGGTATAGAAAAGAGGGGACCTGCTATACGAAGGTTTACCGATGGAAGCTCTACCCCAAATTCGATCGGCTTGCCTGATCGAGCGGGCGCGTTGCAGCGTGTGCAACCGGAAGAGGTGTTTGCAACGCACTGCCAGGAGTCGCCATAGCGGCGTACCAACTCGAGCATGAGAGCCTGAAAATATGCAGCGCAGCTTGCGCAGCAGCTCCTCCCACTGAGTGCATTCGGCGTTGCCATCACGAGCAGCTAGTACTCACC
>NZ_JAHEAG010000064.1 GCF_018596315.1 Bradyrhizobium sp. SRL28 | reverse complement strand
GCCCGATCTGCGTCAAATCCTGAAACCAGTGCTGCGCCTGCACGAACTTCTTCACCTTCGGCGACAGCGCATGCGGGTTGGTGTCGTGCACCACCCAGACCAGCGTAGCGTCGTCGACGATCAGCGCGTGCGCCTGCGCCAATAGTTCGTCCTGCTTGGCGACATCGAACGTCTGCTTGGCCTCGTCGATCAGCGCGTCGACCTTCGGGTTCTTGTAGCCGCCCCAGTTGACGCCAACAGGCGCAATCTGGCCGGAGTGGAAGAAGCGGACGATCGCGTAGAGCGGATCTGATGTGACATAGGCGATGTTGTTGGACGTGATGCCGGCATTCATCTCGTCGGCCGCGCCCTTGCGCCATGCGGTATATAATGTCTCGAGCTCGACCACCTTGAAGTCGATCTCGATGCCGATTTCCTTGAAACTCTGCTGCAGGAATTCGTTCATCGGCAGCGACAGCATCTGTCCGGTGCCGCCCTGCGCGATGACGAAGGTCGTCTTCAGCGGCTTTTCCTTCGAATAACCGGCTTCCTGCACCAGCTTCTTGGCTGCGGCGACATCGTATTTGAGTTCGAACTCCGGCTTGCCAAACCACGGGCTCGACGGGTCGACCTGGCCCTTGGCAGGCTTTGCCAATCCGTTCATCAGCCCGACCACGGCCTCGCGGTCGATCGCGAGGTTGAGCGCCTTGCGCAGGCGGACATCGGTCCAGGGCGAGCCGGGCAGTACGCTCAAATGATAATTCCAGACATGCGGCGTGACGTTGTCGACGATCTTCATGCCGGCGGATTTGAGCTGCGGCACCGCATCCGGCGCCGGCGTCTCGATCAGGTCGACCTGGCCGGCCAGCAGCGCATTGGTGCGCGTCAGCGCTTCCGGCATCGGGATCAGCACGATCTTGTCGGCCTTCGGAAGCCGCTTCTTGTCCCAATAGTCAGCGTTCTTCGTCAGCTCGGCGAGTTCGCGCGGCACCAGTTTCGTGAGTTTGAACGGGCCGGTGCCGGAAGGCTGGCTGGCGAACTTGTCCCAGTCCTTGCCAAGCTTTTCGTATTGCGCGGGGCTCGAGACCAGAAACCAGAGCATCTGATACGGGAAGAACGAATCCACGGCCTTGGTCGTGATCTCGATCGTGGTGTCGTCGATCTTGGCGTAGCTCGCGACCGAGGGCAGGCGGGTCTTGACCTGCGCGCTCTGGCGCTTGTCGAACTGCGGTGCCTTGTCATTGAGCACCTTGTCCAGATTCCAGATCACGGCGTCGGCGTTGAATTCGCTGCCATCATGGAATTTGACGCCCTGGCGCAGGGTGAAGCGCCATTTCTTCTTGTCCTGCTCGTCCACCTTCCATTCGGTAGCCAAGCCCGGCACCAGCTTGCCGGGCCGGTCGGACACGTCCATCTCCCAGGCCACCAGCGGATCGTAGATCGTATAGGCCGAAAACTGGTAGGCGCCGGCGCCGCGGTCGGGCTGGCCGGTGGTCAGGGGAATGTCCGCCATCGAAATGCCGTAGCGCACAACGGTCTCCGCCTGCGCCGAAATCGTGGGCAAGCCAAGAGGGAATCCGAGGGCTATTGCCGCGGCAGCAAGAAGCATCGAATATCGGGTGCGCATGATTTAAGCTCCATCGGGCCGGGGTTTGGAGCTGAAAAATGCAAGCTTGATGCCAGATGGAGCATGGAAGGCGCGGTTGCATGCGCACTCACAGGGAGTTGTGCGGCTAATGGCCCCTAACGAAGCGCCTGCCTCAGTACCTGCCTTGGCACAGGCGTTGCATACCTTTGCATAAGAATTAGTCACCCAAGTCGAGAAGGAATTGCTGCATATGCGTAACGACAAATCAAAGAGGACGGCCACCGCGTGGCTGCTGGCCACGGCGCTGGTGGTGGGACTGCCGCAGCTTGCGAGCGCCGAAACGGTGCTGCGGATCGGCATGACCGCTGCCGATATTCCGCGCACGCTCGGCCAGCCCGATCAGGGTTTTGAGGGCAACCGCTTCACCGGCCTCACCATGTATGACGGGCTGACGATGTGGGACCTCTCGTCCCGCGACAAGGCGAGCGTCATGATCCCCGGGCTCGCGACCGAGTGGAAGGTCGACGAGGCCGACAAGAAGAAGTGGACCTTCAAGCTGCGTCCCGGCGTCAAATTCCATGACGGCAGCGACTTCAATGCCGACGCCGTGGTCTGGAACGTCGAGAAGGTGCTGAAGCAGGATGCGCCGCACTTCGATGCCAGCCAGGTCGGCGTCACCGCCTCGCGCATGCCCACGCTGGCCTCGGCCCGCAAGATCGACGACCTGACGGTGGAATTGACCACCAAGGAGCCGGATAGCTTCCTGCCCATCAACCTGACCAACCTGTTTATGGCCAGCCCGACCAAGTGGCAGGCGTTTTTTGACAAGGCCGAAGGCGCCGACGCCAAGGCCAAGTCGCAGGCCGCCTGGGCCGCGTTCGCCAGGGACGCCTCGGGCACCGGTCCCTGGAAGATGTCGAAGTTCACGCCGCGCGAGCGGCTCGAACTGGTGAAGAACGAGGCCTATTGGGACAAGGCGCGCGTTCCCAAGGTCGACAGGATGGTGCTGCTGCCGATGCCGGAGGCCAATGCCCGCACCGCAGCATTGCTCTCCGGCCAAGTGGACTGGGTCGAAGCGCCGGCGCCCGACGCCGTCAAGGAGATCAAGCAGCGCGGCTTCCAGCTGCAGGCCAATGAATCGCCACACGTCTGGCCGTGGCAGTTCTCGCGCATCGAAGGCTCGCCCTGGAACGATATTCGCGTCCGCAAGGCGGCCAATCTCTGCATCGATCGCGAAGGTCTCAAGGAGGGTCTGCTTGCCGGCCTGATGGTGCCGGCGACCGGAACGTTCGAGGCCGGCCATCCCTGGCGCGGAAAACCGACCTTCGAGATCAAGTATGACCTGAAGGCCGCCCAGAAGCTGATGCAGGAGGCAGGCTACGGGCCGAGCAAGAAGCTGACGGTGAAGACCCAGACCTCGGCGTCAGGATCGGGCCAGATGCAGCCCTTGCCGATGAACGAGTATCTGCAGCAGGCGCTGGCCGAGTGCTACTTCGACGTTCAGCTCGACGTCATCGAGTGGAACACGCTGTTCACCAACTGGCGCCGCGGCGCCAAGGATCCGACCGCCAACGGCGCCAACGCCACCAACGTCACCTACGCGGCGATGGATCCGTTCTTCGCGCTGGTGCGCTTCCTGCAGTCGTCGATGGCGCCGCCAACGTCGAATAATTGGGGTTACATCAACAATCCCAAGTTCGACGAGCTGGTGACCAAGGCCCGCCAGACCTTCGACCCCGCGGCACGTGACGCGGCGCTCGCCGATTTGCACGCAGCCTCGGTGGACGATGCGGCGTTCCTCTATGTGGCCCACGACGTCTCGCCGCGCGCCATGAGCCCGAAGGTGAAGGGTTTCGTGCAGCCGAAGAGCTGGTTCGTCGACTTCTCGCCGGTGACGATAGCGCCGTAAGGAGAGACGCTTCTGCTCGCTCGCTTCCCCTCTCCCCTTGTGGGAGAGGGTGGATCGAATGAGCGAAGCTCATTCGAGACGGGTGAGGGGTCTGTCTCCGCGGACATGCATCCCTCATCTGAAATACATGCGTCCGCGGATAGAACCCCTCATCCGGCGCGGACTAAAGTCCGCGCCACCTTCTCCCACAAGGGGAGAAGGGAAGAAGAGAGTTGCCTGTGCTCGTCTATATTGCCCGACGTATCGTCTATGTGATCCCGATCGTGATCAGCGTGGCGCTGGTGTGCTTCCTCTTGGTGCACATCACGCCCGGCGATCCGCTCGTCGCCGTATTGCCTGCGGACGCCTCGCAGGAGCTCGCGGCGCAACTGCGCACGGCCTACGGCTTTGACCGGCCGCTGCCGGTTCAGTTTGGCCTCTGGATGTGGCGGGCGCTCCATGGCGATCTCGGCAGCTCGATCGCCACCGGCCGCCCGGTGCTATCGGAAGTCTTGCGCGCGGTCGGCAACACGGTCACGCTTGCGATTGCCGCGGCCCTGATCGGTTTCACGCTCGGGCTGCTGTTCGGCCTGATCGCCGGCTATTTCCGCGACACCTGGGTCGACAAGGTCGCGACCTCGATCGCCATCGCCGGCGTCTCGGTGCCGCATTACTGGCTCGGCATGGTGCTGGTCATCATCTTCTCGGTGCAGCTCAACTGGCTGCCCGCGGTCGGCGCCGGTCCCGGCGGCTCCGGATCGTGGGGCTGGGATTGGGAGCACATGAAATATCTCATCCTGCCGGCGATCACGACCTCGGTGATCCCGATGGGCATCGTCACCCGCACCGTGCGCGCGCTGACCGGCGACATCCTTTCGCAGGATTTCGTCGAGGCGCTGCGCGCCAAGGGCCTCCGCGAACTCGACGTGTTCAAGCACGTCATCAAGAACGCCGCGCCGACCGCGCTCGCGGTGATGGGATTGCAACTGGGTTATATGCTCGGCGGCTCGATCCTGATCGAGACGGTGTTCTCATGGCCGGGCTCGGGACTGCTGCTCAATTCCGCAATCTTCCAGCGCGACCTGCCGTTGTTGCAGGGCACGATTTTGGTGCTCGCGCTGTTCTTCGTCGCCCTCAATCTGCTGGTCGATATCGCGCAGGCCGCGATCGATCCGCGCATCAAGCGGGGCTGATCCATGACCGTGATGTCGGATACCGCCCTGCAAGCCGCGCCCGCCACCAAGGCGCGCGGCTACTGGGCGACCGTCGGCCGCCGTATCTCGCGCGACAAGGTCAGCATGGTCTGCGCGTTCGTGCTGGTGCTGATCTTTCTTTCCGCGCTGTGCGCGCCGTGGCTCGGGCTGGCGGATCCCTATCAGGGTTCGATGATCCGCAGGCTTCGCCACATCGGCACGCCGAATTATCCGCTCGGCACCGACGAACTCGGCCGCGATATGCTGGCGAGGCTGATCTATGGCGGCCGGCTGTCGCTGATAATAGGCATTTTGCCCGTGATCCTCGCGTTCATGATCGGAACCTCGCTCGGGCTCGTCGCCGGCTATGTCGGCGGCAGGCTCAACACCGCGATCATGCGCACGATCGACGTGTTCTACGCCTTCCCGTCGGTCTTGCTGGCGATTGCGATTTCCGGCGCGCTCGGCGCGGGCATCGTCAACTCCATCGTCTCGCTGACGATCGTGTTCGTGCCGCAGATCACCCGCGTCGCCGAAAGCGTCACGACAGGCGTGCGCAACATGGATTTCGTCGAGGCCGCGCGCGCGTCCGGCGCCGGACCCTTCACCATCATGCGCGTGCACATGCTCGGCAACGTGCTGGGGCCGATCTTCGTCTATGCGACGGGATTGATCTCGGTATCGATGATCCTCGCCGCCGGCCTTTCGTTCCTCGGTCTCGGCACAAAGCCGCCGGAGCCGGAATGGGGCTTGATGCTGAACACGCTGCGCACCGCGATCTATGTCAATCCCTGGGTGGCGGCGCTACCCGGCGTCATGATCTTTGCGGTGTCGATCTGCTTCAATCTGCTCAGCGACGGCATGCGCAGCGCCATGGATATCAGGAACTGACGCTATGAGTGAGACAAGCCCGTCAGTCGAGCTACTGGAACCGGTCGAGGACATCGGCGGTGCAGCGCAGCCGCTGCTGCAGGTCACTGGCCTCACCAAACATTTTCCTGTGCGGGGCGATCTGTTCAGCCCTCGTAAAACCGTGCGCGCGGTTGATGATGTTTCCTTCTCCATCGCCAAGGGCGAGACGGTCGGGATCGTCGGCGAATCCGGCTGCGGCAAGTCGACCACGGCGCGGTTGTTGATGCACCTGATGAAGCGCGATGCCGGCGACATCGTCTATGACGGCATGCAGGTCGGGCAGGCGCTGTCGCTGCGCGAGCTGCGCCGAGGCATGCAGATGGTGTTCCAGGACAGCTACGCCTCGCTCAACCCGCGCCTGACCATCGAGGACTCGATCGCGTTCGGTCCCAAGGTTCACGGCATGGCGGATGCCGCCGCGCGCACGCTGGCGCGCGAGCTGCTCGGCAAGGTCGGCTTGCGGCCCGAAACTTTCGCCAATCGCTATCCGCACGAGATTTCCGGTGGCCAGCGCCAGCGTGTCAACATCGCGCGGGCGCTGGCGCTGTCGCCGCGGCTCGTGATCCTCGATGAAGCCGTCTCGGCGCTCGACAAATCGGTCGAGGCCCAGGTGCTCAACCTGCTGGCGGACCTCAAGCGCGAATTCGGCCTGACATATTTGTTCATCAGCCATGACCTCAACGTGGTGCGCTACATCAGCGATCGCGTGCTGGTGATGTATCTCGGTGAGGTGGTCGAGCTCGGTCCGGTCGACAAGGTCTGGGATGCGCCGGCGCATCCCTACACGCGGGCGCTCCTGGCAGCGATGCCGTCGTCCGATCCTGATAACCGCACCGAGACGCCACCGATCTCGGGCGATCCGCCCAACCCCATCGACCCACCGCCCGGCTGCCGGTTTCACACCCGCTGTCCGTTTGCGGAGCCGCTTTGCGCAAATGCGACGCCAAAACTCAGCGATGTCGATACAATGGGCCATCAAGCGGCGTGCTACATGGCCATTCCTGGCTCGGGGCACAGCCGCGCACCGGCACATGGAGTAAACGCCGCATGACAAGACCCAGCCCCAAAGAGGTCAAGGCAATGACCGATGTCGCGGGCGTGCCCGCGGACAAGGAAGTCGCCGAGCGCATCGCCAATTCCATCGGCCCGGCCTTCGACGGTTTTGCAGCCGTAGCCGGCACGCTGCCGATGGATCTCGAGCCCGCGACTTTTCTGCTGGTGCAAGCCACGAAGGTGTCGAAATGAGCGGCGAACCGGCCTTGATGTCGCTGGTGTCGGTTGCGAAAGCAATCGCCGGCAAGAAACTCTCCTCGCGCGAGGTCACGCAATCCTGCCTCGACCGGATCGCGCAATGGCAGCCGCGCGTCAACGCCTTCATGGCGATCGAAGCGGACGAAGCGCTCGCTGCCGCTGACGCCGCCGACGCCGCGCTCGCCAAGGGCAAGAATCTCGGCGTGCTGCATGGCGTGCCGATGGCGCACAAGGACATGTATTACGACGCCGGCAAGGTGGTCACTTGCGGCTCGAAAATCCGCCGCGATTTCGTGGCGACGACGACCTCCACTGCATTGCAGCGCCTGAAGGACGCTGGCTCCGTCCGGCTAGGCTCGCTGCAGATGGTCGAGTTCGCCTACGGCCCGACCGGCCACAACGTGCATTACGGCGCGGTGCGCAACCCCTGGAATGTCGATCACATCACCGGCGGCTCGTCGTCCGGCTCCGGCTCGGCGGTCGCCGCGCGGCTAACCTTTGCGGCGCTGGGCTCCGATACCGGCGGCTCGATCCGGATGCCTGCGCATTTCTGCGGCGTTACCGGCTTCAAGACCACCGTCGGCCTGATCAGCCGTGCGGGCGCAATGCCCTTGTCGCAATCGCTAGATACAGTGGGGCCGCTGGCGCAAACGGTCGAAGACTGCGCGCTGCTGGTCGGGCTGATGGCGGGCGCCGATCCCGAGGATCCGACCACCTCGACGCTCCCGGTGCCGAACTACATGGCCGCGACCACAGGCTCGCTCAAGGGCCTGAAGATCGGCGTGCCGACCGCCTTCTATGTCGACGATCTCGATTCCGAGGTGGCGCGGGTGCTGGACGAGACCATCGCCACCCTCCGACGCGAGGGCGCCGAAATCGTCAAGGTCGAACTGCCGGACCAGCGCCAGCTCACCGCCGCCTGCCAGATCGTGCTCGCCGCCGAGGCCGCCGCCTTCCACAAGCGCTGGATGATCGAGCGGCCGCAGGATTACGGCGCGCAGGTTTTGATGCGGCTGCAGAACGGGCTTGCCATTCCCGCCGTGACCTATCTCGAAGCGATGCGCTGGCGCGGTCCCGCGCTCGCCGCCTACCTCGCGGCGGTCACCGGTACCGATGCCGTGATCGCGCCGGTGGCGCCGATGCCGGCGGTGACGATTGCCGAGAGCGATGTCGGCAACAGCCTCGATGCGGAGGCCGTGATCCAGCGCATCACGCGCTTCACCCGGCCGATCAACTATCTCGGCCTGCCGTCGCTTTCGATTCCCACGGGTTTCACCAGGAACGGCCTGCCGGTCGGCATGCAGTTGATCGGCCGCGCCTTCGATGAGGCCGGGCTGGTGCGGATCGGCGCGGCATTCCAGCGCGCCACGGATTATCACCAGCAGGTACCCAAAGCGGCATGAGCAACCTTGTCGAAATCCGCGATCTCAACATCCGCTTCACCGGCGAGCGCACGGTTCATGCCGTCAACGATATCTCGCTTACGCTCGGCGAGGGCGAGGTTCTCGGCCTGCTCGGAGAATCCGGCTCCGGCAAGAGCGTGACCTTGCGCGCGCTGATGCGGCTGTTGCCCAAGAAGCGGACGCAGATTTCGGGGACCGTGAAGGTTCTGGGCCGCGACGTGCTGGCGATGAATGATGAACAGCTTTCGGCGTTTCGCGGCCAGACCGTCTCCATGATTTTCCAGGAGCCCGCGCTGGCGCTCGATCCCGTCTACACGATCGGCCACCAGATCGCGGAAAGCGTGATGCGCCATGAAGGCAAGAGCCAGAAGGAGGCGACGGCCCGCGCGCTGGAAATGCTGGAGGTGGTACGGATTCCCTCCGCCAAACGTCGCCTCGAAGCCTATCCGCACGAAATGAGCGGCGGCATGCGGCAGCGCGCCATGATCGCGCTTGCCTTGGCCTGCAAGCCAAAGATCCTGCTGGCCGACGAGCCTACGACGGCGCTGGACGCCACCGTGCAGATCCAGATCCTGCTGCTCTTGCGCGAATTGCAGCGCGAGTTCGGCATGTCGGTGATTTTCGTGACCCACGATATCGGCGTCGCCATCGAAATCTGCGACCGCGTTGCCGTCATGTATGCCGGCCAGATCGTGGAGCAGGGCCGCCTGCGCGACATCGTGCGAACGCCGGTCCATCCCTATGCGAAGGGATTGCTGGCGTCGACCGTCCACGGCGCGAAAAGGGGCCAGCGGCTGGAGACTATCCCGGGCACGCCGCCCTCGCTCGACAAGGCGCCTGCAAGCTGTTCGTTCGCGCCGCGCTGTGGTTACGCGCAACCGCGCTGCGCTGAGCAGTTGCCGCCGAATGTGCAGGTGTCGCCTGACAGAACCGCGCGCTGTGTGCTGGCGGAGCCCGCTGAAGTTTCTGCTGCTACCTGATGTGAAACGGTTTCGGTCGGCGTTCCCCGGATGCTGCGCAGCGCGCCGCACTTTGCGGCGTGGTGCGCTGCTGATCCGGGGTCCAGATGTCGCGGCTAGTTAGGCCCCGGCTCTGCGTCGCATCACTGCCGGACGAAGCTATGCATCGCCTAGGCTGCGCCGCGTCCGGGACACGAGAGCGTAGTTATCCACCCAATCCCGGATCGGCCCATTGTTCGATCTGCGCCGGTCCCACCACCTGTTTCGGCTGATGCGGATTGAGCGTGCCCGCGCTCGCGGTCAGTCCCTTGGCCAGGATCTGCATCGCAAAAAGCTTGGCGTCGATTTCCGACTTAAAGGTGCGGGTCGAGCGGGCCATGCTCTCCGCCGTCTCATCCGTTTTGTCCGGACCAAAGGTCACATACCAAATATCGCCGTGTTTCATGCCGACCTAACGCATGTGACGTAAAAAAGTTTCACTTCACGGGCGTCGTTGGACGGTGCGCGGTTTGTGGCTCGTCACATCGGACGATCATGGGATAGTCTGTCGTCCGGCCAGCGCCGAACCCCGGGGGGACTTCCAATGCAGATTTCCAACGAAGGCATTCTCGTCATTCTCTTCGTCGGCCTGGTGGCCGGCTGGCTGGCCGGCAAGATCGTGCGCGGCACCGGCTTTGGCATCATCGGCGACATCCTCGTCGGCATCGCCGGTGCGCTGCTCGCAAGCCTGCTGTTTCCCAAGCTCGGCATTCGTATCGGCACCGGGCTGGTGTCCGAGATCGTCTACTCCACGATCGGCGCCATCATCCTGCTCTTGATCGTGCGGCTGGTGCGGACCGGGGGACGGCTATAAGCGCTGGATCGTTTTCAGAACGCCTGGGTGATGCCCGCCTGCGAGACGTAGGGGCAGGCGTGGGGCGTAAAGGTGTGCCGACGGTCGGGTGGGGGCCTGATGGCGGGCGGGTAGGGCGCCGGAAAAGCGGCGTTCTGCTCGATATCAAGGGCGAATCGGCTGGGTGTCGATCTCGGTGATTCCAGTGCCGTTTCAGCCCAGCCGAAGCCCGAACCCACCGCGGGGCTGGCGCCAGCGTCAAATGAGCGCCCAAAACGCGCGACTTCCGCCTCCACCCGTTTCATGGGGGTGAACTGGATACAGGTTAACGTGACTTAAAATAGACGGTGTCCAAAAACATCGGTAAAACCTGCACATATCTTATCCGATTGAAGAGATACGCATAAATGGCAGCCGCTCCCGTCCGGCGTTCCGAGCTCGGTGAGGCACTGCGCGCCTGCCGCAGCGCCTTTATCGGCGTCGGTGTCATGAGTTGCATGATCAATTTGCTGTACCTTACCGGCTCGATTTTCATGCTGGAGGTCTACGACCGCGTGCTGCCGAGCCGCAGCGTGCCGACCCTGGTCGGCCTGGTGATTCTCGCCGGCGGCCTTTACATCGCTCAAGGCGGCCTCGATCTGATCCGCGGTCGGATTCTCGGCCGCATTGGCACCGCGCTCGACGAAGCCCTCAACACGCGCGTGTTCGAAACCGTGGTGCGGTTGCCGCTGCTGGTGGGCAACCGCAACGAGGGCCTGCAGCCGTTGCGCGATCTCGACAATGTCAGGTCGTTTCTCGGCAGCATGGGGCCGGGCGCGTTCTTTGATCTGCCGTGGCTGCCGTTCTATCTCGCGATCTGCTTTGCGTTTCACTGGCTGCTCGGCGTCACCGCACTGGCAGGCGCCATCATTCTGGTGACGCTGACGCTGATCACCGAGTTCCTGTCGCGCACGCCGGCGAAGGAGGCGATGACGCTGGCGGCGCGGCGCAACGATCTGGCCGCCACCAGCCGGCGTAACGCCGAAGTGCTGGTCGCTATGGGCATGTCCGGACGGCTGACCAGGCGCTGGAGCGAGGCCAACGAGATCTATCTGGCGGGCAATCAGCGCGCCAGCGACGTCGCCGGCGGCTTAGGGGCGGTCGCAAAAGTTTTGCGTATGATGCTGCAATCGGCGGTGCTCGCGGTCGGCGCTTACCTCGTGATCCACCAGGAGGCCACCGCCGGCATCATCATCGCGGGCTCGATCCTGAGCGCACGCGCGCTGGCGCCGGTCGATCTCGCCATCGCTCACTGGAAGGGCTTTGTCGCCGCGCGCCAGAGCTGGCATCGCCTCAGCAAGTTGTTGGAGCAAGTCCCCCCGTCGAACGCGCAAACCCTGCTGCAGGCGCCATCCAAGCGGCTGTCGGTCGAGGCCGTCAGCATCGTGCCGCCGGGCGACCAGCGCGTCATCGTGCAGGACGTCAATTTCGCCGTCGAGGCCGGCACCGGCGTCGGCGTCATCGGTCCGAGCGGTTCCGGCAAGTCGTCGCTGGTGCGCGCGCTGGTCGGCGTCTGGATGCCGGCCCGCGGCAAGGTGCGGCTCGATGGTGCGGCGCTCGACCAATGGTCGTCGGACGTGCTCGGCCGCCACATCGGCTATCTGCCGCAGGACGTCGAATTGTTCGCCGGCACCGTGGCGCAGAACATCTGCCGCTTCGAACCGGAAGCGAAATCCGAAGCGATCATCGCCGCCGCCAAGGAAGCCGGCGTGCATAATATGATCATCAAGATGCGCGAGGGCTACGACACCCAGATCGGCGAGCAGGGCGCCGCGCTCTCCGCCGGCCAGGCCCAGCGCGTGGCGCTGGCGCGCGCGCTCTACGGCGATCCGTTCCTGATCGTGCTCGACGAGCCGAACTCCAATCTCGACAGCGAGGGCGACGAGGCGCTGACCCGCGCGGTGCGCAGCGCCCGCGAGCGCGGCGCCATCGTGGTCGTGGTGGCGCACCGGCCGATTGGCATCGAGGCGGTCGATCAATTGCTGGTATTGAAGGACGGCCGCATGCAGGCGTTCGGCCCGAAGGAGACCGTGCTCGGCCAGGTGCTGCAGCGGGTTCCGTCGCCGCCGCCGATCAAGATCGTGTCCGAAGCGGGAGCTGCGAAAAAATCATGACCGCCGAGCTGACAGGCGCGCGCCGCTCGATACGGATGCATCTCATCGTCGGCCTTTCGCTGATGCTGGTGCTCGCCGGCGGATTCGGCGGTTGGGCCTCGACGGTGCAGATTTCGGGCGCGCTGATCGCGCCGGGTTCGGTGGTGGTCGATTCCAACGTCAAGAAGGTGCAGCACCCGACCGGTGGCGTGGTCGGCGAGGTCAGGGTGCGCGACGGCGATATCGTCAAGGCCGGCGATGTCGTGGTGCGGCTGGACGAGACCGTGGTCAAGGCGAGCCTCGCCATCGTCGTCAAGACGCTGAACGGATTGTGGGCGCGCGCGGCGCGGCTGGAAGCCGAGCAGCGCGGCCTCGACAAGATCAAGTTTCCGCCGATGCTGACCGATCGCGCCGACGATCCGGATGTGCGGGATATCCTGGCGAGCGAGACGAAACTGTTCGAGGTTCGCGTATTCGGACGCGCCGGGCAAAAATCGCAACTGCGCGAGCGGGTGCTGCAGCTCAACGAGGAAATCGCAGGGCTGACGGCGCAGGAACAGGCCAAGGAAAAGGAAGTCGCGCTGGTCGAGAAGGAACTGGTCGGCGTCCGCCAGCTCTACGAGCAGCGCCTGATCCAGATCTCGCGCCTGACGGTGCTGGAGCGCGATCTCGCCCGGCTGTCGGGCGAGCGTGCGCAATACATCGCCGCGCGTGCGCAGGCGAGGGGCAAGATCACCGAAACCGAGCTGCAGATCATCCAGGTCGACAAGGACGTGGTCAGTGAGGTCTCCAAGGATCTGCGCGAGACCAACGACAAGATCGGCGAGTTCGTCGAGCGCAAGGTCACCGCCGAGGATCAATTGCGCCGCATCGACATCCGCGCGCCGCAGGACGGCGTCGTGCTGCAGTCGACCGTGCACACCGTGGGCGGCGTCATCACTGCTGGCGACGCCATCATGATGGTCGTGCCGAGGGCCGACGATCTCTCGGTCGAGGCCAAGGTCAATCCGCAGGACATCGACAAGCTGCAGATCGGCCAGAAGACGCTGCTCAGGCTGTCCGCCTTCAACCAGCGCACCACGCCGGAACTCAATGGCGTGGTGGCGCGCGTCTCCGCCGACGTCACCACCGACCAGCGCACCGGCCAGAGCTACTACACCATCCGCGTCTCGCTGCCGCCGGCCGAAGTCGCGCGCCTCGGCGACAACGTCAAGATCATCCCGGGCATGCCGGTCGAAGCCTTCGTCCAGACCGGCGACCGCACCATGTTCTCCTATTTGATGAAGCCGTTCAGCGACCAGCTGATGCGCTCGTTCCGGGAGCGGTGAGGGCATCTGCGTAGCCCGGATGGAGCGAAGCGCAATCCGGGACCGCTCAGGCCGCCTGCACTGCCCCGGATTTCGCTGCGCTCCATCCGGGCTACGAACTGCCGCCCCTATCTCCTGTCATACTCATCCGGCCCCATCGCCCAAGCCCACTGCTCGTGGCCGGGCGCATACGTGCGGTTGGTCTCGGCCGGGTTTCGGTTGACCAGCGGCCGCATGAACATCGGGTGCGTGGCGCTGCGCACCTCGTGCTCGACGGTGAACAGGTGCCTTGCGCCATCGAGATCGATAATGTCGCGAAAGCGGTATTGATACTGGTTGTCTTCCTGCGAGATCAGGCCCCGCTCCCGCAGGCGGCGGTAGGGACCCGAAAAATCCGTGATGTAGATCTGCACGTGATGCCCGTCGAACTCCGGCAGCGCGCGGTCGGTCTCGCGGAACTGCAGAACCTGATCCTTGCCGACCTTGACCCGCGCCACGGCGCCGTCGCCGTTCAAGAACTCGGCCGGCATTCCCATGATCGCGGGATAGAAGGCGCAGATCGCTTTCGCGGTGCCTGCCGGCACGTCGAACTCGACATAGGGAATGCCGAGCGTGATCCGCCCGAAGCGCGCGGCGTCCGGCTCATAGCAGCGCACGCGATTGCCCCAGGGGCAGACGGCCTCGACATGGTCGTTATGCTCCCTAAACGCAAACGACGTTCCTTCCAGTTTTTTCGCGACCGACGCCAGCCGCTCCAGCAGCGCCTCGCGGCCGGCGATGACGATGCCGGTATGGCCGCGCAGCACCTGCGGCGCACCATCAGGCAGATGAAACTGGCTCCGGCCGACATTGACCCACATGTTGGTGTCCGACACCATCAGATAGGGATCGCGGGTCAGCCCGAGGCCTGCGACATAGAACAGCGTCGCCAGCCGCTGATCGGGGATGGTGACGTTGACATGCTCGAAATGGATCGAGTTGCCGAGATCCTCGGCTGCGCGGTCGAACGGCTGTTGCATGACGAGATCCTCGATAAGGGATAGTGCGTAGCCCGGATGGAGCGAAGCGCAATCCGGGAAACTCTTGCGTGGCGCGCACTGTCCCCGGATTTCGCTGCGCTCCATCCGGGCTACGATTACGCGTTACTTCGACAAATTCTCCAGCAGCAGATTCAGCGCCGTCTTCGCGAACGCGTGCATATTGGCTTGCCGATCATTGCTGCCGGTCTCCAGCGTGAATACCGATTGCGATGGCCCCGCCACCGCCATGCAGCTATGGCCGGCGGCGTCGCCGTAGCGGTTGCCGGTCGGGCCCGTCGCGCCCGTCTCCGACAAGCCCCAGTCGGTTGAGAAGCGCTGGCGTACCTGGCTCGCCAGCAGTTTCGCATAAGGCTCGGACGCCGAGCGGATGCCCTTCATCGCCTCGTCAGGAATATCCATCAGCAGCCGTCGTGCATCGCGCGTGTAGACCACGGCGCCGCCGAGGAAATAGGCGGATGCGCCCGGCACCGACAGCAGCGCCGCCGAGATCAGGCCGCCGGTTGAGGATTCCGCGATCGCGATGGTTTGTTTCCGCGCGATCAGTTTGGCGGCGATCTGTTCGGCTGTTGTCACGAGCTCTTTCATGTTCTCTCAACCCCGGCGCAGCATTCGTTTCAGCACCGTCTTCCTGTCGGTTTTGTCCGCAAGCGAATGATAGACGACGCGAATAAAATTCTTGGAGGCCAACTCCGTCGGCGCCCATTTCTTGTCGAGATCGGCGAAGGGCTTGGCCGCCACCACATCGTCTTCGCTCTTGCCTTCCTTCACCAGCGCGGCCATGCGGTCGCGCGCGGTAATGAGCATGGTGCGATATTCGATCAGCGCCGCCCGGTCGGCGATCGGGCCGTGGCCCGGCACGATGCGGCTCTTCGCGTTGGTCAGCTTGATGTAGGCGTTGGTCGCTGCGATCATGCCCTTGATGTTGCCGCCATTGGCGAAATCGATGTTGGGATAGCGGCCGTTGGTGAAGGTGTCGCCGGTCGCCAGCACATTGGCGGTCCTGAACCAGACGTAAGTGTCGCCGTCCGTATGGGCGTTGGCGATGTGCCGGAGATCGGCGACGCGGCCGGGAAGTCTGATCTTGAGCATCTTGCCGGCGTAGGTTTTCGTCGGCAGCGCGCCTGCTGCGGCCGGCGGCGTCTTGACGCCGGTCAGGCCATTGGTGGTGCCCTCCGCCAGGCGATTCCTGACGTTGACGTCGGCAACGATGATGGCGCCGTCCTTGGCAAAGGCTTCATTCCCGCCGGTGTGGTCGCCGTGATAATGCGTGTTGATCAAATATTTGATCGGCAGGTTGGAGATGGTGGATATCGCGGCCTTGATCTTGTCGTGCAGCGGCGCGAACTGGCCGTCGACCATGATAATGCCGGTCCTGCCCACCGCCACGGTGATGTTCCCGCCCTGGCCCTCGAGCATGTAGACGTTGTCGCCGAGGTCGGTGGTCTTGATCTCGACCTTGGAGAAATCGACCGGCGGGGGTGCTGCGGGCGCGGCAGGGGGTTGTTGCTGCGCGAATGCGCTGCCGGCCAGCAAGAGGGTTATGGCAATCGCCGTACGTCCAATCCAAATCATCGAAAATCTCTCCAAAGCCCCTTACCCATGTTTTCCTAGCACAGGGTGCCAGCGTTTGCCGAGTTGCGGGCTGCAGACCAGCCTGCTTGAATGCGGCTGAAGAACCAAGCGGCGAAGCCTACAAGATGCCGTGAGACCGCGCTCGCGAACGAGGAAACATCATGACGTCGCCGATCGTAGGCGGCGTGGATTGCGATCTGCATCCCGCCGTTCCGCATCTGACCAGCCTGTTGCCCTATATGAATGACTACTGGCGCGACCAGGTGACGACGCGCGGCATGACCGACCTGGTCTCGCAATCCTATCCGACCAATTCGCCGCTCTCCTCGCGGCCGGACTGGCGGCCGGCGCAGGGCAAGCCGGGCGCGGATCTTGCCGATATGCAGAAGCAGGCGCTCGACCGTTTTCAGGTGAGCTACGGCATCTGCAATCCCCTTTACGGCGTGCAGATGGTGTTCTCCGAGGACATGCAGGACGCGTTCTGCCGCGCGCTGAACGACTGGCTGGCCAAGGAATGGCTCGACAAGGACGCGCGGCTGCGCGGCTCGATCGTGATTCCTGCGCAAAGCGTCGAAAAATCCGTCGCCGAGATCGAGCGCTGCGCCAAGGACAAGCGCTTCGTCCAGGTGCTGATGCTGGTTATGGGCGACATGCCCTTGGGCAAGCGCGCCTACTGGCCGATCTACGCCGCCGCCGAACGGCTGGGCCTCACCATCGGCGTCCACGCCGGCAGCGCCTATCACAACCCGCCGACTTCGGTCGGCTGGGGCTCCTACCACATCGAGGATTATGTCGCGCAGGCCACCGCGTTCCAGACCCAGCTCACCAGCCTGATCGTGGAGGGCGTGTTCGCCCGCCACCCGAACTTGAAAATGGTCATGCTGGAATCTGGCTTCACCTGGCTGCCGGCCTATCTGTGGCGGCTGCACAAGTTCTGGCGCGGCATACGGATGGAAACGCCGTGGGTCGATCGTGCGCCGCTGGAGATTGTGCGCAGCAACATCCGATTCTCATTGCAACCGGTCGATGCGCCGCCCGATCCCGCAACCCTGAACCGCTTGTTTGACCATATGCAGTCGGACGAATTACTCCTATTCTCGACCGACTATCCGCACTGGCAATTCGACGGCGACGAGGTGCTGCCCGAGGGAATTTCGTCCGATCTTGTCCGCAAGATCATGATCGACAATCCGCTCGCGACCTACGGCCGGTTGGAAGTTGCGAAGGAGACGACGCCATGAACGTCCAGTTCCGTGACCGTCCGGAGCCGTCAGCGTCTGTCAGCGTCAAATCAGCGATCGCCGATTGCGACATCCATCCGGCGCGCGCCACCGCGGACGAACTCTATCCCTTCCTCGCCAAGCGTTGGCATGAACATCTCGAGGCCTACGGCAAGCAGGCCTATCACGGCATGATGGAAGGCCCGCCCTATCCGAAGGCGCAGCCGAATGCCTCGCGCCGCGACGCCTGGCCGCCGGAAGGCGGGCCGCAGGGCTCCTCGCTGTCCTTCATGCAGAAGCAGCTTCTCGATCCCTACAACGTAGCCCTTGGCGTGCTCAATCCGCTGGCCAGCGGGCAGGGCCTGCGCAACCAGGATCTGGCCGGCGCGATCTGCACCGCGATCAACGACTGGCAGATCGAGAAATGGACCAGCAAAGATTCCCGCCTGAAGGGCTCGATCGTCGTCGCCAATGAAGACGGCCCTTCCGCCGCCGCTGAAATCCGCAAGCGCGCCGGCGATCCGAATTTTGTGCAGGTGCTGCTGCTCAGCCGTAACGTCGAGCCGCTCGGTCAGCGCCGCTACTGGCCGATCTATGAGGCGGCGCAGGAGATCGGCCTGCCGGTCGGCATTCATGCCTTCGGCTTCGGCGGCAATCCGCTCACCCCGTCCGGCTGGCCGAGCTTCTACATCGAGGAGATGGTCGGCCATGCGCAGTGTCAGCAGACTGTGCTCGCGAGCCTCGTGCTCGAAGGCGTGTTCGAGCGTTATCCAAAACTGAAGATGGTGATGATCGAGGCCGGCTTCGGCTGGGCGCCGTCGCTTGGCTGGCGGCTCGATAAGAGTTTCGAGCGGCTGCACAGCGAGGTGCCGTATCTCAAGCGCAAGCCATCGGAATATATCCGCGACCACATCTGGTGGACCACGCAGCCGATGGAAGATCCGGAGCGCCGCGATCATCTGTTCCAGGTGATCGAATGGATCGGTTGGGACAAGCTGTTGTTCGCCACCGATTACCCGCACTGGGATTTCGATGAACCGTCGCGCGTGTTGCCGGCCGGCGTCAGCGACGCCAACCGCGAAGCGTTCTATCTCGGGAATGCGAAAAAGCTGTACGGGATTGCTTGATGGTGCGACACGTCATCGCCCCGGTGGATGAGCTTCCACCGGGTACGCGAAAATTCCTCGACATCGATGGGCGGCCGATCGCGATCTTCAACATCAAGGGCGAGTTCTTCGGCCTCTTGAACCGCTGCCCGCATCAGGGCGCGGCCTTGTGTGAGGGCCCGCTGATCGGGCTCGCGCAATCCTCCGATCCCGGCGAGATCGAATACACCAAACTCGGCGAGATCATCCGCTGCCCCTGGCACGGCTGGGAATTCGACATCCGCACCGGCCAATCCTATTGCGACCCCAAGCGCTTTCGCGCACGGGCCTACCCGGTCAATGTCGAGCCGGGATCGAGCGTGGTAAAGGGGCCGTATGTGGCGGAGACCATCGCCGTGTCGGTCGAGAGCGATTACGTGGTGGTGGATTTGTAGTCGGGCCGTTAGCGCGAAATTCGTAGGGTGGGCAAAGGCGCGCTGGCGCCGTGCCCACCATCTATCGCCGATTGCGCTTCCAAATGGTGGGCACGCGGAGCCTGTCATCACTGTGCGAGCGCAATTGCGCTCGTCGCGGGGCGCGCATTCGCGCGACCCGTTGGCTTTGCCCACCCTACGATTTCTGGAAGGAGCGGCGCGCGACGTTTGGCAAGCTTGCAACGAGGAGCGCCGCTCTGAGAGTCGGTTCAGCTGGGTCGATCCCCAGCTCTTCTGCTGAGGCTTAATACGCGCCTTTCAGCGGGGTCCAATTAAACTGCGGCTGCTGCGGCGCCTCTTGTGTGGTTGCGAACGGCGCTGGGGCCATCGTCCCCGGATAAGCGGTTTGGGCCACGCTTTCAGCGCGCAGCGCTTGGCCAAGATGCATTGCGCATCCACTCATCTGCCCACTGAGCATTGCGTCCTGCGCCTGGGCAATCTCCCTTTCCGCCGTGAACTTGGCGGGGCCGTCAGCCATGGTCTCGACCCCGCCTTCAGCTTTAGCGAAGTTGTCGCCGCTACATCCGACACCGACATGCACGGCGTGATGGACGTGCCCGGCGTGTGCCGCGGGCACAAAAGCATAGGCCGTTGCAGCCATTGCGGCTGCACCTAGCAACTTCCTGAGCATTGTTCTTCCCTTTTTTGCTTTGCTATCCGGCATCATTGCCGGACTATCCAAATAACACCGCCTGCGTCCAATCGTCGCGGGTGATCAGGATGAACTTTCCGCGATTTCGCGCGATCCAAATGTGATCGACACAGTGGCAACGTCCTTATGCGCTCGCCCAGTCCTTGGAGGGTGTGGCCAGGCCCGCCGCTCGTTGGTCGCTATCGGGGCATGGCGGACATCGATCAAGCCGCACCGTTCAAGCTCGACTAATGCGTGCGCGTCCTAACCCGCTGTACGGCTCGCTTCACTTGCAAACACGCTCGGCGTGCGAAGCTTGGCGGCCGTAGGCCTTTCTGCTGGCTTCCGTGGCCTTCAGCGGGGTGCTAGCGTTCAGGGTGAACCCACTCATTTGGGGGAACATTCCATGAGCGAGTGGGTGGGCTTACATTGCTGTTTCCGACGGATCTGACCTCGTTCCTCGACCTCATACGCCAGCATGGCGATGTGGCCTACAGCTTCATGTTTGCCTATGCGGCCTCGCATAGTCTGCTGCTTGCGCTGTTCGCAGGCTACGCGGCGCATGCGGGAGCGCTTAGCCTTGGCACGCTCATTGTGGCCTGCTGGTTCGGTAGTTTCGCCGGCGATGTCATTCGCTTCTGGATCGGGCGACGCTATGGCGCCCGCTTGCTCGATCGCTTTCCGCGGTTCGAGCGCACGGTGCAGACGGTCGTCCGCCTGACGGAACGTCACTATGTCTGGATGATCCTGATTCACCGTTTCCCGCACGGCGTCCGCGGGCTCGCGGGATTTGCTTACGGGATATCGCGGCTGCCCTGGTCGACTTTCCTTGCGCTCAACTTCGTAGCTGCCGGCCTTTGGTCCGGCGCCGTTGTCTCGGCCGGCTATGCCTTCGGTCAATTCTCGGAGAAGTCCATCAACAATGCCTCTTCGGGCCTGGGCATTGTGATGCTGGTCGCGTTCCTCGGCCTGTCCTGGTTGCTCAGCAAGAAACTCGATCAGATCGTGCAGCGATCCTGAAGCACGCGCGAGCGGTTGCTGATCGCCGTAGGGTGGGCAAAGCCACCGGGTCGCGCGAATGCGCGCCCGATGACAGGCTCCGCGTGCCCACCATCGAGCGCCCAACCGGGTGATGGTGGCACGGCGCGAAGTGCGCCTTTGCCCACCCTACGTTTGCTGCGTTTTTGCTACTCCTCGATTGGGCCGGCAAGGGTGCGACGAAGGCGCTGCGTTTCGCGCCACGTCTCACCAACCTCGTTCCCAAAACGAGAGAGCTTGGTTGCTACGTGGATGATGATGAGTGTGATCATGGCTATTGCCCCGCCTTGACAAGCAGACGTCCAATTTGACGCTCTGCATCATCCGACAGCTTTTGCAGCCCGTGGGTAGCAATGTACTGCTCAACGACGCGATCAGCCTGTCGCTGACGGGATTCAGCGTAAACGCGCAACAATCGTTCAAAAAATGAGGGTCTTTTGATCGGGGCAGAAAGCCAGGCCCCAGTGGTTAGTACGTTCGCCATAAGATGGCTCCTTTGCGGAGTTGTCCTTGGGGCGAATTTCCTTCCTGATCGAGAGATAGGTATTGGCGAGCGCCAGTGCCAGACCAAATAGCGCGCATTCGTGCATTAATTTGTATCTAATCGTGCAGATGCGCGAAGCGATCAAATCTAGGTGGATCGAATCAACGGCTGAGGATCAGGTGTGAGCGGTTCGAACAACGGTCAACTCGGCTGCAACCCTCATCTCCTTGTCGGGGCGGAATGCGGCGGACTGTCGTCCGGGCTGTGCTCGTGATCCCGATCCGAGCTCTGCTCGTGCGCGCGGTCGCAAAGGCCCATGGCGAAATATTTTCTCGCGACGGCATCGAGCAGCGTCGACATTAATTCCTGATCTGACTTTTCTCCGTTCTGTCTGGCTTCCAGCAAAACCTTTTCAACCTGACTGTCGAAATAGGCGGCAGTTACGTCGTCAACCGTCGGCGCAATCAATGCCAATCGCGCTCGCGCAAGGGCGCGCTCGTATTCTGCATTGGCCATGGCTGCCTCAATACGACGGATTTCTTTTTTGTCCCTCTCAGAACGGGACACTCAGAGCTAACCGGCTGATTTTCAGTCTGTTCCGGTTGCAGACAAGGAACTTGAGCCGTTGCCGAAGAGTTTGCTGCGGCTCGAAATTGCAGCGAAGGACCGCGCAGGGCGACCACGGAGGCGGCATGAGAAGTTCAAGCTGCCCGATATCGCCGATAAAATGAAGGCATCGGTATCGCGATCCAGTCGACGCGCAGCCACGCCGGCGAAATCGCCAGCCCGCCGATGAGTGACAACGGCGACGTATCTATGGGGGCGATTCCTGTTTCTTCACCAACAGGACAGGGCGATATTCCCTAGCCGGACTTGCTGTCGTGTTCGCCCGACGGAGTCTGGGCGTCGGCTGGCGCGGACGGCAAGGGCGTGATTGTCGTTTTGCGCTTGCCATCGTAGCGGTCGGCCAGGTCCAAAAGCCGCTGCTTGATGAAGGGGTCGGCCTTGGCCGCGATATCCCGAACTTCCCGGGCACGCTGCCTGTAAAAATCGTCGTTCATGACAAAGCGAATTCTTCCCTAAGCCTTGGTGGACCATTCTATACCACTTTTTCCCGGTATCCATGCCTGCCGGCGCCCGTCGCGGTCAAGGAGCGGCATCCTGGCAATCCCTGCCGGGGCTCTATGCCAACACTGCGACTATGAGAACAGCGGCTTCATAGGAACTGGCCGATCCTGACCACGTTTCCCTTTCGGCTCAGCAGAGGCGGGAAGATGGACAACCTCACGAAGAGAGATCAGCCCGATCGCAGCAAGATCAACATGAGCGAGGATTTCGAGGTCAAGTATTGGCTGAAGGCGCTCGGCGTTTCGAAGGACGAACTGCAACGGGCCGTAGAGAAGGTCGGAAATTCGGCCGCCGCCGTTCGCAAGCAACTGGGGGTGTGACGCGCGGAGCCGTAAGGCGCCGGATGTCGCGGCGCGATTGCCGCTGAACAGAGTAGGGCGCTCACGCCGGGAACGGGTTAGATGTCAGCGCGTACCGATGCGTTGGTGTCGCAGCAAGAAGCCGGCAAAATTGCTGCGTTCATCGTTCTCCGTTATGGCCGGTTGTCACCCGGCGCAAGCTGCTGCTTCAACGCGCGCGCAGACGATTGTTTCCTATCCTGCCCGATGAGACGTTGGTTTGGCGGACCCGAGACACGCGCGTGACGAAAGTGTCGATCTCGAGGAACATTCATTACTCTGGTCCGTTCACGGAAGACACATTCACTTCTTTCCGGAGGGTTACCATGAAGAATCTAATTGCCGTTGCACTTCTCGGCACCGCGATCGCCAGTGGCGCGGCCTATGCGCAGACCGCCCAGCCTGCTGATCGCGCCGCACCGGCCGCGACCACCAGTCCGGCTGCAAGTTCCGACAAGATGATGCTCAAGGGCAAATGGCGCGCGTCCAAGCTCATGGGCCTCGATGTCTACAACGAGGCCAATGAAAAGCTCGGTGACATCAATGAACTGGTCCTGGACAAGGACGGCAAGGTGCACGCCGTGGTTATCGGCATAGGCGGCTTCTTAGGGATGGGCGAGCACGACATCGCCGTTACGATGGACAAGCTGAAATTTATCGAGGAACCCGTCCGCACCAGCTCCACGGCGACCACGACGCGCGAAACCACAACCGGCACAGCCACGGCGCCGGCCACCACTACGACCACGACTACACGCGCGAATAATGCGAATGACTGGGCTCCCGATCATGCCATGATGAGCGGCAACAAGGAGCAACTCAAGGCGCTGCCGAAGTTCAAATACTCCGACTAAAGTAGCGACATCTTTGAAAGTGAAAGGCCCCATCTCGGTGGGGCCTTTTTCTTGAGGGCACGTTCGCAGCGTTCGAAAAAAGATAGGAACGTTGACGGTGCGGCGGGGTTGGAGATTCGTATCAGCGCAGATACATCCTCAGTCAGAAACACCGATAGGCCTCAGCTCTTATGAACGGGCTGAGGCCGTTTGCCTGAACCGCCGCGTAGGGTGGGCAAAGGCGCGTCAGCGCCGTGCGCACCATCTATCATCGAGCGCGCTTGCCGATGGTGGGCACGCTTCGCTTTGCCCACCCTACGGGCTCTCTCCGTCATTGCGAGGAGCGAAGCGACGAAGCAATCCATGTCTCCGCAAGCTGTGCTATGGATTGCTTCGCGGAGCCTGTCATCGGGCGCGCATTCGCGCGACCCGGTGGCTCGCAATGACGATGTGGAGGCAACGGGTGTGACAAAAATCACTTGTCGGGCAAATCAGTAAAAACCTGTCCAGCCCCTTCCGCAAAAATATTCCGCTTTCGTTCTCACGCAAATCACCGGCATAACTCCGCCCGTCTCACGGCAGATGAGGGACGCTCGCGAACGTCACGAACGTGCGGTGAGATGCGATGGACGCGAGAGGCGCGCTAGACGTACGCGCCTGAAGCGTACGGCGAAGTCGTGTGGTCCTGACGCCGCGGTGCTGGCGCTAAGTTGGCGGTTGCGCATCGATCCTATCGGATCGAGCGCGGTGTCCCGCCGGCGACGGTGGCAAGAAAGCCGTTCACCGGGGAGAGCTCGAAGTAAGCCGTAGAGCCATTGCGCAGGGAAGGCCGGGATGCTCCCGCCGAACCTGTATGCTCGTGTGCGTGCTCTTTGTGTGCACTTGCACGCGAGACCGCGGGTGCG
>NZ_JAHEAG010000063.1 GCF_018596315.1 Bradyrhizobium sp. SRL28 | reverse complement strand
GGACGGGGCCGACCGTTAGCTTTTGATCATTTCGCACGTCAGATTTTTGGCCTAGGCTTGTGACGAGCGGCAAGCAACATGGGGACCACGGGTTGAACGAAGTTGATTTCGAAATACTTGCGGGATTGCCGGCATCGGGGCCGGTTGCGGCAGCGTTTCCGGCGAGCAATCTAGGTTTTAGCGAAGGCCTCGTCATAAATGTTCGATCTCCATCAGCCGAGGTGTGGATCGGAAACTTTCGATACGGCGAGAATGATCACACCGCTTTCTACATCCATCCTGATGGGAAGAGGCTGGTCGTGATCGCGGGCGGATCGGACTATCTTGTCGATCCGCGTACGAAGGAACTGCTGGGACAAACGACAGACAACATATCCTTTTCGTGTCAGGTGCCCGAGCTAGAGATCATCGTGTTTGGAGATAACATTCGATTTTGGGCGGAAGGCAAAGACGGAAGGCAGTGGACCACGGAGCGATTATCTTGGGACGGCTTCGCCGGGATATCCGTCACGGGAGGTATACTGATTGGGAAGTGGTATTCAGCAATAGACGGGAACTGGCACGAGTTCAGGATGGACTTAGCATCTGGCGATGTATTAGACCTGACCTTCGAAGCCGATTTCCGTCGAGTAAAGCGCGTAATCGAATAAGGAGTTTCCTCTCGGGGTGAACGCGCGCCCGAAGATGATGGTCTGTTATTGGCACCTTTGAGACATGCCCGCCTATCCTGAGAATGTCCGTTCACCGGGGTAGACCGGAAGTCGCCGTGGTCCGGCCAAACCGACGCGATTGCCCCGAAGCGGACCACTCCGGTGAGCCGGTTGATGCCCGTTACCCGGTGGCAACCGGAAGAGGCGTGGCCGCCATGGCAACCTCCAATTGAATTCGAACTTCACCAGAGACCGTTTATTAACTAACCACTCGGTCGGCAGCTCCACGCGAACACCATTCCTTTATCGGTCATGGCTAGGTTCCGATTGCCAGAGAATAAGGCCCCAAGGGGGGAGATGTGCAGAGTTCGCAGAAAAGTGGGTACGACGTGGCTCAACGCGCGGCTCAAATGCTGCGAGGAGAGGTGATCGATTTATTCGCGCAGATCGAGCGTGCCGTTAGTACGGTCCTCGTTCACGCCGCCGCTTTACCCGAATACAAGGCCCTAAGACCGGCGTTGCCGCACCTAATGGGTCAAAAGCTGGAACGTCTTCGCAAATTGATGAGCGAAGCCGGCCCCTTGAAATCGCGCATCAGTGGAGTTGCGCCCCTCGTCGAAAAGCTCGCTTCATTCGAAGACCTTCGACATTTTATGGCACACGGCACAGTAGAGGTGGCCTTAAAGCAGGACGGCGAGCCGATCTACATTTTCCGCATGATCTGTGATCCCGATGGCAAGACAGATCCCACTCTTACTCTCACGCGACCAGAAGCTCAAAGCCGCAGGGCGCGTCTCGCGGACATTACAAAAGCCTTGGCATCGAAGCTCGAAGCCACAACGGACGGCAAGGGAAAGCAGCCGAAGTAGAGTGAATGCGCACTTCCGCTATTGATGCACTTTTCGGACCTGACAGGCCGGACTGATAAAGTCCGTTTATGGGGGCAAAGCAGACCTCGCCAATGCGGGAATGACCCAAACCAGACGTGGGAAGGACGTTTATATTCAACGTTGTCTGACTGAGTTGTATTTCAGAGTGATTGTGAAGTGGTTCACGCCCTGGAGGACCAATTCAAGCTAGTGTTGGGTAGAGCCTTCTGCATGCAAGAGCCGATGACGTGGTCGTCATTCTCCAAGCAGCCAATGCAAGAGATAAGGCTTTCCGCACCATGCAGCTGGGCCGTGAGCACAATTGCAATGGGAGGAAATCATGCGTCTTCACCTGACGATAAGTGCGATGGCAGTGGCCGCAATCGCATCGACGGCGACATATGCTCAGAATGTCGGTTTCGGCACGCCCGCCGAGGCGAAAGCTATGCTCGAGAAGGTCGTCATCTCCATGAAAGCCGACCCGGCAAAAACCGTCAGCCAAATCAATAAGGGTGAGGGAGGCTTTCGCGACCGTGATCTTTACCCAACTTGCGCAGGCCCTGACGGCAAGAACATCGCCCATCCCGACCCTGCGCGTATTGGCCTCGTGCAGAGAGACATTAAGGATGTCACGGGCAAACCCTACGGGGCGGAATTTGCCTCTGCGGTCGAAGATAAGATCACAGAGGTCACATACATGTACCCGCGCCCCGGTGAAGATAAGAGACCGGTTGAGAAAGTAGGGCTCGTTACGAAGGTGGCTGGCTATATATGCGTCGTCGGATACTACAAATAGATTGTAGTTGCGACGCCTTTCTTTCGCGGGATCATGATGTCCGCTTTGGTACCCGTCCGTGACGATGTCCGCTTCCGGGGGGAAAACGGAAGTCGCTGGCCGAAGGCCAAAGTGACACGAATGACCCAACGCAGACATCGGCGGCGTCCGGCCTAGGTCACACGGCGGATGGCCTGCCGACCATTGATTTCTCCTAGGTTTCGAGTTCAACTTCTTTATGCGTCCTGGGGGTGGAGGCGAAGATGAGCGGGCTCGAATTCACCAAAGAAGCCGCAAAACAACTGGAAAAGACCTATCTCACAAGGGACGTGGTGGCGCAACGACTGGAGACAATTCGACAGCTCAATTTGTCTTGTGGGGAGAGCGTCCTGGATATCGGATGTGGTCCGGGCTATCTGTGCGAAAGCATAGCGGAGATTGTTGGGCGTCATGGTGCTGTCGTCGGCATCGATGTCTCGACCGATCTAATAGCCCTCTGCAATCAGCGGAAAGCTTCAGCGTGGCTTTCATATGCGGTCGGCGACGCAACTCAAGTGAATCAGGCAGATGCGTCGTTTGATGTCGTCGTATGCACTCAGGTTGCCGAGTACGTTCCTGACGTTGACCGCGGTCTTTCAGAGGCATTTCGCGTCCTGAAGCCGGGCGGCCGAACGGTTTTTGTGGCAACGGATTGGGACGCTGTTGTGTGGTATTCTGAAAATCCAGAACGTATGGCCTTGGTCATGAAATCATGGGAAGAGCACTGTGCTCATCCGCATCTCCCAAGATCCATGGCATACAAGTTAGTCAATGCAGGATTTCGATTTGACGGTGCAGCCATCTTTCCGATCCTCAATCTGCAATGTGATGATGACAGCTACAGCAAGGGACTGGCGCAGGGTATTCGGGATTTCGTCGCGCGCAAGCCCGACGTTTCGGCTGATGATCTGAGCGCGTGGCATGGCGAGTTCGAGCACCTGAGCGAAGCAGGAAGATACTTCTTCAGTACCAATCGATACATCTTCAAAGCGTCAAAACCTACCACGCACACCGGTTGAAATGACCGCTATTGGCACATCTGAGACATGCCGACGCAGGCCAGCGATGTCTGCTTATAGGGGTAGAGCGGAAGTCGTCGGTATGTGGCCAAACCCACGCGAATGACACCCAGAGCGGACACGGGCCATGACAGGAGCACTATCGGCCCGAAGCTTCAGGGAAAACCCGCACTGTTTGAGGGGGAAGTCCTTATAGTCCATCTGCACGTTTGCCATACATAATGTCCGTTGGACCTCGCATTAAGTCAAAATGGTTGAAAGATAAGCGAGCAGGAGAACAGCGATGCTCTTCGAAGGAGGGTACACCTATTCTAATTTCTTGATGAATATGATTGCAATATTCGCATTCGTCGTTTGGTTCTGGCTGCTTGTCATAATCTATGGTGATCTGTTCAGGCGTCACGATATCTCCGGTTGGGGTAAGGCGCTGTGGGTTCTCGCGCTAGTTCTAACCTCTTACCTCGGCATCTTTGCCTACCTAATCACCCAAGGACGAGGTATGGCGGAGCGCAATGCGCAGCAAGCTCAGCAGGCGCGCGACGAACTGCGTCGCGTGGTCGGCTACAGCATAGCGGATGAAATCAGCAAGCTCGATCAGCTAAAGAAATCTAGATCGATAACAGACGACGAGTTCCGGCGTCTTCGCGCCAAACTCGTCTAGTGTCGAGCGCTGCGCGATCAGGGGTCGTGTGATGCCGCTTGTGGCGCCTTAAAATGCCAACCAGCTTTGAGGATGTCCGTTTGTTGAGGAAGACCGTAAGTGGCCGGCGCCCGTCAAATCGACGCGAATGATCAATCATATTTAACCGTTGGTCGGTTGCCGGCACGAGTGCTATTCTTGCGAAGGGAGGTCTAATGGCCAACGACGCTGTTAAAGCGGCCATCACTCACGATCCCATACTTGTGGACCTTGCGTTGCAGGGCGGTGGCTCGCATGGGGCATTTACTTGGGGCGTGCTCGATCGTCTGCTCGAGGAGCCGTGGCTTGGAATCGATGGCATTTCCGGCACGTCGGCGGGTGCGATGAATGCCGCGGTGCTTGTCGATGGTCATGCCAAAGGCGGGGCCGCGGGTGCCCGGGAAGCTCTGGAGAATTTCTGGCGCCGCGTCTCCGAGGCGGCTCGCTTCAGTCCTTTGCGGCGCGGCCCCCTCGATGTGATTCTCGGCCGCTGGACTCTTCCCCTATCTATGTCGCCATGGATCTCATGTCTCGCCTAGTTTCGCCCTATGACTTGAACCCGATGGGCAAAAATCCATTACGTGCGATTCTGGCAGAAACAATAAATTTCGAGCGGCTGGCAGGAGCACCGACGAAACTCTTCATCACGGCAACCAATGTCCGGACCGGCCGCGGTCACGTGTTCAGGAACAACACTGTTACGCCGGACGTTCTGCTCGCCTCCGCCTGTCTGCCCACCATGTTTCAGGCTGTAGAGATTGAGGGCGATCCATACTGGGACGGAGGCTATTCTGGCAATCCCACGATCACGCCTCTCATTCGAGAGTGCAAGTCACAGGATACCATTCTCGTTCAGATCAATCCGGTTGAACGCGAGAGTTCGCCGCGCTCCGCCCCAGAGATTCTCAACCGACTGAATGAAGTGTCCTTTAACGCAGTTCTGCTGAAGGAGCTGCGCATGATCGCCTTGCTTCGGCAAGTCGCCGATCCGGGCAACAGCGAGGGGGCGCAATGGGCCGGCATGCGTATCCACCGCATTGCGAGCGAGATATTGACCGAACTTGGCGCTTCCTCCAAGCTCAACGCGGAATGGGAATTCTTCTACTTGCTGCGCGATGAGGGGCGAAGGTCGGCGCAAGTCTTTTTGGAGAGCTATGCATCGAATCTTGGACGCCGCTCCACTTTGGATTTTGATGTCTTATTAGAACAGATCTGACGAAGGGTTGCGGCGTGCTTTTAACCCGCGGTGATTCGGTGATCGTCGTCATTCATGTAAGGCGGAATTGCCACACGCCTGCCATTGTTCCCCGAATTGCGGGCCCCATTTTTAGACTTCAAGCACCGAGCAATGAGCCGATCATCATCGAGCCTAAAGCGGCGCATTTTGCGAAATCGCTCCAGGAAAATCTTTGGGATTTCAGGCAGGAAAGGGGGCCCCATTTCGGAGGGCGCGCCCGTACCTGACATCGGCGCCCGAAGGCATCACGGACGCACAACAGCTCGTTGCGGCGGCGGGACAGACCGACATTTAGGGAAGAATGTTCGACGAACAAGGGAGCCCTCGAATGTACACCAATATTCTCTTGAGCACGGACGGATCGGATGTCGCCAGAAAAGGTGTTGAGCATGGGGTTGCTTTAGCAAAGGCTTTGAACGCTAAAATGACAGTCATCACCGTAACGGAACCGCTGCCGGTTGACTATGGAAGCGGTCACGCCTCGGGATGGATGCCCTCGCAGGAAGAGGTAGAGAGCTTTGACGCGGCCAGCAAGGAACGTGCGGGCAAAGTGCTCGGTGAGGCTCGAGCTATGGCGGAGCAGATCGGGATATCTGCAGAACTTTTGCATGTTCCGAATGCGCACCCAGCCACTGCGATTATCGAAACAGCAAAGTCCAAAGGCTGCGACTTAATTGTCATGGCCTCTCATGGGCGTCGCGGCCTCAGGAAGCTATTGTTGGGGAGTCAAACATCGGAGGTCCTAGGGGACGGAAGCGTGCCGGTGTTGGTAGTGAGCGGACATAATTGATCTCCCGACGGCCGAGGGTGCCTACGCATGGAGGATCACCCCAGACCCCGGCGCTGAAGAGCACCAAGGCTAGTCCGCCGCTTTCTATCGTGAGCACGACAATGCTAGTGGCGAGGAGACCTAGACCGAGGGTGATCATAAGCGTGCTCCCGTCTGAGGGGGGGCCGCAGTGTTCGCGCCCGGTGCCGAGAGCCTCGTGAGCAGGCGGGAGACCGCCGTTGGGTGCCATCTGTCCCCGCGAGGCGCTGGTATCCCTTGATCGTTCAGAGCCTCAGCGATACTGCGGACGCTTGTCCGGCCTGAGGCCTGCAGGGCGCTCACGATGCCTTTGAGGTCCAGAGCACGCTGAGTTGCGTTGGCTTTGATCTTGGCGACGGCATCGGCATTGCCAACCTGCTTTCCTCGGAGCGCCCGAGCACCGTTAGGATTGCCAAGCTGACCCCACGCGCCTTAGCTGCGGCTAGAGCGGTTCGGGTGTTCTCTGAAGTCGTGCGTCCCATGCGGTGGTCGGAGGTGAGCTTCGCGAGAAACTTGTTGTAGGAGATGCCGGCCGAAGCGTTGACGCCCGAAATGCTGGCCACGGTGTCGAACACCACAATCGGGCGTGACTGCCGGCGGTCGGCTTGGCTACCGAAAGCGTCTCGGCACTGATCAAGCAATCGCAGCGATTGCCCAGCGAACTTTACTGGTCGCTGACCTGGGACAGAGGCAAGGAACTCGCGGACCATCAACGCCTGACATTGGCCACCGAGGTCGAGGTCTACTTTTGTGATCCTCGATCTCCCTGGCAGCGCGGGTCAAACGAAAACACCAACAGATTGCTGCGCCAATATCTTCCGCGTGGCACCGACCTGTCCTTGCACAGTCAGGCCAAGCTCAGTGCCATCGCGAGGCAGCTCAATGAAAGGCCGAGAAAGACCTTGCTCTATCAAACGCCGGCTGAGAAGTTCGCAGAATGTGTTGCAGCGATCGGTTGAACTCGCCACCCAAAGCGGGCATCGGGGGCTGGTCGGTGCCCGAGGTGGGTGGAGTGCCCGTCTCTAGTCTACGTCCCGTGCGCGTCCCGGTTCGGATGAACTATTTCGTCAGCAGACGCCCTGGTCGGCTTTGGAGAGCAACAGTCCGCCTACAACCTCTACGCCAGCGCGGCGAAAAAATTTGAGGCCGATGGGTGCGGTGGTTCGGGGACGCAGAGTCCAATCAACGACAGCTCGTGATGACGCAACGGCTGGATCGATTCCTGCAACGCTCAAGGGCAACTCGTCGAGCGACATTTGCGCTACGGCTTTGACCCGAAAAACGTCCGCTGCGACCTCGCGCAAAGCAGGTCCACAATCGTCCGCCTAACTGCACGGTTTCAACGAAATCTTGAGCGCTCTCTTCTTCAGCCGCCCCGTACACAGCGGTGAAGGCTTTCGCGTCACTTTCCGAAAGAGCTGCTTCGCCGCTCGCGAATACAGGCGTCCCCATCGCAAGCAAACAACATAGAGTTACCAGAGCTTTGGCCATGGAAGCCCTCCCTTCGTTTACTGAGGGCACTTTGATTACGTAAAATTGGCTTTCTAACGGCGTGCGCCCCGCCGGGGCGAAACTGCGCTGCCCGCGCGCTGGGGCCGACGCCAACCGTCTATGACGGCGGTGTCGAATTTGCCAGGCGACCGATCCACCGCCTCTCAGGCTACGACCTGCGCAAGCTCTCAAATTGTCGTGGGCATCGCTATTGTTTACTCGCCATTGTTTGCAGCCCTTGCCCGATTGACTTGATGACGGTGCTGAATGCGCTTTGAAGCTGGCCACCGCCAGAAACGGCGTCCAGCTCATCGTCCTTCAAGATTCGGACGTCTAAGGCTGCCTTCTGTGTTTGATTCAGCGGCTTGCCGGTCTGCGTCATGTTATCTCCCACCCATTGAACGATTGCGACCGGGGTTGAATGAGGCAAATCCTTGCGCTGAAGACTGTGATCTTTGGCACAGAACGGGTTTCGTTTTGGTTCGCAATCCAGCGCCTGACTGCCTATCTTCGGACCATGTTCCGCAAATCGATGTAAATCCCGCCAGAAGTTGCTCGCTGAGGAGCCGGCGCCCCTGTGCGAAGCGCGTCTACTCGAATCCGTTGATGCAATTCCGGCGTCCTCGATCAAAATGGCGGAAGAACTTCGCAAGACCGCACCGGAGTTATTCGAAAAAGCGTTGGTAGATCGGGTTCAAGTGGTCGGTCCCGATTTTGCCCCGGCAAGCGCCGCCGAGTTTGTTGAGATTCTGATCCGAACCGTTCAACCTAATATGGTGATTGCGTGACCCATTTTGCTAAGATCACCAAGTGATCTGCCGAGGATTGAACTGCACCACCGAAGACTTGATCAAGGCGCATACAGTCCGCCCGATAACACGTCGGACTGTCTCATATTGAACACCTTCTGATTGTCGAAAGGACTAATACAGGGCACCCTGAGTCAAATCTGGCGGTGCTCAGTGAAACGAATCCTCATTGCTGACGATCATGTAACGGTACGAGCAGGCCTGCGCGCCATCCTGGAAGCGCGCGCAGGCTGGGAAGTCGTTGCTGAGGCGTGTGACGGCAGGGAGGCAGTTGCCGTCGCCACTGAAAAACGGCCTGATGTGGCGATCCTTGACCACTCGATGCCGTTTATGAACGGCGTAGATGCGACACGGTGCATCAAGGAGCACCAGCCGACAACGGAAGTACTCATTTTCACCATACATGACACGACCGAGTTGGCATTGTTGGCGTTCCAGGCGGGTGCCCGCGCTTTTCTGGAAAAATCTAACGCGAATAAAATGCTTTTGGCTGCTGTTGAATCCTTGATGGCTCATAAGCCGTTTTTCTTCGGCGCGTTTTCCGGCGAACTACAAGACGGCGCGACCGCAAAGCGCGACCCAAGCCAGATACTCACGCATCGAGAGGAGACGGTCGTTACATTAGTTGCGCAGGGGTACACTAACAAGCACATCAGCGCGATGCTAAATCTCAGCGTGAAGACAACAGAGACGCATCGAGCCGCGGCCATGCGCAAGCTTAACATAAACTCGACTGCAGGCTTAGTTCGATACGCGGTTCGGAATAACTATCTCAAGGCGTAGAGACGCCCCCGCCGGAGACTGAGTGCTTGTGCCGCCGCGCGGATCACCCCCCACTTTCCGAACAGAAACAATTCATGAGCACAAAAGCAAGGTGCGTAGCGTCGCGCAATATTGGGAGAGAGCGGCCGAATTTGATGCGCTCGCCGTAACGGCTACCGTTGAGGGGCTGAGAAAGCGATATAGCGACATCGCGGCCTGCTATCGGCTGCTCGCAAAAGAGCGAGAATGGCTGGTTGGCAGGGGTGCGATTGAAGGCGAACCGCGTATTGGCCACGCCCTGCTTGAGCAAGGCGACGTGCTCGTTGTTGGGCATGGAAGCACCCTCATGAGCGCTACTTTCCTGACCGAGGTCGGGCTCTTCATTTTGTTCGGAATGCTTTGAAAGGAGCGCGCGATCTGCGTAACCCGCAGCCGATGCGAGGTCTAGGCTTCAGCATGCTTGATGGTTGAGACCGGCCATCTTCCCTCGTGACCTTTGATGGAAATCCTAAGCCCGTGCAATTCATCCAGCCAAACGTTCTCGACAGTGCCTGCTTTTCCGTCGGTGAGCACGACGGCTTTGCCGATCAATTCGGATTGCGCCGCACCGTACTCATCCAAGATTCTTGACGCTCGGCGCTTCCCTGATGGCATGGCGCGCCCGTGGCGGGAGCCGAAATAGGCGGTCCACCCCGTTCGGTCCACATGATCACGACCTGGTCGTCCCGGCCATTACACGACACGTCCAGCGTGCCGCTTGCAACTGACAGCGATCCGTACTTTGCCGAGTTTGTTGCCAGTTCATGGATAACCAGGGCCAGGGTCGTGCTCGAACTTTCTCCAACATTCATCTTCGGCACCGAGACGCGAATGCGAACGCTGGCCCCCTTCTCATCATATGGAGCAAGCAGTACCGAGATAAGGTCACCGAGAAGCGCTGCTTCTCTTTCCCGACCGGCATGGGACGAATGAGGTTCTGAGCACGTCCTAACGCCATCAGCCGACTGGTCAGCTCTTGGGCCATATCCTCTTTCGTAGCCGCAGACCGCGAAGTGATCTGAGTAAGCGCGGTTGCAATAGTCAAAAGGTTTTTCACCCGATGACTCATTTCACCCGCCAGCAATTCGTTGGCTTCTTCGGCCTGCTTGCGTTGGGTGACGTCGAGGAAGATGCCAAACATAATTCGGTCGGCTATGTCAGCGTCGTCGCCCTGACCCCGCGCGGAGATCCAGCGAATATCAATGCCCGACAGGATCCGGAAGTCGATTTCGTAAGCGCCTACGACCGCACGCGTCGCGGCGAACGCAGACCTGACCCGCTCCAGATCGGCGGGATGAATGTTCCGCGACAGGATCTCGAATGTGATCTGCTTCTCGTCCTTCGAGACTTCCCATAGGTCATATGCGCGTTCATCCATAGTGATGGCGTCGGTGTCGACATTCCATGACCACAACGCTACGCCGGCCGCGGTGGTTGCAGCCCGCAAGTGCTTTTCGTGCCAAACCGGCATGGACACTTCGTTGGAAGACATCCGGCCTAGCGCCCTTCCTTTGTCGATGGCGTTTTCAGCCCGACGCGGACCTCGCGATCGCCACTTCGTCGATTGCAGACATGACTGCGCCGGTCGCAGTCTGATGGATCATGTGGCCGGCTCCGGGAACGCGGTGAAACCTGCTCTGGGGGACGTCGCTGTGCAACCGCGCCGATTGCGCATCGATATCGACCAATCGGTCTTCGTCGCCTGCGACGATGACCAAGGGCATCTTCAAATTCGCGTATTCGTCGCGGTAGTGAAACGCGTCCGGAATCATAAGCGCCGACTCCGCAGCTGACGCGCGAATCTGAGAGGGACGAAGGGCCATCTCTTTCGGGAAGCCCTCAAACTTCTTCGGCATCGACCGCGGACCAAAGATTTTGGCCATCAAAAGCGGCCACATAACACGGCTTACGATCGGTGAAATGGTGTACCGCAAGACATCGCCTACTAACGGCAGGGCGGGGGCGGATACAGCAACCACGTCCGGACGCAACGTCGGATAGTAATAGCCCGATGCAAGAACCAGGCCTTGGACCAGGTTCGGATATGTCAGCGCCAGCGCAACTGCGACAGAAGCGCCCCACGAGTGCCCCAAGATGATTGCATGCGGGACGCCCAATCGATGGAGCGCGCTGTTAATCAGTTCAGCCTGAGCTGCCGGGGTCCAGACAACATTACGCGGCCGATCACTATGGCCGAAGCCAGGACGATCGAAAACGATGACGCGATAGTTCCTAGCGGCCAGATCAATCAGACCGCTGGTTTCGAAATCCTGGATCATGCTGCCGTTGCCGTGCAGCAGGACCAGCGGCGGGCCTGAGCCACGTTCGACGTAGTGGAGCCGGACGCCGTTTACCTCCAGGAACTGACCAGCGGGCGGATTGTCGTTCTCAGCATTCCTGGCCAGGCGGCGGTTCACCAGGGCGGATATGGCCAGAGCTCCTGCAGTCACGGCTGCAGCCACTGCATAAGGATGCGATTGGGCGATGGTACGGGCTTTATTGGCAAGCGGCCTTGGCAAGCGTGTCCTGAGATAGGCTGCGGTCATCATATGCACTCCATGGGGCGTGCACGAAAATCCTGGACAATCCAAGAAGTGTTGCAGCGAAGAGCGAACAACCTACTCTGAGGTTCGTTCCAATAGTGCCTGGCGCCCTTCGAGGATTGCGTAAGACGGCAGAAGAAGCGCTGACGCCTGAATGGCTATCAGGGGTTCCAAGCGTTGCGAGCAGTCTTATATGCTTACGCAACGAAAGGGCTTCCAATGAAATTCGATGTTCTCATTGTCGGCGGCGGGCCTGCCGGATTAAGCGCCGCGCTTATTCTTGGGAGGTGCCACCGCGAAGCATTGCTCTGCGATGAAGGACATCAGCGCAACCTGAGTTCGCACGCGATTCACGGCCTGCTCGGACGGGAAGGTCGGCATTCGTAGATGAGGCGCGGCAAGAACTCAGCTTTTACAAGTCGATTTCGGTGCGCGGGACACGAGTAACCGATATCATTCCAAGGGGCGACGAATTCGAGTTTATGTGTGCGGACGGAATAACCGGCAGCACTTCGAAGGTCTTGCTTGCCACGGGTCTCGTTGACGAGCTTCCTGAATTAGCGGGGATCGAGTCTCTTTACGGTGTTTCCGTGCACCATTGTCTATATTGCGACGGCTTCGAATACGCGGGGAAGCCAGTAGCTGCATTTGGCAAGGGGGATAAAGGGCTGAGCTTGCCATCATGATGAAGCACTGGATGGCGGCTGTTGTGGCCTGCTGCGATGGGACTGAGGTCAGTACGCAAGCGAAGCGAAAACTCAAAGAGCACGATATTCCGCTGCGCTTGGAGCCCATTGAATCCCTCGAAGGTACGAACGGAGAGCTCACAAAGATCGTATTCA
The DNA here is from genome assembly GCF_018596315.1 of Bradyrhizobium sp. SRL28. GTDB lineage: Bacteria > Pseudomonadota > Alphaproteobacteria > Rhizobiales > Xanthobacteraceae > Bradyrhizobium. Next base: position 11,823 of record NZ_JAHEAG010000063.1, on the reverse strand, counting down.
GGAGCGGGCCGGATCTGCCCCGGGCAGGTTTGTTTTTCTCGATGGGCTGCCATCAGGCCAAACGCCTTGGTTGCAAGCGCGATGCAAAGGGAGGCGTCGTGACGGACCCGGACACGGAGGAAACCAGCGTCCCGGGCGTATATGTTGCGGGTGACGTGTCGCGCGACGTTCTTCTTGTCGCCGTAGCCATAGCGGAAGGCGCGCAGGCGGCCGTAGCTTAACCGTCTGCGATAGCTGCCAGCAGACGGTCGAGGAAAGCCGCTTGCCCCGTCACAATTTTCGCGCGTGCCTCCTCAATTTCAAACCACGCGGCGCGATCGAGTTCGGGAAACATCTGACGCCGCCCAGATCGCGGTGGCCACTCCACCTCGAACATATTGCTCTTGAGATTGGCGGCGTCCCAGTCATGTTCAACAGCCCATACGTGAACGATCTTTCCTCCCGGCTGCTTCGACTGGCCCAGCGACACAGACTTACCCCGCGGACGGTGACCGGTTTCTTCCGCAAACTCGCGCTTTGCTGCGGCGAGGGGAGTTTCACCCGCCGCGATCAAGCCTTTTGGAACCGACCACGATCCCAAGTCCTTCCTGCGCCAGAAGGGTCCTCCGGGATGACCGAGCAGGACTTCGACGCCACCGTCCCTTAACCGATAGAGGAGAAGCCCCGCGCTCTGTTTACTGGATACGGATGTTGCCACTATCGCACACGCTAGGCTGCACGGGCAGCAGTCTACCGCTTATTGTGGAGATGACGAGGGGCATGGCATTGGTTAGACCCGCGAAATCCGCCCGCGAGGTTTTGGGCGTACTTTGCGTTGCACCTCACCCGACCCGAGACCAGCGGAGAGGGGGCGTGGGTTACAGGCACCAGAGGTATGGGTGGGCCCACCGGAAATGCATCCCTCTCGGATTGGCAACGTCCGTGAGTTGTCCGTAACAGCGCGTTCCGCTAAATTTTGAGGAAGATTCGGAGGGTGCCGGTGCGCAAGGGCACGGATTTTCTTCTCAGGCTCAGACCGTGGTCTCCGGAGGCCTTTGCGGTGGCCTTGCTGGCGACGATCGCCGCGAGCATTGTCCAGGAGGCGATGGCCTCGTTTGGCGTTTGCGCTGCACTTCGCGACCTTCTTCGTGGCGATCATCGGAGTAAGTCTTCTGGCGGGCGCTCCGGCGGGCTCCTCTGTTGCCGCGATCGCCATTCCTAGCGTTTGGTGGGAATTTCTGCCGCCGCAGTTTGAATTTTCGCCGCTTAATGGCGACGATTATCATCGTTTCGCGATTTTTCTGGTGTGCAGTGGGCTGGCAATTTCCTCCTGCAATCTCTACCGAGAGGCTCTCGCCATCTTACGCAGATGATCTCGGAAACACCTTCCGACTAGCGCTCGGCGGTGTTGAAAGCGACGATGCGGATCGGGTGCTGTTTTGGCTGGTCAGCAGGTCTCGGATGACAGTTTCGAGGTCGGTTGCTTCGTAGTCGGCTTCAGCCCCAGCTCCCCAAGCCGTCGGATGGCTTCGGCGTTCTATCGGAGGGTCCAAATGTAGATGCCGCAGCACAAAGCTATCAAGATGGCGATTGCCCATTTCCAGGGGGGCGATGAATGCATCTTGTCTCCTAAGCGATCGCGGATTTGGTGCATTCGGAAGAGGAGACCAAGTTGAGGCTACATTCCGAAAGCCGGGTGCCCGGGTTGAAATGCAAAAGCCCGGCTTTTGGCCGGGCGATTTGCAAGTAAGAATAAGTGAATGACCGGATGGAAGTGAATGGCTGAATGTTAGGGGAGCCAAACTCGGACCGTCTGTGAACTGTTTCACATTTCCGGCGATTGTTTTCGCAGCTGAAAAGGAAACGGCCCCAGCTACTGGAAAGAAAGCTGGGGCCGCCTTCTCCCGGTTTGGGGCTTTGGGGCTGAAAAACCGGAAGCCCGTTCCCTACTCTCTCAGCCCGCAGAAGTTCCAACATCATCCCTGTTTATTCCAACCTCCCCACGGCCTGGGCTAGTCTGAGCAAGATGGTTACGTGGATTAGGGAGCCCGCCGGTTCACGCTGGCGGGCCATCGCGCGAATTACTACGATTGGCGGACCGCCCAAGCAGTAAATGCCGTGGCAACTACAACCGCGAAGCTAAGGATCGCCGAGATGTACCGATGTTTACTTTTGGCATCGAGGCCAAGGCGCTCGCATTCACCTTTCGTGAAATAGTCCTCATAGACATGAGCAAGTCGATTGCGAAAACGCTCAATTGAGCTTTGGAAGTCCCAGAGCACGAGGAGTGAAACAATGCCCACGACAAACGCGCTCCCGATCAATAGGTCGTTCCCAACCGTCCCGGCCGTGAACTTACGGGAGAGGATGTAGAGGGCGGCGAGCACAAGCCATGTATAGTTAGTAACCTGGAATTGCTCCTTCTTGAGATAGATAAGGTTATCGCAAGCGTCCTTATACGCCTGCGACACATGGGGCTTCATTTCTGAAGCCATTACTTCGCACTCAACGACCACGCCTTCTTGGTCGGGTTTTTTAGACCATTCCTTCGCGTGCTCGTTAGCAAAAACCTTCAGGTGGTCCTTGTCGTCAACCTGCTTGCTGGTGTTGACGTGGATAAAAACTTTCGTTGGTCTCTCTTCAGCTTGCGCTTGCCCCAATGGTGATCTTTCCGCTCGGGATTAAAGACCCGTTCGACGTGACGATTCAACGCCCGCATGACGCCGATCCGCGCAATCATCGTTGGCCCGCCACGGCTGCATAACAGCAAGACCTGGATTGCCGTTTGCCATTCCGGCAAGTCGGATTCCTTCTTCGGCAACTTCGTAATGTAGTCGGCCGTGTCCTTCAGCGTGAGCAGCTTCCGGCCGCCCGGCAACGATATCGGATCTTCGAACTCGCGGTTCCAGTCTTGTTTGCGCTCTGCCATCTCCCCGCCCTAGGACATCCAATCCGAGGCGGCTGGGCGGAGCAAGGGGTACGCCAGATCCGAAGCTATTTGATTAGGTGCATTAGCAGGGCCTCACAGGCCTTCTCGGCTTCGGCAAACGTCTTAAAGGGTGATCCGCCTACCCTGATGGCCGTCCTGTTGAAATTGATGGGACGCCAAGAAGCTACAAAGCCGGGCTGCCCGTGGAGTCCAGGGCCACTCCTACTCTCATTGCTGATTACAAATGAGTAGCCGAGTGCACTCGCGCTCCAAATCTCTAGCTCCTCCGTCGCGGGAGCAACGCGGCTGAAGTGCAGGGCCATTCTACGATCCAGCGTTCCAAACGGCCCCAGGAATTCGACCTGGGGCCGCCAACCTTTGGCAGGTCTGCTTCCGGCCAGGGGGCTTAGGGGCATCGGCCGGAAGTGAGGATTCGACGCTGAGGCGAATACAAGGTTCCTGCGGAATTGGGACCCTGATGACTACACCCCCAATACCTAGCGGCTTGCCAAATCGTTCATGGTTTGTGCTATGCTTCGCCTTAATGAAGAGCGCCCGTGAAATCGAGATCCTTTTCAGGCGGCTTCGCCTCTACGACCAGCTAGGGCGCAGAGCGGAGGGGCTCGTCCGCACAATCCAGAGGGTGATGAAGGAGCGCTATGGACCTAGAAGACGTACGTTCCGAAATCGAGCATATGCGCGTCCAGGTCGGAAGACAGCGTAAGGAGATCTTGCAGCTTCAACGTGCCGGCATCTCGACTGCGTCGGCTGAGCTTTTGCTGGTGAGGATGCTAGCGAGGATTGAAGGACTGTGCGCCGAGCGCGACCGGCTCAAGAAGGAGCAGGATGGTCCGATGAAAGGGCGCGTGCTTGGCGGCCGGAGCTGGTGATGCGCGAACAATTAAAATGGTACGACGACAAAGCGCGGACAATTCGTCTTGGATCGACGCGCTTGCCGAACTGCGGCAGCGAGCCACGGGAGAGGGCCACTGCTACCAGCACGTCCAAGGCGATCACCGTTGCGATCGATCAGTACGCGGAGAAGGCGCTGGGCAACCGTGACTACTTTCTCAACAAGCCCTACGGCGTCGGCTAGTCCGACTACATTGGCAATCGAGCCCGCCGGTTCATGCTGGCGGGCCATTTCGGATGAACCTTTGGCGCGGCAGGACGACCAACATGTACCCGGGATTTTGTTAGTCCCTCTCGGAAAGAGATTCAGCGCCGCCAGCGACCATTTCAACGCTAGGCGGCGTTGCGTTGTCCGAGCGTCCTAATTCATTTGTTTGGATTGACTCTCGTTGTTCCCGGATTGAAACTCGGGGGCACCAAGGCGGGCGCCGGCGATGAAGGACTATCTGGAGCGGGTCGAAAAGCTTCGAAAAGACGCCGCCGAATGCGCTCTGATCCGCGACCTCGCAACGGACCAAGCCAAGCGCGACCTATTTGACCGCCTCCACAGTCACCTCACGGTCCTCGCGGACCAGGTTGAGCAGGCGATATTGCAACGAAAGACCGGGAGCTGAGGCCTCCGAATTGCGAAGTACAGCGCGGCGCAGATCGCGACCGCTATGCAAGCTGTATCCGTTTGTCGCCCCTCGTTCGTGCGCGTTTATGTCCATTTGTTGGACAGCGCATCCGTAGGGCGAGCAAGTCTTTGAAAAGACTGGCGCTCCCTAGCGGCGCGACTTCAACTTCGACTTGATGCTTGAAAAGTCGATATCTTTTTGGATTTCTTCGTTCTCTTGAGCTTGCTTGCAGCAGTTTCATTCCGCCAACGCCGGTGCGTCGGCCGTCGGCGAGGTCCGGTCCAGAGGGCAAAGCGGACCTCGTGGCTGCGCTGCTCGAAGTCAGAAAATGACCGATACTGTTGCAACGGACGACGCTGAAAATCTAGCGAAAATTGCTTCTGGGCTGTCTCTACGGCTGCAACCCTCCTTAGCGCCGATACGAAGATCGGTGGTCGTTTTTGTGTGAAACGTGTGATCCCCTCACGTCGCCGCGTGCGAAATGCATCAGTGGTCCTAAGAAATTTCGCTCGTCACCCCAAAAGGACTTTTTCAACACTATCGACCGAAGCCGACTTGGGCACGCAAAATCTCCTGAAAATCTGCACAAAATTGAAACCGGCTTTTTGGCTATGATGTCCACGCTCCATTTCGCCGTTGTCCTACGTTGCTGGCAGACCGTTGCCTTGCCGCTGTATCTGTATTTGAGAAGGCTCTGGGGCGACGATACACAAGAAGTTGTCGTGGTGGCGAACCGTCGCTATGGCTTTCACTTAGCTATGTTGGTGTTGGTCGTGTTTCATCGAGATAGGCCATTCAGGCTGTGAGCAACGCATTAAATGCTTTCTTCCGGCTTCTTCATGGTGACCGCAACTTGAAGACATGGCGTGCTGCCGTCCTGCTCGCAAGCGCAACTACGTTTATCGCCTGTCTTACCCAGACCGCATTTGTAACCGAATGTTGCTACGTTGTGGGGGAGAGAAGTAGCGAGCCCGCTCTTGGCCTGTTGCTTATAGGATGGGCCGGGGTGCTCGGGAGTTGGCTTCACCTGCCGCTTTTCGTCCTAATAGTCGCAGGATGGTTGTGCGCCTGCGCAAGATGGTACGTTGCTGCCTTGATCTGCGCTTTCTCTTCCATCGCCGTGATCGGTAGTTTTCACGAACAGGTGCTTCCCAATGCTGGCTATGCGGCTTGGCTTGCCAACCCCATCATTGTAGCCGCCTGGTTCTTCTATCTTGCCGACAAGCGATCCCCGGCGTTGATCTCTGCGGTCCTTGCGTTGGGACTGACGCTGACGTTTCTGGGAGTAGCTACCGTGCCAATCGGTCCTAAACTTGGCGAGGTCGAGATTATTTCATACGGAAGAGGTTATTGGCTCTGGATCGCAAGCGCTGGGATACTCGTGGCAGGCGTGAGTGTGAGTAACCTGCCTCTTCGTTCCAATGCGTCGAGGTAACGGCAAGCCCGATTCTGGCACAAAGCGAACCTGCCGATCCTCCCAGCGAATGTCGGCTATGAGGGGTAAAGCGGAAGTGGCTCGGACATCGCCAAACCGACTCGATTGACCCATCGGACTTCCGCGAGGTTTCGATTCTTCTATTCCGCCGGTCTGTCCGGTGGCGACACGCCATGAATTATGATGCGTCCAAGTCATGACGGTGGCAATGAATAGTGCTCTCTCTCTACACTTCCGCATCCGGTGAGTTCAACGCATGTTCGTTGGTAGCTGAGTCAATTCTGCGCACGGCCAAGGACGGGGTCGGACCCAACGGTTTTAGAGGCACTTCTGGAACATCACATTCATCCCGACTCTACTCTCCTCCCGTATCGCGTAAAGCGTTGGCTTGACGCTCAAGTTGGCGGGCGCTTCGGAACAATTTCTGACCATTCGCCTTGTTGCAGGTGGAGCGCAGCAAATGTTCAATCCTTTGATGTTGTTGGCAGCCGAAGCAAACGCAGTAATTTCGCTTCGGATGATGAAGCTGATGCGAGGGGGCAGAAGCGCCCGGCGCGAAGCAATTTAATGGTCAGCGAAAAGATAAACGCGGCTTTCGAAGCTACCGCAAGTCTAGTGGCTGGTGCTTCCGGAGATGAAATAGTTCGTCGATACCGACAGCATGTAGCGAAAAATGCGAAGCGGCTTTCAGGTCGGGGCCGAAACCGTGTGCTCAAGCGAACACGACGCCGACGTAAGTAGCGTTGCAGGCATAGACCTTCAGGTCTGAATGCCAAATAATCTGGAAGAGCCACAGTCTCATGTGGAACTTCCATAACTTGCCGTTTGGAACGTTAAACCACTGCGCCTGTTGTCTTTGCACGAATGACCCCCGTGGTCGCAACTCATCCTTTGGAGTGTCAGATGAGAAAACGCAAACCGGCAACGGCGTCGAAACACGCGCGCAGCCCGAAAATAGTCACGAAGGCCCAGCGGGCCGCTCAGGCTATCGTCAGAAGCCCGAAGGTCCGTCGCTCGGTTGCAGCAAGCTCGGCTGAATCGCGCCCCAAGCCTCCTAAAGACTCAAAACCAACGGCTCCGCTCGCAATGGAAAATCCAGTTACAGCCCTACAAGAAGATGTCTCTCAGGCGATGACGGATAGCAGCTTGAGCAAAGGATTTGATTTATCTTCAGCCACCGCAAACGTGCGCGCTTATCAAGCAAAGCTGCTGGAATTGGCGCAAGCTAACATGACATTTGCTTTTGAATTCAGCCAGAGGCTGGCGACAATTCGGTCACCCGTCGAGTTTTTTTCTGTCATTGCAGAATTCACAAGCAAGCGGATCGGGATGTTCGGCAAGTATTCGAAAGAGATGGCTGAACTAAGTACCAAGCGGACAGCCTAAGACACAAGGCCATCACCTATTCGCCGTACAGACTTTCGCTTCGGCGCTAGCCCTACCGACGCGAGTTCACTAACTTTCTCCACCCGCACCATATGGTGCGCTGGATCGAAGTCGAATGACCGTCATCCCAATCAAATCGAAACTCCGCTCCAAGCAATCCCGACAAGGTCCGGTGTCGATACTTTTCCAATAAACGCAGTCACCGACTTTTAGCGTTCTGAATTGGTTACCGTAAATCATTCTTTCTGTGCGTTGGTATAGGACGTTGCCATCGTTAGTAGGTGGACAGCGGCAGTTCCTAACTCTTGCATGTCTGCGTCGGCTTTGTAGACCCCTGCGGCACGATTGTATGCGACCGCTACCGTTGCGCAGGCATCAGTCACGAAGTCTCCGACCCGGCGGTTCTCACGTTCCAAAACCATCTGCATCGCAGCTTTCGACGTAGCTTCGGCAATTTGACCATCGTCCAAATCTGGTTGGGAAAAATCCAAATCGGGGGGACGGCATTTCTTGCTGATGTCTTCAACGGCGCGATAGAACTCAGGCTTTCGCACTTCATCGGCTTCTAGATAGCTTTTTAGGAATCGCCGCGCTCTTACTTCAAGCTGTTTGCGATCTTGTCTAACCTTCTTCTGGCGCTCACGCCGCTCGGATTTGAACCAATCAAACATTCGCACTACCCCTGCGAGATTGAGCACGGCCCCGCGCCCTCTCGGGGGCATGGGGTTGAGGCGGGGGCCGCGCCGGGCCACCGATACGCGTACAAAGTAGGCCGCAAACAAAATGGTTCGTGGACACAGTTGTTCCTAAGTGCAGGCAGCCCGTCGCCGACTAGCAAAGCGGTCTGAATGTCGCCCCGCGGGTCGCGGTTACTGTTCGCTTTTGCGGTCAGGCGACGCCTCGCCATCAAGCCAATCCTGTTCGTCCGCTAACGCTCTCCAAGCTGCTTCCATTCGCCTGTACCGCTGGCGAGTTGGCTCGTTGGAAGCACCTTCCGCGAGGTAGCCGCAGTTCTCTGCGTTTTGACGGTATACTTCAGATTGCTTCATAACTTCCTCGATACCTAGCCCACGGAATTCAGCCGCCTGGAGGAACGCGGGTTAGCTTCGCCTGTTAGGGCCTAATGAACGATCGTGTCTACCTCAGTATCATCTGCGCGAGTATTCTGATCCTCGTGACGGCATTTGCGCTGGGAACGCCCGGATTAAAATCGGAAAGCCCATCAGAGAGGGCACATTTGCTGCGCCTCCCAACGCCGGAAGGCAGCAACCTAAAGGGCCGTTGAACTAACGGGGCCGGTGTGCCTAGGAGCCGGACCCATAGCCCCACAGCATCGTGAGCGGCCGGTTGCTCGGCATACAAGCGGAATTTAGGGGTATTGGATGGAGGCGCAAGATCACTAAGACGGCAATGGCCGTTTCGTTGCTGTGCGGGAACACCAACCCCGGTCGGAGCTTCCATTCATACAAAGCCGGAGGAAAGCCCGAGGAGCAAGGAGACGCCCAAAGACGATCCCATGCAGAAGTCCGATCAAGGGTCCCATTGACAGACGGACAAGCCATGGAAGGGTAATCCAGAGAAGGAACAGCGAAATGACGCCGCCAAGATCGATCTAGAAAAATGGCGGGAACCAAAACGCATTGAATGCGAATTCGGAGATACGTAATGGCGGCAAATGTGCTCACAGGCGACAATGCACGGACAGGTGCCGTGAAGAAGTGGTCGCAGCGACAGCGCGGATGAACGATGACCGCAGCCCACTCTTGGACCTGATGACTTGCATTGTTTGCAAACGCACCATGAAACTTGAGAAGGTCGACCCGGATGGGGAGGGTAACGACCTTATCCAGTATCGCTGTGGCGTATGTGACCGGACCGAAATACTGCGTCTCTTTCGACGATCCCGAACAAGTCCGTGACCGGCAACGCGACACTGGCTCATGCGGCAGCCTTGTCCTCCTTGTCCGCCCCCGCGCCACGATCTTCAGGGCCTCATCCAGCAACGGCCGTTGCAACGCCTTCGCCTCATCCCATGGCCGGTCTTTGGCGCGATCTTTGACGCGAAAGACCATGGCGGTCTGATGAGCGTTCATCCCGACGCCGATGCAGCTCAGATACTGGACCCGATGCGTGGGTCACGGAGAGTTTCGAGCTTGCGAAGAAGTTTGCTTATGCCCGCCCGTCAGTACCGGGAAGGATGCCGTGCAATTGACGCGCGAGCGAGCTGCCAAAATCAACGGTGCAGTCTTCCGGAACCATGTCACGGCGTCTGGCTGCACACGCTGCCATGCGATGAAACCCACGCGACATTGCATGAAGAAGCCCCGCCGTTGTGACCGGCGAGGCTTGATGGCGAAAATGATGCTTGATCGCAGAGGAGCTGGCAGCCCTCCTGCGCGCTACCGCTAGGCCACTTCCGAAATTGGCACAAAGCGTCAGTTTGCGCGGTGCAAGGCGATGTCCGGAGTTGGGGGTAAAGCCGACCTGCCGATTGAACGCCCGGACTTCTCGGTTTGACCCTGGCTGTGCAAAAACTCAAAAATCGAAACGCGACGAAGAATGATATTTTTCAGTTCGATTTCTAAGTTGAAGCCCCTTGCGCGGTGAGCGACTAAAACGGTCTTGGACGAACAACTTCTTCTATCGCGATTGAGTGTCTTCGCCTTTTCACACAGCCAAGCCAAGGCGGACATGGGCAGCGGCCCGCTTAAGTCCGCTTCCGACGCTTGGCTGATACGTGATTCGGGCACATTCCGGGCTCGGTCGTGATCTCGCCATGTTGTCGCCCCGTTGCGCATGGAAAGCTCGCTGCCATGCTCGCCTTCAGGGTCATCTTCACCGGTGCGGCGATAGGTACGCTAATCCTGGTTGCGGTCCACCAACGCGCCTTGCGCCCGGCCGAGGTCGCCTCGCTCGAGCAACCGTACGAAGCGCCGGCGCTGGAGTCCGACCGCCTCGACGGTCTGGTCAAGCTACGCGAGCAGATGATGCAGGCCCTGCCGCGGCCGCAGCCCGAGCCCGCCCCCGAGCCACCATTGCAGGAAGTCACGCTTGGCTCGATGCCTGATGCTGCTTCCGGTCCATCGTCGGCCCACGCCAAAGCAGGCGACGATTTGATCGGGACAAGATCGGTGCCGTTCGGTCACTATGATGCCACCCAACCGGCGCCGACAACGAGCGATGAGACCGGTGTTGCCTCCAACCCAGCGCCGGCGACGCAGGATTTCCAATATCTCATCTATTACGTCTGGTCCGAAGTGCCGCCCGCCGAGAAGCCGGCGGAGACCGTCCTGCGTTCGCTCAAGGACATCCCGGTCGGAACGCCGGTCGAGGAAATCAAACGTGCTTCCGACGCGTTCGGTCTCGATTTCAATTTCATGAAAGCGGTTGCCAAGATCGAGTCCGGTTTCAACCCCAATCAACGCACGGGGTCGTATATCGGCCTATTTCAGCTGAGCGAATATGAGTTCAGCAAATTCGGCTTTGGGCAGATTCGCAGTCCCCGCGACAATGCCGTTGCGGCCGCCTACAAGGTCATTACCGAAGGCATCCTGTTCGAGTGGATCACGCACCGGAAGCCGGACTTGAACGATCTTTACCTGATCCATCAGCAGGGCTGGGAAGGCGCCGCCGAGCACATCAGCCAGCCCGATCGCATCGCCTGGAAATCCATGTGCGCCACCAGCGAAGGCAGGGAGAAGGGCGAGAAGTGGTGCAAACGCGCGATCTGGGGCAACACCCTTCCGACCCTCAAGAAGGCGTGGAAATCGGTGGACAAGGTGACATCGGAGGCGTTCGTCGGCATGTGGCGCGCGCGGGTCGCTGAATTCTATTCGAAGTACATGGCGACCGCCGTCGCCGCAGGGGCGAAGCAGTAATTCCGTTGCGTGGTCGGCAGAAGCTGTCGCATCCCGCCGCCGAGCCCGTCTCACTTCACGATTCAGAAATCGCCGCTAACGAGGAGGTCGACCAAGTGCCGATGTCTACTCATGGCCCCTTTGAGACATGCCGACTGCATTGAGCGATGTCTGCTTTCAGGGGTAACTCGGAAGACATTTGCTCACACCGAGTTCTTCTCAGTCTGACCCGAAGCCGACAAGAGCAGCACCGCTGACCCAACACGTCGAGCCTTCCGCCGACGCTAACGTGTCGCAGCCACAGACATTGCAGTGGCCTTGCGGAACGGACGGAAACGTCTGAAAATTCGTTTCAGGGTCTCTTTGGATCCTGTTCCGGCGAACCGTGGAAGTCCCAGATCCAGCAGATTTTTTTCCTTCCGCCCGATTTTGGAGCCCATTATGGCGACATTCACGCGATCGCGAAGCCTGCTGGTTTCCGTAAGTCTTGCCGCACTCGGCGGCACGGCACTGGCGGCGCTGCTGGTCGGGAGCGGTTTTATTCTCGCGGACGCACGCGCAACCGCCGTGGATGTATCGCTGCCGCTCGCCGACGCCGATATTCCGAACTGCGGCACGCCGACTGCAACCGCCCGGCCGAACATGATGTTTCGCCTGGCACAGACGGAAGTGCCGCGCGCCGAGATGAGCGCAGCCAGCCCCGCGCCC
>NZ_JAHEAG010000062.1 GCF_018596315.1 Bradyrhizobium sp. SRL28 | reverse complement strand
TGGGCCTAGTCGGACGTCGGCCAAGTTTTCTGCTAAATAGGCATTCGTTCTCCCGGGCCGAGGTGTGTCTTGACCGACGAACGCGTTGAACGACGACTGGCGGCGGTTCTGGCGGCGGATATCGCCGGTTATAGCCGCCTGATGGGGGTTGACGAGGAAGGCACGCTGGCCCACCTCAAGGTTGTCAGAAAGACGCTTGTTGACCCCACAATCGCCGCACGTCGAGGCCGCATCGTCAAGACGACCGGCGACGGCATGCTGGTCGAGTTTGCCAGCGCAGTTGATGCGGTTCGATGTGCCGTTGAGGTCCAGCGCGGCATGGCCGAACGGAATGTATTAGTGCCTCAAGACCAAAGGATCGAATTTCGCGTTGGCATACACGTTGGCGACATCATTTTCGATGACAACGACATCTTCGGTGACGGTGTCAACATCGCCGCACGACTTGAGGGCATCGCGGAGGCGGGCGGCGTATGCCTATCCGATGACGCCTACCGGCAAATCCGGGGCAAGGTGGAGGTTGCCTGCGACGACCTTGGGCCGCAAACCCTCAAGAACATTACCGAACCAATGCGGGCGTGGCGGGTTCAGCTTGGTGGCCAGAGCGCCGTGAAGGCGCAACCGAGTTCGCCCGCAGGCCAAGCTCCGACGCTCGCGCTGCCCGACAAGCCCTCCATCGCGGTACTGCCTTTTGAGAACATGAGCGGCGATCCGGAGCAGGATTATTTCGCCGACGGCATGGTTGAGGACGTCATCACCGCGCTGTCGCGTTTCAGATCATTATTTGTAATCGCACGCAATTCGTCGTTCACCTACAAAGGCAAGTCAGTCGATGTCAAACAGGTTGGCCGGGAACTCGGTGTGCGCTACGTGCTTGAAGGCAGCGTGCGCAAGGCGGCGAACCGTGTGCGTATTACCGGGCAGCTGATCGACGCGATCACAAGTGCGCATTTGTGGGCGGATCGCTTCGACGGCGGACTGGATGACATTTTCGAGCTTCAGGATCAGGTGACCACGAGCGTCGTGGGCGCTATCGCGCCAACGCTGGAGCACGCGGAGATCGAACGCTCCAAGCACAAGCCAACAGAAAATCTCGACGCCTACGACTACTACCTGCGCGGGGTTGCGAGCGCTATTCCGTATACACGAGAAGGAGACAACGAGGCGCTGCGCCTATTTTACAGGGCCATCGAACTCGATCCCGAGTTTGCCGTGCCCTATGGTTGGGCGGCTTGGATATTCGTTACCCGGAAGAGCAATGGCTGGATGACCGACCGTACCAAAGAGGTTGCAGAAGGCACGCGTTTGGCCCGGCGAGCAGTGGAGCTAGGCGGTCACGACGCGGCGGCGCTCTGTTGGGGCGGTTTCGCGCTTGCCTATATCGCCCACGAGCTTGATGACGGGATCGCCTATCTCGATCAAGCGCTTGTTCTCAACCCCAATTTAGCGTCTGCGTGGTACGTAAGCGCCTGGCTGAAAGTATACTCTGGCGAGCCGGAAGACGCGATTGAACGTGCGGCGCGGGCCATACGCTTGAGCCCACTCGATCCGTTTGTTTTCCGGATGCATGCCGGCATCGCCTACGCGCATTTTTTTGCTGGTCACTACGACGACGCGAGTTACTGGGCGGAGAAAGCGGTGCGCGTGCGACCCACTTGGCTCACCTGTGTGCGCGGGGCCGCAGCCAGTCACGCCCTCGCAGGGCGCCTCGATGAAGCGCGTAAGCATATGGCGCACATGCGTGAGCTCGATCCAGTGCTGTGCATTTCAAATCTTAGGGATTTGCTCCCGCTGCGCCGAAAGGAGGATTTCGCCAAGTGGGCCGAAGCTCTGCGAAAAGCAGGGTTGCCAGAGTAATCGGGAGAATTGAACCACGCGTCGTCAAAAGTTAGAGTCCGGTCATGGCACTTTTCGGACCTGCTGTGATAGCCCGAGGATGTCTGCTCATGAGGGTCACACGGACCTTCCTGTCACGAGGGCCAACTTCCGAAAATTGACCCTATCCGGACTACTTCAGTGTCCGCTTCTGCGCCGCGGTTGGGAGAATAGCGGACGTTAGCGACCAGATCGCCCGCCAATCTAAGTCATGCTCCCTGGCATAAAGCATCGGATCGATATGTCTGGATAGAGTTCGTTGTAGACCGGCCAGACCATAGTGCGCCCTACCTTGTTCGGCACTTTGATTACGGCATCGTCTGGCACATCGACCCAGACCATTTCTTTGGAGTTGGCGCTTTTCGGTAATCGCACGCGGAAGTGGCCGGCCTTAGATTCCCAGTCTGCGTCTTCGACGGCATGGCCGTCGGCGTACGAGCAGCAAAGGCCCTTGCCGCTCGCCAAATTCTCGAACCACTCGTGAAGCGGTGAATTCCTATAGCGTCCGTCGAGATCGCGCCCCGGCGCCGGCGACATCATCATCGCGATAGCCGCGCTAACAGCGATTCGCGAAATCGCGTACTCGATCAGCGCTACGCAACACCGCCCCATGATACCTCCGGGCGAACTGTTACCGCTTGTGAGTAAGTATGTTTCGGCTACTGGAGGTTCACAAATTGGGGGTGAGGCCAAACGTCGCGAAATGCCCGAGAAATTGTTCTGCGCCTGGCACTTTTCAGACGTATCGGCATTGCCGCGCGGAGTCAGCGGAATGATGCCGAGCTAGAGTTCACGCATACTCGCCCGCACCGACGAGGTGATCGAGCAAACCACTATAGCATTTGAACGTCGTTTGTTGTGGTGCACGAGTCCGCTTGTGGCAGATTGTGTTGAAAAAGTCCTTTTTCGCTGATGACTGAAAATTCTCAGGACCGCTGGTGCGTCTCTCTCGCTGCGAGGTGAGGGACCACATCAATCACCGCAAAAACGATCGCTGGCCCTCGTATCGATTCTACAGAGCCTTGCAGCGGCCGAAATCCCCGATGCGCTACATTTACGAGATTTTCGGAGCCCGGCGATTTTCGAGTTTTTCAACACAATCGGTCAGACTCGGACTTGACAGCTTCCTTACACATCTGCGCGGTCGATCTCAGAAATTTGCATCCGCCAATGTGAGCCGGTTCACATCGACCCCGCATGTTTGGTCCCACCGTCAAGTGGGGCACTTCAACGTGGGAGAGAAAAATGCGTACCCTCTTTCTTGTCCTCGCCACGTCTGCGACCATCTTCGCAACTGGCGTAACCCCGGTCGCAGCTAGCGAGTATCGGTATTGCCTGCAAGGCGACGACTATGCTGGCGCTGGCGATTGTCAATTCACCAGCTACCTGCAATGTCAGGCTGCCGCATCGGGCCGCACGGCCTACTGCGTGGCCAACCCTTATCTCGCGGCGGCCAATCCTTATCTCGCGAACGCCGCCGTCCTGACAAGTCCTGCCAAGCCGCGTCGTCGCTGACGCAGCGTGCGTCACGAGCAAATCAGATGGCTTGGTCCGCTGTGCATTTGTTTGCCGAAACGCACGAAATCGACAGGTGATCACAGCGGCCAAGTCCGGTATTGGCACTTCGCGGACATGGCAGATGGATGGTGAGATGTCCGCTGTTGAGGGAAAAGCAGACATCGACGTTCCATAACAACTGATCGACGAATGTCTGCCACTGGCGCGGATTTTCTTCTATTGGGCTCAAGGATATATGAGCGGTCTAAACATCGCTTCGATCAAGAACGGCGAGGGGGCACGCGACTTGAGCGCAATCTCGAAGACAAACCAGATGTCTACGATTAGAATGTATTGTGACAGCCATCCGTTCTTAAATTATTTCCTCGGCGTGGGCGAAGCGAAGCTTACAGATCACTACCGAAGACACCGTCCCCTAAAGGCTAGAGCGCCACCCAAACAAAAAGACCGCCGGATTGACCGACAGTCCTTTCGTTGACAGTTGGGGTTGATGCGCTCGACTTTGCCCTTGGCCTTCTGACGCTGCCACTGTGGGACTGGTGTCTCCTTGACGCTGGCCGGTGCGAGAACCTTGTCGATCAAACCCGACTTAGAAATGGGCAGGCCACAAACACGATCAAGTGAGCAAGGCTGACGTAGATCGACCAATCAGGTTAATCCAGATCAATACGGCGCGCAGCAAAATCGCCAATGGTGATCACTCCACTACGCGCGGAGCCGTCGTAGCTCGCCACGAAGGGAAGGCCGACGTAGTACGTTACGTCGGCCATGCTCGTCTCCTAGTTTTGCTGGTTCCTCTTCACCCTGCCCCGCGCGTATCAGGTGGCATACACGTCGCTCAGTTCGGCTTCGAGCAAGCCGTTCGCGACGATGAGGGCCGCACCGTCGCCCGCACGTCGCTATTGCTTGGTCGGTCGCGATACTTAACCCCAGAAGTAATTCCGGGTCCGGTGAACCTTCTCACGCTCCGTGCGTACACAACGGTACTGGGGGATTGCGCTGTCCAGTTCTAACAGAACGCCACCAAGCATTATTCGGCTTGGGGGCGTTTTGCGTTTCAGTGGCCCATTCTGGATCTGCGAGTGGCCCAATTCGACCAGTTCCTCAACTTAGGGCCTCAGGGCATTACGCAACTTCTCCTGTGCCGCCTTATATTCGTCTTCGAGGGGCAGTTTGTCGAAATCGGGCTTGTAGCCGTTCTTCTCGTATGTCGACCTAGGTATCGGGATGGAAACGCCGTCGTATTCAACCTGAGCCGACTGATCTGTTGTTCTAAATAATCCGGTCGGCATTGCCAGCCCTCCTTGCTTTGGCTTAACCATATCACGAGGCCCTGATCGCCCGATGAAGCCACCTAAAACAAAAAAACCGCCGGATCGACCGACGGTCCTTTCGTTGACAGTTGGTGGGTTGATGCGCTCGACTTTGCTCTGGCCGTATGACACTGCCACTATGGGCTAGTCTCATTGACGAACCTCCCATCCTTAAAAATGGGCGAGGCTCAAAGTAGATCAAGTGAGCCGTGCTGACTTAGATCGACCGATCAGGGTTAATCCAGATCAATACGACGTATGGCAAGTGAGAACTCGTAGAACAGCGCCGCCTGATCAACCTGCCGCTCGCCCATCATCGCTGTCAGCCTCCCGCCCACGGGACGGAATGAATCAGTGAACTCCTTCGGCTTCAACAGCCGAGTTTTTCAACATCGGCGCAAAGCGGACGTTCCAGCTCCTCAACGCACTCCGGTTACTTCGAATAGTACAGCGCGGAACGCTGCTGTGACCACGCCGCCGGCAGCGGCGAACCGGGCCTCAACCTGGCTGCGGGACCACTTTTGCCGCAGAACAATCTCTCCGCGGCCGTCCTGACCAACAATGTGGAACGAGTTCTTACCGATATCGATGCCGACAACGGCAACCCCGGTGTTCTGCTGAGACATGGCGTGCTCCTCGTCTTTGGCGCCCCTTGCCAGCTTCAATCGCTGGCGGGGCAGGAGCACGGCCGGACCATCCCATTAGCGGACATCAGGGGATTGAACGCAGGCGGATGTAGCGCGCGAACCCGTCATCCGTTGAAGCGGATCAACCGAGGAGCCTCTTCATCCGCAATTCGATAACATCCTTTGGAGAATTGCCTCGACCGAGTGCGGCGTAATTCCGAGTTCACTAAATCCCGGCATTTGCGGCGATGACACGGTGTCGATCTCCATCAGTTCTACCTGATTGCGAGTGAGGAGTGGAACCGGCAGTATTTCGGAGGCTGCCCATGTCAGTGCGTGCCAGACGGCAAATGGGATTGGAACCAGTCGGGGCGCAATGCCAGCTTGGTGCGCAACCGCTCTGAGGAATTCCTCGTAAGAGTAGACACGAGGACCGCCGAATTCGAAGATCATTGAAGGCGTCTCGGCTCGCTTCATGATCCGACCAACCGCCTCCGCAACATCCTCCACATAGGCCGGCTGCAATCTGGTCAGGCCGCGGCCGAACATCGGATAGATCGGAAGCTGGCGAAGGAGATTGAGGATGCTGGTAAGAAACGCGTCGTCCGGTCCGAACATCACCGCCGGGCGGACGAAAAATGCATCGTTGAACGCGGCTCGGACCGCCAGTTCGCCTTCGCCGCGCTTTCGGATGTAGCGGGACGGCGAGGCGGCATCGGCGCCGATCCCTGAAACGTGAACAAGCCGTTCGACTCCGGCCCGGTGCGCTTGAGCTGCTACTCGTTGGGCAGACTCGACGTGAACGGAATGAAAAGTCTGCTGTCCGTGCTCGACGTAAAGACTGACCGCATTTACAACGCCGTAAGCGCCGGCCAACGCATCCGCGACTGATCGCTCGTCGTGAATGTTGGCCTCTACGGATTGAAGGTGCGGATCATCAGGACCAAACTGTCTGTGTTCCCGATCCGGATGCCTTGACGCGATCCGGACGGGAAATTCGCGACAGCGCAGATGCCGAACGATGCGGCGGCCGAGAAAGCCGGTTCCGCCGAACACGGTGACGGTGCGACCGTTCGTTGCCACCATGACTCAAATCGCCAGTTTATGTCGGAGCTTCTCACTGCTTGTGGTCGAGGAACCCATCCGGGCGATCGAGCAACCGATCAATCTTGCTCGCCATGATGAAGTCGTTCTCATGCAGTCCTTTGATCTTCTTGGTGTTCAGGGAGACAGTCGCATAACCCCAGCCGAATGTCTGGGTGATGGCCTTCTGTCTCGGCAAGCTCACCGACTTTCCGAAAAACGCCGAGCGCTTCCCGGAAATTGTCGAATCGAACGGTCCTCTGGATGCGGTGGGCCGCCCGCCGTTGGCTATTGTTTGTTCGCTGGTGCGCCCGGAAGCACGGCTGCCACACCTTCCGGATTGATGTTGAAGGCCAAGAATATCAACGGCTCGTTGCCTGGGTTTCCCCATTGGTGCACGAGAGCGTACGGTTCATAGATCAGGGAACCTGGTCCCCTTGCTTCCGTCTTACCGTCGACCGTGTTCGCTCCGGTGCCAGAAATAATATAGTACAGAGCCGCTCCTGACCGATGGTGTGGCGAGTTGGAGGGCATCTGCGCCGGAAATGTGACTCGTGTGAGATTGAGATCATAACCGCCTGGCTTCAGGTCGGGGATTGGAGTCGCAGTGCGATATAGCTCTCTCACGGCGGCAGGTGCCGTCTCGACAGGCCGACCCAAGTCCACAGCGGGGACAAGGAAGAAGTGGAGAAAAGCTGACGGCTCTCCACTGCCCGCCGTTAGCGCCGCGGTCTTTCCGCCGGCGATGAACAGCCCCTCTCCGGCGTTGAGCATTTTGGCCTCGCCATCGAGCGCGATCTCGGTCGATCCTGACATCTGGTAGAGGATGCCGTTGGCCGCCGAGACGCCGCTCTTCTCGTCCGGCTGAAGAGTGATGCTCACCGCTTTGAAATGGAGCGGCACGTCTGTAACGGTCGGCAGTTTGGTTGCGGCGACCACAGCTCGTGTAATTGCCGGTGGAGCGGGGGTGGTTTGTGCGGTCCCGGAGGCGGGAAGCGCCATCGCGCCGAGCAACAGTAGTCCGGTTGTCCTGAACTGCATGATTGCCTCCCAGGTTCAGCGGATAATCGGAGCACCATACGCTCTCCCAGCGCCTCTTGGAATGGCAGGCCGCTTCGAGCTATTAGACGGAAACCGGGAGCAAAGGCCGAGCGAAACTGAGTTCGTGGCCGTCGGGGTCAATTAGGTGGAAGAAGCGCTCACCCCATTCGGCATCGTGGGGCGCGGTAGCTGGCTGGTATCCCGCTGCGAGCGCACGGTCGTAAAGTGCGTCAACGTCGGCAACGTAGAAGATTACCCGCCCCCACCAGGACCAGCGCCGCTCGGCAGGCTGGGCGATGAGGTCAAGATAGCTCGTCCCTGAACGAAAGCTGGTGAATGACGACTCTTCGCCGCCATGCAGGACCTCAAACCCCAGCGCGCGGTAGAATCCGACAGATCGTGGCATTTCGTGGGTGCCCAGTGTGACCGCGCTGATTCCCTCGATCATGGACGGAACTCTCCTGTTTCATTTCCCCGCGCCTCGAACACCCAGCTGCATCAAGGGTTCAGATCCTCAGTGGTCACTACAACACCGCGGTCAGAGTGCCCCTCCCGCTGCAACTTCGCGAGAGCGAGATGTTCGATCTCGGCTCGGTGCCTTACAAAGATAGCGATGAGCTGTGCATAGCCTGCGTCCTTTCTGCTCATACGCTCTCTGTTCAGAAGGGCAGTCTCCGTTACCCGGCACTTTTCGATTTTGCCGCCGTACTCCACAACGAAATGGACGTAATCGCCGCCAGCAACAACCATGAGAATGGTCCTCAGACGGGGGGTGAGACTAACATATGGTGGTTTATCCGGCCCCTACAAGCGAGGGCTGCATGAGCGCATTAATCTGCCAGCGCCCATCTTCCATAGACCGACGCGATAAGCGTTTGGGCAATGGCCACGCCCGCGCGCGTCGGCATCGGATCAAGCGCGCCGTAGGTCCAATTCGGCCCCGTTCCTTTAGGGTACATGCGAATTATCTCGACGCGCTTAATGCCTCGCGTGTGCGGATCCATCGCCAGAAGCCGAAGGCACTCGGCCTCAAGTTCGGCTGCGGATTTACGCGGCATCTCCTCCATCAAGGTTCTCCGGCTTCGGGATATCGACCTCTCGGAGCTGGTGCTGTTACCGCTCAAGCTCAAGCAGGGACCCGGGTCATTCGATCACCGCGTTGGCGTGGGCGAGCGCAGCGTCGGCGAGGTGATCGAATGAGGCGGAGGTTGCCCGCCCAGTGCTCGGTCACCAGTGATGTCGGCAGCCATTTCGAGACAGGCTCTAAGGGACGACCACCTCTGTTGCGCCGGCCGTCCCGCGGATGTTTGCATGTTCCATGCAGGCGGAGCAGTCAATCGTCGTTGACCCAAAAAGTCCTGGCGGCATCAACTCGCCGCACGGCCTGATCCTGTTCGACGGCGTATGCGTCCTATGCTCGCGCGGCTGCCGCTTCGTGAGCAAACGTGATCGCCGCGGCTATTTTCGCTTCGTTCCGATCCAGTTGGCCGAGGGACGTCCGCTCGCTGAGCAGCTCGGCATCGATCCTGATCACCCGGATTCCTTTGCCTTCTTGGCGAACGGCCAGGCCTATGTAAAACCCGAAGCCGTGCTGCGCATTGCGCGCGAGCTTCCGCGCTGGCAGTGGACATGGATCTTCCAATTCATCCCACGTGTGATCCGCGACGCGATCTATGATTTGGTCGCGCGCAACCGCTATCGCTGGTTTGGCCGTCGCGACCCTGCCGAATTCGGATCGTTCGTGGCCATCAGGAACCGCGCCGAGACTGCGGGACGATGGCGCCTGACGCGGGATGGCTGCGGCCGGCATGACGAAGGAAGCAGCGTTGCTGCTTTTCAACTCAGTCCCTATTACCGCAAGCACAATCTGCCGGATCAGCTTCGTATGCGCCCAAGCTCGGATCGAAGCGGAATAGTGTAGAGCAATAGGGGCAGACGATCTCACTGGCATCGACCATCTTGAGGTAGATGTGTGGGTGATCTTGCGGCGGTTTATCCCCAATACACTTGAACTCGCGGCAGCCAATGCGCACGATCGGCACCCCGACTTCATTATGAAACGTCGGATAACTTTCCATCTGCAGCGCGCGGCCTAGGCGCCCGATAGATGATGCAAAGTGCCGTGCATAGATCGTCGAGCGAGGTCTCGATCAGCACCCGGTGAGCGGCGCCCCTCTCGCGTCGTTCGGTTGCCGTAAAAACGTACCCATAGCGACACGTCCACCGTCAGTTTCTCCCACCACGGGAGAGGGTTGGAAGCTAACGCACCTGCAGAGGCGCCGGGGTCGCCAGCCCCGCGACGCGGTGCTTCACTGCGTTCTGCACCTTCGCGAAGGCGCCCACCTCGATCTGGCGTACGCGCTCGCGCGAGACGCCGAATTCCTCGGCCAGCTTCACGAGCGTGATCTGTTCCTCGGCGAGCCGGCGCGTCTCGAAGATGCGCCGCTCGCGCTTGTTGAGCACGGCGAGCGCATCGGACAACGTCTTGCGGCGGTTATCGAACTCCTCGCCCGCGGCGAGCGTCGTCTCCTGGTCCGGGGATTCGTCCACCAGCCAGTCCTGCCACTCGCCGGAATCGCCGTCCTCGCGGATCGCGGCGTTGAGCGAGGCGTCGCCGCCAAGCCGCCGGTTCATGTAAATCACGTCCGTTTCGGTGACGCCGATCCGCCGGGCGATGATCTTCACCTGGTCAAGCCGCATATCGCCATCGTCGAGGATGGAGATTTTGCTCTGGGCCTTGCGGAGGTTGAAGAACACCTTCTTCTGGTTGGCCGTGGTGCCGATCTTCACCAGCGACCACGAGCGCAGGATGTATTCCTGGATCGCCGCCTTGATCCACCACACGGCGTAGGTGGCGAACCGAAAACCCTTCTCCGGCTCGAAGCGCTCGACCGCTTGCATCAAGCCGACATTGCCCTCGGAGATCGCCTCGGAGATCGGCAGGCCATAGCCGCCATAGTCCCTGGCGATCTTGGTTACGAGCCGCAGATGGCTGGTGACCAGCTTGTGCGCCGCGTTGCGATCGCCGTGCTCGCTCCAGCGCTTGGCTAGCCTGTATTCTTCCTGGCGCTCCAACATCGGGAACCGCCGGATTTCCTCAAGATAATGGGTGAGGCCGGGTTCGGCCGCGTTGCGGGCCATGATCAAGCCCTCCAACTAGTTTCGAAACAAAATTATCTGCATCCGATCGGTTGTCAAGTTAATTTCGAAACACTATTATATCTCGAAGAGGCAGACATGTCAGCGCGCGAAACGGCAGAGCTCCTGCTGCAAGTGGGACGGCTCGTACAAGCTGAGGGCTATGACGGCGAACTCAGTCCGGCCCAATGGATGGCGCTCCGCTTCTTCGCCCGTGCCAACCCGTTCTCGCGGACCCCGTCGGCATTCGCGGAATTTCAAGCGACAACCCGCGGCACCGCGACACAAACCATTAAGGCGCTTGAAGCGCGTGGGTACTTGGTCCGACAGCCATTCAAGACGGACGGGCGAAGCGTAAGTCTGCGACTGACGAGCAAGGGCAAAAAAACGCTTGCACGCGATCCGTTCGAAGTTCTGGTGCGTGCCATGGATTCGCTCGACGCGACTGAGCGAACTGCGATGCGTCGCGCCCTGCACCAAGTGCTGTCCATTCTAGCGACGAGTGATGCGCGTCGGCAGATCGGTGGTTGCCAGGACTGCACGCACTTCGGCAGAGAGATGTCCGGCAACCCGCCGAGCACGGGCACCTCGGCCGCTGAATGCCTGCTCCTGGGTGTTCCGATTCAGCCAGAGGACGTAGGTCTTCTGTGCGTCCATTTTCAACCAATGAACGAGCACCGCGAGGACGGACCGACACCATTGAACCCAAGCAGGCGCTGAAGCGGTTGCCGTCTGTTTTCGCAAGCGCTTCCAGGACCAGATCGCGCTCGATGTCTTTGATGGGCGAGCCAACGAGCCAGTGCGAGACGACGTCGCGACGCGCCAGAAATTTGTGACCGCGGGGACAGCCGCATGGGCGTACTCCATTTGCACAAACACTTGCCTTCAGCCCCATTCAGAGGGCAAGAATTTGGTTACTGATTTCCTAACGCGACTCTCCGGCACTCGACTAGAGTTCGACCACTGCTGACGAGGCCCCTAGTGCGAGCACCGCCTGCTCTTCCCACCCTCGCGGTGAATCCACTCGCAATGAGAGCGGCGCCCTCAGGAGCGTGCACTAGATTTTATGGTGGTTGGCTCGATTGCAACGGTCGTTCGCACGGCATTGCGTGCTTCGAAGTGAGAAGCGATTTCCGCTTCGGCCTCGCGTTCCCATTTTTCCACCTCGGCGAGCCAAAGGAAACGTCTGGCCGGATCGCTCACTGCGAGCTGGCGAAACTTCGCTTCTAACTTGCGACACTGCACAAGGTCTTTCATTGTCACCTCCTAGGAGATGCGTTTTCCGCGACAGCTTAGGCTCGTCTTGACGACGAAGTCATTGCGTTTCGTATTTCTTGCGTGCGTCATTGAGGCGCGGAAGATAATTGGGCCCCCTTTATTGCGCAAAACATCACGGCTAGCCGGTCCATCTGCACCGAGCCGGGCGAGCGCCACGATGTCGCCTGGCACCATCGCGACGGCAAGAAACACGCAATTTTTGCGTGCCTCATGTTAGTCTTTCCCTGCCTGATCAGGGAGAACAGCCATGACAGCCGATATCGCTATCCGTAAATTTCTGAAGCATGTCGGAGTTACATCGCAGCGTGAAATTGAGAACCTAGTGCGTAGCGAGAGGTGATGGGTGGCAAGCTCAAACTGCGAATGACCCTGTCCGCTGAGGAGGCGCCGCTGAAACATGTATAGGCGTACCCGGTGCGGCTTCGTCAGGCCGAGCGTGGGCGCTAATGCAACTCGAAAGGAATGTCCGTTCCCGCAAACGGTGTGCGGCGCTAACCCTCATGCGGAAACCTGAGCAGAAGGGGTAAAATCCCCTAGGGGCCACATCCGAGGAGCATCAACATGAAGCGACACATCCCGGAGGAATTTTCTACCAGGTTGATCGACTGGAGTCCCTTCGTGATCATGGGCAACACGGTGCCGCCCCGAGTTCCTGATGAAGACGAAGAAGACGAAGAGGACGAAGAGGACAACGCCGACGAACCGCCGGTCGTGCGCGAGCCAGACGAAGACTAGAATAGCCTGTAGTTGGCAGTCGGCGTATAGTATCTCGCATGAGTTGGGATGCGAAAGACGTAGCGCTGAGGCCGGTCCCGAAGCGAAGGCCGGCGTTGTTGGCCGCCTGTGCCCGCCCGGTGGCGAAGAATGTGTCGCGGAAGACAGTAGGGAGGCAGCCTAAGAAATTCAGCAAGCGCGAGCTTTACGCCATGCTAGCTGACGCGGTCAGGAATACGGGCTAGCCCGCTCACCGCGACATCGTTGCGGCGCTGCCTCCGCACCTCGTTCAGTTCGAACGGTTTCCTTATTGCCGGCAATCCCCGATGCACCTGAACGTGCCATGGCGGCATCAAGCAGTGACTGAACGATATCGTTCAGCGTCGCACAGGTGATTGCGTGCCACTTCACTTCCGCTTGTGGCACATTTCAGACGTAGCGCGATGTCTCAGTTGAGTCCGTTAAGCACTCCGGAGAGGACGTGGATTATCCTCAAAGTAGTTGATGTCGGCTGCCCCTGATTTTGCGGCCCCAGTGGCATTTACTTCTCCCTCGGGCATCCCCACATAGTGACCGTGACCCAATGGCAAAAATCTAGCTTTACGCGGGAGCCGCCGAGACGAAGGCTGAGCTGCGCCAGATGCTGACCGAGACCGTCCGTAGCACGCAGCCCAGCGCGGAGAACGGGTCGAAGCGCCCGAAGGCCAAAAATGATCGCGGCTAGGGCGGCCTACGTCGATTAGATTTGCTCAGGCCATAAGATAACCACCCGGGATTTTCGCGCGTCCACGGCCAAGCAGCCTGACTAGTTGCTGCCGCGCGATCCTAACTGATTCCGGCAGTCGGACGATCTGTTCGGTCGGCCGTCGGACTTTGCCGCGCGTTCCAGCAGTTTGAGGAGAGGGATCATGTATGCCGATTCTCTGTTCAATGCTTTCGCTCGGTCCTTTGAGGTTCGAAGCGAAACCGACATATCGATGGCGGAATATCTGGAATCGTGTCGAGGCGATCCGATGCGATATGCCAATGCGGCCGAGCGCCTGCTAGCTGCGATCGGTGAGCCTCAAATGATTGATACGGCCAAGGACGCCCGCCTTGGCCGTATCTTTTTGAACAGGACCATGCGCGCCTATCCCGCCTTCGCCGGATTCTACGGCATGGAAGAAACCATCGAGCGCATCGTCGGCTTCTTCCGGCACGCAGCTCAAGGTCTGGAAGAGCGCAAGCAGATTCTCTATCTGCTGGGGCCGGTGGGCGGTGGAAAATCGTCGCTGGCGGAGCGGCTGAAATCGTTGATGGAAGTCCATCCCATCTACGTGCTGAAGGCCGGCGACGAACTCAGTCCAGTGTTCGAGAGCCCCCTGAGTTTGTTCGATCCGGAATCGCTGGGGCCGATGATTGAAGAAAAGTACGGCATTCCGCGCCGTCGCCTCCATGGACCGATGAGTCCGTGGTGCTACAAACGGCTGGAAGCGTTCGGCGGCGACATTTCACGATTCCGGGTCGCCAAAATCCAGCCCTCGCGCCTGCGGCAGATCGCGGTCGCGAAAACGGAGCCTGGCGACGAGAACAATCAGGACATCTCCTCGCTGGTCGGCAAGGTCGACATTCGCAGGCTGGAGACCTTCGCCCAGAACGACCCTGATGCCTATAGCTATTCCGGCGGCTTGAATCGCTCCAACCAGGGCGTCCTCGAATTCGTCGAGATGTTCAAGGCGCCGATCAAGATGCTGCACCCGCTGTTAACGGCGACCCAGGAAGGCAACTACATCGGTACCGAGAATATCGGGGCCATTCCATTCACCGGTGTCATTCTCGCGCATTCGAACGAAGCCGAATGGCAAAGCTTCAAGGCCAACAAAAAGAACGAAGCCTTCATCGATCGCATCTGCGTGATCAAGGTGCCGTACTGCTTGCGGGTGACCGAGGAGCAGAAGATCTATGAGAAACTTATCCAGGGATCGGAACTCGCTTCCGCGCCGTGTGCGCCGGCAACCCTGGAAACGCTCGCGCGCTTCTCGGTGATGTCACGTCTTCGCAAGCACGAAAACTCTACCCTGTTCGCGAAAATGCGGGTCTATGACGGTGAAAGCTTTAAGGAATCCGATCCGAAGGCCCGCAGCGTCCAGGAATACAAGGATGCTGCCGGCGTCGACGAAGGCATGGCCGGCGTCTCGACGCGCTTTGCATTCAAGGTCCTAGCCGCGACCTACAATCACGATACCGCGGAACTTGGCGCCGATCCCGTCCATCTGATGTATGTGCTCGAGCATTCGATCCGGCGTGAGCAGGTTCCTGAGGAAGTCGAAAAGCGTTATCTCGAATTCATCAAGGCCGAGCTCGTGCCGCGCTATGCGGAATTCATCGGCCACGAGATCCAGAAAGCCTATCTGGAATCCTATTCGGATTACGGTCAAAACCTGTTCGATCGCTACGTGGATTATGCCGATGCCTGGATCGAAGATCAGGACTTCAAGGACCCCGATACCGGCCAGATGCTCAATCGCAACCTTCTCAACCAGGAACTGACCAAGATCGAGAAGCCTGCGGGTATCACCAACCCGAAGGACTTCCGCAACGAGGTCGTCAAGTTCTCGCTGCGGTCGAGGGCACAGAACAGCGGCAAAAACCCGTCCTGGACCAGCTATGAAAAGATTCGAGAAGTCATCGAGAAACGGATATTTTCGCAGGTCGAAGACCTTCTTCCGGTTATCTCGTTTGGCTCGAAAAAGGACGGCGATACCAAAAAGAAGCACGGCGAGTTTGTCGCGCGCATGGTGGGACGCGGCTATACCGAGCGTCAGGTTCGCCGCCTCGTCGAATGGTACATGCGGGTGAAGCAAGCCGGCTGAGGCAAATGCAAGGGTGGCTATGCACATCGTCGATCGGCGCCTGAATCCGGGCAGCAAAAGCCTTGAGAACCGCCAATTTGTGACACGCTAATCGAAGGCTTCAGCCACTTCGTTACCTCCATGACTGCTCCGATTGCTTCCGGTTGGAGCGGTTGCCGGATGGGATTTGCACCCACTGGAAAGCGCCGCCTTTGCACGGCACACACCCAACCCGGACATTCCTCGACCGACAGCTTTTGGCGGATTGTGTTGAAAAAGTCCTTTTCGCCGATTGCGGAGAAGGGAGGTCCGAGTCGGCAAACTGCCCAGTTTTCCTATGGAGGCGGGCTGGAATTAAATGGCCGCGGCCCCTCTGCCGACCACTTGATCGGTGTCGGCCCCGGGCGCTGAGCAACGCCGTGCCCGGTCTGCGGCGTTGCACTGATCTCTTCGTCTGGACCTGCAACAAGGACACAAGAGAGCATGTGCCAATGTGAGCAGTGCGGCCGGAATTACGCGCGGATCACCGACCTAAAGGCCTGAGCTGCATCAGCGGAGCGGGACGGAGGGGGGTGCTGTTCAGGTTTTTGCTCAGAGGCGGGTACCTTCATCCGGGCCTCGCCTATTTTAGATCGCAGCAGGAACGACCTTAAAAAGCCCCGCTTGATTAATCGGGCCGCTCGGCGGCCCGGCACGGCACCCGCGTGCACCACCCCCAAGGCGGGCCGTGTTCTACTTCGATGGGCTCCGCCATATCTTTTCGCCGCGAATACTTGACGCAGGACCTGACGCCTCTCCGGGGAGAAAACCGATCACATGCCACAAAGGAAATCAGAGCCGGATCGCATCCGAGAGCTTGAGGATGCTTTGAAGGAGACCGAGCGGCACATCGCCGAAATGCGGGCCGAACGCGATCAAGCGTTTGAGCTTGTCGAGCAGATGAAAGAACACGTCAGCGACGTTGACGCCTTGATCGATAGCTGGATCGAGGCATTTGAGATGCAGCTCAGCGAGGATGGCAAGCGAACGCGCGATGCGCTGCCGGAGAGTATCAAGAAAATTCTCGCTGATGCTGTCGCCTTACAGAAGCAGGCGAAGGGGCTCGGCAAGAAGTGAGATGTTCCCGGTCCCGCGCCGCAAAAACGCGAGGGCGGAAACTGCAAGCACCGGAAGGAAGGAGTCGGCACCTTCTGTGTTGCTCGCCGTTTAGTCGCAGCGGCGCTCTTTGCGCGTGATCCTGCGGCCGTCATCCCGTTCAACCGTGGTAGTCACCATGCGGCAGCGCTGTCGTGGGCCGACGGTGACACCATGGGGACCGACGCCAACTGTGGTGTCGGAGTAGTACCGTCGGCGACGGTCCCTATCGTACCGGTCGTCGCGGTCCCGCCCGATCTGAACATCGCCGCCTTGGGCAATCTTGACGCCATGGGCCTTGGCCGGAGTGACGAGGCGGGGCAGTCGTCAGCAGCGGGGCACTGCACTGAGCGACTTGCCGATCGAATTCCCGACTACCTTCTGGCTGGCAGCCAATTTGCAGCCTGCAAAGCCGCTTGGTCTCACGGTCCGCCCCACTGCTTGCTCGTGCCGACGAGGTGATCGAATGAGTGGCTAATTGCTGTGGTGCATACGTCTCTCTTGATGGCACAAATGCGAAGCTCGACGGGCTCTGAATTTGTCTTCTTGTCGGGGAAGACCGGAAGTCATCGGCGCACAGCCAGAACGACGCGACTGACCCTTTAAGAGATAGCAGGCAAGCCGATGTAAGCGCGTCACTATGCGCCATCTCGCCACGTGCGTTCCTGGAACCGGACAACCAGCAAAATGTTGTCAAAAAGCGAGATTTCTAGGCTGCGCAACACGCAGCGTTCCGAGGAAGACGCACATGGATACCACGACGCTTCTCATAATTGTCCTTCTCGTTCTGTTGTTTGCCGGCGGCGGCTGGTACGGCCGTGGACGCTGGTACTAAGCTTGGCTGATTTCAAATTGGCAGGGCGCTGGTCAATTTTGCTCTATTGCGATGAGTAATAAATTGGGATGGGACCGGAGAGGGACCGCCTGAGTCCCTACGGCGATGGTGGACGTTCTGGAGGCAGGCGCGTGTACCGTTACGCCGCTGGAACCTAAGTCCTACCGCATAATTGTTCCCCAAACAGTGGAGGAACATCATGATTTCCAAATTTCTTGCAATAGCATTCCTGGCTATCGCGTCGATGATCGGCGCGGCGTCGGCGCAAACAGCCACAAACCAAGAGGCTTCGACTGCCAGTGCTACCACGCACAAGGAGGGTGAATGGCGCGCGTCCAAGCTGGTCCACGTCGATGTGTACAATGAAGCAAACGAGAAGATCGGCGACATCAACGACGTGATTTTGGATAGGTCAGGCAATGTGGCCAAGGTCATTCTAGGTGTGGGCGGCGTTCTCGGCTTGGGCGAGCGCTACGTGGCGATCGCCTTCGATAAGCTGAAGTGGGTTGACCAGCCGGTGACCTCGACAACTGCCTCAACAACGTCCGCACCGGCGACTGCTCCTGCAACTACCTCCGCTCCAGACGGCAGCACGCGAACCACCACCGGTGCCGCAACCACCACGACAACCACCACAACCAGCGCCAGTACGCGTTGGTATCCCGATCACGTGGTGTATAACGCCACCAAGGAGGAATTGAAGGCCATGCCGGAGTTTAAGTACTAACTCTCGACGTGCGGTCCAATGATCATAGGAGACCCCGCCAGCCTAAGCGGCGCAAGAGGGGAACATCACTTGCCTTGATGGACTGGTTAGCCGGTGCGATCGAGTCGCCCGCAGACAGTACCCGCGACTTCAAGCCCCGCGCGTAGCGTCACCCCCGGTGATATAGTTCATGAATCCACCTGTACGATTGCCCGCCATGAACAGTTTGCGCATCCGGCCGATGCGGCCGGACGAAATCTCAATAGCCGTGAACGGGGCGACGGCCGAAGGCTGGAACCCGGGCCTCGCCGACGACGCCTGCTTCGCCGCGGCCGATCCGGAAGGCATCTTCATCGGCGAGCTCAACGGCGCTCTGGCCGCGACCGTCTCCTGCGTCAATTACGGTGCGAGTTTCGCGCTCCTCCATTTCTACACCGTGCGAAAGGATTTGCGCGGGCGCGGGTACGGACTGCGCATATGGAATGCGGCCATCGCGCACGCCGGCCCACGCGTGATCGGGCTCGATGGCGTGGTGGCGCAGCAGCAAAACTACACGAAGTCCGGTTCGAGCTCGCTAATGCCAACGTCCGGCAGTGGGTTAGTTTGATTGTGGCAGACTTAAGCACTGGAAAATGGGCGGTTCCGGGCGCATATTCCGAGAATGGCGACAATTGTCAGATGCAATTGCGGCGCCGAGTACGAACGCACTGAAGCAAAGTTCTTGATGCCGCACACGGGTCGCGCGTCCTGTGAAGTCTGCGGGGCGACATTAGAGTCTTGGTTGGAAAGCACCCATGTTGCCACATTCGAGCTGATCAAACGTCCAGACGAAGAGTTGGCGCATATTCGCGGGATGGCACCTGCACCACCACCATTAACCCACGAGGAATTCGTCTCGTTGCGTGACTGCGCCAAGGGTTTGACGCACCGGGCAATCCCAGTCGAACATAAAGACCGACTGATCCAGCTAGGGTACATACAGGAATTGTCGGGCGGACTTCGACTGACGAACGCTGGCAGGCTGAGGATCGTGGAAGGCGAATGACCAACAACCACCCCAAACGCCCTAAGGACCACCTTTGAGCTGGGCTAGTGGTCGGCGGTCAGCGGAACGTGGCAGTGGCCATAGTTTGCTGGTGGTCGCACAGCCAGCCCGGATTTTGGCTGCTAACGGTCGCCTCCGGGGCAGAATGGCTGTTTCGCGGCCTTCGATCCGGAGGGAGGGGGCTGGGAGTGCCCCTGCGACCCAACCCAGTCCGCCCAACTCCGTGGGCCTACGATGGAGTACCTGGAGAAGGTTCGATCCCAGCTCCTCTCCCTCCACCGAAGTGGGCAAAAGCCGCCCAATGTTTCACAGTTGATGACCCTGCAGACGGGCAAGTAGAAGGTCACGCCGGCGGGTCCTTCCGATGCCAGGTTCCCTCACGGCCCCAGCGGGCCTCGTCGGCCCTTCAGCGACAGAGTTTAAAATCTGAGTTGACATAGTTGACAAGGTTGACGACCCGCCTCGTCAGGTTGACAGGCTTGTCAGGCCAGAAAAACAAAGTTTCGGCTGGCGATTCTTCGGGGCGCGCTTGCACCGTACCACCCGGCGCACCGGGAGGGACCCACGAGGGTAAACTTCGAGGCTGGCGCGAGGCCCATCATCTCGGGGGTGAGGCGGCCCTCGGCGCACGCAATGCTCGCCTACGGCGAGGCCAAGGGTCAGCGAGGCAAGCGTCGCGGCGACGTCGACTCGGCGCTGGCGTGCATAATGAACGCCATCACGGCGACGAGCACACCGGCGCCGAGAGCGAGGTCGAGTATTGAAAGGCGTAACAGGGTAGACAAAGACACGATCGAATAATCGCCCGGCTTGATCTGACTCATTGTCGTGACCTCAAAATTGTTGCCCGAGTGAGGCATCGGGCAGCGCCATGAAATCCAGATGATCGTTTTGCTGAAGCTCGATGCGCTTAACGCTTTTTCGCCCTCGCAGAGACGCCCGGCGCCTTCTATCGTTCGGCCGGTGCAAACGGCGGGGCCCGCCTCGTTTCTGGGCGGGCCTCTCTTGCAAAACCGTTTTGTGTGCCTCTCTCCTACGTCAAGACTTTACCCCCGGTCAATGAACCCGGACACATAATGACCGGAAAGCCTGGGTTTCCCGGCGCTGTGTCCGCGAGGCCAGAGCGTGGGATGCGCGGGTTTCGGCCTCGATCGGCGACTCAATCGGCTTGCCAACGCCGAGCTTCAACGGCAGGCAGGCGCAGATGTCGCCGAGATCATGACGTGCCACGACGCTCGACACCGGCGCATCGCCCGTGATCTATGGCATCGCAGCAGCGCCCCCGGCGCGATCGGTTCGAACTGCTAAGCTTGCCGGCGAGATCGTGCGCCAGGCGCGTCAACGCCTTATGCCAAGTGACGTATTCGGGACGACACCTGCCGATGTGCAGCAATGACGGATCAAGCCAGTTGAGCGGCGGCGCGGCGACAGCGCAAGCTTGAATTTGCCACCTTCTTTCGATGCGAGAATTTCGACGACATCACCGGCATCGTCGATGCCGCGCACGATCGCGCGCGGCCGGCCACCGATGGACGGCGCAAAAATCTGATATGTTCGAATTCCCATTTCGGTCGCGAGCCCATGTCGCATTGGAGATCACGAGCCAGCCGATCAGACTACGAGATCATGATCGCGCGCATTGCCTCACCGGCGATGCGACGAAATCACCAGGCATAAAGCCGTGGCCGACACCGCCCGGCCTTTCGGCAATTTGTCACGCATCGCCGATTGCTCCACCTTTTCGATGCCGATCTAGGTTTTCACGATGTTCCCTTATTGAAACCTAGACGTTTTGTGTTGGGATGTTGGGTTGTGGCGGATTGGTTTTGATCTGCCACAGAGGAATTCCCTTTATACTTTCAGATGCTTATTAAGGAGGTGTGTTGGGATGTAGGGTTATAGTCGCCTATACATAAGGGATTTTTGTTTTTGGAGGATTTTCCCCCTTCCCCATGAATTAGTTAGAGATATAGGGACCAACCCAACACACCCGTCACATCGCCCCGCTAGGCTTTTGATTAATCTGGACTTTCCGGTGTTGTGACGGGTCAATCTAAACCCGTCACAACCCGTCAACCCAACACACTTTTAGGCCGGAATGGCGTCTTCGTCGGCCGGATACGGCGGCTCATCGCGGCGGCTCGGGCGTGCCGGCACGTCGTGCAGCGCGATATTGAGATAGATAGTGCCGGCTTGGTCGCGGCCTTTCTCAAACCCTTTTTCGGTCATGGCGGTTGAAAAGCTTTTCTCTTTCCAAGCCTGCCGCTCATTGACGTAGCACCACGCGACAAAACTTTCGTACAACTCACGCGCGCGCACGGACGACGCCACGCCATCGGCTCCTGGCACCACCGAATTGACGCACGAGCCGATGAACGCGCCAACTGGGTCCATTTCCTCCTGATAGGCCGCCGTCGCCTCGACAACCTCGCGCGGCGGTTTTAAGCCGCCGTTGAGATAGGCGAGCGCACCCTCGACGAGCCAATTGAGGACGGCCGGCGCTTCGGGCAGCAATTCCGCCATCACCTCGGGCATCGGCCGCCGTTCGTGCTTTTCGATTTGCACCGGCCACGGCGCGAGGTTCATGCGTCGCCAGATGCCATGATCAACGCCGGCGATGCGCGGCTTGTGATTGCCCGACAGAACGATCTTGAAGTCGGGCCGAAACTCGAAAAAGTCTCCGAAGTTCGCCCGCGTCAACATCGGCTCGCCGCCGGTCAGCGACTTGATCAGCCCCTCTTTGAACTGCACGCCCTGATCGGGCTCGCCAGCGCGCAACAGCCGACAGCCAGGCAAACGCGCAAATTCCGGCGAGGCTTGCGATCCGCTCTTTTGCACGTCGCCCGACAGCGATTCGAACGGCAGAGTTTGAGCATATGGCCCCATCACGCGGCACACGAGATCGATAAAGGTCGATTTCCAATTCGAGCCGCCACCATAGTTGAACACGAGACACTGCTCGCCAGTGAGGCCGGTCAGCGCATAGCCGTGATACCGTTGTAGGAATTTACGCACTTCGACGATCGGTTGAAAACGCTCGATTGAGGCCTTAAAATAAGGGCCTTTCGCATTCGGATCATATTCGACCGGCGCAACCCTGGTGATGTAGTCGTCGCGGTTGTGTGGCCGCAACTCGACGCGCCAACGCTTGAGCGTTTTGATATCGTGCTCGCCGGAGTCGGGATCGGGCTCCTCGTCGCACACGAAATGCAGCGTGCCATTGAGCACGTTGAATGCCAGCTTATCGGCGTCCCGCGCGTCGATCGTCATGACGCGGTGCGGCACCGCCGATTCGAACATATTGATCACCTTGCCCTTATTGCCCGATGAAACCGAATATTTCCGCCGCGCAGTCTGGCGACCTTTAAGTGCAGCCTCGGCCGCCTTGCCGGCCCCGACGACGCGGGACAGCATTTGCCAACGCTGATCGAGTTTCGCCTTGGCCGGCTTTTCTTTTTCGATCGCGGCCATCGCATCGCGCGCCGCGCCGGCGTTGTCGATTGCGCGCTGTTCATTCGGTGTCGCGACCATCACGTCGGCCTCTAGCGCGATGCGCGAGGCGACGGTTTGCGCGCGCGACATCACCACCTCATCACCGCCATCGCCTTCCCAATGCGTGCCGGTCCAAAAAAGCCAGCCCATATTCCGGATGTTAACGATGTCGTCGCCGAACCAATAGAGCAGCCGCTTGGCGTTGCCGGTGTCGTTTTGCGGCTCGTGCGAGCACAAAATCAGCGTCTCCCGCGACAACTTGTTCGCATCGACCGGCCGTTCGTCATCGGCCATTTCGACATCATCATCGCTTGCTCCTTCATAATTTTGGGAACCACTATCGATGGGGTGCGGGGCAAAATGCGAGTCGCCGGCGGATTCGAAACGGTCGTCGCCGGCGTCGATCATGTCGGCGATCCGCTTGTACGGGTTGTTCTCGTTGTCGCTAGTCATTGGTTTTGGCTTTCATCGAGTCGTCGAAACTAACACCGGGGAGCGCGAAGCGGACACGCACAAGGCGGCCGCCTCGGGCATGCCGGCGCTTGGCACGTTCCATCGCGTTGCGCGTCAGGATCGGCTCGGAGCCGCCGTTGCCGAGCAAGACTAGCTCGGGCACGAATGCGGGCACCGGCATCGCCGGCGAGGTGAAATCAGGGACGCGCGCGCTGCGGCCCTTGTCGGCTTTCAGTGTCGGGTGCGGGATTGTCTCGACGGCCCAGCCGGCGAGGTTGCCGAGATCGCCGGCGGCCGAACCGCGCATGCGCGAGGCCCTTGAGGAGCAGTATGGAAGATCGAACTTTTGTTTGGGGCGCGGCGCTGAAACGCTTTGAAATTCAACGCAGTCGGTTTTCCCCAAACTTCTAGCTAAGTCCTTATTCCGATTTACTTCTTGGCGTCCCCTAGGGAGCGCCAGCAAACTCAGGCACTTAGGTTGCCATCAGCCGCGTTCGTTGAATAATGGTTGAATAAGACGCTGGTGAACAGCGGCGAACGCTTGGGGAATTTGCTGCCGACGTTAGCAGACTAGCCTCGGCGCAATGCCTCGCTGTGGATGGCGCATTCGCGAAAAAATTTCCTCGTCGCCCTTGGTGTCTGGAAATATTCAAACCGCCGCTGACGTGCGCTGTCGTGCGCGAGCGCCCTCGGATGTTCGCATTGACGTTGCTCGTCGCACAATCAACTCTTGTCCCGTCGAGCTTTGTGCGAATAGGAGGGCCACGTGAGATACAATCGACGAGAGAAAACTGGCGGACAACTTTCACAAGTCAGTCTATCCGCTCCGAAAGCCGCAGAACCGAGCACGATGCCATTCGCCCAGCGACTCACCTGCACGATTGACGATGCATGCGAAGTGACCGGCTTGGGACGCACGAAGCTTTACGAGTTGATAGGAGCTGGGCGTATCGTCACGACAACGATCGGACGTCGGCGACTAGTAGTGGTGCGCTCACTTCTGGCGCTCCTTGACACCAACATGTCGAACTAATGGAAGTGCGACTTAAGGGAGCAACCCCACTTTGAACGCGCTTTTCCTCAGGCACTCATTTTGATGACACGACCGTGCTCTCTTAGCCGGTCGAGCTCGTCCGCCCACCACCGCATCATCCGCACGCGCTCCTGCCAGAATTCGGCGGCATGAGTATAGGCGCCGCGCATTTCATTCGCCTCCTAATGCGCAAGTTGACGTTCGATCGCATCCGCTTCGATGATTTGCGTTTGGTCGTACTACGGCCTGGACGGCGCACCCGAGAGCCCGCCAAAGCCTCCTTCTCCGTACGGAACAAGTTGCCGGGAAGCCACACGACTCGATGGGAATCCGATGCATGCTATCATTATGTGGCGATGCTGGCTTCTCGGGCTTAATGATGTTGTAGCAGCGAAGACGGCGCGAAACGCCCCGCAGAGACTAGAACGCTCAGGTAATTTGCCGCGTGATTGGCGATCAGTCGGTACAACACCCGAAGGAGTCGAACCGCGACATGAGCTTGGACGATCAGAAAGCGAAATCCGGTGGTTACCTGGAGGCGCCGGACGCCGCCTCGGCGCCTCCCA
>NZ_JAHEAG010000061.1 GCF_018596315.1 Bradyrhizobium sp. SRL28 | reverse complement strand
TCGATCAGCCGCGATGATCGCTCCGATCGATGGCCGTAGATCTGGCGCTGGAGCTTGGCGATCCTAAGCTTCTGCTGGGCGATCAGCTGACCTTGCCCCCAAGTTTTATCCAATCCTGAGTTCGCTCTGGCTATTGGATTTGCCCGGTCGGGCGGTAGTAGCGACGGGAGCTGGTCGCGGAGCCTTCGGCATAGCGCAGCGCCAGATCCCGGCGCGGATGGCAGGTGAAGGCGAACTCGGACGGGGTCTTCCATCCGAGCCGCGAGTGCGGTCGTGTGTTGTTGTAATCGGCTCGCCAACATCCGAGTGCGACGCGGGCTTGGACCAGTGACGTGAACAGGGTCTCGTTCAACAACTCATCCCGCAACCGACCGTTGAAGCTCTCGATGAAGGCGTTCTGCATGGGTTTGCCCGGCGCGAATGCCATGCGACGCGGCTCTGGTCGGCCCATGCGAGAATGGCTTGCTGGTGAGTTCGCTGCCGTTGTCACTGACCACCATCCTGGGCTTGCCGCGCTCGATCATCAGCCGGTCCAGTTCCCGCGCCACGCGGATGCCAGAGAGCGAGGTATCGGCCACCAGCGCCAGACACTCGCGGGTACAATCATCCACGACGGCCAGGATGCGGAAGCGGCCGCCGTCGGTGAGTTGGTCCGACACAAAGTCGAGCGACCAGCGGGCGTTCGGCGTCATCGGGACCAGCATCGGCGCCCTGGTCCCGATTGCCCGCTTGCGACTGCCGCGGCGGCGTACCGTCAGCTTCTCTTCCCGATAGAGTCGGAAGAGCTTCTTGTGGTTGATCAGATACCCCTCCCGCCTGAGCAGAACATGCAGCCGCCGATAGCCGAAGCGGCGGCGTTCCTGGGCAATCGTCCTCATGCGCTGGCGAAGATCGGCTTCGTCGGCCCCGATTGTCCGATATCTCATGGTCATACGGCAGTAGCCGATGGCTTTACACGCCCGCCGTTCGCTCATCCCGAATGCCTCTCGCAGATGGACGACAGCCTTCCACTTCTCCGCGGGCGTCACCACTTCTTTCCCAACAGGTCCTTCAGCGCCGTGTTGTCCAGCATGGCGTCGGCCAGGAGCCGCTTTAGCTTGGTGTTCTCGTCCTCCAACGCCCTCAGCCGCTTGGCCTCCGAGACGTCCATCCCGCCGAACCTGGCCTTCCATTTGTAGATGCTGGCGTCGCTGACGCGGTGATTCCGGCACAGATCGGCCACAGAAACCCCGGCCTCGTGCTCCTTCAAGATCGCGATGATCTGCTCTTCCGTAAAACGATTGCGCTTCACGCTCTCGTCCTCGTCTTGGGCCAGAGCGAACTTCAAACTGGATTAAGCCCGTGGGCAAGGTCAGGGCATCCCGCTGGTGCCAGAAAGCTGGCCGCCCGCCAGCCTATCTGATCTCTCCGATCTCGTGCTCAGCCTGCCTCCCGACATCGCATCTTCTCTCGCTGATCTCGTTCTGGGCCTACCTGCGCTCGCCGCGCACCGCGGTCGGCGGCAGACGCAGGTGGTGCGGTACGAAGATTTGGTGGCGCGCGCCGACGAGGAAATCCGGCGCGTGATCGCTGGCCTCGGCTACGATCCAATGGGCAATGCATCGGCGATATGGAGCAGCCGGAATATCTTCGGTCCAGTCGCTTCGGGGATCGAAAAATCCTCGAGAGAAAGGCAGTTGATGACCGCTCAGTCTACACTTGGCAAACTGAACTGCGCATTCAAGAGATGCAAGCAATAACGGATGCAATCGGCGCCGAGCTTTTGATTGACCTCGGTTATGAGCAGGAACTTCGGCACGTTCAGCAAGCCGGGATCGTGGATAGAGGTCGGGCCGTAACCGAACAATATCGTCAGGTATTTCAAACCTGGTGGGATTTGCGCCGCGCGTAGCGAGGAGCTCGTGCGGCATCTGGCGGAAACGGGTGCGCCAAACAGTATTGTCTGGCAAGCTGAGGAGAACTCCTCCTCGGCTTTCGACCCCTCCATGGTTCGGAACGGCAACATCTAGCCGAGCCCAACATGGAGGAGAATTTGCGCCTGGCGAATTCGATAGCGGCTCAGTTGGAACAGGCGCTCACGCTGTCGGAGACCGATCGAGCTGCTGGATTGAATGCCATTCGTGATAGCGATGCGGCCATCGAGACGTTGCGGGCGGCAAACGTACGGCTTTATCCGCTGGGAAGATCAGCGGGCGGAAGGCATATTCAGCTACGAGCGGTTTGGAGCAGCGCGTTCCCCTTGCGGGCGATCCGCGAACTGATTGAGGCAGCGCTGAAGGACGTGTCGCGAGACTTCCGGAGCCTTTACGCCGGGAAGCCGTTGGTCGATCCCGCCTGAGCGGCTCTTTGCGGGCTCTGCTGCTGGAAGCGTTCTACACGGTGCGATCTGAGCGGCAGTTGATCGAGCAGCTCGACCACAATCTTTTGTTCCGCTAATTTGTCGGACTGTCGATCGATGGTTCGGTATGGGATGCCACCGTGTTCTACAAGAACCATGATCGGCTGCTCGATGGCGATAGTGCGACGACGTTCCTTGTCGCAGTTTCTGAACCTTAACAAAAAACGACATCCGACAGGACGAACGGCGATGCTGCGCAAATGCGAAGCGCGCGCCGATATGATCGACGAGGGTGCGGATTGCAAGTTTCATAAAGCCAGGAGATGTTCGGAGGATTCATCAATCAAGATCAAACGACTCGGATCGTTCAAATCGAACTCAATAACGCGTGGCGCGAAGAGGCGGGCATAGCGGGTGAAGGCGCTAGTCGGCGGAAAGCGAATCACGGTATCGCATCGCCCGAGGAGATACATCTCGATGAGGGCGGAGATCCCGCCGTCGACTCCCAGTGCTGCACCATGTAATGGCCCGGCCTGATCCGCCTGGAAGCGTTTTGGGATCGTAAAAAGATCAGGAAACACACCCGACAGCTTGTCAAGCACCTGCGCGCTGTCCGTACACAACAATACCCTCACAGGTCCTGGATGTGGTAACGCTTTGGCCGTATCAATGGCAGTGCATACCTGCCGCAAGGCGAGCTCCGCATCGGCCCAGTAGGGCGTGTGCCCCATTATATCTTCGCCGTTGCCGTGCCGAACATGAACCCCGATTATATTGCGCCCTTCAAAGTGCTCTTGATATAGGGCGTCAATCCGAGCTTGAATTTCGGGCCTTGGTTTGATGCTCCGGAATATTTGTCGTTCGGCATCCTGATCGCAACGCCACATCAAACAAGCATCACACACCACGGTGTTGGCTTCACTATCTTGTTCGGCTTGGAAAAGCTCACTCAGCTCATCACGTTCTCGGAAAATCTGTTCATCTGGGCGGTAAACGCAGTCGATGGATGGCTTATTCCACCATGACGGGAAGAAAGGACCCGGGAATGAGAGCTGGTTGATTTCGTCATTGCAGATGACCCGTACGCCCGCGATGTCTTGAATTGGCTCGAAGAACACCGGAAACGCGTTCGTGAAGGGTTGATTGAGATAACAGGAGCCACGCCAATCAATGGCTAGAGTCCGCCCCGTCCGCTGCGCATAGCTCCAGGCTGACGCCAGGGACCACAGGCAATCACCGAAACCAGTACGTCGTCGAGAAACAACGAACCGGTCGTTCATCGAGCCGCCAACCAACATTTGTGTTTCCTCGTTAAGGGAATACCGCCTGGATAAGGACGTTACGGAAACTCTACGTATGGCCTCGCCCGATGCTGTCGTCAGCGATCGTGATGTTAGCCAACTTGGCTGGTAGAACTTCATATGCCGCTACCATGGAGGAGCCGCGCGAAAATGTTGCCGTCGACATGCTTGATTTCAGTCGTATCCGCCTTGTTGCATCAGCTCCTCGAAGCCCTTTCTGGCATGTACCATGTCGAATAGAATTTCTGCTGCTGGGGCGCTTGCCGTCCTGAGCTGCCGCTATGGCGCAGCGCCCAAGACTACAAGCATGAGCCCAGCTACCGGGTATGCCGCCCTCAGGGGCCCAGCTGCCCCCGCATTTGGAGACATGCACACGGCCATATTCGTGGTGCTGTTATGCTTTCTCCGGCATTTGATCGCAGTCTTGATGCGCGCGAGCAGCATGTGAAGGATGCAGCCGAAGGCGACGGAGCTCCCATAATCCCCGCAGTTCCTTCACGAGAGCTTCACGCCTAGCCCGATCGAAAGTAATTGTATCCAGGAGATCCCCGAGCACGGCTTCGCCCTCGATCTGCATCAGTAGATCGAACGCATCCTGTGAAATACGCACACTGTCACCGCTGGAGTGCGCCGTACGGATTTCGCACACCGTCTCCTGGCGATCTCGCGCTGTGTAAGCGCGAACCCGATAGAGGCGTGCATAAGGCGGCAATGAAACCGCGAGCGCAGTCCAATCCTCCAACGTTGCCGCCCTCTTCTTGACGAGGAACGGCCCGACCACAAGTCCATCCAGCTCTGTCGTCAGAAATGTGGTAATCGCGTCTGCAACCGAATCCACGATCGGCTCGGCATTGTTGTTAAAGGACGTATTGAGTAGAACTGGGATGCCAGTCCGCTTCTTGAACGAATTAATAACCTCCCAGTAGGCGGGATTTGTCTTGCGCGATACTGTTTGCAGTCGCGCAGTGCCGTCGACGTGCGTTATGGCGCCGAGCGCGCTTCGCTTGGAGTCGCGCACGCGAACTACAAAGTTCATGAAGGGAAATTCGCGCGTACCGTCGGGGAGGTCGAAAAATTCGCTCGCATCCTCGTCCAGCACTGATGGCGCGAACGGTCGATAGCCTTCGCGCTTTTTGACCATCGCGTTGATCCGGTCCTTGTTTGCGGCAGGCCGAGGATCGGCAAGAATGCTGCGATTGCCAAGCGCACGTGGCCCGAACTCCGAACGACCCTGCACCCAGCCGATCACGGCGCCGTTAGCCATCCATTCGGCTGCGCTACCTGCCACGTCGTTACTGCGTTCGACGTCAAGGTGTCCACCCCATGCATCCAGTTCCTGCTGCACGGCGCTCTCGCTCCCGAGATCAGGACCCCAATAGACCTCCTGCAGCCGCTCACGTGGCGCGGGCCGGCCCAGCTCGTTAGACATCATTAGTGCAGCGCCTAATGCGCAGCCAGCGTCATGCGCCGCGGGTTGCACGAAGATGTGTTCGAAAAGCCCCGAATACAGCAGCTTACCGCTCATGGTGCAGTTGTGGGCTACCCCTCCAGCCAGGCACAACCGCTTCATACCGGTAGCCTCGCGATGATGCCGGAGAATGTGAAACACGATCCGCTCCAAGGCTTCCTGCAACGAAGCACTCACATCTCGATGCTGCTGCGTGAATGGCATTCCCTTTCGTCGGACCTGGATGCTCCGGCGCAGCGTCGGACCGATTCGGTCGAGGTAGACGCGGTAGCCACCGTTGTCTAAAAGCTCGTAGAACTGCTCGAAGAGCTCGCGATGGGGAGCCGGATCCCCGTAGGGAGCAAGCCCCATGACTTTGTATTCATCGAATAAGCCGTAGCCGAGATACCGGATCGTCTCGAGATAAAATAGCCCTAGGGAATTATTCTCCGGGAAGGTCGCGAGTTGGGTAACCTCGGTTCCAGACCCCACAGCTAAGAGGCCGGAGAGAAAATCACCACCGCCATCGATCGCGAGGATTAGACTTTGCTCGAAGCCAGACATCGCAAAGGCGCTTACGGCGTGCGCCTGATGGTGACTTACGAAAGAGACACGCGACGGATCGACCTCGGTACCAAACTCCTGCGCTAGTAAGCCACGCATCAACAGTTTGGCATCCAAAGGAATGGAGAGGTCCGGCTGAGACCCGAACAGGCCTTCGAGCATAGCATTGCAATAGGCCTCGGTCGCGTAGAACGCGATACGATCGATATCGCTGAGCTGGATCCCTGCGGCTGCAAGGCAGTATTGTATCGAACGGCTTGGGAATTTGTTGGAGTGCTTAATCCGATTGAGGCGC
Source organism: Bradyrhizobium sp. SRL28 (assembly GCF_018596315.1). GTDB lineage: Bacteria > Pseudomonadota > Alphaproteobacteria > Rhizobiales > Xanthobacteraceae > Bradyrhizobium. The sequence continues at coordinate 18,780 of NZ_JAHEAG010000061.1, read as the reverse complement.
TCCTCTTCAACGGCCGCTATCACGCGTCCGTCCCGGACGAGCACCGCAGCGCCATCGTGCAGAAATGTGTTCGAAAGCTCACGTGTATCTTCATAGACTTTGTCTAGTCCACCGCTCACTCCTAGACAGAACATCTCATTCTCCATTTATCGTAACACGAAGCCCAATTGACTGCCGAATTCGCGGTACTGCATCGTGTCTCGCCATCGGTTCTGCGGAATGTCGGGTTAACGCATCAGACGCCGGCGAAACAGCGCGATCGAGAGGAAGAACGGCAGCACCGCGTACATGCACAGTGCACCGATATGCAGGCCGATGCCGCCGGCCGGGAGCCCAAGCATCACTGGGCGGATGAGGTCGACCGAATGTGCCAGCGGCAATAAGCCCGCCACGCGCTGAAATGCGCTGGGCATCTGGCTCACCGGAAAGACTGCGCCGCACAGGAACACCATGGGTGTGACGACGAGCGTCTGGTAAAACACGAAATAATCGTAGCTGGGCGCAAGGGATACGACGACCATCGCTAGGCTCGCGAAGACGAAGCCAGTGATTGCGATTGCTGGTATCGAATAGAGGATGGATGCCCACGCAGCGTAGCCCAGGGTCGCGGCAACCACTGCAATTGCCGTTCCGGCCAGAACGGCTTTGGTGGCTGCCCAAGCCAATTCACCGAGAACGATGTCGCCGAGCGTGAGCTGTGTGCACAGGATTGCTTCCCAAGTGCGCTGAGCACGCATGCGGGCGAACGCCGCATACATTGTTTCGAAGGTGGCGGCGGTCATGGCGCTAGTCGCGACCATCCCACCAGCCAGAAACGCGATGTATGAAGTGCCATCAATGAGTCCCACAATTATTCCAAGGCCAAAGCCGAGGCCAAACAGATTAGTCATGGGATCGGCGAGATTCCCGAGAACCGATGCAAGCGCGACTTTCCTCCACGCCAGAAAGTTGCGACGCCATACAGCGACCCAGTTGTACGCGTTGGCGGGCATGACGGCAGCGTAACCTTCACGCATCGTTCATCTCTCCATTTCCCGCCCGGTAAGCCGCAAAAAGACATCCTCGAGATTCGCAGGACGCTGCAGAAGGCGTAGACCTGCGCGCCCGCGCAGCTGCACGAGTACCTGCTCTGGATCTGGCGCATAGCAAAAAAGCGTCTCGCCGCTCACTTCGATATGCCGCGCATACGGCCTGATCAGAGAAGATAGCTCGTGCGGATTGCCGCCATAGATCTCGATCACTTGGCAACCGATCTGCTCATCGATCAACGCGCGAGGCTCGCCTTCTGCGATCTTGCGTCCTGCCTCAAGCACGCAGAGCCGATCGCACAACCGCTCGGCCTCTTCCATGAAGTGGGTGGTCAAGAGAATCGTCTTGCCGCGCGCCAGCAGCAATCGCAGGCGTTCCCAGATTAGGTGGCGCGCGTGCGGATCTAGACCGGTGGTCGGCTCGTCCATCACCAGCAGATGTGGGTCGTTGATCAGCGCACGCGCCAGCGTCAGCCGCCTCTTCATGCCGCCGGATAGTTCGGCGACGCGAGCATCCGCCTTGCTCTCCAGGCGAGCGAACTCGAGCAGTTCTGGCACAACTGCTTCGACCTCGCGTGCGCTCATGTTGAAGTAGCGCCCAAATACCAGCAGGTTCTCGCGGACGGTGAATTCCAGTTCGAGATTGTCGAACTGCGGCACCACGCCGATGCGCGCGCGTGCCAGGCGGGCACGCGCCGGTACGGGCTCGCCGAGCACGGTCATCTTGCCGGTGTCCGGCGCTACCATGCCGAGGATCATACGCGCAATCGTGCTTTTTCCCGCCCCGTTTGGTCCGAGGAGGCCAAAGCACTCTCCCGACGCGACAGCAAAGGACAGCCCATCGACGACGATTTTGTCGCCATACGACTTCCTTACGCAGGTAAGGTCGATTGCTACGGTGGACATATGTTCATCTTAGACTGAAAGAAGGCGTTCGGCCGGCGATCGCTCACTTACGACCGTTTTGGTCCACAGCAGGCCATCGCACCATATGTGTTCAACGCGTCCCCACTGGCAGGCTGCTGCGGCATCCGGAAAAAACCCACGTCCATGGTGGTTGGCACTCGTATTGCAAAGCAGCGGAATGCCCGTGAGTTCTTCATATTCGACGAGGAGCTCCGCGATTTTGTGCGGAGAGGTTCTGGGAACGGTCTGCAATCGCGCAGATCCGTCGAGATGTATAATAGCGGGGACTTTGTTCCACCATTCTGCCCGTGTCTGGTGATCGAAAAGCATGTAAGGATCCGGCGTCCCGGGGCTGAAAATTTCCGGCGCACGATCCTCCAGGCAAATCGGCGCGACTGGCCGAAAGAGTTCGCGGAGCTTAATGTCGTTGAGATGATCCTTCATTGCCGGCGAGGTCGCGGCTGCCAGAATGCTTCTGCCACCCAATGCTCGTGGTCCAAGCTCCGCGCGACCGGCGAGAAAAATTACGGGCTTGTTGCTCGCGAGGATGGTCGCAAGTTCACGCATAGTGCATGGCACAGCGTTCCATTCGGAGGACACATCGCTGCGTATCAGGGCCGGGCCACTGTAGACCGACCATTGCAGCGGCACGAAGCCCTTGTCCGCCGCCATGGCGGAGCAAGCGGCACCGATTGCCGAGCCGCTGTCATTCGGAAAGGGCGGCACCCAGACATCATCGAACAGGCCGGTCGCACGTAGTGCACTGTTCCATTTGATATTGAGACCGCAGCCACCGGCTATGCACAAATTGCGTGGTCCCGGAGAACACGAATGCCGCTCCAAAGCAATGGCCATTTGGCGGATAAGGAGACGCTCGAGGAAACAATGAAACGATGCAAGTACATCTTCGGGCAGCTTGTCCTTCAATCGGAGCGCGCTCGCGTCGAAGAAGTCGTGCATAGCCTCAAGTGAGGCCTCCTCGCTATTGACCTCCGCACGGTGACGACGAGCATGCTCCATGTCGGCCGCAAAGCGCTCCTCGTAGAGGTCCTGAAACACCGCCACGATGTCTTCATTAACAGACCCGAGCGCGATATAGGCCATCAGCTTGCCGGCAACACCTAGATCCCAGCTGGTACGGCTCGCCTGCCTATAAGGTCCGAAGTGATGGCCCGCGACAGCATAAGCATGGCCTATGACCGGAAACAGGCATTCGATGAAGCGCGCGCCGCGGGGTTCTACGTAGTAGAGACGTGGAAAGATGCAGCCGTCCCATACCAGGCAGAAGGCGGGTTGTCCGGCTTTGGCAAAAGGGCTCGTGCAGTATGCGGAGGCCACATGGCCTGTGACGTGCGGATAGCTTTTATAAGGAAAGACCCGGCCGTCGAGCATCAGGTTAAAGCCGTCGCGCGAAGTGAGAAGGCCGTGGGCATTCCGTTCAACATACGGCGCCCCCTTGAGAGTGATAGGCGCCACCCCGCTGAGGACTTGGAACTGTGACTCGACCTCCCCGTCCCAGCCGTCGATGACGAACTGATCAATATCCTGCGGATCCAGACCATGCTCCGCCAAAGCGAGAACAACTGCGTCAAGATTGTCGATGGTTTGATACCGCGGATTGTTGCTCCGTTTCTCCTGCTCGACGCAAAAGACCAGCCGTCCGTCCTCCACAAGAGCAATCGCCCCGTCATGCGTCAGCTTGATGCCGCAGATGCGCATAGTGTCTCCTCAGCAATTGGATTTGATCGAACCTCGAACCGGATTCCGAAAGTAGACGAGCAAGCAGTCTTCGTTAGCCGATTCACCCTGGCACTGTACGCACTCGACCTCGATCAACATTTCATTGAGCATGGTGATGACCGCCTCGGCACCAGCAGGGTGCCCCCAACGCCTGCAGGCAGCATCACGCGCCGATCCAAAGAGCAGATGCCCACCTGGCGCAAGCATCTGCACCAGATTGCGGATGGCCGCGCGGATCTCAGTTATGTCGTCGAGGTAATAGAGAACTTCCGCCACGACGATCAGATCGAACAGCTCTGGGGTCGAGAACTGTTGAATGTCGGAAGCTATCCACTTGATGTGCGACCACCTCTTCGTCCGTTGGCACGCCCGACCGATCGCTCGCGGCATAACATCGACCACTGTGAGCCGTTGGCAGTGGGGTGCCAGCTTTTCTGTGAATGCGCCGGCTGCGCATCCGACTTCGAGAGCATGTGTAATAACCCCTTGGGAAAGCGACAGCCGGAGCATTTGCGTGTGACGCTCCCGCTCGAACGGATTACCGTCGAGCCGCCACGGATCGTCGCTGGCCAATTCTAGGTCTAACGATTGATGTTTCTTTTTCTCGCTCACGACTTGTGCACCTACCTAACGTTCAAAGTCACTCGCCGCTGCAAATACTGTTCGACGTTACGAACCTCGAAGAACGGCGGGAAAGATCCTTCCTGCGATTTGACCCAGCAATGGCCGAACCTCCTTCAGCGTTTGGTCCGGCGAGCGGGTTTGGGATGACGAACTGTCTTCCACCCTCATTTGGTAACTTTGCAGATTTGCGTGAGAGCCAATCGCTGTTGCTCAACGTACACAATGCATAGGCTTTCACGGGGAGTAGGAGAAAGATGTTGATGAGTGTGTGCAGAGAAAAGCCGAGAAATCGAAGTTCGCGAGCACGAAACGCTGCGACGCTGCAGCGAACCACGGTCATTGATGCGATAATCAGTCCTGTCCACCACGGTACTGTGGCTGTGAGTGCGAGCTGCGCGAGCGCCGCTATCGATGACAGGGCGAGAAGTAGCGGGCCGAGATTCTGTCCGACTACATCTAGCGTGAGATAGCGATCAAGTTCGGGCAACAGGCGCAGCGCAAGGAAGGTGTCACGGAAAGTGCTCCGCGCCCAACGCAGTTGTTGGCGCAAATATGGCCCCAGCCTATCCGGAACCACTGTTGCCGCGACGGCGTCGGGAACGTACTCCGTTTGAAAGCCTGCTTTCAACATGAGGATCGTGAGGTGGCGATCCTCACCGAAGTCGCTTGGCTTTCCCCGAAAAAACTGCGTCTCGTATTGATCTAGCAGCAAAAGGAGCGCGGAACGGCGGTACATGGCACATGGGCCGCAGCAGCACATAACGGCGCCGAAGCGGGCCTGTGCCGCGCGCTCTTCGTTGCAAGCCAACCAGTACTCCATGTCGATCAGCCGGGTTAACCAGGTGTCGTTTCGGTTGCTCGCCGTCAACTGACCCATGGCCGCCCCGATCGCTGGATCCTGCATCTTTCGTGCAAGTTTCGTGACTACATCGGCGGCGAGTATCGTGTCCGAATCGACGTTGAGCACCAAATCTCCAGACGACCCGCGTATCGCGGCGATCTGCGCCTTCCGTTTTCCGACATTCTTGCCCAGCAGAATAGAGCTGAACCTCGGGTCGTCAGCGTAGGCGTCGTGAACGGGTGCTACAGCGTCGAGATTTCCGGAACCGTCGTCAACCACATAGACCTGCAGTTTCCCGGCGTAGTCTTGGCTTGCAATGGATCTCAGACACGCCGAGAGCGTGCGCGGGTCCTCGTTGAAGCAGGGCACGATGACATCCACGCTCGGCAAAGCGCCGGAGACGGCCACGTCGTCCGAGGCCGATGATACGTTTGTCGGCAGAGCATAAAGCACCTGCGCGCTTCGATAGAAAGTCGAGAGCAGCGCATACAACGAGATAGCGACTGTGCTGGTCGTGGCAAGAAGATTCATTGGTGTGTCTATTTCTTCAGTGAGGTTGAGGAAGCGAGCGGATCGAGAACCCGCGGCCATGCAATGCTGGAATCAGGCGCGAAAGCGCCAAGACGGTCTGGTCCCGCACACGAGCATGAGTGGCCCGTCCCAACTCCTCGGGAGGACATCCATCGTGCAAGAGCACGATTGCACCCGGCCTGACGGAGGCCAGCACAGCGTCGACAATCGCGTTAACACCGGGACGAGACCAGTCTCGCGGATCTACCGACCAGTGCAGGGCGGCCAGTCCGGCCCTCGCCGACGTAGTGAGCACCTCTTCGCTCCACATACCATAAGGTGCCCGCATATGCCGCAGCGCGGCCTGGGGGCAGGCCATTCTGATGACCCTGCTCGCCGTTAGTATTTCATACTGCACTTCCGTGAGTTCGCATCTGGACAGGTCCGGATGCGTCATCGTGTGGTTTGCGACCTCGTGCCCTTCTGCGATCATTCGTCGGATTAGTTTCGGCTGGTCCGCCGCGTACGCGCCGATGACGAAGAACGTTGCGGGCACTCGGTGTTCCGCGAGCACATCCAGGACATCCGGCGTGCAGAGTGGATCGGGACCGTCGTCAAACGTCAGATAGACGCCGCGACTTTCCGTGCGGTCAGCGTACTCGCTGCGCGCTTCGCATAAGCGGTCGAGGTATGTCACAGCTCTGGCCCGTTCCGATCAATCACCGTACCAGTCGGCCACTCGCTGATCGGCCGTCCAATCGGCAGAACCAGAACAAGCACGTCCTCGACGCGCGTGGGCGATAACTTCAGATACACATCCGGAAGGGTGGACCGCACGCTAACCCCAGAGATAATGGTCGCCAGTCCGCGGCGGGCCAGCAACCTTGTAAGGTGTTCCTTCAGCGCATGCCGAACCGTACCGAAACCGAATGGAACGCCAAGCTTCTGCAGTACTGGATACATCACGCGCATTGATTGGGTGATTCCGAGTCCTTCAAGATCCGGACGTACCCCGTACAATCCTAGCTCGGCCACTAGTAGATCGACGTCTCCGACCTTGATGAAGCGGCGTAGCGCGCCGATATGAGCCGCTACGCCGCGCGCGTCGTAGCCGATTACACGGAACTCAGGTCTCGCGCCGGCCCAACTTCGATGGCCTTCGAATGGTTTGGCATTGAATGCCCCGGTGGGACCATAGGTCTTTCGGAAGAAGTCGGAGAGTTCGATATGGTCGGCGAGCCGCAGTTCATTTTCCCAGACCACCCTCCACCGCACCGGAGAGCGCATGGAGATACCTGCCGTAGAGCTTGATACGACAATATTCATGATTGCCTCCCATGCACCGTCTGGCGTTTGACGATGGACTTGGTGCACGCGAGCAGTTCGCTATCGATGAATGGCTCCACCGGGGAATGGGAAACGCTGGTCTGGCATAGCTCGAGCCCGGCCACTCCGGGCCACTGAACATCCGCTATCAAGCAGGACGTGCTGAGAGGACGGCTGGATTTCAATAACTCATCTGCGCACTGGAAAGGGTCGGCATTGTCGCCTGTCAAACAGAGTACGCCTGTCAGCGCTTCACGGACCGATGCATCGTTATCCACGACGGAGATTACGTCGAGCGCATGTGCCATTCGCACCAGATCTAACTCCTGCATTTTCCGCACGATTTGACTGCTATGGACACGGGATACATTTGGCCGGGTCGCAAAGGCATTTGGCGCCTGCAATCGGCAGCTCCTGATTGGTTGCGACGTTAGAGCGAAGTGGAGGGCTGGATCAATTCTACAGAGGTAAACGCCCAATATAGAAATGCTTCGAGAAGCTATACGAACGTTTACCGGTAGTGAGCGCCGACGCGACCTGCGGCACGCCTGTCGCGTCAAGACACTGCGATGCAGTTTGTACAACCCGTTGACAAATCTGGCTCCAATGGGCATGCGCTTCGATCGGCGCTCGGGGTGCAGCTGAGACTTTTTTCGCGGAGCCAGGGCAAAGACTGGTAAGCATTCCTGATATGCCTGAATTTTTTGTTTGTCCCGACCGACGGCTTTGCTATCCGCCATTCGGCATACTTGGTAAAATCGATTGTTTTTATTGAACTCATCCAAAGGATGGATAACTCCACGCTATGCGCTTCAAAGGCCTTGATCTAAATCTTCTCGTCGCGCTCGATGCTCTGATGACCGAGCGTAATCTCACCGCGGCGGCACGCAGCATCAACCTGAGCCAGCCGGCCATGAGTGCGGCCGTCGCCCGGCTACGCGCCTATTTCCGCGATGAACTATTTACGATGAGGGGCCGGGAGCTTGTCCCAACACCACGAGCGGAACGGCTCGCCGCGCCGATCCGCGAGACTCTGGTGCACATTCAGCTCTCCATTATTTCCCACGACACGTTCAACCCAGCCAAATCGGATCGCCGCTTCAGGATTCTCCTTTCCGATTTCATGACAGTCATTTTTTTTCGAAAGATCGTCGACCGTGTCGCGCGGGAAGCTCCCGCCATCCGGTTCGAATTTCTGCCATTTGTCGATGAGCCCGAAGAGCTTCTGCGGCGCGGCGAGGTCGACTTTCTTGTCATGCCGGAATTGTTCATGTCGAGCGCGCATCCTAAAGCGACACTGTTCGAGGAGACACTCGTGTGCGTAGGCTGCCGCACGAACAAGCAGCTGTCACGGCAGCTCTCGTTCGACAAATACATATCAATGGGACATGTTGCAGCGAAGTTCGGGCAGGCGCTGAGGCCCAATATTGAGGAATGGTTCTTGCTTGAGCACGGTCTTAAGAGGCGCATCGAGGTCGTTGTGCAGGGCTTTACCATGATCCCGCCGATGCTATCGGAGACTGAGCGTATAGCGACGATGCCCTCAAGGTTGGCCCAGCATTTTGCAAAGACAATGCCGCTGCTGATCGTCGAAACTCCACTTCCACTTCCCGCATTCACCGAGGCCATCCAATGGCCCGCCCTCCACAATACTGATCCGGCAAGCATTTGGATGCGGCGGATAATATTGCAGGAGGCATCCCGCATGGCTTCTCCGCGCGAGACCCCCAGAAATCGCAGGCGCTGCTAGGTTTTTACTCAAGGCGTCTTAACACCTGCTCTCGACATCAATCCAGATGCTTCAGGATGTGGTCGCTCGGGCCGATGTCGTTGTGCCGCAATGTCTCAGAGGCCCGCACTGCAAGAGGCACGTACGCCATATTCTACATGCAGAAGAACCCCTGCAACTCGATGTCAGCCGCAGCACGCCCGAATGGCGCACTTGATTTGCCGCTTGATCAAGTAGCGATTTGATCTTGCTTCTCGCGCCCGCCACCTGGCAGGCCCGCCGCAAGTTTCTTGGAACTAGGCAGAGAGCGCAGCGGAATGGCTTTCCGCGATTGCGGCGGGTTGCATTTGGCACCGGTGTCGGCGACGCGGCTCAGATAATGCGAGAGATGCATTTTGTCGGATGAAATGAGTTCAGCTACACAAATGAAATTGCTTGAATCGCACACCGCGTCAGGTTGTAGGCTTACAAACGACGACCAACGCTAAGCCACGCGGGGGCGTCGATAGCGCATCTGCGGCGCTATTGGCGTAATGGTGCGCAACTGCGCCCTACTCTCAACGGTTCATAGTGATCGATGTGGTGCTGCGAGCGATTGCTGAGCGCACCAAAGGCCCTACTTCAAGACGCGGGCGACTTCCACGCCCGCTCGCATGCTCCGTTGCGCAACCAACATGCTGCGACCGAGTACGAGAGCCTTCTGTGCGATCGCGCGGTATCCCAAAACGAGCCTAGCTCGGGCGGGGGCGACTGGGACCTTCATAGAAGTAACCGTTGTTGCTCAATGTTTACAACGCAAAGGCTTTCAACGGGAGAAGATATGCCTTTTAAGGGCCTTGATCTAAATCTTCTTGTTGCGCTCGATGCTCTGATGACCGAGCGTAACCTCACCGCGGCGGCACGCAGCATCAAGCTGAGCCAGCCAGCCATGAGCGCCGCCGTCGCACGGCTACGCGCCTATTTCCGCGACGAACTATTTACGATGAGAGGCCGGGAACTTGTCCCAACACCGCGTGCCGAAGGGCTCGCCGCCCCTATTCGCAAGGCTCTGCTGCACATCCAGCTCTCCATTATATCCCAGGATGTGTTCAACCCTGCCAAATCGGATCGCCGCTTCCGGATCCTCCTGTCCGATTTCATGACAATCGTATTTTTTCGAAAGGTCGTGGACCGTGTCGCACGGGAAGCTCCCGCCGTCAGTTTCGAATTGCTGCCACTCGCCGATGCGACCGATGAGCTTCTCCGGCGCGGTGAAGTCGATTTTCTTATCTTGCCGGAATTGTTCATGTCGAGTGCACACCCTAAGGCGACATTGTTCGAGGAGAGCCTCGTGTGCGTCGGATGCCGCACGAACAAGCAGCTACCAGCGCAGCTTACATTCGAGAGATACATGTCCATGGGACACGTTGCGGTCAAGTTCGGGCTTACGCGAAAGCCCTCCATTGAGGAATGGTTCTTACTCAAGCACGGTCTCAAGAGACGCATCGAGGTTGTCGTGCAGAGCTTTAACATGATCCCGCCGGTACTATTGGACACTGGCCGCATAGGTATGATGCCCTCAAGGCTGGTTAAGCATTTCGAAAACACGATGCCCCTGCAGATCGTCGAACTTACGCGGTCACTTCCCGCGTTTACCGAGGCCGTCCAATGGCCCGCTTTTCACAATAGTGATCCGGCAAGCATCTGGATGCGGCAGATATTGTTGGAAGAGGCGTCCCGCATGAGTCCTCCGCCTGAGACCACGAAAGATCCAGGCGCCCCTAAATTCACTTAAAGCGTCTTCTCACCTCCTCTTCGCATCAATCCGGTTACCGCCAATCCTTCGTGAGAACCGACCCTCATTCATTGTAAGCGCGGATTCGCAAAAGCGTCCTACGTCCGTTATATCTGCACCCATATTTCAGCTGTCTCTCGCGAGTCTAATATTAGGCTCCTCTCGGCTTGACGCCATTCTCGCTCGAGCTCGTTAGCGACAATTTGCGGCGTTGAAGATTAGTGGCCCGTTGCAAATGGCTATCGAACCTGCCACACCAGCAACGGTCTCAAGCCAGCGGTTGGGCTCGCTCGAGAGGATAGCGATCCAGTCGAGAGCAGAGGCGGAGCGCGACATGCAACGACTTACGCGATCAACGACATTTCCTACACATCGTCGGCGGCAGTTCTGGCTGAAGTCAGCTCCGATATCTTCTTCTCCCTCGACCTTCGTCTCTTCGGAGCTCATGACTTTCAAAGGGCGCCTGGCCCCTCGGACCGACCCCTATCCACCTCAAGCAGCGCATCATCTGCAAATCGAAGTGGTTGCAGGACTGATCTGCGAAGGCAAGCCACGCGCTCCTGGCACCCAAATTGCGCAACGAACTCGCAAGCGCGCTGATAACAGCAAAACTCGACATTTGCCTGGAGGGCGGGACTAGCGAATCGGCCCAGATGCGCTCAGCGCACTGGCATCGACTAATTTGGAAGGCATTGCCCGTCTACGTGTCTGTCATTTTGTATACCAGGCGCGGGCGAGCGAGCATGTCGGACAGACCAATCACTTACCGCTTCGCGCCAAGTCTCATCTACCGTGGTCCGATCCGTTGTGAACGGGATCAAAGAGCGGCCACCACTTTGCGATAGATATTGAGGCAGCGGGACCCAAGCTGAGAAAATGCTGGACTATCGTTGTTGGATCAGCATTGGCTGCCGATCGTTGCTCGTATCGGCTCGGCGCTTTCTTGCAGCCATGGCTCAGAATAGCGGCGCACCGAATGTGAGAATCCTCTTCTTCGCCCCGCCAGTTCGGCTGCACATAGGCACTGCGGTGCTCGCAGTTCCGAGAAAAGTTAGTCGATATCACCTGCGCGGCCTTGAGACGAAGCAAAGCGCGACTGTGTTGCGCAACAGCATCACTTCAACGTATACCGCACCTTCGTCGCTGTACGCCGGCGGTCTGTCTTCTTTTGGCCAAACGTCTTAGCCACGTGCGGCCGCCTTAGCGTTAATCACGGAGCCGAATGTTGCAGCAATACAGTGGTGTCTACGATCCGGAAGACCTCTCGGTCTTGGGAAGGCTTTTTGATGAAGCAGTCGCGGCGTTACCGGCTTCGATGCGAACTCCTGAAAATCGAACGGCAATCGCCACGCTTGTTCTGGAACGTGCAGCAGCCGGTGAGGCCCACTTGGCGTCCCTGATGAACTTGATGGGCGCCATTGCTTCTGCCGCTTGATCAGGCGACTCTGTGAGGACAGCAACCTTTGCTGGCGCCAGAAGAGCCGCCTAGCTGGCGCCCGAAACGAAGCCATTTTCAGGTAGACCGTTGAAATAGCTTGAATCTCACGCGACGTCAGGTTGTAGGCTTGAAATTAGAAAACCATGACAAAACCTACACCACGAAGGCGTCGATGGCGCATTGGCGAGCTTGCAGAGGCGACCGGGGTAACGGTACGCACTCTGCATCATTATGAGCACACCGGCTTATTAAGTGCGTCGGAGCGCACCGACGGCGGTCACCGCATGTACGACCACGAAGGCCTCAAACGGGTACATCAAATCCGAGCGCTACGTGAGCTTGACTTCTCGCTTCACGAGATCCGTAGAGCGATAGAGGGCAGAACCTCGCTTACTGACCTATTGCGCAATAATTTGGGGAGAATTGAACTTCAAGTCGCGCGTGCAACCCTGTTGCGAAATCGTTTGCGCAACATGACGACGGATAGTGAATTGCACGTCAGTGTAGATGAGCTACCTGCCACTCTGGATGCAATGTCGCGGGTTGAGGAAGAACGCCCTCAGCCGCCCCCATGCACATGCGTCATGGACTCAGATCGAGAGGAGCGGTGGCGGAAGATCCGCGACGAGCTGCGCGATTGTGTGGATCGGGGCGAGCATCCCTGCAGCGAACGGGCAAATGCTGTGGCGCTTAAAGCGCGCTTGCTGATCACAGAAATCGCAGGAGCTGATTCGACCGCTTCAATGATACTGAAAGTTCTTGCGCGATTGAGCGTGCCACGCAGTATGGCTGGCTGGGACCCCTGCCTAATGCAATATCTCGACCTCGCACTTGCCGCCTTGAACGGCTGAACTGCGCTGAACCTGCCGCGCATAATGCGTGCACCCCTGCTGTGTTCTCCATCTAGATGAGAATGATATGAGTTTTTTAGCGCCAGGAACGCGCCGGTTGTGGTTTGCGTCAGATGGTTGAGGACTCGTGGCGCTCTTCTCTAAGTTTTGCAGCGTCGCTCCTTCATCGAGACATGACTTTGGACACATTTATGAGACGAGCCCCCCGAAGGGCTTGAATCGTACGTGGCGTCAGATTGTACGATCTACTGTAGGTGGCCACGGTCCCTGGCAATACGACCTAGGGACAACTCCGCCTAGCCGGGAGGATCGCATGGCCTGCAGTACGTTCAGAGTTTCTGGGCGAGAGCTTCGGCATTCGGGACGCAGTGGATGATCATGGTGGCCTTGCAAGTGCTTGATCAGAGCGAGCCGTGCCGGTCGGGGTGATCGCGGGTGTGCTGGATGCTGACGCAGCGTTCGTTACGACGTAGTCGAGCTTCTCGCAAGGAGAGGCTTTGTCCGACAAACGAACAAGACGGATTTATCTATCTCTCACTCACGGATAAGGATCGCAAACTTCGCGGATCTCGCTTCGCTGCAAACCCAATTCGAATCGACATCATGTCGTTGGCACGTCGGTTGCTGCTCCAAAGGTTAAGTTAAGGATTACGAATGTCTCAAGCTGTTAGGCTCACGCCCCACGAGACGGTCAGAAGGCTCGAGCACTTCCGCAAGGAGCGGATTGTCAAGGTGCTCTATACGCCGGATGGGGTGCCGCCGCCGGCATACTTGCAGCTAAAACAGGACGACCAACTAGAGATCAGGGCGGGATGTATTCACGTCGCCGTTGCCGGACAGGAACGGGAGCTCGGTCCGAGTTCGGTATGTGACGTCTCAGGCGCCGGTCCTCACAAAGTATGGAATACAGGCGACGAACCCGCAGACTCCATATACGTAACGCCGCCGCCGGGATGGACATGCGAACCGTTTGCTGTGTTCGATCGATTGCAGCGTCAGGAGCGCGTCGGACGTGATGGAATGCCGAGATTGCCAGCGTTCGGCGTGTATCTCACTGCTTATCGCCACATCTTTCCTATAGCGGGACCGAAATGGTTGTTTCGCTCTGCCACGGCAGTCCGGAGGCATCGGCCAGCCGCGGCTTACGCGCTGCCTTCATCCAAAGCTGGCGTTATCTCATAACCAAGCGATGCCCTCGCATGGGCAGGAACGGCAAGCTGTTAGCAAACTCAAGCGAACATCCGGAGCTCTAAGTGCCAATTTCTCGAATTACTACAGCTGCAAGTGCAGCACTCCTCTCTTGTGCTTTGGCTTCGACCGCGCCAGCTGCCGACGTTAATATCGCCGTGGTCGGCCCGATGACCGGAAGCACTGCTGCGCTTGGCGTACAGATGCGCGACGGTGCTACTGCGGCTGTCGAGGCGTTAAATGCTTCGGGCCTACTTCCCGGTATCAAGGTCATATTGAGCGTCGCCGATGACGCGTGCGATCCCAAGCAGGCCGTCGCAGTTGCCAATCGGCTGACGATGGATCAAGTCAAGTTGGTCGTTGGCCACTTTTGTTCGTCTTCCTCTATCCCCGCTTCCGACGTTTACGCCGAAGCGGCACTTATTCAGATTTCACCTGGCTCAACGAATCCTCAGCTAACAGAGCGTGGTCTCAAGACGGTGTTTCGGATCTGCGGCCGCGACGACCAACAAGGACTCGTGGCGGCCGAATACATCTTGCGACATTATCCGAACAAGAAGATTGCCGTCCTTGACGACAAGAGTACCGCCGGCAAGGGCATTGCCGACGTCGTTGAGTCACGCCTTCAGGAAGCGGGCGAAAAGGTCATTCGGCAAAGCTATGTGGCCGGCGAAAAGGACTACACGGCCCTGGTCTCAAGAATGAAAAGAGACGGAATCCAGATCGCCTATATCGGCGGCTATTACAACGAGATCGGCTTGATTGTGCGTCAAGCTGCAGAAGCAGGCGCAGGCCTCACTATCATGGCGAACGATCCGTTGATGACCAACGACTTTTCGGCGATCGCGGGCGAAGCAGCAAACGGCACACTGTTCACCTTCATGCCCGACTCCACCAAGAATGCTCAAGCGGCGGACGCCGTAGCTAGGCTCAAGTCTTCCAACATGTCAGCGGGAGGCTACACGCTCTACGCCTATGCCGCCGTCCAGGCATGGGCGGACGCGGTAAAGCGGGCCGGTACCTTCGACGGTCCGCGAGTAGCAGCTGCCCTTCGTTCGCAGCCAACCCAAACAGTAATCGGGCCGGTCCGGTTCGATACCAAAGGAGACAATGCAGCTCCCGGCTTCGTCGTCTACCGGTGGCATAACAACATTGTCGAGACCGTCGAGTAGAACTCATCGTTGTGACCGCACACGAGCCTAGATATTCAGCGAAGTAATGGAAATGATGAAACGTAATTCCGGACATGACGTGCTACTCGGGTCGGTTCTCGCGCTCGCGGTACTCGCGTCGTTTCTCGCGCTCGCAGTACTGCTCGTGGAGCTATCCTATGACGCCGATGCGCCAACGGAAGAGTTTATGCCCAACGGTACAGCTCGGCCGATGTCGCTGCGTTACTTTTGCTTAGCTCTTTGCCGAACTTCCACTGTGCGATCTGAGACCGATCCGGACCAATATTTGGTACCTGGACCAACGCAGCGTGATATTGCCGCCAACTCAGAAATGACGGCAATGCCAATCCGTGACCGAGGCGGCTGATTGCTGCACTTTGGATGCCGGCCGTGCTCGCTGTCCCAACAAACACTCGAACTCTGTCCTCAGGCCGTCTACCGGACTGACTGACCGGCATGCTGACAACTGCAAGCGCCCTCCGTGGTTCAACGGGAGAAACCTATGTCCGATGCCAAATTGCAAAATGTGCTCTCTTCTCTTTCGCAGGCAGCGAAACAGTTAGATGCTCTGCCGTCCGGCCGGCCTGCGCCGGCCGCTAATTACGTCAAACTAAACACGAATGAGAACCCATTTCCGTTGCCAACAATCGTATGGCAAAGTGCAATTGCGGCGCTTGAGCGGCAGTATCTGTATCCAGAAGATGACAACATTAGCCTGAGGGAAGCAGCCGCTAATACCTACGGCGTCGCGATCGATCATGTGATTGCCGGCAATGGATCATCTGAGCTTCTCGGGCTCATCTACAGAGCATTTCTTGCCCCGGGCGACAGCGTCGCAATGCTGTCGCCAGGTTTTTCATTCAATCGCAAACTTGCTATGTTGCAGGGTGCTCAACTGCTTGAAATCAGATGTAACGAACCTCAGTCGTTGCCGATAGAGCAATTGCTCTTTGGGCCAGCAAAAGATGCCAAGTTCATTCTGTTGGCTAATCCGAACAATCCGACCGGAACGTTCATCCCTATCGCCGATATCGAACGCCTCCTGGCACAATCGGACCGCCTCGTCGTGTTGGACGAAGCGTATGTCGATTTTGCGCCTGATAATGGCCTGCGGCTCCTCAGCCGTTATCCGAATCTTCTGCTCTTAAGAACACTTTCGAAAAGCTATGCCGCCGCTGGCGTTCGCGTCGGCTTCGGGTTCGGCCACCCGCAGCTTATTGGAAGGCTTCGTAACATCCAGAACGTCTTCAACATGAATGTAATCGGGCACGCGGTCGGCATCAGCATTCTTGCGCATCGCGCCGTCTATGAAGAGAACCATAGGCACATCAGGCATGAAAGACAGCGGGTTGCGACCTCACTGTCGCAACTTGGATTTTCTCTAACGCCCTCCCACGCAAACTTCTTGCTAGCGCGTGTGCCTGCGGGACACGACGGTGGATGGTGGCAGGCCGCTTTGGAAAGGCAAAGAATACTTGTTGCCTTCCTTCCCGATAACGGTCTTGAAAATTGCATCCGCGTCAGCATCGGGACAAAAACGCAAATGGATGCGTTTCTGGGAGCCGTCAGTGACATTTCTGACAGCTTAAAGCTAGGACGATCGCCAGTTGAGCCGCGCTAAAGTCTGCTTTTGCGTTACCCAGGCGAACGTATCACGACGGAGCTAAGAGCGGTTGCTGCCAATGGCGAAGATCTGTTGTGACTGAGCCGCGAACAGTGGCAACGGATCTATCCTCCTTGGCAACGGATGCTTAGGCGTCGAAGAGGGACGGACAATCATCTCGTGATCAGCGGTGAAGACGAAGCAGAGGAGAACAAAATGTGTGGCCACGATAGGAGACGTCGGCGTCTTTGACCCGCTCAGATGCCGAAAACAAGCGAACTTCCTGCCTTCACACCTACAATTGGAGACAATCCAGTGAAAGACGTCTTTTCTTCCAAACTAACGTTCGGCATCTTCGATCACTTAGACGAGGACGGCCGCGACATCGCCCGACAATACGCAGATCGCCTCGTCCTAGCAGAGGCGTACGACCGACTCGGCTTCTTTGCATATCACGTGGCAGAACACCACTGTACGCCGCATGGGAGAGGTCCATCGCCAAATTTGTTCTTGTCGAGCGTCGCACAGCGCACACGGCAACTTCGTATCGGGCCATTGGTGATGCTGCTTAACCTCTATCATCCCCTGCGTGCGTTTGAAGAGATCTGCATGCTCGATCACTTGAGCGGTGGCCGGCTAGAGGTGGGTATCGGACGCGGCTCTCTTCCGCTTGAATTGGGCTACTACGGCATCAGCGCTGACGCGGCGCCAAGCCGTTATGAAGAAGCAAGCGAAATCCTTATCAGCGCTATGAAAGGCGGCATGCTATCCTATCAGGGCCAACATTTTGAGCTAAACAGCGTTCCGTTGACGGTAAAAACTTATCAGCGTCCAAGGCCGCCGACATGGATTGCCACAAATCGACCCGAGTCCGCAGCTTGGGCAGCTGCCAATGGCGCAAATCTCGCGTGCGTAGGCCCCTCCTCTGCTGTACGCAAAGTTACTGATGCCTTCCGCGCTCATCGAGAGCCCAACGGCGAGGCTCACGATCAAATGCCATTTCTTGGATTGCTTCGCATGGTCGTGATTGCGCGCTCGGAGATAGATGCCTATTCGCTCGCGGCATCTGCTTACGCACAATGGCTCGAGAGCTTTAAGTTCCTTTACGAGCTCAATGCCATCCCTACACCACCACACCTTCCGCTGACCTTCGATGCGGCAATCGAGAGCGAATTGTGCGTCGTCGGAACGCCAGCTTCTGTGCGACAAGTTCTCCTAAATCAGCTGGAAGAGGCAGGTGCGAATTACCTTCTTTGTCAGCTCGCATTTGGCAATCTCCCATTAGATGCTTCCCTGTGCACCGCAACCGCAATCCAATCCGAAATCATGGCTGGACTTGGCCGACAATGATTTGCCCGTCCGGCTTTAGACATCAAACGTTGCGGCAGCGCTCCTAGACCCTTCCCGCATAGTCGGCGGGCAGCATGCGCTCACGATCAGCAGCTCCTGTTTGCTCACCACGACGTCCATGGGTCGACGAGGTGCGCTGTTGCCGCGATCCGGCAGCTCACGCTTTTCTAACCACACCTACGGAGGACTGACTAATGACGAAAGACCGATTCGCCATCGGCTTTGCCCTTGCATTGATTCTGATGGCGAGCTTTCCTGGAGCCGCCGGCGCGGAGGAGCCTGCGTACGCGGGGCTGAACGGGGGCGCGCCGATCAACACCGGCGACGTGTTGTCAGGCGAGCTCTATGCGTTTCGCATACGCGATGCCAAGCACGGCAAAAAGGTCGCCTACCATATCATCTCCGCGCCGCGCCGGCTGCCCGAGCCGCACGCGCTGTGCAAGCTAGAGACCGGACCGGTAATGTTTCAGCTCCTCACAACTGGCGAAGCGCACGCCAGTCAGCTGAAGCCACTAGTCGGCAAGAGGATATCGGTGAAGGTCGATGAAATCGCCTGTGCCGACGCTGAGCAGATGAGCGAGGCGGTGATCAAGAAGTGGAGTCTGGTGAAACAGCGTTGATTTGTTAGAGCCTCCGCTGACGATGTTCCAGCATATCGCGCAGCAAGTTGCGGAATTCGCCCGACTGCCGTGGAAGGCAA
>NZ_JAHEAG010000060.1 GCF_018596315.1 Bradyrhizobium sp. SRL28 | reverse complement strand
AACAAGGCTCGACAGGCCTTAGCTGCTCTCCAGCAGACAGTTAAAGACCTTCAGACTGCCCAACAGGATGCCGCGGAAAAGATCAGCAAGCTTCAGCAGCAAATCTCCGCCGAACAAGGCAACCGTAAATTACTTTCCGAGCAGGTAGGTGCGCTGTCTGCGCGTTTTGATAGCTTCCTAGGAACAAATGCGCAGGCGCCTGCATCGTCTCCTCAACCTGCAAAAAAGCGTGGGCCACTATAATAAAGCCGCCGGATACCTGATCTCGCCGCGCTGCAATCAGCCAACGCCGTAAGGCTTGTTGAGAAAGTAGTCGCGGTTGCCCAGCGCCTTCTCTGCGTACTGGTCGATCGCAACCGCGATCGCCTGGACGTGCTGGAAGCAATGGCCTTCACGCGTGGCGCGCTGCCGCAGATCGGCGAGCGCGTTGATCCATGGCGAGTTGTCCGCCTTTTCGTCGTGCCATTTCAATTCTTCGCGCATTGCCATAGCGCTCCTTCATTACCCTCTGGATGGTGCGGACAAGCCCCTCTGCCCTGCGCTCTAGACGGTCGTAGAGGCGAAGCCGCCTGAACAGGATCTCTATTTCACGATTGGTCTTCATTTCACGATAGTACAAAACGTGAACGAGATGACAAGCCGCTAGGAATAGGCTGTGCCGGCGTGGAACACCCAAGATCATTGCCTGAGTATTTCTATTGCCCTTCTGCCTCGTTTGAGGATCCCATCATTTTGCCCGACGGCCGGAAGCTCCTCACGCTGAAGGACGCGGCTGACTACATTACGAAGCTGCCGAAGAAGGAATCCGACTTGCCGGAATGGCAAACGGCGCTCGAGGTCTTGTTGCAGCCGCAGCGGTCCGACGATGATGGCGCGGATTGGGGTCATGAAAGCGCTGAACCGTCATGTCGAGCGGGTGTTCAATCCCGATCGCAAAGATACCCATTGGGGGAAGCGGAAGCTCAAGAGAGACACCTGACCGTGAGAAGGCCCGGCAGGCCTTACGGTCGCTCAGTCCTTGATCACGGCCCAGTAGCGCCGGCCGTTGTTGTTGGGATCGCTGCCGTCGCTCGTCGAAAATACGAACCCTTGCGACGGCCAATGAGCAAAGTGCCCGCGGCCAATCTTGCTGATGTCGGCGAAGGTGCTGTGCGCCGGCCCGAGTGGTTCGTGGTCCTCGTATATGACGAACGGCGACCGGCGGTCGGCTTCGTTTGCGGGATCGTCGGCAAGACCCTCCAGCCTCGTCGCGTCCGCGGATAGCTGCGGAAGGCTCCGGAACGCCGCACCACCCAAAGGTTCAAATGGCGGAATCAGAAAAATCGCGATCCGTCCCTTTGGCGCGGGATCAACGGCCCAGTAGCGCCGGCCGTTGCTGTTGGGATCGCTGCCGTCGCTCGTCGAAAATACGAACCCTTGCGACGGCCAATGAGCAAAGTGCCCGCGGCCAATCTTGCTGATGTCGACGAAGGTGCTGTGCGCCGGCCCAAGTGGTTCGTGGTCCTCGTATATGACGAACGGCGATCGGCGGTCGGCTTCGTTTGCGGGATCGTCGGCGAAACCCTCCAGCCTCCTTTGATCTCCGGGTATCATCGCAAGGCCCCGGAACGCCGCACCACCCAGAGGGTGGAATGGCCGACTGAGAAGAAACGCGAGTCGCCCCTTTGGCGCGGGATCTATGTAGCTCCGGTCGGCCCATACAGCGATCCCAAAGTACAAAGCTGTGGCTACCAGGGCGGCGCCGATGATTGTTGTTTTGCTCATGGGGAAGATGTGGGGCCGAAGGTTAGCGGCCTCGTTGATCTAGCTCAAGCCTGGAACATGGAACTTTTGCCGCAGCAAATTTCCCCGGATTAATGGCCCAAGAGGGTCCGAGATCGAGAGAGACCAATGACCGTTTTTGTCTACGTCAACACCAGTAAGCAGGTCGGAGACCCTGATACTTCAAGGTCTTCGCGAATGCCGACGCCGCGGAAACCTGGTTCGATGAAAACGACCTGAAGGCGTGGCCTTCGAATATCCGGCGATTGGAACTTATGCCGGTTGAGAGAGTCGGGAATGGGCTTCCGGGGCACCAGCCCCCAAGCTCCACTCCGGAAGAAGGCGGCCCCAGCTTGTCCGTAGAGCTGGGGCCGTTTCCTTTTGATCCGGCAAGATCCGACGGGAAGTCTAGAAAAGAAAGTCGCCGGCATTGATACCTGTCGTAACTCCTCTGAGGAAAACAGCATCGCCCCCAGGAATGCCGATGGTCGTTCCCTCGGTACTGACGGTCAGGGACAATGATGCGAAGTTTAGACCTCTTCCAGAAAGATCGATCAAATCATGACCGGCGGAAGCGTCGACCGCATCGAAGTCGGTAATCGTGTCTAACCCATTGCCGTCAACGCGGTAGTCGAACGTGTCGGCGCCTCCTGCCCCAGTGAATGTGTCGTTTGCCCCGGCGCCAGTGAAACGGTTGTTATCGGAATTGCCGATGCCCGTATGGGATACGTCGCCGACAAACACCAAGTTCTCGATATTCTGAGGTATAGTGAACGAAGCCAAAAAGGTTTGCACTTCGTCTGCACCTTCAGCCGCAAACTCAAACACGGTGTCATTCTGCAATTGAACTGCGTAGAGATCGTCTCCCGAGCCGCCTTGAAGGGTATTCAAGCCAGATCCATCAATGAGGGTGTCGTCACCACCTTGTCCGATCAGGTAATCGTTACCATCTCCGCCAATTAATGTGTTTGCAGACGAATTGCTTATGATGGTGTCATTACCTGCTCCACCATCGAGGGTGAGATTGACGGTTGCAGACAGCGACGCTGCCGAAATGGAGTCATTTCCGCCAAGACCATTTACCGTTAGTTGATCCTGCGCTTCGGACGACAACACCGATACGAAGGCGCTAGCTCCGGAGATCGTATAATCTGCTCCGACGCCGGCAATCTGGATTGTATCGTTCGCATTGGTGCCATTGACGATTACGCTGTCAATCTGACCATCTCCACCCACGCCTCCGATCGTCGGCGCGAGATCGATCGATACCTCCGAGATATCAGTGCCGGCCGTATTGCCGACGGTGATGGTGTCTGCGCCGCCGAGGGCGCGAACCACGACAGCCTCGACATCGTTGAGGTCCATATTGATGTTGCCTACGTCTCGAAACAGGTGGCCTCGGTCGCCGTCCGCTGACACCACGAAGTTCTCGCTCGCATTTGCGCCATTGAAGGTCAGGGCGTCAAAGCCGGCTTGTCCTTCAACGGTATCGCTGCCATCACCAGGATCCCAGATGAACAGATCGTTCCCTGTGCCAAGGAAAGCGACGTCATTCCCCTGGTTTCCATCGATGCGGTCATTGCCGTCTCCGCCCAAGAGAAGGTCAGCTCCGTTGCCGCCGCCGATCGTGTCGTTGCCAGCACCGCCATCCACCGTCATCTGGATTAGCGGAGATAGATTGCCTGATGCGGAGAAAATGTCGTCCCCGCCGTTCATGTTCAGGACAAGATTCTCAGTAGTACCGATATCCAGCGCGAACGGAGCTGGGTCGACGCGATCGAAACGCACGCGGCTACCATTGGGAGTAACCGTAAAGGTCTCGCTGCCATCGCCGCCGTTCACTTCTGCGGTGTCGATTCCGCTCCCGCCCTCGAAGAGGTCGCTATCATCCCCGGGATTCCACACCAGGCGGTCGTTGCCATCTTCGCCAAAAACTTGATCGTCCCCATCGCCCCCAGTAAGTGTGTCATTGCCGGTTCCACCGAATAGGAGGTCGGCACCGCCCCTCCCAAAGAGTTGGTCGTCACCCGCTTCGCCGAAAAGAGAATCTGCTCCCGAGCCGCCAGCAGCGACATCATTGCCCGTGCCTCCATAAATCGTAGCGCGCGGCAGAGCACCATTTGATTCATCCAAATTCAGATTGTCGTTGCCCTCCAGACCAAACATCTGAATGAGCGTGGTGTTTGCGACAGTGGGAGTTCCTCCGAGAATCGGTACGGCTCCCCCGTCAATAAGGATCGCGCCGGCGACATTTCGCGAGACTGTTGTAACGTTGTTCGTGGAGTCGCTGACGACGGTGAGAACGCCAGTAATGGGATCAAATGCACCAGTAGCCATGACTATCCCTCCCGAAACCCCGCCCGGAGGCGAAATTCGGGAAAAACTGGAAGGTTCCTACGGTACCCCTAAATTGCTCAATTAAGGTGAGAGCGATCCTACCCTCGCCGCCACCCGTGGCCCGCCGTAGTCGGCCAAGTCGAATAGTCGTCCCTCCTGAACAAGCTCACTTTCGGACCCGTGCGAGTCAGGAACGAAGCCTTGTAAGC
Source organism: Bradyrhizobium sp. SRL28 (assembly GCF_018596315.1). Classification (GTDB taxonomy): domain Bacteria; phylum Pseudomonadota; class Alphaproteobacteria; order Rhizobiales; family Xanthobacteraceae; genus Bradyrhizobium. The sequence goes on along the minus strand of NZ_JAHEAG010000060.1, from coordinate 20,486 downwards.
GCCGTTTAGCCGAAATGAAGTGGTTTCTCGGAGCTGGTTCCGCCCTCACGATCTGTCTCACAGCCTACATGGGCTCAGCCGTCGTCTCGCTGGCTAATCTCGTCTCGGCTGTTCGGGACGGGGATGCCGTCCAGGTGATGGCGCTGACTGATGTGCCGCGAGTGCGGCACTCGATAGTTGATCAAATCGTCACTTCTTATCTCGAGAAGCTAGGTCGGAATCGACCAGTGAAACCTTTGGAACGCCTAGCCGTCGCAACGTTTGGCGCAACGGTCGCCGACGACCTCGCGAACAGGCTGATCACGGCGGACAATCTTGCAGTACTGCTGAAGACTGGAGCGGTACGAAATGCGGCCGACAATACGGATTTCGGCAGCGTGCCAGCGCTGGCGCGTCTTGACGTGTGGAATGCGTTCGACGCGCTGTCGCGCGTCCAACCGATCAAACCTGTGGAGTTTGCTTTGAGGCTGGGCGAAGACAACAGCGCCGGCAGTATTAACATGCACTTCGAGGGATCGGGCTGGAAGCTTTCGGGGATCAACCTGCCCGCGCAGGTTCTTTCCCGGCTCGTTGAGCGGCTACCAGCAAGATAGCCGGCGCCACCCCGGATCCATTGGTGCATGCAAAAATCGATTCCCTACCCTGGGGAAAAGTGCTCGATTGAAGCATTAGCAACCGATGTCTGCGGCGCGCTCAGGAGGCGACGATACTCCGGACAGTTCTAAACCTCTGCACATTCTGCCTGTTGGTCTCGGGCTGCGCGAGCGGTCCCCATGTAGCGGACATGCCGCATTGGATGGGCGGACTGCCGCCGTGCACGCCGCCACGACCCGGAACGCCGGAATATGATGCCTGGCAGGCCGAGCGGGCGAAGGAAGCCGCGAAGCCAAAGACTGGAAATACCACCCAGCCGACCCGCTAAAAATCCATCCCCTTTCGGGAAATCTGCTCTGCGATGCGGGTTTTCTTCGATCGTAGCAGGCGTGGTAAGTGGATTTCAGGAGAAGACAACGACCGCCGTCCAAGTCAAGGACACCACTACGATGGAACCATTGCCCCAAAAGGGTCCCCGATCCTCTGGAGAAATTTCATGGAAATCCGAATAGGCTGGAACGACGTCGGTGATCCAACGAAGGCAGGCGACTATAAATTCCGTGACGGCACCGTCACGCTGACCGACGAGCAGATCGACTTGTGGATAGCCGCGCCGGCGGGATATTTCGTCGCCACGCAGTCGTCTGCTTCTAAGCCCGACCACGTCCGATATTTTGTTGGTGAGTTCTACGCTCCAACAGCCTGATGATTCCGCGCGTGATTGCCGATTTACGCCGTTAGGTTGTCTTGCCAGTTTTCTGCTTGCTCTGGAGACACGAGGTTCCGCTGATGCGATCGGGCGACCGACCACTCCCGAACAAATGACCGACGAGCAAAAGAGGATCGCAAGCAGCCCCGCGATCGCTAATCGGTACGCTCAACCAAAGCGAGAAAGCGAGAAACAATGCATGCGGGCGCAATGCATTACAGGCCGGATATCGATGGGCTCCGCGCCCTAGCGGTGACGACCGTTCTTTTCTTCCATGCCGAGCTGAGCGGGTTTGCCGGCGGGTTTCTCGGTGTCGACGTCTTTTTCGTGATCTCCGGGTTTCTAATCACGAGCTTGGTCATCAATGAAATCGACTCCGGAAAGTTTTCGCCGGTAACCTTCTATGAGCGCCGGGTTCGCCGCATAGTGCCAGCGGCGTCCGTGATGCTCGCCGCCTCATCGGCGTTCGCCTGGTTCACCCTGATGCCAGATGCCTTTGCGGCCTTCTGCAAAAGCCTACTAGCGGCGGTTTTCTTCTCATCGAACTGGTTTTTTCTCCAGGAGGTTTCCTATTTTGATGCGCCCGCCGCGACGAAGCCACTCCTGCATACATGGACGCTGTCGATCGAGGAGCAGTTCTACCTGGTCTTTCCGTTGCTCATGCTGCTGCTCGCAACGAGGGCGAGGCAAGTTCTTGCGCTAGGCTCGCTCTGCTTCGCTTCGATGCTCTATGCATACTGGCTGAGAAAATTTGGCAGCCACGAAACGATGTTCTTCAGTTCGTTCAGCCGCGCTTTTGAGCCACTTATCGGATGCATGACCGCCCTCGCATATCGCCAATATGTAGCCAGCCCCGCTCTGTCGTGCGCCCTGCGGGCAGCAGGACTGGGATTGATTGCTTATGCAATGATTACGCATGGGCCGAAGCCCGGCTTTCGCGATCTTTTGCTTCCTTGCATCGGCGCCGCAGCCTTTTTGTTTGCGCGACCTGACAATCGCGAACCAGTGTTCAGGATCATGGCGAGCCGACCGTTCCGCACCGTCGGGATCATGTCGTACTCCCTCTATCTGTGGCATTGGCCGGCGCTGGTGTTTGCGAGGATCTACTTCGGTTGGCTAGACGCCTTCCAAACCACTGGCGTCATCGTCGTAACGCTCGTGCTATCAACGGCAACACTCTATGCGGTCGAGAATCCGATTCGGTTCGGTAAGCGCCTTCAACCCGCGCGCGCCAAACTATTCACAATGGCAGCCGCATCGACTGCCGCTATTGTTATTTTCGCGTCAGCAGGGATTCAAAGCAACGGCGCGCCCGGACGGTTGCCGCCTCAGGTTCTGACGATCACGACGGCGTCCGCTTGGGACACGCAACTCTATCGATGTTTCGACCCGCCCGGTGGCCCAGCTGAAAGCGTCGCAATGGCGGTAGCCGACACGCTCTGCACCATTGGCGACACCGCTCGGGAGCGAGTCGATTTTGTGCTGTGGGGCGACAGCCACGCTTTTGCGATGTCCAAGGCATTTTCTGAGTGGGCGCTCGATGCCGGCTTAAAGGGTCTCGTTGGGATGCTGCCGGGCTGCCCCTCGCTCTCCAACACGGTAAACAGCGACCTGGGAAAGACTCAAAAGTGCGTGGACTTCTATCAGGCTGTAGCGAAAGCCATCGAGCGCCACAACGTCCGGAACATTTTCATGGTCGATCGTTGGAGCTTATACAGTAACGGCGAGAAAGGATCCGAAGGGTACTTGAAATTCGCAAACGACTGGAATCGCCGGACCAACCCGGAGGAAGTTTTCGCAGTCAGCCTTGATCGCACCGTCTCCGAGTTATCGGGCAAGAGAGTTTTCTTCGTAAAGGAACCGCCTCTGCAGCGCATGCAAGTGACAGATACTTTGGCCGTCAACGCCTTGATGGGACTGCCCGCCAGCCGTCTCGAAGGTCGCTGGACAACTCTCAAGGAACACCTCGATCGAACCGCTTTTTTAAACCGCACGTTTGATGCGGTCAAAGCGAAGTACAACAATGTTTCGGTTCTTGATCCACTTCCGTTCCTTTGCAGCGGCGATCACTGCACGGCGTCAAAGGACGGCCTGCCTCTCTATTTTGACGACGATCACCTCAGCATTCTAGGCACTCGACTCCTCAAACCGATGCTTGCGCCAGCTTTCGAGCTAATGAAAAGCGACAACTCCACGACAGCGCCCAGATAACAGAACCGCCAACGCCTGCCGCACCATAACGGGAGTTAGCGCCGAATCCACCGATCGATGAAGTCAGACCTGAGTCGTTGCGTTCGCGAGATAAGGATTGGCGAGATAAGGGTTGGCCACGCAGTAAGCCGTGCGGCCCGATGCGTCTTCCCTCATGAGGACCGAGCCAAGCAATTGGTTGAAGCTGCCGCGATGGCGCCGAAGCCCGCGAAACCGCAATAAGATCGGCCTTGTCAGTCATGCGCGCTTCGAAACGGCCATCACTGATCCGGCGCGGGGCTTTCGAACGCTCGGACCATGTAGCGAACGTCTTCCTCAGTAATGCCAGCTTCTGCCATCGCGTCTTTGATGGCTTCTCGCACCATGTCCGGAAAAAGAGCTCCGGCTACTCTGATGTACCGGAAAGCCATCCGGAGCGCCGACAACGCCAGCACGCCTGGTGGGGATCGAGGCTTGCGCGTCATCGAACCTGACGCGGCAACTCATTGCATACGAGGGTTGGAAAGGGACGGCACATACTATTGCTGCGACCATTGCGCAGAAGAGGAAGGCGTGACCGCCCAACTCTACGGAAAGTGCGTCGAGTAGAATGCGGCCGTGCCTGGTGGGATCGAGGCTTGCGCCTCATCGAAATTGTATAGGAAAATCAATATCAAAACCCGAGTTCGCCAACATATTTCGAAATCATTTCAGGCCGAGTTTGACTGCTAGCTCCCGAATGCCGCTGTCGAGAAGATCGTCATAAGAATCAAAACGGGATTCATACCGCCGGTAGGTCTTCCAGCGCATCCACTTGGGCTTGGGCGGAAAATCCCATTCTTCGGGATCTAGCTTTCCGATGGAACAGAGCCGAGCATTGATCTTGGATTTTCCATGGTGCGCTCGGTTGTCCCGATCCAAAAATTGGCTTGCATAGGCCACTTGGCGTTTCCAAACCTGCCGGCTGCAGAAGCGCGTTGCACCGGGCGGCCGCCACAGCACTGAGGCTAACCGGCCGGTGATTGGGCAGACAAAGTACCACTGGTGACCACCGAAAGGTCGTGGCTGAGCCGCAAGCGAAATAAACTGATTGAGTGCGCCCTCCAATTTCAGCCAGCCGGACGACGTGTCACTGAGATCGGCCGAAATCAGTGCTGACGCAACTTCGCCCCAATAGCTGTGCGTCCATCCGATACCGCGAACGCCGCTATAGCGCCCTCGCTGGATGAAACCCTTCCTCGTAAGTCCGTTGAGATCGAGTTTCAATCCGTCTTGCAGGCAGACCCTGCTTCGTGAACGTCCCATAATTCGTAGCTCTTCCGATGAGATGAAAGCAGCCCTTCCTTACGAAGGAAGGCGGTACGCAACGAAACGCACGTATTGCAGTCACGCCTTCATGTTGTGTGACCTGTCTCACCTCAGCCTGCGCCGCTCCGGTCCACGATATGCCGGGGCTAAAAGGCGCAAAACCATGAAACCTTCGAAGCAAATACCAATGTGGCTGACGATCGACGTTGCTATCATCCTCGTAGGCCTAGCGATCATCGCCGGCGGAATCTGGATCACGAACGCACGCATTTTCGGTATGCCGGTCTAATATTATGCCCGCCGTGACTCTGCGCGGGCCGTGGATTCGTTTTGGTGGCTGACCGGTACACACCTAGCCCGCAAGCAAACGCTACTACTCAGCGAGTCTCTAAAGCGCTTGAGAAGCGTCTTCCTCGGCGGCGATAGTTTCGCATGTAAAAATCGCGTCACGCAGCGCGAGCCAGGCATCGCAGACGGCCAGAACCGCAGTCGCTCGTCGGAGCGAGAGATTGCCTTCAGCTGCCAGGGCTTGGCGTTCGCTGAGGTATGCCTTGCAGTCTTCGAGAGAGATCATAATCAATCCTCCAGCCTGCGTTGAACTCGGATCGCGAGCTCTAAAGCCTGTCATGTGGGTTTCCTATGGTGATGAATAGGGAACGCGGTACGCAACGTGCACGGCAAATCAACAAAGTGATTCTACCACCACGGGCCAGAATCGGTCACGACAGGGTGAGCTATCCCACCAATCCTCAGGCCATGTGAACGTATTCACAGCTGCTTGCACGCTTCCGGCACAGGATGCCGGCCGCGGAGGGACACGCCATGCCCCAACAACGTGCGAAGCGCATACCCACGTGGCTCACGATCGACCTGCTGGTGATCGTCGTATCCCTGGTGATCATCGGGATCGGGATGTGGATTGCTCCCTGGTAACGAACCTGAATAGCTCCTGGGCTCGGCCGCTTTCTCAATTTAGATGCCGGCGAGGTGTCGGCCAACTGAGACGCTTGCTTCACCTGACAAGCCACCAGAGTGCGAAGGCTACTGTCGTCGTGGCGCACGAGATCAGAACCGCAGTACCAATCACCTTGACCCATTCCCAATAAGACACGACGCAATTTCCAGTCGGCCCCATGCCGCAACGCAATTTTGCGGGAAATATCGGCAGTGCGCCAGTGCAGTATGTGCAACCGTATCTGGCTACAAAGCCGCCGCTGGGTCCAAAGTTGACCTGCCCACTTCCGTTCCTCGGTTGTCTCATCAAGGCTGTTTCCTGACTCAGCGCGGGCCGTACGCACTAGCCCGACCCTCCAACGACACATCAGCGAGTCTCTGTGTCTCTTTACGGCCAGCTAATCGCTCCCCCACTGAAAAGCACATAGGCAAAGCCAACCACCAGGATTGCGAGCCAGATCAGCCAGAGCCAGATATACAGCGTGTCTCGGTCCATTGGGGAAACGTACTGCAGCGCCACCTCGGCGATTGATCTGGATCAATGGACGCTCTCGATCATGCAGCCTCTGCGGCTCTTGCTACCGCCTTCGCCTGTTCAAGAGCGGTTTCGCGATCCAAGGTCTCCGGCCTTAGCCGGCGAGCTGGGATGTCATCCCAATGGAAGTACCGGCTGGGTCGGTCATCAGGGAAGCGGACCTCAAAGCTCCCGCAGCCAGGGACGGCTTCGTGCTTGATGATGCGAATGCGGTCGGTCATGGGGCAGCTGGCGCGGCTATCCGCTTCGCGATCTTCGCAACAGTGGCGCGGCTGCAACCCGTCATGTCCTGAATAAAGCTCCAGGATTGCCCGGCAGTGAGCATGCTGGCGATACCGGCATTGCGCTCTGTATCCTCTGGACGGCCCTTGTAACGGCCCTCAGCCATGGCCTTGGCCTGACCTTGCGCCTGACGACGACGACGATCGTCGTAATCCTTGCGCGCCACCGCGGCCAACATATCGAGCAGCATGCCGTTGATGGCCTCGAACATCCGGCCCGTGAACTCGTCAGCGTTGCTGGTGGCCATCATCCACGATGTTGGCAGATCCAGCGCCACGACGCGGACACGTCGCGCAGTCAACTCGGCCTTCAGCTTTTCCCAATCAGCGCTGGTGAGGCGAGACAGCCGATCGACCTGCTCCACAAGCAGGACGTCGGCAGGCTGTGCATCCCCAAGCAGACGAAACAGCTCCGGACGGGCAAGCTTGGCGCCGCTCTCATTCTCGACGTACCAGGCCGCGACCGAAAGACCGCGCTCAACTGCAAAGGCCCGCAACTGATCCTTGGCGCGGTTGGCGTCCTGCTCGTCGGTTGATGCCCTGAGATAAGCCCGGATGAACATTGAAACCCCCTGTGAGTCTGGTTTGGATGGTTTCTATAATCTGAGTCTGTTTTGGATTGTCAAACGATTTATTGAACCAGTCACATAGATAGTTTCCGAAAGGCACACACTAACTGAACCAACTATTCCGCCTCTTTGATAGCAACCACAGTGGCGGCACCTCGTTGAACCCTGTCCGTCGCCGACCTCATGGAGGAGCAAGTGGCTGGCTGGGGTCGCCCTTGGGATAGCCCTCGGCGGCCCCAAGCGGTCATTCAGCCTCCTTTTAATGGAACACCGGCTTTCCTCGTCACGTTGAATCAGGTCGGCCGCCGACGCCTTCAGCAGCCAAGCGGACGACAGGGTCGGGGCCGCCGGCTTGTCACCCCAACCGGGCGGCCCCACTCTCTCAGCCTGATCAACGGATCCATAAATCCGTCCCTTTAATAGAAACTGCGCGGACAATCGGATGTTGAATCACGTCGGCCGCTGATTTCCAGGGTTCCAGGGCGGTCGATAGGGGTCGTCGTGGCTGGCGTTGCGGCGGCCCCACTCACTCCGCCTCGATCATCTTCGCCTGGTCTGCCCTCAGCGCATCCTCGATGGTCTGCAGCACCGGCCCCAGCTCGGCGCCCTTGGCGTTCACCTGGATGAGATCGATCACCCGCCGCAGGATGGCCCACTCGTCAGGATCGAGATTCCCCGGGGTTCGCTGCTCGACGCTGATGAAGACGTCGCGCGGCAGCAGACCGTAAGCGATCTGAGCAAGCTTTCCAGGATCGGTGACAGCCAGGCGCTGCAACACGCTGACGCCGTGCTCTTTCCCAGACGTCTGCGAGATCGGCCAGTAGCTTTTCGGAGATCTTCGACCGAGCCGACAGCGGCCGGCCGGTTAGATTCGGCGGTGACGTTCCCTTAAGCCATCGTCCGCCAGCGTCCCTGTTCACGTTTTTCATTTGGTCATCTGTCCTTGATTGCTTCACACACATTCATCGTTCCTGTTCAGTTCCGTAAGGTACTCGCATGGGTACTCGCATAGGTGCCTGCAGGGTACTTGCTGGGTGCCCGTTGGGGGGGTGCTCCCCTCTGGCCTACCCCCTAGAGAGCGAGTACCGCGTACTCGCATCTCTGGTCGGGGGTTAGGCCTTGGCCACGGCCTGGTCATTTCAATGCAAGCCTGTAGCGATGCAGCGAGGGTTTGCCGTATTGCTCGACGGTGATCCTGTCGGCGCTGAACAGACCTCGCATGGCCTGTTCCAGGTCGCCCTTTTTGATGGCCTGCTTCTTGGCAGCGTCCTCTCTCGCAAATGCTGTCGGCGCGTAGTTGTTCGCGGTGGCCTTGTCGCTGACGTTCCGGTTATGGGCAGCGAACCGGCGCAGTAGATCCATGAACACATCTTCCGCCATGACCGTCCGGGTTGCCTTGTCGAGGTTGGAGACGCCCGCCTCGGGCAGGAAGAGGCCACGCTGATATCGCAAGACGATGCTTTCCCCGCGAGGGCCGTACTGGTTCTTCTTGAACTCCAGTTCGCGCAGATCGTTGTCGGGCTGTTCGCCGTCGCTGGCCTTGACGCCTTTGAGGTACTGCCGGAAGCGGAATGCCCCATGCCATGCGGTTGATCCCGAAAGACCTGAGCCCGAACTGATGCCCGATAAGCTGGGATGGCTCAGGACGGTGACTGATCCATTCGCCACCATCGCCAGGGCCTGCATGTGCATCGCAAAGGCGTATACCTGCACCCGGTCGATTTCGTTGCCTGAGAACGCCCGCGACAGCGTGTCGATCGAGATGTTCTTTGGCTTGATGTCGCCGGCCGCCTCGTAGATCTGGCGGTAAAGCGCAGTGACCTCGATGTTGCCGCCCTTGGTGACAGCACAGAGGGTCGCATCCTTCCCGAGCAGGGGGAGAACGCGCAAGCCGCCGACAGTCAGATCCTGAAACGAAACATCATAATGCTGCGCTATGGCCGCGAGGCGTATGTGGATTTCCTCCTGATCGTCCTCAGCGCCAAGATAGAATGCCGGTCCCGGCTCAGGCATCGAGCCCAGCCAGTCCTTACCGGCCACATGAGCGACATTCTTCATCAGTTCGAGGATGCTCTTGCCGGTGCCGCCCTCTCCGGAGAACAGTCCGGCTTGCTTCAGCGGTACGCGGTCCCTGATCGCCCATTTGCGTTCCGGGATGGGTTTATTGTCCCACGAGGACATATCGAGCCATCGCAACGGCTCAGCTTTGACTGGCGAGTGATTTTCAAGTCTTTCGCCCGGGATAATAGCTCTGACGTTCATGCTGCTGCGTCCTCCGACGAAGCGGGGGGCAACACATCGCGCCCGTCGCGATCGGCAATCAGGTTAAGGAAGTCATTCCAGTCGCCGCATTGGTCTGGCGGGGACCGCAGATAGACCCGGCGCCCGATGCTGGTGTGGACGTCTGCCGCGCGCTTGGCGGCGGTACGTCCGGGCTCGTCATTGTCAACGAATACGTGCACCTCCTCGACCTCCGGCGGTAGCTCCACATTGTGCAGCCTGGACGCTCCGAGGGAGGCCCATACGGTCATGCCGGCCATCTGCATTGCAGACAGCGCCGTCTCGACGCCCTCCGCGATGCCCATGCTCCTGGCTGCCGCTCCGAGCCGGACCGCGCCGGCTCCGAGATTGCCGGTCGTCAGTCGCTTGCCCGATGCCTTGTCGCCTTCGCTGGTCAGCCAGGTTTGCTGGATCGCAATGACCTTGCCGTCCGGCGCCTGCACCGCGGCCACCATGGACCGGTGGTCGAGCCTGCAACGGAGCATTGGCGGACGCAGATAGATGCCGCGACGGTTCAGGTATTCATCGACAACCGTTTCCTGAGCCTCGACGGTGGCCTGCCAGATCGTCAGCGCGCCGACATCGGGGCTGGGCTCGATCCCGCGATGAACGGTCGGCGTAAACCGGTTCTTGGTCGTCACCAGTTGCTTGCCGTCGATCAGACCGCGATGCTTCAACTCTTCGAGGATATCCACGAACTCGCAGCCCGCGAAACAGCGGAGCAACAGCCGCCCGTCATCGCCATCAGCAATCGAGAGCGACGGAAACCGATCGCCTCTCCCCTTGCCGTGATTGGGGCACGGGCAGCGAACCAGCCAGCCATTGCCGTTGCGACGGCCCTTGAGCGTGGTACCAATATGATCTGCACTCATCGCGACACCGCGAAGGCGAGGTGTGCGACCGTAGCTGCGAGATGATAGCCGAGCGCGAACCGATGGCAGAGACTTCGCGCTTGAAGTTCCGAAACTGTCTCGGTAGAGTCTGCGGTACAGGGAATATGGTTTTTAGGTACGGGGCGTGCTTGCAGGGGCGCCCTTTCGCTTTTCGGATCAGGAGGCGCGTGCATGCAGCACCTCCGAACAAGTCGAGAACACACTCCGGGACTTTTTCCGGGACTTTGCGCCGCCGAATGCGGATTTCAGCCCACTTTCGACCGGTTTTTGTTCACGGCGCAGCATTCCGCCGCGACCTTCAACTACCTGATAATCAACACTATCTAGGTCTTTTCCCAGGCGCTGGCTGCTTACGCATCCACGCTCTGGAAACTCGGATGCACCAGCGCTTCCGGCGCGACCGTCAGCACGATCAGGGCCGCGACCGCGAGCGTGCGAAAGGTGATCGCGCGGCGATCGACCATGACCGCGATCAGCACCACGGCCGTCATGAAGAACGAGCGCTGCGTCGCGACCTCGGCGCCCGACAGCAACAGATAGAATGCGGCCGCGACGAGGGCTGCCGCCGCTGACCATTTCTTGATGGCGTAACCGACCGTGAGCGCGGGAAACAGCGCCAGCAGCGCCCGCACCGCGAAGAACACGACGCCGGCGACGACGGCCATGTGATAGCCCGAGATCGACAGCACATGGCCGAGACCTGAGATGAACATCGCGTCGTTCACGGGCGGCGAGATCGCATCGCGCCGCCCGGTCAACAGCGCGGTGGCAATCGCGCGCTTGTCACCCTCCAGCGTGGTCCTGATCCGCGCGTCGATCGTATCGCGCAGGCCCTGCATCACGGCCGAATAGCGCAGGCGAAGCCCGCCGTCTGTGGCGGGCAACTCCGCGGTTTTGATCGCGCCCATGACGAAGCCGGAGGCGCCGATGCCGGCGAAGAACATGTCGCGGCTGAAATCGTAGCTACCCGGCCGCACCGGCGTGAGCGGCGGCAACAGCCGCGCCTTCAGTTCGACAAAGCTGCCGACCGCGGGCGCCGTCCCCTTCTTCACCGACAGCCGCACCCGCTCGAGCTTTGTCGTTCCGCGCGCGCTCTCCATGGTGACGACGCGCAGGACAAAACGGTCGGTGCGCTCGCGAATGTCGCGCGTTTCGACAAAGCCTGTCAGCGACACCGAAAACATCGGCCGCGCCAGCACGCCATGCGCGATCCGCGCGGTCTTCCAGGTAGCGATCGCAAAGCCCGCCCCAACGGCCGCGATCATGACGGCTATGGGAAAGAATTTTTGCCGCCGGAGGAGGACCGCGACCGCGCATAGCGCGATAGCCACGACGGCGGCTACCGACAGAACCGGCTCGTGATCGGCGGCAAAGTAAAAGGCGATGCCGGTGCCGAACGCGACAGGCACCCAGGGCAGCAAACGGCCTGCGCCAGCTTCCGCGCGCGCCCATGTGCGCAGCGTTTCGATCAGCGGCGGCCAGAACGCGGGGTGTGATGGTGCAAGGCCGCCAATGGGCGCCGCCGCGCGCGGCGGCCATGTTCCGGCGTAGCCCCGCTTCCGGCCCGAAATGTCGCCCTGCTCCGCCACCCCGATCTACACCTTACGATCTCATCGAGACCGCAAGACTACCGGACGCTGCATTCAAGCCGCTAGCGGAACGGATGCAGAATCCTGAAGAAACGGGCTGCGACACCCACGGGAATCCGCCGACTGATCTGCGCCAAAGACAATTCATTCGCGGGGAAAACCACCGTTAGGTCAGCCCAACTGCATTTTCCGACTCGGCAGAGCGTGCTCGCTCTCTGAAATTCGCGGCTGGTGCGGAGCACGACGTGAGCCAGTTTTCTTGCACGCTTCTGCTTGTAGCGGCTCTGATGCTGACGGCATGTTTCGGAGTAGCAGCTTGGCGCGTCTCCGGTGACGCATCGGAAGTCACGGGCAGCATTTCGCCACATTTGATGGATCCGCGCTGAATATCCCCGCCATTGGATGGCGTAACGGGTGTGCAGAAATCAGAAGAAATGCACGTGGCTTGGGGGTACAGTTGCACACTGTGAATCGAACGTCAGGATAAGAGTGACATGAAGCGTGTGGCCTGGACCTTATTTGCGGTGGCCCTGACCTCCTCTCCCGCCAATGCCGCCACGCCGGAGCAATGCCGCTTCATCGAGGCGCGCGCCGAACGCGAGGCATGCTATCAGCGCCAGGAGACGGAACGGCTCGCCCGGCAAAAGACGAACGAGGCCCGGCAGGCCGAGCAGCAAAAACCCTACGAGCCGATGGCGGCCGAAGATGCCCAACTCGCAAAAGCCATCCGGGGTATTTGCCGGGGCTGCTAGGCGGTATGGCGGCTACTGCTTAATCAGCGGCGTGTTCGACGAGACGTGGTGACTGACGATCTTCCATTCGCCGTCTTCGCGAACGATCACCCAGGTGATTTTCACGATCAGAGGCTCGGCATCCTTCTCGACGGTAAACGTAGCCGTGCCTGCGACGTTGATCAGGTCGGCCGCTGCCTGCGCCGTCCTGACATCGGTGAACTGAACGGATGGCGACTGCCAGCGCGGCAGCCCCTCGAAATAGGCCTGCACGCCGTCATTGCCGCGGTAGAAATTCGGGTTCGAGCCGAAGAAGAACGCGTTCTTCGAATAGAGCGAGGCCAGCGCCTTGGCATCCAGCCTGCTGAACGCCGCCGCCCATCTTCCCATGATGCCGGAGACGATGTCGTCGGTCGCGCTTTGCATCGAAGATCCAATCTGAAAAATCGTAGGGTGGGCAAAGCGAAGCGTGCCCACCATTGACGCCAACGAATTCGGAGAGATGGTGGGCACGCTGCGCTTTGCCCACCCTACGCCCTACCCCCGGCAGCCTCACCCCTTCCCGCCGACTTCCTTCGCAAAGGTGTCGCGCAGACCGATCGTGCGGTTGAACACCGGCTTGCCGGGCGCTGAATCCTTGTCGCGCACGAAATAGCCTTGGCGTTCGAACTGCATCACCTCGCTCGAATTGCTGGCGGCGACTGAAGGCTCGATCCGGGCGTCCGGCAGAACTTCCAGCGACTCCGGATTGAGGTCGGCGGCGAAATTCGCAGCACTCGGGCTGGGGTTCGCGAAGAGCTGATTATAGACGCGGATTTCCGCAGGCACCGAATCCTTGGCCGACAGCCAGTGCATGGTGGCCTTGACCTTGCGTCCATCAGGCGCGTTACCGCCCTTGGTCGCGGGATCGTAGGTGCAGCGGAGTTCGATGACTTCGCCCGCGTCGTTCTTGATGACGCCGGTGCACTTGACGAAATAGGCGTAGCGCAGCCGCACTTCGTTGCCCGGCGACAGGCGGAAGAATTTCTTCGGCGGGTTCTCCATGAAATCGTCGCGCTCGATATAGAGCTCGCGGCCGAACGAAATCTTTCGCGTGCCCAACGAAGGATCGTCGGGATGGTTGACGGCCTCAAGCTCCTCGACCTGGCCCTCCGGATAATTCTCGATCACGACCTTCAGCGGCCGCAGCACGGCCATGCGCCGCTGCGCAGATTTGTTGAGGTATTCGCGAATGCAGAACTCCAGCATGCCGACATCGACGACGCTGTTGGCTTTCGCCACCCCGATGCGCTTGACGAATTCGCGCACCGCGGCCGGCGGCACGCCGCGGCGCTTCAGGCCGGCAATGGTCGGCATGCGGGGGTCATCCCAGCCCGAGACGTGGCCGTCGCGGACAAGCTGCGTCAGCACACGTTTCGACAGCAGCGTATAGGTCAGGTTCAGGCGGGCGAATTCGTACTGGCGCGGCTTTGACGGCACCGGCAGCTTGTCGAGCAGCCATTCATAGAGCGGCCGATGGTCCTCGAACTCGAGGGTACAGATCGAATGCGTGATGCCTTCGATGGCGTCCGACTGGCCATGGGCGTAGTCGTAGCTCGGATAGATCGACCATTTGGTGCCGGTGCGCGGGTGCTCGGCATGCAGGATGCGATACAGCACGGGGTCGCGCAGGTTGATGTTGCCGGCCGCCATGTCGATCCTGGCGCGCAGTACGCGCGTGCCGTTCGGGAATTCACCGGCCTTCATGCGCCTGAAGAGGTCGAGGTTTTCCTCCATTGTGCGGTCACGGAACGGCGAGTTCTTGCCGGGTTCCGTCAGCGTGCCGCGGTTGACGCGGATTTCCTCCTGCGACTGGTCGTCGACATAGGCATCGCCGGACTTGATCAGGCCTTCCGCCCAGTCGTACAGGCGCTCGAAATAATCCGAGGCGTAATAGAGATCGGTTCCCCAGTCATAGCCGAGCCAGTGCACATCGGCCTGGATGGAATCGATATATTCCTGCTCTTCCTTGGTCGGGTTGGTGTCGTCGAAGCGCAGGTGGCACTTGCCGGCAAATTCCTGCGCGATGCCGAAATTCAGGGCAATCGACTTGGCGTGGCCGATGTGCAGGTAGCCGTTCGGCTCCGGCGGGAATCGGGTCACGATCCGGCTGTGCTTTTCCGAGGAGAGATCGGCCTGCACGATGTCGCGGATGAAATCGCGCCCTGCTTCGGCCGTTGTCGTTTCAGTCGTCATCCCGAATTCCTTACGTCTTTCATTCCTGCCGCGGCGAGCCGTCCGCCATCGCCCTCAGAGCCCGGCGATTTTTGTACGCACGCGTTCCGCAAACGCTTGCCGCGAGGCGGGCGTCGATCGATCCATATCATAATGCGCCAGATAGAATGATCGAACCCCGGGCCCGCACATCGGCTTCAAGGCGCGGAACAGCACCTTGCGGCCGGGGTCCTGCATCACGATGCGGGTGAGCCACCAGGGCGAGCCATAGGTCGTCACCACGCCGAAAAGCTTGATGTTGGTTAGCAGGGGCTTGATGCGTCCGCCATTCAAATCATGCGCAAAAGCCGTTCCTGGCGCCCAGACCCGGTCGAAATAGCCCTTCAGCATGGCCGGCATCGAGAACCACCAGTGCGGAAAGCAGAAAATGATGCCGTCGGCCTGCCGCAATTGCCGGACCAGCAGCGCCACCTCGTCCCCGGCGTAGGACGGCTGATAGTAGCTTCGGCGCTCCGGCTCGGTCATAACAGGCGAAAAGCGCTCCCGGTAAAGATCGGTAGCTATGACCTGATGCCGGTCCTGCAGCGTTTCGACGATGCTCCGGAACAGGGCGTGGTTATAGCTGTCCGTCAGCGGATGGCTATGAACGACCTGGATTAGCATTGGCACAATCTCCCGGCCCTATGATACACGGTCGCCCATCAACCACCCTCCTTATCCCGCGCGGTCAATGAACACCCCTTCCGTCGTCACACGCTTCGCCCCCTCGCCCACCGGCTTCCTCCATATCGGCGGCGCCCGCACCGCGCTGTTCAACTGGCTCTACGCCAAGAAAACCGGCGGCAAGATGCTGCTGCGGATCGAGGATACCGATCGCGAGCGCTCCACCGAGCCGGCCATCGCTGCGATCCTGGATGGCCTGAAATGGCTCGGGCTCGATTGGGACGGCGACGTCATCTACCAGTTCAGCCGCGCTGCGCGCCATCGCGAGGTGGCCGAGCAACTGCTGGCCAGCGGCAAGGCCTATCGCTGCTACGCCACCGCGGAGGAGCTGACCGCGATGCGCGAGAAGGCGCGCGCCGAGGGCCGCACCCGTCTCTATGACGGGCTGTGGCGGGACCGCGATCCAGCGCAAGCGCCCGAAGGCATGAAGCCGACCATCCGCCTGAAAGCGCCGCAGACCGGCGAGACCGTAATCGAGGACCAGGTCCAGGGCCGCGTGGTCTGGCAGAACGAGAACCTCGACGATCTCGTGCTGTTGCGCGGCGACGGCAACCCGACCTACATGCTGGCTGTCGTGGTCGACGACCACGACATGGGCGTCACCCACGTCATCCGCGGCGACGACCATCTGATCAACGCCGCGCGTCAGAAGCAGATCTATGACGCGCTGGGATGGGACATCCCGAACATGTCCCACATCCCCCTGATCCATGGACCCGACGGTTCGAAGCTTTCGAAGCGCCACGGCGCGCTCGGCGTCGATGCCTACCGCGCCATGGGATACCTGCCGGCAGCGCTGCGCAATTATCTGGTCCGGCTCGGCTGGAGCCATGGCGACCAGGAAATTTTCTCGACGCAGGAAATGATCGACGCGTTCGACCTGCCCGCGATCGGGCGCTCCGCGGCGCGGTTCGATTTCGCCAAGCTGGAGAACCTCAACGGCCACTACATCCGCCACGCAGACGACCGCGAGCTGGTGTCTCAGTTTGAGAGCGTGCTGGATTACGTCCCCGAAGGCGCCGAGCTGAAGGCAAAACTCAACGACACGACGCGCGGCCAACTACTTCGCGCTATGCCGAGCCTGAAGGAGCGCGCCAAGACCCTTATCGAGCTGATATCGGGCGCCTACTTCATCTTCGCCGACCGTCCGCTTCAGGTCGAGCCGAAGGCCGCCGCGCTGCTGACGCCGGAGACCCGCGCGCTGATCGGCCAGCTCCGCACCGCGCTCGAGGCCGTCACCGACTGGCGTGCCGAGACCACGGAAGCCGCGATGCGGAATTTCGCAGAGCAGAACAATCTCAAGCTCGGCGCCGTCGCCCAGCCACTCCGGGTGGCGTTGACCGGACGCACGACTTCGCCGGGAATTTTCGATGTTTTGGCGGTACTGGGGCGGGAGGAATGCCTGGCTCGCCTCGCCGATCAAGCGGCCAGCTAAGCCCCTACGATATGGGGGCCTGCGGCCATCTTGCAGTGCACAGGGCAATAAGCTACGCCTTTGGCGCCGCTTCTAGACAACCCGGCCTCCCTTGCTGCTGCCGCAAAATGGCACCAGGGTCGGCGCGGTTTTTCGTAACGATTTCATCGGGGACTCGCGATGGACGCAAAATCCAGCAACAAAACTGCAACGCTCACGGTAGGTAACAAGACCTACGATTTCCCGATCCTCAGCGGCACGGTGGGGCCCGATGTCATCGACATCGCCAAGCTCTACGCGCAGGCCGGGATGTTCACCTACGACCCGGGTTTTACCTCGACCGGCAGCTGCCAGTCGAAGATCACCTATATCGACGGCGATGCCGGCGTGCTGGAATACCGCGGCTACCCGATCGAGCAGCTCGCCGAGAAGGGCGATTTCCTCGAGACCTGCTATCTGCTGCTTTACGGGGAACTTCCGACCCCGGCGCAGAAGAAAGACTTCGACCACCGCGTGATCCATCACACCATGGTTCACGAGCAGATGGCCCGCTTCTTCCAGGGTTTCCGCCGCGACGCCCATCCGATGGCCATCATGGTCGCCGCCGTCGGCGCGCTCGCCGCGTTCTATCACGATAGCACCGACATCAACGATCCGAAGCAGCGCATGATCGCCTCGATGCGCATGATCGCGAAGGTTCCGACGCTGGCCGCGATGGCCTTCAAATACACCGTCGGCCAGCCCTTCATGTATCCGAAGAACTCGCTCTCCTTTGCCGAGAACTTCCTGCACATGTGCTTCGCGGTGCCCTGCGAGGAATACAAGATCAATCCGGTGCTGGCTGACGCGCTCGACAAGATCTTCATCCTGCACGCCGACCACGAGCAGAACGCCTCGACCTCGACGGTGCGTATCGCCGGCTCCTCAGGCGCCAACCCGTTCGCCTGTATCGCCGCCGGCATCGCCTGCCTGTGGGGCCCGGCCCATGGCGGCGCCAACGAAGCCGCGCTCGCGATGCTCGCCGACATCGGTTCGGTCGACAAGATTCCGGAATTCATCGCCAAGGTGAAGGACAAGAACAGCGAAGTCCGCCTGATGGGCTTTGGCCACCGCGTCTACAAGAACTACGATCCGCGCGCCAAGATCATGCAGAAGATGTGTCACGCCGTGCTGGCCGAGACCGGCCATGGCGACGACCCGATGCTGAAGGTGGCGCTGGAGCTGGAAAAGATCGCGCTGAGCGACCAGTACTTCATCGACCGCAAGCTCTATCCGAACGTCGATTTCTATTCGGGCATCACGCTGAAGGCGATGGGCTTCCCGACCTCGATGTTCACCGTGCTGTTCGCGGTCGCCCGCACCGTCGGCTGGATCAGCCAGTGGAGCGAGATGATCGAGGACCCGCAGCAGAAGATCGGCCGTCCGCGCCAGCTCTACACCGGCGTCGCCCGCCGCGACTATGTGCCGATGGACAAGCGGAAGTAAGCCCGGCCTCAAGGCCTTGGAAGCGGCGTCATCGCAAGGTGGCGCCGCTTTCGTTTGAGGGAACCGAGACCGCACGCGACGCGGCCGATCATTCGGGAATTCCCGCGAGCCGTAGCCCCTCAACGAGACGAGCGACATCCTCCTGTCGGCGGAATGGTGCGAGTTCGCCTACGCCCGACAGTCGAAATGTTGGATCAAGGCTGAGGATTCTGCGAGCTACAGATCCGGCTTGATCGAGCTTGCCTTGGAGGGCCAGGGAACAAGCAAGAAGACGCAGCGTACCCAAATGGCCATTTGTAAGCTGCACCGCCTCGCTTGCGAACCGCTCCGCCGTCTCGAACCGGCCCAGGAAGAAATTCGCGGTGCCGACCATTGAAATCATGATCCGCCGGTTGGGATCGCGCGGACTGAGCCGCATGGCCCGATTCTGATGTTCGATCGCGACATCGTGGTGCCCCATGTAGAGTCTCACCCAACCACTGACGCTCCATGCGAACGCGGAATTCGGATTGAGCTCAACTGCCTGGTCTGCCAACGACGCCGCGGCATCCAGTTCACCGCCCAGGAAGCCGAGAACCAACGCACCCGCTGCAAGCGCGACCTCGTCATCACTTCCGAAGGTGACTGCAAGCCGGGCCAACCTCACGGCCTCGGCTGTTTCTTGCTGAGGATCGATCATCCAGTGAGGGTGCTTCTTCGCGTTTATGCAGAGAGCAGCGCGCGCATAGGCGCCACCATAACGAGGATCGAGCTCAATCGCCTTATAGGCGAGACGTAGCGCTTCCTCGTTTGCCTTGCGATCGCCATGCCGCCACACTGCGTTGGCCCGCAGGACGTAGTCATAGGCATCGAGCTTGTCCGTCGGCTTTCGTTGCGAGAGAAGAGCTTGCTCGGATTGGAGCCGCATATCCACGGTTACGGCGATGCGTTCGGTAACGCGATCCTGCAGCGCGAATATGTCGTCAAGCTCGCCGTCGAACTGGTCTGCCCACAAGTGGACGCTGGTTGCCGCTTCGATCAACTGTCCCGTAATGCGCACGCGGCGGCCTGCCTTGCGCACGCTGCCTTCGACCACATAGCGTACGCCCAGTTCGCGGCCGACCTGCTTGATGTCGACCGCCTTGCCCTTATAGGTGAAGCTCGAATTGCGGGCTATGACGAACAGCGACCTGAACCGCGACAATGCGGTGATGATGTTCTCCGACATCCCGTCAGCGAAATAATCCTGTTCCTGGTCGCCCGACATGTTTTGGAAGGGCAGCACCGCAATGGAGGGTTTATCGGGGAGTGCCAATGCCTGTTTCGGCGAGTGAACGAGGCCGTTGGCAGCTGCTTCATCGGCAGGATTCTCGGCTTCCTGCACGTGTCCGACGAAGCGGAATCCCTTCCGTGGCAACGTCTTGATCAGGCGTTGCCCCTCCCCGGAATCGCCGATTGCAGTCCGGACGACGTTCAGGCGCGTCGTCAGCGCTGCATCCGACACGCTCCGGCCCTTCCAGATCGCGTTGATCAGGTCGTCCTTGCTGACGACGCGCTCCCTGTTGCGGATCAGGTAATCGAGGAGGTCGAAGACCTGTGGCGCAACGGAGACCACCTCCACCCCGCGACGCAATTCGCGCTGGTCGGTGTCGAATACATAGTCCTGGAAGTGATAGCGCAAGACGCCAATCCCTTGGACAATCACCGGCTCCGTCTGGACGGTTCAGAGTATGCCGCCAATGAGGAAAATGTAAGCTGGATATCCGGGCGTCACCCTCTGGGACCCGGCGCATGGCGGCACCGTCGGCTGGATCAGCCAGTGGAGCGAGATGATCGAGGATCCGCAGCAGAAGATCGGCCGCCCGCGCCAGCTCTACACCGGCGTCGCCCGCCGCGATTATGTGCCGATGGACAAGCGGAAGTAAGCGACGTCGCTATAGGACAGATTGGAAAGCCGGATGCGAGCGTCGCGTCCGGCTTTTTCTTGTAGGGTGGGCAAAGCCACCGGGTCGCGCGAATGCGCGCCCCGCGACGAGCG
>NZ_JAHEAG010000006.1 GCF_018596315.1 Bradyrhizobium sp. SRL28 | reverse complement strand
CCACGAGCGGACGTTCTGTTTTCACCCGATGTTTGGTCTAGTGAAATGGGCACAAGGCCTGTGGTAGACAATCCTATGGACAGGGGTACGGCACGGCGCAAACAGAAGAGAAGGACCGAGAAGCATTTGATGAAGGCCGGGCGCGCATTCGAGTCCGTTGTCGCTGATATTGTGCGCGAGTTTGACAGCACTCCGCACATCGAAACGAATGTCATAGTAGATGGGCCGGACGGACGTCGGGAAATCGACGTTCGGATCGATGGCCCGGTCAGCGGAATAGGCCGAAAGGCATTCATCGAATGCAAGGATTACAATCCCGAAAGGGGGCCACTCGGAATAGCAGTAGTTGACGCCCTCGAGTCGAAGCGGCGGGATTTGAACTATGATTTGTGCGCCCTCTGCAGCAACGCTGGATTTACCGCCGATGCGGTCCGCAAGGCGGCGCGCACCGGAATTGCGCTGTTTGGCGCGCTCAAAGACGGCGACGAGCGGATAAAATACCGAGTTCTTGACGAGATTTTCGTGCTGAAAATCGACGTCGAAAATGTGAGCGCTAGCGTCACACTAGATGCCAATTTCAGACTGATCGACCTTGACCTGATGCGTCTCCAGTTTGGCGGCCTGAAGGTGCAGGCTTGGCTGGTTGATCGCGTGCATAAGCATCTGATGTCAATGGGGGAAAATGGCAAAGGACAGCATCGGCTCACTCTTCAGTTCTCTAGTTCAGTTCCCTGCGAGTACGATAGTGAACCGGTCGGCCTGCGCCAATTGTCCGTCGACATGTACGTCGTCGCGCAGTGGCACTCGCAGATTGTTGAGCATGCTACGACGTCGGGATTTTATGATTGGGCACGACGAAAAATCAGAATGGCCTCCGGGCCACAAACGATGTCCTACAGAAACGTCAACCTTGACGGCGCAGGTAAGCCGATCGATGCTCCCAATTGGGACTTTGGAGAGCAAGACGACGGAGTGTCTGTCCGACTTATGAGTATCGGAGGTGTTCCTGCTGCATTAGGAGAAAAGCCTGACTTGGATCCCTATGTTGACGAAGACAAGACGCTCACCCCATTTGGAATGAAACTCTAGACCCACTTACATCGGCCGGTCCGACGTCCGCTTCGGGCTAGTAGCGGACCTTGTGCCCAGTTTTGTTCTGGAATGGTGAAGTTTTGGCGCGCCCGAAGAGATTCGAACTCCTGACCCCCAGATTCGTAGTCTGGTGCTCTATCCAGCTGAGCTACGGGCGCGTTTTCGCTTGTGCATTTGGGCCTTAAGGGGCCCGGATGCGTCCGAATAAGGTCCGGACGGTCGCGAAAGAGCGCTTTAGCTACCCGCTCCGGCCTCGCTTTGCAAGGTCTCGGAAGGCAGGTTCTGCCCGACGAATCCGAGGCAGTTAATTCAACGTCATTCCGGAACGGATGGTAGCGGGGAGGTGGAATCTCCCTGTAATCACATCGAGATTCCGGGTTCGATACTTTGGATCGCCCTCAGATGTGCAATTGCCCATCGGGGAATGACGTGGAAATTACGCCCGCGCCCGTTCGTTGCGGACGCTCTGCAGTTCCACCGGGCGGTCGGGAATCGAGACCCGGAAGGTGGCGCCGATGGTGCCTTCGACCAGATGGATGTCGCCGCCATGGGCGCGGACCAGTTCGGCGGCGATCGCGAGCCCGAGCCCGCTACCGCCGGGGCGGCCGGAGGTCTGGAACGCCTCGAACAGATGCTCGCGCGCCTTCGCCGGCACGCCGGGGCCGGTGTCGGAAACCTCGATGATCGCGACCGAGCCTTCGCGGCGGCCGGTGATGCGGATCTGCAAGGTCGCGGCATCGCCCTTGGCGCTTTCCAGCGCCTGGGCGGCGTTGCGCACCAGGTTGAGGAGCACGCGAAACAACTGGTCCGGATCGGCGTCGATCGAGAGGGAGCGCTCGATCGCGCTGATCCAGGTGATAGAGGCGTCGGCGGCAAGGCCTGCGGATTCGCGCACCTCGGTCACCACGGGCTCGACCAGGATCATCCGGCGGTCGGGCTCGGCCTCCTGGGCGCGGCCATAGGAAAGCGTCGACTGGCAGAAATCGATGGCGCGCTCCAGCGAGCGCATCAGTTTCGGCGCAAAGCGCTGCACCCGCGGATCCGGCACGCTGGCGAGCTGGTCCGACAGCAATTGCGAGGACGCCAGGAGATTGCGCAGATCGTGGTTGATCTTCGACACGGCGAGGCCGAGCGCGGCGAGCCGGCTCTTCTGCGAGAGCATCGAGACGAGGTCGCGCTGCATGTCGGACAATTCGCGCTCGGCAACGCCGATCTCGTCGCCGCGCTGGCTCGGCACGATGATGCGCGCCGCACTTTCCGGGTTTTCGTGGAAGCCGACGAGATTTGCAGTCAGCCGCCGCATTGGCCGCACAAACAGAAAATGCAACGCGAGGTAGACCAGCCCCGCGGCGAGCATTGCGATCCCCAGCGAGACCAGCAGCAAATTGCGGGAAAAGCGGTACATCGCCAACCGCAACGGCTTTTCATCGACCACCACCTCGATGAATTGCGCGCCGCCGGGCGCGGGCCCGACCACACGGATGGTCTGGTTGCCGGTCTCCAACATGATCTCAAAGGACTCGACGATCGCGGACCACACCGTCAGGGTCCGCATGTCGATATCGCGGTCGATCGCCGCCGGCAGGTCGGCGCTGGCGAGCAGCCGGCGCTGCTGTCCCATCTTGATGGCGACCGCGCGGGCGCCGACGCTGGTCAGGATCTGCCGCGCCAGCGAATCCGGCACCATGCCGAGCGGCGCGGCATCCAGCACCAGGGCGGCGGTGTTGGCCGCCGCGAGGCGGTCGTTCAGCCGGTTGGTCCAGAAATTCGCGATCGAAGGCACATAGATCATCAGGAGTGCGATCATCACCAAGGGGATGGTGAGCAGCAAAAGCTTGCCTGACAAGCCGAGCCGACGCGAGCCCGGGGGCCGCGGCGCTTGAGGGGTCGACTGGTCGTCGGTCGCTGACACGAATATCCGCCTTGATATCGCTGTGTTGGAGCCCGCCGGACACAGGGCCGACGCTGGTCCTGACCCGTACACTGCTTCCGAGGATGCGTTTGGGCCACCGTGCGGTCAAATTACCGATCGCTAATGTCCTGGTGTTCCGATGGGTCCGGGCACGCCGCCGTCTCGCCCCTAAAAACCCCGCGAAAACAGATATATTCGCCCCAATTGCGACGTTTCAAAGAACAGCTGCCGGGGCAACCCCCGACATTGACGAAAACAGGTCGCTCCCGTATAAGCCGCGCCAACTGTCCGCGATGGCCCGGTTCCACCGGGGGCGGCTCGTTTGGGCCGTAACTGGCCCTTTTTCGGGCC
This sequence comes from Bradyrhizobium sp. SRL28, assembly GCF_018596315.1. Taxonomy (GTDB): domain Bacteria; phylum Pseudomonadota; class Alphaproteobacteria; order Rhizobiales; family Xanthobacteraceae; genus Bradyrhizobium. Next base: position 302,873 of record NZ_JAHEAG010000006.1, on the reverse strand, counting down.
GGCCCGCATCACCGGACGCATCAATCCAACAGGCAAATTGCCCGGTCAGCGGAGAACTACCCGTGAAGCGGACTTATCAACCCAGCAAACTGGTGCGCAAGCGCCGTCACGGCTTCCGCGCCCGTCTCGCCACCGCCGGCGGCCGCAAGGTTCTCGCCGCTCGCCGTGCGCGTGGCCGCAAGCGTCTGAGCGCCTGAGCCGGATCTTCCGGAGATTTCATTCATGGATCGGCTGAGGCAGCGGGCGGACTTTCTCGCCGTTGCCAATGGCACGCGGGCGAACAGCGCTGCCTTCGTGGTGCAGGGCCGCTCCCGCGACGATGACGGCCCGATCCGGATCGGTTTCACCGTTACCAAAAAGAACGGTACCGCCACCGAGCGCAATCGCATCCGGCGCCGGCTTCGCGAACTCGTGAAGCGGCTGGACGTCATATCCATGCGACCACACCATGATTATGTGCTGGTAGGTCGCCGGGCCGCGCTCACCCGCGACTTCGCAACCATGCTCGACGATCTCCGTTCGGCGCTGCATCGCCTCGACCGGCAGCCGAAACCACAGAGCGGCACCAAAGCGTTTTCGAGCGAAGTGGATACCGGTTCGCGTCAAGAAAACGCGTCAAAACAAAACGGCGGCGCGAGCCGCACCCCGAATTGAATGGCGAGACCTCAAAAACGATGACCGATAATCGCAACACCATCCTCGCCGTCATTCTGTCCGGCCTTGTGCTGATCGCCTGGCAGTATTTCTACAACATGCCGCAGATGGAGCGGCAGCGCCTGCAAACCCAGACCCAGGCCGAGCTCGCCAAGTCGTCGCCGCAGACGACCACCCCCGGCTCCACCACCCCGCAACCGGGCGCGACGCCTTCCGCCACCACGCCAGCCGGCCAGCCGGGCGCGGCTCAGCCGGTCGTCAGCCGTGACGCCGCCATTGCGGCCTCGCCCCGCATCAAGATCGAAACGCCGCGGCTTTCCGGCAGCATCGCGCTGAAGGGCGCGCGCATCGACGACCTGTCGCTGGAGAAGTTCCGCGACACCGTCGATCCGAAGTCGCCCGCAATCGTGCTGTTCTCGCCTTCGAACACGGCTCATCCCTATTATGCCGAGTTCGGCTGGGTCGCCGCCTCGGGCTCGACGGCGCGGCTTCCCGACCGCGATACGGTGTGGCAGCAGGAGGGCTCGGGCCCGCTGTCGACGAGCAACCCGGTGATGCTGAAATGGGACAATGGCGAGGGTCTCACCTTCCGCCGCACCATTGCGATCGACGACCGCTATCTCTTCACCGTCAAGGACGACGTCGTCAACGTCGGCAGTGCGCCGGTCACGCTCTATCCGTTCGCCCTTATCTCTCGCCACGGCACGCCGGAGGTCTCGGGCTACTACATCCTTCATGAAGGCCTGATCGGCTATCTCGGTGAAAAAGGCCTGCAGGAGCACGGCTACAAGGCCGTCGCCGAGGCGCCTGTTCTGGGCAATGGCGGGCGTGGTTTTGAGTTCAATGTAACGAACGGCTGGCTCGGCATCACCGACAAATATTGGGCCGCAGCGCTGTTGCCCGAGACGACGGCACGCCTCAAGGCCCGCTTTCTCGCCGAACCGGGCGCCAAGGTTCGGTATCAGGCCGATTACCTGCAGGATCCGCAGACCATTGCGATCGGCGGCACCGGCAGCGCCAATGCGCGGCTGTTTGCGGGGGCCAAGGAAGCCGGCGTCGTCGGCATCAATTTCCCGTTCGCCGGCCATGGCGGCTACAACCAGCAACTCGGGCTGAACCATTTCGACCTGCTGATCGATTGGGGCTGGTTCTACTTCATCACCAAGCCGATGTTCCTGTTGCTCGACTATTTCTTCCATCTGTTCGGCAATTTCGGCGTCTCCATTCTGCTGGTGACCGTGCTGATCAAGCTGGTGTTCTTCCCGCTCGCCAACAAATCCTACGCCTCGATGGCGAAGATGAAGTCGGTGCAGCCGCAACTGGCGGCGCTGAAGGAGCGTTATCCCGACGACCGCCAGAAGCAGCAGCAGGAGATGATGGAGATCTACCGCAAGGAGAAGATCAACCCGATCGCCGGTTGTCTTCCCATCGCGCTGCAGATCCCGGTGTTCTTCTCGCTCTACAAGGTGCTGTTCGTCACCATCGAAATGCGCCACGCGCCGTTCTACGGCTGGATCAAGGATCTCTCGGCGCACGACCCGACCACGATTTTCAACCTGTTCGGGCTGATCCCGTGGGATCCGATGATGCTGGGACCGGTGGTCGGTCCATACCTGATGCTCGGCGTCTGGCCGATCATCATGGGCATCACGATGTGGTTCCAGATGAAGCTGAACCCGACGCCGCCGGATCCGACCCAGAAGATGATCTTCGACTGGATGCCGCTGATCTTCACCTTCATGCTGGCCTCGTTCCCGGCAGGACTCGTGATCTACTGGGCCTGGAACAACCTGCTCTCGGTGCTGCAGCAGAGCTACATCATGCGCAAGAACGGCGTGAAGGTGGAGCTGTTCGACAACATCAAGTCGACGTTTCAAAAAAAAAGCCTAAAGACTGAGACTAAGAACTCGACCGTTTAGTCACAATTCCATCGAGGACGTTATGCCCGGGCAAAAGCGCGAAGCGCAAATGTCCCGGGCATCCACGTTTTAGGACTGCGAAAAGAAAGACGTGGATGGCCGGGACATCTAGCGCGAAGACGCGCTTCAAGCCTTTGCCCGGCCATGCAATGGAAAGAACCTTCGCATGACCGCCGAGACTGATGCGAAGCTGATCGAAGAGGGCCGAAAACTCTTCGCCGGCGAATGGAAGTTCGTCTGGGCCTCGCCCTCGATCGAGACGCTGCCGCCGATGGCGGGCATGGAAGTGGCGTTTGCCGGCCGCTCCAATGTCGGCAAATCGAGCCTGATCAATGCGCTCACCGGCCGCAACGCGCTGGCGCGCACCTCGCATACGCCGGGCCGCACCCAGGAGCTGATCTTCTTCGACGGCCCCGACCGCGCGGGACTGCGGCTGGTCGACATGCCCGGCTATGGCTACGCCTCGGCGCCAAAAACCCAGGTCGCGTCCTGGACCAAGCTGATCCATCAGTTCCTGCAGGGACGCGCCACGCTGGCGCGGGTCTATGTGCTGATCGACGCGCGCCACGGCATCAAGGATGTCGACCAGGACGTGCTGAAGACGCTGGACAAGTCCGCCGTGAGCTATCAGGTGGTGCTGACCAAGGCGGACCAGGTGAAGAAGGCAGAACTCGAAAAGACCATCGCCGAGACCATTACGGCACTCGCCAAGCACCCGGCCGCGTTTCCGGAAGTGCTGGTGACATCCTCGCGCTCCGGCGCTGGCATGCCGGAATTGCGCGCCGCGATGGTGCGCCTGTTGAGTGAGCGCGCCTGATGAACCGCACGGGCCGTATCCTGATCGTGGTGGCCGCCATCATGGGCGCCGACGGCGTCATGCTGGCGGCGGCCTCCGCCCATGGCGCGGACGCGTCGCGGCTGGCCTCGGCGTCGTCGATGCTGCTGTTTCACGCCAGCGCGGTATTGGGTGCCGTCGCGCTGGCGGAGCGTGGGATTGTCCATGGCCGCATCGGCATCGTGGCCGCCTTCGGCTTCGTGATTGCGGCAGGCCTGTTCGCCGGCGACCTGACATTGCGGCACTATGCGGGGCGAGGCTTGTTTCCGATGGCCGCGCCGACGGGTGGGACGCTGTTGATTGTGAGCTGGCTGGCGCTGGCGGTAGGGGCGGCCTGGCCGAAGCGAGGGTAAAATTCCGTAGCCCGGATGGAGCGAAGCGCAATCCGGGAAAACTGCATCGTTGGTGGGAGCGGCCCCGGATTTCGCTTCGCTGCATCCGGGCTACACCTGCGTCCAGAGCGCAAGCCTCCGCAATTCCCCCACTTTGCGCCCTGCCCGCCAATCGGATAGAACCCGGCCCGACATCCGGAATGGCGAGAACCGCTTCATGACATCAGCGCAGAATATCAGCCCGCTCGATCAGGCCCGCATCCTGTCGGAAGCGCTGCCGCATATGCAGCAATATGACGAGGAAACCATCGTCATCAAATATGGTGGCCATGCCATGGGCGCCGAGGAAACTGCCAAGGCGTTCGCGCGCGACATCGTGCTGCTGGAGCAGACCGCGATCAATCCGGTGGTGGTGCATGGCGGCGGGCCGCAGATCGCGACCATGCTCAAGCGGCTCGGCATCCAGTCGGAATTCGCCGCCGGGCTTCGCATCACCGACGCCGCCACCATCGAAATCGTCGAGATGGTGCTGGCGGGCTCGGTCAACAAGCAGCTGGTCGGCTACATCAACGAAGCCGGCGGCAAGGCGGTGGGCTTGAGCGGCAAGGACGGCAACATGGTGAAGGCGTCGAAGACGACGCGCACCATGGTCGATCCGGATTCCAACATCGAAAAGGCCGTCGATCTCGGCTTCGTCGGCGACCCCGACAAGGTCGATCTCACGCTGCTGAATCAATTGATCGGCTATGAGCTGATCCCGGTGCTGGCGCCGCTCGCGACCTCGCATGACGGCCAGACGCTGAACGTCAACGCCGACACCTTTGCTGGCGCGGTGGCGGGTGCGCTGAAAGCCAAGCGGCTGTTGCTGCTGACCGACGTTCCCGGCGTACTCGACAAGTCGAAGAAGCTGATTCCGGAATTGTCGGTGAAGGACGCACGAAAACTGATCGCCGACGGCACGATTTCCGGTGGCATGATCCCGAAGGTCGAGACCTGCATCTACGCGCTGGAACAGGGCGTGCAGGGCGTCGTCATCATCGATGGCAAGATGCAGCACGCAGTGCTGCTGGAGTTGTTTACCAATCAAGGCACCGGCACGCTGATCCACAAGTGATGCACAAAGCGGCGACGCGAAAAAGGTTCGTCATGGCCGGGCATAGCAGTCCGAAGGACGGCGTCGCTTCCGCTAGCCTGCGCCCGGCCATCCACGACTTGTTTGCTCCCGGCGGAAAGAACGACGTGGATGCCCGGGTCAAGCCCGGGCATGACGAGCGGAGAGCATCACAGCGGCCACGCTCCGCATTGGCCCGTTTCCTGATGTCCGTGCCCGCCGCGGCGATCTCGCTGTTCGTTTCCTCCCTGCCCGCCTTCGCCGACCTGAAACTCTGCAATCGCATGAGCTATGTGGTCGAGGCCGCGATCGGCATCGACGACAAGGCGGCAACCGCGACGCGGGGCTGGTTCCGGATCGATCCGGCCGCCTGCCGCGTGGTGCTGCAGGGCGCGTTGACCGCCGACCGCATCCTGCTGAATGCACGCGCGCTCGGCGTCTACGGCGCTTCGCCGATCCCGCAGAACGGCAGCGATATGCTATGCATCGCGCCGGAAAATTTCGTCATCGCCGCCGCCCGCCAGTGCCGCGGCAACCAGACGCCTGCGCCGTTCACCCAGATCACGCCGACGCGGACCGACGACGGCAACCTCGTCGCCTATCTCGCCGAGGATTCCGAATATGACGACGAGCAGGCGCGGCTGGCCGGCATCCAGCGGCTGCTTGTCATCGCGGGCTATGACGCCGCGCCGATCGACGGCGTCGACGGGCCGAAGACGCAAGGCGCATTGAGCGCGTTCCTGAAGAGCCGCGGGCTCGCCGCCGACATCGTGCAGTCGCAAAATTTCTTCGCCACCATGATCGAAGCCGTGCAAAAGCCCTCCTCCTCGGGGCTGACCTGGTGCAACGACACGCCGCACAAGATCATGGCCGCGGTCGCCACCGACGACGGCAAGGCGGTGACCAGCCGCGGCTGGTATCGCATCGATCCCGGCAAGTGCCTGCATCCCGACGTGACCGGCCAGCCGAAGCAGGTCTACAGCTTTGCCGAAGCCGTCGATGGCGAAAACCGCGCCGTCAAATACCGGGACAAGCCGCTGAACTGGGGCGGGCCGAAGCAGCTCTGTACGCGTGAGAGCAAGTTCGAGATATCGGAACAGGGAGATTGCGGCACCCGCGGACTTGCGCCGATCGGCTTTGCGCCGGTTGATATGAGTAGCGGCGGCAAGACGCTGCGATTTGCGATGCCGTGATGGAACGTGTCCCTCGCTCCATCGTCGTCCCTGCGAACGCAGGGACCCATAACCACAGGGCTGAACTGTGGCCACCGGCGTCAACCACGATTGAAGGCAACACGCACCGTGCTTACCAACAACCTACACGGCGTATGGGTCCCCGCGTTCGCGGGGACGACCCGGTGAGAGAATCATGACATCCCCTCGCCCCTTCTCCCACATCGACACCTGGGTGTTCGATCTCGACAACACGCTCTACCCGCACCACGTCAATCTGTGGCAGCAGGTCGACGCGCGGATCGGCGAATTCATCGGCGCTTACTTAAAAATCTCCGCGGAAGAAGCCCGCGTGATCCAGAAAGACTATTACCGCCGCTACGGCACCAGCATGCGCGGCATGATGACCGAGCATGGCGTGCACGCCGACGATTATCTGGCCTACGTCCACAAGATCGATCACTCGCCGCTGGAGCCGAACCCGGCGATGGGGGCCGCGATCGCAAAGCTGCCCGGCCGCAAGCTGATCCTGACCAATGGCTCGACCGACCATGCCGGCGCGGTGCTGGAACGGCTCGGCATAACCCAACATTTCGAGGCGGTGTTCGACATCATCGCCGCCGAACTGGAGCCAAAGCCGGCGCCGCAGACCTACGACAAATTCCTGCGCGTCCACGGCGTGGATCCCCTGAGGTCGGCGATGTTCGAGGATCTCGCCCGCAACCTCGTGGTGCCGCACCAGCTCGGCATGACCACGGTGCTGGTGGTGCCCGACGGTGCCCAGGAAGTGGTGCGCGAGGATTGGGAGCTGGAAGGCCGGGATGCGGCTTACGTCGATCATGTGACGGATGATCTGACGGGGTTTTTGGAGAGGTTGAGCGGGAAGTAGCCCGGATGGAGCGAAGCGCAATCCGGGGATCGCTCCTCAAGCGAGACTGTCCCGGATTACGCTTCGCTCCATCCGGGCTACGAGGCTCTTCCAGCCTTGACTCTCCCTCTCCAAATCCCGAAAAAGCCCGTCAACTTCGTCCGAAATCCCCAAGGAAATCCCGATGTCCCTGTCCGCACTCGAATCCACCGTCAACTCCGCCTTCGATGCCCGCGACGGCATTTCGACGTCGACCAAGGGCGAGGTTCGCGAGGCTGTCGATAGCGCGCTCGAGCTGCTCGACAAGGGCGAGGCGCGCGTCGCCGAACGCGGCGCTGACGGCAAGTGGAAGGTCAATCAGTGGCTGAAGAAGGCGGTGCTGCTGTCGTTCCGCCTCAACGACATGAGTGCTATTCCCGGCGGGCCGGGCAAGGCGTCGTGGTGGGACAAGGTGCCGTCCAAGTTCGAGGGCTGGGGCGAGAACCGTTTTCGCGACGCGGGCTTTCGCGCCGTGCCGGGCTCGATCGTGCGCCGTTCGGCCTTCATCGCCCGCAACGTCGTGCTGATGCCTTCCTTCGTCAATCTCGGCGCCTATGTCGATGAAGCGACCATGATCGACACCTGGTCCACCGTCGGCTCCTGCGCACAGATCGGCAAGCGCGTGCATATTTCCGGCGGCGTCGGCATCGGCGGCGTGCTGGAGCCGCTGCAGGCCGAGCCCGTGATCGTCGAGGACGACTGCTTCATCGGCGCGCGCAGCGAAGTGGCGGAAGGCGTGATCGTGCGCAAGGGCGCGGTGCTGGCGATGGGCGTGTTCCTCGGCGCTTCCACCAAGATCGTCGACCGCGAGACCGGCGAAATTTTCATCGGCGAAGTTCCGGAATATTCCGTCGTGGTTCCCGGCGCGCTGCCCGGCAAGCCCTTGAAGAACGGCCAGCCTGGCCCCTCCACCGCCTGCGCCGTGATCGTCAAGCGCGTCGACGAGCGCACCCGCTCCAAGACCAGCATCAACGAGCTGCTGCGGGATTAATCGAACCGGGGACTTTTTCGCGCGACTAATGTACCGGACCGCTGGCTTCCGCCTCCGGAGCATTGCGCATGGACTGGACCTGGTACCTGTTCCGCTTTGACGGCCGCATCAACCGCGCCAAATTGTGGCTCGCGATGCTGGTCCTGTTGGGCTTGATGATGTCTGTGGGGTTGGTGATCGTTGCGATCCACAGCCTGTTCGGCGTCGCCTCGTCCTTCCATTTCGGCGCCAAGGACCTCTTCAAGCTGGTGGATCCCGACGCGTATCGGTCCCTGACGTGGGCCGACATCCCCCGGCTCTTGATCAAACTGTTCGGCACGTCGCTGCTGATGTGGGTCTACTTCGCGACCTCCATCAAGCGGCTGCACGACCGCGACAAGAGCGGCTGGTGGATGGTGCCGTTCTTCGTCGTCCCCGGCCTCTACAACCAGTTCGACGACCGGCTGCCCGACTCCTACTTCATGATGCTGCCTGCCCTGATCGTGTTTACCTTGTACGTGTGGGGCTTCATCGAAATGTATTGCCTGAAGGGCTCGCGCAAGACCAACCGGTTCGGCGCCGACCCGCTGACGCCGAAGCCGGCGCCGGATACGCGGCCCCGCTGGGACCAGCAGAGCGAGATCGAAATGGTGCCGCACAAGGCTGGCCCGCCGCCGGTTTGGCGTGTTAAGCCGGGGTATGAATGACGCCGTTTCCATTACCCGCGACCTCGTCCGCTGCCCGTCCGTAACGCCCGCCGATGCCGGTGCGCTCGGCGTCCTCGAGCGCCTGCTGAAAGACGCCGGCTTCGAGGTGCATCGCGTTACCTTCGGCGAGCCCGGCACCGCCGATATCGACAACCTCTACGCCCGCATCGGCTTCGAAGCGCCACACATCACCTTTGCCGGCCATACCGATGTGGTGCCGCCCGGTGACGAAACCGCATGGACGCTCGGCGCGTTCTCGGGCGAAGTGAAGGACGGTTTCCTCTATGGCCGCGGCGCGGTCGACATGAAGGGCGGCATCGCCTGCAGCGTCGCCGCCGTGCTCGACTATCTGAAAGGCAATAGCGGCAAGCCCAAAGGCTCGATCTCGTTTTTGATCACCGGCGACGAAGAAGACATTTCGGTCAACGGCACCATCAAGCTGCTGAAGTGGTGCGCCGAACGTGGCGAAAAATTCGATCATTGCGTGCTCGGCGAGCCCTCCAATGTCGAAATGCTCGGCGACTGCATCAAGATCGGCCGCCGCGGCTCGCAATCCGGCACGCTCCATGTCGACGGCGTGCAGGGCCATGTCGCCTATCCGCACCGGGCGTCGAACCCGGTGCCGGATATTTCACGGCTGATCGTGGCGCTCTCCGACGAGCCGTTGGATCACGGCAGCGCGCAGTTCCAGGCTTCCAATCTCGAGTTCACGTCAGTGGATGTCGGCAACACCGCTGGCAATGTGATCCCGGGCCAGGCGCGCGCAAAGTTCAACATCCGCTTCAACGACAATCACACCCAGGAGACGCTGCGCGCGCTGGTCGAGGAACGGCTGGCGAAAGCCTGCGGCAATCGCATCCGCGCTCGAATCGTGTGGGAATATTCCAACTCCAACGTGTTCGTCACAAAACCCGGCGCGTTCACCGATCTTGCGGTCGCCGCGATCGAGGAGGTGACGGGACGCAAGCCGGAGCTCTCGACCTCCGGCGGCACCTCGGATGCGCGCTTCATCTCGGGCTATTGCCCGGTGATCGAATTCGGCCTGGTCGGCCAGACCATGCATCAGGTCGACGAACGCACGCCGGTGGCAGATCTGGAGAAGCTGACGAAGATCTATCGCGGCGTGCTGGATCGGTATTTTGCCTGACTTGTGCCGTCTTCCTCGGTGAGGATGTGACGTCATGACCGGTTCAGCCAACAGCAAGCTCGTTGTCCGCTGCTTCAGCGTGTCCGCCGACGGCTACGGCGCGGGCCCCGGCCAGGACGCCGACAATCCGTTGGGCGTCGGCGGGTTGGGGCTGCACGAATGGATAATGCCGACCCAGACGATCCAGAAAGTACTGTTCGCAAAGGATATCGGCACGACCGGCCCGGATGACGATTTTGCGACGCGGGGTTTTGAGAACATCGGCGCATGGATCCTCGGCCGCAACATGTTCGGCCCGGTGCGGGGCCCCTGGCCGGATGAATCGTGGAAAGGCTGGTGGGGCGACGAGCCGCCCTATCATTGCGATGTCTTCGTGCTGACGCACCATCCCCGCGCGCCCATCACCATGAAGGGCGGTACGGTCTTCCATTTCGTCTCCGATGGCATCGAGGCGGCGCTGCAGAAGGCGCGCGAGGCTGCCGGCGGCAAGGACGTGAGGCTAGGGGGCGGTGTCGCGACTATCCAGCAATATCTGCGCGCCCGCCTGATCGACGAAATGCACGTCGCGATCGCACCGACCCTGCTTGGATCGGGCGAGAGCCTGTTCGCAGGGCTCGATCTGCCGAGCCTTGGCTACAAGCTAACCAATCACGTCGCGACGGCGAGAGCCACGCACCTGGTGTTCGGCTGCGTCCCGTAGACCGCAGGATGGGTGGAGCGAAGCGATACCCATCACCTCGCCGCACGCCCGATGGGTATCGCTTCGCTCCACCCATCCTACGAGGTCGTCGGCGACGACTAATACTCCACCCGCACCAGATACAATCCCTCCGGCGGCGCCACGGGGCCGCAGGCGGCGCGGTTGCGGGCGGCGAGCGCGGCGGCGAGGTCGTCGGCGCTCCAGCGGCCTTCGCCGACCCAGACCAGCGAGCCCACCATCGAGCGCACCTGGCTGTGCAGGAATGAGCGCGCCGAGGTCATGATCGAGACCGCATCCCCTTCCCTGATCACGTCGAGCTGGTCGAGCGTCTTCTCCGGCGATTTCGCCTGGCATTCGGTGTCGCGAAACGTCGTGAAATCGTGCTTGCCGAGCAGGCGTTGGGCGGCGATGTGCATCGCGTCCGTATCGAGATGGCGCGGTATCCGCCAGCTTCGCTTGATATCGAGCGCGAGATTGGCTCTGGAGTTGGTGATGCGGTAGCGGTAGTGGCGTCTCCTGGCGGAGAAACGCGCTTCGAAATCATCGGCGACGATTTCCGCCGAGAGCACGCCGATCGGATGCGGGCGCAAATGCGCGTTCAGCCCGTCGCGCAGTCGGCCCGGCGGAAACGGCTTCTGGATATCGCAATGCGCGACCTGCGCCAGCGCATGCACGCCGGCATCGGTGCGGCCCGAGCCGTGGACGCGAACCTGCTCGCCGCAGATCGCCTTCACCGCGGCTTCCATCGCGCCCTGCACGGTCGGCGCGTTGTCCTGGATCTGCCAGCCGGAGAACGGCGTGCCGTCATATTCGATGATGAGTTTGTAGCGGGGCATCAGCCGAGCCGCGTCGGCGGTTTGAGCGGCGTCCCGCGCAAGAAGTCCGCGGCCTTCATCGGCGCCTTGCCGGCGCGCTGCAGTTCAAGAATGCGGATCGCGGCGTTACCGCAGGCGATCGTCAACCCATCGTCGAGCACTTCGCCGGGCGCGCCGGCTCCGTCAGCCGGTTCGCAGCGCAGGATCTTGATCCGCGCCGGCTCGCCATCGCTCGCGATCTCGCACCAGGCGCCGGGAAACGGCGACAGGCCGTGAATATGCCGCAGCACCTCGCGCGCCGGGCGCTGCCAGTTGATCCGCGCCTCGGCCTTCTCGATCTTGGCGGCGTAGGTCACGCCGTCCTCGCTCTGCTTCTGGAGCTGCAGCCCGCCGCGGGCCAGCGCGCCCATCGCACGCACCATCAGGTCGGCGCCGAGCGGCGCCAGCGCGTCATGCAGGTCGGCGGCGGTCATGGTGTCCGTGATCGCCAGCCGCTCGGCCATCGCGACGTCGCCGGTGTCGAGGCCGACATCCATCTTCATCACCATCACGCCGCTCTCGGCATCGCCTGCCATGATGGCGCGGTTGATCGGGGCGGCACCGCGCCAGCGCGGCAGCAGCGAGCCGTGCAGATTGAAGCAGCCGAGCGGCGGCGCATCCAGGATGGCCTGCGGCAGGATCATGCCGTAGGCGACGACCACGGCGGCGTCCGCATTGTGCGTGCGAAATTCCTCGAGCGCTTCCGGCGTTTTCAGCGTCGTTGGCGTCAGCACGGGAATCCCGAGCCGCCGCGCTTCCTGCTCCACGGGCGTCGGCTGCAGCTTCATGCCCCGCCCTGCCGGCTTCGGCACGCGGGTATAGACGGCCACGATCTCATGGCCGTGAGCCATGAGTTCCAACAGCGTCGGCACCGCAAAATCGGGCGTGCCCATGAAGATCAAGCGGAGTGGCATGAGGCGGAAAAATCCCAGGTCGATTCAGTTTATTCCGTCATGGCCGGGCATAGTAGTCTGCTTTGCGCAGACTACGTACACTTGTCAGCGCTCCCGGCCATCCACGTCTTTGGTGCGGCAGAAAGGACGTGGATGCCCGGTCAAGCCCGGGCATGACGGTCGATAGAGTGGGCTTACTCCGCCGCGCGCTTGGCGGCTTTCGTAAATTTCTTCAGCACGCGGTCGCGCTTCAGCTTCGACAGATAGTCGACGAACAGCACGCCGTTGAGGTGGTCGATCTCGTGCTGGATGCAGGTGGCGAACAGGCCGTCGGCGTCTTCTTCATGCACCTTGCCGTCGAGATCGGTGAAGCGGATGCGCACCTTCGCCGGGCGCTCGACCTCCTCGTAATATTCGGGGATCGAGAGGCAGCCTTCCTCGTAGACCGACAATTCCTCCGACGAGGAGATGATTTCCGGATTGATGAATACCCGCGGGCGCGGCTTGGTCTCGCCGTTCTCGTCCTTCTTGGCGAGGTCCATGGTGATCAGCCGCAAGGGTTGCGCGACCTGGATCGCCGCAAGCCCAATGCCGGGCGCGTCGTACATGGTCTCGAACATATCGTCGGCGAGCTTGCGGATCTCCGTCGTCACCTTCTCGACGGGTTTGGAGACCAGCCGGAGCTGTTTGTCCGGCAGGATGATGATTTCTCTTAGGGCCATAGCGCGCGATTTAAGCTGCTGATTTGTCGCGGTCAATGCGCCGGGGCGCCCGTTAAGGCGGCCTTAACCATGATTTTTAAGGTGGTGTTAACCACGAAAATTAACCCGCCATTTACCATAAATGTTCCCTCTTCGTTCGCGAAAGCCAGCGAATCGGGCTACATAGCCGCATGAACGAAATTCTTTTCATTGTCGGCGACTTGCCGATTCACGTCGGCGAGGCGCTGATCGGGTTCGGCGCGCTGGCTTTGGTGCTACTGCTGGTGATCGCCATCGTCATCGCCCGCTCCGGCCGCCGGGGTGCGGAACTGGCGATGGCGCAGGCGATTCGCGCCGACGAGCTGGAGGAACGCCTGAGCGAGATGCTGCGGGCGCAGAGCGAGTCCACCGGCCGGGTCGACGCCATGGCGCAGGCGCTGGTGGGACGCCAGTCCGAGATGACGCGGGCGGTCAATGAGCGGCTGGATTCGGTGACCCACCGCGTCGGCCAATCCATGGAAGCGACCACGCGCCACACCATGGACAGCTTGCGCGTGCTGCATGAGCGGCTCGGCATCATCGACAACGCGCACAAGAACCTCACCGACCTGACGTCGCAGGTGACGACCTTGCGCGACGTGCTCGCCAACAAGCAGTCGCGCGGCGCGTTCGGCCAGGCGCGGATGGAAGCGATCGTGCAGGACGGCATGCCGCAGGGCTCGTACGAATTCCAGCACACGCTCTCGTCCGGAAAGCGGCCGGATTGCGTGGTGTTCCTGCCCGACCAGCGCCCGCTCTGCATCGACGCGAAATTCCCGCTGGAAGCGATGACCGCGCTGCACGATGCGCGCAGCGACGAGGAGCGCAAATTCGCCACCCAGCGCCTGCGCAACGACGTGATGAAACACGTCAACGACATCGCCGAGAAATATCTGATCACCGGCGAGACCCAGGACACCGCGCTGATGTTCGTGCCGTCGGAATCGGTCTATGCCGAAATCCACGACGGCTTTGACGATGTGATCCAGAAGGCCTACCGCGCCCGCGTCGTGCTGGTATCGCCGTCGCTGCTGATGCTGGCGATCCAGGTGATGCAGCAGATCCTGAAAGACGCGCGGATGCGCGACGCCGCCGACCAGATCCGCACCGAAGTGCTCAACCTCGGCGACGATCTCGGACGTTTGCGCGAGCGCGTGCTGAAGCTGCAGAAGCATTTTGGCGACGTCAACGAGGATGTGCGGCAGATATTGATTTCCGCCGACAAGATCGAGAAGCGTGCCGGGCGGATCGAGGAACTCGATTTCAGCAAGGCGGAGGCGCCGGTGGAAGTGCCGCGCGTGGTGAAGGGCGGAACAGCCGAGCTGTTCCCCGTCCCGCGCAAGCTGCAGGCGGGGGAGTAGGCGTTTATGCGCAGCTTTAGCCACATATCAAACTGTCATCGCCCGGCTTGACCGGGCGATGACAGTCTTTTTGTTGCAGAATCTGCTAACACCCCTCCATGCCAGCACCAGAATCCGCTTCCGTTTCGTCTGAGAAAGCCGCAGCCCCCGCGCCAACCTGGCGCGAGAGCCTCACCGTCTACCTTCAGCCGCGCGTGCTGATCGTGCTGATGCTCGGCTTTTCCTCCGGGCTGCCGCTGGCCCTGTCGGGATCAACGCTATTGGTGTGGATGCGGGAATCCGGCGTCGATCTCGGCACCATCGGGCTGTTTGCGCTGGTCGGCACGCCCTACACGCTGAAATTTATCTGGGCGCCGCTGGTCGATGCGCTGCACGTGCCGATCTTCACGCGCGCCTTCGGCCGAAGGCGCGGCTGGCTGGTGTTCTCACAACTGCTCCTGATCGGTGCGATCCTTCTGCTGGCGCTGACCGACCCGGCGCGCTCGCCGCTGTTCGTCGCGCTCGGCGCGCTGCTGGTCGCAACGATGTCGTCGACGCAGGACATCGTGGTCGATGCGTTCCGCGTCGAAAGCCTGCCCGAGAGCGAACAGGCCGCCGGCATGGCGTCCTACGTCGCAGCCTACCGGATCGGCTTGCTGGTATCGACCGCCGGCGTGCTCTTCCTGGTGAGCGCATTCGAAAGCACCGGCATCGGCCGCAACGCAGCGTGGATGTGGGGCTATGTTGCCATGGCCGCTTTGGTGCTGATCGGCACCGTCACCGCGCTGGCCGCCACCGAACCCGAGCAATCGGTGCGCGCGGAGGCCAAGACCCGCGGCGAGGCAGCTTTCTCGCGCGTCATGCATGCGGCCGTCGGGGCATTCTCCGAGTTTCTCGCCCGCAAATACGCCTGGGTGGCGCTGGCCTTCGTGGTGCTGTTCAAATTCACCGACGCGTTTTCCGGCACGATGACCGCGCCGTTCGTGATCGATCTCGGCTTCACCCGCAATGACTACGCCGCGATCGTCAAGGGCGTCGGCCTCATCGCGACCCTGATCGGCGGTTTTGCCGGCGGTTATCTGGCGCGGCGCTATTCGCTGGTCGCAAGCCTGTGGATCGGCGGCTTGCTGCAGGCGATCTCCAACCTGGTGTTCGCGTGGCTCGCCTATGTCGGCGTCAATCAATGGGCGCTGGCGGTTGCGATCTCGGCGGAAAACTTCACCGGCGCGATCGGCACGGTGATCTTCGTCGCCTACCTTTCAGCGTTGTGCCAGAACCCGCTGCACACCGCGACCCAGTACGCGCTGCTCACCGCGCTCGCCGCCGTCGGACGCACTTATCTGTCCTCCGGCGCGGGCTATGTGGCGGAGGCGACCGGCTGGCCGCTGTTCTTTGTGATATCCGTCGCGGTTGCGGTCCCGAGCCTGATCCTGCTGGCCTGGCTGCAGCGGCGGGGGCATTTCGAGGCGGTGGGGACGGTGAAGGTCTGATCGCTTGTAGCCCGGATGGAGCGAAGCGAAATCCGGGGTCGGTGCGACGGCAGGGAAGGCGTCCCGGATTGCGCTTCGCTCCATCCGGGCTACGAACTTCGCAACTCAGTGCTTCGTCACCACGCTCCACTTCGTGATGACGGCTTCGCTCATCTGCCCGGCGTCCTGCGCACAGGCGACTTCGTCGACCTTGACGGAAATCGCCTTGCCGATGAAATTCTTCAGTTGCGCGGCCTGGGCGTCGCTGCTGGTGACGAGCTGGAACGTCTCGGGGCCGGTTTCGAGATTGCACAGCCCGTTCGGCGGCGGCAGCCGGCGCGGTTCGCTGGTGATCTGGTAGGTCGCGGCGCGCTTGCTCCTCTTGCTGCCCTTCATGGCGTTGAGTTCGCCGGACAGGACGTCGCCGGCATTGATCGGCTTTCCGGGCTTCGGCGCCGGCTCCGCCTGCTGCGCCCATGCGGAAGGGGCAACCAGAGCCGCGGCCATGATGATGACCGCAAAGCGGGAGCGTTTGCCGAATCGTCGTTTCGTCATGTCGATCAGTTCCGTTGATGTGGGTTAGAACAGCGTTCGCTGCCGCATGGCAGCCGATAGCGTACCTTCGTCGAGATAATCAAGTTCGCCGCCGACCGGTACGCCGTGCGCAAGCCGGGTCACCTTGACGTTGGCGTCCTGCAGGAGATCGGTGATGTAATGGGCGGTGGTCTGGCCATCAACCGTTGCATTCAGCGCCAGAACGATCTCGCTGACTTGTGATTCGTGCGCGCGGGCCACCAGCGCGTCGATGGTCAGATCCTGCGGACCGACGCCATCGAGTGGCGACAATGTGGCACCGAGCACGTGATAGCGGCCGTTGGTCGCATTCGCCCGTTCCAGCGCCCAGAGATCGGCCACATCCGCGACCACAACGATGGTCGAGGGATCTCGCCGAGGGTCGGTGCACACCGTGCAGGGATTTTGCGTGTCGATATTGCCGCAGGTCTTGCAAACCTGAATTTTGTCGATTGCCACCTGCAGCGCGCCGGCGAGCGGCGTCATCAGCGCCTCGCGCTTCTTGATCAGGTGCAGCGCCGCGCGCCGCGCCGAGCGCGGGCCGAGCCCCGGCAGCCGCGCCAGGAGCTGGATCAGGCGTTCGATTTCAGGCCCGGCAACGCTGGCGGCCATCTCAGGTCAGACCAAGTCCGGGCGGCAGTCCGAGCCCGCCGGTCAGAGCCTGCATCTTTTCCATGGCCGCGGTTTCCGCCTTGCGCCGCGCGTCGTTATGCGCGGTCACCAGCAGATCCTCGAGCACTTCGCGCTCCTCGGCCTTCATCAGCGAGGGATCGATCCTGACGCCCTTCACTTCCATCTTCGCAGTCATGCGCACGGCGACGAGTCCGCCGCCGGAGATGCCCTCGACCTCGAGATTGCCGAGTTCTTCCTGCATCGCCTGCATCTTTTCCTGCAACTGCGCTGCCTGCTTCATCATGCCGAGAAAATCAGCCATTCGTTCGTCCTCTTGAGAGTTCGATTAGTCGTCGTCGCCGTCGGAACTCTCGTTCAGGTCTTCAGCGTTAATATTGGATTCCGGCGGCTCGGCGGCAAGCCGGCGCACCTCGACCACTTTGGCGCCAGGAAATCGCGCCAGCACCTCCTGGACGCGCGGATCGGCCTCCGCGGCGCGCGCGTGCTCGTTCCTGGCCTGCTCATTCTGCGAGCGCAGCGTCGGCTGGCCGGCCTCGTTGGAGACGATCACGGTCCAGCGCCGCCCGGTCCATTGCTCCAGCTTGCGGGAGAGATCATTGACCAGCCCCCGCGCCGCGTTGCGCTCCAGCGCCACTTCCAGCCGCCCGTCCTCGAAGCGGACCAGGCGCATATCGGATTCCAGCGCCGCCTTGGTCAGGATATCGCGCTTCTCGCCGGCAAGGGCTACGAGCTGCGGAAAAGTGGCGAGCCGCAGGACGGGTGCGGACTCGGTTTGGGCCGACGGCGCCACCATTTGCGGCCGCGCGGACGCTTCCGCGCCGGAGCGAGGCGATGCAGGCGTCCGCATCGGCGACGGGGCAGACATTGAAGATACCGGTGCGGTGGGCGCGGCCCGCGCCGGCGCCGCGCCGCCGGAAGCAATTTGCGCTCCGCCGCCATTCTGGTCGAGCATCCGGATCGCCTCATCCGGGGTCGGCAGGTCTGCGACATAGGCGATGCGGACCAGCACCATTTCCGCGGCCGCGGCGGGCCGGGTCGCGGTCTGGACTTCTGCGATGCCCTTGAGCAGCATCTGCCACATCCGCGACAGCACCCGCATCGACAGTTTTGCGGCGAATTCGCGGGCGCGGACGCGCTCGGTCTCACCGAACGCGACATTGTCGGCAGTGGCTGGAACGATCTTCACCCGGGTGACGAAATTGACGAATTCGGCGAGGTCAGACAGCACCACGACCGGATCGGCGCCGACGTCATATTGGGCGCGGAATTCACCAAAGGCGCTGGCGATATCGCCGCGCGCCAGATGCTCGAACAGATCGATCACCCGGGTGCGGTCGGCAAGGCCCAGCATCTGCCGCACCGCGTCGGCACGGACAAGGCCCGCCGCATGCGCGATCGCCTGGTCGAACAAAGAGAGCGAATCGCGCACCGAGCCTTCCGCAGCGCGCGCGATGATGCCGAGCGCCTCGGGCTCGACCTCGACGCCTTCCTTTTTCGCGATGTTGGAAAGGTGCCCCATCAGCACATCCGCCTCGACCCGGCGGAGATCAAAACGCTGGCAGCGCGACAGCACCGTGACCGGGACTTTGCGGATTTCGGTGGTGGCGAAGACGAATTTGGCGTGCTCGGGCGGCTCCTCCAGCGTCTTCAGGAAGGCGTTGAAGGCCGCCGTCGACAGCATGTGGACTTCGTCGATGATGTAGACCTTGTAGCGGGCGCTGGCCGGCGCATAGCGCACGCTGTCATTGATCTGGCGGACGTCGTCGACGCCGGTATGGGAGGCGGCGTCCATTTCCAGCACGTCCATGTGCCGGCTTTCCATGATCGCTTGGCAGTGCACGCCTAGGTCAGGCATGTGGATGGTCGGCCCCTTCACCGAACCGTCCTGCTTTTCGTAGTTCAGCGCGCGGGCGAGAATCCGCGCCGTGGTGGTTTTGCCCACACCGCGGACGCCGGTCAGGATCCAGGCCTGCGGAATCCGGCCGGTTTCGAACGCATTCGAAACAGTGCGGACCATGGCCTCTTGGCCGATCAGGTCGTCAAAACTGGAGGGGCGGTATTTGCGTGCCAGCACCCGGTAGGGCTTGGCGGCCTCGCCCTGGCCGCCGAGTTCGAAACCGCTCTGGCCGGCGCCGTCTGATTTGTCGGGGGGAGCGCCAGCATCACTCATCGGTCGATCCGCAATTGATTGTCTCTCGGCGCTGGCTTGCGGAAAGGAGCGAAATCAGGCGCAAGGCGCGGACTTTGCCGCCACCTAGCGCGATTCGCTCGAAAAACAGGTAGGAGACTGACGAGCGACCCGATCCGGACCTCGTTAGGGCTGCTTCCTTCCGGACCTGACCCGGTTGGCGAGTGGCTCGTCCACCGCCAATCTCCCGGTCCTTATTTGGGGCCAAAAGGGCCGGAAAGCAAGCGGGGCTTTCCCTGTCATACCCCGCGAAAGCGGGGTATCCAGTAGGCTGCGGCCCATCAGTAAACAGAGGCGCCGCGGCGTACTGGATCACCCGCTTTCGCGGGTGATGACGCCTTGCTATGAAACTGAAGGAGTGCCCCAGCAGGCACTTTATAGGCCCGACATAGATCGGGCGTGGGAACCCTTGATGCCCTCTGACGCCTCCGCCTGGTCGCTGCATTCCCAGCTCAAAAAGGACACGATCGACATCGGCGACCTGCCGCTGTGCAAGGTGCTGGTCATCAAGGATGCGCATTACCCATGGCTGCTGCTGGTACCGCGCCGGGAGGGTGCGGTAGAAATTATCGATCTCGACGAGGTCGCGCAGGCCCAGTTGATGACCGAAATCTCCCGCGTCTCGCGCGCCCTGAAAGAGGTCACCAATTGCGACAAGCTCAATGTCGCAGCCCTCGGCAATCTGGTGCCGCAGTTGCATGTCCACGTTATCGCGCGGCGCACCAGCGATGCGGCCTGGCCGCGTCCGGTCTGGGGCGTGATGCCGCCGCTGGCGCATGACGCCGAGGAAGTACAGAATTTCATCAACGCGCTTCGCCGCAAGATCTGGTTGGGTTGAACAGATGTCCGCATTCGACAAGTATCCGCTGGGAAAGCCCGCTTTCGTTACGCATATTCTCGATCGCGCCGCACATCTGCGCACCAATGACGAAAAACTGTTCACACTGGAGAGCCAACGCAACGCCGGCGCCTATGTGATCTACCGCGACTCGCTTCTGGTGAAGCAGGAGGCGGACGGGCCGCGCGTGCTGCTCGGGGTCGAAGAGGCCGTGAAGCTCGGCGCCAATCCCGGCACGATCTTTTTGGGGCTACGCGACGGCGCGCCTGTTTTCGGCATGGGCATCGCAGCCGCCGCGGTAGAGAAGCTGATGACGCGCGACGACGTCGCCGTGACCGAGCTGCGCGGCATGGCCATGCAGGGCACGGTGCCACCGGAACAGCTCTCCGCCATCGCCATGGCCAAATCGATGGTGACCTGGCATCAGCGCCACGGCTTCTGCGCCAATTGCGGCACGCGCACCGCGATGAAGGAAGGCGGCTGGAAGCGCGAGTGCCCGAGCTGCAAGGCCGAGCACTTTCCGCGCACCGATCCGGTCGTGATCATGCTGGTGACATCAGGCGACAAGTGCCTGCTCGGCCGCCAGAAGCAGTTCTTGCCCGGGATGTGGTCGTGTCTGGCCGGCTTCGTCGAAGCGGCGGAGACCATCGAAGACGCCGTCCGCCGGGAGATTTTCGAGGAATCCGGGATTCGCTGCACCGACGTGAGCTATTACATGACGCAGCCATGGCCCTATCCGTCATCGCTGATGATCGGATGCGCCGCGCGCGCGCTCAACGAGGATATCGTGGTGGATCGCACCGAGCTCGAGGACGCGCGCTGGTTCGATCGCGCCGAGGTCGCACTGATGCACCGGCGCGAACATCCTGACGGCTTATTTGCGGCGCATCCGTTTGCGATTGCGCACCATCTGATCGGACGCTGGGTGCATGGGGGAAACGAAACGAGTGCATAGCGGGAACCGTCCATGGATCAGTCGATTAACTCCGGACATTGG
This sequence comes from Bradyrhizobium sp. SRL28, assembly GCF_018596315.1. GTDB lineage: Bacteria > Pseudomonadota > Alphaproteobacteria > Rhizobiales > Xanthobacteraceae > Bradyrhizobium. The sequence continues at coordinate 281,894 of NZ_JAHEAG010000006.1, read as the reverse complement.
TTCCGGCTAAAGGCGGAACCGACATGACGGACTCCCGAATGAACTTTCAAGACAAAGCCCCCAAAATTTCGCCGCGGATTCTCTGCATCGGTATGCCGGTGCGCGACCTCACCTTTCATACGCCGGGTGTTCCTGGGCGCGGTTCAAAAGAGAACGCCACCGCATTCGACGAAATCTGCGGCGGCAACGCGCTCAATGGCGCGATCGGCATCGTTCGGCTCGGTGGCCGCGCCTCGATCTGCGGGCCGATGGGCGATGCCAAGGAAACATCGAGCCGCTTCATCTTCGATCAGATGGCGCATGAGGGCATCGAGACGAAACATCTCATCCACATGTCGGGGCTGGTGACGCCGATCTCGGCTGTCATGATCGACCCTTCCGGCGAGCGCACCATCGTGACCTTCCGCGATCCGGAACTGTGGCACGTGAAATTGCCCGACTTCGACACGCTGCTGGATGACTGCGCCGCCATCCTCACCGAGAGCCGCTGCGCCGAATTCTGCACCGAGCTTTGCGCCGAGGCCGTCCGCCGCGGCATTCCCGTGATCGTCGATGTCGATCGCGCGATGTCGCTGCGCGAGGGCCTGTTGAACGCCTCGACCCACCTGGTGTTCTCCAGCGAGCCGCTGCAGGAAACCGCAGATGTTACCGACGATGCCCAGGCGCTGAAGAAAATTGCAAAACTGACCCCGTCGTTCCTGGCGGGAACCCGGGGCCCGAGGGGCACGATCTGGCTCGACGAAAACGGGGAGATCCAGGAAACCCCGGCCTTCCCGGTGCATACGGTGGACACCCTCGGCGCCGGCGACGTCTTCCACGGCGCGTTTGCGCTGGCCATCACCGAAAAGCAGGAATTGCGACAGGCACTGCGATTCGCCTCCGCCGCTGCAGCGCTGAAATGCACCCGGTTCGGGGGCGCCTTCGCCGCCCCGCAACGTGCTGAAGTTGAAGAGCTTTTGAGCCACGGCCAGGTTGCAGACCGGGCCGCGACCGGTCAATAGATGGGCTTGCTATAGAAGAATTTTCTATATATGAGGGGATCAGACCTTTCATATGGAACATTCTTCTCATGACCGACGTAGCCATTCAGCTCCACGAAGGCAGCCGCCGCTTGGACGCCATCGACCGCAAGATCCTGACCGTGCTGCAGGAGGACGCCTCTCTCTCGGTTGCCGAGATCGGGGACCGGGTCGGCCTGTCGTCGACGCCGTGCTGGAAGCGAATCCAGCGACTGGAGGCCGACGGTGTGATCCTGCGCCGGGTGGCGCTGGTCGATCAGAACAAGATCGGGCTCGGCATTTCCGTGTTCGTCTCGGTCGAGAGCTCCGATCATTCCGAGGCCTGGCTGAAGACCTTCGCCAGCGCCGTCAGCGCCATGCCCGAGGTGATGGAGTTCTACCGGATGGCCGGCGACGTCGATTACATGCTGCGCGTCGTGGTCGCCGACATGGCGAGCTATGACGTGTTCTACAAGAAGCTGATCAGCGCGGTGCCGCTGAAGAACGTCACCTCGCGCTTTGCGATGGAGAAGATCAAGTCGGTGACGGCGCTGCCGGTGCCGGCGGCGTAAGTAACCTCCGTAATTCTACGGAGCGGGTCCGTTCACCGAACATTAGCCCTGTGTCCATAGACACGGGGGATGGGTCGGAATGTCACACTCAGCCACCGATGGCCCGCATGGCTCAACGCCGTGCTGTTGCTGATCGCCAGCTTCATCGGCGTCGCGGCACTGTCTATTCAGGCTCGCCCAGGCACCGAAGTCGTAGCCGTAGCATTTCCTGTTTGGTGGGATTCTCAGCAGGCCTTCTCGGCCGCCGCTTCAGCCAATGCTGCAATCGTCCGCGTGACCGCCGTTCCATCGCTGCTGGTGGTGCGGCCCGACGGCGTTGAGGGAATGTCACGGCTGCACGAGGCCGGGGCCTGGTTCGTAATCGATCCGCAAGCGATCGCGGCCTGCTTCACAAACAAAGCAGCTATTTATTGAATGCATATTGGGAATTCGGAAATGACCATTGAAAGCGATGATCTTGCAGCTTTGCGCGAAACCACCAGCAAGGCCTTGCTGGGATTGCTCTGGCTTCATGTTCCCATTGCGCTCGCCATCGGCCTGATGCGCGATAGCGGCTGGCTAGCGCCAACCGCGCTGATGGCGGCGATGGCGCTGGCCGCGACCCTGTCGTGGCGCACCTCGGGTAACGGGCTTTCGACGCGGCTGATCTTTGCCGTCGCCCTGATGGGCAGCGTGTCGGTGTTTACCTTCCAGTTCGCCGGCCATGCCTGGCAGGTCGACACGCACATGTATTTCTTCGCCACGCTGGCGTGTCTCCTCGCCTATTGCGACTATCGCCCGATCCTCGCCGGCGCGGTCGCGGTCGCGCTGCATCATCTGGTGCTGAACTTCCTGCTTCCGGCGGCGGTTTATCCCGGCGGCGCCGATCTCGGCCGCGTCGTGCTTCACGCCGTCATTCTTCTGATCGAGGCCGGCGTGCTGAGCTGGCTGGCGGTGAAGCTGTCCGGCCTGTTCGAGACGACCGCGCAGAAGACCGCCCGAGGCGGAAGCGGCAAATGCCGCCGAAGCCCGAGCCAATATCGACCGGATGACCGCCGAACGGCAGACCAAGCAGGACAGCGACGCGGCGCGCCGCGAACTCGCCGCGGGCTTCGAGCGCAAGATCGGCAGCATCGTCGAGGCGGTCGCGTTAACCGCCAACGAGGTGCAGGGCCTCTCCACCTTGATGAGCAAGAGCAACGCGGAAACCACGCGGCATACTGCAGAGGCAGCGGCCGCCTCGACCCGGGCCTCGTCGAACGTGGAAACGGTTGCGGCGGCGACCGAGGAGCTGACGGCCTCCATAAGCAACATTGCCCAGCAGGTGACGCGCTCCGCCGAAATCGCCAACAAGGCCGCCGAAGAGGCGCGCCGCACCAACTCCGTGGTTGAGGGGCTTGCCGCCGGCACCCAGAAGATCGGCGAAGTCGTCACGCTGATCCAGAGCATTGCGAGCCAGACCAACCTGCTGGCGCTGAACGCCACGATCGAAGCCGCCCGCGCCGGCGAACATGGACGGGGATTTGCGGTGGTGGCGAGCGAAGTCAAGGCGCTGGCCAATCAGACCGCGAAAGCAACGGAAGAAATCTCCGCGCAGGTGCAGGACATCCAGACGGCCACCAGCCAGGCCGTCAGCGCCATCCAGGCGATCGGCGGAACCATCGCCGAGATCGACGAGATATCCAATGAAGTCGCCGCCGCCGTCGATCAACAGGGCGCAGCGACGCGGGAAATCGCCGGCAATGTGCAGCAGGCGGCTAACGGTACGCGGGACGTCAACGGCAACATTCTCAGTGTCAGCCGTGCTTCGGAGGAGGCGGGCCGGGCAACATCGAAGCTACTGGATGCTGCGAACGGTCTGTCGTCGCAATCGGACCAGCTGAAGTCCGAGGTCAACAGCTTCCTGGGCTCGCTGCACGTGGCGTAAGAAGAATTCGAGAACACTGTCATCGTCCGCCTTGTGCGCAATTGCGCACTGGGGCGGACGATCCGGTGTTCCAGAGACATCAGCGACCTAACACGAAAGCCGCGGCGTACTGGATCCCCGCCTTCGCGGGGATGACGAGCGCGTGTTAGGCAAACACCGTCCGCCCCTCAAATCTTCTGATTATACGCGCCGACCTCCGGATGCGTTCGCAGCACCGAATCCATCGCCTCGAACATGTCGCGCATGCGCTGCTCGCTCACCGGGCTTTCGACCACGACAACCAGTTCCGGCTTGTTGGATGACGCCCGCACCAGGCCCCAGCTTCCGTCTTCGACCGTGACGCGCACGCCGTTGACGGTGACGAGGTCACGGATCTTCTGACCGGCGACCTTGTCGCCCTTTTTCTGAAGCGCCTCAAAGTGCTTCACCACGGCGTCGGCGACACCGTATTTGGTTTCGTCGGCGCAATGCGGCGACATGGTCGGCGACGACCAGGTCTTCGGCAGCGCGTTTTTCAGGTCCGCCATCGACTTGTCAGGTGCGCGGTCGAGCATCTCGCAGATCGCGATCGCAGAGACCAGGCCGTCGTCATAGCCGCGGCCGAACGGCTTGTTGAAGAAGAAGTGGCCGGATTTCTCAAACCCCGCCAGCGCGCCCATCTCGTTGGTGCGACGCTTCATGTAGGAATGGCCGGTCTTCCAATAGGCCACCTTCGCGCCCTGCTTCTGCAGCACCGGGTCCGTCACGAACAACCCGGTGGATTTCACGTCGACCACGAACTGCGCATCCTTGTGGATCGCCGACATGTCCCGCGCCAGCATCACGCCGACCTTGTCGGCGAAGATTTCCTCGCCGGTATTGTCGACCACGCCGCAGCGGTCGCCGTCGCCGTCGAAGCCGAGCCCGACATCGGCCTTGTGCTTGAGCACCGCGTCGCGGATCGCGTGCAGCATCTCCATGTCTTCGGGATTCGGATTGTATTTCGGAAACGTGTGGTCGAGTTCGGTGTCGAGCGGGATCACCTCACAGCCGATCGCTTCCATCACCTGCGGCGCGAACGCGCCCGCAGTGCCGTTGCCGCAGGCGACCACGACCTTGAGCTTGCGTTTGAGTTTTGATCGTTTGGTGAGATCGGCGATATAGCGCGCCGGGTAATTCTCGTGGAATTGATAGGAACCGCCGGCCTCGTTCTTGAAATCGGCGTTGAGCACGATTTCCTTCAGCCGCGTCATCTCGTCGGGACCGAAGGTGAGCGGACGGTTGGCGCCCATCTTGACGCCGGTCCAGCCATTGTCGTTATGCGAAGCCGTCACCATTGCGACGCAGGGCACGTCGAGATCGAACTGCGCGAAATAGGCCATCGGCGTCACCGCCAGCCCGATGTCATGCACCTTGCAGCCCGCCGCCATCAGCCCCGAAATCAGCGCGTATTTGATCGAGGCCGAATAGCCGCGGAAATCGTGCCCGGTAACGATTTCCTTGGCGACACCGAGTTCCTTGATGAGCGCGCCGAGCCCCATGCCCAGCGCCTGAACGCCCATCAGGTTGATTTCCTTCTCGAACAGCCAGCGCGCGTCGTATTCGCGAAAGCCGGTTGCCTTCACCATCGGCCCGGATTCGAACTCATAGGTATTCGGAACCAGCACGGATTTGGGCTTGGGGAACATGGGGTACCTTGTCAATAAATTGCGGGGGAACACCGCAGCCATAGCGAATACGCGGGCCGGGCGATAGGCGGGACCGGCGCCTTGTGGCGGTTAATTGCGGCGGTTTGGTAACCGGGAAACCTTACTGTTCCAGCACCATCTTGCCGTTCGCGTATTCGAAGCGCTTCAGCTTCGACAGGAACGACAGGCCGAGCAGGTTCTCCGACAGCGCCTCGTCGGGGAGCACCAGGGCGTCGACATCGCGCACCACGAGACCGCCGAGCTCGATCTTGGCAAGCCGCGTGCGCGCGGCCTTGATGGTGCCGTTGGCGGTGGTGACGGTCGCGTTGTAGTCGCTGCGCGAGGGACGCAGGCCAAACCGCGCCGCACTCTTTTCGTTCAGCGCCACCAGCGAAGCGCCGGTGTCGACCATGAAGTTGACGCGCTGACCGTCGATGTGACCGTCGGTCTGGAAATGGCCGCGCGCGTCGCGGGGAATGTCAAGACTGCGGCCGGAGGAGGCTTGTGCGACCGTTTGGGCGGGCGATGCGCTGGCGGAGGCCGGCGCCGGCGACATCTTCTCCGCCATCTGCGCCATGTAGGTGCCGAGGCCGACCAGGACGGCGGCAAGGATCATCAGGTTACGCATTACGCCACACTCGATTGCCAGACCGCCGATATCACCACGCCGGCCGCCAAGCCGCGACTAACAGCGGCGGCCAAGGCTGTCATTTTGACGAAAAGGATGAGTGAAGCGTTAACGGCAGCGCGTTCACGTCCCGCGCGGCTTGACCCGGCGGGTCGGCAGCGCGTTGGCGGGGTCTTCTGGCCACGGATGGCGGGGATAGCGGCCGCGCAGATCGGAGCGGACGGCGGCATAGCTGCCGCGCCAGAAGCCCGGAAGATCGCGCGTTACCTGCACCGGACGTTGCGCCGGCGACAACAATTCCAGCACCAGCGGCACCGCGCCCTTGGCGATCGAGGGATGGGTGTTGAGCCCGAACAATTCCTGCAGGCGCACGGCGATGGTCGGCCCCTGCTCGGCTTCATAATCGATGGCCAGCATGGTGCCAGTCGGTGCTTCGAAATGCGTCGGCGCTTCGCGCTCCAGCCGCGCACGCGACTCCCACGGCAATAGCGCCATCATCGCATCGGAGAGATCGCCGGGGGAAAGCTCCTTCAGCGAGGTCTTGTCGTAGAGAACAGGCACCAGCCAATTTTCGCTTTCGGCGGCGAGCGCCGCATCCGACAGATCGGGCCAACTATCTCCTTCCGCCTTGCGCAGGAACATCACGCGGTCACGCCATTGCTTGAGGGATTTCGACCATGGCAGCCTGTCGAATCCTGCGGCAATCAAACCCGCGGCGAAGATGCGCGCGGTCTCCGCCGAGGGCGACAGCGCGGTGGGGGCTTCCGACAGCGTGATAGCGTGCAGCGTCCGCTTGCGGCGGCCGCGCAACGCCATCGCGCCGCGATCGAACGAAATCTCTTCCGTGTTTTCGATCTGATCGGCGAAGCGCGCCTCAATATCTTCTTGCGCAATCGGCGCCGCCAGCAGAATGCGCCCTTGGGCTGCGGTGCCGGTCAGTTCGGCGACCGCGATATAGGGCGCGCGTGCCAGCGCCGAGGTCTGCTCGACGGCGGCGCCGCGGCCATTGGCCAGCACGAAACTGCCATTGCCGCGGTTGCGCGCAACGCGGTCAGGGAAGGCCAGCGCAAGCATGATGCCGGTGGACGGCGAGATGTCGTCGCCGGCCTCCCCCTCCGTCGCGGCCACCTGCTGCGCCCAGCGCTGCGCCAGACTGCGAGCGCTACTGGCGCGGGGCGAGCGGTCGCGGCGGAACTGGTCGAGCCTGTGATCGAGATCGACGCTGTCGCCGCCGAGGCCGCGCTCGGTCAGGATCGCCGCGATGTCAGCCGCCTCCTCGCCAGCCCCCAGCCGATGCGAATCCACGATCATGCGCGCCAGCCGTGGCGGCAGCGCCAGCGCGCGGAGACTCTGGCCTTCGGCGGTGATGCGGCCGTCGGTATCGAGCGCGCGGAGTTCGCCGAGAAGACTGTTGGCTTCCTTCAGCGCCGGCGCCGGGGGCGGATCGAGAAACGCCAGCGCGGAGGGGTCGCGGACGCCCCATTGCGCGAGATCGAGCACCAGCGAGGACAGATCGGCCGAGAGAATTTCGGGCTGGGTGTACGCCGCGAGCGAAGCGGTCTGCGGCTCGTCCCACAGCCGGTAGCACACTCCGGGCTCGGTGCGGCCGGCGCGGCCGCGGCGCTGATCGACGGCGGCGCGCGAGGCGCGCACGGTTTCCAGCCGCGTCAGGCCGATGTCTGGCTCGTAGCGCGGCACCCGCGCCAGACCGGAATCGACGACAATGCGGACACCCTCGATCGTCAGCGAGGTCTCGGCGATCGAGGTTGCCAGCACGACCTTGCGTTGGCCCTTTGGCGCCGGCGCGATGGCCCGGTCCTGCACAGCAGCGTCGAGCGCGCCGAACAGCGGCACGATCTCGACGCTCGCATCGTGAACCCGTTCGCTGAGAAAATTCTGCGTGCGGCGGATTTCGGCGGCGCCCGGCAGAAACGCCAGCACCGAGCCGGGATCGGCGCGCAGCGCGGTCGCGATCGCGTCCGCCATCTGCCGCTCGATCGGCGCATCCGCCTTGCGGCCGAGATAACGTGTCTCCACCGGAAAGGCGCGGCCTTCGCTGGCAACGACGGGCGCATCGCCCAAGAGTTTGCCGACCCGCGCGCCATCAAGCGTCGCCGACATCACCAGAATGCGCAGGTCTTCCCGCAAGCCGGTTTGCGCATCACGTGCCAGCGCGAGTCCGAGATCGGCGTCGAGCGAACGCTCGTGAAATTCGTCGAACAGCACAGCGGCGACGCCTGACAGCTCGGGATCGTCGAGAATCTGCCGCGAGAAGATTCCCTCGGTGACCACCTCGATCCGCGTCGCGCGCGATATCTTGGAGCCGAAGCGGACGCGATAGCCGACGGTCTCGCCGGCGCGCTCACCTAGCGTCCGCGCCATCCGTTCGGCACTGGCGCGGGCCGCGATCCGCCGCGGCTCAAGCATGATGATCTTTTTGCCGTTTAGCCAGGGTGCATCGAGCAGCGCCAGCGGCACCCGCGTGGTCTTGCCGGCGCCGGGAGGGGCTACCAGCACGGCGGCGTTATGATCCGTCAGCGTGGCCGCGAGTTCGTCGAGCACCACGTCGATCGGGAGGGGTGTATCGAAGCTTCGGGGCAAAGTGTCACCACGTCGTCATGCCCGGCCTTGTGCCGGGCATCCACGTCTTTCTTCATCGTTAGAAAACAAGACGTGGATGGCCGGGACAAGCCCGGCCATGACGGAATTCCTGATCGCGCGGCAGCGCATCAAGTTTTCGGGCCAGACGCCCGCCCGACACTGTCATACGTGAAGCCATGGGCCGCCATGTCCTCGCGACGATAGATGTTGCGCAAATCCACCACGACGGGCTGCGCCATCTCGCTCTTGATTCGCTCCAGATCGAGCGCGCGATATTGTACCCATTCGGTGACGATCACCATGGCGTCCGCCCCCTTCACGCACTCATAAGGGTCATCGCAATATTCGATGTCGGGCAATTCCTTGCGCGCCTGCTCCATGCCGACCGGATCGTGCGCCCGCACCTTGGCGCCCAAGTCGAGCAGGCCGGTGACCAACGGAATCGAAGGCGCCTCGCGCATGTCGTCGGTATCCGGCTTGAAGGTGAGCCCAAGCACCGCCACGGTCTTGCCGCGCAGGCTACCGCCCGCCGCGTTGGAAACTTTTCGCGCCATCGCGCGCTTTCGGTTGTCGTTGACGCCAAGCACCGCCTCGACGATCCGCAGCTGCACATCGTGATCGAGCGCGACCTTGACCAGCGCGCGGATGTCCTTTGGGAAGCAGGAGCCGCCAAAGCCCGGGCCTGCGTGCAGGAACTTCGTGCCGATGCGATTGTCGAGCCCGATGCCGCGCGCAACTTCCTGCACGTCGGCGCCGACTTTTTCGGAAAGATCCGCCATCTCGTTGATGAAGGTGATCTTGGTCGCGAGGAACGCGTTCGCCGCGTATTTGATCAATTCCGCGGTACGCCGCTCGGTGAACATCAGCGGCGCCTGGTTGAGCGACAGCGGCCGGTAGACGTCGCCGAGCACCTTGCGCCCGCGCTCGTCCGAAGTGCCGATCACGATACGGTCAGGGAATTTGAAGTCGCGGATCGCGGCACCCTCGCGCAGGAATTCCGGATTGGAGGCGACCACGACGTCGGCCGACGGATTGGTTTCGCGGATCAGCCGCTCGACCTCATCGCCGGTGCCGACCGGCACGGTCGACTTTGTCACCACTACCGTGAAGCCGGACAGCGCAGCCGCGATCTCGCGGGCAGCGCTGTACACGTAGGTGAGGTCGGCATGGCCGTCGCCGCGCCGCGACGGGGTGCCGACCGCGATGAAGACGGCGTCGGCTTCCGCGACCGGCGCGATCAGGTCGGTGGTGAAATCCAGCCGCTTGGCCTTGACGTTGGAGGCCACCAGCGCGTGGAGCCCGGGCTCGAAGATCGGGATCTCGCCTCTCCGCAGGGCTTCGATCTTGCCGGCATCCTTGTCCACGCAGGTGACCTGGTGGCCGAAATCGGCAAAGCAGGCGCCGGATACCAGCCCCACATAGCCCGTGCCAATCATGGCGATTCGCATGAAAACAATCCGTATTTGATGGTTAACGCCGAGCCTGAATTCGTCGGCGTCTTAGAGCATTTTTCGGCCAAGGGGAAACCGGAAAAGCGCAGAAAGCCGGCATGTCATTTGTATGAATAAAGGAGAAAGCAACGTATCGGGCCGAAGATGCGGCCACGGCGCGCCGAAAAGGGACACCGATGACTTTAAACGGCACATCCGCTGGGCCTGAGCGTTCCACCCGCATCGACTGGGTGGACTACGCCAAGGGCATCTGCATCGTCATGGTGGTGATGATGCATTCGGTGCTGGGCGTGGAAAAGGCGGCCGGCGACACCGGTTTCATGCATGCGTTCGTTATGTTCGCGCAGCCGTTCCGGATGCCGGATTTCTTCCTGATTTCAGGCCTTTTTCTCGCCGTCGTGATCGACCGCGACTGGCGCACCTATCTCGACCGCAAGGTCGTCCACTTCGCTTACTTTTACGTGCTGTGGATGACGATCCAGTTCGGCTTCAAGGCGCCGGGCTTCGCCGCCGAAAGCGGCTGGCGGCATGTCGGCTTCCTGTACCTGGAATCCTTTATCGAGCCGTTCGGCACGCTGTGGTTCATTTATCTGTTGCCGATGTTCTTCGTCGTCACAAAACTGTCACGCGGCATCCCCGCCATAGCGGTCTGGCTCGTCGCCGCTGCGCTGGAGATGGCGCATGTCGTGACCGGCTGGACAGTGATCGACGAATTCTGCGCGCGCTTCGTCTATTTCTATTCCGGCTATCTGTTCGCTTCCTACGTGTTCGCGCTATCGGATCGTTCACGGGAGAAGCCCGCGCTGGCGCTGATTGGATTGGCGCTGTGGACGCTCGTCAATGGCGGCCTCGTGATATCGGGCGTCAGCCATTGGCCGCTGATCTCGTTGGCGCTCGGCTTCGCCGGCGCCGGCGCCATCATCGTGATGGGCACCCTGCTGGCGCGGATGCAGTGGCTCAATTTCCTGCGCTATTGCGGCGAGCATTCCATCGTCATCTATCTCGCCTTCTTCCTGCCGATGGCGGTGACCCGAACGCTGCTGCTCAAGACCGGCGTGATCACCGATATCGGGACGATTTCCCTGATCGTCACCGTCGCCGGCGTTGCTGGCGCAATCGTGATCTGGCGGCTGGCGCTGGCAGTGCGCGCCGACTTCCTGTTCGAGCGCCCCGGCGCATTCTGGATCGCGCCGAAAAAGGCCGCGCCGGCGTTGCAGCCGGCGGAGTAGTTTCCTGTAGCCCGGATGGAGCGCAGCGCAATCCGGGGAAATCTCGCAACTAGCGCGAATCCCGGATTTCGCTGCGCTCCATCCGGGCTACGATTTTTGTCCGGGACAACGGCAATTTGGTTGTGCGGTAGCGACCAAAATCCACCTCCCAAGGCTGTCAATCCGCGCAAAAATCCCTAAATTTCGGCCATGCCGAAATCAGCCCCCAAAGCCACCGCGAAACCCGCTCCCGCCAAAACCCCTGCCAAGGCGCCAGCCAAGCAACCCGGCAAGGGCGACCATGTGTTCCTGGTCGATGGCTCCTCCTACATTTTCCGCGCCTATCACGCGCTGCCGCCCTTGAACCGCAAATCCGACGGACTGCAGGTCAATGCCGTGCTCGGCTTCTGCAACATGCTGTGGAAGCTGTTGCGCGACATGCCGGAGGATAACCGGCCGACGCATCTGGCGATCATCTTCGACAAATCCGAGATCACGTTCCGCAACAAGCTCTATCCCGACTACAAGGCGCACCGGCCGCCGGCGCCTGACGATCTGATCCCACAATTCGCGCTGATCCGCGAGGCGGTGCGGGCGTTCGACCTGCCCTGCCTGGAGCAAGTCGGCTTCGAGGCCGACGATCTGATCGCGACCTATGTCCGCATCGCCTGCGAGCGCGGGGCTTCCGCCACCATCGTGTCCTCGGACAAGGATCTGATGCAGCTCGTGACCGATTGCGTCACCATGTACGACACCATGAAGGACCGCCGCATCGGCATTCCCGAGGTGATCGAGAAATTCGGCGTGCCGCCGGAGAAGGTGGTTGAGGTGCAGGCGCTGGCGGGCGACTCCACGGACAATGTGCCCGGCGTCCCCGGCATCGGCGTCAAGACCGCGGCGCAACTGATCATCGAGTATGGCGATCTGGAACAACTGCTGTTCCGCGCCGGCGAGATCAAGCAGCCGAAGCGGCGCGAGGCCTTGATAGAGAACGCCGAGAAGGCGCGGATTTCGCGGCAGCTGGTGCTGCTCGACGACAAGGTCGATCTCGAAGTGCCGCTCGATGACCTCGCCGTGCACGAGCCCGACGCCCGCAAGCTGATCGCCTTCCTCAAGGCGATGGAATTCTCCACCCTCACCCGCCGCGTGGCTGAATACTCGCAGATCGACCCGGCCGACGTGGAGGCCGATGCGGGCAACAAGAGCGGCGCGAGCGTTTTCGCAGTGCCGCCCTCGGGCAAGAAGCCGGAAGGCTATTCCGAGGGAGCGACGCTGTTCGATGCCCCCGGCTCCTCTCCCGGCGCACCCTCGAGCAAGGGAGCCGCACCGGCCAAAGGCGCCGACAAACAGGACAAGGCGGCCAGCCCCAAGGGAGCGCCGATCTCGCTCGCCGCCGCCCGCGCCGAGGCTGCACGAAAACTGCCGGTCGACCGCAGCAAGTATCAGACCATCCGCAACCCCGATGAACTCAAAGCATGGATCGCGCGCGCCTATGACGCCGGCACTTTCGCGATCGACGCCAAATCGAATTCCGACGATCCGATGCAGGCCGACATCTGCGGCATTGCGCTGGCGCTGGCGCCGAACGACGCCTGCTATGTCCCGCTCGCCCACCGGCAATCCGGCGACGGCGCGGGCCTGTTCGACGCCGGGCTCGCGCCGGACCAGATCAAGGCCGGCGACGCGCTGGCGGCGCTGAAGCCGCTGCTGGAATCATCGGGCGTTCTCAAGATCGGCTTCAACATCAAGTTCAACGCCGTGATGCTGGCGCAGCACGGCATCACCCTGCGCAATACCGACGATGCGCAGTTGATGTCCTATGCGCTCGACGCCGGGCGCAATTCGCATACGCTGGGGTCGCTGGCCGAACTTTGGTTTGGTCATGCCGTGATTGGCGAAAGCGAGCTGATCGGCAGCGGCAAGAACAAGCTGACCTTCGATCAGGTCGCAATCGACAGGGCGACCGCCTATTCGGCCGAAAGTGCCGACGTAATCCTGCGACTGCACCGCGCGCTGAAACCGCGGCTCGCCGCCGAACACATGACGACGGTCTACGAAACCCTGGAGCGGCCGCTGGTCAGCGTGCTGGCGCGGATGGAGCGGCGCGGCATCTCGATCGACCGCCAGGTGCTGTCGCGGCTGTCGGGCGAGTTTGCCCAGACCGCGGCCCGCGTCGAGGCCGAGCTTCAGGAGATCGCGGGCGAGCCGATCAATGTCGGCAGCCCCAAGCAGATCGGCGACATCATCTTCGGCAAGATGGGAATAACCGGCGGCACCAAGACCAAGACCGGGGCGTGGTCGACCTCGGCGCAGATCCTCGACGAACTCGCCGAACAGGGCCACGAATTCCCGAAGAAGATTTTGGAATGGCGGCAGGTCTCCAAGCTGAAATCGACCTATACCGACGCGCTGCCGGAATATGTCCATCCGCAGACCCACCGCGTGCACACCACCTACGCGCTGGCCGCGACCACTACCGGACGGCTGTCATCCAACGAGCCCAACCTGCAAAACATCCCCGTGCGTACCGAGGACGGCCGCAAGATCCGCCGCGCCTTTATCGCGACGCCGGGCCACAAGCTGGTGTCGGCGGACTATTCGCAGATCGAATTGCGGCTATTGGCCGAGATCGCCGACATCCCCGTGCTGAAGCAGGCATTCCGCGACGGGCTCGACATTCACGCCATGACGGCATCCGAAATGTTCGGCGTGCCGATCAAGGACATGCCGGGTGAGGTGCGTCGCCGCGCGAAGGCGATCAATTTCGGCATCATCTACGGCATCTCGGCGTTCGGTCTTGCCAACCAGCTCGGCATCGCCCGCGAGGAAGCCTCCGCCTACATCAAGAAGTATTTCGAGCGCTTTCCGGGCATCCGCGCCTATATGGACGAGACGCGGGATTTCTGCCGCACCAACGGCTATGTCACGACGCTGTTCGGCCGGAAGTGCCACTACCCTGATATCAGGGCCTCCAACGCCTCGGTCCGCTCCTTCAACGAACGTGCCGCGATCAACGCACGCCTGCAAGGCACGGCGGCCGACATCATCCGCCGCGCGATGGTGCGGATGGAGGATGCGCTGGCGCAAAAGAAGCTATCGGCGCAGATGTTGCTGCAGGTTCATGACGAACTGATCTTCGAGGTACCCGACAGCGAAGTGGCGGCGACGTTGCCGGTGGTGCAGCACGTGATGCAGGACGCGCCGTTCCCGGCGGTGGTGCTGTCGGTGCCGCTGCAGGTCGATGCGCGGGCGGCGAATAATTGGGAAGAGGCGCATTGAGTCAACAACACTGGTCGTCGCCCGGCTTGACCGGGCGATCCAGTATTCCAGAGCGCGAAGTGTGAAACACAGTTCGTGCTGCGTTGACTACCGCACTTGATCGGCTAGGCCGCGGCGTACTGGGTCGCCCGGTCAAGCCGGGCGATGACAGACGCGTTTGCTGATTGAGTGCGCTCCAACACCGACAGAATTGTCCTCCGAGCAATTTGCGGACTGACATCGCGGGCCGGTGCGCGTTAGAAAACGCGCATTCCTCCCGCGAGTCTCCCATGCCTCACATTGCAACGCTGCTCGGTTTCGCCCTGGTCTCGCTCGGCATCGTGCTGACGCCGGGGCCGAACATGATTTACTTGATCTCACGCTCGATCACGCAAGGGCCCGCGGCCGGCATCGTGTCGCTCGGCGGCGTCGCGCTCGGCTTCGTGTTCTACATGCTGTGCGCGGCGTTCGGCATCACGGCGTTGCTGTTCGCCGTACCCTATGCCTACGACGCGCTGCGGTTCGCGGGTGCAGCCTATCTGCTGTGGCTGGCGTGGCAGGCGGTCAAGCCGAACGGGCGCTCGCCGTTTCAGGTGACGAAGCTCGCCGCCGACGGCCCGCGAAAATTGTTCGCGATGGGGTTCGTCACCAATCTGCTCGATCCGAAAATCGCGATGCTGTATCTGGCGCTGCTGCCGCAGTTCATCGATCCCGCTGTTGGGAGCGTGCTGACGCAGTCGCTGGCGCTGGGCGCGATCCAGATCGTCATCAGCGTCGGCGTCAATGCGATGATCGCACTCGCCGCCGGATCGATCGCGCGGTTTCTCGGCACACGGCCGAGTTGGCTTCTGCTGCAGCGCTGGCTGATGGGGACAGTGCTGGCGGGGCTTGCGGTGAAGATGGCGTTCGAAGCGAAAAGGGCTTGAGACCGGTCTCTCTCCAAGTTCAACGCTGTCATCGCCCGGCTTGACCGGGCGACCCAGTATCCCAGAGCACGTGGTTTGATGCGCAACTCGTGCCGCATTGACCACTTCAATTAGTCGGAAAGGCCGCGGCGTACTGGATCGCCCGGTCAAGCCGGGCGACGACAGCAGTGGGTGGGGACGACAATTTCAATCCAGCTTTGCTTCCATGCCGCGCTTGGTCGCCGGACGGGCCATCAGCGCGTTGTACCAGCGCTCGACGTTCGGAAAATCCTTCAGCTCCACCTTGTGGCGCGGGTGGCGCCAGGCCCAGCCGAGGATGGCGAAATCGGCAACCGATAAGGCATCCGCCACGAATTCGCGGCCTTCCAGCCGACGGTCCAGCACGCCATAGAGCCGGCGGGTCTCGGCCATGTAGCGCTTGAGGCCGTAGGCGCGTTCGGTTTCGTTCTCCAGCGCGATGAAATGATGCACCTGGCCCGGCATCGGCCCAAAGCCGCCCATCTGCCACATCAGCCATTCATAGACCGGGATACGCTCCGCCAGCGGTTTTGGCAGGAACTTGCCGGTCTTCTCGCCGAGATAGAGCAGGATCGCACCTGACTCGAAGATGCTGAGCGGCTTGCCGCCGGGGCCGTCGGGATCGACGATCGCGGGGATCTTGTTGTTCGGGCTGAGCTTGAGAAAGCCGGGCGCCATCTGCTCGCCCTTGGTGATGTTCACCGGGATCACCTTGTAGGGCAGCCCCATTTCCTCCAGCGCGACCGATATCTTGCGGCCGTTCGGTGTGTTCCAGGTGTGCAGTTCGATCGTCATTTACGGTTTCCCCCACAAAGGCTTGGGGTCTCCGTACCCCGGAACCTCCGGGCCTTACAACCCGCGCTTTCCACGGGGCGCCCCTGCGAAAGCAGGACGCATGCGCCGCTGTTGACGGCGCCGGATCAGCGCTGGAATGTGCCCACGAGCGCCGATAGATTGCGGCCCGCCTCAAACCCCGGGAAAACCGCCTTGTCCAAATCAGCCTCCCGCGCCCGCCTCGCCGAGATCATCCGCAAGCGTTCGTTCGGGCGCGGTGAGATCACGCTGGCCTCGGGCCGCAAGAGCGACTTCTACTTCAACCTCAAGCCGACCATGCTCGACCCCGAGGGCGCGGCGCTGCTGGCCGAACTGACTTATGAGGCGCTGAAGGACGACAATCTCGATTTCGTCGGCGGGCTGGAGATGGGCGCAGTCCCTCTGGCGGGCGCGATCGCGCAGCTCTCCTGGCTCAAGGGGCATCCGATCGCGGCGTTCTTCGTGCGCAAGAAGCCGAAGGAGCACGGCGCCCGCCTCGCAGTGGAGGGGCTCGCCAAGGGCGAGACGCTGCAAGGCAAGCGCATCGTCATCGTCGAGGACGTCACCACCACGGGCGGATCGGCACTGAAGGCGGTCGAGGCCGTGCGCGATGCCGGCGGCGAGATCGTGCTGGTGCTCACCATGGTCGACCGCGAGGAAGGCGCGACCGAAACTTTTGCGGAAGCCGGGCTGGAGTTTCGTTCGCTGTACAAGGCGGGTGAATTTTTGAAGGGGTGAGGTTGCTTCTGCTCCTCTTCCCGCTTGCGGGCAGAGGAACCTCTTTTCTTTTTCCTCCTCCCCTTGTCCCCGAATACCACTCCTTTACCATCCATCGTTAAGGTTACTCCCGACTGAAGCCTGTCGCGCTTCAGTGCGTTTGTTGCGTTGGGTGGAGTTGGCGTTGCGTACAGAGTTGGCTTTTTCGCGCGTGCGGCGCCGCGCGACGTTTGTGGCCGCTGCGACCTTTGCGGGCTCGCTTGCGCTGACGCCTGGCAGCGTCTCCGCCGAAGGTCTGTTCGATTTCCTGTTCGGCGGCGTCCAGAAACAGCAGACGCGGCAGGCCCCCTCACCGGCGAACTTCTTCGCCGATCCGTTCGGTCTTAATCAACCAGCCCAACCCGCGCCGGCGCCGCGCGTCGCGGGCTCCGGACCTGCCTTCTGCGTGCGAAGCTGCGACGGCAAATATTTTCCGCTGACCATGCGCGGCAACGCCTCGCCGGTTCAGACCTGCCAGGCGTTCTGCCCGGCAAGCGTCACCAAGGTGTTCTACGGCAGCAACATCGACAGTGCGGCCGCGGGCAATGGCGAGCGCTATGCCGACAGCGAAAACGCCTACGCGTATCGCAAGGCGCTACGCGCCGATTGCACCTGCAACGGCAGGAGCCCGTCCGGGCTGGCGCCGGTCGATCTCACGCTCGATACCTCGCTGCGCTCCGGCGACGTCGTCGCCACCACCGACGGCCTGGTGGCCTATACCGGCGTTCGCTTAGGCGCCGACCAGACCGCGGAATTCACCCCCGTCGCCGCCTATCCCGGCCTCACGGCAGATGTCCGCGCCCGGCTCGGCGAAATGAAGGTAGCGCCGGTCAGTGCAGAGATGGTCGCGGCCAGCGCGCCGCTTCCCGAGACAAGACGCGACGTCGAGTTGCCGACCGCCTCGATACCGAAGACGGTTGCGCCGAAGCCGGCGAAACGGGCGGAAGCGAATTAGGCGGTCTCGTAGCCCGGATGGAGCGCAGCGCAATCCGGGACTCTTTCGTCTGCGGCCGATCCCGGATTCCGCTGCGCTCCATCCGGGCTACAAGGGCAACGTCGCTCACCGCCCGACTGGACCCGGACACAAAATATCGAAAACAACCCCATGCAAAGTAGAATGGGGCCGGGTTACGCGGTTGATGCCCGAGTGCATTCACCGTCCGACGATCACCCCGATCACGTTCGGCGCCGACAGATATTTTTCCTCGATCTCCGCCCGCGCCGCGGCGCGATTTTCCGGGGTCAGCAGGCCGCGCTTTTCGGCCAGGATCATCCAGCAATAGCCCCACCAGTCCGTCAGCATGCCCTGATCGTCGACGAGGTCGTAGCCCGCCTGGGCGGCGAAGATTCGCGCCTGCGCTTCATCCAGTGTGTCGAGAAAGGCGTGGTCCTCGACCGAAAACAGCTCGTCGCTGAAATCGTCCGTGGTGTAGCCCCACACCGACATGCAGACCGCGTTGAACTCGCGGTCGATCGCGTCGTCGTCGACGAGCCGGCGGCGCGAGGCCTGGTGCAGGCGCGACAGCGAGCGCGCGAAGTCGGCGATACGGGTGAGAGCGAACTGATCGAAGGCGATGGTGGACATGTAGTCCTCGCAAACTCGGATAGACCATAAATGTTGTGTCGGCGACGCGCCGAATCACAATGATATATCAAATACTTGCTAAATTGTTCTTAATTTGTTCTGGTGGCGCGACAAAATATCTCCTATCAGAGGTTGTTTTGACGATTTGCCGCAAAGAATCGAAGACGATGGATGCAACACAGGCCACCCAGATCCGGACCCTGTTACTGGAAGCCGCCGACGCGATCGACCGCGCCCATGCGATCGTATCCGCTCTCGACGGCAGCGAGGCGCGAGCCTTGCTTGCCACGCCTCTTGACGAGATATCGTCCGCCTTGCACTTCGAGCTGCTGCAAAAGCTCTACCTCCGCTACCCCGGGCTTACCGAGCAAGGCGAAGGCTGGGAGGGCACCATGGTATGAGCCGGCTGGGGCTCAATCCTTCACATCGCCGACAACAGCTTGTCGCCGCAATAATTGGCGTAGAATTTTCCGCCGCATTGCCGCTTGATCGCCGCGCAGCGCGCCGCAGGCGAAGCGCCTTGCGCGACACTGAAGGAACAGCTCACGCCTTCGGCGCTCCTGCCGGCCTTGCCGGCGGCAGCGGCTGCGCTGGTCGCACTGATGCAGACTACCAGTAACGCAGCGGCGGCGATCTCGATCGCCAATCTCATGGCAAGCCTCCCGTTCTGGCGGCACGCGTTCCGGCGATCCCACAGGTTTTCGCGGCCCGATTATATCACCAAAAGGCGGCCGCCGGTGCCGCGAAATCGGCCCGGTCCTTGCATAAAATCATGCCAGCGCAGCGCACAACATACTCCGGCGTTTTCCGGCGTTTCGATTGCCGGGCAAGGCGCGTATCTTTGTTGTGAGTCTCAACCGCAGGAACCGACGTATTGCAGGAACAAATCCCAGGAAACTACCCGGCAAACTATCCGGCGCTGGGCCAGCCGATCGACGAACTGGCGCTGGCCGAGATCAAGGGTGCGATCCTCGCCAAGCTTCGGCTTGCGATCGGCAAGGACGCCGGCATGGCGACACGACGCGACTGGTACAAGGCCGCGGCGCTGGCGCTGCGCGACCGCATCGTGCACCGCTGGCTGACGGCCGAAAAGGAGAGCTACGATTCCGGCAGCAAGCGGGTCTATTACCTCTCGCTCGAATTCCTGATCGGCCGTCTGTTCACCGACGGGCTGAACAATATGGGCCTGCTGCCGCTGTTCGAGACGGCGCTCGGCGATCTCGGCGTCGGGCTAGACGACCTGCGCAAATGCGAGCCGGATGCGGCGCTCGGCAATGGCGGCCTCGGGCGGCTCGCGGCGTGCTTCATGGAGAGCATGGCGACGCTGGCCATTCCCGCCATCGGCTACGGCATCCGTTACGATTTCGGCCTGTTCCGCCAGATCATCGCGCAGGGCTGGCAGCAGGAATATCCGGACGAATGGCTGGGCTTCGGCAACCCCTGGGAATTCCTGCGGGCGGAGGTGGTTTATCACGTTCATTTCGGCGGCCATGTCGACCATGTCGACGACCACGGCCGTGACCGGGCGACGTGGCGGCCGGCGGAAACCGTGCAGGCCGTCGCCTACGACACGCCGATCGTCGGCTGGCGCGGCCAGCACGTCAACGCGCTGCGGCTGTGGTCGGCGCGCTCGCCCGACCCGCTTCGGCTCGACGTCTTCAACACCGGCGATTACCTCGGCGCCATCGCCGAGGAGGCGCGGGCGGAATCGATCTGCAAATTCCTCTACCCGAACGATGAGAGCCCCGCGGGGCGCGAGCTGCGGCTGCGGCAGGAATATTTCTTCGTCTCGGCTTCGCTGCAGGATCTGATCAAGCGGCACCTCGCCTCGGACGGGCAGTTGCGCAATCTCCCCGCCAAGGTCGCGGTGCAGCTCAACGACACCCATCCGAGCCTTGCCGTCACCGAGCTGATGCGCATCCTGGTCGACCTGCATAATTTCCGCTGGGACGAAGCGTGGAAGATCACGGTGGCGACGCTGTCCTACACCAATCACACGCTGCTGCCGGAAGCGCTGGAGACCTGGCCGGTCGAACTGTTCGAGCGGCTGCTGCCGCGGCATCTCGAGATCATCTACCGCATCAATACCGCGCATCTGGCGCTGGCGGATCAGCGTTGCCCCGGCGACATCGATTACCGCGCCTCGGTGTCCCTGATCGACGAGAGGTCCGGACGGCGGGTGCGGATGGGGCAACTCGCTTTCGTCGGCTCCCACCGCATCAACGGCGTCTCGGCGATGCATTCCGACCTGATGAAGGAGACCGTGTTCCACGATCTCAACCATCTCTATCCCGGCCGCATCACCAACAAGACCAACGGCATCACCTTCCGCCGCTGGCTGATGCTCGCCAACCCGAAGCTGACCGCCCTGATGCGCGAGGTCTGCGGCGAGGCCGTGCTTGACGACTTCTCCCTGTTCGAGCGCCTCGAAGCCCGCGCCAGCGACAACGTGTTCCAGCAGCGTTTTCGCGAGGTCAAGCATCAGAACAAGGTTGCGCTGGCGCGGCTGATCAACGAGCGGCTCAGCATCAAGATCGATCCGTCGGCACTGTTCGACGTCCAGATCAAGCGCATCCACGAATACAAGCGGCAATTGCTCAACGTCGTCGAGACCGTCGCGCTGTATCAGGCGATCAAGGACGAGCCCCAGCGCGACTGGGTGCCGCGGGTGAAAATCTTCGCCGGCAAGGCGGCGGCGAGCTATCGCTACGCCAAGCTGATCATCAAGCTGATCAACGACGTCGCCGAAGTCGTCAACAACGATCCCGACGTCGCCGGAAGACTGAAGGTCGTCTTCCTCGCCGATTACAATGTCAGCCTCGCCGAAGTGATCATTCCGGCCGCCGATCTCTCCGAGCAGATTTCGACCGCCGGCATGGAGGCCTCCGGCACCGGCAACATGAAGCTGGCGCTCAACGGCGCGCTCACCATCGGCACGCTTGACGGCGCCAATATCGAAATCCGCGACCATGTCGGCGCGGAGAACATCGCGATCTTCGGCATGGAAGCCGGCGACGTCATGGTCCGGCGCAAGCAGGGGCTGGATGCGACCGACGTGATCAGCCGCTCGCCGCGGCTGGCGCGGGCGATTACCGCGATCGAGAGCGGCGCGTTCTCCCCCGACGATCCCGCCCGCTTTGCCTCCATCGGCCACGCGCTGCGCTATCTCGACCACTACATGGTCTCGGCCGATTTCGATTCCTACTACGCGGCGCAGCGCGGCATCGACGCGCGCTGGCAGGTGGTGCCGGCCTGGACCCGGGCCTCGATCCTCAACGTCGCGCGGATGCCGTGGTTCTCCTCCGACCGCACCATCCGGGAGTATGCCGAGGATATCTGGCACGTGCCGGTGCGCGCAGCCGCGCCGGTGCCGGAGGCCAGCGCCCAGCGTGGGGCGACGCGGTAAGACTATCGATCGTCATGCCCGGGCCTGTCCCGGGCATCCACGTCTTGGGCGTTGCCGCAGGAAAGACGTGGATGGCCGGGCATAGGCAAGCGGAAGCGACGCCGTCCTTCAGACGGCTATGCCCGGCCATGACGAAGGATAGAACCATTACCTCTGGCGTCATTGAATTCTGCGAAATAGCCGTGATAGCAACGGCGTCATAGCCCGCGACAAACGCGAAGCGTTTGTGCAAGGGAGCTCGCGACAAAATTGCAAAACAATTTTGTGCTGAAGCGACGAAGCAATCCACACTTGCCTTGTCGCCTCTGGATTGCTTCGCTTGCGCTCGCAATGACGGAAAGGTTCCATGCTGACAAAAGCCCCGCATCTTTTCGACGACGCCACAAAAGTCACCGCCGGCGATAGCTGCTGGCAGGGCAGGACCAGCCCGGATTACTGGGCCTTCGTCGGCCCCTTCGGCGGCTGCACGGCCGCCACCATCCTGCGCGCGCTGATCGACCATCCGCAGCGGGCGGGCGATCCGTTGTCGCTTACCGTGAATTTCTGCGCGCCGATCGCCGAAGGCGCCTTCGATCTCGACGTTCGGCTGGTCAAGGCCAACCGTTCGAGCCAGCATTGGTGCGTGGAGATGACGCAGGGCGGCGGTGAGGTCGCGACGCTGGCGACCGCTGTATTCGCCGAGCGCCGCCCATCCTGGTCGCACCAACAGAAGGCATTTCCTGGTGCTGCGCCGTTCGAGCAGGCGCGCGCGTTTCCGAACACGCCGATGACGTGGACACACCAGTATGATTTCCGCTTCGTCGAGGGCGAGCCGAGCTTCTACGGCTCGCCGGCGGCGTCGCCGCTCGATGCGTATTCCAAGCAGTGGATCGGCGATCATGTGCCGCGAAAGATCGACATGCTGTCGCTGATGTCGATGTCGGATGCGTTTTTCGGCCGGGTATTTCTGGCGCGCCGGGAATTGATACCATTCGGCACGGTCTCGCTAACGACCTACTTCCACACCTCCTCGGACGAACTCGCGGCCGAGGACATCACGCGGGTGTTGGCCGTGGCGGACGCCAAGATCTTCCACAGGAGCTATGGCGACCAGAACGGCGAATTATGGTCGCCGTCGGGACGGTTGCTCGCGACGACGACGCAGATCGCCTATTTCAAGGCGTAGTGGCGTAGGGTGGGCAAAGGCGCGTTTGCGCCGTGCCCACCATCTATCCGGCTGGTGACCTCGATCGGTGGGCACGCTACGCTTTGCCCACCCTATGATTCTTAGGAGGCCCCGACCTATGTCCGACGGCAACGCTGCCCGCATCGCCCTGCTCGGCGTCCCCATCGAGATCGGGGCCTCGCAACTCGGAACCTTGATGGGGCCGGACGCGCTGCGCACCGCGGGCATTGGCCGCATCCTCGATCAGCTCGGCTTTGCCGTGGAGGACCACGGCAACATGGCCACGCCTGGCGCTGCTCCGGATGAGGGATCGCCGCCGGCGAATGCCAAATATTACGACACTATCAAGAACTGGATCCGCGCGATCAGCGAGCGTTCCTATTCACTGGCGCGCTCCGGCGCTGTTCCGATCTTCATGGGCGGCGACCATTCGCTGTCGATGGGATCGGTGAACGGCGTCGCGCGCTACTGGCAGGAGCAGGGCCGACCGCTGTTCGTCATGTGGCTCGATGCCCATGCCGACTACAACACGCCGCACACGACGGAAACCGGCAACATGCACGGCATGTCGGCGGCCTTTCTGTGCGGCGAGCCCGGGCTCGACGGGCTACTCGGCAACCATCCCCGCGCCTCGATCGGTCCCGACAAGCTCGACCTGTTCGGCATCCGCTCGATCGATCCGCTGGAGAAAAAGATGGTGTTCGAGCGCCGCGTCGCGATCGCCGACATGCGCGCGATCGATGAGTTCGGCGTCGGCGTCTTGATCCGCAAGGTCATCGAGCGCGTGCGGGCGCAGAACGGCGTTCTGCATTTGAGCTTCGACGTCGATTTTCTCGATCCCGCCGTCGCGCCCGGCGTCGGCACCACGGTGCCGGGCGGCGCGACCTATCGCGAGGCGCATCTGATCATGGAGCTGCTGCACGATTCGGATCTGGTGCGCTCGGTCGACATCGTCGAGCTCAACCCGTTTCTCGACGAGCGCGGCCGCACCGCGCGTGTTGCCGTCGAACTGATCGGGAGCCTGTTCGGACTGCAGATCACCGACCGGCGAACGCCGAGCAATGCGGTATTGCCGGGCAACGGCGCTTAGTGCTGTCGATGCGGCTGGGGATCCTCGCCAACACCGTCAAAACCCATCTGCGGCGCGCGCCGCTGGAGCTGCGTGCCACGACGTCTGCCGCGGCAGAGACGGGAACGCAGCGAGCGGTATGAAAAAGGGCGACCTCGCGGCCGCCCTCTTTGCGTTCATGGCAGATGGTCCGCTTTGGACCATCCTCGCCCTACTCGGCCGCGAGCTTCAGATCCGGCGCAGCGGCGCGGACTTCGGCGTCGACCTGGGCTTCGAACTTGGCAAAGTTCTTCTGGAACATGCCGACCAGCGCACGCGCTGTCTTGTCGAACTCGGCCTTGTCCTTCCAGGTGTTGACGGGATCGAGGATCTCGCTGGGCACGCCGGGCAGCGCGGTCGGCACCGCGAAGCCAAAATACTTGTCGGTGCGGAATTCGACGTTGCGCAGGCTGCCGTCGAGCGCGGCGGTCAGGAGCGCACGCGTCACCTTGATCGGCATCCGGCTGCCGGTGCCGAATTTGCCGCCGGTCCAGCCGGTGTTGACCAGCCAGCAATCGACATTGTGCTTGGCGATCAGCTCACGCAGCATGTTGCCGTAAACGGAAGGATCGAGCGGCAGGAACGGCGAGCCGAAGCAGGTGGAGAATTCCGGCTGCGGCTCGTTGCCGAGACCGCGCTCGGTGCCGGCGACCTTGGCGGTGTAGCCGGACAGGAAGTGATACATCGCCTGCGCCGGCGAAAGCTTTGCGATCGGCGGCAGCACGCCGAACGCATCGGCGGCCAGCATCACAACGTTCTTCGGCTGGCCGGCGCGGCCGGTGCGCGAAGCGTTCGGGATGAAGTCGAGCGGATAGGCCGAACGGGTGTTTTCGGTTTTCGAGCCGTCATCGAAGTCGGGAACGCGGGTGCGCTCGTCCATCACGACGTTTTCCAGCACGGCGCCGAAGCGGTTGCTGGCCGCGAATATCTGCGGTTCGGCTTCTTCCGACAGCTTGATGCACTTGGCGTAGCAGCCGCCCTCGAAATTGAAGACGCCGTCATTGCCCCAGCCGTGCTCGTCGTCGCCGATCAGCGTGCGGTTGGGATCGGCCGACAGCGTGGTCTTGCCGGTGCCGGACAGGCCGAAGAAGATCGCGGTGTCGCCCTTGGGCCCGACATTGGCCGAGCAGTGCATCGGCAGCACGCCCTTGGCGGGCAGATAATAGTTCAGCGTCGTGAACACCGACTTCTTCATCTCGCCGGCATAATAAGACCCGCCGATCAGGACGATCTTGCGGGCGAAATCGATCGCGACGACGTTCTCGGACTTGCAGCCGTGACGTTTCGGATCGGCGCGGAAGCTCGGAAGGTCGATGATGGTCAGTTCCGGCACGAAATCCTTCAGTGCGGACACCTCGGGGCGGATCAGCAGCGTGCGGATGAACAGCGAATGCCAGGCGAGCTCGGTGAAGACACGCGTCTTGATCTGGAAGCTCGGATCGGCGCCGCCGTAGAGGTCCTGCGCGAACAGCGTCATGCCTTCGGCATGCTTGAGGAAGTCGGCATAGAGCGCGGAGAACTGATCTGATGTGATCGACTGGTTGCCGGCCCACCACATGTCCTTGTCGGTGGTCGCATCGCGAACCGTGAACTTGTCCTTCGGGCTGCGGCCGGTGAACTCACCGGTGTCCGCGCACAACGCGCCGTCGGCCGACAGCACGGCCTCGCCTGCCGAGAGTGAATATTGATAGAGCTGCGGCGCACCGAGGTTCCAGTGCACCGTGTTGAGATTCTTTAAGCCGAATTTGTCGGCGCCGAAAGCACCGTTGCGTAGACCCGTCTCTTGCACGAAGAAATCCTCCTCGAACCCGCGTTACTCGAATCGCGCGCATGTCGCTTGACGCGCTCTGTCGCGGTGACCCCTGAATATAGCCTTCCGGCCCCGGTCCGGCGACCTAATACTGATGAACGCCGTGCTTGCCAAGCCGATCCACGCGAATTGGTTTATTCAAGCCGGCGCGCTTGATCTGCATCAATTGCTTGCTGCGGCGCTTTTCGCTGGTTTGCCGTCGTGGTTGCGCGACCATCCGTCGCTGTCCGGCCCGGGCGAAGATTGCTGCGACGCACAATCAGAATAATTCAACGCGCGGCGCCCTCTCCGATCAGCGCAAACGGCCCCCAGAACGCCGGATAGGCGTTGCGCGGCGAGGACGCATCGTTGAGATAAGCCAGCATGGCCTGACGCAGCGCCTCGGCGCGGCCGAGCTTGGGATCGGCATTCAGCCGGTCGAAGGTCGAAATCGAGAGCCGCGTGGCGGCCTCCGAATTGACAGCCCAATGCGACACCAGCAGCGCCCGCGCACCGGCATAGAAGAACGACCGCGCCAGCCCCGAGAGCGCTTCGGCGCCGGGCTTGTCGCCGGCGATCGTGTTGCAGGCTGACAGTACCACCCAATCGGCGTTGAGCTTCAACTGCGCGACTTCGCTCGCGGTGAGCAGGCCGTCATCGAACTCCGTCGGCTGTCTTGGAATGCTCAGCACCAGCGACGGTTCGGCAAGCCCTTTCACGTCACCGGCGACGAGACCATGGGTGGCGAAATAGACGATGCCGTAATCGGCGAGCGGCGTGCGCTTGAGCGTGGTTTCGCTGGCGTCCTCGCCGAGGTGAATATCGGCAGCCGCGACGCCGAGGTTTTTGGCAATCGCGTTCAGCTCGTCGGCGGTGTCGGGCAGTTGCGCCAAGGCGTCCGACAGCCGCGCGCGATCGACGCCGGCGCCCTGCCAGAAATCCGTGTAGGCGCCGGTCGCAAGGCTGCGCGCGGCAGTCCTGGTGGGGCGATTGCCATCGCCAGGCTTCATAGCCGGATTGAAAATCGGATCTCCGAAGCCCGTCATCGGCTTTGTGCTTTGCTCCTTGCGGGCAAACACCCGCAGCGCCTTCAAGCTCGCCGCCGACGGCAATATCGACACTGCCTGACGCTTCAACAGCCAGGCCGCATCGCGGTAGCCCTCGAATTTTTCCGGGATGGCCGCCGCCGGCTTTTCGGTCACCAGCAGATGGAACGGCAGCGCCGTCAGCGCGCCCGGTGCCACGACCAGAAGCGACGGCTTGTCCTTGATCAACGCATCTACCGGCGCAAGCAGCATCTCATGCAGTTCGTTGGCGAGGGCCAGATCGAACAGAGCGGATTTCCCGGAAGCATCGTTTGCCTTGCCGAGATCCAGCCCGCGGCGGAATGCGGCGATCTTCTGCGACAAGGTTTCCGCGCCGCGCGGGATCGGCTTCCAGTCAAGGCTGTCGCGGGTGATCGCAATGACGTAGCTTTCCACCTCGGTGACCGCAAACAGCACCATCGCCTCGTCTCCCGACAACAGCGACTGCATCTCCTTCACCGTTAACGGCAACGGATTCGACAGCGCGGCGTAGTCGGGAAACTCCGCGGACAAGGCCTTTTGCAAGGACGCCCGCTCGGTCGCGATAGCGGCAAGCCGCGTGCGGGCGCGCTGCTCGGCGACTGCGTCGCGCTTCGACCGCTCCTTCGAGACGGCCGCCACGATAGACTTGTCCAGCACTTCCGCCTCGGTGGCAAGATCCTGATCCCGCCGCACCAGTTCCGCCAGGCGATCGCTTCCCGCGGCCAGCCGTACCGCCAGCTTGTTCACGGCGGAGGCAACCGACGACTGGGTGCCGCGCTGGATCACGTTGAGCATATCGTTCACCGCGTTTTCGCGCGGCATCAGCTGCTGGCGCTCGGCGTCTGCGAGCACCGGAAGGGCTGAGCGGGGTTGCGCGCGGCCCTGCCCGATCAGCCGCTGCACCAGCGGCAGCGCGTCGCCGGGACGGCCCGATGCCTGATAGAATGCCGCCAGATTGTTGGTCGACGTCGCGGTATCCGGATGGTCGGGGCCGACGGCGCGCTCACGGATCGCCAGCGCCCGCTCGAACAGCGGCTGAGCCTCGGCATAACGGCCCTGCCGTTCATAGAGGTCGGCGAGGTTGTTCAGCGAGCGCGCGACGTCAGGATGCTCGCGGCCCAGCACTTTTTCGCGGATCGCCAGCGACCGCCGGATCAGCGGTTCGGCCTCGGCATAGCGGCGCTGGACCTTCGTGACCTGGCCGAGATTGTTCAGAAGCGTCGCCACCGCAGGATGCTCCGGGCCTGCGGCCTTCTCGTAGATCGCCAGCGCCCGTTTGAACAACGGCTCCGAATCGCCGTGGCGGCCGAGTTTCTCGTAGTGCGTCGCCAGATTATTCAGGGATTGCCCGAGGTCCGGATGACCGTGCCCCAGTGATTTTTCGCGCACGGCCAGCGCGCGCTTGAACAGGGGCTCGGCGTCGGCATAGCGCTGCTGCCGCTGGTACAGCGCTGCCAGATTGTTCAAGACGGCCGCGATCTCAGGCGAGTCGGGCCCCATTGTCTTCTCAAGAATTGCGATGGCTCGCTTGAACAGCGGCTCGGCCTCGCCATCCCTGCCCTGGTTGCCGTAGGCCTGCGCCAGATTGTTCAGCGCCGCCCCGACGTCGCGGTGTGCAGGCCCGAACTTCTTCTCGAGGCTTTCGACTTGTCCCTGCGCCAGCGCGACAGCTTCGGCGTATTTGCCGGCACGGCCGAGTTCATTGATCCTGGCGCTGAGCGCGGCGACATCGCCTTTTTGCGCCAGCGACGGCGCGGAGAGGCACGTGCCCGACAACAGCGCGAGGCACACTGAAAATATCAATCGATGGCGGGATTTCATGCGGGCTTTCGCTGGTCACCTTCGTGGGCTTGCCTTAGGTCGCGCAAATGGCCGCGCCCGTTCAAATCCGCGATCGATGTTAACCCTTGTCAGCCCTTGGCCCGCGCCTCGCCCGCCAGCCGCACCAGCATCTTGCGCAACACCATGGCGCTGGTGGCCCGTTCCGGGAAGTCCATCCGCAGCGTCGCGTTCCCGGCCTGCATGTCCATGCCGTCGGGGTCGCAGCCCGTGCAGCGCCAATCGTCGGATTCGGCCCCCAGCAGTTTGGTCGCATAGAGGTTCATCGCCTCGCGGTGATCCTCGTTCATGTGCTCCACTGCGCCCTGCTCGGCTTCCAGCAATTCGGCGGCATCGCCGATTTCGGTCAGAAACTGCTCTGGCTTGAGGTCGATGATGCGACCAAACCCGGCGACCAGATGGAGGCCTGACGGGGCGATCCGAAAGAACGAAAAGTCCTTGAAATCCACAAAGGCTTCCGCGGATGGATGGGCGTTGAGGTAGCGCCGGCGCAGGATTTTCGCAGCCTCCCCGGTGGCCTCCTCGGCCCGTCCCGCCAGCATGATTCGCGCCCCCTCCAGGGGATCGCCGGCGGCGCGCTCGTCCAGCATCAGCGACACGCGGCTGTCGCCGAGAATGTTTTTCGTATGCAGCGCGAGCCGCGAAATCAGCAGAATCGGGGAGGCGTCGGCGTGGCTGGCGACGTTAAGCAGGGAGCAGTAGGGATCGCCGCTTTCAGGCATAAGCGTGGCCAGCGCGCCCTGGCGGCTGCGCCGCAGCAGCGAACGGGCAAGTTTGGAAGCATCAAAATCTGCAGTGGGCTGCATGGTTCCTTTCCGGCCATCTTATTGCAAAAAGGGCCTTTTCTCGACCCGACAGGGTGCTATATGGAGGACGGCGTATCTCCGCAGAAACGTTTTGTGGAACTCGGTCACACTTCAGCCCAGCTTGCATTGCTCGTTGACCGTGTACGAAGCCCATTTATGCGGCGTCTGGCTGACTTGCCCGCCGTTTAAGCCACTCTCTTATTCGAAAGCAGGCTCATGCCCACAATCGCCCTGGTCGATGATGACCGCAACATTCTCACTTCCGTGTCGATCGCGCTCGAAGCCGAAGGCTATCGCATCATGACCTACACGGATGGTGCCTCGGCGCTCGACGGCTTCCGCACTTCGCCGCCGGATCTTGCGATCCTCGATATCAAAATGCCGCGCATGGACGGCATGGAAACGCTACGCCGGTTGCGGCAGAAGTCCGATCTGCCGGTGATCTTCCTGACCTCCAAGGATGAAGAGATCGACGAATTGTTCGGCCTCAAGATGGGTGCCGACGATTTCATCCGCAAGCCGTTCTCGCAGCGCCTTCTGGTCGAGCGCGTCAAGGCCGTGCTCCGCCGCGGCCAGCCGAAGGATCCGACCGCCGTGCCGAAGGAGCCGGATGCCCGCGCCCTCGACCGCGGCCTCTTACGGATGGATCCGGAACGTCACACCTGCACCTGGAAGAACGAGCCGGTGACGCTGACGGTGACGGAATTTTTGATCCTGCAGGCGCTGGCCACCCGGCCGGGTGTGGTGAAAAGCCGCAACGCGCTGATGGACGCGGCCTATGACGATCAGGTCTATGTCGACGACCGCACCATCGACAGCCACATCAAGCGGCTACGCAAGAAGTTCAAGGTGGTCGACGACGATTTCGAGATGATCGAGACGCTGTACGGCGTCGGCTATCGCTTCAAGGAAGCCTGATCTGCGTTCTCCGGGCGGAAGTGCCGACTGACACATCCGCCCGTTCGGCGCAGAAGCGTAGAATTACAAAGCGACGCATCACAAACGGCAGTTTCAGCTCTTGCTAGATCGAACGCAGTCCGATCCCAGCCTGAACCACGAGGATGCTTCGGAGCTCCTCGACCGGGATCGCGTTGCCGACGCTAACACGGGCGAAAAGGGCTGGCGGCGACCGCTCGGCTGGTTGCGCCGGGCCGGGCAATTCTTTTTCGCGCTCTCCTTCTCCAGCCTCACGCGCCGAATCGTTTCGCTCAATCTGGCGGGCCTCGTCGCGCTCGTGGCGAGCATTCTCTATCTCTCGCAGTTCCGCGCCGGCCTGATCGACGCGCGCGCGCAGAGCCTGCTGGTGCAGGCCGAAATCATTGCCGGCGCGATTGCCGCCTCCGCCACCGTCGAAACCAACACCATCACCATCGATCCGGACCGCCTGCTCGACCTCAAGCCCGGCGAAAGCTACGGCGCGCCGGACGAATCCTCAGGTCTTGATTTTCCGATCAATCCGGAGCGGGTCGCGCCGGTGCTGCGGCGGCTGATCTCGCCGACCAAGACCCGCGCGCGCATCTATGGCGGCGACGGCGGCATGATCCTCGACAGCCGCAGCCTCTATGGCCGTGGCGATGTGTTGCGCTTCGAACTGCCGCCGCCTTCGACGGAGAAGCCGGGCTTCGTCGAGCGCGCCACGATCTCGATCCGCACCTGGCTCAACCGCGGTGATCTCCCGCTCTATCGCGAGCTCGGCCCCGAGAACGGCAAGGGCTACCAGGAAATCGTGCAGGCGCTCGACGGCGTCAAAAGCAGCATGGTGCGGGTCAACGACCGCGGCGAGGTGATCGTCTCGGTCGCAGTCCCCGTGCAGCGGTTCCGCGCCGTGCATGGCGCGCTGATGCTCTCGACGCAGGGTGACGACATCGACCAGATGGTGACCGCCGAGCGGCTGGCGATTCTGAAGGTCGGCGGCGTTGCCTCCGCTGTCATGATCGTGCTGTCGCTCTTGCTGGCCAGCACGATCGCAGGGCCGGTGCGGCGGCTGGCCGACGGCGCCGAGCGCGTCCGCCGGCGCATCCAGACCCGCGTCGAGATTCCCGATTTCACCCGCCGCCGCGACGAGATCGGCCATCTGTCCGGCGCGCTGCGCGACATGACGAATGCGCTGTATAGCCGCATCGAGGCGATCGAGATGTTTGCCGCCGACGTCGCCCATGAATTGAAGAACCCGCTGACCTCGCTGCGCTCGGCGGTGGAAACGCTGCCGCTGGCGCGCAACGACACCAGCCGCGCGCGCCTGCTCGAGGTGATCGAGCACGACGTCAAGCGGCTCGACCGGCTGATCTCGGATATTTCCGACGCCAGCCGCCTCGATGCCGAATTGCAGCGCCAGGACATGGCGCCGGTCGATCTGCGCCGGCTGCTGACGACGCTGACCTCGGTCGCCAACGAAACCCGGCTCGGTCACGACGTCGTGGTCGAAACGCGCTTCGAGGGCCGCGACACATTCTCGGTGCCAGGCCATGATTCCCGGCTCGGGCAGGTGGTCTCGAACCTG
This sequence comes from Bradyrhizobium sp. SRL28, assembly GCF_018596315.1. Classification (GTDB taxonomy): domain Bacteria; phylum Pseudomonadota; class Alphaproteobacteria; order Rhizobiales; family Xanthobacteraceae; genus Bradyrhizobium. The sequence continues at coordinate 249,827 of NZ_JAHEAG010000006.1, read as the reverse complement.
TTGTCCAACGCGCAATCCTTCTCCAACCCCGGCGGGAAGGTGCGCGTCACCTGTCGCCGTGTGCGCTCGGAAATCGAAATCGTCGTCGATGACGACGGGCCGGGCATCGGCGAGGATGCGCTGGAGCGCATCTTCGAGCGCTTCTATACCGACCGGCCGCATCAGGGCTTTGGCCAGAACTCGGGCCTGGGACTGTCGATCTCCAAGCAGATCATCGAAGCGCATAACGGGCGGGTCTGGGCGGAAAATCGCCACGGCCCGGCCGATGCCGACGGCAAGCCGACGGTGGTCGGCGCGCGCTTCGTGGTTCGGCTGCCAGCGCCATGATGACGCAGGGGGCGAGCGTGCACGCCTCCGCCGTGCTGGTGGGGGACCGCGCCGTGCTGATCCGCGGGCCGTCGGGCGCCGGCAAGTCCCGCCTGGCCCTCGATCTGATTCTCGCCGGACGCGCCGGACAGCTTCCGCCAGCCGTTCTGGTCGGTGATGACCGTGTCCATCTCGACACAGTCGCCGAACAATTGTGGGTCCGCCCGGCGCAGGAACTGGCCGGCCTGATCGAGGTCCGGGGCCTCGGCATTCGCCGTTGCGACTTCGCCATTAAGGCTATTGTCGGCATTGTGGTCGATCTCGCGGCCAACGATGCGGAGCGACTGCCGCCGCCAGAAGCGCTCTCAATTCGCCTAAACGGTGTACTGTTACCGAGAATCCCCGTTGGAATCGGCTTTAATCCCCTCCCGCTGATTGCAGCTGCCCTGACGACAACCGCCGGTTCAGGTCCTGTTCAACCTTCGCATGATTGCTTGAAGGGGATTGGTAACCATATAAGCCCCAATATCGCCTCCGATTAAACCGGCACAGGCCTCACTGTTTACCGCCAAGTACTGGAACAATAGCCAAGATGCCCTCTTGCGCGGGGCCTCTGGATGGTCAAAGTGGCGCGTTCGTGCGGTGCACCAAAAAGCACCCGCGAGGAGTTTCCGATGATTGGTCTAGTGCTTGTGACCCATGGGCGCCTTGCCGACGAGTTCAAGGCGGCGCTCGAACATGTCATGGGTCCGCAAAAACAAATTGAAGCCATCACGATTGGAGCCGAGGACGACTCCGATCTGTGTCGAAGCGATATCATCGAAGCGGTGAATCGCGTCGACAGTGGCGATGGTGTCGCTATCCTCACCGACATGTTCGGTGGCACCCCTTCCAACCTTGCGATTTCCTGCATGAGCCGTCCCAAGGTGGAAGTGCTCGCAGGAATCAATCTTCCCATGCTGGTCAAGCTTGCCAAGGTGCGCGAAGAGCGCCCGCTTCCCGAGGCCATCGCCATGGCCCAGGAAGCCGGCCGCAAATACGTCACCATCGCCAGCCGCGTGCTCGCCGGCAAATGAGCGACGAAGCCGCGCCCGAAAAGGAACTCGGGCCGAGCGTGCCTGCGGGCGCCATTTCGCGGGAACTTCAGATCATCAACAAGCGCGGCCTGCATGCGCGGGCCTCGGCCAAGTTCGTCCAGATGGTCGAAAAGTTTAATGCCGAGGTCTGGGTGACGCGCGGCAGCGAGACCGTCGGCGGCACGTCGATCATGGGTCTGATGATGCTGGCAGCGGGACCGGGAACCTCGGTTACGGTCTCCGCGAAGGGACCGGAAGCGCAAGCTGCGGTCGATGCTCTCGCCGGGCTGATCGCCGACAAGTTTAACGAAGAAGGTACGTGAGCGGAATTCGTAGGGTGGGCAAAGTGCAGCGTGCCCACCATTCAAGACAACGTTTTCGGAGAGATGGTGGGCACGCTCCGCTTTGCCCACCCTACAGCCTTCAAAACGGGTTCGTGACAATCCCTCCGTCGACACGAAGCGCGGCGCCGTTGGTGGCGCTGGAGGCTTTCGAGCAGACGTAGCAGATCAGATTGGCGATCTCTTCCGGCTTGGCGTAGCGCTGCAGCAGCGACGCCGGGCGGCGTTCGGTGAAGGTGCGCTGGACGAGATCGTCGACGGTGGTTCCGGCAGCCTCGGCGCGGGCGGCCAGACGGACCGGCGCCATCTCGACCCAGGTCGGGCCAGGCATCACCGAATTAACGGTGACATTGGTGCCTTTGGTCGTCTCCGCCGCGCCGCGCGCGATGACGAGCTGCGCCGACTTCGAGAAGCCGTAGTGCACCATCTCCTTCGGGATATAGACACCGGACTCGCTGGAGACGAACACGACGCGGCCCCAGTCCTTGTTATCAAGCATCCGCTTCAAATAATGCCGCGTCAGCCGGACCCCGCTCATGACGTTGACTTCGAACATTTTGGTCCAATCGGCGTCCTCGATGTCGAAGAAGCCCTTCGGCTCGTAGATGCCGAGATTGTTGACGAGGATGTCGACGTCAGGGAATTGCGCAACCAGCGCGGCACAGCCCGCCGCATTGCCGAGATCGAACGTCGCCGCGTGCACCCTGGCCGACGGCGTAGCCTGTTGGACTTTTGCCACCGCCTCGCCGACCGCCGCCTTGTCGCGCCCGTTGACGATCACTTCCGCACCCATTTGCGCAAGCCCGATGGCGGTAGCGAGCCCGATGCCGCGCGTCGAACCGGTGACCAGCGCCGTCTTGTCCGTCAGGTCGAGATCCATGCGTTACCCCCTTCCATTTTTCTTGGTTAGCCGCTTCTATTTGGCTGGCGGCACGATGAAGATGTTCCAGGCCGTCGCGGGGCCGGGGTAGCCCAAGAAGAATCGCCGCGTGGTCATCACCATGCGCTCGGCATTGGCGGCATGGGCCTTCATCCACGCCTCGCATTTTTCCAGCTTCCAGTCGCCGACCTCGCAGATGCCGATGAAGCCCGATCGCTTCGCGTCGTCCAGCGAGGTCAGGCCGGACGACCACGACTCGTCAGGGGTCAGCGGCGCCGGGTGATCGGGGCTGTAGAAGGTGACGGGCTGGCCGGTATCGGTATAGGCCGCGACCACCGGCCAGCGCGAATAAAAGCGCGTGTGCCAGGCTTCCGTCAGTTCGCGGGCGAGTTCGGAACGCGCCCGGTAGGTCGCGCCCGCGGTGCGCTTTTCGCTGAGTTCGTGGGCGACGATCCTTGGCGATATCCCCAGCACAACGAGCGAAATCACCAGCCAGGTCGTCGTCAGGTTCAACAGCGCGATTTTCCGGATCCGTACCGCCGGGATCGCGATCAGCGCGAGCGGCATCAGGAAGAACAGCGGGATCCCCCAGTCGGTCTTGATGTAGACCTTGAATAACAGGGCGCCGAGCGGCGGCCCGATCGCGACCACGGCCTGGATGATCCAGACATTGAGCGCCTGGGACATGTTCACGCCGGAATTGGCGCCGCGCGACCAGAACGGAAACAGCTTCCAGCGCCGCAGCGGCCATACCAGCGCGATCGCACCGAGCACGATCGGCAATGCCAGCAGCGCGACGTTATGGCCGACATAGCCCAGCGCGAGATCGTCGATCAGCGCGCGGTCGGTGATCGAATAGGTATCGCCCGCATAGGTGAGCGGGACGAAGTCCACCTGCTTCAGCCACATCACATGCGGGAGCATCGCGACGGTAAGCGTGGCAATCGCAACCCACGGCGCCGGCGAGCGCAGGAACTGCAGGCGCGCGGGATGGATCAGCGCGGCAAGGCCGACGGCGCCGATCATGGTCAGCACCCAGTATTTGGTCATCAGCGCCAGCGCACCGGCGAGCCCGAGCCACACGCCGGATCTGATGCTGCGCTTCTCGAACGCGTCGAGATAGGCCAGCACGACAAGCGGCAGCGTGACGAGCTGCAACAGATCCGGATTGTATTTAAAACCCTTGAAGTTGAAGATCGGATAGAGCGCCAGCATCACCACGACGAAGAACGCGCGGCGGCGATCGACCACGCGTAGCGCCAGCAGCCAGCAAATTATGAGGCCACAGCCGAGCGTCGCCATCGCCAGCGCATAGGTCGCCCAGTCGGTGACCGGAAAGAGCATGAACCAGACGCCGGCGACCCATCCCGACAGCGGCGGGTGCTTGCCATAGCCGAGCAGGAACTTCTGCCCCCAGGCGTAGGCTTCCGCGACGTCCATGTGGACGTCCTGCCCGGTCTTCAGATTGACCAGAATCAGCGTCCACAGGACCGCGTGAACCGCCGCAAAGCCGGTCACCAGCCACAGGCCGGCTTTGGGATCGCTCGCGCGCGGGGCCAACCATGCCCCGAGCCGCCGGATCGTGGGAATGCGCTTGCCGCGCGCGGCCGTGGGCAAAATGGATGCAGTCGACATGGCCCGTGCGTAGCGCGTTTTGGGGTCAAGTGGAAAGCTTGGCGTGAAGAATCCCCCTTAGAATACAGCAATATGGTTGCCGCACAGGGGTGTGAATGCTATCCCGCGCCCCATGACAACTGCCCCCATTTCCAACATCCGCAACTTCTCCATCGTCGCCCATATCGACCATGGCAAATCGACGCTGGCCGACCGCCTGATCCAGATGACGGGCGGGCTGACGGACCGCGAAATGGCGGGCAAGGAACAGGTGCTCGATTCGATGGATATCGAGCGCGAGCGCGGCATCACCATCAAGGCGCAGACGGTGCGGCTGAACTACCGCGCCAAGGACGGCAAGGATTACATCTTCAACCTGATGGACACGCCCGGCCATGTCGACTTCGCCTACGAAGTCTCGCGGTCGCTGGCGGCCTGCGAGGGGTCGCTGCTGGTGGTCGACGCCAGCCAGGGCGTGGAAGCGCAGACGCTCGCCAACGTCTATCAGGCGCTCGACAACAATCACGAGATCGTGCCGGTCCTGAACAAGGTCGACCTGCCCGCCGCTGAACCCGAGAAGATACGGCAGCAGATCGAGGACGTGATCGGCATCGATGCCTCCGATGCCGTGATGATCTCCGCCAAAACAGGACTGGGCGTTCCCGACGTGCTGGAAGCCATCGTCACCCGCCTGCCGCCGCCGAAGGGCGACCGGGATGCGACGCTGAAGGCGCTATTGGTCGACAGTTGGTACGACGTCTACCTCGGCGTCGTCGTGCTGATTCGCGTGGTCGATGGCACGATGAAGAAGGGTAGCCGCATACGCATGATGGGCACCAATGCAGCCTATGATGTCGAACGCGTCGGCTTCTTCACGCCGAAGATGGAGCAGGTCGACGAACTCGGCCCCGGCGAGATCGGATTCATCACCGCGGCGATCAAGGAAGTGGCCGACACCCGCGTCGGCGACACCATCACCGACGACAGGAAGCCGGTCACCGAGATGCTGCCGGGCTTCAAGCCGGCGATCCCGGTCGTGTTCTGCGGCCTGTTCCCGGTCGACGCCAACGATTTCGAGACGCTGCGCGCGGCGATGGGCAAATTGCGGCTCAACGACGCCAGCTTCTCCTACGAGATGGAAACTTCAGCCGCCCTCGGCTTCGGTTTCCGCTGCGGCTTCCTTGGGCTCTTGCATCTGGAAATCATCCAGGAACGGCTGTCGCGCGAGTTCGACCTCAACCTGATCGCGACGGCGCCGAGCGTGATCTACAAGATGCACCTGACCGACGGCCAGGAAATCGAGATCCACAACCCCGTGGACATGCCTGATGTCGTCAAGATCGCCGACATCGAGGAGCCGTGGATCGAGGCCACCATCCTCACGCCGGACGAATATCTCGGCAGCGTACTAAAGCTGTGCCAGGACCGTCGCGGCGCGCAGAAGGAACTGACTTACGTCGGCTCCCGCGCGATGGTGAAATACGATCTGCCGCTCAACGAAGTCGTGTTCGATTTCTACGATCGCCTGAAATCGGTCTCCAAGGGCTACGCCTCGTTCGACTATCATCTGACCGACTACAAGGTGGCCGACCTCGTCAAGATGCAGATCCTCGTCAACAACGAGCCGGTGGATGCGCTGTCGATGCTGGTGCACCGGACCCGCGCGGAAGGGCGCGGCCGCGCCATGGTCGAGAAGATGAAGGAACTGATCCCGCCGCACATGTTCCAGATCCCGATCCAGGCCGCGATCGGCGGCAAGGTGATCGCCCGCGAAACCGTTCGCGCGCTGCGCAAGGACGTCACCGCCAAATGCTACGGCGGCGACATCACGCGCAAACGCAAACTTCTGGAGAAGCAGAAGGAAGGCAAGAAGAAGATGCGGCAGTTCGGCAAGGTCGATATCCCGCAGGAAGCGTTCATCGCCGCGCTGAAGGTGGATAGCTGATAGCGCGAGAAAGAAAAATGTAGGGTGGGCAAAGCGCAGCGTGCCCACCACCCTTCCAAATCGCGGCCTCTATGGTGGGCACGCTTCGCTCTGCCCACCCTACGACTTCGCCGATCGCGTCACGACACGCTCAGGACATAGAATTTCGAATCGACGGCCATGACCGGAAAAGCCTTGGGCAGGCCGGCTTTTGGCAGCTCCCTGAAATTCCGCTTTTCATAGAAGCGATGCGCCGCCAGGAATTTATCCGTGGTGCCGAGAAAAATCTCGGCAACGCCTTTCGCGCGGGCATGCGCCAGCAGCATGTCGAGCAGCTTTCCGGCTACGCCCAACTCCCGGCCGCGAAACGGAGCGGCAACAAACATCTTGCGCAATGCCGTCTGCCCTGAACCGATATCCTTCAATCCGACCGTGCCGACGACGTCGCCATTGGATCGAGCCACCCAAAAGCCGCCAGTTCCCGACTGGTAGAACTCGGGAATATTCGTGAGGTCAGGCTGATCGGCTCCGGTGATAGGAATGCCAAATTCGCGTTGCTGGATTGGCAGGATGACATCCAGGACTCCCTGCTGATCGGCATCGGAAAACGGGGTAATCAGAATTTTCGGCATTGACGTCCTACCGTTTCCATCCAGCTCGCGCATCAAGCGCAGACGCATATCTGGGCGTTGCGAGCCCGATGGGCAATCCACAAACGAGCCAGTGTAACGAACGCAACGCACAATCGCATCATCTCCGAATGAGAGGGTTGCTTTTCGCTGCATTGCGCGAGGGCGGCGGATAGGCCACCATCACCCCGCGCACACAAACAACACCACAAGCGCGGGGAAACGCATGAGCAAGCCATCTCGGTTCAACTATGGCTGGGTCGTAGTCGGCGTAGGCGCGCTGATGACCTGCGTCGCGTTCGGGTCGATGCTGTCGCTGGCGGTGTTCCTGCAGCCGATTTCGGAGGCGATGGGCTGGTCGCGGAGCGGCGTATCGGCGGCGGCCACGATCGACTTTCTTGCCATGGGACTGGCTGCATTTTTCTGGGGCGCGCTGTCCGACCGGTTTGGCACCCGGATCGTCGTACTGTCGGGCACGCTGTTGCTGGGAGCCGGCTTGATCGCGGCGAGCCAAGCCACCACGCTCTGGCAATTTCAGTTGGCGTTCGGCGTCCTGATCGGGATTGCCGCCGGCAGTTTCTACGCGCCGATGATGGCGGCCGCGAGCGCCTGGATCGAGGATCACCGCAGCCTCGCGGTTGCGCTGGTGTCGGCTGGCATGGGCGTGGCGCCGCTGACGGTCGCGCCATTCGCAAGCTGGCTGATCACCACCTACGACTGGCGCACGGCGATGCTGGTGATCGGCATCGTGGCACTGGCGCTGCTGATTCCGGCTTCACTGCTGGTGCGCCCAGCGCCGCAGGCCGCGGCGTCTGCAACAGCAGGCGTAGACGGCGAGCCTGACGTGCCGTGGACGGCCGCCCAGGCATTCAAAACCCCGCAATTCATCACGCTAGCGCTCGCGCATTTCGCCTGCTGCGCGGCGCATTCGGGGCCGATCTTCCACATGGTGAGCTACGCCATGGTCTGCGGCATCGCGCCGCTAACCGCCGTCACCGTCTACAGTCTTGCCGGGTTCTCCGGTCTTGGCGGACGTCTGCTGCTCGGCGCGCTGGCCGATCGCATCGGCGCCAAGCACGTTTTGGTCGGCGGCCTGTTCGTGCAGGCCTTGTCGGTCGCGAGCTATCTCGCGGTCGGCCAGCTCGGCGAATTCTATGCGCTATCGGTGGTGTTCGGCCTCGCCTATGGCGGCGTGATGCCGCTCTACGCGGTGCTGGTGCGCGAATATTTCGGCGCGCGGATCATGGGCACCGTGTTCGGCGCCGTCTCCGCCTTTGCGAGCCTTGGCATGGCGCTGGGGCCGTTGGCCGGCGGATGGGTGTTCGACACCTTCCACGCCTATAACTGGCTCTATGTCGGCTCCTTCGCCATCGGCATAGCCGCCGTCGCCGTGGCGCTAAGCTTCCCGTCGACAAAGCGGCCGTCGCAGCCGTCGCTCGATCTGGGGCGAGCGACGGCGTGAGAGGCTGGCAATCGCCGCCGCCTTGATCGAGGGCGGCGGATGGGTCACCATCGCGTTCATACCAAGAACAAGAGAATGCGAGGAAGCGCATGAGCAAGCATCCCGGCCTCGACCTTGTCGAGCGTGCACGCGCGCTTGCTCCTCTGATCACGCGCGAGGCCGACGAGATCGAGCGGACGCGGCGGCTGACATCAGCGGTGACACAGGCGCTGATCGAGAACGGGCTTTACCGCGCACTGCTGCCGAAGAGTTTTGGCGGCATCGAGGCTTCGCTGGAAGCGTTCATGCAGATGCAGGAGGAAGTCGCCAAGGCAGACGCCTCGACCGCGTGGTGCCTCGGCCAGTGCAGCGTCTGCGCGATGACGGCGGCCTATCTCGATCCCGACGCCGCCAATGAGATCTTTAACGTCGCGCCCGGCATTCTGGCCTGGGGCGCGATCAACCATGAAGTACAGGCGGTTCCGGGCGGCTACAAAGCCAGCGCGCGCTGGGATTTTGCCTCCGGTTCGCGGCAGGCGAGCTGGCTGGGCGCCCATGTCCGAGTCGTCGAGGCCGACGGCACCCCGCGGCGCAAAGCGGATGGCTCGCTGGAGATCCGCACCATCCTGTTTCCGGTGACCAGCGCCACGATGTACGACGTCTGGGACGTCATCGGCCTGCGGGGCACCGGCACCGATTCCTATTCGGTCGATAACCTTTTCATCCCCGAAAAATTTGCCGCGCTTCGCGACGAACCCCAGGCACGGCGCGAAAACGGTCCGCTGTACAAGCTCTCCACCAACATGGTGTTCGGAATGGGCTTTGCGGCAACTTCGCTCGGCGTCGCCCGCGCCACGCTCGACGCGGCGATCGATCTGGCGCGCGCCAAGACGCCGCAGGCGCTGAAGGCGATGCGCGACAACAATGCCGTGCAGGGAGTGATCGGCCGCACCGAGGCGAGCTTGCGCGCGGCGCGGGCCTATCTCTACGCGACCGCCGCCGAAGTCTGGCGCGATCTGGCGCGCGGCGAGGCCACCACGGAAGCGCATCGCATCGCGCTGCGCATCGCCACCACCTGGACCATCCATCAATCGGCCGCCGTCGTCGACGCTGCCTATCGCATGGCCGGCGCCACCGCCGTATTCAACGCCAACAAGTTCGAGCGCCGCTTTCGCGACATGCACGCCATCGCGCAGCAGATCCAGGGCCGCGATGCTCACTATGAAGACGCCGGCAAGGCGATCCTTTCCGGCAATCTCGATACGCCGCCGACGATGCGATAACGTGGCTGGCGGCCTGGCCCGTGCGGGCCCCACGTATCGGAACCCCCATACCCGCTATGCGTTGCACTTCATTGGCAACAGCGATGGAGACACCGCATGCCCCGTGGTGACAAATCGAGCTATACCGACAAGCAGAAGCGCAAGGCCGAACATATCGAGGAAGGCTACGAGAAGCGCGGCGTCAGCAAGGATGAAGCCGAGCGGCGCGCCTGGGCGACCGTCAACAAGGAAACCGGCGGCGGCAACAAGAGCGGCTCCGGCCGCGGCGTGAAGGACACCAATGTCGCGGCGAAGAAGGGCGGCCGGATCGGCGGCAAGGCTGCGGCAAGCCGTCCCGCAGCGGCGCGATCGCGCTCCGCCAAGAAGGCCGCTGCAACACGGAAGCGTAAAGCTGCGGCAAGGTCGAGCGCACGCAAGATGACACGATCCGGTGCACGCAAGACGGCCCGGCCGGGCCCGCGCAAGACCGCGCGAAGGAGATAGGCGTTTCGTTTTTCGCTTCTGCCGGCTTGCATCCTGCTTTAGGTTGGTTCAGATCCAGGCAGGATGCGCTGACACTGCAATGAAGAAGGCGGCACAAAAGCAAGCGGCAAAGCGCATCGCCAAAAAGCCAGGCGCTGCCACCGGGAATGCCGCGGTGGATGCGGTCTTCGGTGCCTACCCCAGTCCGGTCAAGGCTCGGCTAGCGGCCCTGCGCCGGCTGATCTTCGATACCGCGGAGAGTACCGAGGGCGTCGGCGCGCTGGAAGAGACGCTGAAATGGGGGCAGCCGAGCTATCTCACGGCCGAGAGCAAGAGCGGCAGCACGATCCGGATCGACCAGGTGAAGGCGGAAGCCGGCCGGTACGCGGTCTATTTCCACTGCCAGACCGATCTGGTCGAGACTTTTCGTGAGCTCTATCCGGAACTGAGCTATGGCGGCAACCGCAGCATTCTGCTCGACGCCGGCGAGAAGCTACCCGAGAAAGCGCTGCGCCACTGCATCGCGCTGGCGCTGACGTATCATTTGAGGAAGCGGGTACGGGTGAAATAGCCATCCGTCATTGCGAGCGAAGCGAAGCAATCCATCGCGCAGCAAAGCAAGAGTGGATTGCTTCGCTTCGCTCGCAATGACGACTGGGCCTGCACCTTGGCCTCACGCCACCAGCGCCGCGCCTGCCGGCGAGCTCCAGTTGCCCTGCGTCTTCAACATGCTCACGATCTCCGCATTGGGCCGCGCACGGCTGAACAGAAAACCCTGCCCCTCGTGGCATCCCTCGTTGCGCAGGCAGTTTACTTCGGCTTCGGTCTCGACACCTTCCGCCGTGATCGTGACGCCCAGGCCCTTGCCGAGGCTGATGATCGAACGCACGATCGCCTGTGCGTCAGGATTGGCGGCGAGGTCGCGCACGAAGGACTGGTCGATCTTGATCTTGTCGAACGGAAAGCTGCGCAGATAGCTCAGGCTGGAATAGCCGGTGCCGAAATCGTCCATCGAGATGCGAACACCGAGCGCGCGCAGCGCATGCAGGGTCGCCAGCACCTCGCTGCTCTTTTCCAGAAGCAGCGTCTCGGTGATCTCGAGTTCCAGTCGCCTCGCCGGCAAGCCGGACTGCTTCAGCGTATCCACGACCAATGCCAGCAGGTTGCCGAGGCGGAACTGCAGCGGTGACAGATTGACCGCGACGTGGACGTCGTCGGGCCATTGCGCCGCATCCGTGCAGGCGCGGCGCAGCATCAAGCCGCCGACGGCGTTGATCAGTCCGGTTTCCTCCGCGACGGGGATGAATTCGGCGGGCGAGATCATGCCACGCTCGGGATGCGGCCAACGCACCAGCGCTTCGAAGCCGGTGATGCGCCCGCTCGCAAGATCGACCAGCGGCTGGTAATAGGGCCGCAGCGTATCGCCCTGGACGGCCTCGCGCAGCTCGGTTTCGATCTTGCGGCGGGTCTGGGCGCGCGCGTCCATTCCGGCCTCGAAGAACGAGAATGTGCCGCGTGAATCGTTCTTGGCGCGCGACAATGCGAGGTCGGCGTTCTTCAAAACCTTCTCGGATTCATCGCCGTCGCCGGGCGCCATCGCAATGCCGATGCTGGCACCGATCACGACGGAATGCCCGTCCAGAAGATAGGGGTCTCCGATGGCGTCCAAGAGGCGCCTCGCCAGGAAGGCCGCATCCTCAGGCCGCGTCACCCCACTCTGGACGATTGCGAATTCGTCGGAGTTGAGCCGCGCCAGCGCATCGTCGTCGCGCAGCATCGACCGCAATCGCTTGCCGACACCGCGCAGGAGCTTGTCGCCGATGCCATGGCCGAGCGTATCGTTGACCGCCTTGAAATGGTCGAGGCCGAGCACGAGCACCGCCACCTGCTCGGCGTTGCGGCGTGTGCGCAGCAGGATGTCGTCCATCTGCTGACGCAGCAAATTGCGGTTCGGCAGCCCGGTCAGGCCGTCATGCTGGGCCATGAAAGTCAGCCGCGCCTCGGCGCGCTTGCGTTCGGTGGTGTCCATCAGCGCCAGCAGGATCGCGGGCCGATCGCCGTACACGAGCTGGCGTGAATAGATCGCCAGATCGATCAGCGTGCCGTCGGCCCGGACATGCTTCCAGGTGCGCGCGGCGCTCTCGTTGCCGGACAGCTCGGCGGTCCACGGCAGCTCGGGATCGAAGGCTTGCAGGCTGCGGATCGTAAGCTTCTCGAACTCGCTGCGACTGTAACCATAGTGCTGGATCGCAGCGTCGTTGACGGCGAGAATGTGCTCGTCACCCAGCGCGCAGACGATCATCGGAATCGGGTTGCTGTCGAACAGCAGCCGGAACGAAGCCTCGCGCTGCTTCAACTCGGTGATATCGACACGCAAGCCGATGATGCCGCCGTCCTCGGTCATACGTTCATCGATCAGGATGACGCGGCCATCGGCCAGCGTCTGCTCATGCCGCCCACCCGGCTGGTACAGCTTCTTCAGCCGTTCGGCGATCCATTCTTCTTCGTGCCCGATAGCCTCCGGGTAATCGCCGCGCGCAACGCCGACGCGGATCGTATCTTCCAGTCGCACGCCCGGACTGAACAGCTCCGAGCTGCGCCTGTACATCTCCGCATACTTCTTGTTCCAGAGAATGTAGCGGCCGTCCGCATCGAGAAGCACCATGCCTTGCGGCAGGATATCGATCGCCTCCCGCAAGCGCTCGTGCGATTTGCGCGCCTCCGCAAGGGCGGCCTCGAGCTCGACACACTTGCGTGCGGCTTCGCCGGTCGCGTGCCGACGGCTGGCCGACAGTTTTGCAGCGGGCTTTGCTGGCCGGCCGAGAAAGCGGACAATCGCCGTCTGCTTTGGCTTTCTGGTCTTTTTTGGCTTCTTCGGCATTGCTACGCTCTACTCGCACCCTGCGTGCAAAGTTTTCGGATAAGTTGTCTGAAAAAATAGTATCTCTTGTCGATGAAACTGGCCTCGTGCGTGGTCGTGCGCCGCCTGAGAAGAACGGCAACCGCACGCTTTGCGTGTATCATCGATCGACGTAACCGGCGGGAGACGCTAATTCACGCGGCAAAATCACCGCATCCGTGCCGCATGCACAAGGAATGCGCGAAACTCTGGGCGTTCGCATGAGCAGACGCCAACGATCGACAGGGTTATCGCGCGGTTAACAACGGTAGTGATATAACGCCCGTTCAACTCAAGGCGGCCGCCGCGGCTTGCGCTTCCGGCACGACGTCGTGATCGTAAAGCCTCTTTCGGAACGCCGCATGCGCCGATATCTCGGCATCGCGAACGCCGAGATCGGCGTAGGAGGAGTCGTAACGCATGCCATTCTCGCGCGCACCGCGCTGAACCGCCGCCACCCGCTCACGCCGCAGCCGCTCATACGCAAGCAGCGCCGCCGGCACGCTGGCGCGTGACGTCTGCGCCAGAATTGTCGCCAGCGCCATGCCGTCCTCGATCGACTGGTTGGCGCCCTGGCCGAGATGCGGCAGCATCGGATGCGCGGCATCACCGAGCAGCGTCAAGCGACCGCGCGTCCAGGTCGGCAGCGGCTCGCGGTCATACAGCGCCCATCGGAATGTCTTTTCAACCTGGCTCAGCAGCGTCCCGATGCGCGGGTCCCATCCCCAAAACTCGCGGCGCAACACGTCGGGATCTCCGGGTGCCGACCAGGATTCCTTCATTTCCTCATCGGCCGGCACGAAGCCGACATAGTTGATGAGCTCGCCTGATCGCACCGGAAAACTGAGGAAATGTTTTCCCTTGCCGAGCCACATCTGCCAGCAATCGGTCGGCCAGTGCGGAATGCGTCCATGTGGCAGCACGCCGCGATAGGCAACGGACCCGTGGAAGATCGGCCGCGACGGCGGCGCCACATAGTGCCGGAGTTCGGAGTGGATGCCATCCGCCGCGATGACGACGTCGCCTTCGGCGACCGCACCGTTGGCGAATGACACGCGCGCGACCTCGCCGGCCTGCTCAAAGCCGGTGCCGCGATGTCCCGTGCGCACCACGCCTGATGGCAATGCGCGCGCCAGCATCTCGACGAGGTCGGCGCGATGCATGCCGAAGGTGGCGTTCCAGCCGGCAGAATCCGTCACCTGGACCGGAGCTATCGGCGCGCCGTCGTGACGAAAATAGTGAGAACCGTGGCCGACCCTGGCGCCCCATCGTTCCACCTGATCTCCAAGGCCTACCCGCTGCAATTGCCGCACGCTGTTCGGCGTCAGGAATACCCCAGCCCCGACCTCGCCGAGAGCAGGCGCCTGCTCATAGACGGAAACATCGAAGCCGTGGGCGATCAGCGCATTCGCGGCGAACAGCCCGCCAATTCCGCCTCCAATGATCACGACAGTGAGCTGCGGCTGCGTCATTGTCCCACGCAAAAATTGCTTCGGAAGCCTGCCCGTTCAAGCTATCCTCCCTTGCTGCAAACACCAAGCGCCGACAGCTCAGACTGGACGGAGTAAATCTGCAGCGGGAGGAGTTTGAATGCCCGGCTCTGCGCCAGCTCTGCTTCCCGTCCGCCGTAAATTGGCCGTCCTGACGCTGCTTTTGACCTTCTTCGCGCATGGTCACATGCCGGCGCTGGCCGGTGATTACCCGGACCGTGCCGTCAAAATCGTCGTTCCGTTTCCGGCCGGAGGAACGGCCGACGCGATTCCACGAATTGTCGGCGACTGGCTGTCACGCAAATGGAGCCAGCCGGTGGTCATCGAGAACCGCACGGGCGCCGCCGGAAACATCGGCGCCGAACAGGTCTACCATTCGGCGCCCGACGGCTACACCCTGCTCTCGTCACCGCCGCCGCCGCTTGTGATCAATCACAATCTGTATCCCAAACTCGGCTTCGATCCGACGAAGTTCGAGCCTGTCATCGTCATGGCCCAGGTGCCAAATGCGTTGATCGTCAATCCGAACAACATCAAGGCATCGAGCGTGCCTGAGTTGATCGAATACCTGAAGGGCAATTCAGACAGAACCATCTGCGCCACGCAAGGCAACGGCACGACCTCGCATCTCACCTCGGAGCTGTTTCAACTGATGGCAAAGGTGAAGCTGCGGCATATTCCGTATCGCGGTTCGGCGCCTGCGCTGCAGGGTCTCGTCGCCGGTGACGTCGACGTCATGTTCGACAATCTCGGCGTCTCGCTGGCGCTGGTTCAGGCCGGCAAGCTGAAGCTGCTCGCTGTGGCCTCGTCCGAACGTCTGCCGGCGCTGCCGGATGTACCGACGATGGCCGAAACGCTTCCGGGTTTTGAAGCGGTCGCCTGGTACGGCATCGTGGCCCCGCCCAAAACTTCGAAAGACATCGTTGACAAGATCAATGCCGACGTGAACGAGGCATTGCGTCAGCCCGCGGTGCAGGACCAGCTCAAGAAACTATCCGCCGGAATTTTCGGCGGCCCGGTCGACAAGACGTCCAAGTACATGCGCGAGGAAGTCGACCGGTGGGCCGCGGTGATAAAGTCGGCAAATATCGAGCTGCAGTAAGGCCGATCTCTGGTTATCTCGATCCACATGTTGAGGTCTATTGCGCTGTATCGGAGGCGAAACAGCGCCGCCGATCGCCGAGTTGAACACTGGTAGCCGGTTTGCTAGATTATGTTTGCCATGATGATCCGCACCTCCAATATCGCTTCGGTCTTCTTCCTCGCGCGCTGACCGCGTTGCCCGCTCACATGCGGGCGGAAGTCTCCCACCGAAACAGCGCGGCCGCTCTGCTTCGCGCAGGCCATGGCCGTTTGCCCAGCGATAAGAGGATTTTCATGCCTACCAGCAAACCAGCGCGCGCGCTCAGCGACGCGCAAATCGAGCAATTCATTCAAGACGGCTTCGTCAGGATCGATCACGCCTTTCCGCGCGAGCTTGCCGAGCAGGGTCGCACCATCCTGTGGCGCGACCTGCCCTGCGATCCCGACGACCCCGCAACGTGGACGCAGCCAGTGATCCGCCTCGGCTATTACAACGACGAGCCTTTCCGAAAAGCCGTCAACAGTCCGCTGCTTCATGCTGTCTTCGACCAGCTCGTCGGAAAGGGACGCTGGTGGCCGCGAGCCGACCTCGGCACCTTCCCCGTGCGATTTCCGAGTCCGCACGATCCCGGCGACGCCGGCTGGCATGTCGATCTCAGTTTCGCGGGCGAAGACGAAGCTGTCGACAGCAACGATTACGCCGCATGGCGGGTCAACGTGACGTCGCGCGGACGGGCGCTGCTGATGCTGTTCCTGTTCTCCGACGTGGGGGAAGCCGACGCGCCCACCCGAATAAGGCCGGGCTCGCATCTGGACATGGCGCGCTTTCTCGAACCGGCCGGCGAGGCCGGCATGTCACATTTGATGCTGGACGAGATCGGAAGCGGCCGGCCCGAGGTACTTGCGACCGGTGACGCCGGCACAGTCTATCTGTGCCACCCGTTCCTCGTTCACGCCGCGCAAATGCACCGGGGATCCACGCCACGTTTCATGGCGCAGCCGCCGCTGCACCCGTCTGAGCCGTTCAGGCTTGAGCGAGCCGACGGAGATTATTCGCCGGTTGAGCGAGCCATCCGGCAGGCCTTGCAGGCGCGCGCGTAACAAGAACCAGCAATGAAGCTGGAGCGGGGTCACCAACGAGGATGGTCGTCCCCGCTCTAGTTGATCTGGATCCGCGTAATGTGCGGGCCGTTGCGCTGGACCAACGCGAACAGCGCCGCCGCATGCGACGGGTGCAGCCGGACGCAGCCATGCGAGGCAGGAACCGGGTCAATCCTGACCTCGGGGGCGGGCAGCCTGGCTGTGCGAGTCTCAGCATTACGTATGCCGCACCTGTCTCCCGTTGCCAATTTCATGCTACGTTTTTCGCGAATAGAGTGATCCGATGAACCCTCGCCTGATTCTGATTCCCCTCATAATCCTGATGGCCGCCGTCAATGCCGCGGGCGCATGGGCGCAGGACAAGGGCACGGTCAATCCAAAACCGCTGCCGCCGCTCGCCAACCCCAACGACCCCAACATCGCCGCCAAGGAGCTGTTCGGCCGCAAGGTGCTGCCGGCAGCGATGCCGACGCGCGTGCATGGGTTCTATGCCCATGGCTGCATCTCGGGCGCGGAAGGGCTGCCGATCAACGGCGAAAATTGGCAGGTGATGCGGCTGTCGCGCAATCGTTACTGGGGCCATCCCGACCTGGTCGCGCTGGTCAAGCGGCTGGCCGCAAGGGCGCGCAGGGATGCCGGCTGGAACGGCATATTGGTCGGCGACATGTCGCAGCCGCGCGGGGGGCCGATGCTGACCGGGCACGCCAGCCACCAGGTCGGGCTGGACGCCGACATCTGGCTGACACCGATGCCGGGCCGGCAATTGTCGCGTAACGAGCGCGAAGAGATGTCGGCCGTGATGATGGTGCGTGCCGACCGGCTCGACATCGAGCCGAGCGCCTGGACGCCGACGCATCTGGCTGTCATACGCGCCGCCGCGCTGGAGCCCACCGTGCAGCGCATCTTCGTCAATGCCGCGATCAAGAAGGCGCTGTGCCGCGAAGCCAAAGGCGATCGATACTGGCTGCACAAGGTGCGGCCGATGTACGGCCACGACTATCACTTCCACATCCGCCTCAAATGCCCGCCCGGCGCCAGCGAATGCGACAGCCAGCCCGAGCCGAACGATGGCGAAGGCTGCAGCACCGGCGATCTCGCCTACTGGTTCAGCGATGCGGTGCTGCATCCGAAGCCGCCGAAGGTGCCGCCGAAGCCGAAGCCGCCGATGACGATGGCGTCGCTGCCTCCGGCGTGCAAGGCGGTATTGCACGCGCCGGACACAAAGCATTGACCGCGCAAGATCAATCCGCAGGAGAATGACGATGAAGATTTTGCCCCTGATTGCATCCATCGCTTTCGTCACGAGCGTGCATGCACAAACCCCTTATGCCGGGATGCAGACGCGCCCGATCAAGGCGCTTTCCGAGCAGCAGATTGCCGACCTCGGCGCCGGCCGCGGAATGGGCCTGGCGCTCGCGGCCGAACTGAACGGCTATCCGGGGCCATTGCACGTTCTCGAGCTCGCCGACAAACTCGAACTCTCCGCCGAGCAACACGCCAGCATGCAGCGCCTGTTCGATTCCATGAAGGCCGAAGCGATGCCGCTGGGCGCGAAGCTGATCGAGCAGGAAGCCGAACTGGACAAGCAGTTCGCCACCCGCACAGTCACTCCGAAAAGCCTGAAGGCGTCCACCGCGGCCGTTGCGGCCACGCAGGGGACGCTGCGCGACACCCATCTGAAATATCATTTGTCGACCGGAAGCATCCTGACCCCGTCGCAGATGACAAAGTATGCGGAATTGCGCGGTTACGGCGGCGGCGGGCACAAGCGACACCACCACCATTGACACGCCCGGCTGCTCCTTGGGCGGTGCAGCCGCCTTTACCTCCTGCTCTATCCTGACTATTGTCAGGGCTGGCGACATCCTGATCGACCGCAAGTCCTCCAGGGAATACCGGAACGGCGCTTCCGACGGTCGCCTTAACCCAACCAACGCCTGTCCTGCGCGCGGCAACCGCGGCTCGCAATCATGCATGGAGCGCCCGATGAACCGTCTTGCCGGCCTTTTCCTGGCTTTCGCCGTATCGTTAGCAGCCATCCCCACGCCCGCCACCGCGCAGGACAAGTCCCTGACGATCTTCGCCGCGGCCTCGATGAAGAATGCGCTCGACGAGATCGACGCTGCCTACACCGCGAAGACCGGCGTCAAGATTACTGTCAGCTATGCGGCCAGTTCTGCGCTCGCCAAGCAGATCGAACAGGGCGCACCGGCCGACGTATTCATCTCCGCCGACACCGACTGGATGGATTACGCGACGTCGAAAAAGACGATCAATGAACCGAGCCGGGTCAATCTGCTCGGCAACAGCATCGTGCTGATCGCCCCGAAGGATTCCAAGATCGACACTGTGAACGTCGGCGCCGGATTCGACCTCGCCAAGCTTGCCGGCGACGGAAAGATCGCGACCGGCGACGTCAAATCTGTGCCTGTTGGCAAATACGCCAAGGCCGCGCTGGAGAAGCTCGGTTCATGGCAGGCCGCCGAGCCGAAATTCGCGATGGCCGAAAGCGTGCGCGCGGCGCTGACGCTGGTCGCGCGCGGTGAAGCGGTGCTGGGCATCGTCTATTCCACCGACGCCAAGGTCGAGCCCGGCGTCAAGGTTGTCGGCACCTTCCCCGCCGATTCCCATCCGGCGATCATCTACCCCGTCGCGGCGACCACCACCGCAAAGCCGGAGACGACCGGCTATCTCGCCTTCCTGCGCTCGACCGCCGCGAAGACCATCCTCGAAAAATACGGCTTCAAGTTCCTCGTCAGCCCTTCCACCTGATGTTCGATATCTCGCCCGCCGAATGGACGGCCATCCTGCTTTCGCTGCGGGTGGCCGTCGTGGCGACCCTGGTGGCGACGCCGTTCGGCATCGCTCTGGCGTGGCTGCTGGCGCGGCGTGAATTCTGGGGCAAGTCGATCCTCGATGCGCTGGTTCATCTGCCGCTGGTGCTGCCCCCCGTCGTCACGGGTTATCTGCTGCTGCTGACCTTCGGTCGCCGCGGCCTGGTCGGCGCATGGCTCGCCGATAACCTCGGCATCGTGTTCGCCTTCCGCTGGACCGGGGCTGCGCTGGCCTGCGGCATCATGTCGTTCCCACTTCTGGTGCGGCCGATTCGATTATCGATCGAGGCGATCGACCGCCGGCTGGAGCAGGCATCGAGCACCCTCGGCGCCGCGCCGTGGCAGGTGTTCGCCACCGTGACCCTGCCGCTGGCGCTGCCGGGCGTGCTCGCCGGCATGGTGCTCGGCTTTGCCAAGGCAATCGGCGAGTTCGGCGCTACCATCACCTTTGTCTCCAACATTCCCGGCGAGACCCAGACCATTTCTTCCGCGATCTATTCGCTGATCCAGACCCCCGACGGCGACACCGCGGCGGGGCGGCTGGTGCTGATCTCCATCGTGATCGCAATGGGCGCCCTGATCGCATCCGAATGGTTCGCGCGGCGCGCCACCAAACGCCTGCACGGGAATTGACCATGCTGCGCGTCGATGTCACCAAACAGCTCGGCGAGTTCTCGCTTGAGGCTTCGTTCGAAAGCCAGGGCCGCGTCACCGGCCTGTTCGGCGCGTCGGGGGCCGGCAAGACGTCGCTGATCAACATGATCGCAGGGCTGCTGCGGCCCGATCGCGGGATTATCGCGCTCGACGGCGAAACGCTGGATGACACGGCCAAAGGTGTCCATGTGCCGCCGCATCGTCGGCGTATCGGCTACGTGTTCCAGGACGCCCGGCTGTTTCCGCATCTCGACGTGCGGCAAAATCTCGATTACGGCCGGCGCATGAACGGCCTCGCTGAGGATTCATCACAGCACGCACGCATCACTGACCTGCTCGACATCGGCGGCCTCCTTGACCGCCGGCCGGGCCAGCTCTCCGGCGGCGAACGTCAGCGCGTCGCCCTTGGCCGTGCGCTGCTATCAAAACCGCGACTGCTGCTGATGGACGAGCCACTGGGATCGCTCGACGAGGGCCGCAAGGAGGAAATCCTGCCCTATCTGGTGCGGCTGCGCGACGAAGGCATTCCGATGGTCTATGTCAGCCACGACGCCGCCGAACTGCGCCAACTGGCGACGCAGATCGTGATGCTCAAGCGCGGCCGCGTGACCGCGCTCGGCGGCGTCAAGGTGCTGACGTAAGCGAGGACGTTTCGCAGGATGGATGGAGCGCAGCGGCTCGTCCGCCGTTAGCCTGTAGCCCGGATGAAGCGAAGCGCAATCCGGGACAGTTTCAAACCGGGATCAACCTGCCCCGGGTTTCGCTGCGCTTCACCCGGGCTACGAGGCTACCCTCAAGTCAGAGTCTCACTCCGGAACGATGCGCACCGCGCCGCGGGCGGCGCTCGTGGTCAACGCGGCATAGGCCTTCAGCGCCATCGTCACCTTGCGGCTGCGCTTCTTGGCGGGCTTCCATGCGTCCGCGCCGCGGGCCAGCATAGCTTCGCGCCGCTTCGCCAGCGTGGCGTCATCGACCATGAGGCTGATCGAACGCGAGGGGATGTCGATCTTGATAAGGTCGCCCTCTTCCACCAGGCCGATCAACCCGCCTTCGGCGGCTTCCGGCGAGAGATGCCCGATCGACAAGCCTGACGAGCCGCCGGAGAAGCGGCCATCGGTGACCAGTGCGCAAACTTTTCCGAGGCCCTTCGATTTGAGGTAGCTGGTCGGATAGAGCATCTCCTGCATGCCGGGACCACCGCGCGGGCCTTCATAGCGGACCACGACGACGTCGCCGGCCTTGATCTTGTTGCCCAGGATGCCTTCGACGGCAGCGTCCTGGCTTTCGAAGACCCGCGCCGGCCCCTCGAACTTCAAAATGCTCTCATCGACGCCAGCGGTCTTCACGATGCAGCCATCGAGCGCGATATTACCTGACAGCACGGCGAGACCACCGTCCTTCGAATAGGCATGCTCGGCGTCGCGGATGCAGCCTGTGGCGCGGTCGGTATCGAGCTCCTCGAACCGGCGCTCCTGGCTGAAGGCGACTTGCGTCGGCACATTGCCCGGCGCCGCCGTGAAGAATTTTCGGACACTCTCGCTCTTGGTGCGAACGATGTCCCAGCGGCTGAGCGCGTCCTCCAGCGTCTTGGAGTGAACCATCGGCAGGCCGCGGTTGAGCAGACCAGCGCGATCGAGTTCGCCCAAAATGGCCATCACGCCACCGGCGCGATGGACGTCTTCCAGATGCACGTCCGCCACCGACGGCGCCACCTTGCAGAGCACCGGCACCCGCCGCGACAGGCGGTCGATGTCCTGCATCGTGAACGGGACCTGCCCTTCATACGCCGCCGCCAGCAGATGCAGCACGGTGTTGGTCGAGCCGCCCATGGCAATGTCGAGCGTCATCGCGTTCTCGAACGCCTTGAAGTTTGCGATCTTGCGCGGCAGCGCGGTTTCGTCATCCTGCTCGTAATAGCGCCGCGCCAGATCGACGATCAGGTGCCCGGCCTCCACGAACAACCCCTTGCGGTCAGCATGCGTCGCCAGCACCGAGCCGTTGCCCGGCAGCGCAAGGCCCAGCGCCTCGGTGAGGCAGTTCATCGAATTGGCCGTGAACATGCCCGAGCACGAGCCGCAGGTCGGACAGGCCGAGCGCTCGATCACTTCCACCTCGGCGTCGCTGACGCTGGTGTCGGCCGCCGCGACCATGGCGTCGATCAGATCAACGGCGCGGAGCTTGCCCTTGATGTTCACCTTGCCGGATTCCATCGGCCCACCCGAGACGAACACCGTCGGGATGTTGATCCGCAGCGCCGCCATCAGCATGCCGGGCGTGATCTTGTCGCAGTTCGAGATGCAGACCATGGCGTCGGCGCAATGCGCGTTGACCATGTACTCGACGCTGTCGGCGATGATCTCGCGCGACGGCAGGCTGTACAGCATGCCGTCATGGCCCATGGCGATGCCGTCATCGACCGCGATGGTGTTGAACTCCTTGGCGACGCCACCCGCCTTCTCGATCTCGCGCGCGACGAGCTGGCCGAGATCCTTCAGGTGCACATGGCCGGGCACGAACTGGGTGAACGAATTGACCACGGCGATGATCGGCTTGCCAAAATCCTCGTTCTTCATACCGGTGGCGCGCCAGAGGCCGCGGGCGCCCGCCATGTTGCGGCCGTGGGTCGTGGTTCGGGAGCGGTAGGCGGGCATGATCTGTCCTTTTGGATCGGGAAAGGCGTCTTTTAGACGGTGAGCTCTGCCGATTAAAGCGACTTGGCGCAGGGTCGCCATGCGCTGGCCCACCCAAAACGGGACAGGGTGCAGACGCCCCCTGCCCCGGCTACCGCTAGACGACCTCGCGCGCGCGCAGTTCCGCGATTGCGTTGGCGTCATAACCGAGCGAGGCCAGCACCTCCTCGGTGTGGGCGCTGAGCGCGGGCGCCATGCGGTCGAGCCGGCCGCCGCCATGGGCGAGCTGGAACCCGCTGCCGGCAAAGCGCAGGCGTCCATAGGGCGTGTCGATCTCCTGAATAGCGCCGCGCGCCGCGATTTGCGGATGATCGATCACCTCCTCGACCTTCCAGATGCTGGCGCAGGGCGCGCCCGCGGCCTCCAGGATCTTTTCCCAGTCGCGCGGGTCCTTTTTCGACAGCGCCTCCTCGATGATGGCGCGCAGCGCCGGCTCGTTTTCCTGCCGGGCAAACCAATCGACGAAGCGCGGGTCTTCCAGCACGTCCGATCGACCCAGCGCGGTCATCAACGCGCGGTATTGCTTCTCGCTGTTGACGGCCAGCAGCAGATAGCCCTCACCGGCCTTGAAGAGGTTGGCGGTCGGCCGGCGGCTTACCGCCTGGTTGCCGGAGAGCTGCTGGCGATGGCCGGCGACCGAGTAGTCCGCGACCTGCCCGGACAGGAACGCCAGCGTCGCCTCCAGCATGGAGACATCGACCAGTTGCCCCTTGCCGGTATGGATGCGCTGGAACAGCGCGCTCGACACGCCGAAGGCTGCCGTGGCGCCCGACAGTACGTCGCAGACGGCGAAGCCCGCGCGCGTCGGCCCGGTCTCGGCGTGGCCGGTGATCGACATGATGCCTGACAGCGCCTGGATCTTGCCGTCATAGCCCGCGCCCGATCGCTCCGGGCCGGTCTGGCCAAAACCCGAAATGGCGCAATAGATCAGCCGCGGATTGATCGCCGAGAGTGCGGTGTAGCCAATGCCGAGCTTGTCCATCACGCCGGGACGGAAATTCTCCATCACCACGTCGGCTTGCGCGGCGAGCTGCTTGACGATGGCGATTGCCTCCGGCTTCGAAAGATCGAGGGTGAGGCTGCGCTTGTTGCCGTTGATGGCCTGCCAGCCCGGCGCCAGGCCGCGGTCGGCCCATTCGCGGCTCAACGGCGTGCGGCGCATGTCCTCGCCTTCGCGCCGCTCCACCTTGATGACGTCGGCGCCGAGCAGCGCGAGCTGATAGCTCGCATAAGGGCCGGCCAGCACCTGCGTGAAGTCGAGAATCTTCACGCCTTCGAACGGTCGGGTCAAATCAGTATCCTCCTGCGGGCGTCATTGCGAGGAGCGAAGCGACGAAGCAATCCATTCTTCCTTTGTGCCGCGCTATGGATTGCTTCGCTTCGCTCGCAATGACGACCCTTAAGGCCGTAGCCAGCGTCACGCCGCCCGGTTGCCGCGCGCGATCTCTTTCTGCTTGTCGAACTCGGCGCGGCGCCGCTCCAGCTCTTCCGGGCTCATCTGCGCGATGTTGTTGTAGTCGAGCTTCCAGGAGGCATCCTCGCTCCAGCGCAGCGGCGACTGCATCGTGGTGCGGGAGCCTGCCGCGGACTCCAGTAACCGCAGCGCCAGTTCGAGCGTCAACGCCTGCGACTCGACATCCTGCGGCTTGCCGGCGGAGTTGCCGAGCGGGAAATCCGAGAACAGCAAGCGCGGCGCGGCGGCATGTTCGACGATGTCCTTGGCGCAACCCATGACGACGGTTGGGATGCCGTTTGCTTCGAGATGACGCGCTACCAAAGCTGACGTCTGGTGGCAGACCGGGCAGTTCGGCACGATGACGGCGACATCGACCTTGTCGGCCTGGCAGCGGGCGAGAATATCCGGCGCGTCGACATCGATGGTGACGCGGTGGCTGCGATTGGTCGGCGCGCCGAAGAAGCGCGGCGCGACCTCTCCGATGCGTCCCGAGGCGGCGGCTTTGAGGAGCTGCGGCAACGGAAACCAGGTGCCGCTGTCGGTGGCCGTTGTGTGCTTGCGGTCGTAGCCGATATGCGAGATCCGCAAATCGTGCTGCTTGGCGGTGTCGCCGTCATAGACCTGATAGAATTTGGCGCTGCCGTTATAGGCCGCTCCGGGACCCTGATCGCCCTTGGTGGGATCATACTTCGCGGCAGTGGTAATGATGGTGACGCGCGACTTCGCGAGCGGCTTCTTCAGCGGCTGGAACGGCGCCTCGACATAATGCGCCCAACGATAGGGCGTCGTGTAGCCGATCGCGGCGTAATAATCGCGAGTCCGCTGCATATAGGGGACGGCGGAATCGTAGTCGGGCGCAAAGCCGAGCTGATCGTCGAGGGGAGCGGACATTGTTGTGTCTCCTGCGTTTCCACCGGGAGGCCGTTGCTCGGCCTGCGGCCAGACTAGAGATAGTCCGCTGATTGCTCAACCGCCGAAATAGCCACTCAAACCCGCGACCAGCGACTAACAGTCGACCTTAACTAGCCCAACAAGCTCAGACGCGCCTCTACGCTCGCAGGCGACGCGCGCCCCGAGTCGATGCGACGGCTCGTTTCCCCCGAAACAACGAGGGCGCAGGGAAGACCGGGTGCGCGCTGCACCCGCGGTCTCGTGTGCAATATGCACAAAGAAGTGCGCACACGAGCATACAGGTCCAGCGGAGAGCATCCGGCCTTCCCTGCGCAATGGTTTGACGGCTTATGGCGCGCTCTTCCCGGAGACGAATTCCTCTTGCCTCCGTCGCTGCCGGATCGACGGCCCAACGAACCCGGTTGGATTCGTTCAGCCTCCGTCAGCTTGACACCAGCCACGGGTGCCAGAACCACACGCTTTTGCCGTACGCAACAACGCCGCTCGTCCTGCGCGGATCAATCGCTCACAGCCCCAGGACAAAGCCTGAAACCGCCCTGCAATGCCTCGCGCGCGCGACGCCATCGCGTCCACCGCAACCCGCACTCCACGTATCGTGACGACGCGTACGCCCCTCTTCGATGAGGCGGGATGGCGCGAAGATGGGGCTGATTTGGGGGAAATGAGAAGCGGTTTATTTTCGATGCGCAATCTGGACGACCCAAATCACGCTGAAATGGCTGGCGAAATTCGATCTTTCGCGCAGCGGGTTTTGTGGTGATTCAGGCAAGGCGCCGTAGGGTGGGCAAAGCGAAGCGTGCCCACCATCCCGGACAACGGTGAGAGATGGTGGGCACGGCGCTGTGCGCCTTTGCCTACTCGCTGCTTGACGTCGGAATTGGCATGCCGCGAAACGCTGACCGCGCCATTCGAGCCAATCGCGATCACATACAGCGGTGGCTCGATGCCGCTGCCATCGATGAATTCCGAGACGAACTCGGCGAAGCGCTGCTGGCCGTGGGCCGTCATGCCGTGATCGTAGCAGATTTACAGGGCTGCCTCGATCACCGAACGATTCGGCAAGCCTTTGCTAACGCAGCAAGACCACGCCGGCCACCGTACACAGCGGATAAAATTCCTTGAGACAGATCAAGCGAAGGCTGTTCATGGGAGAACAGAGAGAGGCGGTCGGTTCAAGGCCGGGGCGTGCTGCAGTTGAAGATGGAAGCAAGCCTCGTCTCCATCCTCTATTCTAGGGAGGCATCAACAATAGGGAGCAACATCATGCGCGCATTTGGAGCTGTATGTTTTTCACTATTGCTATCAGCAATTCCTGCGACTGCATCAGATCAAAAACTCAAGGAGGAACTTGGGAAGGTAGCTTCAGCATACGAGCAGAACTTCAACAAGAAGGATGCTGCCGGGATTACTTCACTTTTTACAAAGAACTATCTTCGAGTTAACGCTGGAGGAGTGGTAACTGATAACACCAAGCTTTACGAAGGCGTTTTTAAGACTGGATTTGATCATCTCGAAGTAAAGACAACTGAGATTCAGCCTCTGTCAGATGACATGGCTATGGCTACTGGTGAATCCAGAATTACCGGAAAGAGTGAGAAAGGTGATCCTCTGGACGTAACGATCATCTGGACTGCTCTTGATGTCCGTGAGAATGGGCAATGGAAGATCCGGATGCTGACGTCGATTCCTAAGCCCCCGCCGCCGCCGCAAACAGCAGCAGCAAAGTAATTCAAGAAGAGCAACGACCGGGCGATGAAAGCGGCGGCGCCAACCAGCGCCGCCGCTTTGCAATCGGCCGTTCAGGGCAGCTCGTAGGGCGGATTGAAGCCGACTTGTCCGCCGTAGCTCGTGCCGAAACGCTCATTGATTTGCCCCCGTCGGGTAATCGGCGTTCAGTTCGTGGAAGGGAATTAGGCTGCACTTAATAATTGGCTGCAGTGAGAGCACTGATTTGAAGCGGGGAGTGCTGCTGCGGCGTGACCACAGGAGGTGGAGGAGATACGGCCGGTAGAGTCGCCCCGAGTACGGAAAATACCCGGTGCATCTAACTTTCACGCTGCGTCATGATGGGCGCATTGCGGACGATCGCATCGACAAAAAAGTTGAGTGCACTGTCACCGCAGCTACGAGCAGCAGATCATCAAGGTCCCTTTCGGCCGCTCGCCCCGAAAGCACCAGCATCGCGGCAATGGCGGCCAAACAGACGAATTTTCGACGACGCAGCTTCTGATCGCGCGTCGAATTTGCGCAGCGCGGCAACAAGTTTGCACTGCCATCAGGTCGACAATTGTGCTCTCTTTGGCTGCGCGACCTCTCGCTGATCATTTCAGCCCCAGCCCCATGGTCGGCTCGAGAGAGAGCGCTGCCCCGGCGTTGACCCCCACGATTCGCGCCGGTCGCCTTGTTCATGCGTTCCCC
Source organism: Bradyrhizobium sp. SRL28 (assembly GCF_018596315.1). Lineage (GTDB taxonomy): Bacteria > Pseudomonadota > Alphaproteobacteria > Rhizobiales > Xanthobacteraceae > Bradyrhizobium. The sequence continues at coordinate 222,334 of NZ_JAHEAG010000006.1, read as the reverse complement.
TGGAGTGGCGGCCATGGTGCAGAACCTAGTAGCCGGATTGGTCGTGGTGGCTTTGATTATCATGGGCCTGCTTGCATACGCCCAGAAACATGAGGGGTGCTTGCACGGGCGCTCGCTCCAAACCTTCAAGCCCTGCGGATCAGTTGGTGTTGACCTGTAGCGCTGGCCGCGACGCTGCGGCCAACCTCGCGCGATTTGGCGCTCATGATTCCGGGCAAATCCCGGTTCGCCTATCCGTCAGTACGGGCCGAGCCGAGCTGTTCTTCAATCGAACGTGGGTTCTTGGCAAACTGGGCGACTGATCAGGCGACGCGTTGGGCTCGCCTCCATTGGTGGTCTGTCGAAGTCTGCTCTTGGCAGCACCTTTGAGACATGCCCGCCTATCCTGAGAATGTCCGTTCACCGGGGTAGACCGGAAGTCGCCGTGATCCGGTCAAACCGACCCAAAGCTGCCATTTGAAGGATTTATTTCGCTGGTTGATTTGAATGACGGCGCTCGTTGCGCCGTTGAGCAGCTCTAAGTGAAAGCTGGCGAGCGGGCCAGCGGCATACGTTCTAACAAAGGCTGAAGGAGAGTCGCGCCGGCATTATCCGCATCGAGCTTAGCGAAGGCTTCCTGATACTGGCGCGCCGCCGGCGCCTCGCACGACTAGCGGTTCGTCAGTCAGCTGCCCCGGGACGTTGCGTTCAGTACGGAACAATGCGAGGCGTCTTGCCGGATAGTTGAGGCCTCGCGCCTAGCCTTTTGCGGCGGGTACGGGCGGCACCGGCAGAATGATTTCGGAAGCGACCTTCCAGTCCTTCCCGACGCGAAGCCATTGATGATCATCAGAAACGGCCTGGCTGTTCCATCCTGCCCCGCATAAGAGACCGTGATGTTCATAGGCACGTAGGACTCGGCGACGTCGCGCGTTAGGCCGACAACCTTGAGCTTCGAATAATCTGGCTCGAGCACGACCGGACCGGAGCTACCGATGTCATGCAGCTTTTGATCAACTGCCTCGTTGCCCCAGAAGCCGGCCCAGTTCCCCTCGGACTGGATCGCGCTTTTAGCCACCAACAGGGTCGAGGGCGATTGCCAGAACATCCCATGCAGAGCCTTGAAATCGTGGTTGTTGGCCAACTCCATGAGCCTGCCGAACTTCGATTTTATCGCGCTCAGGGTCGCAGCATCCAGCGGTTCTTTCCTGACGGCGGGAGCAGCCGCGACAGCCCCGGTGGAAAGAGCCGAGGCAGTGAGAGTGACAAGAAGAGTCTTGTACATGCAGGAATTCCCCTTCCAACGTTTGGCTCGCGTCATGACAACGCCCGTTCGCGTTCTGCGATTGGTATCAGTTACTCACTTCCATCGGCCGAAGACGTCATCAGGACGTTTTAGCTTGCACATTCGCGTAGCAAGGTTGTGATTTTGGCATCGAGATTTCGGGCAACGGTAAGGGCTTCCGAGCTGCCATAATGGAGCAGATAACTCTCCATTTTGTCATAAGAGACGTGCACGCCATCGGGACGCTCATCAATGAGCACTGTGACTGGAGCGTAAGATCCAGCATCGGGCACGTGCTTGACCATTTCTTTCATGATGAGTGGATTGCCGACCACAAACCGTATGATCTTAGGCGTCTTGGATCCAGTTTCGCGACGCAGAATGTCGCCCAAGTCGAATTCCGCGAAGAGCATAAGGTCCGTTCGGCCGAGGCCGCTTTGTACAACACGCTCCAAATCCGTGAAGGATTTTGTCGCTCTCGTCTCCTTGAAGAATTCGGCCATGTTGGGTTGCCCAACCGCCGACTTGAGCGCGGCCACGACAGCGTCGAATGGTTTTAAGCTCGTGAGGCTGAAACGCTCCACCTCGACTTTAGCGATTGTCATTTGTCCTCCGGAACAAGTCTCATGATGAAGTGCCTCTGATCGCGTCGGAACGCCCGGAAGTCATGCAGCCGCGGGCTGTGCATCCAGGAAGGTCCGGACGTGGCTGACGAACATCTCGTGGTGCTGAAACAGGGCGCCGTGCCCTGAATCGGATAGAAGACAAGCTGAGCGTTGCTTAGTTCCTTGAACATTGCGTAGGCGTTGTTCGCGGGCAGCATGGTGTCGTGGCTGCCGCTGACCACAAGAGCGGGCTGGCGGATGGCGCGCAGAATGGCGTGCCCGGGATCAGGTGTGGCGCACCAGGTGATCAGCGCCTTGGCCTGCGGATCGGTGACCGCGCTGCCGTTATCGGTGTCCCGATCGTCCTTACGCACCTTCGTCCGCTTCAGGAAAGCCAAGCCGGAGGACCTGCTGGCGGACGAATTCGTGAAGAACAGCGGCAGGCGGGGGTCCGGCGCATCGGTTTGGGAAAACGCTTCCTGCAGAACCGCTAACAGGTGTTCCTCTCCGCCTTTCGGTGCGGTGCCGACGAGGATGAGCTTCCGGACCAGCCGTTCGTGCTCGGCGGCGACCTGTTGGGCGACGCAGCCGCCAAGAGAAAAGCCCAGCAGGTCGACCTCAGAAAGGCCGAGCAGATTGATGAAGGCGACTGCATCTTTCGCCATCGCTGCGATATTGTCAGGCGTTTGGCCGGTCGAGCGGCCAACCCCGGCGTTGTCGAATGCGATTACAGGGCGATCGGTGGCGAGAGCGTTGACGACGGCGGGATCCCACGCATCGATGTTGCCAGAGAAGTGCTGCAGCAGAATCAGCGGCGTTCCGGTAGCGCCGCCGAGGCGGCGATAGGCGAAGCGGATTCCGTGGCCTTCGATGTAACGGGTCGGCGCCGTTTCGAGCGTGGCGGCGTCCTGGCTCGCGATGTCGAGTTGATTCATGTCATCCTCCGGATGCTTGGCATAAGAGTGGGGGACGGTGTGGCGCAGCGACTGAGAGCTTCCTCCCGGATTTCGCTGACGCTTCCGCGGCTTTGGCCGGTTTTGCGCGGTCCGATGCGTTCTGTATTCCTCTGAGCAAGTGTGCGCGCTCCCGACGCGAAAGCGCCGGGAGCGTACCGTCACTTCGCGAGTGCGGCCTTTTCGATGACCTCAGCGATTTGCTTCGCATGGACGACGAGCGAGGCATGGCTGCCGGCGACTTCCGTCGTCTGCGCCTTGATCCTGGCTGCAAACGACTTCTGGGCCTCGGGCGCGAGGACTTTGTCCTTCGTGCTGATGACATAGAATGTCGGCTTGTCATGCCAGGCCGCAATGTCGACGGGGGCTTCGAACGCAACGTGATTCAACGGAAGCTGCGAGTTGGCCAGGTGCTCAGCGATTTCCGGAGGAAGGTCAGCCGCGACGGCCGACGGAAACACCTTGGGATCGATGTACAAATTGCCCTTCGCGTCGGGATGGATCGCTTTGCCGCCTTCGGTCGGCGGGCCGGCCTTTGCCAGCGACGCCAGAGATTCACCGACCTCCGGCGCGAAGGCGGAAACATAGACCAGCGCCGAAACCTTGGGATCGTTGCCGGCTTGCGTGATCACCACGCCGCCCCATGAGTGGCCGACCAGAACGGTCCTGCCGTCCTGCCTCGCGAGCGCCTGTTTGGTGGCATCAACGTCGGCGGCGAGCGAAGTGAGCGGATTTTCAACGAGCGTGACGCTGTAGCCTTTCTTCGTGAGAATATCGGCAACAGGCCGCCAGCTCGTCTGGTCCACGAAAGCGCCGTGCACGAGTACAATGTTGTGGGCTGCTCCCTTGGGCAGTTCGGCGGAATGGACGGAGCCGACCAATGTCGTTCCGGCAAGGAGTACGGTGGCGGCTGAGAGGAGAATATTTCGCATTGATTGTTCCTGTTGGCATGTCGGACGAACACGGTCCGGGGGAATGGACAGGCGTTTCCAGCAAGGTCGCGGTTCTTCCATCTGCCGTCGGCGAGATGGTTGCCGCTCGTGACGTCGGCCCGCCGCGACATGACCTATTCCGCGGACCTTGCGGACGATAGGGATCAATCGTCCGGATGTTGTGTCCAATCGTCCATCGGTCTAATCTCGGCGGCATGGACATCCTCGCCCACGTGCTCGATCGCGTTCGTCTCGGCGGGACGCTGCTCTTTCACTTCGAGCTCGGCCATCCCTGGCATCTTGAGTTGCCGGCGCGCCCCTACGCTCTGTTTCACTATCTCAGCCAGGGCTCAGCGACCCTCGCGCTCGAGGACGGACAGGAAATACAGATGACCGAGGGCGACTTTGTCGTCATCACGCGCGGAGAGCCCCATGTGTTTTATTCGGATCGCCGGGCCAAGCCTTTGCGGATTATCGATATCGATCGATCGTCGCCGCTTCTTGGCGTCATCAGTCACGGCACCCGAGCAAAGCCGCTCTCGACCATGATCTGCGGCAATTTCACGGTGTCACGGCCGCTGTTTGGCAGCGTGCTGGAGCTACTTCCACCCGTGCTCCTGCTGAAGCCGACGGCGGACAGTGGTTGGCTTGAAGCAATCCTGCGCCGCATGGTCAGCGAGTCCGCGCTTGAACGTCCTGGCCAACGCGTCGCGCTTTCACGACTGACGGAAGTGCTCTTTGTCGAGGTGCTCCGAAGCTGGATCGCGTCACTCAGTCCCGGACAAGGCGGCTGGCTCGGGGCCATATCTGACCCGCATATCGGACCGGCGCTCAAGCTGATTCACGAAAACCCGGAGCGGCCCTGGACCCTGAGCGACCTTGGCCACCGCGTGGGGCTCGGCCGCTCGGTATTCTCGGCGCGCTTTACCAGACTCGTCGGCCAGTCCATGCACCGTTATGTGATCGAACGCCGGATGGCGGAAGCTGCGTTCCTGCTGGAAACCAGCGATGAGCCCATCGCACGCATTGCCAGCCGGGTCGGTTACGAGACAGCGGCGGCGTTTTCGAAGCTGTTCCATCGATATCACGGCCTATCGCCTGGCCGGTACCGCGCAGCGCGACGCTCTAACAGCGGCGAAAGGCAGGGGGACGTTCAGGAAGCAGAAGTCGCCGACTGACCTTGGCAGTGTGGACACCTATCGGATCGATAGGACGATGGCAGCGAGCGTGACGACACCTCGGTAATTTCGGGTAATTCTTTATGCGGGTGGCGACTCGACGGAACTGCCTGAGCTTGGAGAGACAAACGAGAAACTAGCGGGTCTATTCTCGCAACAGAAATTTTGATCGTTGGGTAGTTGCTGGATGCCTCCGCATTGCGGGTAACATAGGAGTTGAACGCAGCCTTTGGCGACAATCCTTCTTCCCAGAAATGGCACAGGAGGAGTTTGACACCGCCTTTGATTATCGCGAACGAACAACGACTCCTTGTCGCCCGTGAGAGCTCAGACCCCCGCTACCGACGACCAGATCTCCGCGAGCTTGCGCTTGGCCTTCTGCCTACGCGTCAAAGGCACGATCTGCTCCTCATCCTCCGGCAGCCGCAGGCCGACGACGTTGACGCGGCCGCCGCTGATGCTGCGCGCGACCAGCACGATGGGATCCAGCACGAGCTCGGCGCCTACCTTGGGCGCATGGTCGAGATGAATGTCGAAATAATCCGCCAGCGTCAGACTAGCCTGCTCTTCCCCGGCCGATACGCCATAGATCTGGGCGAGTTCACCAAGCGTGTGCTCGCCCGACACCATGAAATCGCCGAGCAGATGCGGATCGGGCGCCGAGCTCGGCGGCATGTCGACGAAGAAGCGGTCCAGCGCCTCGGCCTTCTCCGGCGGCGCCAGCAGATAGATGTAATCGCCGGCTGCGACCGGATCGGCCTCGGCAGGTGAAAGAATCCGCTCGTCGCGGATCACCAGCGTCGGTTTCGACCAGGACGGAATGAGCCCCCGCCGGACGTAGAGGCTCTTCGACCGCACCGGATAGCCGACCAGTTGCTGTTCGAGCTGGCCCGGCAGATCGAGCTCGACGCGCCGCGGGCCGCGGTCGACGCGCGGCAGCGCCACGTGTAGCCACCGCGCCGCCGGCCCCAGCGTCCAGCCCTGCAGCAGCAGCGAGATGACGACCACGACAAAGGCGACGTCGAAATACAGATAGGCTTTCGACAGCCCGACCAGCATTGGGATCGACGCGAGAAAGATCGCGACCGCCCCGCGCAGGCCGGTCCAGGCGATGAAGACCTTTTCCCGCCAGTTGAACCGGAACGGCGCCAGGCACAGCAGCACCGCGAGCGGCCGCGCCACGAGCATCAGCACGAGCGCCACGATCACCGAGGGACCCACGCTGTCCAGCAGGCGCTGCGGCGACGCCAGAAGGCCCAGCAGAACGAACATCACGATCTGCGCCAGCCAGGTCGCGGCGTCGAGAAAGGTTATCACCGAGTTATGCGCGCGGGTCGGCCGGTTGCCGATGATGATGCCGGCGAGATAGACCGCGAGAAATCCAGAGGCGTGCGAGATCTGCGCCACGCCGAAGATCACGAGCGCAGCGGTCGCGACAAAGGGCGCATGCAGGCCTTGCGGCAGCGCCATGCGATTGAGCGCCACCACCACCAGACGGCCACCGATCACGCCGATGACGGCACCGAGCACGCCTTCGCGGGCAAGCTCCATCACAACATGCCCAGGCGAGCTTTCACCGAGCGAAATGAATTCGACCAGCATCAGGGTGAGAAAGATCGCGAACGGATCGTTGGTGCCGGATTCGGCTTCCAGCGTTGCTCCGACACGGGGGCGCAGGCGCAGGCCCTGCGTGTGAACGAGCAGGAACACCGCCGCGGCATCGGTCGACGCCACCACGGCGCCGACCAGCAGCGCCTCGGTCCAGCTCAGATCGAGCGCATATTTGGCAGCCGGTGCGGCAACCACCGCGGTCACCAGCACACCAACCGTCGCCAGCACCATCGACGGCGCCAGCACGATACGGATGCTTTGAAACTTGGTCCGCAGGCCGCCGTCGAACAGGATCAGCGCCAGCGCCACCGACCCCACCAGATAGGTGGTGCGGACATCATTGAAATTGAGCTGGCCCGGCCCGGCATCGCCCGCCAGCATGCCGATCAGGAGGAACACCAGCAGCAGCGGCGCCCCGAAGCGCAGCGCGAGCAGGCTCGACAGGATGCCGGCCATCACCAGAATGGCGCCCAGAAAGATGGCGATGCTGACCGAGTCGAGAGAAGCCATGAACCTCCGCAATAACCTCTACAATCTTCGCAAATACTTGCAATTGCATCCTTATCGTTGCCACAGTTGAACGCCAACCCATTTCTGCGATAGCGGCAATGTGCCCGATTTCAGGGGCTTAATTGACTTCGCCGGCCCATGTATCGATGGTCCGGCCGCCCTGTTTGTGGAAATCTGCCCACCGTTCGAATCAAATTTGCCTGCGCTGCGCCTGACGAGATTTTGCCGATGGACATGGCCCCGAAAGAGATCGTTGAGTTTCTGCAATCGACCGCGCGATCGGTCGGTGCAGAGGTCACCTCGCCATGGTTCTATTTGCAGTTTGGGCTGATCCTGGCCGCCGCCGGCATCGCCTATGCGGCGGATGCGGCGATCCGCGCGCGGGTTGACATGACCTCGCTGGCGATGCGCTGGCCGTTGCCGCTGCGGCATTTCGCCCGCGTGCTGGTCGCCAGCGCGTCGACCGCGGTGTTCGCAGTCCTGGTGATCGCAGAGCGCATCACGATGTACCACCTGACGTGGCCAAGCCGCAGCTACCTGCTGATGGTCGCTGCCAAGCTGGCGCTGGCGTGGCTCGTGATCCGGCTCGTGACCTCGGTGATCCGCAACGCCTTCATCGTCAAGCTGGTGTCGATATCGGCATGGTTCGTCGCGGCACTGAGTATCCTCGGCCAGCTTGATCCGGCAGCGGAAACGCTGGACTCGTTTGCGATCGAGATCGGAGGCTTGCGGCTGACGCCGTTGCTGCTGATCAAGGGTGGCGCACTGTTGATCGCGGCGCTGTGGCTGACCAACATCGCCAGCAACTTCATCGAAAGCAGGATTACCCGCGCCAGCGATCTGACGCCATCGATCCAGGTGCTGCTGGTCAAGATTATCCGCATCGGTCTGATGGTGACGGCGATCGCGATCGCGCTCGGCACCGTCGGCATCAACCTTTCGGCGCTTGCGGTCTTTACCGGCGCGGCCGGCGTCGGCATCGGTCTGGGCCTGCAGAAGATCGTCGCCAATTTCATCTCGGGCATCATCCTGCTGGCAGACAAATCGGTGAAGCCCGGCGACCTCGTCACCATCGGCGACAGTTCGGGCCGCATCAGCGCGATGAAGACGCGCTACATCTCGGTCGCCGCCGGCGACGGCCGCGAGTTCCTGATTCCGAACGAGGATCTGGTGACGCAGAAGGTCGTGAACTGGACCTATACCGACAAGAACACGCTGGTGAAGGTGCTGTTCAGCACCAATTACGACGCCGATCCGCGGGCGGTGTGCAAGCTGGCCATCGACATTGCCGGCGCCGTGCCGCGCGCGATCAAGAGCAAGCCCCCGAACTGCATCCTGACCGAATTCGCCGAGGCCGGGATGAAGTTCTCCCTGACCTTCTGGTTGCCCGATCCGGACGGCCTGGACAACGTCAAGAGCGAGGTGATGCTGGCGCTGTGGGACGCCTTCAAGCGCGAGGGGATCCGTGTTCCCTATCCGGTCCGCGAAATCCGCGTCCGCGGCGGTGCACTACCGGTTGAACAGGTGGTGGAAGTTTCCGGCTAGATGCAAGTCTTTTTAGAGCCTCCAGCCCCCCAACCTCGGCTTGCCGCAGACCGCTTCGATCACTAAATTAGACCCTTAAAATCAACCATTCCCGTTCCCGCCGAAGCATGACCCGCCCATGAGCTATATTGAAGCGTCAGATACCTCCTTGCGAAAGACCGGCCAGATCAAACTGCATGGCGCGAGCGGATTCGCCGGCATGCGCAAGGCGGGCGCGCTGGTCGCAAAGTGCCTCGACGAACTCACCGACATCGTCAAGGCGGGCGTCCTGACATCACGGATCGACGAATTCGTCCGTGACTTCGCCTTCAGCCATGGCGCCTATCCGGCGACGCTGATGTATCGCGGTTACCGTTACTCGACCTGCACCTCGATCAATCACGTGGTCTGCCACGGCATGCCCGGCGACCGCGCACTGAAGGAAGGCGACATCGTCAATATCGACGTCACCTTCATCGTCGATGGCTGGTACGGCGATTCCAGCCGGATGTATGTGATCGGCCCGATCGCGCGCAAGGCGGAGCGGCTGATCGAGGTCACCTATGAGGCGATGATGCGCGGCATCGCCGCGGTGAAGCCCGGCGCCACCACCGGCGACATCGGCCACGCCATCCAGAGTTTTGTCGAGCCGCAGGGCATGAGCGTGGTGCGCGATTTCTGCGGCCATGGGCTCGGGCGCATGTTCCACGACGAGCCGAACATCATCCATATCGGACGGCCCGGCGAAGGCGTGATGCTCAAGCCCGGCATGTTCTTCACCATCGAGCCGATGATCAATCTCGGCAAGCCGCATGTGAAGATCCTCTCCGACGGTTGGACCGCGGTGACGCGCGACCGCTCGCTGTCGGCACAGTTCGAGCATTCGGTCGGCGTGACCGCGACCGGCGTCGAAATCTTCACGCTGTCGCAGCGCCACGGCGAGAAGCCGCTGGTTACGACGTAGTTGGGCAGGCGCCTGCCCCTCCCGTGCCGGGAGCTGACGATGGCGGCGGTGGCACGGCGCTTTCGAACCGGACTTGCTGCGACTTGTCTCATCGCATGTGCCATTTGCCTCGCAAGCCAGAGCAACGCGGCCGAGGATCCCCTGTTCGTCAGCAAGCGGATCACGCCGGAGGGCGAGTACACGTCCGGCATCGAAGGTCCCGCGGTCGACGCATCAGGCAACCTTTACGTTGTCAATTTTCAACAGAGCGGCAACATCGGCAAGCTGGCGGCTGGCGCCGCGCAGTCCCAGCTCTTCACGTCGCTTCCTGCTGGCAGCATCGGCAACGGCATTCGTTTCGATCGGCAGGGGCGGATGTACGTCGCTGATTTCAAGAAGCATAATGTCTGGGTCATCGAGCGCGGCGAAACCACGCCGCGCGTCTACTTTCATTCCGATCGGTTCAATCAGCCAAACGACCTGGCGATCGCGGCGGACGGCACGCTCTATGCCAGCGACCCGCGATTTGCATCGCCCGCAGGCGGCCAGATCTGGCGCATTACCCGCGGCGCCGACGGCAAGGGTCAGGGTGAAGTGATGTCCAGTACAAGGCGCCTCGGCGTGACCAACGGGATCGATCTGAGCCCGGACGGCGCCACGCTTTACGTGAGCGAGTCGAATTCGCGGCAGGTCTGGGCCTATCGCCTCGACGGCAGCAAATTGCTCGACCCACGGCTGGTCAGGGGTTTTGCGGATTTCGAGGTCGACGGCCTGCGCACCGACGTCGATGGCCGGATTTATCTGGCGCGGCTTTCGGCCGGCAAGATCGCTGTTATCGCAGCCGATGGATCGCTCGAGCGCGAGGTACCCCTGAGCGGAAAGCAGCCGACCAACCTCAGCTTTGGCGGCCCCGACGGCAGAACCGTGTTCGTGACCCAGAAGGAGGGCCGCTTCATTGAGGCCTTCCGTGTGAATGGTCCCGGCCGCGAGCCGTGTTTGCAAATGCCTCGCATGTGCTGAAAGCCCCCTGCCCCGCATTGCGGCAACACGCTTTGTCATTGAGCTGCAATGCACCGGAATATCCCGGGTTGTGTGGGGTAGCATCTAGCGCGAGCCCTTCGGAACAGAAGTCTCTGGCGGGCAAAAGATCAATCAAGGGAGCATGGGCAATGTTCGAAATTTCACGTCGTGATCTGGTTCTCGGGAGCACAGGGGCCGCGCTGGTTTTCGGCCTCAAGGGACCGGTTTCTTTCATCGGGGCTGCGCATGCGCAGCGCGCCGCTGACAGCTTCAAATACATGGTCGGCGACATCGAGGTCTTCAGCCTGCATGATGGCTCCGTCGAGCGCGTCGTCGCTGAGGGCATGGTCAAGAACGCCTCGGTTGACGACGTCAAGAAAGCGCTGACCGCAGCCGGCATCGGTCCCGACAAGTTCGACAATCCCTTCACCGTCACAGCGATCCGCACCGGCGGCAAGGTCATCCTGTTCGACACCGGATTTGGCAACAACGGGCCGCCGACGGTGGGCAAGCTCGCCGACAACATGAAGGCGGCGGGTCTCGATCCGGCGGCCGTCTCCACCGTCATCATTTCACACTTCCATGCAGATCACATTTCGGGCCTGTGGGTGAAGGAAACCAACGCGCAGGTGTTCCCGAATGCAGAAATCATGATGCCCGAGGTGGAGTACAAGTTCTGGACCGATCCCGCGCTGGTGGAGAAACTCCCTGAAGCCGCGCGCGGCACTGTGAAGCGCATTCAGGCGACCTTCCCGACCTGGAAGAACATCAAGCAGTACAGCGACGGCGCCGACCTCGCGCCCGGCGTCAAAGCCATCGCTACGCCCGGCCACACCGTCGGCCACATGTCCTTCCTGGTGGCCTCGGGCGGACAGCAACTGATCGTCCAGGGCGACGCCTCCACCCTCCACCAGTTGTTCGTAAGGAACCCCGGCTGGATCTCGTCGTTCGACGCCGACGGGCCGCAGGCGGAAGCTACGCGCCGCGCCTTGTTCGACCGCGTGATCGCGGACAAGGCCATGATCGCCGGCTATCATTTCGGCTTCCCGAATGTCGGAACGCTGTCGAAAGATGGCAACGGTTATGCGTTCGCGGCCGTGAAGGCCTGATCGCAAGCAAGGTTTGAAACGATCGGAAGGCGCCGCACTGTCTGCGGCGCCTTTTCGCCAGAAACGCTCGCACTTTAGAGTTGCAAAAGCTCGCCGGCACTGCATGGTTACGGCGATGCCAGCCAAGATCAGCCCCCCTCCAGATCAATCCGCCGAGACGCCGCATTATCACGGCCACCGCGAACGCCTGCGCGAGCGCTTCTATGCGGCCGGGCCGGAGGCGCTGAGCGACTATGAACTGCTGGAGATGGCGCTGTTTCCGGCCCTGCCCCGGCGCGACACCAAGCCGCTGGCGAAAGCGCTGTTGAAAAAATTCGGCTCGTTCGCCGAAGTCATTCACGCGCCGGTCGCGCGCCTGCGCGAGGTCGACGGCATCGGCGAGGCCTCGATCAACCAGATCAAATTGCTCGCAGCCGCCGCCAGCCGGGTGGCAAAGGGCGAGATCAAGCGCAAGGTTGCGCTGTCGTCCTGGAACGACGTGATCGAGTATTGCCGCAGCGGCATGGCGTTTGCCGATAAAGAGCAGTTTCGCCTGCTGTTCCTCGACAAGCGCAATCAACTGATCGCTGACGAAATCCAGCAGACCGGCACCGTCGACCACACCCCGGTCTATCCGCGCGAGGTGATCAAGCGCGCCCTCGAACTATCGGCGACCGCGCTGATCCTGGTGCACAATCATCCGAGCGGCGATCCGACGCCCTCACAGGCCGATATCCATATGACCAAGGCCATCGTCCAGATCGCCACCCCGCTCGGCATTTCGGTCCACGACCACATCATCGTCGGCAAGAACGGGCATGCGAGTTTGAAGGGGCTGAAGCTGATCTAGCAAGTCAGCTTTCAGGCGCAAAGCCGACGTGCACCGGAAGCGCTGGGAACGGCGCCCTTTAACCCCGAGCCGACTCGCCATCAGCCATAGACGTTGGGGATGGCTACCTTGCCGGCCTCTGCAGAGAGCCCACGATCTCGCGCGCGGCGGCCTGCAGATCGGCAAGGTGCCGGGCGGCGAAGTCATCTACCGTGAACGCCGTCCTGATCCAGCGAAAATTGATCGAGCCATGAACACGCCTGCCATCGAACAGCGCCACGGCAATTGCGGCTGCCCCATCATCGGCCGGGGTTTCTCCGTATCTACCGGCCACGTAGCTTGGGTCGCGTGTTGCGTAACCCCGGCGCCGCGCCTCACTGAGAATTCTCTCGAGCTTCTTCGGGTCGCGCGCGAGCCAGTCCTCCGGGTTGTTGGATTTCCTGAGTATGCGCAAGGTGTCTTCCCGCTCCTTCTCCGGACACCACGCGAGATAAGCGCGCCCGACGCCCGTCATCAGCCACCCCACCCGGCCACCAACCCGGCCGTGCAGCCCTGGGAGCACGAACGGACTGTGCGGCACGGTCGTCTCGCGTCTTTCCATGCAGTTGCCAGCGGGCACGAACAGATCGGACGGCCACTTCACCTTCTTGCACAGTCGGGCCAGAACGGGTGCTGCAGCCTCGGCAACGCGGTCGTACCGGTCCTGCTTTCGTACGACGTCCGTGAAGACGCTTAGCCGATAGCGGCCGTCGGCCAGACGCCGCGCGACCATGCCCGCCCGCTCCAGCGTGTTCAGAATGCGCAGCAGGCTGGGCTTGGATATCGCCGTTGCGGCGTGGATCTCGTGCAGCGACGAAATCGGTTCCGAGTGGAGGAATCTAAGGACTTGCAGTCCTCGCTCCAATCCTCTGATTGTTTCGACCCTCGGCATTGCCGATTCCTGTCGCTCGTCGAGCTCGGCCATTCTTCCCGTTCCGCTCCGCGGAGTCCAGTGTTCCGCAGTCCGGAATTCAGCGTTCCGCCCAGCGGAATCGACACCGATTTCTATGGTTTCTTGCACAGCAGAGCCCGATCCTTCGCGAGCGGGACATCCGAGGCGGCACGATGCTGTGCATCTACGAGGAGGGTGAGAATGGCAACGCAAACATTTCGTGGAATCTATTGGTGGGGGCGCCTCCTGCTGGCAGTGAGCCTGGGAGCAATGGCCCAACCGGCGGTCGCGCAATCCTACCCGTCCGGCATGATCCGCATCGTCGTCGGAGGCGGGGCTGGCGCGCCGCCGGACATCATCACGCGTATTATCGCCAACGAGCTTGGGCAGAGCGAAGGCTGGCGGATTGTCGTCGAGAACAAGCCTGGAGCCGCGGGGACGCTTGCAGCCGGCGAGGTCCTCAAGCAACCGGCGGACGGATATACGATCCTGGCCTTCACAATGGGCGCTTCGGCATCTCCCGCACTCCTGTCGAACATAGCCTTTCGTCATGACACCGATTTTGCTCCGGTAATCAAGGTCATGACCGCGCATCACGTTCTGGTTGCCAATCCGTCAGTATCCGCCAAGTCGATGACGGAGCTTGTTGCCTTGCTGAAAAGCCAGCCCGACAAGTTCACATTCTCATCAGGCGGGATGGGCACGCCAGCCCATCTCGCAGGCGAACAGTTCAGGCTCCAGACGGGGGTGCGCGTGACCCACGTCCCCTACCGGGCCCTGCCGCAGGCGATCGGGGATCTCGTCAACGGCACCAACCACTATCAGTTCATCACGCCTTTGCCTGTTCTCGAACTGATTGCCTCCGGCAAGCTCCGAGCGCTCGCCATCACGGCACCAACGCGCATGGCAGCCCTGAAGGACGTTCCCACCGTCGTCGAGGAGGGATTCCCGGAGCTCGTTATTGAGGACTGGGTCGGCTTCGTGGTGAAGAGCGGCACACCAGACGCCATCATCGGCGTGCTGAACGAGGCAATCAACAAGGCCCTGGCGAAGGCGAGCGTGCGCGAGGCGTTCGCGAAGATCGCGGCGGAGCCCGCCGGCGGGACGCCCGGCGAGTTCGGCGCGCACATCAAGTCGCAGATCGCGCACTGGAGCAAGGTCGTGAAGGACGCGGGGATCAAGCCCGAGTGACTGTCGAACAGGTACCGAGGGCCAAACCCCATGCTCAGATGCAAAGCCGCGGAAGCACGCAACGCCTACCCGACGCCCTCCCGCGCTGACATCGAAGCTGATCCAGCGAAGTCTGCTTTGTGACAGAGCGGCCCGTGTTGCGCACATAATGCGTGACCCTATCCACGCCCAGATCGCCATCCCGCTCGGCATTTCCGTGCACGACCACATCGTCGTCGGCAAGAACGGGCATACGAGCCTGAAGGGGATGCGGCTGATCTAACCTGCCGCCACAGCTCGGTAATCGCCTATCCCAACGAGGCGACCACCATCATGCCGCGGCAAGACCTCGCACGACGAAATCAACGACCGGCGCTATTAAAATCAGGTGATCGCAACGGGCAGTTGCGCTAATATGCACCTGTCGCACATCCCACGCCGCGCGCTGTCGCGTCGAGAGACCGACAAACCACGTCGGATAGGTTTTCGTATCGGAGGACCGTCATGACCAGCACTTCAGACACCGCGAGAAACCCTCAGGCCGGTTCGGATACGGCGCCCCTGCGCGCCAAGTCGGGCTGGATCATCGCGCTCGGCGTCATCTATCTGATTGCCGGGTTTATCGCGCTTGGCAGCGTCGCGATGGCTACCGTCGTCAGCGTTCTCGTCGTCGGCGTGATGATGATCATCTCCGGCGTCGCCGAAGTCTTTAGCGCCTTCCAGATCAAGAGCTGGGGCAAATTCCTGCTCTGGGCCCTGCTCGGCGTGCTCTACATCATCGCCGGCTTCGTCACGTTCCAGAATCCGCTGCTCGCCGCAGTGCTGCTGACCCTCGTTCTCGGCGCATCGCTGGTGGTCTCGGGCATCATGAGAATGTTTCTGGCCTTCAGCATGAAACGGGAAACGCCCTGGATCTGGGTGGCGCTGTCAGGCCTGATCACGCTTTTGCTCGGCGTGCTGATCCTGCTGCGCTGGCCGGTGTCGAGCGCTTATATCCTCGGCCTGTTCCTCGGCATCGATCTCATCATGGCCGGCGCGAGCTGGATCGGGCTCGGCGTCGGCTTGCGCCGCGCTCGCTGAGGTGTGGTTGGCGGGCTGCGTGCGGCGCAGTCTCTTGAGCGACGAAAAGGAGGCGCCATGCGCTGGATCTACCTCGCCGTCATCATTCTTTTCGCCGTTGCGACCATCATCTTCGCGCTGCAGAACTTCGAGGCCGTCACCATGTCTTTCCTCGGCTTGAATGCCCGCGTGCCGCTCGCGCTGCTGGTCGCCGTCGCCTACCTGCTGGGGGCTGCAACGGGCGGCAGTCTGTTCGCGCTGCTGCGTCGATCCTACGAAGGATCGAGAGGAGTATAGGAGCGTCCTGAAGGGCGCGCGCCGGGCTGGAATGCGCACGCATTCCTGAAAGCGCATGCGACCCCGGCCGGCGCTCCACGACCGATCTCGATGCACCGCTTGCGGAGTGCTGAGGGCGATGACTCTACTGGGACTTCTCGGCATCCTGATCGGGCTCGGCCTGCTGATCTTGTTCGCCTATCGGGGGTGGAGCGTGTTGCTCCTCGCGCCGCTTGCCGCGCTGGTGGCCGCGCTGTTTTCCCGCGAGCCGCTGCTGGCCCACTGGACCCAGACCTTCATGGTGAGCGCGGCAGGCTTTCTGGCCCAGTTTTTTCCGCTGTTTCTGCTCGGCGCCCTGTTCGGCAAACTGATGGAAGACAGTGGCTCGGTCGCCGCGATCGCGACCTTCATGACGCAGCGGCTGGGCACGCGGCGGGCCGTGCTCGCGGTGGTGCTCGCCGGAGCGCTTGTCACATATGGCGGCGTCAGTCTGTTTGTCGCCTTCTTCGTACTCGCGCCGATGGCGCACGAGCTGTTTCGCAACGCCGGCATCCCACGGCGGCTGATGCCGGCGACGATCGTGCTCGGCACCTCCACCTTCACCATGTCGGCGCTGCCCGGCACGCCATCGATCCAGAACGCGATCCCGATGCCGTTCTTCGGCACCACGCCGTTCGCCGCGCCCGGCCTTGGCCTTCTGGCATCGCTGATCATGTTCGGCTTCGGCCTGTGGTGGCTCAACCGCGAAGAGGCCAAATCAAGAAGAAGCGGCGAAGGTTTTGGCGGCGGCGTGCCGATGCCTTCCGACCGTCTCGCCACCGACGACAAGCTGCGCGAACGCGCCACTACCGCGCGGGAATTCGATCCGGCGGAGATCGCACACGGTGCGGTGACCGACGCGCCGCCGCCGGTTGCACTCGCCTTGCTGCCCCTCATTGTGGTGATTATCGTCAATCTTGCGATGTCGCTGTTCATCCTGCCGGCGCTGGACACCCACTTTCTCGCCGAAGCTCGCTGGGGCGAAACGTCGCTCGCATCCGTCGGCGGCGTATGGGCTGTTATCACAGCCCTCGCCTGCGCGATCGTGGCGGTTCTCGCCGTCAGCCATCGGCGATTGCCGGCCCTGCGTGCAACCATGGACGCCGGCGCCAACGCCGCCGTACTGCCGGCGGTGAGCGTGGCGAGCCTGGTTGGGTTCGGCGCTGTGGTGGCCGCGATGCCCGCCTTCGATGTCGTGCGCGACATCGTGCTCGGCATCGGCGGCGGACCGCTGGTCTCACTGGCGGTTGCGACCAATGTGCTCGCCGCGCTCACCGGCTCGGCATCGGGTGGGCTGACCATTGCGCTCGACGCCCTCGGGGCGACGTATATGGCGCGCGCGGCGGAGATCGGGCTCGATCCCGCGCTGCTGCATCGCGTGGCGGTGATCAGTTCGGGCACGCTCGACAGCCTGCCGCATAACGGCGCGGTCGTCACGCTGCTCGCCGTCTGCGGATCGACGCACCGGGACAGCTATCGCGATATCGTCATGGTCGGTATCGTCGGCGCGCTCATCGCCCTCGTTGCCGTCATCGTGCTCGGCTCGCTGGCGGGATCATTCTGAACCTCGCCACTGCCTGACGTCATTCACGGGAACGCGGGGTCATGTGCCAAGCCATGCCGTCAGCCTTGATCTTTGCCTGACCAGGCCATCCTGGTTGAAGTGGTGAACGCAGAAGTGAGCCCATGAATTTTCGTACGCCATGTCCATGTCACCCGTAACCGACGTGGTGCCTAGGCCGATTTCTGCGTAGGTAAACTCGAAACTGCCACTGGGGCGCGCCAGCGCAATGTGGAATGGTTGACCGGTGAACTCGTTGATCTTCGGCCTGCCGGTGCTCCGCATGACGCCGGGTATCTCTACCCTTGCGGTTCTGAGCTCGAGGTCCGCATCGAGATCAATCGGCAGGAACAACGTCTTGCAAAATTCCGAGCAGGTGGACGCGAATACGGCGAATAGATTGCTCAATGGTTCGCACGCCTCGCCTGAGATGATCGTTTCAAGCGCGATCCGTTGAGCTTCATCTGCACGCTCGTCGATAACGATCTGGCGCCGGCCGTTTCCGTCCTTGATTTCGCCAGGCCATTTGTACAGCGCCGCCCAGTTCAAGCCTGAGAGCGGCGTATCGTTGAAATGACCTTCCACGATGGTGCCGACGAAGGCCGACTGGCAGTAGCCGTGGGTACTCGGCAGGTTGAACTGGCAACCGCAATTCATGGCGCAATTGCAGTTATCGTAAGTCTCGCTCTTGAATAGCCATTGATCAGCCATCTCACTGCGCCTCCCGTCGCTTATGGTTGACGCCCTGATTCCACAAACAGGTGAGTGTCGCCGCCGAGCCTCCAGTCTGGGGCCGGGGTTTGCGTTGCAGTGTTCACACCCCGTTTGCCCCGGAAGTTTAGCGGCGTTGACCTGCGACTGAAACCGGATGGCTGGATTTCCGGTTGTGGCCCATTGACGCCCCCGGCGACAGCCGGTTCCCTCCACGACCACATCATCGTCGGCCAGAACGGTCACGCAGGTTTGAGAGGGCTGCAGTTCACCCAGCTGCGTCAGCGATCCATCGTAGATGGAGCACGGTGCGCGACTATATATTTGGTGCAGTGCCTTAATCTGCAATTTTGTATTTGCTGGCGGCGGCGTTCCGTTACTCTGCGCCTTTTGCGCGGGAGTTTCCTCGCCGCGATGATGGAGCATCGGATGCGGACGACACGCCGAACGTTCGTGCGGGCCTCCCTGGCGACGGCCGCCGCGACACTCCTGCCAATCTCTCTGCGCGCCCAGGAGGGCCTGCCCGCCCGCCGCGCCATCCCCTCGACCCGCGAGGAGATACCGATCGTCGGACTGGGGACCTGGATCACCTTCAACGTCGGCAATGATCCGGTGCTCCGGGACGAATGCGCGCGTGTCATGGCCGCCTTCTTCGAGGCGGGCGGCCGCATGATCGACTCCTCCCCCATGTATGGCTCGTCGCAGCCGGTGATCGGCTACGGCCTGCAAAAGCTCGGGCGGCCCTCCGCGCTATTCTCGGCCGAAAAGGTCTGGACGTCCTCGGCAGCGGCAGGTCCGCCCCAGATCGAGCAATCGCGCCGCTTCTGGGGTGTGCCGAAGTTTGACCTCGTTCAGGTTCACAATCTCCTCGCCTGGAAAGCGCATCTGCAGACGCTGTTCCAGATGAAGGCGACCGGTGCAGTTCGTTATGTTGGAATCACCACGTCCGAAGGCCGCCGTCACGATCTCATCGAACAGATCATGCGGAACGAGCCGATCGACTTCGTGCAAATCTCCTACAACGTCGTGGATCGCGAAGTGGAGGCGCGGCTGCTGCCGCTGGCGTCGGAGCGCGGCATCGCCGTGATTGTGAACCGCCCATTCCGGCAGGGCGCGCTGACCCAGCGGCTCAAGAGCGAACCGCTGCCCAAATGGGCGGCTGAGCTCGGGGTGTCGAGCTGGGCGCAACTTATCCTGAAGTTCATCCTCTCTCACCCGGCCGTCACCGTCGCAATTCCGGCGACCACCCGCGTCGACCACGTGCGTGAAAACCTCGCCGCCGCTGCCGGCCCTATGCCTGATCTCGCCATGCGGCAGCGCATCTCGGCCCACGTGAAGGCGCTTTGATGTCGGAGTGGTGGACCTACCGCGCGGAGGATTTCCTGCTGTTTTCGCCGCGCGTCTACTGGCGCATGTTCGAATTGCACAATGCGGCGCTCTGGCCTCTGCATGTCCTGACGCTCGCCGCCGGCCTCATCATCATCCTGCTCGTCGCGCGGCGGCCGAAACCCTCGGCACGCTGGCTCGCACTCATCCTCGCGATCCCCTGGATCTTCGTCGGGTGGTCCTTCCTGTGGAATCGCTATGCGACCATCAACTGGGCTGCCGCCTATGTCGCGCCGGCTTTCGCCGTTGAAGGCGTGTTGCTGCTCGTCATCGGGTCGTTGCGCGATGGTCTCGCCTTCGACCGGCGCGGGCTTGCCGGTTGGACAGGATATCTCATCCTTGCCTTCGCACTCGCCGGACAGCCGTTGCTTGCGCCGCTCCAGGGACGCGGCTGGGCCTCGTCCGAGGTCTTTGGCATCGCGCCGGATCCGACCGCGATGGCGACGCTCGGCGTTCTGCTCCTCGCCCGCGGCAGGCTTTTGCCATTGCTGCTGCCGATCCCCGTTCTCTGGTGCCTCCTGAGTGGCCTAACCCTCCAGACCATGGAAGAGCCGCAAGCCTGGGCCCCTTATGCTGCGCTAGCGCTCGCTGCTGCAGCCTGGATCTGGACCATCATCCGGCGGACGGCCGATATCATGAAGGAAAACCGAACGTGAGCGCCGAAGTAACGATCCGACCGTTCCGGGAGGAAGACACATCTCACGTGCGCGAGCTGTTCATCATCGTCAACCGCCTGCTATCGCCGCCGCGTATGCGCGATGCCTTTGAAGCTTACATCGCCCGTTCACTGACCGACGAAATGGATCGCGTTGCTGCCTACTACGGCGAGCGGGGCGGCGGCTTTTGGGTGGCGCTGAGGGAGGAGAAAGTCGTCGGCATGTTCGGCCTTGAACCCGCAGCACCTGACGCCATGGAGCTGCGTCGCATGTATGTCGATCCGTCCGCCCGACGTGGCGGGATCGCCCGGTTGATGCTGCAATTTGCGGAAGATGAATGCCGTCGGCTTGACATGCGAAGACTTGAATTGAGCACGTCTGAACTGCAGCCGGCCGCGCTGGAACTGTATCGGCACGCGGGATATCGGTTGCTGAGCGAGGCCGTCGCCGAAGAAGCGAGCAACAAGACGTTGGGAGGTGGCATCCGTCGATATTATTTCGAAAAGGCCCTGTAGGACAAAATGGGCTCACCAACGCTTCATCTGTCGATGAGGTTCCGAACATCACGGATACGATACTTCGTCACGTATCGAAGCATCCATGTCATCGAAGCGGGCATGATGATCTTCAGTCGCCGACCGGAATCGAACCGGCGTCGGCTTCACAGGAGAGCATCATGGCAACCACCGACTATGCAAACCAGAACCTGATCGTCACCGCATTCTGGGAGGTCAACTCCGGAGAGGAAGGCGCGGTCGCAGCACTTCTGAAAGACTTTCTTCCGCAGGCGCAGCGCGAGCCGGGCGTCAAGGAGTTCCAGATCCACCAGAACGTCGCCAAGCCGCGGGAATTCTTCTTCTACGAGGTATTCGCGGGTGAAGCGGCCTTCGCCGAGCATCAGCAGACCGACCATTTCAAGAACATCATCGTCGGTCAGGCGATCCCGAGACTCGCCAGGCGCGAGCGGCAGCAATTCCGCTTCATCTGAGCTCACAGAACCGGACCGACGATGCAAGGGAGCCTGGCTCAACTCGTGTCCCGGACGCGGCGCAGCGCCTTTTGGCGGTGCACCGCAGAGCCGGGACCCCTGCAGCCTCTTGGGTCCCGGCTCTGCGGCGCGTCATTTCATGCCGCGCCGCGTCCGGGACACGAGTGGCGTCACGCCGCCACGTTCGAGAGGAAACGATCGACGGACGCGCGCAGGTCGGCGGCTTGATCCGACAGGTCTCGCGCGGTCGCCAGTACGAGGTCGGCGGAACGGTTGGTGTTCTCGGTCGCGGTGGCCGTTCCCGCAATGCTCCGGGCGACGCTTTCCGTTCCGGCGGCGGCGTGTCCGATACTCCTCGATATTTCGTTCGCCGCGGCGTTCTGCTGGCTGACGGCGTCGGCAATCGCCGCGGTGAAGCGATCGATTTCATCCATGATCGAAGCAATCGCGCCGACATTGTCGACCGCCTGCTTGGTCGCCGATTGCACCTCGGCGATCTGCGAGGAAATGTCTTCGGTCGCCTTCGCGGTCTGGGTGGCGAGCGCTTTCACTTCCGACGCGACCACGGCAAATCCCCGGCCGGCCTCGCCCGCACGCGCGGCTTCGATCGTGGCGTTGAGCGCCAGCAGATTGGTCTGGCCGGCAATATTGCGGATGAAGCCCACGACCTCATCGATATGCTGCGCGGAGCTGGCAAGGGCCCGAATCGTTTCGTTCGCCGTCCCGGCCATGCCGGAGGCGCGCTGCACGATCGTCGTAGCGTCATTGACCTGCGTCTTGATCGCCTGCACGGAAGCGCCGAGCTGGCTTGCAGCGGTTGCCACGGTCTGAACGTTGGCCGAGGTTTGGCCTGCGGTGGAAGCCGTTTCGACGGATTGCTTGCCGGCGGCGTGCGCGATTGAGGAAAGGGTTTGCGCAGTGTTCTTCAATTCGCCCGTCATCCGGTCGGTGTTGGCGAGAGCGGCGGTGAAGGTGGATCGGAAGGCTTCTATCTCGGCCTCGATGCGCTGCCGCCGGGTGACCTGTTGCGCATGGGTCACGTCCTTTGAGGACATCAGCGCGAGATCCTGATCGGCGCGGGCCTTCAGGCTCGCCTGCATGACGGCAAGCGACTTCAGAAGCCGGCCCAGTTCGTCACGCCGCCGGACTGCAATATCGTCGGTGAAATTGCCGGCCGCCACGCGTTCTGCAACCCGCACCGCAGCGGAGATCGGCTTGCTGAGTGAATAGGCAAAGGCCATTGCGATAATGATTCCGACGAGTGCGGTCCCGATGGCGATACTGAGCATGGCCGTGCGTGCTGCCGCGACCGATGCTTCCGCCTCGGTCCGGTAGTCGAAGCCATAGGCCGCCACCAGTTCCACGAGATCGTCGAGCGCCGCGACGGCCTCGTCGCCCTGCCGCGTCAGCAAGAAGGTCGTGGGGATCTCGGTCAGGCCGCCCGGCACCGGCTTGAGGATCTTCAGTCCAGCGTCCGACCAGCCGCGGAGGCTGGCTTCAGCCTTCTCCCGGGCGGTCTTCACGTTCGCACTCTGGACCCTGTCCCGGACCACGCTGAGATCTTCGGAGATGTTGCGAACCAGCTTTTCAAACCGGGCGACTGCTTCGCGCGTGGCCCCGTCGGTCAGGCTGCGCTGCATGACGAGACGCGCCTCGTTCAAGCCCGCATGCGCTGAGCGCGCGTGATTGATCCCCATCAGGGGACCGTCATAGAGGCGCACCACCTGATCGCCCGCCGTGGAGATACCTCGAATGCCGTAAAATGCGAGCCCACAGGCAAGCAGGACGACAACGCTGAAGGCGCCGAAAATCTTGTAGCGAATCGACATCACAAATCTCCGGCGCAGCCTTGGGCGCGACTAGTCCGTAACCTTCACCATCATCTTCATCCGCGGATGGATGGCGCAGATCACCTGCACGTCGCCCGTTTCCTTGAAGGTCACATCCGTCGACATGCCGGGCGCCTGCGAGCCGAGATTGAATTCGCTGCCCTTGGTGGCCGACATGACGTTGTGAGGAATGCTGTCGTCGTTCACAAAGGTCAGCGCGCCACCCTTCTTGATGGTGACGCTCTCGGAGGAGAATACCCGGCCCTGCTGATGGATCACCTGGTTGGCGGCGAGCGCGCCAGCGGACAGGCCGGAGAGAATGACGAGAGCGAACAGAATGGTCTTGTGCATGGGATATCCTTGGATCGGTTAAGGCTGAGATCAGCGGGGGAGGACCGGCACCGCGGTCGGACTGAGGTTGCTGGTCAGGGTTTTCATGAAGGTAACCAGATCGGATTTTTCCTGGGCGGTGAGGCCGAGCGGCTTCATCAGGTCGGAACGGCTCGGCCGGTCGACTCCGCCGTGATCATAATGTTCGACCACCGCTTCCAGCGTGGCGAGCGATCCATCGTGCATATAGGGGCTTCGGCGTTCAATTTCGCGCAAGCCAGGCGTCTTGAAAGCGTGCTGCATCTTGATCACGCCCGGCACGAATTCGCCACGGCCGATATCCTTGCTCGGCAGCCCGATGTCCTGGAAGCCGTCATTGGTGAAGTTCCAGCCCTCATGGCAGGCGGAACAGAGCCCCTTGCCGTTGAAGACGGCGAAGCCGCGCTTGGCTTCCTCGGAAATCGCCTTTTCATTTCCTTCGATCCAGGCATCGAACGGCGCACGCTCGGAGACCACAGTCCGTTCATAGGTCGCAATGGCCTTGGCGAGCGTCTTGGCACTCATCCCTTCGCCCGGAAACGCCGCAGCGAACAGCGGCTTGTATTCGGCGATGGATGTCAGCCGCGACATCAACTGCTCGAGCGGCATGTTCATCTCGCCCGGGGCCTGGATCGGACCGAGCGCCTGCTCTTCGAGGGTAGCCAGCCGGCCGTCCCACATGAATATCTCACCCCATGCAGCGTTGACGATGGTCGGCGAGTGCCGGCCGAGTTTTGCCATGCCGTGGCCGACGCCCACCGCCAGACCGTCGCCCCAGCCGAAGCCCGGGCTATGACAACTCGCGCAGGACTGCGCCATGGAGACCGAGAGCCGCGTATCGAAATAGAGCTGCTTGCCGAGCGCAGCCTTCTCCGGCGTGTAGGGATTTTCCTTCGGGAACGGGATCGTTGCCGGCCGCTTGTACTGCGTCTTCATCGCATCCATTCCGGGCGCGGCCTTCTGACCGAGATCGATGCGGCGGGTCTCACCGACGATAACCGCGCCGAGGCTGATGCTGGCAAAGCCGATCGCACCAAGACCGGCCGCAACAATGGCCGTTGCGAGCAAGGTTGATCGACGAGGGAAGAATCCCGACATGCCGCGTCCTCGAATGATGGTGCCAATGGCCGCTTGAAAAAATGCAGCACGAGGGCGAATGCGTAATTGTTGGCGTGACGATAATCGCCAATGGTTAATCACAGTGTTCGGAACGAATGCTTTGGATTCCGTAGTTCTACGAATCGAAAAAACACGGGTTCTTGCAGCGGAAACAGCAATCCCAACGTGCGCCGGGTGCGCCGCTCATTCAGAAATCAACGATCGATTTGCCGCATCGGCCGCGTCGATAGCGCGACGTTTCAACAACTCACGTTCGCGCTTGTTGGCTGCGAGCGTGGCTGCGATCTCGAACGCTGCGCGCGCTTCCGCGAAGCGGTCGAGCCTGAAAAGGAGATCTCCGCGAACGCTTGGCAAGAGGTGATAGTTCTTCAGTGCCGGCTCGCCCGCCAGTCCGTCGACGATCACGAGCGCCGCCGCCGGCCCCTCGCTCATACTCACTGCCACCGCGCGGTTGAGCTCGATAATCGGCGAACGCACCAGGCCCGATAGTTCGGCATAGAGCTTTGCGATGCGTAGCCAGTCCGTTTCGCCAGGTGTGGCAGCTCTGGCGTGACAGGCGACGATCGCCGCCTGCAGCACGTAGAAACCGCCTCCGCCGCCGAGTTCGTACGCCCGCGCCAGTGCCGATAACCCGCGGCGGATCTGAAGCCGGTCCCATCGCGCGCGGTTCTGGTCCATCAGGAGAATCGGATCGCCGGCCGCATCCGTGCGCGCCGCGGTGCGCGAGGCGTTCAGTTCCATCAGCGCGAGCAGGCCATGGGCTTCGGCTTCCCGCGGCGCGACCAGTGTCAGCACCCGGCCCATGCGCAGCGCATCGTTGCAAAGCTGCGGCCGCAGCCACTCGTCGCCGCGGGCGGCGGTGTAGCCTTCGTTGAAGATGAGGTAGACGACCTCCAGCACCGAGGCCAGCCGTTCGGAGAGTTCCTCGCCACGCGGCGTTTCGTAGGCGAGCCCGGATTCCGACAGCGTCCGCTTCGCGCGCACGATGCGCTGGGCAATGGTCGCCTCCGGCTGCAGGAAGGCGCGCGCGATCTCTTCCGTGGTCAGGCCGCAGATCATCCGGAGTGCGAGAGCAGCGCGCGCCTCACGTGACAGGCGCGGATGGCAGGCGGTGAAGATCAGCCGCAGCAATTCATCGCCGATATCGTCGTCCAGGCCGGCGTCCGGATCGGGCATCGCCTGCTGCTCCTGCTCCAGATCGCGTATCAGCATTTCGTGCTTGAGGGCGAGCATGCGGCGGCGGCGCAGGTCGTCGAGCGCGCGGCGTTTGGCTGACGCCATCAGCCACGCGCCGGGCCGTTCCGGCACGCCGGTAGTTGGCCAATGTTCGAGCGCCGCGAGCAGGGCTTCCTGCGTCAGGTCTTCCGCCAGCGTCACATCGCGCAACATCCGGGACAGGCCGGTGATCAGGCGCGGCTGCTCGATGCGCCAGACCGCCAGAATGGTGCGATTGATGTCGGCGGCCGTCATCGCCGCCGACTGCGCCTGACGAACGTCCAGATCATGCGTGGGCGCTTATGCCGACCTCGCAGGCGCCATCCACGCCCGGTGTCGCCAGCACGCGAACTTCGCAGGTGCCTTCCCAGCCCGGCATGTGCTCGAGGTGCAACTGCATGAACTCCTTCGCGGCGGCGACAGCCTCTTCCATGTCCCGGAGTTCGAAGATCGCGTAGCCGCCGATCAGCTCCTTGGTCTCGACAAAGGGCCCATCGATCACACCGAGCTTGCTGTTCGTTATCCTGACCTGTGCGCCGGCCATGGCAATCGGCATCAGGCCGCCGGTATCGAGCATGCGGCCGGCCTTGATCTCGCGGTCGGCCAGCTTGCCCATCGCCTCCATCAGCGCAGGCGTCGGGCCTTGGTCGGGCTGCGGCGAGGTAACGATATACATGAAGCGCATCGAAAGACTCCCGTTGAGGCGAGCCGCGGCGGGAATCGCCACAAACTGGCTCGCTATGGAAGACGACGAACGGGATGATGCCGGATCGACAGGGGTTCTGGAAATATTTCGAACCCAAGGCGCGGGTTCCCCGGGGGCCTATTGCCCCCGGATCATGATCAGGGGATCGGCCGCGTCAGGCACCCGCCGCCACTGCGCATTGTCATCGGCCTCGAACTGCCAGGTGTCGCCCTTGGCCGACAGCAGCAGCATCCGGCCGTGATCGAGCCGCCACTGGTTCGGCGCGAAAGCTGCGACTGTGGGATCGCATTTCGGCTTCAAAAACACCTGGAAATTATCGCCCGTCGCCTCGGTATTGGTCAGCGTCAGGCCGCAGATGGTCTGGCCATTGCCGCGAACCATCGACCAGTCGCCGATCATCTGGTCCATCGATTTGGCGAGCGAGCGGGCGGCGGCGAGGTTCTGCAGGATGTAGACGCCCTCACCGGTCCGCAGGCCTTCGAAGATGCCGCTCTCGACCTCGGTGAGGTCGATCACCGGCTGGCCCGCCGCATCCTGCAGCCGCACGATGTCCAGCCCCTTGATATTCCAGGCCGTGATGTCCTTGGTGAACGGCAACGCCTTGGCACAGCTGGGCTCAAGCTCGAGCTTCAGCCCCTGCGGCGTCGTATCGCTCTTCAGCGTGACGACACACGTCTTGCTGCGCTCGGTGGTGGCCAGCTCCCACTGCCCGATCATGTCCTTCTTCAGCGTCGAGGCATCCTGCGCCGCGACCGGCGGCGCAAGCGCCAGCAGCGCCGTCAGCGCTGCCGCCGTAATGCCCGAACGCCTGCGCAACATCAGCGCCCCTTCACCGGGGTTTCCGGAACAGGCGTCAACGGCGCCTTGCCGGCAAACCAGTTTTTCAGATTGTCGACGACAAGCTGATCCATGGCATTGCGCGTTACCACCGAAGCTGAGCCGATATGTGGCAACAGAACGACATTTTGCATGGCCTTCAGGTCGTCCGGAACGTTCGGCTCGTTGGCAAAGACGTCGAGCCCCGCCGCCAGGATGGTGCCGGATTTCAGCGCCGCGACCAGCGCCGGCTCGTCGACGACGGAGCCGCGCGCGACGTTGATCAAAACGCCGCGCGGACCGAGCGCCTTCAGCACGTCGGCATTGATCATCTTGGCGGTAGAGGCGCCGCCGGGCACGATGACGATCAGCGTGTCCACTGCTTTCGCCATTTCCATCAAGTCAGGATAGTGCTTGTAGGAGACGGCCGAGGACGGGTTGCGCGAGTGATAGGACACCGGCACAAGCGAGGCCTCTAACCGGCGTCCGATCGCCTGCCCGATGCGGCCCATGCCGACGATCCCGATCTTGCGATCGCGCAGCGAACCGACGCTGAGGGGATAGTTCTGCGCCTGCCACAACCCGGAGCGCAGGTAGCGGTCGGCCTTGACGAACTCGCGCAAGGTCGAAATCAGAAGCCCCATTGCGACGTCGGCGACTTCTTCGGTCAGCACGTCGGGCGTGTTGGTGACGACGATATTGTGCTCGCGCGCATAGGCGGAATCGACGTGGTCGTAGCCGACGCCGAAACTCGCGACCATTTCGAGTTTTGGAAACTGCGACAGCGCCTTCGCGTCGGCCGGCACCATGTGATAGGTCACCGCCATGCCGCGGATTTTCGCTATCGTTTCGGGCGTCAAGCGTTCGAGGTCGGCGCGGCTCTCCGCCATATGCAGGACGAACTGGTCCGAAAAGCCGTTTTCGAGGATCGGCCTGATCGGCCCATAGATCAGGAGGTCGATCTTTTCGGACGAAATATTCGCGGCAGCCATCAATTTTCCTTTCCAAGCGCGCTCTCATGCCAGCGCCGTAGTACCAGATGCGAAACTAGCGCCAGCAGCCCATAGATGACAATCCCGGCCACCGACAGCAACAGCAACGCCGCGAACATTCGGGGAATGTTGAGGCGATAGCCGGACTCGGCGATCCGGAACGCCAGCCCGGAGCCGGCGCCCGCGGTACCCGCCGCGATTTCGGCGACCACGGCGCCGATCAGCGACAGGCCGCCCGCGATCCGCAGGCCGCCGAGAATATACGGCAGCGCGGCCGGCAATTTCAGGTATCGCAGCGTCTGCAGCTTTGACGCGCCATAGAGCTGAAACAGCCCGGCCAGATTGCGGTCCACCGAATTCAGCCCAAGCGTGGTGTTGGACAGGACCGGAAAGAAACCGACGATCCAGGCACAGACGATGACCGCGGTCTGCTGCGGCAGATAGATCAGCAATAACGGCGCAATTGCGATCACCGGCGTGACCTGCAGGACCACCGCATAGGGAAACAGCGAATATTCCAGCCATTTCGACTGATTGAACAGCAGCGCCAGCGCAATACCGCCGACGGCCGCGGCGATAAAGCCTTCCAGCGTGGTGAGCAGGGTGACACCGAGCGATTCCGACAGTACCGGCCAGTCGCCGACGAGCGTCTGAAACACGACATAAGGGCTCGGCAGCACGTAAGGCTGGATGTCGTTGACGCGCACCACGAGTTCCCAGAAGCCCAGGCCCGCCGCCAGCACAACGACTGGCAGCAGCATCCGCCCGATATTCTGGAAGGAGCTCATGCGCTGCGCTGCCCCGAATAGGAGGGCGCGAGCGCGCTGGAGACCTCGCGGCAATAGCCGGCATATTCGGCCGAGGTGCGAAACTCCTCCCCGCGCGGCTCCCGCGTTTCGATACGAAATTCCCTGCTGATGCGGCCCGGCCGCGCCGTCATCACGGTCACCCGCTGCGACAGGTAGACCGACTCGAACACCGAATGGGTGACGAAGACGACGGTCTTGTGCAGCTTGCGCCACAGATCAAGCAGATCGTTGTTGAGCCGAAAGCGCGTGATCTCATCGAGCGCCGCGAACGGCTCGTCCAGCAAGAGAATATCCGGGTCGGTGACGAGCGCGCGCGCCAGCGAGACCCGCATCTTCATACCGCCGGACAATTCACGGGGGTACGCATCGGCAAATTCGGATAGGCCGACCTGCGCCAACGCGTCCTCGATGCGGCTGTCGGCATCAGTCGCCGGCGCATGCGAAAGTTTCAGCGGCAGGCGAACGTTTTCGCGCACGCTTGCCCACGGCATCAGGGTGGGTTCCTGAAACACAAAACCGATGGGATGCCGCCCATCCTTTTTGTTTGCGTGATGGGATACGTTCACCGTGCCCGCACTCGGTGCGCTGAGCCCCGCGATCAGCCGGAGCGCGGTCGACTTTCCGCAGCCGGAGGGTCCGAGCAACGAGACGAACTCGCCCTTTGCGACATCGAGATCGAGCGGCCCGAGCGCGGTCACGCGATTATCATAGATCTTGGTAACGGCGCGCAGACGCACCGCAAGGCCCGCCGCATCGAAATCCGTCTCGGACACAGCGGGGTCGGCCATCTCGCCTCAGTTCTTCGGCCGCAGATCGACACCGACGCCCTTGTTGACGAAGCGCAACGTATAGGCCTGGCGGTAATCGATATCGCGGCGAACCACGCCGGCCCGCACCATCTTGTCGAAGAAGCTCGCCACCCGCGCGTCGCTCATGGCGCCGATGCCGTCGCGCAAGGTATCGCCGGAATCGACGATGCCGTATTCCTTCATCTTGGCGGCGGAGTAGCTGAGCAGCTCGTCGGTCATTTCCGGGTTCATCTGCTTGATCATGGCATTGCCGGCCGAATTGTCGCCGTAGAGATAATTGTACCAGCCGATGGCGGAGGCATCGACGAAGCGCTGCACGAGGTCGGGTTTCTTGTCGATGATCTCGCGGCGGGTCTCGATCAGCGTCGAATAGGCGTTGAAGCCGTGATCGGCGAGCAGGATCACGCCGGGCTTGAAGCCCGCCGCCTTCTCGACGGCGTAGGGTTCGGAAGTGACGTAGCCTTGCATCGCGCTCTGCTTGTTGACGATGAAGGGCTGCGAATTGAAGGTGTAGGGTTTCACCTTGCTCTCGCTGAATCCGTATTCGGACTTCAGCCACTGGAAGTAGCTCGCGACGCCTTCCTTGGACACGAATAGCGTGAGCGGCTTGAGATCTTCGAGCTTGGTGAATTTGGTTTCCGGATGGGTCAGGAAAACCTGCGGATCCTTCTGGAAGATCGCAGCGACCGCGACCACCGGTACCTTGTTGGTGACCGCGTCGAACGATTGCAGCGTGTTGGCGGTCATGAAGAAATCGAGCTTGCCGGCGGTCAGCAGGATACGGTTGTTGGTGTTGGGTCCTCCCGGCACGATAGTGACGTCGAGGCCGTATTTCTTGTAGGTGCCGTCGGCAACCGCCTGGAAGAAGCCGCCATGCTCGGCCTCCGCCACCCAGTTGGTTCCAAACGACACCTTGTCGAGGGTCTGCGCGCGCGCCGGCATCAGCGCCGCAGCCAGCGCCAGAAGACCCGCGGTTAACGCTCGCGTCAAAAAGGCCGGGTTCATGGTTGGACTCCGTCGATCGTTCTGGCCCATGATGGGAGGCAATGGACGTGGATATCGTCCCACAGGTTTATCCAGGAATAGGATCAATTCCCGGAATATCTAGCAAACTACCCTGCAAATTCATCCAAAGAAACGCTTCGCTCGATGGCTTCAACTGTTCCGCCCCGCGACTGGACCGAGATCCGCTGGCCCGAAATCGCCAGCGCCGACGCCGCGCGCTGGATTGCGGTGCTGCCATTGGCGGCGACCGAGCAGCACGGCCCGCATCTGCCGCTGGAAACCGACGTCCTGATCGGCGAGGCCTATCTGGCGCGGGTGCGCGAGTTGTTGCCTGTAGCACTTCCCGTCACCTTTCTGCCGCTGCAGCCGGTCGGCATTTCCACCGAGCATATCGATTATCCGGGCACGCTGACGCTGCCGACCGATGTCGCATTGAAGGAGTGGATGGCGATCGGCGAGAGCGTCGCACGGTCCGGCATCCGCAAGCTGGTGATCGTGACGAGCCATGGCGGCAACAGCGCGGCGATGTCGCTGGTGGCGCAGGATCTGCGCGCGCATCACGGGCTTCTCGCGGTGACCACGAGCTGGTCGCGCTTCGGCGCGCCGGATGGATTGTTTTCCGCGGAAGAAATCCGTCACGGCATTCATGGCGGTGCGGTCGAGACTTCGATCATGCTGGCGCGCTATCCGCACACCGTGCGGAGCGAAGCGATCGCCGATTTTCATCCCGCCAGCATCGCGATGGAGCAGAAATTTCGCTGGCTCTCCGCACATCGGCCGGTGCCCTTCGCGTGGCAGACGCAGGATCTGCATGAAAGCGGCGCGGTCGGCGACGCCACCAAAGCCTCCGCCGAGAAGGGCGAACAACTGCTCGATCACGGCGCGCGCGCGTTCTGTGAATTGCTCGACGACGTCGACAAATTCGATCCGGAATTGTTTCTTCGTAAACCATGAAGCCCGGGATCTATCCCCGTAACCATCTGAAATACCGGAGAAATAAACGACGAAACCATATTTCCAACCCTCGCCTCGAACCGCTTTCGAGGTGCCTCCGTCCAACTGGGCATGCGGACCACAATGGCCGCTCAACACAGGATGGAGACTTCCATGTCGATCAAGACCAAGTTCGCCGCTCTCGCTCTCGCCACCCTTGCCGTTACCGGCATGGCTTCCACCCAGGCTCAGGCCAAGCCGCTGCACTGGGGTGTCGGAGCCGGCCTCGTTGGCGCAGCCATCGTCGGCACCGCGATCGCCGCTTCAGGCCCCGGCTACTACTACGACGGCTATCGCCGCTGCGGCTGGGTTCGCCAGTTCGACGCTTTCGGCAATTACATCGGCCGCGTCCGTACCTGCTCCTACTAATTTCTTTCGGCTGACTTGGTCTCTGTTTGGGAAGCGAATTCTTCAAGCAAGCCACCTCAACTAAAAACGCTTCTCGTGGATTTGCGTCCGGCACGGGCGCCTCATCCACCCCGTGCCGAACACGACCCGCCCGGCTGTCCCCCCGGGCGGGTCAACTTTTTTGGAGATGCAGGCCGCCCGCCAGAGCCGGCCCATCGCGATGTGTCAGCGATGTCTCCGAACACCGGTCAGCGATCTGTCCGAACGGCAGCTGCGATGATGTTTTGCAACCACGTCACATACCGGTGCTAAGCGACCGCTGCAGTCGGCTCCATTCTTGCTACTGCAAATTACTTGCAATAAAAGTTTAAGGTAAAATGGCGGAATGATCCCGATCTGGCGCTGACCGGCGGAACCGCAGGGAAGCCGACTAGGGGCGGCGGGGTTGATGACTTCAATTGTTGGGTGGCGGCTGGCATTCGAATCTGCAGTGATGACAGGCAACGACAGCATGCCTCATGCCGGGAATGTCCGCTCCGTGAACCGCAACCGCCGATCCCTGGAATATGTGCTGGCCGGCGCCGCATTCGGCGCGCTGGCGCTCGGCAGTCCGGCCATTGCGGCCGACCTGCCCATCAAGGCCGCCCCCTATCTGCGGCCGGCGTTCGACTGGAGCGGCTTCTACATCGGCGGCCACGTCGGCTATGGCGGCGGCAGCTTTGGACCCGATACCAATCCCCTCCCGCTGCAAGGCGTGTTCTTTCCCCACAGCATCACGGGCCTGATCGGCGGCTATCAGGCCGGCTATAATTTTCAGCTCCCGAACAATCTGGTATTGGGCGCAGAGGTCGATGTTTCGTTCCTGAGCACGCTTGATCGTCCGCGGCTTGTGCCGGCCCCCTTCAACACCAGCTTCGACTACATTGCCACGGTCCGGGGCCGTGTCGGATACGCATTCGGAACGCTGCTGCCCTATCTGACCGGCGGCGTCGCCTGGGCCCGGACCCGCGTCGACGTCAATGATGCCGACGGCAGCGTGTTATCCGAGCGCGGGCATGCCCCTCTCGGCTGGACCGCAGGCGCTGGCGTCGAATATGCCGCCGACGCCAAATGGAGCGCAAAACTCGAATACGGCTACATCGACCTGGGTGCCCGAACCTACGGGCTTGCGGACGTACCGCTGCCGGACGTCGCAGTCGATCCGAAGATCCACACCGTCAAGGTCGGATTGAACTACAAGATCTGGGACGGGCCGGGTTCCGCGACATCAAGCGATTACGCCATCAGGCCACCCACCCCTCCCGCGTCCAAGGACTGGAACGTCCACGCCCAGACCACCTTCATATCGCAGGGCTATCCGAGCTTCCGCTCGCCTTATCAAGGTACGAACAGCCTGCCCGGCGCCGGGCGCGTGCGAGAAACCTGGACGGTCGGAGCCTTTCTCGGATGGCGATTATGGGACGGCGGAGAGCTCTATTTTGGTCCGGAGCTTGCGCAGGGGTTCGGAATCGGCGGCACATTAGGCTTGGGAGGTTTTTCAAACGGCGAAGCGCAAAAAGGCGGTGCCGAGTATCCGAGATTCCGCGCACAGCGCTATTTGTTCCGGCAGACGTTCGGGCTGGGAGGCGAACAGGAAGAAGTGGCCGATGCGGCCAATCAGTTGCCGGGCAAACGCGACATCGACCGGGTCACGGTAAGTGTCGGACGATTTGCGGTCGGCGATTTCTTTGACGGCAATTCCTACGCAAAAGATCCACGCGTGGACTTCATGAACTGGGCAATGTGGGCGTCCGCGGCCTATGACTTTCCGGCAGACCTCCCCGG
Source organism: Bradyrhizobium sp. SRL28 (assembly GCF_018596315.1). Taxonomy (GTDB): domain Bacteria; phylum Pseudomonadota; class Alphaproteobacteria; order Rhizobiales; family Xanthobacteraceae; genus Bradyrhizobium. The sequence continues at coordinate 188,266 of NZ_JAHEAG010000006.1, read as the reverse complement.
ATTTACCCGCGGCGCCGTCGTCGAACTCAACCGCAAGGATTGGGCTGTGCGCGCCGGCCTGTTTCAGGTGCCCTCGGCTCCCAACAGCGATGTCCTCACCTTCAAGACCGGCGGAGCTGTTGTCGAATTCGAAGAACGTCACACCGTGTTCGACCAGCCCGGCAAACTGCGGCTCGGCATCTTCGCCAATCGCGGCAATACCGGCAACTACCGCAACGCGCTGGCGATCAGCGCCGCAGACCCGGCGCTCGACATCAACAACGTCATGACAGACATCCAGCGCCAAAATCTCAAATACGGATTCTACGTCAACGCGGAGCAACAGCTCATGACGGACGTCGGCCTGTTCGCCCGCGCGAGTTGGAACGACGGCCGGAACCAAATCCTGTCCTTTACCGACATTGATCGCAGCGTCTCGGCAGGCCTGTCGGTCAAGGGCAGCTATTGGGGACGGCCGAGCGATACATTCGGTTTGGGCGGCGCAATCAACGGACTTTCCGGCGGGCACCGCGATTTCCTGGCGGCCGGCGGTCTCGGCCTGCTGATCGGCGACGGCCGTCTCAACTACAGCAACGAACGAATCCTCGAGACCTACTACGCCTACGCCATCGACAAGAACTTCACGCTCACCGCCGATTACCAGCTGATCACCAACCCCGCCTACAACGCCGATCGCGGCCCGGTCCACATCTTCTCCGGCCGTTTCCACGGCGAGTTTTAGTCTGGGCCCTTCTGCTCAACTGCGAGCAACCCGCTTGGGGCAGGAAGCTCAAGCCAGTCCCGCATCACGCTTCACCGCCGGGAGAAGCCTCGCCGGTCCTGGCGGCCAGCAGCTTGTCGATGCGTCGGCCATCGAGATCGACGATCTCGAAGCGCCAACCATCCACCTCGATATGGTCGCCGACGTCAGGTATCCGGCCGAAATGGCTGAGCAGGAAGCCGGCAACCGTCTCGTAGTCATGGGATACCGGCAACTCGAACCGGAGCAGCGAAGCAAACTCGACGGCGGGCATCCAGCCTGAAATCAAGTACGAACCGTCGTCGCGTCGGATGGCCGCCGCTTCCGGCGGCCCCTCCTCGGTATGAAAACCGCCGACGATCGATTCCAGGATGTCTGCGCTGGTCACCACGCCCTGCAACACGCCATACTCGTCATGGACCAGCCCCATATGAACGGGGGAATCCCGCAGGATCGCAACGACGTCCCTCGCATCGAGAAATTCCGGAATGACCGGCGCCGGTCGCACCAGCTTGCTGATGTCAAGCATCTGCCCCGACAGATAGCAGTCCAGCATGTCCTTGGCATTGACGATTCCGACCGCGGCATCGCCGGCCTGATCGAACACCACAAACCGGGAATGGCTGCTGGCAGCGAGCGTAGATCGGATCGTTTGCAAGGTGTCGGTCAGGTTGATCATGCTCACCTCGCGACGCGGCGTCATGACGGCGCCGACGGGAAGATCGCCGAGGCGCATGACGCCCGCGATCATTTCCTTTTCACCGGGTTCGAGCACGCCGGCATTCTCGGCTTCGACGACCAGGGTGCGGATTTCATCCTCGCTGACTTTCTCGCCGGCGGCACCGCGGTGACCGAGCAGCCACAACAGTGCCTTGCCGGACCGGTCGAGAAGCCAGACGGCAGGCAATGAGATCTTCGCAAGCAGCATCATGTAGGGTGCCACCCGCACCGCTACCGATTCCGGGTCGCGCAAGGCAATCTGCTTCGGCACCAGCTCGCCGATAATGAGCGAGGCGTAAGTAATCACGGTCACCACGACGCCGACGCCGACGGTATCGGCTACGCCCCGTGACCATCCGGCCTCGATCAATAAGTTACTCAGCCGCGAGCCGAGCGTGGCGCCGGAAATCGCGCCCGACAGCACGCCGATCAGCGTGATGCCGATCTGCACGGTGGAGAGAAATTTTCCGGGGTCGGATGCCAGCGCCAGCGCGCGGCGAGAGCCTTTGACGTTTCGTTCAGCCAGCGCCGCAAGCCTTGCCGGCCGCGACGACACGATGGCCAGTTCCGACATGGAAAGCAGGCCGTTGATGACAATCAGGATCGTGACGATCCCGAGTTCGAAGGTGAGCATTATCGCTTTCTTGCGGGTTCCAATGCGCCAGGACAACTGCGCCACGGAAACCTTACCAGAAAGCCATCCCGGCAAGATTCAAGAGAGCGTGGGGAAACCGCCAAGATTTTTATCCCACTGGCTGGAACGAATCCGCGCGTGCCATCGCCCAGGCATCGTGGAAGCGCGGATCCTGGGTGCCTTCGATCAACTCTCCCGGACGCAGCTGCGGGTAGAGTTTCGCGAATGACATCACCTCGGTGCTCGACGTTCGTTTCGAGAAGTGGATCGGCCGCAACTGCTGCGGATGATCGAGGCCGGCGGCGGCGAGAAGCTCGGACAGCGCGTGCAGGGTAGCATGATGGTACATGTAGACCCGTTCGGTCTTGAGCGGCACCACCAGCGCGCGGGCGCGGGTGGGATCCTGCGTGGTCACACCGGTCGGACAGCGATCGGTGTGGCAGCTCAAGGACTGGATGCAGCCGAGCGCGAACATGAAGCCGCGCGCGGAATTGCACCAGTCGGCGCCAATTGCCATGGCGCGGGCCATGTCGAAGGCGGTCGCGATCTTGCCGGCGGCGCCGATCTTGACGCGGTCGCGCGCGTTGATGCCGATCAACGCGTTGTGGACGAAACTGACGCCCTCGCGCATCGGCATGCCCAGATGATCCATAAACTCCAGCGGCGCCGCGCCGGTGCCGCCCTCATTGCCGTCGACGACGATGAAGTCGGGATAAATCCCGGTCTCCAGCATCGCCTTGCAGATCGCCAGGAACTCCCAGGGGTGGCCGATACACATCTTGAACCCGGTCGGCTTGCCACCCGACAGCCTGCGCATCTCGCCGATGAACGCCATCATCTGCAGCGGCGTCGAAAACGCGCGGTGGGTGGCCGGCGAAATGCAATCCTCGCCCATCGCGACGCCCCGGATCTTGGAGATCTCCTCCGATACCTTGGCAGCTGGCAGCACGCCGCCATGGCCGGGCTTGGCGCCCTGGCTGATCTTGAGTTCGACCATCTTGATCTGCTCGTCGGCCGCGACGCGGGCGAATTCTTCCGGGTTGAACGAACCATCGCGGTTGCGGCAGCCGAAATAGCCGGAGCCGATCTCCCAGATGAGGTCGCCGCCGTTTTCGCGATGATAGGGACTGACACCGCCCTCGCCGGTATCATGCGCGAAGCCGCCCTTCCTCGCGCCGGTATTCAGCGCGCGCACGGAGTTGGGGCTGAGCGCGCCAAAACTCATCGCCGAGATGTTGAAGACCGATGCCGCATACGGCCTGGTGCAATCGGGGCCTCCGACGGTGACGCGGAATTCCGCGCCGCTGCGAGCCTTCGGCGCCACCGAATGATGCATCCATTCGTAACCCTCGCGATAGACGTCTTCCTGGGTGCCGAACGGCCGCTTGTCGAGCTGCATCTTGGCACGCTGATAGACCAGCGCGCGGGTGTCGCGGGAGAACGGCATGCCGTCCTTCTCGCTCTCGAAGAAGTATTGGCGCATCTCCGGGCGAATTTCCTCGAGCAGGAAACGAATATGCGCCGAGATCGGATAGTTGCGCAAAACCGCGTGGTTCTTTTGCAGGAGATCACGAATGCCGAGAAATGTGAGGGCGCCGAAAATCACGATCGGGATCAGCAGGAATTCCCACACCTTCAGATTATGGTCGAAAATCCCGATGCCGATCAGCAAGGCGGTGACGACAGCGCAGATCGTCAGCACGATGTAGCGTGGCGAGAACGGAAGCAGCAGCGTTTCCATGGAATCCCTCAGCCGGATTGTCGTGTCGCCAGCTTAGTCCAACCGCCGGAACGAGCGCTATACGATATACAGAGCGATGCTCACGGAAGTGACGTCGGCCTGGAAAAATGCCTGGCGGCTTCACGGGGTTGAAACAAAGCCGTCGCTTTTTGCCTTTTTGCAGTGCAGCGTAACGCCCGACGCCCGCCATTCAGTGGCTGTGCAGCCGCATCTCGTGCGGAATCTTGCCCTGCTGCAGGCCGTGCTGGGCCAGCCAGGCGTCGGTAGAGAGAATGGCGCGGTCGATATGATCGGCGGTTCGCGAAAAATCGTAGGGTGAACCCACCAGCGGGCACAGCGGCGGCACCACGAAATACTCGATATCGGGCCCAAGCATTTCGAGCTCACTGACCAGTTGCCGCGCTATCAGGAGCGTGAGCGCGTGCATCGCGTTGGCGACCGCCCCGACCGGCGGCGCCTGGTTCGCGCAGGCGTGCCCGGTCGGCAGAATGATCAGGCGCCTGGCGCCCTTCTTCACGGCGACCTGTATCGGCGTGTTGCTGGAGATCGCGCCGTCGGCGAGATAATAGTCCTTGTAGCGGATCGGCGAGAACGCGCCCGGGATCGCGGTGGACGCAACGATCGCCTCCGCCGTGGAGCCTTCCGACAGCACGACGCTGTCGCCGGAGACGATGTCGGTGGTGACGATATGCACCGGCAGCTTCGCCTCCTCCAGATTGCGATAGGGGATGTGATCCTCGATCAGCTTGCGGATGCCGTCATGGGAGATCAGGAAATCGCGGTGCCACAGGAAGCTCAGCACCGTCCGCCAGCTCATCGGAAAGACGTCGTGCCGTTGCAATCCGCGCCAGATGGAAGCGAGGCGCTGTACGCCATCGAGCGTGGGATCGCCGGCATAGAATGCGCCGTTCAGGGCGCCAACGCTGCAGCCGACCACCATGTCCGCGGCGACGCCGTGGGCGGCGAGCGAATGCAACATGCCCACCTGGATGGCCCCGAAGCTGCCGCCGCCCGCAAACACAAAGGCGGTCTTTGCCGGGCCGATCTCGTCGCGTACCGACACGCACACACTCCCTCATCGCCGCGACGGCAACAGGCCGCGTGACGTTGGGGAGTAGTTATAGCAGTGGGGTGGGCTACCGGCCAACGCCGGTTCAGAAAACCGTAGCCCGGATGGAGCGAAGCGCAATCCGGGGACGCTGCATGGGCAGAGAAAGCGGTCCCGGATTTCGCTTCGCTTCATCCGGGCTACATGACCGTCAGCGCTCGACGAACGCCTTTTCGATCACGAAATGGCCGGGCGTGTTGTGGCTGCCTTCGAGGAAGCCGCCGGATTCGAACATCTGCTTCAGCTCGTCCAGCATCCCCGGGCTGCCGCACATCATGACGCGATCGGTCTCGATATTGAGCGGCGCCTGGTGAATGTCGTTGAACAACTGCTCGGACGAGATCAGGTCGGTGATGCGGCCGCGGTTGCGGAACGGCTCGCGGGTCACCGTCGGGTAATACAGCAGCTTCTCCGACAACAACGGTCCGAACAATTCATCGTCGCGCAGCTTGGCGACCAGTTCCTCGCCATAGGCGAGTTCGGAAACCTGACGGCAACCGTGAACGAGCACGATGGTCTCGAACCGCTCATAGACGTCGGGGTCCTTGATCAGGCTCGCGAACGGCGCCAGGCCCGTGCCGGTCGACAGCAGCAGCAGGCGCTTGCCCGGAATCAGATTGTCGGTGATCAGCGTGCCGGTCGCCTTGCGGCCGACCAGGATCTCGTCGCCCTCGCGGATCTTCTGCAGCTTCGAGGTCAGCGGCCCGTCCGCGACCTTGATGGAGAAGAACTCGAGTTCCTCCTCGTGATTGGCGCTCGCCATGCTGTAGGCGCGCAATAGCGGCCGGCCCTCGACCTCGAGGCCGATCATCGCAAACTGGCCGTTCTGGAAGCGGAAACCGGAATCGCGGGTGGCTCGGAAGCTGAAAAGCGTCTCGGTCCAGTGGCGAACGGAAAGAACTTTCTCTCTATAGAACGCGCTCATGGGTTTTCGTTTTTCCTGACGTCTCGATGTAGAACGTTTCGGTCTTCGGCCTCGAAGTGCCAAAAGTCTGCGAAATCATTGGCGATTTGGCGCTCCATTTGCGCACGGCACAGACATAGTCAATATGACCTACAGCACAATCGATAACTCGGAATGGCTGTCGTTCTATTTTGCAAAAAGGTTCGATTCGCTTCGTTAACGCTTTCTCGCGCAATTAACTTGCTGAATTCGGCATCGATCTGGCAATAAATGACCACGCCCAATTAAGAATGCTTCAAAAGAGATCGCATGCGGAGCCCAGGCGAATTTCGAAAAGGTAAACCGGGCTTTTATCCGGATCAGTCGATCTATGCCCAATTTGCCTGCGCCGAATTCGGGCTCCATTTTCGCGACATCGACGGTGGATCGGGACTGCTTTTCAGCGTTGCATCGCGCGACACGCTGGTTCATTTCGGCGCCGGCCGAAGCTCCTGGTATCCGCAAAACAACGCCACCGCCTCGACGCTGGCGTCCGACAAACATTTTACGAGCCGGATCCTGCGCGAAGCCGGCGTACCCGCGCTTGGCGGCGAATATTTCTTCCTTCATGAGCGCTATCGCGCGCATCGCCCGGCGGGACATGAGCGCAGCGACGCGGTTGCCTATCTCGAGACATTGGGCGGATCGGCTTTCGTCAAGCCGCTGACGGGATCGCGCGGCGATTTCGCGCAAGCCATTCACGGCGACGCTGCGCTCAGTCGATATCTCGATGACGTGATGAAATATTACGACGCCGTGCTGATCCAGCCGATCGTCGAAGGGATCGAGTATCGCGTTTTCCTGCTCGACGACGACGCGCTCTATTGCGCGCGAAAATATCCGCCGTCCGTCACGGGCGACGGCATGCACACCATTCGTGAGTTGCTCACCGTCCACAATGACGCGCTACGCGCACGCGGCCTCTCGCCGGCTTCGTTGCCAAACCAGGATCCGTCACTCGATGCTGTCCCGGGAAAAGGCGAACGCCGCGAGATTCCCGGGCGCATGAATCTGAGCGCGGGCGGCACGATGGTGCTGGCACCGGCACCATCCGAAAAGGCCATCAGGCTGGCGCGGCAGGGCGCGCGCGCAATCGGACTCCGCGTCGCGGCCGTCGACATGTTCGTCGATATCGGCGACAATCCGGAGGCCATCGAGATCATCGAGATCAACTCCAATCCCGCGGTCCGGCTGCTGGAAGATTCCAATCGCGGCGACCTCATTCTGAAAATCTGGCATCACACCTTCTCCGTCATGGGACTGCTGTAGTGTTCGACCTGCCGAAATACGGCGACGGCATCTGCCTCGCGCGCATGACCGGATTGCTGGAAGCGCTCGGAATCGATCGCGCGCGGCTGCAGCGTATCTCGGTGGTGGTGACCGGCTCGAACGGCAAGGGCAGCACGGCGGCGATGTGCGCTCAAATCGGCCGCGCCTATGGGCTGCGGACCGGTCTATTCACGTCGCCGCATCTCCTGCGTTTCAACGAGCGGATCCAGGTCGACGGCGTTGAGATCGGCGACGACGCGCTCGCCCGCTTGAAACGGCGGGTCGAAGCTGCCGTCGCAACCGTCTCGAAGAAGATGGACGAGAAATTCGGCGCTTTCGAAGCGCTATTTGCGCTTGCCTGCCTGCACTTCCAGGAGAGCGGGTGCGACTTCGCCGTGTTCGAGGCCGGCATCGGCGGCCGCTACGATCCGGTCCGTCTGGTCGGCGCGCGCGAAACCTGCGTCACCTCGATCGACTACGAACATGTCGAACTGCTCGGAACCTCGCTTGAACTGATCGTATCCGACAAGAGCGACGCCTGCGCTGCTGGCGGCACGATCGTCTATGGCGAGAACTGCCGGGATCTGCGGCCGCATCTTCTCGAATACAACCGCTGGCCGGGCCGTACCTCGCTGTTCGTCCGCGATGAAATCGCCGTCGACAACGAGGACGCGGCGGCCACGGGGCAGTATTTTGATTTCCAATTCGGGCATCATGATTTCCGCCGCCTCGAACTGGGCCTGCCCGGCGCGTTTCAGTTCAGCAATTCAGCCATCGCGATCACACTGTTCCTGCTCTGGCTGCAGCGCGAGCAACCGCGCAGGCCTCCCGAACGTATCGAAGCTGCCATACGCACGGGCCTGCGCGAGGCGCGCTGGCCCGGCCGTCTCGAGATCATCCTGCACAACCCGCTCACCGTGATCGACGTCGGCCACACCCCTGATGGCATCAGGCAATCGCTTGCCAGTCTCATGTCGATTCATGGCCGCGACGGCTGGATCCTTGTCACCGGCGTCTCGCACGACAAAAAGGCAGACGAGATCATCGGCGCGCTGGCACCTTCCTTCGACACCATCATCTGCACAGTGGCGCACCACAAGGGGGCCGAGGCGCAAGTCATCGCCGCCGCGGCGCGACGCGCCAATCCCAAAGCGAACATTCATATCGCGGCGACAATCGCGGACGCGGCGCGGCTGTCGCAGGATATGGCTCGGCGACAAAACCGAAGCGTGTATGTGGCGGGCGGGTTGTTCCTGGCGGTCGAATACGCGACCGTCGTACAGGGCGGCCGCGCGGAGGATTTGGAGTTTTTCTGAACGTGGCGCACAATCGGTGCCGTCGATCGGCTCGTCCGCGGCCAGTGCATCCGGAAACGCCGGAATAACACAATGCGAGGGGAGAGAACGTCATGAGCGACACCGTCAATCGTCAGATCCTGCTGGTCGAGAAGCCCACTGGCAAACTCGGACCTGAGCACTTCAAGCTAACCAAGGGCACGGTGCCCGAGCCGAAGGACGGCGAGGCGCTGGTGCGAACGCGCTATATCTCGCTCGACGCCGCCAACCGGGCGTGGATGCACGGCGCCACCTATCGCGCCGCGGTCGAGGCCAACACGGTGATGGCCGGCGGCAGCATCGCGGAGGTCGTCGCCTCGAAGGCCTCAGGCCTCGCGCCGGGCGATCTCGTGTTCGGCGACACCGGCTGGCAGGACTACGCCGCCGTGCCAGCAAAGCATCTCACGAAAATGCCCAGGATGGAGCCGATGACGCATCTGCTCAGCGTCTACGGCATCGCCGGCCTCACCGCCTATTTTGGTCTCTTGCATGTCGGCAAGCCCAAAGAAGGCGAGACCGTGGTGGTCTCGGCGGCTGCCGGCTCCGTCGGGTCGATTGTCGGACAGATCGCCAAGATCAAGGGCTGCAACGTCATCGGCATTGCCGGCGGCAAGGACAAGTGCCAGTGGCTGACTTCCGAACTCGGCTTCGACGCCGCGGTCGATTACAAGGATGGCGCCACCTTCAAGGCACTGCGGGCGGCGGCGCCGAAGGGCATCGACGTCTATTTCGACAATGTCGGCGGCGACATTCTCGAAGCCTGCCTTTCGCTGATGAACAACCGCGGCCGCATCGCCTGCTGCGGCGCGATCTCGCAATATGACGGCGTGCCCTCGGCCCATGGCCCGCGCGGCGTGCCCGGCCTGATCGTGGTGAAGCGCCTCATCATGCAGGGCTTCATCGTGATGGATTACATGCACCAGAGCGCCGCCGCGCTGGCCGACCTGCAGTCCTGGGTCGCCTCGGGCAAATTGAAGGTGCAGGAGGACGTGATCGACGGAATCGAGAACACGCCGAAAGCCCTGATCGGCCTGCTCGCCGGCGAGAACCGCGGGAAGAGGATGGTGAAGGTGTAGATTGCGATCCGCAGTCCGTAGGGTGGGCAAAGCGAAGCGTGCCCACCATTGAGGATAACGATGTGGATGGATGGTGGGCACGGCGCAAGTGCGCCTTTGCCCACCCTACGACCTAGTGCGTGGCCGCCGCCTGCACCCCAGCCTTCTTCGTCTTCCGTTCCTTCAGCCAGTTCTCAAACCGCTGGATCACGACAAAGAACGTCGGCACAAACAGCACGGCGAGACACGTCGACGCCAGCATGCCGGAGAATGCCGTGATGCCGATCGACTTCCGGGCGTTGGCGCCGGCGCCGGTCGCAAGCACAAGCGGGACCATGCCGAAGATGAAAGCAAACGACGTCATCAGGATCGGCCGGAACCGGGCTCGCGCCGCCTCAACGGCGGATTCCAGCAACGGCTTGCGATCGCGCACGTGCAGTTCCAGCGCCACCTCGACGATCAGGATGGCGTTCTTGGCCGACAGCGCGATCAACAGGATGATGCCGATCTGGGTATAGAGGTTGTTCTCGATCCTCAAGCCCGTCAGCACGATCATTGGGCCAAGCAAGGATAGCGGCACCGCGAGAATCACCGAGATCGGCGCGTACCAGCTCTCATACTGTCCGGCCAGCACGAGGTAGACCAGCAGCAGGGCCAGGCCGAACGCCCAGTAGATCTGGCCGCCGACGACCTTCTCCTGGTACGACATCGCCGTCCATTCGAAGCCCGTGCCGGGCGGCAGGGTCTTCGCGGCAATCTGCTCCATCAGGTTCATCGACTGACCTGAGCTGTAACCCGTCGCCGGCAGACCGATGATGGTTGCGGAAGGATACAGATTGTACAGGCTGATCAGCGACGGACCGACCGCCGGCGTGATCTTTGCCACGGTGCCGAGCGGAATCATGTCGCCATTGCTGTTGCGCACCATCATGTTCTGGATGTCACGCGGCGTCAGGCGGAATTGCGCGTCCGCCTGCGCATAGACCTGGAAGGTACGACCGAACTTGTTGAACTGGTTGACGAAGGTCGAACCCATGTAGGACGACAGCGTCGAGAAGATCTGGTCGGTCGTAACATGCAGCGTCTGGGTCTTGATTCGATCCACCTCGATGTCGAACTGCGGCACCATCGAACGGAACGGCGAACTCACCCGCTGCAGCGCGCTCTGTGACGACGCATTGTCGACGATCGCGCCGGTGATCGCCTGCAACTTCGCAAAGTCGGAATTGCCGTCGCGGAGCTGGACCTGCATCGCAAAGCCGGCGGCGTTACCGATGCCCTGGATCGGCGGCGGCGGGACCACCAGGATCCGCGCCTCCTCGATAACGGAGAGCTTCTCGTTCAATCCGACGAACAGCGACCGCAAATCCTCGCCCGGCCCTCGCGCGCTCCACTCTTTCAGGATCAAATAGGCGACGCCCGCATTGGCGAGGCTGGAAGAATTGTCGAGCGCGGAGATACCGGAAATGGCTATGACCTGATCGACACCCGGGGCCTTGCCGGCTATCTCGCTGACCTGGGTAAGCACACGCTGGGTACGCTCAAGCGCCGCACCATCAGGCAATTGCACCGCGACCAGGAGATAGCCCTGGTCCTCGATCGGAATGAAGCCGGTCGGCACCCGCGACAGGCCGTAGCCACCGATGGCGATCAGGATCAGCGCGCAAATCACCGATATGTTGCTGTGCGCGACCAGGCGGCTGATCAGCCGGCTATACCATGCCTCAATGCGATTATAGACCGCATTGAAGCCGCGATAGAAGAAGTTGCGTTGCTCCGGTGGCACCGGCCGCCGCAGCCACAACGCACACTGCGTCGGCTTCAGCGTCGCCGCGTTGATGGCGCTGAGGAGCGCGGTTGCGGCAATGACCAGCGCGAACTGCGCATACATCTGCCCGGTCAATCCCGGCAGAAACGCCGAGGGCAGGAACACCGAGATCAGCACGAGCGTGATGCCGATGATCGGCGCGAACAGCGCGTTCATCGCGCTGATCGCGGCGTCATGGCCGGACATGCCCTTCTCGATATTATGCGCGGCGCCTTCGACCACGACGATGGCGTCATCAACCACGATGCCGATCGCGAGCACGATCGCAAACAGGGTCGAGATATTGATGGTGAAGCCGAGCGCCGCCATCGCCGCAAAGGCGCCGATGATCGTCACCGGCACCGTGGTCGCGGGCACCAGCATCGCCCGCCAGTCCTGCAGGAAGATCAGGATCACGACGAGGACGAGCAAACCCGCCTCGATCAGCGTCTTGTAGACCTCATTGATCGATTCCGAGACGAATTTGGTGGTGTCGAACGGCGTGTCGTAGGTCACGTCCTGCGGAAACGCCTTCGCCAGCTCCTGCATCTTCTTCTCGACGGCCTGCTGGACCTGGAGCGCATTGGCGCCGGGCGACTGGAACACGCCGATGCCGGTGGCCGGCTTGTTGTTGAGCGAGAACACCTGGCTGTAGGTCTGGGCGCCGAGCTCGACCCAGCCGACATCGCGCACGCGCGTGACGTCACCGCTGCTGCCGGTCTTGACGATCACGTTCTCGAACTCGCTGGTGTCAGCGAGCCGTCCACTGACGTTCAGCGTATACTGGAACGCCTGCCCTGCGGGCGTTGGCGGTGCCCCGACCTGGCCCGCGGTGACCTGCTGGCTCTGCTGCTGGATCGCGTTGATCACGTCCTGCGGCATCAGGTTGCGCGCATACAGCTTGTTCGGATCGAGCCAGACCCGCATCGAGTATTGGCCGGCGCCGAATACCGTGACGTTGCCGACCCCGGGCAGGCGCGACAGCTCATCGCGGATATTGATGGTGGCAGCCGATCAGGACCATCAGGATGGCGATGACGTTGGAAAGAACGGGCCGTTCAATGAAAAACTTCGAAATCATGGCCGGCTCCTACTTGGCTGCAGCAGGCTGTGCTTCGATCTTCTTCAATTGCGGATCGACCTTCTGGCCGGGAATCGCGCGCAACAGCCCGGCGGTGACGACGCGGTCGTCGGCCTTCAGGCCTTCTTCGATGACACGCAGCTCGCCCTCCAGCGGCCCGACCCGCACCTTGCGCTGTTCGACGATATTTTCGCCGTTCACGACCAACAGATAGCGTCCGGCCTGGTCGCTCCCGAGGGCCACATCCGGCACGAACAGCCCGTTCTTCTCCTGATCAATCGGGACGCGGACGCGGACAAAGAACCCCGGCAGCAAGGCGCGGTCGGAATTGGGCAGCACGCCACGCACCGGGAGCGTGCCGGTCGCCTGGTTGAGCGTCACCGCGGCATAGTCGAGCCTGCCCTTGTGCGGAAAGCCGGTCTCGGTCTGGAGCCCGACCTCGACGGGCAATTGCCTGAGATCGTCCGCCGTCATCCCGCGCCGGCGGGCCTCCGTGCGGATCCGCAGCACGTCCTGTTCGTTGACGTTGAAATTCACCCAGATCGGATCGAGCGCCACGATGGTAGCGAGCTGGGTCGGCGACGACGCGCCAACGAGTTCGCCGACGGAGGCGAGATGCGCGCTGACGACGCCGTCAAACGGCGCGGCAACATTGGTATAACCGTAATTGACCGCCGCAATCTTGGTGTTGACCTGAGCCTGCAGCAGGCTCGCCTGCGCATTGTCGCGCGTCGCCGTGGAAGTATCCAGCGTGGCCTGGGAAACGGCTTGCCGCTGGACCAATTCCTGCTGGCGCTTGTAGTCCGCCTCGGCCTGCCTCAGCGTTGCCTGCGCGCCGCTTTCCGCCGCCTGCGCCTGTTCGAGCTTCAGCTTGTAGGTGTCAGGCTCGATCGTGAACAGGGGTGTGCCTTCCTTCACGAAGGCGCCGTCCTTATAGTCGATCGATTGCAGAAAGCCCTGCACGCGCGCGACCAGATCGACATTCTTGATCGGAGCCGTATTGCCGGTCGCTTCCAGATAGCGCGTGAAGGACCGTTGCACCGGCACCGCCACATCGACCTTCGGCGGCGGCGGCGGGACAAAAGTATTTTGTTCGCAGGCACTTAGGATGCCCATCGCCGCAATTGCGAAACCCGCACGCCAGGCGACGGCGCCTCTATGTGCGGCGGTGCCGTATGGTCTCAAGCGTGCAGGCGAACGCGAAGCCTTCATTTTTGGTGCCCCAATCGGTTTTGTTCTGGAAAAGGCATTATTCAAAAACTGGCTTTCCGCCACCCCATGAAAATAGCAACAATCCGCTTGCAGCGGAACCGGAAAGCGAAAATGATGCAGCCCGATTTTTCCTAAAGGCGCATTCGATATTTCACTTTGGTTGAAGCGGCGGCTTCCGGCGACGACAAAAGGATTTATTCAAATGATCAATACGTTGACGCGCGTGAGAAACCTTGGGCCGTTACTGGCGGCCGCGATATTCGCAATTGCAGCACCCGCGTTGGCGCAAGCGCCGAGCGAGGCGCAACGCGACGCCATCAAATCCCAGTGCCGTTCCGATTACATGGCGCATTGTTCCAGCGTGCCGCCCGGCGGCGAGGCATCGCTGCAATGCCTGCAGAAGAACATGTCGAGCCTTTCATCCAGCTGCCAGAGCGCGGTGCGCGCCGTGGAAGCGCCGGCGGCTGCGCCCGCCAAGCCGGCCGAGACGGCGGCGCCGAAAGCAGCAGCGCCGGCGGCTGCAACGGCAGCGCCAGCGAAATCCGCCGAGCCAAAGGCCGCAGCCGCCGCCCCGGCGGGACAGCCGACCAGCGCTCAGATTTCCGCCATCCGCAGCGCATGCCGCTCGGATTATCCGAAGGTCTGCGCGGGCGTGCCTACCGGCGGCGCGCCGGCCCTGCAATGCCTGGAAAAGAACAAGGCGAAACTTTCGGCCGGTTGCGGAAGCGCCGTTGCCGCGGCCAGTGGCGGTGGTGGTGCGGCAACACCCGCGGCAGGCGCGGCTCCGGCTGCAGCGGGAGCGGCTGCCGCCGCACCGGCGGCGCCGACAGTGATCGTGCTGCGGCCGATGCGGCCTCGTGAAGAACTGTTCGTGCTGCGATCGGCCTGCGGCGCCGACGTCCGCTCGATTTGCGGCGGCGTGCAGCCTGGCGGCGGCCGGATCGTGCAGTGTCTCGCGACCAACGCCGCGCAGCTTTCGCCCGCCTGCAAGGACGTTCTGTCCCAGTTCGCAGCGCGATAATCGCGCCCCTGCGGCGGTCCTCGATTGATTCCGGGACCGCCGGTCACTCGCCGCCGCGAAAGGCGAGGATGAGCTGAACGAGCCGTACCGACAGGGCGACATAAAGGATCGCCATCACGGTTTGGTACGCAATATGCCAATTGAGCTTGGCGAGCTTGTAAAGGCCGTCGACAAAATTCAGCAGCAGGAGGATGACGCCGAACAACATGACGCCGCGGCCGACGAGACCATGGCGCAGATAGCCGAACAGCACGATCGCCGGCTCATTGCTCGAGACATGCGCGCCGGCCGATACGATCAACGTCCCGATGATCATCTTCTCGACGTGAGAAAAGATTTCCTTGGAGACCGGCTCGACATGTTCGGAATAGAACACCAGCCATTTGGCCCTGACCTGCGCCATCTGCTTTCCCTGCAACGATGAATGGGAGCTTCACTACAGCGGGTCCGCGATCAAGAAGCAAGAAGGCCGACCATCCTGGTCTGCGGATACTCACGTCAACGATCAGCCGCCTCAGCGAAGGGAGAAACCGATGCTACGCACCGTCCTGACCGCTACCGCCCTGCTCTGCATTGCGCAGACTGCATCAGCGCAGGAGCTGACCGCCGAACAGCGCAGCGCCTGCATGGGCGACTTCGAGAAATATTGCAAAACCGTCACCCCGGGCGGCGGACGCATCATCGCCTGCCTCGCCAAGCAGAGCGACAAGCTCACGCCGGCCTGCAAGAAGGTGCTGGCGGCCGCCGAAAAGAAATGAGGGCACGGCCGGCGTTCATGCCGGCCGTCAACCGAAACGAGATCGGCGTGCGCGCACGCCGCGACAGGTATCCGCAGAACCTTCCGAAACAACTTTCAAAAAGGAACGATCAAGGCTGAACATCAACAGTACAAGTCCGGGAGATTAACATGCGTTACTTGCTGATCATTGCATCCGCCCTTTTCGCCTTCGGCGCCACCATGACCTTTGAGTCGACCGAAGCCAACGCCGTGGTATGCGCCAAGGGCGTCTATCGCGCCGGCTGCGCCGGAGCGCGCGGCGCGGTCGTCGTCCGCAAGCCTGCCGTGGTCTGCAGGACCGTAGTGGTGAACGGCGTGAGGGTTCGCCGCTGCACCTGAGCCCCAGGCATCCAATCGAAGACTCGGTCACGCCGGAGCTGCCGCAGAGCGGACAACCGTTCGCGGACAGAACCGGCGGGCTGAAGCAGGCCGAGAGCCGCCGGCCCTGACGCGGTTGGGCGGGCCGGAGCCTCGTTCCCTGATCATTTTTCTGTAGCGCAAATTTCCGGCGCGGATTAGTCTCCACCTCAAATTAGTAAGTATACTGTCGATTGGGAGGAAGACGTGCGCATCGCCGTCATCGGTGGAGGCCCCGGCGGTCTCTACTTCGCCTATCTCTGGAAGCGGCGTCATCCGGACGCGCACGTCGATCTGTTCGAGCAGAACCCCGAGGGCGCGACCTGGGGGTTTGGCGTGGTGTTCTCCGAACAGGCGCTGGAATTTCTGCGCGCCGACGATCCCGAGACGGTCGATGCCATCACGCCGCGGATGGAGAGCTGGAAGAACATCACGCTCAATCTGCATGGCCAAAGCGTCGAGATCGACGGCATCGGTTTCTCCTCGATCGGCCGGCTCGAACTCCTGACCATCCTGCAGCAGCGCGTGCGCGCGGCAGGCGTCAACGCGCGGTACGACACCACGATCCAGTCGCTCGACGAACTCGCAGGCTATGACCTGATCGTCGCCGCCGACGGGCTGAACTCGCTGGTGCGCCGCGGCTTCGAGAAGGAATTTTGCGCCTCGGTTTCGCACTCGACCAACAAGTTCGCCTGGTATGGCACAGCCAAGCGCTTTGCCACGCTGTCGCAGACCTTCGTGAAGACCGATCTCGGATCGTTCAACGCGCATCACTATCGCTATTCGCCCTCCATGAGCACCTTCCTGGTCGAATGCGACGCGGCGACCTGGCAGACCTACGGCTTCGAGCACAAGACGATCGAGCAGTCGCAGGCGATCTGCGAGGAGATATTCGCAAGCACGCTCGACGGCCATTCGCTGGTGTCGAACAAGTCGGTGTGGCGCAACTTTCCCTGGATCTGGAACGAGAACTGGTCGCACGGCAACATGGTGCTGATCGGCGACGCCCTGCATACCGCGCATTTCTCGATCGGCTCGGGCACGCGGCTCGCCATCGAAGATGCGATCGCGCTGACCAAGGCGCTGGAGGCAGAGACCGAGGTTTCCGCAGGCCTCGCCCGCTACCAGGCCGAACGCAAGCCGATCGTGCAGAAGCTGGTGACGGCGGCGCGCACCAGCGCCGACTGGTACGAACACTTCCCCAAACACATGAATCTCGACCTGATGGATTTTGCTTACAGCTACATCACCCGCTCCGGGCGGATCGCCGACGCGCGGCTGCGCGCGATGTCGCCGGAATTCATGACGCGTTACGAGGCGGAAAAGCAGATTGGGAGCCAGGCATGACGTCAGCAATTTGCGATTTGGTTCCCCGTGACAATCCGGGCGCGCGCGAGATCGGCTTTGCGATTCCGGAAAGCTATAACGCTGGCCGAATCCTGTTCGACAATCTCAGCCAGGGTCGCGGCGGCCGGCTGGCGCTGACCGGCCCCGGCGGCACGCGCACCTACGCAGAGCTCTGCGCCGAGGCCTCGCAATGGGGGCATGGCTTTCAGTCGCTGGGCCTGAAACGCGGCGACCGCATCCTGATGTTCCTCGACGACACGCCGGCTTATCCTGCGGCGTTTTTCGGCGCCGTGCGATCAGGTTTTGTGCCGCTATTGATCAACACCCTGACGCCACCGGATTTGCTGCAGTTCTACCTTTCGGATGCAGACGCGGCGGTAGCCGTTGCGGAGGCCGAGTTCACATCGCGGTTCAATGCGGAGGCCTGCAAGGACACGCCGTTGCAAACCCTGATCGTGGTCAATGGCGCGGCGGGCGAACACGCCGTGCCGAAAGCCCTCATCGCGCAGCAATGGCTGCAGGGATTCTCCACCGATCTGCCGGAAGCCGACACCAGGCGCGACGACATGGCGTTCTGGATGTATTCATCCGGCTCGACCGGACGCCCCAAGGGCATCGTGCATCTGCAGCACGACATGGCCTATAGCGAGCAGGCGTTCGCGCGCAACGTTCTCAAGCTTACGCCGGACGACATCTGCTTCTCCGTGCCGAAGATTTTCTTCGCCTATGGCTTCGGCAACGCCATCACTTTCCCGTTCTCGGTCGGTGCGGCGACGCTGCTGCTGCCGGGACAACCGAAGCCGGCGACGATCTTCGAGGCAATCGAAAAATATCGCCCCTCCGTGTTCTTCGGTTTGCCGACCCTCTATACCTCGCTGACCAAGGCCGAGGGCGCTTCGGCCACGGATTTCTCCTCGCTGCGGATGGCGCTGTCGGCCGCCGAGGTGCTGTCGGCGGAAGTCTTCAACGGCTGGAAGACGCTGACGGGCCTGGAGATCATCGAAGGCCTCGGCTCGACCGAAGCGCTGCACATCTATCTCTCCAACCGCCCCGAGAAGAAAAAACTCGGCGCCGCAGGCCTGCGCGTTCCCGGCTACGAAATCCTGCTCAAGGACAAGGACGGCCGCGAGGTCGGCGACAACGAGGAAGGCATTTTGTGGGTACGCGGCGATTCCAACACGCCGCTGTACTGGAATCGGCCGGACAAATCGGCGGAGACCATTCGTGAGGAAGGATGGATCTACACTGGCGACCGTTTTCTGCGCGATGCCGACGGTTTCCATTTCTTCCGCGGTCGCGCCGACGACCTGATCAAGATATCCGGCCAATGGGTCTACCCGCTGGAGGTCGAACTGTGCCTTGCCGAGCATCCCGATATCAGGGAATGCGCCGTCTTCGCCGCAGAACTACCGGACAGACGCATGACGCTGAAGGCGGTGGTGGTCATGAACAAGGGCGAGTTCGATACCAGAGACACCACGAAGACGCTGCAGGATTACGTCAAGGCAAAGCTGCTGCCTTACAAATATCCGCGCGAGATCCGGTTCATCGCGGAACTGCCGAAGACGGGAACAGGCAAGATCGACCGCCAGGCGTTGATGAAGATGTAGCGAGCAACAAGCACGGCGTCGTCCCTGCGAAAGCAGGGACCCATACCGCGTGATCGATCGATAGGACGCGGTGGCTGACGCTCTGCGTTAATCAACTAGCGCTGTGAGGCTGCTGAAGCGAAGTCGTCTCCCAGCATGCCCAACACACCGGCCGCGGCGTATGGGCCCCTGCGTCCGCAGGGACGACAGCGGAGTTTTTGGCGACTAACTCCCCAACCCCGTCCCGCCATACAGCCACGCCAGATCGCCATACCACTCTTCCGACGTCTTCGCGCCCATGATCGCATTGCGCAGCCGGGCATGTCCGCCTGATGGGTGATAGATGTGCTCGCCGATGGCGCGGGACATCAACTGCACCTTGGCGGTGCGCAGGAAACGCTGCGTGCGATAGGCCTCCAGCGCGACCGCGTAATCATCACGGTTCGCCAGCATGTGTGACAGGCACACCGCGTCCTCCATCGCCTGACACGCGCCTTGCGCGAAATATTGCAGCATCGGATGTGCGGCGTCGCCGAGCAGCGCGACGCGGCCGTCGATCCAACGCTCGACCGGATCGCGGTCGCACAAAACCCACAGCCGCCAGTTCTTGCCGTGCCGGATGATCTCCTTCGCACGCTCATGCACATGGCCAAAACCCTGCATGACCTCCTCGTCGCTGACAGGCTTGCCGGCGACCGGCTCCGGCGCGTCGTTGTGATAGGTGACGACGAGGTTGAACACCTTCCAGCCCGACAGCGGATAATGCACGATGTGGCATTTCGGCCCGGCCCACAGCGTCGCCGCGTTCCAGCGCAAATCTTCCGGCATCTGCTCGGTCGGAATCACCGAGCGGTACGTCGTATGCCCGGATACCCGCGGCGGCCCGTCGGAAACCACCTGCTTGCGGACGTTCGACCACAAGCCGTCAGCGCCAATCAACAGCCGGCCCGTGATGCGCTCGCCATTCGCCAGCCGCGCCGTCACCGACGAGCCGTCCTGATCGTAACCGGTCACCTCGCTACTGACGCGCAACTCGATCAACGCGTGATTCTGGCAGGCGCGCAGAAAAACACCGTGCAGATCGCCGCGATGCACCACCGCATAGGGATTGCGGAAGCGCGAGCGAAACGCATCACCCAGATCGACATGGGTGATTTCTTCGGCGGTCAGCGCATCCATCAGCCGGAGCTGGTCGATATAGACGGCCATGCTTCGCGCGGCCTCACCGACGCCGAGATAGTCGAAGGCGTGGAACGCGTTGGGCCCGAGCTGGATGCCGGCGCCGATTTCGCCGAGTGTCGAGGCCTTTTCCAGCAGGATCGAGCGGATGCCTTTTTGCGCCAGACCAAGCGCTGCGGCGAGCCCGCCGATTCCGCCACCCGCGATCAGGACCGGCTGTGCGTCCATCAGCTCGACTTCCCCAGATGTTCGAGCGCGTCTTCGGCGCGCAGCGGCACGCGCGAGGCCTCGTTATTGAGATCGACCAGCTGCGTCATCAGCGCCAGCAGCGTCTTGCGGTCCGCGGGCTTCAGCGGCTGCAGCATCCTTAGCTGCGCGCGTTCCACCGACGGCATGATGTCGCGCAGCACCGCCGCGCCCGATTTGGTCAGATGGAGCAGCTTGACCCGCTTATCCTCCCGCGACGGCTTGCGCTCGATCAGCGCCTTGCTTTCCAGCCGTTCGATCACGTTGCCGAGCGTGGAGCGGTCGAACGCGATCACCGCCGACAGCCGGGTGGCATCGATGCCGGGATGGGTGTGGATCGCCACCAGCGCCGCATACTGCACCGGCGTCAGGTCGAACGCGCTGCACTCCTCGACGAAGATCGAGACCGCGATCTGCTGCATCCGGCGGAACAGGTAGCCGGGCGCGGTATAGACCGCATCCATGGTGATGGGTGATGGCTTACTCGGCATCGGCTTGTTTGTCCGGCGCGGCATCAGTGAACGCCTTCATTTCCTTCGCCGCGGCCTCGGCCTTGAGCAGGCGCGGATAGGCCGACACATCGACGCCGAAGCGCCGCGCGTTCGCAAGCTGCGGCACCAGGCAGAGATCGGCAATGGTCGGCTTGTCGCCGAAGCAGAACGGTCCGGCCTCGCCCGCGACCAGCGTTTCGCAGGCGGCAAGCCCCTCGCGGTTGACCCAGGCCGCCCATTCCGTCACCTTTTCCTCGGCCACGCCGAGCTGGCGCAGCCGGGCCAGAACCTTCAAATTCTGCACCGGGTGGATATCGCAGGCGATGGCCAGCGCGAACGCGCGCACCTTGGCACGGCGCAGCGGATCCTTTGGCAGCAACGGTGGATTGGGATGGGTCTCGTCCAGCCATTCAATGATGGCGAGCGACTGGGTCAGCACGGTCCCGTCGTCACCCTCCAGCGTCGGCACCAACCCCTGCGGATTGATCGCGAGATAGGCGGGGGCGCACTGTTCGCCCTTGCGAAGGTGATGCGACAGGTGATCGGTCGACAACCCCTTGAGGTTTAGCGCAATCCTGACCCGGTATGCCGCGCTGCTGCGGAAATAGCCATGCAGCTTCATCGGAACCTCCCTCGGATTTTATCGTTTGCCTCGCGGCCTGCATTGACGCTACCCATATTGTAAGTATACTGTCAATCCATAGACGATACAAAAATGACGGGAGGCTTGACCATGGAAGCCGTGCAGAAGACCCCGGAACGCGAGGCGTTCTACAAGAAGATCGACGGCGAGAATCTCTCCGCGCTGTGGAACGTGCTGGGTGACCTCGTCACGCCGGAGCCGCGAAGCGCCTGCCGGCCGCATCTGTGGAAATTCGATTCCATCCGCGACTACATGACCGAAGCCGGCAAGCTGATCACCGCCAAGGAAGCCGAGCGGCGGGTGCTGGTGCTGGAAAATCCCGGCCTGCGCGGCCAGTCGAAGGTCACGACGTCGCTGTTTGCCGGCGTGCAGATGGTGGTCCCGGGCGACGTCGCCCCCGCCCATCGGCACAGCCAGTCGGCGCTGCGCTTCGTGCTCGAAGGCAAGGGCGCCCATACCACCGTCGACGGCGAGCGCACCGCGATGGAGCCCGGCGATTTCGTCATCACGCCGTCGATGACCTGGCACGACCATTCCAACGAAACATCCGAGCCGATGTTCTGGCTCGACGGGCTCGACATCCCGATGGTGCAGTTTTTCGATGCGTCCTTTGCCGAAGGGTCGAACGAGGACCAGCAGAAGATCAGTAAGCCCGCCGGCGACAGCTTTGCGCGCTACGGCCACAATCTGCTGCCGGTCGACGAGAAGCGCAAATCCAAGACCTCGCCGATCTTCAACTATCCCTACAGCTATACGCGCGAGGCGCTGGAGCAGGCGAAGACGCGCGAGGAGTGGGACGCCTGCCATGGGCTGAAGCTGAAATTCTCCAATCCCGAAACCGGCGATTTCGCGATGCCGACGATCGGCACTTTCATCCAGCTATTGCCGAAAGGCTTCAAGACCGCGCGCTATCGCGCGACCGACGCCACCGTGTTCGCCGCGATCGAAGGCAAGGGCCGCACACGGATCGGCGACCAGACGTTCGAGTGGGGCGCGCGCGACCTGTTCGTGGTGCCGAGCTGGCACTGGGTCACGCACGAGGCCGACACCGACGCGGTGCTGTTCTCGTTCTCCGACCGTCCGGTGCAGCAGAAGCTCGATTTGTTCCGCGAAGATCGTGGGAATGCGTGAGGGGTACCAAGAACCGTAGGGTGGGCAAAGGAGCGTAAGCGACGTGCCCACCATTCTTGCGGAGATCGATCTGGTGGGCACGCTTCGCTTTGCCCACCCTACGATTCCCCGCATCACCGCCAGTGCAGCAACCGCGCTTCCAGCACGTTGATCGCCTTCCCCACCGCCAGTCCGAACAGCGACAGGATCACGACCCCGGCCAATAGCTGATCGGTCTGCATCAAATTGCCGGCCTGCAGCACGAACGCGCCGATGCCGAACTGAGCGCCGATCATTTCCGCGCTCACCACCAGCAATAGCGCCACTGACGCCGTGATGCGGAATCCCGCGAGGATCGAGGGCAGCGCGCCCGGCCAGATCACGCGCCACACGATGGCATGGAACGGCACATTAAAACTCTGCGCCATCCGGATCAGGTTGCGCGGCACCGCGTCGACGCCGCTATAGACCGAAATGGCGGTGGAGAAGAACACGCCGAGCGCAATGGTCGCGATCTTCGGCTCCTCGCCGATCCCGAGCCACAGGATCAACAGCGGCAGCAGCGCGATCTTCGGAATCGGAAACAGCGCGGAGATGAAGGTAATGCCGACGCCGCGCGCCAGCGTCGACAGCCCGATCGCAAAGCCTATGATCACGCCGGCCACCGTGCCGAGCAGCCAGCCCAAGCCGATGCGAACCACGGAAGCCGAAATGTGCTGCCAGAGCGCGCCTGACATGGCGAGCTTGTAGATCGCGACCGCAATGGCTGACGGCGCGGGCAGGAACAGCGGATTGACCCAGCCCGCGCTGCCGGCGAGCTGCCACAGCGCAATCACCAGCAACAGCGCGATCCAGCCCGAAGCGCGCCCACCGCCCGGCACAAAACCGGCGCCGCGAAATGCGACCGGCCGGGCTTCGGTTGCGCGATCGTCCTGCGGTGCGCGCTCAAGCATGCTGCACCTCACGCTCGGCATCGATCGCTTCCTCGCGGATCAGCGACCACAGATCGTTCTGAAGCGCCAGCAACTTGCCGCGCGCATCGATCGCACCGCGCTCGGCGCGCGTCATCGGGATTTCGACGATCTCCCTGACTCGGCCGGGACGCCGCGACAGCACCACGATGCGATCGGCGAGCCGCACCGCTTCCTCCAGATTATGCGTGACATAGACCGCGCCCATCGCGCCGTCGGCGAGCAGGCGGATGAAATCCTCCATCAGCAATTCGCGGGTCTGCGAATCCAGCGCCGACAACGGCTCGTCCATCAGGAGAATCGCCGGCCGCACAGCGAGCGCCCGCGCAATGCCTACGCGCTGACGCATGCCGCCCGACAACTGCTTCGGATAGGCGCCGCGGAAATCGGACAGGCCCGTCCGCCGCAACGCGTCATCGACGACGGCGCGGCGCGTGGCCGCGTCAAGCGCGGTATGAACCAGCGGAAATTCGACGTTCGCTTCCACCGTGCACCACGGCAGCAGCGCAAAATCCTGGAACACAAAGGTCAGCGGATTGAGGCTGCCAGCCGGCGGCGCGCCGCGCAGCTCTGCCCTTCCCTCGCTCGGGCGCAGCAGCCCGCCGAGGATCGACAGCAGCGTGCTCTTGCCGCAACCGGAAGGTCCCACGATCGCGACCACCTCGCCGGAGGCAACGGTAAACGATACGCGATCGAGCACGTCGAGTCCGCCGAAGCGGTGGCTGATATGGTCGGCGATCAGGTCCATTGGGTTCCTGGCTGGCTGTAGTTCGTCATTGCCTGCGACAAACGCGAAGCGTTTGCGCAAGGAAGCGAAGCGACGAAGCAATCCATCTTTCCCCGCGCAGAAGCGTGGATTGCTTCGCTTCGCTCGCAATGACGGCATCGGCACACCATCAATCCGCCTTCACATATTCCTTCGCGATGATCGCATCTGCCGCAAACCCCTTGTCGACAAAGCCCTGCTCCTGCAGCCATGCGATCTGGTTGTCGACGTTCTTGACGTCGAGCTTACCGTCCGGATCGATATAGGCGCAGTTGCCGACCACCTGCTCCACCGGCAGGTTGGTGTATTTGGCGATGATTTCGAGCAGCGGCTTTGTCTTGTCGTTGATGTCGGCCTTACCGTCCTTCACGGACGCGAGG
The DNA here is from genome assembly GCF_018596315.1 of Bradyrhizobium sp. SRL28. Taxonomy (GTDB): domain Bacteria; phylum Pseudomonadota; class Alphaproteobacteria; order Rhizobiales; family Xanthobacteraceae; genus Bradyrhizobium. The sequence goes on along the minus strand of NZ_JAHEAG010000006.1, from coordinate 163,745 downwards.
ATCACATCGTGATATTCACGGTCGGCGCGCACCAGCGCGGCCAAGAGCTTCGTCACCAGCGCCTTGTTGGCCAGCGTCTTCGGCGCGGCAAACACGGCGCCCAATTGCCACGGCGTCTCGTCGCCGACCCAGCCAAGGAATTTGGCGCCACCGGAATCCACCAGCGAGCGCGCGGTCGAGATCGGCAGCAATGCGGCATCGACGGTTTCACCCTTGAGGGCGGCCGCGGCATTCGACAATGACTGCAACGGCAGCACTTTCACGTCCGCGAGTTTGAAACCGTATTTGTCGGCGAGCAGGCCGAGCGAATAGTGAAAGCTGGAGCCGACCTGCGTTACTGCGATGCGCTTGCCCGCCAGGTCTTTCGGCGTTTTCAGCCCGGCCGCGTAGGCGTTGTTGCTGGCAAAGTAGCCGATCAGCGGATAGCCGGCCTTCTCGCGGCTCATGCCGCCGATCACCTTCAGCGTGCCCTTGCCGGCGAGATTGTAGAGCCCGGCGGTGAACGCCGTGATGCCGAAATCGACGTCGCCCGACGTCGTCGCCACCGCGATCGGCTGCGCCGCGTCGAAGAACTTCAGTTCGATATCGAGCCCGGCCTCGCGGAAATAACCCTTGTCCTGCGCGATGAACACCGGCGCCGACGACGACAGCCGGAGCACGCCGATCTTTGCCTTTTGCGCATCGTCGGCCCGCGCAATCCCGCCCGCGGCAATCGCCAACAGGCCCGCCAGCGCGAGCCGTGCAAACTTTGACATCCGGTCTCCTCCGTAACTCGTTTATAGCCCTTCGGGCACGCTCTGGTCCCGCCCGATGAACGCACCCTGTTGTTTCAGGCTTTGTTGCAACTTTTCAACCGCAATGTCGCGCGGAATCGTATTGCCTGACAGTGCCAGCGCCGCTGCCGAACCTGCCGCCTCCCCCATCGCAAAGCAGGCGCCCGAGACCCGCGCCGCCGACTGGCCCTCATGGGTCATCGAGGCGCAGCGCCCGGCCATCAAGAGATTGTCGATGCCTTCGGGCACCAGCATGCGATACGGCAATTCGTTGAAGCCGCGGGATTCCGGGATCGGCGGGAACTTGAAGATCACATCGCCCGCGACATGCTGCTCCATCGGCCAGCCATTGACGCCGATGGAGTCTTCGAACGAGGCGCAGCCGAGCACGTCCTCGCCCGACAGCATGTAGCCGCCGATCACGCGGCGCGTCTCGCGGATGCCGAGTTGCGGCGGAAGGTCGACGATGTAGGATTTTTCAAATCCCGGCACCGTGCGCAGGAATTCGAACGCCTGGACCGCCTGGCGCCGGCCGTCGATCTCGCCGCGCGTCATCTGATCGGGATCGATCCCGCTTATCGCCGTGCCGTCCTCGCGCGCAAGCTGGGTGAAATTCACCCGCCATTCGATCGCCGAGCGCTGCGGGCGGACGATCGCGGTCTTGCGCGGAAACCGATGCGTGCCCGCGGCCTCCGCCTTTTCCATCAGCGCCGGAATGGTGCGCCAGGCCTCACCGGCCTTTTCGGGGTCGATGCCGTTGAGGCGGAACATCATCGAGGGATAGAGCATGCTGCCGGCTTTGTCGCCGACTTCAAACGGCGCACCCGCCCAAGCCGCGAGATCGCCGTCGCCGGAGCAATCGATGAAGATGCCGGCGCGCACGGCCTGTCGGCCCGCCTTGGTCTCCACCATCAGCACGTTGATGCGCTTCTCGTCCTGCATCACCAAGCCGGCGCCGAGCGCATGAAAGAGGATGTCGACCTTGTGCGCGGCGAGCAAATCATCCGCCGCGATCTTGTAGGCCGCGGTGTCGTAAGCCTGCGCGAAAATCTTGCCGAGGATCAGATGCGGCGCGTTGAGCCCGTCGAGCCGGTCGATCCGTGCCAGTAGATCGGAAGCAATGCCCTGCACCACCCGATGCATCTCGCCATGGACATTGGCATGCAGCCCGCAAAAATTCGTGACCCCTGCGGCCGTGCCCATCCCGCCGAGAAAGCCGTAGCGCTCGATCAGGAGCGTCCGGCGGCCGGCGCGTGCGGCGGCCACGGCCGCGGCGATGCCCGCCGGCCCGCCGCCGAGCACGGCGACTTCATATTCGCCGTAGAGCGGAATTTGGCGCGCGGGTTCGGTGATAGTTTTGGCGGGCAAGTTGATATTCCCGGATGGCGTGCGAGCGATAATGTCCCGGACGAGGGACTTTGGCTATTGCGGCGCGACGCTCAGGTTCCGACCTGCAGCGGCGAGGTGAGTTTGCGCAGGGCGGCGATCACCGAGAGCGCGGTAATGCGGCCTGTCTTCGGGTTTTCCGACGGGACGTTCTCGATCGACATCGTGAACGAAGCTGAATCGGCATCGACCCTGATCTGGTGGCAGTTGCGCGTCACCGCCGGATCAGCCCAGATTTCGATCGTCGTGCGATCGGGCCCAATCCCGGCCAGCGACAACGCCGCCACGACATTGACGTTGGCCGGAAAGGCCGCGGCCGCGTCGCGCGCCGAACCCTTGAAGACGCACAGGGCCGACTTTACCCCCTCCATCGAAATCCCGTTCGCGACGAGATAGGGCGCGCCGGCGAGACCTCCGGGCGGCTTGCGCGTGACCATCTGCACCGAATGGATCGTGCCCTCGGCGGCAGCCGAAACCGCATCGAAGCCAATCAAGGCGCCGGTCGGTACGATGATCTGACCGCCATGCGCTTTGGCCAGTTCGATGAGATCGGGACGCGGCAGCAGTGCACTGGCGCTCAGCACCATCACCTGCTTGCCCGCGCGCAGCATCGGCCGGCAGATCTGGTCGAGGATGTCAGCCGGCGCGCATTCGACAACGAGGTCGGCGCGGGCGGGCAGTTCATCGAGCGAAACCAGCGCGCAGGTGATGCCTTCGCGATCGAGCCACGCCTTCGCCTTTTCGCGATCCCTGGTCGCGATCGCCGCAAGCGAGAGGCCCGGTAGCCCCTGCGCCAGCTTGCGCACTAGGGTTCGGCCGATCTCACCGAGTCCGGCAATGGCAATGCGCTTCATTGGCAAATCTCATACTCCTGTAGCCGTCATCATATAGCGCGATGGAGCGAGACGCTCATGCACCACGCCCCCAATTCGCCGCCCGCTTCTCCGCAAACGACGCCAGCCCCTCCGACGCCTCCTTGGTCTGTCGCCGAGCGGAATGCATCTTCACCAGCCGCGCATAGGCCTCGTCTTCGACCGCCATGCCGCCGACCGAACTCTCCATGGCCAATGCCTTGGTTTCAGCCATTGCCTGCGGACCATTGGCAAGCAGTTGCTCGACGACCTTCGCCCCTGCCGCCTCCAGTTCGGCCAGCGGCACCACCTCATGCACCAGCCCGATACGCCGGGCCTCTTCCGCGCCAAACCGTTCGCCGGTCAGCGCGTAGCGGCGGACCTGGCGGACGCCGATGGCGTCGCAGAGCTGCGGGATGATGATGGCAGCCGTCAGGCCCCAGCGCACTTCGGTGATCGAGAACATCGCATTGTCGGCGGCGATCACAACGTCACACGCCGAGATCACGCCGGTGCCGCCGCCGAAACAGCCGCCCTGAACCAGCGCCACCGTCGGGATCGGCAGCGTGTTCAGCCGCTGCACGGCCTCGAACGTCGCTCGCGACACCGCCTCATTTTCTTCCGCCGATTTCGGCCGCACGCCGTTGATCCATTTCAAATCGGCGCCGGCCTGGAAATGCTTGCCGTTGCCCTTGAGGACCACGACGCGGAGGCCCGGCCTCTTGCCGAGTTCGTCCATCGCCGAGAGCACGCCGTTGATGAGCCCGGCGTCATAGGCATTGTTGACCTCGGGACGGTTCAACGTGACCGTGGCGACGCCGCGCGCGTCGAGATCCCACAAAACCGGATTGGCAGTCATTCGGCGACCCCTTTGTTCGGCATTTTGTTATGCCGGACAATAGGCCGGGATCGCAGGTGTTGTCACCGCCGCCGATTTACCGGCGGCCACGCCGCTGCATCATGTCTGCCCGATCGGCGAAGGAGGTCCGCCTTGGGCCGATCGCCTCGAACTGGGCTTTCTGCTCGTCGGTCAACATCACATAGAAATCATCGAGCGCCGTGCGCACCTGCTTGACCGCCTGCAGCATGGTGTCCAGCCGCTCGCCGGCCGCGGCGAGCCGCGCCGACGGTGTGGCTGCTTCCTCGGGCCGGCACGATGTGGCCAGCATGTCGGCCGCCTTTGCGCTGGCGTTCTGCAGGGCGGTAAGGCCGGTGCGTTGCGCATCGGTCGGATGTAACCTTGCCTCGACCTCCTCGGTCGGCCATCGCAAGCTCGATGATTGCGTGATGTCACAGGGCCGCGCGTACGACCTGTTACGGCGTCGCTCGGTTTTCCTCTCCTGATCCTCGGCGACCGCGTTCAGCCGCGCTTTCTGCTCGTCGTTCAGGAGGCCGTAAAACTTGTCCAGCGCCGGCTGCACGGTCGCGACACCTGATATCATCGCCTCGATGCGTTGCTGCATCGACGCAAGCCGGCCGGACGCCGTCAATGCGATCGAGGTCGGACACGCCGCCTTGATCTTCTGTGCCGCCGTCACCGACGCATTGGCGAGATCATCGAGGGCTGCGCGCTGCACCTCGGTCGGTTCGATCGCCTGCGCGATCAGGTCGATAGGCAGCCCGGCAATTTCGCGGCTGTCCTCGCCGCATAGTAGCGCCAGCCGGCCTGGCCCGCCGCCGGGTGAACCGCGCGGCGGCAGGTAGCCCGCAAGTCCCTGATAGTCATAGGGGCCAAACAGGCCGGCATAAATGTCGTCATAGCCATAGTACCAGAACGGCGATCCGACATTCGGTCCCCACAGCGTGTAGTCGTAGAGGTCGTAATAGGCGAACGGCCAGAACAGCGGCCCGACCCAGCCGTAGCCGCCATTGCCGTGCCGCCACCAGCCGCCGCCTCTGGACCGTCCGTATTGCCATCCGGCGAGCGCCGCGCCCGCGGTCACGCTGGCTCGTACAGCGGGACGATGTAGCGCTGCGGTATGGCGATAGCTGCGGGCGAGCGCGCGCGAGTTCAGCGCCCGGCCACTCCCGGCAAAGTTCATGCGATGCGCGGAGAACGAACGGTGTGTTGAGAATGAACGGTGTCCGGAGAACGAACGGAAATGCGCCGCCCTGCCGTGAAAATGCCCGCCGCCGTGATGCCGGCCGCCGAAATGGTGACCGTGACCGTGACCACCGCCGCGATGACCGCCGCCATGATGACCGCCGCCGTGACCGCCTCCATGGCCACCTTTCGCGATCGCAAAGTCCGCCACGGACAGCACCGTTGCGAAGACAATCGCGGCAATTCCCAGTGCGATCTTTGACATGGCACGTCCCATCATGGCCGCACGTCCCATTGTCGCTATGCCTAGAGCTTGACGGCACGCTGATGAACGTTGACTGAACGGCAAGGTTCCCACACGACCAAGCCCGCGCCCTCCGCAACCCGCCCCGTGCGGCGGACCGGTTGCGCCAAATCAAGGCTTGTGAAAACTAGCAACGGCCTCTCCCTCTCAGCAGGATTTCTTAACCCATGCGGATTTGCGTTTTCGGTGCGGGCGCCGTCGGAAGCCATTTTGCCGTGCGGCTCGCACTGGCAGGACATGACGTTTCCTGCGTGATGCGGGGTGCGCATCTGGATGCCGTGAACGCCAACGGGCTGACGCTGCGAGTCGGAAATGGCGAGTTCAAGGCGAAGGTAAGGGCATCCAGCGATCCCGCCACGCTGGGCCGGCAGGACGTCGTCATCTCCACGCTGAAGGCCACGAGCCTCGCCAGCCTCGCTGACGGGCTGCAGCCGTTGCTCGGCGAGCATACCGCCGTGGTGTTCGCGCAGAACGGCATTCCCTGGTGGTACGATATCGGGCTCGCGCCGGGGCATCCGCCGGTGCCGGATCTGGCCTTCCTCGATCCCGGCGGACGCCTGCGGGCCGCCATCCCGAAACAGCTTATTGTCGGCGGCGTCGTGTTTTCGTCCAACGAAGTCGTCGCCCCCGGCGTGGTGGCAAACCTTTCGCCCGAGCGCAACCGGCTCCTGATCGGCGAATGCGACGACCGCCAAAGCGAGCGGGTCGCGCGGCTGCGTGCGGCGCTGCACGACGCTTCGATCGAGGCGCCCGAGGTGACGCATATCCGGGAGACGATCTGGTCAAAACTCCTGACCAACATGTCGATGTCGGTGCTGTGCCTGCTGACCGGACAGACCGCGCGCGGCGTGCGCGACGATCCTGATCTCGCCGAAATCGTGCCGCGGCTGCTCGACGAGGCCAACAGCGTGGCGCAGAGCTGCTTTCCCGAGGTGAAGCGCGTGACGCGCTCCGGCCCCGCGCCGGACCACAAGCCGTCGATCCTGCAGGATTACGAACTCGGCCGCGCCATGGAGATCGACGTGCTGGTCCACGCGCCTGCCGCATTCGCGCGCGCGGCACGACTTTCGACGCCGATGCTCGACATGATGGCGGCGCTTGCCATCCGCCAGGCGCGCGACCAGGGGCTCTATCAGGGCTGAAGGCCGGGCGGTCCCAAACCCGGTCAGAGCGCCTGCAGTCCCAGCCGCCGAAACAGCTTCCGGTCGGCCTCGTCCTCCGGATTGCCGGCCGTCAGCAAGGTGTCGCCGACGAAGATCGAGTTTGCCCCTGCAAAGAAGCAGAGCGCCTGCATCTCGTCGGTCATGGCCGAGCGGCCCGCCGACAGGCGGACGTATGATTTCGGCATCATGATGCGCGCCAGCGCAACGATCCGGACAAACTCGATTGGCGCGATCGGTTCCGCTTTGGCGAGCGGCGTCCCGGCGATCGGAATCAGCATGTTGATCGGAACGCTTTCCGGCGGCTCGGCCAGGTTCGCCAGCGTGACCAGCATTTCGACGCGGTCGGCTTCTTCCTCGCCCATGCCGAGGATGCCGCCGCAACACACTTTCATGCCGGATTGCCGGACATTCTCCAGCGTGTCGAGACGATCGGCAAAATTGCGCGTCGAGATCACCTGCGGGTAATAGCGCGCCGACGTATCGATATTGTGGTTGTAGTAATCGAGCCCCGCCGCGCTGAGGCGATCCGACTGGTCGCGGTCCAGCATTCCCAGCGTCATGCAGGTCTCGAGCCCGAGCGCCTTCACCGCGCCAACCATTTCGACGATGGCATCCATGTCTCGCGGCTTCGGATTGCGCCATGCCGCGCCCATGCAGTAGCGCGTCGCGCCGCCAGCTTTGGCTTTGCGTGCCTCGGCGACGACCTTTTCGACTTCCATCAGCTTCGAGGCGGCAAGACCCGTCGAATGATGCGAGGACTGGCTGCAATAGCCGCAATCTTCCGGGCAGCCGCCGGTCTTGATATTGAGCAGCTTGCTGAGCTGCACGCGGTTGGGATCGAAATGCCGGCGATGAATGGTTTGCGCCTCGAACAACAGATCGTTGAACGGCAGCCGGTAGAGCGACCACGCCGCCTCGCTCGTCCACTCCGCAGCGTCCGCAAGCGGCGCCGTCACAGCCAACTCATCCCGCACTTCGAGCATCCTTCAATTCTCCCGATCCTGATTGCCCCGCGCGGCCGTCATCGCACGCTGGCGAAGCTGATACCAGCGGCGTGCGCTGTGGCTGCAAAAAATTGATCGCCGGCGCAAACCGGCATTGACCGCGCAGCGCAGCTCGTATCACTCTCGCCCCGCTCAAGAAAAAGAAACAAGCGGGAACCGAACATGCATGTCAAAGGAAAGGTCTGCGTCGTCACGGGAGCTGCGAGCGGCATCGGCGAGGCGGTGGCGCGCGCCTATGCGGAGGCCGGCGCGCGCGGCGTCGTCATAGCCGACCTCAAGACCTCGCGCGACAGACTGGCGAAGGTGGCGGGCGATATCGACGGATTGCCGATCACGGCCGATGTCGGACTGGAAGAAGACATCAAGGCGCTGATCGCCGCGGCTGAGGACAAGTATGGCCCGGTCGACGTTTTCTTTTCCAATGCCGGCCTCTCGCGCAAGGGACAGGAGACCGCCTCCGATGCCGATTGGGACGTAAGCTGGCGCGTTCATGTCATGAGCCATGTGTTCGCGGCGCGTGCGCTGGTGCCGGGCATGCTCGCGCGCGGATCCGGCTATCTGCTCAACACCGCTTCCGCGGCCGGCCTGCTGGCGTCGCTGAACTCGATGCCTTATGGCGTGACGAAAAATGCGGCGGTGGCGCTCGCCGAACATCTCGCCATTCAATATGGCGACCGCGGCATCCGCGTCTCCGTGCTCTGCCCGCAATCGGTGCAGACAGGCATGACGACGCCTGGCCCCAGCGCGGCAAGGGTCGACGGCGTGCTGCAGCCGCCGGAGGTGGCGCGCATGGTGATCGAGGCGATGGCGGAAGAACGCTTTCTCATTCTGTCGCACCCGCAGGTCGCCGAATACATGCAGCGCAAGGCGTCCAGCCGCGACCGCTGGCTCACCGGCATGCGCCGGCTGCGCGACAAGATCTACGGCGCGCCGCAATCATCGTGACGTCTTCGGCGCAAACGGCGCCAATATGCCGTCGTATTTCTTGACGCCCGGCGAGGCATACGATCCGCGCCGGGACGTCGTGAGTTTCAACCCCGCCAGCGCCTCGGCCTGTTTGACCGCGGCCGCGACCCCATCGACGACAGGCACGCCGAATTTCCGCGACAGTTTCTGTGGGAGGTCGGCCATGCCGGCGCAGCCCAGCACGATCGCCTCAGCGCCCTTCTCAAGCGCGCGCGCAATCTCGGCCTCAAGCTTCGCTTCCGCACCCGAGCCGGGCTTGTCGAGATCGAGCACCGCGACGTCGCAGGCGGTGACTTGCGCCCTTTCCGCAAAACCATAGCGTCGTACCAATTCCTCGAGCGGCACGATCGAGCGCGGCAGCGTGGTGACGACGGCGATGCGCTTTGCGATCTGGCCAGCCGTCACCAGCGCCGCCTCGCAAATGCCGACCACAGGAAAGCGCGCAGCGGTCCGGGCGGCGTCCAGCCCGGTGTCGTCGAAGCAGGCAACGATCGCCGCATCGGCGTCCGGCGCATTCAACAGCGCCTGGATCAGGCCGGGCACGGCGAACGCCTCGTCGTAATATCCCTCGATCGATACGGGTCCCATCGACGACGTAACGGCGAAGATTTCGGTGCCGGGGCCAGCGACGGCGCGCGCGGCGGCGCCAATCGTTTCGGTCATCGAGGCGGTTGTGTTCGGATTGACGATCAGGATTTTTGTCATGGACGTATCGTAATGGGTATCGAGCGCAGCGCAAAGTCTATCATCCGTCGTCCCGGCCAAGCGAAGCGCGAGCCGGGACCCATAACCACAGGATTTAGTTGTTTGGGCAAAGCGATTGCCACAGCGCTTCACAATGGCCGCCGCGGCGTATGGGTCCCTGCTCCCGTGCGCAATCGCGCACTAGGCAGGGACGACGTCGGAGAGCTTAGCCCACCACCTCGTCGACCCACGCCGCGAACGCATCCAGCGCCTCACCCATCACCTCGCGACCATTCCGCCCCGAACTCTTCAGCACGTGAAAGGAATGATCCGCACCATCCAGCAATCGCAACGTTGCCCATGATTCCAGGCCTTTCACGACAGGCTCGAGCAGACTCAATTCCGCCAGCGCATCGCGCGTGCCCTGCAGGAACAGCATCGGGATTTTGACATCGGCGAGATGCTTGGCGCGGTCGCTGGAAGGTTTTCCGGCCGGATGCAGCGGAAAACCGAGAAACGCTAGCCCGCGAACGCCGACTAGAGGTGAAAGCGCCTGTGCCTGCGACGTCATTCGCCCGCCGAACGATCGGCCGCCCGCGATCAGCGGCAGCGCGGGACAGCACCGCGCGGCTTCCGCCACCGCCGCCCGCACCGCGGCGTGTGCGACCTTGGGCGCATCGGGTCGCTTGCTGCCTTTCTCCATATATGGAAACTGATAGCGCAGCGACGCAATGCCGCGCTCGGCCAGGCCAGCCGCAACAATTTCCATCGACGCATGGGTCATGCCGGCGCCGGCCCCATGCGCGAACACGTAACACGCGCGGGATTTCGGCGATCGCACCACCAGCCCGGAAACCGCCTCATCGGGGCTGATCTCAATTCTGAGCGATTCCGCCGCTTCTGTCTTCATGTGATCTATCCGACACTTTGCTGCAAGATCGGGACTCTATACTGGAAAAGCCCGGCGAGAGATGAACCGACCGAAATCACCCCAAGCCCGAGGGATCGGATTTATGGACAGGCCTATAGCGCCACTATAAGGTGGTATCATATTCAACCGCACGCCGAGGGTGATTCGCCTTCCGGCGTTTTTTGATAACAGACCGATATTGCGCGCAACCGACGCGGTTTTAAAAAGGGGCAGGCCATGCGTGGCAAGAGGATTGCGAAAATTGTGATCGCGCTGGCGATCGTCGGCATCGCTTACACCGCCTTCAAGGACGATATCGCCAAGCTCTGGCAAGATCTGCATGTGAAGATCGTAGAGCATCCGACGCCGAAGAAAACCGTCTGGCTCGACCAGGGCATCAGCAAAGACAAACTGAGCTGGTTCTATCACGCCGACCAGGGAACGCGGACCTTCGGCTTCCCCTATGAGTGGTTCATGGCACTGGAGCAGCCGACGATTTCATGGCTGCCGTTCACCAAGGTCGGCCTCTTCAGCGACACAGCCTATCTCGACCGCTATGGCTTCATCCCGGATACCATCATCCCCGGCAAGGAGGCGCTTCCGATCGGGTTCGCGAAAGGCACCCCGATGCTCGATTCCACGGGCGCGGTATGGCGTAACCCGCGCACCAAGAAGGAGATGATCGGTGTCGGCCTGACCTGCGCGGCCTGCCACACCGGCAGCTTCACCTACAAGGACACCGCCGTCGTCATCGACGGCGGACCGGCGCTCACCAATCTCTTCGCGATGAAGCAGGGCATGGGCATCTCGCTCTTGCTGACGCGCTACTGGCCCGGCCGGTTCGACCGCTTCGCCGAGCGCATCCTGGGACCGGACGCCACCCTCGACGACCGCGAAACGCTGAAGAACCAACTCGACCAGACTCTCAATCAGTACAAGCAGGTCAAGAACCTGGAAGAGCGCGTCGCCTCGCAAAGCATCCAGGAAGGTTACGGACGGCTGGACGCCCTCAACCGGATCGGCAACCAGGTGTTTTCAATCGACCTGAAGAAGCCGGAAAACTACGCCGGCTCCTCCGCGCCGGTGCACTACCCGCGGATCTGGAACACGCCGTGGTTCGACTGGGTGCAGTATAACGGCTCCATCATGCAGCCGATGGTGCGCAACGCCGGCGAGTCACTCGGCGTGTCGGCGGAGCTCAATCTGACCGATCCGTCGAAGGGACTGTATAAATCGAGCGTGGACGTCGATCAGCTGTTCAAGATGGAGCAGATGATCAAGGGTGACACGCAGCCGAACGCCAAGACTGGTTTTCCGGGCCTGCAATCTCCGAAATGGCCAGCCGATATTCTCCCGCCGATCGATCAGAAGCTGGCCGACAAGGGCGCCGAACTCTACAAGAACCATTGCCAGGAATGTCACCGCCCGCCGGTGACCAGCGGGGCGTTCTACGATTTCAACAACAAGGACTGGTGGACCAGGAACGAGGCCGGCGAGGCGATCCTCAAGGTCGAAAATATTCCGATCTCGCATATCGGAACCGATCCCGCGCAGGCGGCAGACATGCTGGCCCGGACGGTCGCGGTGCCCGAAAACCTCGGGATCAAGAGCAGCAGTTTTGCGTTCGCGCTGGGCGAACTGGTCGAGAAAACCGTCAACACCATCTACGACCAGAGGAAGCCGCCCGCGAGCCCCGCGGAGCGGAAGCGGATCGACGGATATATGCCGAACGAACTCCGGGGTGAGCTTGCCTACAAGGTTCGTCCGCTCAACGGCGTATGGGCGACGCCGCCCTATCTGCACAACGGTTCGGTGCCGACCATCGACGATCTGCTCGGGGATCCCGAGAAACGGCCGTCGACATTCTATCTCGGCAGCCGCGAATACGACCCCGTAAAGCTCGGTTACAAGACCGACCCGATCACCAACGGTTTCGTATTCGACACCTCCATTCGCGGAAACTCGAACAGAGGCCACGAATTCAGGAAGGACTATAACAAGGACAAGGAAATCAAAGGCGTCATCGGGCCGGAGCTATCGGCGGACGATCGAAAGGCGCTGATCGAATACCTCAAGACGCTCTGAGGTCATTCGCACATAGCCACGGCCGGGCTCCACCCGGCCGCACGCTTTTTCCGACGCGGCTTGCGTTACAGATGGATCAGGCGGCGCGCGCTTTACCGGCTGGCGACCAGCCGCAGATGCGGCTTGATCGTCTCTTCCAGTTCGACCTTGAGCTGGTGCACGCGCGGATCGCCTGAGCGCGCCGCGCACACCGAATACTGGCTGACCGAGCACGCCAGCGCGCGCCGTTCTTCGGGCGTCCGCGTCACCTGCGGGCTGGACAGCCTCAACACCATCCCGCCGAGTTGCACCAGCATTTCGTCGAGCGCCCGATCCACTCCGGCAATTTGATTCATGGCAGCACTCCTCTGGTAAGGAGTAATGAGCGGCGCGGGCGGCCGTTCCCCGCGCGCGCCGTTTACGGATAACAAGAAGTAAACGGAGCACAACTGCTGCGCGCTTCATTCGCCCGGAACCAGGCTCCCGACCGTCGGCCGCGACATACGCCGATGCTTTCGGCGCGAAAGATACAGCATGAAGCCGGTAACCATGAACAGCGGCATCAGGGCTGCGGCCACCATGAACAGCAGCTGGCCCGGCCAGCCAAATATGCTGCCGCGGTGAATATCCAGCACACTCGCTAGGATCCGCTCGCCGACTGATTTGTCCGCGTAGATCTCCGACGAAACCACCCTGCCGGTGACGGCATCGATTCGGAATTCGTCCCGCGCACCATCGTGCGACGCATCCCGCGCCCAGGATCGGATTCGCACGACCGTACCCGCGGCCGGCAGCGTCAGTTGCGCCGTTGCGAAGCGGCTGCCCTGTTCGTGCAGGAAAGCCGACCAGGCGCGGTCGAGCGCAAGCGGTGCGGCCTCGGCTGCGCCCGTGCCGGTGCCCCGTGGCGATTTCGGTTGCATCTTCGGCTGCATCGGTGCTGCGACGACCGAGGGGCGCGACAATAGCCAGGTGGCGCCGTTCTTGTACCAATCGAACGAATACCACAGGCCGGTGAGCGCCATCACCAGGTAGATCACGAGCACCCAGGTGCCAACGACGGAATGCAGCGACCAGTGGAAGCCGCGACCGCGCAGTGCCAGATTCGGCTTTAGCCACATTTTCATGCTGCCGGCGCGGCGCGGCCATCGCAGCACGATTCCGGAGATCAGCATCACGATCAGGCCGATCGCCACCACGCCGGTGATCTGCCGTCCATAACCATTGGCATCGCCGGGCAGCAGCAGCCAGCGATGCAGCTTGCGCACGGTGGCGAAAAAGTACTCGCCTCGTGGGCTGCCGAGTACGCGCGCATCATACGGATCGACATAGACCGAGGACGGCCGCGAGCCGCCCTCGTTGCGGGCAAACCTGATGCGCACCGCCGTGGACGGATCACTTGCCATCGTCACGGCCGAAACCTTGCCAAGATCGTGAGCGGCCTGCAGTCGCGCGATCAGCCCATGCGGCGTCAGCATCGGCGTGGAGCGGGCCTCGACTCGCATGATCCCGGCATTCAGGCTGGCCCCGATTTCATCCTCGAAGCTCATCGTCGCCCCGGTCATCCCGATCAAGGTCAGCACCAACGCAAGCGCAAGGCCAATGATGGAATGGACCTGCAACAGGGCGGCCTTGATCGAGTGCTTGTTCATAGGGGGAAACATGTCGCGGGGATCGGCGCTGGAATCGACGAGGCTTGTCGCAATCGCCGCCTATTCAACGGGGTTATCAGGACAATACCGAAGAGATGTTCGTCCTGCTACCCAACCGGGGCTCACGCTGTTTGTAATCGTTCTATGTTGGGTGTACGTGCTCTCAGAACTTCACCGTCGCCGACAGCGACACCCGTCGCGCGTCGCCCATTGCGACGTTCAGATTGTTCACGGCGGAGGGATAGTAGATGGTGTCGAACAGGTTCTTGACGTTCAGTTGATAGATCACCGGCAGGGTCTGGTATTTGGTCTCGTAAGTCGCGAACGCGTCCGCGACGACGTAAGAAGGCAGGACGAAGGTGTTCGCCGCATCGCCTGGCCGGTCGCCTACATAGTGTGCACCGGCGCCGATCCGAGTCGGCCCGGCAAAGCCGTGCCGAAGTCGTAGACCAAATAAAGCGAGGCTGTGTTCAGCGCGACGTTCTGCAGCGCTTTGCCGGTCAGGACCGGGTCCTCGGTTACCCGCGCGTCGGTATAGCCGTAGCTGCCGATCATGCTCCAGTTGTCGGTCAGCTTTCCGGTGACGTCGATCTCGAGACCGCGCGAGCGGACCTTGCCGGCGGTGCGAAACTCGGTCAGGCCGGTGGCGGTGTTGAGCTGCGACACCAGCACGTTCTTCTTGTCGATGTCATAGAGCGCCATCGTGCCGGAGAGCCGCTTGTTGATATCGAACTTGACGCCGGTCTCCCACTGCACGCCCTCTTCGGGCGCGATGTTGGAGCCGACCACGACGCCACCGGTGAGCGGCGCGATCGTCGAGGTTGGCTTCAGCGACTGCGTATAGCTCGCGTAGAGGGAGACCTCGTCGGTGAGCTTGAGGATGGCGCCCCCGAGCGGCAGCGCCTTGTCGCCGGAGAGATCGGTGTTGGCCTTGAATGGCCGCCCGCGCCCCGCCAGTTGTTCGTATTCCATGTAGCGCACGCCGCCGACCAGCGCGAAGCGGTCGGTCAGATGAAGCGTGTCCTGGAAAAACAGCGACCGGGTGCCGAGCTTGTCGGTCTGGTCGCTGTCGGTGGCTGACACCGTCGTGCCCGGCTGGAGCAGGCCATAGACTGGATTGTAGATGTTGAACACGTTGGGGGTCGCCTGCCGGATCAGGTCCTTGCGGTAGATCGTGCGATACTGGGCGTCGCCACCAAACAACACGTCGTTGCGCATACCACCGAGCCAGAATCCGCCCTGCAGATAGGACGTGCCGTAACTGACGTTGCTGAGTGAGCCCCTGGTGCCGTCATTGCTCCGGGTCACGATACCGGTGACGGGGTTGACCGCGGTGATGCGCAGCTGGTTGGCGCTGAAGCTTTCGGTGTTGTAGCTGTAGGCCGCAAACAGCTTCCAGTCTTCGTTGAGCCGGTGATCGACCGAGGCCTGCATCAGGTCGGACGTCCCCCACATATTGTTGTAGGGCTCGTCAAGCCGGCGCGTCGCCGGTACAGCAAGCGGCTTGTTGGTGCGGGAGTCGAGCGCGGTGCCGCGGTCGAACGGAGAAATAAAATCGCGGTGCTCATAGTTGAGCTGGACCGTGGTGTTTTCGCCATACCAGGCCAGCGACGGCGCGATCAGCGTTTCGCGGCGTTGCCCGAAATTGCGCCAGTAGTCCTCGTTGACGCCATAGGCGATGAAGCGATAGGCCAGCCCGTCCTTGCCGATCGGACCGGTGATATCGAACATCCCGTCCGCGCCGCTCTTGCCGCCGCCATAGGTCGAGCCAAGCAGGGTGACCGAACCGTGCTGATAGAGCTCGGGACGCTTGCTGATCGTGTTGACGATGCCGCCGGGATCCATGATGCCATAGAGCAGCGAAGCAGGCCCTTTCAGCACCTCCACGCTTTCGACCGCGGGATTGAAGCTGCGGCCCTGAACCAGCGGCATGCCGTTGCGCATGATCGAGCCGTCACGGTTATCGCCAAAGCCACGCCTGATGACGGCGTCCTGGGTGCCGGCCAGCGTGTTGGTCTGGGTGATGCCGCTGACATTGACGAGCGCGTCATCGATGTTGCGCGGCAGTTGATCCTTCAGCACCTGCTCCGGCACGACGTTGACGACTTGCGAGGTGTCGAGCGGCGATGCGCCGGTGCGCAGCGTGGTCGGGCTTGGCATCGCGCGATAGCCAAGCTTGGCTTCATATTGAGCGGCCGCTGCAGCGGCAGCGCGTTCTGACTGACTTGGCTGTGCAGGCGTCGCATTTCGATTTCGCTGGCGCGCTGCTGCAGCCTGGGTCCGCTGCGCAGAAGTGCCCGCTGGGCGAACGAGCTTCCGTCTTTGCGTCGGCGATTCGACTGTCACCGCCGGCAGTACAGCGCTCGATTGCGCATTCGCCATTGTCGTCGAGAAGGATAGATCAACCAGCAGGAATACCGCACCGATAAATAAATGCGCGTGGCGCTTGTCGTTTCGATTTCGATGGTCCTCTACGAGCCGGCAATCAGCACTGGTCGTCACTTCACTTCCACTTCACAGAACAGGATTCACGGGGCCGCATCTAGCAGCCTCAGCGAATGAATAGAACAGCGCGGGAATTGAATCTCTCTAAGGACCACCGCGCTTCGCGTCAGCATCTGCAAGTCTGGCATCGCGATGCATCTGTAAGAGGCAACTGCAGCAAAATCAGACAATGCGGCTGCCGTGCATCTGCTTGCAGGGCAGCCATCAATTGAAGGAAATTGGCTCGTCTACCCGACAGGACGCCGCGATTGCGTCGGCCGCGCTCGTTACCTATGCTGCCGCCTTGTTCCGTAACGAGGCGCCCCCGCATGATTCCACCGCTCGATCCCGTCGTCGCCCGGATCATTCCGCTGCTGCCGCTGCGCGATGCCGCGACGATGACGCCGCAAAGCGCGCGCGAGGCGCTACGCGCGCTGGCAGCCGCGCGCGCGGCCGTGCCGCCGCCGCCGGTGATGAGCGCGGAGGACATCAAGGTGAAAGGCGCCGCCGGATTCCTCAACGCGCGGGCCTACCGGAACTCCAGCGAGAAATCCCCAACTGTCGTGTTCTTCCACGGCGGCGGCTGGGTCGCCGGCGATCTCGACACCCATGACCGGCAGGCGCGCTGGCTTGCGATCGAGACCGGCGCGGTCGTCGTCTCGGTCGATTATCGCCGCCCGCCCGAGGTGCGGTTTCCCGGCGCCTTTGAGGATGCCTTCGCGGCCACACGGGACGTCATCGCCCGCATCGCCGAATTCGGCGGCGACGAGCGGCGCGTCGGCGTCGCCGGTGACAGCGCGGGAGGAAATCTCGCGGCCACCACCGCGATCGCCTGCCGCGACGCCGACATCAAACTGGCGGCGCAATTGCTGGTCTACCCCGTCACCGACGTCGCCGGAAACTTCGCGGACGCCAAAGAGAACGCACGCTTTCCCTCGCGCAGCGAAAACGCGGAAGGCTATTTCCTCACCCGCGCCACCATGGAATGGTTTTGCGGCCATTACCTCGCCGACAAGACCCACGGCACCGACTGGCGCGTGTCGCCGTTGCGCGCCAAGAATCTCACCGGCCTCGCGCCGGCGATCGTCGCGACCGCCTGGTTCGATCCGCTCCGCGACGAGGGCAAGGCCTACGCCGACGCGCTTGCCGCCGCTGGCGTTCCGACCAGCTATTACGACGGCCTCGGCCTGATCCACGGTTATTTCGGCCTCGGCGAAGCTTCCGAGACCGCCAGGCACGAAGCGCAACGCGCCCGCGCGGGTTTCAAGGCGTTGCTCGACAAGGGTACGTGAGAGGCGCCTTAGCCGCGCGCCTCCGGCTCTTCGTTGCCATCCGGCTTCCGGCGCAGCGCCAGGATGACGCCGTGCGCCGTTTCGATATCCCACGCGCCAAAGGTGGCGCAGGCGCTGGATACGATCGCGCGCAAGCCGACGCGTGATGCGCTGCGCGCGATCATGGCGAATGCGAAATCAGCCGGGATTCTCTCTGGCGATCCCGACGCGATGACCGAAAAATTTCTGGGGCTAGTCTGGGGCGACCTGATGACCGGCCTGCTGCTTCAGGCGGCGAGTCGTCCGACGGCTGCCGAAATCGCGCGCCGGGCGCGCGAGGCAACGGTCGCGTTCCTCAAGATCTATCCGGAGCCCGCTCAGGACCGTGCTTGATCGGATCTTTCGGCCTTGCGGAATTCGCACCACGCCTCGTAATCCTCGTGAACGGCATCCGCGGCATCCTTCGCCGCCACGTGGAGCCAGTTCTCACCGCGCTTCTCCAGGTCGGCGATGATTTTTTCGGACGCGCCTCGTGTCGCGGCGTGGATCGCTCCGATGTCGAATCCCATCGCCTCGAGCAGATCAAGCTTCAGTTCCGCGCCAACGAGATCTTCAAGATCGATCTTGCGTGCATCAGGGGCAATTCGCCGGATGATGAAGCGATGCTTCAACGCGAGATGCGGATCGGGGGCCCGAAAACGTCCCTGCGCCAGGTCGAGAAAGCGCGGCTTTCCCTCGATGCGATGTGCCCAGTCCCAGGCAGACGGCACGAGTGCCTTGGCTTCTCTCACGATCCATCCGCCGCACCATTCGGCGATGACGACGAAGCGGGGACGCCCCAGCCCGCCGCCGCCTGCCGTGCGCGAGGCAAAGCGAACGACCGAGGCGTCCTCCGGCAGCCTCGATCGGAGCGCCGCAGCAACGCGCGCAGGCGGCGTCGCATCCGGATAGTCCTTCACCTTCTTCCAGAAGTTTCGCCGTTGTTTTTTGGTGGATGCAACATATTCCCGCATCCAGGACTCGCTCTCATCCAGGAGTGCTGGGCCTGCGTGCGCGAGCCCATCGCCATAGCCCTTGAGAATTGCCTTTGCGGCGTCTCCATTGGCGACCTTGACGTTCGGTGCCAATCGCGCGCTCGTCGCAAGGCGCACGAGATCGAACGGATATGGAATGATGGCGGCCTCGTCGAAATCATTGATGCCCCAGACGAGGCGCCCCTCCGCGTCGCGCCAGGTCCCGAAGTTCTCGGTGTGCGCGTCTCCCACCGACAAGACGCGCGGGACGTCGTTCGGCTGCGGACATAGTTTCTCGATACGCTTGGCCCAGCGGAAGAACGTCGCGCGCAGGAAGATGAACGGGCTCTCCTCCATTCGTTCGTGCTTCTCTTCGAGATCGGGCTCGACGACCTTGCATTCACGCTCGCATTCACGGCGGAGCCACGCCTCAAAGGCGGTGTTGTCCTGCACGAATGTCATTTCTTCAACCACGGAATTCGATTGAACAATCAACAACGGGATCAAAACAGGAAGCGGCTTCCAAGCCTAACGCCGGGAATGATAGGAGCAAGCAGGCCACAATGCAAACAGAGATTGCATCGACGCCGGCTAAACGCAGGGCGAGCCCGAAGAGGCCGAGAGCGAGCGTGACGGGCACAAACCGCTCCGGCGCGAGCGAGGTTGTGCGGCTGTGCGTGGTGACAATCTATAGATCACTGATTGAAGGTCTAAACGCGCCCGGTTAGCCCCGCTGACCGCCTTGACCGATCCCTGGAGCGCGACTCCGGATTCGGGGAACGGGTCGGAGGATCTGCGCAACCCTTCGAACACGTGCGCGTGTTCGATCCGCGGGCGGCGTAACGCATGATCCTTGCCTCCGTAGAACAAAGGTTGGGGGAAAAGAAGGAGACTTGCCATGAGCACATCCGTCCTGTTTTGGCGCCGGACCGATATCGAGGGCCTCGAACGCCTGGAACTGGCAATCGAGCCTGACCAGGTCACGGCCACCGCCACCACGATCTGCGTCGAAGCCGGAGGCTATCGCATCGACCATCGCTGGCAGCTCGATTCCGAATGGCGCGCGCTGACCGTCACCGTGGAGCGCTGGAACGCGCACGGCCATGGTCTCCTGCATCTGGAACGCGCCGGAACCGGCTGGCGGGTCGACGGCGTGCTGCGGCCGGACCTCGAAGGCGCCGAAGAGCCGGACTTGTCGATCACGCCATTCTGCAACACCTTCCCGATCCGCAGGACGCCCCTTGGCGCAGGAGCAAGCCTGCCGCTTGATACCGCCTACATCGATGGGCCGGCGCTGACGGTGGCGCGGTCGCGCCAGCGCTACGACCGGCAAGGCCCCGGACGAGTACGCTACGTCGATCTTGGGCTATCGTTCGGCTTTGAAGCGGATCTGGTGGTCGACGATACCGGACTGGTGCTGCATTACGAGCACCTGTTCGAGCGGGTCCCGCCGACCGCTGACATGCGCGCGTCGCGAAGGCGTGACGCATGAATGATTTAGTATGTGCGATTGACGCTAACGTTCGCGAACGGAATGGCCTTCTCGCGCGACGCGATGACGATCGGCGTGCCGGGCAAATCCACGTACAGGGCAAGTCGCGATCGACCAATCGGAAAGATACGGTGAATGATCAGGCGGTTCGCGAAAAGAAGGAACCTGGATCGAGCGGACCCTTTTTGGCCCGTTCCTCAAGCCACGCGTCTTGAGAAAGGGCGGTGTCCGCTTTCAGAAGTTCAAGTATCGGCGCCTTCGTGAATGCAGCGGTCAGCATGCCGCCGACCGGATCCTGCTCATCCTTCATCACGGCACCATAACCTTGCAACACAGCCTTGATCCGGTTGGCACGGTCCTCGGCGAGATCGGGGCCAACCCTTTTATCGCCGGCAAAATACTCGTCGGCGATCTCAACCGCACCGGTATTATAGGTCCGCGCGATGACCTTGCCGTTGACCTTGATTTCAGTGTGGATGTTCTTGGTCTGATTGTCGGCGCGGCCGGAGCCGCCCGGCGGACCGAGTTCTGCGCTCGACGCAAACGCCTGAGCCGGACTAATCACAGGGTGCGCCGCCAGCCATGCGGCTTTCATGTCCTCCGGCGACGTCTTTTGCGGCTCGATTGTCGCGATCATGCGAGGCTTAAAATCCGGCATCTCCATTAGAGGCGCCGACATTCCAGTCTGCCGAGACGATATCAATCCTGACGAGAGTGCGCCGATCATTTGCGCCTTCTATGGTTGTGCTTTCTAGGCACTCATCTCTCCGCTAGAGACGAAAAGAAAAAGTTAATCTTCCCGGGAAATGCCCATCTTTATTTGGGTTGTTGGATTCTGAAACTGGCGATCCCGGCATGACTCGAACATGCGACCTACGGTTTAGGAAACCGTCGCTCTATCCGGCTGAGCTACGGGACCGCGAACCCGCTTGCGTGGCAGGTACTTGGAAACTTCATATCAAAGGGCGCGTGTCATCGCCAGCCCTCCGTGACCCGCCTCTTCGGTCGCACGGAAGCCCGGTTCCGGGTCGAAAGATTGTGAAGACAGGATCACAAAAGCCAAAAAGGAGCCGTCCATCGACGGCTCCAGTTGCAGCTTGTTCAGCCCTGTGTACCGCCGCTAGTTGTTTGCGGCCATGCCGGTTCAGCATAGTGCTGATCCGGCCCGCGCCATGTTGCCGCGGCAACACAGCCGGGGAGCGTCAGGATTTCCGCCGCTACGCCTTGATGTTGTTCTCGCGAACGACCTGGCCCCAGATGCTGACCTGCTTGGCGAAGAAGGTCGAGAACTCCTTGCCGTCGGCGAGCAGCAGCGTCATCTGCTGCGTCTCGCGCAGTTGCGACGCCACGGCCGGCTCGCTCAGAATCTCCTTCACTGATTTGGCCATGCTGGCGATGATGTCGGGCGGCGTGTCCTTGGGCGCGAAAACGCCCCACCATGCCAGCGTCTCGAAATCGGGGAAGCCTGCCTCGATCGCGGTCTGCGTGTCCTTGAGTACGGGCATCCGCTCGCGTCCCATCTGCAGGATGGGACGCAGCATGTTGGTGCCCAGCTGCGCCGTGATCAGCGCGGCCGATCCCACGATCATATCGACATGGCCGCCGAGCACGTCGTTCATCGCCGGGCCGCCGCCACGGTAGGGCACATGCGTGATCTCGACGCCCGCCTTCTTGCCGAGCACCGTCATCGCCAGATGACCGAGCGTGCCGATGCCGACGGAGGCGTATTTCACCGCGCCGGGGTTTGCCTTGCACGCCGCGACGACGTCGGCAAAGGTCTTGTACGGCCGCTCGGCATTCGCGGCGACGACGTAAGGCGCGGTGCCGACCAGGAACACCGGCACCAGATCCTTCTCGACGTCGACACCTGGCTTTTCGAGGATCGAGGGGATGACCGCGTGCGAGTCGAAGGTCACCAGGAACGTCGCGCCGTCAGGCGCGCTTTTCGCGACCTGTATGGCGCCGAGCGAGCCGGCCGCGCCGGATTTGTTCTCCACCAGCACGGTGCGGCCGAGCTTCGTCTGCAGATGGGACTGCAGCAGCCGCGCCAGCGCGTCGGTGGAGCCGCCCGGCGGGAACGGCACCACCAGCGTCATGTTCTTTGCCGGCTGCGCCAGCGCCGGCGTGACAGCGAACGCGGCCGACGCCGCAAGCAAATTGCGTCTGGTAATCTTCACCTGAACTCTCCTCCCATTGTCGCTGCGATCTTTTGTTTTTTTGTTCGCAGACTTTAGCTAGCCGAAGCCGGACCCGGCCTTTTTGTACTCGGGCCGCGGCGGGCTGAAGATGTCAAGCACACGGGCACCTTCCGGTCCAGCCCGCATGGTGTGCGGCACGTTCCCCGGCGTGCGCCAGAAATCGCCCTTCTTCACCGGAATTTCCTCACCGCCCTGAACCCGGATGGCCGAGCCGTCGAGCAGCACGCCCCATTGTTCCTCGGGGTGATGATGCAGGGTGCCTTGCGCGTGCGGCGCCAGCATCACCACCGACAGCATCGCGTGCTCGCCGGAGAAGATTCGCGTCGTGACCCCGGACGCGAGTTCGCGAAACAGGCCGTCGGCTGGATTATCCAGATTGTGAAATTCGTCCTTCTGACTCATCGTTCCTCCTCAAGCGCCCGTGGCGCATCGATCAAGACTTATCCCTCAAGATTTGCCGTAGCTGCCCTGGTAGCGGCCTTCGCGGATCGCGAGAAGCGTATCCTCCTCGCGCGCGATCTGGGCGCGGACCGCCTCCAGCACCGTGGCTGCGATCGCGGCGGGAAATGACACCACGCCATCCTCGTCGCCGACCACGATGTCGCCGGGGGAGATCACCGAGCCGCCGATCGAAACCGGCACGTTGATCTCGCCGGGGCCGCTCTTGTAGGGCCCGCGGTGGATCGCCGCACGGGCAAAGCAGGGAAAGTCGGATGCGGCGAATGAAGCGACGTCGCGGATGGCGCCGTCGATGACATAGCCCGCGGCACCCCTGTACTCGGCGATGTTCTTCATGATCTCGCCGACCAGCGCCCGCGTCTCGTCGCCACCGCCATCGACCACGATGACGTCGCCCGGTCCAACCAGTTCCAGCGCCCGGTGGATTGCAAGATTGTCGCCGGGCCGCGTGCGCACAGTGAACGCGACGCCCACCAGCTTGCTGCCGCGATGGAACGGCCGCAGGCCTACGGCGCCCGGCAGCCGGGCAAGGTTGTCGCTGATCACGGAGGTCGGCGCGCCCCTGAACGCCTCGATCAGGTCAGGTGCGGGCTTCGGCACGCTCGTCATGGCCGTGGTGATGCTCATGCAGACTGTTTCCCCATGGTGATTGTGCTGGATTTTTCTGTCATTTCGCCCGCCGACGCAACATCGACAGCCGACGCCGCGGTGAGTGAGGTCACCTGCATGGCGCAACACCATGAAGTCCTCCCTTGCCGCAAAACAAATAGCATTCCGCAGGAGCAGCTATAATGGATTTGCAACACAAGCAGCACCTCTACGGTGCTCAATCAGCAGGTCCTACCCGGCTAAGCCCTTCGAACTCGGCAGTTTTCCGACCGCGCCCGGCACCGAATGGGCGCCCGTCGTTGACCCGCGGCGTGAAACCGCACTTGCTCGGCCACACGTGTTAACACGGGTTTAACCAGACCCATTCGACGTTAATATCCGAATTCGAAGATTCGCACGGCAGTTGCCCCAGATGCTGTTTCAGAAGCTTTCGCCTTCACCGGCGCTTTCGATAGTTCAGTTTTCCGACATCGACGCCTTCCGGCCGGTCGAGTTCGTCGCGGACGCACGCAGCGTCCCGCTGAATCTCGCCAATTTCCATACCGCGCGCGCGGCGGTGCAGTTGCCGTTCTGCCAGATCGCCGTGCTCACCTCGTTTCCCCGCATCGTCGATGTCAGCTACCGCGCGGCGCATGGCGTCGTCATCTTCCAGATGGAGGACGACTACGACGTATCCGTGAACGGCATGTCCGTGAACCGTCCGGCCTTCATCGGCATGCGCGGCAATCTGGATTTGCAATTCGTTGAGCCCCGCGGATCGCTGCACGCGATCATCACCCTCGGCGCCGGCCTGCAGGATCGGGAATGGTTCGATACGCCGGACGAGCTTTGCCTGTTCACACCGGACGCCGACGCGCTGGCGACGGTCAGATCCGTCACGACAGGCATTTTGCAGACGGCTTCCGCCAGACCCGATCTGTTGCAGGAGCCGCGCTCGGCGCTTGCCCTCCAGGAAAGCCTGCTGCTCGCCATCGACGAGATGTTCCACAGCGGCCGAACGCCGGAGTTGGCTGGCCGGCTTGCCAGCAGGAGCTATTGCCGCCTCGTTCGCACGATCGACGAGTATGTCGCCTTTCACGCCGCCTCTGCGATCTACAGCGCCGACCTCGCCGAGCAATGCGGCGTGTCGGTCAGAACGCTGGGCACGGCGGTGGCGAGCGTTCGCGGCATGAGCCTGCATCGCTATTTGCGCCTCAAGCAGCTTTGGTCTGCCCGCACACAACTCGGGAAAGGCTCCGACGCCATCACCGTGACGTCGTGCGCCCGCGCCAACGGGTTCCATCACATGGGCGAGTTTGCAAGACTCTATCGCGCAACGTTCCATGAAACGGCATCGCGAACATTGGCCCGCGCGCGCGGAACGGACTGATTCTTGCCACAATGTGGCGCGCTTATTCGCTCGCCTTCAGATGGTGCGCTTAGAATCGCTGCAGCACGGTGTACGCAGCGTAGTTTGCCGTTGAATTTCCTCAATTACTTTCAACGACATAGCGCTGTGTTCCATCGGTCACATCCAAGGGATAAGGTCACAACGACAGCGGGAAAATCGTGCAGTTTCGGGGTGACAGCGCTGCCAAAATGATGACAATCGACTCAATCAAAGTTCCCTAGAGAATTCGACTGGAGCCTACCGTCCGTGATCGCCTCACGTGCATCTTCGTTTGTTGTTGCCACCATCGGGAGCCTCGTCGTGCTGGCCCCGGTGCGCTGCGACGCGCAGTGGTGGCGCAGCGCACCTGTCGATTTCGAATCCTGCGCCGATGTGGCCGAGAAGGCGAAGACCAAGGAAGAAAAGACGGCGAAGCTCGCCGAATGCAACGCGAAGTACGCCGGCCGCCGCAAGCCCGGCGGCGGCTACACCTATTACGATTTCATGCAGGACCGGACCTTCGACATCGCAGGGCCCAACCCGACGCCGGAAGAGCAGAAGAGAATCGACGAGCAATATACCGCCTACCTCGAGCGCGAGCGGCGCAACCACATCGCCGCAGCGATGGCGGCCAAGCAGCAACAGCCAGAGCCGCCGCCGGCGCAGGAGTGGCAGCAGGTCTCGCTGCGCACCGAACCGACCCCTCCTGTGGTGGCTGAAACCGAAAAGGTGCCAGTGCCGGTGGCAAGTCCGGTCAAGCAGGCAGCACGCATCAGGGCTGCCCAATGCGCCAAGAACCAGTTCTCGTGTGAATGGCCGCGGCTTTCAGAGAAAGTCAACGAACTGAAAAAGCTGTTCAACCCACAGCAGCAGCAGCAACAACAGCAGGCCAAGCAGAAGAAGAGCTGACGCTTCTGTCGTCCCTGCGAACGCAGGGACCCATACACCGCGGCCGTTATGGAGGGCACGCGGCACGACGCCGTCGCTTCAGTAGCCCACAGCCCTGGTTGACTAACGGAGAGCGTCGGTCACCACGCTTCATCGATAGATCACGCGGTATGGGTCCCTGCGTTCGCAGGGACGACAGCGTAGGCGTGTTCACGTGGCGACATCCGCCTCAATGCGCGCGCGGCTTCTTGGCGCGACGCGGCTTGACGACCGGCGCTACGACCGCCCGTGACGCCGCCCGCTGCTCCTGCAATCTCGCCTCATAGCCCGGCGACGGCGTCGCCGTCGGCGGCACGGCGTGGGCAGGAACCAGTGATGCCCAACCGGCAAGGGCAATCGCGATCAGCGCCAGACCTGTCCGTTTCATTCGCTCCTCCGTCGCGCCCATTCCAGGATCCCGCCGGACCGGCGGCAATTCAAGGCAGTCGCATTCGCTCATCCCATGCGAACCTGCTCCGGCGTCAGGCCGGGCGAGCCCTTGGCGTCACGCTCGGCTTGCCGGATCAGTTCCACGATCCGGCGCGACAGCGGCACCTCCAGATGCCGCCGCTCGGCGATCCCGGTGATGACGCCCTGCAGATAATCGATCTCGGTGCGCCGGCCGTGTTTCAAATCTTCCCACATCGACGAGCGCGCCTCGGGATCGATCTTCATCGTCCGCCCCAGCAGCATCTCGAAAATCGGATCCGGCAGGCGCAACAGGGGCGGCAACCAGCTGAACGGGATCGGTGTCGGCGAGACCGGCTTGATGCCCTCGGCCCGGATCGCCGCCAGCCCCTCGGCGACCTGGTCGGCGAATAATCGCCGCCATGGTCGTTGCGCAAGCTGCCGACGCAGCGGCAGATCCGCCAGCGCATTGAGCGCGTTGTTGAGATTGAGCAGGAGTTTGCCCCATTGCACACCCTCAATGTTGTCGGTCGGCAGCATCTTCAGGCCCGGCACCGACAATTTTTCGGCCGTGCGCGCCTCGTCCTGCTCGATCACGATGTCGCCGGAAGTGGCGCGATGAAACCGCCCGTTGCCGAGCGCCATCACGTTGAACGCCACCATGCCGCCGAGCACGCGCCGCCCCGGCAGGCGATGACGGAGGACGGCGGCATTGCCGACGCCGTTTTGCAGGCTGACGATGACGGCATCTGATGGTGCATGCTTGGCAATGATGTCGGCCATAGCAGCGGTATCGGCGCTCTTGACCGTGACGAGCACGATGCCGGCGTTCTCAAAAACGGAAGGATTTTCCGACAATGCGAACCGATCGCGCGTGATGGTTTGGTCAAAACCTTCAAAGCTCGTCGGCCGCAGGCCGACTGCTTCGATTTCAGCGATCACGCGCGGACGCGCCAGCAGCGCGACGCGGCGGCCGCCGGCCGCCAGCATGCTACCGACGAAGCAGCCGATGCTGCCCGCCCCTGCAATACCGATCGTTTGGCCCGAAACCATTTCGCCACCAACACGTTGCACCGGGCTTCAAAATAGCAGAGCGCGCGGACCGTGCCTATCGCAGGCGCTGGCCGCCCACTCCTTGTAACCGTCATACGCCACCGTTATGTTTCACGCGGGGCTACGGAGGAGACGACCATGGGTTTACTCGACGTACTCAACGGCATGCAGAATGGCCCGCGCGGCCCGAGCCGCCCCAGCGAACAATCCGACAGCGGCGGCGGCATGTCGCCGATGACGATGGCGATCCTGGCGCTATTGGCCTGGAAAGGCATCAAGCATTTCACCGGCAATCAGGCCGGCTCCGCACCGCGACCCGCGCCCGCTCCTGCACCCGGCAATGTGACTGCCGGCATGCCCGGCGGCGGCGCGGGCGGTATGAGCGACATGCTCAAGGGCGGATTGGGCGGTCTGCTCGCGGGCGGCGCGGCCGGTACCATCCTGAGCGGCGGCCTCGGCGACCTCCTTAAGCAATTCCAGCAACAGGGGTTGGGCGATCAGGCCGACTCGTGGGTCAGCAACGGCCCCAACAAGCAGGTCTCGCCCGGCGACCTCGGCAGCGCGCTCGGCGCCGATCAGATCGAGGCGCTTTCCGCCCAGAGCGGACTCTCGCGTGACGACTTGCTGCAAGGTCTCAGCCAGTACTTGCCCGATGTCGTCAACAAACTGACGCCGGACGGACGGCTGCCGGACGAGAACGAAATGTCGCGCTGGATTTGAAGCGCACCATAGCGGTTCGCGTGAAGAAGCGCGTCAAACAAGAATCCAGCGCGGCGGCCATCGCCGCGCCGCTTCACCATCGATGCATTGGAAGGGGACAGCCATGAGCGGGATTATCTGGGTTATCGTCGTCGGCTTTGTCGCAGGGATCATCGCGCGCCTGCTTTCACCGGGCCCGAATAATCCAAGCGGGTTCATCCTGACCACGGTGCTCGGCATCGCCGGCGCGTTTCTCGCGACGTTCATTGGCCAGGCGATGGGCTATTACGGCCCCGAACAGGGCGCCGGCTTCATCACCGCCACCATCGGCGCGCTCATAGTGCTGTTCATCTGGAACCGGCTGGTGGCCCGCCGCATGATATCGGATCCAGGCAACAGGTGAGAACTCGTAGGGTGGGCAAAGGCGCGCTTTGCGCCGTGCCCACCATTCTCTCCCGGACTGACAATGGTGGGCACGCTTCGCTTTGCCCACCCTACGATCCCGCAATGACGGTCAGACCGTAGAATGTAGCCCGGATGGAGCGAAGCGAAATCCGGGAACAACGGCGACAATGGCCCCCGGATTGCGCGGAGCCTGTCATCGGGCGCGCATTCGCGCGACCCGGTGGCTCCATCCGGGCTACGATTCTGTGGCAATCACAACACCAGATGCATGCCCGCATCCATTCGCACGAACTCGCCGGTCATGTTGCTCGACGCCGGCGAGGCGAGGAAGCACACCAGTTGCGCGATATCGTCGGCCGTCGAGGCGACCTTCAGCGGCACCTTCGCCACCACGGCGTCGCGCACGGCCTTGGCGCCGGCCTCGCCACGGCCCTTGGTGAACCAGGGCGTATCGATATAGCCGGGGCACACCGTGTTGACGCGGATCAATGGCGCCAGCGCGCGCGCCAGCGATTGCGTCATGGTGTTGAGCGCGCCCTTGCTCGCGGCATAGGCGACCGAGGAGCCGCCGCCGGAAATGCCGGCGACCGACGACACGTTGACCACGGCCGACGGCAGGCCGGAGGCTTTCGCGCCGGCCTCGAGTTGCGCGCGCGCGGCGCGGATCATCTGGAACGGGCCAATCGTGTTGACGGCGTAGATGCGCTGAAAATCCTCAGCCGTTAGCCCGTCAAGATCGTGATGCGGCACATGCTTGGTGGTGCCGGCATTGTTGACCAGCACATCGAGGCGGCCCCATGCCGCCGCGGCGGCGGCGATCTTCTTGCAATCGTCATCGCGCGATACGTCGCCCTGCACGACCACGACTTCTGCGCCGGCGCTGCGGCAGAGATCGGCGGTCGCTTCAGCTTCCGCCTTGCTGTTGGAATAGTTGACGACGATGCGCGCGCCGCCCTTTGCCAGAATGGCGGCGGTGGCGGCCCCGAGGCCCGAGGCAGAACCGGTGACTATCGCGCACAAACCATCCTTCGACATCCGCATTTCCTCTTGTTGCTTTTGGCTGGGTTTCGAACCGCCCGTGGACAGGCTTCACGGCTACCATATCCCGCGATGAATGGCGTGCAAATCCGCGAAATCCGTTGCGCGGAATTTATTCATTGCCTGATGGCCTTCATGCCAACGCCTCATGCCGCCCTGCGGACAGCGCTTGTCACGGCTATGGCTTTTGCCCATCATAAAGCGCAAGAAAAGACCGCAGCCGAGCCCGGCATAACCGTTGGGATTGGCATGCCAATTTCAAATCGGGGAACGCTGTGGCGGAGAGTGAGAACATCGTTGCCGAGACCGCGGAGAAAATCTTCGCCGACCTCGCCGACGCCCAAACCATCAATCGCGATGATAAAGGCGCGTGGAAAGCGCCGCTCTGGCAGGCGCTGACCGAGGCCGGCCTGCCGCTGTCCTGGGTGGGCGAAGATTGCGGCGGCTCCGGCGCCTCTCTCGCCGAAGGTTTCAGCGTGTTGAGCGCGGCTGGCCGCTTTGCCGTCGCGGTGCCGTTGGCAGAGACCATGCTGGCAGGCTGGCTGCTGGCGCAGGCCAGGATCGCTTCGCCCGACGGCGAAATGACGGTGGTGCCCGCGAGCCCGAAGGACCGGATTACCGTCAATGCCGACGGCAGCCTCTCAGGCCGTGCCCGCGGCGTGCCGTTTGCGAAAGCTGCAAAGCACTTCGCGGTGCTCGCAAGTGACGCGAAGGGCAGCTTCTCCATCGCGCTGGTCGATGCCGCCAAATGCCGGATCGAGACCGGGCTCAATCTCGGCGGCGACAATTCGGACACCGTGACGCTGGACAAGGTGCAGCCGGTCACGACCAAGCCCGCGCCGCAAGGATTCGACCAGACCCGGCTGATGCTGATGGGCGGCGTCGCGCGCAGTCTGCAGATCGCAGGCGCGCTGGAATCGATGCTGGAAATTTCCGTGCGCTATTCCAACGAGCGCGTCGCCTTCGAGAAGAAGATTTCGAAATTCCAGGCGGTGCAGCACAATCTGGCGCGGCTCGCCGGCGAGTCGGCGGCGGCACTGGCAGCGGCGACTTCGGCCGCCGACGCCATTGCCAACGCGACCACCTTCAACGACGAAGTGTTTCTCGAAGCGGTGGCGGCAAAAATCCGCTGCGCGGAGGCGGCGGAGAAGGGCGGCGCCATTGCCCATCAGGTGCATGGCGCGATCGGCTTCACCATCGAGCACATCCTGCACCGCTATTCGCTGCGCGCGCTGGCGTGGCGCGACGATTTCGGCTCCGAGAGCTACTGGGCGGTCGAGCTCGGCAAGCTGGTAGCCAACCGTGGCGCCGATGAATTGTGGCCGCTGGTGGCCTCGCGCTGACATCAACACCGATCTGCCTGCACAGAAGTCGAGACATTAAATGACCGCAGCCCTCCGTTTCGATCCGATCCGCCTGCCGAGCGAATGCGAGCAGTTGCGCAAGGAAGTCCGCGCCTTCCTCGCGGAGGAAATCGCCGCCGGCACCTTCGATCCGCACCAGCCGAACCGCGAGGACACCGACGTGCCGGAATTTTCCCGAAAGGTCGGCGCGCGCGGCTGGCTCGGCATGACGTGGCCGAAGAAATATGGCGGCCACGAGCGCTCGTTCCTCGAACGCTATGTCGTGACCGAGGAAATGCGCGTCGCGAACGCGCCGACGCGGCGCTTCTTCGTCGCCGACCGGCAGAGCGGCCCGGTGCTGCTGAAATACGCGCCCGAGAATATCAAGATGGACATCCTGCCGCGCATCTGCCGCGGCGAGATCTGCTTTGCAATCGGCATGAGCGAGCCGAATTCCGGCTCCGATCTGTTCGCGGCGAAAACCCGCGCCACCAAGACCGACGGTGGCTATCTGATCAACGGCACCAAGATCTGGACCTCCTCGGCCCATATCGCCGACTACATGATCGCGATCTTCCGGACGTCACCGCCCACCAAAGAGAACCGCCGTCACGGCCTGACGCAGTTTCTGGTCAAGATGAAGCAGCCGGGCATCCAGGTGAATCCGATCGGCCAGATCACCGGCCAGTATGAATTCAACGAGGTTGTGTTCACCGACCATTTCATTCCCGAGGATCACGTGCTCGGCGAAATCGACGGCGCCTGGAAGCAGGCAACTTCGGAGCTGGCCTATGAACGGTCGGGCCCGGAACGTTTTCTCGAAACTTATTACGTGCTGACCGAACTGGTCCGCGCCGTCGGCAAGAACCCGGATACCCGCAGCGCCGAAGGCATCGGCCGCCTGGTGGCGCAGGTGCACACCATGCGGCGCATGTCGGTTTCGGTGGCCGGCATGCTGCAGGCCGGCAAGGAGCCGGTGGTGGAAGCTTCCATCGTCAAGGACATCGGCACGGTGTGGGAGCAGCAACTGCCGCAGCGCGTCCGCGAGCTCGCCGCCTTTGTCGAGGAAACCGCCACCAACCGCGAGACGCTGGAAAAGCAGCTCGACTTCGCGATCAAGACCGCGCCCAAGCTGACGATCCAAGGCGGCACCACCGAAGTGCTGCGCGGCATCATCGCCCGCGGGCTTGGTCTGCGCTAGGCGCGCGGGCCTGGTCTTCGCTAATTCAAAGAGGAACCCCAATGACCAAATACACGGATATCGGCGTCGAGAAGCACGGCCATGTCGGCCTGATCGAAATCCGGCGGCCGCCGCTGAACTTCTTCGACATCTCGCTGATCAACCAGATCGCGGACGCGCTGGAGGAGTTCGACAAGGACATCGAAATCCGCGCCTCGGTTCTCGCCGCACAAGGCAAGGCGTTCTGCGCCGGCGCCAATTTCAGCGATCCGACGCGGCAGGCGCAGGAGGAGGCCGAGGCCAAGGGCGATCCCGCCGACAGCCTGGGCTCGATCAACAGCCTTTATCTGCACGCCGTGCGCATCTTCCGCGCCAAGAAGCCGGTCGTCGCCGCGGTGCACGGCGCCGCCATCGGCGGCGGCCTCGGGCTTGCGGTATCGGCGGATTTCCGTGTCACCTGCCCGGAGGCGCGCTTCTCCGCCAATTTCACCAAGCTCGGTTTTCATCCCGGCTTCGGCCTGACCACGACGCTCCCCGAACTGGTCGGCAAGAACAATGCGGAACTGATCTTCTACACCAGCCGCCGCGTCACCGGCGAGGAAGCCACCCGCATGGGCCTCGCCAATGTCTGCGTGCCGCAGGACCAGGTGCGGGCTGAAGCGATGAAGCTCGCCAACGAGATCGCCGAATGCTCGCCGCTCGGCCTGCTCTCCACCCGCGCCACCATGCGCGCCGGCCTCGCCGACCGCGTGCTCGCCGCCACCAACCACGAACTCGCTGAACAGTCGCGGCTGCGCAAGACGGAAGACTTCAAGGAAGGCGTCAAGGCCACAGCTGAACGCCGCGTGGCGAATTTCAAGGGACGGTAAGACTGCGCCGAACGTTACTTCGTAGGGTGGGCAAAGCGCAGCGTGCCCACCATCTCGTTCGCAGGCTGAGATGCATGGTGGGCACGCTTCGCTTTGCCCACCCTACGGCCTCACGCCACCAGCTTGAACGTCACCCCGCAAAGATCGAACGTATCACCCGACACCTTGCAGCCCTTCGCCTTGGCTGCATCGCGCACTTTCGCGACGTCAGCAACCCTGAACGTCAACCCGCTCATCAGATCGCTCGCGCCCTTGACGAAACGAAAGCCGGCGTTGGGCAATTTCAGTTCCGGCTCGCCGCCCGCGCCCTTGCTCACGGCGACACCCAAAATCTTCCCCCAATGCTCCGCCAGCCCCTGCGGATCCGGGCTCTGCATCTCGACTTCCGTCAACGCCAGCGTCACATCTTTCCGGATCGCCTTCTGCCAGTCCGGCCCCGCCGGCGGATAGGGCCCCAGCACATCGTCGCTGCCCGTGGTGTGATTGAACTCGATGAACGCGGCGCGGCAATCGCGCGGGTGCAGTTGCACGCCACGGTATGGCGCGTGCGTGATCACGTTGGCGGTCCGCACACCCATCCCGTTGGCATGCTTGCCGCGCGCGTCGGGATCGTCGCAGCAGAAGATCGCCATGTAGCCGCCGCGGCCGCCGGTCTTGTCGAGGAAGCGTCCTGCCGCCGTGCCCGGCTGGGTCGGCGCCACCACTTCCAGCAGGATCGTGTCCACCGGCAGCAGCGCGTTCTCCAGCCCGTATTTGGCGACGTTGCCGTCGCGGTAGCACTCCTTGAGGCCCATGATTTCGGAAATATTTGAGATCACGGGCTCCAGATGCGGCGCCACCAGGCAGATCTGCCGTAGCCTGAGATACTCAGCCATCTCACTGCCCCTGAAACGCGGGCTTGCGCTTCTCGACGAACGCCTTTGCCGCTTCCTTGTGATCGGCGGTATCGCCCGAACGCGAATGGTGGATCGCTTCGGCGTCGAAGCAGGCTTCCAGCGACATCGTCTCGGCGTTGTTGATGTTGCGCTTGATGTAGCCCAGCGTTACCGATGGCCCCTGCGCCAGCGACATCGCGAGATCTTGCGCCTCGGCTTCGATGTCGGCGTCCGGCACCACTTTTGTCACCATTCCGAGATTGTAGGCCTCCGTCGCGCTCAGCACCGGCGAGGTCAGATAGAGCTCGCGTGCCTTGGCGCTGCCGAGCATCTGGGTGAGGAAATAGGTGCCGCCGTAATCGCCCGACAGGCCAACCTTGGCGAAGGCGGTCGTGATCTTGCAGGAGGCGCTGGCGATACGAAGGTCGCAGGACAGCGCGATCGAGAGGCCTGCGCCGGCGGCGGCGCCATCGAGTTGCGCCACCACGGGCTTGGGCATCTGGTGCAGGATGCGCGACACTTCCATGCCGCGGCGCAGATTGGCCATCTTGGCCTCGAAGCCGAGCGGCGCCCTGCCCTCCGCCATCGATTTCACGTCGCCGCCGACGCAGAACGTGCCGCCGGCGCCCTTGATCAGCACCGCACGCACCTCGTGATCCTCCGCAGCGCGGCGCGCCGCCTCCACCAGCCCGCGCGTCATGTCCGGATTGAGCGCGTTGCGCCGGTCGGGGCGATTCATGGTGATGGTGAGCAAGCCGGAATCCAGCTTCTGGAGGACCATTTCGTTTGCGCTCATGTGTCGTGCCTTCGTTGTTGTTGGTTGAGATGAATTGGATCTCACGCTGTCATTGCGAGCGCAGCGAAGCAATCCACACTTTCTTTGCCGCCTATGGATTGCTTCGCTTCGCTCGCAATGACGATGGGTGGTGTCGTAGGGTGGGTAAAGGCGCGCTTGCGCCGTGCCCACCAACTTTTGCCGCTGGCATGGTGGGCACGCTGCGCTTTGCCCACCCTACGAGGATGCGTCTTATTTCTTCACCAGCGGACAGCGCGACGCTTCCAGCGGCTGGAACGCCTCGCTGCCGGGGATCGTCGCGAGGAGCTTGTAATAATCCCAGCGCGCCTTCGATTCCGAGGGCTTCTTCACCTCGAACAGATACATGTCGTGCACCATCCGGCCATCCTCGCGGATTTTGCCGTTCTTGGCGAACATGTCGTTGACCGGCGTCTCCTTCATGACCTTCATCACCGCGGCCGCATCTGTGGTGTTCGCGGCCTTCACGGCCTTCAGGTAATGGCTGACGGAAGAGTAGACGCTGGCCTGCGCCGCGGTCGGCGGCCGCTTGACGCGCTCCTGGAAGCGTTTTGAGAACGCGCGGGTATCGTCATTTAGATCCCAGTAGAAGGCCTCCGCCAGCAGCAGGCCCTGCGCCGTCTCCAGGCCGACGCTGTCGATGTCGGTCACGAAGGCAAGTAGCGGGGAGAGTTTTTGGCCGCCGCTCTTGGTCAGCCCGAATTCCGCCGCCTGCTTGATCGCGTTGATGGTATCGCCGCCGGCATTCGCGAGACCGACGACCTTGGCCTTCGAACTCTGCGCCTGCAGCAGGAACGAGGAGAAGTCCGACGTGTTGAGCGGATGCTTGACGCCGCCCAGCACCTTGCCGCCGGCCTTCACCACCACATTTGTTGTGTCCTTTTCCAGGTCCTGGCCGAACGCATAATCGGCGGTGAGGAAGAACCAGGTGTCGAAGCCGGACTTGACGGTGGCGAGCCCGGTGGAGTTCGCCTGCCCAAACGTGTCGTAGGAATAATGCACGGTGTAGGGACCGCAGGCCTCGTTGCTCAGCCGGATCGAGGCCGGGCCGCTATACATGATGATCTTGTTGCGTGCCTTGGCGAGCTCGCCGGCGGCAAGCGCGGTGGCGGAAGCCGCCACGTCGTAGATCATCTCGACGCCCTGGTTGTCGAGCATGTCACGCGCAATGCTGGCCGCGAGGTCGGCCTTGTTGAGATGGTCCGCCGCGAGGATCTCGACCTTGCGTCCCAGCACCTCGCCGCCAAAATCCTCCACCGCCATCTTCGCGGCGGTCTCCGAGCCCGGCCCGGTGATATCTGCGTAAAGCCCGGACATGTCGAGAATGCCGCCGAGCTTGAGCGGCGGCTTGCTCTGCGCCAGCGCCGCAGTCGCCGACATCGCCAGCGCGGCGGCGAACATACCTGTGATTGCTCTCTTCATGGAAGGCCTCCCTTGTCGGCTGCCGCATTGCCTGCGGCTATGAATTTTGCTCTGCCCGCGATCATGCCGTATGGCATCCACAGCGGCAAGGCGCTGACGTTTTCCGCTAAACGGAATGACCTGCGACCCTTAGGATAGGTGGAGCGCCTTGTCCGCCGTAGCTCAACGAGCGAAGGCGGAAGCGATACCCATCAATCGCCGCCCGTAACAGCGATGGGTATCGCGGAGCCTGTCATCGGGCGCGCGTTCGCGCGACCCGTTGGCTCAACCCATCCTACGCACTGGCTCGACAGGCATGGACTGCCCCTGCTTTAGCAAGGTTTTCGCTTCCCCTATTTCGGAGAGATCTTGCGCCATGTCGAAATCAGCAAGAACTGGTGCGAGCAGCTCAGGTATTGCCTCGGCTCGCCCATTTGCACGGTAGAGGTGCGCAAGTCCAATTGCACTGCGCAGTTCGAAAGTCTTCGTTTGTTGGGTTCGGGCAATTTCCAGGGCCGTGCGGAACGTGTCTTCGGCCATGGAAACGTGCGGCGGGCCAAGGCGCAACAACAGCTCACCCTGGCTGCGATGGAGTTCGGCATCAAGCCAATGCTGGCCGGATTGTTCTGTCGAGGAGATCAATTCCCGCAAGATTTCCAAGCCAGCCTCAGGTTGCCCGGCCTCCGCATTCGCCGCGGCAACCTGCATCCCCCAAAATGGTTCGCAGAGGTAGCAGTCGTTCTCGTGAAGCAATGTCCAGCCCCGCTGCATTTCCGCAAGCCCATCCATCCGGTCGCCGGCGCGCCACTTGGCCAGGCCGTTCAGGTAGCTGCCGGCGGCTACATACAACGGCATCGTATGCTCGCGCGCGAGGCCGAGAGCCAGAATAGTCTCCGTCTCCTGCAGCATGCCCCCGCATAGTCCGTCGAAGACCGCCTTGTGAACGAGCGCATTGGCCTGAGAGAGCGCCGGCTTATCTCCGGTGGCGCGCACCGCTTCGGCGGCGAGCCGGCGCGATCGATCAATGCTGCCGAGCGGCCAGAGCACCAGCGCAAGAAACCGCATGATGACGAAAGGCAGGTCCAGCGCCGACGCCTTGAAGGTCGCCGGATCAGGCTCAGCCTCATAGATCGCAAGCGCACGCTCGAGATGCAGTCGCGCGTTCAGGTAATCGCCGCCGAACCAGCAGGTCACCCCGGTTGTCCAGTATGCGACCACTGCGGCCACCGGCGATTCCGATCGCTGCCTGGCGACGGCCATGATGGCCTCGGTCAACTCCCACATCGGTGCGATCTCGCCGTGGGTCAGGCAGGCATTGAACAGGCCCGAATGGACCGGCGCCAGTTCGACCGGATCATTGATGTCGGCCGCGAATCGTCGGGCGCGCTTCCACGCGGCCACCGTTTCGGGGGCGCTGTGGCCAAGGCTGCCCCGCAGCGCGCGGCCATAGGCGATTTGAAGCTGCAGCCGGTTCATGGTTCGGCCCGGCCCGACGGGCAACGCGTCGGCGATCGCAACCGCCTTGCCGAGATGTGCGATGGCTTCAGTATAGGCCGAGCGCCTCAATGCCTGCTGGCCGGCCGTGCGCCACCATTCCAGCGCAGTTGCGCTCAACCCCGCTTCAGTGAAATGGAATGCCAGGACTTCCGGCTCGGTCTCGGCGATGACCGGAAACTTGTCGCGCAGAACGTCGCCGATGTGTTGATGCAGCAGTTGCCGCCGGCTCTTGAGCAGGCTCTCGTAAGCCGCTTCCTGAACGAGCGCGTGCTTGAAGCTGTAGGTCGATTCCGGCGGCACCCCGCGACGCACCAGCAGTTCGGCCTCTTCGAGTTGCGCCAGCGCAGCGCCCAGCGTCAGATCATCGCGTCCCGCCACGGATCGCAGCAGCGCGTATGAGAAGTCGCGGCCGATGGCAGCACCGATCTGCGCAACCTCCTTGACCGGGGCCAGCCGATCAAGCCGCGCCATCAGCGAGTCCTGCAGCGTCGCGGGAATGGCGAGCGGCGGCAGCGGACTGTCGAGGCGATAGCGCCCGGCATCTTCCACCAGCAACCCCGACTCCAGCACCATCTTGGTCAGTTCTTCCACGAACAGCGGGATGCCATCCGTCTTGTCGATGATCTGCGTCATCATTTCGCGCGGCAGCTTTCGGCCGACGGTCACCTGCTCGATCAGGGCGCGCGTGTCCTGACGGTCAAGCCGCTCGAGCTGCAGCAGACTGACATTGGCAAGGCCCGCCCAGGGCGGCTCGAACTCGGGCCGGAAGGTCATGAGCACGAGTATCGGCAATCCCCTGATCCGGTCGACCGTAAGATCGAACAGCTCAAGCGTCGTGGCATCAGCCCAATGCATGTCCTCGCAGACAATCAGCACAGGTTGCTGCCGCGCCAAACCCTCAAGCTGGTCGAGAAGGGCAGCAAATGTCTGTCGCCGCTGCTGCACGGGACTTAAACCCAGCGGCGGATAGCGCTCGCCGGTGGGAATCGAAAGCAATGCAGCGATGAGTGGTGTCGCGTTAGCGACCTGGTCCGTTCCGAGCGCAAGCATTGCCTCAAGCTTGTCGAGCTTTTGCTCGGATGTGTCTGTTGACCCGATGCCGGCAGCGCGCTCGAGCTGGGCGACAAAGGGATGGAGCGCGCTGTTCGTGTGGTAGGGCGAGCACTGATACCGTATCCGGCGGTGCGTCCCCAACGCGAGGCTTTCGGAGAGCGTTGCCACAATGCGCGATTTGCCGATTCCGGCCTCGCCGGAAATCAGCACCATTTGGCCCTGGCTCTGCCACGCCAGTTGCTGGCGCGAGAGTGCGAATTCGATCTCTGCCTTGCGGCCGACAAAGCCCAGCGAGCGCGCGGTACGCACTGCCTCGAAGCGGCTCTCCGATGCAACGCCACCTTCGACCGCCCAGACCGCGATGGGTTGGGAGATGCCCTTGACCTCGCGGAGGCCGAGGTTGCGAAAAATGAAGAGATCGCCAAGCAACTCGCGCGTCGAAGCAGCAACGACGACCGCCCCCGGCTCTGCCAGGCTCTGGAGCCGGGCGGCGATGTTCGGTGTATCGCCGACCATGGCCTGCTCTTCTGACACGCCTCCGCTGATGAGGTCGCCCACCACCACAAGCCCGGTCGCGATCGCGATCCGCACCGCGACCCGTTCCGCGCGCGTTTCGAGCGGCCTTATCGCGGCGATGATGTCGAGCCCCGCTCGCACTGCGCGCTCCGCATCATCCTCGTGCGCGCGGGGATAGCCGAAATAGGCAAGAATTCCGTCGCCTACAAACCTGGCGATCACGCCGTCATAGGCGGCGACGACCTTCGCGCAGGCGGCCCGATAGGCGCGGATCACCTCCCACATGTCCTCGGGATCGAGACGCGCCGAAAGCGCCGTCGAGCCGACCAGGTCGCAGAACATAACGGTGAGGTGGCGTCGCTCGGCGTCGTGCCGAGACGCCGGCTCCGCGACCAATTCGCCTTGTTTGAGTTCGGCGATCGCGCGCAGCATTTTACGTCGATGGCCGAGCAGGACACCGAGTCTGTCGAAATCCTGGTCCGTCAGTTCGGGAAGGACACCAAGATCGATCCCGTTCTCGGCAAAACGCAGCGCGTATTGTTCAAGACCAAGCTTCTCAAGCCAGCGTGAAATCTGCTGCATTGGCTCCACCGGATGTGTGGTTGACAGCAGGCTGAATGGCAGGTCACGGCGAAGGAAACTTATCCCAATGTCCCTGGGATGGCACGCCTTGATGCGGCAATTCGACTGCGATTAGCTCTCTATTTCTTGCGAAGCGGTGCTCGGCTACGGATGCTCACTACCAAGCAGCGCATGACATGATGCCAACAACTGGATTTTGATGCGCGCGCGATTTGCAGCAAGCAGCGTTGCACAACCAGTGCGTAGGATGGGTGGAGCGCAGCGATACCCATCAATCCCTGTGCAGAGGCATGATGGGTATCGCTTCGCTCCACCCATCCTACGCAGCTACGAGCCGCACTATCCCAACAACCCCTTCCCCGGCACATGATTGAGCTCCAGCCGGATGCCATCGGGATCTTCGAACAGAATCGAATAATATCCCGGCGCCCATTGATCCTCGCGCGGCGCACGGATGATCTTCGCTCCGAGTGTCGTCAGGAAGCCATGCAGTTCGTCGACGTCGGCGCGCTCGCGGGCACGGAAGCAGAGGTGATGCAACCCGACACGCTGTTGCTCGAATGCCGCGCCTTCATGCTCGGCTGACGGCGCGCTGATGCCGACCGCGGTGCGGCCGCCGACGCAGTAATAGGTCGTCTCGGTATCGATGACCGGCTTCAGCCCAAGAAACGGCAGCAGCCTCGAATAAAAATCGCGGGAGCGGTCGTAATTCGAGGCGGTGAGAAAAATATGTGCAATGCCGTTGACTTCCATTGTCTCCTCCTTCGTGGCAATCTCTGGTAGCAATGCCGGCTGATGTTGAGCATACAGGAACAGGCGGAACAGAGAGCAGCGGTATGATCCCTCCGGCATCGCGTGACAGCGCTTCGCTCCCGGCCTGCGCCGCATCACTCTTGGTGCTGGCTTCCATGGGGTGGGCCAACGCCGCCGATTGCGCGCTTGAGCGGCAGGGCGAAGGGCGTGTCACCACCGTGGTCGATGCGCGCAACCTACGCCTCGAAGACGGCCGCGAGATCCGCCTCGCCGGCATCGAGCATGGTGGAACCGACAGACCCAGCGGGAGAGCCGCCTTGTCCGCCATTGCCGCCGGCCGCGACGTGACGCTGCATGGCGACGACGATTCGCCGGACCGCTATGGCCGCCAGGGCGCCTTTGTGTTCGTGACCGGCTCGGAACACTCGGTGCAAAGCGAACTGCTGCGCCGCGGCGAGGCGGTGGCAGCCGTCGATATATCCGAAAAAAATTGCGCTGCAGCACTGGCCGCCGCCGAGGCCGCGGCGCGCGATGCCAAATTGGGCATTTGGGCCGAAACCACGGCCATAAAAAACGCGGAAAGTTCGGGCGATATTCTGTCCGCGATTGGGCACTTTACGGTAGTCGAGGGCAAAGTCCTGTCGGTTCGGCAGGCAGGGGCAATCACCTACCTGAATTTCGGGCGTAACTGGACACGGGACTTCGCTGCGACTATTTCAAGGCGCATCATACCGGCGTTCGAGAGCGCCAACCTTGGACCTAAGTCGCTCGAAAATCGACGGATTCGTGTTCGCGGCGTTGTCTCGTCGCGGGGAGGACCACGGATCGAGCTGCTCAGGGTGGGGCAAATTGAGGTGCTGGGCGGGAAATAGCGCGTGATTCGAAAGCTGGGCACCGGTTTTCGGTTGGATTACGCGCAAAAAAGGGATGAGATCGACGATCCCGGTCGGATCGTGGGTCCAGTGGCTGATTTGACGCATCGTGCAGGACGGCGCGAAGGAAACATGGGCTGCCGCCTCTTGGCTGCGCCGGCGCTGCTGTGCGCCGCGCTTACGCTCTCTGCCTGTGGAAATCTGGGAAAACTCGAGACCCCCGCGCCGACGGTGGCGGCGCCGAAGCCGAGCCGCACCGTCGCGCAGACGCCTGCAAGCGAGCGCGAACATGAGCGCATTCTCGCCTCTTATGGCGGCGCCTATGACGATCCGAAACTCGCGACCCTGATCGGCAAGACCGTCGACCGGCTGGTCGCGGCCTCCGACCGTCCCGAGCAGGCCTATCGGGTGACCATCCTCAATTCCGGCGCGGTCAACGCCTTCGCACTGCCGACCGGCCAACTCTATGTGACGCGCGGCCTGGTGGCGCTCGCCAGCGACACCTCCGAATTGTCTTCGGTGCTGAGCCACGAGATGGCGCATGTCATCGCAAAACACGCCTCGATCCGGGAAGACCAGGCGCGGCAGGCGGCGGTGGTGACCCGTGTCGTCACCGACATGAGCAACGACCCCGATCTGACGGCGCTGGCGCTGGCGAAAACGAAACTGACGATGGCGAGCTTCTCGCGCGCACAGGAATTCGAAGCCGACGGCATCGGCGTCGGCATTGCGGCCCGAGCCCGTTTCGATCCCTATGGCGCCGCGCGCTTCCTCGCCGCGATGGAGCGCAATGCGGCGATGAAGGCCGGCAAGACCTCGCTCGATCCCCGCGCGCAGGATTTCCTGTCCTCGCATCCGGCGACGCCCGAACGCGTGCAGAACGCGCAGGCGAGCGCCCGGCAATACACCTCGCCGCAGAGCGCCGAGCGCGACCGCGAGACCTATCTCGCCGCGATCGACAACATCGTCTATGGCGAGGACCCCAGCGAAGGTTTTGTGCGCGGCCGGCGCTTCCTGCATCCGAAACTCGGCTTCACCTTCGCCGCGCCCGATACGTTTACGCTGGATAACACCGCGCAGGCCGTGATCGGCGTGCGCGAGGGCGGCACGCAGGCGATGCGCTTTGACGTGGTGCGTGTGCCGGCCGAACAGTCGCTTGCCGATTACCTCAATTCCGGCTGGATGGAAGGCGTCGACAAGGGTTCCACCGAAGACATGATGATCAACGGCTTCCCGGTGGCTTCGACGTCCGCGAATGGCGATCAGTGGCAATTCAAGGTCTATGCGCTGCGTTACGGCAGCGACGTCTACCGCTTCATCTTCGCCGCCAAGCAGCGCAACACTGAGAGCGAGCGCAATGCGCGCGAGACCGTCAACTCGTTCCGACGGCTGACGCTGGAAGAAATCCAGGCCGCCCGCCCCCTGCGCATCAAGGTCATCACCGCGCAGCCCGGCGACACCGTGGAATCGCTCGCCCACCGCATGACCGGCGTCGACCGCCCCACCGAACGCTTCCGCATCCTCAACGGCCTCGACCAGCACGCGCAGGTCAAGCCAAGGGACCGCGTGAAGATCGTGGTGGATTGAGGCGCGGGCACCCCGAAAGAACGTAGCCCGGATGGAGCGAAGCGCAATCCGGGCTCGCTCGACCCGCTCTGCGACGGCCCCGGATTTCGCGAAGCCTGTCATCGGGCGCGCATTCGCGCGACCCGGTGGCTCCACCCGGGCTACACATCGTCATTGCCTGCGACAAACGCGAAGCGTTTGCGCAAGGGAGCGCAAGCGACGAAGCAATCCAGTTTCGTCCGCTGCTACTCGGCAGTCACCCGCGCACGCCATCGCGACTCGAAACTATCGTCGTCGAGCATCCGCGCCTGGGCATCCATGGGGCCGCTACGTTTCTCTGTGGCGACGATGATGGGCGCCGCCTCGACCTTGACCTTGGCTTGCGCGGATACCGCGTCGACCTTGGCTTTCGCTTGCGCGGGCGCCGCTGCGGGCCACTTCAGCAATGATTTCGAGATCACGGTCTTGCCGGCGTACCAGCATTTTCGCCCGTCGATCAGGCGCCAGGACCAATGCCCTTGTGTCTTTGATGGCGAAGCAACGCATTGCTTGATCTGCGCTTTGGCCTGCGCGGTCAGCATGCCAATCGGTACGAGCGCAGCAATGCAAACGGCGAAAAAGATAAGCCGAATTTGCATCTTCATCGGTCACTCCCCCTGCGGTTAGTTGAGCGCGGGAGTAACTAGCCTTCTATTCTGGTTATAAGAGGTCGAAAATCTGGCTGGCTTCCACGTCAAAGCCCTCAAAACGCCATCTGGGATGATCTCCAGTGGCCCCACCGAAGAGCGCGAACACGGCCCGCCGGGCGCACGCATTCGCCGACTTACTTTCCTGCGCTTCGTGACCGAGTCTAGTCCGTGATCGCCCGCGCGCGCCACCGCACTTCGAAACTGTTGGCGTAGTCAAGCAGCCGCGCTTGCGCGTCGAGTGGATCGCTGCGCTCCCTGACGACGGTTACCGGGACGACGGTTACTGGCACTGGCGCGGTATCGGTTTTCACTTGCGCTGTATCGGCT
The DNA here is from genome assembly GCF_018596315.1 of Bradyrhizobium sp. SRL28. Taxonomy (GTDB): domain Bacteria; phylum Pseudomonadota; class Alphaproteobacteria; order Rhizobiales; family Xanthobacteraceae; genus Bradyrhizobium. The sequence goes on along the minus strand of NZ_JAHEAG010000006.1, from coordinate 120,185 downwards.
TTCGCTTGCACCGACGCCTTCGCGGGCCACTGCAACTGCGATTTCGAGACCATGGTCTTGCCGGCGTACCAGCATTTTCGTCCATCGATCAGGCGCCAGGACCAATACCCGTGCGCACTCGAAGGCCGAGCGACACTGCATTCCATGGCCTTCGCATTTGCCACGCCGGCCGGCATGAGAGCAGCGATACAAGCGGCGAAAAAGACCAGCAGAATTTGCGTCTTCATCGAACACCCCCTGCGGTTCAATTAGATGTGGACGGAAGCGTCACTCTTAAATTTGGTCACAAATGGCCGAAAATTTGGCCACAATCCGGGCGAACGGCGGCACGACGGGTTGAGGTGATTCGGCAACTATCTATCATTGCGTGTGCAGGCGAATTGTTCGCCCGTCGGACTGCGTCAAGCGACACCGAGATCAGGAACAGATCCAGATGATCACGACTGCAATCGGCAAGCCCACACCGAATGCGCTGAGCGTAGCCAGGGCGAACTCGGAGAGCAGATTTGCTCGGGGTTGTACATCAGGTAACGACATGGCGCTGCTCCTTGGAGCCCCCGTCAGATGCTGAGCGGTTATGGTTAACAAGGGGTTAACCCGCGCGGACGCCGTGTTGCCGCAATGAGCTTTCGTCTGGCGCAGAGAGAAGGGGAGCGGTGCGAGGACAGGAAACTAGCGCAACCCAAAAACAAAAAGCCCGGTCTTTCGACCGGGCTTTTCGTTTCAATCCCTGGAATTGGGATCCTTTCAGGCGGCTTCGTCCGCCACGGCAGCGTCGTCGCCGTCGGCTTCGACATCGGCCTCATCGGCCTCGCCGTCAGCCTCGGTCGCTTCGGCCTTGGCGCCGCGGCGCGGGCTCTTGGCGAGCTGGCTCTCGATTTCCTTGACCGCTTCGGTCTCCGTCGAATGCTGGACGACGGCGATTTCGCGCGACAGCCGATCGAGCGCTGCTTCATAAAGCTGGCGTTCGCTGTAGGACTGCTCGGGCTGCGATTCCGAACGGTAGAGGTCGCGGACCACTTCGGCGATCGCGACGATGTCGCCCGAATTGATCTTGGCTTCGTATTCCTGCGCCCGGCGCGACCACATGGTCCGCTTGACGCGCGCACGGCCCTTGAGGGTCTCCAGCGCCTTCTTGACCAGCGCCGGCTCGGACAGCTTGCGCATGCCGACATTGGCGACCTTGGCGGTCGGCACGCGGAGCGTCATCTTGTCCTTCATGAAATTGATCACGAACAGCTCGAGCTTGGCGCCCGCGATCTCCTGCTCCTCGATGGCCAGGATCTGGCCGACGCCGTGGGCGGGATAGACCACGAATTCATTGGCCTTGAAGCCCTGACGCTGGGTCACGACCTTCTTCGGCTCCTCGACGCGCGGCGCGGCGGCGGCCGGCTTGACGGGAGCCTTCGGCGCAACGGCGGCTTTCGGGGGCGCAGCCTTCACGGGAGCCTTGGTAGCAACTTTCGACACAGGGGACTTCGAACCCGTCGCTTTCGCGGCAGTCTTGGCAGTCTTTTCTGGCATTGCGCTTCTTTTGTTCTTTGAGGACTTTGTGGCCGCAACCTTCCTGGCAGCCTTTACGGTCGCCTTGGCACGGCCTTTGGTTGCGCTGCGGCTGGCCGGAGCGGCTTTTTTCGTGGTCTTGGAAGCACTCTTTTTACGCGTTTTCTGTGACACAGCCTGCGCGCGGAACTGCCACGCCCCTGTTCGATGTTTTTACGGGAACCCACCGGGGCCACAAGGTACGCATGGCCAGGATCGGCTTATAATGTGCCCAATATAGCACATTTTCCGCAAAAATCAATGATTTACGCCGGGTTCCCAGCCTTTACGGGTCTGGTTCCGCCATAAGTCCGCTAACAGGGTTAAATCAGCAACGCTGGATCGGTTCAGTTTGGGGCCCAAAACAGGCTCAACGAGCCCTTAAGTTATCCACAGGCTAGTCGCCGGAGCCGGGTTCCTTGGAAAAATATTTCTCGAACTTGCCTTCCACACCATCGAATTCTTTCGCGTCGGGCGGCATGTCCTTCTTCTGGGTGATGTTGGGCCAGCTCTTGGCGTACTCGGTGTTGACCTCGAGCCACTTCTCCAGCCCCGGCTCGGTGTCAGGCTTGATGGCGTCAGCAGGACACTCGGGTTCGCAAACGCCACAGTCGATGCATTCGTCCGGATGGATGACCAGCATGTTCTCGCCCTCGTAAAAGCAGTCGACGGGGCAGACCTCAACGCAGTCGGTATATTTGCATTTGATGCAGGCTTCAGTGACGACGTAAGTCATCCAAGGCTCCGAACAAGGCTCCGAGACGGATCAGTTTTCCGGGGTTTGCGTAGCGCATGCAGTGCGCTGCCGCAAGGGAAGCAGCGCGCTTCAAACCGCCGTTTTCAGGCCTCGCCGCCTGCTCTGTGCACTTAATCACTCTTTGTGATTCTGCAAATCATCGTAGAGCACGCGCGCGGCCGCAGCGTCTCCCCGCCGCTCGGAAAATCCCACCACTTTGAGAATGCGCACGCTGCGATCGAGCGCGATCGTCAGCACGTCGCCGAGCTTAACCGCGTGTCCCGGCGCCTTCTCGCGCACGCCGTTGATGCGGACGTGACCGGCCTCGACGAGCGCGGCAGCGGAGGTGCGGGCCTTCACCACCCGCGCGTGCCACAGCCACTTATCGAGACGCTGCCGCTCCAAATATTTACTCGGCTATTCCTTCCGGCCGGCAAGCTGTTCTTTCAGCGCCGCCAGTTTTGCAAATGGCGAATTGGGATCGACCGGACGATCGCGCTCGCGCGGGCTGGCGCTGGTCGCCCATTGACGGTGCGAGGGGCCGCTATCGCGCTTGTCACGACCGCCCTTGTCGCGTCCGCCGAAATCACGGCCGCCGCGCTCGCCCTTGTCGCGACCCCCACCACCCTTGTTGCGGTCACCCTTGTTGCGATCGAACTTGTCGCGGCCCTTGCCTTCAAAACGCTCGCGGGGCGGACGGTCCTGACGTGTTTCCTGACGCGCTTCAGCCGCCGGTGCGCCCTCAGCCGCCACCGGGGTCGCCGTGGCATCCGCCGGCACACCCTCGCGGGGTTTACGAAACTCGTTGTTGCGGCGGCCACGGCGATGGCGTTGCTCGCGCTGAGCGCCCTCACCGCCTTCGCCGCTGGCTGCAGGCGCGCCCTCCGCCGGGCGGGCGTGATGGCGCTGGCGGTTGCGGTCGTGATGCGGGCGGCGCTCCTCGGAACGGCCACCCGGCCGCCAGACTTCGACGAGCTGCGGCTCGGCTGGCGGCGCATCGGGCTTGGCTTCGACAGCGGCTTCTGCGGGAGCGGTTTCTGCGGCAGCGCCTTCAACGGGAGCTTCGCTGGCGGTGGCGGGCTCAGCCGCAGCTTCCGCGGCGCTGATCGCCTGCTCTGCCTCCTGTTCCGGCGGCGCGTCCGCGATCGCGGCTTGCGCCGGCGTGGTCTCGGCGGGCGTGGCTTCGGCGGGCGCAACCTCGGGCGCAACCTCTTCGGTCGCTTCCGCCACCGGCGTGACATTGGGCAGCAATGAAGCCGACGACACGGGCTCGCTCGCAACAGGCAATTCGGCAGCAACTTCTTCCGCCGGCGTCTCTGCCGTTGTCTCCACCGTCGTCTCGGCACTCGCCTCCACCGGCGGCGTCTCAGCGGCGACCGTCTCGACAACGACCTCGGGCGAGGGCGCGGGCTTCGGCGGCAATGGCGGGCGCTTGTCCATGCGGTAGCCGAGCGCGCGCAGGATCGAGGCAAAGTCTTCGCCGGCAGATCCCGTGAGCGAGGTCATCGCCTGCGTCACCACAAAGCCGCGGCCGTCGAACGCACCCGTCGGCTTTTCGCCGGGCGAAGACTCGCGCCACGCCAGCGCGGGCCGGATCAGATCGGCGAGCCGCTCCAGAATATCGACGCGCACCGCGCGCTCACCGCACTGGCGATAGCCGAGCACACGATAGGCGTCGCGATGCAACGCCTTGTCGACCGGGAACGAGGTGCGGCCCGAGCTCGCCAGATGCTGCGCGCCTGAGAGCGCGGACATGTCGACATTGTCCTGCTTCTCGGCCCACAACAGCGAAGCCAGCGCGCGCGCGGCGGGCTTCAGCAGCCCGGGGAAATAGATGTGATAGGCGCCGAAGCGCACGCCGTATTTGCGCAAGGTGGCGCGCGAGGCCTGGTCGAGATCCTTCATCTCGGCGGAAATTTTTGCGCGCTCCAGCACGCCGAGCGCCTCGACCAATTGGAACGCGATGCCGCGCCCGATGCCGGTGATGTCCTCGGCCTTCGACAATCCGAACAGCGGGCCAAGCAGCTTTTCGATATGCGTCTTCAGCCACAGATCGAGCCGCGCCTGCACGGCCTCGCGCGGCGCGCCGGAGAGACGATCATCAGCAATGATGCGCAATCGCGGATGCAGCGCGTCGTCGGCGGCGACGAGCTTTGCGACGGCATCGCCGGTCCAGCGGATGGTGCCGTCCGACGTCAACACGAACTGGTCGTCGGGCGCCGTGCTAAGTTTTGTAGCGCGCGCGTCGATCTCGCTGGCGAGCACTTGCTGGGCAGCGGCCTGCAACGCTTTCGCATCCGAGCCGGCTTCCGCCGCATCGGGTGCAAATGTAAATCCATCGAGCCGGCCGATCGCGTGGCCTTCAACAATCACTTCGCCGGTCTTGCCAATTTCCGTATTCAAAACACTGTTCTCCCGCAGGCGGCGCATCAATACACTGGTACGGCGGTCAACGAAACGCTCCGTAAGCCGTTCATGCAGCGCATCGGATAATTTATTTTCGACCTCCCGGGCGATCCCCTGCCAGTGATCGGGGTCGGACAGCCAGTCCGGGCGGTTGGCGACGAAGGTCCAGGTGCGGATTTGCGCGATCCGGCCCGACAGCGTGTCGATATCGCCGGTCACGCGGTCGGCCTGGTCGACCTGGGCGGCGAACCATGCGTCAGGGATCCGGCCCTTTTTCATCAGGAATGCATAAAGCGTAGTCACGAGCTCGGCGTGGGCAGCCGGCGCGATCTTGCGGTAATCCGGGATCTGGCAGGCGTCCCACAGCCGTTCCACGGCGGCGGCGCCGTGGGCCATGTCCCTCACCTCGCCGTCACGTGCCGCATGATCGAGCACGCGCTGATCCTCGGCAATCGGCGCGCGGGTCAGCGCCTCGTGCCCCGGCGGCAGCGCCAGCGACACCTGCAGCGCGCCGAGCGAGGAGAAATCCAGTTTTGAGTTGCGCCACTGCAGCATTTTGACGCTGTCAAACGTGTGGTTCTGCAGCGCGTTCACCAGTTCCGGCTCGAACGGCGCGCAGCGCCCCGTGGTGCCGAAGGTGCCGTTGCGCGTGGCGCGGCCCGCGCGGCCCGCGATCTGCGCGAACTCGGACGGGTTGAGCCTTCGGAACTGATAGCCGTCGTATTTGCGGTCGGAGGCGAACGCCACATGATCGACGTCGAGGTTGAGCCCCATGCCGACGGCGTCGGTCGCGACGAGATAATCGACGTCGCCGTTCTGGAACATCGCGACCTGCGCATTGCGTGTGCGTGGGCTAAGCGAGCCCAATACAACAGCAGCGCCGCCATGCTGCCGGCGGATCAATTCGGCGATGGCGTAGACTTCATCCGCCGAGAACGCGACGATCGCGGTGCGTCGCGGTTGGCGCGTGATCTTGCGGTCGCCGGCGAATTCGAGCTGCGACAGCCGCGGTCGTGTGATGATGGACGCGCCCGGCAGCAGCCGCTCGATGATCGGGCGCATGGTGGCGGCACCCAAGAGCAGCGTCTCGTCGCGGCCGCGGCGATGCAGGATGCGCTCGGTGAAGACGTGCCCGCGTTCGAGATCGGCCGCGATCTGGATTTCATCGACGGCGAGAAACGACACGTCGAGATCGCGCGGCATCGCCTCGACGGTGGAGACCCAGTAGCGCGGGTTCTTCGGCTTGATCTTCTCTTCACCAGTGACGAGCGCGACCGCTTCAGCGCCGGCGCGATCCGCGATCTTGTTGTAGACCTCGCGCGCGAGCAGCCGCAGCGGCAGGCCAATCACCCCTGACGAATGCCCCAGCATCCGCTCGATCGCCAGATGCGTCTTGCCGGTGTTGGTCGGCCCGAGCACGGCGGTGACGCCGGCGCCGGGCGCGCGATCAGCCGCGAACGTGGAAGGTGAGAAAGCCATTATGTGCAGGTGTTTCTATTAGGTGCCGATCGTCATTGCGAGCGAAGCGAAGCAATCCATAGCGCCGCACGCGGAGATATGGATTGCTTCGTCGCTTCGCTCCCTAGCGCAAACGCTTTCGCGTTTGTCGCAGGCAATGACGGGGAAACTCAGAACTTCGTCCTTTGGCACCATCTCGGCCGATTCTGTTTCATTCTGCGACGGCGATGCGGTCGCGGCTTAAGCTCTGGAACGAGTCTGGAACGAAACGCGCCCGAATCGCTGACTCCTCCCGAAACCCGATACGTTCACCGCAACATCTCGCGCTGACACCATCGGGGTGGCACTAGATCAAGTTTGTGACGGCTCCACAAGCGACGGTTTGGCGGTGAAATCCTTAAAGGCCGGAGTCGAATCAGAAGTGGTCAAGAGTCAAGGCGATTCAGCTATCTCGTCGTCCCTGCTGGCCGTCGTCCCTGCGAACGCAGGGACCCATACGCCGCGGCCGTGCGGCTTGGAGGCGGTGGGAGTTGCTACTGCCTACAACAATGAACTCCTGTGGTTATGGGTCCCCGCTCCCGTGCGCAATTGCGCACTAGGCAGGGACGACGGCGGAGCGGGGATCACGAGCGCGCCCGAACCCTCAATTCGTCTTCGCCACCCTCGGCGGCGCTGCCGTCGTCACAAACGACGTCGCCTCCAGCATCGCCGGGCCAAACGGCGTCGGAATGGTCATGCGGAATGGAACCAGGACGCGGGTTCCCGCGATCGGCACGAAGGCGATCTCGATCCGGCGTTCGGTGGCGAGATATTTGATTACGGGGCGATCGGGGATGTAGCCCGCGATCGGCGTAAAATAGACCGCGCAGACCAGCGCCGGCCCGTGATAGCCGCGCTCGGCCTTCACCGTTTCCATGCGCTTGTAATCGAGCTTGAGGTCGTAGCGCAGGCGCCCGTCGAAGATGCCGGCGCCGGTGCGGCAGGCCTCGGGCGACAGCACCTCGCCGTTCCCAGGCACGCGCAGCATCGAGCCGGTCATGGGATCGAGCACGCCCTTGCGGTGCGCCTCGGTGACGACGACCCGATCAGGATCGACCGGCGGCACCGGATCGATCGAAAAATCCTTCACGCCGCCATTGGCCAGCACCAGCCGAATGGTTTCGGACTTCTTCTGCGTGGTGGTGGTGGCGGTATAGGCATTGGCGACCAGCACGCCGCCCACGACGCGGCCCTGGCTGGCGCCGGAACCCGTGCCGCCGGAAAACGCCTTCAGGAGGCCCGCGGTGCCGCCCTGCGCGGAGGCCGAAAACGTGTCGTCGCCGATTTCGATGGTCCAGCTACCCTTGCCGACCGGGATGCCCGACAGCGTCGCCTCATACTGCGCATCCAGCCGGCCCTGCGCGGAAGCCGCCTGCGGCGCCAGCGCTGCGAACGCTATGGCGCACAGGCTGAAACCGAGCCGAGAGAGGGGCGAAACGGCGCGTTTGGCGGTCACGAATGGCTTGTCCCGGGATCGGCGCGAGTGGCTGTTCATTTAGGCAAAAATATCCGGCAAACAACGCGTGCTTTCGCGAAAACCACGCTTGAAAGACCCCTCAGCGCCATCAGCCTCTCGCGGAAGCGCCAAGGTCTCTACGATCGAAACCCATGATGTCGGCGCGGATTGCGCCCTTTATATGATGGCTTAAGTGGCTGGAACGCCTTACAAACCCGCCGAATCCGCATAGCGTTTTCAAGGGAGGCCTGCCCCGGACTTGGGTCCCTGGGCGGATTTCCGGTCCGCGCGAAGAAAACCCGTCAAAACAAGGGGCTTGGGCTGGTCGGAACGGGCTCCACGCCGGCCAAAAACCTTGACGGTTCGGCCGTCTCACCCTATACGACCGCAGTTCCTGGAAATGGACGCGATTTTGGACCCCCGCGCAGCCGCGAGATGCGCTTGCCTATGGCGGGGATGGAAGAGGATTTTGCAATGTCCCGGCGCTGCGAACTGACGGCCAAGGGCCCCCAGGTGGGCCACAAGGTGAGCCACTCGAACATCAAGACCAAGCGGCGCTTCCTGCCGAACCTGGTCAACGTCACCTTCATCTCGGACGCGCTCGCCCGCAACGTGCGCCTGCGCGTCTCGACCAACGCGCTCAAGAGCGTCGACCACAATGGCGGCCTTGACGCCTACCTGATCAAGGCCAAGGCCGACGTGCTCTCCCCCCGCGCCCTCGATCTGAAGCGCGCGATCGAGAAGAAGGTCGGCAAGCCGGTGTTCGTGAAGAAGGCGAGCTGAGTTTTAGCTACATCGGCGGATCGGAGTTTGCAGCGGCCGGGTCGAAAGATCCGGCCGTTTTTGTTTGCGCACATCACACACACTCTCTCCGTCATGGCCGGGCTTGACCCGGCCATCCACGTCATTCGTCTTTAGTAGTCACGGTATTTTCACGGTGGATATAACGCGTATCCACCCTTGCCCACCCCCTGCGGTTGCGATTGTATTTGCGACGGGTCTGGGGGTTCTTATCATGCGTAATCTGGGAATCGTGGCGCTTTGCGCCGCGCTGGGCGGCTGCGTTTCAACAAACGAAACGATCGCTTTTCGAGCTTCTCCACAGCAACAGGCCATGATGCGCGACGGGCAACCGGCGCTCGTTTCACGTCAGAAGAATTCGCTTGTGCTGGTCCGTCCGGCCTCGCGCCAATTGCAGGTGAACGGACGACCGGTGTTCGTCGTTGGAATAAACAACGTCGGAAAGCAGCCGACGGAGTTTCGCGTTGCTCAGGTAGAAGCCATCCAGCACGTCGGCGGTTCCGATTTCGGAATGCAGATCGTCACGTTCGAAATGCTGCAGCAGGAAGAAAAAAACCGGCAAGTGGCAGCGGCCATTCTTACAGGCGTCGCCGTTGCTGCGAACTCCTACGGCGCCTCAAACGCTGGTCGCGGCACCTACACGACGCCAAGCGGCCGCACCGGCACGTTCTACAGCCCTACCGCTGCTGTGATTGCACAGAACAACGCCGCCATTCAGAACGAGGCCATGGTGGCAGCCACCGTCGAAACGGGACAGCGCAACATGGCCGCGCTTGAGCAGACAGTCATCAAGGACAACACGCTCATGCCCGGCGAATGGTATGGCGGCCAGTTGCACATTGCGCCCCCCACCGATCAGGCCGGCGGCCAGAAGAGCTACACGATTGTTATCACCGTCGGACAGGATCGGCACGTGGTGGATGTCAATCAGGGGCCGGCGGGGACGTAGTAGCAAGGGAAAATGCATCGTTGGCGGCCGCGCATGGATAGCGGGACAAGGGACAATCGACTTGCACAAGTTCTCACGATCGCTTCGCAGCCGCTGACCAACATCCAGCACCAGATCAGTTGGTAAGATGCGCAACCTTTATGATCTACAATCTTGGACAATCAACACACGCAAAACTAGCAATTCCTGCTGACAAGCAACGGCTCGCAGTGCGGGGGCGCTCTAATCGCGGATCGGAGGGGAGGCGCATGGACGACGAAAGGACCATATTTGCTCGCAAATTCAAATTTGAAGATCCCGAGGAGGCTTTCAAGCAAGCTCGGAGGCGAATCACTAACAACGCTCTACGTCGGCAACAGAAGAGCTTGGACCTCTCAGACTACGGTCTAGCCGAATTACCAACTGAAATCGGTGCACTCTCCGCTCTCACTCATCTGGACCTTTCGGGCAACCGTCTTGCGCGATTGCCATCAGCGATTGGCGACCTCAAAAATCTCCGAAGCCTAAATCTCTCTAGAAACACGTTGAGTCTGTTGCCGATTGAGTTTTGGAATTTAGTTGGGCTAAGAACTCTCCATTTGAACAACAACCAAATCGTTGAACTTCCTCCGACCCTGGAGCAATTGACTGGGTTGGAATATCTAGACTTGAGCAATAACGAGCTTTCCGTTCTTCCCTCGCAGATTGGACAACTGACGAAGCTGCAGCGGCTTCACCTAAGCGACAATCATCTCGCACGACTACCAGCAACGGTTGGGCAATTAAAAAAACTGGTTGAACTTCATGCTGACGAAAACGAAATTACTGAGCTGCCAGAAGAAGTCTTTCAACTTCCAGGACTAATGATCCTGTCATTCAGCGCGAATCAAATCAGACTGCTTCCTGATGCCATTGGACAGCTACAAAAACTTTCATTCCTCGATATTGAAAGCAATAAGATAAGAGACCTTCCATCTAATGTCGGAAATCTAGGTTTGCTCGAACGTCTTCATGCAAGTAACAACGCACTCACAAGCTTGCCCGCAGAGTTGGGAAAGTTGGGTCGCCTTACTTCGCTATTTCTTGCATCTAATAATCTTGAAACTCTTCCAACAGAAATCGGACTGCTCCAAAATTTACGGACACTGGATTTGCGGTCTAACAAGCTGAGGCAACTTATTCCAAACATTGGAAAGCTAGAGTACCTAACCCGACTAAATATGGATGGAAACTTCCTAGAACGTCTCCCAGAAGAAGTCAGCGGTCTCACTAGGCTTCGGCGATTTACTCTGAGAAGCAACAAATTAACCGAGATTCCGAGCACCCTAAGCACGCTTCCCATTCTCGAACTTCTCGATCTAGAGAATAACGCATTGGAGCAACTTCCAAAGGCCTTGGGACACGCACGCTCGCTTGGCAAGGTTACGCCACGGCCCACCAATTCAAAGCTCAAGTCGAATTTTGGTCTCTACCTGTCACGAAATCCGTTGCCACACCCCTATCCTAGCCTCATCGCTCCTGGCCAGCCATTAGCGACGTTGAATGTCTTGGCGTGGCTCCGTGACGAACTAGATACCAACACGTTACCAACGCAGCCCCCCTCGTCAGGCGGACGCAAAGGAAATCCTCCCGAACCAACAACGGAGGCAGGGCCCAGCTTCAAAGTGGTGCAGGGGAAATTTGATCTCGCGCCGGCGCTGGAACTGCAGGAGTTCGACAAGGCCACCCAACAGGCCCTACTGCAGCGCCTAAAGAAACAGAGTGCGCTACTTCAAAACGCAAACTTGAAGGTGGGGAACCAGCATCCCCTCCTTGTTCGCACAATAAATGAATACGTGCTGTCTCTTGCAAAGCCCTTGGACGAAATCGACGTTGTGGAGATTTGGTCCGTGGGTACGAGTGTCTTAGCACAGGCACTAGCGTTCGAGCGACAGGAGGCTCACAGGACCATTTCTGAGCCGCTGGAGCCGGAGCATCTCGCCTTATTGATCGAAGTTTCTAGGTTGCACGGGGGCTTCGTACTTGGCTTCCCGGCCGGGCTGGAACTAACCGCTCGTTCTGACGCTGCCCGCCTAGCCCCCGAAGTCGCCCACCTTATCGAGCGCCCAACTTCCGACATTCTGGCATCATTGTCGAAGCAAAGACGCTTGTTCTCGGAGCGAGCAAGGGGACTTGCGGACGCATTGGACGCGGGCTTGCTCTCCACCTCGTGGGACGCTGCGAGAGTGGGGCACGCTGCTTATGTTACTGTCCGCAATCTCTTAATAGAGGCCGGCAGAACGGTGCTGGCGGCAAACAACCTAACCTCAACGGTCGCGGGGGGCCTCGTCTTTTCCGCCGCTGTTCAACAGTCGGGACTTACGCTGGAGGCGGCCCTACAATTGTCGGAGTTCATCAGGGCCAATACGGCAGAAATTCTATCCTTCGTTGCGCCTTTCCCAGAGCTGCGAGCGTGGGTGGAATGGATGATCAATCACTTCGATGAGGAGGAGAAGCGAGACGGGTGATCCTCACATCCCAGCCTTCGAGCGATTGCGCCGATAGTGCTCACGTGCTTTGGAGGCAACGCAGTTCTATCTTGTGTGGTAGTAGCATTAGACTTGCAGCAAGACCGGTTTGCACTTGCGTTCATGCGTTTATGAATTTGCGGGCTATCTGCCCCAGGGAGCTTCACTGTAAAAATTTTTAGACTTCGTCTATACTCGCCAAGGTAGCATCACCTGATTTCCCCGCGAGTCCTCCATGCGCAACATCATCATCTGCTGCGACGGCACCGGTAACGAGATTTCCGAGAACATCTCCAACGTGCTGAAGCTCTATCGCTGCCTGCGCAAGACGGAGAAGACGTCCCCGCGGCAGCTCGTCTATTACGATCCGGGGGTCGGCACCCTGGCGCGGCCGGATCCGTGGCACAAGCTCAGGCAGGATTTCAACGCGATCCTGGGGCTCGCCACCGGCTATGGGCTCGATGACAACGTGCTTTCGGCCTATGGCTTCCTGGTCCACAACTATCAGGCCGGCGACCAGATCTACCTGTTCGGCTTTTCCCGCGGCGCCTACACCGTGCGGGTGCTGGCGGGGCTGATCCACAAGGTGGGGCTGATCACGCCGGAGCAGGTCAATCTCGCAGGGAGCGGCCTGATCGCCTACAAGCAGTTCTCCTCTGACGAGGCGCCGAAGCTGCGGGCGAAGATCAAGTCGGCCATCGATGTCGCCGCCGCGGAAGACGCAGCGCCGCAGACTGCCTTCGACAACGCCGCACAATTCGCGCGCATCACCTCGGCGCGCTGGCCGACCATCCGCTTTGTCGGCGTCTGGGATACGGTGGCGAGCGTGATCGTGCCGCGGGCCGATCGCTTCTATTGGCCGAGCCTGGAGGAGCTGGCGTTCACCCTTGTGAACCCGAGCGTGCAGACGTTCCGGCAGGCGATCTCGATGGACGAGCGGCGCTGCATGTTCCGCCTGAAAAAATGGGACGACCCGCAGACCTACAAGCACAACCGCTTCAACGACGCGCATGCCGAGCCGCAGGATATCCTGCAGGTGTGGTTCGCCGGCGTGCATGCCGATATCGGCGGCGGTTATCCGGAAAAGGAAAGCGGGCTTTCCAAATATCCGCTGCTGTGGATGATCGACGAGGCGACGAAATGTGGGCTGCAGGTCAACCAGGCCACCGTCAACCAGCTCGCCTGGGGCATTCAGCGCAAGGGCTCACCGTTCTCCTATGTCGTGCCCGACGTGCGCGGCGAGCTGCACACCTCGCTGCGAGGGGCGTGGTGGATCCTCGAATATTTGCCGAAGAGCGCGAGCTACAAGGAGTGGCCGGCGCGAAAAGTCCATTTCGGCTATTACATCCCGGACGCCGAACCGCGCTTGATTCCCGACGGCGCCATGATCCACGAATCCGCGTTGGCACGCATGGACGCGATGCCGAGCTATCGGCCGGTGAACTTGCCGAAGCAGTACGAGAAGTTTCCGATGCCGGTAGCGCCGGCGCATGCGTCGGCGCAGCAAGTGGAAGAGGATGCGTAGGGTGGGCAGAGCGAAGCGTGCCCACCATTTGTGACGTCACTCCATCCATTCGTCATTGCGAGCGAAGCGAAGCAATCCATGGTTCAACGCGGGGATAGATGGATTGCTTCGCTTCGCTCGCAATGACGTGGAGAGACTGCAACTTCGTAGGATGGGTGGAGCGCAGCGATACCCATCACATATGTGAACGGGAGGCATCGATGGGTATCGCTTCGCTCCGCCCATCCTACGTAGCACCACTCGGCCACTGGCCGACCACCCCGCAATCTTACGGCCACATTGCAGCCCGCCCGCGACCCAAATGGTTTACGGATCGTTCAACTCTGCCCCCTATTCTCGCGTATCTACCGCCAGAACCGGCTTGAAACGCTCAGGACGAGCGATGTTGGAACGATCGATCGCCGACGAGGTCGAAGCGGCCATCAAGGCCGGCTCGACGGAAAAACATCTGGATACGCTGAGGCAGGTCACCGACCTGTTTCTGCTGTCCGCCGACGGCTATTCCGGCGAACAGATCGAGCTGTTCGGCGACGTGCTGGAACGGCTGATCCGGACCATCGAGCTGCGCGCGCTGGCCGATGTCTCCGCGCGCATCGCGCTCGCCGAAATGAGCACGCAGCTTGCTTCCATCAAGCAGGCGCCGCCGGCCGTGGTCCGCCGCCTGGCGCACAATGACGAGATTTCGATCGCCCGCCCAGTGCTGACCGAATCGGCGCGGCTTTCGGCCGAGGACCTCATCGAGCTCGCCGGGTGCAAGGGCGAGCAGCATCTGCTGGCGATCTCCGGACGCTGGTGGCTGACCGAAATCGTCACCGACGCGCTGTTGAAACGGCATTATCCTTCCGTCAGCCGGCGGCTCGTCAGCAATCCCGGCGCACGAATGTCGGCCTCAGGCTACGCCATCGTGCTGAAGCAGGCGGAGGGCGATGCTGATTTGGCGATCGAGACCGGCATTCGCGTCGACCTGCCGGCCGACCAGCGCCAGCAACTGCTGCGGAGCGCCACCGAGGTCGTGCGCACGCGGCTGTTGTCGCGCGCGCCGCCGCATCTGTTCGAGGAGATCAGGAACGCGATCGCGGTCGCGGCAGGCGGCGCCAACCGCGAAATGTCGCGCACGCGCGATTTCACCGAGGCCCGCCGCTTCGTCGCAGCGCTCAGTAAGCACGGCAAGCTCAACGAGCCGGCGCTGCTGGCGTTTGCGAAAGAGCGGAAATACGCCGAGACGGTTGCCGCACTTGCCGAACTGTCGCGCTCGACCATCGAGGTGATCCGCCCTGTCATGCAGAGCCTGCGCGACGACGGCGTGCTGATCCCCTGCCGCGTCGCCGGATTGAACTGGGAAACCGTCGCCGCCGTGCTCGAGAGCCGCTTCGCTTCGGGGAGCATGGGCCGCCATGAACTGGCGAAAGCGAAAGAGCAATACGGCAAGCTGACAGTCGAAAACGCCCGCCGCCTGCTGAAATTCTGGCAAGTCCGCGCCGCCGACGCGCCGCCGAAGCCGCATTGATTTGATTGCGCCGCGCCCTCACCGTCATTGCCTGCGACAAACGCGAAGCGTTTGCGCAAGGGAGCGCAGCGACGAAGCAATCCATCTATCCGTTATGCCGCGAAATGGATTGCTTCGCTACGCTCGCAATGACGTGGAAACAGCGGCGCACCACTTCCCTTCTCCCATCTCAACTCGGGTTTACCCGAGTTGAGCATCATATTTGGTCGAAGTCGGATACATCCGACTTCGATGGGAGAAGGAAGAAGAACGTCACGCCGCCTTGGTGAGGTCCGCATCGAGATGCTTCAGCCGCGGCATCACTTCCTGCTTCAACAGGCGCAGCGAATTGTGCCACGCCTCCGGCTTGTGCTTGTAGTCGAAGCCGAACACCAGCAGCGTGCCGAAGCCGCCGACCTCGTGATAGATTTTTTCGATCTTCTCGGTGACGGTCGCGGGCGAGCCGACGATCCAGTTGTTGCGGGCGCAGTACTCCGCGGTGACGTCGCTGTCCGCCACGTCGGGCGCGGCCTTGAGGTAGTCCTTGAAGCCGAAATGGCCGAGCAGAGGGAGAAAATATTCGCTCATCATCCGGCCCATCATGTCGCCGACCGACAGCCGCCACGCCTCCTCGTCGGTATCGGCGATGAAGACCTCGCGCACCAGCCGCCAGTCGCTGCGCTTCGGCTTGCGTCCGGTTTTCGCAGCACCGATCTCAACCGATTCCCAATGGCTGCCGACATAGGCCGGGTTGAGGTTGAGGCTCATCGGAATGTAGCCGCGCTCGCCCGCGAGCTTGAGCGTGTCCGAGCCCTTGGACAGGCCGGCGACGCCGATCGGCGGATGCGGCGCCTGCACCGGCTTGAGGTGCGGCTTGAGGAAGTCGAACATCGTGTCGGGCTTGTTCACCGTCCAGAATTTTCCGGTGTAGGTCCAGGGTGCATCCTCGGTCCACATTTTCAGGATGATCTCCAGCGCCTCGCGGGTCATGTCGCGGTTTTGGCCGGACATGCCGTCGACGTTGAACATCGCCCAGTCGCTCGGCAGGCCCGATGCCGCGACACCGAAATTCAGCCGCCCCTCGGAGAGGTGATCGAGAACAGCAACGCGGTTCGCCAGTTCGGCCGGGTGGTGATAGGGCAGCAGGAAGCCGCCGGGGCCGAGACGGATATTCTTGGTCTGCAGGAACGCCTGTGCCAGCAAGAGATCGGGCGAGGGATGCGGCTCCCAGGGCGCGGTATGGTGCTCGCCGATCCAGGCTTCCTGATAGCCGAGCTCATCGAGCCATCGCAGCGTCTGCAGGTCCCAGTCGTGACCCTCTTTCAATCCGCACTCCGGCGGATGGGACGGCATCGTGAAATATCCGATCTCCATGGGGCGTCCTCTCGCTGTTCATTTTTTCAAAGCGCGTCTGTCGCGCGCAAGCGAGAGCATAGCACGCGACGCGTGCGGCTGAGATATGACGAATCGGATGGGCTGAGGTTCGCGCGGCGGAGTTGCGCGCTACCTCGTCCCGAACGTCGTCGCGCCGAACAGCGCCTTCTGCGTCGAAGGCTGCGAGCGCCAGTATTGCGGCGGGGCGGAAACTTCGCCGCCGAGTTCGGCCGCCGCATGCCAGCCCCAGCGCGGGTCGTAGAGCATGGCGCGCGCGAGCGCGACCATGTCGGCCTTGCCGGAGGCCACGATCTCCTCGGCCTGCTTCGCCTCGGTGATCAGGCCGACGGCGATGGTGGGAAGGCCGGTCGCCTCGCGGATGCCTTGCGCGAACGGCACCTGGTAGCCGGGGCCGAGCGGAATCTTCTGCAAGGGCGACACGCCGCCCGAGGACGCGTCGATCCAGTCGACGCCGCGCGCCTTAAGCTCGTGCGCGAATTGAATGGTCTGCGCGAGATCCCAGCCGCCCTCGACCCAGTCGGTGCAGGAGACGCGCAATCCCACCGGCTTGTCGTGCGGAAACGCCGCGCGCACCGCGTCGAACACTTCGAGCGGAAAGCGCATGCGATTAGCCAACGAGCCGCCATATTGATCGGTGCGCCGGTTGGCGATCGGCGACAGGAACTGATGCAGGAGATAACCGTGCGCGGAGTGCACCTCGATCGCATCTATGCCGAGCCGCTCGGCGCGCTTGGCCGCCGCCACGAAAGCGTCGCGCACGCGCTTCAGTCCCGCCGCGTCGAACGCCAGCGGCGGCGTCTCGCCCTCCTTGTGCGGGATCGCCGAGGGCCCCTCTGCCCGCCAGCCGCCTTCGGACACCGGGATCAATTGCCCGCCGTCCCACGGCGTGTGGCTCGAGGCCTTGCGGCCGGCATGCGCGAGCTGGATCATCACCGCCGCCTTCGAGCGCTTGCGCACCGAGGCGAGGATGGGCTTCAGCGCGGCTTCGGTGGCGTCGTTGTAGAGGCCGAGGCAGCCGGGCGTGATGCGGCCGATCGCCTCGACCGCGGTGGCCTCGATGCAGAAGATCGCAGCCCCCGACAGCGCCAGCGAATTGATGTGGGTGAAGTGCCAGTCATTGGCCTCGCCATCGACGGACGAATACTGGCACATCGGCGCCACCATGATGCGGTTGGCAAGCGTCAGGCCGCGCAGCTTGATCGGGGTAAACAAAGCGCTCATGGGGGATGTCCGGACCGGAGGGAAAGCGACCCGCCATGTCTAGCGAGCCGCTCGGCGCTCCTCAACCCGCCGGGATTGCAACCCTCCCCCTACGGTTTGATCCCCGCCGCCTTGATCAGCTCCAGATTGGCCGCCGTCTCGCGCTTGACGAGGTCGTCCATGTCGGCAGGCTTCATCGGCATCGGTTCGATGCCGAGCTTTTTCAGGCTTGCCTGCATTGCCGGATCGGTCAGCACCTTCGTGCCGGCCGCGTGCAGTTTCTCGACGATGTCGCGCGGCGTCTTCGCCGGCACGAACACGCCAAACCAGATCGCGCTCTCGGCGTCCTTCAGTCCGATCTCGAGGGGCGTCGGCACCTCGGGCAGATCGGCGGCACGTTTCGGCGTAGAGACCACCAGAGCACGCACCTGTCCGTCGCGGATCAGCGGCAGCGCGGTCGCAAGCGGGCAGAAATACAGGTCGATCCGCCCGCCGATGATGTCGGCGATCACTTCCGGACCTGCGCGATAGGGCACATGCGTGGTCTCGATACCGGCAGCAAAGCGGAATTTTTCAGTGCTGATATGCACGGCGCTGCCAATGCCGACCGAGCCGAACGAGATCGAGCCGGGCTTGGCCTTGGCGTCTGCGATGAAGTCCTGGATAGTTTTCCACGGCCGCTCCTTCGGCACGATCATCACGTTGGCGCTGGATCCGATCATCAGTACCGAGGCGAGGTCCCGGGTGACGTCGAAGGTCGCGCTTGGAAAAATCGCCGGCGCAATCGCCAGCGCCGACGACTGGGCGAGAATGCTGTAGCCATCGGGCTCGGCTTTCGCGACCAGCGCCGAACCAAGCGCGCCGCCGGCGCCGGCGCGGTTTTCGATCACGATCGGCTGGCTGAGTTCGGCGGAGAGACGTTCGAACACCAGCCGCGGCACGACGTCGGCCGCGCTACCAGCGCCGAACGGAATGGTCGCCTTGATCAGCCGCGACGGCCAGCCTTCCGCCGGTGCGGCAGTGGCGGCAAAAAGGCTGGTCAGGACGCAAATAACGCGAAGGGACTTGGTCATCAAAAGCTCCGGTTTGATTACCCGGAGCGTTGCAAGAACCGTTCCGCTATTCGCCTGTCACTCCACCAGCGTGAACTGCAGCAGCAGATTGCGTTGGATCATCGAGAAATTGTCGTCGGAGACCAGCGTCAGCACGGTGTCGCCCTCCGGCGTGACGTGGACGTCGATGCCTTCCATGTTGTCGATCTCGTGGCCGAGATCGGCCTCGAAGATCGCCGGCCCGTCGATCACGGCGCCGGGGGCTATAGAGGCAAGCGCAACACGCCGGATGCGGATGCCGACCCCGCCGAGCCAGGAGAATTTGCGCTCCAGGAGCAACAGGGAGCCGGACGGCAGCAGCACCGCGTCGCTGACGTCGAAATTATCGGTGCGGCGGATCGTAAACTGCCCCGGCGATCGGCCGCCGATCAGGAAGCCGAGGATGTTGCCCTGCGCGTCGAGGCCGCGTTCGGAGATCGCGATCAGCGTTCCCGCGAGCGGCAAGCCTTTCGGCACCATCACCAGCGCCTCGATGCCCTTGTTGTTGGGCAGCCTGCGCGCCGCCGGCGGCAGCGCAACGAGTTCGCCATGGGCGCGCGTAAAGCCTTTGGCAAAATCGAACCGCAGCACGTTGTGGACGCGCTCGATACCGACATAGGCCAGCGAGCCGTCGAGCGCGAGCGCCTCGGTGTCGAACCAGCCGCGCGAGGTGATCGGCTTGCCGTCGGGACCGAGTATCGGCGAGGCCTCGACGTCGTCGAGCCCGGTCATCTCGCGGCCCTTGTAGACGATGCGCCCGGTGAACCAGCCGCCCTTGTCGCTGATCGCGATGAAGCGCTCGCCCTTTGCATCAAGGCGGAGACCCGACAATCCGCCGAAGCCGCGAAACCGCGAAGTCAGGATGAGTCCGCTGCGATATTCGAGCTCGCCGAACCGCAGACGCGACCGGTCGCGGGTGTCGAACGAGGGCAGCGGCCGGGCGTTGACCTCGATCGAGACCGGCGCGGTAACTGCGAATTCGTCGGGAACGGTCTGCTTCGGCGGCCGCTGTACGGCGGTTTGCGCCAGCGCCGCCCCGGGGACGGCCGCCACCGAAAGCCCCGCCGCTGCGTATTTCAAAAGGCGGCGACGACCTATGGGCGCGGGCATGCTCTCACGAATGCAGACGGCGCGGCCGGTGGTGGCCCGACACGGGAGCGGCGCCGTGAGTCTCGCTGAACAGTTCGGCGAGCTTTTCGGTGATGGCGCCGCCGAGCTCCTCGGCATCGACGATGGTGACCGCGCGGCGGTAGTAGCGCGTCACATCGTGACCGATGCCGATCGCAATCAGTTCGACCGGCGAACGCGTCTCGATCTCCTCGATGATGTGGCGCAGATGCCGCTCGAGATAGTTGCCGGGATTGACCGACAGCGTGGAATCGTCGACCGGCGCGCCGTCCGAGATCATCATCAGGATCTTGCGCTGTTCGGCCCGGCCGAGCAGCCGCTTGTGTGCCCAATCCAACGCCTCGCCGTCGATGTTCTCCTTCAGGAGCCCCTCGCGCATCATTAGGCCGAGGTTCTTCCGCGAGCGCCGCCACGGCGCGTCGGCGGATTTGTAGATGATGTGGCGCAAATCGTTCAGCCGTCCGGGATTAGCCGGCTTGCCGGCGGCCAACCACGCCTCGCGCGACTGCCCGCCCTTCCAGGCGCGCGTCGTGAAGCCCAGAATCTCGACCTTGACGCCGCAGCGCTCCAGCGTGCGCGCGAGAATATCGGCGCAGGTCGCCGCCACGGTGATGGGGCGGCCGCGCATCGAACCGGAATTGTCCAGGAGCAGCGTCACGACCGTGTCGCGGAAGGTCGCCTCCTTCTCGTGCATGAAGGACAGCGGGTGATAGGGATCGGTGACCACGCGCGACAGCCGCGCGGGATCGAGAATACCTTCCTCGAGGTCGAACTCCCAGGCGCGGTTCTGCTGCGCCATCAGGCGGCGCTGCAGGCGGTTGGCGAGCCGCGCGACGATGCCCTGCAGATGCGCGAGCTGCTTGTCGAGGTAGCTGCGCAGCCGTTCCAGCTCGTCATGGTCGCAGAGATCTTCGGCCGCGATCACCTCGTCGAACTTCGGCGCGAACGCATGATATTCCGGCCCGCGCGGCTCGTTGGCGCCGCGTGTGTTCGGCCGCGTCGCCTCGCCCGGCGTCTCGTCGTCGCCGAGCTCGCCGTCATCGAATGTATCCGATGTGGAGGCCTGCGCGCTTTCCATCGCGCTCTCAGACATTTCGTCGGTGGAAGCCTGCGCCTGGTCGGCGCTCATTTCCTGCGCGGCGTCGGAGTCGGGCGAACCTTCCGCGCCGGACTGATCGTTCTCGCCGTCCTGATTCTCGTCGTTCTCGTCGTCATCGGCGTCCGCATCGCGCTCGTCGCCGAGGTCGAGCGCCGACAGCAGATCGTGCACGAGGTCGCCGAACTTGGCCTGGTCCTCGGTGACGCGGCTGAGCTTGTCGAGCCGGGTGCCGATCTTGTCTTCCAGCACCGGCCGCCAGAGGTCGACCATCTTCTTGGCAGCCGTGGGCGGGGCAAGCCCCGTCAGCCGCTCGCGCACCAGCATCGCCAGCGCGTCCGACAGCGGCGCATCGGCGCGATCGGTAATCTCGTCGTATTTGCCGCGGTGGAAATGATCGTCGAGCATCGCGGTCAGATTCTTTGCGACGCCCGCCATCCGGCGCGAGCCGATCGCCTCGACGCGCGCCTGCTCGACCGCTTCGAACACGCCGCGCGCCTGCGGATTTCCCGGCATCAGCTTGCGGTGCACCTTGGGATCGTGACAGGCGAGCTTGAGCGCAATCGAGTCGGAGTGGCCGCGCACGATCGCCGCATCGCGCTTGGTCATCTTGCGGGCCGGCTCCGGCAACCGCGCCTTGCCGGGCGCGAGACCGGGGCGCTCGGCCGCAAACGTCACTTCGAGTTCGGGCGCCTTTGCGATCGCGCGCAGGCAAGAGGTCACCGCGCGCTTGAACGGCTCGGTCGGTGCTTCCTTGGATCCGGTACGGAATTTGGAGTTGGATGTGCTCATAGCGCTTTCGTAAACCAATGCCGCGTGACGTCGCCCGGATAGCCTTCGATCGAACCGAATTCCTCATAACCGCAAGCGCGGTAGAAACCCGGCGCCTGAAAACTCATCGTGTCCAGATAGGATCGCGTGGCCCCAAACTTTCTTGCCTCGTCTTCAATCGCCTTGATCAGCCGCGTCCCGTAATCCTTGCCGCGGAATTTCTGCTCGATCCAGAAGAATTGGATAAACAGCACCGTGATCCAGACTTCGCCGACGATCCCGCCGACGATCTTGTCGCCCTCGCGTAGCGAGATGGCGAAGCGCTTGTATTTCTGCTTCCCCATCTTTTCGGTGTTGTAACCGATCAGTCCGCCGAGCACCGCCTTCTTGGTCTTTCCAATGGTGCGCTCGACGGAAATTTTCGCCATCGGCTAGCTGAGCGCCACGTTCACCGAACTCTCGGGCAGCTCCGCATTGAAGCAGCGCTGGTAGAATTCGGCCACCAGCGGCCGTTCCAGTTCGTCACACTTGTTGAGGAAGGTGACGCGGAACGCAAAGCCGATATCGCCGAAGATATCGGCGTTCTCGGCCCAGGTGATCACCGTGCGCGGGCTCATCACCGTCGAAAGGTCGCCATTGGCGAACGCGTTGCGGGTGAGATCGGCGAGCCGCACCATCTTGTTGACGATGTCGCGGCCTTCCTGCGTGCGGTAGTGCTTGGCCTTCGCCAGCACGATCTCGACTTCCTCATCATGCGCCAGATAGTTCAGCGTGGTGACGATCGACCAGCGGTCCATCTGGCCCTGGTTGATCTGCTGGGTGCCGTGATAGAGGCCCGACGTATCCCCGAGGCCGACCGTGTTGGCGGTCGAGAACAGGCGGAACGACGGATGCGGCTTGATCACCTTGTTCTGGTCGAGCAGTGTCAGGCGGCCGGAAACTTCCAGTACGCGCTGGATCACGAACATCACGTCGGGGCGGCCGGCGTCATATTCGTCGAACACCAATGCGATGTTGTGCTGCAGCGCCCACGGCAAAATGCCGTCGCGGAATTCGGTGACCTGCTTGCCGTCCCGGACCACGATCGAATCTTTGCCGACGAGGTCGATACGGCTGATGTGGCTGTCGAGGTTGACGCGCACGCATGGCCAGTTCAGCCTTGCTGCGACCTGCTCGATGTGGGTCGATTTGCCGGTGCCGTGATAGCCGGTAACCATGACGCGGCGGTTCTTGGCAAAACCGGCGAGGATGGCGAGCGTGGTGGCACGGTCGAAGCGATAATCCGAATCGACTTCCGGCACATGCGGGTCGACTTCGGAATAGGCCGGCACTTCGAGATCACTGTCGATACCGAAAACCTGCCGGACCGACACCTTCATGTCAGGCAAACCGGCGGGCTCCGAAACTTTGCTCATGGCGGCGGTCGTCATCAATCCTCCGAGGTCCCGGGCGTTCCCGAAACCAGATCTGTTGAATGGCTGCGGATGGGGGCTACTGCAAACCTAGCAGAGAGCAAGGGCCGGCAGAAGCCCGCGGCGCAATCAAAGTTCCGTTGCTATATCATTGAGATAGGTCGTGTATCAGGTTTTTGGAGGGCTGCCCTGCGAATCACGCCGCACTTTTGCCGGCTTGGCCACCCGGCCGGGCTCAAAACCGGCCGTTGACCGGCACTTTCAGCCGCTGCCAAGGCTTGGTAGCTCTTGATTCAGGCAGCCCACCGGACGGCAACATTGTGACTTCATTCCTCGATCCCGTGATTGCGTTCGTTTCGGCCCATCCGTGGCTGGCCTATCTGACGCTATTTCTCGCGGCCCTGCTGGAGGCGATCCCGGTCGTGGGGGCGCTGGTGCCGGGCTCGACTATCATACTTGCCCTGAGCGCGCTGGTGCCGGGTGGCGAAATGAAGCTGTGGGGCGTGCTGGCGGCAGCGATCGCCGGCGCCATGCTTGGCGACGGTTCCGCGTTCTGGGCCGGCCATCGCTCGCAACGCGAAATTCTGGGCGCCTGGCCGATGTCGAGATATCCGGGCGTGATGGCGCAGAGCGAGGCGTTCTTCCGCCGCTGGGGAACGCTGGCCGTATTTTTCGCCCGCTTTGTGCCGCCGATCCGCGCCTTCGTACCGGTCACGGCGGGCGCGCTCGGGATGTCGCCGCCCCTTTTCTTCGGCGTCAATATTCCGGCGGTCCTCGCCTGGGCTTGTGCGCATGTGCTGCCGGGTGTGCTCGCGGTCTCGGCGTTGCATGAATATGCCGGCCTGCCGCATCACCAGCACATCGGCAAACACCTATGGATACTGGCCGTGTTCGCGGCGGCGATCATCGCGCTCGGCGTCTGGACGCTGCGCCGTCGTCAGGCCCGGACCGGGCTCCGCCCCGGTGCAGGACCGACGTAGCGGGCACGGGGCCGGATCAGCCGGCCATGCTGCAATTGTTCGCAGGCATGCGCGATCCACCCCACCGTGCGCGCCATGGAAAACAGCACCAGCTCATGGCCGGGCGGCAGGCCGAGCGTGTGCACCAGCACCGCAAGCGCATAGTCGATATTGACGAACTCGCCGGTCGCCTCGGCGATGCGCTCGGGAATTTCGTGGGTGAGTTTGCGATCCGCGCCGGAGCGCGCCAGCGCCTCCAGTAGCGCCCGCGCGCGCGGATCGCCATGCTTGTAGACGCCATGACCAAAGCCCGCGAAGCGTTCGCCGAGCGCGACGCGCTCGCGGATGACGGGGGCGACCTCACCATTGGCGAGCGTCTTCAGAAGCTGCGCCGCCAGCACGCCGGCGCCGCCATGCTTCGGGCCTTTCAGTGCGACGAGACCGGCGATGATGGCGTCGTAGAGGTTCAGCCCGGTCGAGGCCGCGCAGCGCACGGTGAAGGTCGAGGCGTTCAGTTCATGATCCGCCAGCAGCACCAGCGCGCGGCGGATCAGGTCGGCGGCGTGGTTGTGCTCCGGCGCCCAGATGCGCGCGATCTGCAGATGCAGCGGTTTGGCCGATGATTTCGCGTTCAGCATGGTCGCGACCACCAGCCGCATGATGCGGCCGCCGAGCATCGCGCGGCCTTCGGGCGCACGGGTGAACGCCCGTGGGTCGGCGCTGGCCGCCAGCGCCAGCACGGCGATCGTGCGATCGATCGCATTGGCCCCGCGCGCGGCCTCGGCCACGGCGCGCATTTCATCCGACACGACGGGGCAATTGTCCTGTTCGAACGGATCGGCGCCGGTGACATCCCACAACAAGGTCGCCGCATGTTCGAGCGTGTCGCGCTCGGCGAGGTCGACGCAATTGACGCCGCGATAGATCGGCCCGTCCTCAGTAATGGTCGCGACCGCCGAATCCATCACTGGCAGATCGGCGTCGAAACTGCGCATGCCGCGAGGCTCGGGCGCCGGCGTGCGCCGCTCCTTCAGCGTGCGGACGTCCTCGGCCCGGTAGCGGTGGCTACGCGAGTCCTGTGACGGCTCCGAGCGGATCAGCCCACGGCTGACATAGGCGTAGAGGGTTGCCTGCGAGATCGCGAGTTCGGCGGAGGCCTCCCGGGCCGAGAGATAAAGGCCTGCGGATTTTTTCATATTGATTTACATAATCAAGATTGATCAATCTGTCGAGAGGACTGACTTTTAGGGGCGACAAAGGAGAGTCCTCATGAACATGCAGCTTTCAAAGACCCCAATCGGCCTGGACGGGGTTCCCGCCGCCGAAACCGTGCTCAGCCATGTCGATGGCGAGCGCGGCGAACTGATCATCGCCGGCGAGCGCGTCGGCGACCTCGCCCGCAAAACCGGTTTTGAGGGCGTGACAGCCCGGCTATGGAGCGGCGGAACCGGCCAGCCGGTCGGCGAAGCCGCCGTGCGGGCCGCCCTCGGTGCGGGCCGCGAACGCGCCTTCGCCCGGTTGCCGGATCTGCTCGGCATTACGCGCGGTCTATCGATCCTCGACGGTTTTCGCGCGGCGATCGCGGGGCTGCGCGCGGAAGCGGGACTGCAGCACGAAGCCACCATTGTCGGCGCGTTTCCGGTGATTGCCGGCGCACTGGTGCAGCGGGTGAAGGGCAACGATCCGGTCGCGCCCGATCCGACCGCGAGCCATGCCGCCGACACGCTGTCGATGATGCTCGGCCGCAAGCCTGACGCGCGGGAAGCAGCGGCGCTGGACGCCTATTTCGTCACGGTGTGCGATCACGGCATGAACGCGTCGACCTTCACGACGCGGGTGGTGGCCTCGACCCAGGCGGATTTGTTCGCAGCCGTCACCGCCGGCTATTGCGCGCTGACAGGGCCGCTGCATGGCGGCGCACCTGAACCGGTGCTGGAAATGCTGGACGCAATCGGCTCGACCGAGCGCATCAAGCCGTGGGTCGACAGTGCGCTGGCCCGCGGCGAGCGGCTGATGGGATTCGGGCACCGCGTCTATCGTGTCCGCGATCCACGCGCCGATGTCCTGAAGGGTGCGATCGAGCGGCTTGCCGGCGAAGGCACTGATCTACCGTTCGCGGGCGAGGTCGAGGCCTATATCCGCAGCGCGTTGCGGATAAAGAATCCGGATCGCCCGCTCGACACCAATGTGGAGTTCTTCACCGCGATCCTCCTCGACGCGCTGAAAATCCCGCGCCAGGCGTTTACGCCGATCTTCGCCGTGGCCCGCGCCGCCGGCTGGACCGCACACGCCCGCGAGCAGCAGCGCGGCGGGCGGCTGATCCGGCCGAGTTCGGCGTATATCGGGGCAATGCCGGGGTGATTGAAAACCGTAGCCCGGATGGAGCGCAGCGTAATCCGGGACCGGTCGATCAGCGAACGAGAGAATCCCGGATTGCGCTACGCTTCATCCGGGCTACGGCCGTCGTCCCTGCGAAAGCAGGGACCCATAACCACAGGCGTTTATTGTTGCGCGAAAGCCGTCGACCAGCGGATCAAAATTGAGAAGCCGCGGCGTATGGATCCCTGCGTTCGCAGGGACGACGGCTCAGGCGCCGCGCACCACGGTCTTTAGATAATTATACGCCTTGATGATCTCGATCAGGCGGTCCTCGGTGGAGCGGTCGCCGCCGTTGGCGTCGGGATGATGCTGCTTGACCAGCGCCTTGTACTTCGCCTTGACGTCCTCGAGGGTGGCTTCGGCGGTAAGGCCCATCACCTGCAGCGCCTTGCGCTCGGCGTTCATCACCTTGCGGGTTTCGGCCTTGGCCTCGGCGCCCGGTCCGGGCCGCCAGCGTCCGCGGCCGTTGAGCTCGGAGAACATGCTGAAGGGATCTGCGGCACCGTCAAAATCCTCAGCGGCCTGCTTGCCCTTCTTGCCTGCCGTGTTGGCACCCATCTTCCAGGTCGGGCGATGGCCGGTCAGCGCATCCTTCTGGTAGCGCGCGACCGCATCGGCATTCATGCCTTGAAAGAAATTGTAGTTCTGGTTGTACTCGCGGACGTGGTTGAGGCAGAAGTGAAAGTACTCGCGGGAATTCTCCCGGCCCTTGGGCGCGCGGTGCGGGCCCTTGTTCTGGCAGCCCGCCCATTCGCACATGGCGGCTTCCTCGCGCGCCTGCGCCTGCTGCTTCGCGCTCAGCTTGTTGGGCTTGATGCGAATGGAATCGAAGAATTTGGATGAATCAATTGCCATGACTAACTTTGACTACGCAATGCGTGATGCTTCAAGTCTTGACATTGCGAATACCTCTGTTCGGATGCGTCATTGACGGAAAGCGAACAACAGAATTATCTGCTGCCATCATGAGCACCAAGGACACTATCATAAACAAGTTGCGTGAAGCTTTCTTGCCGGAAAGCCTCGACGTCACGGACGAATCTCATCTGCATGAGGGCCATGCGGGCCACCAGCCGGGCGGCGAGACGCATTTCAGGGTCTATATCGTATCTCCGGCCTTCGAAGGGAAGAGCCGGATTGAACGCCACCGCATGGTAAATGCGACGCTTGCGGCGGAACTCAAGGGCTCCGTCCATGCGCTCGCCATCAAGGCGCAGGCGCCGGGAGAAACCGCCGGCCGGTAATTTGGCAAACCTGCCGCAACAATATGAGCGTCCGATGCTGTCGCAGAAGCTCGTAGTTATGGCAGGGCTCCCGGGTTCCGGGAAGAGCACGCTGGCAGAAGGGCTTTCGCGCCATTTTTCGCTGCCGTTGTTCTCGGTCGATCCGATCGAGGCGGCGATGTGGCGCGGCGGCCTGCCCCGCGATCAAACGGGGATCGCCGCCTATGCCATCGCACAAACCTTGGCCGAGGAGCACCTGCGGTTGGGGCAGTCCGTCGTGATCGACGCCGTCAATCCGGTCGAGGCGCCGCGCGCCGCATGGCGAAACCTGGCCGCGAGATATCGCGCCGACCTCGCGATCATCGAATGCGTTTGCGTGGACGAGGCGACGCACCGCCGGCGCATCGAGGCGCGAATGCGCGCCATCGAGGGGATGACGGAGATCACGTGGGCCGAGGTCGAGAAACGGCGCACCGGTTATGATGCCTGGACCGATGCAAGGCTGATGCTGGATACGTCGGCGCACCCACCCGAACGGTTGCTCGCGGAAGCTATCTTCTATCTGGCATGAGGTGGTCCGCCAGCTTCCTGTGAAGATCGGCAGAGACGGTAGAACCGTTTTCGCAACTGTGAGACAATCGCCGACGCGATGAATCAGGTTCCGTTCGGACGCGGGTCGGGCTGACCGCGAGGCCGTCGCAGCTCGATGGGGTCGTCCGATGCGATATTGGGCACGCTTCAGATGGGCCGCCGCCGTGGCGCTGCTGGTTGCGACCTCCCCGATCAGGGCGCACGCGCTTGATATGCCGAGCCCCTTTGTCCAGGAAGTGCTGATCAAGAGCATTCTGGTGACGCTCAACGACGCGGTGGCATCGGATAATTTCACGGTACTCCACGCCAGGATTTCAAGGCCGTTCCGCGATCAGTTTCCGCCCGAAAAGCTGCGGGCCGTCTTCAAGGACCTGGTCGAGAAGCACGCCGTGTTCGACGCAATCGTCGCCAGCCCGGTCATTGCCGAGGAGGAAGCCAAAATCGACGACAAGGGCGTGTTGCGCCTCAAGGGCCGTTTCGACACCACACCGAAAAAGGTGAAGTACCAGCTCGGGTTCATCCCCTCCGACGGCCAGTGGAAACTCAGCGGCATCACCATCGATATTGAATAGATATTATACCGCGATCGTCAGAACGCCGTCCCCGCCCGCCTCGGCTTCGGATCCTCGGCTGTCTCGCGCGGCAGCGGCGTGATCTTCAGCGCCGTGATGCGGTTGCGCTCACGCCGCAGCACGCGGAAGCGGAAACCATGGAAGGTAAAACTCTGGCCGCGCTCGGGGATCGAGCGCGCTTCGTGAATCACGAGGCCGGCGACGGTCGTTGCCTCCTCATCCGGCAGATGCCAGTTCATGGCGCGGTTGAGATCGCGGATCGGCACCGAGCCGTCCACCACCACGGAGCCGTCGGGCTGGGCGCGGACGCCGGCCACCACGACGTCGTGCTCATCGGAAATATCGCCGACGATTTCTTCCAGAATGTCTTCCAGCGTCACCATGCCCTCGACTTCGCCGTATTCATCGACGACGAGCGCGAAATGGGTCTTGCGGCGTCGGAACGCCTTCAACTGTTCGGACAGCGGCCGCATCTCCGGCACGAACCATGGCGGCAGCATGATCGCGGAAACGTTGATGCGCGACATGTCGCCGTCGGAGGCGCGGATCGCGCGCAGCAAATCCTTGGCGTGCAGCACGCCGATGATGTTTTCCGGCTTGTCGCGCCACAGCGGGATGCGGGTGTATTCGGTGGCCAGCACCTCGCGCACCAGTTCGTCCGGCGGCAGGTCGGCATTGATCATCACCATCACGGTGCGATGAACCATGACGTCGGACACGGCCAGGTCGCCAAAGCGGAAAACATTCTGAATGTATTCGGCCTCACCGCTTTCCATACCGCCGTGCACGGCGGATTCTTCCACCAGCCCCTCGATCTCTGAGTCGGTGAGAATTTCGTGCTGGGAAGATTCCTTCACGCCGAGCATGCGCAATATCCCGCGGGACGCCGTGTTGAGCAGCCAGTTCAGCGGATAGAACACCAGATAGGACAGATAGAGCGGATAGGCGATCCATTGCGAGACCGGCATCGGCTGGCGAATCGCGAGGGTCTTCGGCACCTGCTCACCGATGACGATGTGCAGCGAGGAGAACACCAGAAAGCCCGTCATGAACGACACGAAATGCAGGGTGCGCTCCGACATGCCGAGTGGGATGAGCAGCGGTTCGAGCAGCGCGGCCACGGTCGGCTCGCCGACCCAACCGAGACCAAGCGAGGCCATCGTGATGCCGAGCTGGCAACAGGCGAGATAAGCCTCGATGTTGCCCATCATGTCGTGCAGCAGGCGCGCGCCGAACCGGTCCTGCTCGACCATCGCCTTGATGCGAAACCCGCGGCTCTTGACCAGCGCAAACTCAGCGGCCACGTAAAACGCGTTGGCGGCGAGCAGCAGGATCGCGAGCAGCAGATTGAACGCGGTCGAACTCATGTATGCCTCGTGACGGCCCCGGCCCCGCGCGACGCTTGCGCCAAGCTGCGTCCCGGCAATCCCGTTCTCATCCCGACAACTTCTGTTGCAGGAAATCGCGCACCAGCGCCGGCTCGACGTCGTTTGCGACCGCCGCGCGGCCAATCGCCCGCAGCAGGATGAAGGTCAGCTTGCCACGCTTGACCTTCTTGTCCTGCGCCATCAGCGCCATCAGGGCGTCGGCGTCCTTAAGCCCTTCCTGGGCGAAGCCTGCGATGTCCTGCAAATGGGTCGGCAGGCCGACGGAAGCAAGATGACGTTCGACGCGGGCGGCATCGGCCTCGGAGATCATGCCGAGCCTGGCGGAGAATTCCGCTGCGAGCACCATGCCGACGGAGACGCCTTCGCCGTGGAACAGGCGATCGGAAAAGCCGGTCGCGGCCTCCAGCGCATGGCCGAAAGTGTGACCGAGATTGAGCAACGCACGCTCACCATTCTCGCGCTCGTCGCGCGAGACGATCGCGGCCTTGGCGCGGCAGGAGGTCGCAATGGCGTGCTCACGCGCCGCGCCGCCGGAGAAGATGTCGGCGTGGTTGACCTCTAACCAGGTGAAAAAGGCCTCATCGCCGAGCACGCCATATTTCGCGACTTCGGCGTAGCCGGCGCGGAACTGGCGCGGCGACAGCGTGTCGAGCACGGAGGTATCGGCGATCACCAGCACCGGCTGATGGAACGCGCCGAGCAGGTTCTTGCCCTGCGGCGAGTTGATGCCGGTCTTGCCGCCGACCGAAGAGTCCACCTGCGCCAGGAGCGAGGTCGGCACCTGCACGAAATCGACGCCGCGGCGCAGGATCGCCGCCGCGAAGCCGGCGAGATCGCCGACCACGCCGCCACCGAGCGCGATCACCAGATCGTTGCGCTCGATCCTGGCCGCGATCAACGCCTCAGAGACCTTTTCGAGACCGGCATAGGTCTTCGATATCTCGCCTTCCTCGACGATGATTCGTGAGGTCGCAATGCCGGCCTCGGTAAGCGAACGCTCGGTTTGCTCCAGCCAGTGCTTGGCCACGGTGCGGTCGGTGACGATGGCGGTCTGCACGCCGGGACGCAACGCGGCGACGCGCGCGCCGAGCGACGCCAGCACGCCGCGGCCGATGACGATGTCATAGGCGCGGTCGCCGAGGGCTACGTCGACCGTGATATCGGCGGAATGTTTCAGTGGCGCAGTCATGGCGTAACGCTCATCCCGTCGGTTGTCGGCTGGGCAGGAGGCACACCGGCGCACAGCCGGGCGCGCAGGGCATCGATGCATTCCTCGACGATGCGGTCGTGCGGCACGTCGCGCGAGCCGATCGTCAGGTCGGCGGTCATGTAGACCGGCTCGCGCGCTTCGAGCAGTCGGCTGACGGTCGCAACCGGATCCTCGGTCTGCAGCAGCGGCCGGTCGGCGCGGCGCTTGACGCGCTTCATGATGATTTCGACATCCGCCTTGAGCCAGATCGAGACCGCCTTGTCGCGGATGCGGTTGCGGGTCTCCTCGCGCATGAACGCGCCGCCGCCGGTGGCAATCACGGCCGGGCCGCTGTCGAGCAGCCGCGCGATCACCCGCGCCTCACCGTCCCGGAAATGCGGCTCGCCATGGGTTTCGAAAATGTCCGGGATCGACATCCCGGCCGCCGCCTCGATCTCGATATCGGCGTCGAGAAACGGCAGGCGCAGCCGGGCCGCCAGCCGCCGGCCGATGGTGGACTTGCCGGCGCCCATCATGCCGACCAGCACGACCGAACGCCTTCCCAGAGCCGACGTGATGTCGGCCTCCTGGGCGGGGCTCGTTTGTGCCGGTGCGGCGGTCTCGGACATCAAAAACTCTGCGGTTTTGCGGGACTTGCTCCGCGCTGCGACACCTATACTACCCCCATTGACGCCCCCGCCAGAGACTCTTGCCACGGGGATAGGAACATGTTGGATGATTTCATTGGTTAATTCGCCGCCCTGAGCCCCCCTATGCCCAGTTTGTTCCGCTTTCTGATGGTCGTCGGCGTGATCGCCGGGGTGATCTATGGCGTGATTTTTTCGCTGGCGAATTTCGTCACCCCAAAGCCCCGGGAAATGACGGTCACCATCCCCGCAGACAAGTTCCTCAAGAAATAGCCGCTATCGTCTGATTTGTGAGAGGCGAACTCGGGGAGAGGCATTGCGAGATGTCAGGGGCAATGCGTTCCAGCAAGACGGCCACAGACGCGAAACTGACTGACCTGTTCCTCGACATGCTCGCGGCGGAACAGGGTGCGGGCGACAACACGCTAGACGCCTATCGCCGCGACCTCACGGATTTTTCCGAATTTCTCGGCCGCAAGGGACAAAATTTCGCCGGCGCCGGGACGGATGAGCTGCGGGACTACCTCGCCGACCTCGACACCCGCGGCTTCAAATCCTCCAGCGTGGCGCGCCGGCTGTCGGCGATGCGGCATTTGTTCCGCTTCCTTCTGAACGAGCGCATCCGCAGCGACGATCCTGCGGCGATCCTGTCCGGCCCGAAACGCGGGCGGGGCTTGCCGAAGGTGCTGTCGATTGCGGACGTCGACCGCATGCTGACCCGGGCCAAGGAATTGAGCGAGGCCGAGAACGCTTCGCCACAGCAGCGGCTGCGCGCGATGCGGCTGTATTGCCTGCTGGAAGTGCTCTACGCCACGGGCTTACGCGTCTCGGAACTTGTGGCGCTGCCGCTGTCGGCCTCGCGGCGCGACGCCCGCATGATCGTGGTACGCGGCAAGGGCAACAAGGAACGGCTGGTGCCGCTCAACGAAGCGTCGCGGCAGGCGATGGCCGATTATCTCGCTGCGATGGAAGCGCTCAAGCCGGAGAAAAAGAAAAACGCCGTCGCGTCAAAGTGGCTGTTTCCCTCCTTCGGCGAGAGCGGCCATCTGACGCGGCAGCATTTTGCGCGCGACCTGAAGGAGCTGGCGGCGGCATCGGGCCTCGCGCCGCGGCTGGTCTCGCCGCACGTGCTGCGCCACGCCTTTGCCAGCCACCTGCTGCACAACGGCGCCGACCTGCGCATCGTGCAGACGCTGCTCGGCCATACCGACATCTCCACCACGCAGATCTACACCCATGTGGTCGAGGAGCGGCTGAAAAGCCTGGTGCGCGACCTGCATCCGCTGGCGGAGAAGTAAGGTGGCAGCGTAGCCCCCATGGAGCGAAGCGAAATCCGGGTTCTTGCAGCAAGCAGCCCTCCCGGATTGCGCTTCGCTCCATCCGGGCTACGGGAATGCATTCGGCGATCAGGTCTGACAGACGCCTTGACTTCCGCGGCGTCTCCCCCGAAACAGCCGTCTCCCGCCCCGCGGCCTTGTTTGGCGCGCTTTTCGGCAAACCGGGCCATCCGGACCGAGATGTACGCTAAATCATTGAAGATGCGTGCTTTCCTTAAGCGAATCGAAACCGCTTCGCCTCAAAGCACGTTGTTACCTATATTGTCTCGATGCCGGATCAGATGCGCAGCTATCTCGACTTTGAAAAACCCGTCGCCGAACTAGAGGCCAAGGTCGATGAACTGCGCGCGCTGGCGGCGTCCGGCAGCGACATCGGCGACGAGATCGCGCGCATAGAGGACAAGGCGTCCCAGGCGCTGACCGACCTCTATGCCAATTTGACGCCGTGGCAGAAGACGCTGGTGGCGCGCCATCCGCAGCGCCCGCACTTCAGCGATTTCGTCAACGCGCTGATCACTGAATTTACCCCGATGGCGGGCGACCGCAAATTCGCCGAGGACGAGGCGCTGATGGGCGGCTTCGGCCGTTTCCGCGGCGAGCCGATCTGCGTGATGGGCCAGGAGAAGGGCGCCACCACCGACAGCCGTATCAAGCACAATTTCGGCATGGCGCGGCCCGAGGGCTATCGCAAGGCGGTGCGGCTGATGGAGATGGCCGACCGCTTTGGCATTCCCGTGCTGTCGATCGTCGATTCCGCGGGCGCCTATCCCGGCATCGGCGCCGAGGAGCGCGGCGTGGCGGAAGCCATCGCACGCTCGACCGACACATGCCTCTCGCTCGGCGTTCCCAATGTCGCGATCATCACCGGCGAGGGCATGTCGGGCGGCGCCATCGCCATCACCACCGCGAACAAGGTGCTGATGTTCGAACACGCGATCTATAGCGTGATCTCGCCGGAAGCGGCCTCCTCGATCCTGTGGCGCGACGGCACCAAGGCCCAGGAAGTCGCCAACGGCATGAAGATCACTGCCCAGGACATGCTGCGATTCGGCGTGATCGACCAGATCCTGAAAGAACCCTCCGGCGGCGCCCACCGCGATTCGGCCGTCATGATCTCGGCCACGGGCGATGCGATCGCCGAGGCATTCAACGATTTCCGCAATCTGGACGCGGACGGCGTCCGCCGACAGCGGCGGCAGAAATTTCTCGATATCGGCCGCAAGCTCGGCTGATTGGCCATTGCCCTCCCCCCCTGGCTGGACCCTGGCTGGGGGCCGGCCGGCCGGCCCGGCCTCCATTCGTTACCGCCGCCTTAAAGGTGCTTTATTTCGTCGGACCGCTTGATTCGGCCCTAATTAGGCCCAGAGACGGTCTTTAAACTCTATTGACCATGCCTGCCGTGGAAGCGGCCGGCGCATCGCGTTCGGGTTGCGGCGCAGAGGGTCAAAGGGTACTATTTTATGCATTGGCTTCAGGGCATGTTCGCTGTGATTTGGGGTGCGAAAATGCCCGGTGGGTGTGGAGCTTAGCCTTTGATTAACCGTTCGCTGGTTCGCGCGCTCGTCACGTCGGCTGCCCTTGTGGGCGCGGGCGCGTTGTTGGCCAGTTGCAACGGCGGCGACATGTCGCTGGCCAATAACGCCAAGGCCAACCAGCCGGTCCCGCCAAAACTGATCGCCGATATGACGGCGAAAGACATGGACCTGCAGTCGCCGATCCTGGTTCGCCTGTTCAAACAGGAAGCTGAACTGGAGATATGGAAGCAGGATCGCTCCGGCCGCTTCGCGCTGCTCAAGAGCTATCCGATCTGCCGCTGGTCGGGCGATCTCGGTCCCAAGGTCCGCGAAGGCGACCGCCAGGCGCCGGAAGGCTTCTATTCGATTTCGCCGGCGCAGATGAACCCGCAGTCGGCCTATTATCTCTCCTTCAACACCGGCTATCCGAACGCCTTCGACAAGGCGCTGGGGCGTACCGGCTCGCAGTTGATGGTGCATGGCGACTGCTCATCGCGCGGCTGCTACGCGATGACCGACGAGCAGATCGCGGAAATCTATTCGCTGGGCCGCGAATCCTTCTTCGGCGGCCAGAAATCGTTCCAGCTGCAGGCCTATCCGTTCAAGATGACGCCGACCAACATGGCCAAGCACCGCAACAACCCGAACATGCCGTTCTGGAAGATGATCAAGGATGGCAATGATCATTTCGAGGTGACGAAGCAGGAGCCGAAGGTCGATTTCTGCGAAAAGAAATACGTGTTCGATGCCGCCAAGCCGCCGAACGCCACGCGTGACCTGGCGTTCGATGCTTCGGCG
This sequence comes from Bradyrhizobium sp. SRL28, assembly GCF_018596315.1. Classification (GTDB taxonomy): domain Bacteria; phylum Pseudomonadota; class Alphaproteobacteria; order Rhizobiales; family Xanthobacteraceae; genus Bradyrhizobium. Next base: position 84,611 of record NZ_JAHEAG010000006.1, on the reverse strand, counting down.
AAGTGCCCGGCGTATGTGATTCCCGACGAGGTCGCCAACGCCGTGCGCGAAAAGCAGGCGACCGACCTTGCTGAAACCGCCCGCCTGATTGCAAAGGGAACGCCGGTCGCACGGACCAACACCGGCATCGACGGCGGCATGCACCGGGTGTTTGCCGCCCGCGTGCCTGAGGCCAGCACTGGTCTTTCGGAACCCGGCGACGGCTCGAGCCTGTCGTTGATGGCGCGCGCCCCCGGCACCGTTCCCTCCCACGTCAATCCGCCGAAGGCGCCCTCCGATAATCTGCTGATGGGTGCGCCGGAACCGCCGAAGCTTGCCGCTGCGCCAGCTCCCGCAACAGCGCCCGCCCCCGCCCCGACGCGGGTCGCCAATGCGGCGCCGACAGCTCAGAATGACGGATTCTTCTCCAATCTCGCCCGCAAGGTCGGCATCGGCGGCGCAGCTGACGCCACCGCCAGCACGCCGCCTTCAAAACCGAAAGCGGCCGAGGCCAAGCGCAGCGAGCCGCCGCGTCCGGAAGCAGCCGCGCCGAAGACTACGGCGCCGAAGCCTGCTGACACCAAGCATGCTGCCGCCGGCCGACCGCCGCTGAAGCCGTCGGTGGACGCCGCCGCCCCCGCCGCCAAGGACAATCTGGTTTCCGGCTCCGCGCCGATCATGTCGACGAACTCGTTCGACAGCCGCTTCGGGGCGGTGAAGTAAGCGCGACGCGCCTTCGCAGACTCCGGAAACAACAAGAGCCGTCATGTGCCGCGAAAGCGGCATTGCGCTATTGGCGACGGTGAATTTACCGAGACAGCGCGGTGTATTGGTTCATCTGCTTTCGCGGATGATGACGCCTGACGCGTCTTCATTGTCCCGCTGTGCTTCGTCCCGCCGTGCTTCGCAGCGCCCCAAATTTTTGAGTGTGTCATCGGTGCTTGTCTCAGGCTGGCCTGCCGGTACCGGAGTGCTTCACCGCTGAGGCACGACTTCTTCCGCATGGTGCGAAGTTGATGTAGCCTGAAGACAGGCCGCCAGCGGGCAGTGCCGAAGGCCCGTCGGAGTATCCGCGGCATCATGCCCACGGCGGGGCTAAAGTCCTTCATCTCCAGGTTTTGGGCCGGCTCGTTTTTCATGTGAGCCGGACGAGAGGCTGACACCTCATCGATCAAACACGCCCCAACAGGAGGACATCATGCATTTTTGTATGACAGCGCAATACACGCCAAAATCACTCAACGCCATTCTGGAAAATCCCAAGACCAATCGCTACGAGGCAGCAAAGAAGCTGGTCGAAGCCGCCGGCGGCAAATTGATTTCGATGTACAGCACTGCGGCCAACGGGCCCGGCGTTCTCGTCATCTTCGATGTGCCCGATCCCAACTCGGCACCGGCGATATCAGGCACTGTGATCGCGACCGGCGCCGTCCACAATGTAAGCCTCACGCGGCTGTGGACGCAGGATGAAATTACGCAAGTTCGGCAAAAGGCCGCCCAGCTCCGCGGCTCGTACACGCCGCCCGGTGGCTAGAGATTGCCGGCAGCTCGTTGAGAGCTTTCGAACACGATCATCAAAACATTGGTGGCAGGCGATGACCTGCCACCAATGTTTCACGTGAGGAAGCAGCAACGCACGGACGAGGCTCGCAACGTTACCGCGCGGTTGAAGTGTGAAATGCAAAGAAGAAGCTGAGTAATAAACAAAAGCTTGACACTAAAAATTCACGGCGCCAGGAGTGCTGAAAACGCTACGCAATTTCGCATTCTTAGACAGTACAAGCACTGCCATGGCAGGTATGCTTAGCCGATGACATCAGCGGATTAGCGAGCTTCTTACCCGCCTGTCTATGAAAGCAAATCAACTCGGTGGTGCTTGCTGAACTTCAGGGGCACCACGGATGGAAGGCGCTCGCTATCTTGAGGATGGCAAGCTTACGGTTTTTCGTCGGTACGGTTTTTCGTCGGGCAGGCATCTACTAAGTACGGTTGCGAAACTCGACTTCAGGCAAGTACATTTGGCGGTCATTGAGGACCACAAACGAGCAGACCGCTGTTGATCTTGGCCGCAGGTTACTGTTCCAAATCGAACAGCGCACTGAGCAGGGTCTTCCGCCGAAATCCAAATTATTTTCGACCGTCATTGACGACTACATCCGCTACCGTGAGCGGGATCATTGCCACGGTGGCACCTCAGCAGGCATGCTGAGGCAGATCGTTCGTGTTTCTAGTTGTCCTAAATCTATCTAGTGTCGCAGTCTTCCTGCAGCATCAATAGCCTTGTACCGATCAGACATCTGCTCAAAATTGTCTTTGCTGTGTGGTCCACGAATCTCAGGGCTTTTTTGCAGGCCCTGTTGCACCTGCTCCGGCTTCTTCAAACTGGGATCGGTTGGAGCATTTGGCGCGGGTACAGCTGATGGCGGGGCTGGGGCTGTGTTGGTGTTTCCCGATTGTATCTTCGTAAGTGCAGCCCGTTGACTATAGGTTAGGCCATTGTCCAAGCCATTCGGCATGTCTGCGACAAATGATTTCAATCGGTCAGTTTGAGCGGGGCTTAGCCTCCCCTGGTTATAAGCATCCAGGAGAGGTCCAGATAGCTCGAGTTGCTTCGACGGCGTTAATGAATGTCCGTGCTGATCCAGATATTGGACGGCCTGATCCGGGGGCAGATCACGAAGGCGCACCAACGACTCCGGCGTATTCGTGGGCTTCGGATCAGGTGTCTTATTCGCCTGCTGCGGATCTTTTGGCGGCCCCCGTGTGCCCGTCAAAAGGGATGCTATGGCTTGTTTATATTGTTCTGGGGTCATCGGACGGCCGCCATTTAGGTCGGGACTGACAATTTTTCCATCCGCCGTTCTTCTTGAAACAATTTTTTTACCTCCGATCTCAATCGATTCTGAATTATTGAGATTTCGTACTGCGGCTGCGGCTGCGGCTGCGGCGCCTTGCTGCGCACCCGTGTTCGGACCATACCGTCCACCTGCACTATAATCAGACCGGCCGTACCGTCCGCCTTCACTATAATCTGGTTGGCTGTTTCCCCCAACATGGGTAGGAACTGGGCCCGCAACGGAGGGCGGGGCGGGCGGCGGCGCTCCAACGGAGCCTCCAGATGGCGGAGCTGCCAAGGGCGGTGGCGTGGGCGGTGCCGAGGGTGGCCCAACCCAACCACAAAACGCTCCTGCCACACAGTCCCAGACATAACCTGGACCAGGCTTTGGCGGCTTAGTGTTAGTGCTTGCCGAAGTCGCTTGCGACGGTTGTGAGCTGGTGCCGCCGCTGTAAGTTATGGTGCCGTCCGGGTGTTGGGTTGGTACTCCTTTGTTCTGCGGCTGTATTCCTTTAGCTTGCGGTTGCGGTGCACTGGGAGAGGAATTCCCAAGGGGACTGGGCGAGCTTGTAGCAGGTGCAACGACCTGAAGCTTAGTCGTCCCTGTCTCCGGCACTGCCAGCTTCGTGGTCGATGGTTCTGTCTGTTTGGGAACGCCGACGACCTGCGGAGAAACAGGGCCGCCAACTTTCGGCGAGGGAATGCTGGCGTCGGGTGTACTTGTGACAACAGTCGGTGCGACGACTGGACTGACCACTTTTGGTGCATCAGGCGTTGTGACCGGCGTCTTTGCATTTCCTGTCATCGGGTTGGTTGGCGGAAGAACCGGACCAACCGTCTTCGGCGGATTGATTTCGGCACCTCCCCTCTGCATGCCAGAGAAAGCAGCGGGCGGCGAGGCTACGGGGCCGACCGTCTTGGGCGGAGGAATGCTGGCGTCGGGTGTACTTGTGACAACAGTCGGCGCTACGACCGGACTGACCACTTTTGGTGCATCAGGCGTTGTGACCGGCGTCTTTGCATTTCCTATCATCGGGTTGGCTGGCGGAAGAACCGGGCCAACCGTCTTTGGCGGATTGATCTCGGCGCCTCCCCTCTGCATGCCAGAGAAAGCAGCGGGCGGCGAGGCTACGGGGCCGACCGTCTTGGGCGGAGCAGCTAACTGAGTATTCGGTTGAACGACCGGTGTGACAGCCGGAGAAGCTACTGCGGGTCTAGGTGGTGTCGCTTGCACCGGTGGAATAGTTGGCTTGGCTACGTTGGTGACCGGCGACGTAACTGTAGGTCGAGCGACTTCAACCTTCGGAGCGTTCACTGCCGCCCTGGGCACGTCCACCTTCGGGACGTTCACCGCCGCTCTCGGCACGTCCACTTTCGGAGCGGTGACCACAGGCTTTGGTACATCCACCCTCGGCACGTTCACTGCCGCCCTGGGTACATCCACCCTCGGAACGTTCACGACCGGCTTCGGCACGTCGACCCTCGGGACGGTCGGCCTCGGCACGTCCACCCTCGGGACCACCGGCCTTGGCACTTCCACTCTGGGGACGGTGACTGTTACATTCGGCCTAGGGACGCTGATAGCTGGGATAGCTGGTCGTGGTACAACCACCCTGGGTACTTCGACCGCATCGGCGGAGCCGACAATCAGCGACAGTCCGGCAAAGGCGATAAGAACACTCGAACTAACGTTCGAAGAATACCGCATGAGAGTCCCTCCTTGTTGAGGTCACTCCAGCTCTAAAAATCAAGATAATAAGGGGTCAGTTTAGCGGGAACGCCCGGTTTCGTCCACGCTTATGTCGGAAGATCGCATGCGGCGAATATAGTGCTTAACCACACAATAAATGGCCCGCCGTACACCTTCAGCGGGCCAAACAACCTTCGAAAAACAGCAAATCACCAAGTATAGCGAAGTCCCGCCTGACCGCCGACCGTAGTTGTTCCGGAAAGGCTAGTTGCGTGAGCTTCAACATAAGTGGAGAAGTTTGGCGTCCATATTACATTGATCTTACCCGATCCCCGACCGCCGAGCGTATCTGCAACGGCGGCCCCGACAACTGGCGGAAGGCCTGGAATGGCGCCGCCGCCTACAAGACCTACTCCGCTCTGGTCGACAATCTTGAGGACTGCGCCAGAAAGCTGGGGTTGAATAGTATAGGTCATCCACTTCATTTCGGTACCGATCCGAGCCCCGGCATGCACCTCGGTATTGTCACCGGTCTTGGTGCCGAAATTGGTTGTGTAGATTTCCGTGTACGTCACACCAGCTGTCGGTTCTATGAAGATGCTATAAGGAAAATCGAACTTGTACTGCACGTTACCCGTGTAGCTTATCGAGCTACTGTTTGGAGCTGCAACTAGCCCCGTCGAGGTAACGCTGGTCCAGCTGGCGCTCACCGTAAAGTCGGTTGAAAAGCCCCCATTCGTATAGGCTAGAGTGCCTGAACCGGAAGGTGTGGTCGCATCAAAATCGAACCGGTGCGACCAAGAGTGAGCGCCAGTGGCGACAAACGTCAGAGCGTCGCTCGCCGTGAAGATGCCGATTTTGGTCACATCGAAAGCGCCAACTATGGTGGCAGTGTCAATGTTGCCTCCGAATACTTGCGACTGGTCGTAGGCACCGATTAAGTTGATTCCATAAAGCCATGCTGGCACTGCCGGTGCAACCGGAGGCGGCGCTTTTGTATAGAGGGCCGGAGACTTGCCATAGGCTAGGGCACGGAAGGGATCATCAGTGCCGAACGGATTGCGGTTGTCGAATTCCGCCTGTTCGGCCGAAAAGCGCAGGACACCAGGCGGGGGCGCTAAACGCCTCCCTTGGATCTGATCACGGATGTTCTGCAAAATATTTTCAATAACGTTTCTGACCACTAATTGCTGGACCGACTGAGCGTGCGCTGTCTCAGCAGAAATCGCAAAAAGCCCGAAAGCCGCAGTCGCTGCTACCCCTAGTTTCTTCACCTTGGTCATCCCCCGACCTCACTTTAAAAAGGTTTCATGAAATTCCATTCCCATTCCCATTCCATTCCTAAAATTGTTCCCACTTTGGGTTCCAGACTAGTGCAATTTTGCAACACTTACTTTTAATTGCAGTAGATTGGTTAATGTGTCTTAAAACGTGCATAAGGACCGCCCGCCCTCGATGGGACCGACAATCTGCAGCACAGGCGGGACTTGAAATGCTCGTTTAGATAGAAAATGCACTCAATCGTCGATGCCGGTTGCGAATAAATTTGGATTTCGGCGGTAGGCTCTGGTCGAGGCGCTGTTCAATTTGGAACAGCAGTCGGCGGCCGAAGTCGATAGCGGTCTGCTCGCTGGTGGTCTTCAGCGACCGCCAAATTTATCCGTCTGATGCTGCGGTGCGGATTCGAGCGTAATATATGCCAGACCGCTTGAAGATCGTCAGCCGGCCATCCTCAAGATAGCGAGCGCCTTACATTCGTGGTGCCCCTGAAGTTCGGCAAGCGCCACATGGACCGACGCATTTCAACTGCTAGCGGGCCTCTAGACAAAACGAGGTGCAGTGATCCGCTAACCTATTGAAAACTTTGCTAACCGTACTTGCCGTGGCAGTGCTTGTACTTCTTGCCGCTTCCGCAGGGGCAATCCTCGTTGCGGCCGACCTTGCCCCAGCTTGCGGGATTTTTGGGATCGCGATCGGCGGCGCTGGCGTCGGGCACCAGGGAGGCGTTGGCGAAGGCCATCTCGTCTTCGCCGGTATTGGGATCGAACTTGTGCGCTTCCATCGCCGGCAGCACCGGCTGCTGTTCTTCCGGCGGCACGATCTCGACGCGCATCAATTGCGCCGTCACCGCCTCGCGCAGATGCGCGGTCATCGCCTCATACAGGCCGAAGGCTTCCGACTTATATTCCTGCAAGGGATCGCGCTGGCCATAGCCGCGCAGACCGATCACCTGACGCAGATGATCGAGCATGATCAGATGCTCACGCCAGAGGTGATCCAGCGTCTGCAGCAGGATGGTCTTCTCGACGTAGCGCATCACATCGGGACCCCACTGCGCCACCTTGGCCGCCATGTGCTCGTCGACGCGCTGCTCGATCCGCGTCAGCAATTCCTCGTCGGCAATACCCTCTTCCTTGGCCCATTCCTCGACCGGCAGGTCGATATCGAGCACGCGCTTCAGCTCTTCCTTGAGGCCCGCGACATCCCACTGCTCGGCATAGGCATGTTCCGGCACGTGCTTGACGACGATGTCGTCGATGAAGTCATGCCGCATGTCCGCGACCATTTCGGCCACGCTGTCGCTCTTCATCAGTTCGACGCGCTGATCGAAGATCACCTTGCGCTGGTCGTTCTGCACGTTGTCGAACTTGAGCAGGTTCTTGCGGATGTCGAAGTTGCGGGCTTCGACCTTCTGCTGCGCCTTTTCCAGCGCCTTGTTGATCCAGGGATGGATGATGGCCTCGCCCTCTTTCAGGCCAAGCCGCTGCAGCATGCTGTCGAGCCGGTCGGACCCGAAAATCCGCATCAGATCGTCTTCCAGCGACAGGAAGAATTTTGAGCGTCCAGGGTCGCCCTGACGACCGGAACGGCCGCGCAACTGGTTGTCGATGCGGCGGGATTCATGCCGCTCCGAGCCCATGATGTAGAGCCCACCCGGCTTGGTGATGGTCTTGGCCGGCTTGTTGCCCTTGGCGGGCTCGATCTCGACCACGTCCTCGGCCTTCAGCACGATCTCGCGGAAGCGTTCGATGTCGGCCTTGATCTGTTCGATCTTTTTGGCCTTCTCGGCCTCGTCGGCGATGCTGGCGGTCTCCTGCTGGATCCGCATCTCGAGCGAACCGCCGAGCTTGATGTCGGTACCGCGGCCGGCCATGTTGGTGGCGATCGTGATCGCGCCGGGCACGCCGGCTTCGGCGACGATATAGGCTTCCTGTTCGTGGAAGCGCGCGTTCAACACCGCAAACAGCTTTGCAGGCTTGCCCGCACGCGCCGCGGCGTAGAGCTTCTCCATTCCGGATTCCGAGCCGAAATCGATCTGCTTGTAGCCGTGCTTCTTCAAATAATCGGCCAGCACTTCCGACTTTTCGATCGAGGCGGTGCCGACCAGTACGGGCTGCAGCCGCTTGTTGGCGCGTTCGATCTCGGCCAGGATCGCAGCGTATTTCTCGTTCTGGGTGCGGTAGACTTCATCGTCCTCGTCGAGACGCGCGACCGCCACGTTGGTCGGGATTTCCACGACCTCGAGCTTGTAGATGTCGAACAATTCGTCGGCTTCGGTCAGCGCCGTACCGGTCATGCCGGCGAGCTTTTGGTACATCCGGAAATAGTTCTGGAACGTGATCGAGGCCAGCGTCTGGTTTTCCGGCTGAACCTGGACATGCTCCTTGGCTTCCAGCGCCTGGTGCAGGCCTTCGGAATAACGCCGGCCCTGCATCATACGGCCGGTGAACTCGTCGATGATGATGACTTCGCCGTCGCGGACAATGTAGTCCTTGTCGCGGTGGAACAGCGAATGGGCGCGCAGCGCCTGGTTGATGTGGTGAACGACCGAGACGTTCTCGACGTCGTAGAGCGACTCGCCCTTGAGCTGGCCGGCGTCGCGCAGCAGGGTTTCGATCTTCTCCATGCCGGCTTCGGTCAGCGTCACCGTGCGCTGCTTCTCGTCGACGTCGAAATCGGTCTTGTCGAGCTTGGGCAGGAAGGTGTCGATGGTGTTGTAGAATTCCGAGCGGTCATCGAGCGGACCGGAGATGATCAGCGGCGTGCGCGCCTCGTCGATCAGGATCGAGTCGACTTCGTCGACGATGGCGTAGAAGTGGCTGCGCTGGACCATGTCCTCCAGCCGGTACTTCATGTTGTCGCGCAGATAGTCGAAACCGTATTCGTTGTTGGTGCCGTAGGTGATGTCGCGCGCATAGGCTTCCTTGCGCTCGGCGTCGTCGAGGCCGTGCACAATCACGCCGACGGTGAGCCCGAGGAAATTATAGATCTGGCCCATCCATTCGCTGTCGCGGCGGGCGAGGTAGTCGTTGACGGTGACGACATGGACGCCCTTGCTGGCGAGCGCGTTGAGATAGACCGCGAGGGTGGCCACCAGCGTCTTGCCTTCGCCGGTCTTCATCTCGGCGATGTCGCCCTCATGCAGCACCATGCCGCCGATCAGCTGGACGTCGAAATGCCGCTGGCCGAGGGTGCGCTTGGCGGCTTCGCGCACGGTGGCGAAGGCCGGAACCAGGATGTCATCGAGCGTCTTGCCGTCGGCAAGCTGCTGGCGGAATTCGGCGGTGCGGGCTTTCAGCGCCTCGTCGGAAAGCGCGGCGAGCTCGGGCTCAAGCGCGTTGATGGCGTTGACGCGGGACTGATATCCCTTCACCCGCCGGTCGTTGGCGGAGCCGAAAAACTTGCGGGCGAGCGCGCCGATCATGCCAATTCCTGCCTTTGCCGTTACTTGCGTTGCGCCGTGACGTGGTCCACCAAGTTGCCTATCAACTCACCGTGACGCATCGCGGCGAATACCCGTTCCGGGGCATCATCCGCCTAATGAGTGGGAATTAAGCAATCCAAGGTTCAACGGCAAAAAACGCAGCAAAATAAGCGCTATCGCCGCTGGAGGTTCCGGCACAGATATGGCTGGGTTGGGGCCTTGTCAACGTGGGTCCATCTGTCAAGGAATTCATCATTTTGACAGACTTTTCGCGTTGCCAAGGCCGCATGATTGGGCGAGTGTCCCGCCGCCTTTGCCGCCCCCTTCTTCAAGACAAGGATTTTCCATGACCACCTCGTTCCCGGAAACGAAAACCGGCCTGCGCTTCGGCCTCGCCTCCCTGGCCGCAACGGCCTGTCTGGCTGCGATTCTGGCCGCCAGCCCGGTTCGTGCCCAGGACAACCCCGTTCTCGCCAAGGTTAACGGTGTTGAGATCCGCCAGAGCGATGTGGCGCTCGCGGAAGAGGAACTCGGCCCCAGCCTCGCGCAAATGGACCCGGCAACCAAGAAGGACAATGTGCTGGCCTTCCTGATCGACCTGAAAATCGTCGCCAAGGCCGCCGAGGACAAGAAGGTCGAGAATTCCGAAGACTTCAAGAAGCGCCTGGCGTTCACGCGCAGCCGCCTGTTGATGGACAGCCTGCTGGCCACCGAAGGCAAGGCGGCGACCACCGACGACGCCATGAAGAAGGTCTATGAGGAGGCCTCCAAGCAGATCACCGGCGAAATGGAAGTCCACGCCCGGCACATCCTGGTCGAGACCGAGGACGAGGCCAAGGCGATCGCGGAAGAGCTGAAGAAGGGCGGCGACTTCGCCGAACTGGCGAAGAAGAAGTCCAAGGACCCTGGCGCCTCCGATGGCGGCGATCTCGGCTTCTTCACCAAGGAACAGATGGTTCCGGAATTCTCCGCCGTCGCGTTCACGCTCGAACCCGGCAAGATCTCCGACCCCGTCAAGTCGCAATTCGGCTGGCACATCATCAAGGTCGAGGAAAAGCGCGCCCGCAAGGCGCCCGACTTCGAGCAGGTCAGGGCCCAGATCGAGACCTATGTGACGCGCAAGGCCCAGGCCGAATACGTCGCCAAGCTGCGCGAAGCCGCCAAGGTCGAGCGCATGGACAAGCCGGCCGAAGCCGCCAAGACCGACGCCAAGCCGGATGCCGCCAAGCCCGCGGACTCCAAGATGGCGCCGCCGAAGAAGTAAAAAATCGCTGTCACTTCTTCGAGACCAATAGTATCTACCATCGTCATGGCCGGGCCGAAGCGCCCGGCCGTTCCATGTCCGGGGACTGGTTGGCAGGCCCTGAAGACGTCGATGCCGGCGGCAAGCCCGGCTATGGTTGATCTGGTCGAAGAAGGTGCCCGCATGTCCACCACCATTTCCCCCCTCGCCCCGACCGATGTTCCCGAGATGCCCGCGATTGCGGGCGTGAAGCTCGCCACTGCCGCCGCCGGCATCCGCTACAAGGGGCGTACCGACGTGCTGCTCGCCGTCATGGACAAGGGCACCACGGTCGCCGGCGTCTTCACCAAATCGAAATGCCCGTCCGCTCCCGTTGAATGGTGCCGCGCCAAGCTCGGTCGCGGACAAGCTCGCGCGCTAGTAGTGAATTCCGGCAACGCCAACGCGTTCACCGGCAAGACCGGCAAGCAGTCGACGGCGCTGACCGCGCAAACCGCAGCAAAGGCAGTCGGCTGCAGCACCGGCGACGTGTTCCTCGCCTCCACCGGTGTGATCGGCGAGCCGCTCGACGCCACCAAATTCGACGGCGTGCTGGCGACGCTGACTGAGGCCGCCACGCCCGACCACTGGATGGACGCGGCCAGGGCGATCATGACCACCGATACCTTCCCGAAGGTCGCAACCGCTACCGTCAAGCTCGGCAAGGCCAAGGTCACCATCAACGGCATGGCCAAAGGCGCCGGCATGATCGCGCCTGATATGGCGACCATGCTGTCCTTTGTGTTCACCGACGCGCCGCTGTCGTCCGCTGTGCTGCAGGCGCTGCTCAAGAGCGGCGTTGAAGACACGTTCAACGCCGTCACGATCGACAGCGACACCTCGACATCGGATACGCTGCTGGCCTTCGCTACCGGCGCAGCCGCCGCCGACGGCGCCCCAAAAATCAGCCGCGCCAGCGATCCCCGGCTGAAGGCGTTTGCCAAGGCGTTCCGCGATGTGCTGGCCGATCTTGCCGAACAGGTGGCCCGCGACGGCGAAGGCGCACGCAAGCTGGTCGAGGTGATCGTCGAAGGCGCGACCAGCAAGGCCTCGGCACGCCGCATCGCAATGTCGATTGCGAATTCGCCGCTGGTAAAGACGGCGATCGCCGGCGAGGACGCCAATTGGGGCCGCGTGGTGATGGCGGTCGGCAAGGCCGGTGAGCCCGCCAACCGCGACAAGCTTTCGATCTCGTTCAACGGCATTCGCGTCGCCAGGAGCGGCGCGCGCGATCCGTCCTACAACGAGGCCGAAGTTTCCGCGGTGATGAAGAACCCGAAGATCCAGATCAAGGTCACGCTCGGCCTCGGCAAGGGTCGTGACCGCGTGCTGACCTGCGACCTCACCAAGGAATATGTCGCGATCAACGGCGACTACCGGTCGTGAACGAGACAGCGGCGCATGGCTGACATCAAGCTCACCCTCGTGGTCGCCTGCGCCCTGGTCGATGCCGACAAGCGCGTGCTGATCGCACAGCGCCCCGAAGGCAAGGCGCTCGCGGGGCTGTGGGAATTTCCCGGCGGCAAGGTCGAGCCCGGCGAACGGCCGGAGCAGACGCTGATCCGCGAACTGCATGAAGAGATCGGGATCGACGTCAGCGAGCCGTGCCTGGCACCGTTGACGTTTGCCAGCTACGCCTATGACAGCTTTCATCTGCTGATGCCGCTCTACATCTGTCGGCGCTGGGAAGGCTTGGTGATCGCGCGCGAAGGCCAGCAGCTGGCCTGGGTCCGCGCCAACAAGCTGCGCGACTACCCGATGCCGCCCGCGGACATCCCGCTGATCCCGCATTTGATTGATTTGTTGATGTGAAGCGCGTGGCCGGCGGCTCCGGGAGCACGCAGGGCCGGCACAAAAAAATCAAAACAACCCCATGCAAAGTAGAACGCCGCCACGCCCGCGGGCGCTTCGCTGGTCTCGTACCTGATCGATTTGTTGACGGCGTTCCCCGGATGCGGCGCAGCACGAAGTGACGCTGCTCCGGGGTCCATCATGGGTCCCGGCTCTGCGGTGCACCGCTAAGAAGCGCGGCACCGCGTCCGGGACACGGTCAGCCCTTCGGCCTTCCTTTCACCGCCGCTTCCAAACTCGCTTTCGCCGAGCCCGGCTGCAACGGCTTTTGCTGGCTTTCATGCGGCGCCCAGCCGGACAGCCAGATCACGTCAAAGGTCGCGCGGATGCGGCCGTCGGCATCCGCGAACCGCTCGCTATAGATCTGCGCCATCCGCAACATGGTGGTGCGGCGCGTCAGCGGGCGCCGCCGCTCGATCAGAATGTTGCTCGCGCCCATCCGCCGGAGATCGGCCATCAGCGCGAACGCGCTGTCGTAGCGCACCACGACGCGATCGACGTCGGTGACGGGCAGCGCAAGCCCGGCGCGCTGCAACAGCCCGCCGATGTCGCGCAAATCGGCAAATGGAGCGACGCGCGGCGACACCCCGCCCTCGCACTCGGCTTCTGCTGCCGCAAAGGATTGCCTGAGTTCGGTCAAGGTGTCACCGCCGATCATCGCCGCCAGCAACAGTCCGTCCGGCTTCAACGCGCGGCGGATCTGCGCCAGCACGCCGGGGAGATCGTTGACGAACTGAAACGCAAGCGCCGAGACGACGAGATCGAGCGATTGCGGTGGCAAGCGCAGCGTTTCCGATTGATCGGGATCGATACGCCTGATCGACTGGAAGCGATCAGCGACGGGCTTCTGCAGCAATTCGCCCGGCGTCCAGACATCGGCGACGTCGGCAAAATTCCGCATCACCGCCTGCAGCCGCTCCTCCATGTCCTCCCTGACGCGATCAAGCAGGAACGTCACCGGCCCGGCACGCCGCGCGCGTTCCATCCGCGCGCGCAACAGTGCGCGGTCGAACAGGATGGGTGCGGCGGTCGGGCTCGAAACCATGCCGGTTGGTACGACGGTCAGCGATCCATCTCAATCCCTCTTGATGACAAGCGCGGCTTCGTACGCCTCGAATCACGAGGTATGCATCTTTCGCGAAGTTCGGGCGTGACCGCACGCTTGCGCAAGCTATTAATGAGCGTCAGGTTCGTGGCGCGACGGAGCATCAGACATGATCACTTGTTACCTGCGTTACGAGGTCAGACCGGACAAGCTCGCCGAGTTCGAAGCTTACGGCAGGATGTGGCTGGAATTGCTGCCGAGATTCGGTGGCATCCACCACGGGTATTTCCTGCCATCGGAAGGGGCGAGCGACGTTGCCCTCGCGATGTTCAGCTTCCCGAGCTTCGCGGCCTACGAACAGTATCGAAAAGACAGCGCCGGAGATCCCGACGTCCAGAAAGCGATCGCCTTCGCAAAGGAAACGCGCTGCTTCATCCGCTATGAGCGATCGTTCTTCCGGCCCGTGCTTCCGAAAGAGCCGTAAGCTGGGGGCAGATAAGAACAGTCTATCGACTTGAGCGTGGCGCCGCACGGCGCTAGCCTCTTCCCATGGACGCCGAGGCATCACCACCACGCTCCATCTCCAGCCACCTTCGCGGCGCGCTCGGCGCCTGCCGTGACGCATTCGCGCATCTTCCAAAATTCGCGCTCGACATCGCGCTGCCGACGCTCTGCGTTTCCTGCCGCGAGCCGGTTGATGGCGAGGGCGTCTGCGCGGAATGCTGGGCGAAACTGTCGTTCATCGCACCGCCGTTCTGTCCGCGGCTCGGCATCCCCTTCGTGTATGATCCCGGTCCGGAATTGCTGTCGATGGAGGCGATCGCCAGCCCACCAGCCTACCAGCGCGCCCGCGCTGCGGTGCGCTACGATGACGTTGCCCGCACGCTGGTTCATTCGCTGAAATACCAGGACCGCACCGATCTGGCGCCCGCGATGGGCCGCTGGATGGCCCGCGCGGGCCAGGAATTGCTCGCAGAGGCCGACGTGCTGGTGCCGGTACCCCTGCACTGGCGGCGCGGCTGGAGCCGCCGCTACAACCAGTCCGGCGCGCTGGCGCGGGTGATTTCACAGCAAACCGGCGTCAAACTGGCCTCCGAGGCGCTTCGCCGCATTCGCACGACCGAACAACAGATTGGCCTGTCCAGGCCGCAGCGCGCCAGCAATGTGCAGGGTGCCTTCAAGGTCGCCGCCGATCGCATGGCTGATATCCAGGGCCGCCGCATCGTCCTGATCGACGATGTCTTGACGTCAGGCGCCACGACGGACGCCTGCGCCCGCGCCCTGCTGCGCGCCAAAGCCGCGCAGGTCGACGTGCTGGTATTCGCGCGGGTTGTGGACAGCCACCGCGCTCCCATATAATTCAAACACTTGCCAAATCAGAGCGCGCCATGACTGCCATTGAAATCTATACCCGCCCGGGCTGCGGCTATTGCACCGCCGCCAAATCGCTGCTGACGCGCAAGAACGCCGCGTTCACCGAATTGAACGTGGCGACCGACCCGGCCTATCGCGATCAAATGTACGATCGCGCCGGCCACGGTTCGACCTTTCCGCAGATCTTCATCGGTGCAACCCATGTCGGCGGCTGTGATGAGCTTTACGCGCTGGACCGCGCGGGCAAGCTCGACGGCCTGCTGGCAGGAGAAAAGGCCTCCTCATGAGCGCTGGCTCGACCTTTACCGCTGCCATGGTGCAGATGCGCACCGGGCTGCTGCCCGAGCCGAGCCTCGAGCAAGGCACCAAGCTGATCCGCGAGGCCGCGGCGCAAGGCGCCGACTATGTGCTCACCCCCGAGGTGAGCAACATGATGCAACTGAACCGCAAGGCGCTGTTCGAGCATCTCGCGTCAGAGGAAGACGACCTCTCGCTGAAGGCCTATCGCGCGCTTGCCGCGGAATTGAAGATCCATCTCCATATCGGCTCGCTGGCGCTGCGCTATTCGCCGGAGCGCGCGGTCAACAGGTCCTTCTTGATCGGGCCCGACGGCAAGTTGCTCGCCAGCTACGACAAGATCCACATGTTCGATATCGATCTGCCCGGCGGCGAGAGCTATCGCGAATCTGCCAATTACCAGCCGGGCGAGACCGCCGTGATCTCGGACCTGCCGTGGGGCCGGATCGGGTTGACGATCTGCTACGACGTGCGTTTTCCGGCGCTCTACCGCGCATTGGCCGAAGCCGGTGCAGCGTTCCTCACGGTGCCGTCAGCCTTCACCAGAAAGACCGGCGAGGCGCATTGGCACACGCTGCTCCGCGCCCGCGCCATCGAGACCGGTTGCTTCGTCTTCGCGGCGGCGCAATGCGGCATGCACGAGAACAAGCGTGAGACCTTCGGGCATTCGCTGATCATCGCCCCCTGGGGCGAGATTCTTGCCGAGGGTGGCGTCGAGCCTGGCGTATTCCTTGCGCAGATCGACCCCGCGAAGGTTGAAACCGCACGCAAGACCGTGCCGTCGCTGCAGCACGGACGGCGCTTCGGCATCGCCGATCCCAAGGCTGGGCCTGAGCATCTGCATCTCGTCCGGGGTTCGGCATGATCCGGTACAACCTTCGCTGCGAGAAGGGCCATGCGTTCGAAAGCTGGTTTCAAAGCTCCGCGGCCTATGAGAGCCAGGAGAAACGCAGGCTGGTGAGTTGTCCTGCCTGCGGCTCGGTGAAGGTCGAGCGCGCCATTATGGCCCCGCAGATCGTAAGCAAGAAGGGCCGCGAGGCCGCCCCGCCTGCGCCAGCCGCGCCTGCGGAAGTAACGGCGTCATCGGAATCGACGCCGCTGTTGATGGCGCAGGAGCGCGAGCTGCGCGTCAAGCTCAAGGAGCTGCGCGATCACATCGTCAAGAACGCCGACAATGTCGGCGAGCGCTTCCCCAACGAGGCGCGCAAGATGCACTATGGCGATATCGAGCATCGCCCGATCTACGGCGAAGCCTCGCCCGAGGAAGCACGCTCCTTGATCGACGAAGGCGTCGAGGTCTCCCCGCTGCCGGTGCTGCCGGACGATAGGAACTGACGCTGGCGTCATGCCGTAGGGTGGGCAAAGCGACAGCGTGCCCACCATTCAAGACAACGGTCGCAGATAGATGGTGGGCACGCTGCGCTTTGCCCACCCTACGATTCCCGAATCAAGCCGTCACCAGCAGTGCAACGCCCGCCACGATCAGCGCGATGCCGGACAGCTCCCGCGCCGATAATGGCTGCTTGAACGAATAATACGCCACCGCCTGCGCGAACAGCACCTCGACCAGCGCCAGCGTGCGCACGTTCGCAGCCGCCGTCAGCGCGAATGCCAGAAACCAGAATTGCGAGGCGAACGCGCCCATGAAGCCCGCGAGCATCGACGGCTTCCAGAGTCCGAAGATCTTCACGAGCACATCGGGCGCGCGGACGAGCAGATAAATCGTCAACACCAGCGTCTGCACGAACAGGCCGAACACCAGCGTATAGGACGCCGTCGTCACGAAGGAGACGCCGGGCACGTTGATGATCGCGCCGCGAAAGCCGACCGCCGACAGCGCGAAGCAACCGGCGGCGACCAGGCCGATGATGGTCGGCTTCAACTCCGCAAAGCCCTTTTCGCCGCCCGGCCTCAGCGCGGTGATGACCACGCCGATGGTCGCAATGATGATCGCAACCACCCTCAACAGGGTCAAATGATCACCGAGGAAGATGAATCCGAAGATCGCGGTCTGGATCGCTTCGGTCTTGAGATACGCCGTGGTCACGACAAAGGAACGATCGTTCATCGCAACCAGCATCAGCCCGGTGGCAACGATCTGACTGAGCGCGCCGAGCAGCAGCCATGGCCAGAACGCGGCCGTCGGCCACGGTATGGGATCGCCGGTTACCCCCACCACGACCGCGAAGAAGATGATCGAGAACGGAAAACCGAACAGAAAGCGAATATTGGTCGCGCCCCAGGTCCCGAGCGGCCCCGTCAACGACCGCTGCATCGCATTGCGGGCGACCTGGCCCAGCGCAGCGATGATGGTGAAGGGAATCCAGAGCGAGGCGACGGAGAGCATGAAAAATACCGGCAGGAAGCTGCCGCACCGTGCCGGGCGGGATCGGCGCGGTCAACAGGACCGGCGTCATGACAGGATTGCGATTAAGCCGAAATTCTCTCGTCGTCCCTGCGAACGCAGGGACCCATACGGCCGTGCTCCCTCATGTGAGCACGAATGGTCGACGTCTCGTAACCCAATTAGCGCTGCGGAGTATGGGTCCCTGCGTTCGCAGGGACGACACCGGTTATGTGGCTAAGTTGCTGGGATCAACTACACCCCCTCGGCCACCACCATGTAGTTCACGTCCATGTCGGACGAGATGCTCCATCGGTCGGCAAGCGGGTTATAGACCACGCCGGCCTGCTCGGTGATGGTGAGCCTGTTGTGGGCGAGATGTTGTGCGAGTTCGTCGGGCGTGACGAATTTGTCCCACTGATGGGTGCCGCGCGGCAGCCAGCGCAGCACATATTCCGCGCCGACGATCGCGAGCGCAAAGCTCTTCCAGTTGCGGTTCAAGGTCGAGACCACCATCAACCCGCCCGGCTTGACCACCGCCGCGCAGCGAGCGAGGAACGCGCCGACATCGGTGACATGCTCGATCACTTCCATCGCCAGCACGACGTCGAAGCGCTCGCGCAAATCCATCGCCTCGACCGTGGTGCAGCGGTAGTCGATCGACAGATGACCCTTGTCGGCATGCAGCCGCGCGGCAGCGATGTTGGTCGCCGACGGATCAATCCCGATCACCTGCGCGCCCAGCCGCGTGAACGGCTCGCACAACAGGCCGGCACCGCAACCGATATCGAGGATGCGCAGGCCCGACAGGCAACTCAGGCTCCTGGCGTTGCGATCAAACTTGCGGCATGCGGCGTCGCGGATATAGGCGAGCCGCAACGGATTGATCTTGTGCAGTGGGGCCATCTTGCCTTTGGGGTCCCACCACTCGTCCGACAATTTTGAGAATTTTGCGACTTCGGCGGGGTCGACTGTGGAGCCCGTGGCGGCGGAAGCGTTTTGCTGCATGGCCATGACTTACGTACCGGCCGGCCGTGCCGTGATGGCATTGCGAAATGCCAGCGGCGAAGCAATGGTGTCGAGGGTCTTGCCACCCTCACCGACTCCGAAGACCGTTACGTCGCCGTAGTTGAGGATGCGGCCGAGGATGCTCTGGTTGACGTCGACGCTCTCGACCTTGTCCACACTCATCTCGAACGTCTGCCGCTGAATGAAGCCGGTCTTGTGGACGACACGGAAATTGGTGACGTCGGTCTCGGTGGTCCATTGATGGAACCAGGCGGTGACCGTTTTGTACAACGCAGCAATGGCTGATATCCCCGCCAGCGACAGACAGATCAGTACGGATGGGCCCGCCGGCACGATCCCCGAGAGCACCAGGAATACGCTCGCTACGATCCAGCCGATGATCGCCGGCAAGAAATATATCCAGTGCGCGTTGGTCGAATACAGCACCTTCTCGCCGGGCTGCAGAATATCATCGATATAACGACCCATACGCCCGCCCTGAATTAACCCGCCACCACAGCCATTTGCGCCATTTTTGGGCCGAAAACGAAGCTGGTTGCTTGCTCCGGACCGCGCCGCTATGTATACGCCGCTTTCGGCCCGGGCGCTCCACTTTCCGTGCGGGTCATCTAACTTATCCTCACAGGGAATGCACGCGTCGTCATGGGCCGCCTCGTGATGAAATTCGGCGGCACGTCCGTCGCCAATATCGACCGAATCCGCAACGTCGCGCGACACGTCAAGCGCGAAGTCGACGCCGGACACGATGTCGCTGTCGTCGTGTCGGCCATGGCCGGCAAGACCAACGAACTGGTGGACTGGTGCCGCGACGCCTCGCCGATGCATGATGCGCGCGAATATGACGCCGTGGTGGCATCAGGCGAACAGGTGACCTCGGGCCTGCTCGCGATCGCGCTACAGGGCATCGGCATCCAGGCCCGCTCCTGGCAGGGCTGGCAGATCCCGATCAAGACCTCCGACGCCCACGCCTCGGCGCGGATCCTCGAGATCGACGGCACGGAGATCGTCAACCGTTTCGCCGATCGCAAGGAAGTCGCCGTCATTGCCGGCTTCCAGGGCATCAATCCGCAGACCAACCGAATCACCACCCTCGGGCGCGGCGGCTCGGACACCTCGGCGGTGGCCATTGCGGCTGCGATTCGCGCCGACCGCTGCGACATCTATACCGACGTGGACGGCGTCTACACGACAGATCCGCGGGTGGTTCCCAAGGCGCGGCGGCTCGACAAGATCGCCTTCGAGGACATGCTGGAACTGGCCTCGCTGGGCGCCAAGGTCCTGCAGGTGCGCTCGGTGGAACTCGGCATGGTGCACAACATGCCCGTGTTCGTCCGCTCCAGCTTCGACAAGCCCGAGGATATCGACCCGCACGGCACGCCGCCGGGCACGCTGATCTGCAGCGAGGAGGAAATCATGGAAAGCCACGTCGTCACCGGCATCGCCTTCTCCAAGGACGAAGCCCAGATTTCCCTGCGCCAGATCGAGGACAAGCCGGGCGTTGCCGCCGCTATCTTCGGGCCGCTGGCGGACGCCAACATCAATGTCGACATGATCGTCCAGAACGTCTCCGAGGACGGCAAGACCACCGACCTCACCTTCACCGTTCCGGCCTCCGACTATAACCGCGCCCGCGACACCATCACCGCCTCAAAGGGCAAGATCGGCTATATCAGGCTCGACAGCGCCACCGACGTCTCCAAGGTCTCCGTGATCGGCAGCGGCATGCGCAGCCATGCCGGCGTCGCGGCGAAGGCGTTCAAGGCGCTGTCCGAGCGCAATATCAACATCCGCGCCATTACCACCTCCGAGATCAAGTTTTCGGTGCTGATCGACGCCGCCTACACCGAACTTGCGGTGCGCACGCTGCACACGCTTTACGGGCTCGACCAGACTTAGAACGATTTTCTCTCAAATTTAGCGCATGATCTGATCGTCAGACCGGCGGCGTTTGGCAGATCATGCGCTTCGCTAGCGCAGCATCGGCGCTGACACACACGTTATTGGTTCTGGCAGGCGTTTTGCTTGGCAAAGCAAGCCTCGATTGGCTATACGGCCTGTGAGGTGGGTTGCCGCAAACTGCACCACGGTTTTGGCGATCCCGATTCGGCCGGGATCAGGTGCGGCCGCGCCGAATGAATAAAATTGTTGTTTTTCGTGCGTTTCACGCCAGCTACCGGCCACCCGGCGGGCTGGCCTCGCGGGGGAGGATACCAGCACATGCGGAGCGCTTCGGGAGGCCCCCGCGTCTTGTTGAGACGGCTCCGCGAAACCATGGCGGAGAAGGTCTCGGCCCAGGAACGCCTGGACAAGATCGTGGTCCTGATCGCGGCCAACATGGTGGCCGAGGTCTGCTCTTGTTACGTGCTGCGCATCGATAACACGCTCGAACTTTATGCCACCGAAGGTCTGAACCGCGACGCGGTGCACCGGACGGTGCTGAACGCGCATGAGGGCCTCGTCGGCCTCGTGTCCAGCGAGGCGAGCCCGCTCAACCTCTCCGACGCGCAAAGCCATCCGGCGTTCTCATTCCGCCCGGAAACCGGCGAAGAAATCTACCATTCGTTCCTTGGCGTGCCGATCCTGCGCGCCGGCAACACGCTCGGCGTGCTTGTCGTGCAGAACCGCGCCAAGCGCACCTATGTCGAGGAAGAGGTCGAGGCGCTGCAGACCACCGCCATGGTGCTGGCGGAAATGATCGCCTCCGGCGAATTGGCGGCGCTGGCGCAGCCCGGCGCGGAACCCGCAGCGGGGCATTCCCTGCACAAGACCGGCGCAATCCTGTCCGACGGCATCGCGCTCGGCCATGTCGTGCTGCACGAGCCGCGCGTCGTCATCACCAACTACATCGCCGAAGACCTGCCGAAGGAAATCAAGAAGCTGGATGCTGCGCTGACCAAGCTGCGCGCCGATCTCGACCGCATGCTGGAGCGCGGCGATGTCGCCGAGGGCGGCGAGCACCGCGAGGTGCTGGAAGCCTATCGGATGTTCGCCAATGATCACGGCTGGTCGCACAAATTGCACGAAGCGGTCGCCACCGGCCTGACCGCCGAAGCCGCCGTCGAGCGCGTGCAATCCGATACCCGCGCCCGCATGTTGCGCTCGACCGATCCCTATCTGCGCGACCGCCTGCACGATCTGGAAGACCTCGGCCATCGCCTGATGCGGCAATTGGTGGGACAGGATCATGCACCCTCGCGCGAGCAGCTTCCCGAGAACGCCATCCTGATCGCGCGCGCGATGGGACCTGCGGCGCTGCTCGACTATGACCGCAAGCGGCTGCGCGGCCTGGTGCTGGAGGAAGGCACCGCGAATTCCCACGTCTCGATCGTGGCGCGCGCGCTCGGCATTCCCGCCGTCGGCGAAGTGCCGAACGCCCCCGGCATCGCCGATCCCGGCGACGCCATCATCGTCGATGGCACCTCGGGCTCGATCTATGTCCGCCCCTCGGCCGAGATCGAATCGGCCTATGCCGAGCGGGTGCGGTTTCGCGCGCGGCGACAGGCGCAGTACGCCGCGCTGCGCGACATGCCCTGCGTGACCAAGGACGGCCAGCCGGTCGAGCTGATGATCAACGCGGGCCTCGTGATCGACCTGCCGCATATCGACGATACCGGCAGCGCCGGCATCGGGCTGTTCCGCACCGAACTGCAGTTCATGGTCGGCCAGAGCCTGCCGCGCAGCTCGGACCAGTTGGCGCTCTATCGCACCGTGCTGGATGCCGCGGGCTCCAAGCCCGTGACGTTCCGCACCCTCGATATCGGCGGCGACAAGGCGCTGCCCTATATGGAGACCGTGATCGAGGAAAATCCCGCGCTCGGCTGGCGGGCGATCCGGCTCGGGCTGGACCGGCCGGGATTATTGCGCGGCCAGATCCGCGCTTTGCTGCGGGCCGGCGGCGGCCGCGCGCTGAAGATCATGTTCCCGATGATTTCCGATGTCGCCGAATTCGACCAGGCCAAGGCGATCGTCGAGCGCGAACTGACATATCTGCGCCAGCACGGCCATGCGCTGCCGGAACGGATCGACGTCGGCACCATGGTGGAGGTGCCGGCGCTGCTCTATCAGCTCGACGAACTCCTGAAGAAGGTCGATTTCGTTTCGGTCGGATCGAACGACCTGTTCCAGTTCATGTTCGCGGTCGACCGCGGCAACGCCAAGGTTTCCGAGCGGTTCGACACCATGTCGGCGCCGATCATGCGTGCGCTTCATGACATCGTGCGCAAGGCGCAGGCGGCGAAGAAGACGGCGTCGCTGTGCGGCGAGATGGCCTCCAAGCCGCTCGGCGCGCTGGCGCTGATTGCGCTGGGCTACCGCTCGCTGTCGCTATCCGCCACCGCGCACGGTCCGGTAAAGGCGATGATCCTGGACCTCGACGCCAAGAAGGCCGAGGCTGTCATGATGCCGCTGCTCGAGGCGCCGGCCGGCAGCGTTTCGATCCGGAAGAAACTGACGGAATTCGCGGAAGCCGAGGGGCTGTCGTTGTAGCGAGGCTCGCGCCCGACAACGCCGCCTTCCCTTTCGATCCCTGAGAACCACGCCATGCTACCCGAAGCCAAACTCGATATCCTGCTCGCCCACCACGCCTCGCTGGAGGCCGAGCTGCTGGGTCAGTTGAATTCCGAAAAATACGTGCAGATCACGCGCGAGCTTGCCGAGCTCAATCCGCTGATCGACGCGGTGAAAGACTATCGCGCGGCACGGGCCGAGATTGCAGGCGCCGAACAGCTGCTGGCGGATGCCGCCACCGATCCCGAAATGCGCAGCATGGCCGAAGCCGAGCTCGAAACGCTGCAGGCGCGCGTGGCCGAACTGGAGCAGAAGATTCGCGTGGCGCTGCTGCCCAAGGACGCCATGGACGACCGCAACGTGATGCTGGAAATTCGCGCCGGCACCGGCGGCGACGAGGCCTCATTGTTCGCCGGCGACCTGTTCCGGATGTATGAGCGTTTTGCTGCCTTGCAGGGCTGGAAGGTCGAGGTGATCTCGGCCTCCGAAGGCACCATGGGCGGCTTCAAGGAAATCATCGCCGAGGTGCAGGGCCGCGGCGCATTTGCAAAACTGAAATTCGAATCCGGCGTGCACCGCGTGCAGCGCGTGCCCGACACCGAGACGCAGGGACGCATTCACACGTCCGCGGCTACGGTCGCCGTTCTGCCCGAGGTCGAGGACGTCGATGTCGACATCAAGAACGACGATCTGCGGATCGAGACCATGCGCGCGCAAGGCGCCGGCGGCCAGCACGTCAACAAGACCGAATCGGCGATCCGCATCACCCATATTCCGACCGGCATCGTGGTGATGATGCAGGACAGCCGCTCGCAGCACAAGAACCGCGCCTCCGCGATGAACATTCTGCGCTCGCGCATCTACGACGCCGAACGTCAGCGCGTCGATGCGGCGCGCTCCGCGGACCGCAAGGAGAAGGTCGGCTCCGGCGATCGAAGCGAGCGCATCCGCACCTATAATTTCCCGCAAGGCCGCGTCACCGACCACCGCATCAACCTGACGCTCTACAAATTGCCGCAGGTGATTTCGGGCGAAGCGCTGGGCGAATTGACCGACGCGCTGACGACTGAGCATCAGGCGGCACAACTCGCAGCCCAAGGCGCAGCGGCGTGAGGACCGCCTCCTCGTCGTCCCCGCGAAAGCGGGGACCCATGAACGATTCTATCGTCGTCCCTGCGAACGCAGGGACCCATAACCACAGGCTTTCGTTGCGGCGGAAGATATCAACCCACACCGCCTCAATCGAGAAGCCGCGGCGTATGGGTCCCTGCGTTCGCAGGGACGACGTGTGGAGGGATTTGCGCGAGGACGCCGCATGACGGATTTCGCCGGACAAACCATCGAGACCGCCCGGCGTGTCCTGTCCGCGCAGTTCAAATCCGCCGCCATCGAATCCGCCGAGCTCGACGCCCGCCTTCTGATCGGTCACGCACTCGGCCTCGACCTGACCGGCTTGATCACGGCCGCGCAGCGCCAACTCACGCCGGATGAATCGGCACGCCTCGAAGCATTCGCCCGCCGCCGCCTCGCGGGAGAACCGGTCGCCCGCATCATCGGCGAGAAGGAATTCTGGGGACTGTCGCTGCAACTCTCCCCCGCGACGCTGGTGCCGCGACCCGATACCGAGACGGTGGTCGAGCTGGCGCTGGAACTGCTGCGCGCCGGCGGAAACCTCGATCGTCCGTTGCGCATCGCCGATCTCGGCACCGGTTCCGGCGCGATCCTGCTGGCGCTGTTGTCCGAGCTGCCGGCGGCGCAAGGATTCGGGACCGACATTTCGGAGGGCGCCTTGCAAACCGCCGGGGCCAATGCGGCTCGCGCGGGGCTGTCGGATCGCACGACGCTCATCGCGTGCGATTATGCGAGCGGACTGTCAGGTTTGTTTGATCTGATCGTTTCGAATCCGCCCTATATCCGCTCGACGGACATCGATGGTCTGGCGGCGGAGGTGCGGAATCACGATCCGCTGGCCGCGCTCGATGGCGGCGCCGACGGGCTGGACGCCTACCGCGCGCTGATTCCTCAGGCGGCTCGCCTTCTGGCACCGGACGGCCCCCTCGTTGTGGAAGCCGGACAAGGCCAAAGCGGCCCTATCCAGGCTTTGATGGCTGCCGCAGGGTTAACGCCTGTGATCGCCCCCAAAGTCGATCTGGCCGGCATTCCGAGGGCCGTCGCGGGCCACAAAATGGCCCGATAAAGTCCTTTTGGAACGCAAAAAAACCCCTTGGAATATTCCCCGGGAGCGACTACGTTCCGCTCACAACATCGGTCCAGGGTTGCTGGCCCCGTAAGATTACACGGGTGAGGCCAGAGTTCTCGAAACGAGAGCCCGCCGGGTGAAAGGTTCCAAAACGCAGGTCGAATTGAGCGCAATAGCTGGAGCTGTGCTGCTCTCGACCGCAAAGCGAACGAAAGCCTGATATTGCGCTTGAAGACTTACGCAACAGCCACTCACGCGAAGCCGTCACGCAAGACGATTAGGCTGGTTTTGGCAGGCTGAATGATTTGGTCCGGCGTGCGGTGAACGCGGCCGGTTGGGGAACGCGTCTTTGTTGAACGCGAGGGTTGGCGAAATCGACGACATGAATCTGAACGGCATCGTGATTCGGTGCGCCTGAGTGCGCCCGGATGCGATGAGGATACGACGGCAACTGCATAACTTCAGGGCTGGAATAAAGGCGAGACATGAGAAACGGTCAGAACAACAAGCGGATGCGTAACCGGAATAATAACAACAATAACAGCAACAATAATAACCGGCGCGGTCAAAACCCCATGACCCGGGTGTTCGAATCGAACGGACCCGATATCAAGATCCGCGGCACTGCCTCGCACGTCGCCGAAAAATACGTTCAGCTGGCGCGTGACGCGCGCTCTTCCGGCGACCCGGTCGCGGCCGAGAACTACTACCAGCACGCCGAACACTATTTCCGCCTGATCGCAGCCGCCCAGGAGCAGTTCCGGCAGAACCAGCCGCAGCCGCGCGTCGACAACGAAGCGCCGGCGACCGAAGACGGCGAGGACGAGGGCGAGAGCTTCTCGCATTTCGGCCAGGAACCGGGCTTCGTCCCGCAGCAGCCGCAACCCTACATCCGCGACAACAATCCGCGTGAACAGCGGGGCGACGGTCAGTCCTACCAGCGCGACCAGCAGCCGCGCGAGCATCATCGCGACCGCGAGCCTCGTCCGCAGCCGCAATATCAGCCGCAACCCCAGCCGCAGCCGGTGATTGCCGACACCGGCGGCGTCGATCGCCTGCCCTCCTTCATCACCGGCCCGCAGCCGCAGGTGAACGGCGCGCCCGGCGGCTATGAAGAGGGCCGTGGCGGCGAGCGTTTCCCGCGCCGGCGCCGCCGGCCGCATGGCCCGCGTCCCGACGGCATGGCCGCGCCTGCCGCGCCCAGCGAAGATTTCAATCCGGGGAATGAGTAGATAGTTCGCTCGCTATATCGTCGTCCCCGCGAACGCGGGGACCCATACGCCGCGGCCTTCATTTTGAAGCACGCTGGCGGTGGACTTTCTAAAACAATTACCGCCAGTGGCTATGGGTACCTGCTTTCGCAGGGACGACCCACGACGCGTTACGCGTTATCCCTTGTCGCCGTCGACGACGGCACCAGCACCGGCTCCAGCGACGGAATCAACCGGGTGCGTTCACGGCCCGCGGGGATCGCGCGATAGACCTGCTTGGTCGCCTCCACGATATGGACGCCGGCGAACGGTAGCGACAGCGCCGCGCCGACACGCTCCCACGCCATCGCCGAGCGCAAAAACCAGCTATTGCCGACCGGCGGCAGGAACAGCGCCTCGCCCCACGAAGCCGGCGTGAACCAGGTCTGCCGCAGCAATTGCGTGATCTGCGCACGCGAATAGGGCCGGCCGTGACCGAACGGCGTAGTGTCGGTACGCGTCCACACGCCGCGCCGGTTCGGGATCACCGCGATCAGCCGCCCGGACGGCGCCAGCACCCGCCACACCTCGCGCAGCAAGCGCTCCGGATCATCAGACATTTCCAGCGCATGGACCAGCAGGATGCGGTCCACCGCGGCGTCCGGCAGTGGCATCGAGAATTCGTCGATCAGGGTCGCCAGCGCGGGGCGCGCGGTCGGCCATTTCAACACGCCCTGCGCCGCCGGCATGAAGGCGATGCAGCGTTCGGAATCCTCGCGAAACAGGCCCAGATAGGGCGTCGGGTAGCCGAGCCCGAGCACGCGCTGCCCCGCCGCATCGGGCCAGCGCGCCCGGATGCCGCGGTTGATCAGCTGCCGCGCCACGATGCCGAGGCGCTGCGAATAGAAGTCGCGGAGATCGATGACGTCGATGGTCATGAGCGCAATCTACCACACCGTGTTTCATTGCGGCGCGCCGAAAATGGCATTGCCGCGTGAGCGTTAACGCCATATTTCTTGATACCCAATGGGGCTGAAAGCCTTACTCATGGAGTTATCATGGCCGCGGAAATTCGCACCTTCACCTGCCTCAGCGACAATTTCGGCTATTTGATCCACGATCCCGCGACCAAGGCCACCGCATCGATCGACGCGCCGGAAGCCGCGCCGATCATCAAGGCGCTGGAGCGCGAGGGCTGGACGCTGACGGATATTCTCGTCACCCACCACCATCACGACCATGTCGGCGGCGTCGCCGAACTGAAGCAGAAATATAATTGCCGGGTCGTTGCCCCCAACGACAAGTCCACCAAGATCGCCAATGTCGACCTGCGCGCGGCCCATGGCGATGTGATCAAGGTGGGAAGCCTGCTGGTGCGGGTGCTGGAAACCCCGGGCCATACGCTCGACCATATTTCCTATGTGTTCGACGGTGACAAAGCCGTATTCGCTGCCGATACGCTATTCTCGATCGGCTGCGGCCGTGTATTCGAGGGCACCTATCCCATGATGTGGGACTCGCTACTAAAACTGCGCGCGCTGCCCGACGATTTCAAACTCTATTGCGGCCATGAATATACCGCCTCCAACGTCAAGTTCGCGCTGTCAGTCGACGGCGATAACCCCGCGCTGAAGGCACGCGCCGAGGAAGTGACGCGGCTGCGCGCCGAGAACAAGCCGACGATCCCGGTGCTGCTGGGCGAGGAGAAGAAGACCAACGTATTCCTGCGCGCCGATGAGCCGTCGGTGGCGGCGAAGCTGCACATGAAGGGCGCCAGCGCCGTCGAAGTGTTCGGCGAACTCCGCGAACGCAAGAACAAGTCCTGATGGCGCTTTCGAAAGAAGCCGCCGAGATCGTCGCGCGGCTCGACCTGACGCCGCATCCCGAAGGCGGGCATTATCGCGAGACGTTTCGCGATATCAGCGTGGACGCCGATGGACGCTCGCGATCGACCGCGATCTATTTTCTGCTGGCGCGCGGCGAACGCTCGCACTGGCATCGCATCGACGCCGTGGAGACCTGGCATTATTACGCGGGCGCGGCGCTGACGCTGCAAATCGCTGATGATAACGGACAGCGCAGCGTGAAGCTCGGCGCAGATCTCACGGCCGGCGAAGCGCCGCAGGCGATCGTGCCGCCGCATGCCTGGCAGGCCGCCGAGAGCACCGGCGACTGGACGCTGGTCGGTTGCACGGTTGCGCCGGGATTCGAGTTTGCGAAGTTTGAACTGGCGCCGAAGAATTGGGAGCCGGCGTGATTTCGTAGGGTGGGCAAAGCGAAGCAGGCCCACCATCCAAAGATGCATGTGTGGATAGATGGTGGGCACGCTGCGCTTTGCCCACCTACTTTTTCCAAACCATATCCTTCGCCGCAATCAAGCCGCCGCCCGCGATCAGGATCGCAGCGATGGCAATCGTCGCGGTCGGCTGCGCGAAGCCCGCAAAAATCAGAAACGCCGTCGACAGCAACGGCGTCGCGTAGGACGCGGCGCCGAGCACGCGGATATCGCCGCGTTTCATGCCGATGTCCCAGACGAAGAACGCAGCCCCCACCGGCCCGACGCCGAGCGCAATGATCGCCAGCCACTGCCCGATCGTCTCCGGCCACACCGTGGTCTCGACCATGCCATGCACAAGCGCGGCCAGCAGCGCGGTGGCGAGACAGAAGCCGGCGACCGCATCGGTCGGCACCGCCTTGAGCTTGCGCGACATCACCGAGTAAGCCGCCCACACAAAGGCGGCGACGAAGGCTGCGGCCAGTCCCGGTATCTGGCCGGGCGTAAAGCTCGCGCCATTGCCGGCGAACAGCAACACGGTGCCGGCAAGCCCAAGCAGCGCGCCGATGATGTGATGCGGCGCCAATCGCTCGCCCGGCAATAGCGAAGAGAACAGCACGATCAACAGCGGCCAGAGATAATTCAACAACCCCGCTTCCGCGGGCGGCGCGAAGCGCAGCGCGAGGAAATACAGCGCGTGATAGCCGAACAGGCCGCCGACACCGACGACCCAGGCGACCGGCGGCTGCTTCAACGCACCAAAGGCAGAGGGCCGAAACAGGAAACTTGCGAAGGCGACCAAGGCGCCGATCGCAAATGTCATGGCGGCAAGCTGGAACGCGGGAATTTTCCCCGTGGCGACCGTCAGGACCGACAGCAGCGACCACATCAGGATCGCGGTCAGTCCGATCAATGTGGCGGTACGGGGAGTCATTAGCAGAGTTCTCTCGTCATGGCCGGGCATAGCCGTCTGAAGGACGGCGTCGCTTACGCTCGCCTATGCCCGGCCATCCACGTCTTTCTTGCCGCTGGTTGTAAAGACGTGGATGCCCGGGACAAGCCCGGGCATGACGACTTTTTATGAGCCGTTGCGACATGCAACAGCCATGCGATGACGAGACGCCGTCAAACCATGTACTGCCCACCGTTGACGGTCATGGTCGAACCGGTGATGCCACCGGCCTCGTCTGCGGCGAGGAACACCACCGCGCGGGCGATTTCCTCGGGCTCGCCGAGACGGTTGACCGGGATCAGCGGCAGGATGCTCTTCTCCAGAACGTCCTTCGGCACCGCCTGCACCATTTCGGTGTTGATGTAGCCGGGGCAGATCGCATTCACGGTGATGCCGCCCTTGGCGTTCTCCAGCGCCAGCGCCTTGGTGAAGCCGATGTCGCCGGCTTTCGCCGCCGAATAATTGACCTGGCCGAACTGTCCCTTCTGGCCGTTGATTGAGGAGATATTGATGATGCGGCCGAACTTGCGGGCGCGCATGCCCTCGATCACCGGGCGCGTCATGTTGAACAGCGAGCCGAGATTGGTGTTGATGACCGCGTTCCACTGATCGAGCGTCATCTTGTGGAAGGCGCCATCCTTGGTGATGCCGGCATTGTTGATGAGCACGTCGATCGGACCGAGGTCGCCCTCGACCTTCTTGATGCCCTCGGCACAGGCGTCGAACGAGCTGACATCCCATTTGTAAACGGGGATGCCGGTCTCCGATTTGAATTTTTCGGCGGCGGCGTCGTTGCCGGCGTAGCTCGCCGCAACCTTGTAACCCGCAGCCTTCAGCGCCTTGCTGATCGCCGCGCCAATGCCCCTCGTACCCCCCGTAACCAATGCAACACGTGCCATGTCGTAGTCCTCCTTGGTGGTCTTCTTTATAAGCCGGAATTGTCCCGGTCTTTTGACGAAGCTCAGCCTTAGGTTTGAAGCGTTGTTGAAAACGCCTGCGTAAGATGAAAATGCCCGGCGCGAGGCCGGGCATTTCATTTTTACCAATTCGAGCCGAGGTTGCGAGATGATCTTTTCATCATTCAACCAGTCACTCTGCCTTTAGTTCAGTCGCGTGCAATGCACATCGCGATGCCCATGCCGCCGCCGATGCACAGCGTGGCGAGGCCCTTCTTGGCATCGCGCTTCTGCATCTCATGCAGCAGCGTCACCAGCACGCGCGCGCCGGACGCGCCGACCGGGTGGCCGATCGCGATCGCACCGCCGTTGACGTTGACCTTGCCGGTATCCCAGCCGAGGTCCTTGTTGACCGCGCAGGCCTGCGCCGCGAACGCCTCGTTGGCCTCGATCAGGTCGAGGTCGCCGATGTTCCAGCCGGCCTTCTTCAGCGCGGCGCGGGAGGCCGGGATCGGGCCGGTGCCCATGATCTTGGGATCGACGCCGGCCTGGCCCCACGACACGATGCGGCCGAGCACCTTCTTGCCTTCCTTGGCGGCCTGCTTGGCGGTCATCAGCACCACAGCGGCGGCGCCGTCATTGATGCCGGACGCACTGCCGGCGGTGACGGTGCCGTCCTTCTCGAAGGCGGGCTTCAGCTTCGCCATCGCGTCGATGGTGGCGCCATGGCGCGGATATTCGTCGTCGCTGACGATGATGTCGCCCTTGCGGGTCTTGATGGTGACGGGGACGATCTCGTCCTTGAACTTGCCGGCCTTCTGTGCGGCCTCGGCCTTGTTCTGCGAGAAAACCGCGAACTCGTCCTGCTGCGCGCGGGTGATCTGGTACTGGCGCGCGACGTTCTCGGCGGTGTTACCCATGTGGTAGCCGTTGAAGGCATCCCACAGGCCGTCCTTGATCATGGTGTCGACCAGTTCGAGGCCACCCATCTTGACGCCGCCGCGCAGATACTGCGCGTGCGGGGCCATGCTCATGGATTCCTGGCCGCCGGCGACCACGATTTCGGAATCGCCGTTGAGCAGCGCCTGATAGCCGAGCGCGACCGTGCGCAGGCCGCTGCCGCAGAGCTGGTTGACGCCCCAAGCCGGGCTTTCCACCGGGATACCGGCGGCGATCGAGGCCTGGCGGGCCGGGTTCTGGCCTTGGGCGGCGGTCAGGATCTGGCCCATGATGACTTCGGAGACGCGGCCCGGCTCGATGCCGGCCCGCTCCAGTGCAGCCTTGATGGCGACGGCGCCGAGGTCATGCGCCGGGGTGGTGGCGAACGCGCCGTTGAAGCTGCCGACCGGGGTGCGGGCGGCGCTGACGATGACGACATCGTCTGACATGGACATCTCCTTATTTGGTTTCTTGGGCTTGAGGTTGCTTCGACGGCGGGCGGCCGGTTGGCGTGCCTGTCTCTCACCTCATCCTGTTAACCCCGTTGATCCATGTCAATCGGCCAGGGGCCAAAATCCTGCCGCGGCGCATTCAAATTGATCCCCGTGAGGGTTTCCATAGCAGCGTCCATGCCTTGGAATTAACCGTGCCGCACAAAACGGTAGCCGAACCGCATTGAAAATGCTTACTTTGCTGCGTTGCGTTGCTCGTCTGCCCGTCGGCGATGCCGTCGGGTTCCCCGCTCTCGGTGTATTGTGTGAGCTTATGGCAAAGTCAGACCAACCTACGACCATCAAGAAATACGCCAACCGGCGGCTCTATAATACCGGCACCAGCACCTACGTGACGCTCGAGGATCTCGCGGCGATGGTGAAGGATGGCGAGGACTTTCTCGTCTACGACGCCAAGACCGGCGACGACATCACCCGCTCGGTGCTGGCGCAGATCATCTTCGAACAGGAAAACAAGGCCGGACAAAATTTATTGCCGACTACCTTCCTGCGGCAGTTGATCCGCTTCTACGGCGACAGCATGCAGATGGTGGTGCCGAAATATCTGGAGCAGTCGATCGACACGCTGACGCGCGAGCAGGAAAAATTCCGCAAGCAGCTCACCAACACCTTCAGTGGAACGCCGTTTGCGCCGCTCGAGGAACATGTCCGCCGCAACATGGAATTGTTTCAGCAGACGTTCTCGATGTTCAAGCCGTTCGTGCCGCCGCGCCCCGGCTCGACGTCGTCCGAGTTGGAGAAGGTGCCGGAGCCGGCGGCCGAAGAAGACAACATCGACGATCTTCGCCGCCAGATGAAGGACATGCAGGAACGGCTCGAGCGCATGTCGAAAGAGCCGAAGAAGGAAGAGTGAGACTCTTTCGTCGGATCTCTCTCCATTGTCGTCCCTGCGAAAGCAGGGACCCATAACCACCAGCGTTGATTGTTTAGCGAAGTCGTCTACCCGATTGCCCCATTGAAGGGCCGCGGCGTATGGGTCCCCGCGTTCGCGGGGACGACGGCGGGGGGGAGCTAACCCGCCGCCGGCAGCACCGCATCACCCGCCACAGCCCACGGCCGTTCCGGCGAGGCCAGCCCGATCAGGCGGCCCTGGATGTAATCGCAGCCCCATTCGCGCAGCATCACGGCGGCTTCCTCATCCTGCACCCATTCCGCGACCGTCTTGATCTGCAGCCGCCGCGCCAGATCGATCAGCGTATGCACGAAGGCGCGATCGTCCGCGGAGCGCGCGATGTTCTGCACGAAGGCGCCGTCGATCTTCACGATATCGACGCCGAGCTTGCGCAAATTTCGGAATGAAGTGTAGCCGGCGCCGAAATCGTCGATCGCGATCTGGCTGCCGAAATTCTTCAAGCGAGTGACGAAACCGCGGACGTCGTCGATATCCTGGATCGCAACCGTTTCGGTGATTTCGACGATCAGCCGCTCGCCGGCGCCGGGATGGGCCTGCATCAGCGATTCGATCGAAGTCCACCAGTCGGGGTCCATCGTGGTGTCGGGCGAGATGTTGAGGCTGAGCCGCACATTCGGCGACGCCGCAAGTTCGGCGACCGCGAGCTCGAGCACGCGGTGATCGACCAGCCGGATCAGGCCCAACCGCTCCGCGACCGGAACGATGTCGGGCGCCAGCAGCGCCTGGCCGTCCGCCTGCTCCATCCGCACCAGGCACTCGTAGAACGCCGGCTGCCGCGAGCGCGCTTCCACCACCGGCTCGAACGCGGTGACGATGCGGCGCTCGTTGAGCGCGGTGACGATCTCGTCGGTGACGCGGATGTTGACCCGGCGCTGGGCATCACGCTCGACATTGGGACGCCACAGCGAGAACGATCCGGCGCGGCGCCGCTTCGCGCCGTCGAGTGTTTCCTGGGCGCGGTTGACAGCCTCATCGGCGTTGCGGGCATGGCGCGGTATGGTGACGGCGCCGATCGAGGCCGTTACCGAGACGGGACCGGATTTGGTCGGGATCACCTCGTCGCGGATTCCTGCCAGGAAGCGCTCGCCAGCAGTATTGGTGTCGTCGACCGTACAGTTCCTCAAGATCAGTCCGAACTTGTTGCCGGAGAACCGGCCGAGCACGTCGCCACCGCGCAGCTTGGCGCGGATGCGTTTTCCGACTTCGGCGATCACGGCGTCCGCCACGTCGAAGCCGAAGGCGTCGTTGACGCGCGCCAGATGATCGATGCCGATCAGCATGAAGGCGGAACCGGACCGGAAACGCATGGTTTCTTCGATCGTTTCCGCCAGCGCGGCGACCAGATGCGTGCGATTGAGTTCACCGGTCAGCGGATCGTGCCTCGACAGCCGCATGAGCTGCTCGTCGCGGGCGTGGCGCTCGTTGTTGACACGAACGATGCCTTCCGCGCGCACCGGCTTGCCGTCGGGCCCTGCAAACCAGCACCCGGTCTCCTCGATCCAGATCACCGGCGCCGAGGCCGCGGCCCGCAACCCATATTCGATCCGGTAGGCGACGCCTTCACCGCCCCGTGCCGGCGCCGATTGAGCGAGCGCCTCGGTCCGGATCGAACGGGAGGGCTCGATCAGCCTGGCGAAGGCGGAGCCGCTGGCCAGCGCCTCCGCCGGAATATCGGTGAAGACCGCGCCGGCATTGTCGCTCCAGGCGATGGTGTCCGCCGTCAGGTCCCAGAGGAAGGCCGCCTGACCGAGCGAGGCAAGGATGCTGGAGGCTTGCGGGACAGGAAGCATCAGGGCGCCTCGATTCGGGACACCGTCGGGTGATTCCCATCGCCTGAGGATAGTGGCTCTTTCGAACTTGAGACTAGGCCAAGTTCATAAATAATCTGGAAACCATGTTTCGTGGACTTCCCGGGCTCGGTAGGAACGAACCGAGAGGAAGCGGCATAGGTCTTGCGAGGTCAGATCGCAGTGGGGCGTAACGTCCCAAAACGTGACAGTTTAGCCGGTTACGGTGTGCGATGCTGGATATCGATCGATCAGACGAAATTTTGGACGGCGAGTTCGTCAACCTCGACGAGCCGGCCTGCGTCGAGCTGGTGCCGGTGACCCAGCCCGTGCACCGGACGCCGCGACCGGCGCCGCGGCCCGATCCGACCTTCGTCGCCCAGTTGATCGCAACCGCCGAGCAGGCGCCGCAGACCCGTGGCCTGCGGCGGGCTTCGCTGGCGGATGCGCAGACGGCCTATGGCGCCAGCCAAATCCGGCGGTCCGGCACCAGCTTCCGGACACGGCAAACCATCTAGCTTTTTTGTTTCTACGCGTTTCTTGACACGAACCGGGATTCCCCTGCTTCGCTCGAAAACGCTATGAGTCAGCGCTGAGGCGTGTCCGGCTTATCCGGCGGGTGCGGAAAGCCTGGGCCCGGCTGCAGTCCCGGTGACGGGATTTCCGGTGACTGGACCTCCGGCGACGGGATTTCCGGTGAAGGCGTCTTCGGCGCGGCCGCCTCGGGCGCAACGGCAGGCTGCACCGGTTTCGGTTCGGGGTGTTTCGGTTCGGGGTGATCCTGCAGCACGGCTTCCGCGACAGATGCTGCCGCCGGTACCGATGGGGCAACAGGAGCAGGTGGCGCTGCCTTCGCGGGCTCAGGTTCGGGCGCGGCCGCGGCCGCGGGTGCCTCGACTTTTGCGGCGGCTTTTGGCGGAGGCGCAGGCGCTGCCGCGACCGCAACGGCACGGCGCCGCGTTCGCAGTGCAAGGCCGGAGAGGAAATCCACCAGCGACAATGCCGTCAGCAGGAAATAGGTCGAGGTGCCGAACTTCGGCCACAGCACGAATTCGGCCGCCGCCGCGCCGAACACGATCAGCGACAGCAGATGGTCGGTGAGATATTTCGCGCCGGGGCGCGCGCCCTTGATGACTTCGGCGAGCAGCAGCAGGATGGCGAGCGTAAGCAGCACGTCGCTCAGCGTCACCGCCCATTCCGCACCCGACATCAATGTCACCTTCACCAGCGGATCGGTGAACGAGACGTCGGGCATCAGAAAGACGATGATATTGTAGATCGCGAGCGGAATCAGAAGCAGCGGAAAACCGACCATGGGTATCGCGCCTTCCTAGAAAACCGGAATGTCCCCCGGCGAAGCATCGCTTCGCCCTGGTGGAACCGTTGGCCCACTCGTTGGCCAAATTCGGGCAGACGCCGCTAAAAGCGACGCCTTATCCCCGAACCCGATCAGGATTCCTTCTTTTTCAGCACCTGCCGGCCCTTATACATGCCGGTCTTGAGGTCGAGGTGGTGCGGACGGCGCAGTTCGCCGGAATCCTTGTCCTCGGCATAGGTCGGCTTCTTCAGCGCGTCCGCCGAGCGGCGCATGCCACGCCGCGAGGGCGATGTTTTTCTTCTGGGAACGGCCATAACGGTCCTCTAGGGGTGTTGTCGGAGGCATCGTCCAAAACCGGACGGCCCAGCGCTGCGCGCACGGGCTGCGATGCCGATAAGGCCGCGCTTATAGAGGATGGGATGGCGTAAAGCTAGGCCAGCTTGCGGTTAAAGGGGCCGAAAATTGGCTCAAAAAGCACGATTCTCGCTCCAGCATCGCGGCACGGCATTGGCCCGGGCCATATAGGTCCCTGCCAGCCGGCGTACCCCGGAGCCGGGATTGCGGGCGCTTCGCCTGACAGGATTGGGCAGGATCGCCGCCAGCAACGCAGCTTCGCGCGCCGAAAGCGAAGCGGCCGAGCGGCCGAAGGCGTAAAGGGAACCGGCTTCGGCCCCGAACTGCCCGGATGGACCGAGTTCAGCGATATTGAGATAGATTTCCAGGATCCGCTGTTTGGGCAGCACCAGATCGATCCACATCGCCAGCGGCAGTTCCAGCGCCTTGCGGACCACGCTACGGCCCGGCCAGAGGAACAGGTTCTTGGCCACCTGCTGGGTGATGGTCGAGCCGCCGCGGGCGGGCTCACCGTCCTCGGCATCGTCGATTGCATCCTGCAGCGCGCCCCAATCGACTCCGCGATGGCTGCAGAATTTGGCGTCTTCCGAGCCCACCACCGAGCGCGGCAGATAGGGCGAAATCGCATTGAAATCGACCCATTGGCGCGATACCGGCGCGCCCTTGAGCCAGCGCCACGCCATCAGCGTCGAGACCGGGTGGCCGGTGCGATAGAACGGCGTCACCAGATAGGGCAGCAACAGCACCGCGAGCAGGATCAGCAATAAAATTCGGACAATGCGCAAAATTGGATGCTTCCGGTTCAGCCCAGGCCGGCCCGGGGCCGGTGATCAGGCCCCACCCTCGTGACATCTCCATGATATTTCGTGCGTTTTCCAGCGCTTTTGTGACCTCCGTCATGGAATTGACGAAGCCGTTGCCATCAACGATTGTCCGGCCAAATTGATCTGGAGCTATTCTTAATGACCACCGCCACTGCCGATTTTTCCAAACGCCTGGACCAGACCGCGGACGATACCGAAGCTCTGCTGGCAAAGCTGCTCTCCGACACGCTCTTGCCGGACGAGATTGCCCGGCCGAAGCGGCTGATGGACGCGATGCGCTATTCCAGCCTCAACGGCGGAAAGCGACTGCGCCCTTTTCTGGCGGTCGAAAGTTCGGCCGTGTTCGGGGTTCCGCGAGACGCTGCCTTGCTTGTCGGCGCCGCACTGGAATGCATCCATTGCTATTCCCTGATCCATGACGATCTGCCGGCGATGGACAACAGCGACCTGCGCCGCGGACGGCCCACCCTGCACAAGAATACCGACGACGCCACCGCGATCCTCGCCGGCGACGGCCTGTTGACGCTGGCGTTCGACATCGTCACCCGCGACGAGATCCACAAGGACGCCAATGTGCGCCTGTTGCTGACGCGGGCGCTGGCGCGCGCCTCCGGCATTGGCGGCATGGTCGGCGGCCAGATCCTCGACCTCGCGGGCGAGGGGCGGTTCGGCGACCGCGAGCCGGTCGACGTGGCACGGGTGCAGCAGATGAAGACCGGCGCGCTATTGCGCTATGGCTGCATCGCGGGTGCGATCCTCGGCCAGTCCTCACAGAAGGAATACCAGGCGCTCGACGATTACGGCCGCGCGCTCGGCGAGGCGTTCCAGATCGCCGACGATCTGCTCGACGTCGAAGGCGACGCCGAGGCGCTCGGCAAGCAGACCGGCCAGGATGCGGCGCTCGGCAAGACTACCTTCGTCACCCAGCTCGGCATCGACGGCGCCAAGCAGCGCGTGCGCGATCTCCTGGCGCGGGCCGATTCCGCGCTGTCGATCTTCGGGGCGAAGGGCGAGATATTGCGGGCAGCCGCGCACTTCGTCGCGGAGCGCAAGAACTAGCGCGCTAGTCAAAGGCAGCGGATGAGCGAGGAATTCGAAGAGCACCTTGTTCGGTTCCGGAACCTGCCCCTGCCGGTCCGCGTGGTCTACGGGAGGCCCCGCACCTTCATCGCGCTCGCGGTCGGCGTCATCGCATTCCTGCTACTGCCCGGCACGCTGCGGCTGCCGACACGGCTTGTCGTCGGCTGGGACGTATTCTCCGCACTGTACCTCGTGCTCGCCTACATCATGATGCTGCGCTGTGACGTCGGCCATATAAGGCGCAGCGCGGTGCTGCAGGACGACGGGCGTTTCCTGCTGCTGTTGTTGACCGCGCTCGGCGCCTTCGCGAGTCTCGCCGCCATCGTGCTCGAGCTCGGCGCCTCGAAGGGCAGTACGCCCGGGCTGATCCTGGCCACAGTGACGATCGTGCTGTCATGGGCGACCGTTCACACCGCCTTCTCGCTGCACTACGCGCACGAGTTCTATCGCGGCAAAAAGCCCGGCGGCCTGCAGTTTCCGAGCGGCGACGCGCACGAGGACGCGGACTATTGGGACTTCGTCTATTTCTCGTTCGTGATCGGCATGACCGCGCAGGTTTCCGACGTCGGGATCACCGACAGGGTCATCCGCCGCACCGCGACCGTGCACGGCATCGTCTCATTCGTGTTCAACACCGCGCTGCTGGCATTGATGGTGAATATCGCGGCGAGCGCAATCTGACTCCCCGTCGTCTCGGCATTTGACTCGGGACCCGGCTCCTCTGCCCTCAAGACAGAGATGAGCCGGGGGCCCGACGTGTTCGATAACACGCCCCCGTGGCTACGGGCACACGCCCGACATGATGGCCCCGAACGAGTGGCAACCCGTCGCACGTTCCTGGCCGGTAAGCGGCTGGCCTGAGGACGAAATGCCCGCACCCCTCGGTGCTTGAGAACGCCTGACAATAACCTGCCTTGGTTCCTGAGCTGGTCTTGCTTCGTAAACGCGCCGTGATTCCGGCCTTTCGCGCGTTGCCACCGGCTTTTTGGAGCGACGCTTCTCGCATTCATTGTCGTCGTTGAGGAACGAGCCCTCGGCGCAGACGATCTTGGTGCAGCGCTCGCCCTCGGCCTGGAAGCCGTGTTCGCAGACCAGCGGGCACACCCGCGACGACTTCAGCTTGATCGTATCGAGCGTATCGACGCTGGCGACCTTGGTGTCGAGCCTGGTGCCGGCGTAACGGTTGAACTGCGTCAGCGACCGCTGCGAGGCGTTGTTCCAGTTGCCATCGGCATTGCCGGTCAGGCAGCCGACGCGGCGCAGTTCGGCCTGCACCGACTTGGTGACATCGGCTTGCGGCGGCCCCGCGGCGAGGGCGGCAACGTTCACCGCCTTGTCAGCGGGGGCCGGAGCGGACGCCTTGTCGGCGGCGGCGCTTTCGGCAGCGACGCGCTTCTGTTCGGCCGCGGCCGCCTGGTCCTGCGCCACCTGCTTGGCCTTTTCAGCCGCGATGCGCGCCTGTTCGGCGGCTTTGGCTTCCGCTTCGGCCTTTGCCTGTTGCGACTTCTGGGCGCCTTCGGCGGCGAGCCGTGCCCGCTCCTGCTCGGCCAACCGCGCTTTCTCGGTCGCGGCGACGCGCGTTTCCTCGGCGGCGATCTTGTCGAGCTGAAGCTTGGCAAGGCTGGCGTAGAAGCCATCGGGATATTGCGCGAGGAAGGCGTTGAGCGCGCTCTTGTTGCCGATCTGCAGCGCGAGTTCGTAATCGCGGCGGGCTTCGGCCTGCGCGCTGAGGGCGGGTGCCACAGGGGCCGCCGCAGGTGCCGGGCGGGCCGGCACCAACGGCACGTCTTCACCGCCGAGCGAACCATACACAAAGGGTTCCTGCTTATTGCCCGTGGTCTTGAGCACCTCGTCGCGCACGAATCCGAACGCACGGCGGACGTCGAGCCCGGGCTTCGTCAAATGATGCGACAGTGCCGCCGTGAACGGGCTGTTCTGGCCGTCACCGTCGGCTGCGGTGGAACCGGCCTTGGCCGAATAGGCGATCAGGACGTTCGGGCTGGTCGGCTCGACCTTGGCCAGGCCCTGCCCGATCGCGCGCGAGGCGACGGTGCGCTTCATGGTCCGGGAAAACGGATTGTCGCGGCAGGCGTCGAGGATCACGAGCCGCAGCTTCTTGGCCGGCTCGATCGCGACCAGGACGCGATCGAGCGACAGAGCTTCGTCATAGACGTCGGTGTCGCGTTCCAGCCGTGCATCCACCGGAATCAGGTAATTTCCGCCGTCCACCTCGATGCCGTGGCCGGCGTAATAGACGACGGCGATATCGGCATCACGGGAGCGGTCGGCAAAATCGCGCAGCGCGCGCCGGGTGTCGGCGGCGGAGAGATCCCGCCGGGAATCGACGACATCGAAGCCCGCCTCTTTCAGTGTCGACGCGATCTTGGCGCTGTCGTTAACGGGATTGGCCAGCGGTGCGACATTCCTGTAGGCGGAATTGCCCAGCACCAGCGCCACGCGCTTCTCGGCAAGGGCCGGCTCGCTCACAAACAGGAAGGCCGCCGCTGCAGCGGCCCATCGAAGCAATTTTAGCGATCCTGACATCATCATGACTCCTCCGGAGTCTCGTACTTTTTTACCACACCGGCCTGCCTACCAGAAGCCACAGCCCGGCTTTGTGAGTTAAGTCACGATCCACGCGGACGTGAATTGTGCCCTCGCTATAGCCTTAGTCATGCGAACAAGCCGCCAGGTTCGGCCACCAGCGATCCCATTTCGCCCCGGTTCCCCGGAAGGCCGCGCCTTATGGCAACCCCGCGAGACACGCATTCTTCCGCAGCGATGCGAGCGTTCGCCTTTTCTCAATAGCGCGATCAGCCGGTTCATGGCTTAATTCATCTTGAACAAATTCTCTTCTTGTCCGGGAGCAAAGCCGTGAACGCTGACCGATCGACCGTCGAAGCCGTGGTGAAGAGCTATTTCGATGGCCTGTATGAGGGCGATGCCGACAAGCTCGGCGCGATCTTTGACTCCACCGCCGATTTGCGCTGGCTGGAGAAGGGCGAGTTGCAGGTCCTGACCGTGCCGGACTGGCTCGATCGCGTGCGCAAGCGCCCCTCTGCCAAGGCCGAAGGCAAGCCGCGCGAGGATTTCATCGTCACGATCGACCGCTCGGATGATCAGACCGCCTTCATCAAGGTGCGCTGCCAGTTGCCGCCGCGCTATTTCACCGACTATCTGGTGGCGATGAAACTGCGTGACGGCTGGAAGATCGTCTCGAAATCCTACCGCTACGATCTGCGCGAGTAATATCCATTCAGGCTTGCGCCCCCGCCGGCGCGGCCTCCGTGCCGCCGCGACGGCGGCCAAGGTTGCCCCGGATCACGCGCATCACGACCGGCGGTTGCAACAGCCGTGTCGGCGGTGCCTCCAGATTGGCGACCTCGAGAAACGCGGTCGCCAGCTTTGCATCGTAACGCGCGGCCATGTGCAGCTTGCCGATATACCAGTTGATGAATCGCGCCAGATCGGCCGCGCCGGCATCGAGGCATTCGCGCAACAGCATCGCTTCCTGCCGCCACCGTCATGCCCTGGCCGTAGACCGGCTTGAAACCCCTTCGCCCTTCATCCGTGAGCGCGCGCTTGCGCATTGACCCCACGGTTTTTCCTTGCGAATGGGGGCGATCATGGAAGCCAAGTTTCAGATCTTTTTGATCCTGCTTGCGGTGCTGGCAGGAACCGCGCTGCTGGCACGACGAATCAATGTTGCACCGGCCATTCTGCTGCTGCTCGCCGGTATCGTGCTCGCCTTCGTGCCGGGCATGCCGATGGTGGAATTGCCGCCTGAAGTGGTGCTGCTGCTGGTGTTGCCGCCGCTGATCTATTCGGCCGGCGTCGCCATGAGCTGGCGCGAATTCAAGGCCAACTTGCGGCCGATCGTCCTGCTCGCGGTCGGCTGCGTGATCTTCACCGCCTTCGCGGTCGCCGCCGCGACGCATTACCTGATCGGGCTGCCGTGGACGGTGGGCTTCCTGCTGGGAGCCATCGTCGCGCCACCGGACGTGGTGGCGCCGCTGGCAATTGCGCGCAGGCTCGGCATGCCCCGCCGCATTCTCGTCGTGCTCGAGGGCGAAGGGCTCGCCAACGACGCCACCGCGCTGATCCTCTATCGGTTCACAGTGGCGGCAATTACGACCGGAATGTTCTCGCTGCCCAAGGCGACGGGCACCTTCGCGGTGATCGTCGTCTGCGAGATCCTTTTTGGCGTGGCGGTCGGCTGGCTATCCCTACGCGCCCGCCACCGCGCGCGGGATCCGCAGGTCGAGATCACGCTGTCGCTGATTACCCCCTACCTCGCCTACTGGATTCCTGAACATCTCGGCGGCTCCGGCATCCTCGCGACCGTGGCATGCGGCCTCTACATTAGCTGGAACGGCCCGCTGTTGATCTCGTCGGCCACGCGTCTGCAGGGCATTTTCTTCTGGGACCTCGTGATCTTTCTGATCGAGGGCCTGCTGTTCCTGTTGACGGGATTCCAGATGCGGCTCCTGTTCGAGAAATCGAAAGCGTTTCCGCTTGACGATATCCTGCTCACCACAGCGCTGGTCGCAAT
This sequence comes from Bradyrhizobium sp. SRL28, assembly GCF_018596315.1. Taxonomy (GTDB): domain Bacteria; phylum Pseudomonadota; class Alphaproteobacteria; order Rhizobiales; family Xanthobacteraceae; genus Bradyrhizobium. The sequence continues at coordinate 41,881 of NZ_JAHEAG010000006.1, read as the reverse complement.
CATTATCGTCGTCGCACGTTTTGCCTGGGTTTATCCGGCAACCTATTTGCCGCGCCTGATCAGCGAACGCATTCGCAAGCGTGATCCTGCTCCGAACTGGCGGACCGCTTTCGTGATCTCCTTCACCGGCGTGCGCGGCGCGGTGTCGCTGGCTGCCGCGCTGGCATTGCCGCTCGCGCTGCCGAACGGCGAGGCCTTCCCGCATCGCGACATGATCCTGTTCGTCGCCTTCGGCGTCATCTTCATCACGCTGGTCGGAATGGGTTCGGGATTGCCGCTGGTCGCACGATGGCTCGACGTCACAAAGGACGGCCGCAACGAGCATCGAGCCGAGCATGAGGCGGAGATCGCGGCGCGCCGCGAGGCGCTCGATGCGGCGCTCAAGTCGCTGGATGCCATCACCGACGACCGTGAACTATCTGATGAAGTCGTCAAGCTTCTGCGTTCCCGGCACGAGGTCCGCAGCAACCAGCTCCCTGACACGCTCGATCCCGATGCCCACGATGTCTCGGCGGCGGGCACTGCGTTGACGCGCGAATTGATCTCGGAGGAACGGAAATTCATCCACGTCCTGCTCCGCGACGGCAAGATTACCGACGAAACCAGGCGGCGGATCGAACGCGACCTCGATCTGGAGGAAGCGAGTCTCAGCAATCGGGAGTATCGGAAGGTGCCGCTGTAGGCGTTGTCTCTCCATACGTCGTCCCGGCGCTTATGCGCAATTGCGCATCAGGAGCCGGGACCCATACGCCGCGGCTTATCGATAGGACGATCGGGTAGACACATTCTGACGCAACGAACATCGGTGGCTATGGGTCCCGGCTCAAGGCCGGGACGACGTGATGAGAGTGTGCCCCCTACTCCGCCGCCGCATTCCTGCCGGGACCACCGACATAGCCGGCCGCGTCGCCGAACCGCTCGATCATGACCGCGGTGAGGTCCTTGGCCTTGCTGGTGACGCAGGCGCCGGAACGCACCGTATAACGATCCTGATGCTTGAGGTGCGGCGGCGCCTCGCCTTTCTGCAACGCGCGGGCGGCGTCCATCACCAGCTTGCGGAAATGCATGATGCCGAGATCGGTCGGGCCGAGATGCTCGCGGGTGCGGTCGGCGATCGGCCCCTGGCTGTCCTGCACGGCGGCGTCCTGCTCCGACACGCCCTTGATGCCGGTGTAGCTGCTGGTCTTCTGCAGCTTGCGATCGATCAGGTAATCGTTCGACTTGTTGCGCAGCGGAACATAGTTCTCGTCGACCACGGCCATCACGCCGTTGCCTCGGTCGTAGCCGTCGCGCTCGGCCTGCGTCAGCGGGCGCTCCGGATTCCAGGCATAGGTGAAGATCCAGCAATTGGTATCCGTCACCGGCACAAAGCTCTGGCCGAAAATATTCTCGCCGGGCATCGAGCTCGGCGCATAGGCATGCACCGGCATCAGGAATTGGGCGATACGCCAGTAGATATTGTCGGAGCCCGTCAACCGCCCGCCCGCGACCGTCAAGCCGGCCTCGTGCGGATTGATCTTGATCACCGGGCGCGGGTCTTCGGCGATCCAGCGCATGTGGTCGGTTGCGACCCGTACAAGCGGATTCACAAAGTGCTTCTTGATGTCGAGGATCTCGTTCTCTTCCTTCTCGAACGATAGATGCGCGAAGGTGAAATGCGCGGTGTCGATCGAGCCTTCCAGCGCCTGCACCCAGTTGCAGTCCTGCCATTTCTTCGAGACGTAGCGATGTGAAGCCGGCAGCAGCGCCATTTCCAGATCAGGCAATTCGGGGACCTGATCCGCCGGGCCCATATAGGCCCAGATCATGTCGCCCCATTCCCGCACCGGATACGACTTGATGCGGATCAGGTCTTTTGCGTTGAGATCGGGATAGGAGGTCGGCATGTCGACGCAGCGCCCGTCGGTATCGAATTTCCAGCCATGATAGACGCAGCGGATGCCGCATTCCTCGTTGCGCCCAAGCCAGAGATTGGCGCCGCGGTGCGGGCAATATTGATCGATGACGCCGACCACGCCGCGGCTGTCGCGGAAGGCGAGCAGTTCCTCGCCCATGACGACGATCTTTTTCGGCGTGCCGTCGGCCTCGGGCAGTTCTTTCGACAGCAGCACGGGGAGCCAGAAGCGGCGCAGCAATTCGCCCATTGCGGTGCCTGCACCGCTCTCGGTGAGGAATTTGTTGTCTTCTGCGCGGAGCATGGGGCGTCCTCCGGATGTTTATTGCTTTTGACGAAGCTTGGCGCAGGCGCGGTTTGGCGTCAACGCGAATACGTCATAGCTGCACAGCGGCCGCCGTAGGGCGGGTTAGCGTAGCGTAACCCGCCGCCTTTGCGATGATTGGCGGATTACGCTTCGCTAATCCGCCCTACGAAATTTACACCGGCCGCTCCCCCTTCACCGTCACCCGCGTGCCTGATCTTGTGTGCGGCCAGTAATCCCACATCGCGCGGTGCTGGGCGCAGCGGTTGTCCCAGAAGGCGACCGCGTTTTCCGTCCAGCGGAAGCGGCACTGGAATAGCGGGTTCTCCGCGTGCTGGTAGAGATAGGCCAGCATAGCGTCGCTCTCGTCGCGCGGGATGCCGACGATGAATCGGGTGAAGCCGCGGTTGACGTAGAGCGCTTTCTTTCCTGTCACCGGGTGCGTGCGCACCACCGGGTGCTCGGCGCGCGGATATTCCACCCGGTCGGCGACGCCGTAATTGGCGTAGAGCCCGCGATAGGTCTGCTCGCCGTCGTGCAGCGCGGTGAGCCCGTCGAGATAGGCCTTCATCCGGTCCGACAGCGCTTCGTAGGCGGCGTACATGTTGGCGAACAGCGTATCGCCACCGCGCGGCGGGCACTGCTTGATGTAGAGGATCGAGCCCATCGGCGGCTCGACGTCGCAGGAGACGTCGGTATGCCAGCCCTCGCCATTGGCGCGCGGTGAATCCTTGTCGGCATAGATCTTCATCAGCGCGGGATCGCCCTCGTTGGGCGCCGCCGGATGCACATGCAATTCGCCGAACTTGCGGCCGAAGGCGAGGTGCTGGTCGGGGCTGATGTGCTGGTCGCGAAAAAAGATCACGAGGTTTTCGGCGAGCGCGCGATGGATCTCGTCCATCTGGCGATTGGAGCGCGCGTCGTCCGAGACGAGCTTGCCGATATCGACGCCGGAAATCTCCGCGCCGATGATCGGGGTGAGTTTTTCGACAGCGATGGTCTCGTAGGGGTCAGATTCGCCGGCAACGTGCCGATAGCGCGGTCCCTGCTTGCCGGACAACGAAGACATTGGCGTTCTCCCAATCGTTCTTGATTGGGATCATCGTAGCCCGGATGGAGCGAAGCGCAATCCGGGATCGGTGCCTCAGATTGCAACAAGTCCCGGGTTTCGCTTCGCTACACCCGGGCTACTAGTTATTCCGCCGCCGTCGTCTCCGGCGTCTTGCTGCCTGCGCCGTAGCGCTGGTCGATATAATCGATCACCAGCGCCTTGAAGTCGGCGGCAATCGTGGGCCCGCGCAGGGTGCGGAATTTCTTGCCGTCGACGAACACGGGCGCGGCCGGCGCTTCGCCGGTGCCGGGCAGGGAGATGCCGATATTGGCGTGCTTGGATTCGCCGGGGCCGTTGACGATGCAGCCCATGACGGCGACGTTGAGCGTTTCAACACCGGGATATTGCGTCTTCCAGCCCGGCATTTCCTCGCGGATGAAATCCTGGATCGAGCGCGCCAGTTCCTGGAACGTGGTCGAGGTGGTGCGGCCGCAGCCCGGGCAGGCCGCAACCAGCGGCACGAAGGTGCGGAAGCCCATGGTCTGCAGCAGTTCCTGCGCGACCTGAACTTCCAGCGTGCGATCGCCGCCGGGCTCGGGGGTGAGCGAAATGCGGATGGTGTCGCCGATGCCATCCTGCAGCAGGATGCCGAGCGCCGCGGACGACGCCACGATGCCCTTCGAGCCCATGCCGGCTTCGGTGAGGCCGAGATGGATCGCGTAGTCCGAACGCGAGGCGAGCGTCTGGTAGACCGCGATCAGATCCTGCACGGCGGAAACCTTCGCCGAAAGAATCATCTTGTTCTTGGGCATGCCGAGCTCTTGCGCCCGCGCCGCCGACAGCAAGGCCGACTGCACCATGGCTTCGCGGGTGACCGCGCGAGCGTCGCGCGGGTTCGCAGAGGCCGTGTTCTCGTCCATCAGCTTGGTCAGCAGCTCCTGATCGAGCGAACCCCAATTGGCGCCGATACGGACCGCCTTGTTGTTCTTGTTGGCGATCTCGATGATGTCGGCGAACTGCGTGTCGCGCTTGTTCTTGAAGCCGACATTGCCGGGATTGATGCGGTATTTGTCGAGCGCCTCGGCGCAGGCCGGATATTCGGCGAGCAGCTTGTGGCCGATATAATGGAAGTCACCGATCAGGGGCGTGGTGATGCCGAGCTTGCGCAGGCCATCGCGGATGTGCGGAACGGCGGCGGCGGCGTCATCGCGATCGACGGTGATGCGCACCATTTCCGATCCGGCGCGCGACAGGGCCGCGACTTGCGCGATCGTGCCATCGACATCGGCGGTGTCGGTATTCGTCATCGACTGCACGACGATCGGCGCACCCCCGCCGACGGCAACATTGCCGACCATGACCTGGGTGGTCTTATGCCGGGCGCGGGGACCGGCGACGTCGTCTTGCGGAATTATTTCGGGCTTGTTCATGGGGCCTCGAATATCAGGTTTTGGTGACATTCACCAAGAGGGAGGCGAAGGGTCTGTGCGCCCCATCACGTTCCGGATTTTTCGTTGTATATTCAGTATCTTAGGCCGATCACGACGGCCGGAAGCAGGGTAGAAATACCGCCACTTCGTTAACCGCTATATTGGACAGGAATCGCCGAATTGGAAGGGCGAGCGTACTTCCAGGCGCCTTTTCATAGCCCGATGCGGGCCCTAGCATCGGCCCTAAAACAATGGGAGGCCAACAAATGTCGGGGCGTAACGGGCTCATCTCTACCGCGGAACTCGCTGATATTCTGGGCCAGGCCGATTTGCGGCTGTTCGACTGCACCACCTACCTCGAGCCCGCCCCTGAAGGCAGCAGCCAGCCCTATCTCACCGTACCCGGACGTCACACGTTCGAAACCGGGCATATTCCGGGTGCGGACTTTCTGGATTTGCAGGGCGAGTTCTCCGATCCCAACACCGAGCTTCGCTTCATGATGCCTGGTGTCGCGCATCTGGAGCAGGCGTTCGGACGTCACGGCGTGTCCAACAAAAGCCAGGTCGTGCTGTACAGCATCGGCACACCGATGTGGGCGACGCGGTTCTGGTGGATGCTCACATCGCTCGGCTTCGAGAACGTCGCGGTACTGGACGGCGGGCTCGACAAATGGAAGCTCGAGGGCCGCCCGCTCGAAATCGGACCGGCGAAGGGATATCCGCCGGCAACGTTCACGGCGAAGCCGAAACAGGGATTTTTCGTCGACAAGCACGCGACGCTCGCGGCCACCTCCGAGCGCAACACGATCGTCGTCAACGCGCTCGGCCCGCAGTTTCACAAGGGCCTGGAACCGAGCCGCTACGGCCGGGCCGGCCGTGTCCCCGGCAGTTGCAACGTGTCGGCAGCGACGTTGCTCGATCCCAGGACCAAGGCCTTCGTTCCGCTTGGCGAGGCGGAAGCCAAATTCAAGGCGCAGGGCATCACGAAAGACAAGCGTGTGGTCGCCTATTGCGGCGGCGGCATCTCAGCGACGGTCGATCTGTTTCTGCTGCACCGCCTCGGCTACGACAACCTCACCCTCTATGACGGCTCGATGGGCGAATGGGCCAAGGACACGTCGCTGCCGATCGAGACGGGTTAGGCTCTTTCTACGTCATTGCCTGCGACAAACGCGAAGCGTTTGCGCAAGGGAGCGACAGCGACGAAGCAATCCATCCTTCAGCGCAGGCGGAAAGATGGATTGCTTCGCTTCGCTCGCAATGACGGAAGCATCACGCCGACACGTTCGGATCCGGCGTGACCTTCGGATCCGGCTTGTTCACGAGATAGAGCCCGGCGATGACCAGCAGCGCGGCGACGCCGAAGGCGACGGTCAGCGTATCGTGCAGGATGAAGTAGCTGGCGACGACGCCGAACAGCGGCGTGACGAAGGTGAAGGCTGACAGTTTGCTGGCTGAGTAGGTTTTCACCAGCGCAAACCACAACAGGAACGTCAGGCCCACCACCCAGAACGCCTGATAGGCCAGCAGCGACAGCGACAGCGGCCCGGGAACGTGGGTGATGGTTTCGTCCGATATCCACGCGGCAAGCGCGAGAATCGGGATCGATAGCGCCACCTGATAGCCGAGCCCCTTTTCCGCGGGGGCCTTGATCAGCGCGGTGGTCTTGACGATCAGCGTCGTGGCCGCCCAGAGCGCGCCGCCGGCGACGATCAGGAGGTCGCCCAGCAAGACCTTCGCGTCGACATTGGCCTGGGGAACGCCGATCGCCAGCGCGACCCCGGCGAAACTCAGGGCCAGGCCACCCCATTGCGGCGCCCGAAGCCGTTCGCGCAGAAAGACATATGAGCCGAGGGCGACGAAGAACGGCGCCGTATACAGAAACACCACGGCACGCGACGCCGACGTCAGCAGCAGGCCGCGATAGATCAGCACGAATTCGATACCGAAAATCACGCCCGCGCACACGCCGGGCCACAGCGTCCCGTCGCGCTCGAAGAATTTCACCCGGCGAAACCAACCGATCGCGAGCAACACCGGCAACGCGCCGACAGAGCGGATCAGCGCCTGCAGCATCGGCGGCACGTCCGGCAACACCAGCTTCACCGCGATCTGGTTGAACCCCCAGCTCACGCACAGCATCAGCATCAAGGCGATCGCGCCCGGACTGAGCGCACGCCCGGCGGAAAGTGCTACTGGTTTGGAAGACATCGATCCTCGTGGCCGGCTTATCCGCCGTGTTCTCTATTTCTGACAGTGCGCGCAGGTGCCGGCGATCTCGACGACGGAGAGCTTTGGCGCAAAACCCGACGCCCGGGCCGCCGCGTTGAGGCTTTGCGCCACGGGGGCCGCGGGAATTTCGCCGACGGAGCCGCAATGATCGCAGATCAGGAACGCCACCATCGAGGTCTCGTCATGATCATGCGCGCAGGCGAGGAAGGCGTTGCGGCTCTCGATCCGGTGGACGAGGCCGTTCTCCATCAAAAAATCGAGCGCGCGGTAGACCGTGATCGGCGCCGGCCGCGGCATCGATTTGGCGAGTTCGTCGATCACCTCATAGGCGCCGAGCGGCCGGTGGCTCGACAGCAGCGCCTGCAGCACCTGGCGCCGGATCGGCGTGAATTTCTGCGCCCGCCGCGCGCAAACCTGTTCGGCATGCGCGATTGCTTCCGCAGTGCAGCGGCCGTGATCGTGGTCGGGCGCGGGAAATGTCGGCTTTGTCAGGGTCATATTCGGCTTTTGTAGCAGTTTGAGAACCAATCCCAAAGCCCGGCCACCCGCTGGTTCCCAGCCATGTGCTGGAAGCGGATCAGGCCATTATTAACTCACCATGCGGAATTCATAAGCAAGCTTATTATATCGCAAGCTTATGGAGGCTTAGGCCATGCGTGGTTCCGTGGATATGAACTTCCTGTTCACGCTTGGCGAGGTGCAGCGGATGATGCGTGCCTATGCCGACCGGCAGGCGGCGCGCTACGGCATCACCCGCGCGCAATGGGCTGTTCTGGCCAAGGTCGAGCGAACCGAAGGCCTGAAGCAATCGGAACTCGCCGAACAGATGGAGATGCAGCCGATCACGCTGACGCGGCTGATCGACAAGCTCTGCGACAATGGCTGGATCGAACGTCGCGGCGACGAGAAGGACCGCCGCGTCAACCGCCTCTATCTGCGCAAGGCCGCACGCCCACTGCTCGGCAAGCTCGCCGGGCTGCGCTCCGAGCTGACGGCGGCCGCGCTCGACGGCATCAACCCCACTGATGCCCACCGCCTGCTCGACCAACTCGACCTGATCAAGGAAAACGTTCGCAACGCGATCCAGCATCCGGCGAACGAACCTCCGCGAAAGGAGCAGCGTTATGGCTGATCCCGTGCTCAAATTCCCGCCCGAGCAGAAGAGCAATCCCGCTTCGCCGTCGGCGCGGCCGAAACTCGCCGCCGAGCCACGCCGCCGGCTGATGGCCGGCATGCGCCGCTACCGCCGCTTCCTGCTGCTGGTGGTGCTGCCGCTGGTCGCCCTGGTGGCCGGCGTGACGTTCTATCTCAATGGCGGGCGCTACGTGACCACTGACGACGCCTATGTCGGCGCGCAGAAGGTTCTGATCACGCCTGACATATCCGGCAAGATCGAAAAGGTCGTGGTGAAGGAGGGCCAGCAGGTTGGTCCCGGCGACGTGCTGTTCGAGATCGATCCCGTCCCATTCCGCCTCGCCGTGGCACAGGCCAAGGCCACCCTGGCACAAGCCAATGTCACCTATGACAATCTGAACGCTGATCTCAAGATCTACAGCCAGATGAGCGAGCTCTCGCAGCAGGGCATGGATCTGAAGCGGCGCGACGTCGAACGCAAGTCGGCGCTGGTGAAGAACAATTTCGGCTCGCAGCTCGATCTCGACAATGCGTCCACCGCGCTCGTCACCGCGAGTGCGCAGTTCCAGCTGCTGCAGCAGAAGATCGCCACCGCCAAGGCACAACTGCTCGGCAATCCCGATCTCCCGCTCGCCGAATTCCCGCCCTATGCCCAGGCCAAGGCGGCGCTCGACCAGGCCCAGCGCAATCTCGACCACACGGTGATGCGCGCGCCGATGGCCGGCATCGCCACGCAGGTCGAGCAGATTCAGCTCGGCCGCTTCGTGATGGCCGGCACGCCGGTGTTCAGCATCATCGACACCTCGAATCCATGGGTCGACGCCAACCCGAAGGAATCCGATTTCACCCATGTCGCGGTCGGTCAGTCCGTCACGCTCGAGGTCGATGCGTTTCCGAACCACCCGTTCAAGGGCACGGTCGGCTCACTCTCGCCCGGCACCGGGGCGCAGTTTGCGATCCTGCCGCCGCAGAACGCGTCGGGCAATTTCGTCAAGGTGGTGCAGCGCGTTCCGGTGCGGATCTATTTCGACAAGAACGACAAGTTCGTCCGCAAGCTGAAGGCCGGCATGAGCGTCTACGCCACCATCGACACCAACCATCGCCGTTCGTTGCCCGCCCTGCTCGGCCTGTCGCCGGCGGTGGCGAATCAGGACCACGATTAGCGCCATGGCGACGCCGGGCGCATCATCGGCTGCCGTTCCCGGTCTGCGCCGGAACATGGTGACGATCTGCGCCATGACGGCGACGATCATGCAGGCGCTGGACACCACCATCGCCAACGTCGCGCTGCCTTACATGCAGGGCACGCTGTCGGCGTCGCAGGACCAGATCAACTGGGTGCTGACTTCCTACATCGTCGCCGCCGCGATCATGACCGCACCGGTGGGCTGGATCGCCAACCGTTTCGGCCGCAAGCGAATCTTCGTCGTCTGCTCGGCCGGCTTCACCATTGCGTCCGTGATGTGCGGGCTGGCGCAGGACATCACCCAGATGGTGGTGTTCCGCCTGCTGCAGGGCGTGTTCGGCGCGGCGCTGGTACCGCTGTCGCAGGCGGTGATGCTCGACTCCTACGCGCTGCACGAGCGGGCGAAAGCGATGGCGATCTGGGGCATGGGCGTGATGATGGGGCCGATCATGGGCCCGTCGCTGGGCGCCTGGCTGACGGAAACTTACTCATGGCACTGGGTGTTCTTCGTCAACCTGCCGTTCGGAATTTTTACCGTGCTCGGCCTCGTTATCTTCATGGACGAGTCCAGAAAAGACATCCACCTGCGCTTCGACTGGTTCGGCTTCACCGCGCTCGCCATCGCGATCGGCGCGCTGCAGCTCGCGCTCGACCGCGGCGAGCAGCTCGGCTGGCTGGAATCCAACGAGATCATCGCCGAGTTCATCATCGCCGGTATCGGCTTCTACTATTTCCTGGCGCATTCGCTGACGACCGACCGGCCCTTCATCCAGTTCGCGCTGTTCAAGGACAAGAATTTCGTCGCCGGCTGCGTGTTCATGGCAGTGATGGGGCTGGTGCTGTTCTCGACCATGGCCCTTTCCTCTCCGTTCCTGCAGAACGTGATCGGCTATCCCATCATCACCGCCGGGCTTCTGCTGGCGAGCCGCGGCTGCGGCACGTTCGTGGCGATGATGCTGGTCGGCCGCATGATGAACCATATCGAGGCACGAACGCTGATCATCGCAGGCCTCAGCCTGACCGCGGCCTCGTTGTTCTACATGACCGGCTGGACCGACCAGACCGGTGTGACCGAAATCGTGGTCATCAGCGTGGTCCAGGGCTTTGGTTTCGGCCTGGTGTTTGTGCCGCTTTCCACCGTGGCGTTCCTGACACTGCCCAATCATCTGCGCACCGACGGCACCTCGATGCTGACCCTGATGCGCAACGTCGCAAGCTCGATCGGGATCTCGCTCGTCATCTCGCAACTCACGCAGGGCACGCGCTACAGCTACGCAGTCCTGTCGGAGCATATCAATCCGTTCAATCACGCCCTGCAGATGCCTGTGGTGCGCGACATGATCGATCTCGCCACCGACAAGGGCCGCGCCATGGCTGATATGATGGTCAAGACGCAGGCGCAGATCATCGCGTTCTCGTACGACTACCAGATGGTGATGATCTTCACGGCTTGCGCGATCCCGCTCGCCATCATGATCGGCTCGACCAAGGCGACGCTGCGCGAACAGTCGGCCGCGCCTGACCATGCGGTGATGGAGTAAGCCGCCCGCTCGCGGTTTTCGTTACGGCCGCGCGGGCAAGGAAAGTGCGTCAAGCCGCGCGTAGCTCGCTTCCATTCCATCTTCCATGCCGGTCGCCAGCATCGTGGCACGCGTCGCTGCATCAGGCAGCGTCATCCGCATAGTCATCAGCGTGCCGGTGCCGTCGGGGGCAAAATTCGTTTCGACATGATTGTCCGGTGTCGGGTCGGGCAGATGCATCCGTTCCACGTGAACGAGCCGGCTGAACGGCACCGTCTCGATAAACTCTCCGGTCAGGTAGAAGCCGCCTCCCTTGCCGTCGCTCCATTCGTACCGGATCTTGCCGCCGGGGCGCGCCTCGTTGATGCAGACCGGCATCGTCCAGCCCTCCGGACCGAGCAGCCACTTCTGGATCAGCGCCGGATCGGTGTGCGCCCGATACACCGCCTCCGGCGTGGCGGCGAAGTGCCTGGTAACGACGACGTGGGTGTCGCCTTCGGTCTTAAGCGTCAACTTGCTCATCGGACTGCCTTTCACTCTTCGGTTCTCATGGCGGCCAGAACGTCGTCCAACCGGTTGTAGTTCGCGCTCAGGGTCTGGCGCAGCATCCCGAGCCATTGGTCGATCTCGGCGACGGCCGTCGGCGCCAGCCGGCACGGCCGCTTGGTGCCTTCGACACGCCGGAGGATGAGACCGGCGCCTTCGAGCACCTTGAGGTGTCGGGAGATGGCGGGTTGCGTCATCTCGAACGGCTCGGCCAGCTCCATGACGGTGGCCTCGCCCAACGCGAGACGCGCCAGGATCGCCCGACGGGTTGGGTCAGCCAGCGCGGAAAAGGCGGCATCGAGGCTTGACATAGTCCATCTCAGATCAGTTATATAATATGCATGTTATATAACTGGGCATTTATTGTCAAGTCGATGCCAGGGCTACCCCGGCCACGGCGGGCCACACGAAACGGCGCGATAGGAGAGCGACTCGTCAGGTGAAAATCCGCGATGTGCGCATCGAGCGCGAAGATGCCTTGATAAATGTCGGGGCAGCCGACGTCGCGTTAGGGTCGTGACGCGCTCTGCTTGGCCTGCAGGCTCAACCACATTCCGCCGAGCGACAGCGCGCCACCGATCAGATGGATCACGGTCGGCGCCTCTCCGAGAAAGAGGATCGACAGCACCGCGCTGACGATCGGCCCGAGATAGAGGCTCAGGGACGTCGACACCGCGCCGAACTTCGCGCCGAGATAGGCATAGGCCGAATAGGCGAAAAGCCCGGGCACCAAGCCTGCGAACAGATAGACCAGCGCTGCACGGCCGCTGAACGCGGCGGCAGGCGCAGACCACATTTCATGGATGGCGAAGGGCAGCGAGAACAGCGCGCCTGCCGCAGCGAACAGGCCGATCCGCGCCAGAAAGCTTATGCCGGTGCCCACACGGTTCTGCAGCAAGGTGTACCCCGCCCAGCCCAGCATCGCCATCAGTGCGAGAATATCTCCGATCGCCACGCCTGAACCAATAGCGCCTCGCCCCATCATAATGATCAACGCGGCGCCCGCCAACGAGAGCAGCATGCCGATGATCTGGCTTCGATGGATGGCTTCCTGACCTGATATGAAGGAAAACAGCAACACCACGAGCGGCGAGAGCGCCATGATCAGCGCCAGGTTGATCGCCGACGTCGTAACGCCGGCGACATAGACCGGGCCGCCGCAGATGAACATGCCGAGAAAACCAGCCGCGGCGATGCCGAACGTCTGCCCGTGCAACACGCCGGGCTTTTCCCGCAGCGCCATCACGACGGCCGGCAGCAGGCCGAGCGCCACGATGCTCCAGCGAAAGAACGCGATCGAGAACGGCGGGACGCTCCCGGCGACACCACGCGCCAGGATCATGTTGGAGACCTGGGCGGTGGCAACCAGCAGGAAGCCAAGCAGGCCCAGCATTTCGCGCGCCTTGCTGGCGGCTTCCTTGGGTTCGATCATGTGCAATCCGGTGTTGGCGCCCTGCCGATGGCACATCTTATCCGGCCGATTTACTGGCAGCCATAGCTCGCGGTCTGCTTGCATCTCCGCCGTCCACGTCGTGCGCAGCGGATAGACGCAGACGGGATAGATGCGGCGGCGATGTGGATCAATTCGGGTGGTGCAAGTTCGAGCGCGGCAAGCGCGGCAAGCGAAAACGACGGCATCATTCGAGGCCCACGCGCCGAGCGGCATCCGACACGGCGATATAGGCAAACGCGATCGCCGGTCCGAGCGTGATCCCCGGTCCGGGATAGGTTCCGCCCATGATCGACTGCATGTCATTTCCGCAAGCGTAGAGGCCGACAATCGGCTGATTTCCGGCATCGAAAACGCGGGCAACCTCGTCCGTGACAAGTCCGGACGAGGTGCCGATATCGGAAGGATAAAGCCGGACCGCGTAGAAGGGAGCCTTCGCGATGCGGCCAAGGTTGGGATTGGCCCCGCCTGCAGACGCATCGCCGTTGTGATTTTGATACACCGTGCTTCCCCTGCCGAATTCGGGATCTCGACCGGTTTGCGCATACAGGTTCATCTTGTCGACCGTCTCGCGCAATTGACTGGGATCGATGTTCAACCGCAGCGCAAGCTGCTCGACGGTGTCGGCGGCGCTGAGATAGCCGTCGGCGACAGCAGCTCTGGCGCCCCAGCCACCAGGCCGAACCATGCCAAGACCGTACTTCCGAACTGAAACCGCATCCGCGATCAGAAACGCCGGAATGGCCGATTTTCCCTTCGCCAACATCTCCAGCGCAAACTGGTGATAGGAGATCGCTTCGTTGACGAACCGACGCGCGTTGCTGTCGACAACCAGCGTCCCCGGTTTGGCACGGTCGAGCACGAAATGCGGAAAGACCGCCTGTGATCCGTCGCGCCGCCGCCGGATCGATGCGGGTGCCCAGAAGGCAGCGCTGGCATCGCGCTCGCTGAGCCGCGCACCGATCTCGAGGGCCTTGTCCTGCGCATCACCGATCGAGCCCGGCGCAACAGACGACCAGCCAGCTTCAGTTCCGAGCGCCGCGTGACGCCGTTCGGCATGGCGGTTGAAACCGCCTCCCGCCAGAATCAGCGCGGCCTTGACGCCGATCTCGCGCGATACTCCCTCCGAGATCAAACTCGCCGCCGTAACGGCACCGTCAGGCTTCCGGATAATCTTCGCGAGCGATACACCCGTCAGGATGTCCACACCCTGACGCATCAATGAATACAGAAGCCGGCCAACCAGCGCGTTACCCATCACGAGCCGTGTGCCCCTGCCATGGCTCGCCTTGTCGCGCGCGTAACGCGCAACGAGCCTGGCGGCGTGCCACAACGATCTGACGGACCTCGCCGATGACAAGAGATGACCGATATCGGTCCTGTCGACCATCATCCCGCCAAGTAGCGTGAACTCCGGTAGCGGCGAACGAACCAGCCTGAACGCCTCGCCAAGCAACCGCCCGTCGAACGGTAACGGCTCCAGCGCGCGCCCGGCCAGCGCCGCGCCCTCAAGCTCCGAGCGATAGTCGGGATGACGAACATAGGCCCGCAATTTAACTTCGGAGCGATTTTCCAGAACCTCGACTGCCGCGGGACCCGCCTTCAGGAAAGCCGCGCGCAGCGCAACGTCGGCATGGTTTCCGACGATCTGCTGCAGATATTTTTCGACGTTCGCCGCGCTATCGGCCGCCCCGGTGGCCGATGCATGATGCGTATTGGGTATCCAGATCGATCCCGCCGACAGCGCGGAGGTACCGCCGACGAATTCAGTCTTCTCGACCAGCAGCGTTTTCGCGCCTCGAATGGCGGAAAAAAGCGCCGCCGACATGCCGGCGGCCCCCGCGCCGATCACGACGACGTCGTAACCGGGCGAGACCTCGGACAATCGTGGGCGGCGCAAGAACAGCTACCGGCAGCTATAGCTCGACGCCTGCTTTGCATCCCCATTGCCGTTCCACGTCGTCCGCAGCGGATAGACGCAGACGGGATAGCTGACGCCGTTGTCGCGTGAGGTCAGCATGATCTCGCCCGGTGCTGTGCCCTTCTCGACCCAATCCACCAGCGCGGTGAAGAACTGATCCTGCTCGCGCGTCGGATTCTGGTTGGCGTTGCCGGGCAGTTTCGGCAGCGGCACGGTGTCGTTCTTGCCACCGACCGTGTAGGCCCGGCCTTGCGAAGAGTGCGCCGAACCCGGCAGCAGATACATCCGCATGAATTTCTGCACCTCGGTATGCCCGCCCATCGCTGCCACCACACGCTCGTGATAGTTGATGTTGCCGGCGGGCGGGATCGCATCGTCGACCAGGCCCGTATGGACGATGACCTTGCGGCCGAGCTCGCGCAGCTTGCCAAGATCCGCCTTGTCCGTGATGAGGTCGCTGAACAGCGTCGGCTGCAACGCGACGCCCTTGTTCACGGCGTCGGCGAGGCCGGCATAATCGAGTTCAAGCCATTTATTGCGTGTATTCGTCGAACCGTTCGTGATCGGCTCGCCTGACGCCGTGCTGGCGTCGGGGGCGTAGCTGATATCCTGCAGTGCCAAGGCGACGCCATAGGAAGAGGCGCTGGTGATCAGGTTGCCGATGGCGGTGCTCTTGGTGAACGTCCACCAAAGCTGGTTCTTGCCGAGCAATTTACCGGATCGCGCCTCAGCGCCCTGCACGGCATCGAAACTCCCGTCGCTGGTGGCGCCGTACCAGATCCGGTTCAATGCATTCGCCTCCTTCAGGCTCATGCAGGTCGCGACATCGGCATTATTTCCGGTGACACCCTCGCCGGCTTCGCCTGCGCATAGCGCCTCGGCATCGCGCGCGGGATTATAGTCGCAGGCAAAGGGATCGAGCAGGAAGCCGAGGCCCGCCTTGTCGCAAGCGGCAACCGCGCGCTTGTTGGCGGCGGCGATTTTGGCGGCGAAGGCTGCGGCCTTCGGCTTGTCCACCGACGTGAAGCCGAGTTCGGTTTTCATCACGATCTGGGGATAGAGGCCCGCCGTTCCGAATTTCGCGATGCTCAGCGCCGGCTGGGCGATCATGTAGCCGTCGTACAGTTCGGGATGCTCCTGCACGAGCTTCATGCCCTGCCGGCCGCCCTGCGAATGGCCGTCGTAGTAGGCGTATTTCGGCGCCTTGCCGTAATAGAGGTTGACCAGCGCTTTGGTTTTGACGGCCTGTTCCACCATGGCTCGCACGGAGAAATCGCGAAGCGATTCCACGTTGACCTTGCCATCGGACAGAAACGCGAACGAGCCATCCTGATACCAGGGCTGGCCCGCATCCGTCGTGCCCGACGCGTAGCCGATATTGGCGTTGACGATGGTCGGCACCTTGCTGCCGATCTTGTCGGCATAGCGATGACCGCCGCCGACCCATCCACCACCGCCATAGTTGCGTATACGCTCGTTCCAGTTGGCATGCGTCGGCAGCCAGACCTCGATGCCGATACCTTCGGAATACGACCGCGCATTCTTGTCCTTTTCCGCCGTGGCGCCGGGGCCGACCAGCAGCTTCACGAGGCACAGATCAGCCGCCGCCGTGATGGGCTGTTGCGCATCAGGCGCCTTTAGTTCCTCGCCCTTCTTCACCAGCCGAACCGCGACGACCGACGTGTCGGCGTCCGGGCGAAAGGCTGTCTTGATGCCGTCATCGCAAGGCAGCGTATCGGCCAGCGCCGGCGTCAGATACCCGCAGGCGGCGAGCAGCAATGCCGCACCAATACTCTTCCTCTTCATGATCGGCATCGTCTCGCTCCCCTTTTCAGTCTTCTTGTTTCCGTTCCGAATAGTCACGCCTTAGGCATCGTCAGTGGCCGCGATTCCCTGGTCTGGGCCGCCAGCCTGATCGCGGCGTTGGCGGCGCCGAAGCCGTGATAGTCACGGCGCTCGACGATCTCGAAGAAGAACCGCTCGTCGAACGCGTGCGTGTAGACCTGGAAGAATTCGCCCTCGCCTTCGCGGTCGTAGAGAATCTGGTTGTGGCGAAGCGCGGCCATCATGTCGGCGTCGAGACCATATTTGGCTTCGATGTCGTCGTAGTAATTGTCGGGAATCCTGAGGAAGTCCGCGCCGCGCGCGCGCATGTCGGCGACCGCCGCGAAGATATCGCGGCAGGAGAACGCGACATGCTGGACGCCGGAGCCGAAGAATTCGTGGATGAAGCGGGCCGACAGCGTGCGCGTCGCCGACGAGCCGTTGAGCACCACGCGCAGGTTTTCGCTGCCGTTGATCAGCGCCTGGCTCTGCACGAGGCCAACCGGGTCCGCGATCTCCATCTGCGGCAGGCGTTCCAGATCGAGAATGCCGGTGTAGAACAACAGCCACGACAGCATCTCGTCATAGGGCATCGACTGCGAGATATGGTCGACCGCATCGAGCCGATCGCCGGCCGCATTGCTGCGCAGCGCCTCGAAATCGAGGTCCCAGTTCTTTCCGGCCTCTTCCAGGAAATACAGCAGGCTGCCGCCAACGCCGCGGATCGCCGGAATTTCGAGTTCGCCCGGCCCGACGGGCTGGTAGAAGGTCCGCGCCTGCAGCGCCTCCGCGCGCGCCATGGTCCTGGCGGCGTCATCCACATCAACGGCGATGGCGCAGACACCGGGACCGTGCGCGACAAAGTGCGAATGCGCGAAGCCATCAGGCTCGCAATTGATCACGAGATCGATTTGGCCCTGCGACCAGCGTTCGACGTCCTTGCTGCGATGCGCGCCGGTTTTGCGAAAACCGAGCTGGCCGAACAGCGCGGCGAGGTCGCGGGCTTTCTCTTCGCTGACGGCGAATTCGATGAAGCCGACGCCGCGGCTCTTCGCCTTCGGCTGCAGCGGCCTCGCAGGCGCGCCCGCCGCCGCGCCGCGGACGTCATCCTCGAGCAGGATGAGCGAGCGCAGCCCATCGGTCGCGGTTCGGACCGCGGAGCCGGCGCGAAACTGGTCGTTGAATATTTCCAGCGACAGCGGGCCCGCATAGCCGGTGGCGAGCACAGCTTCCACGAACGGCGCGACCGGGAGGTCGCCCTGGCCCGGGAAGCAGCGGAAGTGCCGGCTCCAGGACAGCACGTCGAGGCCGAGTTTCGGCGCGTCGGCCAGTTGCACCAGAAAGATCTTGTCGGCCGGGATCGATTGAATCGGCATCGTCGGAAACGACGGCGCCAGCGCGTGAAAACTGTCTAGAATGATGCCGATCGATTTGTGGTCGGCGCGACGCACGATCTCCCAGGCGTCGCGATAATCGTTGACGTGGCGTCCCCAGGCGAGCGCCTCATAGCCGACGCGCAAGCCCCGCGCGGCGGCACGTTCGCCCAGTTCACGGAAATCGGCAGCCGCGCGGTCGATACCGCCGAGCGAGGCCGGCGAAATATTGCTGCAGATCAGCATCAGATCGGTCTGCAGCTCCTGCATCAGGTCGAACTTGCGCTCGGCGCGCGCAAAGTTGCGGGTGCGCTGCGGCTCCGGCATGCCCTCGAAGTCACGGAACGGCTGGAAAGCGCAGATCGAAAGCCCGAGATCCCGGCACATCTGGCCGACGTCGCGCGGGCTGCCGCTGAACGACAGCAGATCGTTCTCGAAGATCTCGACGGCGTCGAAGCCGGCGGCGGCGATGGCGCGGAGCTTTTCGTCGAGGGCGCCGCTGAGCGAAACCGTGGCGATCGAGCGCTTGTTCATGCGGCCTTCTCCATGATCCAGCCCGGGGAAACGCGCGCGCCGGTAAGCGCCGCTTCGCGCACCGCTTCGACCACGGCAAGCGTCCCCATGGCGTCCGCGGCGGAAATCAGCGGGACCTCGCTTCTCGCGATCACCGCACGGAAATGCCGGAGCTGCTCCACAAGCGGATCTGCCGAGGGCACATCGACCGTGGCACGGGAGAGCGGCGCATACCAGCCGCCTTCGCCCGGATACGACCACAGCTCCATGGTGGGCACCGACAGCGACCCCTTAGTGCCGGCGAACAGATAGCAAGGCTGGTCCTGCTTCGGATAGGCGGCGTTCTCGCCCGATGACAGTTCCCAGCTCCACGGCGCTGGCGTCGTATCCGACAGCGTTACCGTGCCAATCGCGCCGCCTGCGAATTTCAACAGCAGGCCGGCGGTGTCCTCGACAGCGAAGCCGCGCGCCTTGCTCGAGGTCATGGCCTGAACCTCAGATATCTCGCCGCAGATGAAGCGCAGATTGTCGATGTCATGCACCAGATTGATCAGCAACGGCCCGCCGCCTGCCTCGCGCCGCCATGCGACATCGAAATAGTCGTCCGGCTTCTTCAGCAGCCACAAGCCGACGACGGCCGTGAGCTGGCCGATCTCGCCGCCGGCGACCTTCTCGCGTATCGCCTTGATACGGGGATTGTGGCGGCGATGGTGGCCGACCAGAACCGGCACGCCGCTGCGTCGCACTGCTTCGCAAAGGCGCTGCGCGGATGCGACGGTGTCGGTCACCGGCTTCTCAACCAGCGCGGGGACCCCGCGCGCGACGCAATCGAGCGCCATCGGTAGATGCAGCGCGTTGGGTGACGCGACGATCATCCCGTCAGGCGTCTCCCGCTCCAGCAAGGCGCGATGATCGGCGTACCAGGGAATCCGGCGCGATTCGGCAAACGCCTTTGCCTCGGGCGAGGGATCGGCGATCCCGGCCAAGACGCAATCAGGCGACGCCGCGACCAGCTCGATATGTTTGCGGCCGATCAGCCCCGCACCCGCCACGCCGATCCGCAACGTGCTGTTCATGCGGCCGTTTCCGTCATGGCGCCGCCCAGGAACAATTGCCCGATGCGGGGGTCGTTCAGCACGCGTTGCGCGGTGTCGACAAGCCGGGTCTGGCCCAGCTCGAGCACGATGCCGTAATCGGAAATCTCGAGCGCGGAGCGGGCGTTCTGCTCTATCATCAGGATCGATACGCCGCGGTCGCGCAAATCCTTCAGAATGTTGAAGGTCTGCTGCACCATCAGCGGCGACAGCCCGATTGAAGGTTCGTCGATCAACACCAATTGCGGATTGAGCAGCAGGCCGCGCGCGACTTCGAGCTGCTTCTGCTCGCCGCCCGACAGCGTGGAAGCCTGCTGGGTCGCCTTCTTGCGCAGCACCGGGAATTTATCGAGCGCCGCCTCGATCCGGGCAGGCAAATCGGTGATGTCGCGCCCGGCGACGACGGCACCGAGCTGGATGTTGTCGCGGACCGACAGCTCCGGAAAAATATTACGTCCCTGTGGCACGTAGCAGATGCCTGATGTCAGCAATTCGCGCTGGCTCAGGCCGGTGACATCGCGCCCTCTAAACAGGATTTTGCCTTCGCGCAGCTTCAAGAGGCCGAAGATCGCCTTGAACACGGTGGATTTTCCAGCGCCGTTCGGGCCGATGACGGTGGTGATGGAGCCCGCCGGCACCGAAAAGCTGGTGCCGTTGAGGATCGTCATCTTGCCATAGCCGCCGACGAGGCCTTGAACATCCAGGATGGTGTCGCTCATGGGCTGGTCCTTTAATGACCGAGATAAGCTTCGATGACGGCGGGATTGGCGCGGACTTCGCTTGGTGTGCCCATCGCCAGCAGCTTGCCTTCCGCCATCACCATGACGCGGGTGCACAGCGACATCACGAATTCCATGTTGTGCTCGATCACCACGAAGGTGGCGCGCTTTTCGCGGTTGATCGCCGCCAGCCGTTCCTTGAGATCGCCGAGCATGGTGAGGTTGACGCCGCCGGCGGGTTCATCGAGCAGCACCAGCCGCGGTCCGCCCATGAACGCCATGGCGGCGTCGAGCAGTTTCTGCTGGCCGTAGGACAGGCCGCCGGCCGCTTCGGTCGCGAGATGATCGAGCTTGAAGAAGCCGATCATCTGGTCGGCCGCCGCCGATAGTCCGGCGTCGGAGGGGCCGAGCAGCCGCGACATCATGTTGCCCTGATGCTCCTGCCCGGCGAGGATCAAATTCTCCCGCACCGAGAGTTTTGGAAACACCTGCAGAAGCTGGAAGGTACGACTGACGCCCAGACGATTCAGTTCGGACGGCCGCAATCCAGTGACGACCTTGCCGTCGACCTTGACCTCGCCACCGGTCGGCGTGAGCTGGCCAAGGATGCAGTTGAAGAGGGTGGACTTGCCGCAGCCGTTCGGGCCGATCAGGCCGAGGATCTCGCCCTCCTGCACGTCGAAGCTGACGCCGTCGACGGCCTTGATGCCCCCAAAACTCTTTTTGACGTCGCTGACTTCGAGAACTGCGGTCATGGCGCCGTCTCCAGTCTGGATTTCGCCACCGCGCGCAGCGCGGATGCCGCCTTGGTGCGGCGCTCGGTCAGATAGCGGTCGAGGATGCCGAGGATGCCGGTCGGCGAATAGATCAGGAGCAGCATCACAGCCACCGCGTAGAGCATCAGGTAATAGCCCTGCGTGAAGCGCAGCCACTCCGGCAGCAGCACCGCAATCATCGCGCCGAGGAACGGCCCGAAGAAGAATCCGGAACCGCCGACGATCACCATCATCAACAGATCGAGCGAGAGCGAGAGGTTGAAGGGAACCGGATCGATATATTGCGTCAGCGGCGCATAGAGCGTGCCGGCGACGCCGCCAAGCGCCGACCCGATCGCAAACGCCATCAGCGTATAGCGCCGCGTGTCGATGCCGAGCGATAGCGCCCGCACCGGATTTTCGCGCAGCGCCACGAAGGCGCGGCCCCAGGGCGAGCGGATCAGCCACCACATCGCCAGCGAGACGATGCCGAGCGAGCCGAGACAGAAGTAATAGAACGGCAGCGGCCGGTTGGTGGCGAAGCCCATGACATTGGGCCGCGGAATGTTTGATATGCCGTAGATACCCTTGGTGAGCCAGTCCTCGTTGCGGAACACCAGGAACGCGAGTGTCGAGAACGCCAGCGTCACGAAGGCAAGATAGTGATGCTGCACGCGCAGCGCCGGATAACCCAGAATCCAGCCAATCGCAAAGCACAGCACAATGGCGACGCCGAGCGCCGCAATCAGCGGCATGCCGCCCTGCGTGGTCATGATCGCCGCTGCATAGGCCCCGATGCCGACGAACGCGCCCTGCGCCAGCGAAACCTGGCCTGCATAGCCGAGCGTCAGATTGAGCCCCATCGCGGCGATCGTCATGACAGCCCACTGGCTCAGGATGTAGAGGCCGTAGCGGTTGAAGTTCATCGGCACGATGATCAGGGCCGCGATGACGGCGACGCCGAGCCCGATACGCAGATATTTCCCGGTGGCGGTCATACCGTGCGCTCCTCGGGCCGACCAAGCAGGCCCTGCGGCCGGAACAGGATGATGACGATCAGGAGGATCAGCGGCACCGCGGCGCGGTACTGCGTCGACACATAGGCGGCCGCCAGATTGTCGACCACACCGATCAACAGGCCACCGGCGATCGCGCCGCGCACCTGGTTGAAGCCGCCGACGATCGCCGCGATGAAGGCGGCCTGCCCCAGCACTTCACCGGAGGAGAATTTCGCCAGATAGATCGGCGTAATCAGCAACGAGGCCAGCGCCACCAGAAACGCGTTGATCAGGAACGTCATCAGGATCATGCGTTCGACCGGCACGCCGATGATGCGGGCGACTGTCGGGTTCTGCGCGGTCGCCTGCATCTGGTGGCCAATCGACGTGCGGTTCAGGAGCATGGTCAATCCGATCACCACCGCGATCGCGAGTGCGAGCACACCAAGGCTCTGCAACGAGACCACCCGGCCGAGTATCGAAACGTCACCGGCAGGTACGATGGAGGGGAACGGCGACGCTTCGGCGCTGAAGAACTGCTTCACCGCCTCCTTCATGCCGATCGCCAGCGCCATGGTCGCAATCGCCAGCGGCAGCACGCCGTGCCGCAACATCGGATCGACCAGCAGCAGCTTGAAGCCGAGCCCCAGCAGCAGCAGCGACAGCAGGATGCCGATGAGGATGGCGAGCCAGAATGGCGCGCCCACATGCATCACCGCCAGCATCAGGAATGCCGGCAGCATCACGAATTCGCCCTGCGCGAAATTGATGGTTTGCGATGTCTGCCACAGCAGCGTGAAGCCGACTGCAACGAGGGCGTAGATCGCCCCGGTCGCAAGGCCTGCCACCAGCAGATCGAGCAGATTGGACATGCTCCTCCCCTCACCCGTCACATGCGGACGGCGTCAATCATTTTCACCATGCTGATCTCGGGGGCGTGCGCTCAAGCGCACGCCCCGTCGCGACTCAGTTCAGTTTCGGCAATACCTGCTTGACGACCTGCTTGCCGTCGACGATCTCGACCAGGAATCCCTGGCGGTCGATGTCACCCTTCTCATCGAAGGTCACATCCATCAGGATGCCGGGCTCGCTGGCGGCCTTGATGGTGAGGCCGTGCAGAGTGTCGGCGAACGCCTTGGCGTCGACCTTGCCCATCTTCTCGGTGGTGGCCTTGATCATGTAGATCGCGAGATAACCCTTCAGCCCGTTATGGTCGGGGACGTAATTGTACTTCTTGAGGAACTTTTCGCGGAACGCCTTGACGAGATCGACCGGTGCATCGGTGGTCAGGCCGACATGCCCGCGCGCGCCGTTCGCCGCGTCGCCGGCGAGTTCGACGACCTTCTGGCCGACCAGCGTGGTCTCGCCCATCAGCGGCACGGTGATTGCCTGGCGCTTCAGCTCCTTGAGCATCCGCGCGCTCTCTTCCTCGTTGACATAGACGAACACCGCATCGGGCGCCGCGGCCTTGATCTTGCTGACGTCGGCGGCGAAATCAGCCTGGCCCGCTTCGGTCGAGATGTCAGCCGCGACCTTGATGTTGTACTTGGCGAATTCCTTGGTGATGACGTCGCGGCCGCCCTTGCCGAAATCATTGTTGACCCAGACGATCGCGACCGACTTCGCCTTCAGCTCGTCGTTGATGTATTTGGCGACCTTCGGCATCGAGGATTGCTGGCCGAACGAAGTGCGGAACAGGAACTTGTTGCCGCCCTGCGTCAGTTCAGCGGCCTCGCCGCCCATGATCTGCGCGATGCCGGCTTCGGCGGCGAGCGGCGAAGTGACCTTGACGGAGCCGGAGTAGCCGGGGCCGAGCAGGACGTAGGGTTCATTGTCGAGCGCCTTTTGTACCTGCGCACGCGCGACGCCGGGATTCGACTGCGAATCCGCATGCGTCACTTCGAGCTTACGGCCAAGAACACCGCCCTTGGCGTTGATCTCCTCGATCGCAAGATCGATGCCATTCTTCCAGTTGGTGCCGACGGTGGCGCCGCCGCCGGACAGCTCGGCGACATTGGCGAGCTTGATCGGGCCGCCTTGCGCGAATGCGGCTGCGGCCGACACGGTGGCAAGCAGGAGTCCTGCGAAAATTCCAGATCTCATTTCCATCCCCTCTTCTCGTTACGACAAGCGACCTTGTGACCGGCCGCGTTTTAGGCTGCGTTCACTTTAGCGTAGCGTCTGGCCATCACGGCGTCGAATGCATTTCCCATCTCGACGGCCGATGGCTTCAGTCCCGTGAATAATTCGAATGCGTCCGCGGCCTGATAAATCGCGAGCTCGCGCCCGGTCATGACCTCGGCACCCTCAGCCTTTGCGGCGTTCAACAGCGGCGTCCAGAGCGGCGTGTAGACTGCGTCGGCCACCCATATATCCTTGTGCAACAGAGCATCCGGCACCGGCGTGCCGCGGTTCGGCAACATGCCGACCGGCGAGCTGTTGACGATCCCGGTGGCGCCGCTCATGGCGTCCTCGACGCTGCCGACAACACTCGTTTTGCCGCGTTTCCCGATCTGGCTGGCGAGTTGCGCAGCCTTGGCGCGGTCGGTGTCGAAGATCCTGATCTCGGCGACGCCGATCCCGGCCAGCGCAAACGTAATCGCCTTGCCGACGCCGCCTGCGCCGATCACGGCAACGGTGCTCTGCGCGGGGTCACGGACAAGCTCGGTGATCGCCCGGGCAAATCCTGTGGTGTCGGTGTTATGTCCGATCAGCCGGCCATCGCGGACCACGACGGTGTTGACCGCGCCGATCGCCTGCGCGCCCGGCGACAATTCATCGAGCAGGGCGACCACCGCCTCCTTGTAGGGAAAGGTGACGTTGACCCCTGCAAAGCCCAGACGGCGCACGCCGTCGAGCAGCAGCCGCAATTCCTCGCGGTCGGCGCCGGCCACTTCGATCAGTTGGTAATGGCAATGCGCGCCGAGCGCTTCGGCGGCCCGCTCATGCATCGCCGGCGACGCCGAATGGGCAATCGGCGCGCCGATCAGGCCGGTGAGAAAGCGGCGGTCGGCTGGAGCAAGCGGTCGGGCGGCAGGGCTCATGATCTCGTCATCGGTCCCAATGCGCGTTGGCGGCGGTCGGTTCGAGATACGCCCCGATCCGCCCAGACGATAGCGTTTTGCCGACCTAACACAATTACCCATTTATGCCGGATAGATAACATCATGTTATTTCTTGCGCGCCGTTATTTCCTTGCGGGGCTTGGAATCGGGCTTTCGCGGCGCCGCCTTGCCCGGTCCAACGGCGCGCATTTCCGAGCGCAGACATTCGATGAAATGCTCGATGTGAAGCGACAGCGGCGCACCGCGTTTCACCGCAATGTAAGTGTCGAACCTGGTCGGCTCGACTATCCTGAGCAATTCGACGCCGGGATAACCGCCATGGGCGACGGTGAACTGGTCGATCACGGCAATGCCGAGGCCGGCCTTGACCAGCGCGCACACGGTTGTGCCGAAGCGCGCGCGGATGGTGATGTCGTAGTCGAGTTTGTTGCGCGCAAATATCTCCGCCATGATCCGTCCATAGGGATCATTGGGATCGATGCCGATCAGCGGATAGCGGATGATCTCCGCGGCCGAGACCTGCTTGCATCCGGCAAGCTCATGCCCTGCCGGCACGATGCAGAACAACTCGCCCGACGCCAGCGGCAGGAAATCGAGGCCGGGATGCTCGAGCCGGTAACTCATGGCGACGCAATCGCCACGGCCCAGCAGCAGATAATCGACGGCCTCCTCGATCTTGAGGATGTTGATGTCAATCCGCAGTTCGGGATAGCGGCGCCGCACCCGCTCGATAGCGCGCGGCACCATGACCTGCGAGATGCTGGGTACTGAGCCGATACGCAGCTCGGACAGATCGCCGCGACCGATCTTGGAGATGATCTCGGTGAGATCATCCATCTTCTCGTAGACGCCGTTGATCTGCTCGAAGATGTTGCGGGCTTCCGCCGTCGGGAAATAGCGCCCGTTCTGGCGCTGGAAGAAGCGGACGCCCAGGGACTTCTCGGTGTATTTCACCAGCCGACTGATGCCGGGAGCCGACACATTCAGAAGCCTCGCAGCCCCGCCGATCGTGCCGGTCACCATCACGGCGCGGATCACCTCGACCTGGCGAAGCGTCATCATGTACGGCAACTCCGGGCATGAACTTGCGAGATACTATCATCTTCAATCGGCGCACCGGCCAGTCCGGAGGAAAATCTCTGGCTGCCTCGAAATTGACGATCAGGCACCATCGCGCGATCCGGCAATCACATTCCTGGCGGCGATGAGCGCGCGCTGCGCCCGCGCCTTCGCATCCATCGTCTTCGCAAGCTCGGCGGTCGGGACTTCGATACTGACCGTGATATCCGCCGGCATGGCGCGCGTCAGCGAGACGAGATCGATGCCGCCCTCGCCCGGAAACATCCGCGCGTGGCGGGCGGCATGGATCATGGCCTCCGTCGTGGTGGGCCGCTCGGCGGGGGCGTCGCACATCTGCCAATAATGCAGCCGGTGCGCGGGGACGCGCGCGAGTTCGTCGATCGAACTCCTCGACCGGTCGAAATGCAGCGCATCCACCAGCACGCCGGCATTTGGCTGATCTACCTGCGCGACAATGCTGCTCGCGGTCGCAAGGTCAGGAGCGGACGTCCATGGCATGAATTCGAGGTCGGCGGACAATCCGTAGGGGGCCGCGGCCTCGCAGAAGGCCGCATAGCGATCCCTGAGCCGGCCGAGGTCGGGATCGTAGGCGGCGACCAGGATGTGCTTGGCGCCGAGCCGCGCACCCGTCTCGAAAAACGCAGAGAATGCGGCGATCTCGGTTTCCGGCCGGAGCGCGACCACTTCGAGGTCAGCCACGGTGATGCCGGTCGCATCCAGCCTGGCGAGGGTCTCCTTCAGGCCGGCCTCGTCTTCCATCAGCGGATAGGCAACGCCGCCTTGCATGGCAGGCAGCAGCCGGAGCCCGACCTGCTGATAGCCGCAGGCGGCGGCGACGTCGATCAACGCAGGGGGCGCGAGTTCGAGGACGGTCAGCGCGGCGAGGGAGAACGACGGCATGATGACCTCGTCAGGCGCCAATGGCGTTTGCGGGGCGGCGACAGACATCGCCGGGAATCTGGATAATCCTACTTGATCGGCGGGCGCGGCAATACGGCCTCGCCCGCCTCCATCCTGTAGACATGGTCGAGCGAATACCAGGGCGCGCGGACATCCGTGGCGGTCGGATGCGGCTCGTCATGACGCACGAAATCGCCGATCAACGCCTTGGTCACGCCAAACTGCACGTCGCTGTCAATGTGCGGATCGGCGGGATCGTAGACCTGCGAGATCAGGACCTTGAATCCCGGCTTGAAGATCAGCGCATGCAGATGTGCCGGCCGGTAAGGATGCCGGCCCTGCACCTGCAACAGCCGCCCGACCACGCCATCGGTCGGGATCGGATAGCCGACCATCATCACCGAGCGAAAGGCGAAGCGACCATCGGCATCGGTCGTGAACTTGCCGCGCAGGTTCATCTCCGCCTGTTCGGGGTCCTGGTTCTCGTAAAGGCCGACCGGTGAGGTGTGCCATACATCCACCTCCGCCCCGGCAACCGGATTGCCGGCATGGTCCACGACACGTGCGTTGACAAAGAGGGCCGCGCCCGGCGTTTCGGACCGGACGATCGAGCCGCCGTTTTCGACGCGGGGAGAATTCAATCGCCAGAACGGCCCGAGCAATGATTGCGCCGTCTCGGTGTTGCCCTGGTCGCCATTGTTCAGAAGGCAGACCAGCGAGGAAACGCCGAGCGAGCCCGCCATCAGCACGACTTCGTTGTGCGTATCGGTCGATTGACGGCCCATTTCGGCGAGAATCGCAGTGGCCTCGCGGAATTCCGCTTCAGTCAGCCTGGTGTCGCGGACGAAGCCGTGCAGGTGCTTGACCAGCGACACCATGATCTCGCGCAACCGCGGATCGGACGTCCGCTCCATCACGGAAGTGGCCGTAACCGTGACATCCTGCTGACGCCCGATGATCATTCCGCACCCCCGGCGGCCGCGTCTACACGTCGAAGAACACGGTTTCTTTGTCGCCCTGCAAGTGGATGTCGAAGCGATAGACCGCGTTGCCGTTGCCCGGCTGCCGCGTCGCGATCAGCGTGGCGCGGCGGTCGGCCGGCACCAGCGCCAGCACTGGATCGGCGGCGTTGGCCGCCTCGCCATCAAAATAGATCCGCGAATAATTGTGCAAGAGCATGCCGCGCGCGAACACGGCGAGCACGATATGCGGCGCCTGCGGCTTGCCGTCGGGATCGGCGACCTGCCCGGGCTTGATGGTGTTGAAGACGAATCCGCCGTTCGCATCGGTACCGATCCGGCCGAAGCCCTTGAATGACGTATTCGGCAGCGCCCGTTTGTCCTGCGGGTCGGAGAAGCGCCCTTGGGCATCCGCCTGCCAGATCTCCAGCATGCAATCCGGCACGACCTCGCCGTCGCCATCGAACACTTGTCCCTCGATGCGAATGCGTTCGCCCGAGGTATCCGCTGTCACGAGATTATTGCTGAACGTGTCGTTCCAGTCGTATTTGCCGTTCGGCGTCAGCCCATAGGCGAAATAGGGGCCGACGGTCTGCGACGGAGTAACACCGTCCGGTTTGGCCTGTTCCACTTATTTGTTCTCCATCGGCGTGGCGTTGCGCCCGCGCAGCACAATGTTGAAACGGTAGCACAGCGCCCAATCCGGCTTAGTGTTCTCCAGATCGAACGAGGAAATCATCCGGTCGCGCGCCTTCTCGTCGGTCACCGAATTGAAGATCGGATCGAACGGGAACAAGGGATCGCCGGGAAAATACATCTGCGTGACGAGGCGCGAGACGAACGAATGGCCGAACACCGAGAAGTGGATGTGGGCCGGCCGCCAGGCGTTGTGGTGGTTGCCCCAGGGATAGGCGCCGGGCTTGATGGTGACGAAGCGATAGTAACCCTGCGCGTCCGACTGCGCGCGGCCGGCGCCGGTGAAATTCGGATCAAGCGGCGCGGGATGCTGATCGACGACATGCACGTAGCGGCCGCAGGCATTGGCCTGCCACAGTTCGACCAGCGTGTTCGGCACGCCGCGGCCGTCTTCATCGAGCACATGGCCGTGCACGATGATGCGCTCGCCAAGCGGCTCGCCCTTGCCTTGAACGGTGAGGTCGTGGTCGTTCTCGCGCACCGTCTCGTGGCCGTAGACCGGCCCGGTCAATTCCGACAGCGTGTGCCGCATCGGAATCAGCGGCTTCGAGGGCGAGCGCTTGACCGTGCTCTTGTAGGCGGGGGACAGCCGCGGCGGATGCGCCGCGAGACTTTGCACTGGATAGACCAATGTCATGACGAATTCCTCCCTCGCCTTGCGCCCTAGCGCAAAATTGTTTTTGCAATTTTGTCGCGAAGCCGCGCCGCCCGATCATTATATGACATAACTAATTTGGGGAAGCGCTGTTTTTTGCCCTCCCAAATAGTTGTTTCAGTTGATCTTTTCGATCGCGACCGCAACGCCTTGGCCGACGCCGACGCACATGGTTGCCAAGGCAAGCTTCCCGCCCCGCTTCTCCATGCCGTGTACCGCCGTCAACGCCAGCCGCGCGCCGCTCATGCCCAGCGGATGGCCGAGCGCGATCGCGCCGCCATGCGGGTTGACGAAGTCGGCGTCGTCCTTGACGCCCAGTTGCCGCAAACAGGCTATGCCCTGCGAGGCGAAGGCTTCATTGAGCTCGATCAAGTCGAAGTCAGAGATCTTGATGCCGAGCCGCTCCATCAGCTTCTTGGTCGCCGGCACCGGGCCGATGCCCATGATGCGCGGCGGCACCGCGGCCGAGGCTAACCCTAGGATGCGCGCCCGCGGCGTCAGCCCATGCTTCTTCACGGCGGCTTCCGACGCGAGGATCATCGCGGCCGCGCCGTCATTGACGCCGGACGCATTGCCCGCCGTCACCGTGCCGGGGTTGCGCACGATCGGCTTCAGCTTGGTGAGGCCCTCCAGCGTGGTCTCGGGGCGCGGATGCTCATCCTTGTCGACGATCACAGGCCCGGCCTTGCCGCCCGGCACCGACACGGGCGTGATTTCCTCGGCGAAATAACCGGCCGCAATCGCAGCGCCCGCGCGCTGCTGGGAGCGAATCGCCATCGCATCCTGGTCGGCGCGCGAGACCTGGAATTCCTCGGCGACGTTCTCGCCGGTTTCCGGCATCGCATCGACGCCGTACTGCGCCTTCATGAGCGGATTGATGAAGCGCCAGCCGATGGTGGTGTCGTAAATCTCGGCCGAGCGCGAAAACGCTTCCGGCGCCTTGCCCATCACAAACGGCGCGCGCGTCATCGATTCGACGCCGCCGGCAATCGCGAAATCGATTTCGCCTGATCGAATCGCCCGGCCCGCGGCGCCGACCGCATCGAGACCCGACGCGCAAAGCCGATTGAGGGTCTGGCCGGGAACCGATTCCGGGATGCCCGCGAGCAACAGTGCCATCCGCGCGACGTTGCGGTTGTCCTCGCCGGCCTGGTTGGCGCAGCCGAAAAACACCTCATCCACCTGCGACCAGTCGAGATTGGGATGCTTCGCCATCAGGGCCTTGATCGGGGTCGCGGCCAGATCGTCGGCGCGCACCTTGGCGAGCGAGCCGCCGAAACGGCCGATCGGGGTCCGGACGGCATCGCAAATGAATACATCACGCATAGAATCTCTCCCTGAATGCCGTGCTTTAGGCGTTGACCCGCTGGAACTGTTGGCGAGTTTTAGGAGCGTGCCCGCGGCAGGTCAATTGAGGCTTGCCACTCCTGTCGTGCTCCGGCGGGATGCCCGTCATGCGGGCGTGACCAATTATTCGGCGTGGGGCGTGGAAAACTCTGACAATGGGGGTAAGGGAATAGGACCGGGCGGAGAAATTTTGTAGCTTGCCGCCCGCAATGACGATCCAGCAATCCATCCCTGCCCCTGCACCTCCCGAGGCCGCGCCCGCCGCTGACGCAAATTCACGCGTCACGCCGATGATGGAACAGTACCTCGAGATCAAGGCCGCCCATCCCGGGCTCTTGCTGTTCTACCGGATGGGCGATTTCTACGAGCTGTTCTTCGAGGACGCCGAGATCGCCTCCAAAACGCTGGGCATCGTGCTGACCAAGCGCGGCAAGCACCAGGGCATGGACATCCCGATGTGCGGCGTGCCGGTGGAGCGCTCCGAGGACTATCTGCATCGGCTGATCAATGCCGGCCACCGCGTTGCCGTGTGCGAGCAGACCGAGAATCCCGCCGCGGCACGCGCCCGCGGCAACAAGAGCGTGGTGGCCCGCGGCGTGGTGCGGCTGGTGACGCCGGGCACGCTGACCGAAGACACGCTGCTGGACGCCCGCACCAATAACTATCTGCTGGCGATCGCCCGCGCCCGCGCCTCTGCCGGCGGGGATCGCATTGGCCTCGCCTGGATCGACATTTCGACGTCTGAGTTCATGGTGACGGAATGCTCGACCGCGGAACTCGCGGCGACGCTGGCGCGGATCAATCCGAATGAGGTGATCGTCACCGACGCGCTCTATGGCGATGCCGACCTCGGCCCGCTGCTGCGCGAACTGCCGTCGGTAACGCCGCTCACCCGCGACGTCTTCGACGGCGCCACCGCCGAGCGGCGGCTGTGCGACTATTTCGCGGTCGCGACCATGGATGGCCTCTCCGCGATGTCGCGGCTGGAAGCGACCGCGGCGGCCGCGGCCGTGACCTATATCGACCGCACGCAGGTCGGAAAACGTCTGCCACTGTCGCCGCCGTCGCGCGAGGCGGCGGGCACCACCATGGCGATTGACCCCGCCACCCGCGCCAATCTCGAATTGACCCGCACGCTGGCTGGCGAGCGGCGCGGATCGTTGCTCGACGCGATTGATTGCACGGTCACCGCCGCGGGATCGCGGCTATTGGCGCAACGCCTCGCCGCCCCGCTCACCGACAGCGCGGGAATCGCGCGGCGGCTGGACGCGATTGCCGCCTTTGTCGTCGACAGTGCGGCGCGTGACGATGTGAGGACCACGCTGCGCGCCGCACCCGACATGTCGCGCGCTTTGGCGCGGCTATCGGTCGGACGCGGTGGCCCGCGCGATCTTGCTGGCTTGCGCGACGGCATCCTTGCGGCAGATCAGGCGCTGGCGCGGCTCGCGCAACTCGAAGCGCCACCCTCTGAAATCGTTGCCGTGATGGAGGCGCTGCGTCGTCCCTCGCGCGACCTCGCCCACGAATTCGAACGCGCACTCGCCGAGCAACTGCCGCTGATCAAGCGCGACGGCGGCTTCATCCGCGAAGGCTATGAGCCCGCGCTCGACGAGAGCCGGAATCTGCGCGATGCCTCCCGCCTCGTCGTCGCCGCGATGCAGGCGCGCTATGCCGAGGACACCGGCATCAAGGCGCTCAAGATTCGTCACAACAATGTGCTGGGCTACTTCGTCGAGGTGACGGCGCAGCACGGCGACAAGCTGATGGCGCCGCCGTTGAACGCGACCTTCATCCATCGCCAGACGCTGGCAGGCCAGGTTCGCTTCACCACGTCCGAGCTCGGCGAGATCGAGGCCAAGATCGCCAACGCCGGCGACCGAGCGCTGAATCTTGAGCTGGAAATCTTCGAGCGGCTCTGCGCGATGGCGCTTGCGGCCAGCGACGATCTGCGCGCCGCCGCACATGCGTTCGCGCTGCTCGATGTCGCGACCGCGCTGGCGAAGCTCGCCGTCGACGACAATTACGTGCGGCCCGAGGTCGATGGCTCGCTCGGCTTCGCCGTCGAGGGCGGCCGTCATCCCGTCGTCGAACAGGCGCTGAAGCGCGACGGACATCCGTTCATCGCCAATGCCTGCGATCTCTCGCCGGGGCCCGCGCAGAAATCCGGCCAGATCTGGCTGATCACTGGCCCCAACATGGCGGGCAAATCGACCTTCCTCCGCCAGAACGCGCTGATCGCGCTGATGGCGCAGATCGGCTCCTATGTGCCGGCGTCGCGCGCGCGGATTGGCGTCGTCGATCGGCTGTTCAGCCGCGTCGGCGCGGCGGATGATCTTGCGCGGGGACGATCGACCTTCATGGTCGAGATGGTCGAGACCGCCGTCATCCTCAACCAGGCCAGCGAGCGCTCGCTGGTCATCCTGGACGAAATCGGCCGCGGCACCGCCACCTTCGACGGCCTGTCGATCGCCTGGGCCGCGATCGAGCATCTGCATGAAGCCAACCGCTGCCGCGCGCTGTTCGCCACCCATTATCACGAGCTGACCGCGCTTTCCGCCAAACTGCCGCGGATGTTCAACGCCACCGTGCGCGTCAAGGAGTGGCAGGGCGACGTCGTGTTCCTGCATGAGGTGCTGCCCGGTTCGGCGGACCGCTCCTACGGCATCCAGGTCGCCAAACTCGCAGGCCTTCCGCCGGCAGTGATCACGCGCGCCAAATCAGTGCTGGCGAAACTCGAAGCGCAAGACCGCGGCCAGACCGCCCGCGCGCTCGCCGACGACCTGCCGCTGTTCGCCGTCCCCTCCCGCGCCGCCGCGGAAGCCGCGCCGCCGAGCGAGGCGGAGCAAATGATGGAAGCCGTGAAGGCGCTGCATCCCGACGAGATGTCCCCGCGCGAGGCGCTGGAGGCGTTGTATGCGCTGAAGGCGAAATTGCCGAAGGGGTGACGAGCCGTAGCCCGGATTTCGCTTCGCTCCATCCGGGCTACGAAGCTAGCTCCTCTTAGCCGGCAAAGGGCTCGATCAATTTCAGCGTCGCCGCGAAGCGGATGCTGCGCTTGCCCACCAGCGCAGTCGCCTCGATCTCTGCACCTTCGGCACTACAGCGGCCCGAGAAGCCGATGCCGACCTCATGACCGCCGAACAGCGGATGCTCGTCCTTTGCCGGGGTGTGCTCCTGATTAACGAACTCGCCCTTCCAGCGGCCGTTCAAGGAGCTATAGGCGCCGAGATAATAGAAGAACGCGTCGCCGCCCAGGATGCGGCCGTCTTTCAGCAGCATCACGCCGGTTTGCCCACCGGTGATGCCGTCCAGCATCCGGATGTCGATCGAGTAAAGCCCGCTGACGATGCCGCCTTCGCCGACCGGCCCTGGCGGGGGGATGTCGTCATTGCCGAGCGGCGTCATGACCGCGCGGAACACCGAGCCGGCGTCTTCGACGACGGAGCCCGCGAAGTGCCAGACGTCGCCCTGCGGTTTGCCGCGTATGCTGATCGTAACGGCGTCGGCACTGACCAGATTCCTCCGGTGCGGCGAGGCGCTGTGGCGCCGCGTCCTCAGCCTTGCGATGATTTCGCCGTCTACATTTTCGTACGCGCCGAAGTGCGCGAATGCCGTATTGCCGCCGAGCATTCTTCCGGCATGCGCGTACAGCACGCTGCGGCCTGTGCCGCCGCTGATGTCGTATTCGACCTTGTACAATCCCTCCACCGCGCGCCCCGGTTCTGTCCAGTTGCCAACTTAGCGGGTCTCATCGCAGTCGGTAACCATCAAACTTGCGGCTTGGCGTGTGCGGCCTTCCTGCGCCCGAGCCACCACAGGGTCAGGTTCCAGCCGATACAGGTCGCCAGCGCCAGGCTCAGCCCGATCGCCGAGCCGAACAGCAATGCCGCGACGTGCAGCACCGCGATTGCGATGCCGAGGCCGATCAAGCCCCAGGCGCTGTTGGCGAGCACGGCCGCCGTCGGCGGGCCACCGATGCGGGGATGCAGGATCAGCATCATGGAGGTGAACACGATCGGGAACAGCGCGATGATGCCGCTGACCTTGGGGCCGACCCAGCTCGACGTCGTGACCACCGTCGCCACCAGCGTTGCGACCAGCGATGCCCGCAGCGGGATGTCGTACCAGCGGCGCCGGATCGGCGGCATTTTGGCGTGGCGATAGCGGGCGAGCAACGGGACGCAGATGGCGTAGGCGATGACATTGGCGATCAGCCCGCCGGCCAACGACCATTGCACCGAGCGGATGATCGTGGCGAGCACGAGCCACACGGCCACCGCCGTGAGGCAGCTGAGCAGCGCGCCACGGCGCTGCGCCAGCACGACATAGGTCAGCCCGAGAAAGATCGTCGCGGCGTTGATCGGCAGGCTTGCCAGCGCGCCCTCGGCGATGAAGGCGGCGTCATGATCGAGCGCGAGGAATACGTAGGACGGCCCGGCCGAGATCGGCAGCGTCGCGATCAGCGCCCCGATCACCGGGCCCGATCGTTCGGTGACGACGGATGCCGTCACCACAAACGCCGCGGTGATCGCCATGCGCAGGCCGAGCGTCAGGATGAAGGCGAGTTCGGGGGACATGCTCTATCCGTCGTCCCTGCGAACGCAGGGACCCATACGCCGCGGCTTCTCGATTACGGGAGGTGTAGGCTGATATTTCCTGCACCAACTGACGCCGGTGGTTATGGGTCCCTGCTTTCGCAGGGACGACACCGAGTTGATACGTCTCACACCCGCTTCATCGACACCGAAACTTTCGGGCCGTTCTTGATGGTCTGATAGACCACGCAATAGCGTTCGGTGAGTTTCAAGAGCAGGTCGAGCTTGTCCTGCGGCGCGTCGGTTCCAACCTCGAAGCGGAGGCGGATTTCTTCGAAACCGACCGGGGCTTCCTTGTCGACGCCGAGCGTGCCGCGAAAATCGAGGTCGCCTTCGGCAATGACGTTGCCGGTCTTCAGGGGAACATCGACGGCGGTGGCCACCGACTTCAGCGTCACGCCGGCGCAGGCGACCAGGGCTTCCAGCAGCATATCGCCGGAGCAGAGCTCGAGGCCGGAGCCGCCGGTGGCGGGGTGGAGGCCAGCTACCGCCAGCGCGCGGCCGGTCTCGACCTTGCAGGCGATGCCTTCATTGTCGATCGAGCCTTTGGCTTTCAGGGTGATGACGGCGGCGGAGGGATCGGACTTGTAGCGTTCCTTGATCGGGGCCTGCATCGCGCGAAGTTCGGCGGCGTCCATCTTCGTCTCCCGGTTGTTCTTTTTGCCACGCCGGATTTAGAGCGAAATTGCGCCGCTGTCACCACCACATCGCTTCGCCGGCCATCGTTTTTGGGTCGGCATCGGGCACATTGCGGTCGAGCGAGCGATCGAGCGAGGTCAGCACATGGCGCTTGAAATTCTCGAACAAGGGCGAGGTGCGGTCGCGCGGCCGCGCCAGATTGATCCTGATCGCCTCGAACAGCCGGCCCGGCCGCGGCCGCATCACCAGCACGCGATCCGCCAGCACCACCGCCTCGTCGACGTCGTGCGTCACCAGAACGAGGGTCGGCCGCGTGTCGTTCCAGAGATCGAGCAGATGATCCTGCAGGTCGCGCCGCGTGAAAGCATCCAGCGCGGAGAACGGCTCGTCGAGCAGCAGCACTTCCGGCTGCGGCACCAGTGCACGCGCAATCGCCACCCGCTGCGCCTGCCCGCCGGAAAGTTCGCGCGGCCAGGCTTTTGCCTTGTCGGCAAGGCCGACCCGCGCCAGCGCGCGTGCCACCTTCTCGCGCCGCGCAGCGGCCGGCAGATCCGTCAGGCCGAAGCCTATATTGTCGGCGACGCTGAGCCAGGGCAGCAATCGCGGCTCCTGGAAGATGATCCCGATCTTGGCATGCGGCGCCGTAATCGTGACGTCGTCCAGCGTCACCGTGCCCGTGCTGGCGCGGTCGAGGCCGGCGATGGCGCGGAGCAGCGTCGATTTTCCGCAGCCGGAGCCGCCGATGATGGCGACGATTTCGCCGGGCCTGATCTCGGCGGAAAAACGCTCCAGCGCGTGGACGCCGTTGGGATAGGTTTTGCCCACTCTATCCAGCGCGAGCATCAGGCGGCTCCGCTCTGGCGGCCGAACGCATCCTGCCAGCGCAGCAAGGGCGCACTGGCGAGTTCGATCAGCCAGTCGGTGGTCTTGCCGAGGATCGCAAAGATCACGATCGCCGCCACGATCTGCGCCGGCTTGCCGAGCTGCTGACCGTCGATCAGGAGATAGCCGAGCCCTTCGGACGCGCCCATGAATTCGGCCGCGACGACGAACATCCAGCCCAGGCCAAGTCCGACCCGCAGCGCAACGACGTAGGCCGGCAGCACCGCGGGCAGCAGGATGCGGCGGATCATCGCCGGACCCGAGAGGCGGAAGATGCGGCCGACCTCGACGATCTTGCGGTCAACGGAGAGGATCGCGCCCATCACGCCGAGATAGACCGGGAAGAACACGCCAACTGCGATCAGCGCGACCTTCGAGGTTTCGAAGATGCCGAGCCACAGGATAAACAGCGGCACCCAGGCGATCGACGGAATCGCGCGCAGCGCCTGCACGGTCGGATCGAGCAACTGCCGCGCCAGGCCCCAATAGCCGGAGATGGCGCCGAGGATGGTTCCGGCGACGACGCCGAGCCCGAAGCCGGCGGCAACGCGCGTCACCGTGGCGGTGATATGGCGCGACAGCTCGCCGCTCTTTGCCAGTTCCATCACGGTGGCGAAGATCTTGGTTGGCGGTGGCACCAGCCGGCCGTTGGAATAGCCGAGCCAGACCCAGACTTCCCAGAACAATGCGAGCCCGACCGGCAGCAACAGCCCGAGCGCCGGCCGCGCATAGCGGCGCAGCCGCGCGGG
This sequence comes from Bradyrhizobium sp. SRL28, assembly GCF_018596315.1. Taxonomy (GTDB): domain Bacteria; phylum Pseudomonadota; class Alphaproteobacteria; order Rhizobiales; family Xanthobacteraceae; genus Bradyrhizobium. The sequence goes on along the minus strand of NZ_JAHEAG010000006.1, from coordinate 4,370 downwards.
CGACGCAGGCGGCGTTATCGCATCGGTCCGTTCCAGCGCGGGAAGTTCAACGGTCATGGCCATAGCAAGAACGCTTCTCACGCCGGATTGCAAGGTGGGGGTTAAGCCGCGCCTCTATCCATTCGTCGTCCCCGCGAACGCGGGGACCCATAACCACCGGCTTTGGTAATGAAGGAAGGTGATAGCCATCGAGAACCACAACAACGGCCGCGGCGTATGGGTCCCTGCTTTCGCAGGGACGACGCCGATACACCCTTTCCTAATTCGTCGGCAGTGGGACCTGGTCGTCGATCAGCGCATCCAGCGTCGCCTTGACGTCGACCTTGGCGTCGACGACGCCGGCCTGCTGCAGCGCAAGGCCGGCGGCGAGGATGGATTCGCGCTGCGGAGCGCCGATGCGGCTGTGGGTCAGCTCGGTGCGCTCCTTGAGCTGCTTGTCGACCACCGCCTCCGGCAGCTTGGTCACGCCGATGAACGTCTTCTTCAGGTCGTCGTAATTGGCCAGCGAATATTTGCGCGCTTCCTCGTAAACCGCGAGCACGCGGCGAACGGCGTCGGGATGATCCTTCAGGAACTGCTCGCGCACATTGAGGATGCCCCAGGTGTTGGCGTCCGCCTTGCGGAAGAACAGCTTTGCGCCCTCCTCGACTTCGGCCTGCGCCATCATCGGGTCGAGACCGGCCCAGGCATCGACATCGCCGCGGATCAGCGCGGTCTTGCCGTCGGCGTGCTGCAGCAGCACCGGCGTGATGTCCTTTTCCGTAAGCCCCGCACCGAGCAGCGCACGCACCAGGAAGATGTGCGGGTCGGTGCCGCGGGTCACCGCGACGCGCTTGCCCTTGAGATCGGCGACGGAGGCGATCTTGGAATCCTTAGCTGTCACCAGCGCGGTCCATTCGGGACGCGAATAGACGTAGATCGACTTGATCGGGTTGCCGTTGATCCTGGCGATCAGCGCCGCCGAGCCCGCGGTCGAGCCGAAATCGATCGAGCCGGCGTTGAGGAATTCGAGCGCCTTGTTGGAACCGGCCGACTGCACCCAGACGACGCTGATACCGTCCTTGGCGAATTCCTTCTCCAGCAATCCCTTCTGCTTGAGGATCATCGACACGGGATTGTAGGTCGCCCAGTCGATACGAATCTCCTTGAGCGCATCGGCGGCAGACGCCGCGCCGGGCAGCAAGGTCGAAAGCGCGATGGCCGCAGCCACTGCGCGCCGTGAAATCCTGAGCATGGTCGCCCTCCCTGAGGTCCTGAAAAACATCATTGTTTTTCAATAAGTTAGATTGCGACGCAACGAGAAAATACATACCGTCAATGCTACGGAGTCAGCACAGCATTGCCCAAGCGGTTCGGAATTCAGCATAGAATTGCCCTCACCTTACAATCGCCCGTGACAGCCTCTGCGCCGTCCGATATCGGGGAGATCATGGATAGCGTCGTGACTGAGGCCCCCTCGGGGGAGGATGAACGTTTCGACACCGCGCGGATCACCGCGGCGGTCGATGCCTTGGCCGAAAAACATGCCGGCCGCGAGGACGTGTTTCGCTCGGCGCTGGCGCAATTGCTCAAGGCCGAGATGATCGCGGCGCGCGCCACAGCGCAGGCGATACTCTTGAAGGACCGCCACGGCCGCCGCTGCGCGGAGCGGCTCTGCTTCATGCAGGACGAAATCATCCGCATCCTCTACTCCGCCGCCACGCGACACCTCTATCGCTCGCATGTGCCCTCCGGCGCCGAGCGCATGGCTGTGGTCGCCACCGGCGGTTACGGCCGCGGCCTGATGGCGCCGGAATCCGATATCGATCTCTTGTTCATCCTGCCCTACAAGCAGACCGCCTGGGGCGAACAGGTCGCCGAAGCCATTCTCTATTGCCTGTGGGACATGGGATTGAAGGTCGGCCACGCCACGCGCTCGGTCGACGAATGCATCCGCCAGGCGCGCGGCGACATGACGATCCGCACCGCGATCCTGGAGACGCGGTTCTTGACCGGCGACCAGCCGCTCTATGACGAACTGGTCGCGCGGTTCGACAAGGACGTCGTGCAGGGTACGGCGTCCGAATTCGTCACCGCCAAGCTCGCCGAGCGCGAAGAACGCCACCGCCGCGCCGGGCAATCGCGCTATCTGGTCGAGCCCAACGTCAAGGACGGCAAGGGCGGCTTGCGCGACCTGCACACGCTGTTCTGGATCGCCAAATACGTCTACCGCGTGCGCGAGACCGACGAGCTGGTCGAGCGCGGCGTGTTCGACGCGCAGGAGTACCGCACCTTCCGCCGCTGCGCCGACTTCCTGTGGTCGGTGCGCTGCAACCTGCATTTCGTTTCCGGCCGCGCCGAGGAACGATTGTCGTTCGACATGCAGCGCGAGATCGCGGTGAGGCTCGGCTACACCTCGCATCCCGGCATGCAGGATGTCGAACGCTTCATGAGGCACTACTTCCTGGTCGCCAAGGACGTCGGCGACCTCACCGCGATCCTGTGCGCCAAGCTGGAAGACGAGCAGGCCAAGCCCGCGCCGGTCTTGAGCCGCATGGTGGCGCGGCTGCGGCCGGGCACCAAGCGGCGGCGGGTGCCCGACAGCGACGACTTCATCATCGACAACAACCGCATCAATCTCGCAGCACCCGACGTCTTCAAGCACGACCCGGTCAACCTGATCCGGATCTTCCAGCTGGCGCAGAAGAACAACCTTGCCTTCCACCCCGACGCGATGCGCACGGTGACGCGCTCGCTGAAACTGGTGAACGCCCAGCTTCGCGAAAATCCGGAAGCCAACCGGCTGTTCATGGAGATCCTGACATCCGACAACGCCGAGATCGTGCTGCGGCGCATGAACGAGACCGGCGTGCTCGGTCACTTCATCCGCGCCTTCGGCAAGATCGTGTCGATGATGCAGTTCAACATGTACCATCACTACACGGTGGACGAGCATTTGATCCGCTGCATCGGCCACCTGCAGGAGATCGAGCGCGGCGGCAATGACGAGTTCACGGTCGCGAGCGACCTGTTCCGCAAGATCCAGCCCGAGCATCGCGCGGTGATCTACATCACCACGCTGCTGCACGACGTCGCCAAGGGCCGCCCCGAGGATCATTCGATCGCGGGCGCCAGGGTGGCGCGGCGGCTGTGCCCGCGGCTCGGCTTCAACACCGCCGATACCGAGCTGGTGGCATGGCTGATCGAAGAGCACCTCACAATGTCCACGGTGGCGCAGTCGCGCGACCTCTCCGACCGCAAGACGATCGAGAATTTCGCGGCCGTCGTGCAATCCGTCGAGCAGATGAAGCTTTTGACCATCCTGACCACCGCCGACATCAGGGGTGTCGGCCCCGGCGTGTGGAACGGCTGGAAGGCGCAGTTGCTGCGCACGCTGTATTACGAAACCGAGCCGGTGCTGACCGGCGGCTTCTCGGAAGTGAACCGCGCGCAGCGCATCGCGGTGGCGCAGTCCGAATTCCGCGCCGCGTTCAACGAGTGGCCGGAAGCTGAGCTCAACGCCTATATCGGGCGGCACTATCCCGCCTACTGGCTCAAGGTCGACCTGCAGCGAAAAATCCGCCAGGCGCGTTTCATCCGCGCCAGCGAGCAGGCCGGGCACCAGCTATCGATCAATGTCGGCTTCGACGAGGCGCGCGGCGTCACCGAACTGACGATCCTGGCGACCGACCATCCGTGGCTGCTGTCGATCATTGCAGGCGCCTGCGCGTCTGCCGGCGCCAACATCGTCGACGCGCAGATCTACACGACCACCGACGGGCGCGCGCTCGATACCATCGCGATATCAAGGGAATACGACCGCGACGAGGACGAGGGACGGCGCGCCACCCGCATCGGCGAGATGATCGAGCAGGTGCTGGAAGGCAAGCTGCGGCTACCCGAAGTGGTGGCCCGCAAGGCGGCCAACCGCGGCAAGGTGCGCGCTTTCGTGGTCGAGCCGGAGGTCACCATCAACAACCAGTGGTCGGACCGTTACACCGTGATCGAGGTTTCCGGCCTCGACCGCCCCGGCCTGCTGTATCAACTGACGACCGCGATCTCGAAACTCAACCTCAACATCGCCTCCGCCCATGTCGCGACCTTCGGCGAACGCGCCCGCGACGTATTCTACGTGACGGATTTGCTCGGCGCCCAGATCACCGCGCCGACCCGGCAGGCCGCGATCAAGAGCGCACTGATTCACCTGCTCTCCAGCGAAGACAACGTCGCACAGCCGGCGGCGTGATGAGCCGTCCTCACCCGACGGCTCCACCGTCATTGCGAGCTACCGGGTCGCGCAAATGCGCGCCCGATGACAGGCTCCGCGAAGCAATCCATAACGCCGCAAGTGGAAAGATGGATTGCTTCGCGGAGCTCGCAATTGTGCATGT
>NZ_JAHEAG010000059.1 GCF_018596315.1 Bradyrhizobium sp. SRL28 | reverse complement strand
CTATCAGGACCCGCACGGGACTCGATGCCCTATCAGCCTGCCACACCGAGCATGGATGCAGTGGTCGGCAGCCGAACCACTTTCTTCAAGCGATCTGAGTGCCCGCAGATACTTCGCGAGAGGACTAGACGACCGATTCCATGAACTTGGCAGTCATGGAACGGGAGGTTTGTTTGTGGATTCCTCGTTTGCGATTGACTGAACGAGGAGTTTCATCATGGCAGGATGGCGGCAAGCGGTCGAGTTGGCGATGACCGACGAAGAGATTGAAACGTTGACGGCTCTTTCGCGGTCGCGGACCGAACCGGCGCGCCGGGTATCGCGGGCTGCGATGCTGCTTGCCTACCGCGAGACCCCGTCGTTCTTTGCGGTGGGACAAAGACTTGGCGCCCATCATCAGACGGTCCAGCGCTGCGTCGAGCGGGCGGCGGCTGATGGCGCGCTGGCGGCGCTCGATGAGCGCCCGCGACCGGGCAAGGAGCCGGTGATCACGCCGGCGGCCAAGGCCTGGCTGGTGTCTCTGGCGTGCGATAAGGCCAAGGAGCATGGCTATCCGCACGAGTTGTGGACGACGCGACTGCTGGCCCGCCATGCCCGCGAGCACGGACCAGAGGCCGGACATGAATGTCTCGCCCGTCTGGTTCAGGGCACGGTGTGCAAGCTTCTCGGTCAGCAGGAAATCAAGCCGCACAAGGTGCGCTACTATCTTGAAAACCGCGACGCCGAGTTCGAGCAGAAGATGGCTGAGGTTCTGTATGTCTATCGCGAGGTCCAGGTCCTGAAAAAAGCCGCCGCCCGATCGAAGAAGTCGGACAAACCGGTAGCGATCGTCTCCTACGACGAGAAGCCGGGAATACAGGCCGTCGCGACGACAGCGCCGGATCTGCCGCCTGTGCCGGGCGTACATGCGACCTTCGCGCGCGATCATGAGTACAAACGTCACGGCACGCTCAGCCTGTTGGCGGGCATTGACCTGCTCACCGGGAAGGTCCACGCGCTCGTCAAAGACCGCCACCGCAGCCGAGAGTTCGTAGAATTCCTCAAGCTTCTCGATGCCGCCTATCCGGCCAGGACCGCGATCAAGTTGATCCTCGACAACCATTCCGCGCACATCTCGAGGGAAACCAGAGCCTGGCTCGACACACGACCGGCAGGCCGCTTCCAGTTTAAGTTCACGCCCAAGCACGGCTCCTGGCTCAACCTCATCGAGGGCTTCTTCTCCAAGTTCGCCCGCTCCGTCCTGCGTCACATCAGGGTTACATCAAAGCACGAACTCAAAGAGCGCATCATGGCCGGAATCGACGACGTCAATCGCCATCCCGTCGTCCATACTTGGTCCTACAAACTCGCCGACGCCGCCTGATATGATTCGAACCAAGAAAACGATGATCTAGATACAAACCTAGCATTCATTCATTTGAACGCGGTAACATCAGTTTGGAGCCGGACGCGCTACATCCTTGAGACCGGCGTGACCTTGCGACGCCAATGACTTCGTTTAACGAGAAACGCAGCTCATTCAGGATAAGCGAGCAGGTCATGATGCCTGACCTCACTCGTACACCATACACGCTCCACCGTGCTGATTCGTATATTGGAGGCTGACATGCACAGCGTTGAAACGTTCCGGGGTCTGCAGAGCGAGGTAACAGACTGGCGGCGCTACCTGCACGAAAATCCCGAACTCGATTATAGGCTGCACAATACAGCAAAGTTGCGTAGCAGAGAAGCTCGCTTCATTCGGCATTAATCACATTGAAACGGGGATAGCTGAAACCGGGATCGTCGCATTGATTCAGGGCGAAGGTGGGGAGGGTCCCACGATCGGGTTGCGGGCCGACATGGATGCTCTGCCCATACTCGAAGCGTCGAACAAGCCTTGGTCGTCGAAAGCGCCAGGCAAGATGCATGGATGCGGCCATGACGGTCACACCGCCATGCTGCTGGGTGCCGCGAAATATCTTGCGAATACACGCAATTTCAAGGGCTCCGTTGCCTTGATCTTCCAGCCTGCCGAAGAAGGAGCGCTGGGTGGCCAAAAAATGGTCCAGGAAGGAATTATGGATCGTTTCGACATCTCCCAAGTTTTTGGCATGCATAACTCGCCTGGCATGGAAATTGGCAAGTTCGGTATTTGCCATGGCGCTATCATGGCCGCGCTCGACGAATTCGACCTTGTCGTGAAGGGCAGAGGAGGCCACGCGGCGAAGCCGCATGAGACCATTGATCCGGTTGTCATTGCAGCACAGATCATTTTGGGTCTGCAGACGTTGGTTTCGCGCAATACGAGTCCCCTCGAGTCGCTCGTGATCTCCGTTACCAAATTCAGTGCCGCGCAGGCCTACAATGTCATTCCCGATCAGGTTGAGCTGGCCGGTAGCGTCAGGACCCTCGTACCCAGCCTGCGGGACTTCGCCGAACGACGTATTCTGGCAGTCGCGCAAGGCATTGCGCGCGGATTTGGCGCGGATGTCGAGCTCAGATACCGTCGACAGGACCCGGTCACCTTCAACCACACCGAAGGGACCAATCTGGCGATCAAGGCCGCAAGTAACCTCGTGGGCTCGGCCTCCGTGGATGACAAAATGAAACCGCGGATGGGATCGGAGGACTTCGCCTACATGCTTGAGGCGCGGCCAGGCGCTTTCATTTTTCTTGGTAATGGATCGACCGCTGGTTTACATCACCCAGCATATGATTTTAACGACAGAGCCCTAGCTTATGGCATCGGTTACTGGGTAAGTCTCGTTGAAACGGTGCTGGCTCGTTAAAGTTTCGATGCTGCAAAGGATAAAGGTACGCTCGAGAGCATATCGTGAAGCCACCAGCATCGGTCGAAATGGTTCCCAGTCGCTCGTCAAGGGCGGCATTCAAGAAGTATCATTGGCGGGTCGCGTAGCCGAGGTGCAATTGAGAACATGAACTTTGATGCGGCTAATTGCGCCGTCATGTTCTTCTCCGCCGCTCATTCTCCCCAGGCGAGCTGTCATGGGTCGAATTACAATTCGTAGAATTATAATCGACCTTGCTGACTTGGGCGCAGAAATAACGCGCCAAGCAGTCTCTAATCGCCGAAACTAGTACCGGCGCGATGTTACGGTGACGCTCACAGCGAATATGTCGCGGGGATTCTAGATCCGCGTCAATAAGGTGAGGACAACTGCATGTCTAAATTTGAGCCTTCCGGCCAGCATCCGGACCTCGCGGGAGGCGCTACAAACGAGCTCGCAACAGTACCCAATCCCGAGCTGACCGTCGGTGAAGATAATCTGCCATACTGGTCGGAGCCGAAATCCCACCGATGGGGCAATCACAATCTCTATCGCATCGCCCGGTACGGCACGAGCTACCGCGCCGCCCGGGTGATGACACTGCGCGAGCGTACAGATCCTCGCATCGGCGAGATGGGGGCGGTTCGCCATCTCACGTCGCTTCCCTGGTTCACGGCCATGGCTGTGATACGGGGGAGCGATGTCCTGTTCGAACGCTATGCACCGGATTTTGGCCCGGATCGCCCGCACCCCCTCAAGTCAACCAGCAAGAGCGCGGCGAACCTAGTCATCGGCAGGATGGTAGAAGAGGGCAAGATAGATCTCGGAAGAAGGGTTGCTGACTATCTCCCCTGGATCGGGAGCGGCTATGCCGCAGCCACGGTCCAGCAGGTTCTGAACATGGATGTCGCCAACGACTACACCGAAGAGTACCTCGATCGGCACTCTGGTATTTACTACTACGGTGAGGCCCTCGGCTGGTGTCTGCCCCCTGAAGGTCGACCCGAGTATACCCATCGCACCTTCGTCCCGACCATCACCTCGAACGATACGACCAATCGGACTGGCCATCACCAGTATAAGTCTCCCAATACGGATGTGTTGGGCATGATCGCGGAGGTCGCGAGCGGGCGACCGCTGCGCGCCTACTATGCCGATCTCGCCGATGGCGCGGGGATCGAGGGCTGTCTTTGGATGAGCACGGGCCGGGATGGTTTTCCGAATGTCTGTGGAGGTATGTGCTTAACGGCGCGAGACCTGGCCCGCTACGGCTCTATCTTCGCGCGCAGGGGAAGGGGTGTTGATGGCCGGCCAGTCGGCAGCGCCTCATTCATTGACGCCTCCTTGCGAGGCGGGATTCCAATGGCTGGCCGTCCGGGCCTCCGCTACAGCAATCAACTATTCACCGATGGGCGCTTCGTCGCACACTCAGGGTCTGGCGGTCAATTGATGCTCGCCGATTTGACGAGCGGTGTCGTCGGCGCGTTCTTCAGCACTGTCGAGTTCGAGGATGTCTACAAAATAGACCAGGATAAGACAAGCTACTGGCAGGCGGTCGTCGACATGCTGCGCAGCATCGGTCTCCTCGAGTTCAAAGTTTAGCCAACCGAAAGGGGGCTGCCGGGAGGCAGCAGAAGTTTGACATCTCAGGGAGCTGTCCACCGACGACCTCAGGACTTGTGAGCCACCACGCGCACGAGAAGAGTTTCGCGGTGGATGCGGAATCCGAGGCAAAGCGGCCACCGATTCCGATCGAAAGCGGCCACCCAATCCGAACGAAGGCGGCCACCCTGTTGATAGGGTGAGGCGGGGCAAGTTGTCGGCAATCTGAACGGGGCAAGGTCCTGCTTTTGCGGTTCACGCAATGGGAGGTCCGATGCCCGCCGAGAGATTGCCGATGCGGAAGATTCGAGAAGTTCTGCGCCTGAAGTATGCCTGTGGGGCGAGCGATCGGGTGATCTCCCGATCGGTCGGGATCGGTCGCACGGCGATCGCGGAGTATGTCCGCCGCGCGGCGGTGATCGGCATCAGCTGGCCGATACCGGAGGAGCTCGACGACACGGCGCTGGAGCGCAAGCTATTTGCGCCGGCCGGCTACAACTCGCCGCGATCGAAGCCGCTTCCGGATTGGGGGCATGTCCATGCCGAGTTGCGCCGCCGCGGTGTAACGCTGGCGCTGCTGTGGGAGGAATACCGCGGCCATCATCCCGACGCCTACGGCTACAGTCGGTTCTGCGACCTCTACGTCGAATGGCGCCACGGGATCACGGCGACCGTGCGGCAGACCCACGCGGCCTGCGAGAAGCTGTTCGTAGACTTCGCCGGCGATACCGTGCCGGTGTTCGACGGGCTCACCGGGGAGGTGCGCGCCGCCAAGATCTTCGTCGCGGTCATGGGAGCGTCGAATTACACATTCGTCCAAGCTCGGTTCAGCGAGGCGCTGCCCGACTGGATCGGCGCCCATGTGGATGCGCTTACCTTCCTGGGCGGGGTGCCGAAGGCGCTCGTCTGCGACAATCTGAAGGCCGGGGTGACGGCAGCGAGCCGCTATGAGCAGGGGATCAACCGGACCTACCAGGATCTCGCGGCCCATTACGGCACCACCATCATGCCGGCACGGCCCCGCAAGCCGCGCGATAAGGCCAAGGTCGAGGCGGCGGTTCTCATCGTTCAGCGATGGATTTTGGCGCGGCTGCGTAATCGTCGCTTCTTCTCGCTCGCCGAGTTGAACGTCGCGATCCGCATCCTGGTTGACGACCTCAACGCCCGCCTGATGCGCAAGCTCGGTGCCAGCCGCCGCGAGTTCTTCGACACCATCGATCGTCCGGCCCTGATGCCGCTGCCGGCCGAGCCGTACCAGTACGCTGAATGGCGTCGCGCCCGCGTGGCGCCGGATTACCACGTCGAAGTTCAGGGACACTTCTACTCGGTTCCATCCCGCATGGTCCGCCAGGTCGTCGAGGTGCGGGCCACCGAGACTATCATCGAGGTGTTCCATCGCGGCACCCGCATCGCCAGCCACGCACGCTCGGGCGCGAAGCGCCGCCACACCACGATCCCCGAGCACATGCCGAGCGCGCATCGCCGATACGCCTTCTGGACGCCGGCGCGTCTGCTGGCCGCCGCCGAGAAAATCGGTCCGTCCACGATCGCGCTGTGCGAGGCGATCATGCGGACAAAGCCGCATCCCGAGCAGGGCTTCCGATCCTGTCTCGGCATTCTGCGGTTGGAAAAGACCTATGGGACGCAACGTCTCGAAGCCGCATGCCGCCGTGGGATCAGCATCGGCTCAGCGAGCTATCGGTCGATCGCCTCGATCCTCAAGACCGGCCTGGACAAGGCCTTCCTTCCCGACACCACCCCCGACGCCGATCCCATTCAGCACGGCAACATCCGTGGCCGCGGCTACTACCACTGACCAGCAACAAGGAGACCTTATGCTCAGCAACCACACCCACGAACGTCTCCCGCTCTCGGGCTCGCCGGAATGGCCAAGGCCTTCGATGATCAACAACGCCAACCCGACGTCACCGCGCTGACCTTCGAGCAGCGCCTCGGCCTGATGATCGATCGCGAAGCAACCGAGCGAGAGAACAAAAGGCTCATCGTGCACCTGAAGTTCGCCTCGCTACGGCAGACCGCAATCGTCGAAGATGTCGATCTGCGCACTCCGCGCGGCATCGATCGCGCCTTCTTTGCCAAGCTCGTCGATGGCGATTGGATCGGCCGCAAGCAAAATTTTCTCATCACCGGGCCGACCGGCGTCGGCAAGAGCTGGATCGCCTGCGCGCTCGGCCACAAGGCATGCCGCGATAATCGATCGGTCTTATACCATCGCCTGCCAAGGCTGTTCGAAGCTCTGGCGCTCGCCCGCGGCGACGGACGCTATGCGCGGCTCCTCAAGACGCTATCAAGGGTCGATTTGCTCATCCTCGATGATTGGGGCCTCGCTCCGCTTACCGGCGAGCAGCGCCGCGATCTCCTCGAAGTCGTCGACGACCGCCACCAGCGCGGGTCGACCATCATCACCAGCCAGGTGCCAATCGAGCATTGGCACGAGGTCATCGCCGAGCCGATGACTTCATGATGCCTCCTTCTTCGAGCGCTTGGTGCGTCGTACCCGATTGCGAAGCTGACGGATTTGGTCGTCTGAGAGCTCGATCTGCCATGGCTGGCCTTTGGCTAACTGACGACCTGCCAGCAATCCCCGCGCGAGATAATCGAACACCGTTTGCGGGGTGACGCCGAGCTCGGCTGCAGCGCCCTGAATTGAGAAGCTTCCATCGGGCCGGCGCATCGGATTCTTGTCCACGCCGTTGATTTTGACGGTGGGAATGCCCCAGCGGGTACGCAACAGCCAGACATTCTCGCCTTTGAAGGCGCAGCCTCGGGCCGCGACGAAGCCTTCCTGATTGAGTATTGCCGCGATCTCGGCATCCATTTTGTGTTCAGCATTCAACTCGGCGATCCGTCGCCGCAACCGATCAATGTCGATGTAATCGCGGTAGGTCTGAACGCGCCGTTGCACGTGATGCTCGCTGGTTGCACCGGTCTGCCAGACGATCTTGAGCCACACCTGACCTCGGGTCCGCTTCTGATCAAGAACGACTTCGCGGATCACAAATCGCAGAATGCGCTTGCGATCGGCTGCCGACGTGGTGGCCGCGTTCCAAATCCGCGGTAGGTTCTCGCCGAGCGCTTGTAGCCCTGCGCATTCCGCCGGGCCTAGACCGATCGGTCTTCGCGGATTTCCCGCAGGAGGTTGTCCAACCTTTTGGGGTCGGTACGGAGGTGTACGCAGTAGTTATTGCCTTCAACACCAAGAAATACACGCAGGGAAATGGGCCGAAGGGCTGGGCTGATTTCTGGGATGTCACGAGATTCCCGGGGCCGCGCGTTTTGGCCGGGGGTAGCGGAATTACCCCTCCGATCGAGTTCGCGCTCGTGGCTGACGGCGTTCCGCCGGAGAAGCTCTATCCGCTCGACTTTAAGCGAGCGTATGCTGCGCTCTCGCGCATAAAGCCAGACGTCCTAAAGTGGACGACAACCCCAGCCCAGCCCTCAGAGGCACTCATTTCCGGTGACGCAGTTATCGGCGTTTCGTCCCAAGGCCGCATTCAGCTGGCAAAAGAGCAGGGCGCCCCGGTCGATTATGTCTGGAACCAGGCGTTGACTGAACACTCTTGGTGGACCATCCTGAAAGGCGCAAAGAACGTCAAAAACGCGCAGAAATTCATCGAATTCGCTTCGCGGCCCGAAAGCCAGGCGGCTCTTGCAAAACTCAGCCCTGTCGGTCCCTTGAATAAGAAGGCGTTCGATCTGATCCCAGCGGAGCGAGCCAAGCTGCTGCCGACGTACCCTGAAAACCAGGCCAAGACTATTGAGAGAAACGTAGCATGGTGGACGCAGAAAGATGCCTCGGGAAAGAGCAACCTAGAGATCAACAACGCAATGTGGAACGCCTGGATCCTACAATAAGCGAGTTAAGCGCATAAGCGTAGTAGGTGCGCGACTGAGAGCAATGCGGGGCAATGAAATGAGATCCTCAAAGGGGGGGAAATGACTAGCTTGGACGTTGTACCGCAGGGGCTCGTGCTCAGGGGGCGTTCGCAGACTCAAGTGAATAATTCAATTCACCAGCCGCCTGGAACGAAGGGTGGCTGCGTGCAATTGTCCGAGTTGACAAAGGAGTACGGCGGTATTCGAGCGGTCGATGATGTCTCCGTCGACATTGCCGCGGGAGAATTCGTGACGGTCCTGGGGCCGAGCGGCTCCGGAAAGACAACGGTACTCATGATGATTGCCGGACTAACTGAGCCTTCGGCTGGCTCGATTGCAATCGGCGGGCGCGATATCACCCATCTCAGGCCGCAGCACCGAAATCTGGGCGTGGTTTTCCAGAGCTACGCGCTTTTTCCTCACCTGACAGTCGCAGAAAATATTGAGTTTCCGTTGAGGATGCGCCGCCGGAGCGAAACCGAAGTCCGCCGAAAGGTCAAGGACATGCTCGATCTCGTTCGGTTGCCCAATATTGCACAGCGAGTGCCAGGCGAGCTCTCTGGCGGTCAACAGCAGCGTGTGGCCCTTGCCCGAGCGCTGATCTTTGATCCTCCGGTCCTTTTGCTCGACGAGCCGCTCAGCGCATTGGACAAGAAGTTGCGCGAGAGCATGCAATTCGAACTTCGCGAGCTCCATCGCAAACTCGGAGTCACGGTCATCAACGTTACGCATGACCAGACCGAGGCTCTCGTTATGTCGGACCGCGTGATCATCATGCGCGATGGGCGAGTTGTGCAGTCTGGTTCTCCGAGCGAGCTCTACGAGCATCCAAAATCGAGCTTTGTCGCCGACTTTCTTGGCACGTCAAATTTCCTGAAAGGCGAGCTCCAAAAATCGCGAGACACCGATGAATCGAGCCTTGTTACCCTTGGAGGATTGCGCTGTCGTGCTCCTCAAGCGGCTCAGGGATTGAAAGGGCCGGCGCGCCTGATGATACGACCAGAGCGCATTGTCCTCAATGTCCCTGCAGCCACGCAAGAACATTTCGCGGGACGCATCGCGGAGATCGCCTACACCGGGGATCTCATTCGGTACCGAGTGGCTCTCAATGACCGAGACGTTATTGACGTCACATTGCAGAACAAGTCGGGGCATCTGCCGCAAAGCAGTATCGGTAGCGACGTGACGGTCGGGTGGAGCTTGGAAGACGTTCATGTCTTCGTTGAATCGACAACTGAGTAGTGCGCTACCGTAAAGTGACGCTAAAATTCGCATCGGCAAATCTAACTCAAGCGATCCAATCCCGAATTGGATCGCACCTCAGGAAGACAATGATATCGCGCGTAAGCCATCGTATTGGTGTTATAAGCCTCTTGCTCCCGGCGGCGCTGCTCCTCCTGCCGCTCTACCTATATCCTCTTGTGGAAATCGTATCTCGCAGCTTGGGAGATAAGGGTTGGTCGACCGCCAACTATCTTGAGCTGTTCCAGGATCCGTTCATGCTGCGCGTCCTGTACCAAACCTTCCGGTTCGCACTCGTCATCTCGGTGCTTTGTGTCCTCGTGGGCTACCCGATCGCCTATGCGATGCGCATCGTATCCAACCGAACAAGACGGACCATAGCACTGCTTATCCTCCTTCCACTCTGGACAAGCATTCTTGTACGTGGCTTTGCTTGGATCGTGATACTTGGCCGCAACGGTATCGTGAACACGACGCTTACCGACCTCGGAATCGTCGATGAGCCCCTAAAACTAGTCTACAACACAGTGGGCGTGTACATCGGCATGGTGCATATTATGCTGCCTTTCATGGTCTTGCCGCTCTACAACAGCCTGAGCCGAATCGATCTGCGTCTACTATCTGCTGCGGAAACTCTGGGCTCGCGCCCCATTTCAGCTTTCTTCTGGATTGTCCTACCTTTGAGCATGCCGGGAGTTCTGGCGGGCCTTTTGTTGGTGTTTATGTCTTCGGTCGGAATGTTCGTGTTGCCCGCATTGCTCGGGGGGCTCTCGGATATCACATACATCATGCTCATCGAAAAGCAGGTCAGTGAACTGAACAACTGGGGACTCGCGGCTGCGATGTCGGTGTTGCTGCTCGTAGTGACTGGCATCCTTACCCTTCTCTACGAGCGAACACTCAACAGCGAAGCATCGTCTGGAATACTTGGCCAGATTGTTCGCCACGTTTTCCAGCGCGGACCAATCCACCTCCTCGTCTGGCGCGAGCGAATCCTTGCAAGGCTCCTCCCATTGCGCGCATCCCAACTGGCGAATAGGAAGCAATCTGCTCGATTGGCGCCCCGTCACCTGCTTGTAAAGTGTTGGTCTTGGGCCGTGCTTGTTTGCCTCGTGCTCCCGCTCCTTGTGCTCTTTCCACTTGCGTTTTCAAATGAGACATTTCTTCACTTCCCCCCTCACTCGTATTCCCTTCGCTGGTTCGAGAACTTCTTCTCACGCGATGACTGGCGCACGCCAGCTATCACAAGCATCAAGGTCGCAATTCTCACGACCATTGGCGCAATTCTGATTGGCGTCCCGGCTGCATATGCAATCGTTCGTGGGCGATTCCCTGGCAAAGGAATCGTTACCGCTATTCTCATTTCGCCGATGATCGTGCCTAGCTTGATCTTCGCCATCTCTCTCTATGCTCTCTATGCCCGCTTCAATTTGTTGGGCACTCTAGGTGGTCTCGCTCTGGGTCACATCATTATCGCACTTCCATACGTCGTCGTGACCGTTTCCGCGGGCTTGAAAAGCACAGACGAATTATTAGAAGCCGCGGCTCTGACGATGGGCGCGGGCCCTATACGCGCCTTCTGGATTGTCACGCTGCCCGTGCTACGCCCTGCAATCGTGTCTGCTGCTTTCCTGGCGTTCCTCACTTCATTCGACGACGTGATTCTGTCGCTCTTCCTTTCGGGTCTAAGTGCCAAGACACTCCCCGTCAGGATGTGGGAAGGCATTCGATTTGAAATTGATCCAACAATCGCGGCTGTGTCGGTGATGCTCATGCTAATCACGATTGGGTTCAAATTCGCGGCGGAATGGCCGTCAAGGAGGGGCGCCAAGTCGAACATTCCGGGGTTGACAGCAATGCAGGCCGCTGACGCAGGCGGACGATGACTAAGTTATCAACGGCGCACGCCGGAGACGTTGCAGCCGGAGCTGGCGGTAATTCGTCAACACACGGGACGCCCGAGATAACCCACGTCTCACGCGATCCACACCATCCCTCTTCGCAGGAGAAAGATACGGCTACGCCGGAAGACCTCCAGCATGGATCTTCCAGCTGGAATGGTGAAGACTCGAACTGACTTGGCGAGTTCAGCATCAGCGCGTGATCGGCCTGAGTAAATCAAGTCGCCGTTAATGAGCGCATAACTCGTTGAAGTTGATTAATTGTTTTCAAATGGAGGCGAGCTTTTGTTGTAGGGCTTTGGAGCCGGCGAAATATGCAATGCGAAATAAAGTTTATCGTCTGAAGTTTAATTCGAGATTCGAGCCTCCCACACCAGAAGCTACCAATATAATTCCCTTCGAATCAGTCGACCGTTTGAGTTCTGGAGAATCAGAGAGAAGCGACCTCTGACGGATACCCGATGCCGCCGGTCCTCGTGTTGGGCCGCCATTACGAAAGCTTCGCCTATCTCTCAAGCGCAGAATTTCGGCGATACGAGACCCGACATTAGGCGAATACGGCTCTTGGACCAGGTAGAATTTCGATCGCGATGCCCCTCGGACGCCGTGCCGAGCTTAATACCAGAGGAGTCATCATGTCAGAGCCCTTTATCTTCCAGAAGGAATTAACTTGGCGAGATTCCTTTCGTCGTCTCGACGCATGCTGCGGGGTGAACTCGCTTCTAGCGATTTATGTTTTTCTCCAGCGCCCTCAACCGATGATCGAGGTCTCGGCGCAGATTACTTGAATGCGCGAAGGAGCGCGCGATCTTTGAGGCGGCAATGAGGCCCGAGCCGGCGTTGTCGGCTCCAGCCTCGTCAACGCGGCTGAACTTGACCCAGTATCCGAATTGGAAGGACAGGACTAGAAAATGATAGGCCCTACGACACAGCTCCCACAGGCGCCCTTAGCTGTGGATGAGCATTACGTTGATCCACGGCATTATCCGCATGGCGTCGCCTTCTTGGATGGCCAATATCTGCCGATGTCCGAGGCCAAGATCTCCGTGCTTGATTGGGGGGTCCTGCACTCCGATGCGACCTACGACACGATGCACGTCTGGAATGGCAGGTTCTTCCGTTTGGAACTGCATTTTGATCGTTTTTGGCGGGGCGTTGAACGTCTGCGCATGAAGCTGCCCTATAATCGTGAGGAAGTAGCATTAATTCTCAACAATTGCGTCGCCTTGTCGGGCCACAAATCGGCGGTTGTACAGATGATGTGTACCCGCGGCTCATCACCGACATTAAGCCGCGACCCGCGTCAAGCGGAGAACCGATTCATGGCGTTTGCTATACCTTTTGGGTCGATTGCTAACAAGGAACAGCTGGAGAGGGGCTTGCACGTCGCGATCAGCGAGACTGTGCGCATTCCGCCTAAATCCGTTGATCCGACAATCAAGAACTATCATTGGCTCGATCTCGTGAAGGGCCTCTTTGACGCTTACGATAAGGGGGCTGAGACAGCGCTGATCGTAAACATCAACGGTCACATCGCGGAAGGGCCCGGCTTCAATGTTTTCCTTGTAAAGGAAGGAGCTCTGAGGACGCCCGGTTTTGGGGTCCTGCCAGGCATCACGCGCCGGACGGTTTTTGATCTTTGTGGCGAGTTCGGGCTGTCGGTTACGACGGCCGATGTTAGTCGTGCTGAGATCAAAGCGGCTGATGAGGTGTTCATCACCTCAACTGCCGGCGGCATCATGCCTGTGACGCGTATCGACGACACCGCGATCGGTAAAGGCCAGGTCGGATTACTCACGCGTCGTCTCATGGATCTCTACTGGCAAAAGCACAACGATCCGGCATGGTCGACTGCTGTTCTTTATCCGTGAGGGAAACGGCCCATCCGACAGCGGCTTCGTGACGATCTCGATAGGTTGTCGTCACGTAAACTCCTGACATTCGAGCAGGAAGTTACATCATTCCAGTCCGTGCACATCCACCTGTGTACATTGGGCGAGCGCGGCGTTTGATCGGTCGGGGGTGAACTACATGCACCTCGTCGACCGGCCCGGGTTCGGGTCGGCGGCCACTCCGCTTGTTCACTGCGGCACGGACAGGAATGAGGGAGCTTCCGAAATATTTGCCTTCCAAGAACGGATTTGTAGTGAAAGCCAAGTCCCCACTTTTTACTGGGCGTCCGCAAGGGATAGGAACCAGTGGGCATTGAGGCATTCGGCCGGAAGCGGCCGTTGAAGGCCTCGAGGTCGGTTGGCTTGCCAGGTCTGGAGAAGTCCAGCGTGACGCCGCGCCGGTAAGCCCACAGGTCAAGATCGCGCGACCCGAACTCGCTGCCTTGATCGTCCCGGATCGTTGCCGGGAAGCCCACTTCCTTGCAGGCCGTCGCGGGAATGGCTAACGGGCTGTTGCCCCGGTAGCCATTCCAGAGACACTGAAAGAGCAGTCGCGCGCACAGGAGATGGACAGGAACGATAGAGGCACGCACCTCGTGCTCTCGAGCCCGAAGTGTCCTGGGCCCCGTGTCGCTACACCTTGATTCGCGGCTCGAACTTGACGCGATCAAGCGTGATCATGCTTCGGAATTTTCGTACGTTCGGATTTGTATAGAGCTTGGTCTTGACAAAGATATCGAAGGCCTCGACATCATCGACCGTAACGATCAGAACGAAGTCGGCGTCGCCGGTAACCATGTAGCACTGGCTGACGTCGGTGGCCGCGCGCATGGCCCGTTTAAAATCGTCGACAAGGTCCAGCCGCTCTCGGTCAAGCTCGACGGTAACAACGACAGTGAGCGACTTGCCGAGAGCTTTCGGATCCACAAGCGAAATATCCGCAATAATCACTTTGCTCGAACGCAACTTGTTCACTCGCCTCATGCATGAGGCAGCGGACGAGCCTACGACCTCCGCGAGCTCTGTAAGAGAGAGCAAGTTGTTTTTCTGTAGTGCCGCAAGAATTCTTCGATCGAGATCGTCCATCTACCGTGCTCGGCCATCTCTGTGAGGTTCCCAATCGCAACACCAGCTCCTGTATGCGATCAACCCGACGTTTCAAACCCACAGAAAGGAGCGATTTTTCAGGTCGGATCGTTCAGTGGGGTGAACATTTCAGTGGCGGGTGGATTTTGCAACAAATTTCCATTCCATTCTACGGTATCATTGAAGTTGCTCGAAACTGACGGACAGCTGCTTACGTCTCCTGCTTCTTGAACAATGCCAGCTGTTGCCTAGCGGAAAAGAGCGAGCTGCTCTGCTCAATCTGGCCAACGCGACACCCAAGATTCCGCGATTTGCTTCCGTGTGTGGCTAGAGGCCGGCAGCTTTTGTCGCAGTTCTCTCGAAGGGGCAAGCGAAAATGACATTCGGTCGACATGGCGTGGAAACGTTCGAGTATTTGCGGCGTGAGGTCACTGATTGGCGCCGCTACCTGCACGAAAATCCGGAACTCACTTACCAAGTAGACAATACGGCTAGGTTCGTAACGGAGAAGCTGGCTTCGTTTGGCATCAAGCACATCGAAACCGGGATAGCTGAAGCCGGCATTGTAGCGCTGATTGAAGGCGGTAGCGGAGGTGGGCGAACAATTGGCCTACGGGCGGACATGGACGCGTTGCCCATATTGGAAGCGTCCAAAAAACCCTGGGCCTCAAAAATTCCTGGCAAAATGCATGCATGCGGGCATGATGGCCACACAGCCATGCTGCTCGGCGCCGCGAAATACTTGGCGAACACGCGCAATTTCAAAGGCTCGGTTGCTCTGATCTTTCAGCCCGCGGAAGAAGCAGATCTAGGTGGTCAGAGGATGGTCGATGAAGGCATCATGGACCGGTTTGGTATCTCTCAGGTTTTTGGCATGCACAACATGCCGGGCATGACCGTCGGAAAATTCGGTATTCGCGCCGGCCCGATCATGGCTGCCCTTGACGAGTTCGACATCATCGTGAAGGGCAGGGGAGGTCATGCGGCAAAGCCGCACCAGAACATAGACCCGATTGTCATTGCAGGACAGGTCATCGTCGGCCTGCAAACGCTGGTCTCACGCAGCACTGATCCGACAGAATCGCTCGTAATCTCAATCACAAGGTTGAGCGCAGGTGAAGCGTACAACATCATACCCGATCAGGTTGAAATGGCTGGTACGGTCAGGACCCTCGCGCCCGTCCTCAGGGACTTTGCCGAAGGTCAGATAGAGGCGTTCGCTCAGGGCATTGCGAGCGCATTTGGCGGCGAAATCGAATTCAATTACCGAAGGCACGTTCCCGTCACATTCAATCACGCGAAAGAGACAGATCTTGCTATCACGGCTGCGCTCAAGGTTGTTGGACCTGGTTCAGTCAACGACACCATCAAACCAGCAATGGGATCGGAGGATTTCGCCTTCATGCTTGAAGCGCGACCGGGGGCGTTCATCTTTCTCGGCAATGGATCTAGCGCCGCTCTGCACAATTCATTGTATGATTTCAATGACGATGCCATCCCCTACGGCGTCGGCTATTGGGTCAACCTGGTCGAGACTGCGCTGACCTTCGGAACCTGAGAGACGCTGATCCTGTCTTCAATGTGTCTATTGTCAGGGACAGAAGGTTGAAGACGCCAGCTTCGAACGTCCTATCCGGCATTACAATGAGAGCCGTTTTCGACCTGCTGCGGAGAAAAGCAGATTGAGGTCAGCCAGACTCCAATAGGTGTCGCGTCTTTTGAAGTAGATGAAGTCTCTATTCTTCAACAGCAGGTGGGATTAATGCCCGTGACGAAGATCGATGAGCGGGTTATTGCTGATGGCAAGCTCGGAGCCATAACGAAGGTGCTCAGAGGCGTACTGGCTGAAGCACGCTGATCCGGCTGGGTCAACGCCAGTGCGATACTTCCGACCATCGAAGGAGCGTTTGATGCTCGACCGTCTGAAAGAGAGCTTGGTTAAAACCAGGCAGCAGGGCTTCGAGAAACATGAAGTTGCACTTTCATCGCCGCAAAGCCGCAGGATTGCCATCGCGGGTGACGGCGGCGATAGAAACCTTATTAACATGTGTGCCAACAACTACCTTGGCCTTGCCAATCATCCGGAGATCATTGCAGCCGCGAAGGACGGTCTCGATCATTTTGGTTTTGGAATGGCTTCTGTACGCTTCATTTGCGGAACCCAAACACTTCACAAAGATCTGGAAAGTCGGTTAAGCCAGTACCTCGGGACCGACGATACGATCCTGTACAGCTCCTGTTTCGATGCAAATACGGGGCTGTTTGAGACCATCCTTGATGAAGAGGATGTGATCCTCAGCGACGAACTGAATCACGCTAGCATCATCGACGGAATCCGCCTGACCAAGGCTTCCAGAATCCGATATAAACATGACGACATGACCGAACTTGAGGCCGCTCTCAAAGGGACCAATCAACATCGCTCTAGGCTGATCGTGACTGATGGCGTGTTTTCGATGGATGGCACAATAGCCAACCTGGCTGCAATCTGCGGTCTCGCGCAGCAATATGATGCGATGGTCATGGTTGACGACTCCCATGCTGTAGGGGTTATTGGCACGAGGGGGCGGGGAACACCTGCGCTGCACAACGTGGGAGACAAGGTCGATATTCTCACAGGCACCTTGGGAAAGGCACTGGGCGGAGCTTCAGGGGGATATGTTTCCGGGCGCTGTGAGGTGATCAGCTGGCTCAGGCAGGCTTCGCGCCCCTATCTTTTTTCTAATTCCGTCATGCCCGCCATATGCGCGGCGTCAATCAAGGCGATCGATCTGGCCGAATCGGGTGACCATCTGCGTGAGAATCTTCACGCAAGAGGTGGCCAGTTGAGGACAGCTCTCAGAGAGCTTGGCTTCTTCGTTGGAGGCAAAGACCATCCGATTGTACCAATTATCGTGGGGGAGGCTGATCGAGCGACGGCTTTGGCCGAACACTTGTTGCAAAACGGCGTCCTCGCTGTCGCATTTGCCTACCCAGTCGTGCCAAAAGGCGCGGCAAGGGTAAGAATGCAGGTGAGTGCTTCACACTCGGCGGCGGACATTGAATCTGTTCTCGCAGTTCTCGCTTCTTTCCGCCGATGAGTTTGCTTGAAGAGAGGGAAAGGTGACTAAGTGGGGAAAGACCGCATTGTGGCGGAGGCAGGTTGCTGCTCCTCCGATCTAGCTGTAAGAAAGTCGATTGATCTTTTTCGACAATTTGCCTGTCTTGATCGGCGTCGTGTCGCCTGTGGTGATGTAGCCCGGTAAAGCAAAGCCAGCCGCACGCGCGCTCTCCAATAGCGCCGTAGCGGGCAGACAGCTTTGCGGTGGGCACCGGCGATTCACCGCTAGGGTCGGGTTGCTGACACCAACCTGATTCGAGGAACCATCGATCACCGATGAGATGATAACATTCGCGCGCTCTTGCTGTTCGAGATGATCGGCTTTGCCCCCTGCGGCTGATGGAGCTGGAGGTCACCCGGCTCACCGCGAAGCGGCCTACGGCGAGAAGAGCGCCGAGCGTCTAGCGTAGCGCAACGGCTACCGTGAGCGGACCTGGGAGACCCCCGCTAGTGCGATCGAGCTACGCATCCCGAGTCTTTATCTGAAACTCGCAGATCGGATCCAGAGTTCCGAAGAGAATGAAAGACTCATCTTCATTGACTTGGAAAGTTCATGGCGGAAGATGGCATCGCCTTGATTTTCAGTATCGAACGTAATAGCGCTTGCCGGACGGCGTTGGGCCAAGACTAACTTCAAGCTGGACTAAGCCCCTTGGGGCTTGGTCATCATCCCAAAATGCCGCCATTTGCCAATTCGGTCCTTACCAGACTGAGTAGTTTTTTTATTATCGCTAGTGCCGTAAGGACCTAGCGCACTATGATAAGGACACTTGCAGCAATGACGCACGCACTTAATCCGTTGCAAGTCTCACGGTTCGTTCAATTACATGACGACGTTGCCGCTCATGACGGCGTCAAACTTTTCATGGGGTTCGATTTTCATGAGTATGTCTCGATCACGCGGGCAACTCCAACAAAGGGGCCGACATTTCCGAATTTCCGGCCGAATCGCTCGCTGATTAAATCAGGCCAAGGATATTGGATCATAGGCGTCGATAGGAACAACGAGGTCGCGCTTTCGGATGCTGCTCGATTGTATGAACTTTCGCAGAGCAACTTTGCAGAGTATCTTGAGTCGCTTAAAGCGTTTTATTCCCACCCGGCCATACATGCACATCCTCAGGACCGTTGTGCCTGCACGGCACCAAACGCGAAGAAGATGACTGGAAAGGTAGCCTACACCGGAGATTTGTGGGTGCGAGGCGACCTCAGAGGAGGCGGCATAGCCCAAATCGTAGAGCGAATAGCACACCGCGTCGCTTTTGCGATGTGGGCTCCTGATTTCTTATGTGCGCTTGTGGCGCGCTGGCGAGTGGACAAGGGCAACGTGGCGCAATACCGTCATCATGAGCCAGGCGGGGCGATGTTGCAGCTGATAGAAGAGGATATCTTGGGAGACTATTGGCTCATTTGGCTAACGGGTGCGGAATTGAGGAGCCAGGTCGAGCATATGAGAACAGAGCTGATTTTACCCTCGAGATTCCGCCAGCACAATCGCTAGTGTGCAAGCTCCGCAAATCAGGCCTAACAAGTTGACGCTGTTGGGCGGCAATCGTTGGCTTCCACTGCGGCATACCGGTCCCTCGATACGACACCGCCTCGCCGAGCAGTTCAAATCGTGTTAGCCGTTGGCGATACGCTGAAGCGTTAGGGCGAGCCTTGTTTAGCCCCAAGCTTGATGGTGCATTCTTTATCGCACGATTCGAAGGATGCGCTATGGGACAAGCTTTGCACGGCTGCGCTACCGCGACGGAGGCAATCGGTCGAGCAACACAAAATCGTAAAGACCCGGAGGGCGTTCGCCGGGCGCCATTGGATCAACCAAAAGACCGTCGCGAAGTGGAAGGAGCGCGAGAGCAGGAAGACGAAGGACCTCCGCCTCGGCCTTCCTCGAAGCTCTGATCGCGGCTGTCCCCTACAAGATCCACAAGGTTCTCACCGACAATAGGATCCAGTTCACTTTCCCGCCGCGCTACGCGGACGGCGCGCCGGCTCTTCAAATCGGGGCTTCGAGAAACCGGTGCACGGGGCTAGTCGCCGCGCGGCCGAATCTGGTCCCGGTGCGACCATTTAGCTGATCATTTGGCACGGAGAGCCTCGATGAAGCTGTACGTTGGGTTGGTGCGTATTCCAGGGATAGTGATCAGCGATTGCAGGCGATCGTGATCACGGTTTCGAGACGATGATGATCACTTGCGGAGGCGAACACGACTGACGTGTTGATGTGTGCTGGAATGGTCATCCTGGTCAAGACGGGCGGGAGGGTTTGGAGATCGTTCCAGCGGTCCATGGGAGGACCCCGCGCGCGGCGCCGGAGTGGCCCCACTAGCGGCGCAGTGGTCACGCTTTGGTCCTATGGTCGGCCCGACGACTCAGGCTATCGCTCTTGAGCTCGATGCGGTGGGCGTTGTGCGGTCCAATATGGCGTCGCCGAGCGTCGGATCGGCAATTGCTATTGTGACACCCGGACCTGACTTGTGATCAACAATGATCCCTTGTCGCAGCGATCATCGACGATCTCGAGCAGGTCACGGCGCTGGTCGGCAGTGAGCGGTTCGGGGCCCCAGCCGTCATGTGGACGGCCTCTGATGCCAAGTGCAACTTGGCACTTCGAATGAGTTTGACGGCGGCGATCGTATGTCCAGCCTTTAGCGCGGATCATATCTCCGCGGGCCATGATGAAGTCCGACAACAAAGGGGCACATCAAGGATGCAAGCTTTAAAGCTCTTACGACTGCTCGGGTTATCTTGGTTTTCGGTGGCGACCGTTGCCTTTCAACATACCTTTCTTGCACTTACCAACCTTATTACTTTTTGTTTCGGATGCGGCTGGCCGAAACTCACGTTCAAGGTTTGGCGAACATTTCGGTGCGGAAGCATTCTCCGGTTTTCATCATTGCCCAGATGATCCGAGCGAGCTGTTGGCAAGGGCGACGGTCACAAGCCGCGCCGGCTTTTTCGCCAAGACCGACAATCCAGTCGCGCAAGCCGCCGCGGCGTTTCTTCACAATGTTTAGAAGCGATGTTGCCCCGAGCACGAGTAGCTTCCTTACATATCGATTACCCGCCTTGGTGATGTTTCCGACGTCGGTTTACCTCCGCTCGAAATCAGCCCCAGCCAGACAGCAAAATCCCGCCCCGAATTGAGTACGCTTGGGTCCGGTACACTGGCTGCAATTACCGAGACAACAAGCTTCTCAATACCGGAAAAGTTCTCCGAGCGAACGGCTCGTCTCGCTGAGCGCGTGGGCCTTGGTGATCTCCCTCTCCAAATCGTCGAGCGCGCTTCCGAGCGCATCAATTTGCTGCCGAGAACCTTTGCGGCCATCAGCAGCGTCCGGAGGAGTCGTGTCGCCTGCTGCGAGGCCTAAAAGCTCGTCGACGCGGACTCCAAGACCGAATTCGGCAAGGTGGCCGCGTGGAGCGTTCACGCTCAGCGTTCGCTGTTTGACGAGCAGCTCGCGCGTCTTATGCAGCATCAGGGTCGCTTGCTGACCAGCGCTTTTGATCGGCACAAAACGCATGGCAGGACGCGAGACCGCTTCTCAGATGGCTTCCGCTGCGTGCTTCGGCAATCGCCGGACACGGATTTCGGTAATTCGCGGGCAGCGATTTCAGTAATTCCGGGACAGGGATTCCGCTAAATCGCGGACAGTTGTGAGGGTTGGTTTCGCGAGCGCCGTTCGAGCAATTTTCTCTCTCAAGCTGAGCTTGAGAGGGGCAATGCCGAGACGGAAGCAAGCGAAACGAACGACTATGAACGGAGGTTGACATCTGAGCAAGGCTTGTCAGTCCGGGCCACTCGGAACGGCTGCAGATGAGCAAGACCTCGGTTGCCACCTACCAGCTGCGGGCACGTGAAGCCGGCTTAAGCTGGCCGCTGCCGGCGATTTACGAGAGCGAGGCGGCGTTGCAGCGGGCCCTATTCCGCCGGCTCGGACAGCCGCCTCAGAACTTCAGAGAGCCTGAGTGGCCGCGCGTTGCGCAGGAGCTGAAGCGCAAAGGCGTGACGCTGACACTGCTGTGGCAGGAATACCGAACGGCCCATCCCGACGGTTGTGGCTATACCTGGTTCTGCGAAAAGTTTGCCGCCCACCAGCGCCGGGCGAAGCCGACCTTCCGCCATCGCCATGCGGCAGGGGCGGTCATGCAGATCGATTATGCCGGCCACACGGTGGAGGTGAGCAACCTGAAAAACGGCGAGATCGGTCAGGCAGATTGTTGTCGCGGTGCTCGGGGCCTCGTCGCTGACCTTCGCCATGGCGAGATTCTGGCACGGCTGCGCCACCGGCGGTTCTTCAACTTGACCGATCTCAATAGCGCGATTGCTGATTTGCTCGAGGAGCTGAACAGCCGGCCGACGCGCCATATCGGGAAATCCCGCCGGCGACTGTTCGAGAAGATCGAGCGTGCCGCGCTGGCGCCACTGCCCGGCGAACCATTCGAATATGCCGAATGGAAAACGGCCAAGGTCCACCCCGATTATCACGTCGAGGTCGACAAGACCTTTTACTCGGTGCCGCACCGGCTGATCGGCCGTGGGGTGGATGTCCGGCTCACCTATCGGGGCCGTCGAGATCTTCCAGGATCACCAGCGTGTCGCCAGCCATGTGCGCCGTTCCCAGCGCGGCGGCCATGTCACTGTGAACGAGCACGTGCCCAAGGCCCATCAGCGTTACGCTAATATGACGCCGGCAGCCTTGATCAAGATGGCTGGGCGGATTGGCGCCTGCGTGCGCATCGCCCTCGAAGGCGACAGTATGCGGAAGAAAAAAGCCGCGCCCCTTGACCAACGCCGAAAAACGGCGAAACCAATCCCAAGTAACTTCAATCAGGCAACCGAAAAGCCGCCGCAGCAGCACTGTCCGCGATTTAGCGAAACTGCTGTCCATTAGTTAGCGAAGCCACTGTCCCATTTTTGCGAAATACGCAGCTTCCGCATCGACGGCATCGTTCTTGCCTCGCTCGACATAGTGTTTTGTATGTCCCATGGCCTTCAGTTCGCGCGCCCAATAATGCGCTGAGCCGCAAGCCTCCATGCCAACGCGGCACGGTTCGATCTTCGAGAAAAACTCATGCATTGTCCGGCGCGTCAGCTCGCGCGTTACGGCTGGTGCATCCTCGCTAGACAGCGCGTGAATCTGAAAATAGTTCTTGGCGAGATCAACGCCTATTCTGATAAACTTCATCGCGGACGGTCTCGCTTCTTTGTGGCGCTCTGGCGACCACGCCTTGGCACTATGATGCCGTTGAGGAGGTCGTCCACACCATCAGGATGAGCAGGTTGACGCGCTCCAGCGTGGCGATCAGGGGAGCGAAACGGCCTTCGGCACGCGTCTGGGCGAGATCAGCGAACAAGCGGGGGCACGCGCTTATAGAGGACCGAGAAGCGGCGCAGCTCGCCGGTGAGCCCATCGACTACCTCAAGCGTGTGGTCAGAATAGTCGACGAACAGCTTCTCGCCGGCGACATGAACCTGGCGCAAGGTATCGGCTTGAGGCGACCAGCCCATTCCCTGTAGCGTTCGCAGAAGCACAAATAGCTGACACTGTCGGACTGGAGTCGCAATACTCCTCCCACAACAGCATCAAGGGACGTTCCTCCGCCGCAGCTCGCGATGAACCAGCGCCCAATCCGGCTGCGGACGCTCATCGCTGGGGAGATCGGACGGTGGCGGAAACAGGCGGTTCTCAAGCCGGACATCGTCATTGAGCTCCGGCGGCAACGGCCAGGTCAGGCCGGCCTGGCGCGTTCGGTTGAAGTACTTGTTGACCGTGCCCTGGGCCAGGCCGAGGCTGCGGGCAACTCGCGCTGCGACGTGCCGACGCTGTAATGCACGCGTAAAACTTCGCGAACCTGGCGCATGAACAGTCTCTCTGTCGGCATCTCGATCCTCTGCTGTCGGGCAAAAGCCCAAGGTTCCTGGGTTGCAGAGTGTCAGTGGTGTCCGGCTCGCTGTCCCCGATCACGATCCGCTGGAATAGCGATCACGAGCGTGGAATTGCTGATTACGATCCCCTGGAACGGTGATCACGATGATCTGGAATGAGTGATCACGATGGCCTGGAATTGGTGATCACGATCGTCTGGAACGCGCAGGTTGGACGATATTCGTGGTGCGCTTCGGGCCTATGGATGCTCGTCGGAGCTGTCGCCCGGGGGACATATGAAGCACGCGTCCGCGAGTTGATCGAGCACAGCGAACCGATCTTTGTGATGACCATCTGAGCCATGCTGTACGTGCGCCGTGCTATCCTCGAGGGCTACGATCGGCTCCATCGTGTGCTACTGCAAGTGGTCCAGCATGATCCTGTCTGCCGAGTCTGATGACGGTTCCTGGCGTTGGTCCTGTTATCGCCTGTCGTTCAAGATTGCGTTGATGACCCTCATCGCGTTGCCCGGTCCCGAACGTTGGCGCCATTTTGGCTTGACGCCGAGGCGGCATCAGTTCGGTAAGCGCCTACAACTGCGCTCGGCGGCTGAAGGCCCTGAGGGGCGTCACGCCCAAAAAATACGTCTGCAAACGCTGGACCTCCCAGCCAGAACGATTCGAACTAACGAATCCGTCGACGTAGGAGGCAAATTGAGGCACTGAAGAGCCGATAAACTAGTGTTGCTGGCGCCGACTCGGCAAGCAGCCAACATTCCGGAACTAGGAGAGGAACTTCAAGATGGGAAGACCGAGATGTCAACTCAGAAGTCGCGCTCGAGAGCGGCTCGAGCATTATTCCGAGCGGCGGGCCTTTGCCGCGTATGTGAGCGGTGTCGATCTCTCGGCTCCCATCGAAGAATCGATGGTGTGCCGCCTGCGAAAGGCTTGGCTCGACCATCTCATTCTGGTCTTTCGTGACCAGAAGCTCACCGATGATCAGATCGTTGCGATAGCGCGGCGCTTCGGCGAACCCCATACAGTAACACTTTACAATTATATCGCACGGGCCTGCTGCCTGAGATTGATGTCATTTCTAACGTTGTCGTTGAAGGCAAGTCCATGCGTGCTATTGGGTCGCGCGAGGCAGTTTGGCACACCGATATGTCGGCGTTTGAATGTCCTGCATCGGCGACGATTAATTACGGAGCAGAGATTCCGGCAGTCAGTACGAATACTCGCTTTGCCAATACGTGCGCCGCCTACGAGACCTTGCCCCGGCCCTTAAAAGAGAAGGTGGAGGGCCGCCGATTGGCCCACAAAGCCTACACTGCCGTAGGCAATGCTCCAGAGGCAGTTCACCCGATCATACGCACCCATCTGGAAACAGGACGCAAAGCGCTCTACCTGGACATCGCGGAAGTGGTTACATCCAGGGGTTCAGCGAGCAAGAAAGCGTCGCGGTACTTGGGCAACTCTGACGAGTGACCATCGA
>NZ_JAHEAG010000058.1 GCF_018596315.1 Bradyrhizobium sp. SRL28 | reverse complement strand
TGCTCTTGATGTGATTCGCGCGATATGATTCCCGCACGATTTGCGGGGGGCTTGGATGAAGCGCTTCATTGAGGGTGCGGATCGTGGGCAGAGCACGCTGTTTCCTGAATGCGTGGAAGACTGGATCGGCGAGGACAATCCAGTTCGCGTCATCGACGTCCTCGTCGACGGCCTCGATCTGGCCGAGCTTGGGTTCGGCGGGGTCGATCCCGAGGCAACCGGCCGACCGTCGTACCATCCCTCGATTCTCCTCAAGCTGTACATCTACGGCTATCTGAACCAGGTGCAGTCGAGCCGGCGGCTCGAACGAGAAGCCGGACGCAATGTCGAGCTCATGTGGCTGCTGGGTCGGCTCGCTCCAGATCACAAGACGATCGCGGACTTCCGCAAAGACAACGGCCTGGCGCTGCGCAAGGTGTGTGTTCGCTTCGTCGAACTCTGCCGCGAGATGGGACTCCTTGCGACGGCGAGCGTCGCCATCGATGGCAGCAAGTTCAAAGCCGTGAACAACCGGGACAAGAACTTCACACGGGCAAAGGTGGAACGGCGGCGTGCCCAGCTTGAGGAGAGCGTCGCGCGCTATCTGAGCCAACTTGACACGGCCGACAGGCAGGAGCCGACGGAGGCGCTAGCCGCGAAGGTGACAAGACTTACCGAGAAGCTCACAAAACTGAAGGAGGAGATGGGCAAGCTTGCCGTCTACGAGAGGCAGATGCTTGCGTCACCTGACCAGCAAATCTCGCTGACCGATCCCGACGGCCGTTCGATGGCGACGAGCGGCCGCGGTTCCGGCGTCGTCGGCTACAACGTGCAGGTCGCCGTGGATACCAAGCACCACCTGATTGTGACGCATGAGGTAACGAACAGCGGTTCAGATCGGGCTCAATTGGCCAATGTGGCCAAGCAGGCGAAGGCTGTTCTACAGACCGAGACGCTCGAGGCTGTTGCCGATCGCGGCTACTTCAGCAGCGCAGAGATCCTCGCCTGCTACGAGGCCGGCATCACAGTAACTCTGCCCAAGCCGCAGACGTCTGGCGCCAAATCGGATGGGCGCTTCGGCAAGCAGGACTTTGTCTATTTGCCGGAGGAGGACGCCTATCGCTGTCCGGCTGGAGAGCAACTGCCATATCGCTTCACAAGCGAAGAAGATGGCAAGCGGATAAGGCGTTACTGGACCAACGCCTGTCAAAATTGTTCGTTCAAGTCCCAGTGCACGACAGGGCCAGAGCGGCGGATTCCACGATGGGAGCATGAGCACCTGCTCGATGCCGTGCAGCAGCGCCTTGATGCGAACCCGCTCGCCATGCGCCAGCGTCGCGAGACGGTCGAGCATCCGTTCGGCACGATGAAGGCCCGCATGGGAGCGACACACTTCCTCACCAAAACACTTCCAAAAGTAGCCGCCGAGATGGCTCTCTCGGTCTTGGCCTATAATCTGACACGGGTCATGAACATCGTCCGGACCAAGCCGCTGATCGCAGCGATCGCGGCCTGGCGCGGTTCCTAGCTTCTCATCGCCTTCCCTCGGACAGGCGTTTTTACACGGCCAAGACCCAAAGCGGACTTGGTCATTCCAGAGATTTCTGCGGAAAAACTACCTTTGATACCTTCTGGAGCAAGTATAACCTATCCGCGATTGAGCGGGGCGGACATGCGGCGACGGATATTTATTGCCGGTGTTGCTGGTGCGGTGGCATGGCCGCTCGTCGCTCCCGGCCAAACACCAGATCGCATCTACCGCCGTGGGCTTCTTGCGAACTCATCGCCTCTGAAGACCTTACCCGCCAGACAACGTTGCCGGAGCTTGCAAGGCTTGGCTTCGTCGAAGGTCCCAATCTCGTCTTCGACGCGCGGACCGGCGAACCGGATTTGCTGCCCTCTCTGATGCGGGAACTGCTCACCGGTCAACCGGACGTAATCGTCGCCGTCGGTCCCTTTGCATTAAGACACGCCGGCGCGGTTACACGCACTGTGCCCAAGTCGATTTCGGCTCCGACCCGATTGAACTTGGTCTCGCGGCGAGTTACGCCGGGCCGGGAGGCAATGTTACTGGCGTCGTGCTCGCCGCCGACGAGCTTGGGGGCAAGCAGCTCTCCATGCTGCTAGCGCTGCCGTGTATGCCGTAGCCTTCTGCAGAGAGCCGTCGTAGCGGCTCAATCGCTTTCGCCACGCTGCCCTAAGTACACTTGTGTACATAAAGAAAAAGCCGGAGGCGCGACTAGCGCTCTCCGGCAGACGGTTTAGCATCCGACACGACCGATGCCGGCTGATTTCCCGGATCCCAATGGGAATTCACGTCCTGAAGGCAGCAACGGACTGGAACAATGTTCAGGCGATCTGATTGGAAACTGTTAAGGCTGAGCTGGGATAGACAAGGATGTATTCCTGGTGAAGCGGCTTTATCAGGGAAGGAGCATCAAATGGTTGACGCACGAAAATCATCAAAAGCGGGGGAACGGGCCTCTGAAGGCTTGCGAGAGGCGACTGCTAAGGAAGAAGCGAAAAACGAGAGCAAGACGGGGCACGATCTAGCTAAGGGCGCTGATCGCTTCGAAGAACGGTCAAAAAGCTCCGATGGAAAAAGCGCCGCAGAAAAACAAAAAGGGTGAATGCATACAGCAGACCCGGGGCGGCGTTTGCTTAGCAAAAGGCCTCCGAAATGACGCCCGGAGGCCCTTACATTCACGAGGGGTACATCCGCCCTCGCTAACTACTCCTTGCCTACTCTCGCAAGCCGCTCAGCCTTCAGACGCTCGCTCTTGGGCGTTGAACAGACCTAAACCAACTGCGCCGGAAGGTCGCCTTTTGACCCACAACGGAAGTCGCAGCGCTCCGAATATGTGACGCTGCCGCAAGTCATTGAAGGGTCCGGCATGGGCCCCGGTAGTGGGCGCAAATCTCTGAAGGGACGGCGTCCCCGTGGCCCCCTCGATCGCTGCGCGTTTCGAAGTCCGGCGGGCTCCCCTAGCGTCACCGGTTATCAGCGACCTCGCGACAGTCGCGGCACACGAGGCCGACGCGCCCAGTCCGGCAAACCAAATCCACTTTACTTGAAACGATCATCCGTGAGATCTGCGGATGACGCAAAATGCAGGCGCGGCGTCACGGCTTCATCCGGGACGATCCGATCGGTTTCACGGCGCATGATGCGGTAGCATTCGCAGGTAGCTTCCTCGAGCCGCGCCCTGTCAATTTCGATCAAGCCTCGCCGATCGGATCTGATAGCACCAACGGCACGGAGTTTGGCAACCATCTGTGTCACGGTCGTTCGTCGCACTCCAAGTAACTGCGAAAGCGTCTCCTGCGTGACTGACATTATGGGGCCCTCAGTTCGATCGTGCAGCTCAAGCAGCCAGCGGGCTAGGCGAGCCTCGACCGGGTGCAGCCCATTACAGGCTGCGACGTGCTGGAGCTGCGATAGAATCCACGCCGTGTGCGCCTGAACCACGTCTCTGATGGCGCTGCTCCCCATGTAGGCAGCATGGAACCGCGATACGGAAATCTGTGACGCGGTGCCGCCTACCCGCACGACCGCGGTCACGGAAGATCGGGAGGGTCCCAGGACCGATAGAGCGCCAAGGGCTCCCTCACGCCCGATCACCGCGGTTGCAATCGTTGCCCCGTTCGGCATGTCGAGCATGAAGGAAATGGCCCCGCTGTGGGGAAAGTAGACCTGCTCGCGTCGATCTCCCGATCGCACGACCACGGCATCCTGTTCAAGCGAGACCTTCTGGAGATGAGGGCTGAGCAACGCGACGTCCGCCGGCGGCAACGCAGCTAGGAGACGATTATTGCCTGTGGCAGGACGCCCCATCACGTGAGACTTCTTCTCTCAGCGGAAGGCGCAGCTCTCCTGCAATGCCTTTGGCGGCTGCGTCTTCTGCCCTGCGCCGATACCAACTGGACCCTCATTGTGCTGGCTTTAAAACCGCCTTCTTGAACGCAATATTCACCCACTACCGCAACCCGCCGGGCCGGTAAAGGTCGCCAATGGCGGTCATCTTTCGGGGGCTGTCCGGGAGCTGTCCGGAGCGTTGTCATTCCGCGCAGCGCTTTTCGCTAACGTCAATGTCTCGTCCTCGAAGCGAAAAGTCAGACGATTGCGCTATCATCAAGTACCCTGTCAAAAACCATAGCTCGGCTTCCAGTCGGGGTGCGCGAAGCTGATAAGCTGGTTCGTGATGGCGTCGCCAATGACCAAAGCCTGCTCACCGTTTGAGGCAATCAGAATGGACATGTGCCCGGGCGTGTGGCCGCGGCTCTCAACCGTTCTAATTCCCGACACGAATTCGGCGCCGGGCTTGATCCGCGTCGTTCGGTGGGTGATCAGTTTGAAGGCCTGCGTGCCAGGGATCATGCCGCGCCAGCGTTCCGGAAGGAGCCGTGGCTGGACGGCAGGGCAATATGCCATGTGGGAGCGCGGCGAGCGGCAGCCGAGGCAATAGCCGTTGTTGCAAAAGCGATGGTCGGTCGCAAATCCCTCGACAGCGCCGCAACGGCGGGCGTAACATCAGCCTGCCGGGCGTCGCCTGACAGCGCTCGGCGTCCTCATGGAAGGCCTCGCTGCGGGCCGCCCCCGTGGCGGGGCTTTCTTGTCGGTAGAGCTGAGCGCATCTTGCGCCAGCAGCCTTGCATATTATTAACTTCAATCCCCTTGGTGCACCTCGTCCCATCGTGCGGAGAGCTTGCCTATCGGTCCTCGCGCCCAAATCCTCCGCGCGACGGCCGCGGTGATCTGACCAATATCGCGCGTGCAATCGGCGAGCAGGAGGACGTGGCGCTGGTCCGGGGATAGCGACATGCGGTTGAGGATAACACCGATCGTTACGAGGCGCTGCCCTGGCTATGCGCGATCCGCAAATGATGCGCGCAATAGGGCAACGCCGGCACCTTGCCGGCGCCGCAAAACTCGGTCGCCACCTCGTGCACTTCACCGAGCGGCCAGCGGCAGCGGGTCTCGTCGAGCTCGACCAGCGCGCAGGGCCGCATGTCCGGCAGCGGCACGGTGCCAGCGAGCGGCGGCGGCGCCGGCTTTTGCGGCATGATCGATGTTACCGTTGTTCTGGCACGACCCGGCCGCGTCTGCACCGGCTTCACCTCGAAATGCTTTTCTACGCCGTCTGGCAACAAATCATCGTGGCGCAGCCGCATTGCCTTTGCGCATATCGACGAGCGCGAGCGGTTCAACCATCTCGAGATTTGCGTCGCCGATG
Organism: Bradyrhizobium sp. SRL28; assembly: GCF_018596315.1. Lineage (GTDB taxonomy): Bacteria > Pseudomonadota > Alphaproteobacteria > Rhizobiales > Xanthobacteraceae > Bradyrhizobium. The sequence goes on along the minus strand of NZ_JAHEAG010000058.1, from coordinate 21,696 downwards.
CTGTCGGCCAAAGGCTGACTAGCAAGAAAGTTTCCTCGGTGGTCCAGGGGATCATACGGGAGCCTCGCTCACTCGCCCTGTAAATTGGGCGAGTACTCGCCACAGGATCGCGCGCCCCGACGAGATACCCGCGCCTGGCCCTAGGGCGCGGAGGCGACTTGAACCAACGCACGTTTCTCGCCGGAGACGCGCATATTATGAAAATTGAAACGAAGCTCGGAAAGCTAGCAATCTGGATGTGCCCATTTTGGCAGTAGTGGATGGCGGCTGCCGAAATCAGAGCATCAATATCGCGTAGCATGTCCCGCATCGCTGCCCTGATCATGCGCCATTCGCATATGGTGCCGGCAATAGCGATGACCCGGTGCCGGAGCGCCGCCGCAAAACTCGGTCGCAACTTCGTTGACGTCGCCGAGCGGCCAGTGACAGCGCGCCTCATCGAGCTCGAGCAGCGAGCACGGCCGCATTGCAAGGCTGTCATTGGCTGGTGGCGGTGGTGGCGGCAGCATGATCCAGATTCGCAGTGGTCGGGCGCGCCGCCGTCGCTTGCGCGGATTGGGATTTTTGGCGTTCTTACCTTCCAACAAGCCTTCCTCGAGCAACCGCTTGGCCTTTCCGCATATGGCGGCGCGCGGGCGATGCAGGCGATATGCGATTTGTGCCGCCGTGCTCGTCGGCCACAGGGTGACAAGTTCGCGGATTTCCTCGGCGGTCCAGCGGGACATGACGGGCCTCGTCGGTCAGGGTACCCAGCGCCAGGTGCCATGACTGCCGATTCGTGCGGCACTATTTTGGCGATTGCATCTTTTCCGCGCCGGCGGCGCGTCTCAAGCGTTCAATTGAACCGTGTCACTTTGCGAGTTCGGTTGCCGCGGGCTTCGACGCCAACACATCCAATCCCCGAAATGCAATTGGCCCAGAAGTACAGGCTAGCATAGGTGCGCCAGTGGGGTCTTCGCCAGCAATGCGATATTAGCCTATCGCATATTCAAGCTGGATGTGATCACCAAAAGACAAACCTCGATGAGGCGTGGCCCTTAGGAACCGACGCGGGCACTGACGCGGCACTTGCAATCTCTGCAGCATCATCTGCACGAAGGGCGTTGGAAATCCGTGATCAGCAGCGCCAGATGTGGGATAGATTCTCGTGCGGTTGGCCGAGCATCATTTCGCTGCATCGGCTTCCCCAAGCAGCCTCTTGATACCGGCGAACAGCTCCGCCATGTATCGGGGACGAGCTATGGCTTCGGCAGGCGGGACCCGGTCGGATTCGGCGCGTCCCCGCGGTGCCCCAAAGTGGGAAGGGGTCGAGTGGTTAAGGCATCCATTCGAGAAACGCAGGCATCACACCCAATCCCGCGTCATATTTTTCAGTGAGGTAGCAAAATGGTAGCAATCCGTTTGCTAGCCGCTCGCTATGCAGCCTCCATACTTTAGCAAAATGCCGATTCCGAAATTTTTAATAAATTCGGACCAGCCTCCCCGTTGGCGGCAGGAGGTGTACCATGCGTAACCATGACTTCGTGTCCGACGGATTCCTCGCGCTAATCGTGACCGCCCTTGTGCTGTTGTGCTCAAGTTGGCTCGTTCTCGCGTTCGGCTAGTGTGGGCGGCGGTTCCAGATGACTAGCTAGCACTACTTTGGCAGATTTATTTGCTATAGCTTTTCACGTATCCGTCTTCTGCAGTATGGGCATCGTTGAGATGGCGGTCGAAGGATGAGATCGACGATGGCTTGGCGCACCGTCCGGCAAGCTTAGTTGAGGCGGAGATCCGTTGATTCTTTTCTTCCGCCCCGCTTGTGCGAGGCGACGATGTTGCAAGAAGGCGTAGGCGATCATTGTCATGAGAGCGTGACGATGAAGACCTTGCCAGGATCGCTCTTCAAGTGATCGAGCCCGAGTTTCTCTTCAGCTGCTGATGGGCCTGTTCGCAAATCTATCGTGCCTTGATGGTGGCAGCTACGTGCGCAGATGTGTCGCGGCGGGCAGGTTGGCGAGATAGTACTGCTATTCCCACGCGCGCCAGTGCCCTTCCGGTCCGGACAACAGTAGTCGTCATCGGCGCCGCCGTCGCCACGTGCAACACGCGTCAGCGTCCCTGACAATTTTCGTCCATCACCAGACTTTTTCAACACTATCTGCCAGTTCCGGAGTTGGTCATTGGATACTAAATCGGATCGCAAGCTCGCGTATGTTCGATCGGGCGGGTTTTTTGAAGCGTCCGGCGGTCGATTGCTGCATGGGATGTTGAAATTAACCACTTGTTAACCCTGCGGTCGCCTAATGTGAATGACTGGGGATGTCGGCTCCCTGCAACAACGCAACCGAAGTTGATGTTTTTTTGGCCGATCCAACCTTTCGTTGGCGGTTCGCGTTACGGCTGTCCTACGCGGAGCAAAAAATGTTCGGAAAGGACGACTTAGTGGACAATCTCAGCCGAGATCTGGATCGCGCGCGCGAAAGACGCGACGCACTTGCATCCGAAGTCATGACACTGACGGCTCAGATCGCTGAAATCGAAGCCCGCCTTTCTGAGGAAAAAACCCGGCGGGAGCGTGATCGGGTTTTAGGTGAAATCGAAGCGATAAAAAAGCGAATCAAACAAGCGACCGGAGCGTTTGCACCTGTCATCGGTAAGCTCTGCGAGGCCATCGAGATGGCTGCGACAGTCGTGCCCGAAGCTCGCGAGCTTAACAGCTTTCTATTATCGGTTGCGACCGAAGTCGATAGCGTAGTCGATCCCCTATTGCGCGAGATGGATCAACGTGCGGATGCGGTGCGAGCCGGCCACGTTACACTCGATCTCCCGTGTTCAGCCAACGGGACTCCGATCGAGCCGTCAAAAGATAATAGTGATCGGCTACTTCGTTTTCCCGTATGGCTGTCTCGCAACAAGGAGGTAGAAAAAAAAGAAACAACGGAGAACCCGCGCAGCACGGCAGCGTGAATTACTGGCGCGCTGTGCGACCAAAGAAGACCTGCGCCCGATCGAGCCAGCAAGGCGGCCTAATCTCGGTCGGCAATATTATTTCAGCTTCGCTTTCAGCCCCCAACTCGACAAGTCGGCAGGACTATACTTTGGGAATAGCCGATCAGTCGATTTGTCCAGTCGTCTGTCTCCAGCTACTGAGCTGAGGTGGCCTATGAGTTCGCCCGTTGGCTTGTAAATCTTTTGGCCTCGGAGGTCGTACAGCCTCTTGCCGGACAGGTCATAAATTTTGCTTGCCCGGATGTCAGCGACGTAATGTCCTTCGCTGTCGAATATTTTCCGTCCATCTTAAATTGTACCTTAAAAGCAAGCCGGGGGGTGTGACCCTGGCTCTAATGCGAGCCACGAAGGATGCACTCCAATAACAAAGGGCTGACGGCGTGCGTAGCACGCCACCACGAAACACGCTTGACCGCCGCGGCGATCGTGACGCTGCCGCCGCCCGCCAAGATGGCGTGGGCGACGTCATTCTGTCGATTGCCTTCGGAGGCAACGCAGGTTGGGCGTGCGCTTGTGATCTGACTGGATGATAGCCATTTCAACGCGGGAGCGCGCCTCTTCCATCTCCAATAGTCATCAGTTCGTGCCCCACCGGCGGGCTTTTGATCGCTTTTTGACAGCTACTAAACCAAGCTCTCGCGCTTTCGTTTTCACCGAACCAACGTAGCGTCCGAGAGATTTCGATATTTCTTCCGCACTATGCCGCTGCCCGCTCATGGAGATCAGGGCCTTAACCTCTAGTTCGGTCCATTCCCGGGGCTTAGACGACTTCATCGCGAGCCAGATGATTTGCGGAAAATCCAATGATGAGCCCCAATTTAGGTGAACAGGAGGCCAAGTGGGACCATGCACGATTTAGAGGTCATTCCCATAGCCGAACGCAGTGCTCTCGCGACCGGCTTGTCAATCGGCACTGGAATGGGACCCCTTATCAGCATCCAAAAGGGACCCCTTTGATCGGCGTGTTTTGCTGGTAGCGCTTGCGGCGTCGGAGCTGGTCGGGGTTGCGGAGACGGCGCGAGCGCGGGTTGTTTGATCGTCGTCGCGGCTTTTGAAACGCCAACTGTCGTTACCGGTCTCGACGATGTCACAGTGATGGGTCAAGCGGTCGAGCAGCGCGGTCGTCATCTTGGCATCGCCGAACACGCTCGGCCATTCGCCGAATGCCAGATTGGTGGTGACGATGACGGAGGTGCGCTCGTAGAGCCGGCTGATGAGGTGGAACAGGAGCTGACCGCCGGATTGTGCGAACGGCAGATAGCCCAGCTCGTCGAGAACGATGAAGTCCATGCGGGTCAAATGTTCGGCGAGCCGGCCTTGCCGACCGTTGCGGGTCTCTGTCTCGAGCCGGTTGACGAGGTCGACGACGTTGTAGAAGCGTCCTCTGGTGCCATCGCGGATGCAACTCCTCGCGATGGCGATGGCCAGATGGCTCTTGCCAGTTCCGGTCCCTCCGACCAGCACGACATTGTGTTGCTGGGCGATGAAGCCGCCACCAGCGAGATCATTGACGAGCGTTTGGTTGATCGGCGTGCCATCGAACTGGAAGTCTTCGATGTCCTTGGCGAGTGGAAGCTTGGCAATCGTGAGCTGGTACTTGATCGATCTCGCCTGCTTCTCGCTGATCTCGGCCGTGAGAAGATCGCCGACGATGCGCTGAGGTTCATGCTGGTGCTTGATGGCGGTCGCCATGATCTCATCGAAGGCGGCCTTCATTCCGTAGAGCTTGAGCTCCCCCATGAGATCGAAGATTTGGGTTCGTTCCATCAGTTGGTCCTCCGGAGGTTGTCGTAGCGGGCACAATCGGCGATCGGCGCATGGCGAAGCGTCAGGGCGGCCGGCGTCATGATGTTGGCTGGTGGCGCCGGCTCACGTTGCCGAGCCAGGATGTTGAGCACGACATCGGCGGAATGGACGCCGTGAGCGACCGCCTCGGCACAGGCGGCCTCAACTGCTGGCAGTCCGTCTGTCAGCACCGCATTGAGGATGTCGACCATCTGTCGATTGCCATCGTCGGCACCGGCGAGCTTGCGCCGTACACGCTCAATCGCCGCGGGCAATACCCAGTCCTTGAAGGGAGCGCCATTACGCAAGGCGCCGGGCTTGCGCACCAGCACCGGCACGTAGTGCCATTGGTCGTAAACCGTCTCGCCACGGCCAAATGATCGCGGATGTTCGGCAACGATCCGGCCGTCCTGGCGGATCACGATGCGGTCCGCATAAGCTTGGACCTCAATGGGCCGCCCGACCGCGCTTGCCGCCACCGAGTACTTGTTGTTGTCGAAGCGCACTAGACAGGTCTTGGAGACCGAGGCCGGGACGGCATGGAAGCCATCGAACCGACCTGCATAAGGCACGAGATTGGGTCGCTCGGCCTCAAAGACCTCCCAGACAGTCCGGTCGGCGAACTCTGGATGCCGATGCGCCTTGGCGTAGGCGATACATTTATCGAGCAACCAGGCGTTCAGTTCGTCCAACGTCTTGAAGCGCAGCCGCGGGGTGAAGAACCGTTCGCGGACCAGCCCGACCTGGTTCTCGACCTGCCCCTTCTCCCAGCCCGACGCTGGCGTGCAGGCAACCGGATCGACCAGATAATGGCTACACATCTGCAGGAAGCGGCGATTGTAGAGGCGGCCCTTGCCGACGAAGATCGTCTCCACCGCCGTCTTCATGTTGTCGTAGATGCCGCGCCGGCAGGTCCCCTTGAACAGTGCGAACGCCCGGTCGTGGGCGTCAAACACCATCTCCTGCGTCTCGCGCGGATAGGCCCGAACGAACAGCATCCGACTGTGGCAAAGCCGGACATGCGCCGCCTTCACGACCACCGTGGTCCCGCTCAGCAGGACCACTTCGTGGCTCCAGTCAAACTGGTAGGCTTCGCCGGGCGCAAAGCTCAACGGCACATAGGCTGAGGTTGTTGAGGTGCCACGCTCCCGGCTCCGCCGCCGCGCATAGCGACGAACCGCATCGTAGCCGCCGGCATAGCCCAGGCCGCGAAGCTCTTCGAACAATCGGATCAGCGTCAGCCGTTCGCGCGTCGCCTTGCGCTCATTCGCCGCCAGCAACCGGTCAAGCTCAGCACTCCACGGGCCCATCTTCGGAAGCGGCTGCGTCTCGCGCTCGTACCTGAACTCCGTCGCCTCGGAACGGATGACCTTGCGGACCACCTTGCGCGATACGCCAAGCTCCCGGCAGATCGCTTTGATGGGCTGACCATGAACAAAATAGGCGCGACGGATCTTCGCAATCGTCTCCACCACCAGCATCCCAACCTCGGCTTCCATGACTTGATGGAAGCCACTGTGGACCCTTGTCCCGGGGTCCCGATTGGATGCCGATCACCCCGAATACGGGGTCCTTATTCCATGCCGAAACACAGTCTGGCCTTGCGTTGTTGGCCTGACTTGATCTCAAACTCGGGTACATCAGGGATGTAGCCACGTCGCTTTGCAAACTTAAGAAGCTGCCTGATCGCTGTCCGTTCGTTTTTCAAGGTAACAATGGCTGGCTGTCTCGGTTGTGAGAGCCTCCAGTCCACGTAGTCGGCAAGCTTGGCTTCGGTGACCTTATCGATAGTCGTGTCGCTGAAGTACTGGAGAGCCCAAATCTCGACCCTCCTGACGTTGCCGTCTACGTACCTTGCTGACCGAATTGCTAGTTCGGCAACTGGCACCTTAGCCCATTCGGTGAATACCTTCCGGAACGTCGGTGAGTTGATCGGCTCACCCCTTCGGGCCTTTCCCTCCAACCTGTAGTAAAGGTCCTCGGCAAATCGCCTAGCCTCAAAGTCGTTCGTCGTCTTGGTTGACTTGACAACGAACCCGTCTGTCTCGGGAATTTTGAGCCGAACCGTCCACTTTGGGTTTTGACGGTCGGCTCTTTTGTAGAGCACGACCCGGCCGTCACCCCTGAGGTCCAAGAACTCTTTGTAATGGGAATGGGACCTGGGCAAGTGGCCCGACCGGACTGGTTCAAGTAAATCCGGAGTAAATTGAGAGGGATGAAAAGGACAGGGCCTGCCCAAATGTTTTCCTTATCCAACGGCTTGATAGGGTTCGGCAGACGGTCCCTCTACGAGCAGAAATGGTCTGACGCGGGCACAAACCCGGTCACAATCCGACGAATCAGTTACATTGCTTGCACAACCGATGGCTGTGAGGGCAACCAGTATGGGCACCCGGAATATCGTCATCTACTCGGACGGGACAGGCCAGCGTGGCGGAGTGCTGGTCGATGAAGATCGCAGCAATATTTACAAGCTATATCGAGCGACACGGTGCGGCCCTGACCTGTGCGTCAACCCAGCGGAACAGGCGCCTTCTACGATCCGGGTATAGGGACCCTGCCACCCGGTAGTGGGTGGCTCGCGTCGCTTTGGACTCGATTCTACAACTTGGTCAGCCAAGCCTTAGGACTTGGCCTCACAGGTAATATCATCGACTGTTACGCAGCCATCGTTCGTCTTTGGCGTCCAGGTGATCGGATATTCCTGTTTGGCTTCAGTCGTGGCGCCTACACCATACGGTGTCTAGCGGCGACGTTGTGCAAATGCGGAATTCCTACACAAATGAAGGACGGATCTCCACTCCTGCACGACGAAGCATCGTCGAAGAAAATCGCGAGGGAGGCGGTTCGCAAAGTCTACCAACACACCAGTTCTTGGGAAAAAGCGAAGGCATCCAAACGGCAACTTGAGCTGCTCGAACAACGCGAGGCCATCGCGAAGCGCTTCCGGGAACAGTACGGTTCGACGAATGGCGAGGAGCCGAATGTCTACCCGTACTTCGTCGGCGTCTTCGATACGGTGGCCTCCTTGTCGAACCCGATTGCGCTAGTCGGATTGATCGCCTTCGCGCCCGTCGTAACTGCATTATTGAGCCTACTGATCTGGTGGGGGCTCTCCTACTTCTTTGAAATTGCCACATCATGGTGGCTGTGGTTCGCGGCCTTAATTGTTGCTGTTGGCGTTATCGGCTACCTTGCAAACTTCCTCACGAGAATCCCAGTCGCGTTCGATCTGCCTGGCTACCCTTGGTATAAGACGCTGCACCTCACCGAGACGCGCATGATTTTTTACGATCGAACCCTCAACAAGAACGTCAATTTCGCGCGACACGCACTTTCAATCGATGAGGCGAGAGAATCATTTCAACGAGTGCAATGGGGTGAACCGGGGATCTGGAAGAGCTCCGAACCACAATGGTTTGAACAATTGTGGTTCCCGGGAAATCACTCGGATATCGGAGGCAGCTACAAAGAAAACGAGTCTCGTCTCTCAGATGTCTCGCTGAAATGGATACTCGACGCGGCCATCGCCGTGGGCTTAAAATATGATCCTTCCTTTCTACGCTTATACCCCGATCCCACGGGCCCGCAACACGATGAGACCCGCAGCAGCGTGTTCAAGTACGCAAAAAAAAGCATACGGCCGTTGAGAAACGATTATCCGCTCCACCCCTCAGTCCTAGAGCGACTGCAGGCCGGTAAAGTGTTGAATTATGATCGATACGAAGACTATCGCCCGGAAAATCTACGCGACCATAACGAGGCTAAGAACTTCTATCCGCAGAAAGTTGAGCCCTGGGGCACGGCGTCTACGCCGAAACAGGGAGGATGATTCACTGCTCCGAGCTTCGCCGATACGAAGGCCAGTGTTGCCCGGACGAGGTGAACATCGCCTACAATGCCGAACTAAAGAGTACCGCTGAGCTCCAGGCGGCGGGCCTCAACGTCATTCCGTGTGAGAAGGGAGCTGACAGCGTCAATCACGGCATCAAGCACGTTCAGTCGCTTCCGATCAGCTACAAGCGCTCCCTCGGCAAACCTGGGCACGAGTACGAAAACTATGCATGGAAGATCATGAAAGACGGCGAGACGGTCGGGGTTGAGGACCCGAAGAAGGCCAACCACGCCATGTCAGCAGCCCAGTATGGGCTTACCCGGCTCGCAGCGGAGGGTACGACCAACGACCCGAACCAGAAGGAGCGGGCCGCGATGGAGGTGACGGTTACGCGTCGCCGTCTGTCCGGAAATCAGTCGCGCTAGTGCCGATCTCCTTTGGACCCACCGGGTCAAGGCCGACCGTAGCAGCCGGACTCGTGGCAGCCACTGCTTCCTTCATGGAATCAGCCACCGGTGCCATCATCATCTTCCAAGGGAGCATGAGAACATCAGCCCAGAACACGAAAGCCTGCATAGGCCAGAATGCTGGATGCATGTGAATCCTCCTCTTTTCACTGAAATGCACAACAGGCCGACGTGTTCCATTTAAATCCGATCGTGCGCGGCCATGGAATCGTAGTGACTGTTACGCGCCGGAATCAGCAGAAGAATGGGGCGCGATAAATGCGGAACGTCTATCGAACTTGCCCATCAGCGTTTGGCGAAAGTTCAGCTTCCGCTTCACATCTAATATGCCTCCCTGCGCTGCTTGCGGTCACCCAGGCACCGCCCATTATTCAGGTCCGCAACGGGGAGAAAGGCAAATGCACCGTCCGAAAGAACGGCCGCCGCGGCGTGTGCTCCCGCTACGTTCCGCAAACGGACGAAAGACGACCCGCCAATCACCTCGTGGGACGCATCCTGCGCCGCCCTAAAGGACGGTAATGGATGCGGGAAAAGGAGCCCGCTCCGCTCGCCCCTCAACCGCCTCACGAACACCAAAGTCGATATTGGAACGGCATAGCCGTCCAATATGCCGCCGGCGTGACGTGAGCCGCTGGAACATCTAGCGAACAGATGCATTACTAGCCTCAATAAGGAGCGTCACTATGAGTAATCCGAAAACTGAACCGACCGACAACGCCAAAAAAGACCCTGACGAATGGCTCTCGGGCGATGACCCCATGACCGGCGCCCAGGCTTCCTATTTGAAAACCCTGTGCGAGCAGGCGGGCACGCCTGAGGCGTTCAATGACAGCCTCACGAAAGCAGAAGCCTCGAAGCTTATCGACGAAATGCGTGGCAAGGCGGGAGTGGGATAATGCCGGAAGAACCGATGATGACTGAGGCGCAGCGGGACGAGCTTAAGACGCTCTGTCTAAAAGCGGACGTGCCTGATAAGTCGGGCGAACTTCTAACGCAGGAAGGCGCGCAGCACTTTATCGATGATCTGAAGAAGCAATTGGCCGAACGAAAATAAGATCAGTTTGCGGAAGGTGCGGCAGGCGACAGCGGGGTCGACGCATGAGGGGATGAACCCACCGTCTTTGGCACGTCGGCAGTCTGCTCGCCGCGCCACGAAACTAGCATGAACAAAGCAGCAATAATTGCGACCACCACAAAGCCGCCAAGTATTAGTCCACCGAATAGGGTGTCTTGGCGATTTGGGTTTTTAAAAATGCGCATTCGTTCTCCCTCTCTCTGAGAACAGGACCGGACCGCAAAGGTTCCTGCAGCGCGCTAGAATGAAGGTGGAAGCCCTTTGGGGTGATGAGTTCTTAGCGCTCACGCGCGTGTGTGAATGCCGACCGCTCACGTATCATCGACACCTCTTACCAACGGCAAGCAAGGGCGAAGAGCAGGGGCGATCGGCCTGCACTCATGCACGAATATATTATTGGAAGCTCCGGCTCCGGCAAATCTACGCACATGCTGTCCGAGGCGGACGGCGCTTTTGCATTTATCGACAAGCACGGCCCAGGCAGCGCGGCAGCTCGCGGACAGCCGCCCGTGTATCTATTGGCGTCCGGCCGACCTTTCGCATTCCGTAGGCTTTAACCCGCTCGAGAACGTCCCGCCGGATGAACGCTGGAAAGTAACCGCCGACATCGTCTCGGTTTTTGCGGATATTTGGAAACTTGGGCCGGAAACCCCACGGCTGCTCTATTACCTCAGGGCCTCAGTCCGGCTTTTGCTCGACAATCCGAACACCACGCTTCTGGACATAAGGCGAGTGCTTGCAGATGACAAATACAGGGCGCGGCTGCTGCGTAAATGCACGGACAAAGAGACGCGTCAGACATGGACTGAGTTGATGCCAAGGACGCCAGGCAGCAAACGCAGGAGATTGGCTCGCTGCAGAACAAGGTCGCGGCATTGGCCGATCCCTTAGCACTCCGATATATTCTGGGCCAGCCGACGAGCACCATAGACTTCGAGAAAGTCATTGAGCGCGGCACTATCCTGATTGTCGACCTGTCCGAAACCTGGGGGACGAGCCGGCGGCGATCCTTGGCGCTATCATCATCAACGCATTCAAGCAGGCTTGCGGATGCCGTGGGAGATCCGCAGCGGCCGTACCGCCTCTACATCGACGAGTTCCAAAACTTTGGCACGTCGATCATAAGCACTATTCTGTCTGAGAAGGCCCTTGCATGGCCTGTTGTTGTGTTGATCGTAGCCTGGTTATTCCGCGCCCCGTTCAGGGACATGTTTAAGCGATCCTCGGGTTTCAACTTTGAGCTTGCAGGGGTGAAGCTGGGCCTCACAATGAAGGAGGTGCATGACGTTGCGGAGGCGTTACCCCCTGAGTTTACGGACGAGACTGGGGAAAAAATCAAACCCAAGCCGCCTTACAGCAATCTACCGATCGATGTGCAAATGACAGGCCGCTATGCGATGGGGGCGAACGAGCTGCATATAATGCGAGCGCTCGAGAAGGCGGTTCAGTACCTTGAAAAAAATCACGGGCTAAAAATCTAAGCCGCTCTAATCGCGAAATGCATCTTGTGCGGCTGGTTACTCCGGTCTGACAAGCCTCATGACCTGCCGCTCAAGACGATCCCGATGAGCCACGTATTCCTCTTGTACCTCTTCGAGATCCTCGAGAAAGAGAATGGCGTCGAGAGGGTCTTGCCCGCGGCGCTCTAATCGCTCGACAATCTTGCGTTGGTCGACCAGGAATTCCTCTCCCTGATCAACGTACTCGCGCGCTCTGTCTAGCAACTCTAACGTCTGAACTAAACTCATGCCCTGCTCCGGCGGCGGTTGTGAATGGAACTCTGCATATATAGGCGTTCTTATGAGTCGAAATGAGGAGGGCAAAAAAGGCGAAGAAGCCGCGCGCGAAATCCGTCAAAAAATCCGGAGCAAAAGAAAGCGTGTGACCAAGACCATGTACCGTCTGCAAAAAGAACTGGGCTGCTACTAAATTTTCCGCAGTCACGAACGACCATTAGATTAAGATTTTGCAAGGTTGTTGCTCGATAAAGTCCCGCGCTTATATCGGCGTCAGGGCCGGTGAAGTTCCTCCGAGTGCAAGTACCGGCTCCGGCGTCGCGTTCCGAGTAGAGCCCCCACTCGGACGCGGCGTTCGGCTGTTTGTTGGCCGCCGAGGCAAATCAGCGTATGGTCTGCCTATGACCGAGCAGCACCGACAATGCAAATGCGGCGCGTGTACCGCCGCACGGAGTCTATGGCTCCGTCTCGCGAAGTGAACAGCTTCGAGTGTGCGGTATGCGGCGACATGATGGAAAGTTGGAACACTGCCTGGGTTCCGACGTATAAGCTGCTCGTCGGACCAGTCAGAGCACACGTTCGATAGCGTTGTCGGCACCTTCAGGCACTTTTCAACGACAATTCGGTGCACTTCGCCGAAGAGCTCTTGTAGCGCTTCAGTCGCCACCGTGCATTCGGGAAGGCGTACGGTTTCTCCGGACGATAGCGGAACGTGTAGTCTTCGTGACGTGCGGAGAGTGTTCTAATGACGCGCGCGTAATACCTTCAATTGGCAGGCGAGGTAATTAGACACCGACACTGCCTCCGAATGGCGAGCCCGGGGTGAGCGGCAAGACTTCCCATCGCGAGCCAGAACTCCAAGTGCGCTCTTTGTTTGTTCTCAATGGCTGTAGAGACGATTGGCGAGGCTTGGCAACTGGGGTGCGCATCACCGCACGTTGTGCGTTCGGAAACAGCGACGGCATGCGTTCCATACGCTCGTGCATCTACCAGTACGACCTCGACTTGCGCACCTTGATCTGGACGCGCGGAGCTTCGTTTCCTCTCTCCACTCTGGCGACTAGACTCAAGTGCCCGAGCTGCAGATCGCGGCGCGTGGCGCTGGTCTTTCACATGCCTGAGTCATTTCGCCGCTTCGCGGGTCAGCCTCGCACCGGCATAAAATCTGCGCCCACCCAGGAGCTTCATCATGGACATGCGCACATACGTTCCGGAAGTCATGCAGCTTGGAAACGTGAAGGTCTACTACTGGAAAAACGAAGAGGACCGTGACTACAGCATCGAGGTGTTCAGGGTGAACGACGACGGCTTGGAAGTCAGCGAGCTCACACCCGGTGACTTGCTCAACGCAGCGATGCTTATGCGGCGCGTCGAAGCAGCTATTTTCTCCGGTCCATTCGTGAAGTGAGGGGCTTCGTGGTTGGGAGGGAACTGATGACACGTGGAGACCTCGGTCTGATCGCATCCCAGGGAGCACTAACTTACGGCTTCCAGCGCGAATGGCTGGCGGCATTGCTCGATATAGCCATCGCGGTCGGACACGAGGAAATTCGCGGGCGTCTTGAGCGCTCGCTCGGTCCGTTCGTTGCGGAGAGCGCCATGCGTGTCGATGACTGCCGTGAGCATGTAGACATGGAGTGTCACATGCCGTTCTCGTATTGGCGGGCGCAACTGGGCACCAACATGCTGCGTCCCATCCTGCAAATGGGGCGCGAACGGATGCCCGTGCTCAAGGATACGCAGACCGCGATCGAAGCGGGCTTCCCCGATTTCGAGACGCTGGCCTGGTGGGGCGTTTTCGCGCCCAAGGACACGCCGCCCGACATCATCGCCAGCATGTCTTCGCGGCTCACGTCGCGCAGCTGAATCTCACTCTTTCGAAATTCGATCTCTGCCGCGCATACGGCTTCGTCGACATCCATATACTGAGATCGCAGCCGACTGTCGGCGCCGCCGCTCAGGACCTGTCGCTTCAACCCGTGCTTTAGCTCGAAGGGTGAACGGACACCGCAAGAATCTGTGGCGATAACTGTGGCGGCACTTTCTTGGCTTTGGCGGCACCATCCATAAGTCTCATCTCATTGGTGGGCCCGGCAGCGGCCATAAGAAACGGCTTTTCTTGAGAGATTTCGTAGTCTTATTGAGATGTTGATTCATTGAGTACCAATAAAAAATACCAACAAATTTGCCAGGAGAAAAACATCGGTCCGCCGCTACGCGTGGCCTCTGAGGTCGTCCACCGCGTCACATCGAACTTCGAAGGTAGCTCGATCGCAATTAGTCGTGAAAAAATTGGGGATGAGCGGTCCGGACCGCCTCTACGTTGATCTTGAAGTTCGCGTCAGCCAGCCAGCCAGCCATCCACCGCTGACTATCCGCAAGCATGCAAATGCAATTCTGGCGATGCTGCATTCGCCGACTGGACGGTGGGACGGATAGCCGATTGCTACGGCGGCTTGATCGAGATCGGCTTCGTAATTCGCAACGGCGCCGCAACTGCTCTCAGAATCAGCGGAATGCTACTTCAAGAGCCTGGAAGATCAATCTTGCATTTCTAGCGAGGTTCGTGATCGATCCGGCCCTCATCCAATTCGCTCAGGCGCCTGAGCCGTGCCAGAAACGCGGCAAGGTCGGCGGCGTAAAACAACGTCTTCTTGCCGAACTTGACACGTTTGAGATCACCTCGTTTGACCGCTGCGTACAGCGCCGTGCGGCCGATACTAAGCAAGTCGAGTGTCTCGTCGACCGCGTACGCTACTTTCGTAAGACCGAAGGCCCAAGGGTCGATCGGATCGACTCCGGTGTTCTTGTCGTTGTCCATACTCGACTCCGCGTTGTTCGTCGAAGCGCGGTCATGTGATTTGCGATGATGGGCCATGGTGCGCAATATGCCATGCGTTCCGGAGCAACTGAACGGCCCAAGTCTGCGCTGTGCTACGCTGTGGTGCGGCGGCAAAAAGGCCTGATTCCTCTTCGTTCTACAGTGGGCGGTAAATGCTTGCGAACCGGCTGCATTTGCGTATGTCGCTCCCTGCTCATCACGTCACTCATGCTGCGCGCTTCAACGGACGTGCGCGCTCGACTCGCTTACGCTCCTTGGGCGTGTTCATCACCTCCCAAAGATCGTGGCGCCGCTGCACGTTGAGCCAGAAGTCAGGGCTGTTGCCGAAGACGCGGGCCAGGATCAAGGCCGTCGCGGCGGTCACGTTCCTGCGGTCGCCGCACAACTCGTTGACGTGCTTGCGCTGAACGCCCATCGCCTCGGCGAGCGCGCCCTGCGTCAGGCCCATCGGCTCCATGAACTCTTCGGTCAAAATCTCTCCGACCGTCGCCGGCTTGCGCTTGGTGGTCAGCATGGTTGCCTCGCTCTCATCGGTAACTGTGATCGTCCAGATAAATCCCGTCCGCTTCGCCGCGCTCGCCATCCCAGCGGAAAATCAGCCGCCATTGCTGATTGACACGGATCGAATGAAACCCCGCCAGATTGCCGCGCAGCTTCTCGAAATGATTGCTGGGCGGCACGCGCAAGTCCTGATCGGTCGTCGCATCGTCGATCATTTGAAGCTTGCGGAACAGCCGGGCTTCAAGATCGGGCGGGATGTTGCGGGAATGGGTATCGTCCACGAAGAAAGCCCGTAACCAGCCATCCCGAAAGCCAACGATCATTCCGTCACTCCGGTTGAGAGTATTTGTACCACCCTATAACTCATTTTTCAAGGATGATCTCCGTCCTTCGGCGCGGCCGCTGCTTCGCCCTCCGGAATGGGAGCGCGACCGCTCACAATCCGCCCTTGTGTGCTTGGAGAGCCCAACCCGGGGCGGCGTCAGGCCGTCAAGGCCGAAGCCGCGAAGCGGGGGCGCGACAGCGCCAGCCTTTACGGCCTGAGGCCGGCCCGGTTCAATGCTGTTAGCAGCAAGCGAGCACAGACCTCGTTACTCCGCATCTGACTCGCGCTTCGGACGCCATCCAACCGGATCAGCGACCCATCGGTTGATGTCGGATTCCTTCCATCCCGCGCCGTTGACGCTGATCCTGATCTGGGGCGGGAACGTGCCTTCGGCGATCTTGCGGTAGATGGTCGAGCGGGACAGCCCGGTTCGGGCGAGGACGGTCCTCAAACGGATGATACGGTCTGGTTCCCGCACGGCTGGCCTGCCTCCTGCCGATTGTTTCTGACGGCTGCTGGGACCAGACAGGACAGGCATTCAGGGGCATGCAAGAGGGTTCGGCGCGGCAAAGCGCTGTGGCGTAGAGGCGGCGGCAAATCGGCGGGTTCAGAGCCCGATGCTGCGGCCTCTGCCCAGCTCTATACCGTGTGTGAAGGCAAGTTCGTCGCCCAGGCGGCGGCCTGAGCCGAAACTGCCACCGATGCCGAGTTCGCGCTTACGGTTGGCGAGCAGAGATTCAAGCTGCGGATCGCGTTGCAGGCTTTTGGCCATGTCGCCCATCGCGGCCCGCGTGGATCTGTAGCCGGACATGTCGCCCGCCTGATACTGACGCTTGCTGGCCTGATCGAGTTTCTGCCAACGCTCCACGAACCGGTCGGCGCGGCGGCTCGGATCGGTCCGCAGCTCGGTTTCGAGCTGAAGCGCTCGGATGGCACGGTTGACCTGGCCGCCAGCCGCCTCACGGACCAGTTCCGGGTTCTTCTTGTAGGCGGCTTCGGCATCGTGCGAGCCATAGGGCCGCACCCCCTCGAAGACCTTGCGGGCCTCCTGCAATTCCTTCACTTGCTCCCGGCTGGCCTTCCCGTCCCGCTCCTGCGCATCGAAGATCGCATCCACGGCCCGGGCATGACGTTTCAGGGCATCGGTGCGGGCCTTGCGGAGCGGTGCTTCCAGGTCATCAGCCACCTTCTGTTCCGGCGCTTCCCGTTCCGGCCTCCGTGCGTCGTCCAGGCCAGGCACGGTGTCAGCAGCCGGCCGCAGCCCATCGAACATGCCCCGCACCTTCTCCGGCACTACCTTGCGCACGATCTCGGCGACGCGCTCGCGGAAGGTAATCCCGCGCCGCTCGGCATAGTTCTGTGCGGGATCGGCGCGTTCGTAGTCCGACGCCATGTCCTTGGACCGGCCGCGCGACAGGGTGCGAGTGAGCCGGTCCTGATTGGCAAAATCGTCGCGGCCATAATGCAGGTGCACGCCGTCACGATGGCGCGACAGGGCGACATAGCTGCCATGGGAATCCATGCCCGGCGTCGCCAGAACATGGGTGCGGTCCACCGTCATGCCCTGCGCCTTGTGGATGGTGGCGGCATAGCCGTGGTCGATCTTGTTGTAAGTCCTTCAGGTCGAACGAGATACTCCGCCGGTCATCGGTGCGCACCGTCATGGATTGCGCGCTGACCTGTTCGAGGTTCCCGAGCGTGCCATTCTTGACGCCAAGCCCGCGTTCGTTCTGCAGGAACATTACGCGATCCCCGCTAGCAAAACTGCGCGCGCCGCGGTCGACCGTGACGCGCACGTCCTCGCCGAGATCGCTCGCCGCCCGCATCCGTCCGCGCGCTGCCTCATTGAGGGCACGCACCTCGTCGTTCGTATGAGTGAGGATGATGCGGCTGCGGTCTGGCGCGGCCCGCCGGTCGTAGTCCCAGCGGTCAATCAGATCGTCGCGCGCCTGCTCGCGTGACGCCGCTGCATGTACCATGTTGTGGCTGTCATAGGCATGGATCGCAGCGCCGGCCCTGCCGGTCGCCAGATCGCGCGTGGCATCGCGCTGCCAGTCCTCGCGCTGGCGGCGCACCTCGCCGATTTCGACGCCGCCATGACGCTCATGGATGGAGCGGAAGGCCGCACCGGCCTCGATGGATTGCAACTGCCTGGGATCGCCGACCAGCACGACCTTCGCGCCAACTTCCGCGGCATGGGACAGCACGCGCTCCAACTGGCGCGTGCCGACCATGCCCGCCTCGTCGATCACCAAAACGTCGCGGGCGGTCAGCAGGTCGCGGCCCTGTCCCCAGCCATGCTCCAGGCCGGCGATGGTGCGGGACGCAATGCCCGATCCGCCTTCGAGATTTTCCGCCGCGATGCCGGAAAGTGCTACACCCTTGACCTCGTAGCCCGCCGCTTCCCAGGCCTCTCTTGCCACACCCAGCATCGCGCTCTTGCCCGTTCCGGCATAGCCGACCACGACGACCAAGTCGCGCCCATCCGTGACATGCGCCAGCGCGTCGGCCTGCTCGCCGGACAGGACAAGGCCGCACTGTTCGGCATGTGCCAAAGCGGCCTGGCGGTGCCTGTCATTCACCTCATGGCGTTCCCGCTCGGCCATCAATTCCGTCGCGCGGTGCAGGCGCCGTTCCGCCTCGATCATCTGCCGGGTGGTGAAGCGATTATCGCCGCGCGCGTCCATGCCGAGTTCGACCAGATCGGGCGCATTGTGCATCGCGTCCATGACTTCGTTGAACTGGTCGATCCCGTCGCTGTGCCGGTGCGCAAACTTCGCCATGTCGCGCCGCGTGAAGGTCGATTGCTGCTGCGTGATCGCATCCAGTGCAAGGGAAGGATTTGCGATGATCCGCGCGCCATTGCCGCGGGCGATCTCGCGGTGAATCTCCGCGCGATCCGCCTCGATCCCTTCACCATCGATACGCTGCGCGGGCGCACCGATCTGGTTTTGCGGCTCCAGCGCGATGCCCTGCGCCTCAAGGCTGCGATGATCGATGCGCGCGTCGATATCGAGTTCCGCCAGACGCTCATTGGCAAGTTCGGCCCAACGCTGGCGCCAGCGCTCTACCATCTCCGTGCGGTTCCAGTCCCGCACCTTTGGGCTAAAACCGTTCTCGTCGACCGCGCGCATGGTCAGCATGACGTGGGCATGGGGCTTGGACAGACCATCTTCGCCGATATCCCTGTGCACGTTGAGATCGGCGATCATGCCCCTATCCACAAACTCCGACTGCACGAAGTCGCGGGCGAGTTCGATACCCTGTGCTTGTGTCAGTTCGCGCGGAAGGGCGAATTCCACCTCGCGGGCAAGCTGGGCGTCCTTGCGGATTTCGAACGCCTCGACGTTATTCCACAACCGCTCGCGGTCGCTCCATGTCTCGGGCGCGTGATCCGGCAGCATCACCTCGGAGTGGACAACGCCGCGCTTTTTGGAAAAGTCATGGCTGCGATCAAGCCGCTCGTCGCGCAGCCGAGAGCCCGACCGGTAGGCGGCCGACGCCACCGCGCTGCTCCCGGCCTTGCGGCCAATGACTTTGACGTGAAGATGATAGATCGCCACCGCGATCAGATCAGTGGCACGGCAGAGCGCATGTCGGAACGACGTATAAGCGCGCCCTCCCTCGAAAAATTCTCGGGCGGGACTACACCGTCTCAAGCCGTCCCGGCGACGTTAAAGCATTATGCCCAGGGCTCAACTATCATCGCTCCATCAACATTGCTGGAGGACGTGATGCGCAAGCCGCGGGATTTCGACGGGGAACTGAAAGCGCTTCAGGACAAGGCGCGTGACCTCAAGAGCCGCAAGGTGCAGCAGCTCGGCGAATTGGTCATCGCCACCGGGGCAGATAGCCTCAGCGTCGATGAACTGGCAGGCGCGCTGATCGTGCTGACTGAGACCAAAGATGCTGGAAAGAGGGAGGCTTGGGCCAGGCGCGGAGCTGCGTTCTTTCAGAGCCGGGCGCGGCGAACTGCACCGGCAGCTGAGCGCCAAACTGGCGGCGCTAGGGCGCAACCTGGCGGCGCGCAACCGTCAACAGGCAGCAAGGGCGCGGCATGATATGCGCGCATGGCAAGTTGAGCGCCGCAAGCGCACGCGGCACCTGATCGAATTGGGCGGCCTCGTCGTCAAGGCTCGTGTGGTGGACCTGACCGGCGATGATCGCGCCATCATCCTCGGCGCGCTGCTCTGGATGGCAGACAAGCTCAAAAGCAATCAAGGCGAACAGGCCCGAGCGCTCTGGGCCGCAAAGGGAAAGGAGGCATTCGCTGTGGAACGGGCGACAGATGCGCCCACCCTCTCGCAGGAAACGCCACAGGATCGGGCATGACCGATGGCGGACGGCGCGGAGACCTCAAATATCGCAGCGCTGCCCGCCATCGCGCGGCTTGGCACCTGTGAATCGGCGCGGGGTCCCGACGCCGATCGGCACGTTAAGCTATTGAGCCAATTTGCGGTGGAGGGGTCACTCTCGGGCGCTTATTCACACTCTACGCCATAAGCGACATCATGGTCGCATACCCCGCATGGGCGGACTCTGGCTTGCGATGAGGTGTTCGATGGCATTGACATTGCAGCCGCCCAGCGCCAGCCGAAACTGAACCGTGATGTTGTTCCCCAGAGGTACGGCGTTGCCACGCTGATCCACCGCGAACTAAACGCAGCATTTGCGGAAAAGCCAGATGTGGCGCCACCGAAGCAATCGGCCATACAGCGGCGATTGGAGTTGGCGGCGGCGAAGGTGAGGCTTGTCGAACAAAACATCGAGCTCGGCCTCAAGCTTGCAGCGCTGCGGGACACCATGCCGAGCAACAAGAAGTTTGGCGCGGCCGTCCGCAAACAATTCGATCTCCATGATTCCCTGTACGTGGCCGAGGTCATGCGCGTGGCAAGGCGATACGGCGACAGGCCCGAGATTTACCGCGCAGTCGGCTGGCGCACCTTGGTGGAGTTGGCGTCGACTACGACACCAGAGGCACTGCGGGAGAAGCTCGAGGCTCGCATCCTGGCCGGCGAGCGCGTCAACGGCGCCGAGATAATCCGCGCGCGTTCGCACAGCGCGGACTGCTTTAAGGAGGGATAACCACAGCCAGTCCTAGAACAAACGCGAATCTAAGTTTATTGTCAGGGGATGAGCAACTACGGCGAGTTGAGCGTTTATTTCGCCTGCCCGCACTGCCATAGGGTCTACACGGCGAAACAGGAACGCAAGCTAGGCAGAGCCCACGGCTGCTTCCGTTGCGGTGCCTGCCGCACACCGGTGCACGAATGGACCGGCTATTATGATTTCACCGATTGGAGGCCGACGCGCTTGAAGACAAAGAGCGCCTGATACTCATCAGCCCTTTTGGTAGACCCGATCCGGTGCTTTCATTCAGGGCTGCGCTTCGCCTTGGAGCCGGATCGCCGTTTATTCTCGGCGCTGGACTTGAACGAAACACCCAATCGAACTGAGACTTTGCGAATAAGCTCCAGTGTGCGCTCCATGATGCGCGCCGCTTCCTCCAGCGACTTCTTCGCTTTGGCAAGTTCGATTACGCGACGATAAAAGACCAAGACCTTGGCATTCGTAAAGCGCTCCTGCGACCGCAAAGCCGCCAGGCGGAGGTCCGCTGACGACTTTGCCGTGAGACCGGCTCAAAACACTGCCCGGCGCTCTATCGATAAGGCGCGATATCAATATGGCAACTGTTGCATATTAAGCTAACCCCTCAACCTTACCGAGGTGATCCGTATCGGTCGATTGATGCATTGACCGTCTTCGACATCCGATGGAACAAGCCGGCTCGGTCAAAGTTCGACGTTTAAGCCTGGGCCGTGCCCACCGCTTAAGTTTTGGGCATGCGAATAGGAGCGAAGATCGATGCCGCTCTATCATTTCAAGCTTGTCGACACCCGCATCGTGGGCGATCACGGTATCCACGATCTTGCCGACGAGACCACTGCTCAAATTGAAGCGATTAAACTTGCGCGATCGTTGCGCGCAGCGCGGCCGGAACTTGTGGGAATGAACTGCTCGATTTCAGTCACGAATGAAGATGGCGCCGGCATCTGCATCATTCCGCTCGAGATCACCTGATATGAACGAGGCCGCCAACTGATGGGGTGGATGGCCCCCTGACGGCATCGATGTGCCA
>NZ_JAHEAG010000057.1 GCF_018596315.1 Bradyrhizobium sp. SRL28 | reverse complement strand
TTTGCCGGGGCTGCTTTTCATTCCGAACAAAATTTGACCGGCTTAAGGGTCGCGCCAATGCGGCCCTTTTGGATTCCAGGCGCTATGACGCAATGGAGCGACTCTAAAGCGATCCGAGCACCTGCCAGACGATAGCACCACCAGAATCACGAGCATCGCCTAGGCGGTCCTGCGGCCGATCCGGTTCATTCATACTCAAAGGCGACGCCGTTCGGGATCGTCGAAGACCGCTGAGCGGGACCGGCTCAAGAAGGAGCGGGATGGTCCAATGAGAGGGCGCGTGCTTGGCGGCCGGAGTTGGTGATGGAAGAGTCCCTGAAATGGTACGACGAGAAGGCGGACAACTCGCCCTGGATCGACGCGCTTGCCGAGCTGCGGCAGCGGGCAACTCGCGAAGGCCACTGCTATCAGCACGTCCAGGCGATCACGGTCGCAATCGATCAGTATGCCGAGAAGGCCTAGGAAACCGCGACTACTTCCTCAACAAACCCTATGGCGTCGGTTAGCTCGACGGTCCGAATATTAAGTAGATCAAGCGCGCAATCCCCGCGACGGTCGCGATGATCTCCAAAACAACTCTAGAATGAAGACGTTGCATATCGCAACGTTTGGCTACCTCAGGTAGCGCTGTCCGCCCGATAGACAACATAACCAGGTCATCTAAGGTCGGAAACAGGCGCAGTAGCGCGCCCGGTCTATGACGCTGGGCAAGCGGCGTCGGCATTCGCAAAGACCTTGAGGTGATCGGGGTCTCCGACCTGCTTGCTCGTGTCAACGTAGATAAGAACGGTCATTGCGGAATCACTTCGGAAAGGGCCGGTAGGATTCGCCATCGCAACGATCCTCAATCACAGACATGCGGGACCGGATGTATTCGTCTCCTTTGAAGAACGCCGCGTAGGTCTTCCGAGGCGTCGAGGCGCTTCGAAGGCACATGATCCAAGGGATCGAAGACGGTGCGTTTGCCCGGATCGGTCCGGAGAACTCGAGTCCTTCTACGATGCGATATTCGCTCGCAACTCGCATCAACAGCGGCTTCACCTTTAAGAAGTCTGGTGGAGGGCCGGGGTCCAGCGGAGCGGTTTCAATAGATGAACAGGCTGTCAAACCAAGGCAGATCACTAGCCAGCGCGTCGAATGCACTTTCCCAAAAAACGTCCAACCAGCCATTCACACGTTCCGCACTTATTTGGTTTCGGGTAGCTCCAGTCTAGCCGGCGGCGGGGCCCTTCGTGCATGGGCCATGTGGGGCTTCGGTCCCGCGTTCACAGCGCATGAGCGCTTGTAGTCGCCGCAGTAGACTATAGCCGGGTGGGGCCGCCGGGCCGCATTTCCCCGATGGTGGTCTTCTGTTGGCGCATCTCGCGTTATCGCAGGTGAACGGCGGCTAGAAACTAGCCCCTGTTACCGACAGAACTGCACCGATTGCCATAAGGAGAATCCCCGGCCAGTTCGCGTCAAATCCCAAGAATCCTACGCCGCGGCGTGGCGGCTCCAGTGTGTCACGAGCCGGCCGGCTAAGCGATTCCCGTCAAATAGTAGCGCGCGCCCTATATAAGACTCCACCAAGAACGAGCAGCGCACCAAGTCCTATTAGGAACAGCCTCGGCCTCTCAATTCAGCGGCGGCGCACAACAGCGCAGCCTTGTCAGCGTTCTGTCCGCATGTATTCGCTGCGCTCAGAGATTAACCGCAAGTCAGGATCGGCACTCAATGATTGGGACGTATCCGTGGTCCGTAGGGGGCTTCTTTGAGGGCGCTCGGTTACGAGACCCCAGGCAATCATGACAAAAGCGAACACGACCGCCGCTATGGTCCTAGGATCCCGCACCATGGCGTCCTCCTCTGGTCGTCCAATGCCAAAGCTAGCGCCGGCGCGCGAATCCCAATTCACGACTGCGAGTGTTTAGAAATACCGCGGCCACAGGGGGAGACCGCTGTGATCGCAGTTCTGGAATAGCGTCGATTAGAACCCGTAGTAATTGTTGACCGATCGTGCTCGCGTGTCGTCAGCCCAATCCCACGAATTATCGTTTCCGTACTTTGGAGCTCCCTCCAGCTGCGTCTTAGTGACGCCAGTCCGATAACCTCCGAGCCCGGTATCATAGGTCAGGGATTGCCACGGAAGCGGATAGTGTTCGTCTCCAATTCCCAAGAAGCCGCCAAAGCTCAGGACGGCATATGCAACCTTCCCGCTGACCTTGTCGATCATGACGCGTTCAATCGAGCCGATTTGCTCGTTGTCTGCGCCATAAACGCCCGTGCCCTCAACTTTATCGCTGCCTATCAGGTTGCCCTGTTCTGTTTCCTCAATAGCCATTTTTCACTCCCTTTGGTGTGTGGAGGCTGAACAGCAGTTGAGGTGAAACGTTCCTCGTCTGCGAGGGCTAGCGGCAGCTTGACGTCACATTTCCGCGAACCGGGCGACTAAACCCATGCTGGGGCCTTGGCGGGTAGATAGTGGCTTGAAGATCGATCAGTGACTAGGCGTCGGTCTTCGGCCTGGAGTCGAGAAGGCGTGGCAACGGCCAATATACGAGCCCCGTGCGCGTCGTCGGCTTCAATGTAGCCGTCTGACGGGCAAGGCCTCAACGGCCTCAGCGGGGGGCGCAAAGCTGAGGCCGTCTCGGCGTGTCATACTGCGCCGATATGCCTTCGGCACGGACTCGCAACACAAGGCAAAGAATAGCGTTCCTAAATCTTTAAAAAAAGCGGCCCTGATGGAGCGCATCAGGACCGCACCTGCGGCCCTCAGGGCTAAATGAGGAGTCGCGAGCCGGCAGGCTTAGAATCTATGCCGATCGATAGAAAACGTTTCTGCTGCATGCTACCGCCATTCGTGTTTCAAGCCCGCGTCAAACCGTTTGTTCGCCTCGGCTACAAGGCGTTCACGCTCGCGGGCATCCTTCGCTAACGTTGAATGTAACCATGAGTCGGTTTGTTGGAATTTATGATCAATCTCGGCGATGCGTCGCAAGATAGCTTCAAGCGAGATTGGAGCCGGCGTCGTTTTCCCGAACATGCACGGGCACCTCCCTTCTAACATGGGCAGCGGATCGATGCCTTCAACAGAAAGTCCATTGCCGAGGCGCTTGATAGTCCCGGCCTTGTTAATGCGTGGTCCCACGCCCTTTGACGGTGCCGAGCTCTACGCCGTTGGCATCTGTCAAGATAACGCACTTCCCTGTTCTGTCCGCTATCGCTTGTGCGATGCGCATTGCTTCCTCCTCGTCCTCAAGAACGAGACTGATTTGTCCAGGTGAGATCACGGCCGTCCGCCGCACTCGAGGGTCGCGTGTCATGCGCTACTTAATCGGGTGACCGAAGACCCGGGGACGCAATCCACTCCCGCACATGGGCTGCGGTTTCAATTTGCCGCGCTCTGCGGAGTAACTTGTCCCGCTCAATACCTGGCGGCGTGCCGCGGGCTTCCTTCCGAAGCCGCTCTGCCTGTTCGGACAGGTTCTCGTCCAATGGATCCATTTGATTGAAACGGCGTCGCTCCATAGCGCTGCTCCATTCCGTTAGAGGAAGGCGGGAGCGCACCGAGCGTTCTCAGTCACCGATATAAGCCACGGATCGGGCGGTGATGGGGTGATTGTGCGCCCGGGAACTTCAGACGGCGAGTCATTTATTTACGATTTAGGGTGAACCGGAGAGAGGTTTGCACAACCCGGGCTTGCTCCCGGAACAGCGTCCCACCCCTTCGAAAGGCTGGCAAGGAACCCGCGTTCCACCTAGGAGTTCCATTGTGGGAACCGAACGAGATTTTGCGATGTAAGCAGCCATTGATCGCGTGATGCAAACCTACGGCATGATGGTCAATCTCACGCCGGTGCAGGAGGCCGAAGCCCGGGAGAAGGTTTCCAATTTCTTGAAAGACAGAGTCGAGAGACGAGCACAACTTATCCGTCGAGGGCCTCAAAAATTTGCTTGGCCACATTCCAAAGCCCCGACGACGCGCAGCTCATCTCAGCACGGCGTCCAGTAGCTGCTGTGGCTCATAGGGCTTCATGAGAAAGTAGGTGTCCTGCGGGACGTAGGGCGGGCCATGTCCAGAGACCATCACGACGTTGAGGCCCGGGAATTGGCGCTTAGCATACTCCGCAAGTTCGACGCCCGACATCGCTCCACCAAGCTGAATATCGATTACAAAAGCCCGGAGTTCAGGGCCCGTTGTAGCGAGCACCAGTTCCGCGGCCTCTCCGTTGGCACACTCCACCACCTGAAGGCCTGCGCTTTTCAGGAGGTCAGCAAGGGTCTCCCGCTGGAACGGATCATCCTCAACAATGAGGGCTACAAAGTTCGACATCATTGCCTCCGGAAGAAAACAAATCCCGGAATTCGTAATGGTTGCAATCGGATTCGCGGCCGGCATTCGGATAGCTCGGCACGGCGAGACCTGGGTACTGGCCTGTTTCGACCTAGGGCATAAATTGAAATATTGACTGTGTGCACTTGTGGACATACGCACGCTTTAATCAGGGGTACATTGTTCACCATCACAGCCCGGTACGTGGCTTCTATCTGTGATGAGAACGTCCGGTAGCGCTCCCGCCTTCCTCTAACGGAAAGGAGTGCGCCATGATCATCAAGCGGCGACGTTTCAAACAAACCAAATCTCTTAAAGAGCGGCTTGTCGAAGAGGCACAAAAGCTCCGAGATCAGGCGAAGCTGCTACCCTATGGACCAGTTCGCGAAGCAGTCTTGAAAAAGGCGCGGAGGATCGAAGCGGCGGCCCATATGGACGATTGGCTTAACTCGCCGGGCCTGCGGCCGCCGAAGAAGAACGATACACCCAGCCCCAGTTAATTTGACGAGGGATTTGGCTGCCTGCTCAATCCTCAGCCGAACAGCTCCGCGCCTTCTAGCGTGAAGGTGACGAAGGTCCCGGATTCGTGCATCTTGAGCCAGCCGCGCTCGATCGCGAGTTTGAGGCCCGCGCCGTACTCGGCCGGGCTGCCGCGGTCACGGAAGAGAAACGGCTCGTTGATTTTCTCGATATGTATGCGCCCTTGTACCGGCTCGACCGCATTGGCGATTTCGAGGATTCGGCGAGCGGCTTTTTCCGGGTCGGCATAGGGGCGGGCGGTGGCGAATTTCATGAATGTCCCATGCGAGCGCGCGGAAAGCTCGGCCGTACATTGGCAAGGCGTTTGCCGCAAGCCTCACAAACAAATCTGTCCACTATATCTACTGTGCGTTTGGCCCAATGGTTTGCGGTCGGGATTGAACACCCGCTCGACATGACGGTTCAGCGCCTTCATGAACCGGATGCGAGCGAACATCGTTGGTCCGTTTTGCTTGACCACCAACAACAGTGCCTCGATAGCGGTCTGCCATTCGTCGAGCTGCTGGTCGGCCTTCGGAAGTTGGGTGATGTAGGCCCCCGCGTCTTCGAGGGTGACGAGCTCACGGCCATCGGGCAGGGGTATTGGATCGTCAAATGGTCGCTTCCAGCCTGTTACATTCCCCATGCGGTCAGCGCGCCAGCGTTACGCCTGATCCGCTTCGGCCCGCAGGGTCGCCAGCTCTATGACCGTGCCCGACAAGTCCGTGGCGGCTACCTCGATGCGGTCCGTCTCGGCCAGTTCAGCCAGCTTAGCCAGCGCGTCTTTGGCCGTCTCCACCACGACCGAAAAGCCGCCGTCTTTGACCTTGGCATGTATCCAGTACGGCATCCATCGATCATGCCTTCAGAACCGCCAGTTGCAAACGGTCCATGGTAATAAGTTCGGGAGTGTCAGCCAACAATCAGCCACAAATTGCGGCGCCAAGCCGTTATCGTCCCAGTGCTGCGCTGCATCCAACCGGCGACTAGCGGGGGACTCAGGTCTTGAGCTTCTCAAATGCACAGCCTTTGAGAATGGCCTCCTTATAGACTTCCTTCAGTAACGGGTTGGCGAGAATGGCGTCGCCTGCATTGAAGGTCGCGTCTTCGGTCCAGTCGGCGTCTGGCAGAGCTTCAGGGAGGGCACCCCGATTCGTCACATACGCGACCCGGGGCGATGTTCGACCATACGGCACTTTTTCGTAGAATCTGCGAAGCTTGTTCATGAATGCGCCCGACCCTTTAGCTCAGCGGCATCGACCTCTTCCGCAAGCTTTTGCCAATCTTCAGCGATCTGGAGCCAGTTCGCTTTATCTACCGGAAGGCGGGCCTGCAGCGAGCGCTGCCGACAATCATCCGCATTCTGACGATAACGCTCGGCAGAACCCGTCATTTCTTAGCCTTCAGCCCCAGCTCAACCAACCGGCGGATGGCTTCGGAGCGGCTGGGCAGGTCATCCTGCTTGCGGCGCCAAGCATCGATAGCGGCCACCTCGGTAGCAGCCATCATTACGGGAATACGGAGATCTCTCAGTTCATCGGCCATGACGTCAGTTTCTAGGAGCATTGGGCATCCTGCACAAGTTGGTTGACATATGCCAGGTTGTGGCACATGTTGTGCTAGTTGTCCATAAGGATAGCGAGCCGAGGGGAAGCGGCGTGGCATGAGCCGCATTGTCCGACTGGCCGACGGCAACGACACGATGGCGGATATTGAGGCCATCTCCGACTGGGCGACCCTGCTTGCGATCATGCTGGCGCAACCCGATGCCGACACGGCGCTGCCGCAGATGCACCGTGTCGCATGGCAGATCATCGACCATGCCCGGGCGATCAAAATCCGCGAGGAAGCGAGGGCAGGCGATGCGCCTGATCCGACTTCTGTCCATTCGCTGCCGGCTCCGGTTTGAGCGATGGCGTCTCACACGTCACCGCTTCGTGATCTGAGACAATCAGGCCCGCCGGTCACAAGCCGGCGGGTTTCCCATCTGTGCATAAAACAAATGATATTGCATACCGGTCGCCATTTGTGTTATTCGCCAATGAAGAGTTTGGCCCCAAGGATTTGACCCTCATGGCGACACCCGGACAGTTGGTGGAATGTGTAGCGTCGGCACTCAACGTGCCTCAGGCAACCGTTGTCCTGTACGACAGGGTTCTCGCGGAGAAGGGCCTGCGTTCGAAGGGCGGGCGAGGGAAGAGTGCAGCCAAGGTGACTGTCGAGGATGCGGCAAACCTGCTCATTGCGATTGCTGGAACTTCGAGTGGCGGAATCGCCACGGCAGCACGCACCGTCGAACTATACTCTGGCCTCAGATACCAAAAGCGATCGTCCTGGAAGGATCTCATATCCGATGAGACCCCAGCTGACCTCGTTGAGGCGGCGAAGACGATACAAGAGACTGACTTCCTGACGGTGCCGGGTATGGAGGGATTGGGGAGCAACCACTCATTCCGTGATGGGCTGGTCGCCCTGATCGAGGCCGTGCGGCAGCAGAAGATCTCTTTCAAAAAACGCGAGGCGAGCGATTGGGCTCGCGCCTACGTTTCACTCGAAGGCCCCAGCTTCATAGACGCAGGAATTTCAGTCGATCTGACGAACTATCCTCGTGCCTACGCGAAGTACGAGCTGCGCGACAACAAGGTCGAGTATTCTGATCTGAACTGGAGGCAGACTTTCTCTCACCGCGCGATCTTGCCGATTGCCCAGCTGCTGGGTTTGGAGGATGCGCAGCCGGCGAAGGCGAAGAACAGGGCTGCCTGATGTCGACGTCCGTTCTGTTGACGCATCCGGAGACCGCGCAGCGCCTTGGCATTACCGAGGAGCAGCTCACCGCGTTCGTCCAGGACGGTGAGATCGCGTACATCAACGTCGGCCGCGGCAAGAAGCGCCCGCGACGGCGATACACCGAACAGGACATTCACGAATTTTTGGAGCGACGACGCCGGAGGGAAGCGTGTCTATCTATCGCGATAAGCGATCACCGTACTACCAGTTCGATTTCCAGATCGACGGTCATCGGTTTCATGGCTCAACGAAGTGCACGGCTCGCAAAGACGCCGAACGGTTCGAAACCCTAGAGCATCAGAAGGCCGCGGCACTTGTGAAGGCGACGAAGCGTTCCCGCGCGTCGCTCGCAATCGATGACGTTGCCGCCCGGCTCTGGAATGACACCGCGCAGTACGATGCCGAGCCGAAGGCTACGGAGACGAACCTAGCGCGCTTGATAGAGTATTTTGGCCCCACAAAGCTGCTCACCGATATCGATCACAAAGCAGCTAAAGAGCTTGTGGCATGGCGCCGTGGGCACCGGGTATCACGGCGCGGCAAGCTGACCAAAGACCAGCGCGAGCTGCTGCCGCTGATCTCCAACGCCACCGTCAACCGCTCTGCGAGCAAGGTGCTTCAGCGCCTGTTCAAGTTCGCCAAGGCAGAGGGTGCGATATTTGAGAACGAACCGAAGTGGGAAGATCTGTTTTTGCCCGAGCCGGAGGAGCGGGTGCGCGAATTGAAGAGCGAAGAGGGGGATGCTCTTGATGAGGCGATGCGCGACGACTACGGCCCGTTCTTCGACTTCGCCCGCGCCAGCGGCATGCGGTTAAAAGAATGCGTGACGCTTCGATGGACCGAGGTGAACTTCGGAACCAGACAGATCGTGCGTACGGGGAAGGGCGGTCGGCGCGTGGTATTCCCGATCACTCCGGCGGTCCGGGACATCCTGTTCCCGCTACAGGGGCAGCACCCGGAAGCCGTGTTCACCTACGTCGCCATCTACGGCAACCGGCGGCTTGGTCGGGTGAGGGGCCTGCGGTACCCGCTGACTTACAACGGCGCCAAGACGGCATGGCAGCGTCTCCGCTCCATCTCCGGCGTCGGCGACTTCAGATTCCACGACTTCCGCCACGACTTCGGGACGAAGCTTCTCCGCGAGAGCGGCAATCTCAAACTGGTGCAGAAGGCGCTGAACCATCGCGACATCAAGAGCACGCTCCGGTACGCGCACGTGCTTGATGAGGACGTGGCCGCCGCCGTCGAACGGCTCGCGGAATCCCGGAAAAAGTCCCGGAGCAAGGTAACAAAGGTAAGCTAACATGTTGAGGATACAAATGATATCGGAACAGACATACATCCTTCCAGATGTCGTTTGCCGCCACGCTGGGCCTGGTGGCGCTGGTGCAGATCGGCATGCCGCGCCTGTTCGCGACCGCAGATAACACCGCGACCGCGCGTGCGGCGCTGTGGGGCGGCCGCGAACTCACGATGCTGTTGCTGGCCTCGCTGGTGGCGGGGCTCGCGACCATGCCTTACGCGGCCTTTCACTTCCATAGGGTTACGCCCTATGGCGTGCTCGCCAATCTCGCGGCGATGCCGGTGGTGTCAGCGGTCGTGATGCCGGCGGGCCTGCTCGGCCTCGTCGCGATGCCGTTCGGTTTCGATCGCCTGTTCTGGGCGATCATGGGTGCCGGCATCGACTGGATGATTTCGGTCACGCAATGGGTCGCGGCGCTGCCCGGCGCGGTCGGCCGGGTGCCGGCGTTCGGCATCGGCCCGCTGATTGCGGCCAGCGCGGGCATCATCCTGCTCGGCCTGTTGCGCACGCCTCTGCGCTGGTCGGGCGCCGTGCTGGTGCTGGTAGCGGCGCTGTGGGCGGCGAGGGTGCCGCTGCCGGATATTCTGATCTCTGCCGACGGCCGCAATGTCGGCGTCCGGGGCGCGGATGGCCGGCTGCATCTGATGCATGCGGTCAAGGGCTCCCGGGATTCTTTCCTGCTGAAGGAGTGGTTGGCGGCGGATGCGGACGCGCGAACGGCTGCTGACGCCTCGCTCACATCGGGCGTCTCATGCGACGATTTTGGCTGCGTGATGCAATCGGCCGGCGGCGCGCTGGTCGCGCAGGCGCACAAGCCCGAGGCGCTGGCGGACGATTGCGAGCGCGCAGCGCTCATCGTGACGCTGCGGCAGGCGCCCGTGGCCTGCGCAGCTTCGGTCATCGATGCCGACCGGTTGCGGCGGCAGGGCGCGATGGCGCTGCGGCGAGGCCGTGAGGGATTTGTCGTCGAGGCGGCGAAGCCTAAAGGGATCGACCGCCCGTGGTCGCCGGCGATTGCCGACGAGGGCGAGACAGACGCCACAGTTCTGGCGCCCCGTGTTGTGCCGCCGCGCACCGTCGACGCCACGCCGGCCGAGGCCGACCTTCAGGCGGAGGAATAGACGGACCTTCAGTGCTCGTCGAGCGAGGGACTGGCCGGGATTTCGAACGCGCCGAGATGGAATTCCTCAGGCGAATCGGGGTCCGAAGGCAGGCTGACCAGCGTGAACGACGCCTCGGGGAATTGCCGCCAGATCGCGATATCGTCGGCCGTGATGGTGAGCCAGCCATACCTGAACATGTACCTTCCGGGCTCGGTGACGCGTCCGGCTCTTTGCCATGTAATCTTATTGACCACCGACTGCCCCTCGGCGCCGAGTTTCTTGAAGAACCATATCACGACGATC
The DNA here is from genome assembly GCF_018596315.1 of Bradyrhizobium sp. SRL28. Taxonomy (GTDB): domain Bacteria; phylum Pseudomonadota; class Alphaproteobacteria; order Rhizobiales; family Xanthobacteraceae; genus Bradyrhizobium. The sequence goes on along the minus strand of NZ_JAHEAG010000057.1, from coordinate 16,930 downwards.
CGCCGGCCTGAACCGGCGGATCGCCTACGGGTTGCGTTTATCCGGTCACGATGGATGCGGCCGGCGGCGCTTCCTTCGCCTTCGCGGCACGTTCGCCATCGGTCACCGGCAATTGCAGCACGGTCGCGCGCTGGCCTTCGCAAAGCTGCGTCACCAGCACATGGCTTCCGTCCGGAAATTCGATCGCGTCATGGTGCCGGTCGGAAACTTCGGGTTCGATCTGGTTGAACTTGCCGACCCGCCAGTCGGTGGTTCGCGTCCAGATCCATCGGTTGTCGTATCTGACGTCCTCGGCGAACGCCAGTTCGGTGCCGGGAAGCATGCAGACCGCTACCGCGGGCTCGCGCTCCGACGCAAAGCCGCGGGTCGATGTACCGCGGAACGTCGTGGTGATCAGCGTCTCGCCGACCTGGGCAGGCCGTGTCGCCACAGCATGCAGACTATAGTCACACATCGGATGGCTCCCTCGTTTGAGATAGCTGACCCGTGTCTTGAAGGAGGCACAGGCCTCTATCAGAGTGGACTTGGCGCAGAGCCTTTTCTTGTTTCTGGGCATTTCTGCGACTGGCGCACTGCACCCAAATCACAAACGCGATAACGCAGTTTGGTTCCACGCATGCCACAAAAAACCCCGGCCGAAGGCCGGGGCGGGATTGTCGTCGCAGTCACGTCCGCACCCGGCGTGTCAATATTTGCGGTACAGCCCGATCAGCTTGCCCTGAATCCGGACGCGGTTCGGCGGCAGGATGCGGACTTCGTAGGCGGCGTTGGCAGGCTCCAGCGCGATCGAGGCGCCGCGGCGGCGGAAGCGTTTGAGCGTAGCTTCTTCCTCGTCGATCAGCGCCACCACGATATCGCCGGTGTCGGCGGTCTCGTTACGCTGGATCAGCGCCATGTCGCCGTCGAGAATGCCGGCATCCACCATGGAATCGCCGCGCACTTCGAGCGCGTAGTGCTCGCCGGAGCCGAGCATGTCAGGCGGCACACTGATGGTGTGGCTGCGGGTCTGCAGCGCCTCGATCGGCGTACCGGCGGCGATCCGGCCCATCACGGGGACCGCGACCGGGCGATTGCCATCATCCTCGGCAGCCGGCGCGCTCACCGTGCGCCTGCCGAGCGTGCCTTCGATGACGCTCGGCGTGAAGCCGCGGCGGCCGTTGCCGGCGGCCGCGAGCTCCGGCAGCTTGATGACTTCGATGGCGCGGGCGCGGTTGGGCAGGCGGCGGATGAAGCCGCGCTCCTCAAGCGCCGTAATGAGGCGGTGGATTCCGGATTTCGAACGCAGATCAAGCGCGTCCTTCATCTCGTCGAAGGAGGGCGGTACGCCGGCCTCTTTCAGCCGTTCATTGATGAAACGCAGAAGTTCATACTGTTTGCGCGTAAGCATCGCGAGCATTCCCCCGGTTGGCGTCGTCTTTCGGTCCCGAAGCGCCAGGGTCCATCGCGAGAGTCCCCGAAACTCTCAACCACAGACACTAGCAGTCGAAACAAATCATGAACGGACACTATATGTTCGATATGTGTTCCGCAACCACTTAATTTCAGGTGAACGCATTGCGGCTTCGTCCAAGGTACCCTTCAAGACGCCTCTAAAGGCGCCGTTCAGGGCGTTATTCCGGCAGCCGAAGCAGCACGCAACGCGAACCCTTTGCGGCAGCGGGTGCGAACGGCGGACGTATCACAAGTGCCCGTGCCGCAGCGAGATTCCCCAATAGCGATGAGTCCTGGTGGTTGACCGGCACCGCGATCAGCGTGCCGTCTTCGCGCTCTTCGAGGCGTGCGCGAAGATAGTCTTCGCGCTGGTCGTTGGCGGCAAGGTCGCTGCCCAGCTCGGCGCCTTCGCGCGGATGATGGATGGTGTCGAGACCCGATAATGCGCGAATCAACGGCACCAGAAACAGGAAGCCGCAGACATAGGAGGAGACCGGATTGCCGGGCAGGCCGATCACCCGCATCGCGCCCAGCCTGCCGTGCATCATCGGCTTGCCCGGTCGCATCGCGATGCGCCAGAACGCCATGGCCGTCCCCTCAGCCTCCAGCGACCGCTTGACGAGGTCATGGTCGCCGACCGAGGCGCCGCCCATGGTGATCAGGATGTCTGCTTCAAGCTCGCGCGCACGGCGGATGCCTTGCGCGGTGGCGGCGACCGTGTCGGCGGCGATTCCGAGATCGACGACCTCGGCGCCTTCCGACCGCGCCAGCGCACGGATTCCGTAGCCGTTGGAATAGACGATCTGGCCGGGGCCGGGGGTTGCGCCCGGCATTACCAGCTCGTCGCCGGTGGCGAGGACAGCGACTTTCGGGCGGCGGTGCACCGCAAGCTCCGGATAGTTCATGCCGGCGGCGAGCGACAGATCGCGGTCGGTGAGGCGACGACCGCGCGTGAGCAGCACGTCGCCCTCGCGGAAATCGACGCCGGCGGGCCGGATATGCCGTCCCGGAATGGCGGCTTCCGTGATGGTGATGTGGTCGCCGTCGACGCCAGTGTCTTCCTGGATGATCACAGCGTCGGCGCCATCGGGGATCACGCCGCCGGTAAAGATCCGCACCGCTTCGCCGCTGCCGACCTTCCGCTCGAACGGGCGGCCTGCGGCGACCTCGCCGATCACCTTCAGCCGCGCCGAGAGATCGGCGGCATCCGCCGCGCGCACCGCATAGCCGTCCATCGCCGACATCGCCTGCGGCGGCTGCGTCCGCCGCGCCGCGACGTCGCGCGCGAGGATGCGATGCCAGGCATCGTCGAGCGCGATCATTTCCTCGGGCAACGGTTCGGCGCCGGCAAGGATTGCAGCAAGCGCATCGGCAACAGGCATCAAGGCCACGGGCAGACCTCCTAAACTTCCAGTGCGGTCAGTGCCCTTGCCACGTCATCCATCGATGTCACGTGGATGGCACAAAGGCCGCGCGCCCGCGCACCTTCGATATTGGCGGCCGAGTCGTCGAAGAACAGGATCCGTGACGCCGGCACGCCGATCGCTTTTACCACATGATCATAGGCTTCCGCGTCAGGTTTGCGCAAACCGATGCTCGAGGACAAAAATATCTCGCGGAAATGGCCGAGCACATCAGCATAGGCCTGCGAGAAATGCGCGACGTGGGCCGGATTGGTGTTGGAAAAGGCATAGAGCGGCAGGCGTTGCGCTGCGCCCTGCAGGAGCGGCGCAATTCCGGGCATCTCGCCGGTGAAGATCGCGTTCCAGCCCTCGAGGAACTGCGCGTCGGTGATGCCGATGCCGAGCGACTGACGCAGGCTCGCAAAGAAGGCCGCGTCGTCGATCTGGCCGATCTCGTGGTGCTTGAAACTGTCGTTGACGACAAAGCGGCTGGCGAGCTCGGCAGGCTCGCAGCCCGCGTGCCCGGCCCAGGTCGCCATCACCTTGTCGAAGCTGATATCGAGCACGACACGGCCGAGATCGAAAAGCAATGCGTCGACGGAGGAGGGCGCTGGCGGCAAATTCATGACAATCGTTTACAAAACTGGTCAGGTATGGGCAACGGGTTGGACCGATTTCGGCCCGATCCGGCGCTTAAGCCCGTACGCGAGCTGTGCTAAGGCTTGGGCCTATGTCAGGGAGTAGTCGCATGCAATTCGTTGGGAGAATTCTGGGCGCCGCCGCCGTGATCGCGCTATTGGCTGGATCTGCTGCGGCCCAAAGAGGTCCTGCCAAATATGGCGAGGAGGACAAGCCCAAGACGCCCGCGGAAATCGCGGCCGAGAGGGACGCCGAGAAGGCCTATCGGAGGTCGCTCGGCAACATACCGGAACAACAGAAGAGCGCGGACCCCTGGGGCTCGGTACGCAGCGACAGTGCGCCGCCGAAAGCGGCCGCCAAGGCGCCACAGGCGAAGCCGAAGGCCAAATCCGCCGAGGGCGCCGCAAAGTAAGAAGACACTTCCCGGCGTCATGCCGGGACAATGATGTCCGGATGCGAGGAAACGACAGATGACGGAAACGCTGCTGTTTTCCCCGATGACGATCCGCGGCGTCACGCTGAAGAACCGCATCGTGGTGCCGCCGATGCATCAATATTCGGCGGTGAAGGGCTTTCCGACCGACTGGCACCTGATGAACGCCGGCAAGTTCGCCGCCGGCGGCGCGGGCCTCGTGGTCGTGGAATCGACCAAGGTCGAGCGGCGCGGCTGCGGCACGGTCGGCGATCTCGGCATCTGGGACGACAAGTTCGTCGAGCCGCTGGGCCGCCTCGTCAAATTCATCAGGCAGCAGAATTCAGTCGCCGGCATTCAGCTCGGCCATTCCGGCCGCAAGGCGCGGGCGACCCGGCCGTGGGAGGGTGACCGCCCGCTGCAGCAGACGCCTGACATCGAGGACTGGGACGCTTGGCAGCCGGTGGCCCCGAGCGCGATCGCCCATAGCGAGAAATGGCCGGCACCGCGGGCGCTGGAAACGCGTGAGGTGAAGGATCTGATCGAGGCCTGGGGTCAGGCTGCGCGGCGCGCCCATGAGGCGGGTTTCGAGGTGATCGAGCTGCACGGCGCGCACGGCTATCTCGTGCACGAGTTTCTTTCCGAACGCTCCAACCAGCGCAGCGACGAATATGGCGGCTCCGAAGCCAATCGCATGCGCTTCATCACCGAAATCACCGAAGCCGTGCGCACGCATTGGCCCGATCACAAGCCGCTGTTCGTCCGCCTCTCGGTCGAAGACAATGCCGGATGGGGGCCGGAGCAGAGCGCCCGGCTGGCAAAAATTCTGAAAGCCAAAGGCGTCGACGTCGTCGACTGCTCGTCCGGCGGCATCTCTGAGGCGGCGCCGATCCTGGGCAAGGAAATCAAATTTGGCTACCAGGTGCCGCTGTCGGAATACGTGAAGCGCCATGCCGACATCATGACGATGGCGGTCGGGCTCATCATCCATGGCGACCAGGCCGAGCAGATCTTGCGCGCCGGGCAGGCCGATTTGATCGCGGTGGGGCGAGAAATCCTCAACAATCCCAATTGGCCGATGGATGCCGCGCTGAAACTCGGCGTGGATGGCCCATTCCGCAACGTTCCGCCGCAATTCGGCTACTGGCTGGGCACCCGCGCCAAGCGCGGTTTTGGAACCCGGCCCTCCACCTGGCAAAACGGGCTGCAGGAGGCCGATTAGAGCGTTTTCGAGCGAAGTGGATACCGGTTCGCGTCAAGAAAACGCGTCAAAACAAGAATCCAGAGCCCGGGTTCTGATTTGGTCAGAACCCGGGCTCTGGCGACCTGACAAGGCAGTAATGGTTCGGGTCGGCGTGCCTTGATCCGACCAAAAAGCCAATGTGAGTTGGGTGCGCCGGGACAGGGGCGCCGATTCACAGGGATCGCGGGCGTCCGCAAGGGAAAAGGGACGCCCCACGATGCGCAGGAATTTTGCCTTTCTTCTCGGCACGGTGACGGGCGTGTGTCTGACCGTTGCCGTGATGGGACCGCAGGGGACTAGTCTGGTGGCGGCGGCAAAGGCTGCGGCCCGTTCCGACGCCTACACCCAGCTCAATTTGTTCGGCAACGTGTTCGAGCGGATCAAGACCAGCTACGTCGAGAAGCCCGACGATACCAAGCTGATGGAAGGCGCCATCAACGGCATGATCTCCGCGCTCGATCCTCATTCGCGCTATATGAATGAGAAGGGCTGGAGCGATATGCAGGAGACCACCCATGGCGAGTTCGGTGGACTCGGCATCGAGGTCACGATGGAAGACGGCCTCGTCAAGGTGGTGACGCCGATCGACGACACGCCCGCGGCAAAGGCCGGCATGCTGTCGGGCGACGTGATCACCCAGATCGACGACGAGCAAATTCAGGGCATGACCCTCGAACAGGCGGTGAGCCGGATGAAGGGCCCCGCCAACAGCAAGATCCGGCTGAAGGTCGCGCGCAAGGGTTCGGCTGCGCCGATCGATGTTGCCATCGTGCGCGAGATCATCCGGGTGCGGCCGGTCCGCCACAAGACCGACGGCGGCGATATCGGCTATATCAGGATCACCCGCTTCAACGAGCAGACCACCGACGGCCTGAAAAAGGCCATTGCCAGCATCACCAAGGAGATTCCGGCCGACAAGCTCGCGGGCTATGTCGTCGACCTCCGCAACAATCCCGGCGGATTGCTCGACCAGGCCGTATCGGTGTCGAGCGCCTTCATGTCGCGGGGCGAGGTGGTCTCGACGCGCGGCCGCACCTCGGAGGAAACCCAGCGCTTCACCGCGCGCGGCGGCGACATCACCAAGGGCAAGCCGCTGGTCGTGCTGATCAACGGTGGCTCGGCTTCCGCATCCGAGATCGTGGCCGGCGCGCTGCGCGACCACAAGCGCGCCACCCTGATCGGCACCCGCACCTTCGGCAAGGGCTCGGTGCAGACCATCATTCCGCTCGGATCAGGCAATGGCGCGCTGGCGCTGACCACCGCGCGTTACTTCACGCCATCCGGCCGTTCGATCCAGGCCCAGGGCATCGCGCCTGATGTGGAAGTGCTGCAGGACGTGCCGGACGAACTCAAGGGCCGCGCCGAACTCAAGGGCGAAGCCTCGATGCGCGGCCACCTCGCCGCCGACGGCGCCGAGCAGGCCGGCTCGCAAGCCTGGGTCCCGCCGAACGACAAGGACGACAAGGCGCTGAACGCGGCGTTCAACCTGCTGCGCGGGGTTACGGTGAATGCGAACGCGCCGGCGGCGAAGCGGGCGGTGGCGAATTAAGTCAGCCCAACGCGCCATTGACGTTGCTGAAATTCGAAACTCTCCGCGTCATTGCGAGCGAAGCGGCGCTGAACGCGGCGCTCAATCGGCTGCGCGGCGTGATGGTCAATGCGAACGCGCCGGCTATGACGAAGCGGGCGGTTCCGAATTGGGGGGCTGCCGTCGGGTTGACGGCGGTGCGTGAAATGCGGACAAAGATGCCCGCCACGTCATTGCGAGGAGCGAAAGCGACGAAGCAATCCATTCCTTCTTTGCTCGGCGCCATGGATTGCTTCGCTTCGCTCGCAATGACGGAAGCAAGCGGCAGGCGTAGCCCGGAAGCGCAGCGATATCCGGGTTCTTTGCGCCCAGCGCTCCCGCATATGCGCTCATGCAGGCTACCCGTTGTTTGAAATTCGAAACCCTCCACGTCATTGCGAGCAAAGCGAAGCAATCCATCTCTCCGCCAATGCGTAAAGGAGAAATGGATTGCTTTCGCCTTCGCTCAGTTGGGCTACCTGCTAATCGCCCTTCAGTTCCTTCCTGAACTCGGCAACGCCGGTTGGCGGGCGTGGCGACTCGGAAAACAACACCGCTTTTTTGAAACTCCGTCTCCACCCAATCGTAGCTGGGGCTCCGTGATCTTTCACCAAGCCGGTTCCCGCTCCATGCGCGTTCAAACGGAGTCGTTATGTCGAGAAAATGGACTTTGCCGACCCTGATGCTGTTCCTCTGTTCGAGCGGGGCCCTGCAAGCAAATCCGCTCGATTCACCCGGCGTCGTCTATATCGATGGGCTGCCGTGCAACAGGGCGTGCCAGTCCTACATGACCTGGTCTGACCGGGCATTGTCTGCGCGGCACCGCGAGGAACGCGAGACCAGCGTCGCGGTACCGGCCGAGGCGGAAATAGAAAGAGTTGAGCAAGCGGCCCGCCCACGCGTGGCGAGGCACCCCGCACCGGTTGCCCGCCCGGCGGCGGGCGCCAGCATGGCGGCGTCGAACGCCAAGGCGTTGAACACCAAGGCGTCGAACAGCAAGAAGGCCGCCGCGCCCAATCCCGCCCCTCAAGCAGCCAGGAAGGAAATTCCGGCTGCCACGGCGACAGTGGCTCGCGAAAAACCTGTCGAAAAGGTCGTCGCAGCAGGCGAGGCGCCGGAGCGCAAACTGCAAAGCTCCGACATGCCGGAACCGGCGCAAACATCCTCCATCGCCGCGCCGCAGCCGGCGGAAGCCCCCAAGTCCGAAGTGAAGCCCGAAGCGAAGTCCGCGGTGAAGTCCGAGGTCACCCTGCCGCCGCCAGCCACGCTCGAGATCGCCGCGACGCCCGCCACGTCCGAGATCACAGCGTTGCCTGTCACGGCCGCCGGCGCTCCCGCTTCGGCGCCCCGCACCATTCAGCAGCAGGTCGTGGAAGCGACGGGAATGGCCGATCTCGTCACGGCCATCGGGACGGGAAGGGAAGCGGCCAACAGATCGGACAATCCGGCAGTGGGGCCCGGTGAGGCCAGCGATACCGACAAGACGGCATCCGCATCGCCAGACAACCCGGACAATCTGGTGGCGCTAGTCCTGGCGCGTCCGGAGATCAATTCGTTATCCGACCTGAACAACAAGAGCATTGCGATCGAGGAGAAACAATCCGCCGCGAGCGGAAGCGTCAGCGCCGCGCTGATGGCGGCGGGTGCGGCGGAAGTCCAGTTCAGCGAAGGACAGACCGGCGCGATCGAGCGTCTGATCAGCGGCGAAGTCCCGGCCGCGGTCCTGACATTGGCTTCGCGCGAGGCGGCAGAGGGGTTTCCCGATATCGCGGGGTTCAGGACGTTTCGGGTGCCGCTCGCGCTGAAGGCGCGGCTCTAACCAGCGCGGAGCCCGGATGCGCGACTTGTCCGCCGTAGCTCAGGGAGCGTAGGCGGAAGCGTCATCCGGGCTTTCCCCGTACATCGCGGAGCCTGTCATCACTACGCGAGCGCAATTGCGCTCGTCGTCACCGCGCGAGCGCCATTGCGCCCGTCGTCGGACGCACATTCGCGCGACCCGTTGGATCACGGGCTGCTAGGCTACGCGGCGAATGCGCGGGATCTCGGGCTGCTCGGCGCGGAAGGCAGAGACAACGCCGCCCATGTATTCGTAGCCGGTGAGCGAAGGCCCCCAGGCCGCGCCGTTCCACCATTTGTGGTACAGCGCGCTGTCGGTGCCGGTGACGAAGACGTCGAGCCGGTTCGGTCCCCACGCGGTGACGCGGGGCTTGGACGTGCAGATGCCGCCCATGTACTCGTAGCCGGTGAGCGAGGGCCCCCAGGCCGAGCCGTTCCACCATTTGTGGTACAGCGCGCTGTCGGTGCCGATCACGAACACGTCGAGCCGGTTCGGACCCCAGGCGACCGCCTCGGGCTCTCCCACGCATACGCCGCCCATGCGTTCAAAGCCGGTGAGCGAGGGCCCCCAGGCCGAGCCGTCCCACCATTTGTGGTACAGCGCGCCGTCGGTGCCGGTGACGAAGACGTCGAGCCGGTCCGGACCCCAGGCCACCGCCCGCGGCGCGGACATGCAGATGCCGCCGAGGCGTTCATAGCCGGTGAGCGAGGGACCCCAGGCCGAGCCGTTCCACCATTTGTGGTACAGCGCCCGGTCGGTGCCGATCACGAAGACGTCGAGCCGGTTCGGACCCCAGGACACCACTTCCGGCTGCCCCAGGCAGACGCCGCCCATGCGCTCGTAGCCGGTGAGTGAAGGACCCCAGGCCGAGCCGTTCCACCATTTGTGGTACAGCGCCCGGTCGGTACCGAGCACGAACACGTCGAGCCGGTCCGGCCCCCACGAGATCACGCGCGGATCGCCGACGCAGACGCCGCCCATGTATTCGTAGCCGGTGAGCGAGGGACCCCAGGTCGAGCCGTTCCACCATTTGTGAAACAGCGCGCTGTCGGTGCCGGTGACGAAGACGTCGAGCCGGTTCGGGCCCCAGGCGACCGCCTGTGGCACGCTGGTGCAAACGCCGCCCATCGCCTCGTAACCGGTGAGGGAGGGACCCCAGGCCGCGCCATTCCACCATTTGTGATAGAGCGCGCGGTCGCTGCCCAGCACGAACGCGTCGATCCGGTTCGCACCCCACGACACCACCGGTGACGAACTCGCCCGTGCACCTCCGGCGATACGTATTCCGAGCCTGCCCGCCACCACGGCGACATTCATCTTGAGGATTTCAGCCGCTAGCCCGTAGTGAATCTTGTCGAGCGTGTCGTTCGCGGTGTGGATGTTGTGGTTGGCGGTATCGGCGCCTTCGATGGTCAACAGCGCCGGCAGCGACGCGTTAATGAACGGCACATGGTCGCTCGCGAACGGATTGAGCGAGGTCTGCACGGCCAACGAGGTGTAGTCCTGCGCGGCCGCGACCAGATCGTTCATCAGCGCCTGCGACACGCTCGCACCCTCCAGCAACACGGTCAGTGCCTGGGTATTGAGCGTGCCGATCATGTCCATGTTGATGACGCCGTCGATGCGCGCGCGTTCGGCCTGTGGCAGGGACGCCACGTATTGCTGGCTTCCGTGCAGGCCTTGCTCTTCACCGCCGAAAAGGATGAGACGCAGATCGTGCTCGGCCGGCTGCGCGGTCAGGATGTGCGCGATCTCCAGTACGCCGGCCGTGCCACTGCCGTTGTCGTCGGCCCCCGGCGCCGCCGCCGTAATGCCGCCGGCCGAATTCACCGAATCGAGGTGCGCGGTCACGAGCACGAGCCGGCGGTTGACGCCGATGCCCGGCTTGTCGGCGACGACATTGAAGCTGGTGCCGCTGCCGACGGAGATCGGACGCTTCGATACCGTGTAACCGAGCGCTTCCAGCGCGTCCTTGCAGAAATCGGCAGCCGCGGAAAACTCGGCGGTCAGGGAGTGACGGGTGCGGAACGCGGTCAGTCTCGACAGCGTATCGGCGAGGCGGGACTGGGACACCATGGCGGCGAGCGCGGCGATGCCTTGATCTGGCTGGCGCTCGGCGCGCGCGGGCGCGAGCGTCTCCAGCACGGTTGTGTTCGCGGGCAGCGGGCACAGCCCGAAGCACGCTCCACCGTGCCGAAGCACATGGTCGAGTTCGCGCGCCGTCATATCGACAGCGAGATAACGTCCCTTGTTAACGGCTACGCGCGCGCTCGGGAATTCATTCAGGAAGGCATTGCCGGCCTGCACGACCAAATAGAGGTCGCCCTGCGCGGCCTGCGGCGGTCCGCCGAGACGGCGCAATTCCCTGGGCAATGATCGTGCGCCCGGTTCCCAGAACAGAGTTTCGTTGTCGAACCGGCACCACGTGACGCCGGGGCTGCGAACAGCGGCTTTAGTGACCTGTGGCGCCGCCGCAGTGGAAACGACGATGAATACGGTCATGACACTGACCTCGACAGGTTGATGGGCCTCAGCGCTTGCGTATCTTGAGAACGTCCGCGCTGGCCTCAATGATTTCGATCGCCTGCTCGGGCGCCTCCGCGGTGCCGCCGAGGGTGAAGCGATTCATGCCGCGCGCAGTCCAGCGACCGGGCTTGGCGCGCGGGCGGTCGTCCGGTCCCGGCGCATGCTCGGTCATTTCGCCTGCCTCGCCAAACACGATGGTGTCGCGTCCGGCGCGGGTGGGCGGGAAAGCGAAGGAGTGGGTTGGGCGATAGACCAGGACGCCGCCTGGCTCGTCTTCTTCGAACGAGTGGGTCCAACTGCCGCTGGGCGGTGCAGCGCCCTGATCCATCGTAGTCATGACAGCCTCGCTATAGTGTTTTCGAGCGAAAGCCTGCCCCGGACTTGATCCCGGGTGGATACCGGTTCGCAAGCAATCAAGCTTGCGCAGATTGCGTAGACTTGCCTGCGCAGAAAACTCTGCGCAGACAACGCGTCAAAACAAGAATCCAGAGCGTCGGTTCTGATTCAGTCAGAACCGATAATGCTAGGCCACGCGGCGAATTCGCGGGATCTCGGGCTGCTCGGCGCGGAAGGCAGAGACAACGCCGCCCATGTATTCGTAGCCGGTGAGCGAAGGCCCCCAGGCCGCGCCGTTCCACCATTTGTGGTACAGCGCGCTGTCGGTGCCGGTGACGAAGACGTCGAGCCGGTTCGGTCCCCACGCGGTGACGCGGGGCTTGGACGTGCAGATGCCGCCCATGTACTCGTAGCCGGTGAGCGAGGGCCCCCAGGCCGAGCCGTTCCACCATTTGTGGTACAGCGCGCTGTCGGTGCCGATCACGAACACGTCGAGCCGGTTCGGACCCCAGGCGACCGCCTCGGGCTCTCCCACGCATACGCCGCCCATGCGTTCAAAGCCGGTGAGCGAGGGCCCCCAGGCCGAGCCGTCCCACCATTTGTGGTACAGCGCGCCGTCGGTGCCGGTGACGAAGACGTCGAGCCGGTCCGGACCCCAGGCCACCGCCCGCGGCGCGGACATGCAGATGCCGCCGAGGCGTTCATAGCCGGTGAGCGAGGGACCCCAGGCCGAGCCGTTCCACCATTTGTGGTACAGCGCCCGGTCGGTGCCGATCACGAAGACGTCGAGCCGGTTCGGACCCCAGGACACCACTTCCGGCTGCCCCAGGCAGACGCCGCCCATGCGCTCGTAGCCGGTGAGTGAAGGACCCCAGGCCGAGCCGTTCCACCATTTGTGGTACAGCGCCCGGTCGGTACCGAGCACGAACACGTCGAGCCGGTCCGGCCCCCACGAGATCACGCGCGGATCGCCGACGCAGACGCCGCCCATGTATTCGTAGCCGGTGAGCGAGGGACCCCAGGTCGAGCCGTTCCACCATTTGTGAAACAGCGCGCTGTCGGTGCCGGTGACGAAGACGTCGAGCCGGTTCGGGCCCCAGGCGACCGCCTGTGGCACGCTGGTGCAAACGCCGCCCATCGCCTCGTAACCGGTGAGGGAGGGACCCCAGGCCGCGCCATTCCACCATTTGTGATAGAGCGCGCGGTCGCTGCCCAGCACGAACGCGTCGATCCGGTTCGCACCCCACGACACCACCGGTGACGAACTCGCCCGCGCACCTCCGGCGTCCGTGCCGATGGAGCTGCGCGCACCATCGAGGCAGGCCTGCATGCGGGCGACTTGCCCCGCGGTGAACATGAACATCGCGGGATCATCGACATAGTCCATGTAGTTCATGAACATGTCGCCGTTGGGTCCGTTGTTGCAGGAGACGCGCGGGAACGTCGGCGTTCCGGTGTTACCTCCCGCCTGATTGGGCGTGTCCGCCACGTTGTCCGTGCCCGAACAGCCGGTGCCGTCATCGCCCCAGATGTGGTTGAGGTTCAACCAATGGCCGATTTCGTGGGTCGCGGTACGGCCGAGATGGAACGGCTGGGCGGCGGTGCCGACGGTGCCGAATGCGGAGTGAAGAATGACCACGCCGTCTGTCGCAGGTGCTCCGCCGGGGAATTGCGCGTAGCCGAGCAACCCGCCTGCGAGTTGGCCGACCCACATGTTGAGATAGCGGTCCGCGGGCCATGCGTTGGTGCCGCCGGTCGCGTGAGACTTGATCGCATCGTTGGAACCGAACGATGCAACGGTTGTTTGCCGACGGGTGATCCCGTTGGTGGGAGCGCCGTTCGGATCGACATTGGCAAGGAAGAACTCGACTCTGGAGTCCGCCGTCAACGGCAGGAACACAGCCGGTGTGTTGTTGACGTCCGGATTGGTGCGACGGAAGTCGCGATTGAGTACATCGATCTGGCTGGTGATCTGCGCGTCGGAGATATTTTGCGCCGCCGTGTTCCACACCACGTGCACGACCACCGGGATACGGGTGACCCCCGGCCGCGCCGCGACCGCGCCCTCATATACGAGTCGGGCATGGTTTTCGATTTCGTCCCTGGCCCGTGCGTAGGATGGGTCTTGTGACAACAGCCGGCGGTGCACCTCCATGGTCGCGCAGCTACGCGAACGCGGCGTCTCGCCTTCTCCATTTCCGCCACCCCCACCATGGCCGCCACCGCCACCGCCAATGCCTCCGCCGCCGCCGCCCATCGTGCCTCCGGGCATGCCGTCGTCCGCGTCCTCGTCACGAGCGTCCATTCCTCCCCCGGGCATGCCTCCGTATTGGTCGTCATCGTTCGCGTGCATGCCAGTCGCCGGTATGCTGTTGCTGCTATCCTCGCTGCCGGGCATCAGGTGGAGCGTATCGGTTTCTCCGGCCATCGCATTGGACGCTGCCGGCATACATCCGCAGTCTTCGCTTCCGCTGGGGCTCGTGCGACGTGATGGCTTTTTGGATTTATGGATCGACATTGCAGACCTCCTGTGAATGTGACCGATATTGTGAACAAGCGCGGTCGTTGGACGGCCGCACGGCCATCCAGCTTCTTCTTCAGGGCCTAGTCATCGAAACTTATTTCGGTGTCCCGCAGAGCGGGAACGATAGACGCAGGTAATAATAGAGGACGCAGATAATATTAGGTTGAGTTTGCACAGGGCTTATATCTGAAGTCGCATCCGGAAATAGATGAAGCAGTTCACACTCCGTGGTGATTTTCATCTTGGCGAGTTGACCGCGCTTTTCGACATTCCGTCCTTCACGTTGGACGGGATTGGTCCGTGCGCCTGGATAAGGCAATCGCTTGATGGAGTTTTCTTGCTTTAGCGATGGCGTCCATGTTGCATGGTGCCCGGCAGTTTTCGCGCGGGCAGGCTACGCCCGCGTACCGCAGACGCAACCAAAAGTTTTTATGTGGCGCAATTCCACCGCATCAACAATTTGTGTTGGCCGTATCAATGGTCATCGCGCGGCTCGACCCGGTATCCAGAGCAGCAGTGATTGAATCGATGGGCCGCGGCATACTGGATGCCTCTCCTTCGGGGCATGACGGTTTGTGCCGCGCGAGGGATTGCTCTCGCGGAGCCTGTCATCACCGCGCGAGCGCAATTGCGCTCGTCGTCGGGCGCGCGACCCGTTGACTCGCAACGATGGAAACGAACAGCGGCGCATATCGCTGCGCTCATCCGGCTACTTGCTTCAAGTTATCGTGAGAGCCCCAGAGACGCGCCGTGCGTATGATGGATAAAGTTGGTTAGCGCAGCGACGGCAAGGCAACGAATTGCATGTATGAGGTTGTCAAATGTCTGCACCCTGCAAGTTCGAGCTGAGTATCCTGGATCACGAAGAGAAAGCGCTCATACAGACCTCTCATCACCCCGAAATTGGTGACGCGGATCGCGCGACACTTGAAAGCCTGAAATCATCACTCAGAAAACTCCGGGACAAGGAGCGCACGCTCGCCTTCCACCGGCGTCGGATCAGCAAAGGCACTGCCGAGCCGCGCGGCCAAAGCGTTTCGGGGACTGCCGAACATTCTCTCCATCGCAAGCAGGTTTTCGCGGCTGCCATGAAGCGGGTCAACAAGGAGCTCGTACGCCTCCAAAAATTTGAGGCGAGGAAGGAACTGGGAGAAGCGGCTCGGCGAGCGCTTTCCCTTCGTAGAGCACGGCAATTCTCCCGCCCGACAAATCAGCCAACTTCCCATGAAGGCATGAAGGCGATTCCTAATCGCCGACGAAGTATCAAACTCCCGCCGTCAACAGTTGGGCGGGTGTCACAGGCGAACAAGAGAGCACAGGCCGCAAGAGATTCCCGCCGCTAATGGATCTTATCCAGGCAAGTGAATTTCGCCGCCCGCCGACCAGCGCGCCGGCGGGCTAGTTTGATGCGATTGTCCTCCTAACCGTCATCTTTCGCTGACGTGTTGGGGTCTGCTTTTCTTCCGGCTCTCCGAGCAGACCAACGCGCTCGAAACCGCTTCAAGGCGCGAAGCGTCACAGGGGCGACCGCTTGAAGCGCCAGGGAAGCACCTCCGGCTACCAGCCCCTTGACAAGATCAAATGCCAAATCGGGCCAAAAGTACCACATGACCCCTGTCCTTCTTCACAGGGGCACCGCCGGGCAGCAGTGGGGAGAAAAAAATAGAAAAGCCCCGTCCGTCGCCGGCGGGGCCCAGAAAATCCCTGTACGCGGTATTCAGCGCACGCGAAACCTTTGGTTCACCCGCTCAAGGTGGACTGAAGAATGAGAGAGGCGCACATCACAGTGGCCGTGCGATTGAAACCGCGCATGACGATTCTCCTAAAACGAAAATATGCGGCCCATAGCCGAGTTGCGTGCTTGATGGCGCAACCGCTTTCGAGACCGCCTGACGCGCCCCCTGGCCAAGCCGACCGAGCGCGACCAATCAATTGACACAACCAGACTGAACGACTCCTGTCTGTGTGCCATTTCACAATTGAATTACGAATTACGGTGACAGGGTTCACCGTAATAAATAATAAGCGGCCTAATAAGTATCCCGAGAAGTAGGAGATCGAGGTTGGCTTCCATTTCTCAAGTTGAGATTGATCGCCTAATAATCTCTTTCGCCAAAGTAGATTGGAGGAAAACTGCCTTCATGATAGCAAAGGTTCTTCATGACTGTGATGCAAAGGACATCCACTTAACAGGCGAAGAAATTTTCGATCGAATTTTATCTCTGTGCAACGCAGGAAAGCTCTAATCGCAAGGCGTGCTACAAAATTGGCGAGGTAGTGAGGTTCGTCTGCCGATCTGGAAAGCCGTTGACTGATCGCATAAGACATTACGGTGACAGTGCATTCAATTCTCGTGGGTTCGATGCGGGCACCAGCGTCGTTGAAACGCGGACAGGGTCTGACTAGTGGACGGTCGGAGGCTATTTGTCGTGCGCGATTGTGCTATTTTCTGCAGCAACTTCAAGCTGATTTGCCCCGTCCAGCCCCGCACGCAAAAATAATTCGCTTCGCGGTTCACCCAAATCACCCTTACAACTCCGGCCATCCCGTTCCGAGAAGAGGGGCGTTGGCCATCGTCACGAACGTTGGGACGGGTTGCGGTGGACGCGGCAGCGTCAGGCGCGAGAGGTGTTCGCAGGGCGGTCTTCCGTGAGCGAACATCGCGCGCAGACGAACGGCGCTTAAACGCCGCCGCCAGATCTTCGGTTGGCCTGCACTTGGCTGGTTGAAGTTTTTGGCGGAGGAAGCTGCGTACGGCAAAACCGTGTGGTCCTGGCGCCCGTTGCTGGTGTCAAGCCGGCGGAGGTTTGCAAAGCTCAACCGGGCGATGCGAACCGTCAATTCGCTGGCGACGGAGGCAAGACGAATTCGTCTCCGGGGAGAGCGCGGCATAAGCCGTAAGACCACTGTGCAGGGAATGCCGGGCTGCTCCGGCTGTACCTGTATGCTCGTGTGCGCGCTTCTTAAGTGCATCTTGCACACGAGACCGCGGGTGCTAGCCGGCACCCGGCA
>NZ_JAHEAG010000056.1 GCF_018596315.1 Bradyrhizobium sp. SRL28 | reverse complement strand
GCGCGATCGCCGTCATCCCCAATAACCCTTCACGTGCGCTCAAATATCCGCTCGACAAGCATCTCTATGCCCAGCGCCATCTCGTGGAATGCTGCTTCTCAAAACTCAAGCAGTTCCGCCGCGTCGCAACCCGCTTCGAAAAGACCGCCCGAAACTATCGGGCCGTCGTTACTCTCGCCGCCATCGTCCTATGGCTCCGCTAAATGTCCACACCACCTAGGGGATGTTTCCTCCCTGACTTGATGGGCCACTCTTCGGAGTGGCCCATCTTTTTTAAAAGGATTCGTTAAATCCGCTCACCTCAGAGTCGCCGTGGAATGCGGAGATTATCCCGAGCAGTGATTCCGAGAGCTGGCCTCGGGCTTTGACCTGATGGCAAGCCTGCGCACGAGTTCCGCTTTAATCAGAAATATCGGCGCACATCGTCGTTGTTGGGCGACCAGGAATTCCTCCCGCTGGTAGCAAATCAACGGGGGAGGACTTCATTAGTAGCGCGGTCAGGCACATCTTCATTCCAGCGCACCGATCCGAAGGGGCGCTCCAGCATGCGGCGAACGCGCACAGGCTCAGGCCCAATATGGAAATTACTCGCCTGGCGATCCAGCGCGCGCTCCGACCTCGTCGAGCGGCTACGTTGGCGCAAGTAATCCAGCCATGTCGGGCAGTGATAGCGCTCAGTCCATAGCTCGGGATCGGCGATGTCGCGCGCAATAGACCAGCCATATGCTCCGTTGCGCTGGCGGTAGAGCTGTACATCTTGCATCACGTTGTGAAAGGCGCGCGCATTCTCCGGCGCAACGCGGTATTCGATTTCGACCACCAGTGGCCCGCTGCGGTTCGTAAGCGGGAGCCGCACCTCGGGATCCGCCAGCACCTCGGCATCCTCGCCGCGCGCGCTGATGCGGGGCATTTGCAACCACAGCCCAAGCAGCGGCAAAAGCAGCATCAGCGCGGCGGATACGAGCAGTGCTACCTCGACGCCGACAGCGTCGGTAAGGCGACCCCAGCCCCAGCTGCCGATGGCAACTCCGCCGGAGAACGCAGTCTGCCAGGCCGCAACCGATCGGCCGGCGACCCAGCGGGGCGCCGACAGCTGCACGCCAATGCTGAACAGCGTCCACACGATCGTAAAGACGATACCCGCCAGAACCAGCGCAGCGGCGGTGAGAACCGGTTCGCGGCTGAGCGCGACCGCCACCGTCGCGGCGCCCATCGAAAGAGTGCAGGCGCGCACCGCGGCCTCGCCGCTCATGCGCCTACGCATTTCGCCGATGTTGAGCGCTCCGACTACCGAGCCAAGTCCGAGCGCGCAGAGCATGATGCCGTAGGTTTGCGCCCCGCCGTGCAACAGGTCGCGGACGACCAGCGGCAGCAGCGCCGTAATAGAACTACCGACAACACCGGCTGCCATGGTACGGGTAAGCACGATCTTGATGGATGGCGAATTGGTAATATACCGCACGCCCGAGATGATGGCGCGGCTCAGCTGTTCGCGCGGTAACCGCGACGGCTCAGCCGCACGTTTCCACAAGAACAGCGCCACTATCAGCGGCAGATACAGAAGCGCGTTGAGGGCAAAGGCGGCCACTGCGCCTGCGGTCGCAACCACAATGCCGCCGATCGCGGGCCCGAAACTGCGCGCGATATTGTAGCTGATGCCGTTGAGCGCCACTGCCGACGGCAACATCTCGCCCGGCACCTGCTCGCTGACAGAGGATTGCCAGGCCGGCCCCAACAATGCCATTCCGCTGCCGACTACAAAGCAAAACATCAGCAATAGATTCGGCGTAGTAAGACCCAGCCAATCGAGGACTGTCAGTGCGGCCGCACCGCAAAGCGCGATCGAGAGCGCAATCAGCGCCACGACACGGCGGTCATACATGTCCGCAACAGCCCCGGCGGGTATCGCGATCAGCATCACCGGCAGCATCAAGGCCGTCTGTACCAGGGCGACATTGCCGGCCGAGGAGGTCATCTCCGTCATCGCCCAGGCCGCACCGACGCCCTGAATCAGGATGCCCAAGTTAGAAAACAGGCTCGCCAACCAGATGCGCCGGAAAAAAGGATGGCGCAGGGGCGCGGTGATGCCATCGGTGCTGAACGTCTGCGGTTTGGGCGGAGCGGTCATCTCGGGTCCTGGGTCGCCTGCGACGGATTGATGCGGGACCAGATCGATAGCGGTTCGGATACCTTGTCCGCCGGCAAGGGAGCAAGCGCGTTTTCCACCAAGTCTGCTTTGCGCAGTTTGAGTACGAAAGCATTACAAGGCCCGCTAGCGCCCTGGGGTGTTCTTGGCAATGGGGACTTGCCGCCTCTCGAGCGAAAAGCCGTCTGGGCAGAGTTCGACGCCGTCAGGTTCGGCATGTCCTGTTCGGCCATTGTATCGACTACGAAATTGCCGTCCGAAGCGATGAACATTGCACTATTATCGCGCTGGCCCGAGGCGCGAACCTACTTGGTCAGCTGAACCTCGGATGGACGTGTTGAAATATCGAGTTCCTGCGCTTTCCAAGGTCTTGTCAGAGTGGATGGATCCCGCAACTGATTGAGCAATTCGGGTGGAAGGTGCAGCTCTGATTGGAGGACGTCCCAAATCGTCTGACCGCTCTTTAGTGTCGCCCTCGCAACATCCGACGCGCGCTCATATCCGATCAGTGGGGTGAGGGCTGTTACGACCGCCGTGCTTGCCTCCAGATGCTCGCGGCATCGTTCCACATTGGCTGTTATCCCGACAATGCACTTTTCGCGAAGCACTCGGGCGGCGTTAGCCAGAAGAGAAATTGATTGGAGCATGCTGTACGCGATCACCGGCTCCATTACGTTGAGCTGGAGCTGGCCTGCCTCGGCGGCGAACGTTATAGTCAGGTCCGCGCCGATGACCTGGAAGGCAACCTGATTCACCACTTCAGGAATAACCGGATTAACTTTGCCCGGCATTATAGACGAGCCCGGCTGGAGGACCGGGAGATTGATTTCGGCCAAGCCACCCCTGGGTCCGCTTGAGAGCAGTCTCAGATCATTCGAGATCTTGGAGAGCTTTGTCGCGGTGCGCTTCAACATCCCGGAGAACAGGACAAACAATCCCGTGTCCCAGCACGCCTCGATCAGATTGCTAGCTGCGACGAATGGAAGCTCAGTCAGTCGAGAGAGTTCTTCCACAACGATAGCGGCGTAGTCCGGCTTTGTATTGATTCCAGTACCGATGGCGGTGCCTCCGAGATTCACCTCCAAGAAGAAAGAGACGAGCTCTTCCAGCCGGACGACGTCTTCCCGTATTGTCGTTGCAAAGGCCGCAAACTCCTGGCCGAGCGTCATTGGGACTGCGTCCTGCAACTGAGTGCGGCCCAGCTTTACGATGCCCGCGAACTCAGATCCCTTTCGCTCCAGCTCATCGGCAAGCTGGCGAAGCTCTCGATCCAAAGACCGATGCGCCAATAAAATGGAAAGTCGAATAGCAGTTGGATAGACGTCGTTCGTCGACTGAGAAAGGTTGATATCATCGTTCGGATGAATGACGTCGTAGCGGCCGCGAGCAAATCCCAGGCGCTCGAGCGCTCTGTTTGCGATCACCTCGTTCATATTCATGTTGGTGGACGTTCCTGCGCCACCTTGAAACACATCGATGGGGAAATCGGCGGTCAAGTCGCCGGCAGTGATATCATCGCAGGCGGCGGCAATTACGGTAGCTTTGCTGGCCGGAATATCGCCAAGCTTCGCGTTGGTCAGAACGGCAGCTTTTTTAACTATCGCCAGCGCGTGGATGAGTTGCGAAAGGTGGCTAACCGAAATTCCTGAGATGGAAAAATTTCTGATCGCTCGCACTGTCTGAGCGCCATAATAAGCTTCGCTCGGGACCTCCACCTCTCCTAGACTATCGACCTCGCGGCGTGTCTTGCCCATTCTTGCTCTCTTTGCGCGGCGTTACGGCGCGCTGTGTCCGAAATTGAAGCCGCAGTGACTGCTGTGTTGGAATGACGTCATCGGAGTTCTCGGCCCTCAAGCCATGCGCAGACACAATGGCGCGCGCTCGACGATAACCTTGTGATCGCCGGCATTGGTTCTCGAAGAGAGCTCGCAATTAGCCCGATGCGATGTTTGCGGATATCAATCTCCTTTGGAACACCAATCTGAAAGGGGCTCAGCTCAAGTGTTCACAGACCGCAAAATAGAAGAGTCGCTGTGCGGATTTCTTGCATTCTATGCGAATAAGCGATGAAAAAGCGCGCAAACGGTTTGAAGCGCGGTCAGACTTCCGCATCAATCCTCTGGGGGAGCCTCAATTGGAATTGCGAAGCCCGCCTTTACCCGGTCCATTACGACCATCGTCTTGAAGCCCTTGATGTCCGGGTTCTCATAGAAGAATCGTCTAGTGAACTGCTCATAATGTTCCATCGTGCGCGCGGTGATGTATAGGACAAAGTCAGCGTCGCCGGTGACGTAAAATCCATTGACCACCTCACCCGACGCTTTGATGGCCTTCTTAAATCTGTCGATGATATCTGCACGCTCCCGCTCCAGACTCACCATCACAAGCATCTGAATAGGTCTTCCTACCGCCTTCGCCGAAACGATTGAGACATCGGCCTCGATGATGCCGTCCGAGCGGAGCCTCTTCAGTCGTCGTTGACACGCGGTGGCGGAAAGCCCGGCCATTTCGCCGATCACCTCGGAGGTGAGGCGGTTGTTCTTCTGTACGATCTCGAGAATGCGGGCGTCGGTTCTGTCGTATTGCATAGTTGGGCTCCAAGTGAATTTCGTCGCAAAATGCCTTTGTCATGCAGGAAACCATCCGACCGGCAGCAATATCCGGCGCAAATGTATCGGCAGCATTAGTATCCTGATTGCTTAGGTGATTTCAACAAATGACCGCTGGGACGCTCAAATGGTCTTTCAAACCGTTCGGCACAAAAGTCCACCTTTGGCCGGACTTGCTGCAAGGCACCTCCAGGATCTTCGTCGTCGCGACTTCGTCGCAGGCGCTGCGCTCATCGACGGTCGCTGGATTGCCGGCGAGCAAAGAGACGCCGTAGTCGACCCGGCTACTGGGGAAGAGATCGCGGAGGTTGCTCGCTGCGGCGCTGCGGATATGAATCTGGCGATCGCAGCAGCTGAACGAGCCTTTGCCGGGTGGCGAGAATTGCTGCCTGCAAAGCGTGGGGCGATTCTTAAGTCCTGGGCGTCATTGTTGCTCGACCATTCGGATGAGCTCGCGGTCCTGGTGACGAGCGAACAAGGCAAGCCGCTCGGTGAGGCGCGGTACGAGATCGCGTACGCCGCCGGGTTTCTCGAGTGGTTTGCCGCTGAGGGGGAGCGTGCATACGGAGAGACGATCCCCAGCCACAAACCTGCAAGTCTGCTTCAGGTTCGAATACAGCCGGTCGGTGCCGCCGCGGCGATCACTCCGTGGAATTTTCCTGTTGCCATGATCACAAGAAAGGCCGGAGCGGCTCTTGCCGCTGGCTGCCCGATCATTGTGAAGCCTGCTCCCGAGACGCCGCTTTCTGCCCTTGCTGTGGCCAGGTTGGCTGAAGAGGCCGGGATCCCGCCGGGTGTGTTTCAGGTGCTCGTCGGTAATCCCATCGAGCTTTCGGCGCCTTTGCTGCGCGATACAAGAATACGCGCTCTTTCGTTCACCGGTTCAACCGAAGTGGGTCGCCTGCTTCTGAAGGGTGCGGCCGAGACCATAAAGAAGGTGTCGCTAGAACTTGGAGGGCATGCCCCCCTTCTCATCTTTGATGACGTCGATCTTGACAAGGCCGTCAAGGGCGCAATGGCCGCAAAGTTCGCTACGTCGGGTCAGGACTGCTTGGCCGCTAACCGCATCTACGTCCAAAGAGGCATCTATGATGCCTTTGTCGATGCCTTTGCTGCGGCGATAACTCAACTCAAGGTAGGTCACGGGCTGGAGCCTGCAACAGACATCGGGCCAATGACAAAGTTGTCGGTCGCTAACAAGTGCATGAGCCAAATCGACGATGCGGTGAGAAGGGGGGCGCGAGCCAGTTCCGCGTATCAAGACGGCAGTCTAGGTTCGAACTTCGTTCCTCCGACGCTGCTGAGCGACGTCACTGAAGACATGCTCATTGCACGTGAGGAAACATTTGGCCCGGTCGCCGCTGTGCTGCCGTTCGACTCAGAAGAGGAAGTCGTTGCTCGTGCCAATGCCAGCGAAATGGGGCTAGCTGGATACGTCTACACGGACAGCCTGCGTCGAGCGCTCCGACTGTCTGAGCGGCTCGAGTACGGCATGGTGGGAATCAATACAGCGTCGTTCACAGGCCCGCCTATTCCGTTTGGCGGATGGAAGCAGTCTGGGCTTGGTCGCGAAGGGTCGCGGCACGGCTTAGCGGAATACATGGAACTCAAATACGTCTGCTTTGGCGATTTGGCGGCTTAGGAGAACCAGGATGATTGATATTAAGACCATCGCTGAACGAGATCGCTCGAGCGTTCTGCATCCCTTCACTCAGCTCAAGGAATTCGCCAGTGGTAAGATGGGGGGTCCCACAATTGTTACAGGCGGCAAAGGCATCTGTATCAAAGACGCGGAGGGGCGCAGTTACATCGACGGTTTTGCCGGTCTGTATTGTGTAAATATCGGCTACGGTCGCACCGAAGTGGCTGAGGCCATCGCTCGGCAAGCCTACAAGCTCGCGTACTATCACACTTATGCGGCTCACACGACCGAAGAGCTGGCGACCTTGTCGGATCGTCTCGTGCGAATGGCGCCGGGTAAGCCGAGCAAAGTATTCTTTGGCTTGTCCGGATCAGATGCCAACGAAACGCAAGCCAAGCTCGTCTGGTATTACAACAATCTACGTGGGCAGCCGAAGAAAAAGAAGATTATCTCACGCGAGCGCGGCTATCATGGCTGCTCGGTCATTTCCGGTTCGATGACCGGTATGTCGTTCTACCATGATCACATGGACCTTCCATTTCCAGGTATTCTGCACACGGGAGCGCCGCACCATTATTGGGGCGCCGAGCCGGGCGAGACGGAAGAGTCGTTTTCTCGCCGGCGTGCAGCCGAGCTTGAAGAGCTGATCGTGCGAGAAGGGCCCGAGACAATCGGCGCCTTCATTGCTGAGCCGGTGCTGGGTACGGGCGGGATCACACCGCCTCCGAGCGGTTACTGGCGTGAAATCCAGGCCGTGCTCAGGCGCTACGATGTTCTTCTGATCGCCGACGAGGTGATTTGCGGATTCGGTCGAACCGGCGCCGACTTTGGTAGCACGCTGTACGGGATGGAGCCCGACCTGGTGACGGTCGCGAAAGGTCTGACCTCCGGCTACATGCCGCTCTCAGGAGCGATCGTCGGTGAGAAGGTTTACGCGGTCATGGAGGAAGCCGCGGATCGGGTGGGGGCGTTTTCGCATGGATATACCTATTCCGGCCATCCGATTGCGGCCGCCGCGGCCAACGCGGTCCTTGATATTGTCGAGAAGGAGCGACTGAGCGATCGCGCGAGGATCGTCGGATCGCACTTCCAAAAGCGGCTCAAGGAACGGTTTGCACAGCTGGAGATTGTCGGGGAAGTTAGAGGCGTGGGCCTGCTTGGCGCCGTCGAGTTCGTTGCGGATCGTCAGACAAAACGGCGATTTGATCCGCAGCTCATAGTGGGCGCCCGCATCTCGAAGGCCGCTCGCGATCTGGGGCTTATTGCACGCGCAATGCCGCACGGAGACATTCTTGGTTTTGCGCCACCTCTCATTGTGTCGGAAGATGAAATAGACGAAATTGTGGATCTGGCATATCGGGCAACCAAACAAGTGATGGATGAACTCGCGAATGTGAAGTGAGTGCAGCGGGCTTGTGACTGACATCCCGCTCGGAAGGCGTCTTGAAATACTCGCTGGAGATGGGGTGTTGATGAAGGGGGTGCTCCTCTATCGAAAGCACACCAACTCCGGCCAGTGTGAAGGCCGTTTTATGCGCGAAAAGGACCTCAATATCGGCCCACAGGCCGATGTGATTACCGCGCCGCGACTGACTTAGCAAAACCGAGGGACGATTTCGAAGCCGCTGCCCTCGGGCGACCGTGAGCACAACGGGGCGGATCCGGATGGCCGCTCAATGGTCGCATTAGCTGCTGATGCTTTCGCTTCAGATGCCAAATTGGAACGCAGGGCATTCCCCAAACGTTGACTCATAGATCGCGGTGTTGGGTCACCACGCTAAAGACGGGCACAATGATATCAAGTGAACGACCGAGCCACGCGCGACGGCGCGGGGTGTCGAAAATCTGCTCAACGGTCGTTGATTTGCGGAATTGCGGCGCCTTTGGTCGGTTTTCGCGGACATTCGGCGCCGCGTCGCGCTCACACTTGCTCCATAACAAAAGAACTAGGGAAGAGCATCCATGGCAAACGCGGCACGAGTTTCGTCGATAACGCAAGTTAATCACGATCAGCTGGAGACCGTTCACGGTCAAATCGCTTTTGCTCGCCGCACGCCGGAGGAAAAGGCTCCCAAGGTTGTCGTGTCGAATTACAGCAACCCCATGGGTTATGTCAGCTATGACGTGGAGATCCGCAATGCGCGTCCGATCGTGGACGAGCTATCTCTTGACCGGGAAGGCTTCACTCTAATTCAGCGCAATGCATCTTGGGCAAATGAGCCTGATCCAGAACTCATGCGCGACAAGTATCTGGAAGATATGGTCCCGTTTATCAAGAGCTACTTCAATGCGTCATGGGTCGTGCCCAAGAAAGATGCCGTCATTGTTCGTGCGGCCGGAACGCCCCTCCCGGCTGGAGAGGGGCATCGCCCTCTAGTAAGGAACACGGTCGCTGGGTTTGCTCATGTTGATTACTCGCCGATCGCCGGGCCTATGATCGCTGCGCGCGAGGACCAAATTCAGGGCATTCAAATCCGAGCGTATTCCCGCTTGATGATCATTCAAGCTTGGCATGCTCTGTCGCCGCCTCCGCAAGACTTCCCGCTAGCGATGTGCGATGGCAGCTCCGTATTGGATACTGATCTCTTCGAGACGGTCTACGAGGGGTATGGCATCAAGCATAAGACTTGGCATGCCCACTATAGTCCTCTTCAACGTTGGTACTACTTCCCCGAAATGACTTCGAATGAGTTCATCCTGTTTAAGGGGTATGACTCCGAAGACAGTTGCAATCCGAGGGGCGCTCACTCTTCATTCGACGATCGCCGTGCCTACCCCAACGCGAAGCCCCGCAAGAGTGTCGAGGGTCGCTTCTTCGTGTACTACGACTGAGCGGTCGAGATCGCTTCGGCGGTTTCGAATGTTACTTAATTTCACTGAGAGATCTTTGGCGCGGTGTGCCGGGCGCATGAAGCGGAGGCGTGTCTTAAATGAGTACAGTTCTGATCACGGGGGCGAACCGCGGCATCGGCCTGGCGCTCGTGCGGCAATATGCGGCCGAGGGCGCCGAGGTGATCGCCTGCTGCCGTGATCCGGCAACGGCCGATGCGCTCAAGGAACTCGCGAAGTCGTCCAGCGACCGCGTGCGGATCATGCCGCTCGATGTGGCCGATGAGGCCTCGATCGACTCTCTTAAGCGTGCGCTCGGCGATCGACCGATCGACATTCTTATCAATAATGCGGGGGTCAGCGGCCTGTCGGCCGACCTCATCGAGACCGTAGGTTGGACGACCACGCTGCGCGTCAATGCCCTGGGCCCGATGCTCATCGCCCAGGCGCTGCGGGACAACCTGAGGCGCAGCAATGAGAAGAAGCTGGTGGCAATTACCAGCATTATGGGCTCTACCAGCAGCGCCGGCGGCGGCAAGTACGCCTACCGAGCGTCGAAAGCGGCGCTGAACAATGGCATGCGCGGGTTGTCACGCGACTGGGCGGGTGACGGGATCCTGGTGGGGCTATTGAACCCCGGCTGGGTACAAACAGATATGGTCGCCGGTCAAGCCGCCTACATCTCGGCGGAGGAGTGCGCGCGCGGCCTCATCTGTCGCATAGCCGAGCTCACGCCGGCTACCAGCGGCGTCTTTCAGGACTACCGAGGCGTGGTGAGCCGGTGGTGAGCTCGTCCACTCTTGCCGGAGCGATCCAGGCGCAAGGGTGGGCCCGCGAAGCCGATCTAGTTGTTCGACGGCTTATGTTGCGATGTTTCCGAGCGGTGTGTGGCTTCGTCGTCTCGATGATCTCGGCGAAGGCCCTAGTACCCTGCGCATAACAAACCGAGTTGCTTCAACGGGGAGAACAGTCATGACCAAACGGGACTCCACTGGAGACTTAGTTGGTGGCCTAAGCCGACGCTCACTCCTTCAGTCAACGGCGGCCTTACTAAGCGTACCGTTGGTCGCTAAGGCCACCACCGCCTGGGCGCAGGAAAGGCTCGCGGGCAGTGGCCAGGTTGTCGTGTTCTCGTTCGGCGGTTCGTACACGGAAGGAATGCGCAAATACGTCTACGAGCCCTTTACAAAGGCGACAGGTATCTCTGTCGTCGATGTGACGGCGGACTTTTCAGAGCCGCAAGTGAGGGCGATGAACCAAGCTGGACGCGTCGATTGGGATACCGCAATAGTTCAAGCATACAACTACCCGGACATGCACCAAGCCGGCATGTTTCTGCCCATCGACTATGGTCTGTGGGACGATGAATCTCTCAAGGGAACACCACAAAGCGCCCGCCTGAAGGATGCGGTCGTCGCGTACGGAACGGCGACGCTGGCTGCCTATGATGGACGCGCCTTTCCCAAAGGTGGTCCGAAAAACTGGGCGGATTTCTGGAATGTCAAGGAATTCCCCGGGCCACGCGGCCTCCTCGGTCCCAACGCCAGGAGCAACATCGGAGCTGCGCTTGCGGCCGACGGGGTGGCGGCATCAGATCGTTGGCCGCTGACCGACGACAAGATCGACAGAGCGTTCAAGAAGCTCGACCAGATTAAGCCGCACGTGGCCAAGTGGTGGACGGCAGGCGGGGAACCTCCCCAGCTGCTCCTCAACCGCGAATTCGTGATGACAAGCTGCTACGATGGTCGTGCCATCACGGCCATTCGCCAGGGGGGCACCTATTCGCATAGTATGGGATGGTGCGCCTATGACCTATAACTACTGGACGGTGCTCAAAGGCGGCCCGAACACCCAGAACGCACAGAAGCTGATCGCGTTCGTCAATCGGGCCCAGATTGCGGCCGGCTCTACACTGGGCATCGGCTATCCAGGTCCAAACACGAATCAGCTCCACCATCTGCCGCCCGATCTCGTGCCGCTGCTCAGCATCAACGAGGAGAATGCATCGAAATTGGTGGTCGAGGATTCCGCTTGGCTCGCCGCTAAGCGTCCGGACGGCAAGTCGAACTCAGATCACATCCAGGAGCGATGGCTGGCATGGCGGGCACGCTAAGTGCGCAAACTGCAATTAGGACGTAGCGGCTTGTTCGACGGCAAGCTTTGGCAGCCAGCGGCCAGAATGTTACGGATGAGCTGCAGTTGCGCTGCTGACCTACAATGTGGGTGGGTGCTCGCCCAGACTTCAACGGCTGCGGTGTCGTTAATCTAAATCGCGTCCTCGACCATCTGATCTTGGCCGGGGCCGACGCCCCGTCGATGGTGGTTGAACGTGGCGATCTCTGAAACGAATGGGGCCTACAGCAGGCGTCTTGCGCGCCTTGGGGGATTGGCTTGCGCCAATCCCCGCCGCCCGTGATCGCCGCAGGTGTCTAGTATCCCAACTCTACGTTAATCTCGCGAGTGAGTGGCTTTCCCGCTGCAAACTCCACCAAGCTCTGAATGCCCCACTCGATATCCCGTTCCCGAACGTCATCTGCATTGTGGGCTTCGCCAAGTGAGCACAGGACATTCGGAAGCTTCTCAATTCCCAAGCGCGAAGGTGTAAAGTAGGAGCGCGGCATGGTTCTACCAGAATCATAGTCCCACCACACATCTGCTGCGTAGCCGCGCAAACGGCCAGAGGTCAGCGCCTCGTAGAGAGCTTTCTCTTGAACCACATTCCCGCGCCCAACGTTGATCAAAAAAGCAGTTGGCTTCATCGCATTCAGTTCAGGCTTGCCGAAGAATCCATTGGTTTCCTTCGTTAGAGGAGTTGCCAGAACCACATAATCACACTTCGGAAGCACAGAATGCAATTCGTCAATCCCGTGCATCGAATCTACGTACTCTGCCGGCTGCCCTTTGTTGCGCCGAACTCCGAGAACATGCATCTCGAACCCCTTTGCATCTTTGGCAATCCGACTCCCGATGCTTCCAGCGCCGATCACTCCGAGAGTACGGCCGTGTAGTACGGCTGATCGATGCTCATCTCCCCATAGAGGGAAGAGTTTGCGGCTCTCCCGCGCTGCTTGATGCTTCAAGAGGGTCTTCTTCGCCAGGGAAAGCATCAGCATCATCGCCTGCTCCGCAACCGCGACCGCATTCGCGCCGCGGACGTTCGCGAGCTTCACACCGCGTTTCTTCATGAGCTGAAGATCAAGCTCATCGACGCCGGAATGCAGCCAACAGATTAGCTTAAGATTTCGCGCGATTTCGATCAGTCCATTTGGGATAGCAAAGCCGATGAATGCATCGGCGTCGACGGCGTGAGCCTCTAACTCTGAGTAGGTGCTTTCATAGCGCGAAAAGTACTCGCCTTTTGGTGCCACAACTTCCGTACCGCGCGGCATTGCCTTTCTGATGCTATTTACCTCATCTTCTGTGGCGTGCCACAAGCAAAGAACTTTCATCGCGCCATTTCTCCTCGGTTCGATCCTAAGTGTCTGTCTAGGGCTGAGTGATTTCAGCTGGGCTCTGTCCCCTAGAGATCATCAAGCACTCGGAAAAAAGTGGCCAAGTCCGGTTCCCCGTGCCCGAACGCTCAATATCATTTTCCATGTTAGGAGGGACAACGCGACTCTTGACTGCAAATCGCAAGAGAGAGGGAATGTTTTGCTGCGGAAGAGCGTATTTGTCCGCAGGAAATCGGCACCAAACTAAGGTGCGGAGCGCAAATGCGCGTATGTCTGCAGTGATTGCAGTGCTAGGCTAAACTAGGAGCGTGCAAAGGCAAGGAGGTGGTCCTATCCACTGTCCGGCGGGCCGGGTACTGTTCCGCCCTCTCGGTTGGCGCGCTCGAAGTGGATTCGTTGGAATCCGTCGAAAGAAGGGTTCGAACGCAGGATTTAAGCTTGACGGGCAGCACATTGCATTAATCGGTATTGAAACGTTCTTACCGTAACCACGGTACCGAACGTAAGTTTGCTGCACAAGCCGACGAGGCAAATCAAATGCCGGAAATGATCGTCCCGGACCATCTCGTTGCCGCCGACCTGTGGAGTGATCTACGTAGGTACAGAGACATGCCTGAGATCGATATGGCACGTCTCTACGCCTATCGTCTCGGACGTCTGCGAGGCGCCTTACGGAAGGCCGGTGCATCGATGTGCGTACTGGTCAGTCCCATAAGCCTACGCTACGCGGTGGACTTTCGGTCATTCGCTCTCTTTCAGTCGCATATTCCGATCACTTACCTGTTCGTGCCGGTCGAGGGGCCGATTGTCATTCACGGCGTCTACGACTACCTCAAGCCGCCCGTGGTTGACGAGTGCCGGGAAGGCCGGCCTATTTCCTTCTTTGGCGGCGGTTACAACCTTCCTGACGCAGCCCGCCAGTTCGCGGACGATATCGCCTCCTACCTCACAGAGATCGGAACGGATAACAGGCGGGTGGCGGTGGAATATATCAATCCCAGTATCACGCAAGCCTTGCTGCAGCGGGGCCTGGAGGTGATCGACGGGGTAACGGTTTCTGAAGAGGCTCGTCTCATCAAATCATCCGATGAGATTGCCTGCATGCGCTGGGCCATCGGCGTGGCCGAGCTGGGCATAGCAAAGATGAAGGAAACGATGCGTCCCGGCGTGACTGAAGTGCAGCTATGGGGTTTGCTGAATTACACGAATTTGGCGAATAACGGCGACTGGCATGATTGCCGGATGCTTGCATCTGGCCCGCGGATCAACCCATGGTTCCAGGAGGCATCTCAACGCAAGGTCGAATCCGGCGATCTAGTCGGCTTCGATACCGACATGATCGGCCCGTTCGGTTATTTCGCTGACATCTCGCGCACATTTCACTGCGGACCTGCAAAACCCACCAAGAGGCAGAAGGAGCTCTATCGCCTGGCCATGCAGGAGATCGAGCACAATCTGCGACTGGTCAAGCCGGCGATCACATTCCGCGAATTCCAGCAGCAGGCATTAGTCCTGCCGGAAGAATACCACGCCAATGCCTACACCTGCCTCGTCCATGGCGTTGGAATGGCCGACGAGTATCCGCGGATCAATCCCGTGTGCGGTAAGCCGTCGCCTTATGACGGGATACTCGAACAGGGAATGGTGATTTGCGTCGAAAGCTATGTCGGAGCTCTCGGCGAGCGCGATGGTGTCAAGCTTGAGCAGCAGGTCCTTGTGGTCGAGGATGGCTACGAGACACTGTCGAGCTATCCATTCGAGGAATGTCTGCTCGATTGACGACAAATTTCCCGCGGTGTGAAGCCGCGTGATGGACCACCAGGATCTGAATATGATCGAGACCGAAGGTAGATTCGTTGCCCCTGGCCGCGCGTCAGCCGCGGCTGCGCCACCCGCGCATCGTACCGCCGTATCTGATCGACAACAGCGTCCGCGACCAATCGACGATGCTCTCCGGCCGCATTTATCCAGGTCCGATCGGAATCGCGCCGACCGGCTGGCGGGCATGTTCCCCCGCGGTGCTGACGTGATGTTGGCGGCGCGCGACGCGAACGTCCCGTTCGTCTGTCGAGGACCGGCACGGGCTTGATCGTGTAAGCTTGATTCTCCCGGGAATCTGAAGCTTAAGCAAGGCCAGTTTCCTCGGGCCCCCGAAATGGAGAAGCTCGCAGCTAGAGACACATCCAATGATCACGGGGGCAGGCCTAACAGAGGCCAACAACCCCTCTCGCGTGTCCGCGGCCATACCAGCGCCATTGGGCTGCATGCGACTGATATGTGGATGAAAAGTTCTCCAATCGAGCGTTTCTCGTCGAATTTCTGCGCGTAGTGGCCGATTTAAGCTGAAAGTCGTGGGGTCGGTGTGGAAATATCCGGCGTATCATCCGTTCCGTTGAACTCCATTAAGGAGATAAGTCAATGTCGGCACAACAGTCTGATGTGATCACGCGCCCGGTAATCGATCTGGCAAAGGCGAAGGCTGACTACGCAAGGGATGGCTACTGTGTCATTCCCGATGTGCTATCGCAGTCCGAGGTCGCCGAAGTGCGGCGGCGCGTTCTCGAACAAGCGGAGGCCGAGAAAGCTGTCGGCTGGGCGCGCGAGGACGGTGGGCCCTCTCAGCTGAAAAAAGTGATGGAGGATCAGGCCGGAGCGCTGCGGGAGAATGTTTCCGAGATCAAAGGAGGCGTGAACCAGCGCATGAATTTTCTTCTAAACAAGGGGAGGGTCTTGCGCGACTTGGTGACGCATCCGATCGCTCTCGAGCTCGCTGAGCATGTCCTTGGAGCCAATTTCCTCCTGAGTTCCTTCGCGGCGAATATCGCCAAAAAAGGCGGAGTCCTTGAGCCTCTCCACCGCGATGCCTGGTGGTGTCCAATGCCGGCCCGCAAGGGCGACGCTTATGTTAAGGTCGGTGACCGCGGGCGCTACACGTTGGATGCTGCTCCGCAGGGCGTGATCATGCCGCCCTGCTCGTGCAACGTGGTCTGGATGCTGACAGACTTCACAGAGGAGAATGGAGGCACGCGCATCGTGCCGGGCTCCCATCTCCGGTCAGATAATCCAGACGCCTCCGTTCCGCACAAGGTGCCGACGATTGCCGCGACCGGTAAGGCAGGTAGCGTCGTGTTCTTCGATGGTTCGCTTTGGCACGGAACCGGTCAGAATCTTACGGATGAGCCACGAATTGGGTTGTTGGCCTACTACTGTGGCCCGCAGTTTCGTCAGAATGAGAATTTCTTCGTTGGCTTAGACCCTGCTGTTTTCGAGGCGGCCTCGGACAGGCTCCTCGATCTGCTCGGCTTTTCGACGTGGATCTACCTCGGGCAGGGGGACGCCCTGTCCTCCCGAAAGCGATTGCGCGCGCGGGAGCCTTGGATCCCTGAGATGCGGCGAAACGTCCGTGACAGTGCCTCGAGCAGGTCGCCAACGTTCGCCGCAGGTAATGCGTCGGACAGTTAGCGCGAGGTAGCGATCTTTGCGGTCCCCGAGCGACTCGCCTACTTCCGGAAAACTGTGCGTACCCTCGACGGATGAAATGATCCGCGTGGAGGATCTCAAGGAGTCGCTCCTGATGCCCTATTTGGAGCCGGGTGAGGTTGTGATCCCAATTGGTAAGGCCTGCGGTGACTGCCCACTGCTATCTGCCATTCAAAAGAGGGGCGGAGGCTTCACCTTGCAGAGAAGTGGCGATCGCAAAGCTCTCAAACCATACTGAAGCGCATGAAGGAATGCGGTGCCGCCCTCGGACGCAGCACCTCAATCAAAGAAGGATAAGACATCCATGACAGGGCGCGCCGATCTTCTGCCGCTTGATGCTATCGACCAGCTACCCTTCACTCCTGCTGAATACAATGCTCGCCTTGCGGCGTGCCGAAAGGCGATGCGCGAGCGTGAGATCGATTACCTCGTGCTGAACTCGCCCGAGAACATCTACTATCTGTCGGGCTTCATCACCCGTGGATACTACGTTTTCCAGGCTCTCGTCGTGACGCACTCCAGTGAGCCGACTCTCGTGGTGCGTCGGTACGAGCAGGTGAACGTCGAGCGGCTGTCCTATTATCGTAACGCCGCAATTTGGCAGGATACCGATGTTCCGGCTGAGGTGCTTGCGCGGAGGCTGTTCGATTTGGGCGCGGCGGGAAAAACTGTCGGCGTGGATGCCAACTCCGTATTTTTTCCGGTGAGTGCCTATGAAACACTTCGCGCCATGCTACCCGGCGCCAAGTTTATCAATGGGTCTTCGGTTATGGAGGGCCGCGCCGTCAAGTCCCCGCAGGAGATCGCTTACATTCGCCGCGCAGCTGAGGCGCGGAACGCCGGTTTTAAGGCAGCGCACGAAGCCACGCGTCCCGGTCGCACTGAAAATGACGTAGCCGCGGCTTTTCATTATGCAGCCATCTCCGCCGGCAGTGAGTATATGGCGGGGCCTCCTTACATCGTGTCCGGCCCGCGTACCGCGCTTCCGCATGGGACCTGGGCTGGTCGACGCATCGAGAAGGGTGACCTGGTCCAGGTCGAGGGATCCGGAAATTGGAGGCGCTACAGTGCGTCCCTAATGCGAACGTGGTCCATGGGAAAGCCGAGCGACAGCGTCCGCCGGGCCGCCGACGCGTCGAAATCCGCGCTAGACTCAGCAATCGCTGCCATTAAGCCCGGGGCAACCAGCGGCGATGTGGATGCCGCCTGTCGCGGCGCCGTTGCTCGCGCAGGTCTGGCCCACGCTTTCGTTCATCGAACCGGCTACTCCGTCGGAGTCGGAATCTGTCCGGGCTGGGGCGAGGGGGCGATCATGGATCTCAAGGATGGAGATTCGCGCGTCCTGAGACCCGGCATGGTGTTCCATATCGTGCCGGTGCTTTTCCCAGAGCCTGACGTGAGTGTCGGAGTTAGTGCACTGGTGCTCGTGACGCAGACCGGTGCCGAGATCATCTCCGACTACTCTCGGGATTTGCAGTGTGAGTGAGAAGAGGGGCCTGCCGGATCGGAAGAACAATGACCCAACCGGCGTAAGCTACGGTGCCACCGGCGAGACGCGCGATATCAAATGGCGTCGCGCGCGACGTTGGAATTGGTGAACAGAAAGGCGCCGCTGGTCGTATCGGTGAAGCTGACGAGATCGTGGGTGCCACGTCTACCTGGCATCGCGCGGCTAGCTTCATCACCGGCGCACGATCCTCTGCGACTGCTCGTCGTGAGCTCGGGCGACACCGGTCGGCACAAAACTCCCGGTAAACCGTGAGCTGACAGATAGCGCGCGCCGAATGCCCAGATCTCGTGAAAAAAGCATCGGATGTATTCGAACGCAGAATTTCGGCGACATGGGGCTTGTTATCAGCGGGATTGGGCTTTCAGCGCAGGTAGTATTGCCCCTACAGCTGAAACCAAATGCGTCATTCAGGGCGCCAGATCGTAGGGCGCTTATGACGGAGAGGATCATTTCTATAGCGCCTTTGCAGGCCGCGGCGCCTTCCCAGAGCATGTCGTGACGGCAGAGTTCGCGTCCGCAACGCACGTGATCGTTTCGCCGGCCTGCCGTGCCCCATGATCGGCGAAGCTGCTGAGCCGCTCGTTACCGCCTTCGGATGCGGCCGCTGCAACACAACCGCTGCGCTTCAACTGTGGGCCGTGGAAACGACTGCACTCTTACCGAGCCTCCGGCTCGCTCGCTATGGCGAGGAATGGAACGTGCTCTTTGCTGTTTGAGCCGCCAAAGGAGAAAGATGATGACCATAACGAAACTGCCTGAAGTGCTTCATCTGAAGAGCGAGGACATGAGCTTCCCCGCGAACATACAGAGCCATGCCCTAAAGCAGCATCCCGGCGGCTATGCATCGAACTTGCGCCTGGTTACTCCCGAGATCAGTAAGACATTCGCTGCCGGCATTGGTGTCTACGAACGTTGCTCGTTCGAGATGACGACGAAATACGA
The DNA here is from genome assembly GCF_018596315.1 of Bradyrhizobium sp. SRL28. Classification (GTDB taxonomy): domain Bacteria; phylum Pseudomonadota; class Alphaproteobacteria; order Rhizobiales; family Xanthobacteraceae; genus Bradyrhizobium. Next base: position 10,003 of record NZ_JAHEAG010000056.1, on the reverse strand, counting down.
CGAGGCGATCATTGTGCTCGACGGACTTTTGAGGGTCTACACAGGCGAAAACCATAGCCGTGTTATTGAGGCCAGGGCCGGCGACGTGCTTTGGATCGTTAAAGGGATTCCGATGAAGTGGGAATTCGACAAACTGACCAAGATATTTTACGCCGCCCATCCAGTTGATTGGCGCCCTCGCGGCGAAGCCGAAGCTATTGTCGACGTCGCTACCGATCATTTCCGTGATGAGTCCGTTCGTGACGAACTGGTGACCAGGGGCAAGGTCGAGAACTGGTTTCCTTATGAGTTGAAGATGTTCCTCGATCTTATCATCGCCCAGAGCGGTGATCGCAAGCTGCGCGTCAAGGATGTTCGCGTGCCGCCGAACTGGTTCACCGCGGTCGTTCCCGCGGGAGACGCGGCCCGGTCAGGGACGTAAAAGGGCGTGCCCGTCTCCGTGACAGATCTCGCTTCCGATGCCGTTGAGATTGTGTTTCAGCGCGGTTAGCGGACGTTATTGGCTGCCGAGGGTCTGGACTCCGCTCATTTCGGGCACAAGAAAGATGCGATCGTGTGTCGGCGAAAGTCCCTAAAGCAGATCCCGAAGCTTCTTCAGTCCAAGGAACTGGCTGTCAGTCGTGATCGCACGGATGGATACAGCCGCGGCACCCCTGTGGAGCAGCTGATGTGGCAACGACGAGACTGCCTAGTACTGGGGCTCGCCGACGGCACACCTGACGGCGTGTCAAAATTGGCGCAGCAAAGTTACGATGGAGCAACAGGTATGTCACAGAAACTGCAAATCGATACAGGCACAGGTGATTTGCTGGCGGAGGTTCGCGACCACGTTGGCGTTCTCACGCTCAATCGGCCAAAGGCGCGCAACGCTCTCTCCAGCCGCCTGAGCGCCGCATTGGGCGAGATGATCAAATGCTTCGGTGAAGACCCGCAAGTTCGTTCGATCCTTATCACCGGCGCGGGAGCCGCGTTTTGCGCAGGCGCCGATGTAAAAGGCATGGATCAGACTTCGCCATTAGCCGAAGCAACTTTTGAAGAGCGCGTCGACGATCTGCGCGTCAAACAGCGAGCGGTATGGGGTGCACTGGTTGCAGTAAGAAAACCGACCATTGCGGCTATTCCGGGTGCGGCAGCGGGCGCGGGGCTTGCTCTCGCGCTCGCCTGCGATATCCGTGTTGCTGCGCAATCAGCCATTTTGACCACGGCATATGCGCGCGTGGCCTTGTCCGGCGATTGCGGGATCGCCTGGCTGCTCACGCGAATGGTCGGATTTTCTCGCGCGCGCGAACTGATGTTTCTGTCCGAACGCATTGATGCGCATCGCGCCGAAGCGTTAGGCCTTGTCAACCGCGTGGTGCTCGATGCGGATTTGCCCGAGGCCGGGTTTGCGCTCGCTGCCTCGCTCGCGGAGGGGCCCACACTCACATTCGGCTGCATAAAGAACAATCTGGACTACGCGGCGACAGCCGGGTTCGTAGAGTCGATGGACTATGAAGCCGAGAACCTGATCAGGACGGAACTAAGTCTCGACCACAAGGAGGGCGTTCGCGCCTTCGCTGAGAAGCGAAAGCCCGCTTTTGAGGGACATTGAAACCTCGTCCTGAACAAGTCCGGGCGATGAGCAGAACGATGATGTCTGCGCGTCGGCAGGAAGGGAGCGGCGCGATCGTTCTTCATGTGTGGCTACTTTCCGGCGCAGAAATCTGAGCGGTGCCGCGCGTTGAAAGTGGCAGGCCGACGCAGGGGGAGGCCGGCCGCTTGAGGCACTATTCATTCAGCGACGAACGCAAGGTTGATCAGGCTGGCGGTGGCGAACGCCTCGTCGTCTCTAAATTAACAGAGCGCGCCGGCCCGGACGCTTCGCATTGTCGACGTATGGAGCATATTTTCTTCGTAAGCATGCCATGGAACACGCATTTTCAGCATGTAGCGGCTCACATTAGGGAAATTCGACTTCAAGGGTGAGGCATAGCCTTCAGACGCAAACCGCGTGTCCCGACAGCCTGACTGGCCATAGATCCTTCCCGCCAGTTTCGACCCGACGCGCGCGAGAACTTGGTAGATAAGATCGGAACTGCGGGCGGGGAAAGAGAGACCAGCTGAAAATGCAAACGAATAACGTGGTGCGGGGACCGCTCGACGAAGCTGGTCACCGTCTCGACCGGCTCTTTCGTCCTCAATCCGTCGCGATCGTAGGAGCCTCACCGAAAGGAGGCTTCGGCACGGAAATCATCAGGAATCTGAAGAAATGGGGCTTCTCGGGCAAGCTCACGGCGGTGAACCCGCGCTACGAGCAGATCGAGGGGGTGCCGTGCTTTCCGAGTTTGAAGGCGATTCCACATTCGGTTGACCTCGTCGAGGTCGCCGTCCCTAGCAACGCCGTCCCACTCGTTTTGGACGACTGCGAGTCAGCTGGCGTGGGCGCGATCCAGATCATCTCGAGCGGTTTCGCCGATCAGCGCGCCGAAGGCGTCGCGAGGCAGCGCCGGCTCGTCGAATGGGCCGAACGGACGGGCATTCCAGTGGTTGGTCCCAACTGCTATGGGCTCCTGAACGCCGCCAACCGGCTGATCGCGGTTCCGCTTGACTTCCACGCCATGAAGGCGGGCGGCATCAGTGCCGTGCTGCAGAGTGGCACACTGGTCTTCAGTCTGATCGTGCCATTGCTGTCCCGCGGAATCGGCATCGGGCGCGTCGTCACGACTGGCAACGAAGCCTGCACCGACGTTGCAGACTTCATAAATTACTTCGTCGATGACGAGGATACTCGCGTCATCGCCTGCTATTGCGAACAATTCAAGCGCCCACTCGAATTTATCAAGGCCTGCGAGCGCGCGGCCGACAAGGGCAAGCCGATCGTGATGATCAAGGTCGGTCGCTCCGAGGGCGCCCGCAAAGCGGCCTTCGCCCATACCGGCTCGCTGGTGGGTTCAGACGTGGTGGTCGACGCCGTACTAAAGAAGCTGGGCGTCATTCGCGTCAACACGGTTGATGATATGATCGAGACCGCGGCCGCACTGTCCTCGACCAAGCGGCCCCGCGGTCGTCGCGTTGCTTTCGCGTCCTTCTCTGGCACTGCGGTCAGCATGCTGTCCGACCTCGCCGAGCCCTGCGGCATCGAGTTCCCGCCACTGCCACCGGCGGCGAAGGCGCGACTCGAGGCAGTCTTTCCCGACTTCGCCAGCGTCAGCAATCCGCTCGATCTCACTGCGCAAGCCGACTACGACACGCACATCATCGACGCGTCCCTCACGACGCTCGCCACCTGCGATGCTTATGATGTTGTCATCTGGGGCCGCGGCTTCCCTTCGTGCCTCGATATGCGCTCGGCCCTTGGCCAGGCACTGACGCGCGCCGCGGCGGCGGCGCCGGAGGTGGTCTTTTCTGTCATGAGCCTTGCGGGCGGCCATTTCCATGCTGCTCTCGACCCGAACATGCCCATGCTTGAGCCCAAGGCCGATTTCGACGGCATGCCCTTTCTGCAGGGCGTCGAGACCGGGCTGAAGGCGCTCTCTGCGCTCATGGGCTATGCCGAGTTCCTGCGCGCCCGTGGGCCCAGCAATCGCCTGTCCGGACAACGGAGCCAGCGCAGCGCCTGTTATGCAGAGGCGCTGCGCATCATCCGCGACGCGAAGGGCGCCGTTCTGACAGAGCGGGAAGGTAAGCGCCTGCTTGCGCTCTATGGCATTCCCGTCACGCGTGAGGCGTTGGCGACGCTGGCGGATGAAGCTGCACGGATCGCAGAGGATCTGAGTTTCCCCGTGGCGATGAAGGTCGAGTCGGCCGAGATCGTGCACAAGACGGATGTCGGCGGCGTCGTGTTGAATATCTCCTCGCGTGAGGACTCAGCGTCAGCGTTCGAGAGGATCATGGCTTCTGCACGGTCGCACCGCCCCGAAGCGGAGATCGCCGGAGTTGTTGTGCAGGAGATGGCCAGGTCGGGTACCGAAATGATGCTTGGTGCCACATTCGACCCGCAATTCGGGCCAGTCATCGCATTGGGCGTGGGCGGGATCTGGGTTGAGGCGCTGAAAGACGTGAGCGTGCTGCTCCCGCCGTTCGATGTAGCCGATATCAATGCGGCCATTGGTCGGCTGTGCGCGGCAAGCGTTCTGCGCGGCGGACGGGGCGGTGCAAAGGCAGACCTGGAGAGCTTCGCGGACTGCGTTGTCAGGTTCGGCACTCTCTGCACCGATCTTGCCGACGAGATCGGCGAGATTGACATCAACCCGATCATTCTTACCGGCAATGGGACCGGACTGACCGCGGTTGACTGCCTCATCACCAAAAAGACCCCTGATGGAGTTTAACGATGCTGCGAGGCCGCTCCTTCAAGCGGCTGAGCTTGCTCAAAGACACGTTGAGGGATGCCGCGCATCACCTCCGCCGGCTCGGTGAGGCCGGCGGAGCGGCGTGATCTGCGTTGCTGACGGGCCGTTGCTGACGGGCCGTTGCCGCGTCGATGTCATCATGACCGGCCTTGCTTCGCTAGCCCAAGCGGAACGAGACTTAAAAAAGCTTGGCCATTTTTTGTTGGGAGGGAAAGACACCGTGCCAATCAATTATGAGGAGCTGATGGCCATGAAGAATCTTGGCCTGAGATACGCCTACGGGGATCGCGAAGTGATGCTCTACGCCTATGCCATCGGCATGGGCGCCGATCCCATGGACGAGAAAGAGCTCGCCTTCGTCAACGAAGCCGCAGCTTCGCCACGGCCGCTAAAGGTACTGCCGACTTTTGCCTCGGTGGCTGCGGCCGGCGCTGAGCCGGGCGCCATGAATTTCAACAATGTCCTGGTGGTGGACGGCGAGCGCGATATCACATTTCACAAGCCACTCGCGACGGCTGCGCATATCACGGCCGACTCCTCCGTGCTCGCGGTCTCTGATAAAGGAAAGGACAAGGGCGCCATCATTCGCTTTCAGAACGTGCTGAAAGGCCGGGACGGCGAACCGCTGGCGACGGTGGTCATCTCGTACTTTGCTCGCGGCGATGGTGGCTTTGGGGGACCGTCCGATGGACAGCCTAAGCCACATCAGCTACCAACCCGCGCGCCCGACAAGACCATCGACATTCCGACACGCCCCGACCAGGCGCTAATCTACCGGCTCTGCGGCGACCGCCATCCCCTGCACTCGGATCCGGAATACGCCAAGCGTGCCGGATTTCCCAGGCCTATCCTGCAGGGCATGTGCACCTACGGGATCACCTGCCGCGGAATTCTGCAAACCTACGCCGATTACGATCCGAGCGCCTTCCAGCGGCATGCGGCTCGATTTTCCGCGCCGGTCTATCCCGGCGATACCGTGACGCTGGACATGTGGAAGGATGCCAACGTCATCTCGTTCGAAGCCAAAGTGAAGGAGCGGGGCGTCACAGTAATCAAGAACGGGATGACGGTACTCAGATAATATGCCCGGCGCGCGCAGTGCTTCTCTCAGTTCGGGTGTTGCTGATTGGGGTCCTTGGGCGCCAGTTTTGAAGCGCTCAAAGACAATTCAAGCCGGATCGACTCACGACACCAAGAGAAAACCAGCGCTCTCGAACAGGCGATCGACCGCGATCGAGGTGCGGCACCGCATTTCCTTTTGATCGCTCGTTCAGCTCAACGCAATAATCTGACAGATCTTGCCAGTCCGCAGCTCGGATGAAAACGCGGCGCACTATTACGTCTCGGCTTTGCGAGGATTATCTGTGATCGTCAATCGCAACGCCCGCTGAGCTGCGCGTTCCGGGTCAGAGCGTCGGATCGTCGCTCACCCTGACCAGCATCTTGCCAAAATTCTGACCCTTCAGCATGTCGGCGAAGGCAGCGGGGATGGTCTCAAAGCCTTCGCGGATGTCCTCGCCGTGGCGCACCTGGCCCGAGGCGACCCAGGGCGCAACCTCGCGCAAGAAAGCGTCGTGCCAGCCTTCCACTTAGTCGCCGACGGCTAGATTTTGCACGCGCATGCGTCTGGCCTCGGCACGCGCCTTCTCCTCCGCCCCGGCGTTGACAGAGAGATCCTCACCATAGTGGGCGATCAGGCTGCAAATAGTCATCCGCGCACCCGGATTGAACAGCGGAAGGACCGCCTTAAACACCTTGCCGCCGACGTTCTCGAATAGACGTCCCACCGTGTGGGCAGGCGGCCGCGAGGTCCTGCGCGAAGCTGGGCGACAGGTGGGAGATGCAGGCGTCGAAGCCAACTCGTCGACCACATAACGGCACTTCTCCTCGCGACCAGCGATCCCGACCACGCGCGCGCCGCGACTGGCGGGCGAATTGGCCAGCGAGCTTGCCCACGCCTCCAGAAGCTGCCGAGATGACAGCTGTCCCGCCGGGATGGGGCTCACACTCTCTCCGCCAGTAAACTGAAGCCGTGTCTCGGACGGCAGTACCGGATCGAACCCAAGTCAGGGGACCCGTCAGCCGGAGTGCATCCCGAGTTGCTCAGGCTCGGCTTCCCGGCGATTTGCTGCGAGAGGCTGCATGTGTATTCGGCGACGAGCGCGCAGTGCAACGAGATTGCCAGCGAAGCGCTCGGTCTCGCGTACCACATGGGCAACGGCTGGTTCCGCCAGGCGCAGATTGAGTGCGGAAGCTTGCTGCCGAGTGCAGTTGTTGTTGACTCACCGATGCCATTCAAAGAGTGGAGTTTGCTAAACCTTTCGCGTTCAAGTGGCACAGACGAGGTTAAGACACGGGGCTGCGATCGTCAAGCACTCGTCGCACCGCAAAGCCGGCGTGGCGGTTGTCCACAACCTCGCCCTGATCATGCATTCGGCGCGGGTCGATGATGCAATTTCTTGCGACGATTCCGCACCAAGCCCGGCGGGCGTGAGCACACGCGCCGCGGCCATGGAGCACAATCCGCTCGCGGCCAACGCCGTGAATAGAACGGCGGATTTGCAGACCGATGTCACCTTCACCGCAATACTTGAACCTAAAGCTCATTCTGGTTGCGCGGCGGTGCCGGCGGGAAATCTGCGCCACGCGACGCCCGGCGTCTCCGTCCCTTGCAGGATCATCCACTTTACTCGTCGCTGAAGCGGCACCGATTTGACTGTCCGTCCGCCGCTGCCGGCATCAATCGGTACTTAAGCTGCGCGTAATAAGCAGCGCTGCTTAATTCAACCCGGGCACCCAGATGACGCAGCAATCGCCAATCCATTTCGTCGCCGAGTGCTTCGAGGCAATTCGCGCGATGGCCCAAATGCACGCAGCGAAAGACCGAGCGCGGTGGCATGTTCGGCATGCGCCACGCATGAATCGAACCGCAGACCTGCAAATCAATGACCCGATGAGCGCAATACTTTGAACGTGGAGCTCCGCGACAGCGGAAGAGACCTGGTGCAGATCAACGACGACGGAACACACGCTATCCTGCTTGTGGCCATGCACTTCAAGTGCACGCTGGACCACGCACGAATGCCTGTGATGTGGCTCCGGCGCTCCAATACTAAATTGCGCTGCGACGGATCGATCGCTGCTTCAATGCAGCCAAACAGCCCCGTCGCTGAGCGCGGAAGACGGCACGGTGCATCAGGACGCGCTGTTGCCGACGAGCGTCGCGTTCCGGCGTGAATCCGAGGGCGAACTTGGCCCGCGATCAGAGCTCCAGATTCGCCAAAACCTCGAGGCGGAGATGACGGCAGAACGCTGGACCAGGCTCGACCGGGTGCTTGTCCGCGAAGCGGGCACAGCGGACGGAGTGATCGATCTGAGACCGAACCGGGTGCCGGGGGCCGACCCCTTGCGGGAGTTTCGGATCGGCCGGATGCGGACGCTCGAGCGGCAAGGCCTGCAGAGCCTGCCGGGCCGGCGCGCTGGGTGCTGGCCGCGGACGCCGAGCCGCGGTTGCGCGCGCTCGGGGAACGTGGCGACATCATCAAGCGGCTGCATAAGACTCTGGCCAAAGATGCACGCTCACCATCATCCTGGGCACTCGAAGGCGAACGCCACGGTGAACCCATCATAGGCCGTCTCATCGGGCGCGGGCACGATGACGAGCTTAAGGGTACGGCGTTTGCCATTGTTGACGGGATCGACGGGCGCGTGCATCACCTGAAACTGCCCAACATCGAAGCGGCCGGCGATGGGCCAATTGGCGGCATCGTTGAGCTCCGGCCCTTCGAGGACGCGCGCGGCCGAACACGGAACGCGCTCGCTGTGCGCTCGGAGCTCACCCCCGAGCAGTACCCGGCGAGACAGGCGAATCCGTTTCGGGGATTTATCGCCGGCGGCTGTCGCTTGCCTCCGGCCGCTTCGCCATGATCGACAACGGACTCGGCTTTCAGCTCGTGCCATGGATACCCACGCTAGAGCGCGAACTGGGTCGGCAGGTGAACGGCATCGCCGGTCCGGGCGGCGTGGAGTGGGGTTTTGGACGGAAGCGTGGTCTTACCCTCTGAACCGACAATCTCTGGACTCGCCGAGCCGCCAGGAAACTCGCATCCGCTGCTTACAGCTGGCAAGCAAAGCAGCTCTCTCCCGATGGGAGGCTATATTGCGACGGATGAACTCGATGGTACGAGTGGTCCAGCGGCCCGAGCGCAATGACCTTATTGCGTTCAGGCCAGCGCTGCTGCACGCGGGCATCAGCCCAGCCGGTTAAAATCCGTCAAAAGTTGCCCGAGCGCAGGATTTAAGTGTCTACGCGCCGCTCATTGCATCAATCCAGACTTGAACACTTGTTAGAAATCCCAAACCGCCTGTCGAGCTGCTTTGTCGGTACGGCCCGTGCCTAATGGCAATGTGACCTCGATTCAGACGGGCTACTTAAGGAAGCTTCCGGACGCTGGTGTCGAAAAGACGCATGCGAGATGAAGAAAATGGATTTCGTCAGGAGACGGCAAAGCAGCCCGGGGCTGTATCAGTAGCCGCAAGCAAAGGCATCTACCTAGAGAAACCAACTGGCGGGAATGGAGCTCGGTTCGTCGCCCTGATCGTTGCTTCGGTGCGGCGTGCAACCGCGAGTCACCGCGGAAGAGTCGAAATACGTCCCTCGTCGCACTGGTTGCGAAATGATATCGGTTTGACGGAAGTGAATATAAAATCGGTTGTCGGATCGGATTGACGAGATGAGATGGAAGCACGGCGGATGGCATTAGGCGAGCCGAAAAGGCGCCGCGTGGCCGGATTCCTTCTAAAGCACCTGTATAACTAAGCGGCCGACTGGACCAGCCTGACTTCGTTTTCTCCGCCGGCGTCGGTAAGTCGATGCGAACCACGGCACTTCGGTCGACGCTCGGAGCGGTTTGTTGCGTCTCATATCAGCTGTGAAGTTATCCCCGACAACGCTACGAAGGTTTTGCTTGAGGACGCCGCTTGGCTTGTGGCGAAACGCCCAAGACCAACGCAGCTCACATCGAGGAGCGATGGCTCGTATGGCGGACAGGATAAGCTCTCTGCCAGTTGACGCCTGTTTTGCGGGTAGGAGTGAATTTTATTAAGGTCAGTCTCCGTGCCACTTGCCAACCAATCGTCGTGCCGCCGGAATCGTCGGTTCGTGGTGCTACTAGGCGCGTGAAGAAATGCGGCCAGGGGCGGGACCGGGAAAGGGGGTTCGGCGTTGGTAAGTCTGGATTCGATCGCTGCAAGGTTCAGACCTAGTGCGCTGCTCGCTAGATGCGGAGTTCGATGCGTGGCGGGAGAAAACTGCGCATTTTCCTGGTGGACGCAGAATTTCAGGGCTTTCGAGCGTAAAATTAGAGAACTTCGGCTTCAGAGGCCGTTAGCATTCGAGCAAGATTTGGTCCGAGTCCGAGCGTGAGAAGCAATGCGCGCAGCAAATTAGGCGTTTTTTCAGCAGGGGGAGGACGTCATGACCAAACAGAATTCCAGCGGCCAATCACTCTGTGGCTTGAGCCGACGCTCACTTCTTCAGTCAACGGCGGCATTACTGAGCGTACCGTTGGTCGCCAAAGCGACAATGGCGTGGGCGCAGGAGAAGCTCGCCGGCAGCGGCGAAGTGGTCGTTTATAGCACTGGCGGTTCGTTCACCGAAGGCGCTCGCCGAA
>NZ_JAHEAG010000055.1 GCF_018596315.1 Bradyrhizobium sp. SRL28 | reverse complement strand
TTCAGTACCACGCGGTTCCTAGACATGAACAGACGCCGGCCGTCGGCTTCGCTTTCCAGCACCAGATTCCATTGCCCCGGTCCGACGGCGCGGCCGCTGCCCCGATAAATGCCGCCCGTCACCTCCGACAGCGCGATCACCCGGTCCGCCCGCCGGTCGGTCGGCCGCTCCAGGCGACCGGTGAATTTCAGTCCGGTCAGCGCCTTTCCGCTCCCGTCGCGTGCCTTGACTTCCAGCGCCGTGTCCCCGTCCGCACTGCGCGCAAGATGCGCGTCCACCTTCCAGCTGCGTGCATCCTGCTCGCGTGCGGCGGTGATCTCCTTCTCATAGGCAAGGCTCGCCGCATAGCCGCTGTCGACCTCGGTGCCGGGCAGCGTCATGGAAGCAAGCCTTATCATGGTGAGGTTGACGCCGATGACGACGCCAAAGAACGCAAGCAGCATGAAAAGCACCTTGCGGCCGGTGAGCGGCTTTGGCGATGCACTGGCTCTGTTCACGACAGCTCCACTTGTTGTCATGGCGAGACGAAATTGTCGATCGCGGAAGCGACCTCGCCGAGACCGATATCGGTGATCCGGAATTTAGTCGGGATCGATTTTTCGGTATTCTTCTCCGACGGAGCAGTCACCAGCACACGCAATTCTGTGGTGCCGTCGCGCCCGAGCACGACCATTGGCCGGTCGGGCGTGATCGAATCGTCGCCCACGACGTGGAGAACGGCATCCTGCGGACCATCGACGTCGATCGTCACCACGCGGTCAAAACCGCGCTTGTTGAGCAAACGGACCGTGTAGGCGTTGCGGATCGAGCCGTCGCTAAGCTTCACCGCGACAGGGTTGCGATCGTGCAGCACGTTGATGTCGAGCAGCGAACGGGTGAGCAGCGCATACAGCATGATCCCACCGACGAGTGCGATCAGCGCGGTGTAGATGATCGTGCGTGGCCGCACGATGCGGTAGATCGGCGGCTCGCCGGCCATCCGGCGCTGGATGTTAATGTCATTGTCGTAGCCGATCAGCCGAGTCGGCCCGCCGATCTTCTTCATCACGTTGTCGCATGCGTCGATGCACAGGCCGCACTGGATGCAATCGATCTGCGGGCCATTGCGGATATCGATGCCGGTCGGGCAGGCCGCCACGCATTGATAGCAATCGACGCAGTCGCCGGCAGGCAGGCCGAGCGCCCGCAGCTCGTTCGCCTTCTTTACCGACATGCGCTTTTCGCCGCGGTCGTAGCGATAGGTGACGTTCAGCGCCCACTCGTCGGTCAGCGCCGCCTGGATACGCGGCCAGGGGCACATGTAGACGCAGACCTGCTCGCGCATGAAGCCGGCGAGCAGATAGGTCGTGGCGGTGAGGATCGCGATCCAGATATAGGCGATCGCCGGCGCCTGGAAGGTGACGAGCTCCTTCACCAGCGTCGGCGCGTCGGTGAAATAGAGCACCCAGGCGCCGCCCGTCCACCAGGCGATCAAGAGCCAGATCGAATGCTTGAGCACGATTTCGGAGACGCGCCCGAGTTTTAGGGGACCGGCGGAAGCCGCCTTCCTCATGCGCTCGCGCCGGTCGCCCTCGATCAGGCGCTCGACCGCATAGAACAGGTCGGTCCAGACCGTTTGCGGGCACAGATAGCCGCACCAGATGCGGCCGCCGACCGAATTCATCAGGAATAGTGTGAGCGCGGCGATGATGAGGAGGCCGGTGAAGTAATAGACCTCCTGCGGCCACAGCTCGATGAAAAAGAAATAGAAGCGACTGTTCGGCAGATCGATCAGCACCGCCTGATCTGGGGCGCCAAGGCCGCGATTCCAGCGCACGAAGGGCAGCAAGTAGTAGACGCCCAGGCAGAACGCCATCAGGCCCCATTTGATCCGACGGAAGGTGCCGAAAACACTCTGCGGGTACACGTTCTTGCGGGCCGCGTAAAGCGGCCCAACATCTTCGACTTGGTCGGGGTCTATTTGGACGATTTTGTTCATGGGCCCGCGCTCTCTTAGTCTCCTCCGTCTCTGCCGGGTTGATCCAGCGCAAACCCAACGCCGCTTCCCTTTGCTCCGCTACTTGCCGCCGCCGAGCGTGTGGACGTAGACCGCCAGCGCCTTGATGGTGGACGGATCAAGCCGGCCCACCCACGCCGGCATCACGCCGGCCCGACCATTCGTGATGGTCTCAATCAGGGTCGCCTCGTCCGATCCGTAGAGCCAGATCTTGTCAGTGAGATTGGGCGCGCCGAGCTCCTGGTTGCCCTTGCCCGCCTCACCATGGCAGCTCGTGCAATTCTCGGCGAAAATTTTTGCGCCGGCGGCGATATCGTAACCCTGGCGCGTCGACAAGCCCGAGAGCGAGCGCACATAGTTGGCGACCGTGCCAATCTCGTCCCGCTTCAAGATGCCATCCTTGCCGAAGGCGAGCATCGCGCCCTCATGGGTCTTGGTGTGGCCCGAGCGCGCGCCGAATTGGATGGTCTGCACGATCTGGTCGAGCGAGCCGCCCCACAACCAGTCGTCGTCGTTCAGGTTGGGATAGCCTTTTGCGCCGGCGCCGCCCGAGCCGTGGCACGGCGCGCAGTTGTCGCCGAACGCGGCCTTGCCGCGGGCGCGCGCCAGCGCCAGCAGCGCCGGATCCTTTTCGATATCGGCGAGCGAAGCCGCACCCAGCGCAATCATCTTGTCGCCGCGGATCTTTTCCAGAATTGCAAGCTCGACGCCGACCGCGGCGCGCGTCGAATAGTTGAGCGCGCCCCTGGTGTAGCTCCACAGAAGCGGCCAGGCCGGGTACACGACCCAATAACCGATCGCCCACAGGATGGAGGCGTAGAAGGTGATCAGCCACCAGCGCGGCAGCGGTGTATTGAGTTCCTTGATGCCGTCCCACTGGTGACCGGTGGTGGTCTTGCCGGAAACCCCGTCAAGTTCGCTTTCCTCCATGACCTCTCAGTCCTCCCGCAACGGCATCCGAGATGCCTGGTCGAAAACCGCCTGGTTCCGCGGCCAAAGCGCGTAGATCACGATCGCAATGAACAGGCCGACGAAGATCGGCGTCCACACACTGGTGACGAGGTCCGACGCGATGTTGTGAACGATCAAGATTGCTTTCATCGTCCTGCCTCTCAGCGAAGATTGGCTTTTTCGTTGTAGAGCTTGAAGTCGACCAGCGTGCCGAGCATCTGCAAATACGCGACCAGCGCATCCATCTCGGTCGGCGCACCGGCCTGGCTGTCGAAATTGCGGATCACAGCTTTTGGATACCGTTTCCCGAACGCGTCGGTGCCGACATTGTCCGGATCGGCCTGCGCCTTCAGGTCGGCGACCGCGTTCTTGATTTGCTCGTCCGAATAGGGCACCCCAACGATGCGGCTGGCCTTCAGGTTGTCGGCGACAACAGCGGTGTCGACCTCGGTCTGGGCGAGGAACGGATAGCCCGGCATCACCGACTGCGGCACAATCGCGCGCGGATTGGTCAGGTGAGTGACGTGCCACTCATCTGAATACTTTGCGCCGACCCGCGCGAGATCCGGCCCAGTGCGCTTCGAGCCCCACTGGAATGGATGGTCGTACATGCTCTCGGCAGCGAGCGAGAAGTGGCCATAGCGCTCAATCTCATCGCGGAGCGGCCGGACCATCTGCGAGTGGCAGAGATAGCAGCCCTCGCGGACATAGATATTGCGGCCTGCCAGTTCGAGCGGTGTGTAGGGCCTGACGCCATCGACCACCTCGATCGTGCTTTTCAGGTAGAACAGCGGCGTGATCTCGACCAGGCCGCCGATCGCAATCACAACCAGAATGCCCGCGATCAGGATGATGGAATTCTTCTCGAAGATTTGATGGCGGGTCCATAAAGACATTTGAGCGCTCCTCATTCCGCCGGCTGAAGAGCGACGGTCGACTGCACTTCCGCCTCGCCGACGCGCACCGTCATCCAGAGATTGTAGGCCATGATCAGCGCGCCGATCAGGAACAGCGCGCCGCCGGCGGCACGGATGACGTAGAACGGGTGCATCGCTTCCACCGTCTCGATGAAGGAATATTCGAGGAAGCCGAGCGAGGTGTAGGCGCGCCACATCAGGCCCTGCAGGATTCCGGAGACCCACATCGCCGAGATGTAGAGCACGATGCCGATGGTCGAGATCCAGAAGTGCCAGTTGACGAGCTTCAGGCTGTACAGTTCCTTGCGGCCCCACAGCCAGGGCACCAGGCAATACAGCGCACCAAAGGAGACGAAGCCGACCCACCCCAACGCACCGGAGTGAACGTGGCCGATGGTCCAGTCCGTATAGTGACTCAGCGAGTTCACCACCTTGATCGACATCAGAGGACCTTCAAAGGTGGACATGCCGTAGAAGGCCACGGAAACCACCAGCATGCGCAGCACCGGATCGGTGCGCAGCTTGTCCCATGCGCCCGACAGCGTCATCAGGCCGTTGATCATGCCGCCCCAGGAAGGCATCCACAGCATGATCGAAAAAGTCATGCCGAGCGTCTGCGTCCAGTCCGGCAGCGCCGTGTAGTGCAGATGGTGCGGGCCGGCCCAGATGTAGAGGAAAATCAGCGACCAAAAGTGGATGATCGAGAGCCGATAGGAATAGACCGGGCGCTCCGCGCGCTTCGGGATGAAGTAGTACATGATGGCGAGGAAGCCGGCGGTCAGGAAGAAGCCGACCGCGTTGTGGCCGTACCACCACTGGAACATCGCATCCTGCACACCGGCCCAGGCGATGTAGGATTTCGAGCCGAGCAGTGACACCGGCAGCGCCGGGTTGTTGCCGAGATGCAGCACGGCGATGGTGACGATGAAGGCGAGATAGAACCAGTTGGCGACGAAGATGTGCGGCTCCTTGCGCTTCACCAGCGTCATCACGAACACGACGAGATAGACGACCCAGACGATCGTCAGCCACAGATCGGCGTACCATTCGGGCTCGGCATATTCCTTGGATTGTGTCACGCCAAGTAGATAGCCGGTGCCTGCGATCACAATGAAGAAGTTGTAGCCGAGCACGACGAACCATGGCGCGAGGTCGCCCACGAGCCGCGTCCGGCAGGTCCGCTGCACCACATAGAACGAGGTCGCGATCAGCACGTTGCCGCCGAAGGCGAAGATCACCGCCGAGGTGTGCAGCGGCCGGAGCCGGCCAAAACTGGTCCAGGGCAGATCGAGATTGAGCAAGGGCCATGCGAGCTGGGATGCGATCAAGAGCCCGACGGCGAAGCCGGCGATGCCCCAGAACATCGCCATGAAGGAGGCAAACTTGATCGGACCGAGATTATAGTTCGGCTTCCCGTTGATCTCCTCCGGCGGCAGCGACGCGGGGCGGTCGAGATACCGATTCATGATGGCGAAGGAGGCGACGCCGCTTGCCACTGCAGCGAGCGAAGCATGAAACGCGAACGGCGCGTCCAGCGCCTTGGCGGCTGCGAACGCGCAGACGAAGGCTGCCATCGAGAAGAATAGCATCAGCCCGGCTTCGCCGTGGGTCATCCATTTCGTGGATTGAGTTTGCTGCATGTGTGATTCTCTTTGCATGGGCGCCTGCCCCGTCAGCCCGGGTCTCGCTGTGTTGTCCTTGATTGAGATCAACCCGATCAGCTACCCCCACGACTGGCGGGCATTTTGCACCCGCTCCAGCGGCTGCCTGAAGGAATCAGAATGGACGACGCTTGCGCGCTCCCGGTGTTGCCTGATGCGACCTTGGTGATTGGACACTGGCCCAAGCAAGAGCAGCGGCGAAAATCACGAAGACCGAGATGACGGCTGCGGAAACCAAGAGCGCATCGGCGGGCATGACGACCTCCATTGAAGCTGATGCGAATATATCGCCGTTTCAACAGAGGCGTCTTTGATCTTGATCAAACCAGGACAAAAGAACCCAATGCGACGCGCTTCAACTTATGCCCGCAGACAAGGCTTCGGCGCGCGGGGTATCCAACAGGACGACGCCACTCGCAAAGGTTTGGATCACACCATCACGTTCGAGCTTCGAGAAGGTACGGCTCACCGTCTCGATGGTGAGCCCCAGATGATCCGCGATGTCCAGCCTTTTCATCGGCAGCGGCATAATTTCTCCACCACGTCCAATTCCACTCAGTCGGTCGCGCCAGCCGATCAGGAAGCTCGCTATCTTCTCTTCGGCGGAGCGCCGTCCGAGCAAGACCATATGTTCCTGTGCCCGGGCCAGCTCGCGGCCCGCCAATTCAATCATGCGGCGCAGCAACTGCGGCCGGTTCTCGGCGAATGTCGCGAACGACTCCTTGGAGAACTGACACAGCGTGACACGGCCGATCGCGTCAGCGGAGAATTCGTGCCGCGGCAAGCCGGGGAGCCCGAGGAAATCGCCTGGCAATGCAAAACCGACGATCTGCCGCCGGCTGTCCGGCAACAGCTTGTAGAGGCGCAGGGTACCCGCATGCACGCTGAAGAACGACGTTGCTATGTTTGCCTGTGCGAACACGGTGGCGCCTGATTCGAAACGAACATGCCGCGACAGCTGCGCCAATTCGCGCAATTCGGTCTTGTCGAGCGCTGCGCAGATGGCAAAGCCCCTCGCCGTGCAATCGTGACACAATCGACAACGCGTTCCTTCCCCCAAAACCGAAATCTTCACACGTCCCTCCGATTGCCGCCTGCAGGCGCCTCATGGGCGCGTTTCCCTGCCGGTCGATGCAGTGTAGCGTCCGTAGGGATGAGGTGTTGTTGATGCAGATCAATCGCCGGAGACGCCCTGAAGCTGCGTCGTTCCGCGCCCCGCGTAGGTCGTTGAGGCGCGAGCTCGAGCTTGCCAATGAGATCCACGGCACCTCGCTTGACGCGCTCCAGATCGAGGCGCCCCGCTATCGCTGGTCTCGGGCCTGCTGCACCATCCCCTGATCGAACAGTCAGCCTGCTCGTGCCGGTGGTCAGCATCATTATCAAGGCCTGACCAAGCCCGCAGCTAGCCAGCTCCCACTTAAGCAGCCTGTTGAACAGAGCAAGATCGCCACGAAGAAACCCTCCCTGAAGCCGATTCTTAAACCCTCCCTCCCTCCCATCGCAGTTATCGCAAGATCCGGCTGGAGCCTGCGCAACAGCCAGGTCGCCCCGAAGGCGGCGCGGGCATCGGCCATGTGATCGTTGCGCCGCTGGACGATGACTTCAGGATCGACGCCAAATTCTGGCGGGCCCGCCGCGAAGCGTGCCGCTTCGCAAAATGCGGTCCCATGAGGAAAACGCCCTCGGCCAACTCGTTCGCCGTCAAGGAGCTGGGTGTTACACTATGATTCCTCACTCCGCCTGGCCCACGAAGTCCGATTCATTGCAAGGACGAGCGTTCGCTCCCGGCGAATATGTCTCGATCGGCGGTCTGATCGGGTCGCCGCCCTGCGGGGTCCGCGAGGGAGCGGAAGGCGGCAGTGCCGTTCCACCTCACCAATCCGAATTGTGGAATATTGTGTTGGTTTGGACTGTCCGGATCAATCCAATCTCGGATTTCGTGTTGGAGTCACCAGCCGCGTGCGCGACTATCCTTTCGAGGCCATGCTGCCGATGGTGCCCAGTCACCCTGGCGTTGTACTGGCTGATCGACCGCGCAGCACCTCTTGGGAGAAACGACCGATCAAGACATGCCTGGCGAGCACCCGATTCGCGCTCATCGAAGTGCTGCGAACGTTTGGCTGCGTTGCTCGAAATCGACTGAACTCTGGCCCCCGGAGAGGGAAGGCCGCTATAGAACCCACACGAACCAATGCTCGACCAGACATCGCAGTTCAACACGACAATCCGGATGGCCCACATTCGCCGCCGGGTTACTTCGGAGGATGGCGCGCCCGATCCGAACGAGCCGCTCAACTCATTGACCCTCAAGCGACTGCCGGTCATACGCGGCACTGCTGCGATCAGACTCGGTCAGCGTCCGCCGTGGCGCAATCCTGCAGCGCCCGCATCACGTCCTTCCGCGAAATAATGCCGGCAAGCCGCTGCTCGCTGTCGAGCACTGGCATGCTGCGGAGTCGGTGGTTGACCATCAGCTCCAGCACGCGGGTCAGCCTGGTTTCGGGAGCGACATAAATGAATTCCGCTGTCATTAGATCAACGGCAGTCCGCTGCATCAGGTCGCGGTAGCGCGGGATGATGCGCGCCGGCGTGAAAACGAAGCAGGACAGGTAGTCAAACTTGGAGATGACGCCGACCACCTGCGATCCGTCCATGACCGGATAGGCATTGAAATCTTGCTTCTCGAAGAGATCGCCGACTTCGCACATCGTCATATCGCGCGCAACCGTCCTAGGCTCGCGCGTCATGTAATCGGCAACCGTCTGCTCGAGAAACTTGTACAAGGCGAAATCCTCGCTGTCGACGGCGCCACTTCAAGCACGCGGGGCGGCCGCGCATATTGAGCGAGGTCAAACGGATGAAATCAGCGCGATCGTACATATTTTCTCGCCCTTGAGTGCGGCCGGGCATTCGGCCCATAATCGGGAAAATCTCAACCGAATCCGCGCTCCGGAATTGGAAAAGGACAATTGAGCGGCATAGCCCCCTTCCCGTGTGACGACGGCAGCCACGATCAGCGCTTTCGGCTGGGTGCCGAGGGCGCTGGCGTCGGCGGCTGGGATATCGATCTGTCCACCAGGGAGTTGTTCTGGTCGAATATCGCGCGAAAACTGTTCGGCGTTTCCAATGCCGCTGCGGTCAGCTACGACCTGTTCCTTTCGCTGCTCGAGCCTGAGGACCGCGAGCGAACCGAGCAGGCGATCTCCCGTTCACGCGAGACCGGCGCCTCGTTTGACCTCTCCTACCGGCTAAGACGCGAGGACGGCGGCAGCCATTGGGTCCGCGCCCGCGGCAGCGTCATCAGGAACAAGGATGGCATTCCGTCCCACCTTTCCGGCGTCGTGCTCGACCTCGACGAGGAGAAGCGGCTCGAGGAGGACCTGCGCACGCGCGAACGGCACCTGCAGTTGATACTGGAGACCATCCCGGACGCGATGATCGTCATCGACAGCCGCGGCATCATGCAGTTCTTCTCGAGCGCGGCGGAACGCCAGTTCGGCTACGTCCAGAGCGAGGCAATCGGGCAGAATGTCAGCATCCTGATGCCCGAGCCCGACCGTTCACGCCATGACGGCTATATGCCGCGATACGTCGCCACCGGCGAACGGCACATCATCGGCATCGGCCGCATCGTCACCGGTCAGCGCAAGGACGGCACCACCTTCCCGATGCACCTGTCGATCGGCGAGATGCAATCCGGCGGCATGCCCTATTTTACCGGCTTCGTCCGCGACCTCACCGAGCATCAGCAGACCCAGGCGCGGCTGCAGGAATTGCAGTCCGAGCTCGTCCACATGTCACGGCTGAGCGCGATGGGAGAGATGGGTTCTGCATTGGCACATGAGCTTAACCAGCCGCTTGCTGCCATCAGCAACTACGTGAAGGGCTCGCGCCGGCTGCTTGCCGCGAGCCCCGATCCGAATCGCGCTAGAATCGAGAACGCGATGGATCGCGCCGCGGAACAGGCGATCCGCGCCGGGCAGATCATCCGGCGGCTGCGCGATTTCGTCGCCCGCGGCGAATCCGAAAAGCGCGTCGAGAGCCTTTCGAAGATGATCGAAGAAGCCGGCGCGCTTGGCCTAACCGGTGCGCGCGAACAGGACGTGCGGATCCGCTTCAGCCTGGACCCGCAGCATGACCATGTCCTGGTCGACCGCGTCCAGATCCAGCAGGTGCTGGTCAATCTGTTCCGCAACGCGCTGGAAGCCATGGCCCAGTCCGCACGGCGCGAGCTCATCGTCACTAACCGGCCGCTCGACGGGGACATGACCGAAGTCTCGGTGTTCGACACCGGTCACGGATTCCCCGAAGATGTGGAGAAGCACCTGTTCCAGACCTTCTTTACAACCAAAGAAACCGGCATGGGGGTCGGGCTGTCGATCAGCCGCTCCATCATCGAGGCCCATGGCGGCAGGATGTGGGCCGAATCCGATCACGCAGGCGGCACGACGTTTCGCTTCACCCTGCCGGCGGCACCCAACGAGAGTTTGACAGATGGCAACTAGAGGAAATGTCTACGTCATCGACGATGATGAGGCGATGCGTGACTCGCTGCACTTCTTGCTCGATTCCGCGGATTTTGAGGTCAGTCTGTTCGAGACGGCGCAGAAATTCCTCGATCACCTTTCCACCATCGAATTCGGCTGTGTAGTCTCGGATGTCCGCATGCCCGGCATCGATGGCGTCGAGTTGCTAAAGCGCCTCAAGGTGAGCCGCGCCTCCTTGGCCGTCATCATCGTGACCGGCCATGGCGACGTCCCCCTCGCCGTCGAGGCGATGAAACTCGGTGCGGTCGATTTCCTGGAGAAGCCGTTCGAGGATGACCGCTTGGTCGCGATGATCGACGCCGCGCTCCGGCAGGCTGAAGCCGGCGCCCGCGACGAGGCAATGACGCAGGACATCGCCGCGCGGGTCGCCTCGCTGAGCCCGCGCGAGCGGCAGGTGATGGAGGGATTGGTGGCTGGCCTATCCAATAAGATGATCGCAGGCGACTACAATATCAGCCCGCGCACCATCGAGGTCTACCGAGCCAACGTGATGACCAAGATGCAGGCTTCGAGTCTTTCGGAACTCGTCCGCCTCGCCATGCGAGCCGGGGCGCTTAAAGATTGAGCTGAATCAAGTCGGGCCCGCTGGAAGGCCTTATGGATGCTCTGATCGACCGCATGGCTGATCAGAAAGCCGCATAAAGCCTGTGATGCCCTCACCTAACAGAACGCCCCTTGTCTACGTCGTCGATGATGACACCGATGTGCTCGGATCGCTGCGCTTTCTCCTGGAAACCGACGGTTTTTGTGTCCGCACTTTCCGCAGCGGCGAGGCGCTCCTGAACGCCATGACTATGGGCGGCGCCGATTGCTTCGTGATCGACTACAAGATGCCGGGCATGAGCGGCATCGACCTTGCCAGTCTCTTGCGCCGGCGCGATATCGATACGCCGATCATCCTGATCACCGGTCACCCCGACTCGTCCATTCCGGCCAAAGCAGCAGGCGCCGGTATTCGCCATGTGCTGGTCAAGCCGCACGTCGAGGACAGCCTTTCCTCCCATATCTGGGACGCGATCAACACGGAGCGGCCCTCGGCGTCCTGAAAACCGGCACACAGCTCCGGGATTCTACTTAAGGCATTGCCCCTAAGGCATGAAGCGAAATTTCCCAGCCGTTTTGTTCCACTTACCAATTCGCCATCCGCTGCACAGGAGATGGCTCATGCTCACCCGATCGATCGCCCCGTCCCTCAACGTCAACCGAGCCGCTCCCGGCGCGTTTGGGCCTGTCGAACCGTTTTTCGGCCTCACAGGCCATGCTGGCCTGATCGCCACGGAGTTCACCTACCGCAAGGACGAGGAAATCTACGGTGAGGACGAGCCGGCGGAGTATGTTTACCAGGTCGTTCGCGGCGCGATGCGCACCTACAAGCTGCTGTCCGACGGACGTCGTCAAATCGGCGCGTTCCATTTGCCTGGCGACGTGTTCGGGCTGGAGTCCAGCACCAAGCACCGCCTGGCCGCCGAAGCCATCATCGACAGCACCGTGCGCCTGGTGAAGCGCCGCAGCCTCGAACATGCGGCCGGCACCGACGTCCGGGTCGCCCACAAGCTCTGGACCATAACGGCTGATGACCTCAAGCGCGCCGAGGAGCACATCCTGCTGCTTGGTCGCAAAAGCGCGATGGAACGAGTCGCCAACTTCCTCCTGGAGATGGATCGCCGCCTTACGGTGGCCGGCACGATGGCGCTCCCGATGTGCCGCCGCGACATCGGCGATTATCTCGGGCTTACGCTGGAAACGGTGTCACGTGCCCTGTCGCAATTGAACGACGAAGGCGTGCTGGGCTTTTCCGGTGCCCGCCAGATCGTGCTGCGCAACCACCAGCGCCTGCGCAACATGGATATCTGATCGGCCTCATATGGCGAAGCCAAGTCGAGCGAATTCAGGTTGGCCGATGTGAATAAGCAGTCGCTCCAACCTGAAGCGTTCCGGCGTGTTGACAAAGATCCAGTGATGCCGGACGTGAGGCCAAAACAATGCGCAGGCTATAGATGTCTCCAAACGAAAGTTTCGCGAGATGTATGGCGTTCCCGATTGGACGTTGCATCCGACCGGGTCGAGGTAACGGGAGCGCAGCCGACGGGAGATCGCAATTGAACGCGATCGCCGCCTCGCGTCCGCCCGCTTGGTCCGCGAGCAGGGGCTTGATGTTGCACCGCCTGCCGAGACCTGGCCACTTACCTTGCGAGGCTAATGCCTGTCCGAAAATATAAGGACTTGCTCGGTCCTAATGAAAAGGCGTGATTGCGGGGCGACTGGGATTGCGGGTTCATGGAGTGGGAGAAGCTAGAGGCGCTTTGGAACGCCGGTGATAAGAAAGCCTTCGTATGGTGGCCGGGAATGACTCTGCCCAAGTCTCTATGATCAACCGATCACGACCTTTTCGGCTCGACTACGTCCGGTCCTGCGGTCTACACCGATTTCATAGCTGACGCGGTCTCCTTGCTTGGGCGTTACACCGGGCAACAAGCTGCTCACGTGGAAGAATAGGTCTTCACCGCCGGTATCAGGCGCTATAAAGCCGAACCCCTTATCGTCCTTAAACAGCTTCACCTTGCCTTGGGGCATGTTCTTCTCTCCGAATCACATAAATTAACGGCGTATCAGATCATTAAACTCGACAGACCTGCTCGCCTCAAGTGATTTGCGGAATTAGGATTAGCTTGTGCGCCAACTCCGCCGCGTTGAGCCGTGGTAGCAGCAATGCAGCCGGCAGTTTCTGACGACGCCTTTCGACAATGGCACCTGCCGGATAGGCGCAGCGATCTTCCAGCGCGAACAGATCGCCCTGTCTCAGGCGAACGACGACGGTTCGCTCGCGAGACGAGGAGCAAAAGCGTTCTCCGGCCTGATCTCACGCGACCAGGCAAGAGCATGCCAGTCCGGATGCGCATCGCCCGTTCGCAAATCGACCGACACTTCGCCGGTTCCGGTTCCCAAAGTCTGCAACACTCGACTCAATAAACCCCACCGAGATGGATCGAGAGATTTCGTCCGGCGTCTCGTTCACCTCGATCGTTTGGGCGTTGCTTCCGACAAACTCCAGGATCGTTTTCTCGCCATCACGCCCATCTCCTCGACAAGCGAGAAATTCACGCAACAGGGCTCCTCCTTTCCAAAGCGGGTGCATTTGATCCAGAAACGCATCGGCGCTCCCTGTGAAAAAAGACGCCGGACATCGGCGATTGCCTCGGGATCAGGACGCCGCCCGCAATTCACGGGCAGCGGCGACCATATTGATGAGCGCGGGACGCACCTCATCCCATCGGCGCGTTTTAAGGCCGCAATCTGGATTGATCGAGAGCTGCGCATCGGAAAGCCGCTGCCGCGCCAGCGCAATGAGGTTCTTCATCTCGGCCGCGTCCGGCACGCGCGGCGAATGGATGTCGTAAACGCCGGGTCCGATCTCGTTCGGATATTTGTAGCTCTTGAAGGCGTCAAGCAGTTGCATCTTTGACCGCGACGTCTCGATCGAGATGACGTCGGCATCCATTGCCGCGATCGCATCGATGATGCCGTTGAACTCGGAATAACACATATGGGTGTGGATCTGGGTCTCGTCGGCCACGCCCGACGAGCAAATGCGGAAGCTGTCTACGGCCCAGCCGAGGTAGGTCTTGCATTGTGACTTGCGCAGCGGCAATCCTTCTCGGAGCGCAGCCTCGTCAATCTGGATCATCATCGCGCCGGACCTCTCGAGGTCGATCACCTCGTCACGGATCGCTAGCGCGATCTGACGGCATGCTTCGCTCCGTGGAATATCATCACGGACGAACGACCAGTTCAGGATCGTCACCGGTCCTGTCACCACCGCCTTCAGTGGCTTCTTGGTCAGCGATTGCGCGTAGCGCCACCACTCCACCGCCATCGGCTTCGGCCGGGAGACATCACCAAAAAGGATGGGCGGCCGGACACAACGCGAGCCGTAGGACTGAACCCAACCATGCTTGGTGAATGCGAAGCCGGACAGCTGCTCGCCGAAATACTGCACCATGTCATTGCGCTCGAACTCGCCATGCACGAGAACGTCGAGACCGATGTCTTCCTGCCAGCGCACCGCGCGTGCCGTCTCCCCTTTGAGAAACTGCTCGTGTTGTGCGTCGCTCATCGTTCCCCGCGCATGGGCCGCGCGGGCGTTGCGAACTTCCGCCGTCTGCGGGAACGATCCGATCGTCGTCGTGGGAAATGTCGGCAATCCGAACCGCGCGCGCTGAACCTCGGCGCGCCGGGCGAAAGAACTGCGACGACGCCGCATGCCGTCATCGATTGCAGCCATTCGCTTGGCGACGTTCGCATTGTGAACGTTGGGCGACGTTTCGCGCGTGACGGCCGCGCCTTCTGAGGCCGCAAGTACATCCGCCGCTTCCTCCCAGCCTTTAGCCAGCACGCGTCCCAACGTTGCGAGTTCTCCGATCTTCTGGACGGAGAAAGCAAGCCAGCTTTTCACATCGGGATCGAGATCGGTCTCGAGATCGAGGTCGATCGGACATGAAGCAGCGAGCATGAGGATGCAATCTGCACGCGGTCCTCGCCAAGCTTTGCGACGGCAGGTTCGAGCCGGTCGAGCACCGCTGGAAGGTTCGAACGCCAGACATTGCGGCCATCGACGACGCCGAGAGAGAGGACAATATCCCTTCGAGCGTCGGCGACAATCGGGCTCAACTGCTCTGGGGCGCGGACCAGGTCGATGTGAAGGCCCGCAACCGGCAACGTCAAAGCGGTTTCCAGGTTGTCGCCGATCGTTCCAAAATAGGTAGCGAGCATGATCTTGAGGTCGGGAACCTTCTTGGCCAGGTGGGCGTAGGTCCGGCGCAGCGCGTCGCGTGTAGCGTGTAGCGTCGTCGAGGTCCAGGACCAGACATGGCTCGTCCAGCTACACCCACTCGGCGCCCCTTAGGGTGAGTTCGCGGAGAACATCTACATAGACCGGCAGCAGCCTATCGAGGAGCAACAGCGGATCGAATGCAGGATCTGCGCTCTTGCCGAGCTTCAGAAAGGTGACCGGACCAACCAGCACCGGGCGCGTCTGACAACCCAGGCTTTTCGCCTCTTCATACTCCTCGATCGGCTTGCGAGAGGAAAGCGTGAAGGTCTGGTCCTTGTGAAATTCCGGCACCATGTAGTGATAATTGGTGTCGAACCATTTGGTCATCTCCTGCGCTGCGGCGCCGTGCTCGGCGTGACCGCAATTCGCATCATGGTCATCGCGCTGTGCGCCCCCGTGCCATCGCAAAGTAGGTCTTGAGCGAAACAGGGCCTGCGCTCCAACCGTAAATTTCCGGAATGGCACCGACCATCACGCTGGTATCGAGCACATGGTCATAAAGCGAGAAGTCGTTTGAAGGAATAACGGTTACGCCGAGCGATTTCTGCCGCGCCCAGTTGGCGGCGCGAAGCGCAGCCGCAGCCTCAAGAAGCTGCGTTTCGTCAGACTTTCCGGCCCAATAGCTCTCGAGCGCGAGTTTGAGTTCGCGGCGCGGACCGATGCGCGGCGTGCCGAGGGTAGCGACAGGAATCGAGAGAAGAGACATAGCTTCAACCCTATGTTGGGAGCAAAGGCCATGGCGACGCGTGCAGAAAAAGCCGCCGAAGCGGCAACTGCTTGGCGCACCACCGGGACACCCCGCCCGTGAACGAATATGTTGTCGGGCCAGGTCTCCCGGCTCGCGGGTCGTCGCTGCTATCCGGCCTTCCCGAAGCCGCGTGGCTTCAGTGACTTCTATTGGACAGCGGCTCGCCGCTTACAGTTGCGGGGGCAGCGCCGGCATCGCACCGGCTTCCCTCTTAGCTCCGGATCAATCCGGAGAGCCTCGACATCTCCGATTACCTGCAAGAGGGCCGTTCCGTTCGGTTCTCGGGAGCGATCGTCTGGACAACGGAGGCATCTAGCGCCTCGTCGTCGTGCGGCCCGATCGTCGCATAGAGTTCGGCGCGCGTCTGGATTCGATCGACAATCTTGTGAGTGCCGTGGTCGCGCGATCGCAGCTTACAGATCTTCCTGCGCCTTGTTAGCCACCCGCAGCGCAGACACCGGCCAGATCACCATTGAATAGTTACCTCGAATTCTGCCACCGCAAAGCAACGGCGTCTTGCCGAAG
Source organism: Bradyrhizobium sp. SRL28 (assembly GCF_018596315.1). GTDB lineage: Bacteria > Pseudomonadota > Alphaproteobacteria > Rhizobiales > Xanthobacteraceae > Bradyrhizobium. The sequence continues at coordinate 13,637 of NZ_JAHEAG010000055.1, read as the reverse complement.
GCGGTCATGTTGGCGAGCAGCGGCACGCCCGGCATCCGCTCGGCAAAGGCAGGAACATTTCCGCGGTGTTGAGCGCGCCGGGAAAATCGGTAGGCGCCCGCCTCCAACTCTGCACGCGCTTATGTGCTGTATCGCGAGGCACACCCATATCTTTGCCGAAAGTACTGTCGCATCGCCGTACCCATGCAGTGACGTAGCCATTGCCCGAGGGTTGCCCACCTGCGCGCATCTCTATCCCCTGCATCCGCTCCGCGACCACCTTGGCCAAAAACGCCCGTTCAGGCATGACTGCCGCATCACCTTTCAGGCCCTTGCTTGAAAGTTACGGGCAACCCCGATCTCGTGGCCTTCGAGCGGCATGTCATCCATTCCGTCGTCTGCGGACTTGAACCATCCACCGTCGCACTCCGAAACGACCATTTTGCCTGCGCCATATTCCGCGTGACGCTTCGCCAGGTGCAGGCCTTGGAGCAGACATCGGCAGTGCTTGCGGCTTGGCTGTCGGCCTGGGACGAGCTCGGTCCGGTGGACGCCGACGACCCATCGATGCGCTACATTGACATTCCTATCGGCCTGTAGCTGCTCAAGATTCTGAATTCGCAGTGTACGTTACATACAGACTATAATAGATCACCGAAACCCGTGACGAGTGTCGCCGAGATGACCATCCCGCCTGAACAACGAAGGGAAACGGTGACCTCCCTAGGCATCCGGGCTTATCGCGGTAGACCGACCGATGCGTTGAGCTGCACGCTGCGTCCAGTTGATCATCTTTGCACAAAAGATGCGACACATGCGCAAAAATCACCGCCAAACGGCGCAAGAACTCGAGTATTCGATCATTTGTTCGCGCGACTAGAGACGACTAAAAGGGCATCTCGTAACACTGATGTTCTCACAAGCTTGGAGTTCTCGGTGAGTGATCGATCTACTCATCTCGATGCTCCTTCAGCGGCCCCTTGGGGCGTTTCCTCCCTGACTTGGCCGCGCGTAACATTCGCGCGGCCTTTTTTCTGCCTCCAGCAAGAGATTGACTTGCAGGATTCAATGGGCTTTGAACGCAAAAACGCATGGTGCGAGTAGGTTCTCGCGCAGATACAGGGTCATTAGCCCCTTGGCGAAGAGTTGTTCGTAAATGCCGGCGTACGGTCTCACCCATCCAATTTTCGATTTGATTTCGCGAATAGGACGCCTCCGCAAGGCCGGCGATTGACGTCTTCGTAATTGTAATAAGCTGCCTTCGCGTCTTCGGGCGAGCGGCTCTGCAAGAAAGGTTGCGGTCGGGTATCTTCAAGCGGACTCCAGAGCGTCGCTCATGTATATCGAGTTCACGAAATCGGCCACATCGAATCAACCGTGAGCCGCCAGATCCGTCGGAATACTTCCAGACGACCAATTAGTTGCGCCGTGCTTTGTCATCTGAGACCGTCGGTCTCATCCGTCTGTCATACCGTTCCGCTAGGTCCAGCAGCCTTTTTCTGGTGAAAGGGTCTGCCTTGTCCGCTAGATCGCGAATGATCTGGGCCCGGTCCTTTAAAAACTGCTCATCCACGAAAACACCTATCCAGTGCAAGTTTCCGTTTTTTCTTAGCACTCAGTCGTTTGGTTCTCATCGGCTTTCCTTCCCTGCACCTTGGATCCACCCATGACATTAACGCTCTGAGGGGTGAGGCCGAGACGGTTCGTCACAGGAATTTCGGAATCGACCAAGGCACGCGCCATTTCGACACGCTTGGCACCACCCTTGAGCTTCACGGCGTCGCTGCCACGCTGAAGGAAGCCTCCGGCGTTCCGCCAGAAGCAAGGCATGGGTCTGGCCTGTGTGCGCGCAACCGCATCTAAGTAATAATTCCCATGGCCACTGACCGGCACTGTGTTTGCCGAATCCGAGGCAGACGTTGCCAACGCTATCTCCGGCCAGGATGACGTCGACGATGCGTGTCGTAATAGCCTCGTACGCTGTGCCCCGGCGACACGACGTCCCTCCACTGTCCACCGCTGCAGCATTGGATGGCGACACGTTCAAGAGGCTGCTCCGAACTGTGGCTCATTTTAGATCCCGGTCGATCGCTCGCCCCGTATCCCTGCAGCCAATGATTCCTAGGGAATTTGAGAGAAAACCGTCAATGGTAGAGGGAAGGAAGGATCTTGCCTCTCCAAAATTGGAGAACTACGCACAAACTTAGTCGTCGCGCAACCATCTCTGTCGCTAATTCCCATCGCAGCGTCCGGGCATTGCTCACGAAGGCTCCTGGTCCGACGCTGGCAGATCCAGCAAACCAAACGGGATCCAGGCCAGAAAAGGCCAGAAGAAATAGAAGGATGCGACCGCTCGATAGGGCGCGGTCGAGTAAACTTCGTCGCGCGACAGCTCAGCCGCAGCACGCTTGTTCATCCTGTAAGCAGTGAAGTCGATGATTGTTGCCGACGTGTCTGTCACTTGATGCTTCCATGCTACTCTAGCGTCACACCGAATTCTAATGAGAAGTTTGTCAACTCCGCTAATGCGCTTCTGCCGCGCGCCTGTCTCCCGCGACTCGGTGCCACATTTAAGCCGCTCGCAACCAGCGAAGCCATTTGTGGTCGGCCTCCCGCCGCGCCTTGAAGTGGTCGACGCATTTGTTCGAACAAAGGGCCGTTCGCCAGCAGTAGTAGCGGATCAGCCCGAACTTTCCGCCGCATATCGCACAGCACCTCACTGGACCGTAGTAGGGAATATGGGAGCTGTTGCGCATTTTCGCCTCCTATCGGCGTTAGGTGGATAGCCCCTGCACTTTCTTCGCCTCAGCACCACGCCCGCACGTGAAATGCCGCGTCGGCGATGCCAAGTCTCGCGGTAGGTACGGGCGCTGGGGGCAAGAGTTTGACCCTGATGTGCGCCTCCCTGGTGAAGCGACGGCTCAATCGGCGTCCTTCGCTGAGATTTCCAATCTGTAACGAATATTTTCGTCTTGATTGATGCAATGAGCGGCGCGTTGACGGTTAATCCTGCGCTCGCACGCGTTTCTTCGACCGATTTCAACAGGCCTTGCTGATGGGGTGCGTGTGCTAGCACTCGCCCCGATCTCGTCGCTGCCACCTCGTGCTTTGCGGTGTCAAAGGCGGCAATCCGATTTTTATCTCCAGCTGCTCGAAATGCATGGTCACTGTGGGCTGGGTGAGATGCCGATTTTGCGGCTGCCTAGGCGAATCCGAGGTGTTCGCGCTCCTTAGAGAACGTGCGGAGACGTTTAATGGTGGCTACACGCACCAAAGCCGTCCTCAAGCCTGCGCATCGGCAGAATCCCTGATGGCGGCATAGATTTGGTCAAGATCTATCGCCGTGACGCAATAAGGCGGCATCACATAGATCGTGTTGCCGAGCGGCCGCAGCAGCAGATTGCGGGCTTTAAAGAAAGCCTGAAGCTTCGGACCGATGCCCGCGAGATAGCCCGCATCATTCGTTTTCAGATCGAGTGCTGTAATGGTACCAGTTTGACGGATGTTTGCAAAGCGAGGGTCGGCGCGGAATGGCTCAATTGCCTGCTCTTGCATCGTGGCGACCGATGCAACACGTTGGCGAGTTTCCTGATCTTGCCAGAGATCCAGGTTGGCCTTTGCGGCGGCGCAGGCTACAGGATTCGCGGTATATGAACTCGAATGAAAGAACGTACGCGTACGATCTTTCGAATAGTGTGCGTCGAAAATATCTGCGCGGCAGAGTGTCACGGCGAGCGGAAGCGCCCCTCCCGTAAGTCCCTTCGAATAGCAGGCAATATCGGGCGTGACATTGGCCTGCTCACAGGCAAATAACGTTCCGGTGCGGCCCCAGCCCGTCATGACCTCGTCGGCAATGAACAGGACATCCGAGGCCTCGCAGATCCGCTTCATCTCTCTTAGCACCCAGGCTGGGTACATCAGCATCCCGCCTGCCCCCAATATCAGAGGCTCCACAATAAAGGCGGCCGGCATTTCGTTTCGACATGCGGACTCGAGCGCGTCGAGCGTCGCCTGCTCACGACCTCCCGCGGGGAATGGGATTGAGGTGACGTCGAACAGCAGCGGCCCATACGCAGCGTTGAACACGCCTCGGGCACCGACCGACATCGCCCCAACCGTATCGCCGTGGTAGGAATCTTGCATCACGATGATGCGTATTCGCTGTTTGCCGATATTATGCCAGTAGCCGAGTGCCATTTTTAAGGCCACTTCCACACTGGCTGAGCCACTGTCGGAGAAGAAGACATGGTCGAGGCCGCGGGGTGCCAGTTTCAAGAGTAGCGCCGCAACCTCCTCGGCCGGATCGTGGGTATAGCCGGCGAAGATGATCTGGTTGAGCTTGCCTGCCTGTTCCCGGATGGCGCTCACGATATGTGGATGGCAATGACCATGCGTCACGACCCACCAGGATGAGATTGCATCGATGATGCGGCGACCATCGGCGGTGTGGAGATAGGCCCCTTCACCACGCACAACCTTTGTCATCTCGTTTTGAAGCGCGTGTTGCGTGAACGGATGCCAGATCGGCGACTTAGTCTTTGGCATCATGGCTTGAAATCATCACCGCGGAATGAGGCTTTGAACGCGGCCTGCAGCGTGTCTGCCGTGAGAGGAGAAAGCCAGGGCAATCGCCCTAACCAACGCACCCGCCCGATCTCGCAAATTGCGCTCTCAGTCTCAGAATTTCTCTCGCCAATGAACGCAATCCCAAGAAGCTCGATCTGGCGCTTTCGCAGAGCCTCTATCGACAGCAGCGAGTGATTAATGGTGCCCAGCGCTGTTCTTGCGCAAAGCACGACTGGAAGCCGCCATCGCTCAAAGACGTCAGCATAAACTGCGCCGAGACTCAGCGGCACCATCAGCCCGCCGGCACCCTCGATCACTAGCGGTCGTTCCCCGGTATCCGGCACATCCAGCGAATCCGCGTCAATGCGAACTCCATCAATTTCGGCGGAATGATAGGGCGAAGCGGGCGTTCGAAGGCGGTAAAGCTCCGGCACGATGCGATCGGCTGAGAGGCTGCCCAGCCGTGCGACGAGCTCCGTATCGGTCTCCCCTTCGAGGCCGGCCTGAATCGGTTTCCAATAGTTCGCGCCGAGGAGATCGGCGAGTCCCGCAGAAAAAACCGTTTTTCCGATCCCGGTATCTGTGCCTGTTACCACGATCCGCTGACTCATCGAGATTCACCTCTCGTCTCCTCTATGAGAGCATCGAGCATCGCGCGCACGTCGTCCTCCACAACGTTGAGTGTCAGTGAAATTCGCAAACGGGCTGTGCCCGCCGGCACAGTTGGCGGCCGGATTCCGCGGATATCGAAGCCGCGAGCCTGCAGCCTCGATGCAAGCCGCATCGCACGCGAGTTGTCGCCAACAATATAGGGCACGATCTGCGAGTCCGAAGTATTTCGCAAACCGCGCACGCCGATCTCCCGATGCGTGAATGCGACCAGGTTGGCCAAACGTTGCTGACGCTCGGGTTCCTGCTGCAGGATCAAGATTGCCTCGCGCACGGCGACAGCCGTCAAGGGTGATGGCGCCGTGGCGTAGATAAACGGACGGCAGCGATTGATCATAAAGTCGCGCAGCACGCCGGAGGCAGTGACAAGCGCGCCGGCCGTACCCAGCGCCTTGCCGCAGGTATGAACGACCAAGAGATTTTCGCGCCTTTCATGGGGCGCGGTGAGTCCTCGTCCCTGCTCGCCGTAAACGCCTGTGGCATGAGCCTCATCCACCATCAGGAATGCATCGTGCCGGTCCGCAATCGCGACCAGCTCTTCGAGCGGCGCGAAATCGCCATCCATGCTGTAGAGACTTTCGACCACGATCCAGACGCGGCCCACTCCGCCTTTGGCCCGCCAGTCAAGAATTGTGTTTTCGATCGACTGGAGGTCATTATGGGCGCTTATCCGAAAGTCGGCCCGGCCAGCTCGCGCTCCTTCATGAATACTCGCGTGCACGAGCGAATCGAGGACAAGCAAATCGCCCCGCTGCGGCAGCGTTGTTAGGATAGCAAAGTTTGCGACATAACCGCCGCTAAAGAAAAGCGCCGTCTCTGCCCCAAAGAACCTGGCAGCGGCTGCTTCGAGAACTTCGTGCTCCTCGCAATTGCCGCGGAGAAGCCGCGACCCGCCAGCGCCGATTGGTGTGCCGGCCTGGAGAGCGGCCATGAGAGCCTTTTTCATACGCGGCGCGCTCGCGAGCGCCAGATAATCGTTCGATGCGAAATCAATTCCCGCGCGCGGCCTGAGACTCCGCAGGCGATTGTCGTGTTTCAGGGCATGCAAGGCCGCGACATAATCGGCAACTTTGGCCGCGTGGTTTGCGTTCATTCTTCACTCCAGGATCACGATCCATCGCGCAAGAATTCCATTGGCCGCTAAGAACAACTGCTTCAGCAGCGACCTTAGCTTTCAACGTGACAAGATGCGATTTTCTCCGTCGACCAGCACAACACGCGGCCTGAAGATTTTTGCTTCCGCCTCATCAAAGGAGGCATATGCAACGATAATAATTTTGTCTCCGGGCATCGCGAGCCGCGCAGCCGCACCGTTCAAATCTATGGCGCCAGACCCGCGGGGCGCTTCCATCACCTCGGTGGCGAAACTCGCTCCGGTTTCGATGTTGTAGATTTCGACGCGCTCGTTGATCAGGAATCCCGCCGCGTCCAGCAGCGCCCGATCAATCGAAATCGAACCTTCAAGGTACAGATCGGCTTCGGTTACCGAGGCGCGATGGATTTTGCCTTTCATCAACGTAATCTGCATTTCTCACCTAAGCCGGAGTTTGCGCACAGCGCCCGTTTAGCTGTTTTCAATCAGGCAAGCCCGGACGTGATGCCGAGCCGGTGCAACAAACTCGCGTCGCGGTCGCGCTGCGGGTTCTTGGTGGTCAACAGTACATCGCCGATAAAGATCGAATTTGCGCCGGCCAAAAAGCACAGCGCCTGCAATTCGTCGGTCATGTACTGCCGTCCGGCGGATAACCGCACCACGCTCTTCGGCATCATGATTCGGGCCGTCGCTATCAGGCGCACCAGCGCGATCGGATTGGGGCGCTCCGCGGTGTCATAGACCAGTACGCCCGTGACCTCGTTCCATAGATTGATTGGCACGCTTTGCGGATGGCTCGGCAGATTGGCGAGCAGGACGAGCATGCCGAGCCGGTCCTCGAGGCGCTCGCCCATGCCGATAATGCCGCCACTGCACACCTTGATGCCGGCATCGCGGACGTGCGCAAGTGTGTCGACGCGGTCCTGCAGGGTGCGGGTGGTGATGATTTTGTCGTAGAACTCCGGCGAGGTGTCAACGTTGTGATTGTAGAAGTCGAGACCGGCCTCGGAGAGCCGTGCGGCCTGCTTAGGCGTCAGCATGCCGAGCGTGACGCAGGTTTCCATGCCAAGCCCTTTAACCGCGGTGACCATGTCGCAGATCTGATCGAGATCGCGATCTTTTGGACCGCGCCAGGCGGCGGCCATGCAGAAGCGAGTCGCGCCGGCATCCTTGGCGCGCTGCGCAGTGGCGACCACATCGGCGCGATCCATCAGGCGGGTGGCTTTCAGGCTGGTGTCGTAGTGCGCGCTCTGCGCGCAGTAGCCGCAGTCTTCCGGACAACCGCCGGTCTTGATGCTGAGCAGGCTTGCTGTTTCGACGCGGTTTGGATCGAAGTTATCGCGATGAATGCACTGCGCCTGAAACATCAGGTCGGCAAACGGCGGGCCATAAAGCGCGCCGGCCTCGGCTCGCTCCCAGTCACTTCGGACCGGCACGCCGTTGCCCCTGTCATTCCCTTCTACTCCCACGACAGCAACCATACAACTTGCCTTCCCAATTTTTAATAGATAAGGACGTCGATTATTTATTATGTGTGCCCGTCCGTTGGACCCTTCTATGCGTTCTCCAAGACGAACATAAAGATGTGTCAACGCTCAAAGGCCCCGGAAATCTGCCCGGATTGCAGAAAATCTGCAAAAAGAGGCCATTCTCGATTGCTACGGCCGAGTCGTCGCGCACGGCCGGCGCATAATTTGATAGATAATCTATGACGGACGACGAGAACACGACGATGGCGGGTCGCATTGCAGCGGCAATCGCTGCGCGCATTGTCAGCGGCGCGCTGCAACCAGACGCCCCACTCCGGCAGGATCATGTCGCGCGAGAATTCAACTCCAGCCACGTCCCGGTGCGCGAGGCGTTTCGGCAACTTCAGGCCCAACAGCTTGTCGTCGGCGTGCCCCGTCGCGGTATGCGGGTTGCTCCGCTCGATACCAATTCGGTGAAGGAGATCGCCGAGATGCGTGCCGCGCTCGAAGTGGTCGCGTTGCGCAATGCGGCGCCAAAGCTCACCTCTAGACATTTGGCACGGATCGAGCTTGCCCTGATTGAAGGAGACAATGCCCAAACGATTCAGGACTTTGAAATGGCCAACCGCGCCTTTCACCACGCGCTGGTGGCGCCCTGCGCGATGCCGCGCCTGCTCGCGAGCCTCGACGGACTACAGCTTGCAAATTCACGAGTCGTGTTCGCGGTGGCGCGCAGTAGCGGCTGGCGACCGCGGTCCAATCAGGATCACCGCCTGATTCTGCAAGCCCTGCGAGCGCGCAACACCGACCAGGCCTGTAGTCTGCTCGCGCGCCACATTCAAACGATTGAGCGCCTCGCCCTTCCCGCGTCCTGACCAGGAATGAGATCTGGCGAGTTGCGTTGCCGACCGCGGGCGAAGCGCAAGAGCGTCAAACCTTCGACCGTCTTGCCGCGCGAGGCGGCTTGCGGCCGCCCGCCGTTGCAGCGGGCTCGTTCCTAAGCTAGTTATGCGACCTCCTTGCGACATCACTCCTTAAGGCCATCCATGATTCGTCACATCGTCTTGTTCAGCGCCAAAGATCGGGCCCATATCGACCAAATCATCGAAGGCCTTTCGCTTCTCACCACAATCCCGCATGCACGCCGGCTCGAGGTTGCGCGCAACCGCAAGACCGACCAGCTTGGCAACGAGATCGACGTGGTGGTTTATGGTGAGTTCGACAACGAGACGGAGCTCGCAGCATACAAAGCGCACGATCTCTACCAGGAATCGATCAGGCGGGTACGATCCCTCCGGGAGCTGCGGTTCGCGGCCGACTATAATGTAGCCACAGATGCGCGGTTCGCCTCGACGGCAGCGGTAAGCCAAGGTAGTGGGCGCTTCGGGTCCACCGGCGGGGGTTAACCTGGCAATCGATCTCAAGACCTTGCGGGGCCAGACGAGCGTCGCTCTCGTCGGGGTGGGGATTCGTAATCGGAGCGCGTCTCACCAGCACGCCAATCGTCGGTGAGTGACAAGGCGATGCACGTCCGCGAACTGCAGTGGATTGAGCCTGTCACCGCGATGCGCTGTCTCGCGCATCGACCGCACCTGACGTTCCTCGATAGCGCTGCACCGCAGCTGCTCGGGCGCTACTCCTATATGGCCTGCGACCCCTTCAGCACCTATATGGTCGCGGACGGACAGGCGAGTTGCAACGGAGAGACTCTTGCGGGCAATCCGTGGCGAGCTCTTCGCACCCTGCTCGCCAGGTACCGCGAAGAGCATCGTCCCGACCTGCCGCCGTTCCAGGGTGGTGCGGCCGGCTTCTTTGCTTATGATCTGAACAGGACACTGGAGCGACTGCCCGCGCCGGCAATTTCCGGTCAGAGGTTGCCGCAATCCATCCTGCATTTCTATGATGTGGTCATCAGCTTCGACCACCGTGACGAAAAATGCTGGCTCGTCTCGACCGGATGGCCGGAGCAGGATCTCGCACGACGGCGCGAGCGTGCGCGCCGTCGGGCCGATGAGTTTGCAGCGCGGCTCGCCGGCCCAAGGGCGCCGCGGAATGACCTCCCCGCCACAGCGGGCGCATGGCATTCGAACTTCAGCCGTGAGGGCTACATTGCGGCGGTGCAGCGCGTCATCGACTTGATTCTGGCTGGCGACATCTTCCAAGCGAACATTGCGCAGCGCTTCAGCGCCCGCCTGTCGAGCTCATTTGATCCGCTGGCTTTCTATTGTCGGCTGCGGTCGTTGAACCCGGCCCCCTTTGCGGCCCTCCTGCGCTATGGCAGGCTGACCATTGCCTCGAGCTCGCCAGAACGATTCCTCAAACTTAATGGACGGCAGGTCGAAACGCGCCCGATCAAGGGCACGATCGCGCGCTCCGCTGATTCCAAGGACGACCGGCGCCGCGCTGAACTCCTCCTCGCGTCCGAAAAGGACCGTGCCGAGAACACGATGATCGTCGACCTCCTGCGCAACGATCTGTCACGTGTTTGCACGCCGCAGTCGGTCGAGGTTCCAGCGCTGTGTGCCCTGGAATCCTATGCCTCAGTGCACCACCTCGTGTCGACCGTGACGGGTGAACTTGCCGGAGATGAAGACGCCGTCACCTTACTGCGAGCGTGCTTTCCCGGCGGCTCCATCACCGGGGCGCCCAAGGTGCGATCGATGGAAATTATTGCGGAGATCGAGCGGGTGGCGCGAGAGGTCTATTGCGGGGCGATCGGCTTTATCGGCTTCAACGGGCACATGGATACGAACATTGCGATCCGCACGGTCACATTCGACGATGACTTGGCTGTGTTTTATGCAGGGAGCGGGATCACGGCGATGTCGGATCCAGAGGCCGAATACGAGGAGACGCTCGCCAAGGCGCAGCGAATCTTTGACGCATTTCGTGCTGGGAGCTGTGGTGCATTTTGATTGTCATCATCGACAACTACGACTCCTTTGTCTTCAACATTGCCCGCTATTTCCGCAAGCTAGGTGCAGCAACGGCAGTGATACGGAACGACGCCGTCAGCGTCAGCGACCTTACCGGCCTCAAGCCGCGCGCCGTGGTCCTCTCCCCTGGTCCCTGCACACCACTTCAGGCCGGAATCTCGACCGCCGTCATCCGCGAACTGTCAGGTCGCGTCCCAATTCTGGGCATCTGCCTCGGACACCAGTGCATTGGGAGCGCGTTCGGCGGACGCGTGGCGCGTGCACGTCGTCCCATGCACGGCCGGTCCTCATACGTAGCCCATGACGGCCGCGGACTGTTCAAGGACCTTTCGTCCCCACTTTGCGTTGGACGCTACCATTCGCTTGTTGTTGAGCTCGACGGGTCATGCGCACCGCAACTCGCAGTGACAGCGCGTTCGGACGAAGGCGAGATCATGGCCCTCGCACATCGCTCTCACCCGACCTATGGCGTGCAGTTCCACCCGGAATCGATACTCACTCAACAAGGGCAGCTGCTACTGATGAACTTCTTGCGACTCGCAGAGACTCGTAGATCGTAAGGTTATCGGAGAGCGTGTCGCACAATTGCCAGCTGGACGCACGGAAGCGAATTCGTCAGCTTCTGCGGGTTTGATAGGTACTAAGCAGATGGGTCGTGTGGACACTTATTTCACATCCACAGCATGATGGCTGGAGAGTGACGACGGCGCAATCGCTTCGGGCGGTTTTTCGAGGCGGGTTGCTACGCGTCGGAACTGCTTGAGCTTGCTGAAGCCGCATTCCACACGATGTTTCTGGGCGTAGAGATACTTGTCGAGCGGATATTTGAGCCCCCGTGACCGGTTGTTGGGAATGACAGTCCGCTCTTGGCGGGCGTTGGCTAGGCGTAAGTGGTCCGCGTCACAGGCCGTGTCAGCCATGACGACTTCGGCGGATAATCCCTCTATCAAGGCTGCGGCTTGCGGTGTATCACCGTTCTGACCCGCAGTTAGTGTGAGCCGCACGGGCATCCCAAGCCTCGAACGACCATGTGGATCTTGGTGCTCAGGCCATCGCGAGAACGGCCGATGGCTCGATCTTCAGGCCTTTTTTTAGCCCCGGCAGCGTGCTGATGGGCTCGGACGATGGTGGAATCAACGATCAGGTATTCGAAGTCCGGATTAGCGGACATCGCCTCGAAGATTCGCCACCAAACAACCTGGGTGTTCAGCGACTGAAGGGCCGGAAAACGCTGTTCCAATCGCCAAACAGCTCTGGAAGATCACGCCAGGGAGCACCCGTGCGCACAATCCAAAGGACGCCCTCCACGACATCCGGTGGTCGCGTCCCGTCGATCCCCTTTGATCGGGCCGGCCGATGATCAGTGGCCCTATCCGATCCCACGCCGCGTCGCTCAAGACCAAGCCGTCCATCACACCCAAGACTGTCCCCCAAAAAGCAGCCTTGAATCTGATTGCCGCCTCAAGGGAATCCCCAAAAGTCCACAGCACCTAATCCTAGAGAGCCCCTCGCCGCGTCCGATTAGCGGCCGAGCTAAAGGCATCATCCCGTGCGCTCCCCCGGAATCAACAAATGAGACCGCAAGGCCATCGATCGGGCGAGCCGTTTTGTGACGCTCCTCGCGAGAAAGTTGCACCATGATCCTTTAAGGTGTTTTGCGGACTTACAACTGCGCGCTCGGTTGTAGTCAATGCGGCACGCTAAGGTCTCCGCTTGATCGTAGGCGCGCGCATGATGCTGCCCTGACGCCGGACGGCTGAAGAGCGCTGGGTCGTCAGGTTCTCGACAGCTCCACATAGCAAAGTGTGGTCTCCGGACGCCCGAAAGACGGCTGATGACACCGGAAGAGCATTGGAGTGCCCGATGCTCAGCTGCTTGGAAGCGGCCCCTTGGGAACGTACGCTGGTTTGTGGTTGAGGTCCGACGTCCAGAAGCAGATTCGCAGTTGAAGCCTTGATCGTTCTCGGTCTGCCGTCTGAAATTCCACATCAGATCCGAGCCTAGCTTCGGATCGGCCTAAATTTTCGAAAGTGAGAACGGATGGATCTCCTTTAACTAACCGACTACATCAACAATCGGGCAACGCGGACCCGCAGGAGAGGACACCGGAGTTCTCGTCCGCAGATGCGGCGGCCTTTAGGCGCCAGCTGGGCGAATTTGCCAATTCAGACCCTCGCAGGCAGCCCCCACCGATCCAGTCGGCGCGCCACCACCGGAACCTATGTCCATGACGCAACCGCGCTGGGAGGACTACTCCCGAGTAGTCGCAAGGTAGCGGCGGTAAGGCGATGCCGGGCATTTCGGTGCCGCAGCCGCTCCAATCAAGTGGGGTTTTCGTCCGTCGCAGAAGGCAGCCTCTTTATGCCGAGGATGCGCCCCCTCATTTGGGGCTTGAGAACGCACTCAAGAAGACGGCCACTGAGCGCACCGCCAAGGGCCATGTAGATTATCTTCTCGGCTTGGGCCGCTGGCTCTTTGATAACAACAAGCAGGCCATCGCCGGTCGACTCAATGACGCTTCGCTCAACGATGATGTCCGGCAGTTCATAGGCGACAGCGACGACAGGAGGAGAGTCCTTACCGCGCTAAATTATCTCCGGGCGTCCCAATCCTCGAGCGGTGTGCCGCCGATCGCCGGCATTTGACGGTTCAGCTGCCAAGCGGAAGGAAGTCGGGGTCACGACGCTCCCGATCGAATTTCAGTCGGACCCCGTTGTCGATCTGTTCGAGGGAGCCCGCGCCGGCTTCGAGCTCATCGAGGATTTCCTCTCGGTGATAACGGTCTGCTTGATGGCGTCACCACAGCGACGCTCTGGCGCGAGACACTCAGGTAACTACATCCCGAGGCGCGCGAACTGCATCGACGCGTGCTCCGCCTCGGGAAGGGGGTACCACGGGGCAATGCTCAACAACGACTTACAGAAT
>NZ_JAHEAG010000054.1 GCF_018596315.1 Bradyrhizobium sp. SRL28 | reverse complement strand
CAGAAGCCGGTCATTGTGCATCGGCACGGAAACGTGGAGCGCTGGGCTTCCCTAAGAGGCTATACGAGCAAGACGATTGGCCAGAGGCGGTAAGGCGAACGGCTCGGGAGAGGCAGGCGATGTCAATGGGGCGCTAGATCAGTCCGTCGCTGTACTTGACAGCCTTGCCTGCCAGCTTGCGATTGGGCTCGGAGCCTGACGCCGAAAATAAGCAGTTGATCAGTCTGCGGATCTCCTCGCGGCCTGTCTCCCGCTGCGCTGCGCCAGCGGACCGAGCCAATTGGCCAGCCAGGCACTTCGTGCGAAAAGTCGTTCGGCATAACGCCAGAACGCCCCCGTTCATGGAAAGACATTCACGTCGACGCCGGTGACAACCACGGGTTGTCCGGCCGCTTGCGTTCCGAAATGTACGAGGCCGGACATATTGTCGCGCCCGGCTCCGTGCCGCTTGAATCGCACGCCGCGTCAGATCGTACGACGGTTGTGAAAGTAGGTAGCAATGGCTCCAAACCGTCACGATGGATAACAAACGTTGCGAATGTCACAAGTGTTGAGCCCCACGCCGCCTGAGGCTGTTGCGCACTCGTCGGGGTTGGTTCGGCAAGCAGTCTTTGCGCCGCGTGGGTGGCGCCGGTGCGCTTCCCACCGGAGCAGGGTGCCGATTCGCGATCAAGCTGAGACGTGAAAGATGATGCGAATGTACGGTTGGGTGGCGTCTAGCGGGCTGGGTGCGTTCGCTGCTTCGATGCTTTCGTTGCGATGATCTGCGCTTTGAGAGACCTTGATGTTGCGCATTGCGCTAGAAGAACAATACCGAAGGACATGCGCCTTAGGAGAGAGTTGGTGAATCAAAGTCGCCGCACTTGTTGGATTGCAGAACGCATCGCTGTGTCGCGGTCGCGTACACCAGAGGCGTGTCGAATGTCGTCGCGTGATTCCGGTCGCGCTTGGCGACGCGGTGGTGCGAAACCCGGGTTTCAACAACCGGCGGCCGTCCTCGAGTGTCACCCGCCAGGAGAAAGCGTCGAAACGGCAGGTTCGGAACGTGAGAGCCTACTGTGCGAACTGATGCACCGTCAGAGGCGTCGTCACGGTGAGGGAAGAAGGATGAATCGGAAATGCGTCTCCCACTCTCGCCACCGCCGAGATTGTGCAGTTGTTCCGGGCCGTGACTGCGTGAGTAACTGTCATTGAAGGTGTGCTGGCCGTGCCGAAGTCATGGTGCGATCTGGAGTCTTGATGCTACCCACTCTTACGAAGTGCCCGCAGACCCTGCAATTCGGCTCACAACCCGGCTTGCTTCGTTCACGGCATCATCACCCAATTGCGGTGCGGTCATCTTCGGGGCGGACTCGGCGCGCATTGCGGTAGCGTCTGGTCCGTCCCGAGGGGTTTGCTGTGCGGCGACAACCTAAGGCGCTCGGTTGTGGACCGGGAAAATGAAACGGAGTCTTTAAGATGCGATCTGGATTTCTTTTTTGGGGAGCCACAACAATTGCGCTCCTTCCAAGCGGTGCAGTCCATTCGGCGGACCTACAGCCAGCAGTGAGGCTGCCGGCGGCGGTGTGGAGCTGGTCCGGAGGATATATTGGCGGGCATGTCGGCGGTGGGTACGGCCGGACCTCTTTCAGCAATCCCTACGGTCCGTCAATCTATGGGGGCGTGGTCGATACCCCTTCGTTTCTGGCAGGTGGTCAGACCGGCTACAACTGGCAGATGAGCAGCTGGGTCGTTGGTGTCGAACTGGATGCCAGCGGTGCTGCCTCCGACGGCACAAATACCTGCTTCGCCGCCTCCGGCAGGATTGTGAGCGCAAACTGCAAGGCAAGTCCAAACGTCTTTGTCAGCGGGACCGGTCGCGTAGGTTATGCGTTTGGCGCGCAAGGCCGCACGCTGGCCTACCTCAAGGGAGGCGTAGCTTGGCAAAACAATCGGGGCGACGTCGCCAATAACTACGAGTTTGGCCGGTCGCCACAGGAGAAAGTTCATTTCGACTATGGTCGCGTCGGTCAGGTCATCGGGTTGGGCGTCGAGCAAGCGCTGACGCCTGCATGGTCCGTCAAAGTTGAGTATGATTATCTGCATTTCGGCGGCCCGAGTGTCGCGACCCCTCCGACCGTGCAGGCTCCGCCGCTTGCAGTTCTTCCGGCGAACACAACCAGCCTATCGAGCAACTACCACATTGGAAAGGTCGGGTTGAACTACCGCTTTGGCGCCAACCCGCGCGCATCGCAATGGTTCGATGCGCCGCTGTATGCAAAAGAACCCAGCAGCGTGCCGCCGATTGCGTACACCGCCGGTTGGTCAGTCGAAGGCGGATCGCGGCTCTGGCTCAGCCGGGGAAGATTCCAGTGGGACCACGGCATAGACCCAAGCATTCTCCTATCGAGGCTCACCTATCACGGACAAGACGGACCTTCGGGAGAACTATTTGGCCGTCTTGACAGCCCGTGGGGAATATTCCTGAAGGGCAATATTGGCCTCGGGCGCTTCAACAAAGGAAACGAGAATGACGAAGATTGGGGCATGCCCAGGGGCTACTACAGCAACACGGTATCAGGCCAGGCAAACGGAAACTTCACGTACTACACAGCCGACGCCGGGTACGACTTCCTGCGCGGCGCCAACTACAAGGTCGGCGGATTTATCGGTTGGACCTATTACGGCCAAAAGTCGGACAAGCTAGGATCCGTGCAGATCGCTAACCCCATGCTGCCAAGCCTGGCACCGGGTGACGATAGGGTCGTCGGCAGCCAGGATACTCAGTGGAATGCACCTCGTGTCGGCCTAAGCGCCGAAACCATGCTCACCGAGCATTGGCGCTTAAGCGGCGACGTCGCTTATCTGCCTTGGACCGATTTCAGGGGGCGTGACAATCATCTCGCGCGCGAAACGACCACCTTCATTGATCAACGCGGGGATGGAGGCGGGGGGGTCCAGCTTGAAGGCGTGTTGTCTTATCTCGTTACCAGCAACTTCAGCGTCGGCGTCGGTGGCCGCTATTGGGCAATGTGGACCAAAAAGGACAGCGGTCAGACATGTACCGGCTGCCCCCCGTTCCCGATCAGTGTTGGGGGGGAGGTTGGCGGTGAGAAGTACAGCATGGAGCGCTGGGGTACGTTCTTTCAGGCCTCCTATAAGTTCGATTGAACGGCTCAAGCTTAGTCAGGCTCCAGAGGATGGAAGCGGGTATTGCCTCATGAAGGAATGTTCTCGCAGATGTGATCGTTGCCTCTTATTTTGGTGGGTGCGCGAGCCGGTCGTTGAGCTGGCCGAGGTTGCGCAAGCACCGGCCCCCCGGTCAGGCGAGTTTTAACAGCGCCAACGCCATTGTTGTAACTGAAGCGTAACCGTCGCTTTGAAAGAGACGCTTGAATCTCACGCTGCGTAACGTGATGGTCTTCGAGCGATCGTGAACCTGCGAGCAAGCATGCACATCGGATCCGACGGCTTGCGTGTGAATACCAGCATGGGAACAAATGGCGTCCCGAACAAGCCGAAAGATACCTGTTCGAAAGAGGCGTCGATGAACTGTATCGGATGGTTGAGACGCCTCCGGCATGTACGAGCGATGAAGGATTAAATATTATCTTGCCGGTCGGCTTATCTGTGCGGCGCCAAACCACGGACGCACAAGCCCTGCCAGCCGAACTGCGATCGGGCGCATGCAGATTGTTGACAGCGTCACCACGTACATGGAGCCAAGCAAGTGGCTCATACGCTGCAGCTTACGGGCGGCGGCAGGAGACTTCCATGAGTCACTCGCTCTATAGCGCGGATCGTTCGACCCAGATCAAGATCGGGTTCATCGCTCTCGCCGCTGGAATCGTTGTGGCGGGCCTCGGCATCGAGAGGCGCAGGGTTACGAAGACGACACGCCAGGGACCGTTCGTGTCATTAAGTCGGGTAAGCCGGTGCGCTCCAAGCACAGGACGCCCGACATTGCCGTGTCTTCTGTTGCTGCTCGGCGCCGGCCTCACGCTCACGGCGGCCGCGGCGCGGGCGCATCCGCTTGTCTGGATCACCGCGACCAGCGAGTTGCTCTACGTGGACGACGGCTCGCTCACCGGCGTGCGTCACGCCTGGGCGTTTGATGACATGTTCTCGGCCTATGCGGTTCAGGGGCTTAAGGGCAAGACCAAGGGTGCCTATACGCGTGAGGAACTCGGATCGCTAGCGCAAACCAATGTCGAGTCGCTGAAGGAATATGCCTACTTCACCTTCGCGCGAGCCGACGGCAAGAAGGAGCGATTCCAGGAGCCGGTCGACTACTTCCTCGACTACAAGGATACGGTGCTGACCCTGCACTTCACGCTTCCACTGAAACAACCGGTCAAGTCGAAGCAATTGGTGCTCGAAGTGTTCGACCGCTCCTTCTTCATCGACTTCCAGATGGCCAAGGACAATCCCGTCAAGCTGGTCGGCGCGCCCGCCGGCTGCCAGATGAAGCTGGAGCGACCGCGCGACGGCAGCGCCAGCGCGCAGAAGCTCAACGAGCAGACCTTTGTGACCGGCTCCAATTTCGGCATGATGTTCGCCAACAAGATCACGGTGGATTGCCCTTGACCGGTCGACTTTATTCCGTCGCGAGCCGGCTGTTTGCCTTTGCCGCCGTTCTGGTCGTGCTGGGCGCCGTCGATGCCGCGCTTCACGACCTCCTCGCGCAAAATCCGTTCAGCAACTCCCGGAGCGTGGCGGAGCCCGAGGCGGCGGCCTCATCGGCTGGCCCCTGGCCAAGCAGTCGGAATTCTATCGCCAGATGTCCTCGACGATCCGCGCCGCGAAAACCGACGGTTCCGCGGTGTGGACGCTGCTCTTCATCTCCTTTGCGTACGGCATCTTCCATGCTGCCGGTCCTGGCCACGGCAAGGCGGTGATCGCCTCCTATCTCGTCGCCAATCGCGAGACCGCGCGACGCGGCATTTTGCTGTCGTTTGCCTCGGCACTGATGCAGTCGCTGGTGGCGATCCTGATCGTCCGGCATCTTCGTTTGGGTGCTGAATGCGACGGCCAAGACCATGTGCAAGGCGGAAGGCGCGATCGAGATCACGAGCTACGCCCTGATCGCGGCGTTCGGTCTGCGCCTGTCTGGGTCAAGGGCGGCGCCTTCATCCGCGCGCTCCAGGCGGCGCAGCCGGTGCCGGCGATCCCGGGCGTGCCGCATCGCCATGATCACGGCCATCGCCATCATCACGATGCGCATGATCATCATGACCACGCTCACGATGATGGTCACGCCCATGCCCACCAAGCGCATGACCACGTCCATGACGAGCATTGCGGCCATTCCCACGGACCCAAGCCGAGCGAGCTCGCCGGTCCCGGCGGCTGGCGGCGCGGGTTCGCTGCGATCCTCACCGTGGGCATCCGCCCGTGCTCGGGCGCAATCCTTGTCCTGGTGTTCGCACTCGCCCAGGGCCTGTTCTGGGCCGGCATCGCCGCGACCCTGCTGATGGGGCTCGGCACCGCGATCACGGTCGCGGCTATCGCCGTGATGCCGTCTCCGCCAAGGACGTCGCGCAGCGCCTCAGCGGAGCCCGCGACGGCAGCGGCGCGCTCTTCATGCGCAGGATCGAGTTCGTCGCCGGCCTCCTTCTACTGTTGGGCGCTGGCCTGCTGTTCGGCTACATCGCCGCCGAACGCTCGACGTGTTTCTGAGTGGAATGGCTCGTAACCCCCTGGAGCGAACGCCCCATCCGGGCGTGAGAGGAGCAGGTCGGCCAATCTACGGAAAGCGTGATCGCATCGTGAGACACGTCTATAGCCCGGATGTGGGCCTGTCCTGATCCATCGTCCCGGCGAAGTGCGCATTCCAGGGATGGTGATCAGGTGTCATTCGGCCCTTTAATTGCGGATTGTTGTCAATCACCTTTTAAACTTTCCGACGGCACGACGGTAGCGCTCGCGCGGTCGGAGCTGGTCAGGGTTGCGGAGACGGCGCGAGCGCGGCTGATTGGTAGTTTGCCGGCCAGGCATTGGATCGCTCGGGCTGGTTGATGTCTTCGCTGGGTCACGGTCCTTTCGTTAGCGTGTAGGTCACCCCGCATAGCGGGCGGCGTTTGATTGTCAGAGAATCTCCCGGTGATTTGTTCCCAGCAGATCATATGAGCGAACATAGGTCTGATACACTAAGAACTTCGAAGTTATCACGGCGACACCCGAGTGGCTTCCGGTCAGTCCGGGGCGAAGCCATCGCACCTGGTCGCGGGAGGCGAAGGAGCGGATTGTCGGGGAAACGTTCGCGCCCGGGGCGAACGTGTCGGCGATCGCGCGGGCTCACGGGCTTGATCCATCGCAGGTGTTTGCCTGACGTCGCAAGGCGCTGACCTCGGGAATTGTTGCGCCGCTTTCCGAGCGAGCCCGACCGATCAAGTTCGCGCGTTTTGAAGCTGTGGCGGGCGAGACGATGGAAATTGTGGTCGGCGATGTCGCGGTGCGCATCGGCAGCGATGTGGAGCCTGAGCGGCTTGCTTTGCTCCCGGATCCGGTAAGACGCAAAAGGCCTGGCTGTGGGCGTATGCGCGGGACGACGGCCCCTTCGGCGGCAACGGTCCGCCCGATGGTGGCTTATCGCTTCGAGGACAGCCGCGGCGGCAAATGCGTCGAGCGACATCTGGCGGGCTTTGCCGGCATTCTGCAGGTCGACGGCTATGCCGCCTATAATCGACTCGCCAAGTCGGCGGGCGCCAATGAGGGCGTGCAGCTTGCGGCCTGCTTTGCCCACGTTAGGAGGAGATTCTACGAGCTGCACGTCAACGAAAGCTCGCACCTGGCGACGCAGACCGTCACGACAATGGCTGGGCTATGGGCAATCGAGGCCGACATCCGCGGCCAGGATCCCGCAACGCGGGCGAAAGCGCGCCTGGAAAGGTCGACGCCTATCGTCTCGACCCTCTTCGACCTGTGGGGAAGAGAACTGCCGCGCCTGTCCGGCAAATCCAAGCTCGCTGAGGCGATCCGCTATGCTCTATCGAGGCGTGCGGCCCTCGAGCGCTTCCTGACCGACGGTCGCATCGAGATAGACTCGAACATCGTCGAGCGGGCAATAAGGCCGCAAACAATTACGAGGAAAAATGCGCTCTTCGCCGGGTCGCATGTTGGCGGCCTGGGCGACCATTGCCACGCTTCTGCAAACCGCGAAGATGAACGGACGTCGACCCGCACGCCTGGCTCACACAAACCCTCGACCGGATCGCGCAGGGCGGCAGCAGCGCGTTCGGTCTCTTACCGTAAATCCGGTCCGACGCCTCCCAAGAACTACCAGCGCATGTCGTTCAGGCTTCCTCGTAAATCCGACGGCGGGTGCGCCGTGGACGGATTCAGATTGCGGAGTCGCATCCTTCTGCCGCACAGGGAACTTTTCCGGAAGAAACCGCACGAGCTTATCGCTTGAGGCATCCACGAAAAAGGCCCCCCAAGGAGCCTCCTGCATCGGCAGGCCCAAGGTCGTGACGCACAGAAAGCCGTAAGGCTCGATACTGAGAAGAGCCCTCGAAGGATCTGCCTTCCTCTCAACGGGAATATTTGTTCGCACCAGGATTATCTCACGCCCCGTTCCGAGGAGAGAAGCGGCATCGGTAAAATGGGGTCATATCGGCCACACGCGCGCATACCTTGGCAACAGTCATATCAATCCGTATCTTCTCCCCGCAGACGCCGGCGCGTCTGAACATGCGTACTTTGGTCCGATATTGCATCGAGCCGACCAGGTAACTGGTCTATAGTGACATCCGTTTCAGGATTCAGCACCATTTCGCGGAGACGATCTCTTGTCAGGGTTGCACGCTCAACTTGAAGCTCAGCACGCTTCAATTGCTTCTTCAAGAATTCAGAAAGCGCAGTTTTGCGTTCTATCGCTTTGCGAATGTCTAGAATGGAGCATCCAACCTCGCGGAGCGCTCGGATGTGAGATACTCTTCTGACGCTTTCGCAGTCATATAGCCGATGACCACCGCACGTACGTTGCGATGCGGCGAGTAATCCCGTGTCCTCATAGTGACGCAGAGTGCGAATCGTTACGCCGGTCGCCTCTGCAACTTCACCGATGCGTCTCAATCGACGCCGCTGTGGTGTAGGTCTGGTCATGTTTCCAAGCCTACAACTTGACGCGACGTGAGATTCAAGCCATTTTGATGGTCTGCTGAGACTATTGCCAATTATACATCTCCGCGCTCTCATCAGGAAAAAGTGGCAATCGACAACTCCACTCTGCTGCACTTTCCCCAGTTGTCCTCGCCAAGATCGGTGCAGAAAGGGCGGAGGGATCGCTGCTCCCTAACGGCCGCCGCAACGGCCACCGTCAACCTTCTCAGGAGCATCAATCCGTGCTCAGGTGCGGCTGCGCGCCCCAGAGTGAGCTTCGAGAGTTCAGTTCGATTATTAGGATTCCCATACTGCCGGAAGTGCCCACTGCAGTGAGAGGTCTTCCGCCTCGTAAACACCACTTCGTGCCTGCTACAATGTGCGTTAGGCTCAAAACGAGGCCGGTGATCTTCCCCAAAAAATGGAGAGGGCCAAGCTGCCTTTAGCTTCATCTCGATCTGGCTGATATAGGCGATCGCGGAGCGACGACGGGTTCGAGTGTAGAAGCATCGATGTAGTCGGCCGTGAAGAATCCTGATTTTCAGGCTGGATTGACCCGTGGTTCGGCGAGGGTGGCGATGATTTGCCACAACAAGAGCCTGAGCCAGCAGGTCAGGCGGCGGAAGTAGCCGACGGCGGCGAGGACGGCGTTGATGGCGTCGCCTTGGCGATGCCAGAGGTAGTTGCGGCCCATGCGGTGCTCGGATTTGAGGTGGCCGATGACCGGCTCGACGGCGGAGCGCCGTCGCAGCTCGCGCTTGATCTGTGGCGTCACCCGCCGCTTCTGTCCTGAGATGAACACCCTGAACTTGTAATCGGGCGGGGCGTTGTGGCCGCGATAGCCCTTGTCGAGGAGAGCGCGCTCGATGGTGTTGCCGATCAGCGCCTCAATCTCGGAGATGACGGTTGCAAGTGTGTGGCCGTCATAGGGATTGCCGGGCAGCGCCGTCACATGGGTCACGAACTGCCCGCCGTCGGGCCGGCCCAGCGTGGTGGCGACCGAGACCTTGAAGCCGAACTCAAGGCCGGTGCGCCTTGCCCTTGCCGATGCACTCCACCTCCGGCGCGTGCAGCGAGTAGGCCACGCTGGTGCTGCTTCTGCTCAAGCACTTGTCGCGCCTGCGCCAATGACCTGGACGCGCTCCGGCGGCCAGCCCAGACCGATGGCGCGATCGACGAGGCGGTACTACAGCTCCGTGCTCTCCTGGTGCTGGCGCACCTGGTTCACGGATGACTGCCGCACGTAAACATAGGCCAACTTGGCTCGGTGCGCAGTCGTGAGCCGCTCGTCAGCGACGTTCAAGCTGATCAGCACGACCCAGTCCTCTTCCGGGCGTGCCGGGAACCGCTTGCATCCGCCGCAGCAGCGTGGCGAGGATTTGAGCGATCTGGGTTTGCGTCGCGGTCGACAGATTCGGCCACAGGCGCGGAATGTCGGCCGGACGGCCAGGTGGATTTGCCAACGTCGGTAGGGGTCGATACGCAACGCGACCTGGAAGCGGTCGGTGGGTCATCGCGAATCACCTTCTCGTCGAGAAGGCTCAGACTCGCGCTCAAATGTTGCATCAATGGGATCAGCGTACGTGCACTGATGCGCGGCAGATCGGCGGCGTTTGGGCGGGCAGTGATCGTCTCGCCAAGATCCGTCGACGCGATCCGAACCGCCCGCGGCCGGCCGTCCGGCAGCGCGACAACGACGTAGGCGGGACCGCGCCCCGACCGCTCCTTCAGCACCTCAAGCCGGTGCCCAAAAAGAAAATGATGCGGGTCAGTGATCGTGACGTGAGACACGACCCGCTCAAGAATAGGGGTACTCTGACGTGTTCGGCGACCCAACGCTCGGCGACCCATCCTGGATCGCCTCGTTCACAACGCTCACCGCCTTCAGCTTACCGGAGAAAGCATGCGAACGAAGAACGCCCGCAATCAAACTCTTGACGCCGCCTCAAACCCATGAACCCATCACCATGTCGGTCGAAGCGGCCGCTCAGGATCGCGTGAAATATCTGCTCACGATCAAACGAAGCGAGAGCTCACCATCGAGTGAAATCGCCGCTCACCATCACCGACATGCGCAATGTGTCCGAGCTATGGGCTCAATCGGTGCCCGGCATAGTTCTTCATGGCTCGCCACTTCGCGCATTCCCAAAGCGCGTCGGTTACGCGCTTGACGGTGCGCTCGTCATCGGTGGCAATCGTCGAGGATCGTGGTTCCGCCCCTAGGCCCGTTCGAGCTGATTCAGGATCCGGGTGATTAGGAAGCTGCGGATCTCAGAGCCAGCAAGGCAGGCGGCCTCTCAAGAAGAGCGGCCAAGGTGCTGCGAGCTCATCAAAGTCATCACAATGAGTTTCTGGCGAGGGTGGTTGCGAACGATGGGCGCCACAACGAGGTAGAGTGACACGGGTTTAGGTCCATCGACGCGGGTACAACCACGGCGCAGCCCGCGCATCGCAGTCGCGCGCGTCCCAGCCCAGAGATCGGCGGGTCAGAGCGAAAGGCCGCGTTTGTGGCCAAGGCTCCAGTCAACGCTGCCGGGACCGGCTATGCCGCTCACGTAGTTGCTCAATTCGCGCTCGAGCGGAGGGGCAGGGCACGAGCTGAAACGGAGAATGATGCCATCATGGCAAAGCACCCCGAGGCGATTCGACAATCTTCGGCGATAGATCCCTCGCAATCTACCCACCTGCATCAGCGGGCAAGACGCAAGGCCCATTTCCTCGGCGAGACGGCTTCCGGTGTCGAGCTCACGGCGGCGCGGGCGCTCAATCAGGTTGAGGCCAAGCCGGACCTTGTCGCCGTGGCGATGGGCAGTCCAAGGTCTGCCAGCACATCGATCAGCCGCTCGAGTGCCGCGCGGACCTCGGCAATAAGTAAGTTGAATTTCGCGATCGCCATTTCCTTTTATCCAAACGCTATATTGCGCAGCCCATTTCCCGTGGGTGCCCCTGGTGCGAGCAAGCCAATGCCGCTGGCTGGGCGATAATATTTCCCCCGATGCGCCGCCCCGCTGACCCCCGAGGTTGCAGCCCAAGCGCGTTCTTCAACCAGCTTCAGGATAAACACGAACGCGTGAGCCGCCGTCCGTTTCCAGCAACTCGGCCCTGTAAGGCACGCCGCGGATGTTGATATACGTCGGGCGCTCGGCTTCCGGCATGAGGTGCTCCCCCTCTAGTGCACGGACAAGGTAAGGCGGAAGCCAGCGTTCGCGGTGCTGCCATCCCCCGCGGATAAGAAACCCAAGATCAGCTATGGGCTGCCGCGATGGCCCAGCTTCATTCATCGGCCTCGCGCGAGGATGATGGATGAGACGAACGTCCCTGTGCTCTCCCGGCCCAAACGTGGCCGAGTAATGCTCACCGTTGATCGCGAACTGGCTTGGGCCGAACTGGTTCGGCATGAGATTGATGTTACTCAGTACATCGATCAGGACGTCCGAGGCCGGTTGGGAGCCGTGGTGCCAGCCCTCGCCGACGATAGATCCGAAATCCAGCCGCTCCTGAGGGGCCCCTGATGGCCCAACGAACGACGGCGGTCTGGCGAGGTCAGGCGCCGGCACAGAGTGAGCGTCGTCACGCAATTCATACGGTGTGGGCGGATTCAAATTAACCAGCGGCTCAAGACCGCCGTAGACGTCTGACGAGGGACGCCTCGCAGATGATAGTGACGCGGGTTCTTGCATCTGCTCTCTAAACCAATCCCAAGCGCCCGCGCTCGGGGTGGCTGGCGTTGCCGGAAGCTCCTGAAGCGAGCGCGGTTGCGGGCCGCGGTGCGGTGTGAACGAGGATGACGCGGGTTCTTGCATCTGCTCCCTAAACCAGTCCCAAGCTCCCGCGCTCGGGGTGGCTGGCGTTGCCGGAAGCTCCTGAAGCGAGCTCGGCTGCGGGCCATGGTGCGGTGTGAATGTGGACGACGCGGGTTCTTGCATCTGATTCCTAAACCAATCCCAAGCTCCCTCGCTCGGGGTAGCTGGCGTTGCGGGAAGCTCCTGCGGCGACCCGGGCTGCCGAGCGCCTTCCCCGGCGAGCGGACGCGCGCTCTCAGGAGGAGGTAGCCCCAGCGCTCTGTTCGCCTCGCGGACTTGCTGGTAGCGCCGAAGCCTGAGCAAATCGGCGTTAATTTTGGTGTCCGCGGTTTGGTTCCTATACTCCTCAACATCTTGGGCCAGCCCATTGTCATTCAGTCGGCCAGCCATGGCCCCTTTTTCGCGCGTTTGCAGCCAATCGCTCAACCTGGAAAGGCGGCGAGCCTGTCTATCGACAGTCTCCGGCTCAATCCTGCGTGTCGCCTTTTCCGCCGCGGCCCACATGTCGATGAGGGTTGCGTCTGCCGGATAAGGAGCCAAGCGCCGGATATCGGCTGACAAGGCCTTTCCGGCGCCGACGTCCCGGAGCTTTTTCAATGCCGCTTTGATGCGCCCGCTGCGATCCTTCGCATAGGTTTCCACATCGTCATCCAACCCAGCTTCCAGCTCAGGGTTGCCAATTCGATCCGCGATTGATGGCCTCCCGTTCTGGCTAAGTCGGCCGCTCAAATGGCGCAGATCGGCTATCGCATTTTTGATGGTGCCGTCGCCCAGTACTTTGCCGGTGCCGTCGTCCCGGGTGACCTTGGCTTTGCTTTTGAAGTCCTCAAACAGCTCCTCGTCCTCCTCAGGGACCCCGCGTGTTCGGCCGGGCTGCTTGGCGTAATCCACGCGAAACTTCGTTGAAAAGACCTCTTGCTGAGCCGTGGAACCGGACGGCTTTTCGCTGCGACTCGTCCCAAACGCCTTTCCGACACCTGACTTGATACGCGACCACAGTCCGCGATCCTTGCTGTTCTTCGTCTGAATCGCGGGCTGCTCCTCAGATGGCAAAGTGTAGCGCGCACTGCTGAACAAATCATCCCGCAAATTGGACTGCGGCGGTACTTGGGCCGAATCTCGAAAGTGAGCTCGGGGGATGTCTACGCTGTGGCGCGTGCTGCTGAACGAGGTTTCCCTCAGCCGGGAGTGTGGCGGCATCCGCACCGAACCGCCGAGGTCAGTGCGCCGGATTCCTCCATCGCCCTTTGCGGGACTCTCATCAGGCGAACTAGACCTTGCGGAGCTCTCATCAGACGAATTGAGTTGCAACTCGTTCATCTGCTGCTCAAAACTAGCTTGCTCCCTCGTGTTGCCCGATTGCTGCCCCGCGCGCGACTGTAGATAGTACGCTTGTGCGAATCCTTCCACATCAAAATCAAATAGGTTAAAATTGTTGTTCGTTCTCTCCATGGCACCTCACATCCCACAGCAAAGCTCGTATCTGGCGCACGGTAGAGTGATCGAGTGAAAGCGGTGGAGCCTTCGGCCGAGATTCCGACTGTCGAAGCCTGAAGACAACTGACAATCAACAATCGTTTGCCGCGACCAAGACCGCCGCCACGCCCCTCCGATTCCGAGATCAAGCAATCGGGTGTTCATTTCCTGATGACGTCGCCGTCTAGATATCGAGGTTCTCATGCTAGGAGAGTTACCTGATGAGAAGCTGACGAGTCTCAGAAGGTCACAATGAGCTAATGGCGACCGCGTTGATTTCTCCAGAAATCTGCCGCGTACTCGCCACGAGATTTTTGGGCCAAGCCACGCACGATGCGGTCCCGACACGAAGCGAGCAAACAGCCTTGCCAACCGCTCGGACATTACGTCTGAAAGCAATACGATCAGACTTGAAGAACTATTGTATCGCGGGAATTCTCCACATGTGGAGCCCGACTCAAGATGCCGGCTGTGGCATCGCTATCAATTCGAGATCGCGGAACATGATGTAGTTCTGCCGGATCCACTGATGCAACTCGGTGGAGGAATCCTTCTCGTTGCGCAGATATCCGGTGAACGAAAAGCTCAGTCGGTCGACGTAGGTCTTTAGAAATACCGGTAGCGCTGAAAAGCGGAGTAAGCGCGCGCCATCCATGACTTCAGGTAACTCGCCGCGCAGCATGAATTCATTGTGGACGGTGATTAGCGCCCACGGGGGAATCCGCCACCGCAGCATCTCATAGCTGCGCGAGGAGGCGCGGTCGGTGCCGGCGACGAATAGGATGACGGGGGCGACACCGCGGCGGAGCGCCTCCTTGATGAAGCCGATCTCCTCGCACATCTTGAAGAATTCATCAAAGGCATGGAAGCCCAGGTCGATTACCTTGGCCACCCGGTCGTGCAGGATAAGCCGGTCCATCAGCTGCATCTTGCCGTAGGTGTCGATCACATCCGCCGTCTCAGTAATGTTAGGGAGGTAATCGACCAGTGACGGCTCCTTCAGGTTGATGTCGAACGAGAGCGCAGTACCGTTCTTCAGCAGCAAGAACTCGCTCATGAGGCGAGAGACGAGGGTCTTGCCGACCTGCGGGCTAGGAGCCTGTCCCTATAATGGACTTAGGATTAAGCGAAGCGGGTTCTGAAGCGGCTTTTTGGGGAGACAAGTTTCTCCTCAGCGTGCGGCTGCGAGTTTTGCGAGGTTATGTGCGGTGCAGATCATGGCCCATTCGGCTTTGACCTTGTCGATGCTGCGCAGGAGGAACTGACGGAAGCCTCTTGCCTGCTTGATCTGGCCGAACACGGGCTCGACGATCTGTTTTCGCAATCGATACCGGCTTCGATAGCCTGCGCGCTTGAGCTTTGCGCTCATTCTGGCGATAAGCGTGCCGGCTTTGAGCTTCCTTTTAGCCGTGGCCGCTCTGGTGCCGTGGTTTTGCCGTCCGGTGGCGACGTAGCCCTCGATCCGGCGCCGAATGAGCGTGCGAAGATTGGCTTGCGAGCAATAGCCCGCATCGGCCGATGCTTCATCCGGGTTCTTGCCGAGATTGGCTTTGATAGCATCGAGCAAGGGTGCGAACTGCGCCTGATCGCTCGGCGAGTTGGTCAGCGTGTGCGCCACGATGATCTGACGGGTGCCATCGACGGCGGCCTGTGCGTTGTAGCCCTGGATGAAGCCGTTTTTGGTCGGCATCACACGGCTGTCGGGATCGGTGAAGTTGCGTTGCGCCTTGTCGCCTGGCTCTGCCGTGACCGGCTTGGACTTGCGTCCCGGCCGACCCCTGCCGCCGTCGCCGGAGCCGTCGTCGTCCGGCTTCGAGGCGGCTTTGGCTTTGGCTTTGGCTTCAGCTTCCAGCGCGGCCTTGGCGGCGCGGATCTTCTCGAGCCGCTTCTCTTTATCGGCCATCCACTCAGGCATCTCCTCGCCACGCTTCGAGGCTCCGAACTGACGATCCTCAGCCTTGTCGGTTTGGGCGGCTTCGGCAAACCACCGTTGGACCTCCGCTGCAAGCCTCGGCTCGGCCTCTTTCATCCGGCCATAGCTCATCGCCTTGTTGATCCCGGCATTGGCCTTGATCTTGGTGCCGTCGAGCGCCACATGGCCAAGCTTCACAAGGCCGGCCTCGCGGCACAGCTTCAAGACCTGCCGGAACAGACCCGATAGCGCTGCCAGATGGCGTTTGCGGAACTCGCTGATCGTGCGGAAGTCCGGATGCTGCATCCCCGTTACCGCCGCAAAATCCAGCCGCTCCTCGCAGCCCCGCGCGATCCGCCGCGACGAGTAGATCCCCTGGCTGTACGCATAAAGCAGCAGCGCCACCATCATGCCAGGATGATAGGGCGGAAAGCCGCGCTCCTCGTCATAGCTATCCATGATTGCCGACAGGTCCAGCCCTGTGCGAACCGTGTCGCGGACAAAGTGGGCCACGTGCCCAGACGGCACCAAATCCTGGATCGACGGCGGCAGCAGCCAAACCTGATCAACGTCCCAAGGACGAAATGTCTTGCTCATCCGCCGTTTGAATCACGACGCTCGTTCCTCGTCGAGAAAAATCCGATTACTCGGACAGGCTCCTAGGAGAGCAGATGATGTAAATGGGCGTGGCTAACATTGCTAGTAATATCAAGCGAATTTCGTACGTGGTGCAGACGTTCAATCGCCGAACGAGCGACTATTTTTCGCCGCCGCGGATCACTGACTTGGCGCCGGCCAAGTCAGTCAAGTTAATGCGATCATATTCGCGCCAGATATTCGCGAGCCAGTGCCGAACATAGCCGCGCAGCACGAAGGAGTGGTTCGCGGCATCGTCGTGCCGACCCTTGTTGGCTACGAAGTTGACGAACGGGACGGAAGCTACTTCGACCTGCTCATAGGCCATCTCGTTGAGCTTAGGGATCGTCAGCTCGGTCGCGTTCTTGATACGGTGGAAATAGGAGTTGTAGGTCGACTCGTCCCACTGGAAGAATTGAGTGTCGTTGATGAAGTTCTTGACCAGAAAATACGTTGCACCAGTCATGAAACTGGCGGTCTCGGCGATCTCGTCCAGGGAAGCGATGGATGATCCCAAGATGTGGAATACGGCAAAGGTGATCTGGCCGGACCGCGCGGCATCCAAAAAGCCGATGTCGCGCAAGGATGCCAGCGCCGGAGACAGCAAGCCTGCGCGGGCGTCGATCACCGTGACGGATAACCCTGAGTTAAGTGTGTCGAAGATCTTCATCTGATCCGCAGTCGTGGTCATGTCGACGATCTCGGTTATCTCGGGGTGGAAGCGCTTCAACGTTCCTCGCGGCGACTCAGTATCGAATGCGCGTGTCTGCACGTTATTGGTATTGAAATAGTCCAGAAGCGTTCGGGATACGGTCGTCTTGCCAACCCCATCCTTGTCCGCACCCACCACAATCACAACTGGCTTTGTCATGGAATCCCCTTAAAGCACTCGCTACCGCCGACCGCGACGTGTGCAATCAGCAAATCTCTGCTTTGGATGCGAAGATGGCAGAAACAAGGGATAGTGGAATCTTTGACGCGTCACCAAGGCGATTGGTGGGAATTTCTTGATGCGAGGCCATATGCTTAACCATCCTACCCACGAACGCCTGATCGAGCTCGGCTTGAGCGGCATGGCCAAGGCCTTCGAGGAGCAGCGACGATCGCCTGATCTCGAAGCCTTGCCGTTCGAAGATCGCATCGGCCTGCTGGTCGACCGGGAAGCCGCGGAACGCGACACCAGACGGCTCACCACGCGGCTCAAGCTGGCCTCGCTCCGCCAGAATGCCTGTGTGGAGGACGTCGACTTTCGCACGCCGCGGGGTATCGACCGGACCGTCTTCGCCAAGCTCGTCAGCGGCGACTGGATCGATCGCCACGAGAAGTTGCTCATGCTGGTTAGCCTGTCCGCTCGGCCACAAGGCCCTGCCGCGGCAATCGCTCGGTTCTCTATCATCGCGTCCCAAGATTGTTCGAAACGTTGGCGCTCGCGCGGGGCGATGGACGTTATGCCCGCTTGCTCAAAACCATTGGCCGCGCCCAGCTTCTGATTTTGGACGATTGGGGATTGTCGGTGCTCACCGCCGCCGAGCGGCGCGATCTACTGGAAGTCCTCGAGGACCGCCATGGCCGCGCCTCCACCATCGTAACCAGCCAACTCCCTGTGGACACATGGCACCAAGTTATCGGCGAGCCGATGACTTCATGATGCCTCCTTCTTCGAACGCTTGGTGCGTCGTACCCGGTTGCGAAGCTGAGTAATTTGTTTGCCTGAGAGCTCGATCTGCCATGGCTGGCCCTTCGCCAACTGATGACCTGCCAGCAATCCGCGCGCGAGATAATCGAACACCGTCTGCGGGGTTACTCCAAGCTCAGCCGCTGCGCCCTGAATCGAGAAGCTCCCGTCGGGCCAGCGCATTGGGTTCCATGCCGTTGATTTTGACGGTGGGAATGCCCCAGCGGGTGCGTAACACCCAGACGTTCTCGCCTTTGAAGGCGCAGCCTCGGGCCGCGACGAAGCCTTCCTGATTGAGTATCGCCGTGATCTTGCCATCCATTTTGTGTTCAGCATTCAACTCGGCGATCCGTCGCCGCAACCGATCAATGTCCTGTAATCGCGGTAGGTGTGAACGCGCCGTTGTACGTGATGCTCGCTGGTTGCGCCGGTCTGCCAGACGATCTTGAGCCACACTTGACCTCGGGTCCGCTTCTGATCAAGAACGACTTCGCGGATAACAAATCGCAGAATGCGCTTGCGATCGGCTGCCGACGTGGTGGCCGTATGCCAAATCCGCGGCAGGTTCTCGCCGAGCGCTTGTAGCCCAGCGCGTTCCGCCGGGCCAATCAGAAGCGGCTCTTGTACGCGCCAGCGCGCATGCTGCTGCTCGACCGCCTCGACGACACGCAGCTTCTCTTCCCAAGCCCGCTCAAGTGAGCGCGCCACAAGACGGTTCTCGGGTTCTACGGCGTCATACTGACGCCGAGCGCGCTCGGCCTCGTAGCGGGCGCGCTCCACGCGAAGCGCCCACTGGCGCTCGAGCTGACGGCTCTCCTGCTCCAGTTGGCCCGCCGCCGCGAGTGCGATCTCAATCTGATCCGGCACCCCGCAACCTAATTTCGTTGATCGCCAACGCTTAAGGCAGTTCGCATTGGTTTGTGCGTCCGGGAGAAACGCCTTCGTCAGCTAGTCGTCAGCCAAGCGGTCTATGTACCTGCCGCGCCTAACCGGCCTGAACCCAATGCGAAAAATAGGAGTGCGAACAGTCATGTATGGTCGAATTGGTGGGTCCTCCGATAACCCCTACACGCGTGGCGCCAGCGGGCAAACGGATCCAGGAAGCCAAAGCTTCGCTGACACGTTTGCCCGGGTGCGCTTAGACGGATCGACTTCCAGCGGAAGCTCATCTTCAGCGGGAACACCGGCGTATTTCCTCCATGATAGACCTCCAGTGGTGGAGATAGACAGGCCTTCTTTCAGGAGGGAGGCGAGGCAGTTTCATGGCGATGAAATCATGCACATTGCCGAGAATCCACAAGAGTATTCGGATTTCGTATCCTCGAGGGCCATACGCACCGCGGACGTTGCTCAGCAATACGCCGTGAGGCGAGATTCGGAGGACGCGCGATATTTCAGCTACCAATTAGGAAACCAGAGCGCCGGACTGCTGAGAACGGAAGGCGGGTTCAGCATGACTGAGTTCGAATCCGAAAATTGGCGGCACCAGTTTCCTGGCCGGGCTGAGATCACCTCGACCGTGGATTTTCAGGTGGCTCATCCACTTGTCGAGAACGCAGGCGATATTCTGCTTGAGCATCAACTCCGGATAGATGGCGAACGACCGTTGCTGAATTGGCGTCCGGCTAATCCAGAAGCACAAGCCCGTGCAGCGATGATGGGGTTCGTTCAAGTGGATGATGGGAACATGGTACTAGACCCTTCGCAGCATCCCGAAAAGTGGACGAAGAACAGTGCCGGTGAATGGCAGCGTGCGGACAAGCCTCCACTCTATCTCTGCAAAACCGAGAAGAACGAGAGCAGTGATACCGAGAGCGCATCAAGTCCCCCCAGATACTCGTACGAGGATGACTTCATGTGACCAGACTCTTGTTGGATGTAGCCGTAATGGTCGCGGCCGCATCCGACTACAGGTGTCCTATGGTCGTGCGCAGTGAACGGGAGGGCTCGTCGCAAACGGCGGCGCGCGCAATGAGCGCTATCCACTCGGCGAAGGAGCGTGGGTGGAGGAGCTACCGCCTGCGCGCAGGCTCTTGTTTAACAACTTCGTAGGTCGATCGGGTTTTCTGATGCCGGACCCGCTGGACGCCTTGTGGCCATCTTTCCCACGGCCATAAGCTAATCGAGACGCGCAAGCTGAACAAGGTTGCCGCACGGCCACAGCGACAGGAAAGCCGATCAGATCGCGTGACACCTCCTTGCCGGAGAAAGTCGACAGCTTACCGCGGGTGATCGGCTGGAAATACGCGATGAATATCAGCACCAGCACCGCGGCCTGGGGCAGCGGACGTACTCTCTCTGCTCGGCCTGTCGCAGGGCGGATGATATCGGCAACGCCCTTGGGGCCGGTTCTGCCGGCCGGCGGCAACCGAGGCCAGGTCATGCGGTCGGCCGTGCGGCTCCTCGCGGATGCCGGCGATGATCAGCGATGTTGCGGCCTTTCGACGACACGCACCAGCGTCTCCCCGGCTACTGGTGTGCTCACGGCAGAAATCACGCTTCGATGCGGCTCATCCATTCGCGCCAGCGCAGCCGGCATTTATTCAAACTCGGTGTCCAGAGCGCCGGCTGCTTGCTTTCCTTTCGGCGCGTCGGCGGATCAGGTTGTAGGCTTGGAAGAACGATGACGAAGGCTACCACGCAGGCATCTATGGCTCATTTGAGGCATCAATTCGAGCGGCATGCCTTGCGAGGTCGACCTTCTCGCTTGCGGATGATGACCGATCATTCAGGTACATCTTGTGCCAGGATGGGAAGCGCTCTCGCCGGTTATTGGAATGACACTGAAAGCGGGCAAAGTCGCATGTGGCCTGGGGAGTGTCGGATGATACGAATGCTGAATGCTTGGTGATGTAAGTTGCAATTGCGCAGGTCGCGCACCGCCCCGCGCTCCGATCAAGCTACCAGAAGCTCGCGAAGAGACGCGCTCCCGCTGCATAGGCAGTCGTGTCCGGCCGGGGTGCCGGCGTGGACCAGGCAACGTTCCCGTAAAGGCCGCCGCAGATACTAACTGAGATTCGTGCCATGCTTCGAAGAAGACATCCGCGCCAGGATATCGTAGGGGTACGCCACGACATGCAACGCGGTGAGCCAGCAGGCCTGAGGTCAGGCAGGTATCGAAGCGTGCGAGCGCATAGCTGCATGCATTCGGCCATCGTTGAAGTGTCGAGAGAGTGATGATGCGAAGAACGAAAGAGCTCTGAGCCCGACTTCCTTAATCAGAGCGTTATCAAGCCGCGACATACAACTCCTGAAGCGCTCCGCTTTCATCGCCCGAACATTCGGCTATTTTGATCGTTGCAGTACGTTCCTTCGCCCCGGCGACCGGCTCTCCCACTTTGATCAGCAGGACTGGCCGGCCGCTTACGGGTCACCTTCGGCTCCCTCTATAAGCGCGGATACCCAGAGCGCGACGATGACCGCGCTCCTCAACATGCGAACGCCGTCAGGTCGGAATCTCACTCGGCGATCGCGCCCTATGACATCGTCGTCGGATCCGACGTGCAGGCTCGCTCAGAGCGCGTTTGAGGACTCGCCGCCAACAAACTTGGAGATGGCAACCGGAAAGCATCGGTGATGCGGCAGCCTGTTTGGCCAACGCCAGCACCATTGGATGCCCCCGCCGCAAATTGCCAGATACCAGGTCATGCTGCGATGCCGAGCGCCCTGGCCGTGAAGTCGCCAGAGGGAAGATGATCCCCGAGTAGGCATTCGAGTTCGGCACGGGACCCTGGGTCGTCGTTTAACGCACGTGTTGTCGTGGTCAGCCGTGTCCGGTTGAAGACGTAATTTCCCTGCCCGACACTACGCAGCTAGTAGCCCGCCCCGGCGTGACGCGAAGCACATGGTGTTTCCTCAAGCAGCCTCGCACAAAAGGTCTTGTGGCACGCCGATTGCTGGGAGACGGTGAAGAATCCGTCACGACAATGGCGGTATCGCAGGCACCGGCCCGGGAGCTTAGATGAGACTTGCTCAGTTGATCCAAATCAATGCCATAACTGCTGCACTGTTGAGTGCTGTACCGCCGATTGAAGCCACATCCGTCGTGGTGCCGCTGTCATTCGGCCAGCAGCGGCATTGGTCCTATCGCGTCTGATCGTCGGCAGAGAGGCATATCCAGATCGCGCCTCGGTCGCGGCGAGCTGGGAGAGCCTGCCCTTCAGTGGCTTCGGAAATGGTCGCGAATGAGGCGCTGTGCACTACCTTCTTGGAGGAGGCGGCGAGCCGTTCCAGCAGATCGGGCGGCTAGAGTTAAGACAGAGAGCTCGATCGGCGCGCAAGAGCTTTGAACCGAAAGAACGAAGTACATTTGCTGGCCGCGGCGCAGAACCACCCTGCGACAGTGGGCTGGGCACCATGTTTGAAGCGGCTCGGTGACCATCGTGCCCCAGGAGAAAAAGGATGAAGCTTGGACTGTTTTATGAACACCAGTTGCCGCGTCCTTGGGAGGACGGCAGCGAGCGAAAATTGTTCAGTGATGCGCTGGAGCAGATCGAACTGGCCGATCGGCTCCGATTCGATCACATGTGGGCGGTTGAGCATCATTTCCTCGAGGAGTACTCCCACTCATCCGCACCCGAGGTCTTTCTGGGTGCCGTCTCCCAGCGTACAAAGACTATTCGCATTGGTCACGGCATTTGCCTGTCCTCCCCGAATTACAACCATCCGGCGCGGGTGGCGGAGCGCCTGGCGACGCTCGATCTGATCTCTGGGGGGCGCGCCGAGTGGGGGACCGGAGAATCCGCGTCGCTGATCGAGATGCATGGCTTTGGGATCGAGCCCGAGCAGAAAAATGCCATGTGGCGGGAAGGGGTCGAGCAGACCGCCAATATGATGACGATGCGGCCGTATCCCGGGTACGACGGGCAATTCTTCTCAATGCCGACCCGTAACATCGTGCCAAAGCCGGTCCAGAAGCCGCACCCACCGATCTGGATGGCGTGTTCCCGGCGCGACAGTATTTTGCGTGCCGCGCGTCACGGGGTAGGGGCGCTGATTTTTGGATTTGTGGAGGCGTCGCAAGCGAAAGTTTGGCGCGACGAGTATTATCAGATCATCAAGTCCAATGAGTGCGTGCCCATTGGGCATTCGGTAAACGCCAATATCGCCACTCTCAACGGTATGATGGTTCATGAGAACGCCGAAGAAGCTATGCACCGAGGACTCGATGGTTTCAAGTTCTTCGGTTATTCGATCGCGCATTATGCGGTATATGGCGAACACCGTCCTGGGCGCACGAATTTGTGGCGGCGCTTCCAAGCGATCAAGGACGAGATGAAGGAGACGCCAGGCTCAGGCAGCATCGGACAGCCCAGGAGTGTTCGCGAGCATCTCATGGGGTATGCTGATGTCGGTATCGACCAGATGATCTTTATCCAGCAGTGCGGCATAAATAAGCACGAGCATATCTGTGAGGCACTCGAGCTGTTCGCCAAAGAGGTCATGCCTGCTCTGAAAGAACGGGAAGACGAGCGCGTCCGACGTAAAGAAGAGGAGCTGGCTCCCTACTTAGAGGCGGCACTTGCCCGCAAGCCCTCGATGCCCGAGCTGAGCGAGTCGGACATCCCCAATGTCGAGGCGATTGGCATCGTCCTCGAGCGTTGTACAGGTAAGGACTACGCCTCGGCGGGTGGCACCTTCGCGGACCCGACCCGCGGAGGCGCCATTCCGATGGCTTCACGCGAGTCCTTCGCCAAGTCGGCCAAGGTCGACTGACAGCGAAGGCCACGATGGGATCTGGCCGAGTTCATGGGCGGGTGGCGTCAGTGGCCGGTAACGGCCGAGGAAATCGGCCACGCATCGCTCACAGTCCGAAGAAGCTTGTGTGCTGGCCGCGCCAATCCTACAAGTGATTTCTCTGCGAAGCGGGAACGCGGAGTCGAACCCAAAGCTATGCGTCTAAGTTTTCTGGGTGACTACGTTGATCGGGGTAGATGCCGAATGCCTCACCCCCTGAATCCAATTGCCCCTTTAGCTGATGGATGCCCCAATCCATACGCGAAATCATGGGTACTACTCAGTTATCCGAACTGGGCTGAGCATTGAAATCCTATAAGCATCTGCGCATTCGATGAAGATATCCCAAGCCTTTTGAAACGGCTCACCGCCTCCCGAACGTGCCGCCCACACATAGGTGCAGCCGCGTGCACGGCCATTCCTATAGGGTCGAGGTGCAACTCGATGGACCAGGGATCCTGTCACCGGATTCGTCGTAGACTTTTCTGACCTAGATCATCAGTGCACTTGATCATTGATGCCTAAACGAAGTCGAGGGATTGGAAAATCCTACGGCAGAGAACATTGCCGTTTTGATCTTGGAAAGATTGAAGCACAAGCTTCATCAAATATCATCCGTTCGAGCCTACCAAACCTCCGATTGTTGGGCTGAATATGAGGGACGATGACAAGAAAAGCACTTTGTTTGGCCTGCTTCTCGTCGTCGAATTTGCAATCCTTCGAGCCCTACAGCTTGAAAAAAGCGTGCATCTCAAACCCCTTCTGCCCGAACGATCGATTCCCGCTCAAGCGCTAGGAGAGTCTTCACAGGCCGATTGCTTATGGGTCCCGGATCACGCTCGCTTGTCCGGCACGCGGAGGACTACTCTGCCGCGACCTGTGGCTCTCGTTGAGATATGCCCGGTACGCCAACGCAATGCCCTCCCTCAGCGAGGTGCGGGCTCGCCAGCCGAGCGCGGTGAGATGGCAGACATCGAGCAGCTTGCGCGGCGTGCCGTCGGGGCGCGATATGTCGAAACCGATCTCCCCACTATAGCCGACAGTCGCCGCGACCACGCGGGCGAATTCGGCAATCGTGATGTCCTCGCCGGTGCCGATATTGACCAATTCGCTGTCCGAATAGGTCTTCATCAAATGGATGCAGGCATCCGCCAGATCATCGACATAGAGGAATTCGCGCCGCGGCGTGCCGGTACCCCAGACCACGACCTCCCTGGCGCCAGACATTTTCGCCTCGTGGAAGCGGCGGATCAGCGCGGCGACGACGTGGCTATACTCGGGGTGATAATTGTCGCCGCTGCCATAAAGATTGGTCGGCATCACGTTGATGAAGTCGGCGCCATACTGGCTGCGATAGGCCTCCACCATCTTGATCCCGGCGATCTTGGCAATCGCATAGGGCTCGTTGGTCGGCTCCAGCGGCCCCGTCAGCACGGCATCCTCGCGCAGCGGCTGCGGCGCCAGCTTGGGGTAGATGCAGGAGGAACCCAGGAACATCAGCTTCGCGGCGCCATGGACATGCGCCGCATGGATCACGTTGGTCGCAATCGCCAGATTGTCGTAGAGGAATTCGGCACGCAGCGTATTGTTGGCGACGATGCCGCCGACCTTGGCCGCCGCCAGAAACACCACCTGCGGACGCTTGGCGGCGAACCACTGATTGACCGCGGCCTGATCGCGCAGATCGGCCTCGTCCCTTGTCGCGGTCAGCAGCTCAACGTCTTCGCGCGCCAGCCGGCGCACCAGCGCGGAGCCAACCATGCCGCGATGCCCGGCGACGTAGACGGTCTTGCCTTTCAGCTCAAACGGAAGGCTTGCCATTGGCCACCTCCCGCCTGGCGTCAGCGAGATCGCTTGCGACCATTTCCTTGACCAGCTGGGCGAATGACGTCCTGGGCTGCCAGCCGAGCTTCTCGCGCGCCTTGCTGGCATCGCCGACCAGAAGATCGACTTCGGTCGGCCGGAAGTAGACCGGATCGATCCTGACCAGGGTCTTGCCGGACTTTTGGTCGACGCCGGTCTCGTCGACGCCGTTGCCGCGCCATTCGATCCGGCGGCCGACTTCGGCAAACGCCAGTTCGACGAATTCCCGCACCGAACGGGTCTCGCCGGTCGCCAGCACGAAATCGTCGGGCGCGTCCGCCTGCAATATCCTGTGCATGCCCTCGACATAATCCCGCGCATGGCCCCAGTCGCGTTTGGCCTCGAGATTGCCGAGATAAAGCACCTCTTCCAGGCCGGTCTCGATGCGGGCGACGCTGCGCGTGATCTTGCGCGTCACAAAGGTCTCGCCGCGGATCGGGCTCTCATGGTTGAACAGGATACCGTTCGAGGCATGGATGCCGTAGGCCTCGCGGTAGTTCACCGTGATCCAGTAGCCGTAGAGCTTGGCGACGCCGTAAGGCGAGCGCGGGTAGAACGGCGTGGATTCCCTCTGCGGCACTTCCTGGACCAGGCCGTAGAGTTCTGAGGTCGAGGCCTGATAGAACCGCGTCTCCTTTTCCATGCCGAGGATCCGGATCGCCTCCAAGAGCCGCAACACGCCGATGGCATCGGCGTTGGCGGTATATTCCGGGCTTTCGAAGCTGACGCCGACATGGCTCTGGGCCGCGAGGTTATAGATCTCGGTCGGCCTGATCTGCTGCATCAGCCGGATCAGGTTGGTCGAGTCGGTCATGTCGCCGTAATGCAGCAGGAACGGCACGTTGCGGGCATGCGGGTCCTGGTAGAGGTGATCGATCCGCGCCGTGTTGAACGAGGACGACCGCCGCTTGATGCCGTGGACCTCATAGCCGAGGCCAAGCAGATATTCGGCCAGATAGGCACCGTCCTGGCCGGTGACGCCCGTGATCAGCGCCACGCGCCGCTGTGAATCCTGAGCCGCCATTCTCTCTCCGGTTACGCGCAAGGGAAGGCTGTCATTTGCGAAGTCTAACTGAAAGCCGATTCAAATCAGGCGGTTAGGCCGCAAAGTCAGCATCGGCCCGGGCAATGAATGCTGGAGCCCGCCCTTTGCCTTGAGCTGTCGTGCGATGGTGACGAGCTACTTTGCATTTCGGCAGCAATGACATGGTACGACGCGCCTGTTGAAGAGCCCGAGATACGCCGGCGACCGCATCCTAAAAAGCCACGTATTGATCGAGAGGCGCGCATAATCCATCCCTTTATCGTCACGCCGGCGCATGCACTATATATACATTGATATACATTGCGCAGGGAGGGCGTGCGTCAAAGTTCAACGGACCTCCGCGAGGCCATGTAAGTAGGCAGCTGCCGAGCGCTCCAGAAGTTCTCGACAGGACTGCTGTCTAGGCTTCAGCAGGCCTTCTCTAAGAGACCGCATATTTCCATGGAACCCACATCTTCCTTAACAGTACATCAGCAGATTGTTTCTCTTCTTCAAAAACCGGATCGCGTTATCTTGGACATCGGCTGCAACGACGGAACCGATACGCGAAAGTTTCTCGAGCTCTGCCCGCAGGCTCAGCTCTACTGCTTTGAGCCAGATCCCCGAGCGGCTGCTCGCTTTAAGAAAAACATGGATCATTACCTCAACAAGGTGAATCTATTTGAGATCGCGATCAGTGACCGAAATGGCATGATCGATTTCCATCCAAGCAATGGAAATGGAGATGCGAAGGAATGGGACCTCTCTGGCTCGATACGGCGACCCAAGAATCATCTCGTGGAATATGACTGGGTTCGGTTTGATCATCCCATCCCATTGAAACTCGACGGTTGGATGGACTGGTGCAGTGAGGCGAACCTAAAATGCATCGATTTCATCTGGATGGACGTGCAGGGAGCCGAGTCCGATGTGATCGCTGGCGGCAGGAATACCTTGAGCAACACGCGCTTCGTCTACATGGAATACAGCGACCAGGAGCTCTTTGAAGGGCAGCAGTCCCTGCAAGCCATTCTTGACTCGTTACCTTCGTTCGAAGTCGTGACCCAGTATCCCCACGGAGTCGAGGGTGATGTCTTGCTTAGGAACACGAGCCTGTAGAAGGGGCTGTGAGCGCGTGTACAAGGCCGCCGAAGAGGTAATCGGCCTCGGCCAATATGGGCGGACGCTGACCGTAGTTCGGTCGGCGAGCAGGATCACGACGAAGAGGATGAACAGACCTGATCGAGAGATGGACGCCACGGTCCGGCGATGAACCCTCACTCGCCTGCGATCAGCTCTTCGATAAGAACTCGCAAGTACCCAAATCCCGAAAAGCCGCAAGCCCAACAAAAACAGCTTGAATCTCACGTGGCGTCAGGTTGTAGGCTAGAAAAAATGCTGACTAAAGCCGTCATTAGCAACTCAAACTTGAGTGCCACGCAACGTTCCCATTGAGGGATTCGTGTCTTCGCGAGCATTCTCGTGACGCTTTCATTCAGTGTGCGTTTCGAGAGGCTGAGTCACTTCGCGTGTTGGCAGGTCGAAACAGATCGGAGTCCGGCTTTGGCCGGTCTTTCAACGGCGACCACAACTTCGCCGACAGGCGAGCCAACATTCAGAAGGAAGCATGTCTTGACTCAGGCCGAACAAGACGTGGTCGAGCACATGCTCGCATCATTAGCGATCAGCTCGCTGCAAAGTGGCATTGCACCCACCAACGAACAGGTTGCGCATCATTTTGAGCTATCATGCGAGAGGGTTGGACTTGTCGTCACGCTTGAATCTGCGACCCGGATCTTTAATTGCGTCGCACGTGAGATCCACAAGGCGCAGTCGGTACTCGAGTTCATCGGTCCCGGCACGGATCAAATGCAGTGAGCGAACGGAATGAAGCTCCTCGCACGTGCGCGCAGCACGAAGTCGCCCCTCGTTGGTCGGACATCATATTGGAGGGTAGGACCCGCACGTTAGGTTCCACATAGACTGCATAATTCT
This sequence comes from Bradyrhizobium sp. SRL28, assembly GCF_018596315.1. GTDB lineage: Bacteria > Pseudomonadota > Alphaproteobacteria > Rhizobiales > Xanthobacteraceae > Bradyrhizobium. The sequence goes on along the minus strand of NZ_JAHEAG010000054.1, from coordinate 3,108 downwards.
GCCCGACGTCCACAAGAGGGTACCAATCCGCCCCCGACCTCTGCCTCCCCTGAATTGTTGAAGACCGTACCCGTCCACTCTGAGCAGTCTGCGACAGTCCCGACAACGCTGATGCAATTCGGCCAGCAAGGTGTGGCGCGTGGGCGGTCGATCTCGAAACGGGTCGCGTCAGCGCAGAGCTCGTCCGATGCACGCTCGATCGGTCTGATCCTGCCGTCGAAATATCGAGCGTCGCAGAGCATGACTTCGTCTCGGACGCTGCGGGCCTTGAGTGGCCTGCGATCTCAGGCTAGCTACCGTAAAGCGAGTTCAGATCTGCAGCTTCACACTTTTCCAGAACAAAGGTTCGCCCAATCTATGAAAACGTTAACGACGTTAGGGGCTGCCATCGGCGCAGCTTTGGCACATGACATCAGCTTTTCCGGCGGATCGATATGTGACCCGGTCCCCCTCCCATTTCCGGCCGAAGACGACATGTTGGGGAACGTCTCGCTTCGTCGTCGGCGTGAGTTCGCCTGGGGACGGCATCACGCTCATGAGGTCTTGCGTAAATTGGGTTTCGCTCCTGTTCCGATTTTGTCGAGAGTGGATCGAGCTCCTCTTTGGCCTTCGGGAGTCGTCGGCAGCATTTCCCACTCTTCGTCTGATTGCGGAGCTGTTGCCGGAAAGTCCAACACTGTGCTCGCTCTGGGGTTGGACATTGAAGATCAAGAACCGCTCGGAGCGGACCTTTTGCCGCTCGTATGCACCTCCGAGGAAATCGAGCGTAAGGAGTGGTCCAGCAGTCGCTTCGGCCCGAAATTGTTCTTCGCAATAAAGGAAGCCGTATACAAATCATATGCGCCCGCAACTGGTGAATTCTTGGATTTTCAAGATGTCAGTGTCAGGACGAATGACCAGAGCGGGGTCTTCGAGGCTGAGATTGTCAACCCGGAAAAGCCTACTAGTTTCGGCAGTCGAACCATAAATGGAATCTATCTCCCATTTGTTGGAGGAATTCTAGCACTAGCCGTGCGATTTCGAGGCGAGTGATACATCTCGTCATAAATGCTGGAAGGCCAAACGAGACCTCATCGAGGTTGCCTTGCAATTGAAGAATAATCTTCTGTTCTAGTAGCGAGTGGGCGGGCTTTGACTGCGACAAGAAGCTTGATGTGTATGACTGCGTAGCGCCCCGTTCCCCTCTCTGTGATCCGACCAGACAAGGTGCTTCACCGAGCCCTTTCTGATCGAACGCGAGCTGAGATGCCGGTCATCATGTGGGTCTCTCAATCAGGAAACCATGAAAAGGGAGCGCCTAATGGGTTACGACTAGCTGCCGTTATCCGGGTTTTGCGCGATGATGCCACGCTCGCAACAGCGATGGCGCCGTTAGGGCCAACATCGAACAAGCTATGTAACTGCAGGATACGCATCGTCGTGAGAGCGACGCCGCGAGCTTCAAGCAACAGCCAGGCCAGAGATGAAAGGCGGTGGGCGCCGGTTGGTTTGCCGGGTCGCAATTCGCCTTTGCCTGCGCGCTTCCGTCCGAAAGCAAACACACATCTTGCTAGAAGCCGCCAAGCTGTTGCGAATGCGACATCGCGAGCGACAAAAACAGCCAATTTGCGATTGTGTCGCAGTGGCTCAAATCCTGCGCCGTGCCAGGTGGCAGTAGGGCCAGGCCGGCCGCAGCAGTCCGAAGTTGCAATGCGCGAGCATTGGGAGCTTTTTGGTTTCTAAGCCTCTCAACGCATTTCCACTGGTGCTTCGTTACGCTTGCGGACGGGTTCTGTTCGCACGGCTTTCGACAGAGGTGTAATGATGAAATCCGCGTCTAGAGAGAACGAATCGATCAAGATCGTCGCCCCTGAGAGCCGATCGAGGGTCAACGCCATTCTGACGACGGCTTTTACGATGTGCCCCTTATCGAGGTGGCTCTATCCGGAGCCGGAGCGCTACTTGCGCCATTTCAGCGGGTTCATCGAGCATTACTGCGGCGATCCATACACCAATCGGAGCGGCGCATATTTCGATAACGGCGACAAAGGCGCGCTTCTGTGGCAGACCGACAAAATGCATCGGGACGACGCGCGGATGATGAAGTTCCTGCTCGGGAGCGTTCCAGAGTACAGGCGAGCGGAAACCGAAAGGGTATTCAAACAGTTCGGCAAATATCACCCGCAGAAGCCGTTTTGGCATTTCACCATGCCGGGCATCGATCCCATGCACCAGCGATCCAAGTTGGGGGACCGTCTGTTCCGGTACGGCCTCGCGATTTCCGACGAGGCGAAAGCACTGGCATTTGCAGAAGCCACTAGCGTTCACTCGGCTCGGCTGTATGAGCGCATGGGATGGAAAATCATGGGCGAGGTTCAGGTCGGCAGTTCGCCGCCGGTTTTCCCGATCCTCCGCCATCCCCATTGAATGCGGGACGGCGACCGGGCGCCAGGCAATGCCTACCGAAAGGCCGATAAAGCCAGTGCCTCTAAACCTGTACGAGTCTGATCATGCTGGATCTTCGTCACCCCGGACGGCTCGACGATCTGTTCCATTCGATGGAGGAGGCAAACGAATGTTTTCTCGGCTACCCGTTTGCGAAGGGATTCAACTACGAACCTTTGTGGCGCTTCCCGAAGCTGACGGGCAACAACAGCGGAGATCCATTCACATCGGCAACCTATCGCGTCAGTTCGCGTACGTTCGAATGGGAGGTCATCGACTTCTTTGCCCGGTTGTTTCGGGCACGGTCGGACGAGTTTTGGGGCTACGTCACGAATGGAGGGACCGAGGGAAACATCTACGGCTTGTATCTGGGTCGAGAACTGTATCCGAACGGAGTCGCGTACTTTTCGCGAGACACTCACTTCATCTGCTCGGGCTCGAATACTGTGTGGTACTGGCGCCAACCGATGTTCGCAGACGCATCTGCTGGCTGGTGGAGCTTTGCAGCTGGCGCGCTTTCGCGCGACACGCTCGGCACCTGACAGGTAATCGTTCGGAGTTCAACTGAAACCCCCAATGAACTGGTCACGACTAGCGCAAGAAGAACAAATCGTGAACGGGCGGTATTGGCCCCTTTTCGGACTCCGGCGTTCCGAGTCAAATGGAGAAATGAGCTACGAGGAC
>NZ_JAHEAG010000053.1 GCF_018596315.1 Bradyrhizobium sp. SRL28 | reverse complement strand
CCCCATGAAGGCGAATGCGCCGCCGATCGGCTGACTCATCTTCAGCGGGTTGACCGCGCAGGCCTTCTTCGGCGTGGTGACGATGGCCATGACGCCGTCCTATTCCGCGGCTTGCAGCATGGCAGGCGGCGAGGACACCGGCATGGTGGCCAGGATGTCCTCGATACGCCTCTTACAGCAGCCACCGAACGCGTTGGTGTGCTGCCTAACTGCCTCGACGCTGGTCAGGCCATGCGAGCGGATTGCGTCCTCGAGGGTGCCGAGATCGACTTCCTTGCAGAAGCAGACCTTTTTCGCGCGCCGGGTCGTCTCCGGATCGGCGGCAACCTCGGCGGCCTGCGCGTCCATCTGCGCCATCCCCTTAGTCTGCCGATTCTTGGCCACCTCCTCCCACGGCACTGGTCGACGCAGCTGCTCCCACATCGGGTTGAACAGCGCTCTGTCGATCTCCTCGACCAGCTTCACCATACCGACGTAGCCCATATAAGCGTGGCAGCGCTCCTGGTTGATGTCGAGCCAGGGCATCGCCGCTTTCAGCGCAACGAACTGCGATTTGCCACCCGAGAGCATGATATCCGCTTTCGCGTCCTTGAGCATTTTGTATATCTCGCGCGGCGTCATGTCCTCGATCATGTGGGCATCCTGCCCCATCAGCTCCTTGATGCGCTCCTTGTCCTCCTTGGTGGATTTTTTGACGCTGGTGCCGACCAGCTCGAGCCCTGCCTCCTGCAGCGCCGCCACCACGGACCAGGACTTGACGCCGCCGGTGATCAGAAGTGCCCTCTTACCCGCAAACCGCGGCTTGTACCGTTCGATCGCGGCCCAGGCGCGCGCCTCCTCGCGTGCGATCACCGCCTCGGTGCGCTCGATCAGTTCGGAAGGCGCGCCGCGCTCGACTAACAGCCGGGCGATTTCGCGCAGCGAATCGCTAGAATCCTGGATGCCATAGAACGACCCTTCGAAAAACGGGATGCCGTAACGCTCCTCCATCTTGCGCGCGACATTGATCATCGCCTTCGAACATACCATCATGGCAGCGCGCGCCCGGTGCGAAGAGGCGACTTCGCGATATTTGCCGTCCCCCGAGATGCAGGAGAGGATGCGGATACCGAGCTCGTCAAGCAGCGGCTTGACCTGCCAAAGCTCGCCGGAGAGGTTGTATTCGCCAATCAGGTTGATGTCGTAGGGCGTGGTGTAGTCCGGCTCTTGCGTGCCGATGACGTGCTCGAGCAAGGCCTCGCCGGCGAGCTTGTTGCCTAGGTTCTTGGGGCCGACGAAGCCCGGCGAATTTACGGGAATGACCGGCTTGCCGAGCTTTTGCGAAGCCGCCTTGCAAACCGCATTGATGTCGTCGCCGATCATGGCGGGAACGCAGGTCTGATAGACGAAGATGGCCGACGGGTTGTACTTGTTGATGATCTCTTTGATTGCCTTGTAGAGACGCTTCTCGCCCCCAAATACTATATCGGTTTCGTTCATGTCAGTGGTGAAGCCGGTCCGCCAGATGCTGGCGCCAGACGAAGCCGCACCGCGGTTGTCCCAGGAATTACCCTCGCAGGCGATCGGACCGTGCACCAGATGGGCGACGTCGGTAAAAGGCTGCAGCGCAATTTTGGCGCCGTCGAAGGCGCAGCCGCCTGCGGCGCCGCCCGGCTGCAGCTGCTTGGTGCAGCCCTTCTTGCGCTCGGCATCCGACTTGTTGGCGTTCTTGGCGCAGCCCGGCTCGTTGAACATCTCCTGGATCGTGGCCGATAGCGAACTCATCCGTCTCTCCTCTCAACCGAGCTTGTTCGCGAAGATCAGTCCATCGTGCGCTTAGGCCACCGCCGACGTTTGCCGGCGATGGCGCGCGCCGTTCGTCATCAACGAATGATGTCGAAGCTATAGTCGGTCTTGCCGGCAATGTTGGTCTTCTTGTCGATCTCGTCGAAGATCTTGTCGAGAATCTTCACCAGCACGTTCATGCCCCCCTGATAGCCCCACACCGGAGAGCGGTGATGGTGATGCCGATCGAAGATTGGGAAACCGATCCGGATCAGCGGCGTACCCGTGTCGCGCTCCAGATACTTGCCATAGGTGTTACCAATCAGGAAGTCGACAGGCTCGGTGAACAAGAGCGAGCGCATATGCCAGAGGTCTCGCGCCGGATAGGCATGGCAGTTCTGCCCAAACGGCGAGCTCCCAAACAACGCCTGCATTTTCTTCTCCCAGGCCTTGTTGCCGTTCGTGGACAGCACATGGATCGGCTCGGCGCCAAGCTCGAGCAGGAAGGCAGCCAACCCATAGCAGAGGTCTGGATCGCCATAGATCGCGAACTTCTTGCCGTGGATATGCGCGCTGGAGTCGGCCATCGCGTCGACCAAGCGGCCGCGTTCTCGTGCCAGTCCCTCCGGAATGTCCTTGCCACTGATGCGCGACAGCGCCATGAGAAACTCATCCGTTGCGGACACGCCCACCGGATAATTGAACGCCACCACCTCCTGGCCATGGGCGGCGATGAACGGCAGCGTCTTTTCCGTGCACCACTGCTGCATGGAGATCGTTGCCTTAGCGTGAACCGCGTTCGCGGCGTCTTTCAGAGTCGTGCCGCCGTCATACATCCGGAACTCGCCGTCGGTCGGTGTATCGAACACATCGGAATTATCGGCAAGAATGGTGTACTGGATGCCCATCAATTCGAAGATGCGCTTGATCTCGCGGATGTTGCCGACGGTGTAGCCGTCAAAGCCGCCGATGAGGTTGATCTTCTTGTTGGGCGCGCGCTCGAGTTTCGCGGCTGTCCCCGCCTTGCCGTCCCAGAAATGCTCGAGGATGCCCTTGAGCGCATTGTCGTACCCGGTGACGTGGCTGCCCACGAAGGCTGGCGTGTGCGCAAACGGCACATCGAAATCAGCTGGCACCGAGCCTTTTTCCTTGGACGTTTTGATAAAGGCATTGAGGTCGTCTCCGATCACCTCCGCCATACAGGTGGTGGAGACCGCGATCATCTTGGGCTTATACATATTATAGCTGTTGGCGAGCCCATCGATCATGTTGTTCAGCCCGCCGAATACCGCAGCGTCCTCCGTCATCGACGAGGAGACGCAGGAGCTTGGCTCCTTGAAGTGCCGCGACAGATGGCTGCGATAATAGGCCACGCAGCCTTGGGAGCCGTGCACGAAGGGCAGCGTGGCCTCGAAGCCAACCGAGGCGAACACCGCGCCCAGCGGCTGGCAGGCCTTGGCTGGGTTTACCGTCAGCGCTTCCCGCGCAAAATTCTTTTCGCGATATTCGGGCGTCTTCGCCCATTCCCTAATGCGTTCGACCTCCGCGGCATCGCGGGGATTCTCGAACATCTTCTTCTTGTTGGCCAGCATCTGCTGGTATTCCGGACCGCGGAACAGCTCGAAATGATCGAGCACGTGTTCTGCACTCTGCGCCATTGGTAGGATCCCTTCGAAAATCGTGATTAATGTCGGCTCCGGCTCTCAGCAGAGAGCCGAGCCACTCGAGTTATTCGGCAGCCAACAGCTTCGGCTTCGGGACGTCCTTCCACGGCGCCTTGGTCTTCTTCCAGATCGGTGAGTTGATGGCCATGTCCATGTCGCGCGCGAAGATCGCAAATCCATCATATCCATGATACGGACCCGAATAGTCCCAGGAGTGCATTTGGCGGAACGGCACGCCCATCTTCTGGAAGACATATTTTTCCTTGATGCCCGAGCCGACCAGGTCAGGCTGGACCTTCTCGACGAAGCGTTCGAACTCGTAGCCGGTAACGTCGTCGTAGATCAACGTGCCATCCTTGACGTAGTGCTGGGCGGTGCGTTGGTAGTCATCATTGTGGCCGAACTCGTAGCCGGTGCCGACGACCTCCATGCCGAGATCTTCATAAGCGCCGATCACGTGGCGCGGACGCAGTCCGCCAACGAACAGCATCACGCTCTTGCCTTCCAGGCGCGGGCGATACTTAGCGATCACCGCGTCCACCAGCGGCTGATATTTTGCAATCACCCGCTCGGCACCCTCCTTGATCTTGTCGTCGAAATAGCCGGCGATCTTGCGGAGCGACTCCACGATCTTAGAGGGCCCGAAGAAGTTGTATTCGCACCAGGGAATGCCAAACTTCTCCTCCATGTGCCGCGAGATGTAGTTCATCGAGCGGTAGCAATGCAGCACGTTAAGCTTCGCCTTTGGCGTTGCCTCGAGCTCGGCCAGGGAACCGTCGCCGGACCACTGCGCGATAACGCGCAGGCCCATTTCCTCCAGCAGGATTCGGGATGACCACGCGTCGCCGCCGATATTGTAGTCGCCGATGATCGCGACATCATAGGGCGTCGGCTCGAACGTCGGCTTGCTCTCGGGCGTGACCTTGTCGAACACCCAATCGCGCACCGCGTCGTTGGCAATATGGTGACCGAGCGATTGTGACACGCCGCGGAAACCCTCGCAGCGGACCGGCACGATGGTCTTGCCCCCATATTCCTTCGACTTCGCCCTGGAGACCGCCTCGATGTCGTCGCCGATCAGGCCGATCGGGCATTCCGATTGGATGGTGATGCCGTTGTTGAGCGGGAACAGCTCCTGGATCTCGTCAATGACTTTGACGAGCTTCTTGTCGCCGCCGAACACGATATCCTTTTCCTGGAAGTCGGATGTGAACTGCAAGGTCACGAAACTATCGATGCCTGTCGTGCCGACGTAATAGTTACGCCGCGAGCCCCACGAGTACTGTCCACAGCCGACCGGACCATGGCTGATATGGATCATGTCCTTGATCGGTCCCCAGACCACACCTTTGGAGCCCGCGTAGGCGCAACCGCGGATCGTCATCACGCCGGGGATGGATTTGAGGTTGGACTTGACTCCGCAGTCCGACTTGCCGACCTCGTGAACATTGAGGTGCTTGGCGCGCCGTTTTGCGCTCTTCTCCGGATAGACCTTCAGCACCTCCTGAATCAGCTCTTTGTTGCGGGCTTTGATTTCTGCGATGCTCTGGGTCGGGGCTAGACTCATGCTGATATCCTTCAAGGGTTTCCTGTTGCGACGGCGGCTCTCGGCCAAGAGTTTTGCAACGACTGTGCCAGCCGAGGCGTAAGCGCAAAAATCAGCGCAGTTGAAAGTAGATAGCCACGTTCGCGCGGGTAACCGGACCGTTGTTGCAAACCCGACATTGAGCGTGTCCACAGACGCGCTCGTTTGATCCTGTTCGAAATAAAACAAGGGAGGGCGCGCGTAATATTGCACCGCATTGCCCCACAAGGCCGCGAGAACATTGCGATACTTGGCGGGCCCGCTGCCGGAAATCGCACGTGACGAGGCGACCCAGCTGCAAGGCTGCGTCAGCCAGTCTGGCTCACCATCGTCGCGAAGCCCGACCGCTGCTCACCTCGTTGGCGACGGTGGTGCGCACATTGCGCCTGGCCTCGTCGCCATCCTGATCCCGGCCAGCCAGCCAGAGAGATCGTCGCGGCCGATCCGCAGGCGTTGCTCGAGTGCCTTGAGCACCTCAAGCCACAGCGCTCGTACGATTTCCGCTCTATGGTCTTCTGCATGCGCGTCGACGCCCAGGCCGCCCTAGCTGATGCGCCTTAACGCACTAGGGGCTGTTGATGGGGTGCGATCCGATGTTGCATCCAGGCTGCCGGGCGTGCTTCACCTCCGGCTCCATCTACCGGACAACCGACCCCGGTTAGACTAGCACAGAATTAGAAGCTTCGGGTCAGGAAACGCGAGAGTAGCATGTCATCCCATTCTGAAGATCTCTTTTCGGCGGCGCTGGCTTATCACCGGCTGCCACGACCCGGTAAGCTCGAAATTCAGGCGATCAAGCCGCTCGTCAACCAGCGCGACCTTGCGCTCGCCTATTCGCCCGGCGTTGCCGCCGCCTGCACCGAAATCGCCAAAGACCCCGCTGAGGCCGCCTCGCTGACGGCGCGTGGCAATTTGGTCGCCGTCGTCAGTAACGGCAGCGCCGTGCTCGGCCTCGGCAACATCGGCCCGCTGGCGTCCAAGCCGGTGATGGAGGGCAAGGCGGTGCTTTTCAAGAAGTTCGCCGGCATCGACGTGTTCGACATCGAGATCAAGGCCGACACTATCGAGCGCGTGGTCGACACCGTGGCGGCGCTGGAACCGACTTTCGGGGGCATCAATCTCGAAGATATCCGCGGACCGGAATGCTTTGAAATCGAGGCGCAGCTGAAGGAGCGGATGAAGATCCCGGTCTTTCATGACGACCAGCACGGCACCGCGATCATCGTGGGCGCTGCGATCGTCAACGCGCTGCTTCTCAACGGCAAGAAGCTGCCCGAAGTGAAGATCGTCTGCTCCGGCGCCGGCGCGGCCGCGATCGCCTGTCTCAACCTGCTGGTGTCGATGGGGGCGCAGCGCAAGAACATCTCGGTCTGCGACATCGATGGCGTCGTCCATGAAGGCCGCAACACCTCGATGGACCCCTGGAAGGCTGTCTATGCGCAGAACACTGATGCGCGGGTGCTCGCGGATGTCATCCCCGGTGCGGATGTCTTCTTGGGGTTGTCAGCGCCGAACGTGCTGAAACCGGAAATGGTCAAGCAGATGGCCGACAAGCCGCTGGTGATGGCGCTCGCCAACCCTGTGCCGGAGATCATGCCGGACGAGGCCCGCAAAGCCCGTCCCGACGCGATGATCTGCACGGGACGTTCGGACTTCCCGAACCAGGTCAATAACGTCCTGTGCTTTCCGTTTATCTTCCGCGGCGCGCTCGACGTCGGCGCCACCGCGATCAACGAGGAGATGAAGTATGCGGCGGTCGATGCAATCGCGCAGCTTGCGCGCGATCCGCCGTCGGACGCGGTGCCGCCCGGTTTCGACACCGGCGAGACGCAGGGCTTTGGGTCGGGATCGCTGATCCCGAGCCCGTTCGACCCGCGCCTGATCCTGCGCATCGCGCCGGCGGTGGCGAAGGCTGCGATGGACTCCGGCGTCGCGACGCGGCCGATCAAGAATTTCGACGAATATCGCGCGCTGCTCGAGCGGTTTGCGTTCCGCTCCGGCCTCGTCATGAAGCCGATGTTCGCCAAGGCCAAGACGCAGCCGGTGCGCGTCATCTACGCCGAGGGCGAGGACGAGCGCGTGCTGCGCGCCACGCAAGTGGTGCTCGAGGAGAAGCTGGCGCGACCGATCCTGGTGGGGCGGCCGTCGGTGGTGGAAACCCGCATCAAGCGGTTTGGCCTGTCGATCAAGGCGGGCAGGGATTTTGACCTTGTCAATCCCGAGGACGATCCGCGCTATCGCTCCTACGTGCAGTCCTATATCGACGTTGCGGGGCGCAGCGGCGTCACGCCGGATGTGGCGCGCACGGTGGTGCGCACCTACAACACGGTGATCGCGGCGCTCGCGGTGGTGCGCGGGGAAGCCGACGCCATGCTGTGCGGCGTCGAGGGGCGGTACATGAGCCATCTGCGCCATGTGCGCGAGATCATCGGCTTCTTGCCGGGGGTCAGCGATTATGCGGCGCTGGCGCTGATGATCACCAGCAAGGGCTCCTATTTCATCGCCGATACGCAGGTGCGGCCCAGCCCAAGCGCGGAGGAACTGGCGGAAATGGCGTCGCTGGCGGCGCTCCACGTCCAGCGCTTCAACTTCAAGCCGAAGGTCGCGTTCGTGTCGCATTCCGACTTCGGCAGCCATGACACCGATTCCTCGCGCAAGATGCGCCGCGCCACCCAGCTTCTGAAAGAGAAGCACCCGGAGCTTGAGGCCGACGGCGAGATGCAGGGCGACACCGCGCTGTCGGCCGCTGCACGACGGATGGTGCTGCCGCAATCGAGGTTGGAAGGCGAGGCCAACATCCTGATCATGCCGACGCTGGATGCGGCCAACATCGCCTATCAGACGATCAAGGTCCTGGCGGATGCGCTTCCCGTGGGGCCGATCCTGATCGGTCCGGCGCGGCCGGCGCATATCCTCACGCCCGGGGTGACCGCGCGCGGCGTCCTCAACATGACGGCGGTCGCCGCGGTCGAGGCCCAGGAGCGCGCCGGCGCGCGCAACCAACCTTGTTCGGCTAATTGAAGGCGTCGCCTTCCGCGCGCAGACGGATTCGATTTGATCGCGGAGAGCGGAACGACCACAATCGTTCCGCTGCTCGGTCCGCTCTTCGCGCATCCGCACTGCAGTGAGGTCGACGATGCCAGCGTTCGTTACCTCCGGGCGAGTTCTGTTCGCCGTCCTGTTCATCTACACGGGGGCGACGAAGCTGTTGGGCATACAGCAGACCGCCGATTCATCGCGATCAAATTTTTCAATCCCCAAGGCGCTCGCATTGTGGTCTGCGCGTTCGCATTCATCGCGGGGCTGATGATCGCGTTGAACTTTGGTGCGCGCTTGTGTTTCTTTTAGTCTTCTATGTCGGGATCTCGACTTACTATTTCTACGACTTCTGGAATCAGCCGGCGCCCGGCAACGCCCAGGTGCTGGTCGATGCCTTGAAGAACCTCGCGATCATCGGCGCGCTGTTCATGATCGCAGGCGATGGCCGCGGGAAGAATGTCGAGGCGGCCTACGGGGACGTGTAGTCCCGCCAGCTCTTGGTTTAGCCCGACAGGCAAATGGCGATTGAGGATCGGCAGGCCACCGCGCCCGTTTGGGGCGCTCCCGTGCTCAGATCAAATTTGAAGGCGAGCCCCCTGCTGCACAGCGTTGCAGCATCTATCCCAGATCTTTGTCCCTCTCGCGCCATTGTTGCCCTGAGACCACACATGCGGGGCGCTTGAGGTGGACGGCTCGATCAGCGCATCAAGCAGCGTCACGGTGAACGGCGGCCCGCCTTCGGAAACGATGCCGACGATGTGGCTACGACATGGACGATTTGGATCGGCCGGGACAGCACGGCGCCGTCGGCGACCGTGATGATCACGCCGTCGGTCACCATCGCGGCATTGAGCGAGGTCACCGCATCCGTCGTCGCGGTCAGCAGCAGGTCGCCTCGCTCCTCGTTGGCCGGATTCTCCAGAACTTCACGCAGCGTGCGCACCTCGACGCCGTGGCCCAGCTCGGCGACGTCGGAGAGATCGCGCGCGAACACCCCATCGACCAGCACCAGCTTCGTCGCGCCTTCGATCGCCGTCTGCGCGACCGCGGCTTTCGCCCGCGCCAGCGCGGCGGCATCGGGCGCGGCCGCAAGCGGCGCCACCTCGCGCACCAGCGCACGCAGGTCCGTGTACTTCCATTCCTCGATATGCCGATGCGGCAGGCCTGCGCGCTCATAGGCCTCGAACGCCTTGGCGCGCGCCTCCGCGACAGCGCCCGCGCCGGGCAGCCGGCTGTGGGCATTGGCAAACACATTGCCGACCGCACGTCCGGTATGGGCTTTGCCAGAACCAGGTTCATCGAAAGCTCCTTACGCGCTTAGGCCACGTCCTCGAACTGGGCGTACCCGGCGGCCTCGAGTTCCAGCGCGAGCTGCTGGTCGCCGCTCTTCACGACGCGCCCTTTCGACATCACGTGCCCAACGTCAGGCACGATGTAGTCCAGGAGTCGCTGATAGTGGGTGATGACGATCATCGCCCGATGCGGCGAGCGCAGCGCATTGACGCCATCGGCCGCTATCCTGAGCGCGTCGATATCGAGGCCGGAATCCATTTCATCGAGGATGCAGACGGCAGGCTCGAACAGCGCCATCTGCAAGATCTCGTTGCGCTTCTTCTCGCCGCCGGAAAAGCCGGCATTGACGCCGCGCTTGAGCATGTCCTGCGGGATGTTGAGCGACTTTGCGACTTCGCGCACCTTCTTGAGAAAGTCGGGCGTCGAGAACTCGCTCTCGCCACGCGCCTTGCGCTGAGCGTTCAGCGCGGTGCGCAGGAAGTTCATGGTGGCGACGCCAGGGATTTCGACCGGATACTGGAACGCCAGGAACACGCCCTTGGCGGCGCGCTCGTCCGGCTCCATCTCCAGGAGGTCTTCGCCCCGGAACAGGATCTGGCCATCGGTGACTTCATAGCCCGGCTTGCCCGCGATGACGTGCGACAGCGTCGATTTGCCGGAACCGTTCGGTCCCATGATTGCGTGCACTTCGCCCGGATTCACGGTGAGCGTCAGCCCGTGGAGAATTTCGCGATCCTCGACACGGACTTTCAGATCTTTCACTTCAAGCAATGACATATTATTTTTCCGTTTTCACCCCTCGTCCTGAAGAGCGCCGGCAGGCGCGTCTCGAAGGACGTGGCCACAATCTTTCCTCTCATCCTTCGAGACGGCCGCTGCGGGGCCTCCTCAAGATGAGGTCACTATCCAACCGATCCTTCGAGCGAGATCGAGATCAGCTTCTGCGCCTCAACCGCGAACTCCATGGTCAGTTGCTGCAGCACGTCCTTCACAAAGCCGTTGACCACGAGGCCGACGGCTTCCTCCTGGCTGAGGCCGCGCTGGGTGCAATAGAACAGCACGTCCTCGGAGATCTTTGACGTCGTCGCTTCATGCTCGAAGGTCGCGGACAAGTTCTTCGCCTCGACGTAAGGCGCGGTGTGCGCGCCGCATTTGTCGCCGATCAGGAGCGAGTCGCAGGCGGTGAAGTTGCGCGCGCCGGTCGCCTTCCGATGCGCGGTGACGAGGCCGCGATAGGTATTCTGCGAGACGCCGGCGGCGATGCCCTTGGAGATGATCCGGCTGGTCGTGTTCTTGCCGAGATGGATCATCTTGGTGCCAGAATCGACCTGCTGGTGACCGTTCGAGATCGCGATCGAGTAGAATTCGCCGCGTGAATTGTCGCCGCGCAGGATGCAGCTCGGATATTTCCAAGTGATCGCCGAACCGGTTTCTACCTGGGTCCAGGAGATCTTTGAATTATTGCCGCGGCAGTCGCCCCGCTTGGTGACGAAATGGTAGATGCCGCCATTTCCTTCGGAATTGCCGGGTACCAGTTCTGCACCGTCGAATATTTGATCTCGGCGTCGTCGAGCGCGACGAGTTCGACCACGGCGGCATGCAACTGGTTCTCATCGCGCTGCGGTGCGGTGCAGCCTTCGAGATAGCTGACGTAGGAGCCCTTGTCGGCGATGATCAGCGTGCGCTCGAACTGGCCGGTATTGCGCTCGTTGATGCGGAAGTAGGTCGACAGCTCCATCGGGCAGTGCACGCCCGGCGGCACGTAGACGAACGAGCCGTCGGAGAACGCCGCCGAGTTCAGCGTCGCGAAGTAGTTGTCCGAGGTCGGCACGACCGATCCGAGATACTGCTTCACCAGATCGGGGTGCTCGCGAATCGCCTCCGAGATCGGCATGAAGATCACGCCGGCGGCCTTCAGCTCCTTCTGGAACGTGGTCGCGACCGAAACCGAGTCGAACACCGCGTCGACCGCGATCTTGCGATTGGCCGCCGGCTCGCCGCCGGGCGGGGGGCTCGACACCTTCGAGAATGGCGACTTCACGCAGGGGGATGCCGAGCTTCTCGTAGGTCTTGAGGATTTCAGGATCGATTCGTCGATCGAGGACAGCGTCTTCTTCGGCTTCGGCGCCGCGTAGTAGTGAATGTCCTGGTAGTCGATCTTGGGGTAGTTGACGCGCGCCCAGGTCGGCTCGGTCATGGTCAGCCAGCGGCGATAGGCCTCCAACCGCCATTCCAGCATCCAGGCCGGCTCGTTCTTCTTCGCGGAAATGAAGCGGACGGTGTCTTCCGACAGACCCTTGGGGCCTTTTCCGATTCAATGACCGTCTCGAATCCATATCGATACTGGTCGACGTCGATGCGGCGCACCCGGTCGACCGTCTCCCGTACGGCTACCATTGCCCGCTCCGCAAGGACAACTCCGCCCATTTCCGACGAGGGCTGCACCGTGCCTGCTTCGATGCATAGGCGATTGCGCAAGCCGCACGCAGTTCGAGGCCGGCGATCAGGCCAATCGGGCGACCGATCATAGAAGTTACCGCCGCCGAGAGAGTCTCAATCTTGCTGCGCGTCACGGCCCCACTCATCGGCCGCTCTTCTATGCCTGCACGCATGTGTCGGGCACCGGGCAGACAACAGCGCATTGCGGCGCGTCAAAATGACCCTCGCATTGGGTGCACTTCTTCGGATCGATTACATAGATGTCGTTCTTGAGGTCGATTGCTGCGTTGGGGCATTCGAACTCACACGCGCCGCAGACGGTGCACTGGGAGGCGATTATCTTGTAAGCCATAAACTCCGATTCCTTGGGCAGGCGACGCGGGACGGCTTCTTTCTTTCAAGGCTCGTGCCAAACGCCGAGCTTTGATTTATCTCGGCTATTTTCCTGTCTCGCGCGTGTCCTGGGCCAGCAGCGTGTCGCGACCACGACACTCGGCTCACAGGCGCCTGATATGAATGCCGTACTTCTTGAGCGCGTAGCTGGTCTGGCATGGGGTTAACCCGAGGAGGCGAATCGCCTTCCGCCCGCGCCCAGCCCGACTTCTCCGTGCCCGCGATAACGGTGTCGCGGTCGGTAATTTTCGCTCCGCTCCCCGACGCTGATGCCATGGTAGAGGTCTGCGCGGAACTTGGTTCGCGCCACCGCCTTTGGAGATTGCGGTTAATGGCATCAGTGACAGTACGGCGACCTTGATAGTCTCTTGTCGCCGACGCGCTGGAATCCCTGCCTCCTGCAGGAGACAGAGCAGCTTCTGGAAGAGTGGCGAGATCTCACCGATCTCGTCGAGAAACGGCGTTGCCATGTCAGCCATTCGATATTCCTTGAGCGAGTTCAGCGCTCCGATGAAGACCTCTTCTCTTGGGCGGACAATTCCGATCCAGCACCGTCTCAGGCAGCGGGGGCGACAGCTCGTGCACGCGTGGCGACCAGTTCCTTGCCGGTCGCGGAACGCCCCGCAACAGTACGATCGTGTTGGACTTGGCAACGACCGCGATCTTCTCGATCAGGCCGCAGTGACGGTGCTGATGACGCTTGAAATGGACCTTCTTGCCGTCGCGGGTGGGCTTCAGCTCTGACAGCCTCTTCTGTAGCCCCGAGCGCGGCGCCAACAATTGCCCGCAGTCGCGCGCGAGCAGGCAATGCAGCTTCACGGTTGGCCGACCAGATTGGCTATGATTGCTAGAGGGCGGCCGTCGGAATCGATCGATCGTCCAGCACCCGATCTGCCCGCAACCGTTGCACCATTGCGAAGTGAACGATGCGCGCATCTTTGAAAGCGCCGAGTGCGGATGTGCGGCGATCGCAAAAAACATTGGCCCTTATATGCTTATTTCCTGCAAGGTTTTAGGCCAGCGTAAGCGACGCGATAGCCCTCGGACTTTTGCGCAACGTCGCGTTCGCAACAGATTGGCGGATTTGAGACAAGCCGAGGGTTTGCTTTCGGACAGAAAGCGCGTGCTGCACGCCCGCCTGTGATCCGGCGCAAGATGGCCTTTCATGACGCGCTGTTTGCCGACACCGCGCAGATGGAAGATGTCGTCGGTGAGCGCGTCCATGATGCCATGCAGATGCTTAAAGCGGTTCGCGCCGACTGCAGTAGGCGGGGACAGGTCCTCGTCTCCATGTCGCATACGAAACCCGACCGGGCAGGATCGGCATCGTCGACGGAGACGGATGGACCGATGCTGCCGACGCCATTGCGAACCGGCTGGTGATCTAGGCGCGGAAACGCTTTGTCTACTCAAACTTCGCCGGCCGTTGGCGGGCGCCAGTCGAAATCGGCACGCGGATCTACAAGGATCTCGTAATCGGCCATCTCCGGCGTGCCGGTGGTGGCCTCGCGGGACGGTGTGCTGCGCGGCATCTCCCGTCACGGCAGCGATGTTCGTTCCGGTGTCAAGCTCTTGGAGATCGATCCGCGCGGCCGGTTGGCGCAATGGACTGGCATCGACAGCCGCGGCCGGGCGGCACAGGCTCCGAATTGACCACAGAGCCTCAACGTCAAAGGAAATGTGGTTGCTAAGAGCCGTTCAAAGGCGGAACGCTGTTCAAGCAGGCGCTTCTCAACGACTTTTCGCTCCGCATCAGGCAGCTCGGTTTGAAGCAATCTACGACAACGCCAAATGTCGTTCCGCACGGATTTGATCTCACTTAAGCTATCATCAATCGAAGTCATCCCGGATGCCTACTTAGTTTGGAACTACTGACCAATCGTGCCATTCTTCAGCAAGGGGCAGTACATTTGCCTCGCGGCTCGATCGCGAATGATTCGGTGTGCGCGAGGCTTGCATCGATCGATGCCACCTCATCGCAGCGTGTCTGTCGATAGAACGCTGCGGCTCGTCAGCAGCAGTGCAGTCAGGCCTGCTGAAACGAGGCCGCCGCGTGGCCAATCTCCCGCGTGGCGGCGGGCCGTTCATCTCGTCCAGCTGCTTCAGCGCCGCCAGCATGTCGTCCAGATACAGTCGATGCAGGATAAGCGTTACCTCGCGAAGCGCCGGGGAGAATTGACCATACATATCCAAAGGCCATGACGATAGGATTACGCGCTTCTCGTCTGAAAAAAGGAGGCATCGTTCAAAACATCTTCGGATGAACCGTAGTGCGAGTGCGATACCGAGTGGATTTTGGGCTGGCACTGTGGTGAGCGGCAAGGGAACTGACTGTGGCGAAAACTTCGCGCGTTGAGCGACGCGGAGGCAGCCAGCGCATCGAATTCTTCTCTGGACTGGATGTCGACATGGACGAGACGATCTGGTGGTGGACGAAGGTAAAGCTGTTGGCTGATCGGGACGCCATCGAAAGAGCATTGAAGCCATTCCTTGGCCGGCTACGCGCCGCCCCCGGGGTGCCAGAGCGCTTCGGTCTTCCGCTAAATGAACTGAGCTCCCCAAGAGCGCGATGAGGGCCTGGACGCTCTCGACCAATTAGAAGTTGAGATCTATTCTGGCTTCCGCATCCTGGCCATCGTCGATGACTTCACGCGCGAACGTCTTGCTTATCGTTGATACGTTCGTCGCCAGTCTTGCGGGTCGCGCGCGAGCTCAACGCTGTGATTGCATTCCACGTTTGTCCAGCGATGATCGTCCCCCGCGGCACCGAGCTCACCAGCATGGCAACGGCTGGTCGCAGCACCGGCAGATCGAGTGGCACTACATCCCAGCGAGCCGCAGTGATTCCTTCGTCGAACAGTCACATGACCTCATCATATCTCCTGTATTCGTCGGTGTGACCGTCCCAAACCCGACTGCCACACTCACTCGACGGAAGGGGCCATCGGGTGCCGAGTTCTATGTTTTTTTTGGAAACACTGGCTGGGTAGGCCGGAGCCCGCATGAACAGGTTCTATTTTGTGGAGTAGCATCATGACGCCTGCAAAATCCGCGCAAAATAAAGTATGTGCTGAGTTGAGAGGTGTTTTGGAGCATGCTGTCCGGATGGTGCCCGAAGCGAGGCGGACGTCTTCGTTGAAGGCATGCCTTGCCGAGAAGGTCTTAACTCTGGCCGCAGGGGGGGAATCGGATCCAACTATCTTGGCGCGTGTCGCGGTGCGGACAATGCAGGAATCCTGTCGTAGCTGCTACGGATGTGAAGGGTGGTGACCTGCGCGCGATATCTTGCGTATCGCCCGCGCACTTGAACTGCTTCACTGGCGGCCGAAGGCGGATTCGCCCCGGTAATCGGTCCCGCAACAGCGATGGTGTGATTTCCTGGGGTCGTCAGGATCGCTTTCGTTTTGGGTTCGCGGCCTTAAAGTCCAGATCATTTTCCTGCCGGCAGCGATTCCAAAGCTCGTCATCAATAATATGCGAAGGCGAGCGCTGGCGATAGAAGATCGCACTATCAGCGTCGCTTCTGCCGCGTTCATTGATCAGCGACGCAGTCACTCTCGCATTCGCGCCGATTAACCCGCTCTTGCAAATCTCGAAGCCTCTCAGTGCGATTGCCATCCATGTCGAACCAAAATGTCGGCTAGCTCGCGGCTGGCCTTTACGCCGACCAATTGCCCTCCCCTGCCCGCGTCCGGCAGCTGGTAGGTGCCGTGGGAAAGTCCTGCAGGAACGGCGAAACAGAAATCAGGTCGCTGCGTGATATGCCTCTGAACCGCTTACCGGGTGGGACGATTCCGGACGACTTACGGCCGGTTTGGCGGCGTCCAGGGCGGGGCAGAGTCGGCATCGTCACGCAACTCGTGCGCTGTGCGCGCATTCAAATCAACCAGTGACTCAAGACCGCCGTGGATGTCTGGCGACGGAGCCCTGACAGACGGTTCGGCGAAGTCCAGCGCGGGCGCAGGGTGAGCATCGTCGCGCAAATCGTACGGTGTGGGCGCATTCAGGTGAACCAGTGGCTCAAGACCGCCATAGATGTCTGACAACGGAGCCCCGACAGAAGGGTCCTGATCGCCCTCCATTGCGGGCAAACCCGATTGCTCGCGGCCTTGCAACCCCAGCGCCTGGTCCCGCCTCGACCGTTTGTAGTTCCGAAGGATCGCCAAATCCGCGTCCATTAGTGTTCGATTTCGACCCGATCCCCTGAACACCATAACGTCTTCCTGAAACGCGTCCTGCTGCCGCTGACTGCTGTTGAGCCGGCCAACGAGGCTCCCCCTATTCTCTTTCAGCCAGTCACTGAGCGAATAGACCTCCTCTGCTCACCAGTCGAGGCTCCAACGTCGCGCGCGGCGTGCAACAACGCCTCGTTGATCAGGCGGGCATCTAGGGGATAGGGATCTAGGGCGCGAGGGGCTCGACCGAGTAGGTCGTATAGCGTCGGGAGTGTCCCGGGCAGGAACTTGTTCACCGACGACACGACACTCCGGGGACCACCACCATTGGTGATATAGTCCCGCATATCGGCCACAAGGGAATCGTGGTCAAGCCGGCCCGCTATTGGAGCCCTATTGTTCTAGCGAAGCCAGATGCTTAGATCTTGTACATCAGTTCGCGCGTTCGTGACGCAACGCTCGGGTACGCCTTTGTCGCGGGCTGCTCGCTTGGCTTCGCGAATAAGCGCCACGTCCTCCCCAAACGCCTGGCTGTAGCCGCGCCTGGGCCTGCCCGAGCCCGAACCGTCTCGCAGTCCGCTCACGTGCTCTTCAAAGCTGGCTTGCAGGCTCGCATCGCCCTCTTGTTGCCCGCCCGTGTGTCGGCGTTCTGCTGGGCAATTCTAGGGCGAACGGGTTCAAGCGCGAAGAATTGAAGTGCGAACCATCCATCCTGCTCTCCATTTGAAAACTTAGCTGATTGGCAGAAATCTGCGCAGATAGCCGCAGATCTGGCGCAAGGGGGCGAGGCGGCAGATTGAGGGCGATGGACACAACGAACCGCGCAACAACGACCTCATTACCACCGCCAAAACTGCCATCGCTCCCCGATTACCGGTGACTCCGAGCATCCGGTCTTCCTACGTCCATTGGCCTTGCGGTCTGACGGCAGTCGCCGTCTAGAGCTCCACCTTCTCATGTAGGAGCGTTGGCTTTCGAGAAGCTGACTAGAAGAATCAGCGTGAGCCAATATGTTTACGGTCGCGTATCGGTGAACTGGCCCTGCTGTGCCGAGCCGGCTCCGGTCATTTCTGACGCCCGGTGCATTCACCGTTCTTCAAAAACTTTGCGAAGAATCGGACACTAACGGCGCCGTTATCAGCTTTGAGACACCAATGTCCACAACTTGACGCTACGTACACCCAGTACGAAGCGACTGCAGAACCTCCAATTTTCGAATCGGCACGCCGCTTGCTTCGTTCAAGCACGACGACTGATCTGATCACATGTGGGACTGGTGATGTTAGGGGCGGGCTCGGGGCGGACTTGGCACGTGCTCGGTAGCGTCCGGTCCGCCCCGCCGTTTGCTATGAGGCGAAATGAAACAGCATGTTCGAGCGGCTGCGGTCGCATTCGCTCGCGCTCTCCGCCGTGATGTCCTTCGTGTACGAGCACGAAACCCGTGGGTACAACAGTATCAGTGTCTCCGTACGCGCGAGCCGAGTATCTGCTCGGACGACGAAAGGGAGGACGAAATTGATATGGCGCGCCTCGCTGCATTGCACACCCAAAGGCGTTACAGAGAGTACTTTTGTGTCATTGTGCGAGGACCCCTCACGACTGCTCCTTTCAAAGGACGAGACCGATCATGGCGCGAAGGCAATTGCAGAGAACGCTAAGAAGTTACACACCTACACGATGCCGAGTGTCACCGCTTGGCCGACCAAAAAGATCAACGGTATTTTATAGCGCGGGCATGCTCCTGGAGATGAGGAATTGCGAGTTTGGGTGAGGGGAATACCGACCGAGGAGACCGAGGTCTTGTTTCTGGGCGGCAATCTAGCTGACTATCGGACAGCCAGCGTAATTATTCCGAACACGGCTGACGCACTGGAAGATGGTCCTCCCGTCAAGAAAGCAAGGGTCAGCTCCGATGGGCCCGAGATGATACGGCATCATCACGGCCAAACTTGATCGCACCTTGACGCGCCACTCAGGCGTTCGCGTCAACGCTCATTAATCCAAATCCGCATTTCGCCTTCGCCGCGGTTAGCCCAGCTGAACCACGGAATGAATGTCAGCGGCTGCGGTTGTAGCTGTCCGGGCACTTTGTCGTACTGATAAAGCGCCCTTTCTTCAGAATGCGTGTGTTGCAACCGAGCCCCATCAGCCTGCAGCAAAATCTTGTCGCTAAAGAGACCAGTGCCTTTGATAAGCGAAAACCGGCTTTCTGCAGGAAGCCAAACGTTGTGTAACTCGGTCCCGTTGTCGGCTTCTTCCAGACAATAAATCAAAGGGCCACGCTGGATAGCCACCTTGCCCGCCAAATTGCGAAGTTGCGGATGACCGTATACGCGGCGTACTTCCATCGGCAGCGATAGTTTGAGCCGATCTCCCTGCCGCCACGTGCGGTGAATTTGCAAATAGCCCTTGCGCGACTCGCAATTGACAGGTTCGCCGTTCAGGGTCGTCTCCGGCGCGCTGCACCATTCCGGCAGGCGAAGGGCGAGCGTGTGGGCGATTGGCTGTGCAGATTCCACAGCGATTTCCACCTCGTCCCTCCAAGGATAGTTGCCGCTCATGAGCAACCGCAGCGTATGCCCGCCGACCGATACCGCCACGCTATTGCCAATATAGAGATTGATATAGAGCGCGTCGGAGCATGGCGTATAGATGTAATGACCAATTGATGTGAAAATGCGTGCGATGTTCGGCGGACAGCAGGCGCAGCCAAACCAGCGTTGCCGTACCGGCCTGACATGACTGTAGATGCCATTGGACCGCAGCGTTTTGGGATGAACTTCGAGCGGATTAACATAGAAATAGTGACGCCCATCGAAAGCGATACTGCCCAGGACCGTATTGTAGAACGCGCGCTCCATCACGTCGGCATAGCGACTGTCCAATTCCATCTCCAGCATACGGCGCGCGAACATCATCAGGCCAATCGACGCGCAACTTTCCGCGTACGCAGTATCGTTCGGCAGATCGTAATCACTGCTGAACGCTTCGCCGCAGCTTTGCGAGCCGATACCGCCGGTGATATAGATCTGGCGCTGCACCATGTTTTGCCATAGCCGCAGGCAAGCCTGGCGTTGCTGCTCGTTCTGACGCAGACGCGCGAGATGAGCGACCGCAGTCATGAGGTATACAAACCGAACCGCATGACCGGTTGCGGTCCGCTGTTCCGAAATTGGCAGGTGCGCCTGGCTATAGGCTTTATTTTTCACCGTCAAGGGCACGCCAGATGATTTGACGTGGCAGGATTGCCGGCGTTTCTCGTGTTCTATGTCATAGAAGTGCGGCTCTGTGCCGCGTTGCTCCACGAAATAATTGGCTAGCGTCAGATATCGCTGCTCCTGCGTCACTTCGTAGAGGCGCGTCAATGCAAGTTCAATCTCTGGATGGCCATCATAGCCGTGTAACTGATCGCGCTCCGGGCCGAAAACTGTGCCGAGGTGGTCAGCAAGCTTGCAAACGACCTCCAGCAGGCGTCGTTTGCCAGTAGCCAGAAAGAAAGCGATACCCGCTTCAATCAAGTGGCCGGCACAGTAAAGCTCATGGCATTCGGCTAGGTTGCTCCAGCGGTCCTGAGGCGCCTTTAGCATGAAATAGGTGTTGAGATAGCCGTCGCCGCATTGGGCGGCCGCAATCACTTCAATCAGCTCATCGGCGGCTTTCTCCAGGTCCGGATTGGGTGTCTGGCACAGCGACCAAGCAACCGCCTCTAGCCATTTTGCGACATCACTGTCCTGAAAAACCGTGCCGTAGAACTCCCCCTTCGCACGTCCGGCGGCAATACGGAAGTTTTCTACCGCGTGGCTCGGTGTCGCTGCGGGATTGCGGTCGTTCAGCGCATCCCATTGATAGGGAATCGCCACTTCCGTCACCAAGTGCTGGCATTTCCCAATCAGCGGATCCGAGACCTGTAGGTCGTGAAGATTGACTTCGGCCACATCCCGCTGATTCATCTCGTTTCTCCTTCGTGTGGGGCGAACGGGCGCCTAGCTCAGGCAAGCCAGCTCGCCATGATCGTTGTTGAGGTTGCGGCCTCGAAATTGGCGGCTGCGCCATCGTATTCTCCACGCGAACGTTGAAGCGCTAGAAATGGAAAGGCTGCCCCCGATGCCGCTGGACGGCGTAGGCCTCAGAAAGGGCCCGCCTAAGCCTCGCCGTCAAGCCAGCCGATCTTGCTCTTCAGGAACCGAAAGCCCAGCACCTCGAAGCCGGCGCGCTCCCTGTTGTCCCGGCCGTAACCATGGCCGCCCGCCGCCGGCTCGTAGAAATAGGCCTCGTAGCCCATCGCCTGGAGCTTCGCGGCCATCTTGCGCGCGTGTCCGGGATGAACACGATCGTCACGCCGCGTAGTGGCGATCAGGATCGGCGGGTATTTTTGGCCGCGCTTGGCGGCATGATACGCGGAATAGGTCTTGAGCCACTCCCAGTCATCGAGCTTGTCAGGGTCCCCATATTCTGCAATCCAGCTTGCTCCTGCCAGAAGCTTGGTGTAGCGGCGCATGTCGATCAGCGGGATCGTGCAGAACAGCGCGCCGAAGCGTTCCGGATAGCGCGTCAGCATATTGGTGATGAGGATGCCGCCGTTCGAACCGCCCTGGGCCGCGATCCGCTTCGGCTCCGTCACGCCGCGACGCACGAGATCGGCGGCAACGGCAGCGAAGTCGTCGTGCGACAATTTCTTACCGCCGAGTCGGCCGGCATCGTGCCAGCGCGTACCGAACTCGCCGCCGCCGCGTAAATTCGCCTGCACCGTGGTGCCGCCGCGCTCGAGCCAAAGCTTGCCAAGCGCTGAATTATAGTACGGCCTCACCGAGATCCCAAAGCCGCCGTAGCCGCTCATATGGACGGGCGCATCGCCCGTCTCGTCGGCCGGACCGGTCTGTACATAGGGGATGCGCTCGCCATCAACCGAAATGGCCTCGTGTTGGGTGACCACCAGCCCATCCGCGGTAAAGGTCTTCGGCGCCTGCTTGAGCACGGTCGGATTGCCGACGTTATTCTCGATCAGCATAAGCGAAGCTGGCGTGAGCGGATCCTGGCTCACGGCGAGCAGGTCGCCATTGCTTTCGGATGGATCCCAATCAAGGCGCCAGAGGTCGACGACCCCGATGTCGGGAAGCCCGCGCAGTTGCGCGCGGGTCCACCCTTTATCGGATGGCGTGCAGATCTCGAAGGACGGCCGCAGCTCGTTGAGAACGGAGAGCACAAGCTTGCCTGCACTCCAAGAGAATCCCTGCAGCGCGCGGCGCGGGCCCGGTTCGAAAAGAACCTCGAACTGAGGGTTGCCTCCAAGGAACGCCGCCAACGAGGTGACGAGCACCGTATCCGCGGCATAGGTCCGCTCCGCCACAGACCAGGGTTCGCGCGGCTTGATGGCAAGCCAATCGCGATGGGGGAGCATCCAGACGTTGCTTGGCAAATTGATTCTAGTCGTGGCACCGGATTCGTCACCGAGCCAGCGGGCAAAATTGAAGGCGTCCACCCCATCGACGAACCACATCCGCGGCGGCGCAACGGTGTGGTCGACATCGCAGCCGGCTCCGACATGATCGGCTGCGATCTCAAAGATCACCGGCGCTTGATCCGCCTGCGTACCGCGACGCCAGAGCCTCACCGTACGCGCATAGCCGGAGGTCGTCGCCATGCCCTGCCCATGAGAGCTCGACAGCACCAGCGTATCGCGATCGAGCCACTCAACCCCGCCCTTGGCTTCCTGCAGGACGAAGCCATCGCTGACAAATGTCTTCGCGCCGGTATCGAACTCACGCAAGGTGACGGCATCGCTGCCGCCGCGCGATAGGCTCAAAATCATCCGTCTATGATCGCCGGCCAGTGAGGCCGTCGCTTTCAGAAGCCAGTCTTGGCCTTCGCTGATAGCGAGCTGATCGATGTCGAGCAGAACTTCCCATGACGGCTTCGGCATGCGAAATTCTTCCAGAGAGGTTCGTCGCCAGACGCCGCGTGGATTGTTGGCGTCCTTCCAGAGATTGTAGAGGTAGCCGCCGCGCCGGCTGACATAGGGGATATTGTCAGGTCGGTCATAAATCGAGGTCAGCGCATCGCGATCCCGCTCCAATGCCGCGCCGCCAAACACCTGCAGCGTCTTGCCATTCTGCCACTCGACAAATTTCAGCGCCTGCGCGCCTTCGATCAGTTCCAACCACAGATAGGGATCATCATCTGGAGCGGAAGGCGTGGGCTTTCCAGCCAGCGACTTTGTCGTCGCGCTTGCTTTGATCACGCTTCACTCCATCCCTGGCATTGACGCGCACTCCCGACATGGCACCGCATCAAAGCTTTCACATATTGCATCCGTAGTTCCTTGATCTGGCCGCCGCGCGGCGTTCATTTAATGCTAATTGCCATGTCTGCATCAGTTCCATCCACTGCTGAAGTTGGTAGTTGATTTGGGCGCGCTCTGACGCATCACATCCTCAACCCTTGGACCCCAAGCTGCCGGTGGCAACTTCATCTTCGATGCCAGCTCGGCTTGTGGCGAGTGGGACGATATTACCGAGCGGCTTGGGCGACACCGTAGATGATAACCGCTGCTGCAAAGCGCCACTCCAAACCGCCTTAAGACACCAAATGCTGGTCGGCTCCGGGCCAAACAGGTCGGAGCGCAATCGATAAGATCTAACAATACAGAAGCAGCTCACTATGCGTGGTCGCGTTGGTGTGGCTATCTTGAATGAACTCTACTCGACTGCGGCACCGGCCTTCACCTGCCGGAACGATACGGGTCGTACACGACAATCGGTTCAACCGTTGGCGCAAGGCGGCTATCTGGGCTCGGTCTGATGAATGCTGTCGTCAAGGCTCACGATGGCAGTTCGACTGTAAGCATCCATCAGCACGCCTCCGGGGCCAAAAAAAGAGTGGAGATCGTTGTGTGGGCCGAAGCCGAGGAGGCCTCACCACCAAGACCCACGCGCGGGTCGACACGAAAGCCGCGCAGTCCCCCTCCAAGATCTCGCCCGGTGCGGTCCACGGCGCCTGGCCGACGCCCAGCTCGAGGCCTAGATTTAGGAGACTGGCCAACATAGGCATCTCGCCAAAGGCTTCCCGTGATTGATACTCGGTTTCGAAGTGCCGGCCTCGCTTGTTGCGCTCTACCGGTTCTACGCGCACTGCCGTGTGGGTTCTAAGAAGGTCTTGATGGCCGCCTCAATCGGCCAATTTTTGGCGAAGCTTCTTTCGGCGTCATCAAAGCCGGGGAGCACGGAAGTCGCTCTTCCGAGTAAGCCATTGAGATAATGGCTGAATTGTGCCGAGGCATGATAATGCTAGCGCTAGCTGCTGAAAATCAGCGCCAGGGCCGGGTTAAAACATTCGTATAGTTCTCCAGCTCCTTTCGATAGTTTAGGATCATGAGTAACCAGCTTACTAAGTTCAGGTTCGGACGCTCAGCCACGCAGTTTTTCGCGCTGGCGTTGATGACGCTAACTTCGTTGTACCTTCACGCCCATTCGCCGCGACGGCGTTCGGCTATTTGGAAATGATATTGGTGTTTTCTCTGATGGGCAGCCTTATAGCCTCTGCCATGCTTTTCATCTTGCCGGTCGCTGCTTTGGCCTACTTCTTTGCGCCGCCCACTTTCAATCTGAATGATCCGCAGGATCTTCCTGTGGTTGTGGCCTTTCTTGTTGCCTCAATTGTTGGAACGCACCTGATCGGAAAAGTCCGCCGAGAAAGGAAGGTTGCGCTTGAGGCCGCAGCCGGGCTCCGGCGCAGCGAGGCTGAGTTGCGCGACCGCGAGAAACAGTGGCGCGAAATCTTCGAGCATAACCCGGTCATGCAATTCACAGTCAATGCCACCGGAATGGTCCTGAACGTCAACACGTTTGGCGCAACACAGCTCGGCTATGCGCCCTCGGAGCTTGTCGGGCATTCCGTGCTGAAGGTATTTCTGGAAGAAGATCGTCCGTTTGTTTGCGAGCGCGTCGGGCTGTGCATTGAAACGGTCGGCCAATCGCACACTTGGGAGATCCAGAAGATCAGGAAGGATGGCTCGGTGCTGTGGGTGCGCGAAAACGCCAAAGCCATGCAGTGGGCAGAAGACAAGCTCGTCGTCCTTATCGCTTGCGAAGATATCACCGAGCGAAAGCGGACGGAAACTGCCCTGCGGCGGAGCGAAGCCCATCTGGCCCAGGCGCAGGAATTGAGCCGCACCGGCAGCTTCGGCTGGAACGTCGCCACCGGCGAGGTCCACTGGTCAAAGGAGACCTTTCGTATTTTCCAATACGATCCGTCGACGAAACCGATCCCGCAACTCGTCGTTGATCGAACCCATCCAGAAGATCGGGCTGCCGTGCGAGAGACCATCGAACGAGCGCTCCAAAACGAAGAGGATTTCGAGCACGAATACCGACTGCTGATGCCGGACGGCTCGGTGAAGCACCTCCACGCGCTGGCACGAGCCATTAGAACCGCCTCTGGTGATATCGAGTTTGTCGGCGCAGTGACGGATATTACGGCTGCAAAGCAGGCGGAACAGCAGTTGCGTCGTAGCGAGGCCTATCTGGCCGAAGCCCAGCATCTCAGCCACACGGGCAGTTGGTCCTGGGACGTCGACCGTCTCGAATTTGTGTATCGCTCCGCCGAAGTCGATCATCTGTTTGGCTTCGATCCGGAACAGGCTGTATCGATAGAGACCATCCGGTCGCGCATCCATCCAGACGACTTGCCGCGGCTTCAGGAAGTGCCGCGCCAGGCCATCAAAGACAAGGGAGGGCACTTCGAATATGATTTCCGAATCCTTCTTCCAGATGGCGCGATTAGGCGCATACATTCCGTTGCGCACGCCGTGGTCGGCAGCGATGGCAACGTCAGCGAACTCATCGGAACGCATATGGATGTCACCGAGCAACATGCGGCCAGGGAACGACTGGAAAGAGCTCTTGCTGCGTTGCGCGAAAGCGAGCAGCGGTTTCGCGACTACGCCGAAACGGCCTCCGACTGGCTCTGGGAGACCGGACCGGACCACCGGGTCACCCGCTTGTCGGAGCACACCAGCGCAGCAGGCATTCTGGCCACAGAGGTCGTCGGCCTGCTTAGCTGGGAAATTGCGCGCGATGTCGAAGCAGAACCCGAGAAGTGGCGGCAGCATCGGGCGACACTCGATGCACGTCTTCCATTTCGCGATTTCATCTATCGCACCGTCACCCAGATGGGATCTCCAATTTACGTCCGGACCAGCGGCAAGCCATTTTTTGATGCTGCCGGCAATTTCCTCGGCTATCGCGGCGTCAGCACCGACATCACCGCAACCATCCGCGCAGATCAGGCCGAACGAGAACTGCGGAAGGCACAGGCAGAGCTCGCGCACGTGACGCGCGTGACGACGCTGGGCGAGCTGACAACCTCCATCGCCCACGAGATAAGCCAGCCGCTCGCCGCCATTATCACCAATGGCGAGGCTTGTCTGGGTTGGCTTGGTCGCGAGACTCCTGATCTTTCGGAGGCGCGCTGCTCAGTGGAGTGGATCATCGAGGACGGGATTCGGGCGAGCGAGGTGATCCGCCGCATCCGCGCGCTTGCGAGGAAAGGCGAGATCGAGATGGTGCCGATCAATATCAATGACATCGTCAAGGAGGTAATCGCGCTGGTGACACGCGAGCTGGTCAGCCATCAGGTGTCGTTCCGGACCGAGTTGACGCCGGCCCTCCCCATGATCCTGGGTGACCGGGTTCAACTGCAACAGGTGATCACAAATCTGGTGATGAACGGGATTGAGGCCATGCAGACGGTCAGGGACCGGCCGCGCGAACTGGTGATTCGGTCATCCCAGGACGATATGGGACGCGTGCACCTTGCCGTGACTGATTGCGGTGTCGGGATCACCGAGGACGACGCGGATCGCGTGTTCAATCCCTTTTTTACCACTAAATCAAGCGGCCTTGGAATGGGGCTTTCGATCTGCCGTTCGATCGTGGAGGCTCACGGAGGGAGCCTGTCGATCGCCCGGAAGCAAGAGCCGGGCGCGACTTTTCAATTCGCCCTTCCCTTGCATAAAGAGGTCGTGTCGTGACCGGGCGCTCCGACTCGCCGCACCAAGGCGTGAAGACCGAGGAGCCGAGCGGAAGGGCGATCGTGTTCGTGATCGACGACGACGTCTCAATGCGTCGTTCGCTCGCGAATCTTTTTCGATCGGTGAACCTGGACGTTGCTGCGTTCGGATCGGCGCGGGAAATGCTGCAAGGCAACCTTCCGGAGGTTGCCAGCTGCCTCGTCCTTGACGTCAGGCTTCCTGGATTGAGCGGCCTCGAGCTGCAGACTGAGCTAGCCAAGTTGAACCTTCACATTCCGATTATTTTCATAACTGGCCATGGCGACATTCCAATGAGCGTCAAGGCCATGAAGGGTGGAGCGGTCGATTTTCTTACCAAGCCGTTTCGCGATCAGGAGCTGCTTGACGCTGTCGTCGCCGCGACCGAACGGGATCGCAAGAGGCGGGAAGTTGAGAAGACGGTTGCGAACTTGCAGTCCTTGTTCGAGACCTTAAGCCCACGCGAACAGGCAGTGATGAAACTGGTCGCTGCCGGTCTGATGAACAAACAAGTAGCCGCAGAGCTCGAGCTCGCCGAAATGACCGTCAGGATCTATCGCGGACGGGTGATGAAGAAAATGGGCGCACGGTCGCTGGCCGATTTAGTCAGAATGGCTGAGACCCTCGGAATTTGTGCCAACCACCCCGAATGAGCCCAAGTATGAGTTTACATTTTCATCCCGCAAGCCCACCTTGGTCCACAAGCCTACCCTTTGTCCAGGCGGCTATGCTTCGGCAAGCGCCTTTCCCGCGTTAGGAGGGGATCGTCTTGTCCACGCCTCCGCTCATTTCCATCGTCGATGACGACGGGTCGGTCCGTGCTGCGATAAATAATCTTTTGAAATCCCGCGGCTATATCGTCCATACATTTGTGTCGGCCGAGGAGTTCTTGCGCTCGCCCCATCTGAACGGAACATCGTGTGTGATTGCGGATGTGCAGATGTCGATTATGAGCGGCTTGGACCTGCTGACACATATGCGGGCCCAGGGTTACAGTGCACCGTTCATTTTCATCACTGCCTTTCCCGATGATCGCGTTCGCGCCCGTGCGCTGAGCGCCGGAGCGATTTGCTTCCTGGCCAAGCCCTTCGCTGGACGGCACTTGATCAGGTGCCTCGATACCGCACTGGATAAGTATCGCGGCGGAGCCAGCGCATGAGACGATGAGCACGCAGTCTGCTCAAAGTTCGGATCTGATTTGTGAGCGCGGCCCGCGGACCGTCTTTGAGGTCTCCGATGAAGCCGTCCGGCCAGTCCTCCGTTGCACTAGCTTAGCTAGTTTCTGTCGCGAAACACCTGCATTTGTGTTGAGGGCGCCATTTCCTCAATAAAACCGGGGGCGAATTAGCAGTAGATGCTAGCATTCGCCATGTGTTTTGACGCGAGTTTCGTCGCGATTTCATGAGGCGTCCCGTAGACGGTGCAGTGGTTGCACTGAAGTGCAGCGGATAAGATTTCCGCCGCAAGCGAGGGACTTGAAGGGATATTGTCAGGCGGCTTTTCGTCTGCGCGATGATCGGTCCGCCAACAGGGCTGCGATCTTCATGAGGTTGTTGGCGAGCACGGCGGCTGCAACCCATAGCTCGAAGCGCTCGCGACCTTCGGCGAGACAACGCTTCATGCCGCGACCGCGGAACAATACCGAGATGCGCCCCTCGATGCCGGCGCGAAAGCGCTGGCCGTCCTTGAACTCCCGGCTCTTCTCATAGGCTTCGCGTTCGGGCGCCTTGGTGCCGCCCCGCTGTGAAATGCACACCACCGTGACGCCTTCCTGCTTGCACGACATCACGTTCTTCTCGCTGAAGAAGCCGCGATCCGATCCGTACAATTTGGGGACGTCGCCGAAGGTCTGCCTGTGGCGTACCAGCGAGATAACCACATGCTGTTCGTCGATGGGATTTCCGTCTAGCACGTCATACTGCGTGATCAAGCCGCGCGCGCTTTCGGCGAGGAAGACCTTGTGGCCAAACTCGATCGGCGACCGCACCTTGCCGCGCTTGATGAGGTCCGTGTGGGGCTCAAAAATCGAATAGAGCTTCTCGGCCGTTGGAACTTGCTCGCCGTTAAGCACACGGCGGCGCGACTGATCTGTCACACGGTCTCCAAGACCACAAAAATGCTCTATCTCTTTGCGCGTCTCCGCGATGGCCAGATCGGTGATCATATCTTTGCCGCGCGCTTTACGGGTTTGCCGGAGCGCCGTTCGTGCGCTTTCGATGACTTCCTCGGCAATGCCAATGAGTTCGCGATATGTCGCGGTCTGCTGATCCTGGCGCTGCCTTGTGGTCATTCGTTGGATCTCTTGCATCCGCCGCCGCGCCGATCGCGTCCGATCTCGGAACCCCTTGATACGCCGGCGCTCCAGCGCTGTGGCGAGGCGACCGATCAGGCGCGTGACCACGCGAACGACATCCCACAACAGTGTGTTGTCGGTCGGATGATGAATGTCGGTCTGCACCACCGTGGTATCGACACGCAGCTTTTGGCCGTCTTCCAGTCCGAGCTCGACCGCCGCCCGCACCACCAGATCATTGATCGCCTTGAGCGTCTCGGGCGTGCCGATTGAAGCCGCGGTGGAACGCATCATGTCGAGGCACTGGCAGACAATAGAAGTCCGTGAACTGGCGCAGCGTGCATCCGTCGGCGATCCGCTCACGTAATTCGCGATAGTTCCAGTTCTTGACGCGCATCAGAACCAGCGAGCGCCAGCACCTGTTGCCGCGTCAGGCCGCTGCGACCCGTGTCGGCCTTCTTCAAACCCCGCGTCAGATCGCAGCGGACCTGGTCGATTATGTCCTTCTGGTCGTCAAGAAAATCGGAAAATCGCCTGCAGCAACGGCTCAAGGCACAGGCCCTGACGCACCAACTCCCAATCAGCAAAACTGACCTGCCGCTCCGCTATCCGGGACACCGCTCAATCCTCGTCGCGCTTCGCAGCTCTGGCGCGTGCGCGCTTGAGCGCCTTGATATATCGCGGCGCCGCTTGGTGCAGCAGATCCTGCAGAGCCCGCCCTTTGTCCAGACTGCGCTGAACCTCCGGCACAAGCTCTTCCGGCACATAGACGGCAACACGATGCCCATTCGCCCGGCCGTACAGAACATAACTTTGATGCTGTTCGCCGGACTGGCACGCCGCGCAATTCTCGCGGATGCACCGGCTACGCCGCAGGCTCAGTGAACCGAGAAGCGCAGGCCAAAGATTCGCCGATTCACGGTCGCTGCTTCATACAACAGTCCGCGCAGATGATTGTCGCCGCGCCGATATGACCGTCATAATCGACTTCACCCGACTGGTAGCGTCTGGTCGTCAGACCGATCCAGGCGCCCACCGAGCGCGATTTTCTAAAGTTTCCCGGATCCTCGATCGCTGCAACGAAGGAGGAAGTCGTTACCGCGCCGATGCCAGGGATCGACGCAACCAACTGGCATTGCTCACTCGCGCGGGCTGAAGCAACAAGTTGCTTGCTCAATTCAGCGGCGCGGGCGCGCATGCCCCTCCAGGCATCGAGCAACGGCTTGATAATCTGCTTGAGGCCGGCATTGTTCGCCAGCAGGCTGCACACATGGCCCTCAAACACGCGTCCTGCCCCCTTGGGAACGACTAGATCGAACGTCTTCATCAGGCCGCGGATCTGTTTGGACAGCTGGGTTGTCATCCTGAGCAGTTGGTTGCGCGCTGCGACCAGCGTGCGAACCAGCATGCTGTCAAAGCTCTTCACCCGCACCTCGCGGTAAAAGCCGACCTCGGCAAGATGCGAGAGCCCATCCGCGTCATTTGCGTCGGTCTTTTGGCGCCATATCTAGCGCCACCTTGGCGTGCCGCGCATCTATGCAAATCGCTGGCAATCCTTCCTGTGTCAGTGCGTGGTAAAACCAGACTGACAAGGGGCCCGTCTCGAACACGACGCGTTCCGCGTTCGATGCACGCTTGCGGATGACATCGGCTATCAGCTTGGGATCGGATGGGCATTTTCCGCGCCAGATCCGCTTGCCTCCTTTGCGTACCGAGACGATTGTATCTTTCAATGACGCGTCGAGGCCGATAAACTGCTTCATGGTTGTCTCCCGTTTGATGCTGGGCCCGGCGTCGAGTCGAGAGCCCGTATTTCATCCTATCGGGGGCAACCACCTTAATCCAACGCATCACAACCGCGCCGGTGTCCCCACCCCCGCGATTACCCTATGTAATTGTAAGATCGGCTTAGCGCTTACACCCGATCACCTGCGACACCGCATATTCGGGTGGCCGAGCGCCTGTGATTCAAGCTCCCAAATTGGGGTTTAAGGCCGCTGATATGGATCGAGCCAGAACTCGGCGGTTCTCTGGAGCACTCATCATCGTCATGTGGTTGCCTGGAATTGGCACAGCATGAATGGCCGCTGCACTCAAAACTTGGTCCCAACCGCGTATGGGTGAACTGGCCTCTGTGGCATAAAACTGATGTATTTCAACTGGCAGGGATGGAACTTGGTATAACTGCAGCGCCCTTCGAAATTGGGCAATTCTTGCACACCTCAAAGCGTCAATTTCGAGATCATGATCTAGAGATAGCGCCCCAAGTTGCTGCGCCTTTTCAAGCAACTGGGCAACTGAGCATTGTCTAGCAAAGTGCTCCAACACTTCGAACCGCTCATCATCCAAGGGCTTGAGAGACTCTAGCACCATTTCTAGTACTATTTTGGCTGGCGACATGCTCAATGGATTTGCAGGTAACGTAACATCGATGAAAGCCATGAATGACACAGTTTCATCGAGGCTTAGTAAGCGCTGGGCAATTGCGTAGGCCAAGAATGCCCCCGAGGAATATCCGGCGAAGCGATATGGGCCTTGCGGCTGAATCTCTTTGATCGCCGAGATTAGTTGCGAGGCTATCGCCTCAAGAGTTGGCGAACAAAGTTCATCGAAGGACGGCCATGGCAGAGCATAGACAGGACAGTCTATGTCCATTTCTTTGACCAAACTGACGACATAGGAACAATCCCCCAAACCTGTGGGAACGAAGAAGAGTGGCGCTTGCGATCCCGTTACACGAACGGATAGCACTCCAGCTGCATTGCGGTGCGGCTGCTGCAACTCAATCTTCGACGTAAGTTTCTGCAAAACAGGGGCTTGGAAGAGGTCGGCGGCGCTGAGCTTCAGCCCAAGATCGAGCGCTCGACTGAGCAACTGCACCGCCAAGAGCGAGTGACCGCCCAGCGCGAAGAAGTGGTCGTTCCGTCCGACCCGCTCAACCCCCAGAAGCTCGGCCCAGATCGTCGCCAGCGCCGTCTCGATCTCGCCTTGCGGCGCCTCATAGGCGGCGCGCGCATACGCCTCATCCTTAGGCGCCGGCAGGCCCTTGCGGTCGAGCTTGCCGTTCACCGTCAGCGGCAGCGCCGCTAGCCGCACGAACGCCGACGGCACCATGTAGTCCGGCAGCCGCGCACTTAAGTGCGTGCGCAAGGTGCCGGCAAGTTCGCCTCCATCCAGT
>NZ_JAHEAG010000052.1 GCF_018596315.1 Bradyrhizobium sp. SRL28 | reverse complement strand
CACAAAGCGAACATGCCCACCCGTCTGACTGACGTCCGCTTTGGAGGTGTGAAGTCGACATGGAGCCCGACGCACCATTCGCGGATTAAGTACGCGCCCTAGTTGGCTTGCGCCGTCGCCGGCCGGCGCGGCGCCGGTGTGGGCTGATCGTAAAGTTCGGGCGCAAGGTCGATGCCCGCGCCGGCCAGCCGCACGCGCACCTCGGCGGCGACATATTTTACATATTCCGACAGCAACAGACGCAGCGTCGCACCGCTGGTCCACCATGGCTCATCGCGCCATCGGTCGCCGACCACCGCGAACGGAATCAGCGTGACGTCCGGGATCGCATGCGACAGCTCTACGATCGCCCGCGGCATGTGGTAGTTCGACGTCACCACAATCAGCGACTTGAAGCCGCGCTCGCGGACCCAGCGCCGTGTCTCGGCGGCGTTGCTCCTGGTATTGACGGAACGGTCGAGATCGACGCAACAGCGCAACAGCAGCGACTGGTTGTCGGGCAGCAAGCGCGAAATGTCGCTCAGGGCATTGGTCGGATGCGCGCCCGAGATCAACAGCCGCTTGCCGTAGCCGCCGGCCAGCAATTCCATCGCATCCGACACCCGCGACGAGCCGCCGGTCAGCACCACGATCCCGTCGGCGCTGCGCGCCGGCTTGGTTTCGACGCCGCGCAACTGCGAGAGAAAGGCGATGAAGCCCACCGCTGCGCCGACGAACAGGATCGCCATAGTGCCGACGATGACCGCGCGCAGCCATCCGCGCGGCCGCGCGGCCGGCGCCCTCGGCGAGCTGTCGTCGTGCTGCAAATCCATATGGTCCGGCAATCCTCCTCCCGCACACAATTCTAGAACGTTTTCAAGCGAAGTGGAGTCCCGGTTCACCCCGGATCAACAGCGCCATCGGTCGGCTCAATCGATGTCGTCCAGCGTGGCGAACAGCGTTCGCCGCGAGGCCCAGGCGGTGATGGCGGCGATCGCCACGGCCTGCACCGCAAGCGCCAGATAGCCCGAGGGCGGCAGCGAAAACGTCCCAAGCAGCGCTGCGAATTGATCGCCGACAGGCGTGCCCGAGAACCAGGCGGCGATCGATTCGGAGAAGCCGAAACCCAGCATTGCGGCGCCGCCGCCGATCACCCCGCCCTCCAGCCCGAGTCTCAGAAAATGCCGCAGGAAATGGTTGGCGATATAGCGGTCGCCGGCGCCGACAAAGTGCAGCACCTCGACGATCGGGCGGTTCGCCGCCATCGCGCCACGGGTCGCGAACGAAACTGAAATGATCGTCGCCGCTATCACCAGCACGAGGATGCCGATGCCGGCGAACACGGTTGCCCCGGTCATCGAACGCATGCGCTCGATCCAGGCGCGGTGATCGTCGACGCTCGCCGACGGCGCCACCTGCGTCACCGCCCTGCGCAGGCCTGCGAGGTCGAGCGTGGTGCCGGGCTGGACGCGCGCGACGACGACGCGCGGCACCGGCAACTGCTCGATCGACAGCCCGCTGCCGAGCCACGGCTCCAGCAACCTGGCCGATTCGTCCTTGCTGAACGGCTTGACCTGGACGATGCCGGGCTGCGTCCGCATCGCCTCCGCCGCCGCGTTCACGTCGCGCTCGAGATCGCGCCCTGCCTGCGGGCGCACCTGCATGGTGATTTCGCTGGCGACTTCCGACTGCCATTCCGCGGCCGATGCGCTGACGAGCAGCACGGTGCCGGTGGTGATGGAAGCCAGGAACGTCATGATGGCGACGACGGCGACCAGCGCGCGGCCGGAGATCGACGCCCGCGGCACGATCGGCGACATGTTGCGCGCGCGCGCCGGCACCTGCGGTCGCTCGGTGCCGAGGTCCACCAGCGGCCCATGCTCGTCATCCATCCTACTCATAGATGTGCAACCGCCCCTGGTGCAGCACCATCCGCCGCGCCTCGTACTGGTCCATCAGCGTGATGTCGTGGGTCGCGATGATGACAGCGGTGCCCAGCCTGTTCAATTCGATGAACAGCCGCAGCAGGCGCCGGCCGAGCGTCGGGTCGACGCTGCCGGTCGGCTCGTCCGCCAGCAGCAATTGCGGCCGCGAGATCACCGCGCGCGCGATCGCGGCGCGCTGCTTCTCACCGCCCGACAGGATCGGCGGCAGCGCATCCATGCGCTCGCCG
Source organism: Bradyrhizobium sp. SRL28 (assembly GCF_018596315.1). Classification (GTDB taxonomy): domain Bacteria; phylum Pseudomonadota; class Alphaproteobacteria; order Rhizobiales; family Xanthobacteraceae; genus Bradyrhizobium. The sequence goes on along the minus strand of NZ_JAHEAG010000052.1, from coordinate 30,037 downwards.
AGTCCGACCCACTTCAGGAGGTCGATCACCTCCCGGCGATAGCTGGATTCCTCGCGGCCCATCACGCGGAACGGCAGCGCCACGTTCTCATAGGTCGTCATATGGTCGAGCAGGCGAAAATCCTGCAGCACGATGCCGATCTTCTGGCGCATGTTCGCAACCTGATCCTTGCCGAGCAGCGAGACGTCCTCGCCGAACAGGTTGACGAGGCCGCGCGTCGGCCGAATCGACAGAAACAACAACCGCAGCAGCGAGGTCTTGCCCGCGCCCGAGGGACCCGTGAGGAACTGGAACGAATGGGCCGGGATCAGGAAGGAGAGGTCGCGCAAAATCTCCGGGCCGAGCCCGTACCGCAAACCGACATTTTCGAACCGAACCAAGCTCAGCTCCGCTCGACATGAACCGTGACCGAGCTGCGCTCGGCATGAACCGTGGCCGAGTTCCGCTCGGCATAGACAGTGGCCGAGCTCCGCTCGGCGTGGGCCGCGGCCGGAAACCCCGGACTTGAACCTGAACCTGAACCTGGACCCGAACCTGAACTTTGGGCTCGTGGCCCGCTGGTTTGGGAACCAACCGGACAAAACGGTTTTGCGGCCGTTATGGTTTCCGGTTCGTTAACAGTCGCTATGTAGCATCCGGGCAAAGACACGTAGAGACGGGCTCCATGCATATCGTTTGCCCTCATTGTACAACATCTTACGCCATCAATCCTGCCACCCTGGGGCCCGGCGGACGTACCGTCCGCTGCTCGCGCTGCAAGGAAACCTGGCTGGCGCGGCCCGAAGACGCGATCGAAATGGCGGCCGCTGTGCCGGCGATGGCGGAATCGAGCCATTCGGCCGCGAACGATGCCGCGGCCGAGTGGGAGGCGCTGGCGCGCGAGGAAGAGGGGCAGGACACCCCGGTCGTCGACAGCCCCTCGATTTCGGCCGGCTGGCCGGCCGAGGGCGAAGGTTCGCAACCAAGCGGCGGCAGCGACTGGCCGTCGGCCGCCCGGCAGGATGCGGAGAACCAGGAAGAGATCCCGATTACCACGCACCGCGAGCGGTTGGCCCGCCTTTTCCGGCTGCCGTCCCTGCCCCGCATCCCCTTCATGCCGTCCTTTGGCCTGCCGACCGCCTGCGCCGCGATGGGCGCGCTGATCCTGGGGCTGATGATCTGGCGCGCCGAAATCGTGCGGCTGCTGCCGCAAACCGCGACGTTCTACAAGATGGTCGGGCTGGAAGTGAACCTGCGCGGGCTGGCGTTCAAGGACATCAAGATCACCAACGAGACCGTGGACGGCAAGCCGGTCCTGGTCATCGAAGGCACGATCATCGGCCAGACCAAAAACCCGGTCGAATTGCCGCGGCTGCGCTTTTCCGTCCGCGACGCGCAAGGCGCCGAGATCTACGCCTGGAACGCGGTGCTCGAAGCGTCGGTGCTCAAGCCCGGCGAGCGCGCGTACTTCAAGTCGCGGCTGGCTTCGCCGCCGCCCGAAGGCCGCAATATTGACGTACGCTTTTTCAACAAGCGGGATCTGGCCGGCCACGCCTGAACCAGGCCGCCTGTTCCGCTGAGGCGAGAGAGACGAGTTCATGCCACGCGTGCTGATTGCCGATGACGAAGATTCCATGCGCTCGCTGGTGGCGCGCGCCATCGCCATGGACGGCCACGAGACCGTCACCGCCGAGGACGGCGCCGAAGCGCTCGATATCCTGACCCGCGAACAAGGCACGTTCGACCTGCTGCTGACCGACATCCAGATGCCCGTGATGGACGGCATCGCACTGGCGCTGACGGCGGCGCGCGATTTTCCCAAGCTGAAGATCCTGTTGATGACGGGTTTCGCCGATCAGCGCGAACGCGCCTCCGGGCTCAACGCCATCGTGCACGATGTGGTGACGAAGCCGTTCTCGGTACACGACATCCGCACCGCGGTCGCGGACGCGCTGGCGGCGGGGAAGAACGGGTAAGCCACATCAACGGTCGTCATCCCCCGCCTTGTGCGCAATTGCGCACTGGGGCGGGGGACCCAATACGCCGCGGCTTATCGATTCAATCACTGCTGTCTCTGGAATACTGGGTCGCCCGGTCAAGCCGGGCGATGACAGCGGAGTGCGACGCGACCGCTCAATAATCCTTCAACAGCCGCTCGATGTAATCGAGTTCGATCTGCGGCCGCGACGGATCGCCGAGACGGCGTCGCAGTTCTTCGAGGATCCGGCGCACCCGCTGCACGTCGATCTCGCCGGGGATCTTCACGGTATAATCGTCGGTGAACTCGTTGTTGCGCATCGGCCGTCCCAGCGGATCGGTCGAGTTGGCCGCGCCCTGCTGGCGGCCTCTGGGGTTGCCGGGGCCGTCGCCCGGCTGATCGCCGTCACCTTGCTGCATGGCCTCGGCCAGGCTCTGGGCACCCTTGCGCAGCGCGTCCAGCGCTCGCCCTTGCGAGTCCACCGCGCCGTCGGCATTGCCCTCGCCGAGCCTGCCGGTGGCGTCGCCCATCGCCGAATCGGCCTGATCGAGCCCGTCCTCGCCATCGCCCTGGTCGCCGCCCTGACCCTGCTGGCCCTGCCCTTGTTCGCCGCGCTGGCCCTGCTGCCCCTGTTGGCCGCGCTGGCCCGGTCCCATGCCGCGCTTGGCGAGCTCTTCCTGCAATTTCTTCAGCCGGTCGCGCAGGCCCTGCTGGTCCTGCTGCAGGTCGCCCATGCTCTGGTCGCCCTGCTTGCCGCGGCTGCGGTCGCGCCTGGAATCCTGGCCCTGCTTGTAGGTCTTGTCGCGCAATTGCTGCTGCTTACGGATCATGTCGCCGAGCTCGTTCAGCGCCTGCTCCATCTCGTTGTCGCCCTGGCCGGGCTGCGCCATCTGCAGGTTTTCCAGCATCTGCTGCAGCTGTTCCAGCAACTGCTTGGCGGCATCCTTGTCGCCGGACTTCGACAGCCGCTCCAGCCGGTCGAGCATGCTCTTGAGATCCTGCTGGCTCAGCATCTTGGTGTTGGGATCGAGCGGACGGGCCAATTGCTGCGGATTGTTGCGCTGCTGCTCGACGAGCTGGCGCAGGAAATTGTCCAGCGCGGCGCGCAGATTGTCGGTGAGCTTCTTGATTTCCTCGTCGGTCGCGCCGCGTTCCAGCGCCTGCTTGAGCGCCTCCTGCGCCGCGCGCAGCGCCTTGTCGACATCACTGATGTTGCCGTCCTCGATGGTGACGGCAAGCGCCCACAGGCTGGCGACGACCTCGCGTAGCGCGGCGTCGGTGCGCGCCGCCTCCAACTGCCGCGACACGCTGTAGAGGCCGAGATAATGACCGGCCTCCGGCGTGAACAGTTCCGGCGCGATCATCAGCGCATCGATCGCCGTATAGACCAGCGCATTCTGGTTGGCGTCGAGCGCGAGGATGCGGCGCTGCTCGATCAGCGCGCGCGCCAGGGGTTTTGTGAACAGCCGCTCCGGCAGCCGCATGTTGAACGGCTCGCTCTTGCCTTCGTTGCCGGCCTCGTCCTTGGCCGTGAGCGTCAGCGTGACGTCGGCGCCGGCATAGGGATCCTCGCTGAGATCCTTCACCGTCTGGCCGACGCCGTTGCGGGTACGCGCATTCGGCAGCACCAGCGCAAACTGCGGCGGCTCGAACAGCGGCCGCGGCTCCGCCTTGTCGGCGGCCTTGTTCTTGTCTTCCTTGCCTTCCTTCGCATCGGGGGTCTTGTCAGGATTCTTGGCCGCATCCGTGTTGCGGGCGGCGAATTGCGCGCGCGCTTCGGTGACGCCGTAATCGTCCTCAAGCTTGTAGGACATCTGCAGCGAGCCGCGGGCCTGGCGTTCCGGATCCTTGGCAAGCGAAATGTTCGGCGCACGGTCGGGCGTGGCCGCGAAGCGCCACGGCGGCTGGCCGGACGGCGCGCGGACATGCGCGCTGCCGTCGCCCGTGATCTTGAAATGCCGTTCATTGGTGCCCTTCGGCGCCTGTTCGCTCGGCGCGATCTCGGTCACGCCGCCGCCGACCACGACATCGATGGTGCCGCCGCTGGAACGCACCAGCAGCGTGCTGCCTGACGGTACCGGCAACGGTGCTCCGCTATCGGGCGAAGCGGCATCCCTGTTGGCGGCGGACAGAATGACCGGCGGCTTGCCGGTATAGACCGGCGGGGTCACCCAGGCATCGACCCGGACGTTGGCCGGCGCCAGCACACCGTTCCAGTCGAACGCGGCGGCAATTCGCATCGTGCGCTCGTCGCCGGCGGCGACATAGGCGGCCGCCAGCATCACCATAACCAGCGCGCGCAGCGCCCAGGGATCGTGGATCGGAAGCCGCGGCGAAGGCAGCCCGGCGCGGATTCGCTTGATCGAGGCCAGCGTGCGCTCGCGCTGCTCCTGCCACAGCGCCTGCGCGATCGGGTCCTTGGTCTGGAGCGTATCGGTCAGCGCGGTCGCCGGGCGGTGGCGAATGCCGGTGCCGCGGTCGAGCCGGCTCAACGCCTCTTCGCGGGTCGGCCAGCGAAACCGCGCCAGCGGGAACAATGCCGCCAGCGCCAGCACGACGAACAGGCCGATGCCGATCGCGCGTGCGATGAATGGCAGCGCCAGCCACAATCCGGCCCAGGACGCCACCAGAAACAGTCCGACGACGCTCAAAATCCGGGCGAAACCCGGCCAGGCGCGCTCCCACGCGATCGCATATTGGGCCCGTTGCAGGGCCTGCGTCAGATGAAGCCGCGCGACGGTATCCGGCTCGCGCGCAGACTGTGAGGGGTCAGGTGAGGCGCCGCTCAATAAACTCTCCGGGTTGCCGACAAATCACCCTAGCACAGCGGCGGCATTGAGGCACCCGCTGCGAGCGGGTTCCCACACCTGGAATTACGCATAACACGAAGGCGTGACTGCAGGACGACCACCCCGTAACGTCGTCGCCGAACCGTAAAAGTACGTAAGGAAACGTCATGGACCAGAAGACGCACGACAAGGGACTGGAAATTCGCAAAGCGGTGCTCGGCGAGGCCTATGTCAACAACGCCCTGAAGAACGCCGACAGCTTCAACAAGCCGTTCCAGGAACTCGTCACCGAATATTGCTGGGGCGCGGTGTGGGGCCGCGAGGAACTGCCGCACAAGACGCGCAGCATGCTCAACCTCGCCATGATCTCGATCCTCAACCGGCCGCACGAATTGAAGGCGCACATCAAGGGCGCGTTGACCAACGGCGTCAGCCGCGACGAGATCCGCGAGATCTTCATGCAGGTGTCGATCTATGCCGGCATCCCCGCCGGCGTCGACAGCTTTCGCATCGCGCGCGAAGTGTTCGCGGAATTGGACAAGGGCTGAGCGGCTTCTCCAACTCGATAGTACCGGAGCACCTACACCGTCATTGCGAGCGAAGCGAAGCAATCCATAGCGCCACAAGTGGATAGATGGATTGCTTCGTCGCTTCGCTCCTCGCAATGACGGAATCAGAGGAATCACCACCATGGAAATCGGATTCATCGGCCTCGGCAAAATGGGCTTCCCAATGGCGCGTCGCCTGATCGAGGCCGGGCATCAGCTCACCGTATTCGACACGCGGAAGGAAGCCGTCGACACACTCGTCGCGCTCGGCGCGCAGGCCGCATCGTCACCCAAGGACATCGCCGACCGCTGCGAGACCGTGCTGGCAAGCCTGCCGTCGCTGCAGGCTTCGCTTGACGTTGCGACCGGCGCCGGCGGCGTGATCGAAGGCAAGCGCGTCAGACGCTTCGTCGATCTCTCCACCGTCGGCTCGCAGATGGCAGCACGGATTCACGGCCTGCTGGCTGCGAAGAACATCGTGCAGATCGACAGCCCCGTCAGCGGTGGCGTCGGTGGCGCCGAGAAGGGAACGCTGGCGGTGATGGTCTCCGGCCCGCGTGCCGACTATGAGGCGGTAAAGCCGGCGCTCGACGTGATCGGAAAAGTGTTCTTCATCGGCGAGAAACCCGGCTCGGCGCAGACCATGAAGCTTGCGAACAACTTCCTGTCGGCCACCGCGATGGTGGCAACGTCCGAAGCGGTGGTGATGGGCGTCAAGGCAGGGCTCGATCCGGCTGTCATGATCGACGTCATCAACGCCGGTTCTGGCCTCAACACCGCGAGCCGCGACAAGTTTCCGCGCGCGGTGCTGCCGCGCAGCTTCGATTTCGGCTTCGCCACCGGCTTGATGGTGAAGGACGTGCGGCTCGCGCTGGAGGAGATGAAATCGCTGGGATTGTCGATGGAAGTCGCCGAAGCGGTCGGCCGCTTATGGGAAGTCATCATCCGCGACGAGGGCGCGGAGTCGGATTTCACCGCGGCGATCAAGCCGATCGAAAAGGCGGCGGGCGTCGTGGTCGGCGGCGCGAAGGGAAAGTGATCTCTCGTCGTCCCTGCGAAAGCAGGGACCCATACTCCGCGGCCGGTGGTGTCAGGAAAGAACGATAACGAGCAGGTCGCGAAACAATTGACGCCTGTGGTTATGGGTCCCTGCTTTCGCAGGGACGACACCGCCATTGTGGCGCCATCAGCGACATCACAGCCACGGCGCCGGCCGGTCCATCGCGATCAATTCCTCGACCTCGATGCGCGGACGCACCACGGCGTACTGGTCGTCCTTGACGAGGACTTCGGGCACCAGCGCGCGCGTGTTGTAGAAGCCGGACTGCACCGCGCCATAGGCGCCGGCGGTCATGATGGCGATGAGATCGCCAGCCTTGGGCTCCGGCAGGTTGCGATCGAGGGCGAGATAGTCGCCGGTTTCGCAGACCGGACCGACCACGTCGGCCGTGATGGTTCGCGCGCCCCTGCCCGGCTCGCGCACGGGGAGGATGTCGTGATGGGCTTCGTACAGCGTGGGGCGGATCAAATCGTTCATCGCGGCGTCGATGATGACGAAGTTCTTGGCCTCGCCCGGCTTCACATAGATCACGCGGGAAACCAGAATGCCGGCATTGCCGACGATCATCCGGCCGGGCTCGAACATCAGCGTGCAGCCGAGATTATGCGTCACCCGCTTGACCATTGCGGCATAGGCCGACGGCAGCGGCGGCGCTTCCCGGTCGGCGTGATAGGGAATGCCTAACCCGCCGCCGAAATCGATATGCTCGATCTTGTGGCCGTCGGCGCGCAGCGTCTGCACGAAATCGGACAGGATCCGGAACGCGGTTTCCATCTTGGAAAGATCAGTGATCTGGCTGCCGATATGCATGTCGGTGCCGGTCACCTCGATGCCCGGCAGCTTTGCCGCGAGGGCATAGACTTCGCGGGCCCGCAGAATCGGAATGCCGAACTTGTTCTCGGATTTTCCGGTGGCGATCTTGGCGTGAGTGCCGGCATCGACGTCAGGATTGACGCGCAACGAAATCCGCGCGGTCTTGCCGGCCTCGACCGCGAGCTTCGAGAGCAATTCCAGTTCGGGCTCGGATTCGACGTTAATGCAGAGAATGTCCGCGGCCAGCGCAGCGCGCAGTTCGGGTTCGGTCTTGCCGACGCCGGAAAACAGAATCTTGTTGGGCGGAATTCCCGCCGCCAGCGCGCGCTTCAGTTCGCCGCCCGACACCACGTCGGCGCCGGCGCCGAGCTTGGCCAGCGTGCGCAGCACCGACTGGTTGGAATTGGCCTTCATGGCGTAGCAGACCAGCGTCTTCTCGCCGGCAAAGGCCTCGGTGAAGACGCGGTAATGGCGCTCCAGCGTCGCCGTCGAATAGCAATAGAACGGCGTGCCGACGGCATCCGCGAGTTCGGACAGGTTGACGGCCTCGGCGTGCAGCACGCCGTTGCGATAGTCAAAATGGTTCATGGCGCGCTCATAGCGTTTTCGAGCGAAGTGGATACCGGTTCGCGTCAAGAAAACGCGTCAAAACAAGACTCTAGTCCAGCAGCGGATCGAGAACGAATTTCTTCTTGCCGCCTTTGGGGGCGCTGGGGCCTGCCTCGGATCCGTAGGTCGAATTGAAGACGCCGGGCTGCGCGGCGCGCTCGGCCTCGGTATCCGACGTAGCCTGGGCCTGCGGCGCCGCAGCGTTCGGCGGCAGGTCGAGCCCGCCCTTGCGTCCGCAGCCGCCGAGCGCGAGCGCGGTCACGCTCAACAGGATGATGGCCCATCCCGATGATGACGGGCGGTAGTTACTGATCACGACGAAATCCCCAATGCGCGCCGCACCATACAAAGATTGCCGCAGTCTGGCGAGTGCCGATCAGCCACGGAAACCCAAGAAATTGCAGCGAAATTTTTCCCTCAGCCCAATTTTTGCTCTTTTTCCAACCGCTTCAGCCAGGCTTTGGCCTGGGAAAGCACGTTCTTCGGCGCGGTACCGCCATAGCTGGTCCGGCTCTTGACCGAGGCCTCCACTGAAAGGACGCGCAGGGCGTCCGCCGTTATCTTCGGTTCGACCTCCTGCATCGCCTGCAGCGGCAGTTCATGCAGCGCCACGCCCTGCCCCGACGCCAGGCCGACTATTCGCCCGGTGACATGGTGGGCATCGCGGAACGGCATTTTCAGCGTCCGCACCAGCCAGTCGGCCAGATCGGTGGCGGTGGCATAGCCCTCGCCGGCGGCAGCCTTCATCCGCGCCTCGTCGGGGACGAGATCGAGGACCATGCCGGTCATCGCGCGAATCGCGAGCGAGAGAGCGCCGAACGCCTCCATCGCGCCCTGCTTGTCCTCCTGCATGTCCTTTTGATAGGCGAGCGGCAGCCCCTTCATCACGATCAGGAGACCGTTGAGCGCGCCGATCACCCGGCCGGTCTTGGCGCGCACCAGTTCGGCCGCGTCCGGATTGCGCTTTTGCGGCATGATCGAGGAGCCGGTGGTGAACTTGTCTGAGAGCCGCACCAGGCCAACCAGCGGCGAGGTCCAGATCACGATCTCCTCGGCAAAGCGCGACATGTGCACGGCCGCGATCGAGGCTGCGGAGAGCGTTTCGAGCACGAAGTCGCGATCCGAGACCGCGTCCAGCGAATTGGCCATCGGCCGGTCGAAGCCGAGCGCCTTGGCGGTCGCGTGACGGTCGATCGGAAACGAGGTTCCGGCCAACGCGGCTGCGCCAAGCGGTGATTCGTTCAGCCGCTTGCGCGCATCGGCAAAGCGGCCGCGGTCGCGCGCGGCCATCTCGACATAGGCGAGCAGGTGATGCCCAAAGGTAACGGGCTGCGCGGTCTGCAGATGGGTGAAGCCCGGCATCACTGTCGCGGCATGTTCCAGCGCGCGGCTGGCCAGCGCATGCTGGAAGGCGGCCAGCGCCGCATCCGTCTCGTCGATCGTGTCGCGGACATAGAGCCGGAAATCGGTCGCCACCTGATCGTTGCGGGAGCGCGCGGTGTGCAACCGCCCGGCGGCCGGCCCGATCAGTTCGGAAAGCCGGCTCTCGACGTTCATATGGATGTCTTCGAGCGCACGCTTGAAGTCGAACGAGCCCTTGCCGATTTCTGACAAAATCGTGTCTAGACCCTTGCCGATATTTTTCGCATCACTCGCGGTGATAATGCCTTGCGCGGCCAGCATCGCAGCGTGGGCCTTGGACGCGGCGATGTCCTGGGCATACATGTGACGGTCGACGTCGATCGAGACGTTGATTTCCTCCATGATCGCATCGGGACGCTCGGTGAACCGGCCGCCCCACATCTTGTTGCTCATGACTTCTCAAGCCTTACTTCTCAAGCCTTGCCATCGATATCGTCGGCCGCGCGAAACGCGGCGCCGGTTTCGGCCGTAACTCGACCGTAATCTTGAGCCCTGCATAGCCGTAACTGATACAGGATGACAAACGATATGCCCGAAATGCCCCCATCCCGCCCGGCCACGACGCGCCGGATCCCGATCGCCATCGGTGCGGTGGCGGCTGCGGGCGTGATCGGATTGGGCGCGTTTTACGGGCTCGGCGGCTTCAAGCGCGGCACAGGCGGCGATCCCTCCTGCACGGGAGCGGTCGAACTGGCCCGGAAGATCGCGCCGCTGGCGCATGGCGAAGTGGCCGCGCTGACCATGGCGACGGCGCCCTTGCGGCTCCCCGACCTCGCCTTCGAGGACGCCGAGGGCAAGCCGAGGAAGCTATCGGAATGGCGCGGCAAGACCGTGCTGGTGAATCTATGGGCCACCTGGTGCGTGCCTTGTCGCAAGGAAATGCCGGCGCTCGACAGCCTGCAGGCCAAGCTCGGGGGCAAGGATTTCGAGGTGGTCGCCGTCAACATCGACACCCGCGATCCCGAGAAGCCGAAAAACTTCCTCAAAGAGGCCAATCTGACCCGGCTCGGCTATTTCGCCGATTCAAAAGCCAAGGTTTTTCAGGACCTTAAGGGCATAGGCAAGGCGCTGGGGATGCCGACCTCGATACTCGTGGATGGCCAGGGCTGCGAGATCGCCAACCTGGCCGGTCCCGCCGAATGGGCCAGCGAGGACGCGATCAAGCTGATCAAGGCCGCGATGCAGCCGATGAAGGCTGGGTCTTAGCCGAGAAATTGGGTGGGCAAAGCCACCGGGTCGCGCGAATGCGCGCCCGATGACAGGCTCCGCGTGCCCACCATCACCAGCGCAGCATTAAATGGTGGGCACGGCGCAAGAGCGCCTTTGCCCACCCTACAGGCCGGTTTCTATGCCGCAATATTGAGATTGCCGCCAACGCCAGGGGCGAGATTGGCCGTCGAGGGCGTGCCCAGCAGGGTCTGAACCGCGGCCTTCTCGGCATCCGCGTTCTGTTTGATGATCGAGGTCTGGATCTGCTGCTGCGTACCCGCCGCCTGCATCGCAAGCATGCTCGAAACCATAGCCATCATGTCCATACGCAGCACTCCCAAGACGTGAGGGCACCCTACCCCGGCACCGGTTAACGAATGCTTTTGAGATGGAATCTGTAGGTTGGGCAAAGCGCAGCGTGCCCACCATTTCGAGCGATATTCCGGAAGTTTATGGTGGGCACGCGGAGCCTGTCATCGGGCGCGCATTCGCGCGACCCGGTGGCTTTGCCCACCCTACGACGCCACGATGATGGTCAGCGCGTCGGAACCGGCTTGTCGCCGCGGTAGTCGTAGAAGCCACGCTGGGTCTTGCGGCCGAGCCAGCCGGCCTCGACGTATTTCACCAGCAACGGGCACGGCCGGTACTTCGAATCCGCCAGCCCCTCGTGCAGCACCTGCATGATCGAAAGACACGTATCGAGGCCGATGAAATCGGCGAGTTCGAGCGGCCCCATCGGGTGATGCGCGCCGAGCTTCATGGCGGCGTCGATCGCCTCGACGTTCCCGACGCCCTCATAGAGCGTGTAGATCGCCTCGTTGATCATCGGCAGCAGGATGCGGTTGACGATGAAGGCCGGAAAATCCTCCGATACCGCGATCTGCTTGCCGACCTTGCCGACAAATTCCTTTGCCGTTTCGAAGGTGGAATCGTCGGTGGCGATGCCGCGGATCAGTTCGACCAGTTCCATCGCCGGCACCGGATTCATGAAATGAATGCCGATGAATTTTTCCGGACGATCGGTCGAGGCGGCAAGCCGCGTGATCGAGATCGACGAGGAGTTGGTAGCGACGATCGCTTCCGGCTTCAGCACCGAGCAGAGCTCGTGAAAGATCTTGCGCTTGACCTCTTCCTTTTCGACCGCGGTCTCGATCACGAGGTCGCAATCCGCCAACCCGTCCAGCGTCTCGGCAGAGGTAATCCGGGCAAGCGCTTTTTTGCGCGCGTCCTCGGTGATAGTCTGCTTGGCAACCTGACGCGACAAATGGCCGTTGATGGTCGCCATCGCCGATTTCAGCCGTTCGTCGGAGATGTCGTTGAGCACCACGTCGAAACCGGCGAGCGCCGCCACATGCGCGATGCCGTTGCCCATCTGGCCCGAGCCGATCACGCCGACCTTGTTGATTGTCACCGCCATCTTGTCATCCACCGGAACGGCGCGCACATCGCGCCTGTTCATCTCTGAACCTCAGATACGATATAATCTGAATTGAGGTTTCAGTCCCCATCTCTGACACGTTTTCTTCACGCGAAGCCTAAAAACCTCGCTTGAAACCGCTTTTAAAGTAAACACCGGCCGTACGTTGCGCGTCCGGCCGGTGTTTAACTATTACTTCTACTTCCCGAGCTTGCCGAGCGCTTCGGTCAGTTCAGGAACCGCCTGATAGAGGTCCGCCACCAGGCCGTAATCGGCAACCTGGAAGATCGGCGCGTCTTCATCCTTGTTGATCGCAACGATCACCTTGGAATCCTTCATGCCGGCGAGATGCTGGATCGCGCCGGAGATACCGATCGCGACATATAGTTCCGGCGCGACCACCTTGCCGGTCTGGCCGACCTGCCAGTCGTTGGGCGCATAGCCGGCATCGACCGCGGCGCGCGAGGCGCCGACGCCGGCGCCGAGCTTGTCGGCGAGCGGCTCGATATATTTGGCAAAATTCTCGCGGCTCTGCATGGCGCGGCCACCGGAGACGATGATCTTTGCCGACGTCAGTTCCGGACGGTCGCTCTTGGCAACCTCCTCGCCGACGAAGCTGGAGAGGCCGGGATCAGCCGCCGCGGTAGCGTTCTCCACCGGCGCGCTGCCGCCGTCACCAGCGGCGGCAAAGGTCGAGGTCCGCACCGTGATAACCTTCTTGGCGTCCTTGGATTTCACCGTCTGGATCGCGTTGCCGGCATAGATCGGCCGCTCGAACGTATCGGGCGAAACCACCTTGATGATTTCAGACACCTGCATTACGTCGAGCAGCGCTGCGACGCGCGGCATCACGTTCTTGAAACGCGAGGTCGCGGGCGCGACGAAGGCGTCATAGGACGGCGCCAGCGACACGATCAGCGCGGCCAGCGGCTCGGCGAGGTCGTGGGCGTAGGCGGCGTTATCAGCGAGCAGCACCTTCGTGACGCCGGCGAGCTTGGAAGCGGCATCGGCCGCTGCCTTGGCGTTTTCGCCGGCGACCAGCACGTGCACGTCGGCGCCGAGCGCTGCTGCTGCCGTCAGCGCCTTGTTGGTCGCGTCCTTGATCGACGCGCTGTCGTGTTCGGCAATCAAAAGCGTCGTCATCAGAGAACCCCGGCTTCGGTCTTGAGTTTCGTGATCAGCTCGGCGACGTCCTTGACCTTGACGCCTCCCTTGCGGCCGGGCGGTTCTGATGTCTTGAGCACTTCAAGATGCGGCGTGAGATCGACGCCGTAGTCGGCCGCGCTCTTGTCGTCGATCGGCTTCTTCTTCGCCTTCATGATGTTGGGCAGCGAGGCATAGCGCGGCTCATTCAGACGCAAGTCAGTAGTTACGATCGCCGGTCCCTTCAGCTTCACGGTCTGCAGGCCGCCGTCGACCTCGCGCGTGACGTTGAAATCGCTTCCGTCAACTTCGAGCTTGGAGGCAAAGGTCGCCTGCGACCATCCGAGCAGGGCGGCCAGCATCTGGCCGGTCTGGTTCGAATCGTCGTCGATCGCCTGCTTGCCGAGAATGACGAGCCCGGGCTTTTCCGCGTCCGTCACGGCCTTGAGAATCTTCGCGACCGCCAGCGGCTCCACATTGCCTTCGGCCTTGACGAGGATGCCGCGGTCGGCCCCCATGGCGAGACCGGTCCGGATCGTCTCCGAGGCCTGCGCCGGGCCGATCGACACCACCACCACTTCGGTCGCCTTGCCGGCTTCCTTCAGGCGCAGCGCTTCCTCGACGGCGATTTCGTCGAACGGATTCATCGACATCTTGACGTTGGCCAGTTCTACGCCCGTTCCATCGCTCTTGACGCGGACCTTGACGTTGTAATCGACCACCCGCTTTACCGGCACAAGAACCTTCATCGATCCTCTTTCGCTTGAATTCTGGGTTTAATTGGCTTGCTAGCAGCTAGCTATCGGCTTGGGCGCGGAACCTAAAGGTCCCGCTATCGACGGTCAACGCGCGAAAGCCAAAAATCGGCCCCTGGATAGAGGGTATCTTACCGGTTCTGACCGGGCACCCACAACACGTCTCCGGCCCCATTATCGTTCATGGCGCGGCTGGCGACGAACAGGAAATCCGACAGGCGGTTCATATACTGAATGGCGGCCGCGCTGACAGGCTCCTCAGGGTTGGCGGCGAGTTCCACCATAATCCGTTCCGCCCGGCGGCATATGGTGCGGGCGAGATGCAGGTATGCCGCGGCGGGGGTGCCGCCGGGCAGGACGAACGAGGTCAGGGGCGCCAGATGCTCGTTCAGGCTGTCGATGTCGCGCTCGAGCCGTTCGACCTGGCTCGCCAGCATCCTTAAGCGCTCGGCCTTGCCGTCGCGCTGGGGCACCGCGAGATCGGCGCCGAGATCGAACAGGTCGTTCTGGATCCGGCCCAGCATCGCATCGAGGTCGCTGAAATCGCCGAGGTGCAGCCGCACCACGCCGATGGCGGCATTGGTCTCGTCCACGGTGCCGTAGGCGGCGATGCGCAGATCGTATTTCGGCCGGCGTTCGCCGCTGCCGAGCGCCGTGGTGCCGTCATCGCCGGTCTTGGTATAGATGCGGTTGAGTACGACCATTGGCGCGTCCCTCTTCTGATCTTATCTGCCCATGGCCCAGACTGCGACCATGGTGATGATGATGGCGACGAACTGCAGCAGCACCCGAAGCCGCATCAGGTTCTGCGAGCGGCTCGGCGGACCGCCCCGCATCATGTTGATGAGGCCGAGCAGCAGCACGATGGCCACGGCCGCGACCGCGATGGGGAGGACGATCGAACTCAAAAAGGATGCCATCGGCGCTACATAACACCGCGAAGCGCCGACTGCCACACGTTCACAACCGCTCGCACGACCGCTCGACGATCTGGCCTTTAAGCCAATAATATCAGATGCTAGCCCCAAGTTAGGACCGAAGTTTAGGACCGGACCTCCGTACCCTGATCGAGGTGAGATGTGAGGCTCATTCGCTACGTCTACCTCGTCGTGATGGAGGCGTTTTATACGTTCCTCGCCGATGACGGCTGGGCGATCGCGAGCCATATCGCGCTGTCGACGTTGATGGCGCTGTTCCCGTTCCTGATCGTGCTGACGTCGCTGGCCGGTTTTTTCGGGTCCAAGGAGCTCGCCGACCAGGCCGTAGAATTGTTGCTGCAGACCTGGCCGCAACAGGTCGCGGACACGCTGTCGGGCGAAATCCACGACGTGCTGACCACGACGCGCGGCGACATCCTGACCGTCGGCGCGCTGCTGGCGGTATACTTCGCCTCGAACGGCGTCGAGGCGGTGCGGGTCGCGCTGAACCGCGCCTATTCGGTGGTCGAACCGCGGGCGTGGTACTGGCTGCGGCTGGAATCGATCGGCTATACCCTGCTCGCCGCCTTCACCTCGCTCGCCATGGCGTTCCTGATCGTGCTCGGTCCCCTGATCCTGGAAACGGCACGCCGCCACATTCCATTCTTCGTCGAGAGCAACGAAAGAGTCTTATTTTTCGCCCGCTACGGCATCACCGTCACGGCGATGACGGTGGCGCTGTTCATCCTGCATGCCTGGCTGCCCTGCGGCCGGCGAAGTTTTCTGCAGATCCTGCCGGGCATCGTCTTTACGATGGTGGCATCCCTGATCTCGGGCATCGTCTTCGGCCAGTATCTGGCGCGCTTCGCCAGCAATTACGTGACGATGTATGCGGGGCTTGCCTCGGTCATCATCGCGCTGGTGTTCCTGTATTTCATCGCCGCGATTTTCGTCTATGGCGGCGAATTGAATGCGGCGATCATGAAGTCGCATTTGCCGAAGGGGATGTCGCTTCATGCAGCGCAGTCGCCAGGGCGCGCGGAGACACAGGCTTGACCAGAAAGATATCGGCGCCGGCGGCGCGTGATGCCGCCTCGTCCTCGCCGCGGCCGGATATGCCGATGATCGGAATGCGCCCGAGCGGCGCGGAAAGCGCGCGAATGCGCGTGATCGCTTCGATGCCGTTGATTCCCGGCAGCACCATGTCCATCAGCACCGCATCGAATGCGCCGTGCGCGATCCGTTCCGGCGCCGCCTCGCCCTGGCCGATGAACTCGGCCTGGTGACCGAGTTCGGTGAGGATCGCGTTGAGGACGACGCGGCCGAACGGATTGTCCTCGACGCTGAGCAGGCGCAACGGCCGCGGCGAACCGATCGATACCTCGCCATTGGCGCCGGATGCCGCCGTCACCGCGTCCGTCGCGCGTGACATCACGACATTGAAGGTAAAGGTGGTGCCGCCGCCACGGCGTTGCGTCGCGGTGACATCGCCGCCCATGGCGCGCGCCAGTTGCTTGACCGACGACAATCCGAGCCCGGCGCCGCCGAAGCGCGATGCAATGGAGACATTGGCCTGCGAAAACGGCCGGAACAGGCGTTTGATTTCGCTCAGCGTGAGGCCGATCCCGCTGTCGGAGACCTCGAATGCAACGGCGACCTTGCCTTTCGGGCCGCGCAGGGGCGTGACCTGGAGGGTGACACTGCCCTGTTCGGTGAATTTCACGGCATTGTCGATCAGGTTCTCCACCGCCGCGCGCAGGCGGACGGGATCGCCGATCGCAAAGCCCGGGAGGTTTTCGGAAATAACGACCGACGACTGCAGGCCCTTCGCCGCCGCACGCCCGGTCAACGAATCGCCGGCATTGCGGGCGAGCGTGCGCAGGTCGAAGAAGTCCTGCCGCACCTCGAGCCCGGGACCGCCGCTGCGCGCCGCATCGACGAACAGGGTCGCCAGGCTCGCCAGATGCTCCGCGCCCGCCTTGATGGTGTCGACCCAGCGCCGTTCGCGCTCGTCCAGTTCAGAAGTCGCCAGCAGATTGCTGATCGCCAGAATGCCTGTGAGCGGCGTGCGGACCTCGTGCGCGAACGCTGCCAGCGCGGTCTCGACCATACTGGAGGCGGCGACGGCGGATTTGCGGGTAACGCGCACTTTTGCAGCGGCGCTGGAGACGCGCTTTTTCGCTGGCCGCTTCTTTACGGGCCGTGTGATGCGCCGTGAGCGCCGCTTCGCCGCCATGGTCCCCCTTCCTCTGCCGCAACCAGCATGACACGCGATGGCGGCCGATGTCACGGAGACGTTTTCAACAACCCCCAGTAGTATTACGGGAATCGCCGGGCAAACCGACGAGGCTGCGAACATCCGCAGGCGAGGCACCTTGCCCGCGCAATTCGCGCAGGGCCGTGGCTTGCGTCGATTTCGAGAGCTTGTGTCCCGACGCATCTTCGATCAGCCGGTGATGCCGATAGACCGGTTGCGGGATACCGAGCAGTTGCTGCAGCAGCAGGTGCACGCTCGTCGACCAGAACAGGTCCCTGCCCCGCACCACTTCAGTAACGCCCTGCAACGCGTCGTCGATCACGACGGACAAATGATAGCTCGTTGGCGTCTCCTTGCGCGCCAGGACCACATCGCCCCAGGCCTCGGGTTGTGCGGCGACGACACCACTCTCACCCCCTGGACCCTCGCCAAACTCTTTCCAGCTCAGTTCCCCGGCACGCGCGAGCGCCGCCTGCATGTCAAGCCGCAGCGCGTATGGCGTGCCCTGCGCGATCAACTGTCCGCGCTGGTCCGGCGGCAGCGATTTTGCGGCGCCCGGATAGAGCGGCGCCCCGTCGGGATCGCGCGGCCACGGCGCACAGGCTTCGCGTTGCGCGACCAGACGGGCGATTTCCGCGCGGCTCTCGAAGCTCGGATAGATCAGGCCCAAGCCTGCCAATCTTTCGACCGCCTCCCGATAGCGCGCAAAATGCTCCGATTGCCGCCGCACCGGCGTTTCCCAGGATATCCCCAGCCAGGCGAGGTCTTCATAGATCGCCGCCTCGAATTCCACCCGGCATCTTGTGGCGTCGATATCCTCGATGCGCAGCAGGAACCGGCCGCCACTTTTCCGCGCCATGTCGAAGTTCAGCAACGCCGAATAGGCGTGGCCGAGATGGAGGTAGCCGTTCGGGCTTGGTGCAAATCGGAAAACGGGTGGCGGCATTGATCTCTTTCGCGGGACATGATGGTTTTAAGGGGCAATGACCATCCACCTCAACAGCCAGTCCGACCTCGAAGACGCCGTCCACGCACTGGTCAAGCAGGACCCAAGGCTCAATCCGATCCTCGAGCTGACGGGCATGCCGGCGCTGCGGCAGCGCGAGCCTGGGTTTGCCGGGTTGGCGGCGATCGTCTGCGGCCAGCAATTGTCCACCGCGAGCGCCGGAGCGATCTGGGCGCGGCTGGCCGCCGCGTTCGATCCGTTCGACCATGAGGTCATCGGCAAGGCCCGCGCCGACCGCCTCGGCCGGCTCGGCCTGTCGGCGGCCAAGATCAAGACGCTGAAAAACATCGCCCGCGAACTCGCCGCCGAACGGCTGAACCTCGAGGTGCTCGCCGAAGAGGACGCCGACGCGGCGCATCATACGCTGACGGCGCTGCACGGCATCGGCCCGTGGACCGCCGATGTCTATCTGCTGTTCTGTCTCGGCCATGGCGATGCCTGGCCGGCGGGCGATATTGCCATACAGGAAGCGATCAAGATCGGCCTCGGCCTGCAGACGCGCCCGACCGCCAAGCAGATGGCGCCGCTGGCGGAGCCATGGCGCCCGCTGCGCGGCGCAGCGGCGCATCTGTGGTGGAGCTATTATCGCATCCTGAAGAAGCGCGAAGGCGTGCTTGCGGACAAACTCACCCCCGCAACTTCACCCGGTCCTCGCGCGCGGAAGCCGTGACGAAATCGATCACGGCGCGCACCGCCGGAAGTTCGACCAGATCGGGATGCGCCAGCAGCCAGAGATCGGCCACGCTGGCGAGTTTGTGCGGCGCGACGCGGACGAGATCCGGATAGGCGGCCGCGACAAAACAGGACAGCGTCGAAATCCCGAGGCCCGCGCGCGCCGCGGCGAGCATGTCGCCCTGCGACGAGCATCGCATCACCATCGAGCCCTGCCGCGTGATCGCGTCGCTCCAGCGCGCCAACCGCTCGTTCGACAATCGGTCGGCAAAGCCGATGACGCTGTGGTCCTTCCATTCGTCGCGCCGTTCAGGGAGCCGCCGCCGCGCGGCATAGTCGCGCGAGGCGTAGAAGCCGGTGCCGAGGCGGCCGATCTTGCGGCCGATCAAATTCTCTTCGCCGCTGTCCACCGGACGCAGCACGACATCGGCCTCGCGGCGGCGCACGCTGGCAGGATAGGGATGGGTGATGATTTCGAGCTGGATATGGTTATGCGCGCGCAGGAACGGACCTAGCTTCGGCATCAGCCAGTGCGAGGCGAGCGTCGAACCAATCGACAGCTTGACGACGCCGCGCGCCTGCGCCCCCGTCGCCGACACCGCGGCTTCCGCACGCAGTGCCGCCGCCGCCATGGCCTCGACATGCTCACGAAACTTGCGGCCCTGCGCGGTCAGCGCAAGACCTTCATTGGAGCGTGCGAACAGGGGAATGCCGAGCTGGCCTTCCAGCTCGGCGATCTTGCGGCCGACCGTCGGATGGCTGGAGCGCAACCGCCGCGCGGCGGCGGCAAAGCTGCGGGTCTCGGCCACCGCGACGAAGGTCTTGCACAGGTCCCAGTCCATTAGCTCCCCACGAGGCCGCGGCCACCCGTTCATTCCTGATTGATCACCTGTTCAATATTGAACGGCTGGAGCGTGCCGTCCAGCCCTATAATGGATGGCAACAAGCGCAGGCCAGCGGCTCCGCCCGGGCCTGATGCGCTCAAATCAACATCAATGGATGCGCGCCTCGCCTGGCAGGCCTTGCGCGACAAAGGAGGAACCGAATGCCGTTGCCCGCGTCGCTTGCCAATTCGCTCGAACTGCCGGTCGTCGGCTCGCCGCTGTTCATCGTGTCCGGACCGGAACTCGTGATCGCCCAGTGCAAGGCCGGCATCGTCGGCTCGTTCCCCGCGCTGAACGCCCGCCCCGTGGAAAAACTCGACGAATGGCTGAGCCGAATCGAGAACGAACTCGGCGAATACAAGGCGCTGCATCCGGAGAAGAAGGTCGCGCCTTACGCCGTCAACCAGATCTGCCACGCTTCCAACGACCGGCTGATGAAGGACATGGAGACCTGTGTGAAGCACAAGGTGCCCATCATCATCACCTCGCTGCGCCCGCCGATCGAAATCGTCGAGGCCGCGCATTCCTATGGCGGCGTGGTTTTCCATGACGTGATCAACGTCAAGCATGCGCGCAAAGCCGCCGACCACGGCGTCGACGGCCTCATTCTGGTTTGCGCCGGCGCCGGCGGCCATGCCGGCACGCTGTCGCCGTTCGCGCTGCTGCGCGAGGTGAAGCAATGGTTCAAGGGCACCGTCCTGTTGTCGGGCGCGATCTCCGATGGCTGGGGCATCGCGTCGGCGCTCGCGCTCGGCGCCGACATGGCCTACATGGGCACGCGCTTTATCGCCACCGCGGAAGCCAATGCCGATCCGGCCTACAAGGCCGCGCTGGTCGAGCACGCGGCCCACGACATCGTCTACTCGAACCTGTTCACCGGCGTTCACGGCAATTATCTCGGGCCCTCGATCGTGGCCGCGGGCCTTGATCCCGACAATCTGCCACTCAGCGACAAGTCGAAGATGAATTTCGGCTCCGGCGGCAACACCAAGGCGAAGGCATGGCGCGACATCTGGGGCTCGGGCCAGGGCATCGGCCAGATCGCGGACGCGCCGCCGGTCGCCGAACTGGTGGAGCGGCTGAAGGTCGAGTTCACCGACGCCAGCGGTGACTTTCTCAACCGAGCGCGCGCCTAAGACACGCCGGTTCCAACAGCCAATCAAATGAAACAGGGAGTGAAATGATGAGAGCCGTTACGATATGCTGCGCCGGGCTGCTGGCGCTTGCGGGCAGCACGGCCCGCGCCGAAAACGGCGTCACCGCCGACGAAATCCTGATCGGCCAGACCATGCCCTACAGCGGTCCGCTGTCGGGCTATTCCGGACTCGGCAAGGTCGCGCAGGCTTATTTCGAGAAGGTGAACGCGGAAGGCGGCATTGCCGGCCGCAAGCTCAAGCTGCACAGTCTCGACGACGCCTATTCGCCGCCCAAGACCGTCGAGCAGACGCGCCGGCTGGTCGAGCAGGACGAGGTGCTGCTGGTCTTCGGGTCACTCGGCACGGCGACCAACAGCGCGGTCCACCGTTACCTGAACGGCAAGAAGGTGCCGCATCTCTTCATCACCACCGGCGCCAGCAAATGGGCCGATCCGAAGCATTTTCCGTGGACGATGGGCGGGATGGCCTCGTACCATTCCGAAGGCGTCATCTATGCCAAGCACGTGCTGCGCACAAAGCCTGACGCCAGAATCGCGATCCTGTCGCAGAACGACGATTTCGGCCGTGACTATGTCACCGCGTTCAAGCGCGGCCTCGGCGACAAGGCGCCCAGCATGATCGTGGCCGAGGCGGTTTACGAGACCACCCAGCCAACGATCGATTCACAGCTCGCCACGCTGAAGGCTTCCGGCGCCAACGTGTTCTTTGGCGTCGCCATCGGCAAGTTCGGCTCGCAGATGATCCGCCGCAGCGCCGAGATGGGCTTCAAGCCGGACCTGTTCCTGGTGCCCACTTCAGTGACCTCGATCGCGACGATCCTGACGCCCGCAGGGCTGGAAAACGCGACCGGATTGGTCTCCGCGGCCTATTTGAAGAACATCAACGATCCGCAATGGGCCGATGATGCCGACGTGAAGGAATATTTCGGCTTCATGAAGAAGTATATGCCTGCGGCCGATCCGCACGACACCACCTACGCCAGCGGCTATACCAGCCTGGTGTTGCTGGCGCACGTGCTGCGCGCGTGCGGCGACGATCTGAGCCGTGCTAACGTGCTGAAGAAGGCAACCTCGCTGAACAAGGTATCGCTGCCGCTGCTGCTGCCCGGCATCACCGTGTCCACCGGTCCCGACGACTACTTGCTGTTTCAGCAGCTCAGGATGCAGCGCTTCGATGGCAAGAGCTGGGTCGGCTTTGGCGAGTTGATCGAAGATCAAGAACCGTAGGAACTGGAGTGCCTGTCATGATCGTCGGCGGCGAACGCCAAATCAGCTATCCCGAGATCCACGCTCGCATTGCGCGGGCGGCGACGGGCTTTAAGACATTCGGCGTCAGTGGCGGAACGCCGGTCGGCATGATGCTACGCAACGACTTTGCGTTCTTCGAAGTGTCGGCCGCCGCCGCGGCGCTGGGCAGCCCGGTGGTGCCGATCAACTGGCATCTGAAGGCCGAGGAAGTGGCCTACATCCTGGCCGACAGCGGCGCCAAAATCCTGGTCTGCCATGCTGATCTGCTGCCGCAGATCAGGGATGGCCTGCCCGCCGACGTGCGGCTCCTGGTGGTGGCGACGCCGCCGGAGATCGCGGCTGCGTTCAATGTTGCGCCATCGCTGACGCAAGTCCCCGAAGGCATGACCGACTGGGACCGTTGGCGCGACACGCATGCGCCGTTGCAGGATGCCCCGGTCGGCAGCGCGCCGATGTTCTATACGTCGGGCACCACCGGTCTGCCCAAGGGCGTGCGCCGCAAGCCGATGACGCCGGAACAGGCCACGGCCTCCGCGCGGGTCGGCGGCATCGCCTATGGCGTCAAGCCGAACGAGGACCAGGTCATCCTGATGAACGGGCCGATGTACCATTCGGCGCCGAATTCTTACGGCATGCTGGCGTTCCGCAGCGGCTGCACAATCGTGCTCGAACCGCGCTTCGATCCCGAAGACATGCTGCAACTGATCGAGCGTCATCGCATCACCCATCAGCACGTGGTGCCGACGATGTTCGTCCGCCTGCTGCGGCTGCCGGATGAGATCAAGCGTCGTTATGATCTGTCGTCGCTGCGCTTCATCGTCCACGGCGCGGCGCCCTGCCCGCCGCAGGTCAAGCGCGCCATGATCGAATGGTGGGGTCCGGTCATCAACGAATATTTCGGCTCGACCGAAACCGGCATTCCGGTGTGGCATTCCGCTGAAGAGGCACTGGCGAAACCCGGCACCGTCGGCCGCGCGATCGAGGGCGGTGTCGTCAAGATTTTCCGCCCGGACGGCGAATTATGTGCCGTCAACGAGCCCGGCGAAATCTTCATGCGGCAGATGTCGGTGCCGGATTTCGACTATCACGGCAAGGCCGAGGCGCGCGCCGAAGCCGGCCGCGACGGCCTCGTCAGCGTCGGCGACGTCGGCTACCTCGACGAGGACGGCTACCTGTTCCTGTGCGACCGCAAGCGCGACATGGTGATCTCCGGCGGAGTCAACATCTATCCCGCCGAGATCGAGAACGCGCTGATCGGCATGGACGGCGTGCGCGACTGCGCGGTGTTCGGCGTCCCCGACGACGAATTCGGCGAGCGGCTGTTCGCCTGCATCGAGCCGGAAGCCAATGCCGCGCTGTCACCGGCCGCCGTGCAGGAATTTTTGCGCGGACGCCTCGCCAACTTCAAGGTGCCAAAGGACATCCAGTTCATGGACGCGATGCCCCGCGAAGCCACCGGCAAGATCTTCAAGCGCAAGCTGCGCGATCTGCATGCCGAGGGCAGACTGCGCGCGATGGCGTGACGGGTGACCTTCCGCACCCTCCACGTCATTGCGAGGAGCGCAGCGACGAAGCAATCCATCTATCCCCGTGCGGAGAGATGGATTGCTTCGCTTCGCTCGCAATGACGGACAATCGAACACTGTTTTAAACGTAATTGCTGTTGCAAAAGGGTCATCAGACGGCGCAAAGATCGCTGCATGTGAGAAGCAGGGATCGAACCAATGCCGTCCACTGATTTCGTCGTCGCCCGCAACGATCTGCAGCAATGCAAGGTGATCGAAACGCAACTGCCCGATGCGGCTGCGCTGCCTGATGAAGCGCTGCTGGTGAAGGTCACGCGCTTCGCCTTCACTGCCAACAACATCACCTATGCCGTGCTCGGCGATCACCTGAAGTATTGGCAACTATTTCCGGCGCCTGAAGGTTTCGGCAACGTTCCCGTGTGGGGATTTGGCGAGGTGGTAGCCTCGAAGCATCCCGGGATTGCCGCAGGAGAAACCCTGTTCGGCTATTTCCCGATGGCGACGCATCTCGTCATCGAGGCCGCCGATGTCTCCAAGACCAGCCTGCGCGATGCCGCGGCGCACCGGCAGGGGGTGTCCCCGGTCTATAACGCCTACAGGCGGGTCAGCGGCGATCCGGCGTTTGCGGGCAAGCAGGGCGACTATCAGGCGCTGCTGCGGCCGTTATTCGCGCTGTCGTTCATGGTCGATGACTTTCTCGCCGAGAACGAATTCTTTGGCGCAAAGCGCGTGCTGCTGTCCTCGGCTTCCAGCAAGACCGCCTACGGCCTTGCGCATCTCGTGCACGCGCGTGGCATCAGGACGATCGGCCTGACGTCGGCCGGCAACGTCGACTTCGTCAACTCGCTCGGCTGCTATGATGAGGTCGTGACTTATGACGACGTAACGTCGCTGCCGGCGGACCAGCCCGTGGCCTATGCCGACATGGCCGGCAACAGCCCGCTACGCTCGGCGCTGCACCAGTATTTCGGGGAGCAGATGAAATATAGTGGGATCATCGGGCTCACCCATCGCAAGTCATCGCCCGGTGAACCGGCGCAGGCGCTGCCGGGCGCCATACCGCAATTTTTCTTCGCCCCCGATCACATCCGCAAGCGCTCCAAGGAATGGGGACCGGGCGGCTTCGACACGCGGTACGGCGCCGCATGGGCCGGCTTCGTCCCGAAGCTGGATCACTGGATGAAGGTCAGCGAGCACCGTGGCCCTGCGGCGGTTCAGCACGCCTATCTCGACACCCTCAACGGCCGCGTGCCGCCGGATCAGGCGCTGATACTTTCCTTATCGGAATAGGCGGCATCTCCTCACGCCCTTTCTGCGCCGTCCCGAATGGGTATAGGCTTCGCGACAAGGGAAACGCCGCGAAGACGGCTCGTGATGGGAAATGCCCAATGCTCGACAGGACGGACGACAGTTCGGTAGCCGCCGACAATTGGCTTGCGCAGTTCGAGGAAGCGCTCGAAAAACCCGATGAAGCCCTGCTGAAGACGTTGTTCCATCCCGACAGCTATTGGCGGGACGTGCTGGCGCTGAGCTGGAACATCCAGACCCTGAACGGCAGAGACGCCATCCTGAAAGCGCTGCCGCCGCTGGCCCGCTATGCATCGCCGAGCGGCTTCGCCATCGCGCCCGATCGTGCGGCGCCGCGCAAGGTGATGCGCGCCGGCACCAACGCGATCGAGGCCATTTTCAAATTCGAGACCAAGGTCGGGCGCGGCAGCGGCATCATCCGCCTGATATCAGATGCGAACGACGGCAACCGCCTGAAAGCCTGGACGCTGCTGACCGAGCTTGGTGAGCTCAAGGGTTTCGAGGAGCAACTCGGCGTCAACCGCCCGCGCGGCAATGCTTACTCGCGCGATTTTCGCGGCCCCAACTGGCTCGACCTGCGCAAGGCCTCCGCTGAATATGCCGACCACGATCCCACCGTCCTCGTCATCGGCGGCGGCCAATCCGGGCTCTCCATCGCCGCGCGCCTGAAGCAGTTGAACGTCGATACGCTGATCGTCGATCGCGAAAAGCGCATCGGCGACAACTGGCGCAAGCGCTACCATGCGCTGACGCTGCATAATCAAGTGCAGGTCAACCACCTGCCCTACCTGCATTTCCCGCCGAACTGGCCGACCTATATCCCCAAGGACAAGCTCGCCAACTGGTTCGAAGCCTATGTCGAAGCCATGGAGCTGAACTTCTGGACCGAGACGGAGTTCGAAGGCGGCAGTTACGACGATAAGGAAAGCCGCTGGACGGTGACGCTGCTTTGCGCCGACGGCTCCAAGCGCACCATGCATCCGCGCCATGTCGTGCTGGCGACCGGCGTCAGCGGCATTCCGAGCGTGCCTGACATCGCCGGCCTCAAGGACTTTGCCGGCAAGGTGATGCATTCCAGCCAGTATGACGACGGCGAGAACTGGAAGGGCAAGCCCGCCATCGTGATCGGCACCGGCAACAGCGGGCACGACATCGCGCAGGACCTGCATTCCAGTGGCGCAAACGTCACGCTGTTCCAGCGCTCGTCCACGCTGATCGTCAGCATCGAGCCGTCGGCGCAACTGGTGTACGCGCCATACAATGAGGGCACGCTGGAGGATAACGACCTGATCGCGACCTCGATGCCGCTGAAGCTGGCGCGCAAGAGCCATGCGCTGACGGCGGAAAAATCCAAGGCGCTCGACAAGGAATTGCTCGACGGCCTCGAACGTGTCGGCTTCAAGCTCGATTTCGGCGAAGACAATACCGGCTGGCAGTTCAAATATCTCACCCGCGGCGGCGGCTATTATTTCAATGTCGGCTGTTCCGATCTCATCGTGAAGGGCGATATCGCGCTCAGGCAGTTCGTCGATCTCGACACGTTCACGGCCGATGGCGCGAGGATGAAAAGCGGCGAGACCATTGCCGCGGACCTTGTCGTACTGGCGACCGGCTACAAGCGTCAGGAAGAGCTGGTGCGCAAGCTGTTCGGCGAGACGGTCGAAAAGCGCGTCGGCACGATCTGGGGATTCGGCGAGGAGCAGGAACTGCGCAACATGTACACCCGCACCGGCCAGCCCGGCCTCTGGTTGATCGCCGGCGGCCTCGCGCAATGCCGCATCGGCTCAAAGCACCTCGCGCTGCAGATCAAGGCGATCGAGGAGGGGCTGCTGCCGCGCTGACGCCAGCGCTGCCGCTCACCATTCGCCGTGATCGAGGATTTGCCGGGCAAGGAAGGATTCCGCCCGGCGCCAGGCCTCATCGTTGTCGCCGCGGAAGCTGATATAGCGACCGAACACGATTTTCCGCGCTTTCACGTCGATGACGTCGAATTTCGCCTGCTGTATCAGCGTGCTCATCTTGTGAAAGCGGCCAATCAATAGATGGGTGGCGCCGGCCTCCTTCGCCTTGCCCAGCAGTTGACCGTCACTGATGTCGCCCACCGAGCAGGCGTTTGGTGGACATTCAAGCGCTGCATTCGCTATCTTTCCGCTCGCTACCAGATCGCTGCGCAACGCGGCTTCGAACTCACGCAGCCGCCGGCGATGGTCGGCGCTTTGATCGATCACCTCACCCGAGGTGTCGACATAGTAGATTTCAGCGACGGCGAGCACGAGCGTCGTCGCCTGCGCCCGACCTTGCCGGACAGAGCAGGCGCAGACAACAGCGGCGGCGATCAAAGCGAGGCTCAACATCCGTAGTTTCATCAGCTTTTCCATCGCAAATGGTTCCCTGTCATTGCGTAACGTGGGTTTCGTTCCGGCAATTATTTCGCCTGCTCCAGCAGACGGTTCTCGATCAGCCACCGCGCCCCGCGGCTCCAGGCCACATTGGCGCCCATGCGCAGGTCGGTCTGCTTGACATCCACGAGCGCCCCGGACTGGGCATTGCGAATCCTGTAAGTCACGGCGTATTCCGTCCGGGTGATTCGGGTGACGATTCCAATCATCGACTGATCGGCGCCAAGGCCCGCAGCGATCTTGGCGTCGCAGCCCGCGCACTCCCGCAACTTGCCTGCCTTCGCCGCCTCTTCGTTCACGGCGCTGACGTCGACCAGTTGATAGCGCCCCGATGCCGCGATCAGCCGACGCGCTTCCTCCGTCGAAAACCGCAATTGCTCGCGGTCGATGTCGTCAGGAGCTACGTAGGCGGCCCCGGCGCTGAAATCCTCCAGTTCGAACGGAAACACGGCGATCTTGACCGGAGGCGACGCGGCCGTCTCGGCAGCCCCAGCCGCCGCGAGCGCTGCAAGCATGATGGCCGGCGCGAGGACAAGGGCGATGTGGCGCATGGATCACCTCGGAACTGCTGCCTTACTTCGCCGCGATACCGCCCGATCCATAGCCCTGCCGAAATGGCAGCTTTCCCTGGATCAGCCGGGCGAAATGCCCGATCTTATCCCGCCCCGCTTTCTTCCCAACTAAATTTGCCGCAATATTCGAAGCCATCGGGAGGACGCTGGGAGGAAGCTTGCGACAGGCATCCAACTCCGTGGCGAGCCGCCCGCCCGCCATCGATCTGAAGCTGCGGCTGGCGCTACGCGTCGCGGCGCTCGCAGCCGTTTGCTTCGTCGCCGTCGCGGCCTACGCCTTGTTTGACAGCGACCGCGTCGCCAGGGCCAAAGCGAGCCGCATTGCCGAGATCGTGGCGCGGGATCTCTCGTTGCAGCAATCGCAGGCGCAATGGCTCTCCGTGTCCATCACCGCAACGCCGGATTTGCAGAGGATCGCGGCGCTGATGGACCCGGGGCTCTGCATCGCCTACCGCGACAACGCCGGCACGTTTCGCCAGGGCGTCTGCAGCGGGGCGCCCGCCGACGAAATGGCCGCCCCCGAAATCTTCGCAGTCCTCTACCGCGCCATCTTTCGTCCGGGTCAACCGATCTCGATGCCGGTCCTCGTGGCGGGCAGTGCCCGCGGCATGGCAGTCGCGAACCTTCGACCCCGCCACGCAGATCGGCCAGAGCTGGCGCGAGGCGAGCCGGCTGCTCTCCATCATGGCTTTCGCGCTGGCAGGGCTTTGTGTTGCGGTCTATGCCGTGCTGGCGCGCGCTGCGGCCGACGCGGGCCATTGGCGCCGGACTGAACCAGCTTGCGGCGAACGATCTTTCCGCGCGCCTGCCCCGTTTCGATCTCGCGGAATTATCCGTCATCTCCGGCGTCTTCAACACCCTTGCAGAACGGCTGCAGACTACCCTCGCCGAACGCAATACCTTGACGCGAAAGCTGATCGAAGTGCAGGACGAGGAGCGGCGCCATCTTGCGCGCGAGTTGCACGACGAATTCGGTCAGTCGCTTTCCGCCATCGCGGCGCAGGCCGCCGCGGCCGCCCATACCGCGGAGCGCGAATGCCCGCCGCTCTACGAGGAATGCCGGGGCATCTCGCGCACCACGGCGCATATGATGAAAACCCTGCGCGGCGCGCTGGTGCGCCTGCGTCCGCCCGATGTCGAGGAACTTGACCTTACCCTCAGCCTCGAAAGCCTGGTTGCGAGCTGGAGTGGTTTTGAGAAGGGCCGCACCCGTTTTGAGATCGCCGTCACTGGCGAGGCCGACGATTTGCCGCCCGGCGTGAGTGCCAGTCTTTATCGGATCGCGCAGGAGGCGATCACCAATGCGGCAAAGCACGCGCACGCCAGGCACGTGCAGCTTCGTCTCGAGGCCGGAGACGCCTACATCATCTTGTGCGTCGAGGACGACGGCGAAGCTGATGGCGCCAGCCTCACGCCGAAAGCCGGCATGGGACTGCTCGGCATGCAGGAGCGCGTGGTTTCGCTCGGAGGGACCCTGCAGTTCGAACGGCGGGAGGCGGGCGGCGCCCGGCTTGTCGCGCGCATTCCCACCATGCGGGTGGAGCCCTAGACATGACAGCCTCAGACTTGGCAGCCTCAAACTTGGCGAACACCACAGGCCGCACGCGCGTCATGCTGGCGGACGACCGTGCGATCGTGCGCGAGGGCTATCGCTCGCTGTTGCAGAAGCAGGATCGCCTTCAAGTCGTCGCGGAAGCGGACAACGGGGCCGACGCCTATCGCGTCTACAAGGAAGCCAGGCCCGATCTCGTCATCATGGACCTGTCGATGCCGGGCATTGGCGGGGTCGAGGCCATCAGGCGCATCCGGCAATGGGACAAATCCGCGCGCATCCTCGTATTCACGATGCACCAGAGCGCCGCCTATGCGGTGCAGGCGATCAAGGCCGGCGCACGCGGCTTTGTCACCAAAAGCAACCCGCCCGAAGCGCTGCTGCGCGCGATCGCCGAGGTCATGGCCGGGCGCATCGCGCTCAGCCCTGACATCGACCACGAACTCGCCATCAACAGCCTCGCCGACGAACCTTCGGCGATCGACGCGCTGAGCCCGCGGGAATTCGAAATCCTGCGCATGCTGCTGGCGGAGAAATCCGTGGACGACATCGCAAACACGCTGCATATCAGCGTCAAGACCGCGGCCAACACCCGCTATCAGATCCGCGCCAAGCTCGGCGTCGGATCCGACATCGAACTGGTGCGCCTGGCGCTTCGCCAGCGGATCATCGCGGCGGAGGATATGGGGAGCTAGTAAGGCGCGTACTCATAAATCGGGACAGTCAAAAATCGGGACAGTCGGCTCAAGCACCGTTGATGTCCGCTTGTCCCCCAGAAGCGACGCAAATGCAGACAAGCCGGAACGTCCGCGAAGGGC
>NZ_JAHEAG010000051.1 GCF_018596315.1 Bradyrhizobium sp. SRL28 | reverse complement strand
GTCTAGTAGGCTTACTGTGCTCAGGCGTCGGTTGGAGAGAGCTCGCTTGAAAGTAGCCCTGGAGATCTAAGGAGGGAAAACCCCGATCTTCGGAAATGGCCTGCAGTCTTGTTTATGTCTGATCGATTTCCTTTGTCTTTGAGGTTTTCCTAAAGCGGCGAGGACATAACTGGCTATGGTCCGTCTGCACGACCGAAGGCACGCTGATCATGACGGGTTCAAGAAGCAGCCGAACCGCCGCCAGCTACGAAACCGGTAGGGCGCTTTTTCTATTGCTGCTGAGTGCGCCGTACCGGTTGCGGTTTTCGGCTCCAGTGATTCACGTTGATGAGGGGGGCTCGCTCAGGGCGTTCGCTTCCACCCAGACTTTAGCCCATGCGTGTATCCGATACAGCATTTGATGCCGTTAGCCATGGCCGTATCGCGTCTAACGGCGAAACGACACGGCGCGTTCGCCTTAACTGAAGGCAAAGGTGAGCAGAATCGACCAGAGCAGCGCGAGGCTGGCCGCGCTCAGTGCCAAACAGTTTCACACAAGTGCGCATGAAACACACTCTCGCAATGGAATAGTGCGCTCGGATTTGGCTAGCTGCGGATGATGCAACTAGAGCTCGACGTAACCGAGGGCATGGGCGTTCTTGTGCGCAGCGCGGCGAAGGGTATTACCGAGCCAGAAATTGTAAATGAATTCGCCGATCTGGTTCGCAACTGGGAAGCAGCGCGTGAACACTTCGGTCGCAGGCACCCACGGTGGTGTGCGACGCGTCAAAAAGGTTGGTACCTTCGGGCTGAGCAGGGGCCGCCGAAAAGATCGCTCGCTGCCATTACGCCAATGCTTCTTTTGCTACCGGGAAGCTTCGCATCGGGCTGGCGGGCGGAGTAGCGCTAACGCAGACGTGCTAAGCTTTCGGAGCTTCCGCGCAGACCGCGATTTGAGCTTAATTGCAGCGTGTTGCTAAAATATGCGCAGAAATTCTGCGCCGTGTTCCGCAATTTTACGCCTTTTACATCGCCCCTTGCCGTTAACCTCTAACCATGGTGACGCGGGGATTGGTGACTATAGCCTCCAAGGAGCGCGCGTGTCCTGTTTAGTGCTCGCTTGAGTGCAGGGGACGACGGATAAGCGTGGGGTGCAACAACTTCCTCCGGGGAATCGGGATGAATTCGTCCACGGCTGAGTCGGAAGGTGAGAAAAAATACTGGTTGCTGCTCCTGGTGCCGGCGCTCTTTACCCTTATTATTTTTCTGTTGATCCCAGTCGGCATCGTCCTGCGGATAAGCTTCTATGCTGGCAGCACGACCATCGGAGCAGAAGGTTACTCGCTCGATCAGTACGTGAAGTTCTTTGGGAACTCGCTGTACTTGTCGGTGCTTGGGGAGACAGTGACCTACGCGCTGATTGTTTGCCTTGGATGCTTGGTTCTTGGTTTTCTTGTTGGCTATTCCCTCGCCCGCCACCCACCAGCTAAACGTCGGCTACGCGTGCTAATGGTGATCGTACCTTTGACATTGAGTCTAGTAGTGGTTGTATTTGGATGGCTAGTGCTGTTGGGTCGGCAAGGCTTGGTCAATAATATTCTTTTGTGGCTGGGGATCGTGTCTAGTCCGCAGCAGCTACTATTCAATCGTACTGCAGTTGTAATCGTTCTAATTCAGCAATTTTTGCCATTCATGATCCTTTCTGTGATGAATGTTGTCATGCAAATAGATCCTGTTCTTGAGCAGGCTTCGACGAGTCTGCGTGCAAATCGCGTGCGAACATTCATAAAAGTAATAATTCCTCTCTCAACACCAGGCATCCTGGCAGGATTGTCTCTGATTTTCGTAATGGCCGTTTCTGCATTTGTGACTCCGCGGCTGGTTGGCGGGCCACGTGCCCAAATGGTTGGTGGATTTATTTATGATCAAATCCTGACGACATCGAATTGGCCATTTGGCGCCGCGATGGCCTTCATTCTGCTCGCTGTAGGGTTCGGACTTATGGCGGCCCTAAACGCGACCATCATTCGTCCGCTCACGAGAGACCTCCATGTTCGGTGAAAATATGGACAGAATACTGGCTGGGGTAGGCAAGCTAGTTCGTGCGCTCGTGTATCTTACGCTCATACTTCCCGGCGTTATCGTAGTCGCGACTTCCTTTTCATCGGGGGACGCGATGCGGTTCCCGCCGAGGGGCTTCTCCTTGCGTTGGTACTACGCGTTTTGGGAGAGCTCACTCTTCATCGACTCGCTGACTCTAAGTCTGAAAGTGGCTGCGCTTGCGACAGTCCTATCCCTTCTGATCGGCTTCGCAGCAGCCTTTGCAATCGAACGGCACAACTTCTCGGGTCAAGAGCTCATACGAGGTTTTATCCTTTCTCCGCTGTTGATCCCAGCAGTGGTCTTGGGCCTTGGGCTGATGCAGCTGCAAGTCTGGATCGGCCTAAGTGAAACTTTCCTTGGCCTACTCATCGGACATGTGGTCGTGATGCTCCCCTATGTCGTCCGCACGCTGTCGGCCAGTATGATTCGATCGGAATCTCGAACAGGCCGCAATGAGCTTGCGGGCAACGCCAGCGACGGTTCTGAGAACAATAACAATCCCGCTGCTTGCACCGGGCATAATTTCCGCTGGCGTGTTCGCATTCGTCACATCCTTAGGAAATGTCAACCTCTCAACGCGTCGCGCTTGCCCGAGCGCTTGCCCTTCAGCCGACAGTGCTCCTTCTCGATGAACCCTTCTCCAACCTTGATGCACAACTTCGCGTACGTCTTCGTGAGGACCTGTATAGTCTGATCTGCAGTCTGGAAATGACCACGCTCTTTGTGACCCACGATCAAGACGAGGCCCTCACGCTCGCCGACCGTATTGTCGTCATGAACAAGGGCGCGGTGGAGCAGATAGGTAGCCCGGAGGAGGTCTACGATGCTCCGGCGACGCGGTTCGTCGCTGAGTTCATCGGACAATGCTCTCTCTTGGAGGGGCAGATTCTCGACGAAGGCAAGTTTAGAACCGATGACGGGTTAGCTGCCAGCTTCCGCCCAGGCAGGAAGGGCTACCGCCGTTATCAGGCCAGAGAATGTAAAGAAGGCGCACGAGATGCCGGGAGTGCCCGCTCACCGGGCGACGATCGAGGCGAGTGACTATCACGGTGCTCTTACCCGACTCCAGCTTCGCCTTGAGGGCTCCAAACTGGTCATGGATACCCAGTTTCCCGTTGGCCAAAAGCCCAAGCCTGGGGAGCAGATCGACGTCGCTATTGACCCAGCAGGCCTCCGTTTTGTGCCTCCAGTTCAATGACGTGTGGGGCGGATTTGCCCAACCATCACGCCGAGCCTTCGCAAACCAGGAATTGCATAGGAGGAGTTCATGAGAAGACGAGACTTTCTTGCACTAGGTGCCGCCTCGGCTCTTGCGGCGGTGGCAGCGCCAGCAGTGCACGCTCAGCAGAAGAAGTTTTCCGGAGTGACGCTTCGGATCAATGGCTACGGAGGCACCTACGATAAGGCTCTCATTGAGGGCGTGGCGAAGCCTCTTGAAGAAAGCACCGGCCTCAAGATCGAATATATCCCCTCGAGCCCTTCTGCCGACATAGCGAAGCTTCTTTCCAATAAAAGCAACCCGCACATTGATCTTTTGATGGCGGATAGCCCGCTCATACCTCAGGCCATTGCGGGAGGCATATTGGAGACCTTCGTCGCTTCAGATGCTCCCAATCTTTCGCGTGTCCTTCCAGGTTTTCGTGAATTCGGCGACTACGGTGCGCCATTTAGCGTTGCGTCGATCGTGCCCGTCTACAACTCGAATACGGTTAAGCCGCCGCTGACCTCCTTTTCGGACATCGCTCGGCCCGACTTGAAGGGGAAGGTTTCGACCATGCCCGCCAATAACTATACGGGGTGGATGGTCTTGCTTGCTCTTGCCGAAGGCAATGGCGGGTCGTTGGCGAATATGGATCCAGCTTTCAAAATAATCGCCGCAGCAAAGGACAACATTGTCGCGACACCTCCCAACTCCAGGCCTTTACACATGGTGAGGCGCAGGCAGGTACGTTGTGGGATGGTCGGGCCTATGAGGCGCGGAAATCGGGAACGCCATTGGAAACGGTTGTCGCGCGAGAGGGCATTTACGCCGTCACTTCTTACACGAACCTCGTGCGAGGATGTCGCAACAAGGAGGCTGCACTAGCCTACATCAATCAGCTTCTTTCCGATCAAGGCATGCTCGCCGTCCCGAAAGCGCTCCGCTACGGGCCCACCACTGATGTGGCGCTCGGCGATCTCGCGGCGGACGTCCTTATCAATTCTCGGGAGCGGGCGGCATTGAAGAGGCCGATCGACTGGAGGGCCTTCATGGAGCAAGGCGGAGCGCTCGGAGAGAGGATGACCAAGGAGCTAAGAGGCTAGCAATTCCAAGCCTGCGGGGGATCACCTCCGCATCAACGTTTGGATCGTTAGTCTTTTTCGATTTCGCGGGCCCCTTTCGGGGTTCTGGCGAAGCTGGCCACGCCGCCGCGAAAGGTAAGTCGCTCCGATCTTCGGAAAGAACCGAATATGCGCGCATTGGTCCAATCCAGAACACAACAGAAAAGCCCAGTATTTCACGGAAGGAGTTGAAACTATGGCAATGCCAAAAGGCTCGCAGGCGTTCCCCCGCTCTGAGTATCTACGAAGATTGACTGCCGTTAAGTCGGAGATGGAGCGACGTGAGGTTGAAGTGCTGGTGGTCACGACCCCAGCCAACATCACATACCTTTCAGGATACACGTCAAAGTCCGGATATGTGCCTCAAGGTTTGGTCGTGTCTTTAAAGGATGAAGAGCCGACCTTCATTACACGCCGTATGGACGGACCATCGGCAATCCACCAGATGTTTATCGATCGGAGCCATGTGATTGGCTACCCAGAAGCGCTCATCGCCAATCCTGACCAAGACGGATACGATGCGATAATCGACTTCATTTTGGACAAGGGGCTTGGCCGTAAGGGGATCGGCCTTGAAGCGAGGTTCTTGCCGGCTTTGACCGTCGAGAAGTTCAAGTCTCGAGCGGCCGAAGCGAAAATTGTCGATTGCACCAATGCCGTTACCTGGACTCGTGGCGTGAAATCGGATCTGGAAATTGCGATGATGCGCGAAGCCGCCGCCATTTCCGACGCCGGAATGCTCAGAGCGAAGGAAGTTATTCGGACGGGCGTGCGCGAAGCCGATGCATCCGCGGAGATCATTGCGACGCTGGTACGCGGCTCTAACGGTAAGCCCGGCACCGATATCGCGAGCTTTTTTCTGTGCTCTACGCCGCGCACGTCTACGTGTCACATTCGCTGGACCGAGGACGTCTTCCAACAGGGTTCACAGATCAACCTCGAATTTAGCGGTGTACGCCACGGCTATACATCCCCGCTGATGCGTACGATGTCGATTGGCAAACCGTCGGACCATATCCGGCGGCTGCATGAAGGAGAGGTCGCTGGTTTGGAAGCTGCACTTGCCGCGGCCAAGACCGGGAAGACCTGTAGCGATGTCGCGGTGGCTTTCAACACCACGCTTAGAAAGCATGGTTTCGAGAAGGAGTCGCGGTGCGGTTACGCGGTCGGGATCGATTGGACAGAACCGACGGCCAGCCTGAAGGAAGGTGATATGACCATCCTGAAGCCAAACATGACTTTTCACCTCATGCTTGGAAACTGGATCGATGAAGATGTCGGCTATGTGATCAGTGAAACGTTTCGTGTTACCGACGCTGGCGGTGAATCATTCACGAAGTTGCCGCGCGAGCTGTTCGAGGTTTGATTCGGAACGCAACGTCACAACAATTGCTGCCCGCCTGCAGGCACGGCGATCCCGAGCCTGCAGGCTTTGCGTAGAGGATGGCTCAAACCAAATAAGGGGACGAAGTATCGCTCGAGGAATGCTGTAGCGTATCCCCGACTTGGAGCTAGGGACTCGGATGTGCAGTGGTTCTAAAGGGGGGCTAACTGAGAGGCGCCTTTTGCAACAATTTCACGCCCCGATTCCGGCGTTGGCGATCCCTAGCAGGACTCGAACCTGGAACCCGCGGAGTAGAAAACCGCTGCTCCTTTCTCTGGCGTGTGATTGCCACCGAACACTCGCGCTGTAGCGGACCTCCGACTTCAAGCCCCGAGACGTCGGATGCGTCGACCCGCCAACCAGGGGCGCACCTCGCAGTTCGAGTTTTAGCTGTAAGCCATTGATCTGCAATGAGCGAAATTGTATCAGATGAAAAAGTTTCCGTGAGATATCAATGGGAATCGGAAGTCTCTTAATCATGGGATCCGAGGTTCGAGCCCTGGTGCCCCCACCAAGATCTTCAAGCTCTTCCGACGCTGCACATGAGAACGGACTTTCCGGTTGAGAGTTCAGTTGGAAGCTTTGTTCAAGGGCCGGTGGGCTGGCTGCGCGTTACCGCAGTGGCTACCGCATTCCGGCGGCGTAGAGCCCTCATTCACGCAGAAGCCTTGCGACTGGTGAGCGCCTTCACCTGGAATCGCCGTACGTCCCCATTACTCCGCGGTGGCGAAGTTGACGATGACTCAAATAGCACCACCACCAGCGCGCGTCGGTCTCGGTGGTTTTGCCTCGAGGACTTGCACCTTGCCGAAGCAGTTTGGGCATAGCTGGATCTCGCACAAACGGCGGCTCTCGGGACGATCTTCAGGTCAGGACGCCCATGGACCGCGGCGCCAGTCGCAGCGCAGCGGCTCGGCACCGAGATAGCCCCCGTGAAAGCGGGGATCGTCCTCAATCCGGATTGCCTTGTTCCATTTGGCTAACCGCTCGGAGCGCGCGATCGAGCCGACCTTGAGCTGACCGGCATTCCAACCGGTCGCCAGATGGGTGACGGTGATATCCTCAGTCTCGCCCGAACGAGCCGAGATGATACAGCCCCAATCGAGCGACTTGGCGGCCTCCAGTGCTCGACGAGTCTCGGTGATCGTCCCGACCTGGTTCGGCTTCAGCAGCACGGCATTACAGCAGCCTTGCGCAGCCGCAGCTTGGACGCGCGCCGCGTCCGTGACGAGAAAATCATCGCCGATCACCTGCACCGTGGCGCCCACCTCGGCTGTGAACGCGGTCATACCCGCCACATCGCTTTCCGCGACCGGGTCTTCCACCGACACGATCGGGAATTTACGCAACCAATCGAACAACACCGCTGACCACTCCGCGCTGCCAGCTTCATCGTCCGTAGAGACTCAATGATCCGGCTCCGATCCTTCCCCTTCAACGTAATGCCCCTCGTACTCCCAATGTACGCACACGTGTACGCGTCGGGTGCGAAATTTGTCAAGTCGCCGGATCTGACCGGCTAGATTTCGAAGCGTCTCAGGCGTGGCACGGCTCAATCCATCGGCCGCACGCCTCAGTTTAGGGGGTGGGTGAAGTCGCAACGGTGGGTGCCACTGATGGCTGTGACCCTGTCCTCCAAGTGATCGTTCAAAAATCGGGTGGCGATGGTGATCGTCGCCAGCACCGGACGGGTGCGAATGTCCCCTCCTGCTGGCTGCTTCCGGCGCCAAGCTCGTGGTCAAGGATCAGGCGCGGCCTCGACGGCCACGGCTGAGACCAAACGATCGCCGACGCAGTGGTGGCCGAGATCAAGCGGCAGGGCGCCGTGGCGGCCGCCAACAGGGACAACGTCGCTGACCCACAGGGCGCCAAGCGCGCATCGTGGACACGGCGATCGCGGCGCGTTTCGTCGGGCCGACATCGCGGTCTCGATTCTCGTTGTCTCTCACGATGACGTCTCAAATCACCAGCGTGGCCAATCAGAAATGTTACTGTCTTGCTGTTTGGATTACCTGTCAGGTCGACCCGACGTCCATGCCACTCGGATCGGCGTCTATGGAGAAGGATTGTCGGCTGTTCTCGCTACCGATTTCGCTGTGTCTGATCGCCGCGTTGCTGCGGCGGTTTGCGATGGCGGCCTTTGGAATTGGGCGGTCGCCGGTGGGCGTGGCACGGTCAGCGCATCAGAGGCGATCAAACTACAAGCTGACTGCAGGGCGGCGTATTGAGCTCGAGTTGATCATGCCGCGGACGACCCGGACTCCCTTAAGGACATCGAGAACTTCGTAAGTTCCGACGATTGCGTGTTCGGATGGTTGGAGCGCAAACTCATGCGTGGTTCCGCGTAGCCATTGTCCGCCACTACAACTACATCGCGAAGGACTAGGTCACTAAGAAAGTCGTAGCGTTGGCTAGAGTTATTTTCGTAGCCATCGTCAAGTAGTCGCCGATTCCGTTCTTGCAATTACGCGGCGCTATAACCGGTAGGATTTGCTGACAACTCGAGCGATTGATGCCTACAACACGCCAATACTCAGCTCGCCTCGTCCAGCCCGGCAAACATCGAGTTGAGCGAGAGCGCGACTGAGGATCCACACTCACCAAAAGTACACTCGCGGGTGCAGCGAACGTCTACAGTTTCCTTGGCCTATCTAGCACTAACATAGGGCCATATGGACCTTGCGTTTTCTAGGATGGGTCCGCCAACATCGAATGCTCACGCTACTCCGCATGTCGCTATAAGCTCGGCAAGCTCGTTCAGTTCTGCGCCGAAAGCCACCACCGCCATTTTGCCGTGTCATGCCGCTCTTCTGCTCAGGCGAGATCGAGTTCGCCGGCAAGCCCGTAGTCACGTGCAAGCGCGCGCAGTTTCTCCCAGGTTGCGTCCTCGATTTCGATGCCATTTGCCCTGCGCTCCTGTTCGCGCAAATATCCGATCTCGCCAGGGTAGAACACGCCATATGAGCCTTCCGACGGCGGCGTAGTTTTCAGGTAATGCGCGAAGTCGGTGACCTCTTTCTTGAACTGATCAAGTGGGCGAAACGCAGCTACATTGAACACCGCCATGAAGCAACCGAAATTGTGCCGGCCGCTCGGCTCGACCCCGAAACCAGGGCCGGGCAGCAGACTGCATAGCACCTCCACCATCGCGGCAAGGCCGCTGCCCTTGTAGCCTTGGGTGCCGCCGAGCGGCAGCAGCGCGCCGCCTTTGCGGTATTCGCGGGGATCGGTGGTGGGCCGTCCCGCGGCATCAATGATCCAGCCGCTGGGAATTTCCTCATCGCGCGCGACCGCCAGCTGGATCTTACCGGCGGCGACCACCGAGGTCGCCATGTCGAGAAGAAAGGGGGCCTCGAGATCGGAAGGCACCGCGATAGAAATTGGGTTGGTGCCGAGCCGCGCCTCGCGTCCGCCGAAGGGCGCGACATATTTAGGTGAGCGGCCGGAGTCAGCGGCCGCGAGCCCGATCATGCCGGCGTTTGCCGCCATCAAGGGATAAGCGGCGAGCCGTCCGAGATGACTTTGCCGGAACACGGTGCAGGCCGCGACATTGGCGCTCTTTGCCTTTTGGACGGCGAGCGCCATCGCTTTGGAGCTGACATGGAAGCCAAAGCCCCATTGGCCGTCGATGACGGCTGTGGTCGGAGATTCTTGCACGATGGTCCACTCCGCTCCCGGTACGATATGACCCGCTTTGATCGCGTCGATATAGGTCGGAATGGCGATGACGCCATGGGAATCATGGCCGGCCAGGTTGGCATTTACGCAGCCGGTCGCGACCGCTTGTGCCTCGTCCTCCGGGGTGCCGGCAGCTTGCAGCAGCGCCGCACAGATCCGGGTGAGGCGATCGGCCTTCACGACCAGAAAGCGCCCCTCCTTATGCAGCGGGCCGAGCCCTGAGTTCTCGATTGGACTCATTAAGATCCTCCTCGATTTCGGCCAGTCGCCAACACCTCGGCCGGCCCGACACGCCTTGCAAATTGCTTGCCTCGAATGCCCCAAATAGATTAGTCCTCAAAAACCCACAAGCGCACCGCCATTCCTCCAAGAGCAGTTCGCAGCCCGGACGTGCGTCGAAAAGCCATCGCGTTCAAAAGAGGGAGAATTAAACGAGCTTGTCTAGCTCAGTGGATGTCGATCGCACGCAAGCAGCCGGCAAGCTTTCTGCTCCTCCATAACGCGCCGATCGGATCGATTTGTCGGTGGTTCTTCCTCATCGCAGCAATTGGCGTGCCGCTCGCGGAATCTGGGCCGCGCCTTGCTTGACTACAGAAAAAATAGATATCTGCGAATGTTCCCTATGGAATGGCCGGCCCGCTGTTGTCCAGTTTCCGACGTAGGCGTCTTCAAACGGACGTGGATCGCACGACAGACGTCGAAGCTTAGATGCGATGGCGGGCGCCTCTCGTCTGAGCTTGAACTTCGCTTGAGGATGATGGGTTCTATGGACTCACCAGCAACCCTCAGGGATCGGTCCGCCATCCGGCATCATAAGCTGTGTCTTCCCATGGCCCGGGCACTCGCGGAGGAAGCGGCTGGGCTTGCCAAGGTCGCAGGGTTGCAGAGATCAGTTGGAGGATCGGCCAAGTCCGGCGCGACAAGCTCGTGCGGGGCGCCGATGCTCTTAGCTCATGGCGAAACTTCTGCTCTATTGAGGAGTTTGGAGGAAAGTGGCTCAACCTTAACCGAGGTGTGGTCCGGGATCGCGACCTCGCCTCGTACGATCGTCGTTCCCAGCGCACGATTAAAGTCTGAGACTAAACATCTAGTCAACTAGAGCGCAAGTTCGTCACATTATAAAAAGTACTCGTAACCCTAGAGGAGAGGGTACGAGACGCCGGCGGCCGATCGCGCCGTTGGTGCTGAGTGCGCAGGAGTCAGCGTGTCGCGAACTCGCGGTCTGAGCGATGTCGCGTCTTGTGGATGTGCGGACGGCTTGTCGAGCAGGGCCATCGCGGCTGAGCTTGGCCTCCATGGCCACACCGTTGGTAAGTGGCATCGCCGTCTCTTGAAGGATTGCTGTGATGGCCTGCTCGATGAGGCTCGCCCTGGCTGCCATCGAACCATAAACGACGATCAGGTTGCTGCTGTGATCGAGCGGACGTTGCGCACCGCGCCCACAGATGCGCCGCACTGGTCGATCCGCTTCATGGCTGCGGAAACTGGCGTTTCCCACACCACGATCCGCCGAACGTGGATCGCGTTCGGCCTCTAGTCTAGCCGCACCGGAGACAGACATTCAAGCTGTCGAGCGAGCCGCTGTTCGTCGGCAACGCGCGCGATATCGTCGGCCTTTACATATCGCCGCCGAACCGAGCACTTCTCCTCAGCATCGATGAGAAGAGAAGAGATCCCATGGGGAGTGGATAGCGACCGACGCTCTGGCAGAGTGAGGTTGCTGACCCACCCACTCTGGAGGCGACCATGCAAATTGTCACTGACCGACCCCAAGCGCCGACCGCTATCCGCACCGATCTTGGCGCGATTTTCGTCTCGTTGGAACTTAGTCGATCGACCTGGCTGATTACATCGCTGTCGCCGGGCGGCGGAGAAAAGATGTCGAAGCATACGGTTCGCAGCGGCGATGTCGCTGGACTGTGGGCGCGGTTCTCTCAGCTCAAGGACAAGGTGCAGGTCCGCACGGGGCATGTCGTTCCAATCATCGTGATTCAGGAGGCGGGTCTCGACGGCTTTTGGATCCACCGCTTGCTGCAGGACGAACGGGTCGAAAGCCACGTCGTTGATCCCGCTTCAATCGCGACGTCGCGCCGGCGTCGACGGGCGAAGACTGACAAGATCGACGGGGAAGCTCTGGTGCGCGCGTTGCTGGCGTATAAGCGAGGCGAGCCGCGGGTGTGTGCCATGGTTCGAGCACCGACTCCACAAGAGGAGGATCGCCGCCGGATCTGCCGCGAAAGAAAGACGCTGACAGCGGAGCGGGTCGAGCACGTCAATCGGATCAAGGGGCTGCTGTTCGCCCAGGGCATCTCTGACTATGAGCCCTTATTGCGCAAAAGACGGGAGCGGCTTGAGGAACTCAGGACCGGTGATGGTCGTCCGCTACCTGAGCATTTGAAGGCACAGATTGGACGCGAACTTGATCGACTTGAACTCACACTTCAACAGATCAAGTCCGTGGAGGCTGAGCGGGATGCTATGCTCAGCCCGTCGGACGAAGGCACGCCAGCGCCAGGAGCAATGTTAAAGAATTTGAAGGGGATTGGCCCGGAATTCGCCGGTGTCCTGTGGTCGGAGGGGTTGTTCCGAAGCTTTTCCAACCGACGGCAGGTTGCCGCTTATGCCGGATTGGCGCCGACGCCCTGGCGGAGCGGATCCGTCGCGCACGAACAAGGCGTCTCCAAAGCCGGAAACCCGCGGCTGCGAACAACCATGATCCAGCTCGCCTGGTTGTGGGTAAGGCATCAGCCCCGTTCGATACTGACCCTGTGGTTTCATCAGCGCGTACAGCTCAATGGTGGCCGAGTTCGGAAAGTGCTGATCGTTGCCTTGGCGCGAAAGCTGCTGATCGCCTTCTGCAAATATGTGACCGCCGGGGTTGTGCTGGAAGGAGCCGAGATAACGGCCGCCTGAAAACAAACGCTTCCCCCTTTTCAATCTTCCGGGGCCTGATCAGCTCCAGCGGATCCAGGTGAGCGGACCGAAATTTGGCCTGGCTTAAAAAGCCGAAGAAGAGAATGGTCCCGCCCTCCTGAGCCCTCGCCCGACGCAAGCGGGATATTGGTGCGGCCGATAAGAGCGGCGACCGGATGTGAGTTTGAAGCGGCATCGGAAACGGGCCGGGTCATGCAAACGGGCTCAGACCTTGGATACGGAGCAACGACGGGAGATTTACCATGGAATCCTGATCCGAACATCTTGACCCACAAATCCCCATGTGAGCCAAATCCAGGCAATTGATCGCGAGCAGCCTTGCGCCAGGGTGTGGATCACCAAATCACCTATCGCGGACGTGTTCGTCGTCTGGGCGAAGACAGACGACGGCATACCTGGAAAGCGACGGAAGCGCGTTTTGGCCTCACCCCGAAGAAATACCAGTCGGAGCAAACCGACTACACGGGCCGCATCAGCAGGATAGTCCCTGTTGCGAGCGCCGTCAGAA
The DNA here is from genome assembly GCF_018596315.1 of Bradyrhizobium sp. SRL28. Lineage (GTDB taxonomy): Bacteria > Pseudomonadota > Alphaproteobacteria > Rhizobiales > Xanthobacteraceae > Bradyrhizobium. The sequence continues at coordinate 19,382 of NZ_JAHEAG010000051.1, read as the reverse complement.
TACCGACATATACATGCAGCCCATGCGAACCGTACACAACAACGACCTTGTTGCGTGGCCCGGCCTTCATCCTCTCCACCGCCCGCGCCACGCGAGCGCGCAGCTGCTGAAAACTATAGGTGCCTCGATCGTCGATGACAGCGACTGCCTCTTGAGCTCGGGCTTGAGCGTTAACGCGAGAGTCCCCTATCGAGACAAGAACGTAGATCGCTGCCCACGCTGTTGGCGTTCTCCCACGGGGGCTCCGATTGCCGCTGGATAGCCTGAATTCTTTCCTGGCGCCCATATGCAACTGTTGCACCGCTGCCACCACATATCCAGGTACGCCTTGCTATCGGAAACGTACAAGCGCCAGCACGACCGCTTTAGCTTCTGAGCTTTTCCAGACCCCCCGCACACTACTTTTCACGGACGACTTCTTGCACCTGCCTGCGTGAACCGATTGAGTGGCCGCTTGAGACCGAGGTTCTCTCGTAGTGTTTGTCCGGAGTATTTGGATCTAAATTTGCCTCGTCGGCGCAATTCGGGAACGACGAGCTCAACAAAATCCTTAAGTTCGCTGGGAAAGGTCGCCGGCATTACATTAAATCCGTCAGCCGCACGTTGCTCGAATGTGTCTACCATGGTGTTGGCAATTTCGTCCGGTGTTCCAACAACCATCAGATGACCGCGGCTGTCCGACACCAAACGGATGAGTTGCCTCCAAGTGAGTTTCTGGCGTACCGCCAAGTCGAGGAGCACCTTTTGGCGACTCTGGATGAAATTCGTCTGCGGTAAAGTCTCGGGGACCAGTGAGTCGAGATTCATTGAACCAAGGTCGGTGACAAACCCCAGCGAACGATCGGCCGCTCCAATTTGAACGTCGACGTGGGTATACGATTGTAGTTTTTGAAGCTTTTCAGACGCTTCTTGCTTGGTCCTCCCAACGATCGGGACAATGCCGGGCATGACTAGCACCTGATCGTCCCGCCGCCCAAGTGCGCGCGCTTTCTCTTTGAGAGTTGCGTAATATGCCTTGCCATGCTCTAAAGAAGGTGCGGCGGTGAATACGACCTCGCCAAGCTCTGCAGCAAACCTAATCCCAGCATCGGATGCGCCAGCCTGAATCAACACGGGATAGCCTTGCGGCGGTCTCGCGATGTTCAGGGGCCCTCTGACTGATAAGTAGTCCCCTAGGTGGTCAAGCAAATGCAGCTTCGTGGTATCAGCGAAAATACCACTTTGCTTGTCGCGAATGAAAGCGTCGTCTTCCCACGTGTCCCAAAGACCCTTGACGACCTCGACGAATTCTCTCGCTCGAACATAGCGCGTATCATGATCTGGAAGTGCACTTTCGCCGAAATTGGAGGCTTCGAACTTATTTCCCGAGGTGACAATGTTCCAGGCCGCACGTCCCCGCGACAGGTGGTCGAGTGAGGCCAACATGCGTGCAAGATGATAAGGCTGATGGTACGTCGTCGTCGCCGTCGCGACAAGACCGATGTGTTGTGTTCTCGATGAAAGCGCCGACAACAGCGTGAGTGGCTCGAAGGCATCGTTTCGGCTTACACGAGCTATGGTTGCGGGATCTTGTTCCGGTACGCTTGGAGTATCGGCGAGAAATACGAAGTGAAACGCGGCACTTTCGGCAAGCGCTGCCACATGAGCGTAATAATCAACATCAACTCCGCCATTCGCCGGCACGCTCGGATCGCGCCATGCACCTTCGTGATAACCCGCCTGGACGAGGTACAGTCCTAGCTTCATTTCATCATTACGCCGCATGCCGTGTCTCCCTTTGAATTGAACGATCTTCGCGAACGTGTTCAGCTGCTATCGTGTTCGTTGAACCGAATAACGCGGCTCGACGCTCTAGCTTTGCAGCCACTACAGATCTCGTGTGCCTCCCGACAAGGTTGCTTCGATACTCTCTGAGACAAGTGTTGAGGCGGCTCCGACCAAGCCGCGTTCTAAACATCGTCAGACCTAGCCCTCTGTCGGAGTTCCGAGAGAAAGATGGTAGCAGACGGCAGATACCGCTTATCCGTACCGAGATCCGCTAGAACGGCATCGATCTTGCGAAAGTATCGGTTCGTCTGCTCTTCAAGCCAGCTCTTTTGCCCATCGGAGGTGGTAACTGCAAATTTCACCGAGCTGAAAACAGATGGCCGAATGCCGACCTTCAGCAACGCCTTTCGAACGCAGCATTGGCCAATCCTCCGTCATTGTTAATTGCGCACCGTTGCGCGTATTGTGGAAAGTCGCGAAGCCGCTATCGCCGAACTATGCGCTCGATCACCTCGATGAGTTTAACGGTATGCGGCTTCGTTCGCGTCGCGGTAGTCGAGAGAGCGCGCAATTGACGGGCCCGAATCCCAGTGCGTTTTAAGACCGGCGCGCTCGACGGTCGCGCCGGTCCAGACCAGCATGCACTTCCATGCGAAGTCGCGGTTGGAGCAGACTTGCAGGAAGAGTTCTGCATGCGCCAGGGCATCGATCCGCGCCGTTGGCGACAACAGACCGTCGTTGATGTTGCATGCCGAACTCCCTCCAGCTGACGTTTGACCGGCCCGACGGTCATCAACCGATACGTGACATGCTCCCGCCATCTAGATCAATTACTAGCATTGGTAGTTGACCCGGAATGCGATCATGGGATCCAGCTAGTGTCCTGAACCAGAAATTCGTGGCATTAGGATGCTTGGCTTTGAGTATTGTAGCGGCAGGTCCTCGATATGGCAGACTTGGCCCATTTGAAAAGGTTGGGGTTGCCGCGCGAGCTCCAGTGGATCGCATCCCTTGGAAGGATCTGCAAGGTTTTTGCGACGACGGCTTCGACCTGCGCATCTTCGATTCTCCGCGGCGCCCCAGACCTTCGCTCGTTGCGCAGGCCTTCCAGCCGCTACGCGACAAACCGCCTGCCACTTGCCGACTGTCACTTCGATTGGGTCGAGCCTCGCCGCCACCTCACGGTTCGAGCTGCCTTCCGCGTAGGCCAGAACAATGCGGGCTCTCAACGCCAGGGCCTGGGTTCTCTTCCGGTGGCCTGCCAACGCGTTCAACTCAGTCCGTTAGTCATCGCTTGGGACCAGGGGCGGAAGTTGCTGGAGCATCGAATGCTCCATCGCTGTTGCCCTGAGAGAACATGGCATAGCGATGCGACTATAGCGCGAATCTAATGATGCGAACTTGTGAGTTACGGAACTACAATGACGTGAGACTTGCATTCTGAACTGCCGCTTCGTCCACCCGGATACGTTACCGTCAAAACAGCAGCTGCGTGCCCTTCGTCCCGCTCAGCTAAGACAACCGTTCTTGAGGCGAACAATGTGCTCAAGCGGCGAGCCGCGCAGCGGTCGCCCGCATTGCTTGTCTTACGCATCGGGCTGGTCGGTCGGCGTGGCCCCCCCAAGCTTGGGAGTTGCATTTCAAGTGCTTGTATGAAACTTCGTCTGAAGACGGGACTCGTCACGCGGAGAGCCCGCGCGGTGACAAACCCGTTATGTGTTTGTCGTCGCGAAGAGGGCCAACAGGCAGTTGCTACAGGCTGGGCGGGCGAACATTGCGGCCCAAATCTAGAAAGGTAAGGATCGTCCCATGGATTTCATGATCTCCACGAAGCAGAAAGAATGGCTTGACCGCGTGCAGTCGTTCATGAGCAAGCATGTCCGGCCCGCCGTGCCCGTTTACAAGCAGCAGGATGCTGAGGGCGATCGCTGGAAGGCAATCCCCGTGATCGAGGACCTCAAGAGGAAGGCACGGGCCGAGGGTCTGTGGAACATGTTTCTGCCGCCGTGCCCGCATGAGGACGATGAATTCCGCGGGGCTGGATTGAGTAATCTGGAATATGCGCCGCTTGCGGAGGAGATGGGCCGCATCGGCTGGGCTTCGGAAGTGTTCAACTGCTCCGCACCCGATACCGGCAATATGGAAGTCTTGATCCGCTACGGCACCAAGGAGCAGAAGGGACAATGGCTCAAGCCCTTGATGAACGGCGAGATCCGCTCCGCCTTTCTGATGACGGAGCCTGCGGTCGCCTCATCGGATGCCACCAACATCGAGACTCGGATCGAGCGCGACGGCGATCATTACGTCATCAACGGCCGCAAATGGTGGTCATCGGGAGCGGGTGATCCCCTTTGCAAGCTTGCCATCGTGATGGGCAAGACCAATTTCAAGGCGCCGCGCCACCAGCAGCAATCGCAGGTCCTCGTCCCGCTCGATACGCCGGGCATCAAGATTGAAAGAATGCTTCCCGTATTTGGCTATGACGATGCGCCGCAAGGGCACGGGCAGGTACTGCTTGAGAGTGTCCGAGTTCCCGCGAGCAATCTGTTGCTGGGCGAGGGCAGGGGGTTTGAAATCGCGCAGGGCCGCCTCGGGCCGGGCCGCATCCATCACTGCATGCGCACCATCGGCAAAGCCGAAGAGGCGCTGGAGAAGATGGTCAAGCGGCTCAATTCGCGCATCGCTTTTGGCAAAAAGATCATCGAGCACTCGGTGTGGGAGCAGCGCATCGCGGAGGCACGCATCGACATTGAGATGAATCGGCTATTGTGCCTGAAAGCCGCCGACTTGATGGACAAGGTCGGTAACAAGGCGGCTCAGCTCGAGATCGCAATGATCAAGGTGGCGGCGCCCCGCATGGCACTTAAGGTCATCGACCACGCAATCCAGGCGTTTGGAGGCGCCGGCGTGTCCGACGACGCGGGCCTTGCGCGCGACTTTGCGACGACGCGCACCATGCGTCTAGCGGATGGTCCCGATGAAGTGCACTGCCGCGCCATTACCAGACTCGAACTACGGAAACATGCACACTCTCCGGTAAATTGAAGCGAGCGCTCCGTGGCGCTCCCGAAAAGAAATCGGAGAGCGCTACGTTGGCTGGCGGTGTCAGAAAGGATAAGAAGTTTTCAAGCGCGGGGTCTATTGAGGAGGCGTTGATGCCTGGAAACACGAGCGTGTCGAGGAGGTGTTCCGGTCTCCCGACGTGCTGCAGTTCGAGGGCGGCGAGTCAAACTGCCTAAGGAATCGCAGCTCTTACGTAATGCGCCGCAAGCCATTCCGCGCGCGGGCAATCGACCTTCCTGTCTGCGTGGATCATGTCCAATGACAGGCAAGCAGTACCGTCCCCGTCCCTACGTTTGCTTCCGCCGCCGAGCGCGATAATCTTCCGGGTGCTCCGCAAGGGCTCTATCTTGATCAGGGCACAGTCAAGCATGCGATCGTCGCAAGCCGATCGAGCCGCAGGACTGAATGGATAACTGGCCTTCGTACATGTCGGGCGGCGGGGATATGATGCAATGCTCACTATTGCGGGTAGGATCGGCAAGAAAGCGTTTCTTGACCCGCTGATCTCGCATTTGAGACTCCGCGTTTTTCAATCCGCGCCTTGCGGCCACTCGCTTACCGCGCAATGTGCAAGCGGTACCGGGGAGTCAGGTGATGCCTGGCGGGGCGCTATCAGGTCCGAACCTAAATGTCCTGCGCGCTTGTGCCCTGAGTGTCAGCAACGCGTCGGACGCACGGATGAGCGCAGTGCTCGGATTGCGCCTCGACCTGCGCTTGTCGTATCCACGACAATACAGGACGACGTTGTATACCACGCGGCTGCGCTGTCGATTTCAGCGTTCCTTCGGCAAATGAATCGCTTGAGGCCCGTGTTTCGCGATTGGCACGGTGCTTGCTCAGGATCACCTCGATAACTCGAGGCCTGCGATGAAAGTCAGCGCCGCCACCTGCCGTCCGCCTGCACGTAAGCGCTTCCCGCTGGCGCTTGGAACCAACGAGGCCGCCGCCATCGCGATGAAATTCACAGACGTGACGTGTAGCGCCATCATGAGCCAAGACGGCTTTGCGCCTGTGATCCGCCGTTGCATAGCATTTCACGGCTCGCTGTCCGGCGAGCTATACGAAATCCAAGGCGTCGTGGGCGAAAAGGTCGATACATTAGCGGAAATCGTCCAGATTCGTGCCGAACCAGACAAAATGGCGGTAACCAAACTCCAGCTTACCGGCATCGTCGACTTGCGTTTTTCCTCGGTGTTTGTCGCGGGTTACGGTCGGCCTCGGGCCCAGGTTCGAGGTAGGAGGCTGTACAATACGATCGTCCATCCGATCGAGGCCGCCGCATTCGTCACGCGACGCATCACCAGGCGGGCGAACCGCTGGGCCCGCGAACTCGGCGGCGCGGGATGCGAGCGGTCTATTGTTCGGGCTGGTGCGCGGTCCACAATCTGGCGTTTCCCAATTCGTGTCCAGCTGAATAGCTTCGTCTGGCAAAGAAACCGCAAACCTGGAGAATACCACCATGAGTGAAACGGCTTTGATCGATAGTATCATTCCGCGTGCCGACATCGTCAAACGCGCAGCGCGCATCGGCGCTGAAGTCAGGAACATTAAGCTGTCGGGCGATTTCCCGGACCAGACGATCGCCGCGATCAACAGCGTGCTGCTCGAACACAAGGTCATCTTCTTCCGCGACCAGGGTCATCTCGACGACGCTGAGCAGGAGCGTTTTGCTCGTCGTTTGGGAAAACTTGCGCCGCATCCGACAATGGCTGTCACCAATGGAACGGCGTCGATCCTCGAGCTTGATTCCGCCCGCGGCGGTAGCCGCGCCGACTTTTGGCACACCGATCTGACGTTCGTCGATGCCTATGCCAAGATTGCGGTGCTGCGAGGCGTTGTGATCCCACCATTCGGCGGCGATACGATTTGGTCAAACACCGCCGCGGCTTATCTCGATCTGGCGCCGCCGCTGCAACGGCTTGCAGACGAGCTCTGGGCCATTCACAGCAACGCCTACGACTACGCCGCAATGGGCCATGCCAGCGAGGCCGACAAGAAGCACTTTGACGAGGTCTACACAAGAACGATCTTTGAGACTGAGCATCCCGCCGTGCGCGTCCATCCCGAGACCGGCGAGCGTACGCTGGTGCTTGGTGATCTGGTGCAGCGCTTTGTTGGTATCCCGAAACATGACAGCCAGAGGCTGTTCGATTTATTCCAGGCTCATATCACCCGGCCCGAAAACACCGTGCGCTGGAACTGGAAGGAGGGCGACGTCGCGATCTGGGACAACCGCGCCACGCAACATTATGCGGTAAATGATTATGGCGATCAGCATCGCGTCGTCCGTCGCGCCACCATCGATGGCGAGGTGCCCGTCAGCGTCGATGGCCGATGCAGCGTAACGCGCATCAAAAACACCAAGCAGCCGAAGGTCGCCTAGTGGTTTGATTCATTTTGGCGCTCCCAAGTCGGCGGGCCTATCCGCCGTCGGCTGTCACTTGCGACCGTAGTGCGCCGCAGAAGCACGTGTGGCGCAGCAACACCAATCTAGTCACCGTGTACTGCTGCGGCACGCCGAGATCATGCGCCGGTCAAAACGCACTGGACTGGCTGGATGCTGTCCGAGACGGCAGTATCAGCTTGTGCGGTCCAACACCTCCTTGAAGCCCATCAGCTTTAGCCGTATCGTGTCAGGACGTTCAGTTCGCCGAGAAGCTCCGAGACATCCTCGGCCTCTATGCCCATCCTACGACTCATGCCGCCGTCCTCTCGGTGGACGAAGAGACCCAAGTCCAGGTTCTCGACCGCACGGCTGCGGTGACAATCACGGATGATTAAGTGCAACGGCACGACCACGCTGTTCGCCCCGCTCAGCGTTCTTGATGGAACGCTCATCCGCCGTAACACGAAGTCTCCTGAGTTCAGCCGCTTCCTTAACGACACCGCGCCGAGGTCCCCAAGCGAAAAGCGATCCACGTGATTGTAGACAGTTGCGCTGCCCAGAAGATGAAATATCTAGAAGTGGCTCGCCTAAGAACCGCGCCGGAACTTCCACTTCACGCCTCCTGCCGCTGTCAGACGAGGGAAACAAGCCTTAGACTTGATAAAAGATGGAAAATAGCGGCGTCTTTTCTGTTGTATGATAATCTAGGATCCGACTGAACTCGCCTCTATGGCCGGCGATGCCCCTCCCGCGTAGGAGCGGTGGTCGCGTCGATAGGGATATGGCTTGGCTGCCGGCTCGTTATTTGTTTTTCCTCACGCTGGTCCTCACACAAGTCTTTTATTAGTTATTATCAGCGACAGAGTCGTTTACGACAAACGCGGACGGTTGTATGTCGTCCTTCGGCTGCATCGCAGGCCTATTCGTCAACCTCGGATTTTCGAGCTGGCCGGCTCCAGTTGCGTGGTGGCGAGCCATTTCCTTACGCTGATCCCGTTTTTTCGGCATTCGCCTTGATCGTCATCTGGCGGCGACTCCGTGTGACCTTTCAAGTCGCTACGCGGACAAGCCGGCGCTCTCGCGCCGTACCAGCAGGTTTCGTCGCCAGCTCTCGGGCGTCGCCCATTGGCGTCTCCGAAATTGCAGGTAAAGTACGCGCGTCGCATTTCGAAGTGGCCGGTCCGACAATTCCTTCGTTCATGCTGCTGCTCTTTCTGCTTCGATAATCCTGGCGGCATTGAGGTCCGCTGATAGCGCGCGGTTTTGATGCTCGCTGGCGAGGAGTTCCAGACTTGGCGCGTGCTGGGCATCAGAGCTCGCGTTGCCAGATCTGAGCAGTCACCGGCGACTCGAGATCAAGCGTGTCTGTGCCGACGTCGGATTTGCGACGTGCTGTCTAGCCCACGACACGTCCGCTTGAGCAGATAGCTCTTACGAATCAAACTCTGGCACTTGGCACGAGTCTTGATAAAGGGATGTCATTCAGCATAGCACGCTCAAGGAATTGCAGTGGTGGCTCATGAGTTATCGCCTATCAGTTCACTTATGCGCTGCGTGTGAATTCGACTGCTTCGAGGTCATTTTCCGCCTAACTGCTCGCTCTGGCACGATTTTGCCTTCGCGGTCGGGGGCGCGCGCGCCCCGTGCGGGGATCCGATTCTCGCCGCCGATTGCGCGATGCGGGTGATCGACCGCTTAGGCGTTCCGGCCTCCTGCCGCGTCTCCCTGTGCTTAACACGCGCGAAACGTCGATCCCGTGGCGGAACCGCTGGTCAAAACAACGCAGTTATTCTCATCAGTGGGTGAGCGGGCATCAGGCGGTAGGGCTCAATAGCAGGTCCAAGCCCGTGGCGCGTTTCGCGGCGGTGACGCACAGCTGCGGAACGTTGCGCGTGAATCTGCATCCGCAGCTCCATCGCAAACTCAGGGCGGCATAGACAATCCTCTCGGTGAAGCCAAGAATTGTTCCTCCGCCGAGGCAACCGAGCAGCGTGACTTCCATGGACAAGATAGCCGAAACAAAGCCTGTATCAACTTCGCGGTACGGGCTGATGAGACGGGCGGCTGGCCATCACCTCGCGGTCGAGCTCAGCGAGACCGCGAAACTCGCGCTGCCGATGGTGCCGATACAGTTTGGGCAGATCGCGATGACGACGACCGACCTTGCCTTCATCGGACGTATTGGCGTCGAGGCGGTCGCCGCGGCAGCGCTGGCCGGCAGGATCTATTTTGTAAGCATCATCTTCGGCATCGGCCTTCTGACGGCGAGCGCACTCGTTGCGGTGCAGGCGTTTGGGGCGTATAATCTAGGCGTGGTACGGCGCTCGCTTCGCATGGGCTGTGGGCGGCGCTGCCGCTGTCGCTTCCGATCATGGTGTTTCCGCTGTGGGGCGAGCAAACACTGCTCACGCTTGGCCAGTCGCCGGACGCGGCGCGGCTCGCCCAGCAATATCTGTTTGGATTGGCCTGGGGCGCTGCGCCAGCGCTATGGTTTCTGGCCATCCATAGTTTCATGTGCGCGGTCAACCGACCGGAGCCGGTCTTGTGGATCACACTCGCGGCCATCCCCGTGAATGCCGTGCTGGTTTATCTGCTGATGTATGGGAAGCTCGCACTGCCGCGCTCGAGCTGTTCGGAGCGGGTCTTGCCACGACCGTTGTGAACTGTTTGACGTTTTTTGTGGGTTTGTGGTTCGCCACAATGCGCCGCCCTTTCCGTGACTACTACGTGCTTGCACATCTCTGACAGGCGCCGACAAGAATAGCGACGTCGCTGTTCTACAGGCCGTTCGATTGTATGACCTTCGCGGAGCAACCTTGCAGAATATCTTGAAAGGTGTTTGCGCTGACCCGGTCCTAAATGCACATCCTCGCGACAGTTGTACCTGCATAGCACCAACCACGAAGAGGATGACCGGGAAAGTGGCCTACACGGAGATGGCTGGGTACGCAGCGACTATAGAGGACAGGGCATGCCCAAGATCATGGCAGGAGTAGCGTTCGGCGTGTCCTTTTCCATGTGGGATCCTGACTTCTTGTGTGCACTTGTAGCGCACTGGCAACTGGATAAGTGTGTCGTTGCGCAATACGGATATGCACATCATGAACCCGGCGGATTACGGCAGGTAGAACAGAACGTTCTGACCGACTGGTTGCTTGTTTGGCTAACTGGTGAGGAGTTGCCACAAAACTAAGCTGATTTCAGCGGCATGATCGGCAAAGTTCGTGGTCCGGCATTTGCCACGGCTCGACGGTCAATGAGCGTCCGACGGCTGAAATGGTGCTGAGGGCTGGGGACGCTTGACGGTGCGTGACTTTCCGAGGCTTGCTCCGCGTCATAGGCAGCGGGCGACCCGCAGATGACCGGCCGAAAAGGCCCTCGCCAAAAGTCTTCAGCGGATTCCTTCGGCCGGAACCTTCGCGCGCGTCATGACGATCGGGTGGGAGTCACGAAAGGCGGAGCCCCTCACGGTTCGGCAATGTAATAATCTTCGTCGAGCCCAGTGGGATAATCGCCGAATTCCACATGATGGTTCGGCGCAAAGGCGAAGCGAGCCTCGAGCCATGCATCGACCGCGCTCGCCCCACTCTCGTCGCCTCCTTCGTCAGATGGCTGGCGAGGCATACTGCAGGTGTCATGGCGGCAATTGCCCTCCGATCATTGAACGGAAGAAACGATGGTCAAAATCACGCGCCGCAAGCTCGTCAGACGTGGAATGTGCGGCGGAGCAAAAATCGACCTGCATCAGGCCAGACTAATCGGCGCCGAACGAAGCAACTGCCAAAATTGCCTCGGGTCACCCGAGCTCTGAACAGCGCTTACGACGTTAGGGGCTGCCGACGGCGCAACCTGGGCGCATGACACAGCTTTCGGGCGGACGAGTCTTGTTCTAGTTGTGAACGTCATGCGGAGCGCTAATTGAGCGTCACTGTATGAAAGGCTTGAAGGGCCTCCGGTGGCCGGGCGTTCGGCACGAGTTGCTATCGGGGCCGCTCCACGCTCCTTGTCCTCGTGTTCAGCCGTGTCCGGTTGAAGACATGTATGTTCAGAGCCGAACACTCAAGGTGTAAGCATTTTCTGTCGCGGCATGAAGCACATGGATTTGCGGTTCTTCAAGCAAGGCTCGCAGCATGGCACGCCGATTGCTCGGGAGCGGTGAAGGATCAGTTACCAAATGGCCGCCTCGGAGTCCGGCCTAGGAAGTTCAGATGAAACTCTTCGGTTGCCCAAATCAATGAGACCGAGCATCTTCATTACGGTTCCGCCAATTGAAGTGTGGCTGCGTCGCCTAGAGGCGAAACAGATTAGCGAAACAACTGCCCAGAAGGGCCGATACGGTCATTGCGGGTTCCAAACGACCAAATCCGGAATCTCAGGAGAAACTTTCGGGGCGGTGGCTGTGCCATTCCTCGGAATGACGCCGAATAATCCGAAGATGCTTTGATGTCCAACTACCTCATCGACCTGCTTGCCATCCTCAATCTTGAACGGATTGAAATGAACCTGTTTCGCGGCAACAGTCTGAACACTAGCTCGCAACGGGTATTCGGCGGTCAGGTAATCGGGCAGGCGATGGTCGCGGCATGCCGCACGGTGGAAGGCCGGCTGCCGCATTCGTTACACTGCTATTTCATCCGGCCGGGCGCCCCGCAGGTGCCGATTATCTACGAGGTCGAACGGCTGCGAGACGGCAAGAGTTATTCGACGCGCCGCGTGACCGCGATCCAGCATGGCAACGCGATCTTATCCATGATGGCGTCATTTCACGCCGAAGAGCAGGGTACGTTCGACCATCAGGATACGATACCCGAGGTGCCGCCGCCGGAAAGACTAACCGTCGAGGAGTTGTCCAAGCAGCCGATGTTACCCGAAACGCCGGAATTCATACGCCGCCATTATGCGCTCGAGTTGCGCCCAGTCGAGATTGGCCGTTACTTCGGTCAGAAGTTCGACGATGGCCGCATTCATATCTGGATTAAGGCCGCTGCGAAGCTGCCCGACGATCCGGCGCTGCATATGTGCGCGCTGGCTTATGCCTCCGATTACTCACTGCTGGATTCGGTGATGGCGCGCTATGGCTACACGCCGTTCGACAAGCGGATGATGGCCGCAAGCCTCGATCACGTGATGTGGTTTCACCGCCCGTTCCGCGCTGACGAATGGCTGCTTTACGCGCACGATTCGCCGAGCGCTCAGGCTGGACGCGGCCTCACGCGGGGACTGATCTTCAAACCGGACGGTGCGCTGGTCGCCTCCGTCGCCCAGGAGGGCTCGGTGCGCGAGCGACGTTGAGCCTTCACGTGGCACAAACGCGTCTCGCGGCCGCATCGACATCGCGCTCGCAGCGACCACAGCAGTCATCCTGCAGGTATTTCAGCATCGCGTCCCCAACGACAACCGATAAGGTGCTAATCGTGCAAGAAGTGGACAACTGGGCACCGAGCGCGGACCGGCAACTCGCTGGAAAGTTTTGGGGCGGACCTATTCCGCTCATGCTGATGAGCTATTGGGAAAGGGGAGGAAGCTGCAACGCCTTCCAAAACGCCGAGATCAATACCGATTGCCCGTTCCAGCTGCCGGCCAACAGACCTCATATGCGCGGCATGGCCATTTAATTCACCCAATAGTATCCCACAGCGTGTGCGTAGGCAAGACAAGGGTGTGCACAGGATCCCATTCGCACTTGCCATTCAACATTGACGTGCGCGAGAGCCTCCGGCGCTGCCACGTTCGACGTCCCTTCGATAGCAGGGGAGCTTGATCAATCGCCCAGAAAGTCCTCGACGCCGCCGCGGGCTATGGGGATCGAGAAGCTAAACGATAAAACCGATGAACACTTCGCGCGCCCGGCGCCCGAAGCGCCTAAGAAGCAAGACTGCTCATTCTCGGATTTCGGACCGGAGGCGCCCTGCTCAGTGTCGCTGCGTCCAGGGCCTGCTCCCAATTTGCGACAGCCGTCATCCCCGGCTACCGCTCTAATCCTAAGTCGCCAAGTCATGAAGACATCGCGCTCGTCGGTCCAGTTGTCCTTGTTCTCTGTTCCAAAGCCTTCCTACGATGATCCCTAGAAAATCGACACTAAGCTAGCTGTGGGACAGTGCAGCAAATGCCCTACTAAGGCTCGAGACGCTAGAATCCGCATATGAATCATCACGATCGGACAGCTAGTTTTCGGCTCAACGAGGGCTGATCCTTGTCCGGTTTCTGACAGCGGTAAAAACGGCTGTCGGGTTTAAAACGGCGGCGGCCGTTCTGGGGCGTGCGAATCTTTTCAAAGCGAACCAAAGGCTTAATGAGTTTGAACGCCGCTGGCACACCCGTTGCTAGTGAGTGGCGGCAATACCGACTGAGAGCCGCTGTTCTCGCGCTCCTTTCTTCTCCGGATGTGAGCACTCGGGTTTGAAGGGAGATCATCGCTCGTCTTGCGCGTCTGAATGCACTCTCTCACAAACGCATACGGCTCTCCATTAGCCGATCGCTAAAAGTTGCGAGGCTGATAGGCGTACGCTGTACGGCCAAACGACGAACGTAGATCGGCCTCTGGCCGAAGTTCGCACGATGTTGAAAGGTGAGCTTCATGCCGTTAAGTATCCTGCCTGGCGTTTTCTTCACCGCGCCTAAGTCATGATGCATTGATGTCGAAGTGGCACATTGAACCTGGCGCAACAGTACGAGAACAGCACGGAAAGACCGATGAAGATCACAGGCGTCCACACCCACATCCTTCAAGCCGCGCTGTCCCAGCCTTTGGCCTATTCGCGCGCTTGGTATGACAGCCGCACGGCCATGCTGGTCGAGATCGAGACCGACCAGGGTGTCGTTGGCTGGGGCGAATGCTACGGCCCGGCGCGCATGACGGCTGCCGTGGTCGGCAGCGTCGCGCCATGGCTGATCGGCGAGGACCCGCTGCGTACCGATTGTCTTTGGCAGATGATCTATGCGCGCCTGCGCGATCACGGCCAGAAGGGAGTCGTGATCCAGGGCTTGAGCGGCATCGATATCGCGCTGTGGGACATCAAGGGCAAGCACTTTGGCGTTCCCGTGCATCAGCTGCTGGGCGGAGCGCAGCGAACCGAGGTTGCCGCTTACGCGACTGGCCTGTACCGGCGCAAATCAGACGATCCGACGCAGTATCTCGCCGAACAGGCGGCGGCCTATGTGGCCGAAGGATTTTCTGCGGTAAAGCTCAACGTCGGCTTCGGCTTGGGCGAGGATGCCGCCGTGACGCGCGCCGTTCGCGAAGCGATCGGGCCGAATGTCGCGCTGATGGTGGATGCGAATCACGCCTATGACAGCGTCGCTGCGATCCGTTTCGGACGAATGATTGAGCCATACGACATCGGCTGGTTCGAAGAGCCAGTGCCGCCAGAGGATCTCGCCGGCTATCGCGCGGTGAAGACGGCGCTGTCGATCCCGATCGCTGGCGGGGAATGCGAGTTCACCCGCTTCGGCTTTCGCGACCTGTTCGTCTCGCGCGCGCTGGACATCGCGCAGCCCGATACCTGTGCGGCCGGCGGGCTGTCCGAATGCAAGAAGATCGCCGACATGGCGGAAGCGCTCGGCATCCGCTATAACCCGCATGTCTGGGGCACTGGGATTGCGATCGCGGCGTCCCTCCACTTGATCGCGGTTCTGCCGCCGCACACGCCGCTGTCGCTTAACACCGCCGGGCCGTTCCTGGAATTCGATCGCACCGAGCACCCGATCCGGCAGGCGATTCTCACCGACTCGATCGAGCACGCCCGCGGTATCGTCCGCGTGCCCGACAGGCCAGGACTCGGCATCGAGATCGACCGGAAGGCTCTGGCGCGATTTGATGCGCAGTGATGCGTCAGCCGCCGCGCGGCAGCGAGATTGCTTGCTGCAGGGGCTGGTCGGCCACTAGGCTCGCGATTCCCGCCACCCATCTGATAGGCTTTGATCCCACCGTAGTATTTATCAGGATAGCGGTTGCGTGATCGGCCGTGGCAACTCTCGAATAACGAAACCCCGATGGAGCTAAGACAATGACGATCAGCAAAGGACCGCAGGCATTCCCGCGAGCAGAGTACCTGCGGCGGCTTGCTGCAGTGAAATCAGAAATGGCACGGCGCGACATCGATACACTTATCATAAACAACTCGTCGAACATCACCTACCTCACCGGTTACACCGCCAAGTCCGGCTATGTCCCGCAAGTTTTGGTGGTTTCGATTCACAAGGAGGAGCCGACGTTTATCCTGCGTAAGATGGATGTGCCGGCCGCCATCCATCAGGCCTTCCTGGAGCGCGGCAACGTGATCGGCTATCCAGAGAACCTCATCGGCAACCCTGACATGGATGGCTTTGACTCGGTGATCTATTTCCTCCATGAAGTTGGTCTTGCAAACCGCGGCTTGGGGCTCGAACTGGCTTCCCTATCGGCGCAGACTACAGACAAGTTCAAAGCGCGGATGCCGAAAGCGAGGATCGTGGATTGCAGCAAGTCTGTAGCTTGGATTCGGTTCGTTAAGTCCGATTTCGAGATATCGGTGATGCGGGAAGCTGCTGCCATCGCTGATGCGGGAATCATGCGGGCGGCAGAAGTGATACACTCTGGTGTGCGCGAAGCGGACGCCATGGCTGAGATCGCGGCTACGCTGGCGCGCGGCGCCAATGGCAAACCCGGAACGGACTTTACGTCCATGTTCTTCTGCTCCTCGCCCCGCACGGGTACGTGCCATATTCGCTGGAGCGAGGACATCATTCGTAACGGGTCGCAAATCAATCTTGAGCTTGGCGGAGTTCGCCATGGCTATGTTGCTGCGATCATGCGCACCTTCTCGGTTGGCCGCCCCTCCGACCGTCTGCGTCGCCTACATGAGGCAGAGCTTTCCGGTCTAGAAGTCGCGCTGAACACCGTGCGGCCCGGCGCCACCTGCAGTGACGTCGCGAACGCCTTCTATCGCACGATTAACAGTCTCGGTTTCAAGAAGGAGTCGCGTTGTGGGTACCCCATTGGCATTGACTGGACGGAGCCGACCGCAAGCCTCAACGATGGAGACACGACAGAACTAAAGCCGAACATGACATTTCATCTAATGTTGGGTAACTGGACCGAGGAGGACTTTGGTTACGTCATCAGCGAGACATTCCGTGTTACCGAAGCCGGCGCCGAAGCCTTAACTAGTGCGCCACGTAAGATCTTCGAGCTTGGCTAGGCTAGTGAGGAGATGTCGGACGACTGTCGTCGCCTGTTTTGCCCGGCTCTTTACAGCCTGATCTGACTCCCAAGCGACATTGACGGCGATGAATCCTGCTGTGTTGCAGTGGTGATCGACGAAGAATGGGATAGGCCCGGTGTTTCGAGACCTACAGCGGCGTCAGGAAGCCATTCGATTCTCGTGAGCTCGTACATGGAACGTGTGGTGTTGACGCCAACGTCCACTATCCGCGCGGGAAATGTCTCAGGTTCCTGGTGCGGGTGCGTTGCTAATAGACGGCGGTTGGACGTCTCCCTTAGCGCCACACGCCACGTTCGCAAAAGTTCGGCATAACTGAGCTGAGCACATTGAACACGGCCGCTCCTTTCGGCTCCGCCGTGATTCGGGATGAATCCAAGGCCCCTGGGCTGGGCTCCTGTCAGTTGGGCTCGATCGCGTTAGCTTTGACAGTTCCCCACGGTCAACCATTGTGTTAAATAGTTTGATTGAAAGGGACGCTTCGCGCTCCATCGACCAAGCGCAGAAAATGGCGATATAGGAGTCCGACATTGGACGAAAATCTGAAGGGCGGCTAGAACTCGTCAATGACATTACAGGTCCCAGCCTCTCTCGGAATCCTACACCTCGAACGTGGGCTGCCGTCCGATGCCGCGCGACCAATGCCGCTGTCTAACTCGTTGCTGAATCCGGCTACCTTCAACTTCCCGGTTATCTCGGAAACCGTGCGAGGGGCTTGGGTAGAGAACGTCGTCCGGGGCGATCCGGCGCTTGAGCCGGCCTATGTAGCAGCCGCACGGCAGCTGGTCGAGCAAGGTGCCGTCGCAATAAGCTCGACGTGCGGTTTCTCCATTCGCTATCAGGAAGCAGTTGCGGCCTCGGTGAATGTTCCGGTGGCGATGTCGAGCTTGATTCTGTTGCCGATCTTGCTGCGTCAGATGCCGAGGTCTGCAAAGCTTGCCGTTTTGACCTACGACTCGACGCATCTGGGCGAGGATCTGGTCGGGATCCATGATCCGGCAGAGCGAGCGAGGATAGTCATAGGTGGCGTCGAAGGCGGCAAGTACTGGCACGACGAACTGAAGCGTCCGCCCCCACCGACCGACGTCGGCGCTATTGAGGGGGATGTTGCCGCCTGCGTCGCCCGAGTTCGCGCCGCGCACCCGGAGATCGCGGCCATCCTGTTTGAATGCGTGGGATTCCCCCTCGTCGCGCCGGCGATCCGTAGCTTGACGAAGCTGCCCGTCTACGACATCACCATTCTCTGCCGGATGATGATCGCATCGGTCGCCTGAGGCAACGCGACGGTTCAAAACGGTGCCACTCGACCTGCGCTGCCACTGAGAACCTAGTCGTCTTATTCGTTCGCCCGATTCTAAATCGCGCGAAACTGAACACGTCCCTGAAGGATCCTCACGTTCGATCCGACCGCGCATGGCATCAGAGATGCGCGCTATCTCACGAATTTATTCGCACTCCATGCTCGATCGCGCCGGCCCGCACATAAGGCTTGTGCCAGGAGCAGGGCGCAAGGATATTTCTGATGCAACGCAGTCTGACCAGATACCTGCTCACCAATTGGCCAGATTACCACCACTTCCAGGTCATTATATCAGTTCTGTGCGTCAAGTTCAGCAAAATTGGTCATGGGGTCCGGCTGAGCCATCCCCTCGGAGCCGCCGTCGCTCGCTTGCCCAAAGCGTAGCGCTGGCGAGCGACGGCGGCGGAGAGGGGGGCGTGCATCCCCTTGGTGGGCCTGAGCATCATCAGGCCGCCTGGCGTAGCGCCTCCTTCTTGTGCTCCTTCAGCAGATCGATGTTGAGATAGCGATGGTCCTCGAGCCAGGCCTCATGGCCGCTCGACGGTCAACGCCCGAACAAGCCGCAGGCAGCTCTCGGGCATTGGGGAAGATTCGGACGACATAGGTGCGTCGCCAGATCTCCTCGTTGAGACGCTCCAACATGTTGGTCGACTTCATGTGTTTGCGGTGCGCCAGCGGCAGGCGGAAGTAGGTCAGGGTCTCCTCGATGTTCTCCTCGACCCAGCCGGTGAGCTTGGGATATTTGCCGCCCCATTTGGCAAGCCAGGCCTCCAGATCGCGCCGCACCTCTAAGAGGTCACGCGGGTCGTACATCCAGCGCAGCTCCAGCAGGCAATCGTCGTCGACCTTGCGCGGCACATAGTCGAGCGCGTTGCGCAGGAAGTGCACATAGCAGCGCTGCCAGAACACCCCTGAGAGGACTTCGGCGATTGCCTTCTTCAGCCCGGGATGGTCGTCGGAGACGACGAACTCGACGCCATGCAGGCCACGGGCCTTCAACGCTTCCAAAAACTCCTTCCAGCTCGACCGGCTCTCCCGGTTGGCCAGCTCGACCGCGAGCACCTGGCGCCGACCTTCCCAGTCGACGCCGATCGCGATCAGCACCGCCTGGCTCGTAATGATCCCGTCTTCCCGGACGCGCTCGTAGCGGGCGTCCAGGATCAGATAAGGGAACGGCTCCTTCAGCTTGCGTTCGCAGAAGGCCTTTAGCGACGCATCCAGCCGCTTGTTGAGCGCGCTGATCGCGGAGGCCGAGAAGGCATGGCCCACCAGTTCCTCGGTGACCTGCTTGACCTTCCGCGTCGAGACGCCTTGCACGTACATCTCGGCTAACGCTGCCACCAGCGCGTTCTCCGACCGCTGATAGCGCTCGAACAGCTCGGTCGAGAACCGTCCCTGGCGGTCCTGCGGCACCTTGAGCTCGATCTTGCCAACCCGGGTGATCAGCGAGCGCGGATAGTAGCCGGAGCGGTAGCCCAGCCGTCCTTCGGTGCGCTCTAAGGTCGCCGCAGCCAGATCCTTGGTGATCAAACTCGCGACATTCGATCAGCGCGTGCTTAATGGCGTCGCGGGCGGCGCGGGGTAACGTCCGCGTAGCTCAGGCCTTTGGCTCTGTTGGCCAATGCCCAGTTCACTCCATCTCTAACCTTCGACGTAAACTTGAACT
>NZ_JAHEAG010000050.1 GCF_018596315.1 Bradyrhizobium sp. SRL28 | reverse complement strand
CTGCGTCGCCATTTCCCCGTCATTGCGAGCGCAGCGACTTGTCCGCCGTAGCTTTAGCGAAGGCGGAAGCAATCCACCTCTCCGCTTGCCGCGCTATGGATTGCTTCGCTGCGCTCGCAATAACGTGGATAGGCCGCAGCGCACTTAACACTCGCATGCAGGGACATAACAATCATGATCGAACGAACGCAGCCGCTCTCTCGCACATCGAGAACTCATCTCACACCACACGTCGCCGCACTGCTGTCGAAATAGCAACCTGCCCGCGCCAATGCGCGGTCGCGCTTCGGTCCAATTTTTGCCGGCATACATATCGTATGGTTAACCTGCAGGCGGTCGTTCTCACATCCGCGCAAACGTCGCTTGCAGATGACTCTCGAGGGCGCGTTCGCGTCCGCTTTCAGCACTTTACGTCACCATGCCGGTGAGATCGGCCCCGTTATGGGCCTGCGGGGGATTATGCGAATGTTCAACTACAGGGGACAAAATATGAAACAACTACTTCTAGCTGGTGTGGCCCTCTCGGTCGCGACTGCGGCCTCGGCCGCCGACATGCGGGCGCGGCCTTACACCAAGGCTCCTCCAGCGGTGGTGTCTCCGGCGTATAACTGGTCCGGTTTCTATGTCGGCGCGATGGGCGGCTTTGGCTGGGAGACCGATGCCGGCAGCGGCGGCTTCGGCGGCGGCACCGTCGGCTACAACTGGCAACTTCCGGGCAGCCAGTTCGTCTTCGGTGTCGAAGTCGACGCCGCGGGCGCCGGCATCAAGGACCGCTTCACCGAGGACGCTGGCGGCTTCCTGGTCACGACAGAAAACAAGATCAATGCATTCGGCAGCGTGACCGGCCGCGCCGGCTTCGCCATCGATGCAGCCCTCCTCTACGCCAAGGGTGGTTGGGCGTGGGCCAACGCCAAGACGTCCCTCACGGACGGCATCGACACGCTCGCGGACAGCCAGACTCATACCGGCTACACCATCGGCGGCGGCCTCGAATATTTGTTCACGCCGAATTGGTCGGCCAAGGCCGAATACATGTACACCAGCCTCGGCAGCGAGACCTACAATTTCGGCGGCTTCCCGGCGGACTCCGGCAGCTTCGACTTCCACACCATCAAGGTCGGCGTGAACTATCACTTCCGGTAAGACGTGGATGTAGCTGCGTAGTTGCTGCGTAGGGTGGGCAAAGCGCAAGCGTGCCCACCATTCAGCATGATCCTCTTCGAGAGATGGTGGGCACGGCGCTAACGCGCCTTTGCCCACCCTACGGATTTGCGAAAAACTCAGATCACCTCGAGCACCAGCTCCATCGTCATCAGCACCGGATTGTCGCCGCGCATCAGCCGGCCCTCGGCGATGCCGCCGAGATAATCGACCAGCGCGACATCGAGCTCCGCCTGCAGCGTGCCATCGGCACCCGGTGCAATGCTGCCGGCCTTGATCGCAAGCTCGGTCGCAAACGGCACGACAGTCCGGCCGTCGGTGAAATGCGCACCGATGGTGGAGCCGACGCCGCCGTGCATCCGCGCCCGCAAAATTCCGTGCTGCCGGCAGAAGGTCTCCAGCGCCGCAGCAAAATCCTGATTCGGCCGCAGCCGCAGCGCGAAGGCGCGGCTCTCGGCCTTCACATCCGTGCCGGCGCGCGCCACCGGGCCGAACAATTTGAAATTGGTCTCGGGATCGGGCTCGGCCACAAACATCGCGCCGTCGATGCCGAACGCTTCCACCGCGAATGATTCGGCGACGATGCTCTCCTCGGGAAGGATGTGGCCGCCGTGCAGATGTCCGTCGGTCTCGGTCCACAGCCCGTGGCAATGGAAGAACGGCGCGCCATCACGCTCGCCGAGCGTCATTGCGCCGAGCTTGAGCCGCGTGATGCCGGAGGGCCGAAAGGTGTCGCTGTAGAACGCCGCATTGGCGCCGGTCTTCGACAGCGCCGGCATCACATAGGCAAAGGGCCCGAGCGCCCCTCCCCGCGTGCTCAGCACGCCGCCTGAAAACCCGGCTTCGGCAAAGCCGCGGCGCGCGGCCTCCAGCAGCGGCAGGCCGGCGGCAAGCGTGAATGAAAATGCCCGGCCCCGCGCCTCGACCCATTGGATGCGCTCGGGCACAGGCGGCCCGGGCTGCGCGATGCTGCGCATCGCCTCAGCTACCCGTCTTGGAAATGAGCTCAAGCAACCCTCGCGCCTCAAGTTCATCGCGGACCAGCCGCTTCGGAATCTTGCCGTAGCCGGATTTCGGCAGCGCCTCCCAGAAGAAGAATCGCTTCGGCATCTTGTAGCGCGGCACCTTCGGCGCCAGGAACGCGGCCAGCTCCGCCTCGCTCACGGCGGCAGCGCCCTCGCGCGCAACGCAGACGGCGACACCCACCTCACCCCAGAACGGGTCGGGCACGCCGAGCACGGCGACCTCGCCGATCGCGGGATGGGTCAAAATCTTCTCCTCGACCTCGCGCGGATAGATGTTGGAGCCGCCAGAGATGTACATGTCCGAGGCGCGGCCGGTGATATAGACGAATCCCTCCTCATCCATGTGGCCGAGATCGCCGGTGCGAAACCAGCCGTCGCGGAACGCCTTCGCGTTGGCCTCGGGGTTGTCGTAATAGCCGGCGAACACGGCAGGACCGATCACGCAGATCTCGCCGGTCTCGAACGGCTTGAGCTCACGCCCGTCGTCACCCTGGATCGAGACCTGCATGCCCGTGCGCTCGAACCCGCAGGTGCCGATGCGGGCCTGCGGGCCGTCCTCAGGATCGTGCAGATTGGCTGGCATGACAGTGATGTTGCCGGTGACCTCGCCGAGGCCGAAATACTGCACCAGCACCGGCCCGAGCTTGTTCAGCGCCGCCTTCTGGTCCTCGCGGTACATCGGCGCGCCGGCATAGATCACGAAACGCAGCGAGGAGTGATCGTATTTGTCTACGGAAGGATGCTCGACCATCATCTTCAGAATGGTCGGCACGGTGAAGATGTTGCTGACGCGATGCGCCTCGATCAGCCGGAACGCTTCCGCAATGTCGAATTTTTCCGAAGGCAGCAGGATGGTCGGCACGCCGCGCGCGGCCTGCACCAGCTGGTGCACGCCGGCACCATGCGACAGCGGCGCGACCACCAGCGAGGCGTCCGTCTCCGTCGTGCCCGGCATCAGGTCGGCGAGATGATTTGTCACCACAAAGGCCATCTGGCCGTGGGTGAGCACCGCCGCCTTGGAGCGGCCGGTGGTGCCGGAGGTGAAGAAGAACCAGCAGGGGTCGTCGTAGTCGACTGCTGCGTTATCGACCTTGGCGCCCGCATGATCGACGATCACGCCGCCCACGGATTTTTCGCCAAACGGCCCCTCGCCGATCCGCCAGATGAATTCGAGCGCGGGATTGGCGGCCGCCGTGGCGTGGTCGGGGAAATCGCCGTGGCACAGAAACGCCTTCGCGCCGGAGGCGGTGGCGAGATAGGCGACCTCGTCCGGCATCAGGCGGAAATTGGTCGGCACCCAGACCGCGCCGAGGCGAAAGGCCGCGAACATCGACCAGAACATCTCGTCGCAATTCTTGGAATGGACCAGGATGCGGTCGCCCTTGACGACCCCCCGCGCGGCAAGGCCCGCGGCCAGCGCGGAGACGTGGCCGTCGATCTCGCGCCAGCTCCAGGATTTGTCGCCCCAGATGAAGCCCGTACGGTCGCCATGGCGGCGGGCATTCTGGGTCGGGATATGCGCCAGGTTCATCACCCGGCGCGACATCCGCGCCAGGCCACCGCGCGGGGTGGGAATAGTCACGGTTTCAGTCACAGGGAAGCAACCATCACGCTTCGAAAAACAGACATAGAACACCTCATCGCAATGATAGCAGAAAGCCCGGCGCCTGCTCAAATCCGCGGGCCCGCGTCACCGTACGCCCGTCCCCTTGCAACGCTGGCACTTGACGACCCTGTCGCCCTTCTTCAGCAGGCCCTTGCCCTCGCAATTCTTGCATTTCTGCTTCTTCTTGATGTTGGGGCCTTTTTCATTGGCCATGATAATCTCCCGGCAAGCGTTGCACGCATCACCATAGCCAGCCCCGCACTCCCGTCCATAAGCCCGCACAAACGATTTAAGGGATCACCATGATTACCCGTCGAAAGCTGATATGGTCTGGCGCAACTGGCCTGCTCGCCGCCACCCTGCCGCGCGCAGCGTTGGCGGCCCCGGACGATCCCGTGGGCATCGCGACCGCCATTTACACCCGTGCCGCCAAGGGCAAGGGCGATGGTGGCGGCGGGTTTGTGTTCGAGAACAAGGCGGCGAAGGCAAAATATCTGTCGAAATCGCTGATTGCGCTCTGGGCCAAGGCGGATGCCCGCACGCGAAAGGGCGATGGCGGGCCGGTCGGTTTCGATCCCGTCACCAACTCGCAGGACCCGGACGTGAAATCATTCAAGGTGGTCGCAGAGAAGCAGGAGGCCGACAAGGCTGTCATCGCCGTCACGATCGACAGCCACCAGGGACCGCCGTCGAAACCGGCCGACCGGATCATTCGCTATGAATTCGTCCGCGAGGCGGGCGGATGGAAGATCGACGAGATCAAAGGTGCCGTCGACGGCGAGGCGTGGTCGCTCCGCGCCATCATCACCGACTTCCTCAAATATTAGAGCCTTGAGCGGTGGCCTGGCGATCCCTGAAGACCGGCAGGCCGTCATCGTAAATTACTGGTTGGCCAGTTCCTGGTCGCTCAAACGCCAGTCCTGCCAGAGCTGAAGCGCACCCAGCAGAACGACGATTGCGCCGAGGGCGATGTGCCAGGCGCGAAGCATGTCGTCGCCGGAGTAGCCAAGGATGAACGGTGAAGCGATCAGCCAGAGGCCGAGCGCGATCTCGCCCACCTCCTCCCAGCGCTGCAGTGCGACATATTCGAGCTGGGCTAATCCGAAGACCAGCATGCCGACCACGAACGTATTGAGGATCATGGTGCTGCGTTCGGAGTCCATGACGTCGTGGCTGGAGAAAGGAAACCACGGCGATACCACGATCAGCACGCCAAGCAGCATGCCGAACCAGTCTTCCCACGTACGATGCTTGTTGAAGAAACCAAAGCCCGACATTGTAGACCTCCCCTTGAAAAGAGGCATACGTCGGCGGCCGCGATCACAGCATTGTCGGTATCGAACCCAGACCCGGCCGCCTCGGCGGCGTATGTCATCCAAAAGACGTAGGAACCTCGCATCCCGTTGCAAGGCCCGTCTACGGAAATCACCGGCGGCCTATTGCGCCGCACCAAGCCGCTTCAGGCTATCGCGCGCGGTACCGAGGCCAGGATTGATCTCCAGCGCCTTGCGGAAATCGGCAATCGCGCGATCGAGTCACCTTTGTTGAACCAGGCGTCGCCACGGTTGTTGTAGGCCAGCGCGAAGCCCGGATCGATGCGGATGGCTTCGTCGTAATCGACCATCGCGCGATCGAGATCGCGCTTGAAGGCGTAGACGCGGCCGTGTTTGGTGAGTGCGCAGGCCGAGGTCGGATCGAGCCGGATCGACTCATTCCAGTTCCCCCTTCGTCGCCGGTTTGCATCGGCGAGTTCATGTCCCTAAATGAAAGGGCAAATCATCCGGGAATCGCCGCATGGCCGCCGTCCGCGACAACAAGGCTCAAAACCGCTTCGAACTCGACGTCGACGGCGCCGTGGCGTTTGCGAATTATCGCGTCACGCCCTCGGCGGTCATCATCACCCATACCGAAACGCCCCGCGCGCTGCGTGGCCGTGGCATCGCTTCCGAACTTGTCAGGGGCGCGCTGGAGCTGATCCGCGCCGACGGCCGCAAGGTCATCGCCGGCTGCGGCTTTGTGGTGGATTATCTGCGGAAGAATCCGGAATTTGCCGATCTGGCGGGGTGAACCAGCGCCGTAGCCCGGATGGAGCGCAGCGCAATCCGGGATAGGTTTCGCCGCCGCGAGAGGCCCCGGATTTCGCGGAGCCTGTCATCGGGCGCGCATTCGCGCGACCCGTTGGCTCCATCCGGGCTACGCCTCAGTGCGCCTCACGTAATCCGGATCGACATATCCGGCAGGCCTTCGAGCTTGCACAAGAGCACGTCGCCCTTCACGACCGGGCCGACATTTTCCGGCGTGCCCGAATAGATGATGTCGCCCGCCTTGAGTTCGAAGGCTTCCGAAAGCTTGGCGATCTGCTCCGCCACGTTCCAGATCATGTTGCGCAGATCGGAGTTCTGCTTCACCGTGCCGTTCACTGCCAGCGAAATCGCGCCCTTGGTGAAGTGTCCGGTCTTGGCTGCGGGGTGAATCGGCCCCAGCACGGCGGAGCGATCAAAGCTCTTGCCGATTTCCCATGGCTTCTTCTCGTCACCCATCGCACGCTGCAGATCGCGTCGCGTCATGTCGAGCCCGAGCGCATAGCCGTAGACGTGGTCGAGCGCCTTGTCCGCCGGAATATTGGTGCCGCCCGATTTCAGCGCCGCCACCAGTTCGACCTCGTAATGATAGTTCTTGGTGAGCGAGGGATACGGATGATCGCCGACCGCGCCGATGGCGACGTTCTGGATCGCGTCGGTCGGTTTCTGAAAGAAGAACGGCGGCTCGCGATTGGGGTCCGAACCCATTTCGCGCGCATGCGCGGCATAGTTCCGTCCGATGCAATAGATCCGCCGCACCGGAAACACATCGGTCTCACCCACGATCGGGATGGTCGTCGTGCCAACCGGAAAAATCGATTTCGGGCCGGCCTGCGCTACCGCCGTGCCGCCTTGTGCGGCCGTACCGGCCAGCGCCAGCGCGCCGGTTGCCAGGATGGTCCTGCGATCGACATTGCTCATTGGCGTCCTCCTTGTTCTGCGAGTCTTCTTGTCCGCCCGTATCTAGAACGTTTTCGCCGCGAAGTGGATACCGTTTGCGCGTTGTTGCATTGCAATCGCACTAAAAAGAAAAAGGCCCGCGTCGCCGCGGGCCTTCGCATGTGTAAACCAAGCGAAGCGTCAGTGCTTGATATCGGGCGGCAGCTTGCCGCCATTGGCGGCCAGCTTGGCCATGACCTGCTTGTGCAGCCAGATGTTCATGCTGGCGGAATCGTTGCTGTCACCGGTATAGCCGAGCTCCTTCGCAAGCTCCTTGCGCGCGGAGAAGCTGGAATCGATGTCGAGCGCCTTCATCAGATCGACGATCGAGGTGCGCCAGGCCAGCTTCTCGCCCTTGGCGGCGACTGCTTTGTCCAGGATCGGCGCGACGTCCACAGTCGCGGCCGCCGGTGCTGCCGATCCGCCGGACGTCCCTGCGGCCGCTCCACCACCCGCAGCCGCTCCGCCGCCGGCCGGTGCGGCGTCCGCCTTGGTGCCGAAGATTGCGCCCATAATTTTTCCGAAAATGCTCATCGTTCGCTCCCAATGACTTGTAGCTGGGTGACTTGAAGATGGTGAGTCTCTAGCGGCACTGTTTGACCGGCAGCGCCACGCCGGGATCATTCACGAGTTTAACCACCCCGACGTGACTTGCCAATGTAACATTCACCTAAGCGTGAGTGCGTTTGTTCCTGTTTGAGAGTACGCTGCTGGCTCAGTTCGCGACATGGCCAGTTCCACCCTCCTGTCTTCGCGTCTAGCCTGATCGTGATCGTTTTATGAAACGGCGCATCTGCGTCTTTCGGTTGGCGCACGATGCGACCGCGAGGGAGACAGCGACCATGGCGACATCTCACGGCAATGTCACATCGATGGCGCGGAGCGGACCAGACACCGCCGCCGCGCCCGTTATCCGAACCATCGGCCTATCGGAACTCCATCGGGCCCTGCAGCGTGGCTGGGAAGACTTCAAAGCCGTGCCAAGCCACGCCATCATCCTGTGCATCATCTACCCCGTGCTCGGATTGATGCTGGCACGTGCCGTGCTCGGTTATTCGGTGCTGCCGCTGTTGTTTCCGCTCGCCGCCGGCTTTGCCCTGCTCGGCCCGTTTGCTGCGCTCGGCCTCTACGAAATGAGCCGCGGTCGCGAACGCGGCGAACAGGCAACCGCCTGGGACGCGCTCGAGGTAGTACGCTCGCCGTCGTTCGGCGCGATGCTCGGGCTCGGCGTGCTGTTGCTCGCGCTGTTCGTGACATGGGTGGCTACCGCGCAGGCGATCTACATCGCCGCGTTCGGCTATGCAGGTGTGACCGGCGTTTCCGATTTCGCCGAACGCGTGCTGACGACGCCGCAAGGTTGGTGGCTGATCGTGGTTGGCTGCGGCGTCGGCTTCCTGTTCGCCCTCGTCGCGCTGTGCATCAGTGTGGTCTCCTTCCCGTTGATGCTCGACCGTCATGCCGGCGCCGGCGATGCGATGGTGACCTCGCTGCGCGCGGTCGCACGCAATCCCGTGCCGATGGCGGTCTGGGGATTGATCGTCGCGATGCTCCTGGTGGCGGGATCGTTGCCGGCCTTCCTCGGCCTCGCCGTCGTCATTCCCCTGCTCGGGCACGCCACGTGGCATCTCTATCGGGAGACGATCGAGCCGGAACTCAATCCGCAGCCGCTTCCGCCCCGCGCGCACCGCGAACGCAAGCCTGCTGCCGATTTCCCGGCCAATCTGTTCCCCTGGCGGCGCAAGGACAACGCATAGGCTGGCACGGAACCCGATCGATCACGCCGCCGGTCGAACCGACCGGCGGTGTCGTCGTTCACTACTCACTAACGATGAATTGAGCATCTTCAACGGAAAGGCATTGAAGGCAACAGCATCAGCCTTGTTTTGGCCGATCTTGCTTCGAACATTCGACGTGACGTGGACACTAACCATCGATGACGCATCGATCGTGGAGCGAACGGCACGATGATCTCTCGCTTATCTCTGCGCGCGCTCACCCTGGGCGCCCTGTTGCTGACTTCCGCGGCGCCGGTGTTCGCGGCGCCCTGCGGCACGGGCTCGTTCGAAACGTGGCTGGAGGATTTCAAGAAGGAAGCTGCCGCCAAAGGGATCTCGGCGACCGCCATACAGGCAGGCCTGACCGGCATCACGCCCGACAAGAGCGTGCTGGCGCGGGACCAATCTCAGAAGGTCTTCAGCCAGACGTTTGAGGAATTCTCCGGCCGCATGGTTCCGCCCCGGCTGACGCGTGGCTCCAATATGCTCAAACAATACGGCTCTGTGCTCGGGCGCATCGAACAGGCTTATGGCGTGCCCGGCGAAGTGCTGGTGGCGATCTGGGGCCTGGAAACCGATTTCGGCGTCAACATCGGAAAATTCTCGACTCTGCGCGCGCTGGCGACGCTGGCCTATGATTGCCGCCGCACCGACCTGTTCAAGGCCGAGTTGATGGACGCGTTGCGCATCGTCGAGCGCGGCGATATCGCGCCACAGGATTTGCGCGGCGCATGGGCGGGCGAAATCGGCCAGACCCAGTTCATGCCGTCATCCTACATCAAGTTCGCGGTCGATTTCGACGGCAACGGCCGCCGCGATCTCCTGCGCAGCCCCCCGGACGTGCTGGCTTCGACCGCCAACTTCCTGGCCGGCCACGGCTGGCAGCGCGGCAAGGACTGGGAGCCTGGCGGCGCCAATTTTGCGGCGATCAAGGAGTGGAACAAGAGCGAGGTCTACGCCAAAACCATCGCCAATTTCGCGACGCAGCTTTCGCGGGCGCCTTAGAAGAACTCAAAGGGCCGGCCGTGGCGACCGGCCCTTTCAGCCGACTTATTTAGCCGAAGCTGCTTGCATCGCTTTGCTTAGGTGCGCCGCGCAGGCACCCGCCTTGCCGCCCAGCATCGCATCCTGAGCTGCCGCGATTTCCTTCTGGGCAGCGATCTTCCCCTCACCATCAGCCATGTTCTCGATCATCGTTTCAGTCTTGCTCAGATTGTCGCCGCTGCAGGCCGCTTTGACTCGCGCGGCGTCGGCGGGAGAGACGGCATATGCCAGGGCCGCTATCGCAGTGGCTGCGAGTATTTTGTTGAGCATGGTAACTGCCTTTTGTTTTGGACAGACGACGACATTGCCGCCTGCAAAAGCAATTGTTCGCCGAAGCGGGAGAGCTTCAGAATGAACTTCGCGCGAGGTTGTGAGCGCAGCGCGCAGAGGCCTTATGCGGAATCGTGCTTTTTCATTACGGGGCTGTAACGAAGGGAGCGCGGCTTGCGACGATCATCTCTGGTCGTGCTGCGAATCATTCCAAGGCAACGATGATGGCCGCCACCTCATGCGCGCTTCCGTTTCAACACAGACGACAAAAGGGCGAGCGATCGAGCCGGGCCTTGCCCGGCCGATAGGCCAGAACTGCGGGGATGATCAACCACGCGGGTGCGGCGCCGTACTGACGCATAGGCCCGTCACGTAGGTTGGCCGCCCAGTCCCAGGCCGCATAGGCAGCCGCAGTTCGCCATCTGTAATAATGAATATATATTCAGTTAATGTTGGCGAGCGCATGCGTCTCACGCATAAGAAAACTCCAAAAACCCTAGGTTTTTCGTACGTTTTGTCTGCCATGCCCGGCCGTGAGCTTGTGTTTGGCCTTTCTGATCGTCACTTGGCAACCGCCAGAGTTAATCCGGAAATTACAAAAACCCGCAAATTTACGGCGTTACTTGCATGAATGGAGCACGCTGGCGGGCGTGCGTGCCGGCTGATCCGGCAGCCATGCGCAAAGGTTAAGCGGGCCTTATCGTAGTCATGCGTTCTAGGATTAGCTGCATCGCAACATCGGAACTTCTGCACTGCGGAATCTAAGCTATATTCATTTCAACGATGAGGCTTTCCTCCAAGGGCTGAATCGTAATTGCAAGGAGACTACAATGTTACTCTCGCTCATCCGCATGATCCAGGCGTTCCGGGATTATCAGCGCAATGTCAGCGAACTGTCCCAGCTCAGCGATCGCGAACTGGCCGATATCGGCCTCGATCGTGCGGACATTCCGCGCGTTGCAGCCGGAACCTACACGAGCTGATCTCGTTTCAGCCGCCTGATGAACGGATAACGCCCGCCTAGCTGCGGGCGTTGTCGTTTCTGGTGCTGCGCTCGGCACGAAAACACGCTAACGCTGCGCGCATGATTTCCTCACCTCCCCAAACTGACACCGTCCATGTGATTGGCGGCGGCCTTGCCGGTTCGGAAGCCGCCTGGCAGCTCGCCAATGCGGGCGTTCGCGTTGTCCTGCACGAGATGCGCCCGTTGCGGATGACCGAGGCACACCGCACCGAGGGCCTCGCCGAGCTCGTCTGCTCCAACTCGTTCCGCTCGGACGACGCCGCCAACAACGCCGTCGGCCTCCTGCATGCCGAAATGCGCCGGCTGGGCTCGCTGATCATGCGCTGCGCCGACGTCAATCAGGTGCCTGCCGGCGGAGCGCTGGCGGTCGACCGCGACGGATTTTCCGCAGCCGTCACCAAGGCGCTGCACGACCATCCCCTGATCGAGATCGACCGCTCCGAGATCGCCGGACTACCGCCGGCGCAATGGGGCAACGTGATTGTCGCGACCGGTCCCCTCACCTCAGCGCCGTTGGCGAACGCCATTCGCGAGCTTACGGACGAAAACGCGCTGGCGTTCTTCGATGCGATCGCGCCGATCGTGCATAAGGACTCCATCAACATGTCGGTGGCGTGGTTTCAGTCGCGCTACGACAAGGTCGGGCCCGGCGGCACCGGCGCCGACTACATCAATTGCCCGATGACCAAGGAGCAGTACGACGCCTTCGTCGCTGCGCTATTGGCCGGCGAGAAGGTGGATTTCAAGGACTGGGAGACCAACACGCCCTATTTTGACGGCTGCCTGCCGGTCGAAGTGATGGCCGAACGCGGCCCTGAAACCCTCCGGCACGGCCCGATGAAGCCGGTAGGGCTGACCAATCCGCACAACCCGACCGTCAAGGCCTACGCGATCGTGCAACTGCGCCAGGACAACAAGCTCGGCACGCTCTACAACATCGTCGGCTTCCAGACCAAACTGAACTACGGCGCGCAGCAGCGCGTGTTCCGAACCATTCCGGGCCTCGAGAACGCCGAATTCGCCCGGCTCGGCGGCCTGCACCGCAACACCTTCCTGAACTCGCCAAAGCTGCTGGACGGGCAGTTGCGGCTGCGCGCACAACCACGGCTGCGCTTTGCCGGCCAGATGACCGGCTGCGAGGGTTACGTGGAATCCGCCAGCATCGGCTTGATCGCCGGCCTCTACGCCGCGGCAAATGCGCGGGGACAGTCGCTCGAACCGCCGCCAGTGACCACGGCGCTGGGGTCACTGCTCGGCCATATCACCGGCGGCCATATCGAGACCATCGAGGCCGGAACGCGCTCGTTCCAGCCGATGAACATCAATTTCGGCTTGTTCCCGCCGCTTGCCAGCCCGCCGACCAAGAAGCCCGATGGCACGCGGCTGCGCGGCAACGAGAAGACGGTCGCCAAGAAGCAGGCACTCAGCGCCCGCGCCCTTGCCGATCTCGATCACTGGATAACAGATCATCTTCGCGTAGCGGCGGCGGCGTAACACCATGAGCTTGCCCAAAGACGACGCCGCCATTCTGTCGGCGCGCTGGACCGAAGGCGTGCTGCTGAAGCGCGACGTGTTCTCGACCGTCGAGCGCGGCCGCTTTCGCGATGATGCCGGCGAGGTCGACGCGGTGCTGCGCAGGCTCGACCAGGTGCCGCTTTGGTCCTATCCACTCGCCCGTCATCTATTCGCCCGCGAGCGCCGCGCGCTGGCGCTGGCGCGCGATCTCGACGTCGGCCCGAAGCTGCTTTGGGCCGGACGGCAGGCGCTGGTGCGCGGCTTCATCGACGGCGTCGCGCTGCATCTGGCAAAACCCCATGGCGACCTCGCCTATTTCCGATCCGCCAAACTGGCGCTGCGCAAGCTGCACCGCGCCGGCATCTGCCATAATGATCTCGCCAAGGAGCAGAACTGGCTGCGCGGAAGCGACGGCCGCGCCTATGTGACCGATTTTCAACTGGCCGCCTGCTTCAAGACAAGAAGCCGCCTGTTCCGGATCGCGGCCTATGAGGACCTGCGGCACCTCTTGAAGCACAAGCGCAGCTATGCGCCGCAGGCGCTGACGCCGATGGAGCGCAAGATTCTCGCGCGCAAATCCCTTGTCGCCAGCATCTGGCTCATGACCGGCAAGAAGGTCTACCAGGCGATCACGCGCGGGCTGTTCAATTTCACCGATCGCGAAGGCGGCGGCCGCCGGCTGGTCAACGACGCGCCTATCCTGGTCGACTTGATCAGGAAGAACCCCGACGTCCGCGACATCGCGATCGTTGCCTTTGCCGACCGGCGCACCGGCGTCGGGCTGTACGCCTTTGTCGAGGCCGACAAGGTCGCGCTGGAGAAGCAGTTACGCAGCGAACTGTCCGCCGCCAAGGGCGTCAAGCCGCCGGAGCATATCCAGGTGGTGCATGCCCTGCCGCGCGACGCCGCCGGCAAGCCGCGCACCGAGATCCTGCAACTCGTCGCGATGAACCAGCTCGACCTGATCGAGCCGCTGATCACGAGCGAGGTCGACCGCGCGTTCATGAAGGACATTCTGGAGAGCCGGAAGAATTTGCGGGACCGGTTCAATTTCGAGTCGGCTGATATGGATCGTCCATCGAATTGATTCCGATTGTCGTCACCCGCCTTGTGCGCAATTGCGCACTGGGGCGGGTGACCCAGTATTCCAGAGGCTTTAGAGATTAATCGAGAAGCCTCGGCGTACTGGATACCCCGCCTTCGCGGGGTATGACGGCTTAATTTGCGGCGAGCCCTACCCGCCAAACTCACGCGAACGCGACGCGCGCCACAACGTCCACAAGGTCCGCAAGCGCGACGTCGCGTACGGCGTGAAGGGATCGGCGTCAGCACGTGACATACGCTTCAGATCGTGGCGGACCAGCGCCAGCGGCAGGAATACCGGTCGTACCTGCGGCGGCACATGTGCGAGCAGTTCGAAGGCCGTGTCGAGATGCTTTCGGGCGTCCCCGACCAGCTGATCAATCGCGGCACGTGCCTGCAACGTCTGCTTGCCCGCAAACACTTCTTCGATCCCGCTGCCGTGTTTCTGCAGCAGCTCCAGCGGCACGAATAGCTGACGCCGGGCGGCATCGAGCGGCAGTGCCGCAATCACCTGCGCCATGCCCTGCGCGAGCCCGGCATGGCGCGCGAGATGATCGACCACGGCCGACGGCTGTGCCGCGATCCGCGCGCCGAGCGAGAACAGCGCCGAGGAAGTGTCGGTGACATAGCCTTCCAGCGCCGCCATCGACGGCATCGGATCGTTGTAGAGGTCGAACTGGTGCTCCTCGATCAGCCGCGACAGCGGCTCGACCGGCAGGCGGAATTCGCCGATCGTCTGCAACAATTCGGCTGCGACCGGATTGCCCTCGACGCCGCCATGGCCGGCCCCTTCCAGCATGTCGGTCCACCATTGCAGCCGCATTTCGCCCGGCAACGGCTGGCTGACCTGTTCGCGCACGCGCGATATCTCGACATTGAAGGCGTAGACCGACAGCAGCGCGCGCCGCTGGACCTGTGGCAGGAACAGCGTCGACGCATAGCGGGCAAAGTCGTGCGTGCGCACCAGATCGGCGCAGAACGCAGCGGATTCTTTCGACGTCCCCGCCCCGCTCATGGCACCGCGATCAACGCCGCCGCGACCCGCCGGCGCTCGCCCAGCATGATGTTGTAGGTCCGGATCGCAGGTCCCGTCTGCATCGCATCAAGCACCACGCGCACGGCACGCAGCGCCTCACGAAGGCCCCGCGGCGGCACCCAGACTTCCGTGCCGGTGCCGACAATCAGCGTATCGATGGAATTGGCGGCCTTGAATACCCGCGTCAGCGAATATTCGTCGATGTCGGCAGGCTTCGTCACCGGCCAGGCCCAGATCGCGTCCGGCAGGCACAACAGCGAGCCGCGATGCGACATGTCGGCGAAGGCGAAGCCGCCCTTGCCGTAGGCTTCGATCGGCGCCGACCTCGGAAGATGCAGGGCGTCCGAGGAACCGGGTGTTTGACTGGACATGATGCTTTCCGAAAACCAGTTTCCACCCTCGGGTCGAACCCGAGGGCATGCCTTTCGGATCAGGCCTTACTTCTTCTTCGCAGGCGTATCCGGCGCGTCGCGGTGCTCACCAACGCCGAGATAGATCAGGATCGGCGCGGCAATGAAGATCGAGGTGTAGGTGCCGACCAGCACCACGCCGAACATCATGACCGCCGTGAAGCTGTGGATCGCATGGCCGCCGAACAAGAGCAGCGCGAGCAATGCCAGCGTCACCGTGACGTGGGTGATGATCGAGCGCGACAGCGTCGAATTGATGGATTCGTTGAGGAGCTGCGGCATCGGCATTTTCTTGTACCGCCGCAGCATTTCCCGGATGCGGTCATAGATGACGACCGTATCGTTCAGGGAGTAGCCGAGAATGGTCAATAGCGCCGCGATACTGGTGAGGTCGAAGTCGACCTGCGAGATCGACATGAAGCCGATCGTCAGCACGATGTCGTGGACGTTGGCGATCATGGCGCCGAGTGCGAACTGCCACTCGAACCGGAACCAGAGATAGATCAGGATCGAAAAGATCGCGAGCATCAGGCCGACCATGCCGTAAGCCAGCAACTCGCCGGAAACGCGCGGCCCCACCACCTCGACGCGGCGGTATTCGACGCTGTCGCCGAGCGCGCCGCGAACCTTCTGCACGGCCGCCTGCTGCGCGGCGTCGCCACCCGGCTGCTCGGCCACCCGGATCAGGACGTCGTTCGGACCACCGAATTGCTGCAACTGAATGTCGCCCAGCCCAAGCGTGCTCAACGTCGCGCGCATCGCGCCGATATCGGCGGGGCCGGACTTGTTCTGCACCTCCAGGAGCGTACCGCCCCTGAAGTCGATGCCGAAATTCAGCCCATGGGTGAAGAACAGCACGATCGCGACGAGCGAAAGCGCCGCCGAGATCGGAAAGCTGATGCGGCGAAAGCGCGTGAAATCGAAATGCGTGTCGTCAGGGACGATGCGCAACGGCGGCAAGAGATCGAGCACCGCGACCACGGTTAGCACGACAATCAGAATGCCAAGCCCAATGAGAACGTATTGAGTCACGAACCAAATTCCTAGATCGGCACGGTCTTGGGCCGCTTCCACCGCACCCAGCCGGCGACAATCAGGCTGGTGAGAGTAAACGCGGTGAAGACCGTGGTGATGATGCCGATGCCGAGCGTGACGGCGAAGCCGCGGACCGGCCCGGTGCCAATGTAGAACAGCACCGCGGCGGCGATGAAGGTAGTGATGTTGGAGTCGAGAATGGTCGCCAATGCGCGCCTGAATCCGGCATCGATCGCCGAAATCGCATTTCGTCCGCCGCGCAATTCCTCACGGATGCGCTCATAGATCAGCACGTTGGAGTCGACGGCGATGCCTACCGTCAGCACGACGCCGGCGATGCCGGGCAGCGTCAGCGTGGCGTTGAGCAGCGACAGGATGCCGAAGATCATCGCGACGTTGATGGCGACAGCGATGTTGGCGAACACGCCGAACAGGCGGTAGGTCACCAGCATGAACGCGATGACCATGATCGAACCGATGTAGGCTGCAAGTTTGCCCTTCTCGATCGAGTCCTGGCCGAGGCCGGGACCGACGGTGCGCTCCTCGATCACGGTCAGCGGCGCGGGCAACGCGCCGGCCCGCAGCAGCAGTGCAAGTTCGTTGGCCTGCTGCACCGTGAAGCTACCGGAAATCTGGCCCTGGCCACCGGTGATCGGCTCGCGGATCACGGGTGCGGAGATCACCTTGTTATCGAGAATGATGGCAAAGGGCTGCCCGACATTCTCCGACGTCGCCTGCGCGAATTTGCGCGAACCCGAACTATTGAACTTGAAGCTCACGATCGGCTCGTTGGTGCGCTGGTCGAAGCCGGGCTGCGCGTCGGTGAGATCGCCGCCGGACACCAGCACCTGCCGCTTGATGACGTACGGCACCTTCGGCGATTGCTCGCTCATCAGGAGTTCCGAATCGGCCGGCACCCGTCCCTGTTGCGCCTGATCCGGCGACACCGACGGATCGACCATGCGGAATTCCATTTTGGCGGTCTGGCCAAGGATGCGCTTCAACTCCGTCGGGTCCTGCAGACCCGGCACCTGGACCAGAATGCGGTCGGCGCCCTGCCGCTGGATCAAGGGCTCGACCGTGCCCAGCTGGTTGATGCGGCGCTCGACGATCTGGATCGATTGTTCGATAGTTTGCCGGATACGCTCGGTAATGGCCGCTTGCGGCACCGTGAGACGGACCAGCCCGCCGCCTACATCCGAAACCTCGAGGCTGCGCTGCCCTGAGGATCCGAGCAGACCGCCGAGCGGCTGCGACAGTTCACGCAGCTTGGGAAGCGCCGCCTGCAGGTCGCTGTCCTTGACGCGGACCTCGACCGCATCGGCGCGCGCGGAAAGGCCGGTATAGCCGATCTTGGCGTCGCGCAGCACGCGACGGACTTCGTCGCGCACCTGATCGAGCTTTTCCTTTTTCACGTAGTTGGAATCGACTTCGAGCAGCAGGTACGAACCGCCCTGCAAATCGAGGCCGAGCACGATGTGACGCTGCGCCCAAAGCGGCCAGGTCTTGACCCTGTCCGGGGAAAAGAAGTTCGGAACAGCGAACAGGCAGACCACAAGCGCGGTCAGAATGATCGCCAGCGCCTTCCACCGCGTGAAATACAACATCGAGTAGACCCGTCAGATCCAGGAAAATGCGCCGCGGGAAGCGGCGCGGAAAACTCAGCTCGCGGACGTCTCGTCCTTGGCCTCACTCTTTTCCTTGGCCGGTTCGCCCTTGGCACGGACGCCCGAAATCATCTGGCGCATCTGCCGCACGCGGACGCCGTCCGAAATCTCGAACTCGATCTGGTCGTCGTCCACCACCTTGGTCACCTTGCCGACCAGGCCGCCCGAGGTGACGACCGTGTCGCCGCGGCGGATGTTTTTGACCAGTTCCTGGTGATCCTTCACCTTCTTCTGCTGCGGGCGCAGAATCAGGAAGTACATGATCACGAAGATCAGCGCGAACGGCAGTAGCGACATCAACATGCTGTTCGCATCGCCGCCGGCTGCAGCCTGGGCGTACGCAGGGGTAATCAGCATTCGAACATTCCTCGTGAGACGGAAAAGAACCGGCTATGCCTGGGCTTAGCGCCTTGGGCAAATCGCCGGTCCGGGCAAATTCGCGCGGACTATAGCGGCGGCGGGCCCAATTGCAACGTGGCCGGCCCTCTCATTTAGGCCGCTTGCGGGACCTTCCAAGGCCCGTTAAGGCTGCGCGGTCAGGAACTGCAAAAATGTCGAAAAAAGCCAAGAAAACAGCGGCTCGCGCCGCCCCCAAGGCGGCCTCGCGAGCCCTTGCAAAAACCGCGACAAAACGTCCGGCAAACAGCCTTAACGGTGCCACGGCCGAGCGGATCGCAACCGCGCTGGAAGCCATCGCCGGACACCTTTCCGCGGCCTCTCCGGCGGGTGGGAGGCTCGAGTCGTTCGGCTCCGCCGACGCCTTTGTCTGGCATCCGGACGGACGCCTTTCGCCGGTGCCGCGCGTCAGCCGCGTCGACCTCGGCCTGCTCAAGGGGATCGACCGGATGCGGGACATCCTGATCGAAAACACCGAGCGCTTTGCCGACGGGCTGCCTGCCAACAACGCGCTGCTGTGGGGCGCGCGCGGCATGGGCAAGTCGTCGCTGGTGAAGGCCACTCACGCCAATATCAACATCGACCGCAAGCCGGCCGACCGGCTGAAGCTGATCGAGATCCACCGCGAGGACATCGAGAGCCTGCCCGGCCTGATGGATCTCCTGCGCAGCTCCGATTTCCGCTTCATCGTGTTCTGCGACGACCTCTCCTTCGACGGCAACGACGCCTCCTACAAATCGCTGAAGGCAGTGCTGGAAGGCGGCATCGAGGGACGTCCCGACAACGTCATCCTCTACGCCACCTCGAATCGGCGACACCTGCTGGCGCGCGAGATGATCGAGAACGAGCGTTCGACCGCGATCAACCCCGGTGAAGCGGTCGAGGAGAAGGTATCACTGTCGGACCGTTTTGGTCTCTGGCTCGGCTTCCATCGCTGCAGCCAGGATGAATACCTGGCCATGGTACGCGGCTATTGCGGCCATTACGGCATCAAGATGGGTGACGAAGAGCTGGAGCGCGAGGCGCTGGAATGGTCGACCACGCGCGGCTCGCGGTCGGGCCGCGTCGCCTGGCAGTTCACGCAGGAACTGGCGGGACGTCTGGGCGTGAGGCTTTCGGGGAAGTAGGCGTTTCGCGAAACCCGTAGCCCGGATGGAGCGCAGCGCAATCCGGGAACAGTTTAGCCGCTTGAGAGACCGGCCCCGGATTTCGCTTCGCTGCATCCGGGCTACACTCTTGCTACTGCTACGCCCCGTTCAGGAATTGAAGCGGGTCAACCGGTGAAGATCCCTTGCGGATCTCGAAGTGGAGCTGTGGCGACCCCACCTCACCCGATTGACCCGACTTGGCAATGATCTGGCCGCGCTTGATCGTGTCGCCGCGCTTTACCAGCAGTTCACTCGCATGGGCATATGCGGTGACGTAACCGTTGGAGTGCCGCACCAGAACCAGATTGCCGTAACCCTTGAGCTCGTTGCCGGAATAAGCGACCACGCCATCTTCCGCCGCCTTCACCGGCGTGCCTTCGGGCACCGCCAGGTTGATGCCGTCATTCGACTTGCCGTTGGTCTTGGCGCCGTAGCTCGTGATCACCTTGCCGCGCACCGGCCAGCGGAAGGTCGGCAGTGCGCCGGTGGCTTCGCTGGGCTTGACCGAGGTTTGCTCGACGATGGGCTTTTCTTCCACGACATTGGTGGTAGCCGACGCCAGCCGCGCACTCTGCGGCAGACCACCGGCCGAGGCCAGCTTGGTAGCCGGCGCCGCAACCGGGGCGACCGGCTGGGCGGGTGCGGCAGCGACGGCCTGTGCCACTGGCGCGGCGGCCGCGGACTTCGAACCGGGCACGGTGAGCTTCATGCCGAGGCTGAGCTTGGCGGACTGATCGAGATTGTTGGCCTTGGCGAGCTCGGTCACCGGCACATTGTTCCGGCGCGCGATGCTCATCAGCGTATCGCCGCGATTGACGACATGGACGCTCGGCGCCGCCGCCGAGACGGCAACGGGCTTGCTGGCCGCCGGCGCGGGAGCCGGCGCGGCTGCAGCCACCGCGGCCTGCTTCGGAATGATCAGTTGCTGGCCAGGCGACAGCACGCGCGGGCCCTTGTAGCCATTGGCCTGCAGGATCGCGGCGGCTGAAACGTTGTAGCGCTTGGCCAGAAGGTCGAGCGTGTCGCTGGTGCCGACGATGATCGTAGTGCCGCCCTGCGCAGCCGGGCGTGCGGCTGCGACCGAGCGCGGCGGTACCGTGGCGGTGGTCTCGATGGGCGATTGGGACGGCGGCGCATAGGACGAAATCCCGCGCCCTCCTCCCGACACCCCGCCCGAACTGGCCGGATAAGCGGGCGGCGCAGCGACGGCGGGCGCTGGCAAGGGTTGGGACTGGTATTGCGGCGCGGAGGCCTGCGGCCGGGCATATTGCGGCGGCTCGCGGCGTTCGACGGCGGGCGTGCGCACCGAACCGGTCGCTTCGGGCTGCGAGGCAAAGGGATTGGAGAAGTCGGAAAAGCGCGTCTGCATATCGGCGCTGCAGCCGGCAAAGCCGACCGACATCAGCGTCAGCACCGCTACTTGCGGCACCCGACGCGAGCGAAGCAACTCGGCGAGACGGGACATGGTTACTCACTCGTACGCAACAAAATACTGTTTTGAGTAAACACCTCCCGAGTAAATAACCGCTTAACCCTTGGAATAAGATGTTGGCGGGAACCGCCAATTCGGTTTCTAGAGCTCGCGCGCGATTCCCGGCAGCGCCGGGACGAAGCGGACATCGACCAATTCCTTGCGCTCGAATCCGCTATCCGCCCTGGTCACCCTGACCAGCGTCTGGGTGCCGTGATGCGGGCCGACCGGTGCGATCAGGATGCCGCGCGGCAGCAGCCGCTCCTGCAGCTTTTCCGGAATTTGCTCCATCGCAGCCGTCACGATGATGCGGTCGAAATCGCCGGCGCCCGGCGGGATGTCGAAGCCGTCGCCGTTCATCACCTCGATATTGTAATAGCCGAGCGCTTCGAGCCGGTCGCGGGCCGTGTCCGCCAGCGTCCGGTAGCGCTCAATGGTGAGAACGTGCGCGCATAACCGCGACAGCACCGCGGCCTGATAGCCGGAGCCGGTACCGATCTCGAGGACCTTGTGGCCCTTCTGCAGTTGCAGCTGCTCGGTCATGTAGGCCACCACGAAAGGCTGGCTGATCGTCTGCCCGCAGGCGATGCCGAGCGCGCTGTCGCGGTAGGCATGACCGCGGTCGCCAGCCGCCACGAAAACCTCCCGCGGCACCTCTTCCATGGTACGCAGCACCGCCTGGTCGCTGATCCCCCGCCGCCGCAGGGTGAGCTGAAACATCATCTTCTCGGGCGGTTCTTGCGACATTGCGGTCTCGCGGCGGGCTCAGGCCTCGCCGAGATGTAATAGCGTGCGCGCACTTAAGGAAGAATTTCCTCAAGATTTTGGTTCCGGCTACGGGAACTGCTAAGCTGCCCCGGCGTTAGGGCACGGTTAATCCGTCGACGGAGTCTTTTGTGCTTCCAAGCGTACCGGTTCATGTCGACATTGCGCCCAGGGGTGTTTTTTGCGAACCTCAAAGCCTTGGAAGGGCAAGGATTCCCCTCATGATAGCGACACGGCCGGCAGGCTGTTCTGTTTTCCTCGTTGAAGACGAGGTTATGATCCGGATGATGGTCGCTGACATGCTGGAAGAGCTGGGCCACAGCGTAGCTGCCGAGGCCGGCGAAATCGGCGAAGCGGTCAAGCTGGTGCAATCGACCGAATTCGACCTCGCCATTCTCGACGTCAACGTCAACGGCAAGGTAATCACGCCGGTGGCCGAGCTGATCACGGCGCGCAACCGCCCGTTCATCTTTGCAACCGGCTACGGCTCCTCCGGCCTGCCCCAGGAATATCGCGACCGCCCCGCGCTGCAGAAGCCGTTCCAACTGGAAACGCTGGCCCAGGTCATCGCCGCTACGATGAAGAGCGCGCCGGTTTAGGCGCCTCCACGCGTAGCCCGGATGGAGCGCAGCGCAATCCGGGGCGATCTTGCGGGCCGGCACACTGATCCCGGATTGCGCTTCGCTCCATCCGGGCTACTGCACCGCCTCGCGCATCACTTCAACGTCGTCGTCAGCGCTTCCGAGAACGCTTCATCGGTGCGATCGAGCCGCAGCGGCGTGACCGATACGTAGCGTGCCGCAAGCGCCGCGAGATCGGTGCCTTCGGCCGGCGTATCCATCATCGCGGCGCGCTCAAAGCCGATCCAGAAATAAGGATTGCCACGGCCATCGTGGCGCTTGTCGACCTTGAGGAAGCCGAGATTGCGCTTGCCCTGCCGCGTCACGCGAACGCCCTTGACCTGGTCGGGCGTGCAGGCGGGGAAATTGACGTTGATCACCGTGTTCTTCGGCACGCCCGCATCGATCACCTTGCGCAGGATATCCGGGCCGAATTTCAGCGCGGTGTCCCACAGCGGCGCGTGACGGGTCTCGATGGAAAATTCCTGGCTCAGCGCGAA
The DNA here is from genome assembly GCF_018596315.1 of Bradyrhizobium sp. SRL28. Taxonomy (GTDB): domain Bacteria; phylum Pseudomonadota; class Alphaproteobacteria; order Rhizobiales; family Xanthobacteraceae; genus Bradyrhizobium. The sequence continues at coordinate 12,293 of NZ_JAHEAG010000050.1, read as the reverse complement.
TGACGGAATCCCCAGGATCGTGCCTTCGAGGGCGCCGGCGATGGTGCCGGAATAGACGACGTCCTCGGCGACGTTGCGGCCCTTGTTGACGCCGGACAGCACGAGATCGGGCCCCTTCTCGCCGAGGATGTGGCGCGAGCCCATGATCACGCAATCGGTCGGCGTGCCCCGCACCGCGAAATGGCGCGGACCGACTTCGCGCAGCCGCAAGGGATCGTTCAGCGACAACGAATGCGAGACGCCGGACTGATCGAGCTCCGGCGCCACGATCCAGACGTCGTCGGACAGCGCGCGGGCGATCTCTTCGACGATCTTGAGGCCTGGCGCATGGATGCCGTCGTCGTTGGTGCAGAGAATTCGCATCCGTCAAAATGCCTTCTGGTTCAGGTCGAGGCAGGCTCTTGCCTTTGGGCGTCGTCTTATCCGGCTATCGCGGCGGACGCAAACCGGCCCATTTCCTCATGTTTTCTTCACCCAGACGCGCCAAGGGCGCGCGAATCTGGCGCCGCCGTCGATTTTCATCTGCAGGTCCGGCGATCCCTGCTTTGACGGCTCGATGGGTAGAGGCTGTGGGCTCACGGCCTCTGGCGGTGCCGGAGGCGGCGCGATGGGCTCGATCGCTGGAGCCGGCGGCGCAACCACCGACGTCGATCCCGCCTGCGGCTGCGGATGTCGCGTTCGCGCAACCGCCAGCCCCTTGTCGAAATCCGCGGCGTTGAGCCACTCCTTGGCATGCATGCGCTCGATCAGATCGTCGTCCCACAGCCGCGCCACCTCGATATCGAAGGCACCCATCAGCCGTTGATCGATCAATTGCATGCCGTGGCCGGTAACAGCCCATTGCCTCCCGATCCAAAGGATGTCGCGATGCAATGCCATTTTTGCCTTGCGCTATTTGTCCCGCTCGATTGTCTTGAGCCCGCCCATATAGGGCTGCAACACGTCCGGCACCGCGATCGCGCCGTTTTCCTGCTGATAGGTTTCCATGACCGCAATCAGCGCACGGCCGACCGCCGTGCCGGAGCCGTTCAGCGTATGCACGAAACGCGGCTTGCCATCAGGCCCACGTGAGCGCGCATCCATGCGCCGCGCCTGGAAGTCGCCGCACACCGAGCAGCTCGAAATTTCGCGGTAAGCACCGCCCTCGCCCTGCCCCGGCATCCAGACCTCGATGTCGTAGGTTTTTTGCGCGGAAAAGCCCATGTCGCCGGAGCATAGCGTCATCACGCGGTAATGCAGATCGAGCTTTTTCAGTACCTCTTCTGCGCATGAGAGCATGCGCTCATGCTCGTCCTTGCTGGTCTCCGGCGTCGCGATCGAGACCAGTTCGACCTTGGTGAATTGATGCTGCCGGATCATGCCACGGGTATCGCGGCCCGCAGCGCCCGCTTCAGCGCGGAAGCACGGCGTCAACGCGGTGAGGCGCATCGGCAGCTCTTTTTCATCGACGATGGATTCGCGAACGAGGTTGGTCAGCGAGACTTCGGCGGTGGGAATGAGGCCGAGGCGTTCGGTCTTCAATCGTTCATCAGGCGCCGCAAGCAACTCGCCCTTGATGGCCCAGAACTGATCGTCTTCAAACTTCGGCAACTGCCCCGTGCCGAACATCACGTCGTTGCGCACCAATAGTGGCGGATTGATCTCGGTGTAACCATGCTCGCCTGTGTGGAGGTCGAGCATGAATTGCCCGATGGCACGCTCTAGCCGCGCGAGTCCCTTCTTCAGCACGACGAAGCGCGCGCCGCTGAGTTTTGCGGCCGCCTCGAAATCCATGTAGCCGAGGGCACCACCGAGATCGTCATGCGGCTTCGGCGTGAAGGCGTAGTTGCGGATCTTGCCGTAGACGTGACGCTGCACATTGCCGTGCTCGTCTGCGCCTTCGGGCACGTCCTCGAGCGGCAGGTTCGGGATTGCCGCGAGTTCTTTCGCCAGCTCCTCGTCCGCGGTCTTCGCGGCAAGCTCGAGCTCCGGCATCGTGGTCTTGAGCTCGGCGACTTCGGCCATCAGCTTGGTGGCGCGTGCGTCATCCTTGGCCTTCTTGGCCTCGCCGATTTCCTTCGATGCCGAATTGCGCCGCGCCTGCGCCTGCTCGGACGCCAGGATCGCGGCACGGCGTTTCTCGTCGATCGCCAGCAGCGCAGCCGACAGCGGCGCCAGCCCGCGGCGCTTCAGTCCGGCGTCGAACGCCTGGGGGTTGTCGCGAATCGATTTGATGTCGTGCATGGGCCATTCCTGAATCGTGCCGATAACGGCGCGATCCCAGTACCACACCGGTCATCACCCGCGAAAGCGGGTGATCCAGTATTCCAGAGACGCCAGTGCTGAATCGAGAGACCGCGGCGTACTGGATTCCCCGCTTTCGCGGGGAATGACGGCCGATAAGGGGCGAGAACGACGCCCTATTCCGCCGGGTTGGCTTCCGGGGGCGGGCTGGCGGGCGGGGGCGTGGTCGAGGCCTGCGCGGCGGCGGCCTTCTTTTCCACCATGCGGACCGCCACGATCGCGCCCTCGTAGAGCGCCAGCAGCGGTATCGCGAGCGAGGCCTGGCTGATCACGTCGGGCGGCGTCAGCACGGCGGCGATCACGAAGGCGATGACGATGAAATAGCGCCGCTTCTCGCGCAGCATCTTCGAGCTGACGATACCGATCCGCCCCAGCAACGTCAGGATGACAGGCAGCTGGAACGCGATGCCGAAGGCGAAGATCAGCGACATCATCAGCGACAGATACTCGCCGACCTTCGGCAACAACTGGATCTGCGCACTCTCCTCGCCGCCCATCTGCTGCATGCCGAGCGAGAATCGCACCAGCATCGGCAGCACGATGAAATAAACCAGCAGCGAGCCGAGCAGGAAGAAGAACGGCGTTGCGATCAGATACGGCAGGAACGCGCCGCGCTCGTGCTTGTAGAGCCCGGGCGCCACGAACTTGTAGATCTGCGTCGCCACGATCGGGAACGAGATGAAACCGGCGCCGAACAGCGCGAGCTTCAATTGCGTCAGGAAATATTCCAATAGCGCGGTGTAGATGAATTTCGAATTTTCCGCGCCCGCAACCCAGACGAACGGCCAGACCAGCACGTTGTAGATCTGCTTGGCGAAGAAGAAGCAGAAGATGAAAGCAATGCCGAAGCCGAGCAGCGCCTTGATCAGCCGCGAGCGCAGCTCGATCAAATGATCCATCAATGGCGCCTTGCTGGCCTCGATGTCTTCGATGGTCATGACGCTTTGGCGTCCTTGAGAACGTCAGGTGCAGCCGGTGCAACGTCCTGCTGGACCGCCTGAACTTCACGCGTGATCGCCAGCGGCTCGGAGGCAGCCGCGTGCGCCTCGGCTTCAGCGAAGGTTTCCGGCGTCGGCGCAGCCGGCGTCGTCGGGGTGACGGGTTCGCCAATCGCGGCCGCCACCTGCGCGTCGTTGGGTTGGGTGGTGGCAGGCTTGTCGATGTCGCCGATCTGCAGGGCGTCGCCGACGTCCTTTTGCAGGGAGGTCATGACATTGGCCGGCGAGAGGCCTGTCGCCACGTCCTTGACCTCGTCAAAGCTCTTCTTGAGGTCGGCCATTTCGGCCTCGCGCATGGCTTCCTGGAACTGGCCCTGGAATTCGGCGGCCATCTTGCGCGCCTTGCCCATCCATTGCCCGACCATGCGCAGCACGCCCGGCAGCTCTTTCGGGCCGATGGCAATCAGCGCGACAACCGCGATGACGACCAGTTCACTCCACCCGATGTCGAACATGAATTCTTCCGCTCGCGCGAGACGTCCGCGCCCAAATCCCTATTTAGCAAGATTTGGGAACGCCCGCGCCTTTTCTCAAACCGGCTTTCAACCGATGTCCGGTTCAGACAGCCTTGCTGCCGACATCCGTCCGTGCCGCCGTGGGCGCCGGCGTCGCATTGTGGTCGATGGTCTTCACCGGCTCGGCAGGCTTTTCGGGTGCCTTGTCATCGTCCTGCAAGCCCTTCTTGAAGGACTTGATGCCCTGCGCGACATCGCCCATCAGGTCCGAAATCTTGCCACGGCCGAACAGCAGCAGGACCACTGCGATCACGACGATCCAGTGCCAAATACTAAGCGAACCCATCCTGCAACCCTCCAAAAGAGACGGCCGGCTTCCGGCCAAGCTTTGGCGGAAGGTAGGCCCGAGAGGTGTCAAAAACAAGGACCCATGCCGCGGCAAATCGCTGTCGCGGCTACGTATTATGGCTATCATTAACCCCGCTTGCGGGGCTAGCCGGCTGAGCCTTCAGAACCAGCTCCACCGCCCTCTTCGGGCTCAGCGGCCGGCGCCAGCAGGAGTTCCAGAGTATCGCCGGCGTCAAGCGGGTCCTCATCCTCGCGCAGCGCCACGTCATCGGAGGGCGTCGGAACGCTGAAACCGGAAGGCAGCCGCGAATCCAGTAGCCCCGTCCCCTTCAACTCGTCCAGGCCCGGCAGGTCGCCGAGCGCTTCCAGGCTGAACTGCGACAGGAACGCTTCCGTCGTGCCGAAGATGAGCGGCCGGCCCGGCGTCTTGCGACGGCCGCGGGGGCGGATCCAGCCGGTTTCCAGCAGCACATCCAGCGTTCCCTTTGACGTGATCACGCCGCGGATCTCTTCGATCTCGGCGCGCGTCACCGGCTGGTGATAGGCGATGATCGCAAGCACCTCGATGGCCGCCCGTGACAGCCGCCGCGTTTCCGTGCTTTCGCGCGTCATCAGCCACGACAGATCGCCGGCGGTGCGGAACGTCCATTTGTTGGCGACGCGCACCAGATTGACCCCGCGCGGGGCATACTCCGCCTGCAGTTGCGCCAGCGCCACCTTGACGTCGACGCCATCGGGCATGCGCTTGGCGAGTGCCGCCTGATCGATCGGCTCGGCGGAGGCAAACAGCAGCGCTTCGAGAAGCCGCAATTCCTCCGGCCGCGCCGCAACCTCGGTATTCTGGTCGATGGGATGATCCTCGGCATCTTCCATGCGTTTTTCCGCCAGGCTTGCCATGGCTAGGTCTCCTTCCACTACTCGACCGTCATATCCGGCGCGGGCATCGCTGCCTGCGGCGGACGTTTACGAAAATAAAGCGGCGCGAACGCCTCTTTCTGGTTCAATTCCATTTCGCCTTCGCGCACCAGTTCCAGCGCTGCGGCAAAGCTCGACGCAAACACCGTTGCCCGCTGCGAGGGATCGACGACGTAGCTGAGCAGGAAATCGTCGAGGCAGCTCCAGTCCTCAGCCTCGGTCATGCCAACCAGCCGCTCCAGCGACGCGCGTGCTTCGGCCAGCGACCAGACCGTGCGCTTGGCCAGATGCACCGTCGCCAACACCCGCTGCTGGCGCTGCACGGCATAGGCGGTGAGCAGGTCGAACAGGGTTGCCGTGAATCTGGGATGACGGATTTCGGCGATCGATTCCGGATTGCCGCGCGGAAAGATATCGCGCTGGAACTGCGGACGGTTCATCAGCCGGTTGGCAGCTTCGCGGATAGCCTCGAGCCGGCGCAGCCGGTTGGCGAGCGCGGTCGCCATTTCTTCCGCACTCGGCCCGTCCGGCGTGGGCGGTTCAGGCAGCAGCAGGCGTGATTTCAGGTAGGCGAGCCAGGCAGCCATCACGAGGTAATCGGCCGCGAGCTCGAGGCGGATCTTTCGCGCGGCCTCGATGAACGTCAGATACTGATCGGCCAGCGCCAGGATCGATATCTTGGCGAGATCGACCTTCTGCTGCCGCGCCAGCGTGAGCAGCAGGTCGAGCGGGCCTTCATAGCCCTCGACGTCGACGACGAGCGCCGCCTCGCTGTCAGTGATCTCGGCGGGCCGTCCGGTTTCAAACGATAGAATCTCAGCCGTCATGCCGTTCCTACCCGATCCATCAACGCTTCCAGTTCAGCCCGTGCCGCCTGCCGGTCGAAGGGCTCGGGCTGTTTTCGCGAGGCCAGAGCCCGCCTGGCGCGATCCAGGGCTTCGCCCGCCAGCTCCGGCGTCTCGCGCGCGACGTCGCGCATCTCGTCGAGGTTGCCGTTGCAATGCAGAACCATGTCGCAGCCGGCGTTGACGATGGCGCGGGTCCGCTCGGCGATCGATCCCGCCAGGGCATTCATCGACACGTCATCACTCATCAACAAGCCTTGGAACCCAATTACGCCGCGAATCACCTGCCGGATGATTGTCGCAGAAGTCGTCGCCGGTTGGGCGGGGTCTAGCGCGCTAAACACAACATGTGCGGTCATCGCCATCGGCAGGTCCGCCAGCGGTTGAAAGGCAGCGAAATCGGTCTGTTCCAGCTCTTTTCGCGACGTATCTACGGTCGGGAGCCGGAAATGGCTATCCGCGGCCGCCCTTCCATGCCCGGGAATGTGCTTTAGCACGGGTAGGACGCCGCCCTGCTCCAGCCCCCCGGTGACCGCCCGGGCAATCGCCGCGACCTTGGCCGGCTCGGTTCCATAGGCCCGGTTGCCGATCACGGCGTCGGCTCCGGCCACCGGCACGTCCGCCAGCGGCAGGCAATCGACGGTAATTCCGAGGTCGATCAGGTCGGCCGCAATCAGGCGCGAGCTGAGCCGTGCAGCTTTTAGCCCCAACGCCTTGTCGAGGTCGTAGAGCGCACCGAACACGGCGCCAGGCGGATAGACCGGCCAATGCGGCGGCCCGAGCCGGGCCACCCGCCCGCCTTCCTGGTCGATCAGGACAGGAGCATCCGCCTCGCCCAGACAATCCCGTAATTCACCAACGAGGTCAGATACTTGATCTGGCGTCTCGATATTGCGTTTGAACAGGATGAAGCCCCAAGGCTGCGTCCCACGGATGAACTCGCGCTCCGTGGCGCTCAGTTCCAGTCCCGATATGCCCGTGATGAATGCGCGGCTGCTCATGGGGGCCGATTAGGCCCCTCACAGCACCTGGGTCAAGGAAACCGCCGTTAATTCCTTTGGACGAAGCACTGCCCACCGGCAGATTTCAGGCTGCTGCAGACCTGCGCCGCCTCCTCGGACGAGCCGAACGGGCCGGCGAAGGCGCGGTAGTAGACGCCCTTTTCGCCGAGATCGACGCGCTTCACCAGCGACGAGTGCGGGCCCAGCACGCTCGGGAACTTGCCCTGGAGCGCGCGATAGGACGCCTGCGCGTCGGCCTCGTTCTTCTGCGAGGAGACCTGGACGAGGTAGCCACCACCAGCCGGGGCGGCCGTCTGGGCCGGATTGGTCGCCGCCATCCGGGTCGGCGGCGGGGAATCGGCCTGCGGCGAAAGCGCCATCGGCGCATTGGCGCTGGCATTGGCCGAGGCCGGGTTACGCGCCGGCGGTGTCGTGGGACCAGGACCAGGAGCCACAGCCGGGGCGGCGACGCCTCGCGTCGGCGGCTTCGGAGGTGCACCGGCGCCTGCTGGAACGCCGCCGTTGTCGGCCGGATCGCCCTTGACGGCGAGCGTCCTGATCCTGCGCGGCTCGTTGTTTGGCATTGTGCCGTTGGCGGCCGTAGCCATCGGCGCCGACGGAGATACACTTGAGGCCGGCGGCGGGTTGGCGTTCTGGTTCAGCGGCGGAAATACGACGCGCGGCCCGCCGGACCTCGAATTGACGTCGACCGGCGTCTCTTCCCGCGACACCAGCTTCTCGCCGCCACCGCCCGATAGCATTCGGTCGAGGTTCTTGGTGCCACCCGCGTCTGATGGCGCCGCCGGCACCACCTTGGTCGGACTGTTGTCGGCCTTGATGATCGGCGGCTCGCCTGAGCGGGGTGAACCGACAAAGGTGCGATAGGCAAAGGCACCGCCCGTTCCCACCACGGCCAGCGCCAGCACCGCGGCGACCATCATTAGGCCGCTCGAGCGCTTCTTCGGCGCGGGTTCTTCCTCATATTCGCCCTGGTAGGCGTAGGGATCGTCCGGATAGGCTGGATCGCGCTGATAGTCGCGCTCGCCGGTTTCGAGCCGTCCGTACAACGCGTCGTCATAGCGCGACGGATCCTGCTGCGGCTCGTCGGCATATTGTTGCGGAGCCTCGTAATAGTCCTGCTCCTGCGCGGGCGCCTCATGGGCAGGCGCCTGCGGCTGCTGCGCCGAATAGCGATGCAGCGGATGCACCGGCGCCGGCTGCTGGTACTCCGGCTCGTCGTCGTATTCCTGCGGCAGCGGCGGCGGAGGCAGCGGGGTTTCGTGGCGTGCGCGCTGCATCCATGACGGCGGGTTCGAAGGAGCAACGGGCTCCTCTTCCGGCGGATCGTACTGTTGTGGACGCACGTTAGCCCGCGACTGCAGCGGGTGCGGCGCGGGTTTGGCCGGGGCCCCCAACGGGTCGTTCTGCCCGATCAGCCTTGCGAGCTCCGCAAGCGGATCGCTCTCGCCGCGAGCCTGGTCGGCGGAGGGAAAAGTTCGTTCCTGATATCGATCAGCCATCGTGATGATGCATCCCCTACGGGACAGCGCCAACTCGCCATGTCAAACAAACCATGACGAGCGGCCCCTGCCAGATACCCCACGGACCCCCATCCGTGAAGCCTTCGCCCCTGCCTACCGCATCTCGGTCGGAGCGTGGACGCCGAGAACGGCTAAGCCCGATGCCAGAACCGAGACGACGCCCTGGACCATAGCCAAGCGCGCCCTCGTGATCTCTGCATCATTAGTTATAATGAAGCGTAAATAGGGCAAATCCCGCCCTTTCGTCCATAGTGCGTGAAATTCACTGGCCAAATCATATAGATAAAAAGCGATTCGGTGGGGCTCATGTGCGACCGCCGCGGCCTCGACCATCCGGGGATAAAGCGCCAGCCGCTTCAAAAGGTCCAGTTCGGCCGGATCGGTCAGCAAGCCCACCGGGGCATCCCCCAAATAGGCCGCCCGGGCCGCGTCATCCTCCGGCAGCTCCGGAACCACTTCGCGGGCATTCTTGAAAATTGAGTGTCCCCGGGCATGTCCGTACTGAACGTAGAAGACCGGGTTGTCCTTGGATTGCTCGAGCACCTTGGCGAGATCGAAATCGAGCACGGCGTCGTTCTTGCGGAACAGCATCATGAACCGCACGGCATCGGAGCCGACCTCGTCGACCACTTCGCGCAGCGTGACGAATTCGCCGGAGCGTTTCGACATCTTCACTGGCTCGCCGGCACGCAGCAGCCGCACGAGCTGCACGACCTTGACGTCGAGCGCGGCCTTGCCGTCGCTGACACCCTTCACGGCCGCCTGCATGCGTTTGATGTAGCCGCCATGATCGGCGCCGAACACGTCGATCATGTCGAGGAAGCCGCAATCGATCTTGTTCTTGTGATAGGCGATGTCGGACGCAAAATAGGTATAGCCACCGTCCGACTTGATCAGCGGACGATCGACGTCATCGCCATAGGCGGTGGCGCGGAACAGCGTCTGGATCCGGTCCTCGTAATCATCGACCGGCTTGCCTTTCGGCGGCGGCAGGCGGCCTTCGTATATGTCGCCCTTGGAACGCAGGAAATCGATGGTCTCGGTGACCTTGTTGTTGCCGGTTTCAATCAGCGAGCGCTCCGAGAAAAACACCTCGTGCTTGATGTTCAGCGCGGCTAGATCGCCCTTGATCATGTCCATCATCATGCCGATGGACTTGGCGCGCACGATCGGCAGCCATGAGGCCTCCGGCATCGCCTTCAACTTGTCGCCGTGCTCGGCCGCGAGCGCCTGCCCGACCGGCACGAGATAATCGCCTGGGTAAAGCCCTTCCGGAATCTCGCCGATGTTTTCGCCAAGTGCTTCCCGGTAGCGCAGGAATGCCGAGCGCGCGAGCACGTCGACCTGCGCACCGGCGTCGTTGATGTAATATTCGCGGGTGACGTCGTAGCCGGCAAAATCAAGCAGGCCGCACAGCGCGTCGCCAAACACCGCGCCCCGGCAATGGCCGACATGCATCGGCCCGGTCGGGTTCGCCGAGACGTATTCGACATTGACCTTGGCGCCGTGGCCGATCCCGCTTTTGCCGTAAGCCGAGCCTTCGCGCAACATCGTGAGCAGCTCGGCCGTCCAGACCTGGGGTTTCAGGGTGAGATTGATGAAGCCGGGACCGGCGACCTCGACGGCGGCGACCAGATCGTCAGCTCGCAATTTTTCCGCGATCTTGTCGGCGAGTTCGCGCGGCTTAGCCTTGGCGTCCTTGGCCAGCACCATCGCGGCATTGGTCGCCATGTCGCCATGGCTCGCATCGCGCGGCGGCTCGACCACGACGCGGGAAAAATCGATGCCGGCGGGCCATTGGCCCTCGGCCGCGAGCGCGGCGCAGATCGCCTGCACGCGCGCCAGCACATCGGCAAACAGATGTTGTGAAGCTGACTTGTCGGACATGGCCGCCGCCTAACGCAAATCCGGGGTCGAGTCAAAAAGCCTTTGGTGCTCGATTAAGGCGAAACGGTCGGTCATTCCCGCGATGAAATTGCCGATCCGGCGGGCGCGTTCCCCCTCGCTCTCGCGCTCTGACCCCTCGACCCATTCGGGCGGCAGGTCGCCCGGGGAGGCCTGGTAGCGCGCAAACAGGTCGAACAGGATCCCTTCCGCCTCGCCCATCACCCGCATGACGCGGGGGTGGCGGTACATATGCAGCTTCAGGAACGCCTTGATCGCGGCCTCTTCAGCCGCGACTTCGGGCGGAAAGGCGACCAGTGGCTGATGGTGGTAGCGGACGTCATGCGCCGATTGCGGTTTCGCCGCCGCAAGCCGCCTGCCCGTCTCCCGCATAACAGCCCCGATCATGTAGGAAATCAGCTCGCGCACCAGTTCCGCGCCGCGCCTGGCATCGTCGAGATTGGGATAATGTCGGTCGATCTCGGCGATGATCGCTTCCGTCAGCGGCATCACCTTGAGGTCGTCGACGGCGAACAGTCCGGCGCGCAGGCCATCGTCGATGTCGTGGGCGTCATAGGCGATATCGTCGGCGAAGGCCGCGGCCTGCGCCTCCAGCGAAGCGTAGCTCCACAGCTCCAGATCGAATTTTTGATTGAAGTCGGCGATGCCGACCGGAAGCCCGCTTTCGCGGTATGGCCCGGCCGGGGCCCCATCCCGCTCGGTCAGCGGACCGTTGTGCTTGACGATGCCCTCGAGCGATTCCCAGGTCAGGTTCAGCCCGTCGAACTCGGGATAGCGGTGCTCCAGCGAGGTCACCACCCGCAGTGCCTGCGCGTTGTGGTCGAAGCCGCCATGGTCGGCGAGGCATTTGTCGAGCGCCCGCTCCCCGGCATGGCCGAACGGGGGATGGCCGAGGTCGTGGGCCAGCGCCAGCGTTTCGGTGAGATCCTCGTCGAGGCCGAGCTGGCGGGCCAGCGCGCGGGCAATCTGCGCGACTTCCAGCGAATGGGTCAGCCGCGTGCGGTAATGGTCGCCCTCGTGGAACACGAACACCTGCGTCTTGTGCTTGAGGCGGCGGAACGCGGTGGAATGGATCACCCGGTCGCAATCGCGCCGGAACGGGCTGCGGGTCCGGCTCGGCGGCTCCGTAAACAGGCGGCCACGGCTGGAATCGGGGTCGCAGCCATAAAGCGCGCGGGGGGCAGCCATTCCGACCGACACGATTTTTTAGTCCTTATCCATTTGATTCCGCGAGATTACGCACTTAACTATGTCTAACGCCCCATACCAAATGAATTGGGTATGACGGGCCGGAGAGCATGCCATGACCACTGCGATCACCGTCAGCGAGCGGGCCGCCCGCCGCATCGGCGAAATCCTCAAGAGCGAAGGCGACGGCGCCATGCTGCGCATATCCGTCGAGGGCGGCGGCTGCTCCGGCTTCCAGTACAAATTCGACGTCGACCACGCCAGGGCCGAGGATGACCTCGTGATCGCCCGCGAGGACGCGGTGGTGCTGGTCGATCCGGCCTCGGTGCCGTTCCTCGCCGGCTCCGAAGTCGATTTCGTCGACGATTTGATCGGCGCGTCGTTCCGCGTGGTCAATCCGAACGCCACCGCGTCGTGTGGCTGCGGGACGAGCTTTTCGGTCTGAGGATTGACGGGCGAGTTCGTTAGCCCCATCGCAGACGTCGTACCCCGCGAAGGCGGGGTATCCAGTACGCTGCGGCCTATCGTTTCCGTCACTGCTGTCTCTGGAATACTGGGTCACCCGCCCCAGTGCGCAATTGCGCACAAGGCGGGTGACGACAACGGAATATGCGTTCGCGATCTCGCGACATGAACTGCCCGAGATTTGCTGACGAACATCCCGCCCTCTCGAATAGAGGGCGCAGGGAAGACCGGGTGCTTGCTGCACCCGCGGTCTCGCGTGCGATTTGCACAAACAAAAGTGCACACGAGCATACAGGGCAGCGGGAACACTCCGGCCTTCCCTGCGCAATGGCTTTACGACTTACTTCGT
>NZ_JAHEAG010000005.1 GCF_018596315.1 Bradyrhizobium sp. SRL28 | reverse complement strand
AGCGCCAGCACCGCGGCGTCAGGACCACACGACTTCGCCGTACGCGTCAGGCGCGTACGTCTAGCGCGCCTTCTGCGTCCATCGCATCTCACCGCACGTTCGTGACGATGGCCAACGCCCCTCATCTGCCGTGAGACGGGCGGAGTTATGCAGTTGATTTGGGTGAGAACGAAAGCGGAATATTTTTGCAAGAGGGACTGGACAGGTTTTAGGTGATTTGCCCGACAAGTGGTTTTTGGCGCACCCATTGCCTCCACATCGTCATTGCGAGCGCAGCGAAGCAATCCATAGCGCGGCTTGCAGAGACGTGGATTGCTTCGCTCCGCTAGCAATGACGGCGAGAATCCGTAGGGTGGGGCAAAGCGACTTGTCCGCCGTAGCTCAACAAGCGAAGGCGGAAGCGTGCCCACCATATTTCGATGCGCGATCGGTGACAGATGGTGGGCACGTCGCTAACGCTCCTTTGCCCACCCTACGCGACTTACGCCACCGCGACGCAATCGATCTCGATATCGAACGGCGCGAACCATTCCGGGACGCAGACGAAAATTCGCGCCGGGGGATCTTCCGGAAAATAGCGCGCGTAGATCGCGTTGACGGCGGCGAAGTGCGCAGCCGAAGTACAGTAGACATTGCACTTCATCACGTTCTGCAGCGATGTGCCCGCGGTCTCCAGGCACAGTTTCAATTGCTCGAGCACGAGTTCGGTCTGACGCTCGATCGGGCCGGCGAAGAGCTCGCCGGTGTCGGGATCGAACGGCGGCAGGCCCGAAACGAACACCATGCCGCCGCCGCGCGTGACCGGTGAGACCGGCGCATTCCGTTTGGCGAGCCAGGACGACATCGGCTCGACACGAATGACTTCCCGTTTCATCGCAGCACCTCTCGAACGGACTGATCGAGGGTGCAGGCTAGCTCGGTTCAGCTCCATCATGCTTCGTTAACAATCGAAGTATCGATGTTGTCATCAAGAAAGTCGTTCGTTCCGGATCAACGCAGACAGAGCGTCCGGAGAAACGTCGAACGGGCCGCGGAACGTTCCGGCCGGCTTGATCGTTGCGGTCAGGGATCACCAACGGAGGAACCGATGCCGACCGAGCCGACGATTGCCCGCATCTGGCGCGGCCGCACGCGGCCAGAAATCGCGGACAGCTATGAAGCCTACATTAAAACGGAAGGAATCCCGCCGCTGGAGAAGACGGCGCTCGGCGTTCAGCTATTCCGGGAGGACCGTGAACAGGAGAGCTGGTTCACGACCATTTCCTATTGGAGCGATCTCAAGTCGATGACCGCCTTCACCAAGGGCGAACCGACCAAGGTCCACCATCTCGATCGCGATTCCGAGTTTCTGATCGAACTGCCCGAGTTCATCCAGATCCATCGGATCTTGGTAAACCGTCAGGGCCTACGCTGAACACGGATCGAGTACCGTCTGCCGCCGAATGAGAACCGGCGCGCGGGTTAACGTCGCGCCGGTTTCTGGGTCAGATGATCTTCTGCGCCTTCAGCGCTTCGACCTTCGCCTCGTCATAACCGATCGTCGCCAGCACATCCTTGGTGTCCGCGCCCAATAGCGGCGGGGCGCGATAGTCCTTTACCGGGGTGCCGGAGAAGGTGATGGCGTTGCGGATCAGCGACAGATCGGGCTCCAGGGGATGATCGACCCTGACCTGCATGCCGCGCGACTGCACGTGCGGATCGGCGAACACCTGCGAGAAATCGTTGATCGGACCTGAAGGCACGCCGGCCTTCTCCAGCTCTTCCAGCCAATAGGCCACGGGCTTCTTCAAAAATAGTCCGGCGAAGATCGCCATGATCTCCTTGCCGTGGACGACGCGGTCGTTGTTCTTGACGAAGCGCGGATCGGTCGCGAGCTCCGGCGCGCCGAGCACGTCGCAGGTGCGCTGGAACTGGCCGTCATTGCCGACCACCAGCATCAGCTCGCCATCGGTGCAGCGGAACACGCCGGCCGGCATGCCGCCATTGCCCCAGGTGCCGCGCCGCGGCGGGGTCTGGCCGTTGACGAGATAGATCTGCGCGTAGTGCGACAGCGAGGCGATCACGGTGTCGAACAGGCAGACGTCGACATGCTGCCCCTCCCCGCCATTGGCCTTGCGGTGATAGAGCGCCGCCAGAATGCCGATCGAGGAGTTCATGCCGGTCATGTAGTCGACGATCGAGGGGCCGACCTTCATCGGTCCCGCGCCGGGCTCGCCATCGAGATGGCCGGTGACGCTCATCAAGCCGCCCATCGCCTGCAGGATCGCGTCGTAGCCGGCGCGCGGCGCGTAAGGCCCGCTCTGCCCGAAACCGGTCACCGAGCAATAGATGATGCCGGGGTTGATGGCCTTGATCGTTTCATAATCGAGCTTGTAGCGCTTGAGGTCGCCGACCTTGTAGTTCTCCATCATCACGTCGCAGGTTTTTGCGAGCTCGCGGATGATCTCTTGCCCTTCAGGCGTCGCGATATTGACGGTGACCGATTTCTTGTTGCGGTTGGCGCACAGGTAGAACGAGTTGTTGTTGTTCGCCTTGCCCTCGGGGTCTTTCAGGTAAGGCGGGCCGAAGGCGCGGGCGTCGTCGCCGCCGCCGGGGCGTTCGATCTTGATCACCTCGGCGCCGAGATCCGCCAGCATCTGCGCCGACAGCGGGCCTGCAAGCACCCGCGTCAGATCGAGAATTTTGATGCCCGAAAGTGGCAGAGCCGACATGAACTTCCTCCGAATTTTTTGGCGTGGTGGCGCGGGAACGTGTCCGGGCGCTCTGAGGCCAAGCCGATACACTATTTTATGTGACTGAGCCCTGCATTACCGGCATGACGCCATCCGTTCGGCGCCCGCTTTGCACGCAGGCGGTCGGACGAACGACGACTTTTGCGGTCTCGAAGGAAAGCGGATGCGGCATTCCAGGCAAAGGAACAGCCTGGACATCCCAAAAGCGAAACGGCCCGCCGAAGCGGGCCGTCCTGTCGTCAAACCGTGTTACCGGCTGGCCTGATCACCTGTTGGTGCTGGCCTTGGCGCGGCTGGCGCGCCATTCCAGGAATTCGCGATACAAGGGATCGCGATCCTGCGGGGCAAGTGCGGCGGCCGGTGCAGCGACCGGCGCCGGCGCTGCCGGCGCGGCGCCTGATGCCGCGGCCGCGCCCGGGGGCAGCGGCATGTTGCGGTCGAGCCATTCCTGCGCCGCCTTGAAGCGGGTCCAGCCCGACACCGTCGCCCGTGGCGCCATTTCCTTCCACTTCGGATGGAACGGCGGACGCTGCAGCTGCGCGACCTTGTCGAACATGGTGTCCACCAGAAGCGACAGCCGGCGGTAGCGGTCGCTGTTCGGCGCCCAGTTATACGACGCCAGCACGGCTTCGGCGGCGATCGTCTCGACGTAGCCACCCTCCGCCACCAGGCCCGGATAGTCCGCCGAGCCAAGCTTGGACGGCAGATACTCCTCCTGCAGCGGCTTGGCGTATTCGACCGGCACCAGATGCAGGTTGCGGTCGTTGATCTGGTTCAGCCATTGCAACGGCTTGCCCTCGATCGCCACGATCGCGTCGACCTCGCCCTTGCGCAGCATGTCCACCGCCAGCCGCGGCTCCTGATAGATCAGATGCGGCCGGATCCCGAGCCGGTCGAACACGTTGATCGCCGTCACGAAGGTCGAGCTGTCAGGCAAATCGACCACCACGGTCTTGCCGTCGAGATCCCGCATGTTGGTGATCGTCCTCGGCGCCAGCACGTGCATTTCCTCGTTGAACATCTTGGCGACGTAGACAAACTGATTGCGGATGTCCTTGGCGAAGTCCTTGCGGTCGAGATAAGCGAGCGTGTCCTTGCGCACGATACCGGCGTCGACGCCCCGCAGCAGCAGAATATCCGCCACCGCCTGCACCGATCCACGGCCCATCACCGGCAGGATCCGCAAGTTGGTGCCATTGTCGAGCACGGAGGCGAGATCGGCACCGACCTGGGCGTAGGTCGAGCCGAACGAGCCGGTCATCAGGCTCACGGTGTTGGCGTTGAGTTGGTTCGCCAGATCGCGCTTGGTGGCGGTGCCGTACTTGAAGATGGTCTTGAAGGACTCGCTGACGGCGCCCGCATCGACGCCGCTTCGCACCGGGCCGAAATGCTGCCATTGGCCGTTGGTGAAGCGCATCATCCGCATCTGCTCGATTGGCGCATGGTCGGACGGGCTGGTGTCGATCTTGATGCCCTGCACCATCATGGGAAGCTGGATACCCTTGAGCAGGCGGGCCTGCCTCATGATGTTTTCGCGCGACAGGTCGTCGCCGCAGTTCTTCAGGACCTCGACCGTCAGCCTGCCGACCAGATAGCCGAGGACGGCCTGGCCGTTGGTCTTGCTCACGCTCGGGAGATAGCGCTGCATGAAGGCGCTCCATTCGCGGAACACCACGTCGCCGGCCGCCGCCGCGTCTTCGCCTTCGAGCCTGTATGCCGCCGACAGCAGGCCTTCCGCATTTTGCGGGCCCGCCGGCTGAATCACGGCCGAGTACGAATTAGAGATCGAGGCGGCGAACTGTAGCGGCCTCCAACCGAGTTCGGCGCTTCGCTTGATCGCCATGATAGCGAATTTCGGCGTGGTGAACTCGATGAGGACGTCGGCGCCGGAGGCCTTGAGCTTGGCCATCTGGGCGTCGATGGTGGTGTCCGTGACCTTGTATGGCGTCTCGGCCACGATCGCAATCTTGCCGCCCAGGCCGTCCTTCAGGCCCTTCAGATATTCCTTGCCCATGCCATCGTCCTGATAGAGGACGCCGATCCTGCTGCGGGGATGGTTCTCAAGCAGATACTGCGCGAAAATTTGCGCTTCAGCGGCGTAGGTCGGCAAGAAGCCGATGGTCCAGGGAAACTCGTGCGGCTGGTCCCAGGCCGCCGCACCCGACAAGGCGAAAAGTTGCGGGACCTTTTTTGAGTTCAAATAGGGCTGGATCGCGGCGTTCGTGTTCGTGCCGATGGTCCCCAAGGTGAGGAGAACGTTGTCTTCCTCGACCAGCTTGCGGGTCATCGCCATGGTTTTGGTGGGTTCGTAGGCGTCGTCATAGGATATCATATTGACCTTGCGGCCGTTGATCCCGCCTTCGGCGTTGATCTTGTCCAGATAGGCCGTGATGGTCTTGGCGATAACGCCATAGGCGGAGGCCGGACCGGTATAGGGCGCGGTGTTGCCAATCCGGATCTCCCTGTCCCCCGGGGCCGCCAGACCCTGCCCGAAAGCCGGCCCTGCCATCGCGGCAAGCACCAGTGCCGCGGCAGCGCTGCGCCGAGGCGCGGTGAAGAAAAGCCGGCGCAGTGCGTCACGGGCCACAGACCCGGACAATTGCGCCGCCCAACGAGTGTCAATCAAAGCCCGCATCTGCCAGCCCCCTGAGCAATATTTCTGTATGCCTGTGCGATTTTTCGAGCGAGAGGGATAGCGTTTCAGCCCTACTCGCTAACATTGTGTCTCAATCGGATTGATTTTGTGTCATAGCCAGTCGTTTCGCGGACAACGGTTAGTCGATCATGCGTTCTGCCGCAACAATGCTGGACATTATCGTTACCAAATCAAGACTCGGTTGCGTTCGCGAATGCCGATTCGTCTTATGGTTGCAGACACGATACGCATTTGCGTCGCCGCGCGGTCCCAAGAACACGACGGCCCGCCGAAAAGCGGGCCGTCTTGTGGTCAAATCGTGTTATCGGCTGGCCTGATTACCTGTTGGTGCTGGCCTTGGCGCGGCTGGCGCGCCATTCCAGGAACTCGCGATACAGGGGATCCTGCGGGGCAAGTGCAGCGGCCGGTGCAGTAACAGCCGGCGGCGTTGCGGCGCCCGACGCCGACGACACGGCCGCGTTCGCGGGCAGCGGCATGTTGCGGTCGAGCCATTCCTGCGCGGACTTGAAGCGGGTCCAGCCCGACACCGTCGCCCGTGGCGCCATTTCCTTCCACTTCGGATGGAACGGCGGACGCTGCAACTGCGCGACCTTGTCGAACATGGTGTCCACCAAAAGCGACAGCCGGCGGTAGCGGTCGCTGTTCGGCGCCCAGTTATACGACGCCAGCACGGCTTCGGCGGCGATCGTCTCGATGGAACCGCCATCCGCCACCAGGTTCGGGTAGTCCGCCGACGACAGCTTTGACGGCAGATACTCCTCTTGCAGCGGCTTGGCATAGTCGACCGGCACCAGATGCAGATTGCGGTCGTTGATCTGGTTCAACCATTGCAACGGCTTGCCTTCGATCGCCACGATCGCGTCGACTTCACCCTTGCGCAGCATGTCCACCGCCAGCCGCGGCTCCTGATAGATCAGATGCGGCCTGATCCCGAGCCGGTCGAACACGTTGATCGCCGTCACGAAGGTCGAGCTGTCGGGCAAATCGACCACCACGGTCTTGCCGTCGAGATCCCGCATGTTGGTGATCGTCCTCGGCGCCAGGACGTGCATTTCCTCGTTGAACATCTTGGCGACATAGACAAACTGGTTGCGGATGTCCTTGGCGAAGTCCTTGCGGTCGAGATAGGCGAGCGTGTCCTTGCGCACGATACCGGCGTCGACGCCCCGCAGCAGCAGAATATCCGCCACCGCCTGCACCGATCCACGGCCCATCACCGGCAGGATCCGCAAGTTGGTGCCATTGTCGAGCACGGAGGCGAGATCGGCACCGACCTGGGCGTAGGTCGAGCCGAACGAGCCGGTCATCAGGCTCACGGTGTTGGCGTTGAGCTGGTTCGCCAGATCGCGCTTGGTGGCGGTGCCGTACTTGAAGAGCGTCTTGAAGGAATCGCTGACGGTGCCCGGATCGATGCCGCTTCGCACCGGCCCAAAGAACTGCCAGTGGCCGCCCGTGAAACGCATCATGCGCATCTGTTCGATCGTCGCGTGGTCGGACGCGCTGGTGTTGATCTGGATGCCCGGCACCATCATGGGAATCTGCAGACCCTTGATCGAGCGGGCCTGCTTCATGATGTTTTCGCGCGAGAAGTCGTCGCCGCAGTTTTTCAGGACCTCGAGAATGAGCCTGGAGTTCAGATAGCCGTAGACGGCCTGGCCGTTCGACTTGCTGACGCTCGGGACATAGCGCTCCATGAAGGCGCTCCATTCGCGGAACGCCGCGGGGCCGGCGCCCTGCGCATCCTCGCCTTCCAGCCGGTACATGGCCGACATAATGCCTTCGCTGTTTTCCAGGCCGGCCGGCGCCATCACGGCCGATACCGATTCAGACACCGAGGCGAGAAAATGCACCGGCTTCCAGCCGAGTTCGGCATTTCGCTTGATCGCCATGGTGGCGAATTTCGGCGTGGTGAATTGCATGAAGATATCGGCGCCGGAGGCCTTGAGCTTGGCGATCTGGGCGTCGATGCTGGTGTCCGTCACCTTGTAGGGCGCCTCGGCCACGATCGGAACCTTGCCGCCGAGTCCGTCCTTCAGACCCTTGACGTAGTCCTTGCCGAAACCGTCGTCCTGATAGAGCACCGCGATCTTGCCGCGCGGATGGTTCTCCAGGATATAGTGCGAATAGATGTGAGCTTCGGTCTGGTAGCTGGGCAGGAAGCCCATGGTCCAGGGAAACTCGCGCGGCTGGTCCCACATCGAGGCGCCCGAGGCGACGAAGAGCTGCGGGATCTTCTTGGCGTTCAAATAGGGGTGGACGGCCTGGCTGGTGTTGGTGCCGAGGCTCGCCAGGATAAAGAGAACGTTGTCTTCCTCGACGAGCTTGCGGGTCGCCTCCATCGTCTTGGTCGGATTGTAGGCGTCGTCATAGGAAATGAAATTGATCTTGCGGCCCCTGATGCCGCCCTCGGCGTTGACCTTGTCGAAATAGGCCGCCATGACCTTGCCGATCACGCCATAGGCGGAAGCGGGACCGGTATAGGGCATGGTATTGCCGATCCGGATCTCGTTGGCGCCCGGGGCAGCCGCCTGGCCCTGCCCGAAAGCCGGCGTCGCCATCGCAGCCAGCAACAGCGCCGTTGCCGCGTTGCGCCGAGGCGCGGTGAAAAGCCGGCGTATGGCCTCTCCTGTCCGAAACCGGGACAATTGCTCCATTCGCGGACGAGTGACGTCGATCATTGCAGTCCCCCCTGTGAGCCCAGATTTTTTTAAAATTATTTGAACGCGTGATGCGAACGGGCAAGGTTTGAACCCTACTCGCCTACTCGCCGACATTGTGTCTGAATCGGATTGATTTTGTGGCAACTCCACGCGTTCCACAAGGCATGATTACCAGACGCGCATTTCGCCCTTAGAAACGCCCCCAAATTGACGTCAACGCATCACCGCCGCTAATCAAAGCGTGTTCGTGTATGCAACCAGCCTGCTGGCGTATCACTTTGCGACACGATCCCAGCGATATCTTGAATAAATTTTGACTGATGAATCGGGTGAAGGGAATCGACCCTCGTATTCAGCTTGGAAGGCTCCGGATTCGCAATGTTTTCAAAAGCCGTTCCAATATTTCGCCAGCTTTTGGCCATCTCCGCGAGATGACAAGCCGAACCAGGCAGCCTGTTGCGGCGCTCTCGATGGCTCGGGAGCTGAACCGCGAGGCTCATCGCATCGTCGCGAGTTGGACGGCGAGAGCACACGCCCGGTCGTACTCGTCGAGATTGATCCACTCGTCGATCGTGTGCGGCTCGTTCTGCCCCGCACCGAAGGTCACCGTCGGAACGCCGCGGCGGACCATCCAGTTTGCATCTAACCCGCCATTCGCGGCGCGGATGGTCGGTGTTGCGCCGATACCGGACACTGCCGCGACCGCGCGTTTGACCACGGGCAGGCTCTCCTTCATGCGGAACGGATAATAGTCGGTCTCAGCCTTGAACTTGACCCGGCCCGACTTGCCATCGCTGTTCTTCACGCGCTTTGCGGCCTTCTCGAACGCCGCCTTGTAGGCCTTGGTAATCTCCTTGAAGAACTTGCTGTCGTGGCTGCGGCTTTCGCCGCGCACGTGCACATAGTCGGTGACAACATTGGTGGCGTCCCCGGCCGGCCGGCCGTCGCCGCCGGTGACGGGGCCGACATTGCTCGTGCCCTGCAGCTTGCGCTTCACCACCTTGCCGAACCAGCCGCCAGCCTTCACATCGGCGAGCGCAAGCGCCAGGATCATCGTCGAACTGATCCCGCGCTCGGGTGCGACGCCAGCGTGCGAGGCGCGGCCGAAAATCTCGACCTGCCAGCGATCCGCGCCAACGGCGCCGATCGTGACATTGGAGGCAGAGCCGCCGTCGTAGTTGAATGCCATCGCCGGCGAGCCGAGGTCGGTGGTCCTGACGTGTCGCGCCCCCCAAAGCCCGCTCTCCTCGCGCACGCAGAACAGAAGCGTGATCGGCGGATGATCGAGCTTCTGTTTCGCAAGCTCGGCCGCCAGCGTGACGAGAACGCCGCAGCCGGCGCGGTTGTCGCCGCCGAGCGCGGTCTTCGCGTCATTGACGATCTTGCGCCCCTTTAGCTTCGGCTTCGCTCCGGCGCACAGCGGCACAGTGTCCATGTGAGTCATGAACATGATCCGCGGCTGATTGTGCATTGCGCCTCGGCCGGGCAGATCGACAATGAGATTGCCGGTCTCTGTTGGCACGGGAATGCGTGTGTTGGCGTCGTCGAGGCGGATCGCGGTCGCCGGCACGCCGCTTTCCTGCAGCGCCGCGCTGAGCTCGCGTCCTATCGCTGCCTCCTGTCCGGTTACTCCCTCGACAGCGAGGAAGCGCATGAGGCGATCGGTGGCGGCTTTGACGTCGACGGGCATGATGATCCCTTAATGAGGCTTGCGGAGCTTGTGAGCATCGTTCGAGACTCGCTGCTTCGCAAGGGTCTCGGGATGAGCCGGGCGACGCGAAAATCGAGCGGAACGCAACCTGCAACGCCAGGCTAAATGGAGGAGTCCTGATCGGCCATCGCCGGGCGCGATACGACGTAGGCGGCACAGGCCAGGAATAGCACCGCCACACCCGCGGCAAGCGGCATTGAAGGATCGACGCTGTACCAGAATACAACGAACCCGATCGTCATTCCCGCGCAAGCCATCGCCTTGGCCGGCCGTGGAATGGCTCCCGCGGCGCGCCAATCCCGCAGCGGTTTGCCCAGTGTCGGATGATCGAGCAGCCATGCCTCGAATCGCGGCGACGAGCGCGCAAAGCACCACGCTGCCACGATCAGGAAAACCGCCCCCGGCATCAGCGGCATCACGAGGCCAACCACGCCGAGCGCGACCATCACCCAACCCAGGCAGAAGTAGATGATGCGCATCAGACCTGCCGCCTGTCTGTCTCTTCAAGCAAGGGTCGCTCCCGGCTGACGCCATCCCTGGCATCAGCTGCTTCACGGCAGGAAATGAATTGGAGCGGGTGAAGGGAATCGAACCCTCGTATTCAGCTTGGAAGGCTGCTGCTCTACCATTGAGCTACACCCGCACGCGGGGATCAACTAACACGCCGTGCCGGCGGCCTCAACCCGCCCCGCCGGCCCTTGTCCGAATAGCCCCGTGCCGGCCCATCGGCCGATCCGGGCCCTTAACAGGGGCTGATTCGGCGCCTATATTGATGTTTCCACTAACAATGAAAGGAGGTGATCCAGTGTCTCTTACCAAGCGCTGTCACCTCGCTGGGATCGCCCGCTAGGCCTTGAGTTTATGGGTCTGGCATCGGGGCGCTCTCAGCCCTGGACCAGCGAGCACAACAAGTGGGGCGCGACGGGAGCCATCCCGCCGCGCCTTTTGTTTGCCCGAATGTTTGCGCGAAGCTCATTTGCGCGGATGCCCCGGTCTGCGAACTCGCTTCACACGGAAACGCTCGCGAACGACCCGATGATGGCGCGGTTGTTTGGCGGATTGGCGCGAAGGGGAGCGATCAAAAGCCGCAGAGATTGACCAAGCGTGGGCGCGGGCCGCGGCGGTCTTCGACGATGCGCTCGCCGCCATTGACGGCCGAACTGCCGTAGTAGCGGTGATGGCCGGTGACGTCGTGCCAATCGCCTGCTTGCGACGACGCCGGCCGTGGCGCACGCATTCTTGCGGCATCGCAGATGATCGTGGCTGGCTGGCGTCGCATGACCGTCTCCTTGAATGGTGCGCCTTGACTGGCGTTCTGCTCATCAGTCGAGAACTTGCCGGGCGACGTTCAAGGGCCATCCGATATATCGTGTTTCCGGAGGGTTTCGTCGCGGCTCATGTGTCGGGATGACCCGGGCCGAATCGTCTTTAAGGGGGCAGCAGTCCGGCCTGCCTAAAAAGGAGAACGCGATGCTCTACGCCATGCTGGCCTATCACGTCGAAGCCGAGGTCTCGTCCTGGACGCCGGAGGAAGACGCGGCCCTGATGACCGAATTGCTGGCGGTGCATGACCGGCTTAACGCGAAGAAGCTGCTCGGGCCGGCGGCGCGGCTGGGCGCGACGGCGGAAGCCCGCACCTTGCGCGGACCGGGCGCGGGAATGGTCATCGACGGGCCGTTTGCCGAGACCAAGGAGCAGTTGCTGGGCCTGTACATATTGAATTGCGCCGACGAGGAGGAAGCGATCGGAATTGCCCGCGATCTGCGCCGCGCCAATCCATCCGCCGTCTACGAGATCCGTCCGATCAGGCTTTATCTACCGGGCGAGGCTTTGCCGGAAACGGCGAGCGAGGGTCAGGGCTGAGGTTTGCCGGCCGTAACGAGCTTGCGGATCAGGAAGGCGGTCAGCTTCACCGTACCCACGATCGCGGCAAGCACCAGGCCGCCCAACGCCTCACCCAAGATTTCAGGCAGATCGAGAAGCCAGATCAGCAGCAAGACCACGAGCAGTAGCGGTATCAGCCATTCGAACATGATGTGCTCTCCTGCCCGCTTGGTCGCGGTGGCCGGCGGGAGAGTTCAAGGGGGATGGCTTGCATCAAGGGAACAAAAGCGAATTCGTTGACACAACCGGTCGACGGCGTAGGCTTGTCGCATCGTGTTTTGCGGGAACCTGCTCTGGCCTGCCGCGAGCTGTCGCCCTGTTTTCGGTATGAACCGGTCGGGACAAAGGCTCATCCATTCTTGTCAAAGAAAATGACGATCACGCCGCCGTCAATCCGCCGTCAATCTCCTGGCGTTTGATCCAAATCAAGCTGAGCGCGTCCCACAGGTCTCGAAATCTGGCTGCACTCTTCGTAACGGAGTTCATCCGATGCAAACCAGGGTCCGAACGCTGATTGCTGTTGTCCTGGCGCTTACGTCATTGGGCGCGATCACCGAGCGGGTGCGCGACCCCGGCGTGACCGATACTGAAATTCGCATCGGCAACGTTATGCCCTACAGCGGGAGTTTGGCGGTCTTCGGCGCGATTGGAAAAGCCGAAGCGGCATATTTCGAGATGATCAACGAGCGTGGCGGGATCAACGGCCGCAAGGTGCGCTTCATCTCATATGATGACAAATCCGATCCGTCGACCGCGCTGGACCTGACGCGCGGCCTTATCGAGAAAGACGACGTCCTCTTGATGTTCGGTTCGTTCGGAACTCCGGGAAACTTTGCCGTTCGCGCATACTTGAATGAACGGCAAGTTCCTCAACTCTTTGTCGCCTCCGGAGACGATCATCTCAGCGATCCGTCGATGTTCCCGTGGACAATGGGGTGGCAGCCCTCCATTCGGGAAGAGGGACGCATCTACGCCAACTACATACAGGCGTTCTACCCCGGAAAACGGATCGTAGCTCTGTGGCAGAACGATCATTTCGGTCGAGAACTGTTCAAGGGTCTGGAAGACGGACTCGGCAGCATCGCCCGGATGATCAAGGTCGACATCGCCTACAATATCGCAGACGAGCATCTGGACACGCACGTATCGATCTTGAAGCGATCAGGAGCCGAAATTTTCGTATTTGCAGGGGTGCCATCAAACGCAGCGAAAGTCGTCCGGGTAGCGGCGGATCTGAATTGGCATCCGGTCTTCATCCTGAACCATATGGCTTCATCGATCGCGACGGCGCCAAAGTCCGGCGGACCGGACAACGCCTTGGGCGTCATTACCGCCGCCTTCCTGAAGGATGCAAATGATCCGGCCTGGAAGGACGAACAGGCCGCCAGGGACTGGCAGGCATTCATTGAGAAATATAATCGGGCCGGGGGCAAAGACGACAATGCCGCGGTGTTCGGCTACGCCGCCGCCGAGACATTGGCCCAGGTGCTCAAACAATGCGGCAATGACCTGTCTCGCGAGAACGTCATGAAGCAGGCAGCGGCCCTCAAAGACTACCAAGGCTCCATGCTGCTACCCGGAATCAAGATCAGCACCGGACCCTGGAATTTTCGGCCGATCAAACACCTGCGACTGATTCAATTCGACGGTCGCACGTGGCAGCCGATTGGCGAAGTGCTCGAAACGGCTTTCTCTAACGTGCAGAAGTAAGGGGCGCGCGTTTGAGCGGGCGGCTGACGTGAGAGTTCAGGGGAAGCATATTGGGAGCGTTACGCGCGGCGACAGTCCGTCTACGCTTTCGCTTCGCTCAAGCTACGCCGGACACGCCCCGACCTGACGGTCTCTGCGTTGCTGCGCCACGCGTAGCCCGTCAGGGCGAAGCGTGGTGGGGGAAGAAGGACTCGAACCTTCGAAGTCGTAAGACGGCTGATTTACAGTCAGCTCCCTTTGCCACTCGGGACACTCCCCCGTCCAACAACATCGCAAGCCCAACCGCTTAGAGGCGGCGGATCAGGCCATGGATGACGTTAATACCGTGAGCCGATGGCGCGCTCCCGGTCGGGCGCGTTTATGGGCGAAGGGGGGTGGCAAAGTCAACCAAGGCAAGCCCCTAAAAACGGCTCTTGAGGCATCCAAATTGCCATATTCGGGGACCCGTGACACAAGCACCCCATGAGCGATCGCGACCGAAAGCCGCCGTTCCGCCGTGGCGGCGGCAAACCCTTCGAAAAAGGGCGTAAATTCGCCCGTCCGCCGGGCCGCCGGGACCGGGATTCGAGCCCTGACGGGCCGGTGATTCTTTATGGCTGGCACACGGTTTCGGCGGCCCTGGCCAACCCGGAGCGGCAGATCCGAAAGCTGTTCCTGACCGAAAACGCCGCAAAGCGCCTGGCGGACGAGAATATCGACACCCGCGTTCCCCCTGAAATCGTCCGCCCGAACCTGATCGACCAGCGCCTCGGGCCCGACGCTGTACACCAGGGGTTGCTGGCGGAGGTCGATCCCCTGCTCTCGCCCGACATCGATACGCTGCCGGAGGAAGGCATCGTGCTGGTGCTCGACCAGATCACCGATCCGCACAATGTCGGCGCGATCATGCGCTCGGCCGCGGCGTTTGCGGTGAAGGCGATCGTCACCACCGCCCGGCACAGCCCGGAGGCCACCGGCGTGTTGGCGAAATCCGCCTCCGGCGCGCTAGAGTTGGTGCCGCTGGTGACGGTGCAAAATCTCGCCCGCGCGCTCAACGAGTTGAACGACCGCGGCTTCATGACGGTCGGGCTGGACAGTGAGGGCAGCGATGACCTCGGCGCGGTGGCGTTGCAGCAGCCGCTCGCGCTGGTGCTGGGCGCTGAAGGCAAGGGCCTGCGACAACTGACGCGCGAGACCTGCCGCGTGGTGGCGCGGCTCGACATGCCCGGCGAGATCAAGAGCCTGAACGTCTCGAACGCCGCGGTGCTGGCGCTTTATATCGGCGCGAGCCGCTTGGGCCTGATGAAATGACGACGCCCGCTCGCGGGAAGCGAACGGACGCCAAATCTTTCAGGATGGATCAGTAGTAGCGGCGCAGCACTCGCTGGCCGTAATAGCGCCCGGCATGCCCATAGCGGTGCACGCGATAACCGTAGTGCGGACGGTTGTAGCCATATCCGTAGCCGGAGATCGAGCCTTCGCGATAGACCCGACGCGGCGCCCAATTGCCGGGACCGGTATAGGTCGGGCCCTGGTTGACGTAATAGTACTGCTGCTCCGGATCGGGCAGACGTTCAGCGACCCAGCCGCCGCAGGGGCCGCAACCCGCATAACCGTAGGCGACCGGCGCGACATAGGCCGGCGGCTGCCAGCAACCGTTGTAACCGCACGCCATCGCGGGCGCTGCAGCCATGACGGCGACTGCCGCGATCAATCCTTTAAATATCTGACGCATTATTCTCTCCTGTTCGTATTTTCCTTGGTCTTAGAGTCTTCTTGTTTGAGCATGATCTTTCGGAAAACCGGTGCCCACTTTTCCGGATCATGCTCTAGCGTGGAAGGTGGCGCGGCCTGCGTCGGTCATAATCCGGCGCATAGATGATCTCAGGCGGATCGACCGGTACGTTCGATTGCGCCGGCAGCGGCGCCGACTGCGCCGACCATGACTGATGATAGCTCTCGGCAGGCTGCGGCAATCTGCGGTTCGCCGGCGGTTCAATTTCCAGCCGCCCGTAACCGGGCATGCGGCCGGCGCTCGGATAATAACGGCCGACGTTCGGGACCGGATCGATATAGCGGCCACCGTAGATGGTCGGCTCGACTTGGGTGCCCTTGCCCAGCCCCCAATCGCCCTCGACCACCGCATAGGATGCGTCGACGCCGTTAATGATGATGGGGACGCCGGGACGGCCCGGAATCACGATGTCGAAGCCCCCGCCGGCAAAGGCGGCCGAATTCGTCGCGATGAAAAATGCCAATGTGACGCCGATGCGCATCGCTTGGGATCCCGGTTGCCTCAAGTCCCCATTTAATCCAACACGCCGTTTCAGGGGTTAAGGCGGCCGGCCAAACTGCCGGTAAGGCTAACGCGCGAGGCTGGATCGCCGCTCAAATGCGAGAAATGGCGCTAGCCAAACGTTAACGCCACGCGCCCGCTCGATTGTCATTTGCGCGGCGATATCGCACCATCCCGCCTTCGCCCGCTCTCTCCGAACTCCAGCCGAAATGCCTGAAATGACGACCAAAACGCCTGCGAAGAATGTGCTCTGGATCATGTGCGACCAGCTTCGCTACGACTATCTCGGCTGCACCGGGCACCCGATCCTGAAAACGCCGAACATCGACGCGATGGCCAGGCGCGGCGTGCTGTTCTCGAACGCCTATGTGCAGTCGCCGATCTGCGGCCCGTCGCGGATGTCGTTCTATACCGGCCGCTACATGCGCTCGCACGGCTCGCACTGGAACGGCTGGCCGCTGCGCGTCGGCGAACCGACGCTCGGCGACCACCTGAAGAAGATCGGCGTCCGCAACGTGCTGGTCGGCAAGACCCACATGGCGCCCGATCTGGAAGGCCTGAAAAACCTCGGCATCCCGCCCGACTCGATTATCGGCGTGCATGTGTCGGAATGCGGCTTCGAGCCCTATGAGCGCGATGATGGCTTGCATCCGACGGGCCGGCCGCGCCCGGCCTACGACAATTATTTGCGCCAGCATGGCTACGATGCGCCGAACCCCTGGGAGCACTGGGCCAATTCCGGCGCGGCCGAGGACGGGACCTTGCAGAACGGCTGGCTGCTGGTTCACGCCGACAAGGCCGCGCGCGTGCCGGACGAACATTCCGAGACGCCCTACATGACGCGGCGCGCGATGGAGTTCATTGCGGAAGCCGAGGACGACGGAAGGCCATGGTGCCTGCATCTGTCCTACATCAAGCCGCACTGGCCCTACATCGCGCCGGAGCCCTATGCCAGCATGTACGGTCCGCAGGATGTGCAGCCGGTGATCCGCTCGCAGGAGGAGCGCGCCAACGCGCATCCGGTGTTCGCCGCCTATATGGACATGCGCTATTCCCGCAACATGTCGCGCAACGAGGCCCGCGAAAAAGTCATCCCCACTTACATGGGCCTGATCAAGCAGATCGACGACCAGATGGGCGTGTTGATGCGCTTCCTGGAAGCGCGGAGCCTGCTCGACACCACCATGATCGTGTTCACATCCGATCATGGCGACTATCTCGGCGATCACTGGATGGGCGAGAAGGATCTGTTCCACGAACAATCGGCCAAAATCCCGCTGATCGTGATCGATCCGTCGGCGGCTGCCGACAGCACGCGCGGCACGGTCAGCGATGCGCTGGTCGAGGCGATCGACCTGGCGCCGACCTTCATGGATTATTTCGGCAGCAATCCGCCGGACCACATTCTGGAAGGACGTTCGCTGCTGCCGCTCCTGCACGGCAACAAGCCTGCCGACTGGCGCAAGGTGGTGTTCTCCGAATACGACTACGCCATGCAGGACGTTCGCGTGATGCTGAGCCAACCGATCGAGCGCTGCCGGCTGTTCATGGTGTTCGACGGCCGCTGGAAATTCATTCACGCCTCCGGCTTCCGGCCGATGCTCTACGACCTCGAAACCGACCCGCAGGAATTTGTCGACCGCGGCACTGATCCCGCCTGCGCCGATATCGTGGCGCGGCTGCAGTCGGAGCTGTTCGACTGGGCGCTGCATCCGAGGATGCACATCACCACGCCGAATGCGAAGATCGCGGCCTATGCGGCTCAGCAGCTACAGGTCAAGAACGGCGTGCTGATCGGCGTCTGGGACGAGGCCGAGCTCGGCGCCATCAGGGAGAAGATCGGGATGAAGCCGTAAGACTGCGGCCCCACACGCGCGAACGCATTTGACGCCTCCGCGATCGATTTGTTCGCCCATCCCCTGCGCCGCAAGCCCTCATGGGATATTCTCCCGATGGACATACCAATCCGGCGAGGCAGCCTTTCGCTGCAGCGGAAACGGATTGAACTGGTTCGCCGAGAAGATTTCCAAGAAGCCAACATCGCAAGCGCCGAAACCTATGCTCGGACAGCGCGCACCGTAAACCCTGAGCCTGCCGGCGTTCATATGCACTTGCCAGTTGGCGGTAACGACCTCCAGATCGCTCACATTCGCATTTGGGCCCGAAGCAATGGCGCTTTTTGCGCCCAGAACATCGGTTGCTTGAGCCTGCGTCGAATAGGTGCCGGCAGGCAATCCACACTCTTGATATTGATAACTCCCCTGACTCAAATCTGCAGGCTTGAAGCCGCGCGTCGCGAGTTGGACCTCCACCCTGGCGACCTGGTCGTCAGTATCTGAGGCGCTCCCGATCAGTGTGATGCAATCGCCGCGGATCGACAGATTGTCGATAGCGACCACAGGCGGGACATTGTTTGGCGGCACTCCGACGGCGACAGCTTGGCCCGTCACGCTCGCCGTCAGGCCGTCATTGTCTTTCGCGATGGCCACTGGCAGGTAATTCGCATTATTGCGCAGATTGTCGAAAGCAACCGTCCAGGCGGTCGTTCCCGAGGCGATTTTTTGCGGCTGTGGGAATTGACCATCCAATCGCACGCTAACCTCCGCGAGCGGCCCGGCCGACGCAGCGGCCGATCCGGTTACGGTTATGGAAGTCCCGGTGGCCGAGGCGGACGTTATGGAAACAGACGGAGGTGGATTGTCAGCGAAGGGGTGGCCTTTGAAAAAGGTCCACTGCAATTCGCTGGCGCTTGGTCCGTTCGGATTGGCGAATTGTCCGCTGTTGTCCCCAACCCAGTAATGCGCGCTGTTAAACCCGCGATCGCCTTCGTAAAGGACTGTCTCGACGACAGAGCGCCGGGGTAGCCCATACTTTGTGTGCGTGCAGGCCACGCCTCTTGCCGTACAGTCCGTGGTCGCGACAGCCGCCCGGTTGATTCCATAGCGGTCGAGCCACGAATCCCGAATATGCTCCGAACCCGTTACGTTGACCTTGCAATCATTGCGGGCATGAATCGCCATGATCGGGATTGGTCGCTGCTCATCGGGCTTGCTCTGTTCCGCCCGCATGGCGGCAACGACTGCGGAAACCGGCTTGAAACGTCCCTGCACATTGCACCCGAGGAAGGCGACCGAGGACGAAGTCTCCGAATAGGGCAGCCCCTCAACGGATCCCGCGGCCGCAAAATATTCGTTATGTGCGACTGCCAAGTCTACCGCCATTCCGGCGCCTGAGGACAAGCCGGTGACGTAGCGCCGGTTAGGATCGATCTTGAACGCAGCCTCCACCTCGAGCGCCATTTGGTACAAATCCTCGACCTCCCCCGCGCCCTCATGAATATGCTCGTCGATAAAGAACCCCCAGCAGTTGGGCGCGCGCTGTGGTAGCGGGTCAAAACTTGTGATGAAGGGGTAGACGACGATGAAATTGTCGCGCTCCGCAAGGTCCTTGAACCGGGTCTCGTTGATCATATTGACTTCGGTCTGACCGCAGCCGTGCAAGACCATCACCATTGGCACAGGGCTTTGCCCTGTATAGCCCGAAGGGACGAAAACTTGATATTGGCGATCCCGCGACCCCGCGTAGGATTTCTTCATGAACGATTTCTGTTCGATCCGCCCGGCGGCGGCCATTGTGGTAAATGCGAAGCAAGTCAAAAGCGCCAGCACTAAGCTCGACCTTGACAACATTTGCTCCTCCGATTTCTCAAACCATCGGCCAGCATCCCGTCGGCACATCAGCCAATTGCTCAATTGCGAGAATGTCCCAGACCGGATTCAGTTCACGCGTTGTTTGTTTTTGAATTGCTGCGACTTTTGAATTGCTACGACCTGGCCTTAACGCGTAGCCATTCACGTCAGCGACCGTCGCGGTGTCGCTATCGGATTTGAAGTTCGGTCAGAACTGCGCGACTGAGCCGCTGCCCCGGCAACGATACCTTTGGCCTCGATCTCCCCAGACCTTGCTTGTTGCCAGTTGCAAACCTAGCGCATTTTAGGTTCGGGGGCTGTGAGTTAACTCACAGGTTGTTTCGAAAGATTCGCAGCTCGCGTCTGGCTCGACGATAGGAACACTAAGTCAAAGGGGAAGCCGTCGATGCCTCCCGGCCACAAGAGACCGATATTGCGGTAGACGAGCTACGCTAAACAGCTCCCGGCGCGGTCATCGTGGCGGCGGAAATTGGTGTTGCGGCGGAGCCCACGTCGTGTTGGTAAATTGCGGCCGCTCACGCCACATTACGGTTCCGCGCACGCGGGCGCTACGTCGCCCCGGCGCAACACTTGCGAGGCGCAACGCGCCGAAGCGCACGCAATGACGGCGCGCCGTCAATTCGTGATCTTGTATCCCGTTTCCTTCACGACCGGCTGCCAGAACGCGGTGTTGGCAGCGAGTTGCTGGGTCAGGCCTTCGGGCGTCGAGCCAACCGGGATCAGGCCGATCGCGAGCAGCTTCTCCTTGACCTCGGGCTTGGCGAGCGCGGCAGCGGCCGCTTCGCTCAGTTTCTTCGCGAAATCGGATGAAGCGCCCGCCGGCAGCCACATGCCGTACCAGGCATCCGCCACCAGATCGATGCCGTTCTCCTTCAGGGTCGGCGCGTCCGGGAGGAACGGCGAACGCGTCTCGCTGCCGACCGCGAGAATCCGGATGTTGCCGGCGCGATGCTGCGGGATGGCATCGGTCAACGTGGAAATCGCGAACGGCATATGGCCGCCGACGAGGTCGTTGATGATCGGCGCGCTGCCGCGATAGGCCACGCGCGTCAGCTTGATGCCCAGCGCCTGCTCGAGCCGCGATCCGCTAAAATGCGGAATGGTGCCGTTGCTGGGCACGCCGAACGTGGCCTTGTCCGGATTGGCTTTCAGCCAGGCGACGAATTGCTTGAAGTCCTTGACCTCGGCCGGGACGGCCGTGCCGACGAAGACACAGAACTCGAACCGCGCGAGCTGGCTGACCGGAACGAAATCCTTCGCCGCGTCAAAACTCGGCGTCGTCTCGACCATCGGCAGCAGATACATCGTCGGCCCCGTGGTCACGAGGATGGTGGTGCCATCGGGATTGGCCCCCTTCACCGCCTTGATGCCGATCAAGCCGTCACCGCCGGTGCGGTTCTCGACAATGATATTGCGGTCGAGCAATGGGCCGATGTGTTGCGCCAGCAAGCGGCACAGCGCATCGCCACCGCCGCCGGCCGCGAAGGGAAAGATGACTTTGGTCAGCGGGCCCGATTGTGCCAGCGCCTGGCCCGTCAAGGCGCCCAGTGAACATGCGGCGCTTCCGGCCAGAAAATCTCGGCGTTTCATCGTATCCTCTCCGAATACATTGTTATTGCTATTATTGCTGATCAGCCCGCCGCGCTGAGGCGACCGGCGTCAGGCCAGTACCGTCTCGACCACGGTCATAACGCCGATCGCGACGGTGGCAAGACCCACAGCGCCCTGCAGGCCGCGATTGGCCCAGGTGAGCGAGCGGGCGGAGACCGCGAGCGGCACCGCGATCACCGTCGACAGCGCGCCCATGCCGATCATCGAGCCAACGCCGAACAGTGCGACGTAACCGAGGCCGACCGCGGGACTGGAGGCCTGCGTGACCGCGAGCACCAGCAGCGCGGCCGAGCCCGCCATGCCGTGCATCAGGCCGACCAGCAGCGTGCGCCAGCGGAAGCCATGGCCATGGGCGTGGGCCGCACGGGCATGCGGCGCGGTTTCGCCGGCATGGCTGTGGGCATGGAAATGCACCGTGCCGTCGCCATGGCCGTGCTGGTGAAAATGCACGCGGTCGCGCCACAGCCGCCACAGCACATGAGCGCCGAGGCCGATCAGCATGAAGCCGACAGCGGTTTCGAGCGGCCGGGCAACGCTCTCGGGAATCGCGCGGCCGAGCAGGATGGCGGCGCCGGCAAAGACGAACAGCGTCAGCGTATGGCCGAGCCCCCAGGTCAGCCCGTGCTTGACGATATCGGCCCCATGGCTGCGGCGCGCGGCGATGCTGGATACGGCGGCGATGTGATCGGCCTCGAGCGCATGCTGCATGCCCAGCAAAAACCCCAGTCCAAGAATTCCGAACATACGCCCCTGCCCACTGTATCAGTCGAAGTTCAAGACGAACTTCCGATTTTTGTTTTGACGCGTTTTCTACCGCAGATAAGTCCACGCAATCTGCGTAAACTTGATTGCTATACGAACCTGTGTCCACCCACGGATCAAGTCCGAGGGCATGCCTCGATTGAAAACGCCATGAAATACCAGTTGGAAGCCTTTGTCAGGTCAAGACTTCATCGAACAGGCTTTTCATCGACGCCCAGGAGCGGCGGTCGGCCTGTTCGTTGTAGAGCGCGGTGCGCATGATCGAACCATCGGCGGCCGGATTGGTGAACCCGTGCAGTGTGTTGCCGTAAGCGATGACCTGCCAGTCCTTCACCCCGCCGGTGCGCATCTCGTTCTCGAAATCGGCGAGTTGTTCCGGCGGCGCCAGGGGATCGTCGACGCCGGTGCAGACCAGCACGCTGGCCTTCATTTGCCCCGGTTGCGCCGGCATCTTGGTCGCCAGCACGCCGTGGAAACTGACCACCGCCTTCAGCTCGGCGCCCTCGCGTGCCAGCTCCAGCACCACCGACCCGCCAAAGCAGAATCCGATCGCCGCCAGCCTGCCGGCATCGACCTGCGGCAGCGCGGCGAGCGTTTCGAGCGCGGCGCGCCCTCGCGCACGCAGCTTGTCCGGCTCGGCGCGAAGCCCGCTGACCAGGGATGCGACTTCCTGCAGATTGGACGCCTGTCGCCGATCGCCGAACATGTCGGCGGCGAACGCGACATAGCCGAGACCCGCGAGCCGGCGCGCGCGCTCCATCACGAAGTCGCCGAGCCCCAGCCCTTCGTGAAACACCAGAACGCCGGGCCGCCTTCCGGCAGTGCTTTCATCAAGTGCGAGATAGCCGCACAAATTGACCTCGCCGCAGCGGTAATCGACGTCGCGCGCCTGCATGAATTTCCCTGATCCTTCAAATGATAAGGAGCCGGAACTTCACATCTGTCTGGAGATCGCACAACCGAAATCGAAAGACCTCGCCCTTCCTGTCTTCGGCATCACGTCTGTTTGACTCGCGCGAAAGGGCCGCACCGGAACGATCGTCCGTACCAGCGCTTAGCGTGGCGCCACCTGCAATGGAGTCAATCAATGACAAGATCCGGAATTCTCGCGGCCGCGGCGATCCTTGCGTCCGCGCTCGCCAGCCCGGCAATGGCGCAGCAAGTCATCTACAATCCCGGCTATTGCGCGCAGTTCTATCCAAACGCCAATTGCCAGAACCGGGGACCGGGAAGCCCCTACTATGGCGGCAGCTACCAGCGTCAGGCCTATCCCGATCAGGCCTATCGGGACCGCACCTATCAGGACCGCGCTTGGCGCGACAGCTACAACCGCTGGGACGATAACGGCGGCTTCTGGCCGGGCGATGTCGCGGCCGGCGTCGGCGGTGGCGCGGTCGGCACGGCGGCTGCCATCGCCACCTCCCCGATCGGCGGCGACGAATACGCCCGACGCAACGGTTTTGTCTGTGTCCCCGGCACCTTGTTCCGCGGCGAGGACGGGCGGAGGCATCTCTGCCAGTAGGACGGTTGCGAATCGCGTTCGGAAAGGGCGGCTGGAAAGGCCGCCTTTTCCATGCGGGAGCGATGAAAACGGTTCTTGAGTTCTGGCCCTTTGCGGCCAAGTCTGATATTCGAGCCGCCGAAGATCGCACCACGTGGCGGGATACTTCTCCCCTCGCCGATCGCTTCGATTCGCCGGTTTAGCTCAGCGGTAGAGCAGCGGTTTTGTAAACCGAAGGTCGGGAGTTCAATCCTCTCAACCGGCACCACGACCTCAGCCTCGGGACAACAAGCGCAAGCTGGTTTCGATACCGGCTTTCGACCACAGAACTTGCCGAGAACCTGCTGATCGTGCGGCAGGCCCCAGGGCACAGCCAACAGTCGTCCCAAAAACTAAAAACCTCCGGCAGGGCATTGCCGGAGGTTTCGGAGGTTTAGCATAAAGTAGTTACGTCTCCTTCGAGACTAAGAGGCCGCCAAGAAATTTGCCGGCTACCTGAGTGTTATATTAGCTTAGAAAATTACCTGAGTAAATAATATTATCGGAGATTCTGAAGTTTCGGCTCCTTTTTCTGACGAGCTGAAATCCCGTTCTCTGGCCCATTCGCGCAATCGATTCTGTTCGATCGGCGACTGCGAAGCGGAGCATCGAAAAAGAAAACCCCCAGCGGTTTTCCGCTGGGGGTTCTTTAGTGAGTGTCAGACGTTCAGGATCAGAAGTTGCGCTGAGCGCGAACGTTCAGGAACACAGTGCTCTGGTCCTTGAACTCGTACACAGCAGTCGGCTTCGGAGCCGTCGGAGTCAAGGTGGCTGCACCCGTCATCTTCTGGTCGAGGAAGAACGCACCGACTTCAGCCGAGAACGTCAGGTTCTTGACGGGAGTCCAACGGGTGACCAAACCAACCTGGGCAATGTTGTAGTCCGGGTTGCATGAATAGCCCGAGCCCGCCAGCGGAGTCTTGCCGGTGTTGTAGTTGGCACACCACTGACCCTTGGCGCTGAGGATGTCAGTTGCGCTGCCATTATACCGCACGGCTGCGTAGCTGCCCCAGAGGCTGGACGACCAGTAGGGATCCCAGTTGTGGTTGAACGCACCACGGACACCCCATGCATCCACCAGCTTGAGCTCGCCACCCGGCACGTAGACCGCATCGGAGGTCTGGCCAAAGCCAATGCTCTGATACGCACCCGCAATGCCGGTGTTGCCGAACATCGCGAAGTTCGGCGAGCTACCGCTCGTGGAGATCACGGCCTTGGTGTTACCCTTCGCGTACGTTGCGTCGATCTTGATATCGTCGCCCGCACCGGTCGGGAGGTTCTTGATCTGCAACGCAGCCGTCACAGCACCGCCCCACTTGTCGTCGGGGTGACCGGAGATTTCCGACCCGACGACTGGAGCACCGCCGGCGCCGAGGGTGTTGTAGGAAGCGTTCACGTTGTGCAGGATGCCCGAAATCTGGAACAGACCCCAAGCCTGGTCGACGCGGATGTTGCCCGCGATGTCCGGAGCGTGGGTGCCGCCGTAGGCGTTCGCACCAGCACCGATCGCGGACGAAGCAACGCCGAGGTTCAGCACAGAGGTGCGGTTGAACACGGTCGGATCATCGAGGCCGATGGTGGCCGACACGCCGTTGCCGAACTGCGCGGTGTACTGGATGTTGTTGACGCCGGTCACGTAGTCCGGGCCACCCATCAAGAACGAGTTGTTGTTGCCCGGATAGCCGTTCCAAGGCGTCGCGTAGGCCGAAGCCGACTTACCGAAGGTGAAACCAGCGAACTGGATGAACACCATTTCAACCGCGACGTAACCGCCACCCGCGACGTTGAGCGAGTTGGAGGCGCCGCTCGGGCCCGGGAAGGTGCTCAGCGCGGTCGCGTTGTTGGTTCCGAAGTTGTTGAACTGGAAGTCGCCCTGACCGAAGGTGCGGACAACGCCGTATTCGGTGGCAGTACGGGTATCAACCGTGATTGCCATACGGGAACGGGACGAGAAGTAATCGCGGTAGCGATTGCCCTGACCCTGATCGCCGCTCCAGGCCGGTCCGCCATAGGTGTTGCCGTTGAACGTGGTGTCGACGCGAACGTAACCACCCAGCTTGATGCAGGTGTCGGTGCCCGGGATATAGAAGAAACCCGCGCCATACAGGGAGCAGATCCTGACGTACTCGACCGCTTTGGCCTTGACGGGAAGATCGGCAGCCTGTGCTCCGCTCAGCGCGACGAGACCCGCCGCTGAGCCGAGAATAAGGCTCTTGATCATAGTCATGTTAAACCTCCAAGTTGCTCTGCCAGGACAAGGGGCGGACCTATCGCTGTTCCCCCAGAAAAGGTCCGCCCTTGCCTTTTGAAAACCGCTCAGTCGTTTCGCGTCTTCGGACACACCCGCATCAACGCGAGGGACTTAAGCGAACCACCAAAACGGAACGATCAAGGACCCCCCAGATCGTCTTCAGAACTATGCATGTGCAACTTACGTAATCAAAATACTTTATGAACTCAGTTATCTCTATCCCGACCGACTGTGTCGCAGCGGCAACACAGCCGAGCACGCGAAATTTTGTCCGGAGAACCACCTTTACGGTGCCCAATTGGATGATTTTGTTATTAAATCGGCTAAGCTGGTTCGTGCAGACTCGGGGCCAGACAAGCCATGGCACAAGACCCCCGCAAGGGATCGGACTCGTCGAGCCGCGGCAAACGCGGACAGTCGAATGGGTTCGGCGGGAAGAATCACGACGACATCGCCCGGCAATTCGCCTGGGAGATCGCCGCCATCAATGTGCATCTCCAGGAGATTCGTTATTTCTGGGCAAAAGCCCTCGGCGTCAGCGGCCCGCAATGGATGATCCTGATGGCTCTGGCCGATCTGGATCAGGGAGAGGGCGTGCCTGTGAAGGTCGTGTCAAAGATGCTCCATGTTGACCCGTCCTTCGTGACGACACAGTCGAAGATGCTCGAGAAGAAAGGCTTCATGCGCCGAAAGACGTCAGCGGACGACGCCCGGGTCGTGCAGATGTCCTTGACGGACAAGACTTACAAGCACATCGCGGGCTTGGCTTCTCAGCAGGAGGAGCTCAACAGCTTCATCTTTGCCGAATTCAGTGATCGCGAGCTCAGCGAGTTCACCAGCAAGCTTGCGGCATTGAAGATCCGTCTCGAGAAGGCCAGCCAGAAGATCGCGATGGGGATCTGACTTTTTGCGGCGGTATCAGGCCGATATCGATTCGAGGCGATCGGCAACCCAGTCAAAGATGAACTCGTTGGCCAGCGTAGGGTTGTCGCAATGCCCTTGCGCGGCAGCCGTTTCCGAGCTTTCGAAAATCTTCAGTGAAATATCGGGATGATGGGACTTAAGCCGTTCGAACAGATCGGTAACAACGCCGCTATCCAGCCAGGCCTGTCCGCCCACCGTGACCAGGACCGGGCAGTGGAATCTCCGACCGAGCCAGCCTCGTTCAAATCCTCCGCTTCCGATGCCATCCCGCGAGAGACGGTTCATCAAGAAGGCGCGCTCGTGCATATCCCAGATTCCGCCGTCGCAAACCACGGCGGCAAAGCGGTTGTCGAGCGCGACGCCACGCGCCACAAAGGACGACCCCGCGCCGTCGCCGAGAACGGCTATCCGATGTTCGTCAATATCGGCCCGCGTCGTCAGGTAATCCATCACGCAGCCTACCGACAATTCCAGATCGGGGCGGCCGATCACCTCATCGAATTTGGCGTCGGCGTCGGAACCGAAGAGATCCACGGCCAGCAACGATATTCCCCGCTCGCGCGCGTAACGCGCCACCTTGAAGAGATATTCTTCCTTCCGATGTCCGGGGTCGCCCATGCACACGACGACAGGCGATCGACGAGAGGCGGCGGGGGCAGGCAAAAAATAGCCCTCCAACGCATGGCCTTCCAACCAGGGAATCTCGACGACCTCGCCCGCGGGGGTCAAATGCGCGATGTAGCGGCGGGCGCAGTCTCGCATGTTTCGAAACGCATGCTCCTGTTTCGGGTCGGGGACGTCGAAACCGAACGCTGAGGCTTGATAGTAGTTGATGGCGCGAAGCCAGTTACTTTGCGCGGTCAGCACATGACCGATCGTGAAGGCAGCATTGGCGCGCTCATTGCTGAGGTCGGCCATCCTTATCCATTCGCGATACCAGGAATCGCCGCCATCGTTTGGGTCTATCCGGCTTGCGGCGAGGAAGCATTCGGAGATCATCGAACCGCCTTCCTGCGCGGCGCTGAGCAGCCTCATGAATTCGATCGAGAATTCTTCACTGTCAGGCCATTGAACCCAGCCCCCTGGGCCAAAACGAACTTTCATATTGGAGACAATCCGGACCCACTCAATTGATTAAATTTAGTTATAGTTTATAGGTAACTCATGCAAGACCCGGGCCGATCCAGGTCGAGCGATAGGGTTGGTGCAATCGTAGGTGGATCCTGTCATTGAGTAGGCCGGCATGTGCCAACTTTGAAACGGCATGACATTCATCCGCGATCGGACGAAAAAAGCGCGTCAGCCTGTACTCGTGGCAGCGCCCTTTGCCTATTCGTGCAACTTGCCCATTTGGACGGCAATTATCCGTAGGTTTATTTTGCGGCATAAAACTATCAAATTGATCTGCCGCACGGGTCCGGGGCTGGACCCGGTTCTGAGGCTATTCACCGGTGGCCTGGCGTGCCCTGTCCAACCGGCCAACCCCGCCGCCGCGCCCCTCTCTCCTTCCCAGCAAGGAACTACCCCTCCTCTTGCGGGTTTTCCTCGCATGAGAATTCGCGAAGAAAACTGCAACATGGTGCTGCTTGCTGTCGTCACGTCTTTCAGCGTGGCCATTGCATGCGGCGCTACGCTGCTCGGGTTTGCCGACAACAAGCCGGTCCAGCTCGCCGATCGGACGACTGGTCGTGTCGAGCAAGCGCCCTCACCCGACAAGCGAATCATCTACGTCAACGACCAGCCGCAGGTGCGCGTGATCGGCGCGCCATTTATCCCGAACACGAATCCCCGCGAACGCTAGCACCCGCTTCGGGCGGCCGTGCTTGCAGAGCCTGGCCGCTACGTGATGCACCATGTGCACGGCGCCAGTCACGACTGTCACCGTTTTGTCACCTCGCGCGCAAAAGCGTGGCAGTTATCCCCCGTCACCTCACCACCCGCTTGATTCCACAAAAGCCGTTTGATGGAGTGACTTGGGCCGAGGTGTTTCATGAAATGGATGAGGGAACGCGATCTCCTGATCGCGCAAACGATGGCGTTCGTTCAATCGGTGACCGGCAAGACGCCGGAGGCCGAGAAGACGGTCGCCGAGAAGACGGTCACGGCGTCGGTCGCCCTGCTCTCCGTCGAGACATCCGAAACCATCCGATCCGAAACCATCCGCGCGGCCACTCTCCTTCCCGCCATTAAGTCTCTGCTGGCGGAGACGCCGCCCGCTGCCCAGGCGCCGAAAGACGTACCAATAGAAGCGTCAACGGAAGTACCGCGGGAGATATCGAGGCCGGCTCCTCCTGCGCGTCTTGACCTGCGGGAGGACTTCCAGTCCGAGATCAGGGCGCGGGTCGCCAATTTCCGCGCTCATCAGGAGCGCTTCAACCGCGAGCGCGAGGCCTATTGCAGCGCGACCATGGCGAAGGTCCATGCATCTCTCAAGGAAGGCGAGCAGCCGCCGCGGCCGGTGAAGTAGACCCCCGAGACACCGGTCCGCCCTTCCCCGGCATCCGCATGATATTCGGAGCCATATTTACAGCCAGGCGTAGACCAGCGCCATGTTGGCCGCGCAGGCGACCAGCAGGCAGACGGTCAGCGTGAGTTGGACACGCTCACAGGAGATCTGGAGGCTCGTTCTCATGGCCGGAAACATCCGGCGATTCTGGCGGTCGAGTCTCGGGGATTCTTTTTTCGGGCGTTTACGGCTCGTTAAAGACTCAGAGACTCCACGAAAATGGGCCGAAGCGAGCCAATTTGCTCCCGAAACAGCCTGTGGAATGGCGGCATGGCAGCCAAGCCTGAAACCCGGACCCTGCTTCCGCGTTGACCGTTTTTACCGGAGCCAACAATGCCCTACGCGCTGTTCTCGAACGATGCCAAGCTGAGCAAGGCCTATCCCACCGCGGCCGATGTCTGGACGATTGCCCAGAAGAGCGGGCTCGTGGTCGATGTCGTCTCCGGACAAGACAACGCCGGCCCCCGTCCGGTGCTAGACCATGATTATGAGATCAAGCCGTGTCAGCTCGAGCCGCATGAAGACCCCGCCCGAAACAAGGCCGAGGCCGAGCGCGAAGCGCAGACGGAATTGCAGTTGGCGTCGTAAGGCGGCGGGGCGGTAAGGGCGCCGGGCCGGCAAACGACCGCTCTCGGCATATGGCCCCCTGCGCCGGGAACGACATCCGAGGCGGCAAATCGGTTTTACGGCGTCGCCGAGGCCAGCGATGCCTGCTCCGCAGCCAGAGTTACACAGGCCTTGCGCCGCTGCAGTCCCCTGATCGCGCCGGTTACCTTGCGCACCTTGCCGGCCCCGCACGAGGGGTCCTGCACGAAGGCGACTTCGTAGGGAGCAAGCATAAGCGGTTCGGATTTCAGGACAGTTTGGGCAAGGCACGGAAACGCCGCTGCGGAAAAGATCAGCCCTAACGCAAAAGCACGCATGTTCGTTGTCCCACCAGCCGGCCGGAACCATAATATCGGATCGTGACGAAAAGTTGCATGCAGCGCAAAATTTTTTTGCGTCCGCCAAAAGCAACCGAGGCACGCTCGCCCCGACATTCCCAAAGCAACGGCCGGCGTGAAGCCGGCCTTGCCCAAAACAACGGCCGGCGCAAAGCCGGCCTTTGCCCCAAACAAAAGGCCGGCATGAAGCCGGCCTTTGTCGTGTCGATATGAAGCGCCGTATCAATATCTGGCGGCAGCGGGGCCACCCCAACCAAACCGGTAGTTCACACCGACCTTGGCGGTGTGTTCGTCGTTGCGGAAACTGCGTCCGGCGATATCGGCAGGGCCCGTCGTGAAGGTGGTGTTGCCGAAATTGTAATACTGGTACTCGGCCTTGGCCGACCAGTTCGGGGCGAACATATATTCGAGACCGCCGCCGACGGTGTAGCCGTCCTTGTGGCTGCCGTTGGTGGTGAAGCCTTGCGGCACGCCGGCCACCGAGACCCCAACAGCGTTGCCGTCGCGCCAGGCGTAACCGCCCTTGGCGTAGAGCAGGGCCGGACCCCAAGTATAGCCGAGCCGGCCGGTCACCGAGCCGAGCTGGTCGGTGTTGGATGTCACGAGGGTGCCGCCCGGAAACAGGACGCCATTATTATTGTTGTTCGGCAGCCAGCTATACTGGGCTTCGGCACCCATCACCCAGTTCGGCGCGAACTGATAGTCGAAGCCGCCCTGTACGCCGCCAAGGAAACGGGCGTCGCTGCCCTGCAGGGAATTGTTGCCCGCGAAGGCGCCGCCGACATGGCCGCCGATATAGAACCCGGTCCAGTTATAGACGACCTGAGGCGCGGTATAGGCAGGCGCCTTGGTATAGGGCCGCGGCGGAATGTCGGCCGCCAAAGCTGGAGCCGCCATGGCGGCCAGCGCGGCAGCGCCGAACAGTATCTTCTTCATCATACTTTCCCCGTTACGGACGTTGCGGATACCAATCCAAACAACATGACCTCATTTAGGTTGCTCTGCGGCAGGTGCCAGCGACCCGATGGCGCGCCACTGTGACGGCACAGCAACAAAACGTTTCAGTTCCCTCGCACGTAAGGCTTTTTCCCGCGTTAATCAGATGGTCTCCCGCTTAGTTTGATGTCCGGGATGACTAAGGCCAGGTTCAACCCTCGCCGAAAAGTGATCCGAATTCGTTCACGGTTCCGTCCCGGGAACACCGCAATTATGGCCCGCCGGCAGGCTTCACGGCCGCCGGCGCGGCTAGGCCCTACCCTTACTCGCGGGCCACTTCGATGACGGCGTCGGCAAAGGCCTGCGGCGCCTCCTGCGGCAGGTTATGTCCGATGCCGCCGGTGATGAGGCGGTGGGCATATTTGCCGGAAAACTTCCTGGCATAGACCTTGGGGTCCGGATGCGGCGCACCGTTGGCGTCGCCTTCAAGGGTGATGGTAGGCACGGCGATGGCGGGGAATTCGGCCAGCCGCTTTTCCAGCTCGTCGTATTTCGACTCGCCCGGGGCGAGACCAAGCCGCCAGCGATAGTTGTGGATCACGATGGCGACATGGTCCGGGTTGTCGAAGGAGGCCGCGCTGCGTTCGAAGGTGGCGTCATCGAAATTCCACTTCGGCGAGGCGAGTTGCCAGATCAGTTTTGAAAATTCGCGCCGGTATTTTTCGTAGCCCAGCCGGCCGCGTTCGGTCGCGAAGTAATACTGGTACCACCATTGCAGTTCGGCCGATGGCGGCAACGGCTTCTTGTTGGCCTCCTGGCTGCCGATCAGATAGCCGCTGACCGAGACCAGCGCCTTGACGCGCTGCGGCCAGATCGCCGCGACGATGCCGGCGGTCCGCGCGCCCCAGTCGAATCCGGCGACCACCGCCTTGTCGATCTTCAGCGCATCCATCAGGGCGATGACGTCGGTGGCCAGTGCGCCCTGCTGGCCGTTGCGCGGCGTATCGGTAGAGAGGAAGCGCGTCGTGCCGTAACCGCGCAGCCAGGGCGCGATCACCCGGAAGCCTGCCGACGCCAGCACCGGGACGACATCGACGAAGGCGTAGATGTCGTAGGGCCAGCCGTGCAGGAGGATGACGACGGGACCATCGGCGGGCCCGGCTTCGGCATAACCGATAGTTAGGACGCCGGCCTCGATCTGTTTCAGCGCGGCAAACGAGGCGTGGGCGCCCGGCCCGACTGCGCCCGCGCCGGGCTTTGCGTCGCCGGACTGCGCAAAGAGGGCGCCGCTCGTGGCGAAGGGTGCCGCCGCAAGCGCTACGGCGGCGGTGCCGAGGAAGCGGCGGCGGTCAGGGTTGCTGTGCTGGGACATGGATCTCACTTTCGGTTCTTCACATGATGCGATTAGATCGTATGCGATGTAAATAACGCATCACCCCGATGTCAACCCTTCCGATTTAATCGTATGCGATGTAGAGGGGCGCAAAGCATCACAGTGTCGT
Organism: Bradyrhizobium sp. SRL28; assembly: GCF_018596315.1. Classification (GTDB taxonomy): domain Bacteria; phylum Pseudomonadota; class Alphaproteobacteria; order Rhizobiales; family Xanthobacteraceae; genus Bradyrhizobium. Next base: position 393,359 of record NZ_JAHEAG010000005.1, on the reverse strand, counting down.
GTGGAGGCCAGCTGCCGAGACCTACCCGACCAATCCAGGCCCTCCAGCAGGCGCGCGAAATCAGCGCGTCATTTTCTCCAGTTCCGCGAATGGCGCGTACGCCACCCCCGCACAGGGCTCGACGGCGTTTTCGATGATGCGGTCGAGGCGGCCATCGACAAAGAGGATGGCGCGTTCACGCGGTTCGCGGTAGCCGCCGTCGGGCTCGCGCGGGCTGAACCGGAGACAGGCGACATAGCGCTGCCGCCCGCCGACGACGCGCTCGACCGGCTCGGCTATGACGGCGTCGCGCACGCCGACGGGATTGTTGAGATAGGTCTTCAGAAACGCCAGCACTTCGGCGCGGTAATTCTTGGGAAATGGCTGGCTGGAGACGCCGCGGTCATCGGTAAAGGTGATCGGCTTGCTGTCATCGCTGGCGGCACAGGCCGATAGCATGATCGGCAGCAACATCACCGCCGCGATTTTGGCCGAACGTCTCAAGCGAACTCTTCCCCTGCCCTTCGCCGTCTCTTAGACCGCTTGGCTCAAGAATGGAATTCGCAAGTCGGTTATCAACTCACTTTCGCTCTCGAAAAGTTGAGCGCGCGCCAGCCCACGGCCATTAGCAAAGCAAATGGCGCGTGGGCTGGTCTGTCATCGCAGGCGCGCCGGGCAATGGGGGCGAAGCGCGCGCCGGCGAATCAGATTCAGCTGCGTTTTGCGGCGGGCGTCATGTGCTTGACCGCGATGTGCGGCTTGGCATGCATCTTGTGCAAGCCGATGTGCTTGTGGTGGCGATGATGCCGGTAATGCTTGTGATGGCGGCCCATCCTTGCATTGGCGTTCAGCGCCTTCGATTTGCCCTCGGCCTTGATGACGGGTGCCTGTGTGATCTTGCTCACCGGCGCCTGCGCGGTCTTGCCCGGCGTGCCGGCAAGTGCAGGCGCGGCGAGAACGGAAACGGCAACGAGCGCTGCGGAAATGGTCTTGAGCATGGTTGTCTCCTCTTCCTTTTCCTGTGCCTTGGGACCTGCGGGCATTCCGGTCGAAAGGCCGGGCTCGCCGATCATGCAGGCGACGCTAGCGGCCGCGCACTGAACCTCCCCTGAATCGGACTTTCGGATTCCGTTCATCTGAATGACATCTTCGTCATGTCCTTGACCACGGGCCGCCGATGAAAATTGGCGGAATCGAGGTAGAGGCGCGGGGAATGTTCTCGGGCGCCGGGGGTTCAACTCAACGGGCTTCGGTGTAGGATTGCCGGACCGGCCATCAGGAGACTTGCATGAATAGATTAGCGATCAGGCTTTTGACTCTCGCAATGTTGTCGCTCACGCTTGCGGCGGCCCCTGTCGTTAGCGTCGTCTACGCAGCGCCCGACAACGAGCCCCCGCCGCCACCGAAGAAGAAAAAGAAATCCGAAGCCCGCCCGGGCATCGAGCAAACCGCATTCGCCGATGGCTATCGCGCTGCCTATGCCGCGATCTACGAGCGCCACGACTACGCTTCGGCGATCGCGCAGCTCAAGTCGCTCGGCCGTGACGACACGGCCGCCGTCGCCAACCTGATCGGCTACTCCTATCGCCAGCTCGGCGACTACAAGGTCTCGCAGATCTGGTACGAGCGCGCGCTCAAGGCCGATCCGAACCACGTCAAGACCTGGCAGTATTACGGCCTGTGGCAGGTCGAACAGGGCAACCGCGATCAGGCGCAGTATCACCTGAACCGGATCGCTCAGCTCACCGGCACGACAAGCGAAGAATATCGCTCGCTCGCCGCCGCGCTGGAAAAGCCGCCGGGTACGGGATTGGTTTATTGAGGCACTGACGTTTCCGCCGTCATTGCGAGGAGCGCAAGCGACGAAGCAATCCATCTGTCCGTTATGCCGTGACATGGATTGCTTCGCTTCGCTCGCAATGACGGTAGTGTAACAACCGGCGCAGGTTCCTAAGGACTGCGCCGGTTTTTTGTTGTGCCGAATTTACTTCATCAAATTCTCGACTTCCGCGCGGAATGCCTGACGCGCGCCGTCGCGCGAATAGAACATGTGGCCGCCGGGATAGACGACGAGCTTCACCCGGTCCGGACTGGCATAGGCCGGTAATTGGTCGAGCAACACCTTGGAAGCGAAATAGGGCGTGGCGAGATCGAACAGCCCGTGGCCAACCAGCAGCCTCATTTTCGGATCGAGCGCGAGAATCTGCCGGAGCTGCGAGACCGACTCGGCCGGCCCGCGGCCGAAATCCCACGACCGGTTCACGCTCTCGCTGAGCAATTGGTACGAACCATCAGGCCGCCAATTGAGTTTGCGCGTGGTGACGTCGACCGCAGCGCTCGTCAGTGGCGCCATCAGCGAATCGCCGGAAGGATCGCCGAAATGGGCGTAGTTCGAATCCGGATAGGGATCGAGGCCCGAGACCGAGGCGTCGTAGCGCCCGGTCACCCGGCCACTGCGGCGATCGAACTCCCTGCGGAATTCGCTGACTTCGAAACGCCCGGCAAGCCTGCGGGTCACGGCCTGATCGATGCCGGTCAGCGCCGCCACCTTGTCGGCGAGCCGCGTCGTCGCCTCCTTGTCGGCCTGTCCCTTGATGAGATCGGTGAGATACTCCGTCTGTGCGTAGCGTTCGACCTCGGCGAGATCGGCGCGCGTCATCGTGCCCTTGGCCTCGCGCGCCACCGCCGCCATGCTCGGCAGGCTGTACACGTATTGCAGCAGGCTCGAGCCGGAAAAGTCGCGGAAGTCGAGCAAGGGAGAAACCAGGATCAGCCCGCGTACGCCGACGCCCTGCTGGGTCTGCAGGTTGCGAACGATTTTCGGACCGCGAATGCCGCCATAGCTCTCGCCCGTCACGAATTTCGGCGACAGCAACCGGTCGTATTTTTCCAGCCAGCGCCGGATCACCAGTGCAATCGAACTGACGTCGCCGTCGACAGAAAGGAACCGCTTGCGCACGTCCTCGCCGGACGCAACGAAGCGGCTGAAGCCGGTGCCGACGGGATCGATGAAAACGAGATCGGTGAAGTCGAGCCAGGTCTCGGCATTGGGCAACACGTCAGGCGTCGCGGAAGATACCGCGCCATCGCCGCCGATCGACAACCGCCACGGCCCGGCCGCGCCGAACTGCAGCCAGGCCGAGGACGCGCCCGGGCCGCCGTTGAACAGAAACGTCACCGGCCGGCTTGCGCGATCGGCGCCGTCGAGCTGGTAGGAGGTATAGGCGATATCGGCCTGCGGCTCGCCCTTGTCGTCGAACAGCCGGATCGAGCCTGCAGTGGCGGTGAAGTTGAGCGTGCGGCCGGGCAGCGCCAGCGTCTGCCTGGTGGTGGAATCCGGCGGCAACCGATGTTGTTCGGCCGCAGGCGGCTGCGTGGCGGCAGTGCCCCGCCCCGCTCCGCCCTTCTGGCCCGATGGCGACGGCGTGGCCGCGGCCGGCTGCTGCGGGGTTGGCGAACTCGCCTCCTCGGCGCGCGCGCCGCTCACCCAACACACGACCAGAAGCGTGGCGACAAGGCGCATGGGGCGCGTCGCCGTGAAATGAAAAGCCATACCGTTTGCTCCCTGCGCGCCCCGCCATCCACCCGCCTTCCGTAACAGTGCGACAATGAGGCCGTGGTACACAACAAGGAGAAAACTTTCCGAAAATCACAATCCCGACAGCATCGCGTGAGAAAATGGTCGCTACGCCCGGCAGTTGTCCCCGCCGACCGTTAGATGCTATCGGTCGGTTCCGCTGGCCTGCCGGCCGGGTATTTTTGATCCATCCATGAAACCATTTTGGCGCTGGCGCGACTAACGAACCTGCGCTTTTCAATGGGGACCTAAAATGAAACGTACGATTGCTCTCTGTCTCGGCGTGCTGGCGCTGGCTTCTCCCGCCGCAGCCCAGTCGCCGGTTGCGGTCGTCGAAGATGTCAAGGGCAAGGTGACCGGCGCCGAGTTCATGGACTATGTGACGCCGAAATCCGTGATCAAGATCGGTGCGGACGGCTCCATCGTCCTCAGCTATTTGAAATCCTGCCGGCGTGAGACGATCAACGGCGCCGGCACAGTGACCGTCGGCACCGAGGAGAGCAGCGTCGAGAGCGCCGGCCTCCTCGTGGAGAAGACCGACTGCGATCCCGGCCAGGCGAATGCGACTTCGCGCGAAACCAGGGCGGTTGCCGCCACCGTGCTGCGCAGCGTCGACAACAAGGCTGCTTCCCTGCCGCAGCCGCAGCTCACGCTTTACGGCGCGTCGCCGTTTGTGGAAGCCAAGGGACGCGGCACGCTGACGGTGCGACGCCTCGACGTCACCGGCGAGCGTCAGCAGATCAATCTGGGCGGCACCCAGCTCAAGGGAAAATTCTTCGATTTCGCCAGCGAGAATGTCGCGCTGGTCCCCGGCGGCCTCTACGCCGCTACGTTCAAGTCGTCGCAGATCGTGTTCCGGGTGGACGCGCAGGCCAAGCCCGGCGCGACGCCGATTGTCGGTCGGTTGCTGCGGATGGAATAGGCGTGACGGGCCAGCCGTCTTGAGAATAAGGCGCAGCACGCGCAACAGGATGGTGATTGCCGCCATCGCGCTGGTCTGCGCCGCGGCTTCAGTTTCTCCCGCTGTCAGGCCGATCCGCGGGCTCTCCCTCGATATCCTCACGGCGCTGCGCTGGGAGATGTTCGGCCGCAGGCAGGATCCGGCCACTTCGCCGGCGGTCGTCGTCGCCATCGACGAGGAGAGCTTGCGCGCCGCCCCGTTCAAGGACTCGCCGATGCTGACCTGGACCGGCGAGATCGGCCGCGTATTGGCCGCGACCCTCGAAGGCGGCGCCAAGGTCGCCGGCTTCGACGTGGTGATTCCGGCCTCGATCGAGCAATCCCAGATGCCGTTTGGCGACGGCATGCTGGGCGAGAAGGTCCGCGGTTTCGACCGCGACTTTCTTCGTGCGCTCGCCAGCGCATCAACCGCCGGCAAGGTGGTGCTGGGCGAAACCCTGGGTGGCAATCAGCCGGTCAGGCCTTCGCCCGGCCAGCGCGTCGCGGTACGCCAGCAGCAGAACATCCGGCCGCTCAACGTTCATACCGACCACGACGACATCGTGCGCCGCCTGCCGTTAAGCTTCAACCCCAACGGCACGACAGTGCCCTCGATGGCCGTCGAACTGGCGTCACGGGCGTTGGGCGCTGGGCCCGAATTCGACGCAAGCGGAAGGATGACGCTGGCGGGTTACCAGGTTCCCGGCCGCATACCGAACACGATGACGCTTAATTTCGAGGGTGGCGCCGACGACATCCCAACCTTCTCGTTTGCCGATCTGCGCGCCTGCGCCGTCAAGAACGACAAAGATTACTTTCGGCGATGGTTCGCCGGAAAGGTCGTCATTTTCGGCAGCGTTCTCGATATCGAGGACCGCCAGCAGACCTCCAAGCGCTTTGCAACCGGCATCGAAGGCGCGCGCGCGCCGCGTTGCACGGCCGAGAGCACGCCGGTCACGGCCGGCTTCAGGACCAGCAAGATCGCCGGCGTCTATATCCATGCTACCGCAGTCAACAATCTGATCGGGCGCAATGCCGTGAGCGAGCCCGGCCCGCTGGCGCGCTTCCTGATCTCCGCCCTGTTTGCCTCGCTCGCCGCCATCGCGGCGTGGCGGCTTCGGCCGCTCAGCGCGGCACTGGCCTGGATGGCCGTGATCGTGGCCAGCATCGCCGGGGCCACGATCGCCTTCAACTATGCGCTGGCGCTGCCGATCGCCGAGCCGTTCCTGGCGAGCCTGTTCGCGCTCGCCGCCACGATCGGTTTCCGCTTCGTCGTCGCCGACAAGGACCGCCGCCTGCTGCAGAAGAGCTTTGCGCTCTACCTTGCCCCGCACGTCATCAACCGCATGCTGTCGTCGAACAAACTGCCCGAGCTCGGCGGCGAAACCCGCAACGTGACGGTGTTCTTCTCCGACATCGAGGGATTTTCGTTGATCGCCGAAAAGATGTCGCCCGACAGCCTGATGGAGCTGATGAACGAATATCTGTCGGCAATGACCGACGTGATCGAGCGTCACGGCGGATATGTCGACAAATATATCGGCGACTCCATCGTGGCCGTATTCGGCGCGCCGGCCGACGATCCTGACCATGCCGCCAATGCGGCGCGCGCCGCACTGGACTGCTGCACGCAACTGACGCAACTCAACGCCTCCTCTGCCGCCTTCCAGGAATACAAGCTGGCGCAGCGGATCGGCATCAATTCCGGCGAGGCCCTGGTCGGCAATTTCGGATCGCGGCGGCGCTTCAACTACTCGGTGATGAGCGACGCGGTGAACCTGGCATCGCGGCTGGAGGGCGCCAACAAATTCTACGGCACCACCGTCATCGCTTCCGAGACCACCGTAGCCCTTGCCGGCGATGCCTTCGCCTGGCGCGAACTCGATGCCATCAGGGTCAAGGGACGAACCCAGGCGCTGAAAATCTACGAATTGCTGGCGCTGTCGGCCGGGCTGACGTCCTCGCAAGCGACATTGATCGCCAACTACGCCGACGGGCTTGCGCAGTGGCGGGCCCGCGAATTCGAGCGCGCCGCGCAGTATTTCGGCCGTTCGGCCGACATCGACCGGCCGGCGTCGTTGTTTGCCGCGCGGGCCCGGGAATTGGCCCAAAACCCGCCGGGCGCGGACTGGGATCCGATCCGGACGTTGCAAGAAAAATGACGTCCCGATGACCACCGGTTTAGGTTACCGGCGCGAAAGAGTCCCTCGGCCATCTCGACAAGTCCCGGTAAGGTGTATAGACGAGCGCGGCGCAATCCGGCGCCACGCGCTACCCAAGAGTTCGTCGTCCGATGGCCACCCCCAAGCGATACGACCGGATTGCCTTTGTCGCGAGCGCAAGCACCGAGGCGCAGGCCGCTCTGGCGCAGTTGACCAAGCTCTACGGCAATCACGATGCCGACGACTCCGACGTCGTGGTGGCGCTCGGCGGCGACGGATTGATGCTGCAGACGCTGCACCGGCATATGCGCTCGGGCAAGCCGATCTACGGCATGCATCGCGGCACGGTCGGCTTCCTGATGAACGAGTTCACCACGCACGACCTGCATACCCGGCTGGCGGCGGCGCGGGAATCCCTGATCAATCCGCTGCTGATGCGCGCGACCGACGTCCATGGCGCAGTGCATCTGCATCACGCCATCAACGAGGTCGCGCTGTTTCGCCAGACCAACCAGGCCGCGCATCTGCGCATCCTGATCGACGAGCACGAGCGGATGGCGGAACTGATCGCCGACGGCATCCTGGTGGCGACGCCCGCCGGCTCCACCGCCTATAATCTCTCGGCACAGGGGCCGATCCTGCCGATCAACGCCGCGCTGCTGGCGCTGACCCCGATCAGCGCGTTCCGCCCGCGCCGCTGGCGTGGTGCCCTGCTCCCTAACTCCGCTTTCGTGGTCATCGAGGTGCTCGAGGGCGAAAAGCGCCCGGTCGCGGCCGCCGCCGACCACGACGACGTGCGCGACGTCCGCCGCGTCGAGGTGCTGTCCGACAAGACGATCTCGATGCGGATGCTGTTCGACCCCGGTCACAGCCTCGAGGAACGCATCCTGCGCGAGCAGTTCGGGTCCTGACGCCCGCCCGGTGACCACCCGGCGACCTTGAACCGGGAAAAAAGTGGCGCCATTCGCTATCTGCGCGAGCCTGATAGTCCAGCTTCGCAACCATTCCTTAACGGGCGCCGCGATATGGTTAACGCCAGTATACCGTTTTGCTTGGGCCGGGCTGTTCCATGTATCGCATCGACTTCAACAAGCTGCGATTTCTGATTTGCGACGACAATCCGCATATGCGCCGCATCCTGCGGACGCTGCTGCATTCGTTCGGCGCGCGCGAGGCCTATGAGGCCGAGGACGGCGCCACCGCACTGGAAATGTACAGCCACTACGTGCCCGATATCGTCATCACCGACTGGTCGATGCCGATCTTCGACGGCCTCGAACTGGCGCAGATGATCCGGCAGCCGGAATCGAAGGGCAATCCTTACGCGCCGATCATCATGCTGACCGGGCATTCGGAGAAACGCCGCGTGACCGTCGCACGCGATGCCGGCGTCACCGAGTTTCTGGCGAAGCCAATCTCGGCCAAGGGCCTCTACCAGCGTATTCTCAACGTCGTCGCCAACCCGCGCCCCTTCATCAAGACCAAGACCTATTTCGGCCCCGACCGCCGGCGCAATACCAACAACGCCTATATCGGCCCCGAGCGCCGCGTTGGTGGCGAGGTGGAAGTCATGCAACAGCCGTCGCTGCTCGACAAGGCGCGTTCGGCCGTCTAGCGCCGGCCCGGAGAGACCATCATGACGAAACAGAAGCCCGGGACGATAGAGGTCAAGTCGTTTGGCGATCACCACGTGATCACGCAGCCCAATTCCCTGCGCAAGGCATTGCTGCGTGTTCCCGAATCCGACCTCGACGACCCCGTCGGGCGCGCGGAAAAGGCGCTCGCCGGACTGTCAGGCGAATTCAAGAACTGGATGACGATCGAGGCCGACCGACTCTCGGCAGCGCATGCGGTCGTTCTCCGCGACGGCTTTACCACCGACAACCGCGAAGAGCTGTTTCGCGCCGCTCATGACATCAAGGGCGACGCCGCCACGTTCGGCTTCCCGTCCGCGGGAGCTGCCGCCGAAAGCCTCTGCCGCATCATCGAACACGCGCCCGACCTCGATCTGGTCCCGGCGGAGCTGATCACCCACCACATCAACGCCATTCAGGCGATCGTGCGCGAACGCACCAAGCTCGACACCGCCACGATGGCGAGCAAGCTGAGCAAGCAGCTGCGCGGGGTCGCGGACGAATTTTTGCTCAAGGTCAACCGCGACCGCCCCGAACATCTCGAAGCGATTCTGGCGCCGAGTATTGTGCCGGCGGAGTAGCCCGGCGTCTCTCAACGGGTCGTCCCTGCGAACGCAGGGACCCATACGCCGCGGCTTCTCGATTGAAATACGCTGATCGATGACTTTCGCATAACCCCAAGCATCTGTGGTTATAGGTCCCTGCGTTCGCAGGGACGACACCGAATATGTTGCCGCAGGATCGTCTACGCCGCGATCAGATCGCGCTCGGGCGGCACGTGCGCTTCGTCGGCGACCAGTTCCTCGCAGAACATGCGGGCTTCTTCGCGCGCGGACTCCGTCGCGAAGCGCCGCAGCAGGATCATTAGCGGCTCGGCGGCCTTGCGATCGGTCTCGCAATGGGTCAGCACGCGCTCGACCATGCGGCGGCGCAGTCGCGCCGCGCCTCCAATCGTATCGACATAGCCGGTTTCATGGCTGACCTCGAGCGCCACGCGAAACGCCGCGAAGGTCGATTCGGGAAGGCCGGCGCGGATCAGGAGCGCCTGAACACTGGCGCCACCGCGGTCATGCAACAGCGCAGTCACGCGGGCCAGCGGCAGATCGGCCAGTTCGGCGAGCGCGGATTCGAACAGCTCGATATTGCCCGACAACAGCGCACGCAGGATCAGGCCGGCATTCAATTGCCCTGTCGCGCGCAGGTGCCGAACCAGGCCCTGCATGTCATCGCCGCGCGAACGCGCCGCGATGTTCACGGCCGAGCGCTCGCGCGCTTCATTCGCAAGCCGCCCTGCCCGGTCGGCGCTCAGCCAGTTACGCGCGACGACGAATTGCGCCAGCGTCTCGGTGAGTTTGGCGACCAGCGCCACGCGGGTAGCGGCGGGCAAGCCTTCCAGCACCAGCATCGATTCCCTGATAGCGGCGAGATGGCCGTGACGTTCGACGATGCGGTCCCAGGAAAATGGCGCGAGTTCAGCGTAGGCGTTCTCGATCAGTTCGAGCGCTGCGGCCGCCGAGCCGACTTCGGCAATCGCGGCAGAAACCGAGGGTGGTAAATTGATGCGGCGGGCGATGGCGCATTGCATGTCGCTGTTGCCGGTCGCGACGATATCGACGAGGTCGGCATCGATCAGAAGCGGTGAATATTCGAGCACCGGCAGCGCGATCGAGGGCTGGTCGAGCGAGAGCGCCTGCACGATCGCGGCCGGCGCGTCCGGGCTGCGCGAAAATACCTCCGCCATGGCCTGGCGGACCAGCGGCGATGGATCATCGAGCAGCATCAGCAGCGCGCCTTCGGCGGCGATGCGATCGTCCTCGCTGAGATCTGAAATCAACCAGGCCCGCGCCAAAGCCCGCGTCGCCTCTGCCCGCTCGCCTGCCGGAGCGGTACGAATCCAACTGATGAACTGCCGAACGATCATGGTCCTGGCTACGCAACCTGAAACGACACCGTGACGCGGTGCCACTATTAGAAAAAATAAACCATGACGCTTAACAAAGGGTTCACCATAAACGGCTGGTTTTATTGACGTTTTGTTAAGGGTGCGGGGACCGGCGGGAAATCCCGGCAAAGCCGCCGGTGTACGGCGGCCCCAGCAGCGGCCGTGTGAATCGCAGCCAGCCACTCGACAATGATGGTCAATCCTTGCCTAAATACGCTGCGTTTTCATCCTTCGGAGGCTGGGCGCGATATGCGTTTGGCGTTTGTTTTATCGATATTGATGTTGGCCTTTTCCACGCTTGACTGCCGCGCAGACAAGCGGATCGCGCTCGTGGTTGGAAACTCCAACTATCAAAGCGTCGCTTCACTCAACAATCCACGAAATGATGCGGTGCTGATCGCCGATACATTGCGGAAAGCCGGCTTCACGCTCGTCGGCAACCGCGCCCAACTCGACCTCGACAAGCCTAATTTTGACAAGGCGATCCAGACCTTCGGCAACGAGCTTACCGGCGCCGATGTGGCGCTGTTCTACTACGCTGGCCACGGCGTGCAGATCCGAAACGTCAACTATCTCGTTCCGGTGTCCGCAAACCCGGTCAAGGAAGCAGACGTCGATTTCCAGATGGTGGATGTCAGTCTGATCCTTCGGCAGATGGAGGGATCAGGAACGAAGCTGAACCTCGTCATCCTCGATGCCTGCAGAAACAATCCTTTTGGCGGCCGCGGGCTGCGCGGAACAGAGAGCGGGCTCGCTCAAATCCGGGCGCCCGAGGGAACGCTGCTTTCCTACGCAACCCAACCCGGCAACGTTGCCCTCGACGGAAACGACATCAACAGCCCCTATACCGCAGCGCTCGCCCAGACCATGCTGACTCCGGGGCTCGACATCTTCCAGACCTTCAACCAGGTCGGCCTTCAGGTTAAGAAGGCCACCGGCGGATCGCAGCAGCCCTGGGTTTCGTCCTCTCCGATCGATGGCTCGTTTTACTTTATGGGCACGACACCGAATGAACCGGCGACGGCTGCGCCCCAGATATCACCGACACCGAATTCCGCAGTAATGCTGGCTCAGCCGACGAGGCCCGCCGTAGTGGCGCCATCGCTAGCCCAGCGGGCCACCGCTCTCGTCATCGAGGACATGACCCAATCCCAAGGCAGCACGGCCGATTTCCTGAACTACGCGCGGAAGGCACTCGACGAGCGGGTCGACTACTACGGCAAATCAACCCTGCGCGCCGAGGTCCTCAAGGACAAGGAGAGATACGTCAAGAGATGGCCTGTTCGAGCCTATCGGCTTCTGACCGACACGATCCGAACTTCCTGCAACGAGAGCCAATCAAACTGTCAGGTAAGCGGCCTGCTCGAATTCAACCTTTCAAACCCAGCCACCGGCAAGACATCCGCGGGCACATCCTCATTCGAATATGGCATTCGGTTTGGCCCTGACGGCGGCAGGATATTTTCCGAGAACGGAAAGCTTCAATCGGCGCGGAAGTAGCTGAAATGTTGTCCGGCGGCACGGTCTATTGGCAGCAGGCTAGCTACTGAACGTGCCGTCGCGGTCGCTGAAGAGATCGAGCCGGCCGGGCGCGCGGACCTCGGGCTTATGTCCCGACAGTACGGTGCTCGCGGAGGCAACCGAGGTTGCTGACGCAACCGAGGTGAGCGACGAATTGCTGCCCCACAATTCCTGCACCGCCGGCGAAATCGGCTGCGTGCGTTCGCCGGCCTGGAACAGCGAACGGAAGATCGGCTCCGATGACGCCGCGGCAGTCTGCGACGTTGCTGCAACCGGCGTCACCGCGCGCTGATCCGGGAAGCTCGACAGATAGGCCGCGTTGTCGATCGCTGCCGCCGCCGGCGCGGCGCTCGCGACGTTGATGCGCCTTGGCAGGTCGCCGCCTGCGGCCGCCATCGCCGTGCGCGTCACCGGCGAATCGGCGGCGGCCGCGTAGCGCGTGCTCAGCAACGAATAGACCTGCGAGACGCTGCGCGCCTGCCCCGAGCGGTCATAGAAGATCGACTGGTTGGCCGCAGCCGCGTTCGGAAACATCCCCGCTGCGGACGCATTCGGATTGTCCTCGGCGTTCTGGATCAGCTTGCCGGCGCCGCCGACGCCCATGAAATGCGCCATATAGAGTTCGGCGTCGGTCGGGCGGCGGCCGATCTTGCCGGTCAATTTGAAACCGTTGGACTGGGTCAGCACTGCCGCCATCGACGCAGCGGCATCCGGATCGTCGCGCAGTTTCATGATCGCCGCGCGCGCGTCGGGGTCGCTGACCGAATAGCTGCCGGAAGGATTTTTGGTGATGGCGTCGGCATATTTGCCGTAGCCGAGATGGGCGCCCGCTTCCTTCACGGTGCCGAGCCAGGTCTGGTCGATGAATTGAAACAGCCCGCGCGCCGACGAGGTGGTGGCGGCGGCCTTCGGGTTAAAGTTGGATTCCATCTTCGCGGTGGCGAGCAGATATTCGAAGCTGGCGCCGGTGGTCGACGCGGCTTGCCTGATCGAACCCGCGATCCTGGCGCGTGTGGGATCGACACCTGCCGCAGCCGTGGCGCTCGTTGTGTCGACCGACATGTCTCTGGTGCCCCGCTCGCGAAACGACCGCGCGGCCTCTCGAGGCCCTGGCAATCAGCGCCTATTCGCGGTCGAGACTGCCGCGATTATGGTTAATGGCGCGTTAAGGGGCGCCCCTCGCCTCAAAAAAGCCGTACCGCGCGTTGAACATTTCGGTCGATCGACCGACCTATTCATAGCGGTCAGACGGCCGCGGAATAGTGGGGAATGCCGGGCGACGGTTCCCCGAACGACGACCATTGAACGGGCATCCGCCTTCAACTTTCCAGAAAGGGATCAGCTCATGAGTGATCACGTCATCTATCCTCCCTCTGCAAAGACCACCGCCGGCGGCCTGGTTGCGATGCTCTATGGCATCGTCAGTTATCTGTTGTTTCTCGCCACCTTCCTCTATGCGATTGCCTTCGTAGGCAACCTGCCGGTCCCGAAAACCATCGACAGCGGCCAGCCTGGACCGTTCATTCCATCGCTGATCATCAATGCCCTGTTGCTCGGCCTGTTCGCGGTCCAGCACAGCGTGATGGCGCGTCCCGCCTTCAAGCGCTGGTGGACGCGCCTCGTGCCGCCTGCGGTCGAACGCACGACGTTCGTGCTGTTTGCCAGCCTCGCATTGCTCCTGCTCTATTGGCAGTGGCGGCCGATGACGGACATCATCTGGTCGGTGACCGATCCGCTTGGCGCGGTCACGCTTGAGGCGATCTCCTGGATCGGCTGGACCGTGGTGCTCGCCAGCACTTTCATGATCAACCATTTCGAGCTGTTCGGCTTGCGCCAGGTGCTGGCGCGCCTGCTCAGGCAGGAGTTGCCGCCGGCCAAATTCAAGACGCCGATGCTCTATAAGTCCGTCCGGCACCCGATCTATCTCGGGTTCCTGATTGCCTTTTGGGCGACGCCGGTGATGACGGCCGGACATCTGCTGTTCGCCATTGCGACCACGGGCTACATCCTGATCGGCATCTGGCTGGAGGAGCGCGATCTCATCGCGTTGTTCGGCGACCAGTATCGCCGCTACCGGGAGCAAGTATCGATGCTGATCCCGCTACCGCGACGCAAATCGCGTGCAGATGGCGCGGGTTAATCGTCGCCATGGTGCCCGGCCCCGCGCCGGGCATCGACACCAGCGGATGTGCAGATATCGAGCCGTGGGCGAGACGATCGCGCCTAGCCACTGCCGCCGGAATTCATGTAGCGTTTGGCGCAGATCAATCACATCGCGAGACAATATGGCGCGCACCGCGGTGAAGAAGATCGAGACCAGCACGAGCCTGCTCGAGGCCGCCAAGAAGGTGCTGCGTCGTGCCGGCTATGCGGGCCTCTCGACCCGGGAAGTCGCGGCAGAAGCCCGCGTGCCGCTCAGCCAGATTCACTATCATTTTGGTTCCAAGCAGAACCTGGTCCTCGAGCTGTTCGAATATCTCAATACCCAGCTTCTGGACCGGCAGAACAGATTGTTCGGAGATCCATCCCTGAAACTGTCCGAGCAGTGGGACCGCGCCTGCGATTACCTGGATGATGACATTGCCTCAGGCTACGTGCGGGTGCTGCAGGAGCTGATCGCCGTGAGCTGGCATGACGCGGAAGTAGCCAAGGTGATCCGCGCCGGCATTATGGGTTGGGTCGATCTGATCGTCGGCCTGGCACGGGAGGCTGAACAGAAGATCGGCCCCCTCGGCCCCTTCTCGGCGGAGGAAGTCGGCGCGATCGCCGCTTCCAGTTTCATCGGGGGCGAAAGCCTGTTCCTGCTCGGTCTGGAGAAGAAGGGCTCGCCGATCCGGGCGTCGCTTCGTCGCGTCGGCGATCTCATCCGGATTGCGGAAGGATCCTCACCAGACAGGAGGTGATGCCATGCGCGCAAAATTGCCTGATAGCGCGGGCTTCGTTAGCCGCGGCGGCGTGAAGCTCGCCTATGAAATCTATGGCGACACGCCTGATGCCATGCTGTTCATCCCGCCCTGGAGCATCGTTCATTCACGAATCTACAAGGCACAGCTCCCCTATTTCAGCGAGCGCTTCCGCTGCATCACCTATGACGGCCGCGGCAATGGCAAATCCGACCGGCCGGAGGATGTCGCCGCCTACACGCTGGACAATTATCTGGCCGACGCCCTCGCCGTCATGGATGCTCTCGACGTCGACCGAGCGATCCTTGTCGGACTCTCGCTCGGCGGCCTGCTCGCCTCCGTTCTCGCGGCGCATCATCCCGAGCGCGCCAAGGCAGCGATTCTTGCCGGTACGGTCTCGACTATCGGACCTGCGCACCACGAAAGGTTGGCTGCATCGCACTTTTTGGCCGCGCGCGACCGTCACGAAGGCTGGGACAAGTTCAACCGGGATTACTGGCTGAAGAACTATCCTGACTTTGCCGAGTTCTTCATTCGCAACATCTGCAGCGAGCCGCATTCGACCAAGCAGATCGAGGATGGAATCGGCTGGGCCGCCGAGACCAGCGGGCCGACGTTGATCAAGACGGTGGAAGCGCGCAGCATCCTTCCCGGGTTCGACGTCAGCGAAGAAATGTACCGCAAGATTCGCTGTCCGATGCTGTTCATCCACGGCGACAACGACCAGATCCAGCCTCATGAGCGCGCGAAGGCCGCGCACGCCGAGGTGAACGGCTCGGAGTTCGTCACGATCGAAGGCGGTGGACATAACCCTCTCGGGCGGTATCCGGCAAAGGCGAACACCCTGATCAACGACTTTATCGATCGACGGTTGGGCATCACGGCGCCGTCGCGTGCGTCGTTGCCACGCACGACACGCGAGAAGCGCGCCCTCTATCTTTCGTCTCCGATCGGTCTCGGCCATGGCCGTCGCGACATCGCTGTCGCGCGCGAACTGCGAAAGCTCCATCCGGACCTGAAAGTGGACTGGCTGGCACAGGACCCCGTCACACGCCTGCTCGAAGCCAACAACGAACATGTCCATCCGCTTAGCGCCCGGCTTGCCAGCGAGACGCGGCATATCGAGCTCGAAAGCGGCGAGCATGAGTTGCACTGCTTTCAGGCGCTCCGCCGCATGGATGAAGTGCTGATCAAGAACTTCATGATCTTCCAGGACGCCGTCGAGCAAGGCGCCTATGACCTCGTGATCGCGGACGAGGCCTGGGACATCGACCACTACTGGCACGAGCACCCCGAACTGAAGAAGGCGAAGCTTGCCTGGCTGACAGACTTTGTCGGTTACGTGCCGATGCCGGCCGGCGGCGAGCATGAGGCGCTCCTGACGACGGACTATAATGCGGAGATGATTGAGCACATCGAGCAACACCCGGGCGTGCGCGATCGCTCGATTTTCGTCGGCACACCTGAAGACATCGCGCCCCTGTCGTTCGGCGCAGATCTACCTCTGATGCGCGACTGGATACCGAAGCATTTCGATTTTGCCGGCTACGTTATCGGCGAGCATCCCCAGACCTTCGGCGACAAGGAATCGCTTCGCGAAAGGCTGGGGTACCGCGACGACGAGCAAATTTGCATCGTCACCGTCGGCGGCTCAGGCATCGGTGCGCACCTGATCCGGCGTATCCTCCAGGCCTATCCCATCGTAAAGGCGAAGCTTCCGGACTTGCGTATGATCGTGGTCGCCGGCCCGCGCATCGATGCGGCGTCCCTGGCCGCGCCTGCGGGCGTCGAGGTACGGGCTTTCGTCGCCAATCTCGATCGCCATCTCGCGGCCTGCGATCTTGCATTGGTGCAAGGCGGGCTCACCACCTGCATGGAACTTGCTGCTGCCGGCACGCCATTCGTCTATTTTCCGCTGCGAAACCATTTTGAGCAGACCTTTCATGTCGCTCATCGTCTCCGCCGCTATGGCGCGGGCATTGAAATGGATTTCGCGGCCTCCACACCGGACATGATTGCCGATGCGATGATGCTGGCTTTATCGAGGTCGGATGGACCGAATCCAGTCGAGGCAGATGGGGCAAGACGCGCAGCCCGCTTGATCGCCGAACTGCTGGAATGATCCGGCTTTCGGCCAGACGAACCGAAGCTATTCGCGGTAGACCGCCTTTGGATCGAACAGGCGGTCGGCGTCGACGAATGACAATCGCGTATCACCGTCGACCTTGCGGTAGAAGCACGACCGCCGGCCGGTGTGACAGGCGGCGCCGATCTGCTCTACCCTGATCCAGACCGCGTCCTGATCGCAATCCAGGCGCATCTCGACCACGCGCTGGGTCTGACCCGACGTCTCACCTTTTCGCCACAACGCGTTGCGCGAACGGCTGAAGTACCAGGCCTCGCCGCTCGCGATGGTCTTGCGCAATGCCTCGTCATTCATGTGCGCGACCATCAGCACGTCGCCGGTGGCGACATCGGTCGCGACACAGGTCACGAGCCCGGACGCGTCGAATTTGGGCTGGAAATCCAGCCCTTCTTCGCGATCGTGATCATGTTTTGGGGTGGACACGGCAGACCTCGCCAAAATTCAAGCGAGGTTACCGGTTCGGTCCTCGCACCAGGGACAGGAAACGCTGCTGCTCCGCCGGATTGTCGCGGAACATGCCGGTGAACCGGCTGGTGAACGTCATCGCACCGTGCTTGGCGACGCCGCGCACCGACATGCAGGTATGCTCCGCCTCGATCAGCACGGCAACACCGCGGGGTTTCAGGACCTCGTCGATCGCGGCTGCGATCTGGGCGGTCAGGTGCTCCTGGGTCTGCAGGCGGCGGGCGAAGATATCGGTCAGCCGCGCCAGCTTCGACAATCCCACCACCCGCTCGACCGGCGTATAGGCGATATGCGCCCTGCCGTAGAACGGCATCATGTGGTGCTCGCATTGCGAGGTGAATTCGATATCGCGGACCAGGACGAAATCGTCGTAGCCGGCGGTTTCGCCAAAGGTGCGGTCCAGCACCTCGGCTGGGCACTGGTGGTAGCCCTGATAGAGTTCGTCAAAGGCTTCGACCACCCGGCGCGGCGTATCCAGCAGGCCCTCGCGGCCGGGGTTCTCACCGATATAGCTGAGCAAGGTGAGCACGGCCCGTTCGGCCTCCGCACGCGAGGGGCGCGGCAGGTCGGCGCGGACGGCAGCCGCCAGGAACTCGGCCGGATCGAGCTCGGCCGGGCGGGTATCCGGGGCCACATCGGGCGATTTGACTTCAGAGGGCTTGGCGGTACGGATGGATTTGATCAATGCGTCCATGTCTTCTCCGTTCGACCGGTCCAAAAGACCGGAGTGTCACCGGGCAGACGGGGCGGTTTTGCCGCCGGGCGCCTGAGTCCCATCCACAACACGCTGACGGCCGAGCTGATTTCCACCTCTGGCCGCCCAAGGCAAACGGCCGGGCTGTTTTTCCGCCGTTCCTGTCCATATATAGGACGATGAAACCCAGCCGCCAAGGGCGCTCGGACCGCCGCCCGGGACACCGATTCTCATGCTGAACGACATCTACAACAAGCGGATCATCGAACTGGCGGGCAATATCCCCCGCCTCGGCCGCCTCCCCGACCCCCACGCCAGCGCCACCGCCCACTCCAAACTGTGCGGTTCGACCGTCAAGGTCGATCTCAAGATGGACGGGCCCGTGGTCACCGACTTCGCCCATGACGTGAAGGCCTGCGCACTGGGACAAGCCTCCTCCTCGATCATGGCAAGCCATGTGGTCGGCTCGACGGCTGGCGAGTTACGTGAATTGCGAGAAACCGTGCGCAAGATGCTGAAAGAAAACGGCGGTCCCCCGCAAGGCAAATGGGCCGACATCGGCCTGCTCGAACCGGTGCGCGACTACAAGGCCCGCCACGCCTCGACCATGCTGACCTTCGACGCCGTGGTCGACGCCATCGGCCAGATCGAAGCGAGGGCGAAGCAGCCGGCGTCGGCGTAAGGGGCAAGCCCAGCATACCGTCGTCATACCCCGCGAATGCGGGGTATCCAGTACGCCGGGAACTCTCGATCGATCGCTGACGTCTCTGGAATACTGGGTCGCCCGGTCAAGCCGGGCGATGACACCGTCGGTACGGGTAGAGCCTACTTCTGCTGCGGCGGCTGGGTCGGCGCGGCTGCAGAGCCACCGGTCGGAACCGCGGCTTCGGCGGTCTTGGTGGACTTGCCGGTCTGCGGCTGCGCGTCACCCTCGACAGCGGAACTGACGAAGCGGTCCTGCGGCTTGGCCGGCTTCGCCTCGGCCATTGGCACCGACGTATTGTCCTGCGGGAACACATCGGCGATCGCATCGGTCGTGACGAGATTGGCCAGGCGCAATTCACCGCGCGACAATTCGTGCAGATCTTCCCACGGCGGCACGCTGAGCGCGAGCGACAGCAGATCGCCGGTTCCGCCCATGTCGAAGGTGTACTTCGTGAGGCGGCCGATGTCGCGTTGCACGATCATCAGATCCTGCGCGGTGTAGCTCGCGGCCTTGGCGTCGTCGGCGCGATCGCCCATCCAGATCTGGTGCACCCGGACACGCGCGACAGGCGGCACGTAACGGGTCTTGCCCGACAGCAGCAGGAACACGCACATCGACTCGCAATAGGCTTCCGGCGCCACGCTCGCGCGTTCGCCTTGCGGGGTTTGCTTGCGTACGGTGGCGCCGACCGTGGTCAGCGCGCCGAGACTGCGGAACCGCCGGCCGAGTGCGATGGAATCGTTGACCGAGCCGCCGCTGGAATCCAGCACGATGGTCGCCCCGGCAAGCTGGCGATCCTTGGCGAACTCCTCGAACTCCCTCGGACTATCGGATGTGACGATGCCGACCGCCGAGACCCAGCCCCTGCAATCGGGCTGGCAAGCATTCCACTTGAAATGCATCGGCTGCTTGCGTTCTTCGAGAGTGCCGCCGGCATGCGCCGAGTTGCCCAGCGTCGTGACCGCGCCAGGCAATGCGAGACAGAAGGCGGTGGCGCCGAGGAGCGCCCAGCCGCGAGATTTCAGCGACGTCACAAACCTCAATTTGGTTCCTTCCCCCAAGTCCCTTCAGGGAGCAATGGCAACGGCCCCACTTCAACGCGACATGATTCTGTCATCGACGCGTTGCCGAAACGGTAACCGTACTGTCCTGTGTCGTCCATAATACCTTGGCTTGCTACGCCGCTTCGCGGTGCGATAATTGCGAACTGTGGCGTAAATATCTGCATCAAATCAGTTCCTTGCTTGGGAACTCCCGCAAGACTACGTACATGGCTTAGCATGGCGCCCACCGATCAGTTTCCGCACAAGCAATGCACAGACTGTGCCAGCGCGCTCCAACGTTTGCCGCGCAATGCCGGGCGCGCGCTGATCTGGATCTACCGGCACACGCTGTCGCCGCTGGTCGGCTACAATTGCCGGCATCTGCCGACATGTTCGGTGTATGGCGACGAAGCGATCGAACGCTTCGGTCTGTGGGGCGGCGGATGGATGACGCTGGCGCGTATCCTGCGCTGCCAGCCCTTCGGCACGTCCGGCATCGACAACGTGCCGCTGACGAGACCTGCGGGCGCGCGATGGTATCTGCCCTGGCGCTACGGACGCTGGCGCGGCGTCAACGGTTGATGAATGCGCATTGCTGATGCGTTGGAACTCCGGTTCTGCCGTCCGCATTGATTGCGGCACTCCCTCAGGGAGGAAACAACCCATGCGCTGGAAAATCAGTGACCATGGTCACGATGTCAGGCTGAACGACCTGCTCGCGATCCTCGCGCTGCTCATCCTCATTGTCGCGGCTTGGCAATATTTCGGCACGCGCTCCGAACCGCCAAGCAAAGCGGCCTTCATCGTACCGAGTCAAAGCGTACGCTGGTGAAGTCCGGGCGTTCTATCGCCAGAAGAAGAAGCCGCCCCGCGGCTGCGGCCAGAAATCCGCTGGCGGCCGCTGCCCTATATCCGCCGGCGGACGCGGCCTGCGCGGACGCGGCGGTGGCGGTGGCGCCTCCGCCGACGCCGTGGCGTCGATAGCGGGCGATCCATCATCGGGCAATCTCACGGAGAGCAGCACATTCGTTTCAGGCGTGCGCCAGCGGTAGCCGATGCCGAAATCAATCGGCTGCGCGCGGCGGAAGAGTGCTTCATATGACTCCTGGTAGCGCCCCGGGAATTCGTCGATCGGTCCGAGATAGCGGCCGAACGGGAACAAGCGCCATTTCTTCGTGCTGTAATAGGCCAGCGGAATTCCGGAATCATCCTGGATGATGGTGGCGCTGTTGTTGAGCAGGAAGTTGCGCACCGTGGTGAAGTTGCCGGAATGCAGCAGATAGGACGCACTCTTGATCAGGCTGTTGGCGGGCGCGAGCGTCTCGCAGAATTTCAGGAAGCCGCTCGCCTTCACGCCGGAATTGGAAAGATCGGTCGAGAAATAATACAGCGTCTTTTCCTGGCCGTCGCTGTCGGCGAAGGTGATGCGCACGCCGCGCACGGCATTCGGTCCGGCATTTTCGCCTGCGAAATGCGCCGCGCCCTGGTCGTCCAGCGAGATCGGGCTGACGCTCTTCACGGTCATGCCCGAGCGCGCCAGGAACACGTAGAGGATCGGCAAGGTGCCGCTGATCTGGCCCGCCTGCAGATCGGTCTTCATCTGCTTGGTGATGAAGAAACTGAAGCTCAGGATCGAAGCCAGCGAACGCTCGACATTGTAGAGCGCCGACGCAATGCCGCCGCGCGGCAATCTCGAAAGGTCGGGCACCGAGCCGACCGGCTCGAGCGCACTCAGCACGTAGGTCGACGCCTTGGAATGGAACGCGTTCGCATAGAGAAAGTCCGGACCTGAGAACATGTAGAACATGGTCGGCTTGGGCGCCGCCAGATTGGTATCCGCCCAGGCGCGGATCCGCGATATCTGACGCTGCTCGAGTTGCCCAAACGCGGAGTCGAAGAATTTGGCGTGGCGTTGCCAGGCCGGGTCGTTGGTGAGCGGCGCGAGCGGCGAATCCGCCGAAGGCATCATGCCCGCCAGAAATTTCGCGGTATCGTCAGCGGATGCAGTTTGGGCACGAGCAGGAAGCGCCGCCGCAAACAGCATCACAGCAGCAAGCGTCGCCAGTCGAACGGAACGCAGCATATTCATTCACGACCCGAAGATGCGGCCACGGGAACTTGATCTGCCCGCTTGCGGAAAACGCCGTAAATCAGGAGACCAGAAAGCATTATCAAAAGACCCAGCAGCGACTGCAACGGCCGTTCGGTCAAAAGGTAGTACATCATGAACCCGGTCACGAGCAGGAAAACCACAGGGGTCACCGGATACCCCCAGGCCCGGTAGGGCCGCGGCAGATCGGGGTGCGTGATGCGCAGCTTGATCACGCCGAGCACGGTGAAGAACGAGCAGAACAATAGCGCGAACTGGATGAAATCGAGCACGGCCTCGAAGCTGCGCGTAAACAGCATCAGGCTCGCGACCGTGAGCTGAAATAGAATGGCGTAAGGCGGCGCGCCGCCGGTCGACCTTCGGGCGAACGGCCGCAGCACCGGAAGGTCCTCGCCCATCGTCATCATGACGCGCGGCCCGATCCACATCATCGCGCTGATCGACGAGATCAACCCGAAACAGATCATCGCACCGACGATGCGGCCGCCGAATTCGCCGAAGATGTAGCTGCCGGAAATCCGGGCGACGTCGAGCTGGCCGGCGAGCTTGTCGATCGGCGCGGTGTGCAGGAACACCGCGTTGAGCGCCACATACAACACCAGCACGATCAGCGTTCCTATCAGCATCGCCCGCGGCACGTTGCGCTCGGGCAACCTCACCTCGCCGATGATGTAGGTCGCCGCGTTCCATCCCGAGAACGAATACATCACGAAGACGAGGCTGATCGCGAACGGCGCGCTGACGATATGGGTGAAGTCGGAAGCCGACGGCGCGAACGACACCGGTTGCCCGGAACCGAGCAAGAAGCCGCAGACCAGGAAGGCCACGATCAGCACCACCTTCAGGATGGTCGCGACCAGTTGAAAGGTCGAGGAATGCCGCACGCCGGTGAGTTGCACCAGCGACACCAGCCAGACCACGCCGACCGCAAGCACCAGCGGTGGCGCATTTGGTAGCACCGACTTGCCGTACTCGCCGAATGCCATCGCGGCCAGCGCGACGGGTGCGGCGAAGCCGACGGTTGCCGATACCCAGCCCGCTACAAAACCGAAGGCCGGGTGATAGGCCCGGCCGAGGAAATTGTACTCGCCGCTCGAACGCGGAAACATCGCGCCGAGTTCGCCGTAGGAAAACACCCCGCATAGCGCAACGATGCCGCCGACGGTCCACAGCAGCAGGATCGAAAAGCCGGAGGGAATATCCTTGACCTGAAAGCCGAGGCTGGTGAAGACGCCGACGCCGACCATGTCGGCAACGACGATGGCAACCGCCACCAGAACCGAAACGGTGGAGCGTCCGCCGGAGCGCGAGCCGGGCCACGCTGGGCTTCCCGTTTCTGATGCCGCCATCTCGGACCCCACATTCAAGCGCCCGCAGCCGAGAGCCGCATCGTGCAGGCTGACGCCCTTCAATTCAAGCAATGTTTACAATGGTTTAAATTGAGACGCGAAATAGGTTTTATAATACCGTCGCTATTCCCGTGCCACTACTGGATTGCGAAAACATCGTGACGGTCCCCACAATCGCGACACGATTGCATGGTCCCCTCAGGGCTTCCGGACGTGGGGAGTTTTTCCGGACGCTTAACGTCGTCTAAGCGCGTGCGAGCTTAACCTCGGTTGACGGTGATCTTGGGACATTGGGGTGGATGGTCGGAGCTGATCCGAAATTCCAGACAGTTGGTCGTGGCCAGCCGACATTGTCGGCTGTGCCGCGGCGCACCCTGCCGCTACGATGGCACTGGTTTGCGCTGGCTGCGCTGATCGTGCCGCTATCCTTTGTCCTGGTTCAGTACGGCAAGGCGCCGAGCGCCGAAATGCTGGCGGCGAACACGGGAGGCGCAAAATCCCGGCCCGCCAAATCCCAAGCTTCAATCGTTACGTTCGACGACCGTTTCCCCACGCTGCAATTCGCCGACCGTTTCCCGACCGCCAATGAAAGCCTGCCACAGGTCCAGCGCCAGGTCGCGCTGGCGCAGCCGCCGCGCACGGTGCGCACCGAACCCGTGAGGGTCGCCTCGCTGACGCCAACGCTGACGCTACCCCGCGCCGAGCGTGAAGAGCTGACCACGCTGGTCAGCATGAAGTCCTCGGCCTTCCCCTATTTCGGCACCAATCCGCGCTCCGAAGAGCCGTTCCTCAACATTTCCAAGGGCGACCGCAAAGGCCATCGCAGTTACAGCGGCAAGGTCTATTGGCAGGACGAGACCTACAACGACAGCCGCGTGCTGGTGCACGTCCCCGAGACGTTCGACGTCAGGAAGCCCGGCATGATCGTGGTGTTCTTCCACGGCAACGGCGCAACGCTGGAGCGCGACGTCCGCGACCGGCAATTGGTGCCGCAGCAGATCTCGGATTCCGGCGTCAACGCCGTGCTGCTCGCGCCCCAGATGGCGGTGAATGCCGCTGACTCCTCGGCCGGCAAGTTCTGGCAGCCGGGCGGCTTCAAGCGCTTCATCGATGAATCAGCGAGCCATCTCGCCCGCCTCTACGGCGATCCGCAGTCGGCGCAGGCATTCGCGAACCTGCCGATCGTGATCGTCGGCTATAGCGGCGGCTTCCTGCCGACCGCCTGGAGCCTCGAAGTCGGTGGCGTTCCCAACCGGGTCCGCGGCGTGTTCCTGCTCGACGCCGTCTATGGCGAACTCGACAAGTTCGCGTCCTGGATCGAGAAAAACCGTACCGGCTTCTTCGTCTCTTCGTATACCCGCTACACCAAGCGGCACGACCAGGAGCTGATGCAGATGCTCCGCGACCGGGGCATCACCGTCACCGAGAGCATGGACGGGCCACTGCGGCCCGGCAGCGTCGTGTTCGTGCAGACGCCTGATGGCGTCACCCATCGCAATTACGTCACGCGGGCCTGGACCGAGCATCCGGTCAAGGACGTGCTGGTCAAGATGGCGGCAACGCCCGCTTTGACCCGGGTCGCCAGCGCACCCAACGCAAGCCGGTAACCGCCTCTTCGCCGCGCCATCGCGGGGTGCCGGCCATCATCTCCCTCAAATCGAATTCTGATGTTGATGACGTTTGACTTGTGTACGGCGCTGGGCGTCAGCTTCAAGGCCGCGCTGACGCGAATCTCGGATTAGGCCAGCAACACCGAGGTGAACAGAAGCGATGTCTTCCAGGCACCACCCCAGCGCTCATTTCGGCGGAGTTGCGGGAGCTGCGGAAGTCGCTGGAATCGCCGGAGCAGCATTGAGGTTGAGATTGGACGACGCCGCCGCAGGCCGGGTCGTGTTGGCCGGGCACGATGTCAAGAGCTGCGTCCATGACGACCCCAGGCCAAGCGTATCGATGTCGAAAGTCGCGAGCTTGGTCTTGCCCTCCGCGCCGAGCGTACCCTCACCCATCTGCAGGCTGGAAGCTGCCAGCATCGCCTGCATGGCATCGGGCGCGACGACATCGCTCCACACTTCGTACTTGCCGACGCGCGCGGGATACCTTCCAAAGGCCACCGACTTGTCCGTCCCCGCAGCCAACATCATCGTCTTGAGGCCGCCACCGCTTGGGTCGGATTCCCGCACGAACATCAACCGGGCGCGATCCTTGTTCTCGCAGAACAGCCGCCACTCCATCGTTCGGAACGACACGCCATCTCCCTGTTTTGCCACCGCCATCTTGCGGACGTACGGGCGCGACGCGGCTTCGAGTGTCCACGCCGTTTCGGACAAGGGGCGTGTATCGATGCCGAAGCGATAGAGCTCCGCCCGCGTGAGGACATGCAAGCTCTCGAATTTTACCGTCTTGATGAGATCATCCAGCTCACGGCTGATGCCCATGGCAACGACGAAGGCGGCGCGCTCGCGGTCGGCCCTCGCCATGCTGTGTCGCTTGAAATCGGCAATCTGCTGCGCCGAGAATGGCCCGCGAGCGAGCAGTGTGAGCCTCGAGTTATGTACGGCGATCGCGGCATCGGGCGCGACTTCGCGGGTCGTGGCGCCGAGAAACAGATAGCCGCAGGCGGAATTGCACATGGCGTTGCGGGTCGTGAGCTCGGCCTCAACCTCGCCGCCTGCCGTCTTGACCTTGAGGCAGACCGCATCGACCTGGGTTCCGCCGGCGCAGGCGGTTGCGATGGTGCGTCCGATCCGGGCGACGGCCTTCCGGCTGCGCAACAGGCGGGCGATGACATAGGATGGCCTGACCGAGCCGCCCGGCGAATGAAAATAGATCGGCCGCCTGGTATCCTTGACGTCGCGCAGGAAGCGGCTGACGCGCACCGCCGCACCCTCATCGACCTGGCCTTCGACCGCAATCCAGCGATCGCAGCCCGGACCGCACGAATTGGCCGGGCCCCGGGCATTGTAGATGATCAGCCTGGGTGGAAATCCGGCCTTCTCGGCTGGCGTTTCGGCACGCGCCTCGCCGTGAACCAGCAGCATGGCTGCGAGAAGGAAAAGGCGAAGCATCATGACCGGCGTAATCAGCGGGCTAATGGAAGCAATCGCCAAAACTAGACAATGCCTGCCGGCGCTGCAACCCTTGGTCCCCACGCCTCTCGCGTGGTGCTCCAGCGATCGGACTGAGGCCCTTGATTGTAAGCAGGATTTGACCTGAATTTCTCGATATTGCCCGATTGCAGGCGCCGAATCGCCTGCTATACCGCTGCTTCCCGCTTACCTGCGCTCGTTCGCAGGAGTGAGCTTTAGGAGACCACTATGCCTGACCAAAATACGCCCGCATCCGGATTCCAGTTCGGCCTTGCCAATTTGAAACCCGCCGAGCCCTTGGAAAAGATCACCCTCACCTTCCCGGACGGCGCGAAACGCGAATACGCCAGGGACATCACCGGGCTCGACATCGCCAAGGGCATCTCGCCCTCGCTCGCCAAGCGCACGGTTGCGATGGCGCTGGACGGCGTGGTCGCTGACCTCAACGATCCGATCTCGGGCGATGCGAAGATCGAGCTCATCAACCGCGATGACCCGCGCGCGCTGGAACTGATCCGGCATGACTGCGCGCATGTGCTGGCCGAAGCGGTGCAGTCGCTGTGGCCGGGCACTCAGGTCACCATCGGCCCGGTGATCGAGAACGGCTTCTATTACGACTTCTTCCGCAACGAGCCCTTCACGCCGGAAGATTTCGCCGCAATCGAGAAGCGGATGCGCGAGATCATCGCACGCGACAAGCCCTTCACCAAGGAAGTGTGGGATCGCGAAAAAACAAAGCAGGTGTTCCGCGACAAGGGCGAGGCCTTCAAGGTCGAACTGGTCGACGACATTCCCGGCGACGAACCGATCAAGATCTATTTCCAGGGCGACTGGTTCGACCTCTGCCGCGGCCCGCATATGAGCTCGACCGGCAAGGTCGGCAACGCCTTCAAGCTGATGAAGGTGGCGGGCGCCTATTGGCGTGGCGATTCCAACAACCCGATGCTGACGCGCATCTACGGCACGGCGTTTGCCAAGCAGGAAGAGCTCGACGCTTACCTCAAGCAGATCGAGGAAGCCGAGAAGCGTGACCACCGCCGGCTCGGCCGCGAACTCGACCTGTTCCACTTCCAGGAGGAAGGCCCCGGCGTGGTGTTCTGGCACCCGAAGGGTTGGACGGTGTTCCAGGCGCTGATCGCCTATATGCGCCGCCGCCTGACCGGCGATTACAGCGAGGTCAACGCGCCGCAGATCCTCGACAAGGTGCTGTGGGAAACTTCAGGCCACTGGGACTGGTATCGCGAGAACATGTTCGCGGCGCAGTCGGCCGGCGACGAAGCCGAAGACAAGCGCTGGTTTGCGCTCAAGCCGATGAACTGTCCGGGCCACGTGCAGATCTTCAAGCATGGCTTGAAGAGCTACCGCGACCTGCCCTTGCGCCTTGCCGAATTCGGCGTGGTGCATCGCTACGAGCCGTCGGGCGCCATGCACGGCCTGATGCGCGTACGCGGGTTTACCCAAGACGACGCGCATGTGTTCTGCACCGAGGCCCAGCTTGCCGACGAGTGTCTCAAGATCAACGAGCTGATCCTGTCGACCTATGCGGATTTCGGCTTCGAGGGCGAACTCACGATAAAACTCTCGACCAAGCCGGAGAAGCGCGTCGGCACCGACGAGATGTGGGACCATGCCGAACGCGTGATGGCCACCGTGCTGGCGGAAATCCAGGCCAGCGGCAGCAATCGCATCAAGACCGCGATCAACCCCGGTGAAGGCGCGTTCTACGGGCCGAAGTTCGAATATGTGCTGCGCGACGCCATCGGCCGCGACTGGCAATGCGGCACCACGCAGGTCGACTTCAACCTGCCGGAACGCTTCGGCGCGTTCTATATCGACGCCGACGGCTCGAAGAAGGTCCCGGTGATGGTCCACCGCGCGATCTGCGGCTCGATGGAACGCTTCATCGGCATCCTGATCGAGCACTTTGCCGGCAATTTTCCGCTCTGGCTGGCGCCGATCCAGGTGGTCGTCACGACCATCACCTCCGACGGCGACGAATACGCCAAGGTGGTCGCCGCCGCCGCGCGGCGCGCGGGCCTGCGCGTCGAGATCGACCTGCGCAACGAGAAGATCAACTACAAGGTCCGCGAACACTCGCTGGCGAAGATCCCTGCCCTGCTCGTCGTCGGCAAGAAGGAAGCCGAGACCCATTCGGTCTCGATCCGCCGGCTCGGCAGCGATGGGCAGAAGGTCATGCCGACCGACGAGGCGCTGGCCGCCCTCGTCGAGGAAGCGACACCGCCGGACGTGAAGCGGGCGCGGTCCGCGGCCTGATCATAATCGGTCTAAATCCGCTTCCGCTGGACCGGTTGTGCACCTATCTCTGGCACAGCCGCTTCCGATGAAAGAGACCCTTGTGCCCGACGCTATTGAACTCCTGAAGAACCGCCGCTCGGTCAAACCCCGCGAGATGAGCGGGCCCGGCCCCACGCCTTCCGAACTCGACACCATCCTGACCATCGGCGCGCGGGTGCCGGACCACGGCAAGCTGACGCCGTGGCGCTTCATCGTGTTCGAGGGCGACGCCCGGGCGCGCGCCGGCGACGTCATCGCGCAGGTGTTCGCAAAGAAGAACCCGTCAGCTCCGGTCGCCGATATCGAGGTGGAGAAGCGCCGGCTGATGGACGCGCCGCTGGTGATCGCGGTGGTCAGCTTTACGAAGCCGCATCCCAAGGTGCCGGCCTGGGAGCAGGAACTGTCCGCCGGCGCTAGCGCGATGAATATCGTCACCGCGGCCACCGCGCTCGGCTATGGCGCGAACTGGCTGACCGGCTGGTTCGCCTTCGACCGCGATGTGCTCGATGGATTTGGATTGAAAGCGGATGAGAAGCTCGCGGGCTTCATCCATATCGGCACGCCGGCCAAGCCTGCCGAGGATCGTCCGCGACCGTCGCTGTCCGAGATCGTGACGCGGTTCTAGACTTGGGTTCTAGATTTGGGTTCGTTACATTCGCTGTTTGCGACTTTAGACAGCTCTCTTCATCGCCATTCAACGACGTTGCCCGGAGCACAAGTCTCGTTCTGCGCCGGGCATTGTCGCGTCGTCACGACAGGACGACCATGGCGCGCACGATCAACCCCACAGATGATTGTCGAAGTACTGGTGCGCCACGTTGCTCAGTTCGGCGAGCTGCGCGCTGGGCAAATCAGCGCCCGACGCGGCGGCTGCATCGCTGTGGTCACCCTGGATTGAATGCAGCAGGGATGCGAGATCGGCGAAGCGGCCACCAAGATCGCCGCCGAAGCCATTACTCGTGCCGGCATCTGCAGCGGCGCCCGTGGCGCCATCGCCCGCAGCCGTCTGGGTTCCGCCACAGCCGCCGGCGCCGCCATTACCCGCATCTGCGGTCGGCGTTGTCGGCGTGTCAGGCGTTGCTCCGGTATCGGGAGTGGCGGTGTCCGGCGGCGTGGTGCCGGTGCCCGCATCCGCCATGTCGGTGGTGTTGGCGCCATAAAGCGCCACGATGCCGTCGATGTCGGATTGCTCCAAACCGGTGAGGTCGAAATTGGCGAACGAGTTCATCACCGCGTCGTCGTCGTTGTAGTGACCCAGTCCAATCGCATGCCCGATCTCGTGGATCGCGACGAGGCTGAAAGATTGTCGCCACTATCGAACTGAATCTCCGCGCTCTGAAGCTGGCCCCCTGCATAGCTGAAGCCCGTGACCCCCAGTACGTTGCCGGCGCCATCGAGCGCACTGTTTGCAAAATCGATGTCGGAATCGGCCGTGGACGCGACTTGCTGGAATTGGATGTTGGCGACCTCGGACCATTCGGCGAATGCAGCATTGATGGATTGCAGCTCCGCCTGGGAGATACTGTTATCAACGGCCCAGGTGACCGTGCCACCCGCAGTGCCCAGTTCGGGTGAGCCCCATTTTGCGCCCTCGAGGCTGAAATCGATCGCCATGGTATCTCCTTCACTGTTGACGTGGATCAAGATCGCAGTGTCGGAGACGTAGGCTGTCTGCTTGACGAGACTGAGATTCTCGCTGGCGAGAGTGAGGCGATACAACGCTCATTAAATGATAAGCCATGCTACGACGAGCCGACGCAGCGGTGCTACGTCGAAGTTTTTTTGTTCGCTTAGCAGCTTCGTAGGATGGGTAGAGCGAAGCGAAACCCATCAATCTCACACGCAGACAGAGGATGGGTTTCGCTTCGCTCTACCCATCCTACAGGGCGATCGCACTAATGACCGTGCAACTCTACTTTGCATGGGGTTGTTTTGCGATTTTTTGGTCGGACCGCCCGGCAGCCCACCGCCAGTCTGCGCTTCTAGCGCGCGATGACCTCGACTTCGGCGTCGACGCCGTTGACGACGTTGAAGGGACGCTCGAACACCTTGCCTTCGTTCTTGGCAATCGCGCGGTATTCGCCTTCGGACAGCACGACGCGGGGAAACGCGCCGATCGATTCCTTGATGACGTCGCCGCCCGGCGTGATCACCGACCATGCGGTGTTGGCGAGCGCCTCGCCGCCCCGGTCGCTGACGAGCTTCAGCGTGATGACAGCTGCACGATGGCTGACGGTCACGTCCGTCAGCTTGCCGGCCTGCACACGGATGTCGGAGCGGACGACGGAGTTGGCGTCGCCATAGTTGGAGATGATGTAATAGGTTCCCTCCGGCAGCAGCGCGACGTCGCCTGCGGCCACGTTGGGCACCAGCGACTGGCGCTCGGCGCCGGCGCCACCTTCGAACTGGCTGCCCTTGTAGAGCGCAAACGAAATCTGGTTCGGTGGAATCTTGCTGCTGCCAACGCGGCCCTCGATGCGCAGTCCGCCGGCCGGAAGCACGAAGGCCACCCGATCGGTCTCCGCTTTCAGACTCACCGCCCGCACCGCGCTGACCAGGCCGAGGGCGACGTGGACGACGTAACTGCCGGGCGGCAGCACGATGTTCGGGGTCGCGCCGCGCTCCTCGCGGATCAGCTTGAACGTGCCGGTGTCGTCGGGCTTGTCGGCGAACACCCGCCACACCAGCCCGCCGTTGATAACAGGCAGATCCTTGCCGTAGCGCGCCGTCAGCGACAGCACCCCCTGATTTGGAACTGGGGCCGCTGCTGGAGGCGTTACCGGCGGAATCGTCGCGATCGACGGTGGCACGATGGTGGGCTGGTTCAGCGGCGCCGGCGGGATCGTTCCCGTGCCCGACGGCGGTGCCAGATTCATGGCGGGCCCGGTCTGGACATCCGGAACCGCAGCCGGCGGCACCGGCGGCGGGCGGTCCGAGAACATCTGGGCCGAGGCCGGGACGGCAAACAAGACGACCAGCGCCAATGCAAACGCCAGCGCCGGGAAAGGCCATCCGCCCCGCCCGAATCCAACGATACCGTTACCGCCCAAGATCATGGCCATGCTTTTCACCGAAAACGCGGCAAATTCAAGCCTCCTGGCGGAAGTTCGGGCCGACAGCGGTAGCGGAACCCGCACCAGCACCCCAAATTAATCCTGCGGTCGTGGTCAAGTCACATTCCCTGCCTAGGCCGCTTTCCCCGGGCATAAACCATGCATCCGGATTGGGATGGACTGTTCTGGCGCTTCTGCGCCGCGGCGAATATCGTTGAAGCCGCAGGAGAGTTTGCGTGTTGGATAGCTGGATGGGCCGCGGCCAAAAGGGCTCCGATGCCCAAGACAAAGCCCAGGACAAAGTGGGGCTCGGCAGCATCCGCCGGCCGGTGATCGGGCTCGCGCTGGGCGGCGGCGCCGCGCGCGGCTTTGCCCATATTGGCATCGTCCGGACGCTGGTGGCTCATGGCATCATTCCCAACGTGGTGGTCGGAACGTCGATCGGCGCTGTGGTCGGCGGCGCCTATGCCTCCGGACATCTCGACGCGCTGGAGGCATGGGCGCGCCGCCTGCAGCCGCGAAGCGTCCTCTCCTATCTCGACATCCGCCTGAACGGCTCGGGCCTGATCGGCGGCGCCAAGCTTGCGGCCGAAATCGAGGCGGCGATGGGCCAGAACCTGATCGAAGAACTGCCGGTGAAGTTCGCCACCGTGGCGACCGAAGTGCGCACCGGTCACGAGATCTGGCTGACCCATGGCCCGATGGTGGACGCGATGCGCGCCTCCTATGCGCTGCCGGGAATATTCTCGCCGATAATGGTCGGCGACCGCTGGCTCGTCGACGGCGCGCTGGTCAATCCGGTGCCGGTGTCGGCGGCACGCGCGCTCGGCGCGGAGATCGTCATCGCCGCCAATCTTTCCAGCGACGTCTTCACGCACTCCACGACGATTTATTCCCACGGCCCGACGCCCGGCGTTTCGGTGTCGGTAATGCCGGAAACGGCGGCTGAACCCGAGCCGCGGAAACGCGGCATCGGAAAATTCTTCTCCGCCGAGCGCACCATGAAGCGTGAATTCTTCGGCGGCGGCGGACGGCCGGGCATCTCCTCGGTCATGGTCGATGCCTTCAACATCATGCAGGACCGCATCACCCGCGCACGGCTGGCCGGTGACCCGCCGGACTTGTTGATCTCGCCCCGCGTCGGCAAGATCGGCTGGTTCGATTTTCATCGCGCCGACGACCTGATCGCCCACGGCGTGCGCGCTGCCGAACGCGCCATCGAGTCGATCCAGGAAGCGATCCACATTCTGGCGCCACCGCCGGCGGGCGCAGCCGAGCAGGCAGTCGAAAAGACCGAGAAGGAATAACGCTCAGGCCGTCTTGATGTAGTCGCGCAGGGCTTCCTGCTCGGTCTCGTATTCATGGACCCGGCGCTTGACGATGTCGCCGATCGAAATCAGGCCCACCACCTTGCCGTCCTCGACCACGGGCAAATGGCGGAACTTGCCGATCGTCATCATTTCCATGATTCCAGACACGGTGTCGGACTCGCGGCAGCTCACGACCTTGCGCGTCATGACCGCGCTGACCGGCTCCTCGAGCACCCTGGCGCCGCGCTCGCCCAGCACCCGGACGATGTCGCGTTCCGACAAAATACCTTCAAGCCGCCCCTGGTTCATCACCAGCACGGCGCCGATCTTGCGTTCGCCAAGGACCTTGATCGCAGCCGAAAGCTTGACGTCCGGGTCGACGCTCAGAATCTGATGGCCCTTGGTGTCGAGAATTGAACGTACCGTCATTGGCGCCTCCCTGAATCCGTTCGCGCCCCTTGGGGCCCGACTTGTTCGCGAGTCTTCAATCAACAGTTCCGCGCCGGTGTCGGGGCGCGGCTCACAAGCGCGGCTGTCATGCACGGCAGCGGCGTAGGCTTGCGTTACAACTTTATGTGGATGATGAATGAAATCGTCCTTCGCCGCAAGCGGCGATCAGACGCGGCCAGCTTCGTCCGGCGATGAAGCATCCGTGGCATGCGGCGTCGCACGCGGCACCGGATCGAACAGCGAAAACAACATCAGGCCGGCGAGAAATCCGCCGATATGCGCCTGCCAGGCAACGCTGGCGCCTTCCGTGCCGATCGAAATCGCCCCAAGCCCGAAGATGATGTTGACGCCGAACCACACCGCCAGAAATCCGAGCACGCGCGGGTTGCGCAGCGCCCGGGCGAGCGACAGCGCTGGAACCTTCGCTGCGGCATCCGCATCGCCCCGGTGGAACGAAAGAAAACTTCCCCGCACGAAGGCGAAGCGGATGGCCGCGGCCATGGCACCGGATACCGAGGCCGAGGCGCCGATCATCGGCGCGATCGCGTGCTCGTGGGTAACGAGATGCGCCAGTGCGCCCGCCGCAGCCGCCACCGCCATGAATGCGAAGAACCTGACAGGACCGAACCGGCGGGCCAGCGCACTGCCGAACGGCAACAGCCACAATATGTTGAAGCCGATATGGCTGAGATTGGCATGCAGCAGCGAATAGGTGACGAAGGTCCAGACCTTGGCGCCGGCCCCGCCGGGAAAGGTAATGTTGAGCAGCGTGGAATCGTAGCGCTTCGGAATGAAACCGAACACGTCGATGGTCCAGTTCTCCAGTTCCACCGGCAGCAGCACGCGCAAATGAATCGCTGCGATCAGCGCGATATAGGCCGTCAGCGCACCCGGCAGCGTCAGGATCGGCTCGTGCGGGGTCTCCGGCGGCTCGACGTGGGAGGAGTAGGGCTGGGATTCCAAGGGGTCCAGGACCTTAGCTGGGCTTCGCGGCGTATTGGTCCAGATAGGCGGCTTTACCCACCCTGTGCAAGTGCACAATCACCGTTATCCGTGTCCCGGACGCGGCGCGGCACGAAGTGACGCGACGCAGAGCCGGGACCCACCACGCAGTCCGCCTGGGTCCCGGCTCTGCGCGCACCGCCAAGGCGCTGCGCCGCGTCCGGGACACGAACTCGCCGCCCAAAGAAAAAGGGAGGATGCTGAGAACATCCTCCCTCATCTTGCTGATCTTCTCGCGCCCCAGGAGCTAAGGATCACATCCCCACCCCTCCCCGCGCGATGACCAAACTATTTGACACCAGCCTGTGTACCAACTGCGCCGAGAACCCTGAGATAAACCGGCGCCGTCTGATGCGTTCCACACTACGCACGCCGCCCCGCCTTCGCCAACCTCATAGTTAATTTAACGTTAACAACGCAAAGCCGTGGCTCGCGCGGCCAAATCGCGTTCCCGGCATGGACGCTGCAAAGCCTGTCCTGCACAACACCCAAGGGAAGGCGTGTTGCGCAAAAGCGGGACAGAAGTGTCTCGCCAAGGCAACCCGGGGCGAGGATTAGTTATGAAACACCCATCGAGCCGCGAGTTCTTCGCCTATTGGGATGCGAAGCGGGGCGATGCGCGGGCGCCGGACCGCAGCGAGATCGAACCCGGCGCGGTGCGCGAACTGCTCGGCGACATCTTCGTGCTGTCCTACGACAACGACGCCGGCTACCCGTTTCGCGTCGCCGGAACGCGGGTCTGCGCCCTGCTCGGCCGCGACCTGAAGGATACGAGCTTCTCCGCGCTGTTCGCCCCGGACAGCCGCCGCGAGATCGAGGACATCGTCAACTACGTTGCCGAGGAAATGCTGGCGGCGATTGCCGGCATCACCGCGACTTCGGAAGACGGTACGACGGCGCATCTGGAGTTGCTGCTGCTGCCGTTCAACAACCGCGCGCATGCGCCGATCAGTCTGACCGGCGTTCTGGCGCCGTTCGAAGGCGACCTCGGCACGATCAGGGATTTCAAGGTGACGTCGTGGCGCTATTTGCACCGGCCGCAAAAGCTCGTTCCGCGCGCCTTGCGCAAGCTCGCCATCGCGCGCGGCTTCATGGTGTATGAAGGCCTGCGGTAATCACGAACCGACGGGTTCAACAAACACCGCAGCGCAACGCATGGTCGCGTGACCATGCTCGAAAACGACCCACAAGCGCCTCCAAAAAATGCACAGCCAAGCATTGCCTAAATGCGAGGCGTCAGGCAGGGTCGAATCACGACGTGGAGCCGGGCCACATCAGCAGAATGATACGCACCGAGAGGAATCTCGGAGGCGCTTGTTCGCCGTAACCTCGGAGATCCTAGAATGCCTTTCAAGAAACTGTTGCTTGCCGCCGCAATTGCCACTGCCGCGGTGGCGACGCAGGCCCATGCCGACGCGCTCGATTCCATCATGAAGTCAAAGGTGATCAAGGTCGCGGTGCCGCAGGATTTTGCGCCGTTCGGCTCCGCCGGCCTCGATCTCAAGCCGCAAGGCTACGACATCGACATGGCCAATCTGATCGGCAAGGAACTCGGGGTGAAGACCGAGATCATCCCGGTGACCAGCGCCAACCGCATTCCCTATTTGCAGACCAACAAGGCCGACCTCGTGATCTCCAGCCTCGGCAAGAACGAGGAGCGCGAAAAGGTCATCGACTTCTCGATCGCCTATGCGCCATTCTTCTCCGGTGTATTCGGCACCAAGGCGATCGCGGTTGCCAGCGCCGCCGACCTCAAGGGCAAGACCATCGGCGCCACCCGCGGTGCGATCGAGGAACAGGCGCTGACCGCCTCGGCGCCGTCGGACGCGACCGTCAAGCGCTTCGAGGACAACAATGCCACCATAGCCGCCTTTGTGTCCGGTCAGGTCGACCTGATCGCCACCGGCAACACGGTGGCCGCCGCGATCGCCGAAAAGGTTCCTGCCCGCGCGCCGGCGCTGAAATTCGTGATCAAGGACAGCCCCTGCTATGTCGGGCTCAACAAGAACGAGCCGGCGCTGCTCGCCAAGGTCAATGAGATCATCACCAAGGCGAAGGCATCGGGCGAGATAGGAAAACTGTCGGAGAAGTGGCTGAAAGCGCCCTTGCCGCCCGGCTTCTAAACGCCAGCGCCGGGGCACCCGCGTGTCTTACAAACTGCAATTCGCCGAACTGCTGCCCTACTGGAACGTGCTCCTGCAGGGGCTGGTCTTCACGATCGTGCTGACTGTTGTCTCGACCGTGGCCGGCATAGCCGTCGGCACCGCCGGGGCCTCGGCGCGCACCTTCGGACCCGCTTGGCTCGGCCGCATCGTTGCGGTCTATGTCGAATTGATCCGCAACACGCCGTTTATCGTGCAGCTGTTCTTCATCTTCTTCGGCCTGCCGGCGCTGGGGCTGAAGCTCAGCGAGACCACCGCCGCCTTCCTCGCCATGGTGATCAATCTCGGCGCCTACTCGACCGAGATCATCCGCGCCGGCATCGAGGCCGTGCCCAAAGGCCATATCGAAGCCGGGCTCAGCCTCGCCATGACCAAATGGGAGGTGCTGCGCCGCATCGTGCTGAACCAGGCATTTCGAAAAATCTATCCGGCGCTTTCGTCGCAGATCATCATCGTCATGCTGGGCTCGGCGGTGGTGTCGCAGATCTCGGCGGAGGACCTGACCTATGCCGCGAACTTCATTGCTTCGCGGAACTTCCGGAACTTCGAGGTCTATCTCCTGGTCGCGCTGGCCTACCTCCTGCTTGCGCTGCTGACGCGCTCGCTGTTGCGCGCGCTCGGCCGCGTCATCTTCAAGGCGAGGTGAGCCGTGCTGCAGTTCAGCTTCTGGGACATCCTCTCCAATCTCTTGATCGCCACGCAGTGGACGATCGTGCTGTCGCTGATCGCGTTCTTCTGCGGCGGCATCGTAGGCCTGATCCTGTTGTTCATGCGGACGTCGCAGATCGCGCCGCTGGAATGGTTCACCAAGATCTACATCGAGTTCTTCCAGGGCACGCCGCTCTTGATGCAGCTCTTTCTGTTTTTCTTCGGCATCGCGCTGTTCGGCGTCGAGGTCTCGCCATGGACGGCCGCAACGCTGGCGCTGACATTCTGGACCAGTGCATTCCTGACCGAGATCTGGCGCGGCTGCGTCGAGTCGATCCCGAAGGGCCAATGGGAGGCTTCCTCCAGCCTCGCGCTCAGCTACATCGAGCAGATGCGCTACGTCATCCTGCCGCAGGCCTCGCGCATCGCGATCGCGCCCACCGTGGGTTTCTCCGTGCAGGTCATCAAGGGCACGGCGCTCGCCTCGATCATCGGCTTCGTCGAACTGACCAAGGCCGGCACCATGCTCAACAATGCGACCTTCCGGCCGTTCCTGGTCTACTCGCTGGTCGCGCTGATCTATTTCTGCCTGTGCTTCCCGCTGTCGTGGTGGGCGAAGAAAATCGAAGGCCGCCTCAATGTCGCTCGTTAGCATTCGTGACGTCAGGAAGAGTTTTGGTGCGAACGAGGTGCTGAAAGGCGTCTCGCTCGACATTGCCAAAGGCGATGTCGTCGCGATCATCGGCCGCTCCGGCTCGGGCAAGAGCACCC
Organism: Bradyrhizobium sp. SRL28; assembly: GCF_018596315.1. GTDB lineage: Bacteria > Pseudomonadota > Alphaproteobacteria > Rhizobiales > Xanthobacteraceae > Bradyrhizobium. The sequence goes on along the minus strand of NZ_JAHEAG010000005.1, from coordinate 355,412 downwards.
TGCTCCGCTGCATCAACGGGCTGGAGACGTACCAGTCCGGCAGCATCACCGCCGACGGGATCGAGGTCGCCGGCGCCAACACCAACCTGCGCGAACTGCGCCGCCATGTCGGCATGGTGTTCCAGCAGTTCAACCTGTTTCCGCATTTGACCGCCGCCGAGAACGTCATGCTGGCGCCGACGGTCGTCAACAAGGTGTCGAAGGCGGAAGCCCGCGCGACCGCCGCCGAGGTGCTGGCCAAGGTGGGACTATCGGAAAAGATGGACGCCTATCCGAGCGAACTCTCCGGCGGCCAGCAGCAGCGCGTCGCCATTGCCCGCTCGCTGGCGATGCGGCCAAAGGTGTTGCTGTGCGACGAAATCACCTCTGCGCTCGACCCGGAACTGGTCAACGAGGTGCTGCGCGTCGTCGAGCAGTTGGCGCGCGAGGGCATGACGCTCATTCTGGTGACACACGAAATGCGCTTCGCCCGCGACGTCGGCACCAAGCTCGTCTTCATGCACCATGGCAAGGTGCACGAGGAAGGCGTTCCGAAGGAGGTCTTCGCCGCGCCCCGAACGCCGGAACTGCAGCAGTTTGTCGGCCAGGTCGGCTGAGTTAGGCCGAACACTATTATTCTCTTAGTCCGTTGGCGCGTCGATCCGCGTTACGGATCGACGAGCACTCCCGGGTTGAGCATGCCTTGTGGATCGAGTTCTCTTTTTGCTGCCCGAAGCGCGGCCGCGAAAAGCCCCGGGCGTTGGCGATCGTACCAAGGCCGATGATCACGGCCAACAGCGTGATGATGCGTGATTGTACCACCCGCCTCAATCAGCGCGTCACTGGCCGCACCCTTGATCGCCTGCCACTGCTCCAGAAGCGCACCGTGGCGACCGAGTGCGTGGAAAGAAAAATAGGGCGCGGGCCCGTCCGGATAGACATGGGTGAAGCGGCATGTGACCTCGCCTTTCAGGCCAGTCGCTTCGAGTATCGCTCGCTCCGTCGCCGCCTTCACTTTGTCGTGGAAACTCTCGAACCGGTCCCAGGTGATAGCGGTCTCAAACGTGTCGTTGATGAGACCGGCCGGGGTCAGAAACTCGCGCGCATATGGCATGCGAATAAATGCGTTCCGCCAGATTCCTGCTGCGCCTTCGAGATGTGCATCGCCGGCTTTTGCGGCCTCCGGCGTCCCGCCATGGTCGGCGCAGCATTCGAGCGCACGTGCCATCCAGGCATCCGGCGAATGGTCGCCGGATTCAAAGCCGAGCACCATGATCGCGACACTGCCGTCGGCCGCGCCGGTGTTGAACGCCTCTTGCGCGTCAAGGATGCGGCAGTTCGATGGATAGAGACCGGCCTGTGCGATGGTGCGCAATGCGCGTGCCGCACCGAAGAACGAATCGAAACGAACCGATGCGCCGGCACGGAATTTCGGACGTGGCTGCAATCGCATCCAGGCGCGCGAAATCACGCCAAGTGTTCCTTCCGAGCCTATGAACATGCGGTCGGGGCTCGGTCCAGCACCCGATCCCGGCAATCGACGCGTTTCCAGTATGCCGCGCGGCGTCACGACGCGCAGGCTTTCCACGAAATCATCTATATGCGTGTAGAGACTGGCGAAATGACCACCCGATCGCGTCGCGATCCAGCCGCCAAGGGTTGAATATTCGAAACTCTGCGGAAAATGCCGCAACGTGACGCCGTGCGGCTTAAGCTGGTTCTCCAACGACGGACCATAGGCACCGCCTTCGATCAGTGCGGCGCGCGATATCTGATCTACCTCGATAACCTTACCGAGATTGCGTAGGTCGAGTGTGACGGCCGCCTTGTAGCGAAGCCCATCTATCCGCGGCTCGACGCCGCCGCAGACGCTCGACCCGCCCCCGAACGGCGTCAGCGAGGCGTTGACGCCACCGGCCCAGTCCATCACAGCGGAAATCTCTGCTTCGTTGCGTGGATATGCGACCGCGTCGGGCGCGCTGTCGTAGTCGCCGAGCATGCCTCGCACGTAGTCTGGATAGGATTTGCCGTAGGTGTGCGCGACCCGGTCGTAGCGTTCGCTCGTGCAGAAAGCGGCAAGTGAGCTCGGCAGCGCAACGCGCGGCGCCCGCAGTGCCAGGTCCTCAAGACGCGGCACGGCTTTTGTCTCAAACGCATCGCGTGCGAATTTCGCGTGGTAACGGCCGAGCACGAAAGCCTGCTCCTCGGCAGTCATGCCTTCGTTTTCGCGGCCCCAGCCGTAATGTTTTAGCCTTGCACCGCTCATGGCATCCTCCCTGCTTTTTTCTGTCTGTGACTTCCGAGGTCGCCACGGTATCCGGCGCGCCGCTGCAGTTCTGTGCGTTACCTCAACGCGCGCTGAAGGTGAGGCCGGCGCGCTCCTTCAGACGCTTGCGCAACGCCGAACCCATCAGTGCGCCCGGCGTCCAGATGCCGCCCTCGCCCTGCACGTCGCGCACGAGGCAGAGAGCGCTCTCGGCGATCATCTTGCTGGCCGACCCGTAGCCCGGATCGCGGTCGCCCGTGACTACCGCCTCGACCCGTCCGCCATCCGGCAGCTCGCCCAGGAAGAGGATGTCGTAGAAGCCCTTCTCGCGCGCTTCCCGAGTCGGGCCTGCGCCGCGTTTGAGACCGCCGGTCCCGAGCAAGGAAACCATCGTGGCGAACGTCTCCGTCGCCACGCCAGCGATCTCTCCAAATCCCGGCGCGACCATCATCTCGTCGTAAACGAAGTCCGTGCCGTAGGGATGACCCAACAGGAAATTCGTGCGGTGCACGTTCTTGGTGTTGATAGGCGCCATTGGGAACGGGACAAGCAACACGTTCAGGCTCGGGTCGTATTCGGGGATAAGGCCCGACGGCTGGGACGGCCCGGTGAACCCCGGCGTCAACGCGAAGGGATCGGTCAGCAGCCGGATCAGGACCGGGTCGCGCGCGGCGGCGGCCAATGTCGCCTGAGCGCTCGCCGCAGTGCCGCCAGACATGCCGCCTTTCACCTTACGCAGGCGGGCCTTGACTCGTCGCGCCGGGCGTCCGAATTTTTCGCGCGCCTTCTCCTGCAACGTAAGCACGCCGAGATCGAACGGGATGGAATCGAAGCCGCAGGAGAAGACGATGCGCGCACCGGTTCGTTTCGCCTCCTCGTGATGGGCGTCGATCATGCGCCGCATCCAAGGCGGCTCGCCGCACAGATCAACATAGGCCGTGCCCGTAGCCGCGCAGGCCGCCACAAGCTCGGGACCGTGGAGCTGATAAGGCCCGACCGCCGTTATGACCACGGCCGCACGCTCGCACATCGAACGCAGGCTGGCCGGTTCGGCGGCATCCGCTTTAACCAAAGGCAAATCGTCTGGTGCGCCGATGTCGGCACGCACCTTCTGAAGCTTGTCGGTCGAGCGTCCCGCGATCGCCCAGGACGGAGCATCGTCGCCGCGATAGGACGTTGCCAGATGTTCGGCGATGAGACGGCCGGTGTAACCCGTCGCACCATAGACGATGAGGTCGAAGTCCCGCTTCACGACGTTGGCCCTCCTCGATACCCGGGAGCGATCTTTAGATCCGTGTGCAATCGCAGGACGCGGGGACGCTCAGCACGAGCAGCAAGGGCCATTTTAGGGTCCGCCGCTTCGTTGAACCGTCCCATCGCGTTTGACGAAGGATACCACAGTTCCTGCCTTCGGCGCGCAACGTCCGCTTGGGGGGCATTCGGGACCGGGGCCAACCAATGGCAAGCCTGGCCATGTCCGCTGTTCCGCCGAAAGCGGAAGTAGATTCAGAGCACTAGCCTAGGGCGTGGACACATCGTGCACGCAGCACGGCGGCCCTGGTTTGGTTGGACCAGTGCAGAAGTTCAAGACAGCGTCACATTATCGAGGAAAGGCTGCCAGGAGAGTGCCTCCCTGTTGGCCTTGTCAAATTGTCCATCCTCTAAAAGCTTACCGACACATCTGAAGTATTCACAAAGGAATGACGCGTCCGGCAATTGGTACACGTGCTCATCCGGGACCCACAGATGCAATTTCCTTGCGGAGCCAAGTGCGGACATGATTGCAGGTTTGAGATCACCCACATTGTCCGGCCATCCTGACGTCGCGGTTCGAATTTTGAGGCTGTCTGAAAGACTGCGAAATTTAGCGCCGAGGCTCCGGAGCTCGGAAGCTTTTTTCTCATCCGACTTCCGGTTCAACCATTCCAGTGAGGCGCCAAGTACGATTCCGGTCCAAAAGACCAACGCAAATTTAAACCAACGCTGTTGGCCCAGTGCGCGAAGGTTATCAAAAACGGTCGTTGCCACAGCGTTGTGAAAAACCGTCGTTGCCATACCGCTGGGATCGGAGGAGACGTTTTCCGCCAGCCATTTTTCGAGGATAGGCGCGATCAATGGGATCAGCAGAAGACCCCAAATTCCAAACAGAAACTGTTTAAGCCATTTGGACATGGAGCCTTATTGTTTAGCCCACTGAACAACCGTCCAGCCGGATAAAGGTTGCACCCGACCAAGAACCACATGCCCGCCTCCGAGCAGAGATCCCTATTTCGTCGCCTTTCTTCCGGGGATCACGAATTCGACGACGACGCTTCGATCCAGGGGCTGATGGTTTGCGTTGACGGGCGTAATCTCGACTTTGTGCGGGCCCTCAGGAAGACCAGCGATAATGATAGGCCCGCCGCTGGTTTCGGCCCAGATCCACGACGCGCCATCAACCGCAACATGGAGATGCCCGATGCGGGGCGACACATCGAGGGCGTTCGACCCAAACACCGGGACGATCTGCAGATTTTCGGTGCGGTACTGGATGAACACAACTCCGCGGCTCAGCGGTTCGGCCAAAGGTGCGTCGACCACGATTTTCGCCGCGGGCTGCGGCTCAGCGGTCTGAGCGATGGCGTTGGACGTCCACAGAGCGGCTATCGCTACGACAAAGCCGATGAATGCCTTGGTCATGCTTATTTCTCCTTATCAGGACTCACCCGCACTGACGACGTGACACGATCAACTATGAGTATACAGCCTACCGCGACAGCAGATTGGTCTTCGCCACGTCGATCACCTCGTCGCCTCGCCCGCTCATCACGGCGCGAAGTACCCAGAGGCTGAAACCCTTGATCTGCTCGGCCGTGATCGTCGGCGGCATCGACAGTTCCTGCGTCGCGGTCACGACATCGAGGACCGCTGGGCCGTCATGAGCCAGCACATCGCGGATCGCGTTTGAGAGCTCGCCGGGGTCTTCCACCCGCACCGCATGAATGCCCATGGCGCGGGCCATCGCGGCGAAATCGGGATTCTTGAGATCGACGCCGGTTTCGATGAAGCCTGAGGCTTTCATCTCCATCGCCACGAACCCCAGCACGCCGTTGTTGAAGATCACGATCTTCACCGGCAGCTTCATCTGCGTCAGCGTGATCAGGTCGCCCATCAGCATGGCAAACCCGCCATCGCCCGACATCGAGATCACCTGCCGCCCCTTCTGCGCGGCCTGCGCGCCGATCGCGTGCGCCATGGCGTTGGCCATCGAGCCGTGAACCCAGGAACCGATCAGCCGCCGGCGGCCGTTCATGGCGAGATAGCGCGCCGCCCAAATCGTCGGTGTTCCGACATCCGCCGTGAACACCGCGTCCTCTGACGCCTGCTCGCTCAGGAGGCGCGCCAGATATTGCGGGTGGATCGGCTTTTGCCCCGGCGTACCCTGCGCGAGTTCGTCGAGCCCGGCGCGGGCCTTCTTGTAGTGAGCGATGCTGTCGTCAAGATGCTTGCGGTCCGTCTTCGCCTTCAGCTTCGGCAGCAGCGCGCCGATGGTGGCCCCGACGTCGCCGACAAGTCCGAGGTCGAGCTTGCAGCGGCGACCGAGATTTTCAGGCCGGATGTCAACCTGCGCGATCTTCGCATCCGTCGGCAGGAACTGCTTGTAAGGGAAATCAGTGCCCAGCATCAGCAACACGTCGCAGGCATGCATCGCGGCATAGCCGGACGAGAAACCGATAAAGCCGGTCATGCCGACGTCGTAGGGATTATCGAACTCGACATGCTCCTTGCCGCCGAGCGCATGCACGATCGGGCTCTTCAGCGCCTCTGCAAGCCGCATCAAGCCATCATGCGCGCCGGCGCAGCCGCGGCCACAGAACAGCGTGACGCGCTTGGCGCCATTGAGGAGTTTTGCCAGCGCCTCCAGCTCGGGTTCGGCCGGCCGAACGATCGGCATAGACGGCAGCAGCCCCGCATTCGGCGAGATGCCGCGCTTGGGCGCTGACCGCAACGCGACGTCGCCGGGAATGACGATAACGGCGACGCCGCGACGCCCTACGGCCGCGCGGATGGCATTCTCCAGAACATATGGGAGTTGCGCCGGATCGGAAACCAGTTCGCAATAGTGGCTGCATTCCCGGAACAGGTCCTGCGGATGCGTCTCCTGAAAATAGCCGCCGCCGATTTCGGCTGATGGAATCTGCGCGGCGATGGCGAGCACCGGCGTGCGGCTGCGGTGCGCATCGAACAGGCCGTTGATGAGATGCAGATTGCCGGGGCCGCACGACCCGGCACAGACCGCGAGTTCGCTTGTGATCTGCGCTTCGCCTGCGGCCGCGAAGGCGGCGACCTCTTCATGCCGGACGTGAATCCAGTCGATCGCCTTGCGCTTGCGCAGCGCGTCGGTGAGGCCATTCAGGCTGTCGCCGACCACGCCGAAGATGCGCTTGACGCCAGCCTGGGCCAATGTCTCTGCGATAAGGTCTGCGACATTGTCGATCTTCATGTTGCATGATCCCTTCTCAGCGTCCGGTGAACACCGCCGCACGTTTCTCGAGGAAGGCGTTGCGTCCCTCCACCGCGTCGGCGCTGAGACGGATTTCCGCCTGCGTTTCGATCTCGCGGCGGAACTGATCGGCATAGCTGGCGTGTTCGCTCTCGTCGATCAGGCGGCGCGTCGCGACCAGCGCACGCGTCGGGCCGCTTGCGAGTTTGCGCGCCAGCTCGAGCGCGCCGTCACGAAGCGCGGCATCGTCGAACACGTCGCGGACCAGTCCCCACTCCTTGGCCTGATCGGCCGTGAGCGGCTCGTTGGTCATCATCAGTTCGAGCGCACGCTGCCGGCCGACGAGGCGCGGCAGCAGCCAGGTCGAACCGAGATCGGGGACCAGCGCGATGCGGCTGAACACCTGAATGAAGCGCGCCGAACGCGCGGCAACGATCATGTCGCCCGCCATCGCAAGGCTGAAGCCGCCGCCCGCCGCCACGCCATTGACCGCCACCACGACCGGCACGCGGCACTCGCGCAACGCCTTGAACGTCGGCCAGTAATACTTCATCACGCCGGCGGCGATGTCGTCGCCGAGGATTTGCGCGGCCTTGAGGTTCTGGCCCGAGCAGAAGCCGCGGCCGGCGCCGGTCAGCACCAGCGCCCTCACCTGCGGATCGTCAGTCATCTCGGCAATGGCGATCGCGAGGTCGCCCAACAGATCGGGCGTCATCGCGTTCAGGGTCTCAGGCTCATCCAGTGTCAGCACGCCGACGCTGTCGTCGCGTTCCCGCTTCACACCCGGCATTTCGCACCCTCCGTTCGCAGGCATTTCTGGCCGGCCCGGCCGGGCGCGAGAGTAACCTAATGCCACCGCGCGCAACAATCGCCTCTCGCAGACTTGACCAAAATCGTCGCTCCCAGAGATACTTGGCCGATTGGACGTGAGCTATGTTTGAGATTGGTATTTTCTGCGTAATTTTTCTGGCGGTGGCCTATTGGGCCGTGCTCTGGCTGATGGGACGTCGCGAGGACGTGCTGCATGGCGAGTTCGTCAAAAGCGAACCGCCTGCCGAAGAATCTGTGCGGCCAGTTTTCCCGAAGCGTCCGGTTCAATCCGCGCCGCGCGAACGTCCCGCTGAAGTGGTTTCGGAGCAACCGCCATTCCGGCAGGAACGGTTGGAGTCGCTGCTGAAGACGATCAAGCAGGACCTCAATCAACTCGTGCAGAAGTAACAGAGCCTGCGCAGTACGGCAGCGCTGCGTAACACGTTCGTTCGCTCGACCTGATACAGCCGCGCCGCGATCATCGGTCTCACGGTCCATGCTGCTATCCCAGCGAATTGACATACAGACCGGGCTGCCGCAGCCTGCAGGAGCAACTTTGACGGGAGCGAAGCGAGTCGCATGAAGCTGATACCCGGCTCGGAGCGCATTTTCTCGGATGACGAAACCGATCCGCTCGACGGGAAGGTGCGCTGGTGCCCATCGAAATCGCTCTGGATAGGTACGATGACCGCCTTGGCCGTCGTCCTTGGGCCAATGTTTCTGACCTGGAGTGCCTTCCTCCTCTTCGTCACCACCAGCGGCGTGACCCTTTGCTTCGGACACTCCGTCGGCATGCACCGGCGCTTGATTCATTCGAGCTTCGATTGCCCGCTATGGCTCGAACATCTCTGCGTCTATCTCGGCACGCTGGTGGGAATGGCCGGTCCGTACGGAATGGTGCGATTGCACGACTTCCGAGATTGGGCGCAGCGCCAGCCGCGATGCCACGATTATTCCTGCCACCGCGCCGGCTTTTGGCGCGATGCATGGTGGCAACTGCACTGCAGACTTGTGCTGAAGCACCCGCCGGAATTCCGGCTCGAACCGAGGCTAGCGAATGACCGATTTTACGCCTTCGTCGAGCGAACGTGGATGTGGCAACAATTGCCCTGGGCGATCTTGTTCTTCGTCATCGGCGGCTGGAGCTGGCTCGTCTGGGGCATTTTCGTGCGGATCAGCGTTTGCGTGACCGGCCACTGGCTGATCGGCCATTTCTCCCACCGAAGGGGCGGCCAGACCTGGGTGATCGATGGCGTCGCCGCACAGGGATACAATGTCGGACTCGCCGGGCTGATCAGCATGGGCGAGAGCTGGCACAACAACCACCACGCTTTCCCGCAATCGGCAAAGCTGGGGCTGTTGCCGGGGCAGATCGATCTCGGCTGGTGGCTGATCAAGAGCTTCGAGGCTGTTGGCCTCGCAACCAACGTCAAGACGCCGGCCAACCTGCCACGGCGGCCCGGGTTACGCCGCCTGGGAAGTCCCGGGGGCGCCGAGGCGCTCGGCGGCTCCTCGCGAGCAACGCCGTGAGCCCGGAAAACGTCGGGCTCGGCGCACCCAACCCCGATCCGCGTGAATGCCAACACTTGATGCAGCCGCCGATAACACATCGTTAACCCTGTCGGCCTTAGGGTCTTCCCGACGCCGAAGGACCGGCTGTCTGGTGGCGAAGATGTCGTTTGCGCAAAAGAAAACAACCACAGTCCCCTCCGCCCAGGAGCGACGACGCTTTCAGCGTGTCAAAGTCCACCTGCTCGGCCGCTACATGCTGCCGGACCGCCGCGAATTTCCTTGCCAGATTATTAACATGTCGCCGGGCGGATTGGCCCTGCTGGCCCCCGGCATCGGCAATGTCGGCGACCGCGTGATCGCCTATCTCGACCATATCGGCCGGGTCGAGGGCAAAATCACCCGGATCATCGATAACGGCTTTGCCATGACGGTCGGCGCCACCGCGCGCAAGCGCGACAAGCTCGCCGCCCAGCTCACCTGGCTTGCCAACCGCGATATCCTCAATCTGCCGGAAGACCGCCGCCACGACCGTATCGTGCCGCGCAATCCGATCGCGCTGCTCACGCTCGAGGACGGCAGCAAGATGACCTGCCGCATCATCGACCTGTCGCTGTCGGGTGCCGCCATCGCCGCGGAGAACCGCCCGCCGCTGAAATCGCTGGTCATGCTGGGCAAGGTGCAGTCCCGCGTGGTGCGAAACCTCGAGGAAGGCTTCGCGCTCGAGTTCGTCCACGAGCAGGTCGGCGAAGCGCTCGAAGAAGCGGTTACCGCGCGGTAAAGCGCCAGCCGACAAAAATCCCTGACTTTTCAGCCTCAAAAGGCGGTATCCGCACCACGGATGCCGCCTTTGCCGCGTCTTAAGGCCCGCAAAACGCAGTTAACGCGGCGTGCTTTCGCGCGCTTATCTGCCGCTGGCGAAGCGCCGCGCGCGTTAATGTATAAAATTTGAATCAATTGCAGTTGTTTCAAATTTTAGTCGAATTCAATTCAAGTATAGATCGAATTAGCTCCAGCTTTTACTAGTATTCACGTCAAATGTACTTGTCTGACTTAGCGGCGGCGCAAATCCTTTGTGCGAAACATGGTCCCAACAAGAAACGGGGGCCGCAATGTTGTTCAGGGGACAGGGGAAGGGACTGGCGGTCATCGCCGTCCTGTTAGGGATAAACGCTTCAATGGGCGTCCAGGCGAAAGCCGGCGACGCTCTCTATGCCAGCCTTGGCGAGACCGCGCGTTCGCCGATCGGCTGGGTCGAATTTTGCGCCGAGAATCCCGGCGATTGCCGCGGCGGCGCATCACAGCCGCGCGACATCGTGATGTCGCAGACGGCGTGGCGGGATCTGGTGCGGGTCAACAAGTGGGTCAACGAGACCATCAAGCCGATCACCGACATGGATCATTGGGGTGTGATCGAGAAATGGTCGTTGCCGACGGACGGATACGGTGACTGCGAGGACTATGTGCTTCTGAAGCGCAAGATGCTGATCGACGCCGGATGGCCGCGCGAAGCGCTGCTGATCACGGTGGTGCGCGACAAGAAGGGCGAAGGCCACGCGGTGCTGACCGTGAAGAGCGACAAGGGCGAATTCGTTCTCGACAATCAGAATGAGAACGTCCTGGCCTGGACCGAGACCGGCTACCGCTTCGTCAAGCGACAGTCGCAGAGCGATCCGAATCTGTGGGTCTCGCTCGGTGACAACCGCCCTGCGGTCGCTACCGCCTCGTCACGCGATCGATAACGAACAAAGGATTTTACGAACCCGCGACCCGGTCACATCCCCACCCCTCCCCGTCCCAGACCGGTTCGCGCGCGGCCACCCTTCCCCCAAAGGGTGGCCGCAACTTTTTTAGGGGTACGGCGCGGCCGGTAGAAATCCATGCCGCCAGCGCCACCCGGGATGTACACTTCCAATGCTTTTGCGCTGCCCAACCGATATGCGATGATGGCCCGCCGCAGCGGGAGAACGCACCTTGGCCCACAGCGAGATCGACGCCATCCGCACATTGCTGGGCTCGAAGCCACGGCCGGTCGGATGGTCGGAACGACGTGAACGCCTCGACGAGGTCGGGTCGACCTGGCCGGTGGCGCCAGACATTCAATGCGAGGCCGTCGATTGTGATGGCGTCGCCGGCGAGTGGTCGATCGTGCCCGGCAGCGAGCCTTCGCGCGTGCTGCTGTATTTCCACGGCGGCGGATATTGCTCCGGCTCGATTGTGAGCCACCGCCGCCTGGTGACGGAGGCGGGGCGTGCGGCGCGCACACGGACGCTTGCGATCGACTATCGGCTTGCCCCTGAACATCCTTACCCTGCCGCCCATGAAGACGCGCTCGCGGCATGGCGCTTTCTGCGCCGGCAAGGCATTGCAGCGACTGATATCGCCGTCGGCGGCGACAGCGCCGGCGGCAACCTGACGCTTGGGCTGATCAGCCGTTTGCGCGCGGCGGGAGAGCCGCTGCCTGCGTGCGCCTGGCTGATTTCGCCGTGGACAGATCTCACGATGTCCGGCAGCACGCTTGCGACCAAGGACGCCATCGATCCGCTGATTCACAAAGCCTATCTCGCTGAACTCGCGGATGCCTATGCGCCGCCATCCATCGATCGCCGCGCTCCGCTGATCTCGCCGCTGTTTGCCGATCTCACGGGCTTTCCGCCGGCCCTGATTCAGGTCGGATCGGCCGAGACATTGCTCGCGGACGCGACGCGGCTTGCCGAGGCCGCAGGCGCAGCCGATGTCGATGTGACGCTGCAAATCTGGCCGCACATGATCCATGCATGGCCAGTCTGGAATGCAAATCTCGAAGACGGCCGGCGCGCGTTGGCCTACGCCGGCCAGTTCATCCGGGCGCAGATCCGCTAGCCAGGCCCCTTCCGGGGGAGCCGTTGCTGAGCTCGAAACCCCGATCCTGAGGGGTTTTGCCGGGAATCCAAGGCTCGTCCTACAAATCCCGGGTTTTAGCGCCCTCCGGCCTGTGCTATTTTGGAACTTTAGAATCACGTCCGGATTTGGAGTCGCATGATCGAACTCGAGCCCCGGAGTGCCAGCCCCATCGCGCGTTTTGGCGGACAGCCGATTGCGATCGCCGCTGCGGCCCTCGTCATTGTTGTGCTTGGCGTAAGCTCTATCGCCCTGTGGCGCGCCTATACCGGCAGCGCCCCCGAGACCGATCGCGTGGTCGCGAGCCGACAGATGCAGGTCCGCGCCGCGCAGGCGTCCGAACAACTGGTCGAGAAGACCAAGGGTCTGGAGGCGACGCAGCAGGAATCGATCGATCAGTTGCAGGTGGTGCAGGATCAGCTGCTGACCGTACGCCGCCTGCTCGCCGCGCAGCAGGCCGACACTAGGAAGCTTTCCGAGCAGGTCGGAACGCTGACCGAAGCAGTCGACGGCTTGCGGCAATCCTTTGCCAGCGCGCAAGCCGCCGAACCCGCCGCGGCTACCGCGCCGCGTAAGCGGACGGCCAAGGCAAAGCCCCGCTCAAACCGGAGCGCGAACCGCAGCCGCGCCAAGGCGCGCGGCTGATCGGTCTCGACGGAGCTTGGCGATGAGGCCCGCTCAGCGGGCTGATGTGCGGCCGGCCGAAGTTTCACGTTGATCAGCACCTTGCCTGTCCAGCCGCCTCACAACGACCGTCATTGCAGGTACCTTGAGAAGGCGGTCCGATCGCGCCACTGCCCCATGCGGCGGGCGGCGGGATATTTTCCACCGTTACGGCACGTCTTGCCGCAACTTTTTTCCGGCTTTGTGAACTGGTTCACACTTCCCCGCAGGAATCCCGGGCATCGTGAAATTCACCGGATGGCGTGAGCCGATTTCAATATCCGGGGCTGGCAAGGTCGTTGACGGTATACTGCGTCGACGGCCTTGTTCTTTTGTGCCCGATTTTTGGGCCTTTGCGCTGCGCGCCTCCCCCAACCAGCTGACATTCTCGCAAGCAGGTGATTTGCGTTCGCACCGGTTTGCAAGCTGAATGCGCCTCCCAAAAAAGGAGGACCTGCCAATGAGCGCCGAACCCATGCTGACCTCGGATGTCATCGGGCTGACCAAGGTCGCGCCATTCTCGCGCCGCGGCTTCATGACCGCGTCGGCCGCCGTGACGGCGGGCTATACGCTTGCGGCCGGGCCGGTGCGCGCCGACGTGATCAAGACGGACACCAGCAGCCTCGTCACCGGTGATGCCAGGATCAAGGTCGCGGACGGCGAGATGCCCGGCTATTTCGCGCGGCCGGCCGGCGTCAGCAACCCGCCGGTGGTGCTGGTGGCGATGGAGATTTTCGGCCTGCACGAATACATCAAGGACGTGACGCGGCGCCTCGCCAAGCTCGGCGCGTTCGCGGTGGCGCCGGATTACTATTTCCGCAAGGGCGTCGACCTGACCAAGATTACCGAAATCCCGCAGCTAATGCCGATCGTGAATTCGAAGCCGGACGCCGAACTATTGTCCGATCTCGACGGCACCGTTGCCTGGGCCAAGTCGCAAGGCGGCGATACCTCGCGGCTCGGCATCATCGGGTTCTGCCGCGGCGGGCGGACGGTCTGGGAATATGCCGCCCACAGCGGTGCGCTCAAGGCGGGCGCCGCGTTCTACGGTTCGCTGGTCGATCCGCCAAATCCGGTCTGGCCGAAGAGCCCGACGCAGCTCGCGGGCGAGATGAAGGCACCCGTGATCGGCCTCTATGGCGAGGCCGACACCGGCATTCCCGTCGCGACGGTGGAAGCCTTCAAGGCGGCTCTGGCGGCGGACAAGAAGACTGCCGAGTTCAAGACCTATCCCGGCGCCCCGCACGGCTTCCACGCCGACTATCGCCCGAGCTACCGCAAGGACGCGGCCGAGGACGCCTGGGGCCAGATGCAGGCCTGGTTCAGGAAGTACGGGGTGTTGAGCTAGTCTGGAATCTGTGAGGTGTAGCAGAAGCCCTCAATAGCTCACCGATGCCTGCAGCGACACGCGCCAGGATCCGGCCGGGGTATGCAGGCCGTCGGTCAGTGCCCTGGCCGCCAGCAGCTTGGAATTGAAGTTCGACCCGGCCGCAAAGTCGAATCCGGCTCCGACCGACGACAGCGTGGAGTCGCGCCGCGAAAACAGATCCCGCCCCCACCCGACGTCGGCCAGCAGGAACGGCGCCAGCGTGCCCGGCATCCACGAAGGCATGTTGGGCATCGAGACGTAGAGCGAGTTGCGCAGGATCACGGCCTGGTCGACCGCACCGTCTTCGGTCACATAACCGCGCACGGCTTGTATCCCGCCGAGCCCGATGCGTTCGGTGTCCGGAAGCGGCTTGGACGATGCCAGCACGGACACTTCCGATTTCAGCGACAGGCCCTTCGGCAGCGGCGTCACGCGGCCATATTCGAGGGTGACGAGATTGGTCTGCACGTCGGTGACGCGTCCATTGGTGAAGGCGCTCCAGGCGTGCGAATTGTTACCGGTCAGAATGCCTCCGGGATTGGACTTGAAACGGACGTCGAGGGTGTTGGTGCCCAGATTGTCCGACCAGCGCCCGTTCCATCCGACCACCAATTGGGCAACATCGGCGCTGCCCTCCGCGACAGGCGTATCATCGAAGATGGTCGTGCGAAGCTGGTGCTTGAGTTCGACGCCGCCGAGCAGATCGCCGGCCGCCGGCGGCAGCAGATCGGACAGCGCGGTCCGGACGATTGCCGATGCCTGGCTGGTTTGAGTCTTGATCTGGAACAGATTGTTGGGCCGCTCATTGGTCAGCACATGATCGCCCACGACTTCGAGACTCGTGCGCAATCCAAGCGGCGTGAGCAACCGTCCTGCCTGACTGACATATTTGGCGTCGGTCCGGCTGAACACCCCATCGTCGGCCCAGAAATTGCCGCTGCCGGTGAGCTGATAGGACGCGACGATATCGGCGGACGGCGCTCCGCTGGCGCCGACATAATAGCGATTGCGGTCGGTCAGGAGCGTGCCGCTGTTGGCATAGCCGGCGTATACCTGCCACGGCTTGCGGTCCGTCACCTTGATATCGACGTCTGTCAGCCCGAGATCCTTGCCGGGGCCGAACACCGCTTCGACCTGCCGAAACGAATTGCGGTTGGCCCAGTCGAGATCGGTCTCAAGCTTGCGGGCATCGATTTCCTGCCCGGGGACAAGGCGGATGCGGCTTCGCGGGTAACTCTCAGGTGCGGCTCCCGTCACCTTGATGCCGGCGACCTTGAAGACGATCACGCGGAGCTGGAGCACGCCGGACGATACTTCCTGCGGCGGCAGCGTGACCGATACGAACGGTCGCCCGGCCTCGCGGTAAGCCGCGGCCACCGCCGCCTGCACTTCGGCGATCAGCTTGCGGCTGAGCGGCCGATCGACGAATGGCGTGAGTTGCTCGCGAAGCGCGGCGGCGTCGATTCCGCTGACCTCGCTCACATCGATACCCTTCGCGCCGCCGACCCGTTTCGCGCCGGCGTTTGCTCCAATCAGGACGATGGCTTGAACGTTTACGCCGAGCGGCGTTGCATCGTCGCTCCTGAGCAGATCGTTGGTATCGATCTTGATCGCCGACGCGCGGCGCGGCGGCTCCGGCGGCAGATTGCGCTCCACCACTTGCGCCTGCGCGATGCCGTCAGGCGCGATCGCAACAGTGCCGGCCATGATCAGCGCACAACAGGTGCCGATTCCCGTCGCATGACGCGCGGATGTTCGCACCATCGACGTATGAGTCTGCATGAGTTTGCACGTCCCGACGTTCTGTCGCACACGGCGAACAATGAATAAGTCAATCAATATGGTTTCTGGATTAATAACCGTTTAAGGCGAGTTCCAGCTGTGACATAACTGCAGCGTGTACGGTTGAGATGACTCCGCTCATACCAACTTATGCGTGTATCAACACATCCGAATGTGTGGCGCTCATCCACACAATCAACATCAATTGTCGACAAAGGCTGGCAGCCGATCGCGACTGATCATCGTGTCGACGAATCTGGCGCGTTCGCCAATCCGCCGATTGTTCGGATGAGGAAGCTCAAGGCATTGCCTGGATTTGCAGACGATTGCGGCAGACGGTTGCTCGATGCTCACGGGCTCGCGCATCTGCTCGGGCGGCTGCGGCGCGGGCAAAGCGACCCGCGACCTCACGTACGCTGCGAGTTCTGCGGTCGGTACGCGAGCGGCTGGCGTAGCGGCTGCTGGCGTAACCGTGAGGCTCGCTCCAACAAAGGCGAAGGCGTAGTTCGAGGAGGCCGCCAGCGTCCCCTGCGTGATGCCGTAGACGCCGGCATCGCTGGAAGTCGTCGCCGATGTCGCCAGCGCGCCCGACAGCGTGTCGCCGTTGACCAGGCCCGAGCCGCCGACCTGATAGGTCAGCGCCGGATTTGTGTCGCCATAGGCGCGGCTCTTCGCGTCGGCTGTCACGGTGATTGCGCGTTGCGTCACCGTCAGGTTGGCGCTCGCATAGTTCAGCGCATAGTTGGTCGAGGCCGCCAGCGTGCCCTGCCCGATCCCGTAGACGCCGACATTGCTGGCTGTTGTTGCCGATGTCACCAACGCGCCCGACAATGTGTCGCCGTTGACCAGGCCCGAGCCGCCAATCTGATAGGTCAGCGCCGGATTTGTGTCGCCATAGGTGCGGCTCTTCGCGTCGGCCGTCACGGTGATTGCGCGTTGCGCCACTGTCAGGTTGGCGCTCGCATAGTTCAGCGCATAGTTGGTCGAAGCCGCCAGCGTGCCCTGCCCGATCCCGTAGACGCCGACATTGCTGGCTGTTGTCGCCGAAGTCGCCAGCGCGCCCGACAGTGTGTCGCCATTGACCAGACCCGAGCCGCCGACCTGATAGGTCAGCGCCGGATTGGCATCGCCATAGGCGCGGCTCTTGGCGTCGGCTGTCACCGTGATCGCGCGTGGGGTGACCGTGAGATTGGCGCTTGCATAGTTGAGTGCGTAGTTGGTTGAAGCCGCGAGGCTGCCTTGCGTAATGCCGTAGATCCCGACATTGCTCGCTGCTGTCGCCGACGTCGCCAACGCGCCCGACAGGGTGTCGCCATTGATCAGGCCCGAGCCGCTGACCTGATAGGTCAGCGCAGGATTGCCATCTCCGTAGGTGCGGCTCTGGGTATCCGCCGTGACAGTGATCGCGCGCGGCGTGACAGTGAGATTGGCGCTCGCATAGTTCAGGGCGTAGTTGCCCGAGGCCGCCAGCGTCCCCCGTCCGATCACGTAGGTGCCGACATTGCTGGCCGCGGTCGCCGATGTCGCCAGCGCACCTGACAACGTATCGCCATTGACCAGACCCGAGCCGCTGACCTGATAGGTCAGCGCTGGGTTTGCGTCGCCATAGACGCGGCTCTTCGCGTCGGCCGTGACGGTGATCGCCCGCTGGGTGACGGTCAGATCAGCACTCGCATAATTCAGCGCGTAGTTGCCCGAGGCAGCCAAGCTACCCTGCGTGATCCCGTAAATGCCGATATTGCTGGCTGATGTCGCCGACGTCGCCAGCGCACCGGATAGCGTATCGCCATTGACCAGCCCCGAGCCGCCAACCTGCCAGGTCAGCGCCGGGTTTGTGTCGCCATAGGCGCGGCTCTTGGCATCGGCGGTCACCGTGATCGCGCGCTGGCCGACGGTCAGGTTAGCGCTCGTATAATTCAACGCGTAGTTACCCGAGGCCGTGAGCGTGCCTTGCGTGATGCCGTAGACGCCGACATTACTGGCTGTCGTCGCTGACGTCGCCAGCGCTCCCGACAACGTATCGCCATTGACCAGACCCGAGCCGCCGACCTGATAGGTCAACGCAGGATTGGCATCGCCATAGGCACGGCTCTTCGCATCGGCCGTCACGGTGATCGCGCGCTGGCCGACGGTCAGGTTGTTGCTCGTATAATTCAGCGCGTAGTTGCCGGAGGCCGTCAGCGTGCCCTGCCCGATGCCGTAGACGCCCACATTGCTGGCTGTCGTCGCCGAAGTCGCCAGCGCACCCGACAGCGTGTCGCCATTGACGAGTCCCGAACCACCGACCTGATAAGTCAGCGCCGGATTGGCATCGCCATAGGCACGGCTCTTGGCGTCCGCCGTCACCGTGAGCGCGCGCTGGGTGACGGTCAGGTTGTCGCTCGCGTAGTTCAGCGCGTAGTTGCCCGAAGCCGCGAGGCTGCCTTGCGTGATGCCGTAGATGCCAACGTTGCTGGCCGTCGTCGCCGATGTCGCGAGCGCGCCTGACAGCGTGTCGCCGTTGACCAGGCCAGAGCCGCCGACCTGATAGGTCAGCGCCGGATTGACCTCGCCATAGGCGCGGCTCTTGGCGTCGGCCGTCACCGTGAGCGCCCGCTGGGTGATGGTCAAATTGTTGCTCGAATAATTCAGCGCGTAGTTGCCCGAAGCCGCCAAGTTACCCTGCGTGATGCCGTAGGTGCCGACATTGCTCGAAATTGTCGCAGATGTCGCCAGTGCACCCGATAGCGTGTCGCCGTTGACCAGCCCCGAACCGCCGACCTGATAGGTCAGCGCAGGGTTTGTGTCGCCATAGGCACGGCTCTTGGCGTCCGCCGTTACGGTGAGCGCGCGCTGGGTGACGGTCAGGTTGTCGCTCGCGTAGTTCAGCGCGTAGTTGCCCGAAGCCGCAAGGCTGCCTTGCGTGATGCCGTAGATGCCAACGTTGCTGGCCGTCGTCGCCGATGTCGCGAGCGCGCCCGACAGCGTGTCGCCGTTGATCAGGCCAGAGCCGCCGACCTGATAGGTCAGCGCCGGATTGACATCACCGTAGGCTCGGCTCTTGGCGTCGGCCGTCACCGTGAGCGCCCGCTGGGTGATGGTCAGATTGTTGCTCGTGTAGTTTAGCGCGTAGTTGCCCGAGGCCGCCAGCGTTCCCTGCCCGATCCCGTAGGTACCGACATTGCTCGAAATTGTCGCCGACGTCGCAAGCGCGCCTGACAGGCTGTCGCCATTGACCAAGCCCGAACCACCGACCTGATAGGTCAACGCAGGATTGGCATCGCCATAGGCGCGGCTCTTCGCGTCGGCCGTCACCGTGATCGCTCGCTGGGTGACGGTGAGGTTGTCGCCAGTGTAGTTCAGAGCGTAGTTGCCCGAGGCCACCAGCGTCCCCTGTCCGATCACGTAGGTGCCGACATTGCTGGCCGCGGTCGCCGATGTCGCCAGCGCACCTGACAACGTATCGCCATTGACCAGACCCGAGCCGCTGACCTGATAGGTCAGCGCTGGGTTTGTGTCGCCATAGGCGCGGCTCTTCGCGTCGGCCGTGACGGTGATCGCCCGCTGGGTGACGGTCAGATCAGCACTCGCATAATTCAGCGCATAGTTGCCCGAGGCCGCGAGCGTGCCCTGCCCGATTCCATAGGTGCCGACATTGCTGGCCGCGGTCGCCGACGTCGCCAGCGCTCCCGACAGACTGTCGCCGTTGACCAAGCCAGAACCGCCAACCTGATAGGTCAGTGCAGGATTGACATCGCCATAAGCCCGGCTCTTCGCATCGGCTGTCACCGTGATCGCGCGCTGGCTGACGGTGAGGTTGGCGCCGGTATAGTTCAGCGCGTAGTTACCCGAGGCCGTCAGCGTGCCCTGTCCGATGCCGTAGACGCCGACATTACTGGCTGTCGTCGCTGACGTCGCCAGCGCTCCCGACAGCGTGTCGCCATTGACGAGGCCCGAACCGCCGACCTGATAGGTCAGCGCTGGATTGACATCACCGTAGGCGCGGCCCTTGGCATCGGCCGTCACCGTGATCGCGCGCTGGCCGACGGTCAGGTTGGCGCTCGTGTAGTTCAGCGCGTAGTTGCCCGAGACCGCGAGCGTGCCTTGCGTGATGCCATAGACGCCGACATTGCTGGCTGTCGTCGCTGACGTCGCCAGCGCACCTGACAGGCTGTCGCCGTTGACGAGGCCCGAGCCGCCGACCTGATAGGTCAACGCCGGATTGGCATCGCCATAGGCGCGGCTCTTGGCATCCGCCGTCACGGTGACCGCGCGCTGGCCGACGGTCAGGTTGGCGCTCGTATAGTTCAAAGCATAGTTGCCGGAGGCCGTGAGCGTGCCCTGCCCGATCCCGTAGGTGCCGACGTTGCTGGCTGTCGTCGCCGATGTCGCCAGCGCGCCCGACAGCGTATCGCCGTTGACCAGACCCGCGCCGCCTACCTGATAGGTCAACGCTGGATTGGCATCGCCATAGGCACGGCTCTTGGCGTCGGCCGTCACGGTGATCGCGCGCTGGCCGACGGTCAGGTTGGCGCTGGTATAGTTCAGCGCGTAGTTGGTCGAGGCTGCCAGCGTTCCTTGCGTG
The DNA here is from genome assembly GCF_018596315.1 of Bradyrhizobium sp. SRL28. Classification (GTDB taxonomy): domain Bacteria; phylum Pseudomonadota; class Alphaproteobacteria; order Rhizobiales; family Xanthobacteraceae; genus Bradyrhizobium. The sequence continues at coordinate 335,107 of NZ_JAHEAG010000005.1, read as the reverse complement.
ATTCCGTAAACGCCGACATTGCTTGCCGTGGTCGCTGATGTCGCCAGCACGCCCGACAATGTGTCGCCATTGGCAAGGCCCGCACCGCTGACCTGATACGTCAGAGCCGGATTGGCATCGCCATAGGCGCGGCTCTTGGCGTCGGCCGTCACGTTGATGGCGCGTGGCGTGACGGTGAGATTGTTGCCGGTATAGCTCAGCGCATAGTTGGACGACGCTGCCAGCGTGCCCTGGCTGATGCCGTAGGTGCCGACGTTGCTCGTCACGGTGGCGGCGGTGGCGAGCGCGCCGGAGAGGCTGTCGCCGTTGACCAGGCCGGAGCCCGAGACCTGCCAGGTCAGCGCCAGATTGGCATCGCCATAAGCACGGCTCTTGGCATCAGCCGTCACGGTGATGGCGCGTGGCGTGACGGTGAGATTGGCGCCTGTGAATGAAGACATCGTGTAGTTGGTCGAGGCCGCCAGCGTGCCTTGCGTGATCCCGTAGACGCCGATGTTGCTGGCTGTCGTCGCCGACGTCGCCAGCGCACCCGACAGCGTGTCTCCATTGACCAGGCCCGCGCCGCCGACCTGCCAGGTCAGCGCCGGGTTGGCATCGCCATAGGCGCGGCTCTTCGCATCGGCCGCCACCGTGATCGCTCGCGGCGTGACCGTGAGATTGGCGCCAGTAAACGAAGACACCGTGTAGTTGGACGAGGCTGCCAGCGTGATGCCGTAGGTGCCGACATTGCTGGCTGTCGTCGCCGATGTCGCCAGCGCGCCCGACAGCGTATCGCCATTGACCAGACCCGCGCCGCCGACCTGCCAGGTCAGCGCCGGATTGGCATCGCCATAGGCCCGGCTCTTGGCGTCGGCCGTGACCGTGATCGCGCGCGGCGTCACCGTCAGCGCGGCAGGCGTTTGGATCAGGCGATAGGCCTGCCCGGTGGTGCTGATGACGGTGCCGCCCGCTGTGATCGCATAGCTGCCGACATTGGACGCCGTCGTTGCCGCCGTCGACAGCGAGAGGCCGCCGAGAATGGCTGAGGTGTCGCCCGTGTGCAGGCCGTAGTATGAATAGGTGAAAGCCGGGTTGGCATCGCCGTAGGTCCGCAACGCATTGGCGGGATCGACGCGCAGGACATAGTTGACGCCATAGAGCTGCGGATAATAGCCGGCGCTCGGCGCCGACCACACGTTGGCGAAGTCCCAGCCGGCGTACGTGGTCGCGTAGTTGGCAGGATTCTGCATCTGGCTGGTCGTCAGGCCGATCCCGCCGTTGATGGTTCCGTTTCCGATGGCGGCAATCTGGCCTGTCGTCACCGTGTCAAAATAGGATTGGGTGATCGTGCCACCGTTATTGCCGACCAGCCCGCCGAGGTTAGAGCCGCTCACCGCCCCGGCCGCGTAGGCCTGGGTGATGGTGCCGCTATTGTTGCCGGCAAGACCTCCGGCGTACTGGCCGCTGACCGCGCCGACGGCGTAGGCCTGCGCGATCGCGCCTTCACTGTAGCCGACAAGCCCGCCGACATAAAAGTTGGGGCTGCCGACCGTCACGCTGGCATAGGATTGCGTGACGTTGCTGCCCGTACCAAAGTTGTACCCGACCAGCCCGCCGATATATCCGCCGGTGCCGTTCACCACACCAGTCGCATAGGACCGCGTGATGGTCCCGGCGTTGATGCCCGCCAGCGCGCCGACATTGTTCCTGCCGGTCACTGCGGCGCCCGGCAGACCCGCGTCCCGCACCGTTACGCCCGCGCCGACATACCCAAACAGTCCGACATCATCGGTGGTCGGCCGATTGATGGTCAGGTTCGCGATGGTGTACCCTTGGCCGTTGAACGCTCCGGTGAATTTCGTGGCGGTGCTGCCGATCGGCGAGAAGCCCGCCGATGACCACATGCCGGGATATTTGCCGCCGACGGCCGCCAGGCTGGAGCCGAGGTCGATATTGCCCGCCAGCGTGTAGCTCGCGCCGAGATTCATCGCCATCAACTGAAGCTGGTGCGCGTTGGTGATGGTTGTCTGGTATTCCCAGCGGCCGAACGGCCGGGTCTGGCCGTTAATCATGAACCAGCCGGTCGAGCCCGTCCCCGGAAAGCTGAAGTTGCCATAGGCGCTCTGCTTGAAGGCGTAATTGGCTGCGGCGGACTGTGCAGGATCGCTGGTTACGGCCGTCACGCTGCCCGGACCGCTGCCGCCGATGCCGGACGTCTGCCCGCTCGTGTAGGTGTCCCAGTAGGACGCCGTGACTGAGTTGCCGTTGAAGCCGACCAGCCCGCCGACATAGCTCGGGCTGCCGCCCGTGCCGGTAACGGCGCCCGTCGCATAGACCTGGGATATCGAGCCGGCGGTAGGGCCAGCAGCGATATTGTTCAGCCCGACGGCGCCGCCGACGTAGAGCGTTCCGCTCACGGCGCTGTTCGAATAGCCGTTCGACAGGGTCTGAAAGTTATAGCCGACGAGACCGCCGGCGCCGGCACTGATCGCGGTGACCGATCCGCTCGAGTAGACATTGCTGACCGCCCCGTAGTTGGCGCCGACGATCGCGCCGACAGTGGTATGGCCGGTGACGGTCGCGCCGATGACGCCAACGTTGCTTACCGTGGCGCCGGCGGCGAGATAGCCGACCAGCCCGACGTTTTGGTCTGACGGACGATTGATGAAGAGGCCCGAGATCGTGTGGCCCTGGCCGTCCAAGTTTCCGGTGAAGGTATTGCTGGCCCCGATCTGCTGGAACCCGGCCCCGCCGTTCCAGGTGGACGTGATGCCGGCATCGATGTCGCGGCCGAGCGCATAGGTTCCGGCCTTGTTGTTGTTTATATTCTGCAGGTCATAGACCGTGTTGACCAGCATGGTGGTCTTGAGCGTGGCGCCGCCGGTGACGTTGCTAGCGAAGTTGGTCTGCGTCGGTGCCGTGTATTTGGTGGCGTTGACGGTCGAGTTGCTGCCGGTCGGATTGTAGAAGATCGAGACCGTTCCGGCCGTCGATACCTGGCCGCCGCCGAAAGTCACGGTGCCGGTGCCTGTACCCGCATTGTCCGCACGCAGCACGACACCGCCGCCGCCGGTGCTCGTGATGTTGGCGTTGACCGCGATGTTGCGATAGGCGCTGAGCGTCAGCGTTGCACTGGTCGACCAGCTGATGCCGCTTGCCACCGTGATGTCGCCGTTGCCGCCGCTGCCGGTCGCGCTCGTCAGCTGGGTGACGTTGCTGCCCCCGTTCAGCGCAGTCGCGATGGTGCCGGCGAGCGTCGCATCGATCGTCAGATCCACGGGATCGAGCAGCCAGCTACCGCCGTAGCCGGCATTGACGCTGCCGCCGGTGAAGTTGAACACATGCCCCGAGGTCTCGATGAAGCCGCCGCGCAGACCCTGGGTGCTGATGGCGCCGGCAAACGACGTCGTGCCGTCCGACCACACCACCACATTGCCGCCGGCGCCGGACGTGCCGTCGGCCGTTATCGTCGCGCCTGCCTCGATCGCCGTATTCTGCGCATTGGCGATGGTCTGCCGCAAGAACTTCAACGAAGCATCGGCTCCGCCGGCGCGGTCGCCGCCGATCAGCACGGTGCCGCCCGACGTCCCGCTGGCGTCGATCACGGCGCCCGACGTTAAGGTGATGTCCGTGCCCGTCACCACGACGGTGCCGCCGGCACCGCCGTTGCCCTTTGCCTCGATCGTTCCGCCGACCACGACCTTGTCGCCGCTGACAACGACGTCTCCGCCGCTGAACGCGCCGCGCGGGCTGGTAATCGCCGTGCGCGCCACGTTTGCTTGCACGCGCCGCGCCACGACCTTCTGCGTCACGTTGACCGAACCGCCCTCGGCCGTGAGAAAAATTCGTCCGCCCTTGCTGGCGACACCTGTTGCGGTGATGGCCTGCCCGGTATTGCCGGCGAGCGCATAGACGTTGCCGCCATTGGCGCGCAATTCTACTTCCGCGGCGCGGATCGCGCCGCTGTTGCGGACCTCGCCATCCTGCGCCGGACGCCGCACCAGCACCTTGCCGTTGCCGAGGGAGCCGTCGCTCAGCACCACCTCGCTGCCGGACGCCATCGCGGCGGTGCCGTTGCGCGCCGTCAGCGAACCATCGTTGCGAACCTGCCGCGCGATCAGCACGACGTCGCCTTTGGACGCGCCGATTTTGCCGAGATTGACAACCGAGGCGTTGCTGTTGCCGCTGAAGGTCAGCGATCCTCCGACGCGGAACTCCGCATCCTTCACATCGAGAGTCGAGGCCACGAAGCTGCCGCCGGTCTTGATCTCCCCGCTCGGCCCGACGACCACTCCCGACGGATTGACGAGGTAGACCGAGCCGGTCGCCGACAGGACGCCGTTGATCGACGACGGCACGTTGCCGGTCACGCGGTTGAGCGTCGCGCCGCTGCCGTTATTGAACTGAACCTGATTGCCTTGCCCGATTGAAAAGCTCGACCAGTTGACGATCCCGGTGCGGCTCGATTGGCTGATTGTGAGGCTGGTCGGCGACGTCGAGCCGATCGCAACATTCCCGCTCGCTACCGTTCCGCCGGTCGGCAGCGATTGTGCAATCGCGGGCTGTGCGCAGCCCAAGCCCCACAACAGCGCGATCAAGCTGACGGAAGCTCGAAACTCTCTGGTGCACGATTTGATGGCCGGCGAAAGACACGACGTGGATGAGACGATCATCGAACCACCATCCGCTTAGAACCGGCCGTACTTCAAAGCTTCGCGTCTCCACAATTTCTTGTTGGACATGCACGGTTCCATGCACGGAACTCAACATCGCAGCAACCATCTAAGGATGCATCAAAGAACAAGCGCAATTTTTCGGAAAATTGCAGACAATGGAAGTGACGGCAGCCGCTGGCTGTGCGCGGCACGTGACTGCGCGCCGGTGCGGGCGGGCTATCCGAGGTGATCGCCGTTGCGATGTGGCCTCGACATCCGACGCAGCCGGGCCATCGTCTGCTCGATCTCCCAGAACATCCAGACGAACGCCGTACCGAGACCAATCACGACAAGCAGAAACATCAACGTCAATGCGGGCGCTGTGAGCATGTTCAACATCCCCCATGCGGTGCAAACGTCCTATCAGCGAACAATATCAATGACGGCCTCGGTGTAATAACACCGGGGCCGCGCTATTCGTCCGGTCTGCACCGGTTCAGCTGCAGACCTGCACGGGCCGGATGCGCCAGCCATACGGTGTAAGCACACTCCGCCGAACGATGTAGCAGCCGCCATCGCCGTAGTAATAGGCATCCGCATAGTCTCCGTAATACGGATAGCCGTAATCATAATAGTCGTTGTAGTAGCCATAGCCCAAGCCTAGTCCGATTGCCGTCACGGCAAACGGAAATCTCCGGTGATGCCGGAAACCGCGGTGGAAGCCGCCATGGAAACGGTTGACGGCAAGGGTGCCGCCCCGAAATCCGGCAGCCGGCAAAGCGGCCACACGGAAACCACCGCCCCCGATCGCGGCCGGACGGAAACCACCGCCCCCGATCGCGGCTGCACGGAAACCGCCACCGCCGATCGCGGCGGCCCGGAAGCCGCCACCGCCCATTCCAATTCCGCCGCCGCGGAAGCCGCCGCCGCCGATTCCAATCCCCCCGCCGCGGAAGCCGCCGCCACCCATTCCAATCCCGCCGCCGCCGCGGAAACCGCCGCCGCCAAAACCACTACGAGCCGAAGCTACGTCCGGCGCCAGCATGGCGACCGATGCGCATGCGAACAAGGCGATCATCATTTTGCGTAACATCACCTAACCTCCATGATCTTGCGTTTCGAACGCTCGACGCTTTCGGCGTCGGATCCTCAGAGATCCCGGAGCAACTCTAGGACGACTTCACGAAGGTGGCGGGGCAATTTTGCTCACATCTGCGCGACCGGACATCGCGCGGGAGGAAGATATCAGCAGCCGCGGCAGATGCTCTTGATCTTACGATCGACCTCCTTGTTCTCCTTGTTGACCTCGATGTCGCCGCTCGTCTGCGATCTCGCTGAACCGGTCGTTACGCCGCTGCCAGTGTTGACGCCGCCGCCCGACGACTGCGCCGTACCCGCGGTGTTCGTGCCTGGCGCGGGCGGCGACGCACGCCTTACCGAGTTCGCCGCGCCACTTGGGTCCTCGCCGGCATTGTTCAATCCGCCGGGGGCCGCGGGCCCCGGGGGCACGCCGCTGATGCCTTGCGAGCCCGCACCGGCAGAGCCCGCGCTCGGCGAGCCAGCGGCGCTACCGCTGCTACTGCCGGCAGATGATCCGCCCGCGGATCCGCCTGCGCTCTGAGCAAACGAAGCGACCGGGGATATCAGGATTGTGATTGCCGCAAACGCGGCGGCTGCAGATACCAGTTTCATCGGAAATCTCCTTTTCGGAGCAACGACGGCCCCCGGCCCTTGTTCCTGCCGGAACGATTCCGCCTCCCGATCATTCATTTACATCCGCTCGACGGTTCGGAGTGGTCACGCTTGCGCAAATTGATCGCCTTCGACGACGACACGCTCGACAAGCTCAACCAGCTTGCACGCGATCGAATGGGGACGTTTCAGGAATTGGCCGACGAAGCCTTTGCGGACCTGCTCAAGAAGCACGGCATTCCCATCGACCTCAAGGACGCGCTGCGGAAAAGTGCGGGGCTTTCGAAGGGTGCGACGCCGAAGAAGGCAAGATCGAGAACCGGAAAGACGCCATCATGAATTCCGACCCAGACCCCGACCCTTTCGAGCAAGGCCAGCGCGCCGCACGCCAGAACATTCCGGCGGAAGCCAATCCGTATCGCGATGGCAGCGAGCAACATGCGCTCTGGGCCGCCGGCCATGAAAAGGTCGCCGGCGCCAGCGAGGCGAACGAGAGCGAAGGCAGCTGAGGCGGAAAGCAGGCTTCCGGCTTCAGCCGATCTTCTTCAGTCCATTTTTGAATCGTGGCCCGTTCCGTACGTAGGACTTCGCGGCACGCCCCATCGCCGTCGACTGCTCCGGCGTCAACGTCCGGATCACGCGCGCAGGCGAGCCGATGATCAGGGAATATTCGGGATACTCCTTGCCTTCGGTAATGATCGAGCCTGCGCCGACGACGCTACCGCGGCGTATTCGCGCGCCATTCATGACGATCGAGCCCATTCCGACGAGCGCGTCGTCTTCAAGGGTGCAACCGTGCAGGATAACGTTGTGGCCGACGGTGCAGTTGCTGCCGATCGTGAGCGGAAAGCCCGGGTCGGTGTGGCAGGTGGAATTGTCCTGCACGTTGGAGCCTTCGCCGATCTCGATCCATTCATTGTCGCCGCGCAGCACCGCGCCGAACCACACGCTGGCCGAATTCAGAAGGCGCACCTTGCCGATCACGACAGCGGTATCTGCGATGAAATAGTTTCCGTCTCCGGGGAGTTCCGGCCCCTGTCCGTCGAGTTCGTAGATCGCCATAGCAAAAAGGTCTCCGTCGGAGCGTTTTCAAGCGAAGTGGATCCCGGTTCGCGTGAAGAAAACACGTCAAAACAAAAGGCTAGAGCTCCGTTCTGATTCAATCAGAACGGAAAAAGGCTCTAGCGGAGACCTTGGCACGGCCGCTGGCGCGGGATCAAGCGAGCAGGCCGAAAGCCTCAGGCCAGCACGCCGGTGGCACGCAGCGTCATCAGGAAAAACGTGCCGGACATCAAGCTCCAGAAGCCTGATAGCACGGTCGCCATCATCACGAATTCGAAGCGGCGGCGCTCGATCTGCACGCCGCGCAGCGTGTTGCGCATGATGATGAAGGGGGCGGCGAAAACCAGAAACGGCACGGCCGCAAACGTCTTCGGCGCCACGCCTTCGCCAAGCAACCCGAACCCGGCGGGCCGCGCCGCCACCGCCTGATAGCCGCTGGCAAGCGCGCCCGCGAATGCAAAGCCGATGCAAAGGGCGAACAGGGAATTCAACGCATCGGGCGACATGACAACTTCCCCTTGACCGAAAAACCGCGCCCTGCTTTCGCAAAATTGGACGGCGGCCGCCACAGCATCCTTAAGGAAAGGTTAACAACGCCCCGCCGGGACCTCGTTTGCGCATGGCTGGCGCGGCCGGAAACCCCGCGAAATCATGAGGAAATTACGCTCCTCATGGCATATTCGCGAAGATGATTCGCTTGGTTCCCTCCTCCACTGATGCTTCGTTCATGACCCTGCTTTCGACGGCCCAGCACCTCGCCCGCGACACCCGCAGGGACCCGCGCTCGCACATGATCCTGATCATGATCGCGGTAACCATCACCGCGTGCGCCGTTGCGCTGGTTGCCTATTTGCTGTGGCCGACCTGGGTGGCACGGCCTGCCGGCGCCCCCGATCGGTTACCGGTCAGCGTCGGCGCCACGCTCTTCAACGTGCCGACGGCGGCGATCCGCCGCAAGATCCAGCGCCACTCCGGCCCGCAGGAGCGGGTCGATCTGAGTTTCGTCTTCCCGTCGCTGGAACCGCCGGATGCGCCGAAGCACGTCAGCGCCGATACGATCGAGGAGAAGGTACAGCCGATCGACCGGATCTTCCTGTCGATATCGGCCCACCACGACACGCTGGCGCCCGACGCGCGGGTCCGCACGATCTATCCGCGCTATCTCGCGCAGGCCGCAACGCTGGTGGAAGACGGATTGACGATGCGTATGTTTCGCGACGGCTCGCCCTACGCTAATGAAGACCTGTTCTCCGCAACGACGCCGGGCCTCAACGCACGCTGCTCGCGCGACGGTCAGACGCCCGGCATGTGCCTGAGCGAGCGCCGCGTCGACGGCGCCGACCTGACGTTTCGCTTTCCGCGGAGCTGGCTGTCGCAATGGCGCGACGTTGCGAATGCGATGGATCGCCTGACGGCGCAGATGCGCGGGCCGAAGGGCTAGCGACGGACTCGTAGGGTGGGCAAAGGAGCGTTAGCGACGTGCCCACCATCTATCACCGATCGCGCTTCGAAATGGTGGGCACGCTGCGCTTTGCCCACCCTACGGCGTTGCGGTCGGGCTGCGCGCCTCAGCCGACGTCGGCCAGATCTTCCTCGAGGATCGCCATCTGAAACTGGAACGAGCGATCGTCGTCTTCGTCATCGACGAACAGCACGCCGATGAACTCCTCGCCGATATAGACTTCGGCGGAGTCGTCCTTTTTCGGCCGCGGCACGACACGGATCTTGGGATTGCCGAATACGCGCTTGAGATAGGCGTCGAGCTTCCTGACTTCCTGAACGTCCACGGCGGTCTCCAATCGGATTTTCTAAATTTCCGGGGAGGTTTTAGGACGAGACGGCGCAGACCGCCAGCCGTAACTTCACAAATACGGCTGCCAGAAAGTGTGGAAAATCAAAGCCCGATGGCTCCGAGCATCTGATCCATGGTGCGCGAAGGCTCCGCACAGCCGGCTTCGCCGACGATCTTGGCGGGAACGCCGGCCACCGTGACGTTGTGTGGCACCGGCTTGACCACCACAGAGCCCGCGGCGATGCGCGCGCAATGGCCGATCTCGATATTGCCGAGAATCTTTGCGCCCGCCCCGATCAACACGCCGCGCCTGATCTTCGGATGACGATCCTCGTTCTCCTTGCCGGTGCCGCCCAGCGTGACGCCGTGCAGGATCGAAACGTCGTCGTCGATCACGGCGGTCTCGCCGCAGACGAAGCCGGTCGCGTGATCGAGGAAAATGCCGCGGCCGATTTTGGCGGCGGGGTTGATGTCGGTCTGAAACACCGCTGACGACCGGCTCTGCAGATAGTAGGCGAAATCCTTGCGGCCCTTTTGATAGAGCCAGTGCGCCAGGCGATGGGTCTGCAGCGCGTGAAAGCCCTTGAAGTAGAGCAACGGATCGATGAAGCGCGAGGTTGCGGGATCGCGATCATAGACCGCGACCAGGTCGGCGCGGAACGCATTGCCGAGATCGGGTTCGTCGCGCAGCGCCTCGTCATAGGTCTGGCGGATCAAATCGCCCGAGAGCGCCGAATGATCGAGCCGCTCGGCGAGACGATGCACCACCGATTCTTCGAGGCGCTCGTGATGCAGCACGGTCGAATAGATGAAGGACGCGAGCTCGGGCTCGCGGCGCACGATGTCCTCCGCCTCGCCCCGGACGCGGTCCCAGATCGGATCGAGTGCGGCGAGCTTCGAACCCTGCGGATTGACCTGATGCACTACTGCCATGGTGGCTCTCGCAAATTCGCTTGGTTGGCCGATATGATAGCACGGCGGGCGGACGGCTGTCCCGGGCAGGCTTCGGCAAAGTAAACCGCTGCCAAACGCCATTCGGGGTCAATTCAAGGTGGTCTGGATTTTGCGGAAATCAAGTCGGGTAGCCTCCGACTATCGGTGAATTTCGGCTGCCCGGCCGTTCCCGGCATGCCAGCCGAAAATGGGGGGCAACCACATCAGCGCTCAGCCGCCATCGCCATCGCCATCCCATTGATGTTGCTGACCTCGTGATCGCTCATTGCCGGCGCGACAGGAAGTCGGTGACACCATTCTTGTAGACCTTGTCGCCGACCGCGCGCATGTGATCACGGTTCGGAATGTCGAGCACCTCGGCACCCGGAATGATTTTCCCGAGCGCCGCGGCTGAGCCAGCGATCTCGTCCTTGGTGCCGACCGCGATCAGGACCGGCACGCCGATCCCGGCGGCTTCTTCCGATGTCATCAGCCGCCGCGAACCGCGCAGGCAGGCGGCAAGCGCGCGGCGGTCGGAGCGGGTCTGATCGGCAAAGGCGCGAAACGTCCGTCCGACCGGGTCGGTGACGTCCTCCAGCGACGGCGCTTCCAGCGCTGTGGCCACGTTCTCGCCGGGGCCGCCGCCCGCGATCAACCCGATCCCGATGCCGCCGAGGATCGCCGAGCGCAGCCGCTGCGGCTGCTCGCGCGCCAATATCGCCGTCATGCGCGATCCCAGCGAATAGCCCATGATGTCGGCGCGCTCGATTCGAAGATGATCCAGCAGCGCGATGACGTCACCTGCCATGATCGCAATTTCGTAATCAGCGGAATCGTAAAGCTTTTCGGAATCGCCGTGGCCGCGGTTGTCGAGCGCGATCACGCGGCGGCCGTCTTTCCTTAAGTCGGAAACCCAGGTCGGATAGACCCAGTTGACGTTCTTGCTGGAGGCGAAGCCGTGCACGAGAACGATCGGATCACCCTCGCCTTCGTCGAGATAGGCAATTTCGACAGCGCCGTTGTGAAAACTCGGCATCATCAGTTCCATTTTTTGGGGATCGGAATGGGCGACCTTGCAATGACTGCAAGTCTAGCCCTGCGCGACAGCGCCCGCCAGAGCCGGGCCGGACGGCAAGGCTGCCGCCTGCTTTCTCAACCGCCGCGCCTTCTTGCGGCGCAGCCACGCTTCGGTGGCTCGTTCGGTGGTCGCCTTGATCGACGACAGAAAACCGAACAGCGCCAAGAGCGCACCGAACACCCACATCGTCAGATTGAACGTCCCGGCAGCGAGCAGCAGCGCGCCGCGGCCGAGCACCTTCAGAATCGCGCGGGTCTGGCCGCCCTTGGATTCGGCAAGCCGCGCGGCGCGCGCGACGTCCTTCGGCCCTTGCGCGATGCGCAGCGTATCGAGCGCCCCGCGCGTGCCGGCCTTTTCGCCGACGCGTCCGACGTCTTTCGCCAGCCGCACCAGCGCGCCGGCCTTCTCGGCGCGGAACGCCGCCTTGATCGCGCTGATGGTCTCGCCCGGCCGCAGCACCGAGCCCTTTGCGACCGCCTGCTGCAACATCGGTGCATCGACGACGTCGCGCGCCGAGCGTCCGGCCCATTGTGTCAGCCCCTCGCCCAGCCGTCCGACCTTGCGGGCTCCCTTCACCATACTGAGACCGGCACGCACCGGGCCAACGCCACCGGCAGACACATAGGTCGCAGCGGTCACCGCGAGCCCGACCGTCGCCAGGCCCAGCACCAGCCGGTCCACATCATCGCCCGTCGCGAGGTGTTTGCCCTCGCGCACGACGTCCCTGATATCGCCGTACACGAAGAGATCGCCGGCGACGGTGCCCGAGAGGCTTGCAACGTCGTCGGCGTTACCGGTCACCAGACCCGTGGCAAAGCGTTTGGCAAAATGCGACGCCGAACCCGCGTCAGTAACAGCATCGCTGACGCGCTTCGACAGTTCGTCGCTGACGGCAATGCCCTTGTCGCGGGCGAGCTCGACGAAGCTGTTGGCAAGATCGGAATCACCTGCCGCGAGCGCCGCCTCGATATGGTCGGCGACCAGTCCCTGATTGCTCCGCAGGGCGGAACTGATGTGGATATCGGACAGCGCCGCGGGGTCGTCCTGCGCCGCTAGAATGGCACCGGCCTCGCGGGCGTGCGGCCACAGCGCCGCGCACACCGCCACGCTGAGCGCCATGCACCCTAACGCCCCTGCCAGCGCTGATCCGAGCCGCAACCGCCTCATCCAAAAAAGCCTAATGTTTTGTCTTTCACAAGATGGTGTGCCGTTTTTAAGACACAACTGCCCCGACGAAAGAAGGGCTTTTCTCCGACGACAATATTGTGTCGAATTTGCATGAGCAAATGAGCGGTGGGGACCTCCCGAATCTGCTCTAGGAATCATTGGCACCCCCCACTATGGTGCGCGGCATTTCGAAGCTGCCGCGTCGCGTTGATTGCGTGCGCCCATCGTTGCTATCCAAGGTGAAACTGATGTCCGACCATGTCGTCCCGCATTTCCATAACGACGCCGGAGTCTCGGTAATCGAGATCGGCTCGCAGGAATTCATGTGCGTGGGCGCCAACCCGCCGTTCGACCATCCGCACGTCTTTCTCGACCTCGGCAACGACAACGAGATCATCTGCCCCTATTGCTCGACGCTGTACCGCTTTGCCTCCGACCTCGCCGCGGGCGAGGCCCGCCCGCCGGAATGCGTCCTGAAGGACAAGGTCGCCTGACCTTTCGGTGGCTGCCGCACGCACCATCATCGTTGCTGGTGCCGGGATCGGGGGACTGACGGCAGCGCTTTCGCTCGCCGCGAAAGGCTTTCGCGTCATCGTTCTGGAAAAGGCCGAACGGTTGGAGCAAGCCGGCGCCGGCCTGCAGCTTTCGCCCAACGCCAGCCGGATCCTGGTCGATCTCGGCCTGCGGCCGCGGCTCTCGCCGCGTGCCGTGACGCCCGAAGCCATCAACATCATGAGCGCGCGCGCCGGCGGCGAGATCGCCCGCCTGCCGCTCGGCGAAGCGGCCAGCTTGCGCGCCGGCGCGCCCTATTGGGTAATGCATCGCGCCGATCTGCAGGGCGCCCTGGCGGCCCAGGTCAACGACCATCCGGACATCGACCTGCGGCTCGGCTGCCAGTTCGAGGACGCGACCTCGCACGCCAAGGGGCTGACCGTGGTCCAGCGCCGCGGCGATGCGCGGCAACAGGAACTGGCGGTAGCGCTGATCGGCGCCGACGGCATCTGGTCCGCGGTGCGGAACCATTTATTCCCAGAGGTGCAGCCGCAATTTTCCGGCCTGATCGCCTGGCGCGGAACCCTCGATGCCACGACGCTGCCGCGCGAGTATACTGCGCCGCGAGTGCAGCTCTGGATGGGTCCGGACGCGCATCTGGTCGCCTACCCGATCTCGGCGGCGCGGCAGATCAACGTGGTGGCGATCGTGCCGGGGACCTGGAACAGGCCCGGCTGGAGCACACCTGGCGATGCCAACGAACTCAAGAACGCGTTCGCCTCACAGCGCTGGCCCGCCACCGCGCGGATGCTGATCGGCGCCGTCGACGGCTGGCGGCGATGGGCGCTGTTCACGCTGCCCGGCATTGGCGAATGGACTGATGGCGCGATCGCGCTGCTCGGCGATGCCGCGCATGCGATGCTGCCGTTTGCCGCGCAAGGCGCTGGAATGGCGATCGAGGACGCCGCCGTGCTCGCCAAATGCTTGAGCGAAAGCCCGGGCGACAATATCGCGGGCATCCCGGCAACCCTGAAGCGCTATGGCCGGATGCGGCGCGGCCGCGTGCTGCGGGTGCAGCGCGCCGCGCGGCAACAGGGACGGATCTATCATCTCACAGGACCGCTAGCGCTGGCGCGCGACCTCGCCATCAAGGCGATGGGCCCACAGCGGATGCTGGCGCGGCAGGACTGGATCTACGACTGGCGGGTGTAGGCTGGAATCCTCGTAGCCCGGATGAGCCAACGGGTCGCGCGAATGCGCGCCCGATGACAGGCTCCGCGAGATCCGGGACCACGCCACCACCGCCCCGGATATCGCTCCGCTCATCCGGGCTACCGCAGCTTAATTTGCCGCCCGGCTGCTCTTCGAACGGTCCTTGGCAACGGGCGCCGGCGCGATCGATGGCGGGACCGGCGCCGGCCGGGCTTCCGGTTTCGATTCCTGGCATCTGTTCTTCTGCCAGGCTTCTTCGGCCAGCTTCGACTGGCCGCGCAACGCAATGTAGTCGTTGCGGTAGGCCATCTCCGCCACCACGGGTCCGGCGACGCCGGTTTCGGCCTTCCTCATCAGTCCCTGCACTTCCGCGGTGCGGGTGGCAAGGCCCTTGCGCTCGGTCTCGAGCTGCTTGCAATCGTAGAGATCGTACTTGGCGGGGTCGGCGAAGGCCGGAGAAATGGTGTCGCTGATCCCGGCGCAGCCGGACAGTCCGGCCCCGAGCGCAACCAGCGCCAGCGCGGCAAGGCTCTGCGAGAATAACCGGCGATAGGACAGCGAGTTGGACATCGGGCCTTCGTTAAGTGGATTATGTTGAGATTGCCTAAAGCTCGCCGCAGGTAAACACCCCAAGTGTCCGCATTGAGGCTTTGCTTTGGCGGCGCGCTCACTTAAAGGTGGGGAGCGTTTTGGCCAGAGAGTATCCCAATTCCACTTCTCCGGAAAATGCGCTAAGTATTTGATATTCTAAGACTAAGCGGACGTGGCGGAACTGGTAGACGCAAGGGACTTAAAATCCCTCGATGGCAACGTCGTGTGGGTTCGAGTCCCACCGCCCGCACCACGCTTCGCCCTGACGGGCTACGCGTGGCGCAGCCACGCTAGAGACCGTCAGGGTGAGGCGTGCCCGGCGTAGCTTGAGCGAAGCGAAAGCGAAGACGGGCTGGTGACGTACGGGGGCAGATGCCGCAAATCGGTCTTTTCGAAATGCGCCGGCTGGAGATGCTGAGCAACACCATCTTTGGCGTTGCCATGACGCTGCTCGCCTATGACCTGCCAAAGGCCTCCAGCTTCACCCAGGCGCCCGGCTGGCACGACTTGATGCGCGTCTACGCGCAACCGGTCATCGCACTGATGATCAGCTTCATCGTCGCCGGCATGTTCTGGTTCAGCCATCACCGCCGGCTCGCGGTTGCTCCGGAAGGCGGCCGAGGCGTGGTGTTTCTCAATCTGTTTTTTCTGCTTTCGATCATCATCCTGCCCGTGACGAACGGACTCTACGGCGCCTACCGGCTCGATGACGTGCTGGCTGTCCTCTACGGGTTTCACCTCACGATCATCGCCGTGCTGAACGCGGTGCTATGGGTTCTTGCGCTCAGGGGCCGCAGCGATCCGTATTCGATGGCGACAGCGCTGTTTCCGGTGTTCGTGTTCGTCCTCGGCACGACCATGGCGTTGATAGCCCCGCGAATTGCGCAGTTCGTCTGGTGCCTGGCTTTCCTGGCGCCGCTGGCCGGCTGGATCGCCGCACGCCGTGCTGGTGGCCAGGGCGGTATGAATTGAACGCTTTCTCGATGACGGCCGTTTCGATACGGCGGCGACATGGTCTCATCGCGTCAGGGGCCGACGCGAAACCTTCGCCTTACTCACCGTCAGCAACCGGCTCGCCTCTTCGGCAATCATCCGCTCCATCTTTTCCTGAAATTCCTTGCGCGGCAGGCCCGGCGCGATCGGCGGGAGGAACGACAGCGTGATGGTGCCGGAGTGCATCATCAGGGTCTTCTTGTCCCAGAACAGGCCGGAATTGCACGCCGCCGGCACCACTGAAACGTCGAGGTTCGTGTACAGCGCGGAAATGCCGGCCGACTGGAACTTCACAGGCTCGTCGATCGCCTGGCGCGTGCCTTGCGGAAACAAGAGCACCTTGCGCCCCTCGCCGACCGCGCGCCTCGCCTCATCGACCATCTGGCGCAGCGCCTGGCGGCCCGCCGACCGGTCAACCAGGATCATCGGATACCGCTCGAGAAACCAGCCGACGAGCGGCAGCTCCCTCAACTCCTTCTTGGCGACGATGCTGGCGTCGGGGAAGATCACGCAGAGCGCCGCGGTCTCCCAGAGCGATTGATGATTGCAGGCTATGATGCAGGCTCCATCGGGAACGTGCTCGCGCCCCTCGACGCGATAATCCAGCCCCACCACGTACTTCATCAGGAACATGATGCCGTTGGCCCAGACCTGGGACACTGCGCGCACCGTCGCGCTGCTCGCGTTGAACAGCGCCATGAACGGCACCGACAGCGCAACGAGCAGTGTCAGGATCACCACGGCGGTATCGAAAAGTATAGACCTCAGATAATGCAAACGTCCGTCCCCTCGGGTCTCTATGCGGCTTCCAATACAGCACTTTTCCCGGGTTGCACAATTCGGGTAGGCCCGCTGAAATATGGCCCACCATGGATCGGCCCGATTGCCCAGCCAGGATCGCCCCATGTCCATCCAAGAAAAGATCGCCATCGCGCCGCATCTTGTCTTCGACGCCATCACCGCCGGCGTACCCGGCGCGCCGCTTGTGCTGCTGCTGCACGGCTTTGCGGAATCGATGCATTGCTGGCGCGCGCAGGTCGCGGCCCTCGGCGACATGGGCTATCGCGCCATTGCGCCGAGCCAGCGCGGCTATTCGGCGGGCGCCCGGCCGGATCCACGTGAGTTTTCATATTACCTGATCGACCGCCTGATGGACGATGCGATGGCGATCGTGGCGGCTGCCGGTTATGGGAGTGCGCGCTTTCATCTCGCCGGCCACGACTGGGGCGGCAGCATCGCCTGGGGCATCGCCGACCGCCACCACGAGCGGCTGGCCTCGCTCACCATTCTCTCGCGGCCGCATCCGAACGCGTTCAATCGCGCGCTGATGGCTGACAGCGAGCAGGCAGAGCGCTCAAAGCACCACAAGGCGTTTCTGGAGCCCGATGCCGCCGATGTCGTGCTCGCCGACGACGCCAAATGGCTGCGCGAGCGTCTGACTGCCAATGGCGTCCCTGCGGACGCGATCGAGATGCATCTGACCGTGCTTGGCAACAAGGATGCGATGGAGGCGGCGCTCGCCTGGTATCGTGCCCGCGGCGCGGTCCGCGGGCCACTCGGCCCGATCCGCGTACCGACGCTTTATATCTGGGGCGACGCCGACGACACCGTCGGCCGCGGCGCTGCCGAAGGCACGGTCGATTTCATAGCCGCGCCCTATCGCTTCGAGGTGCTTCCGGGCGTCGGGCATTTTGCGGCGGATCAGGCGCCGGAACGTGTATGCGAATTAATGCTGGAACATCTCGCCGCGCACCCGGCCTGAGGAACGCAACGCTGGTCAAAATGTTGTCGTGCAGCAAAATGGAGCGCTGACGACATGCCGAGCGAACAACATCCCGAAAAGTCAAAATCTACGGCGAGCAAGCCAGCGCGGGATCGGCGTTCCCCTTCGCTTCAACATCCGCAAATCCGCTCCCCGCTGTTGAATGACGGGCTGGAACTGCTGCACGACAGCCGCTGCTGACGTCGCCGTCATTGCCTGCGACAAACGCGAAGCGTTTGCGCAAGGGAGCGTGAGTGACGAAGCAACCCATACTTTCTCATGAGATGGATTGCTTCGCTTCGTTCGCAATGACGAGAGCGTTTGAGAACCCCATCACGCGCTGGCAGCAAATTCCTGATGCCGGCCGGGCGCGGCGTCGAACAATGCCCTGGTGTATTCATGCTGGGGCGCGGCAAAGACATCTGCTGTCGCGCCCTGCTCGACGATCACCCCGCGCTGCATGACCGCGATCCGATCGCACACTTGCGCGGCCACCCGCAGATCGTGGGTGATGAACAGCACCGCCAGATTGAACTTGCGGCGCACTTCGTCGAGGAGCTTCAGCACCTGATCCTGGACGGAGACGTCGAGCGCGGACACCGGCTCGTCGCCGATCAGCAATTCGGGCTCCATCGCCAGCGCCCGCGCGATACAGATCCGCTGGCGCTGGCCGCCGGAGAACTGATGCGGGAAGCGATCGATCGCAGCCGGCGGCAGATGAACCACGGCCATCAGGTCGCGCGCGCGCTGCAGTGCCTCCTTGCGGCTGAGGCCAAAATTCATCGGACCCTCGATGATCGCCTCGCCGACCGTACGGCGCGGATTGAGCGATCGGTACGGGTCCTGGAAGATGAACTGAATGCGCCGGCGCATCGGGCGGAATTTCTTCTCCCGCATCGCCGCGATATCGACACCGTCGATCTTGATGCCGCCCGCTGACGTATCGACCAGCCGCGCGACGCAGCGCGCCACCGTCGACTTGCCGGAACCGGACTCGCCGACGATGCCCAGCGTTTCGCCGCGCCGGATCGTCAACGAGACGTCCTTGACCGCGGCGACCACACGGGCCTTGGGCTGAAACAGCGAGCGCTTGCCATAGGTCTTGAAAAGATTCTCGGTCTGAAGAACCACTGGTCCGGTCACGGGCGACCGCTTCGGCGGCGTCATGCTCGGCACCGCCGCCAGCAGCATCCTGGTATAGTCCTCGCGCGGATTCCGCAGCAGCTCCTCGCAGGGACCCTGCTCCACGATCCGGCCCATCTGCATCACCACGACACGATCGGCGATCTCGGAAACGACGCCGAAATCATGGGTAATGAACAGCACGCCGGTTTTGGTGCGCCCCTGCATTTCCCGCACGAGCTTGAGGATCTGCGCCTGCGTGGTGACGTCGAGCGCGGTGGTCGGCTCGTCGGCAATCAGCAAAGCGGGATCGAGCACCAGCGCCGCCGCGATCATGATCCGCTGGCGCTGGCCGCCGGAAAGCTGATGCGGATAGGCGTCGATCATCTGTTCGGGATCGGGCAGATGCACCGCGCGCATGATCTCGAGCACGCGCGCGCGCTGCTCCTTCTGGTCGAGGCCGGTGTGGATCTCCAGCACTTCACGGATCTGGTCGCCGACCCGCTCGACCGGATTGAGCGCGGTCATCGGCTCCTGGAACACCATGGCCATGCGGGTGCCGCGGATCGCGCGCAATTCGGCGTCCGATTTGGTGAGGAGCTGATCGCCCTGCAGCCGGATCGAGCCGCTCTCGACCCGCATCGCGTCCTTCGGCAGCAGGCCCATGACGGCTTGCGCCGTCACCGATTTGCCGGAGCCGGACTCGCCCACCACGCAGACGATCTCGTCGGCACCGACGGTCAGGTTGATGCCCTGGACCGCATGCGTCCGGTCGCCTCCCTTGATGGCGACGGAAAGATTCGAGACTTCGAGGACGGTATTGCTCACATCACACCCGTTTCGCCATTTTGGGATCGAGCGTATCGCGCAAGCCGTCGCCGAGAACGTTGACGGCAAGGATTGTGAGCGCAAGGCACACGCCGGGATAGATGATGTTGTGCGGGAACAGGCTGAACACCTCTCTTCCCGCAGCCATGATGTTGCCCCAGGTCGGCACTTCAGGTGGCACGCCGATGCCAAGGAAGGACAGGATGGCTTCGATGAGGATGGCGGACGCGCAGATGAACGTGCCCTGCACGATCATGGGCGCGATCGTGTTGGGCAACACATGCCGCCACAGCAGTTTCGGGGTCGAAGTGCCGAGCGTCACCGCCGCCTCGACATAGGGTTCCTCGCGCACGCTGAGCACGATGGAGCGCACGAGCCGCACCACGCCTGGAATCTGCGGAACCGTGATGGCGATGATCACCGTCCACACGCTGGAGCGGAACAGCGACACCATGGCGATCGCCAGCAGGATGGCCGGGATCGCCATCAGCCCGTCCATGATCCGCATGATGACGGCGTCGAGAATGCGAAAGAAGCCGGCGAGCAGACCGATGAACAGGCCACAGGCGACGCTGATCAGTGCTACCGTGATGCCGACAAAGAGCGAGACGCGCGCGCCATAGACCACGCGGCTGTAGACGTCACGTCCCAGGCTGTCCGTGCCGAACTTGGCGATCATCTTGATGCGTTCGCCGGTATCCGTCCGTATTGTGATTTCCGCGCCGGGAATCTTGTTTCGTGCGATCGGGCTGATCGCCGTCGGATCGATGGTTCCGAGCCAGGGCGCGAATAGCCCCATCAGCAATACGATCGTAATGACGGCGGCGCCGAACACCACGCCCGGGTTGCGCAGCAATTTGCGATACGCGGCGGGCTTGACTGGGCTCGCCGGCAGTACGGGTTCGAGGATCGTCGTGTCCACCATCAGTAGCGAATCCTGGGATCGAGCACGGTATAGATCATATCAACCGCCAGGTTGATCATGACGTAGACGAACGAGAACAGCAGGATCACGGCCTGGATCGTCGGATAGTCGCGCGCCAGCACCGCGTCGACCGTGAGCCGGCCAAGGCCGGGAATCGTGAACACGCTCTCGGTAACGACGACGCCGCCGATCAGGAGCGCTACGCCAAGTCCGATCACCGTGACGATCGGGACGGCGGCATTTCGCAGCGCATGGCGGAACAGCACCTTTCGCTCGGACTGTCCCTTGGCGCGCGCGGTGCGGATATAGTCTTCCGACAGCACTTCCAGCACGCTGGTGCGCGTCATGCGCGCGATCAGCGCGATATAGATCACCGACAAGGTCACCGACGGCAGGATCAACCGCTGCGCCCAGCCGCCAACCCCCTCCGAGATTCGCTGATAGCCCTGCACCGGCAGCCAGTTCAGATAGACCGCGAACAAATAGATCAGGAGATAGCCGATCACGAACACGGGCACGGAAAAGCCGAGCACCGAAAAGCCCATCACGATGCGGTCGATCCACGAACCGTGCCGGTGCGCCGCCAGTACGCCAAGCGGAACAGCGACAAACACCGCAATCAGGATCGTGAACAGAGCGAGCGACAGGGTCGGCTCGATCCGCTCGCCGATCAGCGAGGCCACCGTCTTCTTGAAGAAGAAGCTTTCGCCGAAATTACCGGTCAGCACCCTGCCCGACCAGATCACGAATTGCTCGATCATCGGCCGGTCGAGGCCGAGTTGGCTGCGGATCTGCGCCACCTGTTCGGTGGTGGCATTGTCGCCGGCGATGACTGCCGCCGGGTCGGACGGGGTCAGCCGCAGCATCAGGAAGATGAAGACCGCGACCACCAGCATCACGGGGATCGTGCCGAGCAATCGCCGGAAGAAGTAGCCGTACATAGGTCGATCCCCGAAACGAAGCGGGCGGCGGGAAGCCGCCCGCTTCCTTCACATCACTTCGTGACTTCGATGTTCCAATGCACCGGGACCGGCGCCATCAAGAGCCCCTTGACGTTCTTGCGAATGGCGATCGGCTGGACGTACTCGCCGACCGGGATCATGGCCGTGATCTCGATATTGCGCTTCTGGACCGCTTCCGCGATCTCTTTCTGCTTTGCCAGATCGGATGAGCGCGCGAAGTCGTCACGCAGCTTCTCCATCTCTGCGTCGCAGGGCCATCCGAACGAAGCCTTTTCGCACCCTGAATTCACATAGGCGGCAGAGACCGGGTTCATCACGTCGGCAACGACCCAGGCCGTAAGGAAGGCATTCCAGCCGCCGGCGCTCGGTGGATCCTTCTTGGCGCGGCGCGCAACAAGAGTCTGCCAGTCCATCGACTGCATGTCGACCTTGAAGCCGGCCTTCTCCATCAGCGACTTCGCTACCGGCGCCAGGTTGGTCAAGGCCTTGAGGTCGGTGGAGTGCATCAGCAGCACAGGCGTGCCATCGTAGCCTGCCTCCTTCAGGAGCTCCTGCGCCTTCTTGGCATTGGAGGTCAGAAGCCCGTCCGTCCCCTTGGTGGTGCCGAATTGCGTGTCGCAGACGAACAGCGCCTTGCACGCCTTGATATAGTTCTCGTCACCGATGGTCGCCATCAGGAAGTCTTCCTGATTGAAGGCGTACCACAGCGCGTGGCGGACCTTCGGGTTGTCGAACGGCTTTTGCAGGTGGTTCGGACGGAAGACGTATTGCGCCTTGATTTGCGGCACCTCGACGATTGAGATGTTGGCATCCTTCTTCAAGGTACCCAGGAGATCGTGGCTGGGCTGCTCGATGTAGTCGATCTCGCCCTTTTGCAGCGCGTTGACCGCCTGCTGCGCGTCGGAAATGGCGCGCCACTCGATGCGATCCACCTTGGCGACCTTGCCGCCGGCAAGACCCGAGGCCGGCTCGGCGCGCGGCTTGTACTTGTCGAACTTGACGTAGACGGTCTTGTCGCCGGGCTTCCATTCATCCTTGACGAAGACGAAGGGGCCGGATCCGGTGAAATCCTCGATCTGCTTGTTGGGGTCCGTGTCGGCGACCCGCTTGGGCATCATGAACGGCACGTTGGACGAAGGTTTTGACAGGCCGAGCAGTACAAGACCGGTCGGTTCTTTCAGCTTGATGGTAAAGGTCTTGGCGTCGACCGCATCGATCGAGTCGACGAAGCTCATCATCTTCTGGCCGAGAGAGTCCTTGACTGCCCAGCGCTTGATCGAGGCGATGCAGTCTTCCGAAGTCACCGGCTTTCCGTCATGCCACAGCAGGCCGTCGCGAAGCGTGAAGGTGTAGCTCTTGTTGTCGGGCGCAGCCTCGTATTTCTCGACCATCTGCGGCTTGATCTCGCCTTTTTCATCCTGAGCGAGCAGCGTGTCGTAAATCATGTAACCGTGGTTGCGGACGATGTAGGCCGTGGTCCAGATCGGATCCAGGATCTTCAGATCCGAGTGCATGACGGCGCGCAACGTGGTCTGGGCAAGCGCCGGCGCTGCCATGGCCACGAGGCTGCCGACACAAGTCGCAGCAAGAATTGCTTTTCTGAACGCGTTCATTCCTTCACCTCCGTTGTCGTCTCGACGCCCGAATGCCTATTGTTCGGGCCCCTGCCCGGTTTCTGACCGGACTATAGGGTCGATATTCAGCTTCACAACACCCTTTTGACCCGACGACACTAGTGACGCCGGCGCTCAGGCAGAAATCAGGACAGCCCTCCGGACAGGTCCTTTCGCGGCTGGCTTACGCCCGCCGCCGGATGGATTGCAGTCCCGGTTCAGCTCCGCCAACACGCCTCCTCAAATTCCTACAATCAAGAATGATGCCAGAATTACCGTTGCCCTACCTCGCACCGGGAAGGTCCGAACGCGCCATGTTTTCCCTTTACAAATTCGCCGACGCTCCTTCTCGTAAAGGGCCCACACCGAACCCCAAACATTCCGGCCCAACCGGGAGGACCCATATGAATCCTGCCAACCTTCCCTTTGATTCCGAGACCATGCTGCAGGGTTTGCGGGCCTGGGTGGAATGCGAAAGCCCGACCTGGGATGCGCGTGCGGTCGATCGTATGCTCGACCTTGCGGCGCGCGAAATGGCCATCATGGGTGCGACCATCGAACGCATCGCCGGACGTCAAGGATTTGCCGGCTGCGTCCGCGCGCGCTTCCCTCACCCGAAGCAGGGCGGGCCCGGCATTCTGGTCGCGGGACATCTCGATACCGTCCATCCCGTCGGCACGCTGGAAAAGCTGGCATGGCGGCGCGAAGGCAACAAATGCTACGGCCCGGGCATCTTTGACATGAAGGGCGGCAACTACCTCACCCTCGAAGCCATCCGACAACTGGCCCGCGCCGCGTTCACCACGCCGCTGCCGATTACCGTGCTGTTCACGCCGGACGAAGAGGTCGGCACGCCATCGACCCGCGACATCATCGAGGCCGAAGCCGCCCGCAACAAATATGTGCTGGTGCCGGAACCGGGCCGCACTAACAACGGCGTGGTCACCGGGCGATACGCCATTGCCCGCTTCAATCTCGAAGCCATCGGCAAGCCGAGCCATGCCGGCGCCACGCTCTCATCGGGCCGCTCCGCGATCCGCGAGATGGCACGCCAGATTATCACTATCGACGGCATGACGACCGAAGATTGCACCTTCTCCGTCGGCATCGTGCATGGCGGCCAATGGGTCAATTGCGTTGCCACGACCTGCACCGGCGAGGCGCTCAGCATGGCCAAGCGACAAGCCGACCTCGATCGCGGCGTCGAACGGATGCTCGCGCTTTCCGGGAGCAGCAATGACGTCACGTTCAAGGTTACCCGCGGTGTGACCCGGCCGGTGTGGGAACCCGATGCCGGCACGATGGCGCTTTACGAACACGCGCGCAGCGTGGCCAGGCAAATGGGCGTCGAGCTCCCGCATGGCAGCGCCGGTGGTGGCTCCGACGGTAATTTTACGGGCGCGATGGGCATCCCCACCCTTGACGGCTTGGGTGTTCGTGGCGCCGACGCTCATACGCTCAACGAACATATCGAGGTCGACAGCCTCGCCGAGCGTGGCCGTTTGATGGCAGGCTTGCTGGCGACGCTGACGTGAGCGGTAAGCAGGATACGGCTGCGATTTCGCTAATGCGTTCCCGGTTTCGATGTTGGCGAAGCAGCCACGCCCCCTCCCGTCATTGCGAGGAGCGAAGCGACGAAGCAGTCCATGTCTCCGCAAAACGCGCGATGGATTGCTACCGCCTTCGCTAAAGCTACGGCGGACAAGTCGCTTCCTTGCGCAAACGCTTCGCGTTGTCGCAGGCAATGACGGTGGGGCGGCATGCAAAACGGGATTGCTCCCCGGCTTGCGCTTGCCACGATGACGCGCTTAACGTCCCCCCAACGAAAAGCATTGGCCGAGACACTTAATGACCCGCATCGCCGTTGGCGCCTTTCTGCACGAGACCAATACGTTCGCGCCGACCAAGGCGACCTATGACGATTTCGTCCATGGCGGCGGCTGGCCGTCGATGGCGCACGGCGCCGACGTGCTCAAGGTGATGCGCAACATCAATGTCGGCCTGGCCGGCTTCGTCGAGGCGGCCGAAGCCAATGGCTGGGAGCTGGTCCCGACGATCTCAGCGGCCGCGGTCCCTTCGGCGCATGTCACCAACGATGCCTTCGAACGCGTCATGAAGGAGATGGTCGACGGCATCGCTGCGGCTGGGCCGATCGATGCCGTCTATCTCGATCTGCACGGCGCCATGGTGACCGAACATTACGACGACGGTGAAGGCGAAACGCTTGCCCGCGTCCGCAAGGTGATCGGCAAGGACCTGCCGCTGGTCGTGAGCCTCGACCTCCATGCCAATGTCTCGCCCGAGATGATGGAGCATGCAGATGCACTCATTGCCTACCGCACCTACCCCCACATCGACATGGCCGACACCGGCCGCGCCTGTGCAAGACACCTCGCGCTGATGCTGAAGACGGGGCAGCGTTTTGCAAAAGCGTTCCGGCAATTGCCGTTCCTGATCCCGATCTCCTGGCAGTGCACCAACGACCAGCCGACCAAGGGCATTTATGAAAAGCTCGCGGCGCTCGAAAACGACGCGGTGCCGACACTGTCCTTTGCGCCGGGTTTCCCGGCGGCGGACTTCAGGGATTGCGGGCCGAGCGTGTTTGCCTATGGCCGGACGCAGGCCGATGCGGATGCCGCAGCCGACAAACTGGTGGCGCTGGTCGAGAGCCACGAAGACGATTTCGACGGCCGCATCTATTCGCCCGATGACGGCGTGCGCCTGGCAATGGAGCTGGCGAAATCGGCAAGTAAGCCGATCGTCATCGCCGACACCCAGGACAATCCCGGCGCCGGCGGCGATTCCGACACCACGGGCATGCTGCGCGCGCTGGTGCGCAACAAGGCCTCCGGTGCCACCGGCGTGATCTACGATCCGCAATCGGCCAGCGTCGCGCATGCAGCCGGAATCGGCGCCACGGTCACGCTGGATCTCGGCGGCAAGTCCGGCATATCAGGCGATGCGCCATACAGGGAAACTTTCGTCGTCGAAAAACTGTCCGACGGCAAATTCGTGGCGTCCGGCCCCTATTATCGCGGACGCGACATGGATATGGGACCGTCGGCCTGCCTGCGCATCGGCGACGTCCGTGTGGTCGTCGGCTCCTACAAGGCGCAGCTCGCGGACCAGTCGATGTACCGCTATGTCGGCATCGAGCCGACCGAACAGAAAATCCTGGTCAACAAGAGCTCGGTGCATTTCCGCGCCGATTTCGAACCGATCGCCGAAAAGCTCCTGATCTGCGCCGCGCCCGGCGCGATGCCGGCCGATACGGCAGCACTCCCCTGGACACGGCTGCGCCCGGGCATCCGCATCAAGCCGAACGGCCCTGCCTTCACCCCTTCAGCTCAATCTCGCTCAACCTCTCCAGTCACGGGATAACAGACATGCCCACCATCGAACGCATCGACGGCTATGCCGAGGAACTCACCGCAATCAGACGCGATCTGCATGCCCATCCCGAGATCGGCTTCGAGGAAGTGCGCACCTCCGGCATCGTCGCGGAGAAGCTGAAGGGATGGGGCATCGAGGTGCATCGCGGCCTCGGCGGCACCGGCGTGATCGGCGTGCTCAAGGGCAAGGGCAATGGCGGCAAGCGCATCGGCTTGCGCGCCGACATGGACGCCTTGCCGATGGAGGAAAACACCAACCTGAAATGGCGCTCGACGATTCCCGGCCGCTTTCACGGTTGCGGTCATGACGGCCACACCACGATGCTGCTCGGCACCGCGCGCTATCTGGCCGAGACCAAGAATTTCGATGGCACCGTGCATTTCATCTTCCAGCCCGCCGAGGAAGGCCTGGGCGGTGCACGCGCCATGATCAAGGACGGCCTGTTCCAGAAATTTCCCTGCGACGAGGTCTACGGCCTGCACAACGCGCCCGACCTCAACCACGGCGAGATCGCGATCCTTCCAGGACCGGCGATGGCCGGCGCCGATTTCTTCGACATCAACATCCAGGGCTACGGCGCGCATGGCGCGATGCCGGAACGCTCCAAGGACGCGGTGATGATCGCAACCACGCTGGCGCAGGCGCTGCAGACGATCGTCAGCCGCAACGTCGATCCCTTGAAGGCGGCGGTGCTGTCGATCACCCAGATTCACGCGGGCTCCGCCTATAATGTAATCCCCGGCGACGCCAAGCTGTGCGGCACGGTGCGCGCGTTCGACGACGGCGTGCGCGCGCTGATCCGTGAACGCATGCGCGCGATCAGCGCCGGCATTGCCGCGACCTTCCAGTGCGAAATATCCGTCGATATCCGCGATGGTTTCAGCGTGCTGGTCAACGAGGAAGAACAGTCCAGGGTGGTTGAGGAGGTGGCGAAGACCGTGGTCGATCCCTCCAACGTCCTCACGCGTGCCACGCCGAAGATGGGCAGCGAGGATTTCGCCGACATGATGCAGGTGGTGCCTGGCGCCTATTTCTGGATCGGCCATGACGGTTCGGTGCCGGTGCACAATCCCGGCTATGTCCTCGACGACAAGATCCTGCCGATCGGTGCCAGCATGTTCGCCCGCATCATCGAAACCCGTTTGCCGGTAGGTTCGCATGCATAAACCAGCCGCCGAAGAAGAGATCACCTCGCTGCATGACCTTTCCGCTGTCGACCTGATCGCCGGCTATCGCGCCAGGCAGTTCTCGCCATCGGAAGTGCTGGACGAAGTGATTGAGCATGTCGCGGCGTGGGAGCCGCACATCAAGGCGCTCTATCTGTTCGATCCGGACAGCGCGCGCGCTGCCGCGAAGGCCTCGACCGACCGCTGGCAGAGAGGCGAGCCCGCAGGCGCGCTCGACGGCGTGCCCCTCACCATCAAGGACAATATCGCCACCAAGGGCCAGCCGATCCCGCTGGGCGCTGCCAGTGTCAGGCTGGTGCCGGCGGAGAAAGACGCGCCGCCCGCCGCACGGTTGCGCGAATCCGGCGCGATCATCTTCGCCAAGACGACGATGCCGGATTACGGCATGCTGTCGTCAGGCCTCTCCAGTTTCCATCCCCTCACCCGCAATCCGTGGGACCTCAGCAAAAATGCCGGCGGCTCCTCCTCCGGCGCAGGTGCGGCAGGCGCGGCCGGTTACGGCCCGCTGCATCTCGGCACCGACATCGGCGGCTCGGTGCGGCTGCCGGCCTCGTGGTGCGGGCTGGTCGCGCTGAAGCCGAGTTTTGGACGCATTCCAGTCGATCCGCCCTATGTCGGCCGCGTCGCCGGGCCGATGACCCGTACCGTCGACGACGCGGCGCTGATGATGTGCGTGTTGGCGAAACCGGACCGCCGCGACGGCACGAGCCTGCCGGCGGACAGCATCAACTGGAAGGCGCACGACAAGTCGCCGCGAAAGCTGCGCATCGGCCTGATGCTCGATCCCGGCGCCGGCCAGCCGCTGGAAAGCGACGTGCGAAATGTTGCGATCAAGGCGGCCAAGGCGTTTGAATCCGCCGGCGCCGTCGTGACCGAGGTCGATGGCATCCTGACGCGCGAGATGCTCGACGGACTCGACAATTTCTGGCGCGCGCGGATGTGGGACGATCTCTCAAAACTTTCGCCCGAGGAACGCGGCAAGACGCTGCCTTATATCCACAAATGGGCCGAAGCCGCCGCACGCCTTTCCGGCGTCGACGTCGTCAGGGGGTTCAACGCCACGATGGCGATCCGCGCCGCGGCTGCAAAACTGTTCTGCGATCTCGACTACGTGGTTTCGCCGGTGTCGCCGGTCGTGAACTTCCCGGCCGAATTCGCTGCCCCGATCAACGATCCGGACAAGCCGTTCGAGCACATTGCCTATACCGTGCCGTGGAATATGGCTGAAAATCCCGCGATCTCGATCAATGGCGATTACGACGCGAAGGGCTTTCCGATCGGCGTGCAGATCGTCGGCCGCCGCTTCGACGATCTCGGCGTGCTCGGCATGGCCAAGGCGTTCGAAGGCCTGCGCGGCCCGCAGCGGCCGTGGCCCTCGCCGCCGAAGAAGTGACGGGGGCACTTGGCCCCGTCATGGCCGGGCTTGTCCCGGCCATCCACGCTCTTACTCTGCCGAAGGAAAGGACGTGGATGCCCGGGCCAAGCCCGGGCATGACGACGTTCTTGAGCTAGGCTAGACAAAAGCGAACAATCGAGAGGAAACACACCCCATGGCGTATGAGACCATCAAGTACGAGGTCGACGATCAGATTCTCACCATCACGCTGAACCGGCCCGACAAGCTCAACGCCTTCAACGGCACCATGCAGCAGGAACTGATCGACGCCTTCGACGCCGCCGACAAGGACGACAATGTTCGCGCCATCATCGTGACCGGCGCGGGCCGCGGATTCTGCGCCGGCGCCGACCTCTCCTCCGGCGCCAATACCTTCGACCGCGATGCCCGGCGCGGGCCGGTGAAGCGGCTGGCCAGCGGCGCGGTCGACTACAGCGATCCCATGGTGCGCGACGGCGGCGGCCAGGTGACGCTGCGGATCTTCAAGTGCTTGAAACCCGTGATCGCGGCGGTGAACGGCCCGGCGGTCGGCATCGGCGTCACCATGCAGCTTGCGATGGACATCCGCATTGCCTCGGACGCCGCCCGCTTCGGTTTCGTATTCTCCCAACGCGGCATCGTACCGGAAGCCGCCTCGAGCTGGTTCCTGCCGCGTATCGTCGGCATCTCGCAGGCACTGGAATGGTGCTATTCGGGCCGGGTCTTCCCGGCGCAGGAAGCGCTGGCCGGCCGCCTCGTCAGCAAGGTGGTGCCGCCGGACGATTTGCTGCCGACCGCCCGCGCGCTCGCCAAGGAATTCGCGGCCAAGACCGCGCCGGTGTCGGTGGCGCTGATCCGGCAGATGATGTGGCGCATGATGGGCGCCGACGATCCGATGGAAGCCCACAAGGTCGACAGCCGCGGCATCTACGCCCGCGGGCGAAGCGAAGACGTCAAGGAAGGCGTGGTCTCGTTCCTGGAAAAGCGCCCGGCCGAATTCAAGAACAAGGTTTCCAGCGACATGCCTGATTATTTCCCGTGGTGGCAGGAGCGCGAGTATAAGTGAGCGGCCGGCCCGCATCGGCCAACGCGACGCAAGACGGCGTCGTCCTGCTGCATGGCATCAGCAGGACGGCGCGATCGTTTCGAAAAATGCAGACGGCGCTGGAAGACGCTGGCTTCGCCGCCCTCAATCAGGACTATGCGAGCCGCCGGAAGGCGCTGGAAGCGCTGGCGGAGGATATCCATCCCTCCATCCAGCGTTTTGCCGATGGCATCGATGGCTCCGTCCATTTCGTCTGCCATTCCATGGGGGGCCTCCTGGCCCGCGTCTACATCGGCAGGCATCGGCCCAAGCGCCTCGGCCGCGTTGTGATGCTGGGCACGCCGAACAGCGGCAGCGAAATCGCCGACCGGCTGAAGAACTTCGGCGCCTACCGCGCCTTCTTCGGACCCGCCGGACAGCAGCTCGGCACACAGCGGGACGATGCGATCAATGCGCTGCTTCCGCCGCTGGATTATCCGGTCGGCATCGTCGCGGGAAACCGCTCGATCGATCCCCTGGCCGGCTCGATGCTGCCGAAGCCGCATGACGGCCGGGTATCGGTGGAAAAAACCATGATCGATGGCATGGCGGACCATGTCGTGGTCGACACAGCGCATCCGTGGCTGGTGCGAAACAGTGTCGCGGTCGCGCAGACGATTGCGTTCCTGCAGGATGGGACGTTCGTAAAACCATAGGGTGGGTTAGAATCGTAGGGTGGGCAAAGCAAAGCGTGCCCACCATCTCGCGGCGCGCTCGACGATGTCGCTAACGCTCCTTTGCCCACCCTACGGCATCACTCCATCGTCAACGCCACCCGCCCGATCGCCTTGCGGTCGATCAGCAGCCGCATCGCTTTCGCGTAATCTTCCAACGGCAGCCGGTGCGAGACATTGGGGCGGATTTTCCCCGCTTCCGCCCATTCCGTCAGCGCCTTGATCCTGACCTCGCCGAGCACGGGATTTCTCCGCACCGCTTCGCCGGCGCGGACGCCGAGTACGCTCGCGCCCTTGATCATCAGGAGATTGGTCTTCGCAAGGCCGATACCGCCGGTGAAGCCGATGACCAGCAGCCGTGCACCCCAGTTGATGCAGCGCATCGAGTTCTCGAACACTTCGCCGCCGACGGGATCGAACACCACGTCCGCGCCCTGCCCGTCGGTGATGCGCTTGACGGCATCGCGGAACGGCTCGCGGTCGTAGCGCACGAGATGATCGGCGCCCCTTGCCTTCGCAATCGCAAGCTTCTCATCACTCGATGCGGTGGCGATCACGGTGGCGCCCAGCATCTTGCCGATCTCGACGGCGGCGAGCCCGACGCCCCCGCCCGCGCCGTGCACCAGCAGCACCTCGCCCGGTTGAAGCCGGCCGCGATCGATCAGCGCGTGATAGGCGGTGCCGTGGCCGGCCAGGAACGTCGCGCCCTCGGCATAGTCGAAATTCGACGGCAGTCTTACGAGCTGCGACGGCGTGGCGACCGCTTCATCGGAATAGGCGCCATGCCGCATCTTGACGATCACGCGGTCGCCAACCGCGACGCCTTCGGCCGCATTGACCTCGACGACGTCGCCAGCCGCTTCCATGCCTGGCGTAAACGGCAGCGGTGGCTTGAGCTGATACTCGCCCGCCGCCATCAGAACGTCGGGGAAATTCAACCCGGCGGCGCGGATGGCGACGCGCACCTGCCCCGGCGCCAGCGGCGCGGCGTCAAACGTTTCCAGGCGCAGGTTCTCGGGCGGACCAAGCTCGCGGCAGATGACAGCCTTCGGCATCAGGCGGCCCGCGCCTTCACGCGCTCCAGCGCTTCACGGATCAGCGGCATCCGGTCGTTGCCGAAATACATGTCGGTCTTGTCGACATAGATCGTCGGCGAACCAAAGCCGCCGCGCGCCATCACCTCATCCGTGTTGGCCTTGAGCTGGTCCTTGATCGCCTGCTGGCCGATGCCCTCAAAGAATTTGACGTGATCGACGCCGACCGTCTTGCAGATCTCGGTCAGCACCGAATCCTGCGAGATGTCCTTGTCGTTGCCCCAATAGGCCTCAAAAACCGCGGTGGCGAACGGCACCATGTCCTGACCGAGCCAGATGCAGCCACGCATCGCTTTCACGCTGTTCACCGGAAATACCGTCGGCGGCATCTTGATCGCAAGGCCAGCGGAGCGCGCCCAGTCGGCGAGATCCTTCTTCATGTAGCGCGCCTTCAACGGCACCGGCGTCTCGCGCTGCGCGTAGACGCTCGGGTTGACGGTATTAAAGATGCCGCCGACCAGGATCGGCCGCCAGGTGATCTCGACGCCGAGCTCTTTGGCGAGCGGCTGGATGTTGTGGAAGGCGAGATAGGTCCAGGGACTGGAGCAGTCGAAGAAGAATTCGATCATGGGTGTTTCCCTCATTCCGATTTGTATTATTGCTGTCAGATGTTTCCCCCGTCATTGCGAGCGAAGCGAAGCAATCGATCTTGCCGCACGAAAGGTATGGATTGCTTCGTCGCTTCGCTCCTCGCAATGACGGCGTAGCGGAAGCCCTACCCTTTCCCCGCCATCTCCTTCGCTTTCTGCCCGAACATATTCCGCCGCGCCTCCTCGTCGAACGGCTCCTTCACAAACTTCCCGATTGCCAACCCGGCCTGCACCTGCGACCGCGCTCGCACCTCCGCGTACCAGCGCTTGACGTTCGGATAGTCATCGAGCGTAAAACCCTGCGCCTTGTGGGTCATCGTCCAGGGAAAGCAGGCGATGTCGGCAATCGAGTAATCCCCGGCGACATACGCGCCGGTCTTGCCAAGCTGCGTATCGAGCACGCGGTAGAGCCGCGCCGCCTCGTCGCGGTAGCGCTCGATGGCGTATGGAATCTTCTCCGCCGCATAGAGCGCGAAATGGCCGTGCTGGCCGAGCATGGGCCCGAGCCCACTCATCTGCCACATCAGCCATTCCATGACGCGGGAGCGTGCCCGCGTTTCCTTCGGCAGAAAGCGCCCGGTCTTGTCGGCGAGATAGATCAGGATTGCCCCGGTCTCGAACACCGAGAACGGCTCGCCGCCAGCGGCCGGCGCGTGGTCCACGATGGCCGGAATGCGATTATTCGGACTGATCGCCAAAAATTCCGGCCTGAACTGCTCGCCGGCACGGATGTTGACCGGAATGACCTGATAGGAAAGCCCGAGTTCCTCCAGCATGATCGAAATTTTCCAGCCGTTGGGCGTCGGCGCGTAATGCAGGTCGATCATGGCTCCCCTAGCTGCCGATGGGCGGGAATATTCCCGCGATGGGCGACTTTTGTTGTTCTGTACCTCGATCATAAGACATGGCAGACAGGCGCTCAATCAGAACCGACCGGGAGGCTCCCATGCTGTTTCCAACCACCATCGCAGGCTCGCTGCCCAAGCCGGAATGGCTGGCCGAGCCGAACACGCTCTGGGCACCCTGGAAATCCAAAGGCGACGAACTCGCCCGCGCCAAGCGCGACGCCACCATGCTGGCGGTGAAGCTGCAGGAGGATGCCGGCGTCGATATCGTCACCGAGGGCGAACAGGCCCGTCAGCATTTCGTCCATGGCTTCCTGGAGAAGGTCGAGGGCATCGATTTCGCCCACAAGGTCGAGATGGGCATAAGGAAAGACCGCTACAAGGCGATGGTGCCGCAGGTGGTTGCGCCGCTGACGTTGAAGGGCCGCGTCCACGCGGACGAAGCCCGCGTCGCCCGCACCCACACCACCCGCAAGCTGAAGTTCACCCTGCCCGGCCCGATGACGATCGCCGACACGGTCGCGGACCGGTATTACGGCGACAAGGTCAAGATGGCGTTCGCCTTTGCCGAACTGCTCAACAACGAGGCCAAGGCGCTGCAGGCCGACGGCGTCGACGTCATCCAGTTCGACGAGCCCGCCTTCAACGTCTTCATGGACGAAGTATCCGACTGGGGCATCAAGGCGCTCGAGCGCGCCGCCGAAGGCCTGACCTGCACCACTGCTGTTCACATCTGCTACGGCTACGGCATCAAGGCCAATACCGACTGGAAGCAGACGCTGGGCAGCGAGTGGCGGCAGTACGAAGACATCTTCCCGGCGATCGCGAAAAGCCCGATCCAGCAGGTCGCGATCGAGTGCCGTAATTCGAAGGTGCCGTTGGATTTGCTGGCGCTGCTCCCCGGCAAGGTCATCCAGGCCGGCGTGATCGACGTCGCCAGCGATACGGTGGAGACGGCCGAGGATGTCGTGAAGGTGATCGAGGCGGTGTCGAAATTCGTGCCGTTGAGCAACATCGTCGCGACCACCAATTGCGGCATGGCGCCGATGCGGCGGGACATCGCGGAAGCGAAGCTGGCGGCGCTGGGTGCGGGTGCGAAGCTGGCGCGGGAGCGGCTGGGCTAGGCGTTTCCGTTCCCTCTCCCGCTTGCGGGGGAGGGTTAGGGTGGGGACTCTCTCCACGAGCGCTACTCGCGGAGCGAGCCCCCACTCCAGCTCTCCCCCGCAAGCGGGAGAGAGGGCAGACCGCGCAAGCGGCACCGCCTTCGCTAACCACGCGCACTCGGATGCAGCACCGGCCGATATCCAGCACCTAATGCACGCAGCGTTGACGGCGGCGTCAGCAGCATCGCTTCGTCAAGTGCGGCCTCGATCTTCTGATAGCCGGACATCGACCATTGCAGCGCCCTGCCCCGCACAATCAGAAAACTTGCCTCGCCCTGCTGCAGCATCGCGCCATCGGGCAATTGCGCCGCTGGCAACGGTAGCGGATGCAGCCGTTTCTTCCCGCGCTCCAGCCGCTCACCATGCAATACGGCGTCCATCTCCCGCGCGCGAACATCCGCGACGGCGTTACCCTTCTCCCACGCCGCCCGAAAACGGTTGGCATCGTCACGGCGACAGAAGAAGCATGGCCGGTGGCCGGCCGCGAACGCGGTGGCTTCGTCGAGAAAGAACAGCTCGGTCCAGCTCCGCCCACCCATCACCTTGCGCCGCCATCCCCTGAACTCACAGACACAGGTGATCCACGCCGGGCTCGACCAGCGCTTCTTCAGCAAGGTCTTGGTCGCGGGATCGTGGATGATGCCGCGGTTGCCGGTGAACAGGCCGCGATGCGCCGTGGCGATGATGTCGCCCGTAGGCGTGACGCGGTTTTGGAGGGGCATGGGAGGCTCAGTCGTTAGCCACACCCGTCATTGCGAGCGCAGCGAAGCAATCCATCTCTCCCCGCCCGTGGAGAAGCATGGATTGCTTCGTCGCTTCGCTCCCTTGCGCAAACGCTTCGCGTTTGTCGCAGGCAATGACAGTGGGTATGTGGCACACCCGCCGTCACGGACGGATCGGCGGCTGGAACGACAGCGCAGTATCCCAGGGAAAATGGATCCAGGTGTCCTGCGACACTTCCGTAATAAACGTATCGACCAGCGGCTTGCCCTGCGGCTTGGCATAGACGGCCGCGAAATGCGCGTCCGGCATCATCGAACGTACCAGCCGCCCGGTCTTGCCGGTGTCGACGAGGTCGTCGACGATCAACAGTCCCTTGCCAGTTCCGCCGCCGAGCTTTGCTACCTCAGTCGAAACGCCCTTGAGCGCCTGCAGGTCGCCCTGCCGGGTGTGGTCATAGCTGGCAATGCAGACGGTATCGATGATGCGAATGCCGAGTTCGCGCGCCACGATGGCCGCCGGCACCAGCCCGCCGCGGGTAATCGCGATGATGGCATGAAATGGCCCGACCTCGTTGAGGCGCCAGGTCAGCGCCCGGCAATCCCGGTGAAACTGGTCCCAGGAAACCGGAAAGGCTTTCTCCGGCGGCGGAGTGGCTTTGTCGCGCTCGGTCACGAACGCGCTCCAGAACAAGCGGTCACTTTTATTCTCCCGTATTGCGAACTTCGAAACCGGATCACCGCAATCGCAGCTATCTCGGGATGCCCGCCAGCATCTCCTTCACCGCGGTCATCGCAGCATTGAGCTTTTCGGGATCGCGCGAGCGGACGACGAGGTTGGTGTTCGGCTTCTTGTCCTCGTCCATGAACGGATAGCTGCCGATGATGGTCTCGGGATGGGCGTTGGCGATCTCGCGCAGCGGACCGCCGATATCGCCTTCCCGCGCATTGGCCGTTACCGAGTCCGACAGCATCCGCACGCCCGATTTCAGCTTCGGCGCGACGATATCCATCATCGCCTGCATGATCGAGGGGATGCCTGCCATCACGATGACGTTGCCGAGCTTGAAGCCGGGCGCCAGGATGGTGGCGCTCTGGATCAGCTCGGCGCCGTCGGGCACGCGGGCCATGCGCAGCCGCGCCTCGTTCAGATCCTGCTCGGTCCAGCGTTCGCGGAACCGCGCCACCACCTCCGGGTGATGGTTGATCGCGACGCCGAAAGCCTTGGCGACGCTGTCGGCGGTGATGTCGTCATGGGTCGGCCCGATGCCACCGGTCGTGAAGACGTAGTTGTAGCGATGCCGCAGTGCATCAAGGGCTGCGATGATGTCGGCCTCGTCGTCGGCGACGACACGGACCTCCTTGAGGTCAATCCCGATATTGGTCAGGTACTCGGCGATGAAGCCGATGTTCTTGTCCTTGGTCCGGCCGGACAGGATCTCGTCGCCAATGACCAGAATACCCGCCGTGACGATCTCGCTCATGACTTCTCCCCACCTGCCCCCGTACTTTTGCGCAAGCAACGCATTGAAGTCACGAGGGTTTGCTGCCGAAATAAGCACCCGGCAGCCTTTTTTTAGGGCAGCGCGGCGGACTACCCATACCAAAAGCCGCAAGCCAATGCATATCGCGCTGGCCCGGCCCTTGCTACCATCCCTTCAGGTCATGCACTGTGGCGCATGACCTGGGGGATATTCAGAATTTATGGCAGTTGCGTTCGATGAAATGAATGGTCCCGGCGGCGACCTCCGCCCGGCCTATCGGGAGCTCTCCCGATGGCTGAAGGAGACGCCTCCGGACGCCCTGGAATATCGCCGGCAGGAGGCGGAACTGCTGTTCCGCCGGATCGGCATCACCTTCGCCGTTTATGGCGACGCCGAAGCCCAGGAACGGCTGATCCCCTTCGACGTGATCCCGCGAATCATGTCGGCCAAGGAATGGGCCACGCTGGAAAAGGGCCTGAAGCAGCGGGTCCGCGCGCTCAACATGTTCCTGCGCGACATCTATCACGGCCGCGACATCCTGCGCGCCAACATCATTCCCGACGACCTGATCTTCCAGAACCCGGTATTCCGCCCGGAAATGAACGGCCAGAGCGTGCCGCACGACGTCTACGTGCACATCGCCGGGATCGACATCGTCCGGGTCGACGCCGACAATTTCATCGTGCTGGAGGACAATGCGCGGACGCCCTCGGGCGTCTCCTACATGCTGGAAAACCGCGAAATCATGATGCGGCTGTTTCCGGACCTGTTCGCTCGCCATCGCGTAGCCCCTGTGGAGCGATATCCCGACGAACTGCTGTCGGCGTTGCGCTCGGTGGCGCCGCTGTCCGCCTCGGCAGAGCCGACGGTCGCGCTGATGACGCCCGGCGTCTACAACTCAGCCTATTACGAACATTCGTTCCTGGCCGACAAGCTCGGCATCGAGCTGGTCGAGGGCCGCGATCTCATCGTCAAGAACGACGAGGTGTTCATGCGGACCACCGAGGGTTTGAAGCGCGTCGACGTGATCTACCGCCGCGTCGACGACGATTTCCTCGATCCCCTCACCTTTCGCCCGGATTCAGCGCTCGGGGTCCCCGGGTTGATGTCGGCCTATGCTGCCGGCAACGTCACGCTGGCGAATGCGGTCGGCACCGGCATCGCCGACGACAAGGCGATCTATTCCTACATGCCCGAGGTCGTAAAATTCTATCTCGACGAAGAACCGATCCTGAAGAACGTGCCGACCTGGCGCTGCCGCGAGCCGAAGGACCTGTCCTACGTGCTCGACAATCTCGGCGACCTCGTGGTGAAGGAAGTCCACGGCTCCGGCGGTTACGGCATGCTGATCGGCCCCGCCGCGACCAAAGCAACCATCGAGGCGTTCCGCGACAAGCTCAAGCGCGAACCGGAGGGTTTCATCGCCCAGCCGACGCTGGCGCTGTCGACCTGCCCGACCTGCACCGCCTCCGGCCTCGCCCCGCGCCATGTCGATCTCAGGCCGTTCGTGCTGACGGGCAGCAAGCACGTCACCATCGTGCCGGGCGGGCTGACGCGGGTGGCGCTGAAAGAAGGCTCGCTGGTGGTCAATTCGAGCCAGGGCGGCGGCACCAAGGACACCTGGATACTGGACGAATAGAGAGCGAAATTTTCGTATGCTGTCGCGCACTGCCGAAAACCTGTACTGGCTGGCCCGCTATGTCGAGCGCGCCGAATATATCGCGCGCACCATCGACGCCACACTGCGCGTCACAGCACTTCCCGCCGCCTATATCGGCAAGACCAATGAGTGGGAATCGGCGCTTCTGACCGCCGGCGTCAGCGCGAGCTTCTACGAGGCCTATCAGGAAGCGAACGAGCAGAACGTTGTCGAGTATCTGGCATTCTCGCCATCCAATCCCTCCTCGATCAAGAACTGCATCGAGGCCGCACGGCTCAATTCGCGTTCGGTGCGCACTGCACTGACGAGTGAGATGTGGGACACCATCAATTCGGCCTGGATCGAATTGCAGGAGGTCTGGGGCAAAGGCACGTCAAGCCGCGAGGAACTGGCGCGGTTCCTGCGCTTCGTGCAGGAGACATCATTGCGGTTCGACGGTTCGGCCTACCGGACCATGCTGCGTAACGACGCTTACTGGTTCTCGCGGCTCGGCCTGCATCTGGAGCGCGCCGACAACACCGCCCGCATTCTCGACGTGAAGTATCACGTGCTGCTGCCCGAGGAGGAACACGTCGGCGGCCCGCTGGACTACTACCAGTGGACCTCGATTCTGCGCTCGGTGTCGGCGCTGACGGCCTATCACTGGGTCTACCGCGAAACGCTGAAACCCTGGCTGATCGCCGACCTCCTGATCCTCAACGACACGCTGCCGCGGTCATTGGCGAGCTGCTATAGCAATCTGGTGCGCAACCTCGATCAGATCGGCGTCGCCTATGGCCGCCAGGGCGCCTCCCAGCGCCACGCCCGCGGCGTCCGTAACCGGCTTGAACACAGCCATATGGACGATATCTTCCAGCACGGCGTCCATGAGTTCATCCAGGAATTCATTTCGGATAATGCGCGGCTCGGTGAGATCATCACCAGACAGTATTTGATTTAGAAATTTCGGACGAAACGCAACAAAACACCGTCATGGCCGGGCAGTAGCGCGAAGCGCGTCTTCGCGCTAGAAGTCCCGGCCATCCACGTCTTGCTATGCCAACGGAGTGAGAAAGACGTGGATGCCCGGCAGCGCAGACAAGTTTACGCAGTCTGTGCAGACTGCTATGCCCGGGCATGACGATCCGACCCTGGTTCCACCATGCGCCTGCGAATTGCCCATTCCACCAGTTATCGCTACGAGCCGCCGGCCTCGGGCGTGATCCAGATTTTGCGCATGACGCCCGGCAGCCATGACGGCCAATATGTCGCCGAGTGGCAGATCGACGTCTCCACGGACTCCCGCCTCGACATGCATCAGGACGCGTTCGGCAACGTCACGCATGTGCTCACCCACGGCCCGATCGCCGACCTCACCATCCGTGTCGAGGGCCTGATCGAGACCCACGACACCGGCGGCGTGCTGCGCGGCACCGACGAGCGGTTCCCGCCGAGCCTGTTCCTGCGCTCGACGGGGCTTACCGAAGTCAATC
Organism: Bradyrhizobium sp. SRL28; assembly: GCF_018596315.1. Classification (GTDB taxonomy): domain Bacteria; phylum Pseudomonadota; class Alphaproteobacteria; order Rhizobiales; family Xanthobacteraceae; genus Bradyrhizobium. Next base: position 295,509 of record NZ_JAHEAG010000005.1, on the reverse strand, counting down.
CTGCGATGGCGACGTTTGCCCGCGAGATGCGTTCGGAATCCGACGGCGACGTGCTCGGCTTCCTTCATGCGCTGATGGTGCAGATCAACGAGCACATGACGTTCGACGAGGACCCCACCAATTCAGGCACGTCGGCGGTGGAAGCTTTTGCGCTCAAGCGTGGTGTCTGCCAGGACTACGCCCACATCTTTATCGCCTGCGCCCGCTCCGGCGGCGTTCCGGCGCGCTTCGTCTCCGGACATTTCCTGCGTTCCGACGGCACCGTGCACCAGCAGGCCGGCCACGCCTGGGCGGAAGCTTACGTGCCTGATTTGGGCTGGGTCGGCTTCGATGCCGCCAACGGCATCTGCACCACCGACGCCCATGCCCGTGTCGCGATCGGACTCGACTACCTCGGCGCCGCGCCCGTTCGCGGCACCCGCTATGGTGGGGGGACCGAAACGCTGACGGTTGCGGTCAAGGTCGATCGGGCCGGACGATCGGGACAGTGGCAAAGCCAGTCGCAGTGACGGGGTTCGTAGGGTGGCAAAGGCGCATCGCGCCGTGCCCACCATGTCTCCACGAGCACGGTCCTCGATGGTGGGCACGCTTCGCTTTGCCCACCCTACGGATCACTTATCCAACCACACATCCTCGAACCGCAGGTTGTTGTACTGGCTGTTATCGTGCGGCCTGAAGTTCTTCACATGGGGCTGCCAGCAATTGCCTGCCGATGAATGCAGGATGATCGGCCGCGCGGCGTCCTCGACCAATAGCCGCTCGATATCCCAAACCATCTTTCTGCGCTTTTCCTTGTCGAGTTCGCTCGATTGCGCCGCCAGCAGGCGATCGACCTCCGCGTTGCAATACTGCGTGTAGTTGCGCTCCGACTTGCAGGAATAGTTCTCGACGATATTGCCGTCGGGATCGTCGACGCTGACGCCAGTGACGTTCAGTCCGATCGTGTAATCCTTCTTGGCCAGCCGCGCGTACCAGCGCGGCGTGTCGAGAATGTCGAGTTCGCTAGTGATGTAGATCTTCTTGAGCTGATCGGTCAGGATCACGGCAGGATCGCGATAGGTTGGCAGGTTCCTCGTCTGGATCTTGATCTGCAGCGGTTTTGCATCGCTGTAGCCGAGCTTCTGCATGATCGCCTGTGCCTCGACGACGCTCTTCTCGGTGTCGGGACCATATCCGGTCAGCGATGTCACCATCTCCGGCGGCATACCCCACTCGCCTTCGGGCTTGGCCAGCATCGCCCCGCCCATCCGCGCCATGCCCTCCATCAGAATGGTGTTGAAGGGCTTACGGTCCAGCGCCAGTGACATCGCCTTTCGGATATCCGGATTGTCGAACGGCGGATTGACGCGGTTGACCATCAGGTTGATCTGCGTTCCCGTGGCCGTCATCTCGCATATCGCGTTCGGCGCGCGCGCCTTGATGTCCTTCATCAGGGGAACGCTGACGTCGGAGGGAAAGGTGATGTCGTAGTCGCCGGTGGCGAACGCCAGCATACGCGTGGCGCGGCTGTCGATCATGCGGAACGTGATCTCGTCCAGATAAGGCCGATCCTTCCTCCAGTAATCGGGGTTGCGCACGAGACGGACCGACTCGCCGCGCTTGAATTCGACGAATCTGAAAGGCCCGGTGCCGACGGGCTTGGTGCGCATCACCTGCTGCGGCACGTGGCAGGGATAAACAGGCGAAAACGCGCTCGCGAGCAATACCGGCAGGCTCGGTTGCGGCTCGCTCAGCTCAAAGGTCGCCTCGTAATCGCCGTTGATGCTGACGTCCTGCAGCTTCGTGTACCAGACTTTTCGCGGATTGCGCTTGAAGTCCTGGGTCTCGGTCTTGCCGATCAGCATCCGCCAGGTGCACTGCACGTCCTTGGCCGTGAACGGCTGGCCGTCGTGCCATTTCACGCCCTGCCGCAGCTTGAACGTCAGTTTGGTGTTGGTCGAATCCCAGGACCAGCTTTCGGCGAGATCCGGAATGACTGTGTCGATGCTCTCATGAACCTTGGCGGAATCGAACACCACGAGATTGTTGAAGATCGCCGCGAACGGCGTCACCGAGGCGATGGTCGCTTCCTCGTGCAGCGAGGTCGAGGGCGGATTGTCGTTGTGATAGAGCCTGAGCGTGCCGCCCTTTTTCTGTGCGGCGGCGGGGCTGGCGGCAACCAGTGCGATGCAAAAGAGCATGATGAGCGCGGCGTGTAACTTGCCCGGCAAATTGCAGGTGCGCATTCAGCCTCCCAATGTATTTTCTTTTTCTGTAGAATTGTAGAACTGCGAGAGATCAACGGTAGCGCAGAGGACTGGCCATGTCAGCAGGCGACAAGGTTTTTGCCGGCTCGATTCCGGAAAACTACGACCGCGATATGGTTCCCCTGATCTTCGCGAGCTACGCCCGGGATATTTCTCAAAGGGCTGCCGCACTTTCGCCCAAAGCCGTGCTGGAAACGGCAGCCGGCAGCGGCGTGGTGACGCGCGCACTGGCGCCGAAGCTTTCGCCCGATGCCCGCTACGTCGCGACCGACCTCAATCAGCCGATGCTCGATTATGCCGCCACACGGCAAGACCGGGATGACCGCATTGCCTGGCGCAAGGCCGATGCGCAGGCGCTGCCGTTCGAAGATGCGGCCTTCGATCTGGTTTGCTGTCAGTTCGGCGTCATGTTCTTCCCCGACCGCCCCTCCGCCTACCGCGAGGCCCGGCGCGTGCTCAAGCCGGATGGATGTTTCCTGTTCAATGCATGGGACCGCATCGAGGAAAACGTGTTCGCCGGCGACGTGACCGATGCGCTCGCGGAGTTTTTTCCGAACGACCCTCCGCGCTTCCTGGCCCGCACACCGCACGGCTATCACGACACCGCGCTGATCCGGAGCGATCTGGAGAAGGCAGGCTTTTCGAACGTCACGATCGAAACCAGAGCGGAGGAGAGCCGCGCGCCCTCGCCCCGTCATCCCGCTGTCGCCTATTGCCAGGGAACGCCGCTGCGCAACGAGATCGAGGCCCGCGGCGCCGACAAACTCGAGGCCGCCACCGAACACGCCGCATCCGCCATCGCGCGCAAGCACGGCAATGGCGAGGTCGCCGCCAAAATCCAGGCGCATGTCATCCTGGCGCGTGCATGATCCCGGTTTGGGCTCCGGGATTGGTCCAGGAGGCGGATGGTCACCGGGTATGAGCCGCCACGCCGCCCGGCAGGCAGGTTTTGGCCTCCGGTTGCATGCCGTGCCGCGGGAATTGGGGTTGGATGCCCCCTTGAAATTGGCTACTAGTTTGGCCGCCGAAAAATTCAGGCGCGTTCGGGGACTTGGAATGACCTATTGTTGCGGAATTCTGGTGCGGGACGGGCTCGTCATGATTGCGGATACCCGCACCAATGCCGGGCTCGACAACGTCTCGACCTTCCGCAAGCTCCATATTTTCTCCAAGCCCGGCGAGCGCATCATGGCGATTGCCAGCGCCGGCAATCTGGCGATCAGCCAGTCGGTGCTGTCGACATTGACCGAGGGCATCGAAGACCCCACCACCGGCGAGGTCGAGACGCTGATGAACGCGCCGACCATGTTTCAGGCGGCGCAGCGCATCGGGCGGGCGATCCGCATGGTCCATGCCACCGAAGGCCCGGCGCTGCGATCCGAAGATGTCTCCTTCGACGTCTCCTTCCTGTTCGGCGGACAGATCAAGGGCTCGCGGATGCGGCTGTTCATGGTCTACACCGCCGGCAATTTCATCGAATGCACCACCGATACGCCCTATTTGCAGATCGGCGAGCACAAATACGGCAAGCCGGTGCTCGACCGCGCGATGCACTATGACGTCGAACTGTATGAGGCGCTGAAGACCGGGTTGATCTCGATGGATTCGACCATGCGCTCCAACCTCGGCGTCGGGCTTCCGATCGACGTGCTGGTGGTGCGCACGGATGCCTGCGAGGCCGATCTCAACCACCGCATCGAGGCGGGCGAGCCCTATTTCCACGACCTGCGTTCCCGCTGGTCGGCGGCGTTGCGGGCGGCGCACCAGAATATTCCGAGACCACCCTACAAATCCGAAACAGAAGCAAAAAACTGAAGGCGAGGAAACAATGGCCGACGCAACAAACAAGATCGCAATCGTCACCGGTGCCGGCACCGGCGTCGGACGCGCCGCATCGCTGGCGCTGATGAATGCAGGCTTCACCGTCGTGCTCGCCGGACGCCGCATGGAGATGCTGGAAGAAACCAAGAAGCTCGGCGACAATGTCGGCAAGAGCCTGTGCGTTTCCGCTGACATGACCGATCCCGGCTCGATCGCGGCGCTGTTCGCCAAGGTGAAGGATACCTATGGCCGGCTCGACGTTCTCTTCAACAATGCCGGTATGGGCGCGCCGCCCGTCAATTTCGAAGACCTCACCCTCGAGCAGTGGCAGGCGGTGGTGAACACCAACCTCACCGGCCCGTTCCTGTGCACACAGCACGCGTTCCGCATCATGAAGGACCAGAACCCGCGCGGCGGCCGCATCATCAACAACGGCTCAATCTCGGCGCACGCGCCGCGGCCGTTCTCGGCGGCCTACACCTCGACCAAGCACGCGATCACGGGTCTCACCAAGGCTTCCAATCTCGACGGCCGCATGTACGACATCGCGGTCGGCCAGGTCGACATCGGCAATGCCGCCACCCCGATGACGGACCGCATGGTCGCCGGCCCCGGTGTGATGCAGCCCGATGGCACGATGAAACACGAACCGCGCATGGACGCGAAGGCGGTCGGCGACGCGGTGGCCTACATGGCCGGCCTGCCGTTAGATGCCAACGTGCTGTTCATGACGGTTATGGCGAGCAAGATGCCGTTTGTCGGACGGGGCTAATCAAACCACCGCTGTCGTCCCCGCGAACGCGGGGACCCATACTCCGCGGCGCTGATTAGGTACGAGACGTCTAGCATTCGTGTTCACACGAGATATCACGCGGTATGGGTCCCTGCGTTCGCAGGGACGACATGCTGAGACATCGTAGCTCCCCCTACTCCAGCCGCTCCACCTTCCGCAGCGCCGGGAACAGCTTCATCCATAGCAGCGCTATCGCGATCGTCCCGACGCCGCCGAGCACGGCGGCCGGCATCGCGCCGAACAGCGCCGCGGTGACGCCGCTTTCGAACTGGCCGAGCTGGTTACTGGCATTGATGAACAGGAAATTGACCGCGCCGACCCGGCCGCGCATCTCGTCGGGCGTCGAGAGCTGTACCAGCGAAAAACGTATCACCACGCTGATCGTGTCGGCGGCGCCGAGGACCGCCAGCGCCACGACCGACAGCCACATCCACTGCGACAGCGCAAACACGACCGTTGCCGCGCCGAACACGATCACTGCCTGAAACATGCGCAATCCGACATGGCGATTGATGCTGTGGCGGGCCAGCACCATGGTCATCATCAGCGCGCCGACCGCGGGCGCGGCGCGCAGGATGCCGAGACCGAGCGGGCCGGTCTGCAGGATATCGCGCGCATAGATCGGCAGCAGCGCTGTGACGCCGCCAAACAGCACGGCGAACAGATCGAGCGAGATGGTGCCGAGGATCGCCGGATTGTTGCGGATGAAGCGGACGCCGGCAAAGACATCGTCTGCCGTCGCATTCGGCTTCGCAAGCTCCGGCCTGGTCGTATGGATGAAGCCGGTAAGAACCGCGCCGACCAGCCAGAACACGACGATGACGAAGTAAGGCAGGCTCGGCGCGAACACATAGGCCAGCCCGCCAAGCGCGGGCCCGGTGATGGTCGCGACCTGGGCTGCGCCGGAGGAGATCGCCGTCGCGCGCTGCACCGAGCCTTTGGGCGCGATCAACGGCAGCAGCGCGGCCGTGGCGGGGCTCTCGAAGGCGCCGGCGATGCCGATCATGAAGGTGGCGATGAATATCTGTGTCACGGTGAGCCAACCGGCAAAGGTGCTGACGGCCAAAAACAGCGCCGTCGCCGCTTCCGCGATCTGGCAAAGCTGCACTACGCGCTTGCGCTCGAACCGGTCGGCGGCGTGGCCGGCCACGAAAACCAGCAACGCCGTGGGCAGGAATTGCACCAACCCGACCATGCCGAGCTGAAAGGCGCTGCCGGTAATGTCGTAGATCTGCCAGCCGATCGCAACCGCCGCGATCTGGCTGGCAAAGCGCGAAAGACTTCGCGACAGCAGGAAAAACAGGAACGGCCCGTGCCTGAGCAGATCGCGGGCGCCGACAGGCATCGTCGAGGACATGAGAGACGGGTGGCCGAGCGGGATGCAGATGTCAACGGGCAGGCCCGCAACACGGCATTGCGCGGCCGCCCGGCGCTGGCATAATCGCTCCCGGGTTGGCGGGGGATTCATGCTGCAACTGCAATCGGCGTTCGGTGTGCTGGCGTTGCTGGCGATCGCATGGTCACTCAGCGAAAACCGCCGCGCGGTATCGTTGCGGCAAATGGCGGTTTGCCTTGCCGCCACCGTGGTCACCGCGCTGGTGCTGCTCAAACTGCCGCCGGTGGCAAAGGCGTTCGGCGCCATCAACGACGCCGTCAACACGATCTCGGCGGCGACGCGCGCCGGCACTTCCTTCGTGTTCGGCTATCTCGGCGGCGGCGCACTGCCGTTTGACCTCAAGGCGCCGGGCGCGGATTTCATTCTGGCGTTTCAGGCGCTGCCGATCGTGCTGGTCATGAGCGTTCTGACGACGCTCTTGTTCTACTGGCGCGTGCTGCCGCCGGTCGTGCGCGGCATGGCATGGCTGCTGGAGCGCACGCTCGGCGTCGGCGGCGCGGTGGGCTTGTCCACCGCGGCGAATATCTTTCTCGGCATGGTCGAGGCGCCGCTGTTCATCCGCCCCTATCTGGCCCAGCTCACCCGCAGCGAATTGTTTCTGGTCATGACCGGCGGCATGGCCGGCATCGCCGGCACCGTGCTGGTGCTCTACGCCACCTTCCTCGCGCCGCTGATCCCGGACGCGGCGGCGCATTTTGTCATTGCATCCGTGCTGGGCGCGCCGGCGGCCATTCTGATCAGCCTGATCATGGTGCCGGAGACTTCGGATAAGCGCACCGGCGGATCATTGGAAGATCCCGACATGCAAACCTCGAGCTCCATGGACGCGATCGTCAAGGGCACCACAGCCGGGCTCGAGCTACTGCTCAACATCGTAGCCATGCTGCTGGTGCTGGTGGCGCTGGTCTATCTCGCCAACGCGATCCTCGGACTGTTGCCCGAAATCGGCGGCGCCAGAATTTCGCTGCAGCGGCTGCTGGGCTACCTGATGGCGCCGGTATGCTGGCTGATGGGCCTGCCATGGCCGCAAGCGGTCACGGCGGGAAGCCTGATGGGCATCAAGACCATCCTCAACGAATTGATCGCCTATGTCGAACTGTCAAAGCTCGGCACGGATGCGCTCGATCCGCGCTCGCGGCTGATCATGCTCTATGCGATGTGCGGCTTCGCCAATTTCGCGAGCCTCGGCATCATGATCGGCGGTCTCGGCACCATGGCCCCGGAGCGTCGCGAGGAAATCAATGCGCTGGGATTGAAGTCGATCGTCTCAGGCACGCTGACGACGTGTTTGATGGGGGCGATCGTCGGGGTGATGACGTAAGGTCGTCAGCCTGTAGCCCGGATGGAGCGCAGCGCAATCCGGGACACGTGTTCAATCACGCGCAGCGTTCCCGGATTTCGCTGCGCTCCATCCGGGCTACAAGATCAGCTCGCCAATTCCACCGTCTTGAACTCCGCCGGCAAAATCACTTCCAGCAATTCCACGTCATCGGAATAATCCATGATCAGGTGCTTGATGCGCGGCGGCTGCGTCCAGGCGCTTCCTTCCTTCATCAGCGTCTCGCCCTGCCCTTCCATGTAGGTCTTCACCCAGCCCTTGAGCACGTAGACCATCTGGAATTCGAGATCGTGGTAATGCAGTTTTGAAACTTCCGCCGGATTGCAGGGCCCCTGCAGGCGGATCACATGCGCCTGCGCCAAACCGTGCGTCGCGTCCGCGATGCCGAGGTCGCGGTACTTTGCGTAAGCGCGCAGGCCGTCGGTCTTGAAATCTTCTTCGCGGTGATGGCTGACGGCGATGGTTTGCTTCGGCCGCACCTTCTTGGCCGGCTTGGGCTTGGCCGCCGGTGCGCCCCTCGTCTTGGATTTGACTGTCTTGCGGGCCGAAGACTTGGCTGCCGTCTTATGGCCCGACCATTTCTTCTTCACGGCGGTCTGCGCCGCGGGACGTGATACCGCCTTCTGCTTGGCCATTTGTGCCTCCCGTTTTTTTGTGATGGGAGGAGGCTAACACAAATCGAAATTTGTAGGGTGGGCAAAGCGCAGCTTGCCCACCATCGCGAGCGGAGTGTCAGGTGGTGGGCACGGCGCAAGCGCCTTTGCCCACCCTACGGCACTACGGCATCCCGCTCAATGCAGCCTGAACACACCATCCACCGCGCGCAGTTCGGCGGGCTTGATCAGCCTGGAATGCGCGACCGTCACGGAAAACAGCGGGCCATCGAGCTTTTCCTGCCAGAACGCGAGGAAATCCTTCAGCGCCGGGAATTTCGGAAACAGATCGTAGTTCTGCCAGACATAGGTCTGCAGCAATGAGGGATGATCCGGCATCCGATACAGGATTTGCGCCGTCGTCAGCCCGTAACCCAGCACCTGCTTCCGGAAATCGTCGGAAGCAACTCCAACCCGCGAGACCATGCCAAACCTCCATTGCTGGAAGCGCATTTCACGTGGTGGCCACACACCGAGCCACCCCGGCGGAGATGCGCTCACATCTGAGAAATGTGACGCACGATACCCACCCATCACAAGCCTAAATGTTTAATGAATTGTTGAAAATTCACGCGTTAAAGCAGCTTACCGCACGTGCTAATACGGGGGCCGCGCCCCCGTCCGGCGAATTAATCATGATTAACGAAATTGGCAGGCGTCATATTTGAGTGCCAATTTTTCTGCTAGAAGCCCTTGTCCCCCGAACAAGACTGGCCTAAATCAGCCGCAGCCGCGTTGGCACTCGCCTGCTCGGACTGCCAAATTTCCAAATCTGATAACATCTTCAGAAACTTAGGAGGACTGCATGAAATTCCGTCCGCTTCACGACCGCGTCGTGGTCAAGCGCATCGACGCCGAAGAGAAGACCGCTGGCGGCATCATCATTCCGGACAGTGCCAAGGAAAAGCCCTCGCAGGGCGAAATCACCGCCGTGGGCCCGGGCGGCCGCGACGAAGCCGGCAAGCTGATCCCGATCGACCTCAAGGTCGGCGACCGCGTGCTGTTCGGCAAATGGTCGGGCACCGAGGTCAAGATCGACGGTGAAGATCTCCTGATCATGAAGGAGAGCGACATCATGGGCGTGCTCGACGTCCCCGCCACCAAGAAGAAGGCTGCCTAAGCGCTTCGCCTGCAACGCTCACCCTGAGGAGCGCCCGCAAGGCGCCTCCCCGACAGGGTGAGAACAAGCATCAACTCAGGGAAATCCAATATGTCAGCTAAAGAAGTCAAATTCGGCGTAGATGCCCGCGACCGCATGCTGCGCGGCGTCGACATTCTCGCCAATGCCGTCAAGGTGACGCTCGGTCCGAAGGGCCGCAACGTCGTGCTCGACAAGTCGTTCGGCGCTCCCCGCATCACCAAGGACGGCGTCACCGTCGCCAAGGAGATCGAGCTAGAGGACAAGTTCGAGAACATGGGCGCGCAGATGGTGCGCGAAGTCGCCTCCAAGTCGGCCGACGCTGCCGGCGACGGCACCACCACCGCGACCGTTCTGGCGGCTGCGATCGTCCGTGAAGGCGCCAAGTCGGTTGCCGCCGGCATGAACCCGATGGACCTGAAGCGCGGTATCGACCTGGCGGTGGAAGCCGTGGTCGCCGACCTCGTCAAGAACTCCAAGAAGGTCACCTCGAACGAGGAAATCGCCCAGGTCGGCACCATCTCCGCCAACGGCGACGCCGAAATCGGCAAGTTCCTCGCCGACGCCATGAAGAAGGTCGGCAACGAGGGCGTCATCACGGTTGAAGAAGCCAAGTCGCTCGAGACCGAACTCGACGTCGTCGAGGGCATGCAGTTCGACCGCGGCTACATCTCGCCCTACTTCGTCACCAACGCCGACAAGATGCGCGTTGAAATGGACGACGCCTACATCCTGATCAACGAGAAGAAGCTCTCCTCGCTGAACGAGCTGCTGCCGCTGCTCGAAGCCGTGGTGCAGACCGGCAAGCCGCTGGTCATCGTCGCGGAAGACGTCGAAGGCGAAGCTCTCGCCACCCTCGTCGTCAACCGTCTGCGTGGCGGCCTCAAGGTTGCTGCCGTGAAGGCTCCGGGCTTCGGCGATCGCCGCAAGGCCATGCTGCAGGACATCGCCGTTCTGACCGGTGGTCAGGCGATCTCGGAAGATCTCGGCATCAAGCTCGAAAACGTGACCCTGCAGATGCTCGGCCGCGCCAAGAAGGTGATGATCGACAAGGAAAACACCACCATCGTCAACGGCGCCGGCAAGAAGGCCGACATCGAGGCGCGCGTCCAGCAGATCAAGGCGCAGATCGAGGAAACCACCTCGGACTACGACCGTGAGAAGCTGCAGGAGCGTCTGGCCAAGCTCGCAGGCGGCGTCGCGGTGATCCGCGTCGGCGGCGCGACCGAAGTCGAGGTGAAGGAGCGCAAGGATCGCGTGGATGACGCGATGCATGCGACCCGTGCGGCGGTTGAAGAAGGTATCGTGCCGGGCGGCGGCGTCGCCCTGCTCCGCGCCTCCGAGCAGCTCAAGCGCATAAGGACCGCCAACGACGACCAGAAGACCGGCGTCGAGATCGTGCGCAAGGCGCTCTCCGCGCCGGCCCGCCAGATCGCGATCAATGCCGGTGAAGACGGCTCCGTCATCGTCGGCAAGATCCTCGAGAAGGAGCAGTACAATTACGGCTTCGACTCGCAGACCGGCGAATACGGCAACCTGGTCACCAAGGGCATCATCGACCCGACCAAGGTGGTTCGTGCGGCGATCCAGAACGCGGCTTCCGTCGCGGCTCTGCTGATCACCACCGAAGCCATGATCGCCGAACTGCCGAAGAAGAACGCCGGCGGCAGTGGTGGCGGCATGCCTCCGGGCGGCGGCATGGGCGGCATGGACTTCTAAGGTCCAGCCTCTCAGGCGATTGTCAAGGAATGCAAAACCCCGGCAGCGATGCCGGGGTTTTTGTTTGGGTGTTGATTCTCCGCGCGAAGCCGCAATAACATCTCTCGTCATTCCGGGGCGGCGCGCAGCGCCGAGCCCGGAATCCATTGCTCCGCTTGCTCATGGCCTACTACGTCTACCTCCTCGCGAGCGACAAATACGGAACGCTCTATCTCGGCGTGACGAACGACATCGTTCGCCGCGTGTACGAGCACAAGAGCAAAGTGGTCGCTGGCTTCACGAAGCGATACGCCGTCGACAAACTGGTCTGGTTCGAAATTTACGACGATCCCACGTCGGCAATTGCGCGTGAAAAGGAATTAAAGAAGTGGCGGCGTAACTGGAAGATCAGGCTCATTGAAGAGTGAATCCGCAGTGGATTGATCTATATCCGCAAATATCGACCTGAGATTTTGGGTAAATGGATTCCGGGCTCGATGCTTCGCATCGCCCCGGAATGACGAGATGGGCTTGCCACCAACAAAGCCAAAGAGCCCCAGCAGCGATGCCCGGGTTTTTAGTTTGGGTGTCCTCATCCTCGCCCTCGAAAACGCACCCTTCAATAAGGCTTTGCCCACGCGTCGGCGGCGGCGATGATCTTGCCGAACAGCCGGACGAGTTCGCGCCGCTCCGCCGGGTCGAGCGTTTCCAGCATTTCCTTTTCGCGCTCGACAAAGCTCTTGATGATCGCGGCGTATGTGCGTTGTCCGGATTCGCTCAGGTGCAAAACCTGCCGACGGCTGTCGGCGATGTCGGTCTTCCGGGTGATCAGCCCCTTCTTCTGGAGCAGCTTGACCGCGCTCGCGATGCTGGTCTTCGGCCGTCCGGTCACGATGCTGATCTGCTGGGCGTTCAGGCGTGGCTGCCGCGTCAGGCAGAACAGCACGATCCATTCGGAGCGCGTCAGCTTGAACGACCGCTCCATCATCGCCACCAGCGGGCCGACATAGAAATTGGCGATGTAGTTCATGCGATACGCCACGGGTATCGGATTGTCCCTCAGGATCGCCTCGAGCAGCAATCCGTGCAGCACGCGTTCTCCGGGCTGCCAGCCGACGTTCAGCTCTTCCGTCTTGCCGATCCTGCGCTTCGCTGCCGCTCTGCCCGCCATTGCCGCCACTCAATTCCCCGCCAGATGGGCCGTTATCGCCCGGTATAGGCTCATGTGATTTTTCTCGATACAGAGGAAGTGCGAGCCGCCAGGTATTTCTAGGCACGATTTTTCAGCCGAGCCGATCGCTGATTGCAGCCGCTGCATGTCGGTCCTTGTCGAGGTGGTGTCGCGTTCTCCCCGCACCAGCAGGACAGGCGTGGTGATCGCTCGCGGATCATACAGTGGCCGGCCGTTGAACACCTCGATCAAGTCGGCAAATGCACCGTTCGGACAACGAAATGCCGGCGGATGATGCAAACCGGAGCGCGGATCGTTGGCTGCCAGCGTCTCGAATAATTTTTCCACCACGCCATCCTCGCGAACATCGCGCGGGTCGCCGGACACATCGCCGTTCCAGCGCGCAAAGACATCGTCCCTGGTGATCAGGCGATAGGCGCCAAAATGGCCGGCCAACCTGCGCGTGTCCGCGGGATCACCGATCCGGTCCAGCCACATGGCGTTCTTCTCTGCAAACAGTGGCGCGTAGAGCACCAGCCTGCGAACTTCGGCGGCATGTCCGCTGGCGTACCAGCCCGCGATGATTGAGCCCCACGAAAAGCCGATCACGTCGATCGATTGAACCGAGCGTCGCTGCAGAATGGCGGACACCGCCACGCCAATGTCCGCGACGGCGTGCCGCGCCCGCGAAAACGGCGGATGCGCATCCGGCGGCGCGTTCATCACGTCGTGCCCGACCGACGCGCCATACCCCCGAACATCGATTGCATAGACAAACCGGCCGCCGTTCGCGAGCTCCTGCATCAGCGAGTAACCGGCAAGCGGAAGATCGAACAGCGCCGATCCAAAAGAAGCGCCGTGCATCAGCAGTACCGGCGGATGGAGCGCCTCACCTGCCGGCGCCACCTCCCACAGGCCGAGCGCCATCTCGCCGTCGGCCGTTTCGATCCGCAGCAATCGCTTCGTCGTCATGACCTTATCGCACCCGCGAAATCCTGCATCGCACCATCTCCACGCTATTCCAAGGTATATAGTGCGACATCGTACTAATTAGTCTAATCTGGTTCCATAACAAGAAGCTGCCGGCCGCGCACCTTTGCCCCGAAGCAGGCTTCAAAACAGGGGGAGAAGCAACCATGCGCAACATCGCACTGGCACTTTTGTTGGCGACGGGCACGGCGCTCGCTGCGCCCGTACCCGGCTTGGCGCGCGACGCGGTGGTCGCCGCGGCATCATCGCGTGCGGGGTTCGACACCGAGAAACTGAAGGCCATCACGAGATGGTTGCAGGCCGACGTCGACAAGGGCAGAACGCCGGGCGCGGTCGTGCTCATTGCCCGTGACGGTCAGGTGGTTCTTCACGAGGCGATCGGATGGGCGGACAAGGACAAGAAAGTCCCGATGCAGCGCAGCACCGTTCATGCGATTGCCTCGTCGACGAAACTGATCACCACCGTCGCCGCCCTTCGGCTGTTCGAGCAGAACAGATTGCAGGTCATGGCGCCGATCGCGCTCTACCTTCCCGAGCTCAAGGACCTCAAGATCGAGAAGAAAGACGCCAGCGGCAATGCGACGTCCGAACTCGCCGCCCCGACGCGCCAGCCGACGGTTCACGATCTGATGACCCATCGCGCCGGCTTCACCTATTTCTTCTTCCCGCTTAATCCGCTGCGCAGCAAATACAAGGAACTGGGCATCGATCGCGTCGACAACATGACGGCCGACGAGATGCTGCAGAAGCTGGCGACATTGCCGCTGGCTTTCTCGCCGGGCACCTCCTTCGAATATTCGATCGCTCAGGATGAACGACACCACGTTTCACGTTCAAGGTGACGCTGTCGCACGCTACGCGCGGCCGCTGCCGACGGACCCCGACATGTGGGTGTTCGACTGGCTGAACGTGACGCGGGCGCCCAAGCGGTTTTCGGGTGGCGCGGGCATGGCATCCACGACAAGCGATTACTTCCGGCTGCTGCAAATGCTCGTCAATGGCGGAACGCTCGACGGCAAGCGCCTGCTCTCGTCGATGACCGTTCGATGGGCACTGGCCGATCAGATCGGAACGATGCGGGGCGTCGCCCACCCGGGGGACGGCTATTCCTGGAGCCTGGTCAATCCGGTCAGGGTGAGCGCCGGCGGCGCTCCGTTCCAGGGTAACGTCGGCGACCTGTTCTGGGGCGGCATCACCGGACCGCGCTACTTCGTCGACCCGAAGGAAAAGCTGGTCGGTATCGTCTTCGTGCAAGGCCCGTCGATCCGCGCCGCCTATCATGCCGAACTGAGGTCGATGGTCTACGGCGCGATGATTTCGAGCAAGGACGACAAGTAGCAGCCGAACGGCAGCAAGGGCAGAATGGATTTCTACGTCCAGTGCTTCAAAACGATACGCAAGGAATGCAAAACCCCGGCACCGATGCCGGGGTTTTGTTTAAGCAGACGGTGCGCATGGCCGGCACTGCGCAGTGAACACCGACGCCCGTCGCAGCGTCGCGCTGAAAAATTCGCAACGTCACGCTGAAGGAAAGATTTCACGCTCGTGGAGATATCCCTGTTATGCACATGGCACCGTAAATATACGATGGTGTGTGTTGACAATCTCAAAAATAATTTTCGCGAGAGTCGCAAACCGAACCGACAGTCCGACTTCTCCTGGCGCAAAGTAACGTCGGGGCTGGATCAAGGCTCATCCAAAATCTGATCGAACACGGAGCGCGAGCTCTCGTGACGCTGGCGAGCGTCGCGGAGAATGCTTTCGCTTGAGAAAGGTAATGTTGCGTGAGTGAAAGTGAAATGAAAGTGACAACGAACGGAACCAGTGTTTTGGGGATGCCACTGTTGGACTTCTCGAAGATCGCCCTGCCTGGTATCGGCGGCAACGAGCAGGTTCTCGTCCGCGCACGGGAAGGCTTCGAGAAGGTGAAGGCCGCGTCGGAGGAGATGACGGAAGCGCTGCGCGAGACCTATTCGAACAACGCCAGAAGCGCGACCGACTACGGGCTGAAGGTGTTTGAAATCTCAAACGCCAACGCAGGCTCTGCGCTCGATTTCTTCATCCATCTCTGCGGCAGCAAGTCAGCGAGCGATGTTTTTACCTTGTCCGCGACGCAAACGCGCAAAGCGTTCGACACCGCTTCCGACCAGAACAGGGAATTGTGGGCGCTTACCCAGAAGCTTGCGAGCGAAACGGGTGAGCCGATCAGGAAGCACTTCAGCAAGGTTCTCCACCAGGCAGGCTAAAAAGCCCGCTCAATTAACGTCCAAGGTTCGTTTGAGGAGGGATCCGGCCGGTAGGAATAAGCCCAGTAGCGAGCATGAGCCCCACTGCCCCATGCTCGATCAGACAGGTGCGCGATGCCCCCCCAAGTAACCCGCACCGACAAGAGGCGAACACCAACCGGCCGGTGCTTTTCTGCAAGAGGCAAAAAAATTTTCCAGGGAGGGCGACATGGGTATGGTCATGGTGAAGTGTCCGCAAACCGGACACGCGATTCCCACCGGCATCCAGACTGATCGTGAGAGCTTTGGGCGCAGTGCGGTGTTTTTCTCGCGCACCCGTTGCCCGATTTGCCGCGCCGATCACGCCTGGTTCGCGCGGGAAGCCTGGGTCGACGAGCCGAGCATCCGGGTCCGGTACCGCGGCGCGCTGGCGTAAGCATCGACATAGATCAGGCTGTCATCGCGATGGGGGCACACCATGGCGCGAATGCAAATATCGGCTGAAACATCCACCTGGCTGCTGCAGGCCAAGGACTTTCTTTACGAAGCACGACGGTTGAAGCCCGGACCTGAGCGCAATGATCTGCGCCAGACGGCGAAGGTGCTGCGAGAGATTGCGAGGCTCGAGGCGGCGGCTTCCGGGTCGGCACTCGGCCGAGATCGGCGGCAGAGAACCGGATCGGACGGTGAATCCGCTGTTTGATGCGGCTCTTCGGAAACGCCGCAGCGGGGGAAGGTCGAGCGGTTGCGCCGAAACGCGCTCACACGGTACCGCCTGAGCCGATTCCTGGAATGCGCCGATCCTCGGGCGGAGCCGCCGCGCGCGATCGGGCCAAACTCGTCGCGAACATCTCCTCGACTTCGAGATGCATGACGTTGTGGCATTCGCACGCTGCCGCCGCGAGCCGCGCCGGGTCGATCTCGATCAGGCCTCGTCGATCGGACCTGATCGCTCCACGCGCGCGCAGATTGCGCATCAGAAGCGTCACGGTCGTACGTCGCACACCGAGTATTTGCGAAAGCGCCTGCTGGGTGAGCGGGAGCACATCATGGTCGACGCGGTCGCGAAGCTGGAGCAACCAGCGAGCCATACGCGCTTCGACCGGGTGAAGCGCGTTGCAGGCCGAACCGAGCTGAAGCTGCTTCAGCATCGCCTTGACGTGAATCTGGACCGCGTGCCGTATCGCAGGGCTCCGGTTGAAAGCGCTGTGAAATCGCGATGCGGGTATCCGGGCGGCGGTGCCGGCCGCACGAACGACCGCGGTATTGTCTGCAGACGACGGCCCGAGCACCGAAAGAATACCTACCGCCCCTTCGCGCCCGACTGCGGCGATGGCAACCGTATGCCCGTCCGCCATCTCGATCATCAGCGAGATGGCGCCGCTATAAGGGAAGAAGACGTATTCGATCGCGTCGCCCGCCCGCGAAATGACCGCGTCCTGATCGAGCGCGATCACCTCGAGCTCGGGCCTAAGCAGGTCGAGATCCGATGCCGGCAATGCAGCAAGAAGGCGATTACCTATTCCCGCAGGAGGCGTCACTGCGGGGAACCCGCGGTGAGGCGTCCGCGACCATCGCTATTTGGAGCGTCCCGGAACGGCGGCCTGAACATGAGCTTAAATCTGCCCTCTCTACACACATTCACTGAAACAAACTCGAACTCTAATAAAATCCAAACCCTCGGGCGCGAGGCGAACTGCTCGCGGGGTCTCAAGGAGTTAGATGCAAATGGGCCTCCGGACGCAACCGCAAAATACGCATGGGTAACACCGTAAGCTTACGGGGCCGTGCGGTTCCATTTCCGGCGCACGGCAAGCCGATTAGCGCTTGAAACGGCGTGCTTCTCAATGCGCGGCGCAGCCACGACGAGATCCGCGTCCAGCGTTGCGCCGCTGGCGTTGTAATGCAGCCACTAGTGTCGCGCTATTGCACCGCCGTGCCGATCCGCCCGTAACGGATGACAGGCGGCGTGCCGTTGCCGCCGGCGTCGAGGGAGAAGATGCCGACGTGACCGATGACATTCTCAACCGGAATGTGTTTGCCTGGGGCGCCTTGCCAAGCATTCTGCCGTCGATGGCCTGAGATACTCTCATGATTTCGCCTCGACGAATTGTCATTCCCTGCAGCATTCCGCTCATCAGTGAAGGGCCGCCCGTAGGCGACCCTTGCTGTTACGCGTTCTCCGCGGGCTTGAGGCGGACCAGCTTGGTGAGCAGGGCGTCAAAACCCTGCCCGTCACCCGCATGAAGGTCGATCCGACCGACCTTCTCCACAAGCCGCTCCAGCGACTCCAGCTCCTTGAGCCGCAGCAGCAGAGGGTTCTCCTCCATCAGCCTGGCGGTGTTCAGGAGCGAGCGCGTCGCCGCGGTCTCTTCCTGCCGGCGGATCAGGTTTGCCTTCGCGACCCGCTCCGCCTCCACCACCTTGTTGACGAGCTCGCGGATCTCGCCGGGCAGGATCACGTCCTTTACGCCGAGCTCCGTGACCTCCACACCGCTGTCTGCGACACGGTCGCGGACGTAGTCCCGCAGCTCCGCGTCGAGTGCTGCCTTCGCCGACAGCACCTCGTCGAGCGTGCGGCCGGCAACCGCTTCACGGATGGCGAACTGCACCAGGCGGTACAGCCACGCATCCACGTCGGGCACGGCCGCGACCACGCGCTCGGGGTCGACGATCCGGCGGAATGCCGTCAGGGTCACACGCAGCGCGATGCGATCCTTGGTCAGCATTTCCTGCGCGGTGATCTCGACCGCCTGGGGACGCAGATCGAGGCGCTTGACCTCGATCTTGCGGCCGGCGATCCAGAAGGCGTGTCGTCCGGGCGCAAGCCGCTCCAGCAACCGGCCCTCGACATAGAGCAAGCCGGCCTCGTGGTTCTCGACCACCGCTTCCGTCACGATGGTGGGACGGTTGCGCTCGATCATCGCCAGATGGCGCGCGGTCACGCGGGGATCGTTGGTCACGTCGATGCGCTCGACATCGACTGACGTCGCGACCTTCCAGTAGACGCGCGCCTGCCAGGGCGTCATCAGGTGCACGGGACGGCCGTCAAGGCTGACGATGGCGATCTCGTTCGCCTTCGTCTCCACCGCCTCGAACAGCTCGGCAGCGAGATCGGGCCGCGCGGCCTTCAGCACGGCATAACGCTCCGCGGGGAATTCAGCGCGAACGACGCTGAAGATCTCCGCCGTCAACTGACGCCGCAGATCGAACAGCCGATGACGACCGGGTTCGAGCACGCGCTCGAGCCTGCCATCGCGCGTCAGCAACGCGCGCTCGCCATCCTTCACCGTCAACGTCTTCATCAGCAAATGCCAGGTCATGGCACGCCTCCATGGTTTGCCCTCCGGCCCTCGCAGGGTCGGAACGCGGGTTTCGTTTTGCAAGGACGTGAGGACGCGGACGACGCTTCCTGAAAGCTCGGCGGGCCGGGTTTCAGCCTGCGCGATGACGGGCGCACGCGCGCGATCGCCCGACATGTGTCGAGCGGTCGAACGTTGCCACCCGGCATCAACGCAAGCGGTATCCACCGCGGCGCAAAGCCGGTCTCACAGTGTCTTGGTTCGGACGAAAAGCCTTGCGGCAATACGGCCGGACTGCGACTGAAGCGCGCGTCCGGTCCACTTCAATGGGAATCAGCTTTTTAGGCTGAACCGGAGCGGAGCGGGATTCGAACCCACGACCCGATGATTATGATTCATCTGCTCTACCCAACTGAGCTATCCTTTGTGGTGCCATAGACCGGAATCGAACCGGCGACCTTCGGGTCACCCCGACGCTCTACCGCTGAGCTACTATCGCGTCTTCACCTGGCGGAACACGAAACCGGAAACCGGCCCGCGCCAGTCGGGATCACAACGAGCCCGAACCCATGGCCAAAGCGAAGGAGCGGGTCAATAAACGAAACATCTTTCAGTTGCAAGAGCGCTGAGAAGATTTTTTCGTGATCGAGGAGATGCTGTGTCTTCACCATCACAGCGTTAACCGAGCTTCGTAGGGTGGGCAAAGCGAAGCGTGCCCACCATTGTCGATGCGGCGATCCGGATAGATGGTGGGCACGCTATCGCTTTGCCCACCCTACGGCTTACTGAAACGCGACTTCGGCAAAGCTTCTGAGCTTGCGCGAATGCAGGCGCTCGGATTCCTGGTGCTTGAGCCGTTCGAGCGCCTTCAGGCCGATCTCCAGATGTTGACCGACGCGTCGCCGGTAGAATTCGCTGGCCATGCCGGCGAGCTTGATTTCGCCGTGCAGCGGCTTGTCGGAGACGCACAGCAAAGTGCCGTAGGGGACGCGGAAGCGATAGCCGTTGGCGGCAATCGCCGCGGACTCCATGTCGAGCGCGACAGCACGGGATTGCGACAGCCGTCGAATGACCGACGGGCCACTGATTTCCCAATTGCGATTGTCGACGCTAGCGACCGTTCCGGTGCGCATCACCCGTTTGAGCTCAAAGCCGGTCAGCCCGGTAACCTCGCCGACCGCTTCCTCGAGCGCGACCTGCATCTCGGCAAGTGCTGGGATCGGGACCCAGAGCGGCAGCTCATGGTCGAGCACGTGATCCTCGCGGACGTAACCATGCGCGAGCACGTAGTCGCCGAGCCGCTGCGTATTCCTGAGTCCCGCGCAATGCCCCACCATCAGCCAGGCGTGCGGCCGCAGCACCGCGACGTGGTCGGTGACGTTTCGCGCATTGGACGGACCGGTGCCGATGTTGATCAGGGTAATGCCGCGATCGCCCGGCTCGACGAGATGAAAGGCAGGCATCTGTGGCGCGCGCTCGGGCGTAATCCCGGTCGTGCCGCCGCCAAGCCGCGCATTGCGCGTGATCGCATTCCCGGGCGCAACAAAGGCATCGGGGCCGATCTCGCCCGATGCGAGACGGTGCTGGCACAGTTGCACGAAGGCATCGACATAGAACTGGTAGTTCGTGAAGATCACGTAATTCTGGAAATGCTCAGGATCGGTGCCGGTGTAGTGATAGAGCCGGCGCAGCGAGTAATCGACCCGCGCGGCACGGAACAGGGACAGGGGTTCGGGTGCTCCGGGGGGCAGCTCAAACGTGCCGTCGGCGATCGCATCGTCCATGGCGGCAAGATCGGGCGTATCGAACACGTCGCGCAGCGTTCGCGTAAAGGCCGAGCTGTCGGCAATAGTCAGCGCCGCCTCGATGTTGATGTCCCGCCGATAGGCGAAATGAATCGGAATAGGCTCGTTCGACTCGCCGACTTCAACCGGCACGCCGTGGTTCTTGACCAACAGCTCGATTTGCTCGGTGAGATAGTTGCGGAAAATATCCGGGCGCGTCACGCTGGTCTCATGCACGCCCGGCCCCGCGACGAAGCCGTAAGCGAGACGCGAATCGAGCCGCGCATGGGTCGCGGTCGTCATCCGCACAAGCGGATAACAGGCTCGCACGCGCGTCGTGAACGCCCTGCCATTGACATAGGCTTCAAAGCGATCGCGAAGGAACCGGGTGTTGCGCTCGTAGATCTCTTCGAGACGGGCAACGGCCGCGCCGGCATCGACGAATGCTTCGGTCGCGAAGGGCGGTGGAGTTTCGACGAGCATTGCGGAACACATGTCGCTTCACGCCAGATTGGTTGTCGAACGGAGACTCACTCTGGATCAGCAAATATAACCACAATCGAGTGTCGTTCCAGACACGTCTGAGGTCGTACTCAGAAGTATCCCGTCGTCCCGGGCTTGACCCGGGACCCGTAACCACAAATGCCAAGTGTTGCGAGGCGCCTGGTTTGCACCATGACAGGTTTGCGCCATCAGGCGCACGAGAGCAGCGAGTCCCGCTACTGGACCTTCGCCAGCACCGCGAGGCGGCGGATGCCCTTGTTCTTGTAGGCATCGAGGAAGGCGTAATAGTCCTTGAAGGAGACGCAGCCGTTGGACTGGCCGCTCGGCCCCAGCATGTAGCTATGCGCGAGCAATCCGTCGCGGCCATAGATTTTTTCCTCGCCGCCGATCGGCGTCAGCCGCAGCGCCGGCACGCCGTGAAACAGCGCCTCGCGCGGCTTCAGTTCGTAAATGTGCGGCGGCGTCACGCCCTGCATCCGCACATGCGAATAGCGTACGTCATCCATCTTGGAGCCGAGCCCCGAATGCGCCTCCAGCCTGGTGCCGTCGGGCAGATACACCGTCTTGGCGGCGATATCGTAGACCGCGGTCTGGCGGTCATAGGGCGGCGCGCCGCCCATCATCGGGTTCTGACTTCGCGTATCGATGATGCTGCCGGTGACGCTGGCGTCGGCGGAGGCATAGGCCAGGAACCCTCCAGCCGCCGGCTGCTTGCCCCACAGCTTTTCGACCATGGTCTGCTTCTCGTTGGAAGCAATCGACATCACAGCGGCCTTGGCGCGCTGCGCCATGTCGCGAACGGAAGAGCCGGATGCCTTCGCGGTCTTGTCGTCTGCCGTCTTGGCTTCCGAAGTCTTGGCCTCAGCCTCCTTCGGCGTCGTGGCCGGAACGTTCAAGGCGAGCTTGGTGGCCGGTGCGGAAACTTTCGGTTTCGGCGTCTCAGCAGGCTTCGACGCCTGAACGGCCTTCGGCGCTTCGGCCGGCGGCGAAGCTTCCGCCAGCTTCGTCACTTCGACGGGCCGGGAGCCAACAGACCTGGACGGCTCGCCTTGCGCCGCCGACGCTGCGAACCGTTCGTTGAACATCAGCGAAGAGGCGACGTTCTCCGGCGCGGGCAACACCAGCGGGCGTTGCTCAAGCGAGGCGAATATTTCGTTGAAAGCCGGCTGCACCGGACGAGCGGCGACGGTGGTCGGGTTCTTGACGACGGGCGCCTCGAAGGCGGCGCTGTTCACGGATGGATAGACGTTGGCGCCGAACACTTTGGTGTAAACGGTCCAGGCGCAGCCCAGCACGAGCCCCGCGACCGCGACGCTGCCGAGGAAATATTGGGGAATGCCTTTACGGGAGGATTTCCTGCGGTTGTGAGCCGCAGGGCCGAACGCACGCCTACTTTTACTCATTCACACAACGCCCAGAACAATTCCACCAAGTCCCCCATTGATGCCGCGTCCGGAGACGTTCCCTGCAGCATCTCGCAGAGGCACAGAGCGTCATTAAGGCGACTTTTAGTTAAATCCGGATTAAACGCGGGCGGATGTAAGGCAGGCTCAAATCCATGGAACTATTGAGGAAATTATCCCCGTAATGATGCGAGGAATGGTCCCAATTAGGGACATCCGGCGTGAAGTCGCACCGGGTGTCCCATAACGGGCCAAGTTCGGCCTCAATCCTTGAAAGGATCGAACTCGTTCTCGCCAGCCATGGCGACCGCGAACGGGCGCAGCGTGTGCTGCACCCTGATCGAGCGTGCGTGCTCGGCCAGCACCTCCGGCAGCCGGCGATAAGCCATCGGACTTTCATCGAGGTCAGCGCCTACCAGCGTGACGCCACGCGATTGCAACCAGGCGTCCATCTCGGCCCGCGTGAACCGCCGCTTGGCCTCCTTGCGGCCAAACAGGCGGCCTGCACCGTGCACCGTCGAGTAGAGCGAGGCCTTTGCCTCCTCGCTATCGACGCCTTCAACGATGACAGCGTCGTCGCCCATCGATCCGCCGATGAAGCCACGCTGGCCGGGAAATGCCGGCGTTGCGCCCTTGCGCACCACCCACAAATCCTTGCCGCCATGGTTCTCCCGCCACGCATAATTGTGGTGGTTGTGAACCATGTCGGTGACTTCGCCACCGATGATCCTGCGCACGCGCTCGATCACCCATTCGCGACCGGCATAGGAGTAGCGCCCAGCGAGTTGCATCGCCGCGATGTAACGGCGCCCGATCTCGCTGTCCTCATCGATCACAGCGGGCGGCACGTTCATGCCGTCCTTGCCGCCCGCGGCCTTGAGGTAGCGGGTCGCGCTGGTGTGCCCGAGGCCGCGGCTGCCGAAGTGAACGCCGATCCAGACGAAGCCCTCCTCGTCGCGCAACAGGTCGACATAGTGGTTGCCCGATCCGACGGTGCCGAGTTGCGAGACCGCCTTCTGCCGGTAAGCGCCCATATCGGATTCACGCCACGCATCGGCGTCGTCGAACAGTGCATGCTCGACCCGCTCGTCATTGGTGCGTCCGACGCCGAACGAGATCACGTTGTGCACGTCCTTGATGATCGTACCGACGTTGCCTTCGATCTGGCTGAACGGCGTATCGAGGCGCACGGCCATGTTGCCGCAACCGATGTCGAACCCGACGCCGGAGATGCTGATCTGCTTCTCATAGGCAATCACGCCGCCGACCGGCTGGGCGTAGCCGAGATGGCCGTCCGCGCAAATAACACCGGCGACCGCGTTGCCGACCGACATGCAATTGCGCATCTGCGCGATCGTCGCGTCGTCATGCTTGCCGAAGATTTTCAGCGGGCTGTTCTGGTACTGCGCAGCCTGCGGCTGGAGCGCGATATCGGCGGCAACGGACTGCACGTCGCGCGCAAGCTTCTCCTTGCGCGCGGCGTCACGAAACAGGCACCACGTCGGCATCGGCCGCTGGCCGGGCCGATCGATCTTCGCGTCGGGGTCGAGCCCGGCTTCAACGGCCAAAGCCCTGGCGCGCTCCTGGTAGGGATCGGATCGCATCTCACTCTCCTTCACTGCATTACTTCATTCCGAAGGCCGTTCAGGACTCCGGAGTGTCCTATGTCAGTCGCGACACAGGTCGGGTGGGTTTGCAGGCAGGGAGGAATTACAAGGTCGAGCTTGCCACGAATGGCATACCGCGGATCATTCCCTGCCTCGACGGCAGAGGGAGACCCACTGCCGCGTTACGCTGGTAGATTGCCTTGGCGGTACGATTGACCAATCGGATACACGCCAATGGCACACGTCAAAGCACGACCATGCCGGACGACCGGCTGGTCTGCATAACGTGAAGCATTGGTGTCTATACGAAGCATCGTCTTTCCATTGATCGGCGGAAGCGCGCGATCACATACATCATATCGGCTTATGCCGCGCGTGAATCAGAGTTCAGTGCAATCTGGGAGCTCCCCAATTGGTAGACGCCCATAAGGAACTTTTCGCAACTACTCAATCAGGCGCTTGGCCGCTCCGATGAAGCGAGCACTACAATCCCGGTGATCTCGCCGCCCAAGCCTTGGTGGCCTGGCAGCTTTCCATCGCTCGGGCGTAGGCAGGGCGTGCCGTCGTGCGGGCGAGATAGTCCCGCTCGGTAGAACCGGGGACGTAGTTGCCAGTTCGCAGGCCGAGCAGGAGGGCGTAGCTCACCGAGATATCGGCAGCGGTGAATCGGTCGCCGGCGAGATAGGGGCAATCCGCGAGGCGGCGGATAACCAACCCCAGCCGGCTCTCGAAGGTCTCGACTGCCCAACAGGTAACCCGGGCATCTCGCTCGGCTTCGGGCGCCAGTTGGCGACCGACCAAGACGGCGTTCATCGGCCCGGCGAGCCCGGCCTCGCCTAAGTGGAGAAATTGCAGATAGGAAGCGAAGGCGGGATCGTCCGGGGCGACGGCAAGCGAACCTGAGCCGTGGCGGGCGAGCAGGTACTCAAGAATCGCGATCGATTCGACCATGATCGTCTCGCCGTCCTGCAGTGCGGGAATGAAGCCGGCGGGGTTGATCGCGAGGAAATCGCGATCATTCTCGTCTGCCAGCAGATCGACCGGGCGCAGCCGATAAGCCAATCCTAATTC
This sequence comes from Bradyrhizobium sp. SRL28, assembly GCF_018596315.1. GTDB lineage: Bacteria > Pseudomonadota > Alphaproteobacteria > Rhizobiales > Xanthobacteraceae > Bradyrhizobium. The sequence continues at coordinate 270,368 of NZ_JAHEAG010000005.1, read as the reverse complement.
CTCAAGCAGCCAAACAACACGGAAGCCACGACCTTCGCCATAGACGGTGAGCATAGTTAAGCGTTCCTGGATTGGGCTGGATATACTAACTCGCAGAGCTAAGCCGGTCGCGCAATGGACTATCGATGGCGCATAATGCGCTCAGGGCTTGGCGCATATTCGTCATCCTACAGCGCGGGCCCTGCCCACTTCATGGGTTCACGACCTAGTAACTCAGCCGTGGATACCAATCCTTGCCGCGCCCTTCGGGCGTGGTGTCGAGGATTGTCCACAGCGGATCGATGTCGGGTGCACCGCGCGGATCCTGTCCGGGATCGGCGGTCGATGGTCCCATTTCGCCGGACCAGAAATGGCGGATGCTGCCGTCGCGGCGCGTGAACACGTTGTAGCCGGGGACGTCCGCATCCGCGGCGCTGACGTAATCGCGCGTGAATTCACCGGACGGGTCCGAATAGACCCGGTGCCGCGTCCAGCCGCGCGCCTTCTTCGCCTCGATCAGCCGCGCGATCGGCGAGCGCGCCACGAACACAAAGGCCACGCGCTGTTCGACATCGGGCAGCTTTGCTTCCCAGGTGCTCATGAAGGACGTGCACATCGGGCACGGCTGCTCGCGCTGCGGTCCGAACATGTAGCTGTAGATCACGAGCGTCGGCTTGTTGCCGAACAGGTCCGACAAGGTTGCCTTGCCGCCCTCACCTTCAAATTCATAGTTCTTCGTCACCGCCCCTCCCGGCGGCAGCGCGCGGCGCAATTCGGCGACGCGTTCGATGTGGCGACGCAGTTCGATCTCCTCCGCCAGCAATTGCTCGCGGGCACGGCGATATTCGGCGCTCTCGTTGGGAAAGCGCACGCTGTTTCCGCGTGCGAGTTCGGTGGCGGGTTTCAGTACGGAACCGGACATGACATGACCTCGGCGTTGGTTGCTCGGTTACAAGACGTTCCACACCTCATGGGTCCGACAGCCACGGGCAAAAAAATCGGCCTACAACCGCCGTTTCCGTCCGTTTTCGGGCCAGTTTCCTCGGATTTTCTGCATGGGAGCCATCGCCGAACCTTAACCGCCGGATGAAGACATATTATCGGCTGCCGATGGCCTTGCACTGGAAGTCGGCCCCTTGATACGGTACCGTATCAGCCACGCCTGTTTCGCCCGTACCGCGAAGGGAGGCTGCCATGACAATGCTGGCACGCGCCGGAAGTATCGCTATTGCAAGCATCGCTATTGCGAGCCTTGCTATTACAAGCCTTGGCCTCCTCGGTGGACATGCGTTGGCCCAGCCAGCGAAACTGGGCTGCACGTCCGCGCCGACGGCCCAGGAAACGCAAACCCTGCAATGCCCGACGGCGATCACGATCGTGGCCGAAAGCGGCGCGAAGTTCGAGCTCGGGGATCGCAACCGCGACGGCCATGTCGATTCCGTCGAACTGAGCAATAAGGCCCTGCTGCTCGAAGTGCCGAAGAAGCCGGGCCGTGTCAGATTCAACGTGGTGACGCCGCAGGCAATCGCTGCGGTGCGCGGCACCAGATGGGCGGTGGACGCCGAGGGTGCAAAGACATCGGTCTTTGTCGTCGACGGCCGCGTCAGCGTCGCGCGATCCGCCGGCCGCGGCAGCGTCGTACTTGGCGCCGGTGACGGTGTCGATGTCGAGGGATCTGGCGAGCTGATCGTGAAACGCTGGCCGCCCGCGCGCGTTACGGCCTTGATGGCAAGATTGGGACAATAGAAGTCAGGCGAATGAGCCACCGACGTCTTCATATTCTGGCTGCGTTGCTCTGCACGGGACTCTGGGCAGGCGCGATATGGCTCGGCCATTCGAGCGGCCATTTGCGTTTTCTCGACCGGCTCGAGTCGGCATTATCAGATGCGCGAACGCTGGCGCGCGGCGTAAAGGCACCGCCGGACCTCGTCACGATCGTTGAGATCGACGACGCCGTCGTCAAGCTCAGCGGCACCTATCCGCTGCCGCGTGCGGAGATCGCCAGGATCGTCGAAGCGATCGCGCGGCTGGAGCCGAAGGTGATCGCGGTCGATCTCCTGCTGGTCGACAAAGGAGCCGCCGACGGCGACGCGGCGTTGGCGAAATCGTTCGCGGCGCGTCCGACCGTGCTTGCGGCGGCGGCGGTATTTCCGAACACCGTTCAGCCTTCCGCGGAAGACGACGGGCCGCTGGCCCGCCTGCCGAAGGCCGACCGCTTCCTGCTGCCGCTCCCGGCCTTTGCCGACCGCGCGGAAGTCGGCATCGCCAATGTGGCGACGGGCCAGACCGGCACGCCGCTATCGGTCCCGATGCTGTTCCGGACACGCGACAGAATCGAATTGTCATTTCCGCTTCGCGTCGCGTCCGTCGCGATCGGCCAGAAGCTGACGATCGAGCCCGGCCGCCTGCTGTTCGGCGACCGGCCGATCGCGACCGCTTCCGATTATGCGCTGCCGATTTCCTATTACGGCCCGCGTCGCACCATTCGCACCGTCAGCGCCGCAAGTCTGATCGAGGGCCAGGTCGACAAGGAGGCCATTCAGGGCCGGATCGTCGTCCTTGGCGCGACCGCAACCGGCGCCGGCGATTTCTTTCCGACACCGTTCGATTCACTGATGCCGGGGGTGGAAATCATTTCCACCGCGATCACGCATCTGGTCGCAGGCGACGGCGTCGTGCGCGACGGGCCGGTTCGCGTCATCGAGGCCATCACGACGATCCTGCTCCCGATACTGCTGGTCGGTTTGCTGGCGTGGCGGCGAAACGCGGTTGGTCTGCTCACGGTCAGCGCGGTGATGCTGGCATGGGCGGCTGCGAATACGGTTGCTTTCGCGCACGGCATATCGCTCGACACCGCGACGACAATGGCCGCGGCAGTGCCGCCGGTCGTCTTGTTCGGTTCGTTGCAACTATGGTCGGGCCGGCGCAGCGCACAGCATCTCGCCGTCCAAAACAGGCTGCTCGAACAATTCCAGACGCCGGGCCTGCAGGAATGGCTGACGCGCGATCCTGACTTCCTGCTGGCGCCGGTCAGGCAGAATGCTGCCGTCGTGTTCGTCGACCTGTCCGGATTTACCTCGCTCAGCGAAACGCTCGATCCGGATGCCACGAGGGGGCTATTGAAGGAGTTTCACGCCCTGGTCGACAAGGAAGTGACGCGGTGCGGCGGCATGATCACGAGCTTCCTCGGCGATGGCGCCATGATCCTGTTCGGCTTGCCGGAGGCTAAGCCGGATGACGCTGCGCGCGCGGCGCAATGTTCGATCGCGCTCTGCGTCAAGACCGAGCGCTGGATTGCGGCGCTGCCACCGCCGATCGGGTTGCGGATCGGATTCAAGATCGGCGCGCATTTCGGACCGATCGTCGCTTCCCGGCTCGGCGGCCGCAACCATCAGCACATCACCGCAACCGGCGACACCGTAAACGTGACGAGCCGTTTGATGGAAGTGGCAGCCCGCCACGATGTCCGATTGGCGCTGAGCGATACGTTGCGTATCGCGGCGGAGCGCATCGGCGCCCGGCTGAAAACCGGAAGCCTTGCCGGCCCCGTCGAGACGCAGATTCGCGGCCGATCAGGCTCGCTTACGGTCTGGCTGTGGCGGGGTGAACATCCCACGACGGATCAACGCGGGCATCCCGACGCCGCTGAGTGACCGGCCGCGCGCTACTGCAGTTCCGGCGGCGGCGTGCGGGCGAGCACCTCGCCCTTCGGCCCTTCCAGCACATCGAGTGCATAGGTCTCGATCACCAGCGGACCGCGTTTGCGCTGGACCTGGCCTGCCCGTTCGATACGGGCAAACCTGTCCTTCAGATAGGGCGTATCGCCAAGCCACGCCTCATATACATACAACAACTTGCCGGCGAGCTGTGCCGCATCAGGTTCGGGCATGTTGATCCAACGGATGCGCTGGCTGGGCTGCGCGACGCAGGTGCCCTTCGGCAGATGGAAGGCGAGCCAGGCGGTGGTGCCGTAATCCGACGCAAGCACGCATGTTGCGCCGACGCGCGCCCTCACCGCCTCAATTCCATCGGCCGTTTCGCGCCAGCCGACGCCGACGCTGCGCACGGTGGCATCGCGGCGATAGCCTGACAGCATGCCCGTGTTGGCCTGCACGACCAAGAGCACGAACATCAGGACGCCGCCCGGCACCGCCCAGCGCCGGCAGAAGTCGGCCAGACGCTGCCAGCGCGGCTCCCATTCGACCAGATGCGCGGCGACGGCGGCGGCGATCGCAAACGCCGGATAGACCGGCGCAAACCAGTTGGCCTCGACGCGGGCATGGAGCGAATGCCAGACAAAATAGGCGACGATGACCCAGAACGTCGTATTGACGAGCACGCGCGCAGGCAGCGCGCCGGCGCGTCGGCGGAACAGCGCGTAAAGCCCCATCGCGCCGAGCATCCACACCAGCGGCGTCGCGAACGCGATCTGCGTCGGGATCAGTTCGGCGATGTAGACCGGGTGGAAATCCTCGATCCTCGCCCGCCCCATCTGCTTGATGAAGGAAACCCAGCCGTGCCCGGCGTTCCAGAGAATGACCGGCGCAAACAGCAGCATCGCGACCAGCCCGCCGAGATAAAGCCAGGGCGAGATCAACCAGTGCCGCAGTTTGGGAACGGCAACCAGCCAGATCAGGATCGCCGGTCCGAAAAACAGCGCGGTGTATTTCGACAGCAGCGCGCAACCGGCGGCGGCGCCGACCGCCAGCCACCACACGCCGCGGCCGGTCTGCAGCACCTTGGCGAGCGCAAACAGCAGGAAGCTGGAAGCCACCAGGAGCGGCGCGTCCGGCGTGACGATCATGGTGCCGACCGCGGCCATCAGCGTGATGTTCAGAAGGATCGCCGATGACGCGGCCACGCGCCGGCTGCCGAACAGGATGGCGGCGGCCTGATAGATCGCCCAGCTCATCGGCAGCGCCAGCAGGATCGAAACCAGCCGTACGCCGAACTCGGTATCGCCTGCGATCAGCGTGCCGAGCCGGATCACCACCGCGACCATCGGCGGATGATCGTAATAGCCGCCGGCGAGATGCTTCGACCACATCCAGTAATAGGCTTCGTCGAAGGTGATCGGCGTGAACGCCGCTGCGATCAAACGCAGCGCCACCAGCCCCAGGATCGCCAGACCCGTGTTGAGGGCAACGCGCGCCTCGTTCGGATTCATTCTGGAGCCCGCCCGCCACCCGTCATCCCCGCGAAAGCGGGGATCCAGTACGTCGGGAAGCCCGCGATCAATCCGATAGGCCGCGGCGTACTGGGTCGCCCGGTCAGGCCGGGCGATGACAGCGGAGTGTGAGCCGCGTACGTCATCCCATCACTCTTCACGCGAACCGGCTATCCACTTCGAAACGCTATTCGTCATCGCCTGCGCCAGACGAACAGTCCGGACATCGCGTAGTTCCAGACCACGCCCATCAGCGCGCCGGCAAGCCCCGCAAGCCACCAGATCGGTTCCTGGTCGAAGACCGCGAACGCGACGCCGACATTGGCGAGCAGTCCGACGCCGCAGACGAGATAGAACAGCAACAGGCCGCGCAGGATCGCAAATCCCTTCAGCCGCTGGTCGCGATAGGTGAGAAAATTGTTCAGGATGAAGTTGCTGGTCATCGCAATCAGCGCACCGGCGGCCTGTGCCTCCGCAAACGGCTCCTTGAAGATTTCGAGCGCGATGAACAGCGTCACGAGATGCACGACAAGGCCGGTGCCCCCAACCATTGCGAACAACAGGAAGCGCAGCGAGACCACGTCGTGCGTCAGCTTCGCCAGCACCAGGCCGAGGAAGTCCAGCGCCACCATGGAATCGAGCTTGCTCTCGCCGTGCTGGCGCGAACCGAAGGTGTAGGGAATCTCGACGGCGCGCAGCTTGCCCTGCGCGGTCGCAATGATGTCGAGCAGGATCTTGAAGCCCTGGGTCGAGAGCTGCGGCGCCAATTGCTCGAAGCGATCGCGACGGATCATGAAGAAGCCGCTCATGGGATCGGCGACCTCGACCTTCAGGGTGCGCCTGGCGACCTCGGTTGCAAGCTGACTGGCCCCCGCCCGCTGCTTATTGAAACTGTCGGCGCTGCCGCCCTCGACATAGCGGCTGCCGATGACGAGTTCCGCCTCGCCGCTCCGCAGCAGCGCGACCATCTTCGGCAGTTGCGTTTCATCGTGCTGTAGATCGGCATCGATGACAGCCGCATAGGGGCCGCCCGAGGCCAAAATGCCCTCGATGCACGCACCCGACAGTCCGCGCCGCCCGATCCGGCGGATACAGCGGACGCGGGAATCCTTCCGCGCCAGCGCCCGCACCACTTCCCAGGTCCCGTCAGGGGAATTGTCATCGACAAAGACCACTTCCCAGGCAATGCCTGATAGCGTGGCCTCCAGCCGCCGGTACAGCACGGTGACGTTGTCGCGCTCGTTGAAGGTCGGCACAACGACCGAAAGCTCAGGCAAACCGGCCTGCGACGGGGTTTCGGGGCCCGGATTGATGGCGTCATTCATGATCGCCAGCGTATATCCGCAGCCGCCCGACATGCCAAGGCGAGCTTCAGGAACGAGGTGACTGGACGGTGAAAAACGGGGGCGAAACCGACCCGGTATCTGCCCGACGCGGGCGAATTATTAGCCGCCGTCGGACCAGATCGGGGGCCTGCTTCGCTTGAAAATGCTCTGAAAATGCCAACGACCACGAACAGAGGGCGCGCGTACATCCGGCGCAGCCAAACTATTCATGGTCGTTCCAGCGCCGGAGCTTTGAAGCGTCAACGTCGCCGTTGATTACTAAATAGGAACGCCCGGGGCATTCCGCAAGGGGTGATCCCGCCCCCTCCTAGTTCGGCACTTCCCGAATCACCGGCCCGCGCGGGGCTGGCGCCGCAGGAACCGGCTGAAGCCCCGGCGCGGGTTGCTGGATGCTCGCCGGCTTGGCAGGCTTTCCGAACTGGCCGATCGGCCCGTAGGCGATTGCAACCACCATCACGATCGATGCGACGATGGCTCCCAAAAGACCGGCGACTGACTGCGAATTCATACTCAACTACCCCCTACGCCTGATCGGGAACTGATATCACGGAAAAAGCTTGTGAAAGAATAGTCTCGGCGTCAGCCATCGACAATGCCGGCTGCCGAAGCGGGCTCCAAAATCTCACCACGCGAGCGCCGCGCGACGGACAAGCAAGAACCGCGATTCCATCGCAAACATGACAGAGTCTCGACCTCCGGGTTGACAGGGAATAGGGGAAAAAGATGTCGACGACAGATGAGAACAAGCCGGCCGGGAAATCCGGACGGCGCAAGGGCAAGGGAGAGCGGCGCAAAAAAGCTGTTTCCCAGGAGAGTTTGCCTGCTAGCCCGGCGCCCGCTCAACTGCAAAGCCCGGATCAGGATCGGGAACTGCAGCAGCCGGAACCGGTTCACGCGGAGAGCCCGAAGGTGGATCAGCAGCCGGCCGTCGAGGAGCCTGTCGCTGCCGTCGTCGCGTCACCGGAACCGCAGCCGGTCGCTGCCCTATCGCCTTCCGAGCCCTCGCCCGCTGAGAAATTGTCGATCGAGCCGGCAGCTGCCGAACTTGCGCCGGTGAGTCTGCAGACCGTCGAAGAACCTGTCATTGCCGCCGCGTCGCCGCAGCTGACCACTGCGCCTTCCGAGCCCCCGCCCGCCGAGCCAGCGTCGGCCGCGCCGGCATCAGCCGAGCCTGCACCGGTGAGCCTGCAGACCATCGCAAATGCCTATCGCGACTACACAAGGAAATCGATAGAGGAGTTCGGATCGTTTGTCGAACAGCTCAGCGGTGTTCGCTCGCTCGACAAGGCGATGACGGTTCAGAGCGAATTCGTGAAGCGGGCCTACGAAACTTCGGTCGCCGAGTCGCAGAAGATCTGCGAACTCCACAACCGGCTTGCCAAGCAGACCCTCGACCCGTTCAAGGGGTTGACGGGCAAGGCGCCCACGACGCACGGCAAGCCCTGAGGTTCACGCGAAACTGATGTGGCGCAATTGGTGGAATTAGGAGGCTCCGGTTTTCCGGAGCCTTTTTTTTCGAGCGATCACGCCTATGAGCCTACCCTCTGGCTGCGTTTCGACGCCGGTCCGGCTCCGCGCATGTAATGCCGCTCAGGCCGATAGCGGCCGGCCCAGGCCCGCATGATCTTGCCGGTGAGGGTCGATATCCACTGGATGATGGCCATCGAACGGTCCTTTCGTCCTGCAATCCGGCAATTCACGCGCCAAGCTGGCCGGTCAGCCGCTCGTGGAACGAGGAGCTGCGCTGGTCGAGCCCGGTGAAGGTGACGGTGGCGCCATGATCGCGGTATTTGGTTTCGATCAAATCCAGCGCCGCGACGCTCGACGCATCCCAGATCTGGGAATGAGTGAGATCGATCAGGACGCGCTTGGGGTCGGCGCCGTAGGAGAAACGCTCGACGAGATCGTTGCTGGAGCCGAAGAACAGCGGCCCATGGACGCTGTAGCGGACCGACTGGCCGTCCTGGCTTACTGTGCGCTCGGCGCGAATGACATGCGCGACCCGCCGCGCGAACAGGATCATCGCCAGCATCACGCCGACAGCAATGCCGACCGCAAGGTTGCTGGTGACGACGGTCACCGCAACGGTCGTCACCATGACCAGCGTTTCGGGGATCGGCATCCGCTTGAACGTCGTCAGCCGGACGCTGCGCCAATCGATCGTCTTGAGCGCGGCGATCATCATGACGGCCGCGAGCGCCACCATCGGTATCTGCGCCATCAGGTCGCTGAGTGCGGTCACGAGCACCAGCAGTACGATGGCGGCCACCGCCGTCGAAATACGGGTACGGCCCTGCCCGATCTTCACGTTGACGACGGTCTGGGCGATCATCGCGCAGCCGCCGATGCCGCCATAGAATCCGGCGGCGATGTTGGCGATGCCGAGCGCCCAGGATTCCCTGCCCTTATGCGAGCGCGTGTCGGTCAGGTCATCGACCAGCTTGGCCGTCAGCAACGTCTCGAGCAGACCGACAAAGGCGACACTGATGGCGGTCGGCCAGATGATGCGCAGCGTGTTGAGGTCGAGGGGAACGGCAAAAGCAGTGATGCCCGGCAGGCCGGGCGCCATCGCGCCCTCGCCGCCGACATTGGGGACCGTCAGATGCCCGACGATCACGATCGTGGTTACCACGATGATGGCGACCAGCGGAGCCGGTACTGATGTCGTGATCCGCGGCATGACGAGCACGATCGCAATCGTCAGCGCGAACAGGGGATAGACCAGCCAGGGAACGTTGAAAATATGAGGCACCTGCGCGGCGAAGATTAGGATGCCGAGCGCATTGACGAAGCCGATCATCACCGAACGCGGGATGAAGCGCGTCAACCGCGCCAGACCGGCAAGGCCGAACGCGATCTGGATGATACCCGCCAGCAGGATGGTCGGCAGGATGTAGCCGACCCCATGGAGCTTCACCATCGGACCGATTACCAGCGCGATCGAACCGGCCGCCGCGGTTACCATGGCCGGCCTGCCCCCGAGAACCGACATCACGAGGCACAGCACGATCGAGGCGACCAGCGCCACCTTGGGATCGACACCCGAGACGAACGAGAACGAAATCACCTCGGGGATCAGCGCCAGCGCCGTGATGATGCCGGCCAGCGATTCACGAACGAACAGGTTCGGGGCGCGAAGAACCGCAGAGATCGACGGCGAATCCTCGAATTGCGATTGGGCAGCGGCGGGGCTGACGACTTGCATGGGCATATCCAGAAGATGTTGACGGCTTGCTCGAAACCGGTGGCGCGTCAGCCGCCCGGCGGTTTGCGGACGACACAGCGGAAGCCGATGTGACAGGTGGAGGAATCGACCGTTTCGCCCTGACGGGCCGACGGCCGGTAGCGCAAGCAGTAATTGGGGGCGCAGAGATGCGAACCGCCCTTCACCACGCGGCGCGTCGATCGATCGTCGCCGGTGTTCGGATGGCAGCAGGATTGCGGTGGCTGATCCGGCACGGCGTCATAAGGGCTCGACGTCCATTCCCAGACGTTGCCAACCATGTCGAACAGGCCGTAGCCGTTGGCAGGAAACGCGTCGACCGGTGAAGTGCCCTCGTATCCGTCCTCGTTCAGGTTCTCGTGGGGGAAGTGGCCCTGCCAGGTGTTTGCCAGAAACCGTCCTTCGGGATTGGCGGCATCGCCCCATGGATAGGCCTTGCCTTCGAGACCGCCGCGGGCGGCGAACTCCCACTCTGCTTCGGTCGGCAATTCCTTACCGCACCACGCCGCGTAGGCGAGCGCGTCCTCGTGGGCGATATGCACGACCGGATGATCGTCGCGACCGGCGATCGAACTCCCCGGCCCTTCGGGATGCCGCCAGTCTGCGCCGGGACGATATTCCCACCAGGCGAGATTGTTGCGCAGGCTGACCGGGCGATCGGGCTTAACGAACACCAGCGATCCCGGCACCAGCAGCGCAGGATCGGCGTCGGGATACGTCGCCGGATTCGGCGGACGCTCGGAATACGTGACGTATCCCGTCGCCTCGACGAACTTGCGGAATTCGGCATTGGTGACGGGGTAGATGTCGATCCAGAAACCCTCGACGAAGGCCGGACGGACCGGGCGCTCTTCCCGATAGAAGCTGTTGGAGCCCATCAGGAAGCTGCCGCCCGGAATCCAGTTCATGGATTCACGATTGACCGCGTCGGGCACCAGGCCCACCTTGGTTGGGCCAGAGAGAGAGCAGCAGCCCTCTCCCCGGCGATTGCCGGCTGCACCATGCGCGATCGTTTCCACTCTCGTCGGTGCAGTCATCGCATTCAGGCCTTGGCGTGTTGCTTGGGCACGAAATCGAGCGCGGCGCCGGGCGGAATCAGCTCCTCCTTCTTGGCGCTCTCCTCGAAATCCCTGATGATGCGTTGGGCGTGCTGCATCACCCACCAGCGCACGTACCGCTGATTGACGGCATCGCGCTCCTTCGGGTCTTCCTTTAGATGCGTGATGCGGGCAAATCCCAGCGCCAGTTCCGGATCGTGGAAGTGCTGCTGCCGCTTGAAGTTGATTTTGAAGTCCTTCCACTTCACGGCGTGCAGTTCATCCTTGAGCCAGACGATGCAGGACTCGCGGTTGGAGGTTTCCTGCTTGCCGAGGAAGAACGGGCTCTGGTCGACGCCGTCGATCAGCCGGTCGGCCGGCGCCTCGCAGCCGGTCATCGACAGCAGTGTGGTGAACATGTCGGTGACATGAACCATCTCGTTGCTTTCGACACCTGCGGGAATGCGGTTCGGCCAGCGGATCAACAGAGGCGTGCGGATGCCGCCTTCCGCCGAGCTGAAGTAGGAGCCGTCGAAGAAGCCGCCGGTGCCACGGCCGGCGAGATGATCCTCGGCGCCGTTGTCGCCGCACATCACGACGATGGTGTTGTCGGCAATGCCGAGTTCATCCAGCTTGTCGAGCAGCACGCCGAAGTCATGGTCGAGCATCAAGAGGCAGTCGCCCCAATCGCCGTTGGTGCTCTTGCCGACGAATTCATCGCGCGGGCTCATCGGGAAGTGCATCAGCGAGTGGTTGAAGTAACAGTAGAACGGCTTGTCGTCTTTGACGGACTTTTCCATGAACTTGATGGCGCGCTTCTGGTACTCGAGGTCGCAGGTCTTCTTGGTCTCCATGGTGAGCTGCTCGTCCTTGAGCGGCCAGGCCCCCTTGCCCTTGACGCCCTCATGCATGTGCGAGAAGCCGTCGCGCTCCGCCACGTAATGCGGATCGGTCAGCCACATGCATTCGTCATAGGTGCGCAAGGGGCCATACCACTCGTCGAAGCCGTGGTCGGTCGGAAAGCGTCCGTCCTCAGCGCCGATGTGCCACTTGCCGTAGATCGAGGTGGCGTAGCCGGCCTCCGACAGGATCGAGCCGATGGTGCGCTCCCACTTGACGATGCCGCCGCCATTGCCGCCGAGCGCGATGGTGTGGTTGCCCGAGCGAATCGGGAAACGACCGGTCATCAGCGCCGAGCGGGTCGGCGTGCACTGCGGCTCGACGACATAATGCGTCAGCTTGACGCCTTGCTTGGAGAAAGCGTCCATGCGCTTGGTATCGGCGCCGCGCAGAATGCCGCCGCCGTAGCAGCCGAGTTCGCCCATGCCGAGGTTGTCGACGTGGAAAAACAGTATGTTTGGTTTCCTTGCCATTGAATTCTCCGATCTGTGACGCAGGCGCAGGTCGTCGTTGACGCGCGCGTTTCCGTGCGTCTCTCCTTGGTTGATGTCGTTGATTGGTGTTTCGCGCCTATTCGGCCGCGACGTTCAAATTGTGTTAGAAGATTTCGCCCACTCCTTTCGGTCCCACTTTCATTCCGAAGCCTGAAAGGCCTCGATCCTTGATCTCGGGAGCCATGGCAGCCAGCGATTCCTCGCGGATCAGGCCCTTGAGCTCCTGCACCAGGTTCATGAATTCCGGCGTGTCGGTCATCTCGGCCCTGCGTGGACGCGGCAGCGGCACCTTGATTTCCGCCTTGATGCGGCCCGGCCGCGCGGTCATGACGTAGATGCGGTCGGAGAGGAAAATCGACTCTTCGATATCGTGCGTGATGAACAGCACCGAGATCTTGAACTGCTGCCAAATGTTGGTCAGGATTTCCTGCATCACGACACGGGTCTGCGTGTCGAGCGCTCCGAACGGCTCGTCCATCAGCAGCACCTGAGGACTAGTCGCCAGCGCGCGGACGATGCCGATGCGCTGCTTCATGCCGCCGGAGAGCTGGTCGGGATAATGGTTCTCGAACGAAAGCAGTCCAGCAAGATCGAGCAACGCACGGGCCGTGGTGTTGCGTTTACTTTGGTCGACGCCCGCCATCTTCAGGCCGAACTCAACGTTCTTGCGAACCGACAGCCAGGGAAACAGCGAGTATTGCTGGAACACCACGCCACGGTCCGAGCCGGGCTTGGTGATCGCCTTGCCGTCGAGCTTGGCCTCGCCGAGCGTCGGCTTGACGAAACCGGCGACGATGCTGAGCAAAGTCGACTTGCCGCAGCCGGAGGGTCCGATAAGCGAGACGAACTCACCAGGCTGGACGTTGAGCGACACATTCTCGACCGCTACGACTTTATTGTCGTTGGCGCCAAAGGTGACGCCCAGGTCGCGCACGTCGATAAAGCCCTTGTTGGTCTGAGCCTCTGCCACCGCCATTGTCATCGCTTGCCTCCGGGTGCAAATGCCAGCCATGGCATCAGGAGGCTGCCGACCATCCTGATGATGCCGCTACAAGCCAGTCCGAGGAAGCCGATGGTGATCATGCCGAGCACGATCGCGGGATAATCGACCAGCGAATAGGCCTCCCAGGTGAAGTAACCGACGCCGAACTGACCGGAGATCATCTCGGCGGCGATCAGCGATACCCATGCCACGCCCATGCCGACGGCAAGGCCGGTGAAGATGTGCGGCAGTGAGCCGGGCAGGATCACGTTCAGGAACAGCCGGAACTCGCTGGCGCCGAGGCAACGCGCGGCCCGTATCAACACGCCGTCCAGCGAGTGCACGCCATGGATGGTGTTGAGCAGGATCGGGAAGAACGCGCCGATGAAAGTAATATAGACGATACTGGCCTCGTTGTTCGGCCACAGCATGATCGACATAGGAACCCAGGCGATCGCCGGGATTGGCCGCAATACTTCGACCACGGGCATGAACAGGTCGCGCACGCGCTGATATTTGCCGATCGCGAGGCCCAGCGGCACGCCGATCGCCATGGCGATGAAGAAGCCCATCAGGATGCGGCGCACACTGATGGCAATATTGAAGAGGTACTTGTTCGAGAGCCCGACCTGCGTGAGCTGCTGATATACCTCATACGGCGTCGGAACGTTCTTGAAGCGAATGTAGAACTCGAACCGGTACTTGGTTCCGAGGTACCAGAACAGAAACAGCGCTCCGATCGAGATGCAGGCCAGCGCGGCTGTGATGATGCGATCACGAGTGACTTTCGCCAACAGGTTCCGAAGCACCTGGGTGAGCGAAACCCTCGGGACGACTTCCGGTTCGGGCACCGGAAATTCCGAGGCGGCAATCGGCGCATTAGCGCTGGTCGCAGTCTCCGCAGCAGATACTTCCACTGCGACAGGCTTCACGGCCGCTACCGCCGGCTCAGGATCGGAATGCTTGTCGACCATCGGGAGCGCTACGATCTTCGCACTTGCCATGCTGCCCATCAGTCCACCCTATTGTCCGACGTTGATGGCGGTGAGCACTTCGGCGTAGGTAGCCAGCTTGGCGCCATGCTTTGCCGCATAGGCTTCCGCGTCCTTCTTGAGCAGGAACGGGACCACATCCGGCTTCTTCGGGTCGCTGCCGCCGACGGAATAGAACGCCGCATCGGCGAACACCTTGATGCCGAGTTGGTGATCGACCAGATAAACCGCGTTGAACTTCTTGCCCTCAGCGCTGTATTTCTTGACGCCCAGCAGCGTGCAGACCGGCGAGCTGAGCGCCACGATGTCGCCGCCCAGGATCCAGATCTCACCGCTTTGCTTGGGATCGTTGACCGGCGCGTTGCAGATCGGATCGGTGCCGGTCACGTTGTAGGTCTCGAACGAGGCAAGCTGCTTGTCGTAGTCGAGGCCCTTCTCCTTGAAGGCCTGCCGAACATATTTGTCGTTGACCCAAGCGCCAATGTTGAGCTCCTTGATCATGTTCAGCTTCTGCAGGATGGCGTAATTGTTGCCGACGGACTCGACCCACTGCGGCTTGATGGTTGCATCGAGCGTGTGCACCCCGCCGGGGCCCAGGAATATGTAGACTACTTCCTTGTTGATCTTGGTCCACTCCTCGATCTTCTCGGCTGCAAGCTTGGGGTTCTTGCGCATCCAGTCGTTCGCCTCCATCAACGCATTGATGTAAGCGACGACGATTTCCGGATACTTCTCACCAAAATCCTTGCGCACGGTCACGCCGTGGAACGTCGGGGTCTTGGTCTCGGCGCCGTCGTAGATCTTGCGGGCGAACCCCTTGAACGGCAGCAACTCGGCGAACGGCACGAAATCGCCATGCGCATCGATGCGCTTTTCCTGCAAATTGGTAGTGCCGACCTCCGGCGATTGCGACACCAGGTTCCAGAAATCGGGGGGTAGTCCGCGCTTCTGCAGCGACGTCAGCATCATGCCGTGGGCAGCCGAGCCGAACGGCACCGATACGTTCTTGCCCTTGAGGTCGGCGAGTTCATAGAACGGCGAGTCCTTGTGAACAACGATGCCATTGCCGCCGCCGACCGCATTGTAGGCGATGATGGCGACGAGCTGCGTCTCGTTCTTGGTGGCCTGCCCCGTGGCGCCATTCACCATCAGCGGATACTCGCCCATCATGCCGATCTGGATGTTGTTGGCCATCATGCCGTTGGTGATCGGCGGACCCGATGTCGCGTTCTGCCAGCTCAGCTTGTATTGAATATCCTTGTACTTGCCGGTCTTCGGCAGGTGCTTCTCGAGCAGGCCAAGCTCCTTCAGAACGACACCGCCGGTCACCGTATTGGTCGTGGTATTCTGCGTGCCGATGCCGATCTCGAGGGTTTCTGCGCTAGCGGTCGCAGGCGCCAGCCCAAGGGTTGCGGCGACGACCAAGGGAAGGAAGCCAGAGAGTTTAGACGCAGGGCCGACGCTCATTAGACAAATCCTTTTCGAACTGAACTGTGCTGGATTTTGTGCAATGCCCACGCGAAGCGCCCCGGCCACGGACTGTGACGGGGTTGCTCGGCGGTGAGCAGGCTGACTGGCTTGGCGGGGATAATGCTGCAAGCGATATGCCATGGGACCCGTGCTGACGACCTGCAGCGGGTTCGCTTTGCGGTGGCCCGGATCGCGAACGGCGGGGCTAAAGAAGGAAGTTGACGTCATTTGCCGTGAACTCGCTTGCTTCCATTGCGGACGCTTGAAACGTCCGGTAAGCGAATTCTGAACGGCGCCCTTTGAATCCGAAACGACGAACGCGTCGAGGCAGCAACGTATTGCGAAGAAATATCCGCATGCTCAATTAATGGACAGAAACGCGGTCTGATTTGGCTATCGGATGAGCGCCATGGCTACAAATTAATCAACTCAATCCCAGCCGAAGACCGCTCCACGGCATGGACTCGGCCCGAGATCGACGGTTGCAGCGCTTGTGCGATGCGGGCTTATTCGGCGCCGCAGATCATCAGGCCTCGTCGGAAGCCGCGCCCTTGGCGAGCTTGCCATCGCGGATTTCACTCAACATGTCGGCGTTCTTGATGACGAGGTTGGAGCCGTGCGCACTCAGGATTCCAAGCTCGGTAAACCGCTTGAGGCTGATGGTGACAGACTGGCGCGTCACGCCCGTCATATGCGCAAGGTCAGCGTGCGTGAACGACGCGGCGATCAAGGTGCCATGATGCTCGTCAACGCCGTACAAATTCATTAGATGCAGCAGGAGTTGCGCAAGCCTCTCGGTCGGCGAGCGCGTGCCGAGCATTTGCGCCAGCGCGGAATAGCATTGGCCCTTGAAGGTGAGGCCCTCGATGATTCCGATGGCGAGCGCAGGGATCGTCATCACCATCCGCCGCAGCACGTCGCCCGGCAAATGCAGTACCGTGCTGTTGACGGCCGCAACGCCCGACCACACGTGCAGGCCTTGCTTGAACACTTCCGGGCCGCCGACGAAATTGCCGGAGTGCCAGTAAGCCAGCGTGATCTCGCGGCCCGAGGGCGCGGTGTAGAACACCTTGATGCGCCCGCTCTCGATCAGGAAGATGCCGTCTTGCGGACTGCCCTGGCTGAAGAGCTGCGCGCCGCGGTAGAGCACCCGGCGCCTTCCCGAGCCCAGCACATGCGCGATTTCAGTTTCCGTCAGTCCGTTGAACAAGTACGGCGGCCCGTTCCGCTGCGTCCCGCCATCGGTCATCAGCAGCGCGCCGACCTGCGCCGGGGCGCCGGCCTTGCCCGGAGCCTGCGCCGGTTGCGGTGGGTGATGCTTGCCGATCATGGGTCCGCTGGAAGCCAAACCTAAATCCTAACCTGCGTCGATACAGACGGAGTGCAACAGACGGAGAACATGAGACCCGACTGCCAGATCCCTAGCCGGCCCCGGCCTGCGACGCTGCAAGCTTTGCAATTGGCGCGCCAAGTGCCATGTTCATTCTCCGTCGAAGGAACTTCCCTGTCCATATCTCGGGCTGTCGCACCTCGCCGCTATCCCGTATCTCCGAGAGCTTGTTGCCCACTGCGACAATCTGGCCAATCAGGTCCGATTTGGTTAACATCGCTCGGAGCCCTTCCCTCATTTTCCGACGAGCCCTCCTGTGAGCAAGTCAGCGAAATCGACCGCGAAAAACAGCGGCAGTATCTATATCGGCATCGGCGGCTGGACCTTCGAGCCGTGGCGCGGGGTATTCTATCCAGAGAAGCTCACGCAGGCGAAGGAGTTGTCCTACGCCGCTTCGAAGCTGACCTCGATCGAGATCAACGGCACCTATTACGGCTCGCAGAAGCCGGAGAGCTTTCGCAAATGGGCGCGCGAGGTGCCGGATGGATTCGTGTTCTCGTTGAAGGGACCGCGCTTCGCGACTAATCGCCGTGTGCTTGCGGAAGCCAGCGATTCCGTAAAACGCTTCTACGATTCCGGCGTGCTGGAGCTCGGCGACCGGCTCGGGCCGGTGCTGTGGCAGTTCGCGCCGACCAAAAAATTCGACGAGGCCGATTTCGGCAAGTTCCTCGAACTGTTGCCGCGCAAACTCGAGGGGCGCGCGCTGCGGCACGTGGTCGAGGTGCGCCACGACAGTTTCTGCGTGCCTGAATTCATCGCATTGCTGCGCCAATTCGAGACGCCTGTCGTGTTCGCCGAGCACGGCAAATATCCCGCGATTGCCGATGTGGTCAGCGACTTCGTCTATGCGCGGCTGCAGAAGGGCAATGACGAGTTGAAGACCTGCTATCCGCCAAAGCAGCTCGACGCCTGGGCCGCGCGCTTTCAGGCCTGGGCCGGTGGCGGCGAGCCGGACGATCTGCCGCGTGTCGACAAGGCCAAGCCCGCGAAAACGCCGCGCGACGTGTTCGCTTACGTCATCCACGAGGGCAAGGTGCGCGCACCGGCCGGCGCAATGGAGCTGATCGAGCGCGTGAAGTAACTCCCTAGTCCAGCTTGATGCCGGCCTCGCGGATCAGCTTGGTCCAGTTGTCGTATTCGGAGGCGACGAAGGCGTCGAGCTTGTCGTCCGGCAGATCCCATACCTCCCCGCCGCTCTTCTCGAAACGCTCCTTCAGCTCGGGCAGCGAGGCGCGGATATCGCGGCGCAGCTTTGCGATCACGTCCGGCGGGGTCTTTGCCGGCGCGAATATTCCGAGCCAGGAATCGACATCGAGACCGGATACGCCGGCTTCCGACATCGTCGGCACGTCGGGCGCCAGCGGGCTGCGCTTGGACGACAGCAGCGCAATGCCCTTCGCCTGCCCGGACTGCACGTAAGGGAGCCCAGCGGAGTTTGAATCGAAAAACAGGTCGATGCGGCCGGCGAGCAGGTCGGTGAACGCCGGCGGCGAGCCTTTATACGGCACTTCCAGGAATTTGACGCCGGCGGCTTTCATGAACGCGGCGGCCACCAGATGCTGGCCGGTGCCGACGCCGGCCGTCGCGACGGAAATCGAGCCCGGGTTCGCCTTTGCGGCGGCGACGATGTCCGCCAGCTTGCCATGCGGCAGATCCTTGCGGCCGACCATCACATAACCGAACTTGTAGATCAGCGCGACCGGCACGAAATCCTTGCGGGGATCGTAAGCGAGCTTCGAATACAGCGCCGAATTGAACGCCATGTTGGAGAGCCCGCCGACCACCAGCGTGTAGCCATCCGGCTCGCTCTGGCTTGCAGCCTGCGTGCCGACGACGGTGCCGGCGCCCGGCTTGTTCTCGACGACAAAGGCCTGCCCCATCCGCTTCGACAGCGCATCTGCAAGCTGCCGCCCGACCAGATCGTAGCTGCCGCCGGGACCGATCGGGACGATAATTTTCACCGGGCGGTCGGGATAGCCGGTCTGGGCGTGCGCTGCGGCAATGCCGCAAAGCATGAGCGCGAGTGTCCATGTCAGCGAGCGGCTAATTCGGTTCATCTTGTTCCCCCCAGCGAGAAAGGCCATCGACTGGCTCTTCTCGGAACTATGCGACACGCCACTTCCGGCCGCAACGCGGATGTAGCAATCGATCGACCATTACCGTAGCCTTGCGCCAGCGACATAATGTCTGGATCGACATGGCCCGCAGGACCAAACATCTCTTCACCATCGGCTATGAGCAGACGCCGGCGAAGGCCGTGCTCGACGAGCTGCAAGCTGCCGGCGTCAAGCTGTTGGTTGACGTGCGCGCGGTCGCAGCCTCGCGGCGGCCCGGCTTTTCCAAAAACCAGCTCGCTGCAGGGCTCGACGAGCGCGGTATTTCCTATCTGCACCTCAAGGGCCTCGGGACGCCGAAGAGCGGCCGCGAGGCGGCGCGGAGCGGGAAATTCCGCCTGCTGCACAAGATCTATTCGGCGCATCTGAAGACGGCCCAGGCGAAGGAGGAGCTCGACGAGCTCTCGGCGTTGGTGAAGCAATCGGGTCCGGTGTGCATTCTCTGTTATGAGCGCGACCATACCCATTGCCACCGGCAATGGATCGCCGAGATCATCGAGGACCGCGACGGCGTGAGAGTGGAGAATCTGGTCGCGCCGCAGGTATAAAACACGGCCCGTAGCCCGGATGGAGCGCAGCGCAATCCGGGAACGGTGCCGCAGGCGGATCGACCTGCCCCGGATTGCGCTGCGCTCCATCCGGGCTACGAAGCGACTACTCCTTTCCGTCAAGCCGGAACGTTCCCTCCATCATCTTCACGCAACTGCCGCCGACATGGATGGAAGCGACCGCGCCATTCTGCTTGCGGACGCGCGTCAGCAAAAGGCTCGGCCGGCCCATGTCGACACCCTGCCCGATCGCCAATTTCAGCTCGCCGTCTTTGATATCGCTCAGGTCAGCGAGCAGCGCTGCTGCCGCCGCCGTCGCGCTGCCGGTCGCGGGATCTTCGGACAATCCGCTGGCGCCGGGATGGAACATCCGCGCCTGCAGCTCGCATGGCTTTTCGCTGGCCGGTACGTCGCGTGTATAGAAGTAGACGGCGTCGCTGCCGTCGCACGGAAAGGTGTTTGCGAACGCCGCCGCGTCCGGCCTCGCCTGTCGCAGCGCCTCGCGCGAGGCGAGTTCAACCGCGACGAACGATAACCCCACCGATATGACTTGCGGCGGATGCCGATCGGTTCGCACATCGCTCGCCGACAGCGAGAGCAGAGCTGCGGCCTGCTCGGTGCTGACATGCGACATCCGCTTCAGCGGCTGCGGCGCCGTGAATTCGGTGCTGACGACCTTGCCCTGCTCGGTCACGATCTCGACCGGCACGAGCCCTGCTCCCTCCTCGAACAAGAGCCGCGCCGGTGGCTTTGCCGCCAGCGTCGCCAGCACGAAGGCGGTACCGACATTGGGATGGCCGGCAAAGGGGATTTCCCGGTTCACGGTGAAGATGCGAACCTGCGCGTCGTTGGCACTATCGGCCGGCGGCAGCACGAAGGTCGTCTCCGAATAATTGAATTCTCTGGCGATCGCCTGCATCTGCTCGGTCGATAGCCCGCCTGCGTCCAGCACCACGGCGAGCGGATTGCCGCCGAAGGCGCGATCGGTGAAAACGTCCACAGTGATGTAACGCCGTTGCATTTCGATACTCCATTATCCCAACTGCCACACGGCCATCGGCCGCTCATAGCCCCTGACCTCGACCTCGCCGAGCGAGACGGCATCGCCGCAGGCTTCGCCGAGCGCCTCGCGAACCGCTTCCGAGATCAGGAATTGCGAATTAAAGTCCTTGTTGAGCGCTTCCAGCCTTGAAGCAAAGTTCACGGTGTCGCCGATCACGGTGTATTCCTTGCGCCGCGGCGAGCCGATACTGCCGGCGACCACCTCACCGATGTGAATGCCGATGCCGATGCGCAGCGGCCAGCTCGTCTCCTCATTGATCCTTGAATTGGCTTCCAGCATTTCGCGCGCCGCGGCAACCGCCCTGTGCGCGGGATCCGGCGCATGGAGGGGTGCGCCGAACAACGCCAAAAATCCGTCGCCCAGGAACTTGTTCACGATGCCGCCGTGGCGGTCGAGAATTTCGACGAGCACGGCGAAGGCGCCGTCAAGCCGGTCCACCACTTCCTGCGGCGTGCGGGTGCGCGCGCCTGCCGTAAAGCTGCGGAAATCGACGAACATGACGGCAACGCGGCGGATGTCGCTGTCGGTTCTGGTGCCCTCGGCCATCAGGCGCTCCACCACCTGCGGCGAGACGTGCTGGCCGAACAAATTGGTGATGCGGTCGCGCGCAGTCGCCGCCTTGATGCTCGCCTCGAACTGCCGACGCAACTGATGCCCGACCGCGCCCGCGAGCACGCCGCCGACCAGGAGGATCAGGCTGCGCCCGGCGTGATAAAGGACGCTGACCTCCTGGTTTGGATCCGGATGATAGAAGATCGCCATCGCAAGCAGCTCGGCCGCCGCGACGAAACCGGTGAAGGTGGAGAGCCAGAAATCCAGCCTCAGCGTCGAGAGGATAATGAAGATAAAATAAGTCATCGGGACCACGAAACCGAGCGCGGCCGCCGAGCCCATCATGTTGATGTGTAGCGCCAGCGCAACCGTCGGCATCGAGGTTTCGATCAGCACGCCGAGATAGCGCCGGATCAAGGGCAGATCGCGGCCCTGACGCATATGCCGGGTGATCGACCCATGCACCCATAGTTCGAACAGGATGAACGGCACTATCACCGAGTAAAGATAGTGCGGCTTGAGATTGCCGTGCCAGAGCTGGTTCACCTTCTCGGGTGCGAGGAAGTAGACGGTCCAGATAATCGCGAACAGCAGGATCATCGTTCCGATCAGCGCCTTGATGCGGAGGAGTTCGGTCTTCATGACTTCCTGCATCAGCGCGCGCTGGAAGTCAGCCGACACCCCCGTGTCTTGGTCGTTCTTCCCTTTGCCCCAGAACCCTTCCATCATTCACCCGTAACCAGCATTCCGTCTGTCGCGCTCAACGCACGTCTGTTTCAGCCGTCATTGCGAGCGGAGCGAAGCAATCCATCTGGCCGCCCGGGGATAGAATGGATTGCTTCGTCGCTTCGCTCCTCGCAATGACGAATGGACCCACCGCGCGACCTTCTTGCTGCCAACACATATAACCTCAATCGAGCGTGCGACGGAAGCGCGTCACGGCGATCGTCATCGCCACCAGCATCAGTGCAATGAGTGCAATCGTGTCGTACTGCAGGTTGGAAGGCGCGGCGCCCTTCAGCATGATGGCGCGGACGATGCGGATGTAGTGGGTCAGCGGCAGCACCTCTCCGAGATACTGCGCCCAGACCGGCATGCCCGCGAACGGAAACATGAATCCGGACAGGAGAATGCTGGGCAGGAAGAACATCATCGACATCTGCATGGCCTGCAACTGGTTCTGCACGATGGTGGAGAAGGTGTAACCGATCGACAGGTTGGTGGTGATGAACAGCGTCGTCAGAACAGCCAGCAGCGTCACGCTGCCGAGGATCGGCACCCCGAACAGCAAAACCCCGATGCTGACGATCAGTGTCGCCTGGATGAAGCCGACGATCACGTAGGGAATGATCTTGCCGAACATCACCTCCACCGGCCTGATCGGCATCGACAGCAGGCTCTCCATGGTGCCGCGTTCGATTTCGCGCGTTACCGACAGCGCGGTGAAGATCAGCATGGTCATGGTCAGGATGGTGCCGACGAGGCCCGGCACGATATTGAGCCGCGATTCCGCCGCCGGGTTGTAGCGGGCATGTGCCCTGATCTCGAACGGGAGCTCGGGCGGATCGCCGATGTGCAGGTCGTGCGCGAGCGCGGTCTGCACCACCATGCCGAGCGAGCCCAGCGCAGAGCCGGCCGCGACCGGATCGGTGGCGTCAGCCGCGACAAGCAGCGCCGGCTTGTCGCCGCGCCGCACCGCACGTTCGAAACCGCGCGGGATCTCGACCCCGAACAGCACCTTGCCGGACTGCAGGAGATCGTCGAACTCGGCGACACTGTGCACTTCGCGGGTGAAGCGGAAGTAGCTGGTATTCTCCAGCGCCTTCAGCACCGATCGTGCCAGATCGCTGTCTTCCTGGATCAACACCGCCGTCGGCAGATGGCGCGGCGTGGTGTTGATGGCGTAGCCGAACAGCAATAGCTGCATCACCGGGATCATTACGATCATCGCGAACGAGACGCGATCGCGGCGAAGCTGGATGAACTCCTTGACCAGCATCGCATAGCTGCGCCGCCAGAAGCCAAAGGCCGGCTCGCTCACACTGCGGTCGCGGTTCGTTGCTTCGGTCGCACTCATTGGAAATTGTCCTTTGAGCGGGTCATGAGATCGATGAACACGTCTTCCAGCGACGGCTCGCTATCCTGCCAGCGCCATCCCTGGCGATCGCGGTAAGGCGCGATGGTCGCCTCGAGCGCGGACTTGTCGCGCCCCGAGACGTGCAGGCTGGTGCCGAACGGCGCCACCATGTCGACGCCGGGCTTTCCGGCAAGCTCCGCCGCCAGCCCGTTGAGGTCGTCGCCGGAAACCGTCCAGGTCGACAGCGCCGATTTCGCGATCACCTCGTCCACCGTGCCGTGCGCCAGCAAATGGCCATAGGCGATATAGGCGATCTCGTGACAGCGCTCGGCCTCGTCCATGTAATGGGTCGATACCAGCACCGTCAGCCCTTCGGCGGCGAGCGCGTGGATCTCGTTCCAGAAGTCGCGCCGCGCCTTGGGATCGACGCCGGCAGTCGGCTCGTCCAGCAGCAGCAATTGCGGATTGGGCAGCGTGCAGGCGCCGAGCGCCAGCCGCTGCTTCCAGCCGCCCGAAAGCTCGCCGGCGAGTTGCTCCTCGCGGCCGTTCAGGCCGATGCGCTGAATCATGTCGCGTGCGGCGCCCCGCGCATCGCGCAGGCCGTAAAGCCGTGCGACGAATTCGAGGTTCTCGCGCACCGAGAGATCCTGATACAGGCTGAAGCGCTGCGTCATGTAGCCGACCTGGCGCTTGATCTTGTCGGCGTCGCGGCGGATGTCGTAGCCGAGGCAGGTCCCCTCGCCGGCATCCGGCGTTAGCAACCCGCACAGCATGCGGATGGTGGTGGTCTTGCCGGAGCCATTGGGCCCAAGGAAGCCATAGATCGAGCCGCGCTTCACCTGCATCGAAAGGTCATGCACGACCTCGCGACCGCCGAACGATTTTGACAGGCCCTCGACGTTGATGGCGATGTCGGGACCTGATGCGGGAGCCGAACTCATCGCTTGTCCGCCATTGGCGTTCTAGGATGGAGAAACACGCTGATCGGCTGGCCGACGCGCAGCACATCGGGCCGGCTCGGCCGCGCCTGGATCAGGTAGACCAGCTTGTTGCGCTCATCGAGGCTGTAGATCACCGGTGGGGTGTATTCGGCCGTGGTCGCGATGAAGTAGATCTTCGCCGTAAGATCGGCCGCGCAATTGTCGCAGGTCACCTTCACCTCGTCGCCGATCGCAAGTTTTGGCAGTTCCGTCTCCGGCACGAAGAAGCGCAGCTTCATGTTGCCGGGCGGCATGATCGACAACACCGGCCGCTGCGCCGGCACCATCTCGCCTTCGCGGAAATAGATCTGCTGGATGGTGCCGCCGACCGGCGCAAAACCGCTGCGCCGCGCCAGCCGGGTCTGCGAGGTGTTGACGCGGGCTTCGGCCACGCGCAACGCCGAGGTCGCGGAGTCGAGGTTAGCCTGCGTACCGGAGCCGGTCTTGCTCAGCGACGACGCGCGGTCAAAAGTCTGCTGCGCGTTGGCGAGCGTGGCCTTGTTCTGATTGAGGTCCGCCTGCTGCAGGTCGTCGTCGACCGAATAGAGCTGCATGCCGGGCTTCACCTCGTCGCCCTCGCGCACGGTGAGCTTGGTGACGCGGCCGATCTCATCGGGACTGACGAAGATCATGTCGGCCTCGACCCAGCCCTGGAAACCCGGGTCCCTGCGCTCCTTGCAGCCCGTCAGCACGGCGGCGAGCGCCAGCGCGGCCAGGATCGTTATCGTTCGCGACGAAGTCATGTCGTCCTCCGTTCGCCAAAAATCAGATCGAGATGCACCCGAAACATTTCGAGGGCGTCCAGTGGCGCATGTCTGCTGAAAAGGCTCTGCCAGATCACGGCGATCAGCGCGGGCGCCACCATGATTTGCGGAAATCGCGCCAGGCTCTTGTGCTGAATCTCGCCGCGCGCGATGCCGAGCTCGATCAGCGCGCGCATGCCGGCGAGGCCTCGCGACACCACTTCGCGGTAATAGAAGTCGGCCACGGCTGGAAATCGCGGCCCCTCGGCGACGATCAGGCGCACGAGGTCGCCGCGCCGCGTGGTCGCCACCTCCTCGATGAAGGTTTTGGCAAAGCCCTCCACCATGTCGCGTACCGACGCCCCGGGCTGAGGTGGTGTGCCCCAGAGACGGCTGATCAGCGGCACGATGGCGGTCCGGATCAGCTCCTCGAACATCGATTCCTTGTCCTTGAAGTGCAGATAGATCGTGCCCTTGGCGACGCCGGCGCGTTTGGCGACGTCATCGAGCCGCGTCGCCGCAAAGCCGCGCGCGATGAACTCGTCCATCGCCGCCTCGATAATGGCCCCGCGCCGCTCGGCCGCGCGTTCGGCACGGTTGGAGGCGGGCTGCCGCGGCGCCGGAGCGGCCGATGACGGCTCCCCGGTCCGGCGATTGGCGGGTTTCGGGGCGGATTTCCGGGTGTTTTTGCTGGCTTCATTTGTCATGCTCACTTTATGACTGACCAGTCAGTCATTGTCAATTTGAACCCGAAAGCGGCCTTTCACATGGGCGTGACTGGCGTGGGTGAGGCCCCGATCGCGCTGCCAAGTCTGACGAATTTTGCACGGCGCCAAAGAGTCCTCATATCCCGCGTATGTGGGGTGCGGCCCCTCCACGTCATTGCGAGCGTAGCGAAACAATCCATTGTCACCTCGTGCACGGAAAGATGGATTGCTTCGCTTCGCTCGCAATGACGGTGAAATGCCGGAGCGCCACAACGATCGTCGTACCCCGCGCAGGCGCATATCCGGTAAACCGCGGCCTCTCCACGTCATTGCGAGCGCAGCGAAGCAATCCATTCTTCCTTTTTGCTACGCCGTGGATTGCTTCGCTGCGCTCGCAATGACGTGGATACAGTTTCGCATTCTCGCGGCGCATTGCGCCCGAGGTTTGCATGAACTTGTCCCCTCCTTCGAATACGGAGGGTGCAGGGAATGCCGGGTGCTTGCTGCACCCGCGGTCTCGTGTGCAATGAAGCGCAAAGAAAGCGCACACGAGCATACAGGTACAGCCGGAGCACTCCGGCATTCCCTGCGCAAGGTAAAATAAATAGTCCCGTGAAGCTGTGTAGAGACGTGTGAAGTTCGCATCCCATTGATGCGACGGGATAAACCGCGCACTCTCTTCATATGCTGCCACTGCCCTTCTTGGGGCTTCACGTACACGTTCGCGACACTTCGCGAGACACGGGACACCGGTAATGGCACGCAAAGTCAGATACGACGCATTCGAGAGCCGCACGGCACGGCTAAATAAATTCAAAATCCGACGCCGGCCGTATTCCGGCCCGTCGCTGGCCCGCGGCATCCTGCTGATGTATCGCCGCAACAAGACGAACGGCACCTGGGTACTTAAGGCCAGCGACGGCCATGGCGGATACTGGACCAAAGCCGTTGCTTTGGCGGATGATTACGAAGATGCCGACGGCAAAGCCGTACTGACGTATGATCAGGCGCGGGACGCCGCGAAGCAGCTGGCCCGTGGCGAGGACGGCAGCGCCGACAGCGCTCCAATCACCATCGACGGCGCCCTGAAAGACTACAAGCGACCTGGAAGCACGCAGTGCCAACGGCTACAACGCCGAACATCCACGCCTCCACTTAACCGCGGTGCTACTAGCCAAGCCGGTAGCGGTGTTGACATCGAAGGAATTGAAGGCTTGGCGCGACGGCCTGCTCGGCAGAATGGCACCGGCTACGGTCAATCGGCTTTGCCGCTGTGTGTGCGCCGCGCTGACGTTGGCGGCGCAGCATGATCAGCGCATCAAGAACCGTGACGCCTGGGAAATCGGGCTTGCTGATTTGCCGGATGCGCAGGAGGCGCGAAACGTCATTATCTCGGACGACAAGGTGCGGGAATTTGTCGCCGCCGCCTACGGGCTTGACGAACAGTTCGGGCTACTGACCGACACACTGGCCATCACTGGAGCACGACCAAGCCAAGCGGTGCGATTGCGTGTCGAAGACCTGCACGACCATCCGGTGCGTCCGAAGCTGATGATGCCGAAGTCGGCCAAGGGCGGCGGCAGAAATCGCAGTCAGAAAAAGGTCGAGCGCTTTTCGGTGCCGATCACCGTCCAATTGGCAGTCAGGCTGAAAGCAGCAGCCACTGGGCGCGCCGACCACGAGCCGCTGCTGCTACAGAGCGATGGCAGCCCCTGGGATAAAAATCCGGGCCAGAATTATCATCGTCAAGTCGATAAGGTCGTCGCTTCTATCGGGCTCTCTGCCGACGTTACGATGTACGCGCTGAGACATTCGAGCATAGTCCGGATGCTGCTACGAAATGTTCCGATCAGGCTTGTGGCGAGCCTGCACAACACATCGGTCGCGATGATCGAAAAGCACTATTCGAGATACATCGTCGAGCACAGCGACGAGATCTCGCGCCACGCGCTATTGCAGCACGTACCACCGGCTGGCGAGAACGTTGTCGCATTCACTGGCTGATTGAAAGTCCGCGAATCACCACTGCCTCGACGGTGGGCACCAAAGACCGAGTGCCCACCATTTCACGACGAGAAACCATCGGAATCTCTCAAAATAATTTAAAAAGTTTGCACACCTAACCCGCGGAACGCGTGTCGCTGGCTCTAAAAAATTCTCCCGAAATATGATGCGGTTAGTTCGTATCGACCCACTCTAAGTTGTTGAATTTGCGTCCAAAAAAACTTTGAAATGTTCCGCAATCCGAAAAAGCCCGTTGACAGCTATCAGCACTATCCACCTCCTTATGGCCGATCATGTGAACGTTGGTTTTGTGAGGAGTACCGACGATGGCCCGGCCAGAAGTCACCGGCAAGAAGCTCGGCAGCAGCAAGAAGAAGTCCGACAGCAACCTGCCGCCACCGCCGCGTTTGGCGATGTCGATCCCGGAGTTCTGCGAAGCGCACGGTCTTTCCGAGGGCATGTATTACAAGATGAAAAAGCAGGGCCTTGGCCCGCGCTTGATGAAATGTGGCTCGCGGTCATTGGTCACATTCGAGGCCGCCGCCGACTGGCGCCGTGAACGTGAAGCCGCCGCAGCAGCAGCCAAATCGATGCCCGCAGTTAAGACCAAGCATCCGGCGCTGGTTACACCGCCAGCCAAGCCTCGCCCGGCGCTGCGCCGCAACACCCGTCGTGGCGAGGAGGCCACGACATGACAATCAAAATTATGATCGCTGCGATCCCGAAGCTCGCCGAATTGCGCGAGGTGGTTCTCGCCCATTCGGAAAAGCGCAAGCCGAAATGGGGCTTCCGTATTGCTGTCGATATCGTCATGGAGCTGCAGGCGCAACCCTGCCTGTTGCTCAGCGAGCGTCTCAAGGCCGGAGGTGGCAAGCAGGCGGTGCTAAGCTTCGAAGGCTACGCAGTGATGACCCCAGGCGCCGCTAGCGCTGTGGATCTAAAGAAGCGGCCGCCCGGGTCGCGGTCGCGAAAATTCTCGTTACTCCAGTTTGATGGTGAGCCCAACTGGCAGCTCGCACTTGGCCAACGGAGCTGGCCTTATGGCAGCGACGTCGACAGCGTGGCGCCGCTCGACGACGCCATTCTCGCCGCCCTCCAGGTCGACGGCATCTTCACCCAACTCACGCCCGAGCGAATGCTGAAGCCGGCCTGCATGATCTGCGGTAAGGCGCTGACCGATCCTGCCTCGATGTCACGCTGGATCGGGCCGGAATGCGCAGCGACCACATCCATCCGCATCTTCCGGGAGAAGACCGACCGCAGGCCAATTTCTGCCTACTCCATCGAGGAGGCCAACGCCTGAAAACAAAGCCGCCCGGCAGCGGGCGCTACCGAGCGGGGAAATCCGTCAAAGCATCGAATGTGGGGCATCGAGAACCTTCCGTTATCATGCCGACGGTCCCCTCTCAATAGGTCAGCACTTCTGCCGCCGCGGCTCCCGGTACAGTGGAGTTGCGTCATGCTTACCAACAATCCAGCCCAGCCACTGCCTGGCGCCGCGCTGTTCGGACGCACCGTCAAGCCTGCGGTGATCGATCTCAACCTCGACCGCTACAAGCGGCGGCACTTCTCGCCGGAGGAAAGGAAGCTGTGCTGCCGGATCGAGGCGGAATTCGAGATCGAGCACGATGAGGACCCCGCGCCGTGGAGCGGGATCGAGTCCAACGGGTCTGACGCTGATGAAGCCAGCGATCAAGCCGCCGACGCGCAGGCTGGCAACGGTGCCCATCCGGATCCGATCGACTGCGAACCGGCTAGCGACCTCGATACGCGCAAACTGACGATCACGCTGTTCGCAGACGAATACGCAGCATCGCAGAATCGCGTTGACATGACCCTGCCGCAGCTGGCCGAGCATATCCGCTTCCAGACTGCCGCCAGCAAGATGGCGCTGCCGTGGCTGAAGCTGGCGACGTTCGGCAACCAGCGCAGCGACAAGAACTGCCTGCGCACCAATGAAAACGTCTTGCAGATCTCCGGCATTGAAGGAGACCACGACAGCGGGGAGCTACCGTTTGATGACGCCGTCGAGATCATCCGCAAGGCCAACATCCGCGCGCTGCTCTGCACATCTCCGTCCTACGTGCCCGGCGCTAAAGAGCGCTGGCGCATCCTGGTGCCATTGTCGCGGAACCGCGAGCCCGCGGTTCGCGAGAAATTCGTCGCTCGCATCAATGGCCTACTCGGGGGTTATCTCGCGCCCGAATCTTTCATGCTGTCGCTGTCGTATCTGTATGGTCACCTCGAAGGCCGTGAACATCGCGTTGAAATCATCGATGGCGATTATCTCGATCTGCGCGATGACACCTATGCCGGATCGATTTTCAAGGACGGCAGCCGGGTAAGTGGTCAGCGCACCGGCCATGACTTCAACGACGCCAACGAGCAGCAACGGTCACGCGCCAACGATGATCCGCGGCCGGTAGACATCTTCAAGATCGAGGCCGCGCTCGAAGCCGTCGACAGCAACTGCAGTTATGAAGTCTGGCTTCACGTTGCCGCTGCACTTCACCATGAACTCGGCGAATCCGGCTTCGCGCCGTTTGACTGGTGGTCAGCGAAAGCGCCGCAATACACCAGGGAGGAAAGTCTGAAGCGCTGGCGCGGCGCGCGCACCATGGGCAGCGTCACCATCGCCACGCTGTTTCACTACGCCGATCAAGCCGATCCGACCTGGCGCACTCGTTACGAAGAAAAACAGCGGCAACAGATTAAGCTTGAGACAGGTGGCGGCGTTGGCGGAGGTACGGGCGGCCCTGGAGTTCTCCCTGGCTCTCACATGGCCAATATCAGCCTTCAGGATTTCTACGCCTACCTTCCGCGGCACACATACATCTTCGCACCAACCGGAGAGATGTGGGTTGCGATTAGTGTCAACTCACGCTTGCCAGGAGTGCCGATGCTGAAAAAGGACGGCAGTCCGGTGCTGGATGAGAACGGAAAGCCGCAATACTATCGTCCGAGTCATTGGCTCGACAAAAATCGCGCGGTGGAACAGCTATCATGGGCGCCCGGCTTGCCCGAAGTAATCAAGGGGCAGCTGATCTCGGAAGGCGGCTGGTTCGTGCGCGAGGGGTGTTATGTCTTTAATCTCTATAAGCCGCCGCTCCCGATTCCGAAGTCAGCCGAAGCGGCGACCTTATGGCTGAACCACTTGCGCAAGATTTACGCTGATGACGCCGATCACATTATCAAGTGGCTGGCTCATCGTGTGCAGCGACCGCATGAGAAGATCAACCACGCGATAGTACTTGGCGGCAAGCAGGGTATCGGCAAGGATACGCTGCTTGAGCCGGTCAAGCGCGCGGTGGGACCGTGGAATTTTATCGAGGTGTCCCCGCAGATGATCCTCGGGCGCTTCAACGGCCATCTCAAATCGGTTGTTCTCCGCATCAGTGAGGCGCGCGACCTCGGTGAGTTCGACCGATTCAAGTTTTACGACCACACCAAAAGTTTCATCGCTGCACCGCCTGATGTGCTGCGGATCGACGAGAAGCATCGAAATGAATATGCCATTCCGAACGTCTGTGGCGTCATCATCACGACCAACCACAAGAGCGATGGAATATTTCTGCCGCCGGACGATCGCCGGCACTTTGTAGCCTGGTCTGACTTCGACAAGAGCGCGTTCTCGCCGGCTTACTGGAATGAGCTTTGGCAATGGTACGGTAAAGGCGGCCTCGACGTCGTGGCTCATTACCTCGCCACCCTGGACCTATCGGACTTCGATCCCAAGGCGCCACCTCCGCAGACGCCTGCTTTTTTCGAGATAGCCAATGCCTCGCGCACGCCTGAAGACGCAGAACTCGCCGACGCGCTTGATGAAATGGGTTGGCCCGACGCGGTGACGATTTTCCAGGTGCAGGTAGCAAGCAAGTCGAACGATTTTGTCGAGTTCCTTAAGGACCGTAGGAATAGCCGCAAGATCCCGCATCGGTTCGAGAGTTGCGACTACACACCGGTCAGGAATCCGGATGCGAAAGACGGGCTTTGGCGGATAAGAGGCCGTAGGCAGGTAATTTATGCGCGCAGTGGCCTCGATGCGGAAAAACGAACAGCCGCCGCGAAGGCCCTTACTTGAGCGCGTGTCAGTGTAATCAGTGATGTCAGTGATTTCTTTATTGCGTACCTTCTTCCTCCTTCCCCCATATGATTATTCAGTGTCAGTCGGGTTCACATATGCAGATCACTGACTTCACTGACTTCACTGACTTCGTTGACCGAGGAAGACCTTCGCGGTTTCGGTGGCTTGGACCCTGGAGCGCAGCGGCGTAAGCTAAACTGATCGGTCTAGTCACTCTAGAAACCACGCTGGCACGCCATGCAGACCACGGCCGACGAGCTGAAACGCAAGCGGATGGCCAATCTCCGGCCGCGACCGCGCGTCAAGGGCCAGGCAAATCGGATCACGCGCGATCTGCGGCAGGCCATCATTGCCGCTGCGGAGGCCTACGGCAGCGATGGTTACGGCAGTGGCGGTGTAGTTGGGTATTGCTATTTTCTCGCCGCTCGGCATCCCAGGGCGTTTACCGGCCTGTTGGGTAAGATGCTTCCGTTGCAAGTGTCTGGATCCGTTCAAAGCGTCGTCGAACAAGTCACCATCGTCAGCGTTCCAGCAGGTAATTTCCTTAGCAAGGACGTTCCGCCGACTGATAGCTGAACGATATCAACGCCCCCGTCGTTCTGTGTCCTCCGAAGTGTCGCGAAACGCCGTCACTACACCAACGTTACCGCCCGCCAGGGGGGACGGGTCGAGCCTCCGGCCCCCTCGCTTCAATGGGCAGGACGCTCCTGCGACAGTTTCCACAAACTCAGTCGTTGCAGTACAGCAAACGTATCAGCGAGAGGCGCGCTCGCCCTTTCCATGTCCTTCCCGAGCTTCCACGGTCGACGGCCCGTAGGATGCTGTTTGCCGCTCTGTGGTTGCGGCGCCCATGCGTTAAATCCGCCGGCCAGTACCAGATCCCATCCGCAAGCCGCGCCGCTGTGGCGCAAGGCGCAACACGCCCAGGCCGTTTCATGTGTAAAATCGCTAACCCGATTGCCACTCAGCCAAGTTTCGGTATCGCTTCTGCTTGGCCGAATCGAGCCGGACCCGTCGCCGGCAGCCGCGCAAACTTCAACAGGGATTGGCCGACAAAAACTCGCCCTTGGGGCGGCTTTTTGTTTAAGTCGCGCGAGCGGCTGTGCGAGTCACCCCGGCAAAATGCATGATAGCGAAAGTCCCGCCGAAGTTCCTATGCAACGACTGTGGCGTCGATGTGCTCGCGATCGGCGACTGGTACATGGCGCGACCGGAGACCTGGGCGGATCTTGGTCTCGGATGGGACGACAATCTTTGTTTGGCCTGCCTGGAGCAACGGATGGGCCGCCCCCTACGACCCGGCATGGCCGATATCGGTCCGGCATCGACCTTCTTCCCGTCGCAACCGCCACTATCGCAGCGGCTCCGCGATCTGTGGAAAGAACCTTCTGCGCGGACGAAGGCCCGCAAGCGAAAATGAGGATTCAGGACCGGATTGCCGCAGCCCACCCCGTGCTCTGACCGCACATTCATTGTTCTTGGTCGAGTAATTATTCCAAGTCGATTTGTTGCGAAGCCAACCTGGTGCTAACTTCGCTTATCTCGCGGCGCCGGGCGCCTCACGCGCCCATCGGCGGAGGTGACGACCATGCCGCTCAACAAATCGCTGATTCAAAGAGGTGCTCACCTAACCGGCGGCGCTTTCAAATGATCGGCCGTGAACTGAAACTGCAGCTGGCAAAACTGGCGCTTCAACATCGCGTCAGACCGATCGAACGCGCGCCGTTGCCGCTGTTGTCGGGCAGCACTCTTCCACAAATCGTCGAAGGCTTCGCCGCGACCTCGGACATCGACGCCGACAGGATGGCGTTCGTGCCCGGCTCGCTGAGCTGGCCCGACGATCTCTCAACGTTGCCGCTGGTCTTCGGTCACACCCAGCGCGTTGCTGGCAGCATACTGTCTCTGGAAAATCGCACCGACGGCAAGCTCGCCATCAAAGCCCGCGCCGACGAAGGCCGTGATCTGCCGGCGTTCTCGATCTGCGCCGTGGTGACCGAGGCCGAAATCCGCAATGCAAATTCCATTTGCTTCCACGGGCTGATTCACAAGGCTATGATCACCCATGTCGCGATGACCGACCGGCCGAGCAATCCGTGCGCGTTGGTTACTCGCCGCTGCGATGTCGACCGTACCCACGACGACGCGCTTGCCGCGATCGAGCGTTTGCGCAAGGGCCTGGAGGCTTACGTCGGCAGCGTGACGGCGGCAGCAACACCGACACCGTCACCGCTACGCTCGCTCGGTGCGGCGCCGCCATTGATCCTGGGCCGGCTGCCGGCGGCTATCCTGACGCCACGACGCAACGATTTCCGCAACTTGATCGCGCGACTGCCCATCGGAGAAAAATCGCCATGAGCATCTTCAGCAAAAAGGATCCCGTCACGCCTGAACCTGCCGGCATCACCGTGCTACGCCGCAAGGTCGTCGTTTGCGCAGCAAAGGCCGGCGTGCTGCATGCGATCGTTCGCGATGTCGACGGCCTCAGTCTGGAGGACATTCAAGACTTCGCCGCCGGCAAACGCAGCCTCAAGCCAGAAGTGTTAGCGGCGCTGGCCCGAGAACTGTTTAACGCCAGGCTGAACGATGACGGCCTGCTGGAGCCGTTCAACACGGTCGAGATCCGCACCTTGTGTCCGCCGGACTATCCGCCGAAAATCGGCGATCCGAAATTGTTGCGGACTTATTCGCCGCCGCTTGATCACGACGCCGTGCTGGCACGAATGCCGCGGCCGTTCAATCCGGTGCCGCAAAAGCCAAAGGGGCTGCGACCAGGGTGGGCATAGTTGGCACCGCAGCCGGTGAAGTCGGAAGAGCCGAAGGTGAAGACATCTCGGCCGGGATGGGTGGGTGGTGATTCCAGTGCATGCAAGGACAATAACGGCAGTGGCGGGACGAAATTCATTTAACCCGCTCTATCCATTTTGAATGATGCGACTGAGTTCGGGGTCGTGTTCGAGATCAATCGCGGCGTTCCGTGCTGAGTTTGAGTGCGTGTTGCAAGCGCTGCACAGTTTCAAGTCGGATGCACTACAATAGCCCGGGCCTTTTCTTGATCTTCTCAATTTCCTTTAGCGCTATCAGGGCTTGCGGCGGAGTTTCAAAACTGATCTTGACCTCGAAGCTCTTGGCGCCGTTTCTGAGCGCCGCAGTATTTCGGCTCCATTGATTTTGTAAATCTTCCACCACGTGAACCACGCTGCCCGTAATGCCGCGAAACGAAAGTTTCAGGTCGTAAAAAGCGGAAGTTACTTCAGCAGCATTTAAAGCTTTCTCGAAATTCAAAAACTTTCGGCAATTGAAAAAGATCGTATTCACAGCGCCAAGCAATTGTACGGCATCTCCCGATACTCCGGGTTCAGCCAGCGCGTGTACTAAGTCCTTCTCGATGCAAGTTGCCATCTCGGCGATTGCTGGCGACAGGTTGGTACACTCATCGCCAACCCAAGTAACAAATTCACGACCAGTAAACAGTTTCGCCGGAACGATACTCCCTAGATTCTCGCAATCGTTCTTGAGTAACTGCAATTTCGACCTCAATAGCTCCTCAACAAGCAGGAATTCCCAGCATTCTCCGTGGTTCAGGGCGAGGGTAAGGGCAAGGTCTGTCTCGTGTGCGTACGCCGCGCGGACATCACCAACACTCTCGCTGCCCTGATATTGGTCTGATGCGATGTCCCTCAACGGAATCGGAGAGGAAAGGAGGGCATTTGAGGCTGCCGCAATGCCTGGTGCACATATTGCGGCGGCTGCCGATGCAAATTCTTCAGCTGCCTCGACCCGAGAAGAATGTATGCGTTCATTCAATCCGCCGGCTGACCTGATGTCGATTTCGCCATACAGGCAAATAGGCAACTGGCGGTTATTCTTAAATCTGCGATCCGGACCGCCCTTACGATTTAGATACTGCCACGTCTCGCCTACCACCATTGCATCGCTTGGAGGTGTGCCGTCCTCGATAAAGCGGGATTGCCTATAGTCAAATTGAATATCAGCATAGCTGAGGCCGGCAACGTCGTCACCCATCATCACAAGAACGGCATCTGGCGTCAGATAGACGGTCTCCTTTCCGAGCGGTAACTGTAGGAACTCCAAATTACTCCTGACTAGTGGGGGATTTCCTCGGGTAAGCGAAATGCTTTTCCTTTCCACCAACTTGGCGGCACCAGCATTGCGTTTCCAATCGGCTTCCTGCTTCTCTAAAGGAATCCGCCAGACGTTACTGGAATGCGCCAGTGCATCGAAAGCGCGCGCCAGAGCCTCGAATTGCCCAAGCTCTTCCGCGGACAGATCATAGTCGAGAGAGATGGCACTGGATTCGCGACCGTGAAGCCAGATCGAGCCTAAAATAATCACCGCTCCGGCAGCGCCTAGGAAAGCCGCCGCTGGGGGAACAGAAGTTGCTGAAGCGATAACGACTAATGCAACTAAGGAAAAGATCGCTGAAAGGAAAATAAGCCACATCTTGTATGAGTGCCACCGTCCGAGGCTGGCATTCAATGCGGTCGCAATGTCGATGGTGGAGTTTGCAAGCAGTTGTTCAATCGGTGCGCTATCGATGACGGTACCACCTGCTTCAATTATTACTGGCTCAGGTGCTTCTACCTCGGCTTCGTATTGTGCGGGGCGATTAGGTGGCTGTGAGCTGCCGGCGGAGCCGTAGGGCTTATATGCCGTCCACGAGAGTCCTGATCCAGGCAGCCCGATCGTCGTCCTAGTACCACGCGAACCGATTGTGTAGCGAAGGCCGCGCGGACCGAGTGAGACACTTGCCCCGCCTCCGCTCAAGTTCAAACGAACTCCCGGGATAATTTTAAAGGACCGACGAAAGCGAAAGCCCATTTAGTAGCATGCCTCATGCATAAGTTGCGACCTGAGCCGTTTTCGCGCATTAGCCGGCCGAGCGCAATTGATCGAATGGATGCCCATTGGGGGGCTTAACATGCTGCGATGCAGCGTACCTGGCGCAATTGGCGAACGGGTCAATCAAGACCTCGAAAGCTGCCGTGACCGGGTGGCGATAACAACAGGCACCGGCCAGGAAGTGTGGTGCGCTTCACGTACCAGATTGTTTCTACCTAGCTTTTCTTCGGAAGAAGGGGGCGGCATGAGGTCGATTGTGGTCGTACTGTTTGCGCTGTTCAGTGCGGTTGTTGCCAGCGCTCAGGAAATTGTCGGGCAAGCTGTCATCACTGATGGCGATACAATCGAAATACGCGGTACCAAGATAAGGCTGTGGGGAATCGATGCCGTTGAGTCCAAGCAGCTTTGCTGGGACGCCGCATCCAACGTCAGGCAGTGCGACAGGATTGCTGCGAATGCTGTCGCTGAGATGATCGGCCGGCGCGTCTGACGCGATGCTCGCAGCCCGTGCCGGGCCATGAAAGAAAGCGCTCGTTTCAGAAGTGTTTGAGAACTTCCTTCAGGACCCCGAATTCGCATATGTGAAAATGTGGCTGAAAGAGCCAGAGGTAGTTCCGAAGGGAATGCTGACGGTAAATTGCTGGCCGTCTCCGGAGAAGAATTCGAGTGTGCCGCTAAGACCCGCGCCGAGCGTTGAGTTGCTCCCCGCCGTCATACTTATAGCGATACTTAATGTTTCCGTGCCGCCGGCATCGATTGTCGAATCCGAAATACTCGGAGTAAAGCTCACATTGGGGAGGCCGGCCAAGGCAGCTTTAGCGGGATTCGCGTGAGCCAGAGAAATTGCAAGGCCCAAGCAACCGACAGCTATTAGGCGCCTTGTTCGTCCAGTCATAGTATTCATTTTCAGCCCCTCAAAAAACTTGAACAAAGAGATAAAGGCTTTCAGAACGACGATATCCTGTCAGTCGAGTTCGTGAGCGGTTTTCGGCAAACTCTGGCGAAGGCGCGTGCGAGCCTTGCTAAGGCCGATCCTGATAGACCTCGCATGCCGCGGATCAGGCCGCAGCGAGCGCGAGGCTCTGATCCTTGCGCGTGCGGCGGTACGTCATGTAGCCGACACCAGCAAAGCCGAGGATCATCATGGCCCAGGTGGACGGCTCAGGGACAGCAGCAGCCATTAGCTCGCCTTCGAGTCGAAGGACAGATAGCGTCTTTGAGGCCACTTTTTTTGTTGTGGTCTGCGGATTCATGTAATCTGCATAATTCAGCCGGCCGTCAAACGACAGAACGGTCTCGGATTCAAAAGAACCGCTCCTCTCGTCTAAGGTAATCGTAGTGTCGCCGATGATTCCGAAAAAGTAAGTGTGACCCGCTTCGAGACTCAACGACATCTGGCCAGAATGAAGCCACGAAGCCGAGTTCGACGAACCAAACGCGACGGTCGTTTGAAAGAGGAGCGTGTCCAACGAAGTTAAGTCGGCAACAAAAAACTTGGCGTTCCCACCCTCAAGCAGATACCCGGAAAATGCGACGCCTGTCACTGTTGCACTTTGGGAAGCAAACAAACCTACAGCCAGACTTATGTCGGCAGCGTAATCCTTAGGCGTGCCTCCCGGGCTATTATCAAACAAAACAGCGGCAGACGCTGGTTGACTAGCGAATCCGGCAATCGAACATAGCACCGCGCCCGCAAGGGCGCTCAATAGGCGAGATTTCATTGAAGCCCCGTAATATCGTTAATAAAAACAGCCTGAGCTTATGGGCGGTACTGCATTCGTACAAGGGACCTTGGTCCGTTCCGCGCTACCGTAGTTCTGCGGGCGGGGCCGGATGCGAACGGGTGCCGCCGATCACGATAGCATTCAGAAGCTGTTTCCCGCTGAACGGGACTCTCGATCTATTCGCAATCTGTTCTGGAAATGGACTGTTCTGATTTCACGCGCAAAAACTGGCGAGAGATTACTGTTCACTCCCAACCTTATCAGCCATTCAAGGTGGCCCGCAGTGGTGGTGGTGGGAGGTGCGATCACGTCCCCTGATTGTTCGGGATTGGCAGGAAGTCAGTAAAATGTCCGCCGTTGCCCTCCAAGGTGCGGCGGGCTTTTTTGTGAGTTGCGATATTGCCAAAGCGTATTTCCACCATGCCGGGGTTCATTAAGCCCCAGCTTGCAACGTTGAAGTCCAGAGCGCCGAAAGGCGGGCAATGGCTTCACGAAATCAAGTACGACGGTTATCGCGTCCAGGTCCATCTCAACCGCGGACGAAAGAAGGTGTTCACCCGCAACGGGCTGGACTGGACGAAACGCTTCACCGAGATAGCCGGCGCGCTCGCCATCCCGGGCGAAGCCATCATCGATGGTGAGGTGGTGGTCGTCCATGAAGGGCGTGCCAACTTCTCCGAACTCCAGGCGGAACTCGCCGCGGGCCGGCAGGGCCGGCTCATCTACTATGCCTTCGATCTCCTCTGGCGGAATGGCGATCTGCGAAAGCTCCCGCAAATAGAGCGCAAGCAACTGCTGCTGGATCTTCTTGGCGAGAACGATATCGAGCTGCCGGTGCTTTATTCGGAGCATCTCACAGGCGACGGTCAGGAGATGTTTGAGCATGCTGCCAAGCTGAACTGGGAAGGCATCGTCTCCAAACGTGCTGATGCGCCACACAGATCGGAGCGGACCGAAGCCTGGCTGAAAATCAAAACCGTCCAGCGTGAAAAATTTCCCGTCATTGGCTTCGTGAAAGACCCCACGGGCGTCGCCGCTCTCTATCTCGGCAAGCGGGAAGGGAAAGAGCTAGTCTATATGGGAAAGGTCGGCACCGGTTGGTCACGGACGGTCTCAAGCCAGATTAGGAAGCAACTTGACACCGTCGTTAGCCCCAAGAGCAAATTGAGTAAGCCACTCAAAAAGCCTCAGGCGACGTGGGTTGAGCCGTCCTTCATGGCCGAGGTCGAGTACCGGGATATCACCTCGGAAGGGCTGTTGCGGCAAAGTTCGTTCAAGGGACTGAGGCGAAAGCTTTAATCATTAAAAGTTGACCCCGCAGTGTGCTGTTGTGGACTGTCCTGCGGACGGCAAGGGCCTAACTCGTGACCATCGCAGCCCGGTACATGGCTTTTACCTGCGATGTGAACGCCCGTAGCGCTCCCGCCTTCCTCTCACGGAAAGGAGCGCGCCATGCAGCGGCGTCGTTTCAAACAGACTGATATCCTTGAAGACAGACTAGAGGCGCATGCCATTCGATTGCGTGCCGAAGCGGAAGGGCTCCCACCTGGTCCGGCGCGCGACAATCTTCTTCGCTTGGCCAGACAGGCCGAGACCAGCGCTCATATGAGTGAGTGGTTAAGGTCGCCCGGTCTTCAATCTCCAACATAGGAACCAATCACCGCTCTCGGTGATTTTCAGGCATGACCGAACCACTACCAGCTCTCGTCGAAAACTCACTCGAAGTCGCCTGGAATTATCTGGACAGGCTGGGTGAGATAAAAGATCCTCAGAACACTGCCGAATTCCTGCTTAGAAGCATTCAGTCGCAGATTTTGAGAGGCGAAACACGAACGCTTATGCTTTCGAATCGCGCGATTGAGGCCCATCAGCGGCGGCCTCTGCTCGTTTCATGATAGACCCATGGTGCCCGATTTGCCTCGGCCTCGGTTGGGTCTGCGAGAACCATCCTAACCGTGTTTGGGATCGCGACCTGGGGTGCGAGTGCGGAGCGGGGATGCCGTGTCAATGCCAGCGGCCCAGCTTAGAAGAGCCGGACACTGCGAAGGTTATTTCTCGCGCCGAACGCCTTTGAATTTCTTTGCGCTCTTTTTTACGGTCATGAACTGACCGCCCTTCTTACGCTTGGTGGAAGTGCTGGTCAGCGGATTTTTCAACTGGGTCCGCTTCTTTACGCGCCCTTACGAGCGTTATCGCCTGTGGGTTTACAGCCATGGTCGCCTCCAGCTTGACCGGAATCTTTGTTCCTAGAAACCGCTCTTCTCGGCCGTCTTCTGGATTTCATCCTCGGTTTTCTTCTTTTCCTCGACCGAAGTCACGTGCTGGGCGCGTTTTTTATCGGCGGGCTGCTCCTGACCACGCTCGTCGCGCACGATGCCTTGGCTCTTGTTGTCTGGCATGAAAGCCTCCTGTGAGACAGAACAACGGGCCGGCACGCGTTCGGTTCAATCAGGTCAAAAAAGAAGAGCCCCGGTTAAGGGGCTCTTCCTGCACGCACCGGGAACGGGTTAGTTGTCAGCGCGTACCGATGCGTTGATGTCGCGCGCAGAGACCGGAAAAATGCGCAGCGTCCAACATCCCCATTGTGTCCGGTCGTCACCCGGCATGTGCGTTACATCAATGCGCTTAGAAGGGCATAGTTGCTACAAAGTGTATCTCAGTAAGGCATGTCCGTCCCGCTGTCGCTGTTTCGGATCACCGGTGCCGGATAATCCGGAAAGACACCCAGCATCGGCGCGAGGTTGCCGACATAGCGATTGACGACGCGGAACAGCGCGGCGATGGCCGCTTGGTTCGTTGTGATCGAATAGAGATTGCACATGCGTTGGGATCTTCTCACAGAATGCGAGA
The DNA here is from genome assembly GCF_018596315.1 of Bradyrhizobium sp. SRL28. Classification (GTDB taxonomy): domain Bacteria; phylum Pseudomonadota; class Alphaproteobacteria; order Rhizobiales; family Xanthobacteraceae; genus Bradyrhizobium. The sequence goes on along the minus strand of NZ_JAHEAG010000005.1, from coordinate 229,082 downwards.
AAATAGGATTCTGAAAAATTGCTCTCGGTCGGCTTTGGAGAGGAAAGCAGACAAGTGCTGGTCACGAGGAGAACTTCGTCTTTTGACCCAGAGGGAACATTCCGGAGGCAACGCGTTCGCTGACGCCCTTGATCTAAGTCAAAGAAGGCTCCGTCATGGCCGATACTCCCATCTCCGTTTGGCAAGGGGCGGGTCGGTACTATGAAACCGAATGTACGTGCCGCGGCGGCAGCTTTCCTCACGCGGCGTGCATCGCTGACGCCCCGCCCGATGTCAGCTACTGACTTTCCAAGGAGTCTGGCCATGAACTCCACCGCCATTCGCGCACTCAAGTTGTCAACCGCCGTTCTGGCTCTCACGGCTGGTTCGGCTTTTGCCCAGCAGATCACCGGCACGCCGGGTGCGCCCAGCGCCACCATCACACTCGACGGCAAGCAGCTTCCGCCGGAGCCACCAAAGTTTGGTGGCGTGATCAACGAGACGGCTAAGGATTCCAAGCCGTACTGGCCACCATCGGTCGTGCCGCCCAAGGGCGCGCCGAACGTGCTGCTGATCATGACCGACGACCAGGGCTATGGCGTATCCGGGACCTTCGGAGGTGTCATCCCGACCCCAAATATGGATCGCATCGCCAACACGGGACTTCGTTACACCCATTTCAACTCGACGGCGCTTTGTTCGCCGACGCGGGCGGCGCTAATCACCGGCCGCAATCACCACTCGGTGGGCTACGGTGTCATCGGCGAAATGTCTACCGGTTATCCTGGCTACAATTCCGTGATTGGTCAGGACAGCGCGACAGTCGGAACCATCCTCCGGGATAACGGATACGCTACATCGTGGTTCGGCAAGAACCACAACACTCCGACCTATCTCTACAGTCCGGCGGGGCCATTCGACCAATGGCCGGTCGGCATGGGTTTCGAATACTTCTACGGATTTATGGGCGGCGAGACCGACCAGTGGACACCTTACCTCTTCCGCAACACGACCCAGGTATTTCCATGGATCGGAAAGCAAAACTACAACCTCATCACCGACATGGCAGACGACGCCATCAATTACATGAACGGATTGAACGCAGCCGCGCCGGACAAGCCGTTCTTCGTCTACTACGTGCCGGGCGGCACGCATTCGCCGCATCAGCCAAAAAAGGAATGGATTGACAAGTTCAAGGGCAGGTTCGACATGGGTTGGGAGAAGCTGCGCGAGCAAATATTCGCCAACCAGAGGAAACTCGGTATGGTTCCGGCCAACACCCAGCTTACTCCCTGGCCGGATACGCTACCGAAGTGGGACTCGCTTTCCTTCGTGCGAAAGAAGCTGTACGCGCGCGAGGCTGAGGTATTTGCCGGCTACGCCGCCTATACCGATTATGAGATCGGCCGCGTGATCCAGGCCGTCGAGGACATGGGCAAACTCGACAACACGCTGATCATCTATATCAGCGGCGACAACGGCACCAGCGCCGAAGGCACCCTTGAGGGCACCCCGAACCAGTTGACCGCCTACAACGGCATTCTCGACCTCCCGGAAGCCGAGCTGATGCTGAACTATGAAGCCTGGGGCTCCGACAAGACCTACCCGCATATGTCGGTGGCCTGGTCGTGGGCGTTCGACACGCCGTTCAAATGGACCAAGCAGGTGGCGTCGCACTTTGGCGGCACCCGACAGGGCATGGCGATATCCTGGCCAAGCCGCATCAAGGACGCCGGCGGCATCCGCACCCAGTTCCACCACATCATCGACGTCGTGCCGACGATCCTTGAAGCCGCCGCCATTCAGGCGCCCGCCACGGTCAACGGCATCGCGCAGAAGCCGATCGAAGGCGTAAGCATGGCCTACACGTTCGACAAGGCAAACGCCAACGCGCCCTCAAAACGCGAGACTCAGTACTTCGAGATGTTCGCAAATCGCGGCATTTACAGCAATGGCTGGTACGCCAACACGACGCCGCCGGTACCGCCGTGGATCCTGGGAACGGTCAAGCTGCCCGAGATCAATGACTACAAATGGGAACTCTACAACATCACCGAGGACTTTTCGCAAAACAACGACCTCGCCGCCAAGCATCCCGACAAGTTGAAGGAGATGCAGGCGCTGTTCCTGACGGAAGCGGCGAAGTACCAGGTCTTTCCGCTGGACAATTCGGTCCTTCCTCGCATTGTGACTCCGCGACCGAGCGCGACCGCCGGACGAACGGTCTTCACGTACAAGGGGGAGAATGCCGGCATACCGGACGGTAACACCCCGAGCATCCTCAACAAGGACTTCACCATCACCGCCGAGATCACCGTTCCGCCGGGCGGCGCGGAGGGAATGATCGCTACTTACGGTGGTCGCTTCGGCGGATACGGTCTCTATCTACTCAAGGGCAAGCCGGTGTTTTCCTATAACATGCTCAATCTCAAGCGCTATCGTTGGGAGGGCGGCGTCGGAAATCGCGATGTCTTCGGCGATGCGCTCAAGCCGGGCAAACACACGATTGCGTTTGACTTCAAGTATGACGGACCCGGCCCCGGCAAGGGCGGTACCGGTGTGCTCACGGTTGATGGCAAGCAGATCGCCAAAAAGTCGATGCCGCACTCAATTCCTTTCCTGATGGCTATCGACGAGACCTTTGACATCGGCAGTGACACCCGCACGGCGGTGGACGACAGCTACAAGCTGCCGTTCCGCTTCACCGGAAAGATCGACAAGCTGACCTACAAGCTGGGCCCGACACAAATGTCGAGCGATGAGCAGAAAACTGTGCGTCACGCCCTCGAAAGAGCGAGAGACTAAGCGCGACAAGGCAAGTTACGATGCCGGCTATTGGCCCAGCGCAGACGTGCAGACCTTCTAGCCCAGAGGTCTACTTCTGAACGAAATGCCAGCATGTTCATGCCTTCTCCAACCTCAGTCTCGTTCACCCGGCCACCATGTTGACGCCGGATCGCTGGCTGAAATCTTTGTCGGCCGCAGCGCCACCAGATGGCTGCGCTTGTACGGTCGCCCCTGAAGCCGTGAGCAATCCTTGCACCGCATGTAGCGCTCAAGCTCATGGATTGGCGTCGTCTTCGGTCGCCGGACGATGTTCAACGCCACCGTTTGATGCGTGGTGCAGCCCAGGCATTTCACTTCGAGGTAGCCGAACCCGGCGTTAATCGCATCGCCCAGCGCAGGCGACGGCTGCGCCGGCCCCTGGAAGCCGAGCATCCGCTTATTCCACGCCTCGCAAGCCAAACGGTCGGCGGTCCTGCGTGCCTCCACGGCCTGTTCTGCGGCGGCCCGAACCGACGCCCCGCAAATAGATCCCCTGACTTGGTGCCCATCGCCTATCAAAGCGGGTCGCCGGGCCTGGCGCAAATCGGCCTATGGCTGGTAGTCGGCCGCTGCCGGAACCACGGCTAATCGTGGCTGTGGACAGACACCTGTTTCGACGGGCCTCGCATTTCCCAAAGAACTTCAAGGCTTGTTTCCAAGTTTAATCACCGCAGGATCGGATCCGTAGTGATTGCTCTGCCTTTCGATGCCGGGCGCATCGATCCCTGCTGCGCTAAGCGCCTTCTAAAGTCTGGCACCAACGTGGTCGAACGCCAAGCGTTTCTGATCGGTTTTCATGTGCATCCGGCAGGCTTTTTGAAGGCTCAGGATTATTCGCTCACGTGGCGCATAGTGCGCGACCTACACCTGAAAATCGCTTCGTACGATACAACTAAAACGATCGGGCTCTCGCTTAAGCAGGGATTCCGTGTCTCTTAGAATCGGTAAGCCACTCCCTTACGCATAACATGAATTCCCACACGTCATCGTCGGACGGCACCTCATATGTGGAGGAGGTTGCATCCTCCCCCATTCTTGTAAACATGTTTATGAGCCAACTCGGTCCATGCCCCGTCACACCAAGATGCTTGAGCCAAGACTCCAATTCGCCTCCCGGCACCACAAACAACCCGTATTCGGCCAACTGTTTCAAAAGACTCTTACCTGCTTCGAGAGCGTCGTTCTGAAGAATAAATATTCCGCCATCTCGTTTCATATCGAGCCCGGTTGCATCCATTGCTGCCTTTACGGATGTGCGAAGTGCCGCAAGAGATGACTGCGATGCCGCTGGTAAGTTGGCTCCCCGCAAAGGGCCAGACCATTGACTGCCGCTGTCTTTGAGAAGATCGATATCGACAATCCCGGCAGCGGGAATGCCGAGCTTGCGTAGCGGCCGCATTATTGTTTGGATCGTTTGTTTGTTTTGCGAATTCAAAAATAAGCAGTTTGGTATGCTCCAGTTCGACTTGTGTCGCGCCAGGCGCTCATTGATCTCTTGGTAAAATGCTCGGTCGGCATCGGACTCTGTGATTACCACGTGTTCATAAAACAGGCCGTTCAAGACACCGGTAGATCTGAGCAGAGGATTTCTCATCAGCTCTAGAATCTCGTTGCTCGGTAGAAGCCGCGCAGTTGGAACGTTAGACCTATAAGTGAGTCGAACGATGTTGATTGGGACGCCGGATTGGATGCAGCCCATTATAAATTGCGGGCTATGTGTTGATACGAAAACTCGCTTGTCGTTCGCTACGGCTGCTCGCGCCAGCTCATTTCCCAGCTTTTCCGCAAGGGATGGGTGTAAGAAAGCTTCGGGCTCGTCAATCAGCAAAATCGGATGTTCGCCCGCAATGACTTCCAAGATGATTCCGGTAAACGCCTTCACTCCGTCGCTTGTCGTTTCAATTGGCGTCGCTTGTGCATGAAAAGCTATGCCTGCAGGATGTATATTTAGCTCTTCTAATTCATCGGTCGGCGGTCGAGGCGACAGTCGGATTCTGAGCGCGCCGAGAGCGGTCGGATCAACAACGAAATACGATCCGAACGCTTCGTGAATGATTCGGCGCACCTCTTCTCTCTTGCGTTTATTCTTGAATAGCACCCTATCAAGCGGAGTACTTTGTAGATCGCCTGCTTGCTGCTGGTTGACAAGTCCCACGCGGTTCGGGCCATCAAGCTTCAAGATCAGGAATCTTAGCAGCCAACCGCAAAATTCATCGAGATGCGATGATGGATCAGTGAGCGCTGGGATGATCACGGACGTATTAACAGCCATTCGACCGAAGTGTTTTTGTTGCAGCATGGTGGTATTAGATTGGAGAATTTCTCCAACATTAGGCGTGGCTTTAAACGAGTCGAGCGCGGTAGCCGCCTTCTCGGGTGATAGGCCCGTGAAGGAAATGCGTTGTAAAATCACAGTGTCTTTGAGGCTTGTAATTCCATTTTGGGCTAAGCTGTGAATTTCAGATAAGACCTTGCTCTTACCTGCGTTGTTGGGTCCTACAAAAATGGTGACGGGCACTATTGGAATAGGTGCGCTCGCAACTCCAGGCCCGCTTCCAAACTTCAGCTGGATTTCCGATATCACGTTTTTTTGCCCATCTTACGTTGGTGATTTTGCCTAGTGTATCGGAGTTAATATGCCTCGCCGTAGCTAGACGACGCATATCGCGACACAAATGTGAGCACGTCAACGGCACTGCGTTGATTTGTCTTAGGTTTTTTGTCTTGTTGACTCCCTGCGCAATGGTTTGACGGCTTATGCCGTGCTCTCCCTGGAGACGAATTCGTCTTGCCTCCATCCCTGCCGGCTTGATGGCAAGATCGATCCGGTTGGATCGAATTCGCCACCGACAGCTTGGCACCAGCCACGGGTGTCAGGACCACACGGTTTTGCCGTACGCATCAGCGCCGTACGTCTTGCGCGCTGTGCTCGCTCACGGATAACCGCCCTGCAAACAACTTTTCGCGCCTGACGCTGCCGCGTCCACCACATCCCGTCTCGCGTTCGTGACGATCGCGATACGCCCCTCTTGTCGAGACGGGACAGCGCGGAAATAGCCACTGATTTGGGGTGAGAGGGAAAGCGATTTATATTTGTCGGGCAAACTGGACGACCTAAATCAGATTGAATCTGCTCAGCAAATTAGATTTTTCGCAAAATCCAATTTGCCCGTGACAATAGCTGCTCGGCGCATCTCACGTGCTTTGTCTGAACGTGTCCGAACGGGTTGATCGAAGAAGAGGCAAATGCCTCGTTAGGCCCATGACTTCCGAGATCGACCTAGCCGGAAGTAGAGTGGCCATTGTTCCTGTCCTTGTTACAGTTGTGGGAAGCGCGCCGTTCATTTCTTGATTGTAGAAGCGCGCTGATTGCACGTTACAATGGAGGACGCAGATGGGCAGGTTCTCGGCGAGGTCGTTGGCCAAGTTTTCTTGGCGCTGGTGGCCACGGGGCAAGAACAAATCCGCTGATGACGTGGAGCTTTCCGACCGACGATTTGAAGGCGGGGATCGGCGTCAGGTGCTGCAGGCACTCTCCGCCTTGGCCGGCGGCAGCGCCTTGGCCGCGATATCACACCCCGCCGATGCGAAGGATGCGAGCGAGCTGCCGCCTCCGAAGCGCGCGCTGACCGGCCGCAACGAAGCCGGCAAGTCGGTGTTCAAGTCCTTTGACGTCACGACCACGGTGGTGGAAATCGATGCCAATCCGGGACTGACGTTCTACGAAGTCTACAGGACGGAGGGCGTGCCCGGACTTACGGGCGTCGAGCCGGACCCGATGCTGAACGGGACCAAAGGCTTTCCCGGCCCGGGCGGCACGATCTTCCGGCTGATTTCCTATCCGCCCAAGCGTCCCGAAGGCTACAAGCCGCCGCCGGGCGTCACGTTCGAGAGCGGCGTGAAAGAACTGTCGGACAAGCTCCCCGGCATGGGCGACCATTTCGAAAAGGGCGGCGGCGGCATGCACACCACCGACACCATCGATTATGGAGTCGTGGTTCGTGGCGAGATGACGCTGGAGCTGGACGACGGACAGAAGGTGCATCTGCGCCAGGGCGATTGCATCGTGCAGAACGGCACCCGCCATCGCTGGCGCAACCCGTTGCCGGAGCCCTGCCTGATGGCCTTTGTCTCGCTCGGCGGCAAGCGCGGCTGATCCGACCAAAGCTCAATGGTGCCGAAGATATCAGCGGGTATTATTGTAAACCACCGCCAGAGGCACCCTCGCCTGGTGGGAAAAAGAAAAGAAGGGGTAATCGCATGACGTCAGACGGCATCGCCTTGGCCGCCATTGTCATTCTGCTTTTTCCGATGGGTTACTTTTTTCTGGCGGCGCCCGCCTTTCTGCTGGTGAAGCTCGACATTCCACAAGTCACCCAGCTGCTGCGCGGCATGTTCAATGCCCATTTTCTGATGACGAGCATTGCCGGCGTCATCGGGACGTTGACCTTTGCTCTGACTGGTCGACCGGTGTTCGCGATTGGCGTTGCCTTGCTCGCGGCTTTCGCGGTCTGGGCGCGCGGCTGGTTTCTGCGGCAGTGGGATGCCCAGCTCAGCGCCAGGGATGCCGGCGACGCCGCTGCAGTACGCCGGCTGCGGCGGCTGCATTGGGGCGGCATGCTGTGCAACGCGGTCGTACTTGCCGCTATCGTGAGCAGCATTCCTTATGTCAGCGCTACGTCGGCGTAATCAGCAGGCAGCACGTAGCAAGTAGCCCGCATGAGCGGAGCGATATGCGGGGTCTTAACCCGGATGTCGCTTGCGCTCATCCGGGCTTCACAGTGACGCGCGCTCAGCCCTTGCGCATTTTGCTGAGCAGATAATTGTCGTAGTAGTTTTCCGCGATCTGCGTGTAGAACAGCACTTCCTTCATATACGCGTCGTGGCTCTCTTTGGTCTTCTTGAACAGCGCGCTCTTCTCGGCAATCTCGTTCAGATGGTCCTGGGTTGCCTTGTAGCAGGCCTCCATGACCGGTTGCGGGAACGCGCGCAGCTCCGCCCCACCCGCGACCAGCCGCTTCAGGGCTGCGGGATTGACGCTGTCATATTTTTCGATCATCCACGCGCCGGCGGCCGAACCGGCCTGGTTGAGGACCGCCTGATACTGTTTGGGAAGCGCATTCCACTTCTCTTCGTTGACGATCATGTGCAGCATCGCCCCGCCTTCCCACCAGCCGGGGAAGTAGTAGTATTTCGCCACCTTGTAGAAGCCGAGTTTTTCGTCGTCATAGGGGCCGACGAACTCCGCGGCATCGATCGATCCCTTCTCGAGCGCTGAATAGACCTCGCCGCCCGCGATCTGCTGCGGCACGATGCCGAGTCTTGCCAGCACGTGGCCGCCCATACCCGCGATGCGGAATTTGAGGCCTTGGAGATCGTCTGATGTCTTGATCTCCTTGCGAAACCAGCCGCCCATCTGCGTGCCGGAATTGCCGCACAGGATCGCATGCGTCTTGAACGGCTTCAGCGCTTCGTTGCAGAGCTCGGCGCCGCCGCCGAACGTCCACCAGGAATGCTGGTGGCGATGGTTCATGCCGAAGGGCGCGCCTGTCGCATAGGTCAGCGCCGGCTCCTTGCCGATGTAGAAATAGAGCGGCGTCTGCGCCATCTCGACGGTCGCCGAGCTCACGGCATCAAGCGCCTGCAAGCCGGGCACGATCTCGCCCGCCGCAAAGGTCTGGATCTGAAACCTGTTGTCGGTGGCATCGGCGACGTATTTCGCAAAAGTCTGCGCCGTACCGAAGATGGTATCGAGCGATTTTGGAAAACTCGAGGTCAGGCGCCACTTGATCTCGGGCGCTCCTTGCGCGATCGCAGGCGCCGCAACCAGCGCCGTCGCGCCGGCCAGGGCGCCGCCCTTGAGGAACGTTCGGCGTTTCATGATGTGCTCACTCCCTTGGATTTTCAGGTCCGATTGGCGTGGGGGCAAAGCGCCTTCCGCGCCCATTTGACCCTCATCATAACGGAGTTCGAGGCGTGCGTGGAAGCACAACCTCACCGTGATCAGAAAGATTGTCGCTTGAACAGCCTCAATCGTATCAGCATTATTTGTCCCAGGGGTGCCGTTTCCAGAGCGCCCTCACTTGGGAGGTTACCTATGAAAGCATTCACATTGGGTGCGGCGATCACGCTTGCGTTTTCCGCCGCAGCCTACGCGCAAGCACCGACCTGGACCGTTCCGGAGGAAAGCAAGCGCTGTCCGTCGAAATGGGGCGCGGCGGACGAGCGCGGCTCGGGCAATCACCAGAAGCCCGCGGCCGTGATGAACGCGGCGAAGCTGATCAAGACCGGCGAGGTGATCGAGCTCGCGCACGTGCTCGGTCCCAGCATGGCGTTCTTCGGAACGCGGCGCTTCGACGTGCACACCAAGCGCACGTTCATGAACCAGTTCTCCAACATGCGCGGCTCGAACGAAGAGGTCATCATCACCGAGCTCGGCCAGGTCGGCACCCAGTTCGACGGCTTTGCGCACCAGACCCATCTCAATAGCTGGTACAATTGCCAGAAGGTCGACGAGAACGTCGATCGTACCGGCTTCAAGAAGTTCGGTATCCACAATGTCGGCACGCTGTTCACGCGCGGCGTCCTGATCGACGTTGCCGGCTTCAAGGGCGTCGAGATGCTGGGCGACAATTACGAAATCACGGTGGACGATCTCGAAGGCGCCCTGAAGAAGCAGAACCTGACGCTGCAGCCCGGCGACGCCGTCATCATCCATACCGGCTGGGGCAAGCTCTACGGCAAGGATAACCCGCGCTACGTGAAATCCTGCCCGGGCATCGGCGTGCCGGCCGCGCTCTGGCTTGCCGCAAAGGACCCGATGCTGCTCGGCGCCGACAACTGGCCGGTCGAGGTCGCGCCCAACCCCGACAAGCAATTGTCGCTGCCGGTGCACCAGATCGCGCTGGTGGTGAACGGCATCCATTTGCTGGAGAACCTCAAGCTCGACGAGCTCGCGCAAAAGGGCGTCGGCGAATTCGCCTTCGTGATGCAGCCGCTCAAAATTCAGGGCGGCTCGGGCTCGACGGTGTCGCCGATCGCGGTACGGTAGCGGCGGCTTTTCGATTTTGGCAATGGGTGGCGTCCGCTCCGGAAGCAGAGCGGACGTCGCGAAACGCGCACGATCCAACCGCCTGCCCCACCAATCATGATCGGTCATCGGAACCCGGATGAGAGCATGGCGTTGGCTCACGTCGGATTAAGAACGCCGATGTGGGGAGATAGACCTGGATTACCCCACGCACATTACAACGGAGGTTCGCCGTGCCAGCTCCTGCTGAGAAAGATCATGTCTATAAGATCCTCGAACTCGTCGGATCCTCCGAAAAAAGCATCGAGGATGCCATTCAGAACGCGATCACCCGCGCATCAAAGACCATTCGCGGCATGAAGTGGTTCGAAGTGGTGCAAACGCGAGGCCACATCGAGGATGGATCCGTTCGCCATTACCAGGTGGCTTTGCGGGTTGGGTTTACCCTGGAGGGGTAATTCCTGGCGAGGCGGCAGGACGAGCAGAGCGCGTCAAGAAGCCGACGCATCGACCGCGTACGGACTCGGCTGGCGGCTTATCAATGCGCGCTCACCCGGTCAGCAGCTTCCGGCACGAAACGGACATACGACGTGCCAATCAGACGAAAAGCAGCTGAGTATGTTCCGATCTTTGATCCGAACGACGTAGGGCATCGGGAAGAAAAGTTGCACACCGAACAAGGCTGCAGCTATGAAATTCTTCAACCTTAATAGGATTCTATTAGTAAGTTTTTGCGAGGATAAACTGCACGGTTAATTTGTATGGTGCAAAAGTGCAGTTTGATAATCAGAACGGTCCGCTTGACATTGGTGCGCGGCTGATTTGCGGAGCCTCGGCAGCTTTTGCCGCTTACTCGTTGATAGTCTACGTGCTCGCGACGGCCCTCTGGCGTTGGAAGGGCGAAACGACATTGATCTCCGACGGCCGGAGATCGCATCTGAGCTCAGCCGGCGTCCGTGCTTGATCGGCACGGCAGCATTGCAATGCCGCATGCTTGGCAAGCTCTGCGATCCGGCTCCTGGCTCACGCCCGCGCGCGGCCGCGGCTACAGCCTGATCCTTCTCGCAATTGCTGCGCTGGCCATACTCGGATGGATCGCGCTATCGGACGGCCTGGTCGATCGCAATGGCAAGCCGATCGGCACCGATTTTTCCAGTTTCTATGCGGCCGGCGCGTTGGCACTGGAGGGTAAAGCCGCCGACGCCTATAGCATGGCGGCGCATTACGCCCGCGAACAGCAATTGTTCGGTGCGAACACGCCTTATTATGGCTGGCTATATCCGCCGATTTTCTTCATGCTCGCGGCACCGTTGGCATTGCTGCCCTACCCGCTGGCGCTCGCCGTCTGGCAGGGCTCGACGCTTGCGCTGTATTTGGCAGTCATTGCTGCAATCCTGTACCGGGCGCGGCGCGGGAATGGCGTGATCGCCCGGTTGTGGCTTCCAGCAGCGGCAGCCTTTCCTGCGGTCTTCATCAATCTCGGCCACGGTCAAAACGGGTTTCTTAGCGCGGCCCTATTTGGTGCAGCGCTGGTCTGCTTGCCGCGGCGACCCATCATCGCGGGCATGCTGTTCGGCCTGCTCGCGTACAAGCCGCAATTGGCGCTTGTCATCGCGTTCGCACTGCCTGCTGCGGGGCAATGGCGAGCGATAACCGCCGCCGCCGCTGCTGTAATCATATTGGCAAGCGTCTCCCTTCTTCTGTTCGGTGCCGACGCCTGGTGGTCATTCCTCGCCTCGACCGAAACATCGCGAAAGCTGTTGCTTGAAGAAGGTAACGTGGGATTCGAGAAGTTGCAGAGCGCCTTTGCGGCGGTGCGAATGTGGGGCGGCAGCGTACCACTGGCCTACATGGTTCAGGGCGCGATCTCCGCCGGGGCCATCTGCGGAACGGCGTGGGTTTGGCGTTCAAACCAACACCCCGACATGAAAGCAGCCCTGCTTCTCGCCGCAACGCCGCTCGCGTCGCCTCACATCCTCGATTACGACCTGATGCTGCTGGCGCCCTCGCTTGCCTTCTTCGTCGCGGCCAGGTCCGACGCTCACTTCAGGAACTACGAGATCAGTCTGCTGGCCGCGGTGTGGATCGCACCACTGATCGCGCGAACGATGGCCGGCCTGACTGCTGCACCGATCGGCTTCCTTGCGAGTCTAATTCTGTTTGTTTTGATCGTGCGGGTGCCGCACGGATGCGGCGAAGCTGCGCCGGCGCTCCGGTGACATCGCAGCTTGTTGTCATATGAAAGTGGCCGCAATCCCGAGGAAGAGCGTCGACCCGGCAGATCCGCCGAGTGCCACAAGCCGACATGGTCGGCCAGGCATGGCCGTCCGCTATTGCGTGGCCAGCGATATATCGGGGCCTGCCGGGCCAGCTCGCTCTCTCAACTGATCGAACTCGCCAGGGTTATAGGTGGCCCCATCGGGCGTCACGATCTCGACGTTCCAGCAGCCGTCCGATATCAATTCCCCGGCTTTCTTCAACGCAGCTGGAACCGACGCCCGGTTGAGGGTCACGTTTCCCGCCGTATCCTGCGCAGTAATCAAAAACTTCATATGACCGGCTCCCGGCGCAAACCGCGGGCATTCTGGCTTGGCGAGCGGCTGCGTCAAGAGCTTAGCTGGAGCTTCCATTTTCAGGCGCTCACTTCGCAAACGGATTCACCCAGCCTCCCCGGCCCGCCGGCGCGCGCGGCGGATAGGCCGTCTCGAGATAGGTCAGGACCTTTTCGCGGTCCTTGTCGTCGAGCGGCGGCATGTTGTGGCGGCGGATCATCAGGTTGATCGAATCCTCCCACTGCGCACGCGTCATGCCCTGCTGCGCCACCAGCCTGAAACCATGGCAGGCGGTGCAGGCGTAGAAGGTTTCATCGCGGCCGGCGCCCGCGGCAAACTCCTCCGGGCTCTCCTCGCGCGGAGTGAAGCTTGTTTGCGCCATGGCCGGCGCTATCCAGAGCACGCCGGCCACTGCGAGCCACGCCAAACGCTGCATCATCCGACCAGCACGGCGATGCGGTGCATGGCGTTGCCGCCATAGCCTTGCGGATTCCAGAAGCCGGCCAGATGCGGCTGCATCGCGCCCTTGGAATCGGTAGCGCGCGCCCAGATCTCGAAATAGCCGTCGGTCGGCAGTTTTACCGTCGCGGTCCAGCGCTGCCAGTCATACTTGTTCTTCGGCTTTTGCAGCGTGGCCCGCTGCCAGCTCGCGCCGAAATCGGTCGAGATATCCACCTGCTTGACGGTGAGGTCACCGGCCCAGGAGGCGCCGCGCAGTTTCAGCTCCTTGGTGCCGGCGGCGAACTTCGCGCCGTTCGCGGGATTGGTGATGATCGAGCGCACAGGCATCGATTCCAGGATGCGGAAGTTGGCGGGATCGCCCTTGTCGCCAGGCACCATCGGCTTGATCGGCGTGCGATAGGAAAATTCCGTCATGCCGGGGCCGTCATGCTCCCGATCGCGGATGGTGATGCGCGTCAGCCATTTCTGCGAGGCCGAGCCGGCCCAGCCCGGCACGACCAGCCGCACCGGCCCGCCATGGATATTCGGCAGCGGCTTGCCGTTCATGGCCCACACGATCAGCGTGTTCGGGTCCATCGCCTTCTCGATCCGCACGCCGCGCGAGATGGTCGGTTTGCTAGCGTCGCCCGACAGATGCAGATCGGCCGCATAATGCGCGGTGTATTTTGCACTCGGCTTCAGGCCGGCCTTCTTGAGCAGATCGGCGAGCGGCACGCCGGTCCATTCGGCGCAACCCGCGCCGCCATTGCCCCACTGGTTGCCGCGCGCCGGCGGCGAGAACGCCGCGCGGCCATTGCCGCCGCACTCCAGCACCATGCGCCGCGTCATAGCCTTGTACTTCGATTTCAATTCGCCGAGCGTGATCTCGATCTTGTTGTTGACTTCGCCATCGACGGTGATTTTCCAGGCGTCAGGGTCCTTTGTCTCCTCAGGGATCTGCCCATTGTTGCGGATGTAGAATTTCTCGATCGGCGTGGTGTCATCGTCGAGCAGGCTTTCCGGCGTCTCGGCGACCAGCGGCTTTTCGCCGAGCACGACGAGCCCTTCGTTCTTGCCGGGAAATTTCAGATGTTGCGGCCCCTTGGCCGCCGCGGGCGCGGCGGCCGGCGCGGCTTGCGCTTGGGCCTGGGGAATGCCGGCGCCGTCGCGCGAGAGCGGCAGCGCGCCGCCGATGACGGCGCCGATCGCCGCCAGACCTGAACTGCCCAAGAACCTGCGCCGGCTGGTCTCGAAATTGTTGCCGTCAGCCGTATTGCCCCCGGTTTCCCGCGCCATGATGTCTCTCCCTTGTGCCCGCTCCCGGGCTTTCTTGGCCAGGCTTCCCCTAGGAAACCCAACTCACAGGAGTATTTGCGTTTTGCTGCCGTGCCGCAAGACCGGCTGGTGCGATCGTGCAATTCCGTTCCGCGCTGGCGCCAGCCGCCGGGAAAGGCCGACGGGAATACACCCCGAGTTTGCGGGAACCACCTCCGCTGCATGTTTGTTGACTCGTCAAGTCATAAAGCCGGAGCGAATCCATGCGATATGTTTTGACCGCGCTCCTGGCGGTGAGCGCACTAGCAGTTCCCCCGGCCAAGTCAGAAGAAACTCAGCCTGGAACGAGCCTCGCCTTACTGGAACGCAACATCACGACAGGTTTAAGCCGGTCCGTTCATCCCGATGGAGAACGAAAAACGGCATTGATCAAAGAGGATGAATTCGAGACGCCGGAGACGATTGCGATCATCGAAAAAAATCGCGAAGACCGCGAACGCACCGTTGTCATGGACCGGTAGACTTTTGGAAGGGCAGCGCCCCTTCCCGACCAAAACTATTCTCGGCAACTATTCTCGGCCAGTTCGTAGCCGGGATGGAGCGAAGCGCAATCCGGGACCGGCAGTTCCCTTGCCGAGGCATCCGGATTTCGCTTCGCTCCATCCCGGCTACGACTTCCCCCGCGCCGTCGCAGATCAGTCAACGCGATGCCGCAGGTCTGCTCTCATCACATAGTTTTCATAAGCCTGATCACCGATCACAAAATCCGTGGAGCCGATCCTGGTAAAACCACGCCGGAGATAGAAGCCGATGGCCCGGCGGTTTTCGGCTTCGACCGTCAGCCAGGCGCTTTCGCCGCCGATGCTCCTGCAGTGGTCCAGGGCATGACGCAACAGCACGCCGCCCCTTCCGCCCGACTGGTGCCTCGGTTGAACATACAGGGTCGTGATTTCCAGCGGCGAGCAACCGGCAAGCGGCGGCGCAGCCGTTGAACAGACCCTCACGAAACCATCAATTCCGGTCCGGTTCTCCGATACCCAGATCGCCAGATCGGGGTCGCCGATCGCGTTACGAAACTTCTGCGCCGTGAATTCTGCAAGAACATAGTCCGCAAATACGGGGCTAACTCCCTCCCGGAGATAAGTATTCACCCAGACCTCGATGCTCACCGCGGCCAGGCTGGACGCGTCTCGTTCTTCAGCCTTCCTGATCATGCCAGCTCACATCCTCAAAGCGAACGTCCGCCGGCCGCTTTGAATTTTCCGGGCCCCACGCGCTAGCTGTGAACCTTCAGCCCGTCGACGATCCTGTCAACCACCTTGCGCTCGGCGCGGGCGTGGGCTCGCTCAAGGTGCCATCAAAGACATGGACTCGACGATATGGTTTCCGAAAGCGCCCTCAATAAACATCGAGGTCACGCGCGACGACGACCCTGCCGCCATAGCGCGATTGCACTTCAGCGAGCAGCTCTTCGGGCGAGGAATTCGCGGCGCCGCCTTGAAAATTCGCGTCGACGCGCGGCCGCAACGAAATCGAGGCGTGATACAGAACCAGAAGTTTGGGTTTGGCCTGTGCGGCGAGTTCGGCAAGCTGGGCCGTCGAGGTGTGATACATCCCGGCAAAGGCCTGGAACATCGCCGGACGGGCGGCGAGCGCGGAGAGCGTGTTGACCTCATGGATGAGGACATCGCATCCGTTGCACGCGTCGATCGTTGCCTGGGTTGGAGCGGTGTCGCCGGTGATAACGACGCTGCGGTCGGACGTATCGAACCGATAGCCATAGCTCTCCATCGCGTGCCTGGTGGTGAAGGCTGTTACGGTGACGTTTGCATCCTTGTAGACAACGCCGGCTGTGACCTCATGCGCGTTAACCCACGCGCCCTGCGGAAATTCACGCTGGTTTCCATGTGGATTTGTGCGCGTCCTGATGTCCTCCCCGTAAGCAAGAAGGATGTGCTCAGTCATTGCCTTGATCCCCTTGGGGCCATGGACTTCCAGCGGGATTTTGCGTCCGATGACCCAGGGCGTCAGAATGAGATCGGGGTAACCCACCGTATGATCCGAATGCAGGTGCGTCACGAAGACCACACGCAAGCTTATCGGTTCAAGGGCGCGAATGCCCTTGTCGAGAGCCGCGGCCTTTGCTCGCCGCACGACGCCCGCGCCGACATCAACCAGGTAGGCCATGCCGTTGACCACGACCGCGGTGGCCGGTCCGGAGCGATCCGGGTCAGGACCCGGCGTGCCGGTTCCAAGCATGACGACTTGGGTGGCCGATGGGGACTGAGCTTTCGCAGAATGGCCAGGCTGAAGAATACCGATCAGTGCAGCAGCGCCAATCATTGACAGCGTACGAACACAGTTTCGCATTGCTTGCCTCCGCGGAATATGACTCAACAGACCCTGCGCGACAATCGCTGGCTCATTAAACAAAGGCCGTTACGCCGACGCCAAAAATCGAGAAGATAACCGCCGTAAGCACAGCAGAAAAGATGATCCAGTACGCGAGCTGCCAATTGAACGAGTACTTAACGCCGGCCGCTGCGACAGCCACCAAGAACAATCCACCTGCCAGGTATAAACAGGCTTCCCGTAACGAGTGGGTGCCCAAAGCCACCGAGCCATAGACAATTACTTCCAGAGCGGCGATCCCGGCGATAGCCGATCCGATCAGCAAAACCGCGCGGCTGGCAAAATACACGATTGCGCGGGAATCCATTTTGGCCCCGCGGATACAAAGAAACAAAATGGCAAAAATCGACAACAGGATTCCACTCGCGAGCACCGGTCGCCGAGGAAAAGCTTCAAGCAAAGTGATCGCACCAAAAAGCCACACCTCCGCGAGCAACAGAGCGACAACCACCGCGATAATCAACAGGACCAGTTGGCCCAAGCGGATCCAAATGTCATGTCGCAATTGGACCTCCACTTTCCTTTCCTCCTTGCCATTGAGAGCGCCGACGCATGTACCGATACAGAGTACTGATACAGACTTCTTTGCCGGCTGATGGGGTTTATTCGATCAACAACAGACCTCGTTTCTTTTTCCCGTCCCAGGTGTCCATCGCTGCAAACAAACGGTCGCGTTCGATAAGCCAGGGCTGATAATCGCGGTTCACGTCCAGGACGAAGACCATGTCCTCCGCCTCCAGATACCCTCCGATCGGAGAGTGATGGCCTGTCCCGGCTCCGAAGATTTCCTTACGGCTGAAATTGATGATGTAGCGGCGGCCAGGCTCGTTGGCACGCCGCAGGTGCTGCTGGAATTGTTCAGGAGAGAGATCGCGCAACACGCTGACCGTGCGACTTGTCTTCAAACGCGTGACATCCCCAAGTTCGTCAAGCGTCAACCCCATAAAACAAACGCCGGTCCAGCAACGACCCGTCCCCGCCAGAACCGCGGTCTCGGAAGTTACCGTTTCGCCGAGGGATCTCAGCGCGTTCGCGACACTGGCGGGGCCGCACAGCGAGGGGTTTGACTGCCACGTCAGTTCCCTCTTGAAGGTTGACGCCGCCGGCAATGCCCATGCTTTCTCAACCCCGGCTTCTGATCGCGTAACGGACGAACGAATGGCCTCAGGTCGTACCTTGGTCTGGCTGACGACAAGGCTGGCACCGCCAGCCAAAGTGACTAGCGCCAACACGCCAGCAAACAACGCAATCCTTGCCGCTCGGCTCATTGTTTGCGTTCTCACTAGGGAAACCACGTACCGATTGCTGGGCCGGAAACCGTGTTGCCTTGGACGAACCAGGGGACCTGTATTCTAGCCGAGGAAGGATATTTTGGCTCACCCGTTGGCTCTATGAAAGGGTTCACATTCGCAAGTAACCTCGCCCTGACCTTCGGGCACCGAAGCGATGGATCAGCCGGGCGCGAGATCTCCGTCGCCCCTACTCGAGGTTTGATCGGTAATTGGCGAGCACTTAACCCGTCTCGACAGATGTCCGCTGGTCAGGGAAGAGCGGACATCGGACGGTCTAGCCGCGAGGCCCGCAAATGACCCATCTCCGACATCATCCGTCCGGCACACCGGCGAGCCGCATGCCTTGATAGACGCGCTCGCGTTTGGCGAGATAAGTCGGATTGTCGGTCGACGCGCTGGCGCGGAAGCGGCGGACGTTAAAGCTCGGATCAAGCGCAAGTCCTGCTTGCGCGGCGGCCTGCGCATCGTCCAGCGCTCCAAGCAGTGCTAGGGCAGCGGCGAGCCCAAAATGCGCAAAGGGATAATTTCGGTTGGCCTCAATACTCCCGCGCAGCCACCTGACGGCTTCCGCATCGGCATTGAGCTGCAACTTGGCGATACCGACATATAGCATCCACTTGAAGGCCTGGATATCGCGGGGAGACAGGCGGAGTGCCTCCTGAACATGCGCCTCGGTGTCCGCGCCGCGACCGAGAAAAATCTTGGCCTGACCGATTAACCCGTGCGCGTGGGCCAGATTTCGGTCGAGCGCCAACGCCTGCTCGAATTCAGCAATGCCTTGGGCCGCGCGGTTCGTAAAAATTTGGACTTTCCCCAAGGTCAAGTGAGCCAAGGCATGGTTCGGGGCGAGGGACAGAGCATTGATCAATGCCGCTTCCGCCGCCGCGAGGTGCGGAGCCCGATTGTCGGTCATATAGCCGCCGCCAACTACCTGATCGACATCCGCCAAACCGACAAGCGCATCGATATTGCCGGGATCGAGCGTCAGGGCGCGCTCGAAAAAGTGGCGCGCTTGCGTCATGTATTCGGGGACCAGCCCCTTATTGAGCCAAGCTCTGCCCTGGAAATACAAATCCATCGAATTGGGGTGCAACGAACGCTCTGCTCTCCGAGCCTCGGCCGCGATAAGCTGAGCATCCAAGGTGTTTGCGAGCCTCGATACGATTTCGTCCTGCATATCGAACAGATCGGCGACGGGCTTGTCGAACCGCTCGGCCCACAAGTGATTGCCGGTTTCGGCGTCGATCAGCTGCGCATTCACCCGGAGACGCTTGCCACTACGCTGCACGGAGCCTTCGAGCACGTAGCGGACATTCAACTCAAGGCCGATCCGTCTAAGATCAACCGCTTTGCCTTTGTAGGTAAACGCGGTGTGTCGGCCAATCACGAACGCGCCGCTGATGCGCGAAAGGTCCGTCGTCAAACTCTCGGTTACGCCATCGACGAAATAGTCTTGCTCGGGATTGCCTCCGATGTTCGCGAACGGCAGCACCACCATGGACAGACGGGGCGCTGAAAGCCGGCTTGGCGCCGTGCTGCCGCCCTTTGCCGCAGGGCCAAGCCCATCCCGGACCACAGCATAGGCCCGCACCGGGCGGACGATGTTTTTGAGGTTCTGCTCGCCTAGATCGGCGAACTCAACCCTGACCTTGCCTCGGACTTGATCGTAGGCAGAAGACGATATGCAAATGCCGCCGGGTTCAGCGATGCTCTCAAGCCGCGCCGCGATGTTAACGCCATCTCCAAAGATGTCATGGGCCTCGACGATTACGTCGCCGATATTGACGCCCACACGGAAAGCAATGCGCCTGTCTTCCGCGTCGCCGATTGTTAGTTCCTTGATCCGAGTCTGGAACTGCATCGCGGCTCGAACCGCCTCGACCGCGCTCGGAAACTCTGCCAAGAACCCGTCCCCGGTGTTCTTCACGATGCGGCCGCGGTGCTCCGCGATGGCGGGCGCGATATTGTCAGCTAGGAGCGCTGTTAGGTTGGCGTGAATAGTCTCTTCATCATCGTGCATGAGCCGAGAATAACCGGCCACATCGGCGGCCAATATCGCTGACAACTTGCGCTCGACGCGGCTCGACCAATCTTGGGGCATGGCACGCAATCCAACCCACAGGATATTGTACGACGGATCAGGCGGCACTGCCAAACGCGTTTTGACGGGATGCCCATCACATTGATGTCCGTTGTTGGCACTTTGCGGACCTGCCGTCGTCCCCTGACGGTGTCCACTTCTAAGGACAGAGCGGACATCTCTGTCACGAGGCCCAACTTCCGAAAGTGGACCCAAAGTGGACCGTTTGTATTGGCCTTGTGGCTGACCTGTTTCGACCTCATATTGGTCGACTTCTCTGCTGTAAAGGCGCGCCGTTCCTGTGACGCTTGAACTGAAGCATCCGAAGGTTTGCGTAAACCTTGATCGCTGCGTGGGAGTTGCCGATCCCTTCGTATGACCGATCGCGCCTGCCGCATTCTGCGGAACAAATCAACGTGCTCGTGCGTCGCGATGATGACATAACGCCGTTGTTTATCGTGCCTACCCTTTAGGAGCGAGGAGGAGCCGATCGATGAAAGCCGAAGACGCCGCCGACATGATGGATCAGGACAAGGAGAACGACCGCTTCAAGCAGCGCGCGGCGGTCAGCATCGCCATTCTGGCGATGCTGCTGGCCATCACCGGGCTTGGCGGCGCCAACGCCGGCAAGGAGGCGACCAACAACAACATCTATGCCGCGAACCAATATGCCTTCTACCAGGCCAAGAACATCCGCCAGACCGACTACAACCTCGCGGCCGACGCGATCGAACTGGCGTTCCTGCAGGACGGAAGCCTCAACGCCGAGGCCAGGACGGCCCTCAAGGCAAAAGCGGAGGCCTATCGCAAGACGGCGGCACGCTACGAATCCGAGCCCGAGACGCAGGAGGGCAAGAAGGAATTGATGGTGCGGGCCAAGGACTACGAGAGCAAGCGCGATCATGCGCTGAAGCAGGATCCCTACTTCGACTATGCCGAAGCGCTTCTGCAGATCGCCATCGTGCTGATCTCGGTCTCGATCGTCGCGACGCTGCCCTGGCTTGCGATCCTCGGCGGCATCGTCGGCGCCGTGGGTGGCCTGCTGATGGTCAACGGCTATACACTGGCGGTCGAGATACCGTTTCTGGCAGCATAGTGTTCCGCACGCACGCTCCGCCGGTCGGATGGGTGCTGTTTGGCAAGGACGAGGGGAGCACTAAACTGAGGCCGCTTCAGTTGGCGGGTTCTTTCACTTCGCGAATGTCACCTGTTGCACTTTTCGGACCTCACGCGGCGGCACACTTGAGTCCGGAATACGCATCAAGGCCGACGTTCGCCGGCGGCTCTCAGAATTATCAGTTCCCGCCCCTAGCTGTGAAACTTCAGCCCGTCGACGATCTTGTCGATCACCTTGCGCTCGGCGCGCATCGCGAGGCCTACCAGATTAAGCTCGGCGCGGATCACCGCGCGGACCACCTCGCGGTTCGCGGCGTCGTGCGTGGTCTTGTCCTCGGTATAGACCGCAGGCGTGACGTTGCGCGCCAGCGCCCGTTCGAGTGCACGAGAGAGCGCCGGCCGGTCGGCGCCGTAGATCAGGATCGGCTGGCCGACCAGCGACAGATACTTCGTGCCCGACGCGTCGCCATAGGGCTCGCCGATACATTCGGAAAAGGCTGCGGCAATGCCGCCGGCGAGGAACGAGGCGACGTTGAGCTTCTGCCAAGGTTCGAGATCGGTCCGGATGATAACCGCGATCTTGGTGTCGAATTGCATGATTGATTTGCGCCGATGACAGGATTGGAACTGTTCGCGTCAAGCGTAGCGCCAATGTTTCCGAAGCGGAAGACCACGTCGGGTGAGGAAGCTCACCCCTTGGCGTCGCAGGCCCAGGCGCGGATGACGCATTCCTTGCCGCCGAATTCGTAGCACTTCTTTGTCGCAGCGTTGAGCGAGCTGGAAATTTTTGGCTTTACGGCATAGCCGTGGGGACCGCACGGATTGGTCATATCGACCGCGAGCGCGGCGCAGGCCCGATTCATGGTGAGCGCGGTGCAGTTGCCCTTGCACTGCTTCAGCGCCGCGGCGCGCGCGGCGGCCTCGGCGGGATAGTCATAGGCCTGGCCATAGGCGCCGCATTTGCCGACGGCGAATGCGCCGGCCGCCCATGACTTGCTGATGTCGCCCGAGACGCCCAGTATCAGCGTCAGCGCAAGGATAAAGAGCGCGCGGCGCTGTACCGCGACGGTCGAAACGATCAAAAGCCCCTCCCCCGAGGTAACCTGCAGAATCTAGCCCGGGGGAGTTTCCAGTTGGTGAACGGATGTAGGGTGGGCAAAGGCGCTCTTGCGCCGTGCCCACCATCTATCGTCGAGCATTGCCTTGAATGGTGGGCACGCTGCGCTTTGCCCACCCTACGAAGCTACGATCCTCGCGCGGCTTCCAGCGCTTGCGGGGTGTCGATATCCAGAAACGCGCTCTGGCCGTCGACCGGGACTTCGGCGACAGCCTCGGCGTGCTTGGCGATGAGATGGCGGGCGCCAATATCGCCGTCGAGCGTCATCAGCTCCCTGAAAAATCGCCGCGACCACAGCACGGGATTGCCGCGGCGGCCGTCGCTGACAGGCACCGCGATCAGATGGCCGCGGTCCGGCGCAAAGGTTTCGATCAACTGGTCGATCAGTTTTGCTGATATCAGCGGCATGTCGCCGAGGCAGACGACGGCGCCGTCGGCGTTGTCGGGCACCGCTGAGATGCCGGCCTTGACGGAGGACGCCAGCCCACCGGCGAAATCCGGATTGCGCACGAACTTTACGTTCAGCCCTGCCAGCGCCTGCTCGACCAGATCGGCCTGGTGGCCGGTGACGACGATCACGTCGGTCGCCTTGGAAGCCAGCGCTTGTTCGGCGACGATCCGCACCAGCTTCTTGCCGTCGATTTCGGCGAGCAGCTTGTTGGGTCCGCCCATCCGGGTCGAGCGCCCGGCGGCCAGCACGATGGCCGTGACGTTTCGATTGGCTTCGAGGTCGGCAACGGTGCGCGGCTGCGGCCGGGTGACGATTTCCATCAGGAGGCCGCCGACACCCATGCCGGTGAGCTCGGCGCGCGTGACCTTCAGCCCGGCGAGAAGCCGCATCAGCACCCAGTCAAAGCCGTTTTCGACCGGCGAGCGCGCGCAGCCGGGTGCGCCCAGGACCGGCACGCCGCCGGCGCTGCCGATCAAGAGGAGATTGCCGGGATCGACCGGCATGCCGAAATGCTCGATGGCGCCGCCGATTTCCGTGATCGCGGCCGGGATCACGTCGCGGCGGTCGGCGATGGCGGACGCGCCGAACACGATCACGAGTTCGGCGCCGAGGCCGAGCAATTCCTTGATCGACGACGCCAGATCAGCCTCGTCATGCGGTACGCGCCGCTCGGCAATGATGCTGGCACCGGCGGGCGCCAGCCGCTCCGCCGTGACCCGCAAGGTCTTGTCGATCACTTTGGGCGAGAGCCCCGGCAGCAGGGTCGAGACCACGCCGACCTTCTTGATGGTGTAAGGCGCAATCCGCAGCGCGCCCTTGCCCGCGACGTCAACGGCGGCGTCGCGCAGCTTCGCTTCGACGCCGAACGGAATGAGTTTGACGGTCGCGATCATCTCGCCTTCGACCACCGGCTTGAAGGCTGCGAGCGTCGCAAAGGTGATGGCTTCGTCGACGCCGTTGATGCGATCGACCGCTGATCGGTCGACCACCAGCACGCCGGCTTGCGCGGCAAACAGATTGGCGCGGCCGGTAAAGGCGCGCTCGACATTGACGCCCTCGCCGGCAACGGCCTGCGCGATGCTGGCGGCGGCTTCGTCTTCGGAGACGTCGCCCTCCTCCAGCCGCACCACGACGACATCTTTGACGCCGGCTTTATTCAGCGCCTCGACCTCAGCGGGGCCGATCGTGGTGCCTTTCTTGAGCACCAGCGAACCCTGCCGCAGCGTATGGACGGTGACGCCGCCAATCGCGTCGGCCGGACTGGCGGGACCGAATTTCATGCTGCCTGCACCTTCGCGGTTTCTTTCGGCAGGCGCAGCTCGGCGGTGATCTCGGCCATGATCGAGACCGCGATCTCCGACGGCGACACCGCGCCGATGGAAAGGCCGATCGGCGCATGGATGCGCGCGATGTCGGCATCGGATGCGCCCTGCGCCTTCAGCCGCTCGGCGCGCTTGGCATGGGTCTTTCGCGAGCCGAGCGCGCCGATGTAGAAGCAGTCGCATTCGAACGCATGCCGCAGCGCCGGATCGTCGATCTTCGGATCATGCGTCACCGCGACGAACGCGGTGTAATGATCGATGTTGAGCGGCGGCAGCGCCACGTCGGGCCATTCGGCGATCAGCGGTACGTCGGGAAAGCGTTCGGGGCTCGCAAACGCCGTGCGCGGATCGACCACCGTCACGTCGTAATCGAGCGAACGCGCCAGCGGCGCCAGCGCCTGGCTGATATGGACCGCGCCGACGATGACAAGCCGCGCGGTCGGCGCGTAGACATTGAGAAACAGCTTCTTGCCGCCGCTCTCGATCATGCCGCTCTTGCCCATGCGGAGCTGCTTTGAAAGTTCGGCCGCCAGTGGATCGGTCGCCATATCCTTGGCCTTCACCAGCCGCTGGTCGCCATTGGCGGTATCGGTGATCACGATGACAGGCCGGCGCGCGGCGCGCTCGGCATTGACCTGCGTTAGGGTTTCGAGTTTCACGACTGGCCCACCTTCTCGACAAAGACGCGGATGGTGCCGCCGCAGGACAGACCGACGTTCCAGGCGGTCTCGTCGGCGACGCCGAATTCGAGCATTTTTGGTTTCCCGCTGGCGATCACATCCAGCGCTTCCGTGACGACCGCGCCCTCGACGCAGCCGCCGGAGACTGACCCTAAAAACGTGCCGTCATCGTTGATGACGAGGCTCGAACCGGCCGGCCTCGGGGCGGAGCCCCAGGTCTCGACCACGGTCGCCAGCGCCACGCCGTGGCCGGCCTTCTGCCAGTTCTCGGCGGCCTGCAGAATGTCTTCGTCGCGGTTGAGCATATGGGGCCCTTTCAAGCTGCGGAGCGGATGCGGCTCATGTGGTGCGGCGGGGGCGGCGCGGAAAGCGCCTCGATGAGCCCTTCCATCGAGGTCAAGTTATGCACCGGGCGGAATTCGTCAACGTGCGGCAGCATCATTTTGATACCCTGGGCCTTGGCCTCGAAGGCGCTGTAGCGCAACAGCGGATTGAGCCAGATCAGGCGGCGGCAAGACCTATGCAGCCGGTCCATCTCGAACGCCAGCTTGGCGTCGGCCTCCCGCTCCAGCCCGTCCGATATCAGCAGCACGATGGCGCCCTGGCCGAGCACGCGGCGGCCCCACAATTTGTTGAAGCTGTGCAGCGAGGTCGCGATCCTTGTGCCGCCCGCCCAATCCTCCACTGACGACGAACAGCTCGCCAACGCCTCATCCGGGTCGCGCGCCCGCAGCGCCCGCGTCACGTTGGTCAGCCTTGTGCCGAACAGGAACACGGAGACGCGCTTGCGGGCGTCGGTGATGGCATGGAGGAAATGCAGGAACAGGCGGGTATATTCGCTCATCGAGCCCGATATATCGAGCAGCGCCACGATCGGCGCCGGCTTCTCGATCCGGCCGAGTTTTCGGATGTCGATGATCTCGCCGCCCGTGCGAAGGGAACTGCGCAAGGTGCGCCGCATGTCGAGCCGCAGCCCCTTGGCGTCGGGCTGATAGCGGCGGGTCCGCAGTTCAGCCTGCGGCAGCTTCATATTGGCAATAGCGCGGGTGACCTCGGCGATCTCGGCCGCGCTCATCTGCGCAAAATCCTTCTTCTGCAGGATCTCCTTGTCGGAGACCGACAGCCGCAGTTCCTGCTCCTGGACCTGCTCCGTCTCGTCGCGCATCGACGGCTGCGCCAGCGCCTCCTGCACGCGGCGCGAGGCCGGCGGCGGCTTCTTCTTGGCGTGGTCCGGCAGCGGCACCGAATCCAGCATGTGCTTCCAGTCTTCGGCGGCGCGGAAGAACAGGTCGAAGGCCTGCGCGAAGATCAGCATGTGCTCATGCCGCTTGACGAAGATCGCCTCCAGCGTGGTGTAGACATCGGCGCGGTTGCCGATCTCGATCGCCTGCAGCGCGTTGAGCGCATCGATGACGGAGCCGGGGCCGACCGGGATGCCGGCTGCGCGCAGCGCACGCGCAAAGCCGACGACATTGTCGGCCATATGCCCGGTCGGCGGATTGAGATGATCGATGGTTGTCATGGCCGAACCCGGTTTCCGCTCTCGTCATTCCGGGGCGCGCGTAGCGCGAGCCCGGAATCCATTTCTCAGCGATCCACGCGGCTCGATGGATTCCGGGTTCGATGCTGCGCATCGCCCCGGAATGACGGCTAGTCGCTCGTCGCTTCCTTCAGAACTTTCTGCAGCGTATCGCCCTGCATCCGCGCGATGTCGTCCTGATATTTCAGCAGCGCGCCCAGCGTATCCCCGACCATTTGCGGCGTCAGCGAGCGGGCGTCGAGTTCGGTCAGCGCGGTGGCCCAGTCGATGGTCTCGGCGACGCCCGGCGACTTGTAGAAATCCTGGTCGCGCAGCGCCTGCACGAAGCGGACGACCTGCTGCGACAGTTTTGCGGAGATGCCCGGCACGCGCGACTTGACGATCGCCAGTTCGCGCTCGGCGTCGGGATAGTCGACCCAGTGATAGAGACAGCGCCGCTTCAGCGCGTCGTGGATCTCGCGGGTGCGGTTCGAGGTGATGATGACGAGCGGCGGCTGCGGCGCCTTGATGGTGCCGAATTCGGGGATCGTGACCTGGAAGTCGCTGAGGATTTCCAGAAGATACGCCTCGAACGCCTCGTCGGCGCGGTCGAGTTCGTCGATCAAAAGCACCGGCGCGCCGGCGACGTCAGGCTCCAGCGCCTGCAGCAGCGGGCGCTTGATCAGAAAACGCTCGGCGAAAATGTCAGACGATAATTGTTCGCGATCGGTATCGCCGGCGGCTTCCGCTAGCCGGATCGCGATCATCTGCGCCGCGCTGCTCCACTCGTAGACCGCGGAGGCAACGTCGAGACCTTCGTAGCATTGCAGGCGGATCAGCTTGCGCCCGAGCGCCGCCGACAGAACTTTTGCAATTTCCGTCTTGCCAACGCCCGCCTCGCCTTCGAGAAACAGCGGCCGGCCCATGCGCAGCGACAGATAGGTCACCGTCGCCAGCGACCGCTCGGCCAGATAGCCGCGCGAGGTCAGGAGCTCGAGCATGCCATCGACGGATGTGGGCAGCGCCGATGCACTCATGGGAAAGCCAATCTCGATACGCCGGTAATCGGCAAACTTACTTCGCCGTCGCGGCTTCGACGGCGCGGCGCGTCAGGACGCCGATCAGATGTGCGCGATATTCGGCGCTGCCGTGCAGGTCGCTGTTCAGCCCATCGGCCGAGGCCGAGATGCCGTCGAGCACCTTGTGCGAAAAACGCTTCTTCAGCGCTTCCTCGAACGCGGTGGCGCGGAACACGCCGTCCGAGCCCGCGCCGGTGACGGCGACGCGCACGTCAGACGGACGCTTGGCGACGAACACGCCGACCAGCGCGTAACGCGAAGCCTGGTTACGGAACTTGATGTAGGCGGCCTTCTTCGGCAGCGGGAACATCACCTTGGTGATGATCTCGTCGTTCTCCAGCGAGGTCGTGAACAGGCCCTGGAAAAACTCTTCCGCCTTGAGGCGGCGCTTGTTGGTGACGATGGTGGCGCCGAGCGCGAGCACGGCTGCGGGATAATCCGCGGTCGGATCGTTGTTGGCGAGCGAGCCGCCGATGGTGCCCTTGTGGCGCACCGCGGGATCGCCGATTCCGCCAGCGAGTTCGGCCAGCGCCGGAATGGCTTCGCCGACGATCGGCGACGTCGCGACGGCCGCATGCCTGGCGGTCGCGCCGATCACCAGCGAACGGCCCTTCATCTCGATGGCATCGAGCCCTTCGATGTGGGAGAGGTCGACCAGATGCGGCGGGCTGGCGAGCCGCTGCTTCATGACCGGCACCAGCGTGTGGCCCCCGGCGATCACCTTGGCGTCTTCGTTCTTCAACAGGAGGTTGGCGGCCTGCCGCACGGTCCCCGGACGATGATATTTGAATTCGTACATTGAGAACTTCCTGATCGCGGTCGCGATGAAATCGATTTGTCGATTAAGCGGATTTGGCCATCGCCTTGGCGCCGGCGGCGATCGAGACAACGATGTTCTGATAGCCGGTGCAGCGGCACAGATTGCCTTCAAGCTCTTCGCGGATGACGTGGTCCGAAAGATCGTGGCCCTTGCGATTGACCAGATCGACCGCGGTCATGATCATGCCGGGGGTGCAGAAGCCGCATTGCAGGCCGTGATGCTCGCGAAAAGCTTCCTGCATCGGATGCAGCGGCGCGCCGTCGGCGGCCAGACCCTCGATGGTGCGAACCTCGTGGCCGTCGGCCATGACGGCGAGCGTGGTGCAGGATTTTACCGCCTTGCCGTCGAGATGCACGACGCAGGCGCCGCATTGCGAGGTGTCGCAGCCGACATGGGTGCCCGTCAGCCGCAGATTTTCCCGCAGAAACTGGACCAGCAGGGTACGGGGATCAACATTGGCGTTTACGGGGTTACCGTTCACGATCAGGGAAATCTTGGCCATCAGCACTCTCTTGAGCTGCACCGCCGGATATGCCGGCAAAGCAGGCGTTTATAGTCATTCCAAGGCCCATAATATGGGCCATCCCGGTAATGAGCAACCTCAGGAGCCCCTCGCCTGGGGCATGGCCTGATAGACTTGACGGCCTGTTCGACCGGGGTGGGCCCGCGCAGAATCAGCCTTGATCAACCTCGATCATCCTTGCACGGCCTTGGCGAAATTGGCGAAGAACTCGTCGGCCAGTTTCTTGGCCGCGCCGTTGATCAGGCGCTGGCCGAGCTGGGCCAGCTTGCCGCCGATCTGGGCCTCGACAGTATAGCTCAGCAGGGTACCGCCATCCTTTTCGGCGAGCGCCACGGTGGCGCCACCCTTGGCAAAGCCGGCGACGCCCCCCTCGCCTTCGCCCGAGATCTTGTAGCCATTGGGTGGATCGAGATCGCTCAAATTGACCTTGCCCTTGAAGCGGGCGGAGACCGGCCCGACCTTCATTTTGGCAGTGGCGCGGAAGCCGTTGTCCTCGGTCTTTTCCAGTTCCTCGCAGCCGGGAATGCAGACCTTCAGCACTTCCGGATCGTTCAGCTTGGCCCACACGGCCTCGCGCGACGCCGCAAGCTGGACTTCGCCGTTCATCGTCATGGCCATGGGGTGCCTCCTGGATCGCCTTAAACTGATATCCCCAAGTAAAGCACGCCCGGGCCAAAAGGAAGGGCGATAAGCGATGCATATTCGCAAGTGCAACAAGTGCAACGCGACAAGGGCATTGGCATGGACAGGCCGGGATGGTTAGGTCGCACGCAGATGAGCACGTCCCTTTCCCCCCTGCTGGCTCCGATGCTGTCGAGCGCGGCGATGCGCACGGTCTGCGACGATGCCGCGACCCTGCAAAACATGCTGGATTTCGAGGCGGCGCTGGCGCGCGCCGAGGCCGCGCTCGGGGTGATTCCGACCAACGCAGCCGGGCCGATCACGAATGCGTGCCGGGCCGAATCATTCGACCTCGCGGCGCTGGCGGATGCCGCGACGAGGTCCGGCAACCTCGCCATCCCGCTCGTCAAGGCGCTGACGGCCAATGTCGCCAAGGTGGATGCCGAGGCGGCGCGTTATGTCCATTGGGGCGCGACCAGCCAGGACGTCATCGATACCGGCACCATGCTCGGCCTTCGCGCCGGCATCGACGCGCTGCTCGACGACACCAACCGCGCGATCGCGGGCTTTGCCGGACTGGCGCATCAACACCGCCATACCCCGGTAGTCGCCCGCACCTGGCTGCAGCACGCGCTGCCGATGCCGTTTGGGCTGAAGCTTGCCGAATATGCTGCGGCGCTGCACCGCTCGAAGCTGCGGCTGCTGCGCGTGCGCTGCGAAACGCCGGCGCTGCAATTCGGCGGCGCCGCCGGCACGCTTGCCGCCCTCGGCGACAACGGACTAAAGGTCGCGGAAGGACTGGCGGCCGAGCTCAAGCTGCCGCTGCCCGATGCGCCTTGGCACACCCACCGCGACCGCATCGCGGAAGCGGCCTCGGTGTTCGCCATCATCGCCGGCACCTGCGGCAAGATCGCGCGCGACGTCTCGCTGATGATGCAGACCGATGTCGGCGAAGCGTTCGAACCCTCGGGCGAAGGCCGCGGCGGCTCCTCCACCATGCCGCACAAGCGCAATCCCGTCGCGGCGGCCAGCGCGCTGGCCGCGGCCACCATGGCCCCCAATCTCGCGGCGACGATCTTTGCGGCGCAGGTGCAGGACCACGAGCGCAGCGCCGGTCCCTGGCACGCGGAATGGCCGACGCTACCGACGCTGCTGCTGGTCACCTCGGGCGGGCTGGCGGCGATCGTCGATATCGCCGAGGGGCTGGAAGTCGACACGGTGCGCATGCGCGCCAATCTCGACGCGACGGACGGATTGATCATGGCGGAAGCCGTGACGATGGCGCTGGCCGAAAAGATAGGCAAGAGCGATGCGCATCATCTGGTCGAAGCCGCCAGCAAGAAGGCGGTCAAGGACAAGAAGCATCTGCGCGACGTGCTGGCGCAGGATTCGAAAATCACCGCGCAGCTCGGCGCCGATAATATTGCAAAACTTTTCGAGCCGATGGCCTATCAGGGCGCTTCGCAAGCCCTGATCGACCGCCTGCTCGCTTCAACCGACGACAAGTAAGAGACCGGAGAATTCCAGATGCCGATGATCGACGCCGACGGGTGCCTGCTCAACGTATCCGTCGAAGGCCGCGACGGCGGACCGACGCTGATGCTGTCGAATTCGCTGGGCTCGACCATGCAGATGTGGGAGCCGCAGATGAAGGCGCTGACGCAGGTGTTCCGCGTCATCCGCTACGACCGGCGCGGCCACGGCAAATCGAACGTGCCGCCCGGGCCCTATTCACTGGAGCGCTTCGGCCGCGACGTGCTGGCGATCCTCGACGACCTCAACATTGCGAAGGCGCATTGGTGCGGCCTGTCGATGGGCGGCATGGTCGGGCAGTGGCTGGGCGCCAACGCCCCCGAGAGGTTCGGCAAGATCGTGCTGGCCAACACCACCTGTCATTACCCGGACCCGACACGCTGGAACGACCGCATCAAGGCGGTGAAGCAAGGCGGCATCGCCACCGTCGCCGACGCCGTGATGGCGGGCTGGCTGACGGCGGATTTTCGCGAGCGCGAGCCGCAGATCGCGGCCAACATGAAGGCGATGATGCTGACCACGCCGGTCGAGGGCTACATCGCCTGCTGCGAGGCGCTGTCGACGCTCGACCAGCGCGAGCTGCTGCCCAAGATCAAGAGCCCGACGCTTGTCATCGCCGGCCGTCACGACATGTCGACGACAGTCGCGGACGCCGAATTCATGCGCAGCCGGATTCCCGGCGCCAGCATGACCATCCTCGATGCGGCGCATATTTCGAACGTCGAGCAGCCGCACGCCTTCACCGACGCGCTGGTGGGATTCTTGACGCAACGCTAACACTAACCGCGTCATTGCGAGGAGCGAAGCGACGAAGCAATCCATTCTATCCCCGAGCGGCGAGATGGATTGCTTCGCTTCGCTCGCAATGACGGAGGAGAGGCCAATGGACGACAACCAACGCCGCGACGACGGCATGGCCCAGCGCCGAAAAGTGCTCGGCAATGAATGGGTCGACAAGTCGATCAAAAACCGCAATGCCTTCAACACCGACTTCCAGGACCTGATCACCCGCTATGCCTGGGGCGATATCTGGACCCGGCCGCATTTCGACCACCGCACCCGCCGCGTGCTTGTGATCGGCACCATGGTGGCGCTGGGACAGTGGGATGAATTCCGCCTGCATGTGCGCGCAGCACTTGCCGAAGGCGGCTTCACGCCCGACGACATCAAGGAAATCCTGCTGCAGCAGGCGATCTATTGCGGCGTGCCGGCGGCCAACCACGCGGTGAAGGAAGCGAACGCAATCATCGCCGAGCTAGGTTTGCTGAAGGGTTAGCCCGGCGGACGCCGCGCCGGGTTGCGGCTGTGCGGGCCGCTCGATCAGCATGACGATGACCGTGCCGAGCATCATCAGGAGCTCGGCCGCATGCAGCCGAAGCGCGGCCATCTCGCCGGCCTGCGAGGCCATCAGCACGCCGGCAAAACTCATCACGCTACCGATCGCGAGCGCCATGCCGAGCGCTTCGTCGCAGCCGCCGCTCCTGCGGGTCGAGGCGCGGGTGATGAAAACCAGAAACACCGCAAGGAACGCCACCACGGTCATGCGGCCGAGCGCCAGCAGCAAGGCGACGCGAACGGTGGCCATCCCGGAAAGCTGCAGGTGATCGCTGACGAACAGCGCCAGCGAAATGTTCGGCCGCTCATAGAGACCGTGGATCGGCGAAATGACGATCTTGAAGGCTGCGATGGTCCAGGCCGGAATGAAATAGGCCGCCAGCAGCGCGCCGTTGAATGTGCTGATCCGCCAGTTTCCGGACATGTCGCTTCCCGCTGGGTCCGCGGCCGGGCTAAAGGCGGCGGATCGAGGGGCGACGTAACTCCCCAAGGTTGCCAGCGGCAATTTAAACCATTTGTTTACCTTAATTTCCTGGACCACCCGCTCCCTCGTGTCGCGGACGCGGGGCAGCGCCTCTTGGCGGTGCGCCGCAGAGCCGGGACCCATGTGCAGCCAACTGGGTCCCGGCTCTGCGTCGCGTCACCATAGCGTGTCGAGGACGCGCGTAAACGCGCTGGTGGTGCCACGCCGCGTCCGGGACACGACGAGCGCCGTGCGCCCGCAAAAGAAAAGCCCCGCCTTACGGCGGGGCCTTCTTTACTTAGTCACCAATCCGGCTAGCGGTCCTGCTGTCCCTGGCGGTTCGGGTTCGGCTTCTCACGGCCTGGATCCTGCTGCTGCTGACCCGGCTTCTGGCCGCCACCTTGCTGCTGCTGACCGGGCTTCTGACCCGGGTTCTGGTTCTGCTGGCCCGGGTTGTTCTGATTGGTCATAGAGAGTTCTCCGTTGTTTAGACGTAGCCGGGGTCAACGGAGAGTGGGCGCAATCGTTGCAGGGGAACGCCGGTTCCGCTGCGATCATTCCGCGGCAGGGCCGTGTTCGGACTGTGGCGCCGGAACCCCTGCCGCAAAACTAGCTCTGTACAAGCCAAATAAGCCGCAGCTGGCGCTGTTGCCGCCCCCGGTTCCCACCTGTTAGAAAACGACACGACGCGTCGTCTTGGGCTGCCGGAGCTCTCGCCGCGCTGTCCGCTCTAGACACGGCAGCATATGGATTATTTCGCGCAGCAACTGATCAACGGCCTCGTGCTCGGCTCGATCTACGGCCTGATCGCGATCGGCTACACGATGGTCTACGGCATCGTCGGCATGATCAATTTCGCCCATGGCGATATTTTCATGATCGGCGGCTTCATCGCCCTGATCACGTTCCTGATCCTGGTCTCGTTCGGCCTGACCGCCATCCCCCTGATCCTGCTGATCGTGCTTCTGGTATCGATGGCGATCACGGCGCTCTATGGCTGGACGGTGGAGCGCATCGCCTACCGGCCGCTGCGGCACTCGTTCCGCCTGGCGCCGATGCTGTCGGCGATCGGTATGTCATTCGTACTGACCAATTTTTCGCAAGTGGCGCAGGGTGCGCGCGTGAAGCCGGTGCCGCCGATCATCACCGGTGGTCACACGCTGCATGAGGGTCCCGACGGTTTCGTCGTGCAGCTTTCCAACATCCAGATCATCGTCGTTATCACCACCGTGGTGCTGCTGGCGCTGTTCACCTGGCTGGTATCGAGCACGCGGTTGGGACGCGACATGCGCGCCTGCGAGCAGGACCAGACCATGGCCTCGCTGCTCGGCGTCGACGTCGACCGCACCATCTCCATGACCTTCGTGATCGGGGCTGCGCTCGCCGCCGTCGCCGGCATGATGTACCTGCTCTATTACGGGCTGGTCGATTTCTTCATGGGCTTCGTCGCCGGCATCAAGGCATTCACCGCGGCCGTCCTCGGCGGCATCGGTTCGCTGCCCGGCGCGATGCTGGGCGGGCTTCTGATCGGCCTGATCGAGACGCTGTGGTCGGCCTATTTCTCGGTCGAGTACAAGGACGTCGCCGCGTTCTCGATCCTGATCGTGGTCCTGATCTTCCTTCCGACCGGCCTGCTCGGCCGGCCTGAAGTCGAAAAAGTCTGACGGGCGGCAGCGTGAGCGCACCCCCCGCCGTCCAAACCTCGCGCGCTCCGGGCGCAGCCTTCATCCTCAAGAAAGCGCTGATCAGCGCGCTGGTCGCGCTGGTGCTGTTCTCGCTGATGATCGGCGTGCGCACCGACGCCGGGCCGGACGGACAGCTGACCTACTGGACGCGGTTCGGCGACCTCGCCGCGATGGTTGCGACCGTGTTTGGCGGCAGCATCGTCCTCGAATTGCTGCGACAGTGGTGGGGACCGGTCGGCACTATCCGTGTGGTGCCGCCTGCGGTGCAAAGCACGCTTTCGCTCGCCGGACGCCTGGTCGCACCGGTGCTGCTGGTGTTCACGTTTCTGGTGCCGGTCCTGTTCTACAACGAGCGCTACATACTCGACCTCGGCATCCTCGTGCTGACTTACGTGATGCTCGGATGGGGGCTGAACGTGGTGGTCGGCCTCGCCGGGCTGCTGGATCTCGGCTATGTCGCGTTTTACGCGGTCGGCGCCTATTCCTACGCGCTGCTGGCGACCAATTTCGGATTGTCGTTCTGGGTCTGCCTGCCGCTCGCCGGCATCCTCGCCGCGTTCTGGGGCGTGCTGCTCGGCTTTCCCGTGCTGCGGCTGCGCGGCGACTATCTCGCCATCGTCACGCTGGCCTTCGGCGAGATCATCCGCCTCGTCATCATCAACTGGCAGAGCCTGACCGGCGGGCCGAACGGCGTCACCGGCATTCCCCGCCCGACCCTGTTCGGCATTCCGCTCACACCGGGCGATGACGGGCTTGCGGCCATGCTCGGCATCGAATTCTCGCCGACGCACCGCGTCGTGTTCCTGTTCTATTTGATCCTGGCGCTGGCGCTGCTCACCAACTGGGTCACGATCCGGCTGCGGCGGCTGCCGATCGGCCGCGCCTGGGAAGCGCTGCGCGAGGACGAGGTCGCCTGCCGCGCGCTCGGCATCAACACCACCACCACCAAGCTGACGGCGTTTGCAACCGGCGCGATGTTCGGCGGTTTTGCCGGCGCGTTCTTCGCGACCAGACAAGGTTTCATCAGCCCGGAATCCTTCACCTTCCATGAATCGGCGCTGGTGCTGGCGATCGTGGTGCTGGGCGGCATGGGCTCGCAACTGGGCGTCGCGCTCGCCGCGCTCGCCATGATCGGCGGCTTCGAGCTGTTCCGCGGCCTCGAGCAATACCGCATGCTGGTGTTCGGCATGGCGATGGTGCTGCTGATGATCTGGCGGCCGCGCGGCCTGATCGGCCATCGCGCGCCGACCGTGTTCCTGAAGACCAACCAGGCGATCTCGTCCGACCTCGTCAAGGAGGGACACGGATGAGCGGCGACCACATCCTGTCGGTCGATCGGCTGTCGATGCGCTTCGGCGGCATCGTCGCCGTCAACGACCTCTCCTTCAATGCCGAGCGGCGCAAGATCACCGCGCTGATCGGGCCGAACGGCGCCGGCAAGACCACCGTGTTCAACTGCATCACCGGCTTCTACAAGCCGACCTCGGGCGCGATGCGGCTCGTGCACGATGACGGCCACGCCATCCAGCTCGAACGGCTGAACGATTTCCGGATTTCCAAACTGGCCCGCGTCGCGCGCACCTTCCAGAACATCCGGCTGTTTCCGGGCATGACGGCGCTGGAAAACCTGATGGTGGCGCAGCACAACGCGCTGATGCGCGCTTCCGGGCTGACGTTTCTCGGGTTGATCGGCGCCCCCTCCTGGCGCAAGGCCGAGCAGGCCGCGATCGATCTGGCGCAGACCTGGCTCGACCGCATCGGCCTCCTGGATCGCGCCGATGATGCCGCCGGCAATTTGCCATATGGCGACCAGCGGCGGCTCGAAATCGCGCGCGCGATGTGCACCCAGCCCGCGCTGCTCTGCCTCGACGAGCCCGCGGCCGGCCTCAACGCACGGGAAAGCGCTGCCTTGAGCGAACTCCTGCTCTCGATCCGAGGCGATCAGGGCACCTCGATCCTCCTGATCGAGCATGACATGAGCGTGGTGATGGAGATTTCCGACCATGTCGTGGTGATGGATCACGGCATCAAGATCGCCGAAGGCACGCCGCAGCAGATCCGCGACGATCCCAAGGTGATCGCCGCCTATCTCGGCGCCGACGAGGAAGAAGCCATCGCCGTGATGGAGAGCGGCACGTGACGGCCCCATCGAAGACGCCCCTGCTCGCGATCCGATCGCTGCGCGCGGCCTACGGCAAGATCGAGGCGCTGAAGGGCGTCGATCTCGACATCAACGCCGGCGAAATCGTCGCCTTGATCGGGGCCAACGGCGCCGGCAAGTCGACCCTGATGATGACGATCTTCGGCCGGCCCCGCGCCCGCTCAGGGAGGATCGAATTCGACGGCCAGGACATCACCGACGTGCCGACGCATGAGATCGCGCGGCTGCGCATCGCCCAGTCGCCCGAGGGTCGCCGCATCTTCCCGCGCATGAGCGTGGCGGAAAACCTGCAGATGGGGGCTGATGCGACCGATAGCAGCGAGGCCGATCGGGCGAGCGGCCTGGAACGCGTCTTCGCGCTGTTCCCGCGGCTCAAGGAACGTATGACCCAGCGCGGCGGCACGCTGTCCGGCGGCGAGCAGCAGATGCTGGCGATCGGCCGGGCCCTGATGAGCCGGCCGCGCCTGTTGATGCTGGACGAGCCGTCGCTGGGGCTGGCCCCCCTGATCGCGCGGCAGATTTTCGATGCGATAAGGACCCTGAACCGGCAGGACGGCCTGACCGTTCTGATCGTCGAACAGAACGCCAACCACGCGCTGAAACTCGCCCATCGCGGCTACGTCATGGTCAACGGCCTGATCACCCTGTCCGGAACCGGCAGCGAATTGCTGCAGCGCCCGGAAATCCGCGCCGCCTATCTGGAGGGCGGCCGGCGGGAGTAGCGCTCCCACCTGCCCCCCACCTTGCCTTGGTGCGTGCTGCGGCAAGATGCGGCGAACGGACCGTGGATTTGCCCGAAAATTGCCGATGACTTCGCGGTAAAATCAGCCGACAATGGGCGTGATTTTCGTACCCGGCCTGCCGGGCGCTTCCTGAAATCGACCTACCCGCGAGGATACCTCATGAAATCACTGAAACTCATCGGTTTGGCACTGGGCGCATCGTTGGCGCTGTCGACAACGGCCCTGGCGCAGGACATCTCCATCGCAGTGGCAGGCCCGATGACGGGCGGCGAATCCGCGTTCGGCCGGCAGATGAAGAACGGCGCCGAACAGGCGGTGGCCGACATCAACGCCGCCGGCGGCGTGCTCGGCAAGAAGCTGGCGCTGCAGGTCGGCGACGATGCCTGCGATCCCAAGCAGGCGCGCTCGGTGGCGGAAAAGTTCGCCAGCGCAAAAATCCCGTTCGTGGCCGGTCATTTCTGCTCGTCGTCGTCGATCCCGGCGTCGGAAGCCTACGCCGACGGCAACGTACTGCAGATCACGCCGGCCTCGACCAACCCGCTGTTCACCGAGCGGAAGCTGTGGAACGTGGCGCGCGTCTGCGGCCGCGACGATCAGCAGGGCCTGGTTGCCGCCGACTACATCGTCAAGAACTACAAGGGCAAGAACGTCGCCATCCTCAACGACAAGTCCACCTACGGCAAAGGCCTCGCGGAGGAGACCAAGAAGGCGCTCAACAAGGCCGGCTTCACCGAGAAGATGTTCGAATCCTACAACAAGGGCGACAAGGACTTTAACGCGATCGTGTCGCGGCTGAAGCGCGACAATATCGATCTGGTCTATGTCGGCGGCTACCATCAGGAAGCCGGCCTGATCCTGCGCCAGATGCGCGACCAGGGCCTCAAGACGGTGTTGATGGCGGGCGACGCCCTGAACGACAAGGAATTCGCCTCGATCACCGGTCCGGCCGGCGAAGGCACGCTGTTCACCTTCGGCCCCGACCCGCGCAACAAGGCGACCGCGAAAGCGATCGTCGAGAAGTTCAAGGGCAAGAACATCGATCCCGAGGGCTACACCCTCTATACCTATGCCGCGATGCAGGTCTGGACGCAGGCGGTGGCGAAGGCGAAGACCACCGATCCGAAGAAGGTCATGGAGACCATCAAGGCCGGCGAATGGGACACCGTGCTCGGCAAGCTTTCCTTCGATGCCAAGGGCGACCTCAAGGTAATCGACTATGTCGTCTACAAGTGGGACGCCAAGGGCAACTACACCGAGATCAATCCCAAGGGGTCCTGATCCCTTCATCGACCAGAACGTCAAACGCCCCGGCTTGCCGGGGCGTTTTTTTGGGTTCCATATAATTTGGGGGCCATTGGAACTATTGGGTTCCCGCCGAATTGAGCAATTGGGCTGAGTTCCATGTCATTGATTTCACGACTTTAACCGTTAGTCCGGCTTAATATGCCGATGGGGCAGCGGTTCTATCTGTGAAATCGCATTTCAGCCGAAGTGATTTGCGCGAACTGGCCGAGGAAACACCATGAGTGACCTGTCCCCTGGAGCATCACCCTCCGCTCGCCGGGTCACAAAACCGACACCACCCAACGCCAACGGCGCGTCCGATCCGATGCAGGACCTGCTGCATGCCTTGCAGGCGATGCGGGCGGGCGATTTCTCGGTACGGATGACCGGCGATCACATCGGCATCGAGGGCAAGATCGCCGATACCTTCAACGAAATCGTCGCCGCCAACCAGCGAATGGCGCAGCAACTGGAGCACGTCGGCCAGGTCGTCGGGCGCGAAGGCAAGACGCGGCAGCGCGTCAAGTTCGACCTGTCGAGCGGATCGTGGGCGGACATGGAAGGCTCCGTCAACACGCTGATCGACGACCTGCTGTGGCCGACCCGCGAAGTCACGCGCGCGGTCGCCGCCGTGGCCCAAGGCAATCTACTGCAGACCGTGCAGCTTGATATCGACGGCCGCCCCCTGGGCGGCGAATTTTTACAATCGGCCAACATCGTCAACACGATGATCAAGCAGCTTTCCGTGTTCACCTCGGAAGTGACGCGCGTGGCGCGCGAGGTCGGCACCGAAGGCAAGCTCGGCGGCCAGGCGCAGGTTCCGGAAGTGACGGGCGTCTGGAAAGACCTGACCGAGAGCGTCAACTCGATGGCCAACAACCTCACCGGCCAGGTCCGCAACATCGCCGAGGTCACCATCGCGGTGGCGAATGGCGACCTGTCGAAGAAGATCACGGTGGACGTCCGCGGCGAGATCCTGCAGCTCAAGGAAGCCATCAACACGATGGTGGACCAGCTCCGGTCCTTCGCCTCGGAAGTGACGCGCGTCGCCCGCGAAGTCGGCACCGACGGCAAGCTCGGCGGCCAGGCCATCGTCCCCGGCGTCGCCGGCACCTGGAAGGATCTGACCGACTCCGTCAACGCGATGTGCGGCAACCTCACCGCCCAGGTCCGCAACATCGCCAACGTCACCACCGCGGTCGCCCGCGGCGACCTCTCGCGCAAGATCACGGTGGACGTCCGCGGCGAAATCCTGGAGCTGAAAGACACCATCAACACGATGGTCGACCAGCTCAACTCGTTCGCGTCAGAAGTGACCCGCGTCGCCCGCGAGGTCGGCACCGAAGGCAAGCTCGGCGGTCAGGCCCAGGTCCCCGGCGTCGCCGGCACCTGGAAGGACCTCACCGACAACGTCAACTTCATGGCCTCCAACCTGACGGCGCAGGTCCGCAACATCGCCGACGTCGCGACCGCGATTGCGGGCGGCGACCTCTCCAAGAAGATCACCGTCAACGTCTCGGGCGAAATCCTGCAATTGAAGGAAACGCTCAATACAATGGTCGACCAGCTCAACGCCTTCGCGGGCGAAGTCACCCGCGTCGCGCGCGAAGTCGGAACCGACGGACGGCTCGGCGGCCAGGCCAACGTGCTCGGCGTCGCCGGCACCTGGAAGGACCTGACCGAGAGCGTCAACTCGATGGCTTCCAACCTGACCGCGCAGGTTCGAAATATCGCCGAGGTGACGACGGCGGTCGCCAACGGCGACCTGTCCAAGAAGATCACGGTGGACGTACGCGGCGAAATTCTCGAGCTGAAGGACACCATCAATACGATGGTGGACCAGCTCAACGCGTTCGCCGGCGAAGTGACGCGCGTCGCGCGCGAAGTCGGCACCGAAGGCAAGCTCGGCGGCCAGGCCAACGTGCGCGGCGTCGCCGGCACCTGGAAGGACCTTACCGACAACGTCAATTCGATGGCCGGCAACCTAACCGGC
This sequence comes from Bradyrhizobium sp. SRL28, assembly GCF_018596315.1. Lineage (GTDB taxonomy): Bacteria > Pseudomonadota > Alphaproteobacteria > Rhizobiales > Xanthobacteraceae > Bradyrhizobium. Next base: position 188,750 of record NZ_JAHEAG010000005.1, on the reverse strand, counting down.
CAGGTCCGCAACATCGCCGAAGTCGCGACCGCGGTGGCGAAGGGCGACCTGTCGAAGAAGATCACGGTCAACGTGTCGGGTGAAATCCTTCAATTGAAGGAAACGCTGAACACGATGGTCGACCAGCTCAACGCCTTCGCCGGCGAGGTCACGCGCGTGGCGCGCGAAGTCGGCACCGACGGCAAGCTCGGCGGCCAGGCCCAGGTAACCGGCGTCGCCGGCACCTGGAAAGACCTCACCGACAGCGTGAACTCGATGGCCGGCAATTTGACGGCGCAGGTCCGCAACATCGCTGAGGTGGCGACCGCGATCGCGGGCGGCGACCTGTCGCGCAAGATCACGGTCGACGTGCGCGGCGAGATCCTGCAGCTCAAGGAAACGCTCAACACGATGGTCGACCAGCTCAACCGCTTTGCGGGCGAAGTGACCCGCGTTGCGCGCGAGGTCGGCACCGAGGGGCGGCTCGGCGGCCAGGCCAATGTGCCCGGTGTCGCTGGCACCTGGAAGGACCTCACCGACAACGTCAACTCGATGGCCGGCAATTTGACCGGCCAGGTCCGCAACATCGCCGAAGTCACCACGGCGGTGGCGAAGGGCGACCTGTCGAAGAAGATCACGGTCGACGTGAAGGGCGAAATTCTCGAGCTGAAGAACACCGTCAACACGATGGTGGACCAGCTCAACGCCTTCGCTTCGGAAGTGACCCGCGTGGCACGCGAGGTCGGCACCGAAGGCAAGCTCGGCGGCCAGGCCCAGGTGCCTGAAGTCGCCGGCACCTGGAAGGACCTCACCGACAACGTCAACTTCATGGCCTCAAACCTGACCGCGCAGGTCCGCAACATCGCCGAAGTCGCCACTGCGATTGCCGGCGGCGACCTGTCGAAGAAGATCACGGTCGACGTCCGCGGCGAGATCCTGCTGCTGAAAGACACCCTCAATACGATGGTCGAGCAGCTACGTTCGTTTGCCGCCGAAGTGACGCGCGTCGCGCGCGAGGTCGGCACCGAGGGGCGGCTGGGCGGCCAGGCCGTGGTGCCCGGGGTCGGCGGCACCTGGAAGGATCTGACCGACAACGTCAACCTGCTGGCGGCCAACCTCACCACGCAGGTCCGCAACATCGCCGAAGTCACCACGGCCGTGGCGCGCGGCGACCTGTCACGCAAGATCACGGTGGACGTGAAGGGCGAAATTCTCGAACTGAAGAACACCATCAACACGATGGTCGATCAGCTCAATGCCTTTGCCGGCGAAGTGACGCGCGTGGCGCGCGAGGTCGGCACCGAGGGCAAGCTCGGCGGTCAGGCGCAGGTCCCCGGCGTCGCCGGCACCTGGAAGGACCTCACCGACACCGTCAACTTCATGGCCGCCAATCTGACCGAACAGGTGCGCGGCATCGTCAAGGTCGTGACGGCGGTCGCCGACGGCGACCTGAAGCAGAACCTGACCGTGAAATCGAAGGGCGAAGTCGCCGCGCTTGCCGACACCATCAACAACATGACCGAGACGCTCGCGACCTTCGCCGATCAGGTCACCAGCGTGGCGCGCGAAGTCGGCGTCGAAGGACGCCTCGGCGGCCAGGCCAACGTGCCCGGCGCCGCCGGCACCTGGAAGGACCTTACCGGCAACGTCAACCTGCTCGCCGCCAACCTGACCTCGCAGGTGCGCGCGATCGCCGAGGTGGCGACCGCCGTGACCAAGGGCGACCTGACCCGCTCGATCCAGGTCGACGCCCGCGGCGAAGTCGCCGAACTCAAAGACAACATCAATACGATGATCGGCAACCTCCGCCTCACCACGCAGGTGAATACCGAACAGGACTGGCTGAAGACCAACCTCGCCAAATTCACCAACATGCTGCAGGGTCAGCGCGACCTGACCACGGTCGGCCGGCTGCTGCTGACCGAACTGGCGCCGCTGATCAACGCGCATATGGGCGTGATCTATCAGACCGAGAGTGCCGACAGCCCGCAGTTGCGCCTGCTCTCTTCCTATGCCGGCGATGGCGCCAATCCGAATCCGCAAGTCGTGCAGTTCGGCGAAGGATTGATCGGCCAATGCGCGATGGACAAGCGTCAGCGGCTGGTGTCGGACATTCCGACCGACACGGCGCCGATCAATTCGGCGCTGCTGCGCGTCATTCCGAAGAATCTCGTCGTGCTTCCGGTGTTGTTCGAAAACCAGGTCAAGGCGGTGATCGAACTGTCTTCGATCAGTTCGTTCACGACCTCGCAAATGACCTTCCTCGAACAGCTCACCGACTCTATCGGCATCGTTCTCAACTCGATCGAGGCCACGATGCAGACCGAGGGCCTGTTGAAGCAGTCCCAACAGCTCGCCGGCGAACTGCAGACGCAGCAGAAGGAACTGCAGCAGACCAACGAACAGCTCGAACAGAAGGCCCAGCAGCTTGCGGAGCGCAACGTCGAGGTGGAAAGAAAGAACCAGGAAATCGAACAGGCACGCCGCGCGCTCGAAGAAAAGGCGACCGAGCTTTCGCTGACCTCGAAGTACAAGTCCGAATTCCTCGCCAACATGTCGCATGAGCTGCGCACGCCGCTCAACAGCATCCTGATCCTCGGCCAGCAGCTCACCGAAAATCCGGAAGGCAATTTGTCGGCAAAACAGGTCGAATTCGCCCGCACGATCCACGGCGCCGGCACCGACCTGCTCAACCTGATCAGCGACATTCTCGACCTGTCGAAGATCGAATCCGGCACTGTCACCGTCGATGCTGAGGAGATCCTGACCTCGAGCCTCCTGGAGACCGTCGGGCGGCCGTTCAGGCACGAAGCCGACAACCGCCATCTGTCGTTCAACATCGATGTCGACGAAAACCTCGCCCGCAGCATGGTGACCGACTCCAAGCGCCTGCAGCAGGTCCTGAAAAACCTGCTGTCGAACGCGTTCAAGTTCACCGCCGAGGGCGGCGTGAAGCTGAACGTGTCGGCCGCCGTCGGCGGCTGGAGCGCCGAGCACCCGATCCTCAATCACGCGCCCGCCGTCGTCGCCTTCGAGGTGACCGACACCGGTATCGGAATTCCGGCAGAGAAACAGAAGCTAATCTTCGAGGCGTTCCAGCAGGCCGACGCCGGCACCAGCCGGAAATACGGCGGCACCGGCCTCGGCCTTGCCATCAGCCGCGAACTCGCGGGCCTGCTGGGCGGCGAAATTCATCTGCGCAGCGCGCCCGGCAAGGGCAGCACCTTCGTGCTTTATCTGCCGCTGAAATATTCCGGTCCGACGGTTGCGCCACGGGTTCCTGGCGCGTCGCCGTTCACGCCGGCGCTGCAGGTCGCAGCGACGCAGGAGCGGGTCATCGAGCAGTTGCCGGATGACCGCCTCAACCTCGAGCCGGGAGGCACCATCCTCCTGATTGTCGAGGACGATCCGCATTATGCGCGGGTGCTGATCGATCTGGCGCACGACAAGGGTTTCAAGGTGCTGGTCGCCAACCGTGGCGCCGAAGCGATCGAACTCGCCAAGCAATTCCAGCCGACCGCGGTTTCGCTCGACGTGTTCCTGCCGGACATGCTGGGCTGGACCGTGCTGAGCCAGCTCAAGCACAATCCGTTGACGCGGCACATTCCGGTGCAGATCATCACGCTCGACGAAGACCGTCAGCATGCGCTGGCGCGCGGTGCGTTTTCCTTCGTCAACAAGCCGACGACGACCGAAGGCGTCAGCGCGGCACTGTCGCAGATCAAGGAATACGCCAAGCCGCGACGCAAGCGCCTGCTGATCGTGGAGGACAATGCCGCCGAACAGATGAGCATCACCGAATTGCTCGGCCACGACGACATCGAGATCCTCACCGCCGACACCGGCGCCGATGCGTTGTCGACGCTGCGGAACCAGCCGTGCGACTGCGTCGTGCTGGATCTGCGGCTGCCTGACATGAGCGGCTTCGAGGTGCTCGACCGGCTCCGCAAGGACGAGACGTTATCGAACGTGCCGGTCGTGGTGTTTACGGGGCGGGAACTTTCAGCCGAGGAAGATGCGGAACTTCACACCATGGCGCGGAGCATCGTGGTGAAAGGCGTCGAGTCGCCCGAACGCCTGCTCGACGAAACGTCGCTGTTTTTGCACCGTGTGATCACGGAATTGCCGGTCGAGAAGCAGAGAATGCTCGAAAAGCTCAATAGCTCCGATGAGGATCTGGTTGGCAAAACCGCGCTTCTGGTGGACGATGACGCCCGGAACATCTTTGCGCTGTCGAGCGTATTAGAACGGCGCGGAATGAAGGTGCTGACTGCGACGACAGGCCATGAGGCCATCGCGCTGGTCGAGTCCACCCCCAATATCGCAATCGTGCTGATGGATATCATGATGCCGCAGATGGACGGATATCAGACCATTGGCGTTATCAGGCAAAACCCGTCCTTTGGCCGCCTTCCGATTATCGCGCTGACCGCCAAGGCGATGAAGGGTGACCGCGAGAAATGCCTCGAAGCCGGCGCTTCGGACTATCTCGCCAAACCCGTCAATACCGAGCAGTTGCTGCTCGCAATACGAATGTGGTTACACCGCTGATCGGCGTAAGTAGATGATGGACCAAGACAAGGTAAACATTCTTCTGGTTGACGATCAGCCGGCGAAGCTGCTCGCCTATGAAGTCATCCTGAAGGAACTCGGCGAGAACCTAGTGAAGGCTTCGTCCGGGCGCGAAGCGCTTGAGTTCCTGCTCAAGAACGATGTCGCCATCATCCTGGTCGACGTCTGCATGCCGGAACTGGACGGTTTCGAACTGGCCGCGATGATCCGCGAACATCCCCGATTCCAGAAGACGGCGATGATATTCATCTCCGCCATACAGGTCAGCGACATCGACCGGCTGCGCGGCTACGAAATGGGTGCAGTCGACTATGTTCCGGTGCCCGTCGTGCCGGAGGTGTTGCGCGCCAAGATCAAGGTGTTTGCGGAACTCTATCGCAAGACGCGCCAACTCGAGCGCCTCAACGTCGAGCTCGAAGATCGCGTTCGCGCCCGCACCGCCGAACTGGAGGAATCGCACGCAAGACTGCTCGAAAGCGAACAGCGCCGCAGCCTTGCGATCGCGGCCGGCAAGATGGGATCCTGGGACTGGGATTGGGTCAATGGCGACTGGATGTGGGACGACGGCCAGTATCAGATCCTCGGCATCGATCCCGGCAACTTCGAACTGACGCCGGCCAATATCCAGGCGCTGTTTCACCCCGACGACGTGCATGAATTGCATGAGGCGTGGGCGAGCTTCGCCCGAGGCACGAAATCATACGAAGCGGAATTCCGCATCATCCGGCCGAATGGCGAGATGCGCTGGTGCGCGGGAACGGCGGCGGCAAGCACCGACAAGGGCGGCCGTGTCATCCGCGTCAGCGGCGTCACCGTCGATATCACCGAGCGCAAGCAGGCCGAGGAGCGGCAAAATCTGCTGGCGCGGGAGGTCGATCACCGCGCCAAGAACGCGCTGGCGCTGGCGCAATCCATCGTCCGCCTGACGCGCGGCGAGAACGTGAAGACCTACATCCGTTCGGTCGAAGGACGGATCAATGCGCTGGCGCGGGTGCACACCGTGCTTTCGCTGTCCAGCTGGCAAGGCGCCGAAATAGGGAAGCTGATCGACGAGGAGCTGGCGCCCTATTCTACCGGCGAACAGATCGCGTTGCGCGGACCGGAGATCCAGCTCGAGCCGGCGACGGCCCAGACCGTCGCGCTGGCGCTGCACGAACTCGTCACCAATTCGGCAAAGTACGGCGCCCTGTCGACACTATTGGGCCGGCTGTCGGTGAACTGGGAAGATCAGGCGGGCCTTCTCAAGATCATATGGGTGGAGACCGGCGGGCCGCCGGTCGAGAAGCCGGTATCGCGGGGGTTCGGAACGCGCAGCGTGATCGCCAGCATCGAGTCGCAGCTCGGGGGCCAAGCGGAATTCGATTGGCGCCCGGAAGGCCTCGTTTGCTGCCTTTCGGTCCCCCTGCCGCAACGGACGCTTGCCGCTGATCCGGTCCCGCTCCGCGAGATCGCCGTCGACGGCAACGGCTTGCGACGCGCCGAGCGGAAACTGGGCGCTTGACGGATCAGCAATGGAAAGACGACCTATCGCGCCGCCGCTACGACGGCACCGGCCGATTGCCGGAGCGATGCCTGCGCCGCTTCGATCGCGCGCATCAAATCCAGCGGGCGAAATGGCTTCTGCAGACAGACGACATCGGAGAGCTCAGGCGTTTCGGACAAAAAGTCCAGCGCGGTCATTCCGGAAATCGCGACGACAGGCAGACCAGGCACGCGCCCACGCAACGCTGTGATCAGATCGGAGCCGTTGGTGCCCTGCAAAAAGATATCGACGATCGCAAGATCGAAGCTTGTTTCCTCGAACAGCTTCAATGCGGATGCGGCGCTTTCTGCCTCGACGATTTCGAACTGCTGGACGCGCAGCACGATGGAAATCATCGTACGAACATCGGCCTGATCGTCAACAACAAGCACGCGGGGCATCGAAGTCTCCCGGATCGGTCGTGCGAGCAGCTTATGATGAAATTCGCGCGTTTCAGCGGTTCCGCGGGCATTATTCAGGCAGTGGTAAAGAGGCGGTTACCCGCTTAATTCCGTTCCTCTCCAGTATCGTCAGGTAATATCTAAACTTGAGTTGATTCCCGTCGAGCTGCCGCTAGCGTAACCTCGGGGCTGGAATTTCAATGGCGTCCAACGTTCGGCTGGATGTCTGGCCGCGTCGGATGCGTTATTTTCGCGCGTTTGAAGCTATTGCCATGGCGCGTTCGCTGCCAGCTTGCCGGAGACGACAATGGGTGACGAGCGCAACATCTTTCTTTCGACAATGCCGGCGACCCGCGGCGATCGCAAATCCGCGCTCGCCGTGGTCAGCGTCTCGGCGGTGCTGTTCGCCTGCGCCGTGCCATTTGCCGGCGTACCGCTCACTCCGGTCCCGGCATTCGTTGCGAGCTATCAATCCGCGCTGGCCATCAACGATCTGATAACCGCCGTCCTGTTGTTTTCACAGTTCGCAATCTTGCGCTCGCGGGCGCTGCTGCTGCTGACGAGCGGTTATTTGTTCACGGCCATGGCGGCCGTCGTCCATGCCCTCACTTTTCCTGGCCTGTTCGCGCCAGGCGGGCTGCTCGGCGCAGGATCGCAGACCACCGTTTGGCTCTACATGGTCTGGCACGGCGGCTTTCCGCTGCTGGTACTCGGCTATGCGTTGCTGAAAGCAAGCGACGACGACCGGAAGATCCGGGGCTCGACCGGCGTGGCAGTCGTTGCGAGCATCGTTGCGGTCAGTGTCGCGATGGCCGCGTTCACCTGGCTCGTAACCGCCCAACACGACCGTCTACCGATCCTTCTGAGCGACGGCCATTACACGCCCGTCATGCTCGCCGTGGTCTCTACCGTATGGTGCCTCAGCCTCGCTGCGCTGGTGGTGCTGTGGCTTTGCCGGCCGCATTTCGTCCTCGACATCTGGCTGATGGTCGTGATGAGCGCCTGGTTGTTCGACATCGCCTTGTCGGCGATCCTGAACGTGGCGCGGTTTGACGTCGGCTTCTATCTCGGCCGCATCTACGGCCTTTGTGCCGCGAGCTTCGTGCTCGCCGTCCTGCTCGTCCACAACGTGGGCCTGCAGGCCAAGCTGGCCCGCCTGCTCGGATCGTTGCGTCTGCAAGCCGCCTCGGAAAGGGACCTTCGCACCGAACGTGATGGCCTCTTCAGCGCCGTCGTGGAATCGTCCAGCGACGCCATCATCACCATATTGCTGGACGGCACCATCACCGGCTGGAACGGAGCCGCCGAACGCCTGTTCGGCTTCACAGCGGCCGAAGCGTTGGGCAAGAATGTCAACATCATCGTCTCGCCGGACCGGCGCGGGGAGGTACGCAGTATCGTCGAACGGATCAGCCGACGCGAGACGATTGCACATTACGAGACTTCCCGCGTACGCAAGGATGGCAGCACCGTCGATGTTTCGCTGAGCATCTCCCCGATCCGCTCGGTCTCCGGCGAGATCGTCGGCATTTCCAAAGCCGCGCGCGACATCACCGAAAGCAAGCGGACGCAGCAGGCGCTCAGCCAAGAAATCGAGGAGCGGCAGCGCATATTCGATTCCTCGAACGACCTCATCCTCGTGACCGACACCGCGGGGAATTTCATCCAGGTCAGCCCGAGCGTCACTGCGATCCTCGGCTATCAGCCCTCCGACATGATCGGACATAGCGCGATCGAATTCATCCACCCCGACGATCTCGAACACACCCGCAGGGAGATGCGGGCGGCGCGACGAGGACAAAGCAAGCGCAATTTCGAGACGCGCTATGTCAACAAGGAAGGCAACGCAGTCGCGCTGAACTGGACCGGGACGTGGTCGGAGCCGGTCCGCCGCCACTTCTTCATCGGCCGCGACCTGACCGAAAAGCAGGCCGCGGAAGCCCAGTTGCGCCATGCGCAGAAGATGGATGCGGTCGGCCAGCTCACGGGCGGCGTCGCGCATGACTTCAACAACATCCTGACCGTGATCACCGGCACCATCGGCATTCTGGAGGAAGCCGTCGCTGATCAGCCCCAACTCGCCGCCGTCGCCAAGCTGATCGACGAAGCCGCCGAACGCGGGGCCAACCTGACCAAGCATCTGCTGGCCTTTGCCCGCAAGCAACCGCTGCAGCCTGTTGAACTCGACGTCAATGCGCTGGTGCTGGAGGCGGCGAAGCTGCTGCACCCTACCCTCGGCGAACACATCGAAATCACGCCGCTATTGGCCGAGGATGCGTGGACCGCGCTGGCCGATCCCAATCAGCTCGCGACCGCCGTTCTCAATCTGGCAATAAATGCGCGCGATGCCATGCCCAATGGCGGCAAACTCGCGATCGAGACCAGCAACGTCTTTCTTGACGAAAATTACGCGAGCTTGCAGAGCGAGGTCGCGCCCGGCAACTACGTGATGATCGCGGTCGGCGACACCGGCTCCGGAATTCCACCCGCACTGCTTGAACGGGTTTTCGAACCCTTCTTTACGACCAAGGAGGTCGGCAAAGGCACCGGCCTTGGCCTGAGCATGGTGTTCGGTTTCGTCAAGCAGTCGGGCGGTCATATCAAGATCTACAGCGAGGAAGGCCACGGCACCTCCGTCAAGATCTACCTGCCGCGGGCGACCGGATTGCAGCAGACCGCGGCGGAAGCGCTGGTCTCGGCTGACATCGAGGGCGGCAACGAAACGGTCCTCATCGTCGAGGACGATACGTTGGTGCGGCGCTATGTGATGACCCAGATCGGGAGCCTGGGCTACACCACGCTGGAGGCGGCCAACGCTTCCGACGCCTTGCGGTTCATCGACGATGTCCCCGCCATCGACCTGCTTTTCACCGACGTGATCATGCCTGGCACCATGAACGGCCGCCAGCTCGTCGACGAAGCGCTGAAGCGGCGGCCGGGCCTCAAGACCCTGTTCACGTCAGGGTATACCGAGAACGCGATCGTCCATCATGGCCGCCTGGATTCCGGCGTGCTGCTGCTGGCAAAGCCCTATCGCAAGTCCGAACTTGCCAGGATGCTCCGGCTCGCGCTTGCCAGTTAGGCAAACTGCAACGAACCGGACTGCGCCCGCTCACTTCCGTCCGGTAATCATTCCAATGTCACCGGCGAGCGGCGACATCTGAAGATCCCGAAATCCGGTTTCGGCCATCCAGCCCTTGCAGTCTGCGGCACTGCAATCAAAGCCGCCGGCCGTGAGGACCAGCATGTTCAGGCTGGCCAGCAGGCCCGCCGTACTGAATCGCCGGCCGTCGTCGATAAAGCGTTCGTAGACGATTAGGACGCCGCCGCCTAGAAGCGCGTCGAATGCTTTCTTGAGCAGCAGCATCTTGGTGGCGAGATCCCAATTATGGAGCACGCGGCCCATCACCAGAACGTCGGCTGTGGGCAATGGATCGTTGAAGAAATCTCCGGCATGGAAGCGCAAGCGGCCCGCCACGCCATGTTGCTCGGCGTAAGCTTCGAACAGCGGCTTCAGCGCGGGAAGATCGAAACCGCCGCCGGTGAGGTGTGGATGAGCCGACGCAACCTGGACCGGCAAGCATCCCTGCGCGGTGCCGATGTCGATCAGCGTACGAAACTCCTGCCACGGGAAGTGCGCCGCGATAGCCTGCGCGGCGCGCAGTGATCCACCGGTCATGCCGCGGGCAACGTTTTCCAGAATGGCGGGATCAGCGTAATAGGCCCGGTAATTCTCGGTGCCGCGCGCGCCGCTTTGTGGCTCGCCGGTGCGCAACGCGTCCGTGAACATGCTCCAGGGGCCAAATTGCCGCGCGTTCGCCAATTCGAGCTCGCCACCGATATAGGAAGACTTGTTGCGGTCGAGATACTGGTTCGCGTCGGGCGCGTTACTGTAGCGGCCGGATTCATCCCGTTCGAGCAAACCAAGTGCGACCAGGGCATCGAAGAAGTCCCTCGCCCCGCGCGCGTGGACGCCCGATTTTTCGGCGAGAGGAGCCAGCTCAAGCGGTTGCCGGGCCAGCAACGTAAAGACGCCAAGTTCGACGGCGCTCAGCAGCGTCTTGGACTCCCTGAAGGCCACGCCCAATCTCACCAGACGATCCGGGGCAGCGCTGGTCGCTTCCATGGTGCACGCCCTTTCGTTACCGCTTCATCCCCGCGACGATCTCGCGGACCTTTTTGGCTTGTTCGGCAACGGCTGACGAAAGTTCCGCAGGCGTGCCGGTCCGGATGGCGATCCCGATGTCGCGCAGCCGTGAGATGACGGCGGGATCTGCGCCTGCCGCCCTGACATCCTCTGAAATCTGATCGCGAAGGGATGCCGGCATATCCCGCCGTCCGTAAAATCCGACTACACCTTCGAAGGTCAACTCGGGATAGCCGGCCTCTCCGGCGGTCGGCACCTCCGGAGCCAACGGGGAGCGCTGCCGGTTCGAAACCATGAGAAGTTTTGCCCTGCCCGCTTTGACGTGTGGGAGCAACGGTGCCGGCCCGGTAACCACGACCTGGATCCGCCCCTCGGCGAAATCCTGGAGCGCAGGTGCAAAATCCCGATACGGCACCTGTACAAGCTGCAGACCGGCGGACTTTTGCAGCGCCTCAAAGATATACTGGGGCAATCCTGCCGTCGCGGCCCAGTTGAACTTGCCCGGGTTGTTTCGTACCGCCTCGAGAAACGAGCCTATGGAGTCGACGCCCATCGAGCTGGAAACTGCGATGCAGAAGAAATTTTCGATGGCCGAGGCGATCGGAACCAGATCGCGATCGGGATCGTATGGCAGCTTGTCGTAGATCAGTGGATTGATCGAGATCGGACCGGCAAAGGAAAACAGAAGCTCGTGGTCGTCGCGCGCGCTGACGAAGCTCGCCACACCGGCGAGGCCATCCACTCCCGGGCGGTTCTCAACGACCACCCCTTGTCGCCATCGCTGCGACAGCCGTTCGGCGAACAGCCGCGCGGCCAGATCGACGCCGCTGCCTGCCGAGAGCGGCACGGTGATCTTGACCGCCCGCTGCGGCCATGCTTCCGAGCGCGCTGCTATCGGGGACCAGATTGCCGCAACGGCAATGAAAGCAAATACGAAACACCGGAATACATGCATGGCTTACCCCTCGTGCTAGGTGGACTTGCTTGAGGTTCGCTTGCGTCGTCCGGCACCGGGTCGGACGTGGACCCGGTTTCCTTCCACCAGACGCACCAGCATATCGATGAAGAGCTTTTTTTCGGACGCATTCAGCGGCGCCAGAATGCGTTCGTTGGCGGCAAAGATTTCGGGCCGGCATTGCCGCCACAGGCGAGCTCCCTTTCGGGTCAGATAGACTTGACGCGCGCGGCGATCGTCCCCATTGACCGATCGTCTGAGCAGACCTCTCGCTTCGAGTTTCTCGGCAATCAGGCCGATATTGTTGCGATCGACCCCCATCGCCTCGGACAGCGTTTGCTGGCTGATGCCGGGCGCATCATTCACGAAGACCATCAGGGCATATTCCAGCTGAACCAATTCGGCCCCGGCCAGCGCTTCAGCGACGATCGACGTGCAGATCTGTTGAAGGCTTCGGGTGAGTGGCGCCACGGCCCAGCGGACCGGAACGCCGTCACTGCCGATATGATGCGGGAACGGTTGCGGATCGCGATCGGAAGCCGTGTCAGACATCGGAGCCGCTCACCCTATATAGTCATAATTTTGATCATCATATGTTTGAATATTATTATTGTCAATGCAACCTGGGGAGGTGACCGAACCGATCAGAATGGTGCTGGACAGCCGAGACGTTATTCGCGACTGGTGTGTCCCCATGAAGCATCGAGCGCCCCACGGACCGTCTCTTTGAAAAATCTCCTCACCGACATATCCGGCGTTCGCGTCGGCCACGCCCACGACGCGGCCATCGCCTCCGGCGTCACCGCGGTCATTTTCGATTCCCCTGCGGTCGCTTCGATCGACGTGCGCGGCGGCGGGCCCGGTACCCGCGAGGATGGCCTCCTCAAACCCGAAAGCACCGTCCAGGAGATCGACGCCATCGCGCTATCCGGCGGCTCGGCACTCGGGCTGGACGCCGCGGGCGGCGTACAGGCCTGGCTTGCCGAACAGGGCCGCGGCTTAAGAATCCGCGAGGCGGTTATTCCGATCGTTCCGGGCGCGATCTGTTTCGATCTGCTCAACGGCGGCAACAAGGCATGGGGGCGCTTCCCGCCCTATCGCGATCTCGCCTACGCCGCAGCGTGTGCGGCGAGCGACGATTTCGCACTGGGCAGCGTCGGCGCCGGCCTCGGCGCGACGACCGCCATTTTCAAGGGCGGGCTCGGTTCCGCTTCCGCTCAAACCGAAGGCGGCGTCATGGTCGGAGCGCTCGCGGTGGTCAATGCCGTCGGCAGCGTGACCGTCGGCGACGGGCCATGGTTCTGGGCGGCGCCGTTCGAAATGGACAACGAGTTCGGCGGGCGCGGACTGCCGCCTTCATTCACAAAGGATATGCTCAGGGCGCGGCTCAAGGGCGGTCCGGAAGCGACGCCTTCGGAAAACACCACGCTGGTGGTCGTGGTCACGGATGCCGTGCTGACGAAATCGCAGGCCAAACGGCTCGCGATGATCGCGCAAACCGGAATGGCCCGCGCCATCTACCCCGTCCATGCCCCAACGGATGGCGACGTGGTGTATGCCGCCGCGACCGGCAAGAAGCCGATCGATCCGCGGTTCGGCCTCACCGAACTTGGGATGGTCGCCGCCAACACGGTTGCGCGCGCGATCGCGCGCGGCGTTCACAGTGCGACCGCGCTACCCTTTCTGGGTGCGCTACCGGCGTGGAGCGATCGCTTCGGTTAGGTCGCATTCCGAAGGATCATCGCCGGGTCTCGTGCTCAGGCGCTGACCGAGAGCGATGCGGTCGCGCCCGATGAAATTGCCTGGGCCTGACGCTGGATCATCTGCTCGATGAAATTGTAGGACGATGTCGCTGATGCGGATGAGCTTTTGCCCGCGGCCGACGTCATCGTTACCTTGGATCCGTCCGCATAAGTGAGCGACGTCGTCACTGAACCATCGCTGTTGGTGACGGAGGTGGTGGAAGCACCCTGCAGGGCCTGCGCGAACGGATCGGAATTCGATCCATCGGACTCGCTGGCGGCATGGTGAGGTTTTTTGCCGCCCTTCAGCGCCGACGCCAATTCCTTGAGGCTGACCGAGCCGTCGCCGTCCTTGTCGAGCTTGCCGAACACGCTGTCGGCCTGCGCGAGGTTGGTGCCGCCGGCGCCGAGCGCCTCTTCGAATTCCGATTTGGTGATCTTGCCGTCCCCGTCGCCGTCGATCTGCGCGAACAGGTCCTTCAGCGCGCTGGAGCGGCTCTTGGATGCCGTGGTCGTCGACCCTGCCGAGAACTGGCTCTGTGCGTCGAGCAGCGCGCTCATGGTCGCCGGCGATATCTGCGAACCGCCACCGCCGGATCCGGAACCCGAGCCCGCGCCGACCGAAGCCGACGAACCCGAGGACATGAGATCGAACGGGCTCTTGGCGTCCTGGCTGCGGCCGGTGGATTGCGCGGACGACGACTTCGACGACGTCAGCGCCTTGAGGGCATCGATCGCCGACGACGCAGCGCCCAAAGCAAGGAACATGGCTAGACTCCAACAACGCCGCGCCGGTCGCGGCCGATAGCTCGTGCATGTTCCTCAGCAAGCGCCGTGCCATGATGAAAAACCCAGTAAAACCAGGCTTTCCTCTATCCGTTCCGAGCCGCGAAGCCCGGCAATAGATGCCCGCTCCGGCAGATTTTTCCTGCCCACAGCACGGCTCGGCGGTCGCATTGCCCCCGGCCGCCCTGCATGTTACGCGGAGCCGTCCCGCCCCTCGAAGAGTTTTGGGAAAGCGCACATGTCTCAGCAATTTGCGTCGCGTCCCCTGGTCATCGCGCCGTCGATCCTGGCGGCGGATTTCGCCAAGCTGGGCGAAGAAGTCCGCGCCGTGGACGCGGCCGGCGCCGACTGGATCCATCTCGACGTGATGGACGGGCATTTCGTGCCCAACATCTCCTACGGGCCTGATGTGATCAAGGCGATGCGTCCGCACACCAAGAAGATCTTTGACGCGCATCTGATGATCTCGCCTTGCGACTCTTATCTTGAGGCGTTTGCAAAAGCCGGCTGCGATCACATCACCGTCCATGCCGAGGCCGGTCCGCATCTGCACCGCTCGCTGCAGGCGATCCGCGCGCTCGGCAAGAAAGCCGGCGTCTCGCTCAACCCGGGCACGCCGGTGAGCGCGATTGAATATGTCATCGACCTGATCGACCTGGTGCTGGTCATGTCGGTCAATCCCGGCTTCGGCGGCCAGGCCTTCATCAAGTCCGCGCTCGGCAAGGTCAGCGACATCAGGGCGATGACGGCGGGCCGTCCGATCGACATCGAGGTTGACGGCGGCGTGGCCCCTGACGTCGCCGGACAGTTGGCCGCCGTCGGCGCGAATGCGCTGGTCGCGGGCTCCGCGGTGTTCAAGGGCGGCACGATGGAGTCCTACAAGACCAATATTTCAGCGATCCGTCACGCGGCGGCGCTGGCGCGCGGCGAAGCGGTCTGACGCGGATTGCCTCTCCCGCACGGCGAACCATTCCTGATGCCGGCACGACCAACTAGGCATGGACGAACTCCGATCCACGATATTTTCCTTTAGCTTACGGCGGCTATTGACCGAAGCACTTCAACCCGGCGAGCGCGTGCTGTGGCAGAGCCAGCCTGACGGCGTCGCCCGCATGATGATGTGGCGGTTTCTCTGGTGGATCGGATTTCCCTGGCTGGTCCTCACGGCCATCGCGATCTCCAGGGGCTGGATCGGTCAATCGACCGCGCCGCTTTTGATGGTCGGCCTCATGATGGTTGCCGCCCCGTTCGTGATGCTGCTGCATGACCTGCAGACGCTTTTTGTGATCACCAACCGGCGGGCGCTGATCCTGCGAACGGCCTGGGGCAAGCGGACCGTGACGGCGACACGCTTTAAGGACATGGACGCGGCATTCGAGATAGCAGACATCGGCCGCGGCGCCGGCCACCTGAATTTTGCGTCGGGGCGCTCGACCCGCTCTCCCGATACGGATTACACCGGCCGCTACGGGTTCCGCTGCGTCCGAAACCCGTCAGGTGTTCGCGACATTCTGGAGCGCGCGGTCCGAAAAACGTAGCGAGCCGGCAGGAAAGCCACACCCGGCGTGCAGTGAGCATGGAACCCAAGAGTCCATGCTCCGGCCACAAAGCGTCACGCATCTCGCCATAAAGGCAGACCAGCATCCCGTCTTTCACAGTTGGGACAGAAATATGATCAAGGCCTTCACCACAGCTGCAATGCTTCTGGTACTCGCCCCCTCCGCCGCGCTCGCGCAGCGCGCAGGTGACGCTGCACTGGGCGCTGTGGCCGGCGCCGTCGTGCTGGGCCCGGTCGGGGCCGTCGCCGGCGCCTTTGTCGGCTATACGGCCGGGCCTTCGATATCGCGGTCGTGGGGACTGGAAGGCTCGCGGTCGTCGCGGCACCGCAGACAGGCGTCGCGAGACAGCGTGCGCGGCGCCCGGGCGGAAGCCGTGGGCGCCGCACCCAGTTCCGCCGGTCAGGCCGAACGGAGCGGCCGCGCCACCAGCTATCCTGTGCCGAACCCGCCGCGTTCAGCCAGCAAGCTGCCGCCCGTCCAGACTCTCGACTAAGCGCACACGCCGCTTGTTACGCACTATCCCCGTGCAGCGGCACCACCGCCGACCGCGGTGGCCGTACCACCGTTACGCTGCAGGCGGCCTCGGCCGCGACCTTGGCCGAGACGCTGCCGAGCAACGTACGCAGCATCGAATTCTGCCGCGCGCCGATCACGATGTGATCGACATGATTGACCCTGGTGAATTCCAGGATCGCGGCGGCGGGATCGACCGCCTCCAGCACATGCACCGTGAGCCGACTTTCATCCAATTCCAGCGGCTGCGCCCAGTGCCGGAGCGCGACCATGCGGTCGATATGCTTGTTGTTGCCCTGCTCGTCGAGCGTCCGGTCGATGGTGACGCGGCCGAGCTTGAGCACGTTCAGGCAGGCGAGCCGCGCCGACGGTAGCGTCGAGAGGAGCTGTGCGGCGGTCCGGCGCAGGCATTCGTTGAGCGTTCCCGACCCCTCCTCCGTGTCGAGCGCAACGACCACGATCGGCCCCGAAGCCAGCTGGACCGCGAGATCGGATTTCGGTTTCGGCTGCCTCAGTTCGCGATTGAAGCGGCGGCGCCACACCGTACTGAGCGGATCGCGCTGCAGCCGCTCCGAGCGCGCCGTCAGCTTGACCTGGTCGGGATGCGCCAGATCAAACGCCAATTGCGAAGCCGTCGGATGCCGCCACACCGGCTCGATCTCGAGACAGCGCAGCACGATTTCCTGCAGCCATGGCGGATAGTCGGGCTTAAGCCTGCGCGGCGGATAGGGATCGCGCCAAAGCCTTCGCCGCATGCCGCGCAGCGTTTCGCTCTCGCCGAACGGCCGCTCGCCGGTGGTGAAGAAATAGAGCAGCACACCCAGTGAAAACAGGTCGCTGCGCGGATCGTCGCGGACGCCGAGCAGGCGCTCGGGCGCCATATAGGGCGCCGTGCCGTAGGGCAGACGGAATTCTTCCTGCAGCAGGTCCGGCAACTGGTTGTGATGCGACAGGCCGAAATCGATCAGCACGCATTCGCCGGAAGGACGAAACATGATGCTGCTCGGCTTGATGTCGTGATGAATGACGTTCTGCCGGTGCAAGTCGGCCAGCGCGGTCGCGATTTGTCCGCCGATCACCCTCGCCTCTTCATAGGGGATCGGCAACTGGTCGATCCGGCTATACACCGTCTTGCCGGGGATGCGCTCCATCACGACGTAGGGCTGCCGGTCGAAATCGCCGGTGCCGAAACAGCCCGGCACGTGCGCACCCGCCAGCCGCGGCAGGATCATCTGCTCCATCTCGAAACTGACGATGGCCGCCGGATCCTCGCCCTCGGCAACCCGCGGGACCTTCATCAACAGCGGCACGGTGATGCCGGGATGGGTCACCGTCCACAGCGTTGCCATGCCGCCCTGATGAACGCGCTCCCCGATGGTGAAGCCGTCAAGTTCCGCGCCGGGTGCGATTGCAGGCTTCGCCATCCCTTACTTCCCCATGAGCAAGCGATCGGCCAGCCAATGCGGCAGGCCGTTGGCGCGAATCCGATCCGCCGCCGCCTCAACATCGTAAGGCACGCGGCAATAGGTGATCTCGCGCGATGTCGTATCGAGCATCGCGAACGAAGCCGCCGGGTCGCCGTCGCGCGGTTGCCCGACCGAGCCGAGCACGGCGAGCCAGCGCCGGCCGCCGAGCAATTGCACCGGCACGTCGGCGGTCGGGATGAAGCTCGTCATCTTCGCCGCCGATGACATCGAATAGAGCGCCGGCCGGTGGATGTGTCCGCAGAAAGTGACATGGGCATCGGTCGCCGCAATGCTGCGCGCGGCGTCCGGTGTGTCGCTCACATAGTGCCAACGCGCCGGGTGCGAGGCTTCCGAATGCACATAGAGGCGATCGCCGTCCAGCCTTGTCAGCGGCAACTCAGCCAGAAAACGCCGCTGCGCCACGCTGAGCCTGCCGCGCGTCCATTCGATCGCGGCCTGGGCCGCGGCGTTCATGCTTTCTGATGGGGTGCTGATCGCGTGATCGTGGTTACCCATGACGGCGATCGCGCCGTCAGCAACGAGGTCCATAACGGTATCGACCGCCCATTCCGGATCGGCGCCATAGCCTACGATATCGCCGAGGCAGATGATCCGCTCCGCGCGATGTACCCGCGCGAAATCGAGGCACGCGCTGAACGCCTGCCGGTTGGCATGGATATCCGCGAAGATGGCCAGCCGCACGCGTCTCCTCCCGATCCATCATCGCGCCCGCGCTTGCGCGTATCTTGATGGATATCAAACAACAGGCAGCTTGCGGTGTGCAACAGGCCGGGTGCGCCTGCAGACCGTTAGGCGATCATATCTAGCGGGCGGGCGATAATCCGATTTGAGCGCCGCGCCATCCGGAGCTGAGCACTGGCCATCCAGACATCATTTCCCAGTTTACCCATTTCCAGACGTGAAAGCGGCTCCAAAGGAGGTCCGCTCTGCCCGACAAACCGACATCGGCTGCCGGTTTGCGCGTTTGTCTGAGATCAGTTCGTCAATCTCAGCACCATTCCGCGGCACAATAGGCAACGCCATCACGACATCGCCTAGGGCGATCTCGACAGGTTAGCGACACGACAAGCCTGCCTCTATTTCGGTCCAAAAGCCGCAATGCGCCGGAGCGTTTGCATGCGCACCGTGGTGTGTCGCGTGGAGCAGCAGCATCGTGATCGCCACCAATGCAACAGAAGCGACAAAGATACGTAGCATTGTATGCGTAATTCCCGTTAAGAGGTTTCGCCAAAGACGAGGAAGCCCCCGGAGAGATCATCTCCGGGGGCTTCTGGATCGTCGAGATTAGGTACATCCGCCAATCCAAACGATACCTATCTCTCGCAATCTCGCCACCTGATCTTGTGCAGTATGTGGCCGCGGTGCGTCGCCAGCGTGATCTTATTCAGCCAGAAAGCTGCGGGGCAGCCCCTAACAGCGTCGCGGAAACGAATTATCCCGAACCGTTAGATCGCAATTGCAGATTTTTCCCTCATCGAACTCCGACAACGGAACATCGTGAGCTTACGGGCTCTCAGTTCCCTTGAGCGCTGTAAGCTTGTTCTTGCCGGCGCGGTCACGGAGAAGGGTCTCGCAAACGCGATTTCAAAAAGACCGTCAGCGCTTGCGCGGTGCTTCCAGACCCCTGAGCAGCAGCGCCAGCAGCGCGTCGATCCGCGTCGGGGCACCCGGCTCGTTCCATTCCTCGGCATGCGCGGGATGGTGGAAGCGGCTGGTGGCGTCGAAAATGGCGCGGGCCGAAACCTTGACGTCGGCGACCTCGAACGCGCCCTGCTTCACGCCGTCGGACAGGATCTGGGCGATCTGATCGACCAGGCAGTCCTTGTGGCAATTCACGGCCTTGCAGGCCTCACGGGCCAGCGTCAGGTAAGTCGCAAACATTTCGGGATCGTCGCCAAGCCGCTTGTGCTTGATCGAAAACATCGTGCGCAGCCACTTCTCCAGCCGGGCTGGCGCCGGGCCGGACGCTTCTGCGATCTTCAACAGCGGTGCGCTGAGCCGGTCGAGCCAGCGCTTGGCGACCGCCTCGCGCAGCGAAGCCTTGCTGGGGAAATGACGGTAGACGCTGCCGTGGCTGACATCGAGCGCACGGGCAACATCCACGACGGTAGCCTTGGCCAGCCCGTAACGGCGCAGAACGTCCTCGGTTACCTCCAGAATCCGTTCGGGGGTCAGAACCACGACTTCGTTCATGCGCGCACCTGCGAAACGATGGGACGGGTGGTCATCTAATCCCCCTTAGGCAATCACCTTGGCGGGTTAATGTTTCGTCGCCGGTTCCAGCCGCTCGGCCTGAGCGGCCAGATGACGGGCAACGCTCTGGTTGAGCCAGTGCTGGATTTGGGCGGTCAGATGAATGAGATGGGCAGTCATAGCGTAGTCCTTTGCAAGTACCCGGGCAAAACCAACGAGCCGGGTGACGCCTAATCCCGGCGTCAGCAATGGATATAGCATGTCTCGCTGACAGATTTCAATATCTGTCAGTCAATAATCCGTGATTGTTGGTGCTGGCCGGGCGTCCCATCGCCGGAAAACCTTATTGCTCGTCCTTCGGGGGCATCCGCGGCGGAAGCAGCGGCGTAAACGCCACCCCGTCGCCATCGCGGGGAACCACAGCCAATCCCTCGCCGGTCGAGGGATCGCCGCCCGACGTGTCCATGATCATGCCGGGCGTGATGTACTCCCGGGCGGCCTGGAGCAGGTTGCCGCCGCCATCGCCAAAATCGGCGGCACGACCGCCCTGCGGGCGGCCGGCGGCGATCTCGCCCGCCGCCTTGTCGGTCTTTTCCGCAAGCCTGTCGCTGTAGGGAATGCGAAACGCCCGCGGCACGCCGCTCGGCCGATTGCCGTCGTCGAGCGCCTCGACCCACAGATAGATTGATCCCGGATCGCCCTCCAGCGAGTGCGGCTCCACGATGCGGGCCTGCAACAGCTTGAAACTTGCGGGCAGCCTGTCGACGCTGGCCCAGCCCAGCAATCCGCGCACGCCGACAAAGCTTGCAATGTAGAACGCGCTCGTCACCACCACGGCGACCGCCTTGGCCGACCATGGCAGGCGCGCATAGACCACAACGATCAGCAGCAGCGCGCCGATCAGGGCGTAGCTGATGGAAAGTGTGAGGACGACCGATTGCAGGCTATTCACGGCGCGGCATCCTGACGCCAGTTTTCGGATCCAGGTCCGCGCCGTTGGAGCGGACGTTGCGGAACGTCTCCATCAGCGACTTCTGCCGCTGCTGGACGTCAGTCACCTTGCCTGCGGCGTCGATCCAGAAGCGCAAGGCGGTCTTTTCCTCGCCGGTGTGGTTGAGCGTCAGCTTGTTGTCGAAAATCACCTGTGCGGTCGGATTGAGCTTCTGAACCTTCACGCTCACCGGGACAGGCTGCCCGGTCGTGGCCTGAAAGTGCGAGACGTTGACGGTGTATTCGCCGGGGACGATGCCCCGCACCGTGACGATTTCCTCCCGGATCGGCGACAGGATCTTCTTGCCGTTGACGATGATGAAATCGTTGGCGCCGCCGCGATCGTCGCGGTCGAGGGTGAGGAAACCGGCCTCGCGCCGGCGGTACCAGGCGATGTTGCCGATGGGGTCCTGCACGAACAGATCGAAGTCGTCAGGATGATTGTCCGGCCAGTCCATCGTGATGAGGAATTCGGCCTTGGAATCGATCTTGCCGTCCTTGGCGTCAGGCGAGATCGCCAGCAGCGCCAGGAAGAACAGGAAAGCGATCACCTGCAGCGCCTTGAACAGCATCACGCCGAGCGGGTCGAATGGCTCCTCGCGCGGATAGAGACCGAAGTCATCCATCATGGTGGCGTTCCCGGACGGCTTTCCAATACCGGGGTGACATGCGTCTCGGTCAGCATGACGGCATCGGAAAACACCCGCTGGGTGGCGGCATCGAGCATGTAATATTGAATGCGGACGAGGATGGAGCCGATCAGGCCCGCCAGCGTCGTGTACATGGCCACCGCCATGCCGTCGCTCATCAGGCCCATCGATGTTTTCATCGCGGCCTTGTCGGCCGCGTCGAGGGTCGCGATCGGCGCCAGCATGATGATGAAGCCGATGATGGTGCCGAGCAGCCCGAGCTTCATCAGCGTGTCGGAAACGAATGCGCCAAACCCGTTGGAACCGCGCAGCCGGTCGGCGAGCGAGCGCAGCAGCAGCGTCTGGTCGATACGCCCCGCGGCTTGCGCCTGCGCCTTCTTTACCAGGTTGCGGATGTGATCCGGCACCAGGCCGCCCGGCAGCGCGCGCACGTCGTCAAGCCCCCTCGCCCCGCCGGGCGCCGACAGGATGACGCGGCAGCGGCGTGTGATCTCGCCTTCACGCGCGATCGCCCGCGTCCGCCAGAAGCAATGGAAGCAGGTGACGAAATAGAGGACGGCAATGACGCTCGAAATGTAGGTACGATCGGAACTGACCATCAGATGGAGCAGTCCATACCGCCACAACAGCACGACGGCGAAGACCGACAGCCCGGTGAAGATCATCCACAACAGGAGGACGCTGCGTTCGGACGTATCTGCGCCGGAGGGCGCGGTCTCGGCGCTGGCCGTGGCACTCATGCTGCGTCAGCTCCCTGGCTGGGAAAAGCGGTTCCGTCCAAGGCCGGCCCGCGACGAAAATCCGTGCGTTTGGTTAGATCAGCGGGCCGCAGCGGCGTCCAAAGACATATGCCCAAGGTTGGTTGGGAAAATTTCCCGAGCAGCGCCTCGCCGGCTTGCATTTGGCGCGAATTAGCGGTGCTGTTGCACTCATCCGCACGTTGGGGAGTGATCGCATGCGCCTCGTCCTTCAGCTTGTCGGCCGCCTGCTTGTCGTCGTCATCCTGTGCCTGGGAGCGGCGACCGTCTGGGCGACAATCGATGCCCATCGCAGCGTCGATCGCGCCACGGCCGCTTCCGCCGAACGTGTCTCGGTCGCGCTGGAAGCGCTGTACTGGCGCGAATTGCTGTTGCGCAGCAGCAGAATGCGCGAACAGCTGTTGCCCACGCCGCAATGGCGCACCATTGAAACGATGGGGCTGATCTCGCCGGGCATCTGCGTCCAGATCGAGCCCGCCGGTGCGTTCGAGCGGCCGCTCTGCGGCCAGAGCAAGGGGATCGGCCAGGTTCCGCCGCGCTGGTTCGCAGCCTCCGTGCACACCCTGCTTGGAAGTCACGCCCCGGTCATCCGGCCGATCAGCGCGCGCGCAGCCAACGCAGGCAGTGTCTCGGCCACCCCCGATCCGAATGCCGCCATCGCGCTGGCCTGGCAGCACATCCTCGACAACATCCATCTCGCCTTGCTGATGGCGGTGGCGATCGCGCTGTTCGCATCGCTGGCGATTGCGCATACGCTGGCGCCCGCACAGCAGATCGTTGCCGCCCTGCAGCGCATGGCGCGCGGCCAATACCGGACCCCGCTGCCGCGCTTCCGGTCGATCGATCTTGCCATGATCGGGCAAGCGGTCGGTGAGCTCGGCGACCGCCTCGCGCAGGCCATGGAAGAACGTGCCGCGCTGACCCGGCGCCTATTGGAAATCCGCAACGACGAGCGGCGCGTGCTTGCCCGCGAATTGCACGACGAGTTCGGACAGAACCTGGCCGCGATCCTTGCCTTTGCCAACACGATCGAGGTCGCCAGCGCGCAAGCGCAGGACCAGAGCCGATGCGAGGTCGCCCAGGACGCGCGGATGATCTCGCAGGCCACCCATCGCATCATGGCCTGCCTCAGGGATACCCTGAAGCGATTGCGCCATCCGCCCGCCGAGGAACTCGGGTTGGAGGCCTGCCTTGTCGACCTCGTCGATAGCTGGCGGTCGGGCAATGCAACGCAGCCGATGATCCAGCTCGATCTCAAGGGCGATCTCGCCGATGTCCGCGGCGCCGTCGCCGCGACCGCCTATCGGATGGTTCAGGAATGCCTGACCAACTCGCTGCGGCACAGTTCAGCGCGCGGGATCGTGCTGCGGATCGAGCGGCGCACGGGGGCGGAAAACGCGCTGCTGGTCCACGTCGAGGACGACGGCGGCGGCGATGCGGCCAAGGTGGCAGCATCGACCGGCTTCGGGTTGACAGGCATTCGCGAGAGGGTCACAGCCCTTGGCGGCTCGCTGTCGATCGCGGATGCCAATCGCGGGGTGAGCGTGGCTGCCACGATCCCGCTGGCGGCTTGATGAGCACGTCGCAGACCAAAGGCATTTCGATCCTGCTGGTCGACGATCATCCCGTGGTCCGGCAAGGCTACCGGCGCGTGCTGGAGCACCAGGAAGATTTCCAGGTGGTGGCCGAGGCGGACAACGCCGCCGACGCCTACCGCGCGTTCAAGGCGCATGCTCCCGATGTGGTGGTCATGGACATATCGATGCCGGGCGCCAGCGGGCTGGAAGCGATCAGGAACATTCGCGCCCGGTCATCCGACACGCGCATTCTCGTCTTCAGCATGCACTGCGAGGCGGCGCAGGTGAAGGCCGCCTTCAATGCCGGGTCAAACGGCTATGTCACGAAGGGCTCCGACCCGTCAGCGCTGATCCGGGCGATCCGGTCGGTTGTCCGCGGCGAACCGGCGATCAGCGATGACATCGCCCGCGTTCTGGCACTGGAAAGCCTCTCCCCCTCGGTGTCGGCGCTCGATCAGCTCGGAGAGCGGGAAATCGAGATCTTGAGGCAACTGGCGGCCGGCGCGACCACGGAGCAGATCGCCTCAAACCTCAATCTCAGCATCAAGACCGTGCAGAACTACCATTATCTGATCAAGACCAAGACCGGCATGCGAACGGACGCGCAGCTTGTCCGCCTGGCCGTGGAGTGCGGGCTGGCCAGCCTCTAGCGGCGGCGGGCGCCCCGTCCCGATCGGGTTTCTGCCCTGCCAGAGCACCGGTTTTCCCGTCTCTGCGCCCCCGTATGGGTGGCCTCCCCCGACACGATTTGCTAAAGCACGGCGTAAAAAACAAATCGGCCGGGATCGCCTCGCCTCCCGCCCTCCTCCGGAGTTTTCGATGATCCCCCGCTATACCCGCCCTGAAATGGCTTCCATCTGGGAGCCCCAGACCCGCTTCAAGATCTGGTTCGAGATCGAGGCGCACGCAGCTGATGCGCTGGCGGAAATCGGCACAATCCCGAAGGAAGCCGCGAAGACGATCTGGGCCAAGGCCAAAAATGCCACCTTCGACGTGGCCCGGATCGATGAGATCGAGCGCGAGACCAAGCACGACGTCATCGCCTTCCTGACCCATCTGGCCGAAATCGTCGGCCCCGAAGCGCGCTTCGTCCATCAGGGCATGACCTCCTCCGACGTGCTCGACACCTGCTTCAACGTGCAGCTCACCCGCGCCGCGGACCTGTTGCTATCGGATATCGACAAGGTTCTGGCGGCGCTGAAGAAGCGCGCCTTCGAGCACAAGATGACGCCGACCATCGGGCGCTCCCACGGCATCCATGCCGAGCCGGTGACGTTCGGGCTCAAGCTTGCCTATGCTTACGCCGAGTTTTCCCGCGCCCGCGAGCGCCTGGTCGCCGCCCGCAAGGAGGTCGCCACCTGCGCGATTTCGGGCGCCGTCGGCACCTTTGCGCAGATCGACCCGCGCGTCGAAGAGCATGTCGCCAAGGCGATGGGACTGGTGCCCGAGCCGATCTCGACCCAGGTGATCCCGCGCGACCGCCACGCGATGTATTTTGCAACGCTTGGCGTGATCGCCTCTTCCGTCGAGCGGCTGTCGATCGAAATCCGCCATCTGCAGCGCACCGAGGTGCTGGAAGCGGAAGAATTCTTCTCCGAGGGACAGAAGGGCTCGTCGGCGATGCCGCACAAGCGCAACCCGGTGCTGTCGGAAAACCTCACCGGCCTGTCGCGCATGGTGCGCGCCTATGCCATGCCGGCCATGGAAAACGTAGCACTCTGGCACGAGCGCGACATCTCGCACTCCTCGGCCGAACGCATGATCGGCCCCGACGCCACCGTGACGCTCGATTTCGCGCTGATGCGCCTCGCCGGCCTGATCGAGAAGCTCCTGGTCTATCCCGCCAACATGCAGAAGAACCTCGACCGCCTCGGCGGTCTTGTGCATTCGCAGCGGCTGCTGATCGCGCTGACGCAAAAGGGCGCCAGCCGCGAGGACGCCTACAAATACGTCCAGCGTAACGCCATGCCGGTCTGGCGCGGCGAAGGCGACTTCCAGACGCTGCTAAAGAAAGACCGCGACGTGAAGAAGCATCTGAGCGATGCCGAGATCGAAGAGCAGTTCGACCTCGGCTATCACTTCAAGCACGTCGACACGATCTTCAAGCGCGTGTTCGGCGAAGCATGAAGCGCGCCGACAGAACAGCAAACCCTATTCGTCGAGCACCTGCAGGGTCAGGTCGGCTTTTCCCTTGTTGTTCGACTTGTAAAAAACGTCGAAATATCCGGGGATGCCGATCACGGAATCGTTAACGTAGACAAATAGCTCGCCTGACTTTCGGGCCTTGAACTTGGCGGTATAGCTGGTGGTGGACGGGTACAGGCAGGGCGGCGAAACCTTGCGCTCGTAAGACGGCACCAGTTCGCCGAAGCCCGTATTACCTATTCGAAGGGTAGTTGCGAACCAGTTCGAGGCGAGCAGACGCCGGATTGGCAGTCCCAACCACATCAATGGACGCATTTTTTCATAGCCGAAACCATCTGGTCCAGCTTCAATACCCTTCGCCTTTTCCGGATCAGATAAATCGAATCTGTGACCGTCCTCCCAAGGATCGGTTACGACCAGGGTGACCCGGTAGGACTTGCTCTTTTCCACTAGCAGCCCTGTCGGCGCACACAGCGCATTGGTTTCAAATTGTGCCTTGGCGATTCCCGTAAACGGCTGCGCAGCAGGATTTTGGCTTGGCGTACAAACCTGCCCGGCCAGGTCGAACGCCGCAAACGAGACCCGATTGACCAGCGCTGTCAACGCAGACGCCAGGATCACGAAGATCAAGAAGGCGAACAAGAATGGCAAAGTCCAATGCTTGAGCACGTAGAAAAAAGCACGGTACGGCCCCGCCGATCGTAGCTTGTAAATGAAGCCTCCCGGCTCAACCGCCGGTTCATCGGGCGTGCGCCAGATACGGCGCATCAGGTCGCGGATGCGTCCCTGCATCCAGCCGCCGACATACATCAGCACGCCGACCAGAACGAGCCCGATGAGGAAGCGCCCGGGCGAATTGCGGAATGCTTCAAGCCAAGGCTTTACGAAGCCCGGCAGAAACGCGCCGAGCAGATCGATGATGGGAACGACGACCTCGGCCGGGCTAGCCGGTCCGCGTCCGGGCTTCCATTTTTCAATCAGCGGCAATGCCAAAACGAACAGCGAGGCGAATACGGTCAGGAAATAAGTGATGCGGCGTCCCCAAACCCAGTTCCAGACCGTTTCCTGGCGGGTTGCGCGTGAAGGAGCTGTGGTCTCAGTTACGCCGTTCGAAGTAATCGAACCGTCATAGCCTACGACATTGTAGGTCTGCGGCAACACGATCGGCGCGTAGCCGTCGGTTCCGGCGCGAACGCGATCCAGCACGCTTTGATGAATCTTCGGCGCCGGCCTTGGAACATAGTCGTCGCGATTTGCAAGCTCGCGCCTGACCTCGCGCTCGGGATCCGGCCGATTTTTCCAGATGTCGACGATGTGCCAAAAATCCGCAACCAGCGACAGCTTGTAGGGAGGCTTGCTGTAGATGTCCGACAACCGCCGCGGCCGATAGCGATAGTAGCCGGCAAGCCCGCGCCGGGAATCGTTGAGCTTGTCATAGGGATCGACGCGAGGTTTAAGTAGCTCCTCCTGAAATGGTAAAAAAACCAATCCGCAGACCTTGGCGCGCTCGATCATCCAGACGAGCGTCGAATGAGCAAGACCGTCCCGCGAATAGCCGCCGCCAATGTCGGAGTGAACCCCGACAAACCACACCTGGCTGATGCGTTCATCATCGATATGCCGCGGCGACCCGTTGCGGGTGGCCGGCACCAGATTCTGGCCAGCGCGCACATAGCGATCGTCCCACAGCACCGGGCGAAATGCATCGCGCTCCTCCTCCAGCGCCAGCGCATGGCATGCCCGGGCAACCTTGTGCGTCATGAACTGATCCGGCATCGACAGCGGCCAGTACCAGTAGTCGATCGCGCGCGTAATTTCCTCGATCGGGCCGCCATAGGCATCGACGGTATCCCAGACGCCGAGGAAGTCGAACTTGTCAATGGGGACGATATCGCCGGCCTCCTCGAGTTGCTCGAAGGTCGGTTTGCGGAAAATAACGTGGCTGACCCAGTCGCGCAGCTTGCGTAACGGTTTGACGAGCAGATTGCCGCCGGACTTGAAGTTCCTGACCTTGCGGTATTCGCGATAGGCAATCTCGGCATCGCGTTCCAGATGAGCTTCATTGCCGTCATAGCGCACAAGGCCGACGCGCGCGATGAACCCGGCGACGACGCGGATCGTGAAGGCGCCACGGCTGAAGCCGAAGCCATAAATTTTGTCGCCCTCCGCATAATTGCGGGAACAGAACGAATAGATATCGATGACGTTGCGTTTCAGCCCGATACCGAAAATGCCGCCGAGGTACGCTAGCAGCTTGAACGACGATGTTCCCACGCCATCGTCGTAATAGGCGATTTGGCTTTCCGGATTCTTGAGGTCGAGTGCCTGAAACAAGCGCCAGACGTTGGTCTTGAAAATCTTCGATGAACTATTTCCTGTCCCGTCGGACAGCAGAACAATATTCTTTGACATGGATGCACGCGCCCCGATGCCCTAAAGGATGCATGCTCGACCGAAATTGCCGTCAGCGCAAGATGCAATTAGAGAGAGAGCTGTGAAAAACGGCTCAACTCCGCCACCTTCAACGTCTTTCGAATTCCATCGCCTTGGAATCGAGGTTCTTCAGCTCGATCACGATCGGCATGTGACCGGGCGCGCTGAACTCGGCCGGGTCGAACTTCTTGTCCTGTCGCTCAACCCAATCTCGGTCCCGCTCTGCCCGCGGGCTACGCCTGCGGCGGCGATCGAAACAAGCGCAATGGCGGCGAACATGGTGAGCTTCGGGAGCGTACGCGGGAACGAAATACTGGCTTATCCAATGTGGCTGAATCGTCCGGCACTGGCTCACACCGCCCGAAGCCCGCCGTGATGGGGCAAAACGCCGTTCCAAATCGGGGACGTTCCTGAGAGTGCAACCACTTGTCGGGGCTTCCGTTTTTCGTTCCAGCCGACCTCGCCTGCGGGTGTCTTAGGCGGTACCTTAAGCGATCGCCCCAGCAGTATTCCGGCCTTGCCAAGCCGATTCAAATCGTTCCAATTTGTCACGATCGCCGTCGACAACCTCCGTACCCCGCCGGCAACCCTTAAAGCAACCTAACGGTAACCGCAGATCAGCTAAGGTCGCAGCGTGTCAGCCCCGCCCACAATCCTCGTCTTCGACTCCGGCCTTGGCGGCCTCACGGTCTTGCGCGAGATCGTCCGCACCCGGCCCGACGCGCACTACGTCTATGTCGCCGACGATGCGTTCTTTCCCTATGGCCATCACGGCGAGGAGGAGATCATTGCCCGCGTGGTACCGCTGGTCGGCGAGTTGATCGCGCGCCACTCCCCCGCTTTGGTGGTGATTGCCTGCAACACCGCTTCGACGCTGGTGATGTCGCATCTGCGCAGCGCCTATAGCGTGCCGTTCGTCGGCACCGTGCCTGCGATCAAGCCGGCCTGCGCCAGTTCGAAGACCAAACGCGTGTCGGTGCTCGGCACCAAGGGCACCGTCAAGCGCGAATACACCAAACGCCTGATCGATGATTTCGCGCAAGGCTGCGAAGTGACGCTGGTGGGGTCGGCAGAACTCGCCTCGCTCGCTGAATCCGCCCTCAGCGGCAACGACGTGCGCGACGAGGATATTGCAGCCGAGCTTGCCCCCTGCTTTGTCGGAAATGGCGAGGATCGCACCGACACCGTCGTGCTGGCCTGCACCCACTATCCGCTGCTGCTCGACCGCCTGACAAGGCTCGCGCCGTGGCCGGTCGACTGGATCGATCCGGCGCCCGCCATCGCCCGGCGCGTGTCCGACCTGCTCGGGTCTCCGGGCCGCGAAAGCGACACGGCCGGCGCCGAGATGATCTTCACATCCCAGCGGCCACACATGCTGAGCCAGGCGCTGATGCCGTTTTTCGGCGGGCGCGTCCCGGCGTAGGCTCGGACAACGCATCCAAACTCCAGTCGCCGACCGCGCCACAATATCTTGTAGAGCTGTGTGCCGCGATGTAACTTGGGGTTTCAAGGCGGCGAACTGCCCCTGCGATATCGGCTGCGCGTATGACACCGGCAGCCAACATTCGGACAACCAACAGCAGCTACATTCTCTGGGAGTGATCGCTATCGTTCACGCCGTCCTGGTCATCTGGAACGTCAGATAACAAGGGAGGGAATTCATGAACACTTCATTCGCCCGCGCCCTGATTTGCTCGTTCACGATCGCTGGCGCTGTCATCCTATCGGAAGCCGCACGGTCACAACCCATCTTCCGCACCGAGGTTCATCCGGTGCAGACCGTCACGCTTAGTACTGCTGATTTCTTGCTCGGAAAGAAAGATGGCAAGCCCGTGACAATCGCGGGCGAGCTTCGCATACCGAAGCCTGGAACCGACCGGTTGCCAGCCGTCGTCTTCGTGCATGGCGCGGGCGGCATCGGCTTCAATTACGGCATGTGGGCGGGCGAGCTGAACAAGGCGGGCTTCGCCACGTTTGTCGCCGACAGCTTCACAGGGCGTGGGATTACGAACACCATGGCCGATCCGGCGCAACTTTCGCCCTTCGCGAAGATGAACGACGCCTTTGCTGCGCTCGCTGTACTCGCGAAGCATCCGCGCATTGATCCGGACAAGATTGCGATCATGGGTTTCTCGAACGGCGCCGTACCATCGCTTTATGCGAGCATGGATCGCTTCCAGCGCGCCTACGCGCCTCAAGGCGCGGGCTTTGCCGCCTATATCGGTTTCTACACCCCCTGCAACACCGCGATGATTGATGACGAAAGGGTGAGTCAGAAGCCGATCCGGCTTTATCACGGCGTTGCCGACGACTGGGTGCCGATCGGCCCATGCCGCGATTACGTCGCGCGGTTGAAAAAGGTTGGCGCCAATATAGACGTCGTTGAATATCCCGGCGCCTATCATCTGTTCGACAACCAGGCTATCGCGGGCACAGTACGGAACGCGCAGGCGCCAACCGAGTATCGCAAATGCCGGTTCGAGGAAAAGCCGCAGGGCGTGATCATCAACAGTGATACAGGCCAGGCCGCCAGTCTCAATGATCTCTGTATCGAACGTGGCACCACCATGGCCTATAATGCCGAGGCAACGGACGCCGCTCGCAAGGACGTTGTCGAATTTCTCAGCAACCTTCTTAACAAGTAACCTGCATCAGCGTTTGCAGACGCACGACTGTGGCCTCCGCGTATTGGTGACTAGTCAAGACGCGGCACGGCTACAACAGAACCGTGCCGCGCTTGTACGCTGGAGCGCAGGATGCAACTTCTTATGTCGTCCCGAGGCCGGCCTTGGAGCATTGCTCGTCCTGGTCGCCGGTGACGCCGCTCACGCCCACGCCGCCCGTGACTTTGCCGTCGACCATGATCGGCAATCCGCCGGGCGAGGCGAAGACGCCGGGAAGTGTGGCCGTGGCCGGCCCGCCCTTGTTGATCGCCTCCATGAAAACGCGGGTCGGGCGCCGGAAGGTCGCCGCGGCCCTCGCCTTACCGATGGCGATGTCCATGCTGGCCGTCTGCGTGTTGTCCATGCGTTCGAAATACACCAGGAATCCGTGATTATCGACCACGGCGACCGCCACATTCCATCCGTTCTTCTGGCATTCGGCGACGACGCCGGCTGCGATCTTCTTCGCGCCCGCGGCATTGACCGCGGTGCCGTAATCGGGGCGCTTGTCTTGAGCAGATGCGCCGACGGTAAGGGCGGCAAGTGCGGCAGCGACCAGTATTGTCCTCATCTTCGTCTCCTCCCCTGGGTTTATTGTGCAAGGGATTATAACGGGATGAGACGTCGATGTGCGGTCAATGATGTCGCAAGCCCCGTGGTTAGGGCCGGCCAGGCGCTCGACAGGCGTGCACGCCTAGTCCAATTGCCGGCCTGCCATCCGTCCGATTTCCGCGAAGACCGCTTCGAACTGCTTTGATGCCGTTTTTCGGCGGACGCGTCCCGGCGTAAAATCGCCGGGTGCGTGTACGCCCAAGACAAAAGTAACCCAGGTCGCGATACCCAATTTCCGAGCTGGGGCTCTCGAAGGCCGTGGTCGGCATAAAGCCGACCCGGCATTGCAAGCTTTCTACCGCTCGGCGTTGACGAGCTGATAGGCGCCGCGCTCGAACGCATCATAGACGGCCAACGCCTTGGCGTCTGCGAATGGCAGGTACTGCATCATGATCACGCCGGCGATGCCGCGCGTGGGATCGATCCAGAAGAACGTGTTGTTGATGCCGCCCCAGCTCAGGCTGCCGGGGGAGCGCTTGCCGGGTACCTGATCGGCCGTGATGAGAAAGCCGAGCCCCCACTTGTCGCGGCCATCAGCGATAAAAGTGAAATCGGCGCTCCGCGGCAGCGCGCTCTTGAGTGCGGGAACCGAGACCGCGCCGATGTGGTTCTGGCCCATCAACGCCACCGTCTCGGCCTTGAGCACACGCACCCCGTCAAGCGCGCCGCCGTTGAGCAGCATGCGCACGAAGCGCCCGTAGTCATCAGCGGTCGATGCGAGGCCGCCGCCGCCGATCGGCGCCGCGATAGTGAGGCCGAGCTGCGGCTTCTGCAGTTCGATGGCGCCGTCCATGCGCTCGCCGGCGCGCTGCTGTTGCGCGACGAGGCGCCTCCCCTTTGCCTCCGGCACGTTGTAGGATGTGTCATCCATCTTGAGCGGGGCAAAGATGTGCTGGCGGAAATAATCCTCGAGCTTCTGGCCGGACACCACCTCGACCAGCTTGCCTACGACATCGGTGCTGGTGCTGTAGTGCCAGCGCTCGCCGGGATCGAACAGCAGCGGTCCGCCGAACGGATAGGTTTCGCCGGCGCGCGGCTTGAGATCACGCCAGATCTCGCTGGTAAACGGATAGGCCAATCCGGACGTGTGCGTCAGGAAGTGCTTGACGGTCGGCGGTCGCGATGCCGGGCGGACCTGGTAGGCGCCGGTCGCCTTATCGAATGATTCAATGACTTTCAGTCCTGCAAGCTCCGGCAAGTATTTTTCGGCGGGGTCATCGAGCCCGAGGCGGCCCTGCTCGATCAGCTGCATCAATGCCACTGAAGTGACCGGCTTGGTCATCGAGGCGATACGAAATAGCGCGTCGGTCGTGAGCGGCCGCGCGGTTGCGACATCAGCTGTGCCGAATGCGCTCTGGTAAAGCACCCGCTCGCGATCGGTGATCAGCGCGACCACGCCCGGGACGTCCTTGCTCTCGACCGCACCGCGCAGGCTTGTGTCGAGGGCTGCGCTTGCTCGTGAATTTTGTGCGTTTGCGGTGCCGGTCAATGCAGTAATTCCAACGCCTATCATGAAGACAATTCCCGCAGCATTTCGATTCATGGAAGCCTCCCTATTGCGCGAGAAGCCCGGGTATCTCCCGCGCTCTTCTGCCGAGGCTATTCTTTGTTATGACGGCGATGGCACGCCGCCGCCTCGATCTGTCGCGCCGTGACATTAGCACTCGCCATGCGCCGAGTCCCGCGTGCGCTCGATTACGCGTTGCGTCAGCGAGAGCAACGGCGGACTGCTCGCCCTGCCTGTGGGCACTAGCCCAATTGCCGGCCTGCCATCCGTCCGATTTCCGCGAAGACCGCTTCGAATTGCTTTGGGGTTGGCTTACCGCCTTGCGTGTAGGCGCAGATCAGTACCGGCCCGCCCGCGTTAGGCCACGCCATTGCGATATCTCCAGAGGCGTCCTTGCCGTTATTGCCGGTCTTGTCCCCGATCTTCCAGTCTTTGGGCAGGCCCGCGCGCAGCCGGTTGTTGCCCGTCTTGCAGCCGATCATCCATCCCGTGAGATGTTCGCGCGACGCCTGCGACAGCACGTCACCCAGCAAGAACCGCCTCAAATTCCCTGCCATGGCGGCCGGCGTGGTGGTGTCGTGGGGATCGCCGGGCGGCGAGCGATTCAGTTCAGGCTCGTAGTGATCGAGGCGCGAGACCGTATCTCCCGATGCGCGCCAGAACGCGGTCAGCGCTTCCGGGCCGCCGGAGCGCGCCAGCAACAGATTGGCGCAGGTATTGTCGCTGAGCTCGACCATGGCCTTGCACATGTCGGACACCGACATCGCCCCCTCGGGAAGGTTGTGTCTGGCCACCGGGGCGTAATCGAGAAGGTCCTGGGATTTGTAGGCGATCTTGTCCTCGAGGCGATCCTCGCCGCGGTCGACCCGCGCCAGCACGAAAGCCGCCAGCGAGGCCTTGAACGTGCTGCACATGACAAAGCGCTCATCCGCGCGCCATGCGATCTTCTTACCGCTTGCGAGATTTTCAGCGTAAACGCCGATCCGTCCACCGGTTTCGCGTTCATACGCCGCAAGCACCGGCGGCGCCTCCTCCGCGAATGCTGGCGAGAGCACAAGGCCCGACGCAGCAGCCAACAGGGTACGTCGATCGATCATCATGGAAGTATCCTTCGAGCTGAAGCTTCGGATTGCGTTGCTGGCCTGTTGCGCCGGAATCATGACGCGACGATCGCGGTGCGCTAAAAACAATGTGTCTCGATGCGCCACGAATTCGTCCATAAGCTACCGCCCGCCGGGTTATAGATCGGTCTTTGATTAGGGAGTTTCCGCCCTTGACCTCCGCAAAACCTGCGCCGCTCAACCGTCTTCGTCAGCTATGGCGGGATGGACGCCCGACCTTCGGCGCGATCGCGACCATTCCCTCGATTCAGACCGTGCAGATCATGGCGCGCTCCGGGATCGACTGGATCATCGTCGACCTCGAGCACGGGCCGATCGATCTCGGCTCGGCGCATGCGATGATCACCGCAACGGCCGGCACGCCCTGCGTGCCGATGGTGCGGATTGCCGCCAACGAGCCGTGGCTGGCGAAAGCGCCGATGGACCTCGGCGCGCTCGGCATCAATTTCCCGATGATCTGCAGCCGCGCGGACGCCGAAAAGGCCGTGCGGAGCGTGCGCTACCCGCCGAAGGGCGACCGGCTGTGGGGCCCGTTCCACGCGCCGTTCCGCTGGGGCGTGTCGATGGCGGATTACATGGCAACCGCAGACGACGACATGATCTGCATCATCACCATCGAGCATGTCGAGGCGGTCGAGCGCATCGACGAGATCATGGCTGTGCCCGGCATCGACCTCGCGGTGATCGGCCCCGGCGACCTCGCCACGTCAATCAACAAGCGCGGCCTGCCCGACGATCCCGGGGTGCTGGAACTGATGGCCCGCGCCGAGGCCGGCATCCTCAGGAGCGGCGTGCCGATCGGCGGCGTCGCGCGCACCGCCGAGCAGGCCAACCGGATGATCGAGCGCGGCTACGTGGCGCTGGCGCTCGGCTTCGACTGGTCGCTGTTCCAGCGCGGCATCGCCGCGAGTTTTGACGGGATCAAGCGATAGGTGCCGAGACGGCGGCAAGTCCTTCAAAGTCCATGCGGTTTACGTCGCCTCGGTGAGCGCGCCGCCGGCCTTACCCGGGCGATCCCGGATACGAACCTTCTGGCGTCAAAACGCCTTGTTCGTGCTAGATGAGGGTGCTGGCAGGCAGCCTAGGCGGCCTGCCAGCTTTTTGATTGATCCATTGCGGATTGATTGATCCATTGCGGAAACCCTGAGCGGAGCGATGCGCGGAACGGTTCGAAAAATCACACTGCCGCGCCGCCTGGTCGCTGACCTCATGCACGCGTCGCTCCGCGTGCCCTTTGTCTCGCTCGCGCGTCCGCTTCATATTCGCGCCCTCCAGGAGGCCCGCGCGCAGGCCGCCGCGCGACCGGGCTGGGCCGCGATCTTCGTCAAGGCATTCGCGCTGGTGGCGAAGGAAGAGCCGATCCTGCGCACCCTCTACGTCAAATGGCCGATGCCCGCCTTCTACGAACTGCCCCGCAGCGTCGCGATGGTGGCGATCGCCCGGGTCGAGGACGGCCAGGATTGCGTGTTGCCGCAAAAGGTCGCCGCGCCGGATGAAATGCCGCTTGCCGAGGTCGATGCCCTGATCCGGCACGCCAAGGAGGCGCCGATCGACGAGGTGCCGGCGTTCCGGAAGATTTTGCGAACCACCCGCCTGCCGCTGCCGCTACGCCGCCTGTTCTGGGCGATCGGGCTGAATTTCGGCCGCCAGCGGGCCAATTATTTCGGCAGTTTTGGCGTGACCTCGGTGGCCGCCTATGGCGCCGGCCAGCTCCATGCCATCAGCCCCGGACCGTTTGTCCTGAGCTATGGGGTGGAAAAGCCGGACCAGACCATCGACATCGTGCTGCGCTGGGACCACCGGGTTACCGACGCCGCCCCGATGGCCAGGGCGTTGAACCGGCTGGAACAGGTGCTGAACGGTGAAATTGCCGCCGAATTGCGGGCAAACCGGCAGCAAAGCGAGCCCAAACCGGTTCGGGCGGTCGCGACCTGAGCGAGCCGATTTGGCCCGGAAACTGGGCCGTTTTCGTTGACAGAACGGCGATTTCTCCCTAATAACCCGCTTGCTCGCGGGCCGGTTTCGGCCCGCGTTGCGTTTCGCGACCCGTGGTCTTCCCCGAGCTTTCGAGGCGGACCTGTCGGCCCCGGCAAATGCCGGTGCACAGGAGGGCGCGTTTCCTCAACACTCAAACTCTTATGCAGAGGACGCGATGACAAAGCGCAGTGAGGCGAAATACAAGATCGATCGCCGTATGGGCCAGAATATCTGGGGCCGCCCCAAGAGCCCCGTGAACCGCCGTGAATACGGCCCCGGCCAGCACGGCCAGCGCCGCAAGGGCAAGCTGTCCGACTTCGGCGTGCAGCTGCGCGCCAAGCAGAAGCTCAAGGGCTATTACGCCAACATTTCCGAGCGCCAGTTCCACGGCATCTATGTCGAGGCCGGCCGGATGAAGGGCGACACCGGTGAGAACCTGATCGGCCTCTTGGAGCGCCGCCTCGACACGGTGGTCTATCGTGCCAAGTTCGTGGCCACGATGTTCGCCGCGCGCCAGTTCATCAACCACGGCCACATCAAGGTGAACGGCCGCCGCGTCAACATTTCGAGCTACAAGCTCAAGCCCGGCGACCTCGTCGAGATCAAGGAATCCTCCAAGCAGCTCACCCCCGTTCTGGAAGCAAGCCAGCTCGGCGAACGCGACGTGCCTGATTTCATCGAAGCCGATCACGGCAAGATGACCGCGAAGTTCACCCGCATCCCCGCACTGTCGGACGTGCCGTTCGCGGTGCAGATGGAGCCGCATCTGATCGTCGAATTCTATTCGCGCTGATCGGTTAGCGCTTTCGAGATCAAAGGCCCCGGTTTTGCCGGGGCCTTTTTGTTTGGCGCAGACGGTTGTTCCGTCATGCCCGGGCTTGTCCCGGGCATCCACGCCTTTATTGTCACCGCGGCAAAAGAAGACGTGGATGGCCGGGACAAGCCCGGCCATGACGCAAAAATTGTGAGCAATCCATGCACTACACCCCTGCCCCGCGCGATCCCAAGGCTGACCCCATCCGCATCAACCTGCTGTCGGACACGCAGACGCGCCCCACGCCTGCGATGCGCGAAGCGGTGGCGCGGGCCGAGGTTGGCGACGAGCAGATCGGCGACGATCCGACGGTGAATTTGCTGTGCGAGCGGGTCGCTGACCTGCTCGGCAAGGAAGCGGCCGTGTTCATGCCGTCGGGCACCATGTGCAACGTCGCGGCGACGCTGTCCCATTGCCGGCCGGGCGATGAAATTCTCGCCCATGTCAGCGCGCATATCATTGCGCGCGAAGGCGGCGCGCATGCCGCGCTGGGCGGCTTCCAGATCACGCCGCTGCCGGGCGACGACGGGCAATTCGCGCCCGAAACATTCCGCGCCGCGCTGCACCCGCGCTCGCGCTACCAGCCGCCTCAGACCGTCGTCAGCGTCGAGCAGACCGCCAATATCGGTGGCGGCACAATCTGGAAGAAGAAGGCGCTGGATGAAGTGGTCGAGATCGCCAAGGCCAACGGGCTCATCACCCATATGGATGGCGCGCGGCTGCTCAACGCCTGCGTCGCGACCGGGATATCGGCGAAGGACATGGCCGCAGGCTGGGATTCGGCCTGGATTGATTTCTCAAAAGGCCTCGGCGCGCCGATCGGCGGCGTGATTGCGGGTTCGCGCGCCTTCATCGACGACGTCTGGCGCTGGAAGCAGCGCCTTGGCGGGTCGATGCGGCAAGCCGGCATTGCTGCAGCCGCCTGCGTCTACGCGCTCGACCATCACGTCGACCGGCTCGCCGACGATCACGCCAATGCACGGGCGCTGGCGCGGGGGCTGGCGCAGATCAACGGCATCGAGGTGCAGCAGCCCGAGACCAATCTGGTGTTCTTCAAGCCTGATGGCGCTGGCGTCGCCGGCGACAAAATGGTCGAGGCCCTGCGCAAGCGCGGCGTCCTGCTCGCCATGATGGACGGCCGCATTCGCGCCTGCACGCATCTCGACGTCAGCGCTGCGATGATCGAGGAGACGGTTGGCATCGTGCGCGAGATCGTACGCGGGGCGTGAGCGAACTCAGGCAACCGCAGCAGTGCGCGCCCGCCACAGCGCACTGCCGAGCAGGAAATACGCCGCCCCGGTCCACATCGCCTGCCAGTTCTCGAACCCTTCGTTGAAGACGACGTAGACCGCTGCCAGGGCGAACAGCCCGGCGAACACGGCCTCGGAGAGCGGCCGCTCGCCGGATTTCGAACCGTTGAGGAATGCCAAGGTCCAGAACGGCACCACCGCCATGGTCAGGGCCGCGAACGGGAAATCGCGCCATCGCGCGTCGAATATCAGGCTGAGCGCAGATTGCGCGGCAATGAGCGTCGTCACGATCAGCGTGATGCCCAGCATGTTGGCCATGAAGAATGGGGTCAGGCCCTTGGGCGGCCCCAGCACTTCGAGAAACGACGGAAGCGCGCGCCCCGACATCAAGGCATAGGTGGACAACAGCGGTGCGGCGACGGCTGCCGCCAGCAGCAAGCCCTGAACCAGCCAACCGCCGGCCCCGAAGCTTTCGTGGAGCATCTTGTCGGCGCTCACACCCAGCAGGATCCCGCCGGCAGTCGCGGATACGGCGACCGCGAGCCACGATGCCAATGCCGTCGGCGCCGGCCGGCGCTTCAGCGTGACCAGGGCTACGGCGAAGACACTGACGCAAAGAAACATCCCGCATGCCATCTGCAGCTTCCAGAACGGGTAGTTGCTGATGGCGACACCTGCCGGATATTTCAGCTTGCGTTCGGTCCCGTCGAACAGCCCCCAATAGCCGCCCACGGTTCCTTCCCAACGGCGCTTCCACGGCTCGTCATAGGCTTCGAAGAAATTGACGCGGAAATTGTCCTGTCGCGCCCGCTCGAGAATCTCGGAAATGAAACGCGCCTGATTGACGCGCGAAGCCAGCGCGCCGTCGCGCATCCGCCCGTGGCTTGGCCAGCCGGTTTCGCCGATCAGGATCTCCTTGCCGGGAAAGGCCGCCACCACCTGCTTGCGAATGTCATCCACATGCGCGGCCGCGTCTTCGGCGCGCGGCGGAACGTCCTCCCAATAGGGCAGGAAATGGGCGGTGACGAAATCGACATCCTCGGCTACTTCGCGGTAGCGCAGCCAGAATTCCCAGACATCGGCGTAGGTCACCGGCACGTTCACGCGCGGCTTGACCGAGCGGATGATCTGCCTCAGGTCGGCGACAGTCATCTCTCCGCGCAGCAGCACTTCGCTGCCGACGATGACCGCCGACACCGTGCCGGGATGATCCTTCACCAGCGAAACCGCGATGTCGGCGAGCTGAGCGTTCTTCGCGCGGTCGCGCCCGATCCAGACGCCGAGCAGAACCTTCAATCCGACCCTGGACGCAAGCTCGGGCACCTTGTCGAGCCCGTTATCGATGGAATAGGTGCGGATGCATTTGGAGACCTTGGCGAGTTCGCCCAGATCCTCGGCGATCTGCTCCGGACGGACGATCAGCGTCGGATCATGCGGCGTCTGATCGCCCCTGAACGGCGCGTAGGAAACGCACTCCAGCTTGGCCGCGTCATCGATCGGCGCGCGCGTCAGCGCCACCGGCGTGGCCAGCCACCACCACACCGCGGCAACCATACTCAGCGATAGAAATAAAAGCGCCAGCGGCGTGCGAATGCCGATCGTCCTGCTCCCCCAAATCGGTGAATGGATCAGCCTATTTAGCGGCGAGCGGCAGACCTGTCGACCCGCCGATGCGGCCTGTTGCACAATTGCACCGAAACACGGAAGCGGTGATATTAGGCTTGCTGCAAACAAGAAGCATCAAGAGTGAGCCTTATTTTGCTCAAGATTGATCACGACTCGGCGAGTAAAATGATGCCATTCAAGAGATTTTCCCGGCGCCAGTTTGGCAGGATTGCTGGCTGGTCGGCACTTGGCATGTCGGCGCTGTCATCCGGATCCGGACTGGCCCAATCGGACGCGGACAGCGGACCGCGGAATCGAGCAACCCCTTCCGGCTTTCCGGACGGCTTTCTGTGGGGCACCGCGACCTCGGCCTATCAGGTCGAGGGGGCCGTGAACGAGGAAGGCCGCGGCCCATCGATCTGGGACCGCTTCGCCCACACGCCTGGGACAATCTCCGACCACAGCAATGGGGACATCGCGACCGACCATTATCATCTGTACAAGGAAGACATCCAGTTGATGAAGTCGCTGGGCACAAAGGCCTATCGATTCTCGATTGCATGGCCGCGCGTCTTCCCGGAAGGAGCCGGCTCGGCGAATCCCAAAGGCCTCGATTTCTACAATCGCCTTGTCGACGAGTTGTTGGCGAACGGCATCCAGCCGTTCGCGACGCTGTATCATTGGGACCTGCCGCAGGCGCTGCAGGACCGCTTCGGCGGCTGGACCTCGCGCGATACGTCAAAGGCATTTGCGGATTACGCTGCCCATGTCACGGGGCGACTAAGCGACCGCGTGAAGCACTTCTTCACCATCAACGAATGCTCCAGGCTCGTTCATCACGGCCATGAGTTTGGCGCTGATGCGCCGGGGCTCAAACTATCCCCATCTGATGTGAAGCAGGTCCGGCACAACGTCGCGCTGGGGCACGGTCTCGCGGTTCAGGCGATCCGGGCCAACGGACGGGCAGGAATCAGGGTCGGTCCGGCGGAGAATGCCGTGAGTTGCATACCGGCCATCGAAACGCCTGCGAACATCCGCGCAGCCGAGATCGCGACGCGCGAGCTCAATGCCGGCTATCTGACCGTGATGCTCGAGGGAAAATACACCGAGGCATATCTCGCGCAAGATGCTCCGAAATTCACGGCCGAAGATCTGCGCATCATCTCCTCCCCGATCGATTTTGTCGGGCTGAATGTCTACATGCCTGATCACTACGTCGTTGCCGCCGACAACGAACGCGGCTTCACGCTGGCGCCATTTCCCAAATCGTTCCCGCACATGAAGGCAACCTGGCTCAGGCCCGGCCCCGAGACAATGTACTGGGTGCCGCGCCATGTGGCCAAGCTGTGGAACGTGAAGTCGATCTACATCACCGAGAACGGAACGTCGAGCAGCGACCAGCCGGCCGCGGACGGGACTATCTACGACGTCGATCGCATCATGTACCTGCGCAATTATCTGACGCAGTTGCAGCGCGCGACCTCGGAGGGCGTGCCCGTGCTCGGATATTTCCTGTGGAGCCTGATGGACAATTTCGAATGGTCGGACGGATATGAACAACGTTTCGGCCTCTACCACGTCGACTTCGAGACCAGGCGTCGGACGCCCAAGCTGAGCGCGGCCTTCTATCGCGAGACGATCGCGCGAAACGCCGTGGCGTAATCGGGCGATCGTCAATCCTTTGTCAATCCCTGCGCACGCCCTTGCCCAGCGCCTCAAACATCATCGTCTTCAGCGCCAGCTGGATCCGCCCGCCTTGAGTCGGGGCCTGCACCATGCAGACAACGAGCAGGTCGTCCTGGGGGTCGACAAAATAGAAACTGCCGCCTGCACCGTCCCAGCGGTATTCGCCGAGCGGCCATGTCGTATTCGGCGGCGGTGAGGTGCGCACGGCAAAGCCAAGACCAAAGCCGCTGCTCGGGCCCGGGAAATAGAAGGGATCGTGAATGATGCCGGTCTCCGGCCCGATCTGATCCGAGGTCATCAGCGCGACCGTTTCGGGTTTGAGGTACCGCTTGCCGTCCAGCGTGCCTCCGTTCAGCAGCATTTGCAGGAAGCGGGCGTAGTCCCCGATGGTGGAGACCAGGCCCGCTCCGCCGGATTCCCAGCGCCGCGGCAATGCCGGGTCCCTCATTCCGGCCACCCGAAATCGATCGACGGGAAATGCCTGGGCAATGCGCGACCACTTCGATTCATCTGCGACAAAGTATGCGGTCTCGGACATGCCGAGCGGATCGAACAATCTTTGCTTCTCGAACTGAAACAGCGTCTGCCCCGAGGCCACCTCGACGACACGGCCGAGCACGTCGGTTGAATGGCTGTAGTTCCAACGCACTGCGGGCTGATCGGCGAGCGGCAGTGTCGCGATCCGGTCGGCGAATTCGGCGTTATCGAAATCGCCGGCGTACAGCTTGGGATTGGCATAGAGTTTCTGCACCGCGGTCTCGCCGAAGAAGCCGTAGGTGATCCCCGACGTGTGCCGCAGCAGATCCCTGATCGTGATCGGGCGCTTCAACGGCTCGAGCTTGAGCGGATACTGTCCGGCTTCATCGGAAAGATCGACGCCGACTTTTGCATCCGCAAAGGCAGGAATGTATTTCGACACGGGATCGTCGAGGGCCAGCTTGCCGTCGTCGACCAGCATCATCGCGGCGACCGACGTGACGGCTTTCGACATCGAATAGATCTGGAAAATCGTATCCGGCGTCATCGACTGGCCGGTCGCCGGGTCCCGGACGCCGAAGCTCTCGAAATAGACTGGCTTGCCGTGCTGCTGGATCAGCAGGATTGCGCCGGGAATCTTGCCAGTGGTGACTTCGTTGCGAAGCTCGTCCCCAATCCTGTCAAGGGCCGCGCGCGAGAAAGTCGGCGCGTTCGGCGCTTTCGGGTCGGCTCGCACCGCGTGCAGCCATCCGGCGGCCAGGAGAATGGCCAGCGCCGCTACAACAACGCAGCGCCCTGCGGCGCCGTTAGTTCTCCAGCGCTTCATAGACCAACTGCTTCAGCGTTCGCTGGACGCGCTGGCGCTCCGTCGGCGTCTGCTCCAGCACCACGAAGAACATGTTCTGCTTGCGGTCGACCACCATATAGCAGCCGCTGGCGCCGTCCCATTTCAGTTCACCCAGCGATCCCGGCGGCGGCGGCTTGGCGTTGCCGGGATCGGTGCGCACGGCAAGCCCAAGCCCCATGCCGAAGCCGTCACCGGGGAAATAGAAATGATCCCGCGCAACACCGGAGCCCTTGCCGGCGTGGTCCGATACCATCAGTTCGAACGTCTTCGGGCTGAGATAGGTCTTG
The DNA here is from genome assembly GCF_018596315.1 of Bradyrhizobium sp. SRL28. Classification (GTDB taxonomy): domain Bacteria; phylum Pseudomonadota; class Alphaproteobacteria; order Rhizobiales; family Xanthobacteraceae; genus Bradyrhizobium. Next base: position 145,495 of record NZ_JAHEAG010000005.1, on the reverse strand, counting down.
CCCTCGAACGTGCCGCCATTGGCCAGCATCTGCGCAAAACGCGAAAAGTCCGCCATGGTCGAAACCATGCCGCCGCTGGCGGATTCCCACTTCTGGCGAACCTCGGTCCTGTATAGGCGGCCGACCCGGAAATCACTGTCGTTCGGCAACGGCTGGGCGAGCCGCTGCAGCCGCTCCGGTTCGGTAACGAAGAAGCCGGTGTCGGTCATGCCGAGCGGATCGAGCAGCCTTTCTTTTTCGATCTCGAGCAATGATTTTCCGGACACGATCTCCATGATCCGCGCCAGGACGTCGGTGGAATGGCCGTATTGCCAGAGCGCGCCGGGCTGGTTGTGCAGCGGCAGCTTGGCGATCCGCTCAGCTAATTCGGCAAGGTCGAATTCGCCCGCATAGATGTTGGCCTCCTTGTAGGCCTTGCGCACCAGACTGTCGCCATAGAAGCCGTAGGTGATGCCGGAGGTATGACGCATCAGATCGAGGATGGTAATGGGCCGGGCCAGCGGCACCAGTTCGAGCGTCTTGGTACCGTCCTCGGCCTTCTTCTCCTCACCGACCTTCATGTTTGCGAAGGAGGGAATGTACTTCGAGACGGGATCGTCGAGCTTGATCTTGCCGTCCTGGATCAACTGCATCGCCACGACTGAGGTGATCGCCTTGGTCAGCGAAGACAGGCGGAAGATGGTCTTGTCATTGATCGGCGCCTTGGACACCACGTCCTGGACGCCGAAGGTTTCGTGATAGACCGGCTTGCCGTGCTGCTGGATCAGGACGTTCGCTCCGGCGATCTTGCCGGTCGACACCTCGTTCCTGAAGAACTCGGTGATCTTCGCAAGCTTGTCCTGATTGAAACGCGCGCCTGCGGGAATATCGAAAGTGCCTTCGGCGCGGACCTGTGGCGCTGCCAGAAGCATCAGCGCACCAGCGGCCAGCGTACCCAGCATTTTATGTGAATTCATTGGACCCCTCCCCGGAATTCGGAGGGGAGTGTAACCCGCACCTCAATCGGCACAAGGGCCGCCGAAGGTATTCAATGCCGCCTGATGCAACTGGGCGCTGGCGTCGGAGAAGCAGCAGAAGATCACTTGCGCCACTGTGGGCGCAGCCGCGAGCGTATCGACGACGGTCTGAGTTGCGATTCCGGCCGCGCGCTCGGCAGGGAAGCGATAGATGCCCGTTGAGATCGCGGGAAAGGCCACTGAAACAAGGCCGTGCTTCTCGCACAGTTCCATCGAGCGGCGATAGCAGGAGGCGAGCAGATCGTCCTCGCCGAGGGTGCCGCCGTTCCACGCCGGCCCAACCGTGTGAATCACGTGTCTGGCCTTGAGCCGATAGCCCTTGGTGATCTTGGCGTCGCCGGTCTTGCAACCGTGAAGCATCCGGCATTCGGCCACGAGTTCCGGTCCCGCAGCACGATGGATCGCGCCATCGACGCCGCCCCCGCCGAGCAGCGACGAATTCGCGGCGTTGACGATGGCGTCAACGCGCAGCGTGGTGATGTCGGCAACAATGACTTCCAGCCGCGCCTTGCCGATCTGGCGCGCGAGACCGCTCAGGCCGAGGCCGCCGCGTTGACGGTGACGCCCTTGTCGGCGAACAGCTGCTGCAATTCACCGGCCTGGAACATCTCGCGGATGATGTCGCAACCGCCGATGAACTCACCCTTGACGTAGAGCTGCGGGATGGTCGGCCAGTTCGAATATTCCTTGATGCCGTTGCGAAGCTCGGCGGATTCCAGGACGTTCAGGCCCTTATAGCCGACGCCGACGTGGTCGAGGATCTGCACCACCTGGCCGGAAAAACCGCACTGCGGAAACTGCGGCGTGCCCTTCATGAACAGCACGACGTCGTTCGACTTCACTTCGTTGGCGATGAATTGTTCGATGCTCATATTCGCTTCCTTTTGGGGCACAGCGCCCACGGGGCCGGCTCCGTCCCGTGTAACCCGGTTACTTGCCATATATGTAGCCCAAAGCTTTGTGCATCCAAAGTAAAATGGCGGGCATCTGGCATGCCCGGGCCCCCTTGAGGCCGCCGGAACGGCCCGCGCCCATAGTCTGACGGCATCAATATCATCGCGGGGGAAGGCTTTTTTCCCGGAACGGAACCCCTATTTAGGACGGACTGCCCGCCAGGAACCAGTTTCCCGGACCAACGTTCTCTCCCTTGACCGGAGACACCAGTGACGAAACCAGTAGCCGCCGCCGAGTTCGCGACATCAGCCCCGTCACTTTTCTCCGATTCCGGCACCCTCGCCCAGAATTTGGTGGAAGCCTATCTGGCCGTCCGGGACGAGACCGAGCGCCGGGCCGCGCCCTTGAGCCCTGAGGACCAGCTGATCCAGTCGATGCCGGACGCCAGCCCGGCCAAATGGCATCGCGCCCATACCACCTGGTTCTTCGAGCAATTCCTGCTCGGTGAGCACTGCGAGGGCTACCAGCCCTTCCACCCAGACTACGCCTTCCTGTTCAATTCCTATTACGTCAGCGCAGGTCCCCGGCATGCCCGCCACCAGCGCGGCCATTTGACCCGCCCGAGCGCCGATGAGGTCACCGCCTATCGCCGGCATGTCGACGCCGCCGTGGTCAAGTTCTTCCAGACCGCCGGCGAGGATCGCCTCGGCAAGCTCGTGCCCCCGGTCGAGGTCGGCCTCAACCACGAGCAGCAGCATCAGGAATTGATGCTGACCGACATCCTGCACGCCTTTGCGCAAAACCCGATTCCGCCGGCCTACGATCCGTCATGGCGCTTCCCGGCATCGCAACGTTCGGCAGAGGAATGGGTCACCCTCAACGAGGGCATCCACACCGTCGGGCACACCGACGACAGCTTCCATTTCGACAACGAAAAGCCGGCGCACCGGGCCCTGGTCGGCCCGGTCAGGCTCGCCCGCAACCTCGTCACCAATGCCGAATGGCTGTCCTTCATGAAGGACGCCGGCTACGGCACGGCCACGCTTTGGCTGATGGACGGTTTTGCCACCGTAACTAACGAGGGCTGGCAGGCACCCGGCCACTGGCGCCAGGTCGACGGCGAATGGCGGATCATGACGCTCGGCGGATTGCAGCCGGTCGACCCGGCCGCCCCGGTCAGCCATGTCAGCTATTACGAGGCGGACGCGTTCGCGCGCTGGGCCGGCCGTCATCTGCCGACCGAAATGGAATGGGAGGTCGCCGCCCGCGCCGGCCAGCTCAACGACGCCTTTGGCATCGTCTGGCAGTGGACCCGCAGCGCCTACGGCCCCTACCCCGGCTACCGCGCCATCGAGGGTGCGCTGGGCGAATATAACGGCAAGTTCATGGTCAACCAGCTGGTGCTGCGCGGCTCCTCGCTCGCAACTCCGGCCGGCCACAGCCGTATCACCTACCGCAACTTCTTCTATCCGCACCATCGCTGGCAATTCACGGGGTTACGCCTCGCCGATTACGCCTGAAATTTCCGATCATCGAAGCGCGCCGGTAAGCGCGTTCGGGAGAGTATCATGAATGTGCACGCCGCCGCTTTGGCCAAAAGCTATCCGTTCGACGAGCAGACTGCGGCCTTCGCCGGAGACGTGATCGGCGACCTCTCGCAATTCCCGAAGCGTCTGTCGCCGAAATATTTCTACGACGCCGCAGGCTCGGAGCTGTTCGAGCAGATCACAGTCCTGCCGGAATATTATCCGACCCGCACCGAGCTCGGCATTCTGCGCAGCCGCGGCGACGAGATCGCTTCCATCATCCCCAAGGGCGCCGCATTGGTGGAATTCGGCGCCGGCGCCACCACCAAGGTCCGCCTGCTGCTGCAGCGCTGCGATTTCGGCGCCTATGTCCCGGTCGACATTTCCGGTGACTTCCTGAGCGCGCAGGCCGGCGCCTTGCGCAAGGATTTTCCCGAGCTCGGCGTTTATCCGGTTGCCGCCGATTTCACCGCGCCGTTTGCCCTGCCGGCCGAAATCGAAGGGATGCCCAAGGTCGGGTTCTTTCCGGGATCGACGCTCGGCAATTTCGAGCCGGATGAAGCGCGGGCCTTCCTGCGCAGCGCGCGCGACATTCTGGGCGAAGGCGCGCAGATGATCATCGGCGTCGACCTCGAAAAGAACGAGCGGGTGCTTTACGACGCCTATAACGACGCCGCCGGCGTCACCGCGCGATTCAATCTCAACGTTCTGGTCCGCATCAACCGCGAGCTCGGCGGCAATTTCGACGTTTCCGCCTTCATGCACCGCTCGGTCTATAACCGCGAGCGGCATCGCATCGAGATGCATCTGATCGCCAAGAAGGCGCAGACCGTCCGCATCCTCGGGCGGAATTTTTCATTCCGCCCGGGTGAGAGCATCCACACCGAGTCGAGCTACAAATACAGCCTCGACCGCTTCACCGCACTGGCGCGCGACTCCGGCTGGTCGGTACGGGAATCCTGGACCGACCGCGACCGGATGTTTTCGGTTCACGCGCTGGCGGCGTCAGCCTGAGGAGTGGGCGCGAGCGTTGCAGTTCGGGTCGTTGCAGCTCACGTCTTGCAGACCAATCTCCTGCGGTCCGGCCGCATCCTGCGTGATGGAGCGATCCGGGGCGCGGCGGATATCCAGTCATCGAACAACCGGTCTGCACCCAGCAACCACGCGTGAATGATCCGCCACTTGTCCTGCCCGCGAGACTGGAAATCCAATAGCGACGATCCGGTGTCCTGCAGTTCATGGAAGAACTTCAACGAGTCTTTTCCAGTGGGCCTGTCCTGCTCGATCGCTTGCGTCACGATCCAGCGATCCCACTCCTGAATGATGCGTACTCTTGCTTCACTTTGTTTCATAGGCGCGTATTCCCACCACGGCAGCCCGTGGGCACTGAGTGATCGCGCTGGTCAAGGTCTGATGGAAAGATGCTACGCCGCCGCGCGTCCCCGCACCTTTGCCGCGCTCACTATAGACAAACTTCTTAACAAATCTTCATCTTTATGGACCCGCCCGCAAAACGCTCCATCTGCGCTCCCGTTTGCCCTTCGAAACGTCCAACTTTTGACGCGGACTCAGTCGAGTTTCTGCGGCAGGCTCGGCTAGGGGTGAGTTCGTGCCAGGGGATGTTAGTCATGGGAAATGCGTATCCAACGTCCGGCCATCGGAGCGAATTTTCCAGCTCGTCGTCCGCTCACGCGGACTCGGCTTGGGATCAAGAGGCCGACACCGAACGGGCGTCCCTCATCGAGGAAAACGCCAGACTGCGGGCGCTTGTCGTGCAATTGTCAACTCTCGTTCTTCGAAACGTCGTCGATCAGCACAGCACCTCGCCATTCATGCCGGTCAGACGATCGCTGCCTGATTAAAGGCGCTACTCTGCCGGACCGGACCGCAGCGAGATCGACTCCCACACCGCGACCATCATCATGATCGCAGCGGTCAGGATGGACAGCACCAGCGGCGAAAGGTCGCTTGCGAACCATGCGAGCACGCACAGTGCGATGATGCCGACACCGTGCGAGAGCTGAAGAAAGCCGCGAAAGCTGTACTTGAACAGGATGGTCCCGAACAAAAATAGCAAGGGGCCTCCGATCGCGCTAATCACCGTCTTGAGATCGGAATGCCCGCTCGGGTGTTTCAGCACGAGTTCGTCGGCCACCGCTGAAACGATGATACCTGCAACGATCGGCATGTGCAGATAGGTATAGGCCAGACGCGCCAGCCTTCCCGGCTCACTCGATTTTGAAAGCTGCTCGGAGCCGGCTTCCGCACCGACGTGGAAATAGATCCACCACATCGCGAGGCTGCCCGTAAAGGCTGTGACGAACGCCAGAACGTTTTCGGTCGTCCACGTCAGTTCGGCAAAGGTCGCGCCGATGACGACGATGGATTCGCCGAGCGCGATGATGATGAAGAGCGCGCAGCGCTCGGCCATGTGGCCGCCTTCGATCATCCAGTCCGCGACGGAGGACGCACCATAGCGGGGAATCCAGAACCGCACCGCCGGCGAAATATATTCGATGACGAGCGCGATCGCCCAGAGCACCAATCGCGACTGACCTTCCATCACCCCGCCGGCGATCCAGAAGATCGCCGACATCGACAGCCAGGCGGCGATCCGGATGGCGTTCATGCGTGTCCGCGGGCGCGAGGGCGGCGTGGACAACCACAGAAATATCGTCTTGCCGATCTGCATCGCCGCATAGGCGATGGCGAACCATAATCCCCGCTCCTCAAACGCCTTCGGGATCGAGGTCGACAGCACCAGCCCGCCCAGCATCATGGCAAACAGCAGCAGCCGGACCGGAGTCTTTTCGGGATTGAGCCAGTTGGTGATCCAGGAGGTGAAAACCCACACCCACCACACCGCGAGAAACAGCACCGTGACCTGCAGCGCGCCCAGCAGCGTAAAGTGAGCCAGCAGCGCGTGCGAGATCTGGGTAACTGCAAAGACGAAGACGAGGTCGAAGAACAGCTCGACGTAAGTGACGCGGCTGTGCTGGTGCGGCACGATCGGGCGAAACAATGCCCCGTGCGGATTGTCCGTCATCGGTGCCCCTACGCGGTTCGTCGGGGCCTAGCCTTCCGGTACTCCGGTCTGCAGCGCCAGCGCATGCAGCAAGCCGCCCATCTGCCCCTTGAGCGACTGGTAGACGATCTGGTGCTGCTGCACGCGCGACTTGCCGCGGAAAGATTCCGAGATCACGGTCGCGGCGTAGTGGTCGCCGTCGCCTGCGAGATCGCGGATCGTCACCTCGGCATCGGGGATAGCTGCCTTGATCATCGATTCGATATCGTGGGCGTCCATCGGCATCCAGCATGTCTCCGTCAGGTATTTCGAATCACAGCCCGCTCGCGCGACCGTGACGGCCCAACCTAGCGCGTACGCTCTTCTAGGTCACGCCTGACGACACTATATTCCTGGCCCAACCGTTTGACACCGCGAGATCTGGTCGCGCCCGATCATTTCGGGCTGACCTAAAAAGAGGCTCAAAATCATGAAATTGCCCGGTCCCGACCATCCGATCACGATTACGGCAAACCCCAGGCGCGTCCGGGTCTCGGTGGGCGGCGTGGTGATCGCCGATACCACCCATGCGCTGACCCTGAAGGAAGCCAGCTATCCGGCGGTGCAATATGTGCCGCGCGAGGATGCCAATATGGCGCTCCTGGCCCGCACCGAGCGGACCACGCACTGCCCCTACAAGGGGGATGCGAATTACTTCAGCATCAATGCCGACGGCAAGCGCCTCGAAAATTCGATCTGGACCTATGAGACGCCCTTCCCGGCCATGGCCGAGATCGCGGGCCATCTGGCGTTCTACCCCGACAAGGTGACGATCGAGGAAGTGGCCTGAGAGCCTGATTCAAAGAATTTGCCGCATTGCCACGCGCTGCGTCATAATGCGCGGTGGGTCATAAGGCTTGCTGAATCGGGTTCCCGGCTGCAACATTTGACACGAACAGCCTGGCCGGGAGGCGCGCATGACATCGATTTCTGCCGTGGGGCAAGCCGACGTGAGCGCGGTGCCCAAAGCCAAAACGCGAAACCCTTCGCTCGACCGCGCCCGCACTTTCCTGACGCTGGTGGTGCTGCTGCACCACGCCGTCATCCCCTATACTTATTTCGGTCATACCGATCCGAAGTACTTCTTCGGCTTCGACATGATCGTGCTCGCCACTGACAGTTTCTTCATGGCGATGTTCTTTTTCCTGTCGGGACTGTTCGCCTGGTCGGGTATCGCCCGGAAGGGTCCGCTGGGCTATTTGCAAGACCGCCTGCTTCGGCTTGGCTTACCCTTCGTGATCTGCGCCTTCACGGTCATTCCGATCGCCTATTACGCCATCTCCCTGCGGCACCATCCCGAGATCGGCTTTTCGGAATACTATTGGAATATGATCACGAAGGGCCCGTGGCCGAGCGGGCCGATCTGGTTTCTCTGGGTCTTGTTCGCCTTCGACCTGGTTGCCTGCCTGCTGTACCGGCTGTCGCCCAATCTGCTCGATCCGATCAATCGGCTCTCGCTGCACGGCCGCCGCCGACCCGCGGTGTTCTTTGCGGTCATGCTTGCCGTCACCATGGCGTTCTACATTCCCGGGCTGGTTCACTACGGACCAAGCAGCTGGTTTGAGTTCGGGCCGTTCTCGGTCCAGCACGGGCGCGTGATGCTCTATGCGACCTACTTCTTTTTCGGTGCCGGCATCGGCGTTGCGCAAATGGATCGCGGGCTGCTCGCGGCAGACGGCCGGATGGCGAAGGTCAGCTGGGACTGGATGGTGCTGGCGATCGTTCCGTATTGCTTGTTGTGGATGCTGATCTTCATCAAGCGCGAAATACTGGGCAACCCGTCGCCGTTGCCGGACTGGTACGAAGCGCTCTATGCCATCTGCTTCACTGTCTTCAGCGTGGCCATCATGTTTCTGATCCTGGCCTTTTTCCAGAGGTTCAGGCAATCAGGCTCAGCCAGGCTGCTCGATCCGATGCAGCAGGACGCCTACGGCATGTTCCTGGTGCACTACCCGATCGCGCTGTGGCTGCAATACTGGCTGTTCGACTATGACCTGCCGGCGATCGTCAAGGCCACGGTCGGATTCGTGCTGACAGTCGCATTCAGTTGGGCTTTGACGCGGGCGCTGCGGCAGATCCCGGGCGCGACGAAGGTGCTGTGAAGGTCCGTAGCCCGGGTGGAGCGCAGCGCAACCCGGGACCGGTATCGCCGCGAAATCCCCGGATTGCGCTGCGCTCCATCCGGGCTACAAGCGCCTACGACGCCTTGCCGCTCATATAGGCCGGCAGCCAGCGTTCGAATGCCGATTTGAGCGCATCCACCGACACCGCCGTTTCACCGGCAACCGCAATCGCATCGCCGCCCGTGGTGCCGATCCGCGTACAGGGCACGCCCGCGCCCTTCATCTTGGCCAGCACCAGGCCGGCGTCCGCCGCCGGCACCGTCACGATGTAGCGCGCCTGATCCTCGCCGAACCAGTAGGCGTGCGGCACGATCGAGCTCGATGCCGCCAATAGCTGCGCGCCGATCCCGCTCGCCATCGCCATCTCGGCGAGCGCGATCAGCAAGCCGCCGTCGGAAACGTCATGCACCGCGGTCGCGGTGCCGGCGTGGATCATGCCGCGCACCACGTCGCCATTGCGTTTTTCGGCAGCGAGATCGACCGGCGGCGGCGCGCCCTCTTCGCGGCCGCAGACATCGCGCAGGTACACGGACTGTCCGAGCCAGCCTTGGGTGTCGCCGATCAGCAGGATGGCTTCACCGCCCGCCTTGAATGCCAGCGTGGCAGATTTCGTGAAGTCGTCGAGCAGCCCGACGCCGCCGATCGAGGGCGTCGGCAGGATGCCGCGGCCGTTGGTTTCGTTGTAGAGCGAGACGTTGCCCGACACGACCGGGAAATCGAGCGCGCTGCAGGCTTCGGAAATACCCTTCAGGCAGCCGACGAACTGGCCCATGATCTCGGGCCGTTCCGGATTGCCGAAATTCAGATTGTCGGTGATCGCGAGCGGACGGCCGCCGACTGCCGTGATGTTGCGCCAGGCTTCGGCGACGGCCTGCTTGCCGCCTTCGAACGGATCGGCCTCACAATAGCGCGGCGTCACGTCGACGGTGAGCGCAAGTCCCTTTGGCCCGTCCTGCACGCGCACCACGGCGGCATCGCCGCCGGGACGCTGCACGGTATTGCCGAGAATGACGTGATCGTATTGCTCCCACACCCAGCGCTTCGAGCACAGCTCGGGCGTGGCGATCAGTTTTTCCAGCGCCGCCGAGATACCGAGCGGCGGCTCCACTTCACGCGCGTGCACCACCGGCAACGCCGCGGACGCAACGTGCGGGCGGTCATAGACCGGCGCCTCGTCGCCCAATTCCTTGATCGGCAGATCGGCCATGACGTCGCCGCCATGCTTGACCACGAAGCGCTTGCTCGGCGTGGTGTAGCCGACGACGGCGAAATCCAGCCCCCACTTCTGGAAGATCGCCTCGGCCTCTTGCTCCTTTTCGGGCTTGAGCACCATGAGCATGCGCTCCTGGCTTTCGGAGAGCATCATCTCATAGGCGCTCATGCCGGTTTCGCGCGTCGGCACCGCATCGAGATTGAGATCGACGCCGAGGTCGCCCTTGGCGCCCATCTCGACCGCCGAGCAGGTCAGGCCCGCCGCGCCCATGTCCTGGATCGCGATCACGCAACCTTTTTCCATGATCTCGAGGCAGGCTTCCAGCAGCAGCTTTTCCGCAAAGGGATCGCCGACCTGCACCGTCGGCCGCTTCTCGGCCGAATCGTCGTCGAATTCGGCCGAGGCCATCGAGGCGCCGTGAATGCCGTCGCGGCCGGTCTTGGAGCCGAGATAGACGATCGGCATGTTCACGCCGGAGGCCGCCGCGTAGAAAATCTTGTCGGTGTCGGCGAGGCCAACCGCCATCGCGTTGACCAGGATGTTGCCGTCATAGCGGGTGTGGAAACGCACCTGCCCGCCAACCGTCGGCACGCCGAAGGAATTGCCGTAGCCGCCGACGCCGGCCACCACGCCCGACACCAGATGGCGTGTCTTCGGATGCTCCGGCGCGCCAAACGAGAGCGCATTGAGGCAGGCAATCGGCCGCGCCCCCATCGTGAACACGTCGCGCAAAATACCGCCGACACCCGTCGTCGCGCCCTGATAGGGCTCGATATAGCTCGGATGGTTGTGGCTCTCCATCTTGAAGACCACCGCCTGGCCGTCGCCGATGTCGATGACACCGGCGTTCTCGCCCGGGCCCTGGATCACCCACGGTGCCTTGGTCGGGAGCCCCCGCAGGTGGATGCGCGAGGACTTGTACGAGCAATGCTCGTTCCACATCGCCGAGAAAATCCCCAGTTCAGTGAAACTCGGCACCCGCCCGATCAGCTTGAGGATGCGCTCATATTCGTCGGGTTTCAGGCCATGGCTGGCGACGAGTTCGGGGGTAATCTGGGGCTCGTTCATGGGTCTCTTCATAGGAAGATCGAGGGGATGCGAAAAGGCCTTTTATGGCGCATTTCCGCCCTGTCCAGAGCTTTGCGGGGGGAGGCTTGCAGGATCGGCGTTTGCACATCCTTCCCGGATCGGATTTAAGGGCGGAAACACCGAATTGAAGGGCCATTTTTAGTGAACGAGCTCCCCCAAAACGCATTCCGCGACCGCCCTGACCTTTACGTCGAAACCGAGGGCGAATTTGCCGGCTGGCGGACCTGGACCCGCGACAGTTTTGAGACCCATAACGGCCCGTTCTGGCACCGGATGGACGAAAACGGCCGCGTGCAATGTGCGTTCCGGGTCGAGAAAAAACACCTCAACGGCCAGCGCAACGTCCATGGCGGCTGCTTCATGTCGTTCGCCGATTACTGCCTGTTTGCGATCGCCTCCTCCGTGCTGGAAGGACCGGGCGTCACGGTGTCGTTCGCCTGCGAGTTTCTCGACGCCGCGCGCGAGGGCGAACTGGTCGAATGCGAGGGCGAAATCACCCGCGCCGGCGGCTCGCTGATCTTCCTGCGCGGCGTGCTGAAATCGGGCGATCGCTCGCTGTTCACCTTCTCAGGCACCATCAAGCGGGTGAAGTGGAAGAAGCCGGCAGGCACAGGCGCCGTTGCCACCTGACGCGCCACAGGCCCGTCGCGGCTGGCGCGACTATGCATTGCTGCTCGCGCTGGCGTGCTGCTGGAGTTCGACCTATCCGCTGACCAAGATCGGCCTCGGCTCGTTCCCGCCGATCACTTTCATCTCGGTGCGCTCGCTGATCGCCGCAGGCTTTCTGCTCGTGGTCTTGCGCGTCCGCGGGATCCCGATGCCTGTGGAAGCCAGGGCCTGGAAGCTGTTCGCCCAGCAACAGACCATCAATTCGACGTTTCCGTTCCTGCTGATCACCTGGGCGCAGCAATATGTGCCGGCGTCAAATACGGTGGTGCTGGCCTCGACCACGCCGATCTTCGCCTTTCTCATCACCTGGGGCATTACGCGGCACGAGCCGGCCACGCTGCTCAAGCTTGCCGGCGCCATTCTGGGGCTTGTCGGAACGGCCGTGATCATCGGCCTCGACGCGCTCGCGACCCTCGATGCCAATATCCTTGCCGAGATCGTCATCCTGATCGCCACCATCTCGTTCGCCTGCGCCACGATCTTCGGTCTGCGGCTGACCGACTACGACCCGATGGTGGTAGCCGCGGGCTCGCTCTTGTTCGGCGGCATGGTGCTGTTGCCGTTCGCGCTGATCATAGACCATCCCTGGACCTTGCGGCCGACGGCCGAGGCGCTGGTCGCCACGGCCGCGATGGGAATAGTCTCGAGCGCCTTCGGGTTGATGCTGTTCTACATGTGCCTGACGCGGCTCGGCACGCTCACCACCAACGCGCAAGGCTATTTGCGCATCCCGATCGGCGTCGGCCTGTCGGTGGTGCTGCTCGGCGAAGCTGTGCCGCCGAACCTGGCGCTTGGTCTGGTGCTTGTCATGGCGGGGGTAGCGGCGATGACGATTCCGAAAGATGCGTACCGGCGCTGGCTCAAGCGGCCCAGACGATAGTCATCCATCGACCGCGGAGGTCTCGCAAACTCAGACCAGCAATTGCCTTTCGGCGATCGACAGCCATTCCGCCTGTGCCTCGCGCAGATATTTGGGTGCGCGCTTCATCTGAAGCAGCAGTTCGTTGAATACCACTCTGGCCTCGGCGTCGCGGCCGACCATGCGCAGCAGCATGCCGTAGCGGACCCGTGCCTCCGCACCGGGGGCGTACGGCACCAGCGCGTAGTATTCTTCGAGCGCCTCGTCGATCCGCCCGACCTCCGCCAACGAACGCGCGTAGAGCAAATGCGCCTCGGCCGATTCAAAGTCCGGCCAGCGCTTTTGCAGATCGTCCAGCGTGGCGAGTGCCTCGGCCGGACGGTTGCGACCGAACTCGGCCTGCGCCCTGCCCAGCGCGTAGGCCGGCTCGCCACCGAGCGGGAGCGTCAGGATGTGATCGTAGTGACGCACCGCTTCGTCGAATCTCGCGAGCCTCAGGCACTCCGCTGCCAGCGCGGCGCGATTGGCAACGGTGTCTGTGTTGGTGAGCCGATCGGTCAACTCGCGATAGAGCTTTTCCGGATCGAGTTTGCCGGCAATGCGATTGCGCGCTTGTTGAGCTCCCGGACTGCCAAACCACTCCGGCACCAGTACGACGACGATGTAAGCGAGTGCTCCGATCAGCGGGACCATCAGGATGATGAAGGCCCAGGGCTGCAGGCGTCCAGTCTTCGATGCGTGATAGATCAGCGTGATATCGAGCAGCAAAACAACGAGAGCAACAGGCATGGCGCATTCCAGGCGAACGGGATGGACGGTCCTTGGTGGCCTTGATAGCGCGGCAAGTTCAATCAGACAATCTTCAGTTGTCTTGGAATGCGAGATATCGGCCGGCGATTCGTTTTTTCTTCTCTTCCTTGCGGTGTTCGAGCGCGGGCGCCACCAGACTGCCGTCGCAGACACACGAAATAGCCTATATTGCTCGCAGATGAACAGGCGGCGGAGTTTAGCGATGGACGTTATCGCAGCAATCCACGGGCGCCGGTCCGTGCGGTCCTATGACCCCAAGCCGGTCGCCCGCGATCTGATCGAAAGCATCATCCTGGACGCGGCGCAGGCGCCCCCGCCATTTCGTGATCAAAATCCGCTGGCGTTCAATGTCGTGCAGGGCGCCGCGCGCATCGCCACCTACGGCAAACGCGTCATGGACTACACACGCGAACATCGTCCGGACGGGCCGGGTTGGGACTGGCTCGACAGACCCGGCTTCAAGATCTTCTGGGATGCACCTGTCATCGTCATCATTTCCGGGCCGGTCGGCGACTGCAACCGCGCCGGCCAGAACCTGATGCTATCGGCACATGCACGCGGATTGGGAACGTGTTGGGTTGGCTCCCCGATGCTTTGGCTCAGCGCACCCGAAGTGCGCACGGAGTTGCGCATACCGTCCGCTCTGATGCCGGTGGCCGTGCTGTGCCTCGGCTATTCCGCGGCCATCCCGGAAACGGTAGTCCGCGAACGGCCTCTCATTGTGTGGGGCGATGAAGCCTGAGCGGCGACCGCCACTTCTCCATTTGTAGCCAGTGGAAACCTCTGGGAACAGCAACGAACTGTGATCGGCAAACTGGAACGTAACGTTCGCGGACCTCGTTGCCGTTACACAGCCAGAGAAGGAGCCATCATGAAACTCGCAACAATGGGATTGGCGACAGCGCTTGTCTTCACGGGCACTTGCGCCCTCGCGCAGTCCAGTGGCGGCTCGGCAGGCGGAAGTTCGGCCACCGGTGGCGCGGCAACGAGCGGCACGACGACGGGATCTTCCACCACCGGAACGACATCAGGTAATGCGACGGGCAGCACCGCTGACACCGGCGTGACCAACAACGCCGGCAGTGCCGGGGCCGCACGGAACAGCGGACTGAACCCGTCGGGGAACACGCTTCTCAACCCCTCGCCCAGCGGTTCAACGTTGATGCCGACAGCACCCGGCTCGACACCTGGCAGGTAATAACTGGCAGACAATACTGGCAGGCAATAAAAAGCCCCGCTTGGCGAGGCTTTTTTCATCAGCGAACAGGGTTGCCAGGTTCTACTTCTTCTCTTCCAGCAACTTCCTGTATTTCCCGACGTCGCGCGTCACCAGTTGGCCGAGCACTTCGCTCGCATGCTCGCTGGCGTCGGGCGCGACGGTGGAAAGATCGTGAAAGCGCTTCTTCACCGCCTCGCTCTCGACGGCGGCCTTGGCCGCGGCGTTCAGTTTCGCGATGATCGCAGGCGGCGTGCCCTTTGGCGCGAACAGGCCGTTCCAGCCCTGCGCTTCGAAATCGGGAAGGCCGGCTTCCGCCGATGTCGGCAGATCGGGCAAGGTCGCAAGCCGCACCGTCGAGCCGACGACGAGGCCCCGCACCAATTTGTCGTCGATGGCCTGCGACACCGAGGCAGCCGAATCGCAGACGCCGTCGATCTGGCCGCCGATCGCGTCCGTCAGCGCCGGCGCCGCGCCGCGATAGCCGACCAGCGTCACGTCGATGCCGGCGGCCTGCGCAAAGCTCTTGCAGATCAGGAAATTCGATGAGCCGGCGCCGGCATGGCCGAGATTGACCTTGCCGGGATTGCTCTTCGCATAGGCGATGAAATCCTGCAGGTTCTTCGCCGGAAAATCCTTGCGCAGCGCGACGATGCCGAAGGTCTTCGCAACGACCGCGATCGGCACGAAGGATTCCGGCGTGAACGGCAGTTTCGGATAGATGGTGTAGGTCGCCGCACTCGTGCCGGCATTGCCGATCGCGATGGTGTAGCCGTCGGCTTCCGCGCGCGCCGCACGCGTCAGCGCGGTCGAACCGCCGGCGCCCGCGATATTCTCGATCACGATCGGCTGCCCGAGCGTCTTGCTCATCTCCTCGGCGACCACGCGCGCGATCACGTCGGAAGTGCCGCCGGCCGCGAACGGCACGATCATGGTGACGGGACGCTTGGGATAGTCCTGCGCATGGGCGGCTGCGGCGAGCGAGAAGGCCGCAGCGGCAACGGCCAGGCGCATCATGATGGATTTCACGCAGCTTTTTCCAGATGCGCGGCGAGGCCCGCGAACAAGCCGCGGCCATCGGTACAGCCCATGATGTCTTCGACGTGGTTTTCCGGGTGCGGCATCATGCCGAGCACATTGCCGCGCTCGTTGACGATACCGGCAATCGACTCGGCCGCGCCGTTGATGTTGGACTCCTCGTCGACGACGCCGTCGGCGGTGCAGTAGCGGTAGAGCACCCGCCCCTCGCCTTCCAGCCGCCTTACGGTCTCCTCGTCCGCTTCGTAATTGCCTTCACCATGCGCGACCGGCACGCGAATGACCTGGCCGGCATTGTAGCCGCGCGTGAACGGCGTATCTGACCGTTCGACCCGCAGATGCACATCCTTGCAGATGAATTTCAGCCGCGCATTGCGCATCAGCACGCCGGGCAACAGACCGGCTTCGCACAGGATCTGGAAACCGTTGCAGACGCCGAGCACGAGACCGCCATCGGCCGCAAACTTGCGCACCGCGTCCATGACCGGAGCACGTGCGGCAATCGCGCCGCAGCGCAGATAATCGCCATAGGAAAACCCGCCGGGCACGACCACGAGATCGGTCCCTTTGGGCAGCGCCGTCTCGGCGTGCCAGACCATCGCGGCCTCCTGGCCCGACGCGAGCTTCAGCGCACGCGCCATGTCGCGCTCGCGGTTGATTCCGGGAAAGACGAGAACGGCTGATTTCACCTTATCCACCTCATTAATCCAGCATCCCCCGCTGCGCGCACGACCCTAGACTGAGACAGCAATTCATCCACCTTCCCCCTAAGCCTATTGGCAGAATTGTCCTGCTGGTAAAAATGCAACAAGATTCCGACGTTACCGTCAGCAACAACCATGACGATAGCGGCGGCTTTGGCATCCTCGGGGAAGCTTAAGCAAATCCCCCGTCCAGTCATGTCGCCTATCGAAACGTCGAACGGGGGACAAGTTACTGTTGGCAATGGAAGCGGAAGTGCGGCAAACGCCGGAGCGCTCCGCAGTGTTTCGAGGATGGATTGCTCGTCCTTCGCACTCTTTTGCCACGTTGCCGAGGAGACGAAAAACCCGCCAACAGTTGGCTCGCCTTCGCACATCGGCTCGATCGGACAATTAAACGCTATGCGACCGTGGAAATCGCTCGTGGCCTCGCGCTCGATCAACTCGAGGGAGAACGAACTCAATCTGTCTCCGCACCTTTGAAGCATACTGGCGTCGTGAGCGCTGATCACGCTACATTCCGCTTCCTGAGCGAAGGCACCGGAGAAAACGGCGACCGAAATCAAAGAAATGATTGCGGCAGCTGCGAACCTCATCCCAAGAGCTCGACCCGATAATTCTCGATCACGGTATTCGCCAAAAGCTTGTCGGCGGCATCCTTCAATGCCGCCTCGGCCTTGGCCCGGTCAGCGCCTGCGAGTTCGATGTCGAACACCTTGCCCTGACGGACGCTGGCGACGCCATCGACGCCGAGCGATTTCAGCGCGCCTTCGATGGCCTTGCCCTGCGGATCGAGAATGCCTGACTTCAACGTAACGGTAACGCGTGCCTTCACGAGACTTGCCCCAGTAATTCTAGTTTGCCTCAGCTCTTCACCAGCACCGGACCGGTACCGGCCGGGCGCTCGTTCTCCATCAGGATGCCCAGCCGCTTTGCCACTTCGGTATAGGCTTCCAGGAGGCCACCGAGGTCGCGGCGGAAACGGTCCTTGTCCAGCTTCTCATTCGACTTGATGTCCCACAGCCGGCATGAGTCGGGCGAGATCTCGTCGGCGACGATGATCCGCATCATTTCGTTCTCGAACAGCCGGCCGCATTCCATCTTGAAATCGACCAGACGGATGCCGATGCCGAGGAACAAGCCGGTAAGGAAGTCATTGACGCGGATGGCGAGCGCCATGATGTCGTCGATTTCCTGCGGCGTCGCCCAGCCGAACGCGGTGATGTGCTCTTCCGACACCATGGGGTCGTTGAGCTGGTCGTTCTTGTAGTAGAACTCGATGATCGAGCGCGGCAGCTGCGTGCCCTCCTCGATGCCGAGGCGCTGCGACAGCGATCCCGCCGCCACATTCCGCACCACCACCTCCAGCGGCACGATCTCGACCTCGCGAATCAGCTGCTCGCGCATGTTGAGGCGGCGGATGAAATGGGTCGGCACCCCGATGTCGTTGAGGTGCTGAAACAGGTACTCCGAAATCCGGTTATTGAGGACGCCCTTGCCCTCGATCACCTGGTGTTTCTTGGCATTGAACGCGGTCGCATCGTCCTTGAAGTGCTGGATCAGGGTTCCCGGCTCCGGGCCTTCATACAGGACCTTTGCCTTGCCTTCGTAGATGCGGCGTCGACGGCTCATTGGGATGTACCGTGTTTTGTTGAAATCCATGAAATTGGTGTGCTCCGGATGACAAGGGTTTGCGACCACGACGGAGCTGCCGTGAAGGCAAGGTCCAGGACAGAAACGACCGGAAACAGAACAAGAACCTCGCCTGATGGCAACCTATCCGATTGGCCCATCCAGCACAATCGACCCGGCCCAATTGGGCCCAACTTATAACGATTGCCTGCGGCCTAACGGCCCGTTGTTTTACCGATTCGCCCCCTCTATCTAGGTAGGCGATCGGGCCGCGACAACGCGGCCCCGTTTACCTTTTGGCCGGGATTGGAACCGAAGAAATGACCACTTTCGACAAGCGCGAGGAAGGTTTTGAGAAGAAATTCGCCCTCGACTCGGAGCAGAAGTTCAAGGCTGAGGCGCGCCGCAACAAGCTGCTCGGTCTTTGGGCAGCCGAAAAGCTGGGTTTGACCGGCGATGCCGCCACGGCCTATTCCAAGGAAGTGGTTGCGGCCGATTTCGAGGAAGCCGGCGACCAGGACGTCCAGAACAAGGTCGTGAATGATTTTACCGCCAAGGGCCTCGCCATCACCGCGGCCGAGGTGCGCGTCAAGATGGATGAGCTGATGGCCGCAGCGGTCGCCCAGGTGAAATCGGGGACCTGACGTGAAGCGTCATTCCGGGGCGTGCGGAGCACGAACCCGGAATCTCGAGATTCCGGGTTCGCGTCTTCGACGCGCCCCGGAATGACGGTGCTAGCGCTCGAACCCCTTTGTCCCCCCATACTCCTTCCGAACGATCTCCATCAACCGCCGCGCCGCCGCGCTTAAAAATCCGCCGCGGCGCGTTACTGTGACGACGTCGTGGCTCGCCTTCAGATCACGGACGTCGATGGTGGAAATCGTCTTGTATCGCAGCTCCTCCGCGGCATTGCTCTCCGACAACAGCGCGATGCCGAGGCCCGCCTCGACGAGGCGCTTCTGCGCCGTCAGGCTGTCGACCGGCGTCCAGTCGATTTCACCGAGCCCGTGGATCTGAAACAGCGCAAACACGTGCGAAGCCGTCATCTCGCGTCTCCCCGGCACCACCGGAAATGCGATCCAGCGCTCGCCGCTGAGATCGGCGAGTTTTGCCACACGGCCGCCCGCGCGCGGATGGTCGCCCGCGCACACCACCTGCATCCGTTCAGCAAACAGCAATTCGCAATCGAGATCACGCGAGCGGTCGCGGTCATAGCGCAGGCCGATGGTCGCCTCGCCGCGCCGTATCATGTCGCTGACCTCCGCGCTGGTTGCGGTGCGCAGGCTCAATTCGACCTCGGGATGCTCCGCCGCGAAGCGCTTGAGGATCGCCGACAGCCGCCCACCGGCCAGCGTGCCGACCACCGCGAGCGCAACGGGTCCCGAATTCGGCCGCGCCAGCGCGCGAACCGCATTCTCCGCATCCTGCGCGGCTGCAACCGCGCGCTCGGCATACGGCACCATCACCCGCCCCGCATCGCTCAGCATCGTGCGGCCTGCAATGCGCTCGAATAGCGGCACGCCGAGCTCCTGCTCCAGCAGCGCAATGCGCCGCGAGATCGCCGGCTGCGAGCGGTGCAGCGCCTTCGCCGCGCTCGAAATGCCGCCGCGGCGGTGAACGGTCAGGAATGTGAGAAGCGCATCGCTGTCCATGTTTCATCCATGCAAAAAGCTGATGATGCATAGAGAAATAACAAATTTGGCTGATGGGAGATAGCCCGCTAGTTTCGCCGCAAGCCAGAACCGGCCAACCAAGCGGAGCTTACCGATGCGAACCCAGATGGAAAAAGCCGAAACCTTCCGCGCGCTGCATGCGCGCCCCGGTGCCTTCATCATTCCCAATCCCTGGGACGCCGGCACCGCAAAACTGCTCGCCGCGATGGGGTTCGAGGCGCTTGCGACCACGAGCCTCGGCCTTGCCAACACGCTCGGCAGCGCCACCGTCAGCCTCGACGCCATCATCGAGAATTGCCGGGTGATCGCTGACGCCACCGACCTGCCCGTCAACGCCGATTTGGAGAATTGCGGCGCGGATGATCCAAAGACCGCGGCGAAAGCGATCGCGCGCGCGGCCGAAGCCGGCTGCGTCGGCGGCTCGATCGAGGATTCGACCGGCAATCCGCGTGAGCCGATCTACGATTTCTCGCTCGCGGTTGAGCGCGTGCAGGCGGCGGTCGAGGCCGCGCGCAAACTGCCCTTCCCGTTCACGCTGACGGCGCGGGCGGAGAACTTCCTGTACGGCCGCAAAGATCTCGACGACACCATCAAGCGGCTGCAGGCGTTCGAGGCCGCTGGCGCGGACGTTTTGTATTCCCCCGGCCTGTATGACATCGGCACGATCCGCACCGTGGTGTCATCCATCGGCAAGCCGTTCAACCTGGTGATGGGATTTGCCGATCCGACGCTGACGGTTGATCAACTCTCAGCCGCGGGCGTCAAGCGCATCAGCGTCGGCGGCGCGATGGAGCGCTACGCGCTTGCCGCGTTCCTAAAGAGTGCCCGCGAGATGAAGGATCACGGTGCGTTCACCTTTGTGCGCGAGATGGCGCCGATCGGGGAAATCAGGGCTGCGTTCAAGTAACCGGTCTCTCCCCGTCATTGCGAGCGAAGCGAAGCAATCCACTCTTTCTTTCCGCGGCGAAATGGATTGCTTCGCTACGCTCGCAATGACGGCGGAGGGATTGGTCACTCCTCCTTGAAGCCATACTCCGGCACGTTGCCGCTGGCACCGTAATACTTATACGGCAGGAATTTTCCGGACATCGTGATCTTGACCCGGTCGCCCTTGGGATTGGCGACCCGCTCCAATGCCATGTCGAAGTCGATCGCCGACATGATGCCGTCGCCGAATTCCTCCTCGATCAGCGCCTTCCAGGCGGGACCGTTGACCATCACCATTTCATAGAAGCGGTAGATCAAGGGATCAGTCGGCGGCATCGGCGTGCCAGTGCCGCGCATCGGCACCTCGTTCAGCATGGCGATTTCGGATTTCGAAAGCTCGAACAGCTCGCCGGCATTGGCGGCCTGCGGTTTTGTCAATTTCATCTGGCCCATGATGGCCCCGACGATCAGCACTTCCGAATAACCGCCGATCTTTTCGCAGATATGTTTCCAGCTCCAGCCCTTCTCGCGCTTGATGTCGAGCAGCTTTTCGGTGAGGTCTTCGCGTTTCATGGATGGTCTCTCCTTTGAAATCTAGCGCGCAACCGTCTGCGCTGAACCGGTTTCGACCAGGTTCGGCGCCGAAACGATGGTGGGTTCGCTCAAGCCCGGCCGCACGACCGGCACGTTGCGGGGATCGTGATTGGTCACATCAGACGCAAATGTCTTGCTGCGACTGACCAGGAAATCGACGATGTGATTGCGCAGCGCGTAGTAATAGGGATGGCGGTGCAGGTCGATGCGGCCACGGTCCTTCGGCAACGGATTTTCCACGATCTCGGCCAGCACGGCGCCCGGACCGTTGGTCATCAGGAAAATCTTGTCGGCGAGATAGATTGCTTCATCGACGTCATGGGTGATCATGAAGGCGGTCTGCCCGGTCTCGAGACAAATGCGGCGCACCTCGTCCTGCAACGTGCCGCGCGTCAGCGCGTCCAGCGCCGAGAACGGCTCGTCCATCAGCATGATTTTTGGCGTGATCGAGAGCGCGCGCGCGATGCCGACGCGCTGCTTCATGCCGCCGGACAGTTCCGACGGGCGCTTGTGTTCGGAGCCGGTCAGCCCGACCAGGTCAATGAAGGTCTGCGCATGCGCCTTCACCTTGGCGCGGTCCCAGTTGCGCCATTTCGAGGTCACGGCATAGGCGACGTTGCCGAGCACGGTGCGCCACGGCAGCAGCGCGTGGCTCTGGAAGATCACGGCACGGTCGAGGCTGGTGCCTTCAATCGCCTGTCCGTCGACGATGACGGCGCCCTCACTCGGCTCGTCGAGGCCGGCCAGAATGTTCAGCACCGTCGTCTTGCCGCAGCCGGAATGGCCGATCACGCAGCCGAACTCGCCGCGGCCCATCGACAGCCACAGATTCTCGAACACCGTGGTCTCTTTGCCGTCCGCGCCGGGATAGCGCCGCGCAATCGCTTCGATGGAAATGAATTTGTCGGTCATCACAGCTATTCCGGAAACGTGACCATGCGCGTGAACCGCGCAAGAATCTGGTCGAGCAGCATGCCGACGATGCCGATCAGGAGGATCGCGATGATGACGTTGGTGATCGAGAGGTTGTTCCACTCGTTCCAGACGAAATAGCCGATGCCGGTGCCGCCAACGAGCATTTCGGCCGCGACGATCACGAGCCACGCGATGCCGATCGAAATCCGCATGCCCGTGAGGATCGTCGGCGCGGCCGCCGGCAGGATCACCGTGAAGGCGCGCCTGACGGTGCCGACCTCCAGCGTGCGCGCGACGTTGATCCATTCCTTGCGCACCGCGGCGACGCCGAACGCAGTGTTGAGCAGCATCGGCCAGACCGAGCAGATGAAGATCACGAAGATCGCCGAGATACTGGAATCCTTGATGGTATAGAGCGCGAGCGGCATCCAGGCGAGCGGCGAGATCGGCTTCAGCACCTGGATGAACGGATCGAGCGCCTTGCTGATCAACGGCGACATGCCGATCAGGAAACCGAGCGGAATGGCGACAATGACGGCGAGAAAATAGCCAAGGCCGACGCGGGCGATGGAATAGCCCAGTTGGATACCGAGCCCCTTGTCGTTCGGCCCGTTGTCGTAGAATGGCTGCCTGAGGTGCTCCCACAATTTGGCGCCGACATCGAGCGGTCCCGGCATGGCCGATTTGCCCTGCGTCGCCGTCAACCCCATCAATTTTGCGTATTCCGGCGACATGTTGTGGGCGGCAGCCGTCGGACGCGTGGCGAGATGCCAGATGCCGAGAAACGCCGCGAACAGCGCGATCGAGACGACGGCTGCGCGGAAACGGAGGGATGATGTCATTGGGGAAAGTCTCTAAAGTCTCTCAAGATGTCGTCCCCGCGAACGCGGGGACCCATACATCGCGGCGTTAGTAGTGAAGAAAGGCCTCTGACATCGTGCCTAAAGGAGACGCCACGGCGTATGGGTCCCGGCGTTCGCCGGGACGACAGCAGCAAATTCAATTGCGCTCCAATCCTCACGACGCCTTCCTGATCTTGAAGCTTGCGAGATATTCCTCCGGCTTGGCCGGATCGAAGGTCTTGCCCATCACCGAAAAACTCTTGGTCGTTGTCGTCGGCGGCGTCAGCCCGGCTTCCTTCATCAGCTTGGCGGCGTCGGTGGCCAGATAGACCTGCGAGGCAATGCCCGCATAGTCGATATCGCCCTTGATCTGCCCCCAGCGCTTCATCTGGGTCATGATCCAGATCGCGAAGGACTGCCAGGGGAACGGATCGAAATCGACGCGGTTCGGCTGCGTGACGATATTGCCGAGGCCGTCGGCGAAAGTACCGGTCAAGATCTGCTCCAGCACGATCTGCGGCTGGTTGAGATAGTTCGCGGGCGCGATCGCTTCGGCGATCTGCTTGCGGTTCTCCGCCTTGTGCGCGAACGCGGTGGCCTCGATGATCGATTTCAGCAGCGCGCCATAGGTGTTCGGCATCGCCGTGATGAATTCCTTCGAGGCCGCTAAGGCGCAGCACGGATGTCCTTCCCAGATATCCTTGGTCAGGATGTGGATGAAGCCGGCGCCGTCGAACACTGCGCGCTGGTTCATCGGATCGGGCCCGAGGAAGCCGTCGATATTGTCGGCGCGCAGGTTGGCGACCATTTCCGGCGGCGGCACCGCACGGATCTGCACGTCGACATCAGGATCGATGCCATGCTCGGCGAGATAGTAGCGCAGCAGGTAATTGTGCATCGAATAGTCGAAGGGCACCGCGAACTTGAAACCCTTCCAGCTCTTCGGGTCGCGCTTGTCCTTGTGCTTGACCGAAAGCGTGATCGCCTGGCCGTTGATGTTTTCGACCGCCGGCATGGTGTAGGGAATCGGATTGGAGCCGGCGCCCATGGTGATGGCGAGCGGCATTGGCGACAGCATGTGCGCCGCGTCGTATTCCTTGTTGATGGTCTTGTCGCGAATGACCGCCCAGCCGGCGGTCTTGATGACTTCGACGTTCAGGCCGTTCTTGGAATAGAACCCCATCGGCGCCGCCATGATGATCGGCGTGGCGCAGGTGATCGGGATGAAGCCGACCTTGAGGTCCTTCTTCTCGAGCGGCCCGCCCTGCGCGAACACTTCGGTCGCGGTCTTCAGCGGAAAGAATTGCGACACGGCCGCCACGGCCGTCGCCGCGCCCACCGATTTCAGAAACGCGCGCCGCGCAACATCCCTTGGAAACATCGCGCGCATCACGGCGGAGGCGACCACGCCTTCGTAGCGTTTTTGCTCGCTCTCGACGGCGGACTGGATCTGCAGCTGGGCGGCCTGATGCTCGGCTTCGCTGAGATGCTGGCCACAAGAGCAGCCACCGGCATGAAGACGGCGGTTCGGATCGAATGGGTTGTCGAAGGTAGACATCAGCCCTCCTGCGCGCGACGTTGCACCCTAATTAAGCAAGGCACATGCCAGCCCCGTGTTTGGGCGATGGCGCTGATATCGCGGGGATTTCGCACGGATTGGCGGTTACGAAAATTCGTGATACACGAAAATTCGTAGTTCGATTACGAGTTTTCGGAGTGTTGGCCAGATGGATCTTGCCCTCGGTTCAACGGCGCCGCCGCAGGACGTCGAACTGCGCGCCGCCGCGTTCGAGTCCTCAATCGAGCCGACGCTGCTGCTCGATCCCCACGCCGACCTGATCCTCGACGCCAATCCCGCCGCCTGCACCCTGCTCGGCTACGACCGCGCGCTGCTGCGGCAGACCAGGGTCAGTGCGCTGCATGCCGGCCAACTCCCCGCGCTGATCGTGTTCACACAGGCCGTCCTCGACAAGGGCGCGTTCTGGACCAATGCGCTGACGCCGCGTCACGCCACGGGGCAAACGCTCAGGCTCGAATATGCCGGCTCGCTCGTGCCGGGTGACGGCCGCTCGCTGGTGCTCCTCACCATGAGCGATCTCGATGCGCGCCGCCGCCGCTATGTCGATGCGGCGGCCGAAGACCATATGCGCGGCGGGATCGCTACCTGGCAACGGGTCGAGCGGGTGTTCCAGGATATCGAACGCGAGAACCAGCTCATCCTGCGCGCCGCCGGCGAAGGCATTTACGGCGTCAACGCCGACGGCAAAACGACATTCGTCAATCCCGCAGCCGAGCGGATGCTGGGCTGGTCCGCCGAGGAACTGGTCGGCAAGGAAATCCACCCGATCGTTCATCACACCCATCATGACGGACGGCACTATCCCGATCATGACTGCCCGATCTACGCAGCGTTTCGCGACGGCGCCGTGCACCAGGTCGAGGGCGAGGTGTTCTGGCGCAAAGATAGCACGCCGGTCTGGGTCGAATATACCTCGACGCCGATCCGCGATCGCGGCGTGGTGGTCGGCGCGGTCATCGTATTCCGCGACGTCAGCCAGCGCCGCGAGGCCGACGAAAAGCTGCATGCGGCGCTTGCCGAGGTCGACCGCCTGCGCGAGCGGTTGGAGCTGGAAAACGCCTACCTGCAGGAAGAAATCCGCATCGAGACCAATCCACGCGGCATCATCGGCCAGAGCGAGGCGATCCAGAAAACGCTGCGTCAGGTCAAGCTGGTGGCGCCGACGTCGGCGGCCGTCATGATCACGGGCGAATCCGGCACCGGCAAGGAACTGATCGCGCGCGCTATCCACGAGGCGAGCAGCCGCCGCGACCGGCCACTGATCCGCGTCAACTGCGCGGCGATCCCGCGCGAACTGTTCGAGAGCGAGTTCTTCGGCCATGTCAGAGGCGCCTTCACCGGCGCGATGCGCGACCGCATCGGCCGGTTCGAACTCGCCGACGGCGGCACGCTGTTCCTCGACGAGGTCGGCGAAATTCCGCTCGAACTGCAAGGCAAGCTGTTGCGCGTGCTGCAGGAGGGCAATTTCGAGCGCGTCGGCGAAGAGCGCACCCGCGCCGTCGACGTTCGCCTGATCGCCGCCACCAACCGCGACCTCAAGCAGGAAGTGCAGCGCGGCCGGTTCCGCGAGGACCTCTATTTCCGCCTCAACGTGTTTCCGGTGGAATCGGTGCCGCTGCGCGAGCGGCGCGAGGACATTCCGCTGCTGGCGCAGCATTTTTTGACCCGCGAGAGCAAGGCGCTGAAATCCGATCTGCGATTGTCGGAAGGCGACGCGCGCAAGCTTTCGCGCTACGACTGGCCTGGCAACGTCCGCGAACTTCAGAACGTGATCGAGCGCGCGGCGATCCTTGCGCAGAACGGCCGGCTGCGCATCGACCTGCCCGATGTACCAGGGGTGCAGCCCTCCCCCGGCGCGCAGCGCGTGAAAGCAGATAGCCATCCCGCGGTCATGACATCAGCGGAAATGCGCGACCACGAACGCGCCAACATTCTCGCCGCGCTGCACGCCTGCTCCGGCAAGGTGTTCGGACCCGGCGGCGCGGCCGAGATGCTCGACATCAAGCCGACCACGCTGGCCTCACGCATCAAGGCGCTGGGGATTTCCAATGCGCGTGGCCCGGCTGGCTAATCAGGGCGTGTACTCATAAACGTCGGCTTGCCACGGGATGAGCAGAAATTTTCTGCTCAATCGGTGCATTACCGGTTGCGCCCCCTACACGGCCAATCTCGACCATGCACACGGCCAAGACCCAAATCGTTCGCCAGCCACAGCGGAACCGTTTCCTCTTGAGCCCCATAGCGTATTACCGGCACTACGGGCCCGCCGCATGGATCGACCCGGTCGTCTTCTGGGCGATAACGATATCGTGGAACAATATTGTAATCCCAGTAAGGAGTTGCCCTTACCACGGGCACCCTGATGATAGGCCTTTGCCGTGGTTCACGAACGACATTGGCCTGCTGCGCATACGCTGCGGCACTAAACGTACCCAGGTCGAGCAGGACCAGGGCTGTTCCCAGAGCTACGGTCACTATCCTCATGCCTTGGCCTCCTTGCCACACACAGCTAGGCCCGACTCGGACATCCGGCGACGTTCGACTTCGCGCCGCTGTTGAGGGTATATCGGACATCAAAGACACCTTATCCGCAACGTCTCATTTTATGAAGACTGGCGGCCCATCTGGCTTGGCGAAGCCGCGCATGCCCTAGTAGCGGCGACCGCCGACGGCGAACGACGAAGCGCCGGGGAGCGAATTGATTTCGCTGTCGATGCGGCCCGACTGCTGGACGACGCCGACTCCAAGCGACAGGCTGAGATTCGACGTCGGCTGGAATTCGACGCCGGCATACGCGCTGGAGATTGGCAGCGTGCCGGACTTGGAGTCGAACGGCGCGAAGGGGCCGCCGATGCCGGTGTTGTATTTCAGTGTGTCGAAACCCGCATAGAACGTGACGGGCAGACCGCCGCCGTTCTTCAGGCTGTAGCCGAACTGCACGCCTTCGCTATAGAGCGAGCCGAAACCGCCGAATGCGCTCTGGCTGATGCCGCTCAGGCCCATGGTGCTGCGCTGGCTGCCGACAAAAAAGCCGTTCGAAAAATTGTAGCGCGCGTAGGAAGAGCCGTTTCCGACGTCCCGGAAGTCGAAGCTCGGAAAGTTGCCGTAACCGTTCGGACTCTCTCCCGCATCACCGCTGAATCCCATCGGCCAGCCCGGGATCCAGTAATTTACCGGCGAGGCCTGCGCGTGGGCCGTTCGCCCACCGAGGCACAGCATCGCCACGACCAATGCGAAACCTAATCTGCCTGAGAACATCGACATCCGCGCGACCACCAACTGTGTCGCGATTATACGCAGCGGATATCGGGAACGCCAGAGCGACGCGGTGGCGCGGTTCCATCAGGTCGCGCCATCACTTCAGGGATCGCAGGCCGCCTTGTTGCAGTCCAATTCCAGGGAAATCAGACTGCAACATCGGACGCGTCCTTACGCCGCCTTGGTGGTGAGCGTGGTCTCCATCGGCAGCCCCTCCTCGATCGGCAGCGCCGGATCGCGCGACCATTCGTTCCAGGAGCCGAAATACATCCGCACATCCTTCACGCCGGCGTTCTTCAGCGCCAGGAACGTGTTCGAGGCGCGCGCGCCCTTGAAGCAGTAGAGGTAGACCGGCGTATTCTGTGTGATGCCGACGGTCGCGCACTCCGCCAAAATTTCGTTCTTGGACTTGAAGCGCGGCCCCTCCGCGGTCGGCTTCATCATGCGGTACCATTCCAGCCAGACCGCGCCGGGGATGCGTCCCTTGCGCGGGCAGAAATCCTTTCCGTAAGGCGAAGAGCTTTCGCCGATCCACTCGTCGATGTCGCGGACATCGAGCAACGCAATGCCGGGCTTGCCGACGGCGGCTAGCATGGTCTTGGCGTCGATCAGGATGTCGCCGGCTTCGGGCAGAACCGAGAACGACGCCTTCACCGGCGATGGCACGTCCTTCGTCATCGGCAGGTCCGCCGCCGCCCAGGCATCGTAACCGCCATGCAGCACTTTCACCTTGGGATAGCCGAGCATGGTCAGCAGGTAATAGCCGCGGCAGGATTGGCCGAAGCCGGAATTCATCGACTGTTCGTAGATGACGGCGGTTTCCTTGCCGGATAATCCGGCAGCGCCAAACGCATCGGAGAATTTTGTTTTCAGTTCATGAATGCCCTCCGGCGTCGAGGTCGCCAGATAGGTGAAGATTTCATGGACATTGACGGCGCCCGGGAGGTGCCCCGCGCCGTAGGCTTCGGGATTGCGGGTGTCGATGACGACACACGGCTCTTGCTTGAGGAATTCCGCGAGTTCGCCGGCAGTAATCAGAACGTCCGTCATGGCAGGCCTCTCCTGTTGTGTGGTTGCTGGTTGGGGTCGGTCGGAAATCCCTTTAGTGCTCGTCGCCGGCCAGCATTTTGCGAAGCTGCTTGGTGGCGGGGGTGACGATGGCGACGAAATAGGCTTCGCGAAGCCGGCGCTGGGCGCGATGGCTCTTCAGGTAACCGCGCGCCCCGCAATGGAGCATCGCCGCATGCGCCGCCGCGACGCTGGCGTCGCCAAGCCGTAGCCGCAGCCCGATGACACGGCGCCAATAGCTATCGTCGGAATTATAGGGATCGCACGCCAGCGCCATCGCCTCCTTCTCGAACTCGGCATGGAGCTCGCGGAATTGCGTCGGCTGCTGCGGCAGATAACGGTTGACGTGGCCGAGCGGCGGCCCGACCTCATCCATGATGCCGATGCAATCCTTGATCAGGCCAAGCCCCATGCCGGTCTGCAGCAGGACGAAGCCCGCGCGGATTTTCTTCACGAACTGCCCGGCCTGTTCGGCCAGGATCAATTCATCCGACACGAACACGTCGCGGAACTGCACGCCATAGGTGCCGGTGCCGTCCATCGCTAGGAACGGCTTGCACGGCTGCAGGGTGATCGCCGGATTGGAACAATCGGCAAGGAACATGACGATGTCCGGCCCGCTTTTTGCGGCGCCGACCGGCCCGCTTTTTGCGGTGCCGCCGCCCTCGTCCTCGCGCTCGAAGATGGTGCCGAAATAGTGGTCGGGCCCGAGATTGGAGACCCAGGGCAGCGCACCCTTGACGATGTAGCCGCCATCGACCCTGCGGCCCTTCAATTTCAGGCGCTCAATGCCGAAGAAACTCTTCATCGGATTGGAAAGGCCGGTGCCGCCGAGCACCCGTCCACTCGAAAAACTGTCGCCGAAGCGCCTTGCAAGGTTCAGGTTGGTCGAATTCGCAGCGTACCAGACCAGCGTGTTCTGGCACCAGGCCATGAAAGCAGTGGCGCCGCAGACTTCCCCGATCACGGCTATCGACTGGATGGCGCAGCGCAGATCCGCAGGTCCCTCCTGCGGGACATGGCTGCTCCACGCGCCGACTTTGCCGAGACTGCGCAGCAACTCGCCCGGATAAACCGAACCCGCATCGATTGCACCTGCAAGCGGTGCAAGCTCCTGACGCGCAATCCTGGCAACTTCGTCAGCAATCGTAGGTGCGGGCCGATCTGTAGCTTCGACCCGCGATAAGGCTAGTGAACCCATGACCGTCTCCCGCACCCCTGTTGCGCGCGTCGCGTTCCGTTAGATGCTGACTTCGAGATTGACCGGCCGCGTAAAGGTGTTGGCGACCGGCGACCACTTCTTGACGTGGGTCACCAACGCGTCGATCTCGCTCTTCGGAATGCCCTCGCATTCCATGTCGACCTTGACGCGCACATCCGTGAAGCCGACCGACTTCTCGCTGACGTCGCCGGTGCCCCACACCGCCGTGATGTTGAGATCGCCCTCGAGTTCGAGTTCGAGCTTGTTGACGATCCAGCCGCGGTGAACGGCGTTGGCGTGGAGGCCGACCGCCAGGCACGAACCGAGCGCGGCCAGCGAGGCCTCCGACGGATTGGGTGCGGTGTCATCGCCCAAAAGACCCGGAGGTTCGTCGACGATGTAGGGCGCCAGGTTGCGGATGTAATTGGCGTGGCGAAACTTGCCTTCCGCCACCGTCTTGCACTTCAAGGTCTTGATGACCTTCGGATTGGCCTTGCCGTTGGCGATGAGCTGTTCCAGCCCACCCTTGTCGATCGGGGCCAGGCAGCCTGTGAGCACCGTTTTTTGAGCGACCGCGGTCATCTTGTCTCTCCCTAGGTAGGATACCGAACGTTCTGTTTCCTGCATTAAGCGTGCCAGATCAGGCCAAAACCAAAAGGCCAAGCTCTCTCGCCGCTTACCGATAGCTGCACGGAAATTGGTCAGCGCCGCGCTGCACAGGCGCGGAGCAATTGCCGCTCCGTTGCGATTATTTTCAGCGCAAAGATGCGACTTGATGATTGCGCGGCGGTTCGATTAACTGCGGCGCATGGGCAAATCGGTTTCCAAGAGAAAGGCTGTCGCGGCACGCGCCGCAGGCGACGAGGAGTCGGCGCGCGGCCGGCTGCTCAGCGCCGCCACGCATTTGTTCTGCAAGAACGGCATCAACGCCACCGGCATCGACGCCATCATCGACGAGGCCGGCACCGCAAAGACCACGCTCTACAAACTGTTCGGCTCCAAGACCAACCTCGTCAACGCCGTGCTGGAGAGCGAAGGCAAGGCGTGGCGCGAATGGTTCATCGGCGCGATGGAGGACGGCGGCGGCGACGCGCAGACAAAACTGAAGCGGATTTTTCCGGCGCTGAAGCAATGGTTCGCCGAAGAGCGCTTCTACGGCTGCCCCTTCATCAATGCGGTCGCCGAGCACGACAAGGACGCCAAGCAGTTCCGCAACATCGCGCTGCGCCACAAGAAAGTGGTGCTGGCGCATATCGAAAAGCTCGCCGGTGAAATGGGCGCGGCCGAGCCGCAGGTGCTCGCGCATCAACTCGCGCTCTTGATCGACGGCGCCATCGTCGCCGCCATGGTGTCACGCGATCCCGGCGTCGCCGATACCGCTGGCCTCGCCGCAGGCAATCTGTTCGGGCCTTCGAAGGTGAAGAAGGCGAAGCGGGCCGGCAACCCTGCAGAACTTGTCGCCGTCTGAAGCGGTGACGAGGTCGCCGATCGATTACAGGGACGCGGAAGCCGTGACGGTCAGGCCGCGCGCGAGCACGATTGCGCCGACCAGGATCAGGCCGACGCCCGCGATGCGGCTGAGCCATTCGCTGCGCGGCAGCAGTTTCTCGAAGGCGACATAGATCGCGACCGCAGCGATCCAGACCAGGTTCATGACACCGACGACGAACAGCAGCGCCATCAGGAACCAGCAACAGCCGACGCAGTAGCCGCCGTGCTGGAGACCCATCCGCAGCGCGCCCATGGCGCCGCGTTGCCAGTAGCTCGAGAGGAACAGCAACGGACTCTGGCAGTAGCGAAGACAGGCGCGCTTGATCGGCGTCAACTGATAGAGCCCGGCCGCAAGCAGGATGATCCCGGCGATCACGCTGCTGGTGCTCGCCATCATGCCTGACAGTAGTCCGGCCTGATCAAGTCCCCACTGCAGCGAGACCGCAACAACGCTGAAGCCCGCCCAGATCACGAGATAGCCGGCGAGAAAAAGCCAGCTTGCGATGACGGGGCTCTCCGTCGTCGCCTGTCTGCGCTTGATGGCGGCGAACAGCAGGATCGTGGGCGCGGCGCTGGGCACCATCATCGCGATCATCATCACCCACCACATCGCGAATATGAGCCATGCCTGGGCCGCCGTCCACGGCTCGGGGTCCATCGGCATATCGGCCATGCTCATGTCGATGCCGGCGCCGGCAAGCAGATAGCCCCAGGAGAACGCAACCACCGTGGCTATTCCGATGGCCACGATCAGGCGATCGTGCCGCAGAGTCTGCTCGAGCGCCGAGGTCGCCATCATGAATCCGCCCCGCTGCTGGAACGGCACGTAGAGTTGGATTTGGGCGCTAGGCCGCGACACCTTCCGGCGTCTGAACGACAGTGGCGAGCGAACTATGCGTGCCCTTGGTGTCGAACTTTATAGCGCCGGTCGAGCGGATGTTGGCCGAGGCAACCTCGGCCGCCCGGTGTTCGAATCCCTCAGGCATCACCACCTGAATACGATGAGGCTCTCCCGTCACCGGATTCTTGATCGGCTCGACCTCGGTCTCCAGCACACCCTTCGCGACGACACGCGCGACCCGGCCATTCTTGTCGAACGAGAACTCGAACGGCACGAACAACGGCTCATGCATTTTGGTCACGATCAGGCTGAGGATCTGGAATAGCGTGCCTTCAGCGGAATTCTTGCCCGACATGATATTGAATAGCGCTTCGCGCTGCTCCGGCGTCGCGCGCTCGTCGATAATCGGCTGCAACTGACCATTGCCCTCGTGCAGTGCGCCGGGAAAATCGACGGTCGCCGCGAAAACCAGGCCGTCGAGTTTGGTCTTCTCGAAATGCCCCTTGGTGATCCGCATGCCGACCATGCCCTTGCAATAACCTTTCGTCGGCAGGGCATTGAAATCGCACGGACAGCCGAACGCGCAGGTGCAGTTCTTGATCCATTCGCCTTCGAGACGCCAGTCGGATGTAGCCATGGCAGACCTCCGCGTTGCGTTGTCGATTGGACTGCAGCAGGCTAAGTTTACTCCGTTCGTGCGCCGAGGGACAGCGATCGTAGGGTGGGCAAAGCGACCTGTCCGCCGTAGCTCAAAGAGCGAAGGCGGAAGCGTGCCCACCATTCACTCCGAGATTCGAGATGCATGGTGGGCACGGCGCTAGCGCGCCTTTGCCCACCCTACGGTTTTTTCGAGCCGTTCCAGTTCCGCCGCGAGATCAGCCTCGACATCGGCGACCCGCATCTCGATCACGCGATAGTCGCGCGCTTCCAGCCAGGTCTTGCGGCCGGCGCGGTCGGCGACGATGGCATCCGACTCGTTCGGATTGACCAGTTCGATCGCCAACCGGTGCACGAAGGAAACGAAATCCGGAATGTGACGCCCCACCGGCGTCTGGCGCTTGAACTGGCCCGCAAACCGGCGGTCGCGGGTCAGCGCCTGCCACAGGACCCGCTCGGCATCGGTCGGGTTCCGCCGCAGCAGCCGGGCGAGCCCGCGCACGGTGCTACTGTCGCCGGGCACCGCCGGCCCCTGCCCGTGTTCGGCCAGCAGTGCGCGCAGCCTTGTGGCCTGCTCGCCGTCCAGCACGCCGCCCTTGGCCGGACCCTTGCGGCCTTCCGCGATCGCCATCACCACCCCGTGCAGGGTGTGCATGTCCTGCTTGGTCGGGTCCATGCGGGTGAAGATGTTGCGCAGGTTGACCAGCATGGTCTCCCGCTTCTCGCGCGGGCGGAGAAATTCGACCTTGTCGAGTTCCCGGACCAGATTGTCGAAGAAGGCCTGCATCTGGTGCTGCGACGCCGGCTCGGATCGTTCCGGCATCGCGAACGGCAGCGTGCCGCCGGTCGACAACTTGAACCACTCGTAGCCAATCAGCAGCACCGCCTGCGCCAGGTTCAGCGAAGCAAAACCCGGCTTGACCGGGAAGGTGATGATCCGGTTGGCGAGCGCGACCTCCTCGTTCTGAAGGCCGTAGCGCTCCCGGCCGAACAGGATGCCGACCCCGCCACCACTGCCGACATGGGCCACGATCTCGGCCGCCGCTGCCACCGGGGCGACGACCGGCTTGGCCTGGTCATGGGCGCGAGCCGTGGTGGCAAACAGAAGCGTCAGATCGGCGACCGCCTGCTCAACGGTGTCGAACAACTGGGCCTGTTCCAGAATCTGGTCGGCGCCGGCCGCTGCCCGCTGCGCCGCGATGTTCGGCCAGCCGTCGCGCGGATTGACGATCCGCAAACGCGACAGCGCAAAATTGCCCATCGCGCGCGCGGCCATGCCGATATTCTCGCCGAGCTGCGGCTCGACGAGGATCACAACTGGTCCGGCTAAGTCCCAACCAGACTTGGTTTTATCGGTGCCCGAACCGGACATTCTCAAGTTCACTTTCTGATTCAACTTCTGAAGTTGATTCGACCTCTGAAGATTTTGAACGGGCCGCGCCAGGCGCGCGGATGATTCAAGATCGCAAGCATCGCCCGTTTCGGATGACGGGTGGAATTCGCAAGCCTGCTGTGCGGCTTAGTAACCTCTCCGAACGCTCGCTCAAAGCCTCAAAGAAGCTTGATCTCGCCCGCCGCTTGCGCGCGTTCGACTTTCGGATAGGCTAACAATCACAAACAAAGCGAAGCTGCAACCGAGCCCGACGCCGTTAAACGGCGAGGGAATCAAGGGAGGCGTCCATGCGCGGCAGGTGGTCGTTGGCGATACTGGGCGTGCTCCTGATCCTGGCGGGCGGCCTGCTCGCCCATTTCACCCAGACCGCAGGCGGCATCCAAATCAAGGATGTCCGCTTCACGGGCGCCAAGGGCAACACCATGAGCGGGTTGCTCTACATCCCAGCGAATGCCACGCCGCAGATCCCCGCCCCCGGCATCCTCGCGGTTCACGGCTACATCAATTCGCGCGAGACCCAGGACGGCTTTGCCATCGAGTTCGCCCGCCGCGGCTATGTGGTGCTCGCGCTCGACCAGACCGGCCACGGCTATAGCGACCCGCCCGCCTTCGCCAATGGATTCGGCGGCCCCGATGGGCTCGCCTATCTGCGCAGCCTCGAAATCGTGGACAAGAACAATATCGGGCTCGAGGGCCACTCGATGGGCGGCTGGACCGTGCTGGCGGCGGCGACCGCCGCGCCCAACGACTACAAATCGATGGTGCTGGAGGGCTCGTCCACCGGCAAGCCGTTCGCCGCCGAGGGCACAACCAGTTGGCCGCGAAACGTGGCGCTGGTGTTCGCCCAATATGAAGAGTTCTCGACCCTGATGTGGGGTGTCGACCTCGCCCGTGACGTCACCCAGAGCCCGAAACTCTGGGCCCTGTTCGGCGCGCAAGGCCCGGTGGTGCCAGGCAAGGTCTATGGCGATATCGAGCAAGGCACGGCGCGGGTGCTCTACACCCCCGCCATCACCCATCCGGCCGAGCACATCTCCCACGAGGCCATCGGCCACAGCCTCGACTGGTTCGCCAAAACCCTGCAGGGCGGCACGCCCCGCCCGGTCGACGACCAGATCTGGTTTCGCAAGGAGATCGGCACGCTGATCGCGCTGATCGGCTTTGTCGCGCTTTTGATCGGGGCGTTTGACGGGCTGCTGGAGGCGCCGATGTATTCCCGGCTGCGGTTGCCCGAAATCGCCGACGGCACCATGCCCGAACATTCGGCAGCGAGCGGCCGGCGCTGGACCACAGCCTTTATCCTGTCGGCCTTTATCCCCGCGCTGACCTATTATCCGGCGTTCGCACTGGGCGGCACCTTCGTAACGCCCTCCGCCTTCCTGCCGCAGGGCATCACCAACCAGATCCTGGTCTGGGCGGTCATCAACGGCCTGATCACGCTGGCCCTGATGCGCTTCGCACCCAAGCGCGCCAGCCGGTCCGGCATTGTCCTGCAGTCGGTCGTGATCGCCGTCGCGTCAGTCGCGGTCGGCTATGCCGCGCTATGGCTCGCCGACCTCGCCTTCAAGATCGATTTCCGGTTCTGGATCGTCGCGCTGAAGCTGATGAGCGCAAAGCAGTTCCTGATCTTCCTGGTCTATCTCGTGCCGTTCACGGCGTTTTTTGTAATCGCGCTGCACGTCCTGCACCGCAATTTCTCGACTATGGCGGCGCCCCGCGGGGCGCTCTATTTGACCAATATCCTGGCACTGACGCTGGGCTTCATCGTGCTGGTGGGCGGGCAATACGCCATTCTCTGGCTCACCGGAAAGCTGTTCAACCCGCTGCCCGACCCCGGCTTCGTGCCGCTGTCGACCATCGTCGCCATCCAGTTCGTGCCGCTATTGGCGATCTGCGCCGTGATCGCGACCTTCACCTGGCGGCGGACAGGCTCCAGCCTGCCGGGCGCCCTGATTTGCGGCATGTTCGTGACCTGGTACGTGGTGGCGGGGACGGCGACCCAGGCGGCAATTTAAAGCGTTTTCGAGCGAAGTGGGACCCGGTTCGCGTTAAGAAAACGCGTCAAACCAAGAAGTCCTAAAGGATGAGCTGAAACTGCATAACGGCTTGGCTTTCGCCGGCCGGTTTGCAGTGCTATAGGCCGCCTATAATCACTCCACCCCGCCCGAAACGCGCGGTTTTCCAAAAAAGGCCCCCTCCATCATGGCAAAAATCAAGGTGACCAACCCCGTCGTCGAACTCGATGGCGACGAGATGACCCGGATCATCTGGCAGTACATCAAGGACAAGCTGATCAACCCCTTCCTCGATGTCGAGCTTTTGTATTTTGACCTCGGAATGGAGTACCGCGACCAGACCAACGACCAGGTTACGATTGACGCCGCCAACGCCATCAAGAAGGTCGGCGTCGGCGTCAAATGCGCCACCATCACCCCCGACGAAGCCCGGGTGAAGGAATTCGGCCTGAAGGAGATGTGGAAGTCGCCGAACGGCACCATCCGCAACATCCTCGGCGGCGTGATCTTCCGCGAGCCGATCATCTGCAAGAACGTGCCGCGCCTTGTTCCCGGCTGGACCAAACCGATCATCATCGGCCGCCACGCCTATGGCGACCAGTACCGCGCCACCGATTTCAAGTTCCCAGGCAAGGGCACGCTGACGATGAAATTCGTCGGCGAGGACGGCACCGTGATCGAGAAGGAAGTGTTCAAGTCCCCCGACGCCGGCGTCGCGATGGGCATGTACAACCTCGATGATTCCATCATCGACTTCGCGCGCGCCTCGCTGAATTACGGCCTGCTGCGCGGCTATCCCGTCTATCTCTCGACCAAGAACACGATTCTGAAGGTCTACGACGGCCGCTTCAAGGACATCTTCCAGGACATCTACGACCGCGAATTCAAGAAGGAATTCGAGGCCAAGCGGCTCACCTACGAACACCGCCTGATCGACGATATGGTCGCTTCCGCGCTGAAATGGTCCGGCGGCTATGTCTGGGCCTGCAAGAACTACGACGGCGACGTGCAGTCGGACACGGTTGCCCAAGGCTACGGCTCGCTCGGCCTGATGACCTCGGTGCTACTCACGCCCGACGGCAAGACCGTCGAAGCCGAAGCCGCCCACGGCACGGTGACCCGGCACTACCGCGAGCACCAGAAGGGCAAGGAGACCTCGACCAATTCGATTGCGTCGATCTTCGCCTGGACCCGTGGCCTGTCGCACCGCGCCAAGCTCGACAACAACCCCGAGCTCGCGAAATTCGCCGAGACGCTGGAGAAGGTCTGCGTCGCGACCGTCGAGGAAGGCTACATGACCAAGGACCTTGCGCTCCTGGTCGGCGCCGACCAGCGCTGGCTGTCCACCACCGGCTTCCTCGACAAGGTTTCGGACAACCTCGCCAAGGCGATGGCGGCTTAAAGCCGCCTTCCCAACTCCCGCCACATCATTGCCTGCGACAAGCGCGAAGCGTTTGCGCAACGGGGCAGAGCGACGAACAATCCATGTCTCCGCTTGGGGCACGATGGATTGCTCGGAGCCTGTCGTCGGGCGCGCATTCGCGCGGCCCGTTGGCTTGCAGCAATAAAAAACCAATGACGGAGCATTACCGTGTCGTTCCCTAAGAACGCCGTACTTACTGCTATCTTTCTCACCGGGTCGCTCGTCAACGCGACCGCCCAGACATCACTTCCCGAGGCCATCGCCGCTCCGGGTGAAACCGCGATGCTCACCCTGCATGCCGAAGGCGCGCAGGTCTATGAATGCAAGACCAGCGCTGACGGCGCACTCGCCTGGGCGCTTCGCGAGCCGATCGCGACGCTTTTTTCCGGCGGCAAGACGGTCGGCCGGCATTATGCCGGACCGAACTGGGAGTACAGCGACGGCAGCGCGGTGGTCGGCCAGGTCGTCGGCACCGCCCCGGGGCAGGTCGCAATGGACATTCCCTGGCTGAAGCTCGGAGTCACTTCCCGGCGCGGCAACGGTGTTCTCAGTGCTGCGACGACAGTGCAACGGATCAACACGATGGGTGGAAAGCTCAATGGCGCCTGCTACAAGGCAGGCACCTATGAAAGCGTCCCCTACTCGGCCGATTACGTGTTCCTGCGCAAGGGCTGATACGACGCTGCCATCCGGGAGGTTTCGGACAACCTCGTCAAGGCGATGGCATAATTGGCTGATAATGGTGTTGGTCTTTCGGGGCCAACACCATGGATTTCATGATGCCGATTGTCCGGAATGCCGCACTTGCTCTGCTCTTGTCATCGGCGTCAGTTTTGAGCGCCTCCGCCCAGACACCCCTTCCTGACGCCATCGCAGCGCCCGGCGAGGCGATCGTGCTCACGCTCCACGCCGAAGGCGCACAGATTTACGAATGCAAGGCCGGGGCCGACGGCAAGCTGGCCTGGGCATTCCGCGAGCCGACCGCAACCTTGCTGCTCGATGGCAAGACGGTCGGCCGGCACTACGCGGGGCCGAACTGGGAGCACATCGACTCCAGCGCCGTCGTCGGCAAGGCGGTCGGCAACGCGCCCGGCGCCACGCCGAACGATATCCCCTTGCTCAAGCTGACCGTGACGTCCGGGCGCGGCACCGGCATCCTCTCCGGTGTCACGACGGTGCAGCGGATCAACACGGCGGGCGGCAAGCTCGAGGGCGATTGCGACAAGCCGGGCAGCTATCGCAACGTGCCGTACTCCGCCGACTACGTATTCCTGCGCAAGAGCTGAACGCTTTCTCCGTCATGGTCGAGGCTCCTCGCGGGATTATCCGATTTTCACCAGATTCTGGTTCGGCAATGGCCCACCGGGAAATTGTGAGAGTCTTCCGCCGAGGGCGAGTGGGCCAAGATCGATACCGGCGAATCCGACGCGGTCGATCAATGCTCTGACCTCCGCCTTTGCGGCGCTATCATCGCCAGAGTAGAAGAGCACGCGACGGCCACCGTCTGCCCGTGGATCGCTTGCCAGTACGTCTGCCTTCAGATGATTGAATGCTTTTACGAGGCGCGCACCACTCACCAGGTCGGCGACCACCTCGCTTGAAATACGGCCCTGCAGATCGACCGGCTTGAACAGCGGGGCTTCGATCGGGTTGTTGGCGTCAATGACGATCCGTCCGCCCCAGGGCGGCAGCCCAGCCACGGCCTGCGGCAGTTTCGACCAGTTGACCGCGATCAGAACGATGTCTGCGGCGGCGGCTTGCTCGCGCGTTCCCGCCTTGATGGTCGGGCCCAGAGCAGCGACGGACTCCTTGAGCGAGTCGGGTCCTCGGCTGTTGGCGATGGTTGCGGCAATTCCAACTCGCGACAGCGTCCGTGCGACAGCCAGGCCGATACTGCCCGCTCCAATGATACCGATGCTCATGTCCTGTCCTCCTATAGGCGGCTTCAGGCCTTGGGCGTGCCGGGAAGCGCGCCGAGTTGCCGCATGAGAGAGAACAGATTGGCCACGCCCCAGTGCTCGGTGATCTTGCCGTCGCGCACGCCCATCACGTCCACCGTCTCGAATTGAATTTTGCGACCGGTTGGCGCGATGCCGAAGAACTCGCCTTTGTGCGTGCCGTGATAAGTTTTGTAGGTCGTCACCCGGTCGCCATCGGCTAGCTGCCAGTGGATGTCTGCGTGGAAGTCCGGGAAGGCGGCGCGCAGAACCTTGTAAAGTTCGCGCGCGCCGGCCTTGTCAGGCGTGCGTCCCGGCTGCGGCGTATGGTCGAGAAAATCGTCGGCGAACAATTCCTCGAACACCTCGAAACTCCCGCCGCCTTGCACCTCTACGGTGTTCCGCCGAACAACCGCCTTCGCGGCTTCGCTCACGCTGATCTTGGTCATGGATGTCGCTCCAAACTTATGGGCGCAGCGGTTGCCTGGCGCCGTGACTTTCGGCGGCAAGGCCGGCCTTTTTGGCCGAGAAGCTGCGCTTTCTGCAGTGGATAATGGCGACAAATTCGCCTACGATTAGCCGGTAATTGATGAAATTACTTTCAAGCATCCGTTGAAGGTATTCCTCTGGAAACCCTCGCCAACCTCGAATCCTTCGTCCGCAGTGCCGAAACCGCC
The DNA here is from genome assembly GCF_018596315.1 of Bradyrhizobium sp. SRL28. GTDB lineage: Bacteria > Pseudomonadota > Alphaproteobacteria > Rhizobiales > Xanthobacteraceae > Bradyrhizobium. Next base: position 105,154 of record NZ_JAHEAG010000005.1, on the reverse strand, counting down.
AGTTTCTCGGCCGCGGCGCGTCGGCTTGCCCTCACTCCGGCGGCAGTCAGCCGGAACGTGGCGATGCTGGAGCGCAATCTCGGCACCCGGTTGTTTCACAGGAGCACACGCAAGCTGACGCTCACCGACGCTGGTGAGCGCTTCCTGCTCGCCATCAAGGGCAATCTGGACGAACTACAGCAGGCGATTTCGGGGATGGCGACGGATGGCGGAGAGCCGGCGGGCGTGCTCAAGGTGAGCATGGGCCTCAACTTCGGTGCGGATTACATCCTTCCGCTGTTGCCAGCGTTCCTGGCGCGCTATCCGGGCATTCGACCCGATTGGCAATTCACTACGCGTCAGATCGATTTGATCGCCGATGGATACGATGCCGCGATCGGGGGCGGCATTGAATGGACGCCAGGCGTTGTCTCGCGCGCGCTGGCGCCGCTACACCTGATCGCGGTCGCCGCGCCGGAGTATCTCAAGAACCGTACATTGCCGACCGACCCCACCGGGCTTGCTGCATTCGAAGGAATCGCATGGCGCTCATCGCGCACGGGCCGGATTCGCGAACGTTTGATGCGCAATGCGGCGGGTACCGAAATTCCAGCGAAACTGGCGGAGACGATTGTCTTCGACGATCCGGAAGCCACCTGCCGGGCAGCCCTGCTTGGCCTCGGTGTGACGTTGATCGCGATGAGCCATGCGCTCCCGCATTTGGAGCGCGGCACGCTCGTGCGCCTCGTACCCCAATGGTACAGCGACGGTGGGCCGATCTCCATCTACTACGCGAGCCGTACGCTGCTGCCTGCGAAGACCCGCGTCTTCGTCGACTTTGTTGTTGAGGAATTCAAGCGTGACCGTCTGGCCGAACGCTTCGCCGGTAGCTTGGGGTAGGGCTAGCCTGCAACAATTCGCGATGACGCAATGTGCCAACAGGCAGCGTCGCAGGCTTGTCCTGATATGAACGAGGCCGCCAAGCGAGGCGGCCTTCGCGGTGACGGGTGTGCGGGGCGGTCGGGGCAATGCCGGACCACTCTGCAACACCCAGAATTACCAACGTTTACAACCGACCTCTACAGGTCTCGCGATACCTGCGGCAGTTTCCTTCGCCTCGTTCGCCCAACGCGTCCTTGTTGAGGCAGGCTTGTCTCAATTCGCCGCACACGTCCCTGCGAACTGGCCTTTGGCAGGTCTCTCGGTATCTGCGGCAATTTCCTTCACCCCGCTCCCCTAGCGCGTCCTTGTTTTCACAGGCACGCCGCAATTGCTCGCATTGCCCTCCTCGACCCTCGTAGACTCGGACGCCTCCCGGTCCAACCTCAATGGATTGGGAAAAGGCCGAGATCGGAAATACGAAAAGAGCAGTTGCCGCTGCGGCGCCGAACGCATATTTGCGCATTGATTTCAACATTCCCTGATCCTCCAGTTGGTATGTGCCGGTGAATAGAGAGGCCGCTTCGGCGGCCTCTCACTTTTCGATGGGAGCGGACGGAGCGGGAATTATCGCTCGCCACCGCCGCCCTTAGTTCGCGCAGACCTTCATGGTCTTCATCCCGGTTTCTGCTGCGGTGCGCGACTTGAACACCTTGCCGTCGCCAACAACGACAGTGGTGGCGATGGTCGGCTTCTTGTCCACGATGGTGCATTTCTTCGTGGAGGTATCTTGCACTACATAAAACTCCGTCTGAGCATAGGCAGCGCCTGTCATGATTACTGCGACCGCAGCCGGAATAAGAAACTTCTTCATGATGTCTCCTCCATTGTGAGTGTGTCCCTGCGTAGATTATTGGGCGGCGTGGAGTCGGGCCCACCGCCGGGAACTACGTCCATGGGTTCACTAACTTTCAGTTCCTGGATGGAGACCTTAAGCGGTTGATATGAACGTCGGCCGAACGGGTAGTTCAGAGACTGTTTATTTCGAGCCGGCGAGATTTTTCGAGCGGTTCGGTTTTCGGGTTTCAATGGAAGCGGCGAACATCAAACACGTCTGCACATAGCGCCGTGCACAAGGACATCGCGTTTAGCGCGGCTGCGACAGCAACGCCTGCTGCGCGCCGCGGTTCCGCGCCAGGGTCGCGCGTTTGTCATCGCTGGTGCACAGCGACATGGCTTTCGCGCTACCGCTAACCCATCGCCACCTTGTCACCGCTGTGCTCGCGTTGGTCGAGCCACATCGTGCCGAGCGCGAACGCCAGCCAGCCGAAATTGTAGGCAAAGCCGATCATCAGAACGACCCAGCCGGGAATCGGTCCGACTGCGGCGCGATCGACAAATTCCGCCAGGGTTGACGCAGGCGTCGGATGGATCGCTATCTTGCCGTAATAGGCAATCACCTGGACGGCGAGAATCCAGACGTAGTTGCGACGCAGCCGCCGCCCCGCCGCGCGGATGAACGAAATGTGGTGGCGAGGCGCCGTGTAGTCGCGCCCGAGAATTGCCTGCCAGCTATCGTCGCGCGCTTCACCGGTGAATATTGGCGCGTAGAAATTCATCTCCATCCATCGAGCGCGGGCGCGCCAAACATTGAAGTAGCGATAACGCCGCGCCTCCATGCCGAGAAACACGGCGATGAGCAGGCCTACGAGCAGGAGCGGCAGCGGTGAGGCCTCCGGGCTCGAAAAGGTCGTCGACAAGGCGATGCCCATGGTGACGATCGCCCAGTTGGTCGTGTTGTCGAGCCGCGTTCTCCAGATCGTCGAACGGTAGACTTCGCCCCGGTAGAGATGAGCGATGGCGCCCATTTCAGCAGAATCGAAGGTGTGTTGGCGGTGTGTTTCGCTGGAAGCCGTGACAGACATGGCGGGGACTCCGGTTGTCCGAACCGAGGATCACCGGCGTTGACCGGGAGAGTCCACATCATCAACGCCGATGAACCTATCCGGAATTGTGACGGCGCAACTATGCTCGCCCCGGGGCCGAATTGCCAGCAACGGGATCGAGCAAAAGAACGGTGCAGCGCACTACCGAGCTGGCCTCCGCATTGGGTCGCGCCTTGTGGCGCCAAACGACGAGGAGATCACGCAAGCCGACAGGACGCTGCGTTCTGCAGCGGATCAAGGCGTTGTTGCAGGGCAAGGCTTCGATGACCACCGCCTCGGCGGCTACCAGTCATCGTACATCCACTCCCTCAGGTATCGAGGCCGCTTTCTCGCTTGCGACGACTGACGCGTCCGCTCAGGCTTGCGCACGGTCGGAGTCGGCTCAGGCTTGCGCACGGTCGAAGTTGGCTGCGTAGGAGGCGGTGATGTCGTGGACGGTGATGCCGTGGGCGGTGATGCCGTAGGCGGGCTCTGCTCCGAAACCCTCGCGAGCACGCGTTTTATCTCTTCCTGGCTCGCCTTGAGTTCCTCGATCGCCTTTGAATTGTCGCTGGCTATTTGTTGCTGGCTCGCCTTGAGCTGTTCGATGCTTCGCTCCATGTTCGCGAGATTGCGCGCCATCGTTTGCAGCAACTGTGTGTGATCGGGAAGCGCTGCGGTAGCTGTCCGCGCGGCGTCTTGCGTTGTGGTCTGAGCCAAGAGTGTTGCTTGAGGTGGTGTTGCTTGCGGTGGCGTTGCTTGCGGTGGTGCAGCCTCCGCCGCGGCCACTTGAACGCCTGATGAAGCGGGCTGTGCAGGGAGCGGCGGATTTTCCGGCGGCAATGATGGCGTTGAAGCGAGTTGCGGCGCCGAAGGGGCGACGACCTGCTTGCCCCCATCGCCAAAAGACGACTGCAAGACCAGGGCGGCGACAATGATGCACGCCGCCAGCGGCAAACCGACGAGGGCCCGGAACACCGGCCATCCAGGCGGTGATGGCGGGCCAGGTGCGGCCGCAGGTGGGCGCGCAGCATCGCGCTCGATCTTTGCAAGCTGTTCACTCAAACGCGCGAGCTGTTCATCCGCGCGCATGATCTGTTCGTGGGCGTGCACCAGTCGTTCATCAGCGCGCGCGGCCGGGGCATCCTGGGGTTCAGTTTCTTTCGGAGTAGGTGTGGAGTTCATTGGCGTTTCCCTCTCCGTCCAATGTCATCCGACGGTGGAAGAATCCGCGATCATAAGGCGATAGCGTCCCGGAGTCACTGTCGACGGCGCCGCCGAATGGCGCGCGCCGCGACGCTTGAGTCCCTCACGGCGTAACTTCCCACTTGTGCTTATCTACCTCAGCGAGGGAGACCCTCGTAATCCCGGCGAAGCCAAGCACACGGGCGGCCCCGGTGGACAGGTCTATGCACCGTCCCTTCACGAACGGACCACGGTCATTTATCCGGACGGTGACGCTTCGCCCGGTGGAATGTGAGGTGACTGTGACGTGCGAGCCGAATGGTCTGGCGCGATGCGCCGCGGTCATCGCATTTGGATTCATCCGCTCGCCCGATGCGGTTTTTCCGCCGCTGTAGCCATAGCGAGACGCAATACAGGTTTCGGCGAATGCCGGCGCAGATAGACAGGTGAGCGCCAAGACGGCGCATATCGGGCGAATCATCGTCACCCTTCCAGGATCGAGGCCCACCCGTTTGGCCAACTTTTCCGCGGCCTCCAGGTTCCAGCAAGCGCGTCAGATTGACGAAAGCGGCACAGCATCGCGCGGATCGTCTGAGCCCAGGCCGTTTGCCTGGGGAACGATGAACAGTCTGGGCGGTTATGGCCATGTGCCGGGTTTTCCCGGCACCTCTGTGTGTGAATGGACCGGCGCGTTAGCGCCGGGGGGCTCCCCTGCGTTGCGTAGTGAGGGAAGCATGAGCGCCATGGAGCGGACGACACATCGCGCGTCGCGGGATTCGAATGCCTTGGCGTTCGACGAACCGCAAGGGAATCCGCAGCCCGCATACCACACGCCCGCGCCGTCCACGGATCCCTCCTCAGATGATCCCATTCCATTGTTTCTATCCGAACTCCGGCGTGAGCCTGACCCGCAAGAACTTGCGCCTCGTGCGTCAAGCAAACTGACAAGCATCGTGACGCGGATTGTGGCTGGTGGACTGGCGGTTTTGGCGTGCGCGATTCTGGTCGCGGTACTTAATTCCGATGTCACGCGCGCCCTTGTGTCTAACTCCGATGTCACGCGCTTCCTCATCGACAAAGCAAGAGTACCCATCGGCGGCGCATCCAAAGATCGATCAGCGGATCAATCAGCGACGCAGGGCGCCGCGAAAGAGCCGGCTGTGCGCCAGGTACTGCTGAAAGATCCGGCTCCCGTGTCAGGCGATCCTGCTCCCGTATCAGACCCAGTGCCGCAGAGTCAGGTCCCGGCCGCACGTGCAGGGAACGAAGCCGCTGCGCCGTCGAAAAAGCTCGATGCCGAAACATTGGCAGCGCTGATGACACGCGCCAGGAGCATGCTGACACTCGGCGATATCGCCGCGGCTCGATTGCTGCTTGAACGCGCAGCCACTTCACAGGACGCAACTGCGGCTTTCCTGCTGGCACAGACCTATGATCCGGCTGTGCTCGGCGTGCGCGACACGCGAAGCATCGCACCCGACCCTGTGGTGGCACGCGACTGGTACCGCAAGGCCGCCAGCTTTGGCTCGGCGGCCGCGCAACAGCGTCTCACTCAGTTTCAGAACTAATCTCCCACACATTTGGAGGATGCCGTGCGTCAGTACCTCAAAGTGTTTGCCACGACGGTCATGATGGCTTGCGGTGTTGCGGCCCATGCTGAACCGATCGACTATAACCCGGCCAAAGTCAGCGACAGCCTGAAGGCGATCTTCCAATTCGGATCGGTCTCGACCAAGAAGGCGCTGAACGCCAACACGGTCACGCTGCTTACCGGTACGATCGGCGGCACCTATGTGCAGTTCGGTGCCGACCTCGCTTCCGTGCTCGACGACGACGGTAACCTGCGCGTCCTGCCGATCGTCGGTCGTGGTTCGGTGCAGAGCGTCGCCGACATCCTTTTCCTGAAGGGCGTCGATCTCGGCATCGTGCGCGCCGACACGCTCGACTACCTCGAGAAAAAGGGCTTTGCCAACGGCATCAAGAAGCAGTTCACCTATGTGACCAAGCTCTACAATGAGGAGATGCAGGTCATCGCACCAAAGACCATCAAGAGTCTGAACGATCTCGAAGGCAAGACGGTGAGCGTCGATCTGCCCAATGGCGGCACGTTTGTGACTGCACTGACGGTTTTCGAGCGGCTCGGGATCAAGGCGAATTTCGTTTATGTCGAGCAGCGGATCGCAATGGAAAAATTGAAGAAGGGCGACCTCGACGCCGTCATCGTGGTTGGCGGTAAGCCGTACGTGTCTGTCACCACCTTCAGGAATGACGGACGCTTTCATCTCGCTGCGGTGGACTACTCCAGGGCCCTGCAGAGCGATTATCTGCCGGCGACGCTGACGTCAAAGGACTACCCGAACCTGATTGCCGACGGAGAGACGGTGGACACGATCGCAGTGCCGTCGGTGCTTGCAGCGTACAATTGGGCACCCAACACTGAACGCAGTCGCAAGCTTGCTCTGTTTGTCGATGCCTTCTTCACGAAATTCGCCACTTTGCAAAACCCGCCCTTCCATCCCAAGTGGAAGGAGGTTTCCCTGGCCGCCCCCCTCGCCGGCTGGGATCGCCTGCCGCTCGCGCAGCGATGGCTCGACAAAAATGGCGTCGAACCGGTAAAGCGACGCTTTGAGGCATTCCTGGAAGAGAACCCGACCGCTGCCAACATCCAGTCAGAGGCCGACAAGGAAGCACTATTCAAGCAATTTCATGCTTGGGAGGCGGCAAGGAACGCACAGGCAAAGGCTGACCCGCAGGTAGGCCCCAAGAAGGTCCGAGACCGGGACGAAGCGTCCGCAACGCAAACTGCCTCTCGCCGCCACCAGCCCCGCCGATCGCAGCCTGCAAGGCGGACAATTGGTACAATGGCCGAGCAACGCGCGATCACAGAATGCGAGCGCCTTGGCTACCGCGGCGATCCGGGCGCCTGCAACCGAGCAAGCGAGGATTGGGGAAACTGGTTCGCCGGCCCTACCCCGCCCCCCGGCGCCACTCAAGGCGTCTCAACTACCGATCGTCCGTCCAGCGGCTTCTCGGGGAGACAGTTTGACTTCAGATAACGGAAGCGCGCCCACGCCCAGCTTGCCTGCGCCTAAGCGCCGGCCATCGCCTGTTCGATCGCCGACAGCGCGGCATTCGCCTTGGCGCCGTCGGGCCCGCCGGCCTGCGCCATGTCGGGCCGGCCGCCGCCGCCCTTGCCGCCTAACGCTTCCGAGCCCTTGCGCACCAGTTCGACCGCGTTGAACCGCGTCGTGAGATCGGCGGTGACGCCGACGACGATGCCCGCCTTGCCGTCCTCGGTGACGCCGACGATCGCGACCACGCCGGAGCCGATCTGCTTCTTGCCGTCGTCGACCAGGCTCTTGAGGTCCTTGGTCTCGACGCCTTCGACCGCGCGCGCCAGCAGCTTGACGCCGCCCGCTTCGCGCACGCCGCCGGCCGCCGTTCCGCCATTGGTTGCGCCGCCGCCCATTGCGAGCTTCTTGCGCGCATCCGATAGATCGCGTTCGAGCTTCTTGCGCTCCTCCATCAGGGCCGCGATTCGCGCCGGCATGTCGTCGACCGAGGTGCGCAGCTCGGAGGCCGCGGTCTTCGCAATCGACATCGTATCGTTGGCGTGCTTGCGCGCGTGACGGCCGGTCAGCGCCTCGATACGCCGCACGCCGGAGGCCACCGCGCTTTCGCCCGTCACCGAAATCAGACCGATATCGCCGGTGCGACGCACGTGGGTGCCGCCGCACAATTCGACCGACCAGCCGAGCGCGTTGGTGCCTTGGGCGCGGGCCTGCTTGCCCATCGAGACCACGCGGACCTCGTCGCCATATTTTTCGCCGAACAGGGCGCGCGCCCCGGCCTCGCGGGCATCATCTACCGCCATCAGCCGCGTCGTCACCTCGTCGTTTTCCAGCACCACCTCGTTGGCGATGTCCTCGACGCGGGCAAGCTCTTCCGCCGTGATCGGCTTCGGATGAACGAAGTCGAAGCGCAGCCGGTCCGGCGCCACCAGCGAGCCGCGCTGGGCGATGTGATCGCCGAGCACCTGCCGCAGCGCCTCATGCAGCAGATGCGTCGCCGAGTGATGGGATCGGATCGATGACCGGCGCGTGTGATCGACTTCGAGCTGCAGCGCGGTACCCACCTTCAGCGTGCCCTGCTCCACCGTGCCGATATGAACGAACAGATCGCCCACCTTCTTCTGCGTGTCGGTAACGCGGAACTTGACGCCCTCGCCCGTCAGCAGGCCGGTGTCGCCGACCTGGCCGCCGGACTCCGCGTAGAACGGCGTCTGGTTCAGCACGATCGCGCCGCTCTCGCCGGCTTTGAGACTATCGGCGTCCTTGCCGTCCTTTACCAGCGCGGTGACCACGCCTTCGGCGCTCTCGGTGTCGTAGCCAAGAAATTCGGTGGCGCCGAGTTTTTCGCGCAGCGGAAACCAGACGTTCTCGCCGGCAGTATCGCCGCTTCCCGACCACGACGCGCGCGCCTTGGCCTTCTGCTTTTCCATCGCATCGGTGAACGAAGCCTGGTCAACGCTGATACCGCGCGACTTGAGCGCGTCCTGCGTCAGATCGAGCGGGAAGCCATAGGTGTCGTACAGCGTGAACGCGGTATCGCCGTCGAACATGTCGCCTTTCTTCAGGCCGGCGCTTTTTTCGTCGAGGATGGCAAGGCCGCGTGACAGCGTCTTGCGGAAGCGGGTTTCTTCCAGCCGCAGCGTTTCCTCGATCAGATTTTCGGCGCGCACCAGGTCCGGATAGGCCTGCCCCATCTCGCGCACCAGCGCCCAGACCAGACGATGCATCAGCGGCTCGCTGGCGCCGAGCAATTGCGCATGACGCATCGCGCGGCGCATGATCCGGCGCAGCACATAGCCACGGCCTTCGTTCGACGGCAGCACGCCGTCAGCGACGAGGAAGGCCGAGGAACGCAAATGGTCCGCGATGACGCGGAACGATGCCACGGTCTGCTCCTGCGGTCCGTGTCCGAGCGCGGAAGCGGTGGCGTCGATCAGATTACGGAAAAGATCGGTTTCGAATACGCTGTCGACGCCCTGCAGGATGCAGGCCATGCGCTCCAGCCCCAGGCCGGTGTCGATCGAGGGGCGCGGCAACGACTGGCGCTCCTCCTTCGTCACCTGCTCGAACTGCATGAAGACGAGGTTCCAGAATTCGAGGAACCGATCGCCGTCCTCTTCCGGGCTGCCCGGAGGCCCACCCCAGATGTGCTCGCCGCGGTCGATGAAGATCTCCGAGCACGGGCCGCAGGGTCCTGTATCCCCCATCGCCCAGAAATTGTCCGAGGTCGCGATGCGGATGATGCGGTCGTCCGAAAAGCCGGCGATCTTCTTCCAGTGGCCCGCCGCCTCATCGTCGTCGTGGTAAACAGTGACGAGCAGCTTGTCCTTCTTGAGCCCGAACTCCTTTGTGATCAGGTTCCAGGCAAGCTCGATCGCACGCTCCTTGAAGTAGTCGCCGAAGGAGAAATTGCCGAGCATCTCAAAGAACGTGAGGTGCCGCGCGGTGTAGCCGACATTGTCGAGGTCGTTGTGCTTGCCGCCGGCGCGCACGCACTTCTGCGAGGTGGTGGCGCGCTGGTAGGGCCGCTTCTCGACGCCGGTGAAGACGTTCTTGAACTGCACCATGCCGGCATTGGTGAACATCAAGGTCGGGTCGTTGCGCGGCACGAGCGGCGACGACGGCACGATCTCGTGGCCGTTCTCCGCAAAGAAATCCAGAAATTTCGACCTGATCTCGTTGACGCCGCTCATGTTCATCCAATCGGAAATGGGCCGGGTCAGGCCCGCAACCAGCCTTTAACCTTCCGGCGGAACGCTTTTAGACAAGGCGGCCCACGCTGTCCAGAAACTGTGCAGGCGGATCATAGGCTTGCCGCAGCACACAAGATGGGCACGCACATCCCGTTGATAATGCTGCGGCCGCGTTGACAGGCTTGGCAGGCCTGTGTTTCCCTCTTATCTATAAGACGTCACGTCGGGAGAGATCGGCTTAAGCGCCGGCGCCGAAGGAGCAACCGCCCCGGAAACTCTCAGGCAAACGGACCGTGTGACGAAATAGCATCTGGAAAGTGACGCCGGGCGGCTTTGCCCAGGGCGTCCGCCGACGGGATAATACTCTCAGGCACAGCGACAGATGGGGCTTTCTTTGGGTTTTCGGAGGCTGGTCTCCGGAACCCATGAGGGCCTGACGGATGCTGGCGAGAGACAAATCCTCACTAAAACGCACCCCATTGCACGCGCTCCATGTGGCGCGCGGCGGCAAGATGGTTCCCTTCGCGGGCTACGAGATGCCGGTGCAATATCCGGCTGGCGTCCTGAAGGAGCACCTGCATGCGCGCTCGAGCGCCGGCCTGTTCGATGTCTCGCATATGGGCCAGCTCGCGCTGCGTCCCAAGTCAGGCCAGGTCGAGGATGCGGCGCTGGCGCTGGAGCGGCTGGTGCCGCAGGACATCGTGGCGGTTGCGCCGGGACGGCAGCGCTACGCCCAGTTCACCAATGAAGATGGCGGCATTCTCGACGATTTGATGGTGGCGAATTTCGGCGACCACCTGTTTGTGGTCGTCAACGCCGCCTGCAAGGCCGAGGACGAGGCGCATCTACGCGCGCACCTCTCTGAAGCCTGCGTCATCGATTCGCTGACGGATCGCGCGCTGGTCGCGCTGCAGGGACCGAAGGCGGAATCCGCGCTGGCGAAACTTTGTCCAGACGTGACCGCGATGCGGTTCATGGATACGGGGCCGCGCAAGGTAGGCGGTTTCGACTGCTTCGTCTCGCGCTCGGGCTATACAGGCGAGGACGGTTTTGAGATTTCGGTTCCGGCCGAACATGCCGAGACGCTGGTGACGGCGCTGCTGGATAATGCCGACGTGCTCCCGATTGGCCTTGGCGCGCGCGACAGCCTGCGGCTGGAGGCCGGCCTCTGTCTCTATGGCCATGACATCGACACCACGACGACGCCGGTCGAGGGCGCGCTGGAATGGTCGGTGCAGAAAAGCCGCCGCTCCGGCGGCGCGCGCGCGGGCGGATTTCCGGGCGCGGAGAAGATTCTCTCCCAGTTTGAAAAAGGCGCTTCGCGCCGCCGCGTCGGCCTGCGCACCGAGGGCCGCGCGCCGGTGCGGGAAGGCGCACTGCTGTTCACCGATAGCGCTTCGAGCGAGCCGATCGGCAAGGTTACCTCCGGCGGTTTCGGCCCGAGCCTCAATGCGCCGGTTGCGATGGGCTATCTGCCGACATCGCTATCCGCCAACGGCACATCAGTTTTCGCGGAAGTGCGCGGCCAACGACTGCCGCTGCAGGTCGCGGCCATGCCCTTCGTTCCCAACACCTACAAACGCTGATTCAAGCACCAGAGGACGTTTCATGACGACGTTGTTCACATCAGACCACGAGTGGCTCCTCATCGAGGGCGATGTCGCCACCATCGGGGTCACCGACTACGCGCAATCGCAGCTCGGCGACGTCGTGTTCGTCGAACTGCCCAAGGTCGGCCGCTCCCTGAAGAAGGCCGAGGCCGCCGCCGTGGTCGAATCGGTAAAAGCCGCCTCCGACGTCTACGCGCCGATCTCGGGCGAGGTGGTCGAAGTCAACGAGGCGCTCGTCGCCGAACCCGCGCTGGTGAATTCCGACGCCGGCGGCAAGGCCTGGTTCTTCAAGCTGAAGATTGCGGACAGAAGCGAACTCGGCGGCCTGATGGATGAGGCCGCCTACAAGGCACATAGGGCGTGAAAATGAAGAGGCAGCCGGCAACCTCATACTCGCTGTCATCGTCCGCCTTGTGCGCAATTGCGCACTGGGGCGGACGATCCAGTACGCCGGGAAATTTCGGTTCAATCGCTAACGTCACGGCGTACTGGATACCCCGCCTTCGCGGGGTATGACGCTGATGGCGGGTATGACGGGCAATATTGAGGAAGATACCCATGAACGCGCCGCTCAAGACCACTGCCGAAGCCGCCACTGATTTCGTGCGCCGGCATATCGGCCCCTCGCCCCGCGACATCAGCGCGATGCTGGACAGCGTCGGCGCGAATAGCTTGGCTGAGTTGATGAGCCAGACGCTGCCCTCCTCGATCCGGCAGAAGGCGCCGCTCGATCTCGGGCGCGCTTTCAGCGAAACCGAGGCGCTGGCGCATATGCGCGAGTTGGCCGCGCAAAACCAGGTCTTCACCTCGCTGATCGGCCAGGGCTATTCCGGCACCATCCTGCCGGCAGTGATCCAGCGCAACATTCTGGAGAACCCGGCCTGGTACACCGCCTATACGCCGTATCAGCCGGAGATCAGCCAGGGCCGGCTGGAAGCGCTGTTCAACTTCCAGACCATGATCTGCGATCTAACCGGTCTCGACGTCGCCAACGCCTCGCTGCTCGATGAAGCAACCGCCGCGGCAGAGGCCATGGCGCTCGCCGAACGCGCCTCGCAGTCGAAATCAAAATCATTCTTCGTCGATTCGGAGGTGCATCCGCAGACGCTCGCCGTGCTGCGCACCCGCGCCGAACCCTTGGGCTGGAAGCTGGTCATCGGCGATCCCCTCACCGATCTCGATTCTACCGAAGTTTTTGGCGGCCTGCTGCAATATCCGGGAACATCGGGCGCGGTGCGCGATTTGCGGCCCGCGATCGCGGCGCTGCGCGCCAAGGGAGCACTTGCCGTCATCGCCGCCGATCTGCTGGCGCTGACGCTGATCGCCTCGCCCGGTGAGCTCGGCGCCGACATCGCGATCGGATCGGCGCAGCGCTTTGGCGTGCCGATGGGCTATGGCGGTCCGCACGCCGCCTACATGTCGGTGCGCGACGCGCTAAAACGCTCGCTGCCCGGCCGCATCGTTGGACTATCGGTGGATTCGCGAGGGCAGCCGGCCTATCGGCTGGCGCTGCAGACCCGCGAGCAGCACATCCGCCGCGAAAAGGCCACCTCCAACATCTGCACCGCGCAGGTGCTGCTGGCGGTGATCGCCTCGATGTACGCGGTCTATCACGGCCCCGAGGGGCTGACGCATATCGCGCGCACCGTGCACCGGCGCGCGGTGGTGCTGGCGGCCGGACTGGCAAAGCTCGGCTTTGCGCCGACGTCGCAGGCCTTCTTCGATACCGTCACGGTCCAGGCCAGCGAAAAGCAGAATGAAATCGTTACGCGGGCGCTGGCTGAAAGGATCAATCTGCGGATCGATAACGGCACGCTCGGGATTGCTGTCGACGAGACCACCACGCCTGCCGTCGTCGAGGCGGTGTGGCGCGCCTTCGGGGGCAAGCTTTCCTATGCGGATGTCGAGGTCAGCGCGCGCGAAACGCTTCCCCTCGAACTGAAGCGCGACAGCGCCTTCCTCATCCATCCCGTGTTCCATACGCACCGTTCCGAGACCGAGCTGTTGCGCTATATGCGCAAGCTCAGCGACCGCGACCTCGCGCTCGACCGCGCCATGATTCCGCTCGGCTCCTGCACCATGAAGCTGAACGCGACCACGGAAATGATCCCGCTGACCTGGCCGGAGTTCGGCAGCCTGCATCCCTTCGCGCCCGCCGGGCAGGCGCGCGGCTACCACGCGATGTTCAAGCGGCTGGAGCAATGGTTGTGCGACATCACAGGCTATGACGCGGTCTCGCTGCAGCCGAATTCCGGCGCGCAGGGCGAATATGCCGGGCTGCTTGCGATCCGTGCCTATCATACCGCGCGTGGGGAGCCGCACCGCAAGGTGTGCCTGATCCCCTCCTCCGCGCACGGCACCAATCCGGCCTCCGCACATATGGTCGGCATGGAGGTGGTGGTGACCGCCTGCGACGCGCGCGGAGATGTCGACGTCGACGATCTCCGCGCCAAGGCGGAGAAGCATTCCAAGAATCTCGCCGCCGTGATGATCACCTATCCCTCGACGCATGGCGTGTTCGAGGAACATATCCGCGATATCTGCGACATCGTGCACAGCCATGGCGGCCAGGTCTATCTCGACGGCGCCAACATGAACGCGCAGGTCGGTCTGTCGCGGCCCGGCGATTACGGCGCCGACGTCAGCCACCTCAATCTGCACAAGACGTTCTGCATCCCGCATGGCGGCGGCGGCCCGGGCATGGGCCCGATCGGCGTGAAGGCACATCTTGAACCTTTCCTGCCCGGGCATCCCGCAAGGGACGGCAGCGTGCCGGTCGGGCCGGTGTCGGCGGCGCCGTTCGGATCGGCCTCGATCCTGACCATCTCCTATATCTACATCCTTATGATGGGCGGCGAAGGCCTGACGCGCGCCACCGAGATCGCGATCCTGAACGCCAACTACATTGCGAACCGCCTCGATCCGTTTTTCCCGGTGCTGTACCGGAATGCCAAGGGCCGCGTCGCGCATGAGTGCATCGTCGATCCGCGCGCGCTCAAGACCACGAGCGGCGTCACCGTCGACGACATCGCCAAACGCCTGATCGACTACGGTTTCCACGCGCCGACCATGAGTTTCCCGGTACCGGGCACGCTGATGATCGAGCCGACCGAATCGGAATCGAAGGCGGAGCTGGATCGTTTCTGCGACGCCATGATCGCGATCCGAAGCGAGATCACGGAGATCGAGATCGGCCGCTGGAAGGTGGAAGCCTCGCCGCTGCGCCATGCCCCGCACACCGTGCATGACATTGTCGATGATGCGTGGAGCCGCGCCTATAGCCGCGCCACGGGTTGTTTCCCCGACGGCGTCTCGCGCACGGACAAATACTGGAGCCCGGTCGGGCGCGTCGACAACGTCTATGGCGACCGCAACCTGGTGTGCTCGTGCCCGCCGGTCGCGGATTACGCGCAAGCCGCGGAGTGAGGCTCCCGTAGGATGGGTTTCGCTGCGCTCACCCCATCCTACGGTAGCGCTGCTACGGCGCGACCAGCGCCGGATTCCAGCGCCACAGATTATCGTTGGTCAGGTGGGTGCCGCCCCACCAGCGGTCGATTGGATTGTGCCGGCTGAAGTCTTCCTTGTGGGCGAGAACAGCCTTGCCGAACTCTGTAATCGACAGCCGGCTGCGCAGGTAGGCTGGGTGCCGGTCTCGCAAATTTTTGCGGTCGAGCGTACGCAGTTCCTCGTCGAGGCCCGCTACGGCCGGTCTGGGCCCGAACGCCAGCCCATCCAGCAAGTAACCGTATTCCCACTCGCCGAAGATGCGCGTTTGCCGCAACTGGTAGAAATGGAAGAGCGCATTTGTGAGCGAGTATCCCCGCGCGATCAGCTCGAGCATCCGCATTTCCGAGGCGCCAAGCCCTGTCGAACTTGACGGCAGTTCTTCGAGCAGATCGATCAGGACAGGTTTGAGCAGCGGCAACGCGCTCAAATCCCTGCTGAGCAAATCGAAGCAGGCAACCGGCGTGGGCGATCGCCAAGCCTGCCAGGCCGCGCTCGCCGTCGCCAATTCCCTTTCCGTGACGTCAACAGCCGGCGGGTTCCACCTGCCAAACTTCTCAAGCTCCCTCATATCCAGATCGACGAGACGCAGCTTCAACCTGCCAACGATTTCCGGATAGGAGCGGAAGTAATCAAGCAGCCAGATCAGTTTCAGCTGCGCCCTCGGTCGCACGTCGAACCACAGTTCGACGGTTTCGTATTGCTCGCAGAATTCGGCCAGGTTCGCATCAGGGTGCTTCCTGTTTTCGCTCTGTTTTCGGTGGACGCCCCAGTCCGACCAGTGTGTGCCTTCGTCGTGGCTCGCGAGACGCGGACCAAGATGGGCTACGAGTTCATCCGAGGAGGGCTGCGGTCCCCAGACAAAGTCGAAAAAGGCTAGATCCAGCAGGAGGTCGGCGAAGTCATTCTTTATAAAGTCCGGCGTCAACCAGCCGGTCAGGATCAGAGGCTTCATCACACCCATCCACACCACACAACAAAACGGGCGCTGAAGACGTCGGCAACTCAACGTCTACAACACCCGTCCGTCCGTTTCAGGCCTTAACCCCTGAAGCGTTTCTGAAACTTACTCCTCCGCCGGCTCCTCGCCGTCGGCGTCGCGCTCGGCGGGGCCGGCGAGGATCTGCTCGGCGATCAGGCCGGAGTTCTGGCGGATCGCCGTCTCGATCTTGGCGACCATGTCAGGATTGGCCTTGAGGAAGGCTTTTGAGTTCTCGCGGCCTTGGCCCAGCCGCTGGCTGTCATAGGAGAACCAGGCGCCGGATTTCTCGACGATGCCGGCCTTGACGCCGAGGTCGAGAATTTCGCCCATCTTGGAGACGCCCTCGCCATACATGATGTCGAACTCGACCTGCTTGAACGGCGGCGCCAGCTTGTTCTTCACCACCTTGACGCGGGTGGTGTTGCCGACCACTTCGTCGCGTTCCTTGATGGCGCCGATGCGGCGGATGTCGAGGCGGACGGAGGCGTAAAATTTCAGCGCGTTGCCGCCGGTGGTGGTCTCCGGCGAACCGTACATCACCCCGATCTTCATGCGGATCTGGTTGATGAAGATCACCATGGTATTGGATTTGTTGATCGAGGCGGTGAGCTTGCGCAGCGCCTGGCTCATCAGCCGCGCCTGCAACCCCGGCAGCGCGTCTCCCATCTCGCCTTCGAGTTCGGCCTTCGGCACCAGCGCCGCAACGGAGTCGACCACCAGCACGTCGACCGCGCCGGAGCGCACCAGCGTGTCGCAGATTTCCAGCGCCTGCTCGCCGGTGTCGGGCTGCGAGATCAGCAGTTCGTCGATGTTGACGCCGAGCTTGCGCGCATAGACCGGATCGAGCGCGTGTTCGGCGTCGATGAAGGCGCAGATGCCGCCCTTCTTCTGTCCCTCTGCCACCGTGTGCAGCGCCAGCGTGGTCTTGCCCGACGATTCCGGCCCGTAGATCTCGACCACGCGCCCCTTCGGCAACCCGCCGACGCCGAGCGCGATATCGAGCCCGAGCGAGCCCGATGAAATGGTCTCGATATCCATCGAGCGGTCGTTCTTGCCCAGCTTCATCACCGAGCCCTTGCCGAACTGGCGCTCGATCTGGGAGAGCGCGGCGGACAGGGCCTTGGTCTTATCCATGGAGGATCCTTCGACGATACGCAGGGCAGTGGCGGACATAGTACGTGCTCCTTATGGCGGGGATTCGCGAGCGGGACAAACGGGCGGTGGAAGGTTCCGAGATTCGATGGCCGATGGGAAACTCGTACCACGTTTGTTCTATGTTCGCAATATGTTCTTTTCGCCACAGGGGGTACTGGCCTGCTTCCAACCTCCGTGGCCTACGTTGAAAATTGCAGCGGCCCAATTTGCTCCGTTAAAGCGCCGCGAATTCGCCGAACCCTGTTCTCCGTAGAATCGCGGTGTTCATGCTCAATTCGAGGTAGGCCACTTGTTATAGCCGGTGCTGTCGGTATTTGCCCTGAGTGCGGGTGTCACAGGAATGGCCCCAACTCGGGGGCTGGAGAGCTGGGGCCATTTACTGAAGGAACGGTGCAGCACTCCTACGGCGCTCCGTTCAACGTAAAGGCCAGCACGTTATGGGCATCGGCGCTGTTCAATATTGATCGTCATGAAAAATAATCAGTGTCCTGATCTACCTCCGCCAGTGTCCTGATTAGGACAGCCCCCGGCTTTGGTACTGGCCTGTTTCCGACCTCAGTGGCCTGGTTTGAGAATCGCAGAGGCCTGTTTTGAATTGTTCACTTCGGAACCGACAGCCGGGCATCTGCATATTAGGATTGGAAGTGCAAACCCTACGGTTAGGACCCGTAAGCACGAGGTTGTATCATGCAGCGTCGCCGATCTGTTCCCCATACGTTTGAGGAAAATATTGCAGCCGAGAAGGCCAAGCTGGAAGCCCAGGTTGCCCAGCTCAAACCTGGTCCTCAGAGGGACGGGCTGCTCAAGAAAATCCGCCAGCTGGATACCGCTTCTCACATGAACGAGTGGCTCACTTCTCCGGGGCTTCGACCACCAGAACCAGCCTAGAAGAAGTAAGGCCGCCTCAGTTGGCGGCCTTTACTCACGCCAATCTTTTTCCCCGGTCCGCGGCAGCCGCCGGGGACGATTAGTCCCTTTCCGGCAAAGTCCCGCCGGTCCCCTGCCCCGCATTTGCCCGGCCGGAACCTTCACCTACGCAAACATACGGAGGTGACCCGGCGCGGGGGTTTTGCATATTCCGCCTATGGGCCGACATATCCTTTTCAAATGCCCACGGCTGGGCACGAACGTGCAGCATTGGCTCCCGGAGACGCCGCCGGAGGACGAGCCTGGTTCCAATTCCTATGTGTCCGTCGTCTGCCTCGCCTGCACCCGGCTTCATTTCATCCACAAGGAAACCGGCAAGCTCCTCGGCGAGGACTGGCCCAACCGGTAGCGTGCCTACCCGGACACAGGGCCCGCCTTAAGTTCACTTTTGTACTGTTCCCCCGGAACGGATTCCGCCGCAGTGCGTAATTGCACCGGGTGTTGGGACAGTAACGCGTAGCAACGGGGAACCAGATTGTGCCGGGTAAAAAATATCTAACGGAACAAGCGGCAACCTTTTTGAAATTTGCAATGGCCACCACGGATCCGGATGTCGCCGCGGGCTTTCTCGACAAGGCCGCCGACCTTTCGGCCAGGAGTGAAAAGGCGCCGGATGCCAGCCCCCGGCCGCCTGATGTAGAGCAGCCGGAAAGCTAGCTCTCGCGATGAGGCCGCCAACGGGCGGCCTCATCGTTCTATCGGCAAGTCGAGGCGCGGATGACGTCGCTTACAATTTTAGGCGTGCTTGCGGTTTCGCCTGAACCGTCCGTCAAGATGCGCCCGCTATGGGTTACTACATGCACATTCAGGTTGCCTTCGCCCCCGAGCCCATCCTGCCGATGCTTCAGCAGCATGGCGCCCATCTCCTCACACGGCTCTTGAGCCTCAGCCGCACCCCGGAGCCCTCGCGGGTGCCGCAGCCGGTCCGGCCGGACGCGCCGTCGAGACCCCATATGCCGCCGCGGCAGCCTTATCCAACGCGCCAGGAATAGAAGGCCGAGCCGCTGGCGGCCCTGGTCTTGAGTTCTCAGCGGCCAGGCCCTCCGACATTGCCGATATGTAAGACGACGACTCTCCTCCTCCATGGTTTTATGCCGCGCGCATAACAACATCGGGAAGGGAGAGCCGAATGAAGATCGCCGCTGTCGTCCTGTCGCTTGCCGTATCCGGCATTGTCCTGTCGTCCGCCCTCGCGCCTGCGTCCGCCTCGAAAATGAATGGCAAGTGCTGCCAGTCGTCCGATGGCGGCCGCTCGGCGGCTTACAGATGGCACATGAGCCATCGCGCGATCCCTCACACCTGCAGCGCTTACGCAGCTTCCTGCATTCGCGATTCCGCCGATCGATCCGACAAGGTTCAGATGTGCATGGCCGCGAAGGCGCAGTGCATGAAGACCGGCGTTCATGTCGGTCCCTATAGCGGCAGGCATTACGCCGGCATGACACGGATATAGCGGACCGGCGCCCCGCCACGCCAAACGACCCCGCCGCATGGGGCTATGCAGCGAGGTCGCCGATGACGGGGGAAATCTGGAGGACCACCCCGCCCTCGCGAGCAGATACGTCCGCCGCAAGGGCCCCGTTTCAGCGTGCAGATCGCCCGGCAAATTCGTCTCTGGCCGCGTTGAACCTTTTTCATTCCGGTCAGACAAAACCTTGCCTGGGACATTGCATCACTCGGGGATTAAGCCTGCGCCGCCAAGCGACCATACTCCGCTTGCGCGGCGCAGTGCTTTTCAGCAGGGGAGAAAGCGGGGCCGGCGCGGGAATTCGGGCGCGCCCGCGGGGTTGAACACATGCCGCGCGAGGATTTCTGCCGTACCGTCGCGCGGCAAATTTATTGGTAAGCGGATGGAATATGGAACTTTGCGGTTCCACTCCCGTTATGCATGGCAATTTCGGATCGGCGACCTGGCCAGGGAAAGACCGAGGCACGGCTTGCCCTGTTGGCCATGCGCCGCGTCCCCTCTCCACGCCTTTGCAGGCACCGGCGCCTGATCAAGTCTCATAGAGTTGCGTTGATTTATATTTGCAATTTTAGGTATTAAGTCTGGATGCGGTTGGGGCCGCAGCGGGATTTTTTATATGATCTACAAGGGCGTTGAATTCAGCGTGACGGCGGTCGCTCCGGGCATTTGGAATTGGCAATTCCGCATCGGCGACAGGGTCATCGCGGGCAAGACCGAAGCCAAGCTCAATCTGCTGGCCATCCGGCGGGTCCAGCTTCGGATCGATCGGGAGCTAAAAAAAGCCGAACGGGAACGACCCGCTTCGCCGGATCCTCCTGCCGGCCGCTCGTCGGAGAAGTCTTAAGCAATTACAGCAAGTTACGACGACAGGATGATTTGACTTATATGCTATATAACGGGCATAAGCCCGTAAAAACCCGGGGTTGATCTTTCCCTGCGCCAGGAATCCACTCCACCCGCCCTTGCACACCCTCTGGGCCAACGGCGGCCCCCTTTTGCATCCGGTTCAGCTTGCCATGCCGATCTTCTTCTTCAGCGTTCGACATGGCGAGGATGCAAGCGTCAACAACGACGGTGCGGAGTTTGCCGATCATAACGCCGCCTGGAAGGAAATGACCGGCGTCTGCGGCGACATGATCGCGGACATTTCCCGAAAACTCTCCGAAAACGCCGAGTGGCAGATGGAATTGCTGGACGAATCCAAGAAGCCGGTATTCCGGATTCGCCTGGTCGCGGAGACGCTGCAGGAGAGCGATCAGGAGCTCTAGGCGTGCGCCTTTTTGGAAGCAGCGTCCGGTTCACCGGCCGGCGCAGCGCCCTTTCGCAGCTCCCGGGCGGAGATGAATCGGACGCCGATCAATTCGCCCTTGCGCCAGATCAACGCGCATACCCGCCGTACCTCACCGCCCGCGGTCAGCGAGAGACCGAACACCTTCGGCACCGCCAGATCGCCCACGTCGAGGCAGGCGCCGTTCTCTGAAATATCGAGGATGTAGCACTCGATCCAAGGTGCATCCGGCGCCGGAATCAGGAATCCCTTCTTGCGCAAGTCGACCCGAACGAACTTGCGGTTACCTAGGTCTTTGCGGTCTCTCGCCATGATTTCTCCTGCGCGGGGAAGTACTAGGCGGAATACCTGAATACCGAGTTATCGGAATTCGGCAAAAATCGAGGTGTTGGTGATTTCGTGGGAACCGGTTGCGCTAATCGGCGCTGGCAAGCCGGCGCATCGTGAATTCGATGTCGCCACCGGGCAACTCGCGCCAGCTCTCGACCGAGCTCATATAGGCCGCCTTGGGGTAGCGGTCGAGAAAGTCACGCGCCCTAGCCCTGGCCTTGTCACGCGGCAGCGTAAAAGTCTCGCGCAGATAGCCGTCGTCCGGCTTGCGCCGGCCGGCCATCCGGCTCGCGAGATCGCGCGGACGAAAGACCATGTCGTAACCCCAGACACATGACGACAGGTCGAATATAGGGGCGGCGGCGAACGAATCCTACCCGCCGCCCGCCGCTCTGGCTGGCTTACTGGCTGGTGCTGCCGGTCTTGCTCTTCTTGGCGGGCGCCGCTGCGGCCTTGGGCGTGTCGGTGCTGCGCACGGTGCCCCAGGGATCGGAAGAGGCCTTGGCGTCGGGAATCTTCCTCAGGGAATCCTTATAGGCTTTGTCCTTGATCGCATCCTGCTCCTTCTCCTCCGGCGATTTGGACATGAGTTCCGGCATCAGGTTGATATTGGGGGTCTGCGCGTAGGCCGGCGCCGTCAACAACACCACCACCGCGGCCGCGCTCAGCATTCTCATGACGCTCTCCTTTGGGACGCTGACTTTGCGTTTCCGGCAAGGATACCACCGGCTCAACCGCCTAGCCAAGCACGAGGACCCCAGCCTTTCGTTCGAAGCGGCTCGACGCGCCGCAAGGCGGCCGGACTCGCAGGATTTCGTGCCGCATTTGTGGCCCGCTGCCGCTGTTCCCTTCCGCAATGACCACTACAATAGGCCGGCAACAAATATCAGGCGGGGAAACCGGCGTTCATGCAGCAACAGCCACCAGAAGCGGAATTCGGCATCGCGGAAGCCAGGCGCGTGCTTGGCGAGGTATTTGCGCCCTGGGTGATGGATCTCAATCTCTCGATCGAGCGCTTCGACTTTGCGCCATCAGGCGATGCCGCCGACTGGCAGCCGGGCGCGATCCTGCGCCTGCCGTTCTCGGAGCGGCTGTGCCGCAATGGCGGCACGGTCTCGGGCCAGGCGCTGATGGCCTTTGCCGACACTGCGATGGTGATCGCCAACCTCGCCGCCAACCGCGGCTATCGGCCCATGACGACGGTCGACCAGACCACGCATTTCATGCGCGCGGTCTCTTCCTCCGACGTGCTGGCCGATGCGCGCGTGGTCCGCCTCGGGCGCACCATGAGCTTCGGCCGCGTCACGCTGCTCGGCGCCACCGACAACAAGCCGGTGGCGATGGTCTCGAGCGCGTTCGCGATGCTTTAGTGGAATCGTAGTGGAATCGTGGGGTGGGCAAAGGCGCGTTAGCGCCGTGCCCACCATCTATCACCGAAGGCGCTTCGAAATGGTGGGCACGCTTCGCTTTGCCCACCCTACAAGATCACCCGTCCCATCCGATCCATTCGATGCGGGCACCATATCGTCCCCCGTAGTTCTCTCGTCTTAGGGCTATCGCTGTTTTGGATCACCAGGCGGATCATCGCCCCGATCTTTCCGGCTGACGTGTTGAGCACGCGCCTTGTCCGCGGGCTGTTCCTGTCCCCGCTCGTCGCGAACGATGCCCTGCTGCGCTGAGCTTCGGTCCTCAGGCTTCGGCATGCCTGCCTGGCCGCCATGCTTGCCGCCCATGTCCTGTTGGCCTTCCAGATCGTTTGCTCTTGCCATTTGAGAACTCCGGTTGGCCGCAGATCCTGGAACGGGTGATCGTCCCGCACTGTGCAGGATCGCCGTTGGTCGTTCGACAGCGCTACAGCGTGTCGGGGGTGCGTGTCGGCGAACCCTTGTCTTCGTTGCGCAGCTCTTGTTCAGCCAGGTGCCAAAATTCGTCTTCTCTACCTTCGGGCCGACCCGCTTGCTCCCAAAGCCGATACGCTCGCGCCCCGATTTCCTTTTTGCTGGGTTCAGCCACTGCGTTTTCTCCGCGTTGAAGCACGGCCCACCCTTTAGCCGTGTTGGGAACTTACCGGCGGGACCGGCTTGGCGACTGGCCTTTCGGATTCAAGTCCACATCAAGCCGTTGGTTCCTCGCTGAGACTGCCGCACAAGACAAAGGCCACACGGGCGTTACACCGCATGGCCTTTGTCGGGACTGTCCCGCTCCTCGCGTGGATTCCGTCTCCGCTAACATAACCGCGAACCGGCAGAAACGTTCCGGCCGACGCGGGAGTTGTAATAAATTCTGACCAGTCGAGATCAGTCGTGCAGAAATCGTAGGGCGGATTGCGTTTCGCCAATCCGCCCGACCTCCCGGCCGACGCTCACTTGCCGAGAACGGATTCCGCAGCGTTGACGATGCTGATGTTCGGATTCTTCCCGCAATAGGTGCCGAACTTCTTGGCGTTTTCGACGAACACGTCGGTGTCGATGATCGCCTCGTCGGAATCGCCCTTGTACCAGCCGTCCATCCAGGTCAGCACCATCTTGATCGTGTCGTCGCCGCCTTCGATGAATTGCTTGCAGGTCATGGTCGAGAGATCGAGAACGACGGCGTGCGCCGGCGCGGAGGATAGCGCAAGCGCTGCAGCAAACAGGATCGAGGCGGTCGTCTTCATGATGAGCTCCATTGGCGTCTGAGGCAGACGGGCTTGCGTGTGATGCATGTGATTTCCGAAAAACCGCGCCAGCATGTTTTCGCGCAAACGAAATCCAAACGCCTGTGCAAACACAGGCTGTATCGAATCCAGCTGACCGCAGTTTCACCGCGCCATGAACGGCATCACATATGAAGTTGTCAAACCGTGCGCGGATTGAGAATCCGAGAGTCGCGTGAAGCATTCGTAGGGTGGGCAAAGGAGCGTAGCGACGTGCCCACCATCTATCACCGAGCGCGCTTCTTGATGGTGGGCACGCTGCGCTTTGCCCACCCTACGGACTTTCACCGCCATTGCGAGCGAAGCGAAGCAATCCACGTCTCCGCAAGCCGCGCTATGGATTGCTTCGCTTCGCTCGCAATCACGCGGAGAGAGCGCTGCGCCAAAACGCCAATTTTCCAAGGCGGATCAAGGGGATTTGGGTCGTCCAGCCCTTCCCGCAAAAATATTCCGCTTCCGTCGTCAGGCAAATCACCGGCATAACTCCGCCCGTCTCACGGCGGATGAGGGGCGCTCGCGATCGTCACGAACGTGCGGTGAGATGCGATGGACGTGAGAGGCGCGATAGACGTACGCGCCTGACGCGTACGGCGAAGTCGTGTGGTCCTGACGCCGCGGTGCTAGCGCTAAGTTGGCGGTTGCGCATCGATCCTATCGGATCGAGCGCGGTGTCCCGCCGGCGACGGTGGCAAGAAAGCCGTTCACCGGGGAGAGCACGAAGTAAGCCGTAAAGCCATTGCGCAGGGAAGGCCGGAATGCTCCCGCTGCCCTGTATGCTCGTGTGCACTTTTGTTTGCGCAAATCGCACGCGAGACCGCGGGTGCAGCAAGCACCCGGTCTTCCCTGCGCCCTCTAATTTTAGGGGACGGGAATTTCAGGCAAACCTCGGACAGTTCATGTCGCGAGATCGCGAACGCATATTCAGTTGTCATCGTCCGCCTTGTGCGCAATTGCGCACTGGGGCGGACGATCCAGTATTCCAGAGACAGCAGTGATTGAACCGAGAAGTCGCGGCGTACTGGATCGTCCGGTCAAGCCGGACGATGACAGCGGAGAGTTGCTTGAGAGTCGATCGGAAAATCCACCGTCACGCCCTCCCCACCCTGCTCCGCCGCCAGCGCCACACCAGCAGCGCCATCAGCAGCACCGCGATCCCAGCCGCGATCGCCCCGCTCATAAACCGCCCGCCTGGCCGGTCGATGGTGCGCGACCACAACGAGGGCGCCTCGCCCGGCCGCGCCAGGCGGAACGCCACCACGCTGTCGCCAATGGTCGTGCCCGACTCCGAATGACCGCCGGCGCCGATCGCGACATATTGCTCGCCCTTCCACAGATAGGTCATGGGATTGGCAACACCCGGCACCGGCAGCCGGCCCTGCCACAGCTCCCGCCCCGATCGCGCGTCGAAGGCGCGCAGATAAGCATCCAGCGCGCCGGTGAAGGCGAGACCGCCGGCGGTGATCGCGACGCCATTGACGAGCGGCGTGCCGAAGGAGAAGGCGATGCCGAGCGGCGCGCGGTCCTCCGTTGTGCCTACGCGCGAACGCCAGAGAATCTTGCCGGCCTTCAGATCGACCGCGACCATCTCGCCCCACGGCGGCTTGTTGCACAACAGGCCCAACGGCGACATCGCGACCGCGCGCGTCATCGCGAACGGCGTGCCCTGCTGCCGTCCGAAATCGTGACCGGGCGGCGGGTTGAATCCGTCGGCCACGGCGGCACGCGGAAGCAGTTTGACGATGTGGATCGCGCGCGAAATGTTGGCGTAGAGGATCTGGTTGACGGGGTCGACGGCGACGCCGCCCCAGTTCACACCGCCGCCGGTCATCGGAAACACGATCGAGCCTTGCGTCGACGGCGGCGTGTAGAGCCCTTCATTGCGCGCGGAGGCGACCTGCGCGCGGCAGGCACCGCGCTCCCAGAACGGAACCAGGCCGAACACATCGTCGGCCGAAATCTGTTGCGACAGCAGCGCCGGCACGTGGGTCGGAAACGGCTGCGTCGGCGAGAGCTGCTCGCCTTCGGTGCCGCCTTGCGGCACGGCGCGTTCCTCCACCGGCCATACCGGCTTGCCGGTATCGCGGTCGAGCACGAATACAAATCCCTGCTTGGTCGGCTGGATCACGACGTCGCGCAGGCCCGCGCCGGTATCGATGCGCGCCAGCGTCGGCTGCGCCGGCAAATCGTAGTCCCAGACATCGTGATGCACGGTCTGATACGACCAGACCCGCTCGCCGGTCTCGGCGCGCAGCGCCACGACCGAATTGGCGTAGTCGTTGTTGCCGGGCCGCTTGCCGCCCCAGAAGTCCGGGCTCGGCGAGGACGTCGGCAGGAACACCAGGCCGCGTTCCTCGTCCACCGATATCGGCGCCCAGACATTGGCGTGGCCGGCGACGACACCGCCGTCATGCACCAGCGGATCGAACGTCCAGCGCGGCCGCCCGGTTCGCGCATCGAAGGCGCGCACCGTGCCGGGTGGCGCCTCGACGCGGCGATTGTCCGCGATCGCAGAACCGACGATTACGATGTCGCTGATAATGACGGGAGCCGACGTGATCTGGAATTCGCCGGGCCACTCCAGCGGCATCCCGGTCTCGAGCCTGATCTCGCCATTGGTCCCGAAATCGGCGCAGGGTGTGCCGGACCTCGCGTCGAGCGCGATTACGCGCGCGTCGTTGGTGCCCATGAATATCCGCGCGCGGCAGGCGGCATTGTCGGGCGCCTTGTCGTCAAGCCAATAGGCGACGCCACGGCAATTGTATCGGTTGGCCGGGCGTTGCGCGGTCGAGATCTTCGGATCGTACCGCCATTTCTGCGCGCCGCTGCCGGGATCGAGCGCGATCACTTCATTGAACGGCGAGCAGAAGATCAGGCTGTCTTCGACCAGCAGCGGCGTGGCCTGAAACTTGGTCCGCTTCATCACCTCGGGCGCGCGGGCGTCGAGATCGCCGGTGCGAAACTCCCAGGCGCGGACGAGATTGCCGACATTATCAGGCGTGATCTGGTTGAGCGGCGAAAACCGCGATCCGCCACGATCGCCGCCCCAATGCTCCCAGGCGGAAGCCGGAAGCGAGACACCGAGGCAGAAGATGGCAACGACGAAAATGAACAGACGAACCGGATTTCGCATCCTGCCCCCGCAAGCGCAATCCAACGCTTGCGGGATCGATTACCCTATCAGCACGTCAGTATCTACCCCGGCCGCCATAATCGCCATAGTTGCTGCCGCGGCCGCCGCCAAACCCGCCGAGGCCAACGCCGATGCCGATGCTGACAGGCGGTCTCGATGGCTCGTACACTTCGCGCGGCGGCGGATCGTACACCACGCGCGGGGGCGGACGGCGAACGACCACGACGTCGTCTTCCGGCTCGCGACGCGGCGGCTTGCGATCGACCCGCTTCTTCGACGGATCCGGCTCGACGCGCCGGACCGGCGCATTGACCTTCAGCGGCTGCGGCGGCGGCTGCACGTTGCAGGGACAGGTCGGCCCGGAGAACGCGACGTTTTGCGGCACAGCGGCGTTGGCGGCGGCAACCGCCGGCGTGAACTCGGGACGGTTGCGCAGCCGCTGCTCCAGCTTACGCGCGGTTGCGCTGAGATCGCTATCGGGGAATCTCGCCAGGAACGAGCGATATCCGGACGCGGTGTTGATGACCACGGCCTCGTTCCACGCCACCATGCGCCGGTGCCGAACCAGCCAGTCGCGCGCCAGCCGCCCGAGCGTCGTCTGCGGGTAGAGGCCGGCAAAGGCCTCATACGCTTCGTCGGTGCCGTCGGCCACGATCAGTTCGTTCGCCGCCTCGACCGGCTTGCCCTTCAGATCGCGCGTCCACTCGGCGACCGACTTCTTCGGAGCTGCCGCAGGCTTCGGCCCGGCGAGCGAGGCGCCCGAAAAGCGGAAATCCTCGGTCAGCGAGGAGCTGTCCCACGGGGTCTGCCGCCCTTCGGTGACCTTGTTCACCGCAAGCCGCACCCGCTTGAAGGTCTCCTCGATCGGAATCTGCTCCTTGCCGGCGGTCAGCAGCGCGGTCGTATACGGGCTGTTGGAGCCGGAGCCATCTTCGGCAACCGCGCCGGGCGACGTCGAGAACGACAGGAAGGTGCCGGGAGCGCCGATCTTCGCATCGATGAGAGCAAGCCCGCTGCCGGCGGTCTTGAGGTCCGGGAACGGATTGTTGCGGCAGGCGTCGAGCATCAGGATACGCATCTTGCTCGGCACCGACGTCAGCGTGTTCAGGATGTCGTTGAGGCGCACCGCCTGGATCGGAATGTCGGCTTCCCGCTTCGGATCGATATCGATCGGAACCAGAAAATTCTCGCCGTCGATCTGCAGCCCATGGCCGGCGTAAAAAACCAGGGCGACGGTGTCGGCACCCTTGGCCGCGACCTTGCCGGCGAATTCGCTGACCACCTCCCGCATCTGGCCTTGCGAAAGGTCGGACGCGGTCGAAACTTCGAAGCCGGAATCGGTCAGCAATTGCGTGACCGCCTTGGCGTCATTGGCCGGATTGGGCAGCGCCGGCACCGAGCGATAGGCGGATTGGCCGATCACCAGCGCGAGGCGGCTTTCGGCAGACGCCGAATGTGTTCCCAGAAGAACCGCAGCGGGAATCATCAATTTGAGCAGCGCGTGACGGAACATGATGCCACCTCCCGGCAATGCAGGCTGCGGATTGGTCATGATCCCGCAGCCAAAGGTTCAAGCCGGCCGCGCCATGTGAGGCGTGACGATGGCCGGATTCGACGGCGATCTTGTCGCAGACCCAAGCTCCGCGACGTGATGCAAATCACAGTATTGGGATTGTTATCTCTGCCTAATACTCTGTCCGAAGTGGCATCTCCGGGGTAAAACAACCTCCGATGCGGCGGATCGGGTTTCACATAGCGCTGATGGCGGGCGCGGCGCTTACGCTTGCGGGTTGCGGCTTCGGCGACGTCCGCTCGCCGCTGCCCGAGTTCATGCGCGCCAAGGCGCCCGAGCCGCCCCCGCTCGAGCCGGTGCCCGATGTCAAGCGCATGCTGAAGGAGAAACTGGACTCGGTGTTCACGGCGGCCTCGCAACCGACCCAAGTTCGCGTTTCCGAGCCGCGCCCCAACCTGCGCGGCCCGGGCTGGACCGCCTGCGTCAAGGCCGAGGTGATTTCGGTGACCGGCAAACCGCTGGGCACGCAGACCTATCGTGTCGAGATTTCCGGCGGCGTGATCGCAGATCGCCAAAAGGTCGAAGCCGAGGATACCTGCAATAGCGAGAGCTACGAGTCGATCTAGCGGCTACAGGCAGCGGGTCGTCGCCCGCACCGGACAGAGTTTCAGCGCACTCGTCAGCGAGAATAGCACCCGCGCGCCGCGGGTGGGATTATCGGGCGCGCGATAGGTGAGCGGCGCGGCAGCGCCGATGTCGGCCTGCAGGCCATCGACGAGGAAGAAGCGAACGCCGCCGCCGGCCGAGGTCAACGAAAGCCCATCGCTGAGCCGATAGCCCGAGTTCCAGGCCACCCCGCTGTCGACGAAGCCGTAGAGCTGGTAACCGCTCAGATATTGAAGGCCCAGCTTTTGGTCGAATCGCAGTTCGACCGAGCCCGCCAGACCATTATCGCCGCTGATCTCGGCGCTGCCGTAGCCGCGCCCGAACGCGATTCCGCCGAGATAGAATTGCTGCGAGGTGAACAGCGGGCCGGACGCCGCCTGGCCGGCTGCGGCAAGTTTCAGTGACCATGCATCCGTCAGCGTCTGGTAGCGCGTGAACCAGAAATTCAGCGCGGAGAACTTGCCGGACGCGCCGTCGCGCGACAGATAGTCGTCGCCGCGGTGCGAAGCGCCGAGAATGTCGAGGCCCTGGCGATAATTCACCGTCAGATAATTGGTGCCGCCGAAATCGTCCTGCAGCCGATAGTCCGACGTGAGGCTGGCGGTGCGGATGCGATCGGCGTAGATCGGGCCGAACACATCGTTCTCGGAAGCATTGGTGAATCCGGCCGCTGCGGTCAGCGTCAGGCTCGATTTCTGCGATTGCAGCGGAACGATGCTGCCGCGAATTTCGAACGACTCGGTCTTGATGTTGTCGCTGTAGAGATGGCGGTAATCGCCGGGCCAAACCTCGCTGTAATAGCCCGAGGCGCCGATGCGGGCGCCGTCGGTGCCGACGGGCACTTCGTAAGACAGCCGGCCGAACGCAAGCTGCCGCGGATCGCCGGGCGTAGTCGACAGGTTCAGCACCAGGGAATCGCCGGGCGCGACATAGGAATTGAACGCCACCGTCCCGTAGCTTTGCCACGGTCCGACCGACGACGATCCCAGATTGTCGACGCCGAACGACGTGAAGACGTGCCACGTCTTCAGCGAAAGGAGCAGGCGAAAATGGCCGCTCGCGGTGCCGATCTCCTCGATCGCGGTGTCCTCGATCCGCACTCCGGGCCGTCCGTTGATCAGCAGCAACTGCCGTTCGAGCGTCGCAAGCCGCGAGGGCCGCTCAGTCAGTACGGCCTCGAGCATCGGCCGGACGCCGAATTGTTCGGCGCCGTCTCCCTTCAGCGCCAGCTCCGTTATGCTGCCTTCGATGACTTGAATGCGAAGCTGGCCGCTCCGGATGTCCTGCGGCGGAACGATCGCCCGGCTGAGGTGAAATCCGGCGGCGCGATAGATGTCGCTGACGGCGGCGGCCATCGCGGCGAGGTCGGCCTGCGATACTTTTCTTCCGATAAAGGGTTGATACACCGTAACCAACCGCTCCTGCGGTATCGCAACGGCACCGGTGATGGAGACATGCCGCAGCACGAACAGCGGCTTTGAATCCCCCTGCCCCTCCGGCCGGGCGAATTGCGGCATCGGCATCCGCGGCCGCGCGGTTGGCCCCTGACGCGATTGCTGGTCTTCGAAACGTTTTTCGGTTTGCCGCGGATCATAACCGGGCTGGTTCGCCTGCTGAGCCTGCGCCGGAAAACAGGCGATGATGATCCAAAGGCCGAGGCCAGCCGTCGGGAAGCGGTGCCACGCTACAGGTGCACAAATGCGCTTCAGTAGATGTACGGATACGCGCCGCCGATCGTTGGTGGAACCCCTAGCCATATGATTTTTAATAGAATTTTATGGTCAATGAAAGGTTAATACGACCCCTTCGAACTACGTGTTCGACTCACTTAATCTTGAAACATTTCCGGTA
Organism: Bradyrhizobium sp. SRL28; assembly: GCF_018596315.1. GTDB lineage: Bacteria > Pseudomonadota > Alphaproteobacteria > Rhizobiales > Xanthobacteraceae > Bradyrhizobium. The sequence continues at coordinate 74,303 of NZ_JAHEAG010000005.1, read as the reverse complement.
ATCTTCGGGACAAAGCGGCAATCGGAGAGTTTCCATGCGTGCGGTCCTTCAAGCCTCCAGGCTCATCGCGGCAGCGTTCATCGTGACCGCTGCGTCCGGAGCATTCGCTGCCGACGGAAGCGACTGGACGGTCCACAAGTCCTCGGGCGAGGTATGGCTCACCGGCAGCGGCGTGCAGCAGGCATCGCTGAAACAGGAAGACGTGCTGAAGCCGGGCGATACCGTTCGCACCGGCCGTACCGGACGCGTCCTCTTGAAGCGCGGCGACGAAATGATTCTGGTTTCGCCGAATTCCGTGGTCGGCGTCCCCGCCCAGAAGAAGGAAGGACTCTCGACGACGATCCTGCAGCAGGCCGGTTCGATCCTGCTCGACGTTGAAAAGCGCAACGTCAAGCACTTCGAGGTCGAGACTCCCTACCTCGCAGCCGTGGTGAAGGGCACGCAATTCCGCGTCACCGTCAACTCAGGGAAGACCACCGTCGACGTGGTCCGCGGTCAGGTTGAGGTCGCAGATTTCAAGTCGGGCCAGATCGCCCAGGTGATGGCGGGCCAACATGCGACGGCGTTCGCCACCGGCAAGACCGGCCTCTCACTGGGCGGCTCCGGAGCCCTCGCCCCGATCGAGCAAGGCAAACCTCGCGCGCCGTCGGTCGAGCGCGTTCCGGTGCCGCGCGGCGGCTTTACCGCGATCCGCCACACCACGAATGGACAGGCCGTCCAGCCGTCGCGTCATGCAAACGTGCAGCCCGCAAGGCATGGCGTCACCCGCATCTCGTCGTCGATCGGTGAAGTCCGGTTGAATGTCCACCGCGTGACGCATGGGCTCGCCCGCGACAAGTCGGCGGTGCATGGGGGTGCGCGGAATGCAGCCAACAAGGACACGATCTGGGGCTCAGCCGGCTCCGGAAACGATGTCGCCTCAGCAAACAGCGGCCAGGGCAACAGCAGCAACGTTGCTGTGAGTGCTGCCAACTCCGCAACAGGAGCCGCGGCCGCTTCCGGCGTCAGCAGCACGGTCGCGGCCGTCAGCGGCGGCGGCAATGGCAATAATGGAAATGGTAACGGCAACGGAAATGGCAACGGCAACGGCAACGGAAACGGAAACGGAAATGGAAATGGAAACGGCAATGGCAACGGCAATGCCTACGGCCGGTACAAGAACCGTTAGCGGCACGCTTCAACGACCTGCGCCATGAGCTCATAAGCCTGACGACGACCAAACTCGAAACACCAGAATGGTGACCATGTGAAACGATATCGGCCGCATATTTTCGTGATGATTGCACTCGCAATCGTCCTGGCGGGCGGCTGGCACAATTCGCTTCGCCACGCATTGGCCGACCTGCGGTTCGCCTGGCAGTCGCGACAGGTCTCTGGCGATATTGTGGTGATCGCGATCGACGCATCGTCGATCGACAGGATCGGCGTCTGGCCGTGGCCGCGCCTGCTCCACGCCGAGCTGATCCGGCAGCTTCAGAAGGCAGACGTCCAGGACATCGCGCTCGATGTCGACTTCTCCACCCCCTCCGACGCGTCGTCGGACCGAAACTTTGCCGAAGCCCTCCAGGGCGCCGGCGGATCGGTCGTGCTGCCCTCCTTCCAGCAGCCCCGCACCGACAGGACGACGCTTCACGTCAATCGCCCGCTGCAGCAGTTCGCCGAACATTCCTGGCCGGCGCTCGTCAATGTCGAGGTTGGACCCGATGGCCTCGTCCGCCGTTACCCGTTCGGCGAGAAGTTGGACGGCAAATTCGTGCCTGCGATGGCCGCCGTGCTCGCCGGCCAATACGATGAAAAGCGCACGCCCTTTCTGATCGACTTCAGCATTCGGACGGCAGGAATCCCCAAAGTGTCCTTTGCCGACGTCCTGCGCGGCGACCCGGCGACACTGCAAAAGCTGCAGGGCAAGAAGGTCATCGTCGGCGGCACGGCGCTCGAACTCGGTGACCGCGCCAGCGTCCCGAACGGCGTCATCCTGTCCGGTCCCGTGCTGCAGACGTTGGCGGCGGAATCGCTTCTGCAGAACCGCGCGCTGCAATGGACGTCGCACGTCGTCACGCTGACCGGCCTCGCCTTGCTCGCCTTGCTCATGCTGTTCTCGTGGCGCCGCCTTTCCGCCGGCAAACGCGTGGCGCTGCTCGCCGCAACGGCTGTCGCCCTCGAGGCAGGCGCGTTTGCCCTGCAGGCCGCATACCCGCTCATTCTCGACACGTCGCTGTTTCAGATCGCCATCGTCGTCTACATCGCCGCGATCGCGCTCGACGAAATCGATATCCGCGATCTGCTCGGCCGGGTCGCCGAGAGCCGCTTTCAGCGCGTGGCGATGTCGCTCGGCGATGGCCTGATCTGCACCGATTCGAATTACCTGATCACGGTCTGGAATCCCGGCGCGACGGCGATCTTCGGCTACCAGCCGGAGGAGATGATCGGCCGGCCGTTTGAATGGATTTGCGCCCGCGATCCCGATACGCCAGCTTTTTCCGTCAAGGATGCCGCAGAGCTCGCCGCCGGCACGGTGATCGAGTTCGACGCACGCCGCAGCGATGGCGAGGTGTTTCCGGTCGAAGCCAGTTTCTCCGGCTGGCAGGGTACTGACGGATTTCAGTTCGGCGCGATCCTTCGCGACATCTCGGTGCGCAAGCGCGAAGCCGAGAGAATTCGATACCTGGCTGAACACGATACGCTGACCGGCCTCATCAACCGCAACACCCTTCATGCCAAACTTGAAGCAAAGATTGCCACAGCCGGGCCTGACGGCCGCAAGGTCGCGTTGCTGGTCATCGGCATCGACGGCTTCCAGCAGATCAACGACATGCTCGGTCATGCCATCGGCGATCTCGTCCTTCGCGCCATTTCAGAGCGGTTGACGGCGGCGATGCCGGCGGCCGGCCTGATCGCGCGCCTGAGCGGAGACGAATTCGCCATCGCGGTTCCGACAAACGCTATCGGCCAAAATGTCAGCCGTTTTGCCGAGCAGATCGGTGCAGGCTTCGACGAGCCGCTGCTCGCCGGCACGCGTCACCTCCGCGTCAGGGTGAGCATCGGCGCCGCCGTCTTCCCGTCCGACGGGCGAACCGCGGCTGAACTCCTGAGCAACTCTCATCTGGCGCTGAGCCGTGCCAAGGCGACCAGCCGCGGCGGTCACGTGCTGTTCGAGGACTCGATCCGCCGCGAACTGGAAACTCGTTTGACGCTGGAAGCCGAACTGGTGCTGGCCGCGGAGCGCAATGAATTCGAACTGTTCTACCAGCCGCAAATTCATCTGGCCGACGGCAACCTGATCGGCGCCGAGGCCCTGATCCGTTGGCGTCATCCCGAGCGGGGCCTGGTTTCGCCGGGAGAATTCATGCCTGTCGTCAACACCTCACCGATTTCCGAACGAATAGCGGAGTGGGTTCTCGAAACCGCCTGCGCCAAGGCAGCTGCCTGGGAGCGCGCGGGACAAAAGCTCCGGATCGGCGTCAACCTTTCGCCCTCCCAGTTGCAGTCGGGTGACCTCGCAAACTCGGTCGCGCAGGCGCTTGCCCGCACCGGTTTGAGTCCGACCAGCCTCGAGCTCGAGGTCACCGAAGACATCCTGCTGCACGACGAGCAGAGCGCGCTGAATACGTTCCTGAAAATTCAGGCGCTTGGCGTTCGCCTCGTGTTCGACGATTTCGGCACCGGCTTTGCCAGCTTGAGCTACCTGAAGAAATTCCCGCTCGATGGACTGAAGATCGACCGCTCCTTCGTGCTCGGATTGTTAACCAATCCCGATGACGCGGCGATCGTCAGTTCGACCATCGGGCTTAGCAAGCAACTCGGCCTGTCCGTTATCGCCGAGGGCGTTGAGGACCGGGCCACGGCCGACTTCCTGGTCAGGATGGGCTGCGAAGAGGGACAGGGCTATTTCTTCGGGCGGCCGATGCCGGCAAGCGAGTTCGAAGCCAAATTCCTCACCGCCCCCGCCACTGCCGAGGTGGCGTGACCGGTGAGCGGCCTGATCAGGCTGAACGGTCCGTTAACGCGACCGCTCAAATCCGAGCTTCGCGACAACGGTATTTTCCACCTCTGTCCGATAGCGTTGCCCTGTGAACGCGATGGCCAGGCGGTGCCCTCAAGGCGTCGTCGGCCACATGAATCGCGAACGGGGATTCGGGGAAGTGGCTGATATTGCCGACACATCGACGGTTCGTCGTGCATCGAACAAGGATGCGAACGCACATGCGCCAGGCGCCGGCGGGGCGCTGACGCCGCTCGCCGGCATTTCCGCGACCCAATGGCGCGCGCTGTCCGAACGCGCCGCTGAGCCGAACGGTTACTACCTGCCCGAATGGGAATTGGCGGTGAACGCTTCGGCGCGGGGCCGCGGCGACACCGACGCGCTAGACGCGTGGCGCGATACACCCACCTTGATCGGCCTGGTGCCCGCGATCTCGATGTGGCGCGCCTACAAAATTCCGCTGCCCGCTTTGGTCAGCGCCGATCCCTACGGCACGCTTTGCACGCCGCTGCTCGACCGCGACATGGCGGAGGAAGCCGTCACGGGCATTCTGCACCGAGCCCGGCAAGCCGGCGCGCATGCACTGATCTTCCGCGCCACCTCGCTCGATGGCGCAGCGATGAAGGCCTTTACCGACGTGCTGCATCGCAGCCGCATTGAGCCCGTGGTGCTGCAATCGCATGTCCGCGCCTGCCTTGACGCAACCGGTGACGCTGATGAAGTGCTGCGCGAGGCGCTGGGCGCGAAGAAACTGAAAGAACTGCGCCGTCAGCGCAATCGCCTCGCCGAACACGGTGCTGTCAACTTCGACGTGGCGCGGACGCCTGTCGAAATGACCGCCGCCGTCGAAACATTCCTGACGCTGGAGGCCAGCGGCTGGAAGGGCCAGCGCGGCACCGCGCTCAGCCAGGACGACGGCGATGCGGCCTTCGTCCGCCGCGCCACGTCAGCGCTGGCCGAGACAGGCCAATGCGAGATCGTGACCCTGCGGGCCGGCGAAACGCCGGTGGCAGCCGCCATCGTGCTGCGCCATCAGGACCGCGCCTTCTACTTCAAGCTCGGCGTCGACGAGCGCTTTGCAAAATTTTCGCCGGGCGTGCAGCTGACGCTGGAACTGACCCGGCATCTCTGCGCGGATCCGGCCATTCGCCTGGTCGATTCCACCGCCGCCCCCGGCCATCCCATGATCGACCCGATCTGGCGCGGACGCCTTGCGATCGGCGACGTCCTGATCCCGCTGCGACGGGGCGATCCGGTCGTGTCGCTGATCCGCGCCGCGCTCGGCATGCGCCGCGCGATCCGCGAGCCGGTCCGCCGCATCGTTCATTTCATCCGAGCACGGCAGGAGAAATCCTAGATGAATACCCTCACCGCCATCGCCCCCGTCATTACGGCCGATCATGACGCGCTTCGCCGCGACTTCCCGCTCAAGCCGTTTGCGATCCATCACAAGCTCGCCGGCCATCCGCTGCTGACGCTGCCGCGCATCGCGCAGCTCGCCTCTGAATTGCCGCGAGACCTGATCGAGTACAATTCCGGCAAGGTCGCGATCAGCCAGGATCCGGACGCTATCCCCTCCATCGACCTCGATCCGGTCGAAGTGGTGAAGAGCATCGAAACCGCCGGCGCCTGGATGGTGCTCAAGCGCGTGGAGAATTCGCCTGAGTATCGCCGCCTGCTCGAGGATACACTGCTGTCGGTCGCCCGCGCGCGCGGCTTCAACAGCCTGCTGGACGCAGGCTTCGAACAGGTCGAGGGTTTCCTGTTCGTGTCCTCGCCGAACTCGACCACGCCGTTCCATCTCGACAGCGAGGACAATTTTTTCGTCCACATCCACGGCGAAAAATTCTTCACGATTTTCGACAACACCGACCGCACGATCGTCCCTGACGACGAGATCGAGCGCTCGATGACCAAGCATCGCAACCTGAAATATGACGAGAGCTTCGCGCCGCGGGCTACGGAATTCCATCTGTTCGCGGGCGAAGGCTGCTACGTGCCGTATCAATGGCCGCACTGGGTGCGCACCGCAGGATCGTTCTCGATCTCGATGGCGATCACCTGGAAGACGCGCGAAGTGCGGCGGCTGAACGATTTGCACTTCTTCAATTCGATGCTGCGCGGCATCGGCCTGCCGCAGCAGCCTCCCGGCAAACAGCCGGCACGCGATGCGCTGAAGCTCGCATTCTATCGCACGGTAACGACGGCCATCAAGCCGCTGCGCGCCTCCATGGCGATGCGCCGCGTGCTGCGGCGGATCGCGCTCGGCAAGCGGGCGAATTATTATCTGAAGGACGCGTAGCCGCAGCAGCGTAGCCCGGGTGGAGCGAAACGTAACCCGGGGCCGGTGCACCTAGATGCGGTAACCCCGGATTGCGCTTCGCTCCAGGCAATCGAAATCCAGACAAGCACATCGTCTCGGTTCATCAGCGGCCTCCGCCGGTGACCCATCTACCTGATCGGTCTGCACCACTCACGTATTGATCTGTGTCAATCTCCTCTCGTTTCCTCCCGATGGAATGATTTCGCGTCCAGGAGCGGACGCAGAGAGTGGGCGGCTCCGGCGCAATCCTGCCCAGATTCGCCTGCGAGGGAGGAGATCTCCATGGCTGATCACCCCACCATTTCGAATGAATCCGACTTGGCATCGCCGGCCCTGCCGACGAGCACCGCGGTCACTCGCCGCTCGCTGCTCGGCGGAGCCAGCATTGCGGTTGGCGCCGCCGTGCTTGCGTCTCCGTCGAGCATGCCGGGAATCGCCCCGGCCGCGGCGCAGCCTGTCAGCGCGGACTCGCGACCGCTCGACGCGGCATTCAAGCGCCGCGCCTTCGAAGTCCGAGAAGTCTGCGCGAGCAACAACGAGAAAATTCCCATCGCACCCCACCCGACGAATGGCGATGAGGCGCGCTACACCAACAAGATCGGTTCCGATTCACGGGGCCTGCCGCACGACAAACGCGGCGAAGTGGAACAAGCGGCATGGCAGGCGCTCTATACGGCTTGCCAGTCGGGCGATCCCGCTGATTTCGAGAAAATCCCGCTCGGCGGCACTCGCAAACTGGTCAATCCCGTAGGCTCACAGGCCGTCAGCCTGAGCGGCATAAACCCTACTCAGATTGGGATACCGCCGGCACCGGCCCTTGCAAGTGCGGAGCGCGGCGGCGAGGCGGTCGAGGTATATTGGCAATCCCTGCTTCGTGATGTTCCGCTTACCGAGTTGCGCGACGACACCTCCAATCGCGACGTGCTCGCAGCAACCGAGGAAATCAACAAGCTTGCCGATTTCCGGGGGCCGAAGTCTGGTGGGCGGGTCACACCCGGTACGCTGTTCCGAGCCAATGCGCTTTATTTCGACCCAGCTGACCTGAAGGGCCGCTCGGTCACGCCTCCAGGCGTTTTGGACGGCCCGCTGATCTCGCAATTCCTGCTCCGGGACGTGCCCTATGCCGCACAGTGGATCAGCGCTCAAATTCGCACCCCGTTGCCCACCAGCGAATTCCTGACCGAATACGAGGAGTGGCTGGCGATCCAGAACGGCGTTGCAGCGAAACGCAGGCTGCAGTTCGACTCGACACCGCGATACATAACGACAGGGAGAGATCTCGCGGAGTATGTCCGCACGCCTCCTGCATTTGCGTGGGCGGCAGCACTGCTCCTTGCAACCCCCGGCGGTGGGACGGACCAACGCTACTCCGGGATCTATCCACCGACAGAGCCCGCGTCCTACCCATCGAACCCGTATCGGAAATCGAAAACCCAAGGCCCCGGGGCTGCCACCTTCGGGTTCCCCTATGTGCAGGCACTGCTCGCCACGGGGATCAATAACTCCGCCCGCGCGTCCTACTGGCAGAAGTATTTCGTGCACCGGGCTGTGCGACCGGAGGCCTACGGCGGTCTGGCGCACCATCGCTTCGCCAACGGCGTGAGCGACTATCCGTTGCATGATAACTTCCTGAAATCGGAAGCCCTCGATCGCAGTAAAGCCAAATACGGCACCTATCTTTTGTCCCAAACCTATCCGGACGCTGCGCCCTTCCACTCAACCTATCCCGGCGGTGCCACAAGCGTTGGTGCCGTCGCCGCTACCCTATTGAAGGCGTTTTTCGACGAGAGCCGCGTCATCGCCAACCCGGTACAGCCGGATCCGGCTGACCCGACGAAGCTCGTGCCCTACAACGGCCCGCCGCTCACGGTTGGTGGAGAGTTGAACAAGCTCGCGGTGAATTTTGGTTTCGGACGGAATTGGGCGGGCATCCATTGGCGTTCCGACGCTTCCGCCTCAATGGCGCTCGGCGAGGAAGTGGCTATCGGCATGCTGCGGGACGAGCGCACGACCCTCCGCGAACCCTTCGAAGGGTTCTCCTTCACGCGCTTCGACGGCAGCCGCGTGACAATCTGACTGCAGCCGGCGCCGCCCGTGCCGTGAGGCGCTGGCGGCACGGGTGCCGCGCCGGCGGCGTGACTTGAACAGGTGCAGATGCCGCGGGGTTATCTGCACCGCTCCATCCGGGCTACTTGGACGACTTACTGCAGCGGCGAATGCGGCGCCGGCAGCATGATGGTCGAGTGCATTTCCTCGAGAAAGCCCGGGCCCTTGCCGAGGAATTCCTGCCAGGCCGGGTCCTTCATCGCGTTGCCGCGCGCTTCGGCGCGGGCGTTGAGGCTAGGATAGGCCCAGATGTGGCAGGCCTCGTTCGGCTGTCCCGCTTCGGTCGTCCAGAGGCCGACGATCTTTGAATATTTCTCGCGCTCGGGCAGCACCGCGGTGAACGCATCGAGCCACTGCTTCAGGCCACCGGCAGGCTTGCCCCGGTAGTTGCGGAGTTCATAGACATTGCCAGCCGAGGCCGGCGCAACCGGCGGCCGCACCGCGTTCATCAGGCGGACGTCCTGACGGACCAGCAACGGACGGATGAGTGGAACATACTCGCCGGTCCAGCGCGGATTCTTCGCCAGTTCGGCCCGCATCCGCGTGCGCTCGTCGAAGCTGTTGTAGCTCCACATATGCAGGACCTGATTGAGCGGGCCGATCTCGGTCGACCAATAGCCTTCGAGCTTGCCGTAATCGTCCTTGCGGATGTCACGCGACACCGTGCTCGCGGCCTTGATCATGTCGCCGAGCGTGCCGGGCTTTACGGTGTAGGTTCGCAGTTCGTAGATCATGATGTTTCCCCAAGGTTTTGATTGTTGATTCTGCTGGGGCGACTCACATCAAACGCTACTGCGCTCGCGGAGAGAAGCCCCTCACCCCAACCCTCTAAGAGCGAGCTTCCGCTCGTCTCGACCCCGCAAGAGCGGGGCGAGGGAGAAGAACGCGGCTACTCCGCCGCCTGTGCGTTGATCTCGCCGGACACCTGACGAATGGCGCGGGCGAGTTGATCGGCGGGCTGGGCGCCGGAGACGGCGTATTTCTGCGCGAACACGAATGTCGGCACGCCCGAGATACCCTTCTCGGAGGCTTCCTGCGCTTGTCCCGAAATCAGCGCCACGTCTTCATCCGTCGCAAGGCGCTTGCGCACGTCGTCGGCGTCGAGGCCAATATCGGCGGCCGCCTGCACCAGCACGTTGACGTCGGTCAGGTCGCCGCCGTCGCGGAAATACAACTCCATCAGGCGTTGCTTCATCTCGGCCGATTTGCCTTGCGCATCGGCCCAGTGGATCAGGCGGTGGCAATCGATGGTGTTGGGCTGACGCTTCACGAGCTCGGGGCGGTAGGTCAGCCCCTCCTCGCCCGCAGCCGCCACGACGCGGCCGGCGATGCCCTTGTAGGCTTCGACCGAACCGAATTTTGCGGTGAGATATTCGTCGCGGCTGATGCCCTCGCGCGGCACCCAGGAATTGAGGAAGAACGGCCGCCAGCGCACTTCGACCGGAACATCCGGCACCAGCGCCAGCGCGTTCTCGATCCGGCGTTTGCCGATGTAGCACCACGGGCAGACCACGTCGGAGACGATGTCGATCTTGAGGGGCTTTAAGGTGCTCATCGGGGTCTCCTCGCAGAATGATGCCCGGAAGGTAGTCCGATCGGGCAAGGAGACAAGGGCAATGGCCGCATGTCTCGTATCACTTCACCTCCGCGGTTATTGTGGCGGGCGGCCGGCCTTTCTAGAACTCCGCGCATCGATTTGAACCGCGGAGCCCTGCAATGACCGCCATTTTCAGGCCGGAAGGCCCCCTGTTTCGCGCCACGGAGCATTCCGGCGGGCCCTGGTCGCCCGATATGCTGCAGGGCAGCGCGACCACGGCGCTGATGACGCGCGAGGTCGAGCGGCTCGCCGATGCTTCCGGTTTTGCGGTCCGCCGCCTCACCTTCGATCTGTGGCGGCCGGCCGGGTTGCGCGCCTTTGGCGTTGAAACCGAGATGCTGCGCGACGGCCGCAAGGCCAAGACCATACAGGTGCGCCTCACGGACGGCGACGTCGAGATCGGCCGCTGCACGGCGCTGCTGACCGCGCAAGGCGGCGAATCCCCGGCCGATCCCTTTTCGAAAGCCACCGACAGCGATGCCGCGCCGGAAACAGGCTCACCACCACCGGCCTTCGCACAAAAGTGGAGCCGCTATTTCCAGAACGTATCGGTGCGGTTGATCGAGGGCGCGCTGGAGAAGCCGGGTCCCGCGGCGGCGTGGATGCGGCTCGACGTGCCGATGGTCGAGGGCGAGGCCAACACGCCGCTGTTGCAAGCGGTGCAGGCGGCGGATTTTGCCAGCGGCGTCGGCCAGATCGTCGACATGCGCGAATGGACCTTCATCAATCCCGAGATCAGCCTGTATTTCTTCCGCCCGCCGGAGGGCGACTGGATTTTGATCCGCTCGCGCACGCGTGCCGGAGCCAATGGCGCCGGGCTGACCATGGCAAGCCTGAGCGACCGCAAGGGCGCGTTCGCCGAAGTGCTGCAGGCCATGACCTTCGAGCGGCGCGAGGCGCAGGCTCAGGCGTCCTGAGCCGCGAACGCGGTGAGAACCGCCTCGGAGGCGGCGTCCGCCGGCATGAACATTTCCACCCGCAACTCCTGCAGCGTGACGTCCTGCGGCGTTCCCAGCGTCAGCACCGCGCCGATCAGGCCGATGCTGACGTCGCCCTTCTTCAGCCGCACCTCGCATAGCGGCCCCGGCGCGTCGGTCTCGTTGAACTGGGGAGCTGCGACATCAGGCAGCTTCAATAGTTCGCGCCATGTCGATTGCAGGGCCAGATCGAGCGGTGCGGCCATTGCCTCGTGACGGGCGCGCGCCAAGAGCGCGGCGGCGACGTCCGGCCAATCCACGACGAAGGGACGCAACTCGTCGGGCGCCAGAAACATCCGCATGTGATTGAGCGGCCGCGCCATCCGCTCAGGTCCGAGCAACATCGTCATCAGCCGCAGGGCTGAGCGATTGGCCTGCATCACGTTCCAGCGCCGGTCGGTGACGATGGCCGGAAACGGCTCGTGCCGTCGCAGCAACAGATCGATGGCGCGCTTGGCGTCGGCGATTTCGGGCGCGGAGAGATCGCGCTCGCCATATTGCCGGGCGAATCCGCCCGCCTCCAGGAGCGCGTTGCGGTCGCGCAGCGACAGACCGAGCGCGGACGCCAGTTGCAGCAGGATGTCGCGGCTGCCCGCGGCCTTGCCGGTCTCGACATAGCTTAGATGCTTGATCGAGATGCCGGCCTCGAACGCCAGATCGGCCTGGCTCATGGCGCGGCGGTTGCGCCAGCCGCGCAGGAGGTCGCCGACGGAATTGACGGGTAGCGGCGCATGTTGGCGCGAGTCCATGCGGCGATTATGCGAAGGGCGTGGCTCGCTGTAAACTGCGGCCATGTAGGATGGGTGGAGCGATACCCATCAGCTTCGTAAACCGGGATTGATGGGTATCGCTTCGCTCCACCCATCCTACGTATCACGCCAGCTTCGCCGCCATCTGCCGCATCCGCTCGGCGGTCAGGTCGTCGGCGGGAAAGAAGGTTTCCAGCGCTAGTTCCTGCAGCGTGATGTCGACCGGTGTGCCGAACACCATGGTGGTGGAGATGAAGCTCAGCACCTCGCCGCCCGCGCTCCGCAGCTTGAAGGGGATCGCGACATTGTCGGCCGAGACCGGGCCCGAACGCGCCGGCATCCGATAGGCTTTCAGTTCCTGATACAGCTTGAGCAGTTCGGGATCGGCCGTCGCTTCGCACTGCCGGTGCAACCGCTCCAAAAGATGCGCGCTCCATTCGGCGAGGTTGACCGTGCGCGGCGCCAGTCCCTCGGGGTGAAAGGCCAGCCGCAGGATATTCAGCGGCTGCCCGAGCAGCCGCGCCGGAATACCCTCGAGCAGCGGCGCCACCATGCGGTTGGCCGTCACCAGATTCCAGTGCCGGTCGTAGGCCAGCGCAGGATTCGGCTCGTGTGCCCTGAGCACGAGGTCGATCGCCTGCCGCGCCGATTTGAGCGCGGGATCGTCGAGCGAGCGCTGAGGAAAGGCCGGGGCAAACCCCGCCGCGACCAGGAGTACATTGCGTTCGCGCAAGGGAACCTCCAATCGCTCGGCGAGCTTCAGCACCATTTCGCGCGACGGCGCGGCGCGGCCTGTTTCCACAAAGCTGAGGTGCCGCGCGGATATTTCGGCATCACCCGCCAGATCGAGCTGGCTTAAGTGGCGGCGCTGGCGCCATTCGCGCAGGTGATCACCGATATGGACGGGCTGGGTTCGTTCGGCTCGCGCCGCGGAAGCATGTGCGTTCATGACGGAAAACCTACCATGCGAATTTCACGCATTCCATTACGTCCGAGGTAATCGAAACGGGTCACCGGCTGGATCATCTTGAGGGCACAGGAGATGACCCATGCTTATGCTTTCCCTCTTCCGCTTTGCGGCCGTCATGATCCGCTGGACGCTCAATCTGGCTACCTGGTTACTGGCGCGTTCCCTGAACATGCCCGAACCCGTGGTGCACGACACCGGCGTTTTCGTGTTCGTGCAGGTGCAAACGATCGAGAACAGGGTTTTCAGAACACTCAGCCCGAAGCGGCTGGTGCGTCAGCTCCGGTCACTGCTGCATCGCTGATCCCTGGCCCCAAGAACCTATCCCCAAGCAAAGGAGAATCGTCATGATCCATCCGTCCACATTCCTGAGCCGCGCCCTCCTCGCCGACGCCATCTTCAGCGGCGTTGCGGCGGTGGCCTTGACGCTGGGCGCCGGCGCGCTCGCGCCGTTCCTCAATCTGCCGGAAGCCTTGTTGCGCGAAACTGGCCTGTTCCTGATCGCCTATACGGCGCTGGTCGGCTGGCTCGCCACGCGGTCATCCGTGATGAAGGCGCTGGTGTTGTTCGTCATCGTGGGCAATGCCGCGTGGACGCTCGGCAGCATCGCGCTGCTGTTCTCCGGCGCGGTGAGCCCGAACCTGCTGGGTCAGGTCTTCATCGTGGCGCAGGCGATTGCGACCGGCGTGTTTGCCGAGCTGCAGTACATCGGGCTGCGCAAGAGCGGTGAGACGGTGGCGGCCTAAGTCTCAGCCGTCATTGCGAGCGAAGCGAAGCAATCCATCTCTCCGCTTGGTGAAGCATGGATTGCTTCGTCGCTTCGCTCCTCGCAATGACGGGGAAAAAGAGCGTCAGCTCAAAACCAGCGCCGCGATTATCCCGGCGAAGGTCAACACAAGCCCAACCACGAGCATCGGCACCAGGCTGCTCCCGGCATACGGGTCGGCCTGCTCCTTGTTAGTGACGACATGTGCACGATGGGCCATTACTTTGCTCCTGCCTGGTTACGCCGAAATCTTTCGCCCTTGCCAAGCATGACGCCGTGGGTGCCGGCGATGCCGAGTTCGAGGCTGGACGCGATCCGCCGCGCCCGTTCCACGAAATGCGCTTCCGCCTCGGGCGGGCAGATCTCGCGTGCGGTTTGCTCGAACAGTTCGAGCCAGCGGTCGAAATGCCCGGCATCGACCGGCAGCGGGAGATGCTTGGCCATCGGGGTGCCGTGGTAGCGCCCCGTCATCAGCGCGACCGATGACCAGAACGCGCACATCTGCGCCAGATGCGGTTCCCAATCCCTGATGCGGGCCTCGAAGATCGGCCCCAGCACCGCGTCGGCGCGCACCTTGGCGTAGAAGCCGTGCACCAGGCGCTCGATCATCGCCTCGTCGATGCCCGTCCGCTCCATGATTTCGGCCGTCAACCGCTCACGCCGCTCCGGCCCTGCCACGATCGCTTCCATTTCCTGCGCCTGCCCTTAAATAGGTATTTCAAATACCTATTTAGACGGCTATAGATGTTTTGCAAGCAGATATTTTGAAAGAGCTCCCATGCGCCTGACGTCGTTTACGGATTTTGCCTTGCGCGCCCTGATGCGGCTGGCGGGCGAGCCCGGTCGTTCTTTCGCAACCAACGAGATCGCGGCCGAGTTCGGCATTTCCCGCAACCATCTGGCCAAGGTGGTGCGCGACCTCGCCGATAGCGGTTTCATCTCGACCCAGCGCGGCGTCGGCGGCGGCTTCACACTGGCTCGCCCCGCCCAATCGATCACCATCGGCGAAGTGGTGCGTGCGCTGGAAGGGCCACCGCTGGTCGAATGTTTTCGCGAGGATGGCGGCAGTTGCGTGCTGCAGCCGCGCTGCCGACTCAAGGCAAAGCTCGCCGCCGCCCGCGAAGCCTTCATGCGGGAGCTCGACTCCACGACGCTGGCGGAATGCGCCTATCCCGCGACGACCAGGCGGAGCCCGGCGCTTGTGTGAGCGCCGCAAGAAACCATCGCAAAGCTCAGGTGCAACGCATGAAACCAATCGAATTCGAAAATGGCGCTGTCCAGATCGACGCGGCCATCGTCGCCGAGGGGCTTGGCCTCGCCCTACCCTTGCTCCAGCAGGAAATGCGCGCGGGGAAGATCACGAGTTTCGCCGAGCGCGGGATCGATGCGGATAGCGGCCGGCATCGCCTGACCTTCTTCTCCGAACACCGGCGGTTTCGAGTCGTGATCGACGAAACAGGCGCGATCGTTCAGCGCTCGGCGGTAAACTTCGGGGACTCGTCGTTGCCGAACTCGGTGCGCAAGCCCCGCGGATGAGCCTTCAGATAGCGGCGGCCTGAGCCTCAAGGGAGATAGCGACGGGCTGAGCCTGAAGGGCCGGCGCAGGCGGCGCGGAAACCGGCAGCTTCCTGCCAGCCGATTTCTTGCCGGCAACCCTGACGCGGCTATTGCCGTTCAGATGCTTGCCGTTGAGTGACTTGGCATTGAGGGACTTGCGGGCGCGTGACTTGCCATTCAGGGACTTGCCAGTCAGAGACTTGCCATTGAGCGAATGGCTGCTCAGCTTGAGCTTCTTCTTCGACTTCCGCTCGGCTTTTTCCTTCAGCTTCGCCCGTTCCTTCGCTTTTTCCTTGGCGAGCTTTTCCGCCTTCTTCAGCGCCTTCCGTTCTGCCCTGGCCTTGAGCCGCGCCTTCTCCGCCCGCGCCTCGGCGCGCTGCTTCTTGCGCTTCTTCTCGCAGGCCGCGCATTTGCAGCCGATCGGCTTCAGATAGGCTTTGAAATAGTCGGTGCCGTAATCGTAATTGATCTCCTCGCCCGGCTCGATGTTCTTGATGGCGCGAATGAAGACCTTGCGCTTGCGGGGTTTGACGTCGGATTCCGCGTTCGGCTTGCAGGCGTGGTTGATATAGCGGGCGATGTTCTTGCGCACCGAGCCGTCGATGGTCCAGCGGTCGTTCAGTTCGAACAGGTACTTGTTCTCGATCGCGTCGTCTTTTTTCTTCTTCGAATCCAGCAGCGGCCCGAAATAGCGGATGATCTTGCTGCCCTTCTTGATCGGCTTGGTGGCGAAGAGGCCAAGTCCGGTAGGGGAACGACCAACGCGATAGGGCTTATTCGAGGGAATGGAGGGCATGACGATTGGATGACTACACGCTCGGGAAAAGAGGAATTACGAAGCCGCTCTTCTAGGACGATTCCGTGGCAAAGTCAGGTATTTCGCGCTCCAACCTTGAACCTTCCCCAGATAGAACACGTCTGAATACCAGAGTTCCCGAAAGCCGCTGGTAGCAGGATGAAAATGGCTCCTTTCTTGCGCACTGCCAGACCCGCGGTCGTGGTGCTGATCTGCGCAGCCGCCAGTCCGGTTTCGTGGGCGAACGCCCAAACATTCAGCAGCAGCTACACGTCGACTGCGCCGAAGGACTGCCGCACCATAGGCAAGCCCAGAGACGTCAGCACGGTGCAGCTGTGCCCCGGCAAATCGGGGCTGGTGGTGCTGATCAGCGAGGACGACTTGCGCCAAACCGTCTCGGTCGGGCCCAACCATGTGGCCGCCGCCAAGGAGCCGGCCGCGGAGACCTGGTTTGCCCCCTTCAATTCCACCGCCAATACCCTCGAATGGCGGGCGGTGGACGGCAGGCCCTTCGCGATTATTCAGCGCTGGCTGATCGCCGACAATAACGACCCCGACAAGACCGGAAACCCGACGTCGAAACCGATGCTGGCCGTGACCCGGCTGCCGCCGGGCCCGGTCTGCCACGTCGCCTATATCGATGGCCAGGCCAACCGCAATGCCAACGAGCTGGCGCGCCAGGCGGCGGACGAATTTGCACGTGATTTCAAGTGCGGGAAGGACGAAGTAAAAGTGGTCGGCGAAAAGGGCGCGGCCGTGAGCCTTGCGAAGCGCTGATGAAGCCGGCTACCCGGCGTGTTTTCGCCGTATTAACGTCAAAGCTTCAAGCTTGAGTGCTTAATCCTTGTCAAATCATGATATTTCACGGCGACGTCACACGGGGCAGCAATGCAAATGAAATTTCTGGCTCTCCTCATCGCCGGCGCGGCCCTCAGCGGCTGCTGCGCCTCCGGCACCGGCTGCTCGACGACAGCGACGGCAGGCGCGCCGATCGCCTGGGACGGGTTGGGAGAACCACCGACGGCAAATGACGCGCCGGGCGAGGAAAAACCGCCAGCCAAGCGAAGAACAGCCCGCAATCGCGAAATCATCCTTGGCCCGCTCAACGACGCCCCGGCTCAATCGAACGCCAAAGCGCGGTATGACGAGTGGACGCGGCAGCCCAACGAAGATGTCGAAGCCGACGCAAGGCTCGCGCGGCAAACCAAGATCTGCAGGGGTTGCTGAGCGGCACGCCACGCGCAACTCACCGCGCAGGTCATCCCGACGCCAACGAACTCCCGTAATGCCGCCGCTCTACGCCGCCGGCGGTCGCGGCACCGTCGAACGCAACATCGCATCCAGGAGCTGGTCGACCCCGGTGCCTTCGGGCAGCCGGTGCAGGATGTCCTTTAGCCTTCCATCGAGCAGCAGTGTGGTGAAGCCATGCACCAGCGACCACGCCCGGGCAATCGCCGCGGCCTGGTCGAGCGATAATGCTTCCAGCGCCTCGCCGGTGAGATTTTCGTTGCGGCCGGCGCCGATCGCGCTTGCCAATCCTGCGAAAGAGGCGGTCGCCGCCTCGTGCAGCGAGGGGCGCGTCATGTCGATCCGCTCGTTGCGGAACATCAGCCCGTACATGCCTGGACTCCCCTGCGCATAGGCGACATAGGCCTTGGCGCGCGCCAGCGCCCTCATCAGCGGGTGGGTTTCGGTCTTGCCTGCCACTACCATCGCCTCATTGAACCTGCGGAATCCGATGGCGGCGAGTTCGCTCAGGAGCCCGGTGAGATCGCCGAAATGATGGGTCGGCGCGGCATGCGACACGCCGGCCTCACGCGCCACTGCCCGCAAGGTCAGGCCCGCCAGCCCGTCGCGTTCCAGCACCCGCTCGGCGGCGGCGAGCAAGGCGTCGTGCAGGTCGCCGTGATGATAGGGAGTTTCGCCTGCCGGACGGCGCCGTCGACTGGCCGGCCTTTCGGTTGCAGCCCTTGCCGGCTTGCGCTTGGCGGCGGGACGGTTCGTTCTGGTTTCACTCGAAGCTCTTGCCATACGAATCCTTATAGTCACAATTTTTACACTGTAAAGATTTTGCTTGACGGCGTGCAGCAACATCCCTACTGATATCTTTACGATGTAAAGATTTAACCGGAGGAAGCGTGAAATGCTCGACCAGGTGAAGACCGAGTTGGCCCGGACCAATCTGGCGCCGATCCCGATGGAATGCGACGCGCCGCATCTCAAGGTGACCGGCGAATTGCCGCGCGAGCTCAACGGCACGCTCTATCGCAACGGCCCCAACCCGCAATTCGATGCCCCCGGCGCGCACTGGTTCGTCGGCGACGGCATGCTGCACGCCTTCCATCTGGAGAATGGCCGCGCCAGCTATCGCAATCGCTGGGTTCGCACCCCGAAATGGCTGGCCGAGCATGACGCCGGCCGCGCCTTGTTCGGCGGCTTCGGCCGCAAGCTGCCGGGTACGCCGGCCTCGGTCACCGACGATGGCGGCGTCGCCAACACCAACATCATCTTCCATGGCGGAAAGCTGCTGGCGCTGGAGGAAGGCCATCTGCCGACCGAGATCGAGCCCGACACCCTCAATCGAACAGGCTATTGCGATTACAACGGCGCCATCAAGGGCCCCTTCACCGCACATCCCAAGATCGATCCTGTCACCGGCGAGATGGTTTTCTTCGGCTATAACGCCGCTGGCCCCCTTACCCCTGCCCTCTCCTTCGGATCGGTCAATGCTTCCGGCGTGGTGACGCGGTTCGATCGTTTCGAATCCCCCTATGCCAGCATGGTGCACGACTTCATCGTGACCGAAAATCATCTGCTGTTTCCGATCCTCCCCATTACCGGCAGCATGGAGCGGGCGATGCGCGGCAAGGCGCCCTATGCCTGGGAGCCCGAGAAAGGCGGCTACGTCGGCGTGATGAAGCGCAACGGCTCGGCAAAAGACATCGTCTGGTTCCGTGCCGAAAGCTGCTACGTCTTCCACGTCATGAATGCGTGGGAGGAAGGCAATCGCATTATCGCCGACGTGATGCAGTTCGAGGAAGCGCCGCTGTTCAACCATCCTGATGGTTCGAAGACGGATCCGGCGAAATCGCGCGCACGCTATTGCCGCTGGACCTTCGACCTCGCGGGCAACACCGACCGTTTCACGCAAACCTATCTCGACGATCTCACCGGCGAATTCCCGCGCATCGACGATCGCCGCGCCGGTTACGCAAACAGCCATGGCTGGTACGCCTGCGCCAATCCCGATCTGCCGATGTTCGGCGCGCTGGCCGGCATTGTCCATGTCGACGGCAAGGGCAAGCGTCTCGGCCATTATCTGCTGCCCGCCGGCGACACGATTTCCGAGCCGGTGTTTGTCGAACGCGGCGCTGACGCCGCCGAGGGCGACGGCTGGCTGCTATCAGCGGTCTGGCGCGCGCAGGAGAATCGCAGCGATCTCGCGGTGTTCAACGCGCAGGATGTCGAATCCGGTCCCGTGGCGCTGGTTCATCTCGGCCATCGCGTGCCGGATGGTTTTCACGGCAATTGGGTCGGCGCGGAGTAAGGCGAAGTTCATCTCTCCGTCATTCCCCGGTGCGCCATTGCGCATCGGGGATGCGACGTTAGGCGCAGGCCCGGAATCACGTCGTAATGAGACGCAGCACTCGGGAGACACCCATGCACCTGCCCTCGATCACGTCAGCCTATCTCGCCATTCTCGCCCTGCTCTACACCGTCCTCGCCGTTCAGGTCGGGCGGCTGCGCATGAGAGACCGGGCGGCGTTCGGCGACAACGGAAGCCTCGCGCTGCGCAGCGCGATCCGCGCGCATGCCAACTTCATCGAATACGTGCCGATCATTACGCTGATGGTTGCGATGCTGGAGATGTCCGGCCTGGGAGCTATCTGGGTCCATCTGTTGATGGGCACGCTGCTGTTGTCGCGGCTGCTGCATCCGCTCGGCATGTACGCCGCGCCCAATACGCTGCAGTTCCGCGTCGGCCGAATGGGCGGCATCACCATCACGTTCGTTTTACTGCTGGCCTGCGCTTTGACGATCCTGTCGCGCGCCTTATAGGCGTGCATGTTTCGACGCAAGCCATTGCTAATAAGCTATTTTTCATCGGCTCATTTTAATTTTGACGCTGTAAAGATTTTTCTTGACGACACCCGCGGCTCCGCCTAGTTTATCTTTACGATGTAAAGATTAGCCCGAGAGGCTGCCATGGCCATCTTCCTGATCCTCGCCCCCTTCGGTTCGTTCGCCCTGCTGATGCTGGTGACCTCAGCCGAGATCAGCCTTTTCGTAGCGGCGGCGATCTGTCTCGCCGTCGTCGGCATTGACCGCTATCGCGGCCGCTCGATCAAGATGCTCGGCGCGGGCTCCGTCGTCCTGTTCAGCGGACTGGGCGCCTACGTCTCGCTTGTCGATCCGCTCCTGAGCAGCTCCGTCGTGAAGCTCGCGATCGATATCGGCGTGCTCGCGATTTCGCTGGTCTCGCTGATCATCCGCAAGCCGTTCATTCTGCAATATGCGCTTGAGGAGGTCGATGCCGAGACGGCTAGGCAGCCCGGCTTTCTGAAGGCGGTTTATCTCATCACCTGGGCCTGGAACGCCGCGTTTGTGCTGATGATGATCGGCAACGTGCTGGCGATCTATGTGCCGGGCTTGCCGCTCTGGTCCAGCCTCGTGATCGCCTTCGCCGCCCGCAACAGTGCCGCTTACTTCACGACATGGTATCCACAATATCGCAAGGCGAAGTATGGTGCGCCGCCAGCGAACGCCCTGCCCGGCACCAACTAAGCCGACTTCCAACCGCAACACCCTCCAGCAGAGAGCAAGCCGATGAAGGACGTATTCGCCAGACTGGGCGCCGATTTTTTCTCCACCATCCTGTTCATCGCGATCTATCTCGCCACCGACAACGTGCTGCTGGCGACCGGTGTCGCCATCGCCGGCGCCATCGCGCAGGTGATCTACTCGCGCGTCAAGGGCAAGGAGCTCGGCTACATGACCTGGGCGAGCCTGGCGCTCGTCATCGTGCTCGGCAGCGCCACGCTCCTGACCCACGACCCGCGCTTCGTGCTGGCGAAACCGGCGATCGGGCATTTCGCGATCGGCCTCATCATGCTCAAGCGCGGCTGGATGCTGCGCTACATGCCGCCAATCGTGACACAGACCATTCCGGAATATGTCACCTTCGCGGGCTATGCCTGGGCCGGACTGTGTTTCGTGCTCGCCGTCGGCACCATCGGTGTCGCCATGACCGGCGACATGAAGCTGTGGACGTTCTACGTGACCGTCGTACTGGTCGGCGCCAAGATTGCCGCCTTCGCAATTCAATACATCGCGTTTCGTGTTTTGGTCGGCAGCCGGCTTCGCGCTGCCGCTCAACGCGCCTGAAGAATACGCGTCAAAAGGACGCTTGAGACGGTTGGGCTTGTATGGCGAGATAGGCTATACCGCCGATCGAGTTTAGCGGATCTCGCAAGCCATTCCGGTTTGTCGGGAAGAAATGTCGGGGAGACAAAGATGGCCGTGGACGGAAACTGGAATCTCACCATGAGCACGCCGATGGGCGAGCGCAAGGCAACGCTGACCCTGTTGGCCTCCGGCGGTACGCTGACGGGCACGCAGGGCGCCGATGGCAATTCCACCGAAATCTTCGATGGCGCCATCAGCGGCGACGCCGTCAACTGGAAGGTCTCGATCACCAACCCGATGCCGTTGACCCTCGAGTTCATCGGAAAGGTCTCCGGCGACAGCATGAGCGGCGAGATGGGTATCGGCCCGATGGGCAGCTTCCCCTTCACCGGCACGCGGGCATAAGCCCGATAGCGAGGGGGCCTGGCGCGGGTCCTCGTCCACTCATCCATGCACAAGATAACTTGGCCTTCGATCGCCGCCCTCGCCTCGCTGGTGGGTGCGGCGATCGCGCAAGCGCCGGAGCCTGAACCGGCGTGGCGCAAGAGCGCGCTCGCCTTGGTGCCGGCCGGTTATGTCGGGGGCGATGCCTATCGCACCGATGAAGCCGCGATGACGGGCTATCTCGCCGTCTATCCGGCGAATGCGACCGATCCGAAATCTCCGGGAAGCGTATTCGCGCCGCGGCAGGTGCTCGTCGTCAAGCTCGCGAAAAGCGATGGTGCGCTCCGCGCATCGTCGGCCGAGCTGCAACCCCGTATTGATCCGACGCGGGGCAATCGCGACACCGCGATGACCGATCCGGATGGCGAGGAACGCCAGTTCGACAAACTGGACGCCGAACTCGCAACCGGCCGCGCGAAACTCCCTGAGGGTACCGAGCCCTGCAGTCTCGGCGCCTGGTCTTGGGATCGCGATCCCAAGGGCCTGAACGTGCGCGCCGAACCCTCGGTCAAGGCGCGCGTGCTCGGCACGCTGCCGCCGCCCTACCGGCTGAAGATGGGCGGCAGCGAAAACACGCCCGAGGGCGGCTGGCTGACCGAATTCCGCATCATCGGCTTCAAGGACGGCTGGTTCCTGATCGAGGGCGCGACGCCGCCGGGCAAGGAATACGAGGACGAGAAGAAGTATCCACGCCATGCGCCAAAGCCTTATGCCGGCCGCGGCTGGGTCGCAGCCAACAAGGTCGGCGCGAACTATGCCAACGGCGGCACCCGCATGGGTGGGCTGTTCCAGGCGCCGTTTGTCGATGCGCAGTGGATGCCGGCGCAGCGCAAGCTCGGCGGCACGCTCGATACCGACGGCGGCCCGAAACGCATCCTCGCCTGCAGCGGCCATTGGGGACTGGTGGAAAGCCATGACGGCGTGCGCGGCTGGTGGCGAAGCCTGTGCTCCAGCCAGGTGACGAATTGTAGTTGATGTGGGCGCCCGCACGGGGCTAACGAACACCGCTAGAACCAAATCTGCATCGGCAGGCCGTACTTGTCTGGCGGCGGCAATCCCACACTGCCTGCAGGTTCGCGCGCGGCAATCGCCACGGCACAGGCGTCCAGGACGTCGTCACGCTTCGCCCCGGTGCCGATCCGCGTTTTGGTGAGCCATCGGTTGATATTCCGAAACCCGCTTCGCTTGAGCAACGTCCGGCGAAGGGAATCTCCTTCCTCGGACTTCTTCGACGGCAAGGGTTCGTTTGCGTTCAACCTCAGAAACACCAGTTCGGGATGAACCTCGCGAACGTCCAGCGAGCGATGCGCACGCAGGAAAGCGTCAACCTGCATGATCTTGGGACCGAGATGCCAAAGCTGGCGTGAGACGCGCTTTTGGCCGCGCCGCGCGGATTCCCTGTTTGCTTCGTCGGGATCGCTGAAGTCTTGCCAAATCCAGCGCCGCGCCCCGGTAAACACGCGTGACGAATGCGGCCGTAACCTCTCGCGGGCAAGGAGGTCGCAGGCCCGCTCGCCGTCATCTGTCATACCGATGGGAATGTCGATCGCAGCGCGATCAAAGCCAGCGGACAGCGCATCGGTAATGTCGCAGCAGAACCTGATCTCATGAAGGTCGCCGTCAAGGAGGACGGCGACCCAGCCCTTGCTGAACCCGTCGAGGCCGAGCGCCCTCACCCCAGATTCAATTCCTTGAAGAAGTCGTTGCCCTTGTCGTCGATGATGATGAAGGCGGGGAAATCCACGACTTCGATGCGCCAGATCGCTTCCATGCCGAGTTCGGGATATTCAACCACCTCGACCTTCTTGATGCAGTGTTCGGCGAGATTTGCCGCCGCACCGCCGATCGAACCGAGATAGAAGCCGCCGTGCTTCTTGCAGGCCTCGCGCACCGCGACCGCGCGATTTCCCTTTGCCACCATCACCATCGAACCGCCGGCCGCCTGGAACTGGTCGACGAACGAGTCCATGCGCCCTGCGGTGGTCGGGCCGAACGCGCCGGAGGCGTAGCCGTCGGGCGTCTTGGCGGGACCGGCGTAATACACCGGATGGTTCTTGAAATAATCCGGCAGCGGCTCGCCCTTTTCCAGCCGCTCGCGCAATTTGGCGTGGGCGGAGTCGCGGGCCACGACCATCGTGCCGGTCATCGAGACGCGCGTCTTGATCGGATATTGTGACAGCGTTGCGAGGATTTCCTTCATCGGCTTGTTGAGATCGATCTTGACGACCTCGCCGCCGAGCGACTGCTCCACTGCCGGCAGATACTGCGCCGGATTGTGCTCGAGCTCCTCGAGATAGACGCCGTCTTTTGTAATTTTGCCTAGCACCTGCCGGTCCGCGGAGCAGGACACCCCTAACCCAATCGGTAGCGATGCGCCGTGGCGCGGCATCCGGATCACGCGCACGTCGTGGCAGAAATACTTGCCGCCGAACTGCGCGCCGACGCCGAGCGACTGCGTCATCTTGAGAATTTCCTGCTCCATCTCGAGATCGCGGAAGGCATTGCCGTCGGCCGAGCCTTGGGTCGGCAGCGCATCAAGATACCGCGCCGAAGCAAGTTTTACGGTCTTCATGCAGAGTTCAGCCGACGTGCCGCCGATGACGATGGCCAGATGATATGGCGGGCATGCCGCGGTGCCGAGCGTCAGCACCTTCTCTTTGAGGAACGCCAGCAGACGATCTTTGGTCAGCACCGAAGGCGTCGCCTGGAACAGAAAGCTCTTGTTGGCGGAACCGCCGCCCTTGGCCATGAACATGAACTTGTAGGCGTCGTCGCCCTCGGCATAGATCTCGCACTGCGCCGGCATGTTGTTGGCAGTGTTCTTTTCCTCATACATCGACAACGGCGCTACCTGCGAATAGCGCAGGTTACGGCGCAAGTAAGCGTCGCGCGCGCCTTCGGAGAGCGCGGCCTCGTCGTCGCCGTCGGTGATGACGTTGCAGCCCTTCTTGCCCATGATGATCGCGGTGCCGGTATCCTGGCACATCGGCAGCACGCCGCCGGCGGCGATGTTGGCGTTCTTCAGGAAGTCGAAGGCGACGAACTTGTCGTTGTCGCTGGCTTCCTTGTCTTCCAGGATCGAGCGCAACTGCTTCAGATGCCCCGGCCGCAGGTAGTGATTGATGTCGCCGAAGGCCGCTTCCGACAGCGCCCGCAGCGCCTCCCGCGAAACAACGAGCATGTCCTTGCCAAGCACCTTCTCGACCCGCACGCCCTCCGCCGTGATCTTCTTGTAGGGCGTGGTGTCCGCGCCCAGCGGGAACAGCGGCGTATGCTTGTAGGGCGGAACGGGCTTCTGGTCGGGAAAGGCGGTCGGGGCGTTCATGGCTGGCTCGTCTGTTCGAAAGGCCGGAGAAATCCAGGGGACTTCGGGCCGGCGATAGAGCCGTTCTAAGCACTTTTTAGATAAAGGGAAGGTTTTGCGGAGCTTCCAGACCAGCGGTTTCCGCATCGCCCATCAGGCTTGCCGATCCCGCGCGCCATGCACGATGGCAATCACCTCAATCGCGCCGGCGGCCTCATCTACCGAATAGACTATAATATAGGGCGTTTCCAACAATTCGCGCGTTCCTTCGACCAGACCTGGCCTCCCCATATGCGGAAGGCCGGCAACAGCGAGCCGATTGATGCGAAGCTGGATGCGCCGAACCAGTTCGGCGGCTGCGCCGGGGCTATCTTTGGAAATCCAGTCGAGTATCCCGTCGAGATCACGGGCGGCGGATTCGTGAACGACAATCTTCATTCACCGAGACGCCGGCGAAGCCGTTCGTTGAACTCTTCCAACGTCAATTTCCGAGCCTTCGGGTCGGCGCGCCGACGCCGGACTTCCTCGACCTGTTCATCGGTCAGCCGGTAGACGCTTTCGTTCTGCGATTCCATTAGCATCAAGACCTTGGCAGCGTCCTCTTGACGTTCGCTCGGCCAAGTTAGCACGCGATCCAGGACAGCTTTTACCTGCTCTTTCGTCATGGCGTCATCATAGCACAGTTCAGGATAGCTGTAACCCCTCGCTGACAATCAGCACGAACGAACCTCACTCCATACTACTTTGGAATGTAGACCCAAATCCTCGTTGAACCGTTCCGGGTCCTCTTCAGACAAACCGGAGATTTCCGATATTCCGTCAACCGATTGCGACTGTAATGAACTCCGCCACCACATTGCCTGAGGCAGCCCCTGTCTCGATCCGCCCCCCGCGCCTTCTCGGGCTTTATCTGCTTCTGATCATTATGGCCGCGATCGAAGCCTTCGAGGGGCTGTCGCATGCGCCGATGTTGTTCGGTGGCATGTCGGAAATTCCCGGCCCCGGCATCGGCGGCGCGATCATCAAGGCGTATATCGCTGCCCATCCCCTGCTGGCGCTGGCGGCGCTGGGGTTTGCCACCGTTGGCCGGCTGCGTTACGCGATCATGGCGCTCGGCGCGCTCGTGCTCATGACGTGGCTGAACTTCATGCCCTCGGTGGTGCGGCACGGGCTGGATTTTCGTGGTGTCTCCGCCTTCGAGACGCCTGTCCGGATCATCGCGTTTCCGCTGATGGCCGCCTGCGCCATCGCGCTTGCCGCACGCGGCCAGCGGCTGGGACTCGCCACCATGCTGGTCAGCATTCCCACGCTGTACGGCGTCTTCGCCGTGATCGCCTTCGGGATCGGCGTCATCCTCTACGGTTTCTGAGAAGCAAGTTGACTTCCGCGCGCGCCCCTTGCAGGAAATCCGCGCGCGGGTTTCAATAGCGCAAAGGGGCTTTCACAATGGCTTTGGGACCACAATTTCACCGACCGACCTTGCTTGCCGCCACGCTGGCATTGCTCGCCTCGTTCAGCGCATCGCCGGCGAGAGCCGACCGCTGCGACGATATCGCCAAGGAATTGAAGAACCAGATCGACGGCCTCAAGATCAGCGTCAGTACCGGCAACATAATCTATCTGACGCACCCGGCGGCGAAAGAGCTGTCGCTCGGCTGCCGCGGCCGCAATTATTCCAACGAACTCTACGCCAAGACCGACCGCAAGCCGAAGCCGCAATTCTTCGAACTTGTCGCCTCGGCCGGCGCCATCATTTTCACGATACCGAAGCCCGACGTTGCGACCGGCTCCTCGCGCTGCATCAAGCGCATGGGCATTCTGCGCGGCGACAAGGTTTCCATGCGCTTCCGCCGGCTCAACATGGAATGCACGCGCACCAAGACCGAGGCCTCGATCGCGGTGACCCGCGGCAAGGACGAGTAGGCCTCTTTCCCGATCCGTCGCATTCTAACGATTTCGCGAGCCGTCCGTTCACCATTGGACGGGATTGACGGCGACGGCGCGGGATTGCCGCGCGGGATTCACCAATCCTTCGCTTCACCCCGGCCAGTGTCGGAGGCAACCAAAAGGATGCTTCCGATGAATGTCTCTGGTGTCCCCGCAACGGTGGTGGTCAAACCGCCAGAAGTCCCCGTGTTCAAGGCTCCCGACAAAACCCCCGACGTCCAGAACGGCGCTGCCACGGACGGCACCCGCACGCCGAAGCCGACGCTGGTCGCTCCCCTGCCGCCGGGTCAGGGAACGCGGATCGACCAGCTGGCTTGAGCTAACCCCTCTGACCGTCGTCACCCGCCTTGTGCGCAATTGCGCACTGGGGCGGGTGACCCAGTATTCCAGAGACGCCAGCGATATCCTCGATAGGCCACAGCGTACTGGATACCCGCCTTCGCGGGTATGACAGCCCTTGGAAACTGCAACGCCGCAAGTTTGCCGAAAAACCGCGCGATCATGCTGTCACGGGGGAATGGAACCCGCGCATGATCGCAAAGCTTCTGCTGCATAATACCGTCTTCGTCATCGCGCTCGGCGCCTTGTTGTTCGCGTCAGCAGGTTCGCTGGACTGGCCGGCGGCGTGGGCGTTCCTGGTCGTCAGCGCGATCATCGGCCCCGCCTGCGGATTGTGGCTCGCGAAGATCGATCCCGCCCTGCTCGCCGAGCGCATGCGGCCGACGTTTCAGGCCAACCAGCCCGCCGCCGACAAGAAATTCATGCTGATCTTCGTCCTAGTGACGCTGATCTGGCTCGTCGCGATCGGACTGGACCGGCGCGCGCAGGCATCCGACGTTCCGCTCGTGCTGCAAGCGCTCGGGCTTGCGATGTACCTGCTCTCGACCGCCATCATCATGTGGGTGTTCCGCGAAAATTCCTTTGCCGCACCTGTTGTGAAGGTGCAGGCCGAACGCCACCATCGCGTCGTATCGAGCGGCCCGTACGCCTTTGTTCGCCATCCCATGTACAGCGGCATCATGCTGTTCTTCGTAGGCGTCCCGCTGCTGCTGGGGTCGTGGTGGGGCGTCGCGATCGCGCCGGTGTTCGCCGTCCTGTTCGCCATTCGCGCCCGCATCGAGGAGCGCGCTTTGGTCGAGGGACTGCCTGATTATGCTGACTACGCCGAGCGCGTGCGCTATCGTCTGGTGCCCGGACTTTGGTAAGAGACAACGAAGGCGGATCAGATGCCCGATAGCAAGACCTATACCGGCGGCTGCCATTGCGGCCAGGTGCGCTTCGAATGCACCACTGATCTCGCGATGGTTACCGCCTGCAACTGCTCGATCTGCACCAAGAAGGGGCTGCATTTCACCTTCCTCGACCCGAAGAGTTTCCAGCTCCGCGCCGGCGAGGAAAACCTCAAGAATACCTCTTCAACAAGCACGCGATCCACCACCAGCTCTGCGTCGATTGCGGCGTCGACGTCTTCGCGCGCGGCAAGAAGCCTGATGGCACCGACGTGGTGGCGGTGAATGTGAGTTGCATCGACGGCATCGAACTGTCGAAGCTGAAGATGACGCCGATGGATGGCAGGAGCATGTAACGGCGGAGCGGTCATTCCGGGGCGATGCGTAGCATCGAACCTCAGATGTGCAATTGCACATCGGGGAATCTCGAGATTCCGGATTCGTCGCTTCGCGATGCCCCGGAATGACGCCCTCAAGCATCCAACGCCTTGTACTTGCGGAAGATCCCCTCCTCGTTGAACGCAATCCTTCGATCGCTCGCCAGATACGACTTGATGTTCGGCCGCGCCGCAACGCGATCGCGCAGGTCGACCAGGCCCGGGATTTCCTCCTCGAAAGCCTTCATGCGTTTCGGGAAGGCGTATCGAAGTCCCTCGACGATCTGGAACAGCGACAAGTCGACGTAAGTCAGGCGGCGGCCAGTGATGTAGGTGCCGCCGTTGGCCGCCAGCAGGCCCTCGAAATAGCCGAGATATTTCGGCACGCGCGCCTTCCAGAACTCATCGGTGCGTTTTTTCGCCGGCGCCTTCTGATCCTCATAGTACAGCGAGGGCCCGAGCGGGTGATGGGTGTCGTGCACTTCCAGCACCAGATCGGCGATCGTGAGCTGCAATTGATGTACCCAGAGTTTGCCGGCCTCCGACTTTGGCGCCAACCCGTGCCGCGATCCCAGATAGAGCAGGATGTTGGCGGTCTGCCCGATCACGAGCTTTCCGTCTTTGAGGAACGGCGGCGCGAAGGGCGGCGCTCCCTTCCGCATTTCCACCATTCGGATCATCGCAGCCATGCCGTTGCCACGGCGCGCGACGTCGGCGTAGCGGGCGCCCGCCTCCTCCAGCGCGAGGCGGATATATTCGCCGCGGCCTTGAATCATCGGCCAGTAGTAGAGTTCGTAACGCATCGATGGCACCTCCGCTGCCGGTTTGACAGGCCTAACAAATCACCTCCCGGTTGGTTCGTCACGCCAAACGCAGCATCCGCGCGACCGCGGCGGCACAGAACGCGCCGCACAGATCTCCACAGTCGAAATCTGTCCGAATGCGAGGGAGCGTGTTACGCTACTCGCGTTTCAGGCGTCGATTTTCTCAAGCACCAGGAGAATGGGATGGCGGACAACAAGAAGAAGCGCGGCGGGGCGGATCGTGGGCTGATCGCATTGAGCGAGCCTTATGAGGTCGCTTATTGGTCGAAGAAGTTCAAGATCACGCCGGCCAAACTGAAGTCCGCCGTCAAGAAAGCGGGACGCTCCGCGAAGAACGTCGAAGCCTACATCAAGCTGCAGAAGCACAAGGCAGCCGACAGGGCACGGATCGCGGTGAGCCAGCCTTACGAGGTCGGCTACTGGTCGAAGAAATTCAAGGTCACGCCGGCCAGATTGAAGGCCGCCGTTGCCGCCGTCGGGCATTCGTCGAAGGCAGTCGGCGCCCATCTCGCCAAGGGCAAGGCTTCGAAGAAGGCGAAGAGCGCCAGCAAGGCTCCCAGGAAAACGACAAAGAAGCGCGCAAAGAAAAAGGCCGCCTAGCGGGCGACCTTTCGCGCAAGCCGCGGCTTGCGAGGTTCGTAGCCCGGATGAAGCGAAGCGCAATCCGGGAACGCATGCAGGAGAACCCGGGTTTCGCGGAGCCTGTCATCGGGCGCGCATTCGCGAGACCCGGTGGCTTCACCCGGGCTACGGCTTGAACTCAATTCGCCGCGAAGCAATACATCAGCCCGTCGCCGCCGGTGCTCTTCAGATCGGCCTGCGAGCAGCCGCCATCCGGGCCGCGCGAGGGATGCGACGTGTTCCAGGACTTTGACGCATCATCGTCGCGCAGACCCTTGCGGTCGAAATGACCGACCATCGCGGCGCCTTGCGTGCTGCTCGTCCAGTTCTTGCAGGTGCGGTCTTCGCCGGCCGCAAACGCAGTACCGTCCGCCTGCGATCCCGTCAGCACATCGTGGCGGTTCGGCGAGTCGCCGGCACCGCTGATGACCTCGCCCTTTTCGGAGAGCGCGGTCTGCTTGGTGAGGTTGTTGCTGGCGCTGTGGAGATCGGCGACATCCTTGGCGACCGCGACGCCCTTGGAGTTCTTCCACGGCCCCTTGCCGATGCGATCGCGCGCATTGACGGCAGGCTGACCGTCGGCGGCCTGCGTCGAGAGGTAGGCGCGCCAGGTCTTGCCGCCCGCTCCGGCTGCCTGCGCCAATGTCTGGCAGTGATTGTCGGCGCCGGCGAGCCCGCCGAGATTGCCGCCATTGCCGATGCCGTTGCTGGTCAGGAAGAAACTGGTATCGGCCGATTGCGCCTGCGCGGGCGTGCCGGCGAAAGCTGATATGGCTGCAGCGGCGAAGCATGCCGGCAAAATGATTCGAGTGAAGCTGTTCATCGAAGTCCTCCCTTTTGTTTTTATGGGTCGTTTGTCATCAACCCACCCCGGCAAACATTATTCCGGTGCAGGATGAAGAACGCACGCCGCGTTCGAAACAACCGGATCGTGCCGAAGACAAAGGGCAGGCAAAGAACGAGACAAAGAAAAAGACGCTGCGGAACAAGCCGCAGCGCCTCTGTCGTCTTTGTGTGGGCGATCAGCTGGTCTGCTGGATCGCCGAGAGTTCCCAATCGGCGCCGCGCCGGCGGGCGAAGGTCCAGACTTCGGTCGCTTCGATCGGCGTTTCGCTGCCCGAGACCAGGCGGCCGGTGGTGCGCTCCAGGGTCTTGTCGACCAGCGAGAACCGCATCGCCACGCTGGCGAAATCGGTTTCGCTTTCGCGCCAGGCTTCGGCGAGGTCGCCCTGCAGCAGCTTGACGCCGGTCACCTTGTTGACGTCGTTGCGGGCCTTATTCTCCTCGAGATCCTTGGAGAAGTAGGACACCATCTCGGGCGTCGCCAGCGTATGCAGTTTGGCGACGTCCTCGTTCGACCATGCGGCCTGGACCTCACCGAGCAGACGCTCGAAGGCTTCATAGTCAGCCGGCTGGATTTCCAGCGCCGGTTGGTTCGATCCCAGCCCAAAGCCACTCAGGCCGGAGCGGAAGCTGGTCTGGGCGCCAGGGCCTTCGGCGGCAGGAGCAGGTCCCGTCGCGTAGGCGGAGGCCGGTGTATGGCGGCGCTGCCACCACGACATCGCCAGCCGCACCACCAGGATGATCAGGCCAACCTGCAGCAGCAGGCCGATAATCGACGACAGGCCACCGAGGCCGGAGAACAACCCGCCGCCGGACAGCAGGCCGAACAAGCCGGCGCCAAGGAAGCCCATGGCGAGACCGCCGAGCATGCCCCCCATCATTCCGGGCCGGTTGAAGAAGCCGCCCTTGGCGGCCGCGCCGGCAGCCGCCGGTGCGCCCACGCCGGGGGTGCCGGGCTGGGTAAAGGTACGGTTCATGGGCTGCGCCGCGCCGGGCGCTGTGGTCGTGCTCGGGGGCGCCGAGTAGGTTTTCGATCCCCGCGAACCGGAACTGCCGCCGCCGCCAACGCGGGCGTCGGCCGCCGAGATCGTGATCGCCACCGGAAGCGCCACGGACAGGACAACGGCCAGTGTCCGAATAATTCCGCGCGTGCCTTGCGAGAAATTCATGTGTTTTTCCTCAGTCCCCAGGATGGGGAAGCGCCCCTAAGATGGGCACAGTTGCTTAAAAGTGAAGCCACTATCGGGAACCGGAACTGCGGCCCTCAGTCGCGGGGATGTGACGATTTGGCAGGGGGTTAGCAGCAATTATGAGGTTTGACGGGCATCCTCACCCGCCCCGGCAGAACATCTGCCGTCCCACAGGCGCTAGGCACGACAAGGTCCGGCGCAGCGCGCCGAAATGGTTCCGTGCGCCGGTAGACCGGGTGGAGGTTGTGGTGGAGCAACCGTCATGCCGCCGCAAGCCTGGACATTGCCTGCCCGGCCGAGCTCACGACGCCGTCATGGTCTCCTTCACCTTCTCGACCAGCGCGCTGAGCGCGAACGGTTTCGGCAGGAAGGCGAATTGCTCGTTCTCCGGCAGGCTCTTGTCGAAGGCCTCTTCGGCGTAGCCGGAGACGAAGATGATCTTGAGATTCGGATTGCGCTTGCGCATTTCGCGCAGCAGCGTCGGGCCGTCCATTTCCGGCATCACGACGTCGGAGACGACAAGATCGACCGCGCCGTCCTTTTCGTCGAGCGCCTCCATCGCCTCGATGCCGTTGGAAGCCTCGATCACGCTGTAGCCGCGCGAACGAAGGCCGCGCGCATTCAGGGAACGCAGGCCATCCTCGTCTTCCACCAGCAGGATGGTGCCCTGCCCGGTCAGGTCGGGCCGCGGCTTCGGCGGCTCGGTTGCCGCGTCCTTTGCTGCGCCATTCGCTCCCTGCGCTTCGGGCTGGGCATCCAGTTCGGGACGATGCCGCGGCAGGAAGATGCGGAACGACGTGCCTTCACCGGGTGTGGAGTCGACATAGACAAAGCCGCCGGTCTGCTTGACGATGCCGTACACCGTGGAGAGACCAAGCCCGGTGCCCTTGCCGACCTCCTTGGTCGAGAAGAACGGCTCGAAGATCTTGTCGACGATGTCGGCCGGGATTCCGGTGCCGGTATCGGAAATGTCGATCCGCACGTAGTCGGCGGCCGGCATGCCCTTGTGAGTGAGCTGGGCGGCTTCATCCACCGTCACATTGGCGGTTCTCACCGTCAGCTTGCCGCCATCGGGCATGGCGTCGCGCGCGTTGACCGCGAGATTGACGACCACCTGTTCGAACTGCGAGACGTCGACCTTGACCGGCCAGAGGTCGCGACCGTGCACGAGGTCGAGCTTGACCTTCTCGCCGATCAGGCGCCGCAGCAGCATGGTGAGATCGGAAAGCGCATCGCCGAGGTCGAGCACCTGCGGCCGCAGCGTCTGGCGGCGCGAGAACGCGAGCAGTTGCCGCACCAGCGTCGCCGCGCGGGTGGCGTTCTGCTTGATCTGCATGATGTCCTGGAACGACGGATCGGTCGGCTTGTGCGCGTTCAGCAGGAAGTCGTTCGCCATCATGATGGCGGACAGCACGTTGTTGAAGTCGTGCGCGATGCCGCCGGCGAGCTGGCCGACCATGTCCATCTTCTGCGACTGGTTGATCTGGTTTTCCAGCGTGCGCCGCTCGGTGGTCTCCAGCAGATAGACGATGGCGGCCTCGGTGTCGCGCTCGTCCTCCTCGACCGCGGTGACGAAGAACTGCCCCCAGCGCTCCTTGGCGCCGTCGAGCATGGCCTCGACCGGCGCGATGTCGCCCTGTCCTTCCGCCGCCTGGTTGATCGCCGCGATCAGAAGGCTGCGGTCGCGCGCATTCACGGTGCGGAAGATCGACTTGTTGGCCGCGCCGTCCGGGCTGAGGCTCTGCGCCAGCTTGGCGAAACGGGCGTTGGCGCGGACAACAGCTCCGCTGCGGTCCACCGTCGCAATCGCCATCGGCGTATGGTCGAAGAATCGCATGAAGCGGACTTCGGCGGCGCGTTCGGGGTCGGAATGCTCGTCGCGCGCGCGGCTGATCACCAGCGTGCGCGACGAACCCGGCGCGCCGTCGGCGCCGAAGGCGAGCTTGTGATAGAGCCGCACCGGCATGGTCTTGCCGCCGCGCATGCGCAGGTCGATGTCGAACACCTCGGTCTTGACCTCGCCGGGCACCGCCACGATCGAGGTCAACAGCGCAGCGCCATCGCCGGAGACGATATCGGTGAGCTTCAGCCCGCCCGAACCGATCTCGGCGAGATCGTAATCGAGCCAGTTCGCCAGCGTGGCGTTGACATAGATGACGTCGCCGGCCGGACTGACCGAGAAGAAGCCACATGGCGCGTGGTCGAGATATTCGATCGCGTGCTGCAGTTCCCGGAACACATCTTCCTGGCGCTCGCGATCCCGCGTGATGTCGGCGATCGACCACACCGCGTATTTTGCTTCGCGCTTGCTCTGGCCGAGCGGACGAACCCGCATCCGCAACCAGCGTCCCGGTGCACCGTCAGAGCCGGCGATGCGGACCTCCTCCTGCTGCCGCTTGCCTTCGCGGGCGGCCTTGAGCAGGCGGAACACGGCTTCGGAGACGTCCGGGTTGCCGATGAAGACGCGTTCGATGGGGCGCACGTCCTGCGGGCTCGCAGCGCCCGTCAGCGCCAGATAGGCGGCGTTCGAATAGACGACATGGCCCTTCGGGTCGGTCACGGCCAAGCCGTCATGGGCTTGATCGGCGATGCGGCCCATTACGGGGTCGTCGGCGCTGCGGTCGGTGAAGCGAATGATACCGGCGGCAAAAGCGAACAGATTGAACAGGCCGACCATGGCGAGCAGCGCCAGCACGCCGAGGATATAGGGCTGGGCCTGCGCGCGACCGATGGTCATCAGCGCCACCGCCACGGCCACGATGCCGGCCGCCACCAGCAGCACCAGCACGATGCTACCGCCCCGCCGCGCCGGTTCGTGGGCCGAAAAGGGCTCGGTCGGCGAATGGCTGTCAGTTTCGACGGTCATATGAAGCGGTGTTGCCCTTCGACGAGGGAGGTCACGCGCCGGTCGGGATCGGCCGGCCGCGGGTAACCCCGCGTTCGGCTGGCGCGCCCCTCCTGAGTGCCTGAATCGGCCCCGCAAGCGCAAGCCCATCAGGCGGCTATTTGACAGATTGAAGGCATTTCAAGGGGATTTCCAGCGGTTCCTTTCACATTCTCCGGGCGCCAAGCCCGCTCTTCAGGTTCATGACGTAGCCGATGATCTCGGCGACCGCGTGATAGTGCTCGACCGGTATCTCCTCATCGACATCGACGGTGGCATAAAGCGCGCGCGCCAGCGGCACGTTCTCGACGATCGGAATGTCGTGCTTTTTGGCGATTTCCCTGATCTTGAACGCAACGTTGTCGACGCCCTTGGCGACGCAGATCGGCGCCGACATGCCGCGATCATAGGACAGCGCTATGGAATAGTGAGTCGGGTTGGTGATGATCACGCTGGCGTTGGGTACAGCGGCCATCATGCGCTTCTTCATCCGCTGCTGGCGCAACTGCCGGATCTTGCCCTTGATGTGGGGGTCGCCTTCGGACTGCTTGAACTCGTCCTTGATCTCCTGCAGCGACATCTTCTGGCGTTCGAACCACTGCCGGTACTGGAAGAAGTAGTCCGCGATTGCGACCGCGGCCAGCATCGCCACCACGGCGCCCATCAACTGCAATGTCAGATTGGTGGTGACGCCGAGGATTGCCGAAGGATCGAACCGCAGGAACGATTCGAGCCGGTCCCGCTCGGGCCACAGCACCGCCATCATAACGGCGCCGAGCGCGATCAGCTTGAACAGGCCCTTGACGAAATTCGCTATCGCCTGCTTGCCGAAGATGCGTTTCAGTCCGGCGCCGGGCGATACCTTGCTGAATTTCGGTGTCAGCGATTCCGACGACCATACCAGCCGGTGCTGGATCATGTTGCCGGCGACCGCGGCGAGCATGAGCATCAACAGCGGTACGCCGATGGCGCCGAGCACGGCATAGCCCAATGTGTTGCTGAGCGCGAGCAGCGCCGCGCCGTCGGCTCGAAGCTGGCCGGCATTGGCGATCAGGTTGCGCAACGGCGTCAGGATGCCGCCGCCGATCGATCCCGCGAAGGTCGATAATATCAGCGTGGCGCCCGCGATGATGAACCAGGTGTTGACCTCCTGGCTCTTGACGACGTCCCCCTTGGCAAGCGCATCGTCGAGACGTTTTTGCGTAGGGTCTTCTGTTTTGTCGTCTGAATCGTCGGCCATCGCGGCGTCCTAGCATTTTGTTTGAGCATGATCTCCGCGCAAACGCGTTCCGCGTTTGCCCGGAGATCATGCTCTATTTCAGCGGCGTCAGCTCGTGCATCACGCCGATGAAGTAGTTGAGATAGGTCGCCATCATTCCGGTGAGGACGAGGGCGAGGATCAGAAAGCCTGCCATGATCGACAACGGCACGCCGACGAAATAGACCTGCATCGCCGGCATCAGCCGCGCCAGCACGCCAAGGCCGATATTGAAGACGATGCCGAACACCAGAAATGGCGCCGAAAGCTGCATGCCGATCTTGAAGGCCGTGGCAAACGCACGCGTAGCGAGCGCCGCGACGTCGCCGCTCGGCGGCAATTCGCCCGGCGAGAAAATCCGGTAGCTCTCGTTCAGCGCCGATATGACCAGGTGATGGCTGTCGGTGGCAAACAGCAGCGTCATGCCCAAGATGGTGAGGAAGTTGCCGATCAAGAGACCCTGTTGCCCCTGGGTCGGGTCGACGGCGGTGACGAAGCCGAGGCCGAGCTGCTGGGCGATCACCGAACCTGCCACCGCCAGCGCCGACAGCGTGACGCGCGCGGTGGCGCCGAGCACGATGCCGATGACGATCTCGTGCACCATCAGCACGCCCAGCGAGCTCATCGAGTTGAGGTCGACCTGATAGGCGGCGCGGTGCAGCGGCAGGATGATCAGCGTCAGCAGCAGCGCGATTCCAAGCTTGATGCGCACCGGGATGTTGCTCTCGCCGAACCCCGGCATCAACATCACCATGGCGCCCACGCGGGCGAACACCAGCATGAATGTGGCGGCAAGGGCCGGCAGCAGGGATATGTCGACGCGCATTCATCTACAATGCATCAACCGCCTATGATTCGCGACGATATCCGCATCATGTAACCGTGCAGCGAATCCGCCATGAACGGCAGCGCCAGCAATAATGTCACGAAGATCGCGAGAATCTTCGGCACGAAGATCAGCGTTTGTTCCTGGATCTGGGTCAGCGCCTGGAACAGCGACACCACGACGCCGACCACAAGGCCGATCACCATCAAGGGCGACGACACCACCACGATGGTCCAGATCGCATCGCGCGCCACGTCGAGGGTTTCAGCACCGGTCATAGTTGACTTCCTTAATCTAGCCCGCGCTCTCCCCACCGTCATTGCGACGAGCGTCAGCGACGAAGCAATCCATTCTTTTTGCGGGCGATGGATTGCTTCGCTGCGCTCGCAATGACGAACGATGGAGTCCGAACGTCCCAATAGACGTCAGATCGGCATCTTCATGATGTCTTCGTAGGACTGGATCACCCGGTCGCGCACCGACACCAGCGTCGAGACCGCGACGTCGGTCTCCGCGACCGCGGTCACCACGTCCATGACGTTGGCCTTGCCCGAACTCATCGCCATGGTCTGGGCGTCGGATTTCTTGCCGGCATCCAGCACGCTTCCCACCGCGTCCTTGAGCAGCGCGCTGAAGGACGGGCCGCCGGTGGATGAGCCGCTTTTCTCGGCGCCACCGGTTTCCATGATGCGCGAAAGCGCGGCGTAGGCGTTTGCTGCAACGGTCGGTGAAGCCATTTTCTATGGTTCCTGTTCAGGCCTTGAGGATGTCGAGCGTGCGTTGAATCATGCGGCGCGTGGCGCTGATGATGTTGAGGTTGGCTTCATAGGACCGCTGCGCCTCGCGCATGTCGGTCATTTCGACCAGCGGATTGACGTTCGGATATTTGACGTTGCCCGCGGCATCGGCCGCCGGATTGCTCGGCTCGTGCTTGACGCGAAACGCCGACTGGTCGGTCCGGACCTTGCCGAGTGTCACCACCCGGGCGTCCAACGTGCGGTCGAGCGCGGACGAAAATGTCGGCACCTTGCGGCGATACGGGTTGCCGCCCGCGGTCGGCGCGGTGGAGTCCGCATTGGCGATGTTTTCCGAGATCACCCGCATACGCCCTGCCTGCGCGCGCAGGCCTGACGTCGCGATGCTCATCGAGCGGGCAAAATCGCTTCCGTCGTCTGCCATGATCCGGCTCCCTTACGCGTCAGCGTTTTCCGATGGCGGTTTTGAGAAGTCCGAGGCTGCGGCTGTAGAGCGAAGTCGCCGCGGCGTAGTCCATCTGGTTGGCCGAAACCCTCAGCATCTGCTCTTCCAGATTGACCGCATTGCCGGCCGGCTTGGTCAAAAAGCCGTTCTTGCCGCCGTCTCCCCTGAAGCTTGGTGCGCCGCCGGAAACGCCGATATGGGTCGATGCGGTGCGCATCATGGCAAGCGAGCCCATCCCGCCGCCGACGTTCGCGCCCTTGTTGTCGAATTTCGGCTCGACCAAGTCGTTCGGTCTGAAATTCGGGGTGTTGGCGTTGGACACGTTTTCGGCGAGCACGCGCTGGCGTTCCTGGTGCCACTGCATCTTGGTGCGCAGCGCCGACAGGATCGGAAGGTCGTTGATGGCCATCGCGAGCGGCTCCCCGTTAACCTCTGGCAGGCGCCGCGAGGTAGGCAGAATTTGCCCGGTGTATGGTTAACGGCCGGTTAAAATTGGATTCTGCCGCCGCCGACATCAGCCATTGCCCGCTGACTGCGACAAAACGAGCGCATTTTCGCCACGAAAACTGCGTTAACCAGCAGCAGCCGACGCGGCTTGGGGCGCACAGAAGTCGTTTTGGCTCAAGCGATTCTTGGTCTATTAATTAACCGGGCGGCGGCGTTCGCCGCGGGGAATTAAGGAATAAGGCTGATCTCGGGCGTGATTCGCCGTCTGCGGATCGCTTCGGAGCATGGTCAGGATGGCGGGAACCGTGTTCCCGGGGAACATGCTCGGACAGCAAGACCTAAGACCGCACTTGTCGAATCCAGCATCAAGAGAACGGCCCGTGGCCGGGGACTAAAGAATGCAGACACTGACATTCCTCTTCGCATTCATCGCCGTTCTGGCGCTGATCGGCGTGGCCGCATGGCTGGTTCGCCGTTTCGCCAACAACCGCCTCGGCGCCAACACCCAGCGCGGACGGATGCCGCGGCTCGCCGTCATCGACGCCGCCGCCGTGGACGGCCGCCGGCGCCTCGTGCTGGTACGGCGCGACAATGTCGAGCATCTGCTCATGATCGGCGGCCCGAGCGACATCGTGGTCGAACCCAACATCGTGCGCGCAATGCCCAACCGCGATCAAATGGCGCCGCGCCCGGCGGTCGGCGAGCAGCCGCCGCGCATCGCGCCGCTGCCCGACGCCGCCTGGAACGACGAGGCGGCAAGATCCGATTCGCGATCGACCGACACCTTCGATCATCCCGAACCGCAAATGCCGGAGCCGCCGCCGCGCCCCGCACGGCCAGCCTTCGCCGACGAAATCCGCCGCCCTGCGCCACCGCCGATGCCGGAACGTCGCAGCGATCCATTGACGGGCTTTACGCCGGAATCGATCAGCGGTCGCCCCGAACCGGCCCCCCCGCGCCTGCCCCGCAACGAACCGCTGATGCCACGGCCGCAGCGCGAGTTGCCCAAACCGCCAGCCCGTGAGGCGCCGCCGGTACGCGACGTACTGCCTGTCCGTGAGGCATCGCCAGCCCGGGAGGCACCGCCAATCCGTGAGGCGCAGCCTGTCCGCGACACTCCGGCCGCTCGTGAGACGCCGGCCCGAGCGCCTGAACGCGCCGCGGCGCCGCCGCCTCCGTCCCCTCCGGCCCCCGCGCCGTCGAGTGCCGACCAGAACCTGGCTGAAATGGCGCAGCGCCTGGAAGCCGCCCTGCGCCGGCCGGCCGAGCCGGTGGCGCCGCCGGTTGCGCCGGAAACGCCGCCCGCCCGTAACTCCCGCAGCGAGCCTCCCGCTCCCACACCCGCTCCGCAGAAGAGCGGCTTCGAAAATCTCGAAGACGAAATGGCGTCCTTGCTGGGCCGTCCGAAGAATCCTTCGTGAGGCCGCC
Source organism: Bradyrhizobium sp. SRL28 (assembly GCF_018596315.1). Classification (GTDB taxonomy): domain Bacteria; phylum Pseudomonadota; class Alphaproteobacteria; order Rhizobiales; family Xanthobacteraceae; genus Bradyrhizobium. The sequence goes on along the minus strand of NZ_JAHEAG010000005.1, from coordinate 34,255 downwards.
GGCTTCTCCGCGTAGAGTTTTATTTTTCTTAATCCTGACCGCCGCCGGATCGCTCGCCGATCCGGCGATGGCGCAGGATATCAGCATCAATCTCGGCCAGGGCAGCGGCGGGGTCACCGAGCGTGCGATCCAGTTGATCGCGCTGTTGACGGTGCTGTCGATCGCGCCGTCGATCCTGATCATGATGACGTCGTTCACGCGGATCGTCGTCGTATTGTCGCTGCTGCGCACCGCATTGGGCACCGCGACCGCCCCGCCCAACTCGGTGATCATTGCGCTCGCGATGTTCCTGACCGCGTTCGTGATGGGCCCCGTCCTGCAGAGATCCTATGACGACGGCATCAAACCCCTCGTCGCCAACCAGATCGGGGTCGAGGAAGCGCTGCAAAAGGCTTCGGTGCCGCTGCGCGGCTTCATGCAGAAGAACGTTCGTGAAAAGGATCTGAAGCTGTTCGTCGATCTCTCCGGCGAGCCGCCGCCGGCAACGCCGGAAGACCTGTCGCTGCGGATCCTGGTCCCAGCCTTCATGATCTCCGAACTGAAACGCGCCTTCGAGATCGGTTTCCTGCTGTTCCTCCCCTTCCTGATCATCGATCTCGTCGTCGCATCGGTCCTGATGTCGATGGGTATGATGATGCTGCCACCGGTCGTGGTGTCGCTCCCGTTCAAGTTGATCTTTTTCGTGCTGGTCGACGGCTGGTCGCTGGTGGCGGGGAGCCTGGTGCAGAGCTACGGCGGCAGCTAGCGGCCGGTTCCCGCAGGCTCCACGGCCAAATAGGTCAATATTAGTTACGTATTTGCCGAGGAGTTTCCGAGCGAATTTAAGGTCAGATTAGTTCCTTCGTGCACAACAATGGATGCCAGGGAACAGATTTTCGCAGCAAGCGCATTACCGGGTCAAACAATGGCAGGCCAGCCGATCGGCGATATGGACGCCGAATACGCCACGACGATTGCCGACCGGGCAATGCGGTTGATGGCGCAGCAGTCCGTTCCTGCCACCCCGACCAATTTCGCCGTCTGGTTCGAATATGCCCTTGGCAGTTCGCTGGCGCTGCGAAAGACCATCGACATCCTGATCGCCGGCAAGCGCAAATTCGACCCGGCGATCAACCACGAACTCTACATTACCTATGTGACGCCGCAGTCCAGCCCCGACCCGCTCGGTGACCTTCCCGAGCAATTAAGCGGCCTGATCGCCACCGCCCAGCAATTCCTCAACACGGCCGTCACCGACAACCAGACCCACATCAAGGCGCTCGACCAGGTATCTTCCGAAGCCGCTGTCACCGGCGATCCCCGGACAATCATTTCGAAGCTGGTTGACGAATTGTCAAAGGCAACGGCGCGAGCCGCAACGCTGGAGGCAAATTTCGCCGCCACCTCGGAGGAACTGGACAGCATCCGCGACTCGCTGAAAGCGGCTGAGCAACGCTCCAACACCGATGCGCTGACCGGGCTCGCCAACCGGCACTCGATGGATGAATTCCTCCGCCTCGCCCAGATCGCGGCGATGGAAAAGGACGAGGCGCTCAGCGTCTTCCTGATCGACATCGATCACTTCAAGAAATTCAACGATGATTACGGCCATCAGGTCGGCGACCAGGTGCTTCGCCTTGTGGCCAAGGTCCTGCAGGAAGGTGTTCGCGAAGTCGATCTCGCAGCCCGCTACGGCGGCGAGGAATTGATCGCGGTGCTTCCGGGAGCCGATCTCGAGGATTGCACGTCGGTCGCCGAGCGTATTCGCCGCCGCATTGCCGAGGCGAAGCTGACCCGCCGCGCAACCGGCAAGGAAATCGGCAGCATCACGGTTTCGATCGGGGTGGCGCAATTCCGCCTTGCCGAATCGGCGGACGCCATGATCGAGCGCTGCGACCGCGGGCTTTATCAAGCCAAGCGGCTCGGCCGCAACCGCACGGTGACGGAAACCGAACTCGAGCCCGAGGCCGGCGCGGCCTAGGACTTCATCTGTTCTGTTCGAATCAGAATTCCGCCTTCACTTTTGCAGTTTGCGGAATTGCCCGGATTCGTACGGAAGAAAAAGCCGCAATCCGGCTCCGGCACGGAACAAATGCCGCAATCCCGGCTTATCGCAGACGTCCCACAGCCGGGAGTATTCCATGAAAATCGCAGGGATGATTATGGCCGCCACCGCGGCCCTCAGCATCGCCAGTACGTCGGTTCTTGCCCAGCAGGCGCGGACCGGAATGGTGACGAGAATAGACCGGATCAGCGGCACTATCACGATCAAGGATATGCCTGATGGGACCACGGGCGCGAACACAGGCGCGGCGACTGAAGAATTCAAGATTCAGGATGGCGCGCGGCTGAACGCCCTGCACGCGGGCGACAGGGTCACCTTCGCCGTGAGCGAAACGGCGGGGACCAAGACCATCACGAAGATCGACAAGGCTGACGCCGTCACGAAGATCGACAAGAAGTGAGGCGCTACCGAAGCGACGTCAACCTCGTGATCGCTTCGATCAGAGAATAGCAAGGCCCGGACTCCCAAAGCAAATGACGTTTCCTCGAAATGTCATTTGCTTCGGGAGTCCGGGCTTTGTCATCGGAGCTGCCCATCCGGAACAGGGAGCCGCCCGGCGTTAAATGCACATCAAGGCAATCCGGCCGGGCTTGCCTTGATACTCCGCAAACGCCCGCTCGAACATTCCCAGGAAAGTCAGGCGCTAGCGCGGCGCCCGCTCCAGCGAAGCGCGAATTTCAGCGGCCGCCTCGTCGCAATACTCATTCAGTTTCTGGAATTGTTGCTGCAACGCCCGAAGTTTTACGGCGCGCTTCGCCGGCCCTTCCCGGTCAATATTGAATCTGTCGGCGGGCGATGGACGGGACGCCGCAGCCTCCACGAGGGCCAGCATCGCTTGCATCGATGTGTCGTGACCGTTGGTGGAAGACATTTCTGTACGCCTTACAAATTGGAATTCGGCCGGGATTCGATCCGGTGGAATTTCCGTGTGGTCACGCGTTGGCGTTGTGAGTTTGCACCGTGCAGTATGTTGCTTGGATGCCCGGGCAGGGTCGATTTGGTGGCAAAAAATGGATGCTTGCGGCGAATGAGCGGCACGACCTCGTAGTCTTACGGACTTTCTGTCCACGATTAGGATGCAATCGGCAGCCACCATTGTTGGATTGAGTCGTTTGAGTCGTTTTGTTGTTTCAGCGATAGTTGATATGCCCGTCCATCCTTCAGATACCGGTCTGCCGCCGCGCTGCGAGATCTGCGGCGTAAGCACGGCCCGGATCGGAAAGCTGCCCCGGATCGGACTGCGCCCCCTCGTCTACGTTTACAAGTGCGACGCCTGCAACCAGATCACGTCGGTCGAGCCGGAGCGGCAGGACAGCCCCACCATCAGCCCCACCACCACCCCGCCGATGCCGAAGTCGCGCATCAAGAAGACCACGGACAGGATCTCCCGCCGACAGCCGCACTGATCGCCGGTCACAGCACCGGCCCAGGGATGGCGGCTTCAGAGCGCGTCTTTCCAGTTCGGAAAACGCCGCGATTGCGTCCGGACCGGGTTTCTTCCTGGCCATGCCGCATGTAAAGCTTCGGCCAAACTTCCCATAAAGAAGAGGCAGGGGCATGTCCGAGAACTTCATTAACGAACTGCGCAACGCGCTTGACAAGGGCGCGGTGCTATCAGGCGGCGATATCGACGCGCGCTATCATCACGATCTCGCCGGCAATCCGGTGCCGAAACCGCGCGCGGTCGTCCGGCCGAGAACGACGGAGGATGTCTCCGCGTTGCTGCGGCTCTGTCATCGCGAAGGTGTCCCCGTTACGACGCAGGGCGGCATGACCGGGCTGGTGCGCGGCGCGTTGCCGAATGCGAACGAAATCGTGCTGTCGATGGAGCGCATGAACAGCGTTGAAGAGGTCGATACCTCCGCCGGCGTCGCGATCGCGCAGGCCGGCACACCACTGCAAAAGCTCCAGGAGCGGGTCGAGCAGGACGGCCTGATGTTTCCGCTCGACCTCGGCGCACGCGGCAGCTGCACCATCGGTGGCAATATCTCGACCAATGCCGGCGGCAACCGCGTCATCCGTTACGGCATGACGCGCGACCTGATCCTCGGCCTCGAAGTCGTCACGGCCGACGGCACCGTGCTCAAGGGCCTGCGCAAATATATCAAGAACAACACCGGCATCGACCTGAAGCAGCTGTATATCGGCACCGAAGGTATTCTGGGCGTGGTGACGCGCGCCGCACTCCGCGTGTTTCCGGCGCCGGCGGAACGCCAGGTGGCGCTGTGCGCGCTCCCTTCGTTCGGGCAGGTCATGACCTTGCTCAAGCTGGCGCGAAAATCGCTCGGCGGCGAGCTGACCGCGTTCGAAGCGATGTGGAACGCCTACTACCGCCAGACCGTCGAACGTGTGAAGGGCGTGGTGGGCCCGCTGCCGACCCATCATCCGTTCTATGTGCTGCTGGAGGCCTCCGGAAGCGACGCTGAACGCATTCGGGACGGCCTCGAGAAAATGCTGGAGGCGGCGATGGGCGATGACGTGATACTCGACGCCACGCTTTCTACCTCGAACGCGTCCGTGGCTGCGATGTGGCGCATCCGCGATTCCAGCGTCGAACTCGGTCGCAGCTTTCCATTCACGGCACGGATGGGGTTCGATGTCAGTGTGGCCATCGACAGGATGGAGGAATATGCCGATACGCTTGATGCACGCGTCAAAGCGATCGATCCGCAAGCCTTCACCATCGTGATGGGACACGTCGGCGACGGCAATTTGCATCCCAGCGTGTATCATGAACATACGCCCGAGAAGCACGATGAGTTCGAGAAGCTGGTCTACGACCTCACGGGCGAATTCGGCGGCTCGATCTCGGCCGAACACGGTATCGGCATCTCGAGGCGGCCTTACCTGAAAATGAGTCGCACCGAAGAGGAAATCGAAACCATGCGCGCGCTGAAGCGCGCGCTGGACCCGAAGAACATCTTGAACCCGGGGCGGATCTTCACGGTGTGAAGACGTCCAGGGCGATCAAGCCGGGCCAGGCGCTCGCAACTGCCCCCTCACTCCTTGAAATTATACTGCTTGCAGAGATGGTCACCGATCTGGACCAGCATGGCGACGCATTCGGGATAGCCCGGTTTGGCGATCGTGGCGTCGTCGGCTTCGGCGCGGAATTCCCAGCTATCGCCATCAGGGATCACCGAGATGACGATGCCGTCGGGGCAATTGGCGTGAACCTTCAATTCGGCCCGTGCCATCTCGATGAGTTCGGCTTCGGTTTTGGCGGGCTTGCTCATCGTGACGGTGTCCTCCGGCAGGTTGTTTTCCCGCAGGTTGCCGCTTTGACACGCATCTGTCGAGGGTGACGGAACGACGCGCCATCTCGTCGCGCTCGATGGCCCCATTCCGTCCGCCGTCACGATTGACAAATCCGGGATCGCAAGCACACATAGTCGACGGGTGGATACGACCCGCTGCTTGCGCCCCTCCCGGGGTATGGCGAATGTATCAAGCCGAGCTTTGAGGCTTTCCTCATGCCCCGAGCGAACGGGTCAGCAACGCAAGCCCCTGACGTATCTCCGTTCGTCGATGCAGAGGATCGTCCATGCGCGATTTCCGCGACGCAAAAGCTATGGCGCAAACACTACGTGAAGCGCTGAACGCCAAGTCCGTTTCCCTCACCCACAGCGAGTCCCTGGAGCTGATTGCCAAAATTCTGGGCTGTCGGGACTGGAACGCGCTGGCTGCAAGAATTCAGTCCAGCAACGGTCAGACCAGCTCCCCCGCAGCATCGCCGCCGGCCGGCAACAGCCCACCTGACCAAGCTGCGCGGCAGAAGGTCGCCGTAGATACGGCAATTCTCGACGACTATGCCGGTTTCTACCAGCTCGGCGACAACGCCGTCTTTACCGTGACGCGCGAGGCGGATCATTTGCTCACCCATCTGACCGGGCAACGGCACGTCGCATTTTATGCGCAGAGCCCAACCGAATTCTTCACTGACGTCGTCGACGCACAGATCACTTTCGTCCGGGACGAGCGCGGGCTGCCGACATCCGTGATCCTGCATCAGGGTGGCGGGAGTCATCCGATGCAACGCATCGACGCGGCAACGGCGCAGCAGATTGCAAGCCGGACGGAAGAGAAGGTGAAAAGCCAGTCCGCCAGCCCGGGGACCGAGACGGCCCTTCGTCGCCTGATTGACGGCCTCATCAGCGGCCAGCCCAATTACGACGAAATGAGTGCGGCGCTCGCCGAAGCTACCCGCCAGCAATTGCCAAACCTGCAACCTGGCCTTGCTGAACTGCGCGCCGTCGAGTCCATCAGATTTCTCGGTGTGGCCCCCCAAGGCGAAGATGTCTACACCGTCAGGCACGAAAACGGCGCTTCGCATTGGCGGATTGCGCTGGACGCGAAAGGAATGATTGTAACCGCCTGGGTGACGCCGGGACCGTGACTGGACACGTGGCCGCTGTTTTGCGGCCGCTCTCGAGGCGATCGCAGCGCGGCGCGTTATTGCGCCGCGCTTGCCGACCTCGTTTCGGCAATCACCCGCAGCGAAACAGTGTTGTCCGTATCCGGCTCCGAGCCGGTCGCGCTCGGGTCGGCCAGCGATGACGGTGACTTCTGAACGTGCTTGGTGAATATCCTGATGACGCGGCCTTTGACGACAGGCACCCGGTCGAACATATCCGATGCAATGCCTTCGACGGCATCCCGCAACGCCAGGAATTGCGCCTGCCTGGCCATGCTTTCCGTTCCTTTGGTGCCGGCCAGTTCGTCCATCGCGGCATCGCTGATCTGACACTCGACCGTATCGGCGGCGTTCAGCATGGTGAACCTGAACGCCAGGCGTTCGTTGTCGTGTCCAATAATTCGGTCGCGGGTCAGCGGCATCGGACGGCCAGTTTTGGACGGCTAGCTAGAGACGGTAACAGGCAGCGCCAAGGCGACGCTGACGTCCTGCGTAATGCGTCAACTGGTCAAAAATTGGCCGAACCTGCGGCCAAATCCGCTACTTCGCCGGCTTCTTCAAATCGATCCGCCGGATGCCTGAAATCGCGGGCAAGGCACCGGTATGGACCGGCTCGGCCCCGGACATTTCCGGCGACAGCGGCGCGCGGGCGGTCGCATCCGGGAAGCGGATCTTCATTTCGCGGATGAAGCCGTCGAGCGTGTCGACGCTGGCGGCCATCTTGGCGATCAGGGCGAATTCGGTGCTGTTGGAGGCGGCCGGCTTGCTCGCGGTCTCGAAAGCGGACCGGTCGGCCTCGCCGGTCATCAGCGGCGCATATTTCTCGCGGAAACGGGCCAGGCCGATCGCGTCCCCGGCCAGCGCATAGCCGACCACGGCGCGGATCACGTCACTCTTCTCGGCGGCGTTCAGCGGTTTGAAATCCCGCCAGCGGTCGGCGTAGTACAATTCGATCTGTTCGGAAGCCTCCCGCCACTGCCGCGACGCCCAATAGATGTCGGAGCGCAACCGGATCGCTTCGCGGCCGGTGATGTTGGAGATGATATCAAGCGCGAGGTCATGGCGACCGATGTCGCTCTGGGCCCGTGCCTCAAGGAGCAGCCGCTGCTGCCGCAGTTCGCCGGAGAGATCGGCGATCCGGGTCAAGCGCAGCGCCGCGATCGCCCGGTCCGGCTTGCGGTTGGTGAGGTAGACCATGGCAAGGCGCGCCGCCACCTGCGCGCGCGCGGCTCCCTCCAGCCGCTTGTCGACCTGGTACTGCAGCAGTTCGGCGGCCTGGTCGAGCAGGTCGACGGTAGCCAGCCGGTCAGCGAGGCGCCGGATCATCTCGTCGCCGCGCCGGCCGATCGGCGTCAATTCGCGAAACTCGTAGAACATGGCGAGCGCGTCGACGGGCTTCATGTCGTCGCCCTTCGAGCCGAGATAGATCTCCGCGAACAAGGCGGACGCCGCATCCTGGCCCTGTCGCGACAATTCGGAATTGGGCTGCAGCTTCGTCGCGGTCTTGGCGGCGGTGAGCGAATCGGCATAGCGGCCGTTCTTGGAGTAGATCTCGGCCAGCTTGTTCAACGTCCTCAACTCGATCGCGTCGCCGCGCCAGATCACGGACAACGCCTCCAGTTCGGCCATGAACTCGGCCTGCCCGAGTTCGCCGCGCCTGTGCCGCAGCAGGGCTTCCAGCAGCCTCGCCTCGGCCGACGCCTGGCGATCGCTCGACTGCGCCGCGTACCTGTAGGCGTCGAGCGCGTCCTTGTCGTGCCCCAGCGCTTCGGCCAGCCGCCCGCGCAGCACCGCGATCTCGGGCTTCATCTCGTTGGGAATGCCGATCACCTCGAGTTCGCTGCGCCGCCGCGAAGCCCCGGCATAATCCTTTACCTCGAGGGAGGCCCGCATCGCATCCGTGGTGACGATGCGCTGCAATTCCAGCGGCAGCGCGGCAATCGAGAATTCGGCATTCTTGAACTTTTCACGCGCGTCCGCCCATTTTTCCTGACGGGCGAACGCAAATCCTTTCCACAATTGGGAATCGTAGCCGTTGCCGATCGCAGGACTTGCAAGATCCTTCAGCGCCCGCTCGGGATGGCCGATCAGGATGCTGGCGACCGCATGCACCATCAGCACGGTGGCATCTTCGTTGCCCTGGTCGGTCTCGGAGAGGATGAGGTTGGTCATCCCCCTCGCCTCCTGATACATCCCGCGCGACATGTAGAAATTGGCAAGCTCGAGGCGGGCCTGCGCCTTTTGCTCAGGCCCCGCGGCGGCCGCGGCCTTGTTCAACGCATCCAGTTTGGCGAAAAACTTCTCTTCCCGGTTCTTGCGCCAATCGTTGCCATCGAACAGCGGCCTCACCGCCGCGGTGGCGCGTTCGGCCGCGACGTCGGCGGACGACAGCGTCAATCCGCCGGGCCGTCCAAGCATCACCTTGTCGGCGCCGACCTCAGCGTTGATATCGTCGGAGTTCGGATGCGCGACTATGCCGTGCACGGATTCCAGCAGCGATAGCTCGACGAAATCCTGCCGCTTGATGAGGCCGCGGGTCGGCGGCGGCGCGGTGACGACCAACAGCGTATCGCCGGCGTCGGGATCGACCAGCCGGTGCATCGCACCGGGATTGGCCAGCGGCACGGTGACATTGGCGAGCGCGGGATCGGCAATGTTCCGCAGCACCATCAGTGGCAGTGGCGACGCCTGGCCGCGGTCGGCAAAGGTCAGCGTCCACTCGGCGCCGTTGGCGCGGCCTTCGCTTTCGAGCGAAGGGATCTGCGGCCGGTTGAGGCGAAGGCGGATGGCCTGACCCTTTTCCAGCGGCAGCCGGCTGACATCGCCGATGATGGCGCCGCCCTTGGCGCGGATCGGTTCGACATCGATCGGTTTGGTGTGGTCGAACACCAGCCACACCGTATCGGCGCGGCGGAACAGCGCAGCCGGGGTCGGCGTGGCAAAGGAGAACTTCACGCGCAGGCCGTCGCTGTCACGCCTCGCCTCGACGGTGGCGGTCTTGTCCCTGGCGCTGCTTTCCGGCGGCGGACTGGATGCCGCCGGCGCGGCCCCCTTCGACGGCTCCGTGCGAGGCGGAGCCTGCGTGGGCGCCACGGCCTTCGGCGCTTCCACAGCGGCGGCCTGGACCTGTTCGGCAGGCTGCGTCACTTTCGCGGCATCCGCCGGCGGCGATGTCTTTTCAGGTGCAGCCGCCATCTTCTCGGCCGCGGGAGCCGCATTGTCCTTGGCCGGCGTCGCTTTTTCGAGGGCAGGCGTTGCGGCCTCGGCCACGGCCGGTGCTTCGGTCACCTGGGCGGGCTTGATCTCGATCCTGGCCTGTTCGGCAATCATCTCCGAAGTAACCGGCGGAATCTCCGCCGGCAGTTGCGGTGGCGGCGTTTCCTTCAGGGCCTTGTCGCGCGAAACCCGCGAGGCAGGGCCCGGTCTGGCCGGCACGGCCGGCTTGGCCGCGGCTTGCGGCTCGGGCAAAGCGGGCTTTTCCGCCTGCTGGAAGGCGACATCGATCACATAGTTCTTTTCCTCGCGGAAGGAATGCACGTCGACCTCGCCGATCAGCACGATGTCGACTGCGGAAGAGTCGACGTCGGCCCGCTGGTTGATCGAGGCGATGTTCGGCGGCGCCGCCACCTTCGCATCCGCCAGGTCGAAATTGAGCACGCTGTTGAACTGCAGCGTCAGCTTCTGATCGTTCAGCACCGACGACACGTTGACGCCGTCGGGCATCTCGAACACGAAGCGGACGAAGGTCGGCTGCACCGAGGCACGGACCCGTACCGGCGGCCGCTTCTTCGCAGCGTTGACCGCCATCTGCGCGCGCAGCGCCCGTTCGGCGGCCCGCGCCCGCCCCGCCAGTTCGCGAATGACTTCGGCAGGAAGCGAGGGCGGCGGACCGGTCCAGCTATCCGGCAGGAAGTCGATGAAGATCCGCTCCCCCGCCGTCATGGTGTTGACGGTGGCCCGCCGCGCCAGCGACAGCCGGATCGCCGTACCGTCGGGATCGCGCCGCGCCGAGCCGACATAATCGGGAACGGCGTCCGACAATTTGTCGACGGGAATATCCACCGGGCGCTTGAAGTGGATGATGATGATCGAACCCGCGGTCGAAACGTCGGATTCGACGTCCTCCGCCAGCTTCAGCACCAGCCGGGCAAAACCACCTGCGGCCGTAAAGGTCGCCTCGCCCCGGACCGGATCGTCGGCGCGGCACGCTTGCGAAAACGTCAGACTGGCAAATAGCAGAGCAAGGGCAAGGGTCTGGCCGAGGTTGTGAAGGCAACGCCTCACCGCCCGCGCCAATGCGCGGCCCGGCGACCCAATTCCAGCGGCAGCCCTTCGCCCCATCCAGAAGATCTCGTGCCTCAATGAATTCAGCGGCGAAGCGCCCTCGCCTGTACGTTGAATCTTGGATTGGCCGGCTTAAGGCTTTGTTAACGTCAACTTATTGATTTCGTTGAAGGGGCAGATCGACGCCCAGGCGACGCATTACACGTCGCAGGATGGGTCGGAATCCGACCCCTTTTCGTGATCATCCGGCACGCGCCGGTTCGCGGGCTGCGGTTATTGTCACAGCGCAGCCCCGCTCTTTGATCTAGATCATTAATCTCACGACGGGATGGAACCAACATCAGCCATCCCGTCTTAGGGAAATAATGGACCCGGGACGCGGGGCCGGCAGTCAATCAAGCAATGCGCCCCGGGTCGCCAAACCTGCCTCAGGCAGCCAATTCGGAGTGCGTGAAATGGCAACCCAGATCGTGATGGATCGTACCGGTGACACCCGCCACTCATTCGACATCCATGATCGCGCGGAGGTCGAAAAGGCCGAGCGGCGGTTCAGGGAATTGACCGGCGCAGGTTTTACGGCAGCGGTCCGATCCGGGCCCGGCGAACAACGGGTTATCCGCTCCTTCGATCCTACGGCGGAGGAAACGCTGTTTTATCCGCGTCTCGTCGGTGGCTGACGGCCGTGACCCAGCAGATCGTTCTGGCGATATGCTCGTTCATCCTGGCTTTGCTTGGCACGCTGCTGCTTTCGGCACTTTCGCTGGTGGTGGCGCGATCTGGTTCATGCAGCAGATCGTTCCGCTTCGAAACCGAGGCACGAGCGCTGGCCCTGTTGAGGGGCTGGCTCTCGCCGAAGCAGCGCGCCTGCTACGAGCGCTTCCGATATTTCGACGTCATCGGCAGCGACACCGGGACGCGCTATCGAATCCATCATGGCACGCAGACGAATATCGAGGAACTCAACGGCACGGGCCACCACGTCTGCAAATGGTGCTTCGTTCCGGATGGCGACCTCGTCGCAGGCGATGTCATGCTGGCGCAGAAGATCGCCCTTGAAACCAACGAGCGCGGCGCGCTCTCCGTAGCTCATCGCTCGTTCGTTTCGTCGGGGCCGCGTAGGTTCTGACCGGGCGGCACCAATGCCCTTTTACCGTGGGGTGCCCGGCGCCCCGCGCTAATTGGGCTTTTGCTGCAGGATCTTGCCTTCGATCTTCGGCAGCTCGGCCGTGGATGTGGATTTATCGGTGCCGGCGCGGCGGGCCAGTTCGACCGTCAGCCGCTCGGCCGCTTCCGGCTGCATCAGGCCCAGAATGTCCGACATCTTGCGCGGCGCGATCTGGGAGGCGATTTCGTAGAGCACGGACATTTCCAGCCGGTCGAATACCTTGGCGGCGTCCTTTGGCTTCATGTTCTCATACATCGTGATGATGCCTTTGAAGCGGGCGGCGTCCTGCTCCGCCTTTTGCCCCGTCGCGGTCGAGATCTTTGCCTCGGTGGCCTTCATTTCCTCGACGCGGCCCTCGATGCGCTTTTCGGCGGATTTCAAAAGGCTTTCGCGAATTTCGACCTCACGCGCGCGCTGCTCCAGTTCCTGGCGCCGCGCCTGCAGCCGCTCCAGAATGGCGCGCTCCGACGGCGACACCGATTGCGGGTTCTGGTCCGGAAACACCACGACGCCGTCGGGCTTCGGCGTTTCGGTGGCGGGAGCGGCCGGCTTCGGCGGCTCTTCCTTTTTCTCTTCCTTCTTGACCGAACCGGTGATGTCGGCGGGATCGGCTTTGGCGCTACGCGGATAACCCAGATTGTCCTGCGCCCACGAACGCTTGGCCGGCTGGCTGACCTGATAGTCGAACACGTATCCGCCATCGATCACGAGGCCCGCGATCTTCAGCACTGCAAGGCCGAAGATCGCGACCAGCACGACCGGAATGACGCGGATGTCGCGAAACGACTTCATGCGGCGAGGCCACTGGCCCTTCGGCGTTCGGAGAATGCTTCAGCCGCCGCGGCAACCGCTTTGGCGGAAGAGACCTTGGGCGCTTCGGGTTCGGCTTCCTGCGAGGGCCGCGCCGCGATCGCGATCTTGGACAGCCGGCGAATGACGCCGTCGCCTTCGGCGAGCATGTTCTTCAGATGCCCCGCCATCTGCGTCGCCGCCGTAAGCTGGCTGCCGAGATTTTCGTTGACGTCACGCACGGTGTGCTTGAGGCCGCCGATCGCCCGTTCGGCGATTTCGGTCGCGGTGATCAGTTCCGCGATCGTGGCCTTCAGCGAATGCTCGTCCGCCTTCAGCCGCTGCAGCCGCTTGTTGAGCAGCATGCAGTAGCCGATCGTGAGCATCAGCAGCACCGCCACCAGACTCTCAATTACAACGCCAAGGGAATGACTCATTGTGCCTCCATCAACTTGGTTTGCTCGTCGGCCTTCTCGAACATCGCGAAGGTGGTATTGGGCTTGCGCAACTGCTTGGTGACGCGAATGGCGACGCGGTCACCGACCCGGCCCATGCGCCCTTCGGTCAAAAGCACGTTGCCGCAGCGGACCTGCACCAGTGCTTCAGGGCGCATTTCCAGCGGCAGGGTATCGCCGACCTTCAGCATCATCAGCTGCTTGAGCGGAATGTCGGCTTCATAGAGCACCGCATCGACCGATATCTCGGCCTGCGCCACTTCGGTTGCGAAATGTCCTTCCCAGATCGGATCGCGGCCGAATTTTTCGCCCATGAACATCTGGAGCAGAACCGGGCGGATCGGCTCGATGGTGGCGTAAGGCAGCAGCAATTCGATATTGCCGCCGCGGTCTTCCATGTCGATGCGCAGCCGCACCAGGATCGCGGCGTTGGCGGGCCTCGAGATCGCGGCGAAGCGCGGATTGGTTTCCAGCCGGTCGATCGAGAACGTCACCGGCGACAGCGGCCGGAATGCCTGTTCGGCGTCTGCGAGCACCACCTCGACCAGCCGCTTGACCAGGTTGGTTTCGATCGTGGTGTAGGGCCGGCCCTCGATGCGCAGCGAGGTCTGGCCGCGCCGGCCGCCGAGCAGCACGTCGATGATCGAATAGATCAGGCTGGAATCCACCGTCGCAAGGCCGAAATTTTCCCACTCCTCGGCCTTGAACACGCTGAGCACTGCCGGCAAGGGAATTGAATTCATGTAGTCGCCGAAGCGAACCGAGGTGATGCGGTCGAGCGAGACTTCGACGTTATCAGAGGTGAAGTTGCGCAGGCTCGTGGTCATCAGCCGCACCAGGCGGTCGAACACGATTTCGAGCATCGGCAGACGCTCGTAGGACACCATCGCGGAATCGATGATGGCGCGAATGCCGGAATGGTCGTCGAGATTGACGTCGCCAACGGTGAAACCGAGCAGATTGTCGATTTCTTCCTGCGACAGAACCCGTTCGCCGGAATTCTTGTTGCCGAACTCGCGGCCGCCATCCTCGACCATGGCCGCCCACTGCAGCGCCATGCTCTCGGAGAGTTCATTGGCGGCAGCTTCTTCCGCAGCCGCCGCGGGATCTTCGGAATCCAGGGAGGCTTCCCATTGCGCGGCAATGGCGTCCTGGTCCATCTGGTCTTGGTTGCCGGCCATGATGCTAGATCCGTCCCATCACTGCACGACGATTTCTTTGAACAGCACGGCGCTCACCTGCTGCGGCGCCACCGCGTTGTTGACCCGCTTGGTCAGCTCTTCCTTGAGGCGAAACAGCCCGGCCGAACCGTTGATGTCGGAGGGCCGCAATTCGCGCAGGTAGGTCTGGAACAGGTCGGTGACGCGCGGCAGGTTCGGCTTGATCGCCTCGACATGCTTCTCATCCTTGATCTCGAGCACGACCTTGACGCGGAGATATTGCACCCGCTCGCCGGGGGCTCCGACCAGGTTGACCATCATATCGGGCACTTCGACGAAGGACGGCGGCTTCGGCGGCGGCGCTTCGGCGTGCTTCTCTTCGCCATGGCCGCGCATCAGGAAGAACCAGCCGGCGCCGGCGCCGAGGATGGCGACGAACCCGGCGGCCGCAATGATCAGCTTGAGCTTGCCCTTTTTCGACGGTGCGGCATCTGCGCCGTCTGCGCCTTCCGCTTGCTCGTTGTCAGCCATTGCCCCGCCCGCTTCGATTCCGAAAAGCGAACGCGGTTGCCACCAGCCTGGGTAACGATGCCCCCACAACGCGAAACAAAAGCCGCCAGCGCACACGCGCTCTCCACATGTGCAACGCTAGGGTAATAATGGTTAACGGAACCTTTCCATTGGCGCCCAAGTAGGAAAAATCTGCCGGGCAAACATGGTCAACAAGACCTTTCTGCCGCCCCCGCCGCGCCCCGAAAAATGCCTAACCCCTTAAAAAATCAGCACTTCATGACTTGGCACGGCTTTCGCTGAGTAACTGGCGTGACCTGCCGGCTTGGGAGAGCCCCAAGGTTTACGACGGATCCGGACCGCGGGCTTGGGAGAGCCTGCTTCGGATCGATCAAGGGGAGAACCACCGATGGAGAATACGCTTCTCATCGGACTTTCGCGGAAAATGACGCTGGAACGGCAGATGGATGTCGTTGCCAACAACGTCGCGAACATCAACACGACCGGCTTCAAGGCCGACCGCTCGCTGTTCGAGGAATATCTGCGCTCGCCGGCGCATGAAGACAATTTCATGCGCGCCGACCGCCGCGTGTCCTTCGTGCACGACCGCGCCACCTTCCACGATTTCGCAGCCGGTCCCTCCGAGCAGACCAAGAACCCGCTCGATGTCGCGATCGACGGCAACGCCTTCCTGGTGGTGCAGACGGCCGCCGGCGAGCGCTACACCCGCGACGGCGGCCTGCAGATCAACAATCAGGGCCAGCTCGTCACCGCGAGCGGCGATCCGGTGCTGGGCACCTCCGGCCCGATCGTGTTCCAGTCGACCGACAAGGCGATCAACATCGCAGCCGACGGCAACATCACGGTCCTCGAGGGCACCGGCAGCACCGACTCGGTCCGTGGCAAGCTGCGGCTGGTCAATTTTGCCGACGCGCAGAAGCTCGTGAAGGAGGGCGGCAATCTCTACTCGGCGGGCCAGGGCATCGCCGCCCAGCCCGACACCACCTCGCGGGTCCGCCAGGGTTTTATCGAGAAGTCGAACGTCAATTCCGTCCACGAAATGAGCCGCATGATCGAGATCACGCGCACCTACACGCAGATCTCGGCGATGCTGCAGCAGCAGCACGACCTGCACCGAACTGCAGTCGAGAAACTCGCCGACGTTCCGGCATAACGCTTAAGGAATAGATCGATGCGCGCTTTATACTCAGCAGCGACCGGCATGGCGGCACAGGAACTCAACGTTCAGGTGATCTCCAACAACATCGCGAACATGCGCACCACCGGCTACAAGAAGCAGCGGGCGGCGTTTCAGGACCTGATCTATGACCACGTGCGCCGCGTCGGCGCGCAAGCCTCCGACCAGGGCACCATCCTGCCGGTCGGCGTCGACATCGGCGGCGGCGTCAAGACCGTCGGCACGCCGCGCCTGATGAGCCAGGGCACGCTGTCGCCGACCGGCAACGACCTCGACATCGCGATCCGCGGCGAAGGCTTCTTCAAGATCCAGGTGCCCGACGGCACCTATGCCTATACCCGCGACGGCTCATTCATGATGGACGCGCAAGGCCGCGTCGTCACCGCACAGGGCAATCCGGTGCAGCCGACGATCACGATCCCGCAGAATTCCTCGCAGATCACCATCAACGCGCAGGGTCAAGTCACCGTGATTGTGCCCGGCTCGACCACGCCGACCCAGGTCGGCCAGATCGGCCTGACGCGTTTCATCAACAAGGCCGGCCTCAACCCGATCGGCGACAATCTGTTCACGGACACGCCGGCTTCCGGCGCGCCGCAGGACGGCGTCGCCAACACCGATGGCTTCGGCGACATGCAGCAGGCCAACCTCGAACAGGCCAATGTCGAGGTGGTGACCGAAATCTCCGACCTGATCGCCGCCCAGCGCGCCTATGAGATGAACGCCAAGGTGGTCAGCGCGGCCGACCAGATGATGCAATCGACCGCCAACATGTTCCGCTAAAGGACTGGTCATGATCGCCCGCGCCCTCCTCCTTGCCACAGCCCTGATCGCCGCATCGAGCGCGGCCGCGGTCGCACAGGCCCAGGAAACCTTCACGAACCGCAATTTGATCGCCGCACCGATGCTGCGCGCCAACGTGCAGGTGTCGGGCGATCTGGTGCGGATCGGCGACGTCATCGACAATGCCGGCAGCGCCGCGCAGATCGCGATCTACCGCGCGCCTGACCTGGGCACCACGGGTTCGCTGCCGGTAGCCCAAGTGCTCAACTCCCTTCGCGCCCATCAAGTGATCGGCGTCGATACCCGCGACCTCAGGGAAATTTCGGTGACGCGCCTGGCCCGTACGCTCGAGGGGAAGGATATCGAGATGCAGATCGCCCGCGCGCTGGAGCGCCGCAACGGTCTCGGCGACGCCGCCAATCTGTCGCTGACCTTCGACCGCGACCCCAGCGACGTCAGGCTGGACGCCGGCTTCACCGGCGCCATGCAAGCAGCCATCGTGCGCTACGACAACCGCAACGGCCGCTTCGACGTCACCTTTGAAATCGGCAACGAGAACGGCGCCGCCGCGGCCAAGCTGCGTTTCACCGGCACGGCGATCGAGACCGTCGAAGCCGCGGTGCTGGCACGTAATGTCGAGCGCAATGAGATCTTGAAATCATCCGACGTCGTGGTCGAGCGGCGCCCGAAAGCGGAAGTCGGCGCTGATCCCGCCGCGCGCGATCGCGCGGTGGGCATGCAGGCCCGCCGCCAGCTCCGCGCCGGCCAGGCGATCCGCACCGCCGATCTCGTCAAGCCCGATCTGGTGCAGCGCGACCAGAACGTCACGTTGATCTACGAGGCGCCCGGAATCTACCTCACCATGCGCGGCAAGGCGCTGGAAAACGGCACCGAAGGCGATGTCGTCAACGTCATGAACCTGCAGTCGAAGCGAACGCTGTCGGGCACCGTGACCGGCCGCGGCCAGATTTCGATCACGCCGGCGCCGTCCCGCCTGCCGCAGACCAGCGATGCCACCTCCTCGCTTGGCGCAACCCAACCCGCGCCCGTTGCCGTAGCTACCGTCAGTTCGCCAGTCGCTCCAAAAGCCGAGTAATGTAAATGTCAGTCATCCGTCTCAACCGCATCATTCTCACGGGCGCCATGCTGTCGCTGGCCGCCTTGGCCAGCGGTTGTTCCTCGATCGACCGTCTGTCGCAGATCGGCGAAAAGCCAAGGCTGACGGAGATCGAAAACCCGACCACGCAGCCCGGCTACAAGCCGGTGCAGATGCCGATGCCGAAGCCGGAGCAGGCCTCCTACAACGCCAACTCGCTGTGGCGGAATGGCAGCCGCGCCTTCTTCAAGGATCAGCGCGCGGCGCGGATCGGCGATCTCCTGACGGTGACCGTCAACATCACCGACAAGGCCAACCTGTCCAACGAGACCCAACGCAGCCGCTCCAGCAAGGAAGATTCCGGCATTACCGATTTCATCGGATCCCAGACGATCACGCAGGCAAACAAGATCCTGCCCGGCAAGATCCTGACCACGGACTCGACGTCGTCGAGCGACGGCAAGGGTTCCGTCAATCGCCAGGAAGCGTTGCAGACCAACGTCGCCGCCGTGGTGACGCAGGTGCTGCCGAACGGCAATCTCGTCGTCGAAGGTAAGCAGGAAATCCGCGTCAACTTCGAAATCCGCGAGCTGATCGTCGCCGGCATCGTCCGCCCCGAGGACATCCAGAGCGACAACACCATCGATTCCAGCAAGATCGCGCAGGCCCGCATCGCCTATGGCGGCCGCGGCCAGATCACCGACGTGCAGCAACCCCGCTACGGCCAGCAGGTGATGGACGTGCTGCTGCCGTTCTAGCCTCCTCCCGAGCTCCCACACTCCATCGCGAACCTAGGCGCGATGAAGTGTATCAACGCGGCCTCCGTCAGCTCCCCTGACGGAGGCCGTGGTCGTTTGCGGGAGGATCATCTTGAGCTTGCGGCGGCCCGGGCGCGTGTTGTCTTCCTTACGACCGCTCACGCAATGGAACCTAAGCTTCCACCCTGCGTTGCTGACAGCATCGAATACAGGGAACCGAACTACAAGGGAGGCTACCATGGGCCGCGGAATGCCATCGATGACTGCCCTTCTCGGGCTACTCGCCATTGCCGGATATCAGAACCGCGACAAACTGGCAGAACTTCTCAAGGGCGCTGGCGGCGGCCAGCCGGATGCAGGCGCCGGCCAGCAGCCTCTGGGCGGCTTGCTGGGCAACCTGGGCGGAATGTTGGGCGGCGCCGGGGTTGGCGGCCTCCTCAACGGCGGGATCGGCGAACTGCTCGATAAGTTCCAGCAAAACGGCCAGGGCGACAAGGCTGAATCCTGGGTCAATCAGGGTCCGAACAAGGATGTCTCGCCCCCGGAATTGAAGCAGGCGATCGGCTCCGACGTTCTGGCACAACTCGAACAGCAAACCGGACTGTCGCAGGAGGAACTCCTGGCGAGATTGTCGCGCGAGCTTCCGGCAGCCGTCGACAAATACACGCCGGACGGCCGTTTGCCCGCAGCATGAATTGATGGACGTGACGTCGGGGTAATCAGGAACGGAGCATCGAGATGGGCATAATTTGGACGATCATCATTGGTTTCATTGCCGGCGTAGTTGCCAAGTTCGTTATGCCTGGAGATAACGAGCCCTCAGGCTTCATTCTCACCACCATACTGGGCATCGTCGGCGCCTTCGTGGCGACTTATCTCGGCCAGGCGCTCGGATGGTACAGGCCCGGAGAAGGCGCGGGTCTGATCGGTGCGGTAGTCGGTGCCATCATTGTGCTCCTTGTCTACGGTTTCTTCGCGGGCCGGCAACGGCGATCGATCTAAAGAGCTGGACCTGATGGTTAGCGTCGGGCCTGGATCGGCGGCGCAATCCTTCGTCGCGTTGCCAACCTGGACGCGACGCGATGTTTGACGGCCTCCGTCAGCTTCCCCGGCGGAGGCCGCATTGCCATGCCGCTCGGACGATATCAGTTCGAACGATGACGAGGCCGGGCTTTGACGATCAGTTGGGCGTTGGCATTGAAGTTGCGATTGGGTGCACAGGAACCCGTTCGGCCTGCAGCACTCGCCTGGCACTGCGCGTAGGTCGAGAAGCTGCAGTCGCCTGCCCCGCCGGCGTACTCCTCGCTCTGAAGGCAGTATAGATAGGTCTGCGCTGCTGACGGAGTTGAGGCGGCAGCGGATATGGCTGCGGAGGTCGCGAGAGCAATAACTACGGTACGCATTTCTCTCTCCTGCAATTTAAGTCGCCCGCTCCTTCCTAGGGCCGATTGGAGCATGTGCAGCGTGAGCTATTTCGCATCTGCCGGCTCACTGTTAGGTGAACGGGTGGCGTGGAGCCAGGATTACGCTGGATTTCTTTCCGAGGCTGCAAGCGTCGGGAGCCGAAGTTAAACGCCGCTCGCCACTACAGTCGCCGCGGCGCAGGCTGCCGAACGGCACCTCGTTGCGGCTCAAAAATCCGGCTCTTCCTCAGCCACCCTGGCCTGGTGGCGCCAATGCTGCCATATGGCCAGCCCGACCGAGGCTGCCGCCGCCAGCAGCAGCAAGCCGGAAATCGGCCGCGTCAGGAAAAGCCAGGGATTCCCGTCGGTCATGATCGCGCGCACAAGGTTGATCTCGATCTGGTCGCCGAGAATCAAGCCGAGGATCAGCGGCGCGAGCGGAAAGCCGAGCTTGACCAGCACGTAGCCGACGACGCCGAACATCAGAAGCACGTAAACGCTCTGCATCGTATTGTTGAGCGCGTAGGCGCCGACGACGCAGAGCACGAGCACGACCGGCGCCAGCACCGCCATCCGCACCGAGGTCACGCGCAGCATCAGCGGCATCAGCGCGAGGCAGATGAGCAGCATGCAGGGGTGCGCCAGGATGTAGGCCGCATAGATGCCATAGGCGATATCAGGATTTTGCGAGATGAATAGCGGTCCCGACTGAATGCCGTGGATCGTCATCGCGCCGAGCATCACGGCGGTCACGGCGTCACCGGGAATTCCGAATGCCATGATGGTCATCAGCGAGCCGCTGACATTGGCGTTGTTCGAGGCTTCCGAAGCGATGATGCCCTCGGGGTGGCCCTTGCCGAAACGCTCCGGCGTTTTCGAGAATTTCTTGGCTTGATCATAGGCCATGACGCTCGATGCGCTGCCGCCGATGGCAGGCAGGATTCCGATGATCAGCCCGACGATCGTTGCCCATGCGAGCAGGAACGGCTGCTTGAAGATTTCCAGGTTCACCTTGAGATGCGAGAAGCGCTCGAGCCTGATCCCGACCAGCGATTGCACCGCCTGGCCGCGCGGCGAATTCAGTTTTTCCAGATCGGTCATGATCTGCGCGAAGGCGAAAATGCCGATCAGCACGGGGAGAAACGGAAAGCCGCCGCCGATGAACGCCGAGCCGAAGGTAAAGCGCGGCACGCTGCCGATCGGATCGTGGCCGACTACCGTGATCAACAGCCCGATGGCGGTCGAGATCAGTCCCTTCAGCAGCGAGGATTCGGTGAGACCCGCGACCATCGCCATGGCGAGCACGAACAGCGAGAAGTATTCCCATGGCCCGAATTCCAGCGCGATCGCCGCAAGCGGCCCGGTCAGGAACACCAGGAACAAAGCGCCGAGCAGACCGCCCCACACCGAAGCCCAGACGCCGAGCCAGATGGCGCGGCCCGGCTCGCCGTTGCGCGCCATTGGAAAGCCGTCGAACGTGGTGGCGATCGAAGCAGGCGAGCCAGGAATACCGAGCAGGCAGCAGGCGATCAGGCCGCCGGTCGATCCGCCGACATAGACGCCGGTCATTGCCGCAAGGCCCGCCAGCGGATCGAGCCCGTAGGTGAACGGCAGCACCACGATGACCGTCATGGTGATGGTGACGCCCGGCAGGGAGCCGCCGATCACGCCAATGAATGTGCCGGCGAACAGCGGCAGCAGATACTTCCACTGGGCGACGTTGACGAGGCCGTTCCAGAGTAAATCGAGCATCAGAAACCCGTCCACGCGCCGCGTGGCAGCAGCACCAGCAGGTATCGTTCGAAGATGAAATAGCTCACCACGGCGGTGCCGAGCGCGATCGCAGCGAGCACACCCCATTGCCGCACCGTTCGCGGCCGGTCCAATGCGGCCTGCAACGCGCCGACGAACAGGACCGTGGCGACGCGAAATCCTACGAGCGGCAGCAGCACCACATAGGCGCCGACGATCGCGAATGCGATCACGACCAAGCGATAATTTCGTCGTGGCGCGTCACTCTCGCCGGCTGCGGCCGCCGGGCGGCGCTTCATGAGGTCCTGCAGGACCAGCAGCGCGCTCGCGGCCGCCATGAACGACAGCACGATGGCCGGGTAAAAGCCCGGCCCGACCGGAACGATGGGAAGGGACGGAAGCTGGAAGGACTTGAACAGGAGGAACAGGCTGATCGCGAGCAGGATCAGCCCGGCAATTCCGTCGCGTCCGATGCTCATTTCTTGATCAGGCCGAGATCGGTCATGACGACCTTGTTCTCGCCGTCGATCTTGGCGAGAAACTGCGCATACTCATTGGCATTGAGGAACGCCACGCGGGTGCCCTGGAGCTTCATCGCCTGGGCGAAGCTTGGCTCGCCGGTTGCCTTGGTGCAAGCCTCCTCGAGCCTGGCGCGCACCGGCGCGGGCGTCCCCTTGGGGACCAGGATGCCGCGCGCCACTTCGTACACGATGTTCATGCCGAGTTCCTTGAGCGTCGGCACATCGGGCGATTCCGGATCGCGCTTCTCGCTGGCGATCGCGATGTAGCGCAGCAGGCCGGCTTCGACCTTGCCCTTCTGCGTCAGGTTGGAGTCGGTGAGGTTGATGTGACCGCCGAGCAGCGCGTTCATCCGCGGGGCCAGGCCGTCGTAGGAAACGAACTTGAATTTCACGCCGGCCGCCTTTTCGATCATTGCCGGGAAGATATGGCTGGTGGAGCCGAGCGTGGCGCCGACCGTGATCTCGCCCGGCCGCTTCTTGGCATCGTCGGCTAGCTCCTGCCAGTTCTTCCAGGGCGTTTTGGCGCTTGCGGTCAGTACCGAGGGCGTCGCTGCGACCAGGCAGATCGGCTCGAAGTCGCTGTATTTGACGTCGCTGATGCCCGCGTAGAACGTCAGATGGATATAGTCGTGCACGGCGTAGACCGTATAGCCGTCAGGCGCCGCGGCCTTGGCTTCGCGCGCACCTGTCGTGCCGGATGCGCCGCCGACATTGGCGACGACCACCGGCTGGCCTATGTGCTTCTGGAATTCGACGGCGAATGGCCGGAAGATGTTGTCGGTATCGCCGCCCGCGGCCCATGGCACGATCATCTTGATGGGACGGTCGGGATATTGCGCCATCGCCGGCGCCGATAAAGCAGCGAGTGCCCCGATCAGCGCAGCAGCGCCGGCCATCGTCACGAATGTCCTCGCCATCCGTCATCTCCCTGGTCGTTTTCGCGGGCCGTTCCGGCTCTCTGTCGGGACAATAACAGCCGAACCCCGCAGGGGAAAGCCCTGCAGCGGCTCGCATGCCCGCTACGGCCAGCAGGTGATGGCGTTCTGAGTCTTATCCCGAGCTCCTACACCCCATTGCGCGAACCTAGGCGCGATGAAATGTATCAACACGGCCCTCGCCAACTCCCCTGACCGAGGCCGTGGTCGTTTTTTGAAGGCTGTATCGCGAAAAGCAACGAATGCGACTGGCGCCGTCCGGTTTCAGTTCGAACGACGACGCGCACGGCTCTTGTCGATGAGCTGGGCGTTGGCGCTGAAGTTGCTATTCTCCACACAAGAAGCCGTCCGGCCCGAAGCCGCAGCTTGGCACTGCGCGTTGGTCGTGAAGATACACTCGCCCGGCCCGCCGGCGAAGTCGTCGCCCTGAATGCAATAAGGGTAATCCTTCGCAGAGGCCGCGTTAATGCCGGTGAAGAAGGCAATTGCCGATGTAACGAAGGCAAGAAATACTATACGCATCTTTCCCTCCTACGTTTCCTCCGACATTCGTTGCGCCCAATCTCGGAAGCACCGCATGAGGTGCTTCACATCGCTGACGTCACTGTCAGGTGATCGAGCGCGCTTCACGGCCGCGTCGCGATTTCTTCGCGGGCAACTGGCGCGACATCGGCGATCAGCAATCATCGCTTGTTCAAAACGTAACACAGGAACTCCGCAACTCGCACGATTCAGCGCCTATGGCGGACGCGTAGCCCTCCTGTCAGGAACGTTTCCTCGCACGTTTCGTTTTCCGTCCTTCAAACCCCAACTGGAGGAAAACAATGTCTTTGGAAGCAAACGAAACCGGTAACCTGATCGGCAGCGACAAGGTCGAGGGAACCGCGGTCTATGGCGCCGATCAAAACAAGATCGGCTCGATCGAGCGCGTCATGATCGACAAGAAGAGCGGCAGGGTGTCCTACGCCGTGCTCTCCTTCGGCGGTTTTCTCGGCATCGGCGACGACCACTATCCGCTGCCCTGGCAATCGCTGAAATACGATACCTCGCTCGGCGGCTACGTCACCGGCGTGACGGAAGCACAGCTCAAGGACGCGCCGCATTACCGCAACGACAACACCTGGAACTGGAGCGACCCGACCAGGACCCGCGCCGTCAACGACTATTACGGCGTCGCGATCTGATCGCGGTCACACCCTGACTCCCGAAGGGCCCGCCTCGATGGCGGGCCCTTCTGCGAACACAGGTGCGCTCCCCTGTCGGCAGAGAACTATTCCTGCTGCTTGGCGTTGGGATCTGCGGGAGACAGAGCAATGGGAAAATTCTTCTTGATCATTATCGCTATTAGCGTCGCCGTTTTGCTGGCGACGAGTGCGTATGTCATCAGCCTGTGAGGGCGAGGCGATTGCCGACAACTCGACCAAAGGCGCCGGAATCGGCCACCGGCACGTTTGTCATTTCCCTATATCGCGCGTTCCATCGCGTCGACCCAAACCATCGCTCACCCCGATCAGGAGCGAGGGAAGCGGAACGAACTTCGCGTCTCCTCGCGAAGGTCGGTAAAAAGCAAGGCTCCAGCGCCTCTTGGGGGGAAAGATTGCGCCGAAGCCTGACAAGGTTTACCTCGTGTCTAGCGACACGATTGCATAATTTTCCCGGTAGAGAATCGTTCCTTCCCGGACGTCACTTCTTCATGGTTTCGCGAGGAGAAGTGGCATCACCCTTCTTGTCGACCGCGCCCGCAGTTCCCGCGCCTTACGTGCTGGCGTCCTTCGGCGAAGGCTTGGAGCTGCCGGTCGCCGTTCTTCATCGCGGCTCCGCCGGTCGTCGTATGTCGTTCATATGGTCGCCAGCGATACACGCCTAATTGCAGCTGCCTGCATACGTTCCTGTATTCCTTGCAAGGCGGGTACGCCACGAATGCGTCCGCGCAAGAAAGACATGATGCGAATCGTCACGGACGATGCGGTGGCGCGGCAACGTCGTGTGTGTGCAAGTTTGTCGCAGGGCGCTATTCCCTGAGTGCGCAACGGCGCACAAACGAACGGCGCTCAACGTCTCCGTCAGCGCTTTGGTCGGCAGCCATGCCCGCCCGATACGATGGTTAACGAAGCTGCGAGCGGCACGATCGAGTAGTCCTGGCATCCAATATTAGCGCCACGCAGGCGAACCTTCTTCGAGCCCGACCAGGTTTTCGATTAACCATTAATTAATTTCCGGCGACGGCGGCAAGACGAACTCGTCGGCGAGAGCGCGACTTAAGCCGTTAAAACCACTGCACAGGAAGCGCCGGGTGATCCCGCGTACCTGTTGGTGACGGGCGCGTGCCTGCGACCAATGCACACGGGCTGCGGGTGCCCGGCCCTGCCTTCCCTGCGCCCTCTTTCTTTTTTGAGGGAACCGGTTAGCATGACCTTGGGTGAAGCGAGCCGCGGCAACGCGAAACACAGCCAGTTGTCATTCGTGCTCGCAGGCAGGCGATCGAGTATTCCAGAGACAGTAGTGATGGACACGACAGGTCGCGGCGTACTGGATACCCCGCAAGTGCAGGGTATGACCATCTCCTATGCGGCAATGCTTCTCCTCCTCGCGATCCTCATCTCCGCCTCGCCCGCGTTCGCCGAGCCGTGCAGCAAGCCGACAGCGCGCGCCAAAATCGCCGAGACGCTCAAGCTCGCCTCGGAGCAGCGGCCGGTCAACGTCACGTTCCGCACCCACGCCGAAGGTGTGAAGCTATCGATCGGCCTCAAGTCGAAGTATCCCGACGATATGACCATCATCCTGCAGAATGACTTCGAGCAGTTGAACATAAAGGATGACCGCTTCGAGGTCTTGCTGCGATTGATGGGGAATCGGGAACGACTCAGCGTGCCCTTCAATGCAATCAAGGCATTCTGGGATAAATCCGATCTGAAGTGCTCCGACGGCTGATGCGTCACTCCGGCGTCGCGCGCCGGATCAGGGCGCAGAGCCCGTCATTCGCGCGATCGGATGTTCGACGAATAGTCGGCAGGAAGCGAGCGCTCCGTTCAGCGTATCCGGCGGCGTGGCAGGTTTCAGTTGCGGCGCGAGAATTGCGCCATGGGCATACCCAAGCGCGCGAGTCGAAAGCGTCAGCGCATTCAGCCGCCCTTCCCGCTGCAGCGGCGCCAGCATGGTTCGCACCAGCGCCAGATAGGCCGGCCAGTACGCGAGATGCCGGTACATGCTCGCGATCAGCTGCGGCTCGGTGTCTTCGCCGAAGGAATTCAATTCGCCGATCAGCGCCGCCACTTCGGGATCGAGCGCATCCATCGGCGGCAATTCCGGGATCTTGGCGCCGGACGGGTTTGGCGCGGCGCCGGCAGGCTTCACCGCATCTGCTGGCCGCGGTTCGAAATGCGCGAGGAGCGCGGACAACACGACGAGTGCGAGCGCGTTGGTATATTGATAGCTGTCGAGCACGTCACGGATGAGCGCGCATTCGGTCTCGTCCACGCCGGCGGCAGCTAAGGTGTCGGTGGAAAAGCCGGGCCAGTCCGGCAGCGCGATCGTTCGCCTGACGGCTTCGGCATGCAATGGGCCGTCGCCGAGATAGAGCGGACGGACGGTGGACCACGTCCATTCCAGCGCGCCCGGCATCGTCGCGAGGTTACGCCAGATCAGATTGACCACGCTGGTGCCGAGAACTTTTCGAATGTCGGCATAGATGTCGGCGATTTCGCCTCTCGCTTCTGATTCGAGAACCGACGGAACGCTCTCAGCCATCACACCCACTCGTCCCGTAGGGTGGGCAAAGGCGCACTTCGCGCCGTGCCCACCATCTCTCAAAATCATTGTGCTGAATGGTGGGCACGCTTCGCTTTGCCCACCCTACGAAATCTACGCGAACTTCGCTTCGACCGTCCCCAACCCATCCAGTTCCATCTTCACGCTGTCGCCGGCACTGAGCCATACGGTTTTTACCAGACTACCCGTGAGCACGACCTGCCCGGCATGCAGCCCCTTGCCCTCGTCGGCGAGATGATTGGCGAGCCAGGCCAGCGCGTTGTGGGGATGGCCGAGCACGTCGGCGCCGGTGCCGCGCCCGGCTTCCTTGCCGTTGACGATGGCGCGGCCCTTGACCTTGAGCAGGTCCGGCGCCTTGTTGCGCGCCACCGCCTTGCCGAGCACGCAGCCGGCGGCGAAGAAATCATCGGCAACAAGCGTCGGCGCGCCCATCGCCTCCCATTCGACGTAACGGTCGTCGACGATCTCGATCGCGGGGTGATAGGCCTCGATCGCCTCCATCATCCACTCCGCGGTGAACGGAGCTTCCGACGGCGCAAGATTGCGTGCGAGCCGCACCGCGATCTCGCATTCGACACCGACACGGACATAGTCGCCGTGGCGCAGCTTGGCGCCACTGTCGTGAACGCCCTTGGCAAACACGCCGCCGGCGCAGGGATGGGGGATGTCGAGATATTCCTGCATCACCGCGCTGGTGCAGCCGATCTTGTAACCGACCAGGCTGCCGGTCTGCGGCAGCAGCAGGTCGTGGACGGCGCGTTGAATGCGATAGCCTGCCGCCTCATCGTCGGGCATGAGCTCAGCGGGAAGCGAGGCCAGCGGCGCGCGGTTGCGGCGGGCCGTAGCAATGGTCTGTGCGGCCGCAAGAATGTTGTCCATCAGCGGCGGCTCTCTCGTTTGCGGCCTGCAGCGCTGACCGGACGCGGTCAGACATCAGGCATTGCTCTACTCGTCGCGATAAACCTTCTCGCGCTTCTCGTGACGTTCCTGCGCTTCCACCGACAGCGTTGCAATGGGGCGGGCCTCCAGCCGCTTGAGCGAGATCGGCTCGCCGGTCTCCTCGCAATAGCCGTAGGTGTTGTCCTCGATGCGTTGCAGCGCGGCGTCGATCTTGGAGATCAATTTGCGCTGGCGGTCGCGGGCGCGCAGTTCGATGGCGCGATCGGTTTCGGAAGAGGCGCGATCAGCGAGATCGGGATGATTGACGTTCTCTTCCTGGAGGGTCTGCAGGGTAATCTTCGATTCCCTCAGGATCTCATCCTTCCACGCCAGCAGCTTGGCGCGAAAATAGTCGCGCTGGCGGTCGTTCATGAAAGGCTCTTTTTCGGAGGGTCGATAATTCTTCAACTTTTCCAAGGTCAGCCCATCTTCACGTGCAAGGCGGGGCGGAAAATTGTCCGTCCGCGCCGGCCTTATATAGCGGCGGGTTGTGACAGACAATATCGTCCGTCCCCGTGGGAGTACCGCCCCCAAGACCTTGCACAGGCAAAACTATCGGGGCGACCCGTTGCCTTAATACCCCACCGTGAAACGCTGGCGGATATGGGCCGGCCGCTCGACCTCGTCGGCGAGTGCAACTGCGAAATCCTCGAAGGAAATCGAGCTTTTGCCGTCGGAAGCGGTCAAAAGCTGGTCGGTCCCGAGGCGGAACTTGCCGGTGCGCTCGCCGGCCGTGAACAGGGCCGAGGGCGACAGGAAGGTCCAATTGAGTTCCGTTTCAGCTCTAAGCAGGTCGAGGAAAGCGGCCCCCTTCTCGGCTTCCGCCTTGTATGCCACGGGGAAGCCCGGGGTGGTCACCAGGCGGACGCCCGGGGCCACTTCGAGGCTGCCGGCGCCACCGACGACGAGGTAGCGGCCGACCTTCGATTCCTTGGCGGCGCCGGTGAGCTTGACCGGATCGCTGGCAAGAAAGTGCACCGAGCTGATCGCGGCGTCGTGGCCGGCCAGCAGCCGGGCAAGCCCGGCCTGATCCATCACGTCGCCCTTGGTCGGCGTGACGTTGGCTCCGCTTGCGATCTTTTCGGGATGGCGGGCGATGGCGGTCACACTGTGACCGCGGCGGGCGAGTTCGGCTGATATGCGCGAACCGGCGTTACCGGATGCGCCGATGACGGCGATTTTCATGGAAAGTCTCCCTTGCGATACGCGAATTCGGTATCCAATAGTGACTAGATAGCGAAAGGGATGTAAGTGTGAAGAGAGCACTTGTGGGTCACCTGATTACGCCGGAGTAACCGCCGTGAAAGCCGCCAATTCGAAAACCCCGAACGCCTATTCGGCCGATTGCCCGACGCGCCAGATTCTCGATCGCGTCGGCGACAAATGGGCGGTGTTAATCCTGCTTCTCGTGCGCGACGAGCCGATGCGTTTCAATGCGTTACGCCGCACCATTGAAGGCATCTCGCAGAAGATGCTCAGCCAGGTTCTCAAGTCGCTCGAACGCGACGGACTGATCAGGCGCCGTGCGATCGCGACCGTGCCGGTGACGGTGGAGTATTCGATCACACCGCTCGGCACGACACTCGCCGGCGCCGTCGATCCGTTGCGGGACTGGGCGGAGAAGAATTTGAAAGAGGTGTTGAACGCGCAGCGCCGTTACGACGCGGCGCGCAAGGACATGGCGGCGTGAAGCCATCCACCACTGTCATGCCCCGCTTCAGGCGGGGCATCCAGTACGCCGCGGCCTGTCGGTCAGGCCTGGGCGTCTCTGGAATACAGGCTGCCCGGTCAAGCCAGGCAACGACATTTGAAATCTAGAACCGTCCGGCCTTCGCCAGTTCGACTTCAACCCGCAGCTCAATCTCGGACAGCACCGCATCGAGGCCGGGATCGCCGGAGGAGGATTTCAGATTCGCAGCCGCATCACGCAACCGGTTCATCGTGGAAGCATCGAGATTGCCGGAGAGCAGTCCGATCTTGAGTTCGTCGAGCACATCGAGCGCGCCCCTGCCCCGCGCGACCGAACGCTTGCGGCGCTCGGTCGTATCCTCGACGCCCTGCAGCGCGAGCAGTGCATCGATGTTGCCGGCGGCCCTGGGTGCAGCAGCCGAGCGCGGCTCCTCGGGAGTCGACGGCGCTTCCGGCAGCGAGAAGCCGCTTGAACTGGTTCGCCGCGTGTTACTCGCGGGCGATCCAAGCGTGGTGCCGTTCGGTCCGTAGATGCGCATCGTGGTGCTCTCGGCGTGAGAATACAGGGACCTTCGCCTCCTTATGGTTAATGATGCGTAAATAGCCCGGCAAAATCTGCCGACGTGCGGCAGTTTCGCCCATCGTGGTGAAGCCGCCGCGGCATCATGTCTCCGGCGAACATTCCGCAATATCAAGGCATTGCCTCAGAAACGCGACATGGCATGACCCTCGCATAGTTAATGGCGGACCGCCGTCATGGGAGTGGCGTCAGCGGTCCGGTGGAAGACCTCGAGGGGAGCACAGGATGCCCGGCATCCGTTCGGCAAGACTGATTTGGGTGGCCTGCGCCGCGCTGCTGGTGCTGGGGCTATCGCCCTCGTCCGCGGGCGCGACCTCGCGGATCAAGGATCTCGCCAACATCGAAGGCGTGCGGCAAAACCAGTTGATCGGCTACGGCCTCGTGGTCGGCCTCAACGGCACCGGCGACACGCTGAACAACATCCCCTTCACCAAGCAATCGCTGCAGGCGATGCTCGAGCGCATGGGCGTCAACATCCGCGGCGCCACCATCCGCACCGGCAACGTCGCCGCCGTCATGGTCACCGGCAACCTGCCGGCGTTCGGCACCCAAGGCACGCGGATGGACGTCACGGTGTCTGCGCTCGGCGACGCCAAGAACCTGCAGGGCGGCACCCTGCTCGTCACCCCCCTGCTCGGCGCCGACGGCAACGTCTATGCGGTCGCCCAGGGCTCGCTGGCGATCTCCGGCTTTCAGGCCGAAGGCGAAGCCGCCAAGATCACCCGCGGCGTGCCAACCGTCGGCCGCATCGCCAACGGCGCCATCATTGAGCGCGAGATCGAGTTCGCGCTCAATCGCCTGCCCAATGTCCGGCTGGCGCTGCGCAACGCCGACTTCACCACCGCCAAACGCATCGCGGCGGCCGTCAACGATTTCCTCGGCGTCAAGACCGCCGAGCCGATCGATCCCTCCACGGTGCAGCTTGCGATCCCCGCCGAGTTCAAGGGCAACGTCGTCGCCTTCCTGACCGAAATCGAGCAATTGCAGGTCGAGCCGGATCTCGCCGCCAAGATCGTCATCGACGAACGCTCCGGCATCATCGTGATGGGCCGCGACGTCCGCGTCGCCACCGTGGCGGTGGCGCAAGGCAATCTCACCGTGACGATCTCCGAAAGCCCGCAAGTCAGCCAGCCCAACCCGCTGTCGCGCGGCCGCACCGTGGTGACGCCGCGGACGGGGGTCAGCGTCAGTGAAGACGGCAAGAAATTCGCGGTCGTCAAGGACGGCGTCTCGCTGCAGCAGCTCGTCGACGGCCTCAACGGCCTCGGCATCGGCCCACGCGATCTGATCGGCATCCTGCAGGCGATCAAGGCCGCCGGCGCGATCCAGGCCGACATCGAGGTGATGTAATGGACACGAGCCTTATCAATAGCATCGGCGCATATTCGAAGAAAAAGACTTCGCTGATCAACGGCCGCAACGATCCGCAACTCGCCGACGCGCTAAAAAAGGTTTCGCCAGAGGCGCAGAAAAAGACGCGCGCCAAGGCCCAGGATTTCGAGGCGATGTTCCTCAACTCGATGTTTTCGCAGATGACCACCGGTGTCAAAGGCGAAGGGCCGTTCGGCGACACCACCGGCACCGGCGCCTGGCGCTCGATGCTGACGGACGAATATTCGAAATCCTTTGCCAAGTCCGGTGGCATCGGCATTTCCAACGATGTCTTCCGCACCTTGATCCTGCAGCAAGCCAACCGCGCCGGCTGATCCAAAAGGAAACCCGACATGAATCAGCGTCCTCAGGCCAACCCCGCGCCGGCACCAGCAAGAGCGATCTCCACGCCGGCCGAAGCGCGCAAGCTCGCGGAAGATCTGATGGACGTGATGAGCGGCCTGCTCGGCGTCATCGAACGCGAAACCGAACTGGTTCGCGCCGGCAATGTGCGCGAGGCGATGCGGCTGGAAGCTCAGAAGGGCGAGCTGTCGCGCCGCTACATGGTCGCGGTCGAGAATCTGAAGAATGCACAAAAATATCTGGCGCAGGTGTCGCCGGAATTGCTGACCACGCTGCGCCGCCACCACGACACTTTCCGCGCGATGCTGCAGATCAACCTCACCGTCCTTGCGACCGCGCACGCGGTGTCCGAAGGCATCGTGCGCGGCGTCAACGCCGAGATCCAGCGCAAGAACATTCCGAACACCTATACGGCTTCGGGACAACGCGCCGTGCCGGGACCGCGCAACATCACCCCGCTCTCGGTCAGCCGTTCGCTGTAAGCGACTGCGGTCTTTGGATCTCTACAATTTTCACTAAGTTTGCACGTCCGCGTCAGCGCGGAATTGAGCGTGTTCCCTAACATCGCGTTGAGATGTAGGGGGCTATATTGCAACCGACGAGGGGTTGGGATTTGACTCGCGCAAGCCTGGAGGCTGCCATGAGTACAGATTTCAACATCAAACCGGTGGGGGCACCGGTTGCCGCGCCGATCGTTCAGCACGTGAGCGAGGCGGCACATCATGCGGTCGCGACCGAACTGCCGGCGAGCCAGAGCGTCGCGGCGGTGGATTCAAGCGCGCGCGCCAGCACCGATTCCGCCGCGGTTCGCGTCTCCATTTCGAATGCTTCGGTGTCGAACCAGGTGGTGATCGATCGCGACGCCCGCGCCGTCGTCTATCAGGTCATCGATACCAGGACGAGCCAGGTGGTGAAGCAGTTTCCCGAGGAAGCCGTGCTGCGCCGGCGGGCTTATTTCCACACGCTCGACCTGACCAAGGACGCGCCCACGCGGCTCCGCGCAACCGACCGCCAGGCATAGGACGCGTAACGGCTGACGCTAGCTCGAGCGTGATGCATAGGCCTGGTCGAGATAGGTCTGGCCGCTCGACGGATCGGTGACGACGTTCTTGATCAGCGCCTTATCGTTACCCGCGAGCGCGAACTTGGTGTCGCCGATCCGGAACGTATTGTCTTTGATCAGCACTTCCTGATATTTGTTGGTGCCGCCGCTCTGGTATTGCACCTTGGCGCGGAAGCCCGTGACGTTCGAGACCGTGATCTTGAACGTCTTCTGATCGGCGTATTTTCCAGTCCAGCTGCCTTCATAGAGATTGGGATCGACCGCCACGTACGGCGTCTTGGACGGGACGGTCAATCCCACCGTCTTGTAGTTGGCCGATATGATGTTCCAGAGGTCAGCCATAGCGGCACACTCAATCGAATCAGCCGCGGCCTGAAAGGCCGGCAGCGAGGTTGCAGTTGATTTCGATCAACGACTTCAGCTTGGCCGGATCCGGGTTCATCTGCATGTCGACGGTCTGCTTCATCACGAACACGCCGATATTGGCGATGTTCTGACGGACTTCGATCGGTTGAGGATTGTCGTTGGTCTCCACGGCGCTCATGAAAATCGACCAAAGCCTGCGATTGAAGAGCAACGCATTGTGCATGGCCGTGTCGGGACCGTTCCAGTTGGACTGGACTTCCTGGAGTTGCCGTGCGGCCTTCAGCAGCGCCTGCGCTTCGATTTCACGGGGGGACGTCGTCGTTTGCGATGTACGCGCGTAGGCCTGGGCTGCATTAGACATTCACGAACCTCGATGGGGAAGCGGTTTTGCAGGACCGCGGGACTTCAGAAAAACTGCCCAACTTTCATACAGGTTGCGCCTTTAAATATGGTTAGCAAGAGTTACCGATTGTGTCGGCAGTCCGGCAAAAAATCCATATTTGCGTCAGCATGCCGGCCATCGGTTCTGATGGAATTAAGATCGAGGCCCAAATTCTCCGCTTCGGTGCTTTTCTTCATGCCGAAGTTTTCTTCTTCTCAAACTGGAAAAAGTTTCGGACCCAAAAAGAAAGGCGGCGGGGTGTTCCCCGCCGCCTTGATCGTTGACGTTGCCGTCCCGCTTAGCGCAGGAGTTGCAGCACGCTCTGCTGGCTCTGGTTGGCCAGCGCCAGTGCGGACACCGCAATCGACTGGCGGGTCGACAGCGCCTGGCTGTTCGCCGCTTCCTCGTTGGTGTCGGCCAGTGTCAGGTTGCCCGAGCCGGTCTGCAGCACGTTGATCAGGTTCTTG
>NZ_JAHEAG010000049.1 GCF_018596315.1 Bradyrhizobium sp. SRL28 | reverse complement strand
CCAATAAGCGACATTGCGCACCGTAACGGCAGTAGCAAACCTCATTCAAATCGATATGCTGAATGTGCCACAAGCGCACGCAGAGCGAGCCGCTTTATCTTCGCGGAAGCACGCCATGACGCATATGCAACACTCACTGATAAAGGCCCTGGCATTCTTCAGTGCAATCGGATGTGTTCTTATGACTGTCGCGCTCTCGACAGCTATCTATCCTGCTATCAAGAACCCTTCGATAGGGGGATTTTCGCAGATTACTTCTTGGTACAAGAAACGGATTGATGCGGTCGACCCTTCGGGCAAGGACCTGTCGGGTGCAGTCATCGCCATAGCTAAAGAGGGCAAGCTTGCTTATCTTCAACCCATTGGCTTCCAAGATCGAGCCAAGACCATTCCCATGACGACCGACTCGATCTTCTGGATCGCGTCGATGACCAAGCCGATCACCAGTGTTGCAGCCATGATGCTGGTAGACGACGGCAAGCTCGATCTCGATGCGCCGGTCGCGAAATACCTGCCCGAGCTGAAGACCATGCAAGTCGCGACCGCGAAGCCTAACCCGGCGTCAGGGAAGATCGACATTGCGCTAGAACCGCCGAAGCGACCAATGACCGTGCGCGACCTGCTTCGTCATACTTCCGGCTTGGTCTATCCGCCGCAATTTGTAGATGAGCCGATCAACAGGCTCTACGCTAAGGCCGCTTTCAAGCCGGACAATTCCCTCGCCGAGTTTGTGACAAGTCTTTCGATCTTGCCGCTGGCACACCAACCGAGTGAGGTCTGGGAATACAGCTGGGGCGTAGATGTTCTGGCGAGGATTGTCGAAGTTGCTTCCGGCCAGGAGTTGGATCAATTCCTGCAGAGCCGCATTTTCAAGCCCCTCGGGATGGTTGACACCGGCTTCTACGTACCGAGCGAAAACCTCGGCCGCGTGGTCGAGGCACCAACGACGCGGCCTCCTCAATTTGACATCACAAAGCCGCGCAAGCTCCTTTCAGGTGGCGGCGGACTTGCCTCGACGGCTCTCGACTACTTGCGCTTCTGCCAAATGTTGCTCAATGGGGGTGAGCTCGACGGAGTTAGGATACTCGCACCTGAGACAGTGAAGCTGATGACCGCCAACGCGCTACCATACGATGTTAGCTTTGTGGGCCGCAGTGTCGGCCCAGGCCATGGGACAACGTTTGGCCTCGGCTTTGCCATTCGCTCCAGCGGCGGGTCAGCCGGCAGTTTTGGCTGGAGTGGAGTTTGGGGGACGCAGTTCTGGGTTGATCCGGCGCAGAAGGTGATCGCTGTACAGATGATCCAGGTCGCACCAGAAAAGGTCAGCGATTATTTCACGGCGATGCGCAATCTGACGTACGGAGCGCTGAATATCTCGCAACATTGAGTTCTTCGCGTCTTGTCGAATACCGAGGCGACCGCTGCCGCGCGGCGACGCGCAGAAGCGGATTGCCGAGGTCTGCAACGGGGCAAAATCCGAAGAACTCACCTTGAGCACAATTGGTCCGCTGCGCTCCCGGAAGCGGACGTCTCATCCGGCCGTTTGTGAGTACACGCCTAGTCTAGTCTGGAAGAAACGTGCCATGCGCAAATCCCCCTCGTGCTTCGGACAGGTCTCTGCAACACTCCCGCCAACAAATATCAGATGGGGAGAAACGCATGTCGGCCATTCTCGGCTCGGGCGAGCATCGTTACCGCGTGGTGGAGAATTTTGCAAAACTGCCTGACGGATGGAGCCTGACCGACGCCGCTTCCGTCGCGGTCGACAGCAAGGACCGCATTTACGTCTTCAACCGCGGCGACCATCCGATGGTGGTGCTGGATCGCGAGGGTAACTTCATCACCAGCTGGGGCGAAGGCCTGTTCAACCGCGCCCACGGCCTGCATATCGACGCCGACGACAATCTCTATTGCACCGATGACGGTGACCATACCGTGCGCAAGTGCTCGACCGACGGCAAGGTGCTGCTGACGATCGGCATCCCGAACAAGCCCGCGCCGTTCATGAGCGGCGAGCCGTTCCACCGCTGCACCCATACGGCGCTGTCGCCGAAGGGCGAGATCTACGTCTCCGACGGCTACGGCAATGCCTGCGTCCACAAATATTCGCCTGACGGAAAGCTGCTGAAGACCTGGGGCGAGCCCGGCACCGATCCCGGCCAGTTCAACATCGTCCACAACATCGCGACCGATTCCGACGGCTGGGTCTATGTCGCCGATCGCGAGAACCACCGCGTGCAGGTGTTCGACGGCAACGGCAAATACGAGACGCAGTGGAACTTTCTGCACCGGCCCTGCGCACTGTGTTGCTGCGGCGGCAAGCAGCCGAATTTCATCGTCGGCGAACTCGGGCCCGGCATGGCGGTCAATCGCAAGGTGCCCAATCTCGGCCCGCGGCTCTCGATCGTCGATTCAAAAGGCAAACGGATCGCCCGCCTCGGCGGCGAGAACGGCCCGGGGCTGGAGGCCGGCAAATTCCTCGCTCCCCACGGCATCGCGATGGATTCGAGGGGCGACATCTATATCGGCGAAGTCGGCGTCACCGACTGGAAGACCAGCTTTCCGGATACGCCGATGCCGCCGGAGGTTCGGGTGAGCCGTTGCCTGCAGAAGCTGGAGAAGATCTAAGGCTGGCACCATCAGCCCCGCCCGTCGAACAGCCTGTGCTCGCGGGCAAGGCCCTCTCCAACGACATCGAAGAAGGCGCGGACCCGCGCGGTACGTTTGAGGTCAGCGTGGGTCACGATCCAGAGTTCACCAGCCAGGTCCGGCACCGGACCAGGCAGCGCGCGGGCGAGATCGGAATCTTCGTCGCCGAGATAGCAGGGAAGCAGCGCAAGGCCGATGCCGGCCTTCGCGGCGATGAACTGATTGACGAGGCTGTTGGTCCGATAAACGAAGGCGTCACCCGGCACCGTTCGATTCAGCCATTCCGCGGCCATGATGCCGGCAGCCGTGTCCTCCCATCCGATCAGCGCGTGGCGGCCGAGATCTTCCGGGGATGAAACGGCCCCGCCGCTCTCTTCGAGATAGCTGATAGCGCCATAGACGGCCCAGGCGACATCGGCGAGCTTGCGGCCCCAGAGATCACCCTCCTTCGGCCGCATCGGGCGAAGCGCGATATCAGCCTCGCGGCGCGAGAGGCTGAGGACGCGGTTGTCGATCACGAGCTCGACGACGATGCCGGGATGGGTTTGCCGGAACCTTGCAAGGTGGCTGGTCAGCTTTCGATACGCGAGCGTCTCCGAGGAGGTGACGCGCAAGCGGCCGGAGAGACGATGATCGCGGCCGGCAATGTCGCGATCGAGGGCGAGCGCCTCATCTTC
The DNA here is from genome assembly GCF_018596315.1 of Bradyrhizobium sp. SRL28. GTDB lineage: Bacteria > Pseudomonadota > Alphaproteobacteria > Rhizobiales > Xanthobacteraceae > Bradyrhizobium. The sequence goes on along the minus strand of NZ_JAHEAG010000049.1, from coordinate 32,190 downwards.
CATGCGCTCCGCCGCGGCCGCCATCCGCTCGCCCGCCGGCGTCGCCTGATACGCTCCGCCGGGAAGCCGTTCAAACAGGCGAACACCGAGCCGGGTTTCCAGCGCATTCAGGCGCCGGAACGCGGTCGAATGGTCGATATCCAGCGCTTTGGCGGCGCCGGTGAGACTGCTTGCCCGATGCACCGCCAACACGAGTTGGGGCTCGTTCCAATCCTCCATGGCTGCACAGCTAGGCGCCCCTTGCAGTTTCGCAAGTGACGCTGGCGCAATTCCAACGTGCTTTCCGTGCCGCCAGACGTTACCTGTCAGTGCAACGAGAAAGCGAGATGTGGGAACACATTATGACGCCTGTGCAGCTTTGCACCGATGAGGTCGCTGCGTCAGTTCGCTGATCGATCAACCCTGAACATGGGAGTTGAGCCATGGGAGCTCCGTCCCCCGAACTTTGCAATCTCTGGCTGGCACGCGCGTTCAATGCGCAGGACGTTGACGCGGCGGCGACGATGTACCACCCCGACGCCTCGATCGTTCAGGTCGACGAAGTCCATGGCGGCAACAGCATTGCGCGCGGCGCAGACGGCATCCGCAAGACGATGGCCGCCTATGTCGGATTGAAGCCGCACATGGATGTCGTGACCCACCACACGACAGTCTCCGGCGACTTCGCGATGACGCGGTCGCAATGGCTGATCAAGGGCACCGGCGAAGACGGCAAGCCGACCAAGGTGCATCACCACGGCATGGAGGTTCACCGCCGGCTGCCCGACGGCACCTGGGTGTTTTTTATGGATCATCCCTTCGGCGCCGATCCGAATTGGGCGGTCGAAGCTCCGCCACACACCGAATAGTCCAGCCCGTTACAGTCAAGCCGTGCAAGCCGCCCCGGAGGATTAGACAATGCAAGAACTTGCAACGCTCGCCAGCATCGTCGCCGCGCTCAGCGTTGGGGTGATCAGCCCCGGGCCCAGCTTCGTGATGGTGGCCCGCGTGGCTGTCGCATCAAGCAGGATCAGGGCGCTTGCCACAGCGCTGGGCATGGGTGCAGGGGGCGCCATCTTCGGCGCGGCGGCGCTGCTCGGGCTACAGAGCGTCCTGCTGGCTGTGCCCGCGCTCTATGCAGGGCTCAGGGTTCTGGGAGGCCTGTACCTTTGCTACCTGGGCTTTCTCATATTCAGATCTGCGCAGCGGCCCCTCGCGGTCGTCGGGGCCGGCGGCCAGGACAGCCGTCGGCCGTTCGGCGCGTTCTGGCTGGGCGTCACGACACAGGTCAGCAACCCAAAGACAGCGATCGTCTATGCAAGCGTGTTCGCCGCTTTTCTCCCCGTATCCTTCTCACTGGGGTTTGCCGCCGCGCTGCTTGCAGCCGTGTTCCTTGTTGAGTCTGCCTGGTATGCGCTGGTCGCCTTTCTCTTCTCGTCGCCAGGACCGCAACGGGCTTACCTGTCGTACAAGTCCTGGGTTGATCGGGCGGCCGGCGCCGTCATGTTCGGCTTGGGCCTGAAGCTCATGACCAGCGCCGCCAAACCGTGAACACCAGCGCTCAAACCTCGCCGATCGCCTCCCGCCTGCGCTTGTCGGATTCTTCCGCGTAGCGCCGCATGGCATGGGCTTCGGTGAGAATCCCGACCGGCCGGTGCTCGCCATCGGTTTCGACGACCGCCAGCGATTCCGCTTCGGCGGCGTCAAAGACGGCGATGGCTTCCTGAATGTTCATGGCCGGATTCAGCACGACCTCCCGATGATGCAGGATGCCGATGAGGCCGCGCGCCGCATTGATATCCGGTGCGTGCGCTTCGGCGACCACCGCCAACCCGACATAACGCCCCGTGGCATCGATCGCGACGACCTGCGTCTTCGACCCCAGCGGAAATTTCACCCGGAAGTCCTCGATCCCGATACCGGCATCGACCGTAGCGACATCCGGCCGCATCAGGCGCTGGACCGTGAGATCTCGAATCCAGCCGACATCGGCGGCGCTGCGGATGGTCTCGCCCCGCAGGTGAAATCGCCAGGTGGCAAAGGAGTAGCCGAACAGTTCCCGCGTGATCATGGTCGAGATGATGACCGCAACCAGCACCGCCGTCGTCAGCCATAGATTGCCGGTCGATTCCAGCGCGATGAATGACATCGTCAAGGGACCGCCGATCACCGACGCCGACAGCGCGCTCATGCCGATCACCGCATAGACATTCGAATCGAGGCCGAGATTCGGCCAGACCAGATCGACGCCGTCGGCGAACAGGCGGCCGCCGAGCGCGCCCATGAACAGCGTCGCGAAGAACAATCCGCCTCGGAAGCCGGACCCGAGCGAAATAATCGAGGCCATCGCCTTCAGAACGAAGACACCGGCGATGATCTGCAACGGCATCGAGACGAGGCCGGAAAAATGCAGCGCGCCATGACCGGACGACATCACCTGCGGCGTCAGCAGCGCGAGCAGACCGACCGCGAGGCCGCCGAGCGCCGGGCGCAGCGGCGACCAGAGACCGGTCGTCGCAAGCGCCATCTCGCACAAGGCCACGCCACGCATGATGAAGATGCCAAACAACGCCGCCAGACCCCCGAGCAGCGCGGCAAGGGCAAGATCGCGCCCGACCACGTCGCCGACCGGGCCGACGCTGATGCCGAGCGATAGCGCCTCAAATCCATGGGTGACGAAATAACCCGCCACGGCGGCGACGCCGACCGGCGCGAGGCTCGCCGGCGTATAGCCTCCGATCACGAGTTCGAACGCATAGAACGCGCCGGCGAGCGGGGCGCCGAACGCGCCCGAGATCGCAGCGGCCGCTCCGCAGCCGACCATCATGCGCTGATCGGCGCGGCGCAGGTGAAATCCACGGCCGAGCGAAGCGGCAAGGCCGCTCGCAAGTTGGGTATATCCCGCTTCAAGACCGACCGACGCCCCGACGCCGCTGGACCAGGTGGTCTGCAGGGCCACAATGACGCTGCCGCGAAACGACATCCGCCCGCCATGCAAGGCATTGGCTTCGATCGGATCGATCTCGCGCGCGGGCCGCCAGCGCAGCAATAGCAGCAGGGCCACGCCCAGCAGCAAGCCGCCGAGGCTTGGAACCAGCACGGCCCGCAGCGTCTCGACACCTGGCTGGCTGGAAAGCCGCTCCGTGATGCTGATGTTGAACAGCAGCGCGTGCAGAGCCGCCACCGCCACGCTCATCGCCAGCACCACCAGGCCGCCGATGGTTCCGATCATCGCCGCCAGGACCACCAGGCTCGTTTCATGGGCGCGAACGAACGCCCGTAACCGGCGCGGAGCCTCAAGATAACGTGAAGGGGTGCCCATTTTTGAGGTCCGCCTGCGGCCGAACGACGCCTGTCCGTCCGATTTAGCGGTCTTCGCGGCCACGATGCAAATACGGGCGGAACGGTGGCAGCGGCGGATAAGCCCCGGAACGCTCTTCACAATCCCGTCACGCTGCCTGTAGTATGCAGGGCGCATGCTGCTTCGCAGCTAACATGGGGGTCAGGAGCGTTACTTGAACGCACATGTCTCGCAAGGCGGTTGGCCGGTACTGGTGCTGAACGCGGATTTCCGGCCGCTGAGTTATTACCCGCTGTCTCTCTGGTCGTGGCAGGACGCGATCAAGGCGGTGTTTCTCGATCGCGTCAATATTGTCGAGCATTACGACCGCGCGGTGCACAGCCCGAGCTTCGAGATCCAGCTTCCGAGCGTGGTGTCGCTGAAGTCGTTCGTCAAGCCGACCACGCATCCCGCCTTCACCCGGTTCAACGTCTTCCTGCGCGACCGCTTCGTCTGCCAGTACTGCCACGCGCATGACGACCTCACCTTCGATCACATCATCCCGCGCAGCAAGGGCGGCCAGACCACCTGGGAAAATGTCGTCGCGGCCTGCTCGCCGTGCAATCTGCGCAAGGGCAATCTGACGCCGCAGCAGGCGCGGATGTTTCCGAGGCAACACCCGTTCGCGCCGACGGTGCATCAGCTGCATCGGAACGGGCGACTGTTTCCGCCGAACTATCTGCACGATAGCTGGCTGGATTATTTATACTGGGATACGGAACTCGATCCGTAAGAGTCGCGCGCGGATTTTCTCGTGGGCTCCGTCAATGCGAAATTTACCTTGATGGCGAGCCCGGGTTGGCTCTTGGCAAGCAATCGCTAGATGCCCTTACGAAGGGATCGCGGTCATGCGGCCAAGCGGGCGACTTTCCAGATTTCTGCTCAACGCTCTCGGTTTCTGCGTCGGCATTTTGCTATGCGCTGCCATCGGCGACTATCTGTGCTATGTGTTGCTGACGCTGCTCGCACTCGGCTTGATCGTCCGCGCCCTGGAGCCTCTCGCGAGGAAGCGCGGCTGGGGCAGCGAGGGTCGCCTCACGCGCTACCTCAGCCGACCTCGCTTCATCGACGAATCAAAGCAACGCATTCTAAATTGGGGCAGTCCGACGTCCTGGTGAATGAACTGACGCAAGCGTTTCCTGTCTGTCAGAGAGCAGTCGCTCTGCCGCTTATCCTGCCTTGACTCACCCCGGCTCTCGTTGGTGAAGTGCCGATGGCGGTGAACCGCCTCATCAGAAGCACAAGAGCGGCATCAACGCCCCAACGGAAACACCCCATGCTCATCCCTATTGCCGACGTGCCGCGCTGGTATGCCGAACGCAAGCCGAGCGATACGATCGCCATCAGCCATGCTGACGACACGCTCACCTGGGAGCAACTCGAACGCAACGCCAACCGCCGCGCGCGCGCCTTCGCCGCCAAGGGCGTCAAGCCCGGCGATTTCGTCGCGATCGGGCTGCCCAACAGCAACGTGTTTTTCGAAACCACCTTTGCGGTGTGGAAGTGCGGCGCGACGCCCACATCGCTGACCTGGCGATTGCCGCGCGGTGAGGCTGCAGCCGTGCTCGACATCCTCAAGCCGTCTCTGGTGGTCGGCGGCCAGCCCGACTGGAATGCGCCGAATTCACTGCCGGCCGATTTCGTGCCGGACGGCGTTTCCGACGAACCAATCAACAACCCGGTGGCGCGCTACTGGAAGGCGATGACCAGCGGCGGCTCGACCGGTCGGCCGAAAGTGATCCTCGATCACAAGCCCGCCGTGGTCGATACCGCCGGACCGGCGGCGCTCGGCATGCCACTCGGCGCTTCCCTGCTCAACCCCGGCCCGCTCTACCACAACGCCCCCTTCATCGTTTCGCACACTGCGCTGTTCAATGGCGGACGCGTCACCGGCCTTGTCAAATTCGACGCCGAGGAATGCTTGCGCCTGATCGAGGCCAGCCGGGTTCAGTGGGTCAATTTCGTGCCCACCATGATGCACCGGATCTGGGCGCTGCCCGACGAGGTGCGCAACCGCTACGACCTGTCGAGCCTGCAGATCGTGTTTCACATGGCAGCTCCCATGCCGCCATGGCTGAAGGAAAAATGGATCGAGTGGCTGGGGCCCGAGCGCATCTACGAGCTCTATGGCGGCACCGAAGCACAGGGCGCCACGATCATATCGGGTGTTGAATGGCTCGAACATCGCGGCTCGGTCGGCAAGATCAGCGAGACCGCGCGCCTGCGCATCATCGGCGAAGACGGCAACGAGGTCGCCACCGGCGAGACCGGCGAAATTTATTTCCTGCCCAATGACGGCGCCGGCTCCACCTATCATTATCTCGGCGCCGACCCGAAGCGTCGCGCGGACGGCTGGGAATCGCTCGGCGACATCGGCCGGCTCGATGCCGAAGGTTATCTCTATCTCGGCGACCGCCTTGCCGACATGATCCTGCGCGGCGGTGCGAACATCTATCCTGCGGAAGTCGAGGCTGCGGTGACGGAACATCCCGAAGTGCGCTCCTGCGTCGTCGTCGGCCTGCCCGATCCGGAATTCGGGCAGCGTGTGCACGCCATCCTCGAACTCGACGACAGCACGGATGCGCAAGCGGTTGCCGACGGCATGGCCGCGTTCCTGGCCGACCGGCTCAGTCGCTACAAGCATCCGGAAAGCTTCGAGGCCGTCACCGTCGGCCTGCGTGACGATTCCGGCAAGGTCCGCCGGACACTGCTGCGAGACGAGCGCGCAGCCTGGCTGCAGCGGAGCCGCGACTTCCGGATCGTACCGGCCCGGGCGCGGGCGAACGCGGAATGATCCGCAATGGCCCACGGAACATTTGTGAATCTGCCCTCTTATGAGTCGCGTGACGGCCCATTTTGGGGGACACTTTCAAGACGGCCGTTTGCAGCATAGATTGTCATGTATTCCCCGCGCGCTCCTCACCTTAAAGCGCGCTGGCTCGCCAGGAGACCATCCATGCCCTCTTTGACCGAGTGGAGAGTGCCGCCCGCAAACCAGCCGCGTCCGGGCGACTACGCGTTCGACCTCGACAAAGCCTTGTCGTCGGTGGTCGGGCTGCATTCGATCATCCCGTCTGACGCCTTCAGCGCGGAGACGCTCGGCACCGAACGCGCCGGCAATGGCGTGCTGATCGATGACGGGCTGGTATTGACGATCGGCTATCTCATCACCGAGGCCGAAGCAGTGTGGCTGCATCGCGGTGACGGCCGCGTGGTGGAAGGCCACGCGCTCGGCTTCGATTTCGAATCCGGCTTCGGCCTGGTGCAGGCGCTCGGCGACCTCGATCTCGAGCCGCTGCCGCTCGGCTCTTCTGCGGCTGCGCAAATTGGCGACCGCGTGGTGGTTGGCGGCGCCGGCGGGCGCACCCGTTCGGTCGCCAGCCAGATCGCGGCCAAGCAGGAATTCGCCGGCTACTGGGAATATCTGCTGGACGAGGCGATCTTCACCCATCCCGCGCATCCCAATTGGGGCGGCACCGGGCTGATCTCGGGCCGCGGCGAACTGATCGGCATCGGCTCGCTGCAGCTCGAACGCGAGCGCGAGGGCAAGGCCGAGCACGTCAACATGATCGTGCCGATCGATCTGCTGAAGCCGGTGCTCGACGACATCAGGAAATTCGGCCGCGTCAACAAGCCGGCGCGGCCGTGGCTCGGCATGTACACCACCGAAATCGACAACCGCGTCGTGGTGGTCGGCATCGCCAGCAAGGGACCGGCAGCGCGCGCCGAACTGAAGACCGGTGACGTCATCCTCGCCGTCAACGGCGACAAGATCACCGGCCAGACCGGCTTCTACCGAAAGCTCTGGTCGCTCGGCGCCGCCGGCGTCGATGTGCCGCTCACCGTCTACCACGAGGGCGTCACATTCGACGTGGTGCTGAGTTCGACCGACCGCGCCAAGCTGTTGAAGGCGCCGCGGTTACACTAGAGTCCCATCCCGATGAAATCGGAACGGAGCTCCAGATTTCTGATTCGACGCGTTTTCTTGACGCGAACCCGTCCCCGTCCCCGGATCAAGTCCGAGGACATGCTTCGCTGGAAACCGCTCTAGGATAGGGAATGCGTAATGAGTGAGGCCGTGGTGGACGACATCGTGGCCGTGCTGCCGCCGCTGTTGCAATCGCTGGAAGCCCTGGGCTTCGTCGCGCGCTACCTCAATCCGCCGGATTTCGACCGCGTGATGGAAGCGGCCGGCAAGCCGGACGATGCGCTGCGCGCGATTCGGCCGCGGCTCGAGCAATGGCCCGCGGATTTCGCCGACATCAAGATTCCGCTCGAAACGGCAAGCGATGCCGCGCTCGCTGCGTTCGAAGCCTTGCGCGTCGTGCAAAGCGGCCATGGCGATTTCGTCAGCCTGTTTCGCGCGCTGCGTCACGCTCCGCGCGCGCAGGAAGCGCTCTATGCGCTGTCGGCAAGATTGCCGCCGGTCAACCAGTTCTTTGTCGACCCTGCAATGCGCGGCGACGCCGATCTCGCGGCGCGGCTGGCGGCGCCGGCCAATGAAAACACCGGTGTCTTCCACAATCAGAACGAGCCCGGCAGCCGCGGCGGCTTCTCGCTGTATGTGCCGGAATATTACACGCCCGACCGCGCCTGGCCGCTGGTGATGGCGCTGCACGGCGGCAGCGGCAATGGCCGCGGCTTCCTGTGGAGCTGGCTGCGCGACGCGCGCAGCCGCGGCGCGATCGTGATCGCGCCAACCGCCAACAGCAGCACCTGGGCGCTGATGGGCGAGGACACCGATACGCCGAACCTGATGCGCATCCTGGAATCCGTGCGCTTGCGATGGAACATCGATGCGGAGCGGATGCTGCTGACCGGAATGAGCGACGGCGGCACGTTCTGCTATGTGACGGGTTTCGATCGCGCCTCGCCTTTTACCCATCTCGCGCCGGTCGCGGCGACGTTCCATCCGCTGATGGCGGAAATGGCCGACGCCGACAGGCTGCGCGGCCTGCCCGTTCATATCGTGCATGGCCGGCTCGACTGGATGTTCCCGGTGCAGGTGGCGCGGCAGACCAGCCAGGCGCTGTCGGCCGCGGGTGCCAAGGTCACCTATCGCGAACTCGACGATCTCAGCCATACCTATCCGCGCGAGATGAACGCGGAGATCCTGACTTGGCTGGGCGGCGAAGCCTGACCGTCGACGCCATTCGACACAATCTCGTCGGAATTTATCTCTATGAGTTGAACGACTTAGCAAGCAACGTGGGGGCGTTGATCAGAACGGTTCGTTGAACCGGGACAGGATACGTCATGCCCACGACCAACGGCCTTGCCGCTCCGGCGGCCACGGCGCGCGCCTCCAATGCGCTGCTGCTCTCGAAGGGCGTCGCGCGCCTCGAAGTCACGCTGAAACTGACCACCGCGATCCTGGCGCTTGCGGCCGGCGTCTACACCTATCTCGGCGTCCGCGAATTGCTCAACGGCAGCCCGACCACGGTTTTCTTCGCCGCCGTGATCTATTCAGTTGCGGTGTCGGTGGGCATCTACGCCTTCTGGATATTCCTCATGCAGTTCATGCCGCATGTGGTCGACCGCACCGGTCGCGCCCTGATGTTCGGCTGCATGCTGCTGGGCTCCCTGATGATCGTGGCGATGTCGTCCTGGCTCAACGCCTCGGCGCTGGCGGGCGCCGCCGCCATTCAGCAGCATCTCGCCATCACCGTGCAGAACTATACCCGCGACCTCGATACCGCCAACAGCAACGCCATCGCAGCGCAAGGGCTGCTGCCGGATATCCAGCTCGCCTCATCGCGATTTTCCAGACTGGCCGACGCCGAGCGCGCCGGTTCGCTCACCGGCACCGCGGGCTCCGGCACCGTCGTACAACTCCTGACCTAGATGTCCGGGCAGCTCGACAGCCTCGGTCAGGAGGTCCAGGCCTCGGGCAAGCGCGTTTCGGCCTTGTTCGAACAGGGCGGCAAGCATCTGGCGAAGATGCGCGAGTTGATTTCCGACCGCGGGCCGATTTCGACGCGCAGCGACGCTTTCGCCACCGAGTCGCTGGCGCTCAGCGGCGTGATCACCAACCTGCAGCAGACGTCGGTGGCGCCCGCCGTCAAGCGCGCGGCGACGTCCCTGTCATCTGGCTTCATCGCGCCGGCCGCCGGCGGCCGCACTGCCGATCTTGCGGACCGGCAGACGGCCGTGGTCGGCAAGGTCGAGAGCTCGATCGCCACGCAGGCAGCTTCGCTCGCCGAGGCCGCCGATAAGATCCTGGCATTGCCCCGGTTCGGTTCCAGACCATGTCGCCCGCCGAAGCCGTGCTTCGCTACGCCAGCGATTTCATTCCGAGCTGGGCGGGCGCGATCTCGATCGACCTGATGCCGGCAGTGCTGGTGCTGATCCTGTGCGTGGTGCATGCCGCGATCCGGCGCGAGGGGATGCCGGCCTTCAGCGCCTCCGGCATGACGGCGGGCGAACTGGTCGCCGCATTGCAGATGGCCCGCGAGGTCGAGGAAGCGCGGCGCGTGGCGCGGCCCGATGCTGTCGAAGCCGATTCTGACCGACCCACTGCGGCGGCCAGCTCCGACGCAGCCGTCGATGAAAACGTTACGCCGCTATCGTCGGCGCGGCACACTAAATAGGTCTTGCAAGAGATAGGTCTCGCCATGCAGCCGTCCGCGACGATTCAACAGCGCATTCATGCCTTCCTTGCGGCCAATCCCGACGAAGCGATCCTGCGCTGGATCTTTCGCAGCGTCGTCACCATCACCATCGTCGTGCTCGCAGCCGATCTCGCCGGCATGAACGGCTGGATAGACACTCCGGATTCAGCAGCCGAAGTAAGGCACGAGACACCTTCGCTTGACCTCCCCGACATCGTGCCGTCGATCCTGACGCCGCTCACGCCCGATGGCGGCAAACGCCTGACGCCCCGGCCGCTAGCAGATGGCGCGATGGCCAAGCCTATGACGTTCGAATTGGTCGGCGGCGGCAAACTGATGGCGACCGGCACCATCACGCCGGGGGTTTCCGAAGCGTTCGCCGCCGAAATCGACAAGCGTGGCGACTATATCAAGACGGTTGCGCTGAACTCGCCGGGCGGATCGGTGGCCGACGCACTGGCGATGGGACGACTCATTCGCGACAAGAATTTCGCGACCGAGATCGAACCTGGGAAATACTGCGCGTCATCGTGCCCGCTGGTGTTCGCCGCCGGCGTGGAGCGCCGGGTCGGCGACAAGGCGATCATCGGCGTGCATCAGGTGGCGGCGGCCGGCCAGGCAAGCGGCCTGCCGCGCGACGAGATGAACGTGGCGCAAAATATCTCCGCGCGATGCCAGCGCTATCTCGGCGACATGGGCGTCAACCTGCAGGTCTGGGTGCACGCCATGGAGACGCCGCATGACAAGCTCTTCGTGTTCAAGCCGGATGAATTGAAATCGCTCAATCTGGCGACGTCGACGGCCGTCCCTTCCGCAACCGCCCCCCGTCCCGCGCCTGCCAAGGTGCGTTCGTAGGCCGCGGAACCATCCGCCGGGCACGGCGTTATCAGCCGCAACGGAGGAATTGCCATGCAGACGTTTGTCGGAATGATTTTGGGTGCGCTGCTGCTGGTTGGCGGCGTCTATGTCTACGATTCCATGCAGACGTCGAGCGTCGCGAGCGGCCAGGTCGCGCAAGCCAACCGCACCATCGTCAACTGGGATGTGGCGGCAGCCGACTGGAAGACGCTGAAGACGCGCACCCATGAGGAATGGGTCAAGATTTCGTCGAAGTAATTCGGGCGATAGGAGCGATAGGATTCACGCCGTCGTCATTCACGACGGCGTTTTTTCTGATCACTAATTGGCCTTCTTCGCCTTGCGCGCGTCCGCAATCACCATCTCGAACTGCGCCATGGTCAGGATTCCCGGCACGCGGAACTTGCCGACGATGAACGACGGCGTTCCCTTGAATCCGAAGGCCACCGCCTGATCGTGGTTGCGGGCGAGGATGGTGTCGATCGCCTTGGCATTGGTGGTGGCGTCGCGGTTGAGGCGATCCATGTCGATGCCGGCGCCGGCCAGCAATTCGCGGATGCGCGGTTCGGTCAATTTCGAGCTGACGCCGATCATCGCCTCATGCGCGGCCATGTACTTGTCCTGATACTTCGCCGCCAGCGCCATCCGCGCGCCGAATTTCGAAACCTCGCCGAGGATCGGCCAGTCCTTCAGCACCAGGCGAACCTTGCCGTCGTCCTGCACCACCTGCTGGATCTCAGGCGCGATCTTGCGGCAATACGGGCAATTGTAGTCGAACCATTCGACAATGTTGACGTCGCCATCGGGATTGCCGGTGGCGGGCACATCAGGGTCGCGCAACACCAGCGCCTCGGTCAGCACGTCGTCGCTGCCTTGCGCGAACGCCGATCGCTGCGCCGCGCCGGCGCCGAGCAGCGCGGCACCGCTGCCAAACAGGCCGAGCGCCTTGCGTCGTGTGCATCCCGGGTTGGTCCCGGCCGGATTGTTCGATCGCTTCATGTGGGTCTCGCGAAGGGCTGCATCCCCCGTCTACGCCGGAGATAAGGATATGTTACGCGCCAGCATATAGAGCGCCACCGCAATAATGACCACGGCGAACACGATATTGAGCGCGCCGCGGCGCTCGGCGAGGTGCCGCGCCGAACGCGTGCCGGCCAATCCGCCGGCGATGCCGCCCGCAATGAACAGCCCGGCCAATGCCCACGACACCAGCCCGGACCAGGCATAGCTGGCAGCCGTGGTCAGGCCGAATGCGGTGACCGCGACCAGCGACGAACTCACCGCGTTCATGATCGGCATGCCGGTCGCCAGCATCAGGGCCGGCACGATCAGGAAGCCGCCGCCGATGCCGAAGAATCCGGACATGGTCCCGGTCGCGAGGCCGAGGCCGACGGTGGCCGGCATGTTCGACATCGAGACCTTGACGTCAGGCAGGCCGATGCGCGAACGCGTCTTCAGCATCAGGAGCGCGATGACGATCATGACCAGCGCGAACAGCGCCAGCAGTTTTTGGCCGTCCATCATCTTGCCGAGAATCGAGCCGCCGAAGGCGCCGGCCATGCCGGCGGCGGCGAAGATCAGCGCGCAGGACCAGATCACGGTGCCGCCGCGCGCATGGTTGGACAGGTTGATCGCGGCGTTCGCAGCCACCGCGATCGCGCTGGTGCCGATCGCGACATGGGGCTCGGAGACGCCGACCACATAGACCATCAGCGGCACCGCGAGGATCGAGCCGCCGCCACCGACCAGGCCAAGCGAGAACCCGACCAGCATCCCCGACGCCAGTCCCAGCACGCCTTGCGCGGCTGATATGATCAAGATGAAAGACTCAATAGCACGGCGGGACCATAGAAGGATTTTTCACATCCTGCTATGCCGATAGCATAAGTATGCACTGCAGCAGGGTCAGGCCGGTGCGAACGCCTTGTCCTTCGCGGCGCCCTCGCGGGCCGGCAGCGCCATCAGCGTGCCGCTCATGGTCGCGATCAAGGTCTCGACCCCGTCATGCGCCGCATAGGCGCGGGCCTCGCACACGGTCAGCGTGCGGCCGGGCTTGACGACGGTGGCACGGAAGACGAAGCGCTCGCCGCGCGCGGGCGCGAGCAGGTTGGTCTTGAATTCCACGGTGAGGATCCCCGTTGCCGCCGGCATCAGCGTGAAGGCGGCGATGCCGCAGGCATTGTCGAGGCCTGCGGTGATGATCCCGGCATGGATGAAGCCGTGCTGCTGGGTGAGGTCTGGCGAATAATCCATCGCGAGGTCGACCTCGCCGGGCTCCAGCCGCGCGATCGAAATGCCCAGCGTCTTCATCGCGCGCTGCTGCTCGAACGTATCGGTCGCGATCGCGCGGTAATCCGGGTTCTTCGGCTCGAAGCGTGACATGCGGCTCACGCCATCGCTGGTTCGAGATGCTTTTCAGCGGCGTCACGGATCGCGGGCGCGAAGGGCGCCGACTTCCGCGCCTGCCGGTCCATGTGGACGCCGACGAACTCGCAGGTCGCGGCGATCTCGCCGGTTTCGGCGTTGCGCATCTCGTGCATGAAGCGGATCGACTTGTCGCGGATTTCAAGGAGCCGGCTCCTGACCTCGACGATGTCGCCGGCCAGCAGCTCGCGCTTGTAGGTGATGGTCTGCTGCACGGCGGCCATGCCGCGGCCGGACTCGCGCAAGTAAGACGGCGTCAGCCCCAGCCTTGCGAACAGATTCCAGTTCGCCTCGTCGAACTTGCCGACATACCACATGATGTTCATGTGCCCGACATGGTCGCATTGCCAGGGATAGACCGTGCCGCGATAGGTCGCGTCCGTCTCCATCGTTCGCTCCCGCTTTTGTCATTTTGATACGGTAGCGTATCAGGCCGCGCTCGGGTTAGCAATACGGCGCCGTATCAAGAATCGGTGAGACCGGACCATGAGCGATCCCAAGAGCGACGTTAAGAGCGACGTCAAGGCAGACACGCGAACCGGCGAGGTGCGGAGCGAGAGCTGGATCGAGGCCGGCTTTGAGGAAATCGCCCGGACCGGTGTAGAGGGGGTGCGGGTGGAGGTGCTGGCAAAAAACCTCGGCGTGACCAAAGGCGGCTTCTATCGCCGCTTCCGCGACCGGGCGGCGCTGCTGGAAGCCATGCTGCAAAACTGGAGCGCGGGGCGCATCGCCGCGATCGAAAAACAGACCAGCCTCGACGGCGCGACCGCCCGCGAGCGGCTGAAGGCGCTGATCGCGCTTTACTCCGAACGGATGAATACCGAGGGCATGGCGGTTGAGCTCGCGATCCGGCAATGGGCCCGCGCAGACGAACCTGCCGCCAATGCGGTCGCCAGCGTCGACGCGGCGCGGCTGAAGAATGTCGGGCAACTCTATCGCGCGACCGGCCTGCCTCCAGAGGAAGCCGATGCGCAGGCGTTCCTGTTCTACTGCTTCGTGTTCGGCCAGAGCCTGCTGTTTCTCGAACGGGGCCCGCGCAAGCGCGCGCAACTGGTGGCGAAGTCGGCCGAGACATTGCTCCGCGGGGTGTAGGCGCGACCGAAGCATCCGGCCGCGCCCACTTCCATTGCTGCTTAGGCCGCGCCCTTCAGCTTCTTGGAGCATTCGCTGTAATAGCCGCCGCCCTTCTGGATCCACTTCAGACCGCCATTGCCGTTGGTGGCTTTGTTGGCGTTGTACTGATCCACGCAGGTGTGCATGCGGGCCTTGCCGGCGGTCTCCTTGGAATATTTGGGATCGACGGCGCTCGGATAGACCGCGGGGCCTGACGGCGCAGCAGGCGCTGCGGCTTCCTTGGCTTCCTTCTTGGATTCTTTCTTGGCGGCTTCCTTCGGCTCCGCAGCCGGAGCCGCAGCGGTCGCTGCCGCCGGAGCAGCGGCGGCGTCGGCGCCGCACTGGGCTTTCCGGAAGTCGTTCCACTTCTGGTCGCCGAGCGTGCCGGCGGCTTTCGCGGCCTTGTACTTGGCGCTGCATTCCTGCGCCGTGAGCGCCTGCGCCTGCGACGTCATCGCAAACGCAGCCAAACCCGATGCCGCGATTGCGGCCAGTATTTTTGCTTGAATAGTCATCCCTGGTCTCCATGGGGTAGTCATCTGCGCCTGCCATCCTAGCGCAACCTCAGCTTGCGACAACGGACCGGGCGACCCCTCCGGTAAAAATTTTGTGGCGTCGGGGATGCACGATCCGCCTGCGCATTCAGCCCGCGTTCAGCCTGCGCGGCGGGAGGTTTGTGCAAGGCTTGTGCAGACGCTACCGTTGCATTGCTGCAATCGCGTGACGCATTTGTACCGCGATGACGGATTTGCCATAAGGCGGCGTGAGCCTGATCCCCACTTCGATATCCTCCGCCATTGCCGACCGCGCCAAAGTTCTCGGCACGCTCGAGACGCTCGTCATCGGCGCCGCCGGCGGCCTGCTGTTTCTGTGGATTAACCTGCCGGGCGGGCTGATCTCCGGCGCGATGGTCGCCGTCGGCATCGCCGCGCTGGCGGGGCGGCCGGTTACCATGCCGCCGATCCTGACGCAGACCGTGCTGGTGCTGCTCGGCATCACGCTGGGCTCGCTGGTGTCGCGGCAGCTGATCCAGCACATGAGTGCCTATCCCTTGACCATCGGCCTGCTGGCGCTCGCGACCTTCTGCTCGACCTTCGGCTCGAGTTTTTATCTGCAGCGCTTCCACGGCTGGGATCAGACCTCGGCGCTGCTCGCCGGCAGCCCCGGCGCGCTGTCGCAGATCACCATGCTGGCCGCCGAGAAGGGCGCCGATGTTGCCGCGATCGCCGTGGTGCAGACCATGCGCGTGATCATCCTGATCGCCGCACTGCCGCTGCTGCTGGCGCTGACCGGGATTGCGTCGACGGCGCCAATAGAGGTGGCCAGCCTGATCGCCTCGCCGCTCGAACTCGCCGTGCTGGCCGCCGCGGCCATCGCCGTCGCGCTGCTGCTGCGGCTAGCCAAATTTCCGGCGAGCTGGATGTTCGGCGCGATGATTGCATCCTCCGCGCTGCACGGCACCGGCCTGATCGACGGCGGCCTGCCGCCCTGGATGCGCGGCGTGGCGCTGGTCGGCATCGGAGCGGTGATCGGCACGCGCTTTGCGCGGATCAGCAAGTCGACGCTGCTCAGCCACGTCAATGCCGGGCTGGGCTCGTTCGCGGTTGCCATAGCCATCTCCGCCGTTTTCGTCACGGTGATCGTGCTGAACACCTCTGTGCGCTTCGCCGACGTCGTCGTGGCCTTCGCCCCGGGCGCGATGGACGCCATGCTGGCGCTGGCGCTCACGCTGCACATCGATCCGATTTTCGTCGGCGCCCATCATCTGTCGCGTTTCGTGTTCGTGTCCATTACGACGCCGGGGATTGTGCATCTGTTCGGCCGACCGCAGGAGGATGTGGACGATTGAGGTGGCCGTCATCGCGAGCCACCGGGTCGCAATGACGCGGAGGTAGCGGCGCAACACGAGATCGTCATCGCCGCGGAGGCGGGGATCCAGTACGCCGCGGCTCCTCGGCTCAATCACTGCTGTCTCTGGAATACTGGGTCACCCGCCCCAGTGCGCAAGTGCGCACAAGGCGGGTGATGACAGGTGAATATGTGTCGGCGTTCTCGCGGCGCGTTACGCCCGAGGCTTGCCAGAAACTTCCTGCCCTCTCGAAATAGAGGGCGCAGGGAAGACCGGGTGCGCGCCGCACCCGCGGTCTCGCGTGCTATCTGCGCAAACAAAAGTGCACACGAGCATACAGGTTCGGCGGAAACACTCCGGCCTTCCCTGCGCAATGGCTTTACGGCTTACTTCGAGCTCTCCCCGGTGAACGGCTTTCTTGCCACCGTCGCTGCGCAAAAATGAATCTGCGCAACTTGACGCCAGCACCGCGGCGTCAGAACCACACGACTTCGCCGTACGCTTCAGGCGCGTACGTCTCGCGCCATTCACGTCCATCGCATCTCACCGCACGTTCGTGACGATCGCGAGCGTCCCTCATCTGCGGTGAGACGGGCGGAGTTATGCCGGTGATTTGCGTGAGAACGAAAGCGGAATATTTTTGCGAAAGGGGCTGGACAGGTTTTGGGTGATTTGCCCGTCGGGTTGATATGTCGCAGGCAACAGCCTGAAATTGTGCTTGCGCGAGGAGCAAATCAGTTCGCGGTCCGTAGGGTGGGCAAAGCGAAGCGTGCCCACCATTTGGATGCGCGATCGGTGATAGATGGTGGGCACGTCGCTAACGCTCCTTTGCCCACCCTACGAGAGCTACGAGAGCGACCGAGCTACGCCCGCTTCGCCGCCACGATGCCCCACACGGCCATCAACGCCATCGCCAGCGAGATCAGCACATTGTAGCCGGCGAGCGAGAGGCCGAGGAAGCGCCACTGCACCTCGTCGCAGCGGATCACTTTGACGCTGTCGAGACGCTGCAGCAGCGTGCCGGCGCTGCCGAGATCGACCACGGGACCGGAGCAATCGGTCGGGCCTTCCCAGAACTTCCATTCGACGCCGGCGTGATAGCCGCCGAGCCAGGCATTGGCGAGCGCTGCGAGCAGAAGCACCGCAAACCCGGCCAGCACGACCTGCCGCGGCGCCCCGCGCGAGGCGGCAAACGCCACCACGAGGGCGAGCGGCACGGCCAGATAATAGGCATAACGCTGTTCGAGGCAGAGCGGACAGGGCCGGATATCCAGCACGAGCTCGAAGAACCAGGCGCCCGCCAGTGTCGCCGCCGCGACGGCCGCAATCGCCAGTGCCGCAACGGCCGCCGGATCGGCGGCATGGCGCGCAGGCGAGGAATGGGCGGCTTCAGATGTCACGGACGTTCTCCGGAGCACAATTCATGCTCAAACAGGCAACAGCCGTCCTATCCCGCCGCCGCCCAAGTGTCGAGACACGCCACAATCACTTCCGCGCGGGTTGACCCGCGCAGGCCGCCCGCTATATTCCGCCCGCTTCGCCGCACCGGGCTTCTGCCCCGCGACCGAAGGCCCCTGTGGCGGAACTGGTAGACGCGCTCGACTCAAAATCGAGTTCCGCAAGGAGTGCTGGTTCGATTCCGGCCAGGGGCACCAACTAGGCTATTCACCCTCGTTCGCGATCGTTCGCAACTGTCCGCGCAGTGCTTGGAAGCCCTTGAAAAATAGGCCTTTTCGCGTACATCAGTGTTCGTCACTGTTTGTTCTCATCCGATCCCAGCCGTCCGAATTGTTGGTATTTTTGTTGGTATCGTGTTGGTATTCGGAGAACAAACGTTCACGGTGAATTCTGATAATCCGAACGAGGGAAATTGAGCAGATGGCCCGCAAGAGCGATGGCGCGAGCATAAACCCCAAGCAGATCAGGACCGACGTCGACTGCCGCACCGCTCGACCCAAATTCAACAATGGCGCGTGGAGCGCCGCCAAAATTTCCGACGTGACCGGCGGCGGACTCTATCTCTTCGTCACGCCGGACGAGAGCAGGCCCGGCAACGCTGCCTCCAAACTTTGGCGGTTGGGCTACCGTTTTCACGCGCGCCAGAAGACCTACTCCATCGGCCCTTACGGCAACGGCAAGGATGGCACGTTCTCGCTCGCGGACGCGCGGCGTGAACGCGACAAGGCCAAAGACCTGCTTAAGGACGGCAAAGACCCGAGCACCGAGAAGCAGCTCGTGAAGCACAGGCAGACGGCCGCGCGGCCTTTCGAGCAATGGGCAGACGAGTGGCTCGCGAAGAAGAAGATGGAGAAAGTCAAACGCGGCAGGATCGTCGCGGTGCGCGACCCCAAGACCATCGAGGTGCTTGAGCTGCGTGTCAGCTACGTCAAGAATCGCTTCGGCAAGCTGCTCAGGCAAGACATCAAGCGTCCGGACGTGCTCGCGTTCATGCGTTCATACGAAGCCAAGGGAAAACTCGAAACCCGCGACCGCGTGCGCAGCATTGGTGAGCAAATCTGCAACTATGCCGATGTCGAAGGCGACGGCTACAATCCATTCCGCAACCTAACTGGGCAGATGATTGCCAACATTTCGACGCCGCGTCCCGGCGTCACCGAACCACGTGACGTGACGCGAGTCTTCGAGCTCATCAGCGCACCGTGGAAGAGAGCGAGGTTTGGTGACGTTGTTGGCCTTGCCTTGCGCTTCGATGCGCTGACCATTCCCCGCCCCGGCATGGTCAATGAAATGGAGTGGAGCGAGGTCGATTGGGATGCCGAACGCTGGATCGTTCCAGCCGCCAAGATGAAGACCGGTTGGGACCATGTCGTGCCTTTGTCACGGCAGGCACTCGCAATCCTGCGGAGCGTTCAAAAGCTAACCGGCCATCGCCGATACGCGTTTTCTTGCTCGAAGGACGCGCCGCTATCGAACAACACGCTCAACAAGCGCTTGCGGCTGCTTGGCATTGACACCAAGACTGATCATTGTGCCCATGGATTCCGGACCACCTTCTCGACCCTGTCTCACCACGAAGAGATCAAGGACGCCAAGGTATGGGATGGCGACGTCGTCGAGCTACAGCTCGCGCATCTCGATAACTCCACTGTGGAAGGTCTTTACAAGAAGCACGGACCGCTCGCGCTGATCGGCTCGCGCACAAAACTGATGCAGCATTGGGCTGATCGGATCGACCACTGGCTCGATCCTAAGAAGGTGATGCCGACCAAGAGAGGCGCGTAGCGCCGAGTTACCTATCAGGCCGATTAAGGCTTGTTCAGGCCGGAATAGTTGTGTCCACAAGCTCAAGAAGCGACCGCACTATGACCAGGCGCCGACGGCCGATTGTTGTCGTGATAAGCTGGCCAGATCCTATCAACTCATAAAGCTTTGTGCGTCCCAAGCCCGTTACCGCGCAAGCTTCGTCCACCGTGCAGCTGAGTCGCTCGCGAAACGGGACCACTTTCCCGGGCCGATCGTTCGTGGGCGAAAACGGACTTCTGGAAGATCTCCGTCCATCCTCCTGCAGTGGGTCCCTTTGTTGCAGCGCGCTGTAGACAGAGCGGAATACAAAACGCAACAAGAAAGACACTTCAACAGCTCTGAAAAATTCGCAAACTGTGTTGCGGCAATTTCAATGGAGTTACGCCATATGCCATCAAGCTGTGGCAAGCTTCGGCGTATGTGGTGAAACCGTTCAATACGGCCACGGCCGCGCCACGACGCACGGTTTCCGCGCCGTCGCTTCCACGATCTTGAACGAAACCAACTTGTTCAACCGAGACTGGATCGAACGCCAGCAGAACGAAACGAAGTACGACGCGCCTACAACGCTGCGGAGTGGATGCCTGACCGTCGAAGAATGATGCAGTGGTGGGCGGAGCATATTACAGCGTTGGCTCTCGAAGGCGATAAAATCATTCCGTTATCGCGCGCGGGCCGCGGCCCATCTTTCGCAGCGTCGCCACAACACATCACTGCCATGGCCCTTGAAAGTAATAAGATCGTTCCGCTGCTGCGAGCAAGGTAGACCAGAGCTACATCGATCACACCGAAGCAGCGACTACAGTGTCCCTACGCACTGGCAGCTCGGTGTTCGCTATCGTGTACGCAGATGGTGCTCCCTAGGGAAGCCGGCGAGCCACTGACCGAGCATGGCGAGCCACGTACTCACACGGAAACTGGCCCGCGCCAGGGGCGGTCGCCCGCGCGCCGGAACGTCTTAGCCCGTAGCGAGTCCTCTTGAAGCGATCGATTCCGGTTTTGCTGTTGGATCGAACATGGAAAAGCGGCCGCCTATGCGATCTCGGCCTTCATCGTCGGCTCGGTCTTTGAATCCTTATTGCCGGCTTAAGCACCAGTGCGCCCGCTTTATGGATTTGCGCTGCTCCGAAAACCTTCACAGACTCAGACCTTGGCGCACCCAAGCGCGATGTCCGCTTTTGCGCCCATCAACCGACATCGTCTGCTTGGCGCGGCGCTTCCGAAAGCGGACACGTTGACGCGAAGCGGCGATGACAGAGCAGCGTCCGCCATCCCCGTCCATCCGAGCCAGGAACGTCGAATTACTGGCTCGAATTACGATTCGCATTAGACGCTTGTAAGTGGCGGCCTTAGCTCGGCGGCCTTAGACCGGGCGAGGAAAAGCCAACCGCGAAGTCCATGGCGGTTAAACCGCAAGCGGTGCAATTTGGGCGACGCACGGCGTCGCTTCGCCTACGCGCGATGAATTCCAGCTCCGCCGGGTAGACCGCCATGCTGTAGGGTTGGCTGCCGAGGCGGACGAACACCCGCCGCGGCCCGACCGTCGTAATGATGCCGGTCATTGGCGGATCATCCTCGCCGCGACGATAGACGACGGCTCGGCCTATTGCGGATTCGCTCGGCACTACCATGGGCATCCCTCCCAAAATAGTTTCCCTGCGATGAGACCTCAAAGTGTGGCGAGAGAAAAGTGCAGTTTGTGACAAACAGGGGACGTGGTTAACGGCCATCGGCGGGCTTTCGTAGCCATCGCGCGCTCGGCCCCTCGAAGTTTATAAGCGCCTTTATTATACCAAAAGGTGTGGGCATGATTCGGTCGCTTCGGCGGCGGGGCTTCGTCCGAACTCACACATCGACTCCCGCCGACGAACGAGGACAGGGGCTCGATCGCCGCCCGATCGAGCCCTTGTGCTGTGGCCGGCAATCCCCTGAAAGCCGAGAACTATAGTACCCATTGCGAGTAAAGTGGACATCCATACCGCGCGCGGTGGCTGAAGCCCGAGAACCGCTTCTTGGTGCCGTTCAACAGTTTCGCGGAATGCGCGCCTGAGCCGAACCCGGAAACTAAGAAGAAAGACGTGGTCTGGTTTGCGCTTGACGACAACAGACCGCTGTTCGCCTTCGCGGGCATCTGGACGACCTAGGATCGCGGCACCAAGTCGAAACCAATACCGGGCCCGCACGAGGTCTACAGGTTCCTGACCACCACGCCAAACGCGATCGTCGAGCCCATCCATCCGAAGGCGATGCCAGTGATCCTAACGACCGATGAAAGCGCGACGTTTGGATGCGTGCGCCATGGGAGAGGCCAAGGCGCTGCAGCGGCTTTTGCCGGAGACGCGCTGAAGATCGTCATGCGGGGACCTGACAAAGAAGATCGGACTGCCGCGTAACGGCATCCTCCTCCAAGCGCAATCTACCGTAAAAATGCGGAAGTCGTGCGACCGCCGCTTGGAATACCCACATCGGTAAGGTTGAGCAGTTAGCTTACCGCGCAACATGCGTTGCTCTATCGGGAAGTTGAGCTATCGATAGAACCGCCGGGCAATTGCCCTCGTCCGGTCCCCAAGCAAATCCGTTAGCGAGCATACTCCGCAGGCGGCTTTGTCTTCAAAGGAGCGCGCCACCGATGGCTGGCAAGTCTTGGTCTTTTGCAGATGATCGTCGCGTTATCGAACTCGCCAAAGCGTCGAAGTCCCTAGAGGAGGCCGCTCGTACCATGAAGCGCAAGCCTGAGCGCATTCGCAAAGTTGCAATGCGACTAGGCGTTTCATTCAAAACCGAAGCTAAGAAAACGTAATCTGACACCAGCACTGGTTCGGCTACTTCAGAGAACGCCTAAGATGAGTGCCCTGAAGGCCGGCTAATGGTTGCGGTAGCATCCGCCCTCAACGCTCTTCATCAGGAAGTACCCACTTGTACGGCATAACTCCCGCTGCTCTATCAACTTGACCATGCGGACAGGCGGCTTGTAGCGACGCGTGCCGCGAGCGTCGCGATGATCACGCGCTGCTTCGAAGCAGATGGCGATAACCTTGCTCGGTCATCCATCTGGCACGCGAGAGATGGCTTTCGAATGCCATCCGCGCCCGATCGGCCTCAGTGTCTGGGTCGATGCGCAGTACGATCCGAGCGACATCTCGCCAGTCGGCGCCTTCTTGATCAGCATCAAGCACGCGCATGTACGTGATCATGTGCTCCTCGTCATACTGGGTGAGGGCTGCGCCGGCTGGCGCTACGTCGGCGATGTGTGGATCGAGTGGCGACTTTTTCATAGGCGTTCTCGCGCGAGTGCGGCGGCGGCATCACACGCAGGGAACCCCGGCTCTGCGTCAGGTTTAAGTCAGGGGATCTCGATTTGCGGCGCGTGTCGCGTAAAGCAATAGCTGCAACCTAGGCTACCGCTCCTCATCCGGGTCTCTGCCCCGTCGTCGCAGAGCAATTTGCGGCCCCTTTATCGCGTTCTAAGCGTTGCAGCCGAAGCAAAATATTGGTTCGCCAGTTCCCTAAAGGAAATCTGAACAACCGTTAATGGAACCGGAACGAAAGTCCTTACCGCGGAATTATTGTTGCGAGACCGTCGCCCGCCGTTACGAAACGGCGCATGTCGCGGATAGCCAAAGGTCTTTGGACCCGCTGTTCAAGAACAAGCGCTCGCGCACGATAGCCAAAGGCGGCGGTCTCTATTCAATCTGCAAGACGGCTAGAGCTGACTGTGCGTCGGGAGAACTTGTTGTGCGAAACCACGTTGACATTGACACACGGCATAGTCTCGCGATCGTCCGAGAGATTGGCGAAAGACTAAGGTCGTCATTAAAGGAAGATCGAGAGTTGCCCGCTAATTTCAGAATGCAAATCGAACAATTGCGCCAATCAGAACAACAGGCGTTAGCGGCACTCGATCCTGCTCAATCAGTGACACGGCAGCATCGTAAAAGCTCCGCTGCCGTTTGAGACGTTCGGCGAACTAAAGAGGTTGCCTATAGTCGCGCCTCTAGGATCATATTGAAGGGCGTCTCCGCCGCTCGGCGCACACTGGAGAAGCCGCCGCTATGGATGACTTCACGTAGTTTCTTTTCACCCGCCTGAGCACCGAGAGCCGCCCCAACTTCTTGCGACCGTGAGGTAGGCAGGCAGATCATGGTCGAGCCGGCGTAATAGAGGCGTCCGACCGGGTTCAGGTTCTGCTGCAGCGTGTCGCCTGCTATCGGCTCCACGATCATCCAAGTCCCATCTGATTTCAGGGATTGACGGATGTGGGCGGCCGCGCCTGCGGGATCGCCCATGTCGTGCAGACAATCGAAGCAGGTTACGAGATCGAAGTCTTTGCCGGGATAGTCCTTGGCTAGTCCCACGGCGAATTGCGCGTTCGCGGCGACACCATGACTCTTGGCGTGTGCGGTTGCGTCACGGATCGAGTCGGGATGAAAATCGTAGCCCACGAACTGAGATTTCGGGAACGCCTTGGCCATCAGGACGGTCGACCAGCCGTGTCCGCAGCCGACGTCGGCCACGCGTGCTCCAGCCTCGAGCTTCTTCACGACCCCTTCCAAAGCAGGCAGCCAAGCCGAGACGAGGTTATTGTGGTAGCCCGGCCGGAAGAAACGGGCTACCGCGCAGAACATGCAGGTTGCTTGATCGCCCCAAGCAACGCCGGTGCCCGACTTGAATGCCGCCTGCACTTTGGGCTGATTGTCAAGCATTGCCGCCATGAGATCGAAGCCACCCATCATGTAGACAGGGCTCTCCTCGTTGGCGAACACCATGGCCTGCTCGGGTGGCATTTCAAACTTTGCGGTAGCGGGATCGTAAGACAGATAGTTGGAAGCTGCTTGGTGCGATAGCCATTCGCGCAGATAGCGCTCGTCGACCTTTGCAGCCTCGGCAAGTTCCGTCGATGTCATCGGTCCGTTGGCGTGGATGGCCCTGTAGAGTCCCAGCGTATCGCCAAGACGGACCATGGCGATGCTGGATGCGCCACCAAGATCCGACAGCATCTGGCCTATGAACGCATTGAGTTTGCCTTCATCTATGTTCGTAGCGGGCATGGACGTACCTCCTTCGTTGGTTACTCACTGAATCATCCGTTTCATTTGTCGATCTAACAGAAGCATTCGGCGGACGGGAGGCTGGTTACGGCCGCCAGCTGCACCACAACAGCCATCGAAGGTGTCCGCCATGAGGGTGTCGATTACGGCAAGGGTGTTAGTTGAGTTGGTGGCGATCTCTTACCCAAAGGGCAGCCCGTTCCTCCCTTGGGGGACCGAATCTGAGCGGGAGGCTCGTTGGAATGGTTCGAATCAGATGCCGATGACTCGGTCGCGCTCACAAACTCGGTCACGGCAGCGTTCGATGACCATTCCACGTAACTAACAACGGCGAAGGCAAGTGCGAGCAAGATGAGAAGCTCGACCACCACTGTGGTGCCTATTCCCCGCCAATGGATTTGGCTATTGAATAGTGGCATCGCTCGTCTCCCGAAACCGGGTTTGCGACGGCCTTAAATCAAGTCGCGATTTTCAAATGTGAACTGCCTCACGTGTCACGGTCACTTGATGCTGAGACAGAACGCCGGACATCTTTCTGCTTGGGAGGTTCCGTCGCGCAGTGAGCATCACTGGGAGCGGTGTTCACTATGGAACTGACCGCGGGGCGGCGGCATATTAGAAATCGGAAGCGCAAACCCTACGGTTGGGACCCGTAAGCAAGAGGTTGTGTCATGCAGCGTCGCCGCCGTTCCGTCCCTCACACATTTGAAGAGAATATCGCAGCCCAGAAGGCAAAGCTTGAAGCGCAAGTCGCCAAGCTCAAACCTGGCCCTCAAATGGACGCCCTTCTTGAGAAGATTAGCCAGCTTGATACAGCGGCCCACATGAGCGAATGGCTTTCGTCGCCGGGATTACAGCCGCCAAAGCCAGCATGAAATAAGGTCGCCTCAGTGGCGGCCTCTACGGTCGGTAAAGTCGGGAGAAATCCATCGGCAATCTCTTGCACCGCTAGCCGATGGTACAAGCTGCTCGAAGCTTGCTGCAACGGCAACGTCAAGCTGTCTTTATTGCATAAGCCCGCCCTACGGGGCTTTTTTGCTTTCATTACCCATTATAGGAAGTGCAGGCAATGCCCAACGGTTGATTGCTTCGGAGCGCAGTTCCACTTGCGCAGGAACCTTGCGTGCTGCTCAAAACTTCGTCTTGTCGCTGCATTCATTTCGCTTCACTCCTCGTACAGGCCATTGTGAGCGACATCGGCCTTGGTCACGGGCTACCCTCGCTCCATACCCTGTTGATTAGCCCCCGCCGTATGCTTCAAGTAGCGACGGGGGTTTTCGTTTTCAGGCAATGCCTGATCGGGCGGATTGCGTAGACAAGCCGAAACTCCTCCGGCGTCACTGCTCCAGCCGCTCCATCGCACCTTGCACGAGAGCTTCCGCGCCTGACCCTGTCGGCAGAGCTTCACCGCCATGCGTCCCATGACGAAAGCGATCCGTCGCGCGGAATCCTTGCCTCACGCAGACAAGTGTAACGTTCCGCGATAGCGCCAACAATCTGGCCTGGCGTCGCCCGCTCCGCAAGATCCTATGACTTGGCAGTATCCGCCAGCAATTGACCGGCCTTGTGGACCTCACCAATGCGATCCCGCTCAGCCTCGATCCTCTCACGTTCGACAATGTCTTCGACACGATCGATCAGAAGGCCACATAGACGGGCTTTCAACGTCGTCGCCGCAACCATGGCGCTCGCGTTCTTGTCATCCTTGGCACTGTTATGGAATCTAAATCGCTACCAGCAAGCGCAGCGTTGCATCGTATCGGACGCGCTGCTTGCCAACGAGGGCTGTGGCATCGGCCTCGACACCAGCGTCGTTGTAGGTCCCGCTGAACCTGATGTGCTGGACCCGTTCTGCCATCGGTCGAGTGGTCGGGGTGTGTTCTTGGCTAATCATTTCGCCTTTCCACTTGCCATCGGAACTGTCGTAGGAGCCCGTGTAAAAGACGAAGGAGTCGCCTCCGTGTATCTGACCATCGCGGAGTATCAGGACGCCACCAACTTCAACGTCCACTCCATCGATACCAACAGCGATCAACGAATAGAGCCCGTTTGTGATCATGATTTTTCCGCACAGCTACCGAGATCATAACTGACAGCGGCAAGATTGTCACCGAGACACAAAATACCGGCACGACCGGTAGTGATGGACTTACACAGCTGGACAATGTCTAGGCTGATCGGAGGTCATGAAGGCGCTGAACCGTCATGTCGAGCGGGTGTTCAATCCCGACCGCAAACCATTGGGCAAACGCAAGCTCAAGAGGGAACAGTGACCTTGATTGGGGACCGATTTGTTTGTGAGGCTTGCGGCAAATGCGGTGCCAATGTACGGCCGAGCTTTCCGCGCGCTCGCATGGGACATTCATGAAATACGCTACCGCCCGCCCCTACGCCGACCCGGAAAAAGCCGCCCGCCGAATCCTCCAACGCGGTTGAGCCTATTCAGGGCCGCATCACATCGAGAAGATCAACGAGCGGTTCCTGTTTCGTGACCGCGGCAGCCCGGCCGAGTACGGCGCGGGCCTCAAACTCGCAATCGAACGCGGCTGGCTCAAGATGCACGAGTCAGGAACTTTCGTCACCTTCACGCCGGCGGGCGCCGAGCTGTTCGCCTAAGGCCGGGTTTTCCTTTTGTCAGCTTGGAACGAACCAACGATCTGGTTCTTCTCTGGAGTAGAGCCGCCTGGAAGAGAGCCGATGCCGCACTACTATTTGGACTTGCGCGACGAGGACGATCTAGCTGTTGATGAAGAGGGGCTGGAACTGCAGAACGTCGCAGCCGTACAGGAGGAAGCCACACAATCTTTGGCGGAAATGGCTGGGGAGGCGTTCCGCGCGGCCAGCTATGATGGAAATCGAAACCACCGGATGGCAATTGAGGTCAGAGACGAGACCGGCCCGGTGCTTCAAGTAAATTTCACATTCGAAATCAATAAGCTGAAGTAGGATCCAAAGCCCTTCAGGGCTGGAGCCGCCGCGCCGAGCTGTACGCCTGAACGGAGGAAGGCCCCAGCGGCACCGCTGAGGCCTCTTATGCTGAGATGTCGGACCCGCCCAGGACCGTGAGGTTTTCGGGCACAACTACGTCAGATTAGGACACCAACAAAATACAACGCCGCCTTAGCGGAGTATGGCGCTTGGCGGCGTTGGTATTTCCATGGTCGGGCGCAATCCCGGCATCCTAAGCTTAGCAAGTACTGTGCCACAGTGGCATGACGGCATCGTCGGGATGTGCCCGGGTTCCTGTTTTTCCCGCCGGAACGATGGAGGTCAGCCTAATTTAATTCCGTATTATGCGGAGTTCATAATGCGCCAGCGGGGGCACGGGGAGCGTGATAACGTGATCCCGACCGTCACCATAGGTCCGCGCACTAAGCGGCCCGGCGCGCGACGATTCCGGACGACAAACGCCGGCCCCCTTAGCCACTGCGGTCATCGCCGGAATGGCTAATTCAGGCTGCGGGCGATTCTCAGAATGGGGCGCATGTCCCGCGAACAGAAAATCACCTTCGGAGCGATGCGCGTAAGCGGCGCCACGAAGATCCTTGTGCATTGCGTCTGCGGTTCGCGCAATCGAGATGGACGCCTGCCCCTGGCCTGATGATATGCGCCTCTCCGATATGGAGCCGCGATTCTCTTGCAAGGTGTGCGGCCATCAAGGCGCAGAGGTCCGACCAAGCTATGGGCCCGCAAGAATGGGCACTCGATGAAGTACGCCACCCACCGTCCCTACTCCGACCCAGAAAAGGCCGCACGCCGTCTCATGGAGCACGCTCAGGCCTTCGAACCCATTCAGGATGGCAGGATCTACATCGAGAAGCTCAACGGCCCTTTTTTGTTCGGCGACAAAGGCACGCCGGCGGAATACACCGCCGGCCTTGAGTTTGCGATATCCCGCGGTTGGCTGAAATTGCATGAGAGCGGCACGTTCGTGAAACTCACACAAATTGGCGCGGACATGTTCGCTTAACGTATCCCCAAGAGGCGTGGCCGCTGAATATAAAGTCCTTGAATGAGAGAGGCCGCCAACTGAGGGCAACTTACGATATTGTGTCCGGAGAACCATCTTAACGGTGCCCAATTGGATGATTTTGTTATTAAATCGGCTAAGCTGGTTTGTGTAGACTCGGGGCCACACAAGCCATGGCACAAGAACCTCGCAAGGGATCGGAATCGTCGAGCCGCGCCAACCGCGGAGGGACGAATGGGGTCGGCGGGAAGAATCACGACATCGCCAGGCAATTCGCCTGGGAGATCGCCGCCATCAATGTATATCTGCAGGAGATTCGTTATTTCTGGGCAAAAGCCCTCGGCGTCAGTGGCCCGCAATGGATCATCCTGATGGCTCTGGCCGATCTGGATCAGGGAGAGGGCGTGCCTGTGAAGGTCGTGTCAAAGATGCTCCATGTTGACCCGTCCTTCGTGACGACCCAGTCGAAGATGCTCGAGAAGAAAGGCTTCATGCGCCGAAAGACGTCAGCAGACGACGCCCGGGTCGTGCAGATGTCCTTGACGGATAAGACTTATAAGCACATCGCGGGCCTGGCTTCTCAGCAGGAGGAGCTCAACAGCTTCATCTTTGCCGAATTCAGTGATCGCGAGCTCAGCGAGTTCACCGGCAAGCTTGCGGCATTGAAGACCAGCCTCGAGAAGGCCAGCCAGAAGGTCGCGATGGGGATCTGACTTTTGCGGAGGTGTCAGGCCGATATCGATTCGAGGCGATCGGCAACCCAGTCACTAAGGCGCGCCGCCCGGTTATCTCATCCCCACATGAGTATGAGCAGCATCAGCAAGATGGGCACAAAAACGCCAAAGCCCCACAGCAGAGCGTGCTTCACGGTCTCGCTGCTCGAATGCCGGTTCGGCGCCATGAGGGCCAACCTCAGTTTCGCAACGCTCTCACTGTTTGAAGCGCCTGACTATGCGAAATGTACCCGGCCCGCAGAACTACGGTTCCACTCGGGGAATGCCGGACACGCAAGTCAGCAATAGTGTCACATGCCAAATCGACGTATGATGCAATGCGGCAGGGGCCGACTGGAACTGAAATTTGTGTCGTACTGGGAATGGGCGAAGTTGATCTCTACTGCGTTTCTCATTTCAGTCTGCACCGCTTCGCACTCTGGTGGTGGCTGATCAAATAGGACCATTGGTGCTAGGTAGCTTCGCCGATGGCTGACAACAGCCCTGGCAGCGCAAATTCGAGGATCCGATACGCTGCCCAGGTCGTCGGCGGTTTCCACGTTCGGGTAATAGGCCAGACGTCCTCGCGTGCGGTTGATCCGCAATTTCAGCCGGCGCGTTCACCGAGAGCCCGGTACCGGGTCTCCATCAAAGGTCGCCCGAGCCGGCGCACCTCAATCTCGAATCACGATCCCATCACGCTGCGGTAGCCTTTTCCTCGCTATCCTGATTGTGCGCCCTGGATGGGCCGCACAGGAAGGGACGGCTCTGGCGTACTCCAGCCCCACGCCGGGGCCGTTCTTTGACGCTCGTAATGCCCAGAATCCGCTGAGACGCTGGACTGAAGCCCGCGCTGAAGAACGCCCGCAACCCGGAAACTTTAAAGCGGCAGGGATCCTTGTCCCTCAGCCCAATCGATGATCTCGAACATCATGCCCCGTCTAAGCATTTCGGATTCCAAGTCCGCTGCGTGTTTCTTCCATTCTGGCGTGTCGCGGACCTTGAACGTGGGTTCGCCGCCCTGGCGTTCGGCCGCGTCATCGGCAGCCAAAGCACCACGGACGGCAGCGTACATCATCGTGAGGCTGTCATTCGTGAAGGCCTGATAGTTCATCGGGGCTCTGCTACGAAAAAGCCGTCGCTGGGGAATTCAGCGGCGGCCTTAGAAGGTCACGATCAGGGTGACCCCAGACGGTTAATCCGCAGCTTGGCAAGCTTCTTGCGATCAATGACCTAACGGCATTTGGACCCGATCCGTTGTGTCGAAACAAGCCATTTTTGGAGAACGCCAGTGAACAAGCTGCGTCATTCAGGGATTTCCACTTCAAGGACAAGCGCCGTGATCAGGTCCATGGTCGAGGAACTTAAGCGAACGATCCAGGTCCTACATATCGACATTTGCACCGAGGAGGATCGCGTACGGATTTTCGATAAGGCTGACCCGCTCTATTCGGTCCTGGCAAGGACGCTGACGTCCCGGCGCGACAACCTGATCATCACGGTCGCCGACCTTGAGAAACGCCTCTACACTACCACTCCAATCTCCGAGGCGGCCTCATAGGGTTGAGCTCTGGATAGGCCTACTGCGCCTTAGAACGGCTCGCACATGCGTTTGGATAGCTGCCTGCAGCTGAAGCAAGCCTCAGACGCTGAGGAACGTCAGCGCGTCTCTGGACGGGCTCTAGACACCGAGCTAGGCCTATAATTATCCTGAGGATGGGAGGTCCGGCACCCGACGCTTACGCTCGCGAGATGCGGGCGATCATCGACAAGCTTCGCGCCAAGCTCAATTGAGCCGGCGCGCCGAGAAGCGCCTCTCGGCAAAGCCTATTGCTCGACGTTCCGCTCAAACTGCACCATGATGCGGCCATGCAACTGCAATCAATGCTGACCTGCCCGACCTGCCAGCACCAAGCCACCGAAACCATGCCGACCAACGCCTGCCAGTTCTTCTATGACTGCAAGAGATGCGGTACCCGCCTTAAACCGCTCGCTGGCGATTGCTGCGTGTTCTGTTCTTACGGAACCGTGCCGTGTCCGCCAATCCAAGAGAACGGCAAAGGCGTGTTGTAGCTAAGGCGCCTGAGGCATCCTCTTTTTTGCAGCGTCAGTCTGATGGCACGACATGCCCCGCGGGGCTGACTACGTCCGCTCACGCGGGTAAAGCGGGGGCCTCGCAGCAGACACGCCGACTATACCG
Source organism: Bradyrhizobium sp. SRL28 (assembly GCF_018596315.1). Taxonomy (GTDB): domain Bacteria; phylum Pseudomonadota; class Alphaproteobacteria; order Rhizobiales; family Xanthobacteraceae; genus Bradyrhizobium. The sequence goes on along the minus strand of NZ_JAHEAG010000049.1, from coordinate 821 downwards.
GCACGCTCCGATCCATATGGATTTCCTATAAACAGAGTCGATACGATGGCCGCCGAATACATGGGCTGCCAGAATGTCGGAGTTCGATAACAATACCCTGGTGAAGATGATGACAGCGATTGATCTAGGGTGCCGACATTTGTCCGGCAATTTCGATACCGTCCAAAATCGAACGCGCATTGGTGATGCGATCGTCGGCGCAGCTACGTCAGGCAAGCGCACTCTGGCTCAGTTTATCGACGTGGCGCTGCATGAGGTCGTAGCGATCATGGGTCCTAAGCCGTCGGCTATTCAAGCGATGATAGGCTGGCTGAAACGCTGCATCAAACGGGCTTAGCCTTCATCGCGAGACAGCCCTTCTGCAAGCTTTGTCAGCGACGCTGACTTGGGGCTCACCAGGCGACGATCGGCGGTAACCGATCGCGCCATCCGCCGTGCCGGTGAATTGCTTAAGCAAGTCGAGCCCGGAAAGCCTGGGCCGAAACCGGAATTGACTGTCGGTGCCGACACTCAATTCTCGCGTAAGGACATGGCTGAAAGGGCCGGCATGTCGCCGCGCCAGCATGTTACAGCGGTTCGCGTTGCGAATGTGCCTGTTGAAGATTTTGAGCGACAGGTCGAGAGCGCAAAGCCGCCAACGATCAGTCAGCTTGCGCAGCAGGGCATCAAGAGGCCTGCACCCAAACCGGTGATCGATCTCAAGGGGCGGGCCACGGACAAACTTACCAGGGACCGCCTTCTGGAAAATGGCCCGGGATTTGAACCAGAAGTTGAAGCAGTAAGGCCGCCTCATGTGTGGATGGCCCCCGATTTGCAAGAGT
>NZ_JAHEAG010000048.1 GCF_018596315.1 Bradyrhizobium sp. SRL28 | reverse complement strand
ACCCTAAGCGGACATTCGCAGTCCAAATTCACCCGAGGTAGCCGGAGATGCCGTCCCACAATAATTTCAACGCCGTCACGACCAGCAATCCGTAGCAGGCCCGATAAAGCTGGTGCTGGTCCAGCCTGCCGTGAAGCCGCCAACCGAGCCATACGCCGGCAGGAATGGCGAGGAGGCAAATCGCCATCAATGTCCAGACGTTGCCGGTCGGTTTTACCAGCAGCAGCCAAGGGACCGCCTTGGTCGCGTTGCCGATGGTGAAGAACAGGCTCGTCGTTCCCGCGTAGATTTCCTTGCTGAGCCCGAGCGGCAGCAGATACATCGCAAGCGGTGGTCCGCCCGAATGCGCCACCATGGTGGTAATGCCGGAGGTCAATCCGGCGGCAAGCGCTTTTGGCCTGGATCGCTGCTGTATGGCAATCTTTCCGCCTCCGGCAAACCACAGGCCGACAAAGATCAGCGTGACGACCGCCATCACAATCGCGATGGCGCGGTGGTCGAGGAAACGGAACACGAGGTAGCCTAGTCCGATACCGACCACCAATCCCGGTAACAGCAGCACAAGGTCAGGCTTCGACCAGGTCGAGGGTTTCCAATAGCGCAGCGCGAACAGATCCATTGCGATGAACAACGGCGCGAGAAGGCCGCCGGCGGTCACCGGGTCCATCACGATCGACAACAGCGGAATGCCGATGATGGAGAATCCGCCGCCGAACGCGCCCTTCATGAAGCAGATCAGGAATACGCCGGCAAAAGCGATTAAGACCGTGGTGACCGTCAACTCCATGCATCCGTCTCCACTCAATGGCCGCCGCCCGCTACCACGCTCTTCGGCTTGCCGGTCAGCAGGATGGCGATGCCGGCCAGCACCAGCACGATGCCAATCACCGCAAAGGCGTCGCTGAATCCCAGCACTAGCGCCTGCTGCTTCACGGCGTTGCCGAGCGCCACAATCGCCTGATGGCGGGCGCAGGCCGGATCAGGCATGCCGTGCGCCATGAAGTACTCCGTCATCGACGCGATACGGTCGCGCACCACGTCGCGACCGAGATCGACGGATTGGCCGATGATGTTGGAATGAAACTGCTCGCGCTTGGTGACGATGGTAGCGAGCATGGCCGTGCCGATGGCGCCACCAAGGTTTCGCATCATGTTGGAGATGCCGGAAGCGGCCGCGGCATCCTGCGGCGCGACGCTGCCGAGCGAAATCGCGCTCAAGGGCGTCAGCATGAGTGCCTGACCGACGGCGCGGACGATGTTCGGAATGAAGAACTGGTCGCCGGAATAATTCAGCGACATCGTCGTGTTCATGAATGATGAGAAGGCGAAGATGCTCATGCCGGCAAACGCGATGTAGCGGATGTCGAAGCGCTGCATCAGTTTTGGCACCAGCGGGATCAGCAAGAGTTGCGGCAGGCCGGTCCAGGCCAGCACGGTTCCGATCTGTTCGGCATTGTATCGCTGCACCTGACCAAGATAGGCCGGCAGCAGATAGACCGATCCGAACAGCGCGAAGCCCACGAAGACGGCGGAAATTGTGCCGATCCCAAAGCTGCGCTGCGTCAATAGCCGCAAACGCACCAATGGCTTCTCCACGATCAATTCGTTGGCCACGAATAGCGCCAGGCTGACCGCGGCGAGGATCGCCAGCTTCACGATGAAGGGCGAGCCAAACCAGTCGTTCTTGTTGCCTTCCTCCAGCACCGCCTGCAGGGCCGACAGGCCGACCGCCATAGTGGCGATGCCGAACCAGTCTCCCTCGCGCAGAAGGCCCAGGTTCAGCGGCTGGCGCTCGAGCGTGAAGTAAAGCGTCGTGACCATCACCGCGGTCGGCACGACGTTGACGAAGAAGATGGTCTGCCAGCCGTAATTCTCGGTGAGATAGCCGCCGATGGTGGGGCCGATCGCGGGGGCAAAGGTCACCGCCAGCGAGAACATCGCAAGGCCGATAGGCTGCTGCCGCTGCGGCAGCTTGGTGAAGACGAGCGTGAACGCCATCGGGATCAGTACGCCGCCAAAAAAACCCTGGAGAGCGCGCATGGCGATCATCGACGGCAGATCGTGCGTGAAGGCGCAGGCAACCGAGAAGGCGGCGAACAGGCTCGCAAAGCTCAGCATGATGTTGCGGAAGGAGAACACCCGGCTCAGATAGTCGGTCAGCGGGATCACCACGATCTCGCCGATCAGATAGGAGGTGGAGATCCAGGAGCCGTTGTCGACGCCGGTGCCGATCCCGCCCTCGATGTTGAGCAGCGAGGCGTTGGTGATCTGGATATTCAGGATGGCCATGAACGCGCCGATCATGGCGGCGAGGATCGTAATCCACACGGTGAGGCTGGCGCGATCGGGTTGAGCGGCCGGCAGGGTTGCGGGGCGAATCGCGCGTGGCGTCGGTGCGGCGCTGGTGAGGGCGAGGTCGGACATGGCATCACCTCTTCAATGCAAGCTGCGCCAATGCGGGTTCGGAATGCGACTGCTGCGGGGCGGCCGCCGTCGTCCCCTTGGTCTGAATGCTCGGGGTCACCGACATGCCGGGCCGCAGGTCGACATTGAAACTGTCCAGGGCGATCTTGACGGGGATGCGTTGCACCACTTTGGTGAAATTGCCGGTGGCGTTGTCGGGCGGCAGCAGCGCGAATTCCTGGCCGCTGGCGGGGGCAAGGCTGTCGACATGGCCGTGCACCGTCTTGCCTGGGAACATGTCGATTTCGATATCGACCGCCTGGCCCGGGCGCACATCGCTGAGCTGAGTTTCCTTGTAATTCGCGACGACGTAGGCGCCGCGTGACGGCACCAGCGACATCAACTGTGTGCCGGCCTGAACGAACTGACCGACTCGCAAAGTGCGATTTCCGGCCACCCCGTCGATCGGCGCGGTGATGGTAGTATATGAAAGATTGAGCTCGGCCTGCCGTTCCAGAGCATCGGCCTTCGCGGCAGCCGCGACGGCTTGTGCGAGCTCGGCCTTCAGCAGTTCGACCTGTTTTTGCGCAGACGTAAGATTCGCCTTGTCGCGCTCGATGGTGGCCAACGCACTGGTATCGCGTGCTTGCGCATTCTGCGCATTCTGTACGCTGCCATAGCCGGTCGCGGAGAGATCAGTGTAGCGCTTGTTCTCCTGCGCGGTGAAAACCTGTGCTGCGGTGTCCACATCCAACGTCGCCCTGGCCGAAGCGATCATGGCCTGCTGCACGTCGAGTTGCGCGTGCTTGCTTTCGATGACGGCCTGCGCCGCGGCGACATCGGCCCTGGCCTGATCGAGCGCGACCTTGAAGTCACGGTCGTCGATCCGCGCCAGCACCTGGCCGGCCTTCACATGCTGGTTATCGCCGACGAGAACTTGATTGAGGTAACCGGAGACTTTCGGGGCAATCGTCGTGTTGTCGGCTTTCACATAGGCGTCATCGGTCGAGACCAGAAAGCGACCCACCGTCCAGTAATCCCAACCATACCAGGATGCGGTGGCGAGCAGCGCGGCGGCGGCTCCCACCAGCAAGGCACGACGGATACGATCCTTTTTCGCGGGCTTTTGCAGGGGGATCGCGATTTCGACCGCGGAATCGGCCGCCGGAACCAGTTCGTGGGCGGACTCGGCCGGAAGCTGCGGGACAGTCTGGAGAGAGGTGGATTGGGTGCTCATGGCGCCCTCCGTTTATTTTGGAAACTTGATATTTTCCAAAATAGGGCCCATATTGCTTCTGTCAATGGAATGACAGTCATCAGTTAAAGGCATGGCTCGTTATGGCGATCACGAAGGCGAGAGGCTCGGTGGGAGAAGCGCGGCGCGGCCGCGGCCGGCCGCAGGCGCGGTCGGACGAGGAGACGCACGCCGTCATCCTCGACGCGGCGCGGCATGAATTCGCCTCAAGCGGCTATGCGGCCACCAATATGGAAAGTGTGGCGCGGCGCGCAGGCATTTCCACCAAGACGCTGTACCGACTGATCCCGAACAAGGCGGCGCTGTTCGAGGCCATGATCACGGACCGGATCGACCGCTTCGCATCCGTTGTTCGGCTCAAGGCATGCGACGGCAGCGATATCGAAGCGGCACTGCGCGAAGCTCTGATCGCCTGCGGCGAGCTGATTCTGGACAAGGAAGTCATCGCGCTTCAGGGCATGATCCTCAGCGAGAACGAGCAATTCCCCCAGATCGCGGAGACGTTCTATCAAAAGGCAATGCGGCGCACCGAGAGCACGCTGGCGAATTGGTTGAAGGCCCAGGCCGAACGCGGCCTGATCGAGATCGACAATGCCACTGAGGCCGCCGGCATGCTGCTCGGCATGTTCGTCTTCCAGCCGCAGCGCGCCGTAATGTTCGGTCGCGCGCTCGTGCCGGGCCGCAAGGAATTGGAGCGGCGTGCTCAGGCTGCTGCCTCCCTGTTCCTGAGGGGGTGCGCGCGCTAGGTCGCTGCAGGCGGTCCGAACCAGGTGTTTAACGCGTCAGCAAGCCCCGGCTCGGTCACATCGCCCACCCAGGCCACATATCCGTCGGGCCTAATCAACACGGCAGCGGGAGCAGGGACTGCGCCGAGCACCGGAAGCTCCCACGTCCCAGCGTATCGGGCGTCGACCAGTTTGACCCGATCCGCCCATGGCGTGATGTCGAAGCCGCCGGGCTCAGCGAGGTTGAGCAGCACCGGGCGGGCATCGTGCAGCAGGGTGAAGACCCGCAGCGGGCCATCGGCGGTGAGCAGGTCGAGATCGGGCATGCGGCGTCCGAGCAGCTTGTGTCCCTCGCCGAGATCGTAGTGGATGTCCAGACCGGACAGCATCGCGGCAAAGCGTCTGCGCGGCTCGGCCATGCCGAGGAGCTCGGACATGGTGTCGCCCAGGGCCTTGGTGCGGTCGTCCGTACGACGCAGCGCGACCTGCGCCATCGTGTTGTGCAGCACGCGGGCAGCTACGGGAAAGCGCTCGGCGTGATAGGTATCGAGGAGGCTTTCCGGCGATGTCCGCTTGACCACCTGGGCCAGCTTCCATCCCAGGTTCACCGCATCCTGCACACCGGTGTTGAGGCCCTGTCCACCCACCGGCGGATGCACATGTGCGGCGTCGCCGGCCAGCAGGACGCGTCGCTCGCGGTAGGCCGCGGCCTGGCGGGTCATGTCGGTGAAGCGCGAGATCCAGGTGGGACTGTGGATCCCGTAGTCGGTCCCGTAAACGGCGACGAGCGCCTCGCTGACATCGCGCAGTGTGGGTTCGCTGTCGAGCCGCAACTGCGGCTCGGTCAGCACGATACGGGCCGACCCGCCATTCTCCACCTTGCCGATCCCATGGATGCCGCGCGCATCCTGGTGAAAGCCCCACTTCGGCTCCTCGGCCGTCTCGGCTTCGGCGATCAGCCAGCTCGTCGTCGGATCCCACCCGGGGAACGCGATGCCGGCCGCCTTGCGAACGAGGCTGCGGCCGCCGTCGCAGCCGACGAGATACGCCGCCCGGAGCGACTGACCGTCGGAGAGCGCGACGTCGACGCCGGTGTCGTCCTGCGCGATATCAGTCACTTCACGTCCGCGATAGATCGTTACTGCCAGCTCGCCGACCCACTCGGCCAGGATGCGCTCGATATGGTTCTGCCACAGCCCGAGAACGTAGTTGTGCCGGGTGGGAGCGTCGCTGATGTCCAAAGGTATGTGGAAGTGCACGACCGGAAACACCTGTCCCTGCGAGAGGAACCGACCGGCGATCCCGCGCTGATCGAGGACCTCGATGGCGCGTGCGTGCAGACCGCCTGCGCGCGAGCCGGTGAGGTCCTGGCTGACGCGCCGCTCGACGATGGCAACGTCGACACCCGCCAACGCCAGCTCGCCCGCCAACATCAGCCCGGTCGGACCTCCTCCGGCGATCACCACTGCATGGTTGGTCTTCGCCGCTTCAGTCGTTTCTGCGCCGGTGGCCAACCCGGCCGCGTGCGAACCGCTCGTCGACAACAATGCACTCATTTCGTCACCCCGCAGGTTGTGGCTTCGGTCGGCGTTTCTACGGGATGAGGCGGGTCTTGAAGCAAGCCCGTTGCGCGCTACATATTAGAGTGGGAAGACTGGTATTCTGCTTTCCGGTTATTTCCGCGATGGAGCGGAGAGTTACGGAAACAGTTTTGTGATGCGCACCGTCCGCCGACCATTCAGGATTGATGGGTTCACGCCAGGAGCTGCCGGAGCTCGCTCGGCAAATCCATCGCGCGCATCGTGGCGGTGCCGAATGCGCAGAGGGTCTCGGCGCTCTCTTTTTTCGAAAACACCTCGACGGTCGCAACGCCGATCGAGCCCGACATCTTCAGCGTCCTGGCGCGGGCGATGAGTTCGTTGCCGTCGGCGGGGCTGAGGAAGTTGACCTTGATCTCGACGGTGACGCCGATCTTGCCTTTGGGGAGGGCCGAAGTGATAGCGATTCCGGCGGCGTGATCGGCCAGGGCCGAGATGATGCCGCCGTGAAAATGGCCAAAGAACTGCAGGAGGTCGTCGCGGCGCGCCAGAGCGATCTCGGCATGTCCCGGCTTGATGGCGACGATGCGGAAACCCGCCGCGCCCATGAAGCCCTTGGCGTTGATCGCCTCCGCGAGCTCGGGCGGATTGAGGTCGCTGCTGCTCACGCGGGAATGCGGACCGGCAGCTGCTCGATGCCGCGCACGAAGCTGGAATAGACCCGCTTCGGTTCGCCGACCACTTCGATGCGGTCGAATCGCCTGAGCATTTCCTGCCACACGATCTTCAGCTGCAGCTCGGCGAGCCGCATGCCGACGCAGCGGTGAATGCCGAAGCCGAACGACAGATGGGTGCGCGGGCGGGCGCGGTCGATGATGAATTCGTCGGGCTTCTCGATGCCTTCCTCGTCGCGGTTGCCCGAGACGTACCACATCACGACGCGGTCGCCCTTCTTGATCTTCTTGCCGCCGATCTCGGTGTCGACCAAAGCGGTGCGGCGCATGTGGGCGAGCGGCGTCTGCCAGCGGATCACTTCCGGCACCATGGAATCGATCAGCACGGGGTTTTCGCGCAGCTTCTGGTACTGGTCCGGGTGCTCGTTCAGTGCCAGCACCGAGCCGCTCATGGTGTTGCGCGTGGTGTCGTTGCCGCCGACGATCAACAGGATGATGTTGCCCATCAGATTGTCGGGATCCATGTGCCGCGTCGCGTCGCTATGCGCCATCATCGACAGCAAATCGTTGCGCGGCGGCGCGTTGACGCGCTCGTTCCAGAGTATTGAGAAATAGGCGGCGCACTCGTCCATTTCCTGGCGGCGCTGTTCGGGCGAGTCGACCACGCCGCTCTTGGGCAGCGCGGTGGAGACGTCGGACCAGCGCGTCAGCTTGCGGCGCTCTTCCCAGGGGAAGTCGAACAGCGTCGCCAGCATTTGCGTGGTCAGCTCGATCGATACCCGCTCGACGAAATTGAAAGTCTCGTTGCGCGGCAGATTGTCGAGCACGGTGGCGGAGCGCTGGCGGATCAGCTTGGCGAGTTCGTCCAGATGCGTCGGCGTGAACATCGGCGAGACGGTCTTGCGCTGCGCAGAGTGCCGCGGCTGGTCCATCGCGATGAAGCTCGGATAGTCATAGCCGGGCGGCACGTCGCGGATCGAGATGCCGCCGAGCGTGACGTCGGAGGAGAAGATGCCGTGGTTGGTGTCGACATGCATGATGTCGTTGTATTTGGTCACCGACCAATAGGGCTCGATCGGGGAGTTGGTGCAGTAATGCACCGGCTCTTCCTTGCGCAGCCGCTCGAACCATGGCCACAGGGTATCGTTCTGGAACAGCTTCGGCGCACCGGGATGAAAGTCCTTCAGCGGCGTCGAATAGGCCTCTTCGCGCGCGGCGCGCAGCAGCTCTTTCTTGTCGGCTCTGACTGATGTCTGGACGTTCATTTTTCGATCATCCCAGGTGGGCAGGGGGCCTAAATGCCCGGAGGTCAGCCGGCGATGCGGACTGGCAGGGTTTCGTAACCTTTGACAAAACTCGAATACACCCGCTTGGGTTCGGCGACCATCTCAATATTCTCGAAGCGCTTGAGAATTTCTTCCCATATAATCTTTAGTTGTAGCTCGGCCAGCCGGATTCCGACGCAACGGTGGATGCCGAAACCGAAGGAAACGTGGGTACGTGGCCGGGCGCGGTCAATGATGAAGTCGTAGGGACGTTCGATCACATCCTCGTCACGGTTGCCCGAAACGTACCACATCACGACCTTGTCGCCCTTTTTGATCTGCTTGCCGCGGAACTCGATGTCTTCGAGCGCGGTACGGCGCATATGCGCCAGCGGCGTCTGCCAGCGGATCACCTCGGGGACGAAACTGTCGATCAGATCAGGGTTTTCTCGCAGCTTGCGGTATTGGTCCGGATTCTTGTTCAGCGCATAGACGCTGCCCGATAGCGTGTTGCGGGTGGTGTCGTTGCCGCCGACGATCAGCAGGATCAAATTGCCGAGAAAGTTCTTGGGGTCCATGTCGCGGGTGGCATCGCTATGCGCCATCATTGACAAGAGGTCGCTCTTCGGCGGCTGGCTGATGCGCTCCTTCCAGAGGCGGGCGAAATAGGCCGCGCATTCCATCAGCTCGGCCTGGCGCTCTTCCTCGGTCGCGACGAGGCCGCCAGGGCCGGGAAGGGTGGTCGCAACATCCGACCAGCGCGTCAGCTTGCGGCGGTCTTCCCAGGGGAAATCGAACAGCACGGCGAGCATCTGCGTGGTGAGCTCGATCGAGACCTGATCGACCCAGTCGAACACGTCGTTCTTCGGCAGGTTGTCGAGGCATTCGGCGGAGCGCTTGCGGATGTTGATCGCGAGTTGATCGAGATGCGTCGGCGTGAACATTGGCGCCACGGTCTTGCGCTGCGCGGAGTGGCGCGGCTGATCCATGGCGATGAAGCTTTCGCGGCGCAGATCAGGCGGGACGTCGCGAATAGTTATACCGCCAAGCGAAGCCGCCGACGAGAACACCGCGTGATTGGTCTCGATGTCCATGATGTCGTTGTATTTGGTCACCGACCAATACGGCCCAAACATGCTGTCCTTGCAGTAATGCACCGGCTCTTCCCGGCGCAGGCGGTCGAAATACGGCCAGAACGAATCGGTCGTGAACAGTTCGGGATGGCTGACGTCGAAATCACCGAGCGGAATCGACTGAGCCCTGTCGCGCGCGGCGCGCAGATGAGAATCTCCGGCGAGATCGACGGTTCCGTGCATGAGCACCTCCCTGATTGTTCCCCACCGAAGCATGCCGGAGGGCCGATGTTTTACCCTATTACATCCCGAGCCGTGCGCCGGCGCAAGGACGAGTTGGATACTTTTGGCCGCATCCCCGGGGCTGGCCTTTGGACAAAACGGGCGCATTTCGCCGCGTGACAAGGGCATTTCCGCGGACTAAGCCTGTTTGAAACAACGTTTAATTCGCCGGGAGGCGACCATGATCCCCAACGCCCATCGGATGTTCAACTTCGATCTCGGCGAGACCGCGGATGCTATCCGCGAGACGGTGCATGCGTTTTCGCAGAACGAAATCGCGCCGCGCGCCGCCGAAATCGACCGCAGCAATCAGTTTCCGCGCGACCTCTGGCCAAAAATAGGATCACTCGGCCTGCACGGCATCACCGTCGAGGAGGAATATGGCGGCACCGGTCTCGGTTATCTCGAGCACTGCATTGCGGTCGAGGAAATGTCGCGGGCGTCGGCCGCGGTGGGCCTGTCCTACGGCGCGCATTCCAACCTCTGCGTCAACCAGATCCGCCGCAACGGCAACGAAGCGCAGAAGCGGAAATATCTGCCAAAATTGATCTCGGGCGAGCATGTCGGCTCCTTGGCGATGTCGGAGCCCGGTGCCGGAAGCGACGTGGTGTCGATGAAGACCCGCGCCGACAAAAAGGGCGACCGCTTTGTGCTGAACGGCAACAAGATGTGGATCACCAACGGCCCGGAGGCGGATACGCTGGTGGTCTATGCCAAGACCGACCTCAACGCCGGTCCGCGCGGCATGACCGCCTTCATCATCGAAAAGGGCATGAAGGGATTTTCCACCGCGCAGAAACTCGACAAGCTCGGCATGCGTGGCTCCGACACCTGCGAACTGGTGTTCGAGGATTGCGAGGTGCCGGAAGAAAACGTGCTGAGCGAGGTCGGCCGCGGCGTCAATGTGTTGATGTCCGGCCTCGACTACGAGCGCGCGGTGCTGGCGGCGGGGCCGATCGGCATCATGCAGGCCTGCATGGACGTGGTGCTGCCTTACGTCCACGAGCGCAAGCAGTTCGGCGAGCCGATCGGCACCTTCCAATTGGTGCAGGGCAAGATCGCCGACATGTACACCACCATGAACGCCTCGCGGGCCTATGTGTATGCGGTGGCGAAAGCCTGCGACCGCGGCGAGACCACGCGCGAGGACGCGGCAGGCGCGATTCTCTACGCGGCGGAAAAAGCCACCCAATGCGCACTCGACGCCATCCAGTTGCTCGGTGGTAACGGCTACATCAACGACTACCCGACCGGGCGCCTGCTGCGCGACGCCAAGCTCTATGAAATCGGCGCCGGCACCAGCGAAATCCGCCGTATGCTGATTGGGCGGGAGTTGTTCGAAAAATCGGCCTAGAGCTTCGGTTCTGATTGAATCAGAGCCGAAGCTCTGGATTCTTGTTGGCGCGTTTTCTACCGCAGATAGGTCTACGCAATCTGCGCAAGCAAGTTCGAGGACATGCTTCGCTCGAAAACGCTACGGGTGTGGGACCTGGGTCACACAATGGCCGACAAATTCGTGGTTTGATCCGCCGCCCTCGCGTTGGAGTTGAACCATGAATGAGATGAGCTGGCCCCCGCAGGTGCCGCCACCGCCGCCTTCGTCCGTGCCGCCGCCGATGCCGGTGGCGTTTTCCGGCAAACGAGGCGAATTCTTTGAACTGGCCAAGCGCGGCGCCGCGCTGGAGCTCGTCACCCTCGGCTTCTATCGATTCTGGCTGCTCACCGACATCCGCCGCCATCTCTGGTCCAACACATTGGTCGATGGCGATGCGGCCGAGTATACCGGACGCGGCAAGGAGTTGCTGATCGGATTTCTGGTCGCGCTCGCGATCCTGGTGCCGATCTATCTCGGTTATTTTCTCATCGGTCTCGAGGCCGAGCATTATCAGGCGTTCGCCAGCATTCCCCTGATCGCTTTCTTCTATCTGTTCGGGCAGTTCGCGATTTTTCGCGCGCGGCGCTATCGGATGACGCGTACGGTGTGGCGCGGCGTGCGCTTCTGGATGACCGGTTCGGGCTGGATCTATGCGCTGCAGGCGTCGCTGTGGGGCCTGCTGATGATCCTCACGCTCGGCCTGGTGCTGCCATGGCGGGCCGCGGCGCTCGAACGCTACAAGATGCGCCATTCCCATTACGGCGACCTGCAGGGCAGTTTTGAGGGGCGCGGCTGGGAGTTCTTCAAGCGCGGCTGGTGGCTGTGGCTGCTCACGCCGATCGCACTCTATATAATTCCGATCGCCCCCTTCGTTTACGCCGGCTACAAGGCCATCGAATGGCGCTGGTGGCTGTCCGGCGTCCGGTTCGGCGGCGTGCGACTGGAATCGTCGTTGCCGAAGAGCGCATTGATCGGGCTGTACTGGAAAGTGATCGGCTGGATGACCCTGCTCGGGCTTGTCTTCGCGGTCTATCTGGCCCTGTGCGCGGTGCTGGTCGCCAGCATGAGCGGCGAGGGATTGACGGAGTTTTTCAAGACGCCGGAATTGATGAGGAGCATTCCGCTGCTGGTGCTGTTAGGTCTCGGCTATCTGGTATTCGCGCTGGCGCTGAACGTCGTGATCCGGGTCTATCTGACGCGCGATCTCTGGGTGATCGTGCTGGGCTCGGTCAATATCAGCGGTATCGAGGCCGCCGCCAACGTTGCCGCGCGGGGCGATTTGGCCAACGCACTCGGTGAAGGGTTTGCTGACGGTCTCGATGTCGGCGGATTCTAGGCGTAGAGCGTGACGACCATGGATAGCGACGCGCCGGAGATTTCGAAGACACCGCCAGCCAATGCGGCGGCCTATTTCGACGGGACGTCGAGCCGGCGTCGTGCGGTGACGCTTCATTTCTCCGACCGGCTCGAAATCGTCGAAGGTGAACAGACGCTGGCGGTGTGGGACTATGCCGACATCCGCCGCGCCGACAGCCCTTCGGGCATGCTGCGCCTCGGCTGCCTGACCGCGCCTGCGCTGGCGCGGCTGGAGGTTCGCGACAACGCGGTTGCGACCGAGCTGGTCTCACGCTGCGCCAACTTGGATGAAAACACGCCCGGCCGCCGCGGCGTTGCCGTCATTGTCGGCTGGTCGATCGCGGCCGCGGTCTCGATCGTTGCCGTGGTGCTGTTCGGACTTCCGCTGATCGCCGATCGCCTCGCGCCGCTGGTGCCCGAAGCGTTCGAACGGCGGCTCGGCGACGTCGCCGACAGCCAGATCAAGACGATGTTCGATGCCAAGGTTTGCGACAACGCCGCCGGGCAGAAGGCCTTCGTCAAGCTCGTCACTTCAATTCGCGAATCTGCCGGCATGGACACCTCGGTGCAATCGGGCGTGCTGTCGAGTTCTTTACCCAACGCCTTCGCGCTGCCGGGCGGCAGGGTCTATCTGTTCAACGGATTGCTGGCGAAGGCCGAGAATGCCGACGAAATCGCGGGCGTGCTGGCCCATGAACTCGGCCATCTCAAGCATCGCGACAGCATGCGCGGGCTGATCCGCGACGGCAGCACGTCGTTCCTGATCGGGCTGCTGTTCGGCGACATCACCGGCTCCAGCGCGCTGATCTTCGGCTCGCGCACGCTGGTGACGTCGTCCCATTCGCGCGAGGCCGAGACCAATGCCGACGGTTTTGCCATCGACGTCATGCACCGGCTGGGCCGGCCGGCGAAGCCGACCGGGGAATTGCTGCTTCGGGTCACCGGAAAGGAGAGCAAGGGCCTCTCCATCATCTCCACCCATCCCCTCAGCGAGGACCGGCTGACGCGGATGAGCCGGGAGGACCGGTCAGCCAGCGGGCCGCCGCTGCTGACGTCAGAGGAATGGCGTGCGTTGAAATCGATCTGCGATGGCAAGCCTGACTCAGCCAAAAAGCCTGACTCGGCCAAAAAGCCTGACCCGGCCAAAATTTGAGCCGATCAGCTATCTCCGGGCGCTTTTCCGCGACCGCGCCGCTTCGATCGGCGCTGGCGCTGCGCTGCCCGGCTTTAATTCCCATACGGCCTGCATGGCCGCGAACGCCTGCGAGATGATCGGCTCATGGCGCCGCGACGTCAGGCAGGCGAAACTGAGGTCGCAGGTCAGCGCCACCTTGTCGGCAATCACGAAATTCCGTTTACGCGTGATGCGGTCGAGCACGCAGTCGCGGGCGAGGCTGAGGCCGTTGCCGGCTTCGACGAACTCGATCATGGCGTCTTCCTGTTCGGCGAACGCAATGCGCTTCGGCAGTGACCCCATTGGCCGGAAGACGTCGTCGAGCAGCCTCCGATGCGCCGAGGCATGCGGCGTTGCAATCCAGGGCAGGTCGGCGAGATCGGCCCAATCCTTTCCCAGCACCTTGTCGCTCCATTCGCGAGGGGCGATCACGCGGTAGTCGTAGCGCATCAGGGCCGTGAGCCGGAACTTTCCATCGTCGATGGTGCGTTCGGGCAGCATCCCCGACGCAAGGCATTCGGGGGGCGTGGCAACGACATAGTATCCGACGTCGAGTTCGCCTTTGCCGATCTGCGCCAGCACATCGTCGCTCAGGCCGTAGCGGAGGAAGACTTCGGTCTTCTTCGAGGAAGTGGCGAGGCTGCGCACAAACGGTCCCAGCCGGATCGACTCGGGATCCAGGATCGTGCCGACACGCAGCGTTGCCCGCAGCGATTCCCGCAAGGAGTCTGCCGCCGTCCTGAAATCCGCCGAAGCCGATACCGTCCGGTGCGCCAGCGGCAGCAAGGCGGCGCCCGCTTCGGTCAGGGTAAAGCCGCCCGGCGTGCGGTTGAAGAGCTGTAGGCCGGTGCTTTCCTCGAGGCCCTTCAATTGCAAGCTGACGGCGGGCTGGGTCAGATGCAGCAAGGTGGCCGCGCGCGAAACCGTGCCTTCGCGGGCGACGGTGATGAAGCAGCGTAAGGCCTGGATACGCGGCAGGTCGTTCATTTGGAAAACTTATAGCAAGCGCCCATGAGTCCTATTAGACAGGATTTGCTCTTGGAAGTCACAATCTTTCGTAGATAAAACTTTGCGTTGTCATTGGAAAAAAGGTGAATGGCGCGGGCCGCGGGAACTTTCAACCGCCGTGCCAGGGGCGCTTGCGGAACGCAACGAAGGGATTTGCCAGAGCTGCCGCCAGCGGGGAGTTGCCTGAATTCTCCGCCGTCATTGCGAGCCAACGGGTCGTGCGAATGCGCGCCCGTTGGCTCGCAATGACGGAGCAAGACCGGCGGCTAGCGCACACCCTCTCCACCCGCACCACGAGGTCCATCACTGCGACAGGTTGTTGACCTTGCGCACCCAGGCGCGCACGTCGGCCAGCACGTCCGGCAGCAACGCCTTGACCTCCTGCACGGTCATGCCGGGCTTGATCCGGGGATCGTAGAGAAGGTTCAGCAGATACTGGTCGTAGACATCGAAATAGCCCATCGACACATTGTCGTTGAACATGGTCCAGGGCACGCTCGCCGTATCGTTGATCGGTCCGAGCGATTGCAGCAGTTCCTCATAGGCGCAGTCGAAGAAGACGAAGTCGCCATTGTCGACGGTGAGGATCACGTCGGAATGCTCGATTTCGAACTTCTCGTTCTTGCGAAAGCCCGACAGGCATTGCGGGTCGAGCGAAGAGCGAATCTCTTTCGCCCGTTCACTGCCGTAGAAGGTCGCGATGGTGCGCTGGAGATCGCGGTCGCGCACCAGCTTTACCTGCACATTGGCGTCGTCGCTGTCCCCGACCATGGCGATATCGAGGTGCTGAACGCGCGCGGCGATGTCGGCCACGATTTTCGCAAGCTGCGTCTTGCGGTCGGCCCGGGTGCCGTCGGCAAACACCCGCACCGGCCCGTCATATTTGCGGATGCGGTCGACGCGGCCGGCGAGATGATATTCGGCGCCGAACGCGGTCTTCAGAAAGCCTTCTGTGATCTCGCTATCGGTGAAGATCTTTTTCTCGGTGCGCTGGCGCTGCGCGATGGCGGGAATGTCGGCGAAGGCGGTGCATGGCACGAAGGTCTCGCCGAGCGCAGCGGCGCTTAAGGCCGCCGCTAGCGTCTGCAGGTACAGGAATCGGCGAGGCGTGCGCATTCAAACGACGCTGCAGCAATCGGCGCGCCCGTGCAAGGCGCGATCACGCGTTTCGCGCGCGCAGCCGCACAGAATTCCGTGATGCCACTTAGTTCTTCACGACAACCGGGGTGCCGACGGACACGCGGCTATAGAGATCGGTCACGTCTTCATTGGTCATGCGGAAGCATCCGGACGACACCGCCTGTCCGATCGTCTCCGGCTCGTTGGAGCCATGAATACGATAGAGCGTCGATCCCAGATACATCGCCCGCGCGCCGAGCGGATTGTCGATACCGCCCTTCATGTGGCGCGGCAGATCCGGCCGCCGCCTCAGCATCTGGGCCGGCGGAGTCCAACTCGGCCATTCCTTCTTCGCGCTGATGCGGTGGGTTCCACCCCAGCGGAAGCCGTCCCGGCCAACACCGATGCCATAGCGTATCGCTTGGCCGTTACCGAGCACGAGATAGAGCCTGCGCTCGGCCGTGCTGATCAAAATTGTCCCGGGCGCGTAACCGCCGGAAAAGCTCACGGTCGTGCGCGGGATCGGGCTCGATCCGCTGGGCATGCCGGGTCGGAAGAAACCGGGGCCACCGCCCATGATGTCGCGCGAGTCGTCGAAGAGGTTTGGAAAGCCTTGGGCCCGTGCCTGGCCGGCTCCCGCCAGCACCACTACCGCCGCAAACAGAAATGCAAAAGCCCGGGTCATTTTCTTCCTCGTGAAAAAATCTCAATATGCTGGAGACAGGCCATAATTGCGGCGATCGTGCAAGCAACGAGGCCGTGACTACAGCCATTTTCAAGCACCGCGGTTAAAAAAGGCAACCTGCCCCAAGCGATGGCTGCATTGTTCCCTAAACCTTTGACGAAACGTGCGAACAATGATTGATCGTCAGCGGCTCCAAAGAACAAGCGCGAAGGGGAACGAGACAATGAACGGTGCGGAAAGTCTGGTGCGGACATTGGTCGCAGGCGGCGTGGATGTCTGCTTCACCAATCCCGGCACCTCGGAGATGCATTTCGTCGCCGCACTGGACCGGGTCGAGGGGATGCGCTGCGTGCTCGGCCTGTTCGAGGGCGTGGTGACGGGCGCCGCCGACGGCTATTACCGCATGAAGGGCACGCCGGCGTCGACCCTGCTGCATCTCGGCCCCGGCCTCGCCAACGGCCTGGCCAATCTGCACAACGCCAAGAAGGCCAATTCCGGCATCGTCAACATCGTCGGCCAGCACGCGACCTATCACATCGGCTACAACGCCCCGCTGACCTCTGACATCGAGGGGCTGGCGCGCCCGATGTCATCCTGGGTGCGGACCTCGCCGGATGCCAAGTCCGTTTCCGCCGATGGCGCCGCCGCGATCGCCGCGGCGAAAAGCGCGCCAGCGCAGATCGCCACGCTGATCCTGCCCGCCGATACGGCCTGGAACGAGGCCGACGGCATTGCGCCGGTGCCGGCGGAAAGCCAGCGCGCCAATTATTCCGCGCAGGCCGTGGACCATGCTGCCAAGGTGCTGCGCAACGGCGGCGCATCGACGTTGCTGCTGATGACCGGCAGCGCGCTGACCGAGCACGGGCTGGCGCTGGCCGCCCAGATCGCGGGCAAAACCGGCTGCAAGGTGATGGGCCAGACCTACAATCCACGCATGGCGCGCGGCAAGGGCCGGTTCGCGATCGACCGCATCCCTTACGTGATCGAGCAGGCGCTGCCGATCCTGAAAGACTTCAAGAACATCGTGCTGGTCGAGGCCAACGACCCCGTGGCGTTCTTCGCCTATCCGAACAAGCCGAGCATGCTCAAGCCGCAGGGGTGCGAGGTGCACCGCATGACCTCGGGCGCCGAAAATTCCGTCGCTGCGCTCGAAGCGCTGGCCGGCGCGCTTCACGCGCAGCCGTCCGACCGGCAGCCGCAGAAGCTGGTCGAACTGGCAAAGCCGACCGGTGCGCTGACGCACGCCTCGATCGCGCAGGCGATCGCGATGGCGATCCCGGAAAACGCCATCATGGTCGACGAATCCGTCACCACCGGGCGCGGCTTCTTTCCGCCGACGGCGGCCGCCGCCCCGCATGACTGGCTGCAGAACATGGGCGGCTCGATCGGCTTCTCGACGCCGGTCGCGACCGGTGCCGCGGTGGCGTGTCCCGATCGTAAAGTCATCTGCATGGTCGGCGACGGCAGCGCGATGTACACGCTGCAATCGCTGTGGACGCAGGCGCGCGAAGGCCTCAACGTCGTCACGATTGTATTTGCCAACAAGATCTACCAGATATTGCGTGGTGAGTTCGACGGCGTCGGCGCCGGCGAGCCGGGACAGCGGGCGCTCGACATGCTCAAGATCGACCGCCCGACCTCGACTTCGTAGCCCTTGCCAAGGGCATGGGCGTGCCGGGCCGCGCGGTCGCCAATGCCGACGATTTCGTCAAGGCGCTGGCGGAAGCGATCGCCGAACCGGGACCGCGGCTGATCGAAGTGCAGATGTGAGGGGGCAACTGCTCGAGGTTTGAGAGAGCCGGAACGCCGAATAAGATCGTCATTGCCTGCGACAAACGCGAAGCGTTTGCGCAAGGGAGCGTAGCGACGAAGCAATCCATTCCTCCGCTTGCGGCACTATGGATTGCTTCGCTACGCTCGCAATGACGGCGGGATTTGTGGGGAAGCGTCATGCAGACCGAACTGAACAAGGTCATCAGCGCACTTCACGAGTTCTACGCGCACGAGACCTTTCTGCTCGAAAAGGAGGCCGGTGAACGTGCGCTGACGCACCGGCTGGCGGTGCATTTCGAAAAGCAGTTCCCGGGTTGGGAGATCGATTGCGAATACGACCGGCTGGGCGACCGCACGCTGCGGCTGCCGCACGGAACGATCGTCTCGACCGACGATCACCTCGCCAAATCCATCTATCCCGACATCGTGGTGCACCAGCGCGTCATTCCCAATAACCTGCTCGCGGTCGAGGTGCGGAAATCGGCCAATCATCAGCCGCTCGAACATGACCAGCACAAGCTGCGGGCGCTGACCGATCCGCATTTGTGGTTCGCCTACTGGATCGGCGTGCTGCTGACGCTCGGCAAGACGCAGGTCACGATGTCGGAAGTCTATACCAGCGGCGTTTTCGACCAGACCCTTTCCGGCTGGTTCGCAGCGCGGCTGAAGGATACGGGCTTGAGCGCAGGATGAAGCCTGCCAACGGAGATTTTTTGATGACGCTTATTCGATCGATCCTGACCATCGCCTTTGTCGCGGTCGCGCAGCACGCGCTGGTGCACGAGGTTCGTGCGCAAGCGGCTCCCGCGCCCGACCTGGAGGCCAT
Source organism: Bradyrhizobium sp. SRL28 (assembly GCF_018596315.1). Lineage (GTDB taxonomy): Bacteria > Pseudomonadota > Alphaproteobacteria > Rhizobiales > Xanthobacteraceae > Bradyrhizobium. Next base: position 18,462 of record NZ_JAHEAG010000048.1, on the reverse strand, counting down.
CCTCGCCCATCCCAAAATCGTCAAGACGCTCGACGACATCAAGGCCGACGACGAGCGGACTTTGGCCGAACAGAAGCGCATCACCGAAATCCCGGCGCCGCCGTTCAAGGAAAAGGTCCGCGCCGAATACTATCAGAAGCGGATGCAGGAGCTCGGCTTCAAGGATGCTGCCATCGACAGCGAAGGCAACGTCATCGCGCTGCGCAACGGGACCGGCGGCGGCCGGCCCAAGCTCGTGGTGTCGGCGCATCTCGACACGGTGTTTCCCGAAGGCACCGACGTCACCGTGAAGGAGAAGGACGGCGCCATCGTAGCGCCGGGCATCGGCGACGATTCACGCGGGCTTGCGGCGATGCTGTCGCTCATCAAGGTAATGAACGAAAACCAGATCGCGACCGTCGGCGACATCATGTTCGTCGGCACGGTCGGCGAGGAGGAACTCGGCAATCTCCGCGGCGTGAAGGCGCTGTTCCGCGATCACACCGATATCGACGGCTTCATCTCGATCGACGGGCTCGGCATCACCCGCGTCGTCAACCAGGCGACCGGCAGCCATCGCTACGAGTTCACCTTCAAGGGCCCCGGCGGGCATTCGTTCCAGGAGTTCGGATTGCCGAGCGCGACGCATGCCATGGGCCGGGCGATTGCGAAAATCTCGGAGCTGCAGCCGCCATCCGATCCCAAGACCACGTTTACCGTCGGCACCGTGAACGGCGGCACCTCAGTCAATGCCATCGCCGCCGAAGCACGGATGGCCGTCGACATGCGCTCGAACTCGACCGATGAACTGCTCAAGCTCGAGGCGCGGCTGCTCGACCTCGTCAAGGAGGCGGTGGCGGATGAAAACGCGCGCTGGAAATCGGACAAGATGACGGTGGAGACCAAGCTGATCGGCGACCGGCCGGCGGGCATCGTCGCGATGGATTCCCCGATCGTGCAGGCCACCCAGCGCGCGGTGTCGGCTGTCACCCGGGGCCCGCGGCCGACCTTTGCTGGCTCCTCGACCGATTCCAACATCGCGATGTCGCTCGGAATCCCGGCCGTCACCATCGGCGGCGGCGGGGAGGGGGGCAACTGGCACTCCCGCAACGAATGGTACAAGCCGGTTAACGCCTGGTACGGCCCGCAGAACGCGCTGTTGACCGTCCTGATCCTGACCGGCCTCGATGGGGTCACCAAACCGGCGCTTGTGGAGCGAAAAGCCGCCAAATAGGGCCTGAATTGTCCCCAAGGCCGTTAACCATGCCCCCGATTGGACAAATTGTCGGCCAATTGCGGACAAAGCGGTAACCGATCATCGTTCCCCAGTAGTTCTACGTGCGTAGGGGATGTGGCATGGCGTACAGAATCGTGGCGGAACGGGGAAACGAGACCGTCAGAATGGACAGAAGCAGTTCGCTGATGGCGGTCGCAAAGGCGCGGGTGTGGGCAAGCGAAGGCTGGGAAGTCACCATCATCGTTCGCGATCAAGAGGTTGTTCCGCCCACCGAGACTAATCGTCGGCTGTTGGCTTACGCGTGATTTCCGGCCCTGGCGGCGGTAGGCCAGCCAGGAGCAAAGCTCTGTCCAAGTTTTGAGGTGGAACCGGCGACCTCGGCCGGCGTTATGGTTGCGGGCAGGCTTTGAGGAGCAGTGCCATGCAGTGGCGCTCAGCAATCACGGAAGCCGACGCGATGCGCGGCACCGAGGACGACCACACCTTCTACGCAACAGGATGGACCATCAGTGGCCTGGCAACACTAGGCACCATCGTCGCGATCTGGCTGCTGGGGATCTGACTTAAACCTACCTCTGCGCGACCCGCTTGCCGCCGGTCACGAGCAGTCCCGCCCTGCGCCCGAGCAACAAGCCGAGCACCACCAGCAGGCACCACACCGGAAAGAAGAACAGCGTCAGGATGCCGGCCTCTTCGGGGTCGGTGCGCAACAGCCATTTGACGAAGCCGATCGGCGCGAGCAATCCGACCGCGCCGCCGGCGAGGGTGATGATACCAATCACAAGCTTCTGAGCGGTCATCGTCGGCTATCCGGCAATGGCTTCGTGCAAATTGACTGGCTGCAAACACGACGCGAAGGTTCGCAGCATGGATTGCGCGCGAAAGAAGCCAAGACGTTGAGCGGTTGCCGCGCTCAAGATCCATCGAAGAGCTCGACTGTTTAAACCCTGTCCCACATTCCAAACTCGCCGCCATTGCAATCAAAAAGCTGGCGCAATCAAAAAGTTGGCGGCATCCCGTGCGGCTCTCCAACCGCGTCAAGCTACTGTCCTAAGCCCAGCCACCGAAAAGATTGCGATCACAACCTCGCTTCGGCCTGGTCTCTAGTCGTCCCACGTGCGCTCTCCGCACCGGCATTCGAACATGTGGACGATGGAGCCCGAGCGCGAGTTAACCATCGTTCGAATCAGCTTTAATCTTTCACCACAGGAACGGCAGGTCTTGTGCGTCGTCTCGCTTTCCAAAACGGCGACTTTCTCAGCGAGGAATAAATCCATGATCGCCCCCCAAAGTGCTGCCAGGAATGATTCGCCAGGTGCCGGGAAAAACCAACGAGATTATTGGGCCAGAAATCACTTTCGGCCGGAGCGTTGCCTTCCGGCATCGCGGTTACCGGTCGGGGGTTTCGCACTGCGGCATCTGATGGCCAAAGTGATGCGGGATCAATGCCGCAATGCGGGAGGTCCCTGACGTCTGCCACAAGCTCGTCTCAATGTAGTCCCGAATCACATTTTTACTCGGGCTTTGGGCGATGACGATTGTTTTTCACTTATTGAAAAGTTTTAATGATGGTTCAGGAAACCGACAGAATTATTGTCGGCGCTCGCTTTAAGATGAGCGAGCTTGGAGCCGATCGATGCCCAGAGCTGGCTGGCCAGACTGGCGTCGTTGTCGACGTCAGTCCCCGTACCACCGGCGTCACCGTGCTGTTCGATGGCGCCAAAAGATCGACTTGCCTGCACAGGGACTTCATATCTCCCATCGGGGGTAACGGATCGTGGCGCCGCTAGGCACGTTGCAGCGTCACTACCGGCGCTTCGTCGCGAGGAAATGGTGGACGCACAGGGATCGAACCGCGTCCAGTGATTCACGGCAAGGTCCCACTGCCCACACCCGAACGGGCGTAACCGATAGCATGTCTACCGCCCAAATGTTTGCGATCCGAATTAGCGACTCGGCTTTTGGCTTGCCGAGGTGACATTCTCGCTTGAGTGCGGGAGGCGTCCGTCCAGTCGGCGCGAAGCAATTTAGGCAGGGGCAACAGCCATGGATCGTCGGGGTGTATCGGAGGGCGTTCCTTTCGACCGCAAAGCTCTGTTCGGGCACGATGCCCCAGGCTCGTGGTGGCTTCCCCCGGATTCGTGGTCACTCTTCCCGATCCACACCGGAGGTAACAGCGCCGGCAATGGCGGCAACGGCTATTTTGCAGGGAGCCTGACCGCGACGAGCTACGCTGCTTTCGAACCGCTCAACGTGGCGCAGGCCGGCTTCCATGCGACAGCCACCGCCCATCAGACGAACATCGCGTATATTGATCAGTCCGCCGCCCAGATCGCGGGAGTTGGCGGTGATGGCGGCAATGGGAATGCCGCATCAGGCGGAAATGTTGGCGCGTTCGGCCTCAACGCTGGCCTACCCGCTGGCATGATCGGTACCGGTCACAGCAGCGCCGGCAATGGTGGCGATGGCTACTTTTCCGGATCTATGGTGCATGCGCCCGTCGCGATCTATAACCCGGTCAACATTGCGGTGGCCGGCTCCCATGCGACAGCCGACGCCCATCAGACGAACATTGCCTATTTTGATCAATCCGCGACCCAGATCGCGGGAGTTGGCGGTAGTGGCGGCAACGGCAATGCCGCATCAGGCGGAAACGTCGGCGCGTTCGGGTCTGGCGCCTCGGACGCGATCAGTGCGGGTGAGAACAGCGCCGGCAACGGTGGCGATGGATACGCTTATGGGGGCCTCGTTCACGCGACCTTTGCGTTTTACTATCCGATCAACATCGCGGTGGCGGGATACAATTCCACTGCTCACGCTGATCAGACAAACAATGTGGTGTTCGATCAATCCGCTGTTCAGATGGCCGGCGTCGGCGGTGATGGCGGGAACGGCAATGCCGCGACTGGCGGAAGCGCGGACATTTTCGCCTCCCTCTTCGAATTGATTGGCTCTGACGTCATCGCGACCGGTAACAACAGCGCCGGCAACGGCGGCAACGGCCATTTCGCAGGAAGCATGGTCGACATCGACGTGGCCATCTACGCCCCGATCAACATTGCGGTCGCCGGCTACAATTCAACCGCCGAGGCTCACCAGATCAACAACGTCCAGTTCGATCAGAGCACGATCCAGATGGCTGGAATCGGTGGTGATGGCGGCCACGGCAACGCTGCGTTTGGTGGCGATTTCGCCATGCAGCTGTTGTCGGACCTCCACTTGCTGGATCATGCCTAGAGCCTTTTTCCGTCTCGATAGAATCGAAACGGGACTCCAGATTTTTGTTTGACGCGTTTTCTTGACGCGAGCCCACCCCGGATCAAGCCGGGGTGGGCTTTTGCTTGAGAACGCCCTGGCGGCATTGGAGCTCGCCAGATCCCGGCGGCGAGAGGGCAGCCTTTCGGGCGTACACGGTACACAAGGGGTGGCATCAGCTTTGGCAGCTAGATCGATCCGGCATCCAAATCCAAGATCGTCGCTGTCCACATTGGGACGCACAGTGTGCAAACCAGCTCAGGGAGACTCACATGGCTAAGGCAAAGGCATTTCCTTCCGATACGATCGTGATCAAGGCTTCGACCGGCGGCAACAGCGCTGGCAACGGTGGAGACGGCGTCAACAAGGGTGACATCACCAGCAAGCCCAGTATCGAGTTCAACCCGTACAACAAGGCTGATGGCGCCGACGTCGACGTCAAGACCGGCGATCATGTTAATCAGAAGGCCTATTGGGACGCCGGGGGAGCGAATGCGAAGGCGGAGAAGCATTCGAAAGCAGAGGGTGGAAAAGCCGTATCGAATGGCGACCAGGAATCGGACAGCGGCCACAACAAGTCCGACGTGGACGCCAACACGAAGGCCTATCAGGACAACTACCTCAAGGCCGACATGAGTCAGAACGTGTGGGCCGGTGTCGGCGGCGATGGCGGAGACGAAAACTACGCGAAAGGTGGTGACGTTGACGTCAATATCCTGAACGACTCGCTCAACAGTCACGAGACCTACTATATCGACGGGCACGGCTGATCGACGCTTCCGAGGGGCAGAGAACCGGCAGCGGGGGCTGCCGGTTCTCACTTCGCCAGCTAAGCCGGCGAACAACGGAGCGGCAAGGATCAGACTTCAGATATCTGGCGGGAACGCAATGCCACCGCTTCACCTGCAAACGATGTCACCACCGCGAACCCCGTTGAACGCAGCCTTGCGGGCTTGCGCGGCATCGCTCGGACTCGTTTTCGCGTATAGCTGCAGCTACAATCTCCTTCTTCTCGCGCCTTCCATCTATCTGCTTCAGATCTATGATCGCGTGCTGTCGAGCCGCAGCGGCGATACGCTGTTGATGCTGACGCTCATCGTTGCGTTTACCGTCGTGGTCGGCGGCGTGCTTGATGCGCTGCGCCGCGCTGCATTGGGCCGAATGGGCGAGTGGCTTGAAGAAGAACTCCATCCGGCAGCGCTATCCGCGTGCTTCAAATACGCCTATGAAGCCGATCGGGCGCGGGCGTCGGAGGCCTATCGCGACCTTACGACCCTGCGTCAGTTCGCTCAGTCCGGGGCCTGTTCGACCTTGCTTGACGCGCTCTGGACGCCGCTCTTCCTCGGCGTCCTTTTCCTCGTGCATCCCTTGTTGGGAGTGATCGGCGTACTCAGCGCGCTTCTCGTGCTTGGTCTCGGGCTTGCCGGAGACCGGCTCACGCAAGGCCCGCTCTCGCGGGCGGCTGCCGCGCTAACGAGGAGCCAGGGATGGTTCGGCATGGCTGTCGGAAACCTTCACGTGATCAGGGCCATGGGAATGCTCGACGGTGCCGCGCGCCTCATCGGCCAGGCTGCGCAGGATGCGAGGAGCGACCAAGGGCTGGTCCAGCGCCGCCACGAGACCATCATGATGATTTCCAAACCCGCGCGGGCGCTGGCGCAGGTGCTGATCATGGGCGCTGCCACCTGGCTTGTCCTGGAACAGCACAGAAGTCCCGCCATCATCTTTGCCACGAGCTTGCTGTTCGGACGCGCGCTCGCGCCCATTGAAGGGGCAATCGTAGGCTGGAAGGCGTTCGCAATGGCTCTTGCCGCCTACCGCCGGCTCAACGACATCATGGCCGCTGTCACCCCGGTTACGTACGTCAAGGCCCTCCCGGACAGGCCAAAGGGCGATCTCATCGTCAACAATGTCGGCGCCGCGCTGCCAGGATCGAACCATTTGTTCCTGAAGGGCGTGTCGTTCTGTCTCGCGCCCGGTGAATGCCTGGGCATTATCGGTCCATCCGGCTCCGGCAAATCCATGCTTGGCAAAATCATCACTGCCATCTCCGCTCCGACGGCAGGTTCGGTCCAGCTCGATGGCATCGACATTTCAGCCGTCCGAGATGCGGGCGAAGGCCGGCGCGTTGGATATCTGCCGCAGGATATCGATCTCTTCGGAGAAACTATAAAGGACATCATTGCACGGCTGGACGACGCCGATTTGCAGAAGGTCGTTAAAGCCGCGAAGCTGGCCGGCATTCACGAGACGATCATCCGGCTGCCGCAGGCGTACGATACCGTCGTCGTTGGCGGAGGCGCCAATCTCCCGCGCGGGTTTCGCCAGCGCCTCGGCCTTGCACGGGCGTTCTTCGGCGACCCGCACCTCGTCGTCCTCGACGAGCCGAACTCCAGCCTCGACTCGCTCGGCGAGCGCATGCTTTTCGACGCCATCGAATGGATGAAGGCGGCCAATACCACTGTCATCATCATCACCCACCGGATTGGGATCCTGGGCGTAACGGACAAGCTCGCCATCATGCAGGACGGCGCGGTTACCGCCTTCGGCGAGAGCAGGGAAGTTTTCGAGAGGTGTTTGGCCCGCCCGCAAGTTGCTTCACGCGAACCGGTGCAAGATCGTTCGGACCAGAACTGCGAAGGCAGCATTGGCGCCTCGCCGCAACCGATCTCGCCATGAGTAGCGGCACGCCTTCTCCCTATCGCTTTGCCCGAAGGGAACGGGATCTCATGAAAATGTCATTCGCTCAGATCAAGATTCGAGAGGTTTCACGGTGGTTGAGATCGGTGGCGCCAGCGTTCTGCGATCGGCTGCGCCGGGTCACCTGGATCCACATCAAGCATTTTGACCTCTTTGCCCGAAGGGGGTGGGATCGTCTGAAAATTGCATTTGCTCGCGTTGAGATCTGGGAAGCCCCACGGTGGCTGAGATCGGCGCCGCCGGCGCTTCGCGAACGGCTTCGCGGTGTCACCTGGACAGGGAACCTGCTGGTGTTCGGCTTTGTCGTTGGTTTCGGTACCTGGTCAACCTATGCCCCGCTCGAGAGCGCCGCGATTGCCGTCGGCACCGTCGAATCCGAGTCGAGCCGCAAGACAATTCAGCACCTTGAGGGTGGCATCATCAGGCAAATTCTGGTCGCGGATGGCGACGTTGTCCGCGCGGGACAGACATTGATCTCGTTGGAGGACACCAAGGCTCGTGCCGAAACCCAGAGCCTGCAAGGTCAGTTGTGGGAGGCGATGGCGCGAGAAGCACGGCTGCAGGCGGAACAGCACGGAGAGGAGCGGGTGTCGTTTCCGGCCTGGCTGGAGACGGCACAGCGCGCTATTCCGTCGGTCACGGATATTCTTGCCGGCCAGCAAGCCATTTTCGAAACGCGCCGGCAGGTCTTTCAATCGCAAGTGGCCGTGAACCGGGAAAAAAGGTCGCAGGTAGAAAAAGAGATCGAAGGTCTCAGGGCGCAGGAAAGCGCGGCATCGAGGCGCATCGAAATTGTCCGCGAGGAGGCGGCGACCGTCGCCATGCTCGTCAACAAGGGTCTTGAACGGCGTCCGCGTCTTCTGAACCTCGAGCGGGAGATGGCTGACATCGAGGGGCGGCGGGGTGAGATTGTCGCGCAGATATCGCGCGCCGGGCAGGTTATCAACGAATCGCAGGCAACTCTTCTCAAACTCGAGAACGACCGCCAGAACGAGATCGCGCAGTCGCTGCGCGAGGTGCAAAACCAGATTTTTCAGATACGCGAACGACTGCAGGCGGCCGACGACCAGCTGTCACGAACGGCGGTCAAGGCCCCCCAGGATGGCGTGGTAACGGACCTGAGGATTCATACCCAAGGCGGCGTCATCGGCGCCGGCGCAGCTCTCATGGATCTGGTTCCCAGGCAGGATCGGCTTATCGTGATTGCGCGCGTCAGGCCCGAGGACATCGATGTGGTCCGTCCCGGACTGAGCGCCGACGTGAATCTCTTGCCCTACAACGAGCGCCGCGTACCACGGCTCCATGGGACTGTGATGCACGTTTCTGCCGACCGTCTTGTCGATAAGCGCACGGATCAGCCCTACTACGCAACGAAGATTCGAGTACAGGATCCGGCCGGCGCCGGGATCGATGGTGTCCAGATTATTCCGGGAATGCCGGCCCAGGTGTTCATCAAGACCGGTCGCGGCACGGTGGCGCTCTACGCCCTCAGGCCTCTGCTCGACAGCTTCAACAGCGCGTTCCGCGAGGATTAAGCTGCGACCGGAACTGCGAACTCCGGCAGCCCTCAGGATGAACGCACGCGTGAGTGCAGCGCATGACCGTTGGCTCGCCGGCTCCAGCGAACGACCGCCTCGGTGCGGTTATGCGCGGAGCATTTTCGCATGATGCGTTGAATATGCATTTTTACGGTGTTTTCCGAAAGGTTGAGCCTGACGGCAATCAGCTTGTTGGGAAGACCGAGCTGCAGCGCCTCGAGCACATGTTCTTCGCGTGGCGTAAGGTCGACCATCGCCTTCTCCGGCACAATCCTGGTGGCGCCGTTACTCTCGTTAGTTCCGAATAGCTTGGGCGCGTCGGAGCATTCCGATGTCGCCTTGAGGCTCGACGCTCCATTTTGCCCAACCATCGGTAACGGCCGGTAGACCCCGCCGGCAAGAACCAGGCGTAGCCCGGCGATAGCGACTTCGACCGGGATCGATATTGGAAAAAAGCCGCGCACTCCCCGTTGCATCACAGCTGAAGCCGTCGCGTCGTCGTCGCGATTTGACAACACAGCAACGAACGCTTTCGGGCAGGAATCTGAGAGGAGGGCGAGGCTATCCTCGATCGAAGGGTCGGTGATCTGCTTGTCCCCGATATTCAACGCAATCAAGCGGATATCTCTGCCTGATAACCAGTTCAGGCCACTCGTCGAAGCCATCTCGACGATCTCGAATTCAGCGAGTTCTCTCTTGAGGATATTGAGGATGCACGTACGCGCCAGGACATGCTGCTCGATGATCACGATCACCGGCGAGCCTTGTGATCCCTGGGCTAGTTCCGCGAGATTGGTAAAATCGTCCATGATATCCCCGAATTCAGAGAAAGGTTTTAGTCACTCCACCAATTTGATTTCCATTTTCCATGGAGCAAAGTCTGCCCCACACACTCTGCAGCGAATCGCTGCTAATCGCGACGTTGCTTCCGACTTTCGAGTTCGTTTGCAGGAACGTCGTCAGGGGACCTTCTGGTCCGTCGCAAAGGTCTAGCTGCTGCAAATATTGCGATACGCGCTCGCCGCCGCCGAATTCGCGGGGCCATCGACGACGTATGCTTCATCTTCCGTCACGAGATATAGAAACGGCCTATCTCCGGTATCTTCGCCCGACGCTTTTTTTCCTTTCACACGCCCGCAAATGGTGTCGACGGACTTCCCGAGTGTATTTTTGCGGATGGCCCGCTTCATCTCACCGAACTCGGCGGACGCCGGGTCCTCCAACTTCGCAGCAATCGTGGTCCTCGCCTTGATAACGACCGGATCGGACGTCTCAGCGGGCCGACCAGATGCCGGAGCCTCGACTTTCGCTTCGATGACGGAGGACTTCGCCTCTTTCGCAGCGAGACGGGATCTGTCACGGACGTGGGCAGTTGACGGCGCTTCCGTCTTCGCCGCGGCAACGGGCTTTCCCTTTGTTGTCGCGGAACTGGCCTTGGATGACGCTGGCGCCGGTTCAACCGGCCGACTGGCCGCCGTCATGTTGAGACGGCCGAGCCCGGTCGCGTCTGTGCACGCGTCCATGTTCGCTAGGGGAAGTGAAGGGTAGCTACAGCCAACCAGGGTCGCAGCTAGAGCACCAATAAGAAGCGTTCTCATGCCATTCCCTCATCAGGAGCCTGAGTTCCGCTCGCATTTCTTGCGGCGATCTAACAATGTTGCGCTGGTTGTCTATCCTTTGCGCAAAAGTATTAACTGCTCATTAAGCGCCCGGCTTTCGCCGCGGCAAGCTTTTGCATTGCCAATGCCGGCGCATTCAAATTTTGCGGTAGGTGAAAGCCCCATATTTCAGGGGCTGAATGGTGGACGCACAAGGGATCGAACCTTGGACCTCTCCCGTGTGAAGGTTGCGGGTCAAAAAAAGTCCAGTACCCCTGATAGCAGTTCGATAGCAGACCTCACGCGGAGGTTCGAGATGGGCCAACAGCCGACATCGCGCCTGTGCCGGAATGAAGAAAGAGGCCGCCGATTGAGTCGGCCTCTGAATCACTCATGCTTCGGCGCTTCGTTTTTACTTCTTGCGCGGATCGTCGGCTGGATCGATGAACTCGATGCCCCCCGGCCCAGTGAACACAATTTGGACGATCGTTTCTTCGCTTGTCGTCCAAACATAATGGGGGTGCTTCGCCGGCAGCGCGAAGACGGAGCCCGGCTTCAATGTCTCGCCTTTCGAGGGATCAAACTTTTCCCCCATGGCGTTCCCAAAGCTGCCACTCATCACGGTGACGACCTCGGAATAGGGATGAGTGTGCGGCGGAATTTTATAATTCGGCGGGAGTTTCACCCGCTGGACGATCGTCTCGGCCTTTGTTGGGTCACCGATCAGGATGGCGGTTTGCGCGCCCCTGAAGACCGGATGCTCTTTCCACGTCAGCCCATCGGGCTTGACCACCTTCATCGCATCTTGAGCCATCGCAGAACTTGCCAACGCGATCAAAGTGGCGGCGACAAAGGACTTGTTCATCCTAACCTCCTCTCACATGTTGCGAAGAAGGCTCAATAAGATACAGCAAAAACTCAAACTGAGCCACTTAAACTCATTTTCGGGTCGCCTTGAACCGTCGATCGCAAACCCAGTCCGAATTGGGTCACAAGCGGTAATGCGTAACCGATCAGCTTGACCGTCAGAAGCCGACAGGCCCTAGTATCAAGCCACTGATCGGTTGGACTGCCAGACCACGAACGCCGCTTCGCCGGCTGACGCTCGGCCTTCTTCAGCGTCTTCGCCCGGCGACCGACTAGCTTCACCGGCTCTCGCATCCAATCTTGATCGAGCCATTCTCGAATCGTCGGCAGCTTGCTGATGGCCTCGATCAACGGGTCCTGCGGAACGTGCGTATAGTGGCGGCTCATGTCGTCGGCGGCGTGGCCGAGTATCTGATCCTTCTTGTGTGGATGAACGCCCTCGACAACCAACTGCGTCGAGACGGTGTGCCGGGCGGTGTAGGGAGCCACGTCAAAGACCTGGCGCGCAAACTCTCTTCACGCCACGGCACGCTTCTTCCGCTTTGAATCCGCCGCCTGCGCCGAAAGGCGGATTCCCATAGCTCCGATGACCCGCATGACGGTCGCGAACTCCGGGTTGCCGCCCGCTCCAAGCGTCTTATAAAGACCCTCTCTAGTTACCCCGGCAGCCTTGGCGACCTCGCTCATACCCTGCGCTCTGGCAACAACATTGAGGGCGTCACGGACTTCGGCAGGGTCGCCGTCAGCGAGAATGAGACTCAGATACTCCGCGCGAGCTTTCGGGGTGCGAAGGTGCTCGGCGGCGTCGAATTTCTTAAGTTTGCTGACTTTCATCCTAGTCCTCCAATTTCTCGGCGATCTCAATTGCCTTCCTAATGTCCCGGCTCTGAGTTCGCTTGTCGCCACCGCAGAGCAAGATAACAAGGGCTGTCTGCGACGGGTGAAGTAGAGACGGCATCCGGGGCCGTGGTCGATCCGAAGCTCGGATACCGACCCGCCGACTGACTTCGCATCTCCGGTGTTTCCAGCAGCCACGCGGCTGATCCGGCGAACGATGTGAAGGACGGCGCGCTGATCTTTCAGGGCGGCCAGCCAGCGGGTGAATTCAGGTGTTTCGCGAACTTCGATCACGGATCACGTGCAATCCATGGATTACAAATTAGGTCTCCAAGCACGCCAACGCATAAAGAACATCATGCACAGCCATGCACGGATATTCCTACCCTGTTCCGCCCTTTAAAGCTCTTCGATGCTCTCGGTGTGCCAGAGCTGGCGTAAATTTGTGAGGAGTTTCAATTTTTTGAATGGTGGACGCACAAGGGATCGAACCTTGGACCTCTCCCGTGTGAAGGGAACGCTCTCCCGCTGAGCTATGCGTCCGGGAAATGTGGGCGAACAATATGACCCGTCAGAGCCCGCGATTTACGAAGTACGGGCCCCTGGTGTCAAGCGATCAGTCGGGCCGTAATGCCGCGATTTCGCACGAAGCGGGGCGAATTACGCCCCCTGCTGACGGGCTCGCGATGCGTGGGACTGCAGCGCCCGGATGCGTTCGGCCAGCGTCCCGCCGCCTTCCGATACAGCTGCGGTGCCGGCGACGTCATTGGCGGGCTTGGCCGGGGTCTTCGGCACGGCCGGTTCCGCGGCCAGCATGGCCTCGATCGCCGAATTGGGGCCTTCGAGCTGCATGGCGAGCTTGGCGACCTCGGCGGCGATGTCGTTGATGCGCTCGCGCAATAGCGCGTTTTCCATCCGCTCGGTCTGCCACGAGCTTTCGGCCTGCTGCTGGATCGCGTTGATGTCACGCTGCAGTTTGGCGCGTTCGTCGCGGGCGACACGAAGCTGCTCCTCGACCGCGGCTTTCTCGCTGCGCAATTTCTCGACGATCGGCGATTTGCCGCCGTTCGTCGCCGCGATCTCCTCGCGCAATTCGCGTGCGGCACGTTCGGTGTTTTCGTTCGCCTGTCGGAGCTGGTTGTTTTCGTATTCGCGCTCGGCGAGGATCTTGCCTTGCATCGCCAGCCGCGCTTCGAGGTCGTTGACGCGATTGCCGAGCATCTCGGCTTCCTTGACCTGGACGATCAATTGCCGGTCGAGATCGGTGACGCGTTGGCTCAGGTTTTCGACGCGGCTGCGCGCTTCGCTCAGATCGTGCGTCGCGCGCTCCGACTCGGAGCGCTCCTGGGCGAGGCGAGTCTGCGTCGTCGAAAATTCCTTTTCGGCCTCGCCGACGCGGCCCTTCAGTTCCTCGATCTGCGTGCGCACCGCGACCAGCTCGACCTGGCGGCTGTCCGCCGTCATCGCACGATCATTCAATTCGTGATTGATCCTGGCGAGCTCGGCCTGCTTGTCGGTCAGCGCCTGCTCGGCGCCGCGCAGCATCTCGGTCTTGGCCGCGAATTCCTCTTCGGTGGCGCGCAACTGCTCCTTCACCGCCTTCTCGCGCGCTTCGAGCGAAAAGATCGTGGCGTTCTTTTCGCCGAGTTCGATCTTCATGCGGTTGATCGCGTCGCTCTTCTTGCCGAGTTCGGCGAGCTGGCTCGTGGTCTTGTTCTTGAGCTGCTCGACATTCATTTCGAGCCGTCGCGCCGACATCGCGAATTCCGCGCGCAACTGGTCCTTGTCGGCCTGGATTTCGGCCATCGACAGCGGGGTTGCCGCCTCGAGCCGCCGCGTCGTCAGCCGCACCGCACGGTTATGCACCAGCGGCACGATCATCAGACCGAACAGCATGGAGACCAGAAAACCGATCGCCAGGTACATGATCGGTTCGATCATCGATGGTTACTCCGCACAGACAAGGATTCGTTAATCACAATGCCACGCCCGGCCGTGGCCACGCCAGCCCAATGCCGCGTTAACCTGAATCCGCCTGGGGAAGACGCGCGTCGATGCCCGGAAACTGGCTCAGAAAGGGTTCCAGGTCGCGCGCGGGGTATATTTGAGATAGCCGACATTGGCGCCGAGCCGCAGTCCGATGCCGGAGCGGATCGGCACCAGCACGATGTTGTTGGCGGTCAGCGCGGTCATGCCGAAGCCACCGATGATATAGGCGGAGCCGTCGATGCCGACGAAGCGCTGATAGATCGCGTTGGTCGCGGGCAGGTTGTAGACCAGCGTCATGGTGCGCGCGCCGTCGCCGCCCCAGTCGAAGCCGACCGACGGTCCCTGCCAGTAGACCCGCAAGTCGCCGGCGTTCTTGGTGTAGAGCGTGCCTTCGCCATACCGCAGGCCCGCCACAAAAGCGCCTGAGCCTTCCTCGCCGAGCACATAGCCGTTGGGAAGGCCCCATTGGCTGACCGCGCGCTCGATGACCGAGGCAAGCCCGCGCGAGACGTTGCCAAAGAACTTGTGCCCGGCCGAAACCAGTTCGTCCGGTCCAAAGGTCTCAGGCCCGGCCTGGCGTTGCGGCGGCGGATAGGGCGCCGGCTGCGGCTGCTGCTGCGGATATGGTGCCTGCTGCGGCTGCTGCGCGGAAGCCTGCGCGGTCCAGCACATCAGCGCGGCAAACGTCACCGCGGCAAGGCGTGTAGCAAACGTCATGAAAGAACCCCTGGCATCGAAATTCTGGCCGCCGCCTTAACCTGACGCCAACAAGCTTGGCTCTAGGTTGCGCCCAGTGTCCCCTCGACTCGCATGTTATCGGCACCAACTATGACGGCACAACGGCAGGAAAGATACGGTTCGCGCCCCGGAATAGCCCTTTTTGCCTTATTGGCAGGCTTTTTTGCTGCGCTCAGCCTTGATTTTGCCGCGCGGGCTGCGACCACCGAGCGGGTGGTGGTGAACCGCTATTCCGGGCTCGCCATCGAGGGCTTCGATCCCGTCGCCTATTTCACGGAATCCATGGCAGCCCAAGGGTTGCCCGACTTCGAAGCCCGCGGAGCCGGCGCCATCTGGCGTTTTCGCAACCAAGGCAACCGTGCCTCTTTCGTGGCGCATCCGGAGATCTACGGGCCGCAGTTCGGCGGCTACGACCCGGTCGATGTGGGACGAGGGGTAACCTATGCGGGCAACCCGCGCTTTTGGGTGGTCGCGGGCCAGCGGCTCTATCTGTTCGGCCACGAGAAAAACCGCGATGCGTTCGCCGCCGAGCCACAGCGTTTCCTGAAAGATGCGCTCGCGCGCTGGCCGGTGCTGGAGCGAGGGCTCGCGCAGTAGTTGCGAGCGGCCGTAGCCCGGGCGAGCGCAGCGACCCCGGGGCGGTGCCAGCCAAATGGAATATCCGTTGGTTTTGTTACCGCTGGTCCCGGGGTCGCTTCGCTGGCCCGGGCTACGAAACTCAAATTGCCGCGTTCGGATCGCCCCAGGCGATGAATTCCGGAACGATGAAGTCCTTCCGCCCGGTGCCAAAAACCAGCGCCGCGCCGCTTGAATCCGTGATCCGGCCGCCGGCGGCCGCAACGACGGCCTGGCCCGCGGCCACGTCCCATTCCGAGGTCGGCGACAGCCGCGGATAGATATCGACCCCACCTTCGGCCACGCGGCCGAATTTGACCGCCGAGCCGAGTTCGCACCGTACCGCGCCCGGCCTTTCGGCAATAAAGGCTTCGGTCCTGGCATCGCCATGCGAGCGGCTGACCGCGACCGTCCACGGCTGGCCGGGCGCCGGGCAAGGGCGGGTGCGAATCTGTTCGATCAGCGGTTTGCCCTTGCCAAGCGTCAGCCGTTCCGCGCCGCGGCCGACAATGCCGCGCCAGATCAGCCCGAGCGCAGGCGCGCTGACGATGCCGAGCAGCGGTGTTCCATGGGTCACCAGCGCCAGATTGACGGTGAATTCGTTGCGGCCCGCGACGAATTCCTTGGTGCCGTCCAGCGGGTCGATCAGGAAGAAGCTTTCCTTAAAGGGCAGCACAGTGGACTGGGTGCGCTCTTCCGACAGCGACGGTATTTCGGGCGCCACCTGCGCAAGGCCCTCGGCGATGATTCGGTCGGCCGCCAGATCGGCCTCCGTTACCGGCGAGCCGTCGGTCTTGCCGTCGACTTTCATGGCGGAACGGTTGACGGCAAGGATGGCGGCGCTGGCCCGGATCAGGATGTCGGTCAGCGGTTCGATCAGCGCGGCGGCGGCATCGCGGTCGAGTGCGGGTGGATGTGCCTCATTCATGAGCCAGGCCTATTTGCTGTTCGTCCTGCCTTACCATTGCCGCCCCATGCTGGCAGCAGGGGGCTGCGCAGTGTATCAAACCGATAAGCACGCGTGATTCGTAACTGCCCGCCAGCAATTTGCGATTCGGCGGCTTTCCAGGAACCCATGATGTCTGGCACTTCGTCTCCCGGTCCGGCTCCCGATGCCCTCGAACTCGCGGCGCTGTTGTGTTCGCGCGTCTGTCACGATCTCATCAGCCCGGTTGGCGCCATCGTCAATGGGCTTGAGGTGCTTGACGACAACCCGAAGCCCGAAGACCGCGATTTCGCGCTCGATCTGATCCGCAAGAGCGCCAAGACCGCCTCCGCACGTTTGCAGTTCTGCCGCCTGGCGTTTGGAGCTGCGGGATCGGCGGGCGCGCAGATCGATCTCGGCGATGCGCAGACCATGGCGCGCGGCCACATCGAGGACGGCAAGATCACCATCACCTGGAATCTGCCGCGGCTGTTGCTGCCGAAGAACCGCGTCAAGCTGCTGTTGAACATGCTGATCATTGCGCAGCAGACGATCCCGCGCGGCGGCACGTTGACGATCGATCCGATCGGTGACGGCGAGACGATGAGTTTTCGCGTCACTTCTTCCGGCCTGAACGCCCGCCTGCCGCAGAACATCGCTGATCTCTTGAGCGTGAATTCGACGGCTTCCGTCGATGCGCATGCGGTGCAGCCTTACTATACGCGGCTGTTGGCGCAGGCCTGCGGGCTGAGCGTGACGCTTGCGCCCGACGGGGAAAAGGTGGTCGTTACCGCGGCCTGAAGCGCGTAAAAGCGCAAACATGGTTAACCAACGGTTTAAAACGAGCGGCAGAATTCATTTCAGCCGCTTATCTCTTTGTTGATCCCGTTCTTTTCCATTTGAGCAACCAATATTAAACGCTTTGCATAGAAGCTGGCCATGTTCCGTAAGGCGCGTCGATGTCGCGTGCCGGTGCGTACGAAGGCCAGTTTCATGGATGATTTGTTGCGGGAGTTTTTGACCGAAACCAGCGAGAGCCTGGATACGGTCGACAATCAGTTGGTGCGGTTCGAGCAGGACCCGAGCGACGCGAAGATCCTCGATAACATCTTCCGCCTGGTCCACACCATCAAGGGCACCTGCGGCTTCTTAGGATTGCCGAGGCTGGAAGCGCTGGCCCATGCCGGCGAGACCTTGATGGGCAAATTCCGCGACGGCATGCCGGTCAAGGCCGAAGCCGTGACGCTGATCTTGAGCAGCATCGACCGCATCAAGGAAATCCTCGCCGGCCTTGAAGCCACCGAGACCGAGCCCGAAGGCACCGACGAAGATCTGATCGAGAAGCTGCATGCGATGGCCGAAGGCGCCAAGCATGCCGAGCCGGTTGCCGCGCCGGTCCCCGTGGTCGCCGCACCCCCGGTGCAGCCCGCGATCACCCAGGAAGTCGTCAAAGGCACGCTGGTCGACCAGGTGCTGGAACGCCAGCTTCGTCCCGGCGAGGTCTCGCTCGACGACCTCGAGCGCGCCTTCCGCGAGACCGAGACCGAAATAGCTCCTGCGCCGAAGCCCGCGCCCGCCGCCAAGCCGGCCGCGCCCGAGCCGGAAGCCAAGGAAGTCGCCAAGGAAGCCACCAAGGCAAAGCCTGCCAAGCGCGCCGCTGTCGCCGACACCGACGTTCAGGAAGCCGACAAGATCGCCAACCAGTCGATCCGCGTCAACGTCGACACGCTCGAACATCTGATGACCATGGTCTCCGAGCTGGTGTTGACCCGCAACCAGCTGCTGGAAATCTCCCGCCGCAACGAGGACACCGAGTTCAAGGTGCCGCTGCAGCGGCTCTCCAACGTCACCGCCGAACTGCAGGAAGGCGTCATGAAGACGCGGATGCAGCCGATCGGCAATGCCTGGCAGAAGCTGCCGCGCATCGTCCGCGACCTCTCCGGCGAACTCGGCAAGCAGATTGAACTGGAGATGCACGGCGCTGACACCGAACTTGATCGGCAAGTGCTCGACCTGATCAAGGATCCGTTGACGCACATGGTGCGCAACTCCGCCGACCACGGCCTGGAGACCCCGGCCGAGCGGCTGGCCAGCGGCAAGGGCGAGCAGGGCACGATCAGGCTGTCCGCCTATCACGAGGGCGGCCACATCATCATCTGCATTGCGGACAATGGCAGAGGACTC
>NZ_JAHEAG010000047.1 GCF_018596315.1 Bradyrhizobium sp. SRL28 | reverse complement strand
TTGTTCAAGGAAGCTGCAATTCCCGAAACTAATCGACCGAGGGGATCCGCCATTGCGGCCTGAACGACACGTCCCAAATTCGATCGCCACCGTTCGGAGAAGATTGAACGCGGCTCTCGTGTCCACACTATCTCGATGCCCTTGTTGCATCAGACCAATCTCACGTCGAAGTCGGTGAAAATTATGACGCAGTAGGACTAGAGCCGAATTAATCAAAAGCATCTCTGCTCCCGCGCTGGTCCGAGGACAGCGTCTGGGTGGCACGATGCATTTGTTGACTGGATTTCCGCTCGGTCCGACCCGCTCACGAGGCAGTTCCGCGGCAGCGTTCATTGGCTTACTCATGCCTGCGTGAACGATCGAATGGCCGCTTGAGGCCGAGGTTCTCTCTTAAAGTTTGTCCGGAGTACCCGGATCTGAATTTGCCTCTTCGGCGCAATTCGGGAACGACAAGCTCAACAAAATCCTTGAGTTCGCTAGGAAAGGTCGCCGGCAATACGTTGAATCCGTCAGCTGCGCGTTGATCAAATGTATCCACCATCGTGTTGGCAATTTCGTCCGGTGTTCCAACAACCATCAGATGGCCATGGCTGTCCGATATCAAGCGGATCAGTTGTCTCCAGGTGAATTTCTGGCGAGCGGCTACGTCGAGCAGCACCCGTTGGCGACTCTGGATGAAATTCGTCTGCGGTAAGCGCTCAGGGACCAACGAATCGAGGTCCATTAAACGCAAATTGGTGACCGACCCCAGCCAACGATCAGCCGCTCCAATTGCAACGTCGACGTGCGTGTACGATTGTAGCCTTTGAAGCTTATCAGACGCTTCTTGCTTGGTCCTCCCAACTATCGGAACAATGCCCGGCATGACCAGAACCTGATCATCGTTTCGCCCAAATGCGCGGGCATTCTCCTTGAGAGTTGCGTAGAACAGTTTGCCGTTTTCTGGAGAAGGTTCAGCGGTGAACACGACTTCGCCGAACTCTGCGCCGAACCTTATTCCGGAGTCGGATGCGCCGGCCTGAACCAACACGGGATATCCTTGCGGCGGCCTTGCGATGTTCAAAGGGCCTCTGACTGATAAGTAGTCCCCTCGGTGATTTAGCAAATGCAGCTTCGTGGTATCAGCGAAAATACCACTTCGCTTGTCGCGGATGAAGGCATCGTCTTCCCACGAGTCCCAAAGACCCTTGACCACTTCTACGAATTCTCTCGCTCGAGCATAGCGCTCGTCGTGATCTGGCAGTTCCTGTTCGCCAAAATTTTGGGCTTCGAACTTAGACGCCGAGGTTACAATATTCCAGGCCGCACGTCCCCGCGATAGGTAGTCAAGTGAGGCGAACATGCGTGCTAGATGGTACGGCTGGTGGTAAGTCGTCGTCGCTGTCGCGACAAGGCCAATGTCTTGTGTTCTCGATGAAAGCGCCGAGAGCAGTGTGATTGGCTCGAATCGCTCGTTTCGGCTTACGCGAGCTATGCTCGCTTGATCTGGTTCTGCCACGCTTAGATGATCGGGGAGAAATACGAAGTGAAACGCCGCTCGTTCGGCAAGCGCCGCCAGGTAAGCATAATAGTCGATATCAACTCCGCCATTCGCTGGCACGCTCGGATCGCGCCATGCGGCTTCGTGATATCCCACCGAAAGAAGCATCACTCCGAGCGCCATTTGATCATTGCGCTGCATGCCGTACCTCCATTACTGGACTATCCGCATGCATCGATTGTAGTAGATGTCGCATGTCCAACTCCTTGCAGGTGACGTCCGAGTGCCCTACGTCTGAGTCCCCAACGCTCATCAATTAGTAGGTGACATGCTTCTGCTATCTAGCAGTTTGCTGAAGAACCCCCTCGCCACGGAGGGGGCTTGATGATTCACTTTATCATCTCGAATCGGCGGAGACGATCATGCGCGGCAGGTTTACGGATCAGGGCGGCCTGTTTTCGTACATCGCGCCGGATAAGCGTGTGCCAGCGAACCATCCGCTGCGGAAGGTCCGGGAACTTGTCCGGGATGTTTTGAGTGATTTGAACCGCAGCCTTGGGAGGCTCTACGCCAGCGAGGGACGTCCTTCGATCCCTCCGGAGCAATTGCTGAGCGCCTTGCTGCTGCAGGTGTTCTACGGCATCCGCTCGGAACGCCAGTTGATGGAGCAACTGGACTACAATCTTTTGTATCGCTGGTTCGTGGGACTGTCGCCGGACGATCCGGTCTGGGACCCGACCACCTTCACCAAGAACCGGGAGCGGCTGCAGAACGGCGATGTGTTCACGAAGTTCATGACCAGGCTTCTGAACCATTCTCAGGTCAAACCACTATTGTCGGACGAGCATTTTTCGGTGGACGGAACGCTGATCGAAGCCTGGGCTTCACAGAAGAGTTTTCGTCCCAAGGACGGCAGCGGCGACGATGATGATGGCGCCAACTTCCACGGCCAGAAGCGCAAGAACGACACCCATGCGAGTACCAGCGACCCGGACAGCAGGCTTTATCGCAAGGCAGCCGGACGGGAGGCCAAGCTTTGCTATATGGGCCACGCCACCATGGAGAACCGGCATGGGCTGGCGGTGGCCGGCAGGGTCACGCATGCCAATGGCACCGCCGAACGCCGGGCTTCGGAGACCATGCTGAAGGCGAGACGCAAAGCCGCAGGCCGCCGCATCACGGCCGGTGAGGACAAGGCGTACGATACGGCCGATCATGTCGCCAATCTTCGCGCCATCGGCGTGACGCCGCATGTGACACAGAACCAGGCCGTCACCAAAACCGGCAAGAACCGCAACAGCGCCATCGACGAACGAACCACGCGGCATCCGGGGTACGGCATGTCGCAATCGCGCCGGGCGATGGTCGAGTGCATTTTCGGATGGGGCAAGCAGCATGGCACCATGCGCAAGACCAAACATCGTGGCATCGCTCGCGTCGCCGCCGACTTCCTGCTCAATCTGATCGCCTATAACCTGATCCGCATTCCCAAACTGCTTGCCGCTTAGCCACCCGCGTCAGGGTACACCCAACACCAGACTAGAAAATTACATCCAACTTCACCGCGCCGCCCAACAACGACCGATGAGAATAAGAAAACTCCCAATTTCAAGGTTTTTCAGCAGGCTGCTAGAGCGACTTTCAAGCGAGCTTTCTCTAGGCGATGCCTGAGTGCAGTGAGCCTGTTAGCCAGCTCAGTCAATTCGTGAACACCGGAATCACCAAAAACAAATTCATCGAGCGCTTCCTGTTGTGCGGCGACGCTCGCGAGATGCTTGTAAGTCTTGTCCGTCAGCGACATCTGCACGACCCTGGCATCGCTAGTGGAGGGCTTGCGCCGCAGGAAGCCTTTTTTCTCCAGCAGCTTTGATTGGGTTGTAACGAACGAAGGGTCAACGTGCATCAATTTGGACACCACGTTGACCGGAACACCGTTTTCTCTGTCCAAGTCAGCTAAAGCCATCAAGATCATCCATTGTGGACCGGTGATGCCAAGTACATTGGCCTGGAATTGGCGAAGTCCCTCCAGACACAAATTGATGGATCTGATTTCCCACACGAATCGCCGGATCACCTCCTGAATCTCAGGGGGACTCCTGCCGACCTGTCTTGTTGGGCTGGGCAAATCCGGCAGCATCGATGTCTGGAGTTCCATCCTTGAGTTTGCTTCCCTTAGCGACGAGCTGCGCACCCCGCTCGGCCGGCTGATCGTCTGCCGCAAGATCCGGGGGCACTCTTCGAAGATGTCTTCCGGAAAGCGCTTGCACCGGCCTCGCAGACCTAAATACTTCCGCAATTATCGGACAATTGGTGTGGTGAAATCCGTCGAAAGAGGCGCTCGAACGCGGAATTTAAGCGTCAACGCAGGACACGTTGCATTTATCAATATCGACATGTCGTTACTGTACAGGATCGAACGTAACCCTGTTGTACGAGCCGGCTGTTGGAGCCGGCAAAGACAATGACGCCGTGCGGCTCGAGAGCGAAATAGTGCGGTCCCCGGAACGTCAACGTTCCGTGGAATGGTAATTCTCCGTCCATAGCGAGCCAAACCAACTTTTTGGCGTGTGGTCCAATTGGCGGTGCTTGGTGCCTCATGCCCAGCGTGGTAGGCCTCTGCGAAAACCCACTCACCAAATAGGTTTCTGTTCAATCGGAGTTCGCCTTGGGACGCTTCTACTTTCACCTAAGTGCCGGCAACGAAATAACGCTCGATGAGGAAGGAACAGAGCTACCAGATTTATCTGCGGCTGAGAATGAGGCTGTACTAGCCACACGCGAGCTTTTAGCCGAAGCGATCAAGAGCGGTATGCCAGACGTTCCAGAGGTTTTGGTCATCGCGGATGAAGCTGGGCGACCGCTCGCCAGCATACCGTTCGCAACCGTTCTGCCGAGGTCCCTAAAGAAGTAGGGCGCTTCAGTTGGCGGTCTCATCATCATCCTGACAGTATTGCCGGTCGCGAAGATCCTTATTGCAGATTTATCAGGGAGCAGATCTTCCTTTTAAGGTCGGCACGATGAGGATTGGTATCTTGTCTGC
This sequence comes from Bradyrhizobium sp. SRL28, assembly GCF_018596315.1. GTDB lineage: Bacteria > Pseudomonadota > Alphaproteobacteria > Rhizobiales > Xanthobacteraceae > Bradyrhizobium. The sequence continues at coordinate 34,528 of NZ_JAHEAG010000047.1, read as the reverse complement.
CGTCATGCTGAGCATCGCGATCCTGCTATTCTAACCTATTCCGGACTACCACCTGCGTATTTGTGATCGAGAACGTGAATTGACTTGGATCAATATTGCCTGCTGCCTAAGCGCACTAGCGTTGTGCCGACTTCGAGGAGGATCCAATGCGCACTTTGGCTTTGACAATTCTGACCGTGGGTATGGCTTTGGCAGCATGGCAAGCCCGGGCTCAGACCTATGATTTTTCGCCCGCGCCTGCTGGGCCGGATAGCTACTGCTTGCAAGGGCGCATATGGGGCTATCCCGGCAATTGCCAATTCTCCAGCTACGCCCAATGCATGGCCACCGCGAGCGGTACTAACGCCTATTGCGGGATCAATCCCCAGTACGCGTTCGCGCGCCAGCGGCGCGGCGCCTATCGGGACCGATACTGAGCGGTAGTGAAGCAATATCGCAGCAAGTAGCGGTGTGATGAGATCACAGCGCGAGTTAATCGAGAACGCGACGGGGCGGCCAGTGAGAAAGGTCGTGTCCCCCGTGATGGTGTAGCTCGGTCGAGCAAAGTCATGAGCGCCGCCAGCAGGCAGTCGCCAGGGCCCAAGCGGCATCGAGCAGGGCAGGCGGGAGCACGACAGGAGGGGTCGCCGAAATCGAAGCCCAGCGCGCCACACTCGAAAAGCGGGCACAAGCCGAAGAGACCCGTTGGGAGAAGCAGAAGGAGAAGCTGGAGACCGCTCTGCGCCGGGCGGGGCAATAGCAGCGGCGAGCGGTGCCGACCGGTAGCCCTTGAAATTTTCTGGCGCCTTCGTGAATCCTGGAACACGCGGCGTTAGTTATCCTCGGTCTGGACGACTGAGGGGCAATCTCCGATGTTCGACGCCCAGACCACCGCGCTACTGCGCGGTCCTCGACGATGCCTGTCAAGGCGTGTCGCGGTACGAAACCGGCACCCGAACGCAGGTGGCCGCGAAAATCCTTGAAGCGGCAAGGCGGGGCGGGACCACGGCCGACAGCCTGAAGCGGGTCGGCCGCAAGGGGCGCTCAGCGAGGCGCCCACGATGTGGCGGTGAGAAGCCTCGGAACGATCGCCGACCGTCGCGGACGGCCGCCTTCCGGCCTCGGTGACCCGATACTCAATCTCGTCCGAGGCGAGCGGCTCCGCCTTGACGAGCTCCAGTTCGATCAGCCGTGGTCGAAAAACGGCGTGCTGGTCCAGGGCGCGGACGCGAGTCGGTTCATGAATTCCAGCTCCAGATCGGTCAGCGTCATCATCGGTTTCGATTACTCCCAGGGAGCGCCCGCCTATAATAGACGCATTTGCCGCTGCCCGCGACACGGCTGTCCAGATGAACGACACCTTCATTGTCCGCGTGTATCAGCATGGCGCGTGCATCACACGGAACCGGAGGCCGTCGATGGGACGGTCTCGGGGCGGATTGACCAGCAAGATTCATGCACTCGCGGATACCAACGGCCTGCCGTTTCGGCTGGCGCTGACGTGTGCCCCGACATTGGTGTAAATGTCTCGGCCTCTAGCAACCTCGCTTGTTAGGCTTGGAAACGCCGAAGAGCTGGTCTCTTTCACGGCCGGAATTCGCAAACCTGGATATTCTTTGTCGTCGCCGTAAGACGGCGAACCGTCCGCCGATCACGCTGGAAAAATGCGTTCTTTCGTAGCAGCAGCAGGAATAGTGCAGTGAATTCGAGTAATGTTTTATGTATTGAACGTCGAACGAAGGCAGCAATTGGCGCTCTCCTTGCGCTGCACTCGAGGATGTTTCATGCGCAATCATGATCTTGTCTCCGGCAGCCTGCTGGCACTGACCGCGGCAGGCCTCGCGCTGCTCTGCTCGAGCCTGCTCGCTTTTGCTTTCATTTAAAGCCGATGCCTTGGTCGAGTTTCGCGCCGCGTGGACGCGCGCTTTGAAATAGAGGATGGGCTGTGTCTCTGGCGTATCGCGGCTAATAGCGAGCTGACGGGATAGCATCCTGACTGATTACCAACTGCCTGTCGGGAGGGGCGGAAGCGAGGCGCCACCCGGAGGAGTAATTCATGTCTCGGCTTTCTAGATCGCTCTTGAAGGTGCTACTGAACGGCGTGAATGTATGAACCGAGATAAGCGAAAAGCGAAGCGCATTCAATTTGAACATGAGTACCGAGCCACTCTCTTGGGCGCTGATGGCACCTGGCGGCGTGATTGCGTACTCGTTGATGTTTCTGAGACGGGCGCGTGTCTTCGAATAGATGGATCGACAGATGTCCTGAGATCACGTCAGTTTTTCCTATTGCTTTCAAAGACAGGATTGGCCTTCCGGCGGTGCGAGTTGGTCCGGTTAAACGGCCAGGAAGTCGGCGTACAATTTGTGACAAGCCGGACTATTCGCACGCGCCCGACACTCCGGGCGATGTATCCAACCTCAGCCTCAGACTAGCGCTACTTTGGCAGGCTTGGCGATTGATTGGTGAAACTGGATTCCCGAATGGCGGCTCTCTTCAGCTTCCGTTTCTCCCAGTGGGTATTTTTGCGCTTAGAATTGAACACCCACTCGACATAACGGTTCACTGGGACAATCTGGCCGGGATAGGTTATTCGCGTCGGGGAAGCGTATCTTTACGCGCATGCGGTATGGTTTATTGTCAACGACGGCGAGACCTATGAACTCACTGCTTGCAATTCGATCAAACCACTCTCGCTAACATGACGGCGGCGCTTGAATATGCTTGTCGGAAGCTTCCGCCGGACCGGGACCATGAGTCCATTCGAAAATTTATTGCCGAACAGATCATCGCGGCGGCTGAGACCTCCGTTGGCGATCTGACGAGTACTGGTCTCAAGGTCGTAAACGGCTATCTTTTCCCGCCGGGGCACTCTTGGCTGAAGGCTCTCAGAGGGTAGCTGAGGCCTTCTTCGGGCAGATTTGCACCGGCGCCCTTTTTGCTTCCAGGCCCTTATCAGTCAGGCGGTAGGCTAATTCACCTGCGGTACCGCGGCTCTCGATCCAGCCTTTCGCAAGCAAGTTCTGGATAGTCTTGGGCGAGTTCGCTAGGGTGAAAGCCTTGATCCAGGCACCACCACGGAGGCGTTGCATGACCTGTCGCTCTCGATGAGTCGGAAGGTTCATTTCGCGTTCCCGACGCCCAACCACCGCGAAGAATCGTAGCATGCGACTTTCGCGGCGGATGCCGTGAATTTTTTCGCCGCTGTCCTCTTTGCGCCGCGCTTGATGCGCTTATCTTTGCATAAAACGAAATATCCCTTGGCACAATGCCGAAGCGCGGCTTAAAATGTCATTTTCGGCAAAAGCATTTTAGGCGATCCATGAACTATTCCCAAATGAAGGACGAACGCCTATTGGCGTTTTACGAGAACGTCCGTGAGCAAGTCGTCTTAGATGCTGGAAGCCGCTACCGCTTTGCTGGTGATGGGGTCCGCGCCTACGCGGACGAGCTTCGCGAAGAAATGGAAAGACGGAGGCTTCGGTTCACGCCAATTGATTGGCACCACCGATGATGGAAACCAAGATAGAGGTGCCCGCACCAGTACGCGAACTCGTCGCAATCGGAATTAATAATGCCGAAAGCGCGCTGGCGCTGTTCTTCGATGCAGTGAGTAAATTGGGCGCGCCGACCTCTGCGCAACCGCTCGCCCTGCTAGAGCGAATTGTTACCGTGCGGATGGATTACGCCCGAAAGGTTGCGGGCGCCAAAGATCTTTCGGAAGCTACCGCATTACAGTTCGCGTTTTGCCGCTCGCAAATCGACATCACGACTGATCTTATTCGTGTCGTTTCGGGTTCGGCTGACTAGTGCCAGCAAGACCATCAATCAAACGTGAGAATAGCCGGATAGCTACCGGCGCGAAGATCATCGTCGTGTTTTGTTGCGCGAACTGCAACGCAGGTTATAAAGCAACGCAATGTCGTCAGGTGTTGCAGGACGTTGGCACGTTCAGATGCCAGGTGTGCGGTGTCGAGGTCTATTCGTGGTCCGGCGACTATGACTACATTGACTGGACCGCCATCAAAGCAAAGCTGAAGCGGCGCAAGAAAAGATAATGATTAGGAATGGACTCTATTCGTTGAGCGCTACGGCACACGACGGCACAGCCGATGAAGTCGGCGGCGTCCTGATACTGCGCGATGGCCAGATACACGGCGGCGACGCCTTTGTGTTCTACATGGGGAGCTATGAGTGTTCCGCTGGAAGGTGGCAGGGTAAAATGACTAGTCAAGAACGTACCCCGACCGGGCGACCGACGGCGGCCCGGGTCCAACACATCGGATTCCTTGGCCAAGGCGGATGCAATGGCCCTCGTTGGCGAGCAAAGCGTTCGATATGAGGCAAAGTTACGCTTGTTGGTAGAGGCTTAGAAATCTGGCCGTTGTAATAGGGCCCGAACAGCGTCTTCCTTATCCGCACCCCGCTTTACGATCATAAGTCCATTCGACAGCGGTCTTTGTAGCGCCTTCCCGTCACCCCACGGCGCGCGCATCCGCACGTCGCGCTGTTCGCCCGCAGTCGAGATCACCGGCATAGCCTTTGGGTGTATCGGCTCGGCGACTGCGTTCGCCGATGTCGTCAGGAAACCGTAGACGAGGTGAGGGCCTTTGAACTCGGTCCAGATGCCAGCAAATGCGAATAGCGGCCGGCCATCATTCAGGGCAAACCAGACGACGTCCTCTTTCTTGGTCTCGGGGTTGGGCTCTGGGAGTATTCGGCAAAGCTGTTCACGGGCACCAAGCAGCGGCTGTCCGGCTTCAGCCAGCCGCGCCAGTGCGGCGGCGAGGTGTTCCGGATGTTCGTGACCGGAGGGACGGCAATCCTCGGTGGCGGCCGCATACCCCAGCGCATCATCGTTAGCTCAGTGCCGTTGTCGGTGCTGCGGATAGTCGGGGAAGACCCCCGGCATTGGGGCGAGGTTTCCAACGTAGCGATTGATCACGCGGAACAGCCGGATGATCGCTTCCTGATTTGTTGTTGTGATCGAATAGAGATTGCACATCATCAGTCTAGGTCGCCCGGCCAACAGGCTGAAGCAGGGTTATGATTTCGGGATGGTGCGTCAGACCGAAGCGATTGACCCACAACGGACTCTGGCCACCAGCGCGAGAAACTACGCGGGTATGGGCGCTCTGCGGTCCGGAGCAGTCTAGGACGCGCCTATGTAGAGTGCCGTCCAGCGTTTTCATGTATCGTCCGATTTAACCGGCGGAGATAAGAACATGCGATATGCTTTGGTCATCGCGATGCTGCTTGGGTCGACGCTGCTTGTGCAGGCGGAGCCTATCGCTCGTGACAAGTGGATCGCGCAGACTGGAAGAGCGAGCAAATCCTGCCTCGCTAAATTTCGGCAGAAATTCGGGGAAGACAAGGGCCACAATTACTCAGGCTGTGTGACAAATCAAACTAACAAAGCGATCGATGACTGCGTTGGCAGTAGTGAGTTTTCTAACTGTGTTTTAGAAAAATCGTTGAGGGTATTGGAAGCCTGCGACCTATCGAGTTGCTGAAAATACACGTCTCAGGTTGCCTTACCTAGTGCCGTGAAGGAGCCTCTCGCAACCAACGGCGGTCGCCTAAACCTCTTCGGTGTACCGCCCGTGCTCGTAGATGGCGAGAACTACCACGGGCTGCGCGAGCCCAATCCTCACGAGACCTTCGGCAACGGCCCGCATCATTGCGCGGGCGCGCACTTGTCGCGGCGAACCGTTGGCGTCATCCCGCTGCCCATGCCGTCCGAGCGTTTCCCCAACATGACCTTGCCTGATCCCGCAAATACTTCCCTTTTAGGACAACTATTTCGGATTGTGGTCAGCGTACACAATCAATCGCAATCGGATCGATCCCTGCGCCGGCATATGCGTATTGATCGATCTGATCTCCCACATGAATCGGCGGCCCACCTCCTGAGTCTCAGGAGACCTACCGCCGACCTGTCTTGCTGGGCTGGGCAAATCCGGCGGCATCGTATGTCAGGAGTTCCATCCTTCGTTAATTCCCTTAGCGCAGACCAAAAATATTGACAATGCTGTCCGCGCGAACCAATTCACAGCGCGCTCAGATCGTCCGGCACTTCGGCGAACTTCCGGATCACCTTGGCGTCAGTGAAATCGCCGATGGCTGGGTTGCCGCAGCGGCTAAAAGCGAGGCGACGAAGCCTGGCTTGCGCGAGAGCGCCTGGCTCGCATCACGGCGGCGTTCTGCAAAAAGCACCCGACGGCTTCACCGACCATTCCGTCGTCGGAATAGGCGTGCGCCATGGCCGAAAACCTTTATCCGCCAGGTGCTGCGCGCGGCCTAGAAGCCTGGACAACCGCCGCCGTCACGAGCTGCGCTTCCTGACCACCCCGCTCGGCCGACTGATCCGTGACATCCGCCGCCGGCCATTCAAAGATGCCTTCCAGAAAGCGCTCGCGCCAGCCTCGCAGATCCAAATCGGTGTGGTGAAATCCGTCGAAAAAGACACTCGAACGCGGAATTTAGGCATCAACCCGGGACCCCTTGCATTTATCAATATCGACATGTCGTTACTGTACAGAGTTAAACGTAACCCTCTTTCACGAGCCGACTGTTGGGGGTCGGCAAGGTCAATAATGATGCGATCTCAGTTCGGCGAAACAGCATAAGAGCAGGACATGGCTGGGCATTTCTACCGACTCCGCATGGGCATCTATGCGGAGACGTTGTTTCGGCGCAGCAACCGCGTGAAGCGGGAAAGGATCTGGCTGCAGTACAACGTGATGCGGCTGGGAAGCGAACTAAGGCGGTCCGAGCACTGGTCCAGTGCGGCTGGCCAGCCACAGGCCGGCATCGAAACGATGCAGCCGAAACCGTCGCCACGCTGACGTAACCCTTGTGCTGGCAAGAATGGTCCGCCTCTCCATCCGATCCAATCTTGGGGCGACTTCAGCGCTGACTCCGGAAGCAAGCCTAAGCCCCATCGATCTTTCCCTGACGAATCCCATTTAGAGATCAAAGTCGGTGTCGCCTCCAGAGAAGCAATCCAGTTTCACCTCCAAAAGCGAAAATCTGCACTATCGCTAGACCAACGAGGCCATCATGTCGGACGACAAGCCGGACGTGCGTATCCATATCGATCAGAAACCGCTTCACTCGCCGAACCCGACGACAGGCGTTGGCCTTTATGAACTCGGGCAGGTTCCCGAAGGTCAGGTGCTGTACAAGGGGGGCGAGGGTAACCAAGAAGACAGGTTAGTGCGAATCGACAGTCCAAAGATCGATCTCACACAAGACCAGCACTTCCATCGTGGTGAAGCCCCCGAAAAGCATTACGTCATTATCGTCAACACCGACCCCGTCGTCGTCGATCATGATGTCTTGACGTTCGATGAACTCGTGAAAATCGCCTTTCCGGTTGTGTGTCCAGCGAAGGCTGGCATGTTCAGCAGGAGACAAACCTGCCGGGGTAGAAGTCAGAGCCCCGTAGTTTGGATGGCAGAGGTGATGGAAACTGAAACTCTGAAGCCTATCGACGAAGTCTTCCGTGGGAAGGCTACGAGTCACCGGGCCGTAATAAAAGTGAACGCATTGTGGCCTCGAAAATGAGTATCCCCGAGGGCCGAGCCTTCAACCGGAGGGCGAAGGCCGCATGAGCAGCCGAAGACTGACCGATACGGATGTTCACCTCGGCGGGGTGGAAGCGACAGCACGGTGACAAGGACATGCTAAGCAACTGGAGAAGCCCTCCTCGTCCCGGCGCGAAATCGTCGGAGCAAGGTAGGCCGTATAACCGGCGAAACCGGGAAGTCGGCCGAAGACGAGAGGGTGGCGGCTGGGTCCGTAGTAGCGATGAAGCGGAATAATGTCCGCGGAGCGAAGGGGCCCTGCCATTTGCAATGTCTCCAACATAGGGGAAGGCAAGGACGAGATGACAAAGGCGTCCATTGATTTGCAGGACCTGAGGCGGAGAATATACGTCAAGGCGAAGGCTGAACCGTCCTGGCGGTTCTGGGGACTATACGTCCACGTCTGCAAGATGGAGACCCTGCGCGCTGCGTATGAGATGGCCAAAAGGAACGATGGGGCACCGGGAATAGACGGGGTCACCTTCGAGGCCATCGAGGCGCAAGGCGTGGAGGCTCTGCTCGAGCAGTTACGGGACGAACTGATCGGGCGCACCTACCAGCCACTTCCCGCGCGGAGGCAGGAGATCCCGAAGGACGGGGGCAAAGTCCGTGTCCTTTCGACTCCAGCGATCCGTGACAGAGTGGTGCAAGGCGCGCTCAAGCTCATACTCGAGCCTGTCTTCGAGGCGGATTTCCAACCGGGATCGTTTGGATATCGTCCCAAGCGGACAGCTCATGATGCGATCAAGCGAGTTGCCGAGGCGATAGTCCGGCGGAAGACGCGGGTCCTCGACTTTGATCTGCGCGCCTACTTTGACAATGTTCGGCACGACCGGCTGTTGGCGAAAGTGGCGCAGCGGATAGATGACGCGGACATCATGCACCTTCTGAAGGTTATGCTGAAGGCTTCTGGCAAGAAGGGCGTTCCACAAGGCGGAGTCATCTCGCCCTTGCTCAGCAACCTTTACCTCAATGAGGTGGACAAGATGCTGGAGCGGGCGCGGGAGGTCACGCGCAATGGCAAGTACACCTACATCGAATATGCGAGGTTCGCTGACGATCTGGTGATCTTGATCGACGCCTACAAGCGACATGACTGGCTGGTCGGGGCGGTGGACAAGCGGCTTCGGGAGGAGTTCGGCAAGCTGCAGGTTGAAATCAATGATGAAAAGAGCCGCACAGTGGACCTTGAGCGCGGTGAGTGCTTCGGGTTCCTGGGCTTTGAGTTCCGCTACCTCCGCGGTCTAAGCGGAGCGATGCGGCCGCATTACACGCCCAAGCTCAAAAAGCGGACGGCGCTGGTGCGGGCGCTCAAAGAGGTGTTCGGCCGACACCGGTCGCAACCGATTGAACGGGTGATTGCCCTGATCAATCCGGTGCTACGGGGATGGGTGAACTACTTCGCGGTGGGGCATTCCAGCGAGTGCTTCAGCTTCATCAAAGACTGGGTGGAGAGGAAGGTCAGGCGCCATCTGGCGCATGCTCAGAAACGAAAGGGCTTCGGCTGGGAACGATGGAATAGGCGGTGGCTGTACGACACTCTAGGGCTGTTCAACGCTTATCGAGTGCGACGCGACGGGCCGAAAGTCGCCCCAGCAGGATAGGTCCCATAAGCTTTGGCGTGAAGCAGATGGGGGCGCGCAATGCGGGAAATCCGCACGTTGCGTGCGACGTGGAGGGGGCTGGAGACGTGGTGTGGGTCGGGACCCCCGGGCCACACCGGCGCGCCAGCCCTCGACCCTACCTGCCGACCGGGCAAGACCCGGAATTCACGGTGAGCTTCGAACACGCAAAGAGTGTCCCGCATCACGGTGACCTTCCTCCAAACGGCACGGTTACCGTGAGAAAACATGGCACCATTTTCGATGTCGATCATACCAATCGATCGTAGCTCCGATTTAGAACTGTTGCGCAGGGAGGGATATAACGTCCAGGTAACGGGCGCCGGCTACCTGGTCGTTCACGACGTCCCCTATGTCAACAGCAAGCGTGAAATCGCGGTCGGTGCGCTGGCATCGAACCTCGATCTTGCTGGCGACGTTACGGCTCAGCCGCAAGATCACACGGCCAAATTTATCGGCGAATATCCTTGCGACAGTAACGGTAAGCCGCTCGAAGTTCTGAAGCATCAGAGCGGATCGTACGATGTTGGCCACGGGTTCGTCGCCCAACATTCCTTTTCCCGAAAGCCGGCGCGCGGGCACTATGAAAATTACCATGAAAAGATGACGGCCTATGTCGCGCTCCTCGGTAAGCACGTTGCTGACATAGACCCTTTGGTCACAGCGAAAACTCACAAGGTCATCGAGCCTGAGGACGACAACTTACCATTCAATTACCTCGATACTGCGTCCGCAAGAGCGGAAATCAACACAATTACCGCGAGGCTTGCGGAGGATGCGATCGCAATCGTCGGGGTTGGCGGAACCGGATCGTACGTGCTCGATATGGTCGCCAAGACTCCCGTCAAGCAGATCCATATTTTTGATGCCGACCGCTTCTTGACACACAATGCTTTCCGGGCGCCAGGCGCACCCGAAATCGAAGATTTGCGAGCGCAGCCGCTCAAGGTGGAATACTTCGCGTCGATTTACGCCCGTATGCATCGTGGAATTATTCCACATCCCATCCATATCGATGCGACCAACGCGGATAAGCTAGGCAGCATGTCCTTTGTCTTCCTTTGCATGGAAGGAGGAGCTGCGAAGCGCGCGGTCGTGGACAAGCTGGAAGCGCTCGGGACGCCGTTCGCGGACGTCGGAATAGGCTTGTATGCCAAGCGAAATTCAATTGGCGGTATGCTCCGCAGCATCCTTAGCTTACCCGACGCCCGAGAACGCGCGCGGTCTCGCATATCGTTCGCCACGGACGACGCAAATAATGAGTACGACAAGAATATCCAAGTTGCCGATCTCAATGCACTTAACGCGTGTTTGGCTGTAATCGCTTGGAAGAAGCTGCGTGGCTTTTATTTCAACTTGGGTAAGGAGCGTTTTGTCTCTTATACAATTGCAAATAGCCTTCTCGCGAAGGGTGATTCCATATGAACAGGATCGATGCCATCCGGCCCGAGCTCGTCGAGCGCATACCCAAAGTTCTCGACAACGGAGTTATTTACATCTCCCTCAAGTTCCGCACGGCGGCGCATAACTGCTGTTGCGGATGTGGCACTAAGATCGTGACACCGCTCAAGCCCGGCCGGTGGCGGCTAGAAACTGAGGACGGGGCCGTAAGCCTAACTCCGTCCATCGGCAATTGGAGCGCGGGCTGCCAGTCGCACTATTGGATCAGGGACAATTGCATAGAATGGGCGCCCGCGTTTACCCCGAAGCAGATCGCGGCCAACCGGGCCAGCGACCAGCGCGCGCGCCAGCAGGCTCATACCGAACGCTACAGGAGAGAACGAGGCTTCTGGGGACGTCTTTGGGACGCAATCAAAGGTCTGTGGCAAGCGTTTATGAACTGGTTCTGATGTCATTCGACGAGTACGCTCCGCGTGCACGCGCGAACAACATCATGTTGTCACTCAGGTGAATTTCCAGGTCACAGTCCTGAAGATCCTGCTGAGCTATCCGGACGGCTTCGCAAGGATGGCGGAGCTTAAGCGCGACATGGCCATTTTAGCGACGAGCGGTCGGGACTGGGCCGAGCGCACCAAGAGCTTGGCCGCCCGTGTGCCGAACCTCGACATCTTTTCGCAAGAACTCGTTGAGCGCATGAACGGTGGCTGGCGCATCACCGAAAAGGGACGTGCCTTCCTCAATTTCATGGAAACGCGCCCGATGGCTGCGGAGGTGCCGGTAGAGACGGAGGTGGCCGCTCCCGAGCAACCGAAGCCGATGAAGCGCAATTGCCTCCCGTCGAAGCAGGCCGGCTGACGGCATGAACGTCAGCACCTACCTCGTGCGGCCGGCAAGCGAAGACGCGCAACCAGGTCTTGCCCTGCGCTCTTCGCTCGCAGTTTCGGATGGACGCGCCCCACCTCGGCCTTTGGCTCGCAGGTGAGGGAACGCGAAGATGTCCCCGCTAGGTCGAAGGGCCGAACTACCCATCTTCGCTGTCTACACGGCTTGCCGCACGCGAGCGGTTTCTTCATCATTCCCACCCTGAAAGGGATCGAACTCACCTCTGTCTACCTCGCCGGCCTGGGGTCGATGCGGTCAGCCGTAGATCGCCTCCCTGCTGTTCGGCGCGCATGCGCCAATCTTCGAGGACAAGGCGCGCGGTCGTGAGACCGCTGGGCATGACAGAGTGAGAGGAGCGCCCAACTTCGCCGTCACGGGTTCATAGTCGCGAGAGAGGCTCGCGACAGCCGTCGCGGAGAATCGCCTTCACTTGTCGGTTTCTGCTGTCCCGATTTTTTTGTTCAATCGGCTGCACAAGCTTGATCAGCGACATAAGGGATTTTGTCGCGAAAGCTTACGGGGCGTGATTTTGCTCGTTTGAGCTATCTTCAAATCCTTCGAATGCATCCCGGACAACGGCCTCGATGCTGGCAACCTCATCGTCCGTTAGCTTCTCGAATTCGCGCTCCCTTCTTTTCTTGGAAAGCACGCCCTTGTTCTGCCGGATGAACAGAAGCAGGTCGTCTGCAAGGCGATCCGGCATTTCAACCGTGTCCATGATTTTGCGGCGGGCTTCGTCGTGACGGCGCAGATAATCGATTTCGTGCGGCAGATCGTGCTCCACCGTTCTCTTGACGCACTGATACAAAAATTCCGCTTCGTCGGTGCAATCGAAATAGCAGTAGAGGTCGGCGGTATCGTTCAGCACTTCGACATTCCTGTCCGATGTCGGTTTCCAGTCGATAAACTCCATCAAGGGCCCGGAATGGGACTGCAGGGTAGTGCGGTAGTCATCAATCCGGTCGAGCATGACGGACGACACCGGAAACACTATGCCTGGCGGCGTGAATTTCCGCTCCGCCAGAACATGGTGGATGAGGCAGCGATGCAGGCGTCCGTTGCCGTCCTGAAGCGGATGGACATAGACGAACCCGAAAGCTGTGCTTGCCGCTTGTAGAACGGCATCAATCCCGTCATCGCGCATACGCGCGTTAGCGTCGATCAGGCCTTTCATGAGGCTGGTCAGGTCGTCCGGTCTGGCGCCGATGAACTCAGGCAGCGGATTGTTCTCATGGTCTCGCTCACCCAGAAAAACGCCATCTGGCCGAAGGCCTGGATGAATGAGCCGGGTGTCTTCGATGAGGACGCTATGTAGCCGCACGATCTCTTCAAGGGTCAGAGCATGCTTGCCTGCCTGCACGACAGCGCGTCCCCACCGCTCCAGCCGGTTCCTGGGCGGGCGTTCGCCTTCGATCTCGAAGCTTGCGCGGCTATCGGCGAGCAACAGAAAACTCGCGGCGCGGGAGACCACATGGCCGCCGGTACGCCCGACGGTCTCGCGGGCCTTTTCCGCAAGACCACTCTCTGTGAGGGCAACGAGCGCGGAAGTCCTTCGGATGACTGGGCTGAAATCTTTCGTTCCGAGCAGATTGTTGCGAACGCGGTGCCGTTTTGACAGCTTGGGCTTGCCTGTGAAATAAGCCTTCGGGTCGAACAAATCGACAGCTGCGACGTTCGGGGTATCCGGAATGTCGAGCGTCTCGCCAGTTAGCATTTCGTAGAGGAACCAGACCCGGCGCGCGGGCACACCGGTTGGTGCCGCTGTGACGAAGTCACGGATTTCTGCCTTCGGGACCGCCTTGAACACGCGCTTGAGCACGAGGAGATCGAGGTCTTCGTGGCGCAGGGCAAAGGTGAGGTGATCTGCAAAATTGTCGCCGGGCCAATATCTCTTGTCGAACAGCCGCCAGTCGCCTTCATCCCGGTGGCTGCCACGGATATGCTTTTCCGACACGGCGCTAGGCCGACGGACGGGTGCCGCAACCGATAGTATCTGGACCAATGCTGACAGCCCGACGAGTTGGGTCTCGGTAGGCAGTGCCTTGCCTTGGAAAGCCTTTGTCTCCGCAAAGTTCAGCCGCATGGTCGAAAATCCATATGGAATGTCGAATTTTGCCGCTAAAATAGTAATATTGTCGAAAACAACTTACCGGCTCTCGGGTCGAAAATCAACCCAATTTGTCATTTCCTGGCTCAAAGTGATCCGAAATGTCGAAAATCGGGCTAATTGGCAATAATTTGCCAAAAAGAGGCTTCGTGAGCGAGGGCTGGATATCCCTGCTTTCACTCCCGGCTAGCAATGGATCCGCCTCGAACTTGGCCCTTCTTGCTAAGCCTCGCTGAGCAAAAAAGGCGGCCATCCTCAAACTGGCTGCACACCCCTAACATCGATGCGACAATTCATGGCCAGCCAAACACCGGCCATGAGCCCTCGGCCTCGTTCTCGACGGTGAAGTGAAAATCCCTCAGGCGGCTCGTTTCAAGCATCCTCAGCATGTCCGAAAACTCGCCGCGCGTGAGGGGCTGAGAGACGGAAGATGCTCCCCCTTAAAGAGATGGCCCGCGTCCGGAAATTCCGTCACGGCAAACCAATCCGATCGCTTACTTGGCGACTACGTTTCGAGTCCAACGAAACTCGCTTCCGCAAACGCACTTCTCTGTGCCGGTATCTGTTCGGTGCTTCCAACAGTCGCCAAAACTTGGTCGTACAAAACGGACACACAATCTCATCACGGCCATATGTGTTCGGGTAGTCGTCTGTGAGGTCGTACTGCTCTTTCCCTATCGGTTGTTCGAGGTCATACGGTCTTGGTGCGAGCTTTTCTTTACGAGTTCCTCAATCCACTCTGCGCCAAGTTCTCGGAACTCTGCTTCGGCGAATGACGAAATCAGTATCATCTCGTCTTGACCTACGACGCGGACGTAGTTCGGCCCCATCGGGCATCCATTGTGGCCCAGTAATCCCAAGTACATTGGCCTGGAATTGGCGAAGTTCCTCCAGACCCAAATTGATCGATCTGATTTCCCATACGAATCGTCGGATCACCTCCTGAATCTCAGCAGCGCCACTGCCGACCTGTCTTGCTGCGCTGGGCAAATCCGGCGGCATCGATGTCAGGAGTTCCATCCTTGGTTCGTTTTCCCCTTAGCGCAGATTAAAAATGGGGACAATGCGGGTCACCCGAACGCAATTCTGAGCGCGCGGACCGTTGGGCAATTCGCCAAACTCGCGATCACCTTGACGTCGGTGAAACCGATCGCTGGGTCGAAGCCAACACAAGTGCATAATCGGCCTGGTGAAATCCGTCGAAAATGACGCTCGAAAGCGGAATCTAAGCGTCGAGGGGGCACGCGTTGCATTAAACAATATCGACAGATCGTTACTATCGAGCGTTTAGCATGGCCCTCTTCACGACCGGGTTAAGCCCATCTCAATTCGGTGAAACAGTACAGGAGCCGTACATGGCTAGCCATTTCTACCAAGTTTGCATGGGTGCGTATGGGGAGACGTTGTTTCGGTCCAGCAAGCGCGACGCGCGGCAAGCGATCTGGTTACAGTACAACCTGATGCGGCTTGGGAGCGAAGCGTGCGGTCCAAGCACAGTTTCCACTGGGAGCGCACGTCGGCCTATTGGGCCGCTTCTGCCATTAATTTGAAGCCGTAGAGCCGCACCAGAGTTTGCGCGAGTGCAATTTCTGGTTTAGGAGCCCGCTTGATTACCTGGATGAAGAGTAATTGTCTGTGCGTTCTGGACTTATATTTTTGATATTTGTGGTGGGGCTAATAGCACTGCTGTATTTGCCCGAGCCTGAGAACGACGACACTGTTTTAGTTTGTTCCGTCGCGTGTCCCAATTAGGACAATGCCACAATTTCAGATGCCGGCCCGTCCATCGCACATTCCCAGCTACTCTTGGGAACGTTACCTACATAAAAGTCGATGCTCCCGTCCTTAAGCCGCGCCTGGACGGTCTGATACGTGAGGCCTTCGACAATATGCAGATTGACACCAGGGTATCGTTTGCGGAAAGCACTGAGCATGCGCGGCAGCATCGCGACGTGAGGCACCGTGGAAAGACAGGCCACGACGCTTCCATCGACGCCCCCCCCGGTGCCGCTGGATTTCCTCGCGGGCGCGGCCCAATTCACTTGCGGCGATGCGGGGGCGGCGCAGGAAGATCTTGCCCATAGGCGTAAGTACTGTGCCGCGCTTGCGTCGCTCGAAAAGGGCGGTGCTGAGTTCGTGCTCTAGTTGGCGGATGCTCCGGGTAATGGCGGATTGCGCTATTCCTAGATGACGCGACGCAGCTCGAAGACTCCCCTTGTCCGCCACAGCGATCATATCACGAACCTGATGCAGCTTCATGGCGTGTGATGCCTCGCAGGTATCACACGAACCATTCTGTCATCTAGGTGAAACACAGCGATCTCCTTACTATCCGTTGAAGTGCCGAGCGATCGCGGAGGTTGATGTTTGAGTCTTTCTGGTTGGGGGGCTGTGCGAGCTTTAGATTTGCATTCTGAGTTCGGGCCCACTGCGCGGTTCTTCCTAATCTGCGGAGGAGGTGCGCAGTCTGCGCCGGAAGCTGGCGTGATGGAAGCCCGGAACAGGAATACGGAAAAACTGAACGCTGGCTCCCGAAGGAAGTCGGACCATTGCGTATCAGAAAGTAAAAGGGGGGATGGTGCGAAGATCAATCGGCCGATGCCTGACTAGCCAGTGCCGATCGCGCCACCGGCCATGACCTGGGAATTTTTACTGTTGGACCTAGCCAAGGGTGCGATCACCACCCTGACGGTTTCGACGGCAGGCATCGTTCTGGGCATGCTCGCCGGCCTTTTCCTAGCCTTGGTACGCGTCGGCCGCGTGCCGATTGCCGCGCAAACCGTCGCAGCCCACACCAGTCTTGCGCGCGCCGCGCCGATGGTCACGCTCGCGCTTCTGGTTTTCTTCGGATTGCTGAGTATTGGCCTTGCCATGTCGCCGCCGGTCGCGGCGATCGTAGTCATTGCTATTAACACTTCTGCGTTCCAGGCCGAGATCTGGCGAGCGTCGCTGCTCGATTTTCCGACGGGCCAAGTCGATGCCGCCCGCGCGGTAGGCATGACGCGGGGGTTGATCTTCCGGCGCATTGTGTTCCCGCAGGTGTGGCGCGCGAGCATGCCGGCGATCGCGAACGAGCTTACCCTTGTCATCAAAGGGAGCCCAGCCGTTGCGGTCATAGGCGTCGTCGACCTCACGCGCGTGGCGGTGCGCTGGTCCACGCAAACCTATCAGCCGATTGTGCCCTTCCTGACTGCGGGTGCTATCTACGTGCTCGCCGTCATGTGCCTGCTGCTCGTCCAACGTTACATGGAGCACCGCATTGTCGAACGTTACGGGGTCCTTTGATCGCGAACTTTGGCGCAGTTCTTGGGGAGTGGCGCACCCTCGGAATCGGGTTCCTCAACACCGTCTGGATATGCGCGCTCGCCGGCGCGCTATCGTTAGCACTCGCCGCATTCGTGTCGACGCTGCTGGTATCGCGGCGGAAGCTGATCCGGCGCGCCGCGCAAGGCGCCGTGGACCTGCTGCGAGCGCTCCCGTTCCTCGTGCTGCTCTTCACCGTGTACTATTGCCTGCGCGTGATCGGCGTGAGGCTGTCGGCTTGGATTTGCGGACTGGCGGCGCTGGTCGTGTACAACACTGCGTACTTCGCCGAAATCCTGCGCGGCGCTTGGGCACACATGCCGCGAGAGCAGGAGGAGGCCGGGCGCGCCTACGGCTACTATGGCCTTGGGCTCTACGGGCGGATCATTCTTCCGCAGATACTTATCGCGTCCGGCCCGGTGCTCGGCAATCAGATGATCACGCTCGTTAAGAATTCAGCCTTTCTGATGATGATAACAATTCCCGATCTCACTTCAATGGCGAACTTGGTCCAAGCCACCTACTATATCCCATTCGAGACTCTACTCGTCACGGTTGCCCTCTACTGGGTAATCTGCTCCGCAATCGAAGGGATTGTGCGCGCGACGGACCGCGTCGCGGTGGTGCGTAGCCATGAGTGAGCCCGTCGTTGTCGCGCAACAGATCTGCAAGAGCTTCGGCTCGCTGCGAGTGCTCCGGGAGGTCGATCTTGAAGTGCGGGCCGGGCGGACGCTTTGCATTCTTGGGCCGAGCGGCTCGGGTAAATCAACGCTGCTCCGCTGCCTGAACTTTCTCGAGCGACCGGACGAGGGAGCGGTGTTCCTGCGCGGCGAGCGCGTCGGCTTCTCGCGCACGGCCGCCGGTCAGGAGCGTCAGATGACCGATCGCGAACTGGCGCGCATGCGTACACGCATGGGCATGGTGTTTCAGCAGTTCAATCTGTGGCCGCACCTCACGGTCCTAGGTAACCTCATCGAGAGTCCGATTCATGTGCAGCGTCGGCCCAGGGACGAGGTCGTGGCGGAAGCCACACTCTTGCTGGATAAGATAGGCCTACGCGACAAACGTGACGCCTATCCGAGCCGGTTGTTGGGGGGCCAGAAGCAGCGGGTGGCCATCGCTCGCGCGCTGGCGATGAAGCCCGAGGTGCTGTTGTTCGATGAGCCGACCAGTTCGCTCGACCCAGAGCTGGTCAGCGAGGTGCTCGGTCTCATGCGCGACCTCTCCCGCGAAGGCCAGACGATGATTGTGGTTACCCACGAGCTCGCCTTCGCGCGCGAGGCGGCGGACGAAGTGTTGTTCATGGATAAGGGGTCGGTAGTGGAAACGGCGCCGCCCAACAAGTTTTTCGGCAGCCCGGACACCCCGCGCGCCAAGCAGTTCTTGCAACGTTTTGTCTAGGTTGTCCAAGATTGGAGGAATGGAATGACGATTGCGCAGACGATCGTGGTACCCGCATGCTCGGGCAAAGCGGTGAAGCTACAGGCTGGCTGGAGCGTCAAGCTCATCAATACGCTGGGTAGCCAAGTGGTAGACGCTTGGGCATTCCTTGCCGACGACCTGACTGAGCACATGTCAATGGAACACACCCGCGCCATGATCGGCCGGGTCAGCCCAAAAAAGGGCGATCTGCTCTATTCCAACCGTCGCACGCCGCTGCTCAAGATGACTGAGGACACTTCTCCCGGAGTGCACGACACGTTGCGCTGCGCCTGCGATCCCTTGCGCTACAAGATGTTCGGCTACGAGAACCACGCGAGCTGCGCAGAAAATCTGAAGACCGCGTTGCTGGAGTTCGGGTTGCGCGCACCCCACTCTCCCTGTCCATTTAATATCTTTGAGAATTGTCCCGTGAGCCCCGACGGGACGCTGGAGGTGATCCCGCCGCCGGTGCAGGCCGGCCAATATGTGCTGCTCACGGCCCAAGTGAATACGATCGTTGTGTTCTCCGCCTGCCCAATGGATATCTTACCACCAACGGCGCCGACCGCATCCCGAAGCCCGTCGCCTACGAAGTGATCAGGAACTGACGCCATGTTGCTGATTCGGGACGCCGACTACGTGCTCACGATGGTCGTCAAGCGGCGGATACTGGAGCGTCACTCGCTCCTGGTTGAAAACTAGCGCATAGTAGATCTAGGGCCGTCCTCGGAACTTGACGCCCGCCATCTTGAGCGTTGTCGCGCCGCGGGCACGGTCCTCGAGGCCCGCTGGTCATTCCGGGCTACGTCAACACCCATGTGCATACCTTCGAGCACCTCAGCCGGGGGCTCATTCCGGACGACCTCTCGACGCAAGCATGGGGCGCCCCGTATGCGCGCCCATTCTACGCAGCGCCTACAGAGCAGGAGGCTTATGTCTCGGCCCGACTCGCCTGCCTAGAGATGCTCCGCAGCGGTACAACCTGCTTCGTGGGCGTGAACATTCTTGTTTCGCACGGTCACCTGGACGCGGTGGCGCAGACAGTCGGCGAAAGCGGAATGCGAGCAGTGCTGGGACGCGGTGTGTTTGATCTGTTACCGAAAACTCCGGCGCCGGCCATGTTGCCGGACTTGCAGGAGCGCGTGCTTTCGCCGTCGGCCGGTGCAGCGCTTCAGGAAGTGGCTTCGCTTCTGGACCGCTGGACCAGCACCGCTGGCGGTCGCATCCGAGCATGGGCATCCATCTATGGTCTGTTGTCCCATTGCTCCGACGAGCTGTTCGCCGGGCTGCGAGCACTCGCCGATCGCTACGGAGTCGGCATGGCGTTCCACATGGCGTCGTCGATCGAAGAGGCAAAGGCGGTCGAAAAACGGGTGGGCACGTGGCCGATCACGCAGCTCGACAAGCTCGGCGTTCTCTCGCCAAACTTGCTACTTACGCATTGCACCGCGGTCACCGATCGCGAGGTGGAGCTCCTGAGCGGGGCACGAAGGTCTCGTTCTGCCCCGGAGCCGCGCTGCGCCTGGCGAAGGGAGTCACCAAAATCGGCAAGATCCCCGAGATGCTTCAGGCTGGCGTCACCGTCTCACTAGGCGCCGATGGCGTGTCCTCTAGCGGCACCTTTGACCACGCGCGCCTAGCCGGGATCACGGCCGGCCTCTTCAAGGACGCGCGTGGACGTCAACTTGGTCCCCGCCGAGACGGCACTGGAAATGGCGACACTCAACGGCGCCCGTCTGTGCTGTGGGACGACGAGTTGGGGTCGGTGGAGGTGGGGAAGACGGCGGATCTCGCCCTCTATGACATTGAGACGCCGGAGTGGGCGCCTCGCCACGATGTCGTCCGAAATCTAGTGTACTGCGCAGACGGTCGGAGCATTCAAACCGTCATTGTCGACGGCAACGTGGTATTCGACTCCGGCCGCGCGACCGGTATCGATGCGGGCAAGGCTATCGCCGAGGCCAGCCTTGCCGGGAGCGGATCGCGCACCGGCTCGGCCTTGATCCCCGCCGGCGCTGGCCGGTAGTGAAGTCTGCTTAGAAGAGCCCTCTTGCCTACGGCGGCTGCTAGAAATCAGTCGGAGGTCGCGACTGCGCTGCTGTTGATTCATCCCCGGAAACACCTCTCAACAGTGCGGGGGATCGTGCTTCTCCTCCTCAGCTTCTTCGCCGCTGCGATGGCGATCTTGAGGTCTCCGGCGCCAAGGCGAGTTGAACAGCATCGAGCTTCTTCACGCGCTGGCCGAACAACATCGCCACCAACCGCTCGCGCGGACTCTGCTAATTTGCTGGCACGCCAACCGCGCAACCGCTACCTAAGTATGATCCCGTCCGCGTTGCGCAGGGCCCAATAGTACGGGCCTGTTGAGCTAGGCGGGGAGAGCCTTTTCTCTGGCGCGTCATTGTCGCAACTTTCGCGATGTACGGTCTTGATGCGAGCTACGCCGTCGAAAGTCTACAAGCGGTAGTCGCCGCGCACGGGCTAACCCGTTCAAGCCGCACCGGGCACATGGCCGTAACAATCATTCGGATGGCCTTGATCAGCCGACGGGCCAGCATGTCAGCGGTGACTGCGCCGCTGTAATGGCGCAGCATTGACTGAAACCAAGATCGAAGACGACATGAGCGAGCAATGCTGGGTCGACCTCGGCAGCGAATTCGTTTCGGTCCTGCGACGCGCGAAGAAGGCCGGCGATAGTGTACGGATGCGGCAAAGTCCGATGCAGCTGCGAGAACCGGCGGCTGCATAAACAGAATTTCCCGGAAGAATATGCGGGACAGCGCGGGATCTCGATCGTGACCTGCTGTCGTATTCGCTAGCAGGCAGGAGAGCTGTTCAACGAGCGTATCGCGCGTTCGAACGAGCGTAAACGCATCGTCCCAGGTTCTTTCGACATTGCCCTTGAAGAGCTCGACAAGCAGTTCTTCCTTGGACCTGAAGTATACGTAAAATGTCCCGGCGCCGACCCTTGCAGCCTTGGCGATCGCTGCCGTTGAAATCTTTTCATGCCCTTGCGCCGCGAGTACGGGCGTCGCTTTCTGCATGCAGCGCACACCGACGTTGCTGCCCTATGCACGTCACAAAGATGCTCACGCCCGGCAGCGAGAGTTGTTCTCCTTAAGAGGTGCCGCAACGAAATCGCAACGAATTCGGTGGAACCACCGTGAACAAAACGTGGCGGAAACACCTGCTATGACAAGAAAAATCAATAACTTAGAAAATGTTCACTGCGGACGCAGGTGCCTCGGGTCGGCGCGCAAACTACCATACGCGCGTGAATGTATCCTTGCCCTTCAACTTACTGGGTCTACCATTCTTGTCGATGTAGAACAGCGTCCAAGACGTGGGCATTTGGGAGCCGTGAGTCTTTCCGACCCAGCGGGTGAAGGAATTGCATTGGGCAAAAGTAACAACAAAGTACAAGCCGGTTGGACCGAAGGCTCCCGATGCAGGGTAAGGAATGCCCTGGCACGCAAACCCTTGAGCATGGTTTGTGAAAACCCCCTGTATTGCCCCGTTGTTGTTGGACCAAACAAACAGTTCCGAACCTCGTTCATTCTTCCAGTACGAGGGAGCAGGAAGCCCCTGCGCCATGACCTCGGCGGAAAGCAAGAAAAACTGGGCGATCAGGAAAAGCCCTAGAAACTTTTTCATATTAAAGTCCTAAAAAAGAGTTCGCTTAAAGGTAGCAACTCTTAGATCATATTCTCGGCCGCCGCAATAACTTGTGCAATGCATCTTCGCTGCTTTTTCTATCTCACAACTTTCTTCGTACGAACCGTACGCAAGCCCTCACCAAATTTCTCTACTGCGCGCCCCGAACACGCATGAGCTGTCGTCGCGCTCATGGTTTCGCTGGGATCGCCGCTTTCGGTGCAAACCGCTTCGCGTGGTTCGGGTAATCTGGCCCGATATCCTCAACTAATGGCAGCGGACGTGTTGGGGTTGCGGGCAACACAGGTCTATGTCGGCCCCGATGAGGCTGACCATGTGGCTTACTGCCGAGAGATTGCCGGCTTCATCAATGGCGCAGCAGAGAGCCTAGTCTTGCCGCCGCCGCGGCGAAGAGGCCCAATATCGGAAAACATGATTATGGGCCCGGGCGGGGCAAGAATGTCGCAGACTAACAGAAACATAATCCCGATCTTCGGAGACGAGCGCGCCATTCATCGCTGCTTTCAGCAAATCCCGGTAAGCAAGGTACGTAGGCGTGAACCGATCAACCCGGACGATGATATCTGCTTCAACCTGTTCGAACTGATGGCGACCGGTGACGTGGCCGCGGAGCTCAAAACGAAATATCTTGAAGCCGAAGTTGATCAGGATGAAGCGCGCGCGTTTGTCGAGGAGCAGTTCTTCAAATTCTTTTCGAACGCGCGCGAGCAGCGAAAGCAAAAATCGATGTCTGAAATTGATGTCGAGGAAATCCTGCAGTCCGGACAACAGCGCGTGAGAAGAGAAATGCGAAACACCATATCCATCCTTGAAGACATGTTATACTATAACGTAGGAAGCAAATCCTCCCGAGCCGTCTAACTTGGAGTCCATCAAATGCAGATATCAAAGCCGGACGAAGCGCTTCAGCTTCCGGAAGGATCTCTTGAAGTAGTAAGCAAAACGGAGCGAGGTCGCGTCTGCGAGCCCTACAAGTTTACGAGCGCCGAAGTCGTCGATGCGGCGGGAGCCTTGCTACGCGAGAACATTGAACTTGTCGGCTTTGCAGCTCAAGCAGAAATACTCGCGTTCAGGACCAATCATTTTGGGTGGAAGCATTTCGAGGAGGCGTTTGCCTTAAGTGGATTTAGGAGAAATCTTAAATCTCGCTAACGCCTGAAATTAAGCCTTTCTCCGGGCTCGCGATCAGCTGTGATGCGCTCTGACGGTGATTGACGCCCTTTTTGGAGTATGATGCCGAGGCTGTTTCCGGAGTGAGCATGGCACTGAGGCACTTAGCGGTAAATCAAATCGATGAAGGCCAGCTTCAGCGCCTGATAGACGGGAAAGCATCGGAAACCCGCGATTGCGAGTATAAGCGCGCTCCCTATGGCAATGCCGATAAGGATCACGGCGAGTTTCTTGCTGATATCCCTTCCTTCGCGAATGCAGATGGCGGCGACATCATAATTGGCATCGATGCGCAGTCGGGCGTGCCTACCCGGCTAACGCCGTTGCAGATCGACGCGGATGCCGAAATCGTTCGCCTTGAGAATATCGCGAGGTCCGGCCTGCAACCGAGGATCCATGGTTTCGAAGTGCGCGCCGTCCCCGTGACCGGCGGCACTGTTATCCTGGCCCGTATTCCCAGGAGCTATAACCAGCCACACCGCATTGTACGCCAAGGTTCGGGCAATAACAGGTTCTTTGCGCGATCGTCTGCAGGCAAGTACGAACCTAACGTCGATGAACTGCGGATCCTCTTCAACCGCGCGCCGCAACTTGCCGACCGCATTAGAGACTTCAGGTTCGACCGCGTGGCTAAGATAGCCGCCAATAACGCGGTTATCCCGCTACTCGATACCCACGCGCTAACCCTGCACGTGGTCCCGTTCTCGGCATCTGACAGCCGCATTGCATTGCCCCTTGCTCCCGATAAGCGCATGTATTCCGCGTTCCCACCTATCGGCGGTTCCACTCAGGATTTCAGGATCAATGTGGATGGACTTCTCACGCTCTCGAATGCTGCCGTGAGCGCAAAGCAAACCAGAGCCTACGTCCAAGCATATCACAACGGCGTCGTCGAAGCGGTCGCATCATCATTCTTGATGGGCGACGGAACCGATCGACAGCCCTACCGGCTCGCCTCCCTGAGAACGGAAGTGAGCATCGTGAAGAGCAGTCATCTTTATCTTAGGCAGCTCAGGGAACTCGGGTGCGCTCCCCCGTTTGCGCTGCTTGTGAGCCTTATCGGCATGAAGGGCGTACCCTACTCATTCGCGGGGCCGAATTCGATTTTCGAGGACGAAGCCGGCACTCTCGACCGCGATCAGTTTCATTTCACTGAAGTCATACTGGAGGATATCCCCGCCGATCCTTACGAATACGCGAAGCTACTGAGGCCGCTCCTGGACCAGATTGCGAATGCGGCGGGCCGAGCTTCGACACCCTCGTTCGATGCGACGGGGCGGTATCGCAACAAAGTCGATTGAGATGATTCACTTTATGCAAAGCCAATTACGCGCAATCGCAGACGCACTTGGTGATACGGATCAGGGTTTGACGGGATCAGAGATCGCGCACATGCTCGAATCCTGCCAGATGGCCGACCCCGACCCTGCGCTGACCAAGCGTCATCGGCTCTACAACGCCTTCGCGCTGAGTCAAAACACGAGGCAAGACCGCTTGGCTATCCTCGCCTTCATCCGCAAAACGATGAAGCCGGAGCGGTATATCCGCAGCCCCGAAAAATTCGAGCCGATGCGCTCGAACCTCAACGTGGCGCTCGCATTCACGGGCCTTGCGGTGAACGCGGCGGGAGTTGTGGAGTCCGTAGAGAGGGCAGAAACACTCTCAGAGGCGAAACGGCGCGCGCAAGAGCTGCGCGCGGACCTCAACGTTCGAGGCGCACACCCCGACGTTCTGAAGTTCTGCAGTGAGGAGCTGCTCGCCGACAATTATTTCCACGCAGTACTCGAAGCTGTGAAGAGCGTTGGCGAGAAAATCAGAGCGAAGACCGGTCTGACAGATGATGGCAGCGCTCTTGTCGATCGGGCGCTAGCCGGTAACCCGCCGATGTTGGCGATCAACGCGCTCGCAAACGATAGTCAGATCAGCGAACAAAAAGGCTTTGCCAATATGGTGCGCGGCACGTTTGGAATGTTTAGGAACCCGACGGCGCACGCGGCGCGCATCACCTGGCAGATGAGCAAGGAAGACGCCGAAGATCTTTTTTCGATCGTGTCGCTGATCCACCGCCGTCTCGATCGGGCAACGATGCCCCCGCGCGTGTAGGTCGCAAGACAAGGGCCCAAGCCAAAATTACCGCTGGAGTCTCGTCTGGTGTGCGATAGCCGCATTGTTGTCGATTCGGCCCATCAGCAACGTTTCGATGCGGTTTGCCAGACTGGGCTCTGCGCCTTCAAGCCAATACAGCCCTCTGACATACCCGGTATGAGTGGGTGGTTTGGTGGTGGCGACAACCTTATCATGCAGGCGCCGAAAAGCTGTGACCCTCCCGTCTTTGGCCCACTGCTTTAGGTAAAATACGGGAATATAATGGTGCTTCGGCAGCTTCATCGGTGAGCGCAATGTTCGACATCGTCAATTCCCGAGACTTCTACCAGAAGCTGTTGGAAGATTTCGATGAATTTATGAAAGACCAGGCATCAGCCCGGCTGGCAATAAATTGCGCCATCATGGCACACCACATGGCTGACTGGGTGTGGGGAGATTTCCTGAAGAAGGATGGCGCCTTGAAGGCCAAGCTCGACATCAAGGACAAGGACGACTTCATGGCGTGGATTGATACCCAGACCGTCTGGTACGGGCTCGTTTAAGACATTTCCAACGGCAGCAAGCACTTCATCAGGGAGGCAGCTGCGGACATCGTCAAGTACGGAGGTTGGGGAGAGGCTGCCTGGGGCCACGGACCATGGGGCTCGGACAATACAGCTTCAAGGTGAGAAAGAGGTTTGGCAGAGCATGTTGGCGAGACTTCCTGCGCCAACATGGGCCGTACAATCCGCTTCCTGAAGGTGAGACGAAGCTGGCCGAACTTTAGACCTTCTGGCCGGCTTTCAACATTTCAATCTCGCCTCAGCCTGGCGAAGGTCAGCCGCGTTCTTTAGGGCCAGATCCTCGGGACTGATTTCTTTGAAGCGAGCGGAGGTGTAGTGGCAGCACCTCTCCCACGCCTGACCAATTGAAACCTCCAACCCGGTCGGCTTCACCGCGAAGTGTTGCTGCCCGACGCTGAGAGAATGAGAAGGCGGGAGAAGTTCATTCGCTATTCATCTGCGAATGGGTTGCATTAGCCGTTAATCGCACCTAAAGGCATTTTGCCGCACCGGGTTAGTTAGAAGAATGTAATTTAGCCCGTCCTATTCGTGAGAGTGCGGTTTTTGGTCCGATTGATGCGGCCGCACATCTCGTCTTACGAGGCGCACAGGATTGTCTTCTTTTCGCCGCCTGACGACCGGTGCTTTGCAACGCGCTTGAGGGATGGGTTGGGCGAACGGGGGGCGCACGCCCCTCCGGTCACGGACCGAGCGGCAGCAGCGCGCCTGGCAAGCAGCGGATCAGGTCGGCTTCGGGACATGCCGCGGCGAACGCAAGGCGAATGCGGCTCGTGGTCTCGACGACACGGGCGGCGATTTTCAAGAGCCGAAGACGCAGCGTCGCGAACTCGGCCGTGGCCAATTCCCGGACTTTGGGAATGGCGCCGCGCACGGTCAGCATCAGCCAATAAGCGGCCGTATGGAGCACGAGACGGACCTGGTTGGCGTGCGCCGAACCGCAACTGGTGCGATCGGAGGCGAGCTGTGTCTTATGCAGCTTGATCAGATTCTCGGCTTGGCCACGCGCGCAATACAGGCTGTCGTAGATCCACTCGGCCGAGCCGACATCGAGGCTGGTGACGACGAAACGGATGTCGAGGCCGAGCTTCGTCGCCTCAGTACGGGCGACGGTGCGCCGTTCGCGATCCCAGGACTGTGCCTTGTGGCGCGTCTCGGTTTAGCCGCGTAGAACCGGCAGGTTCTCGATGGCGCGTCGCGTGCGGATGTCGTCGGCGATCTCGTCGGCTTTTTTGGCGAGAGGCTTGGTGCCGGACAGACCGAAGATGTAGTCGATGCCGTTGTTCTCGCACCACGTCATTGCCTCCGGCCGAGCATAGTGCCCGTCGCCACGGAACGTAATTCGCGTGTTGTGCCACCGCGTCCGGATATGCCGTATCAGGCGGCGCAGATGGGCACGCACCTCGACGCCGCTCGGCGTCTTGCCGGGCCGCAGCACGACCGCCACGGGCCGGCTCTTCTCCGTGTCGTAGACGTGGATCGGCAGAAAGCAGCGTTCGTCATAATGAGCGTTGAACAGCGAGAGCTGCTGATGGCCGAGGACGATGTCGCAGGTATCATCGATGTCGAGCGTGACAGATGCCGGCTCGCGTGGGTAGCTATCCATCCATGCGTCGACCAAAATGTAGGTCAGTCGGATCACGTCGCGCAGGCGCGGAGCATTCTCTAGCCGCGACAGCGTCGGTTGGGAACACAAATTCCCGGCCCGTGTCCGGTAGGCGACCGCAGGCCAGCTTGAATGCCGGATCGGACCTCAGATGATCGAGGTCGTCGGCGTCCTCGTAGCCGCAGCAGATCGCGAACATGCGAGCGCGGAACATATCGACAAGGCTGTGCACGACCCGCGTCGGATCGCGCCGATCCGGGAACACCCGGGCCAAATTGTCGGCCAAGCCGAGACGCCGCTCGGCCATAGCCAGAAGCATCACGCCCCCGTTCGAGGTCAGGCGACCGCCATCGAAGGCAGCTGTGACTTTCTTGGCGTGAACGGCTGGAAACGAGAATGGCAGAATCGTATCATCGGTCATGGCGGGCGTGGCGTTCGCGGTTGAAGGTGATGGGTTGGCTTCGCAACCGAATCCTACGCACTTTACACCACGCTCGCCAGCCTCTCAGGCGCACTCTTGCGAATAAGACGGGTTAGAGACCTTGAGGGAGTCGGCTAGCCTATATGCACTAGGAGGCTGGTCCATGAAGGCTCTGATTGCTCTCATCGCTGCTATTGCAGGCGTTGCTGTGACCCTGGCGCACCTAAAGGAAGGTGTGCTGCACTTTCACCTTCCTAAAGATCTGACTTGGACGACCGCGGGAACGCTGCTCTTTTCGGTTATTGCGCTTGTTATCGGCCTAGCTCACCTCCGCCATTCCATTAAAGTGCTGATGCAGCGCAATGTCATCTGCGCGGCTCTCGTAGTCGTGTTTGCTGTGTCCCTCCTTTCGCTTGTTGTGGGGGGAGCCTGGCTGTTTGGGATGATCTTTATCGATGCATTCCGTTCCGAGAAGCATATCGTGCTCGTGCTGAGCAGTGTGTGGGGCGGCGGTGCCCTTACTCTTGCGAGCCTCTTCATTCTCGGCGCGATCGGGGAAAAGTACTCGCCTGTCGGATGGGTTGGAGCGAACGATAACCGCGACCCGAATGCGCCGGCTAAGGTAGAGCCGGTTGTCGTGGCCGATACCTATCTCAGTCCGAGAACATCAGAGCTTTACGGCCGACCAGTGCCTGCGCCGATGACGAAGTATGTGTCTTAACGACTTCGGCCTGATCCGATGAGAGCGCCCTTCGTCGTCACCGCCTTGACCGGCGCCTTCCATCAAGCTCAGTGCTATCGCGTCGATACTGGTTGACATGTTCAAAGCGGCGCATAGGCGAATCTAGGTGTCCCCTGGCAAATTCAGTTTGTATCGGGTGTGCCTGAGTTCGCCCGTTTTCGTAAACGCGCCCATTTCGACAAGATCTTGTAGGTCTCTTGTCGCGGTGGCGCGTGATGTCTTGGTGATGCTGATATAGTTTTCCGCACTCAGGCCGCCCTTGAACCGATCGATGCCTTCGTGGAACATACGCGCCACGACCTTTTCTTGGCGCTCGTTGAATTGACCGCGAAGGCGCTCATAGAATTTGGCCTTAGCGACGTAGAAATCGACCCGGTTAATTGTGCTCTCTTGCGCTTCGAGAATCGTCAGCGCGAAATATTTCAGCCAATCGGTGATTTCGAGGTCTTTGTTGTTCCGCTCCAAAGCTTCGTAGTAAAGCCGCCGCTTGCGTTCGATCGTATAAGCGAGCGCAATGAGCGTCGGCTGCCCGAGATTTTCCGCCAACGACTTTTCCGCTATGGCGCGTCCGATACGGCCGTTACCATCCTCGAACGGATGAATGCAAACGAAATAGAGATGCGCGATACCGGCGCGCGTAAGGGCGGGCAGGGGATTTTTTCCCTCTGGCGCGCCGTCATTGAACCAGATGATGAACGCATCCATCTCCTTTTTCATTCTGTTGGAGGGAGGCGCCACAAGGTGAACTTTGGGCTTTCCTGCAATCGGTGTCACAACCTGCATCGGTTCGGGATGGGTGCGGTAGCCGCCGATGTCCTGGATTTTCCGATCGCCGCTCATCAGCATCTTGTGCCACTCGAACAACATGTCGTGCGTCAGCGGATCGGCGAATCTTTTATAGAGATTCGCCATCATTTCCGCGATGCCGTGCTCGGCTTCGTTGACGTTGGTATCGTCGCCCTCAAGTCCGAATTGCTGACGCAGCGAGCATTGAACGCTCTCGCGCCGCAGTATCTCGCCTTCAATTTCCGAGGTTTTTACCGCTTCGTCGCTGATGAGCTCGATTTTGAGCATGTCACGGTCATCCTGGCCGACATGCTTGAAAGCGCCCAAGAACTCGCCGGATTTGACGAGAAACTTGGTTTCGAAGGGCTCTAAGAGCTTCGAATCAAAGGTAAATTTGGGCCAATCGGGATTTTCCCAGTTCCACATGAGCTATAGAAACCTCCGCTATACCTCAGAATAATTGCATTTATGAGCTATAGCAACGAATTCTATAACTCACGGGCCTGCTATTGAGGGACAAGCGGATGACGATGCTGCTTGGCATTGCATCACGACTCAGCCGTGCTTTAGTCTCGAACTCAATTGGGGCGTCAAACAAAAACTTGGAGACTCCGTTCGCCGGTGCGGCTTCATGCGGCCTAATTCATATCGACAGCACGGATGTGGGAACGACACTAACCGCGACTTTCTAAATTTTAGCGGCGTCTCTGACACGGTTACTGAAATCATCGTTCAGGCTCAGGGCAAACCGATCTCCATTGGAGTTTCTGGTGCGTGGGGCGCTGGCAAGTCCTCAATGATCAGACTCGTTCGCGCTGGGCTCGAACAGCGCGCCGAGGGCAAGCGGTCAGATTTCATTTTTGTTGAGTTCAACGCTTGGCTTTATCAAGGATACGACGACGCGCGCGCGGCATTGATGGAAGTTATCGCGACAGCGCTCGCAAAAGAAGCCGAACAGCGCAGGACCGGGCTCGAAAAAGCCAAAGAGCTGCTGCAACGCGTGAATTGGTTTCGCGCCGTGAAACTTGGCGCAGGATCGGCCTTAGCGCTTTCGCTCGGCCTACCGCCGACAGGAATACTTAATGAAGCCATCGAACTCGGGAAAAAAATTGCGACCGGAAATGCTGGCGCTGACGACATCGCTAAGGCCGAAGGCACAGTAACCGATGCCGCCAGCAAGGCATCGGGCCTGATCAAGCCATGCACCGAGGCCTCGCCGCCTAAAGAAATTCATGCGATCCGCAAATCGTGCGAGGCAACCCTCGAAGTAATGGGCACGAAGCTTATTGTGCTGATTGATGATTTGGACCGCTGCCTTCCGCAAACGACGATATCAACGTTGGAGGCCGTTTGCCTTTTCTTGTTCCTGGAAAACACGGCGTTTGTCATTGCCGCCGATGACTCTGTCATACGTCACGCTGTCCGCCGTCACTTCGATGGGATCGTCGATGAAGGCTTGGTGACAAGTTACTTCGATAAGCTCATCCAAGTTCCTATTCGCGTTCCGCCCCTGGGGACACAGGAAGTAAGGGCGTATTTGATGTTGCTGTTTGTAGAGAACAGCACAGGCCTCAACGCGGATGAGAAAGAGGCCGTCCGCAAAAAAGTCTGCGAGCAACTCAGCCAGAGCTGGCGCGGCAAGCGCGTTGATCGTGCGTTCATGCAAACCGTTCACACAAGTTTGCCAGCCGATCTCGTGGCCCGGTTCAACACGGCTGATAGGCTTGCGCCACTGATGACATCGGCTACGCAGATTGCGGGCAATCCTCGTCTTATCAAGCGCTTCCTCAATGCGCTTTCCATTCGCATGTCCATCTCAAAATCGCACGGCGTTCGGGGTTGATGAGGCCGCACTGGCCAAAATGCTGCTATTCAAGCGCTGTGCCGATCCGGCGGCGTATGCCAGCCTTGTGAGCGCTGTCACAGCCGATCCAAACGGAAAGCCGCAACTTCTCGCGCCGTGGGAGAGTGCAGCCCATGCCGGAGAGACCATCGATCTTGAGAAGCCGTGGGACGATCCATTCGTCCGAGAGTGGTGGTCCATTGAGCCCCGGCTGGCTGATATGGACCTTCGCGAGATTCTGTACGTTGGCCGCGAGCATGCGCCGCTCATCTCGCCGGAAGATCGCTTGTCTTCGGAAGCGGCAGAGCTTTTAGGCGCTCTGCTTGAACACCCCGACATGGCGTCGCAACTGAATGAGCGCTTGCTCAAGCTGCCGCGCACGGAAACGGCAATTGTCATGGACCGCGTCCTGAGCAAAGCCATTCAGGAGCAGTCTTGGGGGACGCCCCCAATTCTCGATGCCGCGCTCGCCGTTGTCGCGGCAGACCCTTCGCAAGGTGCCCGCGTCGGTACGTTCTTGCGCGAACGTCCGCCCGCTCAAATCACACCCAGCCTTGTCCCCAAGATTGCGGATCAACCTTGGGCGAAAGATCTGTTTGTGCATTGGCGCACTGCAGGGGTCGACGGCACGGTGAAGCGCGCGACGATCCTGCGGCTGTAGAGGTCCATGACGGCAGCCAGATAGAGCCAGCCCTGACCGGTCTCAATGTAAGTGATATCGGCGAGCCAGATCCGGTTCGGCGCGGCGGCGGTGAAGTTCCGATCGAGCAGGTTTGGGGCGATCGGGAAGTCGTGGCGACTGTCGGTGGTCCGCACCCGACGCGGCTGCGCCATGATAGCCCGAACGCCGTGACGGCGCATCAGCCGCTCGATGCGGCCGCGGCTCACCCCACGGCCCTGAGCCTTCAGCTCGATATGGATACGCGGGCTGCCATAGCGTCCACGGGTTTCGTGATGGACCCGCTTGATGTCGTCGACGAGTTCGCGGTTGGCGGCAGATCGCCGGCTCTCCGGGCGCGAGCGCCAAGCATAATAGCCGGCCGGCGAGACCCAAGCACGTCGCACAGGATCGTCACCGGGTAGTCGGCGCGGCGATCTTCGATGAAGCGGAATCTCATTTCGGTCCCCCAGCAAAGATCGCGATCGACTTCCTAAGAAACAGCCGGATTGGTGTCCCCCGAAATGGCCTGCAACACGAAGCCCAGCGATTTGGCCCGGCGCTGAAGGTTGGCAAGGACACGGCTGCGATATTGTTCTTCATAATAGTCGGCCCCCGGATCCTTGTAGCTCATGCCATGCCGGAGTGCGTTGTAGAACAGAACCGCAATCTTGCGGGCGGTCGCCGTCACGGCCTTCGACTTGCCCGCGCGCGAGGCTAGCCGCCGATAGAATGCTCCGAGCGCCGTATCGCTCCTCCCGACGGTTGTGGCTGCCAACCGCAACAGTGCTGCTGCCCGACTGGAAGATCTCCGTGTGCGCGAGGACAACACCTTACCGCCGGAGATTTTGTTGCCTGGTGCAAGGCACAGCCAGGAAGTGAAGTGCGTTGCGCTCGGCCATGCCTGCAGATCTGTGCCGCACTCACCGATGAGCTTCAATGCCAGCGATGGGCCCAACCCATGAATCTCAGTCAGATCGATGCCGAGCACACCGTACAGCGCGGTCCTGACATCGAAGGTAGGCGTGTTGACCTGCTTGGTCTTGATGCGTGGCTTAGATAGCTTTCCGGCCGGTCTTTCGCCTCTATTGTTTAGGGCCGCGATCAGGACCTCGAGCTTGCGGTCGCAGTCGAGCATCTTCGCCTGGTAGACGTCGTAGAGTTCCAGCGAACATGTTCGTGCCGGTCGTTGCCCACAAGTGCCGCCCGGATCGTCTCGATGGATGAATGGTATCGCACGTCCCGATAGGTTGCCAAGACGGCAGGATTCCGCTCGCCTGCAACAATGGCTCGGATAATCCGCATGCCGGTCGCGCCCGTGATATCGAGACCACATGATGGAGTTGCATATTCATCTCCATCAGGGCCTTCTGCAAATGCTGGATATGGGCCGCGGCATATTCCACCAGCCGCTCCCGTTGGCGCAGATACGCGCGCAGAGTTGCAATCTCGGCATTAGGTCGAAAGCTGCCACGTAACAGGCCATAGGAATGAAGCTCGCGTAACCACGCGGCATCGCTGACATCGGTCTTGCGCCCGGGCACGTTCTTGGCGTACCGCGCATTGACCAAAATCACATCAAACCCGCGCTGCTCCAGGATCTCGTAGACGGGGATCCAATAGACCCCAGTGGATTCCATCGCGACGCTCTTCACGCAGCAGGCTTTGAACCAGTCCGCCAGATCATGCAGGTCTCGCGTAAATGTGCCGAAGGAGCGCACAGGCACGTCGGTGGAAGCGGGATTAACCGCAGCCATGTGCATCTTTGATCCGATGTCGATTGCGGCGGCCCCAACGTTGACCGGCTTTAGTTCCGGTCGGTCGCCGATCGTCCTCTTGGGCATGGCAATCCACCAATCAATGATGAGTAGGAGGGTCTGGGCTATGCCAATCGTCATCTTCCTAATCGGGATCGCCGCCAGGGCGACGTCACCACTCTCAAGTTCGCATACACCCATGGACCATGTTTTTTAACGGGGTTTGTGCCTCCAATAATCGAACGGCCGCTACCCTCCCAGCCGCAGAGGATAGCACAAGGCTGTTTCTAGGCCGCAAGGCGCGCCACGGTGCTGGACAGTTTTTTAGAATGTCGCGCTCCATGCGCAGCCGCTCGTTCTCTCGCTGCAAACGGGCGATCTCTGCCGCGTGGTCCGCCGACGGCAGCGTCGCCTGCGTTGTGGGGCGCCGCGCCGCCGCCGTCGGCTCCCGCCCACCCCCACGTCGTTCCACCCAACGCCGCAACACGGAATCGCGCAGGCCAAGTTCCTTGGCGACCAATCCGATCGAGCGGCCGCTCGAAGCCACCAGATCGACCGCTTGCCGCTTGTAATCGTCCGTAAACGACCGACGTTGACGTCCTTCCATCCGACCCCTCCTGACTCATCGAGCCTACTACAGGTGTCCATCAATTCGGAGGAGGTTCAGCCTGTCGCAGGGTGCGGTTACAGATCAGCTTCGATCACGGCAAGCGCGACTATTAGCATCGCGGCTTTCCGTTTAATCGGGTTCACGCTAACGGCCGCGCATGGTCATTATCCATCACGGCCACTTCGGGCTCGCCTTCGCGGCGTCGTCAGGCTCCGATTCATCGGGAAGGATCGGTTGTTCACCGAAAGGACGGTTGATGATGTTCAGCGCATCATTCGCGGCGTAGAT
>NZ_JAHEAG010000046.1 GCF_018596315.1 Bradyrhizobium sp. SRL28 | reverse complement strand
GCGATGGAGGCGCGGCAAAACCTGCTGGATTACGACCTACAGAACCTGATCCCCAAAACCAATCCCTGGGAGGTTTGCAATCAACTGTCTGGATAATATTGTCATTTCAGTCGGTTAAGGCTGATTTTCAGGCGTCATTTTGGAGGGCTATAGCGTAAACGTAGTTATCATCATCGCCCGGTGCGGCGCGACAATACTAGAGTGTTTATTTCACTCAAGTTTTTGCTTGGCGCTCGCGCTTCCTGATCTCTCGGAAAACCCAGTCCGTCACAGCCCTGTCACAGCTGGACGGAAAAACATGCCAACGATCCGAAAAAGAGGCCAGACGTGGCAAGCGCAGGTGCGCCGCGCTGGGCTATCCCGCCTTGTCAAAATCCTTCGCGACCCGCGCCGACGCCATTGCTTGGGCACGTGGGAAGGAGCGATCAATTGATCGGGCGGAACTGCCCACCGACATCAAGGAGATGAGAAAGCTAACGATCGCTGATCTGCTGAAGCGGTACGAGCAGTAGATCACGCCAAGGAAGCGAGGGGCCGTCTTTGAGCGGTCGCGCATTCGCCAGCTATTGGCCCACGGGATGTCCCAAACAAGCCTGAGCAATCTGTAGGGCGCAACGGTCAGCCAGTATCGCGACGACCGGCTCAAGCTGGTCAATGCGCCGTCAGTGCGCCGCGAGCTGGTCATCCTTCGTCATGCATTCGAGGTTGCGAGACGCGAGTGGGGCCTTCCGATCAGGGAGAACCCCTTCAAATATATACGACTGGCCTCGCACGCGCGAAGATAGGCGCTCCGGGCCTTGAACCCGAAGACACCTTTTCTAGTCACTGAGGAGCCGCTACCCGGTGCACGCCAGTACGTTTGCTTCTGGTCTTGCTTCGAAAGGAAATCGAAGAAATCGCGCATCATCCAATCGTGGTACACGAATGACTTGTCGCGGTACTGGTAATTCTCAATGAACTGATAGCCGAGAGTGTCGACCAACATCCCGCTCATTGGCACGTCGCAGTGTTTGCACCAGACGCGGCTCATGCGAGCCAGATATTTCATATTCTTGTTGGTCGCTTCGCTTCTCTTGGAGATCGCCGCAATTTCTGCTCGCGGATTGCAAACCTTCCAACTACCCCCGTCGTTTGCGTTCGGATAGGTGAAGCTATCGCTGTCTTTGTTCTCGAAAACCGGCAACACCCCAAAGGTCAAACCGTCTGTGAATGTGATGACGACGACTTGGCCATCGCCGAAACTTTCGGAGGTGCTGTAGGTCTTCTGAATTGATTTCTTGACCGCTTGGAGCAGTGCCGACTGACCGTTCGTCTGATATGCTTTGTACTTGTGATATTCAGCGTTTGGCAGAATGAACGCGATGTCGAGATCGCTTATTCACCAATTTAGAAGCCCACCTCCATGCGACCAAGTTCCTCCGCCATGCAACAATTCTCGGAGATCGAGGAACACCCCACCGATAGCCTGTAACAATTGAAACAACAATCGCGCGCACTTCCGTCATTTCGGTAGTGTTTGCGGCCATCAGGACGTCATACGCAACTCCTGCGTCGTCTCAAGAGCGCACCGACTGGAGTAATCAAAGGGCAGGAATGCCGCGAAGCGCTTCTCCGCAAACGCAATTTCACCAAGCATCGACATGGTCAGTTGTAAATTGACCAAAGTATCCGCCCCCGGCGCGTACCCTGAAGGTAGGACGTCGAATGGCATCCCCTCTCCGTCACGCGCCAGCTCGGTCGCCAGACTGCGGAGCGGACCGGTCATGTGCCTACGCGCCGCATTATGAAACCGCCCGCCACGCCTGTACGACTGATCAAGCAACATACACACAATCCAGTAGTGCAAATTACCAAGATGCCTCAGCGCGGGGTGTTTGTGGTGCGGGATCGGTTCGCCCGTTAACGGCAAACCGCTCGTCACGGACAGCTTGAATGCCGGGTAGTCGCGATTTGCCGGATCCCAGACCTCAAGACCCGGCAGCGCGGGATGCGTGCCATCAAACAACGAGCGAAAGAATTCGAAGTGTTCGCTTTCTCCTTCTTCTCGCACCTCTTCGAGCCGGCGTTGCCAAAGCCCAAAGTCAATGAGACGCGGATGACGCATCCGCAATTGATCGAGAACCGCTTCGATTTTGTGATAGAGCGAGCCAACCCGGTTTGGGCGAGTGGTACCCAGCACCTTGTACAGGCGCTCCACGAAGAGCTTATCTTCCTCATTCGTCTGCGCATCCGGGTCAACTGCTCGAGCGGATGCTTCAACATAAACGTATTTCGCAATGGTTTCCAAACTCAATGCCTCAAGCTTGAAATCGAACGGATAAATCTCTTGTTCATAGGGGAACTGTTGTCGGCCAAGATGTGGCGCGACGCCGAGTGCGAAAAGTAGATTATTCACAACATCCAAATGGACCATCTCTTCAATCGCTACGCCGAGCACATGAAGGGGACGGCCTCCGTATCTGTGGCTTGGCCAACCTGCCAGGGCCGCATATTGAGGCGTTTTGATCGAGAACGCAGCGAACAAATATTGGACAAGTAGGGAGTGTTCGATTTCGGCCGCATCGCGCAACAATCTGATAAGTTCGAGCAATGGGTTGTCAAAGAGCGGGACGTACCGAAGTGCGTCTTGAATATCGGAAGACAACGTTTCGCGGAGCGGCATTTCTGTCGACAGAAAGCGATCCCTTGAAACAGCCGCTCCGAAATGCGCAGAGATCGACGACGGCGTGTCCGAGGACTTCTTTTTGGCATAAGACGCGACGACCTGCGTGATTGCACTGCGGTACCGAGCGTAGCCCGTGCATCGACACAAGTTATGGCCCGTTACCGCTTCGACGACTGTGTCGAGATCCTGCCCCTCAAGACTCGCCATTTGCTCGCAAGCAACCACACCAGCCAACACAAATCCGGCGCTGCAGAACCCGCATTGCATGGCATCGTGGTGAAGAATTGCGTCCTGGATTGGATGAAGTTGTTCGCCCACTGCGACACCCTCGATAGTAGTTACCTCCCACCCGTTCACATGACGCAGGCTAATCATGCACGATTGCTTCGTTGTGGGTGGTTCTGTCGGCGAATGCCGAACCAATACCGTGCATGCTCGACATTCCCCGATGCTACAGCCGATGCGGGTTCCGGTAAGACCGACGACTTCGCGAAGGTAGTGCGCGAGATGCATGTCGGCAGGTGCATCTCCAAGGTCATGAAGCTGACCATTGATAACGAGGCTGACATCGGTGGTTTTTCTAAGCACCTGGACGGCTCCGGATTTTCAGGTCTTTGTATCTGATCGGTAGCGCAGAAGGCCAAGCGTCTTCATCGTGATGTCCCAGAGCGTGCCCTATTGCGTTTGCGATCGCCGGAGCGACTGTCGTCATCGTAATTTCACCGGCCCCCTTATGGCGAATGTTAGCCTGCAGCTCGTTCAGCGCACCGCCTTCAGGAAGAGGTAACAGAACCGTTTCTAGATCTATCGCAATAACATCCGATGCTCGAGGAACCATGTATCGATCAAAGTTTACAAACCGGTCCTGACCGCTTGCTGGCGGCAACTGCTCAAAAAGTGCATGAGCCAGTCCCATTTGGAATCCACCTTCAACCTGGCCGTGGAGGATCGTCGCCGTGATTGCATCGCCAGCATCCAGGAATGAGACCGCAGCCGTAACCCGCAAACTTTCCGACTTTGGGTCAATTTCCACGACCACTAGGTGGCCGCCGGCTGCGTACGCCGAACGGGGGACTCGTGTCTTTCCAACAGCCGAGTGCGCTGGCGGGAAAATTGGATCGCCTTGAGTTGGCACCAGGGTGGCTTGGCAGGTCGCTTCCTTGGCAAAGCCAAGGGCGTCAATAAAAGATGTGAAAGACCGCTCCCCGTCCATGAAAGTGGCCCGAGACCAGCCGTTCGAGAAGTAACCATGCGCAATTGCGAAACGCGGGGCGCTAGTCCTATCAAGGTGTGCGGCGATCGTACTGAGCGACACGGGCTTGCCTTCGCCGACGTGGAAGCCATCCGAACGCCAAGCATCGAAGAGGTCTTCGTCCGAAGTATCGAAGTTAACCAGTTCGCGTATCCCGGGAAAGATCTTGAGCCTGATCAATGCGTCGCAGGCTTGGCGCAAGACGTGAACATGGAAAAATGCGGTCTTCGATGCAGCCGTAGCCTGATGGCCATAAGTCGTCCCCTTCGCGATCAGCTGTTCTGCGAAGGAAACGAAAGGCTCTGCGTTGCCCAGCGACACATCGGCGGGAGCCCGGAATGTGTCAGCGGCGACTTTTCCTAGAGACCGGCGCGCTCCTTGACCTAGGTCTACAGATTGGCTCCAGACCGTTATCTGCCCGTCGAGTTCGAGCTGCACTGCAGCATATTGGCTATCTCCGCTTGTTCCGTAGGCTTCCATGCAACCGGCAAAGCCGACGCCACAATAGAGGCCTCTTGCCGCTCCTTCTCTTCGGATTTCGTCACGATTCTTCCACAGGTGGTGTTCGGCAGCTCTGTCACAGACTTCCGCATTGGCGACATGGAAGCAGAGCGGGGTACCTGCTATGTCGCGATCTGCTTTTTGCGGATCCGAATCGTATTGCAGAACATTCTGACGGCGAACGCCGATAGGATCGCGATTGAGCTTTAGAGTAGCAAGCTTGTCGATGGCCGTTTCAATGTTGAAAACGACCTGTGGAATTCCGAAGCCTCGCATCGAGCCTACGATAGGAACGGGGCGTCGTGTAACTACACCATTCGCACTGACTTTGTTGAATCTGTAGAATCCCGTCGCGTGAAGGGCCCCTAACTGCATCACAGGCGTGCTGAGATTAAGCTCAGCACCACCTTCGAATACAAAGTGAACAAGCGCTCGATCAAGCGAGCCATCTGGCTTGGCTGATATCAACGTGTGAACGCCGGAGCCATGCCGTTTTAACCCGGCCTGAAATTGCTCGAACCTGTCATATGCCAGCCTGACGGGGCGATCTGATAAAGCTGCGGCAAAGGCCAATTGGACAACGAACGGCGACTTATCACGGCCGCCGAAGCCGCCCCCGAGGTCGACACTGAGGATTTTGACATCGCGTATAGCAGGATTGTCTAGGCCGGCAGCAACAGCCTTGCGAATGTCTTTTAAATCAGCATAAGGCGCTTGGGTCCCAACCAGCATTGTAAGTGTGCCGTTTTGGACCCCCGCTAGGCCAGTCTCCGGTTCGAGGAAAGCAGGATCAACTTGCTGCGTGAAGGTCGTCGTCTCAACGCAGAATTCTCCGGGCGCCATTTTCAACAGTTCTTCGTATATCGCATTGGCGACCGGATCATGCACGTCCGCACGAGTAAACTGGTCTTTCTCGAGCCGAAGGTGCCCGTGGTCGAACTGACTTGATAGTTGATGTTGTGAGAGAGACAGCAGGTAGTGCTGCGTCGATAGTATTGCGGGGGCAATCAACAATCGCCAGTCTGTTAACAGCTCCGCAGTCGACCGTTCATCGGCAATTGGAGTTGGGGTACCGTAGCTTACGATGCCGCGGTCCTCCCGCAATTCCTGTGCTGCTCTACGGAAGGTCAGGAAATCTTGAAACAGAAGAATCGCCAGAGGCTGGCTTAGGTACTGCGGTACTCGGTTCGGCGGGCATAGCTGCAACATTCCTGCGCCCGTTGCCGTGCCGGCTGTGTTGTCCAAACCGTGCTCCGCCAGGGTATCAGCTGTGATCGTGCGAAAAGGCTGATTCTGTGGGCCAAGGCGTTCAACGTTCAGGCGGACGAAGGGACGGTCAATGAAGGCTGTACGGATAATCAGTGCATGGGCACATTCATCAGGCCAACCAAGCTGCTGAGCGATATCCTTCACCCGAAAATCGCTAGCGAAGACTTTCCCTCCGGTGATCTTCGCCTTGCGCAAGTCGGACTCGGCAGCGAATGGTGCAACTTCAGGTCTCATTCGGACCTCGGGTTAATCGTTGCCGCTCTTTTGCTTGGCGTTTCGACCGCGGCTAAAGAGGAATGTGGTAGTACGCAAAAACAACGCTGCTGACGCGACGAGTCCACTCCAGCTTGCTCGAAGGCTTGGCTCGGGAATTTTTTTGTCATCGACGTTAATTCGTTCTTTTTGTGAGGCACTGCGTGCTTACGTTTCTGCTGAAAGAGCGCTGAGTTTCGCGTTCGAGCCCAGGCGTTCAACGACGCCCAAATTGGCCTCGAAATCGGGATCATTCCCGTGTTCAACGGCCAGATGAGCGTGCTCCAGAGCTTGCTCGAAGCGACCAAGCTTTAAGAATTCGGCCGCCAAATTGTTATGTGCTGCCGCGTGGTGCGGATTCGAACTAATGGCAACCTGAGCCAGCGCGATTGCGCGTTCCGTAAATCCGAGCTCGGACGCAGCAACGCCAGCGTTGGCGTTCAAATCCGGGTCGTGAGCTTCATGTCTTAGAGCCCGATCGTATGCGGCCAGCGCCAGAGCAGCATCTCCTCGTCCCAGATTGAGATTTCCGAGCTCGCGCATCGCTCGCCATTCTGACGGCTTGATCTCCAATGCACGCTGAAAATCCGCTTCCGCGCCTGTCACATCGACACCTTGAGCGCGCAAAATGCCACGGTTCAAATATGCTTCATAGTATGGTGGTGAAAGTTCTATCGCTCGCGCATAGGCATCGAGCGCCTCGCGTTCGCGACCCGCTATGCGGGCCAATAGGTTACCGAGGTCATTGTAATACTCGGCATAGTAGGGATCGAGCTCAATAGCATCCCGCAGACGCGCCTCAGCTCGAACAACATCTCCGGCCAGCTCATAAACTTGGCTTGTATTGTAAACAAGGATGGATCGATGAAGCAGAAAGGCGCCTTCGCCGTATGCTTCGACAATCTCTGAGAGTCCGTGCTCGCAAAGTGCTAATGCACTATTCAAGTCGCCTTGTCGCGCCTTAATGTAGGCGTACGCATTCTCCGCAAATACTTTGATGTATTGATAGCGTGGATGATTTGCGAACTTCTCCTCGATTAACCGCAGGTTGGCAACCGCACAGGCCTCGGCACGAGGAATATCTACGGGCACCTGGTATCGACCATAGGTCATCGACTGTGCGTACAGGGCGGTAGGAACAAAGCGGCTTAGTGGAAACTGCCGCAAGAATGCTTCCAGAAACGGTAGTGAGGAAGAGGAATACCCCATTGCATACAAAACGAATGCAGCATTGATAAAGAGCCCGTTTATCGGGTCATCACCCGACCCGTGCTTCTGCAACTCAGGATCTGAATAATTTGCAGCGAAGAATTCGAACCAGGTATCATAAAGCCCGATCCCCATGAGGATTTCACAGGGCTGGACCAGTGCTTCGACCCTCTCGAACTTGTTGCTGAGCGCGACGGCGTGGGCAAGGATCAGCGGAGCTGATCCTGATCTATATTGTGTCAATCGTCGAATGTGCGCTTCGCTATTGAGCCGATCTAGCACACCACAAGGCAATGTTTCGGCATTTCGGCGATTGATCAAATCGCCAACAAGTCCGTCCTCGACAAATGCAGTGGCCATTTCGACCCGCCGCTCTTGCGGGATAGAGGCTAAAAACAGATCCACGATGGCAAGAGCGCTCAACCGGTTAGTAGCATCCAGGCCTCTTCCCATGCATTTGAGCAACGCGGCACCCACGTCGAGATTGCCATTTGATCGCGTGAATAGGAGATCCTTTTGCGCCGAAGCAAGACTCTCAACATCAAGTTGACTTTCAAAGTCCAGTTGGGTGAGAGGTGGGAGAACGAATCGCGGCGCATTTGCAATCAGCAATGCGCCCTCGCGGTCCAGAATCACGAATCGAATTCGTTTGCACTTCTCCTGAAGTCTTACGAGAATTTCCAACAGGCTCCGCGAAGTAGCGCAAAGAGCTTGGCAGTTGTCGATAATGAGAACGACTTCGCGGTTAGATGTTTTGAGCGCTTGCAATATGAATTCACCAAGGCCCACCAGAAGTTTATTTTGATACTCGTGATGGTAAAATCGGGTACGCTCTTCCCGGTTTGCCGTATTCGTCAAATCGCGCGGCACTAAGAAGGCTGCGGAACTACGAAAAGGCCATAGCCTCTTTAAGGTTTGCTCGTATTTGGCTAGAAGCCGCGGCGTGGCGGCCTCGCATTGCTTTATCAGGTCAAGACACAGCTCTTCAAATCCGGCGAGATAACCGCCGTGCAGCCATGAGCCATTTGATGTGACAACTTCATGGTTGGCAATGCCGTGGGCCGCTGCCAGCGCAGTGGAGCGCGTACCTGCCCCACTTGTGTCGACCAGCACGACAATACCTGCATCCCGCAACGCCGTGCGGATTAGCGCGACGAACGGCACCCTCGCCTCGCTAATCCATGTTCCTTTTGACGTTGCACTCACTTGTCTCGTTTAACGAGCTAGACGGTGCCAGTGTAAGGAGTCGTAGTGCGGATTTTGGTTTTGGTCGTGGTGACCTTCTTGATAATCGACGTGCCGCGCGGCGCTCCTGACTCGTAGGTCAGCTTCTGCTCTTCCGTGGATTCCGCGCGCTTCTCCGATTCCGTCTCGGTGATGATTTCCGGATATTTGGAGTTGAGCGGATTTGTTGAATGTGCGGTATCAGCAGCCATTGATATAACCCCCAGCCAACGCTTTGGTTGAATATCACTAAAGATCCAACTTTCGTTTCAAAATGGGTGTATGTCAATGGCCCTGCAACTCGGAGAATAAAATATTCCCTGCGAGGCTCGAAGACCGGGACTAGGTGCCACGGGGCAGCCGTGACCGCTATCGCTTTTTCGGCGCCGTCTCCACACCAACAACAAGCCCAGTCATCGCGGGCCGGACTGGAATAGATCCCGCCAATCATCGGTTTATCAAACGGAATTAACTGAACAACTTCAATTTGCTACGGAAAGTTGTGCGCAAAGCTGTTTTAGACCCCGCAAACATTCGGGAATTTTCGAATCCAGCATGTATTACAACGACAGCGCGACCGCGGTGCCAGCCGCGCCGTCGGTGGTCACCAGCTTGTGGCAGCGCGATCTCAGCTCCTTCAAGAGCGACCCATCGGGGACTGGGTTCTTGGTCCCGTAGACTTGCTGCTTGGTTGAGACAAGTACCTGAGCATGTGCCTTGCGCTTGACGGGTAGCAGGCGGTCGAGCAATTGCAGCGGCGTACCGTTGTGGCTGCCGTGATGCGCCACTTTGAGGAAATCCACCGGCTCGAGTTCGGAGGCGCATTTCTTTTCGATCATTTCCCAGCTTTCGAGTTCGGCATCACCGGGCAGCAGGAGTCGCTTGCCGGCGGCTTCGATGAGCAGGCACAGTGACGTATTGTTCTGCGCCTTGTCGATGAACCGTGCGGCCGTCACTCCGTGTTCGCGAATGGCGCGCCGAAGCCGCTCGAAATCGCTGGCCGATATGCCGCCGCGCTCCGCAGCACCGGCGCGCGCCACCGCGGGAAAGTCCCAATCGAAGCCTTCATCGCCGCCACGCACCTGCTTCTCGTGGCCGGTGCCGACCGCCGCAAGCGCTGTTGT
The DNA here is from genome assembly GCF_018596315.1 of Bradyrhizobium sp. SRL28. Classification (GTDB taxonomy): domain Bacteria; phylum Pseudomonadota; class Alphaproteobacteria; order Rhizobiales; family Xanthobacteraceae; genus Bradyrhizobium. The sequence continues at coordinate 31,582 of NZ_JAHEAG010000046.1, read as the reverse complement.
CAAGGCCCGCTCTCGGGCACTCGTCGTGTAGTACACGCTAACGTCCGGTTCGGGCGCGAGCACCCGGATCTTGATGTTCTTGAACGTCGAAGATTCTTTCGCCTTGCCGCGCGCCAGGTAGGCAATCGGTTGCTTGCCGAGCTTGCGCAGGTAGTCGATCCGGTCCTTGTTGGCCAAGTTGTTTTCGAGGAGCGAACGGAAGGCGGGGTGCAGCACTATCCTGTTGCGGCGGACGTCGCGCGCGAATCCAGCCAGACCGTCGCGGAGTCTCTTCTGCAGCTTCGCCTTGGGAAAGTCCCGGTAGTAGTCCGGATGGCTCGGCAGGCCCATCCAGACCCGCTCGATTTCCATGCGGTTGAAGATCTCTCGCTCGCGATAGAAGCCTTCCAGGTGGTCGAGATGCTCGTGGGTGACAATCAGAAGATCAATCTTTCCATTGCACTGCTTCTCGATGTCGGCGCGATGTCCGGGAAGCGCACCAGGCTAGACGGATCGTTGGGAGCGCGGCCGAAATCGATTAAGATATGGCGGGTTTCGGCGCCATCAGGCAGGCTGAGCAGGATGCAGTCGCCGAACCCTACGACGTAACCACGGATCTGAATCGTACCTGTCATCAGTGCCCTCCAGCATAGTGGTCGTTATTGGGCCGGGCGTGCCGCATCGCGGCATTGCGCTGAAGCCGGAGTCGTCTTCCCTCGATCGTGGCGCGGATACGAAAATTTCCACCATCGGGCGCGCCCAATCCGCGGATCCCGTCGCTCACTCCCATGCTACCGGAGCGAATGAGGTAACGGGCATATTGCACTAGCGCCTTCCGCCGATCTTTCGTAGGCAGAACCATCGCCAGATGCAGGAAGTTACCGTTGCCGTCAAAAACCAACGTTCCACCGCAATAGAGCGGCAGCAATGTGTTGGTGAGCTTGCCGAACGCGCGGCCTTTGAGCTCGACGTCTTCACTCCACGCGAATTCGATCACCCGCTCTTTGGGCGGCCAGTAGCCGCTTCGCGCGCGCTTCTTGGTGTGATAGACGGAAACAATGGTGAGGTTGGCGTCGAAGGGAATCTGGAAGAGCTCGCGGAATTCGTCGAGGAACCGATAGGCGTCGGCCGGCGTGGCGGTGATCGCTTCGATGTCTTGGCCTCGCGCAAAGCGTGAACGATATCTCTCCTGACACGCCGATCCTCTTGCATCGGCTTGAGTCCGCGCCGGCGGAAAATGCGTTTGAGTTCTGATCTGATTCCGTAGGAATCATCGGGATAAGCGACTTCGTCGGCGCGCAGCAGGGCGCGCGCATATTCATCGTAGCGTAAATCCACCGGCGGGCAGTAGTCGATGGCCCGGAGCATCACGTTGGCGGTTTGGTCGGCGGCGCGAAACAGCGCCTGGATCGCCTGCTGTTGGTCGCGCTTCTTCCCGCCCGCCGCACGGGAAACCTCCTTGAGATTGCGGATGTAGAGATACTGCAACAGATCGTAATAGACCCCGGTCAGGATCTCGGACCAGCCGTGCTCCTCGTAAGTGCCGCGTAAATCGCTCATTTTGCGTTTGTTCCAGGCGCCTCGCAGATAGTCCTGCTTGGCTAGGCCATGGATCGCCGCACCGAATTCGCTGGCGATAGCCGAGACGACATTTTTGGCCGACAGGAGCGCCGGCGCTCCTGTCGTTACTAGCTTGGCAATTTCGCGATTTTTCAGACTTGCCAGCATAGCTATCGCATCGCCAAAATACTCGTGAAACCCTGCCGTCTCCGGTGAAGAAACCTCGTTGTACCCAGGCTTCAGCCCATCGAGTACTGTGTGGCCGAGTTCATGCGCGACGATGTCATGCGACAGGCAGGTATGGACCGGCTTGCCGTCGGGGCCTTCGAAATAGCAAAAGTGCAGCGCGCCGGTATCGCGATCGTAAAACGCGTTGTCATCGTAGCCAGCATGCGGCAACACCAACAGGCGTCCGAGGCCCGACGCCCAAGGCACCGGTCGGCCCAAGGCTGTATCGTCCTCTAACACCGTCAGGACCTGTTCGATTATCGCCCAGACGTTCACGTGGTGAAAGTTGAAGTTGTCGAGAATCCGCTCGTTCTTCAAGCCTGCAATGCCGACGAATCCTGAGCGGTCCGCCAAGAGTCTGGCCGGCGTAAACCGTGTATCGAGGTCAGCGTTATAGTCCACGATCGCGACGCGCGCGCTGGTCGGGCCGTCGCCGACGGTAGCACACTCGATCGTCGCTTCAACCGGCCACAAATTTCGGGTGCGTGCGAGGAGCGGGTCCTTCGGAAGAACCTTGATCCGAATCGATCCGTTTCGACCTGTGCGCCGTTTCGTACCTGGCTTAAGTGTCACGCAGCCCCTTAATGGAGCTACAATTCAGACTACAACTCTAGGTTATCGCAACAGCTTTTTTGGACCCGGGACGACCACACAGAACCGTAGCGCGCTATTTTCCTAACCTCCTTCGGCACAAGAACAGGGGCCCGGACTTTCGGAACCTCTTGAAATGGATAGGGCTGTTCGCGTCCAACGGCACGCCACCGGAGGTCATTACAAGCTCTCGGCGAGTGTCACGTCGAGATCAGCTTCGAGGCGCAATGGGTCGCCCCCAAGAAAATCTCCGAACGCATTACGGCCGACATCGAGCTTTGGTCAGCGCTTACGAAGGAAGCCGGCATCGAACGCCAATGAGGTTGCTTTACGAGGTTGCTTCTGTTGGCTCGTGAGATCTTCTTTGATCTCGCGGTGCACACATCGTACACACGCCGCGTTCTAACCAATTGAAAGAATTAAACTCTCGATCCAATCCATCACTGGACCGACAGACTAAGAGTCGGCAAGTGTCGCGAGTGTGACACGGCAGGAGTGAATATCGAGCGTGATGAAAGCCAGAATGTCTTTGGTGCTATTGGACCGAGATAGCTGAGGGTTGAATGTGTCAATGCGCACATACCACACCAATTCCGCAGCATTGGAATGAGATTGATTACAAAAATATGATCGCATTGCTCAACCTGCGACCAAACCATATGAAGTGAGACGGGCTTTCGTGACCTAGCGTTTTGATGTGGCGAGCTTCCTTTGCTTGCAGTTGAGCGACGAACAAAAGTGCGCTTGTGTTGATTCATGTAAATCAACGATCGAAAGCCACTCCGGCTTCCAGCTCCAGGATCGCCTGGCAATGCGACAGAGGGTGTTCCGAGCACATGCCGCGCTTCTTCGCCTGAACGTTTTCACTTGGAAACCTCGTAGCGGAGTAATTCCACGGCTCTCGCGGAACTTTGCATGCAAGCAGCTCGCCGGCGTCGGCGCTTCCTTTAGATCAGCGCGGGGCTCCTTGATGTGCGGTCACAAAGCCATCGAAGTGTGTCGAAGGTTTTTGTTGCTCGGTTGAATCATTTGTGAGATGACCCGTGCGCAAACCGGCGCTAACATCGTTGGAGAATATAGGACCTGATACCCCGCTCAGGCTGTCCGTAGCAGCCGCAATCGCGTTTCCGGATCAGACCATTTCCGAGAACAGCTTGAGACGAGAAGCCAAGCGCGGGCGACTTACGGTCGAGATAATTGCAGGCAAGGTGTTTACGACTCTCAATGAAATTGAAAGGATGCGTGGCCGATGCCGCGTAGAAGTAAGGGTGCCCGTCTCCACCTCAGACCAGCCCGCTACAGGGCCGGAAAGCTCACCCATCAAGCCACTTGGGTCATCCGGGACGGCACGGGATATTACGCCACTGGATGCGCTGAACGCGAAGTTGCAGCGGCTGAGCAAGTCCTCAAGGACTATATTGCAAAAAAATACGCGCCGACGCGCAAGGAACAAGACTTAGAGAAAATTCCCGTCGCCGACGTGCTTTCGATTTTCATTGACGACCGCCCCGACCTTTACGTCGAGAACTCCGACGCTCAGAAGTATCTCAATCGCATCGGGCGCCTCAAAGAGTTTTGGGGAAAGCTCATGTTGTCGGAGGTAACCCGGACCAAGTGCCGTGAGTACCAACAACACCGTGGCAATAAAGGCGGTGCCCGCCGAGATCTGGAGGATCTCAGGGCAGCCATCGCCAACCATGCGGCGGAAGGGCTGCACCGTGGCATTGTGAAGGTCACGCTTCCCAAGAAGGGCCCTGCCCGCGATCGATGGCTGACTCGCGATGAAGCCGCCCACCTAATCTGGACGTGTTGGCGCGCCCGCGAGATACAGACCATGCACCGCGGACCCAATAAAGGACAGCAGGTTGAAACGAATAAGCGGCCCCTTCGCCATCTCGCCCGGTTCATCCTTATCGGGGTCTATAGCGGGACGCGCGCGGGCGCCATTGCGTCAGCTTCGCCGACCGCGGCTATCGGGCGGTCCTTTGTCGACCTTGAACGTGGCGTCTACTACCGACGCGCCCAGGGGAAGCAGGAGACTAACAAACGGCAGCCGCCGATGCCGATCCCACCGCGCCTGCTGGCACACCTGCGACGCTGGAAGGAGCGCAAGATTATTGCGCGGCACTTTGTCGAGTTCAACGGCGAAGGTGTATCTTCCGTGAAGACCGCGTTCAAGCATGCGGTGACGCTGGCCAAGCTCGGGCCCGGCGTTTCGCCGCATACGTTACGGCACACCGCGGCAACGTGGTTGATGCAGAACGGTACCGACCCATGGCAAGCCGCCGGGTATCTCGGCATGAGCGTCGAAACGTTGTTGCGCGTGTACGGGCACCACCACCCGGACCACCTAAAGGACGCCGTCGCCAAGATGACGGCCAAACCTACCGCCTCAGCTTCGCCTCAGAAACCAGCCGAAAGGAAGAAAACGAACGTAGTCAAAATTCAATGAAAATGGGCACTTCTAGTGGGAATAGTGCGAGTTTCCGCCGCTCATAACGGTCTGGTTGCAGGTTCGAGTCCTGCCGGGCCCACCACATTGTTAGTCCGTCAGCGTTCGCAACGGTGCGCCCTCATCCGCTGAAACGATGCTTTTTCCCAATTTCCCAGTGGTCTGCGGCGTTCCAATGTTCGCCGACGTTCGCATGCTGTTTGCTGGCATCCCGTCGTTTTGTTGGCATATTTGTTGGTATTTTATCGATGCCAAAGCGAGATACCAACATGCCGCTCACGGATACGAAGTGCCGGAATGCCAAGGGGCAAATCAAGCCACGCAAGCTCTCCGACGGCGGTGGCTTGCACCTCTTAATCAATCCAGACGGAGCTAAATACTGGCGCTTGGCCTATCGGTGGCGTGGCAAGCAACGCACCCTTGCAGTCGGCGTCTATCCGGCCATTGGGTTGATGGAGGCGCGCGCTGCGCGGGATGAAGCCAAACGTAACCTTGCTGCTGACATCGATCCTTCCGTAGTGAAACAGGAGCGTAAGCGGGCCGCAAGGATTGCGACTGACAATACCTTCGAAGCCGTCGCGCGCGAGTGGCACGAAAACTGGAAAGGTGCGCGTAGCCCCTACTACGCTGCCCAGATCCTCCGACGTCTGGAGGCGGATGCCTTCCCGGCGATCGGCCGCCGTCCGATTGCGGCGCTCGAACCGCCCGAGCTGCTGGACATGCTGCGCAAGGTCGAGAAGCGCGGGGTGAACGAAACGGCGCGACGGCTAAAGCAACTCGTCGGACAAATATTCCGTTTCGCTATCGTGACTGGCCGAGCGAAGCGGGATCCCTCCGTTGATCTCAAGGACGCTTTACGAGCCACCGGAGAACCGCAGCGTCACAGAGCGATGCCGATTTCGGAGCTGCCAACGTTCTTGCGGAAGTTGGAGTGTTACAGCGGCGAGCAGCAGACCAAACTTGCATTGAAGCTAGTAACCCTGACGTTTCTCCGAACGACTGAGCTGCGCGCCGGCAAGTGGAGCGAGTTGGAGAACCTCGATGAAAATTCCGCTCTGTGGCGTATTCCGGCCGAACGCATGAAAATGCGCCTGGAGCATCTGGTGCCTCTGTCACGCCAAGCCGTCGCGGTATTGCGCGAGCTACGCGCGATAGCTGGCGGCAGTCCCAACATCTTCCCTTCCCCTGGAAAAGGTGACTGCATGTCCAGCAACACCATGCTCTATGCCCTCTACCGGATGGGATATCACGGCCGGGCCACGACGCACGGTTTCCGCGCCGTCGCTTCCACGATCTTGAACGAAACCAACTTGTTCAACCGAGACTGGATCGAACGTCAGCTTTCACACGTAGAACGAAACGAAGTACGACGCGCCTACAATGCTGCGGAGTGGATACCTGACCGTCGAAGAATGATGCAGTGGTGGGCGGACCATATTACAGCGCTGGCGCTCGAAGGCGATAAAATCATTCCGTTATCGCGCGCGAGCTAACTAAATGCCTTATCCTCTGAAGGCGAAGGCCACACGTTCGAATCGTGTCGGGTGTGCCATTCCGAATAAAACTGCTAACTCTATGTTATTGAAATAGCATATAATTTGCTGCTCCTGAGCGCGACGCTTTAATAAACGGCCGCTTTGCGCCAAAACCGGCCACTAGGCGCCAGCATCGATGTCAGCTCTTGCTCAGTATCGGGATTTCCAAAGGGCACAGCCGCCGACACGATATTATGAGCGGTCCGTAGCTATCCGGGACACGATGCGATAGACGCATGCGTTGCCCTCAACGCCGCGAAGCGGGGCATCAAACTCAACGACTTTGTGGGCGGTAAGGAGAGCACCGACTCCTGGGGCTCCGAGATACATATTTCTCCAGCATCCGCCAGGGACTGCACCCGCGCGGCAACATTTACGGTCTGCCCGAAATAATCCAGATTTTCGTTCAGAGTTACGGCGATTGACGGGCCGCAATGTGCTCCGATCTTCAGGATGATGCTCGGATCGCCGTGCTCGGCGTTATACCGCTTGATTTCCCCCAGAAAATCGAGCGCCGCCGAAACCGCATCAGTTGGGCGTGAGAACACAGCCATGACCGCGTCACCGATCGTCTTTACGATAGCACCGGAATGTTGTTGGACGGTCGCACCGAGCAATGCAAAATGCTCGCGGACCAGCGCATAAGCATTTAGATCGCCAAGGCGTTCGTACATGGCAGTCGACCCCTTGAGGTCCGTGAACAGCAAGGTCACCTGCCTGATACCCAGGCCCTCCCGCTCGTCGACGCGCTCCGAGCGGAACAGGCGCCGGAAGGTCTGTCTGGCGAGCAGCATTCCGCCAGACATGTACGGATCGAAGTCAAGCGCTGGCTTGAGCGTCTGGGCCAAAACTTCGGGCGGCCAGTTGATTAGCAGCAACGAACCGCGTGTGGCTCCGGAATTCTCCACATCAATTACGATCGGACCGGGCGGCACGGCGGATAGCGAAGGAGAAAAGCGCTGTCCATCATATCCGATGCGCAAGTGCGTTGGTGCAGTCGCGGGCTCGCCGAGGATTGGCACCGCGAACGCCGCTTGCGTCTGGACATTGACGCCGGACAGCGCACCGGGACCGAGGTGGGACCGCAGCGTGGTGGTCGCGCCTGGCGGCAAAAACGCAAGGCCGCGCACCAACCCGTGAAGAAAGTCGAGAAACCGAACTTGCTGGCCCGGCGGCCGCCCGTCGTTGAGGAAGCGAAGCTTCCAGTGGAAATCCTCAACTGAAAGCGAATGGGGATCATGAAATGGAAGCCGACGGAGTTGCGGCGACACGGTGAACGTGACCTCGATGAAATCGTCGAGGTCCGTTTCACCTGACACGTCGCACAAACCGCAGACATAGTGGGTCTTCAGCGTTCGCAACGCGCCGAAGCTGTCCAGTACCATGCCGGACTGCGGACAAACGACGCCCCAGCTCACCTCGAACAGCCCGCTTCTGGTCGCATGGAGAAACAGGTCGATGCTTTCCGCTTCTGATACGGCGCGGTCGCGTGCGAACGCCAGCGGATTGATACGGTAGAGGGCTAGATCGTCACCGCTCCTGATGAGTGTTTCAAACTTGGAGATCACGCGAGGGCTCCAGGATCGGGCCTGCTCGATCTCAGTCATCTTGGTTTCGAGGAGCCGCTCCTGAATGTTTGTCATCGTGCGCCTCGCCCCATCATTTCCGCGAACCAGTCTCCGCCAGATACGTGCTATGCCGCCGACCGGAAGAATACCCTCCGATCGGCAATACAAAAGCTTATAACCCTACGCGCGGGCTTCGAGTATCATATTGAACGGAGTCTCTGCGGTGCGCCGGAAGCGCGTGAAGCCGCCTTGCCGTGCCACGTCGCGCAGCCTTGCTTCGCCGGCCTGAGCGCCGAGTGCCAGGCCAACCTCCTGATCCAACGACGCCGGCGTGCAAACCATGGTGGAGGCGGCATAGTAAACGCGTCCGACCGGATTGAAGTTGTCCTCCAATCGATCGTTGGCGAACGGCTCGACCAGCATGCAGGTGCCGTCGTCGGCCAGTGTCGACCGTGTATGCTTCAGGGCGCCGACAGGGTCACCCATATCGTGCAAGCAATCAAAGAAGCACACCAGGTCGTATCCGTCGCCGGGAATGTCTTGGCGGAATGCACATCGAAGTGGACGCGATCCGACAATCCGGCTTCTCTGGTGAGATCACGGGCCGACTGGATTGAGCCGTCGTGGTAGTCGAAGCCGTAGAATGTGGAGTTGGGGAAGGCTGCGGCCATCAAGCGGGTCGAGACGCCGTGACCGCAGCCGACGTCCGCCACTTTGGCTCCCCGCGCGAGCTTGTCGACGACCCCGTCAAGCGCGGGCAGCCATTGCTGGACCAGATGGTGCTCGTAGCTGGTGCGGAAGAAACGCGCCGTCCCGCAGAACAGGCATTCGCTGCGCTTGTTCCAGCCGACGCCCTTGCCGGTCTTGAACGCTTCGGAGATCTTCGGCTCATCCAGGAAGGTGGCTGACACCAGGCTTCCGACGGCGCCCAGGAATACCGGGCTATCCTCGTCGGCGAGTGCCATGGCCTGTTCGGGCAGCATCGAGAATTTGCCCGATGACCTGTCGTATTCAACGTAACCGGAGGCGGCTTGCGCCGATAGCCATTCGCGGACGTTTCGTTCGGTGGTGCCGGTCGTCCCGGCCAGTGTGGCGGCATCCATCGGCCCGTTCCGGGCCAGGGCTCGGTAAAGCCCGAGTTTGTCGCCCAGCAGCATGAGGAACGCGTTCATCGCGACCCCCACATCTCCGAGCATCTTTCCCATGAATGAATTGAGGCGGTCTTCGTTGACTTCCATGACATTCCTCCATCAAAAGCATGTTTTGGTGCAGAGCCATCATCTTGAAACAAAGAACCATTTCCTCAGCCCAAAGACCTTGGGCCCTGGGCGTGGCGCGATGTCAATTACAGCTTCGAGAAAGTCGCTGCATTGTTACGCGGCTGGTGGTGTTTGAGGGACGGCGCGCTTCACGAATTCGCGAGGTTACCCGCCAGCACCTGACTTTTGTCGCAGTCTCCTTCTTCCTCCTGTCACTCTGCCGCCTCCGGCATCAATTCCATCTCCTCGTGGAGCACCACGCCCGACAGCGGATCGAACTCGCCGATCCAGGGCTTGCGTTCGAGCACCGCCCTAGTGTGGCGATAGCCAGCATCCCAGCGCTGCATGATACCAGACGGACTGAAGTCGATGTCCTTGGTGTGGTCCTCGCGGGTGAGTTGCGGTGCGAGGAGCCGCACAACGTGCATCCGCGTTGGGCAGCCGTAGCGCGCAAGCTCCCTCACCGCCTCGCTGTTGCGCTCGGATTCCGGCAAGCGAGCGGCGAGCTGGTTGATGACGTGGCGCAGCCGATGCGCCTGCTGCTGGCGCGCGATATGGCTGGCGATCCGGCTGGAATACTGCACGTCCTTGTGGCGGTTGAGCACCTCAGCCATCGTGGTTGGCTCGGCGCCGGACGGATTCCAGAGATGCACGGCGAAGATCAGCGAATTCTTGCGCGGATTGTCGTCGAACACCGCTTCCGTCGGCGTGTTCGATAGAATGCCGCCGTCCCAGTACAATTCACCGTCGATACGAATGGCCGGGAATGCCGGCGGCAGCGCGCCCGACGCCATGATGTGCTTGACGCCGAGCTCGCCGTCGCGGCTGTCGAAATAACGCATCTGGCTGGTGCGGACATGGGCTGCGCCAACCGTAAGCCGCGGCTTGCACTGATTGACCAGATTGAAATCAACGAGTTCCGTCAGCGTACGCTCCAGCGGCGAGGTCGAGTAGTAGCCGGCCTGATCCGCGCCGAGCGGATAGCTGTCGCCGGCATGCGCCAGCGGGCTCGGCCGGAAGAAACCGGGAATGCCATTGGTCACGGTCGACCAATAGGACAGCTTTTCGTTAAAGCCCGGAAAGATGTCGCGAAAACTCCAAACTGGGTTCTGCTCCATCTTTTTCCAGAATTCGCGCAGCCGCGACAGCCGGTTCTGCGGCGAATTGCCCGCAATCAAGCTGGCATTGATGGCGCCGATAGAGGTACCGATGATCCAGTCCGGCTCAATGCCGGCTTCATGCAGCGCCTGATAGACGCCGGCCTGATAGGAGCCGAGCGCCCCGCCGCCCTGCAGCACCAGCACGATCTGACCCGGCTCCAATTTAGCGAGCGCCTTCAGCGTCGAACAATTGTCCTGGCCGTCATTCATGTCACGCTCCCTTGGACTTGGGCCCGCGCTTCCATCTTCGTACGCGGGCCGATTTTGTTACGTTCACGCTTCAGTGCGCGGTCCAACCGCCATCGACCGGGAGCGCGATCCCGGTGATCGACGCCGCCGCGTCGCTGGCAAGAAAGACCGTCAGCGCACCCAATTCTTCGACGGTCGCAAAACGCTTGTTGGGCTGCTGCACCAGCAGCACGTCGTGGATAACCTGCTCGCGGGAAATGCCGTGCGCTTTGGCCTGGCCGTCGATCTGCGCTTCGACCAGCGGCGTGTAGACATAACCCGGACAGATCGCGTTACAGGTGATGCCTTCCTCGGCCGTCTCGAGCGCGGCCACCTTGGTCAGGCCGACGATGCCGTGCTTGGCGGCGACATAGGCCGCCTTGAAGGGAGACGCAACCAGCCCATGGGCGGAGGCGATGTTGATGATCCGTCCAAACTTGTTCCTGCGCATCGCCGGTAGTGCCAGCCGCGTGGTGTGAAACGCAGATGACAGATTGATCGACAGGATCGCGTCCCATTTCTCGATCGGAAACTGGTCGAGCGGCGCCACATATTGAATGCCGGCGTTGTTGACGAGTACGTCCAACCTGCCGTGTCCAACAATAGTCGCGGCAATCATCTCGGCAATCGCCTCCGGCCTCGTCATGTCGGCAGCCGAATAGCCGACCTTGACGCCAAAATCGGCTGCTATCTGGTCCCTGATCCCGGCGAACTCGGAGGCAACTCCCAAGCCGTTCAGCATGACGGCCGATCCGGCCCCTGCCAGGGCGCGCGCGATCGCAAGGCCGATGCCGCTGGTCGAGCCCGTGACCAGCGAAACCTTGCCGGCGAGCGGCTTGGCGGCGTTCGCGTCCTGCGCCTTCATCTGAATGTTCATGACCTTTTCCTGCAATTGCGGCATTGCCGGCGGCAACCTGCAGGATGGGCGCGGTGTTTTGAAATGCTCTTTGGCTTCCGAAACCATAGGCTGCCGCTATTGCGGTTTGGGTGTTAATGCCCGCCTCGATCGGCTAGTCTGCGGCAACGAGAGATCGGGGGCAGCACGATCATGGAAATGCATCAGGTACGATACTTTCTCGCCGTCACGCGCACGCTGAATTTCACGCGCGCCGCCGACGAGTGCAATGTCACCCAGCCGTCATTGACGCGCGCAATCAAGCAACTCGAGGCCGAATTGGGCGGTGACCTGTTCCGGCGCGAGCGGCCGGCAGCGCAATTGACCGAACTCGGGCTTCGGATGCACCCGCTGCTGCAGCAATGTTACGACGCCGCCAGCGGCGCGCGCATGCTGGCGTCGTCGTTCAAGAGCGGAGAAATCGGCGCGCTGAGAATTGCGCTCAGCCACTCGGTCGATCTGTCGATCCTGGTGCCGTTTCTCGACCAGATCAAGCGGCAGTTCAACCGGCTCGAATTTCGCTTTTTGCGCGGCAACAGCGAAGAAGTCGGCGAATATCTGAAAAAGGGCGAAGCTGAACTCGGCATCGCTGCGGAACTTGGCGGCGATTGGGACCGGCTTGATACCTGGCCGCTTTTCACCGAAGATTTTGATCTCGTGGTCAGCCGCCAGCATCCGCTGGCAGAACGCGAAACAATCGGCTTCGAGGACCTGCGGGCCGAGCAGTGGCTGTCGCGCAATTACTGCGAACATTCCGCTTCGCTGAGCCGCTCGCTTCGCGAGCATGGCGTTACGATCGATCGCAACCATGAAATCTCGTCGGAGCGCGACCTGATCGAACTGCTGGAAGCCGACATCGGCATTGCCGTGGTTCCGCACACCGCCTCGCTTCCTGCCACGCTGAAGCGCAGTTCGGTCGAGGGGCTGGACTCGCGCCGCACGGTTCATCTCTACGGCGTTGCCGGGCGTGAGCGCACCGCCGTTGCATCTACGGTCATGCGGATGCTGCGTGGTTCGGATTGGCAGCAATTTCTGAGCAAGACCGCGTGAGCCTGCGCGCGAAAAGGTCCTAGCGATCCTCGCCAGCGCGCCGTACCGCAGCCAACAAGTCGTCAATTTCCATTCGCTTGCGGAAATCGGGATCGACGAAGCGGGCTTTGACCAATCCGTCGCGGCCGATCACGAACGTTGCCGGAATCGGCAGCATCCAGCCGTCATTGCCGTGAAAATCCGACAGGTCCAGATAGGAGAGCAAGTGCTGGATTTCGGCTCCCAGCCAGATCGCAAGATTGAGTGACAACGCATAGCCGTTGTCGAGATCGGTCAGCACCGGGAACGGTGCGCCTGAGTCGGATTTGAAGCGCTCGGCATACTTCTGCGTTTCCGGAATGATTGCGACGATCTGCCCGCCGAGCGCCGTGATCTCATCCTTGGCCTGGATGACCGCGTTCACGTTCAATCGGCAGTACGGGCACCAATGGCCGCGATAGAACATCACGATGACGGGGCCCTTGCCGATCAGCGAGGGCAGGTTGACGAGTTGGCCGGTTTCATCCGGCAGCATGAATGGCGGCATCGGCTCGCCAGGCCGTGGCGCATTTTCGCCGCCGCCGTTCTCATGGACCCGTGCCACCAAACGGTCGACCGCTTCGCTGTAGGCTGGAAAGAAATCGCGTCCCGCGGCGGCATAGGCTTGCAGCCGTTCTCCGAGCGTTCCCTCCATGTTGCGACAGTCCTGAAAAGCCTGCCTGAGGCGTTCGGCGTTGGCTGGCGATAGTGACATTTCCTGCTCCGGCACTTGGCTGCTCGATACTAATTTCCAGCCCGGGCAACCGGCAAGGGGAGGCCCGGACCTGTTGAACGCCCTGGATCAGGGAATATAGAAGTTACCGGTCGGGTCGAGCATACCCGAGGTCGAGTAGAGCTGGCCATTGTTCATGAAGAACACGGTGTTGTTCGGCACCTTGGTGGCGTGCTTCATCATCGCCTCATGGTTCTTTTCGCTGGGTACTATGGTTATCCCGGACATCTTTCCTCCGGCATAGACATGGGCGATGCCCGATTGAAATTCCATGGGAGCTTGCGAGAAGGCGGTCGTCGCGATGGCCGCGAAGGCGACGGCGGCAATCAGTGTCCGGGACAGTTTGGTCATGGGGGCCTCTTGGAGTGATGAGACGCTCGCCAATCGGGCGCTGATCGCATCTGAGGCCGGATGGTGCCGCATTTGAAATGCCGTTGCCCAATCGGTTCGATAGCCGCCGCGTATCGAGCCGCCCACCGCCCCTTTCGTCCTATAGCCGACTGCTATCGAGGTGAAAGCGAGTTCGCATTTCAACTTGCCCGAAGGGGCGGTCATCCTGTTCCGGAAGCCATGCAAACGGCATTGGCGCCATCAACAGGAAACATCCCATGACACGTCGTTTGACCACCCGGTTTGCGAATTTCGGCATCTCGCTGCTGATGCTGCTTCTCGTGGTTTCCATCGCTACCGCGGCGCGGGCCGACAGCGACGACGGCATCGTCCGCGTCAAGAGCGCGGTGCCGATGGCGGAAGCCATCACCCGCATCAAGGCTGATATCGCCGGCAAAGGCATAAAATTCTTCTCGGAGATCGACCAGTCGAGGCTCGCGGCCGATGCCGGCATCAAGCTGCGCCCTTCGACGCTGCTGGTGTTCGGCAATCCGCCGCTCGGCACCCAGTTCATCACGTCCAATCCCAATGCCGGCCTTGATTGGCCGGTGCGACTGCTGCTGACCCAGGACGACAATGGCGAGGTCTGGGCGGCCTGGACCGATTTCGGATGGATTGCCAAGCGGCACAATATCAGCGATCGCGCCGCGCAGTTCGAAATGGCGACCAAGGTCGTGGCGTCGATCACATCGACGATCACGACGAAGTAACACCGCCCACATCATCCCACGTAGAGGCTGACAGGCGGCGCCACGGGCGCAGCCTGATGGCATCCGGATCATTGCCAATGGAAGGGTTCGTTCGATGAGCAGGGAACAGTTCGATGTGGTCATCCTCGGCGGCGGCAATGCCGGCATCGGTGTCACCGGCCCGGTCCGGCGCGCCGGCATGTCGGTAGCGATGATCGAGCAGGATCTGCTCGGCGGCACCTGTCCGAACCGCGGCTGCACACCGAAGAAGGTCCTGGTTGCGGCCGGCCACGCGTTGCATGAAATCGAGCGCGCGGCGGTTCATCATATCGCTGTCGGCAAACCCCGGCTGGACTGGGCTGCGCTGATCGATCGCGAGAAAGAGATGATCAAGGACATTCCCGCAAACCTGGCCCGCTCGATGGCCAGGCGGGACGTCGAAATCATCAAGGGGAGCGCCGTTTTCGCAGGCCCTAATCTCATCCGCGTCGGGAGCCGCGAACTCGAAGCCGAACACATCGTGATCGCCACCGGCTCGAAGGCGCGGCCGCTGCAAATCCCGGGCGCGGAACTCATGATCACGTCGGACGACATGCTGAGCGCACGCGGCCTGCCGGCGTCGGTGATCTTCGTGGGTGGCGGCGTGATCTCGCTGGAATTTGGCCATGTCTATGCGCGGACAGATACCAACGTCACCATACTCGAAGCGCTGCCGCAATTGCTGCCGGCGATGGATGCCGACGCCGTCGCGCAGCTGCGGATAGAGAGCGAGCGCATCGGCATCAGCGTCAAGACCGCCGTCAGCGTCAAGCGGATCGAGCGCGCAAACGGCCGGCTGCGCGTGGTGTTCAGCCATGGCGGCGCCGAGCAAGCGCTTGAGGCCGATCGAATCGTCAACGGCGCGGGCCGTGTCGCCAACGTCGACACGCTGAATCTTGCCGACGGAAATGTCGAACACGCCAACGGCCGCGTCGCGGTGGACCGCCATCTGCGCTCGACCTCGAACCCGCGCGTCCATGTCTGCGGCGATGCGGTGCCGACCTCGCCACAGCTCTCGCCGATCGCCACCTATGAGGGCGACATCGTTGGCCGTAATATCGTGGAAGGCCCGAAATACAGCCCGGACTACGCCAGCATGGCAACGTCGGTCTACACCGTGCCGGCACTCGCCGCGGTTGGCTTGACCGAGGCCGCCGCGAAGCAAAACGGGGGTGCGATTGACGTTCACACTAACGACATGCGCGACTGGTTCTCGGCCAAGACCTACGCCGAGACCGTCGCGTGGTCGAAAATCATTATCGATCGGACCACCGACCGCATTCTCGGCGCGCATTTCGTCGGGCACGCCGGCCAGGAACTAGTCAACCTGTTCGGCCTCGCCATGCGCTTTGGCCTCACGGCCGCGCAGATCCGGGACAACGTCTACGCCTATCCGACGTTTTCATCCGACATCAAGCACATGCTGGGACATGGATAGCGCGGCGCTATGGATTCAAAAGCCAACCGGTATTTCATCTCGACGATGACCTCCTTCATGGTGGTGACGTAGCCGGCCAGATCATTCGAGGCAAGGCGACTTCAAAGGCGGAAAGCAAACAGAGGAGATCCCCACATGTCCAAATACAGCACCATATCCCGCACGCTCAGGCAGGGCCTCGCGCTTGCCGGCTTCCTCGCAGGCTCGCTCGCGACCACTTCGACGGCATTCGCCGGCGAATGCCCGGCCGACAAGATGAAGGCCAATGTCCGCGAGAAGGTTGACTACAAGCCGGTCGGCGTCACCGATGTCACACTCGGTGCGATCAACCTCGAGAAGCAGCCGGCCAACATCAAGGATCGCGAGCTACGCTTCCGCAAGCTGACGATCGAGCCCGGCGGAATCGTGCCGTGGCACAGCCATGACGACCGTCCAGCGCTGATCTACGTGCAGCAGGGCGAGATCGTCGAATACGCCAGCAACTGCGCCGAGCCAATCATCCACAAGGCCGGCGAGATCCGGCCCGAAGTATCCGGCACGTCGCACTGGTGGAAGAATCTCGGCAAGGAAACCGTCATTCTCTATGTCGGCGACGTCCGCAAGGATCCGCACGACCACAATATGTAGCCAGATGTAGCGCGCGCTCACCGCGCCCGTTGCCTGATGTGACGTCCTGGGATCCCCCGTGTTGCCCCACACGCCCAGGCGTCACATCCCCCTTTCCCCCCTCGCTCCAGCGAGACGCGCCATGACCGAACTATCCGCGCCGATGAAAGCGCAAGCGATGGATATGCACGGTCACTCTCCGGGCATGGTGCTGCGATCCCTGATTATCGGCCTCACGGCGTTTCTCACCGTGGTCGACCTGTTCGCGACGCAGGCGATCCTGCCCTCCCTGACGCGGCACTACAACGTAACCCCGGCCGCGATGGGCTTTGCGGTCAATGCCAGCACCATGGGCATGGCGGTCGCAGGGCTCGTAGTGGGCTTCCTCAGCCCGCATATCGACCGCCGGCTTGGTATTCTCCTCAGTCTGGTGCTGCTCGCGATCCCCACCACGCTGCTCGCCAGCGCACCAGACCTCACGACCTTTACGGTTCTTCGCGTGCTGCAGGGCCTGTGCATGGCGTCGGCCTTTGCCTTGACGCTGGCGTATCTCGGCGAGCAGTGCAGCTCGATGGACGCCGGCGGGGCGTTTGCGGCCTATATTACCGGCAACGTCGCCAGCAACCTGATCGGACGGCTCGTCTCGGCCGCGGTCGTCGACACGCTCGGGCTGGCGTCGAACTTCTATTTCTTTGCGATGCTGAACCTGGCCGGCGCGGTACTCGTGTACTTCTCGATTTCGCGCGTCAAGCCGATGCACGCGATGCCCACGACGCAATCCCCGTTTGCGGCGACCGTTGCCCATTGGCAGAATCCGTCGCTGCGCGCCGCCTTTGCGATCGGCTTCTGCATCCTGTTCGCCTTCATAGGCACCTTTACGTTCGTGAATTTCGTTCTGGTGCGCCCGCCATTGTCGCTCGGGCGGATGGAACTGGGCTTCGTCTATTTTGTCTTCGCGCCTTCCGTGGTCACGACGCTGTTCGCGGGCAAGGCGGTGGCGCGGTTGGGGACACGGCCGGTAATATGGGCTGCGCTCGCGGTTGCCGCTGTTGGATTACCTTTGATGTTGTCCTCGCATCTTCCGCACGTCCTCACCGGCATGGTGCTGGTCGGCATCGGAACTTTCTTCGCACAGGCGTCCGCGACCGGCTTTGTCGGCCAGGCCGCCAGCGGTAATCGCGGCATCGCCAGCGGAACCTACCTCGCCTGTTATTTCCTAGGCGGAATGGTCGGCAGCGCCGCGCTCGGTCAATTGTTCGACCGCTTTGGCTGGGCGACCTGTGTCGCCGGTGTCGGCGCATCGCTGACGATTGCGACGTGGCTTACCGTGCAACTCAAACTTCCAACAACAGAGGAGAGACGCCAATGATGCCGGCAAAGACGGCGGATTGATCACAGCGATTTGTTCATCACCATTCGATCGCTGTTCGTAACGAAGGCCGATCGATCGACGTAATCGAAAAAGCGGTTGACCGCTAACAAGCACACAGAGGATACTGATCATGACGAAGAATTTACGCACCTTGCTCTCGATTTCCGCTCTCGCGCTTTCGGTCGGTCTCGCCTCCGCGCCTACAGCTTACGCGCAGGACAAGATGAGCAAGGACGGGATGAGCAACAGCATGGCCAAGGATGCCATGTCCAAGGACGGCATGAAGAAGGACGACGCGATGTCCAAGGACGGAATGAAGAAGCACGACGCCATGGCGAAAGACGGTATGGCGAAGGACGGCATGAAGAAGTAAGCCGTCAGGAAATGGCAGGCTCGACTTACAAAGCGAGCCTGCTATTCTTCTCTGGTCAAGGCGAAACTCAGACGCCGAATTGCCGGCGCAGCAAACAACACGACGGGCAGCATCAAAAGCCAGGAAACTAGCCAAGAGTGCAGCCAATTCAGCATGAACGCACCCGATGCGATAAGGGGAAAGCTGGCGATCCCAGCCGCAATAGCGCAAGTAAGACCAGACTGAATAAATCCAAAGACAAAGTGGCTGAACCGGCGCGGAATTCCTAGCATGCTGACCTCGACAAGCGATGACCACTCTCCGAAAGCAAGGGGCATGCCTACCTGCGGCGTCGCGATAGTCATCCTGATTTTTAGGCCAGCCCTTACTTGAAAACCCGGTGCACCACCCTCGTCCCCATGCCGAGCGTTCGGCCAATCTTGAGGACGCCGTCGCCAGCGGCCTTCAGTTCGCGAATGCGCGCCTTTACGGCGGTGTCAACCGGGCGCCGGCCGAGCTTCGTCCCGTTTCGCTCTCGAACGCGCCAGCCCGGCGTTGACCCTCTCTCGAATGATGCTCCTCGCGGCAAAAACTCCCAACATCTGGGTGTAGACGCGCTTCCGATCTCAGGCCGGATGCGGTTTGATAATTCACATCCACCGCAACACGCTTGTGTGGAGGGTCAGAATTCCAACCAACAATCGCGAACATCACGAAGAAGCCCACGATATACGCCACCACGACAAACCAGCCGTGCCGCAGCCACAGGCCGACCGACCTGACCTCCGGATACATATTGGAGATCGCAACCCCAGCAGACGAGCCGAACCAGATCATCGAACCGCCGAAGCCCACGGTATAAGCAAGGAAACCCCAATCGTAGCCGCCCTGCTTGAGGGCAAGCGCCGTCAGCGGGATGTTGTCGAACACCGAGGACAAGAAGCCGAGCCCCAGCGCCGTTTGCCACGAGGCGACAGGCAATTCCTCGACCGGCATAAAGGACGCATTGGTGACAAGGGCCAGAAGGAAGACCGTGCCCTTGAACGTTTCCGGCATGATCGCCCAATCCGGCCGACGCAGCGGCGCGGCCGCGAGAATGACGGTCCACACCGCAAGTCCGATCACGGGAACGGCATCGAGCACCGCCGGAAATTTTAAGTTGGCGGTGACGTTGGCCGTAACAGCGACGATCAGGATCGCAGCGACAATACCCACATAGGTCCAATCGACGTGCAGGCCACGCTGCGCATCCTTCTCTATTGGGGAATGGCGGTGTTGTACCAATGAGGCCGGTATCCCGTAGATCAGGAAACCGGCGACGGATGCGACGTAGGCTTCGACGACACGCAGCGGGCTGATGCCGTCAATCCACATCATGGTGGTAGTGGTATCGCCGACGACGCTGCCGGCGCCGCCGGCATTGGCGGCCGCAACGATGGCGGCAAGGTAACCGATATGGACTTTGCCCCTGAACACATGCCGCGCCATGGTGCCGCCGATCAGGGCCGCGGCAATGTTGTCGAGGAAAGCCGACATCACGAACACAACAGCAAGCAGAACCAGGCTGCCGTTCCAGCCGTCTGGCAGCAACGCAGGCATCGCGTCGGGGATTCGGCTGTTCTCGAAATGCCGCGACAGGATGGCGAAACCCTTCAGCAGCAGAAACAAATTGGCGAGAACGACCCATTCATGGTGAAGCTGGAGCATCAGGCCGCTCAGGCCCGCGCCCTGTCGGAAGCCGGTGAAGACGAGCTTGTAAAGTGTAACGGCCACGAGCCCCGTCAATGCCACCTCAAGCGTCTTGTGGTGGAATACAGCCACACCCAGCAGCGTCAGGCCGAACAGAATGAAATCAACCGGAATGCCGAACAGAGTGACGGGCTGAGCCGAATACGGGACAGTTGTGGATGCTGCGGCGGCTGGATTTGCGAACAGGACGGCTGGGAGGGCTATCGCGGCTGCAAGAAGCAGCAGGGGCACATTCACGGCCCGCCCGGTGACGGATCGGGCAAAGAGGAATTCTTCGTCGGATCTTCGACGGGTCATTGGGCGCACGCTTTCCGCGTGGCGGCCCGACCATCGCTTGACCTGTCACTGCCACATGGCAGCGAGCACCCGACCATCGTTCTACACGCCAACCGAAAGAAAGCAATGTGTGCCAGAGGGCTGATGTCGCTCTGGGTCAAAAAACGATTTCTGCCCGCCGGTGTGGCACGTCCGTTCTATCCCCAGGAACTGACATACCCGTGAACGGCAGCTTTGCGCCAGAAGCGGCCCTTCAGCGAGGGTCGCTTGTGGTAGCTTTGAGGGGCAAATCGACCGGTTGAGCTGGCAGGAGAAGGCTGGAAACGGCGCTTACTTAATGAGCGACGAACCATCTATACGAACACCAGACGGCCACACGCGGACGGTCGAAGGCATCTACGCCACGAGCGCGATACCGACCCTTCCATGGGATGGGTCATCACGATCTCTGGCTCGGCGGGTAATCAATGCGGCGTACGAAGGCCGCCCAGATCTATCGCAAGACCGGCAACTTGCGCCCAGTGCAACTGCTCCTCGGCCACACGAAGCTGGAAAAGCACTGTCCGTTATCTCGGAATCAAGGTCGATGACGCCCTCAATATCGCGGAGCGGATAGTTCTGTAATCCACTCCCAATACGAATTGACGGCCTCAGCACGACCGAGAACATATCCGAAAGCATCGAAGCGGTACTTTTTTGATTGAGAACCGCTTCGATTAACGAAGGAACGTCTACTCCGAACAGCGTTCGTTCAGTCTTACATTCCGTACAGGATTTTCAATTCACCGCCGGCACGAACCGCGATGACGATGCCTTCGCCGGAAAGATATGTCTTTTCAAGCTTAGCCGACGAAAGGTGACCCACCATGCGGAAACCATCCTGCAGCGGTCGGGTGAGCTTCTCGTTGGCCGCGTTGAGCAGGTTTCCGTAGGCGACGCCATAATCGACGTTCAACCTGTCGCGTAGCTGCGCCACGAACGGATCGATAATGGCCGCCGAACCCTCGTCGGCCGTGACGACACCAAGGTCGGAAAAGCGAACGGTGTGGCCATCGGTATCGACCTGAAGCGCGCCGGTGAGATATACCCACTGTCCCGCATTCGGATCGGTATCGGATGCCTTGGCAATCCGCAGTCCGACGACGAGTTTCCCCGACGACGGATAGACCTCGACATCTCGGACCGACATACCGGCCGCAGGCGCCACGGCCGCCAGCGCTTGCGTGATCTTGTCTTTCATGACGTCATACCCGATGCGGATTGGCAGAATGACGTCAAATTCGCCGGGCGCGCTGACGTCGTGGCCTAGCGACGGCAAAGCCGTTGCCGTCACGGCCGGCGGGTGCTGGCCGACGAACGTTTGGGCTGAACCGGAGAGCTCGAGCGAACCACTCAGTACCCTGGCGCCGGCCCCGACGCCGGCGAACGCCGCGCTTTGCGGCGTCAGCTGTAGCCAGACTTCCGGGTTGGCCGAAAGTTCAACCGGCTCGAAGGCATGCCGCCAGGCGGTCGCAGCCTTGCCGTGCAAGTCGAGGCGCCTGGCCGCCACGAGCGCGCGCTCCCGGACATGGGCGAGTTGGGCCCGGATCCGGGGCTCGGCATAGTTCGCGAGCGGAATTTCGCGGCCGAGAACATGCAGAACCGGCGGCTCGTTCCAGTGAAAGCTGTCGCTGAAATTCAGGTCGAGTGACCAGTCGCGCGTCAATTGCGGTCGTGCTTCGGCCTCGATGGTGGCGCTGGCCTCGGTTTCGCCGTGGATACGGGCAGTGAAGCGATTGGCGCCCTGCCCTTCCAGGGAGCCATAGATTGGCACCGAGCCATAAACTCGTCCGTCGCGGCCGTAGAGCGAAACCGGTCCGGATCGCACGACCGAGCCATAGATGTCACAATTGGCATTCACCCGGAAGAAGAGCACCCGCCGGTGCACGCAGCTGACGCGCTCGTCGATCGACGCGAGCTGGCGCGGAATATCCGCCTCGATATCGGACGCCAGAGCGCCCAAACCGAATTCAATGGTGGCTGAAATCCGGGAGTCCGTGGTGAAAGGCGCCGCCACGTCGGGGGCGATGGGCGGCTTTTCCGCCGCGAATGAAGCCGATGAGAAGCCGATCAGACCAAGGGCCGCGAGACTCATGCGGGCCGACCTCATCAACGCGGCGCGCGGACGATATTTAGGAGCTGGAATGGTGTTCATGATACTTACCTCAATCTGTTGTTGGCCTGTCAGAGCCACTTTGTTGGAAAGCTTTTTCAGAAACGATCCCGGCCACGGACCGGGCCATGAAACCCGCCCTCGAGGGCGCGCGAGTCAGGGCGGAAATCGGAACGCATTTCCCGCGGACCTGCGTCGCCGCGCGGTGCGAATTCACGAAGTCCCTGCGACACACGTTCTCGCTCCACCGGATTGAATTCACGATCCGGTTCGTGAGGGACGTCGCGCGCCGGCTTCGTGTCAGCATCGCCACGTGTTTGCTCGGGCCCGTGAAACTCGCCGGGATGCTGGACATCGATCCGATCTTTCAAGGCATCGCGAGCGACTGTCTCGTTGACCCCGCCAAAGCGGCTCGTCATGTTGGCGTTGCGATAGGGAACGCCCTGACGATGCGCCGGGTCGTGGACCCAGGTATGGTTGGCGACGCTGATGCTGGCATGGTTGAAAATATTATAACGGTTGACGTTGATGACGACGTTATGATGCCACCAGTCGCATTCTCCCCAAATGGCCGCACCGACCGCCACACCGGCCGCGAACGAGACGACGTTACTGGCGACGAAGCCGGGCGGCGACCAGTAGAATGGCGGGTAGGCCGGGTAGTCCCAGGCACCATGTGCGACGGCAGGATCGTAAACGGGCACGTAGTAAACGTCCGGATTTGCCGGCTCGATGACGATAGGCCGAGGCACGTCCGCATATGCGAGCTCGCTCGGAACTGGCGCTGTCGTCACGGTCTGCTGCGGCGACGACTGCAAATTCCCGGCTACCTGCGCTTCGGCACGCAGCCTTTGGACGGCGGCCAGGACATCCGGTTGCTGCGTCAGGAAGGCATCGCCAAGCTGCTGCGTCCAGTCGAGCTTTTCGCTCATCATCTGCAACGTTTGCGGCACCGCCGTGAGCGACTTGACGCTCGGATCCCATGATTGGACCTGCATCGCCTGGCTAAGCGCATTGCCTGTCAGCGTCGGATTATCGTGCGACCATCGCGCCGCCTCGACGACTTCCAACGGATAAGTCGAAGCCATCAGGACCTGGGTCAGAAGAGAATCGGGATAGAGCGCGATCGGCGCCACCAGTTGTTCGACCTGTCCTTCGGGAAGCTTGTCCTGGGTCGACGATTGGGTCTGCGCGGCCGCCTCTTGACCTCGGGCCGGCGTCAACGCCACGCTCCAAATCAACAGGAGCGGGATAGCTGATGCAGCAAGCCAGCGTGCGGCCTTCGTGGTGCTCTGTGTCATTTTCAAATCTTTCATCGATTGCCTGTGTCGCCCATCGCCATCGGGGCGTCCCCGGGGCCCAATGGCGATCGCGCGATTGTTCAGGGGCAAATGCGCTGGTTGTTCCGCCAATAGCAGACGGCACCACGGCGATAGGCGTAGACGTTGCCATAGCGTCCGACGGCGACGGCGCCGTTACGATTAAAACCGATCGCGCCGCGAGGCCCCATGCAGCCGGCTCCCCATGCGCTCCTGCTGCAGGAAAACGCATTGGCGTCGGACACGTTCGTAACGGCGCCGAGCAAGGCGGCAAGCGCAACCGCGGCAAGCGTCGTACGCGTCCGCCCGGATGTGATCAGGAAACGAGTCATAGTCTTCATGCTTGAATTCCTCTGTCTTGATTTTGAATTTCACGGGTACGCCAAATGGCGTCCCGCTCGCGCAGACAAATGAGCCATCAAACTGCGAAAAACAAATACTCCTTCGATATGCAGGTATCGGCGCGCCTTATGGGCTCACGCGATCGTCAACTTCGGCAGCGGGAGCGAAATCAGGCTGCCGCAACCTGCGCGGAGGCGGCACGCCGAACATGGCATGAATAGCGAAACGCCAATTCGATCGGCGCCAGCGTTAGATCAGTTGACTCGTTGCATCGTGGCGATCCAGCGCCAATCGACTGAGGTCTTCGACACCGTGGCCTTCCAGATCAACCTGAACGGCGTGGTCAGACAACGGAAGCTTGCGGGAGTGTTTCCAGTCGTGCTCTGCGATTCGGATCAGCCGCTTCACGACGTGATCCGAATCGGCCTCGATCGCAAGTTCACGCCTGTCGTCGAAACTTCCGGGACTGAGATTGATCGAGCCGACAATCGCGCGCTCATTGTCTGCAATCATGATCTTGCCGTGAAGCTTGAGGCCCTTGAGCGTGCGGACTTTTGCCCCTACGTCGTGCACAATACGCAGTCCGCTCACGCCCTCGAACAGTTTCTTTCTTTTGAGCTTGTGCAGGGGCCGCGCCATGATGCGGACGTGAACACCGCGGTTGACGGCACGCACCAGCCGCTCGATGATGACCATGTCCTGGTATCTCTCGTTTTGAAGCCAGAGCGACTCCCTTGCTCCATCGATGAAGGCGGCGATGCGTTGCCGACCGTTATTGGGACACCAGATCAAGCCCGAGTCCGGGCTCGGCTCGAATGGCTGTTGGTTCCAGTCGGCATCGAAACACCGGACCATCTCCGCTACTTCGGCGCTCCTCGTCGTTGCGACCGCATAGTCGCGGGTCTCGGTCAGATCTCGCGTTTCCCAATTTAGCGATTCGACAAATCCGGTCTTGTCGTCGATCACCATCGATTTCTGGTGTGTGACCGCGAATTCCGCGCTGCTGTCGCGCACAGCGATGCCGGCCGCCAGCAGCCTGCTCCGCGCCTCGGCGTTTTCGCTGGTTCCGTCACGCCTGGCCGGATTCAACATGACGCGAACCTTGACGCCGCGGCGTCTGGCCTCGATCACCGTATTGATCAGTAGCGGATCGGTGAACAGGAACATGCGGATGTTCAGCGACTGCCTGGCAGCATTGATGGGGTCGATAATTGCATTTGCCGTGTCGTCGGGAAGAACGATGAGCCTGTGCGACATGATCTTTTTGTCCTTGAATTTGTGCGAGCGTCACGCTGCGTTGGCGGCGTAAGCCGAATGTTGAACGCGATTGAGCTCGGCGAATGCGCCGTCGCAGGCGATCAGGCCGTCATAAGTGCCCTCCTCCACGACCGCGCCGTCCCTGAGAACGATAATCTTGTCCGCGCCGATCAGGGTGTTGAGGCGGTGCGCGATCATGATGACCGTTCGCCCCTTCATCAGGCGACGCAAGGCCTCGATCACCAGATGTTCGGACTCCGTGTCCAGTGCCGCCGTCGGTTCGTCCAGCACCAGGATCGGGCTATTGCGAATGACTGCGCGCGCGATCGCGATCCGCTGGCGTTGGCCGCCGGACAGCGTGTTGCCGTGCTCGCCCACGACCGCATCGTAGCCGAGCGGCATGCGGCTGATGAACTCATCGGCATTGGCAACCCGCGCGGCGGCGACGATTTCGTCCTCGGTTGCCTCCGGCCGGCCATAGGCGATGTTGTCCCCGATCGTGCCGGGGAACAACATCGTGTCCTGCAATACGAAGCCGATCTGGGACCGCAACGCCGCCAGCTTGTAATCGGCGACGTCGACACCGTCGATCCGGACGTGCCCGAACATCGGATCGTAGAAGCGCGGAAGCAGGCTCAGTACGGTGGATTTTCCGGAACCCGTCGGCCCGACGATGCCGACGACCTGACCCGGCTCGATGGTGAAAGAGACTTCATGCAACACGTGCTGATCGACGCCATAGCCGAACGTGACACGGTCGAACGTGACTGCGCCACGGACCCTTCCGGGATCGACCGGATCGGCACGTTCCTTGATCACCTCGTCGGCTGAAAGGATGGTCTGGATTCGCTCCAGCGCCACCGTCGTTTGCGCGACGGTGCTTGTCATGCTGGCGAGATCCTTTACCGGTTTGAAGAACTGCTTGAGATAGGCCAGGTAAACGGTCAGCGCGCCCGCCGTCATCGTTCCGGCAACGATCAACGACGTGCCCTGCCAGAGCACGACGGCCGTGCAAATCGCCACCACGATACTGACAACAGGCGACATCAGCGATTTTATCAGTCGCGCTCGCAACGCAGCGTCAACCGTCGCGTGACTGGCCGCCTCCAGGTGCGCCATTTCGAGGTCCTGCCGTCCGAATGCCTTGGTAACCCGGATCGATCCAATCCCGCGTTGGACGATCGACAGCAGATCACTTTGCCTGGCCCTGACCACGCGCGTCGTCTGTTTTACGGCCTTCTTGAGATGGAAGACGAACACCAGCAGGACCGGTGTAAAGGCAACCGCAATGAGGGTGAAATCCCATTCGAGCCAGAACATCAATCCCACCATGAAGACGATGGTGATCAGATCGATCACGATATCGAGCGTGGAGGACGACGCGAAACTCTGAATGGTGGCGACGTCGGTGGTGATGGTCGAAACCAGCACGCCGGTCCTGGCGTGATCGTAGTAGCGCAGCGAGAGCCGGTGCAAATGGTCGTAGATTCGAAGCCGCAAATCATTGGCGACCCACTGACCCACGCTTGTCGTATAGTAATTGTCGATATAACTTGCGATCGCGCCCATGACCGCGATCGCGAGCGTGGCGGCGCCTGCGAATAGCGCCACACCGAGGGTGTGCTTGCCGAAGCCGCCATATTGGTGCGCCCAGTCCAGCCAATGCGGCAGATGGTGACTGCCGAGTGCGTCATCGATGACGAGTTTCAAAGGCCACGGCGCGGCAAGGCTGGCGCCGATCTCCACCAGCATGGCGGCGAACACGATCGCCAGCCATCCACGATAGGGACGAAGAAGTCCGAACACGAGCCGCGTCATGGTGCACCTATTGAGCCGAAGCCTGCGTCACGCTTCCGCAATCGCTTGGCGCAGGCTGGCCGTTAAAGCGGTCCATCATCCAGGCGACGGCGCTGTCCGCGCTATCTCGGGCGATAAAGCCGTGGCCGACATTGGGGACCCACATGATGCTGACCTTTCCGCCAGCTTTGCATTGCCGCTGCATGTAGGCGCGCGTCACGTCGGGACGGACGATATTGTCCGTCGTTCCCTGAGCCAGAAACAGCGGAACACCGGGGGGCAATGCGCCCGGCGTATTGTGGGCCGCAATCGTCCGCCAGGGCTCCACGGTGGCGATGTTGGGCACCGAGAGGAAGCGCTGCTCCAGTGGCTTCTCGGTCTGGCGACGCGCCATGATGTCGAAAATCGACTCGATGCATTCGTCCGCCAGCCGATCGACCGACGGCATGGCTTCGGGCACAACAACCTTGTCGATCGGCGCACCGAACACCCGTGACCACGACCACAGCGTCATGGCGGTCAGGTTCTTGCCGCCACTGGTCTTGAAGTCGTCGCCCATCAACGTCACCAGCGACGTTGCCGGCGCGGCGGCGGCGACGCCCACCAGGTGGAGTTCCGGCGCGTAGGTTTTGGCGATCAGTCCGGTATACAACGAGGCCTGTCCACCTTGCGAATGGCCCCAGACTGCAAATTCGCTACCGCCGCCGGCGCCAGCGATGTTTCGCGCGGCGCGCACGGAATCAATCACCGCCCGCGCTTCACTGTCGCCGACGAGATAAGGATGAGGCCCCGCTGTCCCCAACCCCGGATAATCCGTCGCCGCGACAATGGCCCCCTGCTCGATCAACTGGCGCAGGCCGGCCATCTGCTGGAAGACGAATATGGCAAGCGAAGGCGCGCAGTGCGGGACGACGCCCGTCGTCGGATGCGCCCATGCGACGATCGGCCTGCCGGCGGCCGGAGCCGGGCCGGGCGGAATCACGATCACGCCGGATACTGCGATGGGTTCATCATGCATTCCGCTCGAACGGTACAGCACGCGATAGGCCTGCGCGCCGGCCGGCGCAAACATCATCGGCTCGGAGCGGATAATCGTACCGGGCTCGCCGCGTACTTGCGATTCGGAAGCCTGATAGAACGGCGTTTGCGCATTGGCGGCGCCAGCCGAAAAGCCGAAGATCGCGGCGCACAGAAGCACGCCAGCGAAATGGATGGCGCCGGAAGCGCCCTTTATTCTTCGCAAAATCATCGTTGTACCTCACATTGTTACTTGAGTTTGAGGATCGCCAGTCGCGACGAGTTCATTCCGGATACGAGCGAACACGCGGTCGGATCGAGATTCCTTCGGTCGTCGCCGGCTCCGGCGACATGACCTGATGGCAGCCTTGGCTCAGCCGATCCTCATTGCCGCGCAGGCATGCGACGATCTGGCCTACATCGGGAATGTAGCTGCTGCACAACCGGAACACGTCTGGACGGCAAGCATCCTGCTGCGACATCGTGCCTTGCGCGAAGGCGGCGCCGCCGCCAGCGATTGT
This sequence comes from Bradyrhizobium sp. SRL28, assembly GCF_018596315.1. GTDB lineage: Bacteria > Pseudomonadota > Alphaproteobacteria > Rhizobiales > Xanthobacteraceae > Bradyrhizobium. The sequence goes on along the minus strand of NZ_JAHEAG010000046.1, from coordinate 3,010 downwards.
CGTCATGAGCAAGAAGGCGCCGACTGACTTGATGGAAGTTCGAAACATCTGTTTTCTCCATAGGAATAGCGGGCACGGCCCGCTCTGTTGCGGGTTGTCGTTCAAACATCGGCTTTATGACGAGCGCCACGTCGCGCCCTTACCTGTCTGGAAGCGAGCCGGGTCCGGTTCGCTTCAGATCACCTCGTAGGCAAACAGCGTTGCGACGAGGGTGATGCCGACCAGACCACCCAGAAAGATCACGTCGGCCAGTTGTTCGATCCGGGCGCTGATTTTCGTCCAGTTCGAATAGCGGATTGAAAGGTAGGAAGTTAGCGCGCTAACCAGGAACGTAATGCCCATGATCGCGGCGTACTCATCGACGCGCGTAGGTCCGTGCCTGATCTCGGCAACCTTGATCAGGCCGACCAGCGTCGTGCAAACGCCTATCATTGTCCCCGATACCGGCAGGATATGAGAAGCGAGGCTCTCGCTTCGCGTTCGGATACTCATTCGATTGGACATGACGCGCTCGGACTTCCCGGTTTGGTCTCGGCAGCGAATTCGCGGAGCCTCTTTCATTGCTGACGCGCGGCGCGAACTCGACTGATTCAGCCATTACGTCCAGCTTCCGTTGGGAAGCCGCCCGTGAAACGGCGTGTTGCGGCAATGGCCGTACGGCCCATGCCAATAGCCGGGAGGGCAGCCGTTCCAGCCGCTCGGCTTTAACTTCCATGCGCCGTCAGGCAAACGGCCATAATACGGCGTGTCACGGCAATGACCCCAAGGGCCACGCCACGCTTCGGGACCGCAGCCTCCAGACACCGGAACGACCATCGACTGGTCGACGCTGGTCTCGCGATACTCGGCATTAGCAGGCAATGCGCCGGACAACACGAGCGTGGCCGCAATAGCTAGAACAACAGGCTTTAACATGGCAAATCTCTTCGGTTGGTTTGTGGTTGTGAGGTTGGTTTGTGGTTGTGAGGTTGGGGGTCGTGGGGTGCGCTAGAAAGACGATGCCTTCGCGAGCGCGGCGGAATAAATCGGTACACTCATCCGTTCAATCGCGACCTGCTGCTGTGCGCCGAACACATCGCGCTCGTTCATCGAAGCCGAGATGTTCGGACGGTCGATTGAAATCTTGATCGCATTGCAGCTGTCGACGAAATAGCTGCCCACCACGCGCTCCGGCGGCACGCCAAGGATCCTCGCGACGTTACAGCGGGTGAATATGTTGGCGTGGAGAGCAGCCTCGTAATTTTCGCCCGACGTGAAGATGATATCGAAGGTTAGACGGTTGATACCGGCATCCTTGCTGCGAATCACAACGGCCATGTCGAGCAACGGGTACGAGCCGATCGGAACCCCCGTCGGCGGATGATCCGCGATAAGCGAAAGCGTCCGGTCGTCGACATTGCCACGATAGTCGCGTTCGCCGATATCGAAGTAACGTGGCCTCTCCGAGCCCTGCTCCGTCCAGTCGGCCCCGTCGGCATCGAAATACGTGATCGGAAACATGGTGTTCTTGATCACGTCCTCGTTCTGTAACAAGTGATAGAGCGACCAGACATAGGCATCCGGAGCATCAAGATTGAGAAGCGAACCGGGTCCAGGCTTGACCAGCTCCTTGATCCGGTCGATCTCTCGCTGGTGACGCTGCTTCAGCCTTTCTGCGTCCTGGTCGACTGTACGGAGCAGCGCGACCGGACGGGTGGCGTCCGCATCTGTAATGGCGAAAGTCGCATTCTGCAGCGCGTCCGGAAATTCATCCGCGATAAGCTTGAGGACAGCGGCCTTGATAGCCGTATAGTTCTCGAAGAATACCGGATCGCGTGTTCCGCTCGGCACAATGGCACCGAAGGTGCCGTCTTCGCGCGAAAAGCAGACGAGATTGGGCGACAGCGGATAGGCGATGTTGCCGGCGGTCGCCTTACGGCCGGGATAGCCGTAGTGAATGAGGTAGTGTGTCAACAGGCTTGCCAGCAGCACCGCCGCTTCGCGGGTCTTACCGGTCGTCTCGACAATGATACCCAATTCGCGCTGCGACGCTTCGACCGGCTCCGGCTGCACGCCGTTGCGGCCATAGACCAGAACGTCCGCCGGTATCTTCGACAGATCGGCCTGATCGAGATGGATCAGCGAGACTTTTCGCGAACCAAGCCGGCGCGATCCTTCGAGCTTGATGCTCCACGGCCACGGCTTTGCGGCATGGACAAAGCGACTGTTGCGGATTCCGGCGCTGCGGCTGTCCCGCGAGAAGAACTGCGTCTTCTCCATGACCAGAATGCCCTCCGGATAGTATTGCAGCTGCGGGTGGCTTTCCTCATAGAGCGAATGTGCGGCGATCGAATACGCCGTGCAGCGGCGCGCGGGATTGGGCGCAGTGAAGATCGCCGAGCCGTCATCATAGACTTCGGCCACCAGACAGTCCGATGGAGAACCGGGGTCGCAGGCCAGCGCCCCGCACTCCAGAACATGGCCGACATGATAGGCCAATCCCGGATCGATATTTCTCCGAATCATGTCGGACGCGAACAGCGCGATGTCGCAGCTTCTGCCGGCAAGGACGTACTGCGTACCGCTTTCCAGCGCCGTGATCAGGGGATGGATTCCCATCTGGCCGACGATGGTGCTCTCGCGCAGCGCATTTTCATTGAGGTCGGGACCGGCGCCGGTCGCGCGCAGCGCTCCGGCACGGAATTCCCTGATGACGATCTCAGGGTCGAGTTCGGACCGGATCACCGCGACCTTGGCACCCTTGATGCCAAGCTCCGCGAACACTTCCTTGGCAATCCCGATCATCCAGTCGAGGTTGCGATCGCCTCCGGCCATGCCGCAGCTTCCGAGAATCACCGGACAGCCGATCCGGGCGCCGGCTTCGACCATATGGCGAAAATCAAGCTTGACCGCTTCGCTCTCGAAATACTCGGTGCCGGTGCCGAGGTAGTAAGGGCCGGCATCCATCGAGCCGCCGTCGCAGATGATGGCGTCGACCTGGCCACGCAGGGCCGCTTCCAGCGACTCCTTC
>NZ_JAHEAG010000045.1 GCF_018596315.1 Bradyrhizobium sp. SRL28 | reverse complement strand
TGCGCAGCGTGCCGTCCTTGACAAGAAAGACGTTGAAGCGCGGACCTTCCGCGATGTTTCCGTTGGTGTCCAGAATCAGTGCGGTTTCGGCCCCCGCATCATAGGCGTCGAACAGGCCTTTATGAGGTCTAGCCAGTGATAGTTTTTGATGGCGCGGGGTCGACCGATTTCGGAGGAATTCGAACGGTATCACTGACCGCGACATGCAACCCGCGCTCAAGCTGCTCCTTGTTAGCGACGGAGCCAAACGGCACCGCGAAAGCCATGAAGCGATTCTCGGCCTGACGCGGATCGCGACTCGAGGTCGGCGGCGATCCGCGCGTGCAGATCATCTCCACGTATGCGGACTTATGGCCAGATAACGCCACGCAGTTATGGAGGATCTCAGTCACTTCGTTACGGCTGACGGAAGCTTCATACGAAGATGCTCTAAGCCTCCCCAAAATCGATCCAAATGGAGATCGAGGCGGAAGAAGCGACCCTCCCAGACGTGGGCAGTGTCGTACGTCGCGTCGGAGTGCGGAAAGCCTCAATCTAGCATTTGATCAACATTCGGCAGCGCATTTGTCAATGTGGTTGTCATTGCTGTTCTCCGTGGCCGATGCCTTATGACGCGTGCTCGGATCCCACCTTCAACAGGCAGCGGCTGCATCTCCTGAATGGCACGAACACCCGATGTAAAAAGGCCCATCTCAAGCCATCGGCGCAACGAACGCTTCAAAATCCGGGTTACAGTGAATATGATGCGCACCTAATCTGACGCTCGCGGCCGGGAATGTCAGGCGAACGCCACCGAACGAACCAGTCGCAACACGCTAGGCATCGTGCTCCAGCGGCTCCTTGCGACGTCCGGCGATTGCCATTTTCCATCCGTTGGCCAGCAATGCGAGCCCCGCCGGTTTGCCCACACCGGCGCCACTGCAGTTGACGATCGCGACCTTGCCTTGCGACCCTGCCATGTGAGGATTCCTTAATCGATACCGCACGCAGCAGCTTTTGAGAAATCAACGTCGCGCGGCGGCTCGCGCCTTTGACCGCCGTCTTGACAGCGTCCTTGAAAGCGCCGATGGCTCACCTCATCTCGGGCGCGTTGTTGCGCCCGGCCTCCTGCTGCAATTGGAAGTCACCGCACCCGTCGCCTTGGATCGCGAGCGGCCCTGTGCTTCGCGTAGAAGGCGAAACTTGATCTCGCGGCCGTCGAGATCCGCGCTGCTCACCTGCACGTATGATGATTGCGCAGCGAATGCCCGTCATTCGCTGCGCAGTTCCTGCCACCGGTCCGAGGACTCTGACTGTTTCGAAGCCCAACTTCTTATCGCGCGGGCTGCGCACGCTTCGGAGGGACGAAGCGCCCGAATGCACTTTCAAGAACGCGGGCTGCGGACAGCACGGTCATGTCTTTGTAGCGAGCACCGACCAATTGGAGGCCGACGGGAAGGCCGTTGCTATCTAGTCCAGCGGGCAAAGAAGCTGCCGGTTGCTGCGTGAGGTTGAAAGGGCCGGTGAACGGATACCAATTTTTATAGTTAGGATCTGGCTCATTGAGCCCGACCGGGAAAGGTGCAACCGGCATCGTTGGCGTGATCAGGAGATCAAATTTCTGATGAAACGCCGCCATCTTGGCAGTAAGTTCAGAGCGAGCTTCTTGAGCATCTTGATAGTCGGAAAGAGTGAGCGACAAACCTTGTTCAGCTTCCTTCAAAACGTTGACCTCGAGTAGGCCACGTTGCTCTTTGTTCAGCCGGCTAAGGAGCCGAGCAGCACCCGCACGAAAAAGCGTCCCGAGTATTTCCCAAGCACCAGCGAGATCTGGGTTTACCTCGATTACCTCAGCGCCGAGGGTCTCGATTTTCTGGACGGCGGCATCAGTAACGTTCAGAATGTCTTTCGACACATCTAGATTCCCGAAGTCTCGACTATAGGCTACTCTCAGGCCTTTTAATGTCGATGCGAGCGGCAGCTCACTGCATGGATATTCCGGACCGGCATAGCCGTCCCTCACATCTTTTTGGGCGATAATCCTCATCATGAGGGCCGCATCAGCCACTGTACGAGTTATCGGCCCGATATGCGAGAGCGTAGGCACTACGCTTGGCGGCCATTGCGGGACATACCCGAAAGTTGGTTTGAAGCCGAAGGTGCCTGTGAAGCTTGCGGGTACCCGTATCGATCCGGCGCCGTCGCCTCCTTGATGGAGAAAGCCGAGATTTAGCGCCGCGGCAACTGCCGCTCCACCGGACGACCCGCCAGGCGTGAGGTCCGGATTCCAAGGGTTACGAGTTATTCCGTAAAGTCGACTGTCTGTAACACCTTTCCAGCCAAATTCCGGAGTAGTCGTCTTTCCCAGAATGACAGCCCCCGCCTCTCGCAGACGCGCAGCGGCCGGAGCATCGACATCCCACGGTCCGTCACCGCTGGTTGACCTCGATCCCCAACGTGTAGGCATTCCGCGATTAAGCGTGACGTCCTTTAAGGTTACCGGCACTCCATCAAGCAAACCGATCGGCTCGCCTCTCATCCACCGGGCTTCTGAGAGTTGTGCTTGGGCCTTCGCCTGCTCAAAGCCGATGAAGCAGAATGCGTTGAGCTCGCGATTTACCTCATCGATACGCTGTAAGCAGTCATCGATCACCTCAACAGGAGACAAGTCCCTGCTCTTAAAGAGAGCAAGACAGTCATATGCAGTAAGATCTGCAATCTGCGTTGCTGGTTTCGTAGACATTTTGTTCCCTTTGCCTTCCCATTTGTTCACGGTGTTTTGGCACGTCGATCGCCTTTGAGAAATATAAGGCATGGACAACGTAGCTTTACGTCAAAATGCACAAAGAAATCGCAGCATCGCAGTCCAAACTTGATCATCTTTGCTAGATCGATCGTGAGCGCGCGGACGGCACCGTCGTATTCTCTTCCCAATCCGACGGCTCCCCACATCTGGCAGTCCGATTGCGGTCGGCCGAATAACGGCCATTGGTTGCTCTGGGAACTATGTCATGGGGCGAGTCATGTTCTGTCGTTCCGTTACTTTTCAGGTCCAGTGCCGATGTCCGTGTCGGCGGTGCGCACGAGATGTTCGATCGGGTCAAAGCGTCTGTGGCTGTACCACAGGAGTGAGCGAAGAATTGGTCGACGTGGGCGGCGAGGCTGGGATGTCCGTCGCCGGCGCGCGCACGTGACAGGCTACGACGCGCCCGTCCGCGATTGGCACTAAAGGTGGGACTACGAAACGGCAACGCTCGACCGCAATCGGGCACCGCGGGTGAAACGTGCAACCGCTCGGGGGGCTAATGGGACTTGGTACCTCACCCTCCACGGGTACCTGCGCCCGTACCCTCATGGGATCTGGAATCGGAGCTGCCGCGATCAACGCCTCTGTGTAGGGATGGACCGGCTTGGCAAAAAGCGGCTCGCACGGAGCGAGTTCCACGATTCGCCCTAAATACATGACCGCAACGCGATGGCCGATGTGCTCAACCACTCTAAGGTCGTGCGAGATAAAGACGAAAGCGATGCTCATCTGCTGCTGGAGATCCGCTAGCAGGTTCAATATCTGCGCCTGCACGGAAACGTCCAGAGCCGAGACGGCTTCGTCGGCAATGATGAGTGACGGTTGGAGAGCCAGCGCCCGCGCGATACCGAGTCGCTGCCGCTGCCCACCCGAGAATTCCGACGGAAGACGGTCCACCATTTCAGGCGACATTCCGACCTTTCGGAGAAGGTCCGCCGCAAGCGTCCTGCGCTCCTGTCGGCTGAGTCGCTGAAAATTTTCGAGTGGCTCGGTAATGATCTGTTCGGCGGTGAGACGCGGGTTGAGCGACGAGTAAGGGTCCTGGAAGACCATCTGCATCTTGCGGCGCCACGCGCGAAGCGCCTTTGTATCGAGAGCGGTAATGTCGGTCCCCTCGAGCATCACGCGCCCACCTGTCGGCTCCACGATCTGCATCAAGAGCCTCGCGACAGTGGACTTTCCGCAGCCGGACTCGCCCACGATGCAGAGCGTCTCGCCCGCGTCAACGGAGAAGGACACATCCTCCACCGCGCGAACCGTTGGGACCGTCTTCTTCAGGAATCCCGCACCAAGCGGATAATGCTTGGTCAGATTCTCGACTTTCAGCAAAGGACCGCTCATGCGGTCACGACCTCTTGGGAGCGCCAGCAGGCCGCAGCGTGGCCTGGCCCGACATTATGCATGGTGGGTGTTTTTTGGCGGCAAATGTCAATTGTGAACGGGCAGCGAGGCGCAAAGCTGCAGCCGATTATGGGATCGCGCAGGCTTGGCACAATGCCAGGAATTTCTGGGAGGCGGCACGTTCGGCGGCGCTGCGGATCCGGCAGCGAGCGCATCAGTCCCTGAGTGTAGGGATGCGTTGGGCGCGCGAACAAATTTTTTACGGGAGCTTGCTCCACAATTCGCCCAGCGTACATTACGATGACACGCTGACATGTCTCAGCTACGACACCGAGATCATGCGTGATAAACATGACGGCCGTTCCCCTGCGCTCTTTCAGATCGAGGATCAATTGCAGGATCTGCGCCTGCATGGTAACGTCAAGCGCAGTAGTCGGCTCGTCGGCAATCAACAGTTCTGGTGAACAGGCGAGAGCCATCGCAATCATCGCACGCTGCCGCATGCCCCCAGACATTTCGTGGGGATAGTTGTTGATGCGACGCTCGGGGTCCGCGATGCGGACCAGGCGGAGAAGTTCTAGAGCCTTTGCCATCGCTTCTGATCGGGAGGCGCTAGTGTGAATTTGCACCGCCTCGGCGATTTGGCGACCGACAGTGTGAACCGGACTCAGGCAGGTCATCGGTTCCTGGAAAATCATGGCGACCCGGTTGCCGCGAATCTTGCGCATCTCCCGTTCAGACAATTTCAGGAGGTCGCGTCCGTGAAAGTGGATCTCGCCGCTGACGGTCTTGGCGCTTAGCTTCGGCAGCAGCCGAAGAATGGAAAGGGCCGTGACGCTCTTCCCGCATCCGGATTCGCCGACAACGCCAAGCGTTTCGCCACGCTTGACCTGGAAGCTGATGCCGCCCACTGCGCGGGTGATGCTTTCCTCGCCGAAAAAGTGTGTCTCCAATCCTCGAACATCTAGGAGCACGTCATCGTCGGTGGTTTCTTGTTGCATGATAGGCTCTGCCTTTTGAGCGGGGATCGAACAGATCGCGCAAGCCATCTCCGAGCAGGTTGACGGCAAGAACCGTGATGACAAGGCAGATGCCAGGGGCGAAGACGGTAAATGGGGCGACGCCGAGATACAGGCTTGAACTTGAGATCATGTTACCCCAGCTGGGGATCTCGGTCGGCACGCCTACGCCAAGGAAGCTCAGCCCGGCTTCTGTCAGAATCGCACTGGCGCAGACATTGGCGCTCTGCACCATAAGGGGTGGAATGGTGCTCGGGAGGATATGCCGCCACAGCACCTTCGGCAGGCGCGCACCGCCGCAGAGCGCGGCCTCCACATAAGGACGCGTGCGAACACTCAGAACCACCGAACGAACCAGCCGCGCAACACTTGGGATCGAAGGGACCGTAATGGCGAGGATGAGGATACCGATCCCGGCGCCTGTCACGGAAATAAGGGCGATGGCCAGCAGAATCGTCGGGATCGCCATCAGGCCGTCCATGATCCTCATGGCAACATTATCGAAGCTGCGGTTGTAGCCGGCGATGACACCGATCAGAAGCCCGCCAAAAGCAGCGCTCGCCGCCGACATCAATCCCACCATGAGGGAGATGCGGGCGCCTAACATCGTTCGCGCAAACACGTCACGGCCCAGATTATCGCTCCCGAACCACATCTCGGCTGAAGGCGGGTGAAGCCGTTTGAACGGGTCCATGTTCAGTGGATCGCCGGCGTAAAGCGGCGCAGCTAGCGCCAGTATGATCAACAGCGCCAAGAGGCCGCCGCCTATAAAGACCAGCGGATGCCGGCTTGCTAGACGCGGAATGGATGGCCGCAGCCGACTCACCGACAGGGATTCAACGGGTGCGGAAGAAAGCGTCATGTCAGTACCGGATACGGGGATCGATCAGGGTGTAAGCTAGGTCGACCGCGAGATTGATCAGAACGTACAGGCCCGAAGCGAGGATGAGCACGCCTTGAATGATGGGATAGTCGCGATTGTTGATCGCATCGACTACCAACCGACCGACACCAGGGATGTTGAACACCGTTTCCGTGATGACGACGCCAGAAATTAGATATGCGAAACTTATGCCGATCACGGTGAGGATCGGGACACCCGCATTCTTCAGGGCGTGGTGGAAAAGCATGGAGTATGAAGACGCGCCCTTGGCAGCGGCCGTTCGCATATAGTCTTCCGACAGCACTTCGAGCATGCTCGCTCGCGTGATCCGGGCGATGTAAGCAATGTAGGGGAAACTCAAGGCCACGGTAGGCAGGATCAGGTGCACAAGCCAGGGCCCGACGCCGTGGTCGATAGACCGGTATCCCTGGACTGGCAGCCAGCGCGCGCTGATGGCGAGCCAGTAAATGAGAAAATAGCCGACGACGAACACCGGGACAGAAAAGCCAAGCGCCGCAAAGGCTGCAAGGGCGCGGTCGACGAGGCCGCCGACTCGCCATGCGGCAAGCATGCCGAAAGCAACCCCGGTCACGACCGAAAAGATCATCGTCAAGATCGAAAGGGAAATGGTCGCCTCCAACCGCTGCGAGATGAGTAGGAGAACCGGTCGCCCCGTGAAAATTGAGGTCCCGAAATCGCCGCCGAGAATGCTCAGCGCCCAATGTAAGAACTGGACCGGCAGCGGATCGTTAAGTCCCAGCTGTTTGCGGATATCCGCGATCATCTGTGGTGTCGCCGTGTCGCCGGCGATGATGGCCGCCGGGTCGCCAGGCGACAGCCTGAGAAGCAAAAAGATGAAAATTCCAACCATCGCCATGACGGCAATGGTCGAGATCATCCTACGAAGGATGTAAGCAGCCATTGCGCTCTCAGGTCTTCTGCATGTTCCACATCGGGAGAGCACCCGGCATCCCAATAAGTCCGGACAGCGTCTTGCGGCGCGCGATTGGGGAGACCGATTGAGCCAGCCTCACATCGCCGACAAAGCCCCACCAAAGCCCTTGCATCTTGCGGGCGAGCGCTTGGCGTTCGGCGACCGTTGCGGTGTCCGCCCATTTAGCCCGAAGGGCCTCATATTCGTCGTTCTTCGGCCAGCCAAAGAAGTCGCCGTCCGCGCTTAGCCAAGGTGCGCCGATCGGATCGCTGAGGGTCAAATCGGGCACGCCCGAGATAAAGATGCTCCAGCCCCCGCTCTCAACGGGCCCTTTGTTCCCCCGGCGCGCGACAATCCCGCCCCAGTCGCTTGGCGCAAGTTCGGCATTAATCCCAATCTTCCGCAGTGCGCCCGCCAGAAACTGCACGGCATTGCTGTAATTCACAATGTTCGTCGGTTGGAGAATGACGACCTTTTCGCCAGAGTAATTCGCCTCCTTGAACAGCTGCTTAGCCTTTTCCGGATCGCCGCCCTTCTTGTACCACCCCGTATTTTCGTCGTTGGAATAGAGCGTATCGTTTCCAAACAGCGAAATAATGTTCTGGGTATATTTTGGGTTGGAGGAAAAAATGCGCGAGAAAGCCTCTTGATCGATCAGGTGAAGCATCGCTTGGCGCGCCTTCACGTTATCGAACGGCTTCTGAAGACAATTCAGGCGTATCCAATGGACCCAACCCATCTTGTCTAGAACTTGGAGTTCAAGGTTGGGATCGCTTTCGATCGCCGAGTAAAGATCGGCGGACGGATATTCGAAGAAATCAACCTCACCCGCTCGTAACGCGGCGAAAGCAGTCTGCGGATTGGCGATGTTCTCCCAGATGACACGATCCACATTAACGATTTTGCCGCCGGCAAATCCGTCTGGCAGCTCGCTGCGTGGCACGTATTTCTCATTGCGGTCGTAGGTAAAGCTCGCGCCCGGCTTGGCCAGAGCTTCATTGAATTTAAACGGCCCCGATCCGATATTCGCGGTCACCTGTTCGGTGGCGGGACGACTTGCGTCCTTCTCCCGCATAATGAACAGGAAGGGGTATGCCAAATTCGCCAGCACATCAATCAGCAGTCCCAGCGGTTCCTTGAGCTCGATCGTGAAGGTCTTATCGTCCTTCTTCGAGATATCCTTGGCCCGCGCCAGGACCAGTTTGCCGCCGGGAGCGACCTGACCCCAACGACGGATGGAGGCTACACAATCCGCCGCAGTAACGGGTGTGCCATCATGCCAACCCAGACCATCCCGGAGCTCAAACGTATAGGTCTTCTTGTCGTCGGAAACGCTCCATTTCCGCACCATTTGCGGCTGCGGTGTAAGTTTGGAGTCCAGCGCGAACAGCGTGTCGTAGATCGCATAGCCATGCTCAGCGGTGATGAGAGCCGTCGTAAAGATCGGATCAAAGACTCGGAGGTCACCCGACTTAATCATGCGGACGGTCCGCGCGGCGGTAGGGCCAGTCTGCGCTCGTATGACCGATGGCATCGATACGGCGGCGCTGGCAGCCACGCTTGTCTTAATGAGATCGCGTCGAGAGATTGTCATGCTCCGTTTCCCCTCTAGAATCAATCGCGCGGCGGATCCGCATCTAGCTAGCTGTGGGATGAATACCAACAGACCGGCAATTCGAGCCTTGCCGACATCAGGTCCTATCAGAGGTGGTTTGCAGGTTTTCCGCAATTTCCCGGGCTCAAGCAGAGACTTTCGACACTTTTGCTGAGATTCCGCCGAATGTTTGCATTCGCAGGTGGGACCAGTGGAAAGATAATCGGGGCGACTGCGATCGAAGCATGAAGTCGCGCAGCAAACTAGTAGAGGCACCAAGTGCACTGACACGTGCATCGCAGGCTGTGAACCGGAGGGACGTTTCCAAGCGGCGGCGACACGATCCCAGCCGGTGCGAGTTTTTCGAACACGCCACGCTGTCACCTCGCGAGTTCGGGACCTTCTGAAGATGGCAAGCAAATTGATCGAAGGCGGTGCATTGACCGATAAGCTCTGCGCTCCGAGACGCTCACCGCGTCCGCGTTGGCGCGTGCCGAGAAATGACGCAGTCTTTTAGGGGTGGCCTACGAAGGCGTCTTGGCGGGCATCACAGTATGAAAGAGCACGTTGGGTTCCAACGGCAAGTTAGCCATGTAGAGCACCGGCTGCCCCACGATCTCTGCATCCATCAGCGGCAACATAGCGATCGTGCCATCGGCCTGCGGCAGCCTTTTCATGCGGGCCGCGAGCTCCGTGAGCACATTGCCCATGGCGATCCGGGGCACGGCGATATCGTACTTGCGACCGTCCAGCGTTGCCGCCTTGGTGAGGCCCGTCGCCGTATAGGCAATCGAGTTCGGCCGCGGCGAGATCATCCGTTATTGATGATGCGCCCGCCCACGGCTGCTGCGACTTCATCACGGAAGCTTCGCGGATACAGTAGAACGTACCGTGAAACTGGCGTCGACGACGGGCTTCCAGTCCTCGATCGCGATGTCCTCCACTAAGCCGCCGCCGAGGCTCATACTCGCCCTGGAAGCGACGCCTCCACACCTTCGCACTGTGTTCGAAGAGCGCTGGACGCATCGTCCGTTACGTCCGAGGAAATCGCGAGCATGCGCTCGCTGGCTTTCGATTCAGCTGCGATTTGTTCCGGCGGTCCTTGCGAGATCCGGGGATTGCGACTTTCCATCCCAAGGCAGGCAATGAGAGCGCCGCTGTTTTGCCCACACGCTCGCCACCGCCAGTGGCGATCGCGACGTTGCCTTGCGAGCCTGCCGTGTTGAAGACGCCTTGATCGATACCGCGGGCAGGAGTTCTTGGGAGTTCAATGTCACGCGCGGCGACTCGCGCCTTGGCCGCTTTCGGCGCGAATCTGCACCGTCACTCTGCGATTCGGGGAAATGTTATCCAAGTGCGGTATTCCAACGAAGGACAGCCCCCTGTCTGTCTTGAACTCAACCCGGGGACAATCGATCCGCGGAATCTGACATTCGAACAAATTAGATTGCCCCCAAAAGCGTTGATGGCCAGCCAATACTGCGCGGAGTTATTCAGATCTACGTCACAGCAAATTGACCGACTGCTTGAAGAGGACAATGCAGTTGTCCACCGAGTGGCAGTTCGCCCCTTGGCAGCAACAATCAAAGAAGATCATCTCGTCGCTCGAGCAAGAGGGCTATTGGAAAGCAGGTTTGTTTGATGAGATTTCAGCACTTCGGGTGGCGTGATCGTCCCCACATCATCGGAGATCAGCCTTGCCCTCGCGTGGTTCAACCCATACCCCGCACATGAATCAAACGCGAGAGTGCAGGCAAAGCACCTGAATGTGGGGTCTCAAGTTAGCTCATCGGCAGGATCGCGGATGCCGGCATAAATTTCACGAAGATCTTCGCAGCGTTGAAGACGCCTCGGGCACCGACCGACATCGCCCCAACCGTGTCGCCGTGATAGGAATGTTGCATTGCGACAATGCGCATTCGCTGTTTGCCGATGTTATGCCAATAGCCGAGTGCCATTTTTAAAGCCACTTCCACAGAGGCTGAGCCGCTGTCGGGGAAAAAGACATGGTCGAGGCCACGGGGTGCGAGTTTCAAAAGTCGCGCAGCAAGCTCCTCAGCCGGATCATGGGTGTAGCCGGCAAAGATGATTTGGTTGAGCTTACCAGACTGTTCCTGAATCGCGCGCACGATATGTGGATGACAATGACCGTGGGTCACGACCCACCAGGATGAGATTGCATCTATGATACGGCGGCCATCCGCGGTGTGGAGATAAGCACCATCACCACGTACAATCTTTGTTATCTCGTCTTGAAGCGCGTGTTGCGTGAACGGATGCCAGATCGGCGACGTCTTCTTTGGCATCATGCCTTGAAATCGTCAGCACGGAATGAGGTTTTGAACGCCGCCTGCAGCGTGTCTGGTGTGAGAGGAGAAAGCCAGGGCAATCGCCCTAACCAACGCACCCGCCCGATCTCGCGAATTGCGATCTCAGTCTCAGCATTTCTTTCGCCAATGAACGCAATTCCAAGAATACTGATCTGTCGCTTTCGCAGAGCTTCTATCGACAGCAGCGAGTGATTGATAGTACCCAGTCCTGTGCTCGCGCAAAGCACGACCGGAAGCCCCCATCGCTCGAAGATGTCAGCATAAAGTGTGCCGCCACTCAGCGGCACCATCAGCCCGCCGGCGCCCTCGATCACTAGCGGGCACTCCCCGGTGTTCGGCGGATCGAGCGAATCCGCGTCGATGCGAACTCCGTCAATTGCGGCGGAATGATAGGGCGAAGCGGGCGTTCGAGGACGGTAAAGCTTCGGCACGATGCGATCGGCTGAGAGACTGCCCAACCGTGCGACGGCCTGGCTATCGGTCTCTCCTTCGAGGCCGGCCTGAATCGGTTTCCAATAGTTAGCGCCGAGGAGATCGGCGAGCCCCGCGGAAAACACTGTTTTTCCGATCCCGGTATCTGTGCCCGTCACCACGATCCGCTGACTCATCGAGCTCCACCTTTCGTCTTCCAAGCCGTCCAACGCTCCTGGATGTGATCTGCGTTGGTCTTGCCGTCCGGGCGTTTCGCCGCGAGCCAGGCGAAGTCCTCGATCACGGCCTTTGCAGCGTGTTCCGGGTTCACGCTAAGCATCGGGATCAGGTCGGCTGGAAGGTACTTGAGCTAATTTGTATTCGGCGCGGCGTAGCCAGTACCCTGGGTCCACCCCGCCGCAATTTGCGCGCGGTTCAGGAAGGCCATCAGCTTTTGCGCGTTCGCTGTGTTCGGGCCCCCCTTCAGAATGGTCCCGTAGTTGTGGGTCAGGTAGGCACCCTCCCAACGAAGCGCTCGGCAACACAGGTCTAAGATCGATTCCCCTGCGCAATGCCCCAGTCAATAGCCGCGTCTCACGACAACAACAAAGAAGAGCGACGCGAACCTTAGCGTAGCTAAGGCTGCAATGGTGGGACTTATAACCGGCTTGATCTACTCCCGCAACGAAGTGCACCGGGGTATTTATGATTCGTAGGCTAATCCAAACAGGATAAACTCAATGACACGCCAAGCCGCAGGCCGTGTACAGGCCGCGCTTGCCCTTAACCCCCGAGTTCGTCATCGCGCAGAAAGCGGCCGATCGCTTCGTTCAGCTGCGCGGCGGCCTGGGGCTCTGCTTCAGACGCCGCCAGATGGCCGCTGTCGAACGGCAGGCGCAGCAGCTCGGCGTGCGCGATCTGCTGCGCCGCCCATATGCCCGCTTCAACGGGATTGTAGAGGTCGAGCGAAGGCACGGCAACGAGCGTACGCGCTCGAATCGATGCGAGCGCCCTTTGCGTGTCACCGCCGAAACCGGGCGACGTACCGACGTCATGGGCATCATACGCATACGATTGGTAGATCCAGTCGAGCGGATCATACGGTTGCGCGGCCATCACGCGCGTGCGCTCGGCAAGCCACGCGAGCGTATCGCTGGTCGCGCCGTCGCTTGCGGCACCGATGACGTCTACGGCGAGCCGCGACGGCGAGCGCGCGACGAATACGTTCATCACGGTCACCCACGCTTCCCGGCGCGCTTCGGGTGTCGGCAGATCGCGTGCGTTCGCGAGGGCGAGACGTCCCGCGTGATTGATAGCCTGGGACCACGGTGTGGTCTTCGCCATCGGGACAAGCGCAACGAGCCGCGTGGCGAAATCCGGATGTGACACGCCCCACTGGAGGGCCTGCATGCCGCCCATGGACGCCCCGACGATCGCATATGCCGCATCTATGCGCAGGTACGAAGCGAGCATGCGTTGGCTGGTCACCATGTCGCGGATCGTGAAACGCGGGAAGCGCTCGCCGGGCTGCGTCGGCGAATTCGATGGCGAGCTCGACAGCCCGTTCCCGAGCGCATCGATCACGACGATCGTGTGACGCGACGGATCGAGCGCCCGCCCCGGGCCGATGAGAAAACCCAGCCGATGATGTGTGCTGCCGATCGCGCACAGCCCGACGATTACCGGCTTTGCGCGATCATTAAGTGAACCGTGAACGACGTACGAGATGCGGAGATCGTCAATCGCGTCGCCTGATTCGAGCGGCAAACGCCCGAGCGACGCAACGTGATGCGGCGCGTCGATCCAGCCCGGCGCGAGCGGCGGATGCGCCATCGTCAGAACTCGATCACCGAGCGGATGTCCTCGCCGGCGGCGAGACGCGCGAGTCCGGCGTTGACATCGGCGAGCGCAATCGTCGACGTGACGTATTCGTCGAGCTTAAGCGAGCCGTCGAGATACGCGTTCGCGAGCCACGGAAAATCGCGCGATGGCTCGGCGCCGCCATAGCTCGACCGCACGATGCGCTTTTCGCCCATTAGTGAGCCCCAGCGGAACGCCAGTTCGTCGTTGGCGGGCAGCTTACCGAGCCATACGACTTGGCCGCCCGGCCGCACCATCTCGACACTCGCACGAAACGCTGCGCGACTGCCCGCGGCTTCGATCACGCAATCGGCGCCCCGACCACTGGTGACTTCGGAGTGCAAATCAGCGATTGAATCGTCGGCCAGCAGCGTATGCGTCGCGCCGACGACCGCCGCGAGATCGAGTTTCCCAGGCAGCCGGTCGACGGCGATGACGCGCGATGCGCCTGCGAGCCGCGCGCCCTGCACCGCGGACAAACCGACCGCGCCGCAGCCGATCACCGTTACGGTCGCGCCCTTTTCGATCTTTGCGATATGCATCGCCGCACCAACGCCCGTCATCACGCCGCAGCCGATTAGACACGCGCGATTGAACGGCATTTCACGCGGCACTTTGACGGCGCAGCCCTGATCGACCACGCAAAGTTCGGCGAAACTGCCCGAATACATCAGCTGATGCACCGGCTCGCCGCCTTCGCGCATGAGCCGCGGACGGCCATCGAAGTGATACGAGTGCACGGCGCGCGCGCGATACGGCTCGCACAGAATTGGCTGATGACGCCTGCAATAGAAGCACTCGCCGCAATGCGGATTCCACGACGTCACGACGTGATCGCCGATCTGCACCGACGTGACGGATTTACCAATCCACTCGACGACGCCCGCCGCCTCGTGGCCGGGCACCATAGGCAGCGGCGTATCGAAAGCGCCTTGGACCGCTTCAAGATCGGTGTGGCAGAGGCTTGTCGCCTGCACTCGAATGAGCACGTCGGCGTCGGCAAGCCCGGCTAGCTTGAGCGATTCGATCGCAAGCGGCGCGCGCGCTTCGAACAGAACGGCGGCATTAAACTTCAACTTATTTCCTTCGAATGTCTAGAAAAACCTAAATCAGGATCGCTGCGTCCGCCGTTGGTTTACAGCTGTCCCGCCTCAGGCTTCCGCACGGCCTCAATCGGATGAACGACAAAGATATAAAGCGTATCGACGCATAAAGACCGAAGAATTTGCAAAGGATTGAAGAAATTCTGCAAGACGAGGATGCCTGCCGCCCATTTTTACGCAGAGCCATCGCATGGCCGCGCACCTCAATCTTTGATCTCGTCGTGATGAACTAGCGAGCAGCTGGAGGCAGCGCTGCGGTGTGGGCACAGGCGGTTTGCCGTGGTCAAAGCGTCCAAAGCCGCGGCGGCGCACACGAGGATTCATATCGCCGCTGACTTGGACATGCCACGTGACGCGCAGTAGCAGAATGCCCGCCTAGTTCGCCGGTCACCTCTGACGTTAGGTGATTGTCCTTCTGTACGATCTCTAGACTGCGGGCGCCTGTGTAGTCGGATGGCTCGATCGGGGCCCCGTTGGATTTTATCTCGAAACACCCATATGGCGCAGGAAAACCTCCGAACTACAGCTGAAATGCGACGCAAACCTGTCTCAGAGTCGAGTATCCCGAATGCCGAGAGAATTTCAACAAATCACCGCGGCGCATATAGATGGTTGTTGGGTGATGACGGAACAATTGCACATGTCTGCGACCAGCCTATCAAGGAACAATCGCGGAGAATGGCTCCTCGCCAAAGAGCCGGCGCTCGTTTCACCGTATGACGGTGAGCTTTAGAGGGAAAATATCGCCACGAGCGAGCGGACGCGGCAAGCTACGACAGGCGAGGCGGAACAGTTGGCGAATAGCCAACTAAGGAGATCTTCAATGTCAAAACGAATGATGACTATCGGAGCCTCAATTCGCGGACTTGGCTACAATGCTTCCGCTTGGCGGCACCCTCGAGTCGATCCAACGGTTCAGGAGTCAATTTCGTTCTACGCCGATCTAGCGAAGAACGCGGAAGCCGCAAAACTCGATTTTGTCTTTTTGGCCGACAATCTCGCTGCGACTTCGATGAGCGATCGCCCAAAAGGCGCGCTCGGGCGTGGCCACGATAACGTTACACTCGAGCCGCTAACCGCCATGGCGGCTATCGCTGTTCTGACCGACAGAATTGGACTGGTTGCCACATGCTCCACCAGTTACCAACAGCCATTTCATGTTGCCCGTCAATATGCCTCGCTGGATCACATAAGCGGAGGCCGGGCAGCGTGGAATGTCGTTCCATCATATCGGCAGAGCGAAGGGGCCAATTTCGGTTTGCCAGAGCCGCTATCGCACAGCGAGCGGTACGAACGGGCAGATGAATTTATCACAGTAGTCCAAGGCCTCTGGGATAGCTGGGATCAAGATGCATTCGTATACGACAAGAAATCGGGGATCTTTTTCGATCCGGCAAAAGTGCGCGCATTGCATCACCGAGGCAAATTCTTTCAAGTGGAAGGACCACTTACAGCCACCCGTTCGCCTCAAGGCCGGCCTGCAATATTTCAAGCCGGGGAGTCGAGCGCGGGCGTCGAACTTGCAGGAAAGTTTGCGGACGCGGTCTACACGGTTCCATTAGATAAGGCTGCATCAATCCAGCAGAGACAAGCTCTTCGGGACGCATCGGTGAGGCACGGGCGCAGCGAAGATTGCGTGAAGATCATTACAGGCATTCAGCCCATCGTCGCTGCGACAAAGAAGGAAGTTAGTGAGAAGCTAGAATTGCTGCGCTCGATAGCTGATCCCGTCAAAGAGATGGGAAGATTGATCGTTCAGTTCAAGGACATCTCGAAGTACGATCTTGACGATACTCTCCCAGCATCTTTCATTGAATCGTGCGTCACAAGTTCGGCAAAACCGATTGCCGAGAGGGCTGTTGAGTCTAACTGGACGGTCAGACGGCTCTGTCAAGAGATGGCGGTGGGCCAACAACGAATTCTTGCAGGTACGCCTGAAGAAGTCGCCGCAGATCTTGCTGAATGGTTTAAGAGCGGTGCATGCGATGGTTTCAATGTTTCACCGTCGCACCTGCCTGACGGACTTTTTGACTTCCTCGATCAGGTGGTGCCGGTCCTACAGGATCGTGGCTTGTTTCGATCTGAATATTCTGGGCGCACATTGCGTGAGCACCTTGGGGTTGCGCGCGATTCATCGTGATGACCATTCCTTCGGGTGTCCTCCGAGAAGCAAGAACAGAATTTGCACGTCGGCATCATCGGCCGGCGTACTCCCGAGATTAACTGAGCAAGGTGCAGTCGCTATGGAGCAGTCCTACGTTTCGTCAATTGATTTGCGGTCGCTTCGCGACGCGCTGGGCCGCTTTGCTTCCGGAATCACTGTCATCACAGGGATGGTCGATAGCGTACCAACCGGGTTCACATGCCAGTCTTTTTACAGCGTCTCGCTGGCCCCCCCTTTAGTCTCCTTCTGCGTGATGAGGACGTCTAAGAGTTGGCCAGGGATCCGCTTGTCTCGCCGCTTCACGGTGAATGTTCTTTCCGAAGAACAGCAGGCAGTCTCAGATGCCTTTGCAAAATCGGGCTCAGACAAGTGGAAGCACGTAGATTGGGCCGCGCATCCAAGCGGCAAAGCGATAATTGCCAAGACACTGATGTGGTCAGATTGCTCACTTCACTCGGAGCAGGAGCTTGGGGACCACTTTTTGATTATCGGCAAGGTCGAGGAGATGAGCCCAGTCGACTGGAATGGCCACAGAAATCCATTGATCTACTTCAGAGGTCAATACCGCCAGCTTCAGAGCTCATAATAATGGTGGCTGAAAAGAGCGTCCCATCGCTCCGTGTTGCACGCTATTTGCGCCTTCGCAGAAACCAGAGTTGGCCGTCCGCACGACCGTTACTCGTCCGTTAAGAAGCCCATTTGCTCGCGGCTGGAGCGGCGAGCAGCTGACCGAGCAGATCAAAGAGTTGGTTCGTCAGGGTCGAGAGATTAAGGCCACCTCCTTTCTTCGTACAATCGACCGATTGACCGGGTTCCGTGCCGAAGTAAGTGCAGCGTGGTGAATTGATGCGTTACTTACTTCCACTGCGGCATCGCCGGCGTGGAACGCCGAAAGTGAATGCCCTGAGACAATCGGGGGCCGTCCTGGAAGCGGAGCAACCCAAGGCATGTTTTGCAGCTGGGTCAACGCGGTCGGATTTTGCGGACTGAATGTGCCGGGAACGCCGCACACAGATGGCCGACCAATTGGTCTGCAGATAGTGGCGCCTTTTGGCAATGACGGTGTCGCGCTTCATTTAGGAAAAATGCTTGAGGAGGCGTCGCCTTGGATACATCGCCGGCCAAGCGCCATCGGGGGGATCGAAAGCAAGAGCTGCACGAACGGATCTCGCCGATTACAGTGACCACCGAGATCGTGGATCAACCTGGAACGCTTATGTTGTCTGAGTTTAATGCAAAGTATTCAACGTCTGCCGTCTCGACCTCTCCAGAGCCTGAGGCGGACAAAGTCACACCAAGGCCGGAAGGGCCTGACACTTGTGACTCTCTGGAGATGCCGCCGCGCTTGGACAACGCAACGCGTTGCCAGAACGCCTCCTGCCCGGGCGAAATCGTCGGAATCCCGTGCGGCATCATCTCGGTACGAGCCTGCGCTTCCGAGTGCCAGGAAGTCGCGCCTGTTTAATCGGCTCTCGCGGCTGGCGCTCGATGGCGAGAATCTGCCTCCACTCTCCGCGTCCAGGTCGATCGCGATCAGCACCGGCCTGGGTGGCGATTACCCCGGTCTTGGGGATCCTCTCGTAGCGGGCGTCGAGCACGAGACAAGGAACCACCTTTTCCACGGCCGCTCGGCAGAGACCCGCAGCGCCTCATCCAGCATCTCCGCGATCGTACCGATCGATGAAGCAGAGTAGCCGTGCCCGCACAGCTCCTCGTCATCGCCTTGATCGTACGCGTCGAGACGGCTTGCACGTACAGCTCCGCTAACGTCCCGACGAGCATCTTCCAAGCGCTGGTAGCGCTCGAATAGCTCCGTCGAGAATCGCCCTGTCCAGTCTTGCGGCACCATCAGCTCCAGCGGGCCCACCCGCGTCGCCAGCGAACGCCAGTAGCCATCGATACCCCGCCGAGCAGCAAGAATTGTGATTAGCGACAATCACGATGTCCCTGCCTGCATCGCGCGATTGCGCTCCGCTCATCCGGAGATTGCCGCCATCTTATGCGCCCCTCTCCCGATAGTGCCACCGGCGATTCGTCGGATCACGCTGGATGCGCCTACGATACCGCCGAACTCTACCGTATAACGTCGCGTCTGGTCTCCTGAGTGGGTCGCGACAATGCGAAAAGGTAACAGGCGAGGTCTGACCAACCAACTTACGGTTGCGTGACGTGCTCGGCGAGTTCAACAGTTCACCGATCCGAGACATTTCCACGGCCCAGAGAATTTGCAAAATCGGAGGCAACGCCGTGCAGTATTTAAGCGTTAGGCAGGGGCAAACAAGGGATTTTCGGCTTTAGATCCCCGGTAAGAAGTGCGCGAGTGCAGAGTTACTCGATCCGAAAAGGAGAAAACTTATGCATAACATCGAAGCGCAGGAATAGAAAATTCGGATGATTCGCCAAGGCGCGGCACTCGGATGAGTAGGCGATCGTTTTACATCGTAGCGGCGCGCAACAGGAGGGGATGAGATGGAAATCGAATGGCGGCGGCTGCGAGCTGACCAGTTGCGTGAACGCGCGAAGGAGGACGCGATCGTCATCGTCCCGGTGGGCTCGCTCGAGCAGCACGGGCCGCACCTGCCGGTCGAGATCGACAGCCTACTCGGCGAGACGGTCGCGTTGCGCACGGCGCGCTTGGCCGCAGCGATCGAGAAAGTCGTTGTCCTGCCGATGATGTGGACCGGCCTCTCCGAGCATCACATGTCGTTCGGCGGCACGATCACGCTCGATTTCCAGACCTTCTTCAACACAATCCGCTGCGTCTGCGAGTCTGTGGTTCGGCATGGCTTCCGAAGAATCGTCCTGCTCAACGGGCATGGTGGCAACGAGAATGCGCTGCGGGTCTGCGCCGACGAGCTCAGCCCCAAGCTGGAGGTGCCGATCGTGCATTTCACCTATTGGTATGCGGCGGAGAAGTCGATTGCCGCGCTGCTCGAGCGGCAGGCCAATCTTTGGCACGCATGCGAGGCGGAGACGTCGATGTGTATGGCGTTGCGGCCTGAACTCGTGGCAGAGGACCGCATCCGCCTCGCCGAAGCCAATCGCACGCCCGATGTCGCCGACCTTGTCGGCAAAGGCGTCTATCGCTGGCGCAGTCTCGCGAGCCAATCCTCCACCGGTGTGTACGGTTATCCGAGTGCCGCCTCGCGCGAGAAGGGGGAGAAGCTGCTCGACGCGATCAGTCGTGATCTTGCCGAGAAAATCTGCAGCAAGGAGCTGTGGGCTCTGCCCTGGCGTTAGAACATTGGGCGACTTCAGCGCTCGATGAATTGCCGCCTCGGACTGGCCTCGGCTATTTCGTTCCCCAACTTGTTGCGAGCGGTGGTAAATTGCTCGATAATGATGACGAACGAGCCATTCACGTTCCGGCGACAGTACTCGAGTCGTCCGTTAAGAAGCCCATTTGAGAGCGGTCGGGGCAGCGAGTAGTCGCGGCAGGACGCTCAGAATGAGGCGCAACAGAAGCCCCAGTCAGGCGAGGACGAGGCGAAGACTATGGTCGATGGCGGTTATGACGACGTTGGCCGCATCGTCCTCACGACCCTTGAGATAGCAGCGGTCGAGGTGGGCAGTCGGTCTCGATCACGGCCTCAATGGCTGAGCGGCCCACGAGACCGGCGCGCTGCGCGCGCGATCTCAAACGGGTGACGGTGGACACCACCCTGTAGCCTAAGGCCGTCACGACCAATGCCAAGCTCGTCCATGCGGCGATTAAGGGGCTCAATGGCTGCAGCCAGAAACCGGAAAACCCACGACGCGTATTCATATCGAGCCAAAAACGTGGAGTCTTCCGAAGGATCAAACGCGAGCTCAGGCGGCTTGCCCCAGCGGCTGAGGTCGGAACGCACGTGCGGGAACTCGTCCTGGAAAAACCCCTCACCGGTGAAGTGCTGGAAATATGGATTGTAGACCCAGCGTTCGCAGACTTCCTCGTCGGACCGGCCGTAGATATGCTTGAGCAGCAGCAGCCCGACGGCGAAACGGCTCTCAATCCGGGGCCGACCCTTCTCGCTCTACAGCGCGCGATCTCGCGGTCGATCTAGTCCCAATCGATCTTGCCGCCGAGCTGCACCAGCTCATGTCTTAAATTGATGATCTGATCCAGCCTGGCGCGAAACAGATCGCCTTCCCTGTCGTCTCCGCCTCCCTCAGTCGCATCGTCCCCCTCCGCTCGACCCGCCTGAAGGCATAGAGCCATTTCGTTGGGTTTCCAATTAATTGGCGAGCATGTTTTTCATTATCATTCCGATCTGCATGGAATAGCGCGATATGTTTAAACGCATCCGACTAGAGCTTACGCACAAGGTCGGGTGTGATCTCCGAAAGTTTGCGGATACCGAGCAGCGCGAGGTCGCGATCAACTTCGGCCTGCAATAGCGCGATTGCCCGCTCGACGCCGGCTTGGCCCTCGGCGACCGCGGCATAGAGGAAAGGACGGCCGACGAAGACGAAATGCGCGCCGAGCGCGAGCGCTTTAATCACGTCGGTGCCACGGCGGATTCCGCCGTCGAGTATCACAGCCATTCCGTTGGCTATTTCTGCGATCTCCGGCAGGGTGCGCAGCGCCGAAACAGCGCAGTCGAGCTGGCGACCGCCATGGTTGGAAAGCATCACGCCGTCGACGCCGCATTCCCGCGCGATTCGCGCGTCTTGCGGCGAGACCAAACCCTTGACCACGAGCTTGCCCTTCCAGCGACGGCGGATCAGCTCGACATGTTTCCAGGTGAGCTGGTCGCGGCGGTCGACATCGCGCATGAGGTTCTTCGACAGCACCGGCGGTCCGCGAGTGGCCTCCATATTCTCTATGTGGGGTATACCGTAATTAGCCACGGTGCGCGCCCAGACGTTCAACAGCCAATTGGGATGGCTGATTGTGTCCCAGAGCACACGTGGCCGGATGGCGAGCGGCAACTGGAACCCATTGCGGATATTGTTTTCGCGGTTCGGTGCCACCGGCACGTCGGCGGTGACTACGAAGGTATCGTAGCCGGCGGCAGCGGCGCGGTCCACCATCGGCACGATGCGCGCCTCATCGCCGGCGATATAGGCTTGGTACCAGGCACCGTCGTTCGCGCGGCGTACATTCTCGAGTGTGATGAGCGACCACGCCGAGAGGATCATCGGCACACCGGTCGCCCTCGCCGCGCGCGCCAGCATGATGTCGCCGCGATAAGCGCTCAGTGCCGACGCGCCCATGGGCGCGATCCCAAATGGGGATGCGTAGGCTGTGCCGAACAGGGTAGTACTCTGATCGCGGCAGCTGACGTCGTTGAGTACGCGCGGCACGAAGCCGTATTCGTCGAAAGCTTTACGGTTGTCGCGCAACGCGGTATCGGTCTCGGCGCCGCCAGCAATATAGCCATAGAGGAACTTTGGCAGAATGTGCCGCGCCGCCGGTTCGAAATCGTCGAGGCAGAGGTAGCGGCGAAGGCGCCGCGGTATGGTTGCGTTCGCGGGCCTTACGGAAGGCCGGGGTGCACTTGTCGCGGAGCTCTTATCGAGCACGTCGGGCGCTCCTTTTTCTCAGTCGTGTTGGGACGGCAACGGGACAAACGAAGGCAAGAGCCTTGCAGTTCCAAGCATTTTGTCGTCACAAGATTGCTTGGTTACGAGCTCAAACTCGGAAATGAAATAAACGAACTCTCCCAGCCCAGGCATCAGGACGAAATCATTTCGACCAGACGGCCTGTGCTGGGTGCGCTCATCGCTTCAACACGACGTTCGGGCTGTCGAGTTTACTGCGCCCGCCATGCGAGCCAACGCTCTTGGAGATGGTCTCCATTGGTCTTGCCATCCGAACGTTTCTCCGCGATCCAGACGGAATCCTCTCTGACGGCCTTCGATGCGTTGTCGGGATTTACGTTGACCTGCGAGGCCAGGTCTGGTGGCAGGTACTTGAGCTGATTTGTATTCGGGCCGGGCGATCGCGTCCCCTGTGTCCAGCCGGCCGCAATCTGCGCACGGTTTAAGAAAGCGTACAGCTTTTGCGCGTTTGCCGTGTTTGGCCCCCCCTTCAGGATCGTTGCCCAGTAATCGCCCAGATATGCACCATCCCAGACAAACTTGAGTGGCGCGCCGTCGCCGATCGCGCCGATCATACGACCGTCGTATGCGCTGCTTATCGCGTATTCGCGATTAATCAGAAGTTGAGGCGCTTCTCCACCGGCGATCCACCACTTGGCAATGTGCGGCTTGATCTCGTCGAGCTTTCTGAATGCACGATCGACCTTATCATCGGTGAGCGGCCAGATATCCCTGTGTGGAACACCATCAGCGATAAGCGCGAACACGATGTTAAACTTAGCGTGGCTGGGGTAGAGCCCCCGCAGCCCCGGAAACTTTTTGACGTTCCAGAAATCCACCCAGTTTTGTGGACCACCCTTCGGAAAAGCGCGTTGATCGTAAGCGAGCACCATCGCCGTCGACATCACCACGATTGCGTCTTTGCGACGAGCGTATGACGGCACACCCTGGATGGACTCATCATCCCAGAGATTGTAGTCGATCGGCTCGAACATTCCGGCTTCACGCATTGCCGGATAGTTTTGCGCCCGCACGAAGGCCGTGTCCCAATCCATTCTGCCTGCGCGGAACATCGCCCTGACTTGCGGCTCGGAGTCATCAGTCACCACATCTACAACCTTTATTCCGGTCGCCCTGGTGAACGGATCAAAGACATAGCGCCGCGCGCCCTCGGTGAGCGAGCCGCCGTTGCTGAAAACCACGACCTCGCCGCTGCCGGCAAGCTTTTCCTGAGCCCAGGCGGCCGTAGCTTTGGCGACGAACGGTACGCTTAACAAGGCCGCCGCTGAGTGAAGGAGTGAGCGTCGGCTCACGCCACAGGATGAACGATTACCAAAATTCTGCTTAATCATCTTATTCCTCCCTCGCTAAATCAGAATTAGATTGTTGCGCGCCCCCTTTCATAGGGCCGAAGGCGCGCATACCTTCGAAAACTGGCTGAAGCGCCTGAGCCCGCCGGACCATCAGGTCGCGTACTCCGGGCTGATGCGATCGAGGCGGCGCTTGAGCGCCGCCCAGGTGCGTGGACTCTTGTTGTAGCCATTATCCCCAATCTGCGCCGCCGTGTGAGCCGCGATATTCTTGGACGGCAGAGTGATCTTTTGCCCGCCTTGTGTGGCCGCGATCTGGAGACGGCAGGACATCTCCAACTGGTACATGTTGAGGAAGGCTTTGGCGATGGTACGCCCCACCGTCAGCAAACCGTGGTGCTTCAGGATCATCACGTCTTTGTGGGCTAGATCATGCACGAGCCGTTCGCGCTCACTGAGATCGAGCGCGACGCCTTCGAAGTCGTGATAGGCAGTGCCGCCATAGAAGGCCATCGACTTTTGGTTCAACGGCAGCAGCCCCTGCTCTTGCGCGGCCACTGCCATGCCGGCCAGAGTGTGCGTATGCACGACGCAGTGAGCGTCATCACGGCTCATGTGCACGGCGGAATGAATCGTGAAGCCCGCGTTATTGATTTTGGACTCTTCATCTTTTTCGATGGCATGCCCCTCGGGGTCGACGACGACGAGGCTCGAGGCCGTGACTTCGTCAAACATCATGCCGTACGGATTCAGCAGAAATCGATGCACCTTGCCAGACAGGCGCGCGGATAGATGAGTTGAGGTCAGGTCATCTATGCCGAAATGGGAGATTAGGCGGTACGCGGCGGCCAGATCGCAACGGATCTTCCATTCCTCGGATTCGAAGTCGCCCCTCCTCGAACCTTGCAGGCTACCCATATCTTCTCCCCGGTTCGAACCAGCCATTCACGGCTTCGGTCTAGGATTAACTTGACTCCAAACATTACCGAGCGCCTGAGCCGAATTTCACCAATGAATGCGAGCAAATCGATGAAATTCCGCATCTATGTGACGAATGCGAAGTTTTCTAACTTTCGGAGCCTATGCTTCTCTATGGCGAGGAAGCTTGAACCGGAGCCCGAGAGCATCGCAAGCA
Organism: Bradyrhizobium sp. SRL28; assembly: GCF_018596315.1. Classification (GTDB taxonomy): domain Bacteria; phylum Pseudomonadota; class Alphaproteobacteria; order Rhizobiales; family Xanthobacteraceae; genus Bradyrhizobium. The sequence goes on along the minus strand of NZ_JAHEAG010000045.1, from coordinate 17,088 downwards.
CGAGAGAGCTCGGATCGATGTGAAGCCTTAGGCTCTCATGTACGCGCTTCCTGATAGTCCTGTCCGGGAATTCGTTTGACCGCGTCGAGGGCTTGCAGCGGCGCGACACAAAGTGCCGTATCGACCGAACTCAGCCGTGTGGCAGCAACGCAAGTTCTTCGGCCCAGCAGCGTTTGACGGCCTCGCTGGGCTCGCATCGCCGCCTGTCGCGGTCGACGGAAGGAAACCCCAGGCTGCAGCACCTCCAGTCCAGGCGCCTGAGGATGTCACCGCTAGGACGCCGATGAAACCAACCGGAAAGATCTGCTCAGGTGGTCCCGTATTTACATTTCCGAGAGCGTTATCTTCAGGCGCAAGAGACCCGGCCGTGAGGCGTGCCAGCACGTTAATTGCTCTCGCAGTCCGCGCTGATGCAGCCGCAGTGCCCCGGCGAAATCAAGAGACGTATGCGATCGTGCATCGCGGGCGAGCTGCAATTCCGACCGCGCGTTTGTTTCCAAGGGGTCGAAAGGCGCGCAATTAGTACGGTGAATTTCCGCACGATTTGGGCGCTACTTGCAGGAAAAGAACCGCTATTCTGAATACAGTAGATGGACTATTCGAGAGGTTGCAGAGAGATTGCAAATGAAGATCGACGATACGGGCGCTGGTGCCGACAAATCGATGGCAGCGTCCCAAGTTGGAAACACGACCAAGGCCTTGTACTGGGTGGCGGCAGTCACTCCTTGCGACAAGGCTGGGCGATTCGACCCTGGGGCCATGCGCGCCATCATGGAATGGCACAAGCAGGCCGGAGCCGATGGAATCGTGGTGCTCGGCACCACCGGTGAGTTTCCCTCCTTCTCGGTGGCCGAGCGCAAGCAGGTGGCCAAGACTGTGCTGAACAACAAGAACGGACTGAACGTCATCATCGGGCCAGGGACGCCAAATATCGCCGAGACGATCGACCTGGCCCACCACGCCGAGGCCCATGGTGCCGATGGCCTGCTCGTAATTCCTCCTTTTTATTTCAACCAACCGCCGATCGAAGGTCTGACGGCTTACTTTTCCATGCTGTTTGATGCGGTCCAGCTTCCGACTAGCCTCTATCATTACCCGCAGACAAGCCGGGTGCCTATCAGCTTCGAGTTACTCAAGAACCTGAAGCATTATCCGTATCTCGCCGGCATTAAGGACTCGAGCGGCGACCCCGTCGGGTACTCCGAGTTCGTACGGACATTTCCGGACCTCAATATGTGCTCCGGCTCAATCAAGAATATTGGAATTGCGCTCGAGAACGGCATGGGAGCAATTCTCGGCGAGGGCAATGCCTTCAGCAAGAAATGCGCCGATATCTTCACCGCATATCGCGAAAGAGGCGATTGGAGGGCAGCGATCGCCAAGTTGATCGATGCACAGAAGGCAATCGATGATGCCGCGGCTGACGCGAGCTACTCTGCGGCCCAGAAGTACATCCTCGGCCTTGAGATGGGGATGGCGGAAATCTATGTCCGCGCACCTTACGTCCAACTCACGGATGCGCAGAGATCGTCGCTGAAAGCCGCTTTCGAGCGGATCAAGGCGACGGAAAAATGAGCACCTATTCCAGCGAGTAGGTCGCGCACAACTGGGTCTTAAGTTGATTGGCACCGGCCTGAGGACGGCGGGCTGTAGCACGAGCTGCTGTATCGCTGACACCGAAGCCGTACCAGCTTCCAGCCCCTCGTCCGGCCTCAACTGACGACGCCTTCAGGTCCGCCAACGCCGTCATCAACTGTTCGGCGCCCCTGTCGCTCCCCACTCCGATCGAAGCCTTTGAGAACTGCCGGTTGGTCGTGCGCAAAGACATCGGATAGGGCACCTCGATCTCGAGGGCTGGGCAGGCGCGGCATCTCCGTCTGCACGGAGCACAGAGGTGGCCGCCCATGCGATCGAGCTGATGCTGGCGCTCATGGGCGGTCCGCTGCCTGTGCAGCCATGGGTCGGCGCAGCCATGGTCAAGTGGCGCAATCGAGGCGGACGCGGCGCCAGTTGCTCCTGAAGCGGCCGCAGATGGAGCGGGCACTGCCGTGGTGCGTTTTGGCGGAGTCACTGTTGTGGCACTTCAGGATGTCGACCGAGTTCAAGGGCGCGGCTCGCCCGTGGCGTGGTCCTGTAGATTAGAACGGATTCACGACATTGCCCGTCTCGACATAGACACTCTTCAATTGTGAATAGTGCGAAAGCGCAGCAAGCGCGTTTTCGCGGCCGATGCCGGACTGCTTGTGGCCACCGAAGGGCAGTTCGACGGGCGATCGATTGTAGGTGTTGATCCAACACGTCCCAGCCTGCAATTCCGCGATCACTCGGTGGGCGCGCGACAGGTCGCAGGTGAACACGCCGGCGGCCAGCCCGAATTCCGTGTCGTTGGCGCGCCGGATGACGTCGTCTTCATGTCGGAAAGAAAGCACAGTCATCACCGGCCCAAAAATTTCCTCCCGCGCGATCGTCATACTGTCCTTTGCATCGGCGAAGATGGTTGGCTCGACGAAGAGCCCGCAATCGAATCCTTGTAGCCGTGGGATGCCCCCGCCGCAAAGGAGCGTTGCACCCTCTGCCTTACCGGTTTCGATATAGCCCAGCACCTTTCGGTGCTGCGCCTTATTGATGAGCGGGCCCATCTGCGTTTCGGGATCGAGTGGGTCGCCGATACGGACCTTCTTGGTCCGCTCAGTCAGCTGTTCGAGAAACCGCTCGCGAACTCCGTCTTGTACAAAGACGCGCGTCCCATTCGAGCACACCTGACCATTGGCATAGAAATTTGCCATCATGGCACCAGCGACAGCATTTTTCACGTCGGCGTCATCGAACACGATGAGCGGCGACTTCCCGCCGAGTTCCATGGTGATATGCTTTAACTTGGAGGCGGCCAACCCCGAGGCCCTGCGGCCGGTCGACACCGAGCCGGTGACGGATATCTTTGCCACCATCTCGTGGCTTACAAGGGCTTCGCCGACGTCTCCGAAGCCCTGCACGACATTGAAAAGACCATCAGGAAGGCCTGCCTCGGTAAAGATCTCCGCCAGCGCCAGCGCCGACAGCGGTGTGTTCTCCGACGGCTTAAACACTATAGCATTGCCCATCGCGAGCGCCGGTGCCGCTTTCATCGCCGTGATTTGGATTGGAAAGTTCCAGGCGCCGATGCCAACACACACGCCGAGCGGTTCACGCCGCACGTAGCCAAACGGCCCGCCAAGGTCAACGTAATCGCCATAAAAGCAAGCGACCGCGCCGCCAAAGAATTCCATTGCGTTTGCGGCGACAGCAGGGTCGGCGAGCGTTTCCTGTATCACCCTACCCGTGTCGAGCGTTTCCAGACGGGCGAGTTGGGCGTGGCGCTCTCGCAAGATGTCGGCTGCACGGCGCAAGATGCGACCGCGTTCCACAGGCTTCAACTTTGCCCATTTTTCCTGGGCGGCGCAGGCTGCCCCTATGGCCCGCTCGACGATATTCGGCGTAGCAGAATGGAGATGTGCGATGATCTCACCAGTCGCCGGATAGATAACCTCGAGGGACTGGCCATGGTCATCTTCCACATAGGCTCCATTGATATAGTGGGATGCTGACGGTTGTGCTTTCATGATTTCTCGCTTCGTGTGATGGCCGATCATGCATGTACAGTTTGCGAAAGAGGAGATCGGTTATTCTTCGACAACAATCTGCGTTTCAGGTCGACAATATTCTTCAGCGCCTGTCATCTTAGAAAAACGTTCGATGTTATCTGCGAAGATAGAGACATGCGCTCCGTCTGGTTCGTCGGGCTTCCCGCCACATGCGGTGTTCGGCATGTCCCAGAGGGGACGATCTTTCGGAAGCGGCTCTCGCTCAAACACTAGAGCATCGCCCCTGTCGCAGCGCCTTGACCATTTCTCCCAGGCGGTCAATTGGCATGAGACTAGCTCGCCGGATATCGCAGGCGGCATCTCGGGTTGTAGCAGGCGCGCCAAGGCAATGCGAACGCTTAAGCGTCACGCCGAAGTCCATCGCGTGGATCTCTCGGACGAGGCCGGCGTGCCAGTCGATGACAGTGTTACCAGTGCTGGCTCCCTGCTTGAAACTTACTGCTGCGGTACGGCTTATGCAGCTACGGGCGCGCGAGCCCGCGCCTCAACGGCGAAAGTCGACGCTCCGCCGCTCGACCGTACGGACCAGGCTCTCCCATTCCAGCAGACCGTAGTCCGGCGTCTCACGGATCGCCTTCATACGCTTCGCTGCCCTGGCGACAACAACATCATCCATCATCACTGGCGGCTCATCGAGTTGGCGGGCGATCAGCTCGAGCTACAGGCGCGCTCAAGCATATAAAGGCGCTGCAGCGCGCCATGGATGGTCGGGGCGTGCGTGAGCAGACCATGGTTGAGCAGCACGACACAGCTCCCGGCGACGCAGCTCTTGCCGAGCGACTCGGACTCCTCATCGCTCAACGGAATACCATAGTGATGGTAGACGACGTCGTCGATCACTTCCATGGCATCCTGGCTGATCGGGCGCAGGCCCCTCGCCATGAGAGACACGCCGGCACCGGCGCGGGTATGGGTGTGCATCACGCAGTTGGCGTCCTGCCGCGCGTTGTAGACACTGCTGTGGATGCTAAAGCCGGCGCGATTGAACTTTCCGCGTTCACCAACATAGTAATTTTGGTCGAATTTGCCGGGCTCGCCGATCACCTTGCCGTCTAACCTCATCTTGATCAGACTCGAAGCGATGATTTCGTCGAACATTTCGCCGTAGCGGTTGATCAGAAAGGTGTCGGGCTCATCGGGCACCCGTGCGCTCATGTGGGTGTTGATCGTGTCGGTCCATCCGAGATGGTGGACGACGTGGTAGAGGGCCGCGAGGTTGCAGCGTGTCTGCCATTCGGCATCGGACATGTGCTTCTTCTTGACGTTCAAGGCCACGGTCATGAGCTCAATTCCGTGTTGGCGCGCACCCGGGCAGTTGGGTAATTCTCTCGCCAAATTAGTGGTGGCGTAGGTGTCTTAGTAGGGCTTAGCTGATCAGCGATAAGGCTAAAGCGAGCCTGATGCCCAAAGACTGCAAAAACCGCTCCTACACCGGAGAAATTCTGCAAGGATCCAGATTTCATGGCGCGAATTGCTAACGGCGGAGCGGCGCCACCAGATCAAAGGTCAGCTGGCTTCGGTCTACGGGCGAATCATTTGTGGTCACTGTCAGCTCAATCTGCGCCAAGTTCGCCCAGTGGGTGATCGTAGGGACGTTATGATAGAGCCGCCTGGACGCTTTTCTACCGCCGATAATGAGGCGGTAAACCGGAACCCCCTGCGCTTTTCCCCGGATGTCCCAAAGCGCAATGTCGACCCCGCTCAAAGCCGCAACAATGATTCCCTTCTGGTCCCTGTCTTGGAACCGGTTGTAGAGCATCTGCCAGATTGCCTCAATCGCGCGCATGGATCGGCGCCAATCGATATTCGCAGAATGCGCGCACGGTAGCAGCATTGATTTCGGCAGGGCCCAAGCACTCGCCCCAGCCGATCAGCCCATTGTCAGCCTCTATCTCGACCAAACAGGCCGATCGGGTGCTGGTGGTGCCAAATGAATCGCCAAGCGGTTGGCTGAGGGGAGCTGCCAAAACGTGAGTTTTGACATCGATGATTTTCATGTCGCTCGTCCGCAAATGGAAGTTACGCCCACACAGCTAAGCCTACAGCCTTGGCTCCCAGCTTTCATGGCGGCCTTATTGTTGGGAAGAGAGCTGCTCTGCTAGCGCCAAGATGTTTGCGGCGTGCCAGTCATTTTCTGGACGCGGCGATACGTCCTTGGGTCGCGCGGCGCCGAACTCCATTGGCCTTTCGATGTACGCGGTCTGCAGCCCGCATGCGCGAGCGCCCGCGAGATCGTCATGGTGAGCCGCTACGAGCATCACCTCTGCCGGCTCAACGTCGAACACGTGGGCCACACCGAGATAGGTTGCGGGATCGGGCTTGTAGGCTCGGAACAGCTCAGCCGATAGGATGCAGTCCCAAGGCAGTCCCGCGCGCTTAGCCATATTGGTAAGCAGCCCGATGTTGCCGTTGGAAAGCGTGCAGATGGTGAAGCGTGACTTCAGCCACATCAGCCCCGCAAGCGAATCGGGCCACGGGTCAAGGCGGTGCCATACACGATTCAGGTGTTTTCTCTCTGCCTCGCTTAGCGTCCCGATACGAAACCGCACCAGTAGCTCGTCGAGGATCATGCGATGCAGGTCGTCAATCAGGGTCCAGCCTAGCTCGCCGGACATCACGCGCTGCATTGCGGGGGTATACTCGGCGCGCCAAGCCAACGCGAACTCATCACCGTTTACGCCGACGTCCATCGCGTCGATTTCGCGGATGAGGCTCCCATGCCAGTCGACGACGGTGCCGAACACGTCGAAAGCGAGAACCTTGGGTAGCGGCTTCATTGGAGAACCTAGGACCATTGTTTCGATTCACACGTGAGAAACCGCGGCGCTTCGGCGTTTATGGCGTGGAGTTCGTGACTTTGTACGTCAGCCTGTTGTTGCACCTGATCTCTCGAAGTGGTGCGTGCTCAATCCGGACCTCTCATCTATGAGGCATCGGATCGAGCAGCGGGCGATACACTTCAGCATTCTCGGCACTGGTGACCCGAACCGCACAGCCTTTGGCCCTCAGTTCCGGACGCACAACAGTTAGTTCGCTCGCAAGCTGGACTGCTCGATCGGCGGCAAGCTCAAGGTTTTCGAGAATGAGACCGCCTTGGTTCTGGTACTCCTCGCCAATCACAAGGTCGAAAGAGTAGTATGGCATCCGAACCTCTCCAATTTTGTTCGATTAGCGCCGTGCAGTGGATCATCACCACCGGCTCAGGACCCGGCAGCTAACCCGGTCTGGATCGTATGGAGATGACGAGAAGCCGCCCCTGTTCAGGTTCGCCTTGTCTCCAACCCGGGAGCAAGACTAACGAGCCAATTGATCCTAAATTCGCTAATGTAGCGCCTGTCATCGGCGAAATTCTGCGTCAGCTTGCGAGAATGGAAAAGTTTTTTTATGCAATCAAGCGGCCAGCCCAGGCGGTCCGGTCTTTGATCGAGCCGGCACGACACATCGATGCAACGCCTACAAGTTAAACCGAGACCTCGAGCAGCGGCTCAAAAGAGCTCTATGCTCAATGGAATTTCCGCTGAAGATCTCGCCGGAAGTCGATCGGCCGATGGGGACAGCAAGCTGGTGCGCCCTCGTGTTGCCGATCGATCTCAAAAGCCTGGCGGCTCTACTCCGCTCATCGACTGCGTGGGGCTGCCGGCCTCGATCGCAATCGCCACAGACTGGATGATCGCGGCAAAGCGGACGGCGGTCTGGATAGTGCTGGTGGCGACGCCCGCGGCCTGCAGCACCTTCTCATGCGTGTCGATGCAGGCGCCGCAGCCGTTGATGGCCGAGACCGCAAGCGACCACAATTCGAAATCTGCCTTGTCGACGCCGGGATTGCCGATCACGTTCATGCGCAGCCGCGCCGGCATCGTTCCGTACTCCTTGTTCGAGGCAAGGTGCACGAAGCGATAGTAGATGTTGTTCATCGCCATCACGGAGGCCGCCGCCTTGGCGGCTGCGATCGCCGCCGGCGTCAGCTTCTCGGCTGCGAGAGCATCAAACGCCGATATCACGTGCCGATTACGCGTCGCCACCGCGCAGGCGAGAAACAGACCGTACCGGATCTGCTCGGCAAGCGTCTCGTCAGACACCATGGACGAGAGATTGAGCCTCACGTCCTTGGCGAAGTCCGGAACCCGGCCTTTTAGCTCGTCGATCGACATGGTCGCGTCAGGCGACCTTCAGCGTTTCGCCGCCGATCTCGCGGTTGCACGGGCAGAGTTCGTCGGTCTGCAGCGCATCGAGCACGCGCAGCGTGTCCTTGGGCGCGCGACCGACATTGAGATTGGTCGCATAGACGTCCTGGATCGTGTTGTCGGGGTCGACGATGAACGTGTAGCGATAAGCGACGCCGTCCGGGGAGCGCACCCAAGCCATCGACCAGCGAGCCATTGGTGTCGGCGAATTGCCAGATCGGCAGCTTGTGCAGATCCTTGTGGTCGCGCCGCCAGGCAAGCTTGCAGAACTCGTTGTCGGTCGAGCCGCCGAGCACCACCGCGTCGCGCTCTTCAAAATCCTTCGACAGGCGGGCGAACTCGGCGATCTCGGTCGGGCAGACGAAGGTGAAATCCTTCGGATAGAAGAAGATGCTCTTCCACTTGTCCGGAAAACTGTTTTCGTTGAGCATCTCGAACGCGCTCTGCCCTTTTTCCTCCTGAAGCTGGAATCCGGGTTTCACGCCGACAACTTCGAACGATGGTAGCTTGCTTCCAATTCCGAGCATAGTTCTCGCACCCTTTTTAGCAATCAGATCGCAATTCCAAAAACAACTTCTGGCCTCCGCGCAAAGGATTGCGGGAGCCGGTTGGTCGTGACTCGCGCTGAGTCAATCTTTCGGTGCATATTCCCGAATTGCCGGCTCCCCAGACCGCGTTTGCTAACGCCAGACCGGCATCTTTTGCAGGATATCTAATGGGCACACGCTAGAACACCGGCAAAATTGCGGTCGGCCGCATCCGCGCGCCGGTTCATTCCTGTCGACATTACCGCGCCCGCCACGCTAGCCAGGTTTCCTGGATGTGATCAAGGTTCGTCTTGCCGTCCGGACGCTTGGCAGCAAGCCAAGCGGAGTCCTCGAGCACCGTCTTGGATGCATTCTCCTTGTTGATGCTAAGCAGCGGAACAAGGTCGGGCGGCAAATGCTGGAGTTGGTTCGTATTCGGACCGGGATAGCCGATGCCCAGGGTTGCTCCAGCGGCGATCTGCGCCCGATTCACGAATGCGATCAATTTCTGCGCGTTCTGGTTGTTCGGACCACCCTTGAGCACTGTCCAGTAGTTGTAGTTCACATGAGCGCCGTCCCACACGATACGGATAGGCGCTCCTTGGCGGATAGCCGCGATCGCGCGGCCATCGAAGATGCTCGTCATGGCGTATTCGCGATTAACGAGCAGCTGGGCCGGCTGACCACCGGCCGTCCACCATTTCGCTATGTGCGGCTTGATCTGGTCGAGCTTCCTGAGGGCCCGGTCGACTTTGTCGTCGGTCAATGGCCAAATTTCGGATTTCGGGACGCCGTCGGCGAGCAGCGCAAACTCAAGATTGTGCTTGGCGACGGGTCCGTAAAGGCCGCGCGCACCGAGGAAGGCCTTGAGGTCCCAGAAATCAACCCAACTCTTCGGGCCATTTTTCCCGAATGCACGCTCGTCATAAGCCAGCAGCGTCGAAACTCCGATCGACACGACCGCGTCCTCAAGGCGAGCGACTTGTGGGACTCCCTTGAGCGACTCATCGTCCCACAGACTGTAGTCGATGGGCAGAAACATGCCAGCCTCGTGCATCGAAGGGTAGTTCGATGCCTGGATGAAGGCCGTATCCCAATCAACGCGTCCGGCCCGGTTCATTGCCCTTACTTGCGGCTCCGAAAAGTCAGCTGTCACATCGATAACAGAGATGCCAGTCGCCTTCGTAAAGGGCTCGAAAACGTACTTGCGCAGCCCTTCCGTATACGACCCCCCGAACGAAAAAACGACGACCTCCCCGCGACCGGCAAGTCTCTCCTGCGCAAACGCAGCGGTTGCCCGCGCAATCGCGGGAAGGCTCATTGCGACAGCGGCGGCCTGCAAGAGGCTTCGGCGAGTCACGCCGGATCGTTGAAAATGGCCACTCAGCGCCGTCGACGAGCCTTGACCTTGCTCGGTGACTTGAGGTGCGGATGGCGTGTCTGCATTCTGTGACTGCATACGAGCCTCCAGCCGCTCGGTGTCGACACCGACACCAGATCCAGTGGCGGGCAACATTGCCCTTTCATGCCAAACCTTAGACAGGTTTACCTGCGCCAATTTATCGGCCTTCTTGCTTTGGTCCCAGTAAAACTGTCGATTGTCCTTGACCCTTGAGCAAGCCTAACCACCTCTCGGTATCGGTTTTACGCAATTAATTAAAATATCTCCGATGAATTCCTGCGAAAAATGGCATATTTTCGAAGGATTAAGGCGTATACCGCCGACATGAAGCAGTCTTTGGTGTCGAGCAACCGAAATGGCCATGCACAGAATGATGTGATCGGGTGCATTTCATCGGTTCTCAATTTGGCCTGGAACGGACGTGCGATTGACCGGAGCTCTTCAGCAGGCATGTAGCCGGTAGCCGGTGTACGCTGCTCACCTGGCGCGACATCGCGCGGTCCGGTCAATTTGCGATGGTTTATTCGGTCGTGAGAAAATGCCTCCAGAGCGGGCCATCCCATATGCCGCGGCTTCTGGAGTTTATTGGACTTCTTGACTTCGGCGCGACGCCGACCGTCGATGCACGGATAAGGCGACGATACAGTGTCGCGTTCAAATAACTTTTGCTTGCTTCAATTCCATGATCTTCGTCTCATCGTACCCGAGCTCTGCGGCCAAGACCTCTTGAGTGTGCTCACCCAATCGCGGGGGATATCGATATTCCTTCACCGGCGTTTCAGAAAAAGTCAGCGCATTGCGGATCAAGGACAGCGAGTGCTCGAAGGGATGGTCGACCTTCACCTCCATGCCACGCGAGCGCACATGCGGCACCTGTGTGAAATCGTTGACGGGGCCGCAGGGGACGCCGGCCTCCTCCAGCTTTTGCAGCCAGTGCCCGACCGTGTCCTTCAAGAACAGCCCGGCGAAGATCGCCATAATCTCCTTGCCGTTGACGACGCGATCGTTGTTCTTGACGAATTTTGGATTCTTCGCGAGCTCCGGCTCGCCAAGCACAGCGCAGGTGCGCGCAAACTGGCCGTCATTGCCGACCACCAGCATCAGTTCGCCGTCGGCGCAGCGGAACACGCCCGCCGGCATGCCGCCATTGCCCCAGGTGCCGCGGCGCGGCGGGCTCTTGCCGTTGACGAGATAGATCTGAAGATAATGGCTGAGCGAGGCGATCACGGTGTCGAACAGGCAGACGTCGACATGCTGGCCCGCCCGGCCATTGACCTTGCGATGATAGAGTGCCGACAGGATGCCGATCGAGGTGTTCATGCCGGTCATGTAATCGACGATGGAAGGGCCGACCTTCATCGGCCCCGCGCCCGGCTCGCCGTCCATGTGGCCGGTGACACTCATCAGCCCGCCCATGGCCTGGAAGATCGCGTCGTAACCGGCGCGCGGCGCGTAAGGGCCGGTCTGGCCGAAGCCGGTGACCGAGCAATAGATGATGCCGGGATTGATCTTCCTGATGGATTCGTAGTCGAGCCCGTAGCGCTTGAGGTCGCCGACCTTGTAGTTCTCCATGAACACGTCGACACCCTTGGCAAGCGCGCGGATGATCTCCTGCCCCTCGGGCTTCGCAATGTTGACGGTGACCGACTTCTTGTTGCGGTTGGCGCACAGGTAGAAGGAGTTGTTGTTGTTCTCCTTGCCCTCGGGGTCCGTCAGATAGGGCGGGCCGAAGGCGCGCGCATCGTCCCCGGTGCCGGGCCGCTCGATCTTGATCACGTTGGCGCCGAGATCGCCAAGCATCTGGGCCGACAAAGGCCCGGCGAGCACACGCGTGAGGTCAAGGATCTTGAGGCCAGAAAGCGGCAGGGCAGACATGAAAAGTATCCTCCGGGATTTGAATTTGCGGCGCGCTCTCGCTAAGCGCCGCCCAACCTGGACCTCAGGCGGCTTCAGCTCGTGCAGGCGGCCGCCTGGACCGACACCAATGGTGGGTTCTCGACCACGATCCGCGCGAGCCAAAGCGCGCGCCTATTAACATGTCGAGCGCCCAGACATATGGGCGGCCGACGTGCCGGCCGGCGATCGCGGCGAGTTGCTTATCGCGCTTCTTCTCGATGCACCTACGGTCGAGATCAATATCCGCGTCGCAGATCCACCACATTCTTGAGCGGCTGCCCCTTCAGGAATCGTTCGATGTTATCTGCGAAAATCGGGAACACCCGCTCTGTATAGTTTGACGGACTTCCTGCCACATGCGGCGTTGCAATCACGTTCGGCATGTCCCACAGAGGACTGCCCTGCGGCAGCGGTTCCCGCTCAAATACGTCGAGCATCGCACCGGCAATGCTACCTGCCTGCAGGGCGTTGATCAAATCGGCCTCCACGACGACGTTGCCCCGGGCAATGTTGATCAGAAAGGCATCGCGCCGCATGCGTTTAAGCTCGGCTGCACCAAAGAGACCCACGGTTTGCGGTGTCGCAGGCACGGCCAACACCACGAAATCGCACAGCGGCAGCAGATCGTGAAGCGCATCGGAGGCGAACAGTCTATCCACGCCTTCGACGGGAACGGACGTATCACGCTTCGATCCGACGACCGTCATTCCCGCGCCTTTGGCACGCCGGGCGATGGTCGCACCGATGGACCCCAGCCCGACGACGCCGAGCGTCTTGTCGGCCAATGGAGCCACGTAGCGGGGATTCCATTTCCGCTCCGTCTGCTCCCGCAAGAATCTGCGGAAATCCCACTGCAGCATCGTCACGCCAGCCATCACGAAATCAGAAATGATGTCGCCATGGATGCCGCGCCCATTGGTGACAGTGATATGGCCCGCTTTATCGCGGATCGGGAACATGGAATCGACCCCGGCACCGGTGCACTGAAACCAACGCAGTTTCTTTGCCTTTTCGAACACCTCCACAGGGAAGCGAAACGCCAACAATGCGTCCGCCTCCCCTATGTGGCGCTCGAGGCGGCCAGAGTCAGGCGCGACGATCGCACGAACTTGAGGGAAACGCTGGCCGATAAGCCGCGCAAATCCTTCGGCGTCCGGGTGGTTGATAACAATAGTTAGCGCGGGATTTTCACCGGCCATGTTTTTCTCTGTCGATATGCGAGGGCTATGTAGTTACAAATCGTGGCCGCTCTTGAAGGTGCGTGCCGCCTATGCCGCAAGCTACTGGGTCAGGATGGTTGCATCGTTTGCAGCCCACGAGGCGAGGCAGGCATCGCCGACGTCCGGCATCGCCTTCGCCGAGATGTTGAGCACCTTGGACGTTAGCCGCAGGCCAGACTCGCTCTGGAATTCCAAGATCGTCGCGTCTCCGACGAACGTCATGTCGACGATGCGTCCCTGAATGCCGGCCGAGGTCCCCGCGGCCGCAGTCTCGATTCGCAAATGTTCGGGCCGCACGCAAAGCGTCGCATCCCTGTCCGCGTCAGGCCACTGCGCCGCGGGCAATTTGTCGCCGGCCGGGCCCTGAACGACCCCTGATCTGATGCTGACGGGGATGAGATTGACCTCACCGACAAACCCCGCCACGAACAAGTCGGCCGGTCTGCGATAAATGTCCTGCGGTGCCGAGACCTGTCGTATCCGACCCTCGTGCATCACTGCGACACGATCGGACATGGCGAGCGCCTCTTCCTGATCGTGCGTGACGTAGATCATCGTCTTGCCGACCTGCTTGTGCAGGGTCTTGATCTCGTTCCTGAGATGCTGGCGCAACTTCTTGTCGAGCGCACCCAACGGTTCATCCAGAAGGAGAACAGGCGGATCAAAAGCCAGTGCCCGCGCTATCGCCACTCTCTGCTGCTGACCGCCGGACATTTGGTGCGGGTAGCGCGAGGCCAAAGCGCCGAGGTGCACCTGATCGAGAACGCGATGCACGCGCGCTTCGCGTTCCGCCTTCGCCACACGCCTCATCCGAAGCGGATACGCAACGTTCTCGGCGACCGTCATGTGCGGGAAGAGAGCATAGTTCTGGAAAATCACGCCGAGCTCGCGACGGTGAGCCGGCAGGCGTGTGATCTCCTTGTCGTCCAACAACACCCGACCGCTGTCCGGCATCTCGAACCCGGCGATCATCATCAGCGTTGTGGTCTTTCCTGATCCGCTGGGACCCAGCAATGAAATGAACTCTCCGGGCGATATGGAAAGACTGACATCGTCAACGGCCGTTGCGCTGCCGTAGCGCTTTTGCAGATTATGCAGCGCAATGCTTCCGGTTTTCACATCAGTGCCGCTCAAGCTGGCTTTCATCAACATTTCAGCTCCCTAGAGTAACTTGAGTACTTGATTGTCCTGGCTCGTGCTAGTTCCGCGCCGACAGGTTATTTTTTTCGGCGACCCAGCATGGTACCGAGGACAATCACAAGCGCCGCGAATACCATCTGCATGGTCGCTACGGCGGCTATGGTAGGATTTATGTCCTGATTAATCCCGTCCCACATACGCATCGGCAAGGTCGTGATCCTTCCGATGCCGAGGAACAGCACGTACACGACGTCGTCGAACGAGGTCAGGAAGGCGAAGAAGGCGGCCACAATAAACGCCGGCATAATAAGGGGCGCTACGATAGTGCGGAAGGTGGCCAGAGGGTCGGCGCCAAGACTGCGGGCCGCACGCTCGTATGTCGGGTTGAGGTCGCGCAGATTGGCGACCACGATCACCACCACGTAGGGGATGGCGTGGACCGCGTGACCAAGTGCCAATCCGAACTCGGTGCCCTGAAGCCCCACTTGCACCATCAGGAAATAGGTCGCCACCGCGACGACAATGGTCGGCATGATGATCGGCGACAGTACGAGCGCCACCATGACTCCCCGACCGCGAATGCGACCACGCGATAAGCCGAAAGCAAGCATGCCGCCAAGCACGGTCGCCATGCCGGTCGCCATTAGGCCGACGCGGACGCTGGCGAAGGTTGCGCGCAACCACAGCGCATTGGAAAAATAGCCCTCGTAGTTGCGCAGCGAATAGCCCGGCACGGGGAACACGAAATAAGACGAAGAGCTGAACGACAAATAGGCCACGATCAGCACCGGGAGCAGGAGCAGTACCGCCAAGAAGCCTGCCAAGAGCGTGATACCTCGACCCCCGATCGAAGGCAGCCACCGGTCGAGCGCGTTTGCCCCAGAGCCCACGCGCATCAGCCACTGGGTCCCAATTTGACGCCGAACAACCTTTCCCGACCCGACCTTCTGATCGGAGAGCCCCAAAAGCTGGTCGATGGGGAAGAAGCGCGAGCCGATCCACAATATGACCAGGACGACCACCAGAAGGACCATTGAGAGGGCTGAGCCGAAATTCCAGTTTAGCTGATCCACGATCTGGGAGCTGATCGCCATCGTGATGGTGAGATCCGAGACGCCGCCGAGCAAGGCCGGCGTGATGTAGAAGCCCAGACAATAAATAAAGGCCAGTAGCACTCCAGCCATGACACCGGGAAGGCTGAGCGGCAGGAACACGGTCAGGAAGGCGGCGATCGGGCTCGCTCCGTTCGCCCTCGCCGCACGCAGCAGCCCCTGGTCGATGCCGGACATCACCGTGTACATCGGCAGGATCATGAGCGGCATGATGATATGGGTCATACCGATAATCACGCCGAAGCGGTTGTAGAGCATGGCGATCGGTTGGGAGACCCAGCCGAGTTCGAGCAGCATCCCGTTAATGACGCCATTGCGCCCGAGAAGGAGGATCCAGGCGAAGGTCCGCGCCAGCACGCTGCTGAAATACGGCAGCACGACCGCGACGAGCAGGATCGTACGCAGGATCGGCCCCCCGGTCGCGAGGGCATAGGCGACGGGATAGCTGAGTAGGAAGGCGAGCGCAGTTACCGAAACGCTGATCTCCAGCGTTTTGCGGAACACGGTGAGGTAGGCCGGATTCTCGCCGATACGCAGGAAATTTGCCATCGTCCAGTCTGGCATCCCAAGCGCAAGCAAAAGAAGCCCCACGAGCGGTACCACAAAAAGCACCAGAAGGAAGATGCTTCCGGGCAGCAGCAGCCAAGCCCAAAGTGTGGGCCGGGCCGATGCAGCAGGCCCCAAGGACGACCGCCCTTCGATTGCTATCGAGTTCATTGCATCCGCCATGTCAGCCACCATTCCTGGAAATGATCCGCGCCAATCTTACCGTCCGGGCAGCAGAGCCGATGCCGATCCCGGAGGCTCAACGGGCGAAATTTGCGAAGACCGCGACGAGCAGCGTCAGTTAGGGAGATCATCTTGCTTTCCAAGCCATCCAACGCGCCTGGATACGATCTGCATTGGTCTTGCCGTCCGGGCCGTTCGCCGCGAGCCACGCAGCGTCTTCAGTAACAACCTTCGTAGAGTTGTCCGGGTTTATGCTGAGCAGGGGGATCAGGTCGGCCGGGAGGTGCTTGAGCTGATTTGTATTCGGCCCGGGGTAGCCGGTGCCCTGCGTGAAGGCAGCGGCGATCTGGGCCCTGTTCACAAACGCGATCAGCTTTTGCGCGTTCTTGCTGTTCGGGCCGCCCTTAAGAACGGTCCAGTAGTTGCGCGTGTAGTAAGCTCCGTCCCATACCATGCGAATGGGCGCCCCCTTCCTGATGGCGCTGACGATGCGACCGTCGGCGCTGCTGGCCATCACGAGTTCTCGGTTGATCAGGAGCTGAGCGGATTCACCGCCCGCCGTCCACCACTTCGCCACATGCGGCCTGATCTCGTCGAGCTTCTTCAATGCTCGGTCGACCTTGTCATCCGTCAGCGGCCAGATATCCTTGGGCGCGACTCCGTCGGCAAGGAGCGCATACAGCAGGTTATGCTTCCCGAGGACAGTACCGAGTCCTCGCGGCCCCGGAAACGTCTTCACGTCCCAGAAATCCGCCCAGCTCTTCGGGCCCCCCTTCGGAAAAGCGCGCTCGTCGCAAGCGATCAGTGTCGCATTTTTAAATACAACGACCGCATCATCGAGGCGATCGGTTTTCGCAACACCTTCCAGCGACTCCGCGTCCCACAGGCTGTAGTCGATCGGCTCAAACATCCCGACTTCATGCATGGCCGGATAATTCTGTGCCTGGATGAAGGCCGTATCCCAATCAACGCGGCCAGCCCGGTTCATCGCTCGTACCTGCGGCTCGCAGAAATCAGCGACCACATCTACGACCTGGATGCCCGTCGCCTTCGTGAACGGATCAAGCACATTTCGCCGCACCCCCTCGGTAAAGGAGCCGCCATAGCTGTACACCACGACTTCGCCAGCGCCGGCGAGCTTTTCCTGTGCCCAGGCGGTTGTGGCTTCGGCGACGAACGGCACGCTTAGCAAGGCCGCTGTTGACTGAAGAAGTGAGCGTCGGCTCACGCCACCAGC
>NZ_JAHEAG010000044.1 GCF_018596315.1 Bradyrhizobium sp. SRL28 | reverse complement strand
CTCTTGCAAATCGGGGGCCATCCACACATGAGGCGGCCTTACGAAAGCCATTCGGAAATAGCGCTACCGACGATTACATGATGACGATGGCAAAGCCAATAAGCCGCCATGGCATGTCTTTGCGCTCCCGCGGCGTCCTGCGGTGTAGGCGGCCATGATGACTTGAGACAAAACGGTCTCAGCGCCCCTGGAAGAAGTGCGCTAAGACCGTTTCGACAGGTCCGGTATCCGCCAGACGTTCCTATAACTTGCGCTATTGCCACTCGTTCCCGGTTTTCCTGCCTCCAACAAATGCCGGATGGCCCGCCGGCGTGAACCGGCGGGCCCTGGTTGTCGGAGCCGGATCAGGCGCAGCGTCGTGCCCGGGCTTCCTCACGCAGCTTGATGGCCCGCGCATGGTCGATTATCTGCCACGCAACCCGATGCATCTGATCGATCGCGGAGTCGGCATCAGGCTGGGCTAACAGGATGGCAAGCAATGTCGCCCAGTCGTCTATGGCTGTAGCATCTGCAAAGGTGTCGTAGCCGTCGGCTCGTCGGACAATCCTGGTGCCCTTCATGCCATCACCGTGGGCAGGTTGTCTCTCCAACCAACCTGCTCCAGCAACCCATCATGGTCCCCGATTCCGGACACCCCGCTCTCCTCGGCCGGGTCGTCGTCTTGCCGGTCGCAATCGTCCTGCTCACCATCGATAGGGGGATAGGGCCAGGCGCTGATCTGTCGCCACGATTTGCTCTGGTCAATCATGCGATCGATCGAGCCTAAGGCTCCGCGTCCTCCCCTCCCCCATCGTCGTCGCAGGGCTCGAGCTCCATGTGGTTGTCGGTCTCGTCCAGGAAGCGGATGAGGCGGTCAATCTCGTCTCTAGCCTCCTTGCGGAGCCTGCCGATCGCGCGGAAGATGTGCGTCTTCTTTCACGTCCAGCCAATCCAGGCCGGCCGTGGGGTTAATTGCAGACGTGTTTAAGGGTGGCGTGCTAAGCACGCTGTCAGCCTGGGTCATTTGGATGCATCCTTCGTGGCTTGGGTTAGAGCCGGGCGGAAGTTCGCGCTTCCCCTCGGCTCGCATTTTTGGTACACCATAAATATGAAGAAGTCAATTTCGGTACACCAAAAAAAACGTGGGCGGCCAGCAACCGGTCGGGATCCCGCCGTGACAATCCGCTTGCCAGAGACAGTTTTGGCCAGCGTTGAACACTGGGCCATGTCGCAAGAGGATCAGCCGCCTCGTTCGCAGGCCATCCGTCAACTTGTCGAAATCGGTCTGTCGAAATCCACACCGGCTAAGCGGCCAAAGGTGCTCTCGACCGCTAAGCAAGGCGCCGAACGCGCGGCCGAACTGGCCGCTGACGTGATCGGCAAACAGATGCCAAACACAAGCAACGAGGAAAAGGCCACGCGCCGGCGTCGCCTCATCAAGGGTCCCTCGGAGTTTCGGGGTGTCAGGCGCGATCGGCCGCAGTGAAGCTAGTTGCTGAGATCTGGGGGCTGAAAGCGAAGGTGAATAGTGGCGAATACCCGACACGTCTACTCGAAAGAGGGGGAGCATGTTTATTATCGCCTCGGCGACAATATCTATGAACCGGTGGAGTCCGCGCGTTTTGGATCAGCGGCACTTGGTGGCATTCGCACGAAGGCGGGGCCGAGTACTATGAAAGAGGAAACTGGATATACAGCAAAGACGGCGAGCCACTATTCTATTACGCCGGGTAGTAGAACAAACCGGAATCTTGGTGGCCCGACCGGCCGTCCAGAGGCCATCCGCCGGCTGGTAGAGCTGGGCCTGAAGGCTAAGAAATGACTACCGTCGTAGCAAGCCGTCCTTGGACGGCGGAGGAAGATGAGCGGCTACGGGCTCTAGCAACAGCCGGTCGGAATGCCGCGTACGCTGCAAAGGAATTAAACCGGACCGAGGCGGCCTTGGCCAACCGCGCTTCTAAGCTGGGCATCCGCTTCGGAAAAGCGAAGTCTCGCGGTTTGGGTGCTCGATCATCCCGCTGAGGTGGTTGCCACCTCGCGCTTTAGTCCCAAAGCCCGCGGCTGCGGCTTCGGCGTTGACCCTGATAAGCGGCAGAGCCTTCTATGCATATTCCGGGTGAGCCTTAAAGTAGGCCCTCCAAACGCGTCGCCCTAACTCCAAATGTCCTAAGCGTTTTGCCTTCGTGCAGCGCGGCCATCATTCGCGCTGCCTTCTCGTCCGAGAGTGGGCCCGTAGCTGCCACCATTGCCGCCTCCACCAAGCGCGTGATTGCGCCGGCAGATGCAGAACCTGAGTCGCGGCAGAGCGGTGGCGCGCGCCGTCATCGCATTTCCCTAGTCGGCGAGATTAATGGGTGAGTCGTTCTCACCGTAAAAAAGCCGCAGCGATCTTTGATAAGGTAGTTAGGCTTCCCGTGAGAAGGGCGCGCGCCTTTTCGGAATGTAGCCTGGCAGGTGGTGGTGATATCTGTTGTGGGTCAACCGCGTCACTTTGGCCGTCGGCCGACTACTTCCGATCTCCCCCTGGGGGCGCACAGGAAACAGATCGGCAACTTAGAGACAACGATAGACCCTTCATTTTGTACCTCCCATTCTGGTTGTTTAGCCGTGAGCCAGATACCTCTTCCACTATGCATTCCAATCCGACCGCAATTCGTATCTAGCTCATAGCTGGTGTCTCTCTCGGCGCCGCCCGGCTGCTGTCAGATCGTCACGCGGCTGCCGTCGAAGCGCGTGAAGGAGAAGCCGTCGAAGGGTTCGCGGAGGGTAGTGCGCTCGTCCCGCAGCATGCCGATAGCCACTTCCTCGCCGATCGCCATTGAGGCGGAAGCGTCGGAACGCCAGTGGATGCCCGCCCAATTCCGCCCGAAACCGAAATTCACCGCGAGCTTGTTCAACTCTCCACCAACCGTGAGCGGTGGGCCGCTGTAGGGCGCGAGCTTCGTCGGGTCAGCCGGATCGGGCTGTACCGGGTTGGCGATGACGCGGCTCTCGTCGAAAAACGCCTTCAATATGGTAGCCGTGACGGCACCAACGCCTGTGGCACCGCCGGGATAGGTGGAGTGAAGGGGCGAGGCCTCCGGATAGGTTTGTGACAAAAGATAGGTGCCGTATTTGGCTTTACTACGATCGAGGGCTTCCGATTTCAGGAAGTTATCATGCAACGGGTAGTCGCTTACGCCATTGGCGAGGCGATGGTGCGCCAGACCGCCATAGGCTTCCGGTCGCACAGCCCGGTGCACGAAATACTTCTGCCAGTAGGATGCGCGGACGGAGTTACTGATCCCCGTGGCGAGTAGTGCCTGCACATGGGGCAACCCGAAGGTTGCACCACCAGGGCCTTGGGTTTTCGATTTCCGATACGGGTTCGATGAGTAGGACACGGGCTCTGCCGGCGGATACATCCCCGAATAACGTTGATCCGTCCCACCGCCGGGGGTCGCAAGGATCAGTGCTGCCGCCCACGCAAATGCAGGAGGCGTGCGGACATACTCCGCGAGATCTCTCCCTGTCGTTATGTATCGCGGTGTCACGTCGAACTGCAGCCTGCGTTTCGCTGCAACGCCGTTCTGGATCGCCAGCCACTCCTCGTATTCGGTCAGGAATTCGCTGGTGGGCAACGGGGTGCGAATTTGAGCGCTGATCCACTGTGCGGCATAGGGCACGTCCCGGAGCAGGAATTGCGAGATCAGCGGGCCGTCCAAAACGCCTGGAGGCGTGACCGAGCGGCCCTTCGGGTCAGCCGGGTCGAAATAAAGCGCATTGGCTCGGAACAGCGTACCGGGTGTGACCCGCCCACCAGACTTCGGCCCCCGGAAATCGGCAAGCTTGTTGAGTTCCTCGGTTGCTGCAAGCACGTCGCGATTGGAGGTGTCGTCGCGCAACTCGGTAAGCGGAACATCACGAAGCAGGGATTGCCAATATACCTCGACCGCCTCGCCGCCGCGCTCCGCACTTGCAAGGGCCGGTGCCGGCGTTATCCCAATCTGAGTAGGGTTTATGCCGCTGAGACTGACGGCCTGTGTGCCCACGGGATTGACCAGTTTGCGAGTGCCGCCGAGCGGGATTTTTTCGAAATCAGCGGGATCGCCCGACTGGCAAGCGGTATAGAGGGCCTGCCATGCCGCTTGTTCCACTTCGCCGCGTTTGTCGTGCGGCAGGCCCCGTGAATCGGAACCGATCTTGTTGGTGTAGCGCGCCTCATCGCCATTCGTCGGGTGGGGGACGATGGGAATTTTCTCGTTGTTTCTCGCGCAGACTTCTCGGACTTCGAAGGCGCGGCGCTTGAACGCCGCATCGAGCGGTCGCGGGTCCGCGCTCACAGGCTGTGCTGCTGCCGGGGCGATTCCGGGCATGCTCGGCGGAGACGCAAGCACGGCGGCGCCAACTGCGATGCCGGCCCCACCGAGGAGCGAGCGGCGAGTGACCGCGGTGGTCGGCAGGGTCGGCGATGCCAGGTCAGATTCAGTCGAAATGGTGGGGTGATCAGCCATGGAGATCTCCTCCCTCGCAGGCACCGCTCTGGGCCCGCGTTTTCAGGATTCAAATGGCACCCGGGCGCGTTTACGGGCACCCGCGTTGGAATGCGAATGGTGTAGGACCGGCGAAAAAAGGAAGTCGGTTATTTGAGTGCAATGCTTGCCGATGGAACGACTGCTGTCCGTTCAGTCCCGCGAGGATTCGGCATTTCCCGCCTGCGACGACAGCTATTCAAAGGGTACCCCATCTCGTGCGTCCTGGAAAGACGTCTGATTTTTGGACGACTTCCGCGAAGGGTCACACTGAGAAGTCCTGAGGTGCAGCCGGGAAGTCGGCTTTGCTTTCAAGAACGGACATCGTCAGTCTGGCCTCTCAGGTCCGAAAAGTGCCATGAACGGACTCATGTACCGCGGAAAAAATGGATTCTATTCGTCCACCTCGTCCCAACGGGCGAGCATCTTCTGCGATGGTCATTCGGGCAGCCCGGCTTGCCGCAATCCTTCTTCATATCGCGCGAGATCGTCGGCCCGCCAAGGGCCCAGCACGGCTTTAAGAGTGGAAACACGTAGCGCGGGATTCAGTTGCCGCAGCCGAGCCACTGCCTGATGTGCTTGCTCCGGCCGTCCGGCCATTGCATTGCTTGCGGCGGCGATGCGTAATCCAGGTTGAAAGTCCGGACTGTCCTGCAATGCCATTGCCGCCCACGATGCTGCTTCGTCATAGCGGCCCAGGAAGAAATGGGCATGCGCGGTCCCGGCCCGCATTCCTATTACCCACGGATCGAGTGGGCTCAGGCGCATCGCACGTGCGAAGCGCTCGATCCCCGCTTCCCGCTCGCCGAGCCAGTTTTTTACCCAGCCGCCCCAATTCCATGCCTCGGCCAAATTGGAATTGAGCACAAGCGCGCGATCGACTAAGCCAGCGCCCACCTCGAGATCGCGAACAACAGCCACTAATGCATACCCGCCGGCTGCGAGCGCGATTGCGTCATCCTTGCCCAACTCAACCGCCCGCTGAGCGAGCCTTGTCACCTCAGCAATCTCGCTCGGTGTGACTGAAATCCAGCCATTGGTCTGGGCTGTGACGTAGCAAAAGGCCGCACGACCGTAGGCGGAGGCAAAATCCGGGTCGAGCTCGATCGCGCGGTTGAACAGGCGCAATGCCTCGTTGTTCGCTTGCCGGTTGGCAAACTGATAAAATCCGGCCAACCCGCGTAAATAGAGGGCATAGGCGTCGAGACTCTCGGTCGGCTTGCGCTTGGCGCGCTCGATCTCGGCTTTTTCCACCGCTGGGGCGATCGCCCCGACAACGCTCTCGGTCACCTGGTCCTGCAGATCGAAGACGTCGCTGAGCCCGCCATCAAACCGTTCCGCCCAAAGATGTGCCCCAGTGGCGGTATCGACAAGCTGTCCTGTGATGCGGACTCGATTTGCCGCTTTGCGAACGCTCCCTTCCAACACGTAGCGCACCCCGAGCTCGCGTCCGACCTGCTTCACGTCGACGGTGCGCCCCTTGTAGGTGAAGCTCGAGTTGCGGGCGATGACGAACAGCGCCTTGAAATGAGACAGCGCCGTGATGATGTCATCGACCATTCCGTCCGCGAAATATTCCTGCTCCGGATCGGAGCTCAGGTTGGTGAATGGCAGAACAGCAATGGAGGGTTTATCGGGCAGCGCAAGGGCGTCATCAACACGCAGGCGGGTCGGCACAGCTGGCACGGTGCGGCCGTATGGGACGCGCCAGACCCGCATCGGTTCGGCGATATTCTTCAAGGATTGCGAACCCAAATCCTCAAACGTTACATCTACCTTGCCACGAATTTGCCGACGAGCGTCATCCGAGACGCTGATACCGCCCGGCTCTGCAATCCCCTCGAGACGCACTGCAATATTGACCCCGTCACCAAAGATATCGTTTTCTTCGATAATGATATCACCGACGTGAATGCCGATGCGGAGCTCGATCCGCTTGTCCTGCGGCACGTCGATATTTTGTTCGGCCATGCCGCGCTGAATTTCGTCGGCACATCGCACGGCGTCGACCACGCTGGCGAACTCGGCAATAGCGCCGTCCCCGGTATTCTTGACGACACGTCCGTGATGCTCAGCGATTTTGGGATCGAAAATCGTTCTTCTAAGCGCTTTCAGTCGCGCCAGCGTGCCCTCTTCGTCTATCCCTATCAGGCGGCAAGAGCCCGCGACATCCGCCGCCAGAATTGCTGCCAGCCGCCGCTCTACGTGCTCGCCGCTCAAGGTGGCCCCCATGCTCGGGGAAATTGATGGCTATATAGCACGATCGTGAGCCGATGTCGGCTATGCCGAGTCCGAAATGGGTCATTAGCGTCGGTTTGACCGGATCACGGCGACTTCCGGTCCTACCCCTGTGAACGGACATTCTCAGGATAGGCGGGCACGTCTCAAAGGTGCCAAAGGCGGTCATTAGTTGAAGCGCATAATTGACGTGGTCTCGACCCACTTAGTGTCCACTCAGCACCAGCGTCTTGATCGGCAGCAGCAGGGCCTGAATCCGCAACAGCATCGCGTGCACAAGTCCGGTCGCATCGACGACGTGCAGCGCGAAGCTCTTGAACGAACCGACTTTCCCTGACGAGATCAGTTCGTGATTGCTGGTGTAGGCGTTGGCGATACAGCTGCTGCCAGGCGTCACGCCCTCCAGCCCGCCCTTGTAGATCGGCTCCATGAAAACGAGAATGGTGCCGGGACGCACGGTGTTCTGCGCCTCGATCAGCTGTTCGCCACCCCTGAACTGGCCCGCCGCGATGTAGTCCTGCACGTTGGTAACCACCATCGGAATGATCGTCCACGGCTTGGAAATGCAGGTAGCCTCGGCCACCATGCCGACCTTCATGACCTGAGCTTCTATCTGCCCGAACCCCGCCGACAGGGCGCGCCGTCCCGCGCCCTCCGGAATCAGAACGCCGGCCGACCGCACCATCGGATTGACGATGTCCCCGGGCCTCAGCCCGAACTGCTCGACCCGCCCGTCGACGCCCGCGCGAATGAAGGTCTTGTCCAGATCGACCTGCGCCTCCGCCAACGCCGCCTCCGCACTGGACTTCTCCGCCGGCAAAAGCGCGCTTAGCCGCGTCGTCGCGGATTGCTTGGACGCGGTCGCGGCGTCGAGGCTGCCCTGGCGACCCGCGACGGTCACCGTGAGCTTTTCGATGTCGCGCTGTGGGACGATGCCGGGATTGCGCTTCTGCAGTTCGCTTTTGGTGTTCAGTTCGTCCTGCGCCTGCTGCAGCGCGCCCTTTGCCTCTTGAAGCTGACCTTCCGCCTTCAGGATATCCGCCTCGGCGGACAGCATCGCGGCATCGACTTCGGCGATCTTGCGCTTGGCCGTCTCCAGCGCGGCCTTCTGCTTGGCGCTGTCTAGTCTGAAGAGCACGTCGCCTTGCTTGACGGACGCGCTGACATCGATGTTAACCTCCGCGACCCGGCCGGCTACTTCGGGCACAATCGGGACGGTCCGATAGTACAACGTCGCCGATGTGGTCGACGGATGATAATAGAAAATCATCGTGATCAGCGCGACCGTGAGCATCAGGCAGGAGATGATGCCAAATCGCAGTTCGAACCAGACCGAATAGAGCGTGATCTCGTGACCGAGGCGTTTGCCCTGCCGGTAACGGCGGTAGAGATAATCCGGGAAGATGGTCAGCAGCGAACAGAGGAGCAGCTCAAGCATGGGCGTGCACCTCGCTCTTGGCGCCACCGGCCTTCTCGATGCGGGCCTTGGCCTCGGCGGATGCAGCAGCGTGCGCCGCATCCCCAACCGGCGGCTCGGTTGTGTCCTGTTCAGGCGGAACGCCGGCCATCTTTTCGACCGATCCGGCGATCCTGCGCAGCGGCGTGCTGAAATCCGGCAGGTCGATCATCGCGAGGAACAAGCCGATCACCCAGAACAGGTGGTTGTGCGTGAACAGCGACAGCAGGCCCAGCACGGCCACGATTTCCAACTGGAACTTCTGCGACTTGTGGGCCATCCGCTCCGGCAGTGAGTGCAGGTGCAAATAGAAGTTACCGACCGCGAGAATGGAACCGATCAGAACAATGCCGATCACAATCATTAAAACGTCGGTGTCACCCGGCGCGGTAATAAAGCCTGGGAGATGATGGGGGGCGCTTGGATGAAGTGCCTCGCTCACGTAGTGCTCCATCTGAAATGCAAACTATACTCCAGTGGAACACTCGGCGTCTTGGAACGCAAGCTCAGGCTTGCCTTTGGCCAACGTCCGTTTCGGGTCAATCGCGTCATTTTGGTCGTCGGCCGACTACTTCCGGTCTTCCCTTGGAAACGGAAATCGTCAGGGCGGTCGCCATGTCTCAAAGGTGCCAACAACGGAAGTCGCAATTCTTGTTCGCGTCGCGGCAACTCAGGCAAAAATCGAACTGTCCTACACTCTTGCGTTTAGCAGGTGGGCGGCTATGGGAAAGGCCAGTTCATCATTGCTCGTGAATTTACCCAAGGCGTTCCTGACGTCAGTGATTAGAGTTGCACGCGCCGCATCGTCCACCTGCGATACCGGACCAGCTAACGGCGAGCCCGCAACGTAACCTCAACACAAATCGCTCGACCGAAGGAAAGCTTACGGTCCCACTCCGCTGTTGAATTGCAACGTCCTGAAAACCTGCGGCACGAACGAGAGCTTCCAATTCGTCGGCATTGGACAACCCAAATGGCGCACGCATGATAGAACTAATTTCTTAGCCCAAGTGCTGCATAGTGCCTGCATTGCCGGCAAGACCGCAGCCCCTGCATCACCTTAGATTCGCAGTTCCCACCTGCTCACCGTGTGTTGTGGACCGCTCAATTCCGTCAGCGCCCACACCAGCGCGTCGACCCGATCCGGCGAGTAGCCGTTACGCCCGCGGTCGAAATCACTGGTGAATGCGCACATCTGATCTTCAAGCGTCGAGAAATTGCCGACGTGATGAACTTTACGCTGCTCGTATAGCGCGGCGATCGGCTCTGCTCGAACCACCTTGCCGCGGCTTGCGTGCACCGACTTGAAACTGACCAGCCGATCCAGAGCGCGAATTGTCGCCTCGACCATCGCGCCACCGTTGTTGATTTCGGCCAGGATGCGGTCGGCTCGGTACCGCCGGTATGCCTCGATCGCCTTGGCCGCCCACTCGTGGGGCGCGTAGCGGCCGGATAGGTCGTCGAGCACGTAAATTTGCTGGTCCTTGGTAACGCCGGCAATCACGATGCCTGTTTCGTCCGAACCCTCATTGTTCGAAACAGCTGGATCGATGGCCACAACGATACGCTTCAAGTCGGGCGCCTTGCTCACGCGGTCGCGGTCGAGCCAATCGAGTTGCCAGAGGGCGCCGGGCGTATCAGATAGCATTTCCGCGTGGATTTCCTGCCGTCCTAAGCGGGTGCCCTCGTAACGATCGCGCAGCGCTTGGATGAACGTCGGTGCCAGGTTGGCTTCGTTCTCGAACGTCGAGCCGCGCGTCACCACGACGTCCCGCCCCTCGCGTGCTAGCAGCGCTTTTAGAAGCTTCACGGGCCGCGGTGTGGTTGTCACGAGCCAGCGCGGGCGCGCACCGAGGCGCAATCCGAACTGCAACATATCCCATGTTTGCTGCGGCTCATTCCATGCTCCCAGTTCGTCGGCCCACGCCAAATCAAATTGGGGACCCCTTAGCCGGTCGGACTCTTCGGCGGAGAATAGAGTGGCGATGGCCCCGTTTTTCCATGTGAGCCTACGTTTGCTCGGTTCGTATTCTGGCATATTCCACGACGGCGCGAGGCGCAGTAACCCGCTCTCGCCTTCGACCATGACGTCGCGGGCATCGGCGGCCGTTGCGGCCACCAGGCCGATGCGACCGGCGGCGCCGGTTTCGACCATCTCGTTTATCCAGCCGGCGCCCGTGAAATTCTTCCCGAAGCCACGGCCAGCCATGACCAGCCAGCCGTTCCAGTCGCCGTCGGGTGGTAGTTGGTTCGGTCGGGCCTTGGCGCGCCAGCCGCCGTCGGCCAGTGTGTCTGCGAAGGTTGCGAAGATGCTGGTCATGCGTTGCTCGGCAGTTCGATTGGACATGGCGACAATTGGGGCGGCTGGAGCGGTTCGTGCTCGATAACCGGCGCTGCCTTAGGCTGTCGTGCCGGCGCATCCGCCATTTCAGCGTCAAGCGCGCGCAGCTCAGCCATGACCGCAGCGCGAGCGGCCGGGAACGGTGCTAAGGCGCGGAGAACGCCCGCTTGCAGCCGTGCGAATATCGGGCTGTTGATGATTGCGACGTTGTTGTTCGTGATGTTGACCGTGCTGGCGAACGCAGAGATTTCGCCAGTGACCTTGCCGATCTTTTCCAGCGTGGCAATGAGCTGTCCGGAAACCAGCGCCACGCCGCGCGCATCGCCAGCCTCGCTGCATGCCGTCATAGCGGACATCAGCGCCGTGCGCACGATCCTGAAATAGTCGAGCACCGACTCGCCCTCTGCCGCGGCGTTGGCGTGCAGGGCTTCCATTTGGCTCGGGCCGGCTAGGTAACTGGCCTTCGCATCGTCATGAACGTGCCGAGTCCAATGGCGATGGATCGCGTCTCTGCTAACGGAGAATTTCTCAGCCAGGCTGTCGAGCGATGCGCCACCAGCGCGCAGCAATTCAATACGCCATCGGTCTGGATGGTCGCAGATTGAGCAGCGCGGTCCCTTTTTACTCAAACTTAACTCGCAAAAATTCGTTGCACATGCAACTAATATCACAATGCGAGTGCGGGCGCAACTTAGGGCGCTTGGAGACGTCCAATCGTCGTCGGATCCACTGCAAACGAGCGCGCGATATCCGCTTGCGTCTCGCCGGCAGCGAGTCGCGCCAGCGCTTCCCTCCGTTGGTGCGGCGTCAGCTTGCTCGGGCGGCCGAACCGAACGCCGCGGTCTTTGGCTCGCTTGCGCCCCTCGCCCGTGCGCGCTCGGATCAGCTCGCGTTCAAACTCTGCCAAGCCGGCCAGGATCGTGACCATCAGGCGGCCGTGCGCGCTGGTCGTATCGCACCACGGATCACCGAGCGATCGGAAGCCGACACCGCGTTCGCCAAGAGTATGCAGGGCGTTTAGAAGGTCGCGCGTGGAGCGCGCCAGGCGATCGAGCCGCGTCACTAGCAACACGTCGCCGGCCTGCACGGTGCGGAGCGTCTTGGCCAATTGGGCACGGTCGCTTTTGGCGCCTGATGCTATCTCAGCAAAGACCCTAGTCGCGCCGGCGGCTTTAAGCGCGGCCACCTGTGCCAACACAGTCTGCCCGTCCGTCGAAACTCGCGCGTATCCGTAAATCGCCATGTGAAAGCCCCTGACTTTTGCACCCGACTTTCGCAGGTTGAAACAGTCGCGAAATCAATGCAATGAAAATACTGCAAAACTTGTGATTTTTGCAGGTTACGTCGCGCAACAGATGCTGTAGCACGTTGCGCGAAGAGAGGCGGCTAGGCGTGATGATGATGCCGCAAACGTTCAAAATCGAATGCTCGCGCAAATATTTTTCGTCGACGCGAAGGACATCCGGCGGCGCGGCGGTGTAGGCTTTCATGTGATCGTAGAACGCGTAGCGGTCCGCTTCGCCCAAATCGCGCGCCTCGCTGATGCGGAGGATCACGCTTTTTAGGAAGCCGTTAAACCGGCCGAGCACCTGTTGGGGCGAAACCTCCGCAAAATTCCACCCGCCAACGGCCGCTTTGACCGGCTCCAATAGCGTATCCTTACCAATGCCCTGCGCGCCCCCGAGCACCAGCGCATGATTGACCTTTTCGTGCGGTCGCTGCACGCGATGTGCCAGCCATCTAATAATATGGTCCGCTTCCTCGCCGAAAACGTACTCGACGTGCCGCACCCATGGCAACGCATCCACGCCAGCCGGTGGCGGCATCAGGGCTTGTGGCGGTCGGTAGAGATTGAACGCCTTGGCGCCGATGTGGTGTACCCACCCGCCATCCGCCATCAATCGGCTTTCAATAACGGTCGGCTCGCCGGGCGCCCAAACCATTTGCTGGACGGCGCGATTTTGATCCAGCCACTTGCTCGCCAGGATCGGCTTTTCCCGCATCGGGATTTCGACCGGCGGCAATCGCGAATCAACGCTCGCGGCCGGCCACAGTTCGCCAGTTGGAATGTAGATGTATTTGTGGTCCGGGAGGTACGCCCAAAACTCGTCATGGGTTGCCTCGCCGGGCTTGGCGTCTTTCTTTTCCTTCGGCTTCCGCGGTGCCTTCGGCTCCGAGGTCAATCCCCGGAGCCGCGCGAGCATGCTGGTCGGCAATGTACCGTCACTCACCGCGGGACCTCAAATAGGTGGCGACCTCGGTTGAGCTACGGAAGAATGGACCGTTAGGAAGCGCGACCCATCCGGTCTCGGTGCCGAGCACGTAGCCCGTATCTACGTCGAACTTGCCGAACGGTGTGATTGGCACCGGTATGTCCTGCCCGTTTACGGACCATGCGATCACGTCGATCAGACTGAACAGGTTTCCGGGCTGGTTACTCAGTATCCAGATTCGCTGATCTGGTTTGGCGGAAATGATGGTCTCAGGCATTTGGTGGGTCCTTTTCTGGTGCGGACCCGATCGAAAAATTAGTTGCACGTGGGACTAATAATGCGGTATGAAACTGGTGTTCCTGCCAAGCTAGTCCCCGTCGTGCGCGCCAACGTCGATCGGGTCAAAGATTAGAAGCCCTCCGGGAGTCGTGCCCCGGAGGGTTTTTTGTTTTAGATGTTGGGCGGCTCGACAAGCTCATGGTTCGAGAGCTTCACCAGTGCCCCAACGTAGTCGAGTGCGTCCGAGTTCATATCGCCACCGCTTCGTCGTAGCCGAGAACTCCAAGGTCGCGCCCTAGATCGATCAGATGGTTGGCCCCCTCAAGCCACTGGAATTTGGGGACAAGGACCAGCCGCCCGTCGTCCTCGGGACGTTTCGGCAAATCAACGAAGAGATACGGCTGATCGGGACGCCCCGTCTTTTTGAGCCTGATGCGCTCCCGAGCCAGGACGCGGTTGATGCGTTTCACAAGCGCGGTTTCTGTGATGATGCGGAAGGTCATGCCGCCACCTCCAGGCCGAGCTTGCGGCGCAGCGGAGCGGTCAGAACCAGGATGCGGCCCCCTACTCGCATGGTGTCGATCTCGCCACGATGCACAGCGTCGTAGGTTGCGTTCCGGCCGGTACCGAGCACCTTGGCGGCATCGTCCACGGTGATCGTCGGTCGGCTCAACAGTTTCTGCAGGTCAACGTCCATAGTAGGTTTTCCTTTAGTGGTGAGTAGTACCCACTGTTTGCATCGCCATGATTTGTCAATAGTGGTGGACAGCACCCAACATTTCCGCTATATACCCTCCCATGGCAACATCATTGAAGAGCTTCATTCCCGACCTCGCCCGCATCTTAGGCGAGACACCCGGCGCACTTTACGAACGCCAGCGCGCCCTTGTTCGTGAGGGACTGTTGGAATCAGCGGTTGGCCATGGTCCAGGCAGCGGTGTCCGCGCAACACAGGAATCAGTGACCATGCTTTTGATCGGACTACTCGCTAGTGTGAGCCTCGCGGAGGCCGGTCCGCTCGCTGAGTCGTTGGCTAACGCAGTGCATGGTGCAAAGTGCCCCCTCACCGGCGCCAAGGTATTTCAGGCAGCTTTGACCCGAATCCTTTTGGACGAGTCGCTTTCGAAGCGGGTCAATGAAATCAGCGTTCAAGTGAATGCTGGCCTAGCCACAATAACCTTCGACGGCAGTAATCCCCAGTGGGAGCAAACGACAAAAAAACTTAAAGCTGGGTTGGAGAGTCGCGGGGCAAAACACGTGAAGATCACTCGAACGCCCGATAGCAGCGTATTTCTAGCGCAAAAATACAAGAGCGCTGGCTTGCGCGTCAGCGTTTCGATCGGTGGTGAGACGGTGCAAGCGCTGGCCAAGATCGTATCCGGCTTAGTTGACGAAACGTCATGAAGGGCCACATCCAGCAGCGCGGCAAGAATTCGTTTCGGCTCAAGTTCGATGCCAGCCGCGACGAAAGGACGGGTGAGCGAAAAACTCAATTCGTAACGTTCCGCGGCACCAAGCGTCAGGCCCAGATCAAGCTGGCCGAACTAATCACGGCAGTCAACCAGTCCAAATACGTCGAACCGAGCAAGGTCACGATTGCTGAATTCGTGCGTGTCCGCGTCGACCATTGGGAAGCCGCCGGCGACATCAGCGCCAGGACGGCGGGGCGGTATCGCGAGCTGGTCGAAAATCAAATCGTGCCGCACATCGGCGCCAAGTTGCTGCAAAAGCTGCGAACGCTGGATATCGAGGAATGGCATACGACGCTGCGGACCAGCGGCAAAGCGAACGGCAAAGGTGGGCTTGCGCCACGCACGATCGGCCATGCCCATCGCGTGCTCGGGAAAGCGCTGCGCGACGCCGCAAAGAACGAAATGGTCGTTAAGAACGTCGTCGCCTCTCAATCCGCGCCCAAGGTCAACGACGACGAAATGGTGATCGTCAAGGACGTGCCGGCGTTTATCGAATTGGTGCGCGGCCACCGCCTATTCGTCCCGGCGATGATTTCGCTGTTCACCGGCATGCGGCTTGGCGAGGTGCTCGCGCTCCGCTGGGGTCGCGTCGACCTCGACCGAAAGGTAATTCAGGTCCGCGAGGCGTTGGAGGAAACCAAGGCGCACGGCATCCGGTTCAAGACGCCCAAATCCAAGGCCGGCCGCCGGGACCTCACCCTGCCCGATTTCCTTGTCGATACGCTGCGCGAGTTCCGAAAAGGGCAGTTGGAAAGTCGGCTGGCAATGGGGCTCGGTAAGCTACAGGACGCCCTGCTATTCGCGGGCCTTGACGATGCCCTGCCCTCTCAGAAGCGATACAGCAAGGCGTGGAGCGACTTTGCCGATCAGATCAAGATGCCTGATTTGGCGTTCCACAATCTGCGCCACACCCACGCCAGCCAGCTCATTGATGCCGGCGTGGATATCGTGACAATTTCCAAGCGCCTCGGGCACGCAAAGCCAGATATCACCTTGCGCATCTATGCCCATCTGTTCCAAAAGGACGACGGCAAGGCGGCAGCGGCGATCAACGCGGCGCTGAATCGCTAGGGTGCCAATCGGGTGCCAGTTTCGTGGTTTGTTCTATCGTGAATTGACGCTAAGCACTTGATTTATTGGTCTGGAAGGGTGGCCGAGTGGTTTAAGGCACCGGTCTTGAAAACCGGCGTGCCTGCAAGGGTACCGTGGGTTCGAATCCCACCCCTTCCGCCAGAATCTGCTATAACATATTGATTTTCTAGGTTTTTGACTTCGGTTGCCATGCCTACGCACAATCGGCTGTACAATCTGCTTTCGACGACACAGACATTATCGGCCTCATCGTTTTTGCCGTTGTGCTGATGATTTTTTTTATCGCCGCCTTGCTCTCACGGCGCAGGAAGTGCCCGCCGGGATGACACATTGAAGCCGGAAAAGGCTGGAGCATTTCCCCCTTCCGGTCTCCTTTCGTCCCTTCTTACAGCAAGAACGCACCCTAATGCTCACAGCGAAAATGCGAGGGGGCGTTATGGGAGAAATGGACACAGACACGATCGGTCTGATCGTTCTGATCGTCGCCGTCCTTGCGGTCATTGTTGCGGGGAAGCGGCAAGCGCGCAAAGCCTGATTAGGGCTGCGATACTACTTTCTGCCAGACAATTGATGCCCGGATCCCTAGCCGACGCCGTAAGGCTTGTTGAGAAAGTAGTCGCGGTTGCCCAGCGCCTTCTCCGCGTACTGATCGATCGCAACGGTGATCGCCTGGACGTGCTGATAGCAATGGCCTTCACGCGTGGCTCGCTGACGCAATTCAGCGAGCGCGTCGATCCAGTCGGAGTTGTCTGCCTTTTCGTCGTACCATTGCAATTGTTCGCGCGTCACCATAGCGCTCCTTCATTACCCTCTGGATTGTGCGGACGAGCCCTTCCGTCAAAACCCATTGAAATAATTGAAGATCTTTCATTATATCAATCGTACGCACAATCGAGCGTACAATCGTTTGGCCACACCGATACCATCGGATGATCGCCGCGTTAGCCGCGCCGGAGTATTTATTGGCCTAGTATGCTCTTCAGCACAAGGAGGTGTCATGGACCCCGCGTCGATCCTATTTGTGATCTTTATCGTTGGGATTGGCGCCGCCGCCTTGTGGCCGAGCCGAGCACGATAAGCTGGTCCCGATGCGCCTAGGTTAGCGGTCCAAATACAAGATACAGCAAGAGAACGATCACCGACGCGGTCACGATGGCATCCAAAATGACGCGATGAATCGAGCGTTGCATATGGCAACGGTATAGATTCAAGCATAGCAGTCTGCCCGTTACATTGCATAAGTATGGCCGTCACCGGCCCCCGGCAAAAACGCAACGCACCGGGCCACCG
Source organism: Bradyrhizobium sp. SRL28 (assembly GCF_018596315.1). Taxonomy (GTDB): domain Bacteria; phylum Pseudomonadota; class Alphaproteobacteria; order Rhizobiales; family Xanthobacteraceae; genus Bradyrhizobium. Next base: position 25,255 of record NZ_JAHEAG010000044.1, on the reverse strand, counting down.
GCCAGGAACTAAGCGGCCCGCGCACGCAAGATCATTGCCCGAAATGAATCTCTGAATTGCGACAAGGTTCTGGCTCGGCTTTGACTCCCTGACATGCGTCAGGCGGACTGGTCGGAATCACCGGAGGCGAAGACAATTGAACGGCGCCTGGGGCGCTCTGACATATGGGCGTGTTTGTGAAACATAAGGCGAGACCGGCCGCAGTGAAGGCAGTGCGAGGTCGTCGATCACAGCCTGAGCTGAGTCCTCACTCGCGGATGGAGAAATCCCATGGAAATCCGAATAGGCTGGAACGACGTCGGTGATCCAACGAAGCCCGGCGATTACAAGTTTCGCGACGGTACCGTTACGCTCACTGACGAGCAGATCGGCCTGTGGATTGCCGCGCCTGCAGGATACTTCGAGGCCGCTCAGTCGTCCGATTCCAAGCCGGGGCACATCCGATATTTGGTTGGTGAGTTCTACGCTCCAACAACCTGATGGTTCTCGTGACCAAGCGCGTGATTGCGCCGGCAGATGCAGAACCTGAGTCGCGGCAGACTGGTGTCGGATTGCGCCATCGCGTTTCCATAGTCGGCGAGATCAGACTGAGTCGGTAGATATCCGTACCGACAGCTTCCGCGCGTTCCGATACTCAAGGCGATAACGGCTTAATGCCGCAATCTGTAGCTGGTTGCCGTTGCCGCACCGGCCGCGCTCCAATGAGCACATGGCTGACAAGGGCTGGCAGCGCAAAATCGAGCATCCGATACCGCTGTCAGGCGGGCAAAAGCTCATCACGTTACGAGACGCCGCCGATTACATCACCACTCTTCCAAAGAAGGAGTCCGACCTAGCCGGCGACGGTTCGACGGTGCCTGGAGCAACAAACAACCGCCGTGGACGGTGCTACGGTGAAGCCTCATCGCGCTGGAAAAAGCGCTATCAGATCAACGGCATTGGTCGTAAGGTAGGCGGTCCCAACCCTTCCGCCAGTACCGCGTCAATGTTACCCAACACAAGCGCGCCTAGCTGTGGCGATTGCGGCGCGCCCGATGATCATCCTTGGCAGCGACTTCATGATCCTCCCTTGCCCTGACTAGCGTTGCGCTTGCCGCTCTCACCGAAGGCTGCCCGATAGATCATCCAGTACATCGCGCCAACGAGGCCGGCACCACCTACGATATTGCCGAGCGTGACCGGCACAAGATTGTGAATGATGCCCGCCATTGTTACGACCGATGCGTCGAAATCAGGAGGGACATTGCCTGTCCGCACCATCAACCAGGCCAAAGGCAGGAAATACATGTTGGCGACGCAGTGCTCAAAGCCGGCGGCTATGAAGGCGGAGACTGGAAATACGAGCGCAACAACTTTGTCGGTAACCGACCGGCCGGCATACGCAAGCCACACCGCCAAGCAAACGAGCAGGTTACACAAAACTCCCTTGAAGAATAACGTCACGGCGTCGGGCTGGATCTTGGCGACGGCCGTATTCAATATCGACAGGCCGACGCGGCCTCCGTTCATGTCGAGATGATGCGAAAGGAAGACCAGGACCACAAGTCCGAGCGCGCCGATCAGGTTGCCGAAATAGACAACGACCCAGTTGCGCAGCATTTCCTTCGTCGTCACATTTCCGCTCGCCCAAGCCATCACGATCAGATTGTTTCCCGTGAAGAGTTCGGCTCCGGCAACCAGAACGATGACCAGCCCGAGCGAAAACGCCACTCCACCCATCACACGCGCCGCGGCGAAGCTCAGCCCCGCATCGCTGACGATGACGGTATAGTAAAGCGCGCCCAGTCCGATGCTGCCCCCCGCGATCACCGCCAGCATGAATGAAGCCAGAAAGGGAAGGTTCGTCTTCTTGACTCCGACTTTCTCGACAGCCTCCTTGATCTCGGCCGGGCTGTAAGCATTCAAGTTGAAGATGGGTGGTTGCGGCGGGGATGCCCGATCAGCCATGCCGTATCTCCCGTGCCTGATCCATCGACGAGCGTAACCTTCCGGCGCGCCCATGGTCCGGCGAACGATCTTCGCTGGGATCGTCGATCTGCGAGATCCTGGTCATGAATGAACCATGGCAAGGGCTCCAGTCACCTAGCCGGCGCTGCTCCCAACCATGAGGAGACCCACAATCTGGGTGGCGATTACCTTCACTATCGTCATGGAAGGAAAGATCATGGCGTAGCCGATGTCGGGCCGCTCGGTGGGCGCCATTTTGGTCGAATAGACGAGAATAGCCGGATTTCCTGTCGCCCCGGATGCCACGCCCACTAGGTCATCGTACGGGATCTTCAGAACGTAGTGGCCGACCAGCAGGACGATGAATACCGTCGTCAGAAGAACGGCAACCCCGATAAAGAGCATTGTAAACCCGGATTCCGCAACGGTTCGAACAAAGGGCTGCCCCGCGTTGACGCCGACGGTAGCAAGAAACATCGCAAGTCCGAAGTTTCGCAATACGATGTTCGCTGGCAACGGCATGGTCCATAGCATGGGGCCTGTGCGCCGCAATTTGCCAAGGATGAGAGCGACGATCAGCGGTCCCCCTCCGATACCGAGCGTCACGACGCCTACTCCAGGAATCGGAATAGGAATAAGCCCAAGCAAGACGCCCATGACCATTCCGAGTCCGAGCGAGACGTAGCTGAATTCGGCCGCCGCCTTCACCGTGTCGCCGAAATGGCGCCGGATCTCTTCCTTGCGGTCCGGAGGCGTCAGTATCCCGACCCGATCTCCGAATTCGAGCATCAGGTCGGGCGCCGGCACGAGGTCCGCATCATAGCGGCGGACATGCAATAAATGGGTTGGATAGCCCGTCGGCATGGGAAGGCTGGCAAGAGGTACTCCGACTACGTTGGCCTTCCCGACAAAGACCCTGATGTAGTCGAGATCGGCGCGGTCGCTGGCCAGGCGGCCGGGCTCCAGTTTTCCGAGCGTGGCGGCCGCCCTGGCAATTGCTTCATTCTCCTCCGCGACCACGAGAATGGCATCTCCAGCGGACAAGACGGTATCGGCAGCAGGAACGACGTTGTGTCCGCCCTTTCGAACCATCGTGACCCGCACACCGCCGAGCGCCGTCGTCAGTTCGTCGAGTCGCTTTCCGGCATGCCTTTCGCCGATCGAAATTTCGCCCATGTGGAACCGCTGCGCCTTGGCCGGAAATTTCGGCTTTACGATCTGGGTCATGAAGTAAATGCACAGGATCGGACCGATCACCCCGAAGGGATAGGCAATGGAATAGCCAATCGACGGATCCTTGTTCTTCATAACGTCGAGGGCCGCCTGGAGCGTGGCGGTGCTCGTCATTGATCCGGCATAGATGCCGAGCGTATGTCCGATCTTGATGCCGAAGATGTGCCCGAGCCCAAGCGCAACGATCAAGCCGGCCAGGCATCCGACAAGCGCCAGCAGATTATACTTCTGCCCGGCGCCGACCATGCCTTCGAAGAACTGCCTGCCGTAGAGGATTCCGATCCCATACAGGAACATGATCAGTCCTGTCAGCCCGATTGGTCCGATGATCTGGGCTTTGGGTGCGAACGCACCAATGGCAAGGCCGACGAAGAGAACGGCGCCGACGCCGAGAGAAAATCCCCCGATACTGATCTGACCGACCAGGTAGCCCAACCCGATCGCGAGAAACGCCGTCAGTATCGGTTGGCTTCCGATGATCTCGCGAGCAAGGTCCAACATGATGTCCGGTCTCCCCAGCCTGTCGTCAGCGCACCCGGCAGCCTGCCGCGCGGAACTGCCCGATCACCCGATCCACCAGCTCCCGGCCGGCCGTCGGAGTATAGATAAGCTTGTAGTCGAGCCCTATCGCCTTCCACTTGAAAGCGCCCATCTGATGGAACGGCTGCACCTCGACCCACTCGACGTTCTTCATCGGCGCAACGAATCGAGCGATGCCATCGACGTTGGCGGGGTCGTCGGTCTCGCCGGGGACGAGCGTGAAACGGATCCACACCGGCTTGGATAGCGAAGCGAGGCGCTCGGCGAAGCGCAGCGTCGGCGCAAGGTCGCGAGCTGTCACTCGCCGGTACGTGTCGGGATCCGAACTTTTGATGTCGAGCAAGATGAGATCGATGTTCGACAGGTAGCTTTCGTCGGCGCGATCCCCCAGAAATCCCGAGGTCTGAATGGCCGTGTGCAGGCCCATTTCCTTCGCTCCGGCGAATATCCGCCGGGTGAATGCAAGCTGAACCATCGGCTCGCCGCCAGAAATGGTGAGCCCCCCACCAAGCGAGAGAAGTGCCGGCGCGAAATCGCCCAGGCGACGGAGCACGTGATCGGCCGAAACGTATGTCCCGTCCTTCAGATGCCAGGTATCCGGATTGTGGCAGTACGTGCAGCGCAGCAGGCAACCGGAGACAAACAGCACCACGCGCAGCCCCGGCCCGTCATATCGGGACGAGGTTTCGTAGGAGTGGCAATATCCGAACGCGCCCTTCTCGTCCTTGAACTGGCTTTCGTCGGGCGCGTCGGGTGAAATCCCTACCCGGAGGTCATGACGACTTCCGGGTTCAAGTGTCTGCACCGTCGACATGGTGCACCTCGATTCAGATCTGGCCGTGGAAAGTACGGCTGATCACATCTCTCTGCTGCTCCGGCGTCAGACGAACGAAGTTGACGGCGTAGCCGGAGACTCGAATGGTAAGCTGCGGGTACTTGTCCGGATTCTTCATGGCGTCCTCGAGCGTGTCCTTGTCGATCACGTTCAGGTTCATGTGGAATCCGCCACGATCGAAGTAGAGGTCGAAGGCCTTGACGGCTTCTTCGATCATCTGGCTTTCCGACAGGTGCGCCTTCTGCGGCGCGACGGAGACCGTGTAGCTGATGCCGTCCTGCGCGTCCTTGTAGGGAAGTTTTGCAACGGACAGGCAGGATGCGAGCCAGCCATGGCTGTCCCGGCCGTGCATCGGATTTGCGCCCGGCCCGAATGGCTCACCCTTGCGGCGGCCATCGGGGGTGTTTCCCGTAGCCTTGCCGTACACCACGTTCGAAGTAATGGTCAGCACGCTCTGGGTGTGCGTCGCGTTACGGTAGGTGGGGTGTTTTCGTATCTTCCCCATGAAGCTGGTGACGATGTCTGACGCGATTTGATCAACGCGGTCGTCGTTGTTGCCGAACTGCGGCGTCGCCTTATTCCCCTCATTTTGATAGTCAACCACCAAACCTTTCTCATCGCGGGCGATGCGGATCTTTCCGTACTTGATCGCGCTGAGACTGTCGGCCACCACCGAAAGGCCGGCGATGCCGAATGCCATGGTTCTGAGAATGTCGCGATCGTGGAGAGCCATCTCCAGACGCTCGTAGAAATACTTGTCGTGCATGTAGTGGATGCAGTTCATCGCGTGGACGTATGTGCGCGCCAGCCACTCCATGGTGGTATCGAACTTGGCCATCACATCGTCGTAGTCGAGGAAGTCGCCCGCGACCGGCAGCGTTTCGGGGGCGACCTGCTCGCCTGAGACCTCGTCGCGGCCGCCATTGATCGCGTACAGCAGCGCCTTCGCCAGGTTTACGCGGGCGCCGAAAAACTGCATCTGCTTGCCCAGGCGCATCGCCGAAACGCAGCAGGCAATGCCGTAATCGTCACCCCAGAACGGACGCATCAGATCGTCGTTCTCGTACTGAAGGGAAGACGTATCGCGGCTGACCTTGGCGCAGTATCGCTTGAACGTTCCGGGCATATGGTTGGACCAGAGAACCGTAATGTTCGGCTCGGGTGCCGGGCCAAGATTTGAAAGCGTGTGCAGCATGCGATAGCTGCTCTTGGTCACCAGCGTGCGCCCGTCCAGATCCATACCGCCGACACACTCGGTCGCCCAATAGGGATCTCCGCTGAACAGCGCGTCGTAATCGGGCGTGCGCAGGAAACGGACGATACGGAGCTTCTGAACCAGCTGATCCCACAGTTCCTGAGCTCTGCCTTCGTCGAGAACGCCCGCCTTCAGGTCCCGTTCGATGTAAATGTCCAGGAAGCTCGATATGCGGCCGATGGACATTGCCGCCCCATTGGCCTCCTTGATCGCCCCCAGATAGGCAAAGTAGGTCCATTGGAATGCTTCCTGGGCATTGCTGGCGGGCTTCGATATGTCGTGGCCGTACAGCTTCGCCATCGAGGCCAGGTCCGCGAGCGCGCGCATCTGGTCGGCCAGTTCTTCGCGCAGCCGAATGATGTCGTCGCTCGGCCACATGTCATCGGTCTGTTCCCGCTCGGCACGCTTGGCCTGGAGAAGGCGATCGATCCCGTAAAGAGCGACCCGCCGGTAGTCCCCAATAATGCGGCCGCGGCCGTAGGCATCCGGCAGGCCCGTGATGATCCCGGACCGTCGGCAATTCATGATTTCGGGCGTATAGGCGTCGAAGACGCCGTCGTTATGCGATTTTCGGTAGTTCGTGAAAGCCTTGTGGACAGCCGGATCGGGCTCGAAGCCCGCGGCCTTGAGACCCGCCTCGACCATCCGCAACCCGCCGAAGGGAAAGATCGCCCGCTTGAAAGGCTGGTCGGTCTGAAGACCCACGATGATTTCGTTGTCGCGATCGATATAGCCGGCTTTGTGGGCAAGCAATGTCGAGGGAGTTGCAGCATCTACGGCAAGCACGCCCTTTTTTCTTTCCTCGGCGAAGTACGGCTGCAATTTCGCCCAAACGGCTTTGGTGCGCTGCGAAGGCCCGGCGAGAAACGCTTCGTCGCCTGTGTAGGGCGTCACGTTACGGACGATGAAATCGCGAACGTTGATGGAGCTGAGCCAATCTCCAGGCCGAAAACCGTCCCAGGAATGTCCGGCATCAGCCTCCTTCCTCAGGGCTGCGCTTGCCTTCATGATGCCTCTCCCACCGGAGTGTATGCCTAGACGTCCGCGGCCGATCCGGACGTGCCGCAGGAATACGATCATTCGAGGTCCGGCACTCCGACCCTTGATCTAAGTCAACGAAGTGATGGTCCCGCCGGCGATCTTACCGGCACTGTGCACTCGCTGAGCCAGGACTCAAAGCGGGCATACCGTCGTCAATTCCAGCGTGATAATGCGAGGGCATGAGACCGTGTGACGTCAATTTCCGAACGGGACGATAACGATAAGAAGAACTCCGTTCCACCGACCGACGCACTGGATGTTCTGCTGCGCTTCGGCGCATTGATGCTGCAGGCGGGCAATACCGCCTTCCGCACACGCAAATGGATCAACGCGATCACGCCGAAACTGGGTTTCAAGGCGGCGTCGGTGACCGTTTCGCTGGACAGCATCACTGTAAGTGTTCGCCGCCGGAGCGATTGGCTCATGGCGATGCGGGACATTGGGCCACCAGGCATCAATGTTCTGCGCATTGCGCAGCTAGAGCGGTTGGCAAGAACCGTGCGCGCCGATGGTACGCCGGCCGAAATAGCGGTTGAGCTTGATGAAATCGAGTCTGCAGCTCATCAATATTCCATCGAGCAGATTGCCGCAGCCGTGGGTCTGGCAAGTGGCGGCTTTGCCTTTCTCAACGGCGCCGCAGCGCCCGAGACCTTTGCTGCAGCCATCGGTGGCGGTTGCGGCCAATGGCTAAGGTTGTGGCTGACACACCGCCGGCTGAATCACTACGCCGCTGCCGCGGCGTCGGCGATCATGGCATCAGGCGTTTTCGTTCTCTTGGCGGCAGCGGGAAGCCGCCTTGGCTTCGGATTTGCGCAATACCCGGCAGGCTTCGTCGCCTCCATATTGTTTCTGGTCCCGGGTTTTCCGTTGATTGCTGCGCTGTTTGACTTGCTGCAATACCAGACGCTCGCCGCCCTGAGCCGGTTCGCATACGGCATGATGATCCTATTGTCCGTCGCTTTCGGCCTCAGCCTTGTCGTTGCCGTCGGCGGAGTCGACGTTACAAGGCAGCCCTCGATAGAGCTCGCCTATGCGCTGAAGCTGCTGCTCCGCGGCGTCGCCAGTTTCATTTCGGGCTGCGCTTTCGCAATGCTGTTCAACAGCTCACTGAGAACGGCGCTTGGGGTCGGTCTTCTGGCTGTGGGCGCGAACGGCTTGCGCTTGATCCTGATCGATGTCGGCATGATGCCCGCGCCAGCCGCATTCTTTGCGGCCCTTTCTATTGGGACCGTCGCTCTGATGATAGAGCAGCGCTACAAGATACCGCCTATCGCGGTGACGGTGGCACCGATCGTGATCATGATCCCCGGAATATACGCTTTCGAGGCGATCGTGTTTTTCAATCACGGACAAATGCTTGACGCCCTTCAAGCGTTCGCGTCATGCAGCTTCATTGTCGGCGCGTTGGTAATGGGGCTGGCGGTAGCAAGAGTTCTTGAGCCGGCGATAATGTGATCTTCGCCGCCGTTGCGGGATGCGCGACCTTGGGCGCTTCTGCTGCAGGCGCGATCCGAAGTGCCTTCCCGGGAAAGAGCTGGACTCTCTGACGCCAGCCGAGCAGGTTCACTTCAGTGAAATCCTAACCTCACTGAGGTTCGCGGCGAACTCCATTCCCGCTCGAGGTCCTTGCAGGGCGATCTTTACGCCTTTCTCATTCCCTAACTGAACGCCTCCGAAGCCGCCAACGAGGGTGCCCCCGCCACCGACCGAACTGTAGGTACCGGCAAAGTCGCTGACCTGCCTGATGCCTGACGCCCATCCTTCCAGCCGGCTGACAGATGCTCCAGCTGTCACACCCAGGCTGAGACCGGATACTCGGAATGGATAATCGCGACCGCGATACGTCAGGACGCCGTTGCCGCCACCGGCGCCCACCATCAGGCCCGCTTTCACCAACTTGACCCGGACATAACCGGGCGCCTGTGCAAGCGACGATGTCGCCGGAAGAACGGCGGCGATAAGCACCAACACAGCGAGCCGAACGATCCGTGACATCGCTGGAGCCTCGCGTTCAAGGGGCCGCCACATCGACCTTCTTCCAGGTCTGATCCGGATCGAACGAGTAAATGCGCTTGGCGATGCTCTCGGTCCGCTTTCCAAGATCCTTCTGGTAGACGGTACCGGCATGATTGACCATGAAGGTCATGACGCCGGAATTTCCGTACTCGGCGGGGTATGCGATCAGCCCGAAGCCGCCGATCATCTTCCCCTTGACGACGTAGTTCAAAGCTCCGCCCGGCGCGTTGGATCCCTGGCCGTTCAAAATTCGATAATAATAGCCATGATAGGGCGTCGCCTGCTCTCCGACCTTGTACCCTTCGGCCGATGCTTGGGCCGCCAATTCGCCAAGCGGGCTCGGGTCGCGATCGTCGCGCCAGAACAGCCCATCCTTCTTGCCCGGGCTACTGACGATGCGTTGTGCGTAGGTCCCCACTCCCTCGCCAGTACGATCCTTTTCGGCGTATTCGTTCTGGGCATCGACATAAGCCAGCGAGGTTTGAACAGCGTCCAGTTCATTGCGTCCGATGCGACGATACAGAATCTCGAGACGCCCGGCAGCCGGGTCGAACTCCCAGCCAGTCCTGTTGTTCACCAGCGGAATCGGGAACGGAAAATCGTCCGCGCCGAGGATGAGCGTGGCCTTCTTGTTTTCCTCGGCCTTGATGGAATGTTTGGCGTCATAGGCGGACAGGAAACGCTGGCGCATTTCGGCATCGGCAACGTCATCGCCGGACTCGATGATGTCCGCGGCATCCTTGCCGAGGACCTTTAGAATGGTGCTCCTCGTCCCGGTCTTGACCGCGGCAGCCAGCGCCGCCGCAGCGTCCTCCGGCGAGGGATAGGCCTGCTGCGCCTGGGACGCCGTGGTCAGCAGCGCCACTGCCACGATTGCACCGAGGCCCACCGAAGCCGTGCGACGGAGCGAATTGAGCATGATCATGGCAAGATCTCCGGTCGCGTGGGGATCTTTGCGCCGCCGGCAAGCCAGTCGCTGTAGGTGCGGAGCTTCAATCCCAACTGTTCGTAATAAACCCGGAGATACCCGTCGCGACCGCGGGTCACGGCTTCCGGCACCAGGCTCTGCACTTCCTGCGCGATCACGCCGACATAGGGCTTGCTGCTGCCGAGATAGCTGAAGCGGTAGTAGCCGAGACCGTTGACGAGATGACCGAGCAGGACAACATCATGCTTCAGTTCGATGTCGGAGCGCCGTCCGCCGCCGCCACCACCACGGAAGCCGCCGCCACCTCCGCCGCCGCGGAAGCCACCTCCTCCACCGGCAAATGCCGCACCGCCTCCACCACGTCCGGCGAAACTCGGAGCACCTCCGCCGCGCGGACCCATGCTCGCCATGCTTGCCCGGCCGCGGGCCGATTGCGCAGCAGCAGCCCTGCCCGACGACACGTTCATGGCGGAACCGCGACTACCGCTACCGCGCGCGGCGCTGCCGCCACGATTGGCGGCCTTCGCGCGATCACCGCCACCCTTGGCGCCTGCCTTGCCGCGATCTCCGCCGCCGGCTTTGGCGCGATCGCCACCGCCTTTGGCACGATCCGCCGTGCTCGGCCGATCGCCGCCACGATCCCCGACACGATCGCCACCGCGGTCCCCTGCCCGATCGCCGACGCGATCACCTGCACGATCGCCAGCGCGATCGGCAACGCCCGGTCGATCCTGTCCGGGACGAAGCACCTGCTGCCCGTCGCGGCCACGGAAATCCATCCGATTGGAGGCGCCGGCCTTCAGGTTGTTGTTGCCGAAGCGCTGCTGAACGTTGACGTTGTTGTATCGAACGCCCTGACGATGCGCGGGATTGTGCTGCCAGGTATTCCCGATGTTGGTCGTCCTGTTGAAGTGGTTGACATAGACGTTGCGATTGCCCCAGTTGAATCCACCGCCCCAGTAATTGCCCCAGCGCCCGATCGCCCAGGCGGTACCGAAGGCGAGACCCGCCGCGATCACCCCGGCGCCGATATAGGACGGGTAGCCGAAGTAATAGGGTGGATATTCCGCGTAAGGCCAGGCTCCATAAACGGTCGCCGGATCGTAGTACGGCACGTACATCGTATTGGGATCGGCCTGCTCGATGACGATTGCCTGCTTGTTTTCCTGTGTCTGAACGCTGACCTTCTGCTGCTTGGTGGTGACCAGCTTCTTGTTGTCATAAGCCTTGGAACGCAGGCGCTGGATCGCGTCCATCACGTCCGGCTGCTGCGCGAGCACGGCATCGCCGAGGCTCTTGGTCCAGTCGACCTTGTCGCTCATCATCGTTACGACATCTGCGGTGCTGGCGAGCGCCTTGACGCTGTTGTCCCAGGACTGCTTCTCGACCTCCTTCTTCAACGCATCGCCCTTCAAGGTCTTGTTTGCTTTCAGCCAGCGATCGGCCTGCACCACCTCGAGCGGATAGGTCGACGCTGCCAGCACATTCGCGAGCAATTCGTCGGGATAGAGCGCAATCGGCGCAACCAGCGCCTCCAGCTGCTCGGGCTTCAATAGCTCTGCACTCGGCGGCGGTTGGCTCGCCGGTTGTGCCGGACTACTGGGGGGAGCAGGCGGATTGTCGGCCGTTTGGGCCGCGACGGCGACCGGGATCGCCATCACCAGCGCGAGCGCGAACAAGGTCTTGCCGCAGCGGAACATCACACCCTCCTTGGGCTCATCGCGGCAAGCATCGGACCGAGGCCAGGTCGTTCTTTGACAAAGATCAAGGAAACCAACGGCACCGCATTGCTGCGGCGCAAGAGCAGCGTGGCCGCGTGTATCAGGCCGAAATTGGTCGACCGCGGGGAATCGGAAGCCTGATCGTGAAAAGCGCGCCGCCGGATGACTGATTGGCCGCAGAAACCTGTCCGTGGTGCGCTTCGACGATGGTGCGGACGATCGCAAGTCCCATGCCCATACCCTGCGGTTTTGTCGAAAAAAAAGGATCGAAGACGCTCTTGAGATCGCCGGTCGCAATACCGGGGCCGGTGTCGCTAATCCTGATTTCCGCACTGGCGCCTGAAAGGTTCGTTGTTACGCTGACTTCGCGCTCCTTTGCCTCCGCATCGGATATCGCATCCATCGCGTTGATAATCAGATTCAGAACAACTTGTTGCAGCTGAACAGCATCGCCCTTGACGTTCAGATCGGCCGCGGTCGTGCCGTACTTCAGTGCGATGCCGCGCCCGTGGGCCACGGCTGCGACGAATCCGATCGCTTGCCGTACCGTCTCGTTCAAGTCGATATGTTTCATCTCAAAAGGTGTTTTCTTCAGCACGCTGCGCAGCCGGCGTATCACTTCGCTGGCGCGCTGGTCGTCACGCCTGATGTCAGCGAGGATTTCCCCGAGTTCTTCGAGATTCGGTGAAGCGCCCTTCAGCATGAGCTCGGCCGTTTCGGCGTTGGTAAGAATTGAGCCGAGTGGCTGATTTAACTCATGCGCGATAGAGGTTGTCAGTTCGCCGACGGCCGAATAGCGGTTGAGGTGTGCAAGCTCTGTGAGGCGTTGGCGCGATTCGACTTCGGCGAGACGGCGGCGGCGCCGTTCGTGGAGCAATCCGCCGATCAACCCTCCCTGGATCAGGATGACGCACGCAATCAGCGACATCTGCCAACTATATCTTTCCCATATGCTTGGCTCACGAAACAAGACTTCGCTCCCCGGGGGCAGGTTGCTCTCGTTGATGCCCCAGCGCTGCATCTCCCGCCAGTCGTACTTCGGTGATGCAAATCCGATCGGCTGCACCTTGATATCGGCTGGCTTCTCGCCACCCAGAATGCGGATGGCGGCATTGACAGTTTTGTTGCTCGAAGCGCCGATTGAATGCATCGGTCCACCAACGGTACTTCGACCGAAAAAGCCTTCCTGGAAGGAAAAGATCGGCGCGTTGGCGACCGCATGAAGGTTGCGCAAGGCGAGATCGCCTTCATGGGGGACACCTGCCCCATCGACCGACATCAAGCCCCAGAACAGAACGGTATGCGGCGGGAGCGCCGACGCCCGCTTCAGTATTTCCGCAAAGGAGAGGTCGGCATACCAGACGAATGCGACCCGGTTTTCGAAGGGTTTGACTTCCCTCTTTACCTCCTCCAGCCAAAATTTCTCCAGGGGCGAAGCGCCTATGACCACGGCAATCGTCCGCGTGTCCGGCAGAACCTGAAGAATGCTGTCGAAAAAGGCCGAGAAATCGTTGTGAACCGCAATGACGGTGTCGCTATCCGTCAAATCCGTCCGGTTCACCAGCCGCTGCTCGACCGCCGTCAGCACCATGGGTGTTTTGGGGAAAAGCTCCGCGCGGTATTTCTGAACAAACCGGGCCGCAGGTGCGCCAACGCTCACCACGATGTCCGGCGGACGGCCAGAGTAAAGCGACCGTAGATAGTCGACAAACGGAGCTTCCGGTCCCGGGTTGTCAAACCGTGCCGACAGTAAATTGTGTTCCTGAAGCTCCAGGGGCCACGGCGACTGTTGCTCGAGCTCGGTTCGGATGGTGCGGGCATATGCGCTCCACGGCAGGAAGTCGCGCCCGAACGAGTGCAGCATCAGCACGCGTTTGGGTTCACCGCGCGGCTCGCCGCTTGCCGGTCCGGGCAGTAGGGTCGCCAGGACCACCAGGCAGACGCAGAGACGGGCGACCAGGACTGGCCAGCCCGGGTTGATCGCTGCGGTCGGGACGTGTCCGCTCATCCACTGACCCCGGCAGTTCGAACGGGCTGCATTCCAGCACATTTCCAGTGCCAGCGACACCGCAGCCAACCGCCTCAGCCGGGTCGGACGATGACGTCAACAGGGCGTCGTGACCCGACCGTAGGCCTCCACGCCCTGCATGCTTACCCCCGATGCGGATTGTTTGATTTGGATCAAGGGAACGACGTCGCCGCCACCTAGCCTCCCGGCAACGCAGACGCAGAACCACCACTCAGGAGCCACCAGTCATGCCTGGCAGCATCGATAATCTCATTCCCACTGCGAAGCAGATCCAGAAAGAGGCGGCCCTCAAGGAGGCCGAAAAGGCAGAACAATATGCGCGCCTGGCCGCGGCCGCTGAAGCTGAGAAACGTGCGCTGATCGACCGGCTCAACCGTCCGTCAGGCAAATCCGAGGAGGAGAAGATCCAGCTCGCTTCGACCGTCATCCAGCGGGCGGTGCGAAACGGAATGACGGAAGTGCAGGTCTATCGGTTCCCCAACTCGCTGTGCTCCGACAAGGGCCGCGCCATCATCCAGCAAGAGAAAGGCTGGGAAAATACGCTGACCGGAATTCCGAAGGAAATATTCCAGCTCTGGACCGACTACCTGAAACCGCGCGGCTATCGCATCAGCTATCAGGTCATCGAGTACCCGGGAGGCGTTCCGGGCGACATCGCCATCACCATTGCCTGGGGAGACTGAGGACAGTTCGGGCGGATATGGATTGAACAATGGAACGGTGAGCATGTCAGCCGACGAGCCCGCGGAAGGAATGAAGCGCAAGGATTACGAGAAAAAGCTAGGGAAGCTCCAGGTCGAGCTTTGCCATCTCCAGGAATGGGTGAAGGCCGAGAAGCTGAAGGTGATCATCATCTTCGAAGGCCGCGACGCCGCCGGCAAGGGCGGCACCATCAAGGCCTTGACCGAAAAGGTGAGCCCCCGGATATTCCGTGTCAGCGCTCTGCCCACGCCGTCCGACCGGCAAAAATCCCAGTTGTTCCTGCAGCGCTATATTGAGCAATTCCCGGCCGGCGGCGAAATCGTGATCTTCGACCGTAGCTGGTACAACCGCGCCGGCGTTGAATACGTGATGGGCTTCTGCTCGCCTACCGAACACAAGCGTTTCCTCGAGTTGTGCCCGTTGGTCGAGAAATTCGCCGTCGATGCCGGCATCATCCTCATAAAGCTGTGGCTCGAGGTTGGGATGGAGGAGCAGGAAGCCCGTTTCAAGGCACGCATCGAGGATCCTCTGCGACAGTGGAAGCTAAGCCCGATGGACACCGAGTCGTTCGGGCGCTGGTACGACTACTCGCGAGCACGCGACATGATGTTCGAGGCAACCGACACGAAGCATGCGCCGTGGCGGCTGATCCGCTCCGACGACAAGCGACGGGCACGGCTCAACGTCATCTCGCATATCCTCGAAACGATCCCGTACAAGAAGATCGCGCGAGAAAAGGTCAAGCTGCCGAAGCGATCCAGCAAAGGCCGCTACGACGATCAGGCCAGCCTGCGCCGGATGAAGTTCGTCGAAGAGCGGTACTGAAGCAAATCGGGCCGCGCAACTCCGCGGCCCCGTCGCCTCCCGCTTACTTCAACCCTTCAACCGTATCGTGACCCCACCGACGGCGGCAGACACTTCGGCGCCGACTCTGGGACCGCTGAGCTGCAAGAGCACACCATTGGCGTTTTGCAGTTGCACACCTCCGGCTCCGCCGACGACGGCACCTCCAGCTCCGACCACGGCATAGGAGCCTTCAATTGAAGCCGGCCCCTTCAGATTGAGCGCACGGCCGACAAACTTGGTGGTGGAGGCGCCGATCGTGAAGCCCACGCTCATGCCCGATACGGTGAAGGGATATCGCTTGCCACGAAGGACCAGCACACCCTCGCCACCACCGACTCCGATGATGAAGCCGCCCTTGGTGAAGACGACTGCAACCTGGCCGGTTTCAGCTCGGGATGGCGTACTGATGCCAGCCACGCCCACGAGCAAGGCAACCAGGGCAACGCTTATGGCAGATTTTCTCATGACGTTTTTTCCTCTGAAGAGACGCGATGCGACGACCACCTATTGGGCTAGGAGCAAGGCGAAGTACGGTGAGCAGAATGCCGGACACGGCATAGGTGATGGCTCGTCGGATCGTGCCCCCCTGCCCGCCCGCTCCTTTGATCCAAGTCAAGGATCGCGCTCTCTCAATACGAACTCGCCAAGCTGGCGGCGAATGCTGCGCTTCGCAATGCAATAGCTGTGAGGGATATCTGTCGGTCGCCGATTATCAGCGGGATTTCACGGTCCGGGCAGCCGTTCCTCACGAAGACCTGATCGCTCCCTGGCATTGCCCTCGCCCAGCACGCTGTCGAGGGTGCGGAGCCATTCGCTGCTGTCCGTCTTCTCCGCCAACCCTTCTGCCCGCAGCAAGTCACGCAACTGCGCATGGGCGCCGACGATGCAGAGCGCTACATGACGCGACGCCAGCTCTTCATGGAGATCGAGCAGCATCCGCGCCCCGGCGAGATCGATGTAGGGGGATGCCGAGAGATCGCAGGCCACCAGCCGGATGTCAGGCGATTTTCGTAGCGCCCTCAAGACCGCTTCCAGAATCGTCTCGGCATTGATGTAGAGCAGCGAGGCTTCGGGTCGGAACGCGATGACACCGACCAGCGGCTCGACGCCCTCGTGCCTGGCGCTGTCGGAATAGCGGCCCGTTCCAGGAAGCCGCCCGAGGAACGCAATGTTGGGATTCGATGCCCGGCCAAGCAGCAGGAAGATGGACGCGAGGGCAGCAAGCAGGACGCCCTGGAGGATCCCAAGCAACAGCACTGACACGAGCGCGATAACCGCCGCATAGAAGTCGATGCGGCTTACCCTCCACATGCGAAGCAGCGCGCGAATGTCGACCAGCTTGTAAACGGCAACAAAGACAATACCAGCCAACACTGCCTTGGGAAGGTTGGTCAGCAACCCCGTAAAGAAGAGCAGGCAGAGCGCGAGGGCAAACGAGCAAACCACCAATGCCAGGGACGTGCGCGCTCCCGCCCCGTCATTGACCGCGGACTGCGACAACCCGCCGGCCACCGGATAGCCATGGCCAAACGCAACTGCGAGATTTGCGGCCCCAAGCCCCAGAAATTCCTGCCGGACATCGAGGCTATATCCATGCTTGGCTGCAAAACTCCGGGCCGCCGAAACACCTTCTATATAGGCCAGCAGCACACATCCGGCCGCTATTGGAAATAACTCATGGAATTCCAGCATCCCGAAAGTAGGCACCTCGAAAGCCGGCAATCCCTCCGGAATGTTCCCGGTAACGGGTACGCCCAATGCCGGCAGGCCGAACAAGGTTGCCATGAGGATCGACAGCGCCACCACAGCGAGTCCGACCGGCCTGCCCGATAGAAACCGTTCACCGACGAGCAAGAGCAGGATCGCCGCGACTCCGATTCCCAATACGAGCAGGTTGGTATCGCCGACCTGAGCCGCAAGCCGGATTGCCCGGTCGAAGAAGTTGTGGCCGCCACCGGCCACGCCGAACAGGCTCGGTAACTGACTCATTATGATTGTGAGGCCGGCCCCTGCCTTGAAGCCGACGAGGATGCTGTCGCTGACCAGACGGACGAGAATGCTGAGCTTGAAGAGCCAGGCGATCAGGCAAAGCACCGCCACCGCGAATGCCGAAAGGCTCGCGATCTGTGCGAAGCGTATCGCATCCCCTCCGGCGAGCGCCCCGACGCTCCCGGCGATCATGAGCGAGATTGCGGAGGTCGGGCCGACCGCAAGCTGACGCGACGACCCAAGGAGTGCATAGCCCAAGCCGCCAAGCATATAGCCGTAAATGCCGACCTGAGGCGGCAGCCCGGCAAGGCCCGCATAGGCCAGTGACACCGGGATAGCATAGGCGGCGAGCGTCACGCCCGCGATCGCATCATGGCGCAACCAGGACGGCTCATATTCGCCAAGCCAGGTCAACGGAGGAAAACTCCGTGTCCAGCCCGTTCGCTGAAACGAGCGTGACTTCATAGGCGATCCTCGCCGGGTCGTATCTCGTAGCGAAACAGGACGATCAGCAGTGCCACTGGCGGCAATATCCAGAGAACTCATGTCACGACGCAGGCTGTCGCGGGCCCTGGACGGCCATAGGCGATGTCTCGAGCCCACCGCGGATTGATCTGGATCAAGCTTTCGACGGGTTCCCGGGAATCAAATTGACGCGCGATCGAGCGGTGAGCCCCGGGATACATCGAGGAGTCACGGCATGTGCCAGCAGCGCTTCCGGGCCCTAGCCGCTACGTTACTGCTGTTTTTCGCAAATCTGATCACGCCATCGCGGGCGGGCGATCAGGCCACGTCGCGCCTTATCCAGGAAGAAATCTGGGCGCTGCCGCTGCCGCTCCCGATGTTCGCCTACCTCGTGCGGCCGGTCGGCGACGGGCCTTTCCCGCTCGTGATCATGAACCATGGCGTTTCACTCAACCCGACCGACCGCAGCTTCTTTCCGCTCGTCGAATTCCGCGACGCTGCCAAGTGGTTCGCCAAACGCGGCTATCTTGTCGTGGCTCCCGTCGGCACTGGGTACGGCGCATCGGCCATCGACATACCCGAGCATGGACTCTACGGCCCGTTCTTCTCGAAAGTAGGAAAATGCAGCAATCCCAATTTTCGCGCTCCCGGCCTTGCGGTCGCGCAAGTCAATCTCTGGATCATCGACTACATGACCGACGAAAAGCGCATCGTGCCGAAAGATGTCATCGTCGTCGGGCAATCCGCCGGCGGATGGGCCTCGATCGCGCTTTCAAGTTTGAACCCGCCTCAAGTCAAGGCGATCATCATCTTTGCCGCCGGCCGTGGCGGTCGCGTCGACGGCAAACCGAACAACAATTGCGCGCCAGACAAGCTAGTGGAAGCGACCAGTGAGTTCGGCCGCACGTCGCGCGTGCCGATGCTCTGGATCTATATCGAGAACGACACCTTCTTCGCCCCTGCTCTGTCGAAACGCATGCACGAAGCGTTTACGGCAGCAGGCGGAACAGCCGAATACCATTTGGTGCCGCCGTTCGGCAACGAGGGGCATTTCTTTATCGGCTCTCCCGATGCCATCCCGATCTGGTCGCCGCTGGTGGCGAAGTTTCTTGACGAACAGCGATGACGAGTAACCAAAGCCGGAGGCGTAACCGTGACATGCTCACATCGCACCGAGAGGCGGCCAGAACGCGATTGCGCAACGCTCTTCTTTGCGGCCCTCCTCCTGGCGATGGCCGCAAGCGTTGCATCCAGCCGGCCTGCCATGTCGCAACAGACCGAAATTGCGATCCGTGGGCAGCGAGAGGTAGAGGACGTCACTTATGGAGACTGGCGCAAGCTCTGCTTCAAGCCGGGCGGCGCTCAGAAGCATTGCCGGACATCGATCACCGGCAAGTTTTCAACCGGTCAAATGGCAGTCCGTCTGGATATCATCGAGCGGGAGGGCGACGGCAGCGCACGGCTGCAGATATTCTCCCCCGTCGGCATGTACTTACAAAAGCCGGTCAGGCTTACCGTCGACCAAGGGGCGCCCTATCACGTGCCTTATACCTGGTGTCTCACCAACACCTGCATCGCGGGGAGCGTGGCCGCCCCCAAGATGATCCAGGAATTGGCTTCGGGACAGGCGCTTCGGCTGGAATTCGTCGATTCAAACCTGTTGGCACTCACGACGTCGCTTCCCCTTACACATTTCGCCTCCATCAACAAGGGCGCGCCGGTACAGACGTTCGAGCAGGACATTGATGAATGAGGAGACCGATCGCGCTAGAATATTTCCACAAGAGCTCTGTCGACCGCTTCGATAAGCGATCGGGCCGCGAATGGCTTGGGTAGGTAGGCGATACATCCCGCCTCGATTGCGGCTGAGCGGTTCGCATCGCTGTCATTGCCGGTGATAAAAATTACCGGCAGTCGGACGCCTTTATCGGCGAGCTGGCGCCGCAACTCTATGCCGGATTGGTCAAGCAGGTTGATGTCAATGATGACGCAAAAGGCGCCATCGAAATCTGCATGACGGAGCAGCGTAGCACCCGAATCGAACAATAGTACGTTGAACCCATGCTCACTCAAGAGCCGCTTGATGCATTTGCGCATCGACGAATTATCGTCCACGACAAGGATTGATTTGGGTGTGCGCAAGATGAGCGGCCTTCGGGTTCTCAAATCGTCGGTTACTGCGCCATCGCGCTGCGGCCATTTTCGCCAGTCTGAAGACCCGCATTAGCCGACTAACCAACGCTTCATGCTCATTGCCTTAGACACCCTGTCAGCGAGTTTTCATATTGTCCTTTTGTACAGGATCTCACGACGGGAACCCTACTCGTGAGACAAACTGCCGATTAGCTTCTCTAATTGGCGCGACGATCGAGAAGACCGAGCCGTTCCGCACTCGAAACCAATTCCGCGAGCGAGTGTACCTGCATCTTCTCCATCACTTCATGGCGATGTGCTTTCACCGTGCGCTCGGTCGTTCCCAATTCCGTGGCAATTTGCTTGTTGATCTTGCCACGCACAATCAGATCGAAGACCTGGCGCTCACGCGGCGTCAGTCTCGCCAAATGAGAGAGAATCAAATCGAGTTTGGCCCGTTGACTACGTAGAGCCTCGTATCGTGCCAGGGCGCGCTCGATAGCCGCGATCAGCTGTTCTGATGATGCCGGCTTGGTCAAGAAATCCTCGGCGCCCGCCTTGATGGCCCGGACCGTCGTCGGAGTATCGGCATGGCCCGTAACAAAGACGATCGGCAGGATCGATCCAAGTTCGATAAGACGGCTTTGCAATTCCAGCCCGGTCAGTCCAGGCATTTGCACGTCCAGCAGGATGCATCCCGGTCGTTCAGCGGCCGGCACACGATCCAGCAATAGTTGGGCCGAAGAATAGGTTTCGACTTCATAACCGGCAACTTTCAGCCGGCGTTCGATCGCCGTCCGAAACGAAGCATCGTCGTCAACCACGTACACAAGGCCAGGCATTTCCCCTCCTAGCCGTCAATCAAAACCGTTGACGTCTCACTTGCCAGATCAAGTGAGGTCACTGGGCAGCATCGCATCACCTCCACACAGACTGTGCATCCTTGAGGCGACAACTAATCGAGTCCGTCGAAACATTACTTGCCCACGACTCTATCAATACATCCAAATCCGTGGGTTAGGACAGGTATCCGTGCCTTTCTGGCAGGGTATTACAGACCTGTACCTTGGTACAATGACCCTTCAGCCAATAGTCAAAAATAATGCCTTCGTTAGAAGATCAACTATTGCGAGCGGGCCATTCCTTCCGACGAAACATTTCCTAGAGGCAGACTACCGGCAACAACCAGTTAGCGTTCAGGAGTTGGCCATGTTTGTCCGCATCACGACTGATCCGGCCCCCCGCCCCACCTCTCTCGGCGAACTCGGAATAGCAAGCGAGTCAAATCCGAAGGTTAGCTTAAACGAATTTACCTACAAGAAAGGTACCGAAATCTACGGCGAAAAAGAGCCGGCGGACTATGTCTATCAGGTGAAGAACGGAGCGGTGCGAAGCTACAAGCTGCTTTCGGACGGCCGTCGGCAGATTGGTGCGTTTCATCTTGCCGGCGACATCTTCGGTCTGGAAAACGGAAGCGAGCATCGGTTTACGGCGGAGGCGATCGTGACCACCACGGTTCGCCTGATCAGGCGCCGTAGCCTCGAGATGGTGGCTGAGTGCGATGCCCTGGTCTCACGAAACCTGCTCAGCATGACCACCGACAATCTGCAGCACGCGGAAAACCACATGCTCCTGCTTGGCCGCAAGACTTCGCTGGAACGGGTCGCCGCCTTCCTGATCGAGATGGATCGACGGCTTACGGCGGCCGGCGTCATGCCACTGCCGATGTCACGACGCGACATCGCCGACTATCTGGGCCTGACACTGGAAACCGTGTCTCGCGCGTTGTCGCGGCTGCATGAACTCGACATCATCGGATTCATCGGCAGAAATCAGCGCCAGATCATCCTTCTGGACCGGCGGCAGCTCGCTGACCTCGATCTGCAGAACTGAACCCGGGAGCGCCGACCGCCGCGAAGCGCTCGAGCGTCCTGCGGAGAACCTCGAACAGAACGGCGGGTTGACCAGCCGAACATGAGTATACCGTTCATTGCGGTCATTGGCCCGGTCAGTCGCCACGCTTGCACAGGCGTGATATCTCCGTAACCAAGTGTGGTGTAATTTACGAAGGCGAAATAGAGCAGGTCGCTGTCGGCAGGCGCCGCGCCGACGAGCCCATAGGTTAGCGCCCAAACAAGGACCTCCAGCGTGTGCGCTACCATCAGGGCCGCCGCGGTTCCGACCATCACGGCTATCAAGTGCATTCTCGGCCGCTCGCGGAGCCGCAACCCCGCGGAGCGGGCAATGCCGATCGCCCCGACTGTCACAAGCGCATGGATCATAATGTTGATCAAGCTGACGACGAAGCCGACCAGGAATTGAAGCGCCATAACCATCCCACACTGATCGGACGGCAGAGCGTCATCGAACGCTCCGGCCGGCCGAGCCTGCAGCTGCCTTCAACTCTTTGGGGTGAAGACGCTTGTCGCAGCCTTCATGGCAGACTCACCCATGCTCCTTGCATGGTCGGTCAGCGAGCGCATCTGGTCCTGGAGAAATTCAGACTGAATCTTGGCCGCGTCCTGCATGTCCTTGGCTTGAATCAGCTTATCGCCGAGATCGAATGTCGCGGTGACATTGCGCTGCATGTAGCCGCAGAACTGCTTCGCCTGGTCGGCGATCGGCAGCGGCGAGGAACTCAGGCCTTTCTCGAGCAGGCCAAAGTACTCCGCGCTGGCGCTTCGAAGGCGCTCGTTGGCCTCAGCCAGCATCGTGCGGACTTTATCGGCGGAAAGGTTGGCGTCTGACATCACTAACTCCTCCATTTGAAGAACGAATCCGATCGACTACTTTGGAAGCCCCCGAACGAGGCCCCGAAATAGCCGGCGCCGGCAGTTCGAGAATTCATCGAATGCCCGATACTGGGCATAACCACGAACCGGCAGTCCGGCATTGCCGCAGCCATCGTCCGGAGATCGCCTGGCGGGATTCCGAGCATTAGCGGGCCGTCGGCTATCGCTGACACGACCGTTACCCGAACGCCCCGGCGTTGGATAGTTTCCACTGGCTCCCATTGTGCTGGCGAGTGCATCGTCAAATTGCTTCATTGTTAGCTGGCCGGCTCGCATGAGGCTTTCAAGATACGCTGAGCCAACTAGGGATGACGAGCGATCCATGTGAATCTCCTACTACTGAATTGGTGATCGGCCGCTGTGATGCTAGCTGCGAACCAGTCCGATCACGTTGCGCGCTGAGCATCGCGATCGCCTAGAACACGCTGTTGTTGCAGTGCGCACTGTGCAGACGGCTTGACATGGATCAATAGAGATCGGCGTACCCCCTCTAACTCATTGCTCAGCATGCTGGCCAAAGCTCTATTCCGAAAGGCGGCAGCAGGGCTCCAAGATTAGTAATGTGGTGCGTCCTTTATCCACTAAGACAGGGAATGTCAGCTCACTCCGCCCATTTCGCACCCGGGAAGAGAGGCGCCATGGATCATCCACTCAGACGTCCGGAAGAAATTCTCGCCTATCGATCGTTGAAGCAGATCCTTGCCGCCAAATCACAAGCGCTGTGGACAGTCGGTCCCGGGGATAACATGCTTACGGCAGTGCGCCTCATGGCTGAGAAGAACATCGGATTTCTCGTCGTCATAGAGCGCGGAGCGATCGTCGGCGTTCTTTCCGAACGCGATTGCGTGCGGCGACTGGTGCTGGCGGGGAAATCCCCTGAAGCCACCCCCGTAGCGGACGTCATGGTCCGAGACGTTATCAAAGCTGATCTGGCCCATACGTTTGCCGACTGCCTGAGGCTGATGCACACGCACCGCATTCGTCACCTGCCGGTGGTCGATAACGGCACCGCGATCGACGTTATCTCGGTTCGTGACTTGCTGAGCGAGGCGGTGACACATCACGCCAAGGTCATCAGCGAGCTTGAGCGCGAACGGATGATGATGCTCACATCAACTGCTTGAGGTGCCTGCATCCACTGGCTCGCTATTTGAAAGGGAGTGTGGCTATGGATCTCTTGATCGTGTTGGGCGCTCTTATCTTTCTGATGTTTGTCGCCTACCGCGGCTACAGTGTGATCCTGTTCGCTCCGATTGCCGCGCTTGGCGCGGTATTGCTGACCGATCCCTCGCTCGTTCCACCGCTATTCTCCAGCGTCTTCATGGAGAAGATGGTCGGCTTCGTGAAGAATTATTTCCCCGTTTTCATGCTGGGCGCTGTCTTCGGCAAAGTCATCGAGCTGTCGGGTTTCTCGAAGTCGATCGTCGCCGCCGTGATCGGCGTGCTCGGCCGGGAGCGCGCTGTACTATCTATTATCGTCGTCTGCGCAATCTTGACCTATGGCGGCGTGTCGCTATTCGTCGTCGTGTTCGCGGTCTATCCGTTTGCGGCCGAAATGTTCCGGCAGGGGGATATTCCAAAGCGGCTCATCCCCTGCACGATTGCGCTCGGTGCGTTCAGCTTCACGATGGACGCCTTGCCGGGAACCCCGCAAATTCAGAACATCATTCCTACGACGTTCTTCAATACGACGACGTGGGCCGCCCCGGTGCTAGGGCTCGTCGGCAGCGTTTTCGTTTTTGGGGTCGGTCTTGCCTATATCGAGAACCGCCGACGGGCGGCGCAGAAGCGCGGAGAAGGCTACGGTACGGAGCTTCTCAACGAGCCGGAGCCATTCGAAGAGAAGGCATTGCCTAACCCGTGGATCGCCATCGCGCCGCTGGTCGTGGTGGGTGTCGCGAACTTTATACTAACGCATCTGGTGCCTCGGGCTTACGGCGCGAAGCACGAAGTCACACTCGGCGGTCATTCGATCGTTACGCAGATTGGTCCGGTGGCAGCCATATGGGCAGTCGAGGGCGCTCTGCTCCTTGGTATAGTGATGGTGTTCGTCTTTGCCTGGCGTCCGGTGCTTGCAAAATTCGCGGATGGCAGCAAGGCAGCCGTTGCCGGGGCTTTGCTTGCGTCGCTCAATACCGCGTCCGAATATGGATTCGGTGGAGTGATTGCGCTGTTGCCGGGCTTTGCGGCGGTTTCCGCTGCGCTCAGGGCGATCCCCAATCCGCTTGTCAATGAAGCCGTCACCGTGACGGTGCTCGCCGGCATCACGGGCTCGGCTTCCGGCGGCATGAGCATTGCCCTTGCCGCGATGTCCAATGAATTCATTGCAGCCGCAAAGGAGGCAAACATCCCGCTTGAAGTCTTTCATCGTATCGCGGCCATGGCGAGCGGCGGCATGGATACATTGCCTCACAATGGAGCCGTCATCACGCTGCTTGCTGTTACGGGCTTGACCCACAGGCAAGCCTATAAGGATGTGTTCGTCATCACGTTGACAAAAACTGCGGCGGTGTTCGTTGCCATCGCATTTTTCTATTTGACCGGAATCTACTGAGAAATGCAGCAGAGAGGCTGGAATTTCGCCACAAGAGTTGCCTGACGCCCAGTTTTGCTGCTGTCGCGCACCGATAGAGGTCAACAGACGACTCGGTAGCTTCTGGAGGACTCATGTCAGCTGAGCCTCGGAATTAGCCTACCCTTTCCATTTCTCGGCATGCCACGGAGCGGACCCGTCAGGTGTGCACACGAGCCTTTTCCAGTTCGACAATCAGAAATTGCGCTGA
>NZ_JAHEAG010000043.1 GCF_018596315.1 Bradyrhizobium sp. SRL28 | reverse complement strand
CGCAAACTCGCCATCGTCGCCTTCGAAGAGGTTGGCGTAGACGGGCGCGGTGAGGGACGGATCGTCGAGGTTAACCGAGTAGTAGGTGCGGTTGTCCTTCGAGGTCCGGCGCCAGGCGGCACCGATCTCGACCCCGGAGACGATCACGCGCAGGTCTGGCGCCTTGTCGCTGGTGGAGGCGGGCTCGCTGGGGACGAGGCGCGCCTTGGCGTTGATCGCAAGCGTCTTGATGATGCCGGTGTAGGTGCCATCGTTGCTGCGGGTGAACGAACCGATCTGGGACATGGTGGATCTCCTGTGCTGTGAAAGCCTGCGACCATCGCGGCCTTGTGGCGATCTTGAGCCCCGGGACGGCCGACCCGCACCGTCAGGCCGCCGCGCATGCGGAGGACGGCGTGCGGCGATCTTGTTGCTGCGCGAGGAGCGGCGCAGCCGCGGGGAAGAAGATCGCCGGCACGTTATTGCGGGGAACAGGCCGGGTCGCAGACCACATCTCGGGTCCGCCCAGCAAGGCCCGTCGGTCGTAGAGCATCACGGCACGCCTGGAGAACCACCCGCTCCCGTCGGGCTCGCATGGCATGATGACCTCTGGTCCTCTTCACAGCGTCAGGTCGGCACAGTGCGCATGTCGGCCATCAGCCGACGCGATTAATGCGTCGCTGCCGTCAACTACCAACGCTAGTGATTGATCCAAATGAAAGACACGGCAATTATTGGTGAACGTTGGGCCGATCGAACACCACGTGGCGCGAGCATCACATGCAAAGACTTCGGCATATAACATCAACCAAGGGTCCGCTCTCGCAAACGAACTTGATGCGCCGATTCGCCGGTCGCAGAAATGCCGCGTGCGCAGGCTCGATCCAGTATAATTTCTCTTGGAGATAGCATGATGGACTGTTCAGTGTGATCGCAGCCGCAGGCCCAAAGGCCTCGCGCATTGGCCTGTCAATCGTCCGCCCTCTGGACTGAGCATCTCATGATTCCAATTCGCCGACGTAGGCGAGCACATCGTGGACTCAATCGTGGCAGGTCTCAGCCAGATCAACTCGTGAGCCGCCCGAATGAGGCAGAGCTTGGCCAAAGAAGATTCAACGGAAGCAGAGCATCCACGTCAGTATTCTGTCACGCCGCCGCATTTAGGCGCACTTAGTCCTCTCTTAGATTGGATTAGATCGTTCGCAGCAGGGAATGAAGATGGCAGCAAGCGAGACAAGCTTTGAGCAATCGGTGATCCGCATGGCGGCTGGACGCTTCCGCCAGACGTCTACCGAGAAATCGGCTTGGCATTGGCCGCGATCGGCAAGCCGATCTGCATCGTACAGGAGGGCGGCTACCGACTGGACGCGTTGTCGGCCTGCGCAGCGCATTTATCCCCGGGCCTGCGAATTGGAATGAAGGAAACAGGCAGGAGCCATACATGAACGACACCTCAGCCCCCGATGCTGGCCTTCTTCCGTTTCGAGACCTCATCAACGAGTTGGACAACGATGTCATGGCTTCCTTTGGAGCTGGGCAGGCGAACTACGTCGCCGCCGCTACGTTCGATCTCCCCGTCCTCGACGGGAGGTCTCCACATGCTCGGCAGTTTCTGTTCAAGCCCGTACGCCCCGTCGCGCTGGCGGAGCAATCCTGCCGTGAACTCGGGCGACAACGGCCGGATGGCCGGAAGTGGAGCCAGTAGTGAAAGCTGTGATCCTCGCGGGCGGCCTCGGATCCCGAATCTCCGAGGAAACCCACCTTCGGCCCAAGCCCATGATCGAGATCGGCGGCAAGCCGATTCTGTGGCACATCCTCAAAATCTACTCGCACTATGGCATCAACGATTTCGTGATCTGCTGTGGCTATAAGGGTTATCTGATCAAGGAATACATCGCCAACTACTTCCTGCACGTGTCGGATGTCACCGTCGACATGACGAAAAACCGTATGCAAGTCCACCAGCATCATGCCGAACCTTGGAAGGTGACGCTCGTCGATACCGGCGAGAAGACCATGACGGGTGGTCGGCTCAAGCGAGTTGCTAATTACCTGACGGATGAGGACGCCTTCTGCTTGACCTATGGCGATGGTGTGGGAGACATCGACATATCCGCATCGATCGCCTTCCACCGTCGCCAGGGTACGCTCGCCACTCTAACCGCGACCTATCCGCCTAGCCGTTTCGGCGCCTTCAAAATTTGTAGTGATCACCGTGTTGCCAGCTTCAAGGAAAAACCTTGGGGTGATGGGGAAATGATCAATGGTGGCTTCTTCGTGCTCTCCCCGAAAGTATTTGACCTGCTGGTGGATGACTCCACTGTTTGGGAGCACGAGCCGCTCACGACCTTGGCCGAGCAGCAACAGCTTTCGGCTTACCAGCACCACGGCTTCTGGCAGCCCATGGATACTCTGCGTGACAAGACGTTCCTCGAAGCGCTCTGGATTGAGGGCAACGCTCCGTGGAAGGTGTGGGAAAAATGAGCAGCTTCCAGGCGAGCATGCGCATCTTTCTCATAGGGTACGCGGATTTCAAAGGCTCAAGGCTCGCGCTTTGGCTGCAACGTCTCGACGTCACGGTGACCGGGTACGCGCTGACGCCGCCATCCGCGACGCCCAGCCTTTTTGAAATCGCTCGCCTGGCCGGCATGGGGCCGATTCTGGGCGACGTGACCAACTGCAATCATTTGGTCGGCACGCTTCGTAGCGCTGCGCCCGATATCGTTACCCACATCGCGGCACAACCATTGCTACCCTATTCCCATGCCAATCCATCCGAGACCTATCGCGCAAATGTCATGGGAACGGCGCATCTGTTGCAGGCCGGTCGGCAGATGGATTCGGTCCGCGCGGTACTCACCGTCACCTCCGACAAGTGCTACGAGAACCGTGAATGGATCCGGTGCGATCGAGAGAACGGTCGGATTTGCCGTCTGAGCGAAACGAAGGCGGGGCTCGGCACAATTGAGCCCGTGTTCAGCGCTGACGGTTCAAGTGGTCTGACTTGGACAGAATTCGCGGGCATGGAGTCCTGCGTAAGCGCCATCCGCCTTAGCAAGAATGTCGGGGCTCAGCGATCGGTTCTCGTCGACGATAAGCATGCCCGTGGCGACGCCGTGATGCAGATCGAGGCCGATCTCCAGGATCCGTCCGAGCTTCGTGCCGAGCTCTTTGACTTGTGGCGATCGGCCGCCGGGGTGTCTACGGCAATTCGCCGTGTTCATCGTCCGACCTGATGCGCCATAGCAATTTCTGCCATTAGGATGCGGCTATGGAAAAGGTATTGGTGACTGGCGCACGAGGCTTCATTGGATCCCAGCTTTGCAAGAGGCTCACGGGCTTGGGCGTCGAATTACACGCGGTCTCGCGCCAGCCACCGGCCGACGTACCGGCCTGGTGGAAATCGATTGGCGGAGATGTCAGCAATGCCCGACGCGCCACCGCTATCTGTTGGTGGAACGTCAATCTGGTCGATCTGCAGGCAACGCGAGAACTGATCCGGACTGTCCGGCCTGACACGACCTATCACCTCGCTGGTCTGGTGACGGGTTCGCGCAGTTTCGAAATGGTGCTGCCGATCCTGCAAAACAACTTCCTCACCGCATTCAATCTGCTCCTGGTCACCGCTGAAAGCGGCGCCGGCCGGATCGTGTTCGCGGGCTCCGTTGAAGAGCCGCATAACCCCGATCACATACCTTCCTCGCCCTATGCCGCGGCAAAAGGGGCTACGTCGGCGTATGCTCGGATGTTCGAGGCGCTGTATCAGACCGAGGTCGTCATCGCGAAGATCGCCATGGTTTACGGCCCGGCGCAGGCGGACCTCACGAAGCTGGTCCCCTACGTTATCACCACCTTTTTGCGCGGCGAGCGTGCCAAGCTGAGCAGCGGCGTCCGGCCGGTTGATTGGATCTACGTCGATGACGTGGTCGATGGCCTTATAGTGTGCGCCCACGCATCTGGCGCCGAGGGCCGTGTGATAGATCTTGGATGGGGCGAGGTGTGCACGATCCGGGAGATTGTACAGCAGCTAAGAGCATTGATTCCCGGTGCGCCCGAACCGCTGTTCGGGGCAGTTCCCGATCGACCGCTCGAGCGGGTACTGAAAGCCGATGTTGCCACTTCCCGCAAATTGATCGGCTGGAACCCGTCGACAACGCTGTACGCGGGCCTGCGCCGTACAGTGGAATGGTATCGATCCCGACCCGCGGCATGACCGCCGGGCCGTCACCCTTTGCTCGGTTACCACGAACGCGTGGTTCCTGTGGGCCTCGTGCCGATAGTGATCGCGGGCTGCGGCTTGCGTGTCGCCACGCGGCGCGCGTTTCCAAGCGCATCATCATAAGAGGAAACCTCGCAAAACGCCGGGTTCAGGTTCCGCAATCGCGACAGCTCGAACAGGACTTGCATAGGGGGCCGCCGGGCCCAGATAGGCTTCGACATCGGGTTTCGAGCATGCTCGATCAGGTATTGCGTAGAATCTGCACAGGCAAAGCATAGGCCGTCGGCCAAGTCGACAAAGAATGTCTTCGTCGCCATCCAGGCGGAAAAACTCCGAGACGGCGCTACGTCGGCGGCCCGGACACCTATCCACAACGCCACCGAGCCGATCACCGGCAAGATGAACTCGCGGCGTGATGGTGTATCATTCGACCCGCTTCGATCACTCGGAACGTGCGTGGACAAGCCCTGCGTCCAGTGCGACCCGCGCGGCGGACTCAAGCCGAGCAAAGGGTACGTCGGCCCGCATCGCCATGTCCAACAGGCTATGGTCGCCATCCGCGAGGTTGAGCAACCATAACAGGTCCATCTGCGTGGCGCCGCCCGCCTCGCGTTGCCCAGCGATCGTTCTATAGAGATCGCGTCTTCCAAGCTGAGGCTCGCATCGACCGTCGACGCGCTCATACGTGCAGTCCGCATCAAGTAAGTCCAAGACCGTCTCTATTACCGAGTAAGATTGATCGAGGGCCTCCGGCTTCACGAAATCCAGATTGTCTGCCGACGTATGGTATTCGGGGAAAGCACCATGTACACCGCGCATAAGGCAGCCTACCGGCAGATCGAATGCAGGCGAACAAAACTGCCGCTCATCATATCCGTAGGGGGCGAACGGCAGTATTTCATGGCGGAGGCTGGAATGCCTGAGGACATGTGCCACGGCCCGATCGATCGTCGCCCCCTTGCGGCTCTGCTTATAGTGAAATTGCCCGCCATCACCCAAACACGTCAGCACGAGGCCATACTTGATGTTAGCCAATACCGGCTCGTTGCGGGCGAGCCAGGTGATGGCGCCGATCGTCGCTGGAAGGAAAAGAAATCGATATCCTAGCCGTCGTTTTTGGCGCGCCTGCCGCATGGCCAGAGCGGTCATGACTGCGATTCCCGAAAGATTGTCATTTGCGAGGCTGGGGTGACAGACATGGGTGCTGAGCAACACTTCGTTCGGCGTCTCGCCGGGAACGAAACACTCACCAAACGTCAGTGAACCAGCCGAGATATCGCTGTCAATCTCGACATGATAGACGTCATCATTCATGGTCTGCCAGAGATTATGAGGCAGGCAGAAGCCCCAATCGTCGGCGTAATAGCCAGTCCTGTATGGAATAAGATCTGGCTGATCAGGCAGCGTGTGGATGTGCCGCGCGAGTTCGGCACGCGTGAACACGCCCTGCACCGGCCTGCTATATCCAAGAACATGAAGATTGTTGCTGGCGAAGTCGACCAAGCATTTTCCGCCCACCGTGGAGATCGACCCGTGGCGAATATTCCATTCCATCGGAACGTGCCAGTCGAAAACAGAAGTTCCCGTTCGGACTTCATTGATTTCGAGATCAATATGGCGGGCGATGATGCTCAGGGTCTTGCGAACTCCTGAGCCGGTTTGACTGCGGTTGATTGGAAACAGCTCGCAGACCAGTTGATACAGGTCAATCGCAGGCTTCCTCTCAATTTCCCTTACGTCGAGCTTCATTGGCATCTCGTTTCTGCCGGGGTCACTACAGCTCGCGATCTGCGAGCGATGGTCGGGCCCCATCTTTGGGCGAAAACATTGTCACCGGTTCAGGCCGAGTCATAGAAAACATCGGATCGTCGAAGCGGAAGCCACCCGACAAACCTTCGACGTATTCGATATCATCAGACGTCCCACAAAGTGCCAAGCGGGAAGGGGGTACATGACCATCATGTTCGTCTGCCGCCCGATGAAACCGATCGCGCCGGTCAGCAAGACCTTCATGTCAGAACCTTCAGTTCGGGAACCGCAATGACAAAATTGCCGCCCCACCTCCTAGTCTGCTCATGCTGCTGCATCACCTCGGCAGCGATGTTCCAGGGCAGGATCACCACCCAATCTGGCTTTCGCTTCGCGAGTTCTGCTGGGTGAAGGATCGGAATGTGGCTGCCGGGCATGAACTTGTTCTGTTTCGAGGCTGCCGCGTCGCAGACAAAGCTAATCAGGTCGTGTTTCAAGCCGGCATAGTTCATCAATGTATTGCCTTTGGCAGCCGCGCCATACGCGGCGACCGATCTGCCGGCGAGCTTCTGCTCGATCAGGAAAGCTAGGAAGTTGTTCTTTACCTGGTCCGCCTTTTGCTGGAATGCAAGGTACAAACCGAGGTCTTGCAGCCCCAGCCTTGTCTCCTCCGCCAACATGGCCGTGACCGCTGCCGTTGTTTTGCGCGGATCATCCTTGTTGCAGCCATAGATGCGCAAGGAACCGCCATGCGTCGGGAGCTCCTCAAGGTCGAAGACCCGCAGACCGGCCTTTTCGAAGAGTTGGATAACCGCCGTCAGCGACAGGTACGAGAAGTGCTCATGATAAGCCGTGTCGAACTGGTTCTGTACAATCATGTTCTTGAGATGCTGGAACTCCAGGTTCACCGTACCTCCCTGCTTGAGTAGAATACGCAGGCCCAACGTGAAGTCATTGATGTCAGGCACATGGGCATAGACGTTGTTGCCGCAGATCAGGTCTGCTTGCTGCCCGCCTGCCGCCAGCCTCGTAGCGGTGGCTGCGCCAAAGAATTCACGAAGCACCGGCACGCCAATCTGCTCGGCAGCATCGGCCGTGCCGGCGGTCGGCTCGATGCCCAGGCATGGTACGCCCATCGTTACAAAATTTTTGAGGAGATATCCGTCATTGGAGGCGACCTCGACGACAAAACTGTCTCGGGTCAGATGCAGCATCTCGGCGATCTTTTCGCAATAGGTCCTGGCATGTTTCAGCCAGCTCTGCGACGTCGAGGAGAAGTATGCGTAGTCGCTGGAGAACAATTCGTCGGCGGCGGTGTGATCTTCAGTCTGTACGAGCCAGCACGCGTGACAGACAAAGATCTTGAGCGGAAAGGTTCTCTCCGGTTCGTGGAGCTGCGCTTCCGAAAGATAGGCGTTCGATGGCGGCGCGTGTCCCAGATCAAGGACCACGTGTTGCAATTGCGTCTGGCAATTCCGGCACTTCATAAGTCTAGTCCCTTGACGTCCGCATCAAGATGCGGATGCGTCGAGTCGCGTGTGGACAAATCCGTTGATGGAAAAGGCCATGAAAAGTCCGCCATCGGATCATCGAAATAAACAGCTCCTCGTGGGGCGACGGATTGAATGTGGTACTGCAGCGATTTTCGGCACAAAGGACGACATAGAGCGTAACGACGAGGGCAATGGCCGCCGCGGTGTCGGCCTGACCGTGAAGCAGCACCAGCCGCCAACGCCGACCAGGACCCGCCCCAACACCCGGCGGATGCGCCCCGGCCGGTCGGCCAGTAGCCTCATGAGTGATTGAGACGTTAGCGCGGAGTAGCTGGGGCGAGCAGCTAGAGGTAAGGGTTGACCAATGCGAGCCTGCCGATTCCTGCCGATAGCACCGCGGCATGCAGCCAGCCCGCCGTCCAGGGGCCCCCGGACCACGAGGAAGCTGCAAATCCAGCTCAGC
Organism: Bradyrhizobium sp. SRL28; assembly: GCF_018596315.1. Taxonomy (GTDB): domain Bacteria; phylum Pseudomonadota; class Alphaproteobacteria; order Rhizobiales; family Xanthobacteraceae; genus Bradyrhizobium. The sequence continues at coordinate 37,024 of NZ_JAHEAG010000043.1, read as the reverse complement.
GCTATGGTGAACGTGACGTTCGCCATGCGAAGCACTGCGATATCGCTACCTGCCGGGATTGAAACCGAAACTGCTGTAGTATTGCAGCCAAGCGAGACTGCGGTGGTTACGGCGGACAGAGCGAGCAAGGTCCGATCCAGGAAGACTGACGTTCCGTTTGCAAAGTGGTCGTCTCCTGCCATAGGTCTCTTCTTGCCAGCTTCGTCGACGAGCCTCATTCCAACGGGCCTCGAGATCCTTCTAACTGGCCTGAGCTCCGCAATCTCCTCCCAAAATTGGTAGAGTCTATCATTGGCGTGCAGCGAGACCGAAGTTTGGACCACTCAGAACTAGAGTTTTGCGCCTCTAATCAGGTTGGCGGGCTGGTTTGCGCCGACGTGGTTTGCAGCAAAATCGGCGCCTGTCTTCTCTTCCATGGTGGGCATGCCAAATGCTGTGCTCCGGTCAACTACCAGAGCCGGTAATTGATCTAGATGACGGAAGCATGTTGCCTGTCGATGATAAACGTCGGCCGGTCGGATGAAACGGCCGGTCAAACGCAAGGTCCGCTTTTCAACAAGCCCGGAAACCTCACATCGCAGGAGCAACCACAATGGACGTTTTTGGACCACGGAGAGAGCACTCCGAAAAGCCCAAGCAGGGCTCCAGCCGGTTCAACGGCGGGTACTTTTTTCTTCCGTCGGTCACTCTTGAACTACCTTTTAAATCACGCCGATCTCGTGCTGGAGAATGCGCCCTTCACCGATCGCGCCGGGCCACTGGCTTGCGCGTATGTCGTCACGCCGGCTTCTGGGCTTGTATGGATACGCAACATGACACGGATCAGCTCGAAGAACTCTGGGTCTCCGGTCGAGGCCCTTGGGTTCACGCCAACAACGCCCAGCCTTTCGTTCGGAGCGCTACGTGACAATCAGCCTCATCGTCAAAGAAGATATCGAGCAAATCCATGCGGCCTTGCCGCGAGGATGCTTCGCGGGGGCAACGGTCCTGGTCACAGGCTGCGCGGGCTTCCTTGGATATTACTTCCTCCAGTACTTCACGCGAAAGGCATCCGAACTCGGTCTGAAGCGGATCATCGCGCTCGACAGTTTGCTGCTGCATCGGCCGCGCTGGCTGACCGATCTGAGTGCGGAGTTTCCGGACGTGCTCAAAACGCATACGTTCAACATCGCCAGTGATGACCTTCGAATGGTCGACGGCGCTGACGCAGCGGACTACGTCATCCATATGGCCTCGATCGCTTCGCCGACGTTCTATCGTCAGTATCCGGTCGAGACCATTGACGCTAACATCTGGGGATTGCGGCGGCTGCTCGAATCCTATCGGAGTTCGGATCGGCTCAAAGGGCTGTTGTTCTTTTCGAGCAGCGAAATCTACGGCGATCCGGCTGAGACGGCGATCCCGACTGACGAGGAATACCGCGGCAATGTCGCGTGCCTGGGCCCGCGGGCCTGCTACGACGAATCGAAGCGTTTCGGCGAGACGATGTGCTACGTCTTCTCGAAGACGTATGGCATGCCTGTCACCGTCGCCCGCCCCTTCAATAACTATGGGCCTGGTATGCGCATCGACGACCGTCGGCTCCCGGCCGATTTCGCGCGATGCGTGATCAATCGAGAAGACATTGTCATTTTTTCCGACGGCAGCCCGACCCGGACTTTTTGCTACGTCTCCGACGCGATCACAGGCTATATCCTCTGCCTCCTGCATGGGAAATACGATTACTTCAACATCGGGATCGACGGGCCGGAGATCTCCGTCCACAACCTTGCCGAGATCTATCAGCAGGCCTCGCTGGAGGTTTTCGGGCGCCGCGGCGCGGTCGTCTTCGAGAGGAGTTCCGACTCAGAGTATCTTGTCGATAATCCAAACCGACGCCGCCCCGTGATCAAGAAGGCGCGGCACATTCTCGGGTACGCTCCCAAGGTCCTCGTAAATGAGGGCGTGCGCCGCTACCTGTCCTTTCTACGCGACGAGTTGAGGGCGTGATGCGCGTCACAGTTGTCGGGTCCGGTTATGTGGGTCTCGTCTCGGGCGTGTGCCTCGCGGTGAAGGGACACGACGTGACGTGCGTCGATCTGCGGAAGGATGTCGTCGCTCAGCTTAACGACGGCGTGCCGCATATCCATGAGCGCGGTCTCCCTGAACTGCTCAAGTCAGTGCTTGCATCGGCCCGCTTTCGGGCGACCACCGATCTACACGCCCCGATCGAGACAGCGGAAATCGCCCTGATCGCTGTCGGCACGCCGTCGAAGAACGGCGCGATCGACCTCAGCGCCGTCCGGCAGTGCGCTCGCCAGATTGGCGCTTATCTCGCGACTACTCCTCATCACCTATCAGTCGTCGTGAAGAGCACCGTCATCCCAGGAACAACGGACACGATAGTGCGGGAAGAGCTTGAGCACTCGTCCGGGAAGAAGCTCGGGGCATTCGGCTTGGGTATGAACCCGGAGTTTCTTCGCGAAGGAGAGGCGATCGAGGATTTTATGGAGCCCGATCGCATCGTGATCGGTCAGGAGGATGAGAGGACGCTGGCGCGGCTCGAGGAACTCTACGCTCCGTGGAACTGCGACAAAGTGCGGGTGAACACCCGCACGGCCGAAATGATCAAGTACGCCAACAATGCAATTCTGGCCACCCAGATCTCCATCGCGAACGAGATGGCAAACCTCTGCACTGCGGTGGGAGGTGTCGACGTCCTCGACGTCATGCGCGGCGTCTATCTCGACAAACGGTGGTCGCCGATCACTCCCCTGGGCCGCCTTGCTCCACAGATCCTGACTTATCTCGTTCCGGGCTGCGGATTCGGCGGGTCCTGCTTTCCAAAGGACGTACAGGCGCTGCGCAGCCAAGGCGAGAGCCTTGGCCTCCCGATGAATATGCTGAATGCCGTTCTCGACGTGAACGCCGCGCAGCCGGGCCAGATCGTCTCTACCCTCGAGCGGAAGCTCGGAGCGTTGTCCGGCCGACGAACCCTCGTTCTCGGCCTCTCCTTCAAACCGAATACCGACGACGTGCGAGAATCCGCCTCGATCAAGATCGCTCGCGATCTTCTGCGGGCCGAAGCGGATGTCAGGTGTTACGATCCGCTCGCGACGGAGAACTTCAAGCTCGCCATCGGAATCGCCGCGAACCGTATTCAGTTCTCGTCTGACTGGCGGCGCGAAGTCGAATGGGCCGAGATCGTCATCATCGCGACTCGGACACAGGAATACGGCGAACTCACCTCGTTGCGAGTCGCCGGCAAAACGGTGTTCGACGCGCGTCGACTGATCAATCCAGCCGATGTGGCCCCCGCGGACTACCTAACCATTGGCCGCCGCCTGAACTGAGTCGGGCCATGATCTTCGAACTGACACCCATATCGAGAGCTTTCCTCAGCCTCGAACCTAGCGGCGTCGATCGCCGCTTTCTTCCACGCATCTTCTGCGCCGAAAGGTTCGGCGTGCGCCCGCGGCCTGGCGACGGGATTCCGCCTCTGCCGGAAGCGGCCATGCCGGTTCTGGAGAACGTCGAGTGATCCGGCACCGCGCCATCCAAACCGAGCCGGCAGAACCACCGGTAAGCCAGATTGAGGTGGACCTACGCACAGCCGCCGCTCCAATCGGATGCCGAAGCAGTAACCGATCAAGAGCATCCGGATCATCAGTTCGGGATCGATCGAAGGTCGACCGATGCCGCTGTAGAAGGGCGCCAAGTCCCGCCTGACCTGTTCAAGGTCGACAAACCGGTCGATCGACCGCAGCAGGTGGTCGGCGGGGATATGTCTCGAGCGAGAACTCAGAGAACAACACAGCCTGTTCGACTTGCCGATGTCCCATCATGATCTTCAGTCCTGCAATTGGACAGACTGAATCATTGATACCCCTGCGTTGCAACAGCAGTCTTTTTCAACAGAACCGGCCCAACTCGACGCGATGGGTGTAGCGGCCGAGATAGGCCAGGACCTGGGCGGGTCCGCCGAAGGGCCGCTTGGCGTACACAACCCAGTTGATGCGTCGCATGGCGTCGAGGTGGGCCGCAAGGCATCCGGCTCGGCCAGAGCTCCGAGATCGCCGAAGAAAGGCACCGGAGTTGAAGGCTGCGGACAGACGTTTGAGAAAAGTGTGCGAAATAGTCTGGACAATGGTTTGACGGCCAGGAAGAAGTTCGGTCGGCTGGCGATCCAGCGCGCGCCATCGGGCGAGAGGCCGCCGCCCGGCACGACGCAGTGGACGTGGATCTCCAATCGCAGCCGGTCAAGCGGACTCGAGGTCTGGCTGATGGTTTTGGTGGCAACCTGGGCGTAGCGCGCCGTGCTTTGCAGGCTGGCATGGCCAAGCAGAACCTGGATGACACGAATGTCGGCGCCGTTCTCCAGAAGATGGGTCGCAAAACTGTGCCGTAGTGTGTGCAAACGCGCTTGTTCAGACCGGCTGCAATGTGAGCCGAGCGGCACGCCGCGTGCAGCACGGTCGCATCAAGCGGCCGCTCACTGTCGCGGCCGGGAAATAGCCAGCGTGTCGGTCGGGTTAGCCGCCAATAGGCCCTTAGAATCTTCAGAAGCTGCGGCGAGAGCATCAAGTAATGGTCCCGGCCGCCTTTGCCTTGTTCGACCCGGATCACCATCCGCTGGCTGTCGATATCCGCGAGGAAAACCACCTCCGACACGCGTAGTCCGGTGGCATAGACTGTCGTCAACGCTATGCGGCTCTTTAGGCTCGGGACCGCCTCCAGAAAGCTCACCACCTCGTCGGCACTTTCAGTACGACCGGCAGTTTGCGAGGCTCCCGCGCATAGGCGATGCGCTCTGGGATCGTGCTGTGGCCTAACGTCACGCCGTAGAAAAACCGCAACGCACAGACGATCTGGTTAAGTGCCGGCCATGATATCCCCGTCGCCACCAGATGAACCTGGAACGCATGAACATCCCCCAAGCCCAGATGATCGGGGGATCGACCAAAATACCGGCTGAACTTCGATACCGCGTTGAGATACGATCCCTGCGTCGCCGGCGACAAATTGCGGACCGTCATGTCCTCGATCATGCGTCGGCGGAGAGGGCTCACCTGGGCCATCGGAAACCTCCTGTCTGAAGGGTTGGGCTCTGAAAACCCTCGATCCTCTCAGACAGGAGGCGACGACCGTTGCTACCTCTCCTCAAATGCCGCGCCAGCGGCTTCGTTCAATCCCCAACCTCAATTCGCAAGAAAATCGACCCCGGAGCCCCAATTTCCGGCAAATCCAATCGCAGGAATTCCTGCCATTTCTATTGCCATTCAATCGCTTCGGGATATTTCACGGACGACGACCTGAAGACTGTCTACGCGTCGGCAAACGTCCGCAAGTGGGAAACGGAAGCTCGCTCCAGCGCCTTGGCGCTAGCGGGATTTCTCCATGCCACTGGAAATCGAAAGGTGCTGGCGGGCGCGATACTTTGCGCAAGCAATTCGCCTGAACTCAATAATGTTTTTTCTTACGCGAATTCGCGGTTTATGCCACACGTTCTTTGTCCCAAATTCTACGCACACCGTCTCGTATCGATCCTGGGTCGACAAGTGGCCGGCTTTAAACACTGTCCTGAGAGGCCAGCGGCAGTGCTGTGTTGGAACACGCCCACGGACGAGTTCGGCGCTACTCACATGCTCAATGACTCTGGCCGTCGACAGTCACTTGACGGAGCGTTTTTTCGATGAAACTCCGACCTGGAGATAGATTGAACGATGACGAGCGAGAAAATTAGTGGCGTGGAGTGGGACGGAAACGTATTGGTCGGCTGGGTTTCGATCAACGGGTCTCCGATCAGGATTGCGGTCGACCAGGACACCGTTCACCGACATGGCCCAGCTTCGACGACGCGCTCACCTGGAAAATCAAACTTCACGGAGCCGAAATTCTTGAAAGGATGATCCCATTTTTGGGTACGACCAATGGATGATGCTCACTGCAACACGCGTCAAGCTTGAACCAGGGCTTTACGAGTTGAATGCGCAGTCCTGGAGATATCAGGCCGTTAATCCGCTCCCAAACTTGCCCCCTCATTGGAGTAGGCCCCTGGACCCGGACAGGGTTGAATTTAAGGTTTGACCGCTATGCCGGGCTTTTGAAGGACGGAAGCCCATTGCCAAGCATCGAATTCACAGCCTGGAGTTCAAACGTCAGGTCGCGCAAGAGTTTCTCGCCGGCGAGACCTTGCACGGTCTGGTGAACCGCTACGATCTGTCGCGTAATCTGATCCGCATTTGGGTCCAGAAGTTCGAGGCCGGCGCCCTCGATGAGGCCGCCGTCGCGGCCGACCTGGTCGGGCAGTACGAGGCGCGGATAGCTGCCGCTATGAACAGCAGACCGCGGCCGAAAAGTGCGCCTACATCCGTGATTGTCGGCCCGTCGGGCCTTCCATCGCGGAAGGATGCCAGCTGATGGGGATTGCCGGCTCGACGTATTACGAGGCCTTGCCGGCGACGACCGATGACACCGCGATCGTCGCAGCGATGGCGGCGATTTGCGAGGAGTTCGAATGCTTCGGGTGGCGGCGCGTGCGCGCGGCCTTGCGGCAGCGGTGGATGATCGTCAATCGCAAGAAAATCAAGCACCTCATGCGCGAGCATGGTCTCCAGCCGAGGTCTGTCGCCACCATGTCGCAACGACCGATAGCGATCACGACCAGCCGATGTATCCCAATCGTGCGAAGGACATGACCGTTAATGGGCCCGACCAACTGCGGGTCGTCGACATTACCTACGTCGCGAACGCAGTCGGCTTCGTCTATGTAGCCGTCATTCTCGACGCGTGGTTGCGCCGTGTGGTTGGTTATGCGATCAGCCGTTCTAGGGGTCAATATTGCAGGCCGAATGACAACCACGGCCCAGATCGGTTCGTTCACCCGCAGCAACGATCGCACCTACACCGGCATCATCAAGACGCTTGCGATCAACGCCAAGGCGCGCCTCGTCCCCAGCGATCCCGCCTCCGCCAGCGACAAGGCGCCAGACCTGCGCGTGATCGTCTCCGGGGTCGAGATCGGTGCCGCCTGGCGCCGGACCTCGAAGGACAACCGCACCTACTACTCGGTTAGGCTCGACGATCCGTCCCTCACCGCGCCCATCTACGCCAACCTCTTCGAAGGCGACGAGGGCACGGTATCCGTGCGGAGGTGCGCCAGGCACTGGCGGATACCCGGCCCGATCTCGATGATTCCGAGGTCGAAGCACATTTCGCGCAACGCCGTACCGCTGCGCTTCGAAAAAGTGGCGGAGCATGAACGGTGGAACTCGTCTGGTCGCGATTCGCGCTGTCCGATCTCGATGGCATTTTCAGCTACATCGAAGCCGAGAATCCCCGTGCAGCGGTTCATGTTGATGAACAGATTGCCGATGCCGCGCGGCGCCTGCTCGACTTTCCTGACAGTGGCCGGCCCGGGGCGCGTCGCTGGCACGCGCGAGTTGGTCATCCCGCGCACACTTATGTCGCGGCCTACCTGGTCGACGGTGATACTGTTCGCATCTATTGCGTGCTTCACGGCGCGCAGATGTGGCCCGACGAACTTACCAATGACGATTGGGGCCGGCTCCATGCAGTAATCCTGCGACCGGAGCTGGATCTCTTTTTCTTGAATTGGATGTCCAGGTCGCAGTCAGACTACGATAACCTTCAGTAATCTAAATCGGGGGAAGGTCTGCCTCTACTTTAGGGTTCGACCGATCTGCGAGAGGCCCCGCAACGCCGAACGAGTGAGAGTCGGCGCTATACGCCGCGGGCAAATCGCGCCAGCTTCGGACGGATTGGTTCCCTCATTCTTGGCAAGTTGGGGATTTCTCATGCGTCTGACTGGTTCGTTCCAGTGGAGTTATGCGCATCTGCAATGGATTCGATTATCTCAAAGAGTATCAATTCGTCATTGTCCCACTTAACAGGTGCGTACTTCCAGTCGTGCTGCGTTCAGTGCGCGCAAGCAAGTCTGCTTGCGTGCAACGCTCCGATTTGAGGATGGCAAGATGGGTGATCTTGATGCGATACTCGCTCATCCGACTGAGGAAGCACATTGAATAAGTGCATTTTCTAGTCGACTCATTTATTGAGTCGTCCGTGAAGAACATCCTCTCCGCCATCGGCCACAACTTCCGCCGCATCCTCGCTTGGCTGAGGGCTCTTTGGTGCCTTTCCTGACCGCCCTCATCGCAGCCGCCCAGCGACCGGTCACCTCTTGAATCGGCTTCTTAACGGATGACATCGTAGCCCGGATGGAGCGAAGCGTAGTCCGGGAACGGTTAATCTATCTGCGAGAGAGACGCCCGGATTACGCTTGCGCTTCATCCGGGCTTCTGTAACGGGCCTCGATTAGTCAATCCCTTTTACGTCATCCGCTCGCCGGGAACTTGCTTCTGTACGGGATCGGCGCAAGGCCGTCGCCTGATGAGGTTCGTAAGAGGATAGGTCGGCCAATCTACGGAAAGCGTGATCACATCGTTCGATGTGTCGACATCCCGGATGACGGCCTGACCTGATCCATCGTCCCGGCGAAGGGACTTCGCTTCGGGAAGGCTGGTGTCGTGACCCGCCCGAAAACCTTGTTGTTCCTCCTTAAGTCGTTGCAGCGTTTGTCTTGGCGAGCGGATTGAAAGGCGCGCCGTCCTTGAGCATGCGATGCATGATCACGGCGAGCTTACGCGCCAGCGCGACCTTGGCCTTGTTCATGCCGGCACGTTTGGCAATCCGCATCGCCCAGCTCTTGAGCTGCGAACATCCCTTGATCGGCTTGGTCAGCATGAGGTGAGCGGCCTGGTAGAGCGCCTCGCGCACGGAGGCGTCCCCGATCTTGCTGATCCGTCCCGATCGGTCGGTCTCGCCGGACTGGTGCTTCTTCGGCGTCAGCCCGAAATGCGACCCGGCCTTCTTGGAGGATGTGAACCGCGCGGGATCGTCGATCGCCGAGGCATAGGTCAGCGAGATGATCGGTCCCACCGCAGGCGTCGACATCAACAACCTGGCTTTGGCATCCATCCGCGACATCTTGCAGGCCCGCTTCTCGAAGGCTTTGAACTCACTGAGCAGGGCGCTGCGAACCCGCAGCAGCGCTTCTGCGATCACTTCCAGGTTCGGATGCCCCTTTACCAACTCGTTGATCCGTCCGGCAAAATCTGTTCCCGTCGTCTTGCCAACCTTCAGCCCAAAGCCCCGCAGGATCCCGCGTAGACTATTCTCGACATCCAGAAGCTTGCTCTGGACCAGCTTGCGCGCCGTCAGCACGGCACGTACTTCCTGGGCATTTATCGACTTGCAGTGCACCGGCCGGAACCAGCCCAGCCGCATCAATTGCGCGATCCCCCGTGCGTCATTGCGGTCCGACTTCACCGGCATCGCCTTGAACGCATCGTGCACGTGCCGCGTCTCCAGTAGCTCAACCGCGAGCCCAGCCTGCTTCAGTGCCCCGTGCAGCCATTGCGACAGCGGCCCAGCTTCCAGCCCGATCCGGGTCAGCCCAAGCCCGAGTGAGCTGAACCAGCCAATCAGCGCCGCCGGCTCACTTGCCGCCTTGCCTTCCCGGACGATCTTGCCGTTCCCATCCACAACGCACACGCTCGAGCATTCCAAAGACACGTCGATTCCTGCATAATGCTCCATGGTCGTCTCTCCTTGATGCTTGGAGCGAGGTCCAACCCTCGACTCCGTAACACCATCCATGTGAGGGACGACCGCCCGCCTTCCAAGCAAGCCGCGCGAAGCGCGCACTCAACAGCGCCGTAGCAAGCGCGGCTTGCTTGGAAGGCAGACCGGGCCCGTTACCCCATCTACGGGTCTGACGCGCGGGGCGCTACGCCTCGCGCACCACGGTCTTCAGATAGTTGTACGCATTGATGATCTCGATCAGGCGGTCTTCGCCGGAGCGGTCGCCGCCATTGGCGTCGGGATGGTGCTGCTTCACCAGCGCCTTGTACTTGGCCTTGACGTCCCCGAGCGTGGCTTCGGCGGTGAGCCCCATCACCTGCAGCGCCTTGCGCTCGGCGTTCATCACCGTGCGGGTCTCGCGCTTGCCCTGCGCGCCGGGGCCAGGCCGCCAGCCGGCGCGGCCGTTGAGTTCGGCAAACACGTTGAAGGGATCGGCGGCTCCGCCGAGGTCTTCCTCGACGTTGCCCTTGCCGCGCTTGGCGCTGGTGTTGGCGCCCATCTTCCAGGTCGGGCGATGGCCGGTCAGCGCATCCTTCTGGTAGCGCGCAACCGCTTCCGGATTCATGCCCTGGAAATTGTAGGACTGGTTGTACTCACGGACATGGTCGAGACAGAAGTGCCAGTACTCGCGCGCGTTCTCGCGCCCCTTCCGCACGCGGTGCGAGCCCTTGTTCTGGCAGCCCGCCCATTCGCAGGTGACGGCCTCCTGACCCGCCTGCGCCTTGCGCTTCGCACTCACCTTGGTAGGCTTGATGCGAATGGAGTCGAAGAATTTTGATGAATCGATCGGCATGGCTGACTTTGACTACGCAATACTAAACGCTTCAAGTCCTGACATTGCGAATACCTCTCCTTCGACTACGCCATTGACGGAAAGCGGATGCCAAATTATGCCCGCCGCCGCCATGAGCACCAAAGATGTTATCATAAACAAGTTGCGTGAAGCTTTCACACCCGAAAGCCTCGCGGTGAAGCTTTCATACTAGAGGTTAGCCCAAGATGTTTTTCGATTGCGGCAGTGAGCTCGATAACCTCACCCGGGCGGTCGGAAACATGATCGGCTATTCCAATGAGATCGATCATCTGCTTCAACGCGTCGGCTTGATTGACACACCTCTCCGGAAGCTGCGAACGTCAGACTTTTCGGGCTGAAAGGCCTCAACTAGAACTGGCACGGCGCTCGCAGGATCGCTGTCGCCACATACGAAAATATCAGCGGCCGCGTAGGACCTCTCAGGCCAAGTATGTAGGGTAATGTGCGATTCAGCCAACAAGGCTATTGCGGAGACGCCGTGACCCGGACAAAACTTATGAACGTGAAGGTGGAGTAATGTCGCACTCGCCGCGCGGACGGCTTTTCGGATTGCGTCTTCCGCAATGGCCGGATCGTCGAGGTTCTTCGCTCCCCATAGCTCGATGAGCATATGCGTCGCACCGGTCGACAGAGCCGGTGGGGCTTCCCTCTCATTATCAATAGTCATTAAGAAATCTCCATTGAATTATCGGCCCAATAGCTGAGCTATTCGGGATTTAGGCGACGAGGTGATCAGGCGCTTGGTTTGCCGGCACTTGGATGCCCGCAATGCCGTCCTTGAAACTGACAACTGCGACGACCTTCGGCGACTGATTTGTGCTGTTGAGCCGCCGCCGCCAAAGTCCTTGATGCGGCGATCACCAGCTTGAACACCATCGGCCTGGCGTTGGTTGGCGACAAGGAGCCCTTCGTCCGCACGGTCCTGTATCGCCCCGTGGCGAATACGCTCTCGATGAGATTGGTGGTGGTGCGCAAGTGATCCCAATGTTCGGCAAGAAAATCGTAGAAGGCCAGCAGTGCGTCGCGGTCGTTGACCAGGCATTCGATCGCCCGGCCGTGCTTGGCCCAATACTTCTCGGCGAAGACGTCAATCGCCGCTTCGGCGGACGCTCGGTTCGCGCCCAATAGACCTTGCGCAAATCCTTCTTCATGGTGGCCTGCACAGAGAGTGGATCTTGTCCTGGACGTTCACAGTCTTGTGCACCCAGCATCGCTGGTGGCGTGTGCCGGGAAAGACCTCGTCGAGCGCCTTGTAGAAGTCGAGCGCGCCGTCGCCGACATCGGCCAAACTCGTTGTTATTGATGCCGTCGCCTTGATTGCTTTGCCAAGCCACGCCTCCCTTGAGGTAGGCCAGCGTGTGGCCCTCCGCGCCAAAAGCGTAACCGAGGCGACCGGCCCCGGGGACAAAGACGTTTGGACTTGCCTTGCAGTTTGCGCTCATTACTGTGCCGGAGGCTGCGAGGCAGGCATCTGTGCCGTTGGAGACAGCACCGCTGGCATCGAGTTTGAGGCCAAACACCCAGCTATTCTTCTGCCAGTTGTAGCCGATCTGGCCGCCTGCCAGGAACACAGGAGTATCGACGCCGCCGCCATAGACTGACGGACCGTAGGGATTACTGAAGGATTTTTGGCCGTAACCAACGCCTACGTGCCCGCCAATATATCCTCCGGACCAGCTCCACAGGGCCGATGGCAGTTGTACTGCTGGCTCAAGGTCCGCCGAATTGGCTGCACCGCTTGCCGCCAGCGCAATCGTTGTCGCTCCCCAAAAACGAACTCCAGATCGCATCAAACACTCCGCGGCGCTTTCCCGATCCACAACCGAGCGCCTTCAAGCTGGCATCGGTGATAGCACCGCGACTGAAGCAAGCAGCGTGCCGCTTGGAAATTGAGGGGTCTCCAGTTACTTCGTACCGGGTTCATGCGTCAGGTTGTGGACAATGGTCTTGAAGCTGACAATCTCGCTGTAGCGTCCGACAGTATGCTGCGCAGCAGGAAGTCGCCTTTTTCGCTGCAGCAGTAGAAGGAGACTTTTGTTCGCCTGGACAGAATTTCGATCTCACCTATCGAGGCTCTTGGGAAACGGTGAACGCCAATGGATATTACCGACGAGCGGAGCCGGCCTGGACCCTAGACCCGTCTACCCGCACAGGAATCGCACCTGCTATGCCGCGCGTTGTCGAAGTCCGCTCGTGGGAAAATCGCCACGAGCGATCAATCACGCAACGCGACACGCGCAGGAAAGGCTCATCATCAGCGTCTTCCAATTTACCACGAATACCCGCGTGATAATAACAGTCCGGCTCCGGCTTCGCCGTAGTGCTAAGTGGCTTTGCTGCAACATTCTTCGCATCGGTTCTGCTCTAGGAAAGGGAGTTACCGAGCATGCGTCTCGTGGAGGCTAAGCGAAGGCGCCATCCGCAATTCAATTCCGGTTCGGAAACCGTATCGGTACGCCCTTTCGGGTAGACTGGACGTCGCCTGCCGTTCACAGCAAACGTTTCTGAGCGCGTTTTCGTGTGCACCAAGGCGGACGACTGCGAACATCAGCAGACCAAGGACCTCCCGGTGGATGGTTCTGCACGCCCACGACTCGTTACGCCGCCCATAGCTCTCGTTATAGCCAAGAGCGTCAACACGTTTGAGCGCTTAACGACTGCCCTTCGGCGGCTATACAAACAACGCCGGCCTCGTGGAAAACGGTAACACGCCTCTGTGTTGGTTCTTGCACATTCGATGTTACCGCTTGGTCGCCGCAGGCGACCTGCAGCCCGGCGAGCGCCAAATCCGCTTTCATGAGGAGCGCACAAAACCATTGTCCAGGCGCCTACAAATGCAAGAAATCACAAGCCGGAGCGAGTCCCTGGGCGGGTTTGGTTGCGGGCGCCATGCAGACTACCCGCGTGTCTACTACCAGATCCGGTAGATGCCAACGCCAGCTTGAGGCCCTAGCGTCCGGCCGTGTTCCCCTGCCGATCATCGAGGAAACAGTAGTGAACGCAAAGGACGAGAAGCTAAGAAACGGACAAAACGGCACACCATGACTGGCAGCACCAGGGTGGTTACGCAATGGACACCCTCAACCGAGGATCCTCGGTATTCTACTTTAAGTGCCGCAGAAGGCGACGAATGGCGGGACGCGTTGCCTGCGGAAAATCGATCAGGCAAAAATCCGCTTGTAGAACGTCAACCGACCGACGCGATCTCGGCGATCGATCGCGTTGCGAGATCGGATCCGGAGAGGGTTGCGCTGAGGTACGGCGCAGACGAACTCACCTACAAAGCGCTGCGATTAAGATCGGATGCCCTCGCAAGGACGTTACGAGAGCGGGGCGCTGACCGCTTAGTCGTTGGCTATTGGGGTGAGCGGGACCTCGACTGGGCGACGGCGGTAGTTGCAATTTTGAGGGCTGGAGCAACGTACCTGCCGCTCGATCCATCGTTACCGGCTTCGCGCACATCATTCATGATCGAGCAGAGTCGCTGCGCGCTGATTATTGGCCCAGACCAGCCGGATTCGCTCAGCCTATTTCAGGCGAGCAGCAAAGGCACCACGCAATTCATGGCGATAGAGGCGGCGCTGCGCGAGGGCCAGACTTCGCCTGTTGTGCCACCATCGCGCGAGGATGGACTCGCCTACATTCTGTTTACGTCGGGTTCGACGGGCAAGCCTAAAGGCGCAATGATCGAGCGCGCAGCCCTAAACAATCATTTGGTGGCAAAGATTGATGCCCTAACCCTCACTCGGACGGATTGCATCGCGCAGACGGCATCGCACTGCTTTGACATCTCGCTGTGGCAGCTTCTGGCAGGGCTTTGCGTCGGAGGCTGTATCGCGATCATTGATGATGCGACACTGAAATCGCCAGTATCCCTTCTCAAAGCAATTCAAGGATACGGCGTGACGGTTGTTCAATTCGTTCCGTCGATGCTTGCAATATTTGTTGAATATCTGCAGTCGCTTGCGGCGGCTGAGCGAGCTCTGGACAGTTTTCGGATTATTTCAACGGTCGGAGAACCTCTAACACCCGGACTGGCGCGTGCGTGGCTTGCCTTATATCCCCGGGTGCCCATTCTCAATCATTACGGGCCGACCGAGTGCGCGGACGGCGTTACGCATCATCTGGTTTCCGTAGCGCCTGCGCTGGCTGACCCTTATGTGCCGATCGGCAAACCGATTTCTAATCTTGAGGTTTATGTCGCCGACGGACCGCGGCTGTGCAACACGGGAGAGATCGGCGAAATCTGTGTTAGCGGCGTTGGTGTCGCTGCTGGTTACGTCAATGATGATGTTCGCACCAAGGACGCCTTTGGGCCAAACCCGTTCTCAAACGACCCGTCGTTCCAGCGTCTATACAGGACAGGTGATCTCGGGCGCGTTCGTTCCGATGGCCTTTTGGAATGTCTTGGTCGACGGGACCGTCAGGTCAAAATCCGCGGGCACAGAATTGAGCTGGGAGAAATCGAGGCCCGCCTCGCCGCTCATCATTTGGTACGTGGCGCCGTCGCGGTCGCCTCCGTCTGCGCAGGCGTAAAGCTTATGGCGAGAGATATAACCAGGGCCGAGGGGGAAACCGGATCGAGACGACTCATCGCGTACGTGTCAGCTCCGGCTGAAGTGACGGAAGGGGAGCTTCAGAACTTTCTTGCCGAAGCGCTTCCCACCTACATGCTCCCAGAAAGGATCATCCACCTCGCCAGTATTCCACTGACCAGAAACGGAAAGGTCGATTTTGGGGCATTGCCGGACCCGACCAGTGTTCGCCCTGCATTGTCGACGCCATTCGAGGAGCCGCAAACAGAGCTCGAAGCCCAGCTGCGTCAAATTTGGGCCGGCGTTCTGCGTATTGAGAACATTGGCGTGAAGGACCAGTTCATAAGCCTCGGCGGAGACTCGCTCCGGGCAATGCTCATATTGGGCCAGTTGCAGACCCAGCTCGAAGTGAGAACGGATTTCAGGCTAGTCCTCAATGGAACGATCCGATCACTTGCGGCTTCGATCTCGGCCGGGGTCGGCTCCAAACCGCGCACAGCCCCGACGTACGGAAAGTTTATGCGATCGCCTCTGACGCGAGTTCAGGAGCACCTATGGTTTCTCTCGCAGCTCGATCCGTCTGCCAGGAACTACATCATTCAAGGCGGCCTGCGGATAAGGGGCATGATCGATCTGGCGGCGTTCAATCGCGCCTGGACCGATGTCGTCCATTCCCATCAGGCACTTTCGGCACGCTTTATCGACGAGGACGGTCCGGTTCAGCTTTTTGATGCTCCGCAATACGCAAGCCTTGAATTGGCTGATGCATCTCATCTCACGGCGCAGGAAGCTGAGGAGCTGGTCGCAGAGTTACGGCGAACAGAGCTGAACGGCAGCTTCGATCTCAGCCAAGGCCATCTTTTTCGCGCGCGCATGATCCGTTTTGGCCCTGACAACCATCTCATACTGATCACCGCTCACGAAATTATCATCGATGCCTGGTCGATCTCTGTTCTACTCAGGGACCTTCGACAAAGGTACGTAGATGCCGCGGCGTTTTTGCCAGAGAACCGCGCGTCACTCTCGACCTACGCGGTCTGGGAAACACAACACGCTACTTCAGAGGCGCTGGCCAACCAGCGTAGCTATTGGCGTCGTCAGATTGGCGATGATCCGCCGGTGCTTTCGCTTGGAACGGGACGAGCGCGGCCGCAGACAAATTCCTACCGCGGCGCCTCGCATGCGGTGCTGCTTGGCAGCGAGCTCTCCAATCAGGTACGGGAGTTTGCGCGCCGACATAGGTGCACCACGTCGACAACACTCCTCGCGTGCTTCAAGCTGCTGCTGCGGATGTATAGCGGCCAAGACGATATTATCGTCGGCATACCGCACGTCGTACGGGATCAACCTGGCAGCGCCGAAATTGTTGGCTTTTTCCTGAATATGCTGCCAATCCGCACCGCGATCGATGTCGGCCAGTCCTTTGCGGTTCATGCCATGCGCATCCAGGGCCTGGTCAGCGATGCCATCGCAAATTCGGCATATCCGTTCGGCTGGATGGTAAGGGATACCCGGCTATATCGCGAAGCTGAACGATCACCGCTCTTCCAGGTCATGTTTAACATGTACTCCGAGGCCGCGGAGCCATTTGGCCAACATGAGTTGGATCTGACATTCCGCGAATATGAGACCGGCTATGTAAAATTCGATCTGACATTGTACGCACAAGATCACGGCGATGAAATTGCCCTCCAGCTAGCGTATGCGGAAGACATATTTTCCAGTGATCTGATTGTCCGCATGGCCGACAATCTGCGCTGTCTGATTGCAGCCTGCATTGAGAGGCCGCTTGCGCACATTAAAGATCTGAGCTGCCTCAGCGCGTCAGACGTCACTGTGCTGGACTCGCTGGATGGCTCGGCGCAGCCATATGAGACTGAATGTCCGCTTGTCGAGGCGTTCGAGCAAATCAGCGTCTCTAATAGCAGCCAGGTGGCATATTTTGGTGATTTCGGTGAGATCACATTCGACCACCTGCGTGAGCGCGTAACAGCTATCAGGTTGTTACTGCGGGCTTCTGACGTGGGGGCTGGCGATATGGTCGCCATGCTGGTCGACCGGTCGCCTGACGTGGCCGCTGTTATTCTTGCAGCACGAGCCTTGCAGTCCATTGTTGTCCCCATATCGCCGGATTATCCGCGTGATCGGATCGAACATATCCTGCGAGATAGTCAGGCAAAGCTTTTGGTTCACGCAAATACCTCTGATCTTGGTTTTGACGTGCCGTCGATTCGTCTATTGACCCTTGAAGGGTGCGGCGCGCCCGTGCACGATTTTGAGCGCAGCGACAAACCATCAGATCAGGGAATTGCGAGCCTCATATACACGTCGTCCTCAACCGGGAAGGCGAAGGGGGTTCTTATACCGGAATCGGCAATTCTCAATCGACTGAACTGGATGTGGCGACGCTTTCCCTTCGACAGTACCGACGTGATGGTTGTCCAGAAGTCCGCATCACTTGTTGCGTCGGCATGGGAGTACTTTGGGGGGCTTCTGAGAGGTGTGCCCGCGCTGATCTTGACCCAAGAGCAGTTGCTGGATCCAGATCTGTTGTTGTGCACGTTGGCGAGACGTCGCGTGACACACTTATTTGCCTCGCCGCCGCTCCTATCCGGCCTCATTGCTTCCCAAGAACGGCACCCGCGACCGACCGCCTTGCGGTTGGTCACGAGCAGCGCCGAACCGATGCCTTCCTCGCTCCCGGGTCGCTGGCACGCGTATTTCCCGGACGTGCCGTTGTGGAACTTCTATGGTGCTACGGAATGTGCATCCAATGCAGCAGTCTACGAAACATCGGGTGCCTACGACGGCTCGTCGCTCATCCCTGTTGGGCGCCCAATCGATAACGTCAAACTCTACGTGCTCGATGCACAGTTGAAGAGAGTCCCTGTCGGAGTCGCCGGCGAACTCTGCATCGCGGGACGCTGCGTGAGCGCTGGGTACTGGCGGGATCAAGATCGGACCAACCGCTGTTTCGTGCCGAATCCGTATGATGACGGACAATACAGCGTTCTTTATCGAAGTGGCGATATCGCCCGTATCTCAACCAGCGGCCTTCTCAAGATTTGCGGCCGATCGGACAACCAGATCAAAGTACGGGGCTTTCGCATCGAGCTGGAGGAGGTCGAAACGGCCCTTGAGTCTCATCCCGCAATCGCAAAGGCCGCGGTCCTCGCAGAAGGCGTGGATGACCATCGTCGCTTGACGGCTAGCGTGGTTCCGGCTCGCGACAGTCTAAGCTCTGGAGATATTGTCACCCACCTGCGCCACACATTGCCGTCCTACATGATTCCCGCCGCCTTCCGTTTGGTTGACACTATCCCCCTTACCGCGAGCGGAAAGATCGATCGTGCTCGCCTATCGTCCGTTCCTTACCGCGAGGTCGGGCCTGTTCCATCTGTTGAGCCACGCACGAGGAAGGAGCGTATTCTTGCTGGGATCTGGCAGGATCTATTAGTCGCCAAGTGGGTCGGAATCGATCAGAGCTTTTTTGATATCGGCGGAGACTCTCTTCTGAGCGTGCGCTGCGTCACGCTGGCGCGCAAAGCCGGACTGAATCTCACTGTCGACCAACTCTATCGAACACCGACCATCAGGGAATTGGCGGCAGACGGAGCGGCGGTTACACTCCATACCTTGCCTTCCGCGGATGCCTCATTGCCAGTTATCCCGGCAATCTCATCTTGGAACCGTCTTGTCGGCTTCGATGAGCATTTCAACATCGGCGATCTGTTCTTCTTGCCCGGCGGCGTCCTGAATATCCGAATCCTGGAGCGCGCCCTTGCCCATGTCATGGATAGGCACGAAGGTCTCAGACTCCGTATTGCCCGAACTGACGATGGTCTACGTCTGACAATCGGACCTTCCGTGGCCGAGCGCCTCGTGGAGGAGATCAACCTTGTCGGAATGACCGACCTACAGCAGCGTAAGGCAATCGAGAGCGTCTCAGCAAGACGTCAACATACCTTTCGGTTTGACGGCCAGACGCCTCTTGTTAACGTCACGGTGTTCCGCACATCGCAAAGTGGCGATTACTACCTGCTGGTCCTGATGCATCATTTTGTAGCGGACGGGATAGGCTATCGACTGTTCCTGGAAGCATTGGATGGGGCGTACAACGCCCTTGCCTCAGGCCACGCCGTGAGTGGTCCCGAGAACATACAAATGCTCTCTCCATGGTTGAAGCGCCTTGAGCACTACGCCAACAGCGAAGCGCCAGCCGAACTCGAATACTGGGAGAGGATTGACTACCATCAGTTCAATTTGCACGTCAGCGACACTTCATCGGACGGCGCGAGCTTTTCGAAAGTGACCGCGAGAGAGCTTCACCATGCACGCCTTGAAGGTCGCATCGATGAGGCGAATTGCCGATCCCTTTGGGAAGATCAGGCCAAGTACCATCTCGAGATTGACAAAGAAGCGACAGCTGATCTCCTCAATATTGCAGCCAGATTGGCACATTGTCAGGACTTTGATGTGTTTCTTGCCGCCATATCTGGCGCCTTTGGACGCGTTTTCGGCAACTATTCGCTCTGGATTGATAGCCTTACCTCAATCCGAGGTCGGCTGTTTGACGATCTCGATCCATCTCAGATCATCGGCCATATCAGCGAGCTCGTTCCGCTTCCCTTGAGTCTCACCGGAACGGAGCCCCGTCCCGATCGTGCTCGTTCAATATACCGCCAGCGCAATGCCCTGCCGCGCAGGGGAATAGGCTTTCGGGCCATGAAATTCCTAAACCGAGATCCAGCCGTGCGGAGCCGGATCGATCGCCTGCCCTTACCCAGAATTGGATTGAATTATCGAGCGGGTTTGCAGCGCCATTTTCCACGCCGTCTCTTAGCCAAGGAACCTTCTCCACTCTGGATCGGCGCAGACATGGATGAAGCGGCCATGATTCACCTCTTCTGGTTCGATGTCGGATATCAAGCCGGCCATCTCCAGATCGAAACGACGTATAATCCAACCCAGGTCGGTTATGAGGTGACCCGCAATCTTTGCACGGTATTGCAACAGGAGCTGTTGCAGACGATCAGCGAATTCGGAAGAGCTCGCGACACTTTCATCCATGAATGAGCCGGATACGGAATTCGCCGTCGAGGGCGATCGCGATGTCTTGCCGAAGAAAAATCAGCACATCGATCTATCGGACCCTAATCTCTCGAGCCTTATCCTGCGGCTCGCCATTCCGTCTGTTGTTGGCTTATCGATCAACGCGTTACAGCAGGTCGTCAATGCGATCTTTGTTGGCGCACTTGGCGCGCAGGCGATCGCAGCTGTCAGCATGACCTTGCCGATCGTGGTCCTGCTCGCGGCAGCCGGACAGGGGATCGGTGTTGGAACAGCGTCGTTGATATCTCGTCACCTTGGCGCTGGTGAGCACCTGGAGGCGAGTCGAGGCGCGAGTACTGCACTTGCGCTCGCCGCTCCGATCGGTATCACCTTTACCGTCGCTCTGCTTCTAAACCTGCGAGGGATCTTCGTAACGCTCGGGGCCACTCCAACCATCATGCCCGTGGCGCTCGACTACGCGGAGACGCTTTTGTTCGGGTACACCCTGATGCTTCTAAACATCGTCAACGGCTTCATCGTCAGAGCCGAAGGCAACACACGATTCAGCATGTGGACGATGATTACCGCCTTCATACTCAACGCTGTGCTTGATCCCGTCTTCATATTCTTACTGGACCTCGGTGTGCGAGGCGCAGCCCTCGCAACGCTGGTATCTCAGATCGCCGCTATTAGCCTGTATATCGCGTATTTTACGAAGCTTCGCGGGATAGTCCTCGTCAGGATATCTCACATCTCATTGCGAGCAGATCGCATCAGACAGCTCGCGCTCATAGGGGCGCCGGCGACTATGACCAGTATTTTATCTGCTATTGCCGTTATGCTCTTGTACTGGGCTGCTGCGCCGTTCGGCGACGATTCCATCGCGGCCGTGGGAATAGCTGTGCGAATCTTGACGATCGGCGCACTGCCTATCACCGGCTTCTGTATAGGCTCTCAAGCTGTCCTGGGTTTCGGTTGGGGCGCGCGCGACTTTGCTCGTGTATTGAAGGCTGCGAAGTTCATACTCTCCATGACTATCGCTCTTTCCGTTGCGTATTCTGCGGCTGTTGTGATTTTTGCCCGGCCTTTGGTCAGGCTGTTCAGCGATAGCGATAAGGTCACGGAAATTGCCGTCTCGACCTGCATCGTCTTCCATCTCTTTTTTGGACTTTTTGGTATTGAGAGTTTCGTGACGACGATGCTTCAGTCGTTCGGGAGAGCACGCCTCAGTGCGGTTGTGTCCTTGGCGAGGCAGGGCTTTCTCTTCATACCGGCCGTACTGTTATTCCCGGTCGTATGGGGTTTCAGCGGCCTGTTGGCCAGTCAAGCAATCGCTGAACTGGGCGCCGGAATGATCGCGCTGTTCGTCATGTTCCACCAGTTCGCTGAGCTCAGACGAGCGCTCCGGCACCGTAACTTCAAGAGCGATCGAGCACGCGGGTTGACCTGACAACGGACATCATCGGGGCCCAATGCATTGTCACGGGATGCTCGGTCTCGAAGATGGTTTGGTGAAGACCTCGTCAAAATGCTTCTTGTCGACCTCGTGGACACGGGCCATTCCGGCGTAGTCGAAGACGTTGCTGTGAACCGCCCAGAGCTCGTCTGCAAGCCGTTGCAGCGGCGGCGGCAGGTCGAGATAAGCGGCCGCGGTGTTTGACCGGACCGTATCGCCGCCAAATGGTGGGATTACAACGGCTCGCAGCACCAAAATCTTATGATAGGCATCGGCAAAGGTTCCATCGACGTGCTCCATCGGCCTGGCCACTCCGCGGGCGGAATCAAGCTCGAGGATCGAGCCGTTCCCTTGGTGACACCGAGGTCGGATGCGACACCAGCTTTCCCAAACGGAAGCGAACCGCTCCTGCTAGGCGTCATCGAGATGACATTGGCCGCGGAAGAAGATGACCTTGTGCTCGAGTAGAACCCTTTTGATCGCAGCAATCGTCGGGTCCGGCAAATCGCCCGAGAGATTGATATTCCTGATTTCAGCGCCGATGGTGAGTCGCGCGAACCCGCTTCTTGCTCATGAGAGCTCAAGGTGCTCCACATAGTTGGTCGAAATGTTTTAGGACCGCATTCGAGACGGATCAGCATGCATGGCTAAACAATTCACTCAGCGAAGCTCGAAGCCGACCCTCCTTGCGGCAGATGAAGGCTTGACCAGCCATGCCGTGTTGGGCGCGACGATCGGCAATATGCTCGAATTCTACGATTTCGGGACCTATAGCTTTTTCGCCATCCAGATCGGTCACGCGTTCTTCCCGGCGCAGGATCAGTTCGCCAGCCTTATGCTGTCGCTCATGACCTTCGGAGCGGGTTTCGTCACCAGACCCATCGGGGCCATTGTGATCGGCTCATACTCGGATCGAGTTGGACGCCGGCCCGCAATGACCGCCAGTTTTGTCATGATGAGTGCCGCTATACTCGTGTTGGCTGTGACGCCTTCGTACGACACGATAGGGATCGCCGCTCCGTTATTGGTTATTCTCGCCCGTTTGGTGCAGGGCTTCGCCCTGGGAGGCGAAGTCGGTCCGACGACCGCCTATCTGATGGAAGTGGCCCCGGCCGGACGCCGGGGCCTTGCCGTCTCGTTTCAGCCTGCTAGCCAACAAATAGCTGCAACGGCCGGAGCGCTGGTCGGAGAAACACTCTCCCTCACCATGACAAGCGAGTCGCTGGATGCGTACGGATGGCGGATCGCGTTTCTGCTCGGTGCCTGTACGTTACCGGTCGGATTTTGGTTGCGCAGGGCCCTGCCCGAAACGCTGCACCGACCTGAAGCGCCGGCCCTCTCCGTCGAGCCCGCAAGGAAATTGCGTGCCAGCCGCCGCATGATGAGCTTGGGATTGATCATTTTGGCCAGCTGCACGATTATCACCTATGTCACGGAATATATGACGACTTATGCACTGAACACCCTGCAAGTTGCCGCGCCTCTCGCCTTTGCGACCACGGTCGTCAGCAATGCAGTAGGCATTGCTGCCGCACTCCTGGGCGGTTGGCTGGCAGATCGGGCCGGACGCCGGCCCATCATGATATGGCCGCAGATCGCCGCGCTGCTGATGACCTATCCGGTGTTCTTGTGGATCGTAGAGAGCCGCAGTCCCATGGCGCTTCTCGGAGGTCTCGGCGCGCTCACCCTCGTCGGAACGATTCCGTATAGCGCCTTCTATGTTGGTATGGTCGAAGGCATGCCCAAGAGCATCCGCGGCGGCGCCTTCGCGACGATCTACGCGGTTGCGATAGCGACCTTCGGAGGCACAGCTCAACTCGTTGTCGCTTGGCTGACCCACGTTACTGGGAACGCGCTGGCGCCGGCTTGGTACATGCTTGTCGCTACCGCGGCCGGGCTCTGCGCCATGCTGATGATGCCCGAGACGGCACCGTCGAAAATTCGAGCCGCGAACGCGCGGAGCCCGTAACAGCTTTGGACAATGCGATAACGGGTTACGGCTCCAGCCAGGTTCCCAATCTCATGATGCGTTGCATCGGCTTCCGCTCTTTGCGGAGCCGGCCTGCCAGACGAGGGCGACTGGACGATGCCGGAGGATGGGCGCCGCGCCTTTAGCGACGTAAGCTTGCGTCCAGCCGGAATCGATTGCTTTCACCTGTTCGTCCGAAGTTGGTGCGCGCCGAGTTCGATCCAGAGGCGGCGAGAGAATTTATCTCCGCCGAACGTTCATTCATGCTCAATGGGACTAATTGTCCGATCAGGCCGTTTTGCTGCAAGCACTTCATTACAGCACAGCCGTATCAGACTAAGTCGGTCAACTGGTACTGGCGTGGCTGGATGCCGAAGCGTTTCGGAAACTACTTCATATCGCCGTCCATTGCGATGAGGATGGCATTGTTAAGCTAATGGCGTATCGCACACCACGTCATCCGCGCCATTTTCGTGTAAGAGATCGCGGTAGAAAATTGCTTCGTGACCATGCTTGATGGGTATGCTTCCTACGGAAAGCCAGAACTCCAGCATCCAAAAAGTCTCTCGGATATGCACGCCGACGCTCAAGCTGCAACGTCTTTGTGAGCGATCGCCGCGCGGATGGCGTTTTCCGTCACAGTCGGGTATTTCTTGCGGATATCCGCACCTGAAACTCCACTTTCTGCGAATGACTTGATGCTGCGAACAGAAATGCGCCTGCCGGCATCCCCGGCTGACCCAAATCAATGACTGCTCTGCGCACAGCAACTATCCTATTGCCAATTTCTCGCACAACGAAAGCTGCGGTAGGCAGGGCTAGTCCATGAGAACTGCGCTGAAATTGCTCATTCTTACGACGCCTTAATGCTCGCGGGCCAGCCCTTCTTCGCGCAAAGCCTACGAACTGCCCAGCTTGAAATCGTCGATGTCTCGCCAGCCCGGCTCTCCCGAATTCGCTCGATGCTGAAAGAGGATGTCGACGCGGAGCGTATGCAAGGCGCCGTACCGCCTTGCCGCTTGGCCTCACGGTTACCGAGTGAAGCCGAACTGATTGGCTCGCCGCCAGCGGAAAGCCTTTTCTCGAGCCCAACACCGCGCCGCCAGTGCAGAGCCTACAGAATCGTCGGTGATTAGCACTACTTTGGCATGTTCGTCAGTTTGGTGAGCTTATCAGCGTTGAAATGGACGGCGTTGGAGGCTTCCGCCTGCTTGACGTAATTGGCCACCGCCGCGCTGTCGGGCTTGGCGGCAAGCCCTTGGCCGATCTGGAACTGCCCATGGTCGGGCCGAGAATGAGGGCGAAGGTGGAACGATCTCGAAGTAGACCAGCGCCTTGACGCCGACTCAGCCGACCTTTTTCGCATGACGGATGCGAGCGATGCCGGAAACCACCTTACAGAAGATGATCAGCGCGATCACCATCTTGATCGGCTTGATCAAGCCGTCGCCGAGCGCCTTGACCCAGTTATTGGTCGGAAGAGACGGCGACAGCAGCGGACGAGGACACCGATCAGGATCGCGATCAGCGCTTGGACATAAAGGAGGTTTCACCAGGGTCGAGACGCCCGCGCGGCCGCCGCAGTTCCGATCTTGTCATGATTTTCCTGCCCCAATACGAACTCGAATATCTGGTCGCCGCGCGTTGAGAGGCGGCCGACATCACACGAGCGGCCAGCTTGTCCGCTCCAATACGACGATGTCGGAAGTCCGACAATCGGCAACGTCATCCAAAAGCAGGCAGTTACGCGCGTTTTCTCTCGCCAAGCAAGGCGCTCACCAGAATCCTTCGAGCGGCACGGCGATTGCTGGGATCAGGCACAAACCCGCCGCAGCCAAAGCGCTCGCAGCGGCCCCGTCTCAGGATTGCCCGATGAGCCGCGCTCGATTGATCCCGATTAAAGCACTGATGGCGCTTATGCTCAGTGAAGAACCGGCGGACATCAATGTCGCGGTTGCCGCCAAGTTCACCGAGCCGGCCGGGGACATCGCACCCCTTAAGCAGAAATCTTGGTGCGGTTGGAGAATGACGCCAATAACCGAGCGACGCGCGCCTTCCGTAAGGGGCCCGTTAGCCTACGCAATCATTGCGCGAGCATGACCATGTGCTCTGTGCTCGAACGCTTAAGTTGACGCACATGGATGGCTTTTCGCCAGAAATCTGGCAGTCGCTCGGGCTCACGATCGAGCTCGCGAGCGTGACGACCGTGATCCTGCTGATCGTTGGCACGCCGCTCGCGTGGTGGCTAGCACGCTCGAAGAGCCTTTGGACTGAGGCGGTGGCCACGATGATCGCGCTGCCGCTGGTGCTGCCGCCAACAGTACTCAGTTTTTATCTGCTCGCCCTGCTCGGCCCGAACGGCCCGGTCGGCCTTCTCGCCTCTCTGTGGGGCGGGCGCACGCTGGCCTTCACCTTTGCGGGGCTCGTGGTCGGATCGGTTTTGTCGGCGCTGCCTTTGGTGGTGCAGCCCATCCGCAACGCCTTCGCTGCCATGGGTGACCGCCCGCTGGAGATCGCGGCCACTCTGCGCGCCTCACCGTTATATGCCTTCTTCACGGTCGCCCTGCCTCTGGCGCGACCGGGTCTTTTGACAGCCGCCGTGCTTGGCTTTGCGCATACGATCGGCACGTTCGGCGTCGTGCTGATGATCGGCGGCAACATTCCTGGGCGCACCAAGGTGCTGTCGGCCTTTCTCTTCGACTTTGTCCAAGAGTCGCGCTGGCGCGAAGCAAGCTGGCTTGCCGGCGCCATGCTGATGTTCGCCGTTGCGGTAGTCCTCGCCTTAACCTTGATCGACAAATACAGCAGAAGGAGGAGCACGTGAGGACAGCCACACCGGGCCGGATTGAAATTGCCTTGAGTGGCAGTATCGCTAGCTTTCCACTCGATACGCGATTCAGCGTACCGGCCAAAGGCGTGGCGGCGATTTTCGGCCCGCCAGGCTGCGGCAAGACTGCGGTGGCGCGCTGCATCGCCGGCCTCGAGCGTCTGCCGGCCGGCTTCTGCGCCATCGATGGCGAGGTATGGCAGGACAAGACTACCTTCCGCCCACCGCATCTGCGTCCCATCGGCTATGTGTCTCAGGAGGCGAGTCTCTTTCCCCATTTGTCGGTCAGGCGCAACTTGCTTTACGGTGCGCCCAAACCCAAACCGACGCCGATCGCGTTTGATGAGGTGCTCGAATTGCTCGACCTGGCGCCGCTGCTCGACCGCTCTCCCTCGCATCTCTCCGGCGGCGAGCGGCAGCGCGTCGCCATGGGTCGCGCGCTGTTGTCTCAGCCCAGACTGCTTGTGATGGACGAGCCGCTTGGCGCGCTCGACAGCTGCGCCAAACGTGAGATTCTGCCGTTCGTCGAGCGCCTGCCCGAGAAGCTCGCGCTGCCGATGATCTACATCGGCCATGACATGGCGGAGATCGAACGCTTTGCCGATCATCTCGTTATGATGGAGCGCGGCATGGTAACCGCGGCTGGGCCGCTGCATGTCTTGCAGACCGATCCTGCGCTGCCGCTTGCGGCGAGCCGCGAAGCCGCCATCAGCCTTGATGCCGTGGTGAGCGGCTATGATGGGCGCTATGGGCTTCTTATTCTCCGCCTAAAAGGTGCGCGCCTGTTGGTGCCGGCGCCGCCGCTTGCACCCGGCGTGCACCAACGGCTGCGCATCGCTGCCTGCGACGTCAGCGTCGCGCGCGAAGCACCGCGCGCAGGCTCCATCCTCAATGTCTTTCCGGCGCGCATCAGAGCCTGTTTGCCACTCGGCGCGGCTGAGATCACGCTGGTACTTGCGCTCGGCACCGGGGGCTCGGGCACGGAGATTTTGGCGCGCATAACGCGTTTCTCCTTTGATTCGCTAGGCCTCAAGGATGGAGTGGACGTATTCGCCCAGCTCAAGCACGTTTCGCTGCTCTCGGCCTCTGAACGGCCACTGCAAACCATACCAGCTTCCACGCCAACAGCAGATCCTGGGGACAGGCAAGCGACGCCGCGGCGTGAAACGAGAAGCTCGCTCGGCACGAGAGGCGAGCGGCATCTTCTTAAGCCTCCACTCTTGTCGTGCCACGCATGTAACTTGACGGCGATATCGGAAGCTGGCAAAGCGACCCAGCATTCCACGGGCACGCTGGCAGCTATGCGCGTTTCAGTGTCGTCAACCAAGGCGCGCACCATGTTCCCGAACGGCACGCCGATTGCTGGGATGAGAAGCAAAGAGCCGCCGCGGCCAGAGCCATCGCAGCGGCCCATCCCTGGAATGCCCAATGACGCTTACCCGACTGATCCTGATCAACTCAATTCTGACGCTGCTTATGTTCGGAAATGCGGAAGCGGCGGAGATCGATGTGGCGGTCGCCGCTAACTTCACCATACCGTCCAAGGAGATGCAGCGTCGTTTAAGCAGAAGACTGGGCGAGGCCCTGTTGAGCTTTGGCGCGAGCGGACAGTTTTACAGCCAGATCACGCAAGGGGCGCCATTTGAGGTGTTTCTCTCGGCCGACAACGCCCGCCCGAGCAAACTGCTCGAGAAACGTCTCGCGGTTCCGGAAAGCCGCTTCACCTATGCGATCGGCAACCTCGTGCTCTGGAGTTCGACTCAAAAGTTCGTGAACGACGCGGAGACTTTCGCAAAACGGTCGATCTACAATCCGGCCGCGGCGCTTTATGGCGCAGCCGCGGAGCACGCTATTAAAGCGCTCGGCGCCTATGAGTCGACGCAGCCGAAGCTGGTCGCGGGATTCTCGCCTCTCTCTGGGGCGGGCGCGCCCTCGCCTTCACCTTCGGGCTTGTGGTCGGATGGGTTTTATACGCGCTGTCTTTCGTGGTGCAGCCGCTTCCCAACGCCTCCGTGGCCAAGCTGGCTTGCCATGGGCATGGTGATGTTCGGCCTTGCGGTAATTCTCGCCGCAACGTTGTTCTAGAAGTGCAGCGCAAGGAGAGCACGTGAGGACAGCTACACCAGAGCGAATCGAAATCGCCTTCAGCGGTAGGCTCGCTAGCTTTGCGATCGATGCGCAGTTCAGTGAACGGGCCAAAGGTGTGGCGGCGATCTCCAGCACAGCGCGCATGACGCGCCGCTGCCTATGCGCTAAGGCTCAACTATGGAATGGACGTGTTCGCCCTGGTCAGGGGTCGTCTCATTGGTTCACGACCTCTGAACGCTAGGGCATCGCGCCATCTACGCCAGCAGTAGATGCTGGACAGGTAAGCGCCGCGGTTTGAAACGAGCCAAGAGGATCAAGCCCATGATCGCCAACCACGCCGAGATCTATCCCAAGCGCGTCGCGGCAATCCTCTATAGGCCCGAACAAGACGCGGATACGCTGCTCGCCGACTTCACCCAGGATCTCGCGCGGCAAGGCGTGCGCGTCGGCGGCATCGTCCAGCGAAACTTCAAGGGCGCAAACGGCATGAAAACCATGCTCGCGCGCGACGTTGCGACGGGGCGCGAGATTCCGAGCTGTCAGCCACTCGGCAGCGGCGCCATTTCCTGCAAGCTCGATGCTAATGGGCTTGCCGATGCCGCAGTTGTCGCGTCCCGCGCGATCAAGCGGCACGTCGATCTGCTCGTGATCAACAAATTCTCCAAGCAGGAGGCGTCCGGCCGGGGCCTGCGCGACGAATTTTCCTGATGCGATCATTGCTGGCGTGCCGCTCCTCACCGCCGTCCCCGAAAAATGCCATGCCGCCTGGCGGACTTTCACCGGAAATGTCGGCACGACGCTGCTGTGCGGGCGCCAAGTCGTCAAGGAATGGTGGCGCGACATCGCCCAGCGCCTGCCGCGCATCCGCGCATTCCATCCCGTCAACGGCTATTTACCGATCATCAGATCCGACAGCTTGATCACGGGCGGGAGGGCATCCACAATTTTGACCCCGAGAATGTCCGCCGCGTCATTGGCTCGATCAAAACACCGTCAGTGCCGGTTCCCGCGCCACCTCACATCAGCTGTCCTCGTGCGCGTCGTGGGAGCGACCAGTGGCTTGGCGGAACATTGCCGCGCGCGCTGGGTTTCATCTTAATCAAGCGCATTCTTTTGGCATCATAACACACCCGAACAGTTGACTTGGGCTAATCGTTCAAAGGCGCGCAACCGGTCGCGCACGGCAACATACTCAGTTATTGAATATTGAAGCAGGACGGCAGGACCATTCAATCGAAACCATGCTGTTAAGATGCCTCCACGACGAGCATCCGTTTGTTGCATTTCCGCCAGTTGAATCGCGAGATCACCTGGCATATCGCTTGCTTCGCCTGAGGCTGGAATCATCGGTTTCCACGCGAAGCAATCTTGTGAGGACAATATGCTTGGAATTGGAAGTAAGTTACCGTCGTTCGAAATCACAGGCGTGAAGCCCGGTTTTCACCTGCACGAGGAGAACGGGCAGAGCGCGTTCGAGACGCTGACGGAGAACAGCTTCCCTGGGAAATGGAAAGTCATCTTCTTCTACCCCAAGGATTTCACCTTCGTCTGCCCAACCGAGATCGCGGAGTTTGCCCGCCTGTCGAAGGATTTTGCCGACCGCGATGCGGTCGTGCTAGGCGGATCGACCGACAACGAGTTCTGCAAGCTCGCTTGGCGGCGCTCGCACAAGGACCTGCACCATCTGCCGATCTGGCAGTTTGCCGACACGAAGGGCGGGCTGGTCGATGGCCTTGACGTGCGTTCGCCCGACGGCGTCGCCTATCGCTACACATTCGTCGTCGACCCCGACAATACGATCCAGCACGTCTACGCGACCAATCTCAATGTCGGCCGCAGCCCGAAGGACACGCTGCGCGTGCTGGATGCCCTGCAGACCGACGAGCTCTGCGCCTGTAACCGCGAAATAGGCGGCGAAACCCTGAAAGTTGCTTGAGGCATGATGTCGATTGAACAGCTAAAGGACCAAATTCCCGATTTCGCCAAGGACGTGAGACTCAACTTGGCGTCGATGATGTCGGATGAGACGCTATTACCGCAGAGCAAATACGGGCTGTTGCTCGCCACCGCGATTGCGGCCCGCAATCCCGTGGTGATCGGCGCAATGGAATCTGCGGCGGCCGTCGTGATGACGCCGGCCGCGGTCGCGGCGGCGAAATCCGCGGCCTCCATGATGGCGATGAACAACGTCTACTACCGCTTCGTTCACCTCGCCTCCAATCCGGAATACAAGACGATGCCGGCGCGGCTGCGCATGAACGTGATCGGCAATCCCGGCGTGGACAGGACCGATTTCGAGCTGTGGTCGCTGGCGGTAAGTGCCATCAACGGCTGCGGCGCCTGCATGGACGCCCATGAGAAGGCGCTGCGGGAGGCCGGCGTCAGCTCGGCGGCTATCCAAACTGTGGTCCGCTTTGCCGCGATCGTGCAGTCGGTTGCGGTTGCGATCGAGGCGGCCGGCATGGGCGTGACCCAGGGGTGGAGTGATCCACCCCCTCCGCGCTCTTGTTGAGGGTGTTCTGGAATCCAAATGCGGTTGATAATCCAACAACTTCAAGGCGCATTTGGAAAAAGGCGCCCCCTCAGCAATTTCAATAGCTTGGCAGCCGTTCCAAATGAAAACAGCGCGTCCGGTTGGAGTGCACGTTCGCCGCGCCTACCGTGAGGCGAGGCCTTCCATAGTGATCAGATCGAAGTTAACGAGCTCTGCAGCTTGGGTACTTTCGTCGGTATGCGGCTAAGAAGTCTTCGTCGGCGCAGATGCACCGTCCCGACGTATCTTTCGCCTTGGGATCGTGAAGATGCGACGCGAGTGGACGAAGCAGGTTAATCCGTGTGCTTGTGGTCCGCAGGTTCAGAAGCCCGGAAGCGTGCTTCACGAGATCCGCCGCCAACATTATGCCAGCGAGAGCCGACTGAAATGACATCGGCACAACGGCTCTCACAGGCTGCGCTCCGTCCGTCAGGCGCATGACAATCCCCCCGCAGATTGCCCGCTGGTGAAACGATCGGACGGACTGGCCGACAAACTCTTTAAGGGCTTCGGACGGGATGTCGAAGGCCTTGGCGACACGCTCGACGAAACCTACATCCACCGGCCTGTTCGTCTGAAGGAGATCCCGGATCTCTTGTTGGGCCTCCGGCATCTTCAGCTCCTCAGCCATCTTCTCGTCGTCGTCCTTTATCTTCCCGTGAGGCAAGTAAAGGCAGGCCAGACATGCCCGGCCGTCATCAAAGCCGTGGCGCGACACTCCGAGATCAAGCTCCTGTGTCCAGGCGTTTACGATCCATTTCGGCAACGCCCCCTGCACGGCAATGCGGTCCGGAGCGTTGTCCAATGCGACAGCGACTCTTTCGAACATCCAATCGTTCCGGTCGCTCGCATAGACGTCCCATTTGGCGCAATGCGCCGATACTTCCAGCACCGTGTCCGCGAGCGCGGCACGCGCCAGATCCACTTTTGGTGAACCAACATCACATTGGCCGGCCAGCACGTAGCGCTGCAGATTCGAAAGATCGACCTCCTCATGGTCTACCAGACGGAGCGATCCCTTAAGGCTCGCCGTGCGAGCCAAAGCCCAAATGGCGCCATTGCCGATCGCGCCGAGCCCGACGAGGTGAGTCTCGCCGATATCCGTTCCCTCAAAGCCAGGACCGGAGTCAGGGGTGCCCTGGGCGTAGGTCAGCATTGACAGGTCGATAAGTTCGTCAGCGTCGCCCTGATCCAGCTGGTCGGCAAATACCGTCCGAAAGACGTTGGCTGCGGCGAAGCATGACGCAGCTCCTGCGCCAAACGGATTCATCGACTCGCCGGAGCCAACCAGACCGCGGCTCGAAAGCTTGGCTCTCCATCCGTCCGAGCCGATGAAGAAGGTCGGACACTTAGTGCGCGACGGACTGCTTCCAACGACCACGGAAACCGTGACGGCCTTCCTGGTCTTGGCGAGCTCGATCTCAGGATTTATGGACTTCGCCAGGAACTCCAGGATTGGACCATGATCCTTCGCCTTTGCATCGAGCGGCCGCAGCGCGATCGTCGGATAAAGACGCGACAACAGCCTGATGATCATATCCAGACTGGCCCTGCCTTCCGGCGACTGCACGGCTGCGCCGTCGAAAGACACTCCGATCACTTGCGCGGCAAGCCTTTCCTCGAACGCCGAGAACTTGAAATTGGTCAGCACCCGCGACGCCGCCGACGCCGCACGGTCCATGAAGTTGGCCATGGCCATCGTTCAGTCCTTGATTAAAATCATCCGCGTAACCTGGCCAACCGACAGGGGGCGCCACACTCCAGCCCCGTCAAGCCGGTACGATGCGACGTTCCTGAGATCGAAGGGCACTCGCGCGAAGTCCGGCACGACCAAAGACAAGCACCCCACCGTCGTGGCGATCGCGTACTCGTCGTCCGTGCTGGAATGATAGGCTCGGCCGGGATGACTGTGTATCTGGGCAATTAGCGCAAGCTTCTCCCGGTACAGCCATACATTTATGCGATGCAGCTCTTCAGGTCCTGTTACGACGCACACCCCGTCGGCAGTACGTATGTGGCGTTGGGCGGGAATGAGAGTCCTATGTACCTGAAAATGGTGCCCCGTCTGACGGCCTACCCAAAGGCCGAGACCTTCATGCCCTTCACGCCCCACTTTCCGCAAATGGCCATGGAGTTCGTCCACGCAGCCCCGCGGTACCGAGAGGACCGTAACGTCCGCGATCTGATTCATTCCGGTACGGCCAGTAATAAGGGCAGCACGTTCAGCGCCGGAATCTGGACCTGGACCTGCACCTGGTAATGCTCGATCGGATTTACCCCGTGCTGCCAGATCTTTTCGAGGATAAAAGCTAAGGATCCTTCGCCAGAGCTTCGATGCATCAGCCATGAATCACCGGTGTGAGCGGGATTGTCGTGGTATTCGCGAATGCCGGGAAGACAAATAATTGGCCGATCATCAGGGCTGTTGTACTGAATCATGTTTGTCAGTTGCACCCCGCCCTGCTGGGCCAGCGCCTGAATGGTTTCGGGAGTTGCGCCGGGGATTGCCGCACGGCGAAGCATTTGCACCTGGAGCAATTTGGCGGGTATCGGTTCGCGCGTGAAGGGGTCCACGAACCTGACGGAGGGCGGCCGCAGATCGTAATCCGTAAAATTCAGCACGATGGCAGCGACGATCGGAGGCGGTCTCGGCTTAGTCGCCGCGAAAACCACGAAGATTTCCGGAAACTCTGCGTCAAGCAGGATCCAGCCCCTCTTGCGATAGGCCGATTCCATGCTCCGATAGTTGGCAAGCTCCCGCTCGAACTTTACGCGCGAGACCTCGGGATCGACAGTTTGGAGGTCAGCCACCGGCCACGCCAGCCTTGAGACTCAGGAACAGCGTCACTTCCTTGCCAAATCCAAACTCGCCTAGCTTCTTGTCCGGATCCAACAGCTCGCCCGCTTCGTTCTTGATCTCCCAATTCTCGGGCGGTTGAGCCAGGTTCTTTGTCTCCTCCAGCGCTTTTTGGCGGGCCACATGCAGCGGCTGCTGCTCTACGGCCTTAATGACGACAGGCTGACCGTTCACGACCATCGTGATTTCGACGAAATCCGTGCCCTGATCACTTCCTGGCTTCTTCTCATTCTTCATTTTTGGTCCTTTTGTGTGTGGGCGGCGCTTGGAATCGATGCTGCCGATCGTATGCAGGGGACGACGTGTAAAAAAAGGGAGCATGCCACAAGACGCAATCGAAAAGCCTTCATTTGACGCGTGCGTACGCAGTTTTCAGGCGTTAGCGCTCTTTCGTCCACATCTCCGACCCGTTGCGGCTTGAGTCGCCCAGACCGGCGGCCCGCCAGTGAGCAACATC
Organism: Bradyrhizobium sp. SRL28; assembly: GCF_018596315.1. Taxonomy (GTDB): domain Bacteria; phylum Pseudomonadota; class Alphaproteobacteria; order Rhizobiales; family Xanthobacteraceae; genus Bradyrhizobium. Next base: position 2,791 of record NZ_JAHEAG010000043.1, on the reverse strand, counting down.
CGGAACACGTCGTCGCCACACTGGCGCGTGTGGCTCAAGCTGGACAACCGATGCCTCGTGCCCTTCAACGGCTTTGCCGAATGCGCCCCGAAGCGACCCCCGAAACGAAGAGGGATGTCGTCTGGTTCGCGCTAAACGAGGATCGGCCGCTCTGTGCCTGCGCCGGCATCGGGACCCACAACATTCCTGTTTACCGAGATGGCGAACGCGCCGAACGTGGGGAGCTGACCTGAATCGGCAGGAAGTCGGTCATGCCGTGACGAATGGTCGCGCAGTATCACAAGATCCGCGGCAACGAAGCTTCGATTATCAATGACATAGCGAGATGTGCACCATGTCACCAACCCGATAGGGTCAACAACAACGTGCTCGGTGTGGACTCACAGTTCGGGCACGTAAATATCCGGCTTTCGAGCCCTGTGCCCTCTGGTTCGATGCGTTACGAGCGCGGTTCGAGTGCCGCACCGCTTACAAGCGGGACGTTTTATCGATTCCGGGAACATACGCATATCCAACCCCGAAGGGGGCTGGGAGCGACTCCGGTGAAAGCCCCCTTTCCCGCCACAACAATTAATCTGGTTTGTTTGTCGGGTCTGCAACATACCCGACATAATCGTTTCGGCATGGGCAGCAAACCGAGACGCCGCCCCGCCGGCTGTCAGGTCGCTCGGTTGACAAACGCAAAATCCGAGTCACGCTTGGCCTCTTTTTGATTGGCCATTTGCATGACGTATCGGCGCCGAGGCCCTGGTTGGGTTGCCGCCATTTTCATCACCGCGGTGATGTGGCTCGCCGTCGTTTCAGCGTTCATGACCTTGTGGTCCTGTGACGCTGCCGCTCCGTAATTTCCCGGAGCAGAAATAGTGCCCGCTTGCTATTGCTGGTGCCAGCAGCCGAGGTGAAGCATTTCAGCACGGACAAGCATAATCTGACCGGTAAGCCGCAGAGCAAGCTGCGGCCATTCCGTTTGTGGGTAGCGAGCGCTTCGCGCTGACAGAAGCTCCAGTCCGCGCCGGCCGCCCAGCGCGAGCGACCGGCGACGGAAGGAGGATGACCTGCCTTCGGGGCTTTGGGGGCATAGAGGCCAGGCCGCCTCGCATGCAGTCCAGCACGCCTGGGTCAATGTCGTCTACCCGCAAAGGTCCCGCGTATCGACGGTCGGACGAGGAACGTTCGGCGAGGGCGGCGCGTTTCGGGCCATGGATATCATCTACTGGATCGCCGGTTTTGCCGCCCTGGTCGTACTTGCCGCGGTCGTCTTCGCTCTCATACGAGAGATGCGCTGAGTTTCCACCAGCGCTTCGCGCGATCTATTGTTCATCTGGCTTTGGCTTACCCGTTAGATCGAGCGGCTGCTCGCCGTGCATATGCGCCATCACCTGGCCGAGGCCGCGCATGTCAACCAGGGCGCCGCAAACCGGGCAGTTGCCGAAATGCTCGATCTCCGGCCGGTTCGGATCATCCATGTCGACGCCGGTGTAGCGCGGCAACTGCTGAGAGCTTTCGACATCCGCCTGAAATCCCTCGGGAAGATCCGGCGCGGTGGACTCATCGGATTGATTGCAGACCGGGCATGCCGCTCCGGCAGCGCCGCAGGTACAAGCGCGCGCGCCTAACCACGGCTGGTCCGGATGCTCCTCGCACACCCAATGACAGTTGTCGCAGCGGGCACACCACTTCATTGCAGGTCCTCCCTCTGGGCACAGAAACCAGCACGGGAAAGGTCCGGGAGGAGATTCCCGCAGGGGTCCTGGAATTGCTACCATGCCGGGGCTGCGCCCGGACAAGGTCCTGCGCCTCTACAAGGATCTTGGCATCACCTCGCTTGACGAACTGAAAGCAGCTACCAAGCAAGACCGGATCAAGAAGGCCAAGGGGCTCGGTGCGGCAGTGCAGACGAAGATCCTGCACAATCTCGAAACTGCAAAGGGCAGCGCGGGGCTGCTTCATCTGCATCGCGCCGCCGCCCTGCTCGAGCATTCGAAGAAAACTCTCGAGAAGACACAACCCGAACTGAAGCACGTGACCATAGCCGGCGACTTGAGACGGAGCTGCGAGCTCGTCGGAGAGCTCGCCCTGGTGGCAGAAACGCCGGTTTCGGAAAGAACCGACCATCCGGGATTCGTCGGGCCTGAAGGTTTACGTGGCCGACCGCAAGCACTTGGGCGCTCTGCTCCTCCAGGCCACCGGATCGGCCGATCATTTGGAAGGGCTCCGGTCTCTCGCCGACACGAAGGGCATGAGGCTTGAGGTGCACGGGCTCCACAAAGGCCGAACCGTGATCGCCGCCAAGGAGGAGGACATCTACCGAGCTCTTGGCCTTCCCTTCATCGAACCCGAATTACGCGATGGCCGCGGCGAAATCGAGCGCGCGCTAAGAGGCAAGCTGCCGAAACTGGTTTCGATCATCCCGATTGAAGGGACGTTCTGAGGGAGCCCCAGGTACCATGTCTGCGTCAGGATCGACGCCGCAAGGCCGATGCCGCGCGGGCTCGCTTCACGCGAGCCTGCGTCCGGACGTCTCAAGGCGCCCCGGGGCAACCCGGATCACGATAGAAGCTGCTGAACTTTTTGCATTAAAAGCGGATCATGCAGATACACCGCCCATTCCAGCAGGGTCTGGCGCACCGTGGTCGCCAAGATGCCATGAAGCGCCAGCCGATCCAGAGCAAGTGAACGATCCGCATCGACACGCGTCGCGATCAGGTCCGAGAGGAGGCGTACGTCATATCCGCGCTCGGCGGCCTGCAGAGCGGCAATGAAGATATCTTCTTCGAGCCAGCTTCCTCCG
>NZ_JAHEAG010000042.1 GCF_018596315.1 Bradyrhizobium sp. SRL28 | reverse complement strand
TGTGCAGTGCTCTGCGTCGAGTGCCGCTCCGTTGCTGTTTAGAACCGCGTCGGCCGTCGAGAGGAATGCCGGAAAAACGTCCGCGATGAAGGTTCCCAACAGACGCACCCGCCCGTTCTCACCCATGAGGATTTCCCTCATGGCTGGTTCGAACGTGCTCGCCTGCGGCTCAATCATGAGCTGCGCGAGAGCGATCCGCGATTGCAGATACATGCACTTCGTATTAAGTGCCCAGCCGGTATGCAGCCGTAGTGCGGCCTCTTCGGCCTTCCGCATCTCGGGCGTAGTGCTTGGCAAGTTGGCAGTGGCCGCGCAGACGGACTGCATCCGTTCCGAGCGCAATGCCTTCTTTCCCCACCACTCCATGCAGGCCAGGTAGTGCTTCGCCACGCTGGAAACCGCTCGGCTCAGCTGGCCGGGCGGCGCGTTGGATTGGCGCATCTGGTCGAGCACGGCTGCTGCTTTCTTCCTGCTCGCCTCCAAGTCGTGGATAGTCCAGGTGGCCACGGCGTTGCATTCGTCCGCCGCATCGAGCGTCTCGTCGCGGAGTCGGCGAGCCTGCTTGTCGGACAGAATGCTACGCGCCATACCTCGGGGCAGGCCCGCGTAGTAGTCCAGAACTGCTGAGCCTGCCTTGACGACTTGATCGATCAGCTCTTGCGCCTCCGACGGGTTCCGGGCTTGCGTGGCCACATTACGACAAGCATCAAGGTCCTCAAGCAGGCTGCGCATTTTTCGCTTTGCTGCCTTGTTCTCGTCGCCTCTTGGGGCTGCCACACCCGAAGTTGGTGGCTGGCTGGCGACCGGCGCCGTTCTATCTTGAGGCCCGGAGCGCATCCGCTCCACGACGGAGTCGAATGATTGCCTGCCTTGCCCGGGGGCGGGACCGGGCTCCGGGCTCAAACTGCTCGATCCCCACGTGCTGTCGGCTCCTGCAGCCCCAACGTGCGATTTGCCAGGTCGGTCAATGCCCGTCATATTCCATCTCCGATATGGGCGAGAATGCGCAGCTTGTCTGGATAGACAGGCTGGCTGACGAGTAGCTGACGAAGGGCGTTTTTCCGGATGCACAAGAAAACCCAGGTACCGTCGGTTGCAATTCCATGGGGTCTGGCGTGCTACTGGAGGCAACGGGGATGACCGCGTCATGTAGGATAGTCAGCTGCAGTGCATCACCGCGACCTGGTGCTGCCTCGCCGTGACCGCCATAAGGATCCGCGCTGTCAGGCTGCGACAGAATCGGCCGTGACGGCGATCCTTGAGACTCCGCCCTATGCCGGCTGCTTTGTCTATAGGGACTTGGCAAAGACCATCCCGAATACCGGAGCGCCGCCACGAGAATGCTCGCGTCCTGAAACGGACTGGTGGATTGTGGTGAGGCAAAAATACCCGGCGAATATCGATTGGCAGACCTTCGGCTGCCGCACGTCCTGTTCTCCGGGAAGGAGATGCGAGTCCGAAGAGCTTACTGATCCAGCGGTGATGCACCAATCCTGACCAGACGCAGAACGTCGGTCAAAACAACATTTTCTTGCCCCACGTCCGAATTCGATGTTGCGCAGCTCTTTTCCAAAGCACAATCTTGCCGAAGCTGCCGCCCATCCCAGCCCAGTCAGAAGCGGCGCGGGATCGCCTCCAATGTCCTGGTTACATCCTCGCCCAGCTTCGACAACCGCGCCCCGCCACAGCAGGCGCAGGTGGTCGGGGGTATAGAGCGGCAATCTGGGTGCGAAGAGCGCGACAACCCGATTGACGCACTTCCACACTGTTTGCCGCGCGGCACGGGGGGATCGATGACGACGCGCTCGCGTTCGATGTCATCCGGCCAGGCCTTGCGTACCGGCCGCTTGCGCGTGAACGCGCGCACGGTCTGGGTTTTCGCCGCCGCGGCCCGAGCTGCAAGCTCATCCTCGGTCGCCGACATTACCAGATCTTTCAACTGCTCGATCAGCCGCGCCGTGGGTTCGGAGCGCGACCCATGCAACTCGCGTTTCAGCTTTTCGATCCTGAGCTGCAGATGAGCGATCAGCGCTTCGGTGTCGGACAGCTTTGCCTTCGCGCTGGCGGCTTCAGCCACGGCCGCATCACGCTCAGCCTCGACCCTTTGCCGCGCTTCACGCTCGACCAGCAGCGCCGCCTGGGCTCTCGCGAGGTCCGAAGGAAGATCATCCGACTTCAAATTCATGAAGCGAGTGAAATCAGATTGGCTGGCAAGTTCAATCACAAAATGCTTATCCAACTCGCGTTGGACGCCACGTTCCTTGAGGATTGCGCCAGTCGATTCCAGACAAGAGATAGCTCAATTGCGCCGGAGAGATCGTCACTGCTTCCCCTGCAACCGAAGGCGAGATGAACCTTCATCTCTCAAGTCTTTTTGTAAACAGGCATGCCCCCTGGCCATCATGCCAAATACCTTCAAAAGATCGCCGCGTTTTCCCCTGAAGCAAAAAAGATTTCCGCCAAGAGGATCTTGCTTGAGCACTTCCTGCACGCGGAGAGCCAAACTCGGAAAGCCGCACCGCATGTCGGTGTAGCCGGTCGCAAGCCACACACGAACGCCCGTCGGAATTGGGATCATCGTCCCTCCAGCACTCTTAAGACCCGCGATAGAGCGGCGATGTCGACATCCACTCCAACGATCAGACGAACACCGCTGCCGAGCACGATCTCTATCCGTCCAACAACCTGCTCGCAGCGAGCGGCGTCACGGCTCCCATTTCTCGTTGGATCCGGCTCAATCAGAGTCGCAATAAACCCGTGTTCGCCATCTTTGGGTTAAGCGCTCCAAGAGCGCCCTGTCGCGCCAGGCGTCGCCATCCGAACAGTTGGCCAGGAAAAAGTCCGTGGCGGCGAGTAACAGGATCGCCACAGCAATAACTCTCCTCCACAATCCGCTGCTTCGCTTCAATACTGAACCGCCGCCGTCCTGTGTCGACAACCTCCATAACTGTCGCGGCCGCCCTCGGATGCGTACCTACCGACCGTGCTGCTGGCTGAATATTTCCCACCTCTCGCGTGCGATCTCGCGAATGGGCCGCCGAAGGTGCTCTCCCGCGATATCCTCCGGCGTCCCCCATGTGCTGCGGACTCTTGAGGATTCCCTTGAGGCGGCAAATCAGATCCAAGGCCGGTTTTTCGGCAGACAGTCTCGGTGTGTGGGCCGTCATTCCCAACAACCCGTCACCGGCGCTCAAATATCCGCTCGAAGCATCCAATGCCGAGGAACATCTTGTGGAATGCTGCTTGCAAGCTCAAGCAGTTCCGACGCGTAGCAACCCACTTCGAAAAAAATGCCCGAAGCTATTGCGCCTTCGCAACTCTCGCAGCCATCATGCTATGGATGCGATAAGTGTCCACACGACCTTGGCCGGAATGGCAGCAAGTTACATCAACGCGACGTCTGTGCCGCGATCACCAACTGAACCTTTGGCGGGCAGCAAGCAGCGGCTCTCCGGCTTGAGCCAGATGCGTCAGTGCGACCACGAGGTGTTACGGATATTGGTGACCAGTGGCCAGTTGCGCGGCGATGGCGGTCTGCCAACGCGTATCAGCATCATCTCGCGCCCTGTATCTGTGTTGCCGATAACCGAGCGCCGGGGAGTCCGGCAAAAAGCCCGGCATCGGCGGGTCGATACAGCGGTTGATCACGCGTCGCCCCGTGCTCTCCTTCGATAAAAACAACTGATCGAAATGACGATAAGAAGCAGCTTGCCGAAGCTGCCGCTTTTTTGAGCGTGGCTTTACAAGGCACCAACTCTGCGATCAATACTGAACGTACCGAACCGGTTGCTAATTCTGTGATAAACAAAGCGCCATCTTGACCCAAGGCAACGCTCGTACACGTCGAGCCAGCGCAGGACTGATGCGGAGCGATGCACTCGCCATCCGATGCTAGGACGAAGACGTGGCCCAGCTATGCATGAGCTACGAACAGCGTCTGGCGTCCATTGCCAGCACGTCCGGACCGCTCGTCCCGAAGAATGAGCTAAACCTGCCGATCTTACGGCACACCCCAGACGTTGTCGGACGCGAGAATGCTGCCAGGCCATTCCGCCAACCGTTATTGACGATCAAGGACCAGGAGCCACCGGGTGCAAGCCTGAAGATGCGGCCAAGGAAATGTCGATCAGATAGAGATTTCCCTACGCGTCGAACGACGGCCCTCGATGAAGCAGTCAGCCGGCTTGCCTCCACGGTTGACGTCCGCCCAATCCGAGCGGACTCCGGGCCGACGCAATTTGGCGGGCATGGCCGAAAAGACGCGCGTTCGGTGAGCTGCGGTGGTCCCTCAAGGTACATCATGGCGCTTCCTTCAGGCTGCGCTTTGGCTGCCCCTGATATTTGTAGGCGAACTGCTTGGGCATCGGCCCTTTATTGCGGTCCTTGCGTCCGGTCTGCTCCCATGCATGGGCCAGGATGCCTACCGCGCGTGACAAGCAGAAGATGCCGCGAGCTAGGGGTGCAGCAAAGCCCAGCTCCCCGTAGACGACTGCAGTGGCTCCATCGATGTTCATCGGGATGAGCTTGCCTTTGCGCTCGCGCATGACGCGCTCGATCGCGCGCGCAGCGCTGGCATAGCAACCGCTGACGACATCGCCACTGACCGCTGCATCGACTAGTGCGAGCAGCGGGTCAACGCGCGGGTCGACGGGATGAAACCGGTGACCGAAGCCGGGCAGATATTTGCTGCGCGTGGCGGTGAAATGGTCGATCGCCTCAGCGGCAGCCTCATCGATATCCTTGGTCTCGCTGCGGCGCAGGACCTCGTCATAGAGCTCAATCGCCTGCTCCCCCGCTCCGCCATGCAGGTCGTCGAGCGTGTTGATCGCGGAAGCCATCGCGCCGTTGAGCGGCACCCCACAACTGACAGCCATCTGCGCGATGGCGATGGAAGGTGCATGCGGGCCATGATCTACTGATGCAACCAGCGCAGCCTGCAACAGCCGCTCCTGCGCCGGTGTGGGTAGCTCGCCGCGCAGCATCAGCCAGATTATCGCGGTGAAGGAAATATGACCAATTAATTCCTCGATCGTGTATCCGCGGTAGGCGATCCGCCCGGGCGCAATGTCGCAGATGGAGGTCCGCCACCAATGGGCGGCCTGCTCTCGCAGCTCCGTTTCGCTCATTCTGTTTTCCAATCTCGTCAGCCTATGTCCTGCCGAAGCTTGCTTGCGTGCAACTCCTGCCCGTTACGCTGCTCCATCCGTCGCCGGGCGGACCCGCGAAAAATGTGCTCCTCCTTGACGTGGCGCTCCGGCGGCACCGCTTGCGATAAGGTGCTCAATTTCTGGATAGGTATGACCGAGCCGAGCCAGCCATCGCTCTGTGTCCGCACCGAGCAAGGGGGGGAGCGCGGGGACAGGAAACGCCTCATCCAGCCGAAAGCCGGGGCGCGTAATGCGTAATGGTGGTTCGCCAGCCCTGTCGAGCGGCAGCGTCTCGACAAAGCCGCGCTCCAGCAACTGCGGCTCGCGCAAAACTTGCGGAACGGTCAGCACACAGCCGGCAGGGACGCCGGCGGCATTCAACAGCGCCTCCCACTCGTCCGCAGGCCTGCAGCTCAACGCCGCATTCAACTCATCGCTAAGCGCCCAGCGGTTCAATTTACGTGCTTCGCGCTTTGCGAAGCGCGGATCTGTCTTCAGATCCGGCCGGCCGACCAGATCGCAAAGGGTCCGGTACTGCTTCTGCTCGTTGGCGGCTATATTCAGCGGGCCGGTCGCGGTGCGGAACGTGCCGGAGGGTGCAGCCGTGAAATTCTCGTTCCCCATCGGCTGCGGCTCGACTCCGCCGTTCAGATGATTGGAAACCACCCATCCCATGGCCGCGATTGTCGCCTCGAGCAGCGACACGTCGATGAACCGACCCCTGCCAATTTGCTGCTGCTCGACGAGCGCCGCGGAGATGGCAAAGGCGGCTGTTAGCCCGGCAATGGTGTCGGAGATCGGGAAGCCGGTCCGCAGCGGAGCCGTGGCTGCATCACCGGTAACACTCATCGCGCCGGAAAGGCCCTGGACGATCTGGTCGTAGGCCGGGCGGGCGGACCAAGGACCGTTTTGCCCAAAGCCTGAGATCGCGCAATAGATGAGGCGCGGGTTGCGCTTGCACAACGCGTCAAAACCGAGACCAAGCCGCTCCATGACCTTGGGCCGGAAGTTTTCGAGAAGGACGTCGGCCTCGGACACCAGCCTGAAAAACACTTCCCTTCCCGCTTCAGACTTCAGATCGAGCGCCACCGACTGCTTACCGGCGTTCACGGCGACGAAGGAGAGGCCCTGAAGCCGCTCTGCCCTTTGCGGATCGGCGCCAAGGCGCCGCGCGAGATCGCCTCCGTTGGGGTTTTCGATCTTGATAACCTCCGCGCCCAGGCGCGCGAGATGGTAGCCGCAGAACGGGCCGGCCAACACGTTCGACAGGTCGAGGACACGGATACCGGTTAGCGGCAGGGACATCTGACGAAGCCTTCTTTGCGGTATCTTCGGCCGCTGCGGTTGAAGGTTTTGCTGAGGTCGATGTTGACGGTGGCGATCCTAGGGTCGAAATCGCTCAACACAGCCAGCGGTACCTTGGCCGCCTCGGCGTCCATCAGGCCGCTCTGGGAAAACAGCGCTTTCGACGCTTTCAGGACATCGATGTTCACCTCGCGATTATCGGTCTTGTATCGGGCCGGGACAACGAGCTGCTCCGTTGATACCGAGTTGATCCAGGAGCCGTGATGCCGAGCCTCAGGCCCTTGAGGTCGGCGCCGCTCTTCACCTTGTCGGCGAGATCGCTGCGCCGAGAAGAATGCCGGGTATGTCGTTGAGCACGAAGACGCAGGAGATCTCCTCGCCCTGCGCCTGCATCTGGATCGTGTGATCATAGAACCGCACGACGCCGTCCACCGAGCCACCAATCAGCGCTTGCAGCGCCTTGGAGCCGCCGGCCTGGAAATTCTCGAACAGTGACGTCGAGTCCTTCTTCTTTGAAGGTACCGAGCTTTACGCCCAATTCAGCAGGCATGTAATTGAGAATGTGGGAGCCGACGACGATCTTCAGTTTCGCCCTTTCAGGTTCGCCGGCGTCAGCCGATAAGAGGCAGAGGCCAACGGCCGCCGCAACACCAAAGATCAGTCGGATTAAACCGCGCATATACACCTCCATCATTGGCCAAGTACATGTTCAAGCTGCATGAGCCGGCGCTGGCCGACAGACCAACAACCTCTTTTCGGCACGATCGACGAGCGTGTCGAGCGCAACCACGAATGCGGACAGCACGATGATTCCAGCGAACACGCCCGTCGCATCGAGCACCCCTTCCTGCGCGATCAGGTGCCCCAACCCGGCGGATGAGCCGAGATACTCCGTAACCGCGGCGCCCACGACCGCCATGCCGACGGACACTCGCAGGCTCGACAGGATCCAGGTGGTGGCAGAGGGCAGATAGACGTGGCGCAACAGCGAGGATTTCGAATCGCGTAGCAGTCGCGCGCTCGCCAGGACGACTGGATTGACCTCGCGCACGCCTTGGAAAGTGTTGAAGAACGCAACGAACAGCACGAGGGTCACGCCGAGCGCAACCTTCGAGGTCAGCCCCAGACCGAACCAGATGACGAAGATCGGCCCCAGCAGGATACGCGGGATCGCGTTGAACATGATGAAGCGCTGAACGACATCAGCGGCAAACGGGCTTAATCCCACCCAGATCCCAAGCGCAGTGCCGATCGCAATCCCGACGACGAATGATAGGATCGTCTCGACCAGCGTTATGCCAACATCGCCCCAGAAATCCGCGGTCGACGTCCAGTTCCTAATCCTGCCGACCAGGGTCGACGGCGCCGGAAAGAAGAAGGCGTCGATGAGGCCTAATCGCACCCCCAGCTCCCAGATCAGGACAAGAGCGAGAACGATCGCGACTTGCGTGACAACGACCTTATTTCTGCGCGGCATAGCTCCTCTCCACTTCAGCGCCCAAGCAGCGACCAGATTTCGCGATAGAGCGCGACGAACTCGTCCTGGTCTGCAGCGCGGAGACGTCCCGGGGACGAGGCAGCGTGATCCTGACCTCGCCGACCATCCGGCTGGCAGGGCCTGCGGACATCACGGCGACGCGGGTCGGCCAGCGTAATCGCCTCGTCGAAATGATGGGTGATGAAGATCAAGGAGCGGCGCTCGGCCTGCCAGAGATCGGGCAGGATGCGGTGCGTCAGCCGGCGCGTGTGAACGTCGAGCGTCGAGAAGGGCTCGTCCATCAGAACGATTCTCGGCTCCATGATGAGCGTCTGCGCCATCGCCGCGCGCTTGCGTTGCCCGCCTGATAGCTGATGCGGATAACGCTGCTCAAATCCCGTCAGGCCGACTTTGGCGGGCCACTGCCGAACCTCGGCGCGCGTCTCCTCGAGTGACTTGCCCAGAAAGGCGAGCCCGAGCCCAACGTTGTCCTGCGCGGTCTTCCACGGCAGTAGGACCCCCTGTTGGAGCATGTAGCCGGACTGATCATTCAGTCCCGTGAGCGGCTTGCCGAAAATCTGAACGTCTCCCGAGGCGGGTTTTGAGAGACCTGTGGCAGTGCTCAGGATGGTGGACTTGCCGCAACCGGTTGGTCCCATGACCGCAACGAACTCCGCGTCGCCTACTTGGAGGTTCACGCTTTTGACTGCGATGAATGCGCCGAAGGGGATCATTACCTCGCGCAAGTCAACGACCAGCGTTGGCTGCCCTTCGCGCTTCAGAACTCGTTCTGTTATATGCAATCCATAGTCATGTGTGTGAGAAGAGTCAATCTATTCTGCCGTACAGAACCGTTTACCTCCTTCTGTAATGGATTCTGGCGCCTTAATCTGGCAGTGGTTCTATTCTACAGAACTGGAGCAGAGATGAGCAAGACAGGAGTTGACGCGGTCAGGAGAGCGCTCGCGATCCTGAAAAGTTTCAACGCGGAGCGGTCTGCGATCACGCTGACGCAGATTGCGGAGATGACGGACCTCTACAAGAGCACAGTACTCCGATTGGCCTCTTCGTTGGAGGCTGACGGCTTTCTCGTCCGCGGCGCGGACCGGTTGTTTCGACCGGGACCGGAGTTGTGGCGTCTTGGGGCGCTCTATCAGCGCGGTCTGGATCTTGGCGAAGTCATCCGGCCATCGCTTCGTCGCCTGGTTGAGGCAACGGGGGAAACTGCATCCTTTTATGTTGCAGATGGCGACGAACGCATCTGTCTTTACCGCGTCAATTCTCCACGTTCAGTTCGACATCATCTCGAAGAAGGCCAGCGATTGCCGATTGATCGCGGCGCCGCCGGGCGAATTCTTACTGCATACCGCGAGCCAACGAACGTAGAAGGGAAGAAGATCCGCGATAAAGGCTTTTATGTTTCGATCGGAGAGCGGGATCCGGAGGTCGCCGCGGCGGCCGTGCCGTTGATGGACGTCCACGGCAAACTGAGGGGCGCCCTTTCGCTATCAGCGATCAGGACGCGCTTCGATGCCGACGCCCGCAAGTCGGCAATCGATGCTCTCAAATCGGAAGCCAAAGCCTTAGCGGGGTTGCTGCCTGCGAGCGAATGCTGATCATTGAGGGCGTCCGCTTTGCGCCATTTGTAAAGAAGTCGACGCGGCTTCGGCAAAGGCTGGCGGTGTCTTATGGCGCAGCATGAGGCAATCAGGCAGTTCACGACTGTTCAGAGGCAGAGCAGCCACGTTGAACGATCGAGTACAGAGATGATGGACGCGAACGACATTCACATTCGATTCGATGCGCCCGCCATGCTTCGCAAATGGCCCTCCATAAACAATGAGCGCCGTGCAGACAGAAGCACCTATCTGCTGGCGGAAGGCACGCTGGACGACTGCATACGAAAGTTTATGACCAGGCCTGAGGCCACACGTCATCTTTACGAAATCCACACAGCGCCACAGCCTCCGCTCGTAACGGAAGTCTTGTCAGCCGATCACATCACGGAGCTCGCCAGATTCCGAAGTTTCCTCTGATCGGGATGTTCCTGTCGGCACTTCTGGGTCAGGCGAAGGTCAGCCTCAAAATCGATGTTCGGAGGACACGCAGCGCGCAACGCACGCCGAATGAATTAGTCTCAGATCAAGGACAACAATTCCGCTTCGCCCTCGAAGGCAGAGCTGAGCGTAGGTGCCGCTTTCGTCCTTGAGACCGGCTGCCCGGAGCATAGGCTCTTATTCAATCAGAAGCGATCATGCAGCTGCCGGCTGCGCGTCTTGTCGCCGACCGTCTCAGCCACGAACTGTCCCGGTCCTCGCGGCGGGCCCTCGGGCTGCCGTCGCCCCATCGCCATGATGGCGGTGCCCATCGCGCTGGAGCTGAGGGTGATGATGAAGCCGAACAGGAGCAGCCCGAGCGCGATGCCGGGGGTGTTATCGGCCAGGATGAGGTCTCGTATGTTGCCGGGATTGAGCAGCATGAGGCCACCGACCAGGAGCACCGCCAGCGACACGCCCGCGGCAAAGTTGATCGCGAGCAGCCGGACCAGCGGCGCTTCGAAAACAAGGGACCTGGGCGGCGACGGCGCCTCTTCCTGCATGTCGTCTTCCATCGCAAGAAAGCTATCGCATTTTTCGACCGATCGACCGCCGGCTCGGCTGGTGAAAGAATCCGCTCGCGGCGTTCACACCATGCGACAATAAGCATCAGGCGGCCGACCGCCACCTCGCCGTCCTCGAAATTGCTTCTCCGAACGTCTGCACGGCCACCACACGCGCCGCTGCCAGATTGCCTCGTGGTCGCGTCCATCGAACCCGAATAGGGCCGCAGTGATCGCTTCCAGCGCTGTGCTCGGAATCAATCAAGGGTTGCTTGGTTGATGACCTCGGAGTTCTCGCAGAGTTTGGGCCTGACTGACGTCTATGCATCGACAATGCTTCTGTAATGGTACTCAGTCGCGCCGTAACAATCAGTGCCTTCAAATAGACGCTGGACCAAATCGGGAGAATTGAAAACGAAAACTTGGCGACCGCCAGCTCCGTACCTGTGCGTCGATGTGGCTTACTCCCAACATAAAGGCAGCAAAGTCCACTCGGTCCCGTATTCTGGGGAGCTCTAATTTATGATATGAGACGGTCAATTTCCCACCCGCGCATTCACTCTTAAGCAAGGCCCATGAGCAACCGCACACGTTTGCAAGCTGCCCCCCGAGCGATTCAACGATCAGGCGCTCCTCGCCCTGCCCTCAGACGGCAAGGCGAGGTAAGCGGTACTGAACTTTCGCTCCTACTCAGTAGCCGGTAGTGCCGTGCGATTCTTCAAGGACCCTCGGCCGTTCTAGCCGCAACTATCGCATGCTGCGGTATGCTCCCAAACCGCATCGAAGAGTCGCGAATTTCTTTGGCCTTAGTCTCTCCCCTTGGCATCGGCGCTTTTTATCCGTAAGCCCAAGATCCTGTCGTGCGGCTCATGTTCAGCTCCTTCAAATTGGCCCCCTATTGCCCTATGGCGGGAAAGAGCAAGGGCGGTGCCAGCACGTCTCGCGCGCATTAAGCGCCTGATTGCGCGTTGAAACAGTTCGCGATGCGCAAATGGCGCGCGGTGTTGTGAAGCTCACAGGTTTTGTGTGCCCCTGTCAGAAACCGGACAAGGATCGAGAGGCTGGCGCAGCTGGACCTTGCCCACGGCCTTAATCCAGGTTGAAGTTCGCTCTGGCCCAAAACAAGGACCATGAAGCGTAACCGCTTTCGGAAGAGCAGATCATCGGGATTTAAAAGGAGCACGAGGCTGGCGTTTCGGCCGCGGATCTGTGTTGGAAGCACGGCGTCAGTGACGCCAATATCTACAAATGGAAAGCCAAGCTCGGCAGGATGGAGGTCTCGGAGGCCAAACGCCTGAAGAGGTTGGAGGACGAAAACACGTGGCTGAGGCGGCTGCTGTGGGATGCGACCGTGTTCTGCAAGAACCGGGATCGGCTGCTGGACGGCGATATCGCGGCCAAGTTCTTGTCACTGTGCTGAACCTGCCGCACGTGCGTGTGGCTCTTGTCCAGCGAGCACTTCTCGGTCGATGACACGCTGATCGAGGTCTCGGCCTCCGTGAAGAGCATCAAGCCGAAGGGCGGTTCGGGGAAGCCGACAGCGCAAGGCGGGGCTCAATGCTAAAGCCCCTCACTTGGATAAGCAACACTAAGCCCGCGGGGATGCGGCCAATCATGCTTAGCGGTTTATGCCGCACGTGGCGTAAGGCCGTATCGATCAGGGACGCGATGACGGCCGATGCTCGGCGCTGCCGTCCGAAGCGACGCAATAGTGCTCGGAGCCTGGGTATGCGATCGAAGCCTTCTACCCATTTCACCTTCTTCGCGAAAGTGTTTAGCTGAAGCCATTCAGGCTTTGAGGTTTCACGGTATGAGAGCATCGATCTGAGACATCGGCCAGCCCCGCGCGTCCGGTTCGAAAGTTTGTGTGAACCAGGCATGCGGATCGACGTCATTCATCTTCGCGCGTCTGCAGAACCGTGGCGATGGTCGCCCAGGTCCGGCCGCCACCATGGCTGTCCGCCGAGAGCGCATTTTCTTCATGACGAAGGAGTCGTTCAGCGTGTTCTTTGCAGAGCGTCAGATCGTTTGCCGTTGTGGGATCGCGGCGCGACTTCACCTGGAAGATCGCTTCCGCCGCAATTCGGCCGGAGGTCATCGCAAGATTCGGACTTCCGACATGCGCAAACCATCAAACACTGTGCTGCATGAAGCCTACTTGCCGACGGCCCGCCGGAGAAATGGACGAATTCGGCAGTAAAGCAAGTTCCGATTATCACCCCTTTTCCCGTTTTCTCCTCCGGCGGCTGCGCTTTGACAGTTTCGGGGACTTGTTTTCCGGAGCCGCACAAAAAGCCCCGTAACAAACCTTCTCACCCTTGTAGTTGGCCAAGGCCTGGAGCAACAACGACAGAACGTGCTGTTTCAGTTCGTCCGGGATAGGCTCCGGACCGTCCAGCGACTTCAGTGCCAGCTCGATCAACTCGATCGCGCGATCCTTGTTGCCGCTCTCGTAATAATACTGAGCAAGCGCCCCATACGAGAGGAACTTGGGGCCGTCGCCGCGGTGCGGAGGGTTCAGTGCCAGGATGTGTTCGGACAGCTCCTTGCCCATCGCCAA
Source organism: Bradyrhizobium sp. SRL28 (assembly GCF_018596315.1). Taxonomy (GTDB): domain Bacteria; phylum Pseudomonadota; class Alphaproteobacteria; order Rhizobiales; family Xanthobacteraceae; genus Bradyrhizobium. The sequence continues at coordinate 35,283 of NZ_JAHEAG010000042.1, read as the reverse complement.
GCGCTCGGCAGGCGGAAAGTAGGAGTTGTCGTTCGTCGGATCGAACAGTTGGCGCATCGCCCCGGCCATCCACACCTCGGATTTTTTGTCGATTGCGTTACGAACCAATTGGCGCAGAACCGGCAAGCCGGTCCGCATGTCGTGCATTTTGTGAAGCAACAGATCCGCATGAAGCACGCGGAAGTTGATGTCGTCCGGCATCATAGCGACGGCCTCTTCGACCGCCGAAAGCGCCGTCGCCCAATCCTCGGCCTTCATCGCCGGCGCGAGTATGGCGAAGATCGGCTTGGTCAACGCTCGCTCGCGCGTCGTTTCGCGCGTTCTGCGTTCGCCTTCGGCGATCCGCTCGATATCGGCGGCTTTAGCTTCTTCGCTGGTGCGCCAGGTGCCGTTAAGAACTTTCGGCAAAACGTCATCGAGTTGCGTCGGACGACCGATAAAGGCAATGTGGCCGTCACGGTCGACAACGAACGAGGTGGGAATCTCGCCGGAAAAACTGGCGTCCATCCAAAGCTTGTTCATTTCGCCTGTGTAGTCGAACCCGATCCTATAGTTCAGATTCGAGAACTTTTCGGTCAACCACGCGTCCAACTTGGTTCGGACCTCGTCCGCCGTTCGAGCTCGTTCGTGAGCTGCGACTCCGAGGACCTCAAGTCCGCTGTCTTTGTATTTCTCTTGCAGTTGCACCAGATGGGGCATCGCCGCCACACATGATCCGCACCAAGTTGCCCAAAATTCGACGATGTATACTTTCCCGGACTGTAAGTTTGTGAGGGGCTGGCCACGAAGCCAATTCTCCACCTTGATCGGAGGAGCTGGGGACTCCATACGCAGTACCATGTTGCTCTCCAAAGCTAATTGCCAAAGGTTGCGCGACTTTATGCGCGAGCTTGTTTCTCTCTCGGAAACGGGCCACACGGATTCAAGGAGAGCACCGCTCGTCTTGCGCGTCGGTGTGCACAGCCTTCACTCAGTGTTCCTGCATCTCAATAGCAACGGCCGTGCCAGTACCGTCAACGCGCGTTAAGCGCCTGATTACGCTTTGAAAAACTCCAACGCCCCAAGACGACCGGTGTTTTGAACCTGGCGGGCTTTGTGCCGCTGTCAGAAATTGGACACGAAGCGCGCTTCGCGCCGCCGGAAAAGCTTGTTTGGTGCTGTGACGGAACTTGCTAATCCCACTCCCCGCCAGGCAGGATTAGGGGCGAGCGACGATGCAGATCGGAGTCGAAACAGCCAAAGCCGTCGACGTGGATCGACCCGCGAGGACGGCTCGCGCAATGGAGCGGAATCGACGGACGCGGCCCTGCCATCGCGAGGCAACCCTGGGCGCGATCCGCCGCGGTGCCGCGCTATGCTCGCGTCATCACCGAGCCCGACAAGGTCATGCCTCGGTTGAGGTGCATTGAACGTCAGGGGAGGCGAAACTCAGCGAACGAGTTGGAGGCCGGGGCGCGGATATGACGTGGCGAGCGAACCGGTAGCGACCTTAACGCGCGGCCACATAAACCAGGCCCAAGCTGCGATTTGAAGAACTCCACAGCCAAATGCGATCTGAGGGGCGATGATTGGATCGTGCGCGCGCCTTAAAACGACCAGTGCTCGTCATCGCGCCAGTCAGTTCCTGCACCACACACTGGTACTCCATATCAGTTCTGCTGTCCGGCCAGTAGCACCCGGGGTGCCTGACAATTATCCCATTCTGGTCCATCCGCCCGCGGCTTTGCCCCCTCGCGATCGCGCCGTTGCGCTTCGCTAACGGTTCGCTGTCATGCGGCTGGATAGAGGTCTTCCACCCTCAAGCTGTTGTTCATACTCGGCGCTCATAAAACCGCTCGGCAAAACCGGGCGATTTTCTCCTCGTCTTGTGGAGCCGCCTTTTCAGACGTTATTCCGGGCGCTCGCGAAAGCGAGCCGGCAATCCAGAGGTCGCGGCGAGAGATTCCAGGTTCCAAATCCAAGTCGGCTGCCGACTTGGACGACTAAGACTCGCGAATTCGGGTACACCCGAATTCGACGCCCCCCCGGAATGACGGAGAAATGGAGCCGCCTACCCCGTCGTGTTCGCGGCCTCGACGTCAGCGGGATCGATTTTCTGGTTGAGCCGCGCATGCAGGGTGGCCTGGTCGAGTTCGCCTTCCCACCAGGACACGAACACCGCGGCAAGACCGTTGCCGGTGATGTTGGTATCCGAAGCTTCATCGAGGAGGATAAACGTTCAACCCGAAACTGAGGGAAGCCCGCGCTCATCGCCTGCTCTACCGGTGTCCCGCTTTAATCGGAAGAGGGGCTCGCGGTCATGAGCATGCCGGCGTCGACCGCTGCACTCGGTGCCCCGTGCCGGCTTCGGCTCACCATGTCACGCTCCCACGAGTGCATTCTTCGGTTGAGGCGATGCGCCCTAGCCCACGGCGGATCGGGGCGGCCCCAAGTCGTCGCAGCCAAGCACATGAAGAATTGGCGGAAAGCGGCGGCGGCGTACTCGCCGCGGGGGCTACGGCCCGCCATCCGTCGTTTTCCGGCGTGATGGCTCAACCCCGCAACAAGGCGCGTCATTTTGGTTGCATTCGCAACCGATAGACGCGGGAACCATGAAAGCCACTGTCCATCAGAAGATCACGGACCAGATCGTCAGTGACCTGCAACGACAATGGCCATTTCGATGAAAGCCGAGCATCGAGAAAGGCGCCATCTCGCGTCCTTGCGCCGCAACGGACTCGGTATCGGGCACCAATATCGTGGTACCGTGGTCAGCGGTCGGCCGAAAAAGGAGACGCCGCCCGATCGCAGCGCGGAATTTCGTCGTGGCGTGTTTTCTAACCGAGATGCTGAAGCGAGCTACTGCAAGGAATGGAACGATGCGGCCAATTGTAGAACGCAAACCCGTTATCCCGAAGGACGAAGGGACGACGGACTTGCGAAGGTATCGGTCTGAGGATCGATCAGCTCCCACAAAGCTCGCCGCGGGATCAGACGTCGATCGCGATGGTGATCTATAGCACCATCGCTTCAGTGAAGCAGGTCGATCCGCTTTTGATCAAGTCGGCGCGGACAATGGGAGCAACGCCGCAGCAATTCTTCCGCAAGGTCATCGTTCCTGCCGCGCTTCCGAGCATCTTTGTCGGCATTCGACTCGCCAGCGCGTCCGCAATGCTGGTGGGTTGCGTCCGAGATGGTCGGCGTGACGGCTGGTCTCGGCTATCTCATCATCAACAGCCAGTACAGCTTCCTGACCCCGCAAATGTATTTCGGCATCATTGGCATCACTGTGATCGGGCTTGCCTTCAATGCCGTTCTCGAGGCGCTGGAGCGGCGCTTTATGCGACGGAAGGCGCCGGTGACGACATAGGGCGGTACGAGCGGCTCCGATGCAACGACGTTGTCGCGATTTGCAACATGGGGTAATTCCGGGATCGAGCCAGACAAAGGCAAGGGAATCAGCTCTCCAGGAACGTATGAGGCCGGCCTCATGTGGCCTCGCAACGATGGAGAGCGGCAATGGAGTATTATGTCGGACTGGACGTGTCGTTGAAGCAAACATCGATCTGCGTGGTGGACCAGTCGGGATCGGTCGTGCGAGAGGGCGTCGTCGATTCAGATCCTGAGGCGATCTCCGTTTACGTGCGGTCAAAGGCGCCGGGCGCGGTACGTATCGGCCTCGAGACCGGACCGACATCCACGTGGCTTTGGACTGAGCTTAAGCGACTTGGCCTGCCAGTGATCTGCATTGACGCGCGCCATGCCAAGGCGGTGCTCAAGGTGCAGATCAACAAGAGCGACCGCAACGATGCTATCGGGATCGCCCGCATCATGCAGACCGGTTGGTTCAAGGAGGTGCACGTCAAGGATATCGACAGCCACTCGGTCAGAGCACTGCTGGCCAGCCGGGCGATGCTGGTCAAGATCAAGCGCGATCTCGAGAACTATGTTCGCGGCCTTCTCAAGAACCTCGGTCTCGTCATCGGCCGCGCCAAGTTCAATGTCTTCGCCGTGCGCGCCGAGGAGTTGATCGAGGGCCGTCCTGAGCTGATAGCTGCGGTCAGACCGCTGCTCGAAGCGCGCAAGGTCGTCGAGCAACAGGTCAGCGAGCTTGACCGCAAGGTTGTGAAGCTGGTGCGCCGTGACGCCCAGGTCCGCCGGTTTATGACCGTCCCTGGAGTCGGTCCGATCACCGCGCTCGCCTTCAAGGCAACGATTGACGATCCGGCACGGTTTGCGCGATCGAGAAGCGTGGGTGCTTATGTTGGGTTAACCAGTAGACGCCATGCGTCAGGAGAGGTCGATTGGACAGGTCGCATCTCGAAGTGCGGCGACGCGATGCTGCGAAGTTATCTATTTGAAGCAGCCGGGGTTCTGCTGACCCGCGTCCCAAAATGGTCCGCCGTGAAGGCCTGGGGGGCAAAGCTCGCCAAGCGCAACGGGCTCCGCAAGGCCAAGGTAGCGGTCGCTCGTAAGCTCGCGGTCATTCTGCATCGCATGTGGATCGAAGGGACCGAGTTTAACTGGTCGAGGAAGGAGATTGCTGCTTAGCAAGAAAAATACTGAAGATCCTGCCAAACGGCGGGAAACGACGTCCCTGCCGGGACGATGGCGATGGTGAGTTCGTCCGATTTTTTGCGAGCGCCGAAAGGGCGACCGCGATTGCAACATTGAACCGCCAGCGTCACCTTACGCCATCATGCGGAGGGCTTACCCCTACCGCGGAGAGAACAGTGGGCCCGGCAAGGATGATGGTTGGAGAACTTGACACCCAGACCCGGAATTAGAGAACCTCATCGGCTAACGCTCAAGAAAAGCGCAACCGTCGGATCGCCGCGCTTTCTTTAGGAAGCAGGAACACCGAGTAGGAGGAGCGCAATTGGACGGGCAGAGCGAGCGAGGCTCGTATTAACAGCTATTTGCCGGTTCTGCGCGACGGCGGTTACGGCAGCAATCATCAAAACATCAGGTGCGCGATCGTCATGATGGGCGGGGCACAAAACCTCACGGCCCGAAGCGCACGACCCGCGTCCGATGTCTGACATCGAACAAGGCCGCCAGCTACAAACGCACCGCCGTGTTGAGCCGCCGAGGCAATCTTAGGCCGAATCAGGTGCGTATGTGCGTTGGTAGTGCTGGCACGGTCGTTGCTACGGGAGCAACACGGTGTCAGGCGGAGTGCATGCAGACGCGCTCTCGTTCATTGAACTCGTGCCCCGTTTCTTAGAGACAAACGAGCTCGCGCATACGGTCGCGCGAAGGTTTGGGAATAGCTTTGGAGAACAACGTGATCCTTCGTATCGACTCGCCAGCTCCTCCGATGAGGGTGGAAAGCTGGGTGCGTGGCGAGCCCCTCACCAACTTTAAGCTGGGAACGCTGTATATTGTCGAGTTTTGGGCGACTTGGTGCCGCGGATGTGTGGCGGTGATGCCCCATCTCGCGGAACTGCAAAAAAAATACAAAAATAGCGCAGTTGAGGTCATCGCAGTTGCAGCTTCCGAGCGAGGCTCAACGGCCGAGGAGGCGCGAACGAACTTGGACGCGTGGTTGACCGAAAAAGGCTCCAAGCTGAATTTTCGGATCGCGTTCGATTACGCGGGAAAAATGAAGAAGCTTTGGATGGCGCCCAGTTTTTCTGCCACTATCCCTACGTCATTCGTCATCGACCGTGACGATCACGTCGCCTTTATCGGTCACCCGATGCAACTGTATGACGTGTTTACAAAAATGTTAAACGGCACCTGGCGCACCAGCGATGAAGCCACGGATGCGGAGCGAATCGCTGAAGCAGAATCTAGAATGCGCGAGAAAGCCCAGATGCAAGCGTTCTGGGCCAAACTTGGGCCGGCGCTGAAGGCGCAGGATTGGTCGACGGCGCTTTCGGCCGCTAAAGAGGGCGTTGCAGTGACGCCGGACGACATCAGGGTTCGCGTAGTTCATGCGGATCTGCTCCTGCACAAAATCCATGACATGCAGACGGGGTTAACCGTTATGCGTCAATTGGCTCGCGATGCGATCGACAAAAAATCTGAGGACTGGATGGTCGGGGCGATCCGCCAACTCTTCGATCCAGCGGAGGACAACTCTGATTTCCCGCATTCTGATCGCTTTGCGATGGGCAAGGAGTTGGCCGAACACATCCTCGCGCTGAATTCTCCAGAAGGCAGCGCCCTCCCCAAGTTTCTGTCCTATGGGGCGGTCGCTCAGTATTATTACGAAAGCGGCAACAAGGATCGTGCGGTCGAGTTAGTCGAGTCGGCGGTGAAGTCGCTGGATAGCCCGGGGCGGCCAATGGGGGCTGAAGAGAAGGCGCACTACCTGCGGCTGTTGCTTAAGGCCTTGGCCAAGTACAAGGATGAGGAGGCAAAGCCGTTCTGGGGGACGAAGAACGCCTTGGCCTGAATTTAAGAAAATGCGGCTCGCAAGGACGAGCGGTGGCCCAAGAGCGGGTGCCGCGGAACGCCCAAGGTGCGCCGAAGATGGCGGTGAGGCAGCTTGCCGCATGGAGAGGACGAGGACATGAACGGGTCGCAATTCGATCGCGCAAACATCGTGGCAGAAGAGCTGTCGGCGACCGTCGCCTCGAAAACGACTGATCCGATTCAGGAACACAATTCGCGTCCGCCGGCCGAAGGCCTCTACGATCCGAGCCTGGAGAAGGATTCCTGCGGCGTCGGCTTCATCGCCAACATCAAGGGCAAGAAGTCGCACGAGATCGTCTCGGACGCGCTCAACATCCTTTGCAATCTCGAGCACCGCGGCGCGGTCGGCGCCGACCCGCGCGCCGGCGACGGCGCCGGCATTTTGGTGCAGATCCCGCACGCCTTCTTCAGCCGCAAGGCCGGGGAGCTCGGCTTTACGCTGCCGGCTCCGGGCGAATACGCCATCGGCGCGCTGTTCATGCCGCGCGACACCGCCTGGCGCAACGTCATCAAGAGCATCATCGCCGACCAGATCAAGGCGGAAGGCCTGACCCTGCTCGGCTGGCGCGACGTGCCGACCGACAACTCCTCGCTCGGCGTCACCGTGAAGCCGACCGAGCCCGCCTGCATGCAGGTGTTCATCGGCCGCAATGGCACCGCCAAGACCGAGGACGATTTCGAGCGCCATCTCTACATTCTGCGCAAGTCGATCTCGCAGGCGATCTACCAGCGCCGTGACCGCGGCCTCGCGGACTATTACCCATGCTCGATGTCCTGCCGTACCGTGATCTACAAGGGCATGTTCCTCGCCGACCAGCTCGGCAAGTGCTATCCCGACCTGCATGAGGCGGACTTCGAGAGCGCCCTGGCGCTGGTGCATCAGCGGTTCTCGACCAACACCTTGCCGGCATGGTCGCTGGCGCATCCCTATCGGATGATCGCGCATAACGGCGAGATCAACACGCTGCGCGGCAACACCAACTGGATGGCGGCGCGTCAGGCGTCCGTAAGCTCGGAGCTCTACGGCAAGGACATCAACCGGCTCTGGCCCATCTCTTATGAAGGCCAGTCGGACACCGCCTGCTTCGACAACGCCCTCGAATTCCTGGTGCAGGGCGGCTACTCGCTGCCGCACGCCGTCATGATGATGATTCCGGAGGCGTGGGCCGGCAATCCCTTGATGGATGAGAAGCGCCGCGCCTTCTACGAATATCACGCAGCCCTGATGGAGCCGTGGGACGGCCCGGCAGCGATCGCCTTCACGGACGGACGCCAGATCGGCGCCACGCTCGACCGCAACGGCCTGCGGCCGGCGCGCTATCTCGTGACCAAGGACGACCGCATCGTGATGGCGTCCGAGATGGGCGTGCTGACGATCCCCGAGGACCAGATCATCACCAAGTGGCGGCTGCAGCCCGGCAAGATGCTGCTGGTCGACCTCGAACAAGGACACCTGATTCCCGACGACGAGATCAAGGCGACGCTGGCCAAGAGCCATCCCTACAAGGAATGGCTCGAGCGGACCCAGATCGTGCTGGAGGAACTGCCGAAGGTGCCGACCACCGGCGTGCGCTCCAACCTGTCGCTGCTCGATCGCCAACAGGCGTTCGGCTACAGCCAGGAAGACATCACCATCCTGATGACGCCGATGGCCTCCATTGGCGAGGAAGCCGCGGGCTCGATGGGCAACGACACGCCAATCTCGGCGTTGTCGGACAAGGCCAAGCCGCTGTTCACCTACTTTAAGCAGAACTTTGCGCAGGTCACCAACCCGCCGATCGACCCGATCCGCGAGGAGCTGGTGATGAGCCTGGTCTCGATCATTGGACCGCGGCCGAACCTGTTCGACCTCCAGGGCCTTGCCACCACCAAGCGTCTTGAAGCGCGGCAGCCGATCCTGACCGACGCGGATCTGGAAAAGATCCGTTCGATCTCGGACGTGGCCGAATCCCACTTCAAGTCGCGCACGCTCGACACCACCTTCCACGCCGGTCTCGGTGCGGCCGGCATGGACCAGGTGCTCGACGAGCTCTGCGCACGCGCCGAAAGCGCGGTGCGCGAGGGCGTCAACATCATCATACTGTCCGACCGCATGGTCGGCTCCGACCGCGTGCCGATTCCGTCGCTGCTCGCCTGCGCCGCCGTGCATCATCATTTGATCCGCACCGGCCTGCGCACCTCGGTCGGCCTCGTCGTCGAATCCGGCGAGCCGCGCGAAGTGCATCACTTCGCCTGCCTTGCCGGCTACGGCGCAGAGGCGATCAACCCCTACCTCGCGTTCGAGACCATCATCGCGATGAAGGACCGCCTGCCCGGCTCGCTCGACGACTATGAGATCGTCAAGCGCTACATCAAATCGATCGGCAAGGGCCTGCTCAAGGTGATGTCCAAGATGGGCATCTCGACCTACCAGTCCTATTGCGGCGCCCAGATCTTCGATGCCGTCGGCCTCAAGGCCGACTTCGTCGCGAAATTCTTCGCCGGCACCCATACCCGCGTCGAGGGCGTGGGTCTCGCTGAGATCGCCGAAGAGGCCGTGCGCCGCCATGCCGACGCGTTCGGCGAGGCGCTGGTCTACAAGACCGCGCTCGACGTCGGCGGCGAATATGCCTATCGCAGCCGCGGCGAGGACCATGCCTGGACCGCGGAATCGGTGGGCCTGCTCCAGCATGCCGCGCGCGGCAATTCGCTGGAGTGCTATCGCGCCTTCGCCAAGATCCTGAACGAGCAGTCCGAGCGGCTGCTGACGCTGCGCGGCCTGTTCCGGCTCAAGACCGCCGAGGACGAGAAGCGCAAGCCGGTGCCGCTCGACCAGGTCGAGCCGGCCAAGGACATCGTCAGGCGTTTCGCCACGGGCGCGATGAGCTTCGGCTCGATCTCGCGCGAGGCGCACACCACGCTCGCGATCGCCATGAACCGAATCGGCGGCAAGTCCAATACCGGCGAAGGCGGCGAAGAGGCCGATCGCTTCAAGCCGATGCCGAACGGAGATTCCATGCGCTCGGCGATCAAGCAGGTCGCCTCGGGCCGCTTCGGCGTGACCACGGAGTATCTCGTCAACTCCGACATGATGCAGATCAAGATGGCGCAGGGCGCCAAGCCCGGCGAAGGCGGCCAGCTGCCCGGCCACAAGGTCGACGCGACCATCGCAAAGGTCCGGCATTCGACGCCCGGCGTCGGCCTGATCTCGCCGCCGCCGCACCACGACATCTACTCGATCGAGGATTTGGCGCAGCTCATCTACGACCTCAAGAACGTCAACCCGACGGGCGACGTCTCGGTCAAGCTCGTCTCCGAGATCGGCGTCGGCACGGTCGCCGCAGGCGTCGCCAAGGCACGCGCCGACCATGTCACCATCGCCGGCTTCGAGGGCGGCACCGGCGCGTCGCCGCTGACCTCGATCAAGCACGCCGGCAGCCCCTGGGAAATTGGTCTCGCCGAAACCCACCAGACGCTGGTGCGCGAGCGGCTGCGCAGCCGCATCGTGGTCCAGGTCGACGGCGGCTTCCGCACCGGGCGTGACGTCGTGATCGGCGCGCTGCTTGGCGCGGACGAGTTCGGCTTCGCCACCGCGCCGCTGATCGCGGCCGGCTGCATCATGATGCGCAAGTGCCATCTCAACACCTGCCCGGTCGGCGTCGCGACCCAGGACCCGGTCCTGCGCAAGCGCTTCGCCGGCCAGCCCGAGCACGTCATCAACTACTTCTTCTTCGTCGCCGAGGAAGTCCGCGAGATCATGGCGTCGCTCGGCTTCCGCACCTTCAACGAGATGATCGGCCAGACTCAGCTGCTCGACCAGACCAAGCTGGTCGCGCACTGGAAGGCCAAGGGCCTCGACTTCTCGAAGCTGTTCGTGCGGCAGAAGGAAGAGAAGGGCCAGAAGATCTACCATTCCGAGCGCCAGAACCATCATCTGGAAGCGGTGCTGGATCGCGCGCTGATCGAGAAGGCCACGCCCGCGCTCGACCGCGGCGCGCCGGTCAAGATCGAGGCAGGGATCAGCAGCACCAACCGTTCCGCCGGCGCGATGCTGTCGGGCGCGGTCGCCAAGATCTACGGCCATGCCGGGCTGCCGCATAACACCATCCATGTCAGCCTCAAGGGCACCGCGGGCCAGGCCTTCGGCGCCTGGCTGGCGCAAGGCGTCACTTTCGAGCTCGAAGGCGAAGCCAACGACTATGTCGGCAAGGGCCTCTCCGGCGGCAAGATCATCGTCAAGCCGCCGAAGAACAGCAGCATCGTGCCGGAAGAAAGCATCATCGTCGGCAACACCGTGATGTACGGCGCCATTCAAGGCGAGTGCTACTTCCGCGGCGTCGCCGGCGAACGGTTTGCCGTGCGCAACTCGGGCGCGGTCGCCGTGGTCGAAGGCGCGGGCGATCATTGCTGCGAATATATGACCGGCGGCATCGTGGTCGTGCTCGGCAAGACCGGACGCAACTTCGCGGCCGGCATGTCCGGCGGCATCGCCTATGTGCTCGACGAGAGCGGCAATTTCGACAGATTGTGCAACCTCCCGATGGCCGAGCCCGAGCCGGTGCTGTCGGAAGAGCTGATCAACGCCGGCACCTATCATCACTCCGGTGACCTCGAGGCGCATGGCCGGGTCGACGTGTTCAAGAACCTGCTCGACTCCGACGTCGAGCGGCTGCACGTCCTGATCTCGCGCCACGCCAAGGCGACCGGCTCCAGGCGCGCTGCCGACATCCTTGCCAATTGGAAGGGCTGGCTGCCCAAATTCCGCAAGCTGATGCCGGACGAGTACCGGCGTGCGCTGCGCGAAATGGCCGCCAACGCGGACGCCGAGCCGAAAATCGCGATCAGGGCGTAGGCAATCACACCCCATCATTGCAAGCGCAGCGAAGAGAGTGGATAGCGATCAGATCTGGCCAGACTGAAGTTGCGAGAAACCACCCAACATCGAGACGACGATGTTGCTCGATCATCCTTCCGACGGACCGACCGCTATCAGGACGCAGTTTGGCGCAATTTTTGTGTTTTGGAACTGAGCCGTTCGACGTGGCTGGTCACGTCGCCTTCGCCCGGGAAGGGCGAGAAGACGTCCAGGCTTAGAATGTGAGTTTGATCTGGCACGTAAACCACATCGCCAAACCGGCTCGAATCTTGGATCGCTGACGATAAGGAGTTCTCCGGCCCAGTTACGCCCGACCACGAAAGCCTGATGGCGCGCTCGATCACGTCAAGGTCAAGCCGCTTCGCGCAGAACCGACAATTGCTTATGCGCCTTCAATCGTCTGAAGCCCTTTCCTCTGCAGGGCGGCAGGCTCGCGTTCAACGTTAATACCGGCGAAGGAACGCCTGGCCTTGTGGTTGGTGGCGTGACTCTCCTCGGCGGACTGCTTATCCTCGTGGGGTTGATTTGGGAGATCGTTCGCTACCGAACGGAACAACGCCGGCTATCTCGGAAGAAAGTCATTGTGATCGAATCACGCGGTCTCCGTGACGGCGTTGGCAAGGCGCTAGCCGATGCCGTGCCGACGAACCTGGAAGGCCATCGCGATCCCGTGATTCTCGATTTGCGCCAGGGTGTGATCGACGGCCATATCGTGAGCCCACAGGCAGCCGTCGACAAACTCATTTCTCTTCCCGTCGATCTGGCGAGGCGCGAAACCGGCTTGGATCGAAGTGATCTGCTGCGCATCTATGGCGGTTTGGCGCCGGTGCCATTGACGTTCCTGACGGGCGTGCTGATCGACGACGAGACGTCGACACTTATCTTCGATTGAAACCGCCATCAGCAAAAATGGCGTCCTCTGGATGCGGCCGACGACCAAAAGCGTTTTGCCATTGATGGAATCGATGAGCGCGCGGCTGGCGCTGAAGAAGTCGCTCTGCTTGTTTCCGTGTCGTATCAGGTTCATGCGGTCGGCGTCGCCAAGAAGCTCGCCGGCATTGCGCAGATATCCGGACGGTGGTCTTCCGGACAGCCATTGGTCAGAAGACAAGCAGCGAGCACTGGGTCAGCAGTTTCTTGAAACAGCGATCCGCTCAGGTAACCTGGGCATCCGTCGCATCCATCTTTTTCTGGCAGCCCAGAACAGCGTCGTTTTTCCGTTTCGGATGCCTGTACGACAAGCGCAACCTCCCCGAATTGATCGTGTATCAGTACCAAAGGGAAGCGAACCCGCCTTACCCGTGGGGTATTCTCATGCCCGTCAGCGGACGCCTCAAGCCCGAAATCATCTGATATGAGATCCCCATCGGCCTGAGAGATGATCGGCGAACGTCCATGAATGAGCGCGAGGTATCTGAACTCTGGAAGCAAGCCATTCTGGCAAAGCTCTATGAGCGGCAGCCACGCCCTGTTGACGTCGCGGTCGATGACGCGAATGCCGCCGCAAAAGCGACCGTTCCAGATGAGAACGAACTGTTCGATGCCATCATGGATGACCTACGACGCGATGGCTTGATCACGCACAGCACGCAACGCGCGCCGGAAGGAATGGTCTTCGACGCGAAATTGACGGCCACGGGAATCAAGCACTACGAGAAAACCCATCTCTCGGCCGCACCACGCAATGCGCTCATTCTTGCCGCGCTGGATCGGATCCGCGACATTTTGATCGGCGTCGCGACCGGCGGGCCAAGAATTCAGCAGGTCGACGCGGAGTACCGCACGCTCTTCGGGGAGCTCAGCGATCAACTCACCGCTCAGGGCATAGAGAACCCAGTTCCGTTTTCCGATCTTTGGCAGTGGTATGGCCGCTGGAGCAGTGGCGACCTTCCAAGCTATCAGTCACGCCGCCAATTCATCGCCGAGTTGATCGATCCCCTTGCTGCTCGGCTTCGCTCTGGACGCGCGCCCGCTGTCATTTCTCCTACGGGCTGGAGTCTTGTCGACCAGCAGATCGGCATTGCTCGCAAGAAGCTGGAAGCCGCGCAGACTGAGGTTGAATATCAGAGCGTGGGACTCGTCTGCCGTGAGGCCCTTCTTTCACTAGCCAAGGAAGTCTTCGTGGCCGCGCGACACCCGATCCTCGACGGCAAGGCCGTTGGTGCTTCAGACTTCAAGAGGATGATAGAGGCGTATATCGCTGTCGAGCTTGCAGGCGGTGCGGTCGAGGAACTCAGAAAGCACGCGCGCTCGGCCCTCGATCTTGCCAATCACACCACGCACAAGCGAACCGCTGGTTTCCGAGATGCGGCGATAAGCCTGGAAGCGACGGCCTCCGTCGTGAACATTATTGCGATCGTCTCCGGGCGACGCGATCCATAACCAGCGTGCTTTATGGCTTCCTCCTGAGAAGGGCAAAGGGAAGGACCGACGGCTGTCAGTCTGGCTTTTCTTCGAACGGATCCCCCTCAATCCAGGACTCGACATTTTCGACATGCGCATCCCAAAATGCGGAAAGCGTTTCGATATCCTGAGGCAGCAGCCATGCGGCCTCGAGATTGTCGAAGTGATTGAACTGGGGGATCGGGAGCAACCCGCTCGATCCCTCCCACAGGATGGGGCCGTATATCGCAGCCGCAGCGCGGCAAATGCCCTCATGGCAGCGCGCAAGCTTGTCGAGAGAAAAGCCGTTCTGACCGTCCAACAAAGTACTGCGCGAATGCTCGTCGGCGGCGTGAGCAATGAACTTGTTGCCGAACTCGGCAATGTCTTGCCACCCGCTTTTAGTCAGCATGGCCTCTATTTTGTCGAAGACGTCATCAGCGATGACATCACTCGGCGACCGCTGATCGTGCGCAACGCCGGACAACTTGTCGAACCGTTCGTGGACCATTTGCGAAACTGACCACGCCTGTGGTCCTGTTGTCGGCAACCACTGTGTATGGACGCCACCGCCCCGTTTGACGAGGCTCTCCATATAGGCGCGTTCGCCGGGTTCTGGATTATATGGCAGGCCATCGTAGGCGACATAATCCTCTCGCGTGATGAGTTCGCGGTGTGCCTTGATGTCATCGAGCACTCGGCGCAATGAGATGACCTGCCGTGCAGGCTTCGACGCCGCCTTGTCCATCAGCCTGCGGATCGACAGAGTCTGCACGGCGACGAAGCCTTGATCCATGAACTGGGCGATGGACCAGTTTCGCGCCGACGACTTGTAGCCGCCCAACCGTGACAGTCGCCGGGATTCATTTGCCACCCGAAAGACTGCGTCGTTCCAAAGCATCGCTGTGATCTGTTTCGAGACGGCGTGGTCCGGGTCGCCTGCAAGCATGTAGAGCCATCCGGTGCGCTTCTCTCGATACTGCCTGAGTCGACTCTTGTCAGCCACATCGCAATCGTCAATGCCGTACTGGAAATTCATGCTGATCCGCACCCACGAGCCGTTCATCCAAAGTTGAGTCTTATTGGACAATTCACGCGGGCGTTTGTCATCTGTGGAATAAGGGCATGGAAGCGCTCCCGCGCCCGAGCTCAAGGCTGCAGCACCGTTGAATTTTGTTCCTCATATGTTCATAATAGGTAACATGCGAACACGCGGTGGGGATGATCTATGGGGTTGCGATACAAGGGGCGGGCATTCAACGCAGGGGACTTCGCGAAGGACATCGAGTCGGCCGCGATCGAGGCTATCAAGGAAGAGCTGAGGGAGCGCTTCAGTACGATTCGCCATCCCAACACCGGTGAATTCCCGGCCGTGCTCGTCCATGGAGAAGCGCTCGACGATTTGCGTTTGAGCATCGAGGGCTCGCCGCAGCTCCTCGCGATCGTCAAGGAACGCATGAGCGCTGAAGAACTGGAAGCCACCGCCTTTTTGCCGGTGCAGAGTGGCTCGCCCAAAGCCTTCCTTAGCTATTCGTTTGAAGACCGTGATATGGCCGAGAAAGTGGCCCGAGGATTAATGGCGAGCGGCATCGACACTTGGTGGGCCGAATGGGAGATCCGCTCCGGCGACAGCCTGCGCCGGAAGATCGACGAAGGGTTGGGAAACTGCACCCATTTCCTCGTGCTGCTGACGCCCAGCGCGATGAAAAAGCCCTGGGTTCAGCAGGAAATGGATGCAGGTTTGGTCCGACGCATTTCCGGACAGGCACGCTTCATCGCGCTCCGCCATGGTCTCGCGGCGAGCGAGCTCCCGCCACTCTTGTCGGGCATGCTTTCGCCGGAGCTATACGTCTCGCACTTCGATCAAGGGGTGCGCGACCTTGTGAATGACATTCATGGTGTCTCCCGTAAGCCCCCGCTTGGCCCGATATCCAGCAGCATCGACCTGCCGGCCATCGGCTATTCGAAAATCGCAACGGCGATCGCCAAGGTCTTCGTCGAGGAAACTAAGGATGCAATGTTTGGTGATCCTCAGAAAAGCACAGGCGAGTTGGCAACGGCGGTCGATGTGTCGGAAGACGACATCGAAGACGCATTGCATGAGCTGCGCGACCTGGTGACGGTCAGTTTCGACCGTGTTCTCCCAAAGGCGGATCTCTTCGCCACGTTCGACAAACACTTCATGGAATGGTCGCCCCAGGAGGACGCACTGCGGATTGCGGCTGACCTCGTCAATGATCCGTCGATGCCGATTGATACCGGACAGGTCGCTCAGCGCTATGGGTGGGAACCGAGGCGGATGAACCCGGCACTGGCCTACCTTTTGGCGAGAAAGCTGATCGTCGACTATCAGGTGCTTGCCAGTCAGTTCAACTCGATCCGTATCGTGAAGACGGACGCCACACGCCGCTTCGTAAAAAGCCGAAGCTGATTGAGGTCGCAGTCACAAAGTAGCCATTCGGTCGAGAGACTCGAATAGCCGCACCTAGGAGCCTGTCCAGTTAGCATCGGGAAGCCGGTTTTATCCGAATGATAGCGACTCATGCGGCCCTCGCCAGCTTGACGAGGTTGTGAGCGGTGCAAATCAGGGCCCATTCGGGCTTCACTTTGTCGATGCCGCGCAGCAGGAATTGCCTGAACCCTCTTGCCTGTTTGATCTGTCCGAACACGGGTTCGACGATCTGCTTACGCAAGCGGTAGCGACTTCGGTAGCCGGCGCGCTTGAGCTTGGTGCTCATCCTGGCGATCAGCGAGCCGGGTCTTGAAGGCTTTTTCGCGGTGGCGGACTTGGTGCCGTGCTTCTGCCTTCCGGTGGCGATGTAGCCCTCGATGCGCCGCCGTTTGATCGTGCGAAGATTGGCGGCGGAGCAGTAGCCGGCGTCGGCCGATACTTCGTCGGGATTGGTCCCCAGATTGGCCCTGATCCCGTCGAGCAACGGCGCCAGTTGCGCCTGATCGCTGGAGGAACTGGTCAGCGTCTGCGCCACGATGATCTGATGGGCACCATCGACCGCGGCCTGGGCGTTGTAGCCCTGGATGTAACCGTCCTTGGTCTTCAGGATGCGGCTTTCCGGGTCGGTGAAATTGCGTTGCGCCTTGCCGTCGGGCTCCGTTTTCGTCGGCGTCTTGCCGTTCTTTTTGCCCCCTTCGGCGATGCGGCGCTCCTCGGCTTCGGCCCGCGCCTTGCGCTCCGCCTCGGCTGCGGCCTTGGCTTCGGCCTCCAGCGCGGCCTTGGCCTCGCGGATCTTCTCAAGCCGCTTCTGCTTGTCGGCCACCCAATCGGGCATCTCGTCGCCGCGCTTGTCGCCGTAGAGCTTATCCTCCTGCGCATCGGCGGCCTCCGCCGCCTTGAGCCAGCGGTCGACCTCCGCTGCAAGCTCCGCTTCCCGCTTCTTCATGCGATCATAGCTCATCGCCTTGTGCTTGGACGCGTTCGCCTTGATCTTGGTGCCGTCGAGCGCCACGTGCCCGAGCTTCACCAACCCGGCCTTCTCGGCCAGCTTCAACACCTGCACGAACAGGTCGGCCAGCGCCTTCAGGTGCCGCCGCCGGAACTCCGAGATCGTGCGGAAGTCCGCCGGGTCGCCGGCCACGATCATCATGAAATCCGCCCGCTCCACCGTCGCCCTGGCGATCCGCCGCGACGAGTAGATACCGCTCGCGTAGCCGTGCAGAAGCAGCGCCGTCATCATCCGCGGATCGAACGGCGGCTGCCCCAGCCCGCTTCGGTAGCTGCCTATGATCGCCGATAGATCAAGGCTTTCCCTGACCAGCGACACGATCAGCCGCGAAACGTGGTCCCTCGGCACATAATCCTGCACGCTCGGCGGCAGAAGCTGGGCCTCGTCGATCTTCCAGGGGCGAAATTCCTTGCTCATGGCTGCGCAAGGAATCAGACTCGCTCCCTCTTGACCAGTCACTACTCAGACAGGCTCCTAGTTGGCGCGCTGATCTTCGAAGAGCTGGAAATTGGCGCCACTGAAGACGAGCTGTCTGCGGAGCAGGCTGTAAGACGACGAGTGTGCGAGGATTTTACGCGAAAGGCGTCCCGAACGCCAGACCGTCGCCAGTTTTTCTTCAGTGGACCCCACTGACGCTGCAGCTTCGAGAGACGTCGATGGGCTTCCATCGACGCATTATGAGTCTTCCGAGACTCGTCAGTTTATGGACAGCTAAGTCTTATAGCATTGAGATACTGTCTATCTGGACTGAGAGGTCCGCTTGATCTGCTGCAGAGGAGAAGGGGATGTATTGCTTTAACGAAACGACCCTAAACCCTTTCGTTAACCGTAGATTCCGTCCGGACGTACTAGTCTTGCTGCAACTGCCCTGTGGGCGAATGGCGCAGCGTGTTAACCGCGCTCCGTGATCGCCTGCTTCGTCGGTCGGTGATCACCATCCATGGTGAGAGCTACCGACTTCGAGAAGCACCGCTCCGGCGCATTTCCTTCACTTGGCTACCGAAGAGACGCATCGATGAATGCAGAACGGGCCCAGCTTGGCGCTGGCACTCCTTCCGAGACTTCCGAATCCGAAACCTCCGAACCAGGGTCCCCGGCCGCGGCGCAGTGGGTCGAAGCCTTGTGGGGGGCGGAGGCGTCCGCCGCCCACCCCGCCTCGTCGCAGGACCAGGTCCTGGCGGGTCCGGCTGCCGAAGAGGGGCAGGGCGAAGACGAGGATCGGCAAGAGGCGGTAAGTCGAACGAGGGCTTGGCGGGATGCAGGCGATGTCGATGAGCCGCTGGATCTGTCGTCGCTTTCCCTGACCGCCTTGTCCGCGCCCCTCCCGCCCGAGCTCCAGCGCCTGAACGTCGACAACAATCAGCTGACCAGCTTGCCTGACCTTCCAGCCGATCTCCAGCGGCTGTACGCCAGCAACAATCGGCTGACCAGCTTGCCCGACCTTCCAGCCGGGCTCCGGCGGCTCTACGCCATCAGCAACGGGCTGACCAGCCTGCCCGCAGACCTGCCGCCCGGGCTCCGGCGCCTGAACGTCGACAACAACCAGCTGACCAGTCTTCCCGATACCCTTCCGGCAACGCTTCAGGAGCTCCACGCCAGCGGCAACCGGCTGACCAGTCTGCCCGACCTTCCAGCCGGGCTCCAGCGCCTGAACGTCGACTACAATCAGCTGACCAATCTGCCCGAGCCCCTCCCGGCCGAGCTCGAATGGCTTAGCGTTACCCACAACCAGCTGACGAGCCTGCCCGGGATGGTCCCCGCCGAGCTCCTATGGCTCGGCGCCAGCAACAACCAGCTGACCAGCGTGCCAGAGACCCTGCTGACGCAGCTGGGCCGTGAGTCCAGCGTTGATCTGGAGAATAATCCGCTGCCCGAGGGGGTACTGACCAACCTGGCGACAGCCATGCATGCCGGGGACTATGCCGGCCCGCAGATCTTTTTGTCTATGGCCGAGGAAGCGGTGGAAGTCGAGCCGCGGCCTCTGCACGAGGTTGTCGCGCACTGGCTCGAGGGCGATACTGGGACGGTGGCCGCCTGGCAGCGCTTCGCCGAAGAGCCAGGTGCCCAGGACTACGCACGCTTCCTCGACAGGCTCCGTGGCACGGTGAACTATGGCAACGAGGCGTTCCGGCAGGCGGTGGCCGAGGATCTGCGGCAAGCGGCGGCCAGGCCGCGATTGCGCGAGCACTATTTCGAGCAGGCTTTAGGAGCGAGCGACAGCTGCGAGGATCGCATCACTTTGGCCTGGAACGGCATGCAGACCGCACGCCTGAACGCTGATGTCGAGGACGGAGCCTATGACGGGCGGCTCGACGAATTGCTCCAACACGGCCGTGTGATGTTCCGCTTGGAGGCGCTGGACGGGATCGCGCGCGAGACGGTCAACTCGCTCCGCCGTGCCGACCCGGACGCCGACATCGACGAGATCGAGGTCTATCTTGCCTACCAGACCCAGCTGCGCGCCCCCCTGGAGCTGCGGCACGTCGCCCCAGACATGCGCTTCTTGAACATCTCTCACGTGACAGAAGACGACGTTGCCATGGCCGCGACATCGGTGCGGGACCAGGAGGCGACGGGATTCGGGGACTATCTGGCAAGGCGCTGGCAACCTTGGGAGAGCGTGGTGAGACGCATCGCCCCCGGTGACCATGCAGTGATGCAGGAGCGGCTCATCGATGCGATGGGAGAGGAGTTCGACAGCCGCCTGAATAGACGGCTCGCCGAGCATGGCTTGACAGACGATGCCGATGCCGAGCGGGTGCTCGGAGCCGAGATCCGCAACGAGATCGCCCGCGAGATCAAGAGCGCGGTAATGCACAAGGTGCTCGCGGATCGCGGCCTCGAGCTGTGAAGCGGCCGTTCATGCGAGGGCTGTCAATCGCTGTTTCGGCCGTCGCCGCGGTCGATTGCGCGCTCGAGATGAGAAACTATGCCTGCCTGGCAGCTCCGCCGCCGCAGCAGCAAGCCGAGCTAGCCGACCGCGAGCCCCAATATCGCCACGGTCAATGAAGACTGCGATGGCGATAGGCCGCCGAGAAACGCCTGCAGGGGAGAGCTTGCTGCCACCTGTCGTGAGACCCAGTTCGATCATGAAATGATGAATTGGAATGACGTGGCCGGTAGAGGAGGGGCGGATTGCTCAACAGCAATACCTCATTCCAGCGCATCGAACGGTGTGAGAGCGAACTAAGCGAATTCGCCGGCGGTTCTGATATGCGCAGCAATTTAGCTGACGGACCTTGCCCGACCGCATTGACAATATTTTTCGATAAACCAGCGCGCATTAGGGCCATGGAGCAAGAGCGGAGCCAAATGGGGGGTGCCGCGCACGTTATGCGAGACTCGAAAATCGGCTTGTGCACCAGCGTTTGCTACTGTCCGAAAGCAAACGCGCATGATGTGTGGAACCCGACAAGCTGTTGCGAACGCGACATTGGGCCGCAAAAACGTCCGAGCGTTCCTCTGCATCGCACTGGCCCAAATCCTGCATCGCGTTCACGGTCGAGGGCAAGGGAATGGGAGGCGCGTTTGAGTCTCGATCTGAGAAATGACGAAGCGGTCGCCGGTCCACCGTCCGCGACCGACGTGGGCTGTCCGTTTCACACCGATAGAGTCCGCATCCAGCAGGGAGAACAGAAGACGTTGGTGCTAACCGGCGCGTCGCGCGGCATTGGTCACGCCACCGGAAAGCTGTTTTCGGAAGCGGGCTGGCGCATCATTTCTTGCGCGCGCCGACCGTTCGATGGCGGGCGCTGCCCGTGGGAGTCAGGGGCCGACAACCATGTCCAGGTCGACCTCAGCAACCATCGGATGCTGGCGCGCGCCATCGCCGAGGTCAAGGAGCGCCTCGCGGGCGCGCCATTGCACGCATTGATCAACAATGCCGGCATTTCACCGAAGACGCCGAATGGCGCACGGCTGACGTCCTTGACGACGTCAGTCGAAACCTGGATGAGGGTGTTCCACCTCAATCTGGTGGCGCCGATCCTGCTCGCGCAAGGCCTGTTTGACGAGCTGAAAGCAGCGACCGGATCAATTGTCAACGTATCGCAGGCTCGCGGGTGCACCCGTTTGCCGGCTCTGCCTATGCGACATCGAAAGCTGCGCTCGCGTGTCTCACACGCGAGATGGCGTACGACTATGCACCGCATGGCATTCGCGTGAATGCGATTGCGCCCGGCGAGATCAAGACAGACATTTTGTCGCCGAACACGGAAGCGCGCCTTCCAAATATTCCGCTGCGCCGAGTGGGCACACCCGAAGAAGTCGCGAAGGTCATCTTCTTCCTTTGCTCGGATGCGGCAAGTTATGTCACAGGCACCGAGGTGCCGCTCAATGGTGGCCAACACCTGTGATAGACTGCACCTGCAACAAACAAATCGCAGCTGATTTGATCTACATCAATGGAATTCGTGTTCCCACGGGATGCGAGCGACAAGTGCGGAAGAGCAGAGAATAATAAGCAAGTCAAAGCACTGTAAGTTTACCGTCATGCCGCGCTCAACGCGCTGTAAGTTTTACCATCGTGCCATAATAAGAGGTTATCTTTTGCGTCATCCTAAAATGGCGGCGAGATCGAGGATGACATGCAACACAATATTCGCAAATCCGAACAGGAGGACAGGGAGGATGGTCATAACAACGGAGACGTCGTCATGCTGCATATCCCTTCCGTACGCGAAAGGCCTAACTCAAACTCCGAGACGGACGACGCGGTACCTGATGTGCCGTTGTACGAGAGCGCGATTATCGGGATCTTCGAAATATCGAAAGTACTCACCGCCCCCTGCCGGCTGGAAGTCACGCTGGCCAACGTCGTCGATCTTCTGCAATCGTTTGTGCAGATGCGGCACGGCATCGTCTCTCTGTTCCACGATGATGGCGTGCCGGATATTACCGTGGGCGCCGGCTGGAGCGAAGGCAGCGACGAGCGCTACCGGATGCGCCTGCCGCAGAAGGCAATCGACGAGATCGTGACGTCGGACAAGCCGCTCGTCGCCGAAAACGTAGCAGTGCATCCGGCCTTTAGTGCTGCGGACAAGGAGGTGCTCGGGGCCTCCGACGACATGCGAGTGTCGTTCATCGGCGTTCCCATTCGCATCGATGCGAATGTCGTGGGCACGCTGACGATCGACCGCATCCTGGACAACGCGTCGAGCGCCCGGCTCGATTACGACGTACGGCTGCTCACAATGATCGCCAATCTAGTGGGGCAGACAGTGACGCTGCATCGCCTGTTCGCGTGTGACCGCGAGCGATTGATGGCGGAGAAGGACCGGCTGCAAAAGGAATTGTCCGAGCTCAAGCAGCCTGCGCGGGAGCGCAAGAAGGTTCATGTCGAGGGGATTATTGGCGACAGCCCGGCGCTGCGCAAGCTGCTCGAGAAGATCGCGGTCGTAGCCAAATCAAACAGCACGATGCTGTTGCGCGGCGAGTCCGGTACCGGAAAGGAGCTGGTCGCCAAGGCCATTCACGAGCGGTCGGCGCGCGCCAAGCGGCCCTTCATAAAACTCAATTGCGCGGCGCTGACTGAGACGGTACTGGAATCCGAATTGTTCGGTCATGAGAAGGGTGCCTTTACCGGCGCGTTCAGTACGCGCAAGGGTCGCTTCGAGCTCGCCGACAAGGGGACGCTATTTCTGGACGAGATCGGCGAGATATCGGCCTCGTTCCAGGCAAAGCTACTGCGCGTGCTGCAGGAGCAGGAATTCGAGCGCGTCGGCGGCAACCAGACCATTAAGGTCGATGTTCGCGTGATTGCCGCGACGAATAAGAACCTGGAAGAGGCGGTGGCAAGGAACGAGTTCCGCGCCGACCTCTATTATCGCATCAGCGTGGTTCCCTTGCTGCTGCCGCCGTTGCGCGAAAGGCGCGGTGATATCCCGCTCCTCGCCACCAAGTTTCTCAGGAATTTCAACAGCGAGAACGGCCGTACGCTCACCTTCGATACGAGTGCGATTGAAGTACTGATGAACTGCGGTTTTCCCGGAAATGTCCGCGAGCTTGAGAATTGCGTGCAGCGGACCGCGACTCTGGCACCGGGACCATCGATCGTGAGAGACGACTTTGCCTGCTGCCACGGCCAGTGCCTTTCCGCGATGCTGTGGAAGAGCGGATCGGACGAGATGCCCCTGCAGCAGGGGCCGATCGTACCAGTGCCCGCCAAGCCGGCCACATCGCCGGCCGAGGCTGCTACATCGGTCCCGCCTTTCGGCAGCGAGCTGGCTCCGCTAGCGCCAGTCGGCGCAGCCCTCGTAGGTGGTGCGAAGATGACAGATCGCGAGCGTGTCATCGCGGCCATGGAAAGATCCGGCTGGGTGCAGGCGAAGGCGGCGCGCCTGCTTGGACTTACGCCGCGCCAGATTGGCTACGCCCTGAGGAAATATGGCATCGAGATCAAGCACTTCTGAAAGGAGTGTCGGACTTGGGGTATGTCGGGGCCGTGACCATCGCCGTTGGGGCGAATAGCTGGAGAAACAGAAATAGAGGCTTGGTTGGTTTGGCGCGGACTTGGACCCGATCACGATCGGCTGCGACCCCCGCGTTGGCCCGATTTTGTCATCCTCGAGATCAGCCCGCGCGACCACCGGCGGTCCCATGCCCGCAACGGTCGTGCGAACGCGGCGCTGTCATCGCGAATTCGTTGGCCGTGTCGCCATCGACCATTAGCTCACGCCGGATATAGTCAGCGAGACCATCGGGTGTTCGACCTCGTTCAATTTGCCCGGCGTCATATGCAGCGACCGCTGCGCGATGCGGGCCTGCGCGCGAAGGGACCGCCGTGTGCCAAGCGGTCGCAGGCGCCGCAAGCTTATTGCGGCGCTGGTCTTGCTCCTAGCGATGCGAAGCATCGTCCAGTGCAAGTCGGCTCAGGGCTTACGCTCTCTCGTGAGCGCAGCGGCCGCTGCGGAGACTCGGGATCCCGTATGGATCGACTCGAGCAAAGCGCATCCCGTTTTGAGCCGCTCTCCTTGATCCAGATCAACGACAAATCACGCCGCGCGAACCGAGCTGTCGTAGTCAGGACGAATGTCGCAATTCCGCCGGCGAACGTCAGGCTACAGTGACATGACGCTTCCCAAAGGCCATTGTATTGCTGCCTGATTTTGAAATTCGCGCAATGGTACGACACTTGCTGTTCTCTTCGCCAGCCGTTGCAACGTCTGGAGAAGCACATGCACAACGTCGTCTGCATCAAGCAGGTTCCCGACTCCGCGCAGATCCGCGTGCACCCCGTGACCAACACGATCATGCGTCAGGGCGTGCCGACCATCATTAATCCATACGACCTCTTCGCGCTCGAGGCCGCGTTGGAGCTGCGCGATAAGTTCGGCGGCGAGATCACCGTCCTTACAATGGGGCCGTCATCAGCCGAGGACTCATTACGCAGAGCGCTGACCTTTGGCGCCGATCGCGCCGTACTGCTCACCGACCGCTGCTTTGCGGGCGCCGATACGTTGGCAACGACTTACGCGCTGGCGACCGCCATCCGCAAAATCGGCAAGGAATATGGCCCGCCGGACCTCATCTTCACCGGTAAGCAGACCATCGACGGCGACACCGCGCAGGTTGGGCCCGGCGTCGCGAAGCGGCTCGGTGTGCTGCAGCTTACCTACGTCGCAAAGATCAGGGCCCTGGATCTCACCGCACGCACAATTGAAACGGAACGGCGCTCCGAAGGTGGCGTCCAGGTCCTTCGCACCAGGCTGCCGTGTCTCATCACCATGCTGGAGGCAACCAACCAGATTCGCCGCGGCGCCATGGCCGATGCATTGCGTGCCGCCCGGGCGCCGATCGTGAAATGGAGTGCGCAGGAGGCCGGTGTCGAGGACATCTCCAAATGCGGTCTCAAGGGCTCGCCGACCGTCGTCAAGCGTGTCTTCGCGCCGTCCGCGCGTGCTGAGAAGGCGGTGCTGGTAGAGGCCGCCGAGCAGCCGGCGCAAGCATTGATCGACGCCATCTTCAACCACCAGCCCAAGCTTGAAACCGATCTTGCGGCGCTAGCCCGCGATGCCTGATCTGAAGGGTCTTGGCGATGAGCGATGTGATAGGAGCTCCCGCGTTCCCTGCGCAACGGCGTGCCGCCAAGAAGGCGCTGCCGGGGCATTCAACGCTGACAAGCATGTCTGGGTCTTCATCGAACAGGAGCGCGGGCAGGTGCATCCAATCTCCTGGAAGCTGATGGGCGCGGGCCGCCGGCTCGCCGAGAAGCGGAAGATTGATCTCGCGGCGGTCGTGATCGGTCGGGAGGGCGAGGCGACACGCAGCGCCAGACCATCGCCTCTAACCGTACCAGGCCGCGCTGATGCTCCAGCGCGGCTTCGGTGCATCCATGTTTCCAACCCACTCAAACGGTACGCCAGGCACACCCCAGCACCCCAGCAAGGAGATTTTGAAATGTTTATCGCAATGAACCGGTTCCAGGTGAAGATTGGCTCTGAAGCGGCCTTCGAGACGGTCTGGCGCACGCGCGAATCCTATCTCAGCAGCATGGCCGGCTTCGTCGAGTTTAACCTGCTCAAGGGCCCCGTCGCCGAGGACCACACGCTGTATTCCTCGCATACGGCCTGGGTCGACAAGGCTGCCTTCGAAGCCTGGACCAAATCAGACGAGTTCCGCCGGGCGCACGCCCGCGCCGACAACAAGACCGGCGAAAGCCTCTATCTCGGCCATCCCAAGTTCGAGGGATTCGACGTGATCCTGAGCGAGCGCAAATCCAGCGCCGCCGCGTAAGGGGAGGGTGCGATGTCGAGCACGGACTTTGCCGGCCTCAAGGCCCATATGGCGGAGAACCCAGGCGCTGTCATCGAGGACGTGGCGCGGGAGCGGAAAGTGAGCCCGCGCGCCGTTCTGGAGGCGATGCCTGAATCGATGGTGCGCATCGGCGCCGGCGGCGAATTTGGCGCTGCCATGAACGATGTCGCGCAATGGGGCGAGGTGACGCTGATCGTCCATACCGACGATGCGATCTTCGAATTCACGGGCTCGATCCCGGCGGGCGAGGTCGGACGCGGCTATTTCAACCTGATGCAGCCGAAGGGATTGCACGGCCATCTCCGGCACGAGCGCTGCGCGGCCATCGCCTTTGTCGAGCGTCCCTTCATGGGCAAGTCGTCGGCCTTCATCGCCTTCATCAATGTCGACGGCGGCATCATGTTCAAGGTGTTCGTCGGCCGCGACGAGACGCGCGCGCTGCGCGGCGACCAGTTGCAGCGCTTTCACGCGCTTAGCGAGAGGATCGCGCCCGCCCGCGCGGCGTAGCCGATCCGCATTGTCAGCCCCGGGAGACGATCATGCAGCGAACAGTGCTGGATGTTATGACCCGTTGGTGTGGCGCGGCCGGTGTGGCCGCCTTGCCGGGTACGGCGCTGGCTGCCACCGACGTCGCGCTGCTGCCGCGCAACCTGTCGCCCTGGAACATGTTTGTGAATGCCGACATCGTGGTGCAGGCGGTCATGGTGGGGCTTGCCTTCGCCTCGCTGGTGACGTGGACGATCTGGCTTGCCAAGACCATTGAAGTCCGCCGCAAGACGGCGACCGCCAGGCGGCGCCTGAGCCTGCTGGAAACCGATACGGTGCTGGCCAAGGCCGAGCAGGAAAGCCGCGGCGGCCACGATGCCGTGGCGCAGATCATCCAGTCCGCCGCGCGCGAGGCCAGCCTCTCCGGCGGCCATTTTGACGACGGCCTCAAGGAGCGCGTCGCGCTGCGGCTGGAGCGGGTCGAGGCCGCGATGTCGCGGCAGATCGCGCGCGGCACCGGCGTGCTCGCGACCATCGGCGCCACCGCGCCGTTCGTCGGCCTGTTCGGAACGGTCTGGGGTATCATGAATTCGTTCATCGGCATTTCCGAGGCCCACACCACCAATCTCGCCGTCGTTGCTCCCGGCATCGCCGAGGCCTTGCTCGCAACCGCGCTGGGTCTGGTGGCGGCAATTCCGGCAGTCGTGATCTACAATCATCTCACCCGCACCATCGCGGCCCACCGCGCGCTGCTCGGCGACGCCTCGGCGATGGTGCTGCTGCTGATCAGGCGGGAGGGCGACCGCGGCTCGTTCCGCCTCGCGCGCGCCGCCGAGTAAACGACGGAGTGTAAAGCGATGGGCGCAAAGCTCGGTCAGGCAATCGGCGGACGGACGCGCGGCGGCGACGATCTTGTCGAGGCTCACGAGATCAACGTCACGCCGTTCATCGATGTGATGCTGGTGCTCCTGATCATCTTCATGGTCGCAGCCCCGCTTGCTACCGTCGATCTCGGCGTCGATCTCCCGGCGAGCGCAGTCGAGCCACAGCCGCGCCCGGACAAGCCGGTATTCGTCACCGTGAAGCCGGATCTTTCAGTCGCGGTCGGCGAGGACGTGATCGCGCGCGACACGCTGACCTCAACGCTCGACAGCGCCACGAACGGGAAGAAGGACGAGCGCATCTATCTGCGTGCCGACAAGGCCGTCAGCTATGGCGACCTGATGGAGGTGATGAACCTGCTGCGGAATGCCGGCTATCTCAAGATCGCGCTGGTCGGTCTCGACGGGCGAAGCTGACCGCCATGAACGCGTTTGCGCTGCACGAGGTTTCCGATCAGGCCGCCGTCCGGCGCTGGGGCGCGTCGGCCTTTGCGATCGCGGCTGCGCATGCCGCGCTGATCGCGTTGGCGTTGAACTGGTACACCCAGCGGCCGGTGCCCGGCGTTTCCCTGCCGGCGATCATGGTCGACATGGCGCCGGTTTCCTCCGCGCCGCAACCGACGCAAATGGATCTCGCGCCGGGACCCGTCATGCAGCAGGCCGATGCTTCGCCGCCGGAGCCCGCGGCTGCGGAAGCCGTGCAGGAACAGATTGCGCCGACACCGCCGCGGGAGAAGCCTGATGTCGTAGCCCCGCCGGAGCAGAAGACCGAGCCGACCCCGCCGAAGCCGGAGCCCGTCAAGGCCGAGCCTGAGAAAAAGCCGTCGCCGGTAAAACCGAAAGTGGTTCGCCGCGACGCGAAGAAGCCTTCCGACGCGCCGCCTGCGCCGCGAACAACGGCCTCGCCCAAGGCCGAGCGCCAGGCGCCGGCCGTGTCCGCCGCCAACGCCGGCGCATCGACGACCGCCCTTGCTTCCTACCGACAGATGGTCGCCGCGCATCTGCAACGCTTCAAGCAATACCCGCCCGCCGCCAAGGCCGCAGGCCAGCAGGGCACCGCCCGCGTCAGCTTCACGCTCAGCCGAAGCGGCGCGGTGCTTTCCGTCGGCCTCGGCGGCTCGTCCGGCCATGCGGCGCTGGACGCCGAGACGCTGGCGATGGTGCGCCGCGCCCAGCCGTTTCCCGCGTTCCCTGCCAAGGTGAAGCAGGCTTCGATGCCGTTCAGCGCGCCCGTGGCGTTCTATATCCGGTAGGTCTCCACCTCGCCCCGTAAGAACGGGGAGAGGGAATAGAACCACTTCAAACGTCGATAGCTCATTCCTTCACCGCCCCTGTCAGCGACGACACGTAGTAATCCACGAACAGCGAATAAAACAGCGCGACTGGCAGCGAGCCGAGCAGCGAGCCCGCCATCAGCGCGCCCCACTGGTAGACGTCGCCGGTGACGAGCTCGGTCAGGATCGCGACCGGCACCGTCTTGTTGGCGCCGCTCTGGATGAAGGCGAGCGCGTAGATGAACTCGTTCCACGACAGCGTAAAGGAGAAGATGCCGGCCGAGATCAGGCCGGGCACGGCGAGCGGCAGCGTGATCCGCCGCAGGATCTGCAGCCGTGTGGCGCCGTCCACCAGCGCGCATTCCTCCAGCTCATACGGGATCGACTTGAAATAGCCGATCAGGAGCCAGGTGCAGAACGGCACCAGGAAGGTCGGATACACCAGGATCAGCGCTATCGGCGAGTCGAACAAGCCGAATTGCACGATCACGGTGGCCAGTGGGATGAACAGGATCGAAGGCGGCACCAGATAGGCGAGATAGATGCCGAGCCCCACATAGGGACTGCCGCGGAAGCGGAGGCGCTCGATCGCGTAGGCAGCGAGCGTCGAGGCAAACAGCGACAGGAAGGTGGAGCCAATCGCCACGAACATCGTCGTCTTGAGCCAGGTCGGATAGGCGGTATTGAACAGCAAATGCTTGATATGGGCGAGCGTCGGCGAGGAGATCCAGAACGGATTGTGCTCCTTGAAGTTCAGAAGCTCGGCGTTCGGCTTGAACGAGGTGATCGCCATCCAGTAGAACGGGAACAGCAGGATCAGCACGAAGCAGGACGGCGGCAGATAGATCATCATCACCCGCCGCGCCCGCGAATCCCACGCCATCGTATCGGGCGTGGTGCTGCCGACGTTGGTCGATTGCTGGGCGGCTAAGTCAGTCATTGGCTTCTCCCTGCTGCCATTTGCGGCGCGCGAGGCCGAAGTAGCTGAACAGTGTCGCGAACACCAGGAACGGGATCATCGACACCGCGATCGCCGCGCCCTCGCCGAGCTCGCCGCCGGCGATGCCGCGCTGAAAAGCGAGCGTCGCCAAAAGATGCATGGAGTTGACCGGCCCGCCGCGGGTGATGGCGTAGACCAGCTGGAAATCCGTAAAGGTGAAGATGATCGAGAACGTCATCACAATCGCGTGGATCGGCATCATCATCGGGAAGGTAATGTAGCGGAAGCGCTGCCAGGCGCTGGCGCCGTCCAGCATCGCCGCCTCATAGACCGAGGGATAGATGGTCTGCAGGCCTGCCAGGAGCGAGATCGCCCCGAAGGGGATGCCGCGCCAGATGTTGGCCACGATCAGCGAGAAGCGCGCCGGCCAGGGCGTGCCGAGGAAGTCGATATAGGTGGTGCGGATGTGCAGCACGTCGACCAGCAGATAGGAGATGATCGAAAACTGCGGATCGTAGATCCACCAGAACGCCAGTGCCGACAGCACCGTCGGCACGATCAACGGCAGCAGCACGATGGCGCGCAACAGGCTCTTGAGCGGAAAATGGTTGTTGAGGAGCAGCGCCAGCCAGAAGCCGAGCGCGAATTTCCCGAAGGTCGCTACGCCCGTGTAGAACACGCTGTAGAACACCGCGTTCCACCACAGGGGATCGCTCCAGAGATACTGGAAATTCTCCAGGCCGATGAAAATGCCGCGCTGGCCGATCGTGGTGTCGGTGAAGGCGAGCCAGACGCCGAGGCCCAGCGGATAGGTGAGGAATACCGCGAGCAGCCCGATCGCGGGCGCCAGGCACATCACGATCAGTGAATTCTTTTCCTACGCCGACGAAAGCGGCGCATTCTGGGGCATCCAGTTCCCGCCACTTCAACGATCGGAGGCCGGCTTGCCCTAACGCCCGCTCCAAAGAAGCAGCGGACCAATACGATGCGAAGACGCTGCCCTGCTTTCCGTTTTTGCAGAGTCGTATCCTTACACCTCCACCATCGACATATGGTTTCTGAAGATCATCGGCGCTGAGCCTGAGGCCATAGCGTTCGTAATAGTTCCGACGTGGATCGTAAGATGGGTGAATCGCCAGTGTCAGCAAGCGCCCGCCAGGACGTAACAGACCGACCATGTTGGCGCACATATCTTGCAGCTCAGGTCCGCTGCTAGCGTATTGCAGCACATGCACGGCAAGAACCAGGTCGAATTGACCTATCAAATCGGCGCTGAGACGAGTGACGAAGGAGATGCCCGGAGACTCCTTCTCCGCCCGACGCCGCGCGTAGTTGAGCATGCCTTTCGTCGGATCGTATCCTACAACCCGGCCCGCGCCGCGTTGCTTTAGCCAGCGGGAATACATCCCCCGTGCCGCACCCGAAGTCGAGGACTGAGAGACCCTCAACATCACCAATAGCCAGTAATACGCTTGGAATTTCGATCTCTTTTCGAAAGGGCCAGTGAACGGTGTCTTCATATAGAGTGGCAAGTTCATTCAATTGGCCCGCATTGTTTTTGGACATGAGGACACCTCTCTTTTCCTTACTTATACGGTATATTGGCGCGAACCTTGCGCATGAGCGTGGTCTCGGGATTTGGGAGTTCACAAGGAAGTGGGCGCTTGCAGGGCGTGAACGCCAAAAGCGCAATCCAGGAGCGCTCGTTGCAACGCGCGAGAAAGGTCCGCACGATGATCAACATGTAGCGCTCGCATTTCAGCTCCTCCTGTACGTGCCAAGAGTATTGAGCAAATCAACTCGACGAAGGTGGCCATCCCAGGTCGAATGCAGCGCAACCTTGTCGAGCTCCGTCAGCGCAAACCCATCTTGATGTCGCGGCGTCTCTCCCGCCCTCCGACAAGAACCAAAGCCGCTCCTGGGCAAACGCCACGCGGGCACCCAGCGACGGACGGGCGAAGCCTGAATTGGCGACCATCACTCAAGCGTGCGGCGTCTATGGCATCGATTCGAATCAATCGAGCAAGTTTCATCTGAACTCCGGGCTCGGTGCCTCCGAAACTGCGATGGACGTAATCGATCCTGCCCGTCTCCCAGCAATCGGCGTGCCGCAAAAGACATTGTGCGAGCCTTGCTTGAAAAAGGGCATAACCAGGTGCTTCGCGGCGCGCTGGAGGAAGAGTTGCATTCTACTGTCGGGTTCCGCTCATCATCGTCTCCAACCGGACGCGGCTGAATACGACAAGGCCAGCCTCAACTGACTACGGTCCGCTCACGCGCCGAATTCAGATCGTTCCTTGAGGATAAATGTGCCCTATGGCGACCTACCTAAGCGCACAGTATCGGAGCATCACCTGGTGTGATGCGGCTCGCGGCACGCGATCCAATGATGCTGTCGTTGGCCGCCGACGCTGCCGTGCTCCAGCGGCCGTCTCGAGGCCATGTGCCAATAGATGCCGATCCGGTACGAACGCGTCTGCTGATCACTGCAGCTCATGGCGAGACATGTCGTTCCTACGCCAAAACAGGGAAGCGGAGTTGCAACGAGTCAATAGGATCGGGGGTCGTGACGCCTGCGAATTCGCCAGGCCAACTTCCTGTTGAACACAACTACAGATAGCAGCGAGATTATTAGTCCAACTTTGACTGCATGGCTCAGGCTCCGGTGCGCAGACTATGTCCGATCCGCGCAACAGCTGCGGCTTCCTTGCATGTCATCACAGCAATCGGGGTGCCGGTCGCGAGAATTGGTGCGAGCCTTGCTTGACGTGAGCAAAAGGACCTGCGTCCGGACGACGGGGCGCTGGAATGAGAGTGCCACTTTGTCAGGTTTCCGACTTGGCGTCTCCAACCGGACACGGACCGAACGACAACATGGAGAGAGAAATGAAGGTGACCCCACCGACCTACCTCGCACGGCTGTTGGCGCTGGCAGGAGGCTGAAATGGAAATCCCTGCCTTGCTCCGGGGTGATCGCAGGCAAGCGCGGCTTTTTGGACGGGAAGGGCCGGTGTGCAAGCAAGCCCCCGCGTGTCGTACCACCGCCGCATTGGACAAATGCCGATCACTCGCTCAGATCGCGCCTGACAGCAATGCCCGACGAGAGCACCTGAAGCTGGCTCAGATATACAAGGCTATCGGGTGGGCCGCTCAGCGCTTGCAGGGGCTGCGCTACACGCAGGAGCGGCGGGCTTGTAACAGCTGGCTGACGCTCTCTCCTACATTAGCGCCCCGTCGAGGCTCCTGGGCGGAGAAGGAAGTGACCGCTAGAGCCGGAAAAGGACACAAGTCAACGCTTCAGAATTGTGAGGCGATGTCATTTTTCTTTCTGCCCCAGCAGTTTTCCAGTCTTGCGACTTATGAAGTGCAACTGCGAACAAGCAGGGCAGACAAGGCCTTGAAATTCTCGTTCCGTCGCCTCGGCATCAGCATCGAGCCACT
Organism: Bradyrhizobium sp. SRL28; assembly: GCF_018596315.1. Lineage (GTDB taxonomy): Bacteria > Pseudomonadota > Alphaproteobacteria > Rhizobiales > Xanthobacteraceae > Bradyrhizobium. The sequence continues at coordinate 2,407 of NZ_JAHEAG010000042.1, read as the reverse complement.
TCTGAACCGTCATGTTGGTGATCGGGCAGGCGAAAGTGAAGGCGCGCATATCTTCCCTTTGGTATTGAGTGCTGGTCAGGCGCAAAAAGCGAAAGCCCGTGTGCTTGACCTCGCAACCACAATAGCGCAGGTGCGGAGCCCAGGCACTCGCTCCAACCCACTCTACGAAATCATCGTGGAATTGGCTTTGATCTCGCGCAAGCGAACCGACCCCGGTAGGAACTACAGCTCACAATCGAGAAACCAATGAGCACGCCTGCGAGACGACGGAATCATTTGGAGCAAGAAAATCCACACATCCGTGAACAAATAAGTTGAGCAAAGCACTATCGCACCAAAGTCTACCCGAAGCCGGAGGATACTAGATGGATCGACAAGATCGAGAGCCTTCAAGACGAAGTGATGCCTCTTTGCAGGAAAATGAACTCGTCTCTCGATCCGGGGGAACTGGTATCGGTTGGCGGTCCTAGGTCTAGGCCAAGAAAATCTCTCTCTCTCTGCATACCCGGGTTCGAATGACGTTATCCCAAGCTTCTTCCTCTAAACTGCATCAACCTTCAGAGATACCAGTTGGCGAGCACTTGGCTCGGCGAGCCCGGGCTCTGCTTGTCCCCCATCCGTTCGCTGCGGAGATGTCCAAAGATCAGGTTGCCAGTCTACTACCTGAATACTTAGCGATGTCGCAAGCGTTCCCGCACCTGCAGGCGGGATCGCAAAAGGATCTCATATTCGACGCAATACGTCGCAATCGAGACCTCCCGAGGGACGTTGAGTTGACCAGTGTGGTCGCAAATTTTATCTGCTGGGATGAAACGGGAGGTCACAGTCGGGTTCTCCAAGGCGGCAACGCTGCGCTACCCAGTATTCTGGACACAGAAAACTTCCACTCAAAGCTCTTTAGAACAGATGCGTCGCGCCTACTTGGCCGAGCAATACAGCCTAACTACAGTACCACAACGAGCCGGTACCTGCGTGCGCTATATCATGGCTTGTCGTCGAGAGACCCCATAGTGCGCTGCGCCTACATGGTTGCCTTTGAGCTACATGCTGCGGAAATGATCCAGGCGCTTTGGACCACTTTAGTCAGAACCTTTGATGCTCGGACTGATGATCTTGAGTATTTCCAGGTCCATGTCGGCGGCGAGGATCCTGCGGAGAAATATCACGGAGAGATGACAAGCAGGCTCATTAGCGAGCTGGTCCCTGCCGACTGCAGTAGCCGTTTCTTGGATGAATTCGACCACGCGTATGGTCTCAGCTTAGAGTGGTGCCGCAATCTAGTCGGAATTGATTCGCGTGACGGAGATGGTCGGCCGGAGGTTGAACACAGTGGCCGCTGTCACTGTGGGGCTGTCAAGTTCTACGTACGAGCGCCAGCAGAGATTTCTGCAGTGAAGTGCAATTGCTCAATCTGCCAAATGTCCGGATTTTTGCACATGCTCGTTGCTGACGACAAGCTCAGGATTGACTGCGGCGAAGAACTCCTCACTACATATCAGTTCAATAAGAACATCGCTCGGCATACGTTTTGTCGGGTTTGCGGCGTAAAGCCATTTTATCGGCCGCGATCGAATCCTTCAGGATTCAGCGTAAATGTTCGATGCCTAGATAAAACGACGATCGAAAGCATAAGAATAGATGATTTCGACGGCGAGAATTGGGATCTGGCGATCCGCTCGTTGCAGGCGGATTAGAAGAGTCGAATTTGAGTGAATCCGAAAGGCGCGAACAATGAGTGATAAACTTGGTCTGCTTTCAGAAGATGCCCTCGCGAAGTACCGCTCAGAGCTGGCAGATAAAGGTACGGTCCTGATTGCCCCCGAGACGCTGTTCACCAAAGATGAGTTGACGAGGATCGATCAGTTGCAGTCCGATATTCCCGAAGAAGAGGTTCAGAAGGGAGATGCCGGCGATTCTCACAATGTTTTTGTAAGACGAGTGCGGCTGGATCACGCCGGCCGTAATCCTAGCAACGTGAATGGTACAGCTTCAGCGCAGATCATCGAACTACTTGAAAGGACAGAGCGGGTCTCCGCGCTCAGGAAGATCTTCGGAGCGTCATCAGAATACGTCATTCGCCGATGCCAAATGCATCGCATGCCGCCTGGGTCCTTCATTGGCATCCATTTGGATGCTGAGAGCGACCCCGACTTCGAGTATTCTGTGATTGTTCAGCTAGCGACAGATTTTGAGGGCGGTGAGTTCGTCGTATATCCTACCGACCGTAAACTTCAAATGTTTCGCCCACCTTTAGGAACCGTACTGATCACCACATGTACGTTCCGGCATGAAGTAAGGCAGGTGTTCGCCGGGGAGCGTCGGTCACTCGTCTACTTTTGTTCAAAATACGGCGGTGCGAACCGCAGGATAATCGAAAACCCTGCCGCTCGCGCATGAGGTCGGCTAG
>NZ_JAHEAG010000041.1 GCF_018596315.1 Bradyrhizobium sp. SRL28 | reverse complement strand
GGGGTGGCTGCGATGCTGCCGATCCCTGTCCGCTGGGCGCGTCGGCCTACGAAGCTCTTACCGACCTTCGGTGGCGCGCACTGAGCAAACGCGCTCGTCGCAAAGAGTAGCGACAAGTGCAATCAACGGCATCATCTTCATTTCTTTTTCGCCTTGGGCTTGGCTTTCGTGGGCGGTGTCGCTGCGGCCTCTCGTGCGAGCCGCTCGGCTTTCAGACGCTCGCGGTTCTTCGAGAATGCTGCCTGGTCAATCTCATGCTCGCTCATTGCCGTTTTGGCGTCTGCTTCGCGGAACGCCCTATGCGCCTCACGCTCGGCCCGGGTGATCTGCTTCGGTGGTTGATTTCCGCCAGGGGTCTTCATCATTTTCGTGCCTTTGGCCGATCGACGCGCGCCTCTCTGAACTCTTCCGGTCCCCTCAGCAGCCGGCTTTTGCGGCTAGCCCGATCGTCGGCGCTCGCAGCACCGTCGCCCAGGTTGTCGATTACGTTGGCAGCCAATTCCTTGGCTCGCGTTGCATTTACCTGTGTTGGCTTTACCCTGGCCGCCAGCCCAAGTTCTACAAGCCGGCAGATAGCGTCCGAACGGGTAACGTCATTGGCGGTCGCCCAAGCTTCAACCTCAGCCATCAGCGTTGCGGGCATCCGCGCTGTTGCAAAGGATCCCGTTCGGTAGGGGAACTACCGCGCGCTCTTTTCGATGTTACTGTTTTCATTTGAACATCACGCGCGGAGCCGGGATTTGTTCCTCGTGTCCGGGGGCGTAACCTGGCGGCAATTCCACGTGCCGAGCCTCGCGCCGACATTGAAGCCTGCCGGAGGCGCGCTTAATGACGCCGCCACATTCGGTCGGGGCGGCGCGCCCGGCAATTATGCTGCTTGGTCTTTTTCAGCGTCCAGATTAATGACGGACTTCGCAAGTTTGGTCAGAGCGGCGTCGGTCGCACGTTCCTCGTCAAGGGTCTGTTGGAGCAACTTTACCGACTTGTTGTAACCGAGTTCTTCGGCCCAGGTGCGAAGCGTGCCGTAACGGGTCATTTCGTAGTGTTCAACGGCCTGCGCTGCGGCGAGCAGCCCCGCGTCGTGGGCGGGCATGCCCTTGTACTCGTCCATAATCTCCTGGCCTTCCTTGGCGATGCCCACGATGGCGTCACACGTCTTGCTTTGAGGTTTCTTGTCAATTTCGGCAAACACCTGCTCTAAACGGTCGATCTGGCCTTCGGTCTCGCCGAGGTGTTTCTCGAAAGCAGCTTTGAGTCCGGCATGCTGCGCGGCTTTCGCCATTTTCGGCAGGCTCGCGAGAATCTTCTTTTCGGCGAAATAAACGTCCTTGAGCGTGTCGTGAAACAGGTCTTCGAGCTTCTTCATCTTTGCCATCATAGTCTCCGCGGTGAGGGGATTGCATGGGGCAATCTCCCGCGTCTGGTTAAGTTCCTATTCAAGCTCCAGTTGACACAAGGCATCGTGACACCGACGCCCGTCGTCGGAACGTGTTGGGATTCTACTAATCGCGTAGGAATGCAGCGGCCGGGCACAAGCCGTTTGCCTCATTACCGTGCCCTGAACCAGGGGCGCCCCTCCGCGATCGACGCAGGACACAACACTTCGTTGAGAGCGTCGAATAGCATTCGCGGTCTCCCGAACCGCGGTCAACGAGTCCACGGGCGGGCGAATTATTCGGCGATGAGCAATCCGCTCGCCACAGCGGTTTAGGAACTAAAGCTGCAACGGGAGATTACGCTCGCTCCTGAAGCTCTGGAGATAAACTATGAAACGATCACTTCTCTTCATTTGTATTGGATTATTGGTGGCTACCACGGCGTCGGCGCAAAATCCGCCCTCGCAGTCGGGACCGAACAACAACGCGGTCAACAGCCCCGGTCAAAACAATTCCAACGCTCCTGTCGCGGGTCGCAACAGTTTCACTGAAGGACAAGCCAAGTCGAAGATCGAGGATGCCGGCTACACCAACGTCACCGAATTGAAAAAGGACGACAATGGTGTCTGGCGCGGCAAGGCCAGCAAGAGCGGGTCCGCCACTGCGGTAACCGTCGATTTTCAAGGCAACGTCAATACTGCCAAGTAAGGAAGGTTTAGCATGACCGTTACAATTTCTCGTCTTTACGACAACCACAACGACGCTCAGCAGGCTGTTCGGCGCCTCGAATCCGCTGGCGTGCCGCACGCGGACATCAGCTTAGTCGCCAATAATTCAGACAGCTGGTTCAACACCGACAAGAAGGTTGATCGCGATCGCGATGGCGTCGACGATCGCGCCGAAGGTGCCGGCAAAGGCGCCGGCATTGGCGCGGGCGTAGGTGGCACCGCCGGCCTTCTTGCCGGGCTCGGCTTGCTGGCGATCCCCGGTCTCGGACCCGTTGTCGCGGCTGGTTGGCTGGCTGCGACGGCGGTTGGCGCGGCAGCAGGAGCCGCTACCGGCGGTATTGTCGGAGCACTCACGGAGGCTGGCGTTTCGGCAGAGGATGCTCACTCCTACGCCGAGGGCGTCCGTCGCGGAGGTACGCTGGTGTCGGCACGAGTGGCCGACACGGATCGGTCTCGCCTCGACTCAGTATTGAACGAGTCTGCCATCAACCTGCGTGACCGCAGTGCCGCCTGGCAAAAGGCTGGGTGGAAATCGTTCGATCCGGCCAGCAAACCCTATGGCGCGGAAGAGGTCCGCAAGGAGCGCCAGCTTTACGGCGGGGCACTTCGCTAAGGAACATCGAAACGGCCCGCTTCGGCGGGCCGTTTCTCTTTGTGCTCGTAATGAAACCCCTTGAGCCGAGAAAGCCAAGCTGGAAGCCCAAGTTGCTCAGCTAAAACCTGAGAAGGACGCACTGATTAGAAAGATCAGGCAACTTGATACCGCGGCCCATATCAGCGAATGGCTTTCCTCTCCCGGGCTTCAACCACCAGAACCAGCCTAACAGAAGTAAGGCCGGCCTCAGTTGGCGGCCTCTTTCCGTCAGCTTCCGGCACTTTTGAGACATGCCGACGGTCCGCGATTATGTCCGCTTGTGGGGGTAGACCGGAAGTGAGCTGCACGCGGTCAAAGCGACGCGAATGGCCCAACTCGGACATCGGCTCCACCGTTCGTTCACCCGTCATGACTTCGCGATGGTGCGCGAGCGGCCTATTTCATAAGCTGCGACATGTGTGCGTGCTAGATTGAGGACTGGCGCCGGGATACTCAGGGCATGGGCGCGGGCTACCATGTCACCCAGGATATGGTCCCCCTCGGTGGTTGAGCCCCGCTCGATGTCTCGCAGCATCGACGACTTCAGCGGGGATCCAACTGTGGTGATCAGGGTCGTGTCGAACTCGATAAAGGCGGGCCTCGGTTTGAAGCCCGAAGCGGTAGCGATCGCGCAGCACTCGCCGAAAATTTGAAACATCGCCTCTCGTCCGCCTGGTGCGGCGAGGATGTCGCCGAAACTGGCGCGCATTAAACAAGAGATCCCGGCGACGAGACCCAGTTGCACGAACTTCTCCCACATGTCCTGCATGACCGCATCGCTGGCTCGTCCATTGAAGCCCGCACCGTCGAAACAAGCCTCCAGCGCGCGCGTCCTGTCGCTGAAGCTGCCCGAGACTTCACCGAATACGAGATCATGGTTAGGAAAAAATTGGACAACACGACCTTCGGCATCCACACCGGCGCTGATATTTGCCATTCCGCCCAATACGTGCTCGGCGCCGAAGCGCGCGCTTAGCCGGTCGAGATGCCCCATGCCGTTGAGTACCGGCACGATCACGGTGGTTGGACCAACGGCCGCGGCGAAGTGATCCATGGCTTCATCGAGTGAATAGGACTTCACGCCAACCAGAATGAGGTCGAATGGCTCGCGTATGTCACCAACCAGAACGGTGGCCGCAGGAACGGTGAAGTCGCCATGAGGACTGAGGATCTGGAGGCCTTGACGGGCGAGTTGTTCGGCTCGGCGTGGGCGCACCAGGAACGTGACGTCGCGTCCGGCGCGAATGAGGCATCCGCCGAAATATCCGCCCAGTGCGCCGGCTCCGACCACTAAAATCCGCATCTAGCGGTTCCTCAGAGAGCTTCGCGACCCTATCAGTAACCCGACCACCCCGCCATTACTGGTCGATGCATTGCTGCGTGCGTAACGTCTGAACATGGCGCATCGGGGAATGACGATTGGTTGGGGCGCGCGGCTAGTTCTAAGACTCTGCGCGTTGAGACCGAATTTGCCTGACGTATCAACGTGATTTGCGTCCAGCCCCTCGCACAAAAATATTCCGCTTAACCCGCAGGGCAAATCACCGGCATAACTCCGCCCGTCTTACGGCAGATGAGGGACGCTCGCGATCGTCACGAACGTGCGGTGAGATGCGATGGACGCAAATGGCGCGATAGACGTACGCGCCTGACGCGTACGGCGAAGTCGTGTGGTTCTGGCGCCGCGGTGCTGGCGCTAAGTTGGCGGGAAGTGTCCCGCCGACGACGGTGGCAAGAAAGCCGTTCACCGGGGAGAGCACGAAGTAAGCCGTAAAGCCATTGCGCAGGGAAGGCCGGGATGCTCCCGCCGAACCTGTATGCTCGTGTGCGTGCTCTTTGTGTGCACTTGCACGCGAGACCGCGGGTGCGGCGCGCACCCGGTCTTCCCTGCGCCCTCTATTTCGAGAGGGCAAACGAAGATGCAAACCTCGGGCGATCAGCGTCGCGAGAACGCGAAACCGTTTTTCGTAGGATGGGTGGAGCGCAGCGATACCCATCGCTACAGGCACCAGCATTGATGGGTATCGCTGCGCTCCACCCATCCTACGGGACTGCGTGACGCGGAGAGATTTTGCCCCGTACCCGTCTCGAAGGGCGAGGCCACCAACAGCGAGGCGAACGGGATTGCCCACGAAACAGGCCGGAAAACCCGAGCGGTCATTTTGCGATGCAGCAAAGCCATCGGCATGGCCCCTGCTAACGGGCAATGGCAATTCGATCCGCTTCTCTGTATTGGTGCAACTGGCATACAAGCTTCGGAGCCACGGAATGCTTCGAAAAAATACCCGGGAGGAATCATGCGCAAACTGATTTTGGCTGCAGCATCGATCGCAGCATTGGCTCTGGTCGGACCCGCCGCGGCGCAGTCACCGATCGTCATCAAGTTCAGCCACGTCGTGGCGCCGAACACGCCGAAGGGGCTGGCCTCGGAGAAGTTCAAGGAACTCGCCGAGAAGTACACCGCCGGCAAGGTCAAGGTCGAAGTCTACCCGAACTCGCAGCTCTACAAGGACAAGGAAGAGCTGGAAGCGCTGCAACTCGGCGCGGTGCAGATGCTGGCACCCTCGAACGCCAAGTTCGGCCCGATCGGCGTCAAGGAATTCGAGGTGTTCGATCTCCCGTACATCCTCCCCGACCTGAAGACGCTGCGCAAAGTCACCGACGGACCGCTCGGCGCCAGGCTTTTGAAGCTGCTCGATTCGAAGGGAATGACCGGTCTCGCCTACTGGGATAACGGCTTCAAGGTGATGAGCGCCAACAAGAAGCTGCTGACGCCCGCCGACTACAAGGGGCTTAAATTCCGCATCCAGTCCTCAAAAGTGCTGGAAGCGCAGATGCGGGCACTGGGCGTGATCCCGCAGGTGATGGCGTTCTCCGAAGTCTATCAGGCGCTGCAGACCGGCGTCGTCGACGGGCAGGAGAATTCCTGGTCGAACATCTACACCCAGAAGATGAACGAGGTGCAGAAGTACTTCACGGTCACCAATCACGGTTACATCGGCTATGTCGTGGTGGTGAACAAGAAGTTCTGGGACGGCCTGCCGGAAGATATTCGCGGCCAGTTGGACAAGGCCATGAAGGAAGCCACCGCCTACGGCAACGGCCAGTCGCAGAAGGAAAACGACGACGCGCTTGAGGAGATCAAGAAGTCGGGCAAGGCCGAAATCGTGACCCTGACGCCCGAGCAGGATGCCGCCATGCGCAAGGCGATGGAGCCGGTCTACAAGGATGTCGCGGGCCGCGTCGGTCAGCCGCTGATCGACGAGTTCCTGAAGGAGACCAGGGGCGCGACCAACTGAGGCGACGTCAAGGGCTTCCGGGCTTCGGCTCGGAAGCCGCTTTATGTCTATAGCGTTTTCGAGCGAAGTGGATACCGGTTCGCGTAAAGGAAACGCGTCAAAACAAGAATCTAGAGCTTCGGTTCTGATTCAATCAGAACCGATAATGCTCTAGGGACTGCGGCTTCTATGGCCGTGGACAAGGGCGCGCAAGGTCATCCAGTTCGTCCGGGATTGGAATGATCGGCATGGGGGAGTTCATGTTTCTTCGCATCCTCGATCGGCTTGAGGAATTGCTGATTACTTTTCTGATTGCAGCGGCCACCGTGATCATTTTTGTCGCGGTGGCCCACCGCTATCTGGTCGGCATTCCGTTCCTCTATCCGCTGCTGTTTCCGATCAATCTGTCCTGGGCGCAGGAACTATGCATCATCATGTTCGTGTGGATGGCGAAGTTCGGCGCGGCCTATGGCGTGCGCACCGGCATCCATGTCGGCGTCGACGTGGTGGTGAACAAGCTCAATCCACCCTGGCGTAAGGCCACCGTCCTGTTCGGCCTGTTGTGCGGCGCGCTGTTCACGGCGGTGGTCGGCTCCATGGGCGCAAAATTCGTCTACGGGCTGATGCACACCGACCAGGTGACGCCGGATCTCGAACTGCCGAGCTGGATCATCTATCTCTGCGTTCCGCTCGGCTCCTATCTGATGTGTTTCCGCTTCCTGCAGGTGGCCCGTAATTTCTGGCTCACCGGCCATCTACCCCATCATGACGAAACCCAGGTCGAGGGTGTCGAAATCGACGCGCCCGGCGCCGGCGTTGGGGGGATCACCCGATGAGCGCCGCCATTATCTTCGGGCTGCTGATCCTGCTGATGCTGACGGGAATGCCGATCTCGATTTCGCTCGGCCTGACCGTGCTGTCATTCCTGTTCTTCATGACCACGGTGCCGATCGAGTCCGTGGCGCTGAAGCTCTTCACCGGTATCGAGAAGTTCGAGATCATGGCGATCCCGTTCTTCATCCTGGCCGGTAATTTCCTCACCCATGGCGGCGTCGCGCGGCGCATGATCGAATTCGCGCGAACGATGATCGGCCATTGGGCCGGCGGATTGGGCATCGCCGCCACCATGGCGGCGGCGCTGTTCTCGGCGGTGTCGGGATCGTCGCCGGCGACGGTCGTCGCAATCGGCTCGATCATGCTGCCGGCGATGCTGTCGGTCGGCTATCCCAGGCGCTTTGCCGCCGGCGTCATCGTCACCGGCGGCGCGCTCGGCAATCTGATTCCGCCTTCGATCATCATGGTGATCTATGCGGTGTCGACCAGCGGCGCGGTGTATTTCGGACCGGCCGGCGAGCGGGTCAGTTCCGCGTCGGTCGGGCAATTATTCATGGCCGGAATGGTGCCGGGCGTGATCCTGGCGATCATGCTGTCGGGGACCACCTGGTACCGCGCCTGGAAGAACAACTATCCGAAGATTCCGAAGGCGACGTGGGGCGAAGCCTGGCGCGCCTTCCGGGAATCGATCTGGGGCATCTCGCTGATCGTCGTGGTGCTGGGCGGCATCTATCTCGGCTGGTTCACGCCGACCGAAGCCGCCGCCATGAGCGCGGTGTACGCCTTCCTGATCGAGATGTTCATCTACAAGGACCTGCAGTGGAAGGACGTGCCCAAGGTTCTGCTGCAATCGGCGAACATGAGCGCGATGATCCTCTACATCGTCACCAACGCGGTGCTGTTCTCGTTCCTGATGACGAGCGAGCAGATCCCGCAGGCGATGTCCAACTGGATTACCGACAGCGGCATCAACTGGATCACCTTCCTGCTGGTGGTGAACCTGCTGCTGCTGCTCGCCGGCAACGTGATGGAGCCGTCCTCGATCGTCCTGATCATGGCGCCGATCCTCTATCCGATCGCGGTCAAGCTCGGCATCCATCCGGTGCATTTCGGCATCATCGTCGTGGTCAACATGGAAATCGGCATGTGCCATCCGCCTGTCGGACTCAACCTCTATGTCGCCTCCGGCATTGCCAAGATGGGCATCACCGAGTTGTCGATCGCGGTGCTGCCGTGGCTGATCACGCTGTTGGTTTTCCTCGGCCTCGTGACCTACATCCCGGAATTGTCGCTGTGGCTGCCGCGTACGCTCGGCATGCTCTGATGAAGGATTGCTGAACGGCCCGACATTACATCTTCGTAAGCCAGGCCGCTCTTGCCAATCTGTAAGTTGATTGCGCCTGCACACGGGCCCATCTTTTGGCAACCTTTCACAGGAGGTTCGCATGAGGAAGTTCGCCATCGCCGCGGTCGCGGTTCTTGCCATCGCCGGTTCGACCGCCGTCTATGCCCAGCACCGTCATTGGGGCTACGGCCATTCGCGGATGAGCCCGGAGGACCGGGCGGCCTATGCCGACGCGCGGATTGCGGCCGTGCATGCCGGCCTCAAATTGACGGCGGACCAGGAAAAGCTGTGGCCGCCGGTCGAGGCCGCGGTGCGGGAATTCGCCAAGCTCAGAATCGATCGCGCGAACGCGCGGATGAACCCGCCGAAGGACGATTCCAGCCAGCAGAAGCCGGACGATCCGGTGACGCGCCTGCGCGACCGGGCCGAGAATATGGCGGCCACCGCGGCGGCCATGAAGAAGATCGCCGAGGCGGCCGACCCGCTGTACAAGACGCTCGATGACGGCCAGAAGCGGCGGCTTGCCGTCCTGACCCGAATGGACCGCGGGTTCGGCGGCCGGGGAGGCTGGCGGCACCACGAGCACGGAATGGGCGGCGACCGCGATTTTGACCGCCATCGCGGCTACGACCGCAACCGGAATGACCGGGATGACGGGCCGAACCGGGGCGGCCCCGAGCGGCTCTGACGCGCCTGATCTCCGGGCCCGGCCCGAACACCGGCAGAAGCCGCTGAAATCCAGCGGCTTTTCGCCATTTCGGCTGCCAGCCAAAGCCCGGGAAAACTCGCTTCGGCTTGCTGGACATCCCCGAGTCGCTTTGCTAAACGACGCCCTCTTGCGAGGGCTTTCCGGACCAAGTTCCGGGCGCATAGCTCAGTTGGTAGAGCAGCTGACTCTTAATCAGCGGGTCCCAGGTTCGAGCCCTGGTGCGCCCACCAAGCCTAAAGCATTATTCCTCAATAAGTTAGAGGAAAGATCGCCGAGAACAGAACGGGTCTCGTGCGACGCTTTTTGTGATGGCACGTCGCACGCCGTGCGACGAGTTGACGGAGTTCTCTTAAGGTTCTTGTCGTACCTGGGAGGAAAGAAGCGGGGGACCTCGCACCTTCGAGTGTGCTTGGACCAGGTGCTCATCGGGCCGCGCTGCAAGGCGCTGGTTGGCGCTCGGTAATCGACGAAATGGCGTTCGCCATCACCGAAGATCCCTAATATTGCTACGCAGCGCAATTTTACGGCTGAAAGCCGCCGCCGAAATGTGAATTCGGCGGGGCGGCGATCAGCCCTTCATCCCTTCCTTGCGCACCTGCAATTCGAGCCGGTCGATACCGGCATCGGCACGATCGGCGTTGCGGGCGCGGTAGTGCTTCACGATCGTCTGCGCGCTTCGGTACGAGTGCCCGGTAATGTCGCAGATCGTCAACAGGTCGCAGCCGGCGCGATCGAGCAGCATGACACAGGTATCGCGCAGGTCCTGGTCGTGTTTTTGGTCGAGTTCGCCGGCGCCATTGATGAACATCAGCGACGGACACGGCTTCAGGCGCCATGCTCCGTCATCGCCATTGCTGTCGCGCGTCGCTTGGGCCTCCAGCCATTCCGCCAGCACACGGGCGCGCTGATCAACTGCGCGAGCGCGCTGCGCCTTGTTCTCTTCATTGAGCGGGAAAGACGCGAACAGCCCGTCGACAGTTCTGATCAGTTCGGTGGTCAACCGCTCAGCGCGAACGATCGCCTGGCGTACGGTATCGCGCGCGAGAAAGCCGAACACGGCAACGGTGCGCGCGGTCGACACCCAATGGCGATAGGTGCTCTCGTCATAAGGTTCGCCATTGTCCTCATTGACGACGAGTTCGAGCGGCATCGTCTCAAGCTGAAGCCGCAGCTTAAGCGCCTTTATCCGCGCGCGCGAGGCGATTAGTCGTGCGCTAAGTTGCGGCGCCTCCTTTATGTCGACGAGTTCACCAGTCTTGCTTTGCCGGAACGCATGGCGTCCCGCGACATCGCTCTCGTCGCGCATAACAAGACGGTCGGTTTGGCGTTGCCCGGTGAACAGCGCGAGATAGAAGCTGTCGCCGATCGAGGCCCGTTCGATCGCATCGGCTGCGGCGACCCACGCGGAAAATTCCCGCATCGCGACCAGCACGATGCGGCCGTCCGGATGATCGAACGCCATGCCCTCTCGCGGGTTGGGTCCGAGGCGCCACAGGATGCTTTCCTGGCCCCAGGTGAATGCCGCTGACAGCGTTGCGATCATTGCCAGCGCCATATGATGGCCGCGTACCGATTTCGCATAGTTGTAGAACGCTCGGAGTTCTGGCTTGCCGATCGACGATGGCGGCGCGGTCGCGATCGCCTCGAGCTCGCGCGCAGGCTCGGCCACGCCCAGCAATCTGGCGGCGCGGATCTCGGCACGCATCTTAGCAGCAACCTCCCGCGTTTGCGGCCGATAGAGGATGCCGGATATGCACTTGCGATAGGACGATTGCGAGGCGGCCGACAATGCCTTGAACTCGGCCGACTTGCTCCAATCGTCCAGAAGATCCTCAATCGTGGTACGCTTCCGTACAGTAATCTTTTTAAGCAATTTGCCAGCGCGCCGCGCCGCCTCGATTTCAGATCTTCGTTTGTCGGAAAAATCGGAGGCTTCCTGAAGATTGAACCACGCCCCAACCGGGTGGCCCTTTTCATCGTGGGGCGGATGGCGGAGGTCAGCGTCGACAAAGCCGAGCGCTCTTGTGTAAGCGCCATGTGATGAGCGCGGACGACCGTCACGCCACTTCACATAGGGAAATTTCGGATCTGCCATAGAAAGCCTTCGCGCCGAAGCAAGAGAAGGCACCTATTGGAATCTAGCGCGATCCTGATTGTCAAGCGCCATGATCCCCATACGCCGTTCTCAGCCGCTCGCGATGTTCTTCATTGCTTGCTGCCGGCGGTGGCGCGAATGTGTCATTAGAGATCGTCTTCGGACGCATGGGATGATGCCGTGTCAGCCAGGTGTCGAAGCCAGTACGTTCCCATTTGAGCGGCCCGCGTTCGCTGATCGGCGCCGGCAAACCGTCGCGCTCGTGCCGGATTTGGCGCGTGCGATAGAAAGTGTCCAGTGAGACGCCTATCGCCATCGCAACCTCGGTCGAAGAATAGGGTTGCACCATCCTCTCTGGACTATTAGGCAGGCGCAAATGCATAACTCCGTAACGCCGCGTCAATCTTGCCTCCTTTGACCAAAGTCGATGCAACATGGGAGCAGACAAGAACGAAGGTGAAAAGCGCACGCACCAGGCGTAGGGAATTCGGCTAATTTGGAGTGCAAATAGGATGCAAGCGGCGCTACCAAGTAGGCATTCGCGACGGCTTTATGCGTCCTGCAACCAGACCGTTATGAGCGGCTGAACAAAAGTCGCTGCCGTTGATTTTCTATGGTTTTGGTGAGTTCGGGTCCGTTCGTAGAGGCGTTGTGGACGCCCCAGAGGGGTCAACGAACCGTTTGAACCAGGCCATCAGCCACACCCGGATCATCTTATCGGATGTAAAACGCCAGCAAAGCTCCGAGCGAAAACAGCAGCATCGAAGCGCTCATTGATGTTGCAAGGACGGTAGCGTGGGTTGGTTCTGGATTGCGGAAGGCAAATCGCTGGATCAGGTATCCCGCAATTAGCCAAATTGCGGCGCCGGCACCGAGTGTTGCGCCGGCAATCGCCCCCTCTAAGACCCCGTCGTCCATACCCGATCCTCGATCAATGATTTCGCCGGATGAATCCGGTGATGAAAGCCCAATTGAACATCGGCAGGCAGATTCGTGTCGGTTCGATTTGTAACCGTCGTGCCAGGAATTTCGTAAAGTGATGCGTTGGCGCATCAATTTTGACAGCGATTAATGCCTTCCTGGCTGGCACCATCCGGCGGATCGGCGCGTGCAGGATCAGTTTTAGTCATGCGGCCGCCAGTCCGGCGGCATCCGCTCGCCGCGATCGAAGCGGCGAAATTTCTCATTGGTCCAGACCTGGTTATCTACGTGGTTCACACAGGCGGGCGCCGACCTCTTCGCCTAATTGGGACGCCGCGGTCGCCGTAACTCAAGCGGTCCTATCCAATCCGTAAAACTGTATTGGGTGCCCCACCACTGGTGCACCGTCGTGTTGCAGCTTTTGCAAGTGAAGCGACCGATAACAGCACTCGGCTTCCGTTTCTGTGACGCGTAGTAAACGGCCTTGCAAGACGGGCAACTGAAAAAGACGAGCAATGGAGTTCGGTCTGTCATCGCTTTGTATGAAAGGGGTGGCCGCCGTTTCACTCAAAAGATGAAACCGGCCGAGATACCTAAATAAAAATGCGAACCGTAACTTGTGACTTCGCGCCATTTACTTGTGAAAGTGCGCCAGCCATTCAGCCGGTCGCGCGTGCCAAAATGCCGGCCGCACCTCGGCGCTGCGTTTGCTACGGGCTTTGCAGGTGAACAGCGCTTCGATATCCGACAACCGAACACGATCGGCCATTGTTGGTGGCGCTGCTCCTCGGCCTAACAACGGCCGGAGTTCCTCGCCAGCGGCCGGCGGCAGAACGTCAGGCCGGAAGTATTTCTGACCGTCAACCAAGCGCGAATATCGCCGACGTCTCAACGGGGGCCGGATGACGGTTTCGATCGAGGTCTGTTGCGAGGTGATCGAGATGCTGATCGCCAGTCACTGGCTGCTCGAAGGCGAATGCGAGGACCACAGGAAGATCGCAATGGCGCTGAGCGGTAGCGGCGATCATTTTAATAAAATTGGTCGTTTAACGGTAGTTCAGGTTCCAGATTGTCACGACAACTACGAGCGATATTCTCAGCGTCGATTCCATGCTGCTCCTGCACGTATCAAAGCCAGCGCGGCCACGTACCGATGGGACTGCACATGATCAAACATTCCACCGATGGCCTGCTGTTCTTTGAAGGCGGCCGCGAATTGCGCGTTGTGGCTTACGACGTTTGCCGAACCAGCGCCATCGTGCATTCAGATGGACTGGGTCTCATTCCGATATACTTCTACATCACATTCGACGACTTTTTCACGGTTGGAAAGTGTCGGCTCGCGTGGCGGTGTCGGGACGACATCGGTGTCGTCTTTGAAAGATGGCTTGATGTCCGCCAGCGTATCAACCAATCAGGCTGACCTCTGCTGAAAATAATCCGTTATGCGTCTTCATCGGCCGCCGGGAAGCGGTGCCATCATGCGCGGTATGAGCACAGCAGCAGCACCCGGAATGGGAAGTCCACTTCGTCCTGATCCCGACGCCATCCGCCGCGCCGGTATCGCCACGTTGCTGCGCACCGCGAACGCGCGCCTCCACGGTGATCCATTTTCTTGTTTAACCGCGCCAAAAGCGGCACCGGTTAAACCGAGATCGTCCAGCAACGGTGAGCCGCGTTGCAGCCGCCCAACGGCAAAAGGGCCGCATTAGCGCGGCCCTCCGCCAGCCCAAATTTGTTCGGGATGAAAACACCGCGCTGGCAAGAGTGATGTTATCGCGTTCAGCAGGAATGAGGATTCCGTAGAATCACGGTATTTCGAGGCTGGAACCAGATCGGGAAAAACCGGCACAATGCCCTTTGGTGGTGGAGAGAGCGGTCACGTCCCCTGATTGTTCGAGCTTTTCGGGAAGTAAGTAAAATGCTCGCCATAGCCCCCAAGGTGCGGCGGGCGTTTGTGAGTTTCCCGAGTGCCAAAGCATATCGAGATGCCGGGGTTCATTAAACCCCAGCTCGCCACCCTGAAGACCAAAGCGCCCCAGGGCGATCAGTGGCTTCATGAGATCAAGTACGACGGCTACCGCGTGCAGGTCCATCTCAATCGGGGACGAAAGAAAGTCTTCACCCGCAACGGGCTGGATTGGACCAAGCGCTTTACCGAGATTGCCGGCGCGCTCGCCATACCAGGTGAAGCCATCATCGACGGGGAGGTGGTAGTTGTCCATGAAGGGCGCACCAACTTTTCCGAACTTCAGGCAGAGCTAGCCGCGGGCAGGCAGGGCCGGCTCGTCTACTACGCCTTCGATCTCCTCTGGCGTGACGGGGACCTTCGCAAGCGGCCGCAGATTGAGCGCAAGCAGGCGCTGCTGGATCTGCTCGGCGAAAACGACATCGAACTTCCGGTGCTTTTTTCCGAGCATCTCGTGGGCGACGGTCAGAAGATGTTTGAGCATGCGGCCAAGCTGAATTGGGAAGGCATCATATCCAAGCGGGCGGACGCACCGTATCGGTCGGAGCGCAATGAGAACTGGCTGAAGATCAAGGCCGTGCAGAAGGGGAAATTCCCTGTTGTCGGTTTTGTCAAAGACCCATCGGGCGTTGCCGCTCTCTATCTCGGCAAGCGGGAAGGAAAAGAGCTGGTCTCTATGGGGAAGGTTGGCGCCGGCTGGTCGCGCACGGTCTCCAGTCAAATTCGCAAGCAGCTGGACAACGTGGTGAGCCCGAAGTCCAAGCTCACCAAGCCCATCAAGAAGCCGAAGGCCACATGGGTTGAGCCAAAGTTCTATGCCGATGTTGAGTACCGGGACATCACCGCAGAAGGTCTTCTAAGGGCCAGCTCGTTTAAGGGACTGTCTCGGAAATAGGCCTCTGATCACGCCGCGGCCTTATCTTCATAAGCATTACAGCGGGGCGTCATAATCATGGGAATTATCTCCTACATCCGCGTTTCCACCGGCAAGCAGGCCAAGTCCGGCCTCGGCCTCGAAGCACAGCGCGCCGCCATTGCCCGGTTTGCTGAGGGCGAGGGCCACGAAATCATGGGTGAGTTCGTCGAGGTCGAGACTGGCAAGGGAGCTGATGCGCTCGACAAGCGCGCGCAGCTGGCGGCGGCGCTGGCCGAGGCCAGAAAGCGCAAGTGCCCGGTAGCGGTCGCCAAGCTCGATCGGCTTTCCCGCGACGTTCACTTCATCAGCGGCTTGATGGCGCAAAAGGTGCCGTTCGTCGTCACCGAGCTGGGTGCCGATGTCGATCCGTTCCTGCTGCATCTGTACGCCGCGCTGGCCGAGAAAGAGCGGGCCTTGATTTCTCGCCGCACCCGCGATGCGCTCGCTGCCAAGAAGGCGCAGGGCAAGCAGCTCGGCAATCCGCAGCTACTGGCCGCCGCCGCCGAGCGTGACGTGCTGATCGAGCCGATCCTGCGGGAGCTGGCGGGCTTGAGCTTACGGGCCATTGCCGCCGAGCTGGATCGCCGTGGCATCAAGAGCTGGAGCGGCAAGCCTTGGAATGCACCGTCGGTCCAGGCCGCACTGGTTCGTCTCGGGCTGCTGTCATCATGAGGTTGACATTCTGCGTCGCCTGCGGGGCAATCAGCGATCTGCACCATCATCACATCGTTCCGCGCGTGAACGGTGATGACGAAACCAACCTGATTACCCTGCGCGTGCAGCGCAGGCTGGAGGGGTTGTCATGAAGGCGCTCACGCGCGTCGGCGAGGCCGTGTGATCCATGACCAACGTCGCCAGCCGGGGGTGGGTGACCACCGGGGGGATATGTCGGGATTTGTTCGGTCTGGGACTCCTGTACCAGTTATGGGCCTATATCTCCGAGATCCCGCCGACGTTCTGCCCCTTTCTTCGAGATTTCGGCGTCCTCTCGCCGCAGGATTATCAGGCCCGGGGCAAACCGATCATCCAGCACATCAACGACATGATCGAGCGCACGCATCGCCTGACCGGCATACCGCGCGAGGAGATCGTGCGTCGCGGGCTGATCCAAGGAAACACCGATGTACGGCCTCCGTGGCGCGGCGGTGATGGGCGGCCTCGCCGCGCAGGACGATTATCGTTACCAGTGATTGACCGCAGACATTCCGCCATGTCGTACTCCTGCATGAGCAGGCCGCCGAGTTGCCCAGTGTCCTGTAGCTCTGCGCTTCCGGCGTGCTGGACGGTTCCCTGTGCCTTCGGCTGCGGTCCCGGTCGCGCCGGTGTCGCCCATCTCCCGGCTTGTTCGGTGCCAGTGCGGGTTGCCATTGCCGCCGCTAGGCGGCTCATCCCCCGATCCTGCAAGGCGCGACGCTGCCATGAATGCGAAACTGGTCTGGCCACCAGCTTTTGTTGTATCGTGGTTGGACCAACTTTAGGGGGTCTCATGAACAGGCGTTGCGTATTTGGCCTTTGTGCAATCGCGTTGGTCACAATTCCTGCTTTCCCAAGCAACAGCGTGGCGCAAGGGAAGTCACTCAAGGATCAACTCGTCGGCACGTGGATTTACGTGTCCAGCACAGGTAAGCGTGAGGATGGCAGCGCCGTGCCGCGGCCAAGCGCCCAGGGCGCGGTGACCTACACGGCCGACGGCCGCTTCCACTTCATCACGGTGCGCACCGAGGTGCCGAAGTATGCGTCGGGCGATCCAGCACGACCGTCCCCCGAGGAAGCCATGGCCGTTGCGTCGGGCGTGGTTGCCTACACCGGAACCTACACGCTGGACGAAAGCACGAAGACGGCTCACCTCAACATCGAGACGAGTTCGGTTCCGAATCTCGTCGGAGCGCCCAATCAGCGCCGGATCGTCACGTCGATTACCGACGAGGAATTGAAGCTCACGAACCCGCGCACACCCGCGGGTGTGACGCTGGAGTTGGTGTTTAAGCGGGCGAAGTGACCAGCTTGCCATGCCATCGTCCGCGTCGGAGACGATGACGCGATGCCGTCCGCTATCGGTCGCCTGTCCGCGTGTGGTGATGACGTTCGCTTCGACTGCCTCCCGCGTCCGCGACGCTGGAGCTGTGGTCATCCCACTCGCGTATGAAGGCCTCCAACTGAGGCGGCCCTACTTCTGCGCGCGTCTTGGTGTCTCAGCGGGCATCGTTGTTACGGTGCCGCAGGCTGGGCAGCGGTAGGCGCGCGTGCCCGTTTGTGGCTTATTTTCATCCGTTATCTTGAGCCACATTTCGGTAGTGCAATGCGGACAAGAGGGCGGAAGTGCCGGCGGCACCGTAGTCTTACGGGGCCTCAGTGTCACAAAGCGAACCGACGCTAGGCCCGCACTTGATGTTTAATTCTCGCGCTTCATGACGTGACCATACCTCCGATCGCCCGGCATGCTCGCCGGGCTTTTCGTTGGGCGACCAGTCACGTCGAGGCCGCGCAGTGATGCCAGGGTCGGAAGACGCCGGGCAGTCACTCAATCGGCAGCGATGTCGAGATGGCTCCCGGAGTTGATCTCAGGCGTTCCGACAACCAATGCCGCTGCAAGTGTCACCACCGCCTATGACGCGGTCGTCCGGGTCATCGAACGAAAGCTATAACTGACGATGTTCAACACAGACACGGTCGTCCACCTGATCGGCGACCCCTGCCTGAAGCTGTACCACAAAGGCAAAGGCTGTTGGTGTTTCGAATTTGATGACCACGAGCAGGCCGGTACCAAGATGATGCTGGTAGAACGGCTCAACGATCTGCCGCTCGATACATGGTTGAACGAGGGCAAGGCATTCGTCGCCGCGATGCGGGCGCAGCGCGAGCGGTGACGATCGCAACGCAACCCGGAAAATCGTCCGGGCAAACATCTTGAATGTGTGCCGTCTCGCGGTCCCGGCGCGCGCGGCCCGGCCCGAAGGACCCCAAATTCAATGGGGCCTAACCGCGGCATGTCCGCGCCTTCGGCAGCAAGTGTCTAGGGCTGCGTATTTAGCAGCAGGATCAGCTCGGGTCGAAGTTCTTGAGCCATCATTTGCGATTTGCGCCAGTGCCGATGCGCTGACAGTTGCGGGCTTTCCGGCCGAGCTGGCCGCCAAGCACGGCACGTCGAGCGGTATCCTAGGAGACCATTGGCTCGAAGTCATTTGACTATTGCAGCCGAGAACAGAGCAGCCGGGATTTCGAAATCATCAGCCTACGGCCGCGCCGGCACAAGCTCCATCGTTGTAGTTGTCGTCGGCGCTTTCCGCGACAGCTGTAAACACCATTGTACCATCGGGAAGAGCCGCCGCGTCGGTGAAGCAAAGCGGAATTCCCTCGATCTGCCCAAGATCAAACGTGTTGATGGCTAAGGGCGCGAGCGGCGCAGTCTGCTCTGAACTCAATGCCTCAAGGAATGTCGAAAGCTGAAATCGGAATTCCGCTGATTTCCGCGCTGGAACAATCGCAACTCGGTGCCGCTAACGACCGCGCCTTCAATATTTAGCCCAGCAACTTCTCGGTCGAGGGAAGCAAGAATAGGCGAACAATCGACGACCCGGGGGAACCCGCGCACGGCACCCTGTGCGTCCAGTCCGAGCAGAGCGCCCAAACGACGATTGGGCCTTGAGCCCGAACCGAACGCCAAGAGTGCGCCATAGGGGTAATTTCCGAAACTGGGAAGGAGTGTGAGTGCTTCAAAGTCGGCCTTTTGCTTCTTGCGATCCGCACTGCAAGAAGGCAATTCACCTTCGAAAAGCCTAACCAGGTCACCAGGTTCATGGGAGTTCGCGCGAAACACGCCGAGGTGAAGTTCGTCATCGGCGACGACGTAATTGAAAGAATTAAGGCACACGAGTCCGCTCGCGGCACTCAAATGTAAGGGGCGCCCCGAGGTAGTAGCTGAAAGGTCGAGTTGGCGGACTTTGGTCAGGGTGATCATTCGTTTAGCTTGGTTGGCGCCCAGTGACGGGGCCGCGACTGCGCAATCGCCGGCTCAAGCAGGACGAGATTTCGGCGCGCCTTGCGCCTATCAAGCCCGACGATGGGACGCCCCTGCGGGGTGAATGCGAGGCCTTCCGGCTTGCCATCTAGATCACCGAGATGCCATGCATCGATTAGCGAGGCAGTTCCGCCGCCTGCCAGGAGATTATCGAGCCGGGCAATCGTGAATGACTTGTCGCTGAGCAGATAGAGATGGCCATCCGGACCTATCTCTAGGTCACTGAAGTCCGCACAAGTTCTGGCAAGTGCCTTGTCTGGACGCCAGATTGCCACGGCCACGAACCGATGACGGCCTTTTCTGATCGGCCACTGTGCGCCGTCCGGCAGTGCGCCGCCGCGGGCGAGGCCTCGCGAGTGGGAGTCGGGCGGGCCAAACTCGAGGAGGGCCGCTGGCTTCTTCTCCTTGGCGACGAGCAAATGCCCGCCGGGCAACATCACCACTCCTTCGCCTCGAGATCCGTTCGGATCGGACCATGCTCGCGCGAATTCGCCACGCCCTTCCACCACGAGATCAATCGAAGCAACTGTCTCCAGCGCCAGGGTGTCGATGAGTTCGACACGCGGAGGTGTTTCCTGGAGCAGCAAGACGCGCCCTCCGCCGTCGGCACAGACAGCCTCGATCTGAGGGTCATGCTTAGGAAGCTCCGAACCCGAGAGCTTCGCAATGCTCTTCGTATGCCAGTCGATCCGGGAGCCATCGCTGCGCGAAAGTGAAAACCAGGCGATCTTCGCTATCCGGTCGCCGACCGCGATCAATGACATCCGGCCGGCGCGGCTGCGGCGTAGGCAAATGCCCGACACCTCACGAAGCGGCACGTCGATCACACGCCGCACCTGCAGTTCATTCTGGTCCGACCTGCCGTTTCTGCCCATGTTATGATGTACTCTGCGCAAAAAGTAGCGAAGGCAAAAACCAAGCCTGCGTGCGCGAAGGGCCTCTTGATCTGGATCAATAGGGTGACAGATCCGTGATGGTCGCGGTCAGCCCCGATGGAAGCGCAACACTGACCGCCCGGAACATGGTGTGGTTTGAAGCAGGACGTCCTCGCAGCCAGGGGCGAACGCAGCTCGGACGGCTGGTCCGCCCATGCCAACCCCAAGGAATTCGCGTTTGTCACCTCGTTCTTTGGGAACCTGTGTCCCATGTCCGCTTCCCTTCTCCGCTACTTTCGACGTCGCGAGGATGCTCTACCTGGGAGTGACGACCCGACCTGCGGGTACCGAGCGACAAGCGTTTGAACTCCCTTGATCAGGAACTCAAGATTTTCGGTTACCCTCTCAGAGGTATAATACTCACCGCAGTAGCGCGCGTAGTCCGGCAGCTCTTTGCCTCGGATGAGCGGAATGATCCAAGAGAAGCGATGACGCATATCAGGCATTACACGTGATGTGACGCCAACGACGTACCAATCTCCGTTTTCGAGGCCGAGCGTCGGACCGCCCGAATCTCCAGGACAAGTGCGATTTACGGGCTGTGCGAATTTTAACTTGCCTTTCTCGCTGGGGTTCTTGTCCCAGAAAACAACTTCATCAACTTTGAGGATTCCGATAGCGTCGTCATGAATCCATCCATCCCGCCCGGCGCGGAAGCCATAACCTAAGCGCACGTATTTTTCGAATTGTTGGCCGCGACTGGCGAGCGGCACTATCGGAACATCCGCAGGAAGAGATTTTTCGAGGTAGAGCAGAGCGACATCATGGGTTACGTCGATTTTCGTTTCGCGCGCCAGTGGTGAAATCACGTGATCAGCGACCTTGATCTTAACGCCGCCGCCGCTCGCCCACTTTGGAATCCTGTTTCCAAGGCAGTGGTAGGCAGTAAGGACGATTTTGTCGGCGATCCGAGTGCCGGTACAAAACTCCAGAAAGATAGCGGTGCGTTCGAGTTCTTTTGCTGGGGCCGACGGCATTTGCAATGTGGTAAGCGCGAGAATTATTCCGACAATCGACCTCACTGAACTCTCCACAGGAGCTTCGACAGCTATTGAGCTGATCCGATCAATACTGAACTCAATATAAATTCGGCGCCATTGTCCTAAGGTGCCGCTGACCTTCGGATTGGGAGGCCTGCGGCGGCGACGACCTCCGGCGATAGTGTCGGCTCGAACGCCCAGCTGTTTTCGGTGAACGCCGAATCGTACGGGTGCCAAGGTCAGAAGCCTTGCCCTATATGCATTCTTTCGAGGTCAGCTTTCCGCTTGAGAACCGTGTGGGTACCAACTTTCCTTGATGTTTCAATCATTGCTGGAAGTGGTGCGGCGATAATTCGCGGAACGCGGTTCATTGACACACGTCAACACTGCAGAAATGTACTTCCCGCCCTCATTGGCGAACAGGCGCGTTGAATGGAGAGGTTCTCATGAGCATATTTGACAAAATCAAGGGCGCAATTTTCGGCACGAAGGCGGAAGCAGCATCGGCGGATGCTACCACAAGCGCTCCGAGTTCGGGCGGCGCAAATCCTTCAGCGCCGGCGCAAGCGATCGATATCGCACCCATTCTCGATAGCGCGGTGGCCGCCAAGAAGGAAAAATTGCAATGGCGAACGTCAATCGTCGATTTGATGAAAGCTCTCGACCTCGACTCCAGCCTGAGCGCGCGTAAGGACCTTGCCAAGGAGCTGGGGTACACAGGCGACACGAACGATTCCGCAACGATGAACGTCTGGCTGCACAAACAGGTCATGACCAAAATTGCGGCGAATGGCGGGAAAGTGCCTGCGGATCTGAAGCATTGACCGAAGAATTTGGGACCGCTCCGCTCCCAAGGGCGGTCGAGAATCCAACGCTGCTTTCAAATGTTATGAGGTGAGTTAGTCATGGCAGACAAATCAAGCTTTACAAAGGATGAGTGGACGCTGCTGCTCGAGAGTCCGATGATGGCGGGCATGGCAATCACCGCTGCCGATCCAAGTGGCCTGTGGGGTTTGTTGAAGGAATCATTCGCAAGCGGCAATGCGCTAGCGAAAGCCATGGCCGATCCCGGTAGCAATTCGTTGGTGAAGGCTCTCGCGACGGATTTTTCCACGAGCGAGGCCCGAAGCGCTGCGCGCGATAGCCTTAAGACCAAGCTCGCCAGCAGCAAACCTGCAGAGGTCAAAACGAAGTCTATCGAAGCTCTACGCCAGGTTTCGGCGATGTTGGCGACAAAGGCACCGAGCGACGCTGCAGCCTTCAAAAGCTGGCTTCGTCAGATTAGCCAAAGTACCGCCGAAGCGGCGAGCGAGGGAGGCGGCTTGCTCGGCCTTGGCGGCGTTCAGGTAAGTGAAGCCGAGAAGGCGACCTTAGTCGAAATTTCCAGCGCCCTCGGTGCTTGATAGGCTGCTAAATCTGCCGCTGATTCAGGACAATGGTGGCGCAGCACCGCGTTTTCACCATCCAGGGCCGCGAGCCCTGTCTGGGACCTAGTCGAGCAGATGTGGGAAACAGACATTGATCGAGATCAACGAATCTCTTCGGCGCGGTCTAAAACTAAGGCGCCTCTCCCTTGATGCTGCGGCATCCTGGGCGCTAGCTTGAAATATAAACTGCAAGCGCATGTCGGCAATCGATGTTCAAAGGAGTATTGCACATGGGAATGCTTGACGAATTACTCGCCGGTGGGCAACGCCAGAAAGAGTACAGCGATTTCGTTGATCGATACGAACAAGGAGATCCGTCGGAGGGTTATTCCGATCAAGAGGTTCTCAATCGGTATGGTGATGTCTCACACGCCGTGCCGCCTGACCAGTACGCGCAGGCAGCGATAGAAGCGTTGGGCAAGCTTTCGCCGGAAGAGCGGGCGGCGTTCGTGAAGATGCTGCAGCAGCGAGCCGCGGCGCGCGGCGTGGCGCTTCCGGGACAAGTGGCCCCCGAACCGAAGGAACTGGGCGAGGTGCTCACCGATCTGCATGGGAAGCCCGGTCAGCTCCGGGATATCCTCGCCAGTGGCGACGCCCAGCCTCAAGAGCAAGCCCAACCGTCGAACCCGATTATCGACATACTTGCGTCCCCGCAGGCAAAGGCCGTGCTCGCGGGCATCGCGGCCATGGTGGTCAAGCGCGTCATGCAGGGTTCATCCCGAACCGCGTAGCGCATGCGTGCGGCCCGCAAGAGCCCGCTGTATCCGCGTTGGGCAGAGATTAGGCCAAGGTCCGGTTGGGGTCAAAACCCAAACAAATCGCTTTGAGCACAATTGGTCTGCCACGCTCCCGGAAGCGGACTTCACATCGGGTTTCGTGGCAGTCCACATCGTCAGACCTGTTGCTCCAACGGCGGCTCGCCGTTCTTGTCGGCCATCTCAAGGCAGGTGTTGGCGATCTCGGTCCGCACCTCGAACACGACGCGCTCGATGCTGCGCCGGATCGCCAGATCGCCACGCGGCGCACACCGCGCAGGCAGGCTCGACAAGGCGGTCAGAGTGACACCGGCATGCTGTCGATCAACGCATCGGCATCGTCCCGGCGCACCAGTTCGCACCGCTTCTCCATCAGCCGCAGTTGCAGCATCTCGGTCTTGACCTTGACGTGATCAGCGTCTGCCTCACTGCGTGGCGATTGCCACCGCTCACGCCGCAAGTATCGCAGGTAGGCAACGCGGCTGTGGTCGAGCGCAAAGCCGTCGCCTTGCCGCTGGATCACGCCTTCGGCTTCGAGCTTGCCGATGTAGGTCCGGCTGCAATCGAGGTGCAGCGCGAGTGCGGATGCACTGACGGTGCGCGCTTCCTGACCCTGCGGTCGAAAGACAGGCTTGGCGACTCAATGGAGACGGTCTCAGCCATCTTGTTTCGCTCCTATTGTGTCGCAGTAGGACGCCTCGGACTGTAGCGTCAGTGTGAAGGCTGTTTCCAGTACTGTGTTACCGAGTGCCGCGTTCAGCGTTGGATCAAGCTTCAAGTTACTGGAAGCATTCCGCGATGGAACGGGCGTTCACGTAGATGAACGCGAGATTTGTTTGATCCAAGTCAAGGGCGCGAAGCTCCCGCGAGCGAGGCTTCGGACAGCGCGCGGTTCGTTGCGATGTGCAGGTGTCCGCGGCTTTCCTCTCGAAGAAGGAGAACGCTATGTTGCGTCGAATTCTCATCGCTTCGGCAGCCGCAACCCTGCTGCTGGTTACGTTCACTCCCAATGACGCGTCCGCCCGACGCGGCGGCGGTATGCGCGCTGGAGGCTTCCACGGCAGCGGCGCTGTCGCAGTTCGAGGACCCCGCGGCGGCGCTGTCGCTGCTCGAGGATATCGGGGTGGTGCGGTCGCTGTGCGCGGCGGACGCTACGGCTATCGCGGCTACGGTGTCGGTGCCGCGGCAGTCGGTGCGGCTGCAGTCGGCGCAGCTGCGACGGGGGCCTACTACCGCAGCGGTTGCGGCTACGACGCCTACGGCAACTGGGTTTGCCCGAACTACTGAGCAACGCGACGCCGCTGGCCTATGAGTGCTCGAAGCCGAGGGTGAAGTCATCGGCATGGTTTTCTGTAACAACTGGAGAGGACGCAAATGATCAGACCCACCGTCATTGCACTCGCGCTGTGCGTTGCGTCCTCAGCACAAAGTATGCCGTACGTCCCACTTCAGCAGCCAGACAATTCGGTCATTCTGATTCGCCAAGGATGTGGTCTGGGACGTCAACTAGTCGATGGCATCTGCGTATCTAACACCAAGGTGCGTGCCGCGGTCCGCAAATGCAGCGCTCGAAAAATGCGCATGGTGAACGGTCGCTGTGAGCCACGCGCGCGACCTGCTGTCGCCCCTGGCACGGCGCGACCTGCTGCGGCCCCGGCTCTGGCGCCTCCAACGACCCAGCAACCTGCGACTGCTCCAGCCGCGCCCCGGTGACCGATAGCGAACCGTGGAGGCTGATCGCAAAAATATCCCGCAGAGCATTCACGCTCTGCGGGCCGCGCCCGGCTTCTCGAAATAGATTGCTTACTGAATGACCACGCCCCGGTCTTCGACAGCCTTGCATTGAGCGAGGCGCAGGACGAGCCCAGAGTTTCGTTCCCTTGGACGGAACAATAGAGATGTTGCCCCGAGAACACGGTGGCGCTGGCTGCAACTGCACCCATGGATTTACTCAAACCAAATATTCTCAGTAGGTGCGGTCGCGCGGTCCCCCCATTTCTTCACGCGCTGAGAAGGACCCCAACCAATCGGAACCCCATCGCGTCAGATTGACCGAGCCTATAGCGACTGTCGATGCTTTCTTTAGCATCTCAATCAGTTCCTGCGTGGAGAAGGGTTTGTTGAGAAATGCGATACATCCAGAGTTCAACGCAGCTCTGCGAACGGCAAGATCTTCATTGCCGCTAATGTAAATAACCGGCACAGCAACCCCTGCGTCATTGAGGTGATGCCTCAACTCTATCCCCGACCCATCGTTCAGATTGATGTCAAGGATGACGCAAGCCGCCTTCTCGAACTCGGTATAGCTTTTGAAAGCCTGCGCGGATGAAAACAGGATGGGTTCGTAATCGAGCTGCCGTAGCAGTCTCTGTACTGCCCTCAGCATCCCGAGGTCATCATCGACAACTAAAACGCGGTTGCGATCTTTTGACATCCCTGACCTGTCACCGACACGTCTTGGAGGCCCTTAAAAAGTGAACCCGATCCGAATTGTCAACTTGTCCTGATGGCCAATGGCTCGCCGTTCCAGATCGGGAACCCTTGGGTCCGCACAACCGCAAGAGGTTCTTTGGCTTGGTTGAGTATTACTAGGAAATGGCTGTTCAGCAGCCAGCGCGCATGGCGTCATCATCTTGATCGAAGAACGTCAGCATCGCTGATGGAGCGGCGTCCGATCTATCGCGTCCATCGGGAAAAATAGGTACGGCCGGCAAAAGGGCGTAGCATGTTGCCCTCGGACACGGAAGGCAGCAAATGCCCACAGTCGAACAATGCAGAGCCTACGCTGCAGAACAGAAGCTCTTGGGAGCGGATCAGCGGAGTTCAGCCCGCCGATCCGCCGTGCATAACAACATTTCCCGTAGCTGGACCGCGCTCGCGAACCAACTTGAGAGCCTTGCGATCATTGCGAAGTCGGAAGGAATGTAATTGGGCTGTTACACTGCTGCCTTCTGGCTGAAAGCTTGGGAAGCGGTGCGATTTCGGCTCGCGAGCGGGGAACGTGATATGGTTGAAGCAATTATGGGCAACGCAAGGTTCTTTCGCCGTAGTGGGCCATATCCACTTGGGGTGGTCACAGACACGGCACGGGGGACTGCGGATGACCTCGAACTACTCCTCGAAGGTGTGGCCCCTTTGCAAACGGCTGGCCCGAATGAAGTGAGTTTTCTGGACAACCAGCGTTACGCTTCGGCACTGGATCAGACGTTGGCCGGTGCTGTGATCGTGCATCCCGATATGGCAGCGCGAGTGCCGACGGGAACCGTGGCCATCCGAACAATTGAACCATACGCTGCTTGGGCACGCGTTGCTGCACTGTTCTATCCGGTGCCGTCGGTTTCTCCCGGTATCCATCCGTCCGCAATTGTGGCGGAGGGGGCGCTCGTCGATCCGTCGACGGAGGTCGGGCCGCTGTCTGTGATTGAGACCGGGGCAGAGATAGGACCCGGCTGTCGGATCGGACCCTGCGCGGTTATCGGAAGCGGCGTGATTGTCGGTCGGGACTGCCGGATTGGCGCACATGCGAGTCTAAGCCATGCGCTTTTGGGAGCACGCGTTTACGTCTATCCCGGCGCTCGGATCGGACAAGAAGGGTTCGGATTCGCCTCCGTCAAAGGTGGATTTCTCACTGTCCCCCAGCTTGGGCGGGTCATTCTTGAAGACGACGTCGAAGTTGGCGCTAATACGACGATTGATCGAGGATCATCGCGAGACACCGTGATTGGCGCCGGCTCGCGTCTCGATAACCTCGTGCAGATCGGCCACAATGTTTTGCTCGGCCGGTGTTGTGTCATCGTCGCACAGGTCGGTATTTCGGGTTCAACCGTGCTTGAGGATTTCGTCCGAGTCGGAGGGCAGGCGGCCATGGCCGGGCATCTTCGGATTGGTGAAGGTGCGGAGGTCGGAGCGCAGGCTGGCGTCATTTCGGATATTGCTCCAGGCGCAAGAGTGCTTGGAAGCCCTGCTCAGCCAATAAAGGACTTTTTCCGACAGATTGCCACGCTCAAGAAGATGGCAAAGAAAGAAGGATAAGACGGTTTGTATTGAAAAGCGGCATGTGATTGGGCGCCGAGGGCAAATCATGCGCATCACGCCATGTATGTTGATCCGCCCCCGATGACCGGCGAACGGGCAGCGGCGAGTTACCAATTCCTCGCCGTCATGCGAAGGCATAGCATAGAACTGACCCTCGTCGTGCTGATGCTAGTGCAGGCTCTCGAACTCGGATCTGCCGTACAGCCCGAGCATCCGTCGCGGCTATTGTCCTAAGGGGCAATTCACGAGATCACGGTCGCGTGTCACAGTCGGCGAAAGCGCTACTTAAAGTTCTTGGACCAAATGCAGCGCCAATTCGTCGTACTGAATGCCGCCGGCCTGACCGAATTAGACGAATCTCATGGGGCACACAGATAGGTCGAGTGCAGGCGACCTTTGATGTCGGGGAAGGATTGCATGGCTTCAATTACACCGGCTGCGCGGTGCTCCTAAGTCCCGGCGTTCTTTGGTAGTGCCGCATCAGCTTGTGGGTCTGGAATGACGGCACGAAGACCTCGTGGCGTGATCGCAGATAGGGCAGGGCGTTCCCGAACTTCCTCCGCAGCGACGTCTCGGTGAAAAGGTGAATTGCGATCGGGGTGGATTACGCAATCCGTTTGCTGGAAGAATTGTCGCAAGGTGTGTTGGTTCCGGGGACCTCACGTACCATGGTAGTTGCCTGAATTACCGCATGATTTGTGTGTAGGGTAGGCCCTAGGCGGTCAATGGTCCGCAAATACCGCCTCGCTTTGACTTGACGATGATTTCCAAGTTTAACTCAAGGCATCGAAGCAAGGGTGTCAGGTTCCTGGTTGACTCAGTCTAGCGGCGGGTGCCGACAGAACAGGGGATCATCGAATGAGTTCATATTTTCGGCGGCAGCTTGCGGACTACGTTGAATATCATCGCGACCCCTGGAATTGCGCGATGCATGTCTTCGGCATCGTGTTCTTGTTCCTGGCCGCCGTTCTCCCGCTCAGCCTGTGGTCGATCACCGTATTTGGGTTCCAGACCAGCGTGGCGACCATCGCTGTCGTACCGGTGCTCATCTACTGGTTCCTGCTCGACTTCGCGCTCGGAGCCGCGATCCTTGGGGCTGCGATCGTGTTGCTCTCAGCCGCCGCCGTGATCGTTGGTCATGCGACAACAGCCGGCATGTGGTCACTTACGGCCATCCTGATTGTCGTTGGCGTCGCATCGCAGATTATTGGCCACCGCGTGTTCGAGCGACGGCAGCCGGCACTCGTCGACAATCCGACCCATCTTTTGCTCGGACCAATGTTTGTCATGGCAAAGTTGCTTATCGCGCTGGGCTTTCGGCGCGATCTCGCCATCATCATTCACGGGCATCCGCAAGGTGCTACATCGTGATCTCAAATAGCTCAGCTTGAGTATACCCGCAGCATGACGCGCATATTGGTCACAGGCGGCAGTGGGTTCATCGGAAAGCACCTCGTCGCGGCGCTGATCGCGCGAGATGGGCAGGTGAGGGTACTCGATCTTCAGCCACCACCCGGCGCCCTGACGCAGGTTCAGTATGTCAGTGGATCAGTACTTGATCGCGACCTGGTAGACCGAGCAATGGACGGGGTCGACGAGGTCTATCACCTGGCTGGCCTTCCGGGGATGTGGCTGCCGCGAAAAGCTGATTTCCACACCGTCAATTACGGTGGCACCGAAATCGTCATTGAGACGGCGCGAAAGCGCGGCATAAAGCGCCTCCTGCACTGCTCGACGGAATCCATTCTGTTCCGTGCCTCACCATCGATGGTTCCTGTCGCTGACGATGCGCTCCTGCCAGACGACATGCCGGGTCCATACACGCGCTCGAAAATGCTCGCCGACCGGTTCGCCATGCGGGCGGCCGCATCCGGGTACCCGGTGGTGATCGGCTGTCCAACCATGCCGGTGGGGCCTTACGATCACAACGTTACGCCGCCGACGGCAATGCTCCGGTATTTTCTCAAGCGACGCCTTCAATTGCATCTTGATTTTGTCGTGAACCTCGTCGATGTGCGCGACGCCGCCGAAGGGCTGATCCTTGCCATGGAACGCGGACACGCT
This sequence comes from Bradyrhizobium sp. SRL28, assembly GCF_018596315.1. GTDB lineage: Bacteria > Pseudomonadota > Alphaproteobacteria > Rhizobiales > Xanthobacteraceae > Bradyrhizobium. The sequence continues at coordinate 20,479 of NZ_JAHEAG010000041.1, read as the reverse complement.
GGACATCGCTACGTTCTCGGCGGCGAAAGCATGCCGCTGAGACAGGTTCTCGAACTCATGGCTGATATCAGCGGACGTCGTGTCCGGTGCATTCACGTGAACGGCAAGGTCGCCGAAATGGTCACTGCAACGCTGGAGTTCATCGCCGATCACGTGACGCGCCGGCCTCCGTCCGGGACGGCCGAGGGCGTTCGTATCGCATTGCGGGCAGGGGCCTTGTCGATCGAAAAAGCGCAACGAGAGCTCGGCTATTCGCCTGGCCCCGTCGAACCGGTATTGCGTGAAACCATTGCGCATCTGCTTGATGCCGGCCACCATCAGCCTGAATGGAGCTCAACGCCGAGGAGTCGCGCTCGATCGTTTCACATCGAGCGCCGGTTTGGCGGCTGATCCAATCGCTCACTAAGGTCCGCAACATGCTGCACGATCCTGGTCATTGGTTTGCTTTCGCCTTGAGTGGCTGGACTGCGACCTGGCCCACGCAGTTGCTCGCCATCATCTGGATTTTGTGGGTCATCAGTTGGGTTTTGGCCTCGTTCTGGTCCGGTCAAACCAAGAAACACGTGATGACCAGCGACTCGCTCAAATACCGCTTCCCGATTCTCGCAGGGGCCGTTCTTTTCTTGCCATTGACCGGCAAGATTCTGGGGGAAAAGCCGTTCTGGCAGTTCGGCGACCTAGGCATTTACGTGCTGGCCGGTCTTGTCCTTGCCGGAATCTCGTTCACATGGTGGGCGAGAATTCATCTCGGACGTTTCTGGTCGAACGCGATCACGCACAAGGAAGGCCATCAGGTTATTGATACCGGCCCATACGGGCTGGTGCGCCACCCGATCTATACGGGGCTTATCTTCGGGATGCTGGTGACTGGTGTTGCTGTCGGAACAGTGACCGCGATGCTGGGTGCGGCGCTGATCTCGCTCGGGATGTCGTTGAAGGCCCGCATGGAGGAAGGCTTCCTCACGGCTGAACTCGGTGCGGATGCCTATGGATCGTATTGCCGTCGCGTTCCGATGCTGATTCCGTTCCTGCCGCGCACCTAACGCCCGTAGAACACCCAGCAGCTACCGCCTCGTTCGCGCCGCCGCTGATGTCGAGGCAGGCGGAGCGAGACGGCGCGGAACAAACACGCGCTGGCCAACTAACAGCGGTGCACTCTCCGAGTACCGATTGAGCTGGGTAAGCGACCACAGCGGCACATGGTTAAGTGCGGCAAGCCTCTGCAACGTATCGCCCGAACGGGCGAGTTGCTGGGTGCCGCTGTCCCACAGCTCGAGCGAGGCATCGGGAGGAACAACGTAGCGCAGCGGCACCGCCTCTCCCTTGGTTGGCAGAGGCGTGGTCGCAAGTTGCGCACTTGCCGTCACCAACTGCTCGTGGATGGAATCCATTTTGTCGATGTTGATGTGGCTGACCTCCTCGTGCTGCTTCAAATCGAAGCTCGCGTAGTGACCCTGGTAACCCTGCTCCGCCACCACATCGCCGCCGCCCAACACGCTGTCGGACAGGAAAATGTTGATGTAACGCTCGACGTTCAGCGGCACCTTCGGACTTGCGTGAGCCGGATCAATGGTGACCACTAAGCTTACCGGGATGTTTTCGGCCTTCAGTATCCCGGCGAACGTCAGGGCACAAAGTCCGCCCATCGAATGACCGATCAGGACGATCGGAGCGGCATTGTCACGGTAATCGCGGATCGCCTGATCCGCAATCAGTCGGCAAATGGTGAATTCGTAGACGTCAGCCCGGATGCCGGCTTTTTCGAGACGTTTTGTCAGGTGGTCCATCCCGCGTGAAAAGATCGGCCCGAGCGCGCCGCGGAACAGGTAGACGCGCGCCTGCGGCTGGGTCACGGCTGGCGGTGCGACGGGGGCGGTCGTCGCGGCAGCAGCGGTCGAGCGTGCGACCGGAGCGGCGAGCGCCAGATTACTACCGCACGAGAAGATGCAGGCGGAAAGAGCCGCCCAGATCACCACAGCCGCAACCTGCGTCGGATTGCTCATGCGCGTTCCTTCCGCAATTTTAGACGTAAAGGCACGCCCCAGCGCCATCCGGCGCCCTGCGGCTGATCTATCGTGGAGGAATTGGCAGAATTTGCGGCATTCGTCGCTTCGGCGCCAGCCCTGGAACCAAGCCGGCCGAGCTGCCGGCGGACCGCCGCGTTAACGTGCCGTGCCGTGCGTCACCGCGCTTGCCGCTTCAGGGTGCCGCGGCTTCTTCGCACCTAAAGCGGGTACCGATCGGCCGAACACGACGGCGTCGATCTCGCTGATCACCTTCCGCTGCATGATCTGGTTCTTTTCGATGGACATGTGCCCGACGCCAGGCACGTTCTGCACATTGATATTCTCGAGCTTGCCCTGGAATTGCCCGGTCGTCGCAACCGGCTCGCCATTGCCGTTGGCGATGTAGAAATTTATGTAGCGTCCCACGCGCCCCGAGAGCTTGGTGCGAAACACCGAATCCAGGCCGATTGCCAGCTTAACGGGAGCGCCAAGTTGATCCAGCCTGGCGACCATGTCGGGCAGGGCGGTCGCTCCCGAGGAATGCCCGACCAGAATGATCGTCTTGATCCTGCCGCTCTTGTATCCGGCGGCGGCTTCGTCGGCGAGCGACGACCAGGAGGCGAAGTTCGCGACGGTGACCGGAATGCCCTGCGCCCGCAGTTGTGCCGCAATGTCATCGAGACCCAGCGAAAAGATGTTGAGCACGCCGCGGAGCAGATAGACATGAGCGGTCGAAGCCGCCGACGCGGAATCCTTCATTGCTCGCGCCGGACTTGCGCCGATCGGCAGCAGTAGCAGGAGCGCGATTGCTTGCAGCCGCCACCACGTTGGCCGGCTGAGAAAGTATGACCAGCGGACAAACCCGCTGTCGCCGCGATATGGCGTCATTGTTCTCCTCGAAGACCTGCGAAGCATTTTAGCTGGTGACAGTAGCGCCCGCTTGATCGGAACTGCAACAAGGGTGGCGGTGAGCAGTCGCAACTTGTTGATGCGACGTGTCTCCGGCGCAACACCAATCCCAACTCTTCACTGGAACTCGCTACCGTACCCTGGTGACTTCTGGTCTATCCCGATGAACGCACATTGTCAGGATACGCGAGCACTCACAAAGGTCCCAATAGCTGCCCAGCACAAAGTAGCTGCACCTGCTGCACTCCCCTTGCTCCACCGGAAAATATGCCCAGTTGGAGCAGCAGATTGATCGAGTGAAAACACCATCGAAACGGGGACGGCATGGCCAGCAGCAACCTCACGGATGACCAGATCGAGGCATTGATCCGCGACCTTATCGAGCACGCTCCCTTGTCGCAGAACGACCGCGAAGCTGCGCTCGCGTGGCTCGACAAAGTGGTCACGACCCGCAAGGCGGTGCGCCATATACTGGAAGGCAAGAGCGAGTAGCGAGGCTGTCCGGATGCCACTTTGAAGGCGAAAGAGGCTGCACGCCCTTGCGGCTATCGATCGGGCGCAGAGCGCCGCGGACGCCCAGACGACTGCCCTAAAGGACGCGCTGTCCATCAGTGCGGAAGCCGGCAAACTTTGCGCCGATGCTGACGAGCCTGTCCCGCTTTGTTTCATCACACGCGAAGCAGAGCGACGTCTGGCCGGTTGGCTTGTGTAGCGGCTTGCCAACTCGTTCATGTTTTGTACTATCGTGAAATGACGACTTCCCGTGAATCGAGATCCTGTTCAGGTGGCTTCGTCTCTACGACCAGCTTGGGCGCAGGGCGGAGGGGCTCGTCCGAAGCGCTATGGACCTAGATCGCATCCGTTCGGAGATTGAACACATGCGCCTGCAGGTCGGGGGGCAGCGAAAGGAAATCCTGCAGCTACAGCGGGCGGGCATCTCAACCGCGTCGGCGGATGCGCTATTGCAGCGGATGCTGGACAAGGTGGACAGCCTCTGTACGGAACGTGACAGGCTGAAGGCCGAACTTCCCCGACCGAAGGGCAGGGTGTTGGGAGGGAGGAGTTGGTGAAACACTACCAAGACGATCACAGTCCGCCGCCGTTCATCAAGGCGCTTGCGGAGGTCCGTCAGTTGGCAACGCGGGAAGGCTGGTGCTACCCGCATGTCCAAGCCATCGCGGTGGCAATCGACCAGTACGCCGCGAAAGCCTATGGCAACCGTGAATACTTCCTCAACAAGCCCTACAGCATCGGTGGTCGCCGGAACGGAGACGTGCCGTAGGCGCTCGCTCCCCACGTCTTGATGTAGATCAAGTCTCCACCAGATGGTGGCCACACCTTCAAGCATTGGGTGCCCAATGCAAAGGCTAGAATGGCTGGAGATAGTGTGCGGTGCATGGGCCGTCGTGGTCGCGGCGGTAATGGTGTACATATTGTTCTTTGCGATGTGAGCGAAACCTTGGTGGTGACAGGCAGGATCACGTCCCTTAGATTGTTCGAGTTTCCTGCGAAGTCGGTAAGAATGCTCGCCGTGGCCCTCCAAGCGCGGCGGGCATTTTCTTTTATGAGTTTGCGTTGTGTCGAAGCCTATTTCCATGCCGGGGTTCATTAAGCCCCAACTCGCCACGCTCAAGTCCAAGGCACCGATTGGCGATCAATGGCTGCATGAGATCAAGTACGACGGCTACCGCGTCCAGGTTCATGCCAACCGTGGTCGGAAGAAGGTCTACACCCGCAACGGGCTGGACTGGACCAAACGGTTCTCCACCATCGCAGGTGCATTGGACATTCCTGGCGAAGCAATCATCGACGGGGAAGTGGTGGTAGTCCACGAAGGCCGGACGAACTTCTCAGAATTGCAGGCAGAGCTAGCAGCAGGCAGACAGGATCGGATGGTCTACTACGCCTTCGATCTCCTCTGGCGAGATGGCGACCTCCGCAAACGTCCTCAGATCGAACGCAAGCAGGCGCTGCTCGACCTGCTCGGTGAAAGCGACACACCGTACCCAGTGCTGTTCTCGGAACACCTGATCGGCGATGGCCAACAGATGTTCGAACATGCTGCCAAGCTGAAGTGGGAAGGGATCATCTCAAAGCGGGCTGACGCTCCCTACCGTTCAGAGCGCAATGAGAACTGGCTGAAGATCAAGGCCGTCCACAAGGGCAAGTTTCCGGTCGTGGGGTTCATCAAGGACCCGAGCGGTGTCGCGGCGCTTTATCTGGGCAAGCAGGAAGGCAAAGATCTTGTCTACATGGGCAAGGTCGGTACCGGCTGGTCTCGTACTGTGTCCAGCAAGATCAGGAAACAATTGGATGCTGTGGTCAGCCCGAAGTCCAAACTGACGCGGCCTCTCAAAAAGCCGAAAGCAACGTGGGTCGAGCCGCAGTTCTATGCCGATATCGAGTACCGCGACATCACATCGGAGGGCTTGCTGCGGGCTAGCTCGTTCAAGGGGCTATCTCGGAGGTAGGCGGCAAAATCGTCACAAATCGGTGAAGCTGTTTCATTCGCAGCTTCTCGCGAAACCTGCGCCGACATTCCCGGTTCCGACGAAACAAGCGAAATCTGCACGACACCACTTATCAAGGCAACGGCAAAATCCTGAAACACGGCTGGTCCATGATCGCTGCATTCACGAACACGAAGGATGCAGTCATGCGCAAGCAGCTTTTCTTCTCAACAGGCACCATCGGAATCGGGCTTGCTGTTGCAGCGTTAATTGCGTGGTCGCAAGCTGTTACGCCATTGCAGGCGACCACTGCGTCATCGTCATTCAACCCCACCGAAATGATGGCAACCCACAAGGCTCAGCTACCGGTTGAGCAGTGGGACGCCATCTGAAGTTCTCGCGCTTCCTCCCTGTTCCTCCCAGACTTGGCCCCGGTCCTGTGCCGGGGCTTTTTTTGCGACGTGGAATACCGCGATATCAGGCGGAAGGTCTGCCTCGGGCCAGTTCCTTCAAGCGGCTTTCTCGGGAGAGATAGGCTCGGCTAGTGGACTGTCCGCCCACCGCCGCCGTCCGCAAGGAATTGGCGGTGTGACTGAATGCGTGGGGTATGCTCGCGATCCATGGAGCGAGGCCCCCACGCTTTGTGTTACTCACGAACCATATCGAGCAGCCGCTCGGGAGGAAAAGGCTTTCGCAAGAACGCTGTACCGACCGGCATAGGATCATCCACGTCTTTGCCGGACATGATGACAATGTTCATATGCGGGTGTCGGCGGCGGGCGTAGTGGGCAAGTTCAGCCCCTGACATCTTGCCCGCTAGGTTGTGGTCAGTGATCAGCGCCTGCAATTCGGTTCCAGTTGACGCGATGATCAGTTCGGCAGATTCGGCGGTCGTGCATTCGATCACCTCGAACCCTTCATCCTTCAGTACGTCGGCCAGTACCTCGCGCTGAAACACATCGTCCTCGACCAACAGGGTCACGAAGTTCGACATGCGCACCTCCAATTCACGTCAATTCGGAAGGACGAACTTGGTTCACTGGCCACCCGAGATGTGCCGGTCCAACCATTTTGTTCCTCTGTTACTTTGTGCGCAGACGGCGCGGGCGGATGCTGATCTACTATCCGCATTATAGATCCTAGAAGTATATTTGCGATCAGCCCGACATTGCGTGTCGGGTTTTTCGTTATCCCAGTTCGTGCTTTCGTCATCGACACGCGGATCAACTTCCTTGTCTGGTCGCCCCTCGCTCTAGGAACATGGCAACTGCGGAGCCGTTCTCCCCGCATGACCGACACCGAACTGATAGAGCAGTCCTTCCAGATTGCCTGGAGTGTCCTTGAGAGAACTGGTGAACTCGGGGAGCCGAACTGGTCTGCCAATTTCTTGCTCGATGAAATCATCAAAAGGGTCAGGTGCGGCGAACGGCACAGGCTCGTTCTTTCAAACTGCGCAATCGATGCGTACCGACACCAGCCGGTCAAACTCGTCCCATGATCGACCCTGACTGCAAGGTTTGTTTCGGCATCGGGTGGGTGTGCGAGAATCATCCGACCCGTGCATGGACAACAGAACTGGGTTGTCAGTGCGGAGCGGGAATGCCTTGCGAATGTGTTCGCGCTGACGGCACCGAAGAGCCTGACGTTAGTCAGGTACTTAACGCGACCGTCAGCACGACGTTAGCGCCGCACAGACTGCTGACGAAATCCTAACATTTGTTATGTTGCAAGCAATCAACTACCCGCAGCCAACATCATCGGCGGCCTTGTTTCCATGTGTACTTCATCGCCGGGATGACCCACCTTTGCCTTGATGGCAAGTAGGTAGGGCAAATGAATCCCTGTGACCCGATGGCCGTCGCGGTAGATTGGATTGACGCTTACCGCGACGCTTCACTCGATCAGATTGTCGCCATGTACAGCGCAGACGGAGTGATCGAGTGCGCCTGCGGAGGCCGGAAGATCATCCAGGGTGCGGAAGGCATATCGGCCTACTGGCGACACCGTTTCCTTCAAATACCCGCGCTTGAACTCGAAGAGTTGCAGATGGACGGCGGAGCCGTGGTGGTCTCCTACCGGACCAGCAGCGGGATCGTTCAGGCGCTGCTGCACATCGCTGACGATGGGCTAATCACTCATTGTCGCTGCGGGCCTGTGACCCGCGACTTTGCGAACATGTCGAGAGGAGTAAGCGAAGATGCAGGACACGTTAGCCCAGTTGGAGAAACTTCGCCGTGACGCGGCAGAATGCGAACTAATCCGAAACTTGGCGACCGATCCGAAGAAGCGCGAGCTATTCGACCGGCTGGCGGCACACCTGACGGTGCTGGCGTCTGAGGTCGAACAGGTAATGCTGGAGAGCGGGAAAAAGCGATAGGCTTCGCGAGCCGTGATTGGTTCCACCCGGAAGACACGGTGGTGTAGCTGAATGGCTGTCGGGAAAATTTAGCATACCTCGCGCGATACACGTCGTGTACCGTTCCGCAGGTGGTGCGGGAAATCCTTTTCATTATGGCAGTGGCGGCGGCGGGTACGATCCCGGTCCTTGTGATCGCGTTTCTGCTCTTCTCGCGATGAGGTCGTACAGCCTAGATGACCTCGACTGCCGGTTCTTTGCCCGGTCCAACCGCACTGGCACTCGAGAATATTTCCGGTAACATTCCGGCGCGGCATGGGGCCGACTGGAACTTGCGCTCGTGCATTACTGGGAATGGGTCAAGTTAATCGGGACCGCGTTTCTGATTTCAAGCGCCACCACCGCTATGGGCCTGGCTATGTGGTGGCTCATAAAATAAGGCCTCCAGTTGACGGTCTAAACAATCTCGACTGCCGGTTCTTTGCCCGGACCAGCCACATCCGAATTGATCGGCGTAATACGGCGCTCGACTACTCCAGACACGAATAACCAACTCTCTTGCTCAACGCCTTCGCCAACGACGCTCGCGTTTTGGTCGGGAAGCGCTTGCAGGATGGTCACCAACTCTTGGACCGTCATCACGCCCACCGTGGTTTCGGGTGGTCACATGAGCAAGGCGAGTACAGCCAGCACGACCGGCACTAAGCCGAGGACAACTACACCGACGCGGAAAAGCACCTCGTTGATCATGGACCGATCCTAGTCCGGCCGTGACGGGGGTGCACGTGCAGTCTGTGCCAAACTAGCAGACCCTGCCTTGCTTTCCGTTGATCTAGGTCAATCTTGGGACGGGGCGCAGGGAAAGCCTTCAGTCATGCCGACGCACGACTGGACGTACATTCTCAGCGAGGGAGCTATGATGTCCTCTGGACGTCGCGCTGATATCATTGTGCGCCTCTCTCACTCCTATGAGCTATTCGAGATAAAAACGGCGCTCGCTCCGCGCGATTGCGTACGTGAGGCGCTGAGCCAGCTACTCGAGTACGCGTATTGGCCTGGTTCGCCTGACTTCTACGCGCTTTGGATCGTCGGTCCATCACCGATAGACAGTGAGACGCAAGAATATCTCGATGGTCTACGAGAGCGTTTTGGAATGCCGGTGGGCTACCGGCATCAACCAGTTGCGGCACCATCGTCTTGAGGCACGAGGTGAGGGGCATCTGCTAGGACACCGGAACTGGTGGCGTAGTACACGACCGGTTCCAGGCGGACACGATGGGGGGCACGATCGGTGGGCGAACCCGTGAGACTGGGACAGGCACACCATCGTCTTTCTAAGTGTCGAGTTCGGAGGCTTTCAAATCTTTCTCTGCAATACGGAAAATGCGCATCGCTTCGGTTACGTACTTCGTCTGATTGTGGGCGCGTTCTATCGACAACAGATACACGTTGCCGTGGCGAGCGATCACGCCGGCCTTTAGGAACTGGTTCAGCTTGCGAATTACAGTCGATCGCGGGAGACCGATGTACTGTGCGATCTTAGTTGCACTCATCGGTTTGTCTTCTGCGTGACCTACCATGATTGCCGAGCCGATCAACAGCAGCGAGTGGTCGGCAGGTTTCTTGCCGAACACAGAATCGACCATCACACGGGTGAGCGCGATGTACGCCTTTGCCAACGCCAGTCGCTCCAAACGGTGCATGATCGAGTATGTCTCAGGCATGCGACCCTCCCTTGTCCCGTCGTCCGACGCGCAGCGCAATGGGGCGGGTGTCCAAAATGGACGCTTGCGTAGTTGTACTCGCTCAAGGCGACGGCTAATAGGCGCTCTCATGCGGGATGCCTCGCATTTTTAGTGAAGCCATTTCCCCGCAGTCGCTGATCGAGCCCCCAAGAAAGCATCAGCGGCGCGTTCATAAGGGTCGCAGCAGTCTAGTGCTGCCGCGAAATGGGTGCGGTAAGACGAGTAAAATAACGAGGGCGCGATGCAGGACATATTGGCTCATCTAGTAAGGCTAAGGGACGTTGCCGAGCGCGAGCAAACTCTGGCGAAGAAGCGCGAACTGTTCGACCGGCTAGCGGCCCATCTGACGCAGCTAGCGTCTGAGGTCGATCAGACGATGCTAGGGTACGGGAGAAGGGATCGGTCTTGATCCGGCAGGAACCTTGTCAGCAACCTTTGGCCGCTCCGAACGTTTCTATGTATCACCGCTCGGTCCGTGGCATTTATCGGTGATGAGAACGCCGGTTGCGCGAAGAAGGAGCGCGACATGATGCGTCGTCGTTTCAAACACACCCAGCCTCTCGAGGAACGGCTCGCGGAAGAAGCTAGGCGCTTGCGTGAAGCAGCAAAGTTGCTTCCTCCAGGCGCTGACCGCGATGTCCTAGAAAGAAAGGCGCGTCACGCAGAGACAGCGTCCCATGTCAACGATTGGCTCACATCGCGGGGATTGCGGCCACCAACAGGTTGACGTTCGACCACTCCAGTCACGACTAACCAAGTCTCTCTCTCAACTCTTTGGCCAATGACGACGGTGGCATCTTGGTCAGGAAGCGCTTGCAGGATGGACACCAACTCTTGGACCGTCATCGCGCCCACCGTGGTTTTGGGTGGTCACATGAGCAAGGCGAGTACAGTCAGCACCCGCACTAAGCCAAGGACAATTACACCGACGCGGAAAAGCACCTCGTTGATCATGGACCGATCCCTGGTCCGGTCCCATGACGGCGGCGCATGTGCCGTTTGTTACCAATCGCTTTGCCTGCCGTTGATCTAGATCAATCAGCGGGAGGGAGGCGGGGAGAGCCTTCGGTCATGCCGACGCATGACTGGACTTACATCCTCAGCATTGCTGGGACGCTGATCTTAGCTGGCGTCGAGATAGGTGTGCTGTGGTTCGGCTTCTAAGGCGGGCCGTCTGACTGCCTCATTGGCTTGCAAAAACAACAATCTGGCGACATCGGTTCGTTGAAAGCCCTGCGCTTGAACTGGAAGAGTTGCAGATGGACGGCGGCGCTGCTCGATGTAACGAGCGATGGTCTGAATCAGCCGGTGTCGCTGTGGTCCGAAAGAATGCGGAACATTGCCGCTTTTTCCCAGTTAGACCCACCCCGGCTCTGCGAGGTTCACATGAGAACAATCCTGCTTATCGCGACGGTATCCCTCTCGACGGTATTCGCTCTGCCCACACACGCTCTGCCTATTGCGCCAGTTGGTTCGCAAGTGATCAGCGGGTCGGACCTGATCGAAGTGAAGGGCGGGCACGGCCATGGTCGTGGTCATGGTTGGGGACGAGGTCACGGCCATCGTCATTGGGGCTGGAGCCGTGGTCGGAAGGTCGGGTGGAGAGGTCACCACTGTCCGCCAGGTCATTGGAAAAAGGGTTGGTGCTAACCCAATGCTCACCGGGTGGACAAAGCCATGAAGTGGATGCTCGTTGTCCTTATCGGTGGGATGACCCCGGTCAACACCAACTTGGTGTTCGACAAGTTCAGCGAGTGTATGGCCGCAGAAGAGCAAATGCGCCAGCACTATGCCGACGCATTCGATGCATGGGATCGCTCTGCTGCGGCCAACGTGGATCGGCGGCGGGATTACAGGAGGGCGAGGGACATGCAAGCCAAGCGGCTGCTCGGCAATGTAGGCACTTGCATACCCCATGCTGACGGCAGTCAGCCCCAGATCGTGACGCCCCAACAGCCCGCCGCGCCGCAGACTTCGCAGCCAACACCGCAGCCCAGTCCGCGAACATGATGCAACTGCGAACTGTTTCATATTCCAGATCGGGTTCACATTGTATCGTCAGCCATGCGCAGCCTTGTCCTTGCCATCGCTTTCCTCGCAGCACTGTCGGCGATGTCGCAGTGTCAGGAGCGCAGGCTCGTCTTGAGGCCGTCTGCGCCAATGCCAGCCGTGCTGATCCCGTGAGGCGAGATGTGTGGGTACAGGTCAGCCCCAGACCAGATGTGGCCCGACGCATGACATTGTGAGAGACACACATCGGGCCTTGCCACAACGGGTTCAGCCCCCAGTATGACCATTAGCCGCGCTGGCTGAATAAAGCCTCTGCTCTTCAACGCGATTCGAGAACTCCGTGGGACTACGGAAGGGCTGCTGACTGCCGCCGTCGAATGGCCCACAGGTGCGCGTATGGAGTCCGTACAGGAGTCTGGTGGCTCGCAGGCGCGAGGCATCCTCGCCAAGGACACACATGGGCACACGATTCGCATCGCCCCGCCGCTTGTTATCTCCAGCGATCAGATCGACTGGGCGCTGGAACAGATCGACGCCACTTTGAGGCAGGATTTTTCGTGACTACTGGCCAGCGCCGCCGACTGCCGTCCTGATGTGCCGCTGATGCCATCGGATTGCGAGAGAACGGGCATCCCATCTCATAAGGGAGATATAGGAACTCTCGAGGGCCTTGGTAAGGCGCTTTCAGCTAGCGCTTTGACTAGCGTTCGACGGTGCCGCATAATTACCGTTGTCTTGAGCGCATTCGAAGTAATTTGCCAGCCGCACGCCAGAATGCCTCAAGGCATCGACGGCAGCGGTGACCAAGCCGCTAAAGAAGCGCCAGGGCCGCCAACTGAGGCGGCCTTACTCTTAGCTGGTTTCTGGCGTGTCCGGGGCCGCTCAACGTCGTCCAACAGTTGGCCCCCAGATGCTTGGCTAGCCGATCGAACGTTTCGCGTTTAGCCCCGTCCGTTGCAAGGTCGCGCATCAGCGCCGCTTCAGCCGCATCGGTCCGAAGGTTCTCCAGAGAGAATTGATAGTCCTTCACTTGCGGTCGGTCTGATCACTGAAAACGGATTAACCTCGGCCGGCCTCGAGCTGTTCATTGCTGCTCTACAAAGCGCAACGAGATGCCCGTCCAAGAACGGGGTGATCGAAGGCGGCTTCAGAAGGATAAGCGGACTTAGAAGGGCCGTGGGCCGGGTGCGCAATTGACCTAACAGGCGGGGTGGGGGCGAGACTTCACACGCGGAGGACTTCACCCGCTCGGAGAGTCGTCCACCCTGCCCCTGAGGGGGTGGAATCGGGCCTCACTACTCCATCTTAATTCCAGCGTCCGTGATCACCGTTCTCCATCGCGAGATCTCCTCGGCGACGAAGGCGCGGAATTCTTCCGGGGTGCTGCCCATCGGCACAATACCCTGTTCGACTAGCTTTGCCTGCAATGCCGGATCGGCGAGTGCCTTCTTGGCCTCCGCCGAGACGCGGTCGACGATCTCCTTAGGTGTGCCTGCCGGCGCTATGATTCCGGCCCAGGTGCCGGACACGAAATCCGGCACTCCCTGCTCCGCCATCGTCGGTACGTCGGATGCCGCCGGGATGCGCTCTTTCGCGGTGACAACGATCGCCTTGGCGTTTCCGGAGCGCACCTGCGGCATCAGCGGACCAACAATGTCGAACATCACATTGATTTGCCCGCCGACGGTATCCTGCAGCGCGCCGGCCGTGCCTTTGTAGGGTATGTGCTGCATTTTGATGCCTGTGCGGCTCATGAACATTTCCATCGTGAGATGTGCCGCAGCGCCGATGCCGCTCGAGGCAAAATTGAGCTCACCTGGCTTGGCCTTCGCGAGCGCGATCAGCTCTTTCACGTTGTTCGCCGGCACTGAGGGATGCGCGATCATGATCAGCGGTGCGACGCTCATCAGCGAGACGTATGTGAAGTCCTTGAGCGTGTCGTAGGGCAGCTTCGGATTGAGCGTGGCGTTTGCCGCATGCGCCGCGATCACGGTGCCGAACGTGTAGCCGTCGGGCGCGGCCTTGGCGACGGCGTCGGTGCCGATGATGGCGTTGGCGCCTGGCTTGTTCTCGAAGACGATGGGCTGGCCCAGCGCGTCCGAGATCTTTTGACCGACGAGCCGAGCCATCAGATCGGTGTAGCCACCCGGGGTGTAGGGTACGACCATACGGATCGGACGGTTCGGCCAACCTTGCGCAAGTGCGGCGTCTGTGCCGGCGAGCACGAGGGCAAACGCTGCAAGAGCGCGGTATAAGTATTTCATGATACTGCCTCCAAATTGGCCCATCAGCTTTACCCACGAGACGTTTGGCGTGAGACGCGTTTCCTCGCGGGCAGGCTACAGCATATGCAAGTGGATGGGAAAGTAGTCGAAGCGAAGTCCGTTTGGCACTTTTCGGACCTGCCAGTTCCGCCAGACGATGTCGGTTCTTGAGCGAAAAGCGGACTTCTCGGTTGCGTGCCCTGACTTCTGAGTTTGACCCAGAACGGACTACGTGGCCCAAGCTCCGCTAAACGACTTGGGCGACTAATTCGGAACCCGAACTCCCCGCAGCCCGGCTTCAGCAATCGCTTTATCCACCGTGCCATCGGCCCGCATTCCGTTCACGAGTTCATCAACGGTGGGAAGAGCCGAGGCGGCTCGCTTGCGCACCCCGATTGCCATTTGCACGACATTGAAACGTCCGGGCAATACGTGTGCTCCAGGCAAGGCGTCAGCTATACGATGGGCGAGGTGCAGGTTCTCACCGTAAACGTCGGCTTTGCCCGTTGCCAACGCCTCGCGAGCCGGTTCGAACCCGCCGGGCACCTGTATGATTTCTGCATTCTTAATAAGGCGTGTCAAAACGGTGTGTGGCGCGCTTCCTTGGGCGACAGCGACCTTCACGCCTGCACGGTCAACCTCATCTGCGGTGGTCGGTGTTGCTCCTGCGCGCGCGACATAGCCGTTGTCAACTTCCATGAATGTTACGCTAAAAGCGAGGTATTCTGCGCGAGACGGATCTCGTGCAGCAAGCCCGATGTCCCAGTCATCGCTGGCGAGACTTTCGTTGTAACGCAGGGGATTGTCGTAGGGCTTGAGCTCGACCGGTACCCCGAGACGTGCAGCGAGCGTGCGGGCAACGGAGACGGAAACACCGCCGAGGGAGCCGTCGGTACTGCGGGTCACCAGAACAGGATTGGAGGCAATAAGAGCAACGCGCAGTTTGCCGGTCGGAGAGAGTGTGGCGGGCGCGGATGGGGCTTGAGCCCATGCGAACTGCGATGCAGCGGGCAGCGCGGCAGCGCCCACCGCCAGATGAAGGAAACGTCTGCGAGATAGTTTCATTTGCGGTCCCTCTCTCAAATGTTGAGAACAGACCCGGCTGCTCTGCCTTCGAGAGCGAGTGACACCAGTTTAACCTACACTTTTTGAGACTTTTGCGCCAGCGTCGAAGGGGTGAGAGAGCGCAGTGATCGATGTCGCCTTGTGGCACTTTTGAGACATGCCGCCGCACGGTATCGATGTCTGTTTATAGGGGTAGAGCGGAAATCGTCGGTACACGGCCAAACCGACGCGAATGACCGATAGCGACCAAGCTCCGCAGCGCAGCGAAATGACGCGTTGGGGCACATCCAGGCTCGCACCTCAGCATCTTTCTTCGATGACCTCGACGGCATGCAGTCTTGGCGAGACCGTCAAGTGCCTTGCACAGGCGAATTGGACACGAGCTCTGGCGCGTCAAACATCGAATCCGCAATCTCCGGAGCCTCAGCAAGGATTTGGCTGATTTCGTAACTTTTTCGGCAACGCTTTAGGACTTCGAACGATGGCTCTTTCATACTGACTTGCAATTTCAGCGCAATCATAAGTCTCGGAGTGTGACCCCCTCACGCCAAAAACTGCAACATCGGCCCATCTTTCCAGTCTGGAGGAACGAGATGCGCGACCGAAAAACCACCTCTAAGCTAATGGTCGGCGAGCTTCCGGAGCTGAGATGCCACGCTCGCGACCTACGAATAGACGCCTGCCGAGGCATCGCGCTGTGGTGGATATTTCTTGATCATATCCCCAACAACATCGGAGGTTGGCTGACGCTGCGGAACTACGGCTTCAGCGATGCCGCGGAAATATTCATGTTCGCATCGGGCGTAACCTGCGCGCTCTCCTACGGTAAGGCACGGCGCTGCGAGGGCTGGACCACAGTGATCCGCCGGACACTGCGGCGAAGCTGGGACATCTATGTCGCGTTTCTGCTGCTCACGCTCGCCTGCGCCATACTGGCTTACCTCGCAGGCGGCGGCCGTCTTGCTGACGAAAGCAATACGCGCATTCTATTGGACCATCTGGGCGCGACGCTCGCGCGCGCGGCGATCCTGCAATACCGTCCGGTCAATACCGACGTGTTGCCGATCTTCGTGCTTCTTCATCTCTTGTTCGCGCCGTTGCTGTGGCTGCTGCTGCGACTGCCGAACGTAACGCTTGGCGCGTCGCTGGCGCTTTATGTGCTGGTGTACGTCTTCGGCTGGACCGTCCCGGCGTGGCCGAACGGCCACTGGGCCTTCAATCCGCTGGCCTGGCAGCTGTTGGTTGTTCTTGGCGCGTGGTGCACGCTTGAGGAAAAGAGGGTCCGGCCGTGGCTCACCTCACGCACGGTGCTTGGACTTGCCGTCCTGTATCTGCTCTTCAGCCTGGTCATCGCATTGAGCTGGCGCATCAAACCGGTGGAAGCAGTGATCCCGGAGACGCTGGCGAAGCTGCACCAATTGGATAAATCGAATCTCGATCCATTGCGATTGCTGCATTTTTTGGCCATAGCGGTTTTGGCAGCATGGTTCGTGCCTCGCAATTGGAGAGGGCTGATGACGCCGGTGATGCGCGGCGCGATCTGCTGTGGCCAGAACTCGCTGCCAATCTATTGCCTCGGCGTTCTGCTGGCGTTCGCCGGCCACATGGTGCTGTTCGACATCTCGGACGGGTTGGCGATGCAGATAGCGGTGAGTCTCGTTGGCATCGCGGCGATGATCACGACCGCAATCAGCAATAGACAGCACGCTCCCGAGTGAAAACTCGCGAACGATCATGTCTCACTCCATAGGCCGAATAGGCCGAGACTTGGCGGACGGTCGGCAACGTGTTCAGTTAAGCCACGTTAAGGTAGAGGCAAGAATAGCCGCGTTTGAGACGGCGCAAGCTGACGAAGCCGAAAAGGCGGGTAGCCTTTTATAGCTCCGGGTCGCCCAAACAAACGCCCCAGCGTGGCGAGATCCTCCGGGGCTCCCATTCAAAAAAGTTCGGCCCGCGCGGGATTATCCTCGCGTCCGCATAGATCAACTCGATCACACCGCGGCCTGCCAGGGTCGCGGGGGCCAAAGCACTGCCCGCAACTCCTGTGACCTCCTTCACAGAGGAAACGGAATTCTGTGCTATAAGAAATGCCAATACCGTCGTCCATGGCAAGCTAGGCACGGTACGGGGGTATTCCCTTCAGCCGATGCAGAATGGCATCGCGGGAGGCTCGCCGTGTTAAACGACTCCCTGTCCGTTCTTGACAATGGCAACCAGCGCGCGACGCTTGCAATCGGACCGTTCCGATTGGATGTCGATACCTCAACTCTCTATCGAGGCAACGATCCGCTACCCGTCGGCCGCCGCGCCGTCGCATTGCTTAGCGCGCTGGCGAAACGTCAAGGCTTGGTGGTTTCCAAAGACGAATTGATCCAGGCTGCTTGGTCAGGCTTGGCCGTCGAAGAAAGCAATCTGTCGGTTCAGATTGCGGCGCTGCGCAAAGCGCTTTCAGCCGAGCCGGGCGGGGAGAGTTGGATCGAAACTCTGCCGCGCCGTGGATATCGGTTTGTCGGCCCGACCACGACGAGTTCGCACCGCAGCGCGATCGATGAAGAGAAGGTGCCACCTGCCCTGGGAGTCAGGCTCGCTATCCCGTCCCCCGGTGCGGCCAGCGACAGAAGTCAGGAGGGATCAATCGCCCGCAGGTCCCGCTGGCTCGTCGGGCGAAACGGTCCGCTGGCGACGCTGGACAAGGTCACGCAGCGAATGCTCGCCGGCGACAGACAAGTCGTCTTCATCACCGGCGAGGCTGGTATCGGCAAGACCTCGTTCATCGAGATGGCGATGGAGCAGCTTTCCCGATATCGCGTCGAGACCCTGTGCGGATTCTGCACCGAGCGTTTCAGCACCAACGAGGCATTTCTCCCGCTGATCGATTCGCTGACGACGCGTTGTCGCGGCCCGGACGGTTCGGCTGTCCTGGAGGCCGTGCGCACCCATGCGCCGACCTGGCTGCTCCAGATGCCAGGTTTTCTCGATGTGGCGGACCACGCCGCGTTCCGGAATGAGGTATTCGGGGCGACACGAGAACGGATGTTGCGTGAGTTCTGCGATTTGCTCGAAGCGTTGAGTGTGGATCGCCCGTGGGTCCTCGTTGTCGAGGATATGCATTGGAGCGACTTCCAGACGGTCGACGTCCTGTCGCGCTTCGCACACGGAGACCGCAAGGCTAAAGTGCTCGTTCTTGCCACCTATCGTGTTGGCGACAGCATCATAAGCGGACATCCGGTTCGCCGTCTGCATCAGGATTTGGAGATCCACGGGAGGTGCAGCGATCTGCAACTCGATGGATTGTCCAAAACCGAGGTGGAGCACCACCTCGCCTTGCGTTTCCAGGACGAGAAGCTCGCTTCGGCGCTCTCCGGGCCGATGTTCGGGCGCACCCAGGGGCAACCGTTGTTCATCGCCTCGCTTGTGGACTACCTGGTCAATCACGAGTCGATCGTAGAGATCGACGGCGCCTGGCGCCTCGGATCCAGAACCGCCCTATCCGAGGATGTCGTGCCAAAAGATCTGATCAATATGATCACACATCGGATCGATCGTTTGAGTGAGGGCGAACAGCAGCTGCTCGAGGCGGTCAGCGTAGCGGGGAGCGAATGTTCAGCAGCCCTCGTGGCCGCCGGACTGTCACGTGACGCCGTGGAGACCGAGGAAGTCCTGGAGCATCTTGCACGCAAGGATCATATGCTGGTGTCGTCCGGCGTTTCTGAATGGCCCGACGGGACCTATTCCGGATCCTACGCATTCCACCACATTCTCTATCAGAACGTGCTCTATCGACGGCTCAGCCCGGCATGGCGCCTCCAGATCCATCACCGCATGGGCGAGCGCCTCGAGCAGGGATATGCGGGCCGGACGGAAAACATTGCGGCTGCGCTCGCGCTGCATTTCGAGCAGAGCCGAGATTTCCCGCGTGCTCTGCGCTACCTCAGCCAGGCCGCGGAAAATTCCGCGAAACGCTTCGGTCACGAGGAGGCAATCAATTATCTGTCCCGCGCGCTCGGCATTCTCGATCGTCTGGGAACGGCGACCGATCTGTATGGGCCGCGCACCAGCCTGCTGCGACAGCGGAGCTGGGCGCGGCGCTCGGCGGGGGACCTCGCCGGCTCGGTTCGCGATCTCGAGGAGATGATCGCTTGCGCCGCGGACGCAGGTCAGCTTCGCCATGAGGTCAACGGGCTCCTGGCGGTGAGCCGGTTCTGCCTTCATGCCGACCGCCGCATGTGCCTTCACGCTTCCAGCGAAGCGCTTGCCAAGAGTGAAGCGCTTGAGGATGACGCCTTCAAGGCTCTGGTGCAGGGCAGCAGCGCCAGCATCAATCTCTGGCTGAAAGGCTGGCAGGAGCAGGATGCTGCACTTTGCGAGAAAGCGTTGCACGTAACGGCTGACGCGCGCGATCATGGCACGCTGATCCGGCGATACGGGATAGAGGGAATCCTCGAATGCTTACGGTCGCGCTACGAGGAATGCCGTCGTTCGGGAACCGATGGCAAGAAGCTCGCGCAGGAGGTCGGCGACGTCTACATCTTTGCGCTGTTCAACGTGATGGAGTCGACCGCGCTGATCCATCTCGGCCAATGGCGGCGACTGCAGCGAGAGACCATCGCTGCGTTGGCGCTGGCGGAAA
The DNA here is from genome assembly GCF_018596315.1 of Bradyrhizobium sp. SRL28. Classification (GTDB taxonomy): domain Bacteria; phylum Pseudomonadota; class Alphaproteobacteria; order Rhizobiales; family Xanthobacteraceae; genus Bradyrhizobium. Next base: position 1,044 of record NZ_JAHEAG010000041.1, on the reverse strand, counting down.
GAAACGCTAACAGCCCGGCGATCGCCCTGTGCCGCCTCACGTTGGCGTGGCTCCACGTCGAGGCGATGGATTTTCATGGTGCCCGCGACCTCTGCGAGAGCGTCGACCAAGCGGTGCTAGAAGAAAACCCCTTTGCCTTCTTTTTTCAGCGAGCCGTTCTTGCGAAGGCCTTCGTCGGCTTGAACGAGCCCCAGCATGCGCGCCAGCAGTTCGATGGCGTCATGCAACGGCTGAATTCCGACGGCATCATGATGGATTACACGATCTACGCGCAGCTCCATCATTGTCTCTGCGAATACAGTCTACAGGTCGGCGATATCGCAGAGGCGCGGCGATCGGCGACAAAGCTGTACGAGTACGTCGCGCCGGCACCCGATCGCAATCATCTGGCGCAGGCGCACGGGCTGCTCACCCGGGTTGCGCTCGCTGCGGGCGATTTGGAGGAGGCAAGGGCGGAGCTCTCGCGTGCCCTCTCAACTCTCGAAGATGCCGACATGCCGCTCGCCGCTTGGCGGGTCTATCGGGCGGGGGTGGAGGTCTGCGAGAGCCTCGGCGAGCCGGCCGAGGCGGCTAGGTACAGAGCTCGCTTCGAGGACGTCATACGAACCCTTGCCGGGAATTTAGAGCCTGATGACCGATTGCGGTCGTCATTGCTTGCTGCTCTCGATGCGCAGGGGGCGCGCTGAGCCAGCCGGCGCCGCTCCTGGCGGATTATGTTGTAAAAGTCGAAAAATCGAACGACGCCGAACATCTCGCAGAAGTTGATTTTTAGCCGACTCCGCCACGGCAAAGCTCCGTAGCACCGATACAAAGCTGCATAGTCGTTTTTGTGTGAAACGATGTGGTCATACACTCAAACACCGCGTTGGCCCAATGACGGAGCCTTCAGCTCGATCACGTGGCGCCCAGAGTCGGCAAAGTGACTTAACAGCGTCTACGTGTCGCACGGCTGCATTGGGCACGAAACGGACCTGAGCGGTCGGCGTACCGATGTCTGCTGTCGGGGGTAGAACGGACGTGCCGCGCCGGCGGAGGCACTTCCGG
>NZ_JAHEAG010000040.1 GCF_018596315.1 Bradyrhizobium sp. SRL28 | reverse complement strand
TGGCTCCACCCATCCTACGGCACCGCGTGAATCAGTTGACAGACGAAGTCTCTGAGGCTTAATTCCGCTCATGGGGGTTTTGCGATCCCCCCACGAGGCGACATGCCCAAGTATCGCGTCCCGTTTTTTACGAGGGCGCAGCCATGTCATCCTACACCACGATATCTCCGGACAAGCTTTCCAAATTGATCGGCACGGCGAACACGCCTGCGCTGATCGACGTTCGCACCGACGAGGATTTCACCGCCGACCCGCGGCTGATTCCCGGTGCTATCAGGCGCAACCACGCGCAAGCCGCCGACTGGGGCGAAGAGTTCTCAGGCCGCCCGGCCATCGTCGTCTGCCTGCGCGGCCAGAAACTGGCGCAAGGCACCGCCGCCTGGCTGCGACATCTCGATGTTTCGGCCGAAGCGCTGGAAGGCGGTTTTGAAGGCTGGAAGGCGGCAAAACTGCCGCTGGTTCCTGCTGAGAAACTGCCCGCTCGCGACGCGAAGGGCCGCACCGTCTGGGTCACCCGCGCGCGGCCGAAGATCGACCGCATCGCCTGCCCCTGGCTGATCCGCCGCTTCGTCGATCCGAACGCCGTGTTCCTGTTCGTCGCGCCGCCGGAGGTGCTGGCGGTCGGCGAACGCTTTAATGCCGCGCCGTTCGACGTCGAGAACGTGTTCTGGAGCCACCGCGGCGAACTCTGCACCTTCGATGTCATGATCGAGGAATTCGGCCTGGCGACGCCGCCCTTGCTGCGGCTGGCGGCGATGGTGCGCGGCGCCGACACCGGGCGGCTTGATCTCGCGCCGGAAGCACCCGGATTGCTCGCCGCCTCGCTCGGCCTGTCGCGGATGTTCGATGACGATCTCGAACAGCTCGAGGCCGGCATGACGTTGTACGACGCGTTCTACCGCTGGTGCCGCGACGCGACCGGCGAGACGCACAATTGGCCGACCAACAAGGCGAAGTCGTAATGGATGCCACCGTGAACAAGACGACCGAGGCTGGCGCAAGCCGGAACCTCGGTCACGGCATCAGTTTTGGTGAAGCCTTTCGCGTCTGGCTGCGGGTCGCCGTGCTCAGCTTCGGCGGCCCGGCCGGGCAGATCGCGGTGATGCACCGCATCCTGGTCGAGGAGAAAAACTGGATCTCCGAGAGCCGATTCCTGCATGCGCTGAACTACTGCATGCTGCTGCCGGGACCGGAGGCGCAGCAGCTTGCGACCTATATCGGCTGGCTGTTGCATCGGACCGCCGGCGGCATCATGGCCGGCGGTCTGTTCATCCTGCCCGGCGTCATCGCCATCATGGGCTTGAGCTACGTCTACGCGGCCTATGGCAATGTCGGCTTCGTCGAGGCGGTGTTCTTCGGGTTGAAGGCAGCCGTGCTCGCCATCGTCGTCCACGCCGTGGTCCGCGTGGGAAAACGCGCGTTGCGCAACCGGGTGATGATCGCGCTGGCGGCGGTTGCCTTCGTCGCGATCTTCTTTTTCAACGTGCCCTTCCCGATCATCATCATCGCGGCGGGCGTGATCGGCTATTTCGGCGCGAAGAGCGGACGGCCGGAATTCGCCGCCGTCGAACATGGCGGTGGTGGCGGGAAGACCGCCGCGGTCGACAGCCTGCTCGGAGAGGAATTGCCCGAGCATGTGCGCCCGAACGTCGGCCGCGCGCTGCGCGTAAGCACGGTGTGGCTGCTGCTGTGGGTGGTTCCGGTGGCCGCACTCCTGATCGGGCTCGGGCAGGCCAACGTGTTCAGCCAGATCGCGCTGTTCTTTTCCAAGATGGCGATGGTGACGTTCGGCGGCGCCTATGCGGTGCTGGCCTATGTCGCCCAGCAGGCGGTCGAGCATTATCACTGGCTGCAGCCGCGCGAGATGCTTGACGGACTCGGCATGGCCGAAACCACGCCGGGCCCGCTGATCATGGTGCTGCAGTTCGTTGGTTTCATGGCCGCCTATCGCGATCCCGGCGGGTTGTCGCCAATGCTCGCGGCCACGCTCGGCGGCTTGCTGGCGACCTGGGTCACCTTCATCCCCTGCTTCCTCTGGATCTTCCTCGGTGCGCCCTATATCGAGACGCTGCGCGGCAACAGGGGGCTGGCGGGCGCGCTGACCGCGATCACGGCCGCGGTCGTCGGCGTGATCCTGAATCTCTCGATCTGGTTTGGATTGCACACGCTGTTCCGGCAGACCATCCCGGTTCGCTCGTTCGGGCTGTCGTTCGATATGCCGGTGTGGGGAAGTCTCGATATCGCAGCCTTCGTGCTGGCGGCTGCCGCGGCGACCGCGATTTTCCGGCTTAACGTCGGGATGCTGTGGGTGTTGGCGGGGTCGTGCGCGGCGGGCGTGGCGATGCGGTTTGCGGGTGTGGCTTGAAGAGGATTCGTAGGGTGGGCAAAGGAGCGTAAGCGACGTGCCCACCATTTTTCCGAGGGGGCCGAATGGTGGACACGCTGCGCTTTGCCCACCCTACGGCGTTACACCCGCTCGGCCGGCGCTAGCTTGCACACCTCGGCGGCGGCTTCGATCTGCAGCGTGGGATGGTGGATGTTGAAGCGATGCGAGAGTTCCTCGCAGACCCCATGCAGAAAGGCGTCCTCGCTGCCACCGGGCCGCACCAGATGCGCGGTCAGTGCGGTCTCATTGGTGCTCATCGCCCAGATGTGGAGGTCATGCACTTCAGTGACACCCTCCAACCCGGCGAGGTAATCCCGCACTTTCGCAAGCTCGATGCCGCGCGGCACGCCGTCGAGCGCGAGACTGACGCTGTCGCGCGCCAAGCCCCATCCGCTCCAGAACACCACGGCGGCAATGACGAGGCTGATCGCGGGATCGAGCCACAGCCATCCCGTCAGCATGATGATGAGCGCCGCGACCACCACGCCGAGCGAAACGCCCGCGTCCGCCGCCATATGCAGATAGGCGCCGCGAATATTGAGGTCGCCGTGGCGGCCGCGCATGAACAATAGCGCGGTGAAGCCGTTGATGGCGACGCCAAACGCCGCAACCACGACCGTCCAGCCCGCGACCGGCGCAGGGCTGTAGAGCCGGTTGACCGCCTCGACGACGATGCCGCCGACCGCAACCAGCAGCAGGCCGGCGTTGAATAGAGCCGCCAGGATCGAAGCCCGGCGATAGCCATAGGTGTGCCGCTGCGTCGGCTGCTTCTGCGCAAGCCACGCCGCGCCCCATGCCAGGAGCAGCGCGATCACATCGGAGAGATTGTGGACGGCGTCGGAAATCAGGGCCAGCGAGTTGGCGGCATAGCCGAAGATCAGCTCGGCAATGACGAACGCCGTGTTGAGCGCGGCGCCGATGGCGAACGCGGCGCCGAAATTGTCCGGCGCGTGGCTGTGGCCGGCGTGACCATGGGAATGATCATGCCCGTGGGAATGGGAGTGATGGTGGTCGTGCGCCATTTCGCTGACAGCCGCCGTCTCTGATGTTTCGACGGCGACTTATATAGCGCGCAGATTATCGAATACTATTACAGCGAAACCGCGATCATCTCCTCCACCAGCGGACCGCCGCCGACCGGAAACACGATGAACTGCTTGCCGCCAGCCATATAGGTCATCGGCGCGCCGACCGCGTTAGCCGGCACCGCAACCTCCGCCAGCATTTCGCCTGACGTCTTGTCGTAGACCCAAAGATGCGGATCGAAATTGTTGAGATCGGCGATCCGGCGCGTGCCCCCGGCAGGCAGTCGCGGCGCGCTGAAATAGCCGGACTGCACAACGATCATCACCGTTTTTGTAATCAGCGCCCAGCTCCGCGTGGGAAATCCCAGCCGCTCACGTATGCCGAGCTGCTGAATGGTCGGGATGAGTTCGGCACGCCCGACCGGTATCCGCCAGCGGTGGTCTCCGCTGTTCATGTCGATGGCGAGCATGCTGCCGAATGGCGGCTTCAGCAGCGGCAAGCCGCGCGGTCCGGACAAATAGCGGAACTCACCGATGAAGTCGTAGCGCGACTCACCCGGCCCCGGCCTGCGAACGGTGACGACGAACGGTAGCCGATAGGTGCCGACATAGAGCATGCCGGTTTCCGGATCGATCGCGGCACCGGCCCAGTTGCCGCCGCCGGCCACGCCGGGCACCTGGATGGTGCCCCGCTCGGACGGCGGGGTGAACAGCGGACCGTGATCGTACTTCGCTACGATCTCCCTTGCCTCGTTGTGGAGCTCCGGCGTGAAAGCGATCAGGTCTTCGTCGCGCACGCCCTGAATGTCGATCGGGGCCGGCCTCGTTGGAAATGGCTGCGTCTTCGATGCGCTTTCGCCGGGCACGCTCGAAGCCGGCACCGGCTGTTCCTCGATCGGCCACACCGGCTGGCCGTTGACGCGATCGAATACGTAGACGAACGCCTGCTTGGTCACCTGCGCCACCGCCTTGATCGGCTTGCCGCCGACGGTGATGTCGATCAGGGTTGGCGCCGCCGGGGTGTCATAATCCCACAATCCGTGATGCACGAGCTGGTAGTGCCAGACCTTCTTGCCGGTGGCCGCTTCGAGACACACGAGGCTGTCGCCGTAAAGGCCGTCACCGGGACGGTGGCCGCCATAGTAATCGTTGGTCGGCGTGCTCACCGGCAGATAGACATAGCCGAGGTCCTCGTCCGCGCTCATCGGCGCCCAGACATTGGCGTTGCCGGCCTCCCGCCACGACTCCCGTTGCCAGGTCTCGACGCCGGGCTCCTCGCCCTGCGGCACCGTGTGGAAGGTCCAGAGCAGCCGGCCGGTCACCACGTCGAAGCCACGCACATCGCCGGGCGGCGACGGGCTTTTCCGCCACCAGTCCATGACAGACGAACCGACCACGATGACGCCGCGCACGATCACCGGCGGTGTGCTCATGGTGTAGTAGTCGCGATCGACCGGGCGGCGCAGCTCTTGCGTGAGGTCGATCCGGCCGTCATTGCCGAAGCCCGGCACCGGCTTCCCGGTCTTCGCATCCAGCGCGATCATCTGCGCGAATGCCGTGAGCATGATGATGCGCTCGTCATCGCCATTGCGCCAATAGGCGACGCCGCGGTGCAGCCAGCCATCGTTGGCCGGAATGCCAAGCCCGTTTTCGTAAACCTTGGGATCAAACAGCCATTTGGTTTCGCCGGTCGCGGCATCGATGGCCGCGACCTGTGAGAGCGTCGTCGAGGTGTAGAGCACGCCGCCGATCATCAGCGGCGTCGATTCGTGGGCGCGCGTCGGGCCGATTTTCGGATTGGCCTCCTTGATCGCCATGTCGGGCGATTTCCAGCGCCAGGCGACGCGGAGGTTCTTGGCATTGTCGCGATCGATCTGCGTCAGCGGCGAATAGCGCGACGCGGCGTAGGTCCCGGCATAAGCGGGCCATTCGCCCTGCGACAGTGCTTTGGTGGATTCAGGCAGCGCGCCGGGGATGGATTGGGCGCGGAGCGTGACGGGCATGACGCACAAGGTGAGCGCAAGGCCGATTAATGTGATGAGCCGTCGCGATCCTGCTTTGCGCAATGCCGCCTCCCTGACCCTCAGGCGAGCATCGGCGAGAACAAGGGCGCAGTCAAAGGGGATCAGGAGAAATCGCGGCCGGATTACGAAACCGTAATCCGGCTTCCCGGCCCTACTCCACGCCCCGCAAGAACTTGTTCGACTTCGGCAGGCCGTGCGCGAGGCGGCCGGCGTCGGCGCGGTTGCCGCGCCAGTCGGACAATTCCTTGGCGCTCATGCTCTGCTCGCGGCCGGCGGAATCTTTCCAGGTCAATCCCGCCTTGAGTTCGAACACGGCGACATCAGACAGCTTGGCGCTGGAATATTTCTGCAACCGCACGCCGCGACCGCGCGCCATTTCCGGGATCTGGTCGAGCGGGAACAGCACCATCTTGTGGTTGGTGCCGATCACAGCGACCGTGTCGCCCGCTACCGTCGCGATCGCGCAGGCCTCGTTCGGCATGGTGACGTTGAGCACCTGCTTGCCCTTGCGGGTGTTGCCGACGCAGTCCTCTTCCTTGACGACGAAGCCCTGCCCTTCGCTGCTCGCGATCAGGAATTTGCGTTCGCCCTTGTTGATGAACAGCGAGACGATCGCGGCATCCTGCTCCATGTCGATGAACATGCGGATCGGTTCGCCATGGCCGCGGCCGCCCGGCAGTTTTGCGACATCGAGCGAATAGAATTTGCCGTTGGTGGCAAACAGCAGCAGTTTTGACGTGGTCTCAGCGAAGAAGGCGTGGTCGAGCTTGTCGTCGGTCTTGAACGCAAGCCCCGAGATATCCTCGACATGGCCCTTCAGCGTGCGCACCCAGCCCTTCTCGGAGATCACCACCGTGCACGGCTCGCGCTCGACAAAAGCTTCCTCGATCGCGGCGAGATCGTGTTCGGGTGCGTCGGCAAACATCGTGCGGCGCTTGCCAAGCGGCGTCTTCGGCCCGAAGATATCGCGAACCTTGCGGACCTGCTCGCCGACCTTGGACCATTGTTCGGTCTCGGAACCGAGCAGCGACTTGATGCCCTTCAATTCGCCCCGAAGGTTCTTGTCCTCGGTGCGGATTTCGAATTCCTCGAGCTTGCGCAAGGAGCGCAGGCGCATGTTGAGGATGGCATCGGCCTGGACTTCCGTGAGCTTGAACGCCTTGATCAGCGCCGGCTTCGGCTCATCCTCGGTGCGGATGATCTTGATCACCTTGTCGATGTTCAGATAGGCGATCAAATATCCGCCGAGCACTTCGAGCCGGTTCTCGATCTGCGTCTTGCGGAAATTCGAGCGGCGGACCAGCACGTCGCGCAGATGGTCGAGCCATTCGCGCAGGCACTCGGCAAGTCCCACCACCTTGGGGATCTTGCCCTTGATCAGCACGTTGAGGTTCAGCGAAATCTTGCTCTCGAGCTCGGTGAGCCGGAACAGCGATTCCATCATCAACGCCGGATCGACCGCGCGGGATTTCGGCTCAATCACGAGGCGAACGTCTTCGGCCGATTCGTCCCTGACGTCGCCAACCAGCGGCAGCTTCTTCTCATTCAGAAGCTCGGCGATCTTCTCGACCAGCCGGGACTTCTGCACCAGCCACGGGATCTCGGTGATGACGACGACCCAGGTGCCGCGCGCGCCCTCCTCCTGGGTCCACTTGGCGCGGGTGCGGAACGAGCCGCGGCCGGTCATATAGGCTTCGGCGATGCTTTCCTTGGAGTCGATAATAATGCCGCCGGTCGGGAAATCGGGACCCTTGACCCATTTCAGGAGCGACTTCGACTTGGCGTCGGGCTTGTCGATCAGATGCAGCGCCGCGTCGCACAGCTCGGCCGCGTTGTGCGGCGGGATCGAGGTCGCCATGCCGACCGCGATGCCCTGCGCGCCGTTGGCGAGCAGGTTCGGGAAGCCGCCGGGCATCACGACCGGCTCTTTGGTCTGGCCATCGTAATTGGGTCGAAATTCGACGCCGTCCTCGTCGATGCCCTCGAGCAGCAGCCGCGCGACCTCGGTCATGCGCGCTTCGGTGTAACGATAGGCGGCCGGGTTATCGCCGTCGATATTGCCAAAGTTGCCCTGGCCGTCGACCAGCGGATAGCGCGAGGCGAAATCCTGCGCCAGACGCACCATGGCGTCGTAGATCGCCTGGTCGCCATGCGGATGGAACGAGCCCATCACGTCGCCAACGATTTTCGCCGATTTCTTGAACGGCGTGCCGGGGTCGAGCCGCAACAGGCGCATGCCGTACAGAATGCGCCGGTGCACCGGCTTCAGCCCGTCGCGGGCGTCCGGCAGGGCACGGTGCATGATGGTCGAGAGCGCATAGGCGAGATAGCGCTCTTCCAGCGCATCGCGCAGCATGACCTCGTGGATTTCGGCCGGTTCTTCCGGCGGTAGCTGTCGTTTTCCCATGGGGAGGCGTTAAACTTTTGCGGTGAATCGGGCAAGACGGGAAACACGGCATCCGTCGTCCCTGCGAACGCAGGGACCCATAACCACAGGTGTTTGTTGGAAAAATGACTCAAGACCCGGCGCCAAACGACCGCCGCGGCGTATGGGTCCCTGCTTTCGCAGGGACGACGGGTTGAAGGAGCGGGTCAGGCCGACGAACTGATTCGCGCCCGGTACCGCGTCACCGCGTTGATAAACCCATCTCTCGCATCCGAATGGCCCTGCCCGCGCGGTTCCAGCACGTGGCGCAGCAGGAATAGCCCGGTCAGCCGAAAGCCGTCCTGCAGGTCCTGGTCGGACCAGCCGTTCGCGCCACCCTCGCCCTCGCGCAGGAAGGCCGGCAGCCGCAGCAGCCGGTCGCGGTAGGGCTCGCCGGCCCGCCGCGACACCGCGCCGCCGGACTTTGGCGAGACATAGATCAGGTCGGCGGTCTCGCCGGTGGCGGCGCAGTTTTCCAGGTCGAGGCCGAAGCCGAGTTCGGCCAGCATCGCGAGTTCGAACCTGATGAGGTGCGCCGCCGCGCCGCCGGCATCGTCAAAGTCGTCGAGCGTGCGGTCGAGCATCTCATAGATGTCCTCGTGCGGATCGCGCTCCGGCAACAGCCGCGCCAGCGAGGCCAGATGGGTGACGCCATAGACCGCGTGCGAGGACGCGAGCAGCGTTGCCGCGCGCAGTCGGGTGCCTTCGATGGCGTAGGTGCCGAGATGCTCGTCGAGCCGGGCTCGCCAGACCGCCGTGACGCTGTTGCCGGGCTGCAGCAGCGGCCGCATCCGCGACGAGGCACCGCCGCGCACCAGGCCGAGATGACGGCCATGCCCGCGCGTCAGCAGCTCGACGATGGCGGAAGATTCGCCATGTCGCCGCACGCCCAGCACGATGCCTTCGTCGGTCCATTCCATGGGGTGGAGGTTACAGGATTTCGGCGCATGTAGGGTGGGCAAAGCGCAGCGTGCCCACCAACGATCAACAAACTGTGTCGCGCGCGATGGTGGGCACGGCACGAAGCGCCTTTGCCCACCCGTATGCTTAGGCGTCGAACCACCCCACCGCGTCGCCGGTGAAGGAGAAATACAGCCCCATCGCCGTCAGCGCGCATGAGATCACCTCGATGCCGCTGTCGAACTGCAGGCCCTTCTCGCCGATCATTTGCACCAGGGAAATCACCGACAGCAGCAGCGCTGCCACCAGCACCCAGCGCGGCCAGTTCTTGCGGCCCTCGGCGGCGAGCCGGACGAAATAAACCAAAAGCAGGATCAGGCCGGCCGCCATCAGCGTTCCGGTGTTGATCATCTGCGCCGTCATCTTCGCTGTGGGCGTGCGGTCCTGAAACGCCACCGATACCGCATCCAGCGTCAGCGACAGATACAGCAGGACCTCAAACCACAGCACGTTGCGGGGTACGTTCATCGGGCTGCCAACTCCGTCATTGCCTGCGACAAACGCGAAGCGTTGGCGCCAGGGAGCAAGGCGACGACTTGTCCGCCGTAGCTCGAAGAGCGAATGCGGAAGCAATCCATTCTTTCTTTGCGCGGCGCAGATAGATTGCTTCGCTTCGCTCGCAATGACGATCGCAATACATTGCCTCGATCATTCCTTCGGGAATTCCAGTCCCATTTCCCTGTAGCGGTCGGGATCGTCGCCCCAGTTCTCGCGCACCTTGACGAACAGGAACAGGTGCACGGGCACGCCCAGGATGTCGGCGATCTCCTTGCGCGAATCCGCGCCGATCGACTTGATGGTGGCGCCGCCCTTGCCGAGCACGATCTTGCGCTGGCTCTCGCGCTCGACAAAGATCGTCTGCTCGATGCGCACCGACTTGTCCTTGCGCTCGGTCCAGGTGTCGGTCTCGACGGTGGATTGATACGGCAGTTCCTGGTGGAGCTGGCGGTAGATCTTTTCGCGGGTGATTTCGGCTGCCAGATGCCGCAGCGGCGCATCCGACATCTGGTCCTCGGGGTAATGAAACGGCCCCGGCGGCACGCTCTTCGCCAACGTCTGGCGCAGATCGGCGACGCCGTCGCCCGACAGCGCCGAGATCATGAAGGTGTGTTCGAATTTCATGCGCTCATTGGCGGCCTGCGCCAGCGCTAGCAGCTTCTCGCGCGGGATCAGGTCGATCTTGTTCAAGACCAGGATTTTCGGATGCTGAACCGTCGCGAGCTTCTTCAGGATCGCGTCGGCCTCCTCGTCGATTCCGGCCTTGGCGTCGAGCAGCACGCAGACGAGGTCGGCATCATGGGCCCCGCTCCAGGCGGTGGACACCATGGCGCGGTCGAGCCTTCGTTTGGGCGAGAAGATGCCGGGCGTGTCGACCAGGATGATCTGGGCATTGTCCTCGATCACGATGCCGCGGATCAGCGCCCGCGTCGTCTGCACCTTGCGCGAGACGATGGTGACCTTGGAGCCGACGAGTGCATTGACCAGCGTGGACTTGCCGACATTGGGCGCGCCGATCAGCGCGACAAAGCCGCAACGGGTCTCGGCGGACGTGGCTTCGGCTGAGGATTCAACTGTCATTGCTACCACCGCCCACGCCTTCGCGTTCGATCATCACGGAGGCCGCGACCTTCTCGGCGGCGCGCTTGGAGCCGCCGACACCTTCGGCGGGCGTCAATCCCGGCAAGTCGACGGCGACACGGAACTGCGGGTCGTGATGCGGCCCGGTGCGCTCGATCTCGCGATAGACCGGCGTCGGCAATCCCTTGCTCTGGGCCCATTCCTGCAACACCGTCTTGGGATCGCGTAGCGGCCGGCGCGGCTTGCGCATCCGTTCCAGCCAGTTGCGCTCGACGAATTGCGACGCCGCCGCATAGCCGCCGTCGAGATAGATCGCCCCGATCACGGCCTCGCAGATGTCGCCGAGGACGGATTTGCGCAGGCGCGCCCCCGCCCCCGCGCCGACCGCGCCGAGCTTGATATCGTCGAGCAGACCAAGTGACTTGGCGACGTCGGCGCAACTTTCCTTGCGCACGAGATCGGCGAGCCGTTTCGACAATTCGCCCTCGTCGGCCCGCGGATAGGCGCGATACAGCATGTCGGAGATGATCAGCCCGAGCACGTGATCGCCGAGGAATTCCAGCCGCTGATAGCTGTCCGCGCGATGACGCGTGGCGGGCTTCAAGGCCGAGACATGGGTGAAGGCGGTCGTCAGCAGCGCGGGGTCGGAAAACTTGTAGCCGATACGCCCCTCGATCGCGGCAGCGGCCGCCTTGGCCCCGGCCTTGCCGCGCTTCTTTTTCGGCGCAGCGACGCCGGCGGCTTCGGCCTGCTGGCCCGGCTCGCCCGAGGTCGATGTGTCAGGAATGGTCGCTGTTTCGTCGTTCATCGCACGATTGAGAATAGGCGATTCCAGCGCACGGCGGTCGGCCAGCGCCAGAACATCCAGGCATGTTCGCCCTCGGCAATGGAGAAGAAGATCATCTGCGCCCGGCCGACGATGTTCTCGAACGGCACGTAGCCCACCGCCGACAGCACACGGCTGTCCGTCGAGTTGTCGCGGTTGTCACCCATCATGAAGAAGTGGCCGGCGGGAACGATGTAGATGTTGGTGTTGTCGTAGAAGCCGTTGTCGACGCAATCGAGCGATTCATAGCTGACGCCGTTCGGCAGCGTTTCCTTCCAGCGTTTCACGCGCGCGGTAGCGTCCGAGCCGCAAGGGTCCTCGCCGATGAAGTCGGAAAGCCGCTCGCGCTTGATCGGCTTGTCGTTGATGTAAAGCAGGCCTTCCCGCATCTGGATGCGGTCGCCCGGCAGGCCGATCACGCGCTTGATGTAATCGGTGGAGTCGTCCTTCGGCAGGCGGAACACCACGATGTCGCCCCGGCTCGGCTCCGAACCGAAGATGCGGCCCGAGAACAGCGGCGGCGACAATGGAATGGAATAGTGGCTATAGCCGTAGGAATATTTCGAGACGAACAGGTAATCGCCCACCAGAAGCGTCGCCTTCATCGATCCCGAGGGGATGTTGAACGGCTGGAACAGGAAAGTGCGGATCACGAGCGCGATCAGGAGAGCGTGGATGACGACGCGGATGGTTTCACCCAAGCCGCTTTCAGATTTTGTGCTGGAGGTCACGCTCATCGCTTTCCCAATTCCCGCAGGCCTTTGCCCGCGCGGTGGCAGAACGTTTTCCGCACGCGAATCGCCTGGTACGTTCGCGTCAGGAAAATGGTCTCGATACTGATATTGAAGGCCAATTCCGGCGCTAACCTGAATCGGCCCTGGCTCGAACATGTAGCTCGGCGTTTTAGACGGTTGTTGGTGGGCGCGCAATCAAGCGCCTCGTGAAAACTTCATAATCCATTGATAAATCAATGTTTTTTAGTTTTGTCCCGCTTCCCCGACGCAAACGCCTGCGCGGTTCAAGATTTGCCGGGAACGACCGCCGAAATTATGACGAAGGCCTGCGCCAGCGGCCAGTCATCGGTGATCGACAGATCGATCCGCGCCTCGAGCCCCTCCGGCGTCAGCGCCTCCAGCCGGGCCAGCGCGCCGCCGGTGAGTTTCATGGTCGGACGGCCGCCCGGCAGGTTCACCACCCCCATGTCCCGCCACCAGACGCCGCGCCGGATCCCGGTGCCGAGCGCCTTGGAACAGGCCTCCTTGGCGGCGAATCGCTTGGCGTAGGTCGCGACCACCATCTTTTCGTTGTTGGCGCGGCGCGCCGCCTTGGCGCGCTCGGCGTCGGTGAAGATGCGGTCGAGGAAGCGGTCGCCGTGGCGCTCGATCACCTTGGCAACCCTTGTGATGTCGATCAGGTCGGAGCCGATGCCGATGATCATGGCTAGCCCGCGATCTTCTGGCGGCCGCGGTCCATCGCGGAGCGCATCTGCCGCACGGTCTCGCCAAGGCCTATGAACAGCGCCTCCCCCATCATGAAGTAGCCGATGTTGAGTTCGGCGATCTCGGGCAACGCGGAAATCGTCTCCGCGGTCTGGTAGTCGAGGCCGTGGCCGGCGTGAACCTCCAGTCCCGCGGCCCGTCCCAAGGCCGCGCCCGACACGATTCGCTGCCATTCCGCCTCGGCCTTTGCGGTGTGGCCGTCGACCACGGCGTCGCACCAGCCGCCGGTGTGGATCTCGATGACCGGCGCGCGCAACCTTGCCGCCATCTCGATCTGTTGCGGGTCGGCCGAGATGAACAGCGACACCCGGACGCCGGCATCGTTCAGCCGCGCGATGAAGGGAGCCAGCGCATTGTGCTGGCCGACCACGTCCAGCCCGCCTTCGGTGGTGAGTTCCTCGCGCCGTTCCGGCACCAGGCATACCGCATGCGGCTTGGTGGCGAGCGAGATCCGCAGCATGTCCTCGGTTGCCGCCATCTCGAAATTCAGCGGCTTCGATATCTCGGCCTTGAGCCGGGCCATGTCGCTGTCGCGGATGTGGCGGCGGTCCTCCCGCAGATGCGCGGTGATGCCGTCGGCGCCGGCCTCGATCGCGGCCAGTGCGGCGCGCACCGGATCCGGCCGCTCGCCGCCCCGCGCATTGCGCAAGGTCGCGACGTGATCGACATTTACACCGAGGCGCAGCGGGGGAACGGGCATTGCGGATCTCTCAGGCAATCTGACGCGACATCGTTAGCACAAAGTGCCACACGCGGGCGTGACCGGCGCGTCCATCTAATTGAGAAGGATGGATTGCCGGGTCAAGCCCGAGATGAAGATACCGCCTATCCGTTGACGCGCTCAACCTTGGCGACGACGGCCTTGGCGCGCAATTGAGCGATAATTGCACTGAGATGCTTGAGGTCATAGACCTCGAGATCGATGGTCAGCTCGGTAAAGTCAGGCGAGCGGCGCGACATGCTGATATTGTCGATATTGCCGTCATGCTCGGCGATCACGGTGGCGACCTGGGCGAGGCTGCCGGGCTCGTTGACGTTATGGACCAGGATCCGTGCCGGGAAACGCTGCGGCATGGTCTCATCGATATCCCAGCGGACGTCGAGCCAGCGCTCCGGCTCTTCCTCAAAGTCCTTCAGCGCCGGCGACTGGATCGGATAGATCGTGATCCCCTCGCCCGGTGTGACGATGCCGACGATGCGGTCGCCCGGCACGGCGCCGCCGTTCGGCGCGAACTTCACCGGCAGGTCGGAATTGATGCCGCGTACCGGGATGACGGAGGCGCTGCGCGCCGGATGCGGCGGCGCTTTCAGCTTCAGTTTGACCGCGAGGCTCTTTTTGGCCCCGTAGCGCACCATCCGCTCTTCCTTGTAGTCCGGATACATGGCGCGGGCGACGTCGGAGGCCTTGAGTTCGCCACGCCCGACCGAAGCCATCACGTCGTCGATCGAGGCACGCGCCAGCCGGGGAAGAGCGCCCTTCAGCTTGTCGTCGGCGTATTCGATCTTGGCGCGGGCAAACAGGCGGTCGACGATGCGGCGGCCCAGACCTGCATATTGATCGCGCACTGCTGTACGCGTCGCGCGGCGGATCGCGGCCCGGGCCTTGCCGGTGACCGCAAGCGATTCCCAGGCCGAAGGCGGCGCCGACTGGGCGACCGAGGTCAGGACCTCGACCTCGTCGCCGTTCTGCAGCTCGGACGACAAGGGCGCGAACTTGCCGTTGATCTTGCAACCGACGGCTGAGTTGCCGACATCGGTGTGCACGGCATAGGCGAAGTCGATCACGTTGGCCTGACGCGGCAGCGCGATCAGCTTGCCCTTCGGCGTGAAGCAGAACACCTGGTCGTGGAACAGCTCCAGCTTGGTGTGCTCCAGAAACTCTTCCGGATTGGCGCTTTCGGACAGGATGCCGACGGTGTGGCGCAGCCAGGCAAAGGCGTTGGATTCGTGCTCGAGCCGCTCGGTCGGCGAGCCCATGCCTTCCTTGTAGAACGCGTGCGCGGCGATGCCGAACTCGGCGATCTGGTTCATTTCCTCGGTGCGGATCTGCAGCTCGACGCGCTGGTTGCCGGGACCGATCACGGTGGTGTGGAGCGAACGGTAGTCGTTCTGCTTCGGCGTCGAGATGTAGTCCTTGAAGCGGCCCGGCACCACCGGCCAGGTGGTGTGCACGACGCCGAGCGCGGCGTAGCAGGATTCGACATCCGGCATCACGACGCGGAATCCGTAGATGTCGGAAAGCTGCTCGAAGCCGACCGATTTGCGCTCCATCTTGGTCCAGATCGAAAACGGCTGCTTGCGGCGGCCGTAGACGCGCGCGGTGATGCCGTGCTTCTGCATCTTCTTGGATAGCTGGCTTTCGATCTCGCCGATCAGGTTGCGGTTGCGGTCGGCGAGCGCATCGAGCCGCTGCATCACCACGGCATAGGCTTCCGGATCGAGCGTATGGAACGAGAGATCCTCGAGCTCTTCCCGCATCTCCTGCATGCCCATGCGGCCGGCGAGCGGCGCAT
This sequence comes from Bradyrhizobium sp. SRL28, assembly GCF_018596315.1. Taxonomy (GTDB): domain Bacteria; phylum Pseudomonadota; class Alphaproteobacteria; order Rhizobiales; family Xanthobacteraceae; genus Bradyrhizobium. The sequence continues at coordinate 35,579 of NZ_JAHEAG010000040.1, read as the reverse complement.
AGATGTCCAGCGTCTCCTCGGCGATGCGGCGGCGCGAGGCGTGCGGCACGAATTCCAGCGTGCGCATATTGTGCAGGCGATCGGCGAGCTTGATCAGCAGCACGCGAACGTCATCGGCGATCGCAAGCAGCAGCTTGCGCAGGTTCTCGGCCTGCTTGGCTTCGCGCGAGACCAGCTCCAGCCGTTTCAGCTTGGTGAGCCCCTCCACCAGCACGCCGATCTCGTGACCGAATATATTGTCGATCTCGGCGCGCGTCGCCTCGGTATCCTCGATGGTGTCGTGCAGCAGGGCAGCTACGATGGTGGCGTCGTCGAGCTTGAGGTTGGTCAGGATCGCCGCGACTTCGAGCGGATGCGAGAAATAGGGATCGCCGGACGCGCGCGTTTGGGTGCCGTGCGCCTTCATGGCGTAGACATAGGCGCGATTCAGCAGGTCTTCGTTGGTATCGGGATTGTACGTCCTGACGCGCTCGACCAGATCGTATTGCCGCATCATGCGTGAGCGCGATTTGGGCTTTTCCGTCACAGGCGACGTCGGCGCGACCGCGACCTGACCGGTCGCGGCCTGCATTTGCCGGGAGCTGCGGCGCCAATACGCCATCACATCACTGCCTTCTTCCACCAGACCCGGACGGGTCCCACCGTTTACGTATCTAATGCGTTTTCGAACGGCGATGCACGCCGTTCGGGCCGCGAAACGGTTCAATTTCGCTTGGGCCAGCGGCCATTCAACGCCCAACCCGGTGACCCGCCGGACAGGCGAGTCAGCCGATTTCGGCCGCGCCCGCCAAGGACGCATTGTAACCGCAAAAATGTCAACAAAAGCAAAGGCCCGGACGGATGTCCGGGCCTTTGGAAGATCGGGGAGTTGGGGACGGCCCGGAATGTTCCGGATTACTCGTCTTCTTCGGGCTGCTCTTCGGGCGGCGCCAGGCCTTCCAGACCCTTGAGGAGCTCTTCCTCGGTCATGCGCTCGACCGCGACCTCGGTGTCGTCGGCATCGACGCTGGCACCGGCCGAGCCGATCAAAGGCACGGTATCAGGCTCTGGCTCGTCGACCTCGACGAATTTCTGCAGGGAATGAACCAGTTCCTCGCGCAGGTCTTCCGGGGAAATAGTGGAATCGGCGATTTCCCGGAGCGAAACGACCGGGTTCTTGTCATTATCGCGATCAACCGTGAGTTGTGAGCCGGATGAGATCATACGGGCGCGATGCGCCGCCAGCAACACCAGGTCGAACCGGTTGTCGACCTTATCAATGCAATCTTCCACGGTGACACGCGCCATAGACTGTCGCTCCGTTATTTGGGGCCAAATATGTCGGTATTGGGGGCTAGTTATAGCGGCAGAGGCTATTTCGCAAGACTAAATTTGTGATTTGCCTTCCTTATGGGCTCTGATACCCCAGCTTCGGGGCCAGAACGGCCGGAGCGTCCAGACGCGGCGAGGTTGCCGTACAGGACAAGTAAATCTCTTCATTGCACTGTCAAAAGTCTAGGTTTTTCGCCCTCGCCTCACCATAATTGCAGTGGTGACTGTCGTGGGGCACGATTCACCGAACTTTAGGCAACCGAACTGGAAAGTGCGCGCGGACGCCGACCGCTGCGCTAGAAAAGCTAACAACAACGTGAGAACCATTTGATGTCACCCGCTTCCAACAAGATTGCGCTATTCATCGACGGCGCCAACCTCTACGCAACGGCCAAGACGCTCGGCTTCGACATCGATTACAAACGCCTTCTCAAGGAATTTCAGAGCCGAGGGACGCTGTTGCGTGCGTTCTACTACACGGCGATCATCGAGGATCAGGAATACTCCTCGATCCGTCCGCTGATCGACTGGCTCGACTACAACGGCTACACCGTAGTTACCAAGGCGACGAAGGAATTCATCGACGCTTCCGGCCGACGCAAGGTGAAGGGCAACATGGACATCGAACTCGCCGTCGATGCCATGGAACTCGCCGAGCATGTCGATCAGATCGTGCTATTCTCGGGCGACGGCGATTTCCGCTCGCTGGTGGAGGCGGTGCAACGTCGGGGTGTTCGCGTCACGGTAGTTTCGACCATTTCGAGCCAACCGCCGATGATCGCCGACGAACTCCGCCGCCAGGCCGACGTCTTCACCGACCTCGTCGAGCTGCAATCCAAGCTCGGCCGCGATCCCTCCGAACGGCCTGCCCCGCGCGAGCCACGCCATCACGCCCCTCAATTCCTGCAGCGCGCCACCACTGTGGCCCCGCGGGGCGGTGACGACGAATTCGACGATTGAGAATGAGCGAGTACGCTGCTAGAGCCTCGGTTCTGATTGAAACAGAACCGGGGCTTTTTGTTTGGCACGCGTAGTCGACGCGACCCGGCCTCGATCCCGGATCCAGGTCCGCGGCCGGCTTTCGCTCGAAAACGCTTTGGAAACATGGCTAGTCTCCCCGCCCCTGCTTCTTTCGAACCCGGCCGCAATTGCCCGCTCTGCCCGAGGCTCGCCGAATTTCGCGTTCAGGCGCGCGCGAAAGAGCCGGATTGGCACAATGCGCCGGTCGCTTCATTCGGTGATGCCAACGCGCAGCTCTTGATTGTCGGGCTGGCGCCCGGCATGCAGGGCGCCAACCGCACCGGACGCCCGTTCACCGGCGACTACGCCGGCGACCTGCTGTATGCGACCCTGCTCGAATACGGATTCGCCAAAGGCGTCTACCAGGCACGTCCCGACGACGGGCTGAAGCTGGTCGGTTGCCGGATCAGCAACGCGGTGCGCTGCGTGCCGCCGCAGAACAAGCCGTTGCCTGCCGAGATCAACACCTGCCGGCAATTCCTGGTGAAGACGATCGCGACCATGCCGAAGCTTCGCGCGATCGTGGCGCTCGGGCGGATCGCCCATGAATCGACATTGAAGGCGCTCGGGCTGCGCAATGCCGCCGCCCCCTTTGCGCACGGCGCCGTGCATGGCGCGGGCGCCGTCAGGCTTTACGACAGCTATCACTGCTCGCGCTACAATACGAATACGCGGGTACTGACGCCGGAGATGTTTCGCAACGTGTTTGCAAAGGTACGCGCGGATCTGGATTCGTAGCTTCGTAGGGTGGGCAAAGCGCAGCGTGCCCACCAATATCTGCGGTGATCTGAATGGTGGGCACGCTGCGCTTTGCCCACCCTACACATCAACAACTCAAGCCGGATTTTCCCTCAGCCACGCCAGCACGTCGGCGGCATTCCGGTCGGGCGGAAACACCGGATAGAAGACGTGAGTGATACGGCCGGCATCGACGATCAGCGCCAGCCGCTTGATCAGCGTCAGTCCGGCCACCTGCATGGTCGGCAGCTTCAGGGCGCGGGTCAGCGCCAGCTTTTCGTCCGACAGGACCGGGAACGGCAGATGCAGCCGTGACGCCATCTCGGTCTGGTAGACGTTGTCCTGCGTCGAGAGGCCGAACACATGGTTCGCGCCGGCGGCCTTCAGCTCCGCGAACAGGTCACGGAACGAGCAGGTTTGCGGCGTGCAACCGCGGGCGCCGGGGATCATGTCCCAGTCATCGACCAGGCTGATCTTGCCGGGCTCCCCGGTGCGGGGATAGGCGAACACCACCGTGCGGCCCGCAAGCGCTGATAGCGTCACCGAACTGTCGTCAGTGGCGAGCAGCGTGACCGGCGGGATCATCATGCCAGCCAGATGCGCCGCCGCGCCGTCGTCCTCCGGCGCCGGGATCTTGCTCCAGTCGACTTCGAGCAGGTTCTTCTGGTTCATGGACACATTCTCCATCGGCCGTCATTGCGAGCCAACGGGTCGGCGCAAAGTGCCGCCCGATGACAGGCTCCGCGAAGCAATCCACACTTCCTTGCAGCACAATGGATTGCTTCGTCGCTACGCTCCTCGCAATGACGGACAGACATGGGTAAGCCGATCATCCCCGCGCCCGCATCAGGCGGCCTTTTTCCCGGCCCCAGTCGCGTTTCTTTTCGGTCTCGCGCTTGTCGTGCAGCTTCTTGCCCTTGGCGATCGCCAGCAAGAGCTTGGCGCGGCCGCGCTCGTTGAAATAGAGCTTTAGCGGAATCAGCGTCATGCCTTCGCGGTCGACCGCGCCCATCAGCTTGTTGATCTGCTTTCGATGCAGCAGCAGCTTGCGAGGCCGTTTCGGCTCATGGTTGAAGCGGTTGGCCTGCAGATATTCCGGAATATTGGCGTTGATCAGCCAGATCTCGCCGTCCTTGGAATCCGCATAGGATTCGGCAATCGTTGTCTTGCCGTTGCGGATCGACTTCACTTCCGTGCCGGTCAGCGCAATGCCGGTTTCGATGGTGTCCTCGATCGCGTAGTTGAATCGCGCCTTGCGGTTTTCGGCGACAACCTTGATCGGGCGCTCGTTCTTCTCGGCCACGTTAGCCCTTCTTGAGGAGATCTCGGATCTCGGTCAGCAGTTCCACTTCCGGCGTCGGCTTCGGCGGCGCCGCGGGTGCCGCCTCGTCCTTGCGCTTTAGCTGGTTCATGGCGCGAATGACCAGAAACAGCACGAAAGCGATGATGAGGAAGTTCAGTGTCAGCGTCAGGAAACTGCCCCAAGCCAGTACGGCGCCCTGCTTTTTGGCGTCGGCCAGGTTGGTCGCCGTCACCGACTTCGATAATCCCGTGAAATAATTGGAGAAATCGAGACCGCCGGTGATTGCGCCGATGATCGGCATGATCACGTCACCGACCAGCGAGGTTACGATCGCGCCGAAGGCCGCACCGATGATGACGCCGACGGCGAGGTCGACGACGTTACCCTTCATCGCGAATTCGCGGAATTCCTTCAGCATCTTGGCTTCCCCTCTTCGTTCGTCAGGCGAAGCAAGTCGCCGCCCTCAGTTGATCAGGCCGGCATGCACCATAGCGTCGCGGATCACCTTGCCGGTTGGCGGCGTCACGTTCATCAACGGCAGGCGCACTTCTTCTTCGAGCCACCCCAGCAGTTTGAGGCCATGCTTGGCTCCCGCGAGGCCGGGCTCCTTGAAGACGGCATCATGCAGCGGCGTCAGGCGGTCCTGGATCTTCAGTCCGGTAACGTAATCACCCTGCATAACAGCCGACATCAGCTCGGCACACAGCTTCGGCGCCACGTTGGCGACCACCGAAATGCAACCATGTCCTCCCGCCGCCATATAGGCCAGTGCGGTCATGTCTTCGCCGGACAGCTGGATGAAATCCGGCCCCATCGCATGGCGTTGCTGCGACACCCGGGCAAGATTGGCGGTGGCGTCCTTGACGCCGGCGATGTTCTTCAACTCGAACAGCCGGGTCATGGTCTCGACCGACATATCGACGACGGAGCGCGGCGGGATGTTGTAAATGATGATCGGGATCCCGATCGCGTCATTCACCGCCTTGAAGTGCTGATACATCCCTTCCTGGGTCGGCTTGTTGTAGTACGGCGTCACCACCAGCACGGCATCGGCACCGGCCTTCTCGGCGTGAACAGCAAGGTCGACGGCTTCCCGCGTTGAGTTCGAGCCCGCGCCGGCGATGACAGGCACGCGTCCGTTCGCCTCATCGATGCACATCTCGACCACCCGATGATGCTCGGCATGGCTCAGCGTCGGGCTTTCGCCGGTGGTACCCACGGGAACGAGACCGTGTGACCCCTGCTCGATCTGCCAGCTCACCAGGCCGCGGAAGGCGGCCTCGTCGACCGAGCCGTTCTTGAATGGCGTGACCAAGGCGGTGAACGATCCCCGGAACTTTGTCTTGGCTGCCATGGACTTCCTCCAACGCTTAAGAAACGGCACGACCGAAACTGGATTTGAATTCATATCGGGTCTGACGATCAGGCGAAAGGGCTGTACGGTATGGCGCTAGTGCTTTGTTTCGACGCCCTTTCTCAGGCTGACCGAACCGCCTTCCTTGGAAGGGCTATAGCCGCGATTTTGCCGCGGTGATGGCGCAAACAGGTCCGGCCGCGACGTTTTAGCATTTTGTCCACATATTCAATCATAGACCTAAGGCTGGAGCGATTGAATGATTCGCCGCCGCAGAGGAAAGCCGTGATCCCTTCCGCCCGCGCCGCCGCATTGCGATCGACCGCTCTGGCCACAAGCCTGGCGCTGGCCCTTGGACTGGCGGCTTTCCCCTTGGATGCCTGGGCCAAGTCCAAAGTTCCCCTGCCGAAGCCGCGGCCGGTTTCTCGCACCGCGATCCCCAAGCCTTTAGCCACTCCCCATACCGCGCCGGCCGCCCATGCCGCCGCAGCTCCGACCGCGCCTGCTCCAGCGCCGCCAGTTCTCGCGCCTGCGACGCGCCAGCATGCGGCCCTGCCCAATCCGCGCAAGAGCGTGCCGCAGGCTGCCGTAGCCGCGACGTCCTCGACGTCCCAGGCCGACAAGGATGCGCTCGAAAACGTCATCGAGCTGGTGCGCAAGCAGAAGCCTGGGGATGCAAGCCAGGCGCAGGCCACGATATCGGATCCGGTCGCCCGCAAGCTTGCGGAATGGCTGATCCTGCGCAGCGACAATAATGGCGCCTCCGTCGAGCGCTACCGTGCGTTTGTTTCGGCCAATCCGAGCTGGCCGTCGCAGACCTTCCTGCGCCGGCGCATCGAGGCCGCCCTTTGGGACGACCGCCGCGACGACGCCACGGTGTGGTCGTGGTTCGGAAACGAATCGCCGATTTCGGCCAAGGGCAAGTTCGCGCTGGCCAAGGCCATGCTCGCGCGCGGCGATCGCACCAATGCCGAACGGCTGGTCCGCGAGGCCTGGCGCCATGATGGCATGTCGGAAGACACCGAGACCGCGGCGCTCGATATGTTCGGCGCGTTGCTGACCGCGGGCGACCACAAGGCACGGATGGATTCGCTGCTTTACGGCACCGAGCAGGAAGCCGGCGGCATGCGCGCCGCCAAACGCCTCGGTGCAGGCCATGTCGCGCTGGGCAAGGCGCGCATTGCGGCCAACAAGAAATCCTCCAACCTCAAGACGCTGCTCGAGGCGGTGCCGCGGGAACTGCACAACGATCCCGGCTACATGTTCGCCAGGATCCAGTGGCTGCGCCGCGAAGAGAAGTTCAACGAGGCCGCACAGCTCATGCTGACGGTGCCGAAAGATCCGAACCGTCTGCACAATCTCAACGAATGGTGGATCGAGCGGCGCCTCTTGTCGCGCAAGATGCTGGACGTTGGCGAACACCGCACCGCCTACCTGATTGCGCGCGACGCAGCACTTCCCTCCCGCGACATCTACAAGACCGAGCAGGAATTCACCGCGGGCTGGATTGCACTGCGGTTCCTGAAAGATCCGGCGGTCGCCGCCCAGCACTTCGCGCGCATCGGTGTCGGCAGCGCCAACCCGACCGCGCTTGCGCGCGCCGGTTATTGGCAGGGCCGCGCGGCGGAAGCCGCGGGCCGCACGCAGGAAGCCCGCGCCGCCTTTGGCCGGGCGGCCGAGCAATCGACCAGCTATTACGGCCAATTGGCGCGCGCCAAGCTCGGCTTGCCGCAGCTCGAATTGAACGGCGCCCCCCGAGGGCGCGGATCGGAGCGGCTGGAGATCGTCCGCGCCGTGCAATTGCTCTACGAGCTCGACGAGCGCGAGCTTGCGCTCCCGATTTTCGGCGACATGGGCGAGAATGGCGATCCCGATGCCCTGACGGGCCTCGGCGAGCTCACCGCGCGCCACAGCGACGCCCGCGGCATGCTGCTGCTCGGCAAGGCCGCGCTCAACCGCGGCCTGCCGTTCGATCATTACGCCTATCCCGTCACGGGCATCCCGTCGTTCAAACAGATCGGTCCCGAGGTCGAGCCAAGCGTCATCTATTCGATCGCGCGGCAGGAAAGCGCCTTCAATCCGGCGGTGGTCTCGCCGGCCCAGGCCTACGGGCTGATGCAGGTGACGCCGGACGCCGGACGCTATGTCTGCAAACGGGCCGGCGTTAGCTTCGACCTCAACCGGATGAAGACCGACTCGGTCTACAACGCCATGCTTGGCGCGGCAGAGCTTGGCGGGTTGCTCGAGGATTACCGCGGCTCCTACATCCTGACCTTTGCCGGCTACAATGCCGGTCGCGGCAGCGTCAAGAAATGGATCGAACGTTACGGCGATCCGCGTGACCCCAAGGTCGACGCGGTCGATTGGGTCGAGCAGATCCCGTTCTCCGAGACGCGGAACTACGTGCAGCGCATCATGGAGAACCTGCAGGTCTATCGCGCGCGGTTCGGCGGCGGGACCAAGCTCCAGATCGAAGCCGACCTGCATCGCGGCGCCAGCGTCCAATAGCTACATCCGCCAGGCGAAGTCTGGAATGGCTCGTCTGTAATGGCTCCTGGCGCCTCGAGCGCTGACCAGCCCCGCATGGAGCGGCCTCTGCCCGCAGGGGCGGCTACTTGGTGGCTACCTGGCACTCCCCCGCACGGCCGATTGCTTTGTCGATAGCCGAGAACAAGATGTCCTCCTGCAAAGGTTTCCGGAGGCTGGCTACAAACGTGCCTTCATCCGATCGTGACGCAGCATCGCCATGTGCGGAGATGAGAATTGTCGGAATTTCTATTCCGTTGCTGACGAGATGCTGTTGAAGCTCCAAGCCGTCCATCTCAGGCATCTGGAGATCGACAATCAGGCATATCGGAAGACCATCTGGCAACGCCGCGAGAAACTCCCGTCCCGATCCGAAACTCTGAGCACGAAAAGAGTGCGAGCGCAGTAACCGGCTCAAAGCCTTGAGCACAGCCGGATCATCGTCCACAACGGCAATCCATGGGGAAGGGTCCGCCATGAAAGATCATTGCCGCTGTGCTGCAAGCCTGTCGAGTTGGCCCTTGGGCCAACAGGCTCGGTTTCCTATTTCGAAATTTCGAGCTTCTCAGCCATGCGAACGAGGTCGGCGACAGTTCGAATGCCAAGTTTCTCCATCATCCGGCTACGATGAACCTTGATGGTCTTTTCGACCGTACCCAGTTCGCCGGCAATCTGCTTGTTGAGTCGTCCCGCCACGACATGTGTAAGAACCTCGTGTTCGCGCGGCGTAAGTCTCTTCAGTTTCGCCTGCATCGTTTCCAGTTCGGATTGAATCCTGCGCGACTTGGTGTCCCTGGCTTCAGCCCGGGACAGTGCTTCGATTAAATCATGTTCCTTTACCGGCTTGGTCAAGAAATCGACTGCGCCTGCTTTCATGGCACGTACGCTGGTGGGAATGTCACCTTTGCCAGTGACGAACACCACGGGACGATGAAAGCCCCCAGCGGCGGTCAGCACGCGCTGAATCTCCAAACCATCCAGACCGGGCATCGAAACATCCAGCACGGCGCAGCCGGGAACCGCCGTATCATGCTCATCGAGGAATACCCGGGGGGAGGAATACGCTTTGACCTCATATCCTCTGGCGCGGAGGAGTCGCGACAGCCCCTTGAGTACTCCCGGGTCATCGTCAACGAGGTAAACTGTGAAGTTGTCCGTCATGCGGTACCGAAGATCGGCTGTTGGACAGGCAGCGAAAATTTCGCGATGGCGCCGCCGCGCTCATCGTTGACCAGGGTCAGCCTTCCGTGATGGGCCTGTATGATCGTCGAACACAGCGGCAGACCCAGACCAAGGCCATGGCTCTTGGTGGTGTAGAAAGGCTCGAACAGCCGTCCATTTTCCTTGGGACGAATGCCGTGTCCACGATCCTTTACGAGAACGTCCACCATCCCGGCCTGAGGACCACCGGTCGAGATCAGGATAGACCGCTGCGCTACCGGGGTCGAGGCCATGGCGTCCATTGCATTCATGACAAGATTGAGCAGCACTTGCTGCAGCTGCACAGAATCGCCGCGTGTGAAAAACGGAGCATGATCCAGATCAAGCTTGAGGCTGATATCGCGGCCAATCAGCTCGCTGTGCAGCAGGCTGACAGTCGATCTGACAAGGTCATTGATGTTGACGCTTTCCGCCTTCCGCTCGCCCTTTTTCAGAAGACTGCGGAGACGATGGATGACCTCGCCGGCGCGATTGTCCTCATGAACAATATCCTGAAGTGCATCGCGAACTTCGACAAGATCCGGCGAATTCTGCGCCAGGAGATGGAGGGCCGCTTGCGCATTCGACAGGATCGCGGTGAGCGGCTGGTTAACTTCGTGCGCAATAGAGCCGGAAAGTTCGCCGAGCACGGAAACCCGCATCAGATGCTCGATTTCCAGACGTTGCAGTGCGGTCTCAGCCTCGGCCGACTTCTGTTCGGTGATGTCGACGAAAATGCCCCCTTGTTGTTTTGACTCGCCGTTACCCTCCGGATAGGAACGGGCGCGCATGCGGATCCAACGCACCTCACCGCTCGGCAAGACAATTCGCACATCCCTGACGGTAGATTGCTCTGTTTTAGAGGGGCCGCGCATCGCAGCTTTAGCGATTTCGAGATCGTCCGGGTGAACAGCTGACAGGAGGGCCTCTCGGGTTAGCGGCGCATCGCTGGCGAGTCTGAACAGCGCCCTGCAATGCTCGGTGACCCACAATTCGCCCGTCTTCCGGTCAACCTGCCATAGTCCGATATTTGCAGCCGCGGCTGCAAAGGTCATTCGCTCCTCGCTGTCTTTAAGGAGATTCTCTACTCGCCGTCCTCTGCGCCGCTGAAACAGCAAGGCCGCCACGAGTATCGTTTGCAGGCCGACGATGAAGAGCGCAGCAAGAACAGTGCCGCGATACTGATTCCAGATCGTCGGACTTTTGAACAAAACTTGAGTGTCGGCAGGCAGATTCTTTTCGCTGAGGCCCCAGCGTTGCATCGCGCGATAATCGACGCGATAGTGCTGCGCTGGGTTGGTTCGGGGCGCGAGCGTAGCTGGATCCCTGCCCTGCAGAATTTCGATCGCCATGTCTGCCGCCGCAGTGCCGATCGATTCGAAAGTCTCAACAAAGCCGCCGACGGCGCCCCTTCCGACAAACGTATCGTAGGGCCCATAAACCGGTGCGGGCGACAGCGCGGACAATTCGGCCGCGACCTGTGCCGGAACAAAGGTTTTTCCTTCGCTATCGGCAAAAACAGTGAGAACGATCACAATCGCATCGCTGGGTATCTTGGATAGTTTGGCGACAAGCTCTGAATAAGGAAGCTCGAACAGGAACGTCGTCTCGAATTTTCGGCCGTGCTCCTCGATCATCTTGCGGGCTAGCGGTTGCCAACGGCGATCCGTCTCGCCGCTCCCCGCGACGACGAACAGACGGCGAGCCTCCGGCTGGAGCCGCTCCGCGAGCGAGAGCGTCTTCGCGAGATCGAACGCAGTGATGATCCCGGTCGTCCTCGGTGACAATTGCAACGCGGCATAGGTCTGTGGCGAAATGGATGCAAAGACGACCGGGACATCGGGAAGCAGGTCCCGGTGCTTGACGACAAATGGTAACGCGTTGCTGCCGAGCGTGATCATCAAATCCGGCGGATGCTTCCCGTACTTGTCGCGAATAAACGTTGCCGTTCGCAGCGAATGGGCCTCGTCGGCATTTCGAGCCAGGTCGAGAAATTCCGCATCGATCTCAACTGAATTCGAATGCTCGACCAGCCGCTTTCGAGCGGCCTCCGCGATGACGCTGGTGGCGGGAAATGAGTAGTTGAAGGCGTGAAGCATAAGGACACGCATCCGCTCCGCAGCGCGGGCTTCCCCCGCGAGCAAGAGAAGGAGTCCGATGCTCAACCCGACAATGCGCGTGCCTGTCATATTGGAAAAGGCCGCCACTCAAAACGCTACGATACACAACAAATTCTCAAACAGCGTAGGACCGCACGACTCCGCGTTGCGGCCCCGCAACCTTACCACGCTTTTGCGGACGTATCCCCCTCGCCCCTTGGGGATTTTGCTAGCAAAATCAAAGGGGATTTCTTCGCCCGACGGAAACAGCCCCCCAAATACAATCCGTGCGAGAAGGCGCCGCAAGGTCCGTCCCTGTGACGCCAGCTGGACTGCCCGATGTTGGACCACGGTCCAATAGCCTGCGACAGGGCTCCTGCGTAGCGTGTCCCCCGCTAGATCGCAATTTTTCGGCGATCGACCGGAGGCAGCGCTTGAAATGACAACGCTTCCCGCAACCACATTCAAGACTGATATCCCGGGCGGTGACGCCCGCTCGCAGGCCGAAGGGATGATCTGGATACCCGGCGGCACTTTCCGCATGGGCTCGGACGAGCATTATCCCGAAGAAGCTCCGGCGCACCGCGTCACCGTGGACGGTTTTTGGATGGACCGCTATCCGGTGACGAACCGGCAATTCAGGGAATTCGTAAGGGCGACCAGGCACGTCACCGTTGCCGAGATCACGCCTGATCCGAAGGATTATCCTGGAATGCTCCCGCACATGGTCTATGCGGGCTCGCTGATGTTCTTGCCACCCAACCATCCGGTCAACCTCCGCGACTTCAGCCAGTGGTGGACGTTCGCCAAGGGGGCGGACTGGCGGCATCCCTACGGACCCAAAAGCAACATTCATGCATTGGACAATCACCCCGTTGTGCATGTCGCCTTCAGCGATGCGCTCGCCTACGCGAAATGGGCCGGCAAGGATTTGCCGACCGAAGCGGAATGGGAATTTGCCGCGCGCGGCGGGCTCGATGGTGCCGAATTTGCCTGGGGCGATGAATTCACACCGCACGACCGGCACATGGCCAATACCTGGCAGGGTGAGTTTCCGCGGCAGAACGTCAATGCCGACGGCTTCGAGCGCACTTCACCGGTCACCGCATTCCCGCCGAATGGGTATGGCCTCAACGACATGATCGGCAACGTCTGGGAATGGACGGCCGACTGGTATTCGCCAAAGCATCAGGCAGATGCTCCGAAGGCTTGCTGCATTCCGGAGAACCCGCGCGGCGGCGGCGAGGCCGACAGCTACGACCCCAGAACCACCAATGTGAAAATTCCAAGAAAGGTCATCAAAGGCGGCTCGCATTTGTGCGCGCCGAACTACTGCCGACGCTACCGGCCGGCAGCGCGTCATGCGGAGCCGGTCGATACTTCCACCAGTCACCTCGGATTTCGATGCATCAGGCGAGGAGCCACTGACGCATCATAAAAAGGGAGCGACGTCATGCTGGATTCCATATTCAATGACAAGCCGCCTTCTGCCGCAACACCGCCAAGCAAGGTGTCCGGTTGTCTCAGGCGATCCTGCGCCGCCTTGTTGGGCGCATCGATGTTGATGCCACTGTCCGGACTGGTCAGCACGCCGGCGATGGCGCAGCAACAGAAACCCAACATCCTCTTCATCATGGGTGATGACATCGGCCTCTACCAGCCGAGCATCTACCATCGCGGCCTGATGGTCGGAGAGACGCCCAACATCGATCGCATCGGCAATGAAGGCGCGATATTCACGCATTACTATGCCGAGCAGAGCTGCACCGCAGGCCGGAACGCCTTCTTCACCGGCATGCATCCGCTGCGCACCGGCATGATTCCTCCACAACTGCCCGGCAGCCCGTCCTATCTGCGGCCCGGCACACCGGCGATCGCCAAGTTCCTGCTCGATCTCGGCTACAACACGGGCGAGTTCGGCAAGAACCATCTCGGCGACCACACCGACGCGCTGCCAACCGCGCATGGTTTCCAGGAATACTGGGGCTACCTGTATCACCTCGACGCGATGCAGGGCGTGAGCTTCCCGGACATCAACAAGACCCCCACCCAGCAGACGGTTGCCCCGCCATGCAAGAATACGCCGATCCCCGGCATCCCGGAGGTACCGGGCGCGGTCGATCCGAAAACGACGATATGCCTGACGCCTCCGCGCAACATCCTGTCGTGCAAGTCGGACGGTACGGGCAGGACTCAGCAGTGCGTCGATCAGGGCCCGCTGACGCTCGAGCGATCGAAGGGTGTCGACGAGGAAATCTCGGCCAAGGTCATCGACTTCCTCGATCGCAACGACCCGAAGACGACGGGCAAGCCTTTCTTCGTCTGGTACAACCCGGCGCGCATGCACATCACCACCGTGCTGAATGACAAGTACGCGGCCATGATCGGCGAGGCGGGCGGCAAGGATTGGGGCCTCAACGAAGCCGGCATGAAGCAGATGGATGACAACATCGGCTACGTGCTGAAGAAGCTCCAGGACATGGGTCAGCTCGACAACACGATCATCGTGTTCACGACCGACAACGGCGCCGAAACCATCACCTTTCCGGACGGCGGCACCACTCCGTTCAAGGGCGGCAAGCTGAGCACCTGGGAAGGCGGCATGCGCGCTCCGGCGGTCGTTCGCTGGCCGGGCGTCATCAAGCCCGGTACCATCAAGAACGAAATGTTCGCGGCGCTCGACTGGCTGCCCACGTTTGTCAACATCGGCGGCGGCGCAAAGGGAAACGCGTTGAAGAGCCGCATCGAGGCCGGCCAATATCCCGGCATCGTGAAGACGACGCTCGATGGCGTCGATCAAACCGAATACCTTTCCGGGCGTTCGGAAAAATCGGCGCGCGACACGTTCTTCTACTATTCGGGCAAGGATCCGTCGGCGGTCCGCTACAAGAACTGGAAGATCTACTTCACGATGGTGTCCGACAACCCGGCGGGCTTTATTGCCGGAGCGCTTCCCTATCACTGGGCCCAGGTCGTCAATATCAAGCGGGACCCGTTCGAGACCTCGATCGGTTCACAATACAAGACGCTCATGGGCATGGGCGGCACAATCGGCTCCGCTTCTACAGCCTACGTCTACGATTGGAACATGCTGCCCATCGGCCAGGCGCTGTGGCTGAAGGAACTCGAGACCTATACTGCGTACCCGCCGCTTCAGGACCCGGCGAGCTACAACCTCGACCAGGTGTTGCAACAGATCAAGCAGGCCAAAACTGCCGGTCGCAGCGACTAGCTGTACGACGCCAACTCGGCGGGCGTCCTGTTGTGGCGCCCGTCGATCAACTCCCTCGCTCCGCGAACAACCACCAATGAAGCGGCGCGCCGGGTCTGTTCAACCAGCAGAAAATAGAACGAGGAACTTGATCATGAGCATCTTTAGACGCGCATGCCTCGGTCTGGTTACCTCAGTCGCAACGGCGGCAGCATTGGTCACGCCGCTTTCTGCCCAACAACAACAGAAGCCCAACATTCTTGTCATCATGGGCGATGACGTCGGTTATTGGAACATCAGCGCTTACAATCGTGGCATGATGGGCTACCGCACGCCCAACATCGACCGCATTGCGAATGAAGGCGCGATCTTCACCGACTATTACGGGCAGCAATCCTGCACCGCTGGGCGCGCGGCGTTCATCACTGGCCAGAGTCCATTGCGGACCGGACTCTTGAAAGTCGGCCTGCCGGGAGCGAAGGAAGGCCTGTCTGGAAAGGATCCGACCATTGCCGACCTGCTCAAGCCGCAGGGCTATGCGACCGGGCAGTTCGGCAAAAACCATCTCGGGGATCGCAACGAATTCCTGCCCACGGTTCATGGCTTCGACGAATTCTTCGGCAACCTCTATCACTTGAATGCCGAGGATGAGCCGGAGCATCCGGACTACCCGAAGAACCCGGCGTTCAGGGCGCAGTTTGGTCCGCGCGGCGTCATGAAATGTGTGGCGACAACCGTCGACACGCCAGGCGATGATCCGCGCTTCGGCCCATGGGGCAAACAGAAGTGCGAGGATACCGGGCCGCTCACCAAGAAGCGCATGGAGACAGTCGACGAGGAGTTCCTTGGCGCATCAGTTGATTTCATCGACCGCGCAAATCGAGACAAGAAGCCCTTCTTCGTGTGGTTCAACTCGAGCCGGATGCATATCTGGACGCGTCTCAAGGCCGAATCCCAAGGGAAAACCGGCCTTGGTATCTATCCCGACGGCATGGTGGAGCATGACGGCCAAGTCGGACAGTTGCTGAAAAAACTCGACGATCTCGGCATCGCCAACAACACGATCGTCATCTACACGACCGACAATGGCGCCGAGACATTCTCATGGCCCGACGGCGGAACCACACCATTCAAGGGCGAAAAGAACACCAACTGGGAAGGCGGCTATCGCGTTCCGGCGATGGTGCGCTGGCCCGGGCTGGTGCCTCCGCGAACCGAGATCAACGACGTGTTTTCGGCAGAGGACTGGGCGACGACGCTGGTCGCGGCGGCGGGCGAGCCCGACATCAAGACAAAGCTGTTGGTGGGCTACGATGCCGGTGGCAAGAACTTCAAGGTCCACCTCGACGGTTACGACCAGCGCGACCTTCTCGCCCGCAAGGGCGCCAACAAGCGCCGCGAATTCTTCTACTGGACCGACGACGGCAATTTGGCCGGTCTTCGCTACGACCAATGGAAGGCCGTCTTCATGGAACAGAAGGCCCATGGGTTTGACGTGTGGGCGCAGCCGATGGTCCAGCTTCGCTTGCCATCGCTGTTCAACCTCCGATCCGACCCGTTCGAGCGCGCCCAGCATGAAGCGGGCGATTACGTCAGGTGGTTCGTCGAGCACGCCTTTGTGCTCGTCCCGGCCCAGGCGATCGTGGGGCAGCACCTGATGAGTTTCCAGCAGTTTCCGCCGCGGCAACGACCCGGCTCGTTCTCGGTCGAGCAAGCCATGGAGAAGCTAAGGAATCCGCCGTCCAGCAACTGAATTCGGCAGTGCGTTGTTCGACGCGGGAACGAATCTCGGGCGCCCGCGCTTCGGCGCCCGCAAACCACGAGGTCCGATCGATCAGCCCCTCTGCAGGAGATCGATGATGAATCGGCGCAGGTACATCTGGTTCGGCATGATGGCGTCGCTCGCCGCCGTGATGGTTGCGCCCGCATCAGCACAACAGCAAAAACCGAACATTCTCTTTATTCTCGCTGACAATATCGGCTATGGCGACATCGGAGCTTATGGCGGTGGCGAACTGCGCGGGGCGCCGACGCCGCGCATCGACCGGCTCGCCGCCGAAGGCTTGCGGTTGACGCAGTTCCTGGTCGAACCGGCCTGCACGCCGTCGCGCGCAGCCTTGCTCACCGGACGCTATTCCATTCGCTCCGGCCTGTCGCTGGTTGCGGTCGAGGGGACTTCGATCTCGCTGCCAGCGACAGAAATCACCATGGCCGGAATGCTGCGCGAGGCGGGCTACGCCACGGCGATGTTCGGCAAATGGCATCTCGGTGCCCAGCCTTACAGCCAGCCCCAGAACAAGGGCTTCGACGAATTCTACGGCATCCCACCCGGCGATACCTGGGATGCCTTCCTGATGATCCAGCAGGCTCGGCAGACCAAGACGCTCGATATCCCGCTCGACAAGGGACCGCAGATCGTCGAAGCCAAGCGCGGGGAATTGCTGAGAACGGTGAAACCCTATACCGCGGAAGTCCGACGCGAGATCGATTGGGAACTGGTAGACCGCGGCGTTGATTTCATGCAGCGCCAGCAGGCGGCTGGCAGGCCGTTCTTTCTCTACATGGCGATCTCCCGAACACACTTCCCGAACCTGCCGTCGAAACGCTTCGAGGGCCAATCCCGCATTGGCCAGTTCGGCGATTCCCTGATGGAAGGCGACGCCATCGTCGGCCGAATGCTCGATGCACTCGACCAGCTCGGCCTCGCGCGCGACACCATCGTGGTGTTCGCGTCCGACAATGGCCCTGACGGCCCCGTCTCGCGCCCATTCGGCGGCGACATGCCGGACATGGGCTCATCCGGAGCCTGGCGCGGGGCGCTGGGTGACGTGAGTGAAGGATCGATCCGCACCGCCGCCATCATTCGCTGGCCGGAGCGAATAAGGCCGCGATCGTCCTACGCCATGTTTTCGATCATGGATTTCTTCCCGACCTTCGCGCGGATTGCCGGCGGCAAAGTGCCGGATGATCGCCCGATCGACGGCATCGACCAGACCGACCTGCTGCTTGGCCGGAACGACAGCGGACAGCGCGAACATCTCCTGACCTTCGTCGGCCCGTCTCTCGTTGCGGCGCGCTGGAAGCAGTTCCGCATCTATTTTGCCGACGTGGCGCCGGGCCGTAGCGGCTCCGGCGGCGCGACCCTATTGGGAGGAGTCGGCGCCAGCGCAGCGCCGATGAACGGCTACCCCAAAGTGTTCAACATCGAAGCGGACCCGCACGAAGAACACAACATCGGAGAGATGTACGAATGGGTGATCGGCCCGGCGCTGAAGACGGTCGAGGAATACAAAGCAAGCCTTGTGAAAGCACCAAATCCGCCGGCGGCGAACATGACGCGGTTTTGAACAGCGAACACGCAGCAGATCAATGCCAAGGAGATCGAGAATGAGCACAACCATGAATCCGCAGTTTCCGCACGTGGACCGCCGCGTCCTCCTCTCGTCGCTGGCGATGCTACCCTTGCTCTCTGCCTCGCTCCGGTCCACCTCGGCGCTGGCACAGGCACGCGATCCACTCCCGTCCTGGAACGAGGGGGCGACCAAGGCTTCGATCCTCGACTTTGTCGCGCGGGTCACGACGCAAGGTGGGCCCTTCTTCGTCCCGGTCGAGCAACGCATCGCGACCTTTGACAATGACGGCACGCTCTGGATCGAGCAGCCAATGTACATCCAGTTGGCCTTCGCACTCGACCGCGTGAAGGTCATGGCGCCGATGCATCCGGAATGGAAGACCAAGCAGCCGTTCGCGGCGGTGCTGGACGGCGACCTGAAAGCGCTGGCCGCGTCCGGCGAAAAAGGATCGGTCGAAATCATCGCCGTGACACATGCCGGCATGACCACGGCAGAGTTCGAGAAGATCGTCACCGACTGGCTCGCGTCCGCGCGAGATCACCGCTTCAAGCGGCCCTATACCGAACTGGTCTACCAGCCGATGCTCGAACTGCTCGCCTACCTCCGGGCCAGCGGCTTCAAGACTTTCATCGCGTCAGGTGGCGGCATCGAATTCATGCGGCCCTGGACCGAGCGGATCTATGGAATACCTCCGGAGCAGGTGGTCGGATCGTCGATCAAGACCCGATTTGAGATGAAGGACGGTGCGCCAACGCTCTTCCGGCTACCCGACATCAACTTCATCGACGACAAGACAGGAAAGCCGATCGGCATCAATGAGCACATCGGCCGCCGTCCGATCGCGGCCTTCGGCAACTCCGACGGCGATCTCGAAATGCTGCAATGGGCGACGCTCGGCGCCAGTGGCGCGCGATTCGGCCTGATCGTCCATCACACCGATGCAGAGCGCGAATATGCCTATGACCGCCACTCGCATTTCGGCAAGCTCGACGTGGCGCTGGACGCCGCAGCGGTGAACAGGTGGACCGTGGTCGACATGAAGAAGGACTGGAAGCGCATCTTTGCTTTTGACTGACGTGGGTCGCTTATCGCGACCGATTAACGCAATAGCAACAAATTGACTCGGTCCGCTGGCGTCGCTCGTCGCCATGACGATTGCGAGCGGGCCCGTCGCCGCGCAACAGCCGAAGAAGCCCAACATTGTCGTTATCCTCACGGACAATTTGGGCTACGGCGAGTTGGGCGTCTATGGCGGCGGTATCCTTCGCGGCGCAGCCACTCCGCGCATTGACGTCCTCACCGCTGAGGGCATGCGCCCTGCTGAACCAGCCACATCGTCGAGAGGACTTCGCTGGCCGAGCTTGCCGTCTTCGTGACAGCAATTTCCGTCCAACTGGTATGGCAAAGAAAAACCCCCGGCAGTTGCCTGCCGGGGGTTCTCCTTAGTGTTTCAAGTCTTTCGGGATCAGAAGTTACGCTGAGCGCGAACGTTCAGGAATACAGTGCTCTGGTCCCTGAACTCGTAGAGAGCGGTCGGCTTCGGAACCGCCGGAGTCAAGATGGCCCCACCAGTGAACTTCTGGTCAAGGAAGAACGCGCCGACTTCAGCCGAGAACGTCAGGTTCTTGACGGGAGTCCAACGGGTGACCACACCAACCTGGGCAATGTTGAAGTCGGGGTTGCAGGTATAGTCTGCAGTCACGGTCTTGTTGAAGTTGAAGCTCGCGCAGAACTGACCCTTGGCGCTGAGGATGTCGGTTGCGCTGCCATTATACCGCACGGCCGCGTAGCTGCCCCAGAGGCTGGACGACCAGTAGGGATCCCAGTTGTGGTTGAACGCACCACGGACACCATAGGCTTCGGTCAGCTTGAGGTCGCCGGTAGCACCGCCGGTAAGGAAGCCGGGCAGGAAAACCGCATCAGACGTTTGGCCAAAGCCAATGCTCTGATACGCCCCCGCAAAGCCCGTGTTACCGAACATCGCGAAGCTCGGCGAGCCACCGCTCGTGGAGATCACGGCCTTGGTGTTACCCTTCGCGTACGTTGCGTCGATCTTGATATCGTCGCCCGCACCGGTCGGGAGGTTCTTGATCTGCAACGCAGCCGTCACAGCACCGCCCCACTTGTCGCTGGGGTGACCGGAGATTTCCGACAGAGGGGTCGCAACGCCGCCAAGGCCGAGGACGTTGTACGAAGCGTTCACGTTATGCAGGATGCCGCCAATCTGGAACAGACCCCAAGCCTGGTCGACGCGGATGTTACCCGCGATGTCCGGAACATGGGTGCCGCCGTAAGCGTTGGCACCAGCGGCCGTGGCTTGGCTACCAAGCGCTGCAAACCCTGCAGGTGTGGCGGCCACGCCGAGGTTCAGCACGGAGGTACGGTTGAACACGGTCGGATCATCGAGGCCGATGGTGGCCGACACGCCGTTGCCGAACTGCGCGGTGTACTGGATGTTGTTGACGCCGGTCACGTAGTCCGGGCCGCCCATCAGGTACGAGTTGTTGTTGCCCGGATAGCCGTTCCAAGGCGTCGCGTAGGCCGAAGCCGACTTACCGAAGGTGAAACCAGCGAACTGGATGAACACCATTTCAACAGCGACGTAACCACCGCCGGCGGTGTTGAGCGCATTAGAAGCGCCGGCCGGGAACGCGGTGAGCGCGGCCGGATTGCTCGATCCGAAGTTGTTGAACTGGAAGTCGCCCTGACCGAAGGTGCGGACTACGCCGTATTCGGTGGCAGTGCGGGTATCAACCGTGATTGCCATACGGGAACGGGAGAGGAAGTAATCGCGGTAGCGATTGCCTTGGCCCGCATCGCCGGCATACGCCGGATTGCCGTAGGCACCAGCGCCGGTATTGAACGTGGTGTCGACGCGAACGTAACCACCCAGCTTGATGCAGGTGTCGGTGCCCGGGATATAGAAGAAACCCGCGCCATACAGGGAGCAGATCCTCACGTACTCGACCGCTTTGGCCTTGACGGGAAGATCGGCCGCCTGAGCTCCACTCATGGCGATCAGACCCGCCGCTGAGCCGAGAATAAGGCTCTTAACCATCTTCATGTTAAACCTCCAAGTTGCTCTGTAGGGAAGGTTCCGGATCCGCTGGGTGCATGACACCCTAAGGTTGGTTCCCTTAATCCCCTGAAACCCGCTAGTCGCTTCGCGCCTTCGGACACTCCCGCATGAACGCGAGGGACTTAAGCGAACCACCTAAAACGGGACGACCTCGGGATGCCCCCCTCCGTCGCGTGATCACAATTACCGAGGACTTCTGCACACGCAATAAAGGAACCGCTCGGAGCGGCCCAACTCCGCCCGTTTTCCGAAGGGTGTTGCACAAATAACACGTGTTTGTGATCGAGGTTTCGCTGCAAGATATTGTTTCTATTCGATAATTTAGAATAGCTCCACTTGACACTCCGATTGTTGGTGGGCACCGCAACAAGCGGCCCGTGCCCGCCGGCGTGCCTCTCGCGCATCGAATCGAAGGGCGAGGTCGCCGAATCCGCAGCGAGTGATTACGCACCCCTTATAGAGTCAATGGACGAGGCTCATCGCAGGCCGCGACGGGCGCCTCACCGTCGACGGACGGTCAACCAGGGCAAAAAACCGACGAAAGATGATGGAAGCCCGACATTTCTCAGGATCAAATGCATTCATGGAGTGCGGCACATCCCCGCTCGCGCGCCGTGATCCGGAACCGTGATTTTGCGTGGGAGCGAATCGGTCCGCCGGCGGAATCGAATCAATTTCGCGCGATTTCGACGCGGCGTGAGGCAAACACGCGGCGAAAACTCGGCGCGGGGATCGGGTCTAGCGTCGCGCATGCCGTGCCGATGCCGGGCCGTCGGCGTGTTATCGAGACCGCAGGGCCCGGAAAAGTTGCGCCTAAACGCGGGATACCGGATATCGGCCGCTCATGAGGAATGCGCGCGAAGCACCGGCGCCTCTAAATGGCCCCGACGTAATCTGAATCTGCCGCTTGCGGCTGGCCCTCGCGTCAGGCATATCCGCCCCCATGGAGCTGTGGCCGAGTGGCTGAAGGCGGCGGTTTGCTAAACCGTTATAGGGTTGTAAAGCCCTATCGAGGGTTCGAATCCCTCCGGCTCCGCCATTTGCCGATTTCCCTCTATAGCCCGCTATTGCCGTCGATCACCGCACGCTCACCAAGCGGCATCGCGAACCGCCAATTCAACACTACAGCCCGATATATCTTGGTCGGAGTTTCCTGGCTGCCTATGTGAGCCAGCCAGTTTTCTGAAGAGCTATCTCTGCAAGTTCCGCAGGTCCTTTGCCGTCCGTAGGTAGAACGATAACGCCTTCGGCGTCTTCGTTCGCCATGCGCCTTGCTTGCCGAAGCGAGCGCTGTGCCTGCTCGTCCGCCCCAGAACCTATCTCGCGCTGCGCAAGACGCGCCAATAGTATAGGCTCGGCGGCGAGCATACGGACTACCGTGATCTGCGCTTCGGGTATGGCGGAAAGTATCCATCGTTTGTCGAAATCCAGGTGCATCATGACGCCTGACATGATCAGGCGCGTGTGCCCCAACGCCCGGTATGTCGACCAGATCGCAGCCAGGTTGATGCTGCTGACGTCAGTCGTACCGGGCTGAATTCTATCAAGCTCGTCGGCATTGGGACGCGGGAACACCCTGTCGAGCTCATCGGTCTCGATAACGGCATGAGCAACTTGAGCTGCGGCGAGTTGCGCGCTCATTTCCCAGCTCAGCGTGGATTTGCCTACGCCCGCGGGCCCGGTAATCAGCAACAGCTGCATGTCGCCTTCGTCTTCCCAGTTCGATCCAGGGATTCTTGTGCACCGGGCGAATTGGTAAGTCCAACGCCTTTCGAAGGTCCGCTCTTAACCAGTACCATTGCGCCATTTGCGGCGATGCTGGATCGTCTCTTGCGGCCGGGAGAGCATCCGATCGGCATCGCCTTCGCAACATGCAGTGGAGCGCAGCATGAAAAAGGAAGAACTCGAAGCGATCTCTTGGCGACGGCGAGAAAACCCCTGATCTCGGCCCGATCGAAGACTACCTTCATGCCGTCGCGACGGAACGAAAGCTGCCGGACTTCGCCGTCGGAATGTGCACACTGAGAATCGAGGAAGCCGCGCCGAAATTGCGCGCCGTTCTGCTGCGGGCTGCAGATGGCAAGGAATTGTCGGACGACGAAAGCCTGCTGCTGTTCCGCGGGCTTCATATCCTCGGCGCTGCGCGTGACCGAGAAGCCTGACAGCCGCTCCTGCGCCAGACCGCATACCCGTAGAATGGATTGATCGTCCTCAGTTCGAGGAGGACCTTGCCGAAGCCGAACGCACGCCCGACGACATCGACCGGTTCACGCAACGCAACCTCGGTTACATCGACGATGTGCTCGTGTCGCTGGATTGGACGCGCGGCACCGAAGACGTCTTCGACGAGGACGGCGAGAAAGCCCCGTGGACCGATTTCGCGTATCCGAACGAGCCGGTCAGGAATCCCTGGCGTCACGTCGGACGCAACGATCCATGCCCCTGCGGGAGCGGCAAGAAGGCCAAGAAATGCTGCCTTGCCAATGGCGAGCCGCCGGCGTGACGCCGGCCGGCCGAAGCCTCAATGCGCGGTCATCCAGGCCCGCGCTTCGCGCTGAGCGGTCGCGATTTCGGCATCCGACATCATCGCGGCGACCTCGCGGCGCATGGAGATGGCATCCGCGCGTCCCTTCAGCGCGGCAAGATTGAACCATTTGTGGGCCGCGACCAGATTCACCACGCCGGAACGGCCGCTCGCCCAGTACAGGCCGCGCTCGAACAGCACGTCCGGGATCGCCGTCGCCTCCACTGCAACGGCCGTGTCGAGATCAATTTGCCCCTGAAACATCCGTAGCTCCCCTTTTTATCGTTGCCGCCCTCCCCCGAGTGCGGCCCCTGTCCACTGTTGAAACGCCTGTCATCCCCAACGCCGTTTTCCGGTCTGTTGTTGGGAGGATCATGACCGATCAAATTTGAAGGGCAGTTTAAAGTTCGCGATGAACGGGATGTAAACGCGCGCATCGCGCTGTCTAACGCGAAATCGCAGAAATGCCTGCGGCACAGGGAGAAGTTGCCAATCGTGAAGTTCGGTTTACCCTGCGGTTTCGCAGAACGATAACCATTGTTGCAAGGTCGGTGTCGTCACCATTCGTCACCGGACGGCGCGACACGCCGCGCCATGACGGGTTCCAGCCAATGATCGAGCGTCGAGCAGCTTCTGCCACCATTCGGGAATTCACCGGGCGCTGCGGATACCGAATTCGCGAACGCCGGCGCGCCTGGAACAACAGGTGGAAGCGAAGCAACCGGCTCCTGCGAATGATCAATGATGAATCGGGGAAGACTTTAGCGCCGGACGTCTGATGCGTCGGCCATCGGAGCGCTCCGGCTAGAGCGGGCCGTTCCGGGGAACAGGGGCGTTCCGGGGAACGAGGGCGTCGGCGAACACGTCAGGACCAGATTTCATTCCGGGCTTTTGGGCCCGGTGAAACTGCGGGTGGTTAAGGACACCCGCACCGAACGAAGAAAAACTTGTTTCTTCTGCCGGACCGGTTTTGAAGAAGCGAACTCCCTCGCAATACGATCCAGCCGTTTGACCTGATGTCTCGCCGACACCCTCTTTCGTCGACCAGAGCCTTCAGATTTTTATCCGGGGCTCGTGTGACGTGCCGGCATCAAGCCGCCGGCAATTCTTGGAGAAGCGAAGTTACTTCTTCTTCTTGGCGACCTTGCGGGTCTTCTTCGCAGTCTTCTTCACTGCGCTCTTCGCCTTCTTTGCCTTCTTAGCTTTCTTGGCCATGTTGCCCTCCTAATGTAAGTGAGATGGCTTTAGTCTGCTGCGTGCACTCGGGAATCGAGATGCACTACATCCCGAATACACCAACGCATTCAAAAAAACAGCTTCCCGCTTAAGGAAGTGTTGACGCAGCAAAGTCGGAGTGCGCGAAGCGCCGATGTCGACGACGTCGCAACATGCTCGCGCCCTAATGCAAAAAGTATCGCGATGACGACCGTCGACGTTCGTCAATATTGCAGGAATCGCTTTTACTGCAGCGTTTTTTTGAACTCACGATCATGATGATCGATGAACATCAGTGTCGTAGCGACTCAATGATTCTGTGAAAAAGCCGTGCGCACGGACTCTGAGTCGCGAAATTTGGCAATAAAAAAATTTTCATGGTCACAGCGCCGGACGCGCCCCGACGCTCGCCAAAAATGAATTTTCCGGACGAATCGCGACCACCGATTCGGACGCGCGCTTGCAGTCGCTATGGGGAATTTTTGGATTGCGATGGACGATCGATGTGCACACGCGCGCATCGATCGCGATGTTACCAACGCTGCAAGCGTCCCGTTACGGGACAATTCAGATGCCGAGCTTCGCCTTCAAGAGGTCGTTGACCGCCTGCGGGTTGGCCTTGCCGCCCGACTGCTTCATCACCTGGCCGACGAACCAGCCGGCGAGTTGCGGCTTGGCCTTCGCCTGCGCGACCTTGTCCGGATTGGCCGCGATGATGTCGTCGACGACCTTCTCGATCGCGCCCAAATCCGTGACCTGCTTCATGCCGCGCGCTTCGACCAGCTCGCGCGGGTCACCGCCTTCGGTCCAGACGATCTCGAACAGGTCTTTGGCGATCTTGCCTGATATCGTGCCATCGCCGATCAGGCCGACGATCGCAGCCAGCTGCGCCGCCGACACCGGCGAGCCGGTGATATCGCGGCCTTCCTTGTTAAGACGCCCGAACAGCTCGTTGATCACCCAATTGGCCGCGAGCTTGCCGTCGCGCGCCTTGTCGGCAAGGCCCGCGAGCACGGTTTCGTAGAACACCGCGCTCTCGCGCTCGGCCACCAGCACGCCGGCATCGTAGGGCGACAGACCGAGGCTCTCGATGAAGCGCGCCTTCTTCTGGTCCGGCAGTTCCGGCAGATCCGCCTTGAGCTCATCGACATAGCCTTGCGTGAACTCGAGCGGCAGCAGATCCGGATCCGGGAAATAGCGATAGTCATGCGCTTCTTCCTTGGAGCGCATCGAGCGCGTCTCGCCCTTGTTGGGGTCGAACAGCCGCGTTTCCTGGTCGATCGTGCCGCCATCCTCGATGATCTCGATCTGGCGCCGCGCCTCGTACTCGATCGCCTGGCCGATGAAGTTGATCGAGTTCATGTTCTTGATTTCGCAGCGGGTGCCGAGCGGACCGCCTGGCTTGCGCACGGAAACGTTCACGTCGGCGCGCAGTGAACCCTTCTCCATGTCGCCGTCGCAGGTGCCGAGATAGCGCAGGATCGAACGCAGCTTGGTCACATAGGCCTTGGCCTGTTCGGCATCGCGGATGTCCGGTTTTGACACGATTTCCATCAGCGCCACGCCGCACCGGTTGAGGTCGACATAGGACATGGTCGGTGACTGGTCATGCAGCAGTTTGCCGGCGTCCTGTTCCAGATGGAGCCGCTCGATCCCGACAGTGGCGGTTTTGCCGCCGTCCAGTTCGACCACGACCTCGCCCTCGCCCACGATCGGCGACTTGTACTGGCTGATCTGGTAGCCCTGCGGCGAGTCCGCATAGAAATAGTTCTTGCGGTCGAACACCGAGCGCAGGTTGATCTGCGCGTTGAGGCCAAGCCCCGTGCGCACCGCCTGGCGGACGCACTCTTCATTGATCACGGGCAACATGCCCGGCATCGCGGCGTCGACCAGCGAGACATGGCTATTCGGCTCGCCGCCGAACTCGGTCGAGGCGCCGGAGAACAGTTTTGACTTCGAGGTGACCTGGGCGTGGATCTCCATGCCGATCACGACTTCCCAGTCGCCGGTCTGGCCCTTGATCAGTTTTCCCGGTTTGACCGTCGCGTTCATGCTTTTCCACTCCCGAGCAGCGCGGACACGATCCGCTCCCATTCGGCTTCCAGAGAATCCTTCGCCACCGGCTGGCCGGCCTGGCGGTACCAGTAACCGGCATTGCCGAGATCGCCTTCCACCCGGTGCAGATAGGCATGCACCCAGGCTGAATTCGCGTCACTCTCGTCCTGCACGATCTTGTGCGCACGGTCCCAGTCGCCCTTGGCGGCCCACCACAATGCAGCCAGCGGTGGTTCCAGGTTAGGCGCTGGCGCAGCGTCCGCGAGAGTGGCGCGGAAATCCGCCATCGTTACCACCACCTCTGTGGCGTGAAGCGGCCGGCCGCCTGCTCCACGACTTCGCCGAGCGAGAACAGCGTCTCTTCGTCGAACGGACGGCCGATCAGTTGCAGGCCGAGCGGCAGGCCTTGCGCGTCCGTGCCCGCGGGCACGGCGATGCCGGGCAGTCCCGCCATGTTCACCGTCACCGTAAAAATGTCGTTGAGATACATCTCGACCGGATCGGCACCGCCCTTTTCGCCGACGCCGAAGGCCGCCGATGGCGTCGCAGGCGTCAGGATCGCGCTGATGCCTTTTGCAAAACAGTCCTCAAAATCCTTCTTGATCAGGGTGCGGACCTTTTGCGCGCGCAGGTAATAGGCGTCGTAATAGCCGGCCGACAACACATAGGTGCCGATCATGACGCGGCGGCGGACTTCGTCGCCAAAACCTTCGGCGCGGGTGTTCTCATACAATTCGCCGATCGAGCGGCCGGGCACGCGCAGGCCGTAGCGCACGCCGTCGTAGCGCGCGAGGTTGGACGAGGCCTCCGCGGGCGCCACGATGTAATAGGCCGGCAGCGCGTATTTGGTGTGCGGCAGCGATACATCGACCAGTTCGGCGCCGGCCGCCTTCAGCCACGCCGCACCCTCGCTCCATAGCTTTTCGATTTCCGCCGGCATGCCGTCGAGGCGGTACTCCTTCGGAATGCCGATCTTCATGCCCTTGACGGATTTTCCGATTGCCGCCTCGTAGTCCGGCACCGCGCGATCGACCGAGGTCGTGTCCTTGGGATCGTGCCCTGCCATCGAGCGCATCAGGATCGCGGCATCGCGCGTGGTCCGTGCGATCGGGCCTGCCTGGTCGAGCGAGGACGCGAAGGCCACGATGCCCCAGCGCGAGCAGCGGCCATAGGTCGGCTTGACGCCGACGGTCGCGGTGAAGGCGGCGGGCTGGCGGATCGAACCGCCGGTGTCGGTCGCGGTCGCGCCCATGCAGAGCAGCGCCGCCACGGCGGACGCCGATCCGCCGGACGAGCCACCCGGCACCAGCGTAGTGTTCGAACCTTCGCGCCGCCACGGATTGACCACGGGGCCGAAGCATGAGGTCTCGTTCGACGAGCCCATAGCGAATTCGTCGTTGTTGAGCTTGCCGAGCATCACGGCGCCGTCGCGCCAGAGCTGCGAGGTCACGGTGGATTCGTAAGGCGGCACGAAATTGCCGAGGATCTTTGAGCACGCGGTGGTGCGCACATCCTTGGTCGCGAACAGATCCTTGATCCCCAGCGGAATGCCCGCGAGCGGTCCGCCCTCGCCCTTGGCGATCTTCGCGTCGACCGCGCGCGCCATGTCGCGGGCCTGATCCGGCGTCTCCAGGATGAAGGCATTGAGCACACGCGCGGCTTCGATTGCGGCGAGATGCGCATCCGTCAGTTCGAGCGAGGTGAAAGACTTCTTCGCGAGGCCGGCTTTGGCCTCGGCGATCGTCATCGATGTCAGGTCGGTCATTTATTGATCGGGCTGCAGAAGAAGGGAGAAAGCGTCTTGTCGTTGGCGGGATCGCTGGCGCGGGCCTTGTCGGCGGCCTCGAGCTGATCGAGCACAGCGTCCATCGCCTTGTCGGGATCGGCGGCCTTGCCCTGCCGCTCCATCGCGTCGAGGTAGTTCATGTAGGCCTGATAGGCCTTTTCATCGTCGCAGAGCAGACACATCGGACTTCCGATCTCGATCAGAATACAGGTTACTCGACAACCTTCGGCACCAGGAAGAAATGGTTTTGCGTCTCGGGCGCATTCCTGACGATGTCGTCGGGGATCTCGCCGTCATTGACCACGTCAGTCCGCTTCTTCATTTCCATCGGGGTCACCGAGGTCATCGGTTCGACGCCGTCGACGTTCACTTCCGAAAGCTGCTCCACGAAAGCCAGCATGGCGTTCAGTTCGCCCTGCAGATGGGGAACCTCGGCCTCGGTGACCGCAATTCGCGCGAGCTGCGCGATGCGGCGAACGGTGGCGGCATCAACGGACATAAATATAGGCCTCTAACGGAGAATTCGCATCCGCCGTATAGCAGAGGCCGCTTTTGCACCGCAACCGCGGGAACAGGCTGCCAGGGCCTCGCGGGTACCGAATATCCGCTTTTTACGGACCCAAGGTCGACCTTGCCCAGGCACACAAGATTTTGAGCTCAAAGCGCCCTGACGAAACCATTTCACTTGCTTACGTAGTTGTCCGGAAACAGTCAGGGAATGTAGTCGCGGCCTAGCCAATTGAGAGGCCGCGTCATGTCGACCATCGAGAATGACAGTGCCGGTTCGGAAAGCTGGGATCCTGCCCTTTGGTCCATCGGGACCGTGCTCGGCGTCGCGATCGTCTACCTCGCTTGCTTAACCTGACCAACAGGAGGAGAGCCATGTCTCAGGCTAAGATCCTGCAGGAAAAGGCGGAAATGTTCGAACGTCGCGCCGAAAGCGCGACTGATCCGATCTCGAAGCAACATTACAAAGAAATGGCCGCGCACTACCGGTCGCTGGCCGCCGAGCATCTGGAAGTCGGGCGCGACGAACCGGCGCACTAGAGCCGCAAGAGCGGTTCAAATCGCCGGCTAGCCACCCAACGCGCCGAACCGCGCCAGCGCGGCACCCGCGAGCGAACGGGTCAGTTCCGCCGCCGGCATCTCGCGGCCCATCCGCACGGCTTGTCCGGCCCAGAGATTGGTGAAATCGACCTTGCCGAGCTTTTCGGCCGCCGCCTTGAGCGGCCCGAGCGCGGTGGCGGCGTGCGGGAACGCCGGGGCGTCAGGCGAAATCGGCCCGACCTCGCGCATGACGCGGTTGGCGACGCCGCGCGCAGGACGGCCGGTCATGACATTGGTGATGACGGTGGAATCGTCATGCGCCTGGGCCAGCGCGGTGCGCACCGACGCAATCACCTTCGATTCCGGGCAGCGCAGATAGGCGCTGCCGATCTGCACGCCGGATGCGCCCAGCGCAAACGCCGCCGCGATGCCACGCCCGTCGGCGATGCCGCCGGCTGCGATGACAGGCACCTTCACCGCATCGACCACCTGCGGCACCAGCGCAAACGTGCCGGGCTGCTGGGCGATGTTGTCGGTCAGGAACATGCCGCGATGGCCGCCGGCTTCCGCGCCTTGCGCGATGATGACGTCGGCGCCGTTCTCCTCCAGCCAGATCGCTTCCTTCACGATGGTCGCCGACGACATCACGATGCAGCCTGCCGCCTTGACGCGCTTGACCAGCGCCGGATGCGGCAGGCCGAAATGGAAGCTGACCACTTCCGGCTTCAGCTCTTCCACCACGGCGCACATCGCTTCATCGAACGGCGCACGGTTCGCGGCGTTGACGGGCGCTGCGGGATCGAGGCCCAACTCCTTGTAGTATGACCCAAGCCGGGCCTTCCAGCCGGCTTCACGCGCGGGATCGGCATCGACCGGCGTGTGGCAGAAGAAGTTAATGTTGACCGGCGCGGAGACGCGCTGGCGGATGATGTTGACCTGCTCGCGCGCTTTCTCGGGCGTCATCATCGCGCATGGCAGCGAGCCCAGCGCCCCGCCCTGCGCCGCCGCGATCACCAGTTCGGCATCCATGATGCCGGCCATCGGCGCCTGCACGATCGGAAATTCGGTCTTGAAGAGGTCGATGATCCGGCGGTCTGGCCACATGGTTCTGCTCGCTTGGTTTTGACGATGGACGCGCTCAGGCGGCGACGGAGTTACGCCGCCCGCCCAATATCTGCTCTGCCTCGGTGACGATCCTGTCAACGATTTCGCCGGCCGGCGGGACATCATGGATCAGTCCGACGGACTCGCCGGCAATGACGGCGGCGATGTCGAAATTGCCCGCGGCCTTCGCCGCCGCATATTCGGCGGCGACCGCCTTGACGTTCTGCAGCAGTTCGACCTCGCGTCCCATCCAGCGGCGGGCATGATCGTTGATCAGGCAGCGGCCGGTAAACGGCGCCGGCCAGACATTGTTGCGCGAGAGATCGAAGATGATGCCGCGGACGCTGTTGCCGCTCGACGTGGCGCAGATGCGCCGTTTCGCTTCCTCTGGCCCGTCGCATTCCCGACTGGCATAAAAGCGCGTGCCAAGCAGCGCGCCGGAAGCGCCCAGCATCATCATCGCCGCCAGCCCGCGGCCATCAGCGATGCCGCCGGCAGCCGCGACCGGCACCCGGCCGGCTGCGAGATCGACGATCGCCGGCACGATGTCGATCGTGGTGCGCGACGCACCGTGGCCGCCGGCCTCGGTTCCCTGCGCGATCAGAATGTCAGCGCCAGCATCGAGCGCCTGCCGCGCCATCGCCTCGTCCTGCACCTGGCAGATCAGGAGTGCGCCGGACGATTTGATCCGCGGTGCGAAAGGCTTTGGATCGCCGAACGAAAGCATGATCGCGCGTGGACCGACTTCAAGCGCGATGTCCAGCAGCGCCGGCTGCTTCGCAAGGCTCCAGGTGATGAAGCCGACGCCGAAGGGATCGGAGACATCAGCAAGCTTGGCTGTCTCCTGCTCCAGCCAAGCCTTGTCACCGTAGCCGCCGCCAAGAATCCCAAACCCGCCGGCGGCGCTAACAGCCTTGGTGAGGCGCGCGCCAGCAATGACATCCATCGGTGCCGACAGGATCGGACGCTGGATGCCCAAACGGGCGCTCAGTGGCGTGGAAATCGACATGTCCATTTCTCTGCGATCTGGACACAGACATTAGAGCGAACTACCATTCTCTAAAAATGAATACTAGAGAACGCTATCATCTCAAAAATGAAACGGTCTCCTCCATGGAATTGAGCGATCTCCTGACCTTTTCGACGGTTGCCCGGTTGGGCGGCATCACCCGCGCCGCGGACGAACTCAACACCGTGCAGTCCAACGTCACCCAACGGGTCAAGGCGCTGGAGGCCGAGATCGGCACCGCGCTGTTCGAACGTCACAGCCGCGGCATGACGCTGACCGGCGCCGGCCGTCGGCTGTTGCCCTATGCGCAGCGGATGGCGGCGCTGTCGCGCGAGGCACTGCTGGCGGCGCGTGACGATGGCGAACCGAAGGGACCGCTCGCCATCGGGTCGATGGAGACCACAGCAGCCGTTCGCCTGCCCTCATTGCTCGCCGAATTCCATCGCCGCTTCCCGCAGGTGCGATTGAGCTTGCGGACGTCGACGACGGCCGAACTGGTGGCGGGTGTGCTCAACGGTACGTTTGACGGCGCGTTCGTTGCAGGCCCGATCGAGCATGCCGAACTCGACGCGACAGTCGCTTTCCGCGAAGAACTGGTCCTGGTCACCGCGCGGCGATGGCCAAGCCTTGCCGCTTTGCGTGCGGGCACGCCGGAGTCCGGACCGACCGCGCTGGTGTTTCGTACCGGCTGCACCTACCGACAACGGCTCGAACAGGTCTTCACGGAATTCGGCTGGCCGTCTTCCGCGCGGTTCGAGCTCGGCACGCTCGACGGCATGATCGGCTGCGTCGCCGCCGACATGGGCGTGACGCTGCTGCCGCGCGCCGTGGTCGGGCGGAATGACACGGTGAGCATCCACACGCTGAGCCCGGCGCAGTCCAGGGTTGAGACGCTCTTCATCACCCGCCGCACGGCCCACCAGTACAGCGCGCTACAGGGTTTTGCGTCCTGCCTGAGCGACCATGGCGAGGTTATCGCCGCCTGACATACCAGCGCCGCAGTACTGATCGAACCAAGTCCCTCGCTCCGTCGTCTACCGTCTCACGAGAGCGCCCAAGATATGGTGAGAGCTGTGATGCGAAAGCTATTCAAGACCGCCGCCGAGATCGATAGCTCGTTGCGCGCGGCGGGGGTTCGTGTCGCTGACGCGATGGTCCTGGCGGAGAGTTCGAAGCCGTACATCTGGCTCGAAACCGCACCAGTCGGCGACGAAACCGAGATCGCTTTGGGCGCGACCAAGATAGGAGGAACGCCAGACCTTCCGGCCACGATGCCATGGCCCTGGCGTCCGCCATATCCCGATCATGAGCGGCGGGTCGAAGCGGCGCAGGCTGGCGCAGACCTCTTCAACTCGCAAGACATGGCCGCTGTTCGGGCCGAAACGCTCGACTTTCGGAAGTTGTTTCCGCCCGACGAGCTCGAGCCCTTCGCGGCCGAATCCACAGAGGTCGATTACGGCAGCTCTCATTTCGATTTTCTGGTCGAGAATGCACGACGGACCAGGGAGCCGGCGCCGCTCGGGTTCATCGCACAGGTCAACCTGGCCGACGTCTGGTTTACGGGACCCGTCGATCCGGACATCCCGCGCGAGGGACGGCTTTTGCTTTTTTATGACACCGGCCATCGGCCCGCGGGCGATAGACCGGCAGATATCACGGGCGCCCGGCTGATCCATGATTTGACGCCCGTCGGTTCGTTAAAGCGGGCAAGCCCGCCGGCCGAATTATTGGCTCACAAGCAGACCGCCGGCTTCCGGCCGCAGCGGTGCGTGCTTCATGCCGGCATGTGGCCACCCTATTTCGGCTCCCCCGAATGGAATGCCGAGATCAAAGCCAAGCCGGAGAGGACCGTGCAAGCCTGGTGGTACGAGGTCACCCGGGACGGTCATGATCACCGCTTCGGTGGGCATCCGCTCAAGATTCAGGGCGACATGCGAATCGAATGCGCGCTCGTCACCAAGGGATTCGACCTCAACGCGTGGGATGAGGCGGCCGAGCGGTTGAAATCCGACGCGGCGAATTGGCTGCTGCTGATGCAAATCGCATCCGACGATCGTGCCGGCATGATGTGGGGTGATGTGGGCAACCTCTATGTCTGGATCCATCGGGACGCCTTGCGCGCGCGGCGCTTTGAAGAGGCGCGTGTGATCATGCAGTGCTACTGATGCCAGGCTCTTGGGGGCAGCGGCATTCAACGACGCCGGGGTTGCGGCATGACGCGGGCGAGCTATGCAATCAGCCGCCGCCTGACGCTCCAGCGCCGCAGCGCAACAATGGCTCAGATCGCCTCGACCAGTCCGAACGGCCAGGCCCCCTGCAGAAATCCGTAAATTGAACCTAGCGCGCAGGCGGCCGCAAAGACGAAGATGAACCAGTGGCTGCGATCTTCCAGCGCGTATGCCACGAGCATCGCGGTCACCGCGAACAGGCCGAACAGGCTAAGCGCATCCATTGAACTGCCCCACGCCTTCCGTTGCGCGAAATTTCGCCGCCTCAATCTTGCAACAAATCAAATTGCCGCGCCGCGCTTGCGGCTTCGCGGTGTTCGATCGCAACGCGAACGCCGGCATTAAAAAAACTTCTAGCCGCCCCACACTACTACGTTAGTATGAGCCGCTAGTTACCAAAAACCATAACGTCAATCTGGGAGGGACTGCGATGCGCCTTGCATTCGTACTGAGCTGTTCTGTTGCCTTGTTGGGTACGGTCGGAACGGCAAGCGCTCAGGACTGGACGAAATCGAAATGGGGGCCGAACGACGAGATCGGCGCCGCCAATTACATGACCCCTGAACTCGTCGTGAAGGCAGCGGGGCTCGTCAAGACCGGCAAGACCTACGCACTCGGCATTCCCGTCGACACCAAGACCCCCGCCTATCCGCCGCGTGCTTTCAAGATCACCGTCGTGCAACCCGGTCAGGCCGGCATTCCTGGCCTCGGACCGAGCAAGCTCACCTATAATGATGACATCATCGAGGGCTGGGTCGGCGTCGGCAGCCAGCTCGACGGCCTCGGCCATATCGGCGTCGAGCACGTCTATTACAACGGCAACAAGCTTGCCGACTTCGCCGATCCCACCGGTCTGAAGAAGCTCGGTGTCGAAAAGGTCCCGCCGATGGTGACGCGCGGCGTGCTGCTCGACATGGCCGCGCATTACGGTACCGACGTGGTCAAGGAAGGCACCGCGTTCAACACCAAGGAGATCGAGGAAGTAGCGAAGAAACAGGGCGTCGAAATCCGCCAGGGCGATGTCGTGATCTTCCACACCGGCTGGCTCAGCCTGATCGGCAAGGATGACAAGCGTTTTGGCGCCGGCGAACCCGGTCTTGGCGTCGAGGGTGCCAAATACCTCACCGGCAAGGGTGTGGTCGCTGTCGGCGCCGATACCTGGGGCGTCGAAGCAGTCCCGTTCGAGACCAAGAACATCTTCGAGGTGCACCAGATCCTGCTGCCGATGAACGGCACCTACATTCTCGAAAACATGGACACCGCCGAACTGGCGAAGGACAAGGCTTATGAGTTCCTGTTTGTCCTCGGCCAGCCGCGCTTCAAGGGTGGCGTGCAGAGCATGATCAACCCGATCGCAATCCGGTAGGCCCATATCGGCAGGCGGCGTGACGTTCTCGCATGGACGCCACGCCGCGAT
>NZ_JAHEAG010000004.1 GCF_018596315.1 Bradyrhizobium sp. SRL28 | reverse complement strand
TACCTGCACGCCGTTGCCGATGCCGTCCAGGAGGTTGTTAATGTCACCGGCGCGCGAATCCAGCGACTGCGCGGTGAAGAAGTTGGTGGGATTATCGAGGGCCGTGTTGACCTTCTTGCCGGTGGCAAGGCGGTTCTGCGTGGTCGCGAGCAGATCGGCGGTCGACTGCAGCGAGAGAAGGTTCTGGCGAACCGAAGCGGAGAGAACAATACCTGACATAACTCATATCCTTCTGGATGAACACAATTGACGCAACGCCGCAACTTCGTTGGGCGTCCGTGCCACACTGGTCCTCCACCGCTACCCGCAGGTTAACGCGACGATCCGTACGAATACGAAAGGCCGAAAAAATCTTGCCCAATCTCATTTATGGTAAACAGAGTCTTACCGATGCAGGCCCGCGACCTCGACGCCAGCGGATGCGGCATCGCCGATCGATCGCGCAAGGTCTCTGATAGCTGCGCATCGAGCCGCCGAACGATCGATCGTCGAGGAAGATCTGGCCGCTAGTTCGACTGGACGACGCCGCTGAAACGCGACCGGGCTTCGGCAAGACATTCGCTAACGACCGCCAGCAGCGCCCCCGGCGTGAACGGCTTGCGCAAGCAGCGCGCGGCACCGAGCTCGAGCGCCATGCGCAGGAAGTCCGGCGCCGGCGAATCGAGATTGGCAAAGGCGTATCCCGACATCGCAACCAGGGGAACCGTCGGCGCGCGCTCGTGGAATATCCTGATCGATTCGAAGCCGCGCATGTGCGGCATGAAGATGTCGACGAGCATCAGGTCGAAGCCGGAATCTTCCAGCGCACGAAGCCCGGCTTCGCCGCCATCGGCGATCGTCACGTCAAAGCCGTGACGATCGAGATAGATCTCGATGGCCGCGCAGACCATCGGATCGTCATCGACCACCAGGATACGACGCATGACCACCTCTCTCGTGGCGGCGGGCGCTCAATGCGCCAACCCCTCCTGAGAAGGGACGACCCTTCCTGAAAAGGGACGACCTTCCACACGATCGCGCAGGCGGTTTTGCCTTGCGAATCAGTGCGCTACCGCATTTCTGCGGCTAATCGCCGGGCTGTCTGCCCTCTACAGTGTATAAGGCCGGTTCCCCAACCTGGCGCCGTCAGAGCGGGAATTTATGCTCGGTCCCGGCACGCGACGCCCGCGCCATCGTTGACGCGAGACCTTCGATCGGCCGCGTTCGATGCAAGCGGCATTGCGCCCTCTCAGTAGTTGCGGGTCTGGCATTCGCGTCGTTCTGCCCGCATCTCGAAACGGCCTCGGCGGTGCTCTGCGACGGACCGGCGCTGACCGATGCGCTCGTCGTAGAGCCGGCGCGGCCTCCGTCGTCGTCAACGCGGATTTTCGAGCCGCCGCCGAGCAGGGCCGCGCGTTTCAAGAACACCTGGCACGGCATGAGCAGCCCGGGTTGATCGAGCGCCCGGCGATGTGCTGCACGCAGCAAATGCGTCTCACCCGGTCGAGCCGCGCTTGTCGCGGCTATATTGCCCGCGCGGGACTTTTGCGGCGGGCGCTCACCTCTCTATTATGCGGCCCGGTGCGGGCGCTGGCTGCGTGCGTCTATTTTGCCTGTTCTGCTTGCAGGGAAAATGTGCAAGGATCGCCCTGCATTTCGGATTGCGCATTGGACGCCAGAGACCGGCTTGGCCCGTAAGGCAGGAGACTGCTTTGGATTCAGCCCCTCGTTCTCAGAATGGTTTTCTGTCCTCGCTGACCGCGGACGACTTCGAACTGATTCGTCCGCATCTGCGTGCCTCCGATCTCAGCCAGGATATGGTGCTGGTTGAAGTCGACGAAACGCTCAAGCGCGCTTACCTCCCGCACAAAGGCGTCATCTCGCTGGTCGTCAAGCTCGCGCGCGGCGAGCACGTTCAGATCGCGATGATCGGCCGCGACAGCATTTTCGGCGCATTCTCCGCGCTCGGCGACCCGGTTGCGCTGAACAGCGCCGTGGTGCTGGTGCCCGGCGCCGCCTCGACGATCGATCTCGACCAGCTTCGTTTTGCCGCAGACCAGAGCGCAACGCTGCGTGCCGCGCTGGCGCGGCACGGCCTCGCCGTCTATGCGCAAATCCAGCAAACTGCCGGCTGCAACGCCTCGCACACGGTGGAGTCCCGGCTGGCGCGATGCCTGTTGCATACGCGCGACCTTTCCGGCAGCGACAAGCTCGTCCTGACCCAGGAAGCGATGGCCCAGATGATCGGCGCGCGCCGCAACAGCGTTTCGCTGGTGGCCAACACGCTGCAGCACGCGAACTTCATCCACTACAGCCGCGGACATATCGAAATCACCAACGTGGACGGCCTGATCAAGACCTCCTGCGAGTGCTACGCGACGGTCAAGTCGCAGTACACGAGGCTGCTGCAATCGCGCATCCACTGCGCGGCCGCATGACCGCTTGCCACGACCGACGGCGGCGCGGCCCGATCTGTGATATGCATCGCGCCGTCGTTGCGCGCGAGGATTGCGCAATCCCCTAACCCCTTACCGTATTATTACGACCAATCGCCGCCTCTTCGGCGTTTCGACCGGCGCCGAGTTAACGCGCTGTTCAATGAGCCCTGATACTTGTCACGGTGCTGACGGGTGCGGGTTCGAGAAAAGGCAATCGAGACTCCTTCGCGTGCAACGCGCATTCACCTGTGTTCGGCGGCCTGCTGTTTGCGCGGAGTTAAGGACATGGCTTTTGATTTGTCGATGCCGATCCTGGTGGTCGATGACTACAGCACCATGATCCGTATCATCCGCAACCTTCTCAAGCAGCTCGGATTCGAGAATGTCGACGACGCCAGCGACGGATCGGCCGCGCTCGCCAAGCTGCAGACCAAGCGCTACGGCCTCGTGATCTCCGACTGGAACATGGAGCCGATGACCGGCTACGAGCTGCTCAAGGAAGTCCGCGCCAGTCCGGAATTTTCCAAGACGCCTTTCATCATGATCACGGCTGAATCCAAGACCGAAAACGTCATCGCCGCGAAGAAGGCCGGCGTCAACAATTACATCGTCAAGCCGTTCAACGCCGCGACGCTGAAGACCAAGATGGAAGCGGTGTTTCCCGACGCAGCCGGCTGACATCCGCCGGGAGCGCATCGCTGTCTCCAGGGCGACGCGGCATATCCGTTACATCCGCCGCTGCCGATAAAACGACCTGCGCGCGGCGCTTCTCACAAGATGTCTTTTCGAGAGCCGGACCGGTTCGCACCGCGCCGCCGATGCGGGTTAGCCGTACTACTACGGTTAGAGATTTTCACTTCCGGATAACGTTGACTGAGGATAGTTGCGGGGACCAACGGAGTCCCCTCATGTTCACGTTTGAAACCAGCGATCAGAAGGAAGTGCGGCGTTTCCGTATCGCCCAGTTCAATGGCAGGACCGCAACTGTGCGTTCGGCCCAATCGCCGGTCACCGGCCACGTTCGATCGATCGTGGAAAACAAGTCGAGCGTTCCGGCGGCGTGGACCATCACGATCATCCCGGAAGCGCCCAAGCCGACGCTCTCGTTGCGGCCCGCGCCGCGCGCCCGGTCCTTCATGGAAGACCACTGCTGAACGGCAGAATGCGCGATCTGGAGCCTTCTCCGTTTCAACGAAATCGAAACGCAGCTCCAGATTCCTGATTTGACGCGTTTTCTCGACGCGAACCGGTTTCCACCCTCGGATCAAGTCCGAGGGCATGCTTCGCTCGAAAACGCTGTGGCAATCCCGCTCGGCCGGCCTGCCCCCTCAGGACATATTGACAGCCTGAAGCCGCGCGCTCAGTGGCGCATCGCAGGCACCATTTTCGGCAAAAATCAGGCGGGCTGCAGCAGCGCCTTGCGAACCAGATCCGCGGTGTTGCGGGCGCCAAGCTTGCGCATGGCCTCGGCGCGATGGCTCTCGAATGTCCTTGGACTGATACTCATCCGCAAGGCGCCTTGCTTGTTGGAACAGCCTTCGCTGATCAGGTTCAGCACCTCGCGCTCGCGCTTGGTCAGCGGCTTCTGGCCGGTCTCCGCGGCGAACATCAGGCCCGGCCTGCGGGCGCCATCCGCGGGGTGGCGGGCCCGGGCCTCGCTTGCATTCCTGCCAGCGGCATCGGAGGCCGGCGCCGGATGATTGTCCGACATCTGCTTCACCAGCGCGCAGACGCGCTCGGTTTGCTGAAGCGCGTTCTCCACCACCTGTTGGAGGTAGAGCCGGTTGCCGGGCGCTTGTGAAAACTGGTGGCTGTGCTGCTTGATCTCATTCATGTAGAGCAGCAACGCCGTCAGGGGCCCGTTCAACTGCCGGGCAATCGCAGCGCTCGCCTCTTCCGCGGCACGCGCGCGCGCTGCGGACAGTTGGACGATCTCAGGATTCTCTTCGTGAGGTGTGATGCTTTCCATCCACTTCGTGAAGTGCGAATCAACCGCGCGATGGTCTTGTGCTGACATATAACTATTTTATCGGCTCCATCCCTCTTTCATGGTTAATTTCCGAACCAGTAAGACTACGGAAAAACCGATCGGCGCACCCCGCCCGCGGGCTAAAACCGGCCAAAATTCACTCCGAATCGGCGGTTCTGGATCGAACTGGATCGTCAAAAGGTAAATGCCGTAGCCCGTTACCCCCGCATTTTTACGGTAACTACATTTGCTTTGTTAATAGACTTCAACCGGATTCGCTTACCCTTCCGAACCGTTCGGCACCCCACGTCCACGCCACCGTCCGGCGCGACATTCCGCGTGCCTGGCATCGCCCGGAGTGAGAGATCGTCGGACTGAGAGGTGAGACCAGGATCCGGCTATCGTGGCGAAGAATCAGGGGCGACGCAGCTTGAGGAACTTTTCGAGAAATCGTCCCGAGACGACAAGCCTGAACCACCAATAGGCCATCCGCCGCGCTTTCATCGGTTCGATCCTTGCTGGCTGGGGCGGCCGCGCTCCGCCGCGGCTTAGCGCAAGCTCCGACACGGGCGTATGATTTGCCTCACAACTGGCAACTGGCCGCGAAAACGCGAGGGGGGCGAAGCCGCCATTTTCGCCGCTTCCGGTTTCAGGCTGCGGCAGCCTCGCAATGATCGAGGCCCAAAATCATCCCGCAACGAATCCAAAAAGGAGACGGCGATGTCGCAAGCAAAGGGATCATGGATGAGAATGGCCGTGCTGGCCGGCGCCTTGGCGTTCAGTTCGGGTGCGGCGGCACAAACCACATCGCCACCGGCTGAGAACGCGGCGCCGACGGCCGACAACGCCGTGATGCTGACCGTGTTCTTAAAGCACGACCAGTCGCGGCCGCTGAGCGAGCTCAACGCGCAACTCCAGCGCCGGGGCTATTACAAGGCTTTCCCGCCTGAAGGTGTCGAGGTCGTGAGCTGGCATGTGATGATGGGAGTAGCCCAGGTGGCGACGCTGCGGCACCGAGTTCTATCCGACCTATGACTACAAGGCGACCGGCATCGCGGCGCACGAGAAGGCGCAGTAGGGCGGCGCTGAACAGTTCCGATGGGATGCCCCCGAGGGATCAGCCGAGCCTGGAGATCTGTTCCTCGGTCACGACGCGCTCGATGTTCTCGGTCTTGCTCTTGATACGATAGCGCGGGCGGCCGTCGGCCTCGATCGGCAGGCAGGTAACGATGGTGTAGATGCTGCGTTCCTTCGCCGTAGCGCGGCCCTGCGGGCCCTGCTGCTGGTGATGAACGTCGTCGTTGATCGCGAAATTATGGGCCATCGCCGGTCTTTCCGTTGAAAAAAGGCTTGTAGACTCAACGGCCTCGCAAGGCAACAGATCGTTCGGCGGATTTAACCTTGAAGACCTCGGGTTCCACCCGTCAGGCCATCCAGAGCGCCTTTCGCTTGGCCACCCGCGCGATCGAGTTTTCTATTGCCGGACCGGACAAGGTCTTGTCGCGCAGGCCCTGTTCGACGTGTTCGGCGACGGCGGCCATTTCCTGTTCCTGATCGAACAGGTTGTTGCCGATGCAGAGCATGTCCATGCCCGCTTTCAGCGATTGCAGGCTGGCCTCCCTGGTGCCCAGGGCCTTCTGCAATCCCTGCATCTGCATATCGTCGGTGATCAGCAGCGTGTCCGGAAGGCGCGTGCGCAAGCGGCCAAGCCCTGCCGCGGACAAGGTCATCGGATGATCCTTGTCCCATTGCCTCACGATGGCATGGCTGACCAGCACGGCATCGCCGAACATCTTTGGCGCGAGCGAATAGAACAGCTCTTCCTGTTCATCCCGGAGGGCATCGGAGATATCCATGAATTCCTGATGCGAATCCACCACGGCGCCGCCGATGCCGGGGAAATGCTTCAGGCACAGGCCGATACGCTGCGCCCGCGCCACCTCGCTTGCCAGCAGCGCATTGGCTTCCACCTCGGCGATGTCGGCGGAGTAGGAACGCTTGATGCTGCCGATATTGGGATTTTCCGGGTTGTAATCGACGTCGATCACGGGCGCGAAATCATAGTGAATGCCAAGCCGCCGCATCTCCGCAAAGCTCGCAGTGAGGATCGCGCGCTGGTGATCCGGCGCGAGATGGTTGAATTCCTTTGCGCTCGGCAACGGCGCAAAGCCGCGGCTTTCCTTCAGCCGCCGCACCAGGCCGCCCTCCTGGTCGACGAACACCATTGGGCCTGACGGCAGCGCGGCAATCTCCTCACAAAGGCGCTGCACCTGTTCGGGGGATTCGATGTTGTTGTCGTATTGTTGCGTCCGGCAGGAATAGTCGAACAGGATCACGCCGCCGAGACCGTAGCGGGCGGCGAATTGCTTCAGCCACACCGGGACGGTCTTGCCGAAGAAGCCGAGGATGAAGAGTTCGCCGATGAGCATGTGAGCCTTAAGAATAGCGCTTTGAGGCCGGCCAGGCCAAGTTCGGCAAGTAACCGCGCCACGCATGGGGAAGATACCTGACACCCCCGCGTCACACCAACTGGGTGATCCTGCCAGTGGAGTGACCTTGATCACATCGCATCGCAGCCAGCGCCTCTAGGGATGGATCATCGCAGGGCGATCCTCGCTCTGCCCAACCCAGGAGACGTCCATGACAAAGATCAACAAGATCATTACCGCCGCGATTGCTGCTCTGGCGTTGACCACGGCTTCTTTGGCCATCCCCAGTCAGGCTTTCGCTGGCGGTCACGGTCACGGTGGGCATGGCGGCCACGGCGGGCACGGTGGAGGCCACGGCCATCACGGGCACCACGGGCACCACGGGCATGGCCATCATCACCATGGTCATGGTCATCATCATCACGGCCATCGCCATCATTTCCACGTTTATAACAGCTGCTGGAAATGGAGCCCCTACGGCCCGGTCAACGTCTGCTACCGCTATTGATTCGAGACGAAGGAAAGAAACTCGTCCGGGCCGAGCGGCTCGGGCGAGTTTTTCGATTCCATCATGACCACCGTGATCGTCTGCCTGGGCACGGCAACGAATCTCGTTGCAAGCTCATCGGCCTGCCCGATCGGTGCGTGTGTGCCAATAGCGCGTCCTGAAGTTACCTTATCCTGAAGCCGACCATCCTGGCTTCCCCCGCTGCGCCAATGCATTCGCGACAGCCGGGGTGATCTGCTGGCTCTGCGCTATGCCAGTTCAGAGGCAGCTGTCCGATCCTGACGAGACCTGGTCAGAACCCAGCCGCCCTCGAAGCCACAGGCTCGATGAGAGCTTGAGTCTCATGTTTGCTCTGTAAGCGCCACGTCCTTGAACGAACACGTCCTTGAACGCATTTGCCTCGGCTTCGCGTTCAATGCGCGTCGAACGGAACCGGCAAAGAAAGCCGGGTTCCGGTGGCGGTAAGCTGGATGTGTGATGGGTCGCACATTTGTCGGGACGCAAGTGAGCTAGGCTTTTGTTCGCGAGAGGTGCTGTGGGGAGACTTCGCCCGCGTTAGCGCGGCTCAGACGCCTTCTCTGGCACGAACGAACAAAACCGAAAGCGTGTACAAGCAATGTGGCGCATCTCAAATTTCCGATCGATCAATCCTGTCGCGCACCGATCATTGCGGTCAGGATTTCGTTACGCGATTTCATCGGCCATGGCGCGAGCAGTTGTGGTTGTTGCTTGCTGTCTCGTCGCGCCG
This sequence comes from Bradyrhizobium sp. SRL28, assembly GCF_018596315.1. Lineage (GTDB taxonomy): Bacteria > Pseudomonadota > Alphaproteobacteria > Rhizobiales > Xanthobacteraceae > Bradyrhizobium. The sequence goes on along the minus strand of NZ_JAHEAG010000004.1, from coordinate 432,749 downwards.
ATCAACCTCCGCCCTGCTCTTGCCGACGCCGCGTCCGATCGGGCAATGGCCACTCGCTACGAGCAGGCGGCGCAAGCGGGCGATGATGATGCCCAGTTCTATCTTGGAGCGCTCCATTCAGCAGGTGTCGGTCGTCCGCGTAGCGACCAGGAGGCATTTCGCTGGTTCTCGCGCGCTACCGACCAGGGGCACTCCCACGCCATGCTGATCGTTGCCGGCCTCTATGCGAGCGGGCGCGGCATAACAAAGGATAATGTGAAGGCCTATAGCTGGGCCTATATCGTCGCTTCGGCGGGCAAAGTCGATGAGGACCGCAACGGTGCGCGGCAACTGATGTCGCTGCTCATGAAGCGGATGACGAGCGACGAGATCGGCCGTGCCGTGGTCGCCGCAAGAGCCTGGCGCGCCGTTCGGACTGCTGGTGCAGGCAAGTCTCCGCATATCGAAAGAGCTGGAGACGTGGACCAGCCCGCGGTGGCTGCGCCCCCACCCCCGCCCCCGCCGGCGATCGTGCAGGCAGCGCCCGCAGCCCAGCCGTCGTCTGTGGTCTCGCAGCCCGCGTCATCCAACGTCACGGTATTGCCGGCATCCCCCAAGGTCACGTCGGTACCGCCAGTGAAGAATGCAAAGCGAGATGATGCTCGCGATCTGCTCGACCAGGTTCCGCCGAACCTGCGCAAGCGATTTGGCTTCTGATTTAAGGGGACGCACCATGAAATTGCATCATCTCGTCGCAACCGGAATTCTGGCGATCGCAGCAGCAGGGGCGGGCTATTACGGCTATTCCCGTTTCCTTCATCCGCCGTTGGTGACCACCGGGATTGCGAGCGTCGCGCCGGTTTCCGAAGCCGTTTACGGAACAGGCACCGTCGAGCCTGAGCGCTGGGCCAAAGTGGTGCCGCTGCAGCGCCGCCGGCTGGTCGAGCTTTGCAGATGCGAGGGACAGGTGGTCAGGGCCGGCCAGGTCCTCGGCCGCCAGGACGACGCCGAGGAGCGCAGCGCGCTCGATCAGATGGAAATCAATCGCGGCCAGCTCGAACGCGACCTGGCGCGCGCCGAGAAGGATCGCGACAAGAACGACGCCGCGCGTACCGAGTACGAGCAGCGCTGGACCAAGCTCGAGGAAGCAAAATCGCGGATCGCCGCGCAGAAGGTGCACCTCGACTCGCTGCTGCTGCGAGCTCCGCTCGACGGCATGGTGCTGCGGCGCGACGGCGAGGTCGGCGAGATCGCCGGTCCCACCGATGTCCTGTTCTGGGTGGGACCGCCTGCCCCGATGCAGGTCGTTGCCGAAGTCAATGAGGAGGAGATCAACCGCATCGCGTCTGGCCAGAAGGCTTTTCTGCGAAGCGAGGCTTTCCCCGGACGGGCCCTGCGCGCCAACGTCTCCCAGATCACGCCCAAGGGTGACCCGACCCGCAAGACCTTCCGCGTCTACTTGCGGCTGCCACAGGATACGCCGCTGCGGATTGGCATGTCGGTCGAGGTCAATATCATCTTCCGCGAGAAGCAGGCGGCGATCGTCGTGCCGGCAGAAGCCGTCACAGGCGATTCTGTTCAGATCATCGATGACGGCCGGATCAGACGTGTGCCCATCAAAGTCGGCATCCGCGGCAGCCGCAACACCGAGATCATCGGCGACGTATCCAAGGGCGACCCTGTGCTTTCGCCCGCACGCACGGATCTCGCTGACGGAGCCAGGATTCGCATCGACAACAGCCTGACCAGAGCCGTGGAGCCTGCGGCCGTGAGTGAGCCGACCGATCAGCCGGGCGTAACACCCGAGGCTGCCGTGGTCGCCTCGGTCACCACAGCGCCTTCAGATCCCGACGATGCAGTGATTTCGGCAGCAATGACCGCCCACATCGATTCCGTCGTCAATGACGCGCGTCGCAACATCATCAGCAACAGCCGGTAGCCGCCGTGAAACTTCTGTTCAACATCGCATGGACCCATGTCAGCTCCCGGGTGCGGCAGACCCTCGTGGGTATGGCTGGCGTCGCCATGGGGGTAGGCTTCACCATCATGATGGCGGGCCTAATGCAGGGTTCGCAGCTCGACTTCCTGCGGCAGCTCGTTGACACCATGCCGCATATCACGATCGAGGACGAGCGGCGCTCCGTGCCGACGCAACCGGCAGACCAGGAATATGGCGCGGTCCAGATGTCCGACATCGCCAATGTCGGCAAACGTCCTGGCATTAAATATCCGGAGTCGGTGATGAGCTCACTGCGCTCGTGGATACCTGGAGACGTGGCTCCCTCGGCGAAGACCACCGCTATCATCAATCACGGCGGCGCGCGCATCGGCATCACCTTGAGCGGCATCGACACCCGCCGTGAGGTTCAGGTCTCCAAACTCGCCTCGCAAATGCGTGAAGGAAAGCTCGACGACCTTTCACGTGCGCCGAACGGCATTATCATGGGTGAGGCCCTGGCCGAGAAACTCGGCGTAAAAACCGGCAACACCGTCCTCTTGATCGGCGGCCAGGGCATCCAGCTGAATTCGACGGTGGCCGGGCTGTTTCGCTCCGGCCTGAAGCGCGTCGATGAGAGCCAGATCTATTCGCTGATGGGGCCGGCGCAGGTCATGATGGGGCAAAGCGGGGTCGTCAACCAACTCCGACTGCGGTTGAACGATCCCATGTTGGCGCAAAAGGTCGCCGCCCAGGTCGAAGCGCAGACCGGCTACAAATCTGTGTCCTGGCAGGAAGCCAATGCCGACCTGCTGTCATCCTTTACCGTGCGCGATTTCATCGTGCTCACCGTGATGGGTGCGATGCTGCTGACATCCTCCTTTGCCACCTACAACATCATCTCGACGATCACGCACGAGAAGCGCCAGGACATCGCGATCATGAAATCGCTGGGCATGCGCGAGTATGCGGTGCGACGGATTTTCATCATCGAAGCCGCCATCATCGGCCTGGTCGGCATCCTGTTCGGGTGGATTCTCGGTTACCTGCTCTGCTACGGCTGGTCGAAGATCACGATCTTCAATCCGCTGACAGGCACGACCGTTCCGCTGCAGATTTATTACTCGCTGATGCACTATGTGGTCGTCGGCGGCATATCCCTTGTCTGCTGCGCCGGGGCCGCCTATTTCCCTGCGCGCAAGGCAACGTGCGTGCATCCAGTTGACATCATCCGGGGAGCATCATGACCGAGGTCGCTTTGCAGGCGGTGGAGCTGGTTCGCCGCATCGAGGGCGCTGTTTCGCACACCCTCGTCAACGGTATCGATCTTGCGGTGAACAAGGGCGAATTCGTCGCCATTACCGGGCCGTCGGGATCGGGCAAATCGTCGCTGCTCTATCTCCTGGGCCTGCTCGATGCGCCCAGCGAAGGCGAGGTCATTATCTGCGGTCAGCCGACCTCGAAACTGTCGGAATCGGACCGGGCCGATGTCCGCCTGACCAAATGCGGCTTCGTGTTCCAGTTTCATTTCCTGCTTCCGGAGTTCACCTCGCTCGACAATGTGCTGCTGCCGATGCGTGCCGCGGGCAGGATGGCTGAAAGCGAGATGCGCGAGCGCGGCCTTGCTCTGCTCGGCTCGCTTGGACTTGCCGAGCACGCCAACAAACGCCCCAACGCGCTCTCCGGCGGCCAGCGCCAGCGCGTCGCCATCGCCCGCGCGCTCGCCAACCGCCCCGAGATCATCGTGGCCGACGAGCCGACCGGCGCCCTCGATACGGCATCGACCGAACAGGTGTTTTCGATCCTCCGCGACATCGCGGACCAGGGCCAGACGGTGGTCGTGGTGACCCACGATCCAGCGCTGGCCGCCCGCGCCGACCGCCGCATCCACATCGTCGACGGCAAGATCGCCGAGATCACCGAACGGGATGCAGGCAAGCTCGTTTGTGCGGCGGAAGGTTAGTCCTTGGATCACGTTTGGCAGAGGAAGGGTGTGAAGCCCGGATTCATCAAACAATCGTGCTCAGGTCTCCGGTTGAAGTGATTTGGCTCTCGCACTGCGGCTTTCTAGCTTGCCGTGCGCAGGCTTCCGATAGGCAACCTTCAGATCGCCGGCTCATTTGTCTGCATTCGGCGATCTCGTATGCAGGTCCGTATGGCGGCGGGTTCAACGAGATTGTGGCTTCGCCGCTCAAGCGCAGGTCTATGGCTCTCGCTCTTGTTTCTGCTCGGCTGGACGCGAGCCATTCTTGCGGATCCTGAGATGGACGCGCACGTACGAGAGATCGTGACGGAGAGCATTGCTCCGGAGACGACGACCGGCCATTCCGGCGGCGTCGCAGCCGCCGTTTACGTCGCCGGTCATATACAGTTCTTCAATTTCGGGTTCGCTGATGAGGCCGAGAGGCGGCCTGTCACGTCGGATACGCTGTTCAATGTCGCTTCGGTGCGAAAGCTGTTCGAGGCAACGCTGGTCGCGCTCGGCGTGCTCCGCAGCGAATTGAAGCTGGACGACCCCGTCAACAAATACGTCGCCGAATTGCACGGCGATTATATAAGTCGGATAACCATCGGCCAGCTCGCGACCCAACATCCGGTCTCTTGCTGCCGACCGATCATCCGCCGTGGCCAAACGCCTCGTACTCCCTGGCCGAATTCGTCGACATGCTGAACGCCTGGACGCCGCGCGACGGCGAAGAGCCCGGCAAGCAGCGCGTCTATAGTCACGCAGGCTACGTCCTGCTCCAGCTCGCACTTGAGCGCCGCTACGGCATTCCGATCGGACAACTCATCGAAAGCCGTATTCTGACGCCCCTCGGCATGCATTCGACGCTGATCCCGGAACGCGGGCGGGATAACCGTGCGATCATGCCGCCGGAGCTAATACAGAAGACCGTCCAGGGTTATTCCGACCGGGGCACGCCGATTGGTCCTCCCGGAAACCAGCAGGGCTATTTCGACTTTCCGAGCACCGGACAGATGTTTTCCTCCGCGCGCGACCTCGTCACCTTGATGGCCGCCTGCATCGACGGCAACCTGGCCGATCCGCAATTGCGCGAGGCCTTGCGAATAACCCAGCGCGAGGTATTCCATGTTGACCAGGAGTTCGGACAAGCGATGGCTTGGGAAAACGTAGATCTTGGCGACCTCGACATCATCGACAAACCGGGCGGTCTCAATAATGCGTCGGCCTATGTGGGACTGGTGCCGGCGAGAAAGATCGGGTTGCTTCTCCTGGCGAACCGCGGCGAATTTTCTCATGAGATCGGCCGCTATCACATCCTCCCGGCGTTAGCGCGACAGTAGGTTGAGATGCAGCGGAGAGGTCGATCGTGATGGCCGGCTCGGAAGGCAGTCGCCTGCTGGCACGGTACGAGGCACGCCAGGCGTTTTTCGTTGTCTGAGTGGCTGGGTCTGAGCGGTTAGCGGAGAGGAAGGGATTCCCCACCGGCCAGAATCAAAACGCCGAAAACCCTAAAAAATAAGGCTCGCCGACAACCCGGCTCGTTGTCAGTGTACCACCCCCGTGTACCACACGGCGACACACCGAGCTTCATTTTTTCTGCCTAAAGTCTCTCGCCCCGAGGCTCTTCGCACGCCAATGCGGCCAGCATGGAGTAGCAAAAGAAGTCCAGCGGCGTGAGCTTGCTACCGGCGATGCGGTACTCGGTCGTCACGATCGGAAATCGACTAGTTATGAAGTGACGCACACTTTCGAGACTCAGCTTATCCATTAAGAGACGTTCCCTCGCTTCTCGCCCGGGGCTTTGGCGGCTGACTCATAAGGCGTCCGAGCAATCGTCGCCTCGAACGGTGAACCGGCAAATTGCCCGATAGAATAATATTCTTTATTCGATTTTAGGTTGCGCCTAAATGGGGTTTGAGGTCTGATCGTCACCGCTCCAGCGTCAGGCGGAGCTAGGCTCCCGCGGGGGCTGCAGCGGTCACGAGATCATAGATAAAGGGGACACGAGTAACCCAAGGTTCGGCTCGTCAGCTCCGCAAGTTAGCCGGCGCAACGCTCCGCAGGTCCGGCCCAGTAACGGAAACCACCATCGAGTCGGGGAGCAAGCGGGCTCCGTCAACCGCGAAGCGATCGAAGCGTCGGTGGCAGCCCTAGGCGAGCAACTTCGCAAAAGTGTCGTCGACAACTGACACCTTTGCTCTGGACGATCAACAAGGGTTCAAGGGGAGAAGAACATGGCTCATCCAATTCAATTCGGCTTGACGCCGGAAAAGATCAGCAACTGGCTTCAAAACCTCGAGCGCTTCGATCCGGATCTCGCCAAATCGATCAATGCCCGCACCGCTGCCATGCAGCCGGCCGCGCGCCAAGTGATGGGATTGGAGGCGGCCGTCGCCGAGGCGGCGCCGCCGCTGGATGTACCGATAACGATCGAAACGATGGTCCGCCCTGGTCGGCCGGTAGTGCCGATCAAGGGAGACACGGTTGTGGGCACGCCGGCGTTCATTGAGCCCCCGGATGGGGAGATGATGGTGCAGCGGCTCTTGGCTGCGGCCGACAACATCAAGCCCGTCATTCCACTAGTCGGTCGCATCGATGTCGCTAATTTCCCACGAAATGCGAGCTTCATCGGCACCGGTTGGCTTATCGCGCCTGACATCGTCGTGACCAATAGCCATGTGGCCGAGCTGATCGGCCGCCGCGACGGCCGCCGCTTCACCTTCTTGCCTGGTCGGTTCGGCGATCCGATCGTCACCACCGTGAACTGGAAGCACGAGATGGACAGCGACTTGAGCGTCGCCAGTCCGGTCGAAAGCATCATCTTCATCGAGTCGCGACAGGTCGCCGATATCGCTTTCCTGAAGATCGGCCGCAGCAGCGACGGCGGACAGCAGGACCGTGTCCTGCTTGCCGACACCGATGCCGCCGCAGGCACATCGGTGGCCGTCATTGGCTATCCGGCGCGGGCGGGGGAGGATGTCATCCCCGATCAGGCCTGGATGGAACGTGTGTTCGGTGGTCGCTACGACGTCAAGCGCGCCGCGCCTGGCGTCATGATGCCGAATTCACGCGGCTGGGCGACCCATGATTGCACCACGCTTGGGGGCAATTCGGGCTCGGCGGTCATCGATCTCGCGACTGGCAAAGCGGTCGCGCTGCATTTCGCCGGCGCCTATGTCCTCGAGAATTATGCCGTGCCGGCCTCCACCATCCGCAACTATTTGAAACGCCGACCGTGGGAGACCCCGGAAACAGTCGTAACCAACCGCGGCGGCAGCGGTCAGGCAACTGCCGGCGTAACACAGGCACCACCCCCGGCGGCGTTGGCAGCCACCGGGCAAGCCGCCTCCGTCTCGATCACACTTCCTCTCACGATCACGGTCTCGATCGGCTCCCCGATCGCCGGGGGCGGAATCGCGCTGGCAACAACAACGGAGACTGCTCCGATTGAGGACGCGGTGCGTCGCTTCGCGGCTGCCTTTCGGGGCGACGGCATCCTAGCCGTCCGCTCCGGCCTCGTCGTCAGCAACGGCGAGTTCACCGATACGGCTTGCGTCAATGTTGTCACCCATCCCGACAAGATCGCGGCGGTGCGCGCGCGCGCTCCCGCGGCGTATCTCGGCCATCCCGTCGACGTCCGTACGGCCGGCATCGTCGACATGCTTGGCGGCCCGGACCTCGTCAGCGAGGCCGCGGTCACCTCGATCGCTTACAACGACGATGATCGGACTGGGGCCAAATTCAGCTTTGGTCAGGTCAATGAAGAGATGGAGTTGACCTGCTGTGTCGGGCCTGAACGTAGCTGGTCGGTGCTGTCGGACTACATCGCCAACGCCCAGGGCCGCATGGTGTCCTCGATGTACGAATTCCATGCCGAGCACATCGCTGACGCCATTCAGGAGCGGCTTGAAGACGGTGTCGAGATGGACTTGGTGATCGACAACGCTACGCGCGTCACCAGGGCAGGCGTCAAGGACGGCGACTTCAACCGCAAGACGGTGTTCCGGAAGTGGGCGAACGATTTCAACTTTGATCGAATATACGCGCCGGAGGGGGCGAACGGCCTGATCGCCGACTCCTACCACATCAAGGTGACGGTGGATGACAGTGATCGGTTCTGGCTGTCGAGCGGCAACTGGAAAAATTCGAGCCAGCCCAATATCGACCCCGCTGACCTCAACGATCTCCAGGCCATCAGGGCGAAGAAGGGAAACCGTGAATGGCACGTGGTGATCAAGAACAAGACACTTGCCACCCGGTACCGCAGCCACATCCTCGCCGATCTGGAGTTCTCCAAGGAGAACGGGGGAACCGAAGAGGCGGTGATCGAGGACGTCCTGGTCGACGTTCCCGTTGCGATTGAGGAGTCCGTCGCATTCGAACTGGAAGCGCGCGCGGCATCGCGCATTTTCGATCCGATCACGATCAACCGTCGCGTCAAGGTCAAGCCGCTGCTGACGCCCGACAAGAAAGGCAAGGTCTATACCGACGCCGTGCTGGATCTCATCGAATCAGCGGACGACGAGCTGTTGTTCCAGATTCCCTACATCAACTCCTTCAAGGACAGCGCCGCAGGCAACCTCGAAAAACTGGTGAAGGCGCTCATCAAAAAGTCGAAAGAGATCGAAACCGTGCGGGTCATACTGCGCTCGGACCACGGCACCTGGATCCCGTGCGCTGAGGATCTCAAGAAGCGCGGGCTCAACCTGAACAAGTGCCTGCGGCACCTGCCAAGCACGCATACCAAGGGCATGATCGTCGACGGCAAGCGCTGCCTGGTCGGTAGCCACAACTGGAGCGGCAACGGGGTTACCCTGAATCGCGATGCGAGTCTCCTGTTCGACGACAGCGACGTCGCCCAGTATTACCGCCAGGCCTTCGAGCTCGACTGGGATCGTGCATCGCGGCCGGTCATTCCGGAATCGGCAATCACCGAAGCGCCGCGCATCGCCGATCCCGAAAGCGCGGTCCCACAAGGCTTTCGCCGCATGACGTTGGAGGAGTTTCTTGAAGGATGAATCGTGTCGGGCTTGGATTGGTCTCCCTGACGGAGATTACCGATCTCGATTCATGCCCGCTCCGCTGCAGGCCATGTTCGATCCGGATCTCCAGGCCAAGCAACCCTTGAGCCGAAGTTTAGTTTGTTTCGTCGGAACGAATTGGACCTCGGTACGGCAGGCGAGAAGGTGAGACGACGAACGACGTCTCGCGTTCGTCGCCAACATCGGCGATCAAAGGAGCGATCTCGCGAAAGGTCATGTGAAACGACAACGATGTCCGGAACCAGTATGGCTGCACCTCATGTCACGGGCGCGGTCGCACCGGCGTTGTAGTATTGCGCGAAACGGGTTGGCGATTCCCAACGCCATTCAAATCGCCGCGGCGCTGCGGGGCACGACGCAGAACTTCAGCGACCGACGTACGCCATCGCTCGGCTACGGTGCGCTGGATGCGAGAGCGTTGTTGGGGGCGTTCGATACCAGACCCGAGCGCTGATCGCTTTACGTTCGGCCGATCGGCGGCGGCCTATGAAACGCCCTGACACGTCTGCGCATCGATCACCAAATACCGAAAACGCTTGAAGCGCTCCCCTTCCGAGTGGTTGGCGCACGTGGCCCATCAGTAGGAACGCGGGAAGGGAGCACATCGTCTGTCAGGGGAATGCTCCGGATGACGCTGGATGCAAGATGCTTGTAGCGGAGGTCCGCCTTGCACCGTGACCGGCCCTTGGCAGGCATAACTATTTTATGAATGGGGATGAAGCCGTCCGCCAATCTTTTTACTAACGAGGGGGTTGCACAGCCTCAAACTCAAGGTGTGCGGATTTAGGTGGGTATTAGTTTCGGCAAATGGCGGAGAGGGAGGGATTCGAACCCCCGATAGGCTTGCACCTATGCCGCATTTCGAGTGCGGTGCATTCGACCACTCTGCCACCTCTCCAGGCGCCATGACGGGCAGATTCGGCCCGCGGTCGGGGCGAGTTCTAGGCGAGGATGGCGGGCCAGACAAGGCGCAGGGCCAAGAAATCCGTGCCGGCCCCGGGGAGCAAAAAAGGAGCCCAAAATGGAGCATTTGACGGTTCAGGCCAATGGCGCGACGCTTCACGTGGCCCGCATGGGGGCCGGGCGACCGCTGCTGTTGCTGCATGGCTGGCCCGAATTCTGGCTGACCTGGGAGCCGGTGATGACGCGGCTCGCCGATCGCTTCACGCTATATGCACCCGACCTGCGCGGCTTCGGCGACAGCGACAAGCCGGAGGGGCTGTTCGGACCCGACCAGCAGGCCGCCGACATGCTGGCATTGATCGATGCGCTTGGCCTCGCGCAGGTCGGCATCGTCGGTCACGATGTCGGCGGTGCATTGATGCAGCCGCTGGCGCGGCTGGCGCCCGAGCGCATCGCCGGGCTGTTCTTCTTCGATTTCGTCTATCCCGGAATAGGGCCCCGGATGGCGGAGCCGGAGCGCCTCAACAACATCTGGTATCAATCCTTTCACCAGATGGAGATGGCGCCTGCCCTCGTCGGCGCGAGCCGCGAAAGCTGCCGGCTCTATATCGGGCATTTCCTAAGAGCGTGGTCGCATCGTAAGCACGTCTTTGACGATCAACTCGAGGCCTTCACCGACAATTTCCTCAAGGACGGAAACCTTGCCGGTGGCTTCGCGCATTACCGCGCAGCCCATGCCGGCCGGGTCAGGATGATGAAGGGCGAAGCGCCGGCGTCACCGCCGATCGGCGTGCCGACCTGTGTTCGCTGGGCCGAACATGATCCGCTGTTTCCCTATGAATGGACCGACCGGCTTGGTGAGACCTTTACAAATCTCGATCTCGCGATGTTTGGGGATGTCGGTCACTTCCCCCATCGCGAGGATCCCGATCGCGCCGCATCGGAGATCGCGGCGTTCTTCACGCGCATCGGCTGGAGCTGAGAAAAAAATGGTGGGACCGCCAGACGCGACAAAATACCGGCGGTCCCGTGCCGCTGCTTTGAAATTCCGGCCGGGAAGTGCGGCTTCGCCGGCCAGGCGGAGCGACGAAATGACGGTAGCAACCGCTATGGAAACGGCAACGCGAACCCGGTCTTAACCTAACCAGTCAACCTTACTACCCGCGAAAAACGTTAATCCCGCCCCTTCTTGGCCTTCTTCTCGTCCTTGCCGTTGTCCTTGCCGCTCTCCTTGCGCCGATTGGTGAAGCGCGCATTGCCGAGACCGGTGCCGATGGTCAGCACGCCCCAGCGCTCGACGTCCTGCATGAAGGGAACTTCGGAAAGGCCCTGCACGACGCCGTCATTGTGCATCAGCACGGCTGTGTCGTGATCGCCGATCTGCGGGATAGCCTCCACTAGGCTAGCCGGCAGGTTGAACTTGCTGCTCTCCCAATTGCCCGGCAGGTTCTGTGCGCCCTTTTCGATCGAGCCGTCCGCGTCGATCACGCCGGGACAGGCGATGCCGATGAAGGGCGCGAGCTTGAGGCCGTCGGTCTCGGCCGCGGTGATCAGCTCCTTCAGCATCTTGACCAGCCGCTTTACCGCGCCCTCGCGCGTCGGCTCATCGTCGGCGTGCCGCCACAGTTCGGATTTCCACACTTCGGCCTTGGAAAGATCGGGCGCCTTCTTCCAGCGCGTATCCACGACGCCGCAGCGGATGTTGGTGCCGCCGATATCTACTGCAAGGATGCTGTCATGGCCCTCGAATATCCATGACGGCGCCAGATGCAGCGTGCCGAGCAGGCCAGCATCATCGGGATGAAAGCGGATCGGCACCAGATCGACATCGAAGTCTTCGGCCTTGAGGATGAGGTCAGTGCGGGCGATCGCGAGCTCGCCGACCCGGCTCTGCCTGAAGCCACCGCCAACCACGATGCGCTCGGTATCGGCCCACGCCTTGGTCTTGAGAAACCGCCCGGTCACATAGGCCAGCTCCTGGGCGAATTCCTCGATCGCACCGTGCACCAGGGCTGCGGCACCAACGTCGTTGCCGACCAGCGCCTCATCGAGCTCGGTCTTGGCGATCTCACCGGCGGACTTTTTGCCCAAGGGATCGTCGCCGTTTTTCTTCAGCGGCTTGCGCAAGCCGTCCAGGATCTTGCGGAAAGCCCCCTTGCTGGCGCGGTCGCCGAGAAAGCCTTCGTCGTCCTTCAGTTCGACGTTGAAACTGTCGACCTCGACCGACGGCAGGCGGGTGGCGCCGTGGCGGGCGATGCCCGTGGTCGTTGTGGTGTCTTCAGCCATGAGTCCTGAGCCCCTGCCGGATTTCGCTGGCGACAACGGGCGGGGAACCCTTTGGTTTCAAAAGAGGGCGAGTAGCGAATGGCGAATACCGAATAAAAGGTGGCTGGGGAGGCCTCCCCATTCGCTATTCGCCACTCGCCATTCGCCCTTTCCGGCCCAAATCCTGCATTTTTGGCCGGTTTTTGGGTCTCTTTGCCTTGACTCGCGGCGTTCTGCGGCTATAAGTCCCCGCATCCGGCGCGGGATTTCTCGCGCCGCTTGTTTTTGCGCGAATTCTTAAGGGGCTCGCCCTCGTTCTATGGGGCTCTCCCTGGGCCGCGCGAAAATCGTACCCATAACGACTGACCAAAAAGCCGACCCGGGCAAGCCCTGTTGGGAATATGTCCGAGGCCGGGATCGAACACGAAGGAAAAAAACGATGTTCGCAGTCATCAAAACCGGCGGCCGGCAATACCGCGTCGTTCCGGATGATGTGCTCGAGATAGGCAAGATCGCCGGCGATGTCGGTACGATCGTGCAGCTTGGTGAAGTTCTGGTGGTCGGCGGTGACACGCCGGTGTTGGGCACGCCGACGGTGGCAGGCGCTACCGTCGCGGCCGAAGTGCTGGATCACAAGCGCGGCCCCAAGGTGATCGCGTTCAAGAAGCGTCGCCGCAAGAATTCGCGCCGCAAGCGCGGCTATCGCGACGAGATCACGGTGCTTCGCATCACCGAGATCCTGACCGATAACGCCAAACCTTCGATCGGCCCGCGGCCGAAGAGGGAAAAGGTCGTGGCGCCCGCCGCCGAGGGTGACGAGGCGCCGGCCAAGAAGAAGGCGCCCGCGAAGAAGGCTGCGGCGAAGCCCGCAGCAAAGAAGGCCCCGGCCAAGAAGGCCGCCGCGAAGGGCAAGAGCGACAAGAAGTGATACGCTTCAACGAAAAGTTGAAGCGCGACAAAAAGTGAAATGATTCCATCACGGAATTGATCTAAAGATCTTAGCGAAGTCGGAGACGGGCCATGGCTCACAAAAAAGCAGGCGGTTCATCGCGAAATGGTCGCGATTCAGCGGGCAAGCGCCTGGGCATCAAGGCCTATGGCGGCGAGCACGTGATTCCCGGCAACATTATCGCGCGTCAGCGCGGCACCACTTGGCATCCCGGCCTTAATGTCGGCATGGGCACCGACCATACTCTCTTTGCCAAGGTCGAAGGTCATGTCGAATTCCGTGCAAAAGCCAATGGCCGCACTTTCGTATCGGTAGTCCCGATGGCGGAGGCGGCCGAATAGACGGTGGACACATATGAGTCCGCCGGGTCCTGTTGAACCGGCGGAGTCGAAAAGGGCTCCAAGGGGAGGCGGGAAACCGGCCTCCCCTTTTTATTTGCGCATTTTTGCAATCAGGAGCCCGACATGTTGCAGGACATCCCGATCCCAACGCCGGTCTTGCGTGAAGCAAGTAGCTGCGTCCTCGAGACCGAACGGCTGACGTTGCGCCGGCCGACGCTCGCGGACGTAAAAGCGATTGCGCATCTCGCCAATGATCGCCGCATTGCGGAAAACACCCGCCGCCTGCCGCATCCCTATCTGCAGGACCACGCGGTCGAATTCGTGCGCGCGACATCCACTGATAACCGCGAGACCGTGTTTCTGATCGAGCAGAACTATTCGCCCATCGGCATGGTCGGTATCGACCGCAGCGAACGAGGCGCGCCGGAACTCGGCTACTGGCTCGGCGTCGCTCATTGGGGCCAGGGCTTTGGCACCGAGGCCGCGCGCGCGGTGATCGACTTTTTCTTCGAGGAATTCGATGCCGAGCACCTGATTTCAGGCGCCCGCGTCGCCAACCCGGCCTCGCGCAACATCCTGGAGAAATGCGGCTTCCAGTGGAACGGCGTCGAGCTGCACCGCTTCGAGGCACTGGGATCCTCGACCCCGGTCGACCGCTTCCGCCTGACGCGCGGTGTCTGGTCGTCGCTGAAGAACTGGGGGAGTTCGACGAGGCGAGAGCGGTAGCTAACCAAGACAGCGGTTGTCGTCCCCGCGAAAGCGGGGACCCATACCGCAGGATCGCGTTGCTCCGCCAAGCTGTTGCTCCAGCTCTCATCAACAATTGACGACGGTGGTTATGGGTCCCTGCGTTCGCAGGGACGACGGCTGTGCAAGTCGCTCACGCCGGCGGATTGACCACCGTTTCCTCGCGGCCCAACTTCTGTTCGCGCAGGAAGATATAGAAGCCCGCACCTATGATGATGGCGGCGCCGATCAGGGTCGACAGCGACGGCACGTCGCCCCACACCACAAAGCCGAAGATCACCGCCCATACGATCATCGAATATTGATACGGCACCACGACGCTGGCCGGCGCCAGCTTCAGCGAGCGGTTGATGCATAACAGCGCGGCGACCGAAACAATTCCAGCCGCGGCGAATAGAGCCAGACTGCCGAGGGTCGGCGTCACCCAGCCGATCGGTGACATCAGCGCGCCAAGCAGGAACGTCCCGCCGAATTGCGATGTGGTCAGCACGATATCCGGCGTCGACCGCAGCGACCGCGTGATCAGCATCAGGAACGCAAACGACAGGCTGCCGCCGAGGGCAATCATCGCCGGCCAACTCACGGTTTGCGTGGACGGGCGCAGCGCGATCAGGACGCCGCAGAACCCGATCAGGATCGCGGTCCAGCGCCGCCAGCCGACCCGCTCGCCGAGCACGATGCCCGAGAGCGCGGTGACGAAGATCGGCGAGGCCAGGTAATAAGTGATGACGTCGGCGAGCGGCAGATAGACGGTGGCGAGGAAGAAGGCCGCGACTTCGAGCGTCGAAAGCGTCACGCGCAAGAGCTGCAGCCATGGCCGTTCGATGCGGGAGAATTCGGCGCGCTGCCTCCAGATCACCGGCAGCAGCACCAGCAGCGCCGCGCAGGCGCGCAGCCACAGCAACTGCCCGACCGAATAGGTCGCGACCATGTATTTCCCGAGCGCATCGCCGAACGAAAACATGAAGATCGACAGCAGCATCAAGCCGATGCCGGCCAGCCGCGCGGAACGCTCGTCATAGGTGGAGATTTTGGCGAAGAGGCTCATTGGGGAGATTGGCGACCGCCTATTGTTCTTGCGCGGCTGTTTTAAAGACGTGGCTGCCCGGCACAAGTCCGGGCACGACGAATTGAACCAATTGTCGCAGCGATATCGGTGAGATACCGATACGCCGTGGACTAATGGCAAGACATCGCAGGGAAATCAGGCATGACCGACTTCGATCCCGCACAACACCGCATGGTGAGCGAACAGCGCTGGTTCGAAGACTTCGTGCTCGGCGAGCGCTTCGTGATCCCGAGCCGGACCCAGACCTCGGCAGTGTTCGCCGCGTTCCAGACGACGAGCGGCGACACCCATCCGATCCACTACGACGTCGAATATTGCCGCGCCCGCGGCATGCCGGACCTGCTCGCGCATGGGTTCCAGACCCTGGTCCACACCGCCCCGGGCGCCGGGTTGTTTCCCTATATCGTCGAGGAATCGCTGGTCGGATTCCTCGAACAATCGAGCAACTTCCTGAAGCCGGTCTATGCCGGCGACACCATCTATCCCGCGCTCGAAGTGACCGAGCTGGTCCCCGGCCGCAGCACCGGCGTGGTGACGCTGCGTTCTACGGTGTTCAATCAGCGCAAGGAGCTCGTGCTGGAGGGAATGCAGAAATTCCTGCTTCGTCGGAGGCCTCAGGGTTCGTAAACAGTCCGCCTGGTTATGCCGGCCGAAGCAATCACCGCATGGGAGCAACCCAGGTGAGACGGGGCTGGCGGTATTGGCCCAGGCGGCGCGGAACACCGCACTGGCTCGCAAAAACGCCCGAAAATTAAGGCTTTTCGTCAATGTTGCGGGCCTTGAGGGTTGCCGCACGGGGCCCCCTGCCCTAACTAGTACAAATCATGAAATTCCTTGACGAGGCAAAGGTCTATATCCGCTCCGGCGACGGCGGTAACGGCTGCGTGGCGTTCCGCCGCGAAAAATTCATCGAGTTCGGCGGGCCCTCCGGCGGCAATGGCGGCCGTGGCGGCGACGTCATCATCGAGGTGGTCGACGGGCTGAACACGCTGATCGACTATCGCTACCAGCAGCACTTCAAGGCGCCGAAGGGCACCAATGGCATGGGCAAGGACCGCCATGGCGCCAACGGCAAATCGATCGTGCTCAAGGTGCCGGTCGGCACCCAGATTTTCGATGAGGATCGCGAAACGCTGATCCATGACTTCACCGAGCTCGGCGAAAAATTCGTGCTGGCCGAAGGCGGCAATGGCGGCTTCGGCAACGCGCATTTCAAATCCTCCACCAACCGCGCGCCGCGCAACGCCAATCCCGGCCAGGAAGGCGAAGAGCGCTGGATCTGGCTGCGGCTGAAACTGATTGCCGATGCCGGCCTCGTCGGCCTGCCCAACGCCGGCAAATCGACCTTCCTCTCCGTCGTCAGCGCAGCGAAACCGAAGATCGCGGACTATCCCTTCACCACCCTGCATCCGCAGCTCGGCGTCGTGAATGCGCAGGGCCGCGAATTCGTGCTCGCCGACATTCCCGGCCTGATCGAGGGCGCGCATGAAGGCGCGGGGCTCGGCGACCGATTCCTCGGTCATGTCGAGCGTTGCCGCGTGCTGCTGCATCTGATCGATGCGACCTGCGAACACGCCGGCAAGGCCTACAAGACGGTGCGGACCGAGCTCGAGGCCTATGAGGGACATCTCGCCGAGAAGATCGAGATCGTCGCGCTCAACAAGATCGATGCGGTTGCGCCGGATGAATTGAAGAAGCAGCGCGATCGCCTGAAGCGCGCCGCGAAGAAGACCCCGCTTTTGCTTTCAGCCGTGACCGGCGAAGGCGTGCCCGAAGCGCTCAAGGCGCTGGTCGAGGTGATCGGCGAGGCCCCGGTTTCGCTCAAGGCCAAAGGCAGCCAGGACCCGTGGACGCCGGCGACGCCGCCGCAGGGCTGATGCAAACTTAAGCCTTGCCGCGGCCGCGCCACTTCCAAAACCGGGAACTGGCGCGTATTGCTTCCCGATCATCCGCATCATTCGACCGCCTCCATGAAACGCCCCGCGCTCAAAAACTTTCGCCGCATCGTCGTCAAGGTCGGCTCCTCGCTTCTGATCGACTCCCATGCGGGCGAGGTCCGCTCGGCGTGGCTGTCGGCGCTGGCCGCTGATATCGCCAAGCTACACGGCGAAGGCCGCGACGTGCTGGTGGTCTCATCCGGCTCGATTGCGCTCGGTCGCAGCCGCCTGAAATTGCCGCGCGGTCCGCTGAAGCTCGAGGAAAGCCAGGGCGCCGCCGCCGTGGGGCAGATCGCACTGGCGCGGATCTGGTCGGAAGTGTTGGGCCATCACGGCATCGGCGCCGGACAGATCCTGGTGACGCTGCAGGACACCGAGGAGCGCCGCCGCTATCTCAATGCCCGCTCGACGATTGGCAAACTGCTCGAATGGCGCGCGGTGCCCGTGATCAACGAGAACGACACGGTGGCCACCAACGAAATCCGTTACGGCGACAATGATCGCCTCGCCGCGCGCGTCGCCACCATGGCGAGCGCCGATCTGCTGATCCTGTTGTCCGACATCGATGGCCTCTATGACGCGCCGCCCGGCGCCAATCCCAACGCAAAACTGATTCCGATCGTCGAATCCGTCACCTCGGAGATCGAAGGCATGGCGGGCGCCGCTGAATCCGAATTGTCGCGCGGCGGCATGTTCACCAAGATCGAGGCTGCGAAGATCGCGACGACGTCAGGCACGCATATGCTGATCGCCTCGGGCAAGATCGAGCATCCGCTGCAGGCGATTGCCGATGGCGGCCGCTGCACCTGGTTCCTGACGCCGGCCAACCCCGTCACCGCGCGAAAGCGCTGGATCGCAGGCTCGCTGGAGCCGAAAGGCACACTGACCATCGATGCCGGCGCGGTCGCAGCTCTGCGCGCAGGCAAAAGCCTACTGCCGGCCGGCGTGATCCGGATCGAGGGCCAGTTCGCCCGCGGCGATGCGGTTGTGGTGCGCGGCCCCGACACCCACGAGATCGGCCGCGGCCTCGTCGCCTACGACGCCGAGGATGCCGAGAAGATCAAGGGCCGCTCGTCGCCGGACGTGATGGCGATCCTCGGCATCAGTGGGCGGGCCGAGATGATCCACCGGGATGACCTCGTGGTGGGTCCGGCCGGGGCAATTCCAGCCAAGTAGGCCACTGGCCGAGCTGCCTGCTTCAGATAGCGCCAACCAGCCATGCCGGTTCCGGACCTCGCAAAAGCAGGATTTCCGTGCTAGGACATGGCCTTAATCAAGCCACGAGCCTTCCCATGACCGCGCCTCTCAAGGCAATCGACGGCAACGCCGATCTGCCCGCTTTGATGACCGACCTCGCCACCCACGCCCGCGCCGCTGCGCGGGTGCTGGCGCTGGCGCCGCCGGAGCAGAAGGACCGGGCGCTGGAGGCGATCGAGCGGGCAATCCGCGCCAGTGCGACAAAGATCCTCGCGGCCAATGCCGAGGACGTGGCGGAAGTCCGCGCCGGCGGCGCGACCTCTGCCTTCATCGACCGCCTGACGCTGACGCCGGCCCGGATCGATTCCATGGCTGACGGCGTTGCGACCGTGCGCAGCATTCCCGATCCGGTCGGCACCGTCACCGAGAGCTGGCAGCGGCCGAACGGCATGACTATCGAGCGCGTGCGCGTGCCGCTCGGCGTCATCGGCGTGATCTTCGAGAGCCGTCCCAATGTCGCCGCTGATGCCGGCGTGCTGTGCCTGAAGTCCGGCAACGCCGTGATCCTGCGTGGCGGCTCCGACAGTTTTCGTTCGTGCCGCGCCATCCACGAAGCCCTCGCGCAAGGCCTGCGCGAAGTCGGCCTGCCGGAAGCTGCGATCACGCTGGTGCCGACGCGCGACCGCGCGGCGGTCGGGCTGATGCTCGGAGGACTGGGTGGCGGCATCGACGTGATCGTCCCGCGCGGCGGCAAGAGCCTGGTCGCACGCGTCGAGGCGGAAGCGCGCGTACCGGTGTTTGCGCATCTCGAGGGCGTCAACCACGTCTATGTCGATCGATCCGCCAATCTGGATATGGCAATGTCGATCGTGCTGAACGCCAAGATGCGCCGGACCGGCGTCTGCGGTGCGGCCGAAACCCTGCTGATCGATCGCGCGGCTGCGGCGACCGCGCTGAAGCCGCTGGTCGAGATGCTGATCGACTCCGGCTGCGAGGTGCGTGGCGACGCGACCGTCCAGAAGATCGATACGCGCGTGAAGCCTGCATCCGACGAGGACTGGGACACCGAGTATCTCGACGCCGTCATCGCCGCGCGCGTTGTCGACGGCGTGGATGCTGCGATCGCGCATATCCATGATCACGGCTCGCGCCACACCGACGCGATCGTGGCGGAGGATGCGAAGGCTGCGGAGAAATTCCTCAGCGAGGTCGATTCCGCGATCGTGCTGCACAACGCATCGACGCAGTTCGCCGACGGCGGCGAGTTCGGTTTCGGCGCCGAGATCGGGATTGCCACCGGCAAATTCCACGCCCGCGGGCCGGTCGGAGCCGAGCAACTGACGAGTTTCAAATATCGCGTTCACGGCACCGGGCAGACGCGGCCGTGAACGCTAGCCCGTGCACGCGGTGACCCGGCTGATGCAATCGCAATCCGCCGCGCAAGCCATCCCCTTCCATACCAAAGGCATGCGCATCGGCCTGCTCGGCGGCTCGTTCAATCCGCCGCACGCGGCGCATCGCGCCATCAGCCTGTTTGCGATCAAGCGCCTGAAGCTCGATCGCGTCTGGTGGCTGTTGACGCCGGGCAATCCGCTCAAGGATAACGGCCGGCTGCATGGCCTTGCCGAACGCGCCGACGCCGCGCTTGATATCGCCGACGATCCGCGCATCGACGTCAGTTGTCTCGAAGCTGTCATCGGCACCAGATACACTGTGGACACGATCATCCATTTGCGCCGCCGCGTTTCCGGCGTGCACTTCGTCTGGATCATGGGCGCTGACAATCTCGCGCAATTTCATCGTTGGCAAAACTGGCGGCGCATCGCCGCGGAGGTGCCGATTGCGGTGATCGACCGTCCGCCGCAGAGTTTTCGGGCGCTTGCCGCACCGGCCGCGCAGGCCTTGGCGCGCTATCGGCTGCCTGAGAATCAGGCGGCCCGGCTAGCCGATCAGCATGCTCCCGCCTGGGCTTTCCTCACCGGCCTGAAACTGGACATGTCGTCGACCGGCTTGCGGAACCCGGACGGGAGCTGGAAGGCAAAGAAGTGACAGTTTAGTTCGAACCGGCAGGTGGGATTCACTGGAATATTGAAACCATTAACCCCACATGCCTAATATGGTCCGTGTACGCCGGGATTCGGCGTTCGCGATACAGTGAAAGGAATGGTCCCTGGCCACATCTGTATTGTCCAAGTCCAAGTCTGTTTTACCCAAGGTTCCCAGCAAGGCTCCTGTCAAGTCTGCCAAGACCCCGCGTAAAACATCGACACAAGCTGCGGCCTTGAAGGCGCAACCCGACGCCGACAAGACGCTGAATATGATCCTCTCCCGCCTCGACGATATGAAGGCGGAAGAAACGGTCACCATCGACCTTCGCGGCAAATCCGCCTTTTCCGATTACATGATCGTCACGTCAGGCCGGGCTAACCGGCATGTCGGCGCGATCGCGGAAAACGTCACGAAAGCCCTGAAGGAAAACGGCATCAGGAACATCCATGTCGAGGGCTTGCCCAATTGCGACTGGGTGCTGATCGATTCCGGCGATGTGGTCGTGCACGTGTTCAGACCCGAGGTGCGCGAATTCTACAATCTGGAAAGGTTGTGGACGCAAAACCCGGCGGCGGCAGCGATCTGAACTTTCGGCCGATGCGAATCGGCTGAGGCGCGTGTAGTCTGCTTGCGCGCGCTTAAAAGCGCGCGTGCCGGAAAGTGCACGCCAGAAACAGCATTCATGCGCCTTGTCGTGGTCTCAATCGGCCGGCTGAAGCAGGGCCCGGAGCAGGAACTGGCCGAACGCTATCGCGAGCGCTTCGAGGACATCGGCCGCAAGCTCGGCTTTCGCGGCCTGGCGATTCATGAAATTCCGGAAAGCCGCGCGCGCGATACCGCGACCCGGATCTCGGAGGAAGCCGCGGCGATTGCCGCGGCAATACCGGAGAAATCCGTGCTGGTGGCGCTGGACGAGCACGGCAAGAGCATCGACAGCGCGACCTTCGCCCGGCAGCTTGGCCAGTGGCGGGATGAGGGGATCGCCAACACAATTTTCGCGATCGGGGGCGCGGACGGACTTTCGCCCGATTTGCAGCGCAAGGCTAAATTACGCATTGCGTTCGGCTCGGCGACCTGGCCGCATCAAATGGTTCGCGTCATGCTCCTTGAACAGATTTACCGGGCCGCGACCATTCTGGCCGGCCACCCCTACCATCGCGCCTAGGCACGGTGACGTGAATACAGATAACACCGAATAAACCGGATGCATTCAACGCGGGACATTCACTCATTCGACACCGCCGGCCGCGGCAGGCCGCTGATGTCGGCTGTCTTGCTTTCCCTGCTGCTGCTTTCCGCGAGCTTCGCCACGGCATCGCTTTCGCCGGCGCTAGCGCAATCCGCCGCACCCGCAAAGCAGGCGACGGCCGTTTCCCCCGATGCCATCAAGCAGCGCGAGGAGGAACTGGAGGCCACGCGCGAGCAGCAGCGCAAGGCGGCCGAACTGCAACAAAAGCTAAAGGCCGATATCGCTGCGATCGGCCAGGACCGCTCCAAGCTCAACCAGCAACTGATCGAAATCGCAACCCAGGTCCGCAGCGTCGAGACCCGCATCGGCGAGACCGAGGGCCGGCTGCGCCCGCTCGACAGCCGTGAACAGGCCGTCAGGGCTTCGCTCGATTCACGCCGCACCGAAATCGTCGAGGTGCTGGCGGCGCTGCAACGCGCCGGCCGGCGCACGCCGCCGGCGCTGCTGGTGCGGCCCGAAGACGCGCTGCAATCGCTGCGCACCGCCATGCTGCTCGGATCGGTCGTCCCCGAACTGCGCGGACGCGCGGAGAAACTTGCCGCCGATCTCGGCGAGCTCGTAAATTTGCGCAAGACCATCGCCACCGAGCGCGATGTGCTGGCGCGGGACCGCGACAGGCTGAAGGACGATTCTGTCAGGCTGGCTGCGCTGGTGGAAGAGCGGCAGCGCAAGCAGAGCGCGATCGAAAAGGACGTCGAGGCCGAGGGCGCGCGCGCCATCAACCTGTCCAGGCAGGTCGAGGGCCTGCAAGGTCTGATCACGAAAATGGAGCAGGACCTGAAGAGTGCGGCCAAGGCGGCCGCAACCGCCAGCCTGCAGGGCGCTCCGGCGGCCCCGGGCGGCAAGCCCAACCTGGGGGCACTGAAAGATCCCGCTCGATTAAGCCCTGCGGTCGCCTTTGCCTCCGCCAAGGGGCTGTTCGCTTTTCCGGTCAATGGCCGCAAGATTCGCGATTTTGGCGGTTCCGACGGTGCTGGTGGCGTAGAAAAAGGCATTTCCTTGGCAAGTAAGGCCGGGGCTCAGGTCACAACACCGTGTGACGGCTGGGTTGTTTACGCCGGGCCCTTCCGCAGCTACGGACAACTCTTGATCCTCAATGCCGGGGGCGGGTATCATGTCCTGATCGCCGGGATGGAGCGCATTTCGGTAAACATCGGCCAGTTTGTACTTACGGGAGAGCCGGTCGCGACCATGGGGACGACGTCCCAGGTTGCATCCATTCTCGCGACGACCGCGAGCCAGCCGGTGCTGTACGTCGAGTTCCGTAAGGACGGCACTCCAATCGACTCAGGCCCATGGTGGGCCGCTAACGAAGGCGAAAAGGTTCGCGGATGATGCGCAAGACTTCTGTAATTCTTCTCAGCGCCGCCACCGGTGCGGCTTTGACGCTCTTCGTTACGCAGCCTCGTTCCGTGCTGATGGGATCGAGTGCGCGTGCGGCAACCTCCGACACCTACCGCCAGCTCAATCTGTTCGGCGACGTGTTCGAGCGTGTGCGCAGCGACTATGTCGAGAAGCCGGACGATTCCAAGCTGGTCGAGTCCGCGATCTCGGGCATGCTGGCCGGGCTCGATCCGCATTCGAGCTACATGGACGCGAAGAGTTTTCGCGACATGCAGGTGCAGACCCGCGGTGAATTCGGCGGGCTCGGCATCGAAGTCACGATGGAAGACGGCCTGATCAAGGTTGTCTCGCCAATCGACGACACCCCGGCGTCGAAGGCCGGCATCATGGCCAACGACATCATCACCAATCTCGACGACGAAGCCGTGCAGGGTCTCACCCTCAACCAGGCGGTCGAGAAGATGCGCGGACCTGTCAACACCAAGATCCGACTCAAGATCATCCGCAAGGGCCAGGACAATCCGATCGAAGTCACCCTGGTGCGCGACAATATCCGCGTCCGCTCGGTGCGCGCCCGCGTCGAACAGGACGACATCGCCTATATCCGCGTCACCACCTTCAACGAGCAGACCACCGAGGGCTTGAAGCGCGAGATCGGCAACCTCTCGAACCAGATCGGCGACAAGCTGAAGGGCTACATCATCGACCTCCGAAACAATCCGGGCGGCTTGCTGGAGGAAGCGGTCACCGTTTCCGACACCTTCCTGGAGCGCGGCGAGATCGTCTCGACCCGCGGCCGCAATGCCGAGGAAACCCAGCGCCGCGCGGCGCATACGGGCGACCTTACCAAGGGCAAGCCGATCATCGTGCTGGTCAACGGCGGCTCGGCCTCGGCCTCCGAAATCGTCGCCGGCGCGCTGCAGGACCACAAGCGGGCCACGCTGGTCGGGACGCGCTCGTTCGGCAAGGGTTCGGTGCAGACCATCATCCCGCTCGGCAGCGGCAACGGCGCGCTGCGGCTCACCACCGCGCGCTATTACACGCCGTCGGGCAAGTCGATCCAGGCCAAGGGCATCGTGCCCGACATCGAGGTGCTGCAGGACGTGCCGGACGAGTTGAAGTCGCGTACCGACACCAAGGGCGAGGCCTCGCTGCGCGGTCATCTTAAGAACGACGGCGACGAGAAGACCGGCTCGCAATCCTACGTGCCGCCGGACGCCAAGGACGACAAGGCGCTGAAGACCGCGGCCGACCTGCTGCACGGCATCAAGTCGACCGCGACCGCAGCACCGGCCACCGGCGACAAGGCGGCGATCGACAAGCCGGCCACCAAGGCCGCGAACTGATCGGCTCCACCGGCCACAGTATTCGAAAAAAGGGCGGCCTTCGGGTCGCCCTTTTTGCTGGGCGGCGGAATAGCCAGGCGCACCTGCGCTTCGGGCCAAAGATTCCGACCAAGACGAGGACGACCGCGGCGGAACTGCCGTGGCCCTGCCCCGCCGTGGTATCGTCGGCCCCGGTGATTCGGGGAGGTCCATGACGGAAATGACCGACGATCTGAGCACGCCGCTCGGACAGAAGACAGAGCGCCAGAAGCGCCGGTTTCGGCTGCCCTTCACTGCGATGCAGGCGCTGGCTGTGCTGCTCGGCCTGTTCCTGGTCGCTTTCCTCACCATAGCCCTTTTCACCGACAACCCGTTCGGCGGCGAGCCGGTCGCCCGTATCGCGCTGCGCAAGCCGGCGGACGAAAAGCCGGCAGCCGCCTCCGGCCATCCCGAACAGGCCGCGAAATCCGCGCAGCAGGCTCCAAGCGGCGACAGCAAGACCGTCACCATCATCGACGGCTCCAGCGGCAAGCGCCAGGACGTCGTGATCGGCAGCGATGCCGCCGACAAGACCGGCACCGAGCCTGCGCCGGCGGCGGCGATGACCGGCATCGATCCGCGCCTTTTGGAAAAGTCGCGCTACGGCATGATCCCGGTGGTTGCCGACGGCCTAAAACCCTTCACGGTCTATGCGGCCGACGCCGACCGCACCAAGGCCGCCAAGATGCCTGTCGTTGCCATCGTCGTCGGCGGGCTCGGTGTCGGTGCCGCCAAGACGGCCGATGCCATCATGAAGCTGCCGCCGGCCGTGACGCTGGCATTCACCCCTTACGGAGCAGACCCCGCCAAGCTCGCCGACCGGGCGCGAGCGCAGCGCCACGAGATCCTGCTTCAGGTTCCGATGGAGCCGTTCGACTATCCCGACAATGACCCCGGCCCGCAGACCCTGCTCACGACGCTGACGCCCGAGCAGAACATCGACCGGCTGTACTGGCACCTCAGCCGTTTCCAGGGCTATGCGGGGATCGCCAATTTCATGGGTGCACGTTTCACCGCGACCGACACCGTGATGCAGCCGATCATCCGCGAGGCGGCCAAGCGCGGCCTCGGCTATCTCGATGACGGCTCCTCGCCGCGCAGCGCCGCGCTGTCCCTGACCGCGGCCCAATCGATGCCCTTCGCCAAGGCCGATTTCACCATCGATGCCGTGCCGACCTCGGCCGAGATCGACCGAACACTGGTCAAGCTGGAGACGCTCGCCAAGGAGCGCGGGCTGGCCGTCGGCATCGCCTCGGCGCTCCCGATTTCGATCGAGCGGCTTGCCGCCTGGATCAAGACGCTCGACAGCCGCGGCATCATGCTTGTGCCATTGACAACGGCGATGCTGAAATCAAAATCAGGCTAGAGATCAAGCTGATGGCGGCGATCCGGACTTTCCCGGATTGCGCCGGACCGACCGATTGCGAGTGGACTTGATGCAGGCAAAGGAACCGTGAGGGACATGGCGCGCTACGAGGACCTGCCTTACCGGACCTGCGTCGGCATGATGCTGATCAATGCGGCCGGGCTGGTCTTCATTGGCCGCCGCGCCGGCGGCATCGAACATGTCGATGAAACCCACGTCTGGCAGATGCCGCAGGGCGGCGTCGATCCCGGCGAGGACACCTGGGAGGCCGCGAAGCGCGAGCTTTACGAGGAAACCAGCGTCCGCTCGGTGGAAAAACTCGGCGAAGTCCCGGATTGGTTGATCTACGACATTCCACGCACGGTGGCCGGCCGCGCCTGGAAGGGCCGATACCGCGGGCAACGGCAGAAATGGTTCGCGGTGCGCTTTACCGGCAAGGACGCCGAAATCAACGTCTCAAGTCCCGGCGGCGGCGGACACAAGGCCGAGTTCGTGAACTGGCGCTGGGAGCCGATGAAGAATCTCCCGAACCTGATCGTTCCGTTCAAGCGGCCGGTCTACGAACGCGTGGTCAAGGAATTCTCCAGCCTCGCGGGCGGCTAGGCCGGATCGGTTGGGGTCGAATGACGGAAAATCGCGAAAACAACCCCATGCAAAGTAGAATGGGCCCCAGCTCGCAGCGCTTACGCCGCTTGCGTCCGGGACACGAGATGGTCCGTCATCACGCCCCAACCTAGCCTCATCCTGCTCTAGTTTTCTTTTCAAGTTGCGCTGTCCGGTACCCCCTTAAACGCCATGTCCGACAAACTCTATCGCCCCAACGTGGGAATCGCGCTGTTCAACACCTCGGGCCAGGTGCTGATCGGCCGCCGCTTCCGGGATGATGGACCGGAAATCATTCTTCCCGGCCTCGAATGGCAGATGCCACAGGGCGGCATCGACGCCGACGAGAACCCGCGGGACGCAATGATGCGGGAACTCTGGGAAGAGACCGGAGCGGTCAGCGCCGAATATCTCGGCGAGACCGATTGGATAAAATATGACTTTCCGGCCTATGACGGTCCGTCCACCCATCGCCTCGCCCATTTCCGCGGCCAGCGGCAAAAATGGTTCGCGCTGCGGTTCACCGGCAGCGACGACGAGATCGACCCACTGACGCCGCGCAACGGCCAGCCGGCCGAATTCGATTCGTGGCGCTGGGAGCGGCTCGACCAAGTCGCCGACCTCGTGGTTCCGTTCCGGCGCGACGTGTACCGGATGGTAGCGCGGGTATTTGCGGAATTCGCCCGGTAGATTTACGTGGTCTCGTCGCGGACGCTTGACAGCGTTTTGTTGCTCAATATTTTTCGGCCGTCGGAACTCGCAGAAGGCGTCCCCTGCCGTCGGTGTTTTGGTATCAGCGAACCTTTTTATGCCGACCGCAGACTAACGGGCACAGCCTTGAAATAACCACCCCCCGTACGGTGTCTTGCCTCTCATGATGGACGTGACTGTTGCCAAGCGCCGCCGGAGTTGGGAGTGGCGGGTGCACGACCAGAATGGCGCCCTGATCATGCACGGGCGCGAACGTACCCGTCCGGCTGCCCGCTACCATGGTTACCGGGGCCTGTTCATGCTGTTGGCCATCGGCCGGAGGTCCACCGCCTCTGGAACTTCCGAGACTTTATCGACAACAGATCAATCGAATTCAGGCGCCAGCAGGTCGTGGTCTAGTTAGGTCCGACTGAAAACGGGCCGATCGCGATGACCTGACAATTGCTGTCGCGCCTGGCGCATTCGGCGAGCGCAGCATTGACGGCGGCCTGCTCATCGGCCGCCTTCAATCCCAGCCCGGGCCGGCCGGCCGCACCGACCGCAACGGCGTTCCAGCCGCTCGAGGCATCCGCGAGCCGGCGCACGACGTCGTCGCGCGCGCCGGCTGAGATCATCGTATTGCCGGCAGTCTTGAAGAACCCGGTTATCTTGAGCGAGGCCGGAATCGGAACCACGAAATTGTCGTTGAGCGCGACGAGCATGCAGGGGACGCCGGCGATGCCGCCGCACGACTCCAGGGCACGCCGCACGGCCTCCTCGACACTGTCCAGCGCAAAGGGAAAGAAAAGCGCGCCGCCAGGGCCAAGCGCGAGCGCCTTGTGCTTTCGCGCCGGCGCATAGACCGCTTCAAGCCGCGCCTTGCCGCCGTCGCGGGTGAGCGGGACATTTTTGGCGACGAAGGATTGCTCGATCACGGGATCATGCCTGATCCAGGGCAGTGGCGGCATTGGCGGCCTGCCGTGCGCGTAAACGACGGTATCGCCGACAGCGTATAATTCGCATTTGCGCGGCGACTGCGCGGCATCGGCGCGCTTCTGGCATTGCTCCACCGCGGCCGATTTCGCAGCCTCCTCGCTCGGCTGCGCCGTGACGAAAGCGTTGAACCCGCCGATGTTGAGCGAGAACGCCTTGAAATCGGCAGCCGGCGCGTAGTCCGAAGCAAGCGTGGCACGGGCCTTGTCGCTAATGAAGGGAACGTTGGCGGCGGCGAATTTTTCTGACGATACGACCATCGGTGGCGATGCAGACGGCGCAGGCACTGCAGCCTTTGCAGCGGGCGCCGGTGAAGCGGCGGGAGCGGGCGAAGCAGCCGTTGCCGCCGGAGCAGGCGTTGACGGAGGCGCCGCCACGGCTGATGGCGCCGGACTCGCGGTGCTGCTGGAGGCCACAACCTGGGACGCCGACGTCTCGAGCTTGGTGAAATAGAGAAAGCCGCCGACACCGATCGCGGCCAGGCTGACCACCGTGACCGCGACCGGCCACATCCAGTTCGGCTGCGGCGCGCCTTGCGCCTTCGCTGGCTTCTTGACCTGCGGCGTTGCGTAGGTGCCGTCCTCGCGGCGCATCGCCACCATGTAGGCGTGCACCGGTGTCGGGATGTTCTTCACCTCCTGCGCGCCGATATCGGCAAACTGCACCGACAGTTTGTTGGCGACCTGCTCGTGCACCGCGCGCGAGATACAGATGCCGCCGACTTCGGCGAGGCCCTCCAGACGCGCGGCGATGTTGACGCCATCACCCAGGAGGTCGCCGTCGCGCTCGACCACATCGCCGATGGTGATGCCGATGCGAAAGGACATATGGCGGCTGGGCGGATAAGCCATGTTGCGGGTGCGCAGGCTTTCCTGGATGTCGATCGCGCAGCGTACGGCTTCGACGGCACTCGGAAATTCGGCGAGCACGGCGTCGCCAGCGGTATTGAAGATGCGCCCACCACCCTTGGCGATGAAATCGTCGGTCACCTGACGGTAGGACGCCAGGCGACGCAGCGTCTCCTCTTCGTCCTCGGCAACCAGTCTAGAGTAGCCGGCAATATCGGCCGCAAAAATCGCTGCAATCTTGCGCTTCATGAAAAGCAGCCCCGAACCCCGATCTGGCGCGGGAGAATGCCGCCAGAAGTTCCCCGGGGCAACCATAGCGGTTCCGGGCGATGGCGGGGGCTTTGCGAGAGAAACACTGCCGTAAAAAGCTCAGCGCCCGTCACAGTGTGACGAGCGCTGGCGTTTATCAGGGGGGCCTTCAGGAAGCCCCGGAGCGGTGCCCCGGGGCTTAGTGCATAGCCGTCGAAGTGAGCTCCTGCTGGATGCTCTTGTAGTGGTCCAGCCGCTCGATGGCGCGATCGAGTTCGGAGCCTTCCTTCTCGGCGAGCTTCGCCTCCATCTCGGCAATCGTCTCGGCGAACTGCGCCCGATCGACATCCTCCAACGAGGTAGCGACATCAGCGAGCACGGTGAGGCCGTTCTCCGACATCTCGGCAAGGCCGCCGAGCACGATGACCTTCTGGTGCGCACCGCCCGAGGTGATGGTCAGGATGCCCGGGCGAACCGCGGCCACGACGGGCGCATGTCCGGCCAGCACGCCGAAATCGCCCTCCACGCCGGGAACGTCAACCTGATCGACTTCGCCGGAGAAGGCGAGCTTTTCGGGAGAGACGAGATCGAAATGAAAGGTAGCCATAGTCTTTCCGTTCTTTCCGCTGTCACCCGCGGGCTTGACCCGCGGGTCCATCAGGCAAAGCTTCTCTTGAGTCGATGGATTGCCGGGTCAAGCCCGGCAATGACGACATCAAGCTTAAGCTGCTTCAGCCGCCAGCTTCTTGCCCTTCTCGACGGCTTCTTCGATGGTGCCGACCATGTAGAAGGCAGCTTCCGGCAGGTGATCGTACTTGCCTTCGCAGATCGCACGGAAGCCCTTGATGGTGTCGGCGAGATCGACGAACTTGCCGGGCGAGCCGGTGAAGACTTCGGCGACGTGGAACGGCTGCGACAGGAAGCGCTCGATCTTGCGGGCGCGCGCCACGGCGATCTTGTCCTCTTCGGACAGTTCGTCCATGCCGAGAATGGCGATGATGTCCTGCAGCGACTTGTACTTCTGCAGCACCTGCTGAACCATGCGCGCGGTGTTGTAGTGATCCTCGCCGACGACGAGCGGGGAGAGCATGCGCGATGTCGAGTCAAGCGGATCCACCGCCGGATAGATGCCCTTTTCCGAGATCGCGCGGTTCAGCACCGTGGTCGCGTCCAGATGGGCGAACGAGGTCGCGGGCGCCGGGTCGGTCAAGTCGTCGGCCGGTACGTAGATCGCCTGCACTGAGGTGATCGAGCCCTTGTGCGTCGTGGTGATGCGCTCCTGCAGCGCGCCCATGTCGGTGGCAAGCGTCGGCTGATAGCCCACGGCCGAAGGAATACGGCCCAGGAGCGCCGACACTTCCGAGCCGGCCTGGGTGAAGCGGAAGATGTTGTCGACGAAGAACAGCACGTCCTGGCCCTGGTCGCGGAAGTGCTCGGCGACGGTCAGACCCGTGAGGCCGACGCGGGCGCGGGCGCCCGGGGGTTCGTTCATCTGCCCGAACACCAGCGCGCATTTCGACTTCACGCTCGGATCGGGATTCTTTGGATCGGCGTTGACCTTGGATTCGATGAACTCGTGATAGAGGTCGTTGCCTTCGCGGGTACGCTCGCCGACGCCGGCGAACACCGAGTAACCACCGTGGGCCTTGGCGACGTTGTTGATCAGCTCCTGAATCAGCACGGTCTTGCCGACGCCGGCGCCGCCGAACAGGCCGATCTTGCCGCCCTTGGCGTAGGGTGCGAGCAGATCGACGACCTTGATGCCAGTGACGAGAATTTCAGCTTCGGTGGACTGGTCGGTATAGGTCGGCGCTTCCTGATGAATGGCGCGCTTGCCTTCGAACTTGATGGGACCTGCTTCGTCGATCGGCTCGCCGATGACGTTCATGATGCGACCGAGCGTGCCGTCGCCGACCGGAATCGCGATCGGCTGGCCGGTGTCGGTGACTTCCTGGCCGCGCACCAGACCCTCGGTGGTGTCCATCGCGATGGTGCGCACCGTGGATTCGCCGAGATGCTGCGCCACTTCGAGCACCAGACGGTTGCCACCGTTCTTGGTCTCGATCGCGTTCAGAATGGCGGGCAGATGTCCCTCGAACTGCACGTCGACGACGGCGCCGATGACCTGCGTGATGCGTCCGGTCTGGGTGGCTTGTGTGGCCATAAACTCTCTCCTTCGAATTCGTATCTGGAAACCGTCAGTTTGATCGTGCCTGTCGCCGTTACATCGCCTCGGCGCCGGAGATGATTTCAATCAGCTCCTTGGTGATCATGGCCTGACGGGTTCGGTTGTAAATCAGGGTCTGCTTGCGGATCATGTCGCCGGCGTTGCGGGTGGCGTTGTCCATCGCGCTCATCTGCGCGCCGTAGAACGAGGCGTTGTTTTCCAGGAGCGCACGGAAGATCTGCACCGCGAGATTGCGCGGCAGCAGGCGCGTCAGGATCTCGTCTTCTTCCGGCTCGTATTCGTAAGACGTGGCCGGCCCGGCATTCGCTGCCGGCGCTTCCACCACCAGCGGAATGATCTGCTGGGCGGTCGGGATCTGCGAGATCACCGACTTGAAGCGCGAATAGAACAGCGTGCAGACATCGAACTCGCCGGCCTCGAAGCGCGCCAAAACCTTTTTGGCAATGTCTTCGGCGTTGACGAAGCCGAGCTGGCGAACCGAGCGCAGGTCGAGATGCTCGACGATGTTCTTCTCGAAGGTTCGGCGGAGCTGCTCGTAGCCCTTGCGGCCGACGCAGAAAATCTTGACCTCTTTGCCCTGGTTGAGCAGCGAATACGCCCGCTCACGGGCCAGACGCACGATCGAGGAATTGAAGGCTCCCGACAGGCCACGTTCGCCGGTGCAGACCAGCAGCAGGTGCACCTGATCCCTGCCGGTGCCGGCCAGCAGCGCCGGGGCGCCGGGCGAACCGGCCGCAGCCGACGCGATATTGGAAATCACCGCGTCCATCTTCTCGGCGTAGGGCCGCGCCGCTTCGGCAGCAGTCTGCGCACGGCGCAGCTTGGAAGCCGCGACCATCTGCATCGCCTTGGTGATCTTCTGCGTCGCCTTGGTCGAGGCGATGCGGACCCGCATGTCTTTTAGTGAAGCCATTCTCAGTTCACCCCGGCGATCCGGTGTCTAGACCCGACCGCAAGCCACTCTTTCGTCAGGCCCGGCCAATCGCCGGGCCTCAACGGCAAATCATCAAGCAAACGTCTTGGCGAAACCTTCGACCGCGCTCTTCAGCTTGCCGGCGAGATCGTCGGAGAGATCGCGGCTGTCACGGATGCCGTTGAGGATCTCGACGTTCTTGCCGCGCAGCAGCGACAGCAGGCCGTCTTCGAAGGCGCGGATCTTGTTGAGCGGCAGCGCGTCGAGATAGCCGTTGGTGCCGGCCCAGATCACGCAGACCTGTTCTTCCATCTTCAGCGGCGAGAACTGCGGCTGCTTCAGGAGTTCGGTCAGGCGCGAGCCGCGGTTCAGCAGGCGCTGCGTCGAGGCGTCGAGGTCGGAGCCGAACTGCGCGAACGCCGCCATTTCGCGGTACTGCGCCAGCTCACCCTTGATCTTGCCGGCGACCTTCTTCATCGCCTTGGTCTGCGCCGACGATCCGACGCGCGACACCGACAGACCGACGTTCACCGCCGGACGGATGCCCTGGAAGAACAGATCGGTTTCCAGGAAGATCTGACCGTCGGTAATCGAAATCACGTTGGTCGGGATGTAGGCCGACACGTCGTTGGCCTGGGTTTCGATGACAGGCAATGCGGTGAGCGAACCCGAGCCGTGATCCTTGCTGAGCTTCGCCGCACGCTCGAGCAGGCGGGAGTGCAGATAGAACACGTCGCCCGGATAGGCTTCGCGGCCCGGCGGGCGGCGCAGCAGCAGCGACATCTGGCGGTAGGCGACGGCCTGCTTGGACAGATCGTCATAGATGATGACGGCGTGCATGCCGTTGTCACGGAAATACTCGCCCATGGTGCAGCCGGTGAACGGCGCGATGTACTGCATCGGCGCCGGATCGGACGCGGTGGCAGCGACGATGATCGAATATTCCAGCGCGCCCTGCTCTTCGAGCACCTTGACGAACTGGGCAACGGTCGAACGCTTCTGGCCGATCGCGACATAGACGCAATACAGCTTGATGTTCTCGTCCGGCTGCGCGTTGAGCGGCTTCTGGTTCAGAATGGTGTCGAGCGCGATCGCGGTCTTGCCGGTCTGACGGTCGCCGATGATCAGTTCGCGCTGGCCGCGGCCGACCGGGATCAGTGCATCGATCGCCTTGAGGCCGGTCGCCATCGGCTCGTTCACCGACTTGCGCGGAATGATGCCGGGCGCCTTGACGTCGACGCGCATACGCTTGTCGGCCTGGATCGGTCCCTTGCCGTCGATGGGATTGCCGAGCGCGTCGACGACGCGGCCGAGCAGACCCTTGCCGACCGGCGTGTCCACGATGGCGCGGGTACGCTTGACGGTCTGACCTTCCTTGATCTCGCGGTCGGCGCCGAAGATCACGATACCGACGTTGTCGGTTTCGAGGTTCAGCGCCATGCCGCGCGTGCCGTTCTCGAACTCGACCATTTCACCGGCCTGGACGTTGTCCAGACCATAGACGCGAGCGATACCGTCACCGACGGACAGCACCTGTCCGACTTCGGTAACCTCAGCCTCCTGGCCGAAATTCTTGATCTGGTCCTTGAGGATCGCGGAAATTTCCGCGGCGCGGATGTCCATCAGCCTGCCTCTTTCATCGCGTGCTTGATCGAATTGAGTTTGGTGCGAAGCGAACTATCCACCATGCGGCTGCCGAGCTTGACCACAAGGCCGCCAATGATGGAGGGATCGACTTTCACGTTGAGCGCGACGTCCTTGCCCGTCACTGATTTCAGTGCGGTCTTCAGCGCGTCGAGATTCTTTTCATTGAGCTGTTCGGCGACGGTGACGTCGGCGGTCGCCTCGCCCTTGTACTTCGCCACCAGCGCACGGAAGGCGCGGATCACATCGGCGACTGCGAACAGCCGGCGGTTGGCGGTCAGGACTTTAAGGAATTTGGCGGAAGTGCCGGAAATTCCGGCCTTGTCGAGTATGGCATTGAGCGCCTTGGCCTGCGCATCTGCCGAGAAAACCGGGCTGCGAACGAGGCGCCTCAGATCGGCGCTTTCGTTCAGCATGGCCTCGAATCTATCGAGATCGGCCTTCACCGCGTCGATGGATTTCTCGTCGCGCGCCAACTCGAACAAGGCCGTAGCATAACGGCCGGACACTCCCGAAACGGACGGATCTTCAGCAGCCACAACTCGCTCTTTTCAGCTGTCAAACTCGCAAGGGAAAAACCGTCGCCACGGGTAGCGGCGCCTAGCGATCCAAGCCCTTGGAATTCAAGCGGGACTTCGATTTTCGACCGGCACGCGAGGTGCCGGGATCGGTAAAATCGCGGCTTTGCTAACATAGCGAGCGCGCAGGTGCAACATGACCGCGCGCTCGGGCGATGCCTTGTCGCACGTCAATTTTCAGGCCGGCCAGACGTCGTTTTTGACGGCGATCAAACTGTCCCAGGTCCGCCTTCGACGCACCCACCGCGACATCGCGCTTCGGCCGCGGTCGGATTGGTTCCGCCCGTATTTGCATGGCGGGCATGAGCGGAGCAGGCCGGAACGAACCGCGCCGGCTCCTTTTCATTTGAACATTACTTGAACAAATCTTCGCCCCAACAAGGATTACAGTATTGGTGAGTAATAATGAGTAATGAAGTAGTTAAAATTTTGTTAACGCCCAAGATTACGGAATATCGTTTGATTAGTTGATCTCAGTAACAAGATATGTCAGCCGGCCAAAATCCGTCTTTACTGCCCAATTCATGCCTTATTGCGTCACCAAACGGCAACCACTGAAACTGGGACGGGGGTTCCACTTGTCACACATGTGACAATACTGTCTGAGGGACTAGTTTATGTTGAATGCCAATAATGTAGCGCCGGAACGTGCAATCCGGTCGCGTACGGCCTTCGCCTTGATCGCCGCAACTCTCCTGGTGGGTGGCAGCATCACCGAAGCTTCTGCAAAATCCAGGCATCATCGCCATCACTCGAGCCACTCGCATCAAGCCAAGAGCAACTGGCTCGATGCCAATGCCTCGATCCGCTCTTCCGGTTCCTTCTCGGGAAAGGCCTCCTTTTACGGCAATGAATCCGGCAGCAAGACTGCTTCCGGTCAGCGCTTCAATCAGAACGCCATGACCGCAGCTCACCGCTCGCTGCCGTTCGGCACCAAGGTCCGGGTGACCTATCGTGGCCAGAGCGTCGTCGTCACGATCAATGACCGTGGCCCCTTCATCAAGGGCCGTGTGATCGACCTCTCCAAGGGGGCTGCCCGCGCCGTCGGCCTGACCGGCGCCGGCGTCGGCCACGTCACCGCCGAGGTCATTTCCTAAGCGCGCGTCACACGCGCCGTTTCCGGTCCATCAGATCGAGTAAGCGTTGCGTTGCATAACGGTCGCGGAGCTTTCCGCGGCAACAAAGGCCTGCCGTCGCAAATGACGGCAGGCCTTTTTTTGTTAAAGGCATTCTTGTTGCCGTGCCGCTCTGGCCACCACGGTGTCAGGAGGACCGTGCTAGGTTCTGCGGGAACAGGGCGTACGGCCGTCCGCAGCTGCAGGCCCCTTCACCGGCGAGATCGCAATCATGAGCCAGGTCAAAACCGTGGAGCAACTGAGACAAGTTCTCCCCGAACCCCGCGAGACCACCAAGGCCAAGATACTTCCCTTCCTCGACGAACAGGCGATCGACTTCCTCCAGACCTGCCCGTTTGGGCTGATGGCCACGGCCGGTCGCGACGGGCCGATTGAGGTGTCGCCAAAGGGCGACGAACCCGGGTTCGTCCACGTCGAAAACGAACGAACGGTTCTGCTTCCCGAACGGGCAGGCAACCACCTCGCGTTCGGCCTGCAGAACATCATCGAGACCGGCCGGATCGGCATGATTTTCCTGCGACCCCGAACCGGCGAAACGTTGCGGCTGTCCGGCCGGGCTGAGATCTTTGACGATGCCGAACTGTTGGCTGCATTTGGCAAGTCAGGCCGCCCGGCGCTGCTTGCGATCCGGATCCACATCGAGCGGTGCTATTTCCACTGCGCGCGTTCGGTGATCCGATCGCACCTCTGGGAACCGGAGCACTGGCCGGAAGCCAAGCGTATCTCGTTCGGAAAGATTTTTGCGGCCCAGACTGGTGGCGACGAGGATCAGGCGGCGAAAATCGACGCCTTTGTCGAGCGGGGATACACGAGCAATTTGTGGTCGAATGGCTGACGGGCGCCTTCTCGTTTGAAGGATACGGCGCTTACAAAAAGCTCTGCGGGTCGACGTCGACCTCGAGCTTGAGATTGCCCTTGGTCTTCGGCCCGGCAGCGAGCCATTCGCGCAAATATTCCGACAGATCGACATTGCGCAGCGACTTCACCAGCAAGCGAAACCGATAGCGGCCCTTGATGACCGCAAGCGGCGCTTCGGCAGGCCCCAGCACCTGAATACGTTCGTCTATCGGGGCTGTGGCGGCGAGCCTGCGCGCAAAACCTTCCGCGGTCGGCCGATCGCCCGCGGAGATGATCAGGCTGGCGAGCCGGCCGAACGGCGGATAGCCGGCGCGCTCGCGCGCCTCGATCTCGCTGGCATAGAACGCCTCGCGGTCGCTCGCGACCAGTGCCTTCATCACGGGATGTTCGGGCTGGTGGGTCTGCAGATAGCCGACGCCGCGCCCCTGCTCGCGCCCGGCGCGGCCGATCACCTGGTTGAGCAACTGGAACGTCCGCTCGGCGGCGCGCGGATCGCCATTGCCGAGGCCCAAATCCGCATCGACGACGCCGACCAGATTGAGCCGCGGAAAATTATGTCCCTTCGCCACCAGTTGCGTGCCGACGATGATATCGACGCGGCCTTCGGCGATTTCGTTCAGCTCGCTGCGCATGGTCTCGATCGAGGTGATGAGATCGCTCGACAGCACCATGGTGCGGGCATTCGGGAACAGCTCGGCCGCCTCTTCCTGCAGGCGCTCGACGCCCGGACCGATCGCAACGAGGGATTCCTCGGCCTGGCAATGCGGGCATATGTTCGGGCGCGGCATCGAGAAGCCGCAATGGTGACAGACCAGACGCTGACGAAAACGATGATCCACCAGCCAAGCATCGCAGATGGTGCAGGCGAAGCGATGGCCGCAGGCCCGGCACAAAGTCAGCGGCGCGTAGCCACGGCGGTTGAGAAACAACAGCGCCTGTTCACGCTTCTCGATCGCGAACTGAATCTGTTCGGCAAGCGGCGGCGAGATGAAGCGGCCGCGCGGCGGCGGCGCGCGGCGCAGATCGATCGCCTCGATATGCGGCATGTGCTGGCCGCCGAACCGCGACGGCAGCGCGACGCGCTGATAACGGCCCTTGCGCGCGTTGACTTCGGTTTCGACCGACGGCGTCGCGGACGCCAGCACGATCGGAATTTTGGCGATATGCGCGCGCACCACCGCCATGTCGCGGGCGTGGTAATGCGCGCCATCGTCCTGCTTGTAGGCCTGATCGTGCTCCTCATCGACGATGATCAGGCCCAGATCCGCATAAGGCAGAAACAGCGCCGAGCGCGCGCCGACCACGACCGGAGCTTCGCCGGCTGATATCGCCGCCCAATTGCGCTGCCGCGTGCGCGGCGTCAGCTCGGAATGCCACTCGATCGGACGCACGCCGAAACGCTGGGCAAAGCGATCGAGGAATTGGCCGGTCAGCGCGATCTCCGGCATCAGGATCAGCGTCTGTTTTCCGCGGCGGATGATTTCCGCAATCGCCTCGAAATAGACCTCGGTTTTGCCGGAGCCGGTGACGCCGTCGAGCAGCGCGACATGGAACGAACCATTGGCGGCGAGTGCCCGCATCGCGTCAACGGCCGTGCGTTGCTGGGGAGAAAATTCCGGCTGCGCGAAGGCGGGATCAGGCGCGGGCGGCGCCAGCGGCGGCGGCATCGCCTCGACAGCGAGCGTTCCCTCATCGACCAGGCCGTCGACCACGCCGCCGCTGACGCCGGCTTCCCGCGCCGCTTCGGACTTGCCGTGCAGCAGGCCGTCCGACAGCACCTCGATCAGCCGCCGCCGTGCCGGCGTCAGGCGCCGTGGCGGCTCGCCCACCAGCCGCACGCCGAGACGCATCCGCTCGGGCCCGAGATTTTCGCCCATCCGCAAGGCCATGCGCAGCACCATGCCGCGCGCCGACCGCGTGTAGTTGGCGACCCAGTCGACGAGGCTGCGCAGTTCCTCTTTCAGCGGCGGCACGTCGAGCCTTTCGCCGACATCCTTCAGGCGGTTGTGCAGGCGCGGATCGGGATTGGCGTTCTCCGCCCACACCACCGCCACCACCTCGCGCGCCCCCAACGGCACGCAGACGACATCGCCGGGCTTCAGCGCCATGCCGCGCGGCACCCTGTAGGAATAGTTCTGATTGAGCGCGACCGGCACCAGCACGTCGACGACGCGGGTCGCCGATGCGGAGGAGGTGGTTTCGCTTGTGGCGTGGTCCATCGGGGAATCGGGCTTGAGGTGAAGAAGGCTAGCGCCGCGCCGCCAAGTTAGCGAACGGTAAACGAAAGAGGTGCGATATAATGCGTTGAATCACCGTATCCAAGGCAAGCTTCAAGGCAAGGCTGATGGCCAAGGAAGTTCCGGCGCCCCAACCGATCGAACTCGACTGTGCCGACGAGGGCTTCGCGCTGGAGATGGCGCGGTGGCTGACGCATCTGCGCGCCGAGCGGCGGCTCTCGCCAAAGACGCTCGAAGCCTATGCCCGCGACCTCCGCCAATGCCTCATTTTCCTCGCCGAGCACTGGGGGACAAGGGTCACACTGAAACGGTTTGCGGCGCTGGAGGCCACCGACGTCAGGGCCTTCATGGCGATGCGCCGCGCCGAAGACATTGCCGGGCGTTCGCTGATGCGGGCGCTGGCGGGCCTGCGTTCATTCGGGCGCTATCTCGAACGCGAAGGCAAAGGCAGGGTCGGCGCCCTGTCCGCCATCCGTGCGCCCAAGGTGGCAAAGAGCCTGCCCAAGCCGATCCAGATGGATGCCGCCAAGCGCTTTGCCGATGCCGACGAGCGCGCCGGCGAGGAGCGCGATCCCTGGATCTGGGCGCGCGATGCCGCCGTCATGGCGCTGCTCTACGGATCCGGCTTGCGCATCTCCGAGGCGCTGGGACTGAAACGGCGCGACGTGCCCAAGCCGGGCGAAGGCGACGTCCTCATCGTGACCGGCAAGGGCAACAAGACCCGGATGGTGCCGGTGCTGCAAAACGTGCTTGCGCTGATTGCTGACTATGTTGCGATGTGCCCGCATTCGCTGCCCCCGGCCGGACCGATATTCGTCGGCGCGCGCGGTGGACCGCTTTCGCCGCGGATCATCCAGCTCACCATGGAGCGGCTGCGCGGCGCGCTCGGCCTGCCCGACAGCGCCACGCCCCATGCGCTTCGACATTCCTTCGCGACCCATCTGCTCAGCCGCGGCGGCGATTTGCGCGCGATCCAGGAACTGCTCGGCCACGCCTCGCTCTCGACCACGCAGATCTATACCGGCATCGACAGCGAGCGCCTGCTGGAAGTGTACAAGAGCGCGCATCCGCGGGGGTGAACGCCCGCATACCCCGCCGACACACTCCCGTCACATCGATGGCCTCTTAAGCTTGGCTCTTGCGCTCGCATTGCGGTTCGGCAATCGTGCGCGCGTCAATCGC
Organism: Bradyrhizobium sp. SRL28; assembly: GCF_018596315.1. Lineage (GTDB taxonomy): Bacteria > Pseudomonadota > Alphaproteobacteria > Rhizobiales > Xanthobacteraceae > Bradyrhizobium. The sequence goes on along the minus strand of NZ_JAHEAG010000004.1, from coordinate 392,927 downwards.
AGGAGGGGAATCAATGGGCGCACATGAAAGCATGGAGCATGCGGAGCATGCCGAGCACGCTTCGGGCTCGAACAAGAAGATCGCGTTGCTGATCGCCGTGATCGCCTTGTTTCTGGCGCTATCGGAAACACTGGGCAAGGGCGCGCAGACCGAAGCCATCAGCAAGAATGTCGAGGCCTCGAACCTGTGGGCGTTCTTCCAGGCCAAGAGCATCCGCCGCACCACGGTTCAGGCCACCGCGGAACACGCCAAGCTCAGCCTGGGGACCATCGGCGACGATGCAGCGAAAGCGGCCTTGCAAAAGCAGATCGACGACTGGAACAAGACCGCGGCGCGTTACCGTTCGGAGCCGGAAACCGGCGAAGGTTCGGAAGAACTCGCCAAGCGCGCCAAGCACGCCGAAAAACAGCGCGACGACGCCACCGCAAAATACCACCACTACGAAATCGCCTCGGCCGCCTTCCAGATCGGCATCGTGCTGGCCTCGGCCACCATCATCACCGGCATGATCGCTCTGGCCTGGGTGTCAGGCATATTGGCGATCGCGGGCATCGGCATTACCGCGCTGGGCCTCTACGCGCCGCATCTCTTGCATCTGCATTGAGGGCCTTCGTTCGTCATCGGCGCGCAGCTGCGAACGCCGCGATCCCTAGGGTGGGCAAAGCGCAGCGTGCCCACCATCTCACAGCGATTTCGGTGATGGATGGTGGGCACGTCGCTTCGCTCCTTTGCCCACCCTACGACTGTCATGCCCCGCGAAGGCGGGGCATCCAGTACGCCGCGGCTTCTCGGCTCAATCATTACGGCCTCTGGAATACTGGGTCACCCGCCCCAGTGCGCAAGCGCGCACAAGGCGGGTGACGACAAGCGAAAGGCATCAACGCGCTTCGTGCACTCTCTTGCGGAAACGCGCGATCAGCCGCAGCGTGCGCGATGACCAGCCGTCGCCGTCGCCACGCAGCATCTCACGTATGCGCTGCTTGATCGGCTGGACCAGGGCCGCAGCCTTGGCACGCATCGCCATGATGAATTCATAGACCGTCTTGAACCACGCCATCTGCAGCAGCTTGGACCGCGTGACGTCGAAGATGAACGCGGTGACGCCGACGCCGACGAGTTTTCCGAACACGATGACGACGGCCGCGCTCAGCCAATACTCATTCGCCAGCAGCCAGAGGCCGACCAGCTTCAGCGGAAACAGCGGGATCACCGGCACCGCGAATACGATCAGCGTCATCGCGGGGGACAGCGTATCGACGCGACCGGAGAGCCATTGCTTGAAGGCGCGCAGCGGGATCAGCGCAACGATGCGCTCGACGATCGGCTCGAGATGATCCCACAGCCAGGCTTCGATCAGGAAGATGACCGCAAGCAGGACCCAGAACGGCTGTAACAGGCGGCGCATCATCGATTGTAATCTCTAGAGCGGAATGACGTCCACTGATTGGTCGCTCCGCTCTATTTCTGCGTTCAAAGCATGATCATTCTGGGAAATTGGATAGCCGCTTCTTCCATCATACTCGACCCGGTATGCACCGGGTCTCGATCACATATGGATGGCGCGTTTGCCGACCGCAAGCGCGGCTTCCTTGATCGCTTCCGAGCGCGTCGGGTGGGCATGGCACGTGCGCGCCAGATCTTCGGCAGAACCGCCAAACTCCATCAGAACGCAGGCTTCATGAATCATTTCGCCGGCTTCGCGGCCGACAATATGCACACCGAGCACGCGATCGGTCTTCGCATCTGCGAGAATCTTCACGAAACCGTCAGTGGTCTGGTTGACCTTGGAGCGGCCGTTGGCGGTGAACGGAAATTTGCCCGAAGTATATGCCACGCCCGCCTGCTTCAGCTCTTCCTCGGTCTTGCCGACCGATGACACTTCCGGCGTTGTATACACGACGCCCGGGATGACATCGTAGTTCACGTGGCCCGCTTGGCCTGCGATAATTTCGGCGCAGGCGACGCCCTCGTCCTCGGCCTTGTGTGCGAGCATCGGCCCCGCCACCACGTCGCCGATCGCATAGACGCCCTTCACGCTGGTCGAGAAATGCGAGTCGATCTGTACGCGCCCGCGATTGTCGAGCGCGATGCCGGCTTCCTTGAGGCCGAGCCCTTCGGTGTACGGCACGCGACCGATGCAGACCAGCACCACATCTGTTTCGAGCATCTCCGCCGGTCCGCCGGCTGCCGGTTCGACACTGGCCTTCAACATCTTGCCCGACGTATCGACGCCGGTGACCTTGGCGCCGAGCTTGAACGCAAAGCCCTGCTTTTCGAGCATGCGCTGGAATTGTTTCGCCACTTCGCCGTCCATGCCGGGCAGGATGCGGTCGAGGAATTCGACGACCATGACCTCCGCCCCCAGCCGGCGCCACACCGAGCCGAGCTCGAGGCCGATCACGCCGGCGCCGATGATCAGCATTCTTTCCGGCACTTTTTCCAGCGACAGCGCGCCGGTCGACGACACGACGCGCTTTTCGTCGATCTCGATGCCTTTCAGCCGCGCGATGTCGGAGCCGGTGGCGATGACGATGTTCTTGGTCTCAACCGTCTGCGTCTTACCGTCGCCACTGACTTCTACCTTGCCGGTCCCGAGGATCTTGCCGGTGCCCTTCAGCACGTCGATCTTGTTCTTCTTCATCAGGAACTCGACGCCCTTGACGTTGCCGTCGATGCCCTGCTGCTTGAAATTCATCATCGATGGCAGATCGAGCTTTGGCGCGGAAACGCTGACGCCCATCTTGGCAAAGGAGTGCCCGGCCTCCTCGAACATTTCGGAGGCATGCAGCAACGCCTTCGATGGCATGCAGCCGACATTGAGGCAGGTGCCGCCCAGCGTCGCGTTCTTCTCGACCACGGCGACCTTCATGCCGAGTTGCGCCGCGCGCACCGCGCAGACATATCCGCCCGGGCCGGTGCCGATGACGACGAGATCGTAGGAAGCCATGATGAAGTCCTGTAGCTGAGAAACGTGTCAGGTATTACCGCCCACCCGAGACATCAAGGATGGCGCTGGTGACGTAGGAGGCCTCGTCCGAGATCAGCCAGACGATGGCGTTGGCGATTTCATCCGCGCTGCCGACGCGCTTCATCGGCACTAGGTGCGCCAGCCGGTGCGCGCGATCGGGCTCGCCGCCAGCGGCGTGGATATCGGTATCGATGAGTCCGGGTCGGATTCCTGCGACGCGGATGCCCTCACCCGCGACTTCATAGCCAAGCCCGATCGTGAAGGAATCGATTGCGCCCTTGGAGGCGGCATAGTCGACATAGGTGTTGGGCGCGCCGAGTCGGGCCGCGACCGAGGAGAGGTTGACGATGACGCCGCCCTTGCCGCCGTGCCGGGTCGACATGCGCTTCACCGCCTCGCGCGCGCATAAGATGCTGCCGGTGACGTTGACCGCCATCATTTGCTGGATTCGCTCGGCCGACATCTCGTCGACACGCACACCACTCTTGCCGACAATGCCGGCATTGTTGACGAGCGCCCCGAGCGTTCCGAATTCATCTGATGCCTTGAACAGTGCGAGAATATCCGCCTCGCTGCCGACATCGCATTTCACGGCAACTGCCTTGCCGTTCTTCTGCTCGATCAGGGAAACGACTTCGTTCGCCGCCCCCTGATTGGTGGCGTAGCCGACCACGACGCGATAGCCGCGCGCGGCGGCAGCGAGTGCGGTGGCGCGGCCGATGCCGCGGCTGCCGCCGGTGATCACAACAACCTTGTCCGTCACATCAGCCCTCACAAGTCGGCGCGCATCGATCCATGGCTCGCCGCGCCGGCTTTTCGCACCGGCACGGGCAAAGCCGGCGGCGTTAGAGATCCAGCACCAGACGCGCCGGGTCTTCCAGGCTTTCCTTGACGCGGACCAGGAAGGTCACCGCTTCCTTGCCGTCGATCACGCGGTGATCGTAGGACAGCGCCAGATACATCATCGGGCGCACCTCGATCTTGCCGCCGACGACCATCGGCCGCTCCTGGATCTTGTGCATGCCGAGGATGCCCGACTGCGGCGCGTTCAGGATCGGCGTCGACATCAGCGAACCGTAGATGCCGCCATTGGTGATGGTGAAGGTGCCGCCCTGCATCTCGTCGATCTTGAGCTGGCCATCGCGGGCGCGGCGGCCGAAATCGGCGATTCCCTTTTCGATATCGGAAATCGACTTGTGGTCGCAGTCGCGCACCACAGGAACGACCAGACCCTTGTCGGTGCCGACGGCAACCCCGATGTGGTAGTAGTTCTTGTAGATCAGATCAGTGCCGTCGATCTCGGCATTGACAGCCGGGATGTCCTTCAGCGCCTGCACGACGGCCTTGGTGAAGAAGCCCATGAAGCCGAGCTTCGAGCCATGCTTCTTCTCGAACACATCCTTGTACTGCGCCCGCATCGCCATGATGTCGGTCATGTCGACCTCGTTGAAGGTCGTCAGCATCGCGGCGGTGTTCTGCACGTCCTTGAGCCGGCGCGCGATGGTCTGGCGCAGCCGCGTCATCTTCACGCGCTCCTCGCGCGCCGCGTCGTCGGCCGGCGAAGGCGCGCGGACCTGCACGGAAGCCGCCGGCTGATTGACCGGGGTCGGCGCGGACGCCGCCTTCTCGATCGCGGCCAGCATGTCGCCCTTGGTGACGCGACCGTCCTTGCCGGAACCCGGCACGGTCGCAGCATCGATGCCGCTTTCGGCGGAGAGTTTGCGAACCGACGGTGCCAGCGGCGCATCCGCTGCCACAGCCTTCGGAGCCGCAGCAGGCGCGGCGGCGGGCGCTGCAGCCGGGGCGGCCTTGGCGGGCGCGGGCGACTTGGCGCCGCCGGCCGCACCTTCGTTGATCTGCCCGAGCAGCGCCCCGACGGCGACGGTCTCGCCGTCCTTGGCCGCGATCTCGCCGAGCACACCGGCGGATGGCGCCGGCACTTCGATGGTGACCTTGTCGGTCTCGAGTTCGACCAGCGGCTCGTCCACCGCGACGGCGTCGCCGGCTTTCTTGAACCAGCGGCCGATGGTGGCTTCCGTCACGGACTCGCCGAGCGTCGGAACACGAATTTCAGTCATTGTCTTTTCCTCAATATCCTTAAGCAGTCATCAGTTCCAAAGCGGTCATCGCCCGCGAAAGCGGGCGATCCAGTACACCGAGGCGGTCATGATCGAATTCTAACGGCGCCGGGTACTGGATGCCCCGCCCCAGTGCGCAATTGCGCACAAGGCGGGGCATGACGGCTAGTTCAGCGCCTCATCCAGCATCGCCTTGAGTTGCGCTTGGTGCTTCGACATCAAACCGGTGGCGGTTGCGGCCGACGCTGCACGGCCCGCGTAACGCGGACGCCGGTTCGGCGCATGGATCTGGTTCAGCACCCATTCGAGATAGGGCTCGATGAAGTGCCATGCCCCCATGTTGCGCGGCTCTTCCTGGCACCAGACCACTTCGGCGTTCTTGAAGCGTGCGAGCTCCTGCACCAGCGCCTTGAGCGGCACCGGATAGAGCTGCTCGACGCGCATGATGTAGATGTCGTCGATGTCGCGCTTCTCGCGCTCCTCGTAGAGATCGTAATAGACCTTGCCCGAGCACAGCACGACGCGGCGGATCTTGTCGTCCGGCGCGAGCTTGAGCTTTTCGTCGGGCAGCATCTGGGCGTCATCGTACAGGATGCGGTGGAAGGTGGTGTCCGCCCCCAGTTCGTCGAGCCGCGAGACCGCGCGCTTGTGCCGTAACAGCGACTTCGGCGTCATCATGATCAGGGGTTTGCGGATTTCGCGATGCAGCTGGCGCCGCAGCACGTGGAAGTAATTCGCCGGCGTGGTGGGATACACCACCTGCATGTTGTCTTCGGCGCACATCTGCAGGAAACGCTCGAGCCGCGCCGAGGAATGCTCCGGCCCCTGCCCTTCATAGCCATGCGGCAGCAGGCAGACGAGGCCGGACATGCGCAGCCATTTGCGTTCGCCCGACGAGATGAACTGGTCGAACAGCACCTGGGCGCCGTTGGCGAAGTCGCCGAACTGCGCTTCCCACATCGCCAGCGCCTTCGGCTCAGCCAGCGAATAGCCGTACTCGAAGCCAAGCACCGCCTCTTCGGACAATAGCGAGTTGATGACCTCGTAATGCCCCTGGTCATGACCGAGATGGTTGAACGGCGTGTAACGGCTCTCGTCTTCCTGGTCGATCAGCACCGAATGGCGCTGCGAAAACGTGCCGCGCTCTGAGTCCTGTCCCGACAGCCGGACGTGGCGGCCTTCCTGCAGCAGCGTGCAGAACGCCAGCGCCTCGCCGGTCGCCCAGTCGATGCCGACGCCGTTGTCGATGGCCTTGGCGCGGTTTTCCAGGAAGCGCTGGATGGTGCGGTGAACCCGGAAGCCGTCGGGCACCTTGGTGATCTTGCGCCCGATATCCTTCAGGATGTTGATGTCGACACCGGTGACGCCGCGGCGGGCCTCCTCTTCCTGATCGGCGGACTTGAAGCCCGCCCACTTGCCGTCGAGCCAGTCGGCCTTGTTGGGCTTGTAGCCGGAGCCGGCCTCGAGCTCGGCATCGAGCCGCGCGCGCCAATCGGCCTTGGCCTTCTCGACCTCGCCCTCGGTCATCACGCCGTCGGCGATCAGTCGCCTGGCGTAGATTTCCAGCGTCGACGGATGCGAGCCGATGCGCTTGTACATCACCGGCTGGGTGAACGCCGGCTCGTCGCCCTCGTTATGGCCATGCCGCCGATAGCAGAACATGTCGATGACGACGGGCTTGTGGAACTTCTGCCGGAACTCGATCGCGACCTTGGCCGCGAACACCACCGCTTCCGGATCGTCGCCGTTCACGTGGAAGATCGGCGCATCGATCATCTTCGCCACATCGGAAGGATAGGGCGAGGAGCGCGAATAGCGCGGATAGGTGGTGAAGCCGATCTGGTTGTTGACGATGAAATGCAGCGAGCCGCCGGTGCGGTAACCCTTCAGGTCGGACAGGCTGAAGCATTCCGCCACCACGCCCTGGCCGGCGAACGCCGCGTCGCCGTGCATCAGCATCGGCAGCACGGAAATACGCATATCCGGGGGATCGCCATGCTGGTCCTGCTTGGCGCGCACCTTGCCGAGCACGACGGGATCGACGATTTCGAGATGCGACGGGTTGGCGGTCAGCGACAGATGGATCCTGTTGCCGTCGAACTCGCGGTCGCTCGATGCGCCGAGATGGTATTTGACGTCGCCGGAGCCTTCGACCGCGTCCGGATTGGCGGAGCCACCCTTGAATTCATGAAACAGCGCGCGGTGCGGCTTGCCCATCACCTGGGTCAGCACGTTGAGGCGGCCGCGATGCGGCATGCCCAGCACGATCTCCTTCACGCCGAGATTGCCGCCGCGCTTGATGATCTGCTCCAGCGCCGGGATCAGCGATTCAGCGCCGTCGAGACCGAAGCGCTTCGTTCCCGTGAACTTGAGGTCGCAGAACTTTTCAAAACCCTCGGCTTCGACCAGCTTGTTGAGGATCGCGCGGCGTCCCTCGCGGGTGAAACTGATTTCCTTGTCCGGGCCCTCGATGCGCTCCTGGATCCAGGCCTTCTGCGCCGCGTTGGTGATGTGCATGAACTCGACGCCGAGCGTCTGGCAGTAGGTGCGCTCGCAGATCGCGACGATCTCGCGCAGTGTGCCGTATTCAAGGCCGAGCACATGGTCGAGGAAGATCTTGCGGTCGAAATCGGCTTCGGTGAAGCCGTAGGTGCGCGGGTCGAGCTCTTCGCGATCGCGCTGCGCCTCGATGCCGAGCGGATCGAGCTTGGCGAAGAAATGGCCGCGGATGCGGTAGGCGCGGATCAGCATCAAGGCGCGAACCGAATCGCGCGTCGCCTGGTTGACGTCGGCAGTCGATAGTTCGGCGCCCCTGACCTGCGCCTTCGCAGCGAGCTTGGTGCCGACGGCCTTCTCGACGGTGATCCAGTTGCCGTCCAGCGCCGAGGTCAGTTCGTCGCGCGGGGTGAGTGGCCAGTTGTCGCGGCCCCAGGAGGGGCCCTCGGCGTTCTTCTGGACGTCGGCCGGGGTGTCTTTCAGACTTTTGAAGAATTCCTGCCACTCGCCATCGACCGACGCGGGGTCCTGCTCGTAGCGGGCGTAGAGATCGTCGATGTAGGTGGCGTTGGTGCCCTGCAAAAACGAAGAGAGGGCAAATGCTGCATTCGCGTCCTGGCGAGACATTGATGGCGTCCTGGTAATTTTCGCTTTGCGCGTGGAAAACGGCGCTTTAGCCGGTCCGGAGGCCCGAACCAGCTCGGTAAAGCACCTTTACCCTATTTAGGACGGATATTCGCGCCTAAAAGAACCAAGGACTGAATTAAGACTTCAACTTTTCGGCAAGGGTATGTCCGAGCCGTGCCGGCGACGGAGAGACCGTGATTCCGGCCGCTTCCATGGCCGCGGTCTTGGATCCGGCGTCGCCCTTGCCGCCGGAGATGATGGCGCCCGCATGGCCCATGCGGCGGCCGGGAGGGGCGGTGACGCCGGCGATGAAGCCGACCATCGGCTTCTTCCGGCCCCGCTTGGCCTCGTCCTTGATGAACTGGGCGGCGTCTTCCTCGGCCGAGCCGCCGATTTCACCGATCATGATGATCGAGGTGGTCTTGGGGTCACCTAAGAACATCTCCAGCACGTCGATGAATTCGGTGCCCTTGACCGGGTCGCCGCCGATGCCGACCGCGGTGGTCTGGCCGAGGCCCTCCTGCGTGGTCTGGAACACGGCTTCGTAGGTCAACGTGCCCGACCGCGAAACGATCCCGACACTGCCGGGCTTGAAGATGTTGGCCGGCATGATGCCGATCTTGCACTCGCCCGCAGTCATCACCCCCGGGCAGTTCGGCCCGATCAGGCGCGATTTCGATCCCGACAGCGAGCGCTTCACGCGCACCATGTCGAGCACCGGAATGCCCTCGGTGATGCAGACGATCAGCGGAATTTCCGCATCGATCGCTTCGCAGATAGCATCCGCCGCGCCCGGCGGCGGAACATAGATCACCGACGCATCGGCGCCGGTCTTCTCGCGCGCCTCGGCGACGGTGTCGAACACGGGCAGGTTCAGATGCTTCGAACCGCCCTTACCCGGCGAGGTGCCGCCGACCATCTGGGTGCCGTAAGCGATCGCGGCTTCCGAATGGAACGTGCCGTTCTTGCCGGTAAAACCCTGGCAGATGACTTTGGTATTCTTGTCGATCAGAACGGACATGGTTGAGAACGCTTTCGTAGGTGACCGGGAACGATGGGTTTAGTGAATCCGCCGGTAGACGCCGGTGAGCACGTCGGCCCATCCTTCGGCGTCGGGCGAGAACTGGATCTTCATGGTGTAGTTGTCGTTGTCGACGACTTCATAGACATGGCGTGCGTTGCCGCGCAGCGAGCCGCGCACGAGGATCAGCGATTTTCCGGCCCAGCCGCCGGAAGCCGGCGCCGGCGAGTAATAGCCGAGCGAGTCGTGCCAGAACAATTTGTAGGTCCGGTCGTCGCGATCGTAGGTGAACACGCCATGGGTGGCGAAGCTCTCCTTGCCGTCGCGCATCTGACGGGTGTCCTGGATCAGATAGAAGCCGTTGAGGTCCATGCGCGCGACGACATGCGAGGTCGCCGGACCGCCGGCGTTCCAGCGCGACGGATAGACCACTTCCTCGCCGGTCCACTCGCCCGCAAAAACCGCGAGCCGGCGGTGTTCTTCCAGCGGTGTCGGTGCGGCGAGATGGTCAGCCATCGCTAGCCTCCCTTGACGGCTTTCACGATTTTCTGTGCGGCGTCATCGAGATTGTCAGCCGGCACCACGTTGAGGCCGGAGTCGCGGATGATCTTCTTGCCGGCGTCGACATTGGTGCCTTCGAGCCGCACCACCAGTGGCACACTCAGGCCGACTTCCTTGACCGCCGCGACCACGCCTTCGGCGATGATATCGCATTTCATGATACCGCCGAAGATGTTGACGAGTATGCCCTTCACGTTGGGATCCGCGGTGATGATCTTGAAGGCTGCCGCGACCTTCTCCTTGCTGGCGCCGCCGCCGACGTCGAGGAAGTTGGCGGGCTCCATGCCGTAGAGCTTGATGATGTCCATGGTCGCCATGGCAAGACCGGCGCCGTTGACCATGCAGCCGATGGTGCCGTCGAGCGTGACGTAATTGAGATCGTATTTCGACGCCTCGATTTCCTTGGCGTCTTCCTCGGTCTCGTCACGCAATGCTGCGACTTCGGGATGGCGGTACATGGCGTTGTCGTCGAACGACACTTTGGCGTCGAGCACGCGGAGCTGGCCCTGCTTGGTGACCACAAGCGGATTGATTTCCAGCATCGCCATGTCCTTGGCGGTGAAGGCGTTATAGAGCTGCACCACCAGCTTCTCGGCCTGCTTGGCGAGATCGCCGGAGAGATTGAGCGCCTTCGCCACCGTGCGGCCATGATGGCCCATGATGCCGGTCGCCGGATCGACCGAGAAGGTCACGATCTTTTCCGGGTTGTTGTGCGCGACTTCCTCGATGTTGACGCCGCCTTCGGTCGAAACCACGAACGCCACTTCCGAAGTTTCGCGGTCGACCAGGATCGAGAGATAGAACTCCTTATCGATGTCGGAGCCTTCTTCGATGTAGAGGCGGTTGACCTGCTTGCCGTGCGCGCCGGTCTGGATCGTGACCAGGGTCGCGCCCAGCATCTGCTTGACGAATTCGTTGACCTCGCCGACCGACTTGGCGATGCGGACGCCGCCCTTGTCGCCGGCGGAAGCTTCCTTGAACTTGCCCTTGCCGCGGCCGCCGGCATGGATCTGGCTCTTCACCACCCAGATCGGGCCGGGAAGCGTCTTGGCGGCGGCTTCAGAATCCGAGGCCTTCAACACAGGCACGCCACGCGAAATCGGCACCCCGAATTCATGCAGCAGAGCCTTGGCCTGGTATTCATGGATATTCATCTGGACGCTCCCCAAAACCCTTAGCGGCGAGTTCTACAGTTCACCGGCATTGGTAGTTGGCATACCATATACCAATAGAACTGCAACCCTGAAAACGCTTTCGCCCCGGCGAAGGGGCGAAAGCCGAGTAAAATCAGCGTCCGAGCAGGTCGGGCGCGATCTTCTTGCAGGCGTCGACGAGGCCCTGAACGGCCCCAACCGACTTGTCGAAGGCTTCGCGGTCCTTGCCCGCCAGCTCGATCTCGACGATACGCTCGACGCCCTTCGAGCCGATGACGACGGGAACGCCGACATACATGTCCTTCACGCTGTATTCGCCGTTGAGATAGGCGGCGCAGGGCAGCACGCGCTTCTTGTCCTTCAGATAGCTCTCCGCCATTGCGATCGCCGCCGCCGCCGGCGCGTAGAAGGCCGAACCGGTCTTGAGGAGGTTGACGATCTCGGCGCCGCCATTGCGGGTGCGGTCGACGATCTCGTCGATGCGCGCCTGCGAGGTCCAGCCCATCTTGACGAGATCGGGCAGCGGAATGCCGGCCACGGTGGAGTAGCGCGTCAGCGGCACCATGGTGTCGCCGTGACCGCCGAGCACGAAGGCGGTGACGTCTTCGACCGAGACATTGAACTCATCGGCCAGGAAGTAGCGGAACCGGGCGGAATCGAGCACGCCGGCCATGCCGACCACCTTCTTGTGCGGCAGGCCGGAAGCCTTTTGCAGCGCCCACACCATCGCGTCCAGCGGATTGGTGATGCAGATGACGAAGGCGTCGGGGGCATACTTCTTGATGCCGGCGCCGACCTGCTCCATGACCTTGAGATTGATGCTGAGGAGATCGTCGCGGCTCATGCCGGGCTTGCGCGGCACGCCGGCGGTGACGATGCAGACCTTGGCGCCATCGAGCGCGTCGTAGGAATTGGCGCCGGTGAGGTGGGCGTCGAAACCGTCGACCGGGGACGACTGCGCGATGTCGAGCGCTTTACCCTGGGGAACGCCCTCCGCGATGTCGAACATCACGACGTCGCCGAGCTCCTTCAGGCCGATGAGGTGAGCCAGCGTTCCGCCGATCTGACCGGAGCCAATCAAAGCAATCTTGTCGCGCGCCATGGGAAATTTGTCCTTCTGAGACGAAGATGAGGGATGGACGAGGAAGTTGGATGGCTGGTTATCCCTTTCGAATGACCGGTTCAAGCGGGGGCGTGCCCAATTCTAAGGCCCCGCCTCGATTTCGGTCAGGTATGCCACGGCCGCCCTCCCCGTCATTGCGAGCGAAGCGAAGCAATCCACCTCACCGCACGGGGATAGATGGATTGCTTCGTCGCTTTCGCTCCCTTGCGCAAACGCTTTGCGTTTGTCGCAGGCAATGACGTCGGAGAGACTACGTCTCCACCAGCCCCGTACTCGACCCGCTCGCGGCGGAATCCTTCCGGCCGTGCGGCAGGGCCAGGTACGATTCCGAGCTCATTTCGATCAGCCGTGACGAGGTCCGCTTGAACTCGTTGGCCTCAACGCCATCGGTCGCCAGATACAGCGACAGCGGATCGGCCTCGGCCGAGGCCATCAGCTTCACGGCATTGTCGTAGAGCGTATCGATCAGCGAGATGAAACGCTTGGCGGCGTTGCGCTCGGGGTAATCCATGACAGGAATGCGGTCGATCAGGATGGTGTGATAATCGTGCGCCAGCCGCAAATAATCCGACGCGGCCAGTGGCTTTTCGCAGATATCGGAGAAAGCAAAGCGCGCGACGCCATGCGCCGAACAGGGCACGCGCAGAACGCGGCCCTTGATCGTGATGTCCCGCGGCTTGCAGGGCGCATTGCCCGTCATCTTGCGCCAGGCCCGGTCGAGCGCGGCGCCGGCCTCATCATCCGGCGGCACCAGCCACATCTTCACGCCTGCGAGTTTTTCCAGCCGGAAATCCGTGCGCGCGTCGAGCCGCAGCACGTCCATGCGATCCGCGATCTGCGAAATGAACGGCAGGAACAGTGCGCGGTTGAGGCCGCCCTTGTAGAGGTCTTCGGGCGCGACGTTCGAGGTCGCCACCACGACGGTGCCGAGCTCGAACAGTTTCGAGAACAGCCGCCCCAGGATCATGGCGTCGGCGATGTCGGTGACGTGGAATTCGTCGAAGCACAACAGCCAGGCCTCGTCGAAGATAGCGTTGGCTGTCAGCTCGATGACGTCGCCATCTGCAATTTCACCGCGCGCGATGTTCTGGCGATAGGCGTAGATCTTCTCATGCGCCTCGGCCATGAATTCGTGGAAATGGGCGCGGCGCTTGTGCTGGACCGGGCTCTGCTGAAAGAACAGGTCCATCAGCATGGTCTTGCCGCGGCCGACCTCGCCATGAACATAAAGCCCCCGCGGCGGCGGCTCGCTTTTGTCGCCGAACAACCGGCCAAGCAGGCTTAGCTTGCGCACCGGCTTGTAGCTCGACAGCCGCTCCTCGAGCGCTGCGAACGCCTCGGCGGCGTCGGCCTGCGCGGGATCGGCCTCGATCGCGCCGGAGGAAACCAGCGCCTGATAATGCGCGAGGAACGAGGTGGGTGGGGTCGACAGCATGGCCCCCTTTCGGCCTTAAGCGTGCGAAAATTGCAAGCCGCGAATTGGTGCCGGGGGTATGCAAACACGGCGCGTCACACCCAACCCCGTAGCCCGGATGGAGCGTAGCGCAATCCGGGACGGTCTCGCCAGCCGGGTGATTTATCCCGGATTTCGCTTCGCTCCATCCGGGCTACGTATTGGTGCCTCACGCACTCAGCGCGTAGGAATCCTCGACCACATAGGGCCCGCCGCCGGTGGAGGCGCGGGACGAGAACAGCACGAAGCGCGAGGCCATGAACGTCCGGCTCGGAAAGTAGCCGCGCACCGAAAGATAGTCGGCAACGTCCTGGCTGGACGCATCGTGCAGCCGCGCCAGCGTCACATGCGGCGTGAATTTGCGGCCCTCGGGATCGAGCCCGAGCCGCTGCATCAGCCGTTCGAGTTCGGCCTGCAGTTCGATCAGCGGCCGGCTCGGCTCGACGGCAGCGACCACCGCGCGCGGTTTCTTGCCGCCAAAGCTTTGCAGGCCCTGCACCTTGACCTCGAACGGCTTGCGGTTGATCCGAAACAGCATCGAGGCGATTTCATTCGCCGACATGCCGTCGATATCGCCGATGAAGCGCAAGGTGACGTGGTAATTTTCGGGATCGATCCAGCGTGCGCCAGGAAGGCCGCCACGCAAATTGGAAAGGCTCTGGCCGATCTCGGCCGGAATTTCCAGTCCAGCAAACAAACGCGGCATCGCAAGATCCTCGATGCGAAGGCGTCAGCTTCGGAGGCTCACGCCTGACAGCAAACCCGGTGACGAATCACCGATCACTAATTCCTACCCGACTTATATGACCCTGCGAAGCGTGCGGCCCCTGCGGACCGGAAAGCTACGGGGAAAACTATCGGTAACGTTATTCGTTTGCTTTCTTTTCAACTCCGCTGCCCGGAGATCGTGCCGAGAAATGCCTCCACCATGGGCAGAATATTTTTCACGATGACATCGATACCCTCTGCGGTCGGATGCAACCCGTCCGCCTGGTTGAGCTTGGCGTCGGCCGCGACCCCCTCCAGGAAGAACGGATAGAGCGGCACGCCGAAGGATTTGGAAAGCTCCGGATAGATCGCGTTGAAGCGGGCGGCATATTCGCTGCCGTAATTGGGCGGGGCGAGCATTCCGCACAGCAGCACGGCGATCTTGCGTGCCTTCAGCCGCGTCAGAATATCGCTGAGGGCGGCGCGGGTGACGGCCGGGTCGATCCCGCGCAAGGCATCGTTGGCGCCAAGTTCGAGGATGACCGCCTCGGTTCCCTCGGGGATCGACCAGTCCAGCCGGTCGCGGCCGCCGGAAGAGGTGTCGCCGGACACCCCGGCATTGATCATGTCGACCTTTATCCCCTTGTCGCCCAAGGCTTTTTGTAAACGCGCCGGAAACGCCGCGGAGGCCGAAAGGCCAAGGCCGGCGCTCAAGGAATCGCCGAGGACGACCATTTTAACCGGCTTGGCGGGCGCGGTGGCCGGGACCTGAGCCTGGGCCAAAGCTGGCCCGGCCGTCATCAAAGCCACAATCAACACGCGTATGTGCGCAAACACCCGTTTCAAGCCCTCGACCCGAGCGGTGGAAGTGCCATATGACCGAGCCATGGACAGTCTCATCGAACCCTCTTCACTGACCGGCGTCGGGCCGGACACCATTTCCATCTCCAACGTCAACCTCTCGCTCGGCTCAGGCGCCGCACGCGTTCATATCCTGAAAGATATCAGCCTTCGTGTGGCATCGGGCGAGGCGATCGGCCTGATCGGACCGTCAGGCTCTGGCAAATCGACCCTGCTGATGGTGATGGCGGGGTTGGAACGTCCGGACAGCGGAGAGGTGGTGGTCAACGGCACGCCATTCAATGCCCTCGATGAGGATGCGCTGGCGCGCTTCCGCGGCCGCCAGGTCGGCATCGTGTTCCAGTCGTTTCATCTGATCCCGACCATGACGGCGTTGGAAAACGTCGCGGTGCCGCTGGAGCTCGCCGGCAATCCCGACGCGGCCGCGCGCGCGGCGCAGGAGCTGACGTCCGTCGGGCTTGGCGATCGCCTGCACCACTACCCGACCCAACTGTCGGGCGGCGAACAGCAGCGCGTTGCGCTGGCCCGGGCGCTGGCGCCCGATCCGGCGATCCTGGTCGCGGACGAGCCGACCGGCAATCTCGATGAAGCCACCGGCAAGCAGATCGTCGATCTCCTGTTCACCAAACATGCCGAGCGCGGCATGACCTTGGTGCTGGTGACGCACGACACTTCGCTGGCCCAGCGCTGCGACCGCGTGGTGCGACTGCGCTCGGGCCGCGTCGACGGACATTCATGACCACCATTTCCGAACCCGTTTACCGCAGCCGCGCGTCATCCCTAGCCCTGCGCTACGCGCTGCGCGAATTGCGCAGCGGCTTGCGCGGCTTTTACGTCTTCATCGCCTGCATCGCGCTCGGCGTGATGGCGATTGCCGGCGTCGGCTCGGTCGCCGCCAGCCTCAGCGAAGGCTTGACGCGCGAGGGCCGCACGCTGCTCGGCGGTGACGTTGCTTTCTCGCTGATCCAGCGCGAAGCCAAGCCGGAGGAAATCGCCTTCCTGCGCGCGCGCGGCCAGGTTTCGGTCGCGGCCGCGCTGCGCGTCATGGCGCGAAGCAGTGACGGCAAGCTGGCGCTGGTCGAGCTCAAGGCCGTGGACGGCAACTACCCGATGCTCGGGGAGGTAACGCTCGATCCCAAAATGCCGATGGCGGATCTGCTGGCCGAGCGTCAAGATACATCTGGCACCGCATTCGGCGCGGCGGTCGACTCCATCCTGCTGGCGCGGCTCGATCTCAAGCTTGGCGACCGCATCACTATAGGCAACGCCACATTCCAGATCCGAAGCACGGTCACGGCCGAGCCGGACAAGCTCGCCGGCAATGTCGGATTGGGCCCGCGCGTTCTGGTCAGCGAAGCGAGCCTGCGCGCCAGCGGATTGCTGCAGCCCGGCAGCCTGGTCCGCTGGATCTACCGCGTGAAGCTGCCGGCCAATGCGGCCGACGATCGCGCCGCGACCCAGCTGATCGACAGCGCACGGAGCGCCCTGCCCGAGGCCGGCTGGTGGATCCGCAGCAGCAGCAACGCCTCGCCGCAACTCGAGCGCACCATCAACCGCTTCACCCAGTTCCTGACGCTGGTCGGCCTCGCCGCGCTTCTGGTCGGCGGCGTCGGCGTCGCCAATGCGGTCAAGAGCCATATCGATCGCCGCCGCGACGTCATCGCCTCGTTCAAGGCGCTGGGCGCCACCGGCCGCGACGTCTTCACGATCTACCTGACGCAAGTGATCCTGCTCGCCGCGGTAGGCTCGGTGATCGGGCTGGCCGCCGGTGCGGCTTTGCCGTTCGTCATCGTCGGCGTGTTCGGCAAGCTGCTGCCGCTGCCGGTGATCCCTGCCCTGCATTTCGATGA
Source organism: Bradyrhizobium sp. SRL28 (assembly GCF_018596315.1). GTDB lineage: Bacteria > Pseudomonadota > Alphaproteobacteria > Rhizobiales > Xanthobacteraceae > Bradyrhizobium. The sequence goes on along the minus strand of NZ_JAHEAG010000004.1, from coordinate 376,027 downwards.
GCTGGCGCTGTCGTTCGTCTATGGCCTGCTCACCGCGCTTGCCTTCGGACTATGGCCGCTGGGGCGGGTGCACGACGTGCCGGTTGCGGCGCTGTTTCGCGAGGAAGTCGCGCGCGAATGGCATCGGCCGCGCTGGAGCTACCTCGCACTGATGGCGGTGGTGATCGCGCTGCTGGTCGCGGTCGCCATCGGGCTCGCCTATGACAAGCGGATCGCGGCCGTGTTCGTCGTCTCCTCGGTGGCGGTATTCGCGCTGCTCCGCGGCGTCGCAGCCGGCCTGATGGCGCTGGCACGCCGCATGCCCCGATCCCGAATCACGATGCTGCGGCTGGCGATCGCCAACATCTACCGGCCCGGCGCGCTGACGCCCTCGGTCGTGATGTCGCTCGGCCTCGGGCTCGCGGTGCTGGTCACGATCACCCAGATCGACGGCAATCTGCGTCGGCAGTTCCTGGCGGCGTTGCCGGAGAAAGCACCCTCGTTCTACTTCATCGACATTCCGACCGCCGATGCCGACCGCTTCGGCGCCTTCCTCAAACAGGTCGCGCCGCAATCGACGGTGGACGACGTGCCGATGCTGCGCGGACGCATCGTCGGTGCCCGCGGCGTCAAGGCCGACGAACTCAAGCCGTCGCAGGATTCCGAGTGGGTGCTGCAGAGCGACCGCGGCCTGACCTACACCAACGAAGTCCCGAAGGGTTCGAAGGTGGTCGAGGGCGAATGGTGGAGCGCGGACTATAAGGGGCCGCCGCTGGTCTCGCTGGAGAAGAAGATCGCCGACGGCCTCAAGCTCAGAATAGGCGACGAGATCGTGGTCAACGTGCTCGGCCGCGACATTACGGCCAAAATCAGCAATTTGCGCAACGTCGACTGGCAGGGGCTCGGCATCAATTTCGTGCTGGTGTTCTCGCCCAACGCGTTCAGGGGCGCGCCGCACAGCCATGTCGCGACCCTGTCGGAGGTCCATCCGGATCCGGCCGGCGACGCCCGAATCATCAAGCAGGTGGCGGACGCCTTCCCGATGGTGACCAGCGTGCGGGTCCGCGAGGCGCTGGAAACCGTCGGCACCGTCATCACCAACCTCGTGCTCGCCATCCGCGGCGCCAGCGCGGTGACGCTGATCTCCGCGATCCTGGTGCTGGGCGGCGCGCTGGCCGCCGGCCACCGCCACCGCGTCTACGACGCTGTCATCCTGAAGACGCTGGGTGCAACCCGGGCGCGACTGCTTGGCGCCTACGCGCTGGAATACCTGATGATCGGCCTTGCCACCGCGGTGTTCGGCGTGATCGCGGGCTCGATCGCGGCCTGGCTGATCGTGACCCGGCTGATGACGCTCAGTTTCATCTGGCAGGCCGGCAGCGCCGCAGGCGTGGTCGCCGCCGCCCTGATCGTCACGGTGGGGCTGGGACTCGCCGGAACGTTGCTGGCCCTGAACCAGAAGCCGGCCAGCGTGTTGCGGAATTTGTGACAATTTGTAGCGGCGGAAAGGCCGGGTTAACGCTGCTTTTGCTCGCAAATGACGGGAGAAGCGACATTCAGCCGCGCGTGGAAGCTTGCGTCGAATGTGTTAGTTTCCCACATATCAGCCAAGTCAGTGGCCGGGTTCATGACGTGAAATTAACGTCGGCAGATCGGGACATCTGAGATAGAAATCTAACCGGCGCCGCAAACCCCTTGCGCTCCGCCGGGCAACCAACGGGAATTCGACCATGTCGGACCTAGACCGTAACTACGTATCTCCTTTCGGCCGGGCCGCCGGGCGCGTTGATGCCGCGACCGTCGATGCCGGTCTGCGCGCCTACATGCTGCGCATCTACAACTACATGAGCATCGGCCTGGCCATCACCGGCCTTGCGGCGCTCGGCGTCTACATGGCCGCAGTGACCACCGATCAGGCCGGCGCCGCCGCCAAGTTCGGCAATGCCTTCCTGACGCCGTTCGGCTACGCGATGTATGTCAGCCCCCTGAAGTGGCTGTTCATCCTCGCGCCGCTTGTGATGGTGTTCGCGATCTCGGCCGGCATCAACCGGCTGCGGCCGGCGACCGCCCAGTTGCTGTTCTGGGTGTTCGCGGCGCTGATGGGCATTTCGCTGTCGTCGATCTTCCTGGTGTATACGCACACCTCGATCGTCCGGGTGTTCTTCATCACCGCGGCGACCTTCGGCGCACTGAGCCTTTACGGCTACACCACCAAGCGTGACATGAGCGGCATGGGGTCGTTCCTGTTCATGGGCCTGATCGGCGTCATCATCGCGAGCGTGGTCAACCTGTTCCTCGCGAGCTCGATGCTGCAGTTCATCGTCTCGGTGGTCGGCGTGCTGGTGTTCGCGGGCCTCACCGCCTGGGATACCCAGCGGCTGAAGAACGACTACATCTACGGCTACGCCTCGGAAGGTGGCGAGATTGCAGAGAAAGCGGCGATTACCGGTGCATTGTCGCTCTACCTGAACTTCATCAACCTGTTCACGCTGCTGTTGCAGCTGCTCGGCCAGCGCGACTAAGCGCTACCGGTCAGGTACGAGTTGAAGCCCCGGCCTCGCGGCCGGGGCTTTTTCTTTTGGCCGCCAGCGTCATGGCGGGGCGCATTCCGGACATGGCAGAAAGCGTTGATCCCTGTTGGCCTGCTGGTATCTTTCCTCCCATGTCCGTTCCCGAAATTCGCTCCGCCACCGAGGCTGACCTTCCCACCATCACCGAAATCTATGAGCACGCGGTGCGCTACGGCACCGCGACGTTCGAGCTGATCCCGCCCGATCTCGCCGAGATGACCCGGCGGTTCAGGGTGCTGATGGATGGCGGCTTTCCCTATTTCGTTGCCGCGGTTGAAGGCCGCGTGATCGGCTATGCCTATGCGGGGCCCTATCGCCCGCGGCCGGCCTACCGTTTCACGGTGGAGAATTCCATTTACCTGCAACCCTCGACCCACCGCCGCGGCATCGGCCTGCAATTGTTGCAGCGGCTGATCCCGGAATGCGAGGCGCGTGGCTTCCGGCAGATGATCGCTGTGATCGGCGATTCCGCCAATGCCGGCTCGATCGGCCTTCACACCAAATGCGGGTTCCAGATGATCGGGACTCACGCCAATGTCGGCCTCAAGTTCGGCCGCTGGCTCGACACCGTGATGATGCAGCGCGCGCTCGGTGAAGGCGGCACGACCGTGCCCAAGGATGGGACGGCTTAAGCTTCGCCACACCTGTAGCCCGGATGGAGCGAAGCGCAATCCGGGACAGTCTCGCAAGCTGAAATAGTCTTCCCGGATTTCGCTTCGCTCCATCCGGGCTACAGGAGCCCGCCTAAACCAGCGCCAGCTTGCGGTCGATCACCAGCAGCACGCGTTCGAGTTCGTGGCCGCGGCGCAGGATCAGGCCGGTCGCGGAGATCACGCTGTACATGCCCTGCTTGCGCGCGAGCCGCGGATCTTTCTCGATGCGATAGATCGGAACCTCGGAGGCGCGGCGGAATACCGAAAACACCGCGCGGTCCTTCAGAAAGTCGATGGCATAGTCGCGCCACTCGCCGTCGGCGACCATGCGCCCATACAGATTGAGGATACGGTTGAGTTCGAGACGATTGAACGTGACACGATTCGGCGGCGGGGTTGCAGTGGGGGTGCGCGCCACTGCGCGGCTCTCGCTTGGATCGGTGTCCTCCGAAATCGAGCTCATGGAGCGCCTCCTGTCATCTCAGGCATGCTCTCCTTCCCGAAAACCGGTCCCCACTTTTCGGGAGCATGCCGAGATCTACATGATTGCGCTAACCGCGGGACCCTGCAAGGGGGTTGTAAACACGAAGGAAACCGCTCCGGATGCCCCGATACGACCGGAAATATCGATTCACGGGATCGTTAGCGGAATCTTATTGCTGCCCCACTTCCGCCAACCGACCGCCCCGCTAGCTTGCGAGAAGATAATCCTGCGTTGGCCCGGTCCTTTCGGTTCCGGATTCCTCAGCCCCCAGCCCCCCGGGGCCGTCGGGATCGGGCCTGTTCGCAGAGGGAGTTAATCCCGATACTGGGCCAACGAAAGTTGGTCCTTTTTCTTTTGTGCGCCGCTCTCGCAAATGCCACAGGGAAATTTGGCTTCGCCGGCCCCCAGCGGCTCTCAGTTTGAAATTTTCGGCATGTAGCCCGGATGGAGCCACCGGGTCGCGCGAATGCGCGCCCCGGCGACGAGCGCAATTGCGCTCGCGCAGTGATGACAGGCTCCGCGCAATCCGGGACAGGTTTATCCGGTTCTGAGATCCCCGGATTGCGCTGCGCTCCAGTGCTGACTATCGCAGCGCGGTGTAGGCGGCGCCGAGCATCGCGCCCGGCTTGTCGCGACTGCCGTCCTGGACATAGACGACCGCGGCATCCACGCCGTCGCGGGAAATATTCTCCACTGGAATGGTCCAGCTTCCTGCGCCGCCGTTCCAGTCGCCGACCTTCACGAGATTACGCACCACGTTGTAGTAGGTGACTTGTTGGCCGCGATTCTCGCCGCGTCCGATCGAAATCGGCACGGCCTTCGAAACCGAGCAGATCCAGACTTCGCCGTGACCCGTCGTCGGCACCTTGCTCGCCTCCACCGAGACGTTGAGCAGCTTGCCCGACAACGTCATCGTCACCGGGACCGACATCACACCCTCGGCCTTGCTGGTGTTCTTGATGGCGCCGTCGATGGCGGCACGATCGCTGCCGATCACCTGCACCGAGCCATTGACGATCATCTGCGGCGTATAGAGGTTACGGTCGCCGCGCACATGCGAATAGGCTTTCTGACGCGCGCTGAAACGCGAGTCCGCCAGCGTGTCCTTCCAGCCAAGATAGTCCCAATAGTCGATCGGCATGCTCAGCGCGATCACGTTCGGATCCTTGGCGAGTTCGCCGACGATCTGGTCGGCCGGCGGACACGACGAACAACCCTGCGAGGTGAACAGTTCAACGACGGCGCGCGGATCGGCATGAGCCGGGCGGATGACGGCGATGATCGCGCAGACGCCAAGCGCACCGGACCATCGCGATATGCAGTTGTAGGCCATTATCGCTGTCATAGGTCGCACCGCCGGTGGCGTTTTCCGTCCGTATTTTTACGGGGCATGATTTGATTTCCTGACTGCGTGCCCCCAGACGCGCGAAAGCGGCCTTGTCATAGGCCGCCTTCTTCTTGGTCGCTACTCACTTCGAAGTGAGGCACTGATCACAAATCCGCGTTTCAAAGCGTTTTCAAGCGAAGTGGTTACCGGTTCGCGTGAAGAAAACGCGTCAAAAGAGAACTCTAGGCCGCGAGTTTGCGCAGCACATAATGCAGGATGCCGCCGTTTCGGTAGTACTCGAGCTCGTCGAGGGTATCGATGCGGCAAAGCAGCGGCACGCGCTGCAGCGCGCCATCGCCGGAGACGATCTCCGCGGTTAGCGTCTGACGTGGCTTCAGGCCGCCCTGCAGACCCCGGATCGTCACCTTCTCGTCACCCTTCAGGCCCAGCGATGTCCACGACGTGCCGTCTTCGAAGGTGAGCGGCAACACGCCCATGCCGACCAGGTTGGAGCGATGGATGCGCTCAAAGCTCTGGCAGATCACGGCGCGAACGCCGAGCAGCCGCGTGCCCTTCGCGGCCCAGTCACGCGACGAGCCGTTGCCGTATTCGGCGCCGGCGAACACCACCAGCGGCACGCCCTCCGCCTGGTACTGCATCGCCGCCTCGTAGATCGACATCTGCTCGCCGTCGGGCCAGTGCTTGGTGAGCCCGCCTTCCGGAATATTGCCGTCGGCGCCCTTCAGCATGAAGTTCTTGATGCGGATGTTGGCGAAGGTGCCGCGCATCATGATCTCGTGATTGCCGCGCCGCGTGCCGTACTGGTTGAAGTCGGCGGGACGCACCTGATGCTCCGAGAGGAATTTTCCGGCAGGCGAAGTCAGCTTGATCGAGCCTGCTGGCGAGATGTGGTCAGTGGTGATCTTGTCGCCGAACATCGCCAGAATCCGCGCGTCGACCACGTCGACGACGGGATCGGGCTGCTTCTTCATGCCCTCGAAGTAGGGCGGGTTCTGCACATAGGTCGACGACATGTTCCAGCGATAGGTCTCGCTGTCGGTGGTCTTGATCTTGCGCCAGTTGGCGTCGCCCTTGAACACGTCGGCGTAGCGCTTTTTGAAGATCGTCGCGGTGACGAACTTCTTCATATAGGCGTTGATCTCCTTCGTGGTCGGCCAGATGTCCTTCAGGTAGACCGGCTTGCCGTCCTTGCCGGTGCCGATCGGCTCGACCGCGAGATCCTTGGTCACGGTGCCCGCGAGCGCGTAAGCCACCACCAGCGGCGGCGAGGCCAGGTAGTTTGCCTGAACGTCCGGAGAGACGCGGCCTTCGAAGTTGCGGTTGCCCGACAGCACGGCTGCGGCGACGATGCCGTTGTCGTTGATCGACTTCGAAATCTCCTCCGGCAGCGGGCCCGAGTTGCCGATGCAGGTGGTGCAGCCGAAGCCGACCAGGTTGAAGCCGACCTTGTCGAGGTCCTTCTGCAGGCCGGAATTGGAGAGATATTCCGCCACCACCTGGCTGCCCGGCGCCAGCGACGTCTTCACCCACGGCTTCGCCGCAAGCCCCTTGGCGGCAGCGTTGCGCGCCAAGAGGCCCGCGCCGATCAGAACGCTGGGGTTGGAGGTGTTGGTGCAGGAGGTGATCGCAGCGATCACCACGTCGCCATGGCCGAGATCGAAATCACGGTTCTCGACCGAATAGCGGTTCTCGGCGCCTTCCGGCTTCTTGTACTCGCCAGCCAGCGCGGCGGCGAAGCCGGTGGAAACCGCGGGCAGCGCGACGCGGCCTTCGGGACGCTTCGGGCCGGCCATCGACGGCACGACATCCTTGAGATCGAGCGTCAGCGTTTCCGTGAACACGGGGTCGGCCGATTTCGCGGTGCGGAACAGGCCCTGCGCCTTGGCGTAAGCTGAAACCAGCGCGACACGGTCCGCCTTGCGGCCCGAGGTCTTGAGATAATCGATGGTCGCGGCATCGACCGGGAAGAAGCCGCAGGTCGCGCCATATTCCGGCGCCATGTTGCCGATGGTCGCCTTGTCAGCCACCGAGAGGAAGTCGAGACCGGGACCGAAGAATTCGACGAACTTGCCGACCACGCCCTGCTTGCGCAGCATCTGCGTCACGGTCAGCACGAGATCGGTCGCGGTGACACCCTCCTTGAGCTGGCCCTTCAGCTTGAAGCCGACGACTTCCGGCAGCAGCATCGACAGCGGTTGGCCGAGCATGCAGGCTTCCGCCTCGATGCCGCCGACGCCCCAGCCGAGCACGGCAAGGCCGTTGACCATGGTCGTGTGCGAGTCGGTGCCGACGAGCGAGTCGGGATAGGCCACTTCGAAGGTGCCGGTCTTCTTGCCGACCGTCATCTTCTCCTTCTTGGTCCACACCGTCTGCGCGAGATATTCGAGATTGACCTGATGGCAGATGCCGGTACCGGGCGGCACGACCGAGAAATTCGAAAACGCTTTCTGGCCCCACTTCAGGAATTCGTAGCGTTCCTGGTTCTGCTTGTATTCCTCGACCACGTTCTTGCCGAACGCCTTGTTGTCGCCGAAGAAGTTGACGATCACCGAGTGGTCGATGACGAGATCGACCGGCACCAGCGGGTTGATCTTCTCGGCATCACCGCCGAGCGCCTGCATCGCGTTACGCATCGCGGCGAGATCGACCACCGCCGGCACGCCGGTGAAATCCTGCATCAGCACGCGCGCCGGGCGAAACGCCACTTCATGCTCGAGTTTACGCTTCCTCAACCATTTCGACACCGCAATGATGTCGGCCTTCTTGACCGTGCGGTCGTCCTCGTTGCGCAGCAGGTTTTCCAGGAGCACCTTCATCGAATAGGGCAGCTTGGAAATTCCCTTCAGACCGTTCTTCTCGGCGGCGGGCAGGCTGTAATAAACGTAGGTCTTGCTGCCGACCTTGAGGGTCTTGCGGCATTTGAAGCTGTCGAGCGAGGTCATGTCAGGAAATCCCAAATTCTAGTTATACCCGGCAAGGGTATTTAAACACCATCAGCGTTAGGCTGGCCTATCGGCTTGCAGCCGCCGATTGTGTGCTGCATCAAGTTCCGGGCTTATAGAATCTTTCTAGAAGCGCCGCCACACCGACAAGCGTGCTGCAGCAATGCGGTACCCACAAATTCTGACGCGCTACCCATCAATTTCAGAGGGCTGTGACGAAGCAAAATGCGGCTCTCGGGGCGTCAAATCGACTGTATCAGGGGCGGCCGGGGGGTGTTCTCCGGCCTCGATTTCGAGACCTCCTCCGGCGAGGTGCTGGCCGTGGTCGGCCCAAACGGGTCCGGCAAGACCTCGCTGCTGCGCCTGATCGCGGGTCTCCTGGTGCCGGCAGGCGGGTCGATCGACCTGGAGGGCGGCGAGGCCGAGCTGACCTTGCCGGAGCAATCCCATTATCTCGGCCATCGCGATGCGCTGAAGCCGGCGCTCAGCGTGCACGAGAACCTTGCGTTCTGGCGGGATTTTCTGGGCGGCAAGATCGGCGAACTCAGCCAATGCCTTTCCGCCGTGGGCCTCGGCCATGCCACGCATCTGCCGGCAGCCTATCTCTCCGCCGGCCAGCGGCGGCGGCTGTCGATCGCCCGCCTGCTCGTGGTGCGCCGGCCGGTCTGGCTCCTGGACGAGCCGACCTCGGCACTCGATACCGCTGGACAGGACCTGTTCGTCGGCGTCATGCGCGAGCACCTTGCCAGCGGCGGCATCATCATCGCCGCGACCCACACCCCGCTCGGGATCGGGGCGAGGGAACTGCGGATGGGGGGCGCGACATGACCGCCCTCGCCGCACTGATTCGCCGGGACATCAGAATCGCCGTTCGCGTCGGCGGCGGGGCGCTGATCGGCGTGCTGTTTTTCCTCACGGTCACGGTGCTGATGCCGTTCGCGATCGGGCCGGACCTGGCGCTGCTGACGCGGCTCGGACCCGCGATCCTCTGGTTCGGCGCGCTGCTGGCGAGCCTGCTCACGCTCGACCGCCTGTTCACGGCCGACCACGAGGACGGCTCGCTCGACCTGATCGTGATGGGCCGGGCGCCGCTGGAACTGGCCTGTGCCGCAAAAGCGCTGGCGCACTGGCTTGCCGCCGGGCTGCCGCTGATCGTGGCAACCCCTGTACTGGGACTGCTGCTCAATCTCGACGCCACCGCCACCGCGGCGGTGGCGCTGACGCTGCTGGTGGGAACACCGGCGCTGACGTTTACGGGAATGATCGGTGCAGCGCTCGCCGTGACACTCCACCGCGGCGGCCTGTTGCTGGCGGTGCTGGTGCTGCCGCTGTCGATCCCGGTACTGATCTTCGGCGTCGCGGCGTCACAGGCGGCGATTACGGGTCCGCTGTCATTTGGAACACCGTTTTCGATCCTGTGCGCGCTGTCGCTGGTCAGCCTGGTGGTCGGACCGTTCGCGGCCGCGGCCAGCCTGCGGCACGGTCTGGACTGACGATGACTTGACGCCGATCAACTCTCGCGGAGGCCATATGAAACAAACCATGCCGCATTGCCTGCCCCGCCGCTGACGACTATCAGGATGCCATGACGCTGATCGACCTCGCCAATCCCACCAAATTCCTGTCGCTGACGGCGCGCGTGCTGCCGTGGTTGACGGGTGCGACTGCGATTTTTCTGCTCGTGGGCTTCTATCAGGCCGCGATGGCGCCCGACGACTATCAGCAGGGTGCAACCGCCAAGATCATGTTCGTCCACGTGCCGAATGCGTGGCTTGCGATGTTCGTCTGGGGCGTGATGAGCGTCGCCGCACTGGGTACACTGGTGTGGCGGCATCCGCTGGCCGATGTTGCCGCCAAAGCCGCAACTCCGATCGGAGCTGCATTTACCTTTCTGGCGCTGGTCACCGGCTCGCTGTGGGGACGACCGATGTGGGGCACCTATTGGGAATGGGATGCGCGGATGACCTCGGTCCTGATCCTGTTCCTGATGTATCTCGGATTGATGGCGCTGTGGCGCGCGGTAGACGATCCGTCGCGGGCGGCGCGGGCCGCCGCCGTCCTGACGCTGGTCGGCGCGCTCAACCTGCCGATCATCAAATTCTCGGTCGACTGGTGGAACACGCTGCATCAGCCTGCGGCCGTGCTGCGAATGGGCGGCACTTCGCTCGACAAGGCGTTCCTGATTCCATTGCTGGTGATGGCGGTTGGCTTCTCGCTGCTGTTCGTCACGCTGCACCTGGCGGCAATGCGCAACGAGATCCTGCGCCGGCGTGTGCGCAGCTTGCAGATGATGCAAGCCAGCCAGCAGGCGGCGTGACGCGATGTCGCTCGGGCCCCATGCTTCATTCATCGTGACGTCTTACGCGCTGGTGGCGGCGATCGTGCTGATCCTGATCGGCTGGATCGCCATCGATTATCGCCGGCAGAAGGAGCGGCTGCGCGAACTCGAGGCCAGCGGCGTGACCCGGCGCTCCGGCCGCCAGGCGACGGACATCTGATGGGCGCGCCCGCCACATCGGACGAGCAGCCGCGCCGCCGGCGCTGGCTGGTGATGCTGCCGCTGATCGGCTTCATGGCCATTGCCGCGCTGTTTCTGTTGCGGCTTTACGGCGGCGATCCCTCCAAAATCCCATCCGCCCTGATCGGTCGCCCGGCGCCGCAAACCGCGCTGCCGGCGCTGGAGGGCCTCGTCCACAACGGCGCGCCGGTGCCCGGGCTCGATCCTGCGGCCTTCAAGGGCAAGGTCTCCGTCGTCAATGTCTGGGCGTCCTGGTGCGTGCCGTGCCACGACGAGGCGCCGCTGCTGACCGCGCTGGCCAGGGACACACGGCTGCAGATGGTCGGCATCAACTACAAGGATTCTCCCGACAACGCCCGCCGCTTCCTCGGCCGCTACGGCAATCCGTTTGCCGCCGTCGGCGTCGACAGCAACGGCCGCGGCTCGATCGAATGGGGCGTCTACGGCGTGCCCGAAACCTTCGTCGTCGGCCGCGACGGGACGATTCTTTACAAGTTGGTCGGGCCGGTGACGCCGGCCAATCTCGACAGCGTGCTCAAGGTCGAGATCGAGAAAGCGTTGAAAGCGGGGAGTTAACCGCAGTCCTCATCCTGAGGAGCCGCGTAGCGGCGTCTCGAAGGATGGCGGCATCGGGGGTCGATGGTTCGAGACGCACGCTTCGCGTGCTCCTCACCATGAGGGATAAAATAAATTTAGGCTTTTATCTGGCGTTCATTTCGCAGCCATGGCGCCGCCATGAATTCGCAGCTAGTTTTGTGGCGTTACTTGAACCGTCCTTGGAGGGACATCCTATGCGTCATTTCACGCTCGCTTCTCTTCTCGCAACCGCACTTACCCTGGGCATGCTGACGGCGACCCCGTCGATGGCCCAGACCGCACAGCCCGCGACCAAGTCCGACAGCAAGATGGCTCCCGCGCCGAAGGCCTCGGAGTCGAAGATGGCGCCTGCGCCGAAGGCCGAACTGCTCGACATCAATTCCGCGACCGCCGATCAGCTCGACGCACTGCCGGGTGTCGGCAAGGCCTATTCCGCCAAAATCATCGCGGGCCGGCCGTACAAGGGCAAGGATGATCTCGTAAACAAGAGCATTCTCCCGCAGGCGACCTACGACAAGATCAAGGACAAGATCATCGCCAAGCAGAAGAGCTGATGCGATCTTGCCCCGGACGCGGCGCGGCGCGGTAGCCATAAACGCGTTTACGCGCGTCTTCGACGCGCTATGGCGCTGTAGAGCCGGGGCCCACGACCGCGGGCATAGGTCCCGGCTCTGCGGCGCATCGTAAAGAACGCTGCACCCATCCGGGACACCACCCTACCCCTTGCTCACATCGCCCGCTTCAGCCTCGCTCGCCTCGAGCGAGGCTGGCTCCAGATGGTAGCGCTTGATCACCGGCATCTGCGAAATCGCAAAGACCATGGTGATCGGAACCGCACCGAACGCCTTGAAGGCGACCCAGAAGTCGGTCGACTGCGTGCGCCAGATGACTTCGTTCAGGACCGCCATCCCCAGAAAGAACAACGCCCAGCGCATGGTCAGGATGCGCCAGCCCTTCGGCGTCAGGTTGAACATCTGATTGAACAGGATCGCGATGAAGGAGCGGCCGAACAAAAGGCCGCCGCCGAGGATCGCGGCGAACAGGCCGTAGATGATGGTCGGCTTGACCTTGATGAAGGTCTCGTCGTGCAGCACCAGCGTCAGCGTGCCGAACACGAGCACGATGACGGCGGTGACGATTGCCATCATGGGCACATGCCGCACCACCACATAGGAGGCGATCATCGCGGCCACGATCGCCACCATGAAGGCGCCGGTCGCGACAAACAGGTTGAATTTGGCGTTGGCGACGAAGAACACGATGAGCGGACCGAGTTCGGTCGCGAGCTTGAACACCGGATGCGGCTGGGTCTTGTCCATCGTTCACTTCATCTTTCGTTTGGGCATGATCTTGTCCGAAAACCGGTTCCCACTTTTCGGGATCATGCCCCTTCAATTCCTGCAATCGCGTTGGCGAAATCCCGCGCGGTGAACGGCGCGAGATCGTCGATGCCTTCGCCGACGCCGATGAAGTGCACCGGCAGTTTGAATTTCTCCGCCAGCGCCACCAGGATGCCGCCGCGGGCGGTGCCATCGAGCTTCGTCATCACGAGGCCGGTCACGCCAGCGGTACGATGAAATGCCTCGACCTGCGACAGCGCATTTTGTCCCACCGTGGCATCGAGCACCAGCAGCACCGCATGCGGGGCTGACGCATCGACCTTCTTGATGACGCGAACGACCTTTTCGAGCTCGTTCATCAGCTCGGCCTTGTTCTGCAAACGGCCGGCGGTATCGACCAGCAGCACGTCGATATTCTGTTCTTTCGCCGCGGTCAGCGCGTTGAAGGCAAGGCTCGCCGAATCCGAACCCTGCGCGCCGGCGATAACAGGCGACCTGGTGCGCTCGCCCCAGACCTTGAGCTGTTCGATCGCGGCGGCACGAAACGTGTCGCCGGCCGCCATCATGGTCTTGCGGCCCTCGGCGCTCAGTTTTGCGGCAAGCTTGCCGATGGTGGTGGTCTTGCCCGAGCCGTTGACGCCGACCACGAGAATGACGAACGGCTTTTGCGCCGCGTCGATCTCCAGCGGCTTCGCCACCGGCGCCAGCACCTTTTCGACTTCGCTCGCGACGACCGTCTTCACCTCGTCGGCCGAGATCGCCTTGTCGTAACGGCCGGCGCCGACCGCGTCCGAGATCCGCACCGCCACGGCAGTGCCGAGATCGGCGCGCAGCAGCACATCCTCGATATCGTCGAGCATGGCGCGGTCGAGCTTGCGCTTGGTGACGAGGTCGGCAACGGCTGTGCCCAGCGAACTCGAGGTCCGCTTCAGGCCGCTCGAAAGCCGCCGCCACCAGCTTAGTTTGGGGGTTCCGGGAGTGGTATCGCTCATGTCGGGGACGTGTTAGCGGTTTCGCGCCATGAGCGGAAGTCACAACAAATCCATTGCTGTTCCCGGGCCATCCCTTGATGTGCCCCGGACATCCTTTGATATCCCCCGGACATCGCTTGATGTCCGCGGGCTAACGGCAGATGAAATCCAGGCTCGCGTCCTCCACCGCGACGGGCTGATGCTGGTCATCGACAAGCCTGCGGGGCTACCGGTGCATCGCGGTCCCAAGGGCGGCGCCAATCTGGAAGCGTCCTTCGACGGCTTGCGATTCGGCCTGCCACGGCCGCCGGTGCTGGCCCACCGGCTCGACAAGGATACCTCCGGCTGTCTGGTGTTGGGACGCCACCGCAAGGCCACCGCCTCGCTCGGCTTGTTGTTCAAGCACGGCAAGATTGGAAAAACCTATTGGGCGGTGATCGAGGGCGGACCTGCCGAGGACGAAGGGGCCATCGACATGCCGCTGGGACGGCTCAACGTCGAGCGCGGCTGGTGGCAGAAGCCGGATCCTGACGGGCAGAAGGCCGTCACCAACTGGAAAGTGCGCGGCCGCGGCGATGGCCTTTGTTGGCTCGCACTGGAACCGGTCACCGGCCGCACCCATCAATTGCGCGTGCACACGTCAGCCATGGGCTGGCCGATTGTCGGCGACAATATCTACGGCAACGGACCTCGTTTTGGTGAACCGATCCTGCACCTGCATTCCCGCGAGATCGTGATTCCGATTTCAAAGAACAAGGAACCGGTGCGCGTGGTGGCACCGGCGCCGGAGCATATGCGGGAGCGGCTCAGGGCGTGCGGGTGGAACGGGGAGTAACGGATTGTAGGCGAGCCCGGCGCCCCAGCCACCACTGTCATCATCCGCGAAGGCGGATGATCCAGTATCCCAGAGAAGTCTGTGATGAGCCGAGGGGCCGCGGCGTACTGGATCGCCCGGTCAAGCCGGGCGACGACAGCGAAATTTGTGACTCACACCGTCAACCGCGCACCATCGTGACCGTTGATCGCTAACGCCATTACCGCGCCCGGTCTTTCACCTGATATCGCCACCGGCAGGAAATGCTCCGTCCGCCCTTGCGTCGCACTTTCGATCAAAACCTGACGCGTCGTTCCAGTCTCTGCCGCCAGCCGCCGCTGCAACGCCGCCTCTCCTGCCGCACGCAAACGCTTCGCGCGATTCTTGATCGCCCCGCCCGCCACCTGCGGCATCCGCGCGGCCGGTGTGCCGGGTCGCTTCGAATAGGGAAACACGTGCAGGAAGGTGAGATCGCATTCGTCAACGAGGTCCTCGGAGCGCGAGAACATCTCTTCCGTTTCGGTCGGAAAGCCCGCGATGATATCGGCGCCGAGCGTGATGTCGGGGCGCAGCCGCCGTACCTGCGCGCAGAACTCGATCGCATCTTTCCGCGAATGCCGGCGCTTCATCCGCTTCAAAATCATGTCGTCGCCGGACTGCAGCGACAGATGCAGATGGGGCATCAGCCGCTCGTCATTCGCGATGACGTCAAGCAGATCGCGATCGACTTCGATGGAATCGATCGATGAAATCCGTAAGCGCCTCAATTCCGGTACATGGCGCAAAATCTGTTTGGTCAATTGCCCGAGCTTCGGCGTGCCCGGCAAGTCAGCCCCATAGCTCGTCAGGTCGACACCGGTCAGCACGATCTCGGCATGGCCGCGCTCAGCGAGCGCGCGAACCTGATCCACCACTGCGCCCATCGGCACCGAGCGCGAATTGCCGCGACCGTAAGGGATGATGCAGAAGGTGCAGCGGTGATCGCAGCCGTTCTGCACCTGGACGAACACCCGCGGCAGGCCGGCCTTGAAGCCGTCGAGCAGATGCGGCGCCATCTCCTTGACCGCCATGATGTCAGCGACCGCGATCTTTTCGCTTGTCCCGATACCAAAGCCTGCGTCGAACGCTGCGCGCGCGGCACGCCACGCCTCGCCGCGCATCTTGTCGTCATTGCCGACGACGCGATCGACCTCCGCCATTTCGGCAAACATCTCCGGCTGCGTCTGCGCCGCGCAGCCGGTGACGACGATGCGCAGGTCCGGCCGTTCGCGCTTCAGCCGCCGGATCGATTGCCGCGCCTGCGCCACCGCCTCGTTGGTGACGGCGCAGCTATTGATGACGACGGTATCGGAAAGCCCCGCGCGCTCCGCCTCGCGGGCGATCACTTCGGATTCGAAGGCGTTGAGGCGGCAGCCGAAAGTGAGGACGTCGACGCACATCTCACGCGACGTCGGCGAACAGCGCGGGATCGAAGCGGCCTTCATATTCGAAATCGGCGGTCCCGGTCATCAGCACATGCTCGTCGCGCTCGCGCCATTCGATGCCGAGCTTGCCGCCGGGCAGCGTGATCTCGACATTGCGGCTGGCACGCTTCAGCCGCGCCGCCGCCACCGCGGTCGCGCAAGCCGCGGAGCCGCAGGCCCTGGTCAGGCCGGCGCCGCGCTCCCAGGTGCGGATCGTGATGTGATCGCGATCGACGATGTGGGCGAGCGTGATGTTGGCGCGTTCGGGGAAGATCGGGTGGTTTTCCAGCAGCGGCCCGAAGCGCTCGAGGTCATAGGCGTTGACGTCGTCGACCCAGAAGATCGCGTGCGGATTGCCCATCGAGACCACCGACGGCGAATGCAGCACCGGCGCATCGATCGGCCCAACCTGCAATTCGATGTAGCGGGTATCGCGAAATTCTTCGGCCAGCGGAATATCCTGCCAGTCGAACTTCGGCGCCCCCATGTCCACGGTATAGAGATCGGGCGCCGGGCCCTGCCAGCAATTGAGGAGGCCGGCGCGGGTCTCGAAAGTCACGGCGGTCTGGCCGGTCTTCTCGAACAGGCGGCGCACCACGCATCGCATGCCGTTGCCGCAGGCGCCGGCTTCCGAGCCGTCATTGTTGTAGATGCGGATGAAGGCCTCGGTGCCCTGCAGCCGCGGCGGCTGCAATACCATCAATTGGTCATAGGGCACGCCCGCGGGCGAGGCCACGGCCCGCGCCTCGTCGGCTGTCACAGCGGCCTTGGAATCGCGCAAATCCACGACGACGATTTCGTTGCCGATACCGTTCATCTTGGCAAATGCGTGGTTGGCCAGCGCGCTCATGGAATTTCCCAAATTCTGCCTGCCTTATATGGCGAATGATGGCCAATTGCCTAGTGTGCAGGGGCATATGACGCATCTGTCATGGGACGAAAGCGGACCTTGCGTGTTAGAAAATGGCACCATTCTGGCGGGCGCGGATGGGGACATGCCGCCGCCAGGTGGGGTGGATGGAGAATACCTGAAATGAACCGTATCAGCACTTTCCGTGCGGCCATCGTCGCACTCTCCATGGTTGCGTTTGGCGGGGCCGCGCTGGCGCAATCGCCGGCGCCCTCAGCCTCGCCAGCCGCGAGCCCGTCGGCCATGCCCAGCCCCGCGCCATCGGCGGTGCCGGTCCCGCCGCCGGCCGAAACCAAGTCGCCGGCGGATGCTCCCACGGCGGAAAAAGCCCCGGCGCCCGCGCCCCCTCCTCCCGCCGCCAGCGTCCAGACCGCGGACCCCTTCGGCGAGGAGTTCACGATGGAGCCCAAGAAGGTGGTTGTCATGAAGGGCACGGCCAATTGGGACAACGCGTTCGACACCCTGATCGATGCGTTCAAGGCGCTGACCGCCGTGCTCGACAAGCAGGGCATCAAGGCATCAGGCAATTCGATGATCGTCTACACCTCGACCGACGATACCGGCTTTACGTTCCTCGCCCAGATTCCGGTCGATCAGGACGTCAAGAGCCTGACCAAGGACATGAGCATGGGCAAGTCGCCGGACGGCAAGGCGCTGAAGTTCGTCCATCGCGGCTCCTACGACAACATGGACAACACCTATGAGGCGATCACCAATCACCTCGACGACAAGAAGCTCGAAGCGAAAGACACCTTCATCGAGGAATACATCACCGATCCCCTGAAGACGGCGGAGGACAAGCTGGTGATCAATGTCTATGTGCCGCTGAGGTGATCGGCATGAAACTTCCGTTCGCCCTCGCCGTCGTGACCGCCACCTGGCTCGCCGCGCCCGCGCTGGCGCAGACAATGCCGCCGCCTGCGATTTCCGTGACCGGCGAAGCGAACGTGTCGGTGGCGCCCGATCAGGCCCAGATCGACGGCGGCGTGACATCGGATGCCAAGACCGCGCGTGAGGCGTCGGATGCCAACAACGCGGCGATGGGCAAGGTGCTGCTGGCGCTCAAGGGCGCCGGCATCGAGGAGAAGGACTACCAGACTTCGCGGCTGTCGCTGCAGCCGCAATTTGCGACGCCGTCCAAAGCCGCGGAGCGCGCGCCAGGCATCGTCAGCTTCCGCGCCAGCAACCGCGTCACGGTCAAGATCCGCGACGTCACCAAGGTCGCCAACATCATCGACGTGCTGGTGGGCGCCGGCGCCAACGACATCGGCGGTATCAATTTCACGGTCACACAAGCCTCAAAACATCTGGACGAAGCCCGCGAGAAGGCTATTTCGGATGCGCGCCGCAAGGCGGAGATCTACGCCAAGGCCGCCGGCGTGACGCTCGGCGAGCCCATCAGTATTTCCGAGGAAGGCGCGCCCGTGCCGGTATTTCGCGGCAAGGTGGCTTCCCCCATGGCCGCGGGAGCGCCGGTGGCGCAAGGCGAAGAGACGTTATCGGTGACGGTGAGCGTATCCTGGGCGATCAAGCCGAAGGAGTAATTGCTGTCGTCCCTGCGAAAGCAGGGACCCATAACCACAGGACGCTGTGGTTAGGCTGAGCTGTAGCTCCAGCTTCTCTCAACAATTTTCAGCGGTGGCTATGGGTCCCTGCGTTCGCAGGGACGACGGGGGTTAGATTTCGTAAACCTGCCCTGGCTTCAGCGCCGCAAACCGCTCCGGCGGAATCTTCGCCTCCTTGAGCGCCTCGGCCAGCGCATTCACCGGCGCGTCGATCGCTTCATCCGTCAGTTGGAACGTGCCGTGATGATGCGCCAGCGCTTCTTGCGCGTCGCAATCGGCGAGCGCCTTCACGGCATCAGACGGATTCATATGCTGGTCCTTCATGAACCAGCGCGGCTCGTAGGCGCCGATCGGCAATATCGCCAGCCGCAGCGGACCATGTTTCTCGGCCACGCGTCGAAAGTGCTTGCCCTCGCCATAGCCGGAATCGCAGACGATGTAGATTTTCCCCGCCGGCGTCTCCAAAACAAAACTCGCCCACAGCGCCTTGTTGCGGTCGAACAATCCGCGCGCCGACCAGTGCCGCGTCGGCACCAGCGTCACCGCGATGCCGTTGCCAAGTTCGACGCGATCCTGCCAGTCGAATCCCTCAGCTTTGATCGCTGAGTTCGCATCGCGCATGGTGACGTCATTGCCGAGCGGCGTGATCACGCGCGGCGAAAACTTTTCTGTAAGTTTCGACAGCGTCGCGATGTCGAGATGATCGTAATGGCCGTGCGACACCAGCACGACGTCGATCTTGGGCAGCGCGTCGAAGGCGATGCCGGGATCGTTGTGCCGATGCGGCCCGGCAAAGGCGACGGGCGAAGCGCGCATCGACCACACGGGATCGACGAGGATGTTGAGATCCGCCGTCTGGATCAGCCAGGTGACGTGGCCGACAAACGACAGCCGCACCTTGTCGCCGGTTACGCGCGGCGGCGGCGTATCGCTGTGGGCATTCGGCACCCAATCCGGCCAGCTCGCGCGCCTGCGGTCGGTGCCGAACTGCCAGCGCAGCACCTCCGCCAGCGATTTCGGCGGCACCCCGTCGGGATCGAAGAAGCGCGTGCCGTCAAAGTGGTCGGAGACGGGGCCGGCGTAGGTTTTCATATTGCTTATCCAGACCGAGGGAACGCCGACCGCCGCGGCGGCCCCGGCGAGCACTCCAAAAACACGGCGGCGGGTGACGGGCACGGGAGATCACGAAGGACGGGAGAGAGCGACAGACATGGGGCGTTATATGGCGTGTGCGGGTTGAACTTTGAACCTGCGGCGAAAGGAAGCCCGCGCATCGGCCACCCCGATCTTCAAAAGCACAACCATGTCAAAGCCTTACGCCGCAGCCGCAGGGCGTTATGCCCTAGTTTCTCCTTGACTTTCGCTCCCTCCGGGCGTTTAACCCGCGCACTTTCTCGGAAAGACGTTCTTTTCGACCCGCCGCCCGGCCCATGAGACCGGAGGCCAACGCCCGACAGCGCGATGCGCCCTCGGGCGCGAAAGTGTTTGGACGATCGTTTTGGCGTTCTGCGCCGGGACATATCTAGGTCGTCATACCCCGCGAAGGCGGGGTATCCAGTACGCCGCAGCTTCTCGGTTCAAAACGAGCTGCTCTGGAATACTGGATCACCCGCTCCAGTGCGCAATTGCGCACAAAGCGGGTGATGACAGTAGTGAATGGATCGACGTAGCGCCTGCAAGGGCAGCAACAGGACAACGGCATTGTTCGACAATCTGTCGGAAAAGCTTGGTGGGATACTCGATCGGCTGACGGGCCGGGGCTCGCTGTCGGAGGCTGATGTCGACGCCGCGATGCGCGAGGTGCGCCGCGCGCTGCTGGAAGCTGACGTCTCGCTCGAAGTTGTCAGAGGTTTTATCGAGCGCGTTCGCGAGCAGGCGGTCGGCGCCACCGTCGTCAAGTCGGTCACGCCCGGCCAGATGGTGGTCAAGATCGTCCATGACGAACTGGTCGCCACCCTTGGTTCCGACGGCCAGACCATCGATCTCAATGCGGTGCCGCCGGTCGCCATCATGATGGTCGGTCTCCAGGGCTCCGGCAAAACCACCACCACCGCCAAGCTCGCCCGCCGCATGACCCAGCGCGACAAGCGCAAGGTGCTGATGGCCTCGCTCGATATCTACCGCCCGGCGGCGATGGAGCAACTGGCCGTGCTCGGCCGCGACCTCGACATTCCGACGCTGCCGATCGTGGCGGGGCAAAAGCCGGCGCAGATCGCCAAGCGCGCACTGGAAGCCGGCAAGCTCGGCGGCTACGACGTGGTGCTGCTCGACACCGCCGGCCGCACCACGCTCGACGAAGAAATGATGAGCGAGGCGGCCGAGATCAAAACCACGGCCAATCCGCACGAAGTGCTGCTGGTCGCGGACTCCCTGACCGGCCAGGATGCGGTCAACCTCGCGCGCGCCTTCGATCAGCGCGTCGGCCTCACCGGCATCGTGCTGACGCGCGTCGACGGCGACGGCCGCGGCGGCGCGGCGCTGTCGATGCGCGCGGTCACCGGCAAGCCGATCAAGCTGATCGGCACCGGCGAAAAGACCGATGCGCTGGAAGATTTCCATCCGAGCCGCATCGCCGGCCGCATCCTCGGCATGGGCGACGTGGTGTCGCTGGTCGAACGGGCAGCGGCGAATATCGACGCCGAAAAGGCCGCGCGCACCGCCGAGCGGATGCGCAAGGGCCAGTTCGACCTCAACGACATGCGTGAGCAATTGCTGCAGATGGCGAATATGGGCGGCATCAGCGGGCTGATGGGCATGATGCCGGGCATTGCCAAGATGAAGAACCAGATCGCGAACGCCGGCATCGACGACAAGATCATCAAGCGCCAGGTCGCGGTGATCGATTCGATGACGCGACAGGAGCGCAAGAATCCCGACATTCTCAAAGCCAGCCGCAAAAAGCGCATCGCCGCAGGCGCCGGCCTGGAGGTCCAGGAAGTCAACAAGCTCTTAAAGATGCACCGGAACATGGCTGACATGATGAAGGCCATGGGCTCAGGCAAGCGCGGCCCGCTGGCCGGCATCGCACAGGCGATGGGCTTTGGCGGCGGCATGAAGCCGCCCTCGCCGGAAGAAATGAAGGCGCTCGCGGACAAGATGCAGGGCGGTGCCGGAGGCGGCCTGCCGAATTTGCCCAAGGATCTTCCCACCGGCCTGCGTCAGGGATTGCCCAACGTGCCGGGACTTACGGGCCTCAGCGGCAAGCCGACCTTGCCGGGCCTCGGCGGCTTTCCGGGGAAGAAGAAATGACCTCTTTCGTCATTGCGAGCGCAGCGAAGCAATCCATTCTTCGCCAAGAACCAAGATGGATTGCTTCGTCGCTTCGCTCCTCGCAATGACGGCGTAACCGACCAACACCTAATCGAAACACACTCAGGAGAACCAAATGTCAGTCGTTATCCGCCTCGCTCGCGCAGGCACCAAGAAGCGTCCGGTCTATCACGTCGTCGTCGCCGACTCGCGCTTTCCCCGCGACGGCCGCTTCATCGAGCGTCTCGGTCATTTCAACCCGCTGCTGCCGAAGGACAATGAGTCGCGGCTGAAGCTCGACATGGACAAGGTGAAGTCCTGGCTCGCCAAGGGCGCACAGCCGTCGGACCGCGTGACGCGCTTCCTGGATGCCGCCGGCATCGTCAAGCGTCCCGCCCGCAGCAATCCGGAAAAGGCCGTGCCGCGCAAGGAGCGCAAGGCGCGCGCCGAAGCCGCCGCGAAGGCTTAAGGCGTAGCGGCGCACGACGGTGGCAGCACCGATTTGTGTCGCCCGTATCGGCGCTGCGCATGGCGTGCGCGGCGCGGTGAAACTGTGGACGTTCACCGAAGATCCGCTGGCCGTAAAACATTACGGACCGCTGATGACCAAGGACGGCGCGCGCCAGTTCGAGGTGACGCATGTCCGTGAAGCCAGGGATCATCTGGTGGCGACGCTGAAAGGCATCGCCTCCCGCGAGGATGCCGAGCGGCTCAACGGCATCGAGCTCTACATCGCGCGCGAAAAACTGCCCGAGACCGACGAGGGCGAATATTACCACGCCGACCTGATCGGGCTTGCCGCAGTCAATGCCGCGCAAGAGCCGCTCGGCCGTGTCATCGCGATCCATAATTTCGGCGCCGGCGACATCATCGAGATCGCGCCCGCGAAAGGCGCCACCATGCTGCTGCCGTTCACCAATGCCGTGGTACCAACGGTCGATCTCGCCGGCGGCCGCGTGGTGATCGAGCTGCCGCAGGAAGTCGAAGGCGACGACGCCCCGACGCTCACGTGATGGGTTTTGAATGACCTGGCGCGCCACCGTTCTCACGCTCTTCCCCGAGATGTTTCCCGGGCCGCTCGGCGTCAGCCTGGCGGGCAAGGCGCTGACATCAGGCCTGTGGCGGCTTGAGGTGCGCGACATCAGGGACTCCGCCACCGACAAGCATCGCAGCGTCGATGACACCCCGGCCGGCGGCGGCCCCGGCATGGTGCTCCGGGCTGACGTGCTGGCGGCGGCGATCGATGCCGCGGATGTCGATCAAAGCCGACCGCGCCTGCTGATGAGCCCGCGGGGTCGGCCATTGACCCAGTCGCTGGTGGCGGAGCTTGCCACCGGGCCAGGCCCTTTGATCGTCTGCGGCCGGTTCGAGGGGATCGATCAGCGGGTCATCGAAGCCCGGAACCTCGAAGAGGTCTCGCTCGGAGACTACGTGCTTTCAGGCGGCGAAATCGCCGCGATGGCCTTGATCGACGCCTGCGTGCGGCTTTTGCCGGGGGTGATGGGCAAACAGGCCTCGGGCGAGGACGAAAGCTTTTCCGATGGACTACTGGAATACCCCCAATTCACCCGCCCGCAGGAGTTCGAGGGCCGCGGTATCCCGGAAATCCTGATCTCCGGCGACCATGCCAAGGTAGCGGCCTGGCGCCGGGCCGAAGCCGAGGCCCTGACGCGGGCGCGGCGGCCGGATTTATGGGCGATCAGGGGCGGCCAAAAAGGAACAAAAAGCACGACAGACGGGTGACAAGCGCGGCCCGATGCCTTATACGAGCGCCAAATCCGCGCAATGGCAGGATAGATGGACGTCGCGCAGCCCGCTGCCGGGCGCGCCGCCGATGGAGATTTCAATGAACCTCATTCAACAGCTCGAAAAAGAGCAATTCGAAAAACTGTCGGCGACCAAGTCGATCCCGGAATTCGGCCCCGGCGACACCGTGATCGTCAACGTCAAGGTGGTCGAAGGCGAGCGTACCCGCGTGCAGGCCTATGAAGGCGTCTGCATCGGCCGTTCCGGAGGCGGGCTCAACGAGAGCTTCACCGTCCGCAAGATTTCCTACGGCGAAGGCGTCGAGCGCGTGTTCCCCGTGATGTCGCCGATGATCGACTCGATCAAGGTGGTGCGCCGCGGCAAGGTGCGTCGCGCCAAGCTGTATTACCTGCGCCAACTGCGCGGCAAGTCGGCCCGCATCGTCGAGAAGCAGGACCGCGCGACCGCCGTCGGCGAGTAATTTTTCCCGAAAGGGATGTGACCAAAAGCGCGGGGTTTTGCCCCGCGCTTTTTTGTTGCGCTATGCCTATCTAGACAATGCCCCTGCCCAATCGATTGATTGTGGCGGCCGCCGGGCCTGTGTTAGAAATTCAGAATGGTTCTAGATCGCACCAGCGCCGCCGTCGGCACCGCCCAGCTCGTCGTCATCGACGATCGCTCACGGCTGCCCGGCCGGTTCTTCGGACGCTTCGCGACTTCGGCGACGTCAGAGCTTACGCGCGCAGCTTGATGCTGCGCTGACGTCCGTTGCTGGCGCACCTGCGCTTGATCGCTCACACAGAATTTCTTTGGAGCTGACGCTCATGTCCAAACCGACCACGCTGTACGACAAGATCTGGAACGACCATCTGGTGCACGAAGCCGAGGACGGCACCTGCCTGCTCTATATCGACCGCCATCTGGTGCACGAGGTGACCTCGCCGCAGGCGTTCGAAGGCCTGCGCGCCACCGGCCGCAAGGTTCGCGCGCCGGAGAAGACGCTGGCCGTCGTCGATCACAACGTGCCGACGACCGATCGCAGCAAGCCCAATCCCGACCCTGAAAGCGCCGAGCAGATCAAGGCGCTGGCGGAGAACGCCAAGGAATTCGGCGTCGAATATTTCAACGAGTTCGACAAGCGCCAGGGCATCGTCCACGTGATTGGCCCCGAGCAGGGCTTTACGCTGCCCGGCACCACCATCGTCTGCGGTGACAGCCACACCTCCACCCACGGCGCGTTCGGCGCGCTGGCGCACGGCATCGGCACCTCAGAGGTCGAACACGTGCTGGCGACGCAAACGCTGATCCAGAAAAAAGCAAAAAACATGCGCGCGGTGGTCGACGGCAAATTGCCCGACGGCGTCACCGGCAAGGACATCATCCTGGCGATCATCGGCGAGATCGGCACCGCGGGCGGCACCGGCTATGTGCTGGAATATGCCGGCGACGCCATCCGCGCGCTGACGATGGAAGGCCGCATGACCGTCTGCAACATGTCGATCGAGGGCGGCGCCCGCGCCGGCCTGATCGCGCCGGACGAAAAAGCGTTCGAGTTTTTGAAGGGCCGGCCGAAGGCGCCGAAGGGCGCCGACTGGGACGCCGCGATGCGCTATTGGGAAAAGCTGCGCTCCGACGAAGGCGCGCATTTCGACCACGAGATCCGGCTGGACGCTGCGAAGCTGCCGCCAATCGTCACCTGGGGCACCTCGCCCGAGGACGTGGTGTCGATCTCGGGCTTCGTGCCGGATCCCGATCAGATCGCCGACGAGGCCAAGCGGCTGTCGAAGCACCGCGCGCTGAAATACATGGGCCTGACCGCCGGCACCAAGATCACCGACATCAAGCTCGACCGCGTCTTCATCGGCTCCTGCACCAACGGCCGCATCGAGGATCTGCGCGCCGCGGCGAAAGTCGCCGAGGGCAAGACCGTCAACGCCCACGTCAACGCGATGATCGTGCCGGGCTCGGGCATCGTGAAGGAACAGGCCGAAGCCGAGGGCCTCGACAAGATCTTCATCAAGGCCGGCTTCGAATGGCGCGAGCCGGGCTGCTCCATGTGCCTCGCCATGAACCCCGACAAGCTGGCGCCGGAAGAGCGCTGCGCCTCGACCTCGAACCGCAACTTCGAAGGCCGCCAGGGTTTTAAGGGCCGCACCCACCTGGTGTCGCCCGCAATGGCGGCGGCCGCGGCCATCGCCGGGCATTTTGTCGACATCCGGGAGTGGCGTTAACACTGCTTTGCCTAGATAGCGAGGCGTTCCGGAAACGCCGCGTTAACAGGCAAGGCGCAGAATGGTCCCTTGCGAAGCGCTTTCGCGAGGGACCCGGCCGTGACGGAAAAGTCTGAATTTGTCGACATGATCAGCGAGGCGACGCGGCAGGTGCGGCGGCGCATGACGCCGCGCATCGTCGACCTTCAGCCCGTCGCCAAGGAAACCTCGCGCCTCAGTCACTGGCCGCCGGAACATTGGGCGCAGTGGCGGCTGGCGAAGCTGACCCCTTGGAAGATCAAGCCTTGGGAAGGCAAGGATTGGGATTGAACTGAGCGTTTGCCGCTCGAAAAAACAGGCGCCCGAACGGGCGCCTGTTTCATTTCGGCTCTCACCAGCCGTAATGCGCGTAGTAATGCGCGTGCCACGGGCGATAGCGGCAGATCTTGCGCGGCCCGTAATAGGTCCAGATCACGCGGCAGCGCCGCGGATAATAGTAGGCCGGGTACGTGTAGTAGGCCGGCGCGTAGTAGAACCGACGATGGAAGAAGCGCCGGTGGCCGAAGTGGTGTCGATGGACGAAGTGAGGCCGGTGGAACGCGTGACGATGTGCGAAGCGGTGTCCGCCGCCATGGAAGACGGGCGCCGCACGAAAACCGCCACGGTGGATCGCCATCCCACCACCTCTGAAACCACCGCGGTGAAAGGCCGCGCCGCCACCGCGGAAGCCGCCGCCATGGAACGCAGCACCGCCGCCTCTGAATCCACCGCCACCGCCGCCGCGGAAACCACCGCCACCACCGCCGCGAAAACCGCCGCCGCCACCGCGGTGTTGAACCTCGGTCGTCAGTCCGTCGGTTGCAAATTTTGCTGAAGGCGCCGTGCCGGGACTCGCAAGCGAGAGCGCCTCGGCGCGCTGTTGTGATGCCGCCGCGAACGCAAACAGCGCCGCAGCCGTAACGCCCAGACGGCGGATAAGGCCGCGTCCGGGATCGGATATCGTCATGGATGAACCTCCCTAACCGGCGACGGCGCGCCCCTCAACCGCTCTGCGGCTGGTCCCCGTCGCGCTTCTTCTTTGCGCTCGCTCCCAACGTGAAATTAGAGACAGGCACGTGAACGCGCCATGAATGCGCCGACCGCAAAGATGAACGCGCAAAAGAACACGCAAGAGAAAGCACAAGAGAAAGCACAGAAGAAAGCGCAAGAGAGATTTGCGGCTGACCGAAGCTGTGCACGCTCACCACCAGACCGGACCAAACCCGATGCCGAAGATGAACGGCGCCGGTGCGGAATAGGGATACGGCCGATAGTAGACCGGCCGGTTGTAGTAGTAGGGACGGTAGTGCGGTCGAGAATAGCCGTGGTGACGATAATGGCGCCTGACATAGCGGTGCGCGCTGAAGTCGGTGGCATCGGATGTGCCGGCACTCTGCGCCTTCGCCTGCGGCGCCGCGGCGACCGGACTGATCGCGGCCGATCCGGCAACCACGAGCGCGCCAGCGACAAGGGCTGCCCCGATCAAACTCTTCATGCCGGACTCCTCGCGTTGATCTCCATGACAGAGATAACGGGCAGCAATCTCGCCAGTTTCAAGGCGCTCAAATCGAAACAGGCCCGCAATGAACGGGCCTGCTCGATTGCTGCGCTAGGCAGTCGCGCTCACCAGCGGTGCCAGTGGCGATGGCCATGGCCATGATGATGGTGGTGGTGGCGGTGGTGCCAGCGATGCCACCGGTGATGGTGATGGTGATGGTGACGATGCCGCCAATGTACTTCCGTGGTCGCCGGCTTGGTATCTTCCTGAACCGCCGCGGCGGCGCCGGGATTGCTGAGCGACAGCGCATTGGCGCGCTCGGCCGGCGCAGCGAGCGCGAGCACTGCGCCAACGGCGGCGAGCCCCAGAATTTTCGTGAACTGCATGAATGCTCTCCTTGGGTCGGGTGCCACGTCTGCGCCGAATCGCTCGCCGCAACGCTGCACGCAATCTGACGCAAGCGACTTGAATGGACTCTGAATGAATGCGCCACGAACATGAACGGATGACCGCCGCAGCTCGCCGCAATCCTTGCGCACGCCAACCGGCGCAGAACGCCATCACAACTTCAACGTGGAGCGCTCGCAGAGTCAGCCTGACTCCGCGTCAAAGAAATGCGCGAAAAAAAGTGAAGCGAGAAAACCTAGCCGGGCCGCCAGTAGCAGTTCATGCGCGGGGTGATCACCGTGCCGCTCGGCCGGTACTCCTGCACGTAATGCGCGCTGCAATCGCGCACGGCGTTGGGGCCGGGGTTGTAGCGCGGGTAGACATCAGGCGCCCATTCCTGCCGATAGATCGGCACGCGCCGCAGCGGACGCCGGCGCTGCGCGGACACATCCGTGACAGCCGGCTCCGGCGCCTGCACGATCCGCAGCCCCGATGATGCCGTCTGCGCCTGCGCCATCGTACCTGATAGCAAGAGCCCGGCAAAAGCAGCCCAAATTGCAACCGTCACAATCCGCTTCATCTTAAGTCCACCCACGCCTGATATCCCCCGTACGGTCCCCGATTGGCGCCCCGCGGTCAACTCGCAAAACCAGGATGCGCCCAGCCATAACACAGGCTAAATACGTCCTGATGTGGACCGAAGCAAAAGCCCCCTCGCTCGCCGAAATGGAAGCCATGGCGCATGAGGTGTTCGAGCGCCTGCCGAAGGGCTTTCGAGCCCTGTGCGAGGGCGTGATCATCCGCGTCGACGATTTTCCGACCGACGAGGTTCTAGACGAAATGCAGGCGCAAACCGAGTTCGACCTGCTCGGCCTGTTCCAGGGCATCGGCCTGCCGCAGCAGAGCAACAACGACGTCGCCCGCCTGCCCAACATGATCTGGCTCTACCGCCGACCGATCCTCGATTACTGGGCCGAACATGAGGAAACGCTGGGCCATATCGTCCGCCACGTCCTGATCCACGAGATCGGACACCATTTTGGGCTGTCGGACGCCGATATGGAGGCGATCGAGGCGGGTGCCGGCTAGGTTGCGCAGGCTAGGATTGCGCAAATTGGCCTTTTGCCGGGGCCATATTCGCGATAAATCAGCGGCCTTGCCCCACCCTCAACCGGGAAGTGCGATCGATGGAAAAGTTCACCACACTGGAAGGCGTAGCTGCCCCTCTGAAGATCATCAATGTCGACACCGACATGATCATCCCGAAGCAGTATTTGAAGACCATCAAGCGCACCGGCCTTGGCAAGGGGCTTTTCTCCGAACAGCGCTACAAGGATGACGGCAGCGAGAACCCGGACTTCGTGCTCAACCAGCCGGCCTATCGCAACGCCAAGGTGCTGGTCGCCGGCGACAATTTCGGCTGCGGTTCCAG
Source organism: Bradyrhizobium sp. SRL28 (assembly GCF_018596315.1). GTDB lineage: Bacteria > Pseudomonadota > Alphaproteobacteria > Rhizobiales > Xanthobacteraceae > Bradyrhizobium. The sequence continues at coordinate 347,312 of NZ_JAHEAG010000004.1, read as the reverse complement.
CCGCGAGCACGCGCCGTGGGCGCTGTTGGATTTCGGCATCCGCTGCGTGATCTCGACCTCGTTCGGCGACATCTTCTACAACAACTGCTTCAAGAACGGCATTCTGCCGATCCGCGTCACGCAGGACGACCTCGACAAGCTGTTCGACGATGCCGAGCGCGGCGCCAACGCCACGCTGACCATCGATCTCGCCAACCAGGAGATCCGCGGTCCCGACGGCGGCAAGGTGAAGTTTGAGATCGATCCGTTCCGCAAGCACTGCCTGATGAACGGCCTCGACGACATCGGCCTGACCATGGAAAAGAAATTGTCGATCGACGATTACGAGGCGAAGCTGAAGAAAGAGCGCGCCTGGGCGTGATCGTGTTACCTGATCCTGTTACGAGAGCCCCGATCGCATCGGGGCTCTTTCGTTAAGCGGAGGCGACGCGGATGCGGCCTGACGTCGTCACTTTCTGGCACGGCCGGCTCGACGGCCTGCGGCTGACCTGCCTGCGGTCTCAGGTCGCCGCCGGCCACAAGGTCACCGTCTACAGTTTCGATCCATTGCCGGGCCTGCCCGACGGCGTCGGCAACGCCGAAGCCGAGGCGATCCTGCCGCATTCCTTTTCCGAACGGCTTCGGCCGCCGCAGCCCGATGGAAGCTGGCGCGACTGGACCATTTTGCAGTTCAGCGATTTCTTCCGCATGCGGCTGATGGCCGAGCGCGCCGGATTGTGGCTCGACGCCGACGTGCTGTTGCTGAAGCCGATCGAGATCGACCCGGCAAAGCCTTACTTCGCGTGGGAACGCCGACGCCAGCTCGGTAACTCGGTCCTGTATCTGCCTGCGAGTGACCCGATCGTGCGGGCGTTCGAGGAACTGATGGAGCAGGAGGATCTGACGCCGGACTGGCTGGCGCTGCGTCATCGCCTCACCTTCATGCTGCGTCAGTTGCGACACCGATCAAGCCGTCTCTCCGACATCCGCGTCGCAATCTACGGCCCGGCCGCCCTGACCGCGCTCGCGCGGCGCTCGGGCGAATTGCAGCACGCGCTGTCGAAGCAATCTTTCTACGCTGTGCATGCAGAGCCGAAGCTGTTTTTCGAGCCGACGGATTTTTCAGGCCTGCTTGCCGATCCCGAAATCATCGGCCTGCACATCTCACCAAAAGGCCGCGGTGGCGAGAAGCCGATTTCCGGCAGCCTTTATGCGTGGGCGGCGGAGAAATTCGGAAAATTGCCGTAGCTTACCCTCCCCTGGAGGGGGAGGGTCGGCTCACATTGAGCGAAGCGAAATGTGAGACGGGGTGGGGTGATCTCTCAACTCGGGCACTGTTAGACGTGGAGAGACCGTCACCCCGCCCCGCCGCTTCGCGTCGACCCTCCCCCTCCAGGGGAGGGTAAGATCAATGATCGCCCGCCCCGCCCCCAATTTGATCCAGCGCAACGACCGCCACCCAATTTACGCTCACCTTGGGCCATTGCAGCGACCCAAGGGAGCCGTGCCATGACCGTTCAGGAAAAGCCCTATCTAGTCGTCAGCCTCGTGGTCGACACCTTCGGCGAATGGCTCAAGCACCGGCGCGAGCGGAAGGAAATGCGCGAGATGGACGCCGCCAATTTCAGCCGGATCGCGAGCGAGTTGCGGATGTCTTCCACTGAACTGGAGGCACTGGTCCGCCAGGGGCCGCATGCCGCGGATGAGCTGCCGAAGATGCTCACAGCGCTCGGTATCGATCAGGACGATCTGGCGCGCACCGAGCCGCTCGTGCTGCGCGACATGGAGCGCGTCTGCTCCCTGTGCAGCCACAAACGCCAATGCGACCGCGATCTCGTCGCCGGCACCGCAGCTGCGCATTATCGGGAATATTGCGGCAATGCCGACACGATCGACGGTCTTGGCCCGCGGGTCAGTTCATAGGAAAAGCGCTGGGCTTACCCTCTCCCCTTGTGGGAGAGGGTGGCGCCGCGCGGGAAAATTCAATGTCCCATCGCCGCGATCGCGTCCGCAATCGCGATCGTGCGCCTGGCCATGTCGGCGTGCAGCCGCTCCACCATCCGCCCGTCGAGTTGGATGGCGCCGCGTGAGGCGTTTTCCGGCTTTTCGAATGCTGCGATGATCTTGCGCGCTTGCTCGACCTCTTCCGCCGGCGGCGTGAAGATCGCGTTGCAGGCCTCGATATGGCTCGGATGGATCAGCGTCTTGCCGTCAAAGCCGAGATCGCGGCCCTGTGCGCATTCGGTCGCAAAGCCGTCGATATTGCTGATGTCGCTGTAGGGGCCGTCGAGAATTTCGAGCCCGTGCGCGCGCGTCGCCAGGATGCAGTGCGTGATCATCGGGATCATCGCCGCGCGGCCCGGCTGCATGCGGATCCGCGTCTCCCGCGAGATATCATTGGGCCCGAACACGAAGCCCGCGAGCCTGGTTTCGGAATCCCTGGAAGCCGCCGCCAGTTTGTCGGCGTCCAGCACCCCGCGCGCGGTTTCGAGCATGGCCCAGACCCGGATCGACATATCGGCGTTGATGTCACTCAGGCGGTTCGCAATGGCGTTGAGATCGGCCACCGTGGAAATCTTGGGAACCAGAATGCCGTCGGGCCGCGCCTTGCCGGCCATGGTGACGTCGTCGACCCACCAGGGCGTATCGAGGCTGTTGACCCGGATCAGCACCTCGCGCTTGCCGAACCCGCCGGCCCCGATCGCCTTGGCGATCTGGTCGCGCGCCACAGCCTTGGCGTCCGGCGCCACCGAATCCTCGAGGTCGAGAATGATGCCGTCGGCAGGGAGCGTGCGCGCCTTTTCCAGCGCCCGCGCGTTCGATCCCGGCATGAACAACAGGCTGCGGCGCGGACGGATCATGGGCTGGTTCCTCGGGGGCGTTTTGGGTCCCTCGCCCTAACATTTCAAACCGGGGTCCGAAAGCCTTGTTCCCGTCATCCGCTTATGGTTAGGCATGGCCAAAGACAGGCACAGGACACATGGCAACGTCATTCCCGCAAAATCTGCTCGACGGCTACCGGGCCTTTACCTCGCAGCGGCTGCCGACCGAGCAGACGCGCTACCGGGAACTCTCCGAGCGCGGCCAGTCGCCCGCCGTGATGGTGATCGGCTGCTGCGATTCGCGTGTCTCGCCGGAGGTGATTTTCGACGCCGGCCCCGGCGAACTCTTCGTCGTGCGCAACGTCGCCAATCTGGTGCCGGTCTATCAGCCCGATGGCGGCGCCCACGGCGTGTCGGCGGCGCTGGAATATGCCGTCAACGTGCTGCGCATCAAGCATATCGTGGTGCTCGGCCACGCCCAGTGCGGCGGCATCAAGGCCTTTATCGACAAGATCGACCCGCTATCACCGGGCGATTTCATCGGCCGCTGGATGGCCATGTTCATCAAGCCGGGCGAGATCGTCGAGCAGCGCGAGCGCGAGACGATGCAGGACTTCACCGTCAGGATCGAAAAGGCCGCGATCTTCCGCAGCCTCGAAAACCTGATGACGTTTCCGTTCGTCCGCACCCACGTCGAGCGCGGCGAGATGGAATTGCACGGCGCTTATTTTGGCGTTGCCGAAGGCGCGCTGTTCGTGCTCGACCCGGAGGCGAAGGAATTTCGCAGCGTCAGGGATGGCGAATAAGCCGCAGGGTGGGCAAATGCGCAAAGCGCCGTGCCCACCATCTGTCCTTCGATCGCAATGCTAAACGGTGGGCACGCTTCGCTTTGCCCACCCTACGAATTCGGCCTTACGCCGCCTTCTTCTTCGCGGTGATCAGCTTGCGGTTGATCAGGCATTCGGCGATCTGGATCGCATTCAGTGCGGCGCCCTTGCGCAGATTGTCCGACACGCACCACAACTGCAGGCCGTTCTCGACGGTGTTGTCCTCGCGGATGCGGCTGATGTAGGTGGCGTCTTCGCCGGCCGCCTCATACGGCGTGACGTAACCGCCGGGCTCCTGCTTGTCGATGACAAGGCAACCCGGCGCGTTGCGCAGGATGTTCCGCGCTTCATCGGCGGTGATCGGATTCTCGAACTCGATGTTGACCGCCTCGGAATGGCCGACGAACACAGGCACCCGCACGCAGGTGGCGGTCAGCCTGATTTTGGGATCAAGAATCTTCTTGGTCTCCATCATCATCTTCCACTCTTCCTTGGTGTAGCCGTCCTCCATGAAGACGTCGATGTGCGGGATGACGTTGAAGGCGATGCGCTTGGGGAATTTCTTGTTGATCAGTTCGCTGTTGGTGTAGACGGCCTTGGTCTGCGAAAACAATTCGTCCATCGCATCCTTGCCGGCGCCCGACACCGATTGATAGGTAGAAACGACGACGCGCTTGATGGTGGCCTTGTCATGCAGCGGCTTCAACGCGACCACGAGCTGCGCGGTCGAGCAGTTCGGGTTGGCGATGATGTTCTTCTTGGCAAAGCCCGCGACCGCATCCGCGTTCACTTCCGGCACGATCAGCGGCACGTCCGGATCCATCCGCCAGGCCGACGAATTGTCGATCACGACCGCGCCGGCGGCGCCAATCTTCGGCGACCATTCCTTCGACACCGAGCCGCCGGCCGACATCAGGCAAATGTCGACGTCGGAAAAATCATAGTGCTCGAGCGCTTTGACCTTCAGGGTGCGGTCGCCATAGGAGACCTCGACGCCGACGCTGCGGCGCGAGGCCAGCACCACGACCTCGTCGGCGGGGAATTTGCGCTCGTCGAGAATGTTGAGCATTTCGCGCCCGACATTGCCGGTCGCGCCGACCACAGCGACTTTGTAACCCATCGTTCACTCTCCGAGGAAAAATGCTGCCCCGCCGCGTCGAGCGGAAAGGGGGAAGGCAGCGCTTCTATGCGAGAAACGCCGATATGACAACGTTTGACGGCTGTGTTTGGGCGTTTGATGCATTCGTTTCCGGCCGGTTCGGCCAGTTCCCACTATCCGCTGAGCATCCGACCGGCGCTGGCAAGCTTCGTGGACGAGGTCTGCGGCACGTTGGCACGGCTGTGCGCGTATCTGATGACGCTGGCGCTGATGGCCATTTGCGGTATCGCGCTATGGCACCATTTACCCGATGTTACGGCGATGGACACATCACCCAAAACCTGGAGCCAAGCCGGACGCAGCGCGCCCGCGTTTGCGGTAAGCCAACTCATTTTTCCAGGTAAGACAGAGGCTTACGAAGTTTTTCGGCATCCCGAAGGCGGCCGCAAGGACGTGTTCCGTTGGAGCGGCATCGGCGGCACGCCGGTCGCCGAACTCGAAATCTATCGTCCGGGTGAGGAAATCGATCAGGTCGGCTCGGCGGCCGGCTACCTTGCCGCAAGGATGGACCCGGCTGGCCCGCGCGAGTTGGAGGCAGCAGGAATCATCGACAGCAAGTTCGGCGCCGTGACTCTGTTCCGCCGGGTCGGCGGCACCGAGGCCGCCCGCTCCTGCCTCCGATTTTTCAGGCATGTCGATGAGCCGAAATTCCGTCTCTCCGGCTGGTCATGCCTGGGCGAGGATCTGCCGGCCCGCCGCACAGCGATCGGCTGCATCCTGAACCGGCTGATCCTGCTGACGGCCGGAAACGATACAAAACTGACGGAATTGTTCGCCCATGCCGAAGTCAGGCGCAGCGATTGCGCGACATCGGGCGCGCCGGCCTTATCAGCGGATTGGGTGACGGGCGCCGATAACCCGCATTTGCGCGGCGCCCTGTAATCCGCCGTTGGCGGGACGTGCTTCCGCAGCCCCTTACAATTGTGGCAACAAGCGGCCAAGACACTGGTTTTCATGAAACTTTTTCGCTTCGTCCCGCATTATTCCGCTGCGGTGTGGCGCAATTGACCTAGCGACGATGGTCCCGCCGTGGCTACAATGCCGGCAATCAGATTTGGCGATCGGCCAGGCCCCCGCAAGGGCGGACAATGACGAGGATGCAATGACCCGAAAATTCCCTGCTGCGAGCAAGCTCGCGATGTCGCTTGCTGCGGCTGCCCTCGTCGCGATTGGCACAACCTCCGCCAGCGCTCAGTCCAGGCAGCAATATGACCGGGACGGCCGCCCCTATTACGGCGCGAACGGTCCCAACCGGTCGTACCAGCAGGGCCCGCGCACCCGCGTCTACGTCACCACGCGCTCGTGGCTCGATGCCGGCACTGAAGTCTTGCCAGGCGATCGGAAGTTCCAGGACTACGCATTCCCGTCGGATTTTGGATATCCGACGTTCGCGCGCGAAAACCTCAACCGCCCGATCGACCGCCAGCCGCTCAACCCGCCGTCGGACATGGGCGGCTTCCCGACGCGGTTCCCGCTGTATTGAGCGCAGCAACCATTTGACGAAAAATGCCCGGTCTCCACGGGCATTTTTTGTGACGTTTGCGTACTTGCGCGTGCAGCTTCTACAAGGTCGTAGCCCGGATGGAGCCAACGGGTCGCGCGAATGCGCGCCCGCGACGAGCGCAATTGCGCTCGCACAGTGATGACAGGCTCCGCGCAATCCGGGAACAGTCCTTCCATCTGCGAGAATCCCGGATTTCGCTTTGCTCCATCCGGGCTACGAAAATCGATTCGCAGCGGGCGCCGGATCGTAGCGCTCGCAAAATTGTTCGATCGCCTCGGAGCGAAAATCACCCAGGCGCTCGAAGATGATTTCATCCGGCCAGTCCCACCAGGCGATGCGGCGCAGGCTTTCGGCGACGGCATCGGGAAAGCGCTGGCGGATCGGGCGTGCCGGAACGCCGCCGACGATCGTATAGGGCGGCACGCCGCGGCTGACGACGGCGCCCGCGGCAATGACGGCGCCGTCGCCGACCGTCACGCCCGGCAGCAGGATGGCGGCGTGACCGATCCAGCAATCGTTACCGACGATCACCTGGTCGCTGCGGCGCTCCGCAAAGAAGTCGCTGTCGCGCGTGGCCGTCGCCTCGTAATATTCCGGGCAATAGGTGAAGCGATGCTGGGACGGCCGGCCCATCGGATGGTTCGGCGCGCCGATCCGGACCGAATTCGCGATCGCAGTGAACTTCCCGATCACGGCGTCGGCGACCTCGCAATTCTCCCCGAGATAGGAGTAGTCACCGAGCGAGGCATATTCGATGCGCGTGTTGCCCAGGACTTCGCAACGCCGGCCGATCTGCGCCTCGCGCAAGCGCACCGTTTCATGGACGATTGTTTCCGCGATCTTGGGTCGATGCGACGCGTCCATGAAACGGCTCCGATGATGTGATCAGCAGCGCGCAGCCCGGATGGAGCGAAGCGCAATCCGGGAATCCAGCCGCTGGCGAGACAGACCCCGCATTTCGCGGAGCCTGTCATCGGGCGCGCATTCGCGCGACCCGTTGGCTCCATCCGGGCTACGACCTTACATCACTTACGCGTGCAGCTTCTGCAGCTCCTTCAGGATTGCCTCGCCCATCTGCGTGGTTGAAGCAGCCGTCGTGCCCTCCGACTTGATGTCAGCGGTACGAAGACCGCTGGCGAGCACGGCCGCGATCGCCGCATCGACCTTGTCGGCCAGCGCGCCCATGTCGAAGGAATAGCGCAGCGCCATCCCGAACGAAGAGATCATCGCAATCGGATTGGCGAGGCCTTGGCCTGCGATATCGGGCGCCGAGCCGTGCACCGGCTCGAACAGCGAGCGGCGCTTCTTGGTCTTGGCGTCGACCTCGCCGAGCGAGGCCGAGGGCAGCATGCCGAGCGAGCCGGTGAGCATCGCTGCGATGTCGGACAGCATGTCGCCGAACAGATTGTCGGTCACGATGACGTCGAACTGCTTCGGCGCCTTCACCAGCATCATGCCGCCGGAATCGGCGAGCTGATGCTCCAGCGTGACGTCCTTGTATTCACGCCCATGCACGGCCGTCATGACCTCGTTCCAGAGCACGCCCGACTTCATGACGTTGCGCTTTTCCATCGAGGTCACTTTATTCCGGCGCTTGCGCGCCAGATCGAAGGCGACGCGGCCGATGCGCTCGATTTCATAGGTGTCGTAGACCTGGGTATCGATGGCGCGCTTCTGGCCGTTGCCGAGATCGGTGATCGTCTTCGGCTCGCCGAAATAGACGCCGCCGGTCAATTCGCGCACGATCATGATGTCGAGGCCTTCCACCGCCTCGCGCTTCAGGCTGGAAGCTTCCGCCAGCGCCGGATAGCACACGGCGGGACGCAGATTGGCGAACAGGCCGAGATCCTTGCGCAGCCGCAACAGGCCGGCCTCGGGCCGCACCTCATAGGGCACGCTGTCCCACTTGGGCCCACCGACCGCGCCGAAGATGATGGCGTCCGCGGCTACAGCCTTGGCCATGTCGCCTTCCGAGATCGATACCTTGTGCGCGTCATAGGCCGAGCCGCCGACCAGCCCCTGCTCGGTCTCGAATGACGCGATGCCCTGCTTGTTCAGCCAGTCGATCAGGCGCTGCACCTCCCCCATCACTTCGGGGCCGATGCCATCGCCGGGAAGAAGCAGCAGTTTATGGGTCGCCATGGTCGTTTACCTCCAGTTCGTCATTGCCGGGCAAATACGCGAAGCGCGTCTTCGCCCAAGTGTCCCGGCCATCCACGTCCTGTTGCATGACAGTAAGACGTGGATGCCCGGCACAAGGCCGGGCATGACGGAAAATGTGAAATCCGGGCGGAGTGCTAAAGCGCTGGAAGCGGATTGGCAAGGCGCAGAAAACAGGGCCAGAGTGGCCCGGAACGAGCAACCCGCAAGCCCCCTCAAGAAGGCGACAAGACGGACCTCATGACAGCAGCCATTATCTACGCCTTTGCTTCGGCGGGCTTTCTCGGCGCCGGGGTCGTTTTGGCGCAGCTGGGCCTGCGGACCGTCGATCCGCTGTCGGGGGCCGCGATCAGCGTCCCCTCGTTCACGCTGCTGTTCCTGCTGCTGTCGCCCGTGATTCTCCAGGGCGAGCCCGTGGTCTGGCGCGGCCTACCCATTTTCATGGCCATCGGCCTGTTCTTCCCGGCTTCGCTGACGCTCCTGACCTTCGCCTCGAACCGGGAGCTCGGGCCGGTCATCACCTCGACCCTCGGCAACCTCGCGCCGCTGTTTGCGGTGGCGACGGCGGTGGTCCTGCTGCAAGAGCCGCTGCATCTGCCGCAACTCCTCGGCCTCGTCGTGGCCGTTGCGGGGGCTGCGATCATCACGGTGACCCGCCCGCGCGACCTCGGCCATTGGCGGAGCTGGGCACTTCTACTACCGCTTTGCAGCGCTCTGATCCGCGGCGTGGTGCCGCCGGTGGTCAAGCTCGGGCTTGAGGTCTGGCCGAGCCCGCTCTGGGCCTGCCTGATCGGCTACGTCACGTCGTCGCTGGTGGTGCTGACGGTGCAGCGTGTCCGCAAGGGCAGCTTTGTCGTGCAGGCGCCGCGCGCGGGCCTGTTCTGGTTCGCGATGACCGGGATCAGCAACGGCTTGAGCGCGCTCACGCTGTTTGCCGCGGTCCGCAACGGTCCGATCACGCTGGTGGCGCCGCTCGCCGCGATCTATCCGCTGGTCACGGTGGGGCTGAGCGCGATGCTGCTCAAGCACATCGAGATTACCACGCGCATCGTGGCGGGGGCCGCGCTGACGGTGCTCGGCGTCGTGCTGGTGCTGATCGGCTGATCCCCTTGCGGGATTGGCAAGACACCATTGCGGCCGAGGCACCTGTGCAAGGCAGCGCTCACCTGCCAAACTACGGACTTGCCGGAGTCTTCAGTGCGACCTCCCGACGTCCCCCAACTTTACCCGCATCCCGCGCGGTTGATCCTCATCCTGTCGCTGGCGCCGACCGTCGGTCTCGGCATCGGCCGCTTCGCCTATGCGCTGGTGCTGCCGGACATGCGCGACACGCTGGCGTGGTCCTATTCCGCAGCCGGATTCATGAACACGGTAAATGCGGCCGGCTATCTCGCGGGTGCCCTGCTCGCCTCGCGGATGATCAGGACCTTTGGGCTGGCGGCATCGGTGCGATGGGGAACGCTGGCCTGCGTGCTGTCGCTGGCGCTCTGCGCCATGTCGGGTAATTTCTACGTTCTGAGTTTCGCGCGGCTTTTAGCGGGCGTCGGTGCCGCGGCCGGATTCGTTGGCGGCGGCGCACTCGCCGCGACGATCGCGCAGTCGCGGCCCGAACGGGCGAACTTCCTGCTCAGCCTGTTCTATGCCGGGCCGGGGATCGGCATTTTGGCGTCGGGGCTGGTGGCACCGTTTGTCTTGCAGGGATTTGGGCCTGGCTCGTGGTGGATCGTCTGGTGGGCGATGACGGGGCTGGCGGTCATCATGACGATCCCCGTGCTGCTCGCGCCACTGCATGCCGGCGCTATGGCCGCCGAAACGGCGACGGCCAAATTCGCGGTGGCGCCGGTCTTGATCTACCTCACCGGCTACTTCCTGTTCGGCGCCGGCTACATCGCCTACATGACCTTCATGATCGCCTATGTGCGCGACGCCGGCGGCGGCGCTGTGGCACAGAGCGCATTCTGGAGCCTGATCGGCCTCAGCGCATTCGTGACGCCATGGGTGTGGCGCCGCGTGCTCGCGCTCGACCGCGGCGGGCTCGCCACCACGATCATCCTCGGCGTCAACGCGATCGGCGCGGCGATGCCGATCTTCGGGCAGTCGGTTTGGCTGCTCGCGCTGTCGGCGCTGGTGTTCGGCGTCGCCTTCTTCGCGGTGGTCGGCTCCACCACCGCCTTCGTCCGCATCAACTACCCGCCGCAGGCCTGGCCCACGGCGATTGCGGCGATGACGATTTCATTCGGCATCGGCCAGACGCTCGGTCCGATCGTGGTCGGCGCGATCACGGATGCGGTGGGCAGCCTGTCGTTTGCGCTGAACATCTCGGCCGCAATGCTGGCGCTGGGCGCGGTGTTATCGGCGTTTCAGAGGAAGCTGGGAGAGAAACCTTCGCTGTGAACCGCGATCTATCCGCACGTCGTCCCTGCGAAAGCAGGGACCCATAACCACAGGCTTTCGTGGTTATGCGAAGCTGTAGCTCCAGCTTTCTCCAAAATTCAGATCGCGCGGTATGGGTCCCTGCGTTCGCAGGGACGACGAGAGAGTTTAAGCCCTGCGGCAGTTTGCAGCGTCAAGCGCCGACGCTGCCTTATGGTAAGGTGCCTGCTCGGCACTGCGCGTAAGCAACAGTAAGCTAGGCAGCTGACATCCCGAAGCAATCGGCGACGCAAAAAGAAAAGGGAGAAGCGATCATGGAGACGAAGGAAAACGGCACGACCTATTTTGATCTCGGGCCGTACAGCCGCAAAGTCACCACGTCGTCGCCTGAGACCCAGCTTTGGTTCGACCGGGGCCTCAATTGGCTGTTTGGGTTCAACCATACTGAAGCGATCAAGTGCTTTCTGAAGGCGCTGAAGCACGACGGCGAGTGCGCCATGGCGCACTGGGGCATAAGCTACGCCTCAGGGCCCAATTATAATCTGCCCTGGGTTCGCTATGACCCGCGCGGCCGGCAGATGGCGCTGTCGGCATCTTACGATGCTATGCAGGGAGCGCTCGCGCATGCCGCCAAGGCAAGTCCGGTCGAGCGGGCAATGATCCAGGCCCTCCCCGCGCGCTATCCCCAGCGCGAGGCGATCGAGGATATGGCGCCTTGGGACAAGGCCTACACCAGGGAAATGCGCAAGGTCTTCGCCGCCTTCCCCGACGATCTCGAGGTCCGGGCGGTGTTTGCCGAGTCGCTCATGAACGAGACGCCTTGGCAGATGTGGGATTTGCCATCCGGCAAACCTGCCGAGGGAGCAGGCACCGAAGAGTGCAGGTCGGTGCTGGAATACGCTTTCGAGAAATTCCCCGCTGCATGGGATCACCCGGGCCTCTTGCATCTGTATGTCCACCTGATGGAGATGTCGCCGTTTCCGCAGCGGGCGCTGCGAGCCGGAGATCGGTTGCGCGAGATCGTCCCGGACTCCGGTCACCTCATCCACATGCCGACGCATCTCGACGTGCTGTGTGGGCACTACAACGACGTCCTCGTCCATAATCAGAAGGCGCTGGCGACCGACCGCAGGTTCCTCGCCTATTCGGATGATCCGGGCGTCTACCTGGTCTACGTCATCCACGACTTCCACTTCGCGATCTACGGCGCAATGTTCCTTGGCCAGTACACACCCGCAATCGCGGCGGCCGAGGAATTGATCGCCACGATCCCCGAGGCGGTGCTGCGTATTGAATCGCCACCGATGGCGGATTTCCTCGAAGGCTATCTGACGATGAAGCAGCACGTCCTGGTGCGCTTCGGCAAATGGCGCGAAATCATCGAACAGGAGTTACCCAGGGATCGAGACCTCTACTGCTCCAATGTCGCCATGATCCATTACGCCAAGGCGGTCGCGCATTCGGCGCTAGGCAATGTCGCCGAAGCCGAGAAGGAGAAGGCATTGTTCATGACGGCGAAGACCCGGGTGCCCGAGAGCCGCCGCGTACACAACAATCATGTCGTTGGTCTGCTTGAGGTGGCCGAAGCGATGCTGAACGGCGAGCTGGAATATCGCAAGGGAAACCATGACGCCGCCTTCGCGCACCTGCGCCGCTCGGTCGAACTCAGCGACGGACTGCCCTATGACGAGCCGTGGGGATGGATGCAGCCGACCCGCCATGCGCTAGGAGCGCTTCTTCTCGAGCAGGGACGGATCGAAGAGGCCGAGGCGGTGTACCGCTCGGATCTCGGTCTTGACGGCAAGTTGAGCCGCGCCTGCCAGCACCCCGACAATCTGTGGTCGCTGCACGGGCTGCACGAATGCCTGGTCCGTCGCGGGGAAAAGATCGAGACGGCTCTGATCAAACAGAGGCTCGACCTGGCGCAGGCGCGAGCCGAGATTCCGATCAAGGCGTCCTGCTTCTGCCGTCGAATGGACATGGCGGCCGCGTAATCGTTCGCGGCGGACGGGGAGTGGGGCGTTGATTTGGATTGGAACTGAAAGGACTCGCAATGGCAAAGAACACGATTTGCCTCTGGTACGATAAGGACGCCGAGGCTGCGGCCCGTTTCTACGCCGAGACCTTCCCCGATAGCGTCGTGGGCGCCGTCTTCCGAGCGCCCAGTGACTATCCGTCCGGCAAGGCGGGTGATGTGCTGACGGTCGAATTCACGGTTGCCGGCGTCCCTTGTCTCGGCCTCAACGGCGGTCCCGCGTTCAAACATAACGAAGCCTTCTCGTTCCAGATCGCAACCGATGATCAGGACGAGACCGACCGCTATTGGAACGCCATCGTCGGCAATGGCGGGCAGGAAAGCGCGTGCGGCTGGTGCAAGGACAAATGGGGCGTCTCCTGGCAAATCACGCCGCGCGTGCTGACCGAGGCGTTAGCGGCGGGCGGTGATGAAGCCAAGCGCGCATTTGATGCGATGATGGGCATGAAGAAGATAGACGTCGCCGCGATCAAGGCGGCGCGGCGCGGCTGACGTTTGCGCTTGCAGACGCTACGATTCCCCTATCGTCAGCGACCGCTCTCTGCCCTGTTCATTTTGGCTCTTGGCCCAAAGTGGGCATGCGGACATGTTCGCTTTCGCGTCGGTTTGGACGACATCAACCGGCGCCTGATCCGAACGTCCTAGCTCCCGCTGAACGAATTATACCCCTGGTCTTCCCAGAAGCCGCCCTTGTAGTCGTTGGTGACTTCCATCGAAATCACGTATTTCGGATTCTTGAAGCCGAGCTTGGTCGGCACCCTGATCTTCATCGGAAAACCGTAGGCGCGCGGCAGGATCTCGTCGCCGAACTTGAACGTCATCTGGGTCTGCGCATGCAGCGCGCTCTGCATGTCGAGCGGCGAGTTGTAGCCGTCCTTGTCGGCGCACTGGAACCAGACATATTTGGCGCGCGTATCCGCGCCAACCAGTTTCAGGAAATCGCGCAGCGGCACGCCGGTCCAGCTTCCGATCGCACTCCAGCCTTCGACGCAGATATGGCGTGTGACCTGCTTGACCTGCGGCAATTGGTAGAGCTCTTCCAGAGTCCAGGACTTCTTGTTTTCGACCAGACCGCTCACCTCGAGCTTCCAGCTCTTGCCGTCGACCGTGGGCGCGTCCTCGAGGTCGTAATAGGCGTTGAATGGGAACGGTTTTGTAATGGCGCTTTCCGGGAACGTCGGCGCCATGGCATTGGGGTTGAACATGAACGCCTGCACGCCGTCATTGAATTTCGAGACCTGCTTCAACATCTCCTCGGCCGAAAAACTGTCGGTCACGTCGCAGCCGGTGAGCAGCGTCAGCGCGCCGAGGCTGGCGCCGCCCGAGATGAAGCGCCGGCGCGTGAGATCCGGCATGGTCTTGACGGCGTCTCGGACCAGAAGCGTCTTGTCGACACCGGGGATGAGAAGGTTGCGCATGCGGCCCATGACCGTGCTCCCTTTGAGTTAGCGGCCGATGATCATGGCGCGCAGGCTCTTCGGCACCAGAAGCGCGAGCACGACATGAACCACGATGAAGGCGACAATCGCCGCCATGCAGAAGAAGTGGACGTAGCGGGCGGCCTCGTAGCCGCCGAACAGCGCTGTCAGATATTGCAACTGCACCGGCTTCCAGATCGCCAGCCCCGACAGCACGATGAGGATGCCGACCACGATGACGCCGGCATAGAGCAGCTTCTGCACCTGATTGTATTTGGTGAGATCCGCATGCGAGAGCTTGCCGGTCAGCGCCGCTTTGGTGTCCGAGATCACGCCCTCCGGCGTGATCGGCAGCAGCTTCTTGCGGAAGCGGCCGGTGGCAAGGCCCACAGTCAGATAGATCAGGCCGTTGACCATCAACAGCCACATCGCGGCGAAATGCCAGAGCAGCGCGCCGCCGAGCCAGCCGCCCAGCGTGATGCTCGAGGAGAAACGGAAATCGAACAGCGGCGAGGCGTTGTAGATCTGCCATCCCGACATGATCATCAGGACCATCGCAAAGGCGTTGGTCCAATGCAGTGCCCGGACCCAGGCCGGCTGGATGACCTTGGCCTTGGTTGACGCGGCTTGTTCGTCGCTGACTGTGAGGGCCGACATGGCTTTTCCCTGTGGTAGCGTTTTCCAGTGAAGTGGGTACCGGTTCACGTCAAGAAAACGCGTCAAACAAAAGGCAATTCGATATCGTTTATACGCCGGGAACCGGCTTTCCGTTACCGCCGTGACACGATCAAATCGACGCATGGCGCGTATCGCCTTCACAAAAAAGCGAGCCGGGTTGCCCCGGCTCGCCAGTCCACACGCCCCCGTTGGGACCAGTCAGGGGCGCGCGGGAGCTCAGGACGCCGGCATCAGCACGGTGTCGACCACATGGATCACGCCGTTCGACTGATTGACGTTGGTGATCGTGACCGTCGAGGTTCCACCCTTGGCGTCGACGATCCAGGTCTTGCCGTCGGCCTTCTTGACGGTCAGTTCCTCGCCTTCGGCGGTCTTGAGCTTCTTGCCGTCGGTCAGGTCGGACGCGGCGAGCTTGCCGGGCACGACATGGTAGGTGAGGATCTTCGTCAGCGTCGCCTTGTTCTCAGGCTTCACCAGCGTCTCGACGGTGCCGGCCGGCAGCTTGCCGAAGGCGGTGTTGGTCGGCGCGAACACCGTGAACGGACCCTTGCCTTCCAGCGTCTCGACCAGGCCGGCGGCCTTCACGGCGGCGACCAGCGTGGTGTGGTCCTTCGAGTTGACGGCGTTCTGGATGATGTTCTTGGAGGGGAACATCGCCGCGCCGCCGACCATCACGGTCTTTTCTTCCGCGCTGGCGGGCGCGGTGATGGTGGCGGTGAAAGCCAGTGCGCTGAACACGGCGGCGGACAGAAGTGCAATACGTTTGGACATGGAATCTTCTCCCGAGGATTGCGATGGCCGGCGGGTCATCCGCCGGTGCTGAAAACAACGACGCCAGGTCGATTGACCGGGTTGATTTCGTCGTCGTTGGCCGAGCTACGGGAGGTTTTTCGGCCGGTTTCGGCGAATAAATTATCGTGATGGCTGAAACTTTTGCGGACGTGGGCCGTGCGGCGACGAGCACCCGTAGCCCGGATGGAGCGGAGCGCAATCCGGGGTTCTTCTCAGCGGAGAGACATCCCGTCAGCCGAGGGATATCCCGGGTTACGCTTCGCTCCACCCGGGCTACGAAACTCAAGGAAGCTCGGCCAATCTAGACAAGTACTTCCAGCGCCTCCGCAGTCCGCCAATTCGCCAGGTCGGATCGAGCCAGGCGCACCGCGATTCCGACTTTGCTGAGCGTATGCGGGATTGGGGGGCTGAACTTGGACACGCCAACGGTGATGGTGTCGATCAATACGAAGCGTCGCAGCAGGCCGATCGCAACGGCCTCCCCGAGCGCTTCCAGCGTTTGATATTTCATCCCGCTGGCGAGGCTCACCGCAGCGTCCACCACGGCATCGTAGCGGATCGATGCATCCAATCTGTCGTCCCGGTGCGTCGGAGCCGGTCTCAACGTCGCGTCGATGTCGAAGGTGAACTTCTGGCCGAGACTGCGTTCTTCCTCGAACAGGCCATGGTACCCGAAGGTCTGCAATCCGGCGATCTGGATGGTCGTCAACATTGGGCCGCTCCTTCATGAGAAGGTGGATCGGATTATCCGATTGCCCAGGCGAGCGGCTCAATTCCTCGCGCTTCCCGATGGTGCCCCATCTGCGATCGCCAGTCGCGCGAGATTGCTTGTATAGAGGCACAATCGACACGGCTCAAGGGTGCTGGAGCCCTTGCGATACCTGGGAGATGACGCATGAAGAATTCGATCTTCGCCGAGGGCGCCGGCTATGTCAGGGGGCTCTTCGTCCCGATCGCCGAGGCGACGCTGCCCGTCACCGATTGGGGTTTTACACGGTCCGATGTCGTCTATGACGTCGTGCATGTGTTCAGGGGCGGCTTCTTCCGGCTTGCCGACCATCTCGATCGTTTCGAGCGCTCGATGGCGAAGCGTCGGATCCGGCCACCGGAAGACCGCGACGCGATCGAGGCGATCCTGCATCGCTGCGTGGCACTGACCGGCCTTTCGGACGCCTATGTCGCGATGGTGGCCTCGCGCGGACGGCCACGCGTTGCGGGATCACGCCGGCCGGCCGATTGCGAAAACCACCTGATCGCCTATGCGCTGCCCTGGATCGATGTCGTTCCCAAGGACGTGCAGGCGCGCGGAGCCCATGTCTGGGTCGCCTCGACGCCGCGCGTACCCGACGCCTCGGTCGATCCCACGGTCAAGAACTATCAGTGGAACGACCTGACCTCCGGCCTGCTGGAGGCGCACGACGCCAATTTCGACACAGCGGTGCTGTGCGACACGCAGGGTTTCCTCACTGAAGGGCCGGGCTTCAACGTCTTCCTCGTGAAGGACGGAAGGGTGACGACATCAGATCGCGGCAGCCTGCACGGCATCACGCGCCGATCTGTGCTGGAGCTCTGCGCCGAACTCGGCATCGAGGCTGCGGTTGAACCGATTCCCCGATCGGCGCTCGACCACGCGGACGAGGTCTTCCTGGCGACGACGGCCGGCGGCGTCATGCCCGCGTCGCGCATCGGCGCACGCATCCTCGGCAACGATCGGCCCGGGCCGATCTCAATGCTGCTCAAGGATACCTACTGGCGCAAGCACGAGGAGGGCTGGCACCGGACACCGGTCCGTCCCCTTGAGGCCAATGCCGGCGAATGAATTATCGTGATTTGTGAAACTTTTGAGAGCCCGAGCCGTGCCGCGACGCCCCATCTCTCTCGTCGTCCCTGCGCACGCAGGGACCCATACCGCGTGATCTCTCAATGAGGCTCTGTGGCTGATGGCCGTCGCCAAACTAAGGCCGGTGGTTATGGGTCCCTGCTCCCGTGCGCAATTGCGCACTAGGCAGGGACGACGATGGAGAGAGTTCGACCTAATCCCGATTATGCGGCGTCTGGATAAACCCGCGATTATGCGTCGGGCTGATCAGAATCTCGTTCATGCACACCCGCGGCGGCATGCTGGCGACGAAGGCGATGGTGCGGCCGCAATCTTCCGGCTGCAGCATTTTCGCCTGCTCCTCCTCCGACGGCACCACCGGCCGCAGTTTCAGGATCGGAGTCGCAACCTCGCCCGGCGACAGGCAGCAGGCGCGCAGGCCGTTGACGCATTCATCCATGTTGAAGGAATGGGTCAGCGCCAGCACCGCGTGTTTTGTGGTGGTGTAGGCCGGGCCCGGCATTTTCGAGACGTGACGGCCGGCCCAGGAGGCGACGTTGATGATGCAGCCGTCCTGCTGCTTTCGCATCGCCGGCAATACCGCGCGCATGCAGTAGAGCACGCCGTTGAGATTGATCTCGACGACCTTGTCCCAGCCGTCCAGTTCCATGTCGGCCCAGCTTCGCTTCGGCACGTTGAGGCCGGCGCTGTTGACCAGCAGGTCGATCCGGCCGTGCTTTGCCAGGATCTGGTCAGCTGCCTTGTTCACATCGGCCTTATTGCTGACATCGAGCTGGATCGCCTCGGCCTTGCCGCCCTTTGTGGTGATGTTGGCGACGACGCGTTCGAGTTCTTCCTTGCGGCGGCCCGAAATGACCACGGTCCAGCCGTCGGCTGCCAGAAATTCCGCCCCAGACTCGCCGATTCCGCTGCCACCACCGGTCACCCAGGCCACGCGTTTCCCGTTATTTGACATGCAAACTGTCTCCGTTGCTTTGTGAAGGGCGTTTTTGCTAATCCAGCCCGCGGAATTCGCAGGCTTTCCGCCCTCCGAGGGAATGTTGCATGAACACGACCGCCAACGCCAACCTGTTTTCCCGCTTGTTCGATACGCTCGACGATCCGAACCGGCTTGCGATCGAAATGCTCGACGGCACGCATATCAGCTATGGCGATCTGATCGCCCGCGCCGGCCAGATGGCGAACGTGCTGGTATCGCGCGGCGTCAAGCCCGGGGACCGCGTGGCGGCGCAGACCGAGAAATCCGTGCCGGCGCTGGTGCTGTATCTTGCGACCGTGCGCGCGGGCGCGGTGTATCTGCCGCTCAACACCGCCTATACGCTCAACGAGCTCGACTACTTCATCTCCGATGCCGAGCCGTCGCTGGTCGTGTGCGACCCCTCGAAGGCAGACGGCATCGGCGCGATCGCGGCCAAGGTGAAGGCAAAAGTCGAAACGCTCGGACCCGACGGCAAGGGATCGCTGACGGATGCCGCCGCCAAGACCGATGCGGCGTTTGCAACCGTTGCGCGCGCCAATGATGATCTCGCCGCGATCCTCTACACCTCGGGCACGACAGGCCGTTCCAAGGGCGCCATGCTGACGCACGACAATCTGGCGTCGAACTCCCACAGTCTCGTCGACTACTGGCGCTTCACGGACAAGGACGTGCTGATCCACGCGCTGCCGATCTATCACACCCACGGCCTGTTCGTGGCGAGCAACGTCACGCTATTCGCCCGCGCCTCGATGATCTTCCTGCCAAAACTCGATCCCGAACTGTTGATCAAGCTGATGGCGCGCGCGACCGTGCTGATGGGGGTGCCGACCTTCTACACGCGGCTGCTTCAGAGCCCGTCGCTTTCGAAGGAATCGACCAAGCATATGCGGCTGTTCATTTCGGGCTCCGCGCCGCTGCTCGCCGATACCCACCGCGAATGGTCCGCGCGCACCGGCCACGCCGTGCTGGAGCGCTACGGCATGACCGAAACCAACATGAACACCTCCAACCCCTATGATGGCGAGCGCGTGCCCGGCGCCGTCGGCCATCCCCTGCCCGGCGTTTCCGTGCGCGTCACCGACCCAGAGACCGGCAAGGAAATAGCTCGCGACGAAATCGGCATGATCGAGGTCAAGGGCCCGAACGTGTTCAAGGGCTATTGGCGGATGCCGGAAAAGACAAAAGCCGAATTCCGCGACGACGGCTTCTTCATCACCGGCGACCTCGGCAAGATCGACGCCAAGGGCTATGTGCACATCCTTGGCCGCGGCAAGGACCTCGTGATCTCGGGCGGCTTCAACGTCTACCCGAAGGAAATCGAGAGCGAGATCGACGCCATGCCGGGCGTGATCGAGTCCGCCGTGATCGGCGTGCCGCATGCCGATTTCGGCGAAGGCGTCACCGCCGTGGTGGTCTGCAACAAGGGCGCCGACGTCACCGAAGCGGGCGTGCTGCAAGCGCTCGACGGCCGGCTCGCCAAATTCAAGATGCCGAAGCGCGTGTTCGTCGTCGAGGAGTTGCCGCGCAACGCCATGGGCAAGGTGCAGAAGAACATTTTGCGGGATACGTACGCGAAGATCTACGCGAAGTAGTTCGTTGCCGTAGCCCGGATGGAGCGAAGCGCAATCCGGGAACAGTCCGTCCGCCTGCGAGAATCCCGGATTTCGCTTCGCTTCATCCGGGCTACGCGCCTACAACAGACTGATCACGAACCTTCCGCCGACGATGAACATATACGCGCCGAACGCCATCTCCAGGTTCCGCTTCGACATCGCATGCGCGGCGCGCACGCCGAGCGGGGCGGTGATCAGCGTGGTCGGCATCACCAGCACGGCACCGATCAGCGACACATAGCCGAGCGCAAACGGCATTTGCAGCGCGGTGACATCGGGAAAGCGCGCGGCGGCGGGCCAGCCGGCATAGACATAGCCGATCGCGCCGGGGATCGAGATCAGGACCGCAATCGCCGACGAGGTCGCGACCGCCTGATGGATCGGCCGGCCATAGAACGTCATCAACAGGTTCGCGAACAGGCCGCCGCCGACGCCCATCAAGGTCGACAACAACCCGACGAAGAAGCCGTAGACGCGCATCAGAAAGCCCTTCGGCACATCGTCACCGAGCTTCCAGCTGTCGCGCGCCAGTAACAGCCGCGCCGCCGCCGACCACGCCACTATCACGAACACGATCTTGAACAGTCGCTCCGGCGCGTAGCGCGCGGTGACGCTGCCCGCCACAACGCCGATCACGATCGGCAGCCACCAGCGCCTGAGGATCTCCATATCGACCGCGCCTCTGATGTAATGGGCGCGAAACGAACTGATCGAGGTCGGGATGATGATCGCAAGCGAGGTGCCGATGCAGAGCGGCATCCGCACCTCCAGCGGCACACCGGCCAGCCGGAAGCATTCGTAGAACACCGGCACCAGGATCGCGCCGCCGCCGATGCCGAAAACGCCGGCCAGAAATCCCGACAGCGCCCCGACCGCGATCAGGAGCAAGGCGAGTTCGATGAGCTCCTTGGGATCGAGGCCGGCCACCATGTCTTTGAGCATCCCGCGTTCAGAACCTGCGGCCCAAGCATCTGCATGGTCGCCCGCGAGACTTAGCTGCTTCAAGGCGGGCCGCAAAACCCGCATATCGGGTCGGCTCTGGATGAATAGCCTCGACGCGCTCGGCGCCGCCGCGAAGGAAGACGCCGGCATCGGTGCGCGCGCCTCCGCGGCCGACCGAGGCCGATCTGGCCGCCGACCACCTGGTGGGACTGCTCGCCGATTACGAGCCGGCGCCGGTGCTATTGCACCGATGTTTCAGCCGTCGCAGCAGGCTTGGCCGAAGATCAAGCGCCTCCGTCGAGCGCTGGCACGGCATCAGTTCGCTTGGCGCACAGCCGCGACGGAACGATAAATAGAATCATAATTCAATTCTTAAACCATGCCAGATGGCTGTGGTATACCAAGCGGCTGATCAATCTCGTATCATAGCCTCCCTAGCAATGAACGTTGGTTCGATTCCAAGCGATTTGATCGTTGCGCGGACTGATGCGACTACGTAAATAGAATTTATCTACCGCGCACCCCCATGGGCCGGCTGCGGTTCCACACAACATAAAAGCCGCCGAATGACCGCCAGGATCGAACGACCGCTATCGCCCCATTTGTCGACCTATCGCGTCACCCTGACGATGGCGCTTTCCATCATCCATCGCGCCACGGGAATTGCGCTCTATTTCGGCACGCTGCTGCTCGCCTGGTGGCTGATTGCCGCAGCCTCCGGCCCCGGGGCGTACGCCAACGTCCAGGCCTTCACCGGCAGCATCATCGGCAAGCTGATCCTGTTCGGCTACACGTGGTCGCTGCTGCATCATCTGTGCAGCGGTATCCGCTACTTCTTCTGGGACCTTGGCTACGGCTTCAAGCCCAACGAGCGCGAGGCGCTGACCTGGGGCGCGCTGATCGCCGGTATTTCGCTCACCGTCCTGGTCTGGATCATCGCCTACACGGTCGGAGGCGGACGATGAGTGGCCCTCGCTCGATGCGCACGCCGCTCGGCCGCGTCCGCAATCTCGGTTCCTCGCATTCCGGCACCACCGATTTCTGGCGTCAGCGTCTCACGGCGGTGGCGATGACGCTGCTGATCGTGCCCGTCATCGTGATCATTCTGATGCTGATCGGCCGCAATCAGGCCGGCGCCGCCCAAATTCTCGGCTCGCTTCCGATCGCGATCATCCTGGTGCTCTTCATCGTCGCCAGCACCTGGCACATGCGGATCGGCATGCAGATCGTGATCGAGGACTACGTGCACAACGAGAAGATCAAGCTCGCCAGCGTGATGGCGAATAATTTCTTTTGTATCGCGGTGGCCTTGGCCTCGATCTACGCGATCCTCAAATTGTCATCGGGAGTGTAACCCATGGCTGCTCAAAGGACGGCCGGTGATCGTAACGGCAAGGCCACCAACGGCAGTGGCGGAACTGCAAGTGGTCCTGCCACCAACGGAAAATCCTATCCGATCGAGGACCACACCTACGACGTCGTGGTAGTCGGCGCCGGCGGTGCCGGCCTGCGCGCCGTGGTCGGCTGCTCGGAAGCGGGCCTGCGCACCGCCTGCATCACCAAAGTGTTCCCGACCCGCTCACATACGGTTGCGGCGCAAGGCGGCATTTCGGCCTCGCTCGGCAACATGCATCCGGACGACTGGCGCTGGCACATGTACGACACCGTCAAGGGGTCGGACTGGCTCGGCGACCAGGACGCGATCGAATACATGGTGCGCAACGCGCCCGACGCCGTCTACGAGTTGGAGCATTGGGGCGTACCGTTCTCGCGCACCGAGGACGGCAGGATCTATCAGCGCCCGTTCGGCGGCATGACCATGGACTACGGCAAGGGCCAGGCGCAGCGCACCTGCGCCGCCGCCGACCGCACCGGCCACGCCATGCTGCACACGATGTACGGCCAGGCATTGCGCCACTCGGCCGAATTCTACATCGAGTTCTTCGCCATCGACCTGATCATGGACGACCAGGGCGTCTGCCGCGGCGTGATCGCGCTCAAGCTCGAGGACGGCACGCTGCATCGTTTCCGGGCGCAAACCACGATTCTGGCGACCGGCGGCTATGGCCGCGCCTACGCTTCCTGCACCTCGGCGCATACCTGCACCGGTGACGGCGGCGGCATGGTGCTGCGCGCCGGCCTGCCGCTGCAGGACATGGAATTCATCCAGTTCCACCCGACCGGCATCTACGGCTCGGGCTGCCTCGTCACCGAGGGCGCCCGCGGCGAAGGCGGCTATCTCGTCAATTCCGAGGGCGAGCGCTTCATGGAGCGTTACGCGCCTTCAGCCAAGGATCTCGCCTCCCGCGACGTCGTCTCGCGTTCGATGACCATCGAGATCCGCGAGGGCCGCGGCGTCGGCAAGAAGATGGACCACATCTACCTGCACCTCGATCATCTCGATCCCAAGGTGCTGAACGAACGGCTGCCGGGCATTTCCGAATCGGCGAAGATTTTCGCCAATGTCGATGTTACCCGCGAGCCGATTCCGATCGTGCCGACCGTGCATTACAACATGGGCGGCATTCCCACCAATTATCACGCCGAAGTGCTGACCAAGAAGAACGGCGACGACAATGCCGTGGTGCCCGGCCTGATGGCGATTGGTGAAGCCGCCTGCGTGTCCGTGCACGGCGCCAACCGGCTCGGCTCCAACTCGCTGATCGACCTCGTCGTGTTCGGCCGCGCAGCCGCGCTGCGGCTTGCGGAAAAGCTGACGCCGAACGGCAAGCAGCCGGACCTGCCGAAGGATTCGTCCGATCTGGCGCTCGGCCGGCTCGACCACTATCGCTACGCCTCCGGCGGCACGCCGACCGCGAAGCTGCGCGAGGGCATGCAGCACGTCATGCAGAGCAATTGCGCGGTGTTCCGTACCGGCGAGATCCTGCATGAAGGCCAGAACCTGATCCACAAGGTCCATGGCGGCATCGGCGACGTCGCGACCACCGACCGCTCGCTGGTCTGGAATTCCGACCTGATCGAAACGCTCGAATTCGACAATCTGATCGTGCAGGCGGTCGTCACCATGGATTCGGCGGCGAACCGCACCGAAAGCCGCGGTGCGCATGCGCGCGAGGACTTTTCCGAGCGCGACGACAAGAACTGGATGAAGCATACGCTGGCGTGGATCGACGAGCGCGGCAAGACCGCGATCGATTACCGCCCGGTGCACGACTACACGATGACGAACGACGTTCAGTACATCCCGCCGAAGGCGCGGGTGTATTGAGAACGACTGCGAAGGCTTGCAACCATGGCTGAATTCACACTTCCCAAGAACTCAAAGATCACCGGCGGCAAGGCCTGGCCGAAGCCGGCGGGCGCGACCGAGACGCGCGAGTTCAGGGTGTATCGCTGGAATCCGGACGACGGCAAGAATCCGAGCGTCGACACCTATCACGTCGACATCAACGACTGCGGGCCGATGGTGCTGGACGGCCTGATCTGGATCAAGAACAACATCGACCCGACGCTGACCTTCCGCCGCTCCTGCCGCGAAGGCGTCTGCGGCTCCTGCGCGATGAACATCGATGGCCAGAACACGCTGGCCTGCACCAAGTCGATGCATGACGTGGCGGCGGGCGGCGCGGTGAAGGTCAATCCGCTGCCGCACCAGCCGGTCGTGAAGGACCTGGTCCCGGATCTGACCAATTTCTACGCGCAATACGCTTCCATCGAGCCGTGGCTGAAGACGACCACGCCGACGCCGCAGAAGGAATGGAAGCAGAGCCACGAGGACCGCGAAAAGCTCGATGGCCTCTACGAGTGCATCCTGTGCGCCTGCTGCTCGACCTCCTGCCCGAGTTATTGGTGGAACAGCGACCGCTTCCTGGGGCCGGCCGCACTCCTGCAAGCAAATCGCTGGGTATCGGATTCCCGCGATGAAGCCACTGGCGAACGGCTCGACAACCTCGAAGACCCGTTCCGGCTCTACCGCTGCCACACCATCATGAACTGCGCCAAGGCCTGCCCGAAGGGCCTGAACCCGTCCGAGGCCATCGCCGAGCTCAAGCTGAAGATGGTCGAGCGCCAGATCTAGGCCGAGATGCCGTAGCCCGGATGGAGCGAAGCGAAATCCGGGACAGGTTTAGCCGGCTGTGAGAATCCCGGATTGCGCTCCGCTCCATCCGGGCTACGAGAATCGTCATCCCGGGGCATGGGCGCTCGTTGGCTACGCCCGGCCGGCCGAATAATTATCAATTTATCGATCCGCATTAACGCCATCAGGGGAAGCAGAAAGTTCCGCTCTCCACGCGCTTTATTCCCAACCAAGGATTGCGTTAAGCTCGGCGCGGAGTCGGAGCGCCCGTGCAGACCGCGCAACGTAATTCGCTGAGACTGCTGCAATGGATGATGGTCGCCTCGCTGGCCCTTCCGTTGGCGCTGTTTGTATTTGCGTCCGCCGTCTCCTGGATCTCGATCCGCGAAACCGCCGACCGCGAAATCGAACGCGCGCTGGATGTCGCGCACGAACACGCGCTGAAAGTGTTCGAAACCATCGACCGCAGCCTGTCGGAGATCGCCGAGATCATCCGCGACATTCCCGATGCCGACATCGTTGCGCGCGAGCAATTGCTGCATTTGCGGCTGAAACAACTGGTCGCCTCCCTGCCGCAGGTGAAATCGGCCTGGATCTTCGACGCCAAGGGCCACGCGCTCGTCAACAGCCTGGTCGTTCCGGCGCCCGGGATCGATTTTTCCGACCGGGACTATTTCAAGTCCCACGCGGCCAGCGATATCGGAACCTATATCGGCGAGGCGCTGAAGCCGCGGCCGCCCTATCATGGCGCCGCGTTCTTCGGCGTCAGCAGGCGGCGCCCGAGCGAGGACGGCAGCTTCGCCGGCGTGCTGCAGGCCTCCGTGTTCCCGGAATATTTCGAGAATTACTACGCCCGGATCGGCCGCGAGCCCGGCAGCTACTTCGCGCTCGGGCGGGCGGACGGCACCGTGCTGGCGCGTTTCCCCGCCATCGACCGCGACATCCGTCTCGACCCCAAGGGTTCGATCGGGAAAATAATCGCCGCCAGTCCAACCGCTGGCCTCATCACCGTGACGTCGCCGACCGACGGCATCGAACGCCGCCTCGGCTACCGGCGGCTCGCCGAATACCCGATCTATGTCGGCGCCGGCCTCGAAACCTCAGCGATACGCGCCCGCTGGCTCTCCACCATGAGCCAGCATTTGGTCTTCGGCGCGCCGGCCACCGCGCTGCTGTTTGCCCTGCTGGGGTTGGCCTTGCGCCGGACCCGGCATCTTTATTTCGAGGCCGAGAAGCGGCAGGTGGCCGAGGAAGCGCTGAAGCACGGCCAGCGGCTGGAAGCGCTGGGCCAGCTCACTGGCGGCGTCGCGCACGACTTCAACAACCTGCTCACGGTGATTCGCGCGTCCGTGGACCTGTTGCGGCGGCCCGACCTGCCGGAGCCGCGGCGGCTGCGCTATATCGAGGCGATCTCCGATACCGTGACCCGCGCCGCCAAGCTGACCGGGCAGTTGCTGGCCTTCGCGCGGCGGCAGACGTTGAAGCCGGAGGTGTTCGAGGTAGGGCGAAGCGTGCAGACGCTGGCCGAAATGATCGGCACCCTGATCGGTTCGCGCATCGAGATCGTCATCCTCGGCCCGGAAGAACCGTGCTTCGTCAACGCCGACGCCGGCCAGTTCGAAACCGCGATCATCAACATGGCCGTGAACGCGCGGGACGCCATGGAGGGCCGTGGACGGCTGACGATTGCAGTGGGAATGGCGGCCAGCCTGCCCAACGCCGCGCCATCGTCGCAAAATCCATATGGCTATGTTGCCGTATCCGTTGCCGACACCGGCAGCGGCATTCCGCCGGATCAGTTCGAACGCATCTTCGAACCTTTCTTCACGACCAAGCAGGCCGGCCATGGCACCGGGCTCGGCCTGTCGCAGGTATTCGGATTCGCCAAGCAATCCGGCGGCGAAGTAGCAGTCGCCAGCGAAGTGGGCAAAGGCACTATTTTCACGCTGTATCTGCCGCGCACCGCCGGCAGCGGGAAATCGCGACAGCTGCCGGCAGATGCCACGGCGATCGACGGAAGCGGAATGTCGGTGCTCGTCGTCGAGGACAATGCCGAGGTCGGACGATTCACCACCGACGCGCTGGCCGAACTCGGCTACGCCACCAAGCTTGTCGGCAACGCCACGCATGCGCTCGAAGAACTGGCGGTCGGCGCTGACCGCTTCGACGCCGTGTTCACGGACGTCGTGATGCCCGGGATGACCGGCATCGAACTGGCCCAGGAAATCCGCCTCCGCCATGCCGATCTGCCGGTCGTACTGACCAGCGGCTACAGCCACGTGCTGTCGGAACACGGCAGCTACGGTTTCGAACTGCTGCAAAAGCCCTACTCGATCGAGCAACTGTCCCGCGTGCTGCACCGGGTCGGCCGGCGGAAATTCAAACAGGCGCCGGCGGCCGCGTCATCCTGATGCCGCGATAGCCAGAGCACCTCCAACCGCGGTAGTTTTGCAAAGTCCGCGCAATCCGCGAACCGACCCAGAAGAGGGCGAATGGCCACCGAACATCCGATTATTCTCCACCATTTTCCGCAATCGCCGTTCTCGGAAAAGATCCGGCTGATCTTTGGCCTGAAGAAGATTGCATGGACGTCGGTCGAGATTACGCGGATCATGCCGCGGCCGGACCTGATGCCGATGACCGGAGGCTATCGGCGTACTCCGGTGATGCAGATCGGCGCCGACATCTATTGCGACACCCAATGCATCATCCGCGAACTCGAGCGGCGTTTCCCGGAGCCGACACTGTTTCCGGACGGCTGCCAGGGTCTTGCTTCCGCGACCGCGATGTGGACGGACAAGGCGTTCTTCCAGAGCACCGTGAATCTCATCTTTGGTTCGCTCGCCGACAAGGTCCCACAGGAATTCATCGCCGACCGCGAGAAACTGCGCGGCGCCAAATTCGATATTGCCGCCATGACGGCCGCGATCCCGCAGATGCGCGACCAGTTTCGCGCCAATCTGCAGTGGATCGAAGCGCAGCTCGCCGATGCCGGGGCCTGGATGTGCGGGGACCATGTCAGCCTGTGCGATATCAACGCCTACATGAACGTCTGGTATGTTCGCACCAACCTTCCCGACCTCGACCGAATGCTTGCCGAATTTCCGGCGACGAAAAGTTGGGAAGCACGGATGCGCGCGATTGGCCACGCCACGTCCACCGAGCTATCGACCGCGGCGGCGTTGGAGATCGCGACCCGCGCGTCGCCACAGACCGCCGTGCTCGCCGATCCCCATGATCCGAACGGCCGCAAACCGGGCGACCTGGTCACGGTGATGCCTGATGACTACGGCAAGATCGGCGTTCGCGGAGAAATCGTCGCGCTCTCGTCCCAGCACATTGCGATTCGAAGGGCTGATCCAATCGCCGGCGAAGTGGTCGTGCATTTTCCGCGCGCGGGGTTTCTGGTGCTGCCGGCATAAGCGGAGCGGAACCTGCTGGAACCTTTTGATTTGGTTGCCGTTGTGCCGCCATGGGCAAAGCAAACGTCAAATCGTCAGCGAAGAAACCAAGCAAGAAACCGGACCCCGGCGCAAACACGCCGGATTCCGAAGAAAAATCGGAGTTCGTTGAAGTCACCGCGGAAGGCGGCGACCATGTCGAGCCACCGCCGCCGGAGGTTGTCGAACCCGATCCGGAATTATCACCTGAGGAAGCCGAGCAGGCCCGCAAGGATTATCTGCTGACGCGGTTCTGGATCAGCGCGCGCGGCTATTGGGGCAAGAACGGCGACCGGCTGGCATGGCTGTTTACGATCGGACTGTTGCTCCTGATCATCGCCAATGTCGGCTTTCAATACGGCATCAATGTCTGGAATCGCGCGATCTTCGACGCCATCGAGAAGCGCGAAGCCGCGACCGTCTATTACCTTGCCGCCGTGTTCTTTCCGCTCGCGATCGGCAGCGTGCTGCTCGGCGTGGCGCAGGTGTTCACCCGCATGGGCATCCAGCGCCGCTGGCGCGCCTGGCTGACAAGCGCGGTGATATCGCGCTGGCTGGCCAGCGGCCGTTACTATCAGCTCAACCTCGTCGGCGGCGACCACCAGAATCCGGAATATCGCATCGCCGAGGATTTGAGGATCGCGACCGACTCCCCGGTCGACTTCGTCGCCGGCGTCACATCGGCATTCCTTTCGGCCGCGACCTTCATCATCGTGCTCTGGACCATCGGCGGCGCGCTGACGGTGACGCTGGCAGGCTCGACCATCACCATCCCCGGCTTCCTCGTGATCGCCGCGATCGTCTACGCCGCGATCGCCTCGGGCTCGATCATGACGATCGGACGAAGCTTTGTGCAGGTGTCCGAGGACAAGAACCAGGCCGAGGCGGAGTATCGTTACGCGCTGACGCGCGTGCGCGAGAACGGAGAAAGCATTGCCCTGCTCGGCGGCGAAGAGGAAGAGCGCGACGGCATCGACAAGACATTTACAAAGGTCCTGCGGCAATGGGCGCGGCTCGCCGGCCAGCACATGCGCACCACGCTGGTGTCGCAGGGATCGAGCCTCATTGCACCCGTGGTGCCGCTGTTGCTGTGCGCGCCAAAGTTTCTTGACGGCAGTATGACGCTCGGACAGGTGATGCAGGCGGCTTCCGCCTTCACCATCGTGCAGACCGCGTTCGGCTGGCTGGTCGACAATTATCCACGGCTCGCCGACTGGAACGCCTGCGCGCGCCGCATCGCTTCGCTGATGATGTCGCTCGACGGCCTCGAACGCGCCGAGCGGGGCGACGGCATCGGCCGCATCCAACGCGGTGAAACCAAAGGCGATACCATGCTGAGCCTCAACGATCTGTCGGTAACGCTCGACGACGGCACCGCTGTTGTCGGCGAGACCGAAGTGGCGATCGAACCCGGCGAGCGGTTGCTGGTGGCCGGCGAATCCGGCACCGGCAAGAGCACGCTGGTCCGAGCGCTGGCGGGGCTGTGGCCATGGGGCGGCGGCAGCGTCAATTTCCATCCCGACCGCCGCCTCTTTATGCTGCCGCAGAAGCCTTACATCCCGTCCGGCACGCTGCGCCGCGCCATCGCCTATCCCGGCGCCGCCGACGACTGGACGATCGAGCGGATCGGTGAGGCCCTGCACAAGGTCGGCCTCGATCATCTCAAGGAAAAGATCGAGGAAGAAGGGCCGTGGGACCAGACGCTTTCTGGCGGCGAGAAGCAGCGGCTGGCATTTGCGCGGCTGTTGCTGCACAACCCCGACATCGTGGTGCTGGACGAGGCGACATCGGCGCTCGACGAGAAGAGCCAGGACAAGATGATGGAGATCGTCATCAAGGAGCTACCGAAGGCAACCATCGTCAGCGTCGCCCATCGCGTCGAGCTGGAGGCGTTCCACAGCCGCAAGATCGTGCTGGAACGGCGCAAGGGCGGCGCCAAGCTGGTCAGCGACATCGACCTGATCCCACGCAAGGGCAAACGCCGCCTGCTCGGCCGCTTCCTGCGCCATCGCCAGGCTGCCAAGAAGGCGGCGTAGTTTCTTCCCCTTCTCCCCTCAGTGGGGTGCACGATCTCTCCATCCGTCATTGCGAGCGAAGCGAAGCAATCCACCTCTCCGCTTGCCGCACTATGGATTGCTTCGCTTCGCTCGCAATGACGCGGATAGGCTGCGGCGCACTGGACCCGCCCCATTCGTGGCACGATGTGCAAGCGTAGCCCGGATGGAGCGAAGCGCAATCCGGGATTCTTCTCAGCCGAGAGACATCCCGGGTTACGCTTCGCTTCACCCGGGCTACAGACTGTTTCGCCGCCCCAAAACCGGCTATGCATGCCGCCGCTTCACCGAGGACTTTTGCTTGACGCTCGATAACGATCCTTCGCCCGCGCCGTTCGGCGCCTTCGCCCCGAATGCCGCACAGGCCGCGATCATCTCGCTGGCCCACCGCACGCGGCTGAAGCGCGGCGCGTTTCGCCCCTGGCTGTCGCGGCTGGTGAATCTGCTGCGCGCGGGTCCCGTCGACGTGCCATACCAGGGCGCCTCGTTCCGCTTCTACCACCAGGCCAGCGCCACCGAGCGCGGCGCGCTGTTCAACCCCGCCTACAACATCGAGGAGCTGGATTTCTTGCGTGCGCATGTGCCCGCGGGTGGCGTATTCGTCGATGTCGGCGCCAATGTCGGCACCTATGCGCTTGCGCTGGCGCGTCATGTCGGCGCCGGCGGCAAGGTGATCGCGATCGAACCGCACCCGGTGACCCATGCGCGGCTCGCCTTCAACAACACAGCCTCCGGCTACACCCAGGTGCGACTGGTCGCAGCCGCCGCCGGCCCTGCTGATGGCGAATTGCTGATCGAAACCGACGGCGACAATCTCGGCGCCAGCCACATCGTGTCGGGCGAGGCCTCCGGCAAGGCGATCAAGGTGCCGTCGCTGCGGCTGCAGCGCATCCTCGAAGAGGCCGCTGTCGCGCATGTCGACGCGCTCAAGATCGACGTCGAGGGTTTTGAGGATCGCGTGCTGACCGGCTTCTTCGCCGACGCACCGCAGGCATTGTGGCCGCGCGCGATCGTGATCGAGCATCTGTCGAAGGACGAGTGGCTGGCAGACTGCATCGCCGACATCCGCGCGCGGGGTTATATCGAGACGGGCAAGACCCGCAGCAACACGCTGCTGGCGCGAGGCTGAATTTTTGCGTTCCTTCAAACCGCAGGGAGACCTTGATGATCGACCACGTCGGATTTCCGGTTTCGGACTACGAACGCTCCAAGGCCTTCTATCTGAAAGCCCTGGCGCCGCTCGACTACACCCTCGTGATGGAAGTCACTCAGGAACAACACGGCCACGATCCCGCCGCAGGTTTCGGCGCCGATGGAAAGCCCGATTTCTGGATCGGCGGCGAAGGCGGGTTGGACAAGCCGCTCCATGTCGCGATCGTGGCCAAGGACCGTGCGACGGTGGACGCCTTCTACAAGGCAGCCATGGCGGCCGGCGGGCGCGACAACGGCGCGCCCGGAATTCGAGCGCACTACCATCCGAATTATTACGGCGCGTTCGTGCTCGATCCCGATGGCCACAATATCGAAGCCGTCTGCCACGCACCGGCCTGACCGGTTCCATTCGCGCGGCGCGCGGGAACTTCACGCCCGCGTCGCCGTTATGTTCCTGGAGTTGAAACTTCAGGAGATGTGATGCCGATCGAACCGCCGGAGATACCGCCGGCGACACCGGGACAACCGACCGAGCCGCCGCAAGAGAGCCCTCCAGGCAATCCTCGTCCGGAAGTGCCACCACCGCTCCGTGAACCCGGTCAACCACCACAACCGCAGGAGTTGCCGGGCAAGGTGCCGGATGAGTTACCGGTACGCGGGCCGAACGGCCCCCGCACTCCCAACCCCGCTACCGATCAAGGGACCACATGAACGCACAGCCTGAACGCGCAATGAATAATGGTGCATGCAACCCATTGCGCCGATGAAATAAAAAGCATCCGACCATTTGTAGGTCGCCACAATCCGGCCTAATGATTAGCCGTTCAATCGACCAACTGGCATGCCAATGAAGACCGTTCCGTTGCTGTCAGGCCTATTCCGGGGACCAAGGATATCATGACAAACCTACGCATCCTGCTGCTCGCCACGACCGCTTTGACGGCGACGCAGCTCGCGACCTCTGCATCGCATGCGCAGACCGCGCCGATTGTCGTGGCGCAAGCCAAGGAAGAGACCGGCCCGGGCGGTAGGCCCAAGGAGGCGCCGAAGGGTGCCCCGCCGCCGGCTGCCGCGCCGAAGGCGCCCGCGCCGGCTGCTCCGCCACCCCCGGCCGCGGCACCTCCGCGTCCAGCAGCCCCTCCGCCCCCACCGCCTGCTGCGGCTCCGCCGCCGCGTCCAGCACCACCCCCGCCGCCTCCGGCGGCAGCACCACCCCCGCGCCCAACGCCGCCGCCGCCTCCCCCGGCTGCCGCGCCGAAGGCACCGACTCCGCCGCCGCCGCCCCCTGCGGCTGCACCTTCGCGCCCAACGGCACCGCCACCTCCTCCGCCGGCAGCCGCGCCTGCGGCGCCGAAGCAACCTGCCGCACCGACGACGCCACCACCGCCGCCGCCTTCGTCTCAGAAGGCGACGCCATCACCTGTACCGCCGCCGCCCCCGCCGTCTGGCACCAGGCAGCCGCCGGCGCCTGCCACCACGCCGGCTCCGACAGCGCCGCCGACGGCCGCCCCTCCGCCTGGCGGAAGTACGACGACGGCGCCACCGCCGGGACGACCGGGAGCAACGACGACGCCTCCGAGTGCGGGCGCCCCGACTACAACGCCGACCACACCGCCGGGACGGCCGGAAGCACCGACGCCACCTCCGAGCGCGGGTGCCCCGACAACCGCGCCGACAACCGCACCACCGGGACGACCCGGCGCGCCGCCGCCTGCTGCGCCGAGCGCTGGCACTCCCGTCGCTCCGGGTGCAACGCCGCCGGCGGCTGCTCCCACGGCTCCAGGAGGCGCGGCCACCACCGCGCCAACCGCCGTTCCGGGTGCGCCAAACGCCACGCCACCGGCCGGCCGGGCACAAAACGCCCCGCCGACCGTCGCGCCGGCCTTCCGCCAGGCTCCTCAGGTCACCGCACCGCTGCCAGCAGCCCCGCCGCCGGACGCTGGGCTTAGAGTCATTGCCCCGGGTGCGCCACGGTCCGGACCGCAGCGCCTTGACGACTTCCGCGGCCAGCGTCGCGAGAGCCAGCAGGGCGGCCGCACCATCATCACCGAGCCCGGCCGGATCATCATTCGCGATCCCGGCGGACAGCAATATGTCCGCCACAACGAGGTGGACCGCTTCCGCTACGGCGCGCGTGATATCCAGACCCAGACCGTCGGTGGCGAGACCCGCACCGTCGTGATCCGGCCTGACGGCACGCAGGTGATCACCGTGACCGGCCGCGACGGTCAATTGATGCGCCGTATCCGCCGCGACCAGCGCGGCCGCGAGATCATCATCATCGACAACAGCTACCGCGATCCGCGCGGGGGCGGCGGATTCTACGTCGCCCTGGCGCCGCCGGTGGTCCGCATTCCCTACAACCGCTACATCGTCGATTCCGAGGAGGCGTCGCCGGAGGTGCTCTACGAGACCATGATGGCGCCGCCGGTGGAACGGATCGAACGGCGTTATTCGCTGGACGAAATCCGCTACAGCCCGACCGTGCGCCAGCGGATGCCGAGCATCGATGTCAACACCATCAACTTCGAACTCGGATCGTGGGAAGTTCCCCCCGATCAGGCGGCGAAGCTGCAGGCGATCGCCGACGGCCTCAACCGCGCGATCCAGGAAAATCCGCGCGCGGTGTTCCTGATCGAGGGCCACACCGACGCGGTCGGCAACGACGTCGACAATCTGTCGCTGTCGGACCGTCGCGCCGAATCGGCGGCCACCTTGCTGACGCAGCAGTTCAACGTGCCGGCGGAAAACCTGACCTCGCAAGGCTACGGTGAGCAGTATCTGAAGGAGGCGATCGACGGGCCGAGTCCGATCAACCGGCGCGTCACCATCCGCAACATCACGCCGCTGCTTAACGGCGGACAGGCGTCGCTGCCGCCGCCCCCGCCCGGCACCGCGCCGCCGCGGCGATAAGACAGGTCATCGCAAATGAAAATGGCCGGGAGCAATCCCGGCCATTTTTTGTGCTTCTTGGTTGACGCGTTTTCTACCGCAGATAAGTCTACGCAATCTGCGCAAGCTTGATTGCTATGCGAAACGGTATCCACCCCGGATCAAGTCCGGGGCAGGCTTTCGCTCGAAAACGCTATCGTCAGGCGCTGAGCGCCCGCGGCGGCACGCAGGCATCGCAAATGGCTGCGGCGTGCCGGTGATCGGTGCCGCAGCAGCCGCCGAGAATACGCATCTTCGGAAACGCGCCTCTGAGATTGAGGTAACGCCGCCCGAGGTCGGACGGATCTCCCGAATCCAAAGTTACGGATTCGTCGAGCTCGGCATGGCTCTTCGTCGAGGCGTTGGCCCTGACGCCATGGATACGCGCCGTCCAGGCCTCGCCCGCCTTCAAGGCATCTTCGAAATGCGTTGGATGGGCGCAGTTGATCAGGAAGTATTCGGGCGAACCATCCGTCTCGCGATCCACGGTCTCGATCGCCTCCCGCAACGTTTCACCCTTCACCAGGCGGCCGTTGGTCTCCACGGTAAACGAAATGGCTGCTGGCACCCCCAGCGACCTGGCGGCGCGTGCGACACCGATGGCTTCATTGATGCTGGTGAGCGTATAGGCGGTGACCATGTCGGCGCCGCCCTCGACAAAAGCCGCGATCTGCGCCCGATGGTAGGCCTCGGCTTCGTCGGCTTCCATATTGCCTGCCTTGTAGCCGTCGCCGCGCGGGCCGATGGCGCCGCTGATGACGCAGGGCGCGCCTGGCCGTTCCCAACCGGCGCGCAACTCGTCAAGAAATGCGATCGAACGGACATTGATCGCCCTGAGCGCGGACGCGTCATAGCCAAGCATTGTGCCCCAATCCGGATTGGCACGCCACGTCGGGCTGTCGAGCACGAAACCGACCCCATGCTCGCGCGCGACCGCGAGATAGCTCGCGTAATACTGCTTCAACTGCTGCCGGCCTTCGGCGCTGTCGAGCAGCACGAAGGCGGCGAAATGCGGCAGTTCGATTCCTTCGTGAAAGATCAGCGTCGTTTCCATGCCGCCATCGGTGAGGAAAATGCCGCCACGCCGTTGCGGAAGATCGTCTCTGTACTTGGCCATCTCAATATCTCCGGAGCTTTTTCCAGCCGTCGGTAGGTCGTTCCCGGCCCCGTCTGGGTCGGGCGATGTTGGTGCCTCATAGTGTCGCGGCTTCCTAGGCGGCTCGCGGTGCGGATGAACCAGATGCGGCAAAATGATACGAATTCAAAAGGTTGCACCCTGAGACGCAAAGCCGTGCCGCTGCCGGCCGTGGAGAAACCGTACCATGAGTGCAGTTCTGGAACCCCGGATGAGCAAGGGCGAGGCAACGCGTGAGCGAATTCTCGAGATCGCGGAAGCCGCCGTACTCGCCAAGGGATTTGGCGCGACCTCGATCGACGAAGTGATCGCCGAGGCCGGCCTCACCAAGAGCGGCTTCTTCTATCACTTCAAGGACAAGAACGCGCTCGCACGTGAAATGCTTCGCCGATATGTCGCGACCAACGACCACCTGTTCGACGAAATTTTCGCGCGCGGCCGTCAATTGTCCGACGATCCGCTGCAGGCCTTCCTCATTTCACTGAAGCTGCTCGCAGAAACGATGGCCGACCTGCCGAGCGGGCATCCGGGCTGCCTGATCGCGAGCATCTGCTATCAGGAACGGCTGTTCGATCGCGAGGTTCGCGAGCTCACCGCGCAATCCGTGCGCGACTGGAACGCGCGCTTTCGCAAGATTCTTGACGGCATAGCCGCAGTGTATCCGCCAAGAGAGCCGGTCGATCTCGACGATGTCGCCGACATGCTGTCCTGCATCGTCGACGGCGCCATCATCATGTCCAAGACGCTTAACGATCCCAGCCGGCTCGAACGGCAGGTCCTGCTCTTTCGAAGCTGCGTCAAGCTGATGTTCGCCCCGTCGCCGCTTTCCTGACGCGCAAGAAGCCCTGGTGCGAAGCTACGGTCCCGCCGCCGCGAGTCCGAGCGCATCGGCCATGACCCGGAAGACTTCGGTATTGTCCATCGAGCCGCGCACCCGATCGCTCCCCGGCCCGGTGGCGGTCAGGATGACGTCCTCGCCCGAATGAACGCTGGCGCCGATCATCGCCGGCAGATTGCCGAAGCGCAGCACGACGCCGGGAACATCCTTGTACTTGTCGTTGGCCTTGAAGCTCTCGGCCTGCTCCCCCTTCACGGTCGGCTCGTTCGGATTATCGAGCTTGGGACGGAAGGTCTCGTAATGATCCGGCAGGCTGGCGGAGAAGATGGCAAGACGCTTGCTGACGTCCACGCGCGCCGGATAGCCCTCGGCATCGGGCGCCGGATAGTTGGGAAAACCAGCCTTCTCGTAGACGCCGACGCGCTCGCGCAGCGGCACGTTGGGCGTCGTGCTCATATCGTCATTGATGGTCCCGACCAGGCTGTTCGGATGATTGTGGTCCGCCAGTACCAGGATCAGGGTGTCATCGCCGCGAGCGCGCGCCCAATCCCGCGTCAGGCGAACGGCATTATCGAGCATGATCGTGTCGTAGACCGCGCGCTCCATGTCCAGCAGATGCGCGTATTTGTCGATCATCCCGGACTCAACCATCAGGAAGAAGCCGGCATCGTTTTTCGACAGAACGTTCAGCGCGGTTTGCACCTGTTCGGTCAAATCGGGCTGGTCGGGAAATTTCTTGACGCCGCCGCCCTTGATAAATTTGCGATCCAGCGCGCCGTCCATATTCCCGGTGGCGAATAGGCCGAGCAATTGACGCGTGTCGGATTTGGCGTTCACCGCATCGAGCTCGGTCTTTGTCGTCGCAACCGAGTAGCCGGCGCCGCGGAATCTGGCGACATAATCGATGTCGTCCTTGCGTTTGGACCCGGAGGCGGCTTGCGGAAGGAAATTCGCAGCTCCACCGCCCATCAATACGTCGGGCTTGGCCGCAAAAAACTGATCGACAATCTCGTCATAAGCAGCACGTCGTCGGGTATGCGCCACCATCGCCGCCGGCGTGGCATCCTCGATTTCGGTATTGGTGACGATGCCGATCGCCAGGCCGAGCCGCCGCTTCGCCAGGCTGGTGATGGTTTCGACCCTGGGGTCATCGAACGGACTTGCGGTGCGGTCCGCATAGACGCCCATCGCGTTGACGGCAGTCTTGTGGCCGGTGGCGTAGGCGCTGGCCGCATTCGCCGAATCGGTGATGATGGAATCGGAGCCTGCCGTCGCGACCAGGGCCATATGGGGCATGTCGTCGATCGCGAGCTTGCCGCGGCTCTTGCCCTCCGCAATCCCCTTGGAGAGGATGCGCGCGGCGACACGGTGGGCGGGCGACATCCCGTCGCCGATGAACAGGATCACGTTCTTCGCCTTGCGCGGACCAGAGTCATAGGCCGTCCACACCACGCTGCGGCTGCGCGTGCCATCGCTGACCTCGACCGTGACGCTGCCGGGCTTGGACAATGCGACATTGCGCAGGATCAGCGCCGACTGGTCCTTGCCGTCTTCGCGATCGACGAAGCTTCCACTCTGGCCGAATGCGGCGGAATAGTCCGCCCCGTTGACCGTGACCTTCATTTTCGCCGGGTCGACGCGATCGGCAAACTCGACCTTGAAGTCGAAATGGGCGCCAACGAGGATTTCGGCGCGGTCGATCGGATAGATCGTTTGAGCTGATGTGGGCGAACCCGCCAGCAGGATGGCGACAATGGTTGCGGCGAATGGCTTGATCATGATCGATGCCCGGCGGTCGTTGGTGGCGCAGCGGACGGCAAGATCCGACGCCGCATGCGCGCGGCACGGCAAACCTATCCCCGCAGAATGACGTCTCCATAACACAGGGCGTCCGGACCCCGGCCGGAAGAAATCAAAGCCCGGCGGCATGATCCGGAAAGTTGAAGGTACGCCCGCGCGCCTCAGCCCTTGTCGCTCTCGAGCTTGAAGATGTCGGCACCTTCCCGGCTCGATAGCAAGCCTGTCTTTCCGTAGATATCCAGTTTGGCGCGGGTATCGGCGACGTCGAGGTTGCGCATCGTCAGCTGGCCGATGCGGTCCGCCGGCGTGAACGCGGCATCCTCGACCTTCTCCATGCTCAGCCGCTCCGGCTGATAGGTCAGATTGGGGCTCTCGGTGTTCAGGATCGAGTAGTCGTTGCCGCGGCGCAGCTCGAGCGTCACTTCGCCGGTGACGGCGCGCGCCACCCAGCGCTGGGCGGTTTCGCGCAGCATCAGGGCCTGGGAATCGAACCATCGCCCCTGATAGAGCAGCCGGCCAAGTCGCATGCCGCTGATGCGGTATTGCTCGATGGTATCCTCGTTGTGGATGCCGGTGACGAGGCGTTCGTAGGCGATGTGCAGCAGCGCCATGCCGGGAGCCTCATAGATGCCGCGGCTCTTGGCTTCGATGATCCGGTTCTCGATCTGGTCGCTCATGCCAAGGCCATGCCGGCCGCCGATGGCATTGGCCTCGAGGAACAACGCGACCGGGTCGGTGAACGTCTGGCCGTTCAGCGCGACCGGCTGGCCTTCCTCAAAACGCACGACGACCTTTTCGGCCTTGACGACACAGTCGTCGCGCCAGAACGGCACGCCCATGATCGGATTGACGATCTTGATGCCGCTGTCGAGGCGCTCGAGATCCTTGGCCTCGTGGGTGGCGCCGAGGAGATTGCTGTCGGTCGAGTAGGCCTTCTCGGCGCTCATCTTGTAGGCGAAGCCATTGGCGGTCATGAACGCCGACATTTCCGCACGCCCGCCCAGTTCGTCGATGAACAGCTGGTCGAGCCAGGGCTTGTAGATCCGCAAGCTCGGATTGGTCAGCAGGCCGTAGCGGTAGAACCGCTCGATATCGTTGCCCTTGTAGGTGGAGCCATCGCCCCAGATGTTGACGCCGTCCTCCTTCATGGCCGCGACCAGCATCGTGCCGGTCACGGCGCGGCCGAGCGGCGTGGTGTTGAAGTAGGCGATGCCGCCGGTAGAGACGTGGAAGGCGCCGGACTGGATGGCGGCGATACCTTCGTGAACCAGTTGCGTGCGGCAATCCACCAGCCGGGCTTTTTCGCCGCCGAACTCCAGTGCCTTACGCGGAATCTCGTCGTAGTCGGCTTCGTCAGGCTGGCCGAGATTGGCGGTATAGGCAAAGACGCGCGCGCCCTTTTGCTTCATCCAGAGCAGCGCCGCGCTGGTGTCGAGACCGCCCGAGAAAGCGATGCCGACTTTTTCCCCCTTGGGCAGGCTTTTCAGAATCGTACTCATCGAGCTTCCAATCGGTCGAAATGGCGGATGTCGGCTTTTAGGGCGCGAATAACAAATTTCGCGCGGATGGGCACGCGTTTAATGGCCCTTTTTAATTGCTCTTGGCGGCTAAGACCGGATTACCCGACTTCGCGCCCGCGCCAGCGCTGCAACAGCCGGTAGCCGGGCCAGCCCCAACGCGCCAGCGCGGCCTCAATTTGCTCATCTGACCGCCGGGTCGACGGCCAGCGGTAAATCCAGGCATGGCAGAGCCAGATCACGAAAAAGCTCACCAGGCCCGCGGCGGCGACGTCGGTAAAGAAATGCCCGCCGAACGCCATCCGCAGCCCGCTGGTGACGACCCCGAACACGGTTGCCGCCACGTAGGCCAAAGGCCGCCACGCCGGCGGGGTCAACGCCGCGGGCGCGTAAGCCCAGAACGCGGTGGCGCCCTCGCCGGAGAAGAACGAGCAGTTGCGCCCGCACTCCCCGCGCGGGTCCCACCACGGCACGAACTGCCAGGGGCCGTTGAACTCCGTCACCATCACCGGCCGCGGCCGTCCCCAGTAGCTCTTGAAGGTGAGATTGGTCAGCACGACCGCGGAGAGCAGGATGGTGACCAGCAGAAACACCGCCGCGCGTCCCGGAACCAGCATCGGCCGGTCGGGCCGCAGCAGCTTTCCTGCGATGGCAATCAGCGCCGGCAGCGCCAGCGCCCAGGCAATCCACATCGCGGCATCGCGCGCGAAGCCGGCAAGCTCGTTCTGCTTCAGCGGAAACGATGTGCTCGTGGAATCGTAGAACAACGCCGCCAGTTTCAGGTCGAGTTCGGGGAAAATCCCGAACAGCAGTCCGATGACGAGCGATAAGCCCAACGCGATTACAAGTCCGGTCCGGTTCATGGCGCGGGGTTTAGCCGAGGCGGTTGGGGATGAAAACCCCCGTCACGCCTGCGGCCGCGAGTGCGAAGGCAATGGTGGCGGTGGCCGCAGCGGAGGCCGCGGTTCGCGCCAGGCGCCGGCGGATCGGCCCGCGATCATCCAGTAGACGAGGCCGGCCACGATGCCCGCGCCGGTCATGATTTCGAGGTGGCGGCGCACGATGCCGTCGAACTGCATGGTCTGCGGATCGAACGGAATAAGGCCGAGATAGCAGGCCGCGCCGACGAGCGCGCCGCCGATCGCGTAGGCCAGGATGCTGCGGATGTAGAAAGCTTCGGTAATCAGCACCACAATCAGCGCCGGCGGCAGCGCAAAGCCGGACAGGAAGATGAAGCCGAAGCCGAGCACGACATTGATGGCGCTCTGGTCGATCGGCGCGCCGCCGAGATCGCTGATCTCGGGATACAGCACGGCACCAACTACGATCATCCCCGCCACGAAGCAGGCGGCGAGGAAGGCAAAGAAAACGACGAAGAGGCGGCCGATCAGGGGCATGCTCGCACACCGTCATTGCCTGCGACAAACGCGAAGCGTTTGCGCAAGGGAGCGAAGCGACGAAGCAATCCATCTCTCGGCAAGCGGGGAGATGGATTGCTTCGCTTCGCTCGCAATGACGCATAGCATGCAGCGCGTCATTTCACTCAATCCGTCATCGCCATGGCGCGCAGCGCCTGGCGCTCGCGCGCGGACAGTTTTTCGGTCTCCGACTTCAACTGACCGCAGGCGGCGAGAATGTCGCGGCCGCGCGGGGTCCGCACCGGCGAGGAGTAGCCCGCATTGAAGATGTATTCGGAGAACTTTTCGATCTGCTCCCAGTCCGAGCACTCATACGTTGTGCCCGGCCACGGGTTGAACGGAATCAGATTGATCTTGGCCGGAATGCCCTTGAGCAGCTTCACCAGCAGCTTGGCGTCATCCATGGAATCGTTGATGCCCTTGAGCATCACATATTCGAAGGTGATGCGCCGCGCGTTCGACGAGCCCGGATAATCGCGGCAGGCCTGCAGCAATTGTTGAATCGGATATTTGCGGTTCAGCGGCACCAGCTCGTTGCGCAATTCATCACGCACGGCATGCAGCGAGATCGCCAGCATGACGCCGATTTCGTCGCCGGTGCGGATGATGTTCGGCACCACGCCCGAGGTCGACAGCGTGATGCGGCGGCGGGAAATGCCGATGCCTTCGTTATCTGCAACAATCAGCAGCGCATCGCGCACCGCGTCGAAATTATACAGCGGCTCGCCCATCCCCATCATGACGACATTGGTGACGAGGCGGCTGCCGGTCGGCGTCTCGCGATCGGCCCAGTCGTTGAGGCGATCACGCGCCACCATGATCTGGCCGA
Organism: Bradyrhizobium sp. SRL28; assembly: GCF_018596315.1. Taxonomy (GTDB): domain Bacteria; phylum Pseudomonadota; class Alphaproteobacteria; order Rhizobiales; family Xanthobacteraceae; genus Bradyrhizobium. Next base: position 305,038 of record NZ_JAHEAG010000004.1, on the reverse strand, counting down.
CGATTTCGCCGGCCGTGAGATTGCGCACCAGCCGCTGCGTGCCGGTGTGGCAGAACGAGCAGTTCAGCGTGCAGCCGACCTGCGAGGAAACGCACAGCGTGCCGCGATCGGTTTCCGGGATGTAGACGCACTCGACCTCATGCGCCTTCTGGAACGCGTCACCGCTCGGCAGGCGCAACAGCCATTTGCGGGTGCCGTCGTTGGAAACCTGCTCTGCGACCACTTCGGGGCGATCGACGGTAAAATGCTGCTCCAGCTGCGCACGCATTTCCTTCGAGATGCTCGTCATCTCATCGAACGCCTTGGCCCCGCGGACATACATCCAGTGCCAGAGCTGCTGCGTGCGCATCTTGCGCTGCGCGGGCGCAACGCCGATCTCGCCCAGCCGGCCGGCGATCTCGGCGCGCGACAGGCCGATCAGCGAAGGTTTTGCCGGCGGCACGTAGGTTTCGAGCGGAACCTTCTCGAGGGGAGCCACGGCCACCGTCGGCGTAGAATTCGTCACGGTCGAAACTGAGGTCATCGGATTTCTGTTCTAGAGAGAGCGTGGGTGGGCAAAGCGAAGCGTGCCCACCACAAACGTTAATGGTGGGCACGGCGCGTTGCGCCTTTGCCCACCCTACGAGGACACTCAAATAGGCCTTCCAGGCCCCGTAAACAACGTCATTCTGGGCTTAAAAGCCGCCTAGCGCTTGCAATCCTGCGCCAGCCGGTCGAGCGCCTGGGCCAGGCCCTTCAGCGAGAACACGTCCGTGGTCTCGGTGCCCTTGGCGGAGATGCCCTTGACGGTGACTTCGGCGGATTTGCGCATGGCGTTGACCATCTGCTCTTCCTCCGCGGCGTTCTTGATCCAGAGCCCGTCGCCTTGGGTATACATCGCAAAGGACGAACCGCCGACCTCGAGAGAGGATTCCGAGCCCGGTTTCAGCGCGTATCCGATCATGATCGAAACTTCGTTGACGACTTTTTCTGCCGGACGCGTCGAGACGAAAGCGTAGGCGGGATCGCGCGGACGATTCGGCGGATTGGTTTTGGATGACGATGGCTTCGCCAGCGCGAAGCAAACCTTCCTGCCGGCCGGCGTCGCGGTGTAGGCGCCCCAGGTACCGTACTGTCCGATCAAGGTGGGTTCCGCACCGCCAGCAGCAGCCGGTTCCGCAGGTTTGGCCCCAGGCTTTGCCGCGGGTGCAGGCGCGGGCTTGGCCGCTTCCTTCGCCGAATCCTTGGCGCCCTTCGGAGCAGCGCTCTGTGCTTGTGCGAGGGATGCCGCCCCACACAACGCCGCAATCGCAACCAGAAATGTCAGTATTCGCAACACGGACAACTGGTTCCCTCATCATTGTGACTGCAAGATGGCCCGAGAGCGCTTCGCGCCGCCGGGGATGGATAGCCGGGAAATGCTTTTTTGGGAAGGCAGTTACGACGTTGCTCACCGCCGTGGCGACGCTTCGTCCCAGATCCCCAAAGCGAATCAAACGCAGGCTTCGGTTTTAGCCCTTGGGACGGCGCTCGCGCTGCTTTTGCCACTGCGCATCGGTCCATTGCAACAGATCCTCGGCGCCGGAACTGCGCAAATGGGCGCCGCCATCCTGCACCACCATCTCACCATTAATATAACCGGCCTGGTCCGAAATCAGAAAGCTCGCCAGGTCAGCAAGTTCGCCATGCTCGCCGGCGCGGCCGAGCGGATTGCGTTGCGCCCAGCTTTCATCGCGGCCCTCGGGGCGGAGCTGTCCCGAAGCGCCCGGCGTCGGAAACGCGCCGGGCGCGATCGCAACCGTGCGCACACCCTTGGGTCCCCATTCCACGGCAAGGCTCCTGGTCATCGCGAGCACGGCGGATTTCGCCATCGCCGAAGGCACCGTGAAAGCGCGGCCGGTGATCGTCGAGGTCGAGAGAATGCTCAGCACCACGCCTCTATGCTTGCCGTCGATCCATCGCCTGCCCGCGGCGAGCGTGCAATACATTGTACCGTGCAGTGTCGGCGCCAGGATCGCGTCCGCCGCCCGCGACGACAGATGTTCGGTCTGCGCGATGAATGTCGCGGCAGCATTATTGACCAGCACATCGAGCGGCGCCTCGCGCCATATCCCTTCCATCATGGCATCGACCGCAGCCCCATCGCGGATATCGCAGCCGATCACGCCGACCTTGCCGCCGAGTTCGCCGCGCATCCGCGCGGCCGTCGCCTCCAGCAATTCCAGCCGCCGGCCGCAAATGATCAGCTCGGCGCCGAGCTCGACGAAGCGGTGTCCCATCACAGCCCCGAGACCCGAACCGCCGCCAGTGACCAATATCCGCTTTCCCGCCAGCAAGCCCTTTTCAAATATCGTTTGAATCCCCTTCGATCACCATAAGGTCATGCGCCTGAATCGGATTGTAGCCTGCCTTCAAATCCGGCAAGAAGCATCCAGCCTCTATCTTTCCCGGTCCGAAAATCAGGTGCGCCCATGAAAGCCATTCTCTGCTCGCAATACTGCCAACCCGACGACCTCGTGCTGGCCGACGTGCCCGATCCGGTGGCCGAACCGGGACAGGCCGTGATTGCGATCAAGGCCGCGGCGCTGAATTTCTTCGACATCCTGATGATCCAGGGCAAGTACCAGATCAAGCCGCCGTTCCCGTTTTCGCCGGCCGCCGAGGTTGCCGGCGTGATCGAAAGCGTCGGCGCAGGGGTCACCGACCTGAAGGTTGGCGACCGCGTGGTGGCGTCATGCGGCCATAACGGCGCGCGCGAAAAGATCGCGCTGCCCGCGAACTCTATTGTGAAAATTCCCGACAATCTGGATTTCGATCGCGCCGCCGGCATCATCATCATCTACGGCACGGCGCTGCATGCGCTGGAAGATCGCGCCAGCCCGAAGCCGGGTGAGACGCTTGCCGTACTCGGTGCTGCCGGCGGCACCGGACTTGCGGCCTGCGAACTCGGCAAGCTGATGGGGCTGAAGGTGATCGCCTGCGCGTCATCGGACGAGAAACTCGAATTCGCCAAAGCCCATGGCGCCGAACTCACGCTGAACTACAGCAAGGAAGACCTGAAAGAGGGCTTGCGTCGGCTCACCGGTGGCAAGGGCGTCGACATCATCTTCGATCCGGTCGGCGGCACTTACGCCGAGGCCGCCTTGCGCTCGATCGCCTGGGAAGGCCGCTTCCTGGTGATCGGCTTTGCCGCGGGCGACATCCCGAAGATGCCGCTCAACCTCGCGCTGCTCAAGGGCTGCGATATCCGCGGCGTGTTCTGGGGCGCGTGGACCAGGGTCAATCCGGAGAAGAACCGCGCCAACTTGGAAAAGCTCGTGAAGTGGACCGCGGAAGGCAAGATCTCCTCGCATGTCGACCGCACCTTTCCGCTGGCGCAAACCGCCGAAGCGCTGAAGGTACTCGCCGGCCGCAAGGCGATGGGCAAGGTGATCCTGCATCCCTGAGCGGAGGCACCGGATCCCGTCCACTTGAAGAAGCGCAAACGGCCCGTGCGATGCGCGGAACCGGCACACGCATTTGTTATCCCATCTAGATAAACTCATGTCACCGATATGGTTTTTCGGTAACAATCTGTGCCCTCAAAGCCCGTTATGCCACCTCTCTGCCTCAATCATACCAAGATATCTCCCCATTCGCATCGCCCGCCGCCGTTTTTTGAGCCCATTCCGTGTGCGATTTTAACCATCAGTTAAGGAGCTCCTGTACGTCGACAAGAGCAAGAAGTAGGTGCAGGGGACGCCCGTCGTTGCGTTCAGTGGAGTGGGGAACATCACCATGGCGGAGAATACCAGACCGGCTCAGTCAAGAGATCCGTTCGACCGGTTCGACGAAGCGATCAGCGATCCTCGGTTGTATGAGGCCGATCAATCCAGGTACGAGCCACTCCGGTATGAGCAACCCCGGCTAGAGCAATCCCGATACGAGCAACCCCAATACGAGCAGCCGTTCGCGCTGTCGTTCGATCGGAGGGATGCGTCGTTTGAGCAGACGGATGTACTGCCGGAGGAGCTGCCGCCACACGAGCCGGTGCCGCTTTTCCTCTCCAATTACGAGGAGGAGCACCATCAGCAGCTTTCCGAATATGCTTTCGCGGGCGGCGACCGAAGGTTCGGCAGCGGCGGGCTGAAGAAAGCGCGCGCGGGACGCATCGTAACCGGCTGCGTGGTGGTGTCGGCGATAGCCGCCGTTCTCGCGCTGTTTTCCATCGACTCGACGCGTGCCGTCATCTTCAACGCCTCGCTCGGCGGTGGCGGCGGTGGCAGCCCACCGGCTGCCCAGCTTGCCGCAGCGGTGCCGGAACCTGAGCTGCCGCAGCGCATTGCCGCGCCGCCGCTGGCCGCCGAACCGACCGGTGCGGAGGTTGCGGCCGCGCGCCGTACGTCACCCAACACCGCGCTGGCATCGGCATCGCCGTCGCGCGACGAAATTGCCGCCGCGTATCAAAGCGCACTCAAGGGCAAGGTCGCGGTACCTGAGCCGGTGGCGCGCGAAGCGTCTCGAGAAGTCGTCGCTTCGATTAATCCGACGGCCCCGGTGATCGCGACTGCTCCGGCCGTTCGTGAGCCCGTTCCGGCGCCGCGTGAGGCGGCTCCGACGCGACGCATCGATCCGGACGAGCTTGCAGTGCTGCTGAAGCGGGCGAAGAGCCTGCTCGCTATCGGCGACATCACCTCGGCCCGGCTGCTGCTCGAACGGGCCGCGGACGCGCAGGAGGCGGAAGCTGCGCTGATGCTGGCAGGAACGTATGATCCGCAGGTGCTGGGCAGCCAGGATTTGCGGAGTGTCACACCCGACCCAGCGGCGGCGAAGGTTTGGTATCAGAAGGCAGCCCAGCTCGGTTCGGCCGATGCAAAACGGCGGCTCGGCCAATTGCAGAACTAGTTAATTACTCAAGACCAGCGCAAAAGGAACCCAATGCGACACTTACTGGGAATGGCATTGCTTGCCATGACAGTGGCATGCAGCAATACGGCGGCGAAGGCCGCAGAAACGGAATACGATCCGGCCAAGGTCAGCGAAAGCCTGAAGGCCATTTTTCAGTTCGGCTCAGTCGCCACCAAGCAGGCGCTGAACGCCAACACAGTCACGCTGATCTCGGGAACGATCGGCGGCACCTATGTGCAATTCGGTGCTGACCTCGCTTCCGTGCTCGACGACGGAAACAAGTTACGCGTACTTCCGATCGTCGGGCGCGGCTCGGTGCAGAGCGTCGCCGACATCCTGTTCCTGCAGGGCGTCGACCTCGGCATCGTGCGAGCCGATACGCTGGACTATCTCGAGAAGAAGGGTTTTGCGAAGGACATCAAGAAGCAGTTCACCTATGTGACCAAGCTTTACAATGAAGAGATGTACGTCCTCGCCTCGAAATCGGTCACCAACATCAGCCAGCTCAACGGCAAGAAGGTCAGCGTCGATCTTCCCAACGGCGGCACCTTCGTCACCGCGGCGATCGTGTTCGAGCGGCTCGGCATCAAGCCTACCTTCCTCTATCTCGAACAGCGCATCGCGATGGAGAAGATGAGGGCAGGCGAGATCGACGCCGTGATTGCCGTCGGCGGCAAACCGTATAAATCCGTCGCAGGGTTCAAGGACGACCGCTTCCATCTGGTTCCGGTCGACTATTCGAAGCCGCTGCAGACCGACTATCTGCCCGCGACCCTTACGTCGAAGGATTATCCCAACCTGATCGCGGAAGGGGGCAAGGTCGATACCATCGCCGTGCCTGCGGTGCTCGCCGCCTACAATTGGGCGCCCAACACCGACCGCTATCGCAAGCTGGCCCAATTCGTGGACGCCTTCTTCACGAAGTTTCCGACGTTCCAGAACCCGCCGTTCCACCCGAAGTGGAAGGAGGTCTCGCTGTCGGCGCCGTTGCCCGATTGGCAGCGACTGCCGGTCGCCGAGCAATGGCTCAAGACCCACAACGTCGAGGCCGTGTCCCGCGCCAGGTTCGATGAATTCCTGAAACAGAGCCCGGCGACCGCCGCAAACGTCAAGAATGACTCGGACAAGGAAACCTTGTTCAAGCAATTCCAGGCCTGGGAAGCCGAGCGAAGCGCAAGAGCGCAGGCTCAATCACCGGCGCAGCGCTAGAGAAAAACGCGTCAAATCGAAAATCCAGAGCCCCGTTCCGATTCACATCGGAGCGGGGCTCTTGGCTATTCAAGCTCTTGGCTATTCAATCCGTCACTTCAGCGGTGTCGATCCCGCGCTTCAGCGCAGCACGGGCGGCATCACGATGCTCCTGCGTGATGTGGCTCGCGACCATGCGGATGGCGGTGGCCAGGACAGCGGCATCGTCGGTAAAGCCGAGCAACGGCAGCATGTCCGGCATGAAATCGAACGGCAGGATGAAATAGGCGACGGCGCCGAGCAGCCCCGCCTGCACGTGACGCGGCGTCTCCTTGTCGAACGCACAGTAATAGGCTGCGAGCAGGTCTTCGGCGAAGGGAAGCTGCGCCACCACCTGCTTGAACTTGATCCAGAAGCGCCGACGCACGCTTTCACGGTCCTGCGCCAGCCGGTCGGCCGGCTCGAAACCCACGGTGTGATCGGACGATGCCATCGCGGCGCTCCTCGGAACCCGGCGCGGCAGATCGCCGCGGCCGATATATGCTTCAAGAATTGGGGATGTCCGCCCCACCTCGCAAGATCGTGGGTGCACGAACTCAGGTGACGCCCAATTGCCTCGCGATCGCATTCATCGCCTTGGCCAGATCGATATCGAGCCGGGTGACGCCGCCGGCGTCGTGGGTCGCCAGCACGACTTCCACCGTCTTGTAGACGTTCTTCCATTCCGGATGATGGTCGTTCTTTTCCGCCACCAGGGCGGCGCGGGACATGAATCCGAAGGCTTCGTTGAAGTCCTTGAAGGTGAAGGTCCGCGCAATCGCCTCGCGTCCGGACGTCTCGGACCAGCCGGGAAGTTCCGCCAGCGCCGATTTCCGCGCCTCCGCCGACAGCCGTTCCGCCATGATCGCCTCCCGTTTCAGATAGCCTCTACTCTAACACCGAAGGCCGCATCGGGGATCCCTGCCAAAAATGGGCAGTAACGGGGCCCAATGGCGGTTTGGAGCGCCGGTAACCATGACGGAGATGTAACAATGGTTAAGCGGGAAATTTGCTAGAGTACGCGTGTAAGTGTGCCGGCGGCATGAAATTGCACCTCCAACGAACAATCCAGGGATTGATGAGCGACGGCCCCCTCCCTTCGGAAAAGCCGGCCCCACCCTCGCCCCGCTCAGCGAAACAACGGCTGACATTCGTCACGCTGGCCGGCGTGCTGGCCATCGTCGGCGCGCTGGTTGCCGGCTATTACTTTGCCATGCGGCCAGTGACGTTGCGGATCGCCGTCGGCCCGGCGAACAGCGACGACCTCAAAGTCGTTCAGAATCTGACGCAGGCCTTCAACACCCAGCGCAACAGCGTGGTCCGGTTGCGCCCGGTGCAAACCGATGGCGCGCTGGCGAGCGCCAACCTGCTCGGCGAGGGCAAAGCCGATCTCGCCATCATCAGGGGCGACCTCGATGTGCCGAAGAATGCGCAGGCCGTGGCGACGCTGCGCAAGAACGTCGTGGTGCTGTGGGTGCCGCCTGCGGCCAAGATCAAGGGAAAGAAGGCCGCGCCCGCCATCACGAAAATCGGCCAGCTCACCGGGCACCGCATCGGCGTCGTCGGCCGCACCCAGGCCAACGTCAATCTGCTCAAGGTGATCTTGCGGCAATACGGCGTCGATCCGGCAAAGGTCGAGATCATCCAGTTCCCCGCCAACGAGGCGGCCGAGGCCATTCGTAACCAGAAGGCGGACGCCTATCTCGCCGCCGGCCCGGTCAACAGCAAGATCACGGCGGACGCGATCACAGCATCCGTGCGCGACGGCGGCTCGCCGAAATTCCTTGCGATCGATTCGGCCGAGGCAATTGCGCAGAATCATCCCGCCTACGAGGCCTCCGACATCCCGGCCGGAACATTTGGGGGCGCGCCGGGCCGGCCCGAGGAAGAGATCAAGACGATCAGCTTCTCGCACCACATCGTGGCACGCCGAGGTGTTGCGGAATCGACCATCGCGATCTTTACGCGGCAGTTGTTTGCGATCCGCCAGACGCTGAAGAACGAATTTCCGCTGGCCGCCAAGATCGAGACGCCCGATACCGACAAGGACGCCACGATCCCCGTTCATCCCGGCGCCGCCGCCTTTGTCGACGGCGAGGAAAAGACCTTCCTCGACCGCTACAGCGATTACATCTGGTGGGCCTTGATGGCGCTGTCGGCGATGGGTTCCGCCGGCGCCTGGTTCGCCGGATATCTCAAGAAGGATGATCGCAGCGTCAACACCTCGCAACGCGACCGGCTTCTCGACATGCTCACCGCCGCCCGCCAAAGCGATTCGATGGAAGAACTCGACCAGATGCAGTCCGAAGCGGACGCCATCCTGCGCGATACGCTGCAATGCTTCGAGCACGGCGCGATCGAGGAAGGCACGTTGACCGCGTTCAACATCGCGATCGAGCAATTCCACAACGCGGTAGCCGATCGCAAGGCGCTCTTGATGAGCATGCCGCAAAACCTGCAACGGGCGAGCGCGCAATTTCGCGCGGCCGGCAACGCCTGACCTGCAAATTCGGTAATCGAACCGTCATCATTTCTTTCTAGGTCTGGCGAGGCCGGCATTGCATGCTCGCACCGGACCGAAGGGAGTTCGCATGACGTTCAGGATTACGCGCGGACTTTCCCGGCGGCGTTTTCTCTCCACCGCAGGTGCCGGCGCCATCAGCGCCCTTGCAGTGCCCTATCTCAGCCGCGCCGCCGACAGGCCGGTCGTGACCTCCGGCGTGCAATCCGGCGATGTCGGCGCTGACGGCGGCGTGGTATGGGCGCGCGCTGACCGCCCCTCGCAAATGCTGATCGAAGTCGCCACCACGGAATCCTTTGCCAGTGTGACGGCGTTGCCGCCGATCGCAGCCCTGCCCGAAAGCGACTTCACCGCGAAAATACTGCTGGAGAACCTGCCTGCCGGGCAGGAGATTTTCTACCGCGTCCGGTTTCGCGACCTCGCGCATATCGGCATCGAAAGCGAGCCCGTGGTCGGACGCTTCCGCACCGCCCCTGGCGATCGCCGCGACGTCAGTTTCGTCTGGGGCGGCGACGTTGCCGGACAGGGCTGGGGCATCAACCCTGATGATGGCGGCATGCTCACCTTCGCCACCATGCGCAAGCACCGCCCGGATTTCCTGCTGCACTCCGGCGACACCGTCTATGCCGACGGACCCATCAAGAGCGAGGTGACGCTTCCCGACGGCAGGATCTGGAAGAATGTGACGACGCCAGAGAAGTCAAAGGTCGCCGAAACGCTCGACGAATTCCGCGCCGCGCACAAGTATAATTTCATGGACGAGCATTTGCGCGCGTTCAACGCCGAGGTGCCGGTGTTCGTGCAGTGGGACGATCACGAAGTCACCAACAACTGGTCGCCGTCGAAGGAATTGCCCGCGTCCTACAAGGAACGCAACATCGCCCTGCTCGCCGCCCGCGCGGCGCGCGCGTTCCACGAAATGTATCCGATGCGCGAAAGCATCGTGGAGCCGGGACGGGTCTATCGCACGCTGAATTACGGCCCGCATCTTGACGTGTTCATGCTGGATGAGCGCAGCTATCGCGGTCCCAATGGCGCGAACCAGCAAGAGGCTTACGGACGCGAAAGTTTCTTCCTCGGACCGGCGCAGATGGCCTGGCTGAAACGCGCGCTGTTGAATTCGCGCGCCACCTGGAAGGTGATCGCATCCGACATGCCGCTCAGCATCATCGTCTATGACGATGCGCCCAACAAGAATGGCTCGGAAGCGTTCGCGCAGGGCGACGGGCCGCCGCGCGGCCGTGAGCTGGAGATCGCCGACCTCCTGCGCTTCATCAAGACATCAGGCGTCGTCAACACCGTGTGGCTGACGGCGGACGTGCACTATGCGGCCGCGCACTACTACAATCCCGACAAGGCACAGTTTGGGGAATTCAACCCGTTCTGGGAGTTCGTCGCCGGGCCGCTGCATGCCGGCACGTTCGGCCCGAACGATCTCGACAACACCTTCGGACCCGAACTGAAGTTCATCAAGGCGCCGGGGCCCGGCAACCAGAACCTGCCGCCATCCGCCGGGATGCAGTTCTTCGGCCACGTCAGGATCGACGGCGCCAGCGGGCAGATGACGGTGACCCTGCGCGATCGCGCCGACGTGGCGCTGTGGTCGACAACGCTCGATCCCAAGCCCCTATAGTTGAGCCCGTGTAGCCTCTGCTGCGGCCGCGACCGCTCAGGGCCTGATGTAGCCGTTCTTCAAGAGCGCCTGTAGCGCGTCGGTCGAATAGGGCTTGGGCAGCCGCGGCTTCGTCGCGAATGCGGCCGGAAGCCGGGCGTCGGCGCCATAGCCGGTAACGAAGGCAAATGGAATCTTGAGCGCCTCCAGCCGTTCGGCCACGGCAAAACTCTTCTCGCGGATGAGGCTGACATCGAGCAATGCGAATTGCGGAGGCCGGTTGGCGATCATATCGAGCGCTTTGGCCACGTTCGCGGCGGTCCGCACCGTCTTCACGCCAAACCCCAGAATCGTGTCTTCGAAATCGAGCGCGATGATTGGATCATCTTCGACGACCAGCACATCGTTGGGCAGGCCGTCGTCGGAGGCGGGTTCCATGTTTCTCGCCAGTTCAAGGTTCAGCATTTGATCAGAGGCCCGGGCCGAAGCCCCGGAAGGCGCAAGGCCAGCCGACGCCCGTGAAAGCGCATCGCCGGTTCCGGAACTGAAACCACCACAAGTTAGTTCTACCGTCTGTCCACTAGTGAACACATAAACCTGGATTGGATCGATTATTGTGCTCCAGCGGGGAGCAGGAACCTTCAATGATTTTGCGACAGGAAGATACGGCCGGCGGTCGGCCGTTCAACAATTTACTGCGCCGATTGAGCGCCGCCGATTTTGCGTTGATCGAACCGCACCTCATCCCGGCCGACGCCGCGCCGAACGATCTGCTCTACAGCCCCGGCGACCACGTCGAGACCGTGCACTTCCCCTGCGGTCCCAGCCTCGTGTCCTACATGGTGACCAACGAGGACGGCCGCGATGTCGAGACTATCCTGATCGGCCGCGAAGGCGCCGTCGGCGGCATCGTCAGCCAGGGCTATCTCCCCGCCTATACCCGCATCACCGTCAAATTCGCAGGTCCCTTCGTGCGGCTGCCGGTCGGCAAGCTCGACGCGGCGAAATCGAAATCACGCACGCTGAGCAACATTTTCGCACGTTACGCCGACTGCATGCTGGCCCAGATCTTCCAGTCAACCGCCTGCAATGCCATCCATTCGATCGAGCAGCGCACGGCGAAATGGATCATTTCGGCGATGGAACGAGCCGACGGCGACGAGGTCGTGCCGCTCACCCATGAGCAATTGGCGACCCTGCTCGGGGTCGGCCGCTCCTATACCAGCCGGGTCATCCAGACCTTCAAGGCGGAAGGCACGCTGGAGACCCGGCGCGGCTCGATCCTGATCCGTAACCCGGATGCCATGCGAAACCGGTCCTGCCAGTGCAATGAGGCGGTCAAGGCCCATTTCGAGGAGGTGTTGCGGGGTGTCTACCCCGACCCCGAAAAGGGCAATTGAGGCGGGCCATATGCCCAAAATCGACTAACCAAATGCCAAACAAACCATTGTTTTTTGGCGTTTTCTGAATATATTGCGCCGCAACGCGTAAGGTATTGCCCGGTCCTTTTGGCCGGGCTTCCTTTTTGGGGGGAAAGCGCCCCCGGAGCATGATCCGGAAAAGTGGTACCGGTTTTCCCTCGGGACAAACGCGGTACGCGTTTGCCCGGAGATCATGCTCAAACAAAATAGACGGAGCGGGATGACGATTCGAAGAAGCGTCATCACGCGCCAGTATTCCAGGTTTTAGAAGCGCGATCCGGAAAAGTGGGTCCCGGTTTTCCGGTGAGATCGCGCATCCACCTTTGCACGACCAGAAGAAGAGCCATGAACCTTCGTAACGTCGCCATCATCGCCCACGTCGACCACGGCAAGACCACCCTCGTCGACCGCCTGCTGCAGCAATCCGGCACCTATCGCGAGAACCAGAAGGTGACCGAGCGCGCGATGGACTCCAACGACCTGGAGCGCGAGCGCGGCATCACCATTCTCGCCAAGGCCGCCTCGGTGCAGTGGAAGGACACCCGCATCAACATCGTCGACACCCCCGGCCACGCCGATTTCGGCGGCGAGGTCGAGCGCATCCTGAACATGGTGGATGGCGCGCTGGTGCTGGTGGACGCCGCCGAAGGTCCGCTGCCGCAAACCAAATTCGTGGTCTCCAAGGCGCTCAAGGTCGGGCTGAAGCCGATCGTCGTTATCAACAAGGTCGACCGCCCCGACGCGCGCCCGACCGAAGTCATCAACGAAGTGTTCGACCTGTTCGCCGCGCTCGATGCCAGCGAGGAGCAGCTCGATTTCCCGATTCTCTACGGCTCAGCCAAGCAGGGCTGGATGGCCGACAGCCCGGACGGCTCGCACGACGCCGGCATGCAGCCGCTGTTCGACCTGATCGTGCGCCATGTCGCGCCGCCGAGCGTCGAGGAAGGCCCATTCCGGATGATCGGCACCATCCTCGAAGCCAACCCCTATCTCGGCCGCATCATCACCGGCCGCATCACTTCCGGTTCAATCAAGCCGAACCAGGCCGTGAAGGTGCTCGGCGCCGACGGCAAGACCATCGAACAGGGCCGCATCACGAAAATCCTCGCCTTCCGCGGCATCGAGCGCACCCCGCTCGAAGAAGCCGACGCCGGCGACATCGTTGCGATTGCGGGCCTCACCAAGGGCACCGTCGCCGACACCTTCTGCGATCCGTCGGTCGAAACGCCGCTGGTGGCGCAGCCGATCGATCCGCCGACGGTTTCGATGTCGTTCATCGTCAACAACTCGCCGCTCGCCGGCACCGAAGGCGACAAGGTGACCTCCCGCATGATCCGCGACCGCCTGCTGCGCGAGGCCGAGGGCAATGTCGCGCTGCGCGTGGTCGAGGCGACCGACAAGGATGCCATGGAAGTGTCGGGCCGCGGCGAATTGCAGCTTGCGATCCTGATCGAGACCATGCGCCGCGAAGGTTTTGAGCTTTCCGTGTCGCGTCCGCGCGTCGTGCTGCAGAAGGACGAAGCCACCGGCCAGTGGCAGGAGCCGATCGAGGAAGTCGTGATCGACGTCGACGAGGAACACTCCGGCGTCGTCGTACAGAAGATGAGCGAACGCAAGGCCGAGATGATCGAGATGCGCCCCTCCGGCGGCAACCGCCTCCGGCTGGTGTTCTACGCGCCGACCCGCGGCCTGATCGGCTATCAGGGCGAACTGCTCACCGACACCCGCGGCACCGCGATCATGAACCGCCTGTTCCACGGCTACGCCAACTACAAGGGCGACATCCAGGGCCGCCGCAACGGCGTGCTGATCTCCAACGATCAGGGCGAAGCGGTAGCCTACGCCATGTTCAAACTGGAAGACCGCGGCCCGATGATGATCGAGCCAGGCTGGAAGGTCTACAAGGGCATGATCGTCGGCGAGCACACCCGCGACAACGACCTCGAGATCAACGTGCTCAAGGGCAAGCAGCTCACCAACATCCGCACCACCTCCAAGGACGAAGCGGTGCGCCTGACGCCCCCGATCCGGATGACGCTGGAAAAGGCGCTGGCCTATATCGAGGACGACGAGCTGGTCGAGGTGACCCCGAAGTCGATCCGCCTGCGCAAGAAGTTTTTGGACGCCAACGACCGCAAGCGCGCGGAAAAGGCCAAGGAAGCGGTGGCGTAGGTTCACAGTCCTGTCATGCCCCGCGAAGGCGGGGCATCCAGTACGCTGCGGCCCATCGATTCAATAACTGACGTCTCTGCAATACTGGATCACCCGCTTTCGCGGGTGATGACGGGTATGCGTGGGGTGGCTTCAGGCGCGGCGGCGAACATGCTAGAGGCAAGGGCATGTCCTCCCTCCCCTCCTCAGTCGATGTCGCCATCATCGGTGCCGGCGCCGCCGGCCTCGGCGCCGCGAATGCGTTAAAGAATTCCGGTCTCTCCGTCATCGTGTTGGAGGCGCGCGACCGCGTCGGCGGCCGGGCCCACACCATCATGGCCTCGCCCGACGTCACCTTCGACGTCGGCTGCGGCTGGCTGCATTCGGCGGACCAGAACTCGTTCGTCAAAATTGCCGAACAGCTGAATTTCGAAATCAACAAGTCGCTGCCGCCCTGGCGCGAGCGCGCCTATGGCAAGGCGTTTCCGCAAGACGACCGCGACGACTTCATCCGCGCGATGAACGCGTTCTACGATCGTGCCGAGCAGGCCGCGCAAGAGGCCGAACAGAGCGGCCGCGACGGCCCCGCCAATGTTTGCCTCGAGCCCGGCAACCGCTGGAACCCGATGATCGATGCCATCTCGACCTACATCAATGGCTGCGAGTTGGATCAGGTCTCTCTTCTCGATATGGACGCCTATGAGGATACCGACCTCAACTGGCGCATCCGCCGTGGCTACGGCACGCTGATTGCCGCCTATGGCGCGACATGTCCGCTCGCGCTCAATTGCATGGTGACGCTAATCGATCATTCGGCAAAACGCGTCCGTATCGAGACCTCGCAGGGCACGCTGACCGCGGACAGGGTCATCGTCACCGTGCCGACCAACCTGATCGGCGACGAGGCCATCCGCTTTCATCCGCCCTTGCCGGCAAAAGTCGACGCCGCGCGCGGCCTGCCGCTCGGCCTTGCCGATAAGGTAACGCTGGCGCTGGACGAGCCGGAGGCACTGCCGAAAGAGGGCAATCTGCGCGCCGCCACCATGCGCACCGCAATGGGCACCTATCATCTGCGCCCGTTCGGCCAGCCCTGCATCGAAGGTTTTTTCGGCGGCCGTTTTGCGCAATCGCTGGAAGACGCCGGCCCCGGCGCGCTCGCCGCCGAGAGCATCAACGAGATCGTCTCAATCCTCGGCAACGATTTTCGCCGCAAGCTGAAGCCGCTTGCGGAATCGCGCTGGGCCCACGACCCGTTTGCACGCGGTTCGTACTCGCATGCGCTGCCGGGACATGCGGGGGATCGCGAGGTGCTCGCCGCGCCGGTCGATGGACGACTGTTCTTTGCGGGAGAGGCGACCTCGCCGGAGTTTTTCTCGACGGCGCATGGGGCGAGGGACAGCGGGGAGCGGGCGGCGGCGGAAGTGATGATGGCGCTTGCGGGCCGATAAATCGGACTGGTCGGGTCGCCAAGGGGCACCCAGACACAAAATCTCTAAAACAACCCCATGCAAAGTAGAGATGGGGCGGGCTCGTGGTCCTCAGATAGCGCCTCCGCTGGACAAATTCACTCATCTTGAGCCTCTGTCATTTGAAGTATCTTTCAAGTGAAGGCGTAATCCTACTCCATCACCCGCGCCCTCATGCTCGCATCCGGCACGAAGCATTCGTCATACTTCCCGAAAATACGATAGCGATTTCGCGCGACGAGGCTGTAGACGGCGTCGCGCAGCGGCTTCGGGACGACGAACAGCGCGCGGGTCCATCGCCAGCCCGGCAGTGAGCTCAACACCGCTAGCGCGGCATCGGATTTGAAATACGCGACCCCACCATGCACGACGGCATTGGTATCGGGATCATTTGGATCGATATCAAAAGCCTGCGCCAGCCGCGTCCCGTAGGACGACTGGATCGCGGTGAAGCGGAAGCGGCGTTCCGTGTCGCGTGTCGCGACGAAGCGGACCCAGCGCGAGCAGAAGACGCAGACGCCGTCATAGAGGATCACGTCGTCGTCGGGCCAGCGGGTCATTCGGTTGAGGTCATCGGTTGTCCAGGGTCAGCAGCGCCACCAGCATCAGCACGATGGCGGGGCCGGTCTTCACCAGCGCGCCGAGCGGCTCGATCCAGAGGTCCGGCGTCAGGATCGCGGCGCCGATCATATAGCCGAGCGACGCGACGATGCCCGCGATCAGACCAAATGCCGCGGTGCGGCGGAACGCAATCAGCACACCGATGCCCATATCCATCAGGCTGGTGCCGATTGTGATGGGGGCTATGAGCGACGGCGGAAAACCGCGACTGCTCAGGATCCCGGCCGCCGCGTCATAGGAAATTACCAGCGCAATGAAGCCCGAGACGACCCAGAACAGCACGAGGCTTGCGATGACAAGCGCCTTGATCGGGAACAGCCGGGCAAACCATTTGTCCTGGATGGTCGCCCAGCGTTTTCCGGCCATCTGTTCGATGCGCGTCGGCACGATGCCGGTAGCGGCTATCCAGCCGGCGGGGTCGCCGTTCACGCCGCGGCGCAGCTCCGCTATCGCGGTGGTTCGCATCGGTGGCATCCAGCCAAGCAGGCTCGTGAGGTCGCCTAGCCTGGCGCCAAGATCGAGCAGGAACGTCGGCATGACGATGCGCCACCATCTCCCGGTGCCGAACACCTCGCGGAATTGATCGATCACGTCGCCGAGCGTGACCGGCTGCTCCTGCATCAGATCCCATGTCACGGCGTTCGCCTCAGACGGATCGCGCGCGGCAAGCCAGGCGATGGTCGCGGCAATGTCCTCCATGGCGACCGGCTGGAATGGCGCGGCCCGCTCAGTGGCCGGGAGATCGAGCGGATATGCCGCCAGTGAGCGCACCATGGCGCTGCCGCCATAGGCGGCAAGGGCTACGACGAAGCCCGGCCGCAGGATCGTGTGCGCGACACTGGATTCCGCGATCAGCCGCTCGGCCTCGCGCTTGGTGGTGCTGAAGGCGGTCCGGTCGCTGTCGCTCGTGCCGGGAATCGAGATATGCACCAGCCGGATCGCGCGGTCGCTGTCGCGGATCGCCTGCAACAACCGCACGACGAAATCGCGATGCACGGCGGCGGTGTCGCTGCCGGGGCCGTCCTGCAGCACGCCCAGGCAATTGACGACGACATCGATGCGGTGATCGCGCAGCAGCCGCGCCAGCGCGGCGGCTTCCATCGACATGACAGGCAGTTCGAGATCGAGTGGGCCGCTCTTCTGCGAGGCGGATAATCTTCGGGCAACGCCCACTACCGAAAATCCCCGTACGCGCAGATCGTCGGTCACGAAGCGGCCGATCAGGCCGGAGGCGCCGAGCACGAGGATTTTTCGGTTACCGGCGGTCATGCCTGCCTAAAGCGGTTTGGCGATCATCAGCCAGAGAATAGCCATGACCGAACCAAAACCGGGAATCCCGAACAGAAACCAGCGGTGGAAAAGTGCGAAATAGCGCGGCGGCAACTTCTGGTTCTGTTCAGCCGCCTTGCGTGCGAGATCGCGCATTTCGATCTGCATGAAGATCACCGGCACCCAGAACAGCCCCGCGACCGCATAGAGCCCGAGCGAGGTCATCAGCCAGCGCTCGCTCCAGGCGGTGGAGGACAACCACATCAGCGCGCCGCCACTCACCGGCTGCAGCAGCACCGCCGTCAGCGTGAACAACATGTCGGCGATCACGACGGTCCCAGCCGTGCGTGCGATGAAGGCCACGTCCCGGCTGCGATGGGCCATCAGCATGAAGAAGGCGATACCAGTGCCGGTGCCGAGAATGACGATCGCGCCGAGCACATGCAGGTATTTGATGAGGAAATACAGCGTCATCGCTTCTTCGCCGAGGCTGCTGATCGCGCCTTCAAGGCGCGATCGAGTTCGGCTCCGGCGAGTTTTATACCGCCCTCGGTTTCCACCAGCCAATGGCCTTCGCTGCCGTGGGCCGGCAGCACGTGAAAATCGGCCTTGCCGCCGGCGCCGCGGAACGCCGCGACCAGTTGGCGCGAGAACGCGGGCGAAAAGTAGCTGTCATTGGCCGCCACCAGCCAGGTCACCTTGACGCGCGCGGCCTTGCCGAACTCGCCCGCAGCGGCCATCAGCGTATGCGGCGCGCAGACCCGGTTGGGAAAATCGTTGGCATGCCCGCCGCGTCCCGGCGCAAACGCGACGATGGCGGCAATTTTCTTCGGATCTTCGCCGGCCAGCGCCAGTGCACCCCAGCCACCGGCCGAATGACCGATCATGACCGTACCCTCGGGGTGGATGAAGGATTGCTTGCGCAGAAGGCCGACGGCGGCGGCGATCTCATCCCCCGTGACACGGCCGGACCTGGCGTAATCGGCTTCATCGCAGCCGCCCTGATCTTCGAGGTACTTTCCGCCCGTCGCGCCATGGCCCGGACGCTCGGGGACCAGCACGGCAAAGCCGCGCGCCACCAGCCAGGCGGCGAGCGCTCGGTACTCGGGCTGCGGCATTTGCGCCCGTCGCAGCACGTTCTGGGTGGAGGCGTGCGCGATCACGGCAAGCGGAAACGGTCCCTCGCCGGGCGGCCGAAACAGCACCGCATGCGCCGGGGTTGCAGGATCGGGCGAAGGTACCAGCCATTGCTGCAACCGGTGAGGCTCGCCTTCCGCACCTTGCGCGCCAAGTGCGGGCTGCGCGGATGCGGCCCTCAGACCGAGCGCGGCAACGAGAACCAGCGCAAAAAGCACGTTTGGCGGATGCATGAACGGGCCTGACACAGCCGAGGGCGGGCGTATTTTTCGAAGTCACCAGCAGAATACCGCCGGCGAATCAAATCCAGCGCATTTTTCCGTGAACGGAATTCGCCGAGGCGCTCCCTGGATGATTCTGACAACCATTTCGCCGCCTTGGCATCGGCAAATACCGTTAAGACAGGACCGCTGTCCTCTTTCGGCACAAAGGCACAGAAAACTGATGCAGAAAATCCACAGGTTAACCGATAATTAACGATGGACCTTGAAGCCGGGCCGCCGACTTGCTTTGATCAGGACATGAGCACAACCCTGATCGAGGTCCGACCGGCCAAGGCTGCAGACGCAGCCGCGGTGGCGTCTACCCATGATGAAGCCTGGCGGTCCGCCTATCAGGGCATCATTCCCGGCGCCGAGCTCGAAAAACTCATCAACCGTCGCGGCCCGCAATGGTGGGACAGCGCGATCCGCAAGGGCAGCCGCGTCAGCGTGCTGGTGTTCGGCGACAAGGTCGCGGGCTACGCCAATTACGGCCGCAACCGCGCCCGCAGCCTGCATTTCGAAGGCGAGATCTACGAGCTCTATCTGCGGCCGGAATTCCAGGGCCTCGGCTTCGGCCGCCGCCTCTTCACCGCTGCCCGGCGCGACCTGATGCAGAGCGGACTGAAGAGCATGGTGATCTGGGCGCTCTCCGACAACGACACGGCGACGGAATTCTACCGCGCGCTCGGCGGCCGGATGGTGGCGCGCTCCTCGGAGAAGTTCGGGCCCAAATCGCTCGATAAAGTCGCCTTCGCCTGGTCCAACTGAAGTTAGACCTCTTTGTTTTGAGCATGATCTTTGCGGAAAACCGGTACCCACTTTTCCGGATCATGCTCGAATTCAGCCTTTTCCCTGCTCTGCTGCGGGTCTAAACGGACCCTGACGCACGCCTGATTCCGGGCGTGCCCCTTAACGCCAAGCGGAGCCCCTTATGCGCATTGACGCCATCCCGATCGGAGTAAATCCGCCACACGACGTCAACGTCATCATCGAGGTGCCCGTTGGCGGCGAGCCGATCAAGTATGAAATGGACAAGGAGGCCGGCACGCTGGTGGTCGACCGCTTCCTCTATACGGCGATGCGCTACCCCGGCAATTACGGCTTCATCCCGCATACGCTGTCCGGCGACGGCGACCCCTGCGACGTCTTGGTCGCCAACACCCGCGCGATCGTACCGGGTGCCGTGATGAGCGTGCGCCCCGTCGGCGTGCTGCTGATGGAAGACGAGGCCGGCGGCGACGAGAAGATCATAGCGGTGCCGTCTTCGAAGCTGACCCAGCGCTACGACAAGGTCAAAACTTACAGCGACCTCCCCGATATCACGCTGCAGCAGATCCAGCACTTCTTCGAGCACTACAAGGATCTCGAGAAGGGCAAATGGGTGAAGGTGCTGCGCTGGGGCGGCGCCGAGGACGCGCACCGGCTGATCCTGGAAGGCATCGAACGGGCGAAGAAGAAGTAGGCCGAGGTACAGCGCAGACAAACATTTGCCGTCATGGCCGGGCTTGTCCCGGCCATCCACGTCTTCCGCGCCGCTACACTGTTAAGACGTGGATGCCCGGCACAAGGCCGGGCATGACGAGGATGGGCAACACCATGCGCCGGGTACTTCGCATCATCCGCAACGTCCTGCTGCTCGCGATCGCCGTTATCATCGTCCTCGCCGGCGCTCTCGCATTCAACACCCTCACCCATGGCTCGCGGCAGCTTCAGGTGGCGGCGGTGCCGCGCGCCGAGGTCGACGCACCGGCGGTAGCCAGGCGCCTGGCCGAAGCGATCCGCTTCCGGACCATTTCAAGCTACGAAAAGCCCGATCAGCACGCCGAAGCCCTGCGCGGCATGCATGCGCATATCGAAAAGAGCTTTCCGGCATTTCACGCCGCGGCCAAACGCGAGATCGTTGCCGGCTACAGCCTGCTCTACACCTGGGAGGGCTCGGAGGCGAAGGCGCAGCCGATCGCATTCCTCGCGCATCAGGATGTCGTGCCGGTGGCGCCGGGCACCGAGAAGGATTGGCAACAGCCGCCTTATGACGGTGTGATAGCCGACGGCTTCATCTGGGGCCGCGGCTCCTGGGACGACAAGGGCAATCTCTATTCCATGCTGGAGGCCGCCGAAGCCATGGCCAAGGCGGGCTTCCGTCCCAAACGCACGATCTATTTCGCCTTCGGCCATGACGAAGAGACCGCGGGCACCGCCGGCGCCAAATCGATCGCGGCGCTACTCGCCTCGCGCGGCGTCCGCCTCGACTTCGTGATCGACGAGGGCCTGTTGATCACCGATGGCATCATGAAGGGCCTCGACAAGCCGGCCGCGCTGATCGGCGTCGCCGAAAAGGGCTATGCCACGCTGGTGCTGAATGCACATGCGACGCCCGGCCATTCGTCGATGCCGCCGCGCGATACCGCGATCGGCATGATGAGCGCAGCGCTGGCGCGGCTCGAAGATCGCCGCCTGCCGATGCAGATCCGCTCTACGGTCGCGGAGATGTTCGACACGCTGGCGCCCGAGATGTCCGGCTTCAACCGCGTGGTGCTGTCGAACCTCTGGCTGTTCAGGCCGCTGCTGCTGCGCGAGTTCGAGAAAAGCGGGCCGACGGAAGCAATGGTGCGCACCACCACGGCGCTGACGATCTTCAACGCCGGCGACAAGGACAACGTGCTGCCCGGCAATGCCGAAGCCAGCGTCAACTTCCGCCTGATCCCCGGCGACACGCAAGGGAGCGTGATCGACCACGTGAGAAGCACGATCGCCAATGACCGTATTTCCATCAAACCGTTTCCCGGCAATACCGATCCGCCGCCGGTGACGGCGACCACAAGTCCATCGTTCCAGATGCTCAATCGCACCATCCGGGAAATCTACCCGGACGTGATCGTCGCACCGGGCCTGATGGTGGCCGCCACCGATTCGCGCCACTACACAGATGTCACCGACAAGATTTTCCGCTTCTCGCCGGTGCGCGCCAATTCGGAAGATTTGAAGCGCTTCCACGGCACCAATGAGCGCCTTCCAGTCGAGGGCTATGCCGACATGATCCGGTTCTATCGCCGGCTGATCGAGAACGCGGCGGGATAGCTATCTCCACCGTCTTTGCAAGCGAAGCGAAGCAATCCATCCCGCCAAAGAAAGAAGGATTGCTTCGTCGCTATGCTCCTCGCAGTGACACTGGGGTAACTGGCGCACCTACGCCATCGGGATTAGAGATGTTCCCCATGCGCCGGCTGATCCGCATCATCCGCAACATTACGAACAGCCCGCACGCCGAGGCGCTCCGACCCGCCGCCGCTGACGGGCACCGCAAGCCCGTCGTTCCAGAATCTAAAATTGCCTCCCGGGCGTCACGGCGCGACGGCTTGCAGCGGCAAGCGGTTTAGTGCGTCAGAACGATCAAGTGGAACGAGCGGTCGCTGGGCTTGCCGGCGGAATCAAATGTTTGAATCCACACGCCCTTGTCGCCTTCGAAGGGCTCGAAGAGACCCAGGCCCGGGCAGCAGCGCAGCGCCACAGTGATCTCGCCGGGGGGCTCGGTGGCGATCCCGGGTCTGCCGATGGTGGCAACGAAAGCGCCATTGCTGACGTCGCCGGTAAAGAAAACCTCATAGATCCCAGTACCCAACTTCCTGGTGCGTAAGACATTACGCCCACGAACCAAGGTGGCATCGCGCTCAATCACCGCCCAAAATTCGCGGACGCAACATTGCTCGACCCCGTACCTTGGGTCCGCCATCCCCTGCTTTGGGGGCGGCACGTGTGGCGAGATTGCCGCCTTGGCGGCGGCGTCATTCGGGGCGTTCAAGGTGTCGTGGATTTTGGTTCCTGCTTCGGTTGCCATTGTACGCATCCTTTCATCGCAACAGGTTGCTGTGTGGCCCCTGCTCTTGAACGTTAAGCCGCCGCAACTCGATCGCGTGTAAAGCAGTTCACACCTGTATCAATAGTTGTAATTAGCTCGACTGCGAAAATGGCGACAACCGCCGCCAACTGGAACAGTGCGGCACGGCCTCAACCAGGGCGTCCGTCAACTGCACGATCAGGGAAATCTTTCCAGACGTGATCGTCGCGCCCGGACTTATGGTCGCCGCCACCGATTCGCGCCACTACACAGATGTCACCGACAAGATTTTCCGCTTCTCGCCGGTGCGCGCCAATTCGGAAGATTTGAAGCGCTCCACGGCACCAATGAGCGTCTTCCGGTCGAGGGCTATGCGGACATGATTAGGTTCTATCGGCGGCTGATCGAGAACGCGGCGGGATAGCTATCTCCGCCGTCATTGCGAGCGAAGCGAAGCAATCCACGCCTCAGCGCGGGGACAGATGGATTGCTTCGCGGAGCCTGTCATCCGGCGGCGCTTCGCGCCGACCGGGTGGCTTGCAATGACGTGGAGAGAGCGCAGGCTCACACCCCCGGCTTCGCCAACCCGTGAATCCCACAAGCCGCCCGAAGCGTATTTACCAGCAGGCACGCCACCGTCATCTGCCCGACGCCGCCGGGCACCGGCGTGATCGCACCGGCAACTTCGGCCACTTCCTTGAACGCGACGTCGCCGACCAGCCGCGTCTTGCCGTCGGCCAGCGGCAGGCGGTTGATGCCAACGTCGATCACCGTGGCGCCCGGCTTGATCCAGTCAGCGCGCACCATCTCTGGCTTGCCGACCGCGGCATAGACCAGATCGGCGCGGGCGCAGAGTTGCGGCAGATCCTTTGAGCGCGAGTGCGCGATCGTCACCGTGGCATTTTCATTGAGCAGCAATTGCACCAGCGGGCGGCCGACCAGGTTGGAGCGGCCGATCACGATCGCGTTCATGCCTTCCAGCGAGGCATGCACGCTCTTGGTCAGGATGATGCAGCCGAGCGGTGTGCATGGCGACAGCGCGGCAAAGCCGCCGGCCAACCGGCCGGCATTGTTGGGATGCAAGCCGTCGACATCCTTGGCGGGATCGATCGCGTTGATGACCGTTTCGGTATGAATCGATTTCGGTAGCGGCAATTGCACGAGAATGCCGTGCACGGCTGGATCGCCGTTGAGCTTTGCGATCAGCGCCAGCAGATCGGCCTGCGCGACATCGGCGGGCAGCTTGTGCTCGAACGAGGCCATGCCGGCCGCCTGCGTCTGCGTGTGCTTGCTGCGAACATAGACCTCGCTGGCGGGGTCGTTGCCGACCAGCACCACGGCAAGGCCCGGCGTCAGCTGATGCTCGCGCTTGACCCGCGCAACCTCTTCCGCGACCCGGGCGCGAAGCTCCGCCGCAATGACTTTTCCGTCGATAATGCGTGCCGTCATCTCAATCCTTCGTCTTTTCCGGCTTGGACGCTGCAGCTTTTCGAAGCGTTTCGCCGAGAATTTTGGGATCGCCGCCGACGGCGACCTGCTTCAGGCGCGAGGTCACGCCCGACAGAATCTTCACCCTCGCCTTCGGCACGCCAAGCACTTTCGCCAGCAATTCGGTTACCGCACGATTGGCCTCGCCACCTTCGGCGATGGCGCGGACGCGCACCTTGACCACAGAGCGCCCGTTGGCGAGCGTTTCAACGCCGTCGATGTCGTCGCGGCCGCCGCGCGGTGTCACCCGCAACGCGACACTGATGCCCTCGGTGGAATAGCGCCAGGGATCCATGAGCTATCCATTGGCGACCGGCGCCCGCGATCAGACGACGTTGGGATAGACGTAGTAGGCGATCACCCGCTGAACGAACATGATGACCAGGATCAGGATGATCGGCGAGATATCGAGCCCGCCCAGATTGGGCATGAACCGGCGGATCGGGGCCAGCGCGGGCTCGGTGATCCGGTAGAGGAACTCGGCCACCGCCGCGACGAACTGGTTGCGCGTGTTCACGACATTGAAGGCGATCAGCCAGGACAGGATGGCCGAAGCGATCAAAAGCCAGACGTAGAGGTCAAGGACGATGATGATGATATCGAGGACAGCGCGCATGTGGAGGGGGCTCACGAGGAGGGATAAACAGCTAGATATCGGTTCATCCTCCCGCAAACAAGGGAAGTTCCCGGCAAAAGGACGGCAAAAACGGCCGTTTAAGTTTCTTGCACCGTTCTTGACTTGGCCTTGGGCCGGACTGTAAATGGCGCCGATTGTCGGTCGCTTCGGGTCACTTCGAGGCGGCCGCGACGGGGCCATAGCTCAGCTGGGAGAGCGCGTCGTTCGCAATGACGAGGTCGGCGGTTCGATCCCGCCTGGCTCCACCACGCTTCGCCCTTCGGGCTACGCGTGGCGCAGCCACGCAAGTCCGAAGGACGAAGCGTGCCCGGCATAGCCCGAAGGGCGACGACGGGCTGGATCCGCAAGCAATCAACCCCAATCTCCCCCTCACTTCCCCGTAAACTTCGGCGCCCTCTTCTCCACAAAACTCGCCACCCCCTCCCGGAAATCGCTCCCCTTCAGCGCGATCTGCATTTCGCGGTTGGCGTCGATGGTGGCTTCCGCCAGCGTCTGGAACGGCACGTCGTAGAGCTGGCGCTTGATCACCGAAATCGCGCTCGGCGAGACGAAATCGGCCAGATCCCGCGCATAGGCATAGGTCTGCTCGCGCAACTGATCCGACGGATAGAGCCGGTTGACCAGCCCGATCCGCAGCGCCTCCTCGCTGCTCACCCGCCGCGCCGACATCAGCAAATCGAGTGCGTTGGCGTGGCCGACGATGCGCGGCAGCATCCAGCTGATGCCGTGCTCGGCGATCAGCCCGCGGCGCGCGAACGAGGTGGTGAAGACGGTGTTGTCGGCGGCAAAACGCAGGTCGCAATACAGCGCATGGACGAGGCCGATGCCGGCGGTGGCGCCGTTCAGCATGCCGATCACGGGCTTCGGGATCGCCGGATAATAGGCGTAGCGCGTCTGCCAGTCCGCCCGCCGGTTCATGTCGAACGACGGCGTGCTTTCGCCGCGCCTGATCTCGCTGGGATCGATGGCCTGCAGGGCTTCCATATCGGCGCCTGCGCAGAACGCGCGACCGGCGCCGGTGAGCACGATGACGCGGACGTTGTCATCACCGGCCGCGGCCTCCATCGCATGGCGCACGTCGCGCTCCATGGTCGCCGTCCACGCATTCATGCGGTCGGGACGATTGAGGGTGATGGTCGCGATCTTGTCGCTCACCCCATAGAGAATATGCTGATAGTTCATCGCGACCTCCCTGTTGTTCTTGTCATTGACGTTTGGCTGGCGAAGCGCACGCCATCGCCTGACTCCGCCGACAGCGTGGAATCACTGAGCAGCGATGCGAATTCGTCGCCGGTCATGTCGTCTCCCATTCGCCCGCTGATATCCGCAGGCTTCAGGCAGCGACACTATCACATCCCCAAATTTTGAAAGACGTTCGGACGCGCGGGCAAATTCCGCGTGGCGGCTATTCGGCGGCGTCCAGCATGACCGCGCGCGGCGCCCGCCCGATCCAGCCTGCAATGAAATTCTTCAACCACGCCCGCTCGATTACGTCGTGCACCGCGCGGCCTTCGAAGTGAAGGTGACGCGGCTGCGCGCCCGGCGAATCCATGCGGACGCAGCCGCGCGTGGTCCAGCGATGCATCATGGCGTAGGTCACATCAGGATGAAACTGGAAGCCGAACGCATGACCGTGCTGATACGCCTGCACCGGAAAGTCGTCGCCTTCGGCGAGCAGTTTTGCGCCATGCGGCAGTTGAAATCCTTCGCCGTGCCAATGATAGACGCGCTCCGGCCAGTCCGGGCACAGCGCATGCCCAGCCTCCGTCGGACGGATCGGATAGTAGCCGACCTCGACCCGGCCTTCATGATGCGGCGCGACCTGCGCACCCAATTGTTTGGCAAGCATCTGCGCGCCCAGGCAAATGCCGAGAAACGGCCGCTGCTCACGCAAGGGGATTTCGATCCAGTCGATTTCCCGGCGGACATAGTCGTCGCAGTCGTTGGCGCTCATCGGGCCGCCGAAGATGACCGCGCCGGCATGCTGGTCCAGCGTTTCCGGCAGCGCGTCGCCGAACCGCGGACGCCGGATGTCGAGGGGATAGCCGAGCGCCCGCAGCGCATTACCGACACGGCCCGGTGTCGACGTCTCCTGATGCAGAACGATCAGGACCGGCAGCGAGGCGGCAGCGGGAGCAACCGCCCTCCGGCCCGAAAAAGGCAGAATATTTTCGCCATCTTTGCTCGACCGGAACGACATCGACGTTGCTCTGGCACCTCAAACCCAAACCATACCCAAGTGAGTATTAATTTGGCGTGAGTTCACGCACACTCGCGAAAATCTAAAAGCAAGTCGCGGGCCAGATGCGGTCTCCGCCGCGCGTACCCGGCACGCACGCGCTTTCACCCGCAAAAATACGCTGTTTTGTCAGCGCTGGCGGAGCTGAAGGCGGCCGACGGCGCCGAGGATAAACCCGCGCGGGAAGAACCGGAGCAGGAACGGCACGATCTTGATGCCGAGGCCGGGCATGACTGCCCGCTTGTTCGCCATCAGGCCGCGATAGGCCTGCTGCGCGACGTCGGCCGGCAAGACCTTGAGAACCACCGAATCGAAACCGGGCCTGAACCCGGCGCGCGCCTGGAATTCCGACGGCACCGGACCGGGGCAGACCACCGTCACACGCACGCCATGCGGCGCCAGCTCGGCGCGCATCGCCTCCGTGAACGACAGCACATAGGCCTTGGTCGCGTAATAGACCGCCATTCCCGGGCCCGGCAAAAAGCCCGCGATCGAGCCGACATTGAGCAAGCCGCCGCGGTTGCGGATCAGCTGGTCGGAGAACCGCAGCGACAGATCGGTCAATGCGCGGATGTTGACGGCGATCATGTCGAGCTGATCGGAGCGATCGCGCTGGACCGCCCTGCCGAACAGGCCGAAGCCGGCATTGTTGACGACGTATTCCACTTCCAGGCCGGCCGCGGCCAGAGCTTCCGCGATCTTGTCGCCAGCATCGGGCTGCACGAGGTCGCAGGGAATGACGATCGGAGCCGCGCTGCCCGCAGCCGTGATTTCAGCCGCCAGCGCTTCCAGGCGATCTGCGCGCCGCGCCACCAGCGCCACGCGATGACCCTTTGATGCAAAAACGCGCGCCAGTTCGGTGCCGATGCCCGCCGATGCACCGGTAATCAGCGTCACACGCTCGGTCACGATTGAATGCTCTTAAATCAAGTCTGGGTTATGCCGTCAGCACGGGAACGAGAGCATAGGCGCGCGGTATGGCGCAAGCCATCCCCCAAACATGGCGCCATGCGAAGGCGCGTGCTCGCGCGCTGAAGTCTCTATTTTTTCAGGCTTATCGCGCGTTATCGCAACCGATTGCGCAGCACATTAAAGTTTCGTCATCTGCAATGACGCGTGGCTGCGCCGCTCATCGTCACATCGCCGCGTCTTCGGCTTTCGGCGCGCCTGAGGAAGAGGCCTGTTGCCGCTGCTCCGCCACCTTGTGCTTAAGATCGATGCGGTCGCGCGATGAAATACCGAGCAGATCAGCCGCGCGCCAAACGACGTTATCCTCGAACTCGCTGACCTGGCCGTCCGCGTATACCAGCTCCCACATCATCTCGATGATGCGGAGCCGGCCCTCCTCGTTCACCGAACGCATGATGACGCTGGTGAAATGATAGAGATCGACCGCATCGCCTTCGGCCCGCGTCGCCTGCGCAATCAAATGATCCGCCGTACCGGGATCGAGCTTGAAGCGGCTCTCGATCAGACTGTGCAATTTGCGCTTTTCGATCGCGCTCGGCTCGCCATCGAGCGAGACGACGTGAACCAGCAGCGCGGTCGCCGCCAGGCGATACCCGGTATCGTCGAACGCGAGATCCGTATCCGCACTGGGCGCAACGATGTCGGCAATGAATTGGCGCAGTCCGTCGAGCATCGATCTACCTTGCAAAAATCGGGGAAGCTGTTCAGCGAATATGGGTCGAAGATTTGGGCTCCGCAATCCATGCGATGCCTGCCTGACGGCACAGGCAGATTAAATCGACGTCACGTTGAATATACGCCAACATCTGCGCGAAACCCCAGGCAGCGCCCGCAACGGTCGCAGCGACCCGCTGAGCCTTCTTTCTGTTGGATCCCAGCCCCGCGGGCGCGAAATCCTGCCGCCTTCTGAGGACGCGGGCCTATCGGCCAGAGGCTGGCTGCGCGATTCGCCGCAGGCAGTGAGGCCGATATCCAATTGCAAATCATTCGCATTTGCATTAGGGGTGAACTCGTTGTTCCCCAAAGCGATTTTCAAAAGGAAACGAACATGGCCTCCTTCCGCTTCGCACTTGGTGCGGCCGTTGTGTTGGGAATCGCTTCGGGCGCTGCGCTGGCGGCAGGCGACCTGTCGCGGCAGACGCCGATCGAGGTGACGGTCGATCTCGGCTCGCCGGGCAAGCATGAATTCGGGCCGAAGCAGCTCAAGTTTGAAACCGGCAAGCTCTACAAGCTGATCCTGCGCAACACGAGCAGCGATCCGCATTACTTCACCTCGCATGCGTTCTCGCAGATGGTGTTCACACGCAAGGTGCAGGTGACGCAGCAGCAGAACGGCAAGGCCGTGACGCTCGCGGAATTCAAGGGCGCGATCCGCGAGATCGAGGTCTATCCGGGACAATCCGCCGAATGGTGGCTGGTGCCGATCGCAGCCGGCCGTGCCAGCGACCTGCGCTGCGACATCAAGACCAGCGATGGCAAGACCCACGCCGAACTCGGCATGACCGGCGAGATCGTGATCGAATAACGCTTCACGCGCCTGACAACTTAGCGAGCAGCATCAATCCATTCTCCGTCATGGCCGGGCTTGTCCCGGCCATCCACGTCTTTCTTGCTTCGATGTCGCAAAGACGTGGATGCCCGGCACAAGGCCGGGCATGACGAGTTCAAATTACTGACTCGTTTTCCAGGCCAGGCTCGCTCACGGAATCTCGTACACCACCATCTTGTCGGCGATGCCGCGCAGCGCGGCTTCCTTCTGGATCGGCCTGATCGCCTCTTTCTGAAGGATGGTGGCGACCGCCGGCGATTCGATCACAGGTCCGGTGATGTGGATTTCCTGCGAGGTCGACAGGCTCTGAACGCGCGATGCGATATTGACGGTCTGGCCGAAATAATCCTGCCGCTCGTTGAGCATCACCGCAAGGCACGGACCTTCGTGGATGCCGATCTTGACGATCAGATCCTCCCTGCCGCGCTCGACATTGAGTGCGGCCATCGCCGCACGCATGCGCAATCCCGCAACGATCGCATGTTCCGGCCTGATGAAAGTGGCCATCACGGCGTCGCCGATCGTCTTCACGACCGCGCCCTTCTCGGAGGCGATGATTTCGAGCAGCGCATGGAAATGCGCCCGCACCAGATCGAAGGCGGCGAGATCGCCGACCCTTTCATAGAGCGCGGTAGAGCCTTTCAGGTCGGTGAACAGGAACGTCAGCGAGGTGATCTTCAGGCGCTGATCGACGTTGAGGTTATCAGCCTTGAAGACGTCGCGAAAAGTCTGGTTGGACAGCATCCGCTTGGCAGTCAGGATCGGCTTGCGCTTGCCGAGCAGCTCATGAAGCGTGTCGTTGGCGACCCAGACCGCGGGAAGCACCCGGTGGTCGGTCTGGTTTTCGAGAGACAGACGCAGCGGACCGGGACGCATCACGGTCGTGCCGGTCGGCGCGTGCAGCTTGTTGAAGACGATGGAGAACTGCTGGCGCTCGCGGGTCGGCTCGCCCTGGATATCCAGAAAATGCGCCGAATGCGTTACCGGCTCGAACACGATCACGAACTGATTGGGCAGTTGCAGCGACAGCACCGCCTTCTCGCCCGCCGGCAGTTCGATCGCCTCGAGCGAAACCTCATCGATCAGCCGCGTGATCGATTCCTCGCTCAGGTCCATCCCCGAGCTCCAGAACATCTGGCGGTTATATTCCCAGATCGACAATGTATTGGGATCATGCGCCGCGATACGCCTGACGCGAGGACTGACGGTGAAAGAAACCTCGACGCGGTCGTCGACGGATGCCTCATAGCCCTGGGCGCATAGCGCGCAATTGTAGTCGTCGTGCCGAAGCGATTTCAGGGTGTTGTGCGCGCCGAGCACGCCACCACAGCCGGGGCACAGGACATTCCAGCTGAGATCGAACAGCCCGAGCCGCGCCGAATGCAGAAAGGCCGAGATGACCTTTTCCTCGTCGAGCCCGTTCCGCGCCGAAAAATCCAACAGGTTGATCCGGTTGAGATCGCGATCCTCGCCCTTCGCGATCAACTGCGAAATGGCATCCACGACCGCGGGATCGGCGGTCTGCCGCAGAACTGAGAACTGGGCTTCGGTATTGCTCATGCTGACAACCTAGATGACGTTGGCGAAGCGGCTCCGCAAGGTGCCCTTTGTTGTTTGACGCGGTTTCCGCGCGCGAACCGGCAATCCATCCGGATCCGATCCAGGTAAGGCTTTCGCCTCGAAACACTACCGGGGCGTGATGGCAAACATCGGCGAACGGTCGGGCTGCGTCGTCACCACGCCGATCGGCATCACCGGCTCCTTGTCGACCAAGCCGACATGAAACGCGCCGATCATCTTCGCCAGCGCCAGCGTCGCTTCGACCAGCGCGAAATGCGCGCCGATGCAGACGCGCGCGCCGACGCCGAACGGCAGATAGGCGAAGCGATCGGGCGGTGTGCCGGTCATGAAACGGGACGGGATGAACGCGTTCGGATCGCGCCAGAGCTTTTCGTGCCGATGCAGCAGCCACGGCGCGATCAGGATGACGTCCTTCTTCTTGACCGGAAGCCCCGCGATCGTATCCGGCCCGCTGGCTGCACGCGCAATCAGGAACGCCGGCGGATAGAGCCGCATGGTTTCATCCATCACCGCGCGGGTGAATTTCAGCCGCTCGATATCGAGCGTGCCGTCGACGGTTGCGCCCTCCACCTCGTCAGCGACGTCCTGCTGGATCGCAGGATCCAGCGCCAGCAGATAGAGCGCCCAGAACAGCGCCGTGGCCGTCGTCTCGTGGCCGGCGAGAATCATGGTCGCGATCTGATCGCCGAGCTGCGCATCGGTGAAGGCCTCGCCGGTTTCCGGATCGCGCGCGTCGCCCATCAGGTCGAACAGGTCGCGCGCCGGCGCGCCCGCGGTCTTGCCGGCGGCGCGGCGTTCGGCCATCAGCATGCCGACGAACGCCGTCCAGCGCTTGCGGAAACGGGCGCGGGAGAGATCCTGCGGGCTCGGCCAGCCGAGCGGCAGCAGCAGATCGAGAAAATGCGGATGCGCCAGCCGCTCACCATATTCCATGACGAAATCGCGCAACGCGGCGCCGTGCCGATCCATCCCGAACGAAAACATGGTGCGGCCGGCGATTTCCAGCGTCATCCGCTGCATCGCCTCGCGCAGGTCGACGGGCGCGTTGCTGGCGGCCCGGAGCTTGGCGACCGTCTCGTCGGTCGCCGCCAGCATGTGCGGAACGAGCGTCATCACCGCACGCGGCGTGAAGGCCGGCGCCAGCGTTCGGCGCTGATGCTTCCACGCGCGCCCTTCTGCAATCAGCAGGCCTTGACCGAGGATCGGACGCAACACGCGGATGCCGGCCGGCGTTCTCGTATAATTTTCGTAATTGTCGACCAGCACGTGCTTGATCGCGTCAGGCGCGTTGAGGATGAAACTGTTGCGCCCCAGGAAGCGGCCCTGGACGATATCTTCCTCATAGGCACGCTGGCCCCAGCTCCCGATCGGACTAATGCGGATCGCCTTCATCCGCCCGAACATCGTCATGTCGTCGGGCGCCCGCGGCGGGCTCGGCGGCACCAGCGGCGCGCGCGCGGCCGGCATGCCGTAGGCTTCGGCTATGGTCATGGGTGCCACTTTCGTAGCCCGGATGAGCGCAGCGATATCCGGGATCCTGCCAAAGCCCCGCATATCGCTTCGCTCATACGGGCTACTACCAAAACTATTTCTTTCGATCCGGGCGCCATAAGGGCGCATCCATCCAGAACAGCTAGTAAGTCAGTTCGGCAACTGCAATGCGGTTCTCCGAGGCCGGCCAGGCCCGCGTCACGATTCGCTCTGTATTGAATATGGCTACCACCGGTCGGCCAACGTCCTCCGCGGCAAGCCGCAGCGTCGCGGTTGAATCGGTCGGCACGCCGGATTTCACGTCCCTGGGCTCCTTGCCGTCGATCAGCACCACATCCCGCGGCAGACCAAAATAGCCCCGAGGACGCGACATCAGGACCACGGCACCCGCGCCGGCATCGGCCGGCCCGAGCGGGCGCGCGGCGCGCAGATGCACGACGTCGGAGGAGCGCGAAAACGGCGAGCGATAGATATGCGTCGTGGGAGAGCCGGCCGAGGCCAGCACGATTTCGAGATACCAGCTCGGCTCGACCTGCGCCGGGCCCCAGCGGCCATCGGCGCCGGTTTGCGACGAATGGATCGGCCCGCCGAGCCGTTCACCGCTGTCGGCGGAGGCGCGATAGATTTCAACCGTCGCGCCGGATACCGGACGATTGGTTTGAACGCCGCCCGGCGTGCCCGTTACCAGCCCGCTCAATTTGACTTCTGCTTCCGGCACGATCTCGATCCGCGACGGCTCCCTCCCTGCGATGAATTTGTAGATTTCGCGAAACGCGCGTGGATGAAACGCGACCTCGCGATGATCGAGCGCGCCGAGCACGAGATTGGTCGCGCCCTTCAGCGCAGGGCCGTCCGATGTGACGCCGGTCGGCGTGCCCGGCTTGCCGACGAAGCGCCCATCGCCTTGCGCAAATTTATCGATGCCGTCGCTGCGCAAGGTGAGGAACGCCGTGCCCGGCGTCACCTCGCTCTCGCCCTCGTTCAAGCCGCGCAGGAACGGGCCGCGGCCATTGAACTCGCCGTTGAGACCGTCGTCCCAATCATAGACGCCGTGGTTTGGGACGCCGCACAGCACCGCGTGGCTGACATCGGCGCCGCCGCCATTCCTGATGTAATTGCGGATCGAATAGCCGCCGCGAGAATTGCCGACGAGGGCGATGCGCGGCGCGCCGGTGCGACGCTGCAATTCCTTGATGGCCTCGCCGAGCTCGCGGCGCTGGTCTTCCGTCGAGGAACGGTTCGGTTGTTCCACCTTGTCGTCGGTGCGCGCCAGGGGATCGGTGAAATTGATCGCCAGCATGCGCTCGCGTGGCACGCCGTTCGATTCCATACGCCACAATGTGGTGATCCAGAGCGCTGCGTGATCGCCATTGCCGTGCACGAACACGACCGGCGGAATGTCGGCCGCGACGGATGGTGTTGACGCGGTCTGCGCCATTGCGGAGGAGCTGAGATTGCTGGCAAGACTGCCGGCTAGCAAAGGTAGCACGCCGGTGCCCCAGAGCATCGTGCGCCGCGTCAGGCCCATTTTAGTTCCTATCGTCATTTTCAGTACCTTAGCTGTGCTCTAGCCATCCTCATAACGACCTAACTACTGGACAGAGCAAGGTTTTCGCAGGCATCTGTGAGCGCCCGCAGGAATCGTCGCCCCTCATAGCAGCCCAACCGGAACCGGATATGACCGAACCGCCGAAGCGCTCCGATAGTATCTTCGCACCGCTACGGCACGCCGTGTTCCGGCGCATCTGGCTCGCCAGCCTCGTTTCCAATCTGGGGATATTGATCCAGGGCGTCGGCGCGGCCTGGGCGATGACGCAGATGACCTCTTCTGCCGACAAGGTCGCGCTGGTGCAGACCGCGCTGATGCTGCCGATCATGCTGATCTCGATGCCGGCCGGGGCCATCGCCGACATGCACGACCGGCGGATCGTCGCCATGGTCTCGCTCGGTATCTCGCTTGTCGGCGCAACCGTGCTGACTGTGATGTTCTGGCTCGGCCTCGTCACGCCGAATATCCTGCTGGCGCTGTGCTTCGTGGTCGGCAGCGGCATGGCGCTGTTCGGGCCGGCCTGGCAAGCCTCGGTCAGCGAGCAGGTGCCGGCGGAAACGCTGCCGGCGGCGGTCGCGCTCAACGGCATCAGCTACAACATCGCGCGCAGTTTCGGGCCGGCGGTCGGCGGCATCGTGGTCGCGACCGCAGGCGCTGTCGCCGCGTTTGCCGTGAATGCCGTGCTTTATCTGCCGCTGATGGTGGTGCTGTTTCTGTGGAACCGCACCCACGAACCATCGCGCCTGCCGCGCGAACGCCTCAACCGGGCCATCGTCTCGGGCGTGCGCTACATCGCCAATTCGCCGTCGATCCGCATCGTCCTGATCAGGACATTGGTCACCGGCGTGATCGGCGGCTCGATCTCGGCGCTGATGCCGCTGGTCGCCCGCGACCTCCTGCATGGCGGCGCGCAAACTTACGGCATCATGTTGGGGGCCTTCGGCATGGGCGCGGTATTCGGCGCGCTGAATATCTCGGAAGTGCGGCGGCGCATGAGCGGCGAGGCCGCGGTGCGCGCCTGCACGATATCGCTGGCCGGCGCGATCGCCGCGGTCGCCCTGAGCAGCAGCGCCATCCTGACGGCGATCGCCCTGGTGCTCGCGGGAGCGGTGTGGATGCTGGCAGTCGCCTTGTTCAACATCGGCGTGCAGCTCTCGGCGCCGCGCTGGGTCGCCGGCCGCTCGCTGGCGGCATTCCAGGCCGCGATTGCCGGCGGCATTGCGATCGGAAGCTGGGGTTGGGGTCACCTCACCGACATCGCCGGCGTCGAGGTGGCGCTGCTGGTCTCCGCCGGACTGATGTTGCTTTCCCCGCTGCTCGGCATCTGGCTGCGCATGCCGCCGGTCGGCGCGCGTTATGAGCCGCCCGCCGAGGCGCTGGCCGATCCCGAAGTGAAACTGTCGCTGACCGGGCGCAGCGGGCCGCTGGTGGTCGAGATCGAGTATCGCGTTGCGCAGGACAGCGCGCGCGCCTTCCACAACGTGATGCAGGAAGTGCAGCTCAGCCGGCAGCGCAACGGCGCCTATGGCTGGTCGATCGCGCGCGACATCGCCGACCCCGAACTATGGACCGAGCGCTATCACTGCCCAACCTGGCTGGATTATTTGCGCCAGCGTAGCCGCCCGACCCAATCCGAGCGTGCGCTGCACCAGCGCGCGATCGATTTTCACCTCGGGCCCGAGCCGATCCGCGTCCGCCGCATGCTGGAGCGGCCGTTCGGCTCGGTGCGCTGGAAGGAAGATACCCCCGACCGCGCTGCAAACGAAGTCTTGCCGGTGGTCGCGACCGCGGCAGGCAGCAGCACGTAGTTTTACCGACGCACTGCGATCGCGCAGTGCTCCAGATTGAGCCGTTAACCAATCGGGCAGCCCGGCCGGTGCCGGCTGTGCCATGGGTCGCTGCCCACGGCAGAGCCGCAGCTTAACGCCGCATTGGTATAACGTATCCTTGCCAAAGCTCGGGCCCGGCCTCTAGAGTTTGCCTCAATCAATGACGGCCGGCCAACCAAGGCAGGCTCAACCGGGAGGATACCCATGACTAAACCAACCAAGGGCAAGACTTCGAGCCGCCGTAACTTCCTGAAAGTGGCCGCGGCGGGCGCCGCAGCAACCGTCGCCGCGCCGAACATTGCGAGCGCCCAAGGCCCGACCAGCATGCGCTGGCAGAGCACTTGGCCGGCCAAGGACATCTTCCACGAATACGCCCTCGACTACGCCAAGAAGGTCAACGACATGACCGGCGGCGATCTCAAGATCGAGGTGCTTCCGGCAGGCGCCGTGGTTCCCGCCTTCGGCCTGCTCGATGCCGTATCGAAGGGCACGCTCGACGGCGGCCACGGCGTGCTGGTCTATCACTACGGCAAGCAGAACGCGCTGGCGCTGTGGGGTTCGGGCCCGGGCTATGCGATGGACGCCAACATGCTGCTCGCCTGGCACAAATACGGTGGCGGCAAGGAGCTTCTGGAAAAGCTCTACGCCTCGATCGGCGCCAATGTCGTCTCGTTCCCATATGGGCCGATGCCGACCCAGCCGCTCGGCTGGTTCAAGAAGCCGGTCACCAAGGCAGAGGACCTCCAGGGCGTCAAGTTCCGGACGGTCGGCATCTCGATCGACGTGTTCACCGGCCTCGGCGCCGCTGTCAACGCGCTGCCGGGCGGCGAAATCGTCTCGGCGATGGACCGCGGTCTGCTCGACGCGGCCGAGTTTAATAACGCAACGTCGGATCGCATCCTCGGCTTCGCCGACGTTTCCAAGGTCTGCATGCTGCAGAGCTACCACCAGAACGCCGAGCAGTTCGAGATCATGTTCAACAAAGACAAGTACAACGCGCTGCCTGACAAGATAAAGGCGATCATCGCGGTCGCCACTGAGGCGGCAGGCCAGGACATGGCGTGGAAGGCGATCGACCGCTACTCCAAGGACTACGAAGAGCTGCAGACCAAGGACAAGGTCAAATTCTACAAGACGCCGGACTCGATCCTGCAGAAGCAGCTCGATATCTACGACCAGGTCGTCGAGAAGAAATCGGCTGACAACCCGCTGTTCAAGGAAATCGTTGCGTCGCAGATGGCCTTCGCCAAGCGCGCGACGCAGTGGGAACAGGATACCGTGGTGAACCGCCGCATGGCCTATAACCACTACTTCGGCCCCAACGCCAAGAAGAAGACCTGACAGCCATAATTCGCACGAATAATGCATCATCCGGGATAGCCATCCCGGATGATGGTTTCTATTGTCGGCAACTCTGTTCCGACGACCCATTCAAGCGGCGGCCCGAACTCTCATGAACGCGCAGCGTTTTCTGCACACGATCGACGGCATCAGCACCTGGTTTGGCAAGGCCGCCGCGTGGCTGATCATCGGGCTGATGGCGCTGGTCTGCGCCGAGGTGTTCAAGCGCTACATCCTCAACATGCCGACGGCGTGGATATTCGACGCCTCCAACATGCTGTATGGCACGCTGTTCATGCTCGCCGGCGCCTACACGTTGGCGCAGAACGGTCATGTCCGCGGCGACTTCCTGTACTCTTCGATGCCGCCACGCAGGCAGGCCCTGCTCGATCTGGTGCTGTACATCGTGTTCTTCCTGCCCGGCATCGCGGCGCTGGTCTATGCTGGCTGGGACTACGCGTCGATCTCCTACCGCATCAACGAGCATTCCAATGTGACCGCCGACGGACCGCCGGTCTGGCAGTTCAAATTCATGATCCCGCTGGCGGGAGCGCTGTTGCTGCTGCAGGGCGCGGCCGAAATTGCACGCTGCATCATGTGCCTGCAAACCGGGGTATGGCCAAGCCGCCTGAAAGACGTCAGCGAAATCGACGTCGTCGAGGAGCAGTTGGCGCACAGCGAGCATGTCGATGAGGAAGCGCGCAGAGCCGCGATCGAGCATGCGCAGAACATCGAGGAGAGCGCGCGGCAGCGCGGCATGGGTGGAGATTTGCAGCGATGAGCGATCCGGCACTCGGGCTTTTGATGCTCGGCCTCATCGTGGTCGTGATCATCATGGGCTTCCCGACGGCGTTCACGCTGATGGGCTTGGGCATGTTCTTCGGCTTCTTCGCCTATTACCGCGGCGGCGAGGCCTGGGCCGACAACCACATCTTCGATCTGATGGTCCAGCGCACCTATGGCGCGATGACCAACGACGTCCTGATCTCGATCCCGCTGTTCGTGCTCATGGGCTACGTCATGGAGCGCGGCGCGCTGGTCGACAAGATGTTCTATTCGATCCAGCTCGCGTTCCGCCGCGTGCCGGCCTCGCTCGCGGTCGCAACCCTGATCGTGTGCACCTTCTGGGGCATCGCCTCAGGCCTTGTCGGCGCGGTGGTGGTGCTGATGGGCGTGATCGCCTTCAACCCTATGCTGAAGGCCGGATATGACGTCAAACTCGCCTCCGGCGTCATCACCGCCGGCGGCACGCTCGGCATCCTGATCCCGCCCTCGGTGATGATCATCGTCTATGCGGCCGTGGCCGGACAGTCGGTGGTGAAGCTCTACGCGGCGGCGATGTTTCCGGGTTTCTTCCTGGCGCTCCTCTATCTCGTCTACGTCATCGGTTGGGCGCTGCTGAATCCGAAGATCGCGCCAAAACTTCCCGAAAGCGAAACCCGCGTTCCAGTCCGGCCATGGGTCGCCGAGTTGCAGAAGGCCTATTCACGGAAAATGCTGCCGGCGCTGTTTGGCGCAGTGCTCGCGCCGGCAAAGGCCCTGAACATCAGCGTGGACGGCGCGCGTATCGGTTACCCGTTGCTGCTCAAGAATTTCGGCTTCGCGCTGGTGCCGCTGGTGCTGACGGTGGCCACGCTGTGGGCGACGTGGTGGTACGTCGTCATTCACCCGCAGCCCGATATTCCGACACCGCCTGCGGCATCGATACAGCAGAAGGTGGACGACGCGCCGCAGCCGCTGGGCGCCGGGGCCGCTTCGCAGCCGGCGGAAGAAAAGCTGGAAGAGCTCGGCGGCGGCAGGTCGGGAGCCGCGACCAGGAACGAGCCGGAAACGCTGCAGCAGATGGGCAGCTCCGAGCTGCGCAGCACCACCACGGCACCTTCGTACACCGGGCCGGCGCCGGAGTTTTATACCTACTTCGCCTTTATCGCCGGCATCTTCGGCCTGGTGCTGCTTTATTACTACTGGACCATGGAGGCCGAGCAGTTCGAGGTGCTGCGGCTGCTGGTCGCGTCGGTGATGCCGCTAGGCCTCCTGACCGCGGTCGTGCTCGCGGTGATCCTGCTCGGTATCACGACCGCTACGGAATCGGCCGCGGTCGGCGCGGCCGGCGCCTTCCTGCTGGCGTTTTCGGCCCGGACGCTGGACTGGAAGCGCACCAAGGAAGCGGTGTTCCTCACCGCCAAGACCACCTCGATGGTGTGCTGGCTGTTCGTCGGCTCCGCGCTATTCTCGGCGGTGTTTGCGATCCTCGGCGGTCAAGCGCTATTGGAAAACTGGGTGCTGTCGCTCAACATGACGCCGGTCCAGTTCATGATCCTGTCGCAGGCGATCATCTTCATCCTGGGCTGGCCGCTGGAGTGGACCGAGATCATCGTGATCTTCGTGCCGATCTTCCTGCCGATGCTGAAGCACTTCAGCATCGATCCGATCCTGTGGGGCGTCCTGGTGTTCGTGAACCTGCAGGCCGCGTTCCTGTCACCACCGGTGGCGATGTCGGCCTTCTATCTGAAGGGCGTGGCGCCGAAGCATGTCACGCTCAACCAGATCTTCGCGGGCATGATGCCCTACATGTTCATCGTCATCGTCTGCATGGTGCTGATGTACATCTGGCCCGGCATCACGCTGTGGCTGCCGAACTATCTCTACGGCAACTAAGGCTTAGGATCTGATCGAATCAGAACCTAAGCTCTCGCTTCTGTTTTGACGCGTTTTCTACCGCAGATAAGTCTACGCAATCTGCGTCAACTTGATTGCTTTGCGAACCGGCACCCACTTCGCTCGAAAACGTATGGCCACCAGACGAATTCTACTGCCCGTGACTTGTCAACTTCTGCTGGCAGGCCTTGCTGATCTTGGCGCGGTTCTGCTTCAGGCAGGCCAGAATGATCTGATCGCCATCCTGCATCTGCGCCCGGCAATACCGCGAGACGTCGCGCGCGCACTCGTCATGCCCCTCTTTTTTTGTCTGTGCCGACGCGCTCGAAGCCATCAGGATCAGGGGGATCACGAAAAGAATCTTGGTCATTTGCTATGCCTTTATACGTACACGAGAACGCAATCCGCGCGTTCTATAGCGTTTTCGAGCGAAAGCCAGCCGGACTTGATCCGGGGTGGACCGGTTCGCGTCAAGAAAACGTGTCAGAGCGGGAATCCGGTCACCGAAATTCGGCCGCCAACGCATTTGTGAACGGCGAAATCGCTTTGGCCGTGCCACGTGAACGCCCAGAAAGCGAAAAACGCCTGCGTCGCATCGACGCAAGCGTTCCCGAGAGCCAAAATAGAGAGCCGATTATTGCGCGGCGAGCTTGCCGGATTTCTGGGCGGCGAGTTCGCGATCCATCACGCCGCGGCAGCCCACGCTCAGATCGGAGCGATGCTTGATCATGCAGGCCGTGATCTTCGGAATGTTCGGGATTTCCGAGCTGCACAGGCGGAACGCGTCACCGGTGCACTGCTGCTGCGCTTCCGAGCTGAAGGCGAAGCTCGCGGTTGAGGAAACGGCGGAGAACGAGGCGGCGAAAGCCAGTGCCAGACTGACCTTCCGAACGGTACGGGTGAACAGTGTCGTCATTTTCGGCTCCCTTTGGTCCAGCTACGTGGACCGGCTGTTGATGGTTGCAGCATGCGCGGAACCGGGCGCCACGACTGTGACTGACGTCACTCAAACATAAACCCCTCATCTTCTTCGCCTAACCGGCGCGTGTTCGCGAGGCGTTAAGAAATTGTTGGCATTAATGCCCTGTTGCGTGTGTGTACCCCGAATATGTGGAAAGAGTAGCGATGCGTAATGCGTTGGGCCTGATGCTGGCCAGTGTAATGACGGCGCTGGTGATCACCGGCGTTTGGTTCTGGACCTCCTCGCCGCGCGCCGACGCGGCCCCACCTCAAACCGTTGCCGCCCGCAAGGCCGAGCCGTTGCCGGCGCCCGCCGCGGCAAAGCTCGCGCTGAAGGACGACGTCGAGATCACGGCTTCCCTTTCGAAGCCGGCCCCTGCCCCCGCGCCCATTCCTGCGCCGCAGGCGATGCGATCGACCTGCGCCAATCCCGACGCACTCGGCGTCAGCCGCACGGTCGTGATCGACACCACGGGCGGCCCAGGCTTCGGCTTCCTGCAGTACAAGCAGTTCGACTTCCTGACCGACAAGGAAGTGGTGCTGACGTTCGACGACGGCCCGTGGCCGACCACGCCGGCGGTGCTCAAGGCGCTCTCGGATGAATGCACGAAAGCCTTGTTCTTCCCGGTCGGAAAGCATACGACCTATCATCCGGAAATTCTCAAGCAGGTGGCGGCCGCCGGCCACACGATCGGCTCGCACACATGGTCGCACGCCCATCTCGACAGCAAGAAGCTGACCGAAGCGCAGGTCAAGGAAGAGATCGAGAAGGGCTTTAGCGCCGTGAAGATGGCGCTCGGGACTGCGCCCGCGCCATTCTTCCGCTTCCCGGGCCTCGGGCACACGCAGCCCGCCCTTAGCTATCTCGCCTCGCGCAACATCTCGATGTTTTCAGTTGATGTCGATTCCAACGACTTCAAGTCGTCCGGCCCCGACCAGGTGATTCAGAACGTCATGACCAAGCTGGACAAGCAGGGCAAGGGCGTCATCCTGATGCACGATCTGCAGAAGCACACGGCGGTTGCCTTGCCGACGCTGCTGCGTCGGCTGAAGGCCGGCGGCTACAAGGTCGTGCAGATGAAGGCCAAGGAGCAGCTCGAAACCTTGCCGGAATATGATGCGATGCTGGTGAAGGACCAGAAGGTGCCGGCGGTTGCCAGCCGTCCGATCAGCAGCGTGGTGCAGACGGTTTCGCAATAAAGATTGGCGGGAAGCCGTCCATCGGCTCCGGCCTTACTCAATGAAAAACGCGCTCTTCGGACTTGAACCCGAGGGGCGCGTTTTGCTTACTATCCGTCATGGCCGGGCAAAAGCGCGAAGATGCGCTTCGCGCTTTGCCCCGGGCATGACGAAAAGACGTACAACTACGCTTACCAATAGATGCCGTGGCGGTGCAGTGCGGCGATGATGCGCGCCCGGATCCCGTTGCGCATGCGGTGCGCTCCCGCGCCCCTCGACATCATCGCAGCTCTCTGTGCCGAGGGTCTTCCGGGTCCGGCGCTTGCGGGACGATTAGCATAGCGCTGCATGCCGGTCGCCCTGGGCCTCGCCCTCTCGGTGTGGCTTGCCGCGGGCCTGCTCGTCTCAGTCCTGCTCGTCTCGGCCTTGCTCGTCTCGGGTTTGGGCTCGACCACCGCGGGCCGCTCGACATACTTCGGAGCTTCAGCGGCCTGCGGGACTTCAGCGGTTTTCGATGCATCCATAGCTTTGGCCGGCGCCGGAGCGGTCTTCGTCTCGATGCCTCCGAGCGAAAGGCTGCGATCGCCAGCCTGCGCAGCGGCGGAGGCCAAAACAAATCCTGCAATGAAAATGAATTTACGCATGTTTGTGTCTCCCCTTGAGGTCGAGGCGGAGACTATGCCGGGCCGGCGATCCCTGATGTGAGACAGGTCACGCAACGCATCCGTGAACGCAAGCGCCGACTGTTCGAAGGAATTTTTTGAAAAGCGTGGTGCCGCAAACAGGACTCGAACCTGTGACCCCGTCATTACGAATGACGTGCTCTACCAACTGAGCTATTGCGGCGGACCAAACGCGGCGCTCGGCGTGAGCCTGAAACGCCCGCACCTGATATCGGGCACGGCCCCGATTGGCAAGAAAAACGGGATTAGTTACCGCCCCAGCGTGACAAAAATCCCCGCCAGCCGCCGGCCTGGGCCTTGGGCGGGCCGATTTGTTCCGCGAATTCGTCCGCCGGGCCGTCATCGTCGACCCCGGGATCGTCGGGCGCCCGGATCAGCGGAATGACCGCCGGAATGGGGGCTGGAACTGCCTTCGGAATGTCCTGCCGTGACCGGAACAAGGGGGCCGGCCGGCTTGGGGCCGATTCGGCCGGTGCAGGTGACGGGGCGGGCGTTGGGGCGGGGGCGGCTTCGGCTGGAGCGGCCTCAGCGGGGGCCGCCTCGGCGGCGGCAGCCGGCGGAGGCGCATTGTCCTGCTCGGCAGCCGGCGCAGGAGCTGAAGCAGCGGGCGCGGCGGAAGGTGCCGGGGCGACGGACGACGGAGCCGGCTTCTCCTCGTCGACGTCCTTTGGCGGCTCGAGGACGACGGCCCGGCGCGGGGTCGCCAGCATGGCTTCCTCGAAGGCTGAGGATTCGATCGCAGCCCCCCTGTCGGACGGAAGTGCGGCGACCGGGGTCTGCCACTGGAAGGCATCCAGCCGCCCCGTAACCGGGGAGACGGGCCGCCAGCGATCACTGACATAGCCGTCCGCGGTCCAGGCCGGATCGTGCAGCGCGCGCACCGCGCGCAACGTCCACGCCCGCGCCCGGCCGCTATCGCCATGTTCGGTGCGCTCGATCTCCGCCATCAACAGCGCAACGC
This sequence comes from Bradyrhizobium sp. SRL28, assembly GCF_018596315.1. Lineage (GTDB taxonomy): Bacteria > Pseudomonadota > Alphaproteobacteria > Rhizobiales > Xanthobacteraceae > Bradyrhizobium. The sequence goes on along the minus strand of NZ_JAHEAG010000004.1, from coordinate 261,535 downwards.
GTTGCGTCGGTGCGGCGATGAAGGGCGCCAGCGCATCGCGCGCTTTTGTAAACTCGGACGCGTCGATCCCGGCGCGCGCAATTGCCAGCGCGCCCTCGATGTGACCGGGCATCTTCGCTGCGAGCGTCTCGACCCGCACCAGACGTTGGCGTGCGGAATCGCCGAGCTTCACATGCGCATAGGCATCCGCCAAATCCGGATGCGGCTGCGCCAGCCACGCCGTCTCGACGAGGCGCATCGAACGCCGCACCTGATGCGCTTCGCTCTCGAACTTGCTCGCCAGCACCGCAGCCGGCACCAGCGTCGGCGCCAGCTTGACCGCTTCCATCACGCTCTCGCGCGACAGATCGCGATCGACCTTTTCGAGTTCGAGCGCGCGCGCCGTCAGCAGCACGCCGCGTTGCCGGCGATACGCCGCCTTGTCGATCAGTCCGGCCGATTGATTGTTGTCGAGGATTTTCAGCGCGCCGGCCCAGTCGCCCTTGGCGCAGCAGAAGCCGAGCACCGCATGCGACGCCCATGACGAGGACGGCGACAGTTTCAGCGCTTCCTCGGCGACCATCACGGCCGCAACCGGATCGTCGGCGCGCTGCGCCTCGATGAACAGGCCGCGCAGGCCGAGCAGCCGCGTGTCCTCGCGTTCGGCCATGGCGCGAAAAGCGCGCTGCGCGCCTTCGCGGTCGCCGTCGAGCTGCGCCGACTGCGCATGCAGCAGCAACGCCAGCGGATCGTGCGCCGCATGTCTGCGCGCCGCCTCGGCATGGACCCGGGCGGCGGAGGAATCGCCGTGGCCGATCGCCAGCAGCCCTTGCGTGATCGCATGCCGGCCGCGGGCCTGACGCCGCTCGCGGCGGCTGCGCCGCATACGCGCGGGCGTGTGCCACACGCCACGCAGGATCGCCCAAATCATCATCGCCGCAACGACGACGATGCCCAGCACCAGCATGAAGACCGGCAGCGTGGTCTGAACGCGATAGCCGCCCCATGACAGCACGACATCGCCGGTCTGCTCGGCAATCCAAGCCGCGCCGGCTGCTCCCAGCGCGATCAACAACAGAAACAGAATGATCCGGATCATCGAAATCCTTATTGCGCCGGTTTGCCGAGCGCAGCCATGGCGTCGGTCGCAAATTGACGGGATGCGGCCAGCGCGGCGTCGCGCGCATCGGCCCGTTCAAGCCAGGACTGCGCCGCGGCGCGATCATCCGGCTCCAGCGTCTTCAATTCCCGCCGCGCCTCGTTGGCGTCATTTCGCAGCGCAGCCGCGGTGATCCGCGCCACCACGGCGCCACGATCGCTCCCGACGGTATCGGTGCGTTCGATCTTGACCAGTTTGGCAGCGCCCGCCTGCAGTCGCTCGACGATGCCCGTGCCCGTCGTGGCGGTGCTTTGTTGCGCGGCCGGCGACAGCTTCGGCACCAATGCCAGCAGTTCCGTGCTCAGCTTGCCGGCGTTCGGCACGCCCTTCTCCGCAAACTGATCGAGCGGCTTCAGGGCATGCGGATTGGGCGCCAGCGCTTTGGCGGTAGCGAGCGTCGTCGGAAAGGGTTCGCCGATACGGACCTGAACATCGAGCAGCGCGGCCGACACCAGACGGCGCAGCGCCATGTCGTCGGCAGGCTTGGCGTCGGCTTTCGCATCCGCAAGCTTGCTGCCTTGCTGCGCGATCTCGGCCCGCATCAGGCTCTCGATCTTCGCGATGCGCGCATCGATCCCCGAGAGATCGGGCGACGCGGCACCATCGCCGCGCGGCGCGGATCTCACCTCGTCGAGCGCGGACGCCAGCTTGTCGCCTTGCGCCCGCGTTGCCGCCAGCTCGGTGCGCAACGCCGCGACGGTTTTTTCCAAGGCCTCGGTGCGCGCGGCGGCGAAGGGATCGGGATCGGGAACGTGCTTGCCGACCTTGGGCTCCAGTCCGGCGACACGGGCGGTGAGAGCGTCGATGGCGGTGCTGAGCTGCGGCGCAGGCGGCGCGGACGCGGGTTGGATCGCAGGCCAGCCCAGCATCCAGCCGACGCCGATCACCAGCGCAGCGGCGGCCGCGCCGGAGACCGGCGCGACGATCCAGGGCGAGACAGGCCGGGGAGCCGGCTCTGCAATCGGAGGCTCCTCAACGGAAGCTTTGGCGACCTCGGGCGCGGCCTCAGCCACGGGCTCGGGCGATGTCTCAGCAGAACTCTTCGTCTCGCTCGACACTTCGGTCGCCTCGAGATCGATGGTCGGCGGCTCGCGCTTCGGCCGGCTCGAATCGGGCAGCGATCCAGTGTCTTCGGGCCTGTCATCGACCATCACAGCGGTTCCCTCTGGTGGTTAGGTGCCGGAACTTAGCAGAATCGGGACGTCTTAGAGCATGATCCGGCAGTGGCGGCACCGCTTTTCCGATAAGACCATGCTTCGACTTAAAGATTAGGGCACGAACGATTAGCCGGACCGGGGTTGCAACGCCCGCCCCAGCGTCTCGAACAGGGCATTTTCGTCCGGCGAAGCGGCCGCGGTGACCTGGGTCGCGCCAACATCCCGCAAGACCGCGGCGACCGCCGGCGAAATGCAGCATTGCGGCAGCGCCAGTGCCGAGATTTCGACGCCCCCGGAGCGCGCCGCCTCCAAAAATGCCCGTGCGCTGCGCCGTGAGTAATGCAGCACGGCCTCGACCTCATGCGCCACGAAAGCGTCACATATGTCCCGCGGCAGGCTGGGCGCGGGCACCATCCGGTAGGTGGTCTGCGTCACGACCGTAAAGCCGTTCTCGCCGAGTTCGCCGGCGAGGTCGCGCGCGAGATCGGCGCCTGCAAGGTACAGGATCGGGCTTGTCTTCTTCAGTTGCTTCGACTTCGCACGCGCCAGCACCAGATCGCGCAACGCGCCGGCGTCGCCCTTTGACGCGATCACCTCACCAAACCCGGCGTCGCGCGCCGCCGCCGCCGTGCTTTCGCCGACCGCAAACAGGGGGAGTTTCTGCAGCCGGCTATCGGCCAGATGGGGCGCGATGGCGCGCAGTGCATTGGCGCTGGTGACGATGACGGCGCCGTAATTTGCATCCGCATCGTCCTGGAACGGCACCGGCTCGAACCGCAGCATCGGCGCGCGCAGGACATCGAACCCCCGCGCGCGGAGGGCCTTGGCTGTCATCTCATCATCCGGGCTTGGTCGCGTGACGAGAACGGCCATATTTCAGATCTCCGCCAACACGATTTCGGCACACCTGCGCGATTGCACGCCGTCACCTCGTAATGCTACCCGGTTACGGAAGCGTTGCGATAGCGCAAGGGTTCAAATAAGGGATCAAATTGGACAACGACAAGCCGATGCTGGTGCTGGGTATCGAAACCACCTGCGATGAAACCGCAGCCGCCGTGGTGGAACGCCAGCGCGACGGCAGCGGGAAGATTCTGTCCAACATCGTACGCTCGCAAACCGACGAGCACGCCCGTTTCGGCGGCGTGGTTCCGGAGATCGCAGCGCGCGCCCATGTCGACCTGCTCGATGGCATCGTCGGACAAGCGATGAAGGACGCAAATGTCGGCTTTGCGCAATTGTCGGCGGTGGCCGCCGCCGCCGGACCCGGCCTGATCGGCGGCGTGATCGTCGGCCTCACCACGGCAAAGGCGATTGCCATGGTGCACGATACGCCGCTGATTGCGGTCAATCATCTCGAAGCCCACGCGCTGACGCCGCGGCTCACCTGCGCGCTCGCTTTTCCCTATTGCCTGTTCCTTGCCTCCGGCGGACACACCCAGATCGTGGCCGTGGTCGGTATCGGCAAATATGTAAGGCTCGGCACCACGGTCGACGACGCGATGGGCGAAGCTTTTGACAAGGTCGCAAAAATGCTGTCGCTGCCTTACCCCGGCGGGCCGGAGGTCGAACGATCAGCGGCGAGCGGCGATGCGAAGCGGTTCGCGTTTCCGCGCCCGATGCTCGGGCGGCCGGATGCCAATTTCTCGCTGTCGGGATTGAAGACGGCGGTCCGCAATGAGGCCAGCCGCCTGATGCCGCTGGAACCGCAAGACGTCAGCGACCTCTGCGCCAGTTTTCAGGCCGCGGTGCTGGAATCGACCGCCGATCGATTGAGCGTCGGCTTGCGATTGTTTCACGAGCAGTTCGGCCCGCCGCGCGCGCTGGTCGCCGCCGGCGGCGTCGCCGCCAATCACGCCATCCGCGGCGCATTGCAGGACGTCGCCGCGAAAGCGCAGACCACGTTGATCATTCCCCCGCCCGCCCTGTGCACCGACAATGGCGCCATGATCGCCTGGGCCGGCGCGGAACGGATGGCGCTCGGACTGACCGATACGATGGATGCGCCGCCCCGCGCGCGCTGGCTGCTCGACGCCAACGCGACCGCGCCGGCCGGCTACACCAACACGCGCGCGGGATTCTGACATGGCGTCCTTTAATTCGGTCACGGTGATCGGCGGAGGCGCATACGGCACCGCGCTCGCATGCGCCGCATTGCGCGCCGGCCGCGAAGTCACGCTGTATGCGCGAAACGCTGAAAGCGCCGCGCAGATGATGGCGACGCGAAAGAATCCAAAGCTGCCCGGCGTGAGCCTCGACAGCGGTATCGGCATCACGGCCGAGGTCGCTGCAGCAGCGCGCGCAGACATCATCCTGCTTGCGACGCCCGCGCAAAATCTGCGCGAAGCCGCGACGACGCTTGCGCCGCATCTTGAGCCTGCGACACCGGTCGTCGCCTGTGCCAAGGGCATCGAGCGCGGCACCCATCGGTTCATGACCGAAATCATCGCCGAGACCATACCGGATGCAATCCCTGCGATCCTGTCGGGGCCGAATTTCGCCGACGACGTGGCGCGAGGCCTTCCAACCGCCGTGACGCTAGCCGCGAGGGATGAGCGGCTGGCGAGCGACCTGGTGCAGGCGCTGGGCTCGTCAACCTTCCGGCCCTATCACACCACGGACGTTCGCGGCGTCGAGATCGGCGGCGCGGCCAAGAACGTGCTGGCGATCGCCGCCGGAATCGTCGTCGGCCGGCAACTCGGCGCCTCGGCGCTGGCGGCGCTCACGACGCGCGGCTTCAGCGAACTCGCCCGGCTGGGTCGCGCCTGCGGCGCGCGCAGCGAAACCCTGGTGGGTCTTTCCGGCCTCGGCGACCTGGTCCTGAGCTGCTCAAGCCTGCAATCGCGCAACTTTGCTTTCGGCATCGCGCTCGGCCGCGGCGAAGCGCCGAACCGCGACAAGCTCGCCGAAGGCGAATTCACCGCGCCGGTCCTGATCGAACTGGCCGCTTCGCAGAATGTCGATATGCCGGTATCAACTGCGGTCGCGGCGATCCTGGGCGGCAAGGTGACGATCGACGCGGCGATCGAAGGCCTGCTGACGCGGCCGTTCAAGGCGGAGGAATGACGATGGCGTACTGGCTGGTGAAATCCGAACCCTCGGTCTGGTCGTGGGACCAGCAGGTCGCAAAGGGCGCAAAGGGCGAAGCCTGGACCGGCGTGCGAAATTTCACCGCGCGCCAAAACCTCGTGGCCATGAAAAAGGGCGACAAGGCCTTCTTCTATCATTCCAACGAGGGCAAGGAGATCGTCGGCATCGCCGAGATCATCAAGGAAGCCTATCCGGATCCCTCCGACAAGACCGGCAAATTCGTCTGCGTCGACATCAAGGCGGACAAGCCGTTGAAGACACCGGTGACGATGGCCGCGATCAAAGCCGACAAGAAACTCGCCGACATGGCGCTGGTGAAATATTCGCGGCTGTCGGTTCAGCCGGTGACGGCGGAAGAGTGGAAGATGGTCTGCAAGATGGGCGGGATGTAGCTACGTCATTGTGTAGGGTGGGCAAAGCGAAGCGTGCCCACCATCTATCTACTCGCGGTATCCTGAATGGTGGGCACGCTGCGCTTTGCCCACCCTACGGCTTCGGCGTTAAGCCGCCGCTGCCGTCACCACCTGCGCTAGCAGCGCTTCGCGCTTCGCTTGCGTGCGGTAGCCCTTCATCGTCGCAGCAAAACGCTCGAGGATGCCGTCCTCGAACGCGGTGACGATGGTGTCGTGGACATAGCTCTTGCGGCAGATCGCGGGCGTATTGGATAGCTCATCCGCTGCCGCGCGCACCGCATCCAGCACCTGCTTCTTGCGGCCGCGCTCGCTTGCGGCCGGCGTAATCCGCGAAAGCGATTCCAGCACCACGGCCGACGCCATCAGGGTGCGGAAATCCTTCAGCGAAATCTTGATGCCGGCGATCTCACGCAGGAACGCGTTCACGGTGGTGGTCGAGACCGTGCGAACGGTGCCAGAATTGTCGCGATACTGGAACATGCGCTTGCCCGGCACGGTGCCCAGGATGCCAATAGCGCGCACCAGTTTGGCGGCATCGCATTCCTTGCGCACGGCCTTGCCGCCCTTGGCCTTGAAGGTCAGGACGAAGCAATCGTCTTCCAGCGTGACGTTGGACTTCAACATCGTGGTGGCGCCGCGGGTGCCATTGAGGCGGGCATAGGATTCATTGCCCGGCCGGATCGCGGTGCGGGCGATCAGCTCGATCACGGCCGAGAGCGCGAATTCGCGCGTCGGCTCGTCGCCGGACAGGTACGCCGAGACCTTGCGGCGGATCTTCGGTAGGGCGCCCACCAGCCGCGCCAGGCGATGCGCCTTGCGCTGCTCGCGGACCTTTTCCCAATCGGCGTGATAGCGGTACTGCAGCCTGCCCGCCGCATCGATGCCGACGGCCTGCAGATGCGAACTTGGATCGGCCGAATAGCGCACGTCACGATAGGCCGGCGGCACCGCCATCGAATGCAGGCGGCGGATGGTGCCGGCATGACGGATCTGGGTGCCGTTGGCGCGATGGAATGAATAGCCCTTGCCGCGCTTGACGCGGCGGATGGTCAGCCCGTTCTGGTCGCCGAGCTTGAGGCCGAGTTCCTGGGCCAGGTCTTCGACAGAGGTCTTGGCGACGATGTGTGGCTTAGCCCCGGGCGCTTTCAGCGCCGGCTTGGGCAGTTGCCCGAGCGCTTCAGCCAATGCAACGGCGGGATCGGCGGAAACGGGCCGCGTAGCCTCGAAACTCTGCTGATCCATCATGACCGTTATCGCCTTGCTCCACCTGTCTGCCGGCAATGCCTGTTGTTATAGCTTGGTTCCTGAGAGCCGTCCGGCCCCGGGGAGGCCATTTAGGGGGTAACGGCCGGCTTTGCGAGTCCCGATTCCGTCATTGCCGGTAATAAAATACCTGTCATGGGAGCCATTCGGCGATAACGTTGATTTTTGCCTCGGCCGTATCGTGAAAAAGATCCGAAAAATGACGGCGGTTTGATCGGCGACAAGGCCGGGAACCGGCTGACCGACCAAGGTCGCAGACGTTTGCGCCTTGTCCGGGCATCGTCCCGCGACGCATAATCGTTCCAACAATCAGGACGGCTTGCGGCCATCACAGAGTGCGGCGCCGCAATGAGTGGGAGGGTTAAGATGTCCGAGAAAATTTACGACGTATCCGCCGATTGGGCCAAGCGCGCTCTTATCAACGACGCCAAGTACCGGGAGATGTACGCCCGCTCGGTCAGTGATCCCAATGGCTTCTGGGCCGAGCAGGCCAAGCGCATCGACTGGATGAAGCCCTTCCACAAGGTCGAAAACGTCTCCTACGCCCCCGGCAACATCTCGATCAAATGGTTCGAGGACGGCGTCCTGAACGCCGCCTGGAACTGCATCGACCGCCATCTCGACAAGCGCGGCCACCAGACCGCCATCATCTGGGAGGGCGACGATCCCTCGCAGTCCAAGCACATCACCTACCGCCAGTTGCATGACGAAGTCTGCAAGATGGCCAACATCCTGCGCACAAGGAACGTCAAGAAGGGCGACCGCGTCACGATCTATCTGCCGATGATCCCGGAAGCCGCCTACGCGATGCTGGCCTGCGCGCGGATCGGCGCCATTCATTCGGTGGTGTTCGCCGGCTTCTCGCCGGACAGCCTCGCGCAGCGCATCACCGACTGCCAGTCCAAGGTCATCATCACCGCCGACGAGGGACTGCGCGGCGGCAAGAAGGTGCCGCTGAAGGCCAATGTCGACGCCGCGATTGCGAAAGCTGGGGGTGTCGATTGGGTCGTCGTGGTCAAGCGCACGGGTGCAGCCATCGACATGAATCCGTCGCGCGATTTCTGGTACCACGAAGCCGCCGCGATGGTGACGACGGAATGCCCGGCCGAGCATATGCACGCGGAAGATCCGCTGTTCATCCTCTATACGTCGGGCTCCACCGGCCAGCCCAAGGGCGTGCTGCACACCACGGGCGGCTATCTCGTGTTCGCGTCGATGACGCATCAATACGTGTTCGATTATCACGACGGCGACATCTACTGGTGCACCGCCGACGTCGGCTGGGTCACCGGCCACAGCTACATTCTCTATGGACCGCTGGCGAACGGCGCGACCACGCTGATGTTCGAAGGCGTGCCGAACTATCCGGACAATTCGCGCTTCTGGAACGTCATCGACAAGCACAACGTCAACATCTTCTACACCGCGCCGACCGCGATCCGCGCGCTGATGCAGGCGGGCGACGGCCCTGTGCAGAAAACTTCGCGCAAGAGCCTGCGGCTGCTCGGTTCGGTCGGCGAGCCGATCAATCCGGAAGCGTGGGAGTGGTATCACCGCGTGGTCGGCGACGGCCGTTGCCCGATCGTCGATACCTGGTGGCAGACCGAGACCGGCGGCATCCTGATCACGCCGCTGCCGGGCGCGACCAAGCTTAAGCCCGGCTCGGCGACGCGGCCATTCTTCGGCGTGGTGCCTGAAATCGTCGATGCCGACGGCAAGGTGCTGGAAGGCGAATGCAGCGGCAATCTCTGCATCGCAAAATCCTGGCCGGGGCAGATGCGCACGGTCTATGGCGATCACGCCCGTTTCGAGCAGACCTATTTCTCGACCTACAAGGGCAAGTATTTTACCGGCGACGGCTGCCGCCGGGATGCCGACGGCTATTACTGGATTACCGGCCGTGTCGACGACGTCATCAACGTGTCAGGCCATCGCATGGGCACCGCCGAGGTCGAAAGCTCGCTCGTTGCACATGCAAAAGTGTCGGAAGCGGCCGTGGTCGGCTATCCCCACGACATCAAGGGCCAGGGCATCTATGCCTATGTGACCCTGATGGCCGGCACCGAGCCGAGCGAAGAATTGCGCAAAGAACTGGTGGCCTGGGTGCGCAAGGACATCGGCCCGATCGCTTCTCCCGACCAGATCCAGTTCGCGCCGGGCCTGCCGAAAACCCGCTCCGGCAAGATCATGCGCCGTATCCTGCGCAAGATCGCGGAGGATGAACCGTCCAGCCTCGGCGACACCTCGACCTTGGCCGACCCCGCCGTGGTCGACGATCTCGTGCAGAACCGGCAGAACAAGAAGGGCGCGCCGGCGTAAGGCCGCCGGAGCAGCCTGTCGTCCCGGGACCCCGGGACGAGGCAACTGCCGAATTTGGCGGCAATGCCGTCGCGCTCACGCGCTTGTCAGTGGCGAGCCCGCTCCGGCGGGCTTTTCGCTGCCCAGTGTTGTTTTCAGGTCATTTACTTTATTTCGAACATTTTCTTTGTTCCGCCCAGCGAAACAGTCTCGAAGGCCGGCGTTGAAACCAGCCGGTCAGTTCGCGCGACTAAACTAAAAAAAAGCGTGGACGAGACAGCGGGCCGCCAAGGCCTGAAAGGATATTTGAGGGCCCCGAAAGGGGCGGGCGATTGGGAGCTGGGCATGTTGAAGAGAATTGCGGTGGCGTTGGCCGCCACCATTGGTGTGGGCATCGTTATGTCACCGGCGGCGCAGGCGCGGCCGGAAATAGTCGATATCAGCGGCGACTACGCGCCGGGCACGATCGTGGTGAAGACCCATGAGCGACGGCTCTATCTCATTCTCGATTTCGGCCGTGCCATGCGCTACCCGGTCGGCGTCGGCAAGGCCGGCAAGCAGTGGGCAGGCACCACAAAGATCGACGGCAAGTACCGCAATCCGGCGTGGTCGCCGCCGTACGAAGTCAGGCGCGACAAGCCCGGCATGCCCGACGTCATTCCCGGCGGCTCGCCGCGCAATCCGATGGGCGTCGCCGCGATGACGCTGGCCGGCGGTGAATACGCCATCCACGGCACCAACGTGCCGGGCTCGGTCGGCGGCTTCGTATCCTACGGTTGCATCCGCATGCTCAACGACGACATCTCCGATCTCTATCAACGCGTACCGGTCGGAACGACCGTTACTGTCATGCGCTGATCCACGGATCAGATTGAATGTAGAGCCGCGCGATCGCGCGGCTTTTTCATTTGGGCAACGTTTGGCTTGCGTTCGCACACCATCCGTTGCGATGACCGCCGCCATAGCGACGTGCATGACCTACGGTGACCATCGCCGTCGAAACATTTCCGGTGCGCCGCGTCTCGACATCAGCGACGACGCGGCCGCTATATTTGTCCGGCCCGATGTTGAAGATCCTGACGTCACCTTCGCCGAGCAATCCGCGCAACGCGCCCGTCGCGGCCTCGGCCATCTGCAGCTCCTGCGGACACGACGCCTTTAATTCTGGCGCGTCGATGCCGCGCAGACGCACCCGCATGTTGAGATCGAGGCCCGGCTCCAGGTGAACCCGCGCCTCGAACGTATCGCCATCAATCGTGCGGATGACGTCGACCGCGTGACGCGTGTCCGCACTTCCGGCCCGCTTCCAGATGGTCTCGGCATCGCGCGCCGCCTGACTGTCCGGGGAATGCGACCAGGGCCAGCGCACCCAGTCCCGCACCGGCAGCATCGTCCCCGCTGCCACGCCGAGGACGAATACCCACGGAAGGGCCGCCGAAAACCAGCGGCGCCAAGGACCCCGGCGCGGGGGCCGATATGCATTCATTCTCTCGTATGGGGGCATATTCCCGGACTAAGGGCTGAGTCGGGGCATCCGGCAAGAGCCCATTGCACTCCTTGGGGCCTCAAAAGTCCGACGCGATCCCGTTGTGCTCCCAGTCGCCATATCGGGTCGGTTCCAGACCCTTCGGGCCCTGAAACTCCTTCTGATGCGGCGGGGCGCTGGCCGCCGCGGCCTTGCGGCGGGCTTCCGCCTCGGCCAGCGCGCGCTCGGCGGCGGGCGTCAGCTTCTTGCGTTCCGCGACGGGCGCGGGGGATGAAAAAATGTCGGTCATCGCAATTCTCCCATAGCACAGGGATAGGCGCACAGATGACATCACATTCGCGAAATTGTCTGTGGCGATTCTTACATTTGGCATATTCGCATGCCAAACGGGCTTTCATTCCAATGGCATGGGCCAGAACCTTTCCGCTTTCCGAGACATTGCTGCTTCATGCCACCTTCCAGATTCGCAGTACCTTCAGAAGTGCCCGGCCTCGCCGCGCGACGGATCGCGGCTGATATTCTGGACGGCGTGCTGCACAAGCATCGGACCCTCGACGATCAGCTCGACGGCGCCGGTGCCCATCCCGGACTGAAGACGCTGGCCGATCGCGACCGCGCCCTGATGCGGCGGCTGGTGGCGACGATTCTGCGGCGGCTCGGCACGCTCGGCCATCTGCTGTCGCGCCTGCTCGATCGCGGCATCCCGACGGACGCGCCGCGCGCGCAGAGCGCGCTGTTGATCGGTGCTGCACAGATACTCTGGATGGATGTACCCGATCACGCCGCCGTCGATCTCTCGGTGCGGCTGGTGCAATCGGACCGCCGCGCCGCGAAATATGCCGGCCTCGTCAACGCCGTGCTGCGCCGCTGCGCCCGCGAGGGACAGCCGCTGATCGACGAAGTCAAAGCGCAGAACCTGGACATTCCGCCGTGGCTGCTGGCGCGCTGGATCGGCGCGTATGGCGAGACCACGGCGCGGCAGGTGGCGCTCGCCATCGGCTATGAACCGTCGCTCGACATCACCGTGAAATCAGACGCGGCGCAATGGGCGAGCCGCCTGCACGGTGAAACCTTGCCGACCGGCACCGTGCGCACCTTGCTGCAGGGTTCGGTGACCATGCTGCCCGGCTTCACCGAGGGGCAGTGGTGGGTGCAGGATGCCGCCGCCGCGCTGCCGGCACGATTGTTCGGCGACGTCGGCGGCAAGACCATTGTCGACCTCTGCGCCGCGCCCGGCGGCAAGACCGCGCAATTGGCGCAAGCCGGCGCGCACGTCACCGCAATCGACCGCTCGCCGGCGCGCATGGCGCGGCTGCGCGACAATCTGGCGCGGCTTTCACTTCAGGCCGATGACGTGGTGACCGATGCCGCCGAGTGGCCCGGTCAGGACAATGGAGGCTTTGACGGCGTGCTGGTAGACGCCCCCTGCACTTCCACCGGCACCATAAGGCGTCACCCCGACGTGGCCTGGCTGCGGCAGGAAGCCGATATCGCCGCATTGACGGCCTTGCAAAAGCGATTACTGCAACGGGCGGTCGCGCTGCTCAAGCCAGGTGGAACGCTGGTCTATTGCACCTGTTCGCTGGAGCCGGAAGAGGGCGAGCAGGCGGTCGCATCCCTGCTGGCCACCGAATCGGACGTGCGCCGTGCCCCGATCGAGGCGGGCGAGGTCGCGGGCCTCAGCGAAATCCTGACCGCAAACGGCGACTTACGGACCCTGCCCTGCCATTTGCCCCATACCGACCCCCGGCTCGGCGGGCTGGATGGATTTTACGCCGCACGGCTGGTTAAATCCTGATTTTAAACTGGAATTGCCCGGCATTCGGGTGATTCGCGCCTGTTCAAGATGGTGTCACGGCGGCGTTTCCGGATTAAAAGGATTCGCCACAATACCCCTCCCTCCCTAAGCAAGGCACGGCGTGTCGGTCGCTCAACGCAGACGCATCTCGACGCTTATCATGAGCCGCTCGGCGCGGACCGTGATCGCGCGTGCGACTGGCGCGACGGTGGCGGTGTCACGGCTGTGGCCCGGCCGCGCCGACCGGCTGATCATCGCGCCGCATGATCTGCGCACCGCCGACGCCACCCGCGCCGCCGAGATCTATGCCGGCCGCTTCGTGTTCGCCGGCAAGATCGTGACCTGCCATGGCCGCTCGATCTTCGATCTCGAACCGCCGTCGGAAGATTGGGAAGTCGCCCTGCTCGGCTTCGGCTGGCTGCGGCACCTGCGCGCCGCCGACACCGCGCTGACCCGCGCCAATGCCCGCTCGCTGGTCGACGACTGGATCTCGAATCCGGCGCGCAAGCGACCGCTCGAACGCCGCCCCGACGTGCTGGCGCGGCGCGTGATCTCGCTGCTGTCGCAGGCGCCGCTGGTGCTCGGCGACACCGATGGAAAATTCTATCGCAAATATCTGCGCGGACTGACCCGCGAGATTCGCTATTTGCGCTACGCGATGCTCGACATCGCCGACGGCGTGCCGCGGCTGCAGGTGCTGATCGCGCTTTGCTACGCCTCGCTGTGCCTGGCCAATCAGGCGCGTCACATCCGTTCCGCCACGCGACGGCTTTCCGACGAATTGCAGCGGCAGATCATGCCCGACGGTGGGCACATCTCGCGCAATCCCGGCGCGCTGGTCGAACTGCTCAGCGACCTGCTGCCGCTGCGGCAGACCTTTGCCGCCCGCAACATCGCGCCGCCGCCGGCGCTTTTGAATGCGATCGACCGCATGATGCCGATGCTGCGCTTCTTCCGGCACGGCGACGGCAGCTTCGCGCTGTTCAACGGCATGAGCAACGCGCCCTCGGATCTCGTGGCCACCCTGCTCGCGTATGACGACACCCACGGCGTGCCGATGGCGAACATGCCGCATACCGGCTTCCAGCGCCTCGATGCCGGCACGACGACCGTCATCATGGACACCGGACCCCCGCCGCCACCGAATGTCAGCCAGGAAGCGCATGCCGGCTGCCTCTCGTTCGAATTGTCGTCAGGACCGAGCCGGATCGTCATCAATTGCGGCATGCCCTCGACCGGCCGCGACAATTGGCGCAGCTTTGCGCGCAGCACCGCGGCGCATTCGACCCTGACCTATCACGACACGTCCTCGTGCCAGTTCATCGAACTGTCGGCGATGAAGCGCCTGCTGCAGGGCGCGCCCGTCGTCAGCGGCCCGGCCAATGTGGAAAGCTACCGCGAGGCGGTCGCTGACGGCGATCTCCTGACCACGTCCCATGACGGCTATCTCGGCCGGTTCGGCGTCCAGCATCGCCGGGTGCTGATGATCTCCCAGGACGGCGGCAGGCTCGACGGCGAGGACACCATCTCGCCGGCGCCGGGCGCGCGCATCAAGGGCGCCGAGACCGATTTTGCCCTGCGGTTTCATCTGCATCCCGCGGTGAAGGCAAGCCGCCTCAGCGATGCGCGCGGCGTCATGCTGGTATTGCCCAGCCGCGACGTCTGGACCTTCGAGGCGCTCGACGACAAGGTCGACCTCGAGGACAGCGTGTTTCTGGCCGGCAATGACGGCCCCCGCCGCACCGCCCAGATCGTGATCCGCCAGGATTCCCGCCACGCCTCCTCGGTCCGCTGGAGTTTTGTCCGCTCGTCGACGTCGGCGGCGGGCACGAGCGCCCGGCGCAACGCGCGGCGCGAGCCGGAACTGCCGCTGTAGCGGATCGTCATTGCGAGCGAAGCGAAGCAATCCATCCCTCCGCGGAGGGAAAGATGGATTGCTTCGTCGCTTCGCTCCTCGCAATGACGGGTGCTGCCCTCAGGGTACAAAGATGCCCGGAACTGCCGTTGTGGGCCCTTGCAGCGTCTCGCGTTCGGGAGGGCAGGAAGATTTCCACACAGCCATCAGGCCGGTTTTTGCCCGGTTTCATGACCGGCAAAACCATGCTACCGGGCTGGCTTGCCAGCCTAGGAACCTCCTTATGACCGACCATCCGCGCCGTGTAACCCGCGCCCTGTTGTCCGTTTCCGACAAGACCGGCCTGATCGAATTTGCAAAGGCACTGGCCGGCCATGGCGTCGAGCTGGTCTCGACCGGCGGCACCGCGAAGGCGATCGCCGCGGCCGGGCTACAGGTCAAGGACGTCTCGGAGCTGACGGGTTTTCCCGAAATGATGGACGGCCGGGTCAAGACGCTGCACCCCAAGGTGCATGGCGGCCTGCTCGCGATCCGCGACAACAAGGAACATGCCGATGCCATGAAGGCGCATGGCATCGCGCCGATCGACCTGCTGGTGGTCAACCTCTACCCGTTCGAGGAAACCGTCGACAAAGGCGCGGGCTACGAGGATTGCATCGAAAACATCGACATCGGCGGTCCCGCGATGATCCGCGCAGCCGCGAAGAACCATGACGACGTCGCCGTCGTCGTCGAGGCGCAGGACTATCAGGCCGTGCTCGACGAACTCGCCGCCAACAAGGGTGCAACGACGTTGTCGCTGCGCCGCCGCCTCGCCGCCAAGGCCTATGCGCGCACCGCCGCCTATGACGCCGCGATCTCGAACTGGTTCGCCCTTCAGCTCAAGAACGACGCGCCGGATTTCCGTGCCATGGGCGGCCGGCTGATCCAGTCGCTGCGCTACGGCGAGAACCCGCATCAGACGGCCGCGTTCTATCGCACGCCCGACAAGCGTCCCGGCGTCGCCACCGCGCGGCAGTTGCAGGGCAAGGAACTCTCCTACAACAACATCAACGATACCGATGCGGCCTATGAATGCATCAGCGAGTTCGATCCGAAGCGCACCGCAGCCTGCGTCATCGTCAAGCATGCCAATCCCTGCGGTGTTGCCGAGGGGCCTGACCTCATCACCGCCTATCGCCGGGCGCTGGCTTGCGACTCCACCTCCGCCTTCGGCGGCATCGTGGCGCTCAACCGCACGCTCGACGCAGAGTCGGCCCGCGCCATCACCGAAATCTTCACCGAGGTGATCATCGCACCGGACGCGACCGAAGAAGCGATCGCAATCGTTGGCGCGAGGAAGAATTTGCGGCTGTTGTTGGCCGGTGGACTGCCCGACCCGCGCACCGTGGGCCTGACGGCGAAGACGGTTGCCGGCGGTCTCCTGGTGCAAAGCCGCGACAATGCCGTGATCGACGACATGAAGCTGAAGGTCGCGACCAAGCGCGCGCCGTCGGAAGCCGAGCTGCGCGACCTCAAATTCGCCTTCCGCGTCGCCAAGCACGTCAAGTCGAATACCATCATCTACGCCAAGGACCTCGCCACCGTCGGCATCGGCGCTGGCCAGATGAGCCGGGTCGATTCCGCACGCATCGCGGCCCGCAAGGCGCTGGATGCGGCAGCCGAACTGAAGTTGGCCGAACCGCTGACCAAGGGCTCGGTCGTTGCATCAGACGCTTTCTTTCCGTTCGCCGACGGCATGCTGGCCTGCATCGAAGCCGGCGCCACCGCTGTGATTCAACCCGGCGGCTCCATGCGCGACGAGGAAGTGATCAAGGCCGCAGACGAGCATGGCATCGCCATGGTGTTCACCGGCGTCCGGCATTTCAGACATTGAGCCGCGAAGACAAGCAGTACGCGTAGCCCGGATGGAGCGCAGCGCAATCCGGGAATGTCATCCGCGGACACCGGGCCCCGGATTTCGCTGCGCTCCATCCGGGCTACGAGTTCTCCCTCACCTGCGTCAGCAGCGCCAGGCCGGCGACGAAAAACACCACCAGCAGCGCCATGCCGGCCTTCTGGCTCGCGGTGACCGCCGTGATCGTGCCGATCAGAAGCGGGCCGATGAACGACGTCACCTTTCCGGTCAGCGCGAACAATCCAAAGTACTGCGCGATGCGATCCTTCGGCGCGAGACGGATCAGCAGCGAGCGCGATGCCGCTTGCAGCGGACCGCCGGCGGCGCCGATCAGGCAACCCAGCACGAGATAGGCGCGCTCGGCAGCGCCGGAGAACAGCGGTCCACCCGGCACCGGCGGCGCGACCTTGACGAACAGGATCGAATCCTTGTCGACCAGCAAAATCGCGCCGAGCGCAAGCAGCAGGATCAGCAGGCTGCCGGCGATGACGCGCTTGGGGCCGAACTTGTCGTCGAGCCTGCCGCCGAGCCACGCGCCAAAAGTGCCGGCGATGGCCAGCAGGATTCCGAACGTGCCGATCTGGATCGTATGCCAGCCGAAAGTGCCCGCGGCGTAGATGCCTCCGAACGCAAACAGCGACACCAGCCCGTCGGTATAGATCATGTTGGCGAGCAGGAATGTCGCCAGCGATTTCTGCTTCGGCAATTCGCCGAGGGTTCGCTTCAGCCCGCTCAATCCTTCGCGGATCGCCTCGCGGATCGGGCGCTTTGCCGGATAGTCCGGTGTCAGCAGAAACATCGGCAACACGAAGATGATGAACCAGATGCCGGTCAAAGGACCGGTGATGCGATCGCCCTGATGCGTGACCGGATCGAGACCGAGCAGCGGCGCCAGGCCGAAAAGCGTACGCCCGGTGTCGGGGTTAGCGGCCAGAAAGCCGAGCACCAGGATGAGACTGAGAATGCCGCCGATATAGCCGGTGGCCCATCCGGTGCCGGACAATCGCCCGATTCGATCCGGCGGCACCAGGGTCGGCATCATCGCGTTGTTGAAGACGGTGGCGAATTCGACGCCGACGCTCGCAATCGCATAGGCGAGCAACAGCGGCAGGATGACGCTGGGATCGTCAGGCTTTCCGAACCACATCAGGCAGGCGCCGATCACCAGCAGCGAGCCGAAGCCGGCGATCCACGGCTTGCGGCGGCCGCTGGCGTCCGCAATCGCGCCCAGCACCGGCGACAGCAGCGCGATCGTCAGGCCGGCGGCCGCGGTGGCAAATCCCCACAGCGCCTGCCCCTGCGCCGGGTCCGGCGCGACGAAGCCCGCGAAGTAGGGCGCAAATACAAAAGTGGTAATCAACGTGAAATAGGGCTGCGCGGCCCAATCGAAGAAGATCCAGCTGATGACGGCGGCGCGGCGCGGATATTCCCGCGATATCTCGGCGCCGGCTGCCTCGGAAGCGATCACCGTCATGTGAGGAATTTCCTTCAAAAGCGTCGCGAGGCGTTTTGCCCGTTGAATACGAACCCATATAGCATGCGTCACCGGCGCTTGGGGCTGTTGCCAAGCGTCACACAGGCTCCAACTGCGGCGGATTTTCGATGGCGGTCTTTTCAATCCGGTGGCGCCGAGTAGCTGCCACATTCGTACTTGCGTTTGCCTGCGCGACGACGGCTTTTGCGCAGGAACGGCGCTTCTACTCGCCGCCCGATCTCACCACCGTTCGCGCCGTTGCGGCCGAGCATGGCTTGGTGGTGGCGCAGGAAAGGCTCGCCGCGCAGGTCGGCGCCGACATCCTCAGGCAGGGCGGCAACGCGGTCGATGCCGCGGTCGCCACCGGCTTTGCGCTTGCCGTCACCTATCCGCGCGCCGGAAACATCGGCGGCGGCGGCTTCATGGTGATTCATTCGGCCGCGCGCAATGAAGATGTCGCCATCGATTATCGCGAGACCGCACCGGGTGCGATCACGCGCGATATTTTTCTGGGGCCGGACGGCAAACCCGATAGCGACAAGTCGCGCAATTCCGCGCTTGGTATCGGCGTGCCCGGCACGGTTGCCGGGCTGACGCTGGCGCTCGAGAAATACGGCTCGGGCCGTTTCACGCTCGCGCAGATCCTCAAACCTTCAATCGAACTGGCGCGCGACGGTTTCGTGGTCGCTGACGACATGGCCGACACGCTGTCGGACATGTACCGACGGATGGCGCGCTGGCCGAATTCGGCGAAGGCGCTGTCCCGCAGCGACGGTACGCCATTAAAAGAAGGCGACCGGCTGATCCAGGCCGATCTCGCGGCAACATTGTCTGACATTGCCGATCAGGGACCGCGCGGATTTTATGAGGGACCGGTCGCCGAACGGCTGGCAAAGGCCGTCAGCGATGCCGGCGGCATCATGACGGTGGACGATCTCAAATCCTATTCTGCGGTGATCCGCAGCCCGGTGCGCGGCAATTACCGCGGCTACGACATCGTGTCGATGCCGCTACCCTCGTCCGGCGGCACGGTGCTGCTGCAATCGCTGAACATTCTCGAAGGATTCGCGATGGCCGACATGAAGCAGGGCTCCGCGGCTTCGCTGCACCTCATGATCGAAGCCATGAAGCGCGCCTACGCCGATCGCGCGCGCTATCTCGGCGATCCCGCCTTCGTCAACGCGCCCGTCAATGTGCTGATCACCAAGGATTATGCGGCCCGGCAACGCGCCGGCATCGACCTTGCGCGCGCAACGCCGGCGGCCGATGTGGTGGCGGTGAGCCCGCGCGAGGGCAGCAACACCACGCATTATTCGGTCGTCGACGCCAGCGGCAACGCCGTCAGCAACACCTACACGCTGAATTTTCCCTATGGTGTCGGACTGGTCGCCGAGGGCACCGGCGTGCTGCTCAATAATGAGCTCGACGATTTTACCGCGGCACCCGGCGCATCGAACGCCTTTGGCCTGGTCGGGTTCGAGGCCAATCTGCCCGGCCCGGGAAAGCGGCCATTATCGTCGATGTCGCCGACCATCGTGCTGAAGGACGGCAAGCCGGTGCTGGTCACGGGCTCGCCGGGTGGCAGCCGCATCATTTCGGCGGTGCTGCAGGTTGTGATCGACGTGCTGGATTACAAGATGGATGTCGCCGCCGCCGTCGCGGCCCCGCGGGTCCATCACCAATGGATGCCCGATGAAGTGCGGGTGGAACGCGGATTTTCCGACGAGGTATTGGCCGAGCTGAGGGTGAAAGGTCACAAGGTGATCGAGCCGGTGGGCCAGACCTCGGTCAATTCGATCGCCGTCACGCCGAACGGCCTGCTCGGCGCCCCCGATCCGCGCACACGAGGAGCAGCAGCGGCGGGGCAGTGAAGCGATGACGGCCGACCGTGATTTGCCTATAGATCACAGCCAACGACCTGAATTGAAACCGGGAGCGAGCCCAATGACATCTCTCAAAGGCAAGACGCTGTTCATCTCGGGTGCCAGCCGCGGCATCGGCCTGGCCATCGCGTTACGTGCCGCGCGTGACGGCGCCAATGTCGCGATTGCGGCGAAGACCGCGGAGCCGCATCCGAAACTCAAGGGCACCATCTACACTGCGGCGGAGGAAATTCGCGCCGCCGGCGGCAAGGCGCTGCCGGTGCTGTGCGACATCCGCGACGAGGCGCAGGTAGTCGCGGCAATCGAGCAGACCGTCGCCGAATTCGGCGGAATCGATATCTGCGTCAACAATGCCAGCGCCATCAGCCTGACCAATTCGCAAGGAACCGACATGAAGCGGTTCGACCTGATGATGGGTATCAACACCCGCGGCACCTTCATGGTGTCGAAATATTGCATCCCGCATCTGAAGAAGGCAGCCAACCCGCATATATTGATGCTGTCGCCGCCGCTCGACATGAAGCAAAAATGGTTCGAGCATTCCACCGCCTACACGATGGCGAAGTTCGGCATGAGCATGTGCGTGCTGGGGCTATCAGGTGAATTGAAATCCGCGGGCGTGGCGGTCAACGCGCTGTGGCCGCGCACCACCATCGCCACCGCCGCGGTCGGCAACCTGCTCGGCGGCGAGGCCATGATGCGCGCCAGCCGCACGCCCGAGATCATGGGCGATGCCGCCCACGCGATCCTGACCCGACCGTCGCGCGAGTTCACCGGGCAGTTCTGCATCGACGACAAGGTGCTGTACGCCTCTGGCGTCAGGGATTTCGAGCACTACCGTGTCGATCGCTCGGTGCCGTTGATGTCGGATTTCTTCGTCCCCGACGACGACGTGCCGCCGCCCGGTGTCACCGTGCAGGCGCTGCCCTCGGTGGGTGCGGCGCAGACGTCGCGTTAGAGGCTTTCCGTCGCGGAGCCTATGAACTTGCGAAAATGGGTCACTATCACCGTCGCGATCTGCGTCGCCGCACTGGCAGGAGCGAGTGTCTACTTCCGACCTGAGCGCGCCATGCGCGTTGCTACCGGTTACGTGGCCCATAACATCTGCTCGAAGACGTTCGTCTCGGGTCTCGATCCGCAAGCCGTGTTCGCGGAGGTTTCCGACCGCGCCGGAGTTCGACGGCTGCGCCATATGCTCCGCTTCACCCTCGACCGCTCCGCTCGCACCGTCGATGTCTCGACGCTCGGACTATTTCGCAGCCGTGCGGCCTTTCACGACGGGCTCGGCTGCGTCGATCTGCACGGACCGAACGCGCCCTATCTCCTGAAGAGCGATGTCGAAGCGCTGAAGGCGAAGACGCCGCCGCTGCTTCCTGAGATTGCCGGCCCGGCTGTGGTCGAGCCATCAGATCCGGCACTGAAGGCGGCGCTCGATCACGCCTTCGAGGAGCCCGCAATGCCGCCGTTCCGCAGGACCAAGGCGGTGGTCGTGGTTCACGACGGCAAGGTCATCGCCGAGCGCTATGCGGCCGGCATCGGCGTCGACACGCCGCTGCTCGGCTTCTCCATGACCAAGTCCGTGGTCAATGCGCTGATCGGCATCCTCACCCAGCAGGGCCTTGTCACGCCCTCGATGCCCGCACCGATCCCGGAATGGCGCCGCGCTGGCGATCCGCGGCGCGAGATCGAGATCGAGCATCTCATGCGCATGACCAGCGGCCTCGACCTGGACGAAACCAATTCCGGCTTTGATCCATCCAGCCGCATGTTCCTGCAGGACGATACGGCTGCCTACGCGGTCAATACGAAGATGATCGCACCGCTGGGCACGCGATGGCATTATTCGAGCCCGACCACGCAGATCCTGGCGCGCATCGTCCGCGATGCCGTCGGCGGCCCGGAGCAGACGCTGGCGTTCGCGTGGCGTGAGTTGTTCAACCCGCTCGGCATGCGCAGCGTCACGCTGGAGTTCGACGGCGCGGGCACGCTGCAGGGCTCGACCTATATGCTCGCAAGCGCGCGCGACTGGGCGAAATTCGGCCTGCTCTACCTCAATGACGGCGTAGTCGGAGGAAAGCGCATCCTGCACGAGGACTGGGTGGACTTCTGCGCCGCCGCAACGCTCGACACCGATTACGCCGCCGGCTTCTGGACCAACCGCAGCGAGCACCCCAACGCCAGGGGCCGCGTGCGGCTCGGCATTCCCCGCGACGCGTTCTTTGCGTCCGGCGACCTCGGCCAGCGCATCGTGATCATGCCGTCACAGCGCCTCGTCGTGGTCCGGCTCGGTGACAGCGTCGATCCGACCGGCGACATAAGAGGGCTTGCCCGGCTGGTGAAGGAAGTAATCGCGGCGGTGCAGCCGTGAAGCCGTCACCGCCCGATCACATACGGCCCGCCCTTTTCCAGTGCGCGCGCATAGGCCGGCCGGGCGTGAATGCGTTCGAGAAACGCCATCGCTTTGGGATGACCCAGTTCCAGCCCGCCACGTGCCGCGGCGGCTTCCAGCGGAAAGCTCATCTGGATGTCAGCGCCGGAGAATTCATTGCCGGCGAACCATTCGCTTTTTGCCAGTTCGCCTTCCCAGTAATCCATGTGCTGCTTGAGCTGCGGGTTGACCAGCGTGGTCAGCGCCGTGTTGGAGACCTTGCGCACCAGCGGCCGCAGCAAGGCCGGCGCGCGCTTCGGCATCAGCGTGAACAACAGCTTCAAGAGCAGCGGCGACATCGCCGAGCCCTCGGCATAGTGCAGCCAATAGGTGTAGCGCAGCCGCTCCTGCGTATTCGGCGGCGGGATCAGGCGGCCATTGCCATAGGTGCCGATGATGTATTCGCAGATCGCGCCGGACTCCGCGATGGTGTTGCCATTGTCGGTAATGACGGGCGATTTGCCGAGCGGGTGAATGGCGCGCAGCTCTTTCGGGGCGCGCATGTCCGGCTGGCGTTGATAGCGGACGATCTCATAGGGCACGCCGAGCTCTTCGAGCAGCCAAAGCACGCGCTGCGAACGGGAATTGTTGAGATGATGAACTGTGAGCATGGCGTTCCCTTCAATTGGCCGCCGTTGGTGCCAGCCAGGGAACGGAAAGTCGAGACGGCCTAAAGAACTGCAATATTTACCCGGATGATATTGACAAGCCAATTTACCCGGGTAAATATAGGCTGTCCAAAATCCAGAGTTATCTCCAATGGTTGACAATACCCGTCCCCAATTCACGGCCTTCATGGGCCCGCAACGCCTGGCGACAGGCCCACTCGCCGAGGTCGCGATTGCGGTCATGCAAGCTTCCCGCAGGCTCGCCGCGCCGCCGATCATCATATTCGCTGACGCCACCGGCCAGCCGATCGATCTCGATCTTCGCGGCACCGAACGCGAAATCATTGCGCGCTTGCCGCAACCCGCCCCGCTGCCGGATGTCGAAACCGACGAGACGGCGTCAGCGGAGCCGCGTGGCCGCGGGCGGCCCAAGCTCGGCGTTGTCGCGCGCGAGGTGACGCTGCTACCGCGCCATTGGGAATGGCTTGGGGCGCAGCCCGGAGGGGCATCAGTTGCGCTGCGCAAGCTCGTGGAAGAAGCGCGCCGCGCCAATGGCGATGCGGATCGCGCCCGCGCGGCAAGGGATGCCGCCTATCGCTTCATGTCCGTGATGGCCGGCAATCTCACAGGCTTCGAGGAAGCGTCGCGGGCGTTGTTCGCCGATGACCGGCGGCGATTCGTCGGTCTCATCGCCGGCTGGCCCGACGATATCCGCGACCACGTCGTCAAGCTCGCCTTCAGCGACCGCGCCGAGCCATAGGCGCGGGTCGCACCGCTAGCCGAACGTCCAAAAGCCTCTCATCCGCCACCGCTCCGGTGCGCGGCAATGATCCGTCACGCCTTCAATGGGAATAAACACCGTGTCGAACACCCCCGCACTCTGGAAGACATTCCTCATCTTCCTTGCGCCCCTGATGCTGAGCAACGCACTGCAATCCCTGTTCGGCACCGTGAGCAACGCGCTGCTCGGCCAGATGATCGGGGTCGACGCGCTGGCGGCCGTCTCGGTATTTTTCCCCGTGATGTTTTTCCTGTTCGCCTTCGTCATGGGCCTGAGCACCGGCGCAACCGTCCTGATCGGACAGGCATGGGGCGCGGGCGAACGTGACAAGGTGAAGGCCGTCGCCGGCGCGACGCTGGCGGTCGGCGTCCTCCTCGCCATCACCGTTGCGCTATTCGGCGGCCTGTTCAGCCGGCAATTGATGATCGCACTCGCGACGCCGCCGGACATCCTCGACCCGGCCAGTGCTTATGCGCGCGTCATGCTGCTGACGCTGCCGCTCGGCTTCGTCTTCCTGCTGGTGACCGCGATGCTGCGGGGCGTCGGCGACACGCTGACGCCCCTGATGGCGCTGGCCTTGTCGACCGCGATCGGCTTGATCCTGACGCCACTCCTCATCCGCGGCGGGTTCGGACTTCCCGCCACCGGCGTGACGGGCCCGGCGTGGGCGTCGGCAATTTCCAACGCGCTGACGCTGTTCGCGCTCAGTCTATATCTGCGTCACAAGAAGAGCCCGCTGGCGCCGGACGCCGAATTTCTGCGCGGGCTCCGGCTGGATGGCGCGCTGCTCGGGAAAATCCTGGGCATCGGTATCCCGAGCGCGGTCGGGATGGTGGTGATGGCGATCGCCGAGCTGGTGCTGCTCGGCCTCGTCAACGGCTTCGGTTCTGATGCCACCGCAGCCTATGGCGCCGTCAACCAGATCATGGGCTATGCGCAGTTCACTGCGATATCGATTTCGATCTCAGTTTCGATCCTGGGCGCACAGGCGATCGGCGGCGGCCATGCCGGCCAGCTGGATGCCATCGTCCGGATCGGCCTGCTCCTCAATCTCATCCTGACCGGCGGCCTGGTGGCGTTGATCTGTCTGTTTCCGCGCGCCGTGCTGGGCATCTTCATTACCGACGCAGCCGTGCTCGAACTCGCGAAAGGACTGCTCATCATCGCCTTGTGGAGCTCGGTGCCGTTCGGCATGGCGACCGTGTTCTCAGGCGCGATGCGCGCAGGCGGCGTGGCCTTGGCTCCCATGCTGCTGTCGATCTTCGCCATCGTCGCCATCGAGATACCTTCTGCCGTGATCCTGAGCCGGACCATCGGGTTGGAAGGGGTCTGGGCCGCCTATCCGATCGTGTTCAGCGCCATGTTCGTCCTGCAACTCGGCTATTACACGCTGGTCTGGCGTCGCCGCCCGCTTCGGCGGATGGTGTGACGTCGGGCAAGTCGCGCATTCCCACGATATTACGATCGTCATAATACCGTGGACGCGCCGCCTGCCTTGGGCCACAATGCGACAAACATCGGGGAGACGGCCGTGAGTTCAAATCCGCAATTCCTGTTCGATTTCGGCAGCCCCAACGCCTTCCTCAGCCACGAAGCTATACCGGCGATCGAAAGGCGCACCGGCGTGAAGTTCGAATATGTGCCGATCCTGCTCGGCGGCATCTTCAAGGCCACCAACAACAAGTCGCCCGCCGAAACGCTCGCCGGCATCAAGAACAAGCGCGAATTCCACGCGCTGGAGACAGAGCGCTTCCTGAAGCGCTTTGCAGTCAAGCCGTATGTCTGGAATCCATTTTTTCCGGTCAACACGCTGAACCTGATGCGTGCGGCGGTGGCGGCCCAGATCGAAGGCGTGTTCGAGAAATATGTCGAGGCAGCCTTCCACCACATGTGGGTCGAGCCGAAGAAAATGGATGACCCCGAAGTCGCGGCCAAGGCGCTGGCCTCGTCCGGCCTCGATGTCGCGAAGCTGCTGGCGCGTTCGCAGGACGCTGACGTAAAGGCCAGGCTGATCGAGAATACGCAAAACGCCGTCGAACGCGGCGCGTTCGGCTCTCCGACGTTCTTCGTCGGCAAGGAAATGTTTTTCGGCAAGGAGCAGCTTCGCGAAGTCGAGGAAATGGTCTCGGGGAAATAGCGACCGGGTTCGACTGTTCGGCGAGAAGTGGTAAAGAAGCGAATGGTGAATAACGAGTATTGAGTGGCGGGGATGATGCGCGGACTCTCTATTCGCCATCCCCTACCCGCCATTCGCCCATTCCAAGACCAACAACAAAAGGAAGCTATCGCATGCGTATTCTCGTGGTCGGCGCCGGCGCCATCGGCGGCTATTTCGGCGGCAGGCTGCTTCAGGCTGGAAGCGACGTAACGTTCCTGGTCCGGCCGAGGCGCGCATCCGAACTCGCAAGCGCAGGCCTCGTCATCAGGAGTCCGGCCGGCGACGTGACGCTCAAGAACCCGCCGACGGTACAGGCCGACAAGCTCGCCGAGACATTCGACGTCGTGCTGTTGAGCTGCAAGGCGTTCGACCTGGAAGACGCGATCAACTCTTTTGCCCCCGCGGTCGGACCACAAACGGCGATCATCCCGCTGCTCAACGGCATGCTGCACCTCGACGTGCTGGACAAGAAATTCGGAGCCGACCGCGTGCTCGGCGGCCTCTGCGCGATCGCGGTGACGCTCAACGAGGCCCGTGAGGTGGTCCAGCTCGCGCCGATGCAGTCGCTCAATTTCGGCGAACGCGATGGCTCCATGTCGGAACGGGTGCGCGCGATTGCGAAAGTGTTTGAGAGCGGCAAGTTCGGCGCCGTTGCCAGCGAACACATCATGCAGGACATGTGGGAGAAGTGGGTGTTCCTCGCTTCGCTTGCCGCGTCGACCAGCCTGATGCGCACCTCCGTCGGCAACATCCTGGCCGTCACCGGCGGCGAGGATTTCCTGCTCGGCATGCTCGACGAATGCAGCGCGATTGCAAAGGCGTCGGGCTATGAGCCGACCGGCCCGTTCTTCCAGCGCACCAGCGGCTTGTTGACGACCGAGGGCTCGCCGATGACCGCCTCGATGTTCCGCGACATCAAGGCAGGCCTGCCGGTCGAGGCCGACCATGTGATCGGCGATCTCGTCGCCCGCGCCGACGCCGCCAAGATCCCGGTGCCGAAGCTGCGCATCGCCTACACCCATCTCAAGGCGTATGAGAAGCAGCGCGGCTAGTTGACCCGTAGCCCGGATGAAGCGGAGCGCAATCCGGGGACCTTCGTTCGCGCTGGCGGGTTATCCCGGGTTGCGCGGAGCCTGTCATCGGGCACGCATCCGCGCGACCCGTTGGCTTCACCCGGGCTACATCACCTTCAAAGATGCGCGAGATAATGCGCCAACGCCTCGATCTCTTCCTCGCTGAGGGCAAAGGCGACATCGGCCATCGCCGCCATCGCGCCGCCGGCCCGCTCGCCCGATTTGTAATCCCGCAGCGCCTTCACGAGATATTCCTCGCGCTGGCCGGCGACGCGGGCAACCCCCTTGGTACCTGCGTAGGTATCCATGTGACATGCGGCGCAACGCCGGCCGACCGCGGCCTGCGCGCCCTTGCTTGAAAGGTCCGGATTGTCGTCGGGCTTGGGCGCCTTGGGCGGCGGAAGGGAGGCGTAATAGGCGCCGAGGTTGCGGATGTCCTCATTGTTGAGCTGCTCGACGACCGGCTGCATCTGCTCGTTCTTGCGGGTCCCTGCGCGGAAGAACACGAGCTGCCATTGGGTGAAAAGATCAGGCTGGGCCGCGAGCGAGGGAATGTTCTCCATCTGCGAAATACCGCCCTCGCCGTGGCAGCCGACGCACAGCTCGGCCTTCTCCTTGCCGGCCGCGATATCGGCGGCACGGGCAGGCGAACCGCATGCGACCGCCGCCAGCACGATCCCGACCAGTGCATTTCGCATGTGAACTCCTCTGCACCACACCCCAAACAACAGAGGCTGCGGCCACCCGTTCCCGAGTAACCGCAGCCCCTGATCTTTCGCGTCCTACTTCTTGTAGCTGATGCGATAGATGGCGCCGGCCCAATCGTCGGCTACCAGGATCGAACCGTCCTTGGCGAGAATGACGTCGTTCGGACGACCGAGATATCCCGTGTCGCCCTCGAGCCAGCCGGAGGCAAAGATTTCCGATTTGGCGTTCTTGCCGTCGGCATCGACGATCACGCGTTTGATGCGGGCGCCCTGGTATTTGTAGCGGTTCCAGGAGCCGTGCTCGGCAATCAGGATGTTGTTCTTGTACTCGGCCGGGAATTGATCGCCGGTATAGAACTTCATCCCGAGGGGAGCCACGTGAGCGCCGAGATTGACGACGGGCGGCGTGAACTCGGAGCACTTGTGACCCATCGCGAATTTCGGATCCGGCATATCGCCCTGGTGGCAATAGGGATAGCCGAAATGCTCGCCGATCTTGGTGATCATGTTGAGCTTATCGCTCGGCATGTCGTCGCTGATCCAGTCGCGCGCGTTCTCCGTGAACCAGTATCGCCCGGAACGCGGATCGACGTCGCCGCCGACGCTGTTGCGGACGCCGAGCGCCCAGATCTCGGCATTGCCGGTCTTGGGATCGACGCGGCGAATCTGCGAGAGGCTGGTCGGCGGGATGCCGATGTTGAACGGAGGTCCGAACGGCAGATAGAACCAGCCATCCTTGTCGACGGCGATGTATTTCCAGCCATGCGCGACGTAGGTCGGCATATCGTCATACACCACCTTGCCGGCGCCGAGATTGTCGATATTGGCTTCGGCGTTTTCGTACTTGATCAGCTTGTTGATCGCGACGACATAGAGCGAGCCGTCAAGGAACGCCAGACCGGTGGGCATATTGAGGCCCTTGAGGACGGTCTTGACCTCCCGCTTTCCGCCGGCCTCTTTGATCGCATAGACGTTGCCGAGGCTGAAGGAGCCGACAAACAGTGTGCCCTTGTCGCCCCAGGCCATCTGCCGCGCCTCCAACACGTTGGAGGCGTAGACTTCGATACTGAAGCCCTCCGGCAGCTTGATCTTCTTCATCATCGCCGCAAGTTCGGCGTCCGAGGCGCCGGTCGGCGGACCAGAAGGCGGCGCCTGGCCTTTCTGGGCCTCGGTCTCGTCGCCGAGGAACCAGTCCGGCGGCGGGTTGGTCCAGAAGTCCTTGGTGCCGGACTCGTATTTTTTCAGAGGCTTCTGCTGCGCGCTGGCCTGGCTGGCCCCCGCGACAACGAGGATGGCTGCGAGCGCAAGAATAGATCGATTGAAAGCCGATTTCATCGCGTCACTCCCCTATGCAGCCTGGCGGCTGCGACTGTTATTATTTTGAAACGTTCGAGAGGCGAACCTGGTCTGGTGAAAAGAAGCAGACCGGGAAATGGTAGCACATCCGTTGCGGGAGAGAAGCGCGCGCCGCGCAGCTCTGCTCGATCAAAGCAAATTGTGAGACGGATTGCTAAACAGCAGCGTTCGATCCGCGTTTGCAGTTGCGCCCGCTGCACCGCAATATTCGTGCCGGGCGAACGCATGCGCCTCATCGCAATGCGCGCGAGTGGGCGGCGTTCCACATCCAGCGGATCGCGTATCATCTTTGCCGGTGGGCAAATGAGCAACGCAATTGTGGCCCATTTCATAGTGGAGGGACCAAATCCCTGACAAACTTTTCGCATGCCCCTAATGAAATGCCGGTCTCCCTCGACCGTTTGAGCGAGCGTCCGTATGGCCAACAAGCGGATCATCCTGCTCTCGGACGGTACCGGCAATTCCGCTGGCAGGGTCTGGCGCACCAATGTGTGGCGAACGTTTGAATCGCTCGATCTGACGAGCTCGCAACAGATCGCATTCTACGACGACGGGGTCGGCACCTCATCTTTCAAGCCCTTCGCGATCCTTGGTGGCGTCTTCGGCTTTGGCCTGAAGCGGAATGTGCTGGATATCTACAAGTTTGCCTGCCGCAATTATCGCTCGCATCTCGATTATCTGGCACTCGAAGCCGCAGCCGCGAAAACTGAAAACCGCGCGGAGAGATACGGTCCCTGGCAGAGCGATGACATCTTTGCATTCGGGTTCAGCCGCGGCGCTTTCACCATCCGCGTCGTTAACGGGCTGATCTGCGAGCAGGGGCTGGTGAGTTACCGGACGGAAGAGGAGCTCGATCGAAAGGTCGCCACCGCCTATCGGGCGCATCGGGCGGAGACGTTCAAGTCGCGGTTTCAGGTCGAATGGGTGTTTCGAAAGCTGCGAAATATCTTCGTTTCCGCCAAGCACGACAAGGACGAGCGGCCGGTCGATCACATCGCTTTCCTGGGCCTGTGGGACACCGTGGCCGCCTACGGCCTGCCGATCGACGAGATGACGCGTGGCGTCAGCCGTTATCTCTGGCCGCTCGAACTGCCGGACCGGCAGCTCCATCCGTTGGTTCGCAAGGCCTGTCACGCACTCTCGCTGGACGATGAGCGTACCACATTCCACCCCCTGCTGTGGGACGAGAGTCCCGAGACCGACCCGAAGCGGATCACCCAGGTCTGGTTCGCCGGCGTGCATTCCAATGTCGGCGGCGGATATCCGGACGACTCGCTCGCCCATGTGTCGCTGACCTGGATATTGTCCGAAGCGCGCAGCCGGGGGCTGACCCTGAAATCGTCACCGGGAGCCGATCCTGACGCCTTCACCCGGGTGCGTTCGACCCAGGACAAGGACGGCCGTATCTACGATTCGCGAAACGGGTTGGGCGGTTACTACCGTTATGGGCCGCGGAACGTAGCCGCGCTGTCGGACACGAAATTTTCCGACGACAACCGCGATTGCGTAAAGATCGCGATACCGAAAATCCACGAGAGCGTATTCGATCGGATCTCCGTCGATGCACATCTCTATGCGCCGGTCGGACTGCCGCCGGCCTATGAAATACTGACTTACGACGAGAAGATCGTCGCCCCGGACAAGCTGGTCGCCCCGTCGGGCAAACCGAAATATGAGAGCCTGGCTACTGCCCACCAGCGCGAGTTTACTCAGGAGCATGTTGTCGGAAGTTCGATCTGGCGGCGACGTATCATCTATTTCCTGACCGTCATCGCGTCGATCTATTTGGCAACCTATCCGCTTACGTCCACCGCGCCGGCCGCCGCCGAGTTCACCACGCCGTTGCGACCGCTTGCCGACATCATTCGGATGGTCGGGCTGGTTCTGCCTGGGGCGGCTTCGCGCTGGATCAACGCCTATGCAAGAGAGCCGCTCTGGTTTGTGCTCTGTGCCGGACTTGTCGCGCTGCTGCTATGGTTGAGTGCGACCCTTCAGGGCCGGATCACCGACCAGATGCGCCGCGCGTGGCGGGTAAGCCTTGCCAAAATCGACTTGCTCCGCGGAGACAAAGCGCGAAGCGGCGCGAGCGTATTGCACATCATGGTCTATGCTGGTTTGCTGTTGATCGCGCTTTATCCGGTGCCGGCATGGTTCGGTTACAGTTGGCCAAAAGCGCCCGCCTCGCTGCAAACCTTCATCGACCGCATAACGCATCTCTATTTCCAGCTCTTCGCCATTGCCATCCTCATCACGATGTTGCTGAGTGATCGCTTTATCGCGCGCTTCAGACTGAAAGACGCCTATAGGCGATTCATCACCACCATCAAGCTCAAGGTTGCCCCCGCATTTTTTGCGATCGCTTTTCTGGTCGGCGGCGCCGCTTTTGCCACCCACTATTTCTTCAACTTTCGCGACAGCTTCGGCCATTTCTGCACGCCGGTCGCAAAGCCGGTCACGCTCGAGATTTGCGACCCCGATGATATGAAACTGTGCAAGCGGGCTAGCGACGGCAGCTTCCCAAGTACCTGCACGTCGGCGGCCTGCCGCGGCGTCGACCTCGCCGCATTCAACACCGCTGACCTTTGCACGCCGGTCGGTGTCATGCTCGACAGGCGCGGGAATTATCAGTTCGTCCTGAAGAAGGATGGCGACTGGTCGTTTCTCGGCGCGCCTTCGGGCCCGGGTGGAATGCCGCTGCGCGCCTTCCTTCCCGATTGGAAGAAAGACGGTTTGCTCGACTCCGCCTTCGCGCTGGGGCGATTCAGCTTGCTGGCGACAGCCTATCCGCTCAAGCGAACGCTCGATCGGCCCTTTGGTCGTGTTATCATTCGCTATGGCGAGACCGGCAATGAGGAGAACTTCATTGATGGCGAGCCGACGAACGGCCGCCTTGACGAAAAGTTCAGGGCCACCCGCGACGGGCAAATGTTCGTCTACCTGAACCAGCCGGTCAGCGGTGTCTTCCCCGGCCTGTTCCGCAACGTAAACTCGGGCAAGGCCAGCGTCTGGGTCTATCGCATCCCCAGGTCATAACCCCGTGATCCGTCGGAGGCGTCGGCACGCAGCCGCACAACGGCAAACGAAAGGCCGCCAAAATGGCGGCCTGTCGTTGATCTCTGTGTTTGCCAATCGAGAAAATCTGGAGCGGGCGAAGGGGCTCGAACCCTCGACCCCGACCTTGGCAAGGTCGTGCTCTACCACTGAGCTACACCCGCATCCGAGATGGCGGCGAACGTTCGCCGTCAACGGCAGACCTATGCCAAATGCGGACCGCGAATGCAACAGTCCGCGTGCGATCCAATGCCACGCGGATAATCCGATTTCATTAACAAATGGGAGCGAATCGGTCCGAAACAACGCCTAAACGGGGTTTGTCGGCCCCTTGAGCCCACGCCGGGAACTCAAGGCCAGGCCGCCAGCGCGACACGGGGCGATTCGAGCCAATTTCGAACCAGCCTCCCGACGTCCCGAGGGGGTCCGGCCATCCGGTCTCCGATGACCCACGCCTGCCGATTGAATTTTGTGGCCAAGCCGCCATCTAGCGGATGAGGAACTTCGCCCCTAGCCGTGCTAGAACGGGCGCCAATTCGAAAGACATCTTCTCAAGACATCAGGCGAGGATACCGTGACGATAGTTGAGCAGGGCGGCGGCCCGGCGCCGCAGGCAGTACCCGATCTGATCAAGGAGACGACCACCCAGACCTTCGTGAAGGATGTCATCGAGGAATCGAAGCGTCAGCCAGTGCTGATCGATTTCTGGGCGCCCTGGTGCGGACCCTGCCGCCAGCTCACACCCGTTCTCGAAAAGGCGGTGCGCGCAGCCAAGGGCAAGGTCAAGCTGGTCAAGATGAACATCGACGAGCATCCGGCCATCCCCGGCCAGATGGGTATTCAGTCGATCCCGGCCGTGATCGCGTTCGTGGGCGGCCAGCCCGCCGACGGCTTCATGGGCGCGGTGCCGGAGAGCCAGATCAACGCCTTCATCGACAAACTCACCAAGGGCATGACGGCGCCGGGCGAGCCGAATATCGCGGAGATTCTGCAGGAGGCCGAGGCTGTGCTGGCGGAAGGCGACCCCGCCGCGGCAGCCCAGATCTATGCCGAGATACTGGGTTTCGATGCCACCAATATCGCAGCCATGGCGGGGCTGGCGAAATGCTATGTGACGACGGGCGCCGTCGAGCAGGCCAAGCAGACGCTCGCGATGGTGCCGGAATCGAAGCGCAATGACGCCGCCGTCAAGGCGGTGCAGGCCTCGATCGACCTCGCCGAGCAGGCCCAGGCGGTCGGTCCTGTGACCGAGCTGGAACAGAAAGTCGCCGCAAACCCGCTCGACCATCAGGCGCGATTCGACCTGGCGACCGCGCTCAACGCGACCGGCAAGCGCACAGAGGCGACCAACCAGTTGCTGGAGATCGTCAAGCGCGATCGCAAGTGGAATGATGACGGCGCGCGCAAGCAGCTGGTGCAGTTCTTCGAGGCGTGGGGCGGCGCCGACGAGGCGACCGTCGAGGGGCGAAAGCGGCTGTCGACGGTTCTGTTCTCATAAGGCGCGTTTTCCACCGAACCAACGAACTGACCGGGACTGCAAATGCCGATCAATGCCGAATACCGCGGACCCGGCGAGCTTCCCGAAATCGTTCCGGTGTTTCCATTGCCGGGCGCGCTGCTGCTGCCGCGCGGCCAGATGCCGCTCAATATTTTCGAGCCGCGCTATCTGGCGATGGTGGACGACGCGCTACGCGACGGGCACCGGCTGATCGGGATGATCCAGCCGGATCTTTCCCACAGCAGGGACGAGGCAAGGCCGGAGCTGTTCCGGGTCGGCTGCGTCGGCCGCATCACGCAGCTCGCCGAATCCGGCGACGGCCGCTACATCCTGGAACTGACCGGCGTCGCGCGCTTCAAGGTGGTCGAGGAAATCTCGGCACTGACCGCGTACCGGCAATGCAAGGTGGATTTCTTTCCCTATGCTGACGATTTCGTTGCACGCAGAGGCGAAGAAGCCGTCGACCGCACGGCGTTGCTCGACGTGCTGACCGATTTTCTCGAAGCCAACAATCTGAAGGTGGATTGGGAGGGTATCGAGAGCGCGCCGAACGAGGCGCTGGTCAACGCGCTCGCCATGATGTCGCCCTATGGTCCGGCGGAGAAACAGGCGATGCTGGAAGCGCCTGACCTGAAAACCCGCGCCGAAATCCTGATCGCGGTGACCGAAATGGACCTCGCCAAGAAGCGCACCAGCGGCGACACCGGGCTGCAGTAACGCTAGTATCCCGCCACGGCGAGCACGACGACGGCGCCGAGCGCTTTCCAGCCGAAGCCGCGGCCACGCGACCACCAGGCATTGGCGGCGGCGGCAAAGGCGTAGACCGCGACGATCGTCACGACGATCCAGTGCCGCGCGCTCTCCGATCCAAGCGAGGGCGCGGCAATCAGCAGTACGCCGCCACCGATCCAGGCCACCGTACCCGCCTGCCATACGAGGCGGATCAGGGTCCGCAGGCTCTCCGGCTGGATGGTCGCCCTTGCAAACACCTTGGTCTCCCCCAGCACGCCATGAATCAGGGCCACCGCTATTCCGGCGACGCCAGCACATTGCAGAATGAGATCGCGCATCGGATGTCTCCATACACTACTGTATGGTTATGTGCCGCATTCTGGCGCTTGTCAATACAGTAGTGTATGGTGCAGCATCGCGGGACCGATCATGAACGATCAATTATCGGCAAAGGACTGGCTCGATCAGGGCCTGAAAGCATTGGCGAGCCGCGGCTTCACCGCGCTGAAGGCGGAACCCCTGGCCAAGGCGATGGGGGTGTCGCGCGGCAGCTTTTATTGGCATTTCGCCGATATCGCCGCGTTCCATGCCGCGATCCTCGCACGCTGGCACGAAGTGGCCGCCGAGCAGATCATTGCCAATGTCGAGGCGGCCTCGAACGACGAGAACCCGCTCGCGCGGCTGCTGCGCCGCGTGTTCGGCGAGCGGCTGATGCTGGAACGGGCGGTCCGCACCTGGGCAAGCGTCGATCCCGCCGCCCGCGCTGCCGTGCAGGCAATCGATCGGCGCCGGCTGGGCTATGTGGAGGGCCTCCTGACGCAGTCCGGACTATCGGCGGAAATTGCCCGCACCCGCGCCCAAATTCTCTATTGGGCGTTTCTCGGCTTTGCGCTATCGGATCAGCCGTTGCCGAAGACGCGACAACAGGCCGTGATCGACGAACTGGTGCGGATGTCAGCGTCATGACAGCTTGCGATCCAGTATGGTACGGACCGCGCCTATCCGGAGACTGCAAATGAATGCCACGCCCGAACGCCTCGACGGCACCGTCGATCCGAAGCTGCTCGAGATCCTCGTCTGCCCGGTGACCAAGGGCCCGCTGGAATTCGATTCGACCCGGCAGGAACTGATCTCGCGCTCCGCAAAACTCGCCTACCCGATCCGCGACGGCATCCCGATCATGCTGCCGGAAGAGGCCCGGAAGATCGATTGATATCGCAAGACGTCACGCGTAGCCCGGATGGAGCGAAGCGCAATCCGGGAACGGTCGTGCAATTTAATCGAAACCAACCCGGATTGCGCTGCGCTCCATCCGGGCTACAACGAAGACACCTTACAGCGCCTCGCCCTTCAACAGCCGCGGTACTTCGCCTGACAAACCCGCGGCCTGGCGGATGAACAGGTTCTTCAGCGGCGGCGCGCGATCGACGAGGCCAAGCCCGATATCGCGCACGGTACGCAGCAGCGTCGATTCGTTCGAGAACAGGAAGTTCAGCGAATTGGTGGCGAGCCCCATCGCCATGGTGTCGAAGCGCCGCCAGCGCTGGTAGCGGTCGAGCACGTCGGCCTGCCCGGGATCGATGCCGAGCCGGGCCGCATCGACCACGACTTCGGCGAGCGCCGCAACGTCCTTGAGGCCCATGTTGAGGCCCTGCCCCGCGATCGGATGAATGACGTGCGCGGCGTCGCCGACCAGCGCCAGCCGCTCGGCAATGAATGAGCGCGCGACGAAATAGCCGAGCGGAAACGCGCGCGGCTTGTCGAGCACCTTGATCTCGCCGAGGTGCAGCCCGAAGCGCTTCTCCAGTTCATCGTGAAATTCGGCTTCGCCGAGCGCGGTGATGCGTGCGGCCTCGGCACGATTCTCGGTCCAGACCAGCGACGAGCGCTTGCCGGTCAGCGGCAGGATCGCGAACGGACCCGCCGGGAGAAAATGCTCTTCGGCGCGGCCGTGGTGATCCCGCTCGTGACCGACGGTGACCACGATGCCGGATTGATCGTAGTCCCAGCCGTGGGTGACAATGCCGGCGCGCTCGCGCAGTTTTGAGCGCGCGCCGTCGGCGGCGACCAGCAGGCTTGCTTCGATGATATTGCCATCGGCGAGCGTCACGGTGACGCCATCGGAACGTGAATCGTAGGCTGAAACCGCCGTGGCCCGGAGATCGATGCCTTCAGCCTCGGCACGCGCGACCAGCACATCGATCAGACGGCGGTTTTCGACCATGTGGGCGAAGGGTTCGCCGGGCTCGACATTGCCGGCAAAGGTCAGGAACACCGGACGGGTGGCATCCTCCAGTTTGGAATCGGTGACGACCATGTCGAGGATGGCTTGCGAATCGGCGGCCACCTGGTCCCAGACGCCGAGCGCCTCGAACAACCGCCGGCACGCGGCCACAATGGCGGTCGCGCGCGGATCGCGGCTCGGCCGTGTGGCAAGTGCCGGATCGGCCACGATGACGGGAATGTCAGCGCCAAGGCCCTGACGGAACGCCAGTGCCAGCGCCAGCCCGGCAAAGGCGCCGCCGCAGATGACAATGCTTCGCTGTGCCGCCATGCGATCCTTACCCGGTTACTTCGTCAGACTACGCTTGCTACCTGATAATAGCTGGGCGAAACAGGGCCGAGAAACAAGGTACTTAACGCCCGGTCGCGATCAATTGCGGCCGGGATCGACTGAAAGCACACCATGTCCAAGGGCCTGATCGACCTGATTTCCATTCTCGATCTCGAGCAGCTCGAGGTGAACCTGTTCCGAGGCAACAGCCCGAAGACGAGCTGGCAGCGGGTGTTCGGCGGCCAGGTGATCGGACAGGCGATGGTTGCTGCCTGCCGCACCGTCGAGGGCCGCCTGCCGCATTCGATCCATTGCTATTTCATCCTGCCCGGCGATCCGCAGATCCCGATCATCTACCAGGTCGAACGCCTGCGCGACGGCAAGAGCTATTCGACACGTCGCGTCACCGCGATCCAGCATGGCAACGCCATCTTCTCGATCATGGTGTCGTTCCATGCGGAAGAGGAAGGTGCGTTCAACCATCAGGAAAAGATGCCGGATGTTCCGCCACCGGAAAAACTCACGGCGGAAGAAGTGTCGAAGCAGCCGATGTTCAAGGAGATGCCGGAATTCATCCGCCGCTATTACGAATCCGACCGGCCGATCGAATTGCGTCCGGTCGAACTTGGCCGCTATTTCGGCCAGAAGATCGACGACGGGCGCATCCATGTCTGGATTCGCACCGCGGCCAAGCTGCCCGACGATCCGGCGCTGCATTTGTGCGCGCTGGCCTATGCGTCGGATTTTTCGCTGCTCGATGCGGTGATGGCGCGCTACGGCCGCACGCTGTTCGACAGGCGGATGATGCCGGCGAGCCTCGACCACGCGATGTGGTTTCACCGGCCGTTCCGTGCCGATGAATGGCTGCTCTACGCGCAGGACTCGCCGAGCGCGCAAGACGGCCGCGGATTGACCCGCGGCCTGATCTTCAAGCCCGACGGCACGCTGGTGGCCTCCGTGGCCCAGGAAGGCTCGGTGCGCCAGCGCAGGTGACGCGCGACGCGGCTCGTAGCAACTCGTGGGGTGGGCAAAGCAAAGCGTGCCCACCTTTTTTGCGACGTTCTGAGTGGTGGGCACGACGCAGTTGCGCCTTTGCCCACCCTACAAGACCCTGCAGGCCGTGCGCCTTAAGCGTTCGCCACCGTGCCGCGCTCGGCCAGTGCGAATTGCGACGCGTACCATTGCGCGTACCAGCGCAGCACCCACGGAATGGGAATAATAAAGATGCAGGCGATCACGAACACGATGGTTCGCCACAACACTTCCAGTCCGGACGCGGTGAAGATGACCTCGC
This sequence comes from Bradyrhizobium sp. SRL28, assembly GCF_018596315.1. GTDB lineage: Bacteria > Pseudomonadota > Alphaproteobacteria > Rhizobiales > Xanthobacteraceae > Bradyrhizobium. The sequence continues at coordinate 223,543 of NZ_JAHEAG010000004.1, read as the reverse complement.
GCTGCGTGCCGTCGATGTTGCGGCAGACCCAGCGCATCCAGGCCGTGATCACCCAGGCCCAGCCGACAATGGTGATGAAGGATAGATACAACAGCACTTGCCAGCCGACATAGCCCAGCGCGCTGCCGTTGAAGGCGATCGGAAGCGGCTGGCCGTTGGAGCTCAGATTCGAAGCGAACCAACGAATGACCATCCAGGACAGCACGGCCTGAATCGGAATCGAGAGATATTGAAGGTAGTAGAGGTCGGCCGAGCCCACATACGTCAAAATGCCGATCGCAATGAAGACGTACCAGATATCGAGGGGCTGGCCGGTGAAGGCGAGGTTCGGCCGGCCCGGCACGTGAAGCCTTGAGACGATCCAGCGATAGAACCAGGTTGCGACCCAGGGGGACGGAATCACCAGCACGATGCCGATGATGAACACCAGGCTGCGCCAGAGGAGGTCCCAAAGGCCGACATCGAGCGACAGCGCACCGCCGGCGTAGCTCCCGCCGGCGTAACCCTCGGCTGCAACCGGGGGTGGGCCACCGGGCTGCGGGAAAGAGGGCGGGCGCGATCCGCCAGGGACCAGGCCGGGAATGTCGCCCGCGCGCTGCCAGCCTGACATCCCCTCGGTCCAGACCAACGTGTCCGCCCCAACCGTGCCCCGGGTAATGAGGTCGCGAAGCTGCGCCTCCGGATAGGGCCCCTGTTGCTGGCCGCTGGATGCATAAAACCACGATCGGTTCGACATTTTAGTCCCTTGAGCCGTGGAGAGGGGAAAGCCAGCCGGACGGCTGGCGGTGAAATCTCATTTTGGCGGACGATCCTGCCGCCTGTACAGTGATTGACGTCACCAGCTCCAAATGTTTTCCCCTTCTACCTGCAACTTTTTTGTGCCATTTGCCCAGAAAGATGCCAGATTTGCGTTAGCAGCGAACCGCCGGGCGCTCAGCATGCCGAGTGCTCAAGAAATATCCAGAGAAATGAAGGCTTGATCATGAAACTCGTCGTCGCGATCATCAAACCGTTCAAGCTTGACGAGGTGCGCCAGGCGCTGACGGCCATCGGCGTCCACGGCATGACGGTGACCGAAGTCAAGGGCTACGGCCGCCAGAAGGGCCACACCGAAATCTATCGCGGCGCCGAATATGTCGTGAACTTCCTGCCCAAGCTCCGAATCGAAATCGCGGTCGCCTCCGACGTCGCCGAGAAGGCGGTCGAGGTCATTACCGCGAACGCGCGTACCGGGCAGATTGGTGACGGCAAGATCTTCGTCACGCCGATCGACCACGCCCTGAGAATCCGCACCGGCGAGACCGATAGCGACGCGCTCTGAGACATCACTGAATTCAAGGCGCGGCGGCAACGACGCCGACGCGCAAGCCAAGAAACGATAACAGGCCGGGGGAATTCCATGGGGGCACCATCGTATCGTGCCGCAGCGAGCGCTGCGCTCATTACTCTTGCAGCGAGCTCGTTCGCAACGCCGGCCCTGGCCGCCGAAACGTCCACCATCAATGCCGCCGACACCGCGTGGATGATCGTTGCCACCGCGCTGGTATTGATGATGACGATACCGGGCCTGGCGCTGTTCTATTCCGGCATGGTGCGCAAGAAGAACGTGCTGGCGACAATGGCGCAGAGCCTCGCCGCCGTTGCGATCATCTCGATCCTCTGGGTAGCATTCGGCTATTCGCTGGCCTTCGTCGGCGATGGTCCTTGGATCGGCACGCTCGATCGCTGGTTCCTGATCGGGATGACGATGGAGAGCGTCAACCCGGCGGCGAAGACGATCCCGGAAGCGCTTTTCATGCTGTACCAGATGACGTTTGCGATCATCACGGTGGCGCTGGTGGCGGGCGCGGTGGCGGACCGGATGCGGTTCTCGGCCTATCTGCTTTTTTCCATCGGCTGGTTCACGTTCGTTTATGTCCCGCTCGCGCACTGGGTATGGGGCGGCGGATTCCTCGCCAGCATGGGCGTGCTGGATTTCGCCGGCGGCCTCGTCGTGCATCTTTCCGCCGGCATCGGCGGACTGGTGGCCGCAGCCGTGCTGGGCCGGCGTCAGGGCTATGGAAGCGAGAACCTCGCGCCGTTCGACCTGTCGCTCGCCGTGATCGGCACCGGATTGTTGTGGGTCGGCTGGTTCGGCTTCAATGGCGGATCGGCACTGGCCGCTAACTCGCGCGCGGTCATGGCCATCACCGCGACGCATCTGGCCGCCTGCGCCGGCGCGCTGACCTGGGGCGCGATCGAATGGGCGACTCGACGCAAGCCGTCGGTGCTCGGCATGATATCAGGCGCCATCGCCGGCCTTGGCACCATCACCCCGGCCTCCGGATTCGTGGCGCCGTGGCACGGCGTCGTCATCGGCGTCGTCGCGGGAACGCTCTGCTTCTGGGCCTGCACCTGGCTCAAGCAGCGCCTCAAATATGACGATTCGCTCGACGTGTTCGGCGTCCACGGCATTGGCGGAATGACCGGCACGTTGCTCGCCGGCGTCTTTGCGGTGAACGCGATCGGCGGCACCGCGGGCCTGATCGAGGGCAATGCGCAGCAGGTCGTGACCCAGCTCTACGGGATCGTCGCCACGCTGGTGTGGTCCGGCGGCATCACCTTTGTGCTGCTCAAGCTGGTGGGCGTGTTCGCGCCGCTGCGGGTGTCGCAGCAGCAGGAGCTGGAAGGCCTCGATATCTCGCAGCACGGCGAAGCGCTGCAGTAGTCACCATCCCATTACCGTTTTCTTGCTCTGCCGCTGAGCAGGATTGTGACGCCAGTCAGGCCTGCCCTCGATTTGGGCAGGCCTGACTACGTTTTGGGCGCGACGGAATGGCGCAGGAAAGTGCAATTCCCGGAAAGGGCGAAAAGGGCCGGATTCATAAACTGTTAGGGAACGGCTTCGATCTGGCACGGCATTTGATTCTAAGGGTCCTGGCTGTGCCCGCGTAGTGAACATCTCCGCGTGGTGAACCTCAGTCGAGAACGCCCGGTCCGTCTGAACCGGGCCCAAGCGGGGATAAGACCCATGAAAATTGTTATGGCGATCATCAAGCCATTCAAGCTCGAAGAAGTCCGTGACGCCCTGACCGCCATTGGCGTTCACGGTCTCACGGTGACGGAAGTCAAGGGTTATGGCCGCCAGAAGGGCCACACGGAAATCTATCGCGGCGCCGAATACGCCGTGAGCTTCCTGCCCAAGATCAAGATCGAGGTCGCTGTCGCCTCGGATCAGGTCGACAAGACCATCGACGCCATCACATCAGCTGCCAAGACCGGCCAGATCGGCGACGGCAAGATCTTCGTCATCAACCTCGACCATGCGGTGCGTATCCGCACGGGTGAGGCGGATGCCGCGGCCCTCTGATTTCGCGCTCAAATCTTACCACTCAGGAGTAAAACCAAATGACGTTTAAACGTCCCTCTAGCGCGGGACTGGCGGCCTTCGCAGTCGGCCTGTTCGCTGCAACCGCGGCCTGCGCCGAACCAACCGTCAACAAGGGCGACAACGCCTGGATGCTGACGTCGACGGTGCTGGTGCTGTTGATGACCATCCCCGGCCTGGCGCTGTTCTACGGCGGTCTCGTCCGTTCCAAGAACATGCTCTCGGTCCTGATGCAGGTTTTCTACACCGTCTGCATCGTCGTCCTGCTCTGGACGCTCTACGGCTACAGCCTCGCCTTCACCGGCGGTTCCGACTTCATCGGCGGCTTCTCGAAGGCCTTCCTGATGGGCGTGACCCTCGAGTCGAAAGCGGCGACCTTCAGCGTCGACGCCAACATCACCGAGCTGATCTATATCTGCTTCCAGATGACGTTCGCGGCGATCACCCCCGCCCTCATCGTCGGCGCCTTCGCCGAACGCATGAAGTTTGCGGCGGTTGCCTTGTTCGTCCCGTTGTGGGTCACGCTGATCTACCTCCCGATCGCGCATATGGTTTGGTACTGGCCCGGACCGGACCTGATCACGGACGCGGCCAAGGCGCTTGCTGCGGCGGCTGACGGTGCGGCGAAGACCGCGGCTGAGACCAAGCTCGCCGAGATCAATGCCGATGCAGGCTGGATCTTCAAGAAGGGCGCGATCGACTTCGCCGGCGGCACCGTGGTGCACATCAATGCCGGTATCGCCGGTCTCGTCGGTGCGCTCTTGATCGGCAAGCGCGTCGGTTACGGCAAGGAGCTGATGGCTCCGCACTCGCTGACGATGACCATGATCGGCGCTTCGCTGCTCTGGGTCGGCTGGTTCGGCTTCAACGCCGGATCGAACCTCGAAGCCTCCGGCGGCGCCGCGCTCGCCATGACCAACTCCTTCGTTGCGACTGCAGCGGCGGCGCTGGCCTGGATGTTCGCGGAATGGATCGTCAAGGGCCATCCTTCCGTGCTCGGCGCATTGTCGGGCGCGGTGGCGGGCCTCGTGGCGGTCACGCCCGCGGCCGGTTATGCCGGTCCGATGGGAGCGATCGTGCTCGGTCTGGTGGTCGGCGTCGTCTGCCTGTTCTTCTGCACCGTGGTGAAGAACTCGCTCGGCTATGACGACTCGCTCGACGTGTTCGGCGTCCACTGCGTCGGCGGCATCGTCGGCGCGCTTGGCACCGGCATCCTGGTGAATCCCGCCCTCGGCGGCACCGGCGTCATGGACTACGCCCTCGGCAAGATCGCCGAATACGACTTCGTGGGCCAGATGACCTCGCAGCTCTGGGGCGTCTGCACCACGCTGGTGTGGTCGGGCATCGGTTCGGCGATCCTCTTCAAGGTCGTCGACGTGATCGTCGGCCTGCGCGTCAACGTCGAGACCGAGCGTGAAGGCCTCGACGTCACCGAGCACACGGAGCGCGCTTACAACATGTAAGTTCTCCCGGGGTGCGATCCCCAAGGGGCAACGTAGTCGTTGCCCCGGGGTCGCATCCACAACTCCGGTTCGGGCACATACCCGGCAATGCCCTGACCGTTGAGGGGCTCCAGCGCAAGTTGGAGCCCCTTTCTTTTCTTAAAGCCGCAAGCGAGTACCAGAACGCACGTTGACCACCCCGCGTGCGATCACCCGAACTTTGCGCTGAGTTTCGGAAACAGGGCGTCGAGTTCGTCCTCTTGCCACGCGACCCCGGCGGGTTGATCCGGCATGCTCCGTTGCGGCCGATGGCCGGCAGCCGTCTCAACGCCGTCGGTGACGGCGTATTGATACCCTTCGTAGAACCAGTCCGAGTCGCTGAAATCCTCGTCGGCGAGCGCATCGGGATTTGACAGGGCGCGCTCGAACGCCTGACGCCCCGGGAAATCAACGAGGAGCAAAAATCGTCGAAGGTATCGTCGCTGCATCCACCGTTGACGACATAATCCGCGCCCCAAAGCGGGAAGCTATAGGCCTTGCCCATCATGGCGTCGAAGAGTTGCGTGAATTCAATCGCATCGGCCTTCGAGAGCGACGAGACTTGTTGCCGCAGCGCGTCGCATTTTCGATCCATGTCGCCGCCTGAGGCGTCGTTCGCGGCCTGAACGATTGCCCAGAAACCAGCTTGGTCCATCACAAGCTCCTGCCAGCGGCATTGCGATCCACGCCGCAGCCTAGTCCGGCGGTATCGGAGTCGATGTCAAAACCAAAGTCAGGGCCAAAAAAGGATTGCCAAACCGGCGCGGTGGCGTCGGAATAGGAGCAACAGAACCGGGAGGACGTCATGAAACTCGAAGGCGGATGCTATTGCGGCAAGGTGCGCTATGAGGCCGACGGCGAGCCGATGATGAAGGCGCAGTGTCATTGCCGGGAATGCCAGTATATCACCGGCGGCGGGCCGAACATGTTCCTAGCAATGCCGGTCGACGGCTTCAAATACACCGCAAGCCAGCCGAAGCAGTTCACCCGCAGCGACCTCGAGCGCGCCGTGACGCGTGAATTCTGCCCGGAATGCGGGACCCATATGGTGACCAAGGTGCCCGGATTGCCGGCGGTGGTGCTGAAGGTCGGAACCTTCGACGACCCTGCCCTCTTCAATCCGCAGATGGCGATCTACACGTGCGACAAGCAGGCCTTCCACCATGTGCCTGACGGCATGCCGGCGTTTGAGCGGCTGCCGGCGCGGTAGCAGCAGGAACCGTCACGTCGAGGAGCTTGGCGAGATGGCTTGCGTCGCGCCGGATCTGGTATCCAGGCGGGCCGCGGCCGCGCCCGGAACCGCCATTCGGCCATCCCGACGACTTCCGGCGTCGCCTTGCCGGAAATGCCGCCCAAAGGCGAAATGCCGTAAAATCGCTGCTGGCACCGATGGTTAATCGCGTCTTAACCTCGCCGTATCTATGGTGGTTTGATGTGTTCCGGTCGTCGGGTAGGTCCCTCGACCGCTTTTGAAAGTGCTGGCGTTTCAGACATGGCTATGACCGCCTCTTCCGGCGTGGCGCAGGGCGCCGGCAACGCAACCCCTGCCGGTCAGGCCGAGCGCTCGCCATTCTTGCGCACGACCGAGCTGCTGGCACCCTATCAGCCGGCCAAGCCATTGATTACGCTGTCATTAGGCGAGCCTCAGCACCCGGTACCGGATTTTATCGGGCCGGTCCTGGCGAAACACATTGCCGATTTCGGCCGCTATCCCCTCGCCAGGGGCATCGAGCCGTTCCGGCGGGCGGCAGCGAACTGGCTGTCAACCCGGTTCCAGCTGCCGCGGCCGATCGATCCCGAGAGCGAAATCCTGGTGCTGAACGGCAGCCGCGAGGGGCTGGTTTTCGCGGCGATCACCGCCGCCCGTTATGTTGGCCCGCGCAAGGGCAGGCCCGCGATCCTGATGCCCAACCCGTTTTATCCGGCCTATGGCGCCGGCGCCCGCGCCGCCGGTTGCGAACTGATCTACCTGCCGACCACGCTCGCCAACGGATTTTTGCCGGATCTGGATACGCTCGATGACGCGACGCTGGCCAGAACCGTGGCGATGTTCATTGCCTCGCCCGCCAATCCGCAAGGCGCGGTCGCCTCGCGCGACTACTTCATCCGCTTGAAGAAACTCGCCGACCGCCATGGCTTCATGATCCTGAGCGACGAGTGCTATTCGGAAATCTACACCAGGCAGGCGCCGGGCAGCGCGCTGGAATGCGCCGGGCCTGACTTCACCAACGTCGTCGCGTTCCAGTCGCTGTCGAAGCGCTCGAACCTGCCCGGCATGCGCGTCGGCTTTGCCGCCGGCGACCGAAAGTTTCTCTCGGCCTTTCACGAATTGCGCAATGTCGCAGCACCCCAGGTGCCGGTGCCACTGCAGCACGTCGCGGTCGCCGCCTACGGCGACGAAGTGCACGTCGAAGAAAACCGCAGGCTCTACCGCATCAAGTTCGATCTCGCCGACCAGATTCTCGGCAGCCGCTACGGCTATGCGCGGCCCGCCGGCGGCTTCTGCGTCTGGCTCGACGTCTCCGAGCGTGGCGGCGACGAGGCGACGGCGGTGAAACTCTATCGGGATGCGGGTGTCCGCGTGATCCCCGGCAGTTATCTGTCGCGGCCGCAGGACGACGGCTTCAATCCCGGCGCAGGCTACATCCGTCTGGCGCTCGTCTCCGACAGTGAATCAACCGCCGAGGCATTGCACCGGCTGGTCGAAATTCTTGATTAATCGCAGGGCCCCATGAGCATGCCAGCGATCGAACGTGTTATTCCCCTGGTCGGCCATCTGCCGGTCTCAATCCGCGACGCCCTCGCACGGCGCCTGCGTGAGCTTGCAGGCCTTTGCCTGATCGCGCTGTCCGGCGTGGCGGCGGCGGCGTTGATGACGTGGTCGGTACAGGACCCGAGCCTGAGCCACGCGACGTCGCGTCCGATCCGCAATGTTCTCGGCTACCCCGGCGCGATCGGCGCCGATCTCCTGATGCAGATTCTCGGCCTCGGCGCGATCATGCTGATCCTGCCCGTCGCGGTGTGGGGCTGGCGCATGCTGACCCATCGCACCTTCGACCGCGAAGCGCTGCGCCTTGGATGCTGGATTCTCTGCACGGTGATCGCGGCAGGTTTTGCAAGCTGCTGGCCGCATGGCGGCGCGTGGTCGCTGCCGACCGGCCTTGGCGGCGTCGTCGGCGACGCGCTGGTGCGGGCACCTGCCGTGGTGTTCGGTCCGGCCGGCTTCACCTATCGTCTCGTGCTCGGCATCATCCTGTTCGCGGCGATGTGCGCGGCCTTCCTGTTTGCCAGCGGCTGGGGCTCGCGCCCGAGAGATGAAGAGCTGACGCCGATCGAGGACGATGACACGCCCTTCGAGGAAGAAGGCGATCGCAGTTCGGTTTCGCTCGGATGGGTTTATCACGCGCTGATGAGCGCAAAGGCGCAGCTCGCCTGGTTGATGAGCGCGGCCTATCGATCGCTGGTGTCGAGTTCGCCGCCGCCTCGCACCGCCTCGTTCGAACGTCAGGAACCGAGCCTCCGCGGCCGCGCTGCGCCTACACTTGCGCCGCAGCAGGAAGAGGAATTCGAGGACGAGGAAGAAGAGGAAGAAGAGGACGAGGAAGTTCCGGCCGCTCGCGCGCCGCGCAAGAAAGCCGCACCGCGCGCGGCGGCGCGCAAATCCGAGAAATTCGAGCTGCCTTCGGTCTCGGTGCTGACGGCGCCCAAGGCGTCGGACCGGCAGCCGCTCAGCAAGGCCGAACTGGAGGCCAATTCGCGCGCGCTGGAAGGCGTGCTCGGCGATTTCGGCGTCCGCGGCGAGATCGTCAAGGCCAATCCCGGCCCGGTCGTGACGCTGTACGAACTCGAACCGGCGCCCGGCATCAAATCCTCGCGCGTGATCGGCCTTGCCGACGATATCGCCCGCTCGATGAGCGCGCTCTCGGCCCGCGTCGCCGTGGTCGCCGGCCGCAACGCCATCGGCATCGAACTGCCCAATGTGCATCGCGAAAAGGTTTACCTGCGCGAATTGCTGACCGCGAAGGACGAGTCGCACGCGAAGCTGCCACTCTGCCTCGGCAAGAACATCGGCGGCGAATCCATCATCATCGATCTCGCGCGCACGCCGCATATGCTGATCGCCGGCACCACCGGCTCCGGCAAATCGGTCGCGATCAACACCATGATCCTCAGCCTGGTCTACCGCTTGCGGCCGGATCAGTGCCGCCTGATCATGGTCGATCCAAAAATGCTCGAACTCTCCGTCTATGACGGCATCCCGCATCTGCTGACGCCGGTCGTGACCGACCCGAAGAAAGCCGTGGTCGCGCTGAAATGGGCCGTGCGCGAGATGGAAGAGCGCTACAAGAAAATGGCCAAGCTCGGTGTGCGCAACATCGACGGCTACAACCAGCGCCTCGTCGAAGCCAAGGGTAAGGGCGAAGACCTGACGCGTACGGTGCATACCGGCTTCGACAAGGAAACCGGCAAGGCGATCTACGAGGAAGAAAAACTCGACCTCGAACCGCTGCCCTATATCGTCATCATCGTCGACGAAATGGCCGACCTGATGATGGTGGCCGGCAAGGACATCGAAGGCGCGGTGCAGCGCCTGGCGCAGATGGCGCGCGCCGCCGGCCTACACGTGATCCTCGCCACGCAGCGTCCGTCGGTCGACGTCATCACCGGCACCATCAAGGCGAACTTCCCGACCCGTATCTCGTTTCAGGTCACCTCGAAAATCGACAGCCGAACCATCCTCGGTGAAATGGGCGCCGAGCAACTGCTCGGCCAGGGCGACATGCTGTATATGGCCGGTGGCGGACGCATCAGCCGCGTGCACGGTCCGTTCGTTTCCGACGAGGAAGTCGAGAAGGTCGTGCGTCACCTCAAGACGCAGGGCCAGCCGGAATATCTGGAAGCGGTCACAGCGGAAGAACCGACCGACGAAGACGGCGCGGTGTTCGATTCCACCGGCATGGGCGGGGACGGCGGCGGCGACCTGTTCTCGCAGGCGGTTGCGATCGTCAAGCGCGACCGCAAGGCCTCAACCTCCTACATTCAGCGCCGGCTGCAAATCGGCTATAACCGCGCCGCCTCATTGATGGAGCGGATGGAACTCGAAGGCATCGTCGGGCAGGCGAATCACGCCGGCAAGCGCGAAATCCTGGTCGCGGAGGAAGAGGGCGGATTCTAGGGGGCCGGCGCCGAATGTGGATTCGATGCAACTATTTTCACGGAAAAACGATATCTCCTTTGGTCGAAAGCACGATAAAATGGCTGGCAGCGGGATGCCTCGTCGAATAGAGATCCGAAATACCTGATGACAGAACAATCCACCCATCGCGGGCTGCGCGCCGGACTGGCCCTTTTGATCGCCACATCGATCGCAGGCTTCGCGACGCCGACGCTCTCGCAGACCGTGCCGGTTCCGAAGCCCGCGCCCAAGGCCCGCGACGGCAGCGTGCAGATGAGTGCGCAGGACAAGGTTCCGATGACCACCGGCGCCACCCAGGCGCCGCCGAACCCGGTGATTCCGAACCCAAACCGCAATGTCCCGGCCAATGTGTTTGCAACCTTCGACGCCAATCAGAAGGCGCAGGCTGCGCGGGTGAGTTCCTATCTGTCCTCGCTGCAGACGCTGGTCGGAAATTTCGTCCAGGTCGGTCCTGACGGCAGCAAGACCAAGGGCGATTTCTACATCCAGAAGCCGGGCAAGGTGCGATTCGAATACGATGCGCCCAGCCCGATCGCGATCATCGCCGACGGGTCTTCGCTGGCGGTCCGCGATACCAAGCTTGCGACCCAGGACATCTATCCGCTGTCGCAGACGCCGCTGCGCTTCCTGCTGTCGGACCGGATCGATCTGTTGAAGGACACCAATGTCGTCAACGTCACGGCCGATGACATCTACATCAGCGTCACCATCGAGGAAAAGCAGGCCCTGATCGGCACCAGCCGGCTGATGCTGATGGTCGGCGTCAAGGACGGCCAGCTCAAGCAATGGACGGTGACCGATCCGCAGGGCTACGACACCACGATTGCGGTCTACAATCTGGACTCGTCCAAGAAGGTCGATCCCGGCCTCTTCAAGATTGACTTCACCAACTATATTACCCCCGCGAACTGAACGGCGCGTCTTCCTCCTGTGGAGACTGTAGGGTGGGCAAAGCGCAGCGTGCCCACCTTTTCCTTCGACCATGTCGGCTGATGGTGGGCACGGCGCAGATGCGCCTTTGCCCACCCTACAAAATTCCACCTGTGGACAAAGGGCGCGACGTCACCGCGGACGTGGTATCACACGGCCCTCATGCGGTTTTCCCTGACAACGTGGAATATCAATTCGGTGCGCCTGCGCATCGACATCGTCGCCAAATTCCTCAAATCGGCGCGGCCGGATGTGCTGTGCCTGCAGGAAACCAAATGCATCGACGACGCTTTCCCGCTGAAGCGGTTCAAGCGTCTCGGCTATGAGCATGTCGCGCTGAACGGGCAGAAGGGTTATCACGGCGTCGCCATCGTCTCGAAACTGCCGTTCGAGGCCACCGATATCAGAACCTTCTGCGACAAGATCGATTCCCGCCATATCTCAGTAGCGTTCGGCGAGAAGGCGCAGCTCGCAAAACCGCTGGTGCTGCATAATTTCTACGTTCCGGCCGGCGGCGACATTCCCGATCCCGCGCTCAATCCGAAGTTCGATCACAAGCTGAAATTTCTCGACGAGTTGAAGGCGTGCGAACCGCTGCATCCGCGCGGCGACGACCGGCATATCCTGGTCGGCGACCTCAATGTCGCTCCGCATGAGAACGACGTGTGGTCGCACAAGCAACTCTTGAAGGTCGTTTCGCACACCCCGATCGAATGCGAGAAACTCTTGGCGGCGCAGGCCCATGGCGAATGGTTCGACGTCGCGCGCGAGCGGATCCCGCTTTCGGAAAAGGTCTATACGTGGTGGAGCTACCGCGCCGCCGACTGGACGGTGGGCGACCGTGGCCGGCGGCTCGACCACATCTGGGTCTCGCGCGCGCTGAAAGATGGCGTCACCGATTTCAAAATATCCCGCGACGCCCGTGGCTGGGAGCGTCCGTCCGACCACGTGCCGGTGACGGTGACGCTGGAAGTGTAGCTGCGATCAAATACTCAGCTTGGCGCCGGCCATCAAAATATCGCTGGCAAGCTGGCTGGTGCGGGTGGCGAGTTCGTCGCGCAGGCGCCGCGCCGCGCCGGGATCGCTTTCGAGCACGCGTTGAAACAGGCTGCGCGCCACCCGGATGACCGAGGAATGATCAAGCGCGACCGCGCTGGACGGCCGCTTCATCGCAACGATCAGCGCCAGTTCGCCGATCAGGGCACCGGGGCCCGCAACGACTTCGGCGCCGCCGTCCTCGACGCGGATCGAGCCGCGTTGAACGATATAGCCCGCATCCGCCTCGTCGCCGGCGTTGAACAGATAATCGCCGGGCGAGAAATCGCGCTGCTCCGAGCCGATCGCCAGCATGCGCAGAGCCGTCGTTCCCAACAGCCGTAATGTCGGGACCCGCTCGAGCAGCGCTACATCATCTTCGATCGACATGGACCTGTGACCGGGATGCGCGAAAATTACGAATCGTGGCTGCGAATCGTATCACGGCACCAGCTTGTAGCCACCGGCTTCCGTCACCAGGATTTCCGGATTGGCCGCATCCTTCTCAATCTTCTGTCGCAGACGATAGATATGGGTTTCCAGCGTGTGTGTGGTGACGCCCGAATTGTAGCCCCAGACTTCCTGCAGCAGCGTCTCGCGCGACACCGGCAACTGGCCGGCGCGATACAGGAAGCGCAGGATCGCGGTTTCCTTTTCGGTCAGCCGCACCTTTCTGGCATTGGCGGCGGTCAGCATCTTGGAGCCGGGCCGGAAGCTGTAGGGGCCGACGGAAAACACCGCGTCCTCGCTGGCCTCGTGCTGGCGGAGCTGTGCCCTGATCCGGGCGAGCAGGACGGCGAACCTGAAAGGTTTTGCGACGTAATCATTGGCGCCCGATTCGAGCCCCAAAATCGTATCTGAATCGGTGTCGTGGCCGGTCAGCATGATGATCGGCGCCTTGAAGCCGCCCTTGCGGAGACTGCGCACGACTTCCCTTCCGTCGGTATCCGGCAAGCCGACATCCATCAGCACCAGATCGGGGGAATTGGCCTTGGCGGCGCTGGCGCCCTTGGCGCCGGTATCGACTGCGGAAGCTTCGAACTCCTCGTGCAGCGATAATTGCTCGACCAGCGTGTCGCGCAGATCGGTGTCGTCATCCACGATCAGGATCTTGCGGGCATTGGGCATAGGATACGATCCTCTAGAGGCAGGCGGCGGACACAAGGGGGAGCGTCTCGAGCCGGGTCTTGGTGTCGATGACAATTCCGATTCGCGCGCAAATTTTGCGAGCAAACCGGATCGTCAGGTACTGATTCGCATCAGGTAAGAAATTGTTACAGATTCACAAGGCGAACCGCAGTCTATCCCAAATTTGAGGCGCGTTTGGAGGAATGTCCTGTAATGGCGTCAATAGCGCAATTGTCGCCAGAGAGGCAACGCCAGGATTCGGGCATTGGCATGGAAAGCAACGCTATTTCAATCACTTATCAGACAGCTGTGCGTGATCGGCCGCTGGCGGCAATCCGCGTCCACAGGGCTGCCGGCGACCCCCGCCGGGGCTGGCTGACGGCGGACGGCTGGACCGTGCCGGTGGCACTTGGCCGCGGCGGCATCCTCGCCAACAAACGGGAGGGCGACGGCGGCACTCCCAGAGGCACGTACCATCCGCTGCAATTGTGGTGGCGCGCCGACCGCCATCCTCGACCGCGGACCTATCTGCCGGCCCGGCCGATCCGGCCCGAAGACGCCTGGTGCGAAGACCCGCGGGACCGCCGTTACAATCAGCCGATCCGTCTGGTCCGGGGCGAGGCCGGCGACCGGCTGACGCGCGAAGACCACCTCTACGATTTCATTGTCGAAATCGATCACAACGCAGGCCCCCGAATCGCCGGCCGCGGCAGCGCCGTGTTCCTGCACCTGGCGCGTCCCAATTTCTCGCCGACCGCCGGATGCGTTTCGATGACGAAATCCGCCATGCTGCGGCTGTTGCGGCGAATGGGCCCGCAGACGAAGATCATGATCGGCTGATGGGGAATCAAAGCAATGCTCGACAAGAACGCGATAACAGCCGCATCAAAGACGCTGCATGACCACTGGCGCGCCGGCACCAAATTCTCCGGCCTCGACCAATCGCTGCGGCCGCGCGACCGCATCGAGGCCTACGCGATCCAGGCAGGGATCGAAAAATATTCGTCTGAAAGTCTGTTCGGCTGGAAGATCGCGGCCACCAGCGAGGCCGGACAGAAGCACATCAACGTCGATGGCCCGATGGCCGGGCGCATCCTCGCCGAGACCGTAATATCAGACGGCGGAACGGCTTCGATGGCGGGCAACGAAATGCGCGTCGCCGAACCCGAATTCGCCTTTCGCATGCGCGTCGATCTGCCGGCGCGCCCTACGCCCTATACCATGCAGCAGGTCCTCGATGCGGTCGACACGCTGCATCCGGCCATCGAGATTCCGGATTCGCGGTTTGCTGATTTCGTCAGCGCCGGCGCCGCGCAGATCATTGCCGATAATGCCTGCGCGCATCTGTTCGTCCTTGGTCCGGCGACAAGTGCAGACTGGCGTTCGCGCGATCTCGTCGAGGAACGGCCTGTCATCACGATGCGCGGCCAGCAATTCACCGGCCACGGCAAGAACGTGCTCGGCGATCCCCGGATCGCACTGACCTGGCTCGCCAATGAACTGCGCCAGCTTGGCGTGACGTTGAAGGCGGGGCGCGTCGTCACGACCGGCACTTGCCACGCACCGCTGCCGATTCAATCAGGTGATTTTTGCGCGGCCGATTTCGGTGTGCTTGGAAGGGTCTCGGTGGGGTTCGAGTAGACACCGCTGTCGTCCCTGCGAACGCAGGGACCCATACGCCGCGGCTTCTCGATTATAACGGCTGGTCGGCGGCTTCGCGTAATAACAAACGCCTGTGGTTATGGGTCCGGCGACAATCTTACCGCGCCCCAAAAATCGCCGACCCCACGCGCACATGCGTGGCGCCGAACTGGATCGCTACCGCGAAATCGGCACTCATGCCCATCGACAGATTTTTTAGTCCGTTGCGCGCGGCGATCTTGGCCGTCAACGCGAAATGCGGCGCCGGCGCCTCGTCGACCGGCGGGATGCACATCAAGCCGGAAATGACCAGACCGTATTTGTCGCGGCAGCTCGCGAGGAAGGCGTCGGCCTCGCCGGGCGCGATGCCGGCCTTCTGCGGTTCCTCACCGGTGTTTATTTGAACGAACAATTCCGGCCGTTTGTTCTGCGAATTGATTTCCTTGGCTAACGCTTCGCAAATGCTGGGCCGGTCGACCGAATGGATGGCATCGAACAGCGCCACGGCCTCCTTCGCCTTGTTGGATTGCAGCGGCCCGATCAGATGCAATGCAATCCCGGGATGAGCCGCAACCAGCGCCGGCCACTTTGCCTTGGCCTCCTGCACGCGATTTTCGCCGAACACGCGCTGTCCGGCATCGATAACAGGCGAAATTGCTGTCGCTTCAAACGTCTTCGACACCGCGATCAGCGCCACCGACACGCGCTCGCGGCGGGCTTCCTTGCACGCGCGCGCGATGTCCTGCTCCACCTGAGCCAGACCGTTTGGTAAAGACTTGGTTAGCGGCGTCGCCATCTCTCTCGCGTCATGTCCTATTCTTGGCCGACTCCTGGCCGAAAATTTTACGGCATTTCCTCGAATTTTACCAAGTTCAGGAAAGGCTTTTTGAAACCTTCGCCCTACCTTGCGGTGTGGGGGGCAGGATGTCTGGCGTTACTTTCAACCGCAATCGGGTCAAACTCAAGAAGCTTCTGGGAATCCGGGCGCGGCTTGCGATGCTGGCCTTGATGCTGGTGGCGCCCTTGATGCTGGAGCGCGTCCGTTCGCTAGAAGAGACGCGCACCAAGCAGATCACGATGGCGTCGGAAGAATACGCCAATATCACCCACCACAGCGCCGAGACCCAGCGCGAGGTGATCTCCTCCGTCGAGACGATGCTGAAATCGGCCGCCTATATCCGCGCCTCCAGCGGCATCGGGCGAAGTTGCGAAATCCTGCGCGCCAGCCTGCCCGCCAACCTGCCCTGGATCCGCAGCATCATGCTCGTGAGCAAGCAAGGCGTCGTGCAGTGTTCCACGCTGAACATTCAGGTCGGCCTCAACATCAGCGATCGCGACTATTTCAGGAAGGCGCAGGAAACCCGCGACTTCGTTTTCAGCGACTATCTGTTCGGCAAGACCAACAACCGGCCGATCATGATGGCGGCCTACCCGGTCTCAGCGATCAATCCGGAGGAAGATTCGGTAGCGGTCGCCGGCATCAATCTGGACTGGCTGTCGAAGATCATGGCCAACCTCGGCGGACGACCAGGCATTTCATCGCTGCTGATCGATAGCACCGGCGTCGTGCTGGCAGCACCACCCGACCAGGCCAGCATGATTGGCCGTCCCCTCGACAACGTGCCGCTGCTGTCGGCCATCACCTACAAAGCGCTCAGCTCCAACTCCGATACGGGCTCGCTTTCCTTTGCCGTCACCGACGGCTCCAGGCGCACCGTCAGTTTCGCACGCATTCCGGGGACGCAATCGCGGCTGATCGTCAGCATCGACGAGGACAGGGTGACGGCCGCGATCAATCGCGATATCCGCACCGCCTATCTCCAATTGGGATTCGTTTGCCTGTTCGTGCTGCTCGGCGCGCTGATCGGGGCAGAGAAGCTCATCATCAATCCGATCGAGGTCATGACCGGCATGGCCAAGCGGTTCGGCGAAGGCGACTCGTCGGCCCGCGTCTCGCGCAGCCGCCTGCCCGCGGAATTCATGCCGCTGGCCCGCGCCTTCAATGCGATGGCCGCTCAGCTCAGCCAGCGCGAGCGCGAGCTGGTCGCCACCAATGACCGGCTCACCGTGATGGCCTCGATTGACATGCTGTCGGGTCTCGCCAACCGCCGCGGCTTCCAGAGCCGCCTCGATTTCGAATGGCTGAAGGCGCAGCAAAATAGCAGCGAGCTGTCGCTGTTGATGATCGATGTCGATCACTTCAAGCTCTACAACGACACTTACGGCCACCCCGAAGGCGACGCCTGTCTCACCCGGATCGGCGAAACGCTGGCCGGAATCGCCGCCGAAACGATGGGCTTTGCCGGCCGCTACGGCGGCGAGGAATTCTGCCTGCTGCTGCCGAACACGAGCCTGCAGAAGGCGCTGGAGATCGGCGAAACCGTGCGCGCGACCATTCAGAGCCTCGGCCTGCCGCACATCACCTCCAGCTACTGCACCGTCACCGTCAGCGTCGGTGTGGCCGCGACGCTTCCAAACGACGCCCAAACTCCCGGCGATTTGATCGAGGCGGCGGACGCCGCCCTCTACGCCGCCAAACACCGCGGCCGTAACACCGTGGTCGAGCACGGCTTTGCCAAGCTGGTGGATGAGGCCGGGATGGCGATGGCGGGATGAGCGGGCGCTCCGCGCCTCCGGTCAAATGGCCGTTCTCGCCTTCCCAACCCGTTGACCCCGCAGCCGCTTTTGTGGCCTAGTCCGCCGTCCTCTGGACGGGACCCGAATCCACAAAAAGCCCTGCGATTCCATGACCTCCGAACGTTACAACGCCCGTGATTCCGAGCCGCGCTGGCAACGCCAGTGGGACGAAAAGGCGATCTTCGCCTCGAAAAACGACGATTCCAGACCGAAATATTACGTCCTCGAGATGTTCCCCTACCCGTCCGGGCGCATCCATATGGGCCACGTCCGCAACTACGCCATGGGCGACGTGCTGGCGCGATTCATGAGGGCCCAAGGGTTCAACGTGTTGCATCCAATGGGATGGGACGCATTTGGGCTGCCTGCAGAGAACGCCGCGATCGAGCGCAAGGTGGCGCCCAAGGCCTGGACCTACGACAACATTGCAGCGATGAAGAAGCAGCTCCAGACCATGGGGCTCTCGCTCGACTGGTCACGCGAATTCGCGACCTGCGATCCCGCCTACTACAAGCACCAGCAGAAGATGTTCCTGGATCTTCTGCGCGCGGGGCTGGCCGAACGCGAGAAGCGCAAGCTCAACTGGGATCCGGTCGACATGACCGTGCTCGCCAACGAGCAGGTGATCGACGGCCGCGGCTGGCGCTCCGGCGCCGTCGTCGAGCAGCGCGACATGAACCAGTGGGTCTTCAAGATCACGAAGTACTCGCAGGAACTGTTGGACGCGCTGGACGGGCTGGACCGCTGGCCTGACAAAGTCCGGCTGATGCAGCGTAACTGGATCGGCCGCTCCGAGGGCTTGCTGCTGCGCTTCGCGCTGGATCCGGCCACGACGCCGGCTGGCGAATCCGAGCTGAAAATTTTCACGACGCGGCCCGACACGTTGTTCGGCGCCAAGTTCATGGCGATCTCGGCCGATCATCCGCTGGCGGTGGCCGCGGCTGCGAAGAATCCAAAACTCGCCGGGTTCATCGCGGACGTGAAAAAGATCGGCACCGCGCAGGAGATCATCGACACCGCCGAGAAGCAGGGTTTTGATACCGGCATCAAGGCTGTTCACCCGTTCGATCCGAGCTGGAAGCTGCCGGTCTATGTCGCGAACTTCGTGCTGATGGAATACGGCACCGGCGCCATCTTCGGCTGCCCGGGGCACGACCAGCGCGACCTCGATTTCGTCAACAAATACGGGCTCGGCGTGACGCCGGTGGTCTGCCCCGAGGGCCAGGACCCGAAGACGTTTGTCATCACGGACACCGCCTATGATGGCGACGGCCGCATGATCAATTCGCGCTTCCTCGACGGCATGACCATCGAGCAGGCCAAGGAGGAGATTGCGAAGCGCCTGGAAAATGAGATGCGCGGCAACGCGCCGATCGGCGAGCGGCAGGTGAACTTCCGCCTGCGCGACTGGGGCATTTCACGCCAGCGCTATTGGGGCTGCCCGATCCCGGTGATCCATTGCCCCAAATGCGATGTGGTGCCCGTGCCCGACGCCGACCTGCCGGTGACGCTGCCGGAGGACGCCACCTTCGACAGGCCCGGCAACGCGCTCGACCATCACCCGACCTGGAAGCACGTCACCTGTCCCAAATGCGGCGGAAAGGCCCAGCGCGAAACCGACACCATGGACACCTTCGTGGATTCGTCCTGGTACTTTGCGCGCTTCACCGATCCCTGGAACGAGAAGGCGCCGACCACGCCTGACGTGGCCAACCGGATGATGCCGGTCGACCAGTATATCGGCGGCGTCGAGCACGCGATCCTGCATCTGCTCTACAGCCGCTTCTTCACCCGCGCGATGAAGGCAACCGGCCATATCGGCATGGACGAGCCGTTCGCCGGCATGTTCACCCAAGGCATGGTGGTGCATGAGACTTATCAGAAGACCGACGACACCTACGTCACGCCCGCGGAAGTAAAAATCGAGGGTACCGGCGCTGATCGACGCGCGACACTGCTGACCTCGGGCGAAGCCATCAATATCGGCGCGATCGAGAAGATGTCGAAGTCGAAGCGCAACACGATCGATCCCGACGAGATTATTTCCGCCTATGGCGCCGACGTAGCGCGCTGGTTCATGCTGTCGGATTCGCCACCCGACCGCGACGTGATTTGGAGCGAGGAGGGTGTCCGCGGCGCCAACCGTTTCGTGCAGCGGCTGTGGCGGCTGGCCAACGAAATTGCGGACCTGCTGCCCATTGTTCAGGCCCCCACCCACCCGTTCGGTCCGGATGCCACCCGAATAAGGAAGGTGGCCCATCGCGCTCTGGCCCGGTACGGCGAGGACATCCGGCGTCTTCGTTTCAACGTCTGCGTGGCAAATATCTACGATCTGGTGAACAAGCTGGATGAGGAGCTTCGGGCGGCCTGCGGCCCGAATCATGGAGAGCCAGATTCTGACGTCTCCGCGGCTCTGGTTGAGGCCGCCGTCATCCTGGTTCAACTTTTCGCGCCGATGATGCCGCATCTGGCCGAGGAGTGCTGGCAGGTTCTGGGGCAGTCCGGACTGGTTTCGGAGGCCAATTGGCCCCAAATCGAACGCGATTTGCTGGTTGAAGACACCGTGACGCTGGTAGTCCAGGTCAACGGCAAGAAACGGGGTGATGTTACCGTGCCACGGGTCGCCCAAAATCCGGAAATTGAGGCTGCCGTTTTGGCGCTCGATGCGGTAAAACTCGCTCTCGGCGGCAAGGCCGTCCGCAAGATAATCGTAGTTCCAATGAGGATCGTGAATGTCGTTGGCTAAGACCCGGATCGCCGTTCGGCTCATCGCCGTCGCCGCTCTGGCGGCGCTCACGGCCGGCTGTTTCCAGCCGATGTATGCCGAACGTAATGACGGCAAGCCCGGCCTTCGCGAAAAGCTGATGGGCGTGGAAATCCCGCCGGTGGACAAACCGAACGCGTCGCGGGAAGCCCGCATCCAGGTGGAGATCCGCAACGCGCTGGCGTTCAAGCTCTACGGCAACGCCACTGGCATGCCGCCGACCCATCGGCTGGTGCTGCGTTTTCACACCACGCGCTCCTCGCTGATGCTCGATCCCGCCACCGCGCTGCCCTCCAGCGAGAACTACGGCATCGACGCGCAGTACAATCTGATCGACCTCGCCACCAACAAATCGGTCATGACGGGCACGACCTTCTCGCGCGTGTCCTATGACATCCCCGGCCAGTTGCAGCGCTTCGCCCGCGCCCGCGCCTTCCGCGACGCCGAGGATCGCGCCGCCAACGAGGTTGCTGAAAACATCCAGACCCGACTGGCGTCGTTCTTCTACGCCGGCAGCTGACATTCCGTTGGTCGCGCTCCGCGGGAAAGAAATCGACGCTTTTCTCGCCCGGCCCGATCCCGGCCGCCCCATCATCCTGCTTTACGGTCCGGACGCCGGCCTCGTTCGCGAGCGCGCCGACGCGCTGATCGCGTCGGCCGTCGACGATCCCAATGATCCCTTTTCCCTGGTGCGGCTGGACGGCGACGAATTGTCCGCCGAACCGTCGCGGCTGGTCGACGAGGCCATGACGATCCCGATGTTCGGCGGCCGTCGCGCCATTCGCGTGCGCGCCGGCTCCCGCAGTTTTGCCAGCGGCGTCGACACGCTAGCCGATTCGCCGGTGAAGGATTGCCGCATCGTGATCGAGGCCGGCGAGCTGCGGCCGGAATCTCCGCTGCGCAAGGCCTGCGAGCGCGCCAAGACCGCGGTCGCCATCGCCTGCTATCCCGATACCGAGCGCGACCTTGCCAGATTGATCGACGAGGAATTGCGGTCTTCCAATTTGCACATCGCCGCTGACGCTCGCGCCGTGCTGATGTCATTGCTCGGCGGCGACCGTCAGGCCTCCCGCAACGAGCTTCGCAAGCTGGCGCTCTATTCCCACGGCAACGGCGAGATCGCGCTCGACGATGTCATGACCGTCGTGTCCGATGCGTCCGAGTTAAAACTCGATCCGATCGTGGATGGCGCCTTTGCCGGCAAGCCGGACCTGGTCGAAAGCGAATTTGCCAAAGCCATGGTCGCTGGCACCTATCCCGGCGTCATCATCTCCGCCGCGCAGCGCCAGGCGGCATGGCTGCACAAATCGGCGCTTGCGGTGGCCGAAGGTACGCCCGTCTCGACCTTGCTCGAAAGCGGATATCCGCGCCTGCATTTCTCGCGCAAGGGCGCCGTCGAAATCGCGCTGCGCAATTTCAGCGCGGCGCGGCTGGCCGTCATCATCGATCAGCTCGGAACCGCCGCACTCGACATGCGCAAACAAGCCTCGCTGGCCTCTGCCATCGCGCAGCGCGCGCTGCTGTCTATCGCCGCGAATGCGAAACGGCGGGGGTGACTCTTCTCCCTCGCCCCCGCTCTTGCGGGGAGAGGGGCACCCCTCCGCTGGTGTCGGCGATCGTTGATAGACCTGTATCCCCTCACCCGGATTGCTTCGCAATCCGACCTCTCCCGCAAGCGGGGCGAGGTTAGGAGAAGATCAGATCCCCTTCGCGAGACGGCTATCGCGCCGGTGCGCGGAGCGCGTCGGAAACAAAATCGCGAAAACAACCCCATGCAAAGTAGGTGCGCGCCCCTCAATTCCCCTTCGCCAGCCGCCGCATCACCTCGTCGAGTTGTTCGAGATTGCGGTAGCTGATCTGGACGGAGCCGCCGGGGTCGCGGTGGTTGACGGTTACGGCCAGACCGAGTGCATCGCTGACACGCTTTTCCAGCGCGATCGTGTCGGGATCCTTGACCTTCCCGCCGCTGCCGCCCGCCCTCGCCTTCTGCGGCTTGCGTTCCGGGACGCCCTCCTCATGCGCCAGCGCCTCGGTCTGGCGTACGTTCAAGCCCTCCTCGACAATGCGTTTTGCCGTGGCCAGAGGATCGGGCACGCCGATCAGGGCGCGGGCGTGTCCCGCCGACAATTGGCCGTTGGAGATAAACGCCTGCACCTCCGCCGGCAGCTTCGTCAGCCGCATCATGTTGGCGACGTGGCTACGGCTCTTGCCGACTTCCTTGGCGATGTCTTCCTGGCTGCGTTTGAATTCGTCGGCCAGCGCGTGATAGCCTTGCGCCTCTTCCATCGCATTGAGGTCTTCGCGCTGCACGTTCTCGATGATCATGATCTCGAGCGCGTCGCTGTCGCTGACCTCGATGGGGACGATCGGCACCTCGTGCAGGCTGGCGAGTTGTGCGGCGCGCCAGCGGCGTTCGCCGGCGATGATCTCGTAGCGATCCTGCGAGCCCTTCACCGGCCGCACCACGATTGGCTGGATCACGCCGTGCTGTCTGACGGAGGCCGCGAGTTCGCCGAGTTCGGCATCGGAAAAAGTCCGGCGCGGGTTGCGCGGATTCGGCTTCAAAAATTCGATCGGCACCTTGCGCTGGTTGCGCGGCCGTTCGACATGCGCAGCCTCGCCGCCGACATCCCCGATCAGACTTGCGAGACCACGACCCAGTCGCGAACGCGTTTCGTCGGCCATCGCCGCCAACTCCCTAGGATTCACTTACGCCACTCCGGAACAAAATCGGTTGCTTGTAGGGTGGGCAAAGCGAAGCGTGCCCACCGATTTTCGCGACAGATGATGGTGGGCACGGCGAAGACGCCTTTTGCCCACCCTACGTTCTTACTAATGCGTCCTCAGCTCGCGCTCGCGCTGGATCACTTCCGTCGCCAGCTTCAGATAGGCTTCGCTGCCGACGCATTTGAGATCGTAGACCAGCACCGGCTTGCCGTAAGACGGCGCCTCGGAGATGCGCACATTGCGCGGGATCATGGTGTCGTAGACCTTGCCGCCCATGAACTGCCTGACGTCGGCGACAACCTGGTTCGACAGATTGTTGCGCGAGTCGAACATGGTCAGCACGATGCCGTGGATCGACAGGTTCGGGTTGAGCGTCGAACGCACCTGCTCCACCGTCTGCAGCAATTGCGACAGACCTTCGAGCGCGAAGAACTCGCACTGCAGCGGCACCAGGATCGCATCCGACGCCGCCATCGCGTTGACGGTGAGAAGGTTGAGCGACGGCGGGCAATCGATCAGCACATAGGTGTACTCGGTGTCCGGCGCCGCGTTCTTGTTCAGCGCGGCGATCGCATCGCGCAGGCGGAACGCGCGGCCGGGCGTCGCGCCGAGTTCAAGCTCGAGGCCCGACAGATCCATCGTCGACGAGGCGATGTGCAGCCGCGGCACCGCGGTGGCAACCACCGCGTCGCGCAGCGGCGCTTCACCGATCAGCACGTCGTAGGTCGAGCAGTTCCGGTTGCGGCGATCGATGCCGAGACCGGTAGAGGCATTGCCCTGCGGATCGAGATCGACGATCAGCACGCGCTCGCCAATCGCGGCGAGTGCCGTGCCCAGATTGATCGCTGTGGTGGTCTTGCCGACGCCGCCCTTTTGATTGGCCAGCGACAGGATGCGTGGATGGGGCGGTGGAGTGGGGTCCCTATCTTCTTGATATAGCTCGTCTAATTCGCTCATGCCCGATCGCCATGTGTGATCGCGGAGGGGTTGCGCCGCTCGATCCGATCGAGTTCGACGATCCAGCCGTGCCCGCCCGTGCGGCTGGAATGGAGTCGCGGTTCAATATTCCAATATTTAGTAGCTTCGGTCAATTCAGCCTCTACATCTTGGCCCTTGAGAAACAGCGCTTTCGCGCCGCCACTCACAAACGGCTCCGCGAAGCCGACAAGCTGATGTAATGGAGCCAGCGCCCGCGCAGTGACGCAATCGACGCGACTACCGATTCTATCCACACTATCCCCGATTCCCGCCAAATGCACGGTCGCAACCGCAGAAGTTACGCGGACCGCCTCACGCAGAAAGGCCGCTTTCTTGGCGTTGCGCTCGACCAGATGGACGTTGGCGCCCGGCGTCTCTGCCAATGCGCAAGCCAACACCACGCCAGGGAAGCCGCCACCGCTGCCGAGATCGACCCAGGTCTTCGCCGTCGGGGCCAGGTCGAGCAGCTGCAGCGAATCGGAGATGTGCCGCGTCCAGAGATGCGGAAGCGTCGATGGTGCGACGAGATTTGTTTTTGCCTGCCACTCGACGAGGAGACCGACATAGCGATCGAGCCGCGCCTCCGTCTCGCGCGAAACAGGGGTGAGGGCGAGGGCTGCCGATTTATCGGAGGGCAAGATTGGAGAGGAGTCTCGGGTGGCGACTTTCGCCATCGGGCGGTCTCGCTGGATGTCTCTTTGGGGCAATCGTAGGATGGGTGGAGCGAAGCGATACCCATCAGCCAAGGCGTGCAGGCATCGATGGGTATCGCTTCGCTCCACCCATCCTACATCAATGTTTCACGTGAAACAGATTCTTAAGCCGTCGCCTTCGCCGTCTTCCGCCGCGCTTCCCTTCGGAGATACGCAGCCAGGATGCCCAGCGCCGCCGGCGTCAAACCATCGAGCCTGCCCGCCTGCCCCACCGTCCGCGGCCGCGCCGCCTCTAGCTTGGACCGCGCCTCGTTGGAGAGTCCGGGCACATCGGCGTAGTCGATATCGGTCAGGACCAAGCCCTCGTCCCGCCTGAAGGCATCGACGTCGGCGGTCTGGCGCTTGAGATAGACATCGTATTTGGCGTCGATCTCAAGATGCACGGCGATGGTCGGATCGATGGCCGAGAGCTCCGGCCAGATGCCCCGCAGCGCAGTCCATTCGATCTCCGGATAGGCCAGCAGCTCAAAGGCTGACCGCCGATGGCCATCCCGGTTCAACACCAAGCCATGCTTGGCCGCCTCGTTGGGTGTGATCGCCAGCGACTTGGCCAGCGACTTCGCGGTCTCCAAGGCGGCCATCTTGTCGCGATGGCGCCGAGCGCGCGCCTGTCCGACGCAGCCCAACGCTATCCCCTTGTCGGTCAGCCGCTGGTCGGCATTGTCAGCCCGCAAGGTCAGACGGTACTCGGCGCGTGACGTAAACATCCGGTACGGCTCAGTGATCCCACGGGTCACGAGGTCGTCGATCATCACCCCGAGATAGCCATCGGCACGGTCGAACACGATTGGATCAGTCCCACCGGCCGCCAGCGCGGCGTTCAGGCCCGCGACTATTCCCTGAGCCGCCGCTTCCTCATATCCCGTCGTGCCGTTGATCTGTCCGGCCAGGAAGAGACCGGGCAAGCGCTTGGTCTGCAGCGTCGGCTCGAGTTCGCGAGGATCAACATGGTCGTATTCGATGGCATAGCCCGGCCGGACCATCTTCACCCGCTCAAGTCCGGGAATGGTCGCGAGGATCGCGAGTTGAACCTCTTCCGGCAGCGAGGTCGAAATGCCGTTGGGATAGACCGTAGAGTCGTCGAGCCCTTCGGGCTCCAGAAAGATCTGGTGGCCATCGCGATCGCCGAACCGGACGATCTTGTCCTCGATCGAAGGACAATAGCGCGGACCGCTGCTCTTGATCTGACCCGAATACATCGGCGAACGATGCACGTTGGCTCGGATGACTTCATGGGTCGCCGGCGTCGTCCGCGTGATCCCGCACTGGATCTGCGGCGTCGTGATCCGGTCGGTCATGACGGAGAACGGCTCCGGCGGATCGTCGCCGGGCTGCATTTCGACGGCAGACCAGTCGATGGTCATCCCATCGAGACGCGGCGGCGTGCCGGTCTTCAAACGTCCGAGTGTAAAACCAACCCTTTCGAACGAGGCCGAAAGCCCCATTGCCGGCGCCTCCCCGACCCGGCCGGCCGGCCAGTTTTTCTCGCCCAAGTGGATCAGGCCCCGCAGGAAGGTCCCGGTGGTGATGACCACGGCACCGGCACTCAACTCACGGCCATGGCCCAAGCGAACTCCGGTGACGCGACCGTTCGAGACAATCAGCTCATCCGCCTCGCCCTCGATCACACAGAGATTGGCGGTCTCCTGGATCGCCGTCTGCATAGCGGCGGCGTAGAGCTTACGGTCCGCTTGGGCCCGAGGTCCGCGGACCGCCGGACCCTTGCGGCGGTTGAGCATTCGGAACTGAATCCCTCCGGCGTCGGCCACCCGACCCATTAGGCCGTCCAGGGCATCGACCTCACGGACCAGATGGCCTTTGCCGAGACCACCGATGGCGGGGTTACAGGACATGGCTCCAACGGTAGCAAAACGGTGAGTCACCAGGGCAGTCTTGGCGCCCATTCGCGCAGCGGCACTCGCGGCCTCGCAGCCGGCATGGCCGCCGCCGATGACGATGACGTCGAAAGAGTCCGCTTGGGAAAGCATGCGGGACTTCTATCCCGGAGTCGTTGGACCCGAAAGCAGAAGTTTGAGGAAAGTGTTTCACGTGAAACACGGGTTCCGCCGGGGCCCATGTTCACGTGAAACATGGTTAGCAAAAGGTAAGGAAACTTCACTTACCTACGCAGAACTCCCGGAAGATGACGTCGAGAATGTCTTCGACATCCACCCGCCCGAGCAACCTTCCCAGCGAATGCGCCGCCGTCCGGAGTTCTTCCGCTGCCAGCTCCTCGCCCTGCCCGATCACCGCGATACAGCGCTGTAGCGAAGCCGCCGTCTCCTGCAACAGTTTCCGTTGCCGGGTCCGGCTGATCAGTCCGCCCTCGGTGCCGCCAAAGTAGCGCTGGGCAAAACCGACCAATGCCGCGATCAGCTCCGGTACGCCATCGCCGCGGCTCGCCGATATCTGGAAGCTTCCTTGCTTCGGTGTCTCGGCCTCGGCCAATGGCCGACCCGCCTCTTCGAGATCGATCTTGTTTCGCACTTCCCAAATTGGAGTGGCCCCATCGTGATCGATCGCCATCTGCGGCAAGTCGGAAAGCCACAGCACGAGATCCGCATCCGCCGCCCGGGCCCGGGCGCGCCGTACACCCTCCTGCTCCACCGGATCATCGGTCTCCCGAATGCCTGCGGTGTCGATCACCGTCACCGGATAACCGTCGAGATCGAGCTGCACCTCGATGACATCGCGCGTGGTGCCGGCGTGTGGCGATACGATCGCGACCTCGCGACGCGCGAGCTGATTCATCAGCGTCGACTTGCCGACATTCGGCGGGCCGGCGATCGCGACGACAAGACCATCGCGAAGCCGTTCGCTCCGCCCCTGCCCCGCCAAGACTTCCTCGATCTCGGCCAGCAGCGCTTTGACCTTCGTCATCGCCGGCGCGATCAATTCCGCCGGCACGTCGTCCTCGTCCGAAAAATCAATCCCGGCCTCGATCAACGCAGACGCTTCAATGATCCGCGCGCGCCAATCGCGCGCTCTGTCGCCAAGCAGTCCCTTCAATTGGCGCAGTGCCTGGCGCCGCTGCCTATCGGTGTCGGCATGGATGAGATCGTCGAGACCTTCGGCCTCCGTCAGATCGAGCTTGCCGTTCTCGAAAGCGCGTCGGGTAAACTCGCCGGGCTCGGCCGGGCGAAGATCTTCGAATGCGGACAGCGCCGCGAACAAAGTAGCCAGCACCGCGCGCCCGCCATGGACGTGAAATTCCGCGACGTCTTCCCCGGTCGCGCTGGCCGGTCCCGGAAACCACAACACCACCGCATCGTCGATCGGCCGCTGGCCGACATCCCTAAGCAGCGCACGGGCGGCTATTCGCGGCGACGGCAATTTGCCGGCAAGCGATGTTACGATCTTCCCGGCCTGCGAACCCGAGACCCGCACCAAGGCGATCGCGCTCGGTGGCCGGCCCGACGATAATGCAAAGATGGTCTGATCCCGCGGATGCATGGCCTATTTGTGCGGGAGGTTTTGAAAAGGCAACGCGATTCGGTTCGGGGCAACACGCAGGCGATACCGCGGGTCTACCGCGGGTCTACCGCGGACAGCTGCCGCAAAAATGCTGCAAAATCCGGAGGAGCACCCTCCCCCCGACACCCAGACCTAATAAGTAGTATAAAATTCAATACCTTAAATGGTTAACCAATCACTAAGGCCGATTTCCCGATGCTGCATTCCCATTGCAGCGACGATCGCAACATGAAAAAGGCGCCCCGCTTCCACGAGGCGCCCTCTTCCCAACCCGGCCTCTCGGCTCAGGTATTCATGGAGTCGAAGAACTCCGAGTTGTTCTTGGTGTTGCGGAGCTTGTCGAGCAGGAAGTCGATGGCATCCATCGTGCCCATCGGGTTGAGGATCCGGCGCAGCACATACATTTTCTTCAGGAGCTGCGGATCGGTGATCAGCTCTTCCTTGCGGGTGCCGGAGCGCGAGATGTCGATCGCCGGGAAGGTCCGCTTGTCCGAGACCTTGCGATCGAGGATCAGTTCGGAGTTACCGGTGCCCTTGAATTCTTCGAAGATGACTTCGTCCATTCGGCTGCCGGTATCGACCAGCGCGGTCGCGATGATCGTGAGCGAACCGCCCTCCTCGATGTTGCGCGCGGCGCCGAAGAATCGTTTCGGCCGCTGCAGCGCGTTGGCGTCGACGCCGCCGGTCAGCACCTTGCCGGATGACGGCACCACAGTGTTGTAGGCGCGGCCCAGACGCGTGATCGAGTCCAAGAGGATCACCACATCGCGGCCATGCTCGACGAGCCGCTTGGCTTTCTCGATCACCATCTCGGCGACCTGGACGTGACGCACCGCCGGTTCGTCGAACGTGGACGACACCACCTCGCCCTTCACCGAACGCTGCATGTCCGTGACTTCTTCCGGACGTTCGTCGATCAAGAGAACGATCAGATAGCATTCCGGATGATTGGCGGTGATCGAGTGCGCGATGTTCTGCATCAGCACCGTCTTGCCGGTGCGCGGCGGCGCCACGATCAGAGCGCGCTGGCCTTTGCCGATCGGAGCGACGATGTCGATCACCCTTGCAGAAAGGTCTTTTCGCGTCGGGTCCTCGAGCTCGAGGCGGAAGCGCTGGTCCGGAAACAGCGGGGTCAGATTGTCGAAATTGACCTTGTGCTTGGACTTTTCCGGATCCTCGAAATTGAGGGTGTTGACCTTCAGCAGCGCAAAATAGCGTTCGCCTTCTTTCGGGCTGCGGATGTGGCCTTCGATGGTGTCGCCGGTGCGAAGGCCGAAGCGGCGGATCTGCGAGGGCGAGACGTAGATGTCGTCGGGGCCGGGCAGGTAGTTGGCGTCGGGCGAGCGCAGAAAGCCGAAGCCGTCGGAGAGAACCTCAACGACGCCTTCGCCGATAATGTCGATTTCTTGGATCGCGAGCTGCTTGAGAATCGCGAACATCAGCTCCTGCTTGCGCATGGTGCTGGCATTTTCGACCCCGTTCTCTTCCGCGAACGAGACAAGCTCGGCCGGCGTTTTCGATTTGAGGTCCTGGAGTTTCATTTCCCGCATTGGGGTGGTCCTGTGGAGTGTTTTTTTAAGGAAGGGGTGCGAGGTGGCTTGAAGAAATAGCGGACACGAAAAATGGAAGGTCCGCAGGTCTAAGCAAGGAAAGCGCCGGTGAGGCTTCAAACCTGATGCGGCGGCCGGTCCAATGAAGGAGCCGGAACGCAACCACATCCGCCTGCGTGGGGTGGGATTTCGACAATATAGAAAATCGCCCGGCGCTTCGCAAGCAGGTGGAAAACCGGATCGTCGTGGAAAGCTCAGGCCTAGAACGGCTTCACGATCACCAGGATGACGATGAAAATCATCAGGACGGTAGGTACCTCATTGATAATACGATAGAATTTATGGCTTCTGGTATTCCGGTCGGCGGCGAAATCCTTGACCAGCCGCGAAAAAAAGCCGTGGACACCCGACAGGATGAGTACCAGCGTCAGTTTGGCGTGAAACCAGCCGGACGTGTACCAGTGCCCGCTCCAGGCCAGGTAAAGCCCGGCCAGCCAGGTGATGATCATCGCCGGATTGATGATCGCCTTCAGCAATCGCCATTCCATCACCTTGAAGGTCTCGGACTGCTTCGATCCGACCTCGGCCTCGCAGTGATAGACGAACAGCCGCGGCAGATAGAGCATGCCGGCCATCCAGGAGATGACCGCAATCACGTGCAGCGCCTTGATCCACGGATACGCCGTGATCGTGATCCACTCGTACATTGCAGTCGCCAGGCCTTGCTCGTCTCTGGAACGTTCCGATTATCCCGACGTTGCAAAGAAGCGCTGCCAACGTGGGACGCAAGACATATCCGCAAAGCACCGCTTCTCTAAACTAATAATTTTAGAATCTTAGGTTTGAGTCTAAGTGACGGTGATTATGACTCACACAAAACGATCCCTAATGTTTGCGAGGCTTGTTCACAGTCGTCCCCAATTTCGGCCGGACATTGCGTCATCCTGATAACGCCACGCGCATCAATTGCTTGCGCCGTTTCGTGGCCAGCTTATGAAGAGACAAATCCACAGCTTCCCACTATCATGGCGATGAGCCGGCGGACTTGTCCTCTCGCGGGGCCCTGTGAAGAAATGTCCGGGTTATCCCTGACCTGACGACCCAGGGCCAAATATCTTGGTTAAGCTCCACAGGGATTCACAGGATACACAGGGGTTCTGGTGCCCACGACCGGCAATTATTTTCATCTTCATCTGGTCTCCGACTCGACCGGCGAGACGCTGATCACGGTGGCGCGCGCGGTCGCCGCGCAATACGCCAATGTGACCGCGGTCGAACACGTCTATCCGCTGGTGCGCAGCCAGAAGCAGCTCGACCGCGTGCTCGACGAGATCGAGGAGGCGCCGGGCATCGTGCTCTTCACGCTCTTAGAAAAGGATCTGGTCGGTCGGCTGGAGGCCAAGTGCAGGGATATCAACATCCCGAGCCTGTCAATTATTGGCCCGGTGATGCAAATGTTCGAGGCCTATCTCGGCGCGGCGACGACGGGGAGGGTGGGCGCCCAGCACGTTCTGAATGCGGAATATTTCAAGCGCATCGACGCCTTGAACTACACCATGATCCATGACGACGGCCAGCACGTCGAAGGTCTGGAAGATGCCGACGTGGTTCTGGTCGGCGTGTCGCGCACATCGAAGACGCCGACCTCGATCTATCTTGCCAACCGCGGCGTCCGGACCGCGAACGTGCCGCTGGTGCCAGGCATTCCGCTGCCGCACCAGCTGGAGACGTTGAAAAAGCCGTTGGTCGTCAGCCTTCATGCGACGCCGGAGCGGTTGATCCAGGTCCGGCAAAACCGGCTGCTGAGCATGGGCGCCGATACTCCCAACGATGAGTACATCGATCGTCAGGCGGTGACCGATGAAGTCGCCTACGCCCGGAAACTGAGTGCCAAATTCAGTTGGGCGCAGCTCGATGTGACGCGCCGCTCAATCGAGGAAACTGCCGCGGCCGTGCTGAAACTGTTCACCGATCGCCAGCGGCAGCGGCTTCCGGAATGAAGCGGATACGATGACGATCTGGCGCGGAAAAGAGCCGCTGATCCTGGCCTCGCAAAGCCGCGCGCGTCAGATGTTGCTTGCGAATGCCGGCATTTCCTTCGAGGCCGTTCCCGCCGATATCGACGAACGATCCGTGCAGAAGAATTCCGGTCTTTCCGCGCCGGGTGAAATCGCGGGCCTGCTGGCGCGCGAGAAGGCGTGCTTCGTATCGTCAAAAAATCCCGGCCGCTATGTCATCGGCGCCGATCAGACGCTGGCTTTGGGAAACCGCCTGTTCAGCAAGCCGTCCGGCCGCGCGCAGGCCGCAGAGCAATTGCGCCTGCTTGCCGGCCATACGCACGAACTGCACTCCGCCGTTGCGGTTGCCCGCGACGGCAAGATAGTGTTTTCCGATGTCGTCGTTGCCAGAATGACGATGCGGCGTTTGGACGAAAGCGAGATCGAGGCCTATCTGGATCAGGCCGGGCAGGCGGTCACGACCAGCGTCGGCGCCTATCAGCTCGAAGGGCTAGGCGTGCATCTGTTCGAACGCATCGATGGCGACCATTTTACGATCCTCGGCCTACCGCTGTTGCCGTTGCTGGCGTTCCTGCGCGGCGAGGGCCTGCTCAATGTCTAGAATGGAAACGGCGATCTGATGCGGATACTCGGACTGACCGGCTCGATCGGGATGGGAAAATCCACCACCGCAAAGCTGTTCACTGAGGCAGGCGTTCCGGTTTATGACGCCGATGCCGCCGTTCACAAAATCTATGAAGGCGAAGCGGCGCCCGCGATCGAGGCGGCATTTCCCGGCACGACCGTCGATGGCAAGGTCGATCGCGCAAAGCTGTCCGCCAAGGTGGTGCATGATCAGGCCGCGATCAAACAGCTCGAGCAGATCGTTCATCCGATGCTCGGCGCCTCCCGCCGGAAATTCCTCGACGAAGCCGAACGTTCCGGCGCGCCGGTGGTGGTGATGGATATCCCGCTGCTGTTCGAAACCGGCGGCGAGAAACGCGTCGATGCCGTCGTCGTGGTCTCTACCGATCCGGCGACCCAGCGCGAGCGAATTCTCGCGCGCGGCAACATGACATCAGAGGCGCTCGACGGCATTTTGGCGCGGCAATTGCCCGATGCCGAAAAGCGCAAGCGCGCGGATTTCGTGGTGGATACATCGCATGGATTGGACCCGGTGCGCGCGGCAATCCGCGACATTCTAGCCGAGGTCGTTAAGATGCCGCAGCGGCGAGCCTGATTCGCCTAACCTCCGGTCTCACAACCTCCATGCGCGAAATCGTTCTCGATACCGAAACCACTGGCCTCGACCCGCTGCGCGGCGACCGGCTGGTCGAGATCGGCTGCATCGAGATCTACAACCGTATGCCGACGGGGCAGACCTTCCACCGCTACATCAATCCCGAGCGCGACATGCCGGCGGAAGCGTTTGCCGTGCATGGCCTGTCCAGCGAGTTCCTTTCCAGCAAGCCGCTGTTCACGGAAGTGGTCGAGGAGTTCCTGGAATTCATCGGCGACGCGCCGCTCGTCATCCACAACGCCTCGTTCGACGTCAGCTTCATCAATGCCGAGCTCGACCGCATCAAGCGGCAGCCGATTTTGCGCGATCGGCTGGTCGATACGTTGTTGCTGGCGCGTCGCAAGCATCCGGGCGTGTCGAACCGGCTGGACGATCTCTGCTCGCGCTATGCGATCGATAATTCCCGCCGCACCAAGCACGGCGCGCTGCTCGACGCCGAGCTATTGGCCGAAGTCTATATCGACCTGATCGGGGCGCGGCAGTCGCAACTGATCCTGGCGTCGGAAACCCGCGTCACCGTCAGCAACGGATTTGGCGAAACGCCGCGCCGGCTGCGCGAGGTGCCGCTGGCGCCGCGAATCAGCGAGGCGGACCGCGACGCGCATCGGGCCTTCATCGCCACCTTGGGCGACAAGCCGATCTGGAATGATTTTCTCGGGGCGGCCTAGCGGCGTTTGGCCGCTGGGCTGCTTAAATTCGGCTTAGCTCGGCTTAGCTCGGCTTCGCGCCCGAAGCGGCCTGCGCCGCAGCCTGCCGTTCCATGTTCTGGCGGTACAGGCCGACGAAATCGACGGGATCGAGCATCAGGGGCGGGAAGCCGCCGTCGCGCACCGCGGTCGCGATGATTTCGCGCGCGAACGGGAACAACAGCCGCGGGCATTCGATCATGACCAGCGGATGCAGGTTTTCCTGGGGCACATTGACGATGCGGAACACGCCGGCATAAGCCAGCTCGAAGCTGAACATCACCTTGCCGGCGTTTTCAGCCTTGCCTTCGATCGAAAGCGTCACTTCGAACTCGTTTTCCGAGAGGTTATTCGCGGAAACGTTGATTTGAATGTTGATGGCCGGCTGTTGCTGCTGCGGCGCCAGGGAGGAGGGGGCGTTCGGATTTTCGAACGACAGATCCTTGGTGTACTGGGCCAGCACGTTGAGCTGGGGAGGGGCCTGTTCGGGAGGTGCGCCGTTGCCGTTGGTCATGAAACTCTCTCCTGAAGCTGGCGAGCGGAGCCCGTTTTCGTCTGAATTCGCTCGATGGGCGGGATGCCTTTTCCGGGCGAGTGGCTATCATAGCCCCGCCTCGTTCCACAAGGACGACGGGCGGACCGACTGTATCCTCGGCGAAATGTGGCAGATATGCCTAATACGGCCCCACCGGCCGTCCAATACGCATCCTAAATTATTGAATGTGCGTGATTTCCGGACACGATCGGGTTTCCCCTCGCCCCCAAAACGCGCTACAATTCACTTGCGCCAAAACGCGCCATTGGCCGGGCGTAGTTTCATGCCTACATGCTGCAGTCTCAATCGATGATGTAATCTCTGCCGTTCTCAGGGAAAACTCGTAGAGAGCTTCTCATCAGGGAACGCTCGACCGCCGGGCCCGTTGCCGGCGTTAGAACCAGAAAGCGAATACGACGTGGATATTTACACCATCATCTTCCTGGCGCTGGCGGTCTTTATCTTCCTGCGCCTGCGCAGCGTCCTCGGACAGCGCACCGGAAACGAACGGCCGCCCTACGATCGCGCCGCGCCCAACGTCGTGCAGCGAGCGCAGGACAACAACAATGTCGTTCCGATGCCGGGTGCGGTAATCGATCAGGCGCCGCTGGCGCCGACCGCGGATGTGGCACCGGCCGACCGCTGGAAAGGCATTACCGAGCCGGGCACGCCGCTCGCGCAAGGCCTCGATGCGATTGTCGCCCAGGACTCCTCGTTCGATCCCCGGCATTTCCTCTCCGGCGCCCGCGGCGCCTATGAGATGATCGTGCTGGCTTTCGCCAATGGCGACCGCCGCGCGCTGAAGGATCTGTTGTCCAGCGAGGTCTATGAGAGCTTCGAGACCGTGATCAAGGATCGCGAGAAGCACGAGCAGAAGACCGAAACGCGGTTTGTTTCGATCGACAAGGCCGAGCTGGTGAGCGCGGAAGCCCGCGACCGCGCGGCGCAACTGACCGTTCGTTTCGTGTCGCAGATGATCTCGGTCACCCGCGACAAGACCGGCGCCATTGTCGATGGCAACCCCGACAAGGTCGCCGATATCACCGATGTCTGGACATTCGCCCGCGACACGAGCTCTCGCGATCCGAACTGGAAGCTGGTTGGCACCGGAAGCGCGGCCTGACGCGCGACGCCTTGCGAGGCTCGCGTTTGGCGTGATCGCTTTGGCGTGCGCGCTGGCGCCGGTGGATGCCCTCGCGACACGTCATGCGCGTTCGCAAAAACCTGCGCATCCGCCGCCCGTCCGTCACCTGCCATATCCACAGCTCGAATTCCCGTTTCAGATTAACGGCGGCCAGTATGCGCCGGTTGCCTGGTCCGGGATCTCGGGCTGGAACGAAGACGATCATCTCGCCGCCTACAAGGCATTTCGAGTGAGCTGCAGACCGATAGCGGCGCAGCGAACACCGCCCGCCGATCCGAAGGCGCTCGGGACCTCGCTGCGCGAGCCCTGCCACATCGCGAAAGGCCTGGAACTGTCGGATGGCCTGAAGGCAAAAGCTTTCTTCGAGGAGCATTTTCTCCCCTTGCGTATTTCCCGGCTTGGCGAAGGCGAGGGCTTTGTCACCGGCTATTACGAGCCCATCGTCGACGGCTCAAAGACGGAGAACGAGGTCTACAAGGTGCCGGTCTATCGCCGGCCGTCCAATCTGTTCGTCCGCGGCACCACCCAAAGCTCGGCCGGTTTGCCCAACAAGGGCCAGGTGTTCCGCAAGATCGGCCGCCGCAAGCTGGTGCCCTATTACGATCGCGCCGAGATCGAGGACGGTGCGATTGCTGGCCGCGGACTCGAAATCTGCTGGCTGAAGGAGCAGACCGACCTGCTGTTCTCGCAGATCCAGGGTTCGGCGCGGGTCAGTCTCGACGACGGCTCGACCGTTCGCATCAATTACGACGCCCATAATGGCTATCCCTATACAGCGGTCGGCCGCATCCTGATCGAGCGCAACATCATCCCCAAGGATCAGATGTCGATGCAGAAGATCCGGGAGTGGATGGAGCAGAATCCCAATGAGGCCGACGAGCTTCGGCGGCAGAACAAATCCTACGTCTTTTTCCGCGAGGTGCAGCTTTCCGACAAGGACGAGGCGGTTGGTGCCCAGGGCGTGCCGTTGACTCCGGGCCGCTCGATCGCGGTCGACAAAGCACTGCATGTCTACGGCACGCCGTTCTTCATCGAAGGCGAGTTGCCGATCGAATCGGAACTGTCGAAGACGCCGTTTCGCCGCCTGATGATTGGGCAGGACACCGGCTCCGCCATCGTCGGACCCGCGCGCGCCGATCTTTATTTCGGCGCCGGTCCCGAAGCCGGCAAGGTTGCCGGCCGCCTCCGCCACAATGCGCGCTTCGTTATCCTGGTGCCGAAGAGCCTCGATCCGGTGGCGCACGGCCGCAAGATGCCGGTGCCCGATGAGCGACCGTCGGCGACGATCGCAAAACTGTTCCCGCAAACCGCGCCGTCGAAAGATCCGTCCAGGGAGCAGACGAATGCTGCGAAGCCGCCCGAGGTGACCGCGGCGACCAACACGAGGCCCGCGACTCAGGCAGCACCGCCGACGCCAGCAGCGGTGCCTTCGCAAGCCCCGGCGGTCCAGGCTGCCGTGGCGAAGCCGGTGCCGCTTCCCGAGCCGCGGCCAAGGGTTGAAGCTGTTTCCGCAAAGCCGCATCAGCGTCACCTCCGCCGCTATCGCCATCTTCGATGAAACGCCGGCCGTCGAGCTTGATTCCCGAATTGCCGGAGCCGCCGCGACGCAAGCGCGGCCTGAGCGAGGAGGAGCGCGCGTTGTGGGAGAGCGTCGCCAAACAGGTCAAGCCGTTGCGCAAGCGGCGGGCCTCGAAACCGTCGGTCGCCTCGGCGGAAGCCGATAACAAAGTCGCGCCGAAACCCGCCGCTTCGCCGAGGCCTGCCGCGCCGCAACGAATCGCTGCTCCCTCAAAACCGGAGCCGCCGCCGCTGGCGCCGATCGGCCGCCGCGAGCGGTCGCATCTGTCGCGCGGCCGGAAGGAGATCGACGCCCGGCTCGACCTGCATGGCATGACGCAGACGAGGGCGCATCGCGCGCTGTTCGGCTTCCTGCAGCGGGCCCATCATGACGGGCTGACCTTCGTGCTTATCATCACCGGCAAGGGCAAGGTGGGCGCCGAGTCCGAGCGCGGCGTGTTGCGCCGCCAGGTGCCGCAATGGCTCGGCCTGCCGGAATTCCGCTCGCTGGTGGTCGGCTTCGAGGAAGCCCATATCGGCCATGGCGGCGAGGGCGCCTTGTACGTGCGGGTGCGGCGGGCGCGAGCTTAAAACGGCCGTACGATTCCGACACGCGGGATCAGCGTCACGAACCAGCCGAACGCAACGTTCTTCCGATCGTCCGCTGATATCGGTGGCGCGTCCTTGAAAGCCGGCAGCGTTTTCACGGCGTGCAGGATCAGAAACAGGCACACCGCCCAATTCGAGATCCACCTGGAATAATCGAATATCATTGCGAACATCACGAGATACGCAGCGGTCACGAGGATGAGTGAGGCGATAATGATGCGTCGGTGGCGATCTGACGCGAGCAGTTGGATCGAATTGTCGAAATACCGCCATAGCGGCGCATGCAGCCAGATTAGCAGCGCAAACACGGGGACCCCTAGGAGGTTGGACGGCATGCGATCCCAAGTATCGCGGATTTCCTGGGAAAGCGGCTGATACCAGATGTAGGAAAAGGCATGGGTGTGGCGCACCAGACTTTCTTGCAAGGGGTCGGCCATGCGGCTCTGAACATGGGCCACGAACTCGGACGCCGGCACGACGAGTGTTCCGTTGATCTGCGTGACCAAGAACAGGAGACCAACGGCGAACGCCGCGGCGGTGCCTGCGATCGCATTTCGGAGCGTCACACCCTGCAAGAGATAATACCGCAGCACCACGATAACCGCGATCGTCGGCACGTACATCAGGAAGTGGATGTGATGAATCAGGATCAGCACCATCGACGCAAGCGCTGCACATAGGACAAAGGCGACCGAGCCCGCCGGCGCCAGCAACAGGCAAATCGCAACTGCGCAGCCGTAGATGTCGAAATGCCCCAGCGTGTGCAGGAAATTCTTCAGAAAGAACGGCGAGCCCGCCATCAGTACGAATAGCGGCATCTGTTCGCGGTTGAATCCGAACGTCTGCCGGAACAACCGGACGAACAAGGCCGCGGTGACCAGCCACACTGCGCTGCCGAGCGCGAACACCAGCCACACCGGCACCTTGTCGGTGAACAGCGATACGATCGCGCCAATCAGCGCGCGTTTGGTGAAGCCGAAATGATAGTCGACCAGCAGATGAAGGTAGGGAACGTAGGGTGACAGCGTGAGCTTGTGCCAGAAAACCCCGATCATGACGGCGGCATTGACAGCAAGCATCAAGCGCCAGGGGTTTTCCCACACCCGTAAGTTCAGATTCATCGTCGTCCCGGCCAAGCGATAGCGCGAGCCGGAACCCATAACCACAGGCCGGCGTTACAGACGGGATAGCGGTCCCAGCGAGAGCACACAATGAACATTTGTGGTTGTGGGTCCCTGCGCCCGTGCGCAATTGCGCACCAGGCAGGGACGACGGATGCGGAGGATGACGGTTACAGAATAAACCGGCTCAAATCGGCGTTCTTGGCGAGATCGCCGATGTGCTTCTGCACGTAATCGGCATCGACCTTGATGGTCTCGCCATGACGGTCCGGCGCGGCAAAGGATATCTCGTCGAGCACGCGCTCCATCACCGTCTGCAGGCGCCGCGCGCC
Organism: Bradyrhizobium sp. SRL28; assembly: GCF_018596315.1. Lineage (GTDB taxonomy): Bacteria > Pseudomonadota > Alphaproteobacteria > Rhizobiales > Xanthobacteraceae > Bradyrhizobium. Next base: position 184,640 of record NZ_JAHEAG010000004.1, on the reverse strand, counting down.
GATATTTTCCACCGTCGAATTGACGGCGACCGCGATGTCGGCCAGCGCGTCGATGGCGCCGTCGGTGATGTCGAGCGTCACGCCTTCGGTCTGCATCAGCGCGACATATTGCTTGATCAGCGACGCCTCCGGCTCGGTCAGGATGCGGCGCATGTCGTCGCGCGTCAGCGCTTCCAGCTCGACGCGGATCGGCAGGCGCCCCTGCAATTCCGGCAACAGATCCGAGGGTTTTGCGATATGGAACGCGCCGGACGCGATGAACAGGACGTGGTCGGTCTTGACCGCGCCGTGCTTGGTCGAGACCGTAGTGCCTTCGATCAGCGGCAGCAAATCGCGCTGCACGCCTTCGCGCGAGACGTCGCCGCCAGTACGGCCGTCGCGCACGCAGATCTTGTCGATCTCGTCGAGGAACACGATGCCGTTATTTTCGACCGCGCTGATCGCTTCCAGTACCAGCTGATCGCTGTCCAGCAGCTTGTCGGATTCCTCGTTGACCAGAATCTCGTGCGAGCTTTCGACCGTCAGGCGGCGGGTCTTGGTTCGTCCGCCCATCTTTCCGAAGATATCGCCGATCGAAATCGCGCCCATCTGTGCGCCGGGCATGCCCGGGATTTCGAACATCGGCATGCCGCCGGAGGATTGCGTCTCGATCTCGATTTCCTTGTCGTTGAGCTCGCCGGCGCGCAACTTCTTGCGGAAGGAATCGCGGGTGGCGGGGCTCGACGCCGGTCCGACCAGCGCATCCAGCACGCGTTCTTCGGCGGCCTGCTGCGCGCGAGCCTGCACGTCCTTGCGCTTGCGCTCGCGCACCTGGACGATCGCGACCTCGACGAGATCGCGGATGATCTGCTCGACGTCGCGGCCGACATAGCCGACCTCGGTAAACTTGGTGGCTTCGACCTTGATGAAGGGCGCGTTGGCAAGCTTCGCCAGCCGCCGCGCGATCTCGGTCTTGCCGACGCCGGTCGGCCCGATCATTAGGATGTTCTTTGGCAGCACCTCTTCGCGCAGGTTGCCGGTGAGCTGCAGCCGCCGCCAGCGGTTGCGCAGCGCGATCGATACGGCGCGCTTGGCATCGGCCTGGCCGACGATGAAGCGGTCGAGTTCGGAGACGATTTCACGGGGAGAAAAGTCGGTCATGTTTCCTAGGTAGGTCTCCAATGTTGCGAGAGCAAGCCGTAGACGAGGGCAACTCAAATGATCGGTGGCCCGCCTTGCCAAGCCTTGATCGCCTCGAAGGGATGAATCAGCATGATGATGTTGAGCGTCAGATTGTCGCGAATGTGAAGCGCCAGCACGAGCTCGAACAGAAGTGCAAGCGCCACAGTGATGGCGACCGGAAGCCTTTTCGCCAGCAGGAAGCCGCCGATCATGGCGAACATATCGGCGATCGAGTTGACGATGGTGTCGCCGAAATAATCCAGCGAGATCGTGCCGGCGCGGTAGCGGTCGATAATCCAGTCGGAATTCTCGACCAGTTCCCAGCCGCCTTCGACCAGCATGGCGAGGATCAGGCGGCCCTGCCAGGCGAGGCGGGGGAAGGCGAGGAACGCGGCGCCGTAGAACAGGAAGCCGTGCAGGATATGCGACAGCGTGTACCAGTCGGCGATGTGCTGCGAATTCTCCGAGCTCAGCACCACGCCATGCCAGAGTTTGACATAGCCGCAGGCGCAGATCGGCAGACGGCCCATCGCGTACAGGATGGCGGCCTGAAGTGCGAGGATGCCGGCGGCGATTGCGAACCAATGCCAGGTCGAAAGCGCGCGGGTAACCGGAGCTTTTTCGATGTTGCTGGTAGAGGTCATGCGTTGCGCACCATCAGTAGAGCGGGCCCATCAGGCGTGTCGACCATACCAGCTTTTTCAAAACCCGCCTTCTCGTAGGCGCGAACGGCCCGGGCATTGGCCGGGTCGGGATCGGTGACAATGCGCGGCGCGCCATTCCGCAGGCGCTCGTCGACGAAGGCGCGGATGAACGCCGAACCAAGGCCGCGTTGGATCATGTCGGGCTCGCCGATGAACTGGTCGATGCCGCGGGTGCCGCGCGGATGTTCGCCAAATCCCGAATTCCACGCGGTCAGGTCGTAGCACTGCAGATAGGCAAAATCGCTGCCTCCTGCCGAGACGATGAACTGGTCCATCGCGGGCTCATCGAGATCGCCACTGACGAGATCATATTGCTCGGACGGATCGCCCCACCATTGCACGACATGCGCCTCCGCCAGCCAGCGCCGGACCAGCGGCAGATCTGTAGATGTCATCGGGCGGAAGACGTAGTCCGGCGCCATGACCGGCAGCTCCTTCAGAGCGTTTCGATCGTGACGTTGCGGTTGGTATAGACGCAGATGTCGGCGGCGATATCGAGCGCGCGGCGCACGATGGTCTCGGCATCCTTGTCGGTATCGACCAGCGCCCGGGCGGCCGCCAGGGCGTAATTGCCCCCGGAGCCGATCGCCATTACGCCCGATTCCGGCTCCAGCACGTCGCCGGTGCCGGTCAGGACCAGCGAGACGTCCTTGTCGGCGACGATCATCATCGCCTCCAGCCGGCGCAGATAGCGGTCGGTCCGCCAGTCCTTGGCCAGTTCGACCGCCGCGCGGGTCAACTGCCCCGGATACTGCTCCAGCTTGCTTTCCAGCCGCTCGAACAGGGTGAAGGCGTCGGCCGTGGCCCCGGCGAAGCCGCCGATCACGTCGCCCTTGCCGATTTTGCGGACCTTTTTGGCGTTGGCCTTGATGACGGTCTGGCCGATCGAGACCTGGCCGTCGCCGCCGATCACCACCTTGCCGCCCTTGCGGACCGTCAAAATCGTGGTGCCGTGCCAGATCGGCAGGTTGTTTTCAGATGCTTGCATGAATTGCCCTCGTTCCGATCAGATTTAGGGGCTGGCGGGGAGGGTTACAATCGCGGCATCCGTAGCGTTTTCGAGCGAAGTGGGGACCGGTTCGCGTAAAGAAAACGCGTCAGAACAGAACGAGCCGGGATTCCGGTCACCATAGGCCGAAGTTCAGCCGCCAAAAGCGTCATCCCGCAGTAGCGAAGGTGACATCCGCCTGTTAAAAGGGCCGCGTTTTCGGCCCCAGGCGGCCAAAGGGAAGTAGTTTTCATGCGCACAGCGTCCATCAAGCGCAAGACCAAGGAAACCGACATCGAGGTTGCGGTAAACCTCGATGGCACGGGCGTGTCCAAGGTTTCGACCGGTATCGGCTTTTTCGACCATATGCTCGACCTGCTGGCCCGGCATTCCCGCATCGACATCACGGTCAAGGCCGATGGCGACCTCCATGTCGACCATCACCATACCACCGAGGACGTCGGCATCGCGCTGGGGCAGGCCGTGAAGCAGGCGCTAGGCACCATGGCCGGCATCACCCGCTATGCCTCGATCCACATGCCGATGGACGAGACGCTGTCGCGCGTCGTGATCGACATTTCGGGCCGGCCGGTGCTGGTGTTCAAGGTCGATTTTCCGCGCGACAAGGTCGGACAGTTCGACACCGAACTGGTGCGCGAATGGTTCAACGCCTTCACCATCAACGCCGGCGTGACTTTGCACGTCGAGACCTTATATGGCGAGAACAGCCATCATATCGCCGAATCCTGTTTCAAGGGTCTGGCGAGGGCGCTTCGCGCCGCGGTCGCGATCGATCCGCGTGCGGCAGGCGAAGTACCTTCCACCAAGGGTCAGCTCGGCGGCTGATTTTCTTGTTTGCGTTTTTCGTTCGCGGCGGAGAGGTTCGATGCCGGTCTACACAGTGCATGCTCCCGTAGCCAACGGCGCTGATCTCGCGGCGACCGACAAGTTCGTCTTTGTCCGTGACGGCTTCCATTTCTGGGCCGCGGTCGCGAGCGTGATCTGGCTGTTGTGGCATCGGCTGTGGCTGGCGCTGATCGGCTGGATCGTTGTGATGATCGCCATCCAGTTCGGGATGTCGGTGCTGGGCGCCAGCCGCGGCACGATTTTCACCGTTGACGCCCTGATTGCCATCCTGATGGGCTTCGAAGCGGCCAGCCTGCGGCGCTGGACCCTGTCGCGGCGCAAATGGCGCCAGCTCGATGTCGTGGTGGCCGACGACGAGGAATCTGCCGAACGCCGATTCTTCGAGCGCTGGACCGGTCGGCAGCGCGGGCTTACCAACGATCAATATGCGACCGATCGCGGCGGACCGCCGCCGACCCGCAACATTCCCGGCCAGCCGTTCTCCAAACCGCCGCCGCCATTGCCGCAGGGCGGGATCATCGGCCTGTTTCCGGAACCGGGAGGGCCGCGATGACCGTTGCGATCGTCGATTACGGCTCCGGCAATCTTCACTCGGCGGCGAAGGCCTTCGAGCTGGCCTCGCGGAGTATGGAAGATCCGCAGAAGGTGATCGTGACGCGCGATCCGGAAGCCGTGTACCGCGCCGACCGCATCGTGCTGCCCGGCGTCGGCGCCTTCGCCGATTGCCGCAGGGGGCTCGATGCGGTGAACGGCATGCTGGAAGCGATGACGGAAGCGGTGCGCGTCAAGGCGCGGCCGTTCTTCGGCATCTGCGTCGGCATGCAGCTGATGGCCACGCGCGGCAAGGAGCATGTCGTAACCGAGGGCTTCAACTGGATCGAAGGCGACGTCGAGAAGATCGCGCCGCGCGAGGAGAATCTGAAAATTCCGCACATGGGCTGGAACACGCTCGACATGATCCGCGAGCACCCGGTGCTGGAGCGGCTGTCGCTCGGGCCGAAGGGGCGCCATGCCTATTTCGTGCACTCCTATCATCTCAATGCCACCAATGAGGCCGATGTGCTGGCGCGCGCCGACTACGGCGGGCCGGTGACGGCGATCGTGGGCAAGGACACCGCGATCGGCACGCAGTTTCACCCCGAGAAGAGCCAGCGGTTCGGCCTGGCCCTGATCTCGAATTTCCTGAAGTGGAAGCCGTGATTCTCTTTCCCGCCGTCGACCTGAAAAACGGCCAGTGCGTGCGCCTCGAACAGGGCGACATGGCGCGCGCGACCGTGTTCAACCTCGATCCCGCCGCGCAGGCGCGGTCCTTCGCCGAGCAGGGGTTTGAGTATCTGCATGTCGTCGATCTCGACGGCGCCTTTGCCGGCAAGCCGATGAATGCGCATGCCGTCGAGGCGATGCTCAAGGCCGTCACCATGCCGGTGCAGCTCGGCGGCGGCATCCGCGATCTCAAGACCGTGGAAGCCTGGCTCGACAAGGGCATCGCCCGCGTCATCATCGGCACCGCCGCGGTGCGCGATCCCGAGCTGGTGAAGAGCGCCGCGAGGAAATTTCCCGGCCGTGTCGCGGTCGGTCTCGACGCGCGCGACGGCAAGGTCGCCGTCGAGGGCTGGGCCGAGACCTCGCAGGTGACCGCGCTCGAAATCGCAAAACGCTTCGAAGATGCCGGCGTCGCCGCCATCATCTTCACCGACATCGCGCGCGACGGCCTGCTGAAGGGCCTCAACCTCGATGCGACGATCGCGCTTGCCGAGCGCATCTCTATCCCCGTCATCGCCTCCGGCGGTTTCGCATCCATCGAGGACGTCAAGGCGCTGCTGCAGCCGCGCGCCAAAAAGCTCGCCGGCGCCATCGCCGGCCGTGCGCTCTATGACGGCCGGCTGGATCCCGCCGCCGCGCTGACGCTGATCCGCAACGCGCGCGCCGCGGCCTAGGAGTTTCGACATGTTCAAAGTCCGCGTGATCCCCTGTCTCGATGTGAAAGACGGCCGGGTGGTCAAGGGCGTCAATTTCGTCGATCTGCGCGATGCCGGCGATCCCGTCGAAGCGGCGATTGCGTATGACGCCGCCGGCGCCGACGAATTGTGCTTCCTCGATATCACCGCCACCCACGAGAATCGCGGCACTATGCTGGATGTCGTCCGCCGCACGGCGGAAGCCTGCTTCATGCCGCTGACGGTCGGCGGCGGGGTCCGCACCATCGACGACATCAAGACGCTGCTGCGGTACGGCGCCGACAAGGTCTCGATCAATTCCGCCGCCGTCTCTAACCGCGAATTCGTCAAGCAGGCCGCCGAAAAGTTCGGCGAGCAGTGCATCGTGGTCGCGATTGACGCCAAGCGGGTCAAGCGCGCCGGCGGCGGCGAGCGCTGGGAGATCTTCACCCATGGCGGCCGCAACTCCACCGGGATCGACGCCATCGAATACGCGCAGGAAGTGGTGTCGCTCGGCGCCGGCGAAATCCTGCTGACCTCGATGGACCGCGACGGCACCCGACAGGGCTTCGACCTGCCGCTGACGCAGGCCATTGCCGACAGTGTCCCCGTACCGGTCATCGCCTCCGGCGGTGTCGGCAATCTCGACCACCTGGTCGACGGCATCCGCCAGGGCCACGCCACCGCGGTGCTGGCGGCCTCGATATTCCACTTCGGCGAATTTACCATACGCCAAGCCAAGGAGCACATGGTGCGCGCCGGGCTGCCGATGCGGCTCGATCCCTGACGACTCCCCGTCACAAAAGTGCTAAGTCCTTGATCGGGACGGCGCCGCGGCCTTTGGCCGGGCGCGAGTGTTGAGTTCGGTTGATGTCGCGTTTCACGATCCATGATCTGGCCGCCACCATCGATGCACGGGCCGCATCGGGAGGAGAGGCGTCGTACACCCGTAAACTGCTCGACAAGGGTGCGGAGCACTGCGCCAAGAAACTTGGCGAGGAGGCGGTCGAGACCGTGATCGCGGCCGTCGAGAACGATCGGGACCACCTGATCGCCGAAAGCGCCGACCTGCTGTTTCACCTGCTGGTGCTGTTGAAGGCGCGCGGCGTCAAGCTCGACGAGGTCGAGGCCGCGCTGGCGCAGCGGACGTCGATGTCCGGGCTCGAGGAAAAGGCGTCGCGCAAGCGCGACTGACCGAAGGGGCAGTTCATGGATATCCGGACCACCGAACAGCAATACAATCCCTACCGTATCTTCACGCGCGAGCAGTGGGCGCGGTTGCGCGACGATACGCCGATGACGCTGGAGCCGGGCGAATTCGAGCGGCTGCGTTCGATGCACGATCGCCTCGACATGCTGGAGGTCGAGGACATCTACCTGCCGCTGTCGCGCCTGTTGTCGATCTATGTCGACGCCACCCACAGGCTCTACCAGGCGCAGCGCCAGTTCCTCGACATCCGGGACCGCAAGGTGCCCTACATCATCGGCGTCGCCGGCTCGGTCGCGGTCGGCAAATCGACCACCGCGCGCGTGCTGCAGGCATTGCTGGCGCGCTGGTCGCCGCGGCCCAAGGTCGACCTGGTGACGACAGACGGTTTTCTGTTTCCCAATGCCGTGCTCGAGCGGCAGGGCCTGATGCAGAAAAAAGGCTTTCCCGAGAGCTACGATCTGCCGATGCTGCTGTCGTTCCTCTCCGACATCAAGGCCGGCCGCCGGCCGGTGCGCGCGCCGGTTTATTCGCATCTGGTCTACGACATCGTGCCGAACCAGTGGATCGAGGTCGACCGTCCCGACATCCTGATCGTCGAGGGGGTCAACGTGCTGCAGACCGGTCGCCTGCCGCGCGACGGCAAGGCGGTGCCCGTGGTGTCCGACTTCTTCGACTTCTCCGTCTATATCGATGCCGATGAGCCGGTGCTGCGCGAATGGTATGTGCGGCGCTTCCTTGCGCTCAGGGACACCGCGTTCACCGATCCCAAATCGTACTTTAATCGCTACGCTGTCCTGTCGGATGAGGAAGCCACGGCGACCGCGATCGCGATCTGGGAACGCACCAACCTCGCCAATCTCGAGGACAATATTTTGCCGACCCGTCCGCGCGCGACGCTGATCCTGAAAAAACGCGCCGATCACCTGGTCGAGACGGTGGCGCTGCGGCGGCTGTAGACTCGTAGGGTGGGCAAAGGCGTATCGCGCCGTGCCCACCATCTATCCCTCTATCGCTGAATGGTGGGCACGCTTCCGCCTTCGCTCTTCGAGCTACGGCGGACAAGTCGCTTTGCCCACCCTACGATTCCTGCGAATTCACCTCACGCCGCGATGTGTCGTGACGCGACGAGACCGGCGAGCGCGTCGGCGAGTTTTTCGCGGTCGAGCGGCTTGATCAAAAATCCGTCCATGCCGGCCTCGAAGCAGGCGTAGCGGTCTTCCACCAGCGTGTTGGCGGTGAGGGCGAGGATCGGCGTCCGGACGCCCGGCTCGCCAGCCTCGAGGGTACGAATCCGCTTGGTGGTTTCGATGCCGTTGAGCTGCGGCATCTGGATGTCCATCAGGACGAGATCATAGGGGCTGCCCGCGGATTTCGCCGACAGCCAGGACTCCAGCGCTTCGGCGCCGTTGGTGGTGATGACGGTGTCATGGCCGAGCCGGCCGAGCAGCGAGCGGATCAACAGCGCATTGATCTGATTGTCCTCGGCCACCAGGATCGACAGGCCCTTGGCCGACGCCGCGGCTGATGTCTCGATCGGGTCGATGGCCGGCTCGAGGCTCGGCGCGGCCACTTCCGGCGCGGTCGTCAGGCGGGCCGCGAGCGAAGCCGCGCGCAACGGCTTGACCAGGTAGCCGGTGAGGGCGGAGCTGCCGGACGGCTGCAATTCCTGCCGCGTCGCCGGCGTGAACATCACGATACGCTGGGTAGCATGAAGCCGCGCGGCTTCGCCGAGCCGTTCGATGTCGGCCAGCCCCAGCGCGTGATCGATCAGCACGGCGTGCCAAGGCCGCTCGGGTAGCAGCGCTTCAGCGACATCGGCGTCCGATACCATGCAGGTCTGCCCGCCCCAGCGCTGAAGCCGCCGCCCGGTCAGCGAGGCCTCGATGCTCTGTGGCGAGACCAGCATGATCGACTGGCCGGAGAGATCGGGTGCTGCGAAGGACGTCTGTTCGCCGTCGGCGGCGGTGAGCGGGATCGACACTTCGAATGTCGAGCCGGCGCCCGGTTGGGTCTCCAGCGTGATGCGACCGCCCATGCGCTTGACGATGCGGTCGGAGATGCTCAGGCCGAGCCCGGTGCCGCCATAGCTGCGGGCGATCTTGTCGTCGGCCTGCTCGAACTCGCGAAAAATCCGCTCGCGCGCCTCGGGCGCGATGCCGATGCCGGTGTCGCGGACCAGGAAACTGATTTCGTTGGGCCAGATGCCGGGCTCGACGATCAGCGCGACGCCGCCGGCCGAGGTGAACTTGATCGCGTTGCCGGCGAGATTGAGCAGCACCTGCCGCAACCGCGCCGCGTCGCCGATCACGTGCATCGGCAGCCGCTCGTCGACATAGGCGGCGATCTCGATCGTCTTGGCCTCCGCGCGCGGTGCCAGCAATTCGGTGATGTCCTCGATCAGGCCGGATAGCGCAAATGGACGATATTCGAGATCGAGCTTGCCCGCCTCGACCTTGGAATAATCCAGCAGCTCCTCGATCAGCGAGAGCAGCGCGTCGCCGGAGGTCTTCACCGCCTTGACATAGGTCGTCTGTTCCGGCGTCAGCGGTGTATCCATCAACAGCCCGCTCATGCCGATGATGCCGTTGAGCGGCGTGCGGATTTCATGGCTCGCCATCGCGAGGAAACGCGACTTGGCGCGGCTTGCCGCATCGGCCTGGTCGCGGGCCTCGGCCAGCGCGCGCTCGCTTTCGGTGCGATCGGTGACGTCGCGGCCGACGCTTTGCATTTCCGCCGGGCCCCCGGCGTCGTTGCGGACGAGGCCCTCGCGCCACGCGATCCAGCGCGGGCCGAGCGGACCGGCGACCTGCTGGTCGTGAACGCGGGTGCCGTTCGGTTCGAGCGCGGTGTCGCCCTGTTCGAGAACTTCAAGCGCAAAGCGCGTGCCGAACAGCGCGTCGCGCGGCATTTGCGCGAGTTCGCAATAGGCATCGTTGGCATAGGTGATGCGGCCCTCGGCGTCGCGCAGTACGATCAGATCGCCCTGCGCTTCGAACAGGCGGCGGGCGCGCTGCTCGGCTTCCTGCAATTCCCAGTTCCGGTCGGCCAGCGCTTCATTATGCAGAGCGACCTTGCGCATCTTCTTGCGCATCAGGCGGAGCCGGACGCTAAACGTGGCGAGCGCGACACAGGCGATCGCAAACAGGAAAGCGACGCCGATCGCAAAGGAGTGCGGGTCATAGCCGGAATTTTCCGTCTTGCTTCCGGCAATGAATCCATAGGCGGCGCCGAACACGATCGAGAAGATCATGAAGGAGCGAAGCGCGAAGGTCAGCCAGGGATGCCGGCGGCCGAAACGGCGAAAGCGAAGTTTGATCCGGAAAGTCCGTCCCATCGCCAATGACCCCGAGATTACTGCTTGAATTGAGTTGGCCCGACCAGCCGTGTGCTTGAAGCAGACGATGCGTCGCCGACATTGCAAAGTGCTTGAGGCTAACCGCGGTTGTCGGCCGCGATGAGAACATGGTGAACGAAGTGTTAAAGCGACGCCGCTTCGACGCGGTGGCGCTCGCCGCGCGCGCCGACGATCAGGGCTGCGGCATCGAGCAGCGAAAAGCTCTTCGAGGACACGAATATCCGGTAGTCGGCAGGTCCATCCCTGGAAAGATAGATCACGGGATCGGAGGGCGCGGGATTGCGGGAGATCGCGATCAGTCGCGGCGGCGCGCTGCTCCCGCAGGCGCCGGCTTCGGCCGTATCGATGTCGTCGATCACGGTGAAGTCGGCCGCTTCCGCGTTGTCGGAAATCTGGACCCGCACCGTCGCGCGGGAGGGATCGTCGGTGAAACCGACATGCAGGTGCGCCTGCCAGGAGAGGGCGGCGATCTTGACCGACATGCCTGCTATTTCGATGCAGGCCTGAGGCCCCGTCAAAAACTCGCCGCGCGCGAACAAAGCGGCAATCGCCAGCGGAACAACCGAGGCCAGGATCTTCAAACGCAACATGACACGCTACTCGCCAAGTCCGCGACAGGGGACTTATGGTTGGCAGAGGGTAAAGGAAACTAGTTACCGCGGTGTTGACGCCGGTTGTTTTTGTGCGGCTCGGCATCCTCATAGCGAGTGGTGCGAAGCGAGCCGGGGCGATTGCCGCGTAAGGCCTCAGACCCGGCGCATGCGGGGCATCCAATACGCTGCGGCCCATCCACGTCATTGCGAGCGCAGCGAAGCAATCCATTCTTTCTTTATGCCGCGACATGGATTGCTTCGCTGCGCTCGCAATGACGTGGTGATAGCGACGCAGCACAGGGTCGTCGTCCCCCGCGCATGCGGGGAATCCAGTACGCTGCGGCCTATCGGTTCAATCACTGGCGTCTCTGGAATACTGGGTCACCCGCCCCAGTGCGCAAGTGCGCACAAGGCGGGTGATGACGACTGAATATGACTTCGCATTCTCGCGGCGCAATTCGCCCGAGGTTTGCTTAAAAGCTTCCCGCCCTCTTAGGGTGGGCAAAGCGGAGCGTGCCCACCATCTATCTGGATCGTCGCGTCGACAATGGTGGGCACGCTACGCTTTGCCCACCCCACGTTTCTTTGCTCGGCGTTGCGCAATGCGAGCAATGCCTGAGCACGCATTACCGCTCCGATTCGGTCGCTGCGAGATATCTCATCAGCTCATCGCGCGGATCCTCGCGAAAGCTCTGGCGATCCCGTTGTTCGGGCGGAGCCCGCCAGCCCGGTTCGATGCCGGTCATGTCGGGCAGTTCATGTGCGATGCCCTTGTGGCAGTCGATGCAGGTCTTTTCCCCGGTGACGAGGAACTTGCCGTGGATTTCCGCGGCGCGTCGGGTTTGCCTGGTGAAATCCATGGCGACGGCGGAATGACAGTTGCGACACTCCAGGGAATCATTGGCCTTCAGTCGCGCCCATTCGTGCTTGGCGAGTTCGAGCCGATGATCCAGGAACTTCTGCCGCGTGTCGATGACGCCGAAAATCTTGCCCCAGACTTCCTTCGACGCCTGCATCTTACGGGCGATCTTGTCGGTCCATTCGTGCGGAACGTGGCAGTCGGGACAGGTGGCCCGGACTCCCGAGCGGTTCGTGAAATGCGGCGTGTGCTGCAGCTCCTCGAACACGTTGCTGCGCATTTCGTGGCACGAGGTGCAGAACTTTTCGGTGTTGGTGATCTCCAGCGCGGTGTTGAAGGCACCCCAGAACAGGACGCCGCAGACGAAGCCGCCGAGTGCGAGGAAACCGAGGCTCAGATGCGCGCTCGGACGGCTGGCGATGTTCCAGAACCAGATCAGGAGTGACTTGAGCCGCTGCATTGCAGGTTCTCACTTCTTCTCGGGACCGATAAGAAGCATATCCTTGAACGTGCTGGGAACGAGCGGCTGCGCGTCCGTCTGCTGGACGTGGCAGGCGGTGCAGAAGTAGCGCCGGGGTGTCACGTCGGCGAGAACCTGACCGTTGCGGTCCATGAAGTGGGTAACGCTGATCATCGGCGCCCCGGAGCCTTCGGTATACTGGCGCCGGTGACAGTCGAGGCAGCGATTGGTCTTGAGCGTGAGCTGATAATTGTCGATGGAATGCGGAATGATCGGTGGCTGCTCAGGATAGTTGCGCATCAGCCGCTTGTCGTCGATGACCGGCCGCGCCAAAGCGGGCGCCGGTACATCGCCCATCGGCGAGGCGGCGCCGGTGACGCGCGGCACGACCTGCGGCGCGTTCTGGGCGTAGATCGCGCCGCAGACGAACACCAGCATGCCGCCGAGCAGGGCGCCTGCAATGGACGAGCGAAACCGCATCAGGCCGGAATGATCTTGACCGCGCATTTCTTGAAGTCCGTCTGCTTGGAAATGGGATCGGTTGCGTCCAGCGTCACCTTGTTGATGAGCTGGCTGGCGTCGAACCAGGGAACGAAGACCACGCCGTGCGGCATCCGGTTGCGCCCCTTGGTGTCCACGCGGCTCCTGATTTCGCCGCGCCGGGAAATCACGCGCACCTCCGCGCCCTCATTGATGCCCCGGGCGCGCGCGTCCTCCGCATGCATGTAGACCCGGGCGCCGGGGTACGCCTTGTAGAGCTCGGGCACGCGCATGGTCATCGATCCCGAGTGCCAATGCTCGAGCACGCGACCCGTGACCAGCCAGATATCGTATTCCTTGTCGGGGGATTCGGCTGGAGGTTCGTAGGGCACCGCGATAATGCGCGCCTTGCCGTCCTTGTTGCCGTAGAAGTCGACGCCCTTGCCGGCTTTGACATAGGGATCGAGGCCTTCGCGATAGCGCCACTTCGTCTCCTTGCCGTTGACGACAGGCCATCGCAGCCCCCGCACTTCGTGAAGGGTGTCGAAATCAGCTACGTCGTGGCCATGGCCGCGGCCGAACTGGGCGTACTCCTCGAACAGGCCCTTCTGCACGTAGAAGCCGAAGGCTTTTGCTTCGCGGTTTTCGTACTCGGCGGGAATTTCGGTAGCCGGGAATTTGTCCACATTGCCGTTGCGGAACAGCACATCGAACAGCGTCTTGCCGCGGTAGTTGGGATTCGCAGTCAGGATCTGCTCCGGCCACACCTCGTCGGTGGTGAAGCGCTTGGAAAATTCCATCATCTGCCAGAGGTCGGAGCGCGCCTCGCCGGGCGCGTTGACGAGCTGTCGCCACACATGCGTGCGGCGCTCGGCGTTGCCATAGGCGCCTTCCTTTTCGACCCACATCGCCGCCGGTAGAACCAGATCGGCGGCCATCGCGGTGACGGTCGGATAGGCGTCGGAAACGACGATGAAGTTGTCGGGATTGCGGTACCCGGGATAGGTCTCGCGCGAATTGTTCGGCGCGGCCTGCAGATTGTTGTTCACCTGAATCCAGTAGAAGTTCAGCTTGCCGTCGTGGAGCATCCGGTCCTGTTCGACGGCGTGGTATCCCGGCTTCTCCGGAATGATGCCGTGCGGGACGCGCCAGATTTCTTCGGCGTGCTTGCGGTGCTCCGGATTGGTCACGACCATGTCGGCGGGCAGACGATGCGCGAAGGTGCCGACTTCACGCGCGGTGCCGCAGGCGGATGGCTGCCCGGTCAGTGAGAACGGGGAATTGCCGGGTTCGGAGATTTTTCCGGTCAGCAGGTGCAGATTGTAGAGGAGCTGGTTGGCCCATACGCCGCGCACATGCTGGTTGAAGCCCATGGTCCAGAGCGACATCACCTTGCGCTTCGGATCGGCATAGAGCTCGGCGAGTTCCTGCAGGAAGCCGCGTTCGACGCCTGACAGCTCGGAGACCTTCTCGAGCGTGTAGTCCTTCACAAAGGCGGCATAGGCGTCGAAGTCGATCGGCTGGGTGGCGCCTGCGGTCGCCGCGCCCTTGGCTTTGACCTCGAGCGGATGGTCGGCGCGCAATCCGTAGCCGATGTCGACCGTGCCCTTCACGAAGGTGGTGTGGTTCTTGACGAAGTCCTGGTTGACCCGTCCGGTCGTGATGATGTGGTTGGCGATGTAGTTCAGGATCGCCAGATCCGTCCCCGGCTTGAACACGATCGGGATATCGGCGAGATCGGAGCTGCGGTGGGTGAAGGTCGAGAGCACCGCGACTTTCACATGCGGATGGCTGAGGCGCCGGTCGGTGAGACGCGTCCACAGGATCGGATGCATCTCGGCCATGTTCGAGCCCCACAGCACGAAAGCGTCCGCCGCCTCGAAATCGTCATAGCAGCCCATCGGCTCGTCCATGCCGAAGGTGCGCATGAAGGCGACGGCCGCTGACGCCATGCAGTGGCGGGCATTGGGATCAAGATTGTTGGAACGGAAACCGGCGCGCATTAGCTTGGTGGCGGCATAGCCTTCGAACACCGTCCATTGCCCCGAGCCGAACATGCCGAGCGCCGTCGGGCCCTTGTCCTTCAGCACCGTCTTGGCGCGGGCGGCCATCACGTCGAAGGCCTCGTCCCACGACACCGGCGTCAACTCGCCGTTCTTGTCGAACGCGCCGCCCTTCTTGCGCAACAGCGGCGTGGTCAGGCGGTCGCCGCCGTACATGATCTTGGAGAGGAAATATCCCTTGATGCAGTTGAGCCCGCGATTGACCTCGGCGAGCGTGTCGCCGTGGGTCGCAACGACCTTGCCTTCCTTGACGCCGACCATCACCCCGCAGCCGGTGCCGCAGAAGCGGCACGGCGCCTTCGACCATTTGATCTCCAGCGATCCGACGCCGCCCGGCACCGGCTGCGCGTTTGCTGGAATCGTCATGCCGGCGGCTGCGGCGGCGACCGCAGCGGCCTGGGCCTTCAATAATTCGCGTCGCGAGAGTGACATGATCTAGTCTCCGATATCGGCTAGGCTCTCGACCTGCTCGAACACCATGTTGGCCGACAGGACGCCTTGCCAGGATGCGATTTCGGCGAGACGGCCGCCGAGAATTCCGCTCTCAGTCGCCTCCATCACGATCACGATTTTCGACGCATCGCGTTGATGGATCTCAACGCCGGGCAGCGCCGCGAGCGCGCGCAGCACTTCGTCACGACGTTCCGGCAACACGGATACGACCGCGCTCGATATGTGAATGGTGGCTTCCGCGGTCATGAAGCGTCTCCATGACGCGCGGCGCCCAGCGTGATGGCCTCCCCCGGGCATGCGCCGACGCATTCGCCGCATCCGGTGCAGGCGGCTTCATTGACGATGGCCTGCGGTGGCAATCCGATGCGGGGACGAAAGCGAATGGCTGAAGCAGAGCAGACATCACCGCAGGAGCGGCAGAAGATGCCGGCTTCGGCGAGGCAGTCGCCGCCGATCACCGCCACGGGTTTGGAAAGAAATTGACCGCGGAAGAAAGCCCGGCGCGAAGGTCCCTGGGTTTCCATGGCGACCTCATGCTCCCGGAGGGCCGGGTGGCCCGAGGATCAATTGAGACATCCAGACCAGAAAACCGTATCCGCCGACCACGCCAACGGCGACTACCGGCCAGATAAAGGCGGCGATGATGGCGAACACAATCAGTTCCGCGCGCCGACCAGTTCCAAGCGCCGGTTGTGCATCATGTTTACCTGACGTGTCGCTCATATAACGACCTGCCACCTTCGGAGATCGAACAGTACTGACCGGCCGCACGCTCCCGTGGGTGCCAGTCAACCTGTCACTTGCAATCGGACGGATTGGGCGGCGACGGGCCTGCTCCGCTGCAGGATGCTCGACCGCACGTGCGGGAGCTTATCGGCCTCTCGGCAAAGCCTTCATTGATCTGGATCAAATAATGAAGGACAAAGGATTGGATTATTTGATGATCTTTCAGGATCCGTGTGTGCGGGACAGGGATCGTGCGACGCACTATGCCGCGCGACGCAGATCCTCGGCCAGTGCGCGATAGGACAACGCCTCCGCCAGATGAAGCCGGCCGATTTTTTCCGCGCTGTCGAGGTCGGCGAGCGTGCGGGCGACGCGCAGCACGCGGTGATAGCCGCGCGCGGTCAGCTTCATGGTCTCCGCCGCGTCGCGCAAAAGTTTTTGCCCCTGCGCGTCCGGTTGCGCGATCGTTTCCAGCAGCGAAGCCGGCGCTTCGGCGTTGGTGCGGATATGCGGCATGCCGGCGGCGGCATAGCGCGCGAGCTGGAGGTCGCGGGCGGCGGCAACGCGGGCTGCGACTTCCGCGGAACCTTCGGAAGGCGGCGGCAGGATCAGGTCGGCGGCAGTCACGGCCGGCACCTCGATGCGCAGGTCGATGCGGTCCATCAATGGGCCGGAGATGCGCATCTGGTAATCCGACGTGCAGCGGTCGACCGGTGCGCGCCTGCAGGAATAGCCGGGCTCATAGGCATGGCCGCAACGACACGGGTTCATCGCCGCGACCAGCATGAAGCGTGCAGGGTAGGTGACGCGGTGGTTGGCGCGCGACACCGAGACCTCGCCGTTCTCCAGCGGCTGGCGCAGCGAATCGAGCACACGCGCATCGAACTCCGGCAACTCGTCGAGGAATAATACGCCCTGGTGTGCGAGCGAGATTTCGCCGGGTTTTGCGCGCATGCCGCCGCCGGTCAGCGCGGCCATGCTGGCGGAATGATGGGGCGCGCGGAACGGCCGCCGTGCCGTCAAGGCGCCGTCGCGGATTTCGCCGGCGACGGAGGCGATCATCGAGACTTCCAGAAGCTCCGATGGCGACAGCGGCGGCAGGATCGAAGGCAGCCGCGCCGCCAGCATCGATTTGCCCGCGCCGGGTGAGCCGATCATCAGCAGATGATGGCCGCCGGCCGCAGCGAGCTCCAGCGCGCGCTTGGCACTTTCCTGGCCCTTGATGTCGCGCAGATCGAGATGCGTCGCCTCCGGCTCGTGCACTTTCGGCTGCGGGCGCGACAGCACCTGCGTGCCTTTGAAATGGTTGGCGATCTGGATCAGCGATTTTGCCGCGATGATCTGGATATCGGGGCTTGCCCAGGCGGCTTCCGTTCCGCACGCCGCAGGACAGATCAGGCCTTCCTCGCGCGCATTCGCGCCGATCGCGGCCGGCAGCACGCCCGCCACGGCGGCGATCGAACCATCGAGCCCAAGCTCGCCGAGCACGGTAAAGCCGTTGAGCGCGTCCGGCGGGATGGCGCCGATCGCCGCCATCAGGCCGAGCGCGATCGGCAGATCATAATGGCTGCCTTCCTTCGGCAGATCGGCCGGGGCGAGGTTGACGATGATCCGCCGCGCCGGCAGCGCCAGCCCCGAGGCGATCAGCGCCGAACGCACCCGCTCGCGCGCCTCCGACACCGCCTTGTCGGGCAGGCCGACGATGGCAAACGCCGGCAAGCCAGGTGCGACCTGCACCTGCACGTCGACCGCCCGGGCCTCGATCCCCTCAAAGGCTACAGTAGAAACCCGCGCAACCATGCTGCCCCTCGTGATGCAATCGAAGGTAGCGGGGAACCGGAGGGCAAGTCAAGAACATTAAGGGAACATAGTGGGTAGGTTTTAATTCCGCGTGTACGAATAGCGCGGCGCCACAACCGCTAGCCGTCAACGAATGCACTCCCCCGCCGTTTCCAAATAAGGGCTTACGGAAACTGGGGGGCGCCCCCTCAATTCAGCTTCCCCACCGCAATCGTCGCCGCGCTGCCTTGCGGCTGCTCCAGCATCTTCAATGCCGCATCGAGGCTGTTGCGCAGATTGGCGGCGGCGTTGGCGCTGCAGCGCAGGCGGCCGGAGGAGATGAATTTGACCTCCGTCGATCCGTCCGGCTTCGGCACCAGAATGCGGGTCGCCAGCTCGACCTCGACCGCACCGTTCATGGTGCCGTAGGCGCCGACGATGTCGAAATAGACCAGCGGGGCCGCGGCCCCGGTGTCCTCGTAAATCAGGTCGGACGGCTTGGCGGGCGGTTGGTCGGTCAAGGGGCTTCTCCCGGATCGCACAGGTCATGATTCGCTGATCAAGACTTACGCGATCAGGTAACCGATCCCTAACGCGAGACGGGAGATTCGGGGCCGGCCGTGTCGACCGGCCCCGGACGTCGATTCCCCTCAGAGTTCCATCTTCATTGGCTCGGGATAATAATGGAAACCATCGCCGGTCTTGGCGATGTGGCCATAGCCTGGCCAGGCGAAGTGATAGGACATGACCGGGGTCTTGTTGGCCGCGATTGTGTCGAGCAACTTTACCCGGGTCCCTGCCGCCTGTTTCGGGTCGGTGTCGTAGGAAAACTCCATCCGCGGCTTTTCGAGCAACAGCACGGCGTGATGCGTGAGATCGCCGAGGAAGGCGAAGGATTTGCCAGCCGACGTCACCATGAAGATGGTGTGGCCCACGGTGTGGCCGGGCGCCGCGATCGCCTGCACGCCGGGCAGGAATTCCTGGCCGTCCTTGATGAACACGATGCGATCGCGCACCGGCATCAAATTCTTGCGGGCGTGAATCACGAAATCCTTCAAGGGACTGCCAAGCTTGCCTTCATCGGTCCAGAACTCGAAGTCGCTCTGGGTGATGTAGACCTGCGCGTTGGGGAATAACGGCTTGTCGTCGGCGCCGACGAGGCCGCCGATATGATCGATGTGGGCGTGTGAGCACACCACGGCGTCGATGTCGCCCGGCTTGATCCCGGCTTCCGCCATGCTCTTCTGCTGTCGGCCCGTGGTCGGCCCGAATGCTTTCGACGTGCCCATGCCGGTGTCGAACAGGATCAGCTTGTCGCCGTTGTTCACGATCGGTGAGTTCTGCTCGAGCACGACATTGTCGGGATTAAGGAAGTTGTCGGAGAGCATCTTCCTCACTTCTTCATCGGGCACGCCAACGAAGGTGCCCTTGGGAGGGCCGAGCGGCAGCGTGCCGTCGGAGACCACGGTCACTTCGGCGTCGCCGAGAACGAAGCGGTGCCAGTAGGGTGTCTGCGTGCCAAGTTTTGGCGCCTTGGCCAGCGCGCTGCCGCCGAGAAGGGTCGAAGCGCCCAAACCGGCGCCAAGCGCAAGCAAAGACCGTCGTGAAACGTTCATCGTCATACGTCTTCCTCCACTGTTCTTATGAATTGCAGCATGCTGCCCGGACAGATTCATCCGTAGCTACACGCTGCTCCCGCTTCCCGAAATTGGCAAGTAGGAGGAGGCGACAGAGGTGAGATGCGAAAATGCGATGACAGGCGGCGCGCTATTTTGCGCCGCGCTTCTTTTCGATGGTATCCCAGATTTTTGCCGCCACATCCGGCCCGCCGAGCTTGGCAATCGCGCGGATGCCGGTGGGGCAGGTGACGTTGATCTCGGTAAGATTGCCGTCGATCACGTCGATGCCGACGAACAGCAATCCGCGCTCGCGCAGCGCGGGCGCGAGCGTGTCGCAAATCTCGCGTTCTCGCTCTGAGAGTTCGGTGGCCTGCGCGGCGCCGCCGCGGACCATGTTGGAACGCAGATCATCGGGGGCCGGCACACGGTTGACGGCGCCGGCGAATTCGCCGTCGACCAGGATGATGCGCTTGTCGCCGTGCTTGACCTCGGGCAGGAAGCGCTGGATCACCCAGGGCTCGCGGAAGGTGACCGAGAACATGTCGAACAGCGAGCCGAAATTCATGTCCTGCGGCATGACGCGGAAGACCGCCGCGCCGCCATGGCCGTGCAGCGGCTTCATGACAACGGCGCCGTGCTCGGCGCGGAACGAATTGATTTCGTCGAGGTCGCGCGAGATCAGCGTCGGTGGCATCAGCTGCGGAAAGTTCAGCACGAACATCTTTTCTGGCGCGTTGCGCACGCTGGCGGGATCGTTGACGACCAGCGTCTTGGGATGGATTCGTTCCAGCAAATGCGTCGAGGTGATGTAGGCGATATCGAACGGCGGCTCCTGTCGCAACAGGATGACGTCGAAATTGGTCAGCGGCTCGCGTTTGGGTTCGCCGAGGGTAAAATGGTCGCCGATTTCGTCGCGCACGGTGAGCTTTTGCACCGGCGCCACCAGCTCCTCGCCGCGCAGCGAAAGCTGGTCCGGGGTGAAATAGGAAATGCTGTAGCCGCGCTTTTGCGCCTCCAGGAGCAGCGCGAAGGTCGAATCGCCGCGGATGTTGATACGCGCGATGGGGTCCATCTGGACGGCGACATTCAGTTTCATAGGGGAGGGTCCGGGTCTCTGGAGGGGATACTTATTAAGTGCTGGCGTCGAATGCCGCTAACAGATGGCGTGGCAGACGCCGCGGCGCAATCAGGATGGCATCAAAACGGAGCTCAAATTCGGCATGCTCGGGATGCGCCATCAGCCACCCTTGCGCGGCATCGATGATGCGGGCCTGCTGGCGCGGCGTCACGGCATAGGCGGCGTCATCGAGGCTGGCTCGCGCCTTGACCTCGATGAAGGCAATCAGACTGCGCTTCCTCGCCACCAGGTCGATCTCGCCATAGGGGGTGCGGAAGCGTTTGGCGAGGATGCGGTAGCCTTTGGCCATCAGAAAGGCGGCGGCGCGGCTTTCGGCCGAAAGTCCGGTGCGGAAGGCCGCGACCCGCTCGGGCGCGGCGAGTTTTGTCACGGTCTCCGGTGGGAACGGGCCTTCAGCCTTCGCCATCGTTGCCTCTGGCCTCCTTGTTAGTTTCCTTGGCGAGCTCCAGCGCGCGGGCATAGACCTCGCGGCGCGGCCGCCCGGAAAGCTCGACTGCGTGCGCCACGCTGTCCTTGACGCTGTCGCGCGCAAGCGAGGCGCGCAAGAGGTCGTCGAGGTCGTGCTGCGTCATGACCCCTTCATCGGCGCGCGGCGGGGCGACCACGAGCACGAACTCGCCGCGGGTTTCCAGCGTGCCGGCGGCCTTCGCCAGCTCCGCGACTGTCGCGCGCGTGATGTCCTCGTGCAGTTTTGTGAGTTCGCGGCAGATCGCGGCGTCGCGCCCGCCCATGATGTCAGAAAGATCGGCCAGCGTGTCCTGCACGCGGTTGCCGGATTCGAACATGACAAGCGTGGCGTCGATCCGGGCAAGCTCCGTGAGCCGCGTCCGCCGCGCGCCTTCCTTGGCCGGCAAGAATCCCTCGAAGAAAAACCGGTCGGTGGGCAGTGCTGCGACCGAGAGCGCCGTCAGCACCGAGGACGCGCCGGGCACCGCGATCACGGCGTGGCCGGCGGCACAGACCTCGCGCACCAGCTTGAAGCCGGGGTCGGATATCAAGGGTGTGCCGGCGTCCGACACCAGCGCGATCGAGGCGCCCTGCGCCAGCTTTTCCAGGATTTTCGGCCGCGCCATCGCCGCGTTATGCTCGTGATAGGGCTTGAGCTCCGCCGAGATCGCATAGCGCTCGGTCAGGCGGCGGGTGATGCGGGTGTCCTCGCAGGCGATGATGTCGACGCCGGCCAATGTCTCCAGCGCACGCAAGGTAATGTCGCCGAGATTGCCGATCGGGGTTGCCACCAGATAGAGGCCGGGAACCGGCTTCGGGGCATTCAGGACGTGGGCGCCAATGGAAAATGTTCTGTTGGCCGAACCCGGTTCGGTGTCAGGCCCGTAGTTGGAACTGGGTTTTGCGCGCATAATGGCAATCTAAAGGGGTCTTGGTGCAAGCGCTATATCTGGTGGGAGGGGAAGCAAGGCTGGAGTTCCCCGACGTGCGGCGGGGCTGTAATCCTTTTGTTTTGGTTAACTAATTCTCGACAATATTGCAGAATCCCGCATTCGGGTTCAGTAGCGGTTCAGGTGCCTCGGCCCAAAAAGCCGGAATCCTGGCCGACGGCGGTCGGTCAAGAGATAGAGACAAGATGGTAGGCCCGCTCAATCGCAAGCCTGGATCTCCGGATCCGCGGCTGTCAGGACCAACCCGGCGGACGGCGCTCGGCCTTATTCTCGGCGCGCCGCTGCTTGGCGCCTGTTCCGGCGGCCAGGTTTCCAATCCGTTCGGCCCGTCCGCACCCGAAGGACCCGCAGGGCCGCAGCAACAGCCGCTTGCAGTCGGCACCGGGCAGGTCAAGGTCGGCCTGATCCTGCCGCTCTCGGCCGCCGGCAATGCCGGCGTTGCCGCGCAATCGATGAAGAACGCGGCCGAGATGGCGCTGGCGGAATTCCAGGATCCGAATATCCAGCTTCTGATCAAGGATGACGGCGGCAGCCCGCAAGGCGCCCAGCAGGTCACCCAGCAGGCGCTCGGCGAGGGCGCGGAAATCATTTTGGGCCCGCTGTTCGCGGCCTCGGTGCCGGCCACTGCGCAACTGACGCGCGCGCGTGGCGTTTCGGTGATCGCGTTCTCGACCGACTCAAGTGTGGCCGGACGCGGCGTCTATCTGCTCAGCTTCCTGCCCGAATCCGACGTCAACCGGATCGTCGATTATTCCGCCAGCATCGGAAAGAAATCCTTCGCGGCGCTCTTGCCGGACAACGCCTATGGCAATGTGGTGGAAGCAGCCTTCAAGCAGGCGGTCGGCCGCAAGGGGCGTCTCGTCGCCTTCGAAAAATATAGCGTCGATCGCTCGGCTGCGGCGCGGACGGTAGCGCAGTCGCTCGGCTCGGCGGATGCGCTGTTCATCGCCGACGACGGCGAATCGGTCGTGGCGACGGCGGATGCCTTGACGGCGGCGGGCGCGAATTTGCGCAACATTCAGTTGCTCGGAACCGGGCTTTGGGACAATCCGCGCGTCTATGCGAGCCCGGTGCTGCAGGGCGGGCTCTATGCCGCGCCGGATCCGTCGGGCTTTCGCGGCTTCTCGGGTCGCTACCGCGCCAAATACGGCGCCGACCCCGTGCGTACCGCGACGCTGGCCTATGACGCGGTCGCGCTCGTCGCCGCGCTATCGAAGCAGGGCGCCCAGCGCTTTGCGCCGGAAACGCTGACCAACCCGTCGGGCTTTGCCGGCATCGACGGCCTGTTCCGCTTCCGCTCCGACGGCAGCAATGAGCGGGGGCTTGCGGTGATGAAGGTCGCCAGCGGCGGCAGCACGCCGGTCGCGGGATCGCCGAAGAGCTTTGGGGCGTAGGTTATCCGGCCTTTGTCGCGGTCGCGAATTCGGCTTCGTAACGCCGGCGGTTGCTCCAGTAGATGTTGGCGAACAGCGCAGCTTCCTGACGGTAGGGGATGTGATCCTCCCCGTCCTGACCGGCCTGCGCCTCGATCCATGCGGCGTGGTATTGGATGGCGCCTGAGCGGTCGCCCTGCAACGCGCGGATCTGAAATTCGAACATGTGCTGCTCGATCTCGCCGTAGCGGTCGTACCAGCAGGTCGACCATTGACGGTTCTGCAGCGCGAAGCGGCGGATCCAGCGTTCCGTCAGATCCATCTCGTGCTCGGGCTTGGAAAACATCACGTCGCGCCGCGCTTCCTGCAGCGTCTCGATCGCGACCGGCTTGTTCTTGTGCCAGAGCGTCTGCATCGACGCATCGGACAGGAAACGGTCGGCGTAGATCGGATACGGAAAGGCGATCTCGCGCAAATGCGGCAGCTCGAAGTAGACCCTGATCTCCGAACAGACGCTGGCCTTCAGCTCGTTGTCTTCCATCTTGCGGTGGAAGGCGTCGAAGCCGATGCCGGGGAAATAGGGCATGAAGGCCGCGTGGAACATCTCGTGCAGGCGATAGAGGTCCTCGATCGCCGGATTGTCGTAGGTTCGATTCATGGTGACGCCCCACCACGAGCAGAAGTGCGCACGCTCCAGCCGGTCCTCGGTCGAGTCGCAGAACAGCCGTGGCAGGCTCGCGAACTGTTCGACGATGTCGTGAATGAAACCGCCTTCGGCATGCGAGGCGCTGATCGGCGCGCTGCGCCACAGCCCGTGCACGTGCCGGTGAATCTCATCACGGCTGGTCAGGATGATCGGGTTCTTCACGGCGTGACTCCGGGAATAGCGATCGGCCCGGCCGTGCCGATCATTTCGGCCATGGTCGGCGTCAGGCAGAGCCTGAGCGGTGCATTGAGATCGCCGGCCGGCCGGCACAGGAATGCGGCGAGTGCGCGATCGGTGGTCGCGTGAGCGTCCGCCTGCGCCAGCACGTTCACATCGCACGGCGACAGCATGAGACCAAGATTGCGGCCGACGCGCGCGACGGCTTCGCGCTGAATGGGCCTGTAACGGCGCGGCAGATCGAACACGTCGTGACGTTCGAGCAGCGCCTGGCCTAGCTGCAGCGATGTCAGGTTCTTGAACCATTGATTGCCGAACAGGGTCGGCATCGCTTGGCGGCACAAGACGCCGCCGATACGGTCGTAATAAACCCCGAACGGTTTTGACAGGCTGAACGCCAGCGCCTGCACGGATGGGCTGTCGGCGGCGATCCGCATCGACGGCGGTTCGGCGATGGAGCCGACATAGGTGACGTCGAGCAATGCGCGGGGATGCTCGCTCGAAGCGGCAAGCAAAGAAAGAAACTCGTTGGCCTCGGGCCACACATTGCCGTCGATTGCGGACGGCTGGCTCAGGCAGAACAGCGCGGTTGCGGGCAGCGTCCGGCCGACGGCCTGCCAGTCGGCGCGGGGATGTTCGACCACGGCGATGCCGCAGGCTTCGGCATAGGCCTTGTAGCCTTCATACTCGCCGGCAAAGACGTGCACTTCCGGATTGAAGCGCTCGCCGCGCGCGCGGTTGCCGTAGGCTGTGATCACATGAAACAGCGCTTCGCTGCCGCCGGCGGTCGGGTAACGCCAGGGGAAACCAGCCGCATCGATCGTAACGACCGGCGCCGCCCACGCCATCCAGCGCTCGATAAAGGCTTCATGGGAGGCGTACTGCTTGCCGGTCCAGGCGTCGCGGAATTGTTCGAGATGATGGCGGCGCGCCGCATCCGGTCCGGCCACGGCATTGCCGAGGATGAAGTTCTTTGCGGCCTCGGTTTCGGGCATGACGAGGGCGTAAACCGTCTTGCTCGCGCCGGCGTCTTTGACGCGGCGGTCGAGTTCGGGATCATGGATCGGGGGAGTTATGGTCCGTTCGTTCACGATCGTCATTCAAGCGGCGGGGCAATCGGAACCGATCTACCACACTCTGTCAGACAGCGCCCGAAATCCCTGTGCGTTGGATTATCAAAGCGTTACGCCGCCAGTTGCGTAGCCCGGGTGGAGCGAAGCGTAACCCGGGATGGTCGCGCAAGCGGATAAACCGATCCCGGATTGCGCTTCGCTCCATCCGGGTTACGGATTCCCGTTACGCGGCGAGATCCGCAACCACCGCGTCCAGCACCGGAAAACCATCCTTCGTCACGCGCAGCCTGCCGTCGGCGTCGACGATGATGGCACCTTCCTCGCGGAGCACGGCGATCCGGCTCGGGTCGAGTGCGCGGCCGGACAAGGCCGCATAGCGTTTGGGATCGATGCCCTCGGCGAGCCGCAATCCCATCAGCAGGAATTCGTCGGCACGCTCTTCGCTGTTGAGAAAATCGTCGGTCACGACGCCATGGCCGTTGGCCTCGACGCGCATCAGCCAGGCCTCAGGGCGTTTTTCGGTCGCGATCGCGTGCCTGATACCGTCGATGTCGAGGCGGCCATGTGCGCCCGGGCCGATGCCGGCATATTCGTCGCCGCGCCAGTAGACCAGATTGTGCTGGCATTCGGCGCCTGCGCGCGCGTGGTTGGAAATCTCGTAGGCCGGCAAGCCTTGATGCGCGCAGACTTCCTGCGTCACATCGTAGAGCGCGCGGGCAACCGCCTCGTCCGGTGTCTTCAATTTGCCCGCCGCATGCAGGCCGAAGAACGGCGTGCCTTCTTCGATCGTGAGCTGGTAGAGCGAGAGATGTTCGGCGGCTTCCGAAATCGCGAGCTTCAGTTCATCCGCCCACATCTGCGGGGTCTGGTCGGGGCGGGCGTAGATCAGATCGAACGAGTAGCGGTCGAACGCGGTGCGCGCGATCGCGACCGCGTCCAGCGCTTCGCGCGCGCTGTGCAATCGTCCGAGCGCCTTCAGCGAGGCATCATCGAGCGCCTGCACGCCGAGCGAGACGCGGTTAACGCCGGCGGCGCGATAGCCGCGAAACCGTGTCGCCTCGACGCTGGTCGGATTGGCCTCCAGCGTCACCTCGACATTGTCAGCGACGCGCCAATGTTTGCCGATCGAATCCAGGATGGCGCCCACGGTTTGCGGCTGCATCAGCGAGGGCGTGCCGCCGCCGAGAAAGATCGACGTGACGGTGCGTCCCGGCGCGCGCGCTGCCGTGGTCTCGATCTCGCGCGCAAACGCACGGGCAAATCTTTCTTCGTCGATCGGCGCGTGCCGGACGTGGCTGTTGAAATCGCAATACGGGCATTTCGACAGGCAGAACGGCCAGTGCACATAGACGCCGAAAGCTTCTCGCTTCGGGTAGTGGCGTTCGGCGCTAGCCAAGACAGATCTCCGCCAGTTTGACGAAGGCGCGGGCGCGGTGCGACAGGCCGAGGCCGATCGGCGGCAGGCCGTGTTTCTCGATCGAGGTCATCTCGCCAAAGGTCCTGACGTGCCCGTCGGGCTGGAACGCCGGATCATAGCCGAATCCGGCGGTGCCGCGCGGGGGCCATACCAAAGTTCCATCGGCGCGGGCCTCGACCTCTTCGAGGTGGCCGTCCGGCCAGGCCACGCATAGCGCGGACACGAAATGCGCCTTTCGCTTGTCCGGCGTGGTCGCGCCGCGCTCCTGCAGCAGGCGCTCGATCCGCGTCATCGCCGCCATGAAATCCTTGCCCTCGCCGGCCCAGCGCGCCGAGTAGATGCCGGGTGCGCCGTCCAGCGCATCGACCACGAGGCCGGAATCGTCGGCAAAGGCCGGCAGTTGGGTCGCCTGGGCGGCCGCGATCGCCTTGATCGCCGCATTGGCGCGAAACGTCTGGCCGGTTTCCTCGGGCTCGCCGAGGCCCAATTCGCCCGCGGAAACGGCCTCGACGCCATGCGGCGCCAGCAATTCCCGCATCTCGGCGAGCTTGCCGGGATTGTGGGTCGCGATCACGAGGGAGCCGGTGATTCGACGGTGCATGTGCGATCAGACTACGCGACGGCCATTTTCTGCAAGTCCACCAGACGCGCGACACCCTTGCGCGCCAGTTCCATCAGCGCCAGGAACTCGTCCTGCGAAAATGGCGTCTTCTCGGCAGTGCCCTGCACCTCGATGATGCGGCCGTCGCCGGTCATGACGAAATTGGCGTCGGTCTCGGCCTCGGAATCCTCGGCATAATCGAGGTCGAGCACCGGCGTGCCCTGATAGATGCCGCAGGAGATCGCGGCGACATTGTCGCGCAGCACGTTGGCCTTGATCATGTTGCGGCTCTTCATCCAGGAGATGCAGTCCGCCAGCGCCACCCAGGCGCCGGTGATCGAGGCGGTGCGCGTGCCGCCATCGGCCTGGATCACGTCGCAATCGACCGTGATCTGGCGCTCGCCGAGCGCTTCGAGATCGACGGCTGCGCGCAGCGAACGGCCGATCAGCCGCTGAATCTCGACCGTGCGCCCGCCCTGCTTGCCGGCGGCGGCCTCGCGGCGGGTGCGCTCCAGGGTGGCGCGCGGCAGCATGCCGTATTCGGCGGTGACCCAGCCACGGCCCTGGCCCTTCAGCCAGGGTGGCAGCCGCTCTTCCAGCGTAGCCGTGACCAGCACGTGGGTGTCGCCGAATTTCACCATGCAGGAACCTTCGGCATATTTAACCACGCCGCGTTCCAGCGACACGGGGCGCAACTGATCGGGCGCACGGCGGCTTGGCCGCATGGGAAGTCCTTTCGAAATCGAGCGAAAAACCGTTTGCGGTGCTTGTAGGTGGGGGCGTGCGCAGCGGCAAGGGCCTTTGGCCCCGGTTTCATGATGTTTTGACCCAGTTTCTCCGCTCGAACGCCATGAAGAAAGGGACGCTTGTCATTGCCCCGCCGGAACGACAAATTAGGGGCTATCAGGGAGCTGACAGTGGCCCACCACGATCCGATTGGCCTGATCGCGCCGCATGCCGGGCTCGCCCAGCTCAACGAGCGGTCACGCGACATTTTTCGTCAAATCGTCGAGAGTTATCTCGCGACCGGCGAACCCGTCGGCTCGCGCAATATTTCGCGGCTGATCGCGGTGCCGCTGTCGCCGGCTTCCGTCCGCAACGTGATGTCGGACCTCGAGCACCTCGGGCTGATCTATGCGCCACATACCTCTGCCGGGCGGCTGCCTACCGAACTCGGCTTGCGGTTCTTCGTCGACGCTCTGATGCAGATCGGAGACCTTACCGAACCGGAACGGGAATCGATCCAGAGCCAGCTCGCCTCCGTCGGGCGCGCGCAATCGGTCGAGGCGGCGCTCGGCGAAGCGTTGACGCGGCTCTCCGGCCTGACCCGCGCCGCCGCCGTGGTGCTGACAGCCAAATCCAATTCGCGGCTGAAACACATCGAATTCGTCCGGCTCGAGCCGGAGCGTGCGCTGGTGGTGCTGGTCGGCGAAGACGGCCAGGTTGAAAACCGCGTGCTGGCACTGCCGCCCGGCGTTCCCTCGTCCGCGCTGACCGAAGCGACAAACTTCCTCAATTCGCGGATTCGCGGCCGGACGCTTGCGGAAGCGCGGCTTGAGCTCGAAACCGCGCTGACGCAGAGCCGCGTCGAACTCGATCAGCTGACGCAGAAGGTGATCGCGGCCGGCATCGCAAGCTGGTCCGGCGGCGACAATGACGACCGGCAACTGATCGTGCGCGGGCACGCCAATCTGCTGGAAGACCTGCACGCGCTGGAGGATCTCGAGCGCGTCAAGTCGCTGTTCGACGATCTCGAGACCAAGCGCGGCGTGATCGATCTGTTGGGCCGGGCCGAGCGCGCCGAAGGCGTGCGGATTTTCATCGGATCGGAGAACAAGCTGTTCTCGCTGTCCGGTTCCTCCACCATCATCGCCCCCTATAGCGACGCCGCGGGCCGTATCGTCGGCGTTCTCGGCGTGATCGGGCCGACGCGGCTGAACTATGCAAGGGTGATTCCGACGGTGGATTACGCCGCCCGGATCGTCAGCCGGATGCTGGGCGGCTAATCCGCCCGAATAGGGCCCCAATCTGGGCTGGTTGTGCTTGATTTTCGGCCCCTAAAGCACGATATCCCGCCCAGCAAATCCCCATCGAACCCAATACGTTTTTTGAGAAGGCAGTCTTATGACCGATCCGAACCGGCCGAGTGATGATGCGGTGAAACCGGCCCAGACCGGCGAGCCCGTGGTCTCAAAACCCTACATCATGCCGGACGATCCCGAGGAAGGATCGAATGAAGCCCTGACCAAGGAACTGGCCGAGGCGCGCGACAAGATGCTGCGCACGCTGGCGGAAATGGAAAACCTGCGCCAGCGCACCAGGCGCGAGGTTGCCGATTCCAAGATGTACGGCATCACCGGTTTCGCGCGCGACATTCTCGATATCGCCGACAATCTGCAGCGCGCGCTCGACGCCATTCCGGCCGAGGCCAGGGAGACCGCCGATCCCGGCATCAAGGCCTTCATCGAAGGCGTGGAGCTGACCGAGCGTTCGCTGCTCAACACGCTGGAGAAGAACGGCGTCAAGAAGTTCGATCCGTCGGGCGAGAAGTTCGATCCCAACTTCCAGCAGGCGATGTACGAAGTGCCCGACCCGTCCGTTCCGTCCGGGACGGTGGTTCAGGTCGTGCAGGCCGGCTTCATGATCGGCGAGCGCGTGCTGCGCCCCGCGCTGGTCGCGGTGTCCAAGGGTGGCGCGAAGGCCGCGCCCGCCGCCGACGTCACGAACTGAGCCGGATTTATTACGGCTTATCGTCTGCTTTCGGCCGGTACGT
The DNA here is from genome assembly GCF_018596315.1 of Bradyrhizobium sp. SRL28. Lineage (GTDB taxonomy): Bacteria > Pseudomonadota > Alphaproteobacteria > Rhizobiales > Xanthobacteraceae > Bradyrhizobium. The sequence continues at coordinate 154,731 of NZ_JAHEAG010000004.1, read as the reverse complement.
GCCAAAGCTCCAGAGATTGCCTTCCGGGTCCCGGCAGGCGAAGTCGCGGCTGCCATAATCCGTGTCGTGCAGCTCCATCTCGATCCTGGCGCCAGATGCCTTGACCTTGGCGTGCAGCGCGTCCGGATCGTCGACGGCGACGTAGAGCGCGTCCGTGCGGCGGCCACCGATGTCACCCACCAGCTTGCCGTATTCGCCGTCGCGGCTCTGGCCGAGCATCAGGATCGAGGACCCATAGGCAAGCTCGGCGTGTTGCACCGTGCCGCCCTTGCGGTAGACGATGCGCTCGGTGAAGCCGATCACGTCTTTCAGCCAGCGGATCATCGCCTCGGCATCGCGACAGCGCATCGTCGGATAGAGGCGCTGCGCTTCGATTTCGGTTTGACTCGTCACGGGAAACTCCTTGCTGACTGTCTTGCCGAGGCCAATATGCGCGAGGCGCGATGCGTCGGCTTGAATATTTGTTACCGGACCGAGGGGCGCTGGAGATGAAGCGACGGCGCAGCAGGCGAGTCGGAGATGCACCAAGCATCCATCTGGAGTAGCGACCTGTCGAGGGAGAGTCTTAGTTGGATTGGACTTACGCGTTGCTGGATCACCGGCGCTTTGACTGGGTACCCGTCAGGACCGGAGAATCGGGCGATCGCGTCTACCGGCGGGAGGATGGCCTCGTCTACGCCAAGATTGCGCCGGTTGAGCGTTCAGCGGACCTCGTCGGCGAGCGCGATCGGCTCGCTTGGCTCAAGGGGCAGGGCTTCGCCAGCCCCGAGGTTGTTGACTGGCGCGAAGCCGAGGACGGTTCATGCCTTGAAATGACCACTGTCCCGGGCATTCCGGCGAGCGAGCTCTCGGGAGCCGATCTGCTCAAGGCCTGGCCGTCGATCACGCGACAGATCGGAGCTCTCCACGAGCTTGCGGCCGACCGGTGTCCGTTCGATCGTGGCTTGGCGGTCATGTTCGGTCGTGCTGCGGATGTCGTCGCCCGCAATGCCGTCAATCCCGCGTTTCTGCCGGAGGACGACAGGAACGTTCCGGCGGCCGAGCTTCTGGCGAAGGTCGCCGATGAATTGCCAATCCGGCTCGAGCAGGAGGTGACGGGTCGCGTGGTCTGTCACGGCGACGCCTGCATGCCGAACATCATGATCGATCCGGAGACCTTCCAATGCACCGGCGTGATCGATTTGGGTCGCCTCGGAACGGCGGATCGCTACGTCGATCTCACACTGATGGTGGCCAACGCACGCGAAAGCTGGGTGTCGCGAGAGGAAGAAGCGCAGGCCTTCGCGATCCTGTTCGATACTCTTGGGATCCGGGCACCGGACAGGGCGCGGCTCGCCTTCTATCTCAAGCTTGATCCGCTGACCTGGGCCTAGGCTGACTTGGGCCTAAGCCGGTATCCACGTTTCCGGCGCATGCTCTAAGCATCCAGCGCGTCGAGCGGGCGCACCAGACGGCTGTCGGTCAATGCGAGCCGCCGGGCCCAGGCCGTTGGTGTTTCGCCGGCAAGGGCTGAAAATTCGCGGGCGAGATGCGCCTGGTCGGCGTAGCCGCTTTCGGCCGCAATCCTGGCCCAGCCGCTCACGGTTCCACTGCGTGCAAGCCGGCAGGCCTGATGGAAGCGCATCATGCGGGCAATCGGCTTCGGTGCGAGACCGATTTCGGATCGGAAACGATCGACGAGGTGCTTGCGGCTCCAGCCGATCTCCTTGGCGAGTGCGGTGATCCGTGCACCGCCCGACGTGCGCGCCAGGCGGTGATAGGCGAATTCGATCTCGGGCGAGGGCAAATGGCTGGCGCGGTCAGCCACGAAATCCTCGATCAGATCGAAGCGGTTTTGCCAGCCGCATGTTGCGCCAAGCCGCTCGCGGAGCTGCCGGCCTTCGCGGCCCAGCACGTCGCCGATGTCGACCATGCGCGCGGCGAGATCGACCACAGTGCCGCCAAAGAAGCGATAGGCGCCAAGCGGCGTGAAATCGAGCTGCACGCATTCGGCGTCGCCGTCAGACTCGATAAAGACCGGGCCGGCATGAAGCCCGGCGGCGAAACTCGGCTGCTGGTCCGCGGCATTGGGCTCGCGTCCAAGCGCGATCAGAAACGGCGTGCCGAAGCTTATGATCAGCGGCACTATCAGGCCTGCGGTTTCGCGCTGGAAAAACCGGCCCCGCGCCGTTTCACGGTAACCGGTCATTCCCGAGATCAGGCCCGCCGTGCGTTGTGACGGTGCACGCCGGGCTAATTCGAACGCGAAGGGTGCCGCCAGATCGGACATCCCGGACTCCGCGAGGAGGTTACAGGTTCTTCGGCAATCAGGTTCGGGGGTGGATCCCGTCACGGACAGCGCGGAAGCGCGGAAAGGCCTTGCTCCAGTCGTCGCGCGGCGAAGAGCCGATGATGCGCATCGAGGTCTGGGAGCCGAACCGCAGCCATTGCACGATCGTAACCGGCGTATTGTCCTTGCCGCTGGTGGCGTCGATCCGCGTCTCGTAGCCGGGCTGGCCATCGATGCGGACCGGCTCCGACATCGTGATCCTGCCGTCGCGCACGCCGGGAATCGTGGTCGCGATCTGCTGGGCGAAGCGGCCGCGATCGTCGGGCGAAGCCGCCGTCGAGCCGATCAGGCCGATGATCATGAAGGGCGCGATCTCGAAACCCTTCTTTTCGTCGCTGTCGGAGAGAATGAGTGCCGCGCCCGGCGCCAGCGTGCGGACGTTCTTGAAGCTGGAGAGCTCGCTCATCTTGAACGGCAGCAGCCCGAGCTGCTCCTCGACCGGAACCTCGGCGCGGATCGCGGCGGAAGCGAACATCTGGCGCACGGCGTCGTCGGTATAGATCCTGGCGGCGTTCTCCGGCACCTGTACGGCAACATAGCCGGAGAAGGTGGGGCCGGGCAGGATCATCGAATAACGGCGCACATTGGTGGCGCCGTCCTTGGCGTTCTCGACGGTGTAGTAGGCGAGTCCCGCCGTGGTCTCGATGCTCTCCGGCTTGATGCCGCCGGTGCCGCCCGGGTTGGCCTTGAAGGCATTGGCGACCTCGCCATAGGCCTCGGCGGGCAGGTCGGTAACCAGCACCTTGACGCCCTGGTCTTCGGTCTCGAATCCGATGAACGTTCTGGCCTTGTTGAGGCCGACGAGCGGCGTCATGCCGACCCTGGCGCCCGGCGGGAAGACCGGGTCGGCGGCGAATGCGGAAGAGAATACGGTAGAATTGGTGGCGACGATCAGGGCAACCGCAGCGAAATATCGAAGGAGCTTCATGGAGGATCTACCGGGTTTGCATGGGGCCGTTCAGTGGTCCGACGATGCAGCTAGGAATTTCTAGTGGAATCTTGGAGCCAATCTTGGAGCCTTGGGGCACGACAGGGGTCGTTCCACTCGGCCCGCTTTTAGCGGTTTTGATGTCCCAGCAACAGGGCAGGGTAGGCGTCCGTTCCACCGTTACGTTCCGATATGTCGGCCATTTTGCGGGATTTTGCCCAGCATCCGGGCTCTTTTTGGGGCGCTTCCAGCGGCCAAATACCGCTCCCCCATCCGCGGCGGCCGGGCCCTCGATCGGAGGATGCCCGCATTGCTGCGCAGTGCGGGCGAGGAGCGGCCTTGCCGATTTCTTAACACCACTCCAGGCACTGATGCGCCCCCGCCCCGGGCTGACACAATCTTTCAAACGTCAGCCTTTTCAGACCCTAAGCTTGCGTTCGGTCCTTGCAGGCCCGACCCCCCCTCCTATATGAGGCTCACCGTCGCAATATCGCGAGTATTTGATCGTTGGGGGTTCGGTTAGGTGCGCCGTCCAGGGCCCAGCCAACCTGCCGCAACAAGAAGGATATGAGGACCATGGGAAAGGTCATTGGGATCGATCTCGGCACCACGAATTCGTGCGTCGCCGTAATGGATGGCAAGACTGCAAAAGTCATCGAGAACGCGGAAGGCATGCGCACGACGCCTTCGATCGTTGCCGTCACCGATGATGGCGAGCGCCTCGTCGGCCAGCCCGCCAAGCGTCAGGCGGTGACCAATCCCGAGCGTACGTTCTTCGCAGTGAAGCGCCTGATCGGCCGCCGCTATGACGACCCGATGGTCGAGAAGGACAAGAAGCTCGTCCCCTACAAGATCGTCAAGGCATCGAACGGCGACGCCTGGGTCGAAGCCGACGGCAAAACCTATTCGCCTTCGCAGGTCTCCGCCTTCATCCTGCAGAAGATGAAGGAGACCGCGGAAGCCCATCTCGGCCAGAAGGTCGAGCAGGCCGTCATCACGGTTCCCGCCTACTTTAACGACGCGCAGCGCCAGGCCACCAAGGACGCCGGCAAGATCGCCGGCCTCGAAGTGCTGCGCATCATCAACGAGCCGACGGCGGCAGCGCTGGCCTACGGTCTCGACAAAACGAAATCCGGCACGATCGCGGTGTACGACCTCGGCGGCGGCACCTTCGACGTCTCCATTCTTGAAATCGGCGACGGCGTGTTCGAGGTGAAGTCCACCAACGGCGACACCTTCCTCGGCGGTGAAGACTTCGACATGCGCCTCGTCAGCTACCTCGCGGACGAGTTCCAGAAGGAGCAGGGTATCAACCTGCGCAACGACAAGCTTGCCCTCCAGCGCCTGAAAGAGGCCGCCGAAAAGGCCAAGATCGAATTGTCTTCGACCACGCAGACCGAAATCAACCTGCCCTTCATTACGGCGGACCAGACCGGGCCGAAGCATCTGACGATGAAGCTGACGCGCGCCAAGTTCGAGGCCCTCGTCGACGATCTCGTCCAGAAGACCATCGAGCCCTGCCGCAAGGCGCTGAAGGATGCAGGCCTCACCGCCGCCGAAATCGGCGAAGTGGTGCTGGTCGGCGGCATGACCCGCATGCCGAAGGTCCAGGAAGTCGTGAAGCAGTTGTTCGGCAAGGAGCCGCACAAGGGCGTCAACCCGGACGAAGTCGTCGCCATCGGCGCGGCCATTCAAGCTGGCGTGCTGCAGGGCGACGTCAAGGACGTGCTGCTGCTCGACGTGACCCCGCTTTCGCTGGGCATCGAGACGCTGGGTGGCGTGTTCACCCGCATCATCGACCGCAACACCACGATCCCGACCAAGAAGAGCCAGGTGTTCTCGACCGCCGAGGACAACCAGAACGCCGTCACCATCCGCGTCTTCCAGGGCGAGCGCGAAATGGCGGCCGACAACAAGGTGCTCGGCCAGTTCGACCTGATGGGCATTCCGCCGTCGCCGCGCGGCATGCCGCAGATCGAGGTTACCTTCGACATCGACGCCAACGGCATCGTCAACGTCTCCGCCAAGGACAAGGCGACCGGCAAGGAGCAGCAGATCCGGATTCAGGCATCCGGCGGCCTGTCGGAAGCCGACATCCAGAAGATGGTCAAGGACGCCGAGGCCAATGCGGCCGAGGACAAGAAGCGCCGCGAAGCGGTCGACGCCAAGAACCATGCCGACGCGCTGGTGCATTCCACCGAGAAGGCGCTGGCCGAACACGGTTCGAAGGTCGAGGAGAGCGAGCGCCGCGCCATCGAGGACGCCGTCAGCGATCTGAAGGAAGCGCTGAAGGGCGACGACGCCGAGGCCATCAAGGCCAAGACCAACACCGTGGCGCAGGCTTCGATGAAGCTCGGCGAGGCCATGTACAAGCAGCAGGCCGAGGCGGACGCCAAGCGCGACGCTGCCAAGGATGACGTGGTCGACGCGGAGTTCACCGAGGTCGACGACGACAAGAACAACAAGAAGTCGGCGTAAGCGGGCTTTCGATCATGACCCTCATCCTAAAGAGCGCGCGGCTTGCGTTCCCAGGGGTGGGGGTCATTTTTCGTTAAGCCGATGGCTGCATCTTTCGAGAAGCACCCTTCTTGCGAGAAGCACCCTTCGGCGTGAAGACGAACTTCGGGCGGGTTTGACTGATGTCCACCAAGCGCTGCTATTACGAAACCCTGGAAGTCGAACGGAACGCGGACGACGGCAAGCTCAAGGCGGCGTTCCGCAAGCTCGCGATGAAATGGCATCCGGACAAGAATCCGGGCGATGCCTCCAGCGAAGTCCGCTTCAAGGAAATCAACGAAGCCTACGAGGTCCTGAAAGACGGCGAGAAGCGCGCCGCCTATGACCGCTATGGCCATGCCGCGTTCGAGCAGGGCATGGGCGGCGGCGGTCCCGGGTTCGGCGCCGGCTTCGCCTCGTCATTCTCCGATATTTTCGAAGACCTGTTCGGCATGGCCGGCCAGCGGCGCAGCGGTGGACGCGAGCGCGGCGCCGACCTGCGCTACAACATGGAAATCACGCTGGAAGAGGCTTTTCAGGGCAAGACCGCGCAGATCGAGATTCCCGTCTCGGTCACCTGTGAGCCCTGTTCGGGCACCGGCGCCAAGGCCGGCACCAAGCCGAAGACCTGCTCGATGTGCGGTGGCGCGGGCCGGGTGCGGCAGGCCCAGGGCTTCTTCACGCTGGAGCGGACCTGCCCCGGCTGTCAGGGCCGCGGCCAGATGATCGAGGACGCCTGTCCGAACTGCGCAGGGTCGGGACGGGTGACGCGCGACCGCACGCTGTCGGTCAACATTCCGCAGGGCGTCGAGGACGGCACCCGCATTCGTCTGGCCGGCGAGGGCGAGGCCGGCGTCCGCGGCGGGCCGCCCGGCGACCTCTATATTTTCCTGTCGCTTGCGACGCACGAATTCTTCCAGCGCGACGGCGCCGATTTGCATTGCCGGGTTCCGATCTCGATGGTCGCAGCCGCGCTTGGCGGCGAATTCGAGGTTCCGACCATCGACAAGGGCAAGACCAAGGTGAAAGTGCCGGCCGGGACGCAGTCCGGCCGCCGTTTCCGCATTGCATCAAAAGGCATGCCGGTGCTCCGCTCGCGCCAGACCGGCGACATGTATGTCCAGGTCATGGTCGAAACGCCGCAGAATCTGACCAAGAAGCAGCAGGAATTGCTATCCGAGTTCGAAAAACTGTCGTCCGGCGCCACCCAGCCGGAAGCGGCGGGCTTCTTCACCAAGGTCAAGGACTTCTTCGGCAACCGCGCGGGCTCCTGACCCGCGCGAACGCGAGTTGAGCGAAGCGCAGTTTCTTGCCCTCGCAGTCATGATTCATTCAGCTTGCACAGTGTCTTATTGCTGCGTCCCGGGCACTTTGGCGCGGCCGACGCATTACCGTTTGGCTTGACCATGTCCCCGTCGACCTATACGTGTTTATGACCGTTTTCTGACATCCCCTGCCTTCTTGCGGGGCCCCCGCCTGGTAGCGACATGCCTTTGCAATCGTCCGTGCGTGCGTTGAAGAAGCCTCGTCTCGATGATGAGGTTCGCTTCCTTCGTTCATGGATCGAAAAGCCGCTGCACATGGGCGCGGTGATGCCGTCGAGCAAATTGCTTGCCCGGACCATGGCGGAATATGTCGACGTCGACGCGAAAGGGCCGGTCGTCGAACTTGGGCCCGGGACCGGTGCGATCACCAACGCACTGATCGAACATGGCGTCGATCAAAGGCGGCTCGTGCTGGTCGAGTATAATCCGGGCTTCTGCGCACTGCTGCGCGACCGCTATCCGCTGGCCAAGGTGGTGCAGGGCGACGCCTACGCGCTACGCTCCTCGCTCAAGGACGTGCTGGACGTGCCGGCTTCCGCCGTGGTCTCCGGCCTGCCGCTGGTGACCAAACCGATGCTGACGCGCCTGAAACTGATCCGCGACGCCTTCACAGCGCTCGCGCCCGGCGCCCCCTTCGTGCAATTCACCTATTCGGTCGCGCCGCCGATCCCGAAATCGCTGCCGGGCGTGTCCACAGAAGCCTCCGAGCGGATCTGGATGAACCTTCCGCCCGCGCGGGTCTGGGTGTATCGCAAGGGCTGAGCTCCCCTGCGCTGTCGCGCGGGTTCGTCCTGAACGCGATTTCTGACATATGTCCGCACTGAAAATCCTCGTGATCCCGGGATCGCTACGATCAGGTTCGCTCAATGCGAAGCTGGCGGCGGTTGCCGCGCATGCGCTGGCGCGGGAAGGCGCCGAAATCACCCGGATATCGCTCGGCGATTTTCCGCTGCCGATCTATGACGGCGACCTGCAGGCGAAGTCCGGCGTGCCGAAGCATGCGGTCAATCTGAAGCGCATGATGGCGGCCCATCATGGCGTGCTGATCGTGACGCCGGAATACAATTCCTCGGTGCCGGCGCTGGTGAAAAACACCATCGACTGGGTGAGCCGGGTGCAGGATGTGCACGAGACCCGCGGGCAGGTGTTTCGCGAGCGGGTGTTTGCGATCGCCTCCGCTTCCGGCGGGCGACTCGGCGGCTCTCGCGCGCTGGCGGCGCTGCGGCTGATCCTGTCGGCCTGCCATGCCCAGGTGATCCCGAACCAGTTCGCACTGTCATTTGCCGACGATGCCTATGACGAGATGGACCGATTGAAGAATTCTGCTGATGCCGAGGCGCTGAAAGCGCTGGTGCGGCAGTTGATCGACGTTTCCCAACGCATGATGTGAGGTGACATGCAGCCAGCCGTAATCGCGCCGAAGGACCGCCTGATCGTCGCGCTCGATTTGCCCGGGGTGGCCGAGGCGGAAGCGATGATTGCGCGGCTCGGCGACAGCGTGAGCTTCTACAAGATCGGCTACCAACTCGCCTATGCCGGCGGATTGCCGCTGGCGCAGCAATTGGCGAAATCAGGCAAGAAGGTTTTCGTCGATCTCAAGCTGCACGACATCGGCAACACGGTGGCGCGCGGCGTCGAGAGCGTAGCAAAACTCGGCGCGACCTTCCTCACCGTGCATGCCTATCCGCAAACCATGAAGGCCGCGGTCGAGGCGCGCGCCGGATCGGGCCTGAAGATTCTCGCCGTCACGGTGCTGACGTCTTATGATGACGGCGATCTCCATGCCGCCGGCTATCGGCTCAACGTCTCCGACCTGGTGGAAGCACGCGCGCAGCAGGCGCAGGTGCTCGGCGTCGACGGCCTCGTCAGCTCGCCGGAAGAGGCCGCGGCGCTGCGCAAGATCGTCGGCCACCAGATGAATCTGGTGACGCCCGGCATCCGGCCTGCGGGGGCCGCGACCGGCGACCAGAAGCGCATCATGACGCCGGCGCGTGCCATCGCTGCCGGCGCCGACTATCTGGTGGTCGGACGTCCCGTGACGGAAGCCGCCGATCCCAGGGCGGCGGCGGATGCCATTCAGGCGGAAATCAAGCAGGCTCTGACGTAGTGAAACCAGCGAGACAAGAAACGGGAGAGTGAGATGGCCAAGGGATACTGGATCGCGCGCGTCGACGTGCACAATGACGAAGGCTACAAGCCCTATGCGGCGGCCAACCCGGCCATCTTCAAGAAATTCGGCGGGCGCTTCGTCGTGCGCGCCGGCAAATTCACCGCCATCGAAGGCCAAAGCCGCTCACGCAATGTGGTGATCGAATTTCCCGACTATGAGACAGCGCTGGCTTGCTACCACTCGCCGGAATACCAGGAAAACATCAAGGTGCGGCAGCCGCATTCGGTCGCCGATCTCATCATCATCGAAGGCTATGATGGGCCGCAGCCCTGAGGGCTGTCCGGAGGCGCCGACCCGTTACCTGACGGGAAGTTGCCGTAATCGCCTGCCCCGGCTATACCCCGTTCAGAGGTAAAGCCATGGCCGATATGCGATTGATCGTTGCGGGGGCCGGCGGCCGGATGGGCCGCGCGCTGGTGCGCGTCATTTCGGAAACGCCGGGCGCGGTGCTGGCCGGCGCGCTGGAAGCGCCGGGATCGGAACTGCTGGGCAAGGATGCCGGCGTGCTTGCCGGCCTGCCGGAGAATGGCGTCAAACTTTCGGCCGACTTGTGGACGCTGTCGGCCAATGCCGACGGCATTCTCGATTTCACCGTACCGGCTGCCACCATCGCCAATGTCGCGATCGCCGCCGAACGCGGCCTCGTGCACATTGTCGGAACCACCGGGCTGTCGGTGTCCGACATGGCCGTGATCAAGAGCGTTACTTCGCGCGCCGTAGTCGTGCAATCAGGCAATATGAGCCTCGGCGTCAACCTGCTGGCGGCGCTGGTGAAGCGGGTCGCGCAATCGCTCGACCAGAGTTTCGATATCGAGATTCTCGAAATGCATCACAAGGCCAAGATCGACGCACCGTCGGGCACGGCCTTGATGCTGGGCGAGGCTGCCGCGGCCGGTCGCGGCGTCGATCTCTATACCCATTCGGCGCGTGGCCGCGACGGCGAGACCGGAGCGCGCCGTCCCGGCGACATCGGCTTTGCCGCGCTACGCGGCGGCACCGTTGTTGGCGATCACAGCGTGATCTTCGCCGGTGCCATGGAGCGCATCGAACTGACCCACCGTGCCGAGGACCGGACGATGTTTGCCCAGGGAGCCGTCAAGGCGGCACTGTGGGCGCGGGGCAAGACGCCCGGCTTCTATACGATGACCGACGTGCTGGGGCTCGCCGACTTCTAGAATCGAACAACGGAAAATCCTCTCAATGAGCGAACGTCTTCTTGTGCTCGTGCGTCACGGGCAGAGCGAATGGAATCTGAAGAACCTGTTCACGGGCTGGAAAGATCCTGATCTCACCGAGCAGGGCATCACTGAGGCCAAGGAGGCCGGCCGCAAATTGAAGGCGCAGGGCCTGACGTTCGACGTTGCCTTTACCTCGGACCTGACGCGGGCCCAGCATACGCTGAAACTGATGCTCGCCGAGATCGGGCAGACCGGGCTGCCGACGACGAAGGATCTCGCGCTCAACGAACGCGATTACGGCGATCTCTCCGGACTCAACAAGGATGACGCCCGCAAGAAATGGGGCGAGGACCAGGTGCTGGTCTGGCGCCGCTCCTACGATGTGCCGCCGCCCGGCGGCGAAAGCCTGAAGGATACGCTGGCGCGCGCGCTGCCCTATTACGTGCAGGAGATTTTGCCCGGCGTGCTGCGCGGACAGCGCACGCTGGTCGCCGCCCATGGCAACTCGCTGCGCGCGCTGATCATGGTGCTGGAGAAGCTGACGCCCGAGCAGATATTGAAGCGCGAGCTCGCAACCGGCGTACCGGTGATCTATCGGCTGAATGCGGATTCGACTGTCGCGACGAAGGTCGATCTGGCGGCGTGAGTTGAATTCGTAGGGTGGGCAAAGCGAAGCGTGCCCACCATTCACGACGATTGCTGCGGATAGATGGTGGGTACGTCGCTAACGCTCCTTTGCCCACCCTACATTTCTAATGCAATCCCACCTGACCCGCTTCCCAGCCGAGCATCGCCTGCTTGCGCGTGATGCCCCAGTGATAGCCGGTCAGTGCGCCACCCTTGCCGAGCGCACGGTGGCAGGGCACCACGAACGACACGGGATTCCGGCCGACGGCGGCGCCGACGGCGCGCGAGGCCTTCGGGCTTTGGATCTTGTTGGCGATGTCGGAATAGCAGACCGCGCGGCCCATCGGGATTTTCAACAGCGTCTCCCACACCCGCACCTCGAAATCGGTGCCGATCAGCACCACGCGCAGCGGCTGGTCCGGCCGCCACAGCCGTGTATCGAAGATGCGCTGCGCGAGAGCTGTCGTGCCGTCGTGGTCCTCGACATAGGTGGCATTCGGCCAGCGCCGCTTCATGTCGGCAAACGCCGTCGACTCCTCGTCGGGATCGGCGAAGGCCAGCCCCGCCAGCCCTCGGTCGCTCGCGATCACGATCGCGGTGCCGAAGGGGCAAGCGTGGAAACCGTAGCGCAGCGTCATGCCGGCGCCGCCGTTCTTCCATTCGCCGGGCGACATCGCTTCATGGGTGACGAACAGATCATGCAGCCGGCCCGGGCCCGATAGCCCTGAGTCGAGCGCGGCATCGAGCACGCTGGCGGAATCGCGCAAGAGGCCCTTGGCGTGATCCAGCGTCAGCGCCTGCATGAAGGCCTTTGGCGTGAGCGAAGCCCAGCGTCGGAACAGATGGTGCAGTTCATCCGGCGTCACGGCGGCGGCGTCCGCCATCGCCTCGATGGTCGGCTGCGTGCGCCAGTGCTCGGAGATGAAGGCGATGGCGCGGCGCACCGAATCGTAGTCGCGCAGCGCGGCGGCCTGGTGGCCCGGCTTGGCCAGGCGCTGGTCCTGTATGGCTGATATCATCATGGGGTCTGATTTAGGGCTCATGCGCGGTCCAAACCACCCGATTTCCGATAAGCCAACGTAGCGTTTTCGAGCGAAGCATGCCCTCGGACTTGATCCGGGGGTGGGAACCGGTTCGCATAGCAATCAAGTTTACGCAGATTGCGTAGACTTATCTGCGGTAGAAAACGCGTCAAAAAAGAAAGCCTTAAGTGACCGGATTGTAGGTGATACCGCGCTTGGCGGTCTGCAATGCGGCCAGTAAGGCTTTGGCAAAGCTGGCCTTTTCATCTGGCCCAAGAAAGTGGGCGATTGAGACCCGGCGGCCGCGGGAGACCAGATAAAGCCGCTCGATGCCGAATTCGGGATCGCCGGTCTGTTCGAGCTGCACCCAGAGCGGATTGAACGACCATTCGATCAGATGGCCGCGGTGGCTGACGCGCCGCACGCGCAATTCCGACGGCGTCATCACGATGTCTTCTATGGCATCAGCGCTGCGAAAATTGATCCGGAACGCCCAGTAGATCACCAGCACATCGAGGCCGAAAAACCCCAAAACCGGCCAGGCGCCCATCAGCAAGAATGCGATGCCGGCGACAAAGCTGACTGCGCTGATGAAAATCATCAGCACCAAAAAGCCGGTGGGGTTGAGCGAGCGATGCGGCGTCACCCGCGCCGAAAACAGCGTCGGCTGGTCAAGTGCCGGATCAAAGTCGTTGCCTGCGGTCATCGCGTATCAGTATATCCGGATCATGGCCAAAATCATCCGCTCTGTCAGCGCCAGAAAATCGGGCGCTCCGTCCATGCCGAAGAAGGTGGCAAAGAAGGCCGTCAAGTCGTCGCCCAAGCCGGCGGCGAAGAGGTCACCGAAGACAAAGCCTCTAAAGCCAAAGCCTCTAAAGCCAAAGCCCTGGACACCGGCCGAGGTCCACGAGGCGTTCAGCCGGTTTCGTAAAGCCAATCCGGAGCCGAAGGGCGAGCTCGAGCATCTCAACCCCTATACGCTGCTGGTCGCCGTGGTGCTGTCGGCGCAGGCTACGGATGCCGGCGTCAACAAGGCGACGCGCGCGCTGTTTGCGGTGGCCGATACGCCGGAGAAGATGCTTGAGCTCGGCGAAGAGAAAGTACGCGAGTACATCAAGACCATCGGGCTCTATCGCAACAAGGCCAGGAACGTCATCGCGCTGTCGGAAAAACTGATCGCCGAGTTCGGCGGCGAGGTGCCGCGCACCCGGGCCGAGATCGAGACGCTGCCCGGCGCCGGGCGCAAGACCGCGAACGTCGTGCTCAACATGGCCTATGGCGAACACACCATGGCGGTGGATACTCATGTGTTTCGGGTTGGCAACCGCACGGGGCTCGCGCCGGGCAATAACGTGCTCGAGGTCGAGCTGGGGCTGGAAAGGGTGATCCCGTCCGAGTTCATGCTGCACGCCCATCACTGGCTGATCCTGCACGGGCGCTACACCTGCCTGGCGCGCAAGCCGCGCTGCGAAGTGTGTTTGATCAACGATCTCTGCCGCTGGCCGGAAAAGACGGTGTAGGGGCGAGAACCTAACGCCGTCATTGCGAGCGCAGCGAAGCAATCCACCTTTCCGCACGGGGATAGATGGATTGCTTCGTCGCTTCGCTCCCTTGCGCAAACACTTCGCGTTTGTCGCAGGCAATGACGGGATTGGCAGCTTTGGCTTTACGCCACCGGCATTCCCGTTTTCCGCGCCGGCTCGATCAGCTCAGGCCTCGGGCCGGAGAGGCGTTTGTGCATGTGGACCATGAAGGCCATGCCGAACAACGGCGTCGCCAGATTGACGATCGGGATCGATACGAAGGCCGCGATGAACAGGCCCGCGGTGAACACGGTGGCGGCATTGTCCTTGCGCATCGCCTTGGCTTCCGCGGGTGAGCGGAAGCGCATCGCCGCGAGTTCGAAATATTCACGGCCGAGCAGCCAGGCGGTGGCGACAAAGAAAATGATGAAGCCTGCACCCGCGAACAGCACGAAGGGCAGCGCGATCAGATAGACCAGGATCGTCAGCAGCGCCGTCTTGATGCCCTCGGGAATCGAAACGCCGAGCGGCAGCGCGTCGCCGGGGCGCTCCGCCGGATAATGTTCGCGCTCGACATGCTCGGCGACGTCGTCGACGAATACGCTCGCGATCAGCGAGGTGACCGCCGGCATCAGGAAAATGCCGCCGAGGACGACACCGAGCCCGGCCGCGATCGAGATGATCCAGGAAAGGATGTTGAGCGTCGTGTGGAAGCCCGGCCCGAGCATCGCCTCCGCCCAGACTTCGCCGTATTCGGCGAACCAGCTCAACGCGCGCTGCAGGCCGATGGCCAGCACCGCAACCAGCACCAGCGCCAGCCCGATCGAGCGCCACAGGATGGTGCGCATCGGCGGCGACAGGATCTGCGAAATCGCCTTGACGGCGGCGTCCAACATGGCGGTCTTGCCTCTTGTGAAAAAGCCCTTGCGAGAGGTAGATACCCCCGAGGGTTTCGACAAGGGTTTCCACAAGAGCCTGCTGGCCCCCGGGGAAACAAGACTGCCGACAAAAACAAGAGGTTGCCATGACCCGCGTCCAGGAACTCTATCCCGACAGCAAAATCATTCTGCGCGAGGTGGGGCTACGCGATGGCCTGCAGCTCGTGAAGACATTTCCGTCTACGGAAGCGAAGCAGCGCTGGATCCGCGACGAATATGCTGCCGGGGTACGGCATTTCGAGGTCGGCTCGTTCCTGCCCGCAAAGACGTTTCCGCAATTCGCCGACGTGCGCGACATCATCGGGACCGTGGCCTCGCTGCCCGGTGCCTACGGCATCGCGCTGACGCTGAACGAGCGCGGCGTCAACGAGGCGCTGGCCTCCGGCGTCGCCGAAGTGGCGAGTGTGGTCTCGGCCACGGAAGAGCACAGCCAGGCCAATGCCAACCGCTCGCGCGAGTCAGCCATTGCCAACGTCCGGCGGCTTTGTGAGCTGCGCGACGCCAGCGCACACAAGCCGGTGGTGAATTCCGCGATCTCGATGGCGCTGGGCTGCTCGATCGTAGGGCAAGTCGATCCGAACGAAGTGCTGCGGCTGACGGAAAAGCTGTTCGAGGCCGGCGTCGACATGGTCGCGATCGCCGACACGGTTGGTTATGCCGGACCGAAGCAGGTCGGGGAATTGACCGCGGCCGCGGTGAAGATCGCAGGCACCAAGCCGATCTGCATTCACCTGCACGACACCAGAGGGATGGGGATTGCGAACGCCTCCGCCGCGCTCGATGCCGGCGCGCGCGTGCTCGACGGATCGCTCGGTGGTCTCGGCGGCTGCCCGTTCGCGCCGGGCGCGACCGGGAACGTCGTGTTCGAGGATCTGGTGTTCCTGTGCGAGAGCAAGGGATTCAAGACTGGGATCGATATCGAGAAGCTGATCGCGGTGCGCGGAATCCTGAAATCGGAAATGCCTGACGAGGCGCTGTATGGTGGGCTTGCGCGCGCCGGATTGCCGGGCGGGGCGGCGAGGGCGGCGTGATGAGAGTTTACTGAGTCAGCCGGCGTTGATGCCCCCTTGTGTCCCGGACGCGGTGCAGCCTAGGCGATGCGTAGCATCGTCCGGAAACGCTGCTCCGCAGAGCCGGGACCCACTGCGACGTGGACCCCGGCTCAGCAGCGCACCACGCCGCAAGAGCGGCGCGCTGCACTGCATCCGGGGAACGCCCTCGGCACTAAAGCCGCGTCACCCGCAGCCGCAGTGCATTGCCGACGACGCTCACCGAAGACAGCGCCATCGCCGCCGCGGCGATGATCGGCGACAGCAGCAATCCGAACGCGGGATAGAGAATGCCTGCGGCGATCGGGATGCCGGCGGCGTTGTAGATGAAGGCGAAGAACAGGTTCTGGCGGATGTTGCGCATGGTGGCCTGCGAGAGCCGTCGGGCACGGACGATGCCGGTGAGGTCACCCTTCAGCAGCGTAATCCCGGCGCTCTCCATCGCGACATCGGTACCGGTTCCCATGGCGATGCCGACTTCGGCGGCGGCGAGCGCCGGGGCGTCGTTGATGCCGTCGCCGGCCATCGCGACGATCCGTCCGGCCTTCTGCAGTTTTGCGACCACCGCGCTCTTCTGATCGGGCAGCACTTCCGCCTCGATGTCGGTGATGCCAAGGCTGCGCGCGACGGCGTTCGCCGTGGTCCTGTTGTCGCCCGTGAGCATGATGACCTTGATGCCCTCGGCCTCCAGCGCTTTCAGCGCGTCTGGCGTTGACGCCTTCACGGGGTCGGCGATGGCAAACAATCCCGCCAGCTTGCCGTCGACCGCCATGTTGATCACGGTCGCGCCATCGCCGCGCAAACGTTCGCCCTGTTCATCGAGCGAGCCGTTTTCGATACCGAGCGACCGCAGGAAGTTTGCATTACCGAGAACGATGGTCTTGCCGTCGACCTTGCCGGTCGCACCCTTGCCGGTCGGCGAGTCGAACTCTTCGACGTTGCCAAGATCGAGATTGCGTTCCCTGGCCGTTCGCACGATGGCATCTGCCAACGGGTGTTCGCTCGCCCGCTCGACGGTCGCAGCCAGCCGCAGAATATCGGTCTCGTTAAATCCGCTTGCCGGAACGATAGCGACCACCTTCGGCTTGCCTTCGGTCAGCGTGCCCGTCTTGTCGACCACCAGCGTGTCGACCTTCTCCATGCGCTCCAGCGCTTCGGCGTTCTTGATCAGCACGCCGGCCTGCGCGCCGCGCCCGACGCCGACCATAATCGACATCGGCGTGGCGAGGCCGAGCGCACAGGGGCAGGC
Source organism: Bradyrhizobium sp. SRL28 (assembly GCF_018596315.1). Classification (GTDB taxonomy): domain Bacteria; phylum Pseudomonadota; class Alphaproteobacteria; order Rhizobiales; family Xanthobacteraceae; genus Bradyrhizobium. Next base: position 137,897 of record NZ_JAHEAG010000004.1, on the reverse strand, counting down.
GATGATGAGCACGCTGACGGCGGCGACGAGGCCAAACGCCATGCGCGGTTCGGGTCCAAACCAGGCCCAGGCGCCGAACGCGATCAGCGCCACGACGATAACGATCGGCACGAACCAGCCGGAAACCCGATCGGCCAACCGCTGGATCGGCGCGCGCGAACGCTGCGCGTCGGCGACCATCTTGACGATCTGGGACAGCAGCGTGTCGCGTCCGACCTTGTCGGCGCGCATGATGAAGCCACCGGACTGGTTGAGCGTGCCAGCGATGACCTTGCTGCCGGGCTCCTTGGTGACGGGCATGGACTCGCCGGTCACCAGCGATTCATCGAGCGAGGAGCGGCCTTCGAGGATGATGCCGTCCACCGGCACCTTTTCGCCCGGCCGCACCCGCAGATGATCGCCGACCGCAAGCGCGTCAATTTCCACCTCGTGATCGGCGCCGTCATCGCCGATCCGGCGCGCGGTTTTCGGCGCGAGCTGAAGCAGGGCTTTGATTGCGCCGGATGTCGCCTCGCGGGCGCGGAGTTCGAGCACCTGGCCGAGCAGCACGAGTACGGTGATGACCGCGGCGGCTTCGAAGTAGACCGCGACCGCGCCGCCATGGCCGCGGAAGGTGGCCGGGAAAACGCCAGGGGCGACCGTGCCGATGACGCTGTAGAGATAGGCCACGCCGGTGCCCATCGCGATCAGCGTGAACATGTTGAGATGGCGCGTGACGAGCGACTGCCAGCCGCGCACGAAGAACGGCCAGCCGGCCCAGAGCACGACGGGCGTCGCGAAGGCGAACTGGATCCAGTTCGACAGCGTCGGATCGACCCAGCCATGGCCGCCGACGAGATGCCCGCCCATTTCCAGCACAACCGCCGGCATCGCGAGCACGAGGCCGATCCAGAAGCGGCGCGTCATGTCAGCGAGTTCCGGATTCGGCGGCGCATCGAGGCTCGCGACCTCAGGCTCCAGCGCCATGCCGCAGATCGGGCAGCTTCCCGGGCCGACCTGCTGGATCTCGGGATGCATCGGGCAGGTGTAGATCGTGCCTTCCGGCACCGCGGCCTTCGGCCGGCTGTCTTTCTCGAGATAAGCGACGGGGTCGGCGGCGAATTTTGTGCGGCAGCCGGCCGAGCAGAAATGAAAGGTCTCGCCGCGATAGTCGAAGTGGTGCTTGCTGGTCGCGGGATTTACGGTCATGCCGCAGACGGGGTCGCGCACGGTTGCACCAGTGTGGGCGTGATGGCTGTGGCCGGCGTGACCGTGGCCGCCGCAACAGGCGCTGCTCGCCGCACCGCCGCTTTTGTCAGCGTTCTTGCTGGCCTCGTTCATCACGTCTCCGGCGCTTGTAACCTATACCCTACGGGGGTATATAGGCCGCATGCGAAAAGACATCAAGGCTTCCTGTCAAAAGCGCCTCAGCCGGATCGAAGGCCAGGTCCGCGGCCTCTCAAAAATGGTCGACGAGGACCGCTATTGCATCGATATCGTCACGCAGATATCGGCGGTGCGAGCCGCACTTCGCCGCGTCGAGGAGGAGGTGCTGCGGGATCACGTGTCGCATTGCGTCGAACACGCCATCACCAGCGGCAACAAGGCCGACCAGCGCGAAAAGATTGCCGAGCTGATGGCCGTGATCGGCCGCTCCGACAGGTAGTGCGGTTTCGTAGCCCGGATGAAGCCAACGGGTCGCGCGAATGCGCGCCCGATGACAGGCTCCGCGCAATCCGGGATCTGTGGATCCTCGGAGAGTGTTCCCGGATTTCGCTTCGCTCCATCCGGGCTACGCGTTCTTGCCTCTACGCCATCATTTCTGGCGTCTCGAGGCGCGGATCGGCCTAGTCGTAGCGATGGCCGTGCTTGCGCGCCTTCGGCTTCTTGTCTGATGCCGTCGGGATCATCACCACGCGGCCATAGCGCACGCCGCGCTCGGCGATGATGTGATCGGCAAAATGCCGGACTTCGCCGCTCCCTCCCTTCAGCGCCGTGACCTCCATGCAAGAGTCGTCATCGAGATGGACGTGCAGCGTCGCCAGCGAAAGATCGTGGTGGCCGTGGAAATTCTGGATCAGCCGTTTCGACAGATCCCGCGCGGCGTGATCGTAGACATAGACCAGCGCGGCGACGCACTGGCCTGAAGGGGCAGCGTCCTCGGCGCTCTGTTGCAGCCCGGCGCGGGCGAGATCACGAATGATCTCGGAGCGGTTCTGATAGCCGCGGGTTTCCGCAGCCGCGTCGATCTCGGCGAGCAGCTCGTCTTCGATGGTGATCGTGATCCGTTGCATCCTGTGTCCGTGTTGGGTTCCCGGTATGACATCTCTATTGTATCGTCACACTGGCGCTGCTAGCGTGAGAATGCCGGGTTGGGTGTGGTGCAGTCGCTCTCGAAACTGTAGCAGTAAACATGCGGGGGCATGGCGGTGCTTAGGGTCTTGTTGCGGATATTTTCCGCCACGGCTTCCTCTGCCGTTCTGATGCTCCCCGCCGAGGCGCAGGAGCGGACGGCATCTCAGCCTGACCCGCTTCCGCCGGTGACCATCACCGCGCCCAACGCAACGCCGCCCACGCGGGTGGCTCGGCCAAAACCGTCGCAAAATCGTGGTGCGCGGAGCAGAACCGCCGTTCGCGCGAACCAGCCCGTCACCGCGGGCGCCAGCGGCATCACGCCCGGCACTTCATCCGATGGCGCCGCTGCCCTGCAACCCGCCGCCGCCAGCGCGGTGCGCATCAGCGGCGCGGAGGTGAATGCCGTACCCTTCTTACGGCCCGGCGAGGCGCTTGAGGTCGTACCCGGCCTGATCGTCACCCAGCATTCCGGAGAGGGTAAGGCCAACCAGTATTTCCTGCGCGGCTTCAATCTTGACCACGGCACCGATCTTGCGATCAGAATCGATGGCATGCCCGTCAACATGCCAACTCATGGCCACGGGCAGGGCTACGCCGATATCAACTTTCTGATCCCTGAGCTGATTCAGTCTGTGTATGTCCGCAAGGGTCCGTACTACGCCGATGTGGGCGACTTCAGCTCGGCCGGCTCCGTCGAGATCGATTACCTCAACAAGCTCCCCAAAAACATCGTCGAGATGACATTTGGCAGTTTCGGCTATCAACGCGGGCTGGCCGCTGGCTCGACTGCGGTTGGGGCCGGCACGCTGCTCACTGCCATCGAGAGCGTCAGATATAACGGCCCATGGGACGTGCCGGACAATGTTCGCAAGGTCAACGGCGTGATGCGTTACAGCCAAGGCACAGCGACCGACGGGTTCACGCTGACGGGGATGGCTTACTCCAACGCCTGGAACTCAACCGATCAGGTTGCGCAACGCGCCATCGACCAGGGCATCATCGGCCGTTTCGGCACGCTCGATCCGACCGACGGCGGCGTCTCCAGCCGCTTCAGCCTGTCCGGCAATTTTGCGCATTCGAGCGAATACGGCCAGACCAATCTCAGCGCCTATTTCGTGCGTTCCGAACTGCAGCTCTATAACAATTTCACCTACTTCCTCGACAATCCCGTCAATGGCGACCAGTTCAACCAGCTCGATCGCCGCACCCTTGGCGGTTTTGACGCGCGGCATGCCTTCGACTGGCGCCTTGGCGGTTTGGAGACTCAAACCCGCGTCGGCGTGCGGAGCCGCTACGACGACATCCATGTCGGCCTGTTCAAGACGGAGCAGCGTGCGCTGCTTTCGACCGTGCGCGAGGATCGCGTGCAGGAAGGCAATGTCGGCATCTGGACTGACACGACGACGCGCTGGACCGATTGGCTGCGCTCCACAGTTGGCATCCGTGAGGACGTTTTCGCCGGCCGCGTCCTCAGCGACACGCCGGAAAACTCAGGCAATGCACAAGCGTCGATAACGAGCCCGAAGGGCGGCATCGTGCTTGGCCCTTGGTACAAGACCGAGTTCTACGGCAATGCCGGCTACGGCCTGCACTCTAACGACATCCGCGGCACGACGATCACGGTCGATCCGATCGACAAGGTGACGCCGCAGGATCGCGTGCCGCTGCTGGTTCGGTCGAAGGGCGCCGAGCTCGGCGTCCGCACGAAGGCGATCGAGGGACTGACAAGCTCGGTCGCGGTCTTTGTGCTCGATTTCGACTCCGAACTGCTGTTCGTGGGCGACGCCGGCACCACTGAGGCCAGCCGGCCGAGCCGCCGGGTCGGCGTGGAGTGGACCAACAAATACAAGCCGGTGCCGTGGCTGACGTTCGATCTGGATGTTGCGTATACCCGCGCCCGCTTTACCGATTTCGATCTCGCGGGCGATCGTATCCCCGGTGCGCCGGCCTGGATTGCGAGTGGTGCGGTCACCTTCGGCAACGAGACCGGTTGGTTCGGCGCGCTGAAGGGACGCTATTTCGGGCCGCGTCCGCTGATCGAGGACGACAGCGTCCGTTCGCAGGCATCGCTTATTTTCAATGCGCGCGCGGGTTACAGATTCGACAACGGCCTGCGGCTGCAGCTCGACGTGCTCAATCTCTTCAACGCGAAAACCAACCAGATCGAGTATTATTATCTGTCGCGATTGCCGGGCGAGGCGATCGGCGGCGTCGCCGACCGCCATGTGCATCCCGCCGAGCCGCTCGCGGTGCGCGTGACGCTGGCGGGGCGGTTCTAGGGGATCTTGTAGCCCGGATGGAGCGAAGCGAAATCCGGGACAGTCTATCCGGCGGAACGAGTTAGCGCTTCGCTTCATCCGGGCTACGGTTCTGGTCCCTACGTCACCATCTCGCGCGGCTTCATGCGGCGCTCCGGCGTGCGGACCGGGACGTATTCGACGGCGAGATAATGTTCCGACACGGTGACGCGTTCGATGATCGTCGTTTCGCAAATCACTTCTTCAATTACCACTTCCTCAACCGTCATTTCTTCAGCCGCAGCCGGAAGCGGCGTCTCTTGGTCAATCTCTTCAGGAGCAAGCGGCGGCGATTTGACTTCTGGAAACACACCGAATTCGCCCGCTACCTCCGGGAGCGGCTTCTGCTTGTCGGCCCAGTGCAGGGCCGTGTAGTCGAAGCCGTGCACGATGGTGGGTTTGACGATTTCGAAATAGGGCGAGATGTCGAAATCGCGCGGCATGTAGAGGGAGGAATCGCGGATGTGCAGAATTTCGCGCCGGGCTTTTCGCGAAGCAGCGCGGGTGATCTTGGGCAGGATCGGGTAGCGCACGGCGTCGAACGCCTGCGCGATCAATGCCGAGCAGATGATTTTTGTGGGATCGCCGGAGCCGAACGCGATCATGCGGCGGCGCCAGCGCTGAGGCACCGGCAGCGGGATCAGGTAGCGCATCAGGTCGACGATGTTCTTGGTGTCGTAGCCGAAGCCGATGCGGTTGATGGCGTAGCGGCACACCGTGGTGCGGTCCTCGTAGGACAGGCCGATCGGGCGGCAGAGGCGGGTGTGATAGGGATAATATTTTGACAGCGGCGCCGAGGTCACGCCTTCGCCGATATTGGCCTCGATCAGCACATGCGGCTCGCCGTCGGGCTCAAACGCGCCGTCAACCGGGCCGACGTAAAGCGCGCCATGCGACCAGGTGGATTGCGTCAGGTATTTGATGATGCCGGAAATCCGGTTGTTGCCTTCGACCAGCAGCACGTCGCCGGGTTCGATGACGCCGCGCAGATGCTCGGGATCGCTGGGGGTAAACGGCTCGTAGCCCGGGACTTCCTTCTGAAGGTAGCCCGCAATCACCTGGCCGATCGTATCGAGCATTACGCCCATGAAACTCCCCCAGAGCGGCTTTTCTCCCGCTTTTTTTGTCTCCATATCATGGTCGCAAGCCGTTTCAATTTAGTTCATGCCCAAGACGGATCAATCATGATTGATTTACCATGAGTGTTGCTGCGTCACGTGAGATACGGCACAGTTCGCTAGCTGTTCTCGCTTCCTTCAGGCCCCGGAAACCATGACATGACAATGACCCGCCGCACCTTCCTGTCGGCGTCCGCAGGTCTGGCAGCGGTTCCGGTTTTTTCCGGGGGGCACGCGGGAGCAGCGCCGTTGCCGCGGGAAGCGGACATCGTCGTGATCGGCGCGGGTGCGGCCGGCATTGCTGCGGCGCGGCGGATCATGGCGGCGAACCGCAAGGTGATCGTGGTGGAGGCGGCAAATCAGATCGGCGGCCGCTGCCAGACCGACAGCTCGACCTTCGACGTGCCGTTCGATCGCGGCGCGCGCTGGATGCACAATCCCGAGACCAATCCGATGATCAAGCTGGCGCGCGCGGCGGGCCTCGAGATCACGACCGCGCCCTCGGGCCAGAAGATCCGCATCGGGCGCCGCAACGCCCGCGCCGGCGAGACCGAGGAATTTCTCGCCGCGCTCGTGCGCACCAACCGTGCCATCGACGAAGCCGCGCGGCGGTTTGACGTCTCCTGCGCTTCGGTGCTGCCAAAGGACCTCGGCGACTGGGCCGGCACGGCGGAGTTCGTGTTGGGAGCCGGTTTTTCCGGCAAGGATCTGAAAGATGTCTCCGTCGGCGACAAGTCCCGCGCGCAGGATCGCAACACCGCGATCGGCTGCCGGCAGGGATTGGGAACGCTGATCGCAAAGCTCGGCGAGCAGGTGCCGCTGTCGCTGTCGACGCCGGCCAATCGCATTGTCTGGAGCAACCGCGATGTCAGCGTGGAAACGCCGGCGGGCAGGATCGCCGCGCGCGCCGCCGTCATCACCGTGTCGAGCAATGTGCTGGCCGCGGGCAATATCAAATTCGCGCCCGATATCCCGAAACGCATACTCGACGCGGCTGCGAAACTGAGCCTCGGCAGCTACGACCGGATCGCACTGCAGATCGCGGGTAATCCGCTGGGCCTCGCCCGTGACGACGTCGTCATCGAGCAGAGCAATTCGACCAAGACGGCGCTGATGGTCGCCAATATCGGCGGCTCGTCGCTCTGCACGATCGACGTTGCCGGCTCGTTCGGCCGCGATCTCTCCGCGCAGGGCGAGAAGGCCATGGTGGCGTTCGCGGTAGAATGGCTGACAAAGCTGTACGGCAGCGAGGCAGCAGCCGCGGTGAAGAAATCGAGCGCGACGCGCTGGAACGCCGCGCCGTTTGCGCTCGGCGCGATGTCGGCGGCCGGGCCCGGCGGGCAGTCTTCGCGAAAGGTTCTGACCGAGCCGATCGGCTGCATGTATCTCGCCGGCGAGGCCACCCATGAAACGTTGTGGGGAACGATCGACGGCGCCTGGGAGAGCGGCGAGCGCGCCGCCGAAGCGGCGTTGCGGCGGATCGGCGCATTGAAGGATCCGGAACCGGAGGCGCGGCCGGCGAAGCAGCGGCGGCGTACGTCGGCATCCCCGACTAACTGATGGCAAGGGTGGGCAAAGCGAAGCGTGCCCACCACAACACGCACCACCCGTGGAATGGTGGGCACGCTGCGCTTTGCCCGCCCTACGGATCTCGTGTGTTACCGCAGCACGCCGTCCAGCGCGGGCAAACCAAAGATCACTGCGGCTGCGATCAGCGCGTAGCAGATTGCGCGGAACACGGTTTCGCTGGCTTTGCCGAACAGCGAGGCGCCGAACCAGACGCCGATGCCATAGACCGGGCCGACCACGAACGCGAACTTGATCGCGTCCAACGTGATCAGTCCGGCCGCGGCGTAGCTGACGGCGGAAAATAAATCCGACGCGCCGAAGAACAGCACGATATTGGCGCGGGCGATGACGGGGGCGATGGGCCTGCCGAGCCAGTAGCCGACGATCGGCGGGCCGCCGGTCTGGGCCAGTCCACTGCAGAAGCCGGAGAGCCCGCCGATGCCGATCGCGACGGCTGCGTGGTCCTTGCCGCGATAGCGCCAACCGGAGAGCAGAAGCAGCAGCAGGGAGAACACGAAGACGGAAATGATCCAGCGGGTTGTTACTGGCTCTAGCCGGCTAAGGAAGTATGTTCCGATGGGCACACCGATCACCGCGCCGAGCACGATGATCGCGGTCGCCTTGCGGTCGGCCTTTTGCCAGGCGTTCGGCAGCAGCGGCGCGGCGGCGACGAAATCGATGATCAGGAGCAGCGCCGCGACCAGCCGCGGGTCGGCGATGGAGCTGGCGAGCGGCATGAAGATCAGCGCCGAGCCGAACCCGGAAAACCCCCTCGCCGTCCCCGAGACGAAGGCGACCGCGCAGATCGCGATCGCCGCGTTGATGCCGACGTCAGCCGGAATGAGCGCCGCGGGGTTCATGCGGCATCATGCTCGCAGCGTGCCGCCGGTTTTCTTCGTCACTTCGGCCACGATCTTCGCCGCTACCGCGTCGATCTCCTGATCGGTCAGCGTCTTCTCGCGCGGCTGAATCGTCACGGCGATCGCGACCGATTTCTTGTCCGGATCGATGCCCTTGCCTTCATAGACGTCGAATACGGTCACATCCGTGATCAGCTTCTTGTCGACGCTCTGCGCCGATCGCACGATGTCGCCGGCCTTGACGGTGCGATCGACGATGAAAGCGAAGTCGCGCGACACCGGCTGGAATGCGGAGAGGTCGAGCAGCGGCTTGGCGCGGGTGGCCTTCTTCTTGGCGTCTGGAATACGGTCGAGGATCACCTCAAACGCAATCAGCGGGCCGTCGGCGCCGAGCGCCTCCAGTGTACGCGGGTGCAGTTCGCCGAAGTGACCCAGCACGTTCTGCGGTCCGATCTGGATGGTGCCGGAGCGCCCCGGATGCAGCCACGCAGGTCCACCTGGAACGATCTGCAGCGCCTGCATCGGCGCGCCGGCCGCCGCAAGCACGGCGAACGCATCGGCCTTGGCGTCGAGCGCGTCGGTCATGGCCGAGCCCGACCAGTGCCGGCCCATGCCCTTCGAGGACGCAAAGCCGTGGCGCACGCCTGCGGCCGCAACGAACTGGTCCTCGGGCTTGTCGCCCCTAAAGATCTGGCCAACCTCGAACAGCGCGACGTCAGAGTAGCCGCGGTTGGCGTTGGCTTGCGCCGCGGCGACGAGGCCCGGCAGCAGGCTCGGCCGCATGTCCGAGAGGTCGGAGGCGATCGGGTTGGCGAGCGCCAGCTCGGCCTGGCCGCCGCCGAACAATTCGGCATGCGGCTTGGAAATGAACGACCAGGTTACGGCTTCCACCATACCTCGCGCAGCCAGCGCGCGCTTGGCGCGGCGGTTGCGGAGCTGGATCGTGGTCAGCACAGGCTTGCGCGCGTCGTCGCCGCGCTCGAACGGCGTCATCGGCACCTTGTCGACGCCAACGATGCGAACGATTTCCTCGACGATGTCCGCCTTGCCGTGCACATCGGTGCGCCATGAAGGCACCGCGACCTTCACCACCGGGCCGCTGCCGGCGACCATGAAGCCGAGATGGCCGAGGATGCGCCGCATTTCGACCAGCGGCACTTCGATTCCCGCCAGACGTTTGACCTCGCTCAGCGGGAAATCGATGATGCGGTCGTCGCCGAAGGCCTTGCCGACGACCACGGTCTCCGACGGCGTACCGCCGCAGAGCTCCATCACGAGTTTCGTCGCGAGCTCCAGCCCCGGCACCATGAAAGCCGGATCGACGCCGCGCTCGAACCGATAGCGCGCGTCCGAATTGATGCCGAGCTTGCGGCCGGTCTGCGCGATGTTGATCTCGTTCCACAGCGCCGATTCGACCAGCACGTCAGTGGTGTTCTCGTCGCAGCCGGAAGTCTCGCCGCCCATGATGCCGGCCAGCGATTCGACGCCGTGCTCGTCCGAGATCACGCAGATGTTGGGATCGAGCGTATAGGTGCGTCCATCGAGCGCCAGCAGGCTCTCGCCGTCTTTGGCGCGGCGCACGGTGAGATTGCCGTTCACCTTCTTGGCGTCGAACACGTGGAGCGGCCGGGCGCGGTCGTAGGTCATGAAGTTGGTGATGTCGACCAGCGCATTGATCGGCCGCAGCCCGATCGAGGTCAGACGTTTCTGCAACCACTCCGGCGACGGACCGTTCTTGACGCCGCGCACCAGCCGCAGCGCGAAGCCCGGGCACAGTGCGGCGTCTTCCACCGTCACCTTCACCGGGCAGGGGAATTCACCCTTGACCGGCTTGATACCGGGATCGATGAGCTTGCCCATGTCGGCGGCGGAGAGGTCGCGCGCGATGCCGTGCACGCCGGTGCAGTCCTGGCGGTTCGGCGTCAAATTGATTTCGAGCACGGGATCGCCGAGGCCTGCCCATTCGGCATAACCCTTGCCGATGGGTGCATCGGCCGGCAGCTCCATGATGCCGTCATGGTCCTCGGAAATCTCGAGCTCGGCTGCCGAGCACAGCATGCCGCGGCTCTCGACGCCCCTGATGGTGCCGACGCCGAGCGTGATGTTCTTGCCGGGGATGAACGTGCCGGGCGGAGAGAACACGCTGACGAGGCCGGTACGCGCATTCGGCGCCCCGCAGACCACCTGCACCGGTGCGGCTCCGTTGCCGGTGTCGACCATGCACACCCGCAGGCGGTCTGCATTCGGATGCTGCTCGGCCGAAATCACCCGCGCGATCGAGAACGGCGAAAGCGCCTTCGCCTTGTCCTCGATGCTCTCGACCTCGAGCCCGATCATGGTGAGCTTGTCGGCCAGCTTTTCCAGCGGTTCGTCGGTGTCGAGATGTTCCTTCAGCCAGGAGAGCGTGAATTTCATGGGTACATTCCTAGAAAACCTCGACCAGACGAAAGCGTTCGCACATCAGCATCATGTCTTCGCGAAACTTACCTTGCCGGCCGAAATAAGTGCGGTGCGCCTGCCGCCAGTAGTCGAGACTGCGATTGCCTTCGCCTTCATCGTAGGCAAAGGCCGCATCAACGTCGCCGAAGCGACGATAGGTCACCTCGGTCGTTTCGATGACACAGCGCGGTTGGCCGCGCCCATCGCGCACGATCCAGCGCGCGCCCGGTGTCGAGGCCTGATCTTCGGTGCTGCAGGTCGCGGTCTTGACGCCCCGGATCACGAGATCGAGCAATTCGTCGGCAAGATCAGGCCCGTCGCCGAACGCGAACGACTGCAAGCCGAGATACTCTCGCGGGATGCCGCTCAGGGTCACGTGCTCAATCCCCCGGCGAGCGTCGGGACGTCGAGCGGCTTGAAGCCGTAATGATTGAGCCAGCGCACGTCGTTCTCGAACAACTGACGCAAATCAGCGATGCCGTATTTCAGCATCGCGATGCGGTCGATGCCCATGCCCCAGGCAAAGCCCTGGTAGACGTCGGGATCGATGCCGCAGGCGCGCAGCACGTTCGGATGCACCATGCCGCAGCCCAGAATCTCCAGCCAGTCCTCGCCCTCGCCGAAGCGGATCTCGCCCTTGTCGCGCCGGCACTGGATGTCGACCTCGAGCGAAGGCTCGGTGAACGGGAAGAACGACGGGCGGAACCGCATGTTGATGTGGTCGACCTCGAAGAACGCCTTGCAGAACTCGTGCAGGATCCATTTGAGGTGGCCGAGATGCGAGCCCTTGTCGATGACGAGGCCTTCGACCTGATGGAACTGCGGCGTATGCGTCGCGTCGGAATCGATGCGATAGGTGCGGCCCGGGCAGACCACGCGGATCGGCGGCTTCTGCGTGAGCATCGTCCGTACCTGCACTGGCGACGTATGCGTGCGCAACAGCATGCGCGAACCGTCTTCCCCAGGGTTGAAGAAGAAGGTGTCGTGCATCTCCCGCGCCGGATGTCCCTCGGGGAAATTCAGTTTTGTGAAGTTGTAATCGTCGGTCTCGATATCGGGACCTTCGGCGATCGCAAATCCCATGTCGGCGAAGATCGTGTTGACCTCTTCGAAGACCTGGCTCAGCGGATGGATGCGGCCGGCTTCCGCGGGCGCCTCGCGCAGCGGCAGCGTGACGTCGATGGTCTCGGAGGCGAGACGGGCATCGAGCGCCGCCGATTTCAGGATGTCGCGGCGTGCGGAGAGCGCCTGCGTGACCTTGTCCTTGGCGAGATTGATCGCGGCGCCCTGCGTCTTGCGTTCCTCGGGCGACATCTTACCGAGGGTAGCGAGCAGCGCGGAGATCGAGCCTTTCTTGCCGAGCGCTGCGACGCGCACGCCTTCGAGGGCTGCTTCGTCGCCGGCGGCTGCGATCTGGTCGAGAATTTGGGATTCGAGTTGAGCTAGGTCGGTCATGGCGATCCTTTTGACTAGGATGCTAAAGCCGATGCTCCTAGCCCGTCATGCCCGGGCAATAGCGCGAAGCGCGTCTTCGCGCCAGACGTCCCGGGCATCCACGTCATACAGCGTTTGCGAGAAGGGAGGGCATGGATGGCCGGGACAAGCCCGGCCATGACGACCTCCGAAAGCATCGCAGAAGAGCGAAGAGCGGCGACAGCTTACGCCGCGAGCGCGGCCTTGGCCTTCTCGGCGATCGCCTGGAACGCCGCCGGCTCGGTGATGGCGAGATCCGACAGCACCTTGCGGTCCACCGTGATGCCCGACTTCGACAGGCCGTTGATAAAGACGCTGTAGGTCATGCCGAACGGACGCACCGCGGCATTGATGCGCTGGATCCAGAGCGCGCGGAAGGTGCGCTTCTTGCGCTTGCGGTCACGGAAGGCATATTGGCCGGCCTTCTCGACCGCAGCTTTCGCCGCGCGGATGGTGTTCTTGCGGCGGCCGCGGAAACCCTTGGCGGCCTTGTAGACTTTCTTGTGCCTGGCGTGAGAGGTCACACCGCGTTTGACGCGAGACATGACTGCTATCCTTGATTTTTAATCGGTGATGGATCGCCGCGCGGACGCGGCCGGCTTGAGCGGAATGCGAGCGCGATCAGGCGTTCGGCAAGAAGTACTTCTTGACGTTGTCGCCGTCGGTCTTGAACAGCACGCGGGTGCCGCGGAGCTGACGAATCTGCTTCTTGGTCCGCTTGATCATGCCGTGGCGCTTGCCGCGCTGGGCGTGCATCACTTTGCCGGTGGCAGTCACCTTGAAGCGCTTTTTAGCGCCTGACTTGGTCTTCAGCTTGGGCATTTGGCTCTCCTATCGGCCACAGAAAAATGCGCCCGAGGGGCGCTTTTGCGGCTTAAAATGCTCGTTAGAGCGTTGAAAGTGCTCAGGTTTTCTCAGAATTCGAGATAACCCGCACGGACATCGACACGGCAGCCCTTGATCAGCCGGGCGATGAAGGTCGGGCTTATGGCAGATGAAGCGCCAATTGGCAACGATGAACCGCGGAAGGCGGTGCTGCTACTACCCGGTGATGTCATTAACATCCCGGTCCGGAGCAGGAAGAAATGACCCATTTTCACCGATCGATTGCTGCGTTTCCCCGCCTGCGCAGCCTGCGCTGGCTTCCCGTGTTCGCCGCGCTGGCCGTCATGGCCGCGCCGGGAACCGCCGAGGCCGCGCCGAGGGGCGGCAAGTCGCTGCGAGCCTATGACGGCACCTGGAACGTGGTCTTTGCCACCACGCGGGGCAATTGCAGTTCCGGGTACAGCGTTCCCTTCACGGTCGTCGGCAGCCGCGTTTTATCGGCCGGCGGTGGCAGGGTTTCAGGCTCGGTCAATCGCGCGGGCGCGGTTGCGGTCAATGTTTCCGTTGGTGCATCCAGGGCCAGTGGCGGTGGCCGGCTGGCCGGCACCTATGGCGCGGGCGCGTGGCATGGTATCATCACCGGCGACCGTTGCAGCGGCACCTGGCAGGCCACGCGGGGCTAAGCGCGTAGCCGTAGAGCCGTAGCCCGGATGTAGCGAAGCGAAATCCGGGGCGGTGTATACGCGGATCGACCTGTCCCGGATTGCGCTTCGCTCCATCCGGGCTACGGGAAACGAAAACGGCCCGTCAGATCATCCGACGGGCCGCTCTCAATTCCAGTAACTCAAATCAGCGCGGCGCCAGCACCATCACGACCTGACGGCCTTCGAAACGCGCGTCCTGCTCGACCTTGGCGAACTCGGCGACGTCGGCCTTGACCTTGTCGAGAAGCTTGGTGCCGATCTCCTGGTGCGCCATTTCGCGGCCACGGTAGCGCAAGGTGATCTTGACCTTGTCGCCTTCCTCGAAGAACCGCTGCATCGCGCGCATCTTCACGTCGTAATCGTGATCGTCGATCATCGGCCGCAGCTTGATCTCCTTGATCTCGACGATCTTCTGCTTCTTGCGCGCCTCGGCGGCTTTCTTCTGTGCCGAATACTTGAACTTCCCGTAGTCCATAATCTTGCAAACGGGAGGATTGTTGTTCGGCGAAATCTCGACGAGATCCATGCCCGCTTCGAGGGCCATCTTGATGGCGACCACGGTCTCGACTGTTCCGTGGTTGAGGCCGGTCTGATCGATCAGCTGGATCTGCGCGTTGCGGATATCATCATTGGTGCGCGGCCCGTCTTTGGTTGCAGCGGGCGGGGCTCTGTTGGGACGGCGAATGGGTAACTCTCCAAAGTTGTGAAAGGAAGGCCGTAGTTTGAAGCAATACGCTGATAACAGCAAGCGAACTCACGGTCTGCGCCCGAAAACCGTCAAATGCGAGGCATTTCGGTCACTTCAGGCAAATATAGCTCGGGGGCCGGATGCGCAAGCAAAGTCCGGTCGCGCTTGACCCTTGAAGCGGGCTCGCGGACAAAAGCGGTGGGCAAGAGTGACAGATCCATGACCAATTCAGCACCAATCGACCAGGAACCGACCTTTATCGAGGTTGGGGAGGGCACTGACGGCCGCCGGATCGCCGTGCGGGCCCGTGCCGGCAGCGGGCCCGGGCTGTTCTGGCTCGGCGGTTTCAATTCCGACATGCGGGGCACCAAGGCGCTGGCGCTGGACGCCTGGGCCGCGGAACATGGCCGCGCCTGCGTCAGGTTCGATTATTCCGGCCATGGCGAATCGGGTGGCGCTTTCATCGACGGTACCATCGGGCGCTGGCTGGAAGAGGCCGTCGCCGTGTTCGAGCAGTTCTGCCGGGGGCCGCAGGTCGTGATCGGCTCGTCGATGGGCGGCTGGATGGCGCTGCTGCTGGCGCGCGCCATTCCCAACCGTGATGCGAAGGCGGCTGATCTCGCCGGGCTGGTGCTGATCGCGCCGGCGCCTGATTTCACCGAGCAATTGATGTGGAACGCGTTCTCCGACGAGGTCCGCGAGGAGATCAGGACCAAAGGTGTGTGGATGCGGCCGTCGGAGTATGGCGACGGCGCGCCCTATCCGATCACCCGCGCGCTGATCGAGGAGGGGCGCAACCATCTCCTGCTCGGCAGCGCCATCGAAGTCGGATGCCCGGTTCGCATCCTGCAGGGCGCGCAGGACCCCGACGTGCCCTGGCAGCACGCGTTTGCGCTGGCGCACCGGCTGCCGGCCGAGGACGTGGTGCTGACCATGATCCAGGATGGCGACCACCGCCTGTCGCGTCCACAGGACATCGCGCGGATCATGGCGGCGGTGGCGGAGATGGGGTGAGGTCTCGCTGCAACGACGGTGTCATCGTCCGCGAAGGCGGACGATCCAGTACGCCGCGGCCTATCGAATAAAATCACGCTCTCTGGAATACTGGATGCCCCGCCTTCGCGGGGCATGACGACCTCGGGGAGGCAAAACGATGAACCCATCCACCATGCTCCGCGCGTTCTGCGATGCCGTCGAGCAACGCGACGGCAAGGCTTTCTCGGAATTGTTCACGGAAGACGGCGTCTATTATGACGTGTTCTACGGCGCGTTCGAAGGCCGTGCGAAAATCTCAGGCATGATCGACGACTGGTTCTATCGCACCGCCACCGATTTTCGCTGGGACATGCACGATCCCGTCAGCGACGGAGAGAAGCTCTATGCGCGCTACACCTTCAGCTACCGCTCGACGCTGCCGGAAGCGCAAGGTGCGCGCGCGATGTTCGAGGGCGTCGCGATCATGCGGCTGCGCGACGGCAAGATCTTGGAATATCACGAGGTCGCCAACACCGCGCCAGCGTTCGTCGACATCAAGTTTGCGCCGGAGCGGATCGCCAAGATCGTTGCGAAACAGGGCGCGGCGCTGAAGGCACGGCCGGAGATGAAGCGGCATTTGGCGGAGTGACGGCCTCTCCGCCGTCATTGCGAGCGGAGCGAAGCAATCCATAGCGCCACAAGCGGAGAAATGGATTGCTTCGTCGCTTCGCTCCTCGCAATGACGGCCAACGACGAGCGCCGCCTACCCTTACGGCGGCGGCACGTTTGTCATCGGCTTGCGCTGTGCGAGCGCCGCTACCGTGGACGTCCCGATCGGGCCCTGTTCGTCATAAAGCCAGCATTCGCCGATCGCGATGCCGTCGGTGGCGTGGTGGTTGACCACGTCGAAGCCGACCCATGGCGTGACGGGGAGCCGGTGCAGATAGAGCGTGACGTCGCTGTTGATGTAGCCGAGCCCCTGATCGCCGGCATTGGCGAAGGGGCTGGCGAAATCTGCTCCCGTAGCGACATGCACGAACGGCGACATCGGCACGCCCTCGACGAGTTCGCGGACCTCGCTCATCCACAATCGCCGCGGCCCGAGCGAACCCATGTGGCCCACGATCGGCCGCGTGGTCCATTTGCCGTTCATGCCGAGCCTGGGATCGGTGGGCTTTGGAATGTCCGCCGGCTTCGGCGCATCCCAGTTCGGCGGCGACCAGACATTGCCGGGCGCGTTTTCCGTCTTGCGCAATAACTGGCAGGAGGCGCGCGCCATGCTGGTGCCGCCACTGAAAAACTCGGCCTCCACCACCTTGATGCGCAGGCCGTCGCGGACGCGTTTGGTCTTGACCTCGATCGGCGTCGTGGTGTTGGGCAGGCGGAACATGTCGACGGTGAGCCGCGCCGGCACGAAATCTTCGGAGCCGTGGCGCTGCTCGATCACATGGGCGAGCAGGCCGACAACGACGCGGCCGTGCAGGGAATTGGGGTCCCACGGTCCGTTGGAGACGGGCGTGGGCATGAAGGTATCGCTGTCGCGATTATGCGTGAAGAAGGGTTGATTTTTTGTCATGGCGGATGACCATGGCGGATTTCGTCTCGTCTGTCATCGTCCGCCTTGTGCGCAATTGCGCACCGGGGCGGACGATCCAGTACGCCGAGACATATCAGTTCATCCGAGATGCCCGAGAGTACTGGATGCCCCGCCTTCGCGGGGCATGACAGCCCGGAGGTTAAGAGGCTTGCCGCCACTCGTTGCGCACGTCGTCATCAGCCTCGCTGCCCATCGCCTTCACAGCCAGTGCCTTGAACCTCTCCCGCTCGATCAACTGCGACAACGCCCATACCGCCGCGCCGCGGACCAGCGGGCTTGCATCATCCAGCAAACGCTCCGCCTCCGCCGCCAGCGACGCGTCATCGGCGTTGCCGATCGCGATCAGCACGTTGCGGACAAAACGGTCGCGGCCGATACGCTTGACCGGCGATTTGGTGAACAGCGCGCGAAACGCCGCGTCGTCGAGCCGCGCCAGTTCCGCCAGCGACGGCGCCCGCAACGCCGCGCGCGCGGCCAGTTTGGCTTCGCGGCCCTCCTGCGCAAACTTGTTCCACGGGCACACGGCGAGGCAATCGTCGCAGCCATAGATGCGGTTGCCGATGCTCTTGCGGAATTCGTGCGGGATCGGGCCCTTGTTCTCGATGGTGAGATACGAAATGCAGCGCCGCGCATCGAGCTTGTAGGGCGCGGGGAATGCCGCGGTCGGGCAGATTTCCTGGCAGGCGTTGCAGGAGCCGCAATGATCGCGCTCGGCCTCATCGCGCGGCAGGTCGGAGGCGGAAAAGATCGCGCCGAGAAACAGCCAGGAGCCGAATTCGCGCGAGACGAGGTTGGTGTGCTTGCCCTGCCAGCCGAGTCCCGCCGCCTGGGCCAGCGGCTTTTCCATCACCGCTGCGGTATCGATGAAAACTTTCACCTCTTCGCCCGACGCGGCGACCAGCCATCGCGCCAGCATCTTCAGCCGCTTCTTGATGACGTCGTGATAGTCGTCGCCCTGCGCATAGGCGGAGATCGCGCCGCGCGTTCGTTGTTCGAGAAGCGCGAGCGGATTCTCATCGGGGCCGTAATTGACGCCGAGCATGATGATCGAGCGCACGCCCGGCCACAGCACGCGCGGGTCCATCCGCCGTTCGGGCTGCGCCGCGAGCCAGTCCATGTCGCCATGCGCGCCGGCATCGAGGAATTCGCGAAAATATTTGCCGGCGTTGCCGATCGCGTCAGGACCGGTCACGCCGATGCAGTCGAAACCGAGCGTCTCCGCTTCGCGCATAAGCGCGGCCTTCAGATCGGCGGCGGAGAGTTTAACGTTCTTGTTCAGAAGTCGAGGTCCACGTAGGTGCGCGACGCCGGCACGCCCGCCAGCCATTCGCTCAGCAGCGGGCGGAACGACGGGCGGGATTTGACCCGCGCGTACCACGCCTTTGCCGCCTCGTCCTCGTGCCATGGCACATCGCCCAGATAATCGATCGCCGAAAGATGCGCCGCGGCGGCGAGATCCGCGTAGCTCAGCCGGTCGCCGGCGAGGAAATTCCGCGTCTGCGCCAGCCAGCCGATATAGGCCAGATGATAGCGCACATTGGCTTTGGCCGCGCGGATCACGTCGGTTGCGGGCGCGCCGCCGCCATTCTCCTCGCTCATGAAACGCTTGTAGATGCGCTCGGTCACCAGCGGGTTCGACGCCTCCTCGAAGAATTTTTCGTTGAACCACGCCATCAGCCGGCGCACCTCGACACGCTCGGCCATCGAGGCCGGCAACAGCCGCCGCTCGCCGGCCTCCAGGCCGTGCGTCTCGTCGAGATATTCGGCGATGATCCCGGCGCCCGGAATCGGCGGGAAGCCGTCAGCGATCAAGACCGGCGTTGCGGCCGCGGGATTGAGCACGAGAAACCCCTCGCGTCGTTCCCAGGCCCGCTCTTCCACCAGGCGCAGGTCGAGACCGTGTTCGCCCAGCACCAGGCGAATGAAGCGCGAATGCGGACAGAACGGGTGATGATAGAGCGTGTACATGAAATCCCTAAGTAAAGTCGCGGCGCTGGAGGAACCCTCAAGCCGTCAAGCCGCGTCATGCGAATCGGACACTAGCCAAGCAAACGTGCGAGACAATGGTGTTTTGCCGTTTTTTTGCGATTGCGGCATGGGATCGAATAGGCGAGAAGGGCCCGGCTTTTCCAGTCAAAACGGACCACAGCATGATGTCTGATGCAGTGAAGGCGGTGATTCTCGGCATCATCGAGGGTATCACGGAATTTCTCCCCGTTTCCTCCACGGGCCATATGCTGCTGGCGCAACGCTTTTTCGGCCTTGGCGAGGGCGCCTTCTGGCAGAGCTTTGTGATCCTGATTCAGCTCGGCGCGATCCTTGCGATCGTCGCACTGTATTTCGCCAAGCTGTGGCGTGTCGCGCTCGGCATGTTCACCAACGCGGACGATCGCCGGTTCGTGATCGGCGTGCTGGTGGCGTTCCTGCCCGCGGTGGTCATCGGCCTGGTTGCCGGCAAGTACATCAAGGAGCTGTTGTTCAATCCGTGGGTGGTGAATTTCACGTTGATCGCCGGCGGCGCGATCCTGCTGTGGGTCGATCAGCTCGATCTCAAGCCACACCACGACGACGCCACGCGCTATCCGCTGATGATGTATCTGTGGATCGGCATCGCGCAATGCGTGGCGATGATCCCCGGCGTATCGCGTTCCGGCGCCAGCATCGTCGCAGCGATGCTGCTCGGCGGCGACAAGCGCTCGGCGGCGGAGTTCTCGTTCTTTCTCGCGATTCCGACCATGGTCGGCGCGTTCGCCTATGATTTCTACAAGAACCGCGCCGAGATGACGGTCGATCATATCGGCATCCTCGCGATCGGATTCGTGGTCTCCTTCATCACGGCCATCATCGTGGTGAAGACGTTCCTGACCTACGTCACCCGCCACGGATTCACGCTCTTTGCGTGGTGGCGCGTCGTCATCGGCACGATCGGCCTGATCGCGCTGGCGCTGGGGAAGTAGTTTTCAGAACCGTAGGGTGGGCAAAGCGACTACGCGCTCTTGCGCTGAAACTGCCCGGCGGCGCGGAAGCGCCAGAGATATTGCGGGGCGATCGCCTGCATCGATTCGGGCGTGATGCCGAGGCCTTCCAGCGTCAGGCCCGCGGCCTTGGCGGCGTCCGACACCACATTGTCCGATTGCAGCATCGCCACCTGGCCCGGCGTCAGCTTGAGCGGCCCCGGCGCGAATTGCAGGAAATGCGCCTGGAATTTCGCCAGGCCCCACGGCAGCGAGAGCAGCATGCGCTTGCGCTCGGTGATCCCTAGAATGACTTCCATGATCTCGCGCATGGTCAGCACTTCCGGTCCGCCGAGCTCGTAAGTCGCGCCCGCCATGGTCTTGCCGTCGACGGCATTGGCTATCGCGGCCGCGATGTCGCCGACATAGGCCGGCTGCATGCGGGTCTCTCCGCCGCCGATCAGCGGCAGGAACGGCGACATCCGCGCCAGCGCAGCAAAGCGGTTGGTGAATTGATCCTCGGGGCCGAACAGCAGCGACGGCCGCATGATCGTGGCCGAGGGCACGGCCGCCAGCACGGCCTTTTCGCCCGATGCCTTGGCGCGGCCGTAACCCGAGGGCGAGTTCTCGTCGGCGCCGATCGCGGAAATGTGCACCATGCGGGCGCCTGTGGCGCTGACGGCCTTCGCGATCGTCTCAGCCCCCGTGGCCTGAACCGCCTCGAAGGTCTGCGCGCCGCTCTCGGTCAGGATGCCGACGAGATTAATGGCGACCTGGGAATCGCGCATCGCCGCCTCGACCGAAGCCGGATAGCGCAGATTGGCCTGCACGGCGTGGATCTGGCCGACCCGGCCGAGCGGCTGCAGGTGGCCGGCCAGTTCCGGCCGCCGCACCGCCACCCTGATCCGGTATTCACGCTTGGCCAGCGCCCGAACCACGTTTCGCCCCAGAAATCCCGATCCGCCAAAAACCGTGACGAGCGTTTCCAGGTTCGATGCCATCGTCAATTCCTGCCGGTCGAATTCGAGAGATTTCAGTGAAATTCAGCGGATTCGCGATACGCCAACGTGAGCCCGCTGTACAGCGTATTTGGTTGGCATTGAAGCGATTTGACAAGCGCGTGACCGTTCCTTACTAACCCGCCCGGGCCCAGGTGGCGGAATTGGTAGACGCGCTGGCTTCAGGTGCCAGTGGCTTCACGGCCGTGAAGGTTCGAGTCCTTTCCTGGGCACCATTGCCCTTGCCCATGATTCGCTGAAATGCGGGTTATCGATTCGCCGACCGGCACGGAACACAGCGTGCCTGGCGTTATCGCATGCGCGCATCGCTCGTCGGGCCTAGTCGCCCAACCATGCTACCGTCTGTAAAGCGCTGATGTCCTAGTCGGCGGCGCCATGCCGGCAGCCGGCTCGACGGCCTGTATTCGCGTCCCGGCAACGAAAGAAAAGCGGCTACGCAGCTTGAGGATCGGAAGTTCGATCACGTGCCACGAGAACATGGCGAAGGCGGTTGTCGCGAACGCAGCGAGAGTAAAGACAACAGCTACGCTTGCATGGGAGGGCCAGACGGCAACGATGGTTTGCTGGAGCGGGTATCCGTAGAGATAGACGCCGTAAGAGTAGTCGCCTCTATGAAAAAACGGCAGTTTGGGCAGATCGCTAACGCCGAGATAGGCCGTGAGATATACCAATGCCGGCGTCACAAAAACGTTGAGGAGCGCGCCGGGCAGGGGCCCCACGCCAGCAACGAGCAGGCAGAACAAAAGACACGCCAGAGCCGCTCGACGGCTGTATTCGATGTCGAATCGATACAGATAAATGGCGATCCCCAGCAGGAATGAGATGAACAGGCGCGAGCCGCCGCTGCCTACAAAAACGTTGCGCGGATCCAGGCTGGAAGTGGACGTGAACGCCGGGTTGGCCAGATAGATCGCGATGGCAATCACGCCGAATGCCGCGCACAACATCAGCACCAGCCTCGGCCGATGAAGACATCTGCAAAGGATGAGTCCGGCCATCAGGACGTAGCAGCCGATCTCGAACGGAATGGTCCAAAGCGACGTGTTGACCGAGTGATCCGGATTGGCCTCGAAGACGCCCGGGAGCGTCAGGCTGACAAACCCTGCTACGTTTCCGAAGTAACGCCAAAATCCGTCGCTTCGAAAATACTCCGACAGCGGCAGCGTCGTAAAAATCGCGCCGAGCACGATCGCCGAGAGCACCACCTCGACCAGCAGGGCGGGAACGATGCGCAGTCCCCGATTGAGGATAAAGTTGTCCAACGACAGCCGCGTCGCGCTTGCGGTGATCAGAAAACCGCTTAGCGCGAAGAACATCGAAAGGATGGCGTATCCTGGAAACCAGAAGAAATGCAGGTCTGCGAGCGGGTGAGGCTCACCTGCCACGATGTGGAATGAATGCCAGCCGATAACGGAGAAGGCCAGGGCGATGCGCAGCGTGTCGAAGCCCGGACCGACGCCCTTTCTGCTTTCGAGTACGCTTCCAATACTGGGCATCAAAATCCGCTGTCCGTGTGCTGGCGGCTTGCCCAGGTTGTGAGGTCGATAACGGCAGCCGGAGATAGCAGGGAAGTATCAGCGAAAAGTAAACGCGGTCGCTTTGCGCACCGAACTCAGGGATTTCCCGACGGCCTCGGCCGGCCGCTCGCCGTGAACGCCGCCTCGACGCGCGCATGGCCCTTGCTTGCGGCAGGCATCCGCGGGTCGAGCCCGCGCGCGACGTGGAAATCGTCGATGGCCGTTCCGGCGAGAGCATGACCTGCAGTCGCTCACCGCGTATGTCGGACATCGAAAACACCCACGTTGAAATCATTGGGTAGCTTACTCGACGCTTGTCCTTGGCGGCGGTTCCGTCAAACTAGATTCAAGCATCAAATTAGATAAATACTAGAACAAAAACAATAAGTTAATGGTTGATTTGTGGTCTACTCGGGCGCATAATCTGACCGTGGAGCACGCCCATGACCGAGAACATCAAGCTACCGCGCAAGCTGTCCGAAGAGCAGAAGCCGCCGCCTCCGCGACGGCCGAGCCATGCGGACGTCATCGAGAATCTCGACCGCTGGGCCAATAGTCCGGAGCTTCAGCCGCCGAAATCGTCCGAAGAGAAGACGGCCTGACCATCTCGAAGCCGGCCGCAAGCGGCGGCATCACGGCAATGCTCGACGGCGCGCAAAGCAGCCGAACGCGGGCTAAGCGAGTAAAATCGCCACCAAGCCGCCAATTCTCGTCCTATAAGCCATGCCCACCCGCTCGCCTCCTTTACCTTTGGGCGCTAGTGTTTCCGTCGAATCGACCTGAGACACGAGGCTTCCCTTCATGACCATCCGCCTGCATCGCGGCGATCTGCCCGATTTGTCCCGCTACAAGGATTCGGTGGCAATCGACACCGAGACCATGGGGCTCAACCCGCATCGCGACCGGCTCTGCGTGGTGCAGATGTCGAACGGCGACGGCAGCGCCGATGTCATCCAGATTCCCAAGGGCCATACCGACGCGCCGAACTTGAAAGCGCTGCTGGCCAATCCTGCCGTCACAAAAATCTTTCACTTCGCGCGGTTCGATCTCGCCGCCCTCTACAACACGTTCGGCGTGATGCCGCAGCCGGTCTATTGCACCAAGATCGCCTCACGGTTGACCCGCACCTATACCGACCGGCATGGCCTGAAGGACCTCGTGCGCGAAGTCCTCAACATCGACCTGTCGAAGCAGCAGCAGTCGAGCGACTGGGGATCCGCGAGCCTCAGCGAGGCGCAGCTCGCTTATGCCGCCTCCGACGTGCTGCATCTGCATGCGTTGCGCGAGCGGCTCGACGCCATGCTCGCGCGCGAAGGCCGCAACGAGCTGGCGCAGGCCTGTTTCGACTTCCTGCCGACCCGGGCAAAGCTCGATCTCGGCGGCTGGGAGGCCGAGGACATCTTCGCGCATTCGTGACCGAGGCTATTTGAAGCGCCGGGGAGCCTGCTTCCGCCCCGTTTCGGTCACACTCATCGCGAGTGTCCAGGCTGCATAATCCCGCGATTGCGGGTAGAATGACGCTGTCTTGGCGTTCCTGGCGGCCCCTTGGAGCAACGGTGAATTCGGTACAGAACCCAGCCTATGCCACCGGAATGGAGGCCCGCTTTGCGGCGGCCGCCCGCCACAGCCGGATGGTGCGGGTGCTGCGGGTCGCTGTCCCGGCGGCCGTGCTGCTGGCCATGGCTGGTATCGTCGCGATCTCGGTCTTCAACCCGTTCCGCATCTCGGGGATGACGAAGCTGCCCGTCGACATAGGCAATCTCGTGGTGTCAGGCACCAAGATCACCATGGAAACGCCGCACCTCGCCGGCTTCTCGACCGACCAGCGTCCATACGAATTGTGGGCCAAGGCGGCGATCCAGGATCTGGCCGACCCCGATCACGTCGAGCTCCAGACGCTGCGGGCCAAGGTCTTGATGGAGGACAAGAGCACGGTGACGATGGATGCGCGCACGGGATTTTTCGACAGCAAGCAGCAGATGCTGGACCTGCGCAAGGACATCTTCCTGCAATCCTCCACCGGTTACGAGGCGAAGCTCTCGCAGGCCTATGTCGATATCAACAAGGGAACAGTGACGTCGGACGAGCATGTCGACGTCAAACTGCTGAACGGGACGCTCACCGCCGACCGGCTCAGGATCATCAACAGCGGCGAGATCGTTCGTTTCGAAGGCAATGTCGTGATGAACCTGATCATGGAAAGCCCTCCGGCGCCCGAGCCCGAGCCTGAACCAGCGCCACCGCCGAGGACGCGGTCCGTCACCGGCAAGTCCGCCAACACGAAATGAAATTTATGATGCAGTTCTTCTCGCGCAGTTTTGCGGCCGCAGCGCTTGCGTTCGCGCTGGTCGCGTCCGGTGACGCCCATGCCCAGGGCGCCATGTCGGGCGTGCCCAATGCGATGCAGGGCTTCTCGCAGAACCGCGACCAGCCGATTCAGATCGAGGCGGCGTCGCTCGAAATGCGCGACAAAAAGAAAGAGGCGACATTCTCCGGAAACGTGAAGGTGGTGCAGGGCGACACCACCATGACTTCGAAGTCGCTGGTGGTGTTCTATGACTCTGGTCCAGCGGCGCCGGCCTCGCCGCAACCCGCCGCGCCGAAGGGATCGAAATCCGGGTCGATGCAGTCTGCGACGCCCGGGCCCGGCGGCAGTTCGTCGATCCGCCGGCTGGAGGCCAGGGGCTCCGTCGTGGTCACGCAGAAGGACCAGGTCGTGACCGGGGAGACGGCGATCTTCGACCCGCGGGCCAACCTCATCACCATGGCGGGCGGGGTCGTCCTGACCCAGTGCAAGAACGTGCTCCGCGGCGACCGCCTCAAGGTCGACATGACCACCGGCGTGTCGCGGGTCGAATCCGACACCAACAAGGTGCAGGGCATGTTCATGCAGGGACAGGATTGCGGGTCGGGATCGGGCGGCTCCAAGCCGGCGCCGGCTCCGGTACAGATACCGTCGCTGATCCCCGGTAAAAAATAATACAGATCAATGCCTTAAAGATTATTTATAGCCCCTACGGTTGAAGGCGGTAGCGCGAGCCTGTATCTACTGGGCAGGGCGCACGGCGGGTGTTTCGCTGGGCAGGGGACATCCATTCATTCATGGTTCGCGGGTGAAGCGATTCGCCGGCGGGCGCGTCGCGGAATCACCGTGAAAGGCGTAAGCGCAGCGGGATGGTGGATTTATTCGGCATGTTCCGTCGACGCCCCGTGAAACGCGGCTCCCCCGGCTTTGCGCGTTCGCGCGACGACATCACCGCGCTCGGCGATTCCTTCGGTGACATGCTGGCAAGCCCGGTGCGCGATGGGCCGCCGATGGCGCGCGCCGCCTCACTGCCCGCGCTGGACTTGCCGCAGCCGCAGTCCGGCGCAGAGCCGCCGCGCGAAGACAGGCCACGTCCCCGTGCGCAGGCGCCCCGTCCCAAGGCTAGTGGCGGCGAAGCGCCGCGCCTGATCAAACGGCCCGGCTTCCTCGCCGTGCACAGCGTGGAAAAGAGCTTTGGCACCCGTCAGGTCGTGCGCGGCGTCAGCATCTATGTTCGCCGCGGCGAGGCGGTCGGTCTGTTGGGTCCGAACGGCGCCGGCAAGACCACGGTGTTCTACATGATCACCGGGCTGATCAAGGCGGATCGCGGCGCCATCGAACTCGACGGTCACGACGTGACCAAGCTGCCGATGTATCAGCGCGCGCGGCTCGGCATCGGCTATCTGCCGCAGGAAGCCTCGATCTTTCGCGGCCTCACCGTGGAACAGAATATTCGCGCCGTGCTCGAGGTCGTCGAGCCCAGCCGCAAGAAGCGCGAAGCCGAACTCAATTCGCTGCTCGATGAATTCAACATCACGCGGTTGCGCAAATCGCCGTCGATTGCGCTGTCCGGCGGCGAGCGCCGCCGCGTCGAAATCGCGCGCGCGCTGGCGACGCGGCCGAACTACATGCTGCTCGACGAACCCTTCGCCGGCATCGACCCGATCGCGGTCGGCGACATTCAGGACCTGGTCCGCCACCTCACCAATCGCGGCATCGGCGTGCTGATTACCGACCACAATGTGCGGGAAACGCTCGGCCTGACCGACCGCGCCTATATCGTCTACGCCGGGCAAATCCTGACCGAAGGCAGCCCGGAAGAAATCGTCAACGATCCGGATGTACGCCGCCTTTACCTTGGCGAGGAATTCCGGCTTTAGCGCACGCGGCGCCAAAGGGTTGTGCGGTTGGGCGATAAGGTATTGCGCTCATTTAGGAATTTATGGCGAACCCGGACCCAAACCGGTTCCCATTCTCGCGGAGCGCGCTATAGCCCAATTTTTGCATCCGTCAAGCCGTGTACAAGGGCCTGGGACTAATATAAGCAAGAATCGGACCAACTTTCAGTGGATCGGTTCTTGACCTCATGGCGCTGACGCAGAGATTAGAGTTCCGCCAGTCGCAGTCGCTGGTGATGACGCCGCAATTGATGCAGGCGATCAAGCTGCTGCAATTGTCGAATCTCGACCTCTCGGCTTTCGTCGAGGAGGAACTGGAGCGCAATCCGCTGCTGGATCGCGCCAGCGACGGTCCCGAAGCCCCGGTGGCTGGGGAACCGGCCGCCGAACGCGCCGAGTTTTCCGATTCGGGCGATTCCGGCAGCTATGGCGACGAGGGCGGCGATGCCTCCGATATGGGCACCAGCCCAGGAAGCGACGCCTTCGAACCCGGTCAGGAGGAGTGGCTGAACCGCGATCTCGGCACCCGTACCGAGATCGAGCAGACGCTGGACACCCCGCTCGACAACGTCTTTTCCGAAGAGCCGGCCGAAGCCGCAGCCCGCGTGGCGCAGGATGCGGCACCGACAGCCTATACCGAATGGGGCGGCGGCGCCTCCAACGACGACGACTACAATCTGGAAGCTTTCGTCGCCGCCGAGGTGACGCTCGGCAGCCATCTCGCCGAACAGCTCGCAGTGGCGTTCAGCGGACCGGCGCAGCGCATGATCGGGCAGTATCTGATCGATCTGGTCGACGATGCCGGCTATCTGCCGCCGGATCTTGGGCAGGCCGCCGAACGGCTGGGCGCCGCGCAAGCGGATGTCGATGCGGTGCTGACCGTGCTGCAGAAATTCGATCCGCCCGGCGTCTGTGCCCGGAATTTGAGCGAGTGCCTCGCGATCCAGCTCCGCGAACTCAACCGCTACGACCCCGCGATGCAAGCGCTGGTGGAAAATCTCGATCTCCTGGCCAAGCGCGACATCGCCTCGTTGCGCAAATTGTGCGGCGTCGACGACGAAGACATCACCGACATGATCGGTGAAATCCGCCGTCTCGATCCCAAGCCCGGCCTGAAGTTCGGCTCGGCGCGCACGCAAACCATGGTGCCCGACGTCTATGTGCGGCCCGGCCCGGACGGCGGCTGGCATGTGGAGCTCAACAGCGACACGTTGCCGCGCGTGCTGGTCAATCAGGTCTACTACACCGAGCTGTCGAAGACGATCCGCAAGGACGGCGACAAATCCTATTTCACCGATTGCCTGCAGAACGCGACCTGGCTGGTCCGCGCACTCGATCAGCGCGCCCGCACCATCCTGAAAGTCGCCACCGAAATCGTCCGCCAGC
Source organism: Bradyrhizobium sp. SRL28 (assembly GCF_018596315.1). Taxonomy (GTDB): domain Bacteria; phylum Pseudomonadota; class Alphaproteobacteria; order Rhizobiales; family Xanthobacteraceae; genus Bradyrhizobium. Next base: position 109,939 of record NZ_JAHEAG010000004.1, on the reverse strand, counting down.
AGGACGGCTTCTTCACCCATGGTGTCGCGCATCTGCGGCCGCTGAATCTCAAGGCGGTGGCGGACGCGATCCAGATGCACGAATCGACGGTGTCGCGCGTCACCGCCAACAAATATATGGCGACCAATCGCGGCAGCTTCGAACTAAAATATTTCTTCACCGCATCGATTGCGTCGGCCGACGGCGGCGAGGCGCATTCGGCGGAGGCGGTTCGCCACCACATCAAGCAGCTGATCGATGCGGAAGCGCCAGCTGCGATCCTCTCCGACGATACCATCGTGGAACGATTGCGCGAATCCGGCATTGATATTGCCCGCCGCACGGTCGCAAAATACCGCGAAGCGATGCGTATTCCTTCCTCGGTGCAGCGCCGCCGCGACAAACAGAGCATGCTCGGTAACGCCCTTTCAGCCCCTGCCACCGCCTCCGACCGGTCCCGCGATACGGCCCCGGCCTGATTGCGTTCGCGCCAAATCGCGATAGTCTCGGTTCCCCGCCAGAGCATGAAGGAGAGTGGGCACGGTCTTCCGAAAGATCTCCAGCAAAACCAGAGTGATCGAGGCAAAGTGAGGCATCAAATGACCCTTCGAATCTCCGGGAAAAGCATCAGTGTCGGCGACGCCCTTCGTTCGCGTGTCAGCGAGCGCACCGATGAGGTCCTGAGAAAATATTTCGACGGCAACTATTCCGGTCACATTACCCTGAGCAAGGACGGCTTCGGCTTCCGCACCGACTGCGCGCTGCACCTGGATTCCGGAATCACGCTCGAGGCGGATTCCAACGCCACCGATGCCTATGCCAGCGCCGACCAGGCGCTCCTGATGATCGAGAAGCGGCTGCGCCGCTACAAGAGCCGGCTAAAGGACCGCTCGGCCCGCAAGACCTATGCCGCCAACGCGGCGCTGGCGGATATCGACGCGCCGAGCTACGTGATCGAGGCGCCGGCGGAGGGCGACGAGGAAGTCACCACCTATAGCCCCGTGATCATTGCCGAGGCGACCACGTCGCTAAAGCGGCTTTCGGTCAGCGAGGCCGTCATGGAACTGGACCTGACCGGGGCGGCCTGCATGGTGTTCCAGCACGGCTCCAGCGGCCGGGTGAACATCATTTACCGCCGGACGGACGGCAATGTCGGCTGGGTCGACCCCCCGGCGGTTACCCCCTGACATATATGCCCGGCAGCATTGACGCCCATAGCCACCCTCCCTATGGTCCGCCGCCTCAACGGACCGGGTGCAGGAACTGGCCCTTCGGGAGTTGGCACCGATCATGGGTTGGAGTAGAAGCCCCCAAATCGGGACGCGGGTCTAAGCCCGCCTCCTGTCTCACCTTCTTGACGCCCCGGTTCTAGAACCTACTTCGCAACCAGACGGTTCAATTCACCTCGGAACGCCCCATGACGATTACCGATCTGGTCGCACCCGAGGCGATTCTCCCCGCTTTGAAGGTCATCAGCAAGAAGCAGGCATTGCAGGAACTGGCGGCGCGCGCCTCCGCCCTGACCGGCCAGAACGAACGCTCGGTGTTCGAGGTGCTGTTGCAGCGCGAGAAGCTCGGCACCACCGCCGTCGGCTACGGCGTCGCCATCCCGCACGGCAAGCTGCCGAAACTGGAAAAGCTGTTCGGATTCTTTGCACGCCTCGAGCGCCCGATCGATTTCGAAGCGATGGACGGCCAGCCGGTCGACCTGATCTTCCTGCTGCTGGCGCCGGAGGGCGCGGGCGCCGATCATCTGAAAGCCCTGGCGCGGATCGCTCGCCTGCTGCGTGACGTGGACGTCGCCAAGAAGCTGCGCGCCTCGCGCGATGCCCAGGCGATCTATTCGGTGCTCGCCCTGCCGCCGGCGAGCGCGGCGTAGTTTCTTAAGGGGCCCAAGCGGTTTCTCCGGTTGGTAGCAGACCGGATAAACGCAATTTTAAGCTAAATAGCAGTTATTGCGTTCGCTGGGATTTTTTCATTACCCGGAGAACATTGCCATGACGCTGCGGCTAACGATTTCGCGCGCAATATTGATTTTTGGATTGGTCACCGCCTTGGGTCTAGGTGCCGTGATTGCCACCAGCGTTTACGGGCTGTCACAGCTCAAGGTCGGCGGTCCGCTCTACAACCAGATCAAACTCGGCAACGACCTGATCGCCGACATTCTGCCGCCGCCGGAATATGTCATCGAAGCCTATCTCGAGGCCACCCTCGTGCTGCACGATCCGGCGCAGCTTTCGGCGCATCGCGACAGGATTGTCCAGCTCAAGAAGGAATATGACGAGCGGCGCGATTTCTGGGTCAAATCCGATCTCGATCCGGTGATCAAGACCAAGCTGGTGGAGAAATCCGACAGCGAGGTGCGCCGCTTCTGGACCGCGATTCAGGACGGTCTGTTGCCCGCGCTCGCCAAAAGCGACAGCGCCGCGGCCGCGAAATCCTACGCCGAGATCACTGCGCGTTATACGGCGCACCGCGCCATCATCGACGACATCGTCAAGCAAACCAACGACCAGAACGCGGCGACGGAAGTCGCGGCGACGGGACGCGTCAGCACATTCACGCTGGTATTGTGGGGCGTTTCGGCCGCGGTGTTTCTCGTTATCGGCGCAGGCATTTTCGGCGTGGCATTCGGCGTCATTCGTCCCATCGCGGAAATGACAGCTGTCATGAAGGGCCTTGCCGGCGGCGACCTCAATGTCTCGGTCCCGGCGCTGAGCCGCGGCGATGAAGTGGGCGCCATGGCGCGCGCGGTCCAGGTCTTCAAGGACAACGCGCTGCGCGTTCAGTCGATGGAACAGGAGCAGGCCGGCCTGAAGCTGAAGGCGGAAGGCGACCGCAAGGCCGCGATGCAGCAGATGGCCGACGGCTTCGATTCCGCGATCGGAAAAATCATCCAGACCGTATCGACCGCCTCGTCCGAACTCGAATCATCGGCCGGACAACTGACCAAGACCGCCGAAGTGACCCAGGTGCTTTCGGCAACCGTCGCCTCCGCATCGGAGCAATCCTCGGCCAATGCGCAATCCGCCGCGGCGGCCGCCGAAGAGATGGCTTCATCGGTGTCGGAGATCAGCCGCCAGGTCCAGGATTCGCACAAGATCTCCCGCGAGGCGGTCAGCCAGGTCGAGCAGACCAATGCGCGGATCTCCGATCTTGCCCAATCCGCCAGCCGGATCGGCGAGGTGGTCAAAATGATCAGCGCGGTCGCCGAGCAGACCAACCTGCTGGCGCTGAACGCCACGATCGAAGCGGCGCGCGCCGGCGAGGCGGGACGGGGATTTGCCGTCGTCGCATCCGAGGTCAAGGCGCTTGCCGCGCAGACCGCGAAAGCGACCGAGGAAATCAGCGAGCAGATCGGCCAGATGCAATCGGCGACCAATCAGTCGGTATCTTCCATTCAGGAAATCGGCGGCACGATCGGCCGCATCGCGGAAATCTCGCAGGCGATCGCGGCAGCCGTGGAAGAGCAGGGCGCTGCGACGCAGGAGATCTCGCGTAACGTGCAGCAGGCCGCGCAGGGCGCCACCCAGGTCGCGGGCAGCATTACCGATGTCAACCGCGGCGCGACCGATACCGGCGCGGCATCGACGCATGTGCACGGGCTGGCCCGGTCGCTGCTGGGACAGAGCAATCATCTCAAGGGTGAGGTGGAGAAATTCCTCTCAACCGTGCGCGCGGCGTGAGATCAGCGCTAGCTCGCCGGCGTGTGCGACAGGTAGCGGACCGTCCGGCTTCCGTCATGGACGCTGGCGGTGCCGACCTCGACAAAGCCTAACGCCGCATGGAAGGCATCGGATGCGGCGTTCGGCGGCATCTTGTTGACTTCGCAGACGACGCGGTCATGGCCGGCGCGGGCGGCGTGTTCGAACAGGTCGGAATAGAGCCGTCGCGCGCAACCGCGCCCGCGCGCCGATGGCGCGACCACGATGCGGTCGATATACACAAAGCGCGGATAGCGTGCCCGGAACCAGATGAAATTCGGGCTGTCGTATCGCGCGGCCTGATCGAAGGCGAGCAGGAAGGCGTCCAGCCGGCCAATCCGTCTCGCCAGGAACGCTTCGCTGATCAGGTATTCGAGCCGTTCCGGCTCGAGCCATGACAACTCCTGCGCATGTGCGTTGTTGAGCGCGAGCAGGGCCTTTCCGAGCGCCTTATCCCGCAACATGTCGGCCATATCAACCGATCTTGGCTCTGAATCATTCATCGATCTTGGTGCCCGATTGGAGACTGTGTATCTCCGTATCCAAAGCAGGGCACGTCCTGAAGCGCAAAAAAATACGCGGGCCGATCCGAGGATCGTGCCCGCGTATGATGAACTCCTGTTGCGACCTCAATCGGCCGTCAAGTCAGCGACCGCGGCGCTCATTAAGCGGCAAGCGCCGCATCGGTCGCAACGACAAGCCGTGTCAGTGAACGCTGACGGCCTGAAGCTCGTTGCTCCATGCGTTGGCGATCGCGGCTTCCCGGCTGTCGGTCAGCATGATCGGGGTGCCGTCTGCGGCATGCAGCGCGAACAGTTTCAGTCCCGGCGCGATTTTCGGCGCCTGCGGAAACAGTCCCGGCACATCCTCGGAACGGACTTGTTTCACGTAGGCTATGTGGCCTTCACCAAGATGGGCCAGCGCTTCGACGGAAACCTTTTCGGCTTCGAAGGTAACACTCACGTCACTCATGGTCTCGACTCCTTCTGGGTCTAAGCGGTCGAGTCCGCTACTTGTTCCATTATTCGTGCTCATTGATAGCAATTGTCTTAACGACCCTTTCAGGCTCCGGCCTGGCGAGGTCGATCGACAACAGCCCGTTTTTCAGATCCGCGCCCAGCACCAGCATCCCCTCTGCCAGCACGAAGGTGCGCTGGAAGTGGCGCGCGGCGATGCCGCGATGGATGTACTGCCGGGCCTTGTCGTCCTGCTGGCGGCCCCGGATCACGAGCTGGTTTTCCTCAGTGCTCACATCGAGTTGGTCGCGGGTAAAACCCGCTACCGCGAGCGTGATGCGTAACCGTTCGGGCTGGCCGTTGGCACGGTCACACCGCTCGATGTTGTAGGGAGGATAACCGTCGGCGCCTTTGACGACGCGATCGAGCGCACGCTCGATTTCGTCGAACCCAAGCAGGAACGGACTGGATAACGAAGGAACACGAGACATTACAAAGTCCTCTCGAAGCGACTTTGAGGGGCCCTTGCGGCGCCCCATTCAACCGGCCGGCCGACTTGCCGTCCGGTCATGAGGGAATATGGGGGTGATTTGGGGAGGGTTCAAGCGCCTCTGAAAGCTGCGTAAATCGGCCGCGGCGGGTTTTTCACAGGCTTTTACGCCGATAAAGGACCGTTCAGGAACCGATTCGCTTGCGGCCATCGGCGGTAAAAAGATGCAGCTTGTCGCTGGCGGCGACCGCCCTGATTCGCTCGCCGATGGCCGGGCCTATGGCGCCGGGAATCCGCACAATGATTTCGCCTGGCGGTAGTTCGCCGGGGGTGGCGGCGACGCCCTGCACCTCCTGCTGACGGGTGCCGTAGATGAAGGTCTCGGCGCCGACGCGCTCGATCGCTTCCACGGTGAGGCCAAGTGCCACACCGCCGGAAACCGTTTCGTTCGTGATGACGAAATCCTCAGGCCGGATGCCAAGGATGCCGGCCTCGCTGATTCGGACATCGCCGGCCAGTTGCGATTTGAGTTCGTCGGAGCGCAACGGCATCAGATTCATCGGCGGCGCGCCGATGAAGGAGGCGACGAAGGTGGTCGAAGGCTTCTGGTAGATATCGAGCGGATTGCCGATCTGCTCGACCTGACCGCCATTCATGACCACCATAATATCGGCCAGCGTCATCGCCTCGAGCTGGTCGTGCGTGACGTAGATCGAGGTCGTCGAGAGGCGGCGTTGAAGCTTGCGGATTTCGACCCGCATGGCGATGCGCAGCTTGGCGTCGAGATTCGACAGCGGCTCGTCGAACAGAAACACCTTTGGCTGCCGCACGATCGCGCGTCCCATTGCCACGCGCTGGCGCTGGCCGCCGGACAATTGCCGCGGCTTGCGGTCGAGCATCGCGGCGAGTTCGAGAATGCGCGCGGCTTCTTCGACGCGGGTCTTGATCTCGGGTTCGGCCATGCCGCGGTTGCGCAGGCCGTAGGCCATGTTGTTGTAGACGGTCATGTGCGGGTAGAGCGCGTAGTTCTGGAACACCATCGCGATGTCGCGGTCGGCCGGCTCGATCTGGTTGACGACGCGCCCGCCGATATCGATCTCGCCGCCGGTGATGGTCTCCAGCCCCGCGACCATGCGCAGCAGCGTGGATTTGCCGCAGCCGGACGGGCCGACCAGCACGCAGAACTGCCCGTCGCCGACGTCGAAATCGATGCCCTTGATGGCTTCGAAGCCACCCGCGTAGGTTTTTCTGACGTTACGCAGCGTTACGTTGGCCATGGCTACCTTACTTCTCCGTCTCGACCAGGCCGCGCACGAACAGGCGCTGCATGAACACGACGACCGCAACCGGCGGCAGCATCGCCAGGATGGCGGTCGCCATCGCGAGCTGCCATTCGGCGAGTTCGTCGGTGGTGTACAGCATCTTCTTGATGCCGGTGACGATGGTCTGCATCGAATCCTGGGTGGTGATCAAAAGCGGCCACAAATATTGATTCCAGCCATAGATGAACTGGATCACGAACAAAGCGGCGATCGTCGTCACCGACAGCGGCAGCAGCGTATCCCAGAAGAATCGGAACGGACCCGCGCCGTCGATCCGCGACGCTTCCAATAGCTCTTCGGGGATGGTCATGAAGAATTGCCGGAACAGCAGCGTGCCGGTGGCGGAGGCAATCAGCGGCAGGATCAGCCCGGCATAGGTGTCGAGCATCTTCAGGTCAGCGACCACCTTGTAGGTCGGATAGATGCGCACCTCGACCGGCAGCATCAGCGTGACGAAGATGATCCAGAACGCGGTCTTGCGGAACGGAAAGCGGAAATACACTACCGCATAGGCTGATAGCATCGAGATGAAGATCTTGCCGACCGCAATGCCGATCGCCGAGATGAAGGAATTCATCAGCATGTGGCCGACCGGCTCGCGGCTGGTGCGCGAACCCCCGACGAACACCGCGCGGTAATAGTTTTCCAGCGTCTGGCTGCCCGGCGAGAGCGGCATGTTGCCGCCGACCACGGTGGCGGCGTCATGGGTGGAGGCAATCAGCGCCAGATAGACCGGAAACGCGACAATGAAGATGCCAAGCGTGAGAATCGCATAGGCGATGATGTCGCTGAGCGGGCGGTGCTCGACCATCAGTATTGCACCTTGCGCTCGACATATTTGAACTGGATCGCGGTGAGCCCGATCACGATCACCATCAGCACCACCGATTGTGCGGCCGAGCCGCCGAGGTCGCCGCCGAGGCGCCCGTCGGCAAACACCTTGTAGACCATGGTGGTGGTCGCGCCGGCCGGGCCGCCGCCGGTGACGGCGTCGATGATGCCGAACGTGTCGAAGAAGACGTAGACGACGTTGACGACCAAGAGGAAGAACGTGGTCGGCGACAGCAGCGGGAAGGTAATGGTCCAGAACCGGCGCAGCGGACCCGCACCATCGATCGCGCTGGCTTCCAGCACGCTCTTGGGGATCGACTGAAGGCCGGCCAGGAAGAACAGGAAATTGTAGGAGATCTGCTTCCACACCGCAGCCATCACCACAAGCGCCATGGCGTGGTTGCCGTTCAGCAGCGGATTCCAGTCGAAATTCATCCAGCGCAGCGGCTTCGCCAGCGTGCCGAGCGAGGGATGAAACATGAAGATCCAGAGCACGCCGGCAACCGCAGGCGCCACCGCATAGGGCCAGATCATCAGGGTCTTGTAGGTGCCGGCGGCTTTCAGGTTCTTGTCGGCCTGGGTGGCAAACAGTAGCGCAATGGAGAGCGACAGCGCCGCAACCAGCGAGGAGAACACCACCGTCACCAGCATCGATGCGTAATATTCAGGCTGGGCGAACAGCGATGTGTAATTTTCCAGGCCGACGAATTCCGACGTCAGCCCGAACGCATCCTCACGCAAAAAGGATTGCCAGACCGCCTGGCTCGCCGGCCAGTAGAAGAATACGAATGTGATGATGAGCTGCGGAATCAGCAGCAGGTATGGAAGCAGCTTGTTGTTGAAGACGACAGACTTTTCCATTCAAGCCGCTTGCGTGATGCGAGAAATGCTCCCTCTCCGGGCGGAGAGGGAGCCTTGGAGTGCCTTATTTTGCTGTCTTTTCGAACGTCCGCAACATCGCATTGCCGCGCGAGACCGCGGCATCCAACGCTTCCTTGGCGGTCTTCTTGCCGGCAAGGGCTGCTTCCAGTTCTTCGGCCCAGAGGTCGCGCATCTGCACCATGTTGCCGAAGCGCAGGCCGCGGGAGTTTTCAGTCGGCTCCTTGTTGGTCAGTTCCTTCAGCGGCGTCTGCAGCGTCGGGTTCTTCTCGTAGAAGCCGTCCTTGACGGTCTTTTCATAGGCGGCTTTGGTGATCGGCAGGTAGCCGGACTTCTGGTGCAGATCGGCCTGGCGGTCGGTCGCGGACAGGAAGGTGAAGAACTTGGCGACGCCTTTGTACTCTTCAGGCTTCTTGCCGCCCATCACCCACAGCGAAGCGCCGCCGATGATCGAGTTCTGCGGCGCGCCCTGGACGTCGGGATAATAGGGCATCGGCGCCGAGGTGAAGTCGAACTTGGCGGTGCTCTTGGCGGTCGCATAATAACCCGACGAGGTCAGGAAGATCGCGCATTCGCCCGAAGCAAAGCGGTTCTCGCTGGCGTTGGCGCGGCCGGCATAGTCGTAGGTCTTGTCCTTCTGAAGTTCGATCAGGTTCTCCAGATGCTTCACATGTACCGGAGAGTTGAATGTCAGTACGGTGTCGAAGCCGTCGAGGCCATTCGCCTTGGTGCCGATCGGCACGTTATGCCAGGCCGAGAACTGCTCGATATGCACCCAGCTCGCCCAGGCGTTGGAGAATCCGCAGGTCGTATGTCCCGCCGCCTTCAGCTTCTTGGCGGCGTCGAACACTTCCGGCCAGGTTTTCGGAATCTCGGCGATGCCGGCCTTCTTCAGTTCGTCCTTGTTGATCCACATCACCGTCGACGAGGAGTTGAAGGGGAATGACAGCATGTCGCCCTTCGAGGTGGAGTAGTAGCCGGTGATGGCCGGCAGGTAGGCCTTGGGGTCGAAAGGCTCGCCGGCGTCCTTCATCAGCTGGTAGACCGGCTTGATGGCGCCGGTGGCGCTCATCATCGTGGCGGTGCCGACTTCGAACACCTGAATGATGTGCGGCGCGGTGCCGGCGCGGAACGCGGCGATGCCGGCATTCATGGTGTCGGGATAGCTGCCCTTGAAGGTCGGGACGACCTTGTAGTCGGACTGGCTGGCGTTGAAATCCTCGGCGAGCTTGTTGACGATGTCGTTGTTGCCGCCGGTCATGGCGTGCCACCACTGGATCTCGGTCACAGCGTAAGCAGGCGTTGCGAGGGCCAGCGCAACGGTTACTGCCACCGCTGCGCCGAATTGTCGAAGTGCCATGGAATTCCTCCGGGTTGGGGTCGTCACCTTCGTTTCGCGCGATAACAGCGCCGGATGACGTGCAAATGACCGTATAAGTGAAAGGATGGTAGTGGGAAAGCGTGCGCCGAGGGAAGCGGGAAAATAGGCGAAGGGCGCGCACGCCGTCGTCCCTGCGAATGCACGAGCCCATAACCACAGGCGCGCGTCGTTGGGCCGTAGCCCGGATGGAGCGAAGCGCAATCCGGGACCGCTCACGCCGCTTGCACTTTTCCCGGATTTCGCTGCGCTCCATCCGGGCTACGAACTGGGCCCCCGGCGTTGGCAGGGACGACAGAGACAGCTAGCGCTTGCGCTCGGCGCCGCAGACCGCGCCCCCGGCTACCAGCGCTTCGATCTCGCTCTTCGCGTAGCCGAACTCGCCCAGCACCTCTGATGTGTGCTGGCTGAACTTCGGCGGCGTCCGGCGCAGGCTCGGCTTGGTCCGCTCCAGCCGGATCGGGGAGGCGACGCCCTTGTACCAGTCCTTTTCGATGATATCGCCGCGATGCAGCGTATGCGGGTTGGTCAGCGCCTGATCGATCTTCTGCACCGGTCCTGCCGGCAGGCCTGCCGCCAGCAGGCGATTGCAGAGCGGCTCGGCCTCGTGCTGGCTGAACACGGCCGCGAGTTCGGCGCGCAATGCGTCGCGGTTGGCGATGCGGTCCTTGTTGCGGGCAAAGCGCGGATCGGTGCCGAGCTCGGGCTTGCCGATTTCCTTGGCGAGCTTGCGGAAGGTGCCGTCATTGCCGACGCCGATGAAGATGTCGTCGGTCCTGGTCGGAAAGATCGCGTAGGGCACAAGGTTGGGATGCTCGTTGCCGGTCAGTCCCGGCGGCTTGCCATGCATGAAATAGTTCGCGGTGTGCGGATGCATGATCGCAAGGCCGGTTTCATACAGCGTGGTTTCGAGAAATTGCCCGAGACCCGAACGCTGCCGCTCCGACAGTGCCATCAGGATGCCGATCGCCGCGTAAAGCCCGGTAGTGATGTCGACCAGGGGAACGCCGATCCGCATCGGACCGCTTTCCGGCGAGCCGGTCGCCGCGATCATGCCTGTCATGGCCTGGATGATCGCGTCATAGCCGGGATTGCCGCCGCGCGGGCCGTCGGCGCCGAAGCCGGAAATCCGGCAATGCACCAGCTTTGGGAATTTCGCGCGCAGCACGTCGTTGCCGATGCCCCATTTGTCGAGCGTGCCCGGCTTGAAATTCTCGATCAGGACGTCGGCCGTCTCCAGCATCTTCATCAGGACCGCGCGCCCGCCTTCGGAGGCGAGGTCGAGCCCGATCGAGCGCTTGTTGCGGTTGATGCCGACAAAATAGGCTGCATCCTCCTCGTGGAACGGAGGGCCCCAGTCGCGCACCTCGTCGCCGGCCGGCGGTTCGACCTTGATGACGTCGGCGCCGTGGTCGGCAAGGATTTGCGTGCAATAGGGGCCGCCGAGCACGCGCGTCAGATCGATCACGCGCAGGCCGGTCATTGCGCCGGGAGCGGCTACAGAACTCATGGACAAGAACCTTCGCTCAAGGAGAAAATCGAAGTCTTGAGCTAGCGGTCTTCAGGCGCGGCGGCAATGGCGTCTCGCGCACAGGCGCATGACGCCACCGCCGTAGCAAAGCCTCGGAAGATTCCGTGAGGGCGCGAATGGCCCGCCGGTATCCGCGGCGGGCCATTCGAACGTCGTCTTACACAACCGCCGGTCGTTACACGACCGTCAGGCGCACATCCACATTGCCGCGGGTGGCGTTGGAGTACGGGCACACCTGGTGCGCTTTCGCGACAAGGGCTTCCGCTTCCGCCTTGGGAACACCGGGCAGCGAGACGGCAAGGTCGATATCGAGGCCAAAGCCGCCCTCCGAACGCGGACCAATGCCGACGGTGGAGGTAACGGTGGCGTCCGCCGGCACCTTCGGGCCGCCCTGCGAAGCGACGAATTTCATCGCGCCGATGAAGCAGGCGGCGTAGCCGGCCGCGAACAGCTGCTCGGGGTTGTTGCCGGCGCCACCGCCGCCGCCGAGTTCCTTCGGGGTCGCGAGCTTGACGTCGAGCGCGCCATCGAGGGTTGCGGCGGTGCCGTCACGGCCGCCGGTGGCCTTGGCGCTGGTCTTGTAGAGCACGTTCACAGACATATCGGTCTCCCTTGGGTTTGCCGTTTTCGATGAACGATATATTGCACACAATTAGATTGTGCGCAATATAAATTATTGCAGGCTGCGCGATTTAATTGTATGCAATTGAAATCAAGCGCTTAGCCACCATATCAGTGTCTGGGCGCTGCTCGTTGACGAGGACGTGATGGCCAGGAAATCTTCGGCGGACTTTCCGCTCCGGCTCGATAATCAAATCTGCTTTGCGGTGTATTCCACCGCGCACGCGTTCAACCGCGTTTACAAGCCGCTGCTCGACAAACTCGGCCTGACCTACCCGCAATACCTCGTCATGCTGGTGCTGTGGGAGCGCGACGGCGTGCCGGTGAAGGACATCGGTGAGCGGCTGCTGCTGGATTCCGGCACGCTGACGCCGCTGCTGAAGCGGCTGGAGGCGGCCGAACTGCTCAAGCGCACGCGCAGCACCGAGGACGAGCGGCAGGTGCTGATCGCGCTGACGCCAAAGGGCGAGTCGCTCAGGGAGAAAGCACGGGCGGTGCCGCAATCGATTCTCGCGGCGTCGGCCTGCTCAGTCGGCGAACTCGTGGGGATGAAGAACGAGATCGTCGCGCTACGCGATCGGTTGAATGCGCTGTTGGGGGAGTAGGCCAGGGCACTAGTTTATGCCGAGGCCCGCCGTCGCCCTTTGGGCTATGGCGAGGCAGCCTTCGCTACGCGAAGGCTGGTGGAGCCAGGCGGGATCGAACCGCCGACCTCTTGCATGCCATGCAAGCGCTCTCCCAGCTGAGCTATGGCCCCTTCACAGTCAAGGCACGGTCTCTTGGACAATGCTCCCGCAAGCCTTGGGCGACTTGCGGGGGAGACCCAGAACACAGTTCTGGGCCGATCTCAAGTCTCTTCGTCACCTCCGACATCACCGATGATGTCAGTGACGTCCTCATCGCCCTCTTCCTCGTCGGGAATGAAGGTGGAATCGTCGTCGTCATCGCCCTCGATGGTCTCGTCGATCTCGATGTCGTCTTCCGATTCGGGAACCACGGCCTTGACCTTGCCGGTATTTTCCTCGGCATCGGCCTCCTCGAGCGAGACCAACTCTTCGGCCTCGGCAGCCTCCGGCATATCGGCAGCGGCGGTGGCCGAAGCGGCGGCTGCGGCGCGTGCGGCATCGCCACGGGCGGCCCGCGGCGGGGCAATCGGCGCAATCGGCACGACCTCGCCAGTGTAGGGCGAGATCACCGGGTTCTTGTTGAGATCATAGAATTTCTTACCCGTCGTCGGGCAAATGCGTTTGGTTCCGAGATCGGATTTGGCCACGTGTGGATCCTGGGAAATTCTGAAAAACGGTGCTTCACTTGGCTAGTTGAGGAGCCGGTGTCAATAGCGGTTGTCGCATTTGACGGCAGCGTGACGCCGTGGAGCCCATGTGGTACTGCCGGCCCCGCAGAGGACCCCAATCTTGACCGATTCAACCACCCAAACCCCGCTGGAATCCCGCGCAAGCGGCCCTTTGAGCGGCAAAGTCCGCGTTCCCGGCGACAAGTCGATTTCGCACCGCGCCCTCATCCTGGGGGCCCTTTCGGTCGGCGAAACCAGGATTTCCGGCCTGCTGGAGGGCGAAGATGTCCTCAATACCGCCAAATCGATGCAGGCGCTGGGCGCCAGGGTCGAACGGACCGGGCCGTTCGCCTGGAAGGTTGACGGTGTGGGCGTGGCGGGCTTCGCCCAGCCGGCTTCCCCGCTCGATTTCGGCAATTCCGGCACTGGCTGCCGGCTGGTGATGGGGGCGGTCGCTGGCTGTCCGATCACTACCGTGTTCGACGGCGACGCCTCGCTGCGGTCCCGCCCGATGCGCCGGATCCTCGATCCCCTGGAATTGATGGGCGCCAAAGCCGGTGAGGCCAAGGAAGGCGGCCGCCTGCCGCTGACGCTGCACGGCGCGCGCGATCCGGTGCCGATCCTTTACCGGACCCCGGTGGCCTCGGCCCAGATCAAGTCGGCGGTGCTGCTGGCGGGCCTTGCTGCGCCGGGTATCACCACGGTCATCGAGCAGGAAGCCAGCCGCGACCACACCGAGCTGATGCTGAAACATTTCGGCGCCGAGATCATCTCCGTTAATGAAGGCAGTCACGGCCGCAAGATCGCGCTGACGGGCCAGCCCGAATTGCACGGCGCTGACGTCGTGGTGCCTGCCGATCCGTCTTCGGCCGCATTCCCGATCGTGGCGGCGCTGGTCGTCGAAGGCTCCGACGTGACCTTCTCCGACGTCATGGCCAATCCGCTGCGCACCGGCCTGTTCACGACGCTGCGCGAGATGGGCGCTTCGATCGAGGAAAGCGAAGTCCGCGGCGACGCCGGCGAGCCGATGGCGACCTTGCGCGTGCGCGCGTCGAAACTGCGCGGCGTCGCGGTGCCGCCGGAGCGCGCCCCCTCGATGATCGACGAATATCTGGTGCTGGCGGTCGCAGCCTCGTTCGCCGAAGGCACCACCATCATGCGCGGCCTGCAGGAATTGCGCGTCAAGGAATCCGACCGGCTGGAGGCCACCGCCGCCATGCTGCGCGTCAACGGCGTCAGGGTCGAGATCACAGGCGACGATTTGATCGTCGAGGGCCGCGGCCATGTGCCCGGCGGCGGCCTCGTCGCCACCCACATGGATCACCGCATCGCGATGTCGGCGCTGGTGATGGGACTGGCCGCCGACAAGCCGGTCAAGGTCGACGACACCGCCTTCATCGCCACCAGCTTTCCGGATTTCATCCCGATGATGCGCTCATTGGGCGCGGAGTTTTCGTAAGACGCGTGCGCTTGCGCGGTTCAGGACGGCGCAAGCCCAAGGTTCGTCACCGCCTCAAGCCAGACCGGCGATTCTTCCTTGTACAGTTTCTGCGTCTCCTCGAAGGTCATCGCGGTATCATCGACGCCGAATGATTTCATCAGCTGCTGCACCTTTTCGGTCTTGCCGCCGGCGACGAGAAGCTTTGACAGCTTCTCAATGACGGCCGCCGGCGTGCCCGTGGGCACGGCGCAGCACTGGAAGCCGGTCAACTGGAAGATCCGCGATGTTGCGCCCTGCTCCTTGAAAGAGGGGACATCCGGCAATGTCGACATCCGCTTGCGCGAGACGGCGACCGCATGGCCGCGGCCGCTCTGCAGGACGGACAACGCCGCGGAATAGCTGCCGTGGGCGCCGTCGATAAACCCGCCGGCGAGATCGGTCCACATTGGCGCTTCGCCGCGATAATGGACCGCTTCCATCTTGAGACCATACTGCTTGTTCATTTCGGCGATCGCCATGTGCGCGTATGACCCGGCGCCATAGGTGCCAACGTTGACCTTCTCGGCTTTCTTCGCGTAGGCAACAAATTCGGCGAGCGTCCTGGCGCCCGTCTTCTCGCTGGCCACGAACGGCAGGCTGCCCGCCGGCATGATCGAGACGAGGACAAAATCCTTGTCGGCGTCGTAGGGGATATCCTTGATCAAGACGCGGTTCATGATCATGGTCGTCGAGATCGTGAACATCAGCGTGTAGCCGTCGGGCGCGGCGCGTTTGGCTTCAGCGGCTGCGACCGATCCCGAGGCGCCGGCCTTGTTTTCCACCGTCACGTTCTGGCCCGTCTGGGTGCGGATATATTCGCCATAGGTACGCGCAAACAAATCAGTCTGCCCTCCGGCCGGATAGCCCGCGATGATCTTGATGGGCTTGGTTGGCCAGTCCGTCTGCGCATGGGCCGAAGACCCGATCAGCGGGACCGCCGAAGCGGCCGCAGCATTGCCGATAAAACGACGTCGTGAAATGGCGCTCATCGTATCCCTCCGGCCGGTGCTATTTCTGCAGATCCTTGGATGGAATTCCCGGGCAGGTTTCAGAATAGAGGCGGTCGACCGCCTGGGCGAGGAACATTTGGACGCATCTGCGTCTTCACGGCCTTGACCGCATGGCCGCTCTGTCGCACATGGCTCTCATGATCATCGCCATCGACGGGCCGGCGGCATCCGGCAAGGGCACGCTCGGCAAGCGGCTCGCTCACCATTACGGCTATCGCCATCTCGACACCGGCGTGATCTATCGCGCGGTGGCGAAAGCGCTGCTGGACGAGGGGTTTGACCTCACCGACGAAGCGCGGGCGGTGGCGGCTGCCATGGAGCTCGATCCCGAAAAATTCGGACATCCCGAGCTGAAGACGCAGCGCATCGGCGATGCCGCCTCTGTCGTGTCGGCAATACCCAGCGTGCGTCAGGCGCTGGTCAATTTTCAGCGCCAGTTCGCGGCCGATCCGCCGGGCGCCGTGCTCGATGGGCGCGACATCGGAACCGTGATCTGCCCGAATGCCGATGTGAAGATCTTTGTCGTCGCCGACCCGCATGTGCGCGCCCGCCGCCGGACGCTGGAAGCGCTGTCGCGTGGCGAAGCTGCCGACGAGGCGATGGTGCTGGCCGATATTCTCAAGCGTGATGAACGGGACAAAAACCGCGCCGCCGCGCCCCTCAAGGCGGCGGCGGACGCCCATATCCTCGACAATTCAAATCTCGACATCGAAGGTGGCGTTCAGGCTGCCATTGCAATCGTCGAGGCGGTCCGCGCCGGACGGGGAAACCCTCGGTAGCCTGCGTCGATCCGCGCTAGCTGGCCCCTGAGCAAAAAAATCGATCAGTTCTTCGAGCGCTGCCGGTCGAACGGCATTTGCTGTTCGGCCATCATGACGGGCTTCGACTTGACGGCGGCAATCGCCTTGTCGGTCGCAAAAGCGCCCGGCTTGCCGGCAACGGCCGTGGCGACGGTAAAGGCGGCGATAGCGGTCACAGCGATCAGGCTCTTCATGGTGGCACCCCTGTTTTTGAACGGTGCCACCGTGTGGGGCGATGCTTAAGGTCGGGTTCCATCTCGCCGAAGGCTGCGGAGCTTTCGCGTCATGCGGTCAACAAGGCGTTGAAAGCGCGGGCCCATGGTTAGCGTCCGTAACCCTTAAGGGCCCGTAAACTGGGCATTTCCGGCTTGCCGAAAATGGCCCTTGGGGCTATATCCACGCCCATCCGGGCCGCCATCGATAAGATCAGGGCTGTCCGAGCGGGCCGGCGGGAGGTTTGAACCCCCGCCGTCATTGGAGGAAAGCCCGCTCCAGGCTCCTGAAGTCGATACGCTCGTTTCAGGCTCCGGATAAATCAACGTATCGAACGTGCAGGCATGCTGCCGGCCCGCTTTTGCGCCTCCCGCAAACGCGGTCGTCAGGGTTCGCGGACCCCTGACACTTCACGCGCGATGCGCCCTTTAACCCGAACGGCCGGCAATATCCCGCATTGGAGAACAAATGGCTTCGACTGCTGCTTCTTATAATCCTACCCGCGACGATTTCGCTGCGATGCTGGACGAGTCCTTCGCCGGCGGCAATCTGCAGGAAAGCTCCGTCATCAAGGGCAAGGTAGTTGCAATTGAAAAGGACATGGCCGTCATTGACGTCGGCCTGAAGACCGAAGGCCGTGTGGCGCTGCGCGAATTCGCCGGCCCCGGCCGCGAAAGCGATCTCAAGGTTGGTGACGAAGTCGAGGTGTTCCTCGACCGGATCGAGAATGCGCTCGGCGAAGCCGTGCTGTCGCGCGACAAGGCGCGCCGCGAGGAAAGCTGGGGCAAGCTCGAGAAGGCCTTCAACAACAACGAGAAGGTTCACGGCGTCATCTTCAACCAGGTCAAGGGCGGCTTCACGGTCGACCTCGACGGCGCGGTCGCCTTCCTGCCGCGCTCGCAGGTCGACATCCGCCCGATCCGCGACGTCGCGCCGCTGATGAACAACTCGCAGCCGTTCCAGATTCTCAAGATGGATCGCCGCCGCGGCAACATCGTGGTGTCGCGCCGCACGGTTCTCGAAGAGACCCGCGCCGAGCAGCGCCAGGAGCTGGTGCAGAACCTCGAAGAGGGTCAGGTGATCGACGGCGTGGTCAAGAACATCACCGATTACGGTGCGTTCGTTGATCTCGGCGGCATCGACGGCCTGCTTCACGTCACCGATATCGCCTGGCGCCGGGTCAATCACCCGACCGAAGTGCTCACCATCGGCCAGACCGTGAAGGTCAAGATCATCAAGATCAACCACGAGACCCACCGCATTTCGCTCGGCATGAAGCAGTTGCTGGACGATCCGTGGCAGGGCATCGAGGCGAAGTACCCGCTGAACGCGCGCTTCACCGGCCGCGTCACCAACATCACCGACTACGGCGCGTTCGTCGAACTGGAGCCGGGCATCGAAGGCCTGATCCACGTCTCGGAAATGTCGTGGACCAAGAAGAACATGCACCCCGGCAAGATCGTTTCGACCTCGCAGGAAGTCGAAGTGCAGGTTCTGGAAGTCGATTCGGTCAAGCGCCGCATCTCGCTCGGCCTCAAGCAGACCATGCGCAACCCCTGGGAAGTCTTCGTCGAGAAGTTCCCGGTCGGTTCGACGGTCGAAGGCGAGGTCAAGAACAAGACCGAGTTCGGTCTGTTCCTGGGTCTCGACGGCGACGTCGACGGCATGGTCCATCTGTCCGACCTCGACTGGAAGCTTCCGGGCGAGCAGGTCATCGACAACTTCAAGAAGGGCGACATGGTCAAGGCCGTGGTGCTCGACGTCGATGTCGAAAAGGAGCGCATCTCGCTCGGCGTCAAGCAGCTCGAAGGCGACCCCTTCGCCGAGCCGGGCGACGTCAAGAAGGGCGCGGTCGTGACCTGCGAAGTGCTCGAAGTGAAGGAAGCCGGCATCGAGGTGAAGATCTCGGGCACCGACTTCACCACCTTCATCAAGCGCTCCGAGCTCGCCCGTGACCGCAACGATCAGCGCGCCGAGCGTTTCGCCGTCGGCGAGAAGGTCGATGCCCGCGTGATCCAGTTCGACAAGAAGGCCCGCAAGGTGCAGGTCTCGATCAAGGCACTGGAAGTCGCCGAAGAGAAGGAAGCCATCGCGCAGTACGGCTCCTCCGATTCAGGAGCGACGCTCGGCGACATTCTCGGCACCGCGCTCAAGAACCGCGACAAGTAAGCTTCAGCTTATCTGTCTGCGACATCAGGCCCCGGTTTCGACCGGGGCCTTTTCTGTCCCCGTAGCCCGGATGGAGCCAACGGGTCGCGCGAATGCGCGCCCGATGACAGGCTCAGCGCAATCCGGGACAACTCAACCCGTTTGCGCGGCTGCCCCGGATTCCGCTGCGCTCCATCCGGGCTACAATTGCCGCGGGTCTTGTTTTCTTCAAATTGCGTCGCAATTGATGTAATCAGATAAGGCTTCGCTAGCGCTGCGGATGCAAAACGCGCTGATCATTTCAGGAGAAATTCGATGTCGCTCGATTCGGACGTGATCGTCGATCGCCGCAGGATCCGCCGCAAGCTGACCTTCTGGCGCGTCGTGGCTGGCCTGGTTGCCATCGCGGCGATCGTCACCGTCGGCGCGGTCGCGACAAAGAGCGGGCCGGCCGCGCTGACGGCCTCGGGATCGATCGCGCGGGTCAATATCGAAGGGCTGATCCGCAGCGACCAGCAACGCGTCGAGGCGCTAGAGCGGCTGGAGAAAACCAGCCATGCCGCCGTCATCGTGCACATCAATTCGCCGGGCGGCACCACGGCCGGCTCCGAGCAACTCTATGACGCGCTGGTGCGCCTGAAGGCCAAGAAGCCGCTGGTTGTGGTGGTCGAAGGCCTGGCCGCGTCGGGCGGTTACATCACGGCGATGGCCGCCGATCATATCGTCGCCCGCCAGAGCTCGCTGGTCGGTTCGATCGGCGTGCTGTTCCAGTTTCCGAATTTCACCGAGCTGATGAAGACCGTGGGCGTCAAGGTCGAGGAAGTGAAATCCTCGCCGTTGAAGGCCGCGCCCAACGGTTTCGAGCCGACCAGCCCGGAGGCGCGCGCCGCGCTCGACGCGCTGGTGAAGGATTCCTATGCCTGGTTCCGCGGCCTGGTGAAGGAGCGGCGCGCCATGGATGACGCGCTGCTCGAAAAGGTCGCGGATGGCCGCGTCTTCACCGGCCGTCAGGCGGTGGAACTGAAGCTGGTCGATCAGCTCGGCGATGAAAAAGCGGCCGTTGCCTGGCTGGTTGCCGAAAAGAAGATCAAGAGCGATCTGCCAGTGCGCGATTACAAGCTAACACCGCAGTTCGGGGACCTCACATTCCTGCGCGCGGCGGCTTCCATCGCGTTCGATGCACTCGGCTTGAGTTCCATCGCGCGCCAGATCGAGCAGGCCGGCGTCGCCCAGGCGGTCGATCAGCTCTCACTCGACGGCATGTTGGCGCTGTGGCGCCCCGCAGCCGCCAATTGAGCCGCACCGGCTGCGCTTCGCCACATTCTCCCGCACCGCGGGTGTCGTCACAAACCCCCTCCGGGCCGCTTGTCGCCGCATTTCGCGTTGCCCATAAGTGATTTAGCGTCTTGACAGTTCAAGGTATTTTCACGGAAATGGATATCCGCACGACCCCGGATCCCAACTTCGATGATTAAATCCGAACTTGTTCAGCGCATCGCCGAGCACAACCCGCACCTCTATCAGCGGGATGTGGAGAACATTGTGAACGCGATCCTCGACGAGATCGTCGCTGCCTTGGCGCGCGGCGACCGTGTCGAGCTGCGCGGCTTCGGCGCTTTCTCGGTCAAGCATCGCCCGGCGCGCGCAGGGCGCAATCCTCGCACCGGCGCCCATGTGCCGGTCGACCAGAAGAGCGTGCCGTTCTTCAAGACCGGCAAGGAAATGCGCGAGCGGCTGAACCGCGACGAAAGCTCGCCCGAGGCCGGCGCGTAACGTAGCGTTTTCAAGCGAAGTGGACCCGGTTCGCGTAAAGAAAACGCGTCAAATAAAAGACTCCACGGTCTTAACGATTTGTAGCCGTGTTGCAGGTTTCATCCCTGCCGTTCTCCATCACCACGAGAGATGGTCATGCGAAAGTTTTTCACGGCGCTGGTCGTCATTCCCTTGGGCCTCATCTTCATCGTCTTTGCCGTCGCCAACCGCCATTTCGTGACGGTGTCGTTCGATCCCTTCAATTCGACCGATCCGGCGATCGCGGTGTCGATGCCGCTGTTCGCCGTGATCATTGCGGTGGCCATTCTGGGGGTGGCGGCGGGCGGAATGGCGACCTGGCTCCGCCAGCGCCACTGGCGCCGCGCGGCGCGCCAGCACGAGGCGGACGCCCGCCGGGCGAGGGCGGAGACGGCCGATCTACGGGCTGCGGCGGCGGTTTCCCGGGCCGATCAGCAGCGGCTTCCGGCACCGTCCCAGTACGGTATCTATGGGGCCACAGGGCGAGACAAGCAGGGCGCGACGTTGTAGAACCCGCCCCGTCAGCTTGTTCCAATTTGCCCTGGCGGCCTGGATCCGCCCCTGAGAGACCATGCCCCTGCTCGTCAAAATTTGCGGCCTGTCCACGCGCGAGACGCTCGACACCGCGCTCGAGGCGGGCGCCGACATGGTGGGATTCGTGTTCTTCTCCCCGTCGCCGCGCCACCTCAGCCTCGAGACCGCGCGGGAACTCGGCCAGCAGGCCAAGGGCCGCGCCGCCAAGGTGGCGCTGACGGTCGATGCCGACGACGCGACGCTCGAAAACATCGTCGAGACGCTGCGGCCGGACCTGCTGCAGTTGCACGGCAAGGAGACCATCGCGCGCGTACGCGACATCAAGACGAAGTTCGCACTGCCGGTCATGAAGGTAATTGCGGTCGAAACGTCAGCCGATCTCGCCGTTCTGCCGGGCTATGCGAGCGTGGCCGACCGCATCCTGTTCGACGCCCGCGCGCCGAAGGGCGCCACCCGCCCCGGCGGGTTGGGAGCCGTGTTCGACTGGCACGTTCTGGAAAAGCTCGATCTCCAACTGCCTTTCATGGTCTCGGGCGGGCTTTCCGCCGACAACGTCGCGGAGGCGGTCCGCGTCACCCGCGCCGGTGGCGTCGATGTATCGTCGGGCGTCGAAAGCGCGCCCGGTGTCAAGGATCCGGAGATGATCCGCAATTTTATTCGCGCTGCGCGCGCCACCGAAGAATTGATGGTCCGATGAATCCAAACCTGCCCAATTCATTCCGCACCGGCCCCGACGAGCGCGGGCATTTCGGCATTTTCGGCGGACGCTTCGTCGCCGAGACGCTGATGCCGCTGATCCTCGAACTGGAAAAGGCCTATGCCGACGCCAAGGCCGATCCGGCGTTTCAGGCGGAGATGAACGGCTACCTCAAGACCTATGTCGGCCGGCCGTCGCCGCTTTATTTCGCCGAGCGACTGACCGAGCATCTCGGCGGTGCAAAAATCTATTTCAAGCGCGAGGAGCTCAATCACACCGGCTCGCACAAGGTCAATAATGTGCTCGGCCAGATCATGGTCGCGCGCCGCATGGGCAAGAAGCGCATCATCGCCGAGACCGGCGCCGGTCAGCACGGCGTCGCCACCGCGACGCTATGCGCGCGGTTCGGGCTCGAATGCGTGGTCTATATGGGCGCGGTCGATGTCGAGCGGCAGCAGCCAAACGTGATCCGCATGGAAATGCTGGGCGCCAAGGTGGTTCCCGTTCAATCCGGCGCGCGTACCCTGAAGGACGCGATGAACGACGCGCTGCGCGACTGGGTCACCAACGTGCACAACACGTTCTACTGCATCGGCACGGTGGCCGGTCCGCATCCCTATCCGATGATGGTGCGCGACTTCCAGTCCGTGATCGGCGACGAGACGCGCAAGCAGATGCAGGAGGCCGAGGGCCGCCTGCCGGATTCGCTGGTGGCCTGCATCGGCGGCGGCTCCAATGCGATGGGCCTGTTTCATCCGTTCCTCGACGATCCCTCCGTCGAGATTTTCGGTGTCGAAGCGGCGGGGCATGGGTTGACACAGCTCCACGCCGCCTCGATCGCCGGCGGCCGTCCCGGCGTCCTTCACGGCAACCGCACCTATCTCTTGATGGACGAGGACGGCCAGATCCAGGACGCGCATTCGATTTCGGCAGGGCTGGATTATCCCGGCATCGGCCCGGAGCATTCCTGGCTGCACGAAACCGGCCGGGTCAATTATCTCTCCGCGACCGACGAGGAAGCGCTCGCGGCGTTTCAGTTGCTGACGCGGCTTGAAGGCATTCCTCCGGCACTGGAGCCGGCGCACGCGATCGCCAAGGTGATGGAGCTCGCGCCAAAGCGTCCGCGGGATCACCTGATGGTTGTCAATCTTTCCGGCCGCGGCGACAAAGACATTCCGCAGATCACGGAAATTCTGAAGGGCAGGAAGAAGTGACCACCCGCATCGATGCAAGATTTGCCGAACTCGCCAAGCAGGGCCGTTCGGCGTTCGTCACCTTCCTGATGGCCGGCGATCCCGATCCAAAGACTTCGCTCAACATTCTCAGGGCGCTGCCGAAGGCGGGCGCCGACATCATCGAGATCGGCATGCCGTTTACCGATCCGATGGCCGACGGGCCGTCGATCCAGGCGGCGGGCCTGCGTGCGCTGAAGGCCGGCATGACCCTGAAGAAGACGCTGGAGATGGTCCGCGGCTTCCGCAAGGACGACAACGCCACGCCGCTGGTGCTGATGGGCTACTACAATCCGATCTACATCTACGGCGTCGATAAATTCCTTAACGATGCGAAGACCGCCGGTGTCGATGGGCTGATCATCGTCGACCTGCCGCCCGAGGAAGACACCGAGCTTTGCATTCCGGCGATGAAGGCGGGGCTCAATTTCATCCGCCTGGCGACGCCGACCACCGACGACAAGCGCCTGCCCGCGGTGCTCGCGAACACGTCGGGCTTCGTCTATTACGTCTCCATTACCGGGATCACCGGCAGCGCCAGCGCCGATTCCACGGCGGTCGGCGAAGCCGTCGCCCGCATCAAGCGGCATACCAAATTGCCTGTCTGCGTCGGCTTCGGCATCCGCACGCCGGATGCGGCGCGGGCGATCGCGGAGAATGCCAATGGCGCCGTGGTCGGCACCGCACTGGTCGATGCGCTCCGCGCCAGCCTCGATAGCGAGGGGCGCGCGACCCCGAAAACCGTCGGCGCCGTCGCCGATCTGGTGTCCGCGCTGGCGCAGGGTGTGCGGGGAGCGAAACAGGCCGCCGAATAAGCCACAATTGGGACGGCTTGCCGGGCTAGGTCCGAATCGCCATATGATTCAGTTGATGCGTTAACCGCATTTCGGAGCGAAACATGAATTGGCTCACCAATGTCGTCCGGCCGAAGATCCGCAACATCCTGCGCCGCGAGACGCCGGAGAATCTGTGGATCAAGTGCCCGGATTCCGGGCAGCTCGTATTCTACAAGGACGTCGAGGCCAACCAGTTCGTCATCCCCGGCTCGAACTACCACATGCGCATGGGCGCGGTGGCGCGGCTGAAGTCGATCTTCGACAACGAGACCTGGTACGATATCGCGCTGCCGGAAGTGATGGCCGATCCGCTCAAATTCCGCGATGAACGCAAATATGTCGACCGCATCAAGGACGCTCGCGCCAAGACCGGGCTGAACGACGCCATCAAGGTCGGCTACGGCAAGCTGGAGGGCGCCGGCGTCGTCGTCGCGGTGCAGGATTTCGATTTCATGGGCGGGTCGCTCGGCATGGCCGCGGGCGAGGCGATCGTGCGCGGGCTCGAGCTTGCGGTGGAGAAGAAATCACCGTTCATCATGTTCGCGGCGTCGGGCGGCGCGCGGATGCAGGAAGGCATTCTGTCGCTGATGCAGATGCCACGCACCACCGTCGGCGTGCAGATGCTGCGGGAAGCGAAGCTGCCTTACATCGTGGTGCTGACCAATCCGACCACCGGCGGCGTCACCGCGTCCTATGCCATGCTGGGCGACGTGCAGATCGCCGAGCCCGGCGCGCTGATCGGCTTCGCCGGCGCGCGCGTGATCGAGCAGACCATCCGCGAGAAACTGCCGGAAGGATTCCAGCGCGCCGAATATCTGCTCGATCACGGCATGATCGACATGGTCGTGCATCGCCACGAGATGCGTCCGACGCTGGCGCGGCTGTGCCGGCTCTTGACCAAATCGCCGGCGCTCGACGTCGCTTCAAAGCCCGCGCCGCAGGTCACGGACCCGGCCCAGATCGTCTTGGCACCGGAAGCCGTGCCGGCTGCGCCCCACGCGTGAATCTACCTGCCGCCAACTCCCAGCCGCTCGGTGAATTGATCGCGCGGCTGGCTGCCTTGCATCCGAAGCGCATCGATCTCAGCCTCGATCGCATGCACCGCCTGCTGGCGCGGCTCGATCATCCGGAAGCCGTGTTGCCGCCGGTGATCCATGTCGCGGGCACCAATGGCAAGGGTTCGACCATCGCCTACCTGCGCGCGATCCTCGAGGCCGCAGGCCTGCGTGTGCACGTCTACACCTCGCCCTATCTGGTGCGGATCAACGAATGCTTCCGCATCGGCGAGAAGGGCGGCGGCAAGCTGGCCGATGATGCCGAGTTGCGCCGGGTGCTGGAGCACTGCGAACAGGTCAATGCGGGCGAGCCGATCACGATTTTCGAGATGGAGACCGCGGCGGCGTTCTGCCTGTTCGCGGAGCATGAGGCCGATGTCGTGCTGCTGGAAACCGGCCTCGGCGGGCGGCTCGACGCCACCAATGTCATCGACAGGCCGATCGCGACCGTCATTGCGCCAGTCAGCATGGATCACATGGAATTCCTTGGCAGCACGCTGACCGCGATCGCCGGCGAGAAGGCCGCCATCATCAAGCGCGGCGCGCCGGTGATTTGCGCCGAGCAAGCGCCGGAGGCGATGTCGGTGATCGAGGCGCAGGCGAAGCGCATGCGCGCGCCGATGCATACGGCGGGACAGCAATGGCATGTCGGCGTCGAGCGCGGGCGGCTGGTCTATCAGGACGAGCGCGGCCTGATGGATCTTGCGGCGCCAAGGCTGTTCGGACGGCATCAGTTCGACAATGCCGGTCTTGCGATTGCGACGCTGCGGGCGATCGAGGCGTTCAAAATCGGGATGCCGGCATTCGAGGCCGGCATCGTCAATGCCGAATGGCCGGCGCGGATGCAGCGCCTGGTCGCGGGCGCGCTGTTCGATCAGGGACCCAAGGGTTGCGAGATCTGGCTCGATGGCGGGCACAACGCAGAAGGCGGCCGCGTCGCTGCGGCAGCGCTCGGCGATCTCGAGGAGCGGGTGTCGCGTCCGCTGGTGGTGATCGCGGGCATGATGGCGAACAAGGATGCAGGCGCATTCCTCGCCAATTTCGCCGGCCTGACACGGCACATCGTTTCGGTGGCGATTCCCGGCCGCGACAACGCGATGCCGCCGGATCGCCTTGCGGATGCAGCGCGCGCGCTCGGTATGCGCGTGGAAAATGCTGCAAGTATCGAAGCCGCACTACATGCGCTGTCGCGGCTGGCTTACGAAGTGCCGCCGCGCATCCTGATCACCGGCTCGCTCTATCTCGCCGGCCACGTGCTTGCGATCAACGGCACGCCGCCGGGATAGCGTGCGAAGAAAATTAGTCCGAAGAAAATGAAATGGCCGCTGAAATTACTTCCAGCGGCCGCCCGGGAAAAAATATCGATTGCTTATGAATTCTCCAGCCCCGGTAATTTCAAATTCTAGCCAAGACGCGTGGACCCCGCGAGTCGGAACCCGGGTTCCGCCACATTACCGAAGGGGTATGTTGCAGGATGGCCTCACCCAAATGAGGTAGATCGCCATAGCATTTTTTTGCATTGCATGACGTCACTCGTCGAAAGCTGGAATTGAGAATTAGCATGCGTTTTGCCGCCATTGCCGATGTACACGGAAACTATCTCGCGCTGGAAGCCGTGCTGGCCGATATCCGCGCGGAAGGAATCAGCGACATCGTCAATCTCGGCGACATGGCGAGCGGGCCGCTCGACGCGCGGCGAACCATGGACGTGCTGATGGCGCTCGATGCCGTTCACGTGCTCGGCAATCATGATCGCTATCTGATCGATCGGCCACCGAAGAAGATGGGATCATGGGATCGCCCCGCCCATGCGCAGCTCGAACAGCGCCATCTCGATTGGTTGCGCGCGGTGCCAAAGACCGCCGTGTTTCGCGATCAGGTTTTTCTCTGTCACGCGACGCCAAGCCATGACGAAGCCTATTGGCTGGAGACGGTTCTGCCTGACGGCACCGTGCGGATGTCGTCGCTGGATGCGATCGAGGAACGCGCGCACGAGATCACGCAGTCCTTGATTCTCTGCGCGCACACGCATCTCGCCCGCGCAGTCAGGCTTCGCGATGGCCGATTGATCGTCAATCCCGGCAGCGTCGGTTCACCCGGCTATCGCGATACTCATCCGTTTCCGCATGTCATCGAAGCCGGTACGCCCGACGCGCGCTACGCCATCCTCGAATTCGCCGACGGCGCCTGGCGCTTCACGTTTCGGCATGTGCCGTATGATCATGAGGTGATGGCTGCGCTGGCGCGGCGGAACGGCCAGGCCGAACTGGCGCACGCGCTGGCGACGGGTTGGATCGGCTGAAGAATTCGTAGCCCGGATGGAGCGAAGCGCAATCCGGGACAGTCGCGCCGCGAACAGAGAGTCCCGGGTTACGCTTCGCTCCACCCGGGCTACGCAATCATTCGCCGCAAAAACAAAACAGCCGGCTATTCGCCGGCCGTTTCACAATCAGCAAATTGAAATCCGATCACACCGCAGCGGTGATCCACTGCTGCAGCTTCGCCTTCGGCGCGGCGCCGACCTGGCGGGAGGCCATCTCGCCGCCCTTGAAGATCATCAGGGTCGGGATCGACATCACGCCGTACTTCGAGGCCGTCTTCGGGCTCTCGTCGACGTTCAGCTTCACGATCTTGACCTTGTCACCCATGGCGCCGGAAATCTCGTCGAGGGCGGGGGCGATCATGCGGCAGGGGCCGCACCATTCGGCCCAGAAATCGACGACCACCGGCCCGGTCGCGTTGAGCACTTCGGCTTCGAAATCGGCGTCAGAAACCTTGCCAACGGCCATGGGAATTACCTCGTTCAGTTAGAAATTAAGGGGCGCGGGATGAGAATCGCGCCCGGGATGATAGGATCAAACCTATGAACGCGATCCTGCCGGGTCAAGCACGGGTCACGCCGAGATGATGGATGCCAGCTCCGCCTCCAGTAGGGGGGTGGAAATCTCCATTAATTCAGCGGTTTCGGTCCAAAGCAGTGCAGCTCGAACCGGCAGCTGGGGATAAAGCTTGGCGAGCACCGCCCGGTACAGCGCGAGCTGGCGGACATAGCCCCTCGGCGCCTCGTCAGGCCGGCCCGGCGGGGCATGGTTGGTCTTGAAATCGATGATCAGGACCTCGCTGTCGGTGACCACGAGGCGGTCGATCTGCCCGGATACCAGCGCCGGCCGGCCGCCCGGCCGCTCCAGTCGCCCGACGATCGAGACTTCGGCCCGGCTGCCCGGCGCGAACACCGGCGCGAAACGCGCATCCGCAATCAAGGCCAGCGTGCTTTCGGCCAGCGCCTGCCGTTCCTCGTCAGTCCAGCCATCGGCATTGCGGGCCAGATAGGCCAGCGCGGCCTCGCGGCGGCGCTCGGCGGCGATATCGGGCAGCGATTGCAGGAGCCGGTGTACCAGCGTACCGCGCTGCAGGGCGCGGGCGCGCTGTGTGAGCGATTCGGCCGTGCGCACCGGATGGCGCTCGCTGTCGGCGGGGTCCGAGGGCCGCAACGGGCTTTCCGGGGAAATCTCAGGCTGCGCCGGTGTCAGCAGCCAGTTGGGCAGCACCATCGGCGCCGGCGGGGACGGCGCCGCAGCGGGAGCGGCCGGCAGCGCGGTCTCCTCGGGGCGTGTATAGCGCTTCACCCGGCCTATCGCGGTCTCGATCTCCTGAAGCTGCAACGTGGAACCGGCGAGCCCCTTGGTGATCAGATCGTACCAGGACAGCGGCCGGACGCTCCTCATGTTGCCGGGCAGGCAGCCGCCGACGATCAGGCGGTCTGCCGCGCGCGTCATCGCGACATAGAGCAGGCGGCGGTATTCATCCTCGGTATCGCCGATCATTGCCGCGCGCGCCGCGACAACTGCCGGCGGATCCTCGGCCTTGCGGCCGGCCCAGACCACCACACCCGGAGCATGCGGATCGGCATTGCCCTGCGGCAGGTTGATCAGTTTTAGCCGCTGCGTATCCGAGGGCGACGTCGTGGTGTCCACCAGGAAGACGACGGAAGCCTCCAGTCCCTTGGCGCCATGCACGGTCATGACGCGGACCTCGTCGCGCGAAATTTCCATGTCGCGCTTCACTTCCAGGTCCGCCGTGCGCAGCCACGCCATAAAACCCTGCAACGAGGCCGGCGCCTTGCGTTCGTAGTTCAGCGCCAGCTCCAGAAACTCATCGAGCGCGTCGTTTGCCTCGTGTCCGAGCCGCCGCAGGATTCGCGCGCGGCCACCATCACCGCCGAGCAGCCAGGCATAGAAAGCGAACGGCGTTTCGCTTGCAAAGCGACGTTCGCACTGTTCGAGCCGCCACAGCGCATCCCGCAACCGTCCGTCGGCCGCGGCGCGCTCAGCCAATGCCGCGCGCAACGATCCCTTGCGCTGCCAGGCGATCTTGAACAAATCGTCATCGCCAAGGCCGAACAGCGGGCTCTTCAGCGCAACCGCGAGCGCCAGATCGTCCTGCGGCAGCAGCAGCGCATCAGCGAGGTTCATCAGGTCGATGATTGCGATGTGCTCGGTCAGCTTGAGGCGGTCGGCGCCGGCGACGGGGATGCCGGCGTGCTTCAGCGCCTGGATCACGGCGTCGAACGCGTTGCCGCGCCGTCGCACCAGCACCAACATGTCGCCATAGCGCAGCGGCCGGCGGTCGCCTTTGCTGCCGGTCATCACACCGCTGCCGACCAGCGTCTTGATCTCGGCCTGAATGCGCCGGGCAAGCTTTACTTCGGGGCTGGTCGCGGCGACGCCGTCGAACGGCGCGCGCCAGCCTTCGATGTCCTGCCGGTCGTCGGTCTCAGCGAGTTCCCAGAGATCGATCTGGCCCGGGCCGGCATCGGCCAGCGCGTGATGGATTGGATTGCCGATGTCGACTGCATGGATGCTGCGAAAGATATCCTGCTCGCGAAACACCTGATCGACCGCATGCAGGATTTCCGGTCCTGACCGGAACGAATAGGTAAAGGACACCGGATCGAACTTCAGTCCGGCGCCCTCGAACTTTCTTTGCAATGCGCGGCGGCGCAGGTCGAATTCGCGTGGCGCTGCGCCCTGAAACGAAAATATCGACTGCTTCTCGTCGCCGACCGCGAACACCGTTCGCACCACGCCATCGCGTGCGCCTGCGCCCGAGGTGAATTCGGAGATGATGTGCGCGACGATGTCCCATTGCCGGGGGCTGGTATCCTGCGCCTCGTCGATCAGCACATGATCGACACCGCGGTCGAGCTTGTAATGCACCCAGCCCGAGGAGACGCGGTCGAGCATTTCCAGCGTCTTGTCGATCAGGTCGTCATAGTCGAGCAGGCCGCGTTCCTGCTTCTCGCGGCGATAATTGGCCGCTGCAGCGGTCGCGATATGAAGCAGCGCCTCGGTGCGGTCGCGGGCCACCACGGCGCGGCGGCGTTCGATCAGGGGAAGGATTCGGCGGGCTTCCGACTCAATCAGCCGGCCTATGGCCGGATTGTTGTCACAGAATTTCTTCGTCACCACCGATTTACGGGGTGTGCGATCGGCCTCGGTGAGGAATACGCCGAGATACTCGTCCACCTGCGCAGCGCCAGTGAACATCAGCGCACCGCGCAGCCGCGACGCCTGGTCCTGATCGGTCTTGCTTCCGGTTTCCAGAACCAGGGCGACGTCCTGCCATCGCGATCGCGGCAGGTTGGGTCCGTCGACGATGTCATGTTCGACATCCTCGATCCGATCGTCGGGATTCACGCCGAGCGCAGCCGAGATCTGCGCGGCCGCGGCATGCGCACTGCCGGCGGCGTCCGTCCATGCCATGAAGTGATCGCGGCTGAGGCAGGCCTCGCGCACCACGTCCTTGAAGGTGACGTCGGCGGCGCTCGCCATCGCCGTCATGAGCGCGCGGCCCGTCGCGCTGTCGGGATTGCGCGACGCCTCGAGGAAAACGCCGAGATTGGCGCGCTCCATCATCTCGTTCTGGTCGCGGTCATCGAGGACGGCAAACCGCGCCGGCACATTGGCCTCGAAAGGGAATTGCTGCAGTAGCCGCGTGCACAGCGCGTGGATGGTCTGCACCTTCAGTCCGCCCGGGGTCTCCAGCGCGCAGGCGAACAGTTTGCGCGCCGATTTGCGCAAGCGTGCGCTTGGATGCGGAATGCCGGCCTCGCGGATCGCCGCATCCAGTGCGTCGTCGTCGAGCGTCACCCAATGGCCGAGGGTGGTGAACACGCGCTCCGCCATGTTGGCGGCGGCAGCTTTTGTGAACGTGATGCAGAGAATCTTTTCCGGCGGCACGTCACTGAGCAGCAGCCGGATCACGCGCTGCACCAGCACATGCGTCTTGCCCGATCCGGCATTGGCCGAGACGAACGAGGACGCCGTCGGATCGGACGCGCGCGCCTGCGTGTCGCGCACATTGGGAGGAATGATGCGGGCAGCCTTCACCATTCCTCGATCCCCAGTCCGCCGGCCGCCGACCATTCCTTGATCCGGGCAAGATCGTCATAGGCGCCGTAGCGGTTCGACCACATCGACAGGTTCAGCGACGTGTAGGCCGTCTCTTCGTTCTCGAATTTGCGGATCAGCGCTTCAAGCTGTTCAAGAGCGTAGTCGGCCGCTTCGTCCGGCCGCTGCGGCGTATCGTTGTTCCTGATTTTCAGCTCCAGCGAGCGCTGCTCGCCGGGCGGATTGTTGCCGCTGAGCCTGACATAGACGAGTTCGCCGACGGATGAACCGGCGTGGATATTCTCAAAGCCACCCTCGCGCAGGATCGCGGCCTCCAGCGTCAGTTGCGGCGACAGGCCCATGCGCACCTGCTTGCCGGTCGGCGGCTGGCCGGTCTTGTAATCGAGGATCGCGAAGCTGCCGTCATGGCGCTGCTCGATCCGGTCTGCGCGCGCCGACAGCGTGAAGATGCGCTCGTTGTCGAGCGGAATCTTGATCTCGCCCCGGATCTCGGCGGCAATTTTCTCGATCTCGCCGCGCCGCGCCAGCTCCCAGTCGGCAAACCATGCGGCGATGCGCTGAAACCGCGGCCACCACAGCGCCCGCGCCTCGGGACGCTCCATCAGCGGCGCAAAATATTTTTCACCGATGTCACGCAGCACCAGCGCGGGCTGCGCGGGAAGCGCGTCGGCGAATTTTTGCGTGAACTCGCCGAGCGCGTCATGGATCGCCGAGCCGCGATCGGCCGCCGACAGCGGCATGTCGACGGGGTCGAGCGGATCGAGCCGCAGGATATATTTCGCGTAGATCGTATAGGGATCGCGCAGCCAGTCCTCGATCGCCGTGACCGACAGTTTTGTCGGTCGTGTCGCGACGGGCGGTTTCGGCGCGGGCTGCTCGATCGGCTCGACCGCGTCGGGCTGGTCCAGTTCGGCGGCGAAGCGGACGTAATTTTCTCCCGCGGCTTTCGCCGCATCCCAGCGCGCTTCGCCGGCGACAGCCTCCAAGCGGTGCAGAAAGCGCGAGGCGACAGCCGGCGCACCGCCGACCTTGGCCGAATGGGTCAGGATCACATCGTCCGTTCCCAGCAACTGCGCAAAATCGTGTGCGGAGAGGCCGATGCGCCGCTCCGGCAGATCGAGGCCGAGTTCATGGCGCATCGGCCGGCTGAGCCAGGGATCGACCCGCGGCGCCGGTGGCCATACGCCCTCGACCAATCCGCCGAGGATGACGCGGTCGGATTCGGTCAGCCGCGCTTCGAGCTGTCCGTAGATGTGCAGTTGCGCGCTCGACGATTCCGGCCGCCGCACCATGCGATCGGCGTAGGCGGTCTGGAACACATCAGGGTAATCGCCGAGCTGGACCATCAGGCCGCTCGGCTTTTGCTCGGCGAGCAGGTCGTCGAATGCCGCTGATAGCGCAGCGCCTTGCGCTTCCTCGAAGGCGACGGCAACGCCGTTTTGATCTGACGACAGCGCAATCAGCGTTTCGCGATGGCGTTGCGCCAGTTCGGCGAAATCGAACGGTTTTGACGAGCCCATGATTTCCAGCGGCGACAGCGCCTTCTGCAACGCCGCGATCAGCGCCTGCGCCTGGTCGAGTTGGTGGTCCCTTAATTTCGCGCGCGGCTCGGAGCCGTGAAGCGACGAGGTCTCATGGCTCCGGAGCTTCGTGAGTTCGACGCGGAAACGATCGAAGTCGCGCGCCAGGCCGGCCGTTCCTGCCTGCGGCCGGGTGCCACGCAGCAGCGCCAGTTCGAGGGTCTCGATGGCGTGCTTGAACGCGCCGGATGCGCCGCCGAGCCGAAACAGCGGATGTTTCAGCAGCGCGAGCAAGGTCGGCGGCTCCAGCCCCTTGCTGGCTGCTGCCGCGGCGAGGCGGGCAAAAATGCCGCTTGGCGTGTCCATCAGCGCGTCGCCGCCTGAATCGTCGAATTCGAGATTCCAGCGCCTCAGCGCCGCCATCACCCGCCGCGCCAGCGCGCGATCCGGCGTCACCAGCGCCGCCGATTTGTTCAGATGCCGCGCCTCGCGCATCGCCACCGCGATCGCCAGCGCCTCCATCTCCGAGTTGGGTGCTTCGACGACGGCAAGCTTCGCCATGCCGCCTGCGATCCTTCGCGAGACATCCGGCTGGACCAGACGGTCGTGCCATTGTTCGGTCGCGCTCGACGGCCGCATCGTCTCGGAGACCAGCACGTCGCGTCCTTGCGGACCTGGCGTACCCAGGATTTCGACGTCGCTCCGCTTGATGCCGAAGCGATCCAGCAGACCGTGCATCGCGAATTGCGGATGGTTCGATGAAGGCTGCGTGGTGAATTTGCCCTGCGCGTCCCTGACGCCGCCGATGGTTTGCCAGGCTTCCTCGTCGAGATCGGTGTCGAGCCCCGGCAGCACCACCGCGCCCAGCTTCAGGCCCGCCACGGCGTTGAGGAATTTCGCGGTTGCCGGCATCGAACCAGTCGAGCCGGCGGCCACCACCGGCCCCTCATGATGCGCGGTCAGGCGCGCGGCTTCCGCCTCGATCAGGCGGTCGCGCCGTTCGGCGGGTTCGATCCTGCCGATTTCCTTCAGGTGTTCCGGCCATGCCTTGCGGGCGATGCGCAGGAATTCCAGCGAGTGCTGCCAGTATTTGTCGAACTGGTCGGGCACCAGTTTGTCGAGCGCTTCCCAGGCGACGCCGCGTGTCACCATGTCGTCCATCAGCCGCGCCAGATCGCCGGCCAGCGCCAATGTCGATGCCGGGCCGCCGACCACGAGCGGCGCCGACACCGGGCTTTTCGCCCATGCCGCCACCAGATGCGCCAGCGTCAGGCGGCGCTCCAGTTCACCGAGTCTTGGCGGAAGGTCGAGCGGCGCCACGCCGCTGAATTGTTCGGAGCCTTCCGCAAACGCCAGCTCGTCCTCGTCGATGTCGCCGAGCGCCACGATGCGTGGCAGGATCGCCGCGTCCGTCTTCAATTCATCGAGAAAGATTTCCCGCGCCAGCCGCCCCGCGCGCCGGGTCGGCAGATAGAGCGTGGCCGTTGCGAGATTAAGAGGATCCCTGCGCGCCTCGAATCCCTCGACCAGCCGGCCGTCGACCAGCGCCGCGATGACGGTGCGCAGGAACGGCACGGAGACGGGAACGCTGAAGACGCGCATGGGCTTCCTGATTCGAGGTCAGGGGCAATATAGGGAGGGAAGAGGGGAAGGTCATGCGGGTGAGGTGAGGATGTCCACCTCTCCGTCGTCCCGGCCAAGCGAAGCGCGAGCCGGGACCCATACCGCGTTGCGCCCTCGCTCAAGGCGAGGTGGCTGACGTCCGTCTAAACAATGAATGCCGGTGGTTATGGGTCCCTGCGTTCGCAGGGACGACGATAGAGCGGGATTACGCCACGCTTTCCAGAAACGCTTCTTCCGCGGCTTGCACCGCGTCGGGGGTTCCGACGTGCATCCAGACGCCGTCGAGCCGAAGGCCGAACAGCCGTTCCTGCTCGTTGGCGCGGTCGAACATTTTGGTCAGCGAAAACTCGCCGGCGGGCGCATCGGCGAACAGCGACGGTGACATGATCGCCGCACCCGCATAAACGAACGGCACGACCTGATGTTCGCGCCGCTTGCGCAACGCGCCGTCCGGCAGCATGGCGTAGTCGCCGCGGCCGGCATAGCCGATGCTGCTCGTGGTCGGTGCCATCAGCAGCAGGATGTCCATCCGGTCAGGATCGAAGGTTTCGGCCAGCCGCTCCAGATTGGGCCGCACGCCGTCGATCCACATCGTGTCGGCGTTGACGTGGAAGAACGGCTCCTTGCCGAGCAGGGGCAGCGCCTTCACGACCGCGCCGCCGGTGCCGAGCACCTCGTCGCGTTCGTCGGAGATGATGATGCGGGGGCGGGTGCGGCTCGCGCTGTGCTGGATGATCTGGTCGGGCAGGTAATGCACATTGACCACGGCCTCGGCGACGCTGGCACCGGCGAGCTTGTCCAGCACGTGATCGAGCAATGGCTGGCCGGCCACGCGCACCAGCGGCTTCGGCATATGGTCGGTCAATGGGCGCATGCGCAGACCGAGACCGGCGGCAAGGACCATGGCTTTGGTGGGCGTAACGGACATTCTTGGAATTGCTCTTGGAATTTCTCGAACCATTAAATCGCGCCGCAGATCATACCACGGCGATTCGCTTGAACCAGCAACTAGGAGGCCTTAGTGGCCGCACATGACGGCCGTACGACGGCGGCCGGCGCGGCCAAATCTCAGACTTCGGCGTCCTCGGCCCCGCGCTTGGCCGCCTTCTTCTTCTTGTCGCCCTGCTTCAGGAAATTAACGCCGATCTGATCGCCATTGACCCAGGCCAGCTCGCAGCGCCGATAGGCCAGCCCCGTGGACGACAGCAGCAGGAAGAATTCCTTCAAGTGCAGGCCCTCGACCGAACCTTCGACCGTCAGCTTGGCGCCGGTCTCGGAGACGTCTTCCATCACGCAGTCGCGCCGCCAGGTGCCGTCGATGCCCATCATGTGCGCCGCAAAGCCGCGCTCGAATACGACCCGATCTCCCTTGCGCCGTTCCGCCCCCGCCATGGCCGTCGTCCCATCTCAAAAACTGGCTGGGCCACGCCGGCTCGGCATGGCCTGTTCCAGATTAAGTGTGGGGTGGCTAACAGGAGGTAAATCAGGACAGCGGCGGCGGCACGTTGGCGGCATACCATTCGCGAAACGCCGCCAGCGCCGGGTGCGCCAGCGAGCGGTTCAGGTAGGTCCAGATCCGGGGGTGGTGGCGCAGATATTGCGGCTTGCCGTCGCGCCGGTTGAGCCGGGCGAAGGTGCCGAGCAGGCGGGTATTCCGCTGCGCCGACATGATGGCGTAAAGCTCGGCAAAGCTGGCCGGATCGAATTGACTGTCCGCAGCGCGGCGCGCCTTGATGTAGCGGGTCAAGAGCGTCAATTCGAGTTGTTCGGGAACGTCGAGCCGCGCGTCCTGCAGCAGCGACACCAGATCGTAGGCCGCGGGGCCAAGCACCGCATCCTGGAAGTCGATGATCCCGACGCGCAAGATCCCCGTGCGCTCGCCGAGCCAGATGATATTGGGCGAATGAAAGTCCCGCATCACCCAGGTTCGCGGCGCGGCCGCCGGCTTTTCCAACAGCGTTCGCCACATCGTGACGAACTCCTCGCGCTGCTGCTGGCTGACTTCGGCGCCACGATCCGGCAGATACCATTCAAGCATCAGGCCGATCTCCACCAGCCAGGCATCGATATCGTAGACCGGAATTTGGTATGAGCCCTGCGGCTCCAGCGGCGCCGTGTCGGGCAGGGCTTTGCGATGCAACTCCGCCAGCATGTCGGTCGCCGCCTCGTAGCACTCGATGATCGGCCGCGGCGGTTCGCCTTCGATGACGCCGGCGCTGCCGAAATCCTCGGTGATCAGGAAACCGGAATCGAGATCTGCATGACGGATCGCGGGTGCCGAGAAGCCGTGCGCGCGCAGGCCATTGTCGATGGCGACGAACGGCCTGACATCCTCGGCGAGATGAACCGCTGCGCTGTAGGATTTTCCCTCGTAGACCGCCGGGCCATCCGGACGGCGCGGCGAATTCATCAGGATCGACGTGCCGTCGTCGCGGATCAGCCGCGCATAGGAGCGCGTCGAGGCGTCGCCCGGCATGCGCTCGCGCGCGGCATCCAGGAAGCCGGCATCTGCGAGAAATTTGCGCAAGCCCTCCAATCGCGCCACCTGCGCCGCCGCCTTGCCATGGCCGGTGATTTCGGCGGCACGCGCGGTGGATCCGAGCGCCGGGCGATGGCTGAAGGCGATGGCGATGCGATCTTCGGGCAGCGCATCGGGTGCGCGTTCCGGCCATTCGATCAGCGCCAGCGTGCCCTCCGGCAGCGGCGACAGTCCGATTTCCTCCAGCTCGCTCGAATCATTGATCCGGTAGAGATCGGCGTGAAGAAGCGGAAACGGCAAATCGTAGCTCTGCGCCAGCGTGAACGTCGGGCTTGGCACTTCCAGCGCGGAATCGTTGGCGAGATAGCGGATCATGGCGCGCGCCGCCGCGGTCTTGCCCGCGCCGAGATCGCCCGAGAGCGTGATGACGTCGCCCGGACCGACCAGCAGCGCGAGGTCGGCCATCAGATGCGCCGTCGCCGTCTCGTTCGCCAGCGCTGCCGTAAATGTCGCTGGCGCGGTCATTCGGCGGCGTTGCGATGCGCGTTCTGGTCGATCGGAAAGTCGCAGGTGACCGTGGTGCCCTTGCCGACCACCGAGTCGACGCGCACCTTGCCGCCGTGCAATTCGACGAACGAGCGCACCAGCGACAGGCCGAGGCCGGCGCCGCGGTGACGCGAGCCGTGCGAGTGGCTCTCGAACCAGTCGAATACCTTGTCCTTCACGTCGGCCGGAATGCCGGGGCCGGAATCGCTGACGGTGAAGATCACGCGATGCTCGTTCCGCCGCGCGCTGATCGTGACCGCGGCATCGTGCGGCGAGAATCCGACGGCGTTGGCGAGCAAATTATAGAGCACCTGCACCACGCGCCGCTCGTCGCCGGTGAAGTTGCCGATGTCAGAATCGATATCGACCTTGAGTTCGATGCGGTCGGTCGCCAGCCGGTCCTGAATGCCCTCGGCGGCGGCCTGGATGGCTTTTTCAATGTTGACCGGGCCGAGCTCGAGCTTCATGGCGCCGGCATCGATGGTGGCGAGATCGAGGATGTTGTTGGTCAGTGCAAGCAGCGCGTTGGTCGATTTGGTGACGTAGTCGAGATACTCGGCCTGCTTCGGCGTCAGCGGGCCGGTCGAGGGGTCGCTGAGGAAATGCGCAAAGCCGATGATGGTGGTGAGCGGCGCGCGCAGTTCGTAGGAGACGTGGTGGACGAAATCCACCTTCATCTGGTCGGCGGCCTCGAGCGCCTCGTTGCGCTCGCGCAGCGCCCGCTCGACATTTTCGGTGTCGCTGATGTCCTGGAAGGTCAGCATGGTCGCGCCGTCCGGCAGCGGCATGGTCATGCAATCAAGCACGCTGCCGTCCTTGCGCTCGAGCTTCAGCGATACCTGCACCCGGTTATCGATCGCGGTGATCGCCTCGCGCAGCGCCCGCCAGGTCAGCGCGTCGTCGAACAGCGGCTTGCACCAGGCTTCGACGGTCTCGATGTGGGGTTGCTCCTTCAGCGCTTCCGCCGACAGTTTCCACATTTTCTCGAAAGCGGGATTGAACAGTTCCACGCGGCCATTGCTGCCGAACACCGCGACGGCTTCGGCCAGATTGTCGAGCGTCTCATGCTGAACCCGGGTCAGGCGGTCGAACCGCCGTGCGAGATCGAGGCTCTCGGTGACATTGTCGAACAGATAGGTGACGCCGCCTTCGAGATTAGGCGTAGTGACGACGCTGAGAGCGCGGCCGTCGGGCAGGAACCAGGTGTAGTTCTCCGGCTCGACGGTGCTGTAGGCTTTGTGCAGCTTGGCCTTCCAGGCCCGGAAATCCGGTTGCTCCGGCAGTTTGCGCGCCGCGCGTAGGCGATCGAGCACGCTTGAATCGTCGGGATTGGAATCGAGGAAGGCCTGATCGAGCCCCCACAGCCGCCGGTAGGATTCGTTGTAGAAGGCAAGCCGCCGCTGGCCGTCGAACACGGCAACCCCCGACGACAACTGGTCGAGGGTGCGCCGATGGGCTTCCGCCATCCGCTCCATCGCGTCGCGCAACGCGGTCGCCTCGCTGGCATCGATGGCGATGCCGGCGCTGCCGCCGCCGAGCTTGAGCGTCTGAACATCATAGATGCGCCGCTCGCCGCCGACCACGATCGGCAGCCGCGCGCTGAAGGTGGAATTGTCGTTCAGCACCCGGCCCATCTCGGCGCGCTGGTCGTTCTCCAGCAGTTCGAGGTTGCGATGGATCGTTTCCGC
Source organism: Bradyrhizobium sp. SRL28 (assembly GCF_018596315.1). GTDB lineage: Bacteria > Pseudomonadota > Alphaproteobacteria > Rhizobiales > Xanthobacteraceae > Bradyrhizobium. Next base: position 70,892 of record NZ_JAHEAG010000004.1, on the reverse strand, counting down.
GAGGCTTTTGCCTTCAGTAGCCCGCACATAGGCCGCGTTCGCGTAACGCAGATTGCCCTCTGCGCTCTTGGCCCAGATCGGCCAAGGCGCCGCGGCGGCGAAATCACGCAGCAGCTCGGTCTCCTCCAGAAGCGTCCTGTAGCGGAGATTGGACTCGGCGAGGTCCCGGCGCAACCCGCCAAGTTCGCGAATCCGCACAATGGCTTGCCCGCCAATGGCCCGGCCCATCGCTTCGATGGCGCGGCCGTTCGAGGTAGCGAGATTGAGCAGAAAACCTTCGCCGGCCTCGCGCAACGCGTCGACCGCATGGTCCATCTGCAGCGCCGGTTCCGGCGGCAGCCAGGTTCCAAAGGCGAGGATGCGCTGCGGCGAATTCGACAGCGCGTCTTGCGAGATGAGGAGCGAGGTGTCGCCGCTGATCTGGGGCCGGTTGTCACCCGCCGCCCAGGCGATCAGGATCTGGGGCTCGGCGAACAGGAGCGCGCGCAGCCGGTCGGCCTGCACCTGCAGGTCGGCGATGTCGGAGCGCAGGTTGAGTTCCGTTCGGGTGGCCTTAATGCGCGTGCGCATCAGCAGGATCGCAGCCACCACGGTAAAGCCGAGCAGCGACAGCGCCGTCGTCAGCGCCGCGAATTCCTGGTGATTGAGATCGAGCAAGGCCGAAATAGCCTGTGTGATGGTCAAGTCAGCGGCCAACGCGGGTTCCGGTGAGATGGAGAGGGCGGTGGCGAGCGCAATCAGGCCGTGGCGCGCCAGTGAGGTGCACGACAGCAGGGTTCGACGCATCGCCGCGACTACGCCCGACATTATTTGCCCCAAAAACGCACGACTGCAGGCCCGGAACTACCCCAGCGCATAAATCCGCCAAAGTGTGAACGGTTTGGCGTTGAGATTATGCGCCAACTAATAGGATTGAGCGCGCCCGGACGCAAAACCGGACCCCACTTTGCTTGGTCGCGCTCCGCACGAATCGGGTCGAGAGTATCCCCTTCGGGACTCGACCGGTAAGAGTCCAGACCGTGAACGCAAATATGGCTGTGAAGAATTCCGCGGGTTACCGCTGGGAGGCGGATTTACTCAACGATTCAGCGTCCAGTCGAGCCGAAACCGCCACTGCCGCGATCGGTTGCTGAAAGCGACACCACCGGAACCAGTTGCGCCTGCACGACCGGCGCGATCACCATCTGCGCGATGCGCTCGCCGCGCCGGATCGGGAACGGCGTATCGCCATGATTGATCAAGAGGACGTTGACCTCGCCGCGGTAATCCGCATCCACCGTGCCCGGCGAATTCAAGACGGTAACGCCATGCTTGGCGGCAAGGCCGGAACGTGGCCGCACCTGCGCCTCATAGCCTGACGGCAGTGCGATCGTCAGCCCGGTTGGCACCATCACATATCTTCCAGGGGGCAGGATCAGCGGCGTGTCCGCGGGAACTGCGGCCAGCAGGTCGAGTCCGGCAGCGTCTGCGCTCTGATAGGCCGGCAGCGCGAGACCTTCGCCATGCGGCAGTTGGCGGATTTCGACTTTTACGGTCGCGCTCACGAATTCTTCTCCACGGTTTTCGCAATCTTCGCCACCAGTTCGGTCGCGACCTGCTCTTTGGTCATCACTGGCCAGGAATCTACCTTGATGTCGTCGACGCCGATATCCGTGCCGTCGCGCGTCAGCAGATGAACGGTGTTGCGGTCGCCGCCCATCACCCCCAGTGCGGGCGAAACGTCATTGGCGACGATCCAGTCGCAGCCCTTGCGCGCGATCTTGGCCTTGGCGTTGTCGATGAGATGCTCGGTCTCGGCGGCAAATCCGATCACCAGCGGCGGGCGCCTGTCTTTCAGCTTCGAGATCGTCGCGAGAATGTCGGGGTTTTCCACCAGTTGCAGCGGCGGCATGCCGGCAGCGGTCTTCTTCAGCTTCTGCTCGCCTTCATTGGCGACGCGCCAATCGGCCACGGCGGCTGCGAAGATCGCGATATCGGCCGGCAAGGCAGCCTCCACCCGATGCAGCATGTCGCGTGCCGACTCCACCCGGATGACGGTGACGCCTGGGGGATCGCGCAATTCGACCGGGCCGGAAACCAGCGTGACATCGGCGGCCGCGGCCTGCGCGGCGGCGGCGATGGCAAAACCCTGCTTGCCGGAGGAGCGGTTGGCGATATAGCGCACGGGGTCGATCGCCTCATGCGTCGGTCCCGCCGTGATCAGCACGCGCTTGCCCGCGAGCGGACGCGGTCGCGGCGGGCGGAGAATGTCGACAACGGCGGCTGCGATTTCGATCGCCTCCGACATCCGCCCGATGCCGGCCTCGTTGGCTTCAGCCATTTCGCCGGCGCTGGGGCCGATCATGTGGATGCCGTCGCGCCGAAGCTGCATCACGTTGCGGCGGGTGGCGGCGTTGTTCCACATCAGGGGGTTCATCGCAGGCGCCAGCAGGATCGGGCGGTCTGCCGCCAGCAGGATCGCGCTGGCGAGATCGTCGGCGTGGCCCTGCGCCATCTTCGCCATCAGATCGGCGGTCGCCGGCGCCACCACAATCAGATCGCATTCGCGGGCGAGGCGGATGTGACCGGCGTCGAATTCGCTGCCGGGGTCGAACAGATCGGTATAGACGCGCTCATGCGACAGCGCGCTGGCGGACAGCGGCGTGACGAATTGCTGCGCGGCCTTGGTCAGCACACAGCGGACGTCAATGTGCCGCTCCTTCAGCCGCCGGATCAGTTCCATCGATTTGAAGGCGGCGATACCACCACCGATGATCAGGGTAACGCTGGCCTGGCCAGCGGCGTTTGCACGTTCGGCAACAGGCCGTTCAGCCGGAGCGGACGGCGAGGTCAACGAAGCTGTTGGCGCCGGGCTACCCTCGCAATATTCGCGCAGGATGACGCGAACCTCCTCCTCGACTGAACGGCCGTTCTGGGCCGAGCGGAGCCGCAGGTAGGACTTGATGGCGTCGTCGAGTTTTCGGATGGTCAGGCTGGCCATGGACGGCCTCCAGCAAGGACTGCTGTCAATGATAGCAAATCCATGCTGTCATTGCAATCATAGCTGCCGGATGGCGACCAGAATTCCAATAAAGGTCGCCGCGATGATCCAGAGCGCCACCGTCCGCCAGCGGCTCTTGCGGCCTTCGGCGCGGCCCAAGGCGGCAATCGACTCCGGCGACAGCGTCACGCCCTCCCGGGTCATCTTCTCCATGTTCTCGATCACCGCAACCGCCCGCGAGGCGATTGCCGGCAGGCTCGTCGCCACGCGGCCGAGTTCGCCCGCGCCGGTCATCGCGCCCTGAACCCGGCCCAAGGGACCGAGATTGCGCTCGATCCATTCGCGCACCACGGGATCGGCGACCTTCCAGATATCGAGCTTGGGATCGAAGCCGCGCGCCACGCCTTCGACCACCACCATGGTCTTTTGCAGCAGGATCAGTTCGGGCCGCGTCTGCATGTCGAACAGGCCGGTGACCTCAAGGAGAAGCGTCAACAGCTTCGCCATCGAGATTTCTTCGGCGGTGCGATTATGGATCGGCTCGCCGATGGCGCGGATGGCTTGCGCGAAATTCTCCACCGAGTGATGGCCCGGCACGTAGCCGGCCTCGAAATGAACTTCCGCCACGCGGCGGTAGTCGCGCGTGATGAAGCCCAGCAGAATCTCGGCAAGGAAACGCCGTTCCTTCAGGCCGAGCCGGCCCATGATGCCGAAATCGACGGCGACCAGCCGGCCGGCATCGTCGAGAAACAGATTGCCGGGATGCATATCGGCATGGAAGAAGCCGTCGCGCAGCGCGTGGCGCAAAAAACTCTGGATCACCTTGCGCCCGAGATCGGGCAGGTCGACATGCGACGCTGCGAGGCGCGCATGGTCGTTCAGCGCGATGCCGTCGATCCACTCCATCGTCAGCACGTTGTGGGTGGTGCGGTCCCAGTCGACGGTCGGCACGCGGAAATCCGGATCGTCGCTTGTGTTCTCCGCCATCTCGGACAACGCGGCCGCCTCCAGCCGCAGGTCCATCTCCATCGCGACCGAGCGCGACATCGTGTTGATGACCTCGATCAGCCGCAGCCGCCGCGCTTCGGCCGAATGCGCTTCGGCATTGTGCGCGACAAAGAAGAAATCAGAGAGATCGCGGCGGAAACGTGAGGCGACGTTGGGCCGGAGCACTTTCACCGCGACCTGTTGGCGTACGCCGTCGCGCTCGATCTCGGCGCGATGCACCTGCGCGATGGAAGCGGCGGCGACCGGCGGCCCGAGGCTGACAAAGGCTTTTGCCAGAGGGCGTTCCAGCGACAGGGCGATGACGACCTCCGCCTCGGCTTGCGAAAATGGCGGCAGCCGGTCCTGCAGGGCCTCCAGATCGCGCGCCATTGCGACGCCGACGACGTCGGGTCGCGTCGCCAGAAACTGGCCGAGCTTGAGGTAAGCGGGGCCGAGCCGCGTCAGCGCGCGCGACAAACGCGGGCCGGATTTGGCGCCGGGCCGTTCGATCAGCCGCGCCAGCCGCAGTGCGAGCTGCCCAGGTGGCGGCACCAGACTCGGATCGACAACACCGAACACGCCCTCGCGTGCGAACACGTAAGCGGCGCGGACCAGCCGCGCGATGTGGGTCGCCGCAGAAATCACAAACGCCAGCCCGAATGCAACGCCACGATGCCGCCGGAGAGGCTCTCCCACTTCACCCGCGAAAAGCCGGCGTCGCGGATCATCTCGGCAAATACATTGGGCCGGGGGAATTTCCGGATCGATTCAACAAGATACCGATAGGATTCCGCATCGCCCGTGACCGCGCGGCCGAGCGGCGGAATCACCTTGAACGAGAAGAAGTCGTAGAGCTTGTCCAGTCCGGGCACGTCGACGGCGGAGAACTCCAGGCACAAAAATCGGCTGCCGGGCCGCAGGACGCGATAGGCTTCTCGCAGCGCGGCATCGATCCGCGGCACGTTACGGATGCCGAATGCAATGGTGTAGGCGTCGAAGGAGCGGTCCGGAAACGTCAAGGCCTCGGCATTACCCTCGACAAAGGAAACCTGCTGGTCGAGATGATGCGCCAGCGCGCGATTGTGGCCGACTTCGAGCATATCGGTATTGATGTCGCAGACGGTGGCATGAAAGCCCGCGCCCGCCGCCTTGGCCGCGCGGAAGGCGATATCGCCGGTGCCGCCGGCGACGTCGAGCAGCGCAAACGGCGCATCGCCCTTCGGCGGGTTCAGCGCATTGATCATGATGTCTTTCCAGACCCGGTGCAGGCCCCCCGACATCAGGTCGTTCATCAGGTCGTAGCGGGACGCCACGCTGTGAAATACGTCGTTCACCAGCGTCTGCTTGTCGCCCAGGGGCACGTCCCTGAAGCCAAAATGGGTGGTTTGGTCCGGCCGATCCATCAGATTTACTCCATTACCGGACCATAGCGCGCCCGCCGCAATGGCGCTATCACGTCACCTCCATAAGGTGAATGCCTGCATGCCTGAATTGCCTGAAGTTGAGACCGTCCGCCGCGGCCTGCAGCCCGCCATGGAGGGGTCGAAAATCCTCAAAGCGGAAGCCCGCCGCAAGGATTTGCGGTTTCCCTTTCAAAAAGATTTTATCGCCCGGCTGGAGGGTCAGACCGTGACAGGTCTCGGCCGCCGCGCCAAATACCTGATGGCCGATCTCGGCTCCGGCGACGTGCTTTTGATGCATCTGGGCATGTCCGGCTCGTTCCGGGTGCTCGATGGGGGCCACAACGACAGGCCCGGCCAATTCCACCATCCGCGCAGCGAGGACCGCGCGCACGATCATGTCGTGTTTCACATGTCATCGGGCGCGGCGATCGTGTTCAACGATCCGCGCCGCTTCGGTTACATGAAGATCATCGCCCGCAACGCGCTGGAGGACGAGCCGCTGTTAAAAGGCCTCGGCCCGGAGCCACTCGGCAACGAATTCGGTGCCGCGATGCTGGCGCATTCATGCTTCAACAAGAAGACCAGCTTGAAGGCCGCGCTGCTCGACCAGCGCGTGGTCGCAGGGCTCGGCAATATCTATGTCTGCGAAGCGCTATTCCGGTCGCATCTGTCGCCGCGCCGATTGGCGGCGACACTGGCGACAAAAAAGGGCGAGCCGACCGATCACGCCGGGCGGCTCGTGGATGCGATTCACTCGGTGCTCAATCAGGCGATCAAGGCCGGCGGCTCCTCGATCAGCGATCATCGGCTGACCTCGGGCGAGCTTGGCTACTTCCAACATTCCTTTCAGGTTTATGACCGCGAAGGCGAGAAGTGCCAGACCGCCCGTTGCAGTGGAATCGTGCGGCGCTTCGTCCAGAACGGCCGCTCGACCTTTTGGTGCCCGAAATGCCAGAAATAACCAAAACGCCGACGCTGCAGACGGAGCGACTGATCTTGCGGCCGCTCGCGCTGTCGGATGCGCCGGCGATCCAGCGCCATTTCAACAACTGGAACATCATCCAGCATCTCGCGTCGGTTGTTCCCTGGCCATATCCGGAGGACGGGGCGGAGACTTTCATTACGAGGGAGCTGGAGAAGGTCGCCGCGGGAGAGGAGATCTATAACTGGATGCTGGTGCTGCGCGGCGGTGACGGCGAGGCGATCGGGAATATTCGCTTTCGCCCCGGGTCGGACGATGCGAACGGCAACCGCGGCTTCTGGCTCGCGGAGCGCTACTGGAATCAGGGCCTGATGAGCGAAGCCGTCTCGGCGGTGAACGATTTTGCCTTCCGCACGCTCGGGATCGAGAGCTTCTACGCCTGCAATGCGGCTACCAACGTGGCGTCACGCCGGGTCAAGCAAAAGACCGGCGCCGAACTTGTCGGCTACATTGAGCTTGCCCATCACAGTGGTCAGACGCTTGCCGAAAAATGGCGCGTGACGCGGGAGAACTGGCTGCGGCGAAATCCGTAGCGAAGCGAAGCAATCCAGCCGGGGCTGGTAGGCTGAATTGCTTCCGCCTTCGCCTCGCGCATTTACCTTGCGCGAAGCGTGATATCAGACGCGAGCCGGGGTTCTCAGGAAGCGTGCGCTGTCGGCGTCGAAAGACGGGAGCGCAGCCCATTTAGGAATAACTGCGGGTATTTCCACGAACTCCTCGATAACAGGTTCGTCAGTAGCCGCGGCCACATTGCCCAGCCGCGTTTCGACCCACTGCCAGAGGGCGCGTATTTCCTCCGCGGACTTGCCTCCCGGTGCATGTTCGCAGACCGCAAGGCCAGCGCTCAGCGCGTCCTGGTAGTCGTTGCGCATCACGATAAAGGGTTGGGCCACGATCTCGGCGGCATCGAGCGCCGCCTCGGCGCCTAGCGCGTGTTCGGCGCCGGCAAGGCGCGCCGCGGCCCGGATCGGCGTCTGGTTCAGGACGTAGGCGAACGGCTTGTGCCAGGCCCGGATCACGCGCAGCGTCGCGGCGGTCGCCTCGATGTCGGCAATGCTCGGCCGCGTCGGAATCAGGCAGAGGTCGGAATAGCGAATGGCCGAATTGGTCGCGGCGGTTTCGCCGCCCGCGGTATCCACGATCGTCACTGTAACGCCGCCCTGCGCTAGCGATTGCAGGCGATCTTCGACTTCCCGCGCGGCGTAGATCGGCTCGACGATCGGCGAGGCATAGGGACGGCGGCGCTTCCAGTTCGAAACGGTGCCTTGGGGGTCGGTCTCGATCAGGCGGACATTGTGGCCGGCCCGGATGGCGGCAAGTGCAAGGCTGATGGAAAGCGTGCTTTTTCCCGACCCGCCCTTCTGGGTGGTCAATACGATCGTCTGCATTTCACGTCCTTTGGATGGCTTTCAGCGGTCTTGGGGGTACGCTTTACAAGACAGCCCGCATTCTGCGGCGGCGAGCCGTAGCTCGCCCAGACGTACCCAGCCCGATCCAAAGGAGGAGATCGCGGATGTCCGAATCACTCACCTTGCAATGATGCAGGAATGTGGAATTCTGGCTATCCCGGGTGAACACGGCCGCGTTCGAATCTCGTCGGCTGATGCCTGAAAACGACAGCAAGAAGCGGGATAGCACATGACGGGTCATTGGCGGGATCGTGCAACCACCGGTTTTACCTGTCAAAAACAACCGGCGACCGGCAGCCGCGGCATGGTGGTCAGCAATCATCCGCTGGCGTCGAGCGCGGGCGCCGAAATGCTGGCGGCCGGCGGCAACGCCATCGATGCCGCGATCGCGACGCTGTTCGCGCTGACGGTGGTCGAGCCGATGATGGTCGGCATCATCGGCGGCGGCATGGCCCATATCCGGCTGGCCGACGGCAGCCATCGCTTCATCGACGGCCAGAGCACGGTGCCCTTGGCGGTCCGGCCCGATACCTACACCTCGAAGCCCGGCTCGGCGCATGATGTGTTCGATACAACAGGCGATGAAAACCTGAACGGCCCGAAAGCGGTGGCGGTGCCGGGCTCGCTGAAGGCCTGGTGCGAGACGCTTGAAAGATTCGGCACCATGTCGCTCGCCGACGTCATGCAGCCTGCGATCAAATATGCCTCGCGCGGTTATGCCGCGACGCCCTATCTGCACGAATGTATTTCCGACAGCGCCCCGGAGATGCTGAAGGACAAGGCGATCTCGGCGATCTTTCTGCCCAAGGGGACGCCGCTGAAAGCCGGCGAGCGCGTGCTGCAGTCGGAATATGCGGAGACGCTGCGCTACATTTCGCAGCATGGCGAAGCGGCATTATATCACGGGCGGCTCGGCGACATTCTCGTCGATTACATGGAAAAGAACGGCGGTTTCATCGCCCGCGAGGATCTGGCGACCTACAGGACCGTCGAGCGCCAGCCGGTCCGCGCCGATTATCGTGGCTGGGAAATCCTGGGGCCGCCGCCGCCCGCGGCCTCCGGCGTGCACATCGCGCAAATGCTCAACATTCTCGAAGGCTACGATATCGCAAAACTCGGCTTCGGCTCCGCCGCCACGATCCATTACCTCGCCGAGGTGCTCAAGATCGCTTTCGCCGACCGCGCCGCCGCTAGCGGCGATCCTGACTTCATTAACGTGCCGGTCGAGCGCCTGATCTCGAAGGCCTATGCCGACGAACGTCGCCGCGCGATCGAACCTAACCGCGCGCAGGCATGGGGCGCCGGCATCGCGCAACTCGAAAGCGCTGATACCACCCACATGACGGCGGCGGATGGGTTCGGCAACGTGGTCGCGACCACGCAGACCATCAACAACCTGTTCGGCGCCAAAATCCTGATTCCCGGCCTTGGCGCCATCCCGAACAATTACATGAACCTCTACGATCCGCGTCCCGGCCGCGCGCTATCGCTGGCGCCGGGCAAGCGCGTCACCACCTCGATGTCGCCGATGATGGCGCTGCGCGACGGCAAGCTCGTCTATGCGCTCGGCCTGCCCGGGGGAAAGCGGATCTTTCCGAGTGCGATGCAAGCGCTGATCAACCTGATCGACCACGGCATGAGCCTGCAGGAGGCGGTCGAAGCGCCGCGGGTGTGGACTGAAGGCAACGCGCTCGAAGTCGAACAGGCGGTGCCCGACGCTGTTCGCGCGGAGCTTGTATCGATGGGTCACAAGGTGCTGGCCGTGCCGACGGTTGCCGGCGGCATGAACGCCATCCAGTTTCACGAGGATGGAACGATGTCGGGCGCGGCCTGCTGGCGCGCGGACGGCACGCCGATCGGCATCGCGGGTGGACTGGCGCGTGCCGGTGTGAGATTCGGGCTTGCGTGATCGCCTCATGCGCGCGCGTGGTGCTTCGCGCGCGCATCTGACTTATCCCATGCAGCAGTCATAGCCCCGTTGTTTTGCGGGAATCCTCGTATTTTCAGGACGAAACTGCGTACTAGTACGGCTCGATCCATTTGTTCTTTGTTCACTCTAACGGCCGACCCTTGATCTGCGGAATCTTCAGCACCGGCGCTGACGCATCGAAAAGGATCGAACCGTGACACTCCTGAATCTGAACATCCGAGGGCGTTTGATTCTGGGCTTCAGCGTACTTTGCGCGCTGCTGGCCGTCGTGGTCGGTACCACCATCGTCAAGGTCAGCGCGGTGAACGAAGCGACCAATCGCACGGTGAACCTTCGTGTGCCGACCGCGATGACCGCAAACGACGTTGTGGCGGGGGTCTACGCCTCGCTGGCCTCGCTGCGCGGCTGGCTGATAACAGGCAATGATTCGTTCAAGGCCGAGCGCGCGACGCTGTGGAAGGAAATGCAGCGCTACGGCGCCAGGATGGATGACATATCGACGCATTGGACATCCGAACAGAACAAGGCTGACTGGAGGCAGGCCAAGCCGCTGCTCGATGAATTGCGCAGCGCGCAGGACAAGGCGGAAGCGATCGCCCACACCCTCGACGAACAGCCAGCGGCGAAGTTGCTCGCCACCGAAGCCGCGCCGCTGGCAAAGGTCATGATGCAAAACGCCACCTCAATCATCGACGAGGAGGGCAGCATTGCCTCGACGGATGCGCGCAAGAGCCTGCTGATTGACTTTGCTGATATGCGCGGCAGCCTGGCGTCGGCGATCGGTGCGATCCGCGCCTACCTCTTGACCGCGGATGCGGCTTTTAAGACCGAGTTCGAGCAGCTCTGGGCGCTCAATCAGAAGAAATTCGAGGCGCTGGCGAAGCGGCGCGCCGAAATGACGGCCGGCCAGCAGAAGGCCTTCGACGCGCTCGTTGCGGCGCGCGCGAAATTTGCGCCGCTGCCGCAGAAAATGTTCGAAATCCGCGCCTCCGACCGCTGGAACATGGCGCAGTGGTTCCTGACCAACGAAGCGGCGCCGCGCGCCAACAAGCTGCTCGATATCTTTGCCGGCGCCAAGGACGCCACGGGCTCGCGCGCGGGCGGCATGGTTTGGCGGCAGCAGAACAACCTCAAGCGGGACGGTGATGCCGTCCTTGCCGAGACCAGTTTTCTGATGACGCTGCTCTGGGTGCTGCTCGGTGTTGGCATCGGCGTCGCGGTGACCGTCGTGTACCTTACCAACCGCTCGATCGTGCCGCCGATCCTCAAAATGGTTGGCGCCATGGGGCAGCTCGCCGGCGGCGATCACTCGGTCGCTATCCCCGCCACCGACAAGAAGGACGAGATCGGCCTGATGGCGCGGGCGGTCCTGATCTTCAAGGAAAACATGGTCAAGGCCAAGGAGCTTACCGACAAGGAAGCCGAGGCGATCAAGGCGCGCGTAGCGCGGGCGGCGCGGGTCAACGAGCTGACCCAGTCGTTCGATGCCAGCATATCGAGCGTGCTGCGCTCGGTCGCTTCGGCCTCGACCGAACTGCAGGCGACGGCATCATCGATGACGGCGACGGCGGAGGAGACCTCCAACCAAGCGACCGCCGTGGCAGCCGCGACCGAAGAGGCTTCCACCAACGTGCAGACCGTTGCGGCGGCGTCGGAGGAGCTGGCGAGCTCGGTCACCGAGATCAGCCGGCAGGTGGCGCAGTCGGCGGCGATCGCGCAGAAGGCCGTCGAGGAGGCCGATCGCACCAACACCACGGTGCAGGGCCTGTATGACGGCGCGGCCAGCATCGGCGACGTGGTCAAGCTCATCAGCGACATTGCTTCGCAGACCAACCTGCTCGCGCTCAATGCCACGATCGAGGCCGCGCGTGCCGGTGAGGCGGGCCGCGGATTCGCCGTGGTGGCGTCCGAGGTCAAGAGCCTCGCCGAGCAGACCGCCAAGGCAACGGAACAGATCGGCGCGCAGATCAGCGCGATCCAGAATTCATCGAGCGAGGCTGTGACCGCGATCCGGGGGATCACGTCGACGATCAGTGAAATGAACGAGATCGCTTCCGCGATCGCCAGCGCCGTCGAGGAACAGGGCTCGGCGACGCAGGAAATCGCCCGCAACGTGCAGCAGGCGGCGCTCGGCACCGGTGAAATCTCGGCGAATGTGGTCGGCGTCCAGCAGGCAGCCGGCGACACCGGCGCTGCCGCCCATCAGGTGCTGCAGGCGTCGAGCGAATTGTCAAAACAGTCCGAGACGATGCGCGGCGAGGTCGAAGCCTTCCTCAGCAACATCAAGGCGGCTTGATACGCTCATGCCCCGGCTCTGCAGCGCACCGCTGACGCGCTGCACCGCGTCCGGGACACGAGTGATTTACTTCCGCACGCAGATCACACGGACCACGGATGCCTTCGCATCGGTCGATCCGCCGGCCACATTGACGCTATTGGCCTTCAGGAAATCGCGCACGGTGTCGGCGGTCACCAGCACCGCCTGCGCCGCGGGTGCGCCGTTCGCGAGTCCCGCTACCTGAACCGGCTTCAACAGCGCGATGCCGGCAAACCTGCCGTCGCCGTCAAGCGCGGGCGCGCCGGAAAAGCCGAGCGCCGGCGCGGGCGTCAACGCGATATCGCTGCTCCCGCCAAGCTGGGCCACCGAAGCCTTGACGCTGGTCACCGCGGCGCCGCCGCCCTGATTCTGCGGATCGGCAATGCCGGTGAGGTCGAGCGTCGTCTTGGTGGCGGCGTTGGCGAGATTGAGCGCTTTCAGTCCGCGTGCGCCATAGATGCGCAGCAGCGCGAGATCGTGCTCCTTGTCCTCGGCGACGCGATCGGCATTGCCATGGCCCGCAATCGCGACCGTGACGCAGCCATCGGTGATCTGGCGGTCGGCAATGATCGCGCCGTCGTCACTGACGACGATGCCGGTGCCGTATTCCACGGTCTTGCGCGGTGGAGGTCCGGCCATTTGCACCGCGGCCGGAAACGCATTGAACGCGCTCGACATCGCGATCACGATCGGCTCCACGGTATTCTCGGTGGCCTGGTCGTAGAGGATGGTGAGGATGCGGACCTCGTCGCCCCTAAAGGTGCCGCGGAGATAAAATTTCTTCAGGCCCTGCAGGCCGGACAGCACGAAGAAGTCCGGCTTGACCACGGTGTAGTCGATGTTCCGCCCCGGCTCTTTCTTCTCGCGCTCGGCGAGCTTTGCGGTAACGGGGCCGGCTTCCTTGCGCCGGGCGAGTTGAATCTGGATCGTGCCGGTAGGCGACGTCCATTTGGTGCCGTTGGCGTCGCTGGCTTGCTGCGGCACCAGTTTGGTCGGAATCCCCAGCCGCACGCCGGTGCCGGGATCGGTGACAATCTTCCAGCCGACGCTTTCCTGCTTTTTCCTGGCGGTATCGGCAAGGAGGCCGCGCTCCTGCGAATTGAGCACGCCCGTCTGTTTGGCCCCGCGGGATTTCTGGAATTCCTTGATCGCATTGACCATGCGCTCGCTGACGTCGCCCGTGATGGCGCCGTTGTACTGCCCGACCCAGGCGAGATCCGACTGCAGCGCCAGCCGCTCGGCCTGCCCCAATGCCTTGGCCGTGTCCTCCGGCCTCTGCAGCGCAGGACGGATCGGCACCGTTGTCACCGGTTTCGCGTTGGCGCCGGCCGTGGAGGGGGGCGTCATTTGCGCCCGTGCGTCCGAGGCGGCTAAAACTGAGGCCGCCACCATCAATGTTGCCGAAAGCACCGATCTCATGACAAATCCGGGAGAATTCAGGAATGGAATAAGGGAGCGCGCATTGACGTCCTGCCAATTAAGCACATCTGCTTAGTCGGCAACAACCGAGCCCCGGTTCAGGGGACTTCCGGTTTCCCTCATCCTGAGGGATTACCAGCGAAGGAAGGACAGCACACGACCATGCTGACGGCCGACGAACTCGAACGCTATGCCCGCCATATCGTGTTGCGCGACGTCGGTGGCCCCGGGCAGTCCGCGCTAAAGGAGGCGTCGGTGCTGGTGATCGGCGCCGGGGGTCTCGGCGCGCCGGTCCTGATGTATCTGGCGGCCGCCGGTGTCGGCACGCTCGGCGCTGTCGATGACGACATCGTCTCGCTGTCCAATCTGCAGCGCCAGATCATCCACACCACGCCCGACATCGGACGGCGCAAGGTCGACAGCGCCGCTGAAGTGATCCACGCGCTCAATCCGCATGTTCATTTCGAGGCGCATGCAGTGCGCCTCGATGCAAAGAACGTGATGTCGCTGATCGGCGGCTACGATCTCGTGCTCGACGGCTCCGACAATTTCGAAACCCGCTATCTGGTGTCCGATGCCTGCTTCTTTGCCGGCAAGCCGCTGATCACGGCGGCACTCGGCCAGTTCGACGGATCGCTGACCACGATCCGTGCGCATGAGCGCAACGAGCAGGGCGAGTTCAATCCGACCTACCGGTGCCTGTTTCCCGAACCGCCACCGCCCGGCACCGTGCCGGCCTGTGCGGAGGCCGGCGTCATGGGCGCGCTGGCGGGCATGCTGGGCTCGATGATGGCGCTGGAGGCGATCCGCGAAATCGTCGGCTTTGGCGAGAGCCTGGTCGGCCGGCTGGTGATGGTGGACGCCCGCGCAATGCGGTTCGAGACGTTGCGCTACGCGCGCGACCCGGCCAACCCGCTCAACGGCGATAAGCCTGTCATCACCGATCTGAGCGGGCACGCGGCGTAATATTCAACGCTTCTCGCTGTCCATATGCGCGAGTTGCGCCTCGGGATAGCGCGCCCCTGCGGCCACGCCTGGCGGGAATGCTTCGGCAAGTGCTGCCAGATGAGCCGGCGTCAATTTCACATCGAGCGCGCCGAGCGCCTCGGAAAGGCGGTCGCGGCGACGTGCGCCGACCAGCGGTACGATGTCGTTGCCTTGCGCTGCGACCCAGGCGATGGCGACCTGCGCCGGTGATGCACCGACCTCGGCCGCAATGGCACGCAGGGAATCCACCAGTGCCAGATTGGTGTCGAGATTGGAGCCCTGGAAGCGCGGGCTGATCTGACGAAAATCCTGCACCGCGGAGCGTTCCTTCGACCAGTGTCCGCTGATCAGCCCGCGCGCCAGTACGCCGTAGGCGGTGATGCTGATTCCGAGCTCGCGGCAGGTCTTGAGAATGTCACTCTCGATCCCGCGCGCGACGAGCGAATATTCGATCTGCAGGTCGACGATCGGATGCACCGCGTGCGCCCTGCGAATGGTGTCGGAGCCGACCTCGGAAAGGCCGATATGCCTGATCCAGCCGGCCTTCACCATGTCGGCCATCGCGCCAATGCTCTCTTCGATCGGCACGTCCGGATCGAGCCGTGCGGGCCGATAGATGTCGATTGTGTCGACGCCGAGCCGCTGCAGTGAATAGGCGACGAAATTCCTGATCGCGGCCGGGCGGCTGTCATAGCCGAGAAATCCCTTGTTGGGATCGCGCAGCGCGCCGAACTTGACGCTGATCTGGAGATTGTCGCGATTGCGCCCCATGAGCGCTTCACGGATCAGCATCTCATTGTGCCCCATGCCGTAGAAATCGCCGGTGTCGAGCAGGGTGATGCCGGCATCGAGCGCGGCATGGATCGTGGCGATGCTCTCGCTGCGATCGGCCGGGCCGTAAAAGTCCGACATGCCCATGCAGCCGAGGCCGATTGCCGAGACGGTGGGGCCTGTAGAGCCGAGTTTGCGTTTTTCCATGGTGGTTCTCCTCGTAATCGGCGGCGGATATTCGCGCCGTGGTGACGAGGCTGATATGAGCCTTTCGGGCCAATGCGATAAGCTGGACAATCCTAAATAGCTTGTTCAGTATACCGAACAATGAAGAATTTCGACCTCCGCGACCTCGATGCGTTCGTCGCCGTGGCGCGCACCCGGAATTTCCGCCGCGCCGCGGTCGAGCACGGCGTCTCCGTCTCGAGCCTCAGCCAGCGGCTGCGCGACATGGAGGAGCGGCTTGGTGTCCGCCTGATGAACCGCACCACGCGAAGCGTCGCGCTCACCGAAGCCGGCGAGCTATTGCTGGCCCGTGTCGGTCCCGCGATGTCAGATGTCGGCGCGGCGCTGGATCAGGTACGCGGCCTGCGGGCGGTGCCGTCGGGGCGTCTGCGCATCAATGCGCCGCCGCCGGCAATCGATCTGGTGCTGGCGCCGATGGTCGCGCCGTTTCTTGCAGCCCATCCCAAGATCGATCTGGAAATCGTTGGCGAGAGTTCGTTCGTCGATATCGTGGTTGGAGGCTTTGATGCCGGCGTGCGCTATGGCGAGCATCTGGCGCAGGACATGATCGCGGTCTCGCTCGGGGCGCCGCAGCGCTACGCCGTGGTGGCTTCGCGCGAATATGTGGCGCAGCATGGCCATCCCAAACATCCGAAGGAACTGCTCGATCACGCCTGCATCCGCACCCGCTTCGGCAGCGGCGCGATGCTGGATTGGGAATTCGAGAAGGCAGGCCGCGTCGTGAAGGTCTCGCCGCCGGCCAAGCTGATCGCGACCTATCTGGGATTGGCGCTGCGCGCCGTCCATGACGGCACAGGCTTCTGGATGACGTTCGAGGGGTACGTTCGGTACGGCATCAAATCAGGCGCGCTGGTCAGCGTGCTCGATGATTGGTGCGCGCCGTTTCCGGGACCGTTTCTGTACTACCCGAGCCGTCGCCAACCGCCGCCGGCGCTCGCCGCGTTCGTGGCCTTCGTCGCGGAATGGCGGAAGCGGGAACGGCGCAAAAACAGATAATGCCGTAGCCCGGATGGAGCCAACGGGTCGCGCGAACGCGCGCCCGATGACAGGCTCCGCGTAATCCGGGATTTGCATCCGCGGCACGATGCCCCGGATTTCGCTTCGCTCCATCCGGGCTACGCTCGCTGCGACATTCGCTCACAGCATGCTGGGCAGCACGCGGTCCGGCGGCTTGTGGTTGTCGAGGAAGGTTCTGATGTTGATGATCACCTTCTCGCCCATCTCGACGCGGCCTTCGATGGTGGCCGAGCCCATATGCGGCAGCAGCGTCACCTTGCCGGCCTTGGCCA
This sequence comes from Bradyrhizobium sp. SRL28, assembly GCF_018596315.1. Classification (GTDB taxonomy): domain Bacteria; phylum Pseudomonadota; class Alphaproteobacteria; order Rhizobiales; family Xanthobacteraceae; genus Bradyrhizobium. The sequence continues at coordinate 54,172 of NZ_JAHEAG010000004.1, read as the reverse complement.
GCCGCACCAGCTTCGGATTGACCGCGGGCTCGTGCTCATAGACGTCGAGGCCGGCGCCGCCGACGTCGCCGGCTTCGAGCAGCTTGACCAGGGTGTCCTCGTCGATCACCCCGCCGCGCGCGGTGTTGACGATATAGGCGTCTTTGCGGATCAGCTTCAGCCGCCGTGCCGACAGCAGATGATAGGTCGCCGGCGTATGCGGACAGTTCACCGAGATGATGTCCATCCGCGCCAGCATCTGGTCGAGGCTTTCCCAATAGGTCGCGCCGAGCTCCTCGGCGATAACAGGCGCCACGGGGCGGCGGTTGTGATAGTGGATCTGCAGGCCGAAGGCGCGCGCCCGGCGGGCGACCGCCTGGCCGATCCGGCCCATGCCGATGATGCCGAGGCGCTTGCCGCCGATGCGATGGCCGAGCATCCAGGTCGGCGACCAGCCCGGCCAGTTCTTGCCTTCGGGGAGGATGGTTGCGCCTTCGATCAGCCGCCGCGGCACCGCGAGAATCAGCGCCATGGTCATGTCGGCAGTGTCTTCTGTCAGCACTTTCGGCGTATTGGTCACCGTGATGCCGCGCGCATGCGCCGCCGTGACGTCGATATTGTCGACACCGTTGCCGAAATTGGCGATCATGCGCAGCTTGCAGTCGGGGTGATTGAGCATCTCCTCGCTGATCATGTCGGTGACGGTCGGCACCAGCACGTCGGCCGAGCGGCTGGCTTCGGCAATCTGTTGCGGCGTCATCGGTGTGTCGTCGAGGTTCAACGTCGCGTCGAACAGTTCGCGCATCCGGGTCTCAATCGAGTCCGGCAGCTTGCGGGTGACGACGACGAGAGGTTTTTTCTTAACCGACATGTCCTGCTCTCATGAGGCAATGGCTCGCCAGAGCTCGCCGTTCAGACCTCATTAACCCGGTTGTTCGACACTGCTGACGCCACGCGGTCCCGGTGTCCCGCTGTTTCCTCAGGTAAGTCCTTGGGTTCCCAAATACTTGCCGCGGATTTTCAGCGGAAAATTCGGGTGTTCTTGTTCTCAACGTTCCGTCCTCTCTATCAGAAGGCGGGGCCAAGACAAGAACCCCTCGGAAGTCGAAAATCCGGGCACGACTATTGCGGGGCACAGGGGTCTGGGGTTTTCGGGCGTTAGCGAGCGGTTTCAACTCGAAGAATTTGAGTTGGGGATAGCTCGGCAGGAGACGAGTTGATGGCGTTGGGGCGTATCTGTTCGGTAGCGGTGCTGGCGGGGTGCTGGTTTGTCGCATCGGTCAGCACAGGGTTTTCGGCCAAGGATTCGGCCATCACCACAAGCGGCCTGCCGGTGCCGCGATATGTCAGCCTCAAATCCGACCATGTGAATGTCCGGGCCGGTCCGACCAAGGACAACGATGTCGCCTGGGTCTATACCCGTTCCGGATTGCCGGTCGAAATAACAGCCGAGTTCGAGAACTGGCGCCGCGTGCGCGATTCCGAGGGCTCCGAGGGCTGGGTCTATCATTCGCTGCTGTCCGGCCGCCGCACTGCGGTCGTCACCATGAAGTCCAAGGACGAGCTGGCGTCGCTCTATGACCGTCCCGATCCGACCAGCGCGATTGCGGCCCGCCTGCAGGTTGGCGTCGTCGCCCAGGTCAAGAAATGCACCAATGGCTGGTGCCGCGTGATCGGCAACGGCTTTGACGGCTGGATCGAGCAGCAGCGCCTGTGGGGCGTCTACGCAGATGAGAAGGTGGAGTGACCGACGCCGTCGTCCCGGCCAAGCGAAGCGCGAGCCGGGACCCATACGCCGCGGCTTATCCGTGAGGCGCTGGGATTAGACGCCTTCCACAAGCAACAAGCATTTGTGGTTATGGGTCCCCGCGTTTGCGGGGACGACGAAAGCGGCTAGCGCTTCTTGCGCAGGCGCACGACCATGTCGACGCGGGCGATTTCGTAGCCTTCCGGCACGTCCGGCATCTTCGACAGCACCAGATGCGGATCGGGAATGTCGACCAGCTCGTGGTTGTTCTCGAGATAGAAGTGGTGGTGCGCGGTCACGTTGGTATCGAAATAGGTCTTGGTGCCGTCGACCGAGACCTGGCGCAAGAGACCGGCATCGGTGAGCTGATTGAGCGTGTTGTAGACGGTCGCCAGCGATACCGGAACCTTGGCCAGCGTCGCTTCCTCGTACAGCATTTCCGCGGTCAGGTGGCGGGCGCCCTTGCCGAACAGGAGCCAGCCCAGGGCCATGCGCTGGCGGGTCGGCCGCAGACCGGCGGCCTGCAGCATTTCGTTGACGTCATGCCAAGGACAGCCGGTCAACGCCGGCTGATGTCCGGCGGCCCGGGCGGCCGGATCGATACCGTCGTCGTTCGGGGTCGAGGCTTGGTCGATCATTTCCACTTCGGGTACCACGCGCGCTAACTTGGGCAATATTCTTGCCCAATATAAAAGGAAATCAGGTAGATGCAAGTTTTTCGCAACTAGAACCGGCCCAGGGTAAAGAGGAACCAGCGTGCAAACGGGGCGTTTTAGCCCGTTCCAGTGCTTTGCCGGGCCCCGGTGCCTATGTTACAGAGCGCGCGGACCACATATGCGAATTCGGCAGAGGCTAATGCCGATAGCACCCTAAGTAGCGCCAATTTGCGGGAAACAAGTGTTCTCCCGTAGGGAAACGGGTCCGGTTCGCTCAGAAAGCGCTCCATCGGGACATCTAAGGTAGAGGCGGGACACGATGCTGGATCGGCGCAGCGGCTATGAATACGAGGACTTGCTGGCCTGCGGCCGCGGCGAGATGTTCGGCCCTGGCAATGCGCAGCTGCCGCTGCCCCCGATGCTGATGTTCGACCGCATCACCGAAATCAGCGAAAAAGGCGGCGAGTTCGGCAAGGGTCTGATTCGGGCCGAACTCGATGTGAAGCCGGACCTGTGGTTTTTCGGCTGTCACTTCAAGAACGACCCGGTCATGCCAGGATGTCTCGGCCTCGACGCGATGTGGCAGATGGTCGGCTTCTACCTCGGCTGGATCGGCGGCGAGGGACGCGGCCGCGCGCTGGGGCTGGGCGAACTGAAGTTCTCCGGCCAGGTGCTGCCGAACGCCCGCAAGGTTGTGTACAACATCGACATGAAACGCGTGATGCGCTCAAAGCTGGTGCTTGGCGTTGGCGACGGCTGGCTTTCCATGGATGGCGAGATTATCTATCGCGCCAAGGACCTGAAGGTCGGGCTGTTCAAGCAGGGCTCTGCGCCGGGCTGAGCAACGCGATCACGCAACGAAGATATCTTCACGGACGAACGGAAACGGTAGGGCGAGGCGATCATGAAGCGGGTTGTCATCACGGGGATGGGTATTGTCTCGTCCATCGGAAATAACACCCAGGAAGTGCTTGCGAGCCTTCACGAAGCAAAATCCGGAATCAAGCGTGCGGAGAAATACGCCGAGCTGGGCTTCCGTTCGCAGGTGCAGGGCGCGCCGACCATCAATCCGGCCGACGTCATCGACCGCCGCGCGATGCGCTTCCTCGGCGAGGGCGCGGCGTGGAATCACATCGCGATGGAGCAGGCGATCCAGGATTCCGGACTTTCGCCTGCGGAAGTGTCCGACGTCCGCACCGGCATCATCATGGGCTCCGGCGGGCCGTCCGCCCGGACCATCGTCGAAGCCGCCGACATCACCCGAAGCAAGGGCCCGAAGCGCGTCGGGCCATTCGCGGTACCGAAGGCGATGTCGTCGACGGCTTCCGCCACGCTCGCGACCTGGTTCAAGATCAAGGGCGTGAACTACTCGATCTCGTCGGCCTGCGCGACCTCGAACCATTGCATCGGCAACGCCTATGAGACGATCCAGATCGGCAAGCAGGACATAATCTTCGCCGGCGGCTGCGAGGAGCTCGACTGGTCGCTGTCGGTGTTGTTCGACGCCATGGGCGCGATGTCCTCGAAATACAACGATACGCCGGCCACCGCCTCGCGCCCCTACGACATCAGTCGCGACGGCTTTGTCATCGCCGGCGGCGCCGGCGTGGTGGTGCTGGAAGAACTCGAACACGCCAAGGCGCGCGGCGCGCGTATCTACGCCGAAGTGGTCGGCTATGGCGCGACATCTGATGGTTACGACATGGTCGCGCCGTCGGGCGAGGGCGCCGAGCGCTGCATGCGCATGGCGCTCGAAACCGTGAAAACCCCGATCGACTACATCAACCCGCACGCTACCTCGACGCCTGCCGGCGATCCCCCGGAAATCGAGGCGATCCGAAAGGTGTTCGGCATCGGCGACAAGTGTCCGCCGATCTCGGCGACCAAGGCGCTGACCGGTCACTCGCTCGGCGCCACCGGCGTGCAGGAGGCGATCTATTCGCTTCTGATGATGAACAACGGCTTCGTCTGCGAGAGCGCCAACATCACCGAACTCGATCCGGTGTTTGCCGACATGCCGATCGTGCGCAAGCGCATCGACAACGCCAAGCTCGGCACCGTGCTGTCGAACTCCTTCGGCTTCGGCGGCACCAACGCCACGCTGGTGTTCAAGCGGATGGATGCGTGATTTCGCTTTTACCTCTCCTCGCTTGCGGCGAGAGGTAGGCAGGCAGCGCATGGTGACTTTGCAACAATCCGAAACGGGGTGGGCATGATTATCGAACCGCGCGTGCGAGGCTTCATCTGCACGACGGCACATCCCGTCGGCTGCGCCACAAATGTCCGCGATCAGATCGCTTATGTTCTCCGCCAGGGTTCGATTCCGGAGTGCCCCAAGCGCGTCGCCGTGCTGGGGTGTTCGACCGGTTACGGCCTCGCGAGCCGCATTGTTGCGACCTTCGCCGGAGGAGCGGAGACCATCGGCGTGTCGTTGGAGCGCGAGCCTTCAGCGACCAGGACAGGCAGCGCCGGCTGGTACAACAATCGCGCCTTTGAGATCGAGGCTCAAAAGATCGGCCGGTCTCCCCTCACGCTGGAGGGCGACGCCTTCTCCGACGCGCTGAAGAAGACCTTCATCGAGCATGTGCGTGAAAAGTTCGGGCAGCTGGACATGCTGGTCTACAGCATGGCCGCGCCTGTCCGGACAGATCCGGACACGGGCAAGACCTATCGCTCGGCGATCAAGCCGCTCGGCAATCCCGTCGAAATCAAGACCCTCAACACTGAAACTGGCGAGGTCTTCGAGACGACCATTGCGCCGGCGAGTGAGGATGAAGCGACCGCCACGGTGGCGGTGATGGGGGGCGATGACTGGAAGCGCTGGATCAACCAACTCGCGGACGCCGGCGTTCTGGCGCCGGGCTTCCGGACGCTCAACTATACTTATATCGGCAGCGAACTGACCTGGCCTATCTACTGGCAAGGTACTCTGGGGCGCGCCAAAGTCGATCTCGACCGCAAGGCGGAAGAAATCCGGGGCCGGCTCGGCCAGGACGCGGCACGCGTGGTGGCGCTGAAGGCCGTGGTCACCCAGGCGAGTTCAGCCATTCCGGTGGTGCCGCTCTATGGCACGGTGCTGTTCAAGGTCATGAAGCAACTCGGGCTCCACGAAGGATGCATCGAACAGATCGATCGCCTGTTCCGGACGCGCCTTGGCGGGGGTGTCGAAGTTGACGAGGCGCAGCGCATCAGAGTCGACGACTGGGAGCTTTCACCCGAAGTTCAGGCGGAGGTGTTGCGACGATGGCCTCTGCTCTCCACGGAAACGCTCGGCGAACTGGCGGACCTGCCGGAATACAGGAGAGAATTCCTTCGCCTGTTCGGATTTGGCATCGACGGCGTCGATTATTCACAGGACGTGGACCCCCGCGTCGTCACGTGAGTTTCGTAGTTTCGTAGCCCGGATGGAGCGAAGCGAAATCCGGGGCATCTCGCACGCGGTGCATTGCCCCGGATTACGCTGCGCTCCATCCGGGCTACGTTTTACTTCACCCCGCGGCGATCTTCTCCGCGCGCTGGAACGCCGGGCGCGCCACGCAGCGGTCGATATAGGCGTCGAACGACGGCCGCGGCGGCACCATCTTGAACATCCGCACCGCAAAATTCAGTCCGGAGCCGAGCATGATGTCGGCGGCGGAGAATTTTTCGCCGAGAATCCAGGGGCCCTTCTGCAGGGCGGCATCGAGCACGTCGAAGGTCTGCGTTGCACTTCCCCACGCCGCCGTGCTCGACGGCACCTCCAGTTTCGTGAAGAGCTGGATCAGCGCCGGCTCGATGCAGCTTGGCGAAAAGAACAGCCACTGCAGATATCGCGCGCGCAGCGGGTCGGTGACATCAGGCGCAAGGTTGGTTTCGGGATAGCGGTCGGCGATGTAGGCGCAGATCGCAGCCGCCTCTCCGAGCGCGGCGTCGCCGTCCTTCAACCCCGGCACCTTGCCCATCGGGTTGATCGCGAGATATTCCGGCGCCTTCTGCGCACCGGTCGTAATGTCCGTCAGCACGCGTTCGTAAGGCAGCCCGGTTTCTTCGAGCAGCCAGATCGCGGAGATGGAGCGGGAGCGGGGCGACCAGTAGAGCTGGATCATGGGGGAACCTTTCATCGGCTTGGGGCGAACAGCCCGCTGTTCATTGCGCGTCTGCTGGGAATTGGCAACGCACTACGCCTTGGATGAACGAACCGTACTCCAGCGACATGTTGGTCAACTTTATCTCGTGCGGCCGATCGGCAAGCGATCTCCGGCGAACTGTGGAGGTCGACTACCGTGAGGCTCCTTGTGCCGGACGTCGAAGCATCCCCGGCAGGGTCTTGTCGAGGCTTGTCGTCAGCATCGCGCGTACGCCGTCGCGCAGCACCGGGCTCTTTGCGGCGTCAGCAGCCTTCTCCGGAAACATTGCGAGATCCATCGGGCGAGAGGGGCCTCCGAGCTGATGGTAATGCACACGGTTGGCGAATGTGTCCTCGGCCATCAATGCCGGCGCCTCATTGATCAGTTGAAAGGTCTGTTCGTCATAGACGCGGATGTACATCATGGCGAAAAGGTACGCGTAACTGCCGAGGTAGTGCTTCGAAAATACCAATGCCAAATTCCCGCTGGCTGCCACCGTGCCGGTGCACGAGGACGTAACGCTCGCAGGTCATTCCGCGGGCAACATACTGAGCGAATTCCCTGACGTTGTCGTCGCGACCGAAGCGTGAGGCGGGCTTCGGGTGGTTTGCGAGTTCCTCTTTGGTGAAAGGAATCCGCCGCACTGACATGCCGGGTGCCGCGGCCCGAACACGTGAGACCACCAACTCGTCGAGTGCCCACCCATCGACCGCCACCCGTTCATAGGTGTCGGTGAACGTGAGAGGCCCGAACTTCTCGACGAGGAACAGGTTGCCGGCGATGGGAATGACGCCGATCTGGCACGATCTGCTTTCCGCCGGCTTTGTCGATCTGGCGGCAACGTTGGTTATTGGCGCAAGTTTCCTGGCGGTGGGCTTCGCCGCCGGTGCGGCCCGTTGCGTTGTTGCCTCCGGTGCCGGCTGTATCTGCGCGAAAGAGGGAATGGGAAAGCAGAACAGGAAAATCGCAGCGGCGATAACTCGGATCATTGTGACTCGGTGGATGTGGGAGGAGGCGCTCAATCGTTCTTGAGATAGTTGGGCAGCGTCTGGTCAAGCCGTGCCGCAACCAGCGCACGGGTTCTTTCGCGAAGCGTCGTGTTACCTGGAACGGCCGTCGCTGGTTCGGGAAACAGCGAATTGTCGAGCTTGGTGAGCGGATCCTCAGTCAATCGCAAGCCTTCGGCCAGTCTCGTACCAAGACCAGCGAACGGGCGGCTAATCGTTTCGTAGTTGCTGCCGTCGAGTAGGAGCACCGCGACATTAGCGAACAGGTGCGAGTGCCTGACGAGTGATCCCAGTCCGCGACTGTATGCACCGATTCCGTCAAGCATGAGATTGGTGCCCGGCACCTGCCCCTTGAAGCGGGTTACAACAAGGTAGCGTTCGCAATTCGCAGCCGGCGTGATGCTTCTGACGATCGCCGGCAGGCCTTCGCGTGGGTCGGGCAGGAATCGTGATGTCGGATGATAGAAGGGCTCAAACGCTCCCTTCGGATAGGCGATTCTCCGGACCGTTGGATCAGCGCCGGTCGCCGCGCGCACCCGCGCGACGACGAGATCGTCTAACCCCCATCCCTCGACCGGAACCTCGCTCTCCTCCGTCTCAAAAATCGTGAGGCCGAACTTCTGTACGGCAAAACGATCACCGATCGCCGAAATCACGCCGAGCCTGCAAGGTCCAGTCTCCGCCGCAACCGGTTGCTTCGCCGCCGCCTTGGCCTTGGGCGCCGCTTTCTTTGTAACAGGCTTCGCGGGTGTCGCTGCCGCCGGTGCGCTGGATGTCGCAGGAGATTGGGCCCATCCGGCCGCCGTGAGGCATGACACAAGGATGGTGGCGGTAGCGAAGCTACGGAGCATGGCTTGAAGAACGCAAGTTGATGGCACTAGACACGCAAACTAGAGCGTGCAGGCATCGTCCGCAAGCCGAGCGATGGCTTTCACGCCGATTTTCGCCAGCGATAATATTTCATCGTGAATCCCGTCAACGGCTCGACCTGCTCCTTCTCGAACACAAAGCCTTCGCGCTCGTACCAGCGCCACGCCTTTTCATTCTCGCGCACGCAGCGCAGCCAGATTTCATCCGGCAGATGTTGTCGCGTGAAGGTGAGCAATCGCCGCCCGAGACCGTCGCCCTGATATTCCGGCGCGACGAATAGCTGGTCGAGATAGCGCTCGGGCAAATGCATCGCCAGCATCGCCGCCAATCTTCCATCGTCATCGGCGACGTAAAGAGTCCAGCCCTTCTCCACCTCCATCGGGACTCGCGCGCGCAATTTCGCCAGCAGGAAATTGCTGGCGGCTTCGAGCCCGGTCGATGCCCAGCTTTCCATCCAGACTCGGGCGACATCGTCATACTCGTCCGGGCGGGCAGGGCGGATTACGGCCTGTGTCACGGCAATGCTTCCAGCTTCGCTTGCAACGATCGGGTTCGAAGCGACCCGTGCCCCATGAACATGGGAGGACAACGACGCCGCGCTCGGTGCACTTTCGGTCGTGACGGCTATGTCCGCAATAGCTCTGCGCGAGGTATCCGCGCGGCCGCTTCTACGGTCTTCACGAAGGAAAGTGGCGTTGTTGACGCGCTGGAATCGCTCGCACCTGCTGACAATTGCCGCCGGCGTGATCATGATGAGCGTGGGCGGACCTGCCTTCGCGCAATCCGCGAACTGGGACGCGGCGCTGTCCAATTCGCATTGGTATGTCCCGGTCCCGCAATTGCTGGCCTATGCCGCACCGGCAACCGGCTTTTCCAACCCGATCGCGATCGGCGATCAAACCCTGTGGTCGCTTGGAACGGCGACCAACGGCGCCTTCACGGGGTTCAGCAGCGCGCAGCTAGCGATCGGACCAGCGGCGCACACCGAGAACTCGACGATCCAGGGTTTTGTCACGACGTCTGGGCAGATCACCATGGTGTTTACGCCGGTTGGCGGTGGCACGCCGACCGTAGGCCTCGGTCAGATGCGGCTGATCGATGGCGTGTGGAAGATGGAAATGCAAATGATTACGGGCCAAAACCTGTTGATCACGCACTGGGCCTCTATGACCCCTTACAACCCCGCAACCTTCTTGCCGCCGGCCCCGCAACCGATCCTTGCGAATTCGGTGCCGGAATGGGCGTGGACGTCTGGCACGCGCTGGCGCATCGCCAGTCCGTCGATGTTCGGCACCACGACGCCCGGGCGGTTCGTGATGAGCAATTATCAGAACGGATATTTCTGGGGCAGCGGCGCGGCGCCTTCGGGAAGCAGCGCGGGAAACTTCACCCTGCTCGGCTCCGTCACCCCCGAGGGCAGGGTGCTCTTCAACACGCTGTCGCGCGGCAATCTCACGAGCCTCTACGGCAGCGCCAGCGGCGACCCGTCGGGCGCGCAAATACTCGTCAGCACCTACGATATGACCGGCAGTCCGACCGGAGGATGGGCTGCCATGTCGCTTGTGCAGCCCTACGCCGAGGTATTGGCCGGACAGAACAACCGCGCCGGCCTCGGCGCCGCCGCCGTGCTCGACCGGATGGCGTCAACGCCGCTCGGGCTGACGGGAGCCATGGCGCCGACATTTGCGATCCTCGACAATCTCGATGCGCCGGCGCTTTCGAACGCTATCAGCCAGACGCTGCCCGTTCTCGCCGGCGCGGCGTCGCAGGCGACCTACGCCACGCAACGCGCGCTGCAGCAGACTGTCATCGGCCGCCTCGACGACGCCTACGGCCTGCGTGCGGCCGGGGTGACAGCCGAGCGAAATGTCTGGCTTAAGCCGCTCGGCAGTGTCGCCAGCCAAGGCGGCAATGACGGTGCGCCGGGCTATCGTGCGAGCGGCGGCGGCCTGGTCGCCGGTGTGGATGTGCCGGTGTCATCGAGGTCGGTGCTTGGAGGGTTGTTTTCGTATTCACATCAGAACATCACGGGCAGCGACGAGACGGTGCCCAACCGCATCGGCTTGGACACCTATCAGCTCGGGCTCTATGGCGCCCACGCGTTGAGGCCCGGCACGGAAATCGATTTCCTGCTCGATGGCGGGATCAACCAGAACCGCGTCAATCGCTCGCTCTCGTTCGTGGGCAGCGCGGCCTTTGCGGACTATCTCAGCTACACCGGCCATGCCGGCGTCGCGGTCAAGCAGCTGATCCCGGTACACGCCGGGTTTTCGATTTTGCCGTCGCTGCGGCTCGACTACGCGCAGGTACAGGCCGATGCCTATAACGAAAGCGGCGCCGGAGGACTGAACCTCAAGGTCGATTCGCAGCTCTATCGCGAACTGATGCTGAGCGCGGGCATGAAGGGCTCTTACCGGATCGCCGACCACATCTGGCTCACCGCCGACGGCGCGGCCGGTTACAACCTTCTCAATAACCGACTGCAGATATCAGCGGCGTTCGCAGCCGGTGGCGACAGTTTCGTCACCACGGCTTTCAGCCAGTCGCCCTGGCTCTATTCAGCAGGCGTCGGGCTGACCTCGAAGCGAACGGGCGATCTGGACCTCAGCATGCGCTACGGTATGCAGACCAGTCCTTCCGGCTTTCTGAACCAGACGGGATCGTTCACGCTCAGGATAAGGCTTTAGTGGCTCGGGCCGCGCGGAGGGCCGTCAGGCCGTCATTTCATTTCCGCGCTGGCGATTTCGCCTTGCGCTCTTCCCGCAACGCGTCGGCTGCGAGGCAAACCACTTCAGAGATCTGCTGGAGCTGTGCGGCGAGCGGGCTCGTCTTGCGCCAGACCATGCCGATGGTTCGCGACGGTTGCGGGTTCCTGAAGCGCGCGACCGAGACCGTCGCCGAGCGCGTTTCCACCGCGACCGCCATTTCCGGGATCAGGGTGACGCCGATGCCGGCGCCGACCATTTGCACGAGCGTCGACAGCGAGCTTGCGTCCAGCACTTCCCGTGGCGGTGATTGCATGTTGCAGAACGACAGCGCCTGGTCGCGAAAACAGTGTCCCTCTTCGAGCAGCAAAAGGCGCATCTCGCGCAGCGTCTCGTGGCTTGGCACCGGCGTTCCCTCATCCTCGCCCGGCCGCACCAGCAGGAAATTTTCCGAAAAACACACGACCTCGGTCAGCGAAGGTTCGGATACCGGGAGCGCTACGATCGCCGTATCCAGCCGGCCCTCCACGACCTCCTTGATCAGCTTCGGCGTCAGCGTCTCGCGGACGTGAATGTCGAGTTCCGGATGCATGCGCGCGAGATTCTCGATCACCTTCGGCAGCAGATAAGGCGCAATCGTCGGGATCATGCCGATGCGCAACCGTCCCGCGAGCCGGTCCCGCGACGCGCGCGCAAAATCTCCGAGTTCATCGACCGAACGCAGGATCTCGCGAACGCGCTGGACGATCTCTTCGCCGAACTTCGTCAGCGTCACCTGCCGTGCGCTTCGCTCCAACAGCACGCCGCCGAGGGTTTCCTCCATTTCCTTGATTTGCATCGACAGCGCCGGCTGCGAGATCGAACATGACTCGGCCGCGCGCCCGAAATGGCCGTGACGTGCCAGCGCATCGAAGTAGCGGAGCTGTCTGAGCGTCATCTGGATCATCAGGTCATCTTATCGGTTCGATCATTAAAATCAACTTTACCTGATGGAGGGCGATGCTTAGATTGCTTCCAATCTGACAGGTACCCTCAGGAGACGACCATGGATGACAAAACCAAATGCCCGTTCTCGGGCGGCAATCGCGCGCGCACGAACCGCGACTGGTGGCCGGACGCGCTGGACGTTTCGGTTCTCCACCGCAACTCCGCTCTGTCCGATCCGATGGGCGAGGCGTTCGACTACGCCAAGGAATTCAAGACGCTCGACCTCAACGCCGTCATCAAGGACCTGCATGCGTTGATGACGGAATCGCAGGAATGGTGGCCGGCGGATTTCGGTCACTATGGCGGTCTGATGATCCGCCTGGCGTGGCACAGCGCGGGCACCTACCGCATCACGGATGGCCGCGGCGGCGCGGGTGCGGGTCAACAGCGCTTCGCACCGCTGAACAGCTGGCCCGACAACGCCAACCTCGACAAGGCACGCCGGCTGCTGTGGCCGATCAAGCAGAAATACGGCCGGAAAATCTCGTGGGCCGATCTGATGGTTCTCGCAGGCAACGTTGCGCTGGAATCGATGGGCTTCAAGACCTTCGGCTTCGCCGGCGGCCGCGCCGACGTCTGGGAGCCTGAAGAGCTGTTCTGGGGTCCTGAGGGCACGTGGCTCGGCGATGAACGCTACAGCGGTGAACGCCAGCTTGCGGAGCCGCTCGGCGCCGTGCAGATGGGCCTCATCTACGTCAATCCGGAAGGGCCGAACGGCAATCCGGACCCGCTCGCGGCGGCAAAGGATATCCGCGAAACGTTCTTCCGCATGGCGATGAACGACGAAGAAACGGTCGCCCTGATTGCCGGCGGTCACTCCTTCGGCAAGACCCACGGTGCCGGCGACCCGTCGCTGGTGGGTGCGGACCCGGAAAGCGGTGCGCTGGAGGATCAGGGCCTCGGCTGGAAGAGCAAGTATGGCACCGGCGTCGGCGCTGACGCCATCACCGGCGGCCCGGAAGTCACCTGGACGCAGACGCCGACCAAGTGGAGCAATCTGTTCTTCAAGAATCTGTTCGAAAACGAATGGGAGCTGACCAAGAGCCCGGCCGGTGCCAAGCAGTGGAAGGCGAAGGGCGCGGAAGCCACCATCCCGGACGCCTACGACAACTCGAAGAAGCATGTGCCGACCATGCTGACCACCGACCTGTCGCTGCGCTTCGATCCGGCCTACGAGAAGATCTCGCGGCGCTTCCTGGAGCATCCGGACCAGTTCGCCGACGCGTTCGCGCGTGCCTGGTTCAAGCTCACCCACCGCGACATGGGCCCGATCGCGCGCTACCTCGGCCCGCTCGTGCCGAAGGAAACGCTGATCTGGCAGGACCCGATCCCGGCGGTGGATCATGAGCTGATCGGCGAGCAGGACGTCGCCGCGCTGAAGGCGAAGATTCTCTCCTCAGGCCTGTCGGTGTCCCAGCTCGTCTCGACCGCGTGGGCGTCGGCGTCGACGTTCCGCGGCTCCGACAAGCGCGGTGGCGCGAACGGCGCGCGCATTCGTCTTAGCCCGCAGAAGGACTGGGAGGTCAACCAGCCGGCCGAACTCAAGACGGTCCTGCAGAAGCTCGAAGCGATCCAGAAGGAGTCCGGCAAGAAGGTTTCGCTTGCCGACCTGATCGTTCTCGGCGGCTGCGCGGCAGTCGAAAAAGCCGCCAAGGACGCTGGCCTGGATGTGAAGGTGTCCTTCACGCCGGGACGCGCCGATGCGTCGCAGGATCAGACCGACGTCGAATCGTTCGCTCCGCTCGAGCCGCGGGCCGACGGCTTCCGCAACTATATCAACAGCAAGAAGCATCAGTTCATGGCGCCTGAAGAGGCGTTGGTGGACCGGGCGCAATTGCTGCGGCTGACGGGGCCCGAGATGACGGCTCTCGTCGGCGGCCTGCGCGTCCTCGGTGCCAATGCCGGCAACTTCAAGCACGGTGTGTTTACCAAGCAGCCCGAGACACTGACGAACGACTTCTTCGTCAACCTGCTCGACATGAGCACGCAATGGCAGCCCGCCGGCTCTGACGGTGCGTATGAGGGCCGCGACCGCAAGACGAATGCGGTCAAGTGGACCGGCACCCGCGTCGACCTGATCTTCGGTTCGCACGCGCAGCTCCGCGCCTTCGCGGAGGTCTATGGGGCCGCCGACTCGAAGGAGAAGTTCGCCAAGGATTTCGTGGCGGCATGGACCAAGGTGATGAACCTCGATCGCTTCGAGGCTGCCTGATCTTTACAAGACGCTCGCGCCGCTGGCGCGAAGCTATCCGGAAAAACAAGTCGGAAAACAAAAAAGGGCGGCCGAAAGGCCGCCCTTTTCACATGAAATGCGGTCAGACGCCGAGCGTGCCGGCCTTTGCCGCCGCATAGCGCTCGGCGATCTTGGCCCAGTTCACGGTATTCCACCACGCCTTCAGATAATCGGCGCGACGGTTCTGGTAGTTCAGGTAATAAGCGTGCTCCCAGACGTCGTTGCCCATCAGCGCGCGCTTGCCATCCATGATCGGACTGTCCTGGTTCGGGCGGGTCTCGATCGCGAGCTTGCCGTCCTTGGCTACGGTCACGAATACCCATCCCGAGCCGAACTGGCGGCCGCCGGCGGCGTTGAAGTCGTTCTGGAATTTTTCCATGCCGCCGAGGTCGCGGTCGATCGCCGCCAGCACATCGCCCTCCGGCTTGCCGCCGTTCGGTGCCATGATTTCCCAGAACATGGTGTGGTTGGCGTGGCCGCCGAGATTGTTGCGGACGGTGAACTTGATGCTGTCGTCCAGCGCATTCAGATTGCCGAGCACGTCCTCGATCTTCGCCGTTCCCAACTGCGCATTGGTCTTGGCGACATTGTTGAGGTTGGCGACATAGGCGGCGTGGTGCTTGCCGTGATGGATTTCCATCGTCTTGGCGTCGATATGCGGTTCGAACGCATTGGTCGGATAGGCCAGCGGCGGCAGCGTGAAGGGGCCCGTTGGGGCCGCAGCCGGGGCCGGAGCGGCCGCCTGCGCAAAGACAAGACGTGGAGCTGCAGCAACGGCCGCGATACCGGTTGCTGCAAACATCAACTGGCGCCGGGACATGGATGACATCGACTTCTCCTTACCTGTAGGTGAACTGGGAAAATATGTGTGAACGAACGCCAAATGCCGCTGCGCGGCAAGCTACGGGCGATGGCGGGATCAGGTTTCGTTTTCTGCCCTCGTGAGCCTGCGACGTAATCGCACAGGTGCTGCGGTCCCGGCAATGTAACTCAGGCGGGCAACAAAAAAAGGGGTGGCCGTTAGGCCACCCCTTTGTTCACATTTTAGCGATGCCTTACTCGCCGGCGGCTTCGCGCTGCGGCGCTTCCGCCTTCTGCTTGGCCTCGAGGTCCTCGCCGGTGGCCTGATCGACCACCTTCATCGACAGCCGGGTCTTGCCGCGGTCGTCGAAGCCGAGCAGCTTGACCTTGACCTTGTCGCCTTCCTTGACGACGTCGGAGGTCTTCTGCACGCGCGCCGAAGCGAGCTGGCTGATGTGGACGAGGCCGTCCTTGGCGCCGAAGAAGTTCACGAACGCGCCGAACTCCATCACCTTGACCACGGTGCCTTCGTAGATCTGGCCGATCTCCGGATCGGAGGCGATCGACTTGATCCACTTGATCGCGGCCTTCATCGCCTCGCCGTCGTTGGAGGCGACCTTTACGGTGCCGTCGTCCTCGATGTTGACCTTGGCGCCGGTCTTCTCGACGATCTCGCGGATCACCTTGCCGCCGGTGCCGATCACTTCACGAATCTTGTCGGTGGCGATCTTGAAGGTTTCGATGCGCGGCGCGTATTCGCCGAGCTCGGCGCGGGCGTTGGTCAATGCCTTGGCCATTTCGCCGAGGATGTGGATACGCCCGTCCTTGGCCTGGCCGAGCGCGACCTTCATGATCTCCTCGGTGATGCCCTCGATCTTGATGTCCATCTGCAGCGAGGTGATGCCCTGGTCGGTGCCGGCCACCTTGAAGTCCATGTCGCCGAGATGATCCTCGTCGCCGAGAATGTCGGACAGAACCGCAAAGCGCGAACCTTCCAGAATGAGACCCATCGCGATGCCCGCGGTCGGCCGCTTCAAGGGAACGCCCGCATCCATCAGCGCCAGCGAGGCGCCGCATACCGAGGCCATCGACGAGGAGCCGTTGGATTCGGTGATCTCGGAGACCACGCGCACCGTGTAGGGGAATTCGTGGTGCGGCGGCAGGACCGGGTGGATCGCGCGCCAGGCGAGCTTGCCGTGGCCGATTTCGCGGCGCTTGGTGCCGCCGAGGCGTCCGGTTTCACCGACCGAGTAGGGAGGGAAGTTGTAGTGCAGCAGGAACGTCTCTTTGTACGTTCCCGACAGCGCGTCGATGTACTGCTCGTCCTCGCCGGTGCCGAGCGTAGTCACGACCATCGCCTGGGTCTCACCGCGGGTGAACAGCGCCGAACCGTGGGCGCGCGGCAACACGCCGACTTCGGCGATGATGTTGCGCACGGTCTTGGAATCACGGCCGTCGATGCGCTTGCCGGTGTCGAGGATGTTCCAGCGAACGATCTTGGCTTCGAGTTCCTTGAACACGGCGGCGATGCGCAGCTTGTCGTATTTCGGCTCCTGCCCTTCCGGGAAGTAGTGCGCCATCACCTTTTCCTTGGCCTTGCCGACCGCCGCATAGCGATCCTGCTTGATCGGAATGGCGTAGGCGGAGCGCAGCTCCTGCTCGATCAGGCCGAGCATTTCCTTTTCCAGCGCGCTTTCGTCGACGACCTTGACTTCGCGCGGCTCCTTGGCGGCCTTCTCGGCCAGTTCGATGATCGCCTTGATCACCGGCTGGAAGTGGCGGTGGCCGAACATCACGGCGCCGAGCATGATGTCTTCGTTGAGCTCTTTCGCTTCCGATTCCACCATCAGCACCGCGTCCGCGGTGCCGGCGACGACCAGGTCGAGCTGGGTGTCGACCATTTCGTCGAGCGTCGGGTTGAGCACATACTCGTCATTGACGAAACCGACGCGGGCAGCACCAATCGGGCCCTTGAACGGGGCGCCTGATATCGTCAGCGCCGCCGAGGAGGCGACCAGTGCGAGGATGTCGGGATCGTTTTCCATGTCGTGCGACAGCGTCGTCACGATCACCTGGGTTTCATTGCGCCAGCCGTCCACGAACAAGGGACGGATCGGACGGTCGATCAGGCGGGAGACCAGCGTCTCCTTTTCGGTCGGACGGCCCTCGCGCTTGAAGTAGCCGCCGGGAATGCGGCCTGCGGCGTAGGTCTTTTCCTGATAGTCGACGGTGAGCGGCAGGAAATCGACGCCTTCGCGCGGCGACTTTGCGGCAACGACGGTGGCGAGCACGACGGTCTCGCCATAGGTGGCGATCACGGCGCCATCAGCCTGACGGGCGATCTTGCCGGTTTCCAGCTTGAGGGGACGTCCACCCCAGTCGATCTCGACGGAATGCTTATTGAACATAGTGGTTTCTTTCATGGGTTCACGAGAGAGCGGGGCCCAGAAACACAAAGACCATGCGCAAGATTGCGGGACGCTGATCGCGATACGAGATCAACATCCGGCGATCCTGCCATGGTCTTCATCTTTCGGATGGCATCCATCCTCTCGGCAGTCACGGGCACCTTGCCCTGTCCAGCGGCCGGATTGCTGCTGGACGTTTGTCGGGCATGATCCATTCCGGATGATGCCCTTGCGCATGATCGTCTCCGAACAATTCGGAGTCCGTTTCCCGGAAGACCATGCGAAAACGCGCGCAAACTGCGCGCGCGTACTCTCAAATCAACGACGAATGTTATGCTTTTCGAGCAACGCCTTGTAACGCGCCTCGTCCTTCCGCTTGATGTAGTCGAGCAGAGAACGGCGTGTTGCGACCATTTTCAAAAGACCCCGGCGCGAATGATTGTCCTTCACGTGGGATTTGAAGTGCCCGGTGAGGTTGTTGATGCGTTCCGACAGGATCGCAACCTGAACCTCGGGCGAGCCGGTGTCGCCGGCCTTGTTGGCATTCGTCTTGATGACTTCCGCTTTGCGTTCGGCGGTAATCGACATCGTCAAACTTTCTCATTGCTGCGACCGGGACTGGCAGTCAGCCCGGTCAGGTTGAACACGCGCTTGGGGATGAGTTCGCCATTGCCAATTTCGGCGAGGGCCAGAAGCCGGCCTGCCACCGTGACATAGACTGTGCCGCTACTATTGGGCGCATCCCGTCCGCGCAACAAAACGGCCTGGCCCCGGTGGAGCCTTGCCGCATCAGCCCGTGTGACGGCCAGTGCCGGGATGTCGTCCAGCGCGGTCTCAACGGGCAAAAGCGCGTCGGCGAGGCTTCCCTCGCCAGACGCGGCTCTATTGCATAAAGCCTCCAACTCTTCCAGCGGAATCATGTCCGTCTCGCGGAACGGGCCGACCAAAGTCCGCCGCAACGCGCAGATATGGCCGAAACAGCCCAGAATCCGGCCGATATCGCGGGCCAGCGCCCGGACATAGGTACCCTTGCCGCACTCGGCCTCGAACACGGACTGGCCATTATCTCCATGTTCTACAAGGGTTAATTCGTGAATCTCGACCGGGCGGGGCTTCAGTTCCACTGTTTCGCCGTCCCGCGCCAGGTCATAGGCGCGTTCGCCCTGGACCTTGATGGCGGAATACTGCGGCGGGATCTGCTCGATCAGGCCGGTAAACTGCGGCAGCAGGGCCCGCACCGCTTCCGCCGACGGCCGCAGCTCGCTGGTCTTGACCACCCGGCCCTCGGTATCGTCGGTGTCGCGCTCCTCGCCCCAGGCGACCGTGAAGCGGTAGCGCTTGCGGCCGTCCATCACGAAAGGCACCGTCTTGGTGGCCTCGCCGAGCGCGATCGGCAGGCCGCCGGATGCCAAAGGATCGAGCGTACCGGCATGGCCGGCGCGCTTGGCCTGGAACAGGCGCTTGAGCACGGCAACCGCATGCGTCGAGGTCATGCCGATCGGCTTGTCGAGAATCACCCAGCCATGAACGTCGCGCTTGTCGCGGCGCGGCTGGTTGTTCTGCCGCGGCTGCTTGTTGTGACGCGGATCGTTGTTGCTGCGGCGCTGGTCTTCGCCGGCGCGACGTTCGTCGTCGCCTCGCGACTCGCCTGAAAAAATATTTTTTTCGGCGTCGTGCGCTTCGGCAGTTTGCTGCTCGATCGCGCTGTTCGCGGTGGGCATGGTCATCACTTGTCGTCCGAATCGGGTGCGAGGTCTCTTTGCACCGCAGGTGTTCTCAGTAATTTCTCGATCCGTTCCGCTTCGTCGAATCGTTCGTCGACGCGAAAGCGAAGGTCAGGAGCAAATTTCAGGTTAACGCGGTGAGCGATCTCGCCGCGCAGGAATTTTTTGTTGCGCGCGAGCGCCGCGAGCACGACCTCGGTATCGCGGCCGCCGAGCGGCATCACGTAAATCGTCGCGAGTTTCAGGTCCGGCGACATTCGCACCTCGGGAACGGTGATGATGTGGCCTTCGAGGTCGGGGTCGTGCACGCTACCCTGCGACAGAATATCGGCGACCGCATGGCGCACGGTCTCGCCGACGCGCAATTGCCGTTGCGAGCCGCCGGGGGCGGAACCTTTGGTATGATGGCGGGGCATTTTCGTCTTTCAAAGCCGTCATGCCCGCGCCGCAGCCAACTTTAGGCAGGCTGCGCAAACTTGCCTGCGCGCGGGCATTCACGTTTTTGCTTGTTGAATCAGGTTAAGACGTGGATGGCCGGAACAAGTCCGGCCATGACGCCGCATTCTCAGTCAATAAAATCCAAGGCTCTTCGCAAGGTTTGGACTTACAGAGAGCGCTGGATGGTCTCCACGCGGTAACACTCGATGACGTCGCCGGGACGCATGTCGCCGTAATTTTCGAACGCCATGCCGCATTCCTGGCCGGACTGCACTTCCTTTACTTCGTCCTTGAAGCGCTTCAGCGTCGAAAGCTTGCCTTCATGCACGACGACGTTGTCGCGGATCAGGCGCACATTGGCGCCGCGTTCCACGGTGCCGTCGGTGACGCGGCAGCCGGCGACCTTGCCGACCTTGGAAATGTTGAACACTTCCAGGATCTGCGCATTGCCCAGCATGGTTTCGCGCAGCGTCGGCGCGAGCAGGCCGGACATCGCCTTTTTGATGTCGTCGACGAGATCGTAGATGATGTTGTAGTAGCGGATTTCGATGCCGTTGCGCTTGGCGGCAGCCGCGGCTTCCTTGTTGGCGCGCACCGAGAAGCCGATGATCGCGGCGTTGAAACCTTCCGCCAGCGTGACGTCGGATTCCGAGATGCCGCCGACGCCTGCATGCAGGATGCGGGCTGCGACTTCGTCGGTGCCGAGTTTTTCCAGCGAACCCAAAATGGCTTCGAGCGAACCCTGCACGTCGGCTTTCACGATCAGCGGGAATTCCTTGCGGCCCGCGGTCTTGAGCTGCGACATCATCTGCTCGAGCGAGCCGCGCATGCCGGAAATCGAGGCGGCGGCGTTCTCGCGCTTCTGGTGGGCGCGATAGCTCGTGACCTGGCGGGCGCGGGCTTCGTTCTCGACCACGGCGAGGCGGTCGCCGGCTTCCGGCGGGCCGTTGAAACCGAGCACTTCGACCGGCACCGAAGGTCCGGCCTCGTCGAGGTTCTCGCCCTGGTCCGAAATCAGCGCGCGGACGCGGCCCATTTCGGCGCCGGCCACGATGATGTCGCCGACCTTGAGCGTGCCGCGCTGGACCAGCACGGTGGCCACCGGACCACGGCCGCGATCGAGTTTGGCTTCGATCACGGTGCCTTCGGCCGGACGTTCCGAATTGGTCTTGAGGTCGAGCAGTTCGGCCTGCAGCGCGATCATCTCGAGCAGCTTGTCGAGATTGGTCTTGTTCTTGGCTGATACCTCGACGTCGACGACTTCACCGCCGAACGATTCGACCTGAACCTCGTGCTGCAGCAGTTCGGTGCGCACGCGTTCCGGCTTGGCGTCCGGCTTGTCGATCTTGTTGATCGCGACGATCATCGGAACCTTCGCCGCCTTGGCGTGGTTGATCGCCTCGATCGTCTGCGGCATGACGCCGTCATCGGCCGCCACCACCAGGATCACGATATCGGTGACCTTGGCGCCGCGCGCGCGCATCGCGGTGAACGCGGCGTGGCCGGGCGTATCGATGAAGGTGATCTTCTTGCCGCTTTCCGGCGAGGTCACCTGATAGGCGCCGATATGCTGGGTGATGCCGCCGGCTTCGCCCGACACCACGTTGGCGTGGCGAAGCGCGTCGAGCAGCGAGGTCTTGCCGTGGTCGACATGGCCCATCACGGTGACGACCGGCGAGCGCGGCTCGGTATCGGTCGAATCGTCGACCACGTCGAACAGGCCCTCTTCAACGTCCGACGCGGCGACGCGCTTGACGGAATGGCCCAATTCCTCGGCGATCAACTGCGCGGTGTCGGCGTCGATCACGTCGGTGATCTTGTGCATCGCGCCCTGCTTCATCAGCATGCGGATGACGTCCACGGCGCGCTCCGACATGCGGTTGGCGAGTTCCTGGATCGTGATCGCTTCCGGGATCGTCACCTCGCGGATGAGCTTTTCCTTCGGTTCGTTGGAGGCGTGGCCCTTTAGGCGCTGGGTGCGGCGGCGGAACGAGGCGATCGAACGCTCGCGCACGTCGTCGGCGTTGAGCGCGGTGACCAGCGTCAGGCGGCCGCGTTCCTTTTGCGGGCCAGGCTTATGGGTGGTCTTGGGGGGCACCGCGGGGCGCATGGCGCCGCCGGGGCCGCGGCGAACCTGGCGCGGCGGACCTTCGTCCTCATCGGAAGCGTCGGCAGCAACGCCCGGGGCGCGCGCGGGCGGCACGACTGCCGGGCGGGCTCCAGCCGCCGGGCGGGCCGCGGCGGGCCGCGCCGCAGCGGACGTCGTCGGCGCGGTCGCGGTCTTGGCCTCGGCCTCGCCAAATCGCTTCTTGGCCTCGACTTCGGCCTTGCGCTTGGCTTCCTCTTCCAGCCGGTGCCGTTCTTCCTCGGCCTTGCGGCGGGCTTCGGCGGCCTCGCGTTCGGCCTGTTCGATGCCTTCACGGCTGGCGCGGCGCTTGGCTTCTTCCTCGGCCAGCCGCCGTTCCTCGACTTCGCGCACCTTGGCATCGGCCAGGGCGCTGGCGCGGGCGGAACGCTCGTCTTCCGTCAGCGTGCGCAGCACCACGCCCGAACCGCTGCGCGGCGCGGCCGGCGCTGCCGCGGGGCGGGAGAGGGGGGCCTTGGCAGGCGTCGGCTTGGCGACGACCGGCTCGGGCGCATGCGTTTCGGTCGCGGGCGCGTCGCCGCCAACGCGGCGCTTGCCACGCTTTTCGACCACGACCTGCTTGGTCCGGCCATGGCTGAAGCTCTGGCGCACAGTGCCCGTCTCGACCCGCGGCTTCAGCGTCAAGGTCTTGGTCGGGACACTCAGAGTCTTGTCGCCAGGCGTTTTGGTATCAACCATTCAGCAGTCCTAATCTCGTTACATTGTGCGTATCCGCACATTCATTGAAGCAAGGCTTCGGAACCAATCTTCGTCCGTCAGAATTTCTGGCCGCCATCCCCGGTCTTGTCGTCGTCGTCCAGCCGGTATCGAACCAGGATCTGGCAGCGCGACAGGAACGTTTTGCTCGCCGGGCCCGCGAGCAGCGCAGCATGTATCACATTTGACCGGCCCAGTGCCAAATCCAATTGTGCCGAGGTTAAAGCGGTAACGATCGGTAAACCCCGCGATTCACCGATATTTCCGGTCCTTTGCCCAGCGATAGCGTCCAATTTGCGGATTCCGTCGGCCGCGCCGTCGGAAGCGTGAATCAGGGCTCCGGCCCTGCCCTGTTCGAGCAGGCCCTCGACCTTGGCAAAGCCGGCAATGACCTGACCGGCCTTGGCCGCCATGGCCAGCGCCTCGGTGCAGCTTCGTTCCAGCAGGGCCTCGGTATCGGCGGGAAGGGTCGCCGCGGCGCGAACGGTGCGCTTGAACCCTCTGCTAAATTGGTGACGCCGTACCGCTTCCGCAACGGTCCGGCGCGAGGCCTGGACCCACAGGCCGCGGCCGGGCAATTTTCGCTTCAAATCGGGGATGACTTCGCCCGTCGGGGCGACCACGAACCGGATCAGCTCGTCGATCGGGCGCACCTCGCGGCTGACCGCGCACATCCGCATGGTCGCGGACTTGTCGGTCCGCGGCCCATGGTCGAGATCGGGGTCAGCCAAAGCGAGCATGCCTGTTTAGTGGCTCCGGTCATCTGCGCACGGACTGCGCGCAGAAAAGATTTTCGGTTTTGCGGAACACCCGCATTACGCCGTCTGGTCTTCGGTGGTCTCGGTCGCCTCGGATTGTTTGGCGAGTTCCGCCTCGGTGATCCAGCCGGCAATGACGCGGGCCTGCATGATCATGCGTTCGGCATCGTCGCGCGAGATCTCATTGGCGTCGAGAATGCCGGGGAACTTGGTCGGCTCGCCGCCTTCCTTGCGCTCGGTCCAGCCGACCAGATCGTCGGTCGCACAGCCCGCCAGGTCCTCGACGGACTTGATGTCGTTCTCGCCGAACTTGACCAGCATCTTCGAGGTCACGCCGGGCACCGTCTTCAAAGCATCATCCACGCCGAGCTCCTTACGCTTGTTTTCCAGCTCCGTTTCGAGCTGTTCCAGGTATTCTCTCGCCCGGCTCTGCAGCTCGTTGGCGGTTTCTTCGTCGAAGCCTTCGATGCCGGCCAGTTCCTTGGCGTCGACCAGCGCGAGTTCCTCGACCGAGGTAAAGCCTTCCGACGCCAGCAATTGGCCGACGACTTCGTCGACGTTCAGCGCTTCCATGAACACCCGCGTCGAGTTCTCGAAGTCGGCCTGGCGGCGCTCGGATTCTTCCTGTTCGGTGAGGATGTCGATGTCCCAGCCGGTGAGCTGCGAGGCGAGGCGGACGTTCTGGCCGCGGCGGCCGATCGCCAGCGAGAGCTGGTTGTTGGTGTCGGGAACGACGACCTCGATCCGCTCGCGGTCCTCGTCGATCACGACCTTGGCGACTTCGGCAGGCGCCAGCGCGTTGACGACGAAGGTCGCGATGTCGGGCGACCACGGAATGATGTCGATCTTCTCGCCCTGCAGTTCGTTCACCACCGCCTGCACGCGCGAACCGCGCATGCCGACGCAGGCGCCGACCGGATCCACCGAGGAATCCCGGGAAATAACGCCGATTTTCGCGCGCGAGCCGGGATCGCGGGCCACCGCCTTGATCTCGACGATGCCGTCATAGATTTCCGGCACTTCCTGCGCGAACAGTTTGGCCATGAATTGCGGATGGGTGCGGGAGAGGAAGATCTGCGGTCCGCGGGTTTCGCGGCGGACGTCGAAGATGTAGGCGCGGACGCGGTCGCCGTTGCGAAACACCTCGCGCGGCAGCATTTCGTCGCGGCGGATGATGGCTTCACCGCGGCCGAGATCGACGATCACGCTGCCATATTCGACGCGCTTGACTACGCCGTTCACGATGTCGCCGATGCGGTCCTTGAATTCCTGGTACTGCCGGTCGCGCTCGGCCTCGCGCACCTTCTGCACGATCACCTGCTTGGCGGATTGCGCGGCGATGCGGCCATATTCCAGCGGCGGCAGGGTGTCGGCGATGGTGTCGCCGACCTGGGCGCCCGGATTGGCGCGCTGCGCGTCCGCCAGCGAAATCTGGTTCGAGGAGTTCTCGACCTGCTCGACCACCAGCATGTGGCGCGACAGTCGCAGCTCACCCTTCTTGGCGTCGATCTCGGCGTGAACGTCGGTCTCGCTGCCGTAACGGGCGCGGGCCGCCTTGGCGATGGCGTCTTCCATCGCAGCAATCACGATCCCGCGGTCGATCGACTTTTCGCGGGCGACCGCGTCTGCGATCTGCAGCAGTTCGAGTTTGTTGGCACTGACGGCCATGGCCTAGTCTCCTTCGGTAGGATCGAGGTCGCCTCTGCGCAGTCTTTCTGCGGCGAGGCGGTGTTTCTTGGTATTGGTCGGCTCGGGCTTTTTGGGCTCGGGCTTCTTGCCGGGCTTCGGCTTCGGTTTGTTGCTCCTGGCCGGATCGCTCTTCTTTGCGTGCGGCGGAGGCTGTGGCGCCAGCCCGAGATTCTGCTTCAGCTCGCGCTCGGCCTGCTTGCCGCGCCGCATCGATTCCGCAATCAATTCGTCGGTCAAAACCAGTCGTGCATCGGAGATGTCTTCCATCACCAGCAGCACGTCGGCATCTTCCTCCGCGCGTATGTCATCCCGATGTAACCGCACGGCATCGCCTTCGACGGCGCCGAGCGTACCACGGAAACGCTTGCGGCCCTGATGGGCGACCGCCATTTCGATCTTCACGAGATGACCGGCGTAGCGCTCGAAATCGGAACGACGCACCAGCGGGCGATCGATGCCCGGCGAGGAAATCTCCAGCCGGTAGGCGCGGTCGATCGGATCGGCGACGTCGAGCACCGGCGACAGCGCCCGCGAGATCGCCTCGCAATCCTCGATCTGCATCGTACCATCAGGCCGTTCGGCCATGATCTGGACGGTGCAGCCGGCCTCGCCTGAAATCTTGATCCGGACCAGCCGGTAGCCCATTCCCTGCAAAACCGGTCCAGCCACCGCCGATACCCGCGCAGCTGCGCCCGGCTCGACGACGAGACGGGGCTCGGCCAAGAGGTCGGCATCCACGGAACCAGCAGTTGGATCGGTCATGTCCAGGGTCAAAAGCGTCTTACTTGCATGGGTTTAGGCCGGGCCTTAACCGGCAGTCCGGCCGGCTCCCCGAACCGCGCCTGACGCCCCATTCTGGGCAGGGCAGGTTCAGGTAATAAAAAAGAGCGGGTCCCGGGGGGCCCACTCTCAATACGCGATCGTATGAGAACCATAAGTTGCCGCGGATATAGCGGTTTTTCCGCAATCCGACAAGGCCCGCGATCCCGTTAAGTCCGATTTTGCCAAGCTTTGAGTGGGGAGGCAAAATCTAACCCTTCATTCATGAACGGTGCCTAGATTTCCCGAAAACCAGCCAATTCAGGCCGGTTTGGGCGGGTTTATGATAATTTCACCATCGCTGATCCCGGAACTCGACGACATCATCAGTCGCGGCGACCCCAAGCGCCGTGCCGATGCCGCGCGCCGCATCAGCGAGCTTTTCCTGCAGGGTGCGGCGAGCTTCCGCTCCGATCATGTCGATCTGTTCGACGGTGTCCTGACCAGTCTCGTCCCGCATGCCGAACTGGCCGAGCGCGCCGAGCTGGCCGAGCGCTTGTCGATGCTGGCGAACGCGCCGCGTGGTTTGGTCGGCCAACTCGCCCATGACGATGAAATTGCCATCGCAGGCCCGCTGCTGCGCCGCTCGCCGCTCATCGACGAAAAAATGCTGATCGAAATTGCGTCGATGAAGGGCCAGGGCCATCTGCTGGCGATGGCGGAGCGGCCCACGCTTTCAACCGATCTCACCGACGTCATCGTTGCCCGCGGCGAGCGCGACGTGATCAGGCGCGCCGCCGGCAATGCGGGCGCAGCCTTCTCGGAGAACAGCTATTCGACGCTGATCAAGCGCGCCGGCCAGGATGGCGTGCTGACCATCAGGCTCGGCCAGCGCGACGATCTGTCACCAACGCAATTGAAGGACCTGCTGTCCGGCTCCATCGACGTCGTCCGTCGCCGCCTGTTCCAGGTCGTCAAGCCCGAACGGCAGGCCGACATCAAGCAGGCGATGACTGCGATCACCGGCCCGTCCGAACGCGAGGAGCGGCGCGACTTCATGCCGGCGCAGCGCACCGTGCTGAAGCTCCACCGCGAAGGCATGCTCGGCGAAGGCGCATTGCTCAATTTTGCCAGGGCCTTCAAATACGAGGAGTCGGTCGCCGCGCTGTCGGCGATGACCGGCGTCAAGATCGAAACCCTCGACCGCCTGATCAGCGGCGATCGCTACGATCCGATCCTGATCGCCGGGAAATCCATCGATATCGAATGGGCGACCGTTCGCGCGCTGATCCTGCTTCGGCTCGGTCCGAATCGGACCGCATCCCCCGCCGACATCGAAAACGCGCGGGTGAACTACGTTCGCCTGATGCCCTCGACCGCCCAGCGCGTCGTCGCGTTCTGGAAGACGCGGTAATCGCGCCTTATCGGTTCGCTCGTCATTGCGAGCGCAGCTTCGTCGCTTCAGCGCAAAATTGCTTTGCAATTTTGTCGCGAGCTCCCTTGCGCAAACGCTTCGCGTTTGAAGAACGCGAAGATGGGCAATCAATAGCGGCTCGTCATTCCGGGGCGCGCGTAGCGCGAGCTATGATGTGCAATTGCACATCAGAGAATCCATTTCTCCGCCTGCGATGTGGCCCGATGGATTCCGGGCTCGTGCTTCGCGCGCCCCGGAATGACGGCACCTAGCCCACCCGCCGAAACCGCAAATACGCCGCCACGCGTCCTTCGCGCTCGGCTTTGCGGCCGTAGCGCGTCATGGTGTAGCCGTCCCACGGCTTTTGCCAGTCGGCGGCGCGCTCCGCAGTCCAGAGAAAATCGGAGCTGCGCATCAGATGCGCCAGCGTCCACGCGCAGTAATCGTCGATGTCGCTGACGAACCGAAACTCGCCGCCGTCTTTCAGGATGCGCGCCATCGCGTTGACCGTTGCGTCCTGCACGAAGCGCCGCTTCCAGTGCCGCCGCTTCGGCCAAGGATCGGGATGGATCAGGTCGATCCGCGCCAGCGAGCGCGGCGGGGCCCAGGCCAGCAACTCCGCGGCATCGCCGGCATAGAGGCGGATGTTGCTGATGTTGTGGGCCTCGATCTGCGTCAGGATTTTCGCCATGCCGTTGACATAGGGCTCGCAGCCGATGAACCCGATGTCGGGAAAGGCTTGCGCCTCCGCGATCAGATGTTCGCCGCCGCCGAATCCGATTTCGAGTTTGACATCCTCGATTTCGCCATCGAACAGCTCGGCAAGCCGCGCCGGCGCGGGCGCTCCGATGTCGAGCGCCAGATGCGGCAGCAGATTGTCGATCAGGTCGGCCTGATGGATGCGGAGCTTGTGGCCCTTGCGGCGACCGAAGAACGAGCCGCGCGCATGTGCCGACGCGCCGTCATCCGGCGGCGCGTCGCGGTCGCCGGTATCGCGCGGTGCAGTCATCATCGCAGTGTCTGGTACAGACGATACAACAGCCGCGCTCTCGGCTCGATCGAGGAGATGTACATCTGCTCGTAATGGGTATGTGCGCCCTGGCCGTCGACGCCGAGCCCGTCCAGCGTTGCGGTATGCGGCGCGGTGAAATTGCCGTCGGAGCCGCCGCCGGTCGACGTATCGACCAGGTCGAAACCGATCTCCGCCGCAATCGTCCTGGCATGCTCGTAGAGCGCGGCGCCGGCATTGCTCTTTTCGTACGGCGGACGGTTCAGCTCGCCGATCACCTTGACGGTGACACCCTCGGTGCGCGATTTCAGATTGAGGATTTTCGCCGTGAGCTCGTCGGAATCCGAAATCGTCGGCACGCGCAAATCGACCTCGGCATAGGCCTCCTCCGCAATCACGTTCGACCGTGTGCCGCCGCGGACCACGCCGACATTGACGGTGATGCCGCGCGCCAGATCGTTCATCGCCTCCAGCGTCTGGATGACATTGCCGAGTTCGCGGATGGCGCTGCGGCCGTCCTCGGGCCTGGTGCCGGCATGCGAGGGCACGCCCTTGATGAAGACCTCAAAGCGCCCGACGCCCTTGCGCCCCGTCACGATCTTTCCGCCGTCGCGCGCCGGTTCGGTGACCAGCACATATTTCGCCTTTCTGCCCTCGCTCTCAATCAGCGCGCGCGACGTCGGGCTGCCGATCTCCTCATCGGAGACATAGAGCTGGGTGATGCCGAGCGACGGCCGCGAGCCGTCGGCGCAAGCCTGCCGAAATGCATGATAGGCGAGATAGGCGCCACCCTTCATGTCGTAGATGCCCGGGCCGAAAGCGCTGTCGCCCGAGATACGGAACGGCAGGCGATTGATGAATCCAAGCGGATGCACCGTATCGAGATGGCTCAGCACCAGGATTCCCGGTGCGTCCTGCCCCCATGACGAGCGCGCCACCAGATGGTCGCCGCAGCCGGAGTGCCCGGCGATCCGCTCCATGGTCGCGGGCAGACCGCGATAGCCGTCAGCGACGAGGTCGGCGAGCTTGTTGACCTGCTCGGGCGCTTCGGTCGGGGTCTCGATCTCGACCCAGCGGCGGATGCCCTCGAGGATCGGCGTGGCATCGAACGGATTGGCTGTCGTCATGTCGTATCCGATACAGCGTCATTCCAAGATGCGCAATTTCGCATCGGGAAATGATGGCATATTCCAGAATACGAAATTCTCAAACCGGCGCGGATGAGAATCAGCGCGGGTCGGGGCCGTCGCGCGACGCGATCTGCTCGACCAGCTCGACGATCGAGCGCCGCATTTTGGAATCGCCGATGCGCGTGAACGCGCGCGTCAGCGCGAGACCCTCTGATGTCGCGAGGAAATCGGACACATAAGCCGGGGAGGCGCCTTCGCCGAACCCCGCGCCATTCACCGCGCCGCTCGGCCCGCCATCGAACAGAAACGACACAGGTACCTGCAATATTTCGGATATCTGCTGCAGGCGGCTGGCGCCGACCCGGTTGGTTCCTTTTTCGTATTTCTGAACCTGCTGGAAGGTGAGGCCGAGCGCTTCGCCCAGTTTTTCCTGGCTCATGCCCAGCATGATGCGGCGCATCCGGACGCGGCTGCCGACATATTTGTCAACCGGATTGGGCGCTTTGGTGGACATCTAGATCACTCCTGAGATCGCGCGCCGGGAATGAGGCAGTGGAAGGACATGCCTCATGCGCGCCGTGACCGTCATATCCTGCTCGAAGGATCGGGTAGAATTGCGGACGATCTGAGCAATGAAGTGACTGGTTGTTGTTCTTGGCTTGCAACCGCAGAAAGCGAATCGCAGGCTGTCTGTCAACTGGCGGAACCACGCAGTCAGCGTTTTTTAGTAAACCAGTGACAACCTGTGACGCGTAAATCTCAGTCGGCGCGCTTCGCAACGCGGCGACGGACGACAAGCAGGAGTGCGCCGGCCACGATGATGGCAGCCGGGATATCTCCAAAACGAGTATAAACCGTCGGCGGCAGCGCCGACGGCAGGCTGGCATCCAACACGCCTTCGATGCCGAGGCCGAGCCGTGCCACAATTCGGCCCGAGGGATCGATCACCGCCGAGATGCCGGTGTTGGCGGCGCGCACCATCGGCAGCCCTTCCTCGATCGCACGCAGGCGCGCCTGCTGCAGGTGCTGATAGGGGCCCGTCGAATTTCCGAACCAGCCGTCATTGGTCAGGTTGATGATCCAGCCGGGGCGATCGTCACGCGCCGCAACATTTCCGGGAAAAATCGCCTCGTAACAAATCAGCGGTAGCGCGCTCGGCGCATTCGGTATCTCCATCGTCTGGCGCC
This sequence comes from Bradyrhizobium sp. SRL28, assembly GCF_018596315.1. Taxonomy (GTDB): domain Bacteria; phylum Pseudomonadota; class Alphaproteobacteria; order Rhizobiales; family Xanthobacteraceae; genus Bradyrhizobium. The sequence goes on along the minus strand of NZ_JAHEAG010000004.1, from coordinate 23,723 downwards.
GCGTGCCTGGAATAAAGCCACCGTGCACTTTTGTTAGCTGCACGAAGCCGAGCTTTTCCATCCACTCCTGAAACGGCAGGTATTCGCCGAACGGCACCAGATGCAGCTTGTCGTAAACCGACAGCACACCACCGTCATGGTCGATCACATATATCGAGTTATAGGCACGGCGGACGCGGGCGCCGGGCGGTCCGTCCGGGGCGCGCACCGATCCGGTCATCAGCACGGTACCCTTGGGCAGGAGCTCGGCGATCTGCGCCATTGCGTCGGCTTCCCGCGTCAGGAAAAACGGGAAAGCCGATTCCGGCCAGATCAGGATCTGGGCGTCGCGCACGCCGGTGGATTGCGGTCCTGAAGCGCGGTCGGAAAGCGTCAGGTATTTCTGCATCACCTCCGCCTTTGCGGCGTAGTTGAATTTGACGTCCTGCTGCAGGTTCGGCTGCATGATGCGCAGCCTGACTTTGGTCAATGCGGTCGGCTGCAGCGACAGCCGCACGGCGCCGTAGACACCCATCACCACCAGCAGCGACAGCGCCGCCACCGGCGCGATCCAGGGCTTTCGGCCGCGCGAAGAACCGTCGATCAGCGCCGCCGGGCTGGCGAAGATCGCTACGCTGAGGAAGGTCATGCCCCACAGCCCGATCAGCGACGCCGTCTGCGCCAGCGCCAGCGGCTCCGACAGCGCGTAGCCGAAGGCATTCCACGGGAATCCCGACAGCACATAGCCACGCAACCATTCGCTGACCGTGAGCCCGATCGCGAGCGCCAGCACCCGCGAAGCATCCCGCGTCCAGATCAGGCGCGCCAGCGCGAAGCCGAGCGCTGGAAATAAGGCAAGGTAGGCCGGCAGGCCGAGCACCGCGAACGGCATCAGCCAGGCAAAGGTCGGCGCGTCGACCAGAAAGGCGTTGCCGGTCCAGTAAAGCCCGGGCACGAAATAGCCGAGCCCGAACCAGAAGCCCGACATCGCCGCCGCCGGCACGCCGCGCCGTTTTCCGGCTGCCGCCCCGTCGATCAGCCAGACCGCGACCGGAAAGGTCACAAACAGCACCGGCCAGGCATTGAACGGCGCCATCGCAAGCGCCGACATCGCACCCGCGACAAGCGCGATTGCCGCACGCCTCCAGCCCCAGGCCAGGATGATCGAGAGTCCCGCGACGCGGAATTTGCTGGTTGAGATCACTGCGAGCCGGCTCCATCACCGGGGGGCGGCGGTGTATTGTCATTGGTCGGCGGCACATTGGTATCGGGCGGGGCCTCGCGGCGGCTTCGCTCGCGCGTCACGCGCGTCGCCGGCCGCTCTTTCCGAATCCCGATCCGCAGCCGCTTGACCCGTCGCGGATCGGCGTCGAGCACCTCGATCTCGAAATTGCCCGGACCCGCAATGACTTCGCCGCGCACCGGCAGTCGGCCGACCTGCGCCACCAGGTAGCCGCCCAGCGTCTCGACTTCCTCGCCGGCCTCGCCGGTGACGAATTCCTCGCCGATCATCTTGCGGGCATCCTCGAGGCTGGCGCGGGCGTCTGCGATGAATGCGTTGTCGCCCTGTCGGACGATCGACGGTGGCTCGTCGCTGTCGTGCTCGTCGTCGATCTCGCCGACGATCTGCTCGACGATGTCCTCGATCGACACCAGCCCGTCGGTGCCGCCATATTCGTCGACCACCAGCGCCAGATGGATGCGCGAGGCCTGCATCTGCGCCAGCAGGTCGATCGCCCGCATCGACGGCGGCACAAACAGCAGCTTGCGGATGATGTTGGCCTCCGCCAGCGGCAATGCGAGGTCGACCGCGCGCAGGTCGAGGCCGGCCGGGAACGGCTTCTTGCGCTTGGGCTTGGTCGTATCGCCGACCCGCGCCTTCGCGGTCATGAACGCCAGGAGATCGCGGATGTGAACGATGCCTTCGGGGTCGTCGAGCGTTTCGTTGTAGACCACGAGCCGCGAATGCGCCGCGCTTTCGAACAGGCTCATTAGTTCACCGAGCGGAATATCCCGCTTCACTGCAACGATGTCGGCGCGATGCACCATCACGTCGGCGATCCGCCGCTCGTTCAGGCCGAGGATGTTGCGCAGCATCGTGCGCTCGATGGCGGAAAAGCCGACGTCATCGGGGGTGGAGGCGTCGAGTACGACCTGGAGATCGGCGCGGACCGAGCCCGCCTTCCAGCCGAACAGCGTGCGGATCGCGCGCATCAGCCAGCTGTCGGCGGCCGGGCGCAGCACCTCGCCTTCCTGCACCACCACCGGCAGATTGGGCGTGTCGCGCGGGTTGTCCTGTATCGGGTCGGAGTCCGGCATTTCAGTCCACCCGCTCCCGATCCGTATACGGATCGGGAATGCCGAGCTGGGCGAGAATCTCCCGTTCGAGACCTTCCATGGCTTCGGCGTCATCGTCTTTCTCGTGATCGTATCCGATCAAATGCAGGAAGCCGTGGACCGCCAGATGGCTGAGATGATGATCGAACGGCTTTTCCTCGTCATCGGCCTCTTTCCGCGTGGTCTCATAGGCGATCGCGATATCGCCGAGCATGCGCGGCACGTCGGGAGGTGCGCCCGTGGTCGGCTGCAGCGCCGGGAACGACAGCACGTTGGTCGGCTTGTCGATGCCGCGCCAGTTATTGTTGAGCGTGCGGATGCCGGCATCGTCGGTCAGCATGACGGCGAGCTCAGCCTCGCCGACATCGGCATCGGCGATTTCGGCCGCCGCATTGATGGCACGATGAATCACCGCCTCGGCGTCCGGCTCCGTCTGCCAGCACTCGGCGACGACGAGAACCTCGGTAAGAGGAAGGGCGGACGACACGGGCGTTCCAGCGCTTTGCATTTCAGAGTTCGGGTTACGGCCGCAACCTGCCTGCAGCAGGTTCACGGCCGAAGATTCTTGGGTCAAGATTTTCCGGTTGCCGGCTTCTGCGGCAATCCCTCATAGGCGGCGACGATCCGCGCCACCAGTTCATGGCGGATGACGTCTTCCGCGGTAAATTTCACCTGCGCAATGCCCTCGACGCCGTCGAGCAGCTTGACGGCCTCGGCAAGTCCGGAAGCCTGGCCGTGCGGCAGGTCGACCTGCGATGGATCGCCGGTGATGATCATGCGGCTGTTCTCGCCGAGCCGGGTCAGGAACATCTTCATCTGCATCGACGTGGTGTTCTGCGCCTCGTCGAGGATGATGACGGCATTGGTGAGCGTGCGGCCGCGCATGAAGGCCAGCGGCGCGATCTCGATCTCGCCGGCCTGCAGCGCGCGCTCGACGATGCGCGAATCCATCAAATCGTACAGCGCGTCGTAGATCGGGCGAAGGTAAGGGTCGACCTTTTCCCTGAGGTCGCCGGGCAGGAAGCCGAGCCGCTCACCGGCCTCGACCGCGGGCCGCGACAGGATGATGCGATCGACTTCCTTGCGTTCGAACAATTGCGCGGCATGCGCCACCGCAAGCCATGTCTTGCCGGTGCCGGCGGGGCCTACGCCAAACACCATCTCGTGGCGTTTCAACGCGCGAATGTAGGAATCTTGCGCCGCCGTGCGTGCGCGCACCGGACGCTTGCGCAGATTGATGGTCTCGAACGACGATTTGGCGGTCTTGGCGTCGTACTCGAACAGCGATCCCTGTGCGAGCACGGCGCGGATCGCGCCTTCGACCTCGCCCTGCGAGAGATCATGGCCCTGCAAGGCCTGTGCATAGAGCGTCTCCAGCACGCGCCGCGCGGCGTCGCAGCCGTCGCGGGAGCCGGCGATGGTGATGTGGTTGCCGCGGGAATCGACGACGATGCCGAGCCGCCGTTCGACCAGCGCCAGGTTTTGGCCGTAGGGGCCGACGAGCGCGGAAGCGGCGCGGTTGTCGTCGAAGTCGATGACGACCTGGGTCTCGGGCGGAATTTGCATATCGCGGTCAAACTTGCGGCTGGGAGCGAGTGAAGGTGAATCCGATGCGCTTTTTGGCAAGGGTTCAGGCTCCCTGAGTTTCTTGAGAAGAACTGGTTTGTTGAGAATGGGTCATGGTTGAAAGTGTTGAAGAGACTGGCCGCGCGGCAGCGCCGGCGAGTTCGCCGAGCAGGCTGTAGCGCTCGAGGCTCTCGATCTTGACCGGCAGCACCCGTCCGATGATGTCAGGCGAGGCAAAGACATGCGCGGGCTGAAGGTAAGCGGTGCGGCCGACGATCTGGCCGGGATTGCGGGCCGCGCGTTCGAACAGCACATCGACGGTATTGCCAATCATGGCCTTGTTGAAGGCCGATTGCTGGCTGTCGATCAATTCCTGAAGCCGCACCAATCGCTCGTCCATTTCAGCCGCTGACACCGTCTCCTGCATGTCCGCCGCCGGCGTGCCGGGCCGCGGCGAATATTTGAACGAATAAGCCCCAGCGTACCCGATTTGCATGACAAGCGCGAGGGTCGCGGCGAATTCTCCCTCGGTTTCGCCGGGGAAGCCGACGATAAAATCCGATGAGAAAGCAATATCTTGGCGGGCCTCACGAAAACGGTCGATGACGCGGCGGTAATCATCGGCGGTATGCTTGCGGTTCATGGCTGCCAGGATCCGGTCGGAGCCGGATTGTACCGGAAGGTGCACGAACGGCATCAACGCCGGGAGATCGCGGTGGGCCGAAACAAGCGAATCATCGACGTCGCGGGGATGGCTGGTTGAATAGCGCAGCCGCACGATACCCTCGATTTCGGCAAGCCGATGCAACAGCTTGCCCAGCGGCCACGTCAGTCCGTCCGGGCCTTCGCCATGATAGGCGTTGACGTTCTGCCCAATCAGGGTGATCTCGCGCACGCCGTTATCGGCGAGCCGCTTCACGTCGTCGACGATCTTCGCCACGGGGCGCGAGACTTCCGCGCCGCGCGTATAGGGCACGACGCAGAAGGTGCAAAACTTGTCGCAGCCTTCCTGCACGGTGACGAAAGCGGAGATGCCGCGCGCGCGGATCGCAGCCGGTTTTGGCTGTGGCAGGAAGCCGAACTTGTCCTCGACCGGGAATTCGGTCTCCAGCGCGCGGCCTTCGCTCTTCGCGCGCGCCAATAGCCGCGGCAGATGATGATAGCTCTGCGGGCCGACCACGACGTCAACGGTTGGCGCGCGACGGATGATCTCCTCGCCCTCGGCCTGTGCGACGCAGCCCGCCACCGCGATGCGCATCTCGCGCCCGTTCCGCGCCGCCTCATCCTTCGCGACCCGCAACCGTCCGAGTTCGGAGTAGACCTTTTCAGAAGCTTTTTCGCGGATGTGGCAGGTGTTGAGGATCACCAGGTCCGCATCCTCGGCGCTGGCTGTTTCGACAAAGCCCTCGCCCGCCAGCGTGTCCACCATGCGCTGCGCATCGTAGACGTTCATCTGGCAGCCATAGGACTTGATATGCAGCTTGCGCGGCGGCTTCATGGAACCTTACGGGTGGAAATGGCGCCCTGGCGGCGGCTGGGGCTCAAATATAGCCTAAGTGGCCAAAAAGCCAGCGTTCGCCCGGAATGACGGGCAGGCTCAGTTCGCCTTGCCCCAGAGATCGAACAGTTCGGGCGGCGGAACCTCCACCCACTCGTTGCCGAGGTTGATGCGGTAGGGCGTGCCGGCCGATGCGGACAGGCGCCACAATCTGACATCGACGGGGCGGCCGTTGGCGCGCACCCATCGCGCGATCGGATCGAGTGCCGCCATCTGCTTTGCCGGCGCCAAGGTAAATCCGCCGAGCATCACGAAGCGCAATTGCCTGTCCGTGGCCAACCGTTCGATGTCCGAAGGCGTCAGGATCGGATCGTCGCCGAGATAGCCGCCGATCGCCATGACGGGCAGGCCGGTCTGGATAATGAGCGGCGCGGCGACGTTGGCGTTGGGAACGGCGACGAGAAACTTTGCGGTCTCACGATTGGCGATCAGGTAACTGGTGAGCTTCTGGCGGGCGGCTTCCAGCCGCGATGTCCGTAGTGCTACCCGCTCGGTATCCGATGGCGCGAGCAGGGCGGTCATGTTGGCGACCGGCGCCGCGATGTTGGGGCGCCTCAGAACGACGCTCGCGGTGGTCAGGATCGGCGCAACGAGCAGCGCGCCGATGGAAGCGCCCGCGAATAGTTTCGCGAATCCGCTGCCCTGCTGCGGCAATGCATAAAGGACACCAGCGCAAATCGTGGCGATCCCGATCGACGTCAGCCATGTCAGGCTGAGCCAATCGGATCCGATCGTCTCGGACTGCGCGATGCAGAGATAGGCCTGCCATCCGGCCGTCGCCACAATGATCAGCGGCAAGTATATCCGCCCCGGCTTGCCTGCTTGCCACCTCGACCAAAGCCCGGCGACGGCGATGCCGGAAAACACGGCGAGCGGCGGACCAAGCACGGCGACGTAGTAAGTGTGGATCAATCCGCCCGCAAAGCTGAGCACGATCCAGTACATCACGAGCCAGCCGGTCCACACACCGGCGCTGATGCGGCGTGACGCCGGCGTGCCCGGGCCCCATGCATCCGACCATGCGAGAACAAGGCCCGCGAGCGCGAGCGGCAGCAGCCAGGCGAACTGTGCCGCGGCTCGTGGCCGAAACAGGCGGAGAGGGCCTGTCGGCGAATCGTCGGTCATAACGGGCTGCCGGACTTCCGTGGTTGCCGGCGCCGTCTCGCTGGAGGCGGCGGGCGAGGAAATTGCCGGATTGCCTGCGGGCGCGGACATCGCAATGAAGCGGGCCGCGCCATTATGCACCAATGCAAGCTCCAGCATCGAATTGTGTTTGGTGCTGCCCGCATAGGGTCGGTTTTGAGCCGGCGTGAGATCGAAGAAGATCGCCCATGACAGCGACACGACAACGAGGACGATGCCTGCGATGGCTTGTCGCGGGACATGCCAGGTGACGGGAGCGCCCGGCCGGGCGAGGCTGAACGTCAAGGCCAGCACGGGAGCCAGCACCAGCGCAGTTCCCATCTTGACGTTGAAGCCGATGCCGATCGTGGCCATCGCGGCGCAGAATGTCGTGAGCCGGCCGGTTTCGGCTGCCCGCATCCCCAACCACACGCCGGCCAGCAGCACCAGGATGAGACAGCTCTCGGTATTGTTGGAACGGTCGACGGCAACATTGATCGGGCTGAGCGCGAGCGACAGCGCGGCGATAGAGCCGGCCTTCCCGCCCCAATATTTCCGCACCAGAACGTAAACGAGGAGGACCGCGGCCAATCCCGCCATCGCCTGGGCGAGCAGGATCGAAAGCGCGCCAAAGCCGAGCAGCTTGGCGCTGGCGACCTGCAGCCAGATCGCCACGGGCGGCTTGTCGATGGAAACAAAGCCTGCGGGGTCGAACGCGTTGAAGATGAAATTGTGCCAGCTACCCAGCATGCTGAGCACGCCTGCAGCGTAGTATTGCCTGCCAAAATCGTTCTGCGAAAGCTGCCAGGTTCGCGCCAGCACAGCCACCGCCGCAACGAGCGTGAGCGGCAAGGCCGTTTTCAGCAGCAAGGCTGCCTTTGACATTTGGCTGTCAGGTAATTTCACGATGCGCGCGCTCCCCTCACGCAGGTTCATCGGAAACTATCACCTGCGGATCCCGCGCCCAGTTAACTCGCGGCAAGGTTGTTTGATCTGATGTCGGCGGCGACGCCGGACTTCAACCATGCGATGTGAGGCTAGTCGGCGTTTCGACCGGTGCGCGCAATCAGATCGGGCAGTGTTCGCATATCGTCGAACGTCAAGGCGGCACCGGCGGCGCGCAGCATCTCGGCATGGCCCGGTTGACAATGGCTACCGCCGTGGAAACCGAGCACGGTCATCCCGGCGGCGCGGCCGCCGGTGACGCCGGGCACGCTGTCCTCGATCACCAGGCACTGGGACGGTTGCACCTTCATCTGTTCGGCGGCGAACAGAAACAGATCGGGCGCCGGCTTGCCGCGGCTGACCTGCGTAGCGGAGAAAATATGCGGCGCGAGTTGGTCGTAGAGGCCGGCGCAGGTGAGGCCGTGGCGAATCTTTTCGGGCGTTCCGCTGGAAGCGACGCATTTGGGCAGGCGTATCGCGCCAATTGCCTCGCCGACATGCGCGATCGCCTGCAAATCGCCCTCGTAAGATTTCAGCGTGGCTGCGTTCACCTGTTGTTCGAAGTCATCAGGCAGCTTCCGGTCGATCTCGCGTTCGATCATTTGGCGCGCCTCGCGTTCAGACACGCCGAGAAAGCGAACGAGCACCTGTTCGGAAGTGATCGGATAGCCATGACGCGTCAACGTCTCAGCATGCGCGCGGCATGAAATGACTTCGCTGTCGACCAGCACGCCGTCGCAGTCGAAGATGATCAGATCGAAATTCGGATTTGAGTTTTGCACGCGATCAGGACTTATCTTCGTCGAGCGGGACGCAATACAATTCCAGCCGGTGATCGACCAGCTTGTAGCCGAGCTTGCGGGCGATCTCGGCCTGCAATTTCTCGATCTCCTCGGAGGTGAACTCGATCACCTTGCCGTCGCGCAGATTGATCAGGTGGTCGTGGTGGCTGTCGGGCATCTGCTCATAGCGCGCCCGCCCCTCGCGGAAATCGTGCCGCTCGATGATCCCGGCATCCTCGAACAGTTTTACGGTGCGATACACCGTCGAGATCGAGATCTTGTCGTCGACCGCGACACAGCGCCGGTAAAGTTCCTCGACGTCGGGATGGTCGACCGAATCAGCCAGCACGCGCGCGATCACCCGGCGCTGTTCGGTCATGCGCATGCCGGTGGCGGCGCAGCGGGCCTCGATGCCGGTATTTTTATGCGCGGGCGGGGATTTCAGTGCGGGCATGATCTCAGGGCCTTCGGACGCAGGTCGGGTGTCTTTTGCCACCGCCCGCATATTACGACAAGTCACGCCGCATCAGAAGTGCATTCAATTGCTCGCCGCCGGGCTGCTGATAATAGCGTTCCCGGCGGCCAACGACCTCAAATCCGGCCCATTCATACAGGCGCCGCGCCGGCTGATTATTTTCTTCGACCTCGAGGAACACCTTGCGCACGCCGCGGCCCGCGAGATGACCGAGATGCGTCAGCAACAGGTTGCGCGACAAGCCACGGCCGCGTTGGGTCGCATCGATGGCGATCGACAGTAACTCCGCCTCGTCGGCCGCCATGCGCGACACGGCAAAGCCGATAATCCTGCGCCCCCGTCTGAGCCGGTGAACGAGCGTATTGCGCTCGGTCAGCATGACCTCGAATTCGCCTTCGCCCCAGCCCCGGTGAAACGATGCGCCATGCAGTTGCGCCAGACGCGTCGCGTCGCGCGGACTGGCCGGTTCGATCACGGCCGTGCCGCCGCTCCACCATTCGGAGAGCCATGTCATCGCGATGCCGGCGGCTGTGCTGCGCCGGACAGCAGATCCTTCGGCGGCTTGGCATCGGGCGCGCGCAGATAATAGGGCCGTGCCGGCGAGCTCTCGGGACTGACGGCGGCGCCCAGCCACGCCACCCAGGCGATATCGGGCGCTGCCTGCTGATCGACCTTGACCGGCGGCGCTGCATCGGCCGGCCAGCGGTCCGCCAGAATCTTCGCCGCATTGCCGACCAGATATGGCGCACCAAAGCGCGCCGCGTCGAGCGCTTCCGCTATCGGCGCGACCTTCGGCTTGATCAGTGCAATACCGTCGCCGCCGATCACCTGGAAATAGACATGATCATGCCGCGCATCGATCGCGGCGATGACAGGATGAGGTTCGCCATTCTTGCTGACGATGGGGGCGGCAAAAGCGGTCAGTGTCGTCACGCCGACGACCGGCTTGCCGGCGGCGAGCGCAATGCCGCGGGCGGCGGAAAGGCAGACGCGCAATCCGGTAAAGCTGCCGGGACCGCTCGTCGCGGCGATGCGATCGAGCGCGGCAAAGCCAACGCCTGATGCTTTCATCACGCGCGCGATCAGCGGCATCAGGGCTTCGGCATGACCGCGCTTCATCGCCTGCGATTCTAACGCGATGACGCCGTCTGCGCTGGTGTCGAGCACGGCCGCGGCGCAGGCATCAAGCGCGGTATCGATGGCGAGGATGAGCATCGGGCTACCCTATAGCGTTTTCGAGCGAGGTGGACACCGGCTCGCGCCTAGAAAACGCGTCAAAACAAGAATCTCGTCAGAACAAGAATCTAGAGCCGGCTCTGATTCAATCAGAACCAAAAAAGGGCTCGAGAGATTCCCGTGCTGATTGGAAGATTTCATCCCCGGTTTTGCGAGCTTTCAGAATGGCTTCTCCGCAATTCTGCGCGGCGCACAGCGGCACGGTTTTACCGCCCCAATTTGGAAGCCTGACCTGGCCAACACAACTTCTGGGACACTAAGCCATTGAAAATAAAAGGAATTAATAAAGAATTAGCCATCTAATGCGACCTTCGTCCACAGCGGAAAATACGGGTCAATAGGGATCCGGACGATGCAGCTTCGGCAAATCAAGCCACGCTCGTTTCCAGAACCGGAGAATTTTTTATGCCCTTTTTGAAAAGCAGTTCCGCCGCGCGTGACGCGCTGGCGCAAGCGATCGCCATCAGCAAGTCGCAGGCGGTGATCGAGTTCAATATGGACGGCACGATTATCACCGCCAACCAGAATTTCCTCGACACGATGGGATATCGGCTCGACGAAATTGCGGGCAAGCACCATCGGATGTTCGTGACGCCGGAACTCCGCGACAGCCCGGACTATCATGCGTTCTGGGCGAAATTGAATCGGGGCGAGTATCAGTCCGCCGAATACAAGCGCGTCGGCAAGGGTGGCCGCGAAGTGTGGATTCAGGCGTCGTACAATCCGATCCTGGACAGCGCCAACAAGCCGACCAAGGTCGTCAAGTTCGCCACCGACATCACCGAGCGCAAGATCCGCAGCATGGAGGATGCCGGCAAGATCGAGGCGATCGCCCGTGCGCAAGCCGTGATCGAGTTCAATCTCGACGGCATCATCATCACGGCAAACAATAATTTCCTTAGCGCGATCGGCTACTCGCTGGCCGAGATCCAGGGCAAGCATCACCAGATGTTCGTGGCTCCGGCCGAGCGCGACAGCGCGGCCTACCGCGAATTCTGGGCGAAACTCGGCCGTGGCGAATTCCAGTCGGCCGAATACAAGCGCTTCGGCAAGGGCGGCAGGGAGGTCTGGATTCTTGCGTCCTACAACCCGATTCTCGACGACGCCGGCAAGCCGTTCAAGGTGGTGAAGTTCGCCTCCGATATCACCGATCAAAAGTTGAAGACCGCGAATTTCGCCGGCCAGATCGAAGCCATCGGCAAGTCGCAGGCGGTCATCGAGTTCGACATGGACGGCAAGGTGCTGACTGCGAACCAGAACTTCCTGGGCGCGCTCGGCTATTCGCTGGCCGAGATAGAGGGCAAGCATCACAGCCTGTTCATGCCGCATGAGGCGCGCGACAGCGACGGCTATCGCGCGTTCTGGGCCGCCCTGAACCGCGGCGAATTCCAGTCGGGCGAGTATGAGCGGCTCGGCAAGGGCGGCCGGCAGATCTGGATCCAGGCGTCCTACAACCCGATCCGCGACCTCAACGGCAAGCCCTACAAGGTCGTGAAATACGCCACCGACACCACGGCGCAGGTGATCGCGCGGATGCGCAGCGAGAAGGTTCGCGGCTTGATGGAGACGGTCGCTTCCGGCGCCGAGGAGCTCAACGTGTCGGTGCGCGAAATCTCCGACGCCATGGCGAAGTCGAAGGAAACCGCGCGCACGGCCGTTGGTCGCGTCGAGGCCGCCGACCAGCAGGCGCAGCGCCTGACGGAGGCGTCGGAGTCGATGAGCAGCATCGTGCAGCTGATCGGCGCGATCACCGGCCAGATCAACCTCTTGGCGTTGAACGCCACGATCGAATCGGCACGGGCCGGTGAAGCCGGCCGCGGCTTCGCCGTGGTCGCGTCCGAGGTGAAGGGCCTCGCCAATCAGGCCAAGCAGGCGACCGACAAGATCGACCAGGAGATCGGCAATCTCAACGGCATCTCCAGCGATGTCGTTGCGGCCCTCAACTCGATCAGGCAGGCGATCCAGGATGTCAGCGAGTATGTAACGTCAACGGCTGCGGCCGTTCAGCAGCAGAGCGCGGTGACGAGCGAAATGTCCGAAGGCATGCAGCGCGCCGCGGCCGAGGCCGCCAGTATCGGGCAGGCGGCGTAGCGAGAATCTTCGTAGGGTGGGCAAAGGAGCGTTAGCGACGTGCCCACCATCTATCTGCAGCAATCGTCGTGAATGGTGGGCACGCTTGCGCTTTGCCCACCCTGCGGCACCAGCTTACATCGGCCGGACTTCGACCACGTCGGGCACGAAATGCTTCAGCAGATTCTGGATGCCGTGCTGCAGCGTCGCCGTCGAGGACGGGCAGCCCGCGCAGGAACCCTTCATGTTGAGGTAAACGACGCCGTCCTTGAAGCCGCGGAAGGTGATGTCGCCGCCGTCATTGGCCACTGCCGGCCGCACCCGCGTCTCGATCAAATCCTTGATGGTCGCGACCGTATCGGCGTCGGCCTCGTTGAAGAACTCGCCTTCCTCGTCGGCCGCCTCGTCATTGCCCACGGTGCCGTCCGCCAGCAGCGGCGCGCCGGACATGTAGTGCTCCATGATGGCACCGAGGATCGCAGGCTTGAGGTGTTGCCAGTCGCCATCCGCCTTGGTCACGGTGACGAAATCGTAGCCGTAGAACACGCTGGAGATGCCGGGCACGCCGAACAGCCGCTCGGCAAGCGGCGATCGTGCGGCGGCTTCGCGGTTGGCGAATTCCATCGTGCCGGTGTCGAGCACCGTGCGGCCCGGAATGAATTTCAGCGTGGCGGGATTGGGCGTGGCTTCAGTCTGAATGAACATTGGTTTTCTCCGGCGTCGCCGGTTCAAGGCCGGCGCGTGGGTCTCCTGTAGCAGATGGCGACGGGGAGCGCACGATCAAGGGGCGCAAACCAGCAATTCCGTAGATAAATCAAGCCTCAGGACAGGCCGTCAATATCCGAATCGCTGAGATCGCCGGGCACGATGACGACCGGAATCGGGAACGAGCCTGCGACCTGGGCCATCATGCTGATCAGCGGCCCCGGGCCCTCGGGGCCCGGATTGGCCGCCAGCACCAGCATCGAAATATCGACGTCCTTGTCGATCACGTCGAGGATCTGGGTGGTCGGGTCGCCCTCGCGAATCACCCGCTCCGGCGTGATCGCGGCGATGCCGTTGGCGCGCCCCGAAGCGCGGTCGAGCGCCTCGTTGGCGGCGTCCTCCGCCTCGGCGCGCATGAGGTCGGCGACCCCCAGCCATTGCTGGTTCTGGTCCTCGATGGCGATGATGCGCAGCATCACCACGCCGCCGCCGACGCGCACCGCCCAGCGGCTGGCGTAATACACCGCGCGGTCCCATTCCGCGGTGTCGTCAACGATGACGAGGCATTTTGGCTTGTGACCCGTCTCGTAGCTTCGTCGCTGGGTGGTCATGCATGTCCCGGTGCTGCGCCAAACCGACGCATGCTGCCACGGCGCAGCCGCCTTCGACAAGCGGCGTCGCTGTTGTCAGGCGATCTTGAAGCCTAGCGCTTTCGGATGAACCCGACGATATCCATGGTCGCGCGCATGGTTTCGTCGGCGATGACGCGCGCCCGGTCGGCGCCGTCGACCAGGATTTTGTCGACATGGCCGGGGTCGGCGACCAGTCGCTTCATCTCGGAGGCGATCGGCGCGAGTTTTGTCACGCAAAGTTCCACCAGCGCGTTCTTGAAGCTGGAGAACTGCCCGCCGCCGAATTCGCGGAGCACGTCGGCTTTGTTCCGGTCGGCCAGCGCGGCATAGATGCCGACGAGGTTGTCGGCCTCGGGCCGGTTCTCCAGCCCCTTTTCCTCCGATGGCAACGGTTCCGGATCGGTCTTGGCTTTGCGGATCTTCTGCGCGATCAGGTCCGCATCGTCGGTCAGGTTGATGCGCGAATTGTCCGAGGCGTCCGACTTCGACATCTTCTTGGTGCCGTCGCGCAAGGACATCACCCGCGTCGCCGGGCCGGTGATAAACGGCTCCGGCAGCGGAAAGAACATGCCGTCATTGGCGCCGTGGCCGCGGATCGAATCGGCAAAGTCGTTGTTGAATTTTTGCGCGATGTCCCGCGACAGTTCCAGATGCTGCTTCTGGTCCTCCCCGACAGGCACATGGGTGGCGCGGTACAGCAGAATGTCCGCCGCCATCAGCACCGGATAATCGTAGAGCCCGACGGAGGCGTTCTCGCGGTCCTTGCCGGCCTTCTCCTTGAACTGCGTCATGCGGCTGAGCCAGCCGACCCGCGCCACGCAATTGAAGATCCAGGCCAGCTCGGCGTGGCCGGCGACCTGGCTCTGGTTGAAGACGATGTGCTTCTTCGGATCGATGCCGGCGGCGATGAAGGCCGCGGTGACCTCGCGGGTGTTGCGGGCGAGCTCCGCCGGGCCGCCCCAGACATCGACGCCTTGCGTGATCGCGTGCATGTCGACGACGCAATAGATGCAGTTATGGGTTTCCTGCATCTTCACGAAGTTGACGATCGCGCCGAGGTAATTGCCGAGATGCAGATTGCCCGTCGGCTGGACGCCCGAAAATACTTTTTCAACAAAAGCCATAGTCAGCTTCCCCAAGGATCCTGTAGCGGATGCCTGTTTCGCGCTGTCGTTTGCCACGCGAACCCTATTCGCGCAAGCCGCTAGGCCTTGGATTGCCTGACGGCGTTAACCGCGTCGCGCCAGCCGGTGACGCCGAAAAGCCTTAAGAACAGGCCGTAAATCGCCATTCCCGCCGCGATCACGGCCAGCAGCAGGACGGCGTGCACCAGGCGGTGCGCGCCTGAGGTGAGGGCCGGCAGTGACTGCGCCGCCAGCCACAGCAGCGCGCCCATGGCGAGCGCTGCCAGTACAATGCGCGGCAGTCGCCGCCTGGCTTCTGTATCGATCGAAAATCCAAAAATCTCCGCGCCGCGGCGGATCAGGCGGAGCGCCATGCTCCACGCGCCAAGCGCAATCGCCGCTGCAATGCCGTCGGCGCCGTACCAATGCCCGAGCAGGAAGGCCGCCGCGATCGCCAGCACGACGCCTAGCAGCGCGGCGACCAGCGGCGTCATCGTATCCTCGCGCGCGAAGAACGCCGGCGACAGCGCCTTGACCAGCACATGCGCCGGCAGCGCCAGCGTCAGCCACATCAGCGCGCGGGCGGTGGCTTTCGTATCATCCGCGGTGAAGGCGCCGTGCTCGAACAACAGCCGCACGATCGGCTCGCTGAGCACCATCAGTCCGAGCGTGGCGGGAAGCGCCAGCCCAACGGCGAGTTCGAGACCTCGCGATTCCGCATGCGCCACGGCCGCGCGATCCGCCGCCCGCACCGCGCGCGTCAATTCCGGGATCAGCACTGTGCCCATGGCGACGCCGACGATGCCGAGCGGCAGTTCAACCAGGCGATTGGCGAAATAGAGCCACGACACCGCCGACGGCGACGAAGACGCGATGATCGCACCCGCCACCATCAACAGCTGCGGCGCGCTCGACGCCATCATGCCCGGTGCGGCCTTGGCGAGAAAGCCGCGTATTTCCGGATCGAATGAAATCCGCAAGGGCGCGGCGATGTTGTCGCCACGGCGCAGCACCAGCACCGATAGCTGTAACAGCCCGGCAATGCCGACCGTTGCGGCGACGATCTGCGCGGCTTGCACCGCATCCGGCCGTATGGCGAGCAGTGCGACCATCACCGCGATCAGCGTGATGTTGAACAGCAGCGGCGAAAACGCGGTCAGCGCAAAACGGCCTTGCGCGTTCAACAGCGCCATCATCACGGTCACGGGACCTGCAAAGGCGAGGTAGGGCAGCATCAGGCGGGCATTGTCGGTGGCGAGCTGCAGCGTCTCGCGCCCCGAGAATCCCGGCGCCAGCGCCGCAATGACGAGCGGCATCGCCAGCGCGAGCAACGCTGTGGCTGCGATCAACGCTGTTGTCACCGTGCCGAGCACGCGGCCGGCGAATGCCGCCGCGGCCACAGCCCCATCGGTTTCACGCACCCGCAGCCATGCCGGCACCAGCGCCGCGTTCAGCCCGCCCTCGGTCAACAGCCGCCGGATGACATTGACCAGTTGAAACGCCGCCAGAAACGCATCCGCCACCGCGCCCGCGCCGAGCAGCGCGGCAAGCATGGAATCGCGGGCGAATCCAAGCAGCCGCGAGGCCAGCGTTCCCGAGGATACCGTGAGGAAGGAGCGGATCATTGGAGGTTCTATAGCATCCGCTTCCCTTGCTGGCGCGGGGCCGATCTGGTAGGCCGCAGACTTCTTAGCCGCGCTCGGCTTCTTCGCGCAACGCCGTAAACAGGACGGACGAATGACTGACGCAAAATACGACGTTCTCGGGATCGGCAATGCGATTTTCGACGTGCTGGTGCAGACCGACGAGGGTTTTCTCGCCCGCCACGGCATGACCAAGGGCGGCATGGCGCTGATCAACGAGGCCCGCGCCGCCGCCATCTACAAGGAGATGGGCCCGGCGACCGAGATGAGCGGCGGCTCGGGGGCCAACACCATCGTCGGCCTTGCCAGTTTCGGCGCCCGCGCGGCCTTCATCGGCAAGGTCAAGAACGACCAGATCGGCGGGCTCTACACCCACGACCTCCGCGCCGCCGGCGCGGCCTTCGAGACCAAGGCGGCGGAAAGCGGCCCCGCCACCGGCTGCTCCTACATACTGGTGACGCCGGACGGCGAGCGCACCATGAATACCTATCTCGGCGCCGCGCAGGATCTTGGGCCCTCCGACATCGATGAAGCGCAGATCGCAGCCTCCCGCATCGTCTATCTCGAAGGCTATCTCTGGGATCCGAAGAATGCCAAGGAAGCCTTCGTCAAGGCAGCAAGCATTGCACACGGCGCCGGCCGCCAGGTGGCGCTGACGCTGTCGGATTCCTTCTGCGTGGATCGTTATCGCGACGAGTTTCTCGACCTGATGCGCAAAGGCACCGTCGACCTCGTGTTCGCCAACGAGGCCGAATTGCACTCGCTGTACCAGACCTCGGATTTCGAGGGCGCGCTGAAGCAGCTGCGCGCGGATACCAAACTCGGAATCGTCACCCGCAGCGAAAAGGGCTGCGTGGTCGCGGCCAAGGACGGCGTCACCGCGGTGCCGGCCTTCCCGATTCAAACGCTCGTCGACACCACCGGCGCCGGCGACCTGTTCGCCGCCGGCTTCCTGTTCGGCCTCGTCCGCAACGCGGGCTATGAGGCGGCGGGCCGGCTAGGGGCGCTGGCGGCGGCAGAGGTGATCCAGCACATCGGGGCACGGCCGCAGGTGTCGCTTAAGGATCTGGCGAAGCAGAACGGGCTGCCGGTTTAGGGGTTAGCGAGAGGGCGAGATCTCTCCACCGTCATGCCCGGGCTTGTCCCGGGCATCCACGTCTTGGCTGAGGGGCGTCGTTTTTGCAGCAGCCCTGCGACGGCGTAGTGCGAGCTATTTCAAATTGATTTCCGTCGAACATGTTGAAGCGGTACGACGGATTCGGATCTTGGTTTCGGAAAGCTCGCTCAGTGAACAATCATCGGGCAGAAGCAGTAGCGAACTCCCGCGTCGCGCCTCAGCACTGATTTGCCCGACATCGCAAATCAAAAAACGATCTCCCGCAAGAATAATTCGCTTCGCGATTGACCCAAATCACTCGTACAACTTCCGCCATCCCGTCCCCTAAGAGGGGCGTTTCGCGATCGTCACTAAACGCGGGGCGGGGTGCGGTGGACGCGGCAGCGTCGGGCGCGCAAACGTCGTCGCAGGGCAGGCTCTTGTGAGCCCGTGAGCGAAGGGACGGCACGCAGACGACTGATGCTAACGCGCTTCTCGCCAGACTTCGGCGGATGGGTACCAAGCCCGTCGAGGCCTCTGGTGTTGGGCGTGCCGCGTACGGCCAAGTCGTGTGGTTCTGGCACCCGTTGCTGGTGTCAAGTCCGCGGAGGATGTGCCGGCCCGACCGAGCAGGCCCCATCCATCAATCCGCGGATGACGGTGGCTAAAGGAATTCGCACACCGGGGAGATCACGAAGTACGCCGTAAAACCATTGCGCAGGGAAGGCCGGATGCTCTCCGCTGGACCTGTATGCTCGTGTGCGCGTTCTTTGTGCGCAACTGCACACGAGACCGCGGGTGCAGCGCGCACCCGGTCTTCCCTGCGCCCTCTTTTCTCTAGGGCGTGAAAGGTAATGGCAAAGCTCGGGCGGAATGCGCCGCGAGATCGCGAAGGTGTGTTTGATGAGCGCGAGCGCCGCACCCACAGTTGTCGTCACCCGCGAAGGCGGGTGACCCAGTATTCCAGAGACGGCAGTGATAGAACCGATAGGCCGCGGCGTACTGGGTCCCCCGCCTTCGCGGGGGATGACGAGCATTGGTTGGGTTGAAGAGCGCAACGCAGTGCCGCGCCACTCTCATCCTTCCTTTTCACGCCGTCTTCGCCGCCTTCAGCCCCAGCTTCGCTTCCACCGCTTCCCGCATCAGGAACTTCTGGATCTTCCCCGTCACCGTCATCGGAAACTCGTCGACGAATTCGACATAGCGCGGGATCTTGTTGTGGGCGATCTGGCCCTGGCAGAAAGCGCGGACGTCGTCGGCGGTGAGCGTTTCGCCGGGCCGGGTGCGGATCCAGGCGCAGAGCTCTTCGCCGTAGCGGTCGTCGGCGACGCCGAAGATCTGCACGTCCTGGATTTTTGGATGGCGATAGAGGAATTCCTCGATCTCTCTGGGATAGAGGTTTTCGCCGCCGCGGATCACCATGTCCTTGATGCGGCCGACGATGTTGCAATAGCCCTCGGCGTCGATGATGGCGATGTCGCCGGTGTGCATCCAGCCCTGCGCGTCGAGCACGTCGCGGGTCTTTTCAGATTCGTCCCAATAGCCCAGCATGACGCTGTAGCCGCGGGTGCAGAGTTCGCCGCGTTGGCCGCGCGGCACTACGCGCCCTTCGAGATCGACGACCTTGACCTCGACATGCGGATGGATGCGGCCGACGGTCGACACCCGACGTTCCAGCGGATCGTCGGTCGAGCTCTGGAAGCTGACCGGCGAGGTTTCGGTCATGCCGTAGGCGATGGTCACCTCGCCCATGTTCATCTCGTTGTTGACACGCTTCATCACCTCGATCGGGCAGGGCGCGCCCGCCATGATGCCGGTGCGCAGCGATTTCAGATTGAAGCGCGCGAATTCGGGGTGATCGAGTTCGGCGATGAACATGGTCGGCACGCCGTAGAGCGCGGTGCATTTTTCGCGCTCGATGGTTTGCAGCGTCGCCAGCGGATCAAAACCCTCGCCGGGGTAGACCATGGTTGCGCCGAGTGTGACGGAGGCGAGATTGCCCATCACCATGCCAAAACAGTGATAGAGCGGCACGGGAATGCAGATGCGGTCGTTTTCCGTCAGCCGCATCGCGCGGCCGACGAAATAGCCGTTGTTGAGAATGTTGTGATGCGTCAGCGTCACGCCCTTGGGCGAGCCCGTGGTGCCGCTGGTGAACTGAATATTCACCGCATCGTCGAACTGCAGCGTCCTGGAGAGTTCGGCAAGTTGCTCGTGGTGTCGCGCGCCGCCCATCTTTGTCACGTCTTCGAAGGCGATGGTGCCCGGACTTTTGGGGCCGCCGATCTGGATCACCGCGCGCAGCTGCGGCAGCCGCGCCGCCTGCAATTCGCCCGGCTGCGAGGCCGCAAGCTCCGGCAGCAGCGTGTTCAGCATCTCCATGTAGTTGGAGGTCTTGAAAGCGGTCGCGGTGACGATCGCGGCGCAACCGACTTTGGCCAGCGCGAACTCGAGTTCGCTCAGGCGGTAGGCGGGATTGATGGTGACGAGAATGAGCCCCGCTTTGGCGGCAGCGAATTGCGTCAGCGTCCATTCCGGGCGATTGAGCGACCACACCCCGATCCGCGCGCCGCGCTCGAGCCCAAGCCCAAGAAAGCCCGCCGCCAGCGCGTCGACGTGACAGGCAAATTCCTTCCAGGTCCAGCGCACGTCATGGCTCGGCGAAACCAGCGCCTCGCGATCGCCCCAGCGCGCGGCAGCCTGGTCAAGGCAGCGTCCGATGGTGTCGCCGAGCAGCGGCGCGTTGGCGGTGCCGCAGACGTAGCTGTTGAGGATGTCGGTCAAATCGAATCTCCAGGTATGGATCACGAAGTATGGGATCGAGACACTATGTCCGTATCGTCATTGCGAGGAGCTCGCGACAAAATTGCAAAGCAATTTTGCGCTGAAGCGACGAAGCAATCCATCTATCCGTTATGCCGCGGTATGGATTGCTTCGCTTCGCTCGCAATGACGGTCTCTAACAGATACTCCTCACGCCGCGCGCTGGCCGCTGCCGGCATCGAGCCCGGCATAAACCCCGCGCTCGAAGCCCGCAAAAGCCTCCAGCGCCTTCCCATCGAAGAACGGCAACAGCTGCATCAGGATCACGCCGGCGACATTGCGGGCCGGATCGATCCAGAAATAGGTGTTGGCGAGGCCGGCCCAGGCGAGGCTGCCGGCGCTGCGGCCTTCCGCCGTCTTGGCGGTGTTGATCAGGAAGGAGAGTCCCCATTTCTTGACGATATCCGGATAGAGATCGACATCGTTGGTGTACATGGGCGCCTTCGTAGCAATCTTGCCGATGCTGAGATCGCCGATGTGGTTCTGGCTCATCAGTGCGACCGTCTCGGGCTTCAAGAGCTGGTTGCCGTTGCCGCGGCCCTTGTTGAGGATCATCTGGGTGAACTTGATGTAGTCGGCTGCCGTGCCGTAGAGGCCGCCGCCACCCATGTGAAATTCGGGCGCCTGTTCGACTTCGAACGGGATCGGCGACAGCGCTCCATCCTCGCCGCGCGCATGCACGCCGACCAGCCGCTTGCGCATGGCGTCCGTGATCTTGAAGCCGATGTCACTCATGCCGAGCGGGGCGAACAGGTTATCGCGCAGGTAAGCCGCGAGCGGCTTGCCGCTCGCGGCTTCCACCGCCTTGCCGACGAAATCGATGTTGATGCCATACTCCCAGCGGGTGCCGGGATCGGACATGATCGGCGTCTTCAGCGCCGCGTTCTGGCAAGTGAAGATGTCCGGGGTTCCGGTCTTCTCCAGATATTGCGCGCAGTCACCGTTAAACAAGCTGTAGGCGAAGCCGGCGGTGTGGGTCATGAGGTGACGCAGCGTGATCGGCTTCGTGGCCGGGCGCAGCCTTGGCTCGCCGCTGGCGTCAAAGCCTTCCAGCACCTGCGGGTTGGCGAGATCGGGCAGCAGCTTGCCGATCGGCTCATCCAGCGAGAGCTTGCCTTGTTCGACCAGCTGCATGCCGGCGGCGCATGTAATCGCCTTGGTCATGGAGGCGATCCAGAACACGCTGTCCGCGGTCATGGCGTCGTCTTTGCCGAGGTCGCGCTTGCCGAACGCGCCTTGATAAATCACCTCGCTGCCGGTCGCCGCCATCGCGACCACGCCGGGAATCTCCTTGGCCTCGCATTTCTGACGCAGAACCTGATCGATCTCAGCTTTGCTTTGCATGGGTCACCTCCCGCTATGTTTTTTATGGAAGTGGAACGATCTTCCTCCCGGCCGCCTTATCCCGCAAGCGGGAGCGGACGGCCGCGGGCGATGTCGCGATCTCGTGATGGGCGAAGGGAGCTTGGGAGTGGCGTGGGCAGCGGGCGTGGGGTCTATCCGGCACAAAACTGCAACACCCCGCCGCATTCAGCGGTGGAAGATGGGCAATGGCCGTGACCGGCTTAACCATCCACGATATCGTGATTTCGCCACGATTCCCGTCGCCGATTTTTTGCAGTAAAGCGTTCAGATTCCAGCACAAACGTTGTGCGTTGGCTGGTCCAAATTAACCAAAATTGTCTGATTTCTGCCTGTCGCGAAGGTACGCAATGATTTCGACCTGGAGTGAATGGAAGCGCTATCCCCGTGCCGGGCGTGGCGAAAATATCGAGGCCCCGATCTCGCCCGGCATTTACGAAGTCCGCTACGCGGGCACCGGCGCGCTGCACTCCTTCGAGGCGGTCGACAACGTCGCCCAGGCTTTGGCGCTTTTGCCGGTCGGTTCCAAATCCTGGTTCAGCCGCCGCGAGCCCGCCAAGCTGCCCGAGCTCGAATACCGGACATGCGCGACCTCCTCGAAGGCCGATGCCAAGGCCGCCGCGCAACGCATGATCGGCCGCCGCGAAACCTATATGAGCGGCGCGGCCTGACGCTCAAAATTGGTTGAAGCAGGGTTGCCTCAGCGGGCGGTGCATTGCTGACGATACGGGCCTATACTCGGACCAATATCCCAAGAAAATCCGAGGAGTACGCCATGAACCCGCCCGTTGCCGCTCGCGCCCAAGCTTCCACACCCTCGCTGCACGACCGCCTCAAGGACCCCTCGCTGCTGCGCGACCGCTGCTACATTGACGGCGCCTGGGTCGGCACGCCATCGCGCCCGGTCACCAATCCGGTCAATGGCGTCGAACTCGCCAAGGTACCGGCGTTCAGCACTGCGGAAGCCACCCAAGCGGTTGAAGCCGCCGAGCGCGCATTCCCGGCCTGGGCCAAGCTCACGGCAAAACAGCGCTCCAACATTTTGCGAAAATGGTTCGATCTGATCATCGCCAACCGCGAGGACCTCGCGCTGATCCTGACGTCAGAGCAGGGCAAGCCGCTGGCGGAAGCGCTCGGCGAGGTCGATATCGGCGGCGCCTATGTCGAATTTTTCGCGGAAGAAGCCCGTCGCGTCTACGGCGAAACCATCCCGACGCAGCGGCCCGATGCGCGCCTGCTCGCGATCAAGCAGCCGATCGGCGTCTGCGGCGCCATCACGCCGTGGAATTTCCCGTGCTCGATGATCACGCGAAAAGTCTCGCCGGCGCTCGCCGCGGGCTGCACCGTCGTGCTCAAGCCCGCCAATGAAACGCCACTGACCGCGCTGGCGCTGGTCGCGCTCGCTGAAAAGGCCGGCGTGCCGAAGGGCGTGTTCAACATCCTCACCGGCAATTCGTCGGCGATCGGCAAGGTGCTGTGCGAACATCCCGCTGTGCGCTTCGTCGGTTTCACCGGCTCGACCGAGGTCGGCAAGATCCTCTATCAGCAGGCCGCCGTCGGCGTGAAGAAGCTCGGCCTCGAACTCGGCGGCAACGCGCCGTTCGTGGTGTTCGACGATGCCGATATCGATGCCGCCGTCGAAGGGGCCATCGTCTCGAAATACCGCAACATGGGCCAGACCTGCGTCTGCGCCAACCGCATCTACGCCCAGGACAAGATCTACGACCAGTTCGTCGAAAAGCTTTCCAAGAAGGTCGCGGCGATGAAAATCGGCGACGGCACCGAAGCAGGCGTGGTGCAGGGCCCGCTGATCAACATGGAAGCGATCGACAAGGTCGAGAAACACATTGCCGATGCGGTGGAGGGCGGTGCCAAGATCGTCACCGGGGGAAAACGCCACGCGCTCGGCGGCAGCTTCTTCGAGCCGACCGTGCTTTCGAACGTGAAGCCGGACGCGCTGGTCGCGCACGAAGAAACGTTTGGCCCGCTGGCGCCGGTGTTCCGCTTCAAGGACGAGGCCGAGGTGATTGCGATGTGCAACAACTCGCCGTTCGGCCTGGCGTCGTACTTCTATTCACGCGATCTCGGCCGCGTCTGGCGCGTCGCGGAAGCGCTGGAGTCCGGCATGGTCGGCGTCAACACCGGGCTGATCACGACTGAAGTCGCGCCGTTCGGTGGCGTGAAGGAGAGTGGCCTCGGCCGCGAGGGTTCGCATCACGGCATGGAGGAATATCTCGAGATCAAATACGTGATGATGGCGGGGGTGTA
>NZ_JAHEAG010000039.1 GCF_018596315.1 Bradyrhizobium sp. SRL28 | reverse complement strand
CTTGGGTCAATTGCGTCGCTTTGGCCGCACGCCTAGCACTTCCGGTCTTCCCCCGACAACGGACATCGTGAGAGGCAGTCGGCATGTCTCAAAAGGGCCACGAGCGGACCAATGCGGCGTCCTAGATGGGTCGATCGAGCTCGGCGACAAAGCCGTGCCAGGTTTGCTGCGGCCCCCAGACGGGCTTCGCGCAAACGCTCAAGATGCGTATCCCTTCGGAACGCGATGCCGCACCGGTATCTGGGAATCCGGCGCCCCCTCCACCATGATGGAATGATGATCGCAATAAAAAAGGCCGCTGCCGGCTTATCGACAGCGGCCCCAAAGTCTAGGGAGGAAACGCCCAGGGAGGCGAGCGACAAGACTAACACAACCTAGCCTAGACAGTGATCACTGTTCCGGGAGGCCCGCCACCTGCGCGGAACTTTCGATGTCCTAAGATTGCCCGCCATAGAGCGGAAGCCTCAGACCGCCCGGTGAAATACGAAATCAGGCGCTTCGGGGGGAATAGTATAACGGTAGCACATCGATTTGTGGCTAAGCCGTTGAAACATCTCGCTCGGTTCTGCAATTCCCCGTCCTTTCGGCCCTACTATTTCCGGCCAATTCCGAGCTGTTTGCAAAACCGCCTTTGATGCCGCCGAAGGTCCCGCTAAGCTTGTATGACACAAGGGCATCAATCAAAGGCGGGAAATGGAATTAGATGCAATCGCGAAACTTGCACCAATAGGCACTGTTGTTGTCGCACTTGCGGCTCTAACAGTCGCCACATGGTCTCTGCTCGCACAGAAGGGAGTCGCCCGGCGCAGAGCTGCAATCGATTTCTTTCTTAAGGCAGAGATGGATGACAAGCTGCTGAAAGCTTACGACAACTACAGAGCAGGGGTCGAAGTTCTAAAAGGAACCACTGACCTTACCCAGTTCTGCGCGACAAAGCACTATCAGGCGGTGAGAAGCTATCTGAACGTCTTCGAACTGATGGCTGTCGGCATTGAAAACGAAACGTTCGATGAGCGCATTTGCTATGTGTTCTGGAAGGGATTTGTCCTAGACGCCATGAATGATACGGCGAAATTGATTGATCACATCCGCAAAGCGCATAACGCGGATCTGTATTTTCGTAGCTTCCGTAGGCTGCACTATCGATGGATGACAAATCCTGAGTTAGCCATTCGATGGCAGCACAAAGGGCGACCGCTCCGGCCGGGTCCTATACCGCTAGCTCTGTCGCCATAGCCAGCCCTCAGTGCTCACTTGCTGTTCGGGTGGCACTTCTGCCACGTGGCCCATAGCAACGATTAGCGGGCCCATCTGTCGATACACTCGCGGATACATTGAGCCTTAAAACAATAAGAAAAGCCGGAAGGCATTCCGCCGATTATAAGCTGACCAGCGTTCACGCCGAGGAGCACAGCCTCCCCCGCAAGTTGCGCGAAAACGGGCGCTCCTGACGCCCCCTCTGCTGACTGCGCCTGAAATAACACTCGACGTGCTGGCTCTTGGCTTTCACTATGATAATCGCTCTCGGGATCGCTCGAAACAATGCCTCCTCGCATGACTGGACGCTCGCTGCTCTTATCGTACAGAAGGGAATAGCTGGGCATTAAGATCGGAGCGCCAGGTGCCAGTTTCTTCAGGTCGTCACCTGTAGCGAGCATTCCAACATCGAGATTCATAAGCGACGGCGGTCCGAGCGCTGCTCCTGCAGTTTCACCCTGTTTTCGCCTACGCATGAATTGCATTTTTCGATCGGTCAGATCCAATACGGCCACGTCTTCTGCCGGGTTCGTCGCGAACAAGAACTGAACCGGTTCCGTCGGAATTGTCTCGTAGTAGTGGTCCGTTTCCGAGTAGCCGGATATTTTAACGTCCCCCAAGGTGAAGCCCACGTATTTCCTGTCTTTGAAAGACAGGTCCAGATTGTGCCTGTTCGTCACGGCGTATAGCGCGGCGCCTGATTTCACCAGAAAGCAGGTTCCGTGAATCTCCTTTGGGGAGCCGTCGGGACCAAAGTGCAGCACCGATATCCTGAGTGCCGAATATACTAGCCGTTTCGCAGGGACGGACATTAGGAACCAGCCGTTGTTTGGATATTCTCTAGCGTTATATCCTGCCGTCACGGATCAGGGAGAGACGAAGTACTGCGTGCACAACATTCCGATGTCACCGGAAAAACGCCGCGACCAGACTTGCACAGTTTGTTGCACAGTTCGCGCAAATTGGGGCGTCCCCGGTTCGCCGCAAACTACGCTCGTCAAAGTATGAAGGGTTTGGGCGTTGGTGGAAGTTGGTTCGCGTGCCCCCAGGTCATAGAGATGTGTCTGGACGAGACATCGACAACCGGCGGGTAAAAGCTTTTTGCGTCGCAGTCGCGAAGCGACACAGACAGATTACTGTTGACTAGAGCCGACAGCATACCCTGCCCGCCAAATAGCCTGTGGGGTCCGAAACGAACGCTGAACATTGCAAGATTAGCCGCTACCGCCTGCATACACGCGAGAACCGTAGCGGACGAAAGCCGGTTTAGCCCGTCGTGCTTTGCCTGGTTATACTGATCGTACCAAGGGAGACTTTGCGTAGGCGCGGCAGAACTCCATGTAGAGAACGGTCGGATCGGGACCACAGCCGAATGCCGTGGAAATGACACTTCATAGTCCGGCAGGGATAGCGGATCCTTCAACCGAACATAATCGGTGGTGCGGAATCCCTGGCCTGTCGGGATGACGCCAGCCTTGTCCAGGTAATATTTCCACTGCGCCTCGACATCAGTGCACGCCAAAATTAGTAACTCTCTCGTCTTTTGGCTGAATGCACCCAAAGATTGAGGGGTCGGCTCAATGAAAAGCAATAGTTCGTCGAGCCGCTCGATCAGCAATAAGAGGCGCTGCTCCGCTGATCGCAAGTCGGTTTGATTTTGGGCCAGCCCTGCAATCATATCCTTGTCGAAATGAATGCCCGGCCGCCAGACGCCCTCTATCGACTCTCCAACATCAAGTAGCGACGACTCAACATCTTCCGCTCCGAACTGCTGCTTGACCCAATCTTCCAACGAGCCCTGCTTCCCCATACTCACCGTCAGCCCTGGCGAGATCACCCAAACTCCATCAGCAATTCCGTAAACATGCACAAAATGGGTCGGCGTTGCGTAAGCATAGCCGCGCGGCTGCTGCAGGTGGACAGGTCCCCAGCCCTGAAATTGTCCTGAAGTAGTGCGGTAGACCAAAGCCTTCATGCCAGCATGATCCTAGCTAAATAACCCCTTTGCGATTGCGTCCATAGCCCTCGCATGGTCATCGCTCGGGGGCATGACGTACCGCAGCACTAACGAAAATCGTCCATAAGAAGCAGGCAGCGAGCGCTTCTTGCGCTGGCGCTCGAAAGCCTAAGGTTGTGGAAAACCAGTACAAATACGGAACGGACGCTACCCAAAGGAGAATCGGTCTATAGTCGGAACCGAATCGGGGACTCGCTCCCGCGAAGGGCGAGCCCCCTTGATCCTGCCATTCTCAGCTAGGGGCTGACGGCAGGCCATCGGTCGGTAGCAACGGGACTAAACTCCTGACTCGCCCATGTCGTCAAGTCGGCCCCACATTTGAAAAGGCGCCAAACATGGCCGGTTACTGGACTACATTTCGCATTCACAACGATGCAGGCTACCGCGTTCGCTACGACAACTTAGTTGAGGCGGTACGCTTAATCAGCTCCAAATGGTGGGTTGATCCAACTTCATTTCTGCTTTTCGAATCTTCGAAAGACATTAATGGCGTTGCTGCCAGCATCAAAGCGGCGATCAATACCAGCACTGATATGGCATTGATCGGGATGCCTGACTTTAAGGACGCGCGCCTTGTCGGGCAAACCGGCGATCAAGACTTGTTCGTTCTGATGCCCTTCGCAAAGAAGGTCTGATTTACGTCAATGAGGACGCCCAAGATTCTGGCGAGCCACACTTTTCATTTGTGCCGCCAACAACGAGAATCCCGGCTCACTTGCCGGGCTTCTTCTTCGATTTCGGTTTCTTAGCCTTCTTCCCGATCTTCATTTCCTCGTGCGGCTTTGGCTTCATCCGCACGAGGGCGCTCATCAGATTTTTGGTTGCTTGCAAATCGTCGGTTTTTGCCATGGATGACTTCGCACCGTTTGAAAGCCCCAAGCTACTCATCGATGGGGCAAAAACAAGCATCGTCAATTTTAGATCGGCGTGCGAGACGTTTATCGAGTCTTGCAATTACGACATGATTTACAGCCAAGACCCGAATACCAAGCAAAAAATCGTCAAGCTCCGCTTCCATAACCGCCTTCCGGCGCTGCGCTATGCGGCTTATGGCATCGTCAACGATCTTCGCCACTCGTTGGATCAGGCTGTCTGCGACGCTGCGGTGGAATTGGGTAGACCCGACTCGCGCGGAGTCTACTTTCCCTTCGGGAAAACCGCCAAGAACCTGGATGACGAAACGGCGGCAAAAACCAAGAAGGTCAATGCGGACCTTGTGACCTTCGTAAGAGCATTCAACGCGCATTATGGAGGAGACGACATGCTCTATGCACTCAGCTCCGTCGCCGGACCTAGCAAGCACCAGCGTATTCTTCGCATGTCGCTCGACTCTAAAGGGGTCGTTTTTGGACTGGGCGGCCAAGCCACCAGCATGACCTTCCGTGGCGGAGAGAATCAGATCGGAATCAACAAGTGGAATGATCTGCGCAACGAACTCGAATTTTGTCGCTTCGCGGAGGATACGACCGGAAACATTGATGCGCGCCCGGTGCTTCAGGTAGTCCTCGGAACAGGAGAACCCCCGCTGGCGGACCCAGCGCCGACCGCGCTCGACGCTCTGGCGGGCAAAGTTGAGAGCATCGTCCTGGGTATTGAAGCGGAGACCGCGCGCATCAAACGCAACCTTGGCATTTGAAATATTCTGCACTGTTCCTCACAGTGCACTTGCACACTCAACCAAAACTGCAGCCCTGCTGGCACATCTATTTCGGCGACGTCCATGTCGGGCACGATCGCGAAGAGCGAATGAGCGCGAGCTAGCCCACCATACGGCTTGTTGCGAAAGTAGTCGCGGTTGCCTAGCGCTTTCTCTGCGTACTGATCGACCGCAACGGTGATCGCCTGGACGTGTTGAAAGCAGTAGCCCTCGCGCGTAGCCAGGTGGCGCACTTCAGCGAGCGCGCTGATCCAAGGCGAATTGTCGGCCGCGTTCACGTCGTACCATTTCAGCGGCTCTGCCATCACCAACTCCGGCCGCCAAGCACACGCCCTTTCGTGGCCCGCCCTGCTCCTTCTTGAGCCGTTCACGCTCAGCACAAAGGTCGTCGATTTTGGCGTGCATCCTTGCAAGGAGGAGTTCAGCCGAGGCAGTGGAAATCCCTGCCCTTTGAAGCTGGAGGATTTCCTTGCGCTGTCTTCCGACCTGGGCGCGCATGTGCTCGATTTCGGAACGGACGCGATCTAGGCCCATAGCGCTCCTTCATTACCCTCTGGATTGTGCGAACGAGCCCTTCCGCCCTGCGCTCTAGCCGGTCGTAGAGGCGAAGCCGCCTGAACAGGATTTCGATTTCGCGGTCATTTTTCTTCATCCCGAGAATAGTACAAATCGTGAACAAATTGGCAAGCCGCTAGGTATTGGGGGGTGGTCGCCTAGACGCCCCAGCCCTTCCTGCACAAGGAAGTCATCTGGCTTCAAAGGCCGAACCATATCAACGACTTGCGCTTGATGTGTTCACATTTGTGCCGCGATTCCCGTTGGACTATCTACGGCGAGACATATCGACGCTTATACACACCTGTGGAGAGTTTAGGCGGCGCACCTCGCGCTCGACGCGAATCTCCGTCTAAGGTCGCGCAATGGATACCGCGCTCTTCCTTACGCTTTTTTTATTCGCGGTCCAGATCGCTGCCGGGGTGGCTCCCCTGATATGGCCAAACCCGCAGCATGCTTGGATTGCTAGATCAATCTTTTGGTCGTCGGGACTCTTTGCGGTCGTTTGCATGGTCATATGGGCGCAGCCGATGTCGTTTGTTTCGCCGAATTATCTCATCGCTTTCGGTCTCGTTATCGCCGCCTGCGGATTCGTTTGGCAGCAAACAAAGCTTGCGAGCAAGCCTGAGGTGGTGGGACTAGCGGTGGAAGCAGCCTCGCAATCTCCGGCACCGCTAGAAAAGCGATTTACGGCCTATGACATCGAGCAGCGCATTCGGGCGATAGATGAATTATATGGCTTGCTAAGCACTGAAGTACTGTCCGCATCTACAGCCGGTGCACGTTTGAACAAGTCCCTTATGGATAGGATTTTGAACAAGACGGCCGCAGCGAATTTATCCGCATATGCGGACACTACAGAGATTGCTCTCAACAAGTATTTTGATGCGGCCGGAAGATACATGATCTTTCCCGACATACATCACGATGCAACGGCACTCGTTTGGAATCCGTTCGAGGCGGTCAGCAGCGCGAAGAACCTCGCTGCGGAAATCAAATCGCTAGAGCAGCAAGACGCCAACGTTCCGCTCTATCTTAAAAGCAATAAATTCATGGCTGAGTTCAACACTGCTACATCGGGACGATTCTGGACGTGGATTAACGAGAAGCAGCAACTTTTGACAAAGAAGCGTCGAGAGTACGAAGCTGCCCCGATCTATCCGAAATAGGACGCGTTAAAAGCTTTCGATTGCTGATGACCTGCACCGAGACGCACGTGAATGTCCCTAAATAAGCGCCTTTGAAAGATTTGACGCGTTCCCGGCGGCGCTTCGGCGACCCATGAGTGATGCGGGGAAATGAATGCATTTTCGTTTTGGCGGCGAACTTCCCGACGATCACCCGTTTCTGGAGCGCTTCAGATCATTAGTCGATTGGTCGTTCAAATTTATATCCTGGTTGATAATCACTGCCACGCTGGGAGTAGCCGCGCAGGTAACCAAGGATCCCTGGCTCTATGGACTCTATTTTCTTTGCCATGTGTTGCTGATTTTCTTTTTGCAGGCATTTTTCAGTTGGCTGTTCACCATGAAAATTCCCGGCGGAAGGAGCCGGAAAGAACCCGCCGCACCCCGACGTGGGTGGTGGGCATGGATGCATAAGGCAAGACGGATGCTCATCGCAATTTTTGCCTTCCTTGTGTGGGGCTGCTTTCAACTAGGGATGCAGCAGGCCATCGGTCGGACAGTTGATGCGATAGCGGAATTTCAGAAAACGAACAGGAAGTAAAACGCCGAGGGCTGGCTGGCCTGCTGATGTTTACCTAGCTATGGGAGTGACAACTATGCCCCCGCTGAAGCTCGGCAAATAGGGCAGATGCAAATGGACGACATCGGAATATTGAAATCGATCTGGAGAAAGAACGAGGCGGGCGTTTGGGCTGGTCACGATCTTAAGGGCATAGACCTCAAACCCAGAAAGGGTTTCTCAAAGGACTACTTCAAAATCGAAAATGAAGTCACTCTTATGACCCAAAGCCCGGGTCCTATAATGAACAACTTCTTCGCCACGTTTGGCACCACTGAATTTCTAGTTCGGCAAAGCATCGTACCTATCGTCGCATGGAATGACGGCGATGAAGAGATGCGCTGCATCGGCACCGGCTTTTTCATCAGCGCGTCCGGTCTGTTGATAACCGCTGCGCACGTAATTCGTGATCCAGTAGACGAAAATTATACGAGCGTCACTCAAGTAACCAGAGACGCGAAGAAATTGGGCGACGACCTGCGATTCGGAACGTTGCTGCCCGCCAACCCAGCTCTGAAAAATGCTCCCTTTCAAATGCATCCGCTAATGCGCGAAGCAAAATGGTTCATGTGCCCATTTGAGTGGACGCTTCATTGGGGTAGAGATGTTGAAAGCCCGCTTCTGCATCTAGCACCTGAATTTAAAGCAGACCTCGATATCGCAGTTTGCAAAGTTCGAGAACAGCCGTTGATTGGCCCCTATCAGCCGCTGAACATCGGCCGGTATAATCTCAAACTTGGCGACCGCGCCGTTGCGATTGGTTATCCCGAGATGAGGAACATTCGATTTGGAGGCGATGACTACCAGCCAGAATTGGTTGTTTCCGTTGGCTCCGTAACAAGCATTTACCCGGACAACATGACCGAGAAGCAAAACTCAACGCCGGGACCGAACTTCGAGTTCGACGCAAAAATTCCTGGCAAAATGAGCGGCAGTCCCATTTTGGTTGGTGGAGGCATTATAACGAAAGGAGTTGTCAGCCGTAGCTTGGGTAGCACCGAAAATC
Organism: Bradyrhizobium sp. SRL28; assembly: GCF_018596315.1. Classification (GTDB taxonomy): domain Bacteria; phylum Pseudomonadota; class Alphaproteobacteria; order Rhizobiales; family Xanthobacteraceae; genus Bradyrhizobium. The sequence continues at coordinate 44,431 of NZ_JAHEAG010000039.1, read as the reverse complement.
ACGCAAGCGGGTGTTTGATCGCGCCGATGATGACGCTGCCGTTAATCGACAACAAAAGCCTGATCGACCTGATGAAGAATGGGAACGAAGGTATTGCTAATGTCCACGGAGCGGGTCTTTAGGGGTGAGTATACAAATCGAGGAGAGATTGTTAATGCCTCATCTCTTGTTGACCGGTGCTGGCTTCAGCCGAAATTGGGGGGGCTTCCTTGCGATAGAAGCCTTCGAGTTTCTACTCGGCTGTCCCGAGTTGAACGCACTCATAAGAAATCGTCTCTGGGCAAACTCTGGAAATTTTGAAGAAACCTACCAACAACTGAGGGACGCAGCTGCCGATCCGGCCGATTTGGTCGCGGCAGATAATTTCGCCCGATTCAACAAAATGCTGATCCGAATGTTTGATACAATGAAGCTTGGCTTTCGCTCCACCCACATCGAACGAGCGCAAGATCGCGGCGTTTTTGCTATCGACGCACTCCTCGACCATTTCGATGCCATCTTCACACTCAACCAAGACACCCTTTTGGAACAACATTACATATACAATATTCCGCAGACACCTCCTCCTCACAAATGGGAGGCTCGGTACATCCCCGGTCTTATGCCGCCGGAGCCAACCACCGTTCATGGAAACCAACTGTCCAAAGCCACCGTGCGGTCAATTATGGAATCAGGCTTCGTGCTTGAGGCGGGTAAACAGCCCTATTTCAAGCTCCATGGTTCCTATAACTGGCGCGCACGAGACCAGCACGTGATGGTGATCGGAGGGGCAAAAGTGGACGACATTAATCGCATTGCCCTTCTCAGCTGGTACCAAGAACGGTTTCACGAGATGATTTGCGGGTCCAATACTCGTCTCATGATTATCGGATACAGCTTCAACGATGACCACATCAACGCTCAGTTAGCGGCGGCCGCGCGGGCCGGAGCAAAAATGTTTATAGTTGACATGCAAGGCCTTGATGTAATCGATAAACGCGATGTGCGAATGCGAGCTGCTATCCCACCTGCTCCGCTGTTCAACACTCTTCGGGATAATATTGTCGGAGCCTCAAGAAGATTGCTGCGCCCGACGCTGCAATCCGATCCTGTTGAGGTCAAAAAGTACGTGGACTTTCTCGGCATCGAGATCAGATACCGTTACGACGAGTAGCCACCTACTTTAGCAGTTCGTCAGGGTTCACCAGTAGCTGGTCATCAATATGCCAAGGAGACCAATGCAAATTGGCCGACGACAAGCTATTGCGAGAAATCCGATGCCGAAGCCGCCGCTTGATCCAGATGTCGCCGATACCGCGCCCTCCAGTTCCGTATTGACCGTTTACGACGAGAAACACCTTGTCACTTATCTGCGTCTGCTCGACGCGGACGGGCAAGGTGCCGACTGGCGTGAAGTCGCGCGAGTGGTGCTGCACCTTGACCCAGAACATGAAGCTGATCGCGCCCGGAGAACGTTCGAGAGCCATTTGTCGCGCGCCAAATGGATGACGGAGCACGGTTATCGGCATCTGCTGCGTGATGGCGCGTCGGCAAAAAAGTGACGACTGCCAATTCGTCAGGAGGTGCAATTCGTCAGGAGGTGGCTGCCTATGCGCCAAACATCGGACCGTCGAGCGTCGGCGTAAACTTAAAGGGTGGAGCCTCGTTCGCGATCGTGGCCAAGAAGTGCTTCTCTTTGGTCGCCGGTTGATCTCTATCGCTTCCACGATGAAGGAAGCCAAGTGGGGCAGCACTTCATCGCGCTACGTGCTCGGTTTGATTTAAGGTGCCACAGCTGACCTAGGGCATCCTCTCACAACGGACACCCTCACCGTCTGTTTATCCGGGAAATGTCTAGCCCAACCGGTGCAGGGCGTCGCTCAAATGCGGAAGACCGCTTCTGTCGGCACTTCGATTGACTTCATATTTGCACGTCCGACATTCAAAAGTCTGTAGCTCGTAGGTGCTGCCGTAAAGCGCATGCGGCGTGCGCCTGGTCACGTACATCGTGCCGGTACAGGACGGACAGGACGGCCCCTCGTGTGCACCAAATCTGATCTGCATAAGCATGGTAGAAATCCTCGGGCCCCAACCGGGCCTAGGGTATTGCAGGCAAGGCGCCTGCCTTGCACCGTGCTTAGTGAGCATCTGGACCGAGTTCAAGGGCGACCGCGGGACGAAATCGAAACTGATCCCGGGCCCGAATCAGGTCTATGGCTTTCTCACGACTTCACCGAACGCCGTCGTCGAACCGATCCATCCGAAAGCCATGCCGGTCATCCTGATGACAGACGAGGAGCGCGACGTCTGGATGCGCGCGCCGTGGGATGAAGCCAAGGCGCTACAGCGGCCGTTGCCCGACGATGCGATCAGTGTCGTTGCGCGCGGTGTGGACAAAGAAGACAAGGCCGCCGCATGAAATACGCCACCGCCCGCCCCTATGCCGACCCGGAAAATGCCGCGCGCCGAATCCTCGAAATCGCCAACGCGGTCGAACCTATTCAAGGGCGCATCCACATCGAGAAAATCAACGAGCCGTTTCTCTTCCGTGACCGCGGCAGCCCGGCCGAGTACGGCGCTGGCCTCAAACCCGCGATCGACCGCGGCTGGCTCAAGATGCACGAGTCCGAGACCTTCGTCACCTTCACGCCAGCGGGCGCGGAGTTGTTCGCGTAGCTCCGTCAGCCCAGCACAACCAATCCATCCGAACACCAGCCGGCCGGATTGCAACCATTGCCAATTCCGGGATTTGTTTTCTTTTCTGGAGGCAATGATGTCGAACTTCGTAGCCCTCATTGTGGAGGATGATCCGTTCCAGCGGGAGTGCCTTTCCGACCTTCTGAAAAGCGAGGGACTTGAGGTGGTGGAGTGTGCCAATGCAGCGGCCGCGGAACTGGTGCTGGCTTCAACCGGCCCTGACCTGCGGGCTCTGGTGACCGATGTAGAGCTGGGTGGAGATATGTCCGGCGTCGAGCTTGCGCAGTATGCTAAGCGCAAGTTCCCGGACCTCAACGTGGTGTTGGTCTCTGGACAGGGCCCGCCCCCCGTTCCGCACGACACCCACTTTCTTATGAAGCCCTATGAGCCACAGCAGCTGCTGGACGCGGTGCTGAGGTGAGCTGTCCGTCGTCGGGGCTTTGGGACATGGCCAAGTAAATATTTGAGGCCTTCGACGGCTAGGTGGTGCTCGTCTCCGCCTTTGTCTTTCAAAAAATTGGTAACCTTCTCCCGAGCTTCGGCCTCCTGCGCCGGCGTTAGATTCACCATCATGCCGTAGCTTTGCATCACGCGATCAATGGCTGCTTGCATGTGTCGCCTCCAGGTTCCGGAAAATGGAACTCCCTAGGAGAAAGAGAGTTCCCTAGGAGCATCTTCCTTACTGCGGGCGAAGCTGCGCGATGGTGTGCCCGCTGCGCTAGGTTGTTGCTGAAAGCAACCTGAGAGAAGCGTTGTTCGCCCCTACCTAAATGCCGCCATCTCCCACCAAATCAAAATGTTCCCTGGGGGAACGAAATAAAACCTGTGGCACCCGCTCCCAGCGGGGCGCAAAATGTTCCCGTCACCGCAAGGTCCCACGGCAGCTATCGGTGATGAGAACGCCGATCGCGCTCCCGCCATCCTCGCGGAATGGAGCAGCGCCATGCAGCAACGCCGTTTCAAAGACGTATTGACCATTCCCGATCGGCTCATTCAGGAGGCCGAACGCTTACGCGCGGAAGCCAAGAAACTGCCGCCCGGCATTGAGCGGCATGAGCTCGAACGGGAGGCCCGACAAGCCGAGACCGCTGCGCACCTGGACCAGTGGCTGAAGTCTCCCGGTCTGCGGTCGCCACAGTAAGAGGCGCAGCGCCATGAAGGATTACCTCGCCTCAATCGAGAAACTGCGACGGGACGCGTCGGAGGCCGCTCTAATTCGCGATCTCGCTACGGACCACGCCAAACGGGAAATGTTCGACCGACTGTGCCAGCATTTGGATCGGCTGGCCGATGAAGTCGAGAAAGTCATGAACAGCCCCAAGACAGCATAAGCGTTCACGACGAAAGGGCCCCAGGCGGCGGCGCCGAGACCCCTCCGAGGTGTGTCGCACCGGGGGGAAGTGCGACATCATTTTAATCTCCCCACTCCGACAGCGGTTCCTAACGTCTCTGCCCTCCCGTAAGGAGACCAGAACAGCTTGAGTCGCCGGTGCGCCGAACTAGCATCTGTCTCATGAACAAAGCAGCCGCCAACTCCCCCACCCTCAACACCGCCTTCCTGCTTATGGCGCAGTACGGCGGCAAGGCGGTGATCCCGGTCGAGGATGTTTGCCGCGACTACTTCTCGCATCTCGATCCGGCGAAGTTCGTCCGCAAGGTCGGCGCAGGCGAAATCGCGATCCCGTTGGTCCGCATGGAGCCGAGTCAGAAGTGCGCCAAGGGCGTCCACCTTCAGGACTTGGCCGACTACCTCGACGCTCGCCGCGCAGCCGCGCTCAAGGAGTATCAGCAACTCGCGAGCTAGGTACGACGAAAATGCTACACGGCCTATTTTCGCCATTTCTGAAAATGCAAGAAACCACTGTGCTGCAACGACAACTTTGATTCTTCGTCGTTCAGTCGGTCCAATTCATCATGGGTGCCACCGAAAAGCGCGGTGGTCTTCGATCTCAACAATTTACATTGTGCTCCCAATGGGATCGAGCACGAACGTGCGCATCGAAACTAGCCGAAATTGCAGACGTTTGTTGCTGTTTTGACCTCCCGGTGCACACACAGCGCACACGAAAGTCGGAGTGCACACGCGTGGCGACCTTCACACAATTGGCATCCGGAAACTGGCGCGTCCAGGTCCGCCGCAAGACCCGTTATGTGGCCGAGACGTTCCGTCGGGGCAAGGACGGAGAAGAATTGGGCGCTCGAAATGGAGCGCAACATTGACCGCAAAGGATCGTCCAAACCACGCGCGGCGCGCAACATTCGCACGTTTGGCGATCTGATCGACCTACACGATGAAGACATGCACGAAGTTGGAAGGCCCCTCGCCGGTCAAAAGCTGCTGTGATGGCGTCGCTCAAGACCGAGCTCGGTAATGTGAAGTTGCCTGCACTCAATCGAGAGCGGCTGATCGAGTTCGGAAGAAAGCGCGCCAAGCAAGGCGCTGGTCCCGCGACGTTGGCGATCGATTTGTCTTTCATCCGCACAATCATAACGCACGCCGCCGCTGTGCACGGCATCGAGGTTTCAGCCAAAGAAGCCGGCCTCGCACGCGTTGCGCTAAGTCACCTCAATCTGGTTGGAAAGGGCAAAGAGCGTCACCGACGACCCACACAAGACGAACTCGACGAACCAATCGAATACTTTGAGACGAACCCTCGGCAATTCATACCGATGGGACGGATCGTCAGATATGCCGTGGCAACGACGTTGCGCCAGGAAGAGATCTGCAAACCCGAGTGGCCGCTGGTTGATATGAAGAAACGATTGGTGGTCATTCAAGACAGAAAGGATCCGAGGAATAAGGATGGAAATGATCAGAAAGTACCTTTGCTCAATCTAACGGGCTATGACGCGTGGGAGGTCGTGCTTCAGCAGCGAATTGTGACTCGAGGCTATGGACGGATCTTTCCCCACAACCACAGATCCGTCAGCGCGGCATTCACCCGGGCATGCGATGAACTCAAGATCGACGACCTCCACTTTCACGACCTGCGTCACGAGGGAACGAGCCGCCTGTTCGAGGCAGGACTTCCGATCGAGAAGGTAGCACTTGTCACCGGCCACAAGGATTGGCGACAGCTCCAGCGCTATACCAATCTAAAGGTTGAAGATTTGCTTAAGCTGCAATACGCGCAGCAGCCGTCGATGGAAGAATCCATCGCGACGTTAGCTGCCTCATAGCCGATCTAGGCAGGGTGCTGTGTGCACGCAAATCGGTCTTGTTATCTCTCATAAAAGTCAGGAAGATCGACCGCTGCCAAAACCGAGAGGCGGTGCCCCGCAAGAGGCCGCGATTCCGAGCGATTCCGCTAGCTGTGACGCAGCGCTGCTGTCGCTCATTGAAGGGCTCATGGAACGGGTACCGGTGCGCAATGATCGGGAATCGAGATGTAGCCTATGGGAATGGTTGGTAAAGCGGCATCACACGAGCCGGTTCGAAAAGGCTAGGGAGACGATGGCGACGACAATCGTCGCCCCTATTCTCCCCTAGTCGGCCACCTTGATTGGCTCAATATGAAAGACCATCGCGACATTTGGCAGATGGTTCTCCGAACTTGACATCAAGAGCAGACGATTGACGGTGTTGTCCTGGATCCCGCCCTGCAGGAACAGACCGGCAATTCGCGCTTGTTTGAGCGGGATATCGGCTTTTTGAAGACTCTGCTGCGCCGGTGTGTGCGTACGCGTGAAGCGGCCGGCCAGCCCCTGCTCAACATTCGGCTTGCGGCCGCGATCGCCGAGTTTCGTTACATACTTGAATGTGTCGCGCATAACTTGATGATACCCGAAAAACGACGTATCCGACGCTAACGCCACGACGTCAGACGCCGTTTGTGGAAACGCAAACACGGACTCACGAATAGCGCGGGCGAGCTCGGGTACCGCCATTGTTGGTATGCGTGCCGGCCGGGCTGCGGCCATGAGTATTTCTTGCCAGCGAGCCGGGCTGTCGGTGACGATGCTGGCACCTGTCGCTTGAGCCAAATACATGGCCATCTCAAAATTCGGCGCCAGTTTCGCCATGTTAAGGCTAGCCGCCCCCTCACCGCTCTCAAACGGCTCTTGCTGGAGGACGGCCAGCGGATCCTGTTCTTGAAGTCGAAGCATTGCTTGCAGCATGGTCTCGCGTTCGGCTTCGTCTTTGTCAGGAAACACCTTTTGCATCTGCGAACGCAAGACCCGCTGCGGCATGGACATGATACCGCGCTGGGCGTCCTCCCTCATCAAGACCTTCGTGCGATCGTCTTCGTACATTCGCGGGTCATTACCGACCGATCGGGATCGCGCCATCTGCCACATCTGGTCGCGAAGATGTTTGTCAAAGTCACACGGATCAGGGATCAGATTGACCAAGCCGCGCTCGACCAACGGCATTACTGTGTAAAAGAACGCAATCGATTTGAGTACCTCCTGACGATAGGCACTCGGATTTTTGACGGGACTAAATTTGGGGTTCAGAATGCGCGCATTGACGAACGGGTGCTGAATGATCAACTCTCCAAAATACAGCGATGCCCCGAGCGCGTAGTCCGCTATCGCGTCGGGGTGAATAGCGCCGGTATAGATCGCCCGCGGCGTCCCGTCGGGCTTCGGGAGGAGCTGCAAAAGGTCGGTCTGTTCCGGCCATAGACCTTCGTACAAATGATAGATTTGCTTGATTTTCTCGTCGGTCATTTCGCGGCGGATGGTGACCCAATCTTTTTCCGTTTCGGCGAGCCCGAGCACATGCTCAAGGGCGTTGTAAAACATGATGTTGCGTTCGCGGATGCTGCGCTCGGTCCAAGTTGGTCGCAACGCGGGCGGTTTCGAAGCGCAGCAGTCCTTAAAGCGTTGTCCGTAGCCGCATCCGCACACATCATTGGGTCGCAGGGGTTTGGCGCGGGCCGGCTTCTTCAGCCATTCACGCTCCTTTTCGGTCCTGCCGAACGCGTCCTGGTAATGGACGTGACCGCTCTCGAACTTAGCGAACATCTCGCCGCCATAGTGGAAGAGTTCGTTTTCGGGCGGTAAGAGAACGCGTCGGCATTCACTCCAATCCTCGGTTTCGTCCGGGTACAGCCACTCCTTTCGGCCTGCGGCAATAAAGCGGCGGGCTCTCGCTCGGACAATCCGATTGATGCGCGCAACATCGGGCGCGGCGAACTTACGCACGCGGATGAAGGCGTCGGTTCGAACCATTGAATTTCGGTAGTTTCGCGCAAAGGTCCGCTTCTCGAGCGGGTTTGCATCGGGGTTCTGCGCATATTCAAGATTGGTGAGGATCAGACAGAAGTCACGTGAGAGTGGAAAAAGTGTCTGCGACGCCTTCAGTGCGATCGACGGGTCGAGCGGATACGCGCCGAGCGCAGCATCAGGCGGTACCGCATGATTATAAATGGTGACCGGATGATCGCTGGTGATGAATTTGATCTCGGAGTCATCGGCGGTCACAATTTCGCGCACGCCCTCGGCCCAGATCGTGCAGTGCATCGAGCGAATGCCTTGCATTTCGAACATGAGATCGTTCTGCGTCAAAGCAGGATACTGCGCTTTCAACCAATCGAGTCCCTTGGGTGTGCGGATTTTCTGCACGTCGATGTATTGGAACAGAGTTTGAAAATGCTCGTGCCACTTGCCGGGGTCGTTCTCACAAAACGCTCGCACGGCCTGCGCGCCCTTGGCATCGACATCGCCAAACAATCGGCGCTCGATCTCGTCGCTGACGAACGTGCCGAAGAACGTCGAATAGAGATCTTTCTGTTGAAAGCACTGGGTAGTCGGCCAATGGATCAGGGACTTGCCAATCGTGACAATCCGACCGTCATCGAGTGCTTTCTGAGGCGGCGTGAGATCAAAATAGGCGAGCGTATTGCGCCCCGGCTCGAAGAAGCCGGCCTGATACCACCGCGGAACATAGTGATTGTTTCTTGTTGGCGACATGCCCACCGATTTGTAGCGCCGCTCCCGAGCGACGAGCTGTAAGTCCATTTCACGCGCCTATTGCACCGACGAGCCGTCAGCGCCGGGCCATCGATCGGACACTCCTGATATGGGGTCGAATTGCCAACCGGTTACGCCGTATGCCCACAGCGTTCAGCTTTTTCGCGGCAATACGACGAGCTAAGCCTGATGGCTCGTCATCGCAGGCCAACGCCGGCCACGTTCGATACCTGCAAAGAACGACCGGCTTGGTCCATCGGCTTTGTTGTTAAACGAAACCTAGCGTTTGCTGGAAGACCGCAAAGCGAAGCTTGTCGGTTTCAAGCCCGCGAACAAATTAAGAACTAAAATTCAAGCACTTGCCTGCATTTTGATGGATGCACTTGCGATAGGCAGGAACCATCCCCATATATAGTTGGTAGGTTATCGGCTACCCCCTAAGGCTGCGACCTCACGACCGGAAGAAGCATTTATTCTTTCGTTCACGCATTAACTTCGTTTGGAGCCATGGGCGGAAGCAAAATAGGAGTTCGGGGATGGAATTGAGTGAATTTAAGCCCGGCGACCTCGTGCAGGTGAAATCCGGCGGGCCAGTAATGACCGTTGAGCAAGTTGGCACGTCAGCCACGTTCGGCGAAGATTTCGTTTCCTGTGTGTGGTTTGAGAAGGTGGGCAATAAGCAGGTCGCGCAGAAGGAAACATTCGCGCCTGCCGTCCTTGAGAAAGCTGAGAAGCCGCGGGCCTCATTCTCTGTCGGCATTCAACGGGCATAAGGCGGTGGCCCGTGGCGTTTCGCGGTCTCTTCATCGGCATTGATCGTTACGTCTCAGCCAGCATTGATGAGCTGACATGTGCGCGTCGCGATGCAATGGCGCTCGAAGCGCTGTTCTTTGACACGCTCGGCGAATCGACCGTGCTGCTGACGGATGCCGATGCCACGCGCTCACGTGTTGAGGCGGCTTTTGCGGACCTGTCCGGGTGTGATCCCGAAGATACGGTGGTGATTGCCTTCTCCGGCCACGGATCAGAGTCGCACGAACTTGTGACGCATGACGCGGATCTGGCCGATCTCACGGGCACTGCCATCCCGCTCGATCTGTTGCAGGATTGGTTTTCGCGCATTCCAGCAAAGCGTTTGATCCTCTTCCTCGATTGCTGTTTCTCCGGCGGCATTGGGGCGAAGGTGCTGCACGTCGACACGAAGGCCCGGAGCATCATGTCAACCGACGCGAGGCTCGCCCAGCTTGCGGGCGCAGGGCGTATTATTTTCACGGCATCTGCCGCAACCGAACCCGCCTACGAACACCGTCGCTTCGGGCATGGGTTCCTCACCCATTTCTTGCTGGAGGCGTTGCGCGGTGCTGAAGAAGTCGTTGGCGGAGGCAAGATCTCGCTCTACCGGATGCTCGAACACGTCACGAACCGGGTAAAGGCTGCCGCGTCTCAAGTTGGAAAGCTGCAAAATCCGACCATGCGTGGAACCATCGATGGTGACATTGAATGGCCCGTGTTTGTAGCAGGCGCAAAGTATCAGGCTGCATTCCCGTCGCGATTGCCAGCCAGTGTGTCATCCGATCTCTCTAGTCTTGCTGCTGCTGGATTCCCGAGCGCACTGATTGCTGCCTGGGGCGGTGCGATCCCATCTCTGAATGCGATTCAGACAACTGCCATCAACGACTTCGGCGTATTGGATGGCGAGAATCTTGTCGTCTCGGCTCCGACCTCGTCTGGCAAGACGATGGTGGGCGAGTTAGCGGCATTGCGAAGTGTGCTGGATCGCAAGCGGGCCCTGTTCCTGTTGCCGCTCAAGGCTCTTGTGGCCGACAAGCGTCGTCATTTCGCGAACGTCTATGGTGCCTTCGGTGTTCGGACGGTGGAAGCCACTGGTGAAACCGATGACATCACGCCGCTGCTTCGGGGCCAATACGATATTGGCCTCCTGACCTACGAAAAGTTTGCGGCTATCGCCCTCACTTTTCCGCACGTGCTGGCGCAGGTCGGCACGATTGTTATTGATGAAGCACAAATGATTGCCGACCGCAGCCGCGGCGCCAATCTCGAATTTGTTCTCACCCTGATTCGGATGCGTCGCCGTGAGGGGGTTGAACCACAATTGATCGCCCTATCTGCCGTGATCGGGGACACGAACGGTCTGGAGCAATGGCTGGGAGCTCGGCTTCTCCGACGAACCGAACGACCGGTCCCGCTCGAGGAAGGTCTCCTGCTCGGCAACGGCTATTTCCGATTTATTGATCCGGCAACCGACAAAGAGCGAGCCGAGGGCCCCATCATCCGGCCAAACGTCGGGGGAAAAGGATCCAGCCAAGATTTGATCATCCCGCTAGTGAGGAAGCTCGTAGCGGAAGGCCAGCAAGTCATCGTGTTTCGCGAGACAAAAGGCGAGGCACGCGGCTGTGCAAACTATTTGGCGACGGCACTCGGGCTGCCTCCCGCTGCCGAGGCCTTAGAGCAGATGCCTGGAGGCGATCCTTCGCAGGCCAGCGCGGATTTGCGCGGTGCGCTCGCGCGTGGTGTCGCGTTCCACAATGCTGATCTTGAACGCGAAGAACGCCGGATCGTGGAAGAAGAGTTTCGACGGCCCGGCTCCGGGCTGCGGGTCATTGCTGCGACAACCACGTTGGCGATGGGCATAAATACGCCCGCGTCTTCGGTAATCATTGCCGGGCTGACTCATCCCGGCGATGAACCGTATTCCGTAGCAGAGTACAAGAATCTCGTCGGTCGTGCTGGCCGGCTTGGTTTTGCTGAAAAAGGCGCCTCATATCTGTTGGCGCTCGATCCGCGTGCCGAACATGATCTCTGGTCGCGCTATGTGACGGCGACGCCGGAGGATTTGGTGTCGCGCTTCCTCGATGAAAAGACAGATCCCCGTTCCCTTATCATTCGCGTCTTGGTTGCCGCCCGTCGCGCGGCCGGCGAAGGGGCCGCAAGTGAGGAGATCGTCGAATTCCTCGAATCCAGCTTTGGAGCCTTTCAGGCGAGGCGCGCGAGCACGGGATGGCAGTGGAGCCGAGCCGATCTTGTCTTGGCGTTGGCGGATTTGGAACAACATCACCTTGTGGAGAAAAATGCGGCAGGCGCTTTTGAACTCACCAAGCTTGGACGTCTCGCTGGAGAAAGCGCAGCTGAGGTGGGGTCCATCATTGCGCTGGTGGACTGCCTCGCGTCGCTTCAACCCGAAGAAATTAGCGATCCTGTTCTAATTGCGGCGGCGCAAACGACTGTCGAGGTCGATCAGGTTTTGTTCCCGATCAACAAGAAGAGCACGCAGAAGGAACCACAACTTTGGCCTAATGAGCTCCGGGGACAAGGCGTGCCTTGGCAGGTTTTGAATGCGCTTCAGCGGGGGATAACCGAAAGTCATCAGGCCACATTGCGCGCCAAGAAAGCTGTCGCCTGCCTGTTGTTTGTGTCCGGCCGAGCGATGAACGAGATCGAACGCGTGCTGACGCAATTTGGTGGGGCCTTTGGTGGAGCGGCAGGCCCTATCCGCTCGGTAGCGGCACGGACTTGCGATCTTGTACCTGTTGCTGCGCGTGTTGCAGAGATATTGCACCCGACGCTTGACCTGGGTAACCGCGTCGGGCGGCTGGCCGTTAGACTTACCTACGGCGTTCCAAGCGCGGCCGCGGAATTGGCCCAGTTTGCCGGGGCCGAACTCTTGCGGGGCGATTATTGCCGCCTCGCCGCAGCGCATCTTTGCGAACTGGACCCCATAAGCGCTGCCTCGGATGAGCAGCTCCTTGCTTGCCTTGATGAGGACAAGCGGAAGCTCCAGCTCATTCGGGACGTTGCCAAACGGATTGCAAGACAGCGGACGCAAGCGGCAGCGTCTAAGACTCCGGTACTTGAGGCTTACGTGGCATAACGGCGGGATTGGTAGCGGCGGAGCCCCATGATTGCCATCAGTTGCGCCAGCAGCCGCCTCGCGAAAGCAAGGCGCCGTTCGCCTTCGTCTCGAACCTCGCAGGCGCGCTCCTCGGGCTTGAAGCGCTTCAACTCAGGCGCGCGGCGACGGCTCAGTGTCGTCGCAGCCCTTGTTAGAAATCTGCCCAATCGCAAACTGATAAGCATTTGCTCGAAGGCTTATCAGTTATGTCTAGCAATCAGTTCTTTGCAGGCAGTACTCACGTCCTTCCTGGTCTGTGCGAAAGGATTCGACGAAGCCCCCTTGCCGCTGGGTGACAAAGATCGTCTTGCCGTCTTTGCCACCGAAGGCGAGGTTTGAGGGCTCTTTGCCCTTGAGCGCGATCTCTCTCTGGGCTTTGCCGTCTGGGGTCAGGACGGCAATTGAACCCTTCAGGATGCGGGCGATGAATAGTTTGTCTGCCGAGATTGACGACATAGAGATTGCCGTCGAGATCGACGGCCGGCCCTTCGATGCCGGACGTGTATTCGCCCGCGGGCGTGGTCTGGACGCTTTCGAACAACTTCACTTCGGCCGGCGCGGATGTCACGGCGGCCAGGCTCTGCATGGCGCTACAGCAAAGGCACCAGAAGGTCCTGACGGATATAGTAGCCATCTGCATCGGTGCACTCGCCGTTGAGGAAGATATCGGCAGGCCGATAGAACCGGCTGAAGCCGGGCTTACCTGCAGCGTTCTTTTGTGTCACCACGACGACCTTCGTCGTCGGGATTTCGCCGCATTCCTTGTCGGACTTGCTAACGAATTTCCTCTGAACGGGACCGGGCTTGATCCGCATCCTTGTTCCGGGAACCATCGTCCCCGCCAGATAATCGGCAAAGTTCAGAACCTGCGAGTAGCCCGGCTCCGTCTGGGGCAGTTTCTCTCCTCCTGGAGGCATCAGCTTTTCCGCGCCGAGGCCGCGGAGACGGATGCGCAGCTTCCCAGAATCGGGGTCTCCGGGATAAATCCAGCCGTCCTGCGCGAGCATGAAGCGCAGGACCGTTTGATCTTTCTCAGCCTCCGGCTGTCCTTTCTTAAGCCCGAAATCGGAATGGCAGCCGAGGCAGTGCTTCTCGACCAGATTGGTCCGGACGGAAGTCAGGCGAGCCTTGTTCTTGGAATCGTTCGCGACGAAGCCAGCAAGCTCGTCGATCTGCTCAGGCGTCCGCACGCCGCACGGCAGCGGATCGGGCGGGTTGCCGGAAGCGCGGTCGATGCGAATTACAGTCTGGTTTTTGTCCTCGGCGATCCAAATCGCACCATCGGCCGCGACCGTCATGCCGACCGGCGCGCCCTGCGGCCGCGCGCCGTTTACCCGGTACCAGCCGGATATCAGCTCCTCATAGGCGGCGGCCGGAGCATTTCCGGCGTCGGTCTGAAAGGCGCGGCTCGGTTCAGCGCCACAGCTTACTTGATAGCGGACGGGCGGCGGGCTTATTTTCGGGAAGCCACGGCCGTCTACATCGTAGATGAGAAGACGGCTTCCCGTCGGGCGGTAGCCGTGCAAGGCGACAAGAAGCTTGCCGTCAAGTTCCGGGAATTTGCTCCCCCGATAATACAGCATGCCGAGTGGCGCGCCGTGTGGCGGCAGCAGCGAGTGCGGCGGTTTGTACGCGGCGGTGTTGTTGCAGAAATTCTTGTAGGGCCCCGACTGTAGCACCGCCCTAAATTCAGGGCTTGGCGTCGAAAGATCGTAGCAATACGGCCAGCCGTAATGCTTCCCTCTCTCGATCGCGTTGATCTCCTCGTTGGGCTGGAAGATATCCGGCAGGTCCCTCGCATTCTCGCCCTGCAGCAAGGCATAACCGGCGTCGGGGAAGCGGGAATGCACGGCGAGCGCCATCGAGTTCCGGAGGCCTCGCGCATAAATCTCGCGCGGCGGGTTGGAATCGCCCGGCCTAAGCGCCGGGAATACGTTACCGGATGACGGCGTGAACACCCAGATGGAGGCAAGAGGCGACGGGCCTTCACCCGCGGCGCACGGCTTGGTGATCGGCGGCCTCGTGATGCAGTCGTCGCTGTGGGAGCCGATATTGACGAATATGCGTCCCGTCCTGTCGAAAATGAAATGCTTGAGCGAGTGACTGCTTTCTTCGATCTTGGCGCCGTCCGGAAGCGTGACCCTGCGGCCCGGGAGGCCGTGAATGATTGTCTCGATCGTGCTCTTCGGATTTGCCGCGAGTGGATCGAACCGAAAAATCGTCTCATGGGTTGAGGCGTAGGTTTTCTTATCCGGTCCGATCGCGAGGCCGAACGGATATTCGAGGTTCGTGACGATTTCCTTGACCCGCTTGCCTTCCGCGGCGTGAGGATCAAGCAGCAGCAGCCGACCATCTGTGCGATTCCATCCACCCATGTCGGAGATCACGAACTGCTCGTGGCCGGGGATTTGCACGATGGAGCGCGGAAATCTCAGCCCATCTTCCTCGCTCAGAACCAGCCCCGCGCAAAATCCCTTCTTCATGTCGATCTTGACCCTGGGAAACGATAGGCCCCGGCCGCCGCATCGCTCCGCGCCGATCGCGTATCCGCTCTTTCTTTCGGGTTCAACTGGCCAGGCCGACGAACCACAGAGAGCCGTGGCGGCAAGCACAAGCGCCGTTCGAATCTCTCGACGAAAAGAACAGGCAAGACTCGCATGAGCCATGGCAATCTCCGAATCTCTCGCAGACGCGAGTCGCCACTCAAGATACCATAGCATTACCCCTGATACTCATAATCAGATACTACAACCAAACGTTCTTGCATTCCTGCGATCGGAGGTGGCCGTCACCATTACGGAGTGGGTGGCCCCAAGAGTGTCGACCGCTCCGGACTGATAAACCTTCTGTGAAAACCGATCAGTGCGCCAGATCGCCTGCCGTTCTCAGGCCGCAGTCGTCACCTCCTTCCACTCGAATTCAGATGGAAAGTTGCTCAGTTGACGACAATGCTGGGATACGCAATTTCCAGCCGACAAATAATTCATCTGCGTCGTCGATCGTGTCTCTATTGGCGTCGAAGATAATCTTCCACTTTTCAGTGTCGCCATAGTAATGCTTTGCGAGCTTGCGGAGCTGATCTCCTGATACAACCACGTGTTCAGCGAGAATGTTGGTATCCTGCTGACCGGCATCGATCACGTAAGACGCAAGGGCTGAATCAAGCTTGCTCAACGTTCTTGGCCTATAAGTAACCCGATCAGGCAATTCGCTGGGCGAGGCCTTGTAACGGCGCAGTGCCGCCGCAGAAAGTTGCCAGAGGTGATCCGGCCCTTCCCTGTCCGTCGTGATGACGTTCGTGAAATTTTTTTCCGGCTTGCTCATGTTCACAAGCGGCACGAGAGCATTGGGAGCAAATCCTTGGATGCGCGAACCGGCGGCGGTATCAAGTACCAAGCCCGCACGCTTTGCACCTTTCAACACCCAAGCCAGTGCCCCGTCAGACAATCCGCGAATGTCACCGCCGCCGCCCACTGAGCCATGAGTGCCGGGAAACCACTTCTCCTGATAGGGAGCATCAAGATGATCCGGGGCATAGTTTTTTTCAGCGTTAATGGCGGCTAGATCACCCCAGGTGGCGGGTGGAAATAATGCGCGGCGCTCGTCAATTGCGACGGCATGTCTCGCACTCTCGACAAAATCGCTCAAACTTGCATCATGAAAAGCATATTTGTTGTTGAGCTTCTGACTGAAAGGCATGAGCTCGGGAAATCCGAGCGCTGCAACGGTATCCCAAACTCCCAGGTACTTGATGGTCAGGACTGGAGCCGAGCCCTTTTGGTAGTTGGCCACATTCTGGCAGCGCCAAGAATCGTCGTCGGTACCAACACAAACATTACTCGAATAATCAGCGCGAAACTTTCTCATGCGTTCGCTGGCGCCGTCCGCTCCGGAGAGTCTTTCACGATACAGTTCTAAGGCCTCGTCAATTCTGGCGGCATGGAGCCGACGCAATGGTCCGACATGGCGCACAAAGTTCACGAAGGTCCGAGCACTAAATGCGCCGCGAGAAAATCCGAAGACGAAGATTTCATCGTTGGGATCGTAGTTAAAGATCAGGAAGCGATAAGCCTCGCGAACATTCTCGATCAGGCCTGCTCCGAACATACCTCCAGAGAGTTTTTCGAGACGGCCTGTACCTACGCCTTCATCATAGTGAATGATCTGCGTTATTCCGTCTCTCGTTTCTCGAACGATACTCGCCGCGGTCAAAACGACGTTGGTAGGCGTATCCGCGTTCAACGCATTCCATGTACCATCAAAGCAAAAAACTAGGCGTTTCATGTTGATCCACCGAAATCAGATGCGCTCGTCGCTAAGTGTCGTGCTGGAATGGGCCAGTGCGCCCCGCGTTCCCTAATGGTCCGGTCACCTTCAACCGTAACGTGGCCCTAAGGCTGATTTCGCGCTTCGAGACTAATCAGGGGGAACGAGGGTTCAGGGTGTGCAAGATTTGGGTCAAAAACAAGTCGGTTCTACAAATGTCCACCGCTATTTGGCCTATCTGAGCGAGAGTCGGTTCGCGTGTAGGGCCATATACTCAATTCGGTTGATTAAATAGGGCATTTTTTAAACTAGCCTAGGGTTTGAAGATATGCTATATTGCTCAATATGGCTGAGCAAAGCACAAGCAAGCTAAACCAACTCCAGAACGAGCTTCCGGAAGGCTTGCTCGTGGACGCCGCTTGGCTACGAAAGAAAGGCTACGCGACCAACCTTGTCAGCCACTACGTATCGACGGGCCGCCTCGAACAACCCGCGCGTAGCGTGTACCGAAAACCACGCGGTGCATTGAGCTGGCAGCAAGCCGTCATATCGCTGCAGACGATATTGAACGCCAGCCCCCTCATAGTAGGCGGCCGCACTGCCCTCGAACTCCAAGGCTTCGCGCATTATCTCTCGCAGACGATAACAGAGGTCCACCTATATGGGCCAAAGTCCCCGCCGACCTGGCTTGGAAAGCTAAGCGTGGGCGCCAAATTCGTTTTTCACAACAGCAAAAGGTTGTTCAAGAACGACCCGGTCACCTTCGGGCTTGGCAGCCTAAAATGGGATGTCACCAAGTCCCATAATGACGTTCTCGCACAATCAGGCTTCATGGCGCAGCCTTGGGGTCAATGGGATTGGCCATTGACCCTTTCCATGCCTGAGCGCGCCTATCTTGAAATGCTCGATGAGCTACCGGCACATGAAAGCTTCGAGCAGGCCGACAAACTCATGGAAGGCCTTTCAAATCTCAGGCCGCGGCGTTTGCAAAAATTACTGGTCGATTGCCGCAGCGTAAAAGTGAAGCGCCTGTTTTTCTTTTTCGCCGATCGCCATAAGCACACATGGCTCAAACATGTCGATAAGAACACGGTCGATCTTGGCGCCGGCAAACGAATGCTGGTAAAGGGCGGGAAGTTTGACCCCGCCTACCAGATCACCGTCCCGGAGGATCTGAATGGCGTTCAATGAGCAGTACCGCCGCCAAGTTACACTGCTCATGCGCGTCCTCCCGCTGGTCGCGCAGGAAGATTGCTTTGCGCTCAAAGGCGGAACCGCCATCAATCTCTTTGTGCGCAATATGCCTCGGCTGTCGGTCGACATCGACCTCACCTATTTGCCGATTCAACCGCGTGCAGAATCCTTGACCGCGATCAGTGCAGCACTCAAGCGCATCGTTGAAAGAGTCCAGCAAACGATCCCGGCCTCCAAGGTGATCGAGCAACATTTCGAGGGCAATCTCGTAAAGCTGCTGGTGCGCGCGGATCAGGCTCAAATCAAAATCGAAGTCACGCCCGTATTGCGCGGGTGCGTGTACCCGCCCGCCCTGAAATCAGTTTCCGAAGCCGTGGAAGACGCCTTCGGCTATGCGGAAATTCAGGTCACCTCGTTTCAAGACCTGTACGCAGGTAAAATTGTGGCCGCGCTCGATCGTCAACACCCGCGCGATTTTTTCGACGTACGCGATTTACTGGCGAATGAAGGCATCGACGACAATCTTCGTTGTGCCTTCATCGTCTACATGCTCAGCCATCATCGGCCGATGTCGGAAGTTCTAGCGCCACCGCGCAAGGATATTTCCGTCGAATACGCACGCGGTTTCATCGGCATGACAGAAAACGAAGTCCCGCTCGATGCATTGCTGGCGGCCAGAGAGAATATTATCGAAAAGATCGTCGCCAAATGCCGAAGAAACACCGCGAGTTCTTGGTTTCATTCGAACGGGGCGAGCCAAAGTGGGATTTGCTGGGCGTCGACGGCGCGGCAGACCTGCCGGCAGTCAAATGGCGGCAACAGAATCTCGACAAGCTTTCGACGGAAAAACGCAAAGCACTTGTTGCACGGTTAGAAGAAGTGTTGAGCGACTAGGCGGCGGTCATCAATGTCACTTAACCTCGCTCGTTTTTGTTCGACCCTGCAGCGCGCGCTCTTGAAGCTCCACGCGAGCGGCCCCGAGGGCTTCGAAGGGTTCATCCGTGACGCGTTTCTCGAAGCGACGGGCATATCGCAAAGAATTCAAAAATCCGGAACACAGGGCGGTGTTGATGCACTTTCGGACGGGTCGGATGGTCAGATCGCGGCGGGCATAGAAGCCAAGCGGTATCGCGAGACCACCACTTTGGCACTGGATGATCTCAAGAAGAAGCTGATTGATGCCGCCACGCGCGCCGGCAACCCGATAGAGCTTTGGATTCTTGCGGCCAGCAAGGAAGTCTCTGCCGATGATGTCGGCGCTCTTGAACAAATCGGCGATGAACTGGGAATCGGCGTGCTTGTGCTTGATTGGCGCTCAAGCAACGATGTTTTCGCGCCTCTTCCGTTCCTTCTCGCGCTGGCACCCAACACCGTCGAGCGCAGGCTGGGTCGCAAGCTCGGCAAGTCGATTAGGCAAATCGCAGATCTTCCGGAATTTGAAGTCCGAAGAGTCGATTTCCTGCACAAGATCAAACACCCCGGTCTTGGGCGGATTTTTGCGGCGCTCACAGTTAAGGAGAGAATTGGTCAAACGCTGCGAACACGCGCAGATTCCAAATCGAGATTGCAAAACAATGTTGATTTAGGCGCGGCAAGTTGCATTTGGGCGCCGCGTGACATTGAGTGCGCAGCCATCGAAGCATGGTCAAAAACCGCTGACGCGCCGCCCGTTTGCGCAGTCCTGGGCGAAGAGGGCGCGGGTAAAACGTGGCTGTTGTTTGATTGGTGGCGGCGGGAATCCGGACGTGACCCGTCGCGACTATTTGTCTGGTTTGCCGCTCGAGACGTAACTTCCGGATCGCTCGCGGATGTCCTGGGGGCAGCGCTTGCCAAATGGGTTCTCGTGCCAAGTAAGCCCGCGGCGTTTTGGACCCAGCGTGTTCTGCGCTGGCGCCAGGCGGCTCTAGCGCATCCCGGAAGCCCGTTCATTTGGCTGATGCTCGATGGAACGAATGAAGGCACCGCCCAACCATTTGTAACGCAACTCTTGGCCGAGGCGGCCGACTCCGACTGGCGCGGCACTATCCGGATCGTTCTGACCGATCGACCCACGCATTGGCAGTCGCGTTTCAAATCGGGCCAATCCTTGGAACCTCGCCCGACGAGGGTAAAGCTAAGTCATTTCCGCGATGCCGAGCTGGACGCGCTTCTCGCAAAGCATGGAAAGGCGCGTACAGCATTTTCTCAGCCTGTCTTGAATCTAATCAAATGGCCGAGCTGGTTTGCCGTCGCCGCAGAAATGTTTGATCGAGAGCAAGACTGGACCATGCATTCCGCGGAGCAGCTTATGCTCCGCTATGTTCAAGATCGGCTCGGAGTACGATCTGGCAAGTTCGTCGATGACGCAATGTTTTGCGCATTGCTGTCGGGCCTCGGTCGAGACATCCAGCGCAACTGGGATGTTGGCAGCAAGTTTTCCCGAGCCACCCTCAAAGACAGGCTATCCGGCTTTACCGGTGAGCCCGAGAAGAACCTCTTGCAGGCCGTCGATGAAATTACGTCGGGCGTCTGGTTTCGCCCCAGCGGATCGTCCTACCAGTTCGAAATGGACAACGCGGTATTGCCGCTTGCCGTAGGCCTGGCGCTGCATAGCGAGCTTCAAGCGCTGACGACAGAAGAAGAAGTCGACAGCAGCATCCAGCGTTTTCTTGGTCCAGTGGAAGACCAGACCATTGGCGTCAACATACTGGCCGCGACCGTTTCGTTGACTTTTCTTGATCCGGCCTACCCTGCTCTCGCTATCCGGGTGCTTTTGCGACGCTGGATCAATTCCCACAATTTTTCGAATGCGCATTTCCAGCTTCTTTGGCGCATCGGCAGCGTCAATCCAGCACCTTTGCTCGATGTGGCCGAATCCATGTGGCTACAACGATCCGGCGGCTCTTCCGTGGACGAGGTGCTCATCAAGGCCATTGCTAACGTCGGCGGCGACGGCAGGCGCCAAACGGAAGTCATCGCATTTCTTGCGAAATGGGCGCGGACCTATTGGCTTGATCCGCGTGACGGACAATTTATCAATTACGCCCCAGAACCAGAGCAGAGGGCCGAAGCTTTTGCGGCAACGCAAGCGCACCTTGATCGAATGCGAAATGAGATCGGCGCACCAGCTTTTGCAAAGCTCGATCTCATCCTGACTGACGATGGCGTGGGCGCGAGCTGGGTGATTCATCGTGCGATATCGATAGCGACCTACCTGCCGCGCGCCGCTCAAGCGCCCATCTGGCGCGGGTGGGTTTTTAGCCGCGCCGCGATGGGCCACGCAAATCATTTCGATGACATCGCTTGGTCGCTGCGCGTTAACGCGATCGACGCGACGGCTTCGACCCCGGTATTTTTGCAAACCATCGATGAATTGCTGGCCCTAGCGTCAACCGCGATACGAGACATGACCTTTAGCCTGCTTGAAGCGCAGGGCGGCCCAGAGGCCGCCGTCAAGCTCGCTTCGGTCGGACAGGCGTTTCAAGCACGTCGCTGGCACCATTGGGAGGAAGAGGTTTCGCTGGTCGATGGCATCGTGACATGGCATGGGGACACATCGCCAAACGACATGCATACCATTTCCTCGCTCTCAAATTTCGCGGTCATTGCCGATGCGAAGATCGCTTCCGAACATACAAAACTGTTGCGCCGTTTCGCCAAATCCTTGCGTGTACTGGAACTTGGCAACGGGCGCGACCGGACCAGCGTCAGCCTTGATCTGGATACGGCAAGGCCGGCTCTCGCGCGCTGGACGCCGAAAGAGCTGATCGCGCTTTATCGCCGCTTTTTGCTGTCGATTACAAAGCGCAACGAGGCCCAGTTGCTGGGATATACCTTCTCGTTGGGCAAGCTGTTGATACTTTTGACACCGCAAATCCAAAAGAAGATTCGCGTCGCGCTCATCAAGCGCCGGAAAGACAGACTCCAGGACAAGCCGGATCAAATTGATCATGCGCTCATTGAGGCCGCCCTTTTCGGCAATGCACCTCGCGAACAGATCAAGCTTTGGGATGAGATCGGCGCGCCGCGATCCGTTCCGTTAGACTGGGATCATCTGTTGCGGGCGCCGTCGATCAAACAGGTAAAGGATCTCGGCCCACGGCTCGCGCCAACCCAGCCTATCGGCCACCTGGCCGGATGGTTGGCCTACCTAATGCTCAGCGAACCGAAGCAACTTCCGGCTCGCTGGGAAGTTTTGGCGGCGCTGCTCGCGCATGAAGACCCCAGCATACGCGAGCTTGTGTTTCTGATTGCATTGAATGCCAACGACGTATTCCTGGCGAAGCGACATTTGCAATCAACCTGGGCTGCGTCCGACAAGCGCAGCGCCCAAGAAAATGCGAGAGGCGCACTCCTTCTCTCGCTGCTCGTAACACCGAAAACGTTCAAGTCGATCTCAGAGAGGACCGGCCCCGAATGCAGCGCAATTCCATGGCATAAGGTCAAGTATCGGCCGGATTGCGCCTATGCTTTTGAAGCCTTCCTGAAAGCGGCGGTCGAACGCGAACTGAATCCGCCTGCGCAGCGCACATTTCTTGCTCACCGGGTGAGGCACGGCGCGGCTACAAGAAGGCTAGTTGAACAAAAGCCAGACGAGATCGCCGCGCTCGCCGACAGATTATTTGCCGTTGAAGACGATCCGGCGTTCGGACGGTGGGAATTTCCAAGAACGGACCTCGTGGAAGCGTTCTTGCATATCAATCCCGCGAAAGGCGCTCAATACTGGACCAGATTGAGCGAAACTGACGGACCATTTAAAGCCGGCGATGACATTGAGGAAGCACCGTTCGAAGTCAACGATGGCGAGGTCATCAATGAATTGCGCAAGAAACAGATCATGCGCGCCGACAACGATTGGAAGCTTCTCACGCTCTCGAGCTTCATCGTTCGTCGCAAGCGGATTGCGTGGGCGATTTCACTCATCAAGGAACTGCTCGCCAAACCGGAGGCGCCGGGTGATATAGCCCGAGCCTTGATGATCGCTGGGTTCCTAGACGATTCTGCGGCCGTGCGTTCACTCTGGAAAGCAGAACTTGCCAAGGCGCCGCTCGATGGCTGGATTGGCATCGTTTATCGCCATGCGAAGGAAAATATCCAGAAGACCTGGACCAGCTTGGAGCGGCTTGATAGAGCGCTCGCAGCGAAGGATGACGCGGCGTTCTTTATCGCTTGGGAATTATTTGTCCATTACGCCGAAAGAAACGCGATCCCTGCTGCCGCGCAACGCATAACGCTGAAACTGAAAACGCGTCCTCAGCGGCAGAGGGAATTCATTGCGTTTGATTGGAAGCGCGTCCATGACGATGCGACAAAGGCCAAGAACCGATGGAAGGATAAGCTATTCTCGTTCAGCGTTGGCCACCGATTGGCGCGACCTTGGGCGGATGTGTAACCTGCTAGTTTTTCAACAAACCTTTGAGCGAACTGGCGCGAAGCAGACCTTCCGCCGTGACGTCGCGATACTCGATTTCTGCACTGAAGGAAATTACACGGCGGCAAGCCAATCTTATCCGGCCTGCTCGCCGAACCAGCCGATTTCCGCGAAGGCGCGGAACGTCTGTCTCTTCCCTTCGGCCCTCGCATAAGTTGGCATGAATGTTTTTCTCTACCCCCGGAATAGAGACACGGTTCCGCTCACCCAAAACAAACATCCCAAGGCTGCTCACAGGGTCAGCATACAGGTCATATTTTGCCGCCCGTGCTGATCAAAACGCTGCGCTGATCCCGGTGGATTTCAGCGGGCTGCCTTCCCAGCCCGCGCCGGCATGCGTCCAATTCGTGGGATCGTTCCGGAGCGCGCTGGTTCTGTCGAGACTGCAGCTTTCGAGCCGTCGGCACGACGGCGCAAACTCGCGACTCTCATTATCGCTTTAGTAGGTCCCCAGCGTCCACGCCCAGTGCCTTTGCAAGCTTGCCGAGCATAGTAACCGAAGCACTGTAGGCGCTGGTCTCCAGCTGGCTGATGTAGCTTCGATCTACCTTTGCCCGGAACGAGAGTTCCTCCTGACTCCAGCCTTTTTCATGCCGGAGCCGTCGAAGGTTCTTTGCAACAATGTCTCGCATCCCGTCCATGAAAGACGGCATGCTTCTTGTTGAGCATACTCATCAATTGAGTATACTCAACAAAGAGAATTGCAGAGGCGGTATCCCGTATGAATGGTCTTGAGACAGTACAGCTAGAGCCGTTCGCGGAAGTAGCGGGGGAGACCTATCGATTTGGGTACCGTATTGTCGGAGTCAGCGATTACGTTTCTGCGGTCGAAGTACCTATCCAAATCGTAGAGCAGACGGTGCTGGCGAGAGCTTCGTTGACCGTGAGGATTGGTCCGGACGGAACCGTATTTTCCCATATGCTTTCTTCACGTGCTGCGGACACCACCCCGGATCTACCGACCGACATCGAGGCGCTCGACGTCCTAGTTCGAAGAGCCGTAAATTCTGAAAATCTTCGGATGGAAGAAGCAACTGTTTCAGACCTAAATACCCTTCTGCAGCGACTTGAATGTTCGATCAGTCTCGTGAAGGATGCCATCAGCCAGACATCAAGCGAACCGATCACTCCGGTCTAGATGGCGGAAATCGCTGGCTCGCCTCTTCCCTGCTGGCCGGCCAGTAGGATCATTCCTTGCTCTTGCTGGGGCTCGCCTCTTTCTCAGTAGACTGATTATTGAGACGTCGGAGCGTACCAATCGACGGGTCCTTTGTGCCGCCTGCCCGGCTGGCTCGCCTGAAATCCGCATCACCGTCAAGAAATGCCTCCAGCATGAATGGCACGAGATCGGCCACCTCCTCTCGAACGCCGTAGGTTTCAGCGTAAAAATCGGCATAGTCGCGCAGTCGCGCAGCAAGGTTGGGCGTCAACGTCGTGCTGAGTTTGACCGGAGTCCGGTCGGGCAGTTTCGAAAGCTTCATCGACATCATCTCGTCTTGGCCGCAGTCCGGATGTCCTGATATGGCTTCAAGACTAGGTCCTTTGAGACAATAACGCGCAACGGCCAGCCCGGTCGCACCGTAATGGTTGGTTGAACGTCAAGTTCACGCTCGACAAGCCGCTGGCCTGCCCGATTGGTCGTCTGCTGAATGCTTTCGCGCAAAGCTTTGACGAGATCGCCCTCATCATTGCCCAGCGAGAGCTGCGTGCCGACGCCGAGAAGCGTCGCGAGACCAATTCCCTTGAGCAATTGCCAGGTGTGGAAATCGACTTCGTCCTCCAGCCCAGCATAGCCCGCCACGTCTGTGGCCGGCAGATTCTCGATCACGATCGAATTGCCATTAGGCAGAATCAAGCGCGTCCAGACCACCAGCGCACGTTTCTGGCCAAAGGCAACGACACTGTCGTATTTGCCAAAGAGCCTCGTTCCCTGCGGTACCAGGAGATGCTCGCCGGTCACGGTGTCGTAGACGTTTTCCGTTACCTGGGCGATCGTCGATCCCGGCAGATCGGAATTCAAACCGGTAATCAGGCTCGCCGGAATGATCGACCCCGCCATGATCGCATAGGGCGACGGCGCGGCTGCGAGGGCGTGCGGGTTCGT
Source organism: Bradyrhizobium sp. SRL28 (assembly GCF_018596315.1). Taxonomy (GTDB): domain Bacteria; phylum Pseudomonadota; class Alphaproteobacteria; order Rhizobiales; family Xanthobacteraceae; genus Bradyrhizobium. Next base: position 18,952 of record NZ_JAHEAG010000039.1, on the reverse strand, counting down.
GGTTTCCTTGTCGGCTTTGGCGCTAACGAAGGCGAGCTTGCGTGCTTGGGAAGATGGAATGATCTCGCTGGAGCGATCATTCAGGCCCTGAGTCTTTGCAAGGAGATCAGCTGTCGTCGGAGTGTTGTCCGCAGGTGCCGGGCGAAATGCCGAAGGCTGCTCGGTGGTTGTGACCGCAGCCACCGGCTGTTTGCGCCGGTCCTGCTTGTCGGACAGGCGAAACAGGAGACCTGACTCCTTGGCCTGTTGCGCAATGCGGGCCTGGCGGATGCGCTCTGCCCGCTCAACATCCTGCTCCGGGTTAGCCTGGAACGGCGTTTCGGACGGGCTTACCCCTAGTTTCTTCTCACTCTCGGCGAAGGCGCGACCGACATCGCCGGGCGACGGCGGGCCGAGTTTTGGCGGTAAGTCCTGGTAGGATTTGGGCAGCTTGGTGAGCCCGTCAGCCGTTTGCTTGCGCTCGGTATTGTACAATTCAGTTCGTTCGGTGGGTTTGAACATCCGAGGCGGACTGAGCGCGATGATCATCGCCCCCGCGATGAGCAGCGCGCCGGCGGCGCAGCCGATCATGAGGGTGCGCCTGTTGAGACGACGGATCGGCCGCGGCCGCGCCCGCAATTCCAGCCGTTCCGGTGGCACCTTGTCGGAATCCTCGGTCACGATGCGCCTCCGGTGCTGAAGATCTGTGAGACCGGGCGCGCATCGGTACGGATGATCCGGACCGTTCGCTGAGGATTCTCGCCAAGACGAAGCTCGGCGGCGCCGAACATCCGGTCGACGATATAGTAGGAGCCTCGCACGCGATAATTGACGAGGTTAGGCCGGCCATCAGCGCCGGCGATGAACAGCGGCGGCGCTTCGCCTTGCGAGAGACCCGACGGCATCTGAATAAAGACCTTATGGCCATCGTCGAAGGCACGAAGCGGCCGCCACGGTGGATCGTCCCCCTCGATGCGATAACGGAAGTTCAAGCTGTCCAGCCGCACGCCGCGATCAGCAACACGTTGCTCATTCTCCTGCGCCGCCCGGTTCTGCTTATGAAGCGCGACCAGACTATCGGTCGGATAGGTCCAGGAGATTGAGGCCATGTAGGTCTGCTTGGTGGAGACGAGTTCGAGGTGGTAGGTGCGCCGGTCGGTCAACACCACGAGATTGGTCTGAATGTCCGGCAGCGTCGGCTTGACCAGGATATGAACCCGCCGTGTGCCCCCCTGCCCGCTTATGGTGTCAGCGATGACCCAGCGCACTGTATCGCCGGTCGAGACATCGATCAGCTCTTCGGCTGGCTGCAGCACAATGGTGGAGACCTTCTCCGGGCTGGAGTAGAGCCGATAAAGCGCGCCTTCGGTCCAGGGATAGACTTGAATGGCATTGATATAGCCTGCCCGGGTCGGCTCGATACGCGCGGCCTTGTTGGCAGTGGCAATGGCCTGCTCCGGCGGAACCTTCTCGCCTTTCCCGCCTTTGGTTGGCCAAGGCTTGAGCTGGCCAGGCAGAGGCAACACCTTGGGTACCTCGACAACCTCGACCGGCTTAGGCGGATCAGCCTCCGGAAGAGCCTTCTCAAAGCTCAACTCGTCGTACGGCGCCTCGAGATTCAATTTCGTGGCGCAACCCCCAAGTGCGAGCGCCAACGCAAGGATGCTCACTGACGCGCAGCTCTTCATGGCAAAGGACATCATTTTGCGTCTCCGATCAGGTCGCGCGACCAGTTGAGGGAATGAACGTAGAGACCGAGCGGATTCTTCCGCAACGTCTCGGCGCTGGTTGGAGGTTTCAGGATGACTGTCACGACGCCGGTGAAGCGCTCAGTCTTTGAGACCGCGCCGTTCTCGTAGGTGTTCTCCTTCCAGCGAATCTCGAAACTGTCGCCGGATGCACGGACGACCGAGATCACGTCGGCGGTTGCGGTTTTCGCACCGATCTTGGTGAAGGGGTCGGCTTCGCGGGCATACTCGTTAAGAGCCTGCGCCCCGCGATCGGTGACAAAGTCATACGCCCGAAGCCAGTTCGTTCGTACGATGATCGGGTCAATCGATAGCGAGCGGACATTTTCGACGAAGCGCGCCAGGAAGTGCGCGATCTGGGCATCGGACGGCTGGTAGGTTTCAAATGCCGGACCGACCGCGCGCACTTCACCGAGGCGATCAACCTCGACCACATACGGCACGATGCTGGACCGGCCAATCACCACCGAGAGCGTGAGACCCAGCACAGTTGAAAGTGCTGTCGCGGCCAGAGCAGCAAGGCGCCAGTTGCTGGCCTGGACGCGAGCCGAGCCCAGCCGCTCGTCCCAGACCTGCTGCGCCTTCTGATAGGGCGTGACCGGCTCGGGCGTATTGCCATAGCGGACCGATGGGCGGTGGAAGGGATGAGACGCCATACCTTTAGTCCTCCCCCAGCTTGGGACCGGAAGAGTGTCCACCCTTGTCGCCTTCCTTCAGGGTGTGGCCCGCAATCTGCGCCGCACCCTTGATCTGCTGCCCTCGACGGAATTGGCCGGCCAGGCCCGAGGACCCGCCGCTCGTTGAAGTGGAGCCTTGACCGCCAGGCGCGCCCGAATTCGCAGGCTGAGAACTCTGGCGGGTGGCTGCCATGTCTGCTGCCGAGCCAGACCCACTTGCCGAGGTGCCGGCAAGAGACGCCGCGGAACGGAGCGCGCCCACCGATCCACCCGCCGCCATCCGCAATCCACCGAGCGCCAGCGCACCGCCACCGATCGCTACCGCTGCTGCGCCCGCAACCGTGCCGGCGGCAGCACCGGCCCCAAGTTGGGGCGCGCCCGACACCAGACCTGCCGCAATGCCCGGACCAAAGATACCGAGCCCGAACAAAGAAAGCGCGGCAAGCAGTAGGCTCATGGCGGAGACAATATCGACCGGCCGGGTCAGCGTCGTGGAAAGCTCACCGAAGATGGTCGATCCGATGCCGATGATGATCGCAAGCACCATCACCTTGACGCCGGATGCGATCACATTGCCGAGCGTCTTTTCCGCAAGGAAAGACGTCTTGCCCCAGAGCGCAAACGGCACCAGGATGAAACTCGCAAGTGTCGTCAGCTTGAACTCGATCAAGGTAACGAACAGCTGGACCGAGAGTACGAAGAACGCGAGCACGATCACGATCCAGCAAAATAGCAGAATCAGAATCGTGGGCAGATTGGTCAGTATGTCGAAGCCGGAGAACTGGCCGGTTTCCTCCAGCAGCGGGTGCGCTGCGGTGAATCCCGTCGAGGCCACGAAACCCGGCCGCATCAGATCCGCCGCGCTCAGCGACCCGCCGCTTGCCTTCAGCCCGATGCTTGAGAACGAGTTGAAAACGATGCCAGCAAGCGACTTGAAGTTACCAATGATGAAGGCGAACGCCCCGACATAGAGTACCTTCTTGGCAAGCGTAACCATGATGTGATCGTCGGCGCGCAGGCTCCACGCAAGGCCCGCAAGCGTCAAATCAATGGCAATCAACGTTGAGCTCAGGAACGAAACTTCGCCGCCGAGAATTCCGAAACCGGAATCGATATAACGCGAGAAAGTATCGGTGAAACGGTCAATGACCGCGAGATCAGCCATAGTTTCCTCCTTCTAGCGTCGGCTGGTGTAAGCGCGACCGTCTCCGATGAAGCGGGTAAAGCGCTCGCGCCCGGCCTCCGCGGAGGCCTGCTGCTCGACTGCTCGCAAGGCTTCAGCCCGGGCCTGCGTTGCGACCAGCGCCTGGGCCTGCAGCGACTGCTTGACCTGAAGCGCCAGCAGTTCGTTGCCCGACTGCTGGGCCTGCAGCGACCCGACGGCGCCCGAAGAATTCGCCATCAGGGTACGCAGCGTTTGCCCGTCCTGATCGAGCGCGGAGGCAATCGTCGCCTGGGTCACCAGCGTTTGCTTTAGCGCCTGATAAGTGTTGTCCCAGCGGGCTGTCGCGTCCTGCACCATCCGGTCTGAGGAAACGGCCGCGGTATATTGGCGAGGATAAAACCGCTGAAAGTCGCCCTGGGTTTTCTGGACGTCGAACGAGATGCCCTTGGCCTGGGCGATCAGGCTGTTGATCCCGTTAATCTTCGAGGTGAGTTGGCCAACGACGGTGCTTGGCAGGCTCGTCAGGTTCCTGGCGCCGTTGATCAGCATCTGCGCCTCGTTTTCGAGGCTCTTGATCTGATTGTTGATCTGATCCAATGCCCGCGCGGCGGTCAGAATATTCTGGCTGTAATTCGATGGATCGAACACGACGATCTGGGCTCCAAGTCGTCGCGATCCGTTCACCGCAACGACGAGTGCAAGTCCGATTACGACGACACTGGTCGATATTTTTCGTGGAACGGTTTTGCCGAATAGCTTTTCCAGCATCAGTTGGACTCCGGACTAGAGGAAAGGATTACAGGTAACGCGTGGAATCACGCGTCCCTGACATGTTCGAAGGTGCTGATCAGATTGGCGGCCCACTGAAGATCTCGGGCGGCGAGGTAGCGTTCCGCGAACTGGCTGGGGCCAAATTTGGCGAGTAGTGCCTCGATCAGGCGCTGATCCTCGGGCGATGAAGCTGCTGCGAAGGCAAGCGCGATCGGACCGAGCCCAAGCTCGAACAGGCGATTGCCGGCGCGCGATTGCAGGTAATAGTCGCGCTTCGGAAAGGCCTCCGCGATCAGGCGCACTTGCGTGTTATTAAGACCGAAGCGGCGGTAGGTTTCCGACTGCGCAGGCTCAAGCGCCCGGGGGTTTGGCAGGAATATCCGGGTTGGGCACGATTCAATGATCGCAGGTGCAATCTGGCTGTCGGCAATGTCGCTGAGTGACTGAGTCGCGAAGACGACGGCGACGTTCTTCTTGCGAAGCGTCTTCAGCCATTCGCGGATGCGATCGGCGAACAGCGGATCATCCAGGAACAACCAGGCCTCATCCAGGACCAGTAGCGTCGGACGACCATCAAATCGCGCCTCAAGCGCATGGAACAAGTAAGTAAGCACGGGCGCCACCAGTCCAGGCAACGCCATCAGTTCTTCCATCTCGAACGTCAGCACATCGGCGCTGGATAGTCTGTCCGCATCGGCATCAAGAAAGCGCCCGTAAGGGCCCTCCAGCGTATAAGGCGTCAGCGCTTGGCGCAGCACATCGCGCGCCAGCAAAGCCACAAGCCCGGTCATGGTGCGTTCCGCCACCGGTGCCGAGCCCAGGCTCTTCAAGGCCGACCAGATCGTCTCCTTGACCTCGGGCGTGATGACGACCCGTTCATGGGCAAGAACGCCACACAACCAATCAAGCGCCCAGAGCCGCGCTCCCTCGTCGTCGACATCCCGAAGTGGCTGGAACGCAAGTCCGCCCTTCACCCCCAATTCATACCAGGCACCGCCGAGCGCAAGCGTTGCCGCCCGGGCCGAACGGCCCTTGTCGAAGATCACAAGCTGGGATCCTTGATAGCGGCGGAATTGAAGGGCCAATACCGACAGAAGGACAGATTTACCGGCGCCCGTTGGCCCAACGATCAGGCTGTGGCCGACATCGCCGACATGCAGCGTCAAGCGAAACGGGGTCGCGCCCTTGGTCTTGGCCAGGAGAAGCGGCGGTCCATCCAGATGTTCGCAGCGCGCCTCGCCTGCCCAAACGGCAGACAAAGGACACATATGAGCAAGGTTGAGGGTATGGACGATTGGCTGACGTAGGTTCGCGTAGGCCTGCCCTGGCAGGCTACCGAGCCAGGCTTCCACCGCGTTAACGTTCTCACGGATGGTGGTGAAGCCGCGGCTATTGATGGCCCGTTCCACCGCGCGAATCTTTTCGTCGGCGGTATAGGAATCTTCGTCGTGAACCGTGACCGTCGTCGTGATGTATCCGAACGCCACGAGGTCATCGCCGAGTTCCTGGAGCGCCGCGTCAGCGTCGACTGCCTTGTTGTCGGCGTCGGTGTCGAGCAAGGCTGCCTGCTCGTTGAACATCACCTCCTTCAGGATGGCTCCGAGGGATTTCCGCTTGGCAAACCATTGCCGCCGATATCGGGAAAGTGCGGTATGGGCTTGCGTCCGGTCGAGCGGCAGGAAGCGCGTCGCCCATCGATAGGCGACGCCGAGCCGGTTCAAATCGTCGAGCACGCCCGGAAACGTGACGGCCGGAAAACCCAGCACGGTCACGGTACGAAGGTGGCTGCGGCCGATTGCTGGCGAGAGTCCTCCGATCAGCGGCTCGTCGCTCAGAAATGCGTCCAGATAGGCCGGAATCTCGGGAACCCTGACGGGATGTCGCTTGGTCGAGACACAAGCATGCAGATAAGTCAGGGTGTCCTGGTCATGGAGCGGGGCAATTTCCGGCAGGACTGACGACAGCAGATCGACGGCACGATCTGTTTCCTGAATGAAACGCTGAAGGTGCTCCTGGTACGCGCCTGCACGACGCGACGACGGGTCGCGTCCCGGCGCTGAATCACCAACCGCGCGATCGTTGACCGGTGAATTTGCGCTGGCCGTCCGCGGTGCGCGAGCGGCGCTATTTCGCCGAAACAAACCCGATAACGGATTCGAGCTGGATGTCTCGTCGCCCGGATTTTCCAGAAACAGGGCCTCCAGCCTTGAGACCCTCTCAACCGGCGGCAGATACATGAATGTGAGATGCGAGATGCTCTCAAAATGCTGGCCTCCCTGACGCGAAGGCTCATCCCACGCCGCGCCCTCGAAGGACGCGCGTCGCTCCTCGTCGACCAGCCAGGACACCGCATCGGGAAATTGCGACCGCGGGTAATCCGAGGCGGTCATGCGCGTGGCATCGAAGAACAGCGCCCAGCCTGACCCAAATCTTTTCAGGACATTGTTGACGCGGGACGCAGCGCTCATCAGTTCCGCTTCGGTCGCGCTATCGAGATCAGGACCGCGGTAGCGAACCGTGCGCTGGAAACTGCCGTCCTTGTTCAGGACAATTCCGGGCGCAATCAGACACGCCCAGGGCAGCCAGTCGGCCAGCCGATGTGCGTGGGAGCGAAATTCACGCAAATTCAACATGCGAGCCATCCCTTGTGCTTGGTGTGGCGGACGGCGACTTCGACAAAGGCCGGATCGCGCTTGGCAAGCCAGACGGCGACGCCGTGCCCGACGATCCAGAGCACGAGGCCCGCGAGCCAGAGCCTTAAGCCAAGCGCGAGCACCGCCGAAAGCGTGCCAAGCAGGATCGCGGCGGCGCGCGGGGCGCCTCCGATCAAAATCGGCTCAGTCAGCGAGCGGTGAAGAACAAGTTCAAAGCCGTCGCGCCGCATCAGATCAGCGCTCCGCCGCCGAACGAGAAGAACGACAGAAAAAACGAGCTGGCCGCAAAAGCGATGGACAGGCCGAACACGACCTGGACCATCTTTCGAAAACCGCCGGACGTATCGCCAAAGGCGAGCGAGATCCCCGTCACCGTGATGATGATGACAGCTACGATCTTTGCGACCGGCCCCTGCACGGATTCCAGAATGCGCTCGAGTGGCGCCTCCCACGGCATGCCAGAGCCCGCCGCCCAAGCGGCCGACGCCGTCAGCAACGTGACAATGGCACCGGCGCTGAAGTCGACGATGACGGGCTGGGCGAAATAGCGAAGCCGCCCAAGGCACCCACCCGTGGCTGAGACTTGCAGTCTGAACATCATGAACTCTCTCCAGATCTTGATCAGGGATGATTGACGGGGTTCGGCAGGCCGGGGGGTATCTCCAGGACGTAGTCGCCTGAAAGATCGAGGCCTTTGACTTCAACGGTCGTCTCAATGCGGCGTCCGGGGCCCCGTCCCTTGATGAAGACGACGAGATCGATCGCCTCTGCGATCAGCCGACGAGGAACGGTCGTCACCGCTTCCTGGATGAGTTGCTCGATCCGATAGAGCGCCGCGCGCGCGGAGTTGGCGTGCACGGTTGCTATTCCGCCGGGATGACCGGTGTTCCAGGCTTTCAGCATATCGAGGGCTTCCCCTCCCCGGACCTCACCCACGACGATCCGGTCGGGGCGCAGCCGAAGGGTCGAGCGCACGAGATCGGCAAGCGTTGCGACCCCGGGCTTGGTCCTCAGCGCGACCGCGTCCTTGGCGTCGCATCGGAGTTCGCGGGTGTCCTCGATGATGACCACGCGCTGGCCCAGACCTGCGACCTCGGCCAGGAGAGCATTGGCGAGCGTGGTCTTGCCCGAACCGGTCCCGCCGGCGACCAGGATGTTGCGCCCTCTGGCGACCGCCTCGGTGAGGATTTTTGCCATCGCGGGCGAGGCAATCTGCGCTCTGACATAGTCTGACAAATGGAACGTGGTTGTTGCGGGCTTGCGGATGGCAAAGCAGGCGGCGAGCGCCACCGGTGGCAACAGACCCTCGAACCGCTCGCCGGTTTCGGGCAGTTCAGCGGAGACGATGGGCGACGACCCACTGGCCTCGGCGCGGACGTGGCTTGCGACGAGACGGATGATCCGCTCAGCTTCGTGCGGCGTCAGGATCACGCCGGTGTCGGCCCGTCCGGAACCGTGGCGATCGAGCCATAGCCTGCCGTCGGGATTGACCAGAACTTCGACCACGTCCGGTTCATCGAGCGCCAATGCGATAGCCGGGCCCATAGCGGTACGCAGCATGTTGCGGCGGCGCTCACGGGTCTCGGGCGAGAGGAGATCAGACAATGCCGACCTCCTCTCGTCCTTCCGGAGAATGCTCCGGCGGCTCACCCGTTGCGCTACTCGCACGGGGATTGGCTTCGTCTCCTGCCGTCGGCTGGCCTAACGGCGCACCCTCCTCCAGATTTCGCAAGAAAAGATCCGGATTGGAGGCACTGACCCTCTCCATCACGTCGGCCACGAGCCGGCCCCCCGAGGCGATGCGTTTGCCGACCTGGGCAACGAACATCTCGAAGCGTTCGCGCCCCAAGGCCCGCGCGGCGTCCTGGTCACCCGACGGCAATGGCGGTGTGATGGTGAGGTAGTAGCGGACAAAGAGCGCAATGGTTTCCGCCGTGATCGAAAGATCGCGATCCATGCGGTCGAGCTGCCGGCTCATGCGATCGAGGCGGCGCACCAGGGCTGCATCGCCGCTCTGATCGCGCTCCGGGTTGAGAAAGCGATCGAGCGCTGTGTCCACAATCGCGGACTTGTTAGTTCCTGGCCGGCTGGCTGCCTGCGTAAGACGCTTGGCGACATGATCGGAGAGATAGACAGACAGTTTCGGTTTCATGGCTTGTCCCATCAAAACGCTGGAAGCAGATCATCGTCGTCGCGCGTCACCGCATGGGCGCGGCGAACCGTTTCCGACTGGCTGGCGGCGCGCTGCATCTGGCTGCGATCGGAGGCGGCGTCGGAATCGTCTTCAAAGAGACGTTCCTCGCCGGAAGAAGTCTCGCCGACGCCACGCGCAGGCTCATCGAACAGGGGCAGTTGCTGCTTGAGCCCGCCCTCTTCCTCGGCGTCCTGCATCAGGTCGCGGAACGGAAGAGTTGCTAGCCGGAGATCGACCTGCCGGAGTTGATCCTGCCAATCATGGGCTCTTGAGGGTGGGCGATCAGCGTATAGGCCGCTATCGAGCCGTGGCGTCGGAAGCAGCCGCCCGGTGAAGTTTGCGTCCTCATAGTGCCTCAGCTTTTGGGCGCGGACGGGCGCAAGACCGGACACAAGAACGATTGCCTCACCCGGAGGGAGCTGCATCACCTCGCCCGGCGTCAGCAGCGGCCGCGCGGTCTCCTGCCGGCTGACCATGACGTGGCCGAGCCAAGGCGCGAGCCGATGGCCGGCATAGTTGCGTTGCGCCCGCAGTTCCGTGGCGGTACCGAGTGCATCCGAGATGCGCTTGGCTGTACGCTCATCATTGGCGGAAAACGCAATGCGCACATGGCAATTGTCGAGGATGGCGTTGTTCTCGCCATAGGCCTTGACGATCTGATTGAGCGACTGCGCGATCAGGTAGGCGCGGATGCCGTAACCCGCCATGAACGCCAGCGCGCTCTCGAAGAAATCAAGCCGCCCCAGCGCCGGGAACTCATCGAGCATCATCAGGAGTTGCCGCTGCCTCGGCGCTCCGTCATTCGTGTTCAACGTTTCGGTAAGACGGCGGCCGATCTGATTGAGGATCAGCCTGATCAACGGCTTGGTGCGGCTGATGTCGGAGGGTGGCACTACGAGATAGAGCGTGACCGGCCTGTCGGCGGCAACGAGGTCGGCGATCCGCCAGTCACAGGCCTCGGTATTGCGGCCGATGGTCGGATCCCGATAGAGGCCGAGGAAACTCACCGCGGTCGACAGCACGCCGGAGCGCTCGTTTTCGGACTTGTTAAGCAGCTCGCGCGCCGTTGCCGCCACAACAGGATGAACCTTGGGTACGTCCACCGTGCCGAGATGGTTGGTCGCCATCATGATCCGCAGCGTCTTCTCGAACGATTGCGCGGGATCTGCGAGGATTTCAGTGACGCGGGTGAGGGTCTTGTTCTCCTCGGCATAGAGAACGTGAAGGATCACCCCGACGAGCAACGCGTGGCTGGTTTTTTCCCAATGGGTACGGCGCTCCAGCGCGCCTTCCGGATCAACCAGAATGTCGGCGATGTTCTGAACGTCCCGGACTTCGGCAGCACCCTTCCGCACCTCGAGCAGCGGATTGTACCGGGCACTCCTGACGTCGGTCGGATCGAACAACAAGCAATGCGAGAAACGAGACCGCCAGCCGGCCGTCAGGTACCAGTTCTCGCCCTTGATGTCGTGAACCACGGCCGACGAGGTCCAGGAGAGCAAGGTCGGTAGCACCAGACCCACGCCCTTGCCCGATCGCGTCGGCGCAAAGCACATCACATGTTCTGGCCCGTCATGACGGAGATAGTCGCCGTCGATGCGGCCGAGGAAAACGCCTTTGGCTTGGAACAGGCCGGCGCCAGCGATCTCCTTTGGTGTCGCCCAGCGCGCCGAGCCGTAGGTCGTGACCAGTTGATTCTGCCGGGCGCGCCAGACGGAATTGACGACCGCAAACAGCGCGCCCGCAATTCCCCCACCGGCAGACATAGCGCCGGCGCGCTCGAAGATCTCGGGCGCGTACGCTTCGTAGGCGTACCACCACTCGAACAGCCGCCATGGCAGATAGACCGGATAGCCCGACAGCGTGAACCAGGGCGAGCCAAGGCCGTGCTGATAGCCGAGCGCGCTGGCCGTCCACTGCGTCGCGCCCCACGTCGAGGTGAAGACGATGCCGAAGACGACGGCGATCTGTCCCACGTAGATTTTTGCCGGAAACATTCCTTGCCCCATTCACAGCGAGACGTGAACGGCGCGATGAAGAGGACGAGAACGATGCACATTCAATCGAAATAAAAATCGTGCTGCGCAAAGAAATCCGCGCTCATCAAATGCGCTGAAGAGAGATCACGCGTAATCCAACTTCGGTGTAGTTCGGGAAACACCTCAATAGAATGTGAGCGGTGTGATGATGTTGGCTCACGCTTCCAGCAGCCATCCGGCCGACGGTGGATCGCGCCGATATTCGGATCGGAAACACCCGACTCGACAATCCGGGCGGCCCGGCGATCTTCCGATTCCATGCTCCCGTACCCGATTTTGGGACGATTCCGCGGTTAATGGCGTGTTATACTCACTCCGCGGATTGAGTATAACACGCTGGACTCATAGGAAAGATCGAGTTATACTCAATCCGCGAAGTGAGTATAACTGACGGAGATCGTGATGGCAGCCGCCCCACTGGTCGCGCAGACGACCTACGCTGAACTCTTGGAACGCTGCGCGAATGCGGCGTTCGACGAGGCTTTCGCCGAGGAAGGCGCCTTTACGGTCAAGACCATCAAGGGGCGCCGCTACTGGTATTTTCAGACTGGAACCGGGGACGCGCGGACACAGCGCTATGTGGGCGCGGAAACACCAGACCTTTTGGAGCGAATCGCCGGCCACAAGGAGGCCCGCGATGATGAGCGCGAACGCCGTGCGCTTGTGTCCACGCTGGTGCGGTCCTTCAACCTGCCGCGTCCCATCCCGGAAATCGGCGACATCATAACCGCGCTGGCAAAGGCTGGAGTCTTTCGGCTTCGCGGTGTTCTCGTCGGCACCGTCGCCTACCAAACCTATTCGGCCATGTTGGGCGTCAGACTGGCTTCCGCCCCGCTCGAGACCGGCGACGTTGACATTGCCCAGTTCAAGAATGTGTCGGTGGCGGTCGAGGACAGCACCCCGCCAGTCCTTGAAGTACTGAAGGAAGTCGACAAGACCTTTCGAGCGATCCCTCACACAGTCGATGGCCGGCGGGTGACAAGCTATGCCGCCAAGGGCGGCTTGCGCGTCGACTTTCTCACGCCCAACGAAGGGGGCGAAACCGGACAGCCTCAAGCGCTGCCTGCACTGCAAACGGATGCGCAGCCGCTGCGCTTCCTCGATTTTCTAATTCACGAACCTGAACCAGCCGTGATCCTGCACAATGCCGGGATCTTCGTTCAGGTCCCTTCGCCGGCGCGCTATGCCGTTCACAAGCTGATTGTGTCGCGCCGGCGTCGCGAGGGGTTAGCGAAGCGAGACAAGGACGTTCAGCAAGCCAGTGTTCTTCTGGAGGCGCTCGCCGAGAAGCGGCCTCATGAACTCAAGCTTGCCTGGGAGGAAGCCTACAAACGGGGCCCAAGCTGGCGCGAATTGCTCATTCAAGGATTGAGCGTTGCGAGCGGCAGCGCAAGAGATTCGACGCTTAAGATTGCCGGCGTGCACCGCTCCACGATTCCTGGCCTTGATTTAACCTTCGACAATCCCCCGGTGCGCCATGATTTCAGCAGGGATATCGTGACATTCCAGGGCAGCGCGCTCGGTAGCTCAGTCGCATGCGCGATCAGCCGTGAGGCGCTCGACAACCATTTCGGCACAGATGGACAAGATCCGAAGGGACGCGTCGAGGCTGTCCTCAGAAACAGATCCAGAGTCGAGCTCATGGCTCGCGCCAAGTATCTCTCGTGGCCAGTGGACGAACCCGGCGCCGTGCTGATCAAGACCATGGACGTTCCGAAGTTACTGAACGAAATATCGGCCACGACACCGCCAAAGCCGTCTTCCCGACCGACCGGCAAGGCCCGCACAAAGCGTTGAGGCCTGTACCGGCAAGCGCCAAATCGCCAAGAGCGGCTCACCGCCCCAATCCGCGCTTGATCCCGATCGACCAAGAAATCCCTTCGCCGCCAACGACGCCGGTGACGCTCTGCCCCTTGGCGCGTTCAAGTACCGGGCGCCATGGCACCAGGCTGAATTCCTGTGCCCGTTCGATCAGGGCAAACCGTCCACTGTTCAGCGTCAGCGTCCGCCGAAAGGTTCCGGTCAGCCGATCGCCGGGCTTGATCTCGGAATATCCAAGGCCGGTTTCGCCGGCGATGCGGGCGCCGGTCTCGGCAAGCTCACGTCGCTCCAGCGTCTGCAGGAGATTGCGCGCATAGACCATGCGGCCGTCCTGCTCGCGCGCGAGCCCCTGTTCGAGCAACCATTGGCGCCGTGCCCGAATGGCCGCGCCGACATCTGACCCAAGCCCCATCGGAGCGATCGTCTCGGGGTCCTTCGCGACCAGCTGGCGGTCAAGCCAGGTCGCGCCGTTGGCGTTGGGCAACTCTTCAAGGTTCCGCCACGACAACACGGTCATTCGCACAGGACGTTCTGAGCGGTTCACCACCTCGAAGCGCTCGGCCCGGTCGAGATGACCTTGCCCGACATGCCATCGCCCGTCCGGCAACCGCTCGGCCAAGCCCTGCCTTCGCATCGCCTCAAGCCGGCGAGCGTGACTTTGGATAAACTCTGCTGAAGCGCGCGGGTCGGTGTCGCGATGAATATCCCCACTATAGAGCCCTTGGTTGCGCGTCGCGATCTCCGCGATGGTACGGTCGACCTGGCGCGGACTCGCCTCCCACGCACGCAGCTCGATAATCGTATTGCGGGTGAGCGGCTCGTCCTCGGCGCGTCGTAGCCCGAGCTCGACATAATGCGTCCGGCCGTCGATCCCGTCGACGATCGCATAGCGCCGCTCACGCAATTCGTCCGAGAACCCTTCCGCGACCAGGCGTCCGACGATGCGGTTGCCGACTTTGGGGTCGAAGATCGCTTGATCGGCCGCGGCGCGATTGAGCCCAGCGCCCCTGAGGTCGCGGTGCATGGTCTTGATGATATCGCCGCGCTCCCCCATGCGGCGCAAGGTCGGCTCGATGTCCCCGGCGATCCGCCACGTGCCCGGCGCCGTCTCTTCCGCCAAACCCAGACGCTCGAGCGCCCGAAGTCTACCCATCCTCATGGCATGACGCCGAGGGTCGCGCTCCAGCTTTGCGGAAAGCGCAAGGATGCCGTCGCGGGTGTCGCGCAGAATCGCGCGGTCGAGACGGGTGAAGCGCTCGGCGCCGACCTCGCGTTCGAGCTTGCGCAGATGGTCCAATTCGCTTTCGGGGCCCAGTTCGCGGGTGATAAGTTCGCTCGCCCGGGCCCGCATCCCGTGGGCGATGTAGTCGCGGGCGATCACGAGGTCGCTCCCGCGATCGTCCTTGCCGCGCACCACGATATGGCTGTGGGGGTGGCCGGTATTGAAGTGATCGGCCGCCACCCAATCGAGCCTGGTGCCGAGATCGGATTCCATCTGCCGCATCAGGTCACGGACGAACGGTTTGAGATCGGCGATTTCGCCAGAGTCCTCCGGCGCCACGATGAAGCGAAACTGGTGGCGGTCGCCTTCGCCTCGCTCAGTGAACGCCTTGGCATCAACGCGATCGTGGCCTTCATCGTAGAGTTCGCCGGGATTGCCCTCGCGCGTGACCCCGTCGCGCTGGACGTAGCGCAGATGCGCACGCACCGCGCCCGCATGCCCTGCCTTGATTCGGACGATCCGCGCCTTGATGACGACCCGGCGCTGGCCTGCGGAGCGACGGCTTGCGAGCACCGTGCCTTGCGCGTAGCCGCGGCCCGTGCGTGAACCGGTGAAGGTGGAAGCCCGGCGCGGTCGCCCGGTGCCGAGCTTGTTCGCGATCTTTCGGACGCGCTTGACGTAACCGATTGCCTTGCGGCCGCGGCGGTTGCCGATCCGACCAAGCCTGACCCTGAACTCGTCGTCGGTGTCGGACACAAGCGCTCTCCTTAAACGGCAGGCGCATGTGTGAACGGATTTCCGGCGCGTCAAGATGCAGACGTCGTTCATCAATCGGCAAAGCCGCTTAGCCTCAAGCTGGCGACACCACCTTCGCCGGTAGCGACAAATCTTGGATGTGCAGACAACGACTTAGGCGCGTTTAGGCGCCAGTGCTTTTATCTTGCCCTCCCGCTTCGCTCGTAAGCGTCCGGAGCTTGCACGACTTTCTGAGAGTGCGTTCTCGTTCCATTTCGGGTTCTCTGCTGCATTGGAGAATCTCCGGTGGGTCCAAAACATTTCCAGAGCAAAGCCAGACGCGAGTGGTGGTCGATTCACATCGAGGCCTGGCGGCGCAGCGGCGTTTCGCGTGTCGCGTATTGCCGTCGGCATCGATTGGACGAGGGAACGTTCGCGCGCTGGCTCAACGCGCTCACTGGGGAGGAGGCTGCACGCAAGCTTACGGAATATCAGACCGAATTGCGCCGCGAGAAGCGTCGCGAGGAGCGAGAAAAAGGACTGAAACGACGCCAGCGGCGGCGCTTTAGCGTGAGCACCGACACGCAATCGCGAGCAGTTCAGGCGTTCTGGGCTATGCACGTCGAGGCGATGAACTGGAGCGGAATGGGCGTTCGCGAATACGCTGCTGCGCTGTGTCTGTCGCCCTATGCGCTCCGCAAATGGCGTGACCGGTTGGACGGCGGCGAGATTGAAATCGACTGGCGCGCGCATCTTCACCCCTCCGCCCGCCCCGTCGTTGGCACTAGTGCTAAGAAATCGGCCTCCGAAAGCCACTTGACAGGAGCAGCAAATGACGCTGCGCAAACGCCAGCGACGCCCGTCCGGCGCTTCTTCAGCGATGAACAGAAGCTTGCGATCGTAATGGAAACCGAGCAGCCGGGTACAACGGTCTCCAGCGTTGTCCGCAAGCACGGCATCGTTACCGGGCTGCTGTTCCGCTGGCGGGTGGAGTTCGCCGTAGCGCAAAAGAAACGTGCAAGGCTCGCTTCCGTCGCGCTGGCGGACGACATAGTAGCCACGCGCTTTCTGCAACCGCCTGACGGAACGACGGCTGTTGATCCGCCCGACGGGCGGCAGGTCTTTGCTACCGCCGACAGCGATCCTGATGTCGTGCGGGCGCGCGTTAAAAGCGGAGAGATCGCGCCATGATGATCGTGCCCGCGGGCGTAAAGGTGCATGTGGCGCTGGGCTATACCGACATGAGGATTATGCGGAGCGCACGGTTATGCAGAGTCCGCGGCGGAATGTTGCGGCCGCCGCGGCTTTTCTCGTAGATCTTACTCCGCATAATCCGGCCTGCGTTTGACCGTGCTCAGCATGGCGAGCAGCTTGTCAGGCGCGCGGAAGCGTCCGGGCTTCAGCATCGGCGGCACCATGGCGGCGAGCGCTTCGAGCTTTTCGGTCGGGTCCGCGCGCAGGTAGACCTCGGTACTTTGCAGGTTGGCGTGTCCGAGCCAGAGCGAGACCTTCCGCACGTCACGGGTTGCCTACAGGGTGTGCATCGCGCAGGTATGCCTGCTATATCGACCAAGACATAGGCGACACAGCGCTGCGATGGAACTGCTGCAAGCCGGCGTCGACTGCTCCGTGATCGCGCTGTGGCTCGGTCATGAATCGGTCGAGACGACGCAGACGTACCTGCACGCCCACCTCGCCCTCAAGGAAGCTGCCCTGGCGAAGCTCAAGCCGTACGAGCGCGGCAAGCGAACCCGCTTCCAGCCGAACGACCGCCTGCTCGCCTTTCTGGAGGCGCTCTGAACGACCAGACTATGCCGAATGGAATGGGGCTGCCGTGCACGCGATCGACGGTGCCAGCGTGACAACGGCGTGCCATACCAAACCCGTTCGGCATAGTTCGGCGGGCGACATAAACCTGCAAACTCAACGGTGTCGAACCCTACGCTTACCTGTGCAACGTGCTCATGCGAATGGTGGATGGTCACCCCATCAACCGCCTCGACGAACTGCTGCCGTGGACCTGGAAAACAGAAAATCATGTCAAGACCTGACTGATGTGCAAGCTCCGGACGCTTACCTTCGCTCGTTCACCCGTTGGTCTCAATGGAAGAGCTTGCTTGACCGCAGGTTCGCGGTCTGCCCGAACGAAGGCTCAGCGGCATACCGGGGAAGGTGCGCGCCTTTTTCTGACACGCACGATCGCTGTCATGGGCAACTTCAAATATTTGGATTCCAGGTCCAGAGCGGATGCGCCACGCCCAGGACGTCGCAGCGCAGCACCGGGCCGAAGTATCGCGAGTCGAACGAATGAGGGTGCGGCTGCAGCAGGAAAAATTCTCCTTCAACAAGCCGCAAGCAGCCTTCCCAGGTTGGCAGGGGCCGTCCCCCTCGATCGTTCTGAAGCACCTCTACAATGACCTTTCCATTGACCAAGATCGATTCGATCGGTGCTTTGGCGCGGCACACTTCATCGCCGCCGGCCGCAGCCACCTGCTTCAGAAGGGGTACCGGCCCGGGCAAAACACCATGCGCGATGATCAGGAGCTCAATAGCCGGCGGCGGTCTGAACAGCGCCAGTTCACCGTGCGCGGGCAGCCGTTGCTCCAGATAGTAGAAGCCGAGTGGCGCGCTGCCCGAGGCATTATAGATCAACAGCGGCATCCCGTTCGCGAAGGAAATCAGCACTGCGATGATGCTGGCGCACATGGCCGAGAGCACGGCCAGTTGGCGCCAGGGACTTGCGCGATCAATCAGCATCGGAGGTTGACCTCCGCTTATTGGCTTGCGAATATTCGATGAGGTCTTCGATGTGGTAGCGGACATAGCGTCCGTGCTTGCGGTAGGCGGGTCCTCTGCCGTTCACCCGCATTTTTTCAAGGGTATTCTTGGTGAGGCGCAGCCAGGCGGCAGCCTCTACCGTGTTGAGAAACGGCTTATCGGACTCTTTGTCGTCACTCTTCGTCATTTCCGAGGCTCCTTGTCACCTACCTCATCAAGCACGAGGCGTGAGAAGAAGCGTCGTCACATCGGCAACCTAATTGGGAGTGGCGAATGCGGCAGGGTCTGTTTCGCCATCCCGCGAAAGCAAGTCTCGTCAAGCCGCGACAAGAAGCGGCTAGCTCAGGAGATCGCGATAGCCGCCCTTCATCAATTCGGTTCCCTTGGCAACAAGCCGTCGCGTGCGATCTTTCAGGAATTGACTGTGCCCGTGCCATTCCTCCGCAACTTTTTTCTCCCCGAAGATCGTGATTGCGATCTGGCGGTAGGTCTTGCCCTCCAGGCTTTCATCGAGCGCGATCAGGGCGTGGTGCATACGTTCGTCGCTTGCCAACGGCGGCGTTTGTATCGTCCTCTGGCCAGGCTCGGTGAAACGCTTCAGGCGCTTCAGAAGCTCGATTTGCGCGGAGAGGTCGCCGAGGCCATGGAGCTCAAAGACCGGCGCAAAGGGCGCAGTCAGGGCAGAAAGACCGCGAATTTCGAGGGGGACATGAACGCCCGCTCCCTTCACCAACACCAATGGGATCTCGTCGACACCGATGACCGCCATTCGATTGACCTTGAAGTCCGCAAGCGTGGACGGCGGCGTGTTTTCGTTGCCATTTCGCATTTGGGCGTTGAGGCGGATCACCCGCTTCAGGGCATCGACGTGCCAGAACACCGGTGCCTGCCGGGCGCGTAGCGCGGGGTCGGCAAAGGCATAAAGTCCCCATCGTTCGGCGCGAGGAAAGCGTCGCCGCAGACGCAACAGCCACGTCCCATCGCTAAGTCTGATGTACGGCAGACGTCGAGGAACGGAGCCTCGCCACTCGGCGATATAGTCTTTGTTCCGGCGCAAGAACTCCCACGCCCAGTCGCATGGGTCATAGCCCGCCGGATCAAGGCGAGCGCTGCCATCGCGCGGACGGCGGTGCGAAGACATGTCGGGTTGGTTCAGGGCCTGCCCCAAG
>NZ_JAHEAG010000038.1 GCF_018596315.1 Bradyrhizobium sp. SRL28 | reverse complement strand
GTGCTACCGCCGCTTCTTCGCCTACCGCTTCGTCTTCCGCTTCGACTTCTTCGCCGTCTTCTTCTTCGAAGCCTTCCGCTTCTTCGCAGCCTTCTTCGGCACTTTCTTGCCCTTGGCCCTCGCCTCCGACAGTCCGATCGCAATCGCCTGTTTGCGGCTCTTGACCTTCCTGCCCGAGCGGCCGCTCTTCAGCGTACCAGCCTTGCGTTTCTTCATCGCGCGCCTGACGTCGGTCGACGCTTTCTTCGAGTATCTGCGTGCCATTGCTTTTCTCCGGCTTCCTCCGTTTGGCAAAAAAGTAATTACCGGTGGCATGCAAAGTTCCTGCACGTCATAGTCCGCTTGCATTGACCGGCGACGGAGGGCATTTTGACCACCGGGGGACGACTGAAACGCCGGCAGCAAGAACGGCGCCGTCCCCGGACCGGGGAGGCTTTAATGACATTGACGAAGTCGCACGTCGCAGGCCCCGCGACGCCTGCGGTGCGGGAGATGACGTTCGGCGATCTCTTGCGCAAGGCGGCCGAGGCGGCGCCCGATCGTCTGGCCCTGATAGCCGGCGTCCCCGATCCGAAGCTGCGCCGTCAATGGACCCATGCGCAGTTCTATCGCGAAGCCCAGCGCACCGCCCGCGCGCTGCTGTCGCGCTTCAAGCCCGGCGATCGCATTGCGGTCTGGGCACAGAACATCCCGGAATGGATGATGCTCGAATTCGGCGCCGGCATGGCGGGCGTGGTGCTCGTCACCGTGAACCCGGCCTTTCGCGCCCGCGAAGTCGAATATGTGCTGAAGCAGTCGCGCTCGGCCGGCGTTTTCGTCGTCAGCGGTTTCCGCGGCAACCCGATGCTCGAGACGGTGCAGGCGGTGGCGCCGAACTGCCCGGACCTGCGCGAAATCATCTGCTTCGACGACTGGGACGCCTTCATCGCGGCAGGCGACGACGAGAGCGTCACCCTGCCGGCCGTCAGTCCCGACGACCCCGTCATGATCCAGTACACCTCGGGCACCACGGGCTTTCCGAAAGGCGCCCTGCTCCGGCATCGCGGACTTCTCAACAACGGCGCCGATACCGCCGACCGCATGGGCGTCGATGCCGGCGACGTCTTCGTCACCACGATGCCGCTGTTTCATACCGGCGGCTGCGTCTGCTGCGTGATCGGCGCGGTATCGAAAGCCGCGACCACGGTGCTGGTCGAGGCGTTCGAGCCCGGACTGGTGCTGGAAATGCTCGGGACCTATCGCGGCAATGCGATGCTCGGCGTTCCCACCATGCTGGTCGCGATGCTGGAACACCCGACCTTTGCGGCGACCGATCTCTCCTCTGTCAAGGCGATCTGCTCCGGCGGCTCCACGGTGCCGGCCGCGCTGGTGCGGCTATTGGAAGAAAAGCTCGGCGCGCCATTCACGATTGTGTTCGGGCAGACCGAATGCTCTCCGGTCGCGGCGCAAACCCGCACCACCGACAGCGTCGAGGACAAGGCCAATACGATCGGCCTGCCGCTTCCCAATATGGAAAACAAGATCATCGACCCCGCGACCGGCGAGACCGTTCCGGTGGGCACGATCGGCGAGTTCTGCACCCGCGGCTATCACGTGATGCTCGGTTACTTCGAAATGCCGGATGCGACCGCAGCCGCGATCGACGCCGACGGCTGGCTGCATACCGGCGATCTCTGCGCGATGGATGCCCGCGGCTACTGCACGGTGGAAGGCCGCCTCAAGGACATGATCATCCGCGGCGGCGAGAACATCTATCCGCGCGAGCTGGAAGAACTCTTGTTCAAGCATCCGAAGGTCGGCGAAGTCGCCGTGATCGGTGTTCCCCACGAGAAGTGGGGTGAAGAGGTCGCGGCCTTTATCCGCCCGGCGCCGGGGACAACAATCGAAAAGGAAGAACTGATCGACTACATGCGCGCCTCGCTCGCGCCGCACAAGACGCCGAAGCACTGGTTCGTGGTGGACGCGTTCCCGCTGACCGGATCGGGCAAGATCCAGAAATTCAAGCTGCGCGAAGCGTGGACAAAGGGTGAGATGACGGCGATCTAAGGAACTTCCGTTCATTGCAAAGACTTCACCGTCGTCCCTGCGAACGCAGGGACCCATACGCCGCGGCCGTTGTGAAGGGCACGCGGCACGACGGCTTCGCTTCAGTAACCCATAGTTCTAGTTGACTTACGGAGAGCGTCAGCCACCACGCTTCATCGATAGATCACGCGGTATGGGTCCCTGCGCCCGTGCGCAATTGCGCACTAGGCAGGGACGACGGGGTGTTCTTCGGATTCAATTTTCAACTGAAGCGATGCGCCAGCACCTTTCCAGCACGCTACACCGGCGCGGGCTGCAATCGACCTCTCACCCCTTGAATGTCGGTTGCCGCGGGTGGATGCAGTCCTTGAAGTCCGCAAAGCCTTTCCACGCCGGCTCCGGCGCGTCCTGTCCGGCGATCGGCGCGTAGATCGACGGCTCGATCGACCCCATCGTCGGAATGTAGCGGGGGCAGTTGGGAAAGATTGCGCGCGCGGTCACGCGAACGATGAGCTGCGCGCCGACCGTCTCCGCGAGCAGCGGGTCGTTGTCGCTCACCCTGGCGCTACCGTTGACCCGCAGACGCCGCGGCTTGTCATGCATGGCGAGGAACAGCAATCCGACATCGGCATTGACGACGATGTTGCCGAGACTCTTGAACATGCCGTTCCCGTCATAGTCGGGGAATGCGATCTCGGAAGGCCCGGTGATGCGCACAAAACCCGGCGCCCCGCCCTTGAACGAGCAATCGGGCCGGCCTTCGGCATCGGCCGTCGCCAGAAAGAAGTATGGCAAGCTTTCGATGTACTGCTTGTCGTCAGCGGTAAATTCCTTGCGCATCAGCTTCTCTTCCAGCCGGTCCGAAATCCGGCGGCTGTCGAACCGATCCTGCAGTTGTCGATTTCCTTCGTGATACATGACGCTCTCAGTCATGGCCGTGCTTCCTCCTGCCTGAGTTTCCTGCGCGCGCGAGCTCAGTCTGGATCAAATCCTGCAATTGAGCATACCACTTTACGGTTGCATCGTATGGGCAAGCTGACCCGCACGATGAACCGGGGACGCGACCACCGTCGCGGTCCAATCAATCCGGCGCGCGCAACCGGCAGCCGATGCCGGTCTGGCTCGGCACGCATTGCGGACGGGCGACCCGCGCTGTTCCAATGCAACCGGAACGGTGATAGGTTGACCAGCGACTGGGGAATCATCAATGCCGCGCCTGAAGTTGAACTTGAAGCTGGAGGCGCCGCGCCTGGGTGTCGCGCGCCACCTGACCTGCCGCGACGCCGGCTGGTGCACGGCCCGGTAAATCACGATCATGTTGGACCGGGCCTATCGGCAGCGCCTCGAAGCTGACCTTGCGCAATGGGAGAGCGATGGCGTGATCACGCCCGCGGTCCTCGCCGCGATCCGCGTTGCACTTCCGCCGCTCACTCCCGGCATCAACATCGCTGTGGTGGTGGCCATCGTCGGCGGGCTGCTGATCGCAGCTTCGTTTCTGGCTTTCGTTGCTGCTCATTGGATAGAACTCGCACGCCTGTTGCGTTTGGCGATTCTGCTTGCCGGCATCGTCGGCGCCCATGGCCTCGGTGCCTGGTTCGCCCGTGCGGGCCAGCCCGTCCTCGCCGACCTCTGCGCCAGCGTGGGCGCGATCATCTTCGGTGCCGCGATCGCCCTGGTTGGCCAGATGTATCATCTGGGTGGCGACTTTGCGGGCGGCATGCTGCTGTGGGCGATGGGCGCGCTTGTGGCAGCGGCACTTACCGGCTCGCGTGGCGCGCTAGCGGTTGCGCTGGTGGCGGCGTGCATATGGAGCAACATGCGCGTCTATGAAACTCATGATGCGGCGCATTTTTCATTCGTGGTGATCTGGCTCGCCGCCGCCGGCCTTGCGCTCGCCTGGAACTCGCGCGTGGCGGCCCACCTCCTCGCGCTGGCCGCGCTTCCCTGGTGGATCGCGACAGCGCTTCTCGCCGACCCCGCATCGCCATACGTTCTCGCCGACGGCGCGGCGCTGCTGTTCGGTGCAGGACTCGCGCTTGCTGTAGCGCCATGGCAGAGGGCATCTTCCGCCGGAGCCGTCCTGTCGACTTATGGGGCTTTATCGTTGGCCGGCGTCGCCATTCTGGAGGCGGCAACGGCCAACGAAGCTTTCCGTGCCCACGCCGACGTCTTAAGCCACCCGCTTTGGGCAATTTCATGCGGTATCGTAGGAGTGATCTTCGCCTTTGGAGCAGCGGCGACGACGCGCCGGGCCGGCGCGGCCTTTGCCGCAAGTGCGATTGGGTTGGTGCTTCTCGCATCAGCGGTATGGACGCCGCCGCACGTGGGGGAGCCATGGCGCGCCTACGCCTTGGCGCTCTGCGCCATGATCTGCCTTGTCGCCTCCGCCATGCTTGATACCGCGCGCCCGCGGATCGTCGCCGGCTGGCTCGGGATCGCCGGCGTTATCGCGGCAATCACATGGACGGTGGAGGGTTCGCTGTTGCACCGCTCAATGTTCCTCGCCGCGGCCGGACTTGTCGCTGTTGCGCTTGCTTTGTTGCTGAATCGCTTGCTGCCGAGAACCCGCGAATGATCAAGACCTCTGCCGCATCTGTCGCCGAATTATGGGCACGCATCCCGAAACTTGCCCTGTTCGGCGCTGCCGCCCTGGTTCAGGTCGCGCTCCTGAGCGTGATGATCATCGATCGCAGCCAGATTTTGCGCGAAGGCACGGAAGTAACCCTGCAGACCCGTCCCGTCGATCCGCGCGATCCCCTGCGCGGCGACTATGTCGTCCTCGGCTACGACATTTCGCAACTGCCGGCCGGCTCGCTTCTGAACCAGACTGCGGGTGAGCGCAACCCGATGGTGTTCGTCAAACTCGCGCCCAACCGCGACGGGCTCTACCAGGCCGTCTCGGTACATGCCGAACCCGTAGCAGTTACAAGTCCCGAGGTGTTGATCCGCGGCCGCGTCGCCTACGGCGCCACCTGCGGTTCAACTGGGCGCGTCTTCTGCGACAATCTGCAGATTCGCTACAACCTCGAAAGCTATTTCGTGCCCGAGGGTGAGGGCCTGAAACTCGAACAGATCCGCAATCAGAGCAAGCTGACAGTTGTTGCAGCAGTTCTGCCGTCAGGACGCGCCGCTATCAAGCGACTCTTGATCGATGGCAAACCGGCCTATGAGGAGCCGTGGTTCTAACACCCGCCCATCCCGCGGCGGCGTGACGCTGATCATGATCTAACCACCCGGTTAGTCCGGCGCCCGCAACCGATATCCGATCCCCGTCTCGGTCAGCACGAATTGCGGACGCTCGGGATCGGCCTCGATCTTCTGGCGAAGCTGGCGGACATAGACGCGCAGATATTGCGCATCCGTCAGCTCGTCCCACAGCTCTTTCAGCAGAAACCGATGGGTCAGCACCTTGCCGGCGTGCTGCACCAGCACGCGCAGCAATTCGTATTCCTTCGGCGAGAGCTTTACCTCGCGCTCGCCGGTCTTGACGATGCGGCGGACGAGATCGACGGAGAGATCGCCCGCGCGAAACACCGGCCGTTCGCCTTGAACCTGCAATTGGTGCCGCAGCGCGGCGCGCATCCGCGCCAGCAATTCGTCCATGCCGAACGGTTTTGTCAGATAATCGTCGGCCCCGAGATCGAGCGCCTGCACCTTGCCGGCCTCGTCGCCGCGGCTCGACAGCACCACGATCGGCACGCTCTCATTGCGGCCGCGGATCATGCGCAAGAGATCGTGGCCCTGGATGTCGGGCAGGCCGAGATCGAGGATGATCAGCGCCGGCTCCTCGGCCAGCTTCTCCAGCGCCAGCTTGCCGTTGGAGGCTTCGAGGATGTCATAGCCCTGCGTGCTCAGCCCCATCCGCAACAGCTTGCGGATCGGCGGCTCGTCGTCGATGACCAGGACCTTGATCGCGGGAGCATTCATGCGGCGGTATCCAGTGCGTCAGAGCCTCTGTTCCGATTGTATCAAAACAGAGGCTCCTTCTTTATGTTCTGACGCGTTTTCTTCACGCGAACCGGTGTCCATTTCGCTTGTCAACGCTATGCTGGTGGCCGGTACCGGCAGCCGAATTGATATCACCGCCCCGCTGCGGTCGGTGCGGTTGGCGGCCGAGATCGTGCCTTGCATGGCCTCGACAAAGCCGCGGGAAATCGCAAGTCCAAGACCGGTGCCCGGGCGGACGTGATCGCCCTTCTGCGCGCGATAGAATTTGTCGAACACGCTCTCCAGCTCTTCCGGCGGGATGCCATTGCCCTCGTCGAGGATCTGCAGCGAGACCTTTCCCTGATCGCGCGTTCCCCTGATCGAAATCGTGGTGCCGCCAGGGGCATATTTGGCAGCGTTGTCCAGCACGTTGAACAGCACCTGTTCGAACAGCACGGCATCGAGCTCCAGCATCGGCAGATTGGGGCCGAGCTCCAGCGACACCTTGTGATGCACGAGGATTTTTCCGGCGCGCCGCAGCGCGCTGCCGACGATCTCGCCGACATCGTGCCGCGCGGTATTCGGCACGATGGCGCCGGATTCCAGCTTGGTCATGTCGAGCAGGTTGGCAATGAAGCGGTTGAGCCGCTCGGATTCGTCGATCATGGTGGCGAGCAGCTCGTTCTTCTGCGCGTCGTTGAGGCCGGCGCCGAGATCGCGCAGGGTAGAGGCGGCGCCGAGCACCGAGGCCAGCGGCGTCTTCAGATCATGCGAGATCGAGGTCAACAGCGCGCCGCGCAGCCGGTCGGATTCCACCGTGCGCTTGACGCGGTCCATGTCCTCGACCAGCAGCACCCGCTCGATCGCGAGCGCGCCCTGATCGACCAGCGCATCCAAGAGGCGGCGCTGATCCGGCGTCAACAAGGGACCGGTGCGGTCGTCGTCGATGCCGATGACACCGATCGCGCCACGCCCGGTCCGCATCGGCAGGAACAGCCGCTTGGCGCCAGGCAACGTGTCCGAGCCGCGCCCGGCGGGGCGGTCATTGTCCCAGGCCCAGTGGGCGGCGGCGAGATCGGCGCTGTCGAGCTGGTCTTCCGGCGGATAGCCGGACTTGACCGTCAACACGCCCTCCTCCGGCAACAGCAGCACCACGCGCACCTTCAGCATCAGGGCGGTCTGATAGGCAGTCGCCCACAACACGTCGTCCAGCGTCGCCGTGCCCGCTAACTTGCGGCTGAAGGCGTAGAGCGATTCCGTGGTACGCACCCGGCCAATAGCCGTATCGGCCTGCGAGCGCACCCGCGCCGCGACATTGGAGACCAATAGGGCAATCAGCATGAAGAAAAAGAACGCCGCGATATTGGTTGGATCAGTGATGGTGAAGTTATAGACCGGCGGCAGGAAGAAGAAGTTGTAGCACAACGACGCCACGACGCTTGCCAGCATCGACGGCCACAGCCCGAAGCGCGCGGCGACAGCGACCACGGCGGTGAGAAACACCAGATCGACGTTCTCGATACCACCGAACAGGGGCTTGATCAGTGTGGCGGCGGCAAGGCCGATCGCGACGAACAGCAGCGCCATCAGATAAGGCCGCGCCTCGAACGGCTCCTGCCGCGCCGCGGTTTGCACCGCCGCCTTCGCTATCCCCTGCTCGTCGCCGGCAATCACGTGGACGCTGATATTGCCGGCACGCCGCACCAGATCGTGCACGACAGAACCGCGCATCAGTTCGAACCACCATGAGCGCGTCGACTTGCCGATGATGATCTGGGTGACATTGTTGGCATGCGCGAAATGGATGACGTCGTCGGCGATACGGCGGCCGACGCCGGGAATGGTCAGCGCCTCGCCACCGAGCGCTTCGGCGAGCCGCATGGTGTCGGCCAGTCGGTCGCGTTGCTCGTCGGTCAGTTGCAGGCTGCGCCGCGTCTCGATGCTGATCGCGGTCCACTGCGCATGCAGCCGGTCCGCCAGCCGCTTGGTGTAGCGCACCAGCCCTGCCGCCCGCGGATCTTCGCTGACGCAGACCAGGATGCGCTCGCCGGCGGCCCACGGTCCGTCGATCGCATTGGCCTGCATGTGCGTGAGCAACTGCTCGTCGACCCGCTCGGCAGTGCGCCGCAGCGCCAGCTCACGCAGCGCGGTCAGATTGCCCGGCGAGAAATAATGCTCCAGCGCGCGCTCGGCCTGCTTGGGGACATAGACCTTGCCCTCCTTCAGCCGCTGGATCAGGTCGTCGGGCGTGAGGTCGATCAGCTCGATGGCGTCGGCGCGATCGAACACCTTGTCCGGCACGGTCTCGCGCACCCGCACATGCGTGATCTGCGCGACCACATCGTTGAGGCTTTCGATGTGCTGGATGTTGACCGCCGTATAGACGTCGATGCCGCGGGACAGCAATTCCTCGACATCGAGATACCGCTTGGGATGACGGCTGCCCGGAGCGTTGGTATGGGCGAGTTCGTCGACGAGGGCGATCTGCGGCCGCCGCGCGATCAGCGCGTCGAGGTCCATCTCCTCGAGCGTCTGCTCCTTGTAGGCGAGCCGCCTGCGCGGCAGCACTTCGAGGCCCTTCAGCAGCGCTTCGGTTTCCGCGCGGCCATGGGTCTCGACCACGCCAACGACGACATCGGCGCCGGCCTTCTTCTTGGCATGGGCGCTCTGCAACATCTCGTAGGTCTTGCCGACG
The DNA here is from genome assembly GCF_018596315.1 of Bradyrhizobium sp. SRL28. GTDB lineage: Bacteria > Pseudomonadota > Alphaproteobacteria > Rhizobiales > Xanthobacteraceae > Bradyrhizobium. Next base: position 46,490 of record NZ_JAHEAG010000038.1, on the reverse strand, counting down.
CCGGGAGCGGCGCCGACGAAAATCTTGAGCCGGCCCGCGCGGCTGTCTTCGCGCCGGGCCGCCTCCAGGAGGGCTTCTGGCGAGGGACGCTGTTCAGGGTCGCGGCGGGTTTGGACCATGCGGCAATATAGTCCTCACCCTTCGGCGGGCCTAGCCGGTCTCATTTCGAGGCCTCGTCCAATGCCAGATTCAACGCCAATACGTTAACGCGGGGTTCGCCGAGCAATCCTGCCATGCGGCCCTGGATGTGCTCCGTGACCAGTTGGCGGACCCGGGCTTCCGGCAGGTTGCGGGCCTTTGCCACCCGCGGGACCTGAAATAGCGCACCCTCCGGCGAGATGTCGGGATCGAGCCCACTGCCGGAGGTGGTGACCAGATCGACCGGCACCGCCGCGGAAGGGTTTTCGGTCTTCAGCTTCTCGACGTCTTCCTTGATCCGGTCGGCCAGCGCCTTGCTGGTCGGGCCGAGATTGGAGCCGCCGGAATTGGCGGCGTTATAGGGGGCGGAGACCGTCTTGGTGGAATCGGCCGGGTCCGGGGCAGAGGTCGCAGACAATCGGCCATGGAAATATTTGTCGTCCTTGAATTCCTGCCCGATCAGCGAGGAGCCGATCACCTTGCCGTCCTTCTCGATCAGGCTGCCTTGCGCCTGCTTCGGAAAGATCACGCCGGCAATCGCGGTCATGGCGAGGGGATAGGCAAGGCCGGTGATGGCCGTGAGCAAAAGCAGGATGAGGATAGCGGGACGGATTTCTCTGAGCATTGTGTGTCTCCTAAGTGTCTTCCGTCATTGCCTGCGACAAACGCGAAGCGTTTGCGCAAGGAAGCGAAGCGACGAAGCAATCCAGCTTTTCTTCGTGGGGTGAGATGGATTGCTTCGCTTCGCTCGCAATGACGGGGTTAGGCCAGGCCCAAGGCCGCAACCACCAAATCGATGGCCTTGATGCCGATGAAGGGAACGATGATGCCGCCGAGGCCGTAGATCAGCAGGTTACGGCGCAGCAACGCTCCAGCCCCTACGGCGCGGTATGCCACGCCTTTCAGCGCCAGCGGGATCAACGCGATGATGATGAGCGCGTTGAAGATGATCGCCGACAGGATCGCGCTCTGCGGGCTCGCCAGATGCATGATGTTGAGCACTTCGAGCTGCGGATAGAACGCCAGGAACATCGCGGGGATGATGGCGAAATATTTTGCGACGTCGTTGGCGATCGAGAACGTGGTCAGCGCGCCACGGGTCATCAGCAATTGCTTGCCTATCTCGACCACCTCGATCAACTTGGTCGGGTTGGAATCGAGGTCGACCATGTTGCCGGCTTCGCGCGCGGCCTGCGTGCCGGTGTTCATGGCGACGCCGACGTCAGCCTGCGCCAGCGCCGGCGCGTCGTTGGTGCCGTCGCCGCACATCGCAACCAGCTTGCCCTTGGCCTGCTCGTCGCGGATCAGCTTCAGCTTGTCTTCAGGCGTTGCCTGCGCGAGGAAGTCGTCGACGCCGGCTTCGGCGGCGATGGCGGCAGCCGTCATCGGGTTATCACCCGTGATCATCACGGTGCGGATGCCCATCCGGCGCAGCTCGGCGAAGCGCTCGCGAATGCCGCCCTTGACGATGTCCTTCAGGTGCACGACGCCGAGCAGGCGGCCTTCTTTGGCGACTGCAAGCGGCGTGCCGCCGGCTTTGGCGATCTCATCCGAAATCGCCTGGATCTCGCGCCCCGTCTCCGACATGACGCCCGATTGCAGGGCACGCACGGCATTGCCCGAGGCGACCGCGCGAACCGCGCCGCCGCCATCGACATAGGTCAGGATCGCATCCACCGCGCCCTTGCGGACCGAGAGCGAGCCGGCATCGATACCGCTCATGCGGGTCTGCGCCGTGAAGGGAATGAAGGTGGCGTTGAGCTCCTTCATGTCGCGGCCACGGATGCCGTATTTCTCTTTCGCCAGCACGACGATCGAACGCCCTTCAGGCGTCTCGTCGGCAAGCGAGGCGAGCTGCGCCGCATCCGCCAGCTCCTGCTCGGTCACGCCGCGCACGGGACGGAACGCCGTCGCCTGTCGGTTGCCGAGGGTGATGGTGCCGGTCTTGTCTAGCAGCAGCGTATCGACGTCACCGGCGGCCTCCACCGCGCGGCCGGACATCGCGAGCACGTTGAAGCGTACCAGACGGTCCATACCGGCGATGCCGATCGCCGACAGCAGCGCGCCAATGGTGGTCGGGATCAGCGTGACGAACAGCGCCACCAGCACGACGACCGAAATCGAGCCGCCGGCATAGGCGGCGTAGCTCGGGATCGTCACGGTCGCGAACACGAAGATGATGGTCAGCCCTGCGAGCAGGATATTGAGCGCGATCTCGTTCGGCGTCTTCTGCCGCTCCGCGCCCTCCACCAGCTTGATCATGCGGTCGATGAAGGTCGAGCCTTGTGCTGCCGTGATACGAACGCGGATCCAGTCGGACAATACCTGCGTGCCGCCGGTTACCGCCGAACGGTCGCCGCCGGATTCGCGGATCACGGGCGCGGACTCGCCGGTGATGGCCGCCTCGTTCACCGACGCCACGCCTTCGATCACCTCGCCATCGGAGGGGATGTTGTCGCCGGCCTCGACCAGGACGATATCGCCGACCTTGAGGGTGGTGCCTGACACCAGCCGATAGGACTTGTCGGATCCTTCCAGCAGCTTCGCCTTGCTCTCGGTGCGGGTCTTCTTCAGCGATTCCGCTTGCGCCTTGCCGCGGCCTTCCGCGACCGCTTCGGCGAAATTGGCGAACAGCACCGTGAACCACAGCCACAGGATGATCTGGAAGGTGAACGCGAGCCCCTCCCCGCCCGTCACCAGATTGCGCAGGAAGATCACGGTGGTGAGCGCGGCGACGATCTCGACCACGAACATCACGGGATTCTTGACCATCAGCCGTGGGTCGAGTTTGACGAAGGCCGATTTGATCGCAGGTACCAGGATCTTGGGGTCGAGCATCGCCGACGCCGTCACCTTCTTCTGCAGTTTCATGGCTTCCATGGACGTAAACTCCGAAGAGAAATCGATCAGAACAGGGTGTTGGCGTTCATTGCGAGGTGCTCGACGATCGGCCCGAGCGCCAGCGCCGGGAAGAAGGTGAGACCGCCGATGATCAGGATCACGCCGACGACGAGACCGACGAACAGGCCGCCGGTGGTCGGCAGCGTGCCGGCCGAGGGCGGAATCGACTTCTTGGCGGCAAGCGAGCCCGCCAGCGCCATCGCAGGCACGATCATGAAGAAGCGGCCGACGAACATCGAACTGGCGAGCGTCAGATTGTAGAAGAAGGTGTTGCCGGTCAGGCCGCCGAAGGCCGAGCCGTTATTGCCGGTCGCCGAGGTGAAGGCGTAGAGCACCTCGGTAAAGCCATGCGGCCCTGAGTTGGCCATCGAGGCCACCGCCGACGGCAGCACTACGGCAACCGCGGTCCAGCCGAGATACATCAACGGCAACACCAGGATCGCGAGCATCGCCATCTTGACCTCGCGCGCCTCGATCTTCTTGCCGACATATTCCGGCGTGCGGCCGACCATCAGGCCTGCGACGAAGATCGCCAGCACGACGAACAGCAGCATGCCGTAAAGCCCGGCGCCGACGCCGCCAACGATGATTTCGCCGAGCTGCATGTTGATCAGCGGGATCATGCCGCCGAGCGCGGTGAACGAGTCATGCATGGCGTTGACGGCACCGCAGGAGGCCGCCGTGGTGACGACCGCAAAGAGTGAGGAAGCAACGATGCCGAACCGGACTTCCTTGCCTTCCATGTTGCCGCCGGAGAGGCCGAGCGAAGCAAGTGTCGAGGTACCGTTGGCTTCGGCCCAATAGGTGACTGCGACGCCTGACAGGAACAGCACGCCCATCACGGCCAGGATCGCCCAGCCCTGGCGCTGGTTACCGACCATGCGGCCGAACACGTTGGTCATCGCCGCGCCGATCGCAAAGATCGAGATCATCTGCACGAGGTTCGACAGCGCGGTGGGATTCTCGAAGGGATGCGCGGCGTTGGCGTTGAAGAAGCCGCCGCCATTGGTGCCCAGCATCTTGATCGCGACCTGCGACGCAACCGGGCCGACCGCGATGGTCTGCTTGGCCCCTTCAAGTGTCGTGGCCTCGACGTAAGCGCCAAGCGTCTGCGGCATGCCCTGCCAGACCAGGAACAGCGTGTAGACGACGCAGATCGGCAGCAGCACATAGAGGGTGGTTCGCGTCACATCGACCCAGAAATTACCGATGGTGCGCATCGAGGAACGCGAGAAGCCGCGGATCAGGGCGACCGCCAACGCAATGCCGGTCGCAGCCGACAGGAAATTCTGGTGCGTCAGGCCGACCATCTGCGTCAGGTACGACAGCGTGCTTTCGCCGCCGTAGTTCTGCCAGTTGGTGTTGGTGAGGAACGAGATCGCCGTGTTGAAGGACAGATCCGGGGCGACGGCGGATTGCTCCGCCGGATTGAGCGGCAACACCGCCTGCAGCCGCATTAAGCCGTAGATGATGAGGAAGCCGCCGACATGAAACAGCAGCATGGCGACCGTATAGGTCAGCCAGTGCTGCTCACGCTTCTCATCGACGCCGCCGATCCAGTACAGCCCACGTTCGACCGGACGCAGTACCGGGGACAGAAAGGTGGACTCGCCGTTGAAGACGCGGGTCATATACCAGCCGAGCGGTTTGACCAGCGCGACCACAATCGCGCAGTACAGGAGAATTTGCATCCAGCCGATGACGGTCATGGTCGGGAATCCTTCAGAATTTTCTTGCAGGCAGCAGCAGGTGAATCAGCGCAAGCAGGAGTGCCGAGGTAACGACAAACGCCAGGACGACTTGGACCAGCGTGATCACGGCACCCTCAGAAGCGCTCGGGCCGCAGCAGCGCGTAGGTCAGGTAAAACAGCAGGCCGAGCGACACGAGTCCGGCAAGCGAGTAATCAAAGATCATGGCTCTGCTCCATTACAGCCGTTCGCAGGCATAGGCGTAGCCAATGCCCGCCACGAAGAAGCCCAGGGCGAGGGCCAGCATGAGAATGTCCAGCATGGGAATGTTCCTGTGCGACGTAACCCGCCAGCCGGACGAACGGCCAGCCTATTGGATGGCTGTGAGATGCCACCGGACGCATAGGTTTTCGAGACGGGAGGAATAGCGATGTTATAGGAATCTCATAAAGGTTCCCGCCGTCGTCCCTGCGTTCGCAAGGACCCATAGCCACCGAAGCCCGCTTTACGAAGATCCTCAGCCGCTCTGCGCTATCGAGAGAGCAACGCGGTATCGCGATGAGCGCGGGGCGCTCACGCGGGGGTCCCTGCGTTCGCAGGGACGACGATAGACCCCCTATGAAATCCCTATTTCTTCGCCCCTTGCCTCATCTCGCTTTCAAATGGGGGTCTGGCCAGCTTGGACGTGCGGTTGCAATGGCGACCGCGCTACGAGTTGAGATGACCCCATGTCACTTCTTTCAGAACAACAAGTCCCCACTGAACTCGGCGATCGACTCCGCAACGCCGGTTATGTCACCGCCGAATTCCTCTCCGACATCATTCGCGCGACCTCCCGGCGCCTGCCTTCCGCGAACCAGAACGCCAGGGCCGCCCGCATCGAGCGGCTGATTCAATCACACGCCTGGACCGACGTTGCGCTCGCGCTGATCGACCTGGAGCTACCGCAATGGCAGGTCCGCCGCCTCGCCTACGACGACGGCGAATGGTATTGCGCACTGTCGCGGCAGCGCGAGCTACCCGATTGGCTGGATCAGTCGATTGAGACCCGCCACGCCGATCTGGCGCTGGCGATCCTGAGCGCGTTCGTCGAAGCCCGGCGCGTCAGCGCACCGTCGAGCCGGACCAGCGTGCCGAGCGCCCCGCGACGCGCCGGCACCGTCTACGAGCCGATCTACAGCGACAATTTCGCCTGACGCGGGGCCTCCGTGCAACACTGGCCGACCTGCCGCGACGGTTGCGCTCGGCCCAGGTCCTGGTCCGGTTCGGAGTCCGCCTGCTCGTCCTGGTCGCCTTCGCCAGCTTTGGCAGCATCGCATTGAATCAAAGCCTGATGGCGCTGTTCTGGATGGCCACGGTCCTCTGCGCTGTGATCGCCGGCATTCGGCGAGAGCGGCTTCTCGATCACGATCTCAACCATTGGGACGAGATGGCGGCCTATGGCGCGCGATGCGCGCTCACCCGCGCGCTCGGCTGACCATTCATCAAAAAATAGCTCGATCTCCTATGCGGTCCTTATGAGATCGCTCGCAAGCTCCGCTCGAATTCATATCCATCCGTAAGGATATTCAAGGACACCTACTCGTCTTGTGAAGGAATACCAACGTGAAACTCGTCGAACCTCCATCGTGCAGCGCCGCGTCCACCATCGTCTTTATCGGCCGGAACCGGCGCGGCCAGTGGGTCGCCCAGGAGCAAAACGGCCTCTATGGCGGCCTGTTCGTCAACCGCACCCAGGCGCTGAAATACGCGCTGTTCGAGAACGGACATCACCCGGAAACGATCGTCGAATTGTCGCGCGAGATCGAGCTCAATATGCACGGCAGCCGCAGCCTCGCTGGTCGACCGGTGGCCGGCGACCGTACCGAACTCGGCCGGACTTGCTGAACCCCATGACCTCGCTGGCGAATCCGGCAAGCTGGCTCGCCGGCTACATGACCGACCTCCCAACCCCGTTCGACGCCGATGCCGAGCTCGATCTCGACGCTTTCGCCACGCTGTGCGAACGCCAGATCGACGCCGGCGCCTCGGCGATCATCGTCGGTGAGACTGCCGGCGAGGCATCGACGCTGACGACGGCCGAAAAGGATCGCCTCATTCGCTGTGCCGTCGAGACCGCACAAGGCCGCGCCCGCGTCATTGCGGGCGCCGGGTCCAATTCGACCGATCGCGCGATCGAACTGACGATGCGGGCCGAGCGCGCCGGCGCGGATGCCGTGTTGTCGGTGGTGCCCTACTACAACAAGCCGATGCAGGCGGGCATCGCTGCGCATTTCCGCGCCATCGCCGCCTCCACCACGCTCCCGGTGATCCTGCACGACATTCCCGCGCGGACCGTTCGCCCGCTGGCAGACGAGACGATTTCCCTTCTGGCTCAGTCCAGACAATTCGTGGGTTTGAAGGATGGGACAGGTGACGTCTCCCGCCCAACGCGCCTGAGTTCGCTGGTACCGCCCGGCTTTCGACTGTTGTCCGGGGACGACGTTACTGCCTTCGGCTTTATTGCCAGCGGGGGTCACGGCTGTATTTCGCTGGTTTCAAATATTGCACCGGACGTGTGCCGGAGGATCTTTTCGAACTTGAAGCAGGGCCGGCTGCAATCGGCGCGTCAGTTGCATCGCCGTCTCGGCCCGCTGGAGGCTTGTCTGTCGAATGACGTCCCGGCGGCCTTGAAATACGCGCTGAGCCTGCTCGGATTGATGCATCCCAATACCCGTTTGCCGATCGTGGAACTGGATGAAGCGGACAAAGCGCAGGTGGCACGCGCGCTTGCTGGCGTCACCGACGACGATTCGATCGAGGCCGCGCAGGCGTGATGTCATTTTCGCGCTGTCGGCCCTGGACGAATGTCGACCAAGGCGTCGCAACGAGCACGGCAGGATTGCTTGAACAGCATGAGAGGATACTGCGCGCGTGGCAGCTTGCGATCCTGCGGTTTGCCGTGACCCTCGACGATACCGATCGCCTCAACGTTCTAGCGATCGCGCAGGAAATGGACCGATCTGGCCGAAAGGAGCGTGAGAGCGAGTTCCGCTTCTTCAGAAAAATGAGTGCCGATCTCTGCCTGGCAATCCTCGATCAGGGCGAGACGCGACCTGCGATCTTGAGCTGTTATCTCGCGCAAATCGGCGAGCACCGATTGAAGCGAGCATTCGCAGCAGCCGTTGGCATGACTGAACCGGACGCCGCGCCGGTGATGCGACGCCCGAAACAAGATCAGGACCTGTTCAAGGGTTTGCCGTCGCGCAAAGTTCGGGCTTAGAGCTCAGAAAGCATGAACCCAAGCGTGCTTTATGATTCTCCTATACGGCGCCGCAGCCGAACCTCTCGCATTCCTATGGGTCCGCGATACATCATCATCTCAATGAAACAGTATTGCTGCGATCTTGCGAAAGGAATCCCCGGACATGTCGACGCTGACACATCACTTTGAAGATTCGCTTCATTCAACGGAAAGGCAAAACGCCATCGGGATTGGTACGGCCAAAATGCATCTGGCGACAGCCAAACAATTCTGCCTGGGTGCGCTTGCGATGCTTTCGGCAGGAGGGCTGCTCACCGGACTGGTCGTGCTGAGAACGGCGATCTATTTCTCGCGTTTCCATTATTGACACACCGCGTCGCCCGCCTTTCCGGCGAGGGTCTGGTCAACCCACGCCGTGCTTCGCCCGCCACGCCGGTCCCGGACCGCGCATGTAGTGAGCTTCCGGGCGATAGATCCTGACCGGCTCGTTGGCGATCAAGATCAGCAGGCGGGTTAACGCGCGCAGCAATAATGCCGCCACTGATTTGGATATTGATTGTCGCATGTCAGAAATCCCATTTCTCGCCGAGATGCAGCGGCTGGCGCGGAAACCGGTCGCTATGCGCTTCGGTGTCGGGTTGGTTTCGGGCGCGCCCGGTTCGCACGCATTGCGGCGTGCAGCCGCAATTCGTTGCGCAGCCGTCGGATCTTTGCTGCGGCGATCGCGCGATGGATTGTCTTCAGTGCGGTCCGCAGGCGGCGTACCGCGCGGCCGACGGAAAAGCCGCCGACCGAGCCTTGCCGCCGCTCTTGGTGCGAATAGAAAAGCGTCATGTTCGTTTTCCCAATACCGGCTCGAATGCATGCCGGATAACCAAACATGCGAAGACAGGCGTAGGATTTCGAGATGCCCGGCGGCCCTTTCGCATAGGCACGGCATAAAGATCGGCAGAGCGCGCCGGCATGATCGACGCGTCCTCGGGAACATCATTGTCTCGATCGCATTGACGGTGAATTCCATGGTGCTAGCCTCATTCGAAAACATCGCCGCGAAGCAAGGTTCGGCAACAATCATCGAGGGTGGAAGCCATGAACGTCGCATCGCCAGGCATCATGAAAAACGAGCCGGCCGCCTCCGACGGCGTGGTCGCAGCCGGCGTCTACGTCGAAGGCCGGCGTGTCGCCAACATCGCCATTGATGAAGCCTCGAGCTGGCGCAACAAGCCCGACCACGTGGTCTGGATCGGACTCCATGAACCCGATATCGCCGTGCTGCGCCGCGTGCAGCGGCAGTTCGAGCTGCATGACCTTGCGATCGAGGATGCCGACCACGCCCATCAGCGGCCGAAGATCGAGCAATATGGCGACGCGCTGTTCATCGTCGCGCGCACCGCGCAGCTCGAGGGCGACAGCATCGCATTCGGCGAGACGCATCTGTTCGTCGGCGAAGGATATATCGTGTCGGTCCGGCACGGCGCATCGACGTCCTACAAGCCGGTGCGCGAACGATGCGAAAGCTGCCCTCGGGCGCTGGCCCGGGGCGAGGATTACATTCTCTACGCCATTCTCGACTTCATCGTCGACAACTACTCCCCCGTGCTCGAAACCATTCAGGAGGAAGTCGAGGCGATGGAAGCGCAGGTGCTCGCCAGCGCCATGACGCAGGCGCAGATCCAGCGCCTCTATTTGCTCCGGCGCGACCTGCTGCGGCTGCGCAACGCGGTTGGGCCCCTGGTGGAAGTCTGCCGCCGGCTCGAGCATGACAACCTGCCGATGGTGCGATCCACGATGCAGCCGTTGTTTCGCGACGTCACGGATCACGTCCGGACGGTGCAGGAGCAGATCGATTCGCTTCGCGAGGTGCTGGCGTTTGCCTTTGAGGCAAGCCTCCTGGTCGGCCAGGCACAGGAGACCGCGGTGTCCAAGAAGCTGGCGTCATGGCTCGCCATCATCGCCGTCCCGACGGCGATCGCCGGCGTCTACGGGATGAACTTCAAGCACATGCCGGAACTGGAGTGGGAGTACGGCTATTTCGGCGTGATCGGCACGATCCTGCTGGTATGCGCAGCCCTCTTCTGGCGGTTCCGGCGCGTCGGCTGGCTATAGGCTTCTAAGGCGCCGAAAAGACTGCATTTTCCGGGCGCAAACCAGTACCCACCTCGCTTGAGACGGTATAAACTACGGACGAGCCAGCGATCCGGCAGGCGGGTGAGCATCATGACTGCCATATCGATTAGCAAAATAGTCCTCCCCCTGGTGGCGGTTGTAGCCGCCGGTGGCGCCGTCTTCGCCATTCAGTACGTGCGCCAGGAGCCGCCGGCTGACACCATGGCTGCAACGACGGCGCCTGCGACCTCGAAACCTGCACCTGATACGCGAGTGGCCGCGCTCGCAAATGCCAAATCGGAAGCAAACGCCGTCGTGGACGCGCTGATCGGATCGCCCGCATCGCCGGAGAACAGCGACGGCGTGCCGACATTCGACGTTGCCCGCATCGAACCGACAGGCGAAGCGGTCATCGCGGGCCGAGCGGCGCCGGGCGCAACGGTGGAACTGCTGCGCAACGGCGAAGTGCATGATCGCGCGGTCGCGGATAAATCCGGACAATTCGTGATGGTACCGCCCAAGCTTCCTTCGGGCACTTTCGACCTGACGCTGCGCTCGAAACAGGCTGATGGCACGATGGCCACATCCAAGCAGCACGTGACGGCGGCGCTGGAGCCGAAATCGACTGACCGGCCGGTCGTAGCGCTGGTCACGCCGGACAAGCCCACCGTTGTGCTGTCGCAACCGGCCGCGCCAAAACCGGCGGCCGGCGCCGTGGTCGTGGAGACCGTCGAGATCGAGCCGGGCGGCAAGTTCCATGTGAGCGGCCAGGCGCGCGCCGGCGCGGCGCTGAGGCTTTATCTCAACGACAGCTTTATTACGTCGGTAACGGCCGCCGCGGATGGACGGTTTGCGGTCACCATCAATGAGGGGGTCGCACCGGGCAGCTACCGTGTCAGGGTGGACGAGGCGTCGAGTTCTGGCACAGTGCGCGCACGTGCCGAGGTGCCGTTCAACGCTCCCGACACAACCGCGTCCGTGTCGGCGCAGGCCACCGCGGCCAAGCGCCCGGACACAGCCGGTCCGCAGCTGGCGGCCGCAGGGGCTACCGTCTTGCCGGACAGTGGCTCGTCGCCCTCCACCGTGGTGGTGCCGAAGATCGCGACCACCACCGTCTCCCGCGGTGACAGCCTCTGGCGTCTCAGCCAGGTCACCTACGGCGCGGGCATGCGCTACGCCGTCATCTACAAGGCGAACCGGGGGCAGATCCGCAATCCCAACCGGATCTACCCCGGCCAGATCTTTGTCCTTCCCGCGCAGTGAAGGGCGGACGGAGCCCCGGATATCGCTTCGCTCATCCGGGCTACAAGACTGGCCGTCCGCCAGGACCGCGCTACTCCGCCGCCGACTGCAATTCCACCTTCTCCGCACGCACGGCGCAGAACTTGAATTCGGGGATCTTGCCGAACGGGTCGAGCGCCGGGTTGGTCAACAGGTTGGCCGCCGCCTCCGCGTAGCAGAACGGCATGAACACCATGTTCTCAGGCACATCGCGGTCGGAGCGCACCTTGACCTCGACGGCGCCGCGGCGAGTTTCCAGGCGGATGAAATCGCCGGGCCAGACGCTCAAGCGCCGCATGTCCTTGGGTGACATGAACGCAACCGCCTCCGGCTCGATCTGGTCGAGCACGCTGGAGCGGCGGGTCATCGAACCGGTGTGCCAGTGTTCGAGCACACGTCCCGTCGACAGCACCATCGGATATTCGGTATCGGGCACCTCGTCGGGTGCGATCACCTTCGCCGGCACGATCTTGCCGCGACCGCTCGCGGTCGGGAAGCCCGTGGTGAAGATGATCTCGTTGCCGGGCTTGTCGGAAGCATCGACCGGATAGGTCACCGCGCCCTCGCGCACCAGCCGGTCCCAGGTGATGTTGTTCAGCGACGGCATCACCTGCGTCATCTCGGTGAATACGTCGGCCGGGCCGTCATAGTTCCACGGCAGGCCCATGCGCTTGCCGATCTCCTGGATGATCCAGAGATCCTGCCGCGCATCGCCCGGCGGCCGGATCACCTCGCGCGCAAGCTGCACGCGACGGTCGGTATTGGTGAAGGTGCCGGACTTCTCGGCAAAGGCCGAGGCCGGCAGGATCACGTCGGCATGGAACGCAGTTTCGGTGACGAAGAGGTCCTGCACGACCAGATGGTCGAGCATCGCCAATGCCCCGCGCGCGTGCTGCAGATCGGGATCCGACATCGCGGGGTTTTCGCCCTCGATATACATGCCGGTGATTTCGCCGGCATGGATCGCGTTCATGATCTCGACCACGGTCAAGCCTCGCACCGGATCGAGATCCTGATGCCAGAGCTTCTCAAAGGGCTCGCGCAGATCGGTACGCCCGACCGGCTGGTAGTCCGGCAGGAACATCGGAATCAGGCCGGCGTCGGAGGCGCCCTGCACGTTGTTCTGGCCGCGCAGCGGATGCAGGCCCGTCCCGGGACGGCCGACCTGACCTGTCGTCAGCGCCAGCGCGATCAGGCAGCGCGCGTTATCGGTGCCGTGGATGTGCTGGCTGATGCCCATGCCCCAGAAGATGATCGAGGACTGCGAGCGGGCATAGACCCGCGCGACTTCCTTCAGCGTCTCGGCCGGAATGCCGCAGATCGCTTCCATCTTCTCCGGCGGAAAATCCTTGATGCGCTCGGCGAGCTCATCAAAACCTTCGGTGTAGCCCGCGATGTATTGCTGGTCGGTCAGTCCTTCGGTGATGATGGTGTGCAGCATCGCGTTCAGCATCGCGACGTCGCTGCCGGGCTTGAACGCCAGATGCCGCCAGGCGTGGCGCGACAGCGACTGCCGACGCGGATCCATCACGATCAGCTTGGCGCCGCGCTTGGCCGCGTTCTTGATGTAGGTCGCCGCGACCGGATGGTTCACGGTCGGATTGGCGCCGATCACGATGATGACCTCGGCGTCCATCGCAGCCGCAAAAGGCGCCGACACCGCGCCCGAGTTCAACCCTTCCATCAGCGCCGCCACTGATGAAGCGTGGCACAGCCGCGTGCAGTGATCGACATTGTTGGAGCCGAAGCCGGTGCGCACCAGTTTTTGGAACAGATACGCCTCTTCGTTCGAGCCTTTCGCGGAGCCGAAACCGGCCAGCGCCTTGACGCCCTTTTCGTCACGGATTTTTACGAGGCCCTTGGCCGCAATATCCAGCGCCTCTTCCCACGAGGCTTCGCGGAAATGCGTGAAGGGATTGGCCGGATCGACCTGGTCGTTGGCGTCCTTCTTCGCATTCGCCAGCCGCACCAGCGGTTTTGTCAGCCGATGTGGGTGATGGATATAGTCGAAACCAAAGCGGCCCTTGACGCAGAGGCGGTTGTGGTTGGCCGGACCGTCGCGGCCTTCGGCGTAAATGACCTTCTCATCCTTGACCTGATAGGTGACCTGACAGCCGACGCCGCAGAACGGGCACAGCGAGTCGACCTTCTTGTCCGCATAGGTGACGCGGGTTTGATTTTCGTCCAGCATCACCGAGGGCATCAGCGCGCCGGTCGGGCAGGCCTGCACGCATTCGCCGCAGGCGACGCAGGTCGATTCACCCATGGGATCGTCGAAGTCGAACACGATCTTGGCTTCGTGGCTGCGGTAGGCCATGCCGATGACGTCGTTGACCTGCACCTCGCGGCACGCGCGCACGCAGAGGCCGCACTGGATGCAGGCGTCGAGATTGACGCTCATCGCCGGGTGGCTGGTATCGCTCTGCCAGCGCTCGGCGGCCGGAAAGCGACTCTCGGTGACTTCGACCTTTTCGGCCCAGTGCCAGAACTTCGAATCGGGATCGTGCGAGGTCTCGCGCGCCGGCTGGTCGGCGACCAGCAATTCCATCACCATCTTTTGCGCGGCGACCGCACGCGCGCTCTCGGTCTTCACCTTCATGCCGACGCTTGGCGTGCGCTTGCAGGACGCGGCCAGCACGCGCTCGCCCTCGATCTCGACCATGCAGGCGCGGCAATTGCCGTCGGGCCGGTAGTCAGGCTCGGGCGAATAGCAGAGATGCGGGATTTCCTTCTGGTGGCGTTTTGCCACCTGCCAGATGGTTTCGCCCGCGTTGGCCTCGACTTGCTTGCCGTCGAGTTCGAACTTGATCCTGGTCATTCCGCGGCCTCTTTCGGCACGAATTCTTCCGGAAAATATTTAATCACTGACGTCAGCGGATTCGAGGCGGCTTGTCCAAGCCCGCAGATCGACGCGTCGCGCATCGCCTGGCTCAACTGGTCGAGCAACTCGCGGTCCCAGACCGGCTTTTCCATCAGGATCGCCGCCTTCTGGGTGCCGACCCGGCACGGCGTGCACTGGCCGCAGCTCTCATCCTCGAAGAATTTCATCAGGTTCAGCGCCGCGCCTTTCACGCTGTCCTGCTCGGACATGATGATGACGGCGGCGGAACCGATGAAGCAGCCGTATTTTTCCAGCGTACCGAAATCGAGCGGGATGTTGTCCATCGAGGCCGGCAAAATGCCGCCTGACGCGCCGCCCGGCAGATAGGCGTGGAAGGTGTGGCCATCGGCCATGCCGCCGCAGAACTCGTCGATCAGTTCGCGCACGGTGAGGCCAGCCGGCGCCAGCTTAACGCCGGGATTCTTGACGCGGCCCGAGACCGAATAGCTGCGCAACCCGACACGGTCGTTGCGGCCGTGGCTCTTCCACCAGTCGGCGCCCTTCTCCACGATGTCGCGCACCCAGAAAAGCGTCTCGACATTGTTGATGAGCGTCGGCAGGCCGAACAGGCCGACCTGGAACGGATAAGGCGGCTTGTGCCGCGGCAGGCCGCGCTTGCCTTCAAGACTCTCGAGCAGCGCGGACTCCTCGCCGCAGATATAGGCGCCAGCGCCGCGACGCATGTGAATTCGCGGACCGCCTGCGGGCAGCTTGGCAATCTCGAGCGGAAGCAGCTTGAGGGCGGCAGGATATTCGTCACGCAGATAGATATAGACGTCCTCCGCGTCGATGATATGCGCCGCAATCAACGTCCCTTCGAGGAAACGGTGAACATCGCGGAGCAGATAGAAGCGATCCTTGAACGTACCGGGCTCGCCCTCGTCACCATTGACGGCCATCAGTCGGGGACCCGGCTCGCCCAGCACTGCCCGCCATTTGCGGCCGGTGGGAAAGCCGGCGCCGCCGAGCCCCCGCAAGCTGGAGTCGTCCAGAACCTTGAGAATGTCTTCCTTGCTGACCCGCCCCGCGCGCAAGTCACCAAGCAGCTTGTAGCCGCCCTCGCTGACATAGGTCTCGTAATCGACGTAGGACGGGATGATTGGATGGGTCTCGCCCCGCGCCGCGGTATCGAGGACCTCGGCCGAAGTCGCATTGAGTACATAGCGGTGTCCGACTTCAGCGACCGGCGCGCTGTCGCAGAATCCGACACAGGGCGCGCGCACCACGCGAATGCCGGGGCCGGACTTGTCCTGCAATTCGCTGAGCAGCTTTTCCGCGCCCATCATGGCGCAGGTGAGCGAATCGCAGACGCGGATGGTCAGCGGCGCGATGTCAGGCTCGCCCTCCTTCACCACGTCGAAATGCGCATAGAAGGTCGCGGTCTCGAACACTTCCGCAAACGACAGCTTCATCTCGTCGGCCAGCGCCGCCAGATGCGCCGCCGAGATCTGGTGATACTTGTCCTGGATCAGGTGCAGGTGCTCGATCAGGAGATCGCGTCGCCGCGGCCGATCACCGAGCAGAAGCTCGATCTCGTGGGCAGCTGTGGGGTCAACCTGGCGCCCCTTCGGGGTCGCCTTGGCCCGCTTCCGTCCCGCGCCCGGATGTTCGAACGCGCGGACCGTTTGTACGTCATGGACAGTCATTGATTGCGTCTCGTTCTCTGACCTGATCAGATCGACTCTAATCTCTGGCATACCAGATGCCAAGCGAATTATAAGGCTGTGGCAAGGATTTACGTGAGCGGGCCCGCGGAATCATCGCGCTCGACCCACGCCCGCTGTCTGCAGCGAATGAACCGCGAAATGACCGCAAGATCAATAAAGCCATCGTATGCTGCGATTGCGAACGCCTATCGATCCGCCGGTCGGAACCGAGGTCGGAAGACGCCGCGGGAAACCATGGTAGCGGTCCCGCGGCGTCCTCCGTCATCAGAGTATCTTGACGGCGCTTTCCAGCGTCTTCCAGACACCCCAGGCCAGCGGGATGCCGACAAACGCCCAGAACAGCGCGGCCTTGGCGTCCAGCCCGCCAAATCCGATGCCGTACGATCCCGATGGTCCCGATGCGCCCGCGCTTGCCGTCGCCGCCTGCAGCTTGGCGACCTCGGCATCGCTCATGTGCCATTTTCTATCGACTGGTTTGATCAGGTAGTTGCAGATCAAGCCCGCGATCAGCATGGCGCACAGGATGTACATCGTGGTGTTGTAGAGCTGGTCACGCGGCACGCCGGCGGCAAGCTGGAACTCGCGGATGTAGTTCACGACCACGGGACCGATGATTCCGGCCGTCGACCAGGCCGTCAGCAGCCGGCCGTGGATGGCGCCCACGAACTGGGTGCCGAACATGTCGGCGAGATAGGCCGGCACGGTCGCGAAGCCGCCGCCATACATCGACAGGATGATGCCGAAGCCGAGCACGAACAAAAGCTTCGAGCCCATTTCGGCGAAGGTCGGCGCCAGCGCGTAGAGCGCGATGCCGAGGATGAAGAACGTGTAATAGGTGTTCTTGCGACCGATCTTGTCCGACAGCGACGCCCAGAAGAAGCGGCCGCCGATATTGAACAGCGAGAGCAGCCCGGCGAAGCCGGCCGCGATACCCGCAATAGTCGCCTTCTGCGTCGCGTCGAGCTGGTTGAAGCCGACGTCGGGCAATCCGATCAGCTTGCCGGCGAAGATTTCCTGCAGCATCGGCGAAGCCATGCCGATCACGCCGATGCCCGCCGACACGTTGAGGCAGAGCACCCACCAGATCAGCCAGAACTGCGGCGTCTTGTGCGCGTCTTTCAGATGAACGTGGTTCTGCGAAATCATCGCGTTGGCTTTTGCCGGAGGCGTCCAACCCTCGGGCCGCCAGCCGGCCGGCGGAATGCGATAGCGGAAGGCGCCGATCATCATGAACACGAAATAGATGACGCCCATCGCGACGAAGGTTTCCCAGACGCCGACGGAAGTCGGCGACTTGAAATAGTTCATCAGCAAGTTCGCCAGCGGCGCGCCGATCATGGCGCCGCCGCCAAAGCCCATGATGGCCATGCCGGTCGCCATGCCGCGGCGGTCCGGGAACCATTTCACCAGCGTCGACACCGGCGAGATGTAACCGAGGCCAAGGCCGATGCCGCCGATCACGCCGGAGCCGAGCCACAGCAACCAAAGCTGATGCGTGTAGATGCCGATCGCACCGAGGAAGAGACCACCGCACCAGCACAGCGCCGAGACGAAGCCCGCCTTGCGCGGGCCGACGCGCTCGAGCCAGCCGCCCCACACCGCGGCGGCAATGCCGAGCAGCACGAAGAACAGCGTGTACATCCAGCCCATGCTGGCGACCTTCCAGTCGCAGGTGGTGGTGAAAAGTTCCTGCACCAACGTCATGTCGGAGCATACCTTCGGCGCGCTCATCCCGAGCGCGCGCGACAGCGGCAGCCAGAACACGCTGAAGCCATAGGCCATGCCGATGCAGAGATGAATGCAAAGCGCCGCCGGCGGCACCAGCCAGCGATTGAAGCCGGCGGTTGCGATCGTTCGCTCCTTGTCGAGGAGCCCGAGCGCACCAGATGGCGCAAGAGTGACATCGGCAGTGCTCATAGAAATAACCTCCGGGTTCGTGGCCTTACCGGCACATCGGTTGGAAAGTTGGGGAATTGCGTGAGGTGGGCCGCGAAACGCCGATCGCTGTGCGTGCACGTGAGACGCACACGCGACCGATCGGAGTTGATCTCGAGGCAAAATCGTTTGGAGTGCGGTGCGAGCGCGTCAGGAAGACAGCAAGCAGCGAACGGCTTCGCTCGCGCAGTCGCCCCCTTTGCGACCGAATATCCGGCCATCGCGTCCCCTCCCCACTACAACTCTTAGATTGGAGGGACAGCAATCCGCGTGCCAAATGACGCGATACAGAAAATCAATCACTTAGTGGAAGGGTTCCCGCAGCCATGGACAAAATGTCCGGACGGGCCTTGGACAAAATGTCCGGTCAGCTCGCTTCCGGCAGCCATACGCGGAATGTGCTTCCCGAGCCGATCCGGCTTTCGACCGTGATCTGGCCGCGTTGGCGCTTCACCAGCGTCTGACTGATGGACAGACCAAGGCCGGTGCCTTCCCGGCGTTTCGACGTGAAGAAGGGATCGAACACCTTGTCCATGACATCGGCGCTCATGCCGATGCCGGTGTCGGCCACTTCGATTGAAATACCCGCGTTGCCGTCGCGATCGGCGTCGAAGGAACGGAGCGTCAACGTGCCGCCGTCGGGCATGGCATGGATGGCGTTGACGATCAGATTGATCACCACCTGTTGAAGCTCGGTGCGATTCATCAGGACCAGGCGGCTCGCCCGATCTTCCCTCACAACCCTGATTTCAGTCTTGTTCAGGAGATGCTGGACCAGCGGCAAACAATCCTGAACGACGCTCCC
This sequence comes from Bradyrhizobium sp. SRL28, assembly GCF_018596315.1. Classification (GTDB taxonomy): domain Bacteria; phylum Pseudomonadota; class Alphaproteobacteria; order Rhizobiales; family Xanthobacteraceae; genus Bradyrhizobium. The sequence goes on along the minus strand of NZ_JAHEAG010000038.1, from coordinate 27,843 downwards.
CGGCGCATGGCGTTCGACATAGCCGGCGTATTCCTCCGGTCGCGCAAACTGGAGCAGCTTCATGACGATCTGGCTGATGCGATGAATCTGCTCATCCAGCAGGCGGAACTCGACCTTGGCCTTGTCGGCCTCGTCGCCGATCACGCTGCGGATGACGTCGAGGTTGCCCTGCATCACCGCGATCGGATTGTTGATCTCATGCGCCACGCCTGCGGTGATCTCGCCGATGGCGGCGAGCTTCTCGGACATGATAAGCTGCTTGGTGGTCGCCTCCAGCTTCAGGTTGGCGTGTTCGAGATCCCTGGTTCGATCACGCACCCGCGTATTCAATTCCTCATTCCACTCGCGCAATTGCCGATCGCGCTCCTGGACCTGGTCGAGCAGGGTATCGAGGTGAAACGCCACGCGGCCGATCTCGTCACCCGACGCCGGCAGTTTGGTGCGGGCGGACAGGTTGCCGCTCTCCACTTCGCCGATCGTCGTCGTGACGCGTTCGAGCGGCATGAATATCGACTGCGCCCAGCGCAGGAAGATCGGCACGGTGGCCGCCGTGATCACGATGAATGCGAGCGCGATGATGAGGAGCGTCTCAAACTTCGCGTCGTTGAACGGCTTCTGCAGGAAGCCGACATAGAGCATGCCGACGCGCTTGCCATAGCTGTCGACCAGCGGCTCATAGGCCGAGATGTACCAGTCGTTGACCACGAACGCACTGTCGAGCCATGTGCGCCCCTCGTCCATGACAGCAGAACGCACGGCCGCCGATACGCGAGTCCCGAGCGCGCGCCGGCCCTCGAACAGCCGGACATTGGTGCTGATCCGCACGTCGTCCAAAAATAGCGTCGCCGTTCCCTGGCTGCCCTCCGGCAGGCTGGCCGACTGATAGACCAGGTCGTTGATCGTATCGATGAACTCCAGATTCTGATTGAGCAGAATGCCCCCGACCAACGCAGCCGGCGCTCCCCCGGGGGTCGTCGCCCGGCTCGCCGCATGCACGACCATGCCGTGCGTTTCCGTGCTGCGATTGGTCGGCACTGCGTTCGGCGTCGGCACCAAATCGAGGCGCGCACGCTCGGCAAGAACAGGCGAAATCGCCGCAAGCTCGTCATTGCTGAAGATGTCGATGCCGGCCGACGGGGCCTCCCCCGACAACGCTGAAGTGATGATCGGCCAGTCGCCCTTTGGCCGTCCCGGAAACGCTGGCGACGAGGCGAGGATCTTTCCGCTGGCGTCCATCAGGTAGAGAAAGTCGAGACCGATCTCCTTGCGGGAGGTTTCGAGCAGGTCGCTCACGGCGGACAGCGGATCATGCTCTTCCACGTCGCGGAAGCGGGCGGAAAGGCCGAGCGCGCGGATCTGCACGCCGGTTTTTTCCAGAATGCGTGCCAGGTATTGATGCGCGATGGTGAGATCGCCATTCACCTTCGAAATCAGGGTGGCGTCGAACCTTGCATTCCAGCGATAGATGGCAACCCCGAGCAGCAGCGGCAGGATGACCAGCATGGGCAGCAGCGCGATCGCCAGCAGCCGGAAACGAACGGAGCGCCCGCGCGCCGGCTCGTTCATGCAGTCTGCCCGCTCAGACATTCCATAGCGCGAATTTGCGGTCGATGGTCTTGCGCGAGATTCCAAGCCGGCGCGCGGCTTCCTCGCGGTTGCCGCCGGTCTCTTTCAGGACCGAAAGAATGTGCCGGCGCTCCAGATCGGCCAGGCTGTCGGCGGCGGCCGGCTGGCCATCGCTTCGCGGCCCGGCGAAATCGTCCGGGAATGCACCGAGGATCAGCGTGCGTTCGATCAGATTGCGCAGCTCCCGCACATTGCCGGGCCAGTCGTAACTCGCCAGCGCGGCGCGGACCGCGCCGTCGATCGCAACCGGCGGCATGCCGAGTTGCGTCGAGAGCTTGTTCATGAAGATGGTGGCGAGTTCCTGCACGTCGTCGCCGCGATCCCTGAGCAGCGGAAGATGAATCTGCATGACGTTCAGACGGTAGTAGAGGTCGGCCCGAAAGCGCCCGCGCTCTACATCCTTCTGCAGATCGGCATTGGTCGCAAAGATGAGGCGAAGATCGACCGGCACTTCACGCTCGGAGCCGACGGGACGGACGCGGCGGTCCTCCAGAACGCGGAGCAGCTTGCTCTGCATCGGCAGCGGCAGGTCGCCGATTTCATCGAGGAACAGCGTGCCGCCATGTGCGTAGAGGAACAGGCCCTCACGCCCGCTGTCCGCGCCGGTGAAGGCTCCCTTGATGTGGCCGAACAGTTCGGCCTCGATCATTTCGGGCGGAATGGCTGCGCAGTTGACCGGCACGAAGGGCTTGTCGGCGCGATCGGACAGCGAATGAATCGAGCGCGCGGCGACTTCCTTGCCGGTGCCGGATTCGCCGGTCAGCAGGATCGATGTCGGCAGGCGGGCGACGCGGGCAATGGTTTCACGCACGCTGCGGGTCGCCGGCGATTCCCCGATCAGATTGTCGCGCAGGAACGTGCGATCGGAGGAAGCGCGTAGCGCATAGCGCAGCACATAGTTCTCGCGCTGCAGCCGGACCCGGTCGAGACAACGCGCCACCGCATTCAATATCTGGTTCGAGCGAAACGGCTTCAGCACGAAATCGGCCGCGCCGGCGCGCAGCGCCTGGATCGCCGTGTCGAGATCGGCATAGGCCGTGATGAGGATGGCGTCGGCAAAGAAGCCGACGGCGCGCTGCTCCGCGAGCCAGTCGACGCCATTCTTGCCCGGCATGATGTTGTCGAGGATGACGACGTCGAACCGGCTCTTGTCGAGCAGGCGCGAGGCTTGGTCCGTGTCGGCCGCCTCCGCCACATGCTTGCAGCGCGGCCCCAGCGTGCGCACGAGAAAATTGCGCATTCCGGGCTCGTCATCGACGATCAAAATCGAGGCCTGCGCGAGCGCGCCGAACTCGGGGCCGCCGGCCGATTTGCCGAGTTTTGCCGCCGGCTCATTGACCGTGGCAGGGGATGCCGCTGCGCTCACCTTCGATGTCGGGAAGTTCATGCCGGGGTTTGTAGGGCCGATTGTCGCACCCGGCAATCGCTCGGTCGTCTAATTGACGAGCAAGGATTTTGTCCCAGCCCGTCCCGCTCAGGCATTAGCCTTTTCTACGGAACCGTCTGTTTTCTCTATCAAAAACACGATGCGGGCCTGACTGCGCTCGGTGATTTCGACCTTGTCGCCGGTCTCGCGAATGAGATTCGGGATGTCGATCACCGACAGCGGATCCGTGCAAAGCACTTCCAACCTGTCGCCGGGCGGCAACGTCTTCAGCGCCTTGCGCGTCTTCAATGCGGGAAGCGGACATTTCAGCCCGGCAAGATCGAGTTTTGTCGTCGTCATGCGCCGACCATGGCGAAGGGGACGTCCCTCGTCAACGGAGGTCTGTAGGGTGGGCAACGCGAAGCCTGCCCACCATCTAGAAGCGCGCCGGTGATAGATGGTGGGCACGTCGCTGACGCTCCTTTGCCCACCTACAATCCTACATTAGACCTGCGTAGGACAGAAACCCGACGGTCTGGCCGGGCTCGACCAGCGTCACCTGTTCGCCGAGTTCGACCAGGCCGTCGGTATCGACCAGCGAGGACAGAAGTCCCGCGCCCTCGCGCGGAAACTTCACCGCTTCGAGCGCGCCATCGGCTGCCTTGCGCAGGGTGACGCGGACATATTCGCGGCGGGCAATCTTCTTCTTGTAGCTGAAGGCGGCGCGAACCGGCATTGGCATCAACGGCTCCGGCCGCGCACCTGACAGCGCCAGGATCGTGGGTCGCACCACGTGAACGAAGGTGACAAAACTCGCCACGGGATTGCCGGGCAATCCGATGAAAGGCGTGCCGCCGATGATTCCCATCGCGACGGGCCGTCCCGGCTTGATCGCCATCCGCCACAGCACCAGCCTGCCGACGCTTTCGACGCTCGCCTTGACGTGGTCCTCCTCGCCGGTCGAAACGCCGCCGGTGGTGAGGATCAAATCATGGCTGCCGGCCACGTCCTGCAGGGCGCGTGCGAGCGCGGTGCGGTCGTCCCTGAGGATGCCGAGATCGCTGACCTCACAGCCGAGCCGCGACAGCATCGCCATCAGCATGTAACGGTTGGAATCGAACAATTGCGCCGCGGCACGCGCTTCGCCTGGCGACGCCAGTTCGTTGCCGGTGGAGAAAACCGCGACGCGAATGCGCCTGACGACATCGAGCTCTGTCAGGCCGAAGGCTGCCGCGAGCGCAACGTCCTGCGGCCGCAGCCGCTGGCCGGCCTTCAGCGCGGCAAAGCCCGCTGGAATATCCTCGCCCGCGGGCCGCACGTTGGCGCCCGGCTTAAGGCCTGCGGGAAGCACGACCTTGTCGTCTTCGACGCGGACGTCTTCCTGCATGAACACGGTATCGGCGCCTTCGGGCATCGGCGCGCCGGTGAATATGCGCACCGCCTGCCCCGGCTTGAGCGGCTCAGGCGTGGAGCTGCCCGCCTGAACGCGGCCGATCACCGGAAATGCCTGTTCTTCCTTTTGTGGCAGGTCGCGGCTGGAGACCGCATAACCGTCGACGGCGGAATTGGTGAAGGGCGGCAGCGGCAGCGGCGCCAAAATGTCGTGCGCGAGAACGCGGCCATCGGCGCAAGCGAGCGTCACCGTCTCGATATCGACGACCGGCGTCACGCGCGTCGCAATGAGACCCACGGCCTCATCGACCGACATCATCGGCCCGCCGAAGGCAAAGCAATCGTCGGACAGTTGCGCCATGGCCTGATCAGCCCTCAGCTTCGCATTTCGCCAGCACGTCCTCGAGCGAGATCGCCGATTTGAGCATCATCGCCGCCACCGCCTCGATATCGTCGAGATGGGCGGTCGGCAGCGTGGTTTCAACCGCCGTATCGGTCGCGATCCCGACAATGCCGGGATCGTCGGGGAACAGCAGCGACTTCTCATTGGCGGCGCGATAGACCTCGATCTTGCGGTGCGGCTCGCGCTTGAAACCCTCGACGACGACGAGATCGACCGGCGACATCTTTGCCAGCAGTTCCGGCAGCCGCGGCTCGCCCGCGCCGCGCAGTTCGTGCATCAGGGCCCAGCGCTGGCTGGACGACACCAGCACTTCGGCCGCACCGGCCTCGCGATGCTTCCAGGAATCCTTGCCGGGCACGTCGACATCGAAGGCGTGATGGGCGTGCTTGATCACGGACACGCGCAGGCCCCGTTTCTGCAATTGCGGGATCACCCGCGTCAGCAAGGTGGTCTTGCCGGCGCCGCTCCATCCCGCGAGGCCTATTACTTTCATTGCGTTCTCCGGCGGCTTCCCCACCGTCATTGCCTGCGACAAACGCGAAGCGTTTGCGCAAGGGAGCGAAGCGACGAAGCAATCCACGCTTCCTTTGCTGTGTCATGGATTGCTTCGCTTCGCTCGCAATGACGGCGTGCGGCCGCATTGTTCATACTCTGAAATGCTTTATATCGGCTGGAGGCCCTTGTCATGCTAACCTAGGGATATGATGAAGCTCGAAAAAGCCCCCGCCCCCCTGATCGTGCCGAATCCCGAGGATCCGCGGCTGACCGAGCGCGTCGCCGGGACCGACCAGACCGGCGCCGCCGTCGAGATCCGGGTGCCGGTGGAACGGCCGCTAACGCTGTACCTGAACGCGCAGGAGATCGTCACCATGATGACGATCGGCGACTATCCGGAATATCTGGCGCTCGGCTATCTCCTGAACCAGAACATGCTGAAATACGACGACGTCGTCACCGAGGTCGAATATGACGACGACCTCCAGGTGGTGGTGGTGCGCACCGAGCACCACACCAACTTTGAAGCAAAACTGAAGAAGCGCACGCAGACATCAGGCTGCGCACAGGGCACCGCGTTCGGCGATCTGCTGGAAGCCGTCGAAAGCGTGGCGCTGCCGAAGGCGGAATTACGCACGTCCTGGCTCTACCAGATGACGCACGCGATCAACACCATGCCCTCGCTCTATCTGGAAGCCGGCGCGATTCATGGCTGCGTGCTGTGCAAGGAAGGCACGCCCGTGTGCTACACCGAGGACGTCGGCCGCCACAACGCCGTCGACAAGATCGCGGGCTGGATCTACCGCCACGGCGTCGATCCCGCCGACAAGATTCTCTACACTACCGGCCGCCTCACCTCCGAAATGGTGATCAAGACGGTGCGGATGGGAATTCCCATTCTCGTCTCGCGTTCGGGCTTTACCGCCTGGGGCGTCGACCTGGCGCGGCAGGTCGGACTGACGCTGGTCGGCCGCACGCGCGGCAAACGCTTCATTGCGCTGTCGGGACAGGAGCGCATCATCTACGACCAGAACCTCGATTACGTTGAAGAAGAATCCGCCCGTCACAAGCGCAAGGGCGAACGCGATGACTGACGCGACCGGTGCCGTCAAAATTCCCGGCGTGCTGCTAGCCGGTGGCCTGGCGCGGCGGATGGGCGGCGGCGACAAGCCGATGCGCACGATCGCCGGCCGCACCATTCTCGATCGCGTGATCGCGCGCCTTGCGCCGCAATGCGACGGCCTCATCCTCAACGCCAATGGCGATCCCGCGCGGTTTGCGGCGTTCGAGCTTCCGGTCGTCGCTGACGGCGTCGCCGATTTTCCCGGGCCCCTCGCCGGCATTCTGGCGGCACTCGATTGGGCTGCGGCCAATCGACCCAATGTAAAACTCATTCTCAGCGCCGCCGCCGACTGCCCGTTTCTGCCGCGCGATCTGGTATCGAAGCTCCATGGCGCGCTTACGGCAGAGAATGCCGAGCTTGCCGTTGCCGCCTCCGACGGCCAGTCCCATCCGGTGATCGGATTATGGAGCGTCGGCTTGCGCGAACAGCTGCGCCACGCGCTGGTCGTTGAGGACGTCAGGAAGATCGATCGCTGGACCGCACGCTACCGACTCGCCACGGTGACATGGCCGGCCACGCCGCTCGATCCGTTCTTCAACGCCAACACCATGGACGACATTGCGGAGGCAGAGCGGCTGGCGGCGCTGGACGGCGGTTAACTCGTGCCCCGGATGCTGCGCAGCACGAAGTGATGCGCTGCTGATCCGGGGCCCACCGCGGGTCGGGAGTGGGTCCCGGCTCTGCGGCGCACCGCTACGCGCACCGCGTCCGGGACACGCGCGAAACTTACGCGTCGCGACCAAGTCGTCTCTTTGCCTTCCGGGAAGTGACCACCTTTGCGTCCAAGCTCTCCAGGAATTCCTGCACGGTGCTGACCGATCCGGAATTGGCCGTAACATACCCGGGAAGCGCGGCCACCGCCTTGTGAAATTCGCTGCCCTTCATGACGCCGAGCACGCGCTGCATCGGCTCAGTCTCCAGAAACGCACGGCGGCAGACGAAGAAATAATCCTCGGTCAGAAGCCGGACGAAATCGAGACCGAACTGCCGGGCGGCGGCCTCGACGCCGAAGCTGACGTCGGCCATGCCGCTCGCCACGTAAGCGGCCACCGCGGCGTGGGTGAATTCCATCTGCTGCGCGCCGTTGATCCTGGCCTCGTCGATCCGGTGCAGGGCAAGCAACTGATCGAACAGCAGGCGCGTGCCGGAATCATGGTCGCGGCTGACGAAACGGGCCTTGCGGTCGACGATGTCTTTCAGCGACGTGATCTTGAGCGGATTGCCGCGCTTGAGCATCAGCCCCATCTCGCGCGTCACGAAATGAATCACGCGGTCTTCGCGCGGATCGAGCCATTCCCGGCAGGCCTGAACGCTTTGCGCGCGCAACTCACCGCGCGGCAGGTGCACGCCGGAAAGATCGCAGGCGCCCTGCGCCAGCGACACCAGCGAATTCTGGTTGCTGACATAGCGCAGATCGACGCCGATGCCGGATTCGTGGTCGAGCAATTCGCGCAGCTTTGAAACGGCGTAGCCGTGGCTGGCATGAACGCGAATCACGGACGGGCGCTGGTGCAGGAACGGCTTGATCTCGGTGACGAGTTCTTGCGCGAGATTTTCCAACTGCGGACCGAGACGGGCCTGCATGCGCTGTCCGGCCCAGACCAGCTTTTCGCCGAACGCCGTCAACGCTGTCCCCTTGCCGCGGCGGGTCTCGACCAGCGGCGCCCCGAAGAACTCGGACCATTGCTCGACCAGGTTCCAGACGTGACGGTAGGAAAGCTGGGCGTGGGTCGCGGCGCTGGTGAGTTTACCGGTCTTTCTGATCTCGTTGAGGATGCCGAGCATCACCACGATCGTTTGCGGGCTGCCCTCCTGCCGAAATCGCCAGACGGTTTCGATCTCGATCTGCAGCATCGGCTTACCCTCCTATGAATTCCACTTCATATATGGCGACAGCCATAGGCAAAACATATCATATTTACGGCAGCATATTTCTCTCCCACGTTAGGATTAACAACGGAGGAAATAGGATGTCCATTGCATATGACTACGCTCGCGAAATGACGCCCCCGGTTTCGGCCGCCAGGCCCCGGCTGCTGCTCATCGACGGCCAGCACGTTCCGTCCGCCTCCGGGCGCACCTTCAAAACCCTCAATCCGGCCACCGAGCAGGTCATCGCCACGGTTGCGGAAGGCAATGAGGCCGACGTCGATCGCGCGGTCGCGGCGGCGCGGCGCGCCTTCGAGGGCCCCTGGCGGACCATGCGCGCGTCGGAGCGCGGACAAATCCTGCTCCGGCTCGCCGGCTTGATGAAGCAGCACGCCGATGAAATCGCAGCCCTCGAAAGCCTCGACGCCGGCAAGCCGATCGCAGGCGTGCTGCGGCAGGATCTGCCGGCTGCAATCGACACCCTGACCTACTACGCGGGCTGGGCCGACAAGATCAACGGCGAGGTCGTTTCCACGCGGGATGACGCGCTCACCTATACCGTGCGCGAACCGGTCGGCGTGGTGGCCGCCATCGTGCCCTGGAATTTTCCCCTGATGATCGGGATGTGGAAGCTTGCGCCGGCGCTCGCCTGCGGCTGCACCATCGTGATGAAGCCTGCAGAGCTGACGTCGCTTTCGGCATTGCGCATCGGCGAGCTGGCGCTCGAGGCAGGATTGCCGCCGGGCGTGCTCAATATCGTTACCGGCCCTGGCCGGGTGGTCGGCGACGCCCTTGTCAATCATCCCGATGTGGACAAGGTCACCTTCACGGGATCGCCGGGTGTGGGCCGCGGCATCCTGCGCGGCGCGGCCGGCAATTTCAAACGCGTCTCGCTCGAACTTGGCGGCAAATCCGCCAACGTCATCTTCGACGACGCCGACATCGAGGCTGCGAGCAAGGCGGCGGCGTCCGGAATCTTCTTCAACGCCGGGCAGGTCTGCTCGGCCGGGTCGCGCGTGCTTGTGCATGAATGGGTCTATGACGAGGTGGTCGAGCGGCTGACGCAGCGCGCGCAGGCGATCCGCATCGGTGATCCCACCGATCGCGCCACCGCGCTCGGTCCTGTCATCTCCGAAAAGCAGATGAACAGCATCCTCGACTATGTCGATATCGGCCAGCGGGAAGGCGCGTTGCTGACGACTGGCGGCAAACGCGTCGGCGACCGCGGCTATTTCATCAGCCCCGCGGTGTTCGCCAACGTCAGGCACGAGATGCGAATCTCACAGGAGGAAATCTTCGGCCCCGTCGTGAGCGTCATCAAGTTCCGCGACGAAGCCGATGCGCTGCGGATCGCCAACGGCACCGCCTATAGCCTGGCTGCCGGCGTCTGGAGCCGGGATATCGGACGCGTGCAGCGCTTTGCGAAGAAGGCCAATGCCGGCACGGTCTGGATCAACACCTATGGCTATACCGACGTGCGGTTGCCATGGGGTGGCGTGCGGGATTCCGGCTTCGGCCGTGAACATGGCTCGGCCGCGATCGAGAATTTCACCGAGCCGAAGGCGGTGTGGATGAATCTGAACGTCTGAGAAACCCTCGTGGTTTGCCGGGCGATGCACAGCACCGTCCGGCAACGCGCGGCGTTACCGCGCGCCTCACCATAGGGTTAGCAAGCACTTAACTACCTGGAGATTGAAGAATTCGGTCGTGATTTCAGATTCAGATTAAATGCAATTTAATGTGCTTGCCCATAGGGTTCGCGTTAGATTGGGCGCGAGGCCAGCATGGCAATATTCGGACGCAGGAAGCCGCAAAGCTTTACCGAATTCAAGGAGACAATGCGCGCGACACCGGACGCAGACGGTGTGACCCGCGTCTTCTCCAGGGAGCTCTGGGACGATCCAAAGATCGGCCAGTTCCTGCGGGAAGTTGGCTTTGCCCCGGATGATGCGCGCAACATCCTGCCGACGGCAGAGGACTATATCGCCCTCTTCGCTGCAGCCAAGCAGCGGCTACATGAGCGCACCGAGGCCTTCAACCGCGACATGACGATGCGCCATGGCTATTGCCATGCCGTGCCTTTTCTCGTCATCGACCACACGATCTGGGACGGCGAACATGGTGCGTTTCTGTACGCCCAGATGAAGCTCATAGGGTTCGACGAGTGGAACGTACTCATGCTGGCAGGGGATGTACGTACCAAGGAGGCCTGTGACCTGGCAGGCCATCCCGGTATGGTGCCGGCGATCACGGAAGTCATGACCAAGCGCGTGATCGACTGGAAGCAACGCCATGACCTCGCGCTGGAAGCATTCGGAGTTACGGCGACAGGCGGCCAGGGCATTACCCGGGAGCAATACGAGGCAGAGCACGACACCCTGCGCAGGGAGATCGTGGATAATGTCGGCTGGATGAAGCCACGGATCATCAGCGAGCTGTTGCGCGTCCAGGGTTGAGCGAAACCTACGCCGCCAGCGGCACGGTCCAGGCGTCGTAGCCGTAGACCCAGTCCGTATCGGTCTTCCCGCTGAGCCAGGTATTGGCGCGCGAGGTCTGCTGGATGCGCGCTGTGCGCTCCTTGCGCGTCGCCTCGAAGCGGCGAAATGCATCCGCAACGCCTTCCCGCTCCACACCATCAAGGCAGCGCGACAACACGGCGGCGTCCTCGATCGCCATCGCCGCGCCTTGCGCCATGTACGGCGTCATCGGATGGCAGGCGTCACCGAGCAGCGTGACGTTGCGATCCGCCCATCGCTCCAGCGAATTGCGATCGACGATCGCCCATTTGTGCACATCGGGGCACGCGGCCAGCACCTGCTCGACCTGGCGGTCGAAGCCGATGAATGCCTTGCGCAATTCCCTCACGTCGCCCTTTGCCGACCAGGACTCGATCCGGAAATCCGGCTCCGGCTGGCTGGTGACGAGGTAGATCTCGCTGCGGTCCGGCTTGACGTAATAGATGACGATGTGCCGATCCTCGCCCCACCATTTGGTGCAATCGTCGATCTTTTCGCCGCCGAGCAATGCAGCGGGATAAGTGGTGCGATAGGCGATGCGCCCGGTGAAGCTGACCGGCGAGGTGCCGAACAGAATGTCTCTTACGAGGGAATGGATCCCATCGGCGCCAACCACGGCATCGGCTGTTACAGTTGCGCCGTTGGCAAACGTGAGCCGCACACCCTCGCCGGTCTCGTCAAGGTCGACCAGTTTATGGTTGAGCCTGATGCAGGCATCGGGAACGGCGCTGGCAAGCGCCGCATGCAGATCGCCGCGATGCGCCAGCAGATAGGGTGCGCCGAACTTCTGCTCGGCGCTTTCGCCGAAGATCATATCGAATTTGACTTCGCCGGTGCGCCAGTCGCGGTTGTTCCAGGAGCGCGGATAGAACGACTGCGCGCGCAGTCGCGCTTCCAGTCCCAGCCCGCGCAGCACCTTCATGGCATTGCAGCCGATCTGAATGCCGGCGCCTAACCGCGCGAATTGCGTCGCCTGTTCGTGGACCGTGACCTCGATGCCGACCCGCCGTAGCGCCGCGGCGGTCGCGAGCCCACCCATGCCGGCGCCGATGATCGCAATCGATAGCGGTCTTGCCATTCCCGTCCCTGCCCGAGCCGTTTCTGTGACGGCTTCTTAGATGTCGCGCGTCAGGCCGGACGAAAGCCCGCCTGCTTTAGCGCCGCGCGTCCCGCTTCCGAGGCCAGCGCATCGAGGAAGGCTTGCACCGCCGGCCGCTGCTTCCGCGCCTTCACCAGCGCGAAATCATAATGCTCTTCGGCAAAGGGAATGAAACCCAGGTTTGACGCATGCGCGACCGGCGCAATGGTCATGCCCCAGTCGGCGCGGTGCTGTGCGACCGCAGCCGCCACCGCATTGTGCGAGCGCGGCTGATTCCAGTAGCCGTCCGGACGCGCGCCGCCGAGCAGCCGGTCGATCAGGATCCGCGTGCCCGCGCCCTGGTTGCGATTGACCATGATGCAGGCGGGATCGGCCAGCGCGGCGCGGACCGCATCTTCCGCGTTCAAGCCTTCGAAACGCCGATCGCCGTTGCGGAATACGATGCCCTGCATGCGCCGCCAGCCCGGCACCAGTTCGAGTCCGTCACTGAGATAGGGCGTGTTGTAGGTCTCGGTCTTCTCGTCGAACAAATGGATCGGCGCAAAATCGCACTCGCCGCGTTTGGCGGCCGAGAGCCCACCGAGACTGCCGACGGCGATCGAGCGTACGACAAGGCCTGCATGCCCCAGCGGCGCCGTGACGAGATCGAGCCCGGTGCAGTGGCTGCCGACGATGACGAGATCCGGCACCCGCACATGCGGCGTGAACAGCGTCACCTCGGCCTCGCTGCCGGCCGGCATCTGATCGGCCAGCGCATCGATGCGCAGAAAGCCGTCGGCCTGCGCAAAGGAGGTGATGGCGCCGGAGCCCTTGCCTGTTGGGTACGCGATCAACCCGTCCGACCCTTCGACCAGCGACACCATGACGAACTCGGTGCGGCCAAGTTCGGAGGCGATCCGCACCGGTACGCGTGCGTTGACCTTGGCGTCCGAACGCGGCGGCAGGCCCGCCATCCGCCGCAACACCGGCACGATCATGTCGTGGAAGGTGAACATGGCCGAGGTCGGAAATCCCGGCAGGATAATGACGGGCTTGCCGTCGCACACCGCCAGGCACAGCGGCTTGCCGGGCTTGAGCGCCACGCCATGGGCGATGATGCCGGGCTTGCCGAGCCGGCCGATGATACGATGGGACACGTCGCCTGCGCCCTTCGACGTGCCGCCGGACAGCACCAGCATGTCGCTGGCTTCCAGCGCCTTGCGCATCTCGGATTCGAGTTGCGCTTCGTCGTCGGGGATAGCGCCGAAAAAATGCGCCTCGCCGCCGTTCTCCGAGATCGCCGCGGTGACGATCGCGCCGTTGGTGTCGTAGATCGCGGCCGGCCGCAGCGGCTGGCCGGGCTGCACCAGTTCGTCGCCGGTGGAGATGATAGCGACGCGCGGCCGGCGCGCGACGCTTACATGCGCGATACCACAGGCCGCCAGCATGCCGATCTCGCGCGAGCCGATGACGGTGCCGGCGCGCAGCAGCGCCTCGCCGCGGGCGATATCGGAACCGGCATAGGACACGAATTGTCCGGGCGACGCAGCGCGACGGATTTCGATCGCGCGATGTCCCGCCGGCTGCGTATGCTCGACCATGACGACGGCATCCGCCCCGCGCGGCACCGAACCGCCGGTCGCGATGGCCGTAGCCGTCCCCGACAATACCGGCCGCGTCGGCGCGGTGCCGCAGGCGATCACCTCGTCGTTCAGCATCACGCGCACCGGTGAAGCCTCACCGGCAGCAGCGAGATCGGCCGAGCGCACCGCAAAGCCATCGACATTGGAGCGGTCGAACGGCGGCACGTCGATCGGCGCGACGACGTCCTCGGCAAGCGCGCAGCCGAGCGCGGCGGCGAGCGGTCGCTTTTCTGCCGGCACCGCACGCGGGAACAAGGCGGCTTCGAAACGCGCCAGCGCATCCTCGCGCGACAGGATCGTCAGGAACTGGTCCTGCTCGCTATTGTCGCGATCCTTCGGTGAGGGCGTATTGATCATTCCCGAACTCATATCAGTCCCGCAACATATAGGCATCGACCGGCGCTCCGGCCGCAAATCCTTCCGAGCCGCCTGATACCACGAGCCAGGCTTCGGCGCGGGCAATCGCCTCCAGCGACAATTCGCCCACCGCCAGCGTGGACCACATATCCTGCTTGCGTTCCAGCAACACGATCTCGGCGATGCCGACGCCAGATGCAATCTTGCGCGCCAGCGGCAAATTGACTGTTTTGCGCGGGTGGCGACCCGAGAGGCGATCGACCGCGGGAAGCGCCAGCGTCCACCATGCCGCAAGGGCCTGATCCGGCGCGCCCGGCAGCACGACGACGGGCGTCTTGCCGAGGCGCCCGACGGCCGAGGTGCGGCCGGGCTGCAGGGCAATGCCGTACGCACGAACTTCCCCACGCGCGGCCAATGCCGTCACCGCCGCGTCGGTGCGTCCGACGCCCGAGCCCCCGACGACCAGGAGCAGATCGCACGCGCCGTCATCGAGCACAGCCGCAATCGATCCGGCATCGCGGCCTGCGGCGGTGAAGCAGACGGTGTCGGCGCCAGTGGCTTGCGCACTCTCCGCGATCAGTTCCGCCGTCACGCTGCCACCGGGGACATTGACGATGCGCAACCGCGGACGGCGGACGTTCAAGCGCTCTATTCCAGCAGTGCGCGCGATCAGGAGATCGCGCGGCAGCACGCGCCGCCCGGCTTCCACGACGGGACAACCGGCCGCAATATCGCCGCCGGCCCGGCGCACGCCCTGCCCCGGAATCGCCTCCGCCAACACCTGCGGCATCGGGCCAGACAAGTCGACGGAATCGGAATCAAGCACGCAGTCGCAAGCCTCCGGGAGGGAATCGCCAACCTCGACCCAAACCGGCGGCGCCGACAAGAGCAGCGGCGAATAGGAGGATGCGCCGACGAGATCGCGTGCGCAAAAGGCGTAACCATCCGCCGCAGCAATGTCGCGCGGCGGATAGGCAGGAAGCGGCGGCATCCCGGCAGCGATGCAACGCAGCGCTTCCTTGAGCGTTAATTCCACCGGCGCGACCGGTTCCACTCCGTTCAGCAGGGCGTCGAGCGCCATGTCGAGCGGTGTCAGCGAGGTCGGCAGGCGCTGGAGCGAGGTCATGGCTCGGCTATGCCCTGAATCGGGCCGGAAATAAACAGAACCGGGTACCGCTCGCAGGTGAGCCTTCCATTCGGCCAAGTTGACGCCGGGGCAAAATAGTTGCACATGAGACCAATTGGCGGAGCAACCGCCTCAAAGCACCAGCGGCCAACGCGCCGATTCCAGGGAGGAGAAGACAGGATGTTCGCCAGGAACCTATCCAGGCTGGGAATTCTCGCGGCCGCGATGCTGGCGTCGACCGCCGCGCTCGCGCAAGTTTCAGACGATGTGGTCAAGATCGGTGTCCTCACCGACATGAACGGTCCGGCAGCGACGCCGACCGGCCAGGGCTCGGTCACATCAGCGCAAATGGCGATCGACGATTTCGGCGGCAAGGTGCTGGGCAAGCCGATCAGCATCATCGTCGGCGACCATCAACTCAAGCCCGACATCGGCGGCGCGATTGCGCGGCGCTGGTATGACGTCGATCAGGTCGACCTGATCGTCGACGTTCCGGTCTCCGCGGTCGGCCTTGCGGTGCAGAACATTGCCAATGACAAGAAGAAGCTGTTCATCACGCATTCGACCCTGGCCGCGGATTTCCACGGCAAATTCTGCTCGCCCTACGCGATGCAGTGGGTGATCGACACCCGTTCGCTCGCCGCAGGCACCGCGCAGGCGGTGGTGAAGCGCGGCGGCGATAGCTGGTTCTTCATCACCGACGACTATGCGTTCGGCCACGCGCTCGAACGCGACGCCTCCAGCGTCGTCACCGCCAATGGCGGCAAGGTGCTGGGCTCGGTGCGGCCGCCGCTCGCGACCCCGGACCTGTCGTCCTTCGTACTGCAGGCGCAGGCCTCAAAAGCCAAGATCATCGGCATCGCCGCCGGTCCGCCCAACAACATGAACGAGATCAAGACCGCCGCCGAGTTCGGCGTGCTCAAGGGCGGCCAGCAGATGGCGGCATTGCTCGCGCTGATCACCGATATCCATTCGCTGGGATTGCCGGCAGCGCAGGGCCTGTTGCTGACGACCTCGTTCTACTGGGACATGGACGACAAGACCCGCGAATGGTCAAAACGCTATTTCGCCAAGATGAACCGGATGCCGACGATGTGGCAGGCCGGCGTCTATTCCTCGGTCATCAGCTATCTCAACGCCATCAAGGAAGCCGGCACCGACGAACCGCTGAAAGTGGCGGCGAAGATGCGCGAAAAGCCGATCGAGGATTTCTTCTCCCGCAACGGCAAACTGCGCGAGGACAATCTGATGGTACATGACCTGTGGCTGGTGCAGGTCAAGAAGCCGGAGGAATCGAAATATCCGTGGGACTACTATCAGATCCTCGCCAAGATTCCCGGCGATGAAGCGTTCGGCCCGCCCGATCCGGCGTGCGCGATGGCGAAGAAATAAGAGGCGAATGGCGAGTAGTGAGTGGCGAGTAGTAGTGGTGAAACCATTCGCTACTCGCCATTCGCTATTCGCCTATTTCACCACCCCCGCCTCCCTGAAATACTTCATCACCCCGGGGTGGATCAGCGCCGCGTTCGGCGCCGCCGCAACCGTGTTCGCGGCCGTGGTCTCGCAAGCCTGTGGCAGCTTCTTGCACAGCGCCGCCTCAGCCCCGTGCAGCGTGCGCGCCAGCCGGTAGGCGACGTCATCGGGCAGGCTTTCGCGCGCCAGAACAAAACTCCATGAACCGATGGAATCGATGGCCGCCGGCTGATTCGGATAGCTGTTGGCGGGCACTGTCAGCGGTTTGAGGAACGTGTGCTTGGCGCGGACGAGCGCAATCTCGCTGGCGTCGGGCGCGATAAACCGTGCGCCGCCCGGCGCCTGCGCCATGGTAGCAAAACCCGGCCAGCCGATGCCCGCGCCCCACAGCGCGGCGGCGCGGCCGTCCTGCACCATGGCGGGGCCGTCGCCGGCGCGGTCGAGATAGATCGACTTGAAATCCTCGTCCTGCTTCAGGCCGATGCCATCGAGGATGTAGCGCGACAGGATCGGCAGGCCAGAACCCTTGGCACCGAAGGCGACCGGCTGGCCGACCAGATCCCTGATCGTCTTGTAGGGACTATCGGCGCGCACCACGAACATGCCGGGGCTGGAATACATCGCGGTGAGGATCTTCAGTTTCGTTGCCGCCCGCCCGATGCCCATGAAGGCTTCGTAGGAGGGCTCGCCGGCCACCAGCGCGATGTCGAGCTGGTCGGATTCCAGCAGCGGGATGTTTTCGCTGGAGCCCTTGGTATTGCGCGGCTCGATCGAGAGCCCCGGATCGGCGGCGTTCATGATTTCCGCGAACGCATTGCCATAGACCGGGAAGCCGCCGCCCGGCGTCGCGGTCCCAAGGCTTATCTGGGTGCTGATTGTGTTTTTGGTAATGGCCTTGCCTCCCTCCTGCGCCGCGGCGGCGCCGACGAACAGGAGCAGGCCGGCCCAGACGATCCCAGCGAGTTTCATTTCTAGCCTCAAGCGTTCGGTGACGGATGATGCAACGGAGGTTGTAAGCAAGCGCGGAGCCTGATGAAAGCCTGTTCTTGGCTCCCAACCCGGCATTGCCGTATCGCTGTCATGCCTGTAAACGATGCCAGCACCGTTGCCGGCCGCCTCTTTCGGCCGCTCGCGGCGGGGCCTGTAGCTCAATGGTTAGAGCCGGCCGCTCATAACGGTCTGGTTGCAGGTTCGAGTCCTGCCGGGCCCACCAGTCATTACAGGAGCTTATTACGTTTCTGAAGGGTGACGATTTGATACCGCCTCAGCTACCGCCACAGAAACCAATCGTGATTTGTTCGCGCCACGTTCGTTGATGGGCGTTTGGGCACGCGCATCTGCCATGGCGAAGGCGGTGCGTCCAATCCATCATGGGTGCTACACTAAATCTAGAATATCCATTTTGTTTGGAATTACCCTTATAAAACAATGTTATAACTCCAAGACAACGTAAAATCGGCCGGCTTGATCACCCACTATATCTAGATTATCCTTGACCGACTTTGACTGTTTTTCTCTATTTGGTACGACAATGTCGTACTCAAACTGGAATGTCGTACCGATGGGAACCATAGTTGCTCGCCGCCGTAAGGATGGCACCACTGGCTACACGGCCCAAGTCCTTAAGAAAAGGGGCGGCAAGGTCGTCCTGCGGGAGGCGCAGACTTTTGACCGCAGGGCAGTGGCTGACTCTTGGATCAAGAAGCGCGAGACGGAGCTGTCGGTTCCCGGGGCGATCGAGCGAGCTGGGTCCAAGCGGGTCACGCTCGCGCAGGCGATCGATCGGTATACGGACGAAAGCCTCAAGGAGATCGGGCGCACCAAGGCACAGGTGCTTCGGTCCATTAAGGACTACGACATCGCGAACATGGACTGCGAGAAGATCGGCAGCGACGACATAGTCGGCTTTGCGGGGGAACTGGCGGCCGATGGCAGCCGGACGCCTGCAACGATTGCGAACTATCTCAGCCACCTTGGCGCGGTATTCGCCATCGCCGCCCCGGCTTGGAAGTATCCGCTAAATCCGCAGGCCATGGCCGATGCCTTCACAGTCACCGGCCGGTTGGGGCTTACGGGAAAATCCAAGCAGCGCGACCGCAGGCCCTCGTTGGACGAACTCGACTTGATCATGTCGCACTTCGGAGATCGGACGCGACGGCGGCGGGAGTCTTCGCCCATGGACCGCATCACCGCCTTTGCCGTTTTTTCGACTCGTCGGCAGGAAGAGATCACGCGGATCGAGTGGGCAGACTTCGACGAAGCGCATTCGCGGGTGCTAGTCCGCGACATGAAGCACCCCGGCCAGAAAGTCGGAAACCATACGTGGTGCGACCTGCCCCAGCCAGCACTTGCCATCGCAAAGGCGATGCCTCGCATCGATGATCGCATCTTCCCCTACTCGACCGACGCGATAGGCGCGGCGTTCACGCGGGCGTGCTTGTTTCTCGGGATCAACACCGAAGATATGCTCGACGAAAAGCGCCTTCACTTCCATGACCTCCGTCATGACGGCATCTCGCGCCTCTTTGAAACCGGGCTTAACATCCCGCACGTCGCTGCCGTCTCAGGGCATCGGTCATGGACGAGCCTCAAACGCTACACCCATCTGCGGCAGACTGGCGACAAATACGAAGGTTGGAAGTGGCTGCCGATTGTTACGACGCCAATGAGCGCCTGACCCATGGCTCCCCTCCCCGATCTTGTCGCTTCCGAAATCGCGGACCTGACGAGCTATTTTGACCGCACGCGCAATGCCGCTGCGGCATGGCGTGCGTATAGTCTCGCCCGCCAGCACTCGCACGCTGTGCCGGATGTAATCCAGGCTGAGATTGATCGGTTCGCGGCCTGCATCAGCGACGTCGCTGAGAAGGCAATTCAAGCCGAAGTGGGAGCTCCCCCAGTTCGGTTCCGATCTGAAGAACTAGGTCAAGCATGGCGAGGTGATGGCGGCGGAAATCCTATCGGATCGCTGCAAGATGAATGGCGCGACTACCAGATTTTTTGGGCTGTCCTCAGCCGGGTAAACAGCGGCATGAAAGTTGGAGCCGCTCAAGCTGCTGTAGCAGCACAAAAGGGCGTATGGCTGGGTGTTGACTCCATCGACAAGATTTGGAAGCGCATAAAGCGCAACGGATAGCAACGGACCATCCAACGCGACAACGGATCGTCCGTTGATTTTGGGGTAAAGTCCGGCGGTCGTTTTCTACCGCGACTGTGACCCCTGCCCATCGTTATCCCTTGTGCATCACCAACTAGCACAAGGACTCGCATAAATGTCTGGAAGACTCCTCTCCGCCAAAGATGTCCGAGCGATGTTCGGCGACATCTGCTCGATGACGTTGTGGCGGTGGCTGAACGATGAAGGTCTCGGCTTTCCGAAACCGACCATCATGCGCAATCGACGTTATTGGGATTCCGACGAAATCGAAGCCTTTCGGGCTCGCATGGTGAGCGACGCCATCAGCAAGCGCGCAGCGTGAGGAAGCCATGCCCGAATTGAATGAAGCCGACCACGCTGCCGAACTCGCCAAAGTCCTTGATGAGACGAGCGAGACGAGCGAGGTAACGTTGAGTGTGACGGATGCCAAGCTCGCAGCTACGGCGCTGCGGCACTATGCGGATTGGCTCGAAGCCAACGTCTAATCGCCGTCCGGCGGCCCTACCCTCAACAAAACCTCAACAACGACACGCGGCGCCCTCCGCGTGAGCGGTGGGGGTTGCCTAAGCCGAGCGTTCTCCTGAAGGGATACCGAAACACCCCCGACAAATCCATCGCAACCCTTCAAAGATGGTCGCACCTACTCGCACCTAGATTGGAGCAAGATCATGAACATCAATCTTCTGACCGAGGCTGAAGTCTCCGACTTCCTCGGAAAATCAGTCATTACGCTCGCACGTTGGCGACGCGAGGGCTATGGCCCTGCCTATGTTCGCATTGGACGCTCGCCCCGGTATCGGCGTGAAGACCTTGCGCTCTTCATGCAAGCCAACTGCATCGCGCCGGGCGGTGTGAGCGCCTCATAAACAAGAAAAACCCGGCATGCTTGGGAGAGCATACCGGGTCAACGGAAGGAATGAAGAGAGTGAGCGCACAATACCACGATTCTTCGGTGAGGAGAGGACAATCCAATAGCCTCCCGATCACTGCAGACGCCGTTCTTGCAGCGGCGCGGCGGCACGAAAAATATATGCGTACCGCCTTGCACCGCGACTACGAAATGCGCGTATTCGAGGACGGCAGCGTGTTCTTCCGCAACACCGAAATTCCGGGTTTGGAACGGCTGTTCTCGCTCGACCAGATTCAAGAAGCAACGCGCGACCTGTTCTGGTCGGACCCCCACCGCTCACTTTGGCAGCATATCGCAGCGCTCTGGCTCTGAGCGATGGCCTCACCTTTTGCTCTGACGGCCCCTCGGTTGATCGCGCACGGCTATTCGCCGCTGCCGATTGGCGAGTGGGGTCCACATGACTGGAATCCGAAAGGCAAGGAACCGAGCAAGCTCGACGTTAACCGCGACGGCGAGCCTGAGTGGTATCGCCTCAAGGGTTGGCATGTGTTCTGCGAACGGCAGGCGCATCCCAAGATCATCGAACATTGGTCAAGGTGGTCGGGTGCGGGCGTCGGCATCGCCTGCGGATTCGGTGGTCTCGTTGCGGTCGATATTGACGACGACGCGCTGATTGCGCCCCTGCTTGAGGTGCTGCCGCTTGTCTTGGTCGCGAAGAAAGGCCGCAAGGGACTCACAGCTTTCTTTCGTGCCACCGAGCCGTTGCCGTCAAGGAACTACCGCACCACCGAAAAGCGCGGCTTGCTCGACTTCCTGGCCAGCGGCAAGCAAACCGTCCTGCCGCCTTCTGTCCATCCCGATACCGGTCGGCCCTATGAGTGGACCACCGAACGGACGTTGCTCAACACTCCGCTTGCTGACCTTCCGGCGCTCACCGGCACGCATGCCTCTGCGATAGAAGGTGTATTGCGGCGGTTCGGTTGGGAAGCTCACGAGCGCGCGCAACCGCGCGGCGAGGCTGTAGGACGGCCTGTGCGGTCCCGTGATGCGGCGGGCGTAGATCGTGACTTTGACCTTGCCGCGAGGGCTGCGCGCTACAAGTGGCTGCCGCTGCTTGACCTACAAAGGTTGCGCCGCGTGTCGGGCGGCTGGCGGGCGGTGGCGAGCTTCCGCCAGTCCGGTAGCGGCAGGCGGGGCAAGCGTGGTCTGAGCCTTTCAATCCGCGATAGCGGCGAAATCGTTGATCACGGCGGCCGAGGCTACAACGATGTAACGCTTGTCGCAGAATGTCTCTTCGACCGCGATAACACCAAAGCATTCGTCTGGCTCCGCGAGCAGATCGGTTGGACCGATGCACCCGACCCGATGCCGGTGGTGCGGGCAACGTACCATGACAATCGGGTCAGTCTTGAAGACGCCACTGCGCGCCTTCGGACGATAACCGGACCTGAGTTTGCCGACACTATTTTGAACGGCATCGCTGTCAGGAATGGTGCGGCGCTCAAGCCGCCGCTGATTCTGCCGGTGCATCCTGTCACGGTGGTGCGGTCGGAAGCCGGTATCGGCAAGACCCACGCTGCGCGTGAGGGCGCCGCCAAGCAAGCCCGGCTTGGTCGGCGCATCATCTATGTTGTTCCGCGCCATGACCTCGCGGAACAGATTGCAGGGGACTTCGCCGCGTCTGGCATCAAGGCCGAAGTCTATCGCGGCTATGAACGTCCCGATCCGCGCGCACCTGACTATGCAATGTGTCGCAACCTCCCGGCCTATAAAGCCGCGCGTAATCTTGGCGTCAGTGTCCGGGACTCCATTTGCGAGCGCAGGATCGATAACGAGATTGTCCGCTGCCCGCTTGCCAAAGGGTGCGGCATGGAACGCCAGCGCGAGGCACGTCCGTTGGTTTGGGTGATCCCGGCGGCGTTGCTGTATACGAAGCGTCCGGACTTCATTTTCCCGCCAGATGCAGTTGTGATTGATGAGTCGTTCATTGACGTCGCAATCGGCGATACGCTGCACATTGATGTCGCCGCGCTGCTCGAATCCAAGATCGAAGGCTGTAGTGACGGCGACCACGACGCAGTAACGCGCTTTCGGACGCGGCTTGCCGCTGCGATCAAGAAGAACGGTGACGGGCCGCTGTCCCGCGCCGCGCTGATCAACCACGGGATCGATGCTGAAGACGCCTACGCGGTCGGCTGGCTTGAACAACGCCGCGTCACTTCTTCGATCTTGCGCCCCGACATGCGGGAAAGCGAACTCAAGACCGTCGCCTATCGTCATACAGCCCGGAACAAGCTGGCACGGGATGCCGGGACGCTTTGGCATGAGATCGCGACTTTTCTCGAAGAATGGAAGATCGAGGCCACCATTGGCGACCGATCACACTCGGGACGGATTAATGTGGCAGGCAGCAAGGTTTCCGTAACACCGCTGCGGACGGTGCATTCGTCATGGCGTGATGCGCCGACGTTGGTCCTCGACGCCACTGCGCCGCCGGCTTCGCTGATCGCGATGGCACTCGGCGAGATCGAAACGCCCGGCTGTACTCCGTTTGTGACCGAACAGCCGGACGTTGCCGCCAAGTGGCCGGAGCACGTCCGGGTGCGGCAGATCATCGGCGCCCCGGTCAGTATGGGAAAGCTCGGGTTATGGCAGGGTCCCAAGCGGCGCAACGTGCTGGACGTTGTCCGGTTCATTCGGCTCCGGGCAGCATTGGCCGCACCTGACCGGATCGGGGTCATCACCTACAAAGGGTTGCTTGAGAGGATCGGCGGGCAGCTTCCGGCCAACGTTGTCGCGCGGCACTTTGGTGCGCTGGCTGGTATGAACGACATGCAAACGGTTGCCGGGCTGATCGTGATTGGGCGTCCCGCCCCCAAACGCTCCGCCGTTGAAGCTATGGCGTCGGTCTTCGCCGGTCGGCCGGTCTCCGGTGGCGAAGGTCATTTCTTCGATAAACGTCCGGGCGGTATCCAACTTGCCGATGGCTCGGTTGTCGCGGCCACGGTGGATCACCACCCCGAACCGATTGCCGAGGCGCTACGGTGGCGGATCACCAATGGCGAGCTCAGTCAGGCCTATGGGCGTCTGCGGCCCCATAGGCGCGCTGTGTCGTGTTGGCTGGATATTGTCTGCGACGTGCCGTTGCCGATCCCGGTTCACGAGTCTTTGCAATGGGCGGACGTGGCCCCCAACGCGGAAGCCGATATGGCTGCAGTGGGTGTGATCTTGACCAACAGTCGGGACGCCAACCTGGCGTTCGGAACGACGGATTGGGGTGCGCGAGGAGTCGGTGGTTTCTCTATAGAGTCTCTTATTAGAGATTCCACCGACTCCTCCCCCGTTCGCAAATTCTCCTACCAGAAGGCAGGACCCGGCCAGAAGCGTTACACCGGCTATTTTCTCCCCGGTGCGCTGCCCGGCGCCCCCCCCGCCCTCCGGGTGTGGCTGGAAGAGCGGCTGGGGCCGTTGGCGAGCCTTGAAGTTGAGCGGATGCCGTCGCGCGCCGCCTTCGTCAAGATCGGTCGGGAGGCGGCAGGCCGCCTGAAGTTCGCAAACGTATTTTCACCGGCACTGGAAACGATCGCTGCGTTCTTTGACGACCTAGCTAGGCCGTGAACCCATAAATCGACCGAGCTGACGGCTCGCGAGAGTCCGCTATGCCCCGGTAGCGATGAAATTCCGCATCGCAGCGAGATGACGCGATGGGCCAACAACGGACATCCTCACAACGGCACCTTGATTTCGCAAACAAGCCCGTCTTTGCGCCAGTCAAACCGAACTTCCCCCTTTTGCTGGACGATCATTTGTTCGATGATACGGCTACCAAGTCCCTTTCGCGTAGGTTTGTGCGCGACTGGACCGCCCGTCTCCGTCCAGCGCAGTCGTAATCGACCGTCAGCTACGTGTGACCATTCCAAGCGGACTTGGCCGCCGGGCGCGGACAAAGCACCGTATTTCGCGGCGTTGGTCGCTAGTTCATGCAACGTTACCGCAACTGCCTGAGCGGCGTCTGGCGCTAACAGGGTTTGTGGACCATCTATCAACGTTCGCTTTCCATCGAAATAAGGAGCTAGTTCCTGTGTCGCAATCTCCGATATCTCCGCACCGATCCAACGCGTTGCCGCGAAAAGCGAGCAAACATTTGCAAGTGCCTGTATGCGTCCAGCGATTATCTCTTTGAGACCTTCTGGCGAGCTCGACTGAGAAAGATTGACAGTTGCCAACGCGTTCGCGAGTAAGTTCTTGCTGCGGTGCTCGGCCTCCCGTGCCAGAATCACGATCAGCTCCTGATTTTTCTTCTGCTCAGTAATATCTCTCGCAATCTTTGATGCGCCGACGATTCTTCCGTTTGCATCTTTGACAGGAGAAACGGTCAGCGACACGACGATCATTACGCCGTTCTTGCGTTGCCGAATGGTCTCAAAATGGTCGACGCGCTCCCCTCGTCGGATGCGCGTTAAAATCTCACGTTCTTCGCCTTGCCGATCCTGAGGGATCACAAGTGTAATGGGCTGACCAATGGCCTCGCTGGCAGAGTAGCCGAAGATGCGCTCAGCACCGCTGTTCCAGCTTGTAATAACGCCATCGAGATTCTTGCTAACTATCGCGTCGTCGCTAGATTCAACAATGGAAGCCAGCCAACGCAATCGTTGCTCGCTCTCGCGAAGCGCCGCTTCGATTTGCTGTGCGCGCGTAATTCCCACGTCGTGTTTCTGCGTCATCGGCCCCCGACGGTCCACTTGATGACAACTTTATAGCACCTGCAATGGTCTGTGGATGAAATTTGATGTCTCTTGCGGGTTAATCGCGACGGGGGCCGGGCCAGCAGAAAGTCCGGCAATGTCCCTTATCTCGCCGGAAGCGGAAGGAAATTCAGAGCATTAGCGGCACGACCACTGGAGCGTTGAATTGTAGAGGTATAGTGGCATCGTTCGTTTGGTCGCCTTCTGTCTGCTCGTGAACTGCGTCTTTCTGTAGCGTTCTTTCGATTTGGGTCCTTCCAAGGCCCTCCCCCGTTGCGGGTGACGTGCGACCACCGGCCACTGGTAGATACAAAATTTCAAAAGTGACTTTTTGTTCTCGGATCGTCTCGTGGCTGCGATGCGGGGCCACGCGCGAGGGTGATTGCAATGGACTGTAGCGCAGTAGCTCTTTCGTCCGATCCTGAAGGCATTCAATTACATCAGGATTCGCCCGATGTCCGCTAGCCCGCTTTATCCGCCCGACTTCCGCACCGCGCTAATTTCACCGCCCACCCGGAAGCGCCGCAAGAACCCGCGCACCGTTACGATGCCCGATCATGTCGGGCCGCATGTGAAGCTCGTGTTCGCAGAAATGGCGCGACAACGCGTGACGTATGACTCGCTGGAAGAGCGAAGTGGGGTCCGCCGGGCAACTACGAAGGCGTGGCGACGTAAGAACCGGCCCGGCTTGGAAAGCCTTGAGGCGGCGCTGGCAACGCTTGGGTTCGGCTTTGTCCCTGTCCCTGCTCTTGAAGCACTACCGCCCGAGCTCGCGGGTGAACTTACCGCGCTCGCGCTCAAGCTGAGAATGAACATCCCCCAAACCTGGGCTGCGATGATCGATATCGGAGTCGAGCAGAAGCTCCTCCGCTTGCGTGCGGACGATCGTGCCGCCGTGCTGGCTGAACACGACGCGCGGGGATTGCACCACCACAACGACAACACGACGAGCCAGCGAACTAACGAAGTCGCGACTTCAGCGACTTAGGGGCGACCGGATCGGACTCTTTCGTGGTCCCGATATTTCCTAGTTTGGGACTGTTACTTGCCGAGGTCCATCAGCAAGTAACGCCGGGCAACTAGCTGGCGTGACGTTCACTCTCTTCCGTCACGTCAGCGTTTTTTCACGAGATGTCATGTCCAAAGTTTTCCTCTCTCGAACGCAGGCCGCAAAGCGGGTTGGCCGCTGTGCGAAGACCATGCGTAACCTTGCGGCGCGCGACATGGGTCCGCCCTTCCTGAAGATCGGGGATCGCCCCGCGTATCCTGCCGACGAACTCGACGCTTGGCTCGCAGCGGGTGGAGACGCCGCATGACTCGCCGCGAAGAACTCTTGAAAAACGCGCGGGAAGCAACCGCCGCCTACGCCGTCGCAAAGGAACGCCATGCCTACACGCGCCAGATGGTCAGGCTGGGTATGACCGCCGACGTTGTCGGCGCGCATGCCATCGAAGCTCGGACCTATTCAGAATGGCTCCGCGCAACTGAAGCTTTCCAGAACCATCGAGGCTAACCGGTAATGAAAATCCTGAACCACATCTTCGGAAAGAAGACCCCGACTTCCACCGCTATCGCCGCCGAACTCGAAAAAGCGCGCGCCGAACACGCCGACGGCATCGTCAAGCGCGGAGCCGCATTGGCTGGCCTCTCAACCATGAGCGATGCCGAACACATCAAGGCCGAGGCAGAGTATCAGGCGCAACGCCGCGCCGCAGATCGAGCCGAGGCCCGCGTTGCCGAACTTGAAAAGGCGCATGCCGACGCACTCGCGGCCGAAGCAGAAGCTGGGAAGCGTGCCCAAGCCGATCGCTTTCGGGCACGTGTCGAGGCAGCCCGCAATGCGATCGAGATCGAGGCCGCCGAACTTCTCAGCGCTTATGACGAACATGCATCTGCAATTGCAAATGTGCTTGCTCGCCTTGACGCGATCAACACCGAAGCGAACGCGGTCAACGAAAATGGCCGACACGTGCCGGGCTTTGAACCGGTGTGCAACACCGACGCCGCGCATCGCAAGCACCCCGATCGCCCAGCAAGTGAACGGCGCGAGAAGCGGCTGTGCTGGGTCTTTAAGTACCCTGCTAGCCCGCCCGACACCGACCGGGTGAAATATCAAGCGGAGGCCGCACGCGAAGAGGTAGTCGAAGCGACTATCAACTCCGACACGGGCAAGGCAATCCCCGTTACGCCGGAGCGCTACAACTATTTTGGCCGCGAGCTTATTATCAGGCCGACTCTTGACACTCGCGAGATCGTTATCGAGCGGACCAACTTCAGGCCGGGACGCATCGAGAATCCTCTATCTGCAATCCATTTGCCGCCCGGCTTCGCTTTCGGCAGACCGCACTGGCCGCGTGAGCGCGTCGGTTTGGCCCTCCGTTGATGACTTCCGGTTTTCCCCCGGCAGCGGACGCCGTCACGGACGGTCGGCATGTCTCAAAAGTGCCATGAGCAGACCTGCTTGCCCCGTTGAAGCAATTGGCGATTAGAGGAATGTCGGTCTTTCAACGGTCCCCTTTGCGACCCTAAGGACGTCGTAACGAGAATGGGCCCCGTCTCCTTGTTCCCAAGGTGATGTGGATTGGAAGCCTATGCTTTCGTAAAGATTTGTGCGCAAGACAAAG
>NZ_JAHEAG010000037.1 GCF_018596315.1 Bradyrhizobium sp. SRL28 | reverse complement strand
GTGGGCAAAGGCGCATAGCGCCGTGCCCACCATCTATCGCCGAGCATCGTCGTGAATGGTGGGCACGCTTCGCTTTGCCCACCCTACGATTCTACGTTCTTCTCACTTCGTCAGCAGCGCGAAGGCGCCGTTCCAGTCTTGCGGCGGCGGATTTTCGAGATAGCCGCGGATGCGGGCTTCGTAGAGATCGTAGAGCAGCTCCAGCGAATTGGCCTCGTCGGTCTTGCGGCCGCGCGCGATGGCTGCGAGTGCGCCTTCCCAGTCGCGGTTGCGATAGCAGGCGAGCATCTCGATGGTCAGGTTGCGCAGGCGCTGGAAGCGGCCGGACTGCGCGGTGTCCTCGCGGCCGGCGATGGCGTAGATCACCTCCGGCTCCTTCTTGCCCTTCACCATGATGAAGTCGAGTTCGAGGATCGCGAACCTCTCCTTGACCGCCAACGCGGTCCTGGAGCCGATGATGATCGGGAAGCCATACTCCTTCGACTGCCCCTCAAGGCGTGAGGCTAGATTGACGCTGTCACCGAACACCGAATAGTTGAACTTGAGATCGGATCCCATATTGCCGACCACGCAGATGCCGGTATTGAGTCCGATGCCGGCATTGAGCGGAATGAACGGGCGCCCTTCTTCCTTTGCCTCCTGCTCGCGCGCCTGATTGAGCTCGTCGACGTGCTCCAGCATGTCGAGCGCGGCCTCGCAGGCGTTGAGCTCATGATCCTTGTCGTCGAGCGGCGCGTTCCAGAACGCCATGATGGCGTCGCCCATATATTTGTCGATATAACCCTTGCGCGCGAGGATCGCGTTGGTTAGCGGCGTCAGGAAGCGATTCATCAGCGCGGTGAGGCCCTGCGGATCGTTCTTGTAGGTCTCCGAGATCGATGTGAATCCGCGCATGTCGGAGAACATGATGGTCATCTCGCGCTCTTCCCCGCCGAGCACCAGCTTTTCCGGCGACTGCGCGAGCTGTTCCACCAACACTGGCGACATGTATTGCGCGAAGGCCCCGCGGATCTGCTTGCGCTGTTGCTGCTCGCGCACGAAGCTGGAAAAGATCAGCGTCAGGTAGATCGCCGTGGTCGACATCAGGGGGTAGGTGAAGTCGATCAGGAGCCTGTGCTGTGTGTAGAAAAATGCTGACGTTCCGATCAGGGCGGTCGCAAACGCCCCGCCGAGCGCGACCAGGGTGATCGGACCGAACAACGGCGCGAACGCGATCACCAGCAGTCCGAACAGAAGCGCGGTCGCGAACTCGACGACGATGCCGTAGATCGGCGTCGAGATCACCTCGCCGGACAATGTGGTCTCGAGCACCTGGGCATGGATTTCCACGCCGGGCATGGCGCGCTCAACCGGCGTGGTCTTGATGTCGTTGAGGCCGACCGCCGAAGTGCCGATCAAGACCAGCTTGCCGGCGATCATGTCGGGCGCGACGTTCTTCTCCAGCACATTGAACGCGGGGACGTAGATCGAGGCATCGTTGCGGGCATAGTGGACCCAGAGCTGGCCATTATGGTCGGTCGGAATCTGGATGCCCTTGAGGCCGAGGCTCTTGATGCCGGCCTTTTCCGCCTTGATCAGAATGGTGCCGGACCCGGTGGCGACGCGGAGTATCTCGAATGTCAGCGAGGGCATGGTCAGGCCCTGCGCCTGCATGATCATCGGCACCCGTCGTACGATGCCGTCGCGTTCGGGCTTGATCGTGAACAGGCCGCGCCCGGCGGCGGCATGCTCCAGCACCGGCACGTTACGCAGCAGGCCGGGGAACTCGAACATGAAGCGCTGCGGTTCCTCGCCCAGCATTGCGAGGCCCGTCACCGGCAGCGTCTTGTCGAGGGCCGCGATTTCCTCCGGCAGCCCGGACTCGCCGAGCACGACGCGGGAAGCCTTGATGGCGTCGGCAAAGACCTGGTCGTTGCTCGGCAGCGCACGCAGCTTGGCGCGGGTTTCCTCGTCGAGATTGCGGAACGTGTCGGCCGCATAGGCAGGGTTGAGCCGGTCGGGCTCCGAAAACACCGCGTCGAACGCGATCACAACGGCGCCCAGCCTGGTCAGCTCGGTGACGAGGGCTGCGATCCGCGTCCGCGGCCACGGCCACTGCCCGAGCTTCTCAAGGCTTTTGTCGTCGATATCGACGATGGTGACCGGCCTTGCGGTCTTCTGGCGCGGGTCGATGCGCTGGAACGCGTCAAAGGTCCTGACCCGGATTTCCTCGACGGGAGCCGGATCGGCGACGCGAAGGGCTGCGAACCCGATCAGCAGCGCCAGGCACAGCAGCCGGGCGTAGCCGACCCGCCGCTTGAACCATCTCGGTAGGGCCCGGAGCTTCATGGCCTCGATTGTTCGCTAACTGACGGCGCCAGACAAGCCAGAAGATGGCATCGATATCCCTGAGTTAGCGCGGGTGGCGAAGCGCCATACTAGAGCGTTTTCCAGCGAAGTGGAAACCGGTTCGCGTCAAGAAAACGCGTCAAAGCAAAAATCTAGAGCCCCGTTCCGATTCCATCGGAACGGAAAAGGCTCTAGTGATGCGGCGACACAATGAAGTCGCTCGCATGCAGACTGGCGGCGGCGAGCCCCTTAAGGGTGATGGTGTCGCCGGTGTCGAGCGTGATCAGCTTGTCACCGCTGCTGGTCGTCACATGGCCGGGATTTGCAAGCCACGCCGTGATATTTTCGGCGTCCACGAACTGGGCGAACGCACGGAGATCGATATGGTCCTTGCCCTGCGTGAAGTCGGTGATCTCATCGGCGCTCGGGTCGTATTGGGATTCTGGCGCAAACACGAACTGGTCGGCGCTTGCACCGCCCGTCAGCTTATCGTTGCCTTCCGTTGCGAAAATGACGTCCTTTTCGGCCGTCCCTACGAGCGTGGCGCCATCCCCTCCGGATTGCTGGAACACGAAGTTCAAGATGCCGCTCTGGCCATTTGCGTCCCTAGCGGTCACTGTGACGATGTCGTTCAGCTCGGTATCGCCGTTGTAGTCCGTCGGCGTGTAAATGATGCCGTTGGCAAACTGGGTATTGATTTGCGAAACGTTGCCCACATTCACCGGTGAAAGCGTGCCGTGCAAAGCACTCGCGGTGATCGTCACATCGGAAGCCTGGTCGTCGTCAGACAACTTGATGTCAAAAACGGTGGTGGTAACCGCGGCGTCTCCGTTCTCCTCAACCCTGATGCTTTCGGCGCTCAGGACCGGCGCGTCACCGACGCCGGTGACGCTCACCTTGAGATGCCCTTCGTCGCCGAGCGTCCCGTCAGAAGCGGTGTAGGTGAAATCGTCTTGCACGGTAACATTATGACCCAGCGCGGCCACCGCCGCTGCCTGCGCGGAGGTAACGCCGAGCGTGTAGGTGTAGTCGCCGGTCGCCTGGTCAATCACAACCCGGCCATAGGTGCCATCAACCGTAACGTGACCGGACGTCACGACGCCGTTGACGACGGTCGACACAGAAAGCGTGTTTTGTTCGGCGTCAGTGTCGTTGGCGAGCAGGTGACCCGAGATACTTCCCGTGTTTCCGGGAATTGATGCGACATCGTCGGTCGTGACCGGCGCGTCGTTGACCGGCGTGATAGCGATGGTGGCGGTGGCGGTGGCGGTCTGGCTGCCGCCCGATCCGCTGTTGCCGGCGTCGTTGACGGACAGCGTCAGGTTGGTCGATGCGCGCGGATCGTCCAAATTCGCGCTGTAGCTGATCTTGCCGGAATTGTTTCCGGCGAGCAGCGCTTCGATGTAGTCGATCAGTCCGGTGATCGTCACAGAGGACGTACCGTCGCCGGTGACCGAAACGACGTTTCCACCCAGGTCGACGTCCAGAATGCCTTCGCCGACGGAGAGGGTTACCGTTTCGATGCCGCCATTGCCGTCGATATCAGCGACATGCAAGCCGGTGCCGCTGATGACCAGCGGTGTTTGTTCAGTCGCAGCGTAATGCGTCGCAGGCGCGGCCGCGCTCGGCGCGTCGTTGACCGACGTCACCGTAAGCGTTGCGGTATTTGACGTCACGGAGAAGGCGGTGGAGCCGCCCGATGCCGAGACATCAGCCATGGTGCCATGGATGCCCGTCGTCTGATCCCACGCCACATACGTGAACGTGTCCGTCCCGCCATCTTCACCGTCGGGGATGAACCTGACCACGTCGGTCGCCGCCAGCAGCAAGGCGGAGCCGCTCGACACCGCCGGGAAGGCGACGAACGTGCTGCCGTTAGTGGAATATTCCCAGTGGCCATGCGCGCTGGTCGTAGCAGTGATTGCGATACCTTGCAGCGCACCGTGATCGACGTCGGCAATGCTGGCTCCGAGGAACGAGGCGACGGTCTGGCCGGCATTCGCGGTGTCGTCTTCGGTAATCGTGGTCAGCGACGGAGCCGACGCGGTCAGGACCGGCGCGTCATTGGTGCCGGTGATGGTGATCGTGAAAGTCTGTGACGTGATCCCGCCATCGCCATCGTTGATCGCGACCGTATAGGTCAGCGCAACGGACTCGGTTTCGGCCAAATAGTCGAACGCGGTCGAGGCCGCCGAGAATGACAGGTCGACCGACCCGGCCGAGGAGCCGGCGGCTTTGGTCACCATGCCCGGCGTCACCAGCGCGATAAGCGCCGTTTCGTCGAGCGCAAGGCCGGTGGTGGTGCCGGTCGCCGCCGCGCCGCTGATGCTTGCGCTGTGGCCGACATCCGACAGGTCGAGATCGGTGAACGTGACTGATATCGTCGTCGCCAACGGCGCGGTATCGGTCTGCTCGACGAGGCCCTGCTGCGCGATAGCAGCGATCAAGGGCGCGTCGTTGCTGCCGTTGACGGTGACGACGATGTCCTGCCAGGTGACGCCGCCATGGTGGTCGTCGACCTCGACGGTATAGGTCAGCGTGACCGCCTCGCCATCGGCGAGGTAGTCGAAATAATTATCCGGCGCCGAGAACGACCAGCTCTTCGAGCCCTGCAGGCCATCGGTAGAATCGCTCAACGGCCCCAGCGACAGCCAGCTGAGCTGGACCGTGCCGTTGGCGAGGCCTGTCATCACGCCGGAGGCGCTGACGCCTGTGATCTTGACCGCGTGCGTGTCGGTCAGATCGGCATCGACGAACGTGATCGCACCGCTTGCGGTATCCAGTGTTGCCGAGCCGTGGGTGTCGGCGCGTTCGGTGATGGCCGCGGCCTGCGGTTCGCTGGTGATTTCAGCGGTATCATTGCTGCCGGTGACGGTGACCTTGATTGGCTTGGTCACCACGCCGCCATGCCCGTCATCGACGGTTGCAGTGTAGGTCAGCGTCAGGATCTCGCCGTAGGCAAGAAAATCGAACGCACCATCGGCGGCGCTGTAACTCCAGCTCGCCGAACCGTCATTGGTATTGCCCGGAGACTGCACCACCGTCAGCGGCTCATCCACCGCTGCGATCGCAGCGAGTTGTTTGGCGGTGAGCTGTGAGGTGACGTTGACGCTGTAGGCGTTCAGGTAAGTGAAGCTCGTGAAGGCGGCGCTCGCCACCGGCCGGTCCGTCAGGTCGACGTCGGTGAAGCTGATGGTGCCGGAGGCCGTATGGAGCGCGGTGGATCCCGTCGGGTTCGGCTGGTTGAGGTTCGAAAGTTCGGCAAAGGCATCGCTCGTCGCGGCGATGGTCGGCACGTCGTTGGTGCCGGTGACGACGACGTCGGCGCCATGAATCGAGACGGTGATCGGCGTGGAGACGACGCCGCCATGGCCGTCATCGACCTGGGCGACGTAGTTGAGGGTCAGCGTCTCGCCCTTGGCGATGAAGTCGAACTTGCTGTCCTCAATGCTGTAGGTCCAGGTCGCCGAGCCCTTGTGGGTGTTTCCGACCGTCTGCACCACACTCAGCGGTACTTCGACGGCCAGGATCGCCGCCAGCTGCGCCGGCGTCAGCGTCGCGGTGACGTCGCTGCCCTCTGCATCGTAGTAACGGAATGGATCGGTCGCGGAGATCGCCGCGCTGACGACGGGACGGTCGGTCAGGTCGACATCGACGAAGGTGACGGTGCCGGTCACGGTATCGACCGCCGTATTGCCGGTGCCGATCTGCTCCGTGATCGTGCCGCCGGTCGCGGAGAGCGTCGGCTTGTCGTTGGTGCCGGTGATGACGATCGTAAACGGCACGAACGCCGTCTCGTTGAACGGCGCGTAGTTGTTGTCGACCCGCGCCATATAGGTCAGCGTCAGCGTCTCGCCGACGGCGAGGAAGTCGAACGCGCCATCGGCAATGTTGTAGGTCCAGGTGGCCGTGCCGAAATTCTTGCCGTTAGGGTCCTGCACCACGACCAGAGGCACTTCGACCGCCTTGATCGCAGCCAATTGCTGCGCCGTCAGCGTGGCGGTGACGTCGCCACCCTGCGCGTTCTGATAGGTGAAGGAAGAAAATTGCGCACTGACGCTCGGAGTGTCGCCGACGTTGATGTCGAGATAGTTGACGATGCCGGAGATGCTGTCGATCGTAGAACTCGCCGTCACATCGACGCGTTCGGTAGTGGTGCCGCCGAACGCCGCCGCCTGCGGCGGCCCCGGAATATGAACGAGCCTGTCGATCGGCCTCTCAGCCGCGGAGGTAGCAGGCCCGGTCGGGACGTTGACGAACTGAAGCGTCACCGGGACGAAGTCGTTGCTGGCCAGCTTGAGGAACGACGTTTGCGGAACGATCGAGTCGGTAAAGTTGGTCGTGAGCTTGGTGTTCGGGCTGTTGAGGTCGGTGAACTTCAGCGAAAACACATCGCTGATGACCTTCTGCGCGTCGGGCGACAGCTGCACGGACGACTGGAAGCTGACCGTACCCTGGCCATTGATGATCGTCTGCGTGCCGGCCCGGTTGACGGTCGCGATCGGCGTCAGCGTGGTCTTGTCGAACAGGATGTAGGAGCCGGTGGTGCCGTCAGGCTCGACCAGTACCTGGAATCTCGCCGGCGGCGCGCCGCCCTGCGCCGGCACCTCGAAATCGATCTCGACCAGCACCGCGGTGCCGCGGATGCCCATGGTCGCGACCGGCGTGTCGACCTTCATGTCGCCCTTCTTGGCGGTGGCGCCGGCGACGAAGGAGATGGTGCCAGCCACCAGGCTGAGCAGCGACTTGTTGTCCGACCCGTTGGGGTCGTAGATCATTTCGTTCAGCACCATCTTGGCGTTCGACGCGAGGCCGAACACGGTGCCGTCGATGAAGGTGATGCCGAGCGTCGAATCGGAGCCGGACTGGACGACGTCGCCTTTGTGAACGGTGTCACCCTGGTTCAGGATGATCGACACGCCGTTGCGGATCGCGGTCGCGTTGCCCGTCAGCTTGGTGACGTGGCCGATGAGCTGCGGCGCGATGCTGGCGCTGCCGTCGGCCTGCGCGAACTGGGTGTACCCGCTCAGCGCGTTGACGATGTCGCCGGTGAGGTGGGCGCCGTCGGGCGAGGCCAGCGCGGCGCGCTTCTCGCCCTTGAAGTACTCGCGCAGCACGAGCTCGCGGTCACCATCGGCGAGGATCAGGTCGACGCCGGACCGCTTGAAGTTCCCGTGGAACAGCAGATGGGCATCGGAGACAATTATGGCGTCCGACGGCGCATGTGTCGAAACCTTGTCGACATGGAAATTGCCGGAAGACGAAAGATGGCCGCGCTGTGACAGCAGCCCCAGGTCAATATCGACGCCGGAATCCGGGCCGAGGCCGCCCGATCCGAATTTACCGGCGTAGTTCAATGGGGCACCATAATCTAAATGGTTAAGAATTATGAAATTTCCCTGCGTGGTTTTGATATCACGCAGGTAAGGAACACAAAAGCAGGCGCGCCGCGAATACCCTCAATATGGGGTAAGTCTGCAACAGGACCGAAAAGGTCCGGAAAAAGTGTCGGGCGAAAGTGTGACAAGGAAAAGGCAGGATTTAATTAGGGCTGATCGAAAAACCGGCGCTGCCTTCCCAAGTCATAAAGATAAGCACTCATAATACCTTATCTATCTCGCAGCGCGGCGAAGGCCGTCTCCTGAAGGCAAGCGACATACCAGCCGAGGCTGATCCTTTCGCGGGATGCATTAGGAAGCCGTCATCCCTTCAGGGCATCCGGGACAGGCTGCAATTGCCCGAGCGAGCCCGCGGGCAAGGTTAATTCGGAGACCTGTGACCCTTTCGCAACCGTAAACTTTGTGCCGTATCCCGCAGCCCTTGCCGGATAGCCGAGCGCCGTGACGGCTTTCGCGCCAATCCGAGCGGACCAATAAGATTGTCCACGGACCAGCAACGCCACGTTCATGCTGTTTCGCCCTTTGCGGCTGGGAGTACCCCGTTTTAAGCAGATCAAAAGCCCCCTCGCCGATCCTTTCCCCCTGCGAAATGATCCGGTCGCGAGCAGGCAGAACAAGCCAGCCGATGCCCGGACAAGGGGCGTCAAATGGGATTGTCAGTGTTTTCGCGCGCATGGCGCGCGGGCATCATTGCGTGCGGCATGGCCTGTTTCGGCCCAGGCGATCTGCGCGCCGAAATGCAGCCTCTGCCCGATTCAACGGAATCAATGACACGATCGACCGAGCCGTTCGGACTTCCCGCCTCCGCGCTCACCGGCGGCGGACTGCGCGACAAATGGCTTGGCGTGCAACGCCGGCTCGACGACGAAATGGTGCAGCTTGCGCTCTGCGAAGGCGACCGTGACGGCTGCGTGTCTCCCGCCGCGCTGAAATTCCTCGACATCGTCGACGCCGCCCGGCTGCGCAAAGGCCGCGCCCGCCTCGGCGAAATCAACCGCGCCATCAATCTCGCCATCCGGCCGATGAGCGACCTCGCCCAACACGGCCAGATCGACATCTGGACCTCGCCGCTCGCAACGCTCGCGCGTGGCGGTGGCGACTGCGAGGATTATGCGATTGCGAAATTCACAGCCTTGCGCCGCGCCGGCCTCGCGCCCGACGATGTCAGGATCGTGGTGCTACGCGATACCATCCATGGCGAAGATCATGCGGTGGCTGCCGCACGGCTGGAAGGCCGCTGGCTGACGCTCGACAACCGCCGCATGGCGATGGTCGAGGATGCCGACGTCAGGAATTTCCGGCCGACATTCGTGATCGGCCAGCACGGCGTGCTGCGCTACGCCGATGCCCCCCTGCTTGCCGACGCCTCGGGCAAAAATCCTGTGGCTTCGCTCGTCGTGAGTTCTCTGGCCACCTCGGCACGGCCATTCGAACACGCCGAATGACGCATGACGGCGCGCAAATATTGCGCGGCGACAGCCGACAACAATCTGCTTTCCTTGCCTGATCTTCCTTTGCCTCATGGCCGATGGTGCGCTGCAGCCAGTATACCAGCCTGGATTCGTTCAGCGAAAACATGGCAAGACAAATTTTCTCTTTTGCATTTCGTGCGCGGCTTTGATTGACGCGATCCTTCTCACCGGCATAGCATTCCACCAGATCCGCTAGAGATCACTTGGGAGGGAATGAGATGATACGTTCGCGCGTTGATTCCGCTTGCTGTTTTTTTCCTGACATTGCCACCACTTCCCGTCGACCGGCACACCTTGCGCAGGCCGCGATCGCAATCGGGCTGGGCCTGGCGCTATCCTGCAGCGCAGCGCTTGCGCAGAGTCCCGCCAAGGGATCGCCCGAGCACATCAAGGCCGTCACCTCGGCAGTCGACGGCGCATCGATCAAGGCCAACACCGCGACCTCGAAGGACTGGCCGACCATCGGGCTCGATTACGCCGAAACCCGCTTCAGCAAGCTCAACAAGATCAACGCCGACAACGTCAAGACCCTCGGGCTGGTGTGGAGCTATCCGCTCGAATCCTCCCGCGGCGTCGAGGCGACGCCGGTCGTCGTCGACGGCATCATGTACCAGACCGCATCATGGAGCGTGGTGCATGCCATCGACGCCCGCACCGGCAAGCAGCTCTGGACGTACGATCCGAAGATTGATCGCGAGAAGGGCTATCGGGGCTGCTGCGACGTCGTCAATCGCGGCGTTGCACTGTGGAAGGGCAAGGTGTTTGTCGGCGCCTATGACGGGCGGCTGATCGCGCTCGATGCAGTCACCGGCAAGGTGGTCTGGGAGAAGGACACCATCGTCAGCAAGGAGCACTCCTACACCATCACCGGCGCGCCGCGCGTGTTCAACGGCAAGGTGGTGATTGGCAATGGCGGCGCGGAGTATGGCGTACGCGGCTATGTCACCGCCTATGACGCGGAGACCGGCAACCAGGCGTGGCGCTGGTTCACCGTGCCCGGCGATCCGTCAAAGCCATTCGAGGACGAATCGATGGCGGCCGCGGCCAAGACCTGGGACCCTGCGGGCAAATACTGGATCAACGGCGGTGGCGGCACGGCCTGGGACACCATCACCTTCGATCCCGACCTGAACCTCGTCTATATCGGCACCGGCAATGGCGCGCCGTGGAATCAGAAAGTCCGCAGTCCTTCCGGCGGCGACAATCTCTATCTGTCTTCGATCGTCGCGCTCAATGCCGACACCGGAAAATATGCCTGGCACTACCAGGAAACACCCGGCGACCACTGGGATTACACGGCTACCCAGCCGATGATCCTGGCCGACATCACGCTCGACGGCGCGCCGCGCAAGGTGATCCTGCATGCGCCGAAGAACGGCTTCTTCTTTGTCATCGACCGCACCAACGGCAAGTTCATCTCGGCGAAGAACTTCGTCGACGTGAACTGGGCGACGGGCTACGACGCCAATGGCCGCCCGATCGAGGTGAAGGAGGCGCGCGGCGACGAAGCCTATGACAGCATTCCTGGCCCGGCCGGCGCCCACAACTGGCATCCGATGTCGTTCAATCCGCAGACCGGTCTGGTTTACTTGCCGGCGCAGGGCATACCCGTCAACCTCACGCCGGAAAAAGCCTTCAAGCACAATGCCGTTGAGCCCGGCAAGTTCGCCAGCGCGACGGGCTGGAATATCGGCCACATGATGAATGCCACGCCGCCGAAAAACCCGGCGTTCGGACGCCTGCTGGCCTGGGATCCCGTCAAGCAGAAGGAAGCCTGGCGCGTCGAGCACGTGGCGCCGTGGAACGGCGGCACGCTCACCACCGCAGGCAATCTCGTGTTCCAGGGCACGGCCGACGGGCGCTTCGTCGCCTACAACGCCACGACGGGCGAAAAGCTCTGGGAAAGCCCGACCGGCACCGGCGTGGTGGCGGCGGCCTCGACCTACATGATCGACGACCAGCAATATGTGTCGATCGCGGTCGGCTGGGGCGGCGTGCTCGGCCAGTGGATCCGGGTCACCGAGTTGAGCAGCCCCGGCACCGTCTACACCTTTGCGCTCGGCGGCAAGACGCCGCTGCCCGCCTTCACGAAGTACCAGACCGAAGGCCTGTTGAAGGGCGTGAAGTATGACCCGAAGGATATTCCTGAAGGCACCGCCATCTATGTCGCCGCCTGCGCTGCCTGCCACAGCGTGCCCGGCGTCGACAACGGCGGCAACATCCGGAACCTCGGCTATGTCGCCCCGGAAACCATCACCAACCTAAAGGACATCGTGTTCAAGGGCCCGTTCCGCGACCGCGGCATGCCCGACTTCACCGGCAAGCTGAAGGAAGAGGATATCCCGAAGCTGCAGGCGTTCATCCAGGGCACGGCGGACGCGATCCGGCCGAAGTGACGAAGTCATCCCGGGCCGCACGCAAGCGCGAACCCGGAAGCACCTAGCGAAGCAGAAGGGCTGCGCGAGACGATCGCGCAGCCCTTTGTCGTCGGCGTCCCTTCGTTGACGCGACGTGCTCGTTCTCCGTCATTGCGAGCGAAGCGAAGCAATCCATAGCGCTACAAGCGGAGAGATGGATTGCTTCGTCGCTTCGCTCCCTTGCGCAAACGCTTCGCGTTTGTCGCAGGCAATGACGGAGGCGGCCTCACCACGGATCATCGCCGCAAAGGAAAAGGGCTGCGCGATCGTCTCGCGCAGCCCCTATGTCGTCAGCCGTTGCCGTTGGGAGTCAGCCGCTCCCTCAGAACATCAGGCCTTCCTTGACCAGCACCCAGCGGCCGTTCTTGATCTGCTGCACCTGGGTGATCGTGTTGGCCAGATGGTCGGTCTTGGAGAACTTGGTCGGCGGCGAGTTGAAGATGTCCATGAACTTCTCGCCGGACTCGAGCGAGGTCATCATCTTCTGGCCGGTCAGGTCCTTGCCGGCCTTCTCGGCGTAGAACGCAAACGTCATCATGGCGTTGTAGCCGATGATCGCCTGCGTGTTGGCGTCGGTGCCGAACATCTTCTTGTAGTTGGCGAGCCAATCCTTGACCTTGCCCTTCGCCGTGTCCTCGTACGGAATTTCGAAGCCGGAGGCCGCATAAAGGCCTTCGACCGCGTCCTTGCCGAGTGCCGGCACTTCGAGCACGTTGGTCGGCGTGGCGCCGAGGAAGGTGACGTCCCAGCCGAGCTTCTTGGCCTCGCCCATGGCGCCGATGGTTTCGCGGATGACCGTGCCGAGCACGACCATGTCGCAGCCGTCGGACTTCATCTTGGCGATCTGCGCGCTGAAGTCGGAAGCGCCGCGCTTGTAGCTCGTGACCGAAGCCGGCGTCAGCTTCATCGCCGCGACCTGCTGGGTGAAGCCGTCAAGCACGTTCTTTCCGTACTCGTCGTCCTGATGCATGATGCAGGGCTTCTTGAAGTTCTTGCCCTCGATCATGTATTTGACCGCCGCGCGCGTGCTCTCGACGTAGGGCAGCAAATTGTTGAACTTCAGCCTCTCCTGCGGCTTGGCCGGATCGAACTTGAAGGTGAATTCGGCGGCCGTCAGCGGGAAGAGCTGCAGGACGCCGGCATCGAACAGGATGTCCTGCGCGGCGAGCACGGTGGGCGAGCCCATCGGACCGACCATCGCGAAGACCTTGTCGCGCTCGACCATCTTCTGCGACGCCAGCACGGCGCGCTTCGGATCGTAGCCGCTATCCTCCAGGATCAGCTTGATCTTGCGGCCGTGGATGCCGCCGGCGGCATTGACTTCCTCAGCCGCCATCTTCATGCCGTTGGAAACCGGAACGCCCCAGACCTTGATCGGGCCGGACAGGTCCTGATGGGTGCCGATGACGATCTCGCCCGCCGAGATGCCTTGATCGGTAACCTTGGTCTGGGCTGCGGCCGGCAGCCCGGTCAGCGCAAGGGCGCTCACCGCAAGGCCCAACGCCCTAAACGATTTCGACATTGCAATATCCTCCTTGTTGGCCCGTGTTGAGCGAAGGGTAGGGCCTTGTTGTCCTTCGCTGCTTACTCGATTCTCGCTTTCGAACTTCCGTCTTCGCTACGCTACCGCCCGCTCGCCATACATGGCGTTGATTTCGGCGGCATAACGCTTGTTCACGAAACTGCGCTTCAGCTTCATGGTCGGCGTCAGTTCCTCGTCCTCAGGCGTGAGCTGACGTTCGATCAGGTAGAACTTCTTGATGGTTTCGACGCGCGCGAAGTTGACGTTGACCGCCTCGATCTCGCGCTGGATCAGGTCCTGGATCTCGGGCGCGCGGCACAGGCTGGCGTAGTTGGTGAAGGGAATGTCGTGGTCCTGGGCGTATTTTTCGACATTCTCCTGGTCGATCATGAGCAGACACGTCAGATACGGCCGCTTGTCGCCGATCACCACCGCGTCGGAAACATAAGGCGAGAACTTCAACTGGTTCTCGATCTCCGACGGCGTGACGTTCTTGCCGCCCGACGTGATGATGATGTCCTTCATCCGGTCGGTGATCCTGACGAAGCCTTCATTGTCGATCGAACCGACATCGCCGGTGTGCAGCCATCCCTTGGCGTCGATGGTCTCCGCCGTCTTCTCCGGCTGGTTCAGGTAACCCATGAACAGGAAATCGCCGCGGATCAGTATCTCGCCCTGCGGTGAAATCGCAACCTCGCCCCAGGGCGCGGCCTTGCCGACTGAACCTAGCTTGATGCGATCGGGCGGCATCACGGTGGCGACGCCGCAATTTTCCGTCTGGCCGTAGACCTCGCGCATGTCGATGCCGAGCGCGAGATACCAGCGGATCAGATCGGGTGCGATCGGAGCCGCGCCGGTAAAGGCCAGCCGGCAACGGTCGAGACCGAGCATGCGGCGGATGTTGCGGAACACCAGATAGTAGGCAGCACTGTTGGCGAGCCGCAGCAACAATGGCGGTGTATCGCCCTGCAG
This sequence comes from Bradyrhizobium sp. SRL28, assembly GCF_018596315.1. GTDB lineage: Bacteria > Pseudomonadota > Alphaproteobacteria > Rhizobiales > Xanthobacteraceae > Bradyrhizobium. The sequence continues at coordinate 51,252 of NZ_JAHEAG010000037.1, read as the reverse complement.
CTTGTACTCCGTCATGCGATTGCCGATCGCGAGCGCGTTGCGGTACATCCACTTCTGGAAGTTGGTCGCATCCTTCAACGCGATCGTGATTCCGGAATAGAACTTTTCCCAGACCCTGGGCACTGCGAGGAAGGCTGTCGGCTGCACCTCGCGCAGATTGTCCGGCACGGTTTCCGGGCTCTCGGCGAAATTCATCACCGATCCCAGGGCCAGCGAGACATAGTAGCCGCCGATCCGCTCGGCGACGTGGCAGAGCGGCAGGAACACCAGCCGCTCTTCATTGTCGGACGATGGAAACAGATCGTTGGCGTGGCGCATCTGATGCGTCACGCTGCGATTGGAATGCATGGCGCCCTTGGGGGGGCCCGTGGTGCCGGAGGTGTAGACGAGGATGGCGAGATCGTTCGCGTTGCGGCTTCCGACCATCTCGTCCCACAGCGCCTCGTTGCCCTGCTCGTGGTTGCGGCCGAGCGCCATGAACTCGGCCAGCGACAGCACCATCGGGTCGGTAAAGCCGCTCAGGCCCTCCATGTCGAACACGACGATCTTCTGCAATGTCGGGCACCGGGAACGGCACGACAGGACCTTGTCGAGCTGCTCCTCGTCCTCGGCGAAGATCACTTTGGTCGAGGAATCGTTGATCAGATATTCGACCTGCACGGATGAGTCGGTCGGATAGATTCCGGAAGAGACGCCGCCGGCACACAGGATGCCCATGTCGGCATAGACCCATTCAGGCACCGCGTTGGCGATGATCGAAGCGACGTCGCCGGGCCGGAAGCCGCTGGCATGCAGGCCGAAGGCGATGTCCTTGGATATCTGCAGCCACTCGCGCCAACTGGTCGGCTGCCAGATGCCGAACTTCTTTTCGCGGATCGCCGGCCGGTCGCCGCGGGTTTCCACGGACTTCAGAAAACTCTTCGCGATCGTGTCGGCGACTGTCAGCACTGCCGGTCTGGCCATGCTCTCTTCCTCCCTCTGTCGCCTGCTTCGCCGGTCTTGTCAGCCGGTCTTGCTTTATTGAAGCAGGGCCTGAATTTAGCTCTAACTCGTTCTGAATGCCATGCTTTTGACTGTGACGGTTAACGCCAGGTCTTCTAACGCCAGGTCCTCTAACGCCAAGTCTTCTTCTTTTTCCAGCGCCGCTCGCCACGGGCGCCCTCTTCCTTGGCGCCGAGATAGAATTCCTGGATGTCCTTTGAATTCATCAGCCGTTCGCAGGTGTCGTTCATCACGACCCGGCCGATTTCCAGCACATAGCCGTAATGGGCGGTCTCCAGCGCAACCTTGGCGTTCTGCTCGACCAGCAGGATCGACATGCCCTGCTCCTCGTTGACGCGCTTGATGATGGTAAAGATCTCTTTCACCAGGATCGGCGACAGCCCGAGCGACGGCTCATCCAAAAGTAGCAGAGTCGGACGGTTCATCAGCGCCCGCCCGATCGCCAGCATCTGCTGCTCGCCGCCGGAAAGCTGTCCGGCCGGCTGGTTAATGCGCTCCTTCAGCCGTGGGAAATAACCGTAGACAAGTTCGATATCCTGGGCGACGCCGTCGCGGTCCTTGCGTGGATAGGCGCCCATCATCAGGTTCTCCCGCACCGAGAGGAACGGGAACACCTCACGCCCCTCCGGCACGTGGCTTAAGCCCAGCCGCACGATCTTGTCGGCCTCCATGCGCTGGATCGGCTTGCCCAGAAATTCGATCGAGCCCTTCTGGGGATCGAGAATGCCGGAGATGGTCTTGAGCACGGTGGTCTTGCCGGCGCCGTTGGCGCCGAGCAAGGTGACGATGCGGCCGCGCGGGACTTCGAGGCTGATGCCTCTGATCGCCATGATCGGCCCGTAATAGCTTTCGATATTGCTGAGCTTGAGGATGGTGTCGGAAGCGCTCATGGCATCACCCTCATGCGCCGAGATAGGCGGCAACGACGTCGGGATGGCGCTGCACCTCGGACGGCGAGCCCATCGCGAGCACGCGGCCGTAGTTGAGCGCTATCACGCGGTCGGAGACGCGATTGACCAGCGTCATGTCGTGTTCGACCATCAGCACGGTGATGCCGAGCTCGGTCTTCATGTCGCGGATCCAGAACGACATGTCGTCGGTCTCCTCGACATTCAGCCCGGATGACGGCTCGTCCAGCAGGATCAGTTTCGGCTCCGAGCACAGCGCCCGTGCGAGCTCGATCACCTTGCGGACGCCGTAAGGAAGCCCGGAGATCAGCTTGTCGCGATAGGCTTCGAGATCGAGGAATTCGATCACCTGCTCGACGCGGCGGCGATGGACCTTTTCGCCCGCGCGCACGCTCGGCAGGAACAACAATTCCTGCCAGAGCTGCGTGGCGGAGTGCCGGTGACGTCCGACCAAGAGATTGCTCAGCATGGTCGCGTTCTCGAACAGCTCGATGTTCTGGAAGGTGCGGGCGATGCCGAGGCCCGCGATGTCGTAGGCCGGCTGCTCGGTGATGTCCTGGTCTTCGAAAAAGATCCTGCCTGACGTGGGCGGATAGATCCGCGAGATCAGGTTGAAGATTGAACTCTTGCCCGCGCCGTTGGGACCGATGATCGAGAGAATCTCGCCCTTCTCCACGGCGAAGCTGACGGAATCGACCGCCTTTAGGCCGCCGAAGTGCAGGGAAAGGTTTTCAGCACGGAAATAGCTCATCGGTTCCGCTCCGATTTCACGTAGATTTTCTGACGCTTGAAGGTGGCGCGCTTGTAGAGCGGGAACAGCTGGAAGAAGAGTTTTATCTTCAGCCAGCGCCCGTACAGACCGAGCGGCTCGAACAGCACGAACAGCACGATGATCACCCCGTAGATCGCGCCCTTGAGGCCGTTGGCGGAGGCAATGGCGGCAACGTTGCTGTGAATCTTCGACGCGGTCACGCTGTCCGCGCCGAACGTTGCGAAGATGCCCGAGATGATGCCGGGCAAATCATCCTTCAGATAAGTCAGGAACGGATCGATCATGACCAGGAAGATCGCGCCGAGTACCGCGCCGTGCAGGCTGAAGGTGCCGCCGATCAGGATCACGATGATGAACTCGATCGAGAGCTGCAGCGTGAACATTTCCGGGCTGATGAAGGAGAGCTTGTGCGCGAACAGCACGCCGGCCAATCCGGTAATCGCCGCACTGATCGCAAACGACTTCACCTTGTAGAGCGAAACGTTGACGCCCATGCTGCGCGCCGCCGTTTCGCTGTCGCGGATCGCCACGAAGGCGCGGCCCGTCGGCGAGCGCAGCAGGTTGAGCGTGCCGATGATGGTGAGGATCAATACGCCGAGACAGAGGAAATAGAAGGCCGGTCCGTTCTGCGGCACCGCCTGCCCGAACAGACTCAAGGTCTTGACGCGCATGCCCTCGTTGCCGTGGGTCACGCTTTCCCAGCGGGCCAGCACTTCCTCGACGATGAAGGCAAAAGAAATGGTCGCGATGACGAGGTAGATGCCCGTCAGCCGCAGCGCCGGGAAACCGACCAGCGCACCGACCACGCCGGTCAACAGGCCGCCGGCCAGGAAGTAGACCGGAAAAGGAACGTTGTATTGCTGCAGATAGGCCGCCGTATAGGCGCCGATCGCCAGAAAGGCGGCGTGGCCGAGCGAGGCCTGCCCGGTGAAGCCGGTGAGAATCATCAAGCCTACGCCGACGGTGGCGTAAATGCAGACGAACACCAGCTGGCTGACCAGATAGCTCGACAGCACGAACGGCGCGATCGCAAGAAACGCCAGCAGGATACCGTAGGAAACGACGTAGCCGCTGTGCGGAAACAGCCGGATGTCGTCTTCGTAATCCGTCTTGAAGAGGAACCGCATTAGACCTTCTTCCGCGTATGAATACCGAACAGGCCTTCGGGCTTGAGCAACAGCACCACCAGAAGCACGATGTAGGGCGCGACGTCCTTCCAGCCCTGCGGCAGGTAGAAGCCGGCCATGCTCTCGATCACGCCAATCAGCACGCCGCCGACCACGGCGCCCGGGATGGAGCCGAAGCCGCCGAGCACCGCGGCAGGAAACGCCTTCAAGCCCAGCACAAGACCGACATTGGAGTGAATGAAAGTGATCGGCGCCAGCAGCACACCGGCAGCGGTCGCGACAGCCGCAGAGATCGCCCACACGATCGACACCACGCGCTTGACCGGAATGCCCATGTAGTAGGCAGCCAGCATGTTCTCCGAACTGGCGCGCATGGCCGTGCCGAGCGTGGTGCGGTTGAAGAACAGATAGAGCAGCGCGCACAGGATGACGGTTGCCGCGATCACGGAGAGCTTGTCGTATGCCAGCACCAGCGAGCCGATCCGCAACACGCCGTCGCTGAACGGCGTCTCGATCTTGAAATCGTCGGTGCCCCAGATCATGCCGACCACGGAGCGCAGGAAGTATCCGAGCCCGATCGTCGCCATGATGATGGAAAACTGCGGATAGCCAAGGATCGGACGCACCACGACACGTTCGGCCAGCATGCCGAATGCCGCCATGGCGATGACCGCGCCGGCGAATCCAAGCCAGTAATTGAGACCGATCATGCCGATGAAGGTGAAGGCGAAGAACCCGCCCAGCATCATCAAATCGCCCTGGGCGAAATTGACGACCTCGGTTGCCTTGTAAACGAGCACGAAACCGAGCGCGATCAAGCCGTAAACGCAGCCGAGCGCGATGCCACTCACCAGCTGCTGAACGAAGTCCAGCATCATTTCCCTCCCCGATGCCAGGCGATTCTGTCGACCGCCTTTTCCGCATCTTGTGTCTACACGCTACCCCGCATCCACGATGCCGAACAGCTGCATATGTCCCGCTGCATTGAGCCCAAAGCGCCGACCGCTGTCAACAAAGCGCTGGCCGCTGTGTCGTTAAGAATTGCGCAGAAATGCCGCAACCCGGGAAGTTGCGGGGTTCGGCACGATTTGGGCCGCTCGATTCACCGTGCCGAAAGTTCTTCGGTCCATGTTTCGACAACGACAATGCGAACCGGACCGTCCCGTCATCATGCAGTCAGATCTGTCCGCGCTCGAAGTGCGAGGGTTAACGAAGCGTTTTGACCGCCCCGCGGTCGACGCGCTCGACCTAACCATTCGTACCGGCGAGTTCTACGCCCTGCTCGGCCCCAACGGCGCCGGCAAGACCACGACGTTGCGGATGGTCGCCGGCCTGCTGCGACCTGACACCGGCTCCGTCTCCATTTTGGGCATCGATGCGCTCGCCGATCCCGTCGCCGCCAAGCAGATCATGGCATGGGTCTCCGACGAGCCGATGATCTACGACAAGCTGACGCCGCTGGAATATCTCGAATTCGTGGCCGGCCTCTGGGGCATCGATCCCATGGTTTCCGGCCCCTCGGCGCAGCAGCTTCTGATGTCGCTCGGGCTGGAGCCGCATCTGCACGAACGCTGCGAGGGATTCTCCAAGGGCATGCGCCAGAAGGTCGCGCTGGCCGGCGCGCTGGTTCACGATCCCCGGCTGATCATCCTGGACGAGCCGTTGACCGGCCTCGATGCGCTGTCGGCGCGTCACGTCAAGGGATTGCTGCAGGACCGCGTCCGTGCCGGCTGCACCGTGATCATGACGACGCATATTCTTGAAGTCGCCGAGCGGATGGCGGACCGTATCGGCGTCATCGCCGCAGGCAAACTGGTGGCCGAGGGCACGCTCACCGAGCTGCGCCAGCAGAACGGCCGCAACGACACCAGCCTCGAAGACGTGTTCATCGCGCTCGTCGACGCAGACGCGGCCGCCGCATGAGTTCGGCCACGGCGCTCAGCTGGTTTGCCCGGCACGAGATCCGTCTGGCCTGGCGCGAATGGCTGGCGATGATCGCCGGCAGCCGCGGAAAGCGAAAACGCGCGATCATCGCCCTGATCGTCTTCGTCGCCATCATGCACCTGCCGGCCTATGCGGTGATCGGCCGCTTCGCCGATTTGCAAGCCCCGCTCGGCAAGCCGGAATTGATCGTCATCACGGCGACCATCTTCCTCGCCTGGGCCCTGATGCTGTCGCAGGCCATCGAATCCGTAACGCGGGTGTTCTACGCCCGCGCCGATCTCGATCTCATCATGTCGTCGCCGGCGAACCTCGCCAACGTGTTCTCCGTGCGGATCGCGGCGATCGCGCTGTCCGTGATCGGGATGGCGCTGTTGCTGTCGACGCCCTTTGTCGACGTTCTCGTGATCGGTGGCGGCGTCCGATGGCTCTCCTCGTTCGGTGTCGTCATCGCCATCGGCCTTTCGGCCGCGGCCGTTGCGATCGCGATCACGGTCGCGCTGTTCAGGTTGATCGGTCCGCGCCGCACCCGTCTCGTCGCGCAGATCGTGGCTGCCATCATCGGCGCCGGCTTCGTCATCGCGCTCCAGGTCGCCGCCATCCTTTCCTACGGTACATTGTCTCGCTTTACGGTGCTGACCTCCGATGCCGCCTCAGCCTATGCGCCTGCTCTCGACAGCCCGCTGTGGTGGCCGGCGCGCGCGGCGATCGGCGATGGCATGGTGCTGTCGTGGCTGATGGCCGGCGGGCTCCTGCTGCTCGGCGTCGTGATGGCGGTGTTCTCGCCGAGATTTGCCGACACCATCGTCAGTGTCGCCGCAACCGCCCGCACCATCCGACGCGGACCGCGCGCGACGGCATTTCGCGGCGGTTCGCGGCAACAGGCGCTGCGTACCAAGGAATTCCTGCTGCTGCGGCGCGATCCGTGGCTATTGTCGCAAAGCCTGATGCAACTGTTGTATCTGGTGCCGCCGGCCTTGATGCTGTGGCGAAGTTTTTCCGAGAGCTCGGACGCGATCGTACTGATCACGCCCGTGATCGTGATGGCGGCAGGCCAGCTTGCCGGCGGCCTCGCCTGGCTGACGATATCAGGAGAAGACGCCGCCGACCTGGTCGCGACCGCGCCGCTACCGCCGTCGCGCGTGATCCGCGCCAAAATCGAAGTGGTGCTTCTCTCAATCGGCGCCATCTTTGCGCCGCTGATCGCAGCACTTGCGTTTGCCTCCGTGACGCAGGCAATCGTCACCGCGCTCGGCGTCATCGTCGCAACTGTCTCGGCGACTGCGATCCAGCTCTGGTTCCGCGTGCAGGCCAAACGCAGCCAGTTCCGCCGCCGCCAGACCTCGTCGCGGCTTGCGACATTCGCAGAAGCCTTCTGCTCGATCGGCTGGGCCGCGACCGCAGCGCTCGCCGTCTCGATACCGATCGCCGCCGTGATCAGCGGTGCGATGACCGCGGCGATCCTGGCCGCGACGTGGAAGATCAGCCCGCGGCGGGGGTGAGCAGCTCCCTCTCGTCATGGCCGGGCTTGTCCCGGCCATCCACGTCTTACCCGCCCAAGGGAACGAAGACGTGGATGCCCGGCACAAGGCCGGGCATGACGAACTAGATGATAAAGCGTTCGACTTACTCGCAGTCAGCAGAGCGAGAGCAGGCCAAGCCAAAACTACTGCTTCTCCAGCCCCGCCCGCTCGATCACGTCGCGCCAGCGCACGATTTCCTTCTCGATGAACGGGATCATCTCGGCCTTCTGCAGCGTCATTGGGCGGGTGCCAAGCTTCTCGAAATGCGTGCGCACGCGTTCCGACGTCAGCGCCGCATGCGCGGCCGCCGCCAGCCGGTCGACGACCGGCACGGGCGTGCCTGCGGGCACCATGATCGATGACCAGCTCTGGGTGGTCATCTCTTTCATCCCGAGTTCGGCCATGGTCGGCACATCGGGGAAGGCACGCAGCCGATCCGGCGCGGTGGTGGCCAGCACCTTCAGCTTGCCGGCCTCGACGTGCGGGCCGACCGAGACCGGGTAATCGAACATGACATCGACGCGGCCGGCGATCATGTCGTTCAGCGCCGGCGCGCTGCCCCTGTAGGGCACATGCTGCATTTCGATGCCGGCAACCGTCTTGAACAGTTCGGCGACCAGATGCGTCGCGGTGCCGACGCCCGAGGAGGAGAACGTCACCTTGCCCGGATTCTGTTTGGCGTAGGCTATGAACTCGGACACCGAACTGTATGGCGCGCCATGATAGGCCACGAAGAGGTTCGGGCTTTCGCCGACCAGATGCACCGGCAGGAAGCTCGTCAGCGGATCGTAGGACAGGTTTTTGCGCAACGTGACGTTGGCCGCCATCGTGCCCTGCGTGCCGTAGATCATCGTGTAGCCATCTGGCTTGGCGCGCGCCACCTGTTCGGTGCCGACGGCTCCGCCGCCGCCAGCACGGTTGTCGATCACGACCGACTGGCCGAGCGTTCTCGCCATTTCTTCTGCGACAATCCGGGAAGTGGTGTCGGTGATGCCGCCCGGCGCGAAGGGCACGACCCAGGTAATCGGACGGCTGGGGAATTCCTCGGCCGGGGCCGATGTGACAGAGGCAAAGGACACCAGCCAGATCGCAAGCAAGACGTGATGCTTCGCCATGGAATTCCGCCCCGTAAAATTTTGTTCTTCTTGGAGAACTTGCGCGGGCAGAATGATTGTTTCCGCATCCGCTGACCATGCGGCAAAGTCGACCTAGGCCTTGACCAACTCCATCACCGCCGCCGCAAATGCTTCCGGCGCTTCCTGCGGCAGATTGTGCCCGGCGCGCGGGATCACGCGATGGACGCGGCGGCCGGTGAATTTCGATGCACTGGCGGTGCCATCGGTTGCGGGTGCAACGCCGTCGCCTGCACCGTCCAGCGTAATTGACGGCACTGTGATGGGCGGCAGCGCTGCCAGCCTGTGCTGGATTTCAGCATATTGCGGATCGCCCTCGGCAAGGCCGAAGCGATGGCGATAGCTGTGGATCACCACATCGACGTAATCGGGATTGTCGTGGGCCATTGCAGTGCGTTCGAAACAGGCATCGTCGAACGGCCAGTTCGGCGACCATTGCGCCCACAATATCCTGGCGATATCGCGCCGGTTGGCGGCCAGTCCCGCCCGGCCGCGCTCGAGCTGGAAGTAATACTGATACCACAGCGCCACCTCGCGTTCGGGACGCTGCGGCGCCATGGCGTTAGCAATATCCTGGATCAGATAGGAATTGACGCAGACGAGTCCGATGCAGCGCTCCGGCCACAACGCGGCACCGACGCAGGCCGCGCGGCCACCCCAATCGTAGCCCGAGAACACCGCGCGGCGGATGCCAAGCGCATCCATCAGCGCCATCATATCGGCGCCGACCGCAGCCTGCTCGCCCGAGCGCGGCGTGTTCGCGTCGCGAAACCGGGTCAGGCCGTAGCCGCGCAAATAGGGAACGATGACGCGGCAGCCCTGGGCGGCCAGCATCGGCGCGACATCTACATAGGAATGAATGTCATAGGGGAAGCCATGCATCAGCATGACGACCGGGCCGTCCGCAGGACCGGCCTCGTAATAGGCGATGCTGAGAACGCCGGCATCGACCTGGCGCAACGGCTCCAGCCGCTTCGATGACGGGGCACGCGGGGCCGAGGCGGCGGTCTTTTCAGTCACGGCGAACTCCTTGGGTGCATCTTACAATAGGGCATTTGTCCGCCCCCGATGAAGCAAATCCGGCACGCTGCCGTGCGCGAATGCCATCATGACGTTTCCAAAATTCGGCGATACAGTGTCGGCAGCGGCCTTTGCCGCGGATGGGTCATGCCATGTTGCGATCGCTGAACGTATCCCTTGCCGCCGCCCTTGCCTTCCTCGGTTCGCTGATCGCCCCGGCGACCGCCCAGCAGCAGCCATTGCGCAGCGAGTGCCTCGCGATGGCAAACGCGCCGCCCCGCGCGATCCCGGTCAGCCTCAGGCGTGTCGCCGCCAAGCCGCATGAAGTCGCGATCACCTATGTCGGGCATTCCACCTATTACATTGACACGCCCGAGGGCGTGCGGATCGGGACCGATTTCAACGGTGTCTACCGGACCGGGCGGCTACCCGACGTCGTCACCATGAACCGCGCGCACTCGACGCATTACACGCTGTTTCCCGATCCAAAAATTCCGCACGTGCTGCATGGCTGGGGTGAGAACGGACAAGCGGCGCATATCTCAACGCGCGTCGGCGACGTCTATATCCGCAACGTGCCCACCGACATCCGCCGCTACTATGGCGAGGACGCCAGTGGGGCGATGCTCAAGGACGGCAACTCGATCTTCATCTTCGAGGTCGCCGGCCTGTGCATCGGCCATCTCGGACATCTGCACCACAAGCTCGACGACACGCATTTCGCGGCGATCGGCCGGCTCGACATCGTCATGGTGCCGATCGACGGCACCTATACGATGTCGCTCGACGGCGTCTCCGAGATCACCAAGCGGCTGCGCTCTGCCGTGGTGCTGCCGATGCACCGCTTCGCCACCCCGCTCGACGAGTTCATGCGCCTGATCGGCCAGCAATTCGTCATCGATCAGCGGAGCGAGCGGACGTTGAAGATTTCGCGCGACACGCTGCCGGGCACACCGACGGTGATCATTCTGGACGGGGTATGATCGCGCCGGAGTTTCGCAGCGAAGATTGTGCAAGGGAGAGAAACTTGAGCGGACCCGTGCAGCGAATCATCGAGAGCAACGGTATCCGCCTCAATATCGCCGAGCAGGGCAAGGGGCCGCCCGTGATCCTGTGTCACGGATTCCCGGAGTCCTGGTATTCCTGGCGCCATCAGCTCACCGCGCTGGCCGCCGCCGGCTTCCACGCCGTCGCTCCGGATATGCGCGGCTACGGCAAGAGCGACCGGCCGGAAGCAATCGATCAATACACGATGTTCCATCTGATCGGTGACCTGGTGGGGCTGCTCGATGCCCTCGGGGCGCCCACTGCCGTTATCGTCGGCCATGACTGGGGTGCGCATATCGCCTGGCAAGCGGCACGCCTGCGCCCCGACCGCTTCCGCGCCGTCGCAAGCCTCAGCGTACCGCTTCGGCCGCGTGGTCCGGCACGCCCGACCAGCGTGATGCCGCAGACCGCGGACGCGCAATTCTATCAATTGTATTTTCAGGAGCCCGGCGTGGCTGAAGCCGAGATGGAGCGCGATCCACGCCGCACTATCCTCAGCATGCTCTACGGCGCGTCCGGCGAAGGCGCGGCGGCATTCCGCGCTGCCGCAACCCGCGGCGAGATCACGCGCGCTCCTGGCATGGTGCCGCGCGGCGAAGGCATGTTGCCGGGACCGGGGGCGCCGCCGCCGCTGCCCGCATGGCTCAACGAAGCCGACATCAACTTCTATGCCGGCGAATTAAAGCGTAGCGGCTTTCGCGGTCCGCTCAATTATTATCGCAACTACGACCGCAATTGGGAGCTGATGGCGGCGTTTGCAGACGTCACCGTGAAGGTACCGGCGCTCTTTATCGCCGGCGACCATGACATGGTGATGGCTGCTCCCCCCGGCATGGACCAGCATCTCGCCAACCTCAGGCAGTTCGTCACGACGCTGCGTGACGTGCGAATTCTGCCCGGCTGCGGACACTGGACCCAGCAGGAGCGCCCAAGCGAAGTTAATGCCACGCTCATTGATTTCATCCGTGGCCTGCCGGACTGACAGGTTGCGGCAACGACCGCCAATAACAAAAACCAGGGAGACAAAACTCATGGCCGCCAGCACTGCACCCGCCTCCAGAAGCGGGCTCTACGCCGATCCGCGCGAAGACTGGCTGGCACAGCACACCGAGGAGATCATCGATCCCGCCCGCCCGATCGTCGATCCGCATCACCATCTCTGGGACCGTGGCGGCCTGCGCTACATGATCGAGGAGATGGCGGCCGACATCTCCTCCGGCCACAACATCATTGCCACCGTCTATGTCGACTGCCGCTCGATGTACCGTGCGCACGGCCCTCAAGCGTTTCGCCCCGTGGGTGAGGTCGAGTTTGCCAATGGCGTCGCGGCGATGGCGGCGAGCGGCGGCTATGGCAAGGCCGCGATCTGCGCCGGCATCGTCAGCCACGTCAATCTGCTGCTCGGCGACGGCGCCAGGGCGGTTCTGGAGGCGGAGATCGTTGCGGGCAACGGCCGTTTTCGCGGCATCCGGCATTCCTCCGCCTGGGATGCCGATCCCAACGTCGCCGGCATGTATGCGACGCGGCCCAAGGGGCTGTTGCTCGACAGCACCTTCCGCAAGGGTTTTGCCTGCCTTGCGCCGCTGGACTTGAGCTTCGATGCCTGGCTGTTTCACCCGCAGATCGGCGAACTCACCCACCTCGCCCACGCCTTTCCGGACACCAAAATCGTGCTCGATCATTGTGGTGGCCCTGCCGGCATCGGCAGCTATGCCGGCCGGCGCGAGGAGATTTTTCCGGTGTGGAAGGCCTCGATCCAGGAAATCGCCAAATGTGAAAACGTCGTCGTCAAGCTCGGCGGGCTCGCGATGTGCCTGCTCGGTTATGATTTTCATCTGCGGCCCAAGCCGCCGTCATCCGAAGAAGCCGCCGCCGCATGGCGTCCCTATATCGAAACCTGCATCGAGGCGTTTGGGCCCGGTCGATGCATGTTCGAAAGCAATTTTCCACCGGATAAAGGCCAGTGCAGCTATCAGGTGATCTTCAACGCCTTCAAGCGGCTGGCCGCACAATATAGGGAAGCGGAGAGGACCGCGTTGTTCTCCAAGACGGCGACGGAATTCTACAAGCTCAAACTTGAGTGAGCTCTTGAAAGCAGGGGATGCCGTGTCACCGCGGCATCCGGTCCTTCGCCTGTGCAGCGCGTCACCATCGGCGACGGCAGCTTAATTCTTGTGCTTGACGATGTCGGTGTCGATCGCAGTGACATTCAAATGGACAGCCGCGTCTGATTTCGAATCCCGGTTTGCAAGAAGAAAAACTGTAATTCTGGCGTCAGTCGCGTCCGTAGCCTTGTATTTGAGCTGATGAACGAAGCCCTCCTTCGACTCGGTCGGCAAATCGGCGATCGACGACTGGTCATTGACGCTGAACACCAGGTGAGCGTTCGCGCCCTTTTCGGCGACGGCGAAGCCCGACACGAAGAACGGGATTTCCTGTCCGGGCTCGGCGTGGGCCAGCGGGATGGAGAAGGAGAAGACGCGTGTCGCGATCGGCGGCGCCGATTTGCCATTGATAATGGCCTCGAGGCCGCCAAATGTGGCCGTGAAGGCTTTCTTGTCCGGGCTGAGGGCGATATCGAAGCCGACGTCCGTGCTGAATGTGGGCCCGGGCCCGAATGTTGCGTCACCGGCAACGGTCTGAAGCATATCAACCTCCTTGCGAATGAATCCGACAACTTGAGATTGCCTCGGAAACATATCGCAAGAGAGTGCCGTGGCGTGTGAAACGCCTCTCACACAACCAGAAATTTTCTGCTTTTTGCCGCGACGGAGTGCCGCGTGCACATTCGCGCGATCGACTGCTAAGCGGCTCCGCGGGCCTGCATTCGTCTCACGCCCACTCGCCCTTGCGGAACACCGGCACGCGGCTTCCGTCGGCGTGAATGCCGTCGATGTCGGTCTCGCTTGATCCGATCATCCAATCGATGTGAATGAGGCTCTTGTTACCGCCTTGCGCCGCGATCTGCGCCGGCGTCAGCTTGTCGCCGCCGACGAAGCATTTCGAGTAGCACTGGCCGAGCGCGATATGGGAAGCGGCGTTCTCGTCGAACAGGGTGTTGAAGAACAGCAGTCCGCTCTTGGAGATCGGCGAGGAATGCGGCACCAGCGCCACTTCGCCGAGGCGGGCCGCGCCCTCATCGGTGTCGAGCACCTTCTTGAGCACCTCTTCGCCGCGCGAGGCTTTTGCCTCGACGATGCGGCCTTCCTCGAACTTGACCGCGATGTTGTCGATCAGGGTGCCCTGATAGGATAGCGGTTTCGAGCTGACGACATGGCCGCTGACGCGCCGGCAATGCGGCGTGGTGAAGACTTCCTCGGTCGGGATGTTTGCGTTGCAGGTGATGCCGTTCTTCGCGGTCGAAGCGCCGCCTTCCCATTCGTGGCCGTCGGCAAGACCGATCGTCAGATCGGTGCCCGGGCCGGAATATTTCAGCGCGTGGAAGCGCTGGCCGTTCAGCCAGTCGGTCCGCTCGCGCAGCACGGCGTTGTGCTTTTCCCAGGCGGCGACGGCGCCGTCCTGATCGACGCGCGAGGCCGCAAAGATCGCGTCCGCCAGTTTTGCTACCGCGACGTCCTCCGGTACATCGGGGAAGACCTGCTTCGCCCAGGACGGGCTCGGATAGGCGATGATGTTCCAGTTGGTTTCGAAATTGACGATCTTCTCCAGCGCCGGCTGATAGGCGATCGAATTGGCCTTGCTCGCGCGCGCCACCTTCGCCGGGTCTTCGCCCGATAGCAGCATCGGATTGTCGCCGACGATGGCCAGCCGCGCGGTGTTGGCGCTGAACGCCTTCGCCATGCCCTCATAGAGCCATCCGGCGGAACGATCGAAACTCTCGTTGTGGCCGTGGCGATAACGCGCCAGCGTGATCTCCTCATCCGACAGGAACGGGGTCACGATTCCAGCGCCGGCCTTGTAGGCATGTTCGGCAATCCGGCGCACCAGCGGCAGCGCGACCGAAGGCGCGGTCAAGAGCAGGTCCTGTCCCGGCTGCAGCCGCAAGCCGACCTTGACCGCGACTTCGGCGAGGCGGTCGAGTTTCACGGGATCGATCGAGGCGGAAACGTTACGCTGATGTGCGGTCATGATTCTTTCGGCCAATGCTCTTGGTTTTTCCGGCCTCGCAGCCTTCGGCGGTGATCACACCATCAAGCCGAAGCGAGCGAAGCGCCTGACAGCAGCAATAGCACCAAGAATGGTCCGGCGAAACCCGGCCTCGTTGATGTTCCGGAATGCAACAATGCCGAGCTTGGAACCTGCAAACACTGCTGCTCTAGTCGAACGGTCGCAACAGTCCCGGCTGCTTCACGTCCACCGGACGGACGAATTCGGCTGGAGCGGCGATCGATGAATTCGCATGCGAGCGACCAAGCATCTCGCCACTGGCGATATCCCCCGCACACGGATCAACCCAACGCTTCGACGTCGACCATGCGACATTCAATCTGACGAGACGGCTTCTGATTCATTCGCGGAGAACGACTCGGCTTGCTGAGCCGCTCAACCCAGGCCCCTTACCGCGAGCACGATGGCCTCGGCGCCCGCCTTCCGATCCACCGAAATCTCCTGATACTCCGGCGAATTCTGAAATTCCTGCGCGGCGGCGTCATCCGGAAACTCCATGATTACGACCTTGTCGCGCGGCCACTCGCCTTCCAGCACGACCGGATGCGCGTCCGCCACCAGCAGCTTGCCATTGAACTTGCTGAACACGCCCATGAAGCGCGATTGATAGCGGTCGTAGAGTTCGCGGCGGGTGAACTTCAGTTGGGCGATGATGTAGACGCTCATGACGGCTCCTCATCTGCGTGGCAGGTGAGCGCCGGCGCTTTCAGCGGTCGCGCCGGTCAGCCACGAAACTTCTTCTTTGCCTTCTTTCCGAATACCGGCTTTGCAGACGCCCCACTTTCATGCCGCGGCTTTCCCGCGTGCGCCTGCTCGCCTCGATCCCGCCTTTTGGTATCGTAATGCGCCTTCTTGTCAAACGCCGGCTTGTCAGAGGTCTTTGCGTTTTGGCCGTGCGGCTTTGGTGTCCATTCCTTCTCGCGAACCGCCTCGCGCGACGGGGCACCCGCGAGCGCCTCGATGCGGATGCTGTCTTCCTTGTCGGGACGGCGGATTCGCGCTGCGAAACGTTCGGCGACGCGCGCGGAAATCTCGAACTCGGTGGCGGTGTCGAGAATGCGGATGGCGCCGATGTCTTCCTTCTTGATGCTGCCGCGGCGGCACAGCATCGGCAGCAGCCAGCGCGCCTCGGCGTTCTTCCGGCGCCCAATCGCGGCGCTGAACCATACGGTGTCTTCTTCCGCCATGCGGTGGCGCGGCGATGATTTTGCAGGCTTCGATCCCTGAACGGTCTCGCGATCGGTCCTCTCCCGGACGCGTTCCGCACGAGATTTGACGCGATCCGCGCCGGGATCGACGATGTCCTCGGGCGATGGCAATCGCGCGCGATAGAGCCGCGCCAGCGCCGCGGCAATGTCCTCCGCCGACCGCTCGGCGAGCAGGGCCTGCGCCAGCGCCAGATCCTCTGATGTCGTCTCCTCCGAAAACAGCGCATCTTTCAGCATGCGCTCCTGATCGAGCTTGCGAATTTCGTCCGGCTGGGGCGCCGTGCCCCAGACCGTATCGATGCCGGCCAGGTTCAGCAGCACCTCGGCGCGCCGCTTGCGCGCCGGCGGCACCAAGATGATGCTGACGCCCTTGCGGCCCGCGCGGCCGGTACGGCCGGAGCGATGCTGCATGACTTCCGGATCGTTCGGAATATCGGCGTGAATGACGAGGTCGAGGTTCGGCAGATCGATGCCGCGCGCGGCGACGTCGGTCGCCACGCAGACGCGGGCGCGGCCATCCCGCAACGCCTGCAGTGCCTGGGTTCGCTCGTTCTGGGTCAGTTCGCCTGAGAGCGCGACCACGGAGAAGCCGCGCTCCAGCAGCGTGGCCTGCAGATGCCGAACGGCTTCCCGCGTGTTGCAAAACACCAGCGCACTCGGCGATTCGTAGAATCGCAAAATGTTGACCACGGCGTGTTCGACGTCGCCGGCGGCGATCCGGATCGCGCGATACTCGATGTCGGCGTGTCCGCCCTCGTCGCCCGCGACTTCGACGCGGAAGGCCTGCTGCTGATATTCCTTGGCTAGCGCCACGATGCCGCGCGGCAACGTCGCCGAAAACAACAGCGTGCGGCGTTCGTCCGGCGTGGCCTCTAGGATGAATTCCATGTCCTCGCGAAAACCGAGATCGAGCATCTCGTCGGCCTCGTCGAGCACGATCGCCTTCAATTCCGAAACGTCGAGACGGCCGCGCCGCAAATGATCGCAGAGCCGTCCGGGCGTTCCGACCACGATATGGGCGCCCGCGGCGAGCTCACGCTGCTCACGGCGCGGATCCATGCCGCCGACGCAGGAAACCACCCGCGCATCGGCATATTGATAGAGCCAGGCGAGTTCGCGATGTACCTGAAGCGCCAGTTCGCGCGTTGGTGCAACGATCAACGCCAGCGGAGCGGCGGCCCGCTCAAACCGCTCGGCGCCATCCAGGAGGTTGTTTGCGAGCGCCAGACCATAGGCGACCGTTTTGCCGGAGCCGGTCTGCGCCGAAACCAGCAAGTCGCGGCCGGCGGCGTCGTCGGCGAGCACCGCGGTCTGGACCTGCGTAAGCCGATCGAAGTTGCGTTCCGCCAAAGCTCGGGCGAGCGGCGGATGGGTGGGCAATAATGTCACGTGATGTCAGACCCTGGTTGGCTCTATCAGCCGGAAATGTTGAATACCGCCCCGAACCGAAATGGCTCGAAGCTGCGCGTTTTACGAAGCGCAGCCGTACGGCCTGACCGATTTCACTGAGGTGGGGGTGCTTTAGGCGAAAACCAACCAATACGCCATCCATTCTTTGCAGATCAGCCGATCACTTCTGCGACGGTTAACCTTTCACGCGGCATGCACCGCGACGCTGGGAATCCCGGAATGATCGGCTAGACTGCGGTTTTGAGGCGTTTCGCGCATGTTTTTGACATCAGCCGTCGTTCAAGGGGGCCGGACACTGTGACCGCGTTCAAAAGCATTCGCGCCCGGGCCGAGAAGCGCAAGGGCGGCCCCAAGGCGCTCGCCAAGCTGCTGCCGGCCAAGCCCGACCCGAAAGCGCTCGCCAGGCTCGGCGACGACCGGATTCTCGCCGAAATGACCAAGCGGGTATTTTGCGCGGGCTTTGCCTGGAGCGTGATCGAGAGCAAATGGCCGGGCTTTGAAAAGGCGTTTCTCGGCTTCAAGCCGGGCCCGCTGTCGCTGAAGCCGGACGAGTTCTGGGACGATCTGATGAAGGACACCCGCATCGTCCGCAACGGCGCCAAGATCATGTCGGTGCGCGCCAATGCGAGCTTCGTCCGGGACATCGCCAAGGAGCATGGCAGTTTCGGCAAGTTCCTCGAGAACTGGCCCTCGTCCGACGAGGCCGGGCTGCTCGAATTGCTAGCCAAGCGCGGCAGCCGGCTCGGCGGCAATACCGGGCAGATGATGCTGCGCTTCCTCGGCTGGGACGGCTTCGTCACGTCGAGGGACGTCGTGCTGTGCCTGCGCGATGCCGGGCTCGACATTGCAGAGACCGTCACCTCGAAGCGCGACCTCGCCAAGGTGCAGGCGCAGTTCAATGCATGGGCCGAGGAGACTGGCCTGACCTATGTGCAGATCTCGCGGATCTGCGCGCTGTCGATCGGCGAGAATTATGCGGCGGAGAAGCTCGCAAGCATGATGGGCGCGAACGACGACTGATGGGTATCGCTGCGCTCCACCCATCCTACGCGACTCAAATCACGAAAAATCCATGCGTGGCGTCGCGGCGGAGTTGCTCGACGAGGCCGTATTCCCAGTCGAGATAGGCCTGCATCGCGCTTTCCTTGATATCGGTGCCCTCATAGGGACGGCGGTAGCGGTGTGACGGATCGGGCTTCGGGATCACCTGCGGCGGGCCGATCTCGAGCGTGCCGTCATAGCCGCCTTCGAGCACGTAGGTTTCCCATCCCATCTGCGCGAGCCAGGACGCGGTCATGTCGGCGCGGACGCTTCTGTTGTCCGTCAGCACGATGCGCGCGCCGCGCACCGGGGCCGCCATGTCGATCTCCTGCACCAGTTGCCCGCCCGGGTAATGGCGAAAGCCCGCGAGATGGCCGGCGGTGTATTCCTCCTCCGAGCGGACGTCGAAGCGATATAGCGTACGATTGGCCTGCGCCTGCAGCGCCGCGATTTCCTTGAACCCGATGTGACGAACGCCGGCGCGATAGGCAACATCGCGTGCATTGGCTTCGCCGCCTGCGATGACGCCGATCTCGCCGCGCCTGCCCGCGCCATGTTCGAGATCCTGTTTGGCCAGGGTCCAGCCGATCGTGCCGTTGCGCAGCGCCCGCACCTTATTGGTGACGCCGGCATTGATCAGCGACTGGGTGCCGATGATCGAGCGGGTGCGGCCGGCGCAATTGACGATGATGGTGGTCTCAGGGTCAGGCGCAGCGCGGCCCGCGCGCAGCACCAGTTCCGCGCCGGGCACGCTGACGGAGCCCGGGATATTCATGGTCGCGTATTCGTCGAACCGGCGGACGTCGAGGATTTGAATGTTGGCGCCATCAGCGATCAGCGCGCTGACTTCCTCGGCGGCCAGCGAAGGCGTACGCCGCCGATGCTCCACCAGCTCGCCAAAGGCCTTGGCGTAGGAATTGACGTCCTCGAACACTTCGTAGCCTGCCGATTTCCAGCCCTGCAGCCCGCCGTCGAGCTGGCGGACGTTGCTGTAGCCCAGCGCCGCGAGCCCTTCCGCCGCCGCGGCAACGAGACCTTCGCCGTCATCATAGAGGACGATGGGAACATCCTTGCGCGGCAGCCGCGGCTCCGCTTCGAGTGCGATCCGGCCGGCCGCCATGTTGGCGGCAAACAGGGGATGGCCGGTGGCGAAGACGGCCTCGTGCCTGACATCGAGCAGTGCGATTTCGTCGCGCAGCAGCAGCGCGGTGCGGATTTGCCGGGGCGTAATGGAAGGTACGATCATGATTGGAATTTTCTTCTTGAAGAGGTTCGTTTTCCACCAATAGCAGCATCACGAGCGATGCGTCACGCCGTACAGAGCCATTAACTCTCATGTCATCGAACATTGAACTGATTGCACCGACGTCCCGGAAACGGCGTATGATGCCCGCTGAATAAGCACCTAGGCATCCGATGGACCTCAAACAATTGCGCACCTTCCGCGCGGTGGCCGAGCTGGGCAGCCTCAGCAAGGCGGCGGACCGGCTGCGCGCTGCCCAGCCCGCGCTGAGCCGGCACATCAAGCTGCTGGAGCACGAGCTTCGCGTCGAGCTGTTCGTCCGCAACGGCCGCGGCATGCTCCTGACCAGCGCCGGCCGGATGCTGCTCGACCGCACCACCGGGCTGATCCGCCAGATCGAACAGGTCAGCGACGACCTCAAATCGGCGAACGGCAATCCGTCGGGCCGCGTCATCCTCGGGTTGGTGCCGACGGTGAGCGCGGTGCTGTCCGGCCGGTTTGCTCGTCGTGTCATCAACGAATTTCCCGACGTCTCGCTGCGCATCGTGGAGAGCTATGGCGGGCATCTGGTCGAGTGGCTGCACCGCGGTGAAATGGATCTCGCGATCATCTACGGCCCCGCGGTCGATCTGCATCTTCAGGTTCAGTCGATCGGCCGCGAGGATATCGTGGCCGTCGGGCCGCCGGGGTCGGGCCTCGGCAAGCGGAAGCAGGTCGACCTCAAATGGCTGGTGAAGCAGAAGCTGATCCTGCCCAGCGTCTCGCACGGCTTGCGGGCGCTCTTAGAGAAGGCGCTGGCGCGCGAGAAGCTGAAGCTCGACGCGATGATCGAGGTCGATTCCTATCGCGCGCAGATCAGCCTGATGGAGGAAGGGCTCGGCTACACGCTGCTGCCGCCCTCAGCCATCCGCACTGAAGTGGCGGCGAAACGCCTGGAGATGGCCGCCGTCAGCCCCTCGGTGTCGCGCGAACTGATCCTCGCTTCGCCGATCGCCCATCCGCCGTCGATCGCAACGACGACGATCGCGACGCTGATCGTGTCGGAGATTCAGCAGCTCTCGAAGGAAGGGCTCTGGAAGATCAACATGATGGCGTAGCGGAGCACGCTCCCTCATCGTCATGGCCGGGCTAAAGCGCGAAGCGCGTCTTCGCGCTTTTGCCCGGGCATGACGACGTGCGGGTAGCGCTTCTCAATTAAACAGCGCCTCGTCTCCCAGCACCGATTGCCGGAAGCGCGTCGTCAGGATGACGCCGTCCGCCGGCGGCATCACGAACACCAGCGCTTCGGGATTGATCTTGATCTGCGCGAAGACCGTTCCCCTTCCCTCATGGGCGAAGTCGCGGAGCTCGGTGACTTCGGCCATCGTGCGGACGATGCGCGAGGTGCGAATGCCGCAAGCGGTTGCGATGGCCGCGAGATCGACGCCGGAAGCGGTCGGGGTTTTCTGCATGCCGGTCTCGCCAAAACGCTCATTGTCGAGGACGGCGATCGTCAGATTCTTCGGCGCTTCCACCGCGATTGACGCGAGCGAGCCGATATTCATCAGCATCTCGCCGTCGCCGGTGATGACGAGCACCTTGCGCTTCGGTTGCGCCAGCGCCAGCCCAAACCCGATCATGGCGGCAGCACCCATCGCGCCCCAGAGCGGAAAATTGTTGGGGTGATCGCCGGCGGCGGAGACATCCCAGTTCGGTGCGCCGAGGCCGGCGATGACGAGGAGATCGGCGCGGTCACGCAACAATTCGTTGACGACGTCCCGGCGGTGCAGAAGTGCGTTGGGATTGGTCATTTGCGGGCAAGCTCCTTGAAGTTCTTGGCGCCGAGCACGCGCTGCCCGAGCAGGACCGCCACCGGCTTCCAGGTATTGAAGGCGAGATGCGCCGCGCCCTGCACGGTGGAGGCGACGAGATCAGGCTCGTCCACCTTGTTCACGATCACACCCATGGCTTCCAGCGAGGGGCGCGTCCCCTGCCCCATCGGGATCTGCCACGGATTGAACTCGCCCCAATCGCCGCGCATGGTGACGATCATCAACAGCGGCATGTGGCAGATGACAGGCAGCGACAGCATGTTGATACAGTTGCCGACGCCGCTCGACTGCAGCAGCAAAACGCCGCGCTCGCCGCCGAGCCACGCGCCGGCCAGCATAGCCACGCCTTCCTCTTCCGTCGTCAGCGTCACGACGCGGGTTTCGGGATCGGCCTCAAAGGAACGGATCAGACGGCTGTGGCCGGCGTCCGGCACCATCGCGACCTGGCGAATGCCCGCGTCCTTCAGCACGTGATAGATCTCGTCCGGCCACGTCGGCAGCGCGGCCGGCGCCTCGCTTCGTGATTTTGCTGCTTCCGCCATCGGGCTCAATTTCCTCTGCGCTTCCCAGGGTGATTGGGCCGGACCATAGATCGCCGCCGCGGCTTAAGGAATTTGAATGTGAGCATGGCTTGTATCGCGAAATTGAAAGGCTGGGGTGGCCCCGCCTCTCCGCGTCATTGCGAGCGCAGCGAAGCAATCCATAGCGCGGCTTGCGGAGCCGTGAATTGCTTCGCTGCGCACGCAATGACGGCGAAAATGCAAAGCCAACGGGTCACGCAAATGCGCGCCCGATGACAGGCTCCGCGTGCCGACGATTACTGGCGAGCGTGAAATGGTGGGCACGTCGCTAGCGCGCCTTTGCCCACCCTACGCACTTGTTACTTCGGCTTGGAATCCGGCGGGCAGTCCGGGCTGACCTTCAGCGGCTTGCCACCGCTCTGCACCGTCGGCGCAGCGGAATTTGCGCCGCCGGCATCGGGCAGCACCGCGCTCTTTTCGACGGCCATCGAATTGGCGGTCTTCTCCTCGCCCTTGCCGGTCGTTGCTGCCGGCGACGTGGTGCAAGCCGTTTCCGGCTTATCGCCCGATGCCCCGGTGGACTGGGCGGCTGCG
This sequence comes from Bradyrhizobium sp. SRL28, assembly GCF_018596315.1. Classification (GTDB taxonomy): domain Bacteria; phylum Pseudomonadota; class Alphaproteobacteria; order Rhizobiales; family Xanthobacteraceae; genus Bradyrhizobium. The sequence continues at coordinate 28,823 of NZ_JAHEAG010000037.1, read as the reverse complement.
CCACTCACGCTCAACAGCCCGGCGAGGATCGCTGCCGCGACGCGCGTCATTGTGATCTCCAATCGTTGAATTGGCTTGCCAGGAGCAAACGTCCTGCCGCAACGATGGTTCCGGGACTGCCATCGCGACATTTGCGACAACCGGCGGTCAGGCCGTATGCTGGGCCTTGGCAGCGAACAGATCGGCGCGAAATTTGCTTCGCTCAACCGGTCCTTAAAGGGAGCCTTCATGACCATCGACTTGACGAGGCGTACGCTGCTTCATCTCGCCGGCGCCTCGTCGCTGACTGCGGCCGCCATTGCGGCCGCGCAAGCCGAGGGGACCGCTGGCGGCACGGGCGGGCCGACCTTTGCCAACCGGACGCCGATGCGGATCGGCATGGTGACGCTGCGGGTGCGCGATCTCGACAAGGTCGCCGACTATTATCGTGACGCGATCGGACTCACCGTCATGCAGCGCTCGGCCACAAGCGCGCGTCTCGGCTCGGGCGGTGTGGCGCTGCTCGACCTCGAACGGCGCGAGGGCGCCGCGCGCGAGGCGCGGAACGCAGCCGGGCTCTATCACACCGCGTTCCTGATGCCGACGCGCAAGGACCTCGCGCGCTGGCTGGTGCATGCGGCGAAAAACAGGATTCCGCTATCCGGTTTCGCCGACCACCTCGTCAGCGAGTCCGTCTATCTCGACGACCCCGAAGGCAACGGCATCGAGGTCTACGCCGATCGCGCGCCCGAAACCTGGAAATGGGATGGCGGCTCGGTTGCGATGGCAACCGACCAGCTCGACATCGACGGCCTGCTGGCGCTGACGGATACGGGCACGACCAACTATGCCAAGGCACCCGATGACCTGCGCATCGGCCACATGCACCTGCGCGTCGGCGACATCGAACAGGCCGACCGCTTCTATGGCGGCGCCATCGGCTTCGACCCGACCCGCAAGCGAAGCGGCGCCGCGTTCCTTTCCTCGGGGCGCTACCACCATCACCTTGCGATCAACGTCTGGCAGAGCGCCGGCGCCGGTCCGCGCGACGACTCAGCCACGGGGCTTGCGTGGTTTTCGCTGGAGGTCGCGGGGCAGGAGATCCTGCAGGCGCAGGAACAGCGGCTGCGGCAGGCGGGCGCGCCGGCTGCAGCGATCGCGAACGGAATCGAAACCGCCGACCCCTGGGGCACGAAGCTGCAGCTGATCAAAGTCTGACACTGTCAGCGATTAACCCTGCTCAGCAGGCCCCGATAGACCATGCGAGCGCGGGGCGGAAAATGATCCGTCCCGGCCAGGGGGCATCGAACATTATTTCTTCTTGCCGGAACCCAAAGTCGGCTGCCAGCCTCCGGTCTTCTGACTTGGTGCTGCGGCAATTACCTTAATCTTCTCTTTCTTCGGTTTCTTGGTTTCCCGATTGCCTCTTTGCTCGCCTTTGGCCATGTCGATCTCCCTGGGTTGATGGTGACGTCGGAACTAAATGCAGATTCGGCCAGATATCGTCGATTAGAAGCGAGGCGCGTCCAGATCATATCTGACCTTCAACGTCCTGATCAGATCGAGCGCGCAGGTGCGATAGAAATTGTCGGCTTCCGACATGGGCCGACTGATGCTCGCGCTCCATCCGTAAGCATCGTCGAAAACAAACATCGTCATCCCCGAAGGCCAGGGACCATGGAGGACTTTTGCCTGCTCGACAATCATATCCTGGAGCTCATCGGCGGTCTTGAAGGCCCTGACGCTCATGGCTTGCCTCCCGGAGCTCTTGTGGGCGCTCCGCTATCCTTCAAGCTGATCGAACTCATCGGACAGCAGGATCCGGCCCCGAGGCGTAGATATCCTCACGTCCAGATAACCTTCCTGCAAAAGCTCCTTCGCCTTCTTGACGGCGGCACCTGCCGCCACTCGGCTAAGATTGACCCGGCCAAATTGATTGTTGCCGCTGATCAGGTAAGGCAGTTCCGTCGCCCTATTCATGCAGGAAAATGCCACGGCCACCACCGACAAAGGAAGAAACTGCGGGACGATTAGCGGCGCGACGATCCGGTCGGCCAAGCAAAACTGGGACAACAAAAGCTCCGTCCGTCGCGGCGGGAGCGTTCCTGACCCTCAGTCACCGATAGACGCCGTGGGAAACGCGGTGATGATCAACCCTAGGCTCGCGTCCTGGGAATAGCGAGCGTTATAACGCCGCGGAGACGATCGAGAGCTCCCTTCTGGAGGTAACGCTCGCACCTAACCTATCCCAACCTCCATCGCGACTATGGAAGGACCGCTGACGCAATCCTGTCGCTTCCAACTCGAAGCAGGTCGAAATGTTCGGTCCGACAGCCGGCCCGATCCACGGAAAGTTGCCGGGCCTGTCTCAATCGAAGGCCGATGGCAGCTCTCCCTTGCGGAAGATGACCGTCGGTTCGTCATCATAGTCGCCCATCTCCGGATCGCCGGTGGATGAGAAGGCAACGACCCCGAGCTTGCTCAAGGCCAGCCGCTCCGCGGTGCGAAGCGCGCCCGTTGCCGTTTTGCAGGCGATCGGAGCGTCGGCCTTCAGGTTTCCTCCCCGGCCGGCATTGAATGCCTGAACGAAGTAGCTTGTTTCGCGAGCCATGGCGCTCTCCCTTGAGGATACAAGCCGCACCGCGCGATTTCGGATTCAGGACATCGATCGCATCAGCGCGGAAATCTGGATCGTTGCAAAGTTGGAGTACGTATCCGATACGGCATAGGGCAAAATGAGCTGATCATTGTGCGTCATCGCCCCGCAGGTATAGACGACGTTGGGAACGTAGCCTTCGCGTTCGGACGGTTCGGGTCGCAACAACGGTTCGCTCGAACGCGCCAGCACCCTGGACGGATCGCGTTTGTCGAGCAGTGCTGCGCCGATCGAATATTTTCGAACCGGGCCGACACCATGCGTCAACATCAGCCAGCCTTCCTCCAGTTCGACCGGTGATCCACAGTTACCGATCTGCACGAACTCCCAGGGAAATTGCGGCTTCAGGATCGCCTGACCGCCTTCCCATCTATAGAGATCGTCCGAATAGATCAGATAGAGATTCTCGTTGTCCTGTCGCGCGATCATGGCGTACCTGCCGCCGATTTTGCGCGGGAACAGCGCCATGCCCTTGTTGCGCGCGGCTGCGCCTTGCAGCGGCGTCATCCGAAACGAGAGGAAGTCGGTGGTCTCGATCAGTTCCGATCGGATCGCAGTGCCCTTGTAGGCGGTATAGGTTGCGTAATAGGTCGTCCGGTCGCCATCGCTGAATTGGACGAAGCGCGCGTCTTCGATGCCGTTCGATTGCGACTCCGTCACCGGAAAGATCACGCGTTCGCTGATGTCCGGCGCTGGCCCGAAAACGATTTCGACTTCGTCGCCGATCGGTCCGGCCGTCCGGTGCGCGATCCGGGGGCTCGTGGCGAGGCGGGCCGTCGGATCGACTGTAATGCTGCCGTCCGCAGCGATAACGCCGGCGCGAAACGTGAGCGACGATACGTGCCCCTCGCCGACGGCTCGCAGGCTCAGGATGAAGCGCAGGCTGCCCTTTGAGATTCCTGATTGGTCGGGGTGCGGCACGATGCTTGGATTGAACAGTGCCGACGCCTCGAAGGAATATTCGTGCAGGAAGTAGGCACCGATCAGCTGGCGCTGCACTTCGGAAAACCTACAGTGCGCCAGCAGCGCCTCCTCCATTTCGTCGGCCCGGCGCTCAAACGTCTCCAGCAGGTTGCGGTGCCGGCCCTGGAAATTTTCCAGCACATCGGCCAGTTGACCTGCCGCGGCCTGCGGATCGAGATTGAGAACGCGCTCGACAATATGGTTGGCGCGCGTCTTGTCGGTCGGGTTGAGATCGCGCGGTTCGGTCGTCGGTTTGAACGGACGCACGATCACGCGCGCGGGATCAGGCCGCAGATAGAGCGCCCGCCGATTGACAAAAGTGGCTTGCAACGAGATGTCCTCTGTTCGCGTTTGCGTGAGTGAACGCTTAACTCAAGCACCGATGGCGCGAAGCGCCACGGGGTTCGTCGGATTGATGTTGGCGCGCGCAAGCTGGCGCATCTCGGCCAGCGCCAGCAGATAGGACACCACCGACTCGCCGCCGCGATTTTCGTTGGCACGATCGGGATGCAGCCCATCGCGACAACTGCCGGTCTCGGCATCGACGAGCGGAACCGACAGGTCGTTGCCGCCGAAGAACCAGAAGAAAACCTCGGCCGCGATGGCCTTCCATTCGGCATCGCCGTCAGCGCGCCACGCGGTCAGGCACGCCGCAATCGTGGCGGTGGCTTCCACCGGCTGCTGATCGAAGGCCCCGGGGGGCTTTCGAAGTTCGCCGAAGCTCGTCGTACCCACCGGGCGGAAATGCCCGGTCGACGTCGTTTGCAGCGTCATCAACCAACGCAGCGTTCTCAAGCCGGCATCGACATAGGCGGACGTTTGCGTTGCGAGGCCTGTCGCAATCAGGGCCTGCGGCAGGCGCGCATTGTCATACGCCAGGCCTTCCTCGAACCACACCCAGTCCGGCGTCTCGACCAAAGCGAGGGCGGACATCAGCGTGTCGGCAAGAGAATGCCTGATCTCACGGGCGCGCTGATCATCCGGAGCTACGGCGCAATAGGCGTCCAGGCCAAGAAGCGTGAAGGCCATTGCGCGAGGCGAACGAAAGGCCGCTGCGGTCGACAGGGCTTCGGCAAACAAGGCCGCCGCCCAGCGACGCCGTGACCGGCTGGCATCCTTCCGCGCGCATTCACCCAGGGCCCACAGCGTTCGCCCGTGACTGTCCTCGGAGCCTTCATCTTCGAGCCAGGTCCGGTTGAAACCCATGAAGTTGCGAAAGCGCCTGGTATCGGGATTCCACGCATGCTGCACAAAGGCGGCAAACCGGCCAGTCTGGCTTTCCGAAAGCGGATGCTCGCCCGGCTCATTAAGCGCGCAAGCCAACAGCAACGCGCGGGCGTTGTCGTCCACGCAGTAACCGTGCGCGCGATCAGGCACCGAATGCACGGCGTGCTGGAACAGGCCGGTATCGTCGCACATCGACAGGAAATGGCCCAGTTGCATATCGGGTACAGCGGGGCCGTGCGGCGCGATCGCGTCCGGCGCGGCACGCGCGATCACCTTCAGCCGGTGGCCGTGCCGTGCATTTTCAAAGGCGGTCATGTAACGCTCGGCTGTGCGCTCCCATGTCATCGACCGGCTGGCAGCGTAGGCGCGCTCGCGCATCGCCTGCCGGCGAGGCCCGTCGGTAAGCAGGCCCGCTATTTCGTTGCCGGTCTCTATCGGGTCACCAAAGGCAACGAGAACGCCGCGGCCGTCGGCCAGCAGCTCGCGCGCATGCCAGTAAGGCGTCGAGACCACCGGCTTGCCGAGACCGAAGCTGTAGGCCAGCGTGCCCGACGTCATCTGCGCCTCGTTGAGATAGGGCGTGACATAGGCGTCGCACATTGAGATGAATTCGAGCAGCGTCGCCTGATCCACGAACTGGTCGAGGAAGACGACGTGGTCCTCGACGCCAAGTTTGCGCACGCGCGCCATCAAGCTGCCGCGATAGGCTTCGCCCTGGTCGCGAACCAGATTGGGATGCGTCGCACCGAGTACCACATATACCGCGTCCGGCCGCCTTTGCAGGATCGAGGGCATGGCGTCGATCATGACCTCGATGCCCTTGCTGGGGGACAGCAGGCCGAACGTCAGAATGACCGACCGGTTGCTGAAGCCGAGTTTGGCCTTTGCCGCGTCCGGCGCGACAAACGGAAAGTCGGGAATGCCATGGGCGATGACCTCGATCTTGTCGTCCGGCACGCGATAGACGTTGCGCAGCAGTTCACGGCCCTTGCTGGCCATCACGACAACCTTCGAGGACATCTCGACGATGCGCTCCATCACCGCGCGCTGCGCCGCCGTCGGCGCGGCCAGCACCGTGTGCAGCGTAGTGACGACCGGCATGGTCAGGCGCGACAGCAACTCCAGGACATGAGCCCCGGCGTCGCCGCCGAAAATTCCGAATTCGTGCTGCAGACAGACGATGTCGAACCGCCCGGCGTTGAGAAACGCGGCGGCGCCGACATACTCCTCGATGCTGCCGTCCTTGATCTGCAATGCGACCGAAGCAGGATAGTCATAGGTCTGGTCGTGGTCGGTCATCGCCACAATGCAGGTTTGCAGGTTTGGCCGTGAATTGGAGATCGCGCGTTGCAGGTCGGTCGAGAATGTTGCGATTCCGCAGCGACGAGGCAACGAGTTGCCGATCACCGCGATCTTGCGGAGCGGCGTCATGCGAGCACCCCGGCCAGGGCGGTGAGTTCCGCCAGGTCGGCAGCAACGGCCTGAACAGGTCTGGTCGACTGCCCGGAGAGCCTGTGCAAAAGGGAGCCGATCGGAGCGCTTGCGGGATACGCGACCAGGGCGGTCAATCCGTTGGCACCGACTTCGATGCTGGCGCGACCGCCGCCGACGAAGATCGCCTGCCCGATGGATAGGGCGGCCAATCCGATCGCCGCATGGCCGTCGAGCGCGAGAACCCAGGTTTCCGAATCGGCGAGCAGCGCCCAGCTCGAACCCGCGGGCAGATCAAGCCGCTCGAGCACAAAATGTTGGCTGGCGACCAGAACGGTTCGCTCAAGCGTGAGGCTGACGGGATGACGTGGCGGCCGAAGCGGAAAGACGTCGGCGACGGCTACGCCATTGTCGATGTGCAGTTCACGCTCTCGGCCGTAGTCGAACAGGCGGAATGTCGTGTCGCTGCGCTGCTGAATCTCGGCGAGCACGATGCCGGCGCCCAGGGCATGGATGGTGCCGGCCGGAATGAAGATGACATCGCCCTTCGCAACCGGACGCCATTGAACCAGATCAACGATCGAGCCATTGGTGATCGCCGCGCGCAACTCCTGTGGCGTGATCCGTCGAGTAAGACCGACGCCGATCTGCGCGCCCGGTTCCGCCGAGATGACGTACCATGCTTCGCTCTTGCCGTTCGGCATCCCCATCGCGCGCGCAAACGTATCGTCGGGATGGACCTGAATCGACAACGGCGCGCTGGTGAACAGCAGCTTGAGAAGCAAAGCAGGAATAGGCGCACCGCTGTCGGCGCGCTCGAACCAGAGCTCTCCCACCGCATCCACGGCACCGTCGACGCTGCTCCATGGCTGGAGATCGCGGACACCCCAGGGCTTGGGCATGGCCCGCACAGACGCGTGTTCGATAGACATAGCGTCTCCTGACCCGTAACGCGCACGCCGAAGCGACATGCCGCTGGTCGATATCGTCCGCAGATATTTTGGCTAAGCGTCGCGTCTGCCGGACACGCCTTGTTGCGAACCGGGTACGCTGTTGCTCATATGGATACTGCCGTGCCCAATAGCAACCATTTTGCTTCGCGCGATCGATATGGTGCAAAACAGCACGCCTGGTACGGCCGGAGATCGACCACGGCCCCACATCACGTTGCTATCGCGATCGGATAAGATGCGGCATGAACGCCCACCATTGCCTTCGTTTTGGGGATTTCCCTCGACATCGTGACGAAAGGAGCGTCTGCTGTACGCACCACCGCCCCTCATTGGCTGCTATTGGTGACGGAGAGTGTTATACTCCCCACCACACGGCGGGCGGTTAATATGTCCACCAGCCAACCATTCTATCTGCGAGATTGGCTGGTACCTCCAATTCTGGTGCCAGTTGTTCTTGGTCTCCTGATCGCAGCAGCCGTTACCGTCCAGTGGTAACTCCACGGAGACGCGCATCACGATGCGCCGGCCGCGGCTTTTGAAACCAGCTTCCATGCAGATCGAATAATCGCGGTGAACGCGAAAGGAATGACGATGAAGAAACCCCTGCTATCCATTGAAGAGCCGGAGCCGAAGAAGGCGGTGCGGGCCGACAGGCCTCCGACCGAAGGGTTCGCGACGATCGTCGACGGCCATTTCAAGTCGGAGTTTGACACGGCCGAAGCTGCTGAAGTCTCCGGCCGAAAGCTGAAGACCGCTTATCCGATGCTTCAGGTCCAGGTCTACGATGCCGTCATGAAGGTGCGCACCTTGTTGAGCTAGCAAGGCTGGTTGTCGCGCCAATATCGTCCGGTCGGAGAAGCCGCCCTACCAGCCGGGCGCCTCGATCTCAGCAACCGCGGCAGATATTCTTCAGCCTGGCGTTGGTCCTGGCGTCTTCCGCGCTGAAGGGATCCTTGTGGGCGGCCCGCGACGGGTCTCTTTCGGAGACTGCGGTCTTTTCCATTTTCGGAGGGTACACGGCGTCGTAGCACGACAGGCGCGCATTGGCGTTTTCGATCACGCGGCACTCCGGCGCCGCGGCAAGCGCGCCCGTCGCACACACGCACAATGCCAGCACGGCGAGAGTCGTCTTCATCCGAAGTTCCTTCCCGGTTGGTCGCAGTTTCAAATCAAGCAGTCGACGCGGAACGGTTCCGTCGTCACGCGACCTCGTCGGTCCAGACCTTGAAGCCGGCCAATGTGTTTGGCCCAAAAGTCTGGGTGATCGGCACATCGGAGGCATCGCGGCCCTGCGCGATCAGGATGCGGCCGATCCTCGGCACGTTGTTGCGCGGATCGAAGGTGCGCCAGTGGCCGCCGATATAGGCCTCGAACCAGCCGGCGAAATCGCCTGCGGCCCAGGGCTTTGGCGTGCCGATGTCGCTGAGATAGCCCGTGCAATATCGCGCGGGAATGTTCATGCAGCGGCAGAACGCAATGGCCAGATGGGCATAGTCGCGGCAGACGCCCTTGCCTTCTTCATAGGCCTCCCACGCCGTCTTGCTGGCGCGGGCGTGCTCATATCCGAAGGCGATGTGACGGTGGACGAAATCGCAGATCGCCTGGACCCGCGCCCAGCCCGGCGGGGTTTTCTCGAACAATTGCCAGGCGATTTCCGAAAGCCGGTCGGTCTCGCAATAACGGCTGCCGAGCAGATAGACCAAGGTGTCCGCGGGCAGATCCTCGACCGCATGCTGAACCGCGGAAGCAAACACCGGATCGGGCAGGCCGCTGTCGCGAACGACACCATCACCGGCAAGGCGCACGCGGCCGGCCGGCGCGACCATGCGGCTGCACCAATTGCCGAACATGTCGCGATAGGGCGTGATCTCGACGACCGGGTCGGTGGTGAGGAAATCCGGCACGATGACATCGGACGCACGGGTGAAGTGTGTGCCCAGCACCATGATCATCGGCGTCGGCTGCGGAAAATCGTAGAGCATTTCGAATCCGACGCGAAGCTTCACTCGAAACGCCTTTCCGGCTGATGAGTGCTCGAAGTGGCTACGAAACCGGCGAATACAAGGCGCCAGCTGCCTCATTCAACCAAATGCGGCCGTCAGCGGAGAAAACGATAGCTAATTGCCGCAAAAGCGCGCACGCTGCGACGATGTCCGCAAAACCTCATGACTTCGTGCGCCGATTCGCCGGGCGGCCGGCATGACCACGCGCACGCGACGGGAAACGGTTCATTTCAGGCACCCGTTCCGCATCAAGGGGATCGACCGGCAGCTCGCACCTGGGGCTTACGAAATCGTCACCGACGAGGAGATGATCGAGGGCCTTTCGTTTCCCTGCTTCCGGCGTGTCGCCACCATGATCATGGTGCCCGGTGCGCCGCCGCAACGTTCCGCGATGGAAATGATCTCGATCAGTTCGATCGATCTGTCCGACGCGCAACGCATCGATGCGAGCGCGCCACGTGACTGAAACCCCGATCGAGCTCGACAAACATCGCGGCATGGCGGCACAGAAGGCAACCGATATCCGTCGCGTGATCGCCGAAGTCGAGGCCAACGCAAAACTGCTGCGCGACAAGCAGGGCGTTGTCGAAATCGAGATCCTCGGTGCGCCAGCCACCTCGTGGCCCGAAGCGGTGGCCAAGGCGCGTTACGTGCTCAACCTGTATTCCGCTGGTCTGCCGGCGACCGATACGCATCACCGCGACCTCGTGGCCGCGGTGCTTGCGGACCTCACCCGGCTCTCGGAAGAAACGACCTGAACAAACCAATGTTCAGCTGCAACAACCGCCCCCTTCATCCAGCCGTCCCGACCACGATCGAACGGCGCAAACCGAAAGCACCTGATGCAAAATCTCTCGCCACGTCATGTCATGACGGAAGAATCGCTCCGTCTTGGGGTGGAGTCCGGCTGGTACTCGACCAAGGTCAGTGGAACCTTCGTCTCGGGCCCGCATTCTTCCGAAGCGGACTGCCTGCGCAGGATCGCAGAAATCAATCCGCCGCCGGTAACAAAAAAGAGGGTAGCCGGATGAGAGGATCGTTTCGCTCCGGGAGAAATGCCTGATGACGTTCTCGCGCGGCAACATCCGGGGGTATGACGACGACCGGATGGTCCTGCTGTTTTCCATGATGGACGGCGGCAGGGAGGTACCCTGCGCCGTCAGCGCTGCAGCGATGGATGAACTGGAACACGTGCCGCGGACGCCGGCCCACCGGCGCGAGGAGCAATTCGCGCGGTTGCGGGACCAGATCGAGGCGTGCGCGTCCCGCAAATTCCAGGCGCGGGAGTTCGAAGGCTCTCCCCCCGGCATCATCGTGCGGGGCATAGATTTCCGGTCCTGAAAGACGCTGCCGCTCGGCGGCCGTCACGAAGGCCGCGATGAACCGGTCTCGCGGACCGGTGAAAAAAAGTTCCGCCTTTTCCCCGATCATGTTTTAAGGTCCCGAGCTATTTTCCGAGGGGACCGATTGCATGAACTTGCCGATGAGCTGGGACGAATGGGCCGACCATGACGGCGTTGCGCTGGCGGCGCGGGTCAGCAAAGGCGAGTTGACGGCCGCGGAGCTGGCCGCGCAGGCCGCCGCCGGCATCGCCAAGGTCGATCCCGCGCTTTCAGCCGTCGTCGAAATCTTCGAGGATGCAGTCACAGACCCCGGCATCGACGGCACCAATCTCGATGGGCCGTTTGCCGGACTTCCGTTCCTGATGAAGGACCTCGGCCCGACGCTGAAGGGCCGCCTGCAGGAAATGGGCTCGCGCTACATGCGCGGCAACCGCGCCTCGGCCGACACGTTCATGACGACGAAGATGCGCGGCGCCGGGCTCAACCTGATCGGCCGCACCACCACGCCGGAATTCGGGGTCTGCAGCTCGGCGGACAATCCCGCCGTCTACGTCACGCGCAATCCCTGGAATACCGACTACACCACCTGCGGCTCGTCGGCCGGCAGCGCCGCGATGGTCGCCGCCGGCACGGTTCCGATCGCGCATGCCACCGATGGCGGCGGCTCGATCCGAATCCCCGCCGGGGTCAACGGCAATATCGGGCTGAAGGTCTCGCGCGGCGTGTTCTCGCTGTCGCCGCTTCTGTCCGACCTCAGCGGGCTGGTCTCGATCCAGGGCTGCCAGTCGCGCACGGTGCGTGACACCGCGGCTTTCGTCGACGCCTGCCGCGGTCCGGCGCCCGGCGAATTCATGCCGTTCTGGAGTTCGCCCGAGCCCTACACCAGAATGATCATGCGCGATCCGGCGCGGCTGAAAATCGCGCTGTCGTACCAGTGGGGCGAGTACCGCGCGACGCCGCACATCGCGGCCGAACTGCAGAGGATCGGACGCTTCCTCGAAGGCCTCGGCCATCACGTCGACTACGCTCTTCCGGAGCTGGACTACCGCGAAGCCTTTGCGGCGCAGACCACCTGCTACATCAGCAATTTTGCCGTCGTGATCTCCAACATGCTGGCCGCGCGCGGGCTGGAGAAACCGCCGGAAGACCTGATCGAGCCCATCAACGTCAGGATCTGGGAGCACGGCCGGAACACGAGCTATGCCGACCGGGCACGGATGCAGGCGGCCTTCAACACGACCTCGCGCGGCTTCGGCGCGTTCTTCGAGGATTGGGACATCATCCTGACGCCGATCACGGCATTGCCGACGCCGAAGGTCGGCACCACGGAGTATCTGACCATCAGCGACAATCCCGACGTGCTGGATTGGTTCGGCAATCTCTGGCGCAATTTCGCCTTTACGCCGCTCGCCAACCTCTGCGGCATCCCCGCGATCTCGCTGCCGCTCGCCACCCACGAGCACGGCCTGCCGCTCGGCATCCAGGCGATCGCCAAGCAGGCCAATGACGGACTGCTGCTGCAACTGGCGGCGCAGATCGAGCGTGCCATCGACGGCAAGTGGAATGCGGGCGAGAGGCCCGGCGTGCACATGACGAACGGTTGATCTCAACCGTCATTGCGAGCCACCGGCTCGGCGCGACGCGCCGCCCGATGACAGGCCCAGACATAAAATCGCGAAAACAACCCCATGCAAAGTAGAATGGGCCCCGGCTCGCAGCACTCACGCCGCTTGCGTCCGAGGCACGAGATGATCCGTCGTCACGGCCCGACCTAATCTGATCCTACTTTAGGAACTTCGTGAGATTGAGCCCCCCGCGACTTCACTTCCCCTGCCAAGCAGCGCGTCACGGGCTTCCTTCAGGCGCTTCAAACTCGCCACATTGGTCTCGCGTCTTTGGTCCAGACGATTGAGATAGGACAGTTCGGCCTTGACCTGGGTGAGGTTCAGGACATCGTCCATGCTGTTCGGTCCTTGCTCTGCGGGCTGATCGGCTTCTTTGAAGGCCTGGTCGTGGGCGGGGCGAATTGATTTTAGCATGCAGATACCGGTCCGATTGTGAAATTCACCACACATAGCGCACGAAGCCCTTGCCGGCGTGGCTGCGGGTGACATCTTCCGCCCCCGACCTCAGAGGTCCGCGCGCCTGTCCGGCATCGCAGTCCCCATTCGGCACGACTCCCCACACCAGCCTCGCCCATTCCTGTCATTTCGCGTCAGGAAGGTCCTGAAATTGGGGCTGAGACATTCTGAAATTTTTCTGATATTCGGCGCGCCTGTGCGTTTCGGCACATTTTTGAGGTCGATCCGCGGACTAAATGGGGACAGTTGCCGGTTTGGAGGGGACGGTGCTGCGCTTTTCTGGTTTTGAGCTCGATTCCGAGCGCGCCGAGCTGCTCGCCCCCGATGGCAGGACGATCAGACTCCGGCCCAAGACCCTGGAGATATTGCGACTGCTCGCCGGGAATGCCGGCCGCGTCTTAAGCAAGCAGCAGTTGATGGAAGCGGCCTGGCCGAACGTCCATGTCGGCGAGGACAGCCTGTTTCAGTGCATCCGCGAAATCCGTACCGCGCTCGGCGACGACAAGCGCCAGGTGGTCCGGGCCATCTCCGGCCGCGGCTACCTGTTCCAGGCCGAGGTGACGGGGGCCCAAGTGACCGAGGCCAGCGTGACCGAGGTCGCCGCTCCGGTCGCGCCGGAAATTGCGCCCCTCGGCCAGCCCGAGCCGGCCGCCCCAGACACGACGGCGGCGGTCGCAACGACCAGTGAACCTGCGAAGCGCTTTTTCGACTTCAGCCGGCGTCGCATCGCGTTCGCTTCTGTCGCGGGGCTCGTCATCCTGTGCACGGCGGTCGCCGTGTGGATGCTGCGCCCCGGCCTGATGTTTGCGCGCGGGCCGACAAGCATCGCCGTGATGCCGATCGCGGATGCAAGCAACGATCCCATCGTCGCCCAGATGGCCGCTGACGTGAGCGGCCGCCTGACCGACGGGCTGGCGAAGATCGAAAACATCCGCGTGCTGGCTCCGGAAACAGCCGCACCGAAGGCCGATTTCGTGGTGAAAGGCGAACTGCAGAAGAGCGAGCAGGCCTGGACGATACGAACGCGCATGACCAACCCGGCCACCGGCGAGGTGACGTGGACCGCGTCATATCAGGTCAACCCCGCGGATACGGACCTGCAGATGCAGCAGTCCCGGCTCGCGGCGGGCGTCGGTCACGCGCTGGCGCTGCGCATCAACGAATTGCTGAATGGCGACACGCGATCCGCTGCGAAGAACAAGGTCGTGATCGAACAGGCGACCGCCCATATCAACCAGACCTCGCCGGAACGTTTTCAGGCGGCGCAGGCCATGCTGGAAAAAGCGCTCGCCGAAGACCCTGGCAATGTCGAGGTTCAGGTCGCGCTGGCCGCGCTGCTGATGCGCGGCGTGCAGATGGTCTGGTTGAACCCGGCCGAGCGCGAGGTGTCGGAAAGCAAGGCCGAGGCGCTGCTGCAGCAGACGCTGCGCGCGAAGCCGAATTATATTCCGGCGCACGAGGCCTATTGCCGCTTCCTCAACGCCACCAACCAGTTCAGCGCCAGCCTCGTGGCCTGCGCGAGGGCCTTGAGCCTCGATCCGTGGAACGGGATCGCGCTGTATCATGTCGGCCTTGCCCAAATCCAGACCGGACGCTTCGAGGACGCACTGGCAACGTTCAAGCAGGCCGACCGGTTCGATACCCCGCAAGTCTCGCGCTGGACATGGATGATCGGCGCAGGCTGGGCCAATATGCTGATGGGCCGCGCCGAAGACGCCGTGCCGTGGCTGCAGAAGTCGATCGCGATCACGGCAGCCAGTGGCCGCACGCATATGTTGCTGGCAGCGGCCTATCAGCAACTGGGGAAGATTGACGAAGCCAGAGCGGCGATGCAAAAGGGCCGCGAATTGCGGCCCGGCTCGACCGTGCGCAACGTCCCGACGCCCACGAAGAATTCCAGCCCGACCTATATCGAGGCGGCCGAGCGGATCATGCAGTTGATGGCGGCGGCGGGCTTGCCGGAGAGCTGACGCTCCACCACTGAATTAATCCGTCACCTGGACCGGCAACGTGCCGGCCTGACCGCGGCCCGCTTCAGTCGCGTCCCACCAGCTACCGAGCGCGTCAAGCAGCGGCACGAGCTTGAGACCAGCCGGCGTCAGATCATATTCCACGCGCAACGGATATCCCTCGAATTCAGTGCGCGCGACAATGCCGGCGTCCTCCAGCTTGCGGAGCTCCAGAGTGAGCATCCTGTGCGAGATGGTGGGGTTGTCCCTGCGCAGGTCGCTGAAGCGTTTCGTGCCCTGCTTCAGATAGTAGATCAGCAGACCGGGCCAGCGGCCGCTGATGACCTGCATCACTTCTTCGATGGGACAGCGGGAGACGAGATCTTTCATCCGAATACTCGTGGTTACAAAAAGGTGCGTAATTTACTTGGGCAGCGCGATCCGTAGTTTCCAGTCACGCTGCGCAGCGTGATCAGCAGAAATCACGGAGAACATACCAGTGGAACCGATTCTTGTTTATGGCTTCCCGGCCGGAAGCTCGATGGGGCTTGTCGCCGCGCTCGAATGGCTTGGCAAACCCTATTCGCTTTGCCGGGTCGATATGCTCGGCGAAATGCGTGACCCTTCCTATGCCCGCATCAATGCCCGGCATGAAACGCCGGTCTTGATTACGGATGCAGGGCGGGTGCTGACCGAGACGATGGCGATCGCCGGATGGTTCGAGGCAAGAGACAGCGAGCGGCGCATCAGCTTTGCGCCGCTTTCGCCGGAAGCAGACCGCATGCACCAGCTGATGGGCTTTGTTAACACGGGCTTCACCGGCGCATTCTCGCCGCTATGGGTCGCGATGGAGATGGCGAAACCGAACCCGCAAATGCAGGCATCGCTGCGTGAGTTCGGCGCCGCGCGGGTGATCGAGCGGCATGACAGACTCGAGGCCATGATCGGAGATCAGTCCTTTCTCATGGGCGAGCGTCCGACGCTGGCCGATGGCCTTCTGGTCGGCGTCGCGCGATGGCTCGACTTCCATCAGGTCGCCGATGCCTCACGCTGGCCCAAACTCGCCGCCCTGCGCCGGCGCGTCGAGGCCGACCCGGCCGTCACCTACGCAACGGCGCTGGAGAATGGCGACATCGGTTCGGGAACAGGTGCTTGTGTCGGCCATATCCCACTCGCGGATGTGATCGAGCGGTTCGGGTTTCCGCAAGAATCGTAGGGTGGGCAAAGGAGCGTTAGCGACGTGCCCACCATCTTTATCGGAAATACTCGGTGAGAATGGTGGGCACGCGGAGCCTGTCATCGGGCGCGCATTCGCGCGACCCGTTGGCTTTGCCCACCCTACGAAGTTCTTACGCCACTAGTCGAATGCTACGCCGACCCTGTACTCCCTGCGCCAAACGACATGGCAAGGCAGCTTCAATCCGTCCTCAGGGAGGATCAATGTGAATTCATTGGGAATACGGATCAGGTCCGGAAAATCCAGCGCTGCGCCCGTGGCGGATAGATCGCGAACGGTGCAAGGATATTTGTCGCCGCCATACTCGATTTTGGCGGCCTTCATGACACGGACACGTGGTGCAATCCGGGTTTCGACCATCGCGAAAAATTCCGGCGGACATTAAAGGAGACGGTATCAAAAAAGCTACTATGCAGCCGAAAGATTAAATATTCGGGAATTTCCGGCATGCCGGCCCGGCTGGTCACGCAAAAATAGTCCTGCTCTATGTGACGCAAATCGCGAGCGCAGGCCGGGATTTTTCGTGGCGTTAGTTCCGCATTCGGTCGCGGGGCCTAAGCCCCGCGCAGTGCACATAAGGAACCACCGCAAGTGACGTCCGGCCCTACTTCCACTTCGCCAAGTAGAAGCGCGGCAGCTCATCCGGATACGGTGTGAAATCGAGCTGCTTGGAGTGACCGTAGGTCGTCACATAGGTGTGCAGCGGTGCCCAGTAGGCCTGCTCGGTGATCTTCTTGATCGCCGCCGAATAGGCTTCCTTGCGCACCTCCGGATTAATGGTCGATCCGCCCTGGAGCAGCCCCTTCTGCACGTCGGGATCGCGCGCATAGTCGTCGGCGCCGCCATCGAAGAAATTGGGCATGATGGCCGAGACGTCATTGATCGAGTAGCTGCCCCAGCTTCCGAGATAGGCGCGCAACTCACCCGCCTTGGCGCGCTGGATCAGCGCCGCCGTCTGGAGCTGATTGAGCTTGGCGCGGATGCCGACCGCATGCAGGTAGTTCTGGACGGAGGAACCCCATTGCGGCAGCACGTAGCTCGCAAGCTCGACCTCGAAGCCGTCGGGATAGCCGGCTTCTGTGAGAAGCTGCTTCGCCTTGGCCGGATCGTAGTCGTAGGCTATTGCTGCTTCGGCATCGCAGCCGAACTGCGACGGGAAGCATGGCGCTGAAGGAACGCGGCTGCCACCGGTG
The DNA here is from genome assembly GCF_018596315.1 of Bradyrhizobium sp. SRL28. GTDB lineage: Bacteria > Pseudomonadota > Alphaproteobacteria > Rhizobiales > Xanthobacteraceae > Bradyrhizobium. The sequence goes on along the minus strand of NZ_JAHEAG010000037.1, from coordinate 11,808 downwards.
ACGAGCTTGTCGGCGATCGCCTTGCGGTCGATCGCATGCCAGATCGCCTGACGCACCTTGAGCTTGGTCAGGGGATTGTCGGCACCGGTGCGGCCGGCCGCATCGAGCGAGAGATAGCCGATCCGCATCGACTCCTTGCGCACGGCCTGCAGATGCGGCATCCGGTTCACGGGCTCGAGCTGGTCCGGGTTCATGTTCCAGATCCAGTCGGCGCGGCCGGCGAGCAATTCTGTCATCTCGGTGCTGGCATCCGGCACGAAGCGCACGCTCATCTTCTTGATCGCGGGCTTACCCTTGGGGCTGCCGGCCCAGTAATCCTCGAACCGCTCGAAGTCGATGGAGACGCCGGGCTCGACCTTGGTGATCTTGTACGGACCCGCCCCGACCGGCGCCTTGGCGTAGCCTTCCGCGCCCACCTTCTCGCGATAGGCCTTGGGATAGATCGGCAGAACCAGCGCAAAATATTCCAGCGCCGCGGGGTTCGGCCGCTTGAGCTTGACGCGCACCGAAAGATCGCCGGTCTTCTCGGCCTTGTCGATCCAGTTGTAGTTGGATGGGGTCGAGACGCGGCTCGCAGGATCGGCCACGATGTTGATCGTGTAGACGACGTCGTCGGCCGTCAACGAGCTGCCGTCGTGGAATTTAACGCCCGGCCGCAGGGTGAATTCGATGGTGGTCGGATCCGGAAACTTCCACTCGGTTGCGAGCAGCGGCTCCAGCTTGAAGGTATCCGGATTGCGGTAAACCAGCGCGTCCCAGCCCTGATGGTGCATTACAACGCCGGTGCGCAGATTGTTGTAATAGGGATCGATGTTGGGAAGCGCATCGCGCATCACGATCCGCAGCGTGTCGGCAGATTTCTGAGCTGTCGCGGGCACCGCACCGGCGCCCAACAGAACCGCGGTCAGAATTGCCGCGCCGAGCTTGTTTTGCATACGCATATCGCCCTCCAATTATTGGTGTTTTGTGAAGTGGCGTGAAGCACGCCTTATGCCAGATGACACTCTACCATTCCCTGCGGCGGCCGGACCATGCGTGTTGGTGCCTCATGGCGGCAGCGTTCGACCGCGATGCGGCAGCGCGGGTTGAACCGGCAGCCCGGCGGAATATTGGCCGGATCCGGCATGACGTCGCCGAGGCCGATGTCCGGCACGCCACGGCCCGGCTCCGGTGTCAGCACGCTTTCCAGAAGCGCCTTCGTATAGGGATGGCCGGGCTCGCGAAACAGCGCGTCGGTTTCGTTGCGCTCGACGATCCGGCCGAGATACATCACCGCGACTTCGCTCGCGACGTGCTCCACGACGGCGAGATTGTGGCTGATGAAGAGGTAGGTGAGCCCGAGGTCGCGGCGCAGATCGGCCAGCAGGTTGAGGATTTGCGCCTGCACCGAGACGTCGAGCGCGCTGGTCGGCTCGTCGCAGATCACGATCCTGGGCTCCAGCACCAGCGCCCGCGCAATCGCCGCGCGCTGGCGTTGCCCGCCGGACAATTGCGACGGCATGCGCTCGCCCATCGCGGCCGAGAGGCCGACGCGCTCGAGAATGCCTGCGACCCGGCGATCGATCTCGCCGCGCGTGAACGTGCCCTGGGCTTCCAGCGGTAGCGCCACGATGTCCTTGATACGCCGGCGCGGATTGAGGGAAGCGAACGGATCCTGGAACACGGGCTGGATCAGCCGGGCACGCGCCTTGCGGTCGAGGTCGAACAGGCGCTTGCCGTCGACCAGCACGGTCCCTGCCGTCGGCTTGAGCAATCCGAGGATCATGCGCGCGAGCGTGGATTTGCCACAGCCGGATTCACCGACAATGCCGAGCACGCTGCCGGCCGGTACGCTGAAGGTGACATCGTCGACCGCGATCACGCGCTTTTCCGCCGACATCAACCCGGTGTGGACGCGGAATTCGCACCGCAGGTTCTCAACCTCGATCGCGGCGGTCATGCGGGTTGCAGCTCCGCCCAGTCCGGCGCGAGCCGGCAAAGATAGTCGTGCGCATCGCCCGCCGGCCGCCGCGGAATTGCGCGCGTGCAGGTCTCGTCGGCGTGGGCGCAGCGCGAGCGAAAGGCGCAGCCGGCAAAGCCTGCCCCGATTGCCGGCACCACGCCGGGGATCGATCCAAGCGGCTTGTCACGCTGCACGCGGCCCGGCACCGGCACGCAGGACAAGAGACCGCGGGTGTAAGGGTGTTGCGGCGCGCGGAACAGTTCCGCGGTCGTCGCGCGCTCCACCACCTCGCCGGCATACATGACAGACACATGGTCGGCGACGCGCGCGACGATGCCGAGGTCGTGGGTAATCAAAAGAATGGACAGGCCGAACTCACGCTTGAGGTTGGCGAGCAGCCGCAGGATCTGCGCCTGCACGGTGACGTCGAGCGCGGTGGTCGGCTCATCGGCGATCAGCAGTTCGGGATCGCACATCAGCGCCATCGCGATCATGACGCGCTGGCGCAGACCGCCCGAGAGCTGGTGCGGGAACTGGCCGAGCCGCATGCCCGGCGCGGTGATGCCGACACGGCCCATCAGTTCGGCAGCGCGGTCCAGCGCCGCGGCGCGCGAGCCGCCCTTGTGGCGCGTCAGCACCTCCGCCATCTGCGAGCCGATGGTGAAGGCCGGGTTGAGGCTGGTCATCGGCTCCTGGAAGATCATCGCCATGCGATTGCCGCGCAGCCGCGCCATCTCGCGATCCGACAGCGAGGTGAGATCGGTGCCGGCAAAGCTCATCCGTTTTGCCGAACGGTGGCCGCCGCGCGCGAGCAGGCTCATGACAGCCAGCGCGGTGACCGACTTGCCGCAGCCGGACTCGCCGACCAGGCAATGAGTCTCGCCCTTCTCAACCCGGAACGAGGCGCCGCGCACCGCCGCGGTGCGGCCGCCGAACGTCACCTGAAGCTCCTCGACCTCCAACAGCGCGCTCATCGCAGCCGCTCCGCGCCGAGGAGGTTACGCAGTCCGTCGCCGACCAGATTGATGCCGAGCACCAGAACAGCCAGCGCGACGCCGGGGATCATGATCACCCAGGGCGAAAAGAACATGTAGTCCTTGCCCTCGGCGATCATCAGCCCCCAGGACGGCAGCGGCGGCGGCACGCCGAGGCCGAGGAACGACAGGGCAGCTTCGAGCAGGATCGCCAGCGCCATCTCGAGCGTTGCCACGACGGCGAGATGGCTGGCGATGTTCGGCAGGATCTCCTTGATGAGGATATGCGACGTCGAGGCGCCGGCGCACCAGGCGGCGCTGACATAGTCGTGGTTGCGAACCTGCATGGTGGTCGCGCGCGCGACAACTGCAAACCGATCCCACAACAGGAGTCCAAGTGTCGCCACGACGAGCCCGAGGCCCGATCCCATCAGCCCGACGACCGCGAGCGCGACCAGCACGACGGGGATAGACAATCGTGTCGTGATGGCGAACAGCACGACATCATCGACGCGGCCGCCGAAGAAGCCGCCGAGCACGCCGAGCGTGATGCCGATCACCCCCGACGTGATTACCGTCATGATGCCGATCAGCAGCGAAATGCGCGCGCCATAGACCAGCCGCGCCAGATAGTCTCGCCCGAGCTGATCAGTGCCGAGCAGGTGCCCGGCCTGGCTGCCCTCCATCCAGAACGGCGGCTTGAGGCGGTTGCCGAGATCCTGAATGAACGGGTCCTGCGGCACCAGCGCATTGCCGATGACCGCGGCCACCACGACCAGCCCGACGATGGCGATCCCGATCGCAAAGCCGGCGGTGCCGATGCGCGAGCTACCTGTGCTCGAAGGCTGCGGCGCCTGAATGGCAATCGGCTCGCTCATCCCGTGCGCAGCCTCGGATCGAGCAGTGCATTGAGGATGTCGGCCAGCAAAGTGAGGCCGATGTAGAACACGGCGAGCACCAGAACCACCGCCTGCACGACGGGGAAATCATTCTTGGCGATGCTCTCCCAGCCGAGATAGCCGACGCCATGCAGCGCGAACACTGTCTCGATGACGATCGAGCCGCCGAGCATGAAGCCGAGCTGGACCGCGGCAATCGACACGACCGGAATGGCGGCGTTGCGCAGCGCGTGCTTGAAGATGATGCGCGCCCGCGACAGACCTTTTGCGCGCGCGGTGCGGATGTAATCCGAGGCCATCGCCTCGATCATCCCCGAGCGCGTCAGCCGCGTCAGCGCCGGGATCGCCGTGAAGGCGAGCACGATCCCCGGCATCACGAAATGCTGCCAGGTGCCGGTGCCCGAGATCGGCAGCACGCCGAGCTGCAGGCCGAGCACGATCATCAGGATCAATGCCAGCCAGAAGCTCGGCACCGCCTGCCCGACCATCGTGAACAGGGTGACGCTGCGATCGATCCAGGTGTTTTCGCGCAGCGCCGCCAGGATGCCGAGTGGAATCGAGATGACCAAAGCAAGGCTCAGGCCGACGAGGCCGAGCGTGAGCGTGATCGGCAGGCGCTTCTGGATCAGGTTCGCCACGCTGTCCTTGAAGAAATAGCTCTGGCCGAAATCGCCGACCATGGCGCGGCCGGTCCAGGCGAAGAACTGCACATAGAGCGGGCGATCGAGGCCATAGGCCTTGCGCACGATTTCGACGTCGGCTTGCGTTGCCGACGGGCCGGCGATCGAAATGGCGAGGTCGCCAGACAGCCGCGTCAGCAGGAATGCAAGCGTCATGACGGTGAACGCGACCAGCACACCGATAGCAAGACGCCGGGCAATCAGACGCAACATCACCAAAACCCCAGGACCGACGAGCGCGCCCCCACATTCTCGGGCCGGCCAAGCAAACGCAACGGTGTCACCAAACTGTCGTCCCATGCAAGAGCGAGTTGACGATTGCCACGATTGCCCACCGCGATAATCCCCATTGCGACGATTGCAATGTGCGTGCCACGGCACCCCGCCGGTCTCACGACAGGCACCGCGTCCAGGCGGCCGAAAAAAGTTCGAGCGAATTCAATGCCCCTGGTTCCAGAATACGGGCCACGCGCGGACCGCGCTCGGGACACCGAGGTCCGCCGCCTCCAAGCCCGCGCCCATTTTTCGAGCGATCTGAGCCGAGATGGGTCCACACGGCCGCCGGTTGCGCGGCTTCAAGGCTCATCGGCAGCGAACCAGTCCGAGCCGGCGTCTTGCTTGCGCCGCTCGCGATGCTGCTCGGCAGCCTTGCCCGCCCCCGATGCGGGGATCTTCGCTTGCGCCGTTCGATGCCGCGCTCGGCCTCATGCCGCCGGGCTGGTGCGGCCGATCATTTTTCGCGGAAGCCCCCAGGGAAAACTGCGCAAGTCATCCGCTTTATTCCGCGACATCCACAAAATTTGCCCCAGTCCGCACCGCAGGATTGACGCAATCCCGACCGACCGTCGCGGCCCTCGCATTTGCAGCCGAGGCGCCGTTGGGGGAATGATGAAGTCCGTCCTGAAGTGGGTCATTTGGCTCTACGTCGCGGCGGTCTGCGCTTATGCTTTCTACGAGTGGTACGCTTACACAGGGCTCTATCGGCTGGCCGCCGAGTGGCAACTGGAGCAGCACGGCTCCTACCGGGCGAGGCTTACCCTGCTCTTTCCGCTCCTGGTCCTGGGCAGTCCGGCCGCCGTGCTTGTCACGCTTACCGGTATGCAGGACCAGATGCGCAATGCCGGCTCGGGCGCCGGATCGACCGCGATTTTCGTCTTGCTGGGTGTCGTGGCCCTGGCGGTCGCGACCGGTGCCGGCTGGTACGGCTATGTGAAGTCGATGGAGACATTCAACGTCGAGAGCCTCGACCTGTCGAAGGGCGACACGCCGCGATCAACCCATGTGACAATCACCGGCATCGCGCGAACCGAATACATCATCGAGTTCGGGACCAAAAGGGATAGCACGACGATACTCGACCGCTACATTCCATTGACGCCGGCGAGCTGGCGCCCGGGCCAGCCTCTCGTCTATTTCATGAAGACCAACACGACGGCCTATGTGCCGCCCGGTGGCGGCAGCATGTTGATGCTTTCGCAGAGGACGCCGGCCTTCCAGATAACGACGCAACCGGGCGTTCTGGCGCGTGATGGTCTTCCCGGGCCTGTCGCCGAGCACTACCGCAAGAACAACATCACGGTCGCATCGCCGCCGATCCTGCTCGACCTCAGCCCCGGCGCGGACCTGAAGCCGTTCTTCGTCACCGCCGGGGTGAGCGGAATATTCGGCTTCGTCATGCTGGTCTCGGCCGGGGCAGCGGCGCTGCGCCAGCGGCGTCAGGAAACATAGCGGTCCGGCGCAAACGGCGTGACATCGTAGGGCGGCGGCGCACCGCCGATCATGGCGGCAATGGCGGCGCCGGTGGCGGGACCTGTCGTAAAACCGATGTGCTGGTTACCGAAAGCAAGCCACAGTCCGGCATGCCGGGGCACTGGGCCGATCATCGGCAGACTGTCGGGCAGCGTCGGGCGCGAGCCTCGCCATGTTTCGCCGACAGCGTCGCCAAATTCGACCACGCCGCGCGCAAGCGGAATCACCTGATCGAGCTGGGCGAACGAGGACGGCGCATCGCGGCCGGTCAGTTCGACGCCCGAGGTGACGCGGATGCCCTGCTCCATCGGCGTCATGATGAAGCCGCCGTCGATGTCATAGATCGGACGCCGCAACGGTCGCGCCGGGTTCGGCTTGAACTCGCGATGGTAGCCGCGCTCGAAGGCGAGCGGAACGCGGTAACCGAGCGGCCGCAAGATATCAGCGGACCACGGTCCCAGCGCGACCACCACATGTCGTGCCGAAATCTCGCCTCCGGCCAGCACCACGCGCCAATGATCGCCGTCGGGCACGATCGCCTTGACGTCCGCCTGCCTGATATCGCCGCCGGCACGAGCGAACATCCGCGCATAGGCCTTGACCACTGCGCCCGGCGAGTCGACAGAAGCGGTCTCTGTGTGCAGCAGGCCCACCTTGTAGAGGGGCACGATATCAGGCTCGAGTGCGGAGATGCCCTGGCGGTCGAGCAATTCGCTTGCGATGCCGTATTCGGCCAGCAGGGCCTGCTCCTGCTTCGCCGACGCGACCGCATCGCCGCGCCACGCTTTCAGCCAGCCGGTCTCGCGGATGCGATGCCCCGCCTCCGCTTTCACGATCCATTCCCGGTGCAGTTTTGCGGATACACCGATCAACCCATGCAGGGCGGTCGCCCGCGGCCTGAAACGCGACGCAGCCGTATCGGCCAGAAAACGCGCGATCCATCCGGCGTTCTGAATCGCCCACAGCGGATTCCAGCGCAATGCGGCGTGGCGGTTGGTCAGGTATTTCGGCAGCGCCTTCCATAGCGACGGATTATTGAGCGGCGTGATCGAGCCGCTGCTGATGATGCCGGCATTGCCATAGGAGGTTTCGCTGCCCGGCTCGCGCCGGTCGACGAGAACGACCGACATCCCGCGCTCTCGCGCGGCATAGGCTGTTGATACGCCGACGACGCCCGCGCCGAGCACCACGACATCTACTTTTTCTTCCGACATCGACTTTCCAAACACTGTCACGGGACGCTGCAGCCGCGGGACCGCTATCGCTCGCTGCGACAGATTGCGAAATCGCACTACACAATGAGCAAGGCCCAGGTCAACGCCTGGGCACCACACGCTCCTCGGCAACATCCGGAACGCGCGCGGCTCGTTTGAATTAACCTCCAGTTCCAGACGGCAAAACGGAATCTTGACATGGGACTGCCCGCCCAACGCCGAATGTGTCTCTCCGGCGGAACCGAGCTTGCCTACGTCACTGCGGGCGATCCCTCCAACCCCGCTTTGCTCCTCCTGCACGGCTTCCCAAGCTCATCGCGAACATTTCGCGATGTAATCCCTGGCTTGGCGCGCGTCGCCTATGTGGTCGCGCCCGACCTTCCCGGCCATGGCCAGTCCGACGTTCCGCCGACGCCCTCCTTTGCAGCGTTCAGCGATGCAATTTCCGAATTGCTGGCCCACCTCGCGATTGGTCGCCGCTTCATCTACATACATGACTGGGGCGCCGCTATGGGCCTGCAGATCGCCATGCAAGCGCCCGAGCTGGTTTCTGGCTTCATCATCCAGAACGCAAACGTGCATCGAACGGGCTTCGGCCCCCTATGGGACGCCACATTAAAGTTCTGGTCAGAACCGAAAAAAGAGAACGAAGCGGCCGCAACGCCCCACCTGACCTTCGAATTCACGCGCGAGCAATACACCGGCGGGCTGCCGGAGGGTGTTGCCGCCACGATCAGAGGCGAACCCTGGGTCGAGGACTGGAAGGTGATGAATCTTCCCGGCCGCATGGAGACCCAACGCGCGCTCATCGCCGATTATGCAAGCCACGCCGCGCGTTTCGATGCGATCGCCGGCTATTTAAAAAAATGGCAACCGCCTGCGCTCATGCTGTGGGGCCGTCACGACCCATTCTTCGATATCGCCGAAACGCTGTCCTGGATGCAGGATCTGCCGCGCATGGAGGCTCATATTTTCGACGGCGGACATTTCCTGCTTGAGACGCACGCCGAACCAGCACTCAGCCTCATGCTGGAATTCATCAAGCGAACGCAGGAAAAGCCAACTTCTCTGAGAGAGCGCCTGCGAGCAGTAACTCTAGGCTCGACTGCGCGGTGAAGAGCCGAGAATGCTGATCGTAGTTTTGAGAAGGTTGGGAGCTATAACGTTGGTCTGGCGTAGAACAGCGAATTGGCGCCTGCCCTAGTTGGCCTTTGTGTAGACTAGTGCACTTACACTTGAGGTAGGACCGCTTACCCTTTCTTTATCACGCGCGGTCCGCGACTTTGTAATGTTCGTAAAGTTCACGCCAGCGGCGCTTGAGCTATTAGACTGGGCGAACTTGGAAGAATGAGTCAGCCGGGAAACTTGAACAGATTGTCTTTCGTATTTGATTGGGGCGGAGCCGGACTATTAGTATGGAGTAGCATGTCATGTCGAAACAACTGATGTTGCTGACCTGCATCCTGTTCATTAGCTCAATTGGAGCCTCCCAGGCTGCGCCGCTTGATTCACCCGGTACCGTGTATATTGACGGGCTGCCATGCAACAATGCTTGCCAGTCATACATGGCTTGGTCCCGACAGTTGTCTATGTCGAGGCAAGTACCTCCCGCTTCTGCGCAGCCGGTGTCCTCGCGGTCTGATAAACAGTCGTTGAAGGACAAATCCCAACACACAACAAGAATACGAGCGAGCACCCCGAAAGCGCCGGCTCGTGTGGCGAAGAAAACAGCACCAATCCGCATTGAGGCACCGCCGGCCAGACAGGCCGATCTGCAGTCCGCAGAGCGTGCAGAAAAGAAGCCCACCTCCCCTGAAAGAATAGCTGTTCCGTTGCCGGCACCAAATGCCACCTCTCCGCCTGAAGCTGGAACGACACCGGAGCAGGCTGCGACTGCCACGGCGGTTGATGACCTGACCACCGCGACCGTCACTCCGGCACCGGAGATGAAGGCGGACCGCATTGCTAATCCCTCTGATTCCGCGCCAGCCATTCCCCCTTCTGATGAAACGATCGCGGCTGCGCCGCCAACCAACGCCAACCAACGGGTTGCCGTTCTGGTCGTTCGCCCTGAAATCATGTCCGCATCCGACCTAACCAATAAAATCGTTGCGATCGATGTCCTGCCATCTGATTCTATCCTTGGGGTAAGGACTGCGATCGTGGCAGCGGGCGCGGCTGATGTTCAAATGAGCGAGGGCACAACGCTGGCTATCTTGCGGGTGATCGATGGAGAGGTGCCGGCTGCAGTCGTGACTGTTGGGTCTCTGGAAGCGGCGGAGGTATGGTCTGAGATTCCAGGCTTCAAAATACTTCGTATCCCGCTCTTGCCTTCGTCAGCTAAGGCGGGACGCGGGTAGTCGGGCGCCCCCACAGGCAAGTGCATATCTTAAATGGCGCGCCCGAAGAGATTCGAACTCCTGCCCCCCAGATTCGTAGACTGGCGTTCTATCCAGCTGAGCTACGGGCGGTTCGCGGCTCGCGATGATGTTTCGCGCATCGCCTGAAACCATCGAGCATTTTTGCCACAGTTAGCGAGACGACTGGACGTATGTGATGCCGGTTTCGATGCCTTGAGCGAACGTATTTCTATCTCGATATGCCGCATTGAAGCCAGCAACGATTGCCGCAGCCCGCTCATCAGGCGTGCCATGGTGATTGCGGTCGGTGAACATGTAATCGCCAATTGAATGAGCCTTCGTGGCGTACACGGCAGCCGGATATTCCGGTTTCTGCAGTTTGCGGGCACCTGCGAAAAAGCCCGCCAAGTAATCCGCGTGAAGTTCAACACGCTTTACGGTTGACTGACCGGCTAGTAGGCGGCCTATTAGGCCCTTCTTGTATTGAAGGATGTGCGCATATTCGTGCGCACAAACGGCCGACACGGCCACATCCGGATGATCACGTTCTGCCAACGTCGCTCTCAAAAGACTCCGGCCGAATAGTACGGTGCCATCAGCCGACCGCATCCTCACAGCTGGCGTTGCATATGCGTTCGGAGAATTCCCGTCATCGTAATACCCAAAGCCCGGCAGGACCTCGAATACATCTGTCATCCTTGAGAGCGTGTGCGCCAATGCGTAGTCGAAGTCCCGATTGCCCGAGGTTGGGACCACAGGTTCGGTTCCAGTTGCTGTCAGGATTTCTGAATTTGCTCTTTCGAAAAACCGTGGCGCCTCGTCTGCATCCACGGTGCAGCCGGGTCTTCTTTTGGCGACTGTCTGTGCATGACATGCACAATTGGCTGCGCCCCACAAGATGGTGAGCGCGCCACCGAGAATAACCTCGCGACGTAGCATAGCGCCCTCCGATTAGCAGAGATTTGGATAGCGCTGACACGCACTACCGCCGCCGCCACCTCCTCCGCTTCCTCCACCTCCTCCGCCGTCGCCACCGGGACCTTTAGGCAGGCCGGGACCGCCTCCGCCGGGTCCAGGCGGTGTTCCGGGGCCGCCTCCGCCGGGTCCAGGTGGTGTTCCGGGGCCGCCTGCAGGATTGACGTTCATGTATTCGATGCGATTCGTAAGCGAACTAATGCCCAAATTCCAATTGTAGGCTGTCCCGTTCTGATGTTGCGATCTGAGTATATAGACGATGCCTTGCGGAAGAGGCTGTTGTCCGTTGACCTGGATGTTGACCGGCGGACCCGCCATTGCCAATTGAGGGTAGTAGCCGCTGTTGCCTGTCTGCATGGCGATGGTTTGCCATAAAGCGGGCCCATACCATGAGGGGTCGGGAGTGCCGGTACTCAGCTGCTGAATTACCCCTTGCAAGATTGCTTGCGGATTGTGTTGGGCCAGCGCGTATGAAGAATACATTGTTAAAGTGAAAGCCACGCAAAGTTGGCGCACGGCAAATCTATAAATCAGCTTTGTCATCAAATGCCCCCCTAGCTGCAAATACCCCCTAACTGCCTAGACTGAAGCTACTTTAGATCGAGCCAACACGAAAGTACTTCCCTTCGTAAATTCTCTCTCGAAGTTCAGCGCGATGGCGGGTAGCGTGCCCGACAGATGCTTCTGGCAGTAATGGAAGCGCTCCAATCTTTATCTGCACAATGATGTTTTGCATTTCATTCAAGAGTATGCCTGCAAATGCAGACCTTCTTCCGTCACAGGAAAGATGTTTCCTTAAATGCGGTCCTCGATTTCATGTCGCGGGGTGCAGAAAATGCCTACCGCTGATCGATTGGGACTCTTGGTATTTTCAATTTTGTGCCTGCGGTTAGACGCTCGTCAGGCGTCCCGTGCTTCTCATGTGGCGGAAGGGAGAAGCGTGAATGGCGCGCTCGGGAGGATGAAACTGGGCACTGCTATGTGATTGCAGGGCCTTTGTCATTTCCGAAAGACT
>NZ_JAHEAG010000036.1 GCF_018596315.1 Bradyrhizobium sp. SRL28 | reverse complement strand
ACGCCGCGATCGGCTTTGCGCCCGCGCTGGGCCGGTGTTATGCGGGGTCATGCCCGCCCCCATCCTTCCCCTGATCGAAGCCGTCACGCATTGGCCCGAACGCGGCGCCCTGATCGGCCTCGATCTCGGCACCAAGACCATCGGCGTCGCCGTTTCCGACCCCGACCGCCGGCTGGCGACCGGCGTCGAAACACTCCACCGCAAGGCCTTCAAGGCCGATGCGGCGCGGCTGCTGGCGATATCGGGCGAACGCAACGCCGTCGGCTTCGTGCTCGGCCTGCCCATCAATATGGACGGCAGCGAGGGTCCGCGCGCGCAATCGACCCGCGCCTTTGCTCGCAATTTCTCCAACCTCACGGGACTCGCCATCGCGCTGTGGGACGAGCGGCTCTCGACGGCCGCCGTCGAGCGCGAATTGATCGGCATGGACGTTTCCCGCGCCCGCCGCGCCGAGGTGATCGACGAACATGCCGCGATTTTCATTCTGCAGGGTGCGCTGGACCGGCTGAAGACCCTTCGCGGGGATCGCTGATGGCGGTGGTGATCTCGGCGCTGCTGCCGGTGTTTCTGCTGATCGTGCTCGGCTTCATCCTCAAGCGCAGCCTGATGCGGCTGGACACGCAATGGCACGGGCTGGAGCGGCTGACCTATTACGTCCTGTTCCCGACGCTGCTGATCCAGACGCTGGTGAAGGCCGATCTGTCCAGCGTTCCGGTGGCCGGAGTCGGCGGCGCGCTGATGCTCTCGGCGCTGGCGATGTCGCTCTTGTGCCTGGCGCTGCGGCCCGTCTTCTCCCGCTGGAACATCGATGGCCCGGCCTTCACCTCGATCTTTCAGGGCGCAACGCGCTGGCAGACTTATGTCGCGCTCGCCGTCTCCAGCAATCTCTTTGGCCACACCGGGCTGGCGCTGGCCTCCGTCGCCATGGTCGCCATCATCCCACTTGTGAATGTGTTCAGCGTGTCGGTGCTGGCCCACTACGCTGCGCCGGAAAAGCAGTCGCTCCGCGCGATCGTGATGACAGTGCTGACGAATCCTCTGATCTGGGCCTGCGCGATCGGGCTTGCGGTGAATGTCACGCATCTGCCGCTGCCACAGGTCTGGCACGACGTCGCCGAGGCACTCGGCCGCTCCTCCCTTGGCATCGGCCTGCTCGTCACCGGTGCGGGCCTACAGCTTGCAGGTATGTTCCGCCCGAGCCTGGCCGCTTCGATCGCGGTGTTACTCAAGCTGATCCTGATGCCGGTTCTTGGCGTCGCGCTGGCGCTGTGGTTCGGCATATCGGGCTCAAGCCTGGTGATCGTGGCCGTCTGCTCGGCCGTGCCCACCTCGTCCTCCGCCTATGTGCTGGCGCGGCAAATGGGCGGCGACGCGCCGCTATTGGCGCAGATCATTACGCTGCAGACGATCCTGGCGGCGGTCACGATGCCGATCGTGATCGCGCTGGTGACGGCGACCCCCTAGGCGAATCGCATTGTTAGAAAGAGAAAGAAGTTCATGCCCGAGTGAACGATCACCGCGAGCCAGGTTGAATTACTACGCCAGCGAAAGTGGCCAAGGGCGATACCTGACACAAAGATCCAACAACGCCCCCACCAATCATATTGGGCGTGGATTGCCGCCCAAATTGCCGCGGTCAGCACGATGGTAGCGATCGGACCGAGAAAAGACTCAGACCAACCGCGAAACATGAAGCCCCGGAAAGTAAACTCTTCCATGATTGGCGCTGCGACACAGGTTGCAACAAACAAGATTAGCAACTCGCCGATACCACTGAACGGAAGATGGAGACTCGCCGAAGGCGCCGTGGGAGACCTGAAGACGATCTCACCCAACCAGAGAATGATCGTGATCATCAAGGCCGCCATAACCTCGTCGCGAGTGGGCCAGTTCAAGGCAAGGTATTCAGAAAACTCGCGTCGCGCCATTCCGACGGCGATCCAGAGCACGACGATCGTCGATGCACAGCCCAATATCGATGCAGCACTATCCCACCCCCTCGGCATTACTTGAAGCTGGGCAGGAGAAGGGACCGCGCCATCGTGTGTGGCCGCCAGCACAACAAGAGTGAGCCAACCTGTCAGACTGAAGACAGCGTAAGCGACCAGGGCGACAAACGTGGTTTCCATGAAGTCCCACGTTTTGGGCGCTCGTGCCGCTACCGAGACCGGCCGTTTTCTATCATTTGAATCCAGCATCACTCTGGTGACAACCTCACGGCGCGAATGGAGTGAACTTCTACCCCATCGGCAATCAGCCGGCCAGCCAGAAGGTCTGAATGGTCGCGGCCAGATTGTTGATGCCGTGCAGGACGATGGTCAGCCAGGTCGAGTTGGTGCGATAACGCAGATATCCCAGCAACAGGCCGATCGAGAACACCTCGCCGAAGAAGAACCAGTCGTACTGCAGATGCAGCGAGGTCCAGGCCAGCGACGACAGGAAGATGGCGCCGGCGACGCCGAGCTTTGATTCCGACCAGCCACGGTAGAGGAATCCGCGCGAGAATATCTCTTCCCACATCGGCGCGGCGACACAGAACGCGATTACCAGAAGCCACAGCGCGCCGTCCGCCTGCGCGGATTTCAGCACGTCGCCCATGAAGCCCGGCGTCACCTCGCGCCCGAGCGCGCGGGACAGCAGGTCCCAGCAGCCGACGAGGACGGCCAGCGCGGCGACGCCCATGAAGAAATTGCGCCATGAGGTCCAGCGCAGCGCCAGATAATCGGCAAAGGACATGCGCGTCAGACGGATCGCGACCCACGTCGCCAGCAGCACGGCGGGCAATCCCAGGATGACCGAGAGCGAGATGGTCAGACCGGAGCCGACGACACGGATCGCTTCGGCGACATCGAACGATCCGCCCTGCCGCAGCACAAAGTAGACGATGACCGCGACCTGGCCGAGGAACATCGCAGCGAAGATGAACAGGCCCCACAGCGTGGTGCCCCAGAATTTCCAGACGCGTGGCGGCTGGTCAGGAATCGCGGGTGGGACTGCAACAGCATTTGCGGGAGTAACGGAATCCATCAGATCGCTTTCTCGTTGTCGTAATGCCCGGGCTTGTCCTGGCCATCCACGTCCTTTGTGCCGAGCGGGACCAGAAGGCGTGGATGGCCGGGACATAGGCGAGCGGAAGCGACGTCCTCCTTCGGACGGCTATGGCCATGACGGCTGGCGTGGTTTTCAGGGCAGTGCACGTTCGAGTAGCCCGCGGATGTCTTCGCTCGCCAGATCGACCGCGCCGTACATGCTGGCGTGATTCCCGGCAAGGCGCGTGGCGGCGAATGACTGCGCATGTCGCGGCGACACGGCATTGAGCGCGGCAGAAGCCGCCAGCAGCGCCAGCTTCTCGACCGCCAGCCGCGCCACACGTTCGCTGTCCGGCCGGCGGAACGCCTTGCCGAGGAAGGTGATGGCCTCACCCGCGCCCGGCAATCCGAGCGTCTCGCCGGTCAGTTCATGCACGATGCTGGACACCACTTCCGGCTCCCGCGACAGCGCACGGAGGACGTCGAGGCACATCACATTGCCGGAGCCTTCCCAGATCGCATTGACCGGCGACTCCCGGTAATGCCGCGCCAGAATGCCCTCCTCCACGTAACCATTGCCGCCGAGGCACTCCATCGCCTCATAGAGAAAGCCGGGCGCGCTCTTGCAGACCCAGTATTTGATGGCGGGCGTCAACAGCCGCATATAGGCGGCTTCCTTGGCGTCAGCGGGCGCGCGGTCGAACGACCGGCACAGCCGCATCACCAGCGCGACCGAAGCCTCGACATGCAGCGCCATGTCCGACAGCACCGCCTGCATCAGCGGCTGATCGGCGAGATGTTTCTGGAACACGCTGCGATGCCGTGCGTGATGCAGCGCGTGCGCAAGGTCCGATCGCATCAGGCCGGCGGAAGCAATCGCACAATCCTGCCGTGTCAACTGCACCATCTGGATGATGGTGCGGATGCCCTTGCCCTCGGCGCCGACGCGCTCGGCATAGGCGCCGTGAAACTCCACCTCGGAGGATGCATTGGAGCGGTTGCCGAGCTTGTCCTTCAGCCGCTGGAACCTGATCGCGTTGATCGAGCCATCAGGCGCAAAGCGCGGCATCAGGAAGCAGCTCAGCCCCTCCTCGGCCTGCGCCAGCACCAAAAAGGCGTCGCACATCGGCGCCGACATGAACCATTTGTGCCCGGTGATGCGGTAGTCGTCCCCTTCGCGTTCCGCGCGCGTCATGTTGGAGCGCACGTCGGTGCCGCCCTGCTTCTCGGTCATGCCCATGCCGAGCGTCATGCCGCGCTTGGTCCACCAGGGCGCGAAGGCCGGATCGTAGGATCGCGTGCCGAGCACCGGCATCACCCTGGCCAGCAGGTCGGGCTGTTCCGCCAGTGCGGCGACGGAGGCCCGCGTCATGGTGATCGGGCAGAGATGCCCGGTCTCGACCTGCGAGGCCATGTAGAATTTCGCCGCCCGTATCACTTCGGACGCGCCGCCGGCCGGCTTGCCTGCCGCGTCCCAGGTCGAATTGTGCACGCCGGCATGCGCACTGTGCGCCATCAGCTCATGATAGGCCGGGTGAAACTCGACCTCGTCGCGGCGATTGCCGCGCGAATCGAAGGTGCGCAGTTTCGGCGTGTTCTCGTTGGCAGCGCGGCCGCGTTCCGCCATCGCCGCGGAGCCCCAATGCCTGCCGAATTCAGACAGCTCGCTTTGTGCCGAAGCCCCGCCATTGGCGGCGACCGCCTCGACCAGCGGCCGGTCGACCGCATAGAGATCGATATCTTCGAACGGCGGTGACTGGTTGAAGACCTCGTGGGTCAAAAATGTTGCCTGGCTCATGGCTGATCCTGGAACCGTGAATCACTTCCGCGGTGTGATCGGGAAATCATAGGCCTGCCCGCCCACTCCCGGCAGCGAAAAGTGCCACCACTCCTTCGAATAGTTTACAAATCCTCGCCTCGCCATCACCATTACCAGCCTCTCCCGCCAGCGGCGCTGGGCTGCGGTGATGGATTTTGCTGATGTGTGCGACTTGACGTCGGAACAATCATAGCCGGTGCCCATGTCGACGCTGCCGTCCGGTGCGCGCAGGTCCACGTTGGCGATGCAGTTGCCGTAATCTTTGCTGGGATCGAAGGTGGCCGAGTTGTCGGCTTTCAAATCGACCAGGGTGAGATCGAGCGCGGCGCCGGTGGAATGACCGGAGCGTTCGGCGATGTAGCCGAGGCGAAACAGATCGGCCTTGCTGAAAGCCGGATTGTAGCGTTTCTGCGCCGGCGTTTCCTTGCCGTCGCGCGACCAGGCCACCATGTCGGCAGCCGCGCGCGTCGGCCGGTAGCAGTCGAACATCTTCAGCGACAGGTTCTGCAGCGCAAGCTCTTCCTGAACGCTCTTCAGCAGCGCGCCGACCTCGCGCTTCACCACGCATTCGGCGGCCTCATATCCCCTGAGCGGACGGCCGACAAAATTGTTCGAACCGGCGTAACGGATGTCCTGGATGATGGTCGGATCGACGTCGCGCAGATAGACGAAGTTGGCCGGCATTTTTTGCGCCTGCGCAGCGGCGCTCACCAGGCAACTTGCCGCGCAGATCGCAGCCAGGGCCATCCGCCCAAAGGTCCGCTCGCCCGGCTTTGCGCGGATCACTGCGCCGGCTCCGAATTGACCACCAGCTTCGTAATTGCGGTGTCCGTGTATTTGTTACCGGCCCAGACATCGTCGATGATGAACTTGACCCAGTAGGCCTTGACCGGCTTGGGCAGCGTTAGGGATTCCGACCCGCTTCGATCCTGCAGCGTTAGCGTCTGGGTCTCGCCTTGCGAGAACACCGCCCGCAAATGCCGGACGCGGTTGTTCTTTCCGAAGATATCGTTGCTCTTCTGGTAGCCGTTGCGCACGACGATCGAACGCACGGTGCGCAACCCTTCGAATTCGACCGTAATCCACTCTCCCACGCCATTGCCTTGTTGGCCCTCCACCCATGCGCTGCTGGCTGGCCCCTTGAAAAGGTTTTCCGGGCCGTAGGAATTGCCGAACTGCGACTTCAGCACCGAACTGACGCAATAGGTCTCGTAGCCGTTGCGCACGCAGCTTTCGCCCGGCACGCCCGGCCGCGACGGGCGCACAGCGCGCGCAGGTTCGGGGGCGACATTGGCGAGCTTGGTGGCCGGCTGCTCAACGCGGCCAGCGCCCGGCTGTCCCGCCAGATAGATGCGACCACCGAGGGTTTGATCGTAATAGGCCGGCGTCTGCTCGTGCGGCGCGGGCTGACCGCGGTCATCGGTCGCTTTCAGCGCCAGTTCGGCGACGCGTTCGCGCACCTCGACGGCGAGATCGCCAAGATGCAGCTCCGGCCGCTTCAGTTGCTCGGCGAATATTCGCGTGAACACCGAATTGTGAGCAGCATCGTTGCCGCCGAGTCTATCGAGCGCGGTTTGGCCGATGCCGGCGGAATACAGCGTGAAGATGCCACGCGCAGGCTTGGCATCGGCCAGCCCCCTCGTGTTGCCGATCGATCGGCCGGCCGCGCGCGGGAACGGATTGTCGCGGCAGGCATCGATCACCAGGAGCGCGACGCGAACCGAGCGCGCCTGCAACTCCGCAATCAGATCGGGCTCGGCCAGCGATGCGCCGCGCACGCGCGCTTCGGCGCCTTCGGTCACGGCCGGCACATCGCTCGGGATCAGGTAATTGACGCCCGCAATCGCCACGCCGTGTCCGGCAAAGAACAGCGCCGCGGTGTCGCCCGGCTGCAGCCGCGCGATGAACTCGGCAAGCTTGTCGATCATCGCCTGGCGGCCAAGATTGGTGCCGACGATGACCTCGAAACCGAGCGACCTCAGCGTTCCCGCGATCGTGGTGGCGTCGTTGGCGGCCTTCTTGAGCTGCCGGTCGGCGGGCAGATTGGGATAGAGGTCGTTGCCGATGGCGAGGGCTATGCGCTTCTCGGCGACGGCTGGCGTGGCCGCGAGGCATGCAATAGCCGCCAGCAGCGCCCATGACGCGATCCGGACAGATTGAATGAAATGCCGCACGTTTTGCCCAGCCTGATGCACCGTGCGCCATCCTAGCTGAATCGCCCGCCAGGGCCTACCGCCCGGCCGTTTACCCTGCCGCCGAAGCGCTAGTGGATAAGTCCGGACGCCGGATTTGACGCTTGCCCCGCGTGGCATCTCTCCCTATAGCAAGGCTTTAATGACCCCTGCATCGAAATCGACCTTCGTCCTCGGGCACCGGCATCTGCTGGGAATCGAGGGGCTTTCCGCTGCCGATATTACCGGCCTGCTCGACCTTTCCGAGGAATATGTCGAGCTCAACCGCCAGGTGGACAAAAAGCGCACTAGCTTGCGCGGTCGCACCCAGGTGAACCTGTTTTTCGAGGCCTCGACCCGAACCCAATCCTCGTTCGAGCTGGCGGGAAAACGGTTAGGGGCCGACGTCATGAACATGTCGGTGTCCTCATCCTCGATCCGCAAGGGCGAGACGCTGATGGATACGGCGGTGACGCTCAACGCCATGCACCCGGATATCCTGGTGGTGCGGCACCACGCCTCCGGCGCGGTGGAACTTTTGGCGCGCAAGGTTGACGGTTCCGTGATTAATGCCGGGGACGGTGCCCACGAGCATCCGACCCAGGCGCTGCTGGACGCGCTGACCATCCGCCGCAATAAAGGCCGGCTGGAAGGCCTCGTGATCGCGATCTGCGGCGACGTGATGCATTCCCGCGTGGCGCGCTCCAATATCCTCTTGCTCAACACCATGGGCGCCCGCGTCCGCGTCGTCGCCCCCTCCACGCTGTTGCCGCGCGGCATCGAGCGGATGGGCGTCGAAGTCGCGCGCGACATGCGCGAGGGCCTCAATGGCGCCGACATCGTGATGATGCTGCGGCTGCAGCGCGAGCGCATGAACGGCTCCTTCGTGCCGTCGAGCCAAGAGTATTTCCATTATTTCGGTCTCGACCAGAAGAAACTGGCTTACGCCAAACCGGACGCGCTGGTGATGCATCCGGGACCGATGAATCGCGGTGTCGAGATCGACTCGATCGTGGCGGATGGCGCGCAATCGCTGATCCGTGAACAGGTGGAAATGGGAGTGGCGGTGCGGATGGCGGTGCTCGAAGCGCTCGCCCGCAACCTGCCGAACGCTTAAATCATGCTGACTGACCGACGCCCGATCCTGCTCGCGAATGCCCGCGTCGTCGATCCCTCCAGGGATTTCGACGGCCCCGGCGACGTCCTGATTGCCGACGGCACCATCCGCGACTCCAAGCGCGGCATCGGCGCCGCCGGCGTCCCCGAAGGCACCGACATCATCAATTGCGCCGGCAAGATCGTCGCCCCCGGCCTGATCGACATGCGCGCCTTTGTCGGCGAGCCCGGCGCCAGCCACCGCGAGACGTTTGCCTCTGCCAGCCAGGCGGCGGCCGCCGGTGGCATCACCACCATCATCTGCCAGCCGGACACCTCGCCCGTCATCGACAATTCGGCGACGGTCGACTTCGTGCTGCGCCGCGCGCGCGACACCGCGATCGTCAATATCCACCCGATGGCCGCGCTGACAAAAGGCCTCGGCGGCCAGGAGATGACCGAGATCGGGCTATTGAAGGCCGCCGGCGCGGTCGCCTTCACCGATGGCGACAGGAGCGTCACCAATGCGCAGGTGATGCGCCGGGCGCTGACCTATGCCCGCGATTTCGACGCGCTGATCGTGCACCACACCGAGGATCCTGACCTCGTCGGCGAAGGCGTGATGAACGAGGGCGAGTTCGCCGCACGACTTGGGCTTGCCGGCATTCCGAATGCCGCTGAAGCCGTGATGCTGGAGCGCGACATGCGCCTCGTGGCCCTGACCGGCGGGCGCTATCACGCAGCCTCGCTGTCCTCGATCGAGTCGCTCGAAATCCTCAAGCGCGCGCGTGACGCCGGCCTCTATGTCAGCGCGTCGGTGTCGATCAACCACGTCACGCTGAACGAAAACGACATCGGCCCCTACCGCACCTTCCTGAAACTGTCACCGCCGCTGCGCACCGAGGAGGACCGCCTCGCGCTGGTTGCGGCCGTCGCCTCCGGCCTCGTCGACGTCGTGATGTCCGACCACAACCCGCAGGACGTCGAGGTCAAGCGGCTGCCGTTCGCCGAGGCCGCTGCCGGCGCAGTCGGGCTGCAGACCATGCTGCCGGCGGCGCTGCGGCTGATCCACAATGGCGAGATGGATTTCAAGACGCTGATCCGGGCGATGTCGACCCGCCCTGCGGAGCTGCTCGGCCTCCCCGGCGGTTCGCTGCGTGCGGGTTCCCCGGCCGATGTCGTCGTGATCGATCCCGATACGCCCTGGGTGCTCGATCCCGCCGATCTCAAATCGCAATGCAAAAATACGCCGTTCGATGAAGCCCGCTTCTCGGGGCGCGTGGTGCGTACTATCGTGGGCGGACGAACGGTCTATGAACATGTCTGATTCGTCCAAAACGGGCCGCGGTGGGAGCTACCGCCATGTCTGACGCATTACTCATCGTCGCCTTCCTGCTCGGCTATCTGCTGGGCTCGATCCCGTTCGGGATGGTGCTGACCAAGCTTGGCGGCACGCAGGATTTGCGTTCGATCGGAAGCGGCAATATCGGCGCCACCAACGTGCTACGCACCGGCCGCAAGGGCCTAGCCGCGGCGACGCTGATCGGCGACATGCTAAAGGGCACGATCGCGGTCATCATCGCCGGCTATTACGGCGGCGCCAATGCGGCGATGCTGGCCGCGCTCGGCGCCTTCCTCGGCCACCTCTTCCCGGTCTGGCTCAAATTCAACGGCGGCAAAGGCGTCGCAACCTATATCGGCGTGCTGATCGGCCTGTTCTGGCCGGCAGCCCTGATGTTCTGCCTGATCTGGCTCGCCACCGCCGTCACCACGCGCTACTCGTCGCTCTCGGCATTGGTCGCCGCATTCGTCACGCCGCTGTTCCTGTGGTGGTTCGGCCACCCGGCGCTGGCCTCGCTGTTCGTCGTGCTGACATTGCTGCTGTTCTGGAAGCACAGCGAAAACATCAAGCGGCTGCAGTCCGGGACCGAAGGGCGCATCGGGGCGAAGTAGGTGTATTGCGTAGGGCGGATTAGCGCAGCGTAATCCGCCGGTTGGCCATATAATTTGGCGGATTACGCTGCGCTAATCCGCCCTACGATTTAAGCGCCTCCTCAACAAACCGCGCGGCCGCCAGCGCCTCGGCATCAGCGCCATATCGCGCAATCACCTGCACACCGACTGGCAAACCGCCTTCCGCGATGAGTGCGGGAACATTGATGCAAGGCACGCCCATCAGCGTCCATAGCCGGTTGTAACGGGCGTCGCCGGTCGAACCCAAACCCTCTGGCGCCGCGCCGGGCGCTGACAAGGTCAGCAGCACGTCCACCTCTTCGAACACTTTTGCCAGCGCATGCCGCGCGCGGCTCGCAACGCCCATTGCCGCGTCATAGTCGGCCGGTGTCAGGCCCCTGCTGTCGTCCAGCCGCGCGCGCAGCAGCGGCGCCATCGCGTCGTAATTTTCGCGGTACTCCCAGGCGAGCGCCTGATGCGCCTCGAATTCCTGGATCACCGGATGCGCGCGCCACGCCTCCGCAATGATCTCAGGCAGATCAAGCGTCCGCACCGAGGCTCCGGCGCGTTCGGCAGTCTTGGTCGCGATCCGCAGCGCCTCCCCGCCTGACGCTTCCGGGCTACCTGCGAAATCCTGCGTCACGACGCCGATGCGCGGGGTCGGAATGCTGGGCGGCAGCAGCAATTCGGGCCGGCCGGTCATCGCGGCAAGCCCATGCGCCACGTCGTTCACGCCGGCCGCGAACAGGCCGACCGTATCGAGCGTCCACGAATAGCATTTGACGCCGACCGTCGGCAGCAAGCGGTACGACGGCTTGATCGCGGCGACGCCGCAGAACGAGGCCGGGCGGATCACCGAACCGCCGGTCTGCGTTCCCAGCGCGAGCGGGATCATGCCGGCCGCCACCGCTCCCGCCGAACCCGATGACGATCCGCCGGGCGTGTGACCATGATTGTGCGGATTGAGCGTCGGCGTCGGATCCACGGAGGCGAATGCCGTCGTCGTGGTCTTGCCGATAATGCTTGCTCCCGCCTGCTTCAGCATCATCACCACGGCCGCATCACCGCGCGGCCGAAATCCCCGGTAGATCGGTGAGCCCATTTCGGTCGGGAAATCCGTCGTATCCATGATGTCCTTGATGCCGACCGCAATGCCGCGCAGCGGCCCGGCGCTTTGCGCGCGAGGACTTTCATCCCGGCAAACGAAGGCACCGATGGACTTTTCATGCGCACGGGTTGCTTCGAGCGACTGCGCGATTGCAGCGTCTGCGGAAAGGTCGCCGGCATCGATGCGGCGTTGAAGTTCGGCGAGCGAAATCATGAAGGCCTTCCTGTGGTGACGAAGCAGGTTACGGAGGGCCTTGGCATGGAGCAAGCGTAACACCTACCACAATCAAACAGGTTGATCACAATCTCAGGTTGGGCAATGCTGCCCACCGCATGCATGACCGGACACCCCCTACACCCCACATCACCGACACCGACCGGATCGACCGGCTGCGGCTGATCCGCAGCGACAATGTCGGTCCGCGCACCTTTAACTCGCTCATCGCCCATTTCGGCGATGCGCGCACGGCGCTGGAGCGGCTACCCGATCTGGCGCGGCGTGGCGGCGCGGCGCGTTCAGGGCACATCTGCAGCGAGGAGGAAGCGCAGGCTGAGATCGCTGCGGCGAAAAGGATCGGCGTCTCGCTGGTTGCACCTGGCGAAGCCGCCTATCCGCCGCGGCTGGCGACGCTCGACGATGCGCCGCCTTTGCTCAGCGTGCGTGTGCGCGCTGCGCCCGACGTCCTGATCCGGCCGATGATCGCGATCGTCGGCTCGCGCAACGCCTCCGGCGCCGGACTGAAATTCGCCGGCCAACTGGCGCGCGATCTCGGCGAGGCCGGCTTCGTCGTCATCTCGGGCCTGGCCCGCGGCATCGATCAGGCGGCGCATCGCGCGACGATCGAAAGCGGCACGGTAGCGGTGCTGGCCGGCGGCCACGACCGGATCTATCCCGCGGAGCATGAGGCGCTGCTCGCCGCCCTGCTCGATCAAGGCGGCGCGATTTCCGAAATGCCGCTCGGCCATGTGCCGCGCGCCCACGATTTTCCACGGCGCAATCGCCTGATCTCCGGTGCGTCGCTCGGCGTCGTCGTGATCGAGGCAGCCCACCGCTCGGGCTCGCTGATCACGGCGCGGATGGCGGCTGAACAGGGCCGCGAGGTGTTTGCGGTGCCGGGCTCGCCGCTCGATCCGCGCGCCGCCGGCACCAATGATCTGATCAAGCAGGGCGCGGCGCTGGTCACTGAAGCCGGCGACGTCATCAACGCCATTCAGCCGATCCTGGAGCGGCCGGTCGTGCTCGAGGCGCGTGAAGGCGATGACGAGCCGCTCGACTTCGACATCGATCCGGGCGTACGCAAACGCATTGTCGCGCTGCTCGGGCCGAGCCCGGTCAGCCTCGACGATCTGATCCGGATGTCGGGCCTCTCGCCCACCATCGTCCGCACGGTACTGCTCGAACTCGAACTGGCCGGCCGGCTGGAGCGCCATGGCGGCGGCCTGGTGTCGCTGCTCTAGAATCCCGTTTCGATAGAATCGAAACGGGACTCTAGATTCTTTGACGCGTTTTCTTAACGCGAACCGGTTCCCACCCCGGATCAAGTCCGGGGCAGTCTTTCGCTTGAAAACGCTCTAACCCTTCTCGTTGCGCGCGTCGAAATTCGTCCGCGCGCCCTCGATCTCCGGCAGGTGCGCGAACGCCCATTGACCGAGCGCCTGCACCGGCTGCGCCAGCCCGCGGCCGAGATCGGTGAGTTCATAATCGACCCGCGGCGGGATGGTCGGAAAGATCGTGCGCGTCACCAGCCCGTCGCGCTCCAACCCGCGCAAGGTGAGCGTCAGCATCCGCTGCGAGATGCCGCCGATCTTGCGCTTGAGCTCGTTGAAGCGCATCGGCCCGTCGATCAGCATCATGATCACCAACACGCTCCATTTGTCGCCGACGCGAGCCAGCACGGAAGCCACCGCACGGCAACTGCCCTCGGCATGCGGGCCCGGAGGCATGGCAGGCACTTTTTTGTGCTCGGGTCTCATGGATGTGCTCGGGTGTAAAAAATGTGCGTTCTTGCGGGGTTTTGCCACGGTCACTCATATAGCGCCAGTTACAAACCTATACCAAAGGGTGACATCAACCATGAAACTTCTGCACATCGACTCCAGCGTTCTCGGCCCCCACTCCGTCAGCCGCCAGGTTTCCGCCGCCATCGTCGAACGGCTGCGCCAATCCACTCCCGGCCTCGAAGTCAGCTATCGCGACCTCACGCTGACGCCCCTGGCGCATCTCACCGGTTCACACCTCGCTGCTGGCCAGGGGGCCACCCCGGAAGCTTCGCTGCGCGAGGATATCGCCGCCGGTCTGGCCGTGCTGGAAGAGTTTCTGGCCGCCGACGTCATCGTGCTCGGAGCTCCCATGTACAACTTCACGATTCCGAGCCAACTCAAGGCCTGGATCGACCGCATCCTGGTCGCGGGCAAGACGTTCAAATACTCAGCGCAGGGCGTCGAAGGTCTGGCCGGCAACAAGCGCGTCATCGTCGCGATCTCGCGCGGCGGCTTTTATGGCCCGGGCACGCCGGCCGCGGTCGGCGAGCATCTGGAAACCTATTTGCGCTGGGTGTTCGGCTTCATTGGTATCAAGAGCCCGGAATTCATTTCCGCTGACGGCATCCAGGTCGGTCCCGAGCATCGTGAAAAAGCCGTGGCCGGCGCGCTGAAGGCAGCGAGCGACCTGAACGCCGCCTGAGTTGAGGCGACAGCGGCTGCCGTCGCCCGGCGGCAGCCGCTTGCGTCCGATCGCGAAAAGCCAGTTCAGAAAATGCCGTTCATGCGGCAGAGAACGATAACGAGGGAAATCAAAAGACCGACGCCGGAGAACAGCGCAATTGAAACGAACTGAGCGGTGTCCGAATCCTGCAAGGCGGGTGAGGAGACGTCGACCTTTTTCGGCATGACTGCTCTCCAGTTCTCTTTGGTCAAAAAACTCCCATCCTTCGAATGTCCGGCAATGACGACCGACGTTCAATGCGCCCTTCCGGCTCAGCGCCAATCCGCCGCAGGGCGGCGGGCTGGCCGGATGTCAATTACGGAAGTCCGCGTCACCCCCGATAGATCGGCGCGCCGCTCGGAGAGGCGGTGGCGCCGCCGTCGACGAACAGTTCCTGGCCCTGCACATGCGCGGAATCGTCCGAGGCGAGGAACAGTACCGTCTTCGAGATATGATCGGGCTCGCCGATGCGGCCGAGCGGTGTCGAGAGCGCGATCCGCTTTTCAAAGGCCTTTTCGGCCTCAGGCGTGGCGATCGCCGCGCCCCAGATCGGGGTACGGATCGCGCCGGGCGCCACGACATTGACGCGGATGCCGCGCGGCGACAATTCGGAGGCCATGATCCGCGCCATTGCCCTCACGCCGGCCTTGGCCGCGCCATAGGCCGAATAGCCGGGGATGCCGAGCACGGAGATGACAGAGCCGTTGAGAATGATCGAGGCGTTGTCGTTGAGATGCGGCAGCGCGGATTGCACGGTGAAGAACACGCCCGTGAGGTTGGTGCTGATGACCTTCTCGAACGCCTCGACGGTCGAGCCGCCAAGCGGCGTGCCTCCCGCGATTCCGGCATTGGCGAACAAGATGTCGTACTTGCCGAACTTTTCGGCCCCCTTCCCGATCGCGGCGTCGGTGGCAGCGACATCTGTCGCGTCGGCCACCACCGCGAACGCGTTCGGACCCAGTTCCTTGGCGGCGGCGTCGAGCGTCGCCTGATTTCGCCCTGTTATGACGACCCTGGCGCCCTCGGCCACGAATACTCTTGCGGTCGCAAGACCGATCCCGCTGTTGCCTCCCGTGATCAGTGCCGTCTTGTTCGCGAGCCTCATGGCCGTCTCCGATGGTTGCATTATTAAACTAGATTGCCTAGCTAGAGCATCTGGTTTAATATTGCAACTACACAAGACGGTGATCGCCGCAAAAGCGTTTTCAAGCAAAAGCCTGCCCCGACTTGATCCGGGGCGGAGACCGGTTCGCGTGAAGAAACGCGTCAAATAAGGATTCGACGGAGCCCGCCATGGTGAAACGAACCAGCTTTGAGCACGACGATTGCCCGATCGCGCGCTCGCTGGATGCGATCGGCGACTGGTGGTCGATGCTGATCATTCGCGAGGCTTTGTTCGGCATCAGCCGCTTCGGCGAATTCCAGAAGAGACTCGGGCTCGCCAAGAACATTCTCACGATGCGACTGCGCGCGCTGGTCGATCAGGGCATCCTGAAGACCGCGCCGGCCTCGGACGGCAGTGCGTATCAGGAATATCTGCTGACGCCGAAAGGCCGCGGCGTATTCCCGATCCTGGTCGCCTTGCGGCAATGGAGCGAGGAGTTCGACGAGCGCCCGGAAGAAATCGCCACCATTCTCATCGACAAGGAAAAGGGTAAGCCGGTCCGCAAGCTCGAACTCTATTCGCAGGACGGGCGGCTATTGCGTGCGGGCGATACCGCGCTGAAGCCGCGGCCAGCGGGGAAGCAAGGCAGGCGCGTTACGGCGTAGCGAAGCCGCGCGACTCACGACAGCTTGTGCTTGCTCCTTGTGCGCAGCCGTTCTTCCGCCTCGAGCTGCGCCATGCCGAGCAAATGGCTGAGCACCTCGAGCCGATGGCGCTCCGCCAGCTTGACCAATTCGGCAACGGTCTCCGCGATAAAGGCAACGGCCTCGTCAGGGCCGCCCTCCTCGCCTCGTTCAGCGGTACGTTCATCGGTTGGCGAGTTCCGACGTTTGCCCGAAGCTTTCCGCTTCCGGCCGCCTCCAGCTTTGCTCAAAAAAATGGCACCTAACGACACAAAGTATTGCCCAGAAATAACCCCTTTGGTAACGCAACTCTAGGCAGCATTTCGTACCTTTGTGGATATAAAGTCGAAGCCAAAGGTTCCCTGCTCCCTTACTGCGGATTTGACAGGGGCCGCCTCACCACCCATGTTCGGGTCCAATCGGTAGGCCGCGAGTCTCGCGGAACCCACCTTTATCTTTTCCCGTAAGCCATTGGAATGACATGAATATCGTCATCGTGGAGTCGCCGGCGAAAGCCAAGACTATCAACAAGTATTTGGGCGCCTCCTACGAGGTTCTGGCCTCGTTCGGTCATGTCCGCGACCTCCCCGCCAAGAATGGTTCCGTCGATCCGGACGCGAATTTTCAGATGATCTGGGAGGTCGACCCCAAGGCGGCCGGCCGACTCAACGACATCGCCAAGGCGCTGAAGGGCGCCGACCGCCTGATTCTCGCAACCGACCCTGATCGGGAGGGCGAAGCGATCTCCTGGCACGTGCTGGAGGTGATGAAAGAGAAGCGCGCACTGAAGGATCAGAAGATCGAGCGCGTGGTGTTCAACGCCATCACCAAGCAGGCCGTGACCGACGCGATGAAAGCGCCGCGGCAGATCGATGGCGCGCTGGTCGACGCCTATATGGCGCGCCGCGCGCTGGACTATCTGGTCGGCTTCACGCTCTCGCCGGTGTTGTGGCGCAAACTGCCGGGCGCGCGCTCGGCCGGCCGCGTGCAGTCGGTCGCGCTGCGGCTGGTCTGCGACCGCGAACTCGAGATCGAAAAATTCGTTCCCCGCGAATACTGGTCACTGGTCGCGACGCTGACGACGCCGCGCGGCGACACGTTCGAGGCGCGCCTCGTCGGCGCCGACGGCAAGAAGATCCAGCGTCTCGACATCGGCTCCGGCGCGGAAGCCGAAGACCTCAAGAAGGCCATCGAGGCCGCGAACTTCACGGTTACGACCGTGGAAGCAAAACCTGCGCGCCGCAATCCGCAGGCCCCCTTCACCACCTCGACGCTGCAGCAGGAAGCCAGCCGCAAGCTCGGCTTTGCGCCCGCGCACACCATGCGGATCGCGCAGCGGCTCTATGAGGGTATCGACATCGGCGGCGAGACCACCGGCCTCATCACCTATATGCGGACCGACGGCGTGCAGATCGACGGCTCCGCGATCACGCAGGCCCGCAAGGTGATCGGCGAGGATTACGGCAGCGCCTATGTGCCTGACGCGCCGCGCCAGTACCAGACCAAGGCCAAGAACGCGCAGGAGGCGCACGAAGCGATCCGCCCGACCGATCTGTCGCGCCGGCCCACCGAGATGCGCCGCCGCCTCGATACCGATCAGGCCAAGCTCTATGAACTGATCTGGATCCGCACCATCGCGAGCCAGATGGAATCGGCCGAACTCGAACGCACCACCGTAGACATTGCGGCGAAGGCCGGCTCCCGCGTGCTGGATCTGCGCGCCTCGGGCCAGGTCATCAAGTTCGACGGTTTCCTTGCACTCTATCAGGAAGGCAAGGACGACGACGCCGACGATGAGGATTCGCGCCGCCTGCCCGCCATGAGCGCAGGCGAAGCGCTGAAGCGGCAGGATCTTGCTGTCACGCAACACTTCACCGAACCGCCGCCGCGCTTCTCGGAAGCGTCGCTGGTCAAGCGGATGGAAGAACTCGGCATCGGCCGTCCCTCGACCTACGCCTCGATCCTGCAGGTCCTGAAAGACCGGGGCTACGTCAAGCTCGAGAAGAAGCGGCTGCATGGCGAGGACAAGGGCCGCGTCGTGGTCGCTTTCCTGGAGAACTTCTTCGCGCGCTATGTCGAATATGACTTCACCGCCGCGCTGGAAGAGCAGCTCGACCGCATCTCCAATAACGAGATTTCCTGGCAGCAGGTGCTGAAGGATTTCTGGGTTGGTTTTGCCGGCGCGGTCAGCGACATCAAGGATCTGCGCGTCTCCGAGGTGCTGGATGCGCTCGACGACATGCTGGGGCCACACATCTATCCGCCCCGCGCCGACGGTGGCGACGTCAGGCAGTGCCCGACCTGCGGCACCGGCAAGCTCAATTTGAAGGCCGGAAAGTTCGGCGCTTTCGTTGGCTGCTCGAACTATCCGGAATGCCGCTACACCCGCCCGCTGGCCGCCGACAGCGAGGCCAGCGCCGACCGCGTCCTCGGCAAGGACCCGGAAACCGATCTCGACGTGACGGTGAAGGCCGGACGCTTCGGTCCCTACATCCAGCTCGGCGAGCAGAAGGATTATGCCGAGGGCGAAAAGCCCCGGCGCGCCGGCATCCCGAAGAACATGTCGCCGGGCGACATGGAGCTCGAACTCGCATTGAAACTGCTGTCGCTGCCACGCGAAATCGGAAAACATCCGGAGACCGGCGAGCCGATCACCGCCGGCATCGGGCGCTTCGGCCCGTTCGTGCGCCACGAAAAGACCTATGCAAGTCTCGAGGCCGGCGATGAAGTGTTCGATATCGGCCTAAATCGCGCGGTGACGCTGATCGCGGAGAAGATCGCAAAAGGCCCGAGCGGTCGCCGCTTCGGCGCCGATCCCGGCAAGCCGCTCGGCGAGCATCCGAGCCTTGGCGGCGTCGCAGTCAAGAATGGCCGCTATGGCGCCTACGTCACGGCCGGCGGCGTCAACGCCACGATCCAGAGCGACAAGACGCCGGACACCATTACGCTCGCCGAAGCCATTGCGCTGATCGACGAGCGTGCCGCCAAGGGCGGCGGCAAGCCGAAGCGCGGCGCGAAGAAAAAGGCCGCGCCGAAGAAGGCCGACGCCAAGAAAGCCGCTGATCCCGACGCACCAAAACCGGCCAAGAAGGCGGCCGCGAAGAAAGCCGCCGCGAAGCCAAAGTCGGAAGCCGTCAGCAAGGCGCGCGCGCCGGTCGCATCCGCGGCCAAGACATCGGCGGCGAAGCCCGCCACAGCACCCAAAACGCCTGCGAAGAAGAGCGCGGGCAAGGCCCGGGGATAAGTGAAGAGAAAACACGACAATGGTTTTCCAAGCCGGGACGCCATCGTCGCCTTTATCCGTGCGAATCCAGGCAAGATCGGCACGCGGGAAATCGCCCGCGAGTTCGGCCTGAAGAATGCCGACCGCGTCGAACTGAAGCGCATCCTGCGCGAACTCGCCGACGACGGCGCGATCGCCAAGCGCGGGCGGAAGATCCACGAGCCCGCCACCCTGCCCCCGACCGTCGTCGCCGACATCACCGGCCGCGATACCGACGGTGAATTGCTCGCCACTCCCACCGAATGGGACACCGAGGAAAGCGGCCCCGCGCCAAAGATCCGCATTCACGTGCCGCGACGGCCGCAACCGGGAACGGCTGCCGGCGTCGGCGACCGCGCGCTGATGCGCATCGAGAAGCTGGATGAGGGTGACGGCGCGCTGTATCGCGGCCGCGTCATCAAGGTGATCGACCACGCCCGCATGCGCCTGCTCGGCATCTTCCGGCCAGCTCCGGGCGGCGGCGGCAGGCTCGTCCCCGTCGACAAGAAGCAGGCCGGCCGTGAACTGAACATCGCGCCATCGGATACCGGCGGCGCCGAGGACGGCGACCTCGTCAGCGTCGATCTCGTGCGCGCGCGCGGCTATGGCCTCGCCTCCGGCAAGGTGAAGGAGCGGCTGGGCTCGCTTTCGAGCGAAAAGGCGATCAGCCTGATCGCGATCCACGCCCACGAAATCCCGCAAGCGTTCTCACCGAGCGCGGTGCACGAGGCCGAGGATGCCCAGCCTGCGAGTTTGAAAGGCCGCGAGGACTGGCGCGATTTGCCGCTCGTCACCATCGATCCGCCCGACGCCAAGGATCATGACGACGCGGTGCACGCCGCGCCCGATCCTGATCCGAACAACAGAGGCGGCTACATCGTCCATGTCGCCATCGCCGACGTCGCCTTCTATGTGCGGCCGGGCTCGGCGCTCGATCGTGACGCGCTGACGCGCGGCAACTCGGTGTATTTCCCCGACCGCGTCGTGCCGATGCTGCCCGAGCGCATCTCCAACGATCTCTGTTCGCTGGTGCCGGGCGCGCCGCGCGGCGCGCTCGCGGTGCGGATGGTGATCGGCCCCGACGGCCGCAAGCGTTCGCACAGCTTTCACCGCGTGCTGATGCGCTCGGCCGCCAAGCTGCATTACGCGCAGGCGCAGGCCGCGATCGACGGACGGCCCGATGATACCACCGGCCCGCTGCTGGAACCGATCCTGAAGCCGCTCTACGCGGCCTATGCGCTGGTAAAACTCGCGCGAGACGAGCGCGATCCGCTGGATCTCGATCTGCCCGAACGAAAGATCCTGCTGAAGGCCGACGGGTCAGTCGACCGCGTCATCGTGCCGGAGCGGCTCGACGCGCACCGCTTGATCGAGGAGTTCATGATCCTCGCCAACGTCGCCGCCGCCGAAATGCTTGAAAAGAAGGCGTTGCCGCTTATCTATCGGGTGCATGACGAACCGTCCCAGGAGAAGGTTCATAACCTCCAGGAATTCCTGAAAACGCTCGATCTGCCGTTTGCAAAAACCGGTGCGTTGCGCCCTGCGCTGTTTAATCGCGTGCTGGGCCAGGTCCGCGGCGAGGATTACGAACCGCTGGTCAACGAGGTGGTGCTGCGCTCGCAGGCGCAGGCGGAATACTCGGCGGAGAATTA
Organism: Bradyrhizobium sp. SRL28; assembly: GCF_018596315.1. Lineage (GTDB taxonomy): Bacteria > Pseudomonadota > Alphaproteobacteria > Rhizobiales > Xanthobacteraceae > Bradyrhizobium. Next base: position 46,717 of record NZ_JAHEAG010000036.1, on the reverse strand, counting down.
TGGCCATTTCGGCCTCAACCTTCGCCGCTACGCGCATTTCACTTCGCCGATCAGGCGATACGCCGACCTGATCGTGCATCGCGCGCTGATCCGCGCACTCGGCCTCGGCGAAGGCGCGTTGCCGGAAACCGAGACGCTGGAGACGCTCAGCGAAGTCGCGGCGCAGATTTCGGTGACCGAGCGCCGCGCGATGAAAGCGGAACGCGAGACGGCGGACCGGCTGATCGCGCATTTCCTCGCCGACCGCATCGGCGCGACGTTTCAGGGCCGTATTTCCGGCGTCACCCGCGCCGGGCTGTTTGTGAAGTTATCGGATACCGGCGCCGACGGGCTGATCCCGATCCGCACACTCGGCACGGAGTACTACAATTACGACGAGGCACGCCATGCGCTCGTCGGCTCACGCAGCGGTGCCATGCACCGGCTGGGTGACGTTGTCGACGTGCGTCTGGTAGAAGCAGCGCCAGTGGCCGGCGCGTTGCGGTTCGAGCTGTTGTCGGAAGGCCAGGTCATTCCGCGCAGCAGAAAACGCGACGGTTCGAAAGCACAGGCAAAGCCATCGAAATCGCATCCGGGCCGCAGCCCGCGCGACAAGGTTCGCAAGCCCCACAAGGGCAAGTCGGGCAAAGCGAAGCCCGGCAAATCGAAGAAAGGCAAGTCATGGAAACGGTAAGTCCCACGACATGGACCCGGGATACTGGACACGCCGAGAAGCGCGACCTCTGGACCGCGATGAAGCGCGGTTTCCGTTGCCGCTGCCCGCGCTGCGGCGAAGGCAAGATGTTTCGCGCCTTCCTGAAGACTGCCAATAATTGCTCGGCATGCGGGCTCGATTTCTCGCCGCACCGCGCCGACGATCTGCCAGCCTATCTCGTAATCGTCATCGTCGGCCACATCGTGGTACCGGCGGCGCTATGGATCGAAACCAACTACTCACCCGCGGTGTGGCTGCAACTGGCGATCTATTTGCCGATCACTTTCATTTCGTCGTTGCTGCTGTTGCAGCCGGTCAAGGGCGCGGTGGTCGGCTTCCAATGGGCCTTGCGCATGCATGGCTTTGACGAAAATGCTCCTGGCGACATTCCGCCGGTCTAGCTAAACCGAAAAGAACAAGAGCATCAAACGGGGATGGAATGAGCGAAGTCGCGACTGCCGTACAAGAAGGAAAAGAAGCCGATCACCATCCTTACTTTCGTCCGAAGGATGCCGCGACGCTGATCCTGATCGACCGCTCCGGCGACAAGCCGAAGGTGCTGGTCGGCAAACGCCACGACAAGGTGGTGTTCATGCCGGGCAAATATGTTTTCCCGGGCGGCCGCGTCGATAAAGCCGACAACCGCATTCCCGTTGCCGCTCCTATTTCGGCGGAGCTTGAGGCGAACCTGCTCAAGGGCAGCCCGAAGATCGCGCCTTCCCGGGCGCGCGCTCTCGCGGTCGCCGCGATCCGCGAAGCCTGTGAGGAAACTGGCCTGTGCCTCGGCCGCAAGGTCGACAAGCCGGTGAAGCTCGAAGGCGCCTGGACGCCGTTCGCGGATGCAGGCCTGCTGCCCGATCCGTCCAGCCTGTTCCTGATCGCGCGCGCGATCACCCCGCCCGGCCGCGTCCGTCGCTTCGACACGCGCTTCTTCACGGCTGATGCCTCCAGCATCGCCCACCGCGTCGAAGGCGTGATCCACGCCGATGCCGAACTGGTCGATCTGGTATGGGTCGAGATCGGCTCGCAACCGCTCGCCGACGCGCATGCCATGACCAAGAACGTGCTCGCCGAACTCGACCGTCGCCTCGCTACTGGCCCGCTGCACCATGATGCACCGGTGCCGTTCTTTCATTTCTACGGCGGCAAGATGCAAAAGGACGTGCTGGGGGCGTAAGGCTCCCCTCTCTCCCCGTCATTGCGAGCGTAGCGAAGCAATCCATCTCGACGCCTGGCGCGCTATGGATTGCTTCGCTACGCTCGCAATGACGGTATCGATGTCACGGCAAATATCCTCCTCCAGTCCCTTAAATTGCAAAATCCTTCTCGACGCTGCCCATTGGCGCTGCCCTAATCGCCTCCCTATCTCTTCCCCAACAATAACAGCTACGGAACGGGGCAATGGCACAGCGGCAACTCAAGCTCGGCGCGTTCATGCGGCCGGTCTCCATCCACACCGGCGCATGGCGCTATCCGGGCGCCTGGCCCGATGCCAATTTCAACTTCCCGCGCATCAAGCAACTGATCCAGAAGCTCGAAGCCGGCAAGTTCGACGCCTTCTTCATGGCCGACCATCTGGCCGTGCTGAACATGCCGGTCAATGCGCTCAAGCGCAGCCACACCGTGACCTCGTTCGAGCCGTTCACGCTGTTGTCGGCGCTGGCCGGCGCCACCGAACATATCGGCCTGATCGCCACGGGATCGACGACGTTCGATGAGCCCTATCACGTCGCCCGGCGTTTTGCTTCGCTGGACCACATCTCGGGCGGGCGCGCGGGCTGGAATATCGTCACCACCTCCAATCCGGATGCCGCGCTCAATTTCGGGCTCGACGATCACATGGAGCACGCCGAGCGCTACAAGCGGGCGCGCGAATTCTACGACGTGGTCACCGGTCTCTGGGACTCCTTTGCCGACGACGCCTTCGTGCGCGACGTCGAGGCGGGGCTTTATTTCGATCCCGCAAAGATGCACGTGCTCAATCACAAGGGCAAATATCTGTCCGTGCGCGGGCCGCTCAACATCGCCCGCCCCGTCCAGGGCTGGCCGCTGATCGTGCAGGCCGGCGCCTCCGAAGACGGCAAGCAGCTCGCGGCCGAGACGGCGGAAGCCGTGTTCACCGGCGGCGGCCCCCTCGCCGACGGGCAGAAGCTTTACGCCGACATCAAGGGCCGCATGGAGAAGATCGGCCGCAACCCCGAGCATCTAAAGATCCTGCCCGGCGCCTTCGTTGTGGTCGGCGACAGCGTCGAGGAGGCAAAAGAGAAGCGAGCAAAACTTGACAGCATGGTGCATTACGACAGCGCCATCGCCTCACTCTCGGTGCAGCTCGGCACCGACGCCTCCGGCTTCGATCCCGACGGGCAGTTGCCGCCGATCCCCGAAACCAACGCCAGCAAGAGCGGCCGCCAGCGGCTGGTGGATGTTGCCGCGCGCGACAAGCTCACGGTACGCCAGCTCGCCCAACGCGTCGGCGGCTATGGCGGGCTATCGTTCGTTGGCACGCCGCAAACCATCGCCGACCAGATGGAGGAATGGCTGATGAGCCTCGGCAGTGACGGCTTCAACATCATGTTCCCGTTCCTTCCCGCAGGGCTCGACGATTTCGTCGACAAGGTGGTGCCGGAACTGCAGAAGCGAGGGATTTTCCGGAAAGAGTATGAGGGCCGGACGCTGCGGGAGAATCTGGGGCTGCCGAGGCCGAAAAACCGGTTCTTTGAGGGTTAAGGCACGAACTTTCGACTTGTTGTGCTCCTCGAGCTCCCGTGAAATGATCGCCCGCAAGGGGCGAGAGAACGGTGACTCCAAAACTTCCCGGTGTAGGACCTGTGTCGGCGTTGTTGCTGGCCGCGGTGCTGGTCGTTTGGCTTGGAATAAGCGGTCCGATCAACATTGAGAGTTTGTACCGATGGCAGACTCTCTTAGCCTCGTTTGTTGCCGTCATAGCGGCAACCATCGCTTATATGGCTGCGATGGCAAAGGTGAAGCAGGACAGGCAAATATCCGACGAGCAGATCTTGAGGCGTTCGCTTGCTATCGTCTTGAAACTCGAGTTCGCAATTCAAATACTGCGGCAGGAGGCTAGGGATCTAGAGAAGAAAGTCGGAAACCGGAAAAACCAATCCTACAAGACCTCCGACCTTGCGATTTCCGACCCGCAAGAAATCCTGGAAGCGTGGGATTGTCTCGATCTGCTGCCGGCGGATTTGATCCAAGCGCTGCGCCTTTTGCGGGCATCGTTGATCCTCTACCGAACAGACCTCGCTAGATTTGATCCCCAGACCGATTGGGAAAGAAACACGTTCATGCCCGCCGAGGTTAACCCAACGAGCCGCGCAAACATCGCCGCAAAGATATTGATCGATCAAACGAACGATACTCTTACAACCCTTCGCGCCGGGATCGCTCGTCTGAGGGGCCTTTTGAAGCACTCATGATCCTTTCACGGACTAAGAGACGCGTATTTTGCGCTACAGGGCAAAAGCACGTCCTTTTTGGGCTAAAATGGGTAGATTCCGGCCGGTTTTTGCCCCGAAAACCTTGACTTTGGGCGATCAGAAGCTAGGTTGCGCGGCAAATGCAGGCTGATTTGGCCGGCGCCCGATATCCCCTATTTGAGGTTCTGAACATGGCCAAAGCGGTCACCATCAAGGTCAAGCTCGTTTCCACGGCGGATACCGGCTTCTACTACGTCGCCAAGAAGAACTCGCGCACCATGACCGACAAGCTGGTCAAGAAGAAGTACGACCCCGTCGCGCGCAAGCACGTCGAGTTCAAGGAATCGAAGATCAAGTAACGTCGCAAGCCATTGCTGACGATTTGAACGGGGTCCTTTCGGGCCCCGTTTTGATTCCGGGCTCTCGTGTCCCGGACGCGGCGCAGCGCTCTTCAGCGGTGCACCGCAGAGCCGGGACCCACGGACCCACGATGGACCCCGGATCAGCAGCGCACCACGCCGCAAGACATAGCGTGTCGAAGACGCGCGTGAACGCGCTGTTGGCGCTGCGCAGCATCCGGGGAACGAGCGCTACGCCGTCTGCATCCGCGGCGGCCCACTCGGCCGGATCAGCGCGAACGCGACCTGGATGATGCCACCTGCCAGCCCGAGCGCGACGCCGATCCGCCACGCCATGGTGTAGGAGCCGAGCGCGTCGTACAGCACCCCGCCGCCGAACGCGCCGAGGAAGCTGCCGACCTGGTGACTCATGAAGGCGAGCCCCTGGATCATTGCCTGCCATTTCAGGCCGAACATTTCCACGACCGCGCCCGCAACCAGAGGGCCGACCCCCATCCACAGAAAGCCCATGATGGCGCCGAACAAGAGTGTGGTGGCCGGCGTCGGCGGCAGCGTGAAGTACCATGCGAGCGCGATGGAGCGGAAGATGTAGATGCCGCCGAGCAGCGCCAGCTTGTTCCAGCGCTGGCCGGCCCAGCCGAAGAAGATGCTGCCGAGCACGTTGAAGCCGCCGATCATGCCGAGCGTCTGCGCGCTCAGCATCGGGTCCATGCCGCAGATCGCCAGATAGGACGGCAGATGCGTGGTGAGAAACACGAGCTGCATGCCGCAGACGAAATAGGCACCGGTCATCACCACGAAGGAGGCGTTGGAGAACGCGATCTTGGTGGCGACGCTGGCCGAAGAGTTGCCGATTTCGTCGTCCGCAGGCTTCGGCAACGGAATCTTGTCCACCCTGCCCGCGTACCAGGCCGCCGGAATCATCAGGAGCGCCAGCACCACGAAGCCGGCGAGACCCACGCGCCAGCCGTAGCCCTCGTTGAGGATCTGGCCGAGCGGCGCCGATAACAACGCACCGAGCGATCCCACACCCGACACCAGGCCGAGCACCGTAGAGCGCACCGACGCCGGCACCGCGCGCGCCGCGACCGACATCGCGATAGCCGCCGCGGTACAAGCCAGCGACGCGCCGATCAACACGCCGCCGCCGATCATGACGCTGAGAAAACCGTTCGCGCCCGCCATCAAAGCAAGGCCGGCGACATAGAGCAGCGCGCCTGCGACCATGATGGTCCGAAAACCATAGCGCACCGTCAGCGCACCGGCGAACGGCTGCAAAAATCCCCAGGCCAGATTTTGCACCGCGAGCGCCAGCGTGAAATCGGAGACCGAAATCCGGATATCCTGCGTCAGCGGCTGCATGAAAAGGCCGAGCGATTGCCGCAGGCCCATGCTGATGGTGAGCATGATGGAGGCGCCGATCAGGATGGGAAGCGTGGGCCGCAGGATTTGCAGCAGGGCCATTGTTTTTATTCTCCCGATCGGCCGCGGTTCGAAAGCCGCGTTCTGCAATTGATATCTGAAATAGGTACACAGATCTGTGTAACTAGGCTATAAAGGGGGTGCTGCTGTCAAGCCAAGGTGACCCGCGCATTCGCATGGCTACCCTGCCCGCCAAACCTGACATGAAGGACCGGATTCTGGAAACCGCAGATAGGCTGTTCTATCTGCAGGGAATTCGCGCGATCGGTGTCGACACCATCGCTGCCGAAATCGGCATCAGCAAGCGCACGCTCTACAATCATTTTCCGTCCAAGGACGCGCTGATCTCGGCCTATCTGGCGCGGCGCTTCGTGGCCCCACGGCCTTCCGAAAAATCCCCGGTCGAGCAGATTCTCGGCACCTTCGATTCGCTGGAACGGCGCTTTTCGGCGAAGGATTTTCGCGGCTGCCCCTTCGTCAATGCGGTTGCCGAACTCGGCGAAGACCGCTCGGTCCGAAAGGTTGCCATAGCCTTCAAGGAAAGCCGCCGCCTCTGGTTTCGCGACCTGCTGATAAAGCTCGGCGTCGCGCAGGCAGAAGCGCTTGCAACCCAGCTTGCCTTGCTTGTCGACGGCTCGATCGCGCAGGATCTCGTCCGCAACGATCCCGCGATGGCGCGCGCGGCAAAGGAAGCGGCGACGGTGCTGCTGAGGAATGCGGGGGTGAAGGTGGGCGGGAGTGCGTCGAAGAAGCCCCGGCCTTCGTCAACCGTTTGAGGCGATCAACCCTCCACATCGTCGTCCCTGCCTAGTGCGCAATTGCGCACGGCGCAGGGACACATACGCCGTGGCTTTTCAGTGAGGCGATGTGGTAGTTAGCTTCCCAAGATAATAAGCGCCGGTGGTTATGGGTCCCTGCTCCCGTGCGCAATTGAGCACTAGGCAGGGACGACGGAAAACGCTGCGCAAGAACATGACGGCAAAGGGAGCGACCATGGAAGACCTGAAAGTCACCGCCAACGGTTACGACTTCAAACCGGCGCAGGCGGCGATGCAGCGCTACATCGACAACAACCTGCTATCAGGCATTTCCTGGGCGGTCATGGTCGGGCGCGAGCTCGTGGACGTGAATTGCGTCGGGTGGGCCGACAAGGAAGCGCAGACGCCGCTCGGCACCGACCACATCTTCCGCGTCTTTTCCAATACCAAGCTGGTCACCTCCTGCGCGGCGCTGCTGCTGTTCGAGGAAGGCAAACTCGGGCTCGATGACCCCATTGAAAAATATATTCCGCAGCTCGGAAATCGCAAAGTGCTGCGCTCCGGCGCTACCTCGCTTGATGACACCGAGCCGGCCAGAAGCTCGATCACCGTCCGTCAGCTCCTGAGTCACAGCTCCGGTCTGAGCTACGGCTTTTTCGATCCGGGCACCGCCATCTATGAGGCCCTCAACGAGCGCGGGGTGCACGATCCGAGGACGACGCTGGCTGACATGGTGGACGTGCTGGCCGGCTTGCCGCTGATCTATCATCCCGGCACATCGTGGGAATATTCGCTCGCCACCGACGTGGCGTCGCGGCTGGTCGAGGTCATCAGCGGCCAGAGCTTCGACAAGTTCATTCAGTCGCGGATTCTCGGTCCACTCGGCATGGTCGACACCGGCTTCGTCGTGCCGGAAAAGGATCAGGGACGGCTCGTTGCGTACTACGCTGGCGCCGACCTGATGGAGCCGATGAAGCCGGGATTGACTCGAACCGACAACGCGCCCTTTCCCGGCGCCTATCTGCGCCCGATCGCGAGGCTCAGTGGCGGCGGCGGACTGGTTTCAACGCTGCCCGACATGGTCGCATTGATCCGAAGCCTGCTGCCCGGCGGCAAAACCCTGCTCAAGCCGGAGACGATTGCGCTGATGATGACCAACCAGTTGCCCGAGGGGCAGTGGATCCGCTTTGCCCTGATGGGACCACAGCCCGGCAAGGTGCACACGCTGGCCGGCGGCCTGATCCTGAAGCCTACGCCGTTCGATCACCCCGATTCAGCGGGTGAACTCTATTGGGGCGGCGTCGCGGGCACGCAATGGTGGATCTCGCCAAAGCGCAACATGGCCGGTGTGATGATGGCGCAGCGCCAGATGGCGTTCGTTCACCCGTTCTCATTCGAGTTCAAGCGGCTGGCGTATGAGGCGGTGAAGCAAGACGCCGAAGGGATGCGCGCGTCGGCGTAAGCATCCACACAAGGCTGTCGTCACCCGCCTTGTGCGCAATTGCGCACTGGAGCGGGTGACCCAGTATTCCAGAGACGTTAGTCGTCGAATTGAGAGGCCGCGGCGTACTGGATCACCCGCTTTCGCGGGTGATGACAGCGCGCCAAACTATAAAGAGTCGGGCGCTTACGCCGCCGTCGAAACCACCCTGTTGCGTCCGTCGTGCTTCGCCCGATAGAGCGCCATGTCGGCGCGCTTGAGCACGTCGGCGACCGGCTCGCCCTTGTGGTCCAGCGTCGCCAGCCCGATCGAGATCGTGACGTCGATGCGCTTGGTACCCTTGTTGACCGCGAAGGTTTCGCCGGCGATCGAGCGGCGCAGGCGCTCGGCGACCATGCCGGCGACCGTCAGGTCGGTTTCCGGCATCACGATCACGAACTCCTCGCCGCCATAGCGGCAGGCGAGATCGATGCCGCGGATCGACTTGCGGATGCGCACCGCGAATTCGCGCAGCACGTCGTCGCCGGCGTCGTGGCCGTAGGTGTCGTTGATGGACTTGAAGAAGTCGATGTCGAGGATCATCAGCGCGAGCGGCTTGCCGCGGCTCGAGGCCTGCTCGACCAGCGTCGAGAGATGGCTTTCCATGTAACGGCGGTTATGCAGGCCAGTCAGCGCGTCGGTGATCGCCATTTCGATCGAGTTCTGCACATTGTCGCGCAGATGGTCGGTATAGCGCCGCTTGCGGATCTGGGTGCGGGCTCGCGCCAGCAATTCGTTCTTGTCGACGGGACGCAGGAGATAATCGTTGACGCCGATTTCGAGCCCGCGCAGCAGCCGCGCATTGTTGTCGGCATCGGAGATGGCGAGGATCGGCAACTGGCGAGTGCGCTCCAGCGAACGCGCCTGGCTGCACAGCCGCAGGCCGTCGTAATTTTCAAGGCCGAGCGAAACGATCAGCAAATCGTAATTGCCCTCGGCAGCGTGAAACAGCGCCTCCGCCGGATTGATCTCGACATCGACGGTATGCTCGGCAGAAAGGATCGGCGCCAGCCGCTCGTAGGACGATGGCCGGTCGTCGACCAGCAGGATCCGCCCGCCGACGCCCTTGTCGGCGATCGCGCTGCGTTCGGGCGCCTCCATGCCGATCTCGAGCGAGGTGATGGCGCGCATCCGCAACTCATCGGTCATCATCTTCAGCCGCGTTAGCGACCGAACGCGTGCGATCAGAACGATGTCGGACACCGGCTTGGTGAGAAAATCGTCGGCTCCGGCTTCCAGCCCGCGAACGCGATCCGACGGGCTGTCCAGCGCGGTGACGATCACGACGGGAATGAAATGGGTGGCCGGGTTCGACTTCAGCCGGCGGCAGACCTCGAAACCGTCCATGTCGGGCATCATGACGTCGAGCAGGATGATGTCGCATTCGGAGCGCGAACAGAGGTCGAGCGCCTCGGCACCGTTGGAAGCCGTCAGCACGTCGAAATATTCGGCCGACAGACGGGCTTCCAGCAGCTTGACGTTTGCTGGAACGTCGTCGACGACAAGGATACGCGCAGACATCGAAACTCACTCCTACCCGATAAAACGCCGCACTGTTTCGATAAACTTGCCGACAGAAATTGGCTTGGACAAATATGCCTCGCAGCCGCCCTCGCGGATGCGCTCTTCGTCGCCCTTCATCGCAAAGGCGGTGACGGCAACCACCGGAATGGCGCGCAGCTCCGGATCGTCCTTGATCCAGCGCGTCACTTCGAGGCCCGACACTTGCGGAAGCTGAATATCCATCAGGATCAGATCGGGGCGCAGCTTGCGGACGAGATCGAGCGCCTCGAAACCATTACTGGTGCCCGAGGTCTGATAGCCGTGCGCTTCCAACAGGTCGCGAAAGAGCTTCATGTTGAGCTCGTTGTCCTCCACGATCAGGACGGTTTTTGCCATCCCGTCCCTCCCCTCATCTTAAGGAAACAAGTCCAGCCTGACAGTACGTCGAACACCCCGGCCGGGCTTGTCGAAAAGTGAATTCAAACTAGCGTCAGTTTCGCTCTAAGCAGTTAAATCGATGCGCCAAGTTTTATGAAGCGGTTTCCAATTGCTTGAACGCACTCAACAGACTCGGGCATGATGGTTCCAAATTAGAGCCTATAAGTTAACGGAAAGGCAAACCCGCTGTTGAAAAAGCCTGTTCACAACCCCCGCGAAGTAGCTGAAATCGTTGCAGTTCAGGCGCTGAGTTTTATTGCCAGCGATCCTGAAAGGCTAGGCCTTTTCCTGGCCGAAAGCGGGATCGGGCCGGAGACGCTGCGGACGGCCGCGGCCGACCCGCAATTTCTGGCCTCGGTGCTCGATTTCGTGATGCGCGACGACGCCACCGTGAAGGCGTTTGCGAGCGCCTCGCAACTGCATCCGACCAATATCGCCGCCGCCCGCCAGGTGCTGGGCGACCCGCATTGGGAGCGCGACGTGCCGTGAGCGTGCCCGCGGTGTCCATTGATGGTCCGCGGGCTTTCTGCCGGGATTGCCTCGGCGACCTCGATATCAAGGCCAGGCGATGCGGCGAATGCGGTTCCCCTCGCCTCGTTCGCCACCACGCGCTGCCCTCGCTGACGCTGGCGCATATCGATTGCGACGCGTTTTACGCCACGGTTGAGAAGCGCGACAATCCGGAACTCGCAGACAGGCCCGTGATCATCGGCGGCGGCAAGCGCGGCGTGGTGTCGGCCGCCTGCTACGTCTCGCGCACCTATGGCGTGCGCTCGGCAATGCCGATGTTCAAGGCGCTGGCGCTCTGCCCCCAGGCTGCCGTAATCCCGCCCGACATGGCGAAATATGTCCGCGTCGGCCGCGAGGTGCGCCACGCCATGCAGACGCTGACGCCGCTGGTGGAACCGCTGTCGATCGACGAGGCGTTCCTGGATCTGGCCGGCACGCAACGCGTTCACGGCATGATCCCGGCAAAAGTGCTGGCGCGCTTTGCCCGCGACGTCGAGCGCGATATCGGGATCACGGTGTCGGTCGGCCTGTCCTGCAACAAGTTCCTGGCCAAGATCGCCTCCGATCTCGACAAGCCGCGTGGCTTTGCCGCCCTCGACCAGATCGAGGCGCGCGAGATGCTGGCGGACAAGCCGGTCGGCTTCATCTATGGCGTCGGCCCCGCGACCCAGGAGAAGCTGGTGCAGCGCGGCTTTCGCACCATTGCGGACCTGCAGCGCGCCGACGAGGTCGAGCTGATGAAGCAGTTCGGCGGCGAAGGCCGCAGGCTGTGGCGGCTGGCGCGCGGCATCGACGACCGCAGCGTGGTGCCGGACCGCGGCGCCAAGACCATTTCCAACGAGACCACGTTCGACAACGACATCAAGGATTTTGCAACGTTGGAAAAGGTGTTGTGGCGGCTGTCCGAAAAAGTGTCGTCGCGGCTGAAGAGCGGCGATCTGTCAGGTCTCACCATTACGCTGAAGCTGAAGACCGCGGATTTCAGGCAGCGCACGCGCGCGCAATCGATCCATGCGCCGACGCAACTCGCCGCGAAGATTTTTGCGGTGTCGCGCGAAATGCTGGCGAAGGAGATCGACGGCACGGCTTTTCGCCTGATCGGCACCGGCGTCAGCGCGCTGCGCGAGGGATCTCAGGCCGACGACACCGACATGCTCGACCGCCGTTCGGCCCATGCCGAACGCGCGATGGATAATTTAAGGAAGAAATTTGGCAACGCCGCTGTGATCAGGGGCATTGCGTACAAGGGGCCGGCGAAGGAAGAGGACGAGGAGGAATAGACCGCTCTCTCCCCGTCATTGCGAGCGAAGCGAAGCAATCCACCTCACCACCCGGGGATAGATGGATTGCTTCGTCGCTTCGCTCCTCGCAATGACGGAAAAAAACATCAATCGACGACGGCCACTGCCTCAATCTCGATCAGCCATTCAGGGGCCGCAAGCGCCGTTACGCCGACGAGCGTGCTCGCCGGCGGCTCCATGCCTTCAAAGAAGGCCGAGCGCGCCTTGCCGATGATGGGACGGAGCTCCGGCTTGTAGCCGACGACGAAGGTCGTGATCTTCACGATGTTGCCATAACTCGCACCGGCGGCTTTCAGCGCCAGACCAATATTGTGCATCACCTGCGTCGTCTGCGCGGCCAGATCACCCTCGCCGACCACCCGTCCCTCATCGTCGGTGGATACCTGTCCCGCGATGTAGATCGTGCGCGCACCTGACGCGACGACGACGTGAGAGTAAGCCGGATTGTGGTGAAGTCCGCTTGGCCTGATATGTTCGAGCTTGCTCATGTTTGCGCCTCCCTGACGTGCATGATTGGGGCCGAAGCGTATCCGGGTCCGGCGCTCTCGACCAGACCGATCCTCGCCGATGGCATGACGGAAGGCCAGGCCGCGGCTTGAAGGGATGGTCGAACCGCGCAGCGGCCGTCAGAGCATCTTGCCGACAACCTTGGTCATGTCCGCCGCCGAGAAGGCACGCAACGACTCGGTGCGAACATTGCCAAGGGCGCCAAGACTGAGGCTAAGCGTCATGGCGGAAAATTCATCCGGCGCATCGAGGACTGTCACAACATCATATCGTCCCTGCGTCCAGAACAGCTCCTTTACGGTGATCCCGAAGGTCTCGGCCATTTTCTTGAAAGCCTCTGCCCGCTTCGGTGAGTCCTTGGCAGCGCGGATTCCCTGGTCAGTGAAGTTGCCAAGCACGACATAGGTTGCCATCGTGGCTCTCCCTGGTTGGCGGATTCAGCCGAACTTTCTAGCCGATTGTCGGGCTGCATCGATAGATCAGCGATCTTGACCCGTCGGGCGACATCACGCGATTGGCTTGTTGCCGGCAACAACCAAAGTCACGTTGCTTCGTTCCGCCGCTGGGTCATATGGCCAAGCAAATCCATCGGCAGCGGAAAGACCACGGTCGAGGATCGCTCGCCGGCAATGTCGTGCAGCGCCGCGAAATAGCGCAGCTGCATCGCCTGCGGCTCCCGCGCAAGCGTTCGGCCGGCCTCGACGAGCTTCTCGGCGGCCTGCTGCTCGCCCATTGCATTGATCACCTTGGCGCGCCGCAACCGCTCTGCCTCGGCCTGCTTGGCAATCGCGCGCACCATGGTTTCATTGAGATCGATATCCTTGATCTCGACGGTGGTGACCTTGATGCCCCAGACGTCGGTCTGCTGATCGAGGATCTCCTGGACGTCGGCGTTAAGCCGGTCTCGTTCGGCAAGCATCTCGTCCAGTTCGTGCTTGCCTAGCACCGAGCGCAGCGTGGTCTGCGCCAGTTGGCTGGTCGCGGCCATGTAATCGCCGACCTTGATGATCGCGCGTTCGGGATCGATGATGCGGAAGTAAAGAACGGCATTGACCTTGACCGAAACGTTGTCGCGCGAAATTACGTCCTGCGGCGGCACGACCTGCACCATCACCCTGAGATCGACCTTCACCATCTGCTGCACGACCGGAATCAGGATGATGAATCCCGGGCCCTTCACACCGGTGAAGCGGCCGAGCGTGAACACGACGCCGCGCTCGTATTCGCGCAGGATGCGAATGGCCGAGGCCAGAAACAGGACCACGACGACCGCGAGCGCCCCATAAGTCAAATAATCAAGTATCATGACGTATCTCCTTCGCGGATGGTGAGCGCCGGTCGACGCCGTACCACCAGCGTCAAATCTTTGATGTTGGCCACCTCGACCACCTCTCCGGGCTTGAAGGCTTCGGTGCCGCGCGCCTGCCAGCGCTCACCATGGGCGAAGACGTGGCCTTCGCTCTCGGACCAGTCGAGGATTTCGGCAGTCAGGCCGCGCATGGCTTGCGCGCCGAGGCGCACAGGGCCTTTTTGGGCACGTCGAAGCGAGCCGAGAACAACCAGGATCAGGCCGATGAAGATCGCCGCCGTGACGCCGATCACCGGCCATGACAGCCGGAATCCGGGCGCTTCGGGCTCGAACAACATCACTGCTCCGAGCACGAATGCGACGATCCCGCCGAGGCCGAGCACCACGGTCGGATTGAAGACTTCGATGACCAGAAGCGTGATCCCCAGCAGGATCAGACCGAGGCCCGCATAGTTGACGGGCAGCATGTTGAGCGCATAAAGGCCCAATAACAGACAGATCGTGCCGATCACCCCCGGCGCGACCGCACCGGGCGAGGAAAGTTCGAAAATCACGCCGTAGATGCCGACCAGCATGAGAATGAAGGCGACGTTGGGATCGGTGATCACCCTCAGAAATCGCAAGATCAATCCGGGATCGACCGCTTCACGCCCGGCGTCCCTGGTCGCCAGCTGCCGCGTCTCGCCACCCGCAACCTCGACCGTGCGGCCATCGATCTGCCTGAGCAGGTCGGCCGGATCGCGTGCGACGAGGTCGATGACGTTCGCCTGCAATGCGGCATTGGCGGACAGGCTGGCGGCCTCCCGCACCGCTTTCTCCGCCCAATCGGCGTTGCGGCCGCGCATCTCGGCAAGACTGCGGATCAGGGCGACGGCGTCGTTCGTCGCCTTCGCCGTCATGGCATCCTTTGTCTTCGGCTGCTGGTCGCCGCCGTCCTTCTTGTCCTTACCGCCCTTGTCTGGGGTAGCGTCAGGCAGACCCGGCAGCGGACCGCCGATCTGCACCGGCGTCGCCGCTCCGAGATTGGTGCCCGGCGCCATGGCCGCGATATGCGTGGCGTAGAGGATATAGGTTCCGGCGCTGGCCGCATGGGCTCCGGAGGGGGCAACGTAGCCGACGACAGGAACGCGCGACGCCAGCACGTCCGCGATAATCTCGCGCATGCTGGTTGAGAGACCGCCGGGTGTATTCAAACGCAGAACGACAATTTCGGCATGTCGCTCGCTTGCCTTGGTCAGAGCGTCTTTCACGTAACGGGCCGTTGCCGGCCCGATCGCGCCTTCGACCGAGACGGTCAGCGCAAGGTTGTTGCTGGCTTCCCCCGCCGGGGCGGCAAGGGAAGAGACAACCAGAGCTACCGCTGCAGCGGCCGCAACAAGAGTCGCCTGTACGTTCTGCACAGCAAGGACTCCCTTATCGAGATGATATGGGGGTGTCCTCCTCGAACCTCAATATATCAGGGATTGGCGGTCCGCAGCGTTTCCCGGTGAATCGGGCTCGCGGAGATCAGCTTTCACCGTCGTGGAAACGGCACCGCGTCAGTGGTATATCAAGCCATGGCAAATGGTCAGGTTGTCCTCGTAACAACTGAACCGTTGGGAGGCGGTTCGCCCGTTCGCTCGGTCTACTTTGTGGCTGAACAGGATCCGGCAAAGGCCGAGGCAATTATCGCCGCCATGATGGCCCCGAACGAAAGGGTCGAAGCCTGGGGGCCGCTTCCGGAGCCAGCTGTCAAGGCGCTCGGATTGAAGCCCCGCGACTTCACGCGCGGATGACCGGCAGCCGGTGCCGTCACTTACACGGCTTGGAATCCCTGACGTCGAACCGGCCCATCGCGCCCGCGATCACGAAATCGTTGTAGTCGAGCACCAGCGCGCGGGAGACGCCATTCTCGAACAGCTCGAACGACATCGCGTAAACCGGCGTCTGTTCGCCGTCCTTGGCCTTGGCGTCGCGATCGTAATAGCTCACGGTCACGGGCCAGCGGGTCAGCGTCTTCATCTGGTCGTTGGCGGTCGAGGGATCGGGGGAAGCGATGCTGCGGGTGCCCGGAATCGGCTGCCCGATCACCGACAGCGTATTGTAGACCTTCTCGCCATTGTCGGAGCCGTCATAGACCATCAGCTCCAGCACCGATTTGCCCGCGCGCGCGGCGGCGATGATGTGCTGGATCTGCTCGGTCGGGAATACGGTCTTGCCGTCGAGCTCGAACGTCTTCGCAACGGGCTGTTTCAGCTTGACCGTGATGCGGTCGCCGACACGCTCCGCCATGCCATCGATCGGGGTGGAATCGGCATCGTTCATCCGCGTATCGATCTTGAAACGGTAGCTCTTGCCCGCGCCATCTTCCCAGGAATGCGAGCGCAGATCGCTCAGCGTCAGCTTGCCCTCGCCACTGTCGAGCTCCGACACCTGGCGAAATTCGGACGTGTAGCCCTCGCAGGCGCTGCCCGAAAAATTGTAGAGGATGCGCCCGCGCGCACCCGATATCGCGTTGGACCCGCGCGACTTGACCAGCTTCAATTCATACAGCGCCTGATGGGAGAGAAACGGCCCGCTGGCGCCGGCCATCGCCGGTCCGCTTGCGAAGCCGGATATCAGGGTCGCGGCGGCTGAGAACACCAAAGCACGGACCGGAATCGGGAACGAGCTAGCCATGTCCAGTTTTTTCCTCGAGGGAGATTCGGTCACATTAGTGATGGCTCCATTGCGTCGCAACTAGGGCGGGGTCACGAAAACGCAAGAATTAGATGCCGAAGCACCGTGTTTTCCGGCATTTTCGGCAGGATCCGCCTCGATCGCGGCGCGGGACGCGGATCCACCGTCACTTGCAAGAGAAAGCGCGATGCGCGAAACAATGCGCGCCTGACGGTTGGTCAGGAACGGTCACATCAAGCGGGGACGGAAAACAATGGCGGGTACGGTCGAACAGAAGCTGACGGCGCAAGGCATCGTCCTGAACGAGCCGCGCACCCCGATGGCGAATTACGTCGGCTTCGTACGATCAGGCAATTTGCTGTTCATCTCCGGCCAGGTGTGCGCCAACGCGGAAGGCAAGCTGATCGCCAAGGGCAAGTTAGGCGCCGGCGTCACCATCGAACAGGGCTACGCCGCGGCGCAGGGCTGTGGCGTCAACCTGCTGGCCCAGGTCAAGGCCGCGCTCGGCGATCTCGACAAGGTGGTCCGCGTGGTCAGGCTCGGCGGCTTCATCAATTCCGCGCCCGACTTCCTCGACGGACCCAAGGTGCTCAACGGCGCCTCCGACCTGATGGTAACGGCTTTCGGCGACAAGGGCCGGCATGCCCGCACCACCGTCGGCGTCGCTTCGCTACCCTCGGATGCCGCCGTCGAGGTGGACGCCATCTTCGAGGTGTCCTGAGCGGAGCGCCCCTGATGCGTGCTCCGGACTGGCTGACGGCGCGTCCGGTCGCCCACCGCGGCCTTCATGATATTTCGCGCGGCATCGTCGAGAACATGCCGGCGGCCGCGCAGGCCGCCGCCGACGGCAATTTCGCCATCGAATGCGACATCCAGCTTTCGTCTGACGGTGAGGCGATGGTGCATCATGACAATGCACTCGGCCGCCTCACCGAGGGCTCCGGCGCGTTGCTCGGCAAGACCGCGGCCGAACTGAAGGCGGTTGCGTTCAAGAACACGCCTGAGCGGATGATGACGCTCGGCGATCTCTGTTCGCTCGTCGCCGGCCGCGTGCCGCTGGTGATCGAGGTCAAAAGCCATTTCGATGGTGACCGCCGGCTGGTGAAGCGGATGGCGGAGGTGCTTCGCTCCTATTCCGGACCTGCGGTCGGCATGTCCTTCGATCCGGACCAGGTAGTGGCGCTGCGCGAATTGATCCCGGGCCGCGCGCGCGGCATCGTGGCGGAGCGCGAATATACCGCCGAGGAGTGGCCGGAAGCCTCCGCCGAACAGCGCCACGGCATGACGCATCTGCGCCACGCCTTCCACAGCCGGCCGCATTTCGTCGCCTATTGGGTGGACGAGCTGCCGGCAGCCGCCCCCTGGATCACCCGCAACATTTTTGGGCTGCCGCTGCTGGCCTGGACCGTGCGCACGCCGGAGCAGCGCGCTCGCGCCATGCGCACCGCTGACCAGATGATCTTCGAGGGGTTCCTGCCGGGAACCTGATGCGCAGCCGCCCACCTTGAACTCGCCCGCCCGATGCACGATCTTTGAAACGTTGGCCACCATGCGCGATGGCTGATCGCACAATGGGACCGGTTTTGAATTTCTAGATGGCGTCATCCGAAATCACTCTCGAAGCTGTCCCCTCCGCCAGCGACATCAAGGCTGCGGATTGGGACGCCTGCGCCAATCCTCCTGGCGACCCGAACGGGCTCGAAAATCTCGACACGCTGGCTGCGAGCGGGTCTCAAAGCGATGCCTGCAAGCCTGCCTATAACCCCTTCGTTTCTCACACCTTTTTCGCAGCCGCCGAAGCCTCCGGCTCGGCCTGCGCCCGCACCGGCTGGGGTCCGCGACATCTGCTGGCACGGCTCGATGGCGAGATCGCCGGTATCGTGCCCTGCTACCTGAAATCGCATTCGCAAGGCGAATATGTCTTCGACCGCGGCTGGGCGGATGCCTATGAGCGTGCCGGCGGACGCTATTACCCGAAGCTGCAGGCCTCCGTCCCCTTCACACCTGCCACCGGACCACGGCTGTTGATCCGCAGCGACGTTGATCGCGAGCGGATCGGAACCGCGCTGGCGAGCGGACTGATGGCGCTCTGCAACGCGACCAACGCTTCCTCCGTGCATGTAACCTTCGCCCCGGAGACGGAAGCGAAGTTTTTAGGCGAACACGGCTTCCTGCTGCGCAACGATCAGCAGTTTCACTGGCACAATGAAGGCTACGGGACTTTTGACGATTTCCTGACCTCGCTGAACTCGCGTCATCGCAAGGCGATCAAGCGCGAGCGGCGCGAGGCTACGTCCGCCGGAATCACGATCCATCATCTGACCGGCAGTGACATCACCGAGGACGCCTGGGACGCGTTCTTCGCGTTCTACATGGAGACCGGCTCGCGCAAATGGGGCCGGCCTTATCTCACGCGGAAATTCTTCTCGCTGATCGGCGAGAGCATGAGCCGCGACGTGCTGCTGGTGATGGCCAAGCGCAACGGCCGCTGGATCGCCGGCGCCATCAATTTCATCGGCTCGGACACATTGTTCGGCCGCAACTGGGGCGCCGTCGAGCATCACCCATTCCTGCATTTCGAGGTCTGCTACTATCAGGCGATCGATTTCGCGATCCAGCGCGGCCTCAAGGTCGTGGAGGCCGGCGCGCAGGGCGAGCACAAGCTGGCCCGCGGCTACCTGCCGCAAACCACCTACTCCGCGCACTTCATCGCCGATCCCGACCTGCGCCGCGCGATCGCCGATTACCTGAAGCGCGAGCGCGCCTACGTGGCGGCCGCCGGACGCGAACTGACCGAAGCCGGACCATTCCGCAAGGCCGCCGACGAGGCTTGACCTACAAGGCTGGCGACGTGAAATTGAGATCAAACCTCGAGGGAAGAAACCATGCCCGCCTATGACACCAACAACCCCTTCGCAAAAATCCTGCGCGGCGAGTTTCCCTGCCACAAGGTTTACGAGGACGACCATGTACTGGCCTTCCTCGACATCATGCCGCGTTCGCCGGGTCATACGCTGGTGATTCCAAAAGCCCCTGCCCGCAACATCCTCGATATCACCCCCGACGACTACGCCCACGTCGCGCGCGCCGCCCACAAGATCGCCGCCGCCGCCATGAAGGCCTTCAAGGCCGACGGCATCACCGTGCAGCAATTCAACGAGCCCGCCGGCGGGCAAGTCGTGTTCCACCTGCACATGCACGTCATGCCGCGCCATGACGGCGTAGCCCTGCTGCCGCCCGCGAGCCGGAAGGAAGACGTCAAGGTGCTGGAGGACAACGCGACCAAGCTGGTCGCGGCGCTATAGCGCGCTTCCGTAGCCCGGATGGAGCGAAGCGCAATCCGGGGAATTATGCGACGTTTGCGACACCTTCCCGGATTACGCTTCGCTCCATCCGGGCTACGAATTCGTCATTGCGAGCGCAGCGAAGCAATCCATAGTGCCGCAAGTGGAGAAGTGGATTGCTTCGCTACGCTCGCAATGACAGGGAGAAGTCTACTCCGTCTCGAAATCCCCCGGCTGCGGCGGCGCCAGCGGCGTAAACTCGCAGCGGTCGGGTTTGACGTCGAGCAGCGGCGTTTCGTCGAGACAGTCGAGGCCGCGCACCAGGATGACGTTGCCTTCGACCTTGACGAACTTCACGATCGAGGTCCCGATCGGATTGGGCCGCACCGGCGAGCGCAGCGAGAAGGTGCCGCGGGTTTTCTGGTTGTTCTTCGGGCTCTGCAGCACCAGGTCGCGGCGCGACTGGTGCAACCAGTAGATCACTTCGAGATTCTCATAGAAGTCGACGCCCTTGAGCGCGGGCACCCAGGGCTCGAAAATCTCCAGCCGACACACCGGGCCATCCTGGCGGCCCTGCCGAGGCGTCTCCAGCCGCGATTTCCAGGGCGTACGGATGCGGCCGACGAACACGAGCCCGGCATCGCGAGCCGGTGGCATGTCGACGGTGATTTCGCCCTCGCGGACTTCGCTTTCTCGAACCATGTCCTAATCCAGATGTCCTAATCCAATGAGATGTTGAGGGCTTTTATCACGCCCGCCCACCGCGCGCGATCGGTCGCGACGAATTTGTCGATCTCGGCCTGGCTCTGCGGCCGCAGCGGCGGAAAGCCGACCTTGTCGAGCGAAGCCCGGAACGCGTCATCACTCAGCGCCTTGTTCAAACTGGCGGTGAGTTTCTGCGCGACGTCATCAGGCAGTTTGGCCGGCGCGGAGACGCCATACCAGACGCTGACGCCGTAGTCCGGATAGCCGCTCTCGGCCATGGTCGGCACGTCAGGCAGATCGGGGATGCGTTGCGCCGAAGAGACCGCCAGCGCGCGCAGCAACCCGCCCTTGACCGGCGGCAGCGCGGTGCCGAGCGTATCGAACATCAACTGGATATTGCCCGACAGCAAATCGGTCAGCGCGGGGCCTGCGCCCTTGTAGGCGACATGGACCATGTCGACGCCGGCCATCTGCTTGAACATTTCGCCGGCCAGATGAATGGTGCCGCCGGTGCCGGCCGATCCGAAATTGAGTTTTCCCGGGTTCTGCTTGGCGTAGGCCACGAACTCCGCGACCGTCTTGGCGGGCACGGACGGATGAACCTCCATCACGACAGGCAGATCGGTGACCAGCGCAAGCAGGCGGAAGTCCCGCGTGGGATCGTAGGGCAGCTTCTTGTAGAGCAGCGGGTTGAGCACGAAGATCGACGCCGCCGTGAAGAACAGCGTGTAACCATCGGGCTCGGAACGCGCCGCTGCTTCGGCGCCGATCGCGCCCTGCGCGCCGGCCTTGTTCTCGACCACGACAGCCTGTTTCAGGTCGCGGCTCAGATATTCGCCGACCATGCGGCCGAGCACGTCGGTCGGGCCGCCGGCGGCATAGGGCACGATCAGCTTGATCGGACGTACCGGATATTCCGCCGCATGGGCCAGTGGCGCGGCCCAGACGAGCGCGCCCACCAGCGCCGATAATTTCAGCCAGTTCATTGCGTTTCCTCGACGTTTCCCGGTGCGCCGGACAGTAGCGGATTATGCGCTGCCTGCAATCAACCGAGCCACCATTTCCCGGCCAGCAGGACGATCTCGCCGCAGACCACGCCGGCAAAGATCGAGCGCTGCGTCAGCATGAACACCGCAAAGCCCGCCGCAACCGCGCCGTAGCGCAGCCCGTCAGGCACGCCGGCCAGCGCGCCCGGCGGCTGCAGCAGGATTTGCGCGATGACGCCGGCGAGGATCGCGGTCGCCACCGCCCTCACCCACACCAGAACTTCCGAACCCTCGTCGACGCCGGCGCCGAACCACAGCCCGGCCATGCGCCAGACTTCGTTGGGCAGAAAGCCCGCGAGCACCAGGATCAACAGCGAGTGCGGGCTGCCGAAAAACTCGCTCATGCGCGCGCCCTCTCCCGCCACCAGTGCACGCCATAGGCGATGGTGCCGGCGGTGACGCCGCTGATCAGGATATCGACGCCGGTATGCAGCATCGACACCAGCGGAAACAGCGCGATCCCAAGCACCAGCGCCAATATGTCCGATATCTGCCGGCAGTTGCGCGCCGTCGAAAGCAGGAACGCCAGCGGCGTCAGCAGCAGGATCGCTGCTGCAAACAGCGGTGGCAGATTGGCGGCAAGCCCATAGCCGAGCGTGGTGGCGACCATGCAGACGGTGACAAGCCCGCAGCCGAGCCCGTGCGTGAACGCGATGCGGCGCTCGCGCGGCACTTTTGGCAGCAACCGGTAGCATTCGACCCACAGCGTGACCGCGATGAAATGCGTCACCAGCACCAGGTGGCGCCGCTTGGTCTGGGGCGTCTTCATCAGCGGCAACACCGACACCACCATCGGAAACAGCCGGATCGCACTCACCGTCACCGCAATCGCCGCCTGCACCGCGGTCGCGCCGGAGCCCAGCGTCGAGATCAGGATGATCTGCGCCGGGCCCGCCCAGACCAACAGCGTGCTGCCGAGCACCCAGCCCAGGCTGAAATGGCTGTCATGGGCCAGCGCACCAATGCCGAGATAGGTCGCAAACAGCACCAGCGTCAGCACCGTGGACGCGACCGAGCTCATGCCCCATGCGAAGGCGCGGAGCGAGCTTTTCCATTGGGGGGAGTCGAGTGGAGGTAGCGCCACGGGTGACCGATGGAGATTTGAATCGTCGAGGGCATAGGGCTGGCGAAAGCAACCCGCGTCAAGCAAGCGCCGCTCAGGGCGGCTATGCAGTAGTCCCGTAGCCCGGATGGAGCGCAGCGTAATCCGGGAATCTCACAAGTGGACAAACCGGTCCCGGATTGCGCTGCGCTCCATCCGGGCTACGGTATTTGGTACATTCCACCAAAGGCCATGATCCAATCGCGCTGCTCATCGGTATCCGGCACCGTCAGGCCGCGTGCGGTTTTGATCCGTGCGAGCGCATCACTGGCTTCGATTCCGGAGCAAATCAGCGCGCATGCCGCGATCATGGATGACCTGCCGATCCCTGCCCGACAATGAATCGCCACGGACCGGCCGTCAGCAATGCCGCGGGCCATAGAACTCGCGATCCGCAACACGTCGGCCCCGTTTTCAGGCACGCCACGATCTGGAATCGGAAAGGACAGAAATTCGATGCCGTTCGATCGGCAAAGCTCGGCTTCGCGCTGCAATCCAAGCTCGGAAACCTCATCACGTTCGAGAAGGCTTACGATCATATCCAGGCCGGAAGCCTTCCACTCGTCGACCTCCGTCTCCAGCCAATCATCGGCCCGCGGTCGAGCGGAAATCGCTATCCGCCCGGCTGCAGATAACTCAATCCAATGTAATCGGGACATCCTGAAAGCTTCAAACAGCGCAAATGACTTTGCAAGCCCTGTAGCAGTAGTCCCGTAGCCCGGATGGAGCGCAGCGTAATCCGGGAATCTCACAAGTGGACAAGCCCGTCCCGGATTGCGCTGTGCTCCATCCGGGCTACGACTTGTGCATCACCCCGGCACGCCCCTGTTGCGCAGCACGAAGCATGCCCCGCCCGCTTTGCGGATGCGGTTGCAGAGGTCGTCGGCGGCGGGCCGTGTGTCGGCGCCGATCCGCACCTGGTAGAAGGCGCGCGTGCCGCGGCTGCGCATCACCGATGAGAGCAGGCTCGGATCCTGGTCGCCGATCACGGCGCTGAGCCGCTTCATGGCGCGGGCGTACATCGCGAGCGCCCTGTCGCGGCTGAAGCCGGCGGCGAGCTGAACGCCCCACACTTTGGCGGCACCGAGCGTGATGCGGCTCTCGAGTTCGGTGATGAAGGGACTGGGGGCCTGCTTCAGCAGCGCCATCAAGTCGCGACAGCTCGACGTCGGTATCCGCTCCGGTGTCCTGCCGCCCTTCTGCGCCTTCGCCCAATCCTCGACGGTGGAGCCGGTGATGGCGAGAACGTAGCTGCGCGTCTCCTGCGGCATCCCTCCGGTGCCGGCGAGCCACTCCTGAACCCGGCGCGGGCCGGCATTGTAGGCGGCGGCCGCCAGTCCCAGATTGCCAAACTGGTCGCGCAGCTCGGCCAAAAACTCCGCCGATTTCGGCAGCGCCTGCACGGGATTGAAGGGATCGAGCAGGCCGCGCTCGTTCGCGGTGCCGGGCATGAACTGCGCAATCCCCTGCGCGCGCTGGCCACTGCGCGTCACCGGCCCGATCGCGTCGGAGCGGAAGCGGCTCTCCTGCCAGATCACGCGGGCGAAGAACTCGAGCGGCAGGCTTGAGGCTTTCGCGGCCGACTCGATCATCAGGCACATCGCCTCGCGCGTGTCGCTCTCCCGCGTCGCTTCAGCCGGCGTCTCGGCCGGTATCGCGCGTGGCTCGGCGCCCAACCGGGTAGCCTCACCCGCATCCTCGGCGCCGGCAGTCGCAACCGAAGACAAAAGCGACACCGTGCAGCATAAGGCGCGAAGAAATCGGGCTCTTTGCATGACCGTTGCAATCCGAGCGTGCATAGCGGTGAAAACGTTCAGTCAAACGGTCACGGCTGGCAGGTGGATCCGCGGTTCCACCGCCTTTTTGCGCTGCAATTGTTCCGAAATCCGCGCCATCGGAACCCCGTAAATTTACGTTAATGCCGCATTTTGCGCCAGGCGGACTTTCACGAGGAACAAAGCGGGGTAAAAGTCTCCATCTTTCTTGGGAGACTTTCAATGCGTGAACGACGCGAGAGCGTGCGCGACAAGGTGATGTATGGCGGCGTCGCCGAGATCGGTGAGCGCGGCGCGACGCGCGAATGCATCGTCCGCAATATTTCCGATCGCGGCGCGACCATCGAATTCAGCGATGACATCCAGTTGCCGAAAGAACAGCTCTCGCTGCGCGTCGCGCGCAAGGGACGCTCCTTCCTGGCAAAGGTAATCTGGTGGCGCGACAATTTTGTCGGCGTCGCCTTCAGGGCGGAAAGCCCTGCCGCGCCGGTCTCCGATCTCGCGGAACGGCTGCGCCGAAGCGAGATCAAGAAGCGCCAACTCGAGCGCCGCATCGACGAACTGCTCGGCGAGCGCTGAAGCCTTTTGGCGATCTACTCAGCAGCAAGCTTCGCCGCTGGCGCCGCGCATCAAAAAGCCGGCGGTCTTGCGACACGCCGGCTCTCCGTTTTGGATTGAGGCTGCTTACGCCTTGACCAGCGGGCCCTTTGAGGCCGGTCCCTTGGACCCGCCACCCCCATTGGGGCCGCCCGATTTCGGCTTGCGCTTGCGGGCGCCGGGCAGCTTCTCCGGCTTCGGCGTGACCGGTCCCTCGACGAACTCGAAGCCGATTTTGTCCTTGCCGTCCGCGCTCGCCTCGTCCTTGACCAGCACGACGCGGACATGGCCGCCGCCCTTCAGGTGACCGAACAGCACTTCATCCGCCAGCGGCTTCTTGATGTGCTCCTGGATCACGCGCGCCATCGGACGCGCACCCATCTGCTCGTCGTAACCATGTTCGATCAGCCAGGCCTTGGCGGTCTCCGACAGCTCGATGGTGACGTCGCGGTCGGCGAGTTGCGCCTCGAGCTGGAGGACGAACTTCTCCACCACCATGCCGATGACGTCGGCATTGAGATGGGCGAACGAGACGATCGCATCCAGCCGGTTGCGGAATTCCGGCGCGAACTGGCGGTTGATCGCCTCGTGATCGTCGCCTTCCCGCTTGTTGCGCGTGAAGCCGAAGGCCTGGCGCGCGAGATCGGCGGCGCCCGCATTCGTGGTCATGATCAGGATCACGTTGCGGAAATTGACCTGCTTGCCGTTGTGGTCGGTGAGCCGGCCGTGATCCATGATCTGCAGCAGCACGTTGTAGAGATCCGGATGCGCCTTCTCGATTTCGTCGAGCAGCACCACACAGTGCGGATGCTGGTCCACGCCATCGGTCAACAGGCCGCCCTGGTCGAAGCCGACATAGCCGGGAGGCGCGCCGATCAGGCGCGACACCGTATGCCGCTCCATATATTCGGACATGTCGAAGCGAAGCAGCTCGACCCCGAGCGAGGCCGCAAGCTGTTTGGCGACTTCAGTCTTGCCGACGCCGGTCGGACCGGAGAACAGGTAGGAGCCGATCGGCTTCTCCGGCTCGCGCAAGCCGGCGCGTGCCAGCTTGATCGACGCCGACAGCGACTCGATCGCCTTGTCCTGGCCGAACACCACCCGCTTCAGGGTCTGCTCGAGATGCTTGAGCACCTCTGCATCGTCCTTCGACACGCTCTTGGGCGGAATCCGCGCCATGGTCGCGATCGTGGTCTCGATTTCCTTGATGCCGATGGTCTTCTTGCGCCGGTTCTCGGCGACCAGCATCTGCGCCGCGCCCGACTCGTCGATCACGTCGATCGCCTTGTCCGGCAGCTTGCGGTCGTGGATGTAGCGCGACGACAATTGCACAGCCGCCTCGATCGCCTCGTTGGTGTATTTCAGCCGGTGGTAGTCCTCGAAATAGGGTTTCAGACCTTTGAGGATCGCGATGGCGTCTTCCACCGTCGGCTCGTTGACGTCGATCTTCTGGAACCGGCGCACCAGCGCGCGGTCTTTTTCGAAATGCTGGCGGTATTCCTTGTACGTCGTCGAGCCCATGCAGCGGATCGTGCCGGAGGCCAGCGCCGGCTTGAGCAGGTTGGACGCGTCCATCGCGCCGCCGGAGGTGGCGCCGGCGCCGATCACGGTATGGATTTCGTCGATGAACAGGATGGCGTTCGGATGCGCCTCCAGTTCCTTCAAAACCTGTTTCAGCCGCTCCTCGAAATCGCCGCGGTAGCGGGTGCCGGCGAGCAGCGTGCCCATGTCGAGCGAGAACACGGTGGCGGCCGCCAGCACTTCCGGCACTTCGGAATCGACGATGCGCTTGGCGAGCCCTTCGGCGATCGCGGTCTTGCCGACGCCGGCCTCGCCCACGAACAGCGGATTGTTCTTCTGGCGGCGGCACAGCACCTGGATCGCGCGGTTGATCTCGGAATTACGCCCGATCACCGGATCGATCTTGCCGTCACGCGCCTTCTTGTTGAGGTTGACGCAATAGGTCTCGAGCGCCTCGCCCTTCTTCTTGGCGTCCTCGTTGCCCTTGGTCTCGGTCTCCTCGTCGACGCCGCGCACGGGGCGCGCTTCGGAGACGCCCGGCCGCTTGGCGATGCCGTGGCTGATATAGTTGACCGCGTCGTACCGCGTCATGTCCTGCTCCTGCAGGAAATAAGCGGCATGGCTTTCGCGCTCCGCGAAGATCGCGATCAGCACGTTGGCGCCGGTCACTTCTTCGCGACCGGAAGACTGGACGTGAATCACCGCGCGCTGGATCACGCGCTGGAATCCGGCGGTCGGCTTGGCGTCGTCGGCGCCGTCAGTCACCAGATTTTCGAATTCGGTTTCGAGATAATTGACGAGGCTCGTGCGCAGCTTGTCGAGGTCGACGCTGCAGGCGCGCATCACCGCCGCCGCATCCGAGTCATCGATCAGCGAAAGCAGAAGGTGTTCGAGCGTCGCGTATTGATGGTGCCGCTCGTTCGCAATCGCCAGCGCGCGATGCAGGGATTGTTCAAGGCTTTGGGAAAAAGTTGGCATTCGCGTCCTCTATGGCCCCCGGTCATCATGATCGCCATTACCCGGTCAGGCAACAACAACCTTCGTCATTAGCTGTCATATAGTTACGCACGATCGTGGCGAAAGACCGGTTCCGGAAAGGTGGTTTTCCTCTAAATTCACGCACCCTTCCCCCGAAAAACTACCGGGAATACGATCGGCTTTCTTCAACGCGGTCAATGCAGGACCCGTTCCCCTCTCCGGCCGGGTCTAGAGCCGTGCGCGGCTATTTCTTTTCCATCACGCATTGCAGGGGATGCTGGTGCTTGCGCGCGAAATCCATCACCTGCGTGACCTTGGTCTCGGCAATCTCGTAGGTGAACACGCCGCACTCGCCGATCCCGTGATGATGCACATGGAGCATGATCTTGGTGGCCGCTTCGGCGTCCTTCTGGAAGAACTTCTCCAGCACATGAACGACGAACTCCATCGGCGTGTAGTCGTCGTTCAGAATCAGGACACGATAAAGGTTCGGACGCTTGGTCTTCGGCTTGACCTTGGTGATGACCGACGTCGACGGCCCACTGGTTCCGGTATTGCGGTTCTCGTCATTGCCCATTCGGGGCGCAAAAGCAGATGACGTTACCGGCACGGACAAACAAGCTTTGAAGGTTGACTGCAACATGGCTCAGGCGTTCGAAATTCCAAAAAGGGGTGATACCGGAGCGCATCCTGGCGCACTCGCGATCGGCTCTGGCCGTGAGCCGCCGCAAAGCACCCAGCAACGCATTTTTCCAGATCGCCGCTCCCGGTCCGACCCGTTGGCCGGATCGGCACCTGGAATATGGGTCTGCCGCCGCATCGCCGCAAGCGCATTGACACTGCCCTCGCGCGACCCGCGACCGGCCCGATTCCCGGCTCGGCTATCCGAACCAAGGTTAATCGTTTCTGCCGCATTTGACAAAGGACAGCGACCGCCCGTTTAGCCGCTATTGACGATAGCAGGCGCTTTTGGCGGCCGGTTCGGCGATGCGCAGGTTTTTTCCTGTCTTTTGCGGAACCGGCTTACCGCCTGCTTAGCCACCCAGGCGGAAATGCCCCGCAGAAATCACATTTGCGGTGAGAGCCATGCTCGACACAGTCGTTTTCGGTCGTCTTCGCGCGGCCGCATGACGGCAATATCGCGATCCTCTTTGGGATCGCGGTCATCCCGATCATCAGTTTCGTCGGGGCGGCGGTCGATTACACCCGCGCCGTCAACGCCCGATCCTCGATGCAGGCCGCCCTCGACTCCACCGCCCTGATGCTGGCGAAGGACCTGACCGAGGGCACCATCAATACCTCGCAAATCTCCACAAAGGCAGACGAGTACTTCAGGGCCCTCCACACCAACCCGGAAGCCAAGTCGGTCACGGTCACCGCGAGCTACACGCAGACTTCCGGCAACGGGTCGACCATACTGGTCGACGGTTCCGGCGCCATCGACACCGGCTTCATGCGGGTCGTCGGCTTCCCGACCATGGATTTCAAGACCAGTCCCACCTCGGCCTGGGGCAACGTCCGCATGCGGGTCGCCATGGAGCTCGACGTGACGGGATCGATGAAAGACGACGGCAAGATGCCGGCGATGCAGGAGGCCTGCCAAGAGCCTGGTCGATCAATTGAGCAAGCTCGAAAATAAAGGCGACATGTGCATTTCGATCATTCCCTTCGCCAAGGACGTCAACCTCGGCACCAGCTACAAGGATGAGAGCTGGATCGACTGGGATTTGTGGAGTGATCAGAACGATACCTGGGGGACGTGCAGCAACACCAGCAAGAAAAACAAGAGTGACTGCCTCTCCAATGCCAGCAGGGTCTGGACGCCGGACAAGACCAAGTGGACCGACTACGTCACAGACCGCACCAAGGATTTCGACACCACGAACACGCTGACGATGGTTGTCGCCGGAGTGCGGGTTGCGGTGGACGCGAGGCGCCCGCGCGCGCGAGGCATTGCAGGGCGGCCTCAAGCTTGGTCTTGGGGCTGTGAGCGATTGATCCGCGCAAGACGAGCGGCGCAGTTCGCGTACGGCAAAAGCGTGTGGTTCTGGCACCCGTGGCTGGTGTCAAGCTGGCGGAGGCTGATCGAATCCAACCGGGTTCGTTGGGCCGTTAATCCGGCAGCGACGGAGGCAAGAGGAATTCGTCTCCGGGAAGAGCGCGCCATAAGCCGTCAAACCATTGCGCAGGGAAGGCCGGATGCTCTCCACTGGACCTGTATGCTCGTGTGCGCACTTCTTGTGCCCATTGCACACGAGACCGCGGGTGCAGCGCGCACCCGGCCTTCCCTGCGCCCTCACGATGGAGAGGGACAAGAGATCACCCAAAACTCGGGCGCTTCGCGCCGCGAGATCGAGGAACCATGTGCCCTGCTCTTTCAAAGATGGCGACGCAGCGACCGGCGATGCAAATACCGCAAGAAAAAGCCCGGCCGCAACGGCCGGGCTTTTTTATTGTCGAAATATCAGATCGCGGAAGTATCAGATCGCGAACGAATTAGCGCGCGGCCGGGTTGAACTTCGCGACCAGGCCTTCGTAGGGCTTGAAGGTCTGCTTGGCGAGATCGGTGTAGAGGCCTGCGATCTTCTGCGATTCCGCGACGAAGGTCTCGTAGGAAGAGCGCGCGAATTCGGTCTGCGCTTCGATCGCCTTGTCCACCGACTTCACGCCGGAGAGCTTTTCAACGAACGACTTGGTGTCTTCGAACGACTTCTTGGCGTAATCGCCATAGGCAGTCGCGATCGCCTGAACGCCGCTCTGCACGTTGCTCGCGGAAGCGGCAACCGATTCGAGATGCTCTTTGCCGTAGTTCTGAATGTCTTCAACCTTGACCATCAATGGAGTCCTTTCCCAGACTGCAGGTGTAAACCGATTGCCGGGAGGTCCCGGCCCCCTGACCACCATCCGTATATGTGCACCGCACAATAAAGTCAAGAAATATTGTGCGACGCACAAATGCGGCGTATTAGCGGAAAAATCCGGGGTCTTACGCAACGGTTAATTAATCTTTTGGAAACTCGCTCGGCCTAACCTGATTCCTGGACTTGTTCGCCTTCCGACACGCAGCCTGAAAGCTGTTTGTGAACAGTAGCTTAGATAGAAAAGCGATCTGATTGGCCAACCGGGCCGCGCGTAATGGCCGGATCGGTGGTCCGAACAGGGAAACGGCAGTGGTTGGTGAGCACAATTTTGCCTCACGAGCCGGTGATCAAGACAGAAATTGGGACGGGGAAGTAAATGCTTCGTACAACCTTGGCTTCCTCGCGCGCGTTGCGCGTGTGCGCCCTCGGGCTCATTACCTTCACGACCGCGATCCTGATCTCAAGCGAGAGCGCCGAAGCGCGTCGCTACAAGCATCGTCGCCATCACGTCGTCCGAGAAAGCTACAGCCCGCAGTTCTCCTCGATCATCGTCGACGGCAATTCCGGTGCGGTGCTCTCCTCGAACAATCCCGACGGCGTCAGGCGCCCGGCTTCGCTGACCAAGATCATGACGCTCTATCTGCTGTTCGAGCGCCTCGAATCCGGCAAGATGAAGCTCGACACCGAAATGGAAGTGTCGGAGTTCGCTTCCGAACAGGCGCCGACCAAACTCGGCCTGAAGCCCGGCCAGACCATCAGGGTCGAGGACGCCATCAAGGGCCTGGTGACGCGCTCCGCCAACGACGCCTCCGTGGTGATCGCGGAGGCCATTGCCGGCAATGAAGCCGATTTCGCCAGGATGATGACGCGCAAGGCGCGCGCGCTCGGCATGAGCAAAACCACCTATCGCAACGCGTCCGGCCTGCCCAACGACGAACAGCTGACCACGGCGCGCGATCAGGCCACGCTCGGCCGCGCGATCCAGGACCGCTTCCCGCGCTACTATCGCTACTTCTCGACCTCCGTGTTTGCCTATCGCGGCCAGTCGATCCGCAACCACAATCGCCTGCTCGGCAATGTCGAAGGCGTCGACGGCATCAAGACCGGCTACACCCGCGCCTCCGGCTTCAACCTCGTGAGCTCGATGCGCCGCGGCAACCGCCATCTCGTCGGCGTGGTGCTGGGCGGCCGCAGCGGCGGTTCGCGCGACGCCACCATGCGCAACCTGCTGGCCGAGAACCTCGAAAAGGGCGCGACCAAGCGCACCGTCGCCGCGATCACCGAGCGCAATCCCGCCGACGGCACCGTCGATGTGGCCGAAGCCGAAACGGCTCAGTCCGGCAGCGCCCTCGCCGCGGCCGAACCGGGGCTCGCAGCGATGCCCTTGACCCGCTCGATCGCGCCGGCAAAGCCATCGCTGATGGCGGCAGCCGCCGCTGCGCTGCCCGCGCCTCCGGCCAAGGTCGAGCAGAACAAGTTCGAGCAGCAAGCCAAGCCCGAGCCCGCACCATTGACCAGCGGCGTCCTCCAGACCCAGGCGATATCGGCAATCCCGGGCTCGGCCGAGCCGATGAAGCCGGTCAAGGTCAAAACAGTTCAGGTCAAGGCCGGGCCGATGAAACTGGCGTCCGCCGGTCCCTCGCAGCCAGCGGCACCACCGATCACCAACGCCATCCCTGCCCGCCCCGAAGTCGCCGAAACCTCCAGCGCCGTTGTCGCAAACGCCGCCGAGGCCAGGGCCGAAGCCGCCAAGGAAGCCCTCAGGGCAGCCATGCCGCAGCAGCCGGCCGGTCACGGTACCGGAAACGGCGTGCTCGGAGTGCTACCCGCTTCCAGCCTGAGCCACGCTCCGTCGCATGCCTCGCACGCGCAGACGCTGGCCTATGCCGATCCGGCGCCCCGTGCCCAGCCGCAGCAGGCCGCGCAACAGAACGACGCCGTCAAGCCGTCCGCGCCGGCGGTGGTTCGCACCGGCTGGATCGTCCAGGTCGGCGCCCTCGAAAGCGAAAGCGAAGCCAAGCAGCGGATCGATCTCGCCCGCACCAAGGCCAGCGCCCTGCTCAGCAAGGCCGATCCCTTTACTGAAACGACCGTGTCCAAGGACAACCGCACGCTATACCGCGCCCGTTTCGCCGGTCTCGATCGCGATTCTGCCGAAGCGGTATGCCGCACACTCAAGCGCGCCGACATTTCCTGCATGACCGTTCGCAACTGATCCGGACTTTCCCGTTGAAGTTCGCAAAGCCGGCGCCGCAAGCGCCGGCTTTGTTGTTTTCCAAACACAGTCGCAACGGCTCTCGCGCAATCACGTCCCATGCGGCCGACGAAAACTTCTCGTCAAGAATTTACGGTTAGGTTTACCGGCAATGAACGATCGACCACGCCGGACAACGGCGGGCGATATGGGGCGTCAGTCAGAGAACAGAAGCAACTCTCGGTTTGTAGCGTCGGTGGCGTGAGCCGGAGTGAGCTAGAGATGCGTGCGAAGAAGGGTATCCTTGGCCTCGTTTACACGGGCAGCGAGGTACGTCGAGCCCCCCTGGTCGGGATGCAGTTTCTTCATCAGGGCGCGGTGCGCCCGGCTGATGTCGTCACGTCCCGCCCCCGGCTGCAGGCCAAGGATCTGATAGGCCTCCTCGTCCGTCATTTTTCCACTCGGCGCCGCGCGGCGGTGCCCCCCTGCCGTGTCGCCCTGCGCGTTCTGACGCCAAGCGGGAAACCGGCGGTCAAGATAGCTTTCAAGTAAGGCGACGCTCTCGGCGTCGAAGGCCGCTATCATCGCAATCAACTGCGGCAGGTCGAATTCGTCGAGCGAGCGCCCGGCATTCGGTCCGTCCACGATCTGGCCCGACAGTTCGCCGCTGTCGTGATCGAGGCTCATATCTAGAAATTGCGAGCGGACGCGCGAGGCCTGCCCCGACGAACGTTGCGCGCCGCCGCCGAAGAGCCCGCCGATATTGCTGAAGCTACCCGGCCCGAACGGCGACCAGCCGAGCAGCCCGGCGCCGAAGATGCCGAGCGGGATTGCAACCGCAAGCTCGCCGCGCAGGCCGGTGAAGGCTGCGACCGCCAGCGCCACCACGCCGCCTGCGATCTTGATCCCGCGCGCGAGCACGACCGGGTTGGCTGCACGAAACATCTGCAGCAGCAAGTAGAGAAGGACAACGGCGACGACGCCGGCAATCAGGGTTGGCATGGCTCTAATATAGCGATACCGGCGCCGAAAAGCATGGTGCCCGGCGCCCGGTGGCAACCAAAGTCGTAATCACTTCATCTGGCCGATCAGCGCGGCCGCCCCACTTGCGGTTTTCGACAGCGCCAGCAGCGCTTCGCGCCCGCCGGCGGCATAGGCTGCGGCGGCGCGCAGGAGTTCGCGCAATTGCGCCGCGGCGCCGGGATCGAACCTGCACCACGCGCCGCCGGTGAGCCGCGCAATCTCGCGGAACGCCTGCTCGGCGGTGGCGTCGTGGCCTTCCTGAAACATGAACACCGGCACCTTGAGCAGGCCGAGCTCGCCGGCCTTGGCGCAGAGATCGTCGACCGCCTCCTCCATGGCGTCGCCGACGAACACCACGGCGCGCACACCGGACGCCACCGCCTCGCGGCGCGCCTCCGACAGCACCTTGCCAATCTGGGTGTTGCCGCCCTGGCAATCGATCTTGCCCATCAACCTCGCCAGTTGCGCGGAATCGGAGATCCAGCCGGTGGCGCGGCATTCGTTGAAGCCGCGGTAATAGACCAGCCTTATATCGAGGCTGCCGAGCGAAGCCGCCTCGCGAAACATGTCGGCCTGCAGCGCGCAGGCCATATCCCAGGTCGGCTGCCGGCTCATGGTGGCGTCGAGCGCAAACACCAGCCTGCCCCTGGCGCCTGCTCGGTGCGGCGACATCGCGCGCGCTTTCGCCACGAAGGCCGCGATGTCGTCCGACGCCGACGGCTTGGTCTCCGGCAACGGACCGCCTTTACGCGCCTCGGCCCTTGCCGACGCAACATCGCCTGCCGATCTCGGTTTGGTGGGTTCGCCGGCCATGAGCGCTCGCTTGTAAGCAGCAAGCTCTATGTGGGACGGCGCCAGGCGCCGGTCAATGCGCCGGACGCAGCCGCAAACGCTGGACGACCGCCGGCCGCCTAGTTCGTAACCGGCTTGTTGGGCGTCGGATTGCTGGCCAACGGGACGGACAGCGGCACCGGTCCCGGGCTGGCGGTCAGAACGTCGGGCACCTTGGTCGGCACGGACTTCAACGCGCCGCTCTTGTCGGACTCGTCGAGGAACTTGTCGAGCATCGACTGGATCGAGGATTTGGCTGCGTCAGGCCCGGTGTCCCGCATGTCGTTATGCTGGAAGCCGGTGTTCACGACCGTGATCCCGGACTGCTCGCACTGCTCGTCGTCAGGCACGACGCCGGGGTCCGGCTTGAAATGCGTATCCTTGGAGCGGAACGACAGGATCTTGAACTTGCCGTCGGTCAGGAACGGCACGCGCAGATTGTCGAGCGTCACGACCTTCTTGATCTCGTCGGGATACTCCTTGGCGAAATACATCGAGATGTCGCCGCCCATCGAATGCCCGACCATCGTCACCTTGTCGTAGTCGGCGTTGGGCTGGACCTTCTTCATTTCGTGGATGGCGAAATGGATGTTGGCAACGCCGCGCTGAATCTGCGGCAGACGGCCGACATAGAGCTCACCGACCTTGGTGACCATTGGCGGATCGGTCGGCAGGTCGTGCTGCGGGCTGATGGAGAGGTAGCCGCGCGCGGCAAAAATGTTGGAGAGGAATGAGTATTCGGTGTGCTTGACGGTGTTGCCGTGATTGAGGATCGCCACCGGCAGCTTGATCAAGCCGGCATTGGCCTGCATTTCCTTGTCACGGCGAACGGCGACGTTGACTGCCACCAGACGGTTGTCGCGGTCGGGATCATGAAACGCAATGGTCTCGTGCCGGATCGCCCACTTGCTCGCGGTGAAATACGCGACAGCGACCAGCACGGAGAGTGAAAGCAGAACGAGAATTCCACGTTTCATTTTCGTCTTCGTCCTCGCGCCCCGCTAGGGGCCAACCCTGTTTGAGACTCTTCGGTCTCTTCTTGATGATATATGTCACGATGGCGTGACATAAAGGCCAAATGTTGTGTGTTGACCGCCTGATCATTGTGCGATGCACCTATCCATTGTGCAGCCGCTCAATTCCCACAAATTCGACCCGTTTTTACTTATGTTGCCTCCAATCAAGTTTCGGTTCGAGCGTTAGATAAAAGTCTAATGAAAACGGGATGCTGCAGGACTAGTTCCGGGAACCTGCCGGCGTACAGGTACGGCAATACCGGCAACCCCAAAATTTATACTCTCGTGTAGATGACGAGCTTCAATGCCGGATCCTCATTGGCCTGAAAGTTCGCATACTCCAGTTTGAGCCGGCCTTGTTTGGGATGGATCAAGGATTTTCGTCCTGCCGCGACGCCACCAGCCTGCAAATTCGGGACAGCCTTCGCGCAGACGTGCCGGTCGAGATCACCGCGTTTGGGCTCGACCGCGCCAGCGAAGCGGTGGCGCATGCCGCCAACAGCGGCCCTTTCAAAATGACGGTGATAGAGCCGCGATAGGCCAAGGCGCAGATCAAGGCTCAGGCGCTGATGATGTCGCCGATGATGTCGTGGACTTCGAGCGGCTTGTCGACCTGGGTGAACCATTCGGCACGGTTGGCGGCGCGGCGGCGGCCACGCTCGTCGAGCGGCAGTTTCAACTGACGCAACAGGCTCGTCACTTCCTCGCGGGCCGTGACATGGCCCATGCTGGGGCGGGTACCGAGGGTGGCCTCGTCGATGTCGTCCAGCGCCGTCAGTCCGCGCGGGAAGAATTCGCGGTAGACCACCCGCTCGGCAAATCCGTCGATCGAACGGAAGCCGAGCCGCAGCGAAAGGTCCTTCAGGCTGTCGGCGACCAGCTGCTTGTTGCGCGAGCCGATCATCGACAGGCGGTTGCGCACCACGATCCAGTCGGTGGTGGCGCCGTCGATCTGGCGGCGCTTGCGCCTGACGTCGCGCACCATCTCCGCATAATGGCTCTCGCCGGTCACCGAATAGGTCGCGGGATCGACGGTGCCGAGCACGTCGAAATCGAGGAAGCTGTCGTTGATCGGGGTCACCAGCGTGTCGGCCATCGAATGCGCCAGACGCATCAGATAGGAGTCGGAACCCGGCGT
Organism: Bradyrhizobium sp. SRL28; assembly: GCF_018596315.1. GTDB lineage: Bacteria > Pseudomonadota > Alphaproteobacteria > Rhizobiales > Xanthobacteraceae > Bradyrhizobium. Next base: position 10,270 of record NZ_JAHEAG010000036.1, on the reverse strand, counting down.
ATCGATCACGATGAAATCGAAGGCGCGCTCGATTGCGCTCACCGCCTCCATGAACTGCTGGAACTCGGAATTTTCATTGTCGGCAATCTGCATCGTTTCGCCGAGCTTGACGCAGTAGTGCACGGGGATTTCGAGGTCGAGACCGGTGCGGCGCGCCCACGCGCTCCGGTTGGCGATGTAGCGGGTGAAACTCTGCTGGCGGCAGTCGAGATCGATAGTGGCGACACGCTGTCCGGCCTTCATCAGGGCAACGGCGATATGCAGGGCGGAGGTGGATTTTCCCGACCCGCCCTTCTCGTTGCCCAGCACCACGACGTGCGCCGAACCGAATTGACCCTGACTCGCCTGAACCAACATGATTCAACCCCCGCACGATATCTTCAAATCACGCGCGGCTGCGCGTCAAGTGAAATGCGCGACGACGCATTCAATTCGCTCGCAGCGTGTCTTTAATGATGAATCTCGACGGTTGCGATGTCGCTTCCGGACTCGCGTCAGCTGCCGCAGGCGCGCCATACCCAAGCAAACTTGGCGGCAATGCTCTGGCCTTATAAGGTCAGCGCGCCCACCGAAAGGTTCGGGGCCGCCGGCCCCTCACCCCGTTCAGAAACCGCAAGAGATCGAGGCCAGATGTCGCGAAGTCCGATGGTCGTCCGTACCGTTCCCGCATTGCGCCGCGCCGTCGAGGCCTTGCGCGCCCGAAAGGCCGCCGTCGCGCTGGTGCCGACCATGGGAGCGCTCCATGACGGGCATGTGTCGCTGGTGCGGCTCGCCAAGCGCCGCGCACAAAAAGTCATCGTCTCGATCTTCGTCAACCCGACGCAGTTCGCACCGACGGAGGATTTCGGTTCGTACCCGCGCACCTGGAAAGCCGACGTCGCCAAGCTTGCCGCCGAGAAGGTCGACCTGATCTGGAATCCCGACGTCAAGGCGATGTACCCGGACGGCTTCGCCACGCGTGTCGTGCCCGAAGGTCCAGCCATCGCCGGCCTCGAGGATCGCTTCCGGCCGCATTTCTTCGGCGGCGTCGCCACCGTGGTCGGCAAGCTGTTCACGCAAGTCCGGCCGGACGTGGCGATCTTCGGCGAGAAGGACTTTCAGCAATTTCGGGTGGTGACGCAGATGGCCACCGATCTCGACCTCGGCGTCAAGGTGATCGGCTCGCGCACCGTGCGGGAACGCGACGGGCTGGCGATGTCCTCGCGCAACGTCTACCTCTCGCCGGAGGAACGGCAGACGGCGCCGACCCTGTACCGCGCCATGAAGGAAAGCGCCAAGCGGCTGAAGGCCGGCGAGGATGTGGCGGCCACGATGCAAGCCGGCCGCGAATTGATCAGCGCCGCCGGCTTCGCGCTGGACTATTTCGAGGCCCGGCACGCCGGGACGCTGGCGCCGATCACCTCGATGAAGGACGGGCCGGTGCGGATCCTCGTCGCCGCGAAACTCGGCACCACGCGCCTGATCGACAATATCGGGGTCTAGACGGGTAGCTTGGTCAGAGCAGCCCCAGATCGCGCAATTCGCGCCGCATCGGTTCCGGCATCGCCGCCACGCTGGCGGCTGAGGATTTGGTGAGGTCCAGCGGCGCGGCGTCCTCGGCGAGGTAGCGCCAGCCCTGAAACGGGCGCATCGGCCGCGGCGAGACCGCAAACACCTTGGGCTGCATCACCAGGCGGCACCGCCCGATACCGTCCTTGTCGCGGAACGGCTCGATCGCGATGATCTTTTCGCGCGCGGCGATTTCGCCCTTGATCACCCAATAGAGCGATCCGCCGGCGAGGATTTCCGCGTCGCGCTTCGGCGTCATCCGCGTGATGTGGACGTGACGAAGCGGCAGGCCCTTTTTCTTGGCGGTTGCCATGCGTTCGGCAACCCAGCCCTTGAGTTCCTTGACTGACTCGCAGCCGACGGCAAGCTTGATGAGATGAAGCGGCATGATCCCGCCGATGTAGCGGCCCGTGCGCGCTTTGAAAAGATCACTCGTTGTTATCAGCTGTGGGCGCCGAACCCGACGGCGCGAGCTGGACCGGCGCTCCGTTGGACGGCCGCTTTGGCGCCGGCGGCGGCTTCTTGGCGGCAGTCTGTGCCGGCGGCGATGCTGGCGGTGTCGCCGGTGTCGCCGCAGCCGGACGCGGCGCGGCAGGTGACGCCGGCGCAGCCGCGGTTGCAGACGACGGCTTCGCTGCCCCTGCCGGCGGCTCGGGCGTCATGATGCTGACCGGCGGGGTGGAGGCCGAGGTCGGGAATTCGGCGTTGGTGGGCTTGCCCGTGGGGAGCGACGGCGGCAGCGCTGCGAGCATGCCTGCCGCGGCCTGCGGTGCGTTCCAGGACGCCGCGTAGCGCATGATCAGGCTTTCATAGGCGCGCTCTTCCATGTTGGCCGCAATCTGGCGCGTCTCAGTCAGCGAGCGGAACGCGCGGCAGGCCGATGGCGTGCAACGGTCCCGCGCCATCAGTACATAGGCCATCAACCCGTAACGGTCGCGCTCGATGGCGCGGCGCAGCGCCAGCAAGTCGGAGCCGGCTCCCTTGTTCGCGGTGGCGACATCTCCGAGCGAGGTCAGCAGCGTGATCTGCGAGGCGGCGTAGGCCACGGCCGCAGCCACCGACTCGGCCGAACCGAACAGCACCTTTTCGCACGCGACGAGGACTGCATCGCCGGCCAGCTCGTCAATGCAGGAAAGCTGCGGCAACGGCGCGGTAGCCGTCTGAACCTGACGCGGCGTCTCCGTCGACTGAACCGCGCTTGCCGTGCCGAAGCCGCGGAAGGTCACGGCCCCCGCGACACCGATCGCGAGCAGCGTGACGAGCGCAAGCACGCCGTTGGCCACGGATCTCTCCGAACGCAGCAGCGTGATCATAACGATGATCCCGACAAATCCGGCCGTGGCCAGCGTCAGGTACAACGGAAGGTTCGGCGAGCTCCAGATCTGATCCAGCGAAGCAGCCCAGTTCATGCGCGGTGTCCCTCAACGCAGCATCAAGCGCGATCGAAAAACGAATGCGTCGTTTCCGCATTCGCTTTTCGGCAGATTGGTTCTGCGAACGGGGCCTTTTGACGGCAGTCGAAGTGGAACCTCGTCAGCCGGCTGCTTGCACACAACTGATTCAGGAAATCGCGAGCTGGCTTTCCTTGGCGACCCGTTCGAAAGCTTCGGTCGAGCTTTTGATACGATACTGACAGTCGTCGCCATCGGTCGGAAGCAGCCGGATCACCTCATAGGTGCCGGTGGCGGCCGGACGGGCAACGTTGCTGGCAGTAAAATAGACAGTCTCTCCAACGGAGTACTTATGCTTCAACGCCCTCTCCATTACGCAAGAACGCCGGCCGCGCTCACGGTCCCGCTAGCTTTCGGCCGACTTGAGAACCCCGCGACAACCTAGCACAGCCGGCCTCCCAAAAGCCAGCAGCATCGAGGCATGGCAAATGCCCAATTTCTGCATGTTTTTCAGGGCGATAAGTGGGAATTCTTGCGGTTCCCGAGAATCCGTTTGCCTAGGCTTTTCCCAAAATCGGACAGTCGCTTATAATTTATCCAATGCTGCGGGACGCCCTGGCCCACCCCCGACCGCCGGCCCTCCCCCCGAAATCAGACCGTCTCGAACCGTTCGATGACGATCGTTTCGGCAAGGCCTGCGCGGGTCCATTCCTGGAATGCCGGCAAGGACAACATCGCATCGAAATAAGGCCGCGCCTCGTCCCTCACCTCGATCGCATAGGTGCGAAAGCGATGCACCACCGGCGCAAACATCGCGTCCGCGCCGCCAAACGCGCCGAACAGGAACGGCCCTTCCTTGCCGTAACGGCTGGCGCAATCGGCCCAGATCTCCTGAATGCGCGCCACATTGGCGCGCGCGTCGTCCGACAGATCAATCGCGCCGACTGGGCGGTGCAGGTTCATGCCGCATTCATTGCGCAGCGGCATGAAGCCCGAATGCATCTCCGCCGAGATCGAACGCGCATGGGCGCGCGCCGCGCGGTCTTCCGGCCACAGCTTCGCCTGCGGGTATTTCTCGGCGAGATACTCGATGATCGAAAGCGAATCCCACACCGTGAGGTCGCCATCGACCAGCGCCGGCACCTTGCCCGCGCGGGAAAAGCTTAGAATCCGGTCCTTGTCCGCCTTGTCGTCGGTATAAAGCGGGATGAACACTTCCTCGAACGGAATGTCGTTGCCGCGCAGCGCCAGCCACGGCCGCATCGACCATGACGAATAGTTCTTGTTGCCGATGACCAGTTTCAACATTTGCGGGGAAATCCTGTTGGGACCGTGATCTTGCCATAGTGCACCGCACGCGTTCAACCTGTACATCACGATTCCAAGCCATCATCGGGGATCTCGCCGCATGGGCGCCTATTGGGTCGATATCGCCGCCGTCGCGTTCTTCGTCGTGGAGTGGCTGGCCTACGGCTTCACGCTCGAGCACACGGCCTATGGCCGCGACAGCCTGTCGGCGCGCATGAACCGATATCGCGAGGTATGGGTACGGAACATGCTCGACCGCGAGGCGCGCATGGTCGACATGCAGATCATGGCCTCGCTGCAGAACGGCACCGCCTTCTTCGCCTCCACCAGCCTGATCGCGGTCGGCGGCGCGCTGGCGCTGCTGCGGGCGACCAACGATGCGCTGGCCGTGCTGCGTGAACTGCCGGTCGATCTCACCCCCTCGCCCGCATTGTGGGAAATCAAATGCGTCGGCCTGATCCTGATCTTCATCTACGCCTTCTTCAAATTCGCCTGGTCGTATCGCCTGTTCAACTATGTCGCGATCCTGCTCGGCGCGATGCCGCCATCGTCGCAGCGCGACACCGCGGAAGCCGAAGCCCATGTGATGCGCACGACGCGGCTATTCGAGGCGGCGGGGCGGCACTTCAACCGCGGCCAGCGCGCGTTCTTCTTCGCGCTCGGCTATCTCGGCTGGTTCGTCAGCCCCTGGGTATTGCTGCTGACGACCGCACTCGTCGTCATCGTGACCTGGCGGCGGCAGTTCGCCTCGAACGCCTGGAGGGCGATGGGGAGCTAGGGGCGGCTTCAAAATTCAGCTGGTCGCCCCGGCAAGCAAGAAAGCGGCGCCAAGCGCGACCAGCGCAAGCCCGGGCCAGTTCGATTTGAGCCCGAAGCCGCCAGCCGGTCTTTCAGGTTCCAGGGTGTCGCCGGGTTGCCCCGCGCGAAGCCGCCTTCTACCGCTCAGCCGGCCATGCCAGATTGGCTGAAAGGCCATCTGCAACACCCCGCCGAAAACAAGAAGCACACCTAGCCATATGAGTGTCATGCTCGTCTCCCGCCAGTGAATGGACCGCGAGATTGCCGCCAGCCGAGGGCTCGACGTTTCCTGGTCGATTGTCTTTCAACGTCCGGCCGGTGCTCTCGTTTCGCCTGCCGTAGTTCCATTTGGCCCTAAGAGAGCGGCCTCCACCCCTTCCTCTCTTGGCACCGTGATGATCGAATGATCGAGCGGTCGTGAGTTCACTAGCTAGCCGCTCGTAAAATCCTGCGGCGTAAAGCTGAGATCGAGCACTTTCCATTCGCCGTAGCGGTCCTTCGGCAGCATGGCGTAGGGCTGGCAGGCCGCGAGCGCGCGGATGGCGCCCTGCATCAGCAACGGACCCTTCATGGAGGCGCTGGCCTCGATCAGGATCGGCTCGCCAGCGAGCCTGCCCTCCGGTGTCATCAACACGCGCAGCTTGACCTTCACGTCGTCGGTGCTCGACAGCGAGGCTGGCAGTTTCGAGCAGATCTTGAGGTGACGCCGGAATGCCGCGACCAGCGTGCTCGCGATATCGGCGGCCTCGGTCGCCGGCGCATCGAAATTGTCCTCGCCCTTGTTGCGGGCCTGCGTGAGAGCCGGCGGCAGCGGCGAGAGGTCGGGCGGCAGGCCGAGCAACACCTGATACTTGATCGAGACATCCGGCTCGGGCGGCTTGTAGGCAGGCGCTGCCGGTTGTGATGGCGGCTGCGGCGGGGCACCACGCGGGTTGGCGAGCGCAGCCTGCTGCTGCCGTTGCGGCCATAACTGCCCGGACGGCGGGGGTGTGCTGGCGGCAGCGGCCTTGTCCAGCAGCGAGAAATCAGGCTGCGGCGTTGGCGCAGGTTCCGGCCTGGTCTCGGCAACTTGTTGATCGGCCGGCTTGGGCGGCTCAGGCACGTCCTGCGGCGTGACGATCGCGACCGGGATCTGCTCGGCGGTCACCGTGCCGAACGGATGCACCTCGGAAAACAGAACGACCAGCGTCAGCAGCGACACATGTGCGATCGCCGACGCCGTGATATCAGTGGGTATAATCTGCCGAAGGTCCATCGTATCTGAACGATGTTCGATATTTTCCCTGCCCGCCAGCATAGCTTCCGGCGCCGCAAATCCTCAATCCCATTTCGGTGCGAGACCGAAATCCGTCAGCCGGCCGCCGGCGCTCCCCATGCCGGAAATCTGCTGCATGTCCTCTTCCGACAGCTCGAAATCGAAGATCTCGATGTTCTCCGAGAGCCGCTCGAGTTTCGACGTTCGCGGAATCGCCGCCACGCCCTGCTGCACCAGCCAGCGCAGGCAAACCTGCGCCGCCGTCTTGCGATAGCGGTCGCCGATTCGCAGCAGCGCGCGATCGTTCTTGATGCGGCCCTTGGCGACCGGACTATAGGCCACCACGGCCATGCCGTGGCGCGCGCAGGCCTCCCTCACCTTGCTCTGGTCTAGATAGGGATGGAATTCGACCTGGTCGCACGCCAAAGGCTCGGGGCACGCCGCCACCGCTTCCTCGGTCAGGGCCACGGTGAAATTGGACACGCCGATATGGCGGGCGAGCCCCTGCCGCTTGACCCGCGCCAGCGCGCCCAGCGTCTCCACCAGCGGCACCTGCGGGTTCGGCCAGTGCAGCAGCAACAGGTCGACCTCGGTCAGGCGCAGTCGCACCAGGCTTTCCTTGGCCGAACGCTCCAGATCGTGGGGCGCGAAATGCGAGGGCCAGATCTTGGTGGTGAGGAAGACCTGATCGCGCTTCACGCCCGAGGCGCGCAGGCCCTCGCCGACCTCGCGTTCGTTCTCGTACATCTGCGCGGTGTCGATGTGGCGATAGCCGAGCCGGATCGCCTGCTCGACGAGCCGCGCGCAGGCGCGTCCGCGCAGCTCCCAGGTGCCCAACCCGATCGCGGGGATTTTTGCGCCATTGGCTTCGACAAATAGCATAGGTTGTATCCGCGGACCGGCCCCCCATTATGGGGTGCGGAAACAGTCCTGCCAACAGATAGCGTTTTCGGGCGAAGCATGCCCCGGACTTGATCCGGGTGGACACCGGTCCGCCTGAAGAAAACGCGCCAAACGGTTAGGCGGACGACGGTTCTGTGGCGAGAGCTTCGAAGACCGTTTCCGGCGAATGGGCGATCACGGCGAGCAGCGCCCGTGCCGGTCCGCGCGGCGCACGCTTGCCCTGCTCCCAGTTCCGGATGGTTTCCACGGGCACGCCGAGCCGTGCCGCGAATTCGATCTGCGTCAGGCAGGCCCGGCGGCGCAGGTCGCGCACGGCCGGCAGCGTGCCGGTTTCGCCTGGCGTTGCGTCAGGCATATCGGGTGAAATTGAAGGCATCGCTTGCGCGAGCCCGGGCGTCGCGAGTACGGGCTCGGGCTCGGGCATTGCCGGCGCGAGCGGGAACTCCTGCCCGTCCCGCAGTTCGACGATCCGTCCGTCCGCTTTCAGCCGCAAGCGCTGCATGTTGACCTCGTGAGCCAACATCATCGGCCAAGCGCGTTAAGGCCCGATTAACGATAAAACGGGCAGCAAAGGCACGCTACTTCAGCCCGAACCACAGCGTGGCGATGCCGAGGAACGAGAAGAAGCCGACCACGTCGGTGATCGTCGTGACGAAGGTCCCCGACGCCACCGCCGGATCGGCGCGCACCCGGTCCAGCACCATCGGGATCAGGATGCCGCCGAGCGCGCCGGCCACCAGGTTGCAGATGATGGCAAGGCCGATCACGATGCCGAGGCCCGGGATCTTGAACCAGGCCACCGCGGCGACGCCGGTGATCACGGCAAAGGCGAGCCCGTTGACAAGGCCGACCATCGCCTCGCGCATCACTACGCGAAACGCATTTTTGGAGCCGAGTTCGCGGGTGGCCAGCGCCCGCACCGCCACCGTCATGGTCTGGGTCGCGGCGTTGCCGCCCTGGCTCGCCACGATCGGCGCCAGCACGGCGAGCGCCACCATCTTCTCGAGCTGGCCCTCGAACAGGCCGAGCACGGAGGACGCCAGAAACGCGGTCGCCAGATTGACCAGCAACCAGTTGAAGCGGGCGCGCGCGATGGTCCAGACACTGTCGGACAATTCTTCGTCGCTGGTGACGCCGCCGAGTGCCTTCAGGTCCTCGTCGGCCTCTTCCTCGATAACGTCGACGACGTCGTCGATGGTGATGACGCCGACCAGGCGGTTGGTGGTGTCGACCACAGGAGCCGCGACCAGATTGTACTTGCCGAACATCCGCGCGACCTCTTCCTGGTCGTCCAGCACGGAGACACGGCGGCGGTCTTCATCGATCAGGTCGGCGAGCGGCACCGGCCGCCGCGCCCGCAGCAGCGTGTCGAGCGAGACCGCACCCTGCCAGTGCTTTTCGGAATCCACCGCGTAGATCTCGTAAAACCGCTCCGGCAGATCGGGGGTGTCGCGCATGTAGTCGATCGCCTGGCCTACAGTCCAGTCCGGCGGCACCGCGATGAACTCGGACTGCATCCGCCGACCGGCGGAGTTTTCCGGATAAAGCAGGCTGCGCTCCAGCGGCTCGCGCTCGGCCGGCGGCAGCTTTTCGAGGATCTCTTCCTGGTCCTCCTCATCGAGGCCCTGGAGCAATTCGACGGCGTCGTCGGATTCCAGCTCGCGCACGCCCTCCGCGACCGTCTCCGGTTCGAGTTCCTCGAGGATTTCCTCGCGGACGGAATCATCGACCTCGTTCAGCGCCGAGAAGTCGAAATCGGTGCCGGTCAGTTCGACCAGCGTGACGCGGTCGTCGGGTTCGAGGGCCCCGATCAAATCGCCGAGATCGGCCTCGTGCAGTTCCGCCACCACCTCGCACAATAGCGGCCGGTCGGCGGCATGGATGGCACGCGTGATCTCTTCGACAAACTCGTGGCGGAGCTGCCCTTCTTCATCCCGCATCAGCAGATGGTCGAGTACCGAACCCTGGGCGGACAGAGCTTCGGCGGCTTGGGCAACGTCGACATTCTCGGCCATGCCGCGCCTCGCCGGTTTGACAGAATGAGAGAACTCGTCTGAGCTATAGCTGCACGCATTACCCAATCGGCTGCGCCCTGCGCAATGCCAAAAATCACCAACGGCAAATGACCCGAAATTTCAGCGCGGCGCTCTGCTCGGCCGTCGCAGCATGGATGACCTTCGTTGCGGCGGCGTCGGCTGCTGAATGTCCCCGCAAGGACGCGCTCGGCACCTCACGCGTTCTCGCGGTGGACGCCGCTACCTACCCGCGCGTGGGCCTCAAGAGCTTTCCACAAACGCTTCCGCTTGACGACCGCGAGGTGGTGCTGACCTTCGACGACGGGCCGTGGGCTGCGACGGACCAGAAGATACTGGCGGCGCTGGCGCATGAATGCGTGCGCGCCACCTTCTTCCTGATCGGAAAGCCAGCCTCTGAACATCCCGAACTGGTGCGGAGAATAGCGGCGCACGGCCATACCATCGCGCATCACACCTGGACCCACCACAATCTGAAATACATGAAGCCGGAGGCGGCCATCGGCGAGATCGACAAGGGCATCACAGCGGTCGAAGCTGCGCTTCACGGAAAGGCCACCGCGACCCCGAGCACGCCTTTCTTTCGCTTTCCCTTCTTTGAAATGACGCCCGCGACGCTGGACGCCTTGCAAAAGCGCGGCATCGCCGTGTTCGGCGCCGACCTCTGGGCCAGTGACTGGAATCCGATGACGCCGGCGCAGCAGTTGAAACTGCTTACCGAGCGCCTGCAAGTTGCCCGCAAGGGCATCATCCTGCTGCACGATCCCAAGGCGCAGACCGCTGCCATGCTGCCGGCTTTCCTGCGCTACCTCCGCGACAACCGTTACCGCGTGGTCCATCTGGTCCCGGCAGGTGCCAAAACCGTGTCCGACAAAGCACATTAGATCACGATCTCTTTGGCTGACGCGGTTCTGTGGTCCGGATCACGCCCCGAAGCCAAAATTAGGTGTAGAAATCAGGTGATTAAGGCGGCATTCATGACGCCAGTTGTAAGCCGTTGCGTGCTCTTGGAATGAAGCCGGGGTTCTATGATC
>NZ_JAHEAG010000035.1 GCF_018596315.1 Bradyrhizobium sp. SRL28 | reverse complement strand
GGCCGCCAGAAACACCACCTGCGGGCGCTTTGCGGCGAACCATTTGTTGACCGCGGCCTGATCGCGCAGATCGGCCTCGCTGCGGGTCGTCGTCAGCAGTTCGACGTTTTCCGCCGTCAGCCGGCGCACCAGCGCAGACCCAACCATGCCGCGATGCCCGGCGACGTAGACGGTCTTGCCTTTCAGCTCAAACGGAAGGCTTGCCATTGGCGACCTCCCGCCTTGCGTCAGCGAGATCGCTTGCGACCATTTCCTTGACCAGTTGGGCGAACGACGTCTTGGGCTTCCAGCCGAGTTTCTCGCGCGCCTTGCTGGCATCGCCGACCAGAAGATCGACTTCGGTCGGCCGGAAATAGACCGGATCGATGCGGACCACGGTCTTGCCGGATTGTTTGTCGACGCCGGTTTCGTCGACGCCCTTGCCGCGCCATTCGATGGTGCGGCCGACCTCGGCGAATGCGAGATCGACAAACTCGCGCACTGAACGGGTCTCGCCGGTCGCCAGCACGAAATCGTCGGGCGCGTCGGCCTGCAATATCCTGTGCATGCCCTCGACATAATCCCGCGCATGGCCCCAGTCGCGCTTGGCCTCGAGATTGCCGAGATAGAGCACCTGTTCCAGGCCGGTCTCGATCCGGGCGACGCTGCGTGTGATCTTGCGCGTCACAAAGGTCTCGCCGCGGATCGGGCTTTCGTGGTTGAACAGGATACCGTTGGAAGCATAGATGCCGTAGGCCTCGCGGTAATTGACCGTGATCCAGTAGCCGTACAGCTTGGCGACGCCGTAAGGCGAGCGCGGGTAGAACGGCGTGGATTCCCTCTGCGGCACCTCCTGGACCAGGCCGTAGAGTTCCGAGGTCGAGGCCTGATAGAACCGCGTCTCCTTTTCCATGCCGAGGATCCGGATCGCCTCCAGCAGCCGCAGCACGCCGATGGCGTCGGCATTGGCGGTGTATTCCGGGCTTTCGAAGCTGACGCCGACATGGCTCTGGGCGGCGAGGTTGTAGATCTCGCTCGGCCTGATCTGCTGCATCAGCCGGATCAGGTTGGTCGAATCCGTCATGTCACCGTAATGCAGCAGGAACGGCACGTTGCCGGTATGCCGGTCTTCGTAGAGATGATCGATGCGGGCGGTGTTGAAGGAAGATGACCGCCGCTTGATGCCATGGACCTCATAGCCGAGGCCGAGCAGATATTCGGCCAGATAGGCGCCGTCCTGGCCTGTAACTCCGGTAATCAGCGCCACGCGCCGTTTCGAATCCTGAACTGCCATTTCTTCTCCAACAACGCCGGGGACCCAGGAGCCGCCACCACGATAAACCGCCAAATATTGCGCTGGGCAGGCCGGCAATTTCGGTCCCATGGACGCAAGTGGGACGCCCAGCCCCTATCATGCTCCCCATCACCCAAGCAAATTAGCCCTGGGGGAGGCCGCAACCGGCCAAACGTCATCGGGCTTGCGGGACATGGAGCCATGGACCACAATCGACTCACGTGAAAACTTATGGCCGAACGGCTGAAATCCAGACCATTTCGGCATTCGAGCCCACCCAAGACCAAAGAAAAGCCAATAAAGGGAGAAATGACATGCGTAAACTAATGATGGCTGCGGCCATCGCACTGCCGATGTTCGGCACTGCTGCGATCGCGCAAGAAACGGTCAAGATTGCCTACATCGACCCGTTGTCGGGAGGCGGCGCCAGCATTGGCGAAATCGGCCTGAAGACCTTTCAGTTCCTGGCCGAGGAGTTGAACGCCAAGGGCGGTGTTCTCGGCAAGAAGGTCGAAATCGTCGCTTTCGACAACAAGACCAATCCGCAGGAGAGTCTGATCCAGGCCCAGAAGGCCATCGATCAAGGCATCCGGATCCTGACCCAGGGCAACGGCTCCTCGGTCGCCGGCGCGCTGTCGGACTTCGTCACGAAATACAACGAGCGCAATCCCGGCAAGGAAGTCCTGTACTTCAACTATGCCGCGGTCGATCCGGTCCTCACCAACGACAAATGCAGCTTCTGGCATTTCCGCTGGGATGCCAACTCTGACATCAAGATGGAGGCGTTGACCAACTACATGAAGACCGCGACCGCCATCAAGAACGTCTATCTGATCAATCAGGATTACTCGTTCGGCCACTCCGTCCGAACCGCCGCCAAGTCGATGCTTGGCGCCAAGCGGCCGGACATCAAGATCGTCGGTGACGAACTGCATCCGCTGCTAAAAATCACCGATTTCGCTCCCTATATCGCCAAGATCAAAGCATCGGGCGCCGACACCGTGGTGACAGGCAATTGGGGCCAGGATTTCGCGCTCCTGCTGAAGGCCGCGGCCGACGCCGGGCTCAAGGTCAGCTGGTATACCTATTACGCCGGCGGCACCGGCGGCCCGACCGCGGTCAAACAGGCCAACCTCAACCATCAGGTATTCCAGGTCGGCGAAGGCATCGCCAACCTCGACAATAAGCCGTCGCAGGAGTTCGAAAAGGCCCTCCGCGCGAAATACGACTTCAGCCTGTTCTACCCGCGCGCCGTCAACCAGATGCGCATGCTGGCGGCCGCCGCCGACAAGGCCAAGTCGATCGATCCGGTCAAGGTCGCGCTTGCGCTGGAAGGCATGGAGTTCGACGTCTTCAACGGCGGCAAGGGCAATATGCGCAAGGACGACCACCAGTTCTTCCAGCCGATCTACATTTCCTCGCTCGGCGATCGCACCGAAAAGGAACCGTTCGACGAGGAAAAGACCGGCTGGGGCTGGAAGCTCGTCGCCAAGATCGATTCGGCCCAGACCATGCTGCCGACAACCTGCAAGATGGAACGACCGAAGTAACCATTCACGCGTAGCCCGTCCGCCCCGACCTCCGGGGCGGACGCGTCCCTTATTCCCCAGGCGGTGCGCCGTGCTTGAACTGATCGTCATGTCCACACTGAACGGTGTGCTGTACGGCATGCTGCTGTTTTTGATGGCGAGCGGGCTCACCGTTATCTTCAGCATGCTCGGCGTGCTGAACTTCGCGCATGCCAGCTTCTACATGCTCGGCGCGTTCTTCGGATTCCAGATCAGCCGCTGGTTCGGCTTCTGGCCCGCGCTCTTGATCGCGCCATTGCTGGCCGGCGCGCTCGGCGCCGCTGTCGAGCGCTTCGGCCTGCGCCGCGTGCACAAGAACGGCCACGTCGCCGAACTGCTGTTCACCTTCGGCCTGGCATTTGCGATCGAGGAAGTCGTGCAGATCATCTGGGGCAAGAGTCCGGTCGATTTCCGGGTGCCGTCGGTGCTGGATTTTCCGGCCTTCACGATCTTCTCGACCAACTACCCCGCTTACAAAATGTTCATGCTGCTGGTCTCCATCGTTATCTTCGCGGCCCTGCTGATCACGCTCAAGAAGACTCGGATCGGCCTGATCGTGCAGGCGGCGCTGACTCATCCGCACATGGTTGGCCATCTCGGCCATAACGTCGGACGCATCTTCATGCTGGTATTCGGTGTCGGCACTGCGCTCGCCGCCGTCGCCGGCGTCATCGCCGGTCCCGCGCTGGTGACGCAGGCGAACATGGCCGGATTGCTCGGACCGATCCTGTTCGTGGTGGTGGTGGTGGGCGGACTGGGCTCGCTGCCCGGGGCCTTCGCCGCCTCGCTGCTGATCGGGCTGGTGCAGACGTTTGCGGTATCGATGAACGGTTCATTGTCCGGCGCCTTCGGTCCGCTCAGTCCCGATTACGCGGCGACCTGGCTCGCCGATATCTGGAACGTGACCATTGCCCAGATCGCGCCGATCATGCCCTACTTATTGCTGGTCCTGATCCTGATCTTCCGCCCCATGGGCCTGCTCGGGACACGCGACACATGACCGATACAACCTCGAGCGTGGCACCTCCCTATCCGACCGCCGCCGAAAAACTCAAATTCTATGGATTGTGGGTCGGGGCCGCGGTCGTGCTGCTGCTGCTGCCGAAGCTGTTCAGCTCCGGCGGATCGCTGACCACGTTCAGCCTGATCGGCATCTCGATCATCTTCTCGCTGTCCTACAACATCCTGCTGGGCCAGACCGGCATGCTGTCGTTCGGACACGCCGTGTATTACGGCCTCGGCGGCTTCCTGGTGATCCACGCCATCAACATCATCGGCGCCAACAAGCTGCCGATCCCGCTGCCGCTGGTGCCGCTGATCGGCGGACTGACCGGATTACTGTTCGCGGTGCTGCTCGGCTGGGTCTCGACCCAGCGCAGCGGAACGGCGTTCGCGATGATCTCGCTCGGCGTTGCCGAACTAGTCGCCTCGTCGGCGCTGATCCTGCGCACCTTTTTCGGCGGCGAAGCCGGCATCTCCGCCAACCGCACCAAGGTGTTCCGGCTGTTCGACTGGAGTTTTGGGCCGCAAATCCAGATCTATTACCTGGTCGCGGCGTGGACCCTGATTGCGGTGATCGCGATGTACGCCCTCACCCGCACGCCGCTGGGGCGCATGTGCAATGCCGTTCGCGACAATCCCGAACGCGTTCAGTTCGTCGGCTACGATCCGCACGTGGTGCGCTATCTGGCGTTCTGTTTTTCCGGCTTCTTCGCCGGCATCGCGGGCGCGCTCGCGGCCATCAACTTCGAAATCGCCAATTCGGCCTATCTCGGCGCCGTGCAGTCGGGTACCGTGCTGTTCGCCACCTATATCGGCGGCGTCGGGTTCTTCATCGGACCGATCGTGGGGGCGATTTTCGTCACGATTCTTTCGCTCGGCCTCAGCGATCTGACGCAGGTGTGGCAACTCTATTTCGGGCTGATCTTCATCGCGGTGGTGCTGTTCGCACCAGGCGGCATCACCGGACTGTTGATGATGCATCGCCCGCTGTTGAAGGCCGGTACGTTCGGCAGGGTGCTGCCCAGTTATCTGATCGCTTTCGTGCCGACGCTCGCCATGCTCATCGGCCTCATCCTCGCGACCGAAATAATTGTTTATTATGCCGTCCACTCCGGCGACGCTTCTCACATCAAGGCGTTTGGCGTCCCCTTCGACGCGGCGAACCGTTACGTCTGGGCGATGGCAGCGATCCTGCTGGTCGGCGGCTACTGGGTGGCGCGCAAGACATGGACCTTCGTCGGGCACGCCTGGGATGACGCGACCAGCGTCGCGCGCGAAAAAGGAATCGCCGCATGAGCACCGCGATCGAATTGCGCGGCGTCGAGAAGAGCTTCGGCATCACGTCGGTGATCCGCAACGTCAACCTGACGGTGGCGCAGGGCGAGCGCCATGCCCTGATCGGACCGAACGGCGCCGGCAAGTCCACTTTGTTCAACCTGATCAGCGGCTACATGCTGCCGACCACCGGCAGCGTCCTGTTGCGCGACGAAGTGGTCTCGGGGCTCGCGCCTTATCAGATCAACCGTCGCGGGCTGTCGCGCAGTTTTCAGGTCACCAACGTCTTCGCCAATATGAGCGTGTGGGAGAACCTGCGCTGCGCGGTGCTGTGGGCCACCGGCCACCGCTACGCCTTCTGGAAGAACGTCGACAGACTGCCGGAAGTGCGGGAGCGGACGGCGCGGATCCTCGAGGATATCAACCTCACCGCCCGGCGCGACGTGCCGGCCGGGCTCTTGACCTACGCCGAGCAGCGCGCGCTCGAGATCGGCATCACCATCGCCGGCGGCGCCGATGTCATTCTGCTGGATGAGCCGACCGCCGGGATGAGCCACGCCGAAACCGAACGCGCGGTGGCGCTGATCCGCCGCCTCACCGAAGGGCGCACCCTGCTGATCGTCGAGCACGACATGAGCGTGGTGTTCGGCCTTGCCGACAAGATTTCGGTGCTGGTGTACGGCCAGATCATCGCTTCGGGGGTACCGGAGGAAATCCGCGGCAATCCGAAGGTCAAGGAAGCCTATCTCGGCGAGGAAGCGGCATGATGCTCGAGGTCAGGGATCTGCACGCCTATTACGGCAAGAGCCACATCCTGCAGGGCGTCGATATCAAGATCGACGCCGGCGAGGTGGTCAGTCTGCTCGGCCGCAACGGCGTCGGCCGTTCCACCACCGTCAAGGCCATCATGGGCGAAGTTCCGCCGCAGGGCACCATTCTGTTCAAGGGCAGCAATATTGCGGGCCTGCCGAGCTACAAGATAGCACATCTCGGGCTCGGCTACGTTCCCGAGCACCGCGACATCTTTCCCGGTCTCACGGTGCGGCAGAACCTGATGCTTGGCGTCAAGGACCCGCGCAAGCCGGGCAAGTGGCGGCTGGAGGACATGCTGCAGATGTTCCCCAATCTCGCCGCGCGTGCCGATACGGCGGCCGGCGTGATGTCGGGCGGCGAAAAGCAGATGCTGACGATTTGTCGCACCCTGATGGGCGACCCCGAACTGGTGATGATCGACGAGCCGACCGAGGGGCTGGCACCGCTCATTGTGCATCAGGTCGGCGATCTCCTCGCCGAAATTGCCCGCCGCGGCGTCGCCATCCTGCTGGTCGAGCAGAAGCTGTCGATCGCAATGCGGATCTCGCACAGGCTTTATGTGATGGGTCACGGCCGCATCGTGTTCGAAGGCACGCCGGCCGAACTCAGGGACAACACCGCCATCCGCAAGGAATGGCTGGAGGTCTGATCGCAACGCCGGCGGGGGCCTCGGCATCCATGCGGAACGGCGGCATGACCCCCGCCTATTCGCCATGATGGCGCAGGCGTTCGAGTTCGATGATGGTGACGCCGCCATATTCGAGCCGCAGCAAGCCTTCCTTCTCCAGCCGCTTCAGGCACTGGTTGGCGTTCTGCCGCGAAATACCGGAAAGCGCTCCGATTTCTTCCTGCGTGATCTCGAGATGGCGCGTCATGTCCGGATAGAGAATCGGGTTGAACAGCGAGGCGATCGAGCGCGCGACGCGGCTGGTGGCATCGAGCGTGCGGCCATGTTCTACCGCGCCGATGAACTGGCCGAGCCGCTCGTTGAGCTGCCGGACCAGAAAGCGGTTGAACGCGACGCTGTTCTCGAACAGCCAGAAGAAGGTGTTGCGATCCATCAGTGCCAGCCTGGTATCGCGCAACGCGACCACGTCGTAACGGCGCGGCTCGCCCTTCAGCACCGAGCCCTCGCCAAACCAGGCGCCCGCCGTGAGGCCGGCGAAAGTCGCAGCCTTGCCGCCGCTCGACACGGTACTCATGCGGGCAAGACCCGTGACGATCCCGGTCCAGTAGTCGAAGGCATCGCCGCGCATGAAAATATGCTCATTGGCGCGATAGGATTTCTCCACGATGCCAGCGCGGGCGACCTCGATTTCCCGTTCGTTCAGTTCGCGCGACCAGGCCGCGATGCGCTTGAGGTAATCCGCAGCAATCATGATCGCATCGACCGTCGCGTCCCCATCGATTCCTGTGCTGCACTGCAACAGAAGTGCAGCCTGGCGAAATTTCCCGACCAATTGTCAGGCAAAAGACATTTCAAACTATCGCATTGCCCTAAGGAGAGCCACCTCGGTGCGCGCGGCCTATGGCGCGGTGGCGAGGGTGCGACGCTACCACGCGTGACGCGGGCATCGGCCGCTACCGATAGTCGGATGGCTTGCCCCTCACCGTCGATGTAGGATCGCATCGAGTGCAACGATAGATAAAGAGCGCTGCTCAAGCGCCGTATCTGGAGGGAATGAGTGGCTTACACGTTGGAAGTGCGCGGGGTGTCTCTGCGCTTCGGTGGCGTCCGTGCGCTGACCGAAGTCTCCTTCGGCGTGAACGAGGGCGAATTGTTCTCGATCATCGGCCCGAACGGCGCCGGCAAGACCTCAATCGTCAATTGCATTTCGGGCCGCTACAAGCCGACCGAAGGCCAGCTGTTCTACCGCGGCAAGGACATTACCGGCCTCAATCCAAACGCGCGCCCCCGGCTGGGCATCGGCCGCACTTTCCAGAACCTGGCGCTGTTCCACCATATGAGCGTGCTCGACAACATCATGGTCGGGCGGCACCATCTCCTGAAGAACAACTTCATCACGGGCTCGCTGTACTGGCTGACCGGCGCGCGGCGCGAGGAACTGGAGCACCGCCGCAAGGTGGAGGAGATCATCGACTTCCTCGACCTGCAGTCGGTGCGCAAGGCGACCGCCGGCACCCTGCCCTACGGCCTGCGCAAGCGCGTCGAGCTCGCCCGCGCGATGGCGCTGGAGCCGCAGCTGATCCTGCTCGACGAGCCGATGGCCGGCATGAACTTCGAGGAAAAGGAGGACATGGCGCGCTACATCGTCGATCTCAACGAAGAGTTCGGCATGACCGTCATGATGATCGAGCACGACATGGGCGTGGTGATGGATATCTCCCACCGCGTCATGGTGCTGGATTTCGGCCGCAAGATCGCCGAAGGCGATCCGGCTTCCGTTCTCGCCGATCCCCATGTGAAGCGTGCCTATCTCGGCGAAGAGGATGAGGTCCTGGTCGATCCCGACGATACGCCGGCGCCGCGGGAGAGCGCGGCATGATGGATTACGCCGGACGCGCCGCCCAAGCCGACACCTATCCAAAACTGTTGCGCCTCAATGCGAGGGAGCACGGCGGCGAGATCGCGCTACGCGAAAAGGACCTCGGGCTGTGGCGCGTCTTCACCTGGAACGACTATCAGACCCGCGTGCATGATTTCGCGCTCGGCATGATCGAGCTGGGTCTCGGCCGCGGCGACGTCATCGGCATCATCGGCGACAATCGCCCGGACTGGGTGGCGGCGGAAATCGCAACCCATGCCATCGGCGCCATGAGCCTCGGCCTCTATCGCGACGTGCTGGATGAGGAAGCCGCCTATCTGCTCAGCTATGGCGACGCCAAACTGGTGTTCGCCGAAGACGAAGAGCAGGTCGACAAGCTGCTGGCGCTGGCCGACCGCGCGCCGAACCTCAAGCACATCGTCTATTCCGATCCGCGCGGCATGCGGAAGTACGACGACCCGCGGCTGATGGAAGCCGGAAAACTCGTCACGATGGGGCGCGACCGCGCCGCGCGCGAGCCCGGTATTTACGACCGGTTGGTCGACGAGACCCGCGGTGAGGATGTCGCCATCCTCTGCACCACCTCGGGCACGACGGCGAACCCCAAGCTGGCGATGCTTGCGTCCGGACGCGTCCTCAAGCATTGCGCGACCTATCTGGCGTTCGATCCGAAGGGACCGGACGACGAATACGTCTCGGTGCTGCCGCTGCCCTGGATCATGGAACAAGTCTACGCGCTCGGCAAAGGACTGCTCTGCCGGATGAAGGTCAACTTCGTCGAAGAGCCCGAGACCATGATGCACGATTTCCGCGAGATCGCGCCGACCTTCGTGCTGTTCGCGCCGCGGCTCTGGGAATCGATCGCCGCCGATGTGCGCGCCGGCGTGATGGACTCCTCGCCGCTCAAGCAGAAACTCTTCGATATCGGCATGAAGACCGGACTCTCGGCGCTGGCGCAGGGCAAGCATTCGATACTGGCCGACCAGCTCCTGTTCCGCGCGTTGCGCGACCGGCTCGGCTTCACGCGGCTGCGCTCGGCCGCGACCGGTGGCGCCGCGCTCGGGCCGGATACCTTCAAGTTCTTCCGGGCCATGGGCGTGCCGCTGCGCACCCTCTATGGCCAAACCGAACTGCTCGGCGCCTACACGCTGCATCCTTTCGACAAGGTCGATCCGGATACCACCGGCGTGCCGATGGCCGCCGATATCGAGATCCGCGTCGATAACCCTGACGTCAACGGCGTCGGCGAAATCGTGGTGCGTCATCCCAACATGTACCTTGGCTACTACAAGAATCCGGAAGCCTCGGCCGCCGACATGAAGGACGGCTGGATGCACTCCGGCGACGCCGGCTATTTCAACGCCGACCGGCAACTCGTCGTCATCGACCGCATCAAGGATCTCGCTGAGACCTCGCGCGGTGAGCGCTTCTCGCCGCAATACCTGGAAAACAAGCTGAAGTTCTCGCCCTACATCGCCGAAACGGTGGTGCTCGGCGCCGGCCGCGACACGCTGGCGGCGATGATCTGCATCCGCTTCTCGATCATCTCGAAATGGGCGGAGAAGAACCGGATCTCGTTCACGACCTATACCGACCTCTCCTCGCGCCCCGAGGTCTATGCGCTGTTGCGCAAGGAGGTCGAGGGCGTCAACGCCACGCTGCCACCGGCGCAACGCATTTCGCGCTTCCTGCTGCTCTACAAGGAACTCGACGCCGACGACGGCGAGTTGACCCGCACCCGCAAGGTCCGCCGCAGCGTCATCAACGAGAAATACGCAGATATCATCGACGCGATCTATGGCGGCAAGAGCGATATTCCCGTCGACACCGTGATCCGCTTCCAGGACGGCACCACCCAGCGCATCCGCACCACCCTCCGGGTGATCGATCTCGGCCATGATGCGCCGATGGCGGAGGCCGCGGAATGATGCGGTTTTCAGCCAACGGCGCCGCAAATCCGCTCGTCATGCGCGGGCATGACCCGCGCATCCATCCCCTTCCGAAAAAGCGCTTCTTCGGGCGATGGATCGCCGGGTCAAGCCCGGCGATGACAGCTCGTACGTTCGGTGAGTTTGCATGAACACCCAGCTCCTGATCCAGCTTCTGGTCAACGGCCTCGTGGTCGGCACGCTCTATGGCGTGGTCGCGATGTCGTTCGTGCTGATCTACAAGGCGACGCAGGTCGTGAACTTCGCGCAGGGCGAACTGCTGCTGGTCGGCGCCTGGGTGTGCTGGTGGCTGCTCACCAAGTATCAGGTGCCGTTTTATCTGGGCATGCCGATCACGCTGGTCTTCATGTTCCTGTTCGGCATCGCCATCCAGATCGTCATCCTGCGCCCGATGATCGGCGAGCCGATCATTTCCGTGATCATGGTGACGATCGCGCTGTCGACGGTATTTGCCGCGCTGATGAAATGGATCTTCGGCGTCAATCTGCAGCCGTTCCCGCGCGTCTTCCAGACCCAGAACGTCAACATCCTCGGACTGCAGGTGCAGACCGTCTATCTGATGAGCCTCGCGGTCTCGGTAGCGATGATGATCGGGATGGCCTGGTTTTTCCGTCTCTCCAAATATGGTCTGGCGATGCGCGCCACCGCGTTCAACCAGCAGGTGGCGCAATCGCTCGGCATCTCCGTGAAAAGCGTATTCGCCATGGCCTGGGCGATTTCAGCCACCGTCTCCGCCGTCGCGGGTGTGGTGGTGGCCGTCGTCAACGGCGTCTCGGCCGGGCTTTCCGCCTACGGCGTCAAGGTATTTCCGGCGGCGATCCTCGGCGGTCTCGACAGCGTCGGCGGCGCGGTGCTGGGCGGCATCATCATCGGACTTCTGGAAAACTTCGCGCATTTTCTCGACAGCGAATATTTGCACTGGGGCAATCTCTACGAGATCGCGCCGTTCTATGCGCTCATCATTATCCTGATGATCAAGCCATACGGCCTGTTCGGCACCAAAGACATCGAGCGGGTATAAGCAATCATGGCAAGCCAGACGCTCATTCCCGCCGGCGATTTCCGCACCAGCTATGCGGCGGATACCACCGTGTTTCCGACCACGACCAGCCGCAACGCGATGATATCAGGCATCGTCCTGGTCTGCTTTGCGCCTCACGTCGTCAACGAATACATCCTCAGCCTCCTGATCCAGATCGGCATCTTCGGCATCGCAGCCCTTGGCCTCAACATCGTCGTCGGCTTCACCGGCCAGATCTCGATCGGCCACGCCGCCTTCTTCGGCTTCGGCGCCTTCACGTCGGCCTATCTCTCGAACCGGTTCGGGATTCCCGTTTTCTTCTGCATCCCGCTGGCAGGCGTCGTGACGGCGGCCGTCGGCCTGATCTTCGGCCTGCCTGCCGCGCGGCTGAAAGGGCTTTATCTCGCGATCGCGACGCTGGCGGCGCAATACATCCTGCTCGACTTCTTTGCCCGCGCCGAATGGTTCACCGGCGGCAGCGTTCCCGCCAGCGCCGAGCCGTTCTCGCTCTTCGGCTACATGCTGCGCGGCGATAAGCAGTATTTCTATGTCGTGCTGGCCTATGTCGTCGTCTGCTATCTCCTGGTCACGAACCTGATCCGTTCGCGCGACGGACGCGCCCTGGTGGCGGTGCGCGACCATTATTTGTCCGCCGAGATCATGGGCATCAACCTGACCAAGTACCGGACGCTGTCGTTCGGCCTCGCCGCCTTCTTTGCCGGCGTCGGCGGCGCGCTCTATGCGCACTATAATCAGGTCGTCTCCAACGAAGGTTTCGGCATCGACCGCTCGATCATCTTCCTTGCGATGATCATCATCGGCGGGCTCGGCTCGATCATGGGCACGCTGATGGGCACCGCCTTCATGGTGCTGCTGCCGGAATCGATGGAATGGCTCAGCGTCGCACTGCGCGGCAGTCCGATCGACCAGTTCCTGGGATTGAAGAACAACATCGCTTTCCTGCGCGAGATGGCGATCGGCATCATCATCATCGTCTTTCTGGTTTTCGAACCAGACGGACTCGCGCATCGCTGGCGGCAGATCAAGGCGTACTGGAAACTCTACCCGTTCTCGCATTGAGGTCGGAACGGGATCGACAATAAGAAGACCTCGAGAAGCAACCGGAGGATTATGTCCATGACGATGAAGACTCTACTGAGCACCGCCTCGCTCGCGATCCTGCTGGCGGGCGCAGCGACGACGTCCCAGGCCCAAGCCCAAGCCCCGGTCTCGCTGGGACATCTCGCGGATTATTCGGGCCCGACCTCCGACGTCGGAACGCCGTTCGGACAGGGTGTCGCGGATACCTATGCGTGGATCAACAAGAGCGGCGGCATCAACGGCGCCAAGGTCAATGTCGATACCGTCGACTACGGCTACCAGGTGCCGCGCGCCATCGCCCAGTACAAGAAATGGTCTGGTTCCGACAAGGTCGCCGCCATTCTCGGCTGGGGCACCGCCGACACCGAAGCGCTGACGGGATTCCTGGCGCAGGACAAGATCCCGGATATTTCGGCATCCTATGCCGCAGCACTCTCCGATCCGACCGGCGCCGGCGGCAAGGCCAAGCCTGCCCCCTACAACTTCTTCTACGGACCGAGCTACTCGGACGCGGTTCGCGGCATGCTGACCTGGGCCGCCGAGGACTGGAAGTCCAAGGGCAAGCCCGGCAAGCCGAAGTTCGTCCATATGGGTGCAAACCACCCCTATCCGAACGCGCCGAAGGCCGCCGGTGAAGCGATTGCGGCCGAACTCGGCTTCGAGTTGCTGCCGCCGATCGTGTTCGCGTTGACGCCCGGCGATTACAGCGCGCAGTGCCTGACCCTGAAGAGCTCGGGCGCGAACTACGCTTATCTGGGCAATACCGCCGGCTCCAACATCTCCGTGCTCAACGCCTGCAAGGCCGCCGGCGTCGACGTGCAGTTCCTCGGCAACGTCTGGGGCATGGACGAGAACGCCGCCAAGGCTGCAGGCGCTGCCGCCGATGGCGTGGTGTTCCCGCTGCGCACCGCGGTAGCGTGGGGCGGCAACGCACCCGGCATGAAGACCTTCATGGAAATCTCCAAGATGTCGGACGCGGCCGGTACCACCTACCGCCCCGTGCATTACATCGCCGGCGTCTGCACCGCGCTCTACATGAAGGAAGCCGTCGAATGGGCTGCCAAGAACGGCGGCGCCACCGGCGAGAACGTCAAGAAGGGCTTCTATCAGAAGAAGGATTGGGTGCCCGCCGGAGCCGAAGGCATCTGCAATCCCTCAACCTTCACCGAGACGGACCACCGCGGCACGCTCAAGGTCGATCTCTATCGCATGAAGGTCGCAGGCGCGACCGACGCCCCGCTCAATGATCTCGTCAAGAACGGCGGCATCAAGATGGAGAAGGTGAAAACGATCGACCTGCCGCGCAAGCCCGAGTGGCTCGGCTGGTAAGGACTATCAACAAGCAGGCTGTCATCCCCCGCGAAAGCGGGGGATCCAGTACGCCGCAGCGTCTCGGTCGATCGCAGGCGCCTCTGGAATACTGGGTCACCCGCCTTCGCGGGTGACGACAGCGGGAGGTCAATATGAGCGAAGCAACCGAAATCAATCGTCCCGCACCGGCAGCGCAAGCCGCCGCGCCGCTCCTCAGCGTCCGCAACATCGAGGTGGTCTACGACAAGGTCATCCTGGTGCTGCGCGGCCTCAGCCTCGACGTGCCCAAGGGCGCGATCGTCGCCCTGCTCGGCGCCAACGGCGCCGGCAAGTCGACGACGCTGAAGGCGATCTCGGGCCTGCTCAAGACCGAGGACGGCGAAGTCATCCGCGGCGAGATCCTTTTCGACGGCGAGCGCATCAACGGCATCGACCCCGACAAGATCGTCCGCCGCGGCATCTTTCAGGTGATGGAAGGCCGCCGCATCATATCCGACATGACGTCGATCGAAAATCTGAAGCTCGGCGCCTTTACCCGCACCGACAACGAAATCGGCGCCGACATCGACATGGTGTTCAGGTATTTCCCGCGACTGAAGGAGCGTACCGGCCTCGCCGGCTATCTCTCTGGCGGCGAGCAGCAGATGCTGGCGATCGGCCGCGCGCTGATGGCGCGGCCCAAGATGATCCTGATGGACGAGCCCTCGATGGGCCTGTCCCCCCTCCTCGTCAAGGAGGTGTTCGGGATCATCAAGGCAATCAACCGCGACCTCGGCGTCACCATCCTGCTGGTGGAGCAGAACGCGCGCGCGGCGCTGTCGGTCGCGAGCCACGGCTACATCATGGAGCAGGGCAAGGTGGTGCTCGACGGCACCGCCGACGAATTGCGCGACAACGAGGACGTCAAGGAATTCTACCTCGGCGGCGCCGGCGATCAGCGCAAGAGCTTCAAGAACCTGAAAAGCTTCAAGCGGCGAAAGCGGTGGCTGTGAACCATAGCGTTTTCGAGCGAAGCACGTCCTCGGACTTGATTCGGGGATGGAGACCGGTTCGCGTGAAGAAAACGCGTCAAAACAAGAATCAAATGCTCAGCCGAGCACCTGCTCCGCTTCGGCAACCGCGCAGAGAACATGATAGAACGAAGAAGCAGGGATCGTCGTAACCAGCGAGTTGCCGTCGCGATCGAATTGGTCGTACCAGCCGCCCGCCACGGGATGGCTGAGGTAATGCCGTTCGAGCCGCGACAGCGCCGCGCGTGCTTCGTCCGCGGCCCCCGCCTCGCCCGCCTCGGCCTGCGCGATCCACGCCTTGGCGATCTCGGTCTGCGGCCACAGCCGGCGCGTATGGCGCCTGATATTGCCGTTGGCGGCGCCCTCGTCGACCAGGCAGCCGGTCGCTTCGTCGCGATAGCGCAGCGCGGTCGCCAGCAATTCGCCGCGGTAGCGTCCCGTCGGGCAGCCGGTGATGCGTTCAAAGCCCTTCAAGAGCCAAGTCCATTCCGCCTGATGCCCCGGCTCGACGCTGACGGGCTCGATCTTCGACCAGTCTTCCTCGAAATACTCCCCGAGCACCTGGCGCTGCTTGTCGTAGAGGTTGGCCAGAAACAGGCTGAAGAAATTCCCGGCCCTGTTCTGGAACACGGTATCGTGCGTCGCGTCGAACGCCGCGATCATCGCTTCGAACAGATGCATCTGCGGGTTCTGCCGCCGCGGCAGCGACACCGGCAATCCTTCGTGAACCCCGCCATGCGGCGAGCGCAGCTCCGTCTCGATGAAATGACACAGCGCGTCGATCTCGGTGCGGATCTGCGCATCGCGATCGAGCCCATGGACGGTTGCAAGTGCGAGCAGCACGAAGGCATGGTCGTAGGAATCGCGCAGCGGGTCCAGCACGGCGCCGTCAGGCGTCAGCGTATGGACAAAGCCGGGCTTGCCATCGGGCGCCTTCGCCTTGGCGAGCAGATGCTCCAGCCCCTTCAGCGCGATCGCGCGCCCCTCCGGATACCAGCCCATTTGCGCGGCCTTTGCGTAGCAATAGATCTGGCGCGCCTGCACGAGCACCCGGCGCGGCGCCAGGCGGTCTGCACGGCCGTCGCGGTCGAGCCGATCGATAAAGCTGCCCGACTTGTCGTCCCAGCCTTCGGTCGACCACAGCGGCAGACATTGATCGACCATGCGAAGCTTCAGCCTGGCGACGATATCGGCCGAAACGGCACCGTCTCCTGCCGCAGCGGTATGTCCTTCAACCATTGCGTCCTCTGGAACACGAGCAACACCGGTAGCCGCCGTCTGATAGCACGCCGGCGGCTCTGCGCAATCGGCCCCTTCTTGCGGGATCATCAGCCATGACCGATCACTATGACACCCTTGAAACCCGCGAGCCGGCCAAACGCGAGGCTGAGCTGTTCTCTCGCCTGCCGGACGTGCTGCGCAAGGCACTGGCCGCGCCAGCCTATGCCGAGCGGCTCAAGGGCATCGACCCCGCTTCTGTGACCAGCCGGGCCGTGCTGGCGCGCCTTCCAGTGCTACGCAAGTCGGAACTCCCCGCCCTGCACAAGGCCGCTCCGCCCTTCGGCGGGTTCGTGGCCGGTCCTTTGGGCTCGTTCGGACGGCTGTTCACCTCGCCCGGCCCGATCTTCGAGCCCGAGCCCGTTCACACCGACCCCTGGCGCGGCGCGCGGGCGCTATTCGCCGCGGGCTTCCGGCCCGGCGACGTCGTGCTCAATACCTTCAGCTATCACCTGACGCCCGGCGGTTTCATCTTCGACGCCTCGGCGCGGGCGCTGGGCTGTGCGGTGATTCCGGCCGGCCCCGGCAATACCGAGCAGCAGTTCGAGCTGATCGAGGCCTATCGCCCGGTCGGCTACAGCGGCACGCCTGATTTCCTCAAGATCCTGCTCGACGCCGCCGCCAGCGCAGGCCGCGACGTCTCCTCGATCAAGCGCGCGCTGGTATCAGGCGCGGCGTTTCCGATATCGCTGCAGGATGAAGTGAAGTCGCGCGGCATCGATGCCTATCAGGCGTTCGGCACCGCCGACCTCGGCATGATCGCCTTCGAAACACCGGCGCGCGATGGCATGGTGGTCAACGAGGACCTGATCATGGAAATCGTGCGACCCGGCACCGGCGATCCCGTAGCACCCGGCGACGTCGGCGAGATCGTCGTCACTTCGCTCGATCCGCAGCATCCGTGGATCCGCCTCGCACTCGGCGACCTCACGGCGGCGCTGCCGGGCGCAAGCCCGTGCGGACGCACCAACATGCGCATCAAGGGCTGGATGGGCCGCGCCGACCAGACCACCAAGGTCAAGGGCATGTTCGTGCGCCCCGAGCAGATCGCCGAGATCGGCAAGCGCCATCCGCAACTCGGAAGGCTACGCCTCGTCGTCACGCGTTCCGGCGAGAGCGATCTGATGACGCTGAAGGCAGAAACGGCGGCGGCCGGTGAAACACTTCAGAGCGAACTCGCGGCAAGCCTGCGCGCAGTGACCAAGCTCGGCGGAAATGTCGAACTGGTCGCGGCCGGCTCGCTGCCGAACGACGGCAAGGTGATCGCGGACGAGCGCAGCTAGCCTTGCTTGCTTTTTTGTTCGACTTTTTTTGGGTTCGTTCTGCCAATCTTCTTCACCTTGAATGCGGCGGCCGATCATATCGCTTTAGAACGGCCCGATGGTAAGACCGACCGTAGAGGTCCCTGGTCAAGCTGCCATCCGAGCCTTATGGACAATTCTGCTTAAGCTGGCGTCGTGGGAACCCGTGGCTAAACCCTCGGTTGCCTTGAGATGAGCCGTGCGGCTATATTGAGGTGAGTATCATTCAACTGATCCAAGAGTCTTGTTCGCAGGATATGCAGGAAACTCGGCGGAAAATGGATATCCCTGTGCGGGTGACCTCACAAACGATGCCTGCCTACGGCCCAGCCGACGCGCAAATGCGTTCCGCCGCGTCCGGCTCGCACAATAGCCCCAATGCAGAAAAACCCAGGGTGCTTGTAACGGGCGCCGACGGGTTTATCGGGCGGCACCTGGTTCCGTTCCTTGCCACGCGGGGATACAGGGTGGTTGCCGCATCGAGGACGGCACCCACCTTCGAGAATCCGAACGTTGCTTCAGTTCCGTTGCCGGATATCTCGAAGCTGTTCGATTGGTGCCCCCTTCTGGACCAATGCGACGCTGTGGTTCATCTTGCGGGCATCGCTCACAAGCACGCTGGTGACGCCCTTTACGATCGCATCAACCACCGCGCGACATCGGCGCTGGCGCGCGCCATATCTCTCGGCGCAACGAGACATTTGGTGTTCATTTCTTCCATCGCCGCCCAGTCCGGTCCTTGCGCGGATCATGACCTGACTGAAGATGATTTTCCAACACCAAGCAATGCGTATGGACGATCCAAATTTGCCGGCGAACAGGCCATTCGCGCGGCCGGCATTTCGTTCACCATCTTGCGACCGGTTGTAATTTATGGCGAGGGTGAGAAAGGAAATTTCGCTCTCGTCCACCGGCTTTCACGGCTGCCGGTCCCGCTCCCGTTCGGAGCACTAACCGCACAACGATCCATATTGTCGATTCAGAATTTCAACTTGGCAGTCGAAACCGCCTTGAGCAACCCCCGAGCACGGGGAGAGACTTTTATCGTGTCGGACCCGAAACCGATCACCGTCCCAAATCTCATCGCGCGTCACCGCGCTGGCCTCGGCAGATCACCTGGCTTGATTCCCTTGCCTGAACGCTGGATCGAGGCGTGCCTGAAGGCGACGGGCCAAATTTCGACCTGGGAACGGATTGGCCGGCCACTGTTAGCTCCGCCGACGAAGCTACTTGCGATAGGCTGGGAACCATCTTGAGCGAATAGCGTTCGTGGCAGCCAACACATTGGCACTGATACCGGCGAACCATTTCCATATTCGCAGAATTCGCAGATAACAAGATCTTGTCGCAGCATGGTACGATCCTGAAACATTCCTGCCCTCGCAGCCACGCAATAAGACATGCTGCATCAGCAGATCGCATGGAAGTGTAGAGCAATATCGTAGGGTGTGGCGTTCTCGATCGTCTCGCCTCCAGACTTGCAACGACTGGATCGACGAGGCCGGGATTGACTTCGGCGATCAGACCGCCGGAAAAATCGCCACGATCCGACACTCCTGTGCACGGCCAAGATTCCAATTTCGCGGCTAAGGCAGTTTTGGCATGATAGTGCCCCGCGCGTTAAGGCAGCAAGATGAAGAGACCAGCAATTTTCTTCGATCGAGACGGCGTGCTGAACGAAGATTGCGGCTACGTCTTTGAAATTAGCAAGCTAAAGTGGATAGATGGCGCACGGGCAGCGGTAAAGGTCGCCAATGATGCTGGCTATTTTGTATTCGTGATTACGAACCAATCTGGCGTAGCCAGAGGTCTCTACGAAGAAAGCCATGTTGAAGCGCTACATGAGTGGATGGCGAACGATTTAGCTGGAATCGGAGCTCACATAGATGCATTCGAGTACTGCCCTTATCATCCCGAAGCGCCAATAGAGCGGTATCGTCAAGCAAGCTATCGGCGTAAGCCCGCACCGGGCATGATCAACGATCTCCTGGACCAGTTTCCGGTGGATGTCGGTCGAAGCATTCTCATAGGAGACAAGCTCACTGATCTAGAGGCAGCACAGGCAGCAGGGATAAAGGGGTATTTGTTTAGGGATGGTAACCTCGAGCATTTCTTGAAATCAATCTTGTAATCATACGCGGACCAAATTTCTTCCAGCGGCACTTGGCGCGGCACTTGGCACACGATGCTAATGTGGCTTTTTCAGATTTCGGCGGCCTGACCCGCCAATGCGCTCTACCGTTTGTCACGGGATCAGTATTGTCGCTTGAACATCGTCGCGCCGACGTGAACGACGGCCTCGATCTAAGTTGGCTACATCCGAGTGATTGCTGCGTGCCGGTCCAAGACGTACGCCATTCTTGTACAGTTCGATTCCAGAGCGGACCTCGTCGTCGGAATTCGCGAGGTCATCGAATAGCTTGTTCCTCGCCTTGATTACAGCAAATTTCGAACCCCTTGGCTGCCGCGAATGGCGGCATAAGCCGGTTTTCTCACCCGAAACATCAGGACCGAAGGCGAAATTTGGATCGGATGCGCAGCCACGGCTCCAAGCCCGGCCGTCATTGAAACGCTTGCGCAACCGAAGCTTGAAGCGCACTCGATAATCCGACGGCTACGAGCGGTCTAAGTCCACAAACGGTGCTCGCTGTCTTTCGTCCTTTAGCGAGCTATTTTGTTAGTTGTGCTCCAGTTCCAAAAGGATTACGAATAAGAATCCGCGCACTAGCTGATCCCGCCACGTTGTTTTGCGTTTCATTATGTCAGATTCGGTATCGGCAGTTCGGCGATCAGAGACGATCCTGCGGCGTGTGGCGTTGTGGCCGCGTTCTTGGTTTTGGCTGCTATGCGTGGACCTTTATCCAGCCCTTACGGCGGCCGCTCTTCCATGGTCAACGACGGCTGTCAGTGTGTTCGTGGTCGTTTGGCTTATCTGTCTACTTCCAACGATCGACTGGCGACCATTCTGGCGTTCGCTTAAACGACCAGCTAGCTATCTGCCTCTGGCGCTTGTTGCGCTCGCTCTGCTGGGTTTGTTCTGGGCCGATGATACGTGGGAGGTGCGACTGCAGGGCCTTGCACCGGTAGCCAAGCTCGCGGTTATCCCTTTGCTCCTGTATCATTTCGAGCGCTCGCATCGCGCCCACTGGGTCTTTATCGCTTTTCTTGCCTCATGCACAATTTTGATGGGGCTTTCCTGGATCGTTTACTTTGCGCCGAGCTGGCGAATTTCAGGAAACGAGGCTGGCGTTCCGGTCAGAAACAGCATCGACCAAACGCAAGCGTTTGCGCTCTGCGTCTGTGCGCTTGCTCCACTCCTGTTAGCGCTCTTTGAAAAACGGCGAACTCTGCTGGCGTTCGGGTCCGCCGCTCTGTTAACCGGATTTGTCGCCAACCTGGCCTTTATCGCGCTTGCGCGAACGGCATTTCTTTATTTACCGTTCCTGGCAGCGGTCTTTGCGGTCAGATATTTGAGCCGCCAGGCCGCGCTGAAATTCCTTGTTATCGTTGTTGGTGTGGTCGCGTTAACCGCGTTCACATCCCCATACTTGCGCGCTCGCCTTCTGCAGACCGTTGTCGAACTCAAACAGAATGATCAATCGGATATCGCCACTTCAACGGGTCAGAGGTTACTTTACTGGAGTAAGTCGGCGGAGTTCATCGCAACGAGCCCAATCCTCGGACACGGCACGGGATCGACCAAAGAATTATTCGATAGACTTGCAGAGGGCAAAAGCGGCCCCTGGGCTGACAAGATCCGCAATCCGCACAATCAGACACTGTATGTTGCTATTCAATGGGGATTATTTGGCTGCATCATTCTATTCTCGATGTGGGGCGCTCATCTGTTTTTGTTTCGCGGGCGCGGCTTGATCGAGTGGATCGGCTTGTCTGTCGTGGCCCAGAATTTTCTGAGCAGTCTCGTTAACTCACATCTGTTCGACTTCCATGCAGGATGGCTGTACGTATTGGGCGTGGGAGTCGCTGGCGCAATTGTCTCCAGAGAAAGTACGAGCGCAGCCATCCGCCCATGGACCATGAACTCCCGGCCCTCCGCCGCACCAGCGGCGCAGTGAGTGCGCTGACCACCGAGCGCGGGAATCTGTTCGCAAGCGCTTGCTCCCCACTACCAGACTGCGGAAGCAGCGCTGGAGAATATGGCTATGCAGCGATGGGGTCTCATCGAACCCGGGTGACGATCCCCTCGCCTACTACTTATTTCGGGGTATTTGATGCGTTTGCGAATATGATTTCGTTCTCCCCACGACTTGCCGAAAAGCCCACCGTTCACGGGCCCTCCGTCCATGTCGGCCAAGTGACAGAAAATCCATTCTACTTGTGATAGCTGCGTAAGGCTTCACAATGGACCATCGCCATGCAAGTGAGTCGAAAACTGAAATGGGCATTAGCGATAGCCGGCATCATCGGTTATTTCGTGCTCGCCTCTTATTTCAAGTATTCCTATCACCTCTCAGGAAACGTGAGTGTTATCCTTCAAAGCTTCGAGCGATTGGGAGACTCGCGCCATGCTGTGGTCGCACATACCTGGGTTCCCAAAGGCGCGCGATTGGGCGAAGCGGATTCCGAGGACGATAACGAGCGCTCGTCCGTAATGATGTACGAAGACGACAAGCCCCTCGGCCCACCTCACAGCTCACACGCTGACATTATGAAGCTTGGAATGGGCCGTTTCTCACATTGGCGAGGCCAGGGTTTCGTCTTTTCGTCGAGCGACAACAGTGACCCGATGACGAATGGCCGTTCATACCGCGTCGTCATGCCGGACCAGACAACCAGGCCGACGCACAAGCCGTAGTATTGCTTTTCTAACTGACAGGCCCGGCGGTTCCGCTGGCGAGCCTGTGCCTTGCCAGGAGGTTCGGACTTTCGCGCTCGACCTCCTCTGCGTCGATGCTCATGAATTCATTCTTGGCATCGCCGTTGACCTCAAGGAGCTCGTCCAGCTTCGCGTGAATAGCTTCCGTGTCGCGATGTTTCACTCGTTGAATGACCAGAATGGGTGCTTGAGTGGCACAGATTACAGTTGAAGCGATTGGGCTTGCATGGTCAGTTTCTCATGCTGTCAGAGATGACCAAGCCTTGGCAATGCTGGTTGACTAGGCGCATTTGAGCGAATGTCGTGACGAATTTCTTGAACTGAATTTGTCCAACGGGTATGGCTTCAATTCGGCGACGGTACTGCGCAGCCAATAATAGCTAGCTTTCGCGGTGCGCGCCTATGCTATGTCGAGCTTCCGAAATTCTTTGAGCAGGCTAGCATACCGACGGAACGGTCGACAGATCGACTATCAGAGCTCCACATTTCAGACAGCCCTCACACATGCACAATTCTCCAAGGCTGATCCTCGCTACTCAGTTCTATCCTCCGGATACGAGCACGACGGCGGTGTATCTGGGCATGATCGCCGATACACTTGCGGCGGATAACCAGGTTGTCGTTATTTCCGCCACGCCCAACGCCGATTCGCTCAGCGCGGACCCGCGCAGCAATCCGGTCGTTGTCGAAATCAGAAACTGGAACCCGCGCAAGTCCGCGCTCGTGCAACGCGCGGCGGCGGTTTGCCTGCTGGCCGCGCGGATGTTCTTCTCGGTCTTGAGACGAGCCACATCCAGCGACGTCGTCTTCTGCGTAACGTCTCCTTTCACGTTGCCTTACACTGTGCTTCTGGCGGCGAAACTGCGACGCGCGACGACGCTGCTCCTCATCTACGATCTCTATCCCGAAGCGCTCGAAGCGGCCGGCCTGATCCAACCCAAGTCCTTTGCGGCTCGGCTCATCCGCTTCGCCAACACGCTCCTGTTTCGAAGCCTGGACGCCATCGTCGTCATCGGACGGGACGTGCCGCCCCTGATCCTGAAGTATCCAGGCGTCAAACCAGAAACGCTTCACGTCATCCCCAATTGGCCCCTGATCCCCATCGGATATCGGGAGATCGAGCCATCCAGCCGTTTCCGCGCTCCGGATGCTTCCAAATTCATCGTCGGACTATCTGGTAATCTCGGCTTCACCCATTCTCCTGCAACGGTGTTTGAAGCGGCAAGACTTCTGCAGTCAGAGCGCGACATTCATTTCATCCTGTCCGGATGGGGCGTTGGCTGGAAGGAATTGAATGACCTGTTCGCACGGGAAAAGCTCACCAACGTCACGATTCTGAGCCCGGTCCCCGAGGATGAGCTCATTGAGTTCCTGTCCGCAGCGGATCTTTGGATCATACCCTATCGCCGGAATGTCGCCGGCGTGTCGATTCCGAGCCGCCTCTACAATCTCCTGGCTGTCGGCCGGCCGGTCGTTGTCGCGTCAGAGGCAAATTCCGAAGGAGCTCTGGTGCTCGGTGAGCAGGCCATCGGATGGGTCGTGCCGCCCGAGGACCCGGTCGAGCTTGCCCGGGCCATCCAGGAGGCTGCACGGGATCGTCAGGCGACGACCGAGAAAGGGATGCGAGCGGCCAGCGTTGCTTACAAATACCGCGCAGAAGCTGCGCTTGCCCTTTATCGCCGCGTTGTCAACGACGTCAGGCAGGCAAGGATCGACCGCGGAAACGGTCCAACGACCTGACGACGCCTTGGCGGCAGAACTCTCTGTGGCTGCGCGTCACCTCGTCAAGACAGGCGGTGCCGTGGCGAACGCGCTTGTACAATTCGATTGCGAGCGGAGGCCGGACACGGCACCTTGCCTGACCGGGGGGCTTGGGGTATCCACCGCCTGCTTTCCCTGCAGGAGAAAAATGCGATGTCGAGCACTGGCCAAACGCTTTACCGGCGCGCGCGCAAGGTCATGCCCGGCGGAACGCAATTGCTCTCCAAACGGCCCGAGATGTTCCTGCCCGGACAGTGGCCGACCTACTTCAAGTCGGCCAAGGGCGCCGAAGTCGTCGACCTCGACGGCAAGACCTACCTCGACATGAGCTATTGCGGCATCGGCGCCACCATCCTGGGCTTTGCCGATCCCGACGTCGACGCCGCGGTGAAGACCGCGATCGACATGGGCTCGATGTCGACGCTGAATTGCGCCGAGGATATCGAGCTCGCGGAACTCCTGGTCGAGCTGCATCCCTGGGCGGACATGGTCCGCTTCGGCCGCGCCGGCGGCGAAGCGATGGCGATCGCGATCCGCATCGCGCGCGCGGCCACCGGCCGCGACATGGTGGCGTTCTGCGGTTATCACGGCTGGCACGATTGGTATCTCAGTGCCAATCTCGGCGAGACCACCGCGCTCGACGGCCACCTGCTGCCGGGCCTCGATACCAAGGGCGTGCCACGCGGCCTCGCCGGGTTGATGCATCCGTTCCATTTCAACAAGCTCGACGAGATCGAGGCGATCGTTGCCACCCACGCCGAGCGGCTCGCAGCGATCGTGATGGAGCCTGTGCGCTCCAGCGAGCCCGAACCTGCCTTCATCAAGGGTATCCGCGCACTCGCTGACCGCTGTGGCGCGGTGTTGATCTTCGATGAGGTAACGTCGGGCTTACGCATCAATTCGGGCGGCGCCCACCTCGCCTATGGCGTCGACCCCGATATCGCGGTGTTCGCGAAGGCCATCGCCAACGGGTTTCCGATGGCGGCGATCGTCGGCCGCGCCTCGGTGATGGACGCGGCGCAGGAGACCTTTGTCAGCTCCACCGCGTGGACCGAGCGCGTCGGTCCGGTTGCAGCACTTGCCACCCTGCGCAAGCATCGCGAGCAGAATGTCGCCAGGCATCTGATGCGCATCGGCACCCGCATCCAGAAGGGCTGGACCGAGGTTGCGCAGGCAACCGGCCTGCCGGTGCACGTCTCCGGCATCTCGCCGCTCGGGCATTTCGCCTTCGATCTGCCTGACGCGCAGGAGGTGCGCACCCTCTTCACGCAGATGATGCTCGACCGCGGCATCCTGGCCACCGGCTCGTTCTATGCGATGTGGGCGCATACCGACGCCCATGTGGATCGCTATCTGGAAACCGTGAACGAGGTGTTCCGTGAGCTGCGCATCGCAGTGGACCAGAAGGCCGTCAAACAATTGCTGCGCGGCCCGGTCGCCCATTCCGGGTTCAAGCGGCTGACCTGATCAGGCATCCAGGCCGAAAATTTCGCGCCTCACGTTGCGCGACGTCGGCGAGCGAGCGGCCTTCGGATAGATGCCGTGCAGCACGCTGTCGGCGGCGAGCGCGCCGCCATCGATGATGATCGCGCCGGTCGACACGAAGGTGTTGTCGCCGACGGCGGTCTTGCCAATCACGCGGCTGCCGCCATACATCACGATGCCACGGCCGAACGAGGGATAGTCGTTCTCGAGATTCGCGCCGACCGTGCAGTTGTGATAGCAGATGAAATAGTCCGAATAGCTGGCGCGGCCGAGCACGGTACCGACCGGATGCTGGACCGCAAATACGTCGGGCAGCTCCACCTCGTAGAAGGCGTCCAGCGCGTGCAAGGCTTTGTTGAGCGCGTAGGCCTTGTCGGCAACAGGATGGCCCGGCCGCTCGCGAAACGCGGTGTTTGCGAGGTAGTAGAGGAAGATCGCGTACTGGTCGGAGTGCCAATGCGAGAACCGCGCCTCGCCATTGGCAAAGAAGCCCTTGAGCCTGACGCGCGAGAAGCAGTGCTCGATCCGCCCGAGCGAAAGATCCACGAATTTCGGCAGATCGCCGAGATCGGCGCCATCCGGGAACAAATTCTCGAACTGCTTTCGCACATACGCGGCGAGGTCATTGCGCTGAAACGAGAGCTGCACGATGCTAGTTCCTGCTGCTGGAGCTCGCCCGCACCTCGAGGCCGCGCGAGAAGAGATGGCTGCGCAGCTTGATCGGGCTATGATCGGTGAACAGGAACATCGAAGAGATCGCCACGGCGGACGCGCCGGCCTCCAGCGCATCGATCGCATGCTGCAGTGAGCCGCAGCCGCCGGAGACGATCAAGGGCACGCTCAGCACGTTTGCAGCCCTGTGGATCATTTCGAGGTCATAACCGCTCATGGTGCCGTCCCGGTCGATGGAGCCGAGCAGCACCTCGCCGCAATGAAGGTCCTCGCAGCGCCGCGCCCATTCGATGGGATCGAGGGCTACGTGCTCACGGCCGCCGTCGATGAAGACGCTGGCGTGGTTGGGGCTGATCTTCTTGTAGTCGATCGACACCGTCATGCACTGGTCGCCGAAGGTGCGCGCGGCCTCGCGCAAAAATTCCGGCCGCCGGACCGCTTCCGAGTTCACCGAGACCTTGTCGGCGCCGGCGCGAAGCAGCGCGTTGACGTCATCGAGCGTCTTGACCCCACCGCCGACCGTGAACGGCATGAAGATCTCTTCCGACATCCGCTCGATGATCTCGACCACGCGGTGACGCGAGGCCTCGCTCGGCACGATGTCGAGCACGATCAATTCGTCGACGCCATAGTCGTTATAGACCTTCGCCGTCGTCACCGGATTGCCGGCGGCACGCTCGTTCTCGAAGAAGCGAACATATTTGACGAGCCGGCCGTCACGCAGCAGGAATTTCGGGATCAGGCGCTTCTTCAGCATCGCGGGCTTGTTTTCAAGGATTCCAGCGCAGGAAATTGCTCATCAGTTCGATCCCGCTGTCCTGGCTTTTCTCGGGGTGGAACTGAGTGGCGACGATGTTATCTCGCGCGATGATCGCGGTCACCTGCTGGCCATATTGGGCATGGCCGACCACGTCCTCCGGCGCGTTGCAGCGCATGGCAAAGCTGTGCACGAAATAGAAGGCCAGATTGCCCTCGCGGATATGGTCGAGGATCGGATGGCTGCGCTCCTTCGCCACCATGTTCCAGCCCATATGCGGGATCTTCAACGCGGGATCGTTCGGCATCAGGCGCAGGACGTCGGCATCGAACCAGCCGAGTCCGCTGTGGAGCACACCGTCATCGGCATGCTCCTCGGAGGTTTTGGCGAGGAGCTGCATGCCCAGGCACACGGCGAGGAACGGCTTGCCCTTCTCTCGGACATGGCGCTCCAGGAGCTCATCGATGCCCCGTGCACGAATATTGGTCATGGCGTCGCCGAACGCACCGACGCCGGGCAGAATTACGTGCGAGGCGTCCGCGATCGCGCCGGCATCATGAGTCACGACCGGCTCAAAGCCGCAATATTCGACGGCGTTGCGCACCGACCGCACATTGTTGATGCCGTAATCGACGATCGCAACGCCTGACATCGCCCCCCGCTCCCCCTAGCACTGTTCCACAAGCGCCCGCGATCAATCCTCGACTATTCCTTGCCGCCGCCGATCTCGACACCCGGATGGTTCGGCCAGGGCACGTGAGTGCTGTTCCACTTGCCCATGTCAGGCATGCGGCGGCCCGGCTCCACCGTGTTCGGCGAGAACTGCCACGGGCTGACCTCGTGCTTGATCGCAATACCCAGGAACTGCTCTTCGGATAGCTGCAGATAGTCGAGGAAGAGATCGAGGCTCGGCGGCCGCTTGCCGTCGAATTCGCGGACCAGGGCCTCGCCCTGCTCGCGGGTCATGCGCTTGTTGCGGATGTCGATATTGGCGAGATGGTTGGTCCGCCCCATGCCGCGCTTGATGTATTTCAGGTAGTCGCGCACGCCCTGGAAGAAGCACTCGATCTTCTCATAGTCGTATTCCGGCGGAATGCCCTCGACCTCCTGGCCTTTCCAGCCGAGCTCGCTCTTGATGATTTCGACGTGCTTCTTGGTGTCCCACTTGATGTAGCTGCCGAGACAGACCGAGCGGCACTTGATCCGCATCAGTTCCTTGCGCGGCGGATAAACGAACGGATAGAGGTCGCGCTTGGCGACGCGGCCGCCGAGGAATTCGTACATGTCATCGGCGGTGATGCCGAGATTCATGGCGCGGTTGAAGCGCTTCTCATCGACCTCTTCCATCTCGTCATAAGAATAGAACGACTGGTATTCAGCGAGACTCTCGCCCCAGATTAGAAGCGGCGTTTCGTAGCGGATCGCAATCTGCATCGTGTGGGCATAGATGCCGGTGTGGCAGTGCCAGCAGAAGTCGCCGCGACGCTTCAACGACTCCAGCATCAATTCGCGCACCACGTGCCAGTTCGGCGTGAAGTTCAGGACGTCGACGCCGAGCTGCTTGAACACGCTGGTGTTGTTCTCTTCGATCAGCGGCCGGTAGAACCAGTGGTCGAAGCGCACCACCAGCGGCTTCAGGCCGAGCTTGCGCACGACGTACCAGAGCTGGAATACACTGTCCTTGCCGCCCGAATACGGCACGATGCAGTCGTAAAGGCCCTTGTCGCGGTATTGACCGACCAGTTCCATCATCTGGGCATGGCGCTCGTCCCAATTGATCTGGGTGTCGCGAACCTCGATCTGCGCGCAAACGCTGCAGGAACCGGTATCGTCGAACGAGGTCGCCTCCGCCGTTTCCGGCAACAAGCATTTGCTACAGCTCAACATTTCAGAGATTCTCGCGATTGCATGATTTGCGTCGGCTTACCACGCCGTCCAGCCCCCGTCGACCGCAATGCACTGGCCTGTCACATAGGCCGACAAATCGCTCGCCAGATAGGCCACAGCGCCCTTCATGTCATCCTCCCGCGCCATGCGCGCAAGTGGCGTGCGGGCCACATAACGGCTCAAAAACGGTTCCGGCGTGGCCCTGAACACGCCTCCGGGCGCCACGGCGTTGACCCGCACTCTTGGGGCCATGGTGGTCGCAAGCCAGCGCGTCATCTGGATCAGGCCACCCTTGCTTGCGGCGTAGGCTGCGGGGTTCCCCAGCGCTGTTCCCTCGTAAAGCCGCCAGTCCGGCCCGGCGAGCCCGTAGATCGAGGAGATATTGATCACGCTGCCGTGGCCGGATTTGGCCAGATCCTCGGCTGCCGCCTGGATCAGGACGAACGGCGCGGTCAGGTTGACTTCGAGCGCCCGCCGCCAGGTCGCATCCGACTGCTGCTCGAACGGCACGGCCCACCCCTCAAGCCCAGTGGTGCCGACAAAGGCCGCGCAGTTGACGATGATGTCGATGCCGCCGAACGCCTCGCGCACCCGCCGAGGCAGATCTTTCACCGCCTCCCCCTGCTCGAAATCGCAGTCGAACATTTCCGCCTTGACCGGCCAGCTCTTCGTGAGTCCCGCCGCGGCCTCTTTGCCGGCAGACGCCGCCATATCGACCAGCGCGATCGTGGCGCCAAGCTCGGCCAGGCCGCCTGCAATCGTGCGGCCGATATGACCGGCGCCCCCCGTGACGACAGCGACGCGCCCGTCGAGTGACATCATCTCGCGCAGCGAACGTTCGGTGCTCATCCGAAAATCCTCTGAAACTCGTCGGAGGCGCGCTGCAGATCGTCGAGCCGGCCGACATCGATCCAGTACTCCCGCAGGGGGAACACCACAGATGGCTTGCCGGTAGCGATCGTTCGCTCGATCAGGCTGGGCATGTCCACGGCCTCGTTGGCGTCGAGGTAGTCGAGCACGCCAGGATCGAGCAGATAGACGCCGGCATTGACGAAGAATTTCTGCGTCGGCTTCTCGCGGATGCCAAGCAGGCGATGATCGTCGAAATCGATGACGCCGAACGGCACCGTCACCGAATGCTCGCGCACGCAGACGGTGGAGAACGCCTGATGCTCGCGGTGATATTTCAGCAACTGCTCGAAATTCACGGTCGTGAGCAGATCTCCGTTCATGACAAAAAACGGCTGCGTCGGCCGCTCGGGCAACAGCGACAGCGCACCGGCGGTGCCGAGGCGCGCGTTCTCCTGGAGATAGTGGATCTCTACGCCCCAGGCCGAGCCGTCGCCGAAATGGTCGCGGATCATGTCGGCCTTGTAGTTGACCGAGATGAAGAACTTGCCGAAGCCGGCCTTGACGAAACCGCCGAGCACGGTCTCCAGGATCGGCTTGTCGCCAACCCGGATCAGGGGCTTCGGTATTTCATCGGTCAGCGGCTTCAGCCGCGAGCCGAGGCCGCCGGCCATCAGAACCACCCAGTGGTCGGATTGCTGCACGAGCGCGAGATCGTCGATCAGCTTGACCTCGACCACCCTGCCCTCGGCATCGACGATCGGAAGCTGGTGGATCGAATGCTTGCGCATCAGGTTGAGCGCAGCCGGGTTGGAAATGCCAACCGTCGCCGTGATCGGCGTGCGGTTCATCACGAGGTCGACGGAGGCATCGAGCCCGACGCCACCGAGCAGCGCGCGCCGCACGTCGCCGTCGGTGACGGTGCCGACGATCCTGCCGTCACGTACGACCACGGCGAGCTGTAAATGGCCTTGATCGATCCGCCGCAGCGTCTCGATCAGGGGCGTATCTTCACTGACAACGAATATTTCTTTCATCACGAACCCATCCGGTCGCCGCCGGCGAAGGCGCCAGCACCGACATTCTTTGCGACCACGGCGCCCGCGGCAACGACAGCGCCCGCTCCCACGCTGACGCCCACCAGAACCACCGCGCCCGCGCCGATGTGGGCGCTCTCGCCAATCGAGACGCCGCCGCACAGCACCGCCCCCGGCGCGACATGTGCGTGATCGCCCACGATGCAGTCATGCTCCACCACTGCGCGCGTATTGACCAGAACATTCCGTCCGATCCGCGCCGCCGGCTGGATGACGGCACCCGCCATCACCTGAGCGCCGTCGCCGAGCATTGCATCGGAGGCAATCGCCGCCGAGACGTGCGAGATCACCGGAAACCTGTAACCCAGCGCGGCGAAACGGCCAAACAGCGTACGCCGCCCGGACAGGCCCGAATCGGTGCGCGAGGCGCGGTTGCCCAGCCCGTTGACGAGCTCGACCGCATCCACGCTCATCTTCAGGATGTCTTCGTCGGGTCCCGTGATCGGAACCCCGCCGACCACCCCGCCCAGGAGCGCGGTGTCGCGATCCATCACCGCGGCGGGGCGTATCCCACGGCTGCGCAAAGCTTCGATGACAACGCGGGCATGACCGCCGGCGCAGAGCACGATCAGGCTCATGGCTCCAGCGCCTCGTTGGCCGCATAGTCGCGCTGCGCCGTCTTGCCGAGATAGCTCCAGTATTCGATCGGCGCGATCCCGTCACCGGGCCGCTTGACGCCGAGATTATCCTCTGTGAAGCGCTCGCCGGCGCGAACTGCGCGGATCGCAACGAGACTCCGCCGCGCCACCGCGCGATTTGGAATCTCTTCCCGCGCAGGCACCTTGCGGCCGTCGCCGAGCGCCGCCTCGACGTCACGGATCGACGCAATCATCGCGGCCATTTCGTCGGGTTCGATCGAGGCGCGGTGATCGGGCCCCGGCAGATTGCGATCGAGGGTCAGGTGCTTCTCGATCACGGCCGCGCCGAGCGCGACCGCGGCTGCGGCAACATGAATGCCGCGGCTATGATCGGAAAAGCCAACGGGAAGCCCGAACGCATCGTGCAGCGTCGCCATCGCGCGCAGATTGATCGAGTCCGGTTCGGCCGGATACTCGGTCGTGCAGTGCAACAGCGTGACCCTGGCGCGTAGCTCGGTCCAGGTCTCGCGGTCGAGCAGAAGGTTTGAGAAACCGGTCGGCGACGGCCGCGTATGCGCGTCGGCGAGATAGCCGCAGGCGATGACGCCGAGCGCCTGCTCCACTTCCGCCAGTGTTGCCATTCCGGTTGACAGGATGATCGGCAGTTGAAAGCGCGCCAGATGCAACAGCAGTGGCGCGTTGGTAAGATCGCCCGATCCAACCTTCAGTGTCGAGACGCCGATTCGACGGACCAGATGCGTGGCGCTGTCGGCATCGAACGGGGTCGACATGTAGGCGATGCCGACGGCGGCGCAGGCCGCGGCGATATTCTCCTCGTCGTCCTCACTCAGTTCGAGCGCGCGCAGCATTTCGAGCTGTGACTGCGCGTTGCCAGTGGTCGTCTGCTGATAGCTCGCCTTCGCAGCGCCTGCAGTCGCCAGCTTGTCGGCACGAAACGACTGAAACTTGACGACGTCGGCCCCTGCCCGGGCGGCAGCTTCCACCAACTCGAGTGCCCGCGCGCGATCGCCGTTATGGTTAACACCGGCCTCGGCAATGATCAGGGTTCGGCGATGCATGTGGTTTCGTCGCTGGACGCAGGACGATCGAAATCGCCTGCCTATCAAGCGGTTGTCTTAGTCGAGTACACTGGTAAAAGCAATGCAAGCGGGCGGCTTGCGGCGTTCCCCATTAAGCCCCCTGGCCGGCGACGAATCGTGCCGGTCCTTGTTTGGCGCTGACAGCGGGATTGTCGAGAGCAAATGACGAATTCGCCGGAGATATTGTTCCTGCTGGTGGGCCGCGGAGGATCCAAGGGATTGCCCGGCAAGAACCTGCGCGAGGTCGGCGGTCTCAGCCTGGTCGGCTACAAGGCAAAGGCGGCGCGGCAATCGCGCTACTGCTCGCGCCTGATCGTCTCCAGTGACAGCGCGGAGATCCAGGCCGAGGCAAAGCGCCATGGCGCCGAGGTGCTGTTCGACCGCCCGGCCCAACTTGCGAGCGACACCGCCTCCTCCAACGACGTTGTGCTTCATGCCATGGATTGGGTCGAGACGCATGAAGGACGGCGCTACGACGCCATCATGCTGCTGGAACCTTCGTCGCCCTTCGCACGGCCGGAACATTTCGATGAGGCGGTCGAACTGTTCGCCGCGCGCAAGGCGAGCCTCGTGGTCGGCATGCGTGAAACTGAGGTTTCATCCATCTTCGTCGGGACGCTGGGCGCGGACGGCTCAATCGGCGGCATCGTCGAGAAGATGCTGAAGACGACGGCGCAGCGGCGGCAGGACCAGGCGCCTGAAGTCACCATGAACGGCGCGCTCTACCTCGTCGGCTGGGACGCGATGCGCAAGCACCGGAAGATCTATGCCGATCCCTCCGCGAGCTACGGCATCATGATGGACCGCTTGCACTCGATCGAGATCGAGAGTGCTGCCGACCTCGCCTACGCATCCTACGTCGTCGAGCACGGTATGCTCGACGCATCGCCATGGCGGAAACCCGCATGACTGCAAGCCGCCGCATCGCCGTCGTCACCGGTTCGCGGGCCGACTACGGATTGTTGCGGGGCATCCTGACGCGGCTGAAGGAGACGGATGACGTGTCCCTCAGCATTATCGCCTGCGGCATGCATCTGGTGCCGCGCTTCGGCGAGACCTGGCGAACCATCGAGGCCGACGGTTTTTCGATCGCGGCGACAATCGATCTCCAACTGCACGACGATCGCGCCGGGACGGTGGCGCGTGGTACCGGCATCGGCGTTTCCGGCTTCGCAGACGTGCTCCCCCAGCTTGCGCCGGATGTTCTGGTCGTGCTCGGCGACCGCTACGAGGTGCTGGCTGCCGCGGTCGCCGCGACGCTGTTGAACATTCCGATCGCTCATATCCATGGCGGCGAGGTCACCGCCGGCGCCTTCGATGATGCGATCCGCCATGCGATCACGAAGATGGCCTGCCTGCATTTCGTTGCGGCCGAGCCCTATCGGCAGCGCGTGATCCAGATGGGCGAAAATCCCGACTTTGTCTTCAAAGTCGGCGCACCGGGCCTTGATCTCGCCAGCACGGCGCCGATGCTCAGCCGGACCGAACTGTTCACAGGGCTCGGCGTCAGCGGCCCGGAACGCTTCCTGCTGGTCACGCTGCATCCGACCACGGCGCGGCCGGATACGGACGCAACGAATGTCGCCGCACTCCTCGGCGCGCTCGCGGAGGTCAAGGACCGCAGCATCATCTTCACCGGCGTCAACGCCGATCCCGGCTATCGCGCCATCGACGACGCCATCAAGGCCTTCGTCGCGGCACGGCCGGACCGCGCCTTTCACTTCACCTCACTCGGCAGCGAACGTTACTGGGCCGCGCTGCGGCTCGCCGACGCCGTGGTCGGCAAC
Source organism: Bradyrhizobium sp. SRL28 (assembly GCF_018596315.1). Taxonomy (GTDB): domain Bacteria; phylum Pseudomonadota; class Alphaproteobacteria; order Rhizobiales; family Xanthobacteraceae; genus Bradyrhizobium. The sequence goes on along the minus strand of NZ_JAHEAG010000035.1, from coordinate 36,419 downwards.
TCCTCCAGCGGCATCCTGGAGGCGCCGGCCGTCGGGGTGCCCTCGATCAATATCGGCGACCGCCAGCAGGGCCGGCTGCGCGCCGCCTCGATCATCGATTGCCCAGCCGATTCGGCCGTCATTCTCGCAAGTCTGGCGCGCATCTTCGAAGGCCGGTTCCACCCTGATCCGGGCGTAGAGCCGCCCTACGGCCGTGGGGGCGCGTCGGAGAAGATCGCTGGAACCCTTCGAAAGATCGACCTCCATGGCGCTTTCCCGAAGCATTTCCATGATTTAGCCGTCGCACCGGAACACCCGAAGACGGGCTGATAACTGCCGGGCGTTGTTGCCTGTGCAATGCGCCAGGTTGTATAGATCGGGCGGCTTTGAGACGATCCACGCCGGGTCCGGAGAAACGCGACATGACGACAATCGATTCCCTCACCGATGCGACACCCGCGGCGCGTGCCGTCGATGTCAGTGAGCTACCGATCCCGCCCTATCGCGGCAACACCCTGCCCTCGATCGACTATGACGCGCATCCAGCCTATGGCGGCAGGTTCGCCCGGCCGACGTTCCGCGAGCGGCTTTACGCGCTGAATGTGTTCGTGCGGACCTTCGCCTTTGTCACCATCCGCCGCATCGTCGATTACGACAACATGCCGCTATTGACCAAGGAAGCCGGCTTTAGCGGCCTCAACGCCCGGACTGCCCTGCGCTACATCTCGATGTTTGCGCGCATCCGCGCCAGCCGCGCGATCGGCATGCTGACCGGTGCGCGACGCCCTGCGATGCCGGCAAACCCGGCCTTGCTGAACAAGATCAAATCGGACGGCATCGTCTGCCTGACGCTCGCGCCCGATGAAATCGACCAGATCCGAAGCGTGACCAATCCGGGCTTTGCCAAGCTCGACGAGCGTCGTGCCAGCATTCCGCCGGAGAAGCGCAAGTTCGACGACAACGTCTACTGGTGCACGCGCTCCGCCGATGCAGAGGCCTTCGCGACGGTAGAGAATATCTTCAAGCGCTACGGCATCATGGAGGCTGCGAGCGCCTATCTCGGCCGCCCGGCCGGCGTGAAGCACGTCAATGCACAGATCAACGACCAGGACCTCGCGTTTTGGAAGCGGGTATTCCCGGACACGCAGCTCCAGGACCCCTGGGGCAGCTACCTGCATATCGATGCCACCTACGGCATGCTGAAATGCGCGATCTACGTCCACGACATCGGCCCGGACGGTGGACCGTTCTGCTACATCCGCGGCAGCCAGAATGCGAAGATCGGCTGGTTCGAAGGCATGGTGCGCCGGACCAACGACTTCAGCGGCTTCTCGGGTCGGCGCCCCGACGCGCGCAAGAAATTCATGGCGCTGCCGGCGTTCCTGCGCAAGAAGGCGGATTTCGGCGGCGACCTGCAAGACAACTCCCCCGACGTGGCGCCGCTGCGCGAGGGACATTTCGCCGCGACCTCGAACTATGGCAATTGCGTACTGTTCGACGGCAACGGCATGCATCGCGGCGGCATGGTGAACAAGGGCGAGCGCCGCTGCCTGTTCATCCTGCTTGCGGAACTCTGAGGCCGCGTTGCGCGCGCTCACTCCGATTGCATCACTATCAACGCCCCCGCGGTACGCCCGGCTATATCGGATATCAGGTAAGTGCTGTTTAACTCCCTGTCCTTTCTGCTGATCTTCCTGCCAATCGTCCTCTCCGGATTTCTGGTCTGCCGCCGCTACGGAAATGTGCGGTGGGTATTCATCTGGCTATTCATCTGCTCCGCGGTCTTTTATGGCGCATGGGAGCCGACATACATCGTTCTCCTGCTGACCTCGATCCTCCTTAACTATTACATCGCCATTCAGATTGCGCGAAACAAGTCAAGAGCCCTCCTCGCCTTCGGCATTGCCGCAAACATTGGATCGCTCGCATACTTCAAGTACCTGAACTTCATCCTTCAGACCTGGAACGCTATTCTTGGAAGTGACTTCCAGCCGGTTTCAATCACACTTCCACTCGGCATTTCATTCATTACGTTCATCCAGATTGCCTTTTTGGTCGACGTTTATCGAGACCGAGCCGATGACCTTGGATTTCCCAAGTACGCGCTCTTCGTCTCCTACTTTCCGCATCTGATCGCGGGTCCGATCATCCATCACAAGGAAGTAATGTCGCAGTTCACCAATGCGCGGCTGACGGCCATTTCGGCACACGACGTCGTTGGAGGAATTGCTCTCATTCTTTGCGGTCTATTCAAGAAGGTCGTCATTGCCGACACCATGGCCTCCTATGCCACGCCTTCCTTTCACCTTGCGGCCCAACTGCAACCGATCAGCTTCTTCGACGCATGGGGTGCCCTACTCGCGTTCACGTTCCAGATCTATTTCGACTTTTCCGGCTACAGCGATATTGCGATCGGGCTTTCACGCCTGTTCGGAGTCCGTCTGCCGATTAACTTCGATTCGCCCTACAAGGCCACCAGCATCATCGACTTCTGGCGGCGCTGGCACATTACATTATCTCGATTCCTTCGCGACTACCTGTACGTTCCGCTCGGAGGCAATCGCCATGGCGTGCTGCGGCAATATTCGAACCTCATGATCGTAATGCTTCTTGGCGGCCTCTGGCACGGCGCGAGCTGGCTTTTCGTGATCTGGGGCGGCCTGCACGGAATGTATCTGATCATCAATCACGCGTTCCATTCCCTGAAACGCCGCGTGGGCGAGAACAATGCGCCGCTCGCGATCGTATCGAAATTCTCCACGCTCCTGGTGTTTCCGGCGGTCATGCTGTCCTGGGTTTTCTTTCGCTCCGAGTCATGGACGGGCGCCAAGATGATGCTCAAGGCCATGGCGGGTCTTAACAGCATCTTGCTGCCCGAAAGATATCAGGCGTTGCTCGGTCCATTTAACGACACGTTGATGTCGGCGCTTCACATGCACACGGGAGATCTCGTTACATTCGGCAGCTTCCGCGCTGCTCTCTGGATGGTTGTCGTGACGGCATTCGTCTTCCTATTGCCCAACTCACAACAGCTCCTCGCGTACTTCGATCGCAATACCGAATTCGCCACTGGCGACCGCCAAATTCGCGATCGCCTGCTCGCATTCCGTCCGACAGTGGTCTCGGCCGTCGTTGCCGCCGGGGTCGGCATCATCGTGTTGGCCACTATCTATTCTGGGGTTCCAAGTGAATTCATCTACTTCCAGTTCTAAACGCTGGCTCCAGATCTTCTTTGCCATCATCGGCCCGGTCTGCGTGGGCTACCTCGTGGCATCGGAGTGGTTGATCCGTACCGAGGTCCTGCCGCGTGACCGTTTCGAGTGGATATCCGCCCGGTTGCGCAACTCCACACAGTCCAACGCGGCTTTCGGTGACTCCCATGTCGCAGCCGTGCCCGACTTCAACACCCGCAACTTCGTCAACCTCGGCGTCGGCGCAACCACCATCCGCAAGATGGATCAGCGCGTGCGCTATTACTTCAGCAAGATCAAACCGGGCGAAGTGATCCTCGAGGCCGACCCTCACCTGTTCGCAGAGTATCGGCTGCAGGCCCAGGCCGGCTACGTTCCCGAAAACTACTCCGAGTTTCGCCTGAGAGTGCTGGATCCTCAGCATCGTGGATTCATGACGAGCTATTGGACTGCCTTTCTGTCGGAGGGCCGGCTGGAAAAGAAAGAAGATACCACCTACGATCGGCTTTGGGACGCGGCAAACAAGCTGCACAGCGAAACGGCCGGCGACCTGGAAGCTCCCAAGCCGTCGAAGGCTCCTCAGCGCCTTCCACCGACTGCGCCGAAGATCCCGCGACAGCAGCCTGAATCCGACCAGGAGATATTGGCCAGTTTCAATGCGTTCATGGATTACGAAGTCGCGGCCCACACGCCGGTGCTCGATTTCAGAGCGCGTGACGAGGCGCGCATCTACCAGGATATGATCAAATTCCTCATCGCCCGGGGCGCCAAGGTTTGCCTGGTTAATTATCCTGTAGACCGATATTACCGTGAACGGGCGGATGCTATTCCGCTCTTTACCCAGGTTCACGAGTTCTACAAGCAAGTAGCTCGCGAAAATCACATCCCTTACGTCAGTTTTTGGTCACGCTTCGATGATCCGTCGATGTTTCAAAATACAGATCATGTTAATCAGAACGGGTCGCCCATTCTCGCAAGAGAAGCCCGGCTGGCGTGCTTCGGGCGCTCCGAATAGAGTAAGTAGGACGGTTGCGGCATGAAAGTTCTCGTGACCGGAAGCTCCGGCTTCATCGGCCAGGCGCTGGTGCGGCGACTGCGCACCGAAGGGTGTGTGGTAGTGGGGCTCGACAAGGTTCCGGCCGCTTCAACCGATATCGTCTGCGACATCATGGAGGCCGATCGCCTCCAGGTAGCCGTGCAGACTGCGGCACCCGACGCGCTGGTGCATCTCGCCGCGCGCATCGATCTCGACGAGAAGACCGATCTCGCGGGCTATGCCGCCAACATTGAGGGCGTCGAGAACCTGGTCGAGGCGGTACAGCTGACGCCGTCGATCCGGCGGGGCCTCTGGACTTCGTCGCAGCTCGTTTGCCGCGTTGGTTATCTGCCGGCAAACGACACCGATTACGCTGCGGACACGCTGTACGGAAAGAGCAAGGTTCGCACGGAACAAATTGTCCGCGGCGCAGACGGCGCCGGGCGCGAATGGTGCCTGACGCGACCCACCACGGTCTGGGGACCCGGCATGAGCGCGCATTACCAGCGCTTCCTACGCATGATAGAGCGCGGATATTATTTCCACGTCGGGCGCGGCCCGCTGTGGAAGTCCTACAGCTATGTCGACAACATCGCCCATCAGTACTGGCGCCTGCTCAACGTACCCGCCGAGCAGATCCATCGCAGGACGTTCTATCTCGCCGACTACGAGGCGATTGATCTGATCGCCTGGTGCAACGCTTTCCAGCGTGCCTTCGGCTCGCGTTCCATTCCTCATGTACCGCTCGCCGTCGCTCGCGCGCTCGCCCTTTGCGGAGACGCGGTGAACGCCTTCGGACTGAAGCGGTTTCCCTTCAATTCGTTTCGGCTCAACAACGTGCTAACGCAATATCAATTCGATCTCGAGCCGACCGCAGCAGTATGCGGACCACTGCCCTGTGACACGGAGCAGGGTGTCGCCGCGACCGTCGCGTGGCTACGCGACATTTCGGGCGCTGAGCCTAGGTCGCCGGGCCGTTGAGCTGAAGTTCGCTGGCTTCTCGCGGCGCCCCTGACCACAGCCTAGTAAGATCGAGCGTGAGCCCGGTCACCACCATGGAACTTAGCACTAGCGCCGAGTTCGCTATACCCAGCGGCCCCTGCACCGGGCTGAGCAGTATGCTAGCTAGGACAAAAATCAGCAAGAGCAACGGTGTCGTAAGGTCCGATCGTTTGCTTCCAGCCGCGCTCCAGCCCGCCACCCCTCCCCAGATCAGGATGTAGACAATCGCGCCGACGAAACCGAAATCGATAAAGGCCGCGCCCCATACGGAGGGGAAGAAACCGAAGATCTGAGCGGACTTCTGCTCGTCGTGCAGCGTAACCAGTTGCTGGCTTCCCGGAAAGAAAACCCGCAATAGCGGCGACAGCACACCGACCTGGTAGAGTCCCCAATGTGGCGTGAATCCATCGCGGGCGTGCCAGACGAGATCGATCGTCCGCACGCCGTGCGTGAGATAAAAGTAAGTGCTGAGGCCGATCATCGCGGTACGCGCCGATAGATGGCTGGATTCGATCGCGGACCTCACGTAGCCACGCGGCTTAACGTTCCAGCCTTCCAGCATCGCCGCAAGGACCACATCGGTTGGGCTCGGCTGTTGCTCCGATGGCGGGGCCGCGCTCGCCTCGGCAAGCCGCTTGGTCAGTTCCGTTGCCGTGATTTTCTCTCTGCTGTCCGGCCGGGCGCCTTCACTGAGACTGTTGGCTGGCCCGGCCTCGGCCGGCTTGCTGGGAACGGCCAGAGGGTCGCGCTGCAGCTGCTCCTGCCGCAATTCGGTGATCAGCGGGGACATCTGGATGCAGAACTTCTGCCGGCTAGTCCAGATTGCACTCGAATAGATCGAAAACAGCCCGACCACGGCTACCGTCTTGACGAGGAGATGATGGCCGCGCGGCAGCGGCGGCCGTCCCTGAGCGAGGCGAACCAGCATCGCCACGCCAACCAGGACCAGGACCAACAGGATCGGCATCCGCCCCGAATATAGCACTGCATAGCCGACCGGAGAGATGATCGACAACTGCGCGAGCGCGGCCGCCCATCCCTTAATTTCCTCCCCCTTTAACAGGAACAGCGCCACAGAAACAAAGCCGAAGGAGAACATGGCGTAGCCGCCATAGAGCAGCGGTGTCCGCTTGATGGATATTGCATCGATCAGACCGGGCGCACAGCGCAACAATTCGGAATACGCGCTGTTGCTCACCCCGCTCAGCATCGTGCGGTCGAGTGTCATCAGCGAAATGCCGGCAATCCCGAAGAGCGACGCGGCAGTGACGACACGATTCAGCATCTGGCTCGAGAGCGGACGCATCTGGGCGGCCTGAGACGCGAAATAACGGATAAAAAGCGATCTGCCGCCTAGATAGCCGAGCAGGAAGAGTGCAATGCCCGCACCAACCACAATGAGCACGACGGCGGACGGCTGCCCCCGATAGTCAAGCGGCCCTATCGCGACACTTACGAGCGCCGCGCTCCAGATGAGGGCGATGAGAATTGCGGGTGACGAAAGCCCCGCCGCCAATTGCATGAGCCGTTGCATTTTGCCATTCAGAAAACGCGTCTAAACCCCAGGGTGTGTAGCAGGGTCAATTTGACACCGCAATGACGGCGGCGCTCGTTCACGGGTAGAGTATGTCCGGATCAGTCGGAAGGCCGACAGTTTCAGGCTCGTCGGTTCCCTTGCGAGTCTCACGCATCCTGTGGATGGTCAAGCCGGCCAGCGACAGAAACATCACGGCGCTGGCGATGCCACCGGCCAGCGCCGCACCATAAATTCCATACACTGGCACGAGCAGCAGGTTGAGCAGCGTCGACACAGCGGCCGAACCAAGGTTGCAGAGCAAGAGATAGTTGTCTGACCGCGCTGCATAGAGCGCGTACGACGGAACATCGGCCAGCATGCGAAGGAAGATTCCCGGCAACATCGCATAGAACACGCCAATGCTTGCCGAGTAGGTGGACAACCCGAGCAGTGAGAGCAAAGGCGCCATGGAGAGGGCTGAAATGATCATTGTCGCGAACGCCAGCGAGAGCATCGACCAGAAGAACGAGGACAACGCTCCACGGTAGGGCGCCGGGCCGGCCGCGTAGCCTGCGATCACCTTCGGAAGAAACTGGTGCGAAATCGATGCACCCAGCGACAACAGTCCAATCAGGATCGTCGAATAAAATGTATAGATGCCGAGCGCCTCGCGCCCGACGAACGCGTCGATCACGAACCGGTCGACGTAGGAGATGACGAGCGCCCCCGCCGCGGTCAGCATGAACGGACGGGCGGTACGCAGGCCGTTAGCGATCCAGGTCCAGTCTGGCCGCCGGTTCCTGATTCGGCCCCATGGCAGGTCGCGCAGCGATATGGCCGTGAACAACATCGAACTGGCGCCGCCGAGAGCCCACCAGACCAGAACGGCTTCGAGCGATCTCGAGGACGGGATGGCGATCATCAGGACTGCGATCGCATAAACCCATATGGCACCGCGAAGGAAAACAACCATGTAGGCCCTGACCGGTCGCGACATGATGATGAGAAAGCGCGTCGCCTCGAGCGAAATATGCTCAGTCAGGAGAATCAAGAGGAACCAGGGCGCTAGCCGCGCTGGAAACAGGCCGGCGATGACCGCCAGAATCGAGAGAATCACCACCGCCAGGAACGTCACCCCTCCCAGGGCAGCCTGATCCGCGATAATCAGCACCCGCCTTTCCGGCGGCGCCGGCACCATCTCGCGATACATGTAAGAATAGAACTCGAGTCCTAGGCCGAGAAGCGCGAACGCCAGCACCGCTGTTATCAGCCCGTACCTGCCCATCTCGTCCGGCGACAGCATCCGCGCCAGCAGCAGGGACAGCAGCAGGCGGCTGGCAAGGGTCGAACCACGCAGAAAAAGAACCGCGACCGCGGCAACGATCGCGGGCCGGGTCGCGAGATCGAGTAGACGAGATCGCATACGCTGTTCCATTCCCGCTGGCCATCGGCCCGGGTTTCCAAGAGAGTCAGGCGGCGTTCTTGCAAGACTTCAGGAAGCGCGGCAAATGCGCGTTCAGCGAACGCGCCAATGGCTCGACCGACGCGCGCGCGGCCGCATTCGTGGGATCGAAGTCGCGCCAGCCGAAATAGTCACCCTCAACACTGATTGCCGCAAGATGCCGCACGACCTCGCGCCGCATCGTCGCGAGGTCGTCCGGCAGGCGCCATCTCGCAAGCCGCTCAGCAAGCGCGTCGATTTCGCCGACATCCCGGATGTGCACGAAGTGCTGCTCGGTTGCATAGTAGGGCTCGGTCGCGACCGAACAAAGTCCCGCCAACGCCGCCTGGAGCCCGATCGTCCCCGTGAACGTCACCGACACACCGCATTTGCCAATCAGCAGGTTGGCCGGAACATCATAGGGCACCAGCGTAACGAAAGGCAGTTTTGACAGCCGCTCGAACAACTCGCGCTGGCGGAAACCGAACTGCAGCGGATGATCCTTGACGAAGATGCGGTAGCCCGCGCGGCCAAGCACCTCGCAATAACGCACCAGCACGTCGTCATGCGCAAGCATACCCGGGGGCCTCAGCCAATAGTCCATCGAGGCTTCGGGAAAGAGTTGCAGTCCGAGGAACACCCGCCGCTCACGCGGCAGGTCGGCAAGCCGCTTGTCCCAGTCATGGTCGAGCAGCTTGAGGGCGGCGGCGTCGCGAACGCGCACCTTGTGCCTCAGCCGCTTCAGCGCATCGAGATAATGGCAATTGTAGCGGTCGCGTTTGAGGAAGCGCCAGACATTGAAGAAGGCGCCCCGCACCGCGTAATAACCGAATATGCGCCAGAACCTGGCCCGCGAAAAGCGCTTGGCACCGCGCACATAGGAGGGTGCGAAGTCTTCGGTGCAGAGCTGGCCCACAGCCGCATCAATGTCCTCGCTGGAGGGCTCCCGCAACCAGGCCGGCCGGCCGCGACGCATGAGCATCACCTGATCGGGAATGATCGATGTCGTCATTTCGAGGAAATCGATGCCGCGCCGGCGCGCGGTCCGCTCCATCACGTCCATGACATAGCGGTCGATGGTGAAGGTCATAATGAGATGGGGATCAAGCTTGTCGAAGGCCTGCTCGATCGCCTGGGTCATGCCGCCGATCATCCTGAGCGCGAGATCGCGATCGATGCTGCGGAGCACGCGGCAGCGCAGGATGACATCGGCGCATCCCTCCTCGCCAAACCGCGCGAGCGCGACGGAAGCCGCATCCCCCCTGTCGACAAAGCGGTAGAAATCGTCGACCAGCGAATAATCGCCGTCGTCACGCAGGTCGCTCATCACAACCGCGTCGGCAAACTCCATGCGCGACGCAAGATACTGCCACCACGGCGTCGTGCTGTGAATGGTGAAGAAGACAAGGCGGGCCATCAGATCTTGTTCGCGCTTTCGGCCAGGAAAGGGCTGCTCGGCAGGTTGATGCAGCGCGTGTGCATGTCTTCGGCGACTGGCAGCGGCGAACGCGGGCAGTCTCGGTACATCGGCAAGAGGTGCATTGGCGTCCACAGCGGCCTTGCGCGAATGCCGTGACCGTGCAGGGCCTCAAGCAGCCGGTCACGCTCGGCAGCGTACTCGCGGTCGAGCACGAGCGTGTTGAGCCAGTAGTTGCTTTGCGAGCCCTTCGGCTCACGATAGATGCGCGCCCAGGGGAAATCGCTGAAGGCATGCAGATAGCGCTCGGCGAGCAAGCGCTTGGCCTCGACCATCGCCGGCAGCCGCTCCATCTGCGCGCAGCCAAGCGCTGCATTGATGTTCGGCAGGCGGTAGTTATAGGCGACCTCGTCATGGTCGAATGCCCAGGCGTGCGCCTTCTTCGCCGTAGAGGTGAAGTGCCGCGCGTGACGAGCATGCGCCTCATCGTCGGTCACGATCATGCCGCCACCGCCGGTAGTGACGATCTTGTTGCCGTTGAAGCTGAGCACGGCGGAATGGCCGAACGTGCCGCAGCCCTGCCCGCCCAGGGTCGAGCCGAGCGACTCGGTCGCGTCCTCGACGATCACGAGATCGTATTTGGCGGCCACCGCGCCGAGTGCGGCCATGTCCACCGGATGCCCGAAGATGTGCACCGGAACTACCGCGCGAAGCCGGCGGCCCGTCTGCTTGTTCACCCATGCGCCGTTCCGCCGCACCGCGACGGTATCGAGATGCGCCTCGAGCGCCTGGGGATCGAGCCCCAACGTATCCCAGGTCGAATCGACGAAATGCGGGATGGCGCCGGCATGGCTCACCGCGTTCGCGGTGGCTACGAAGGTGATTGAGGGCAGCAGCACCTCGTCGTTTTGCTCGACCCCCTCGAGCACCAGTGCGGCGTGAAGCGCAGCAGTGCCATTGACGATCGCCACCGCATGCCGCGAGCCGGTCGCGGCCGCGACCATCTCCTCGAAGCGAGTGACATACTTGCCCGCTGACGACACCCAATTGGTGTCGATGCAATCGAGCACGAGCTCTCGCTCGCGCTCGCCAAAGCGCGGTTCGTGCAACTCGACCGGGCGCGCGGCGGCTCCGAGCGCGGCATCCACCGCGTCGAGGACTGGCTTGAAGTCAAGCACGGTGGGACGGTCGTGGCTCGCCTGGGCGGAGGAGATGCTCATCTTGTTTCACAGCGTGTATGCATTGGCACGATAACGAGACAGGTTCTCCTGCTTGGTGAACCAGGCGATGGTCTGTTCGAGGCCCTTGCGCAGGCCGTCCACACCGGCAAAGCGCGGCGACCAGCCGAGAAGCTTCTGCGCCTTGGCATTGCTGGCCCACAGGCGGTCAACCTCGCTGCGCTCGGGACGGACGCGGACGTCGTCTTGCTCAATCTCGATTGTCACGTCCATCAGTTCGGCGATCATGCGCGCGGTATCGCCGATCGATATCTCGAACGCGCTGCCGATATTGATGACCTCACCGATGCCGGCCTTCGAGTCGAGCGCCGCCAGGAAGCCGCCGACGGTGTCAGCGACATAGTTGAAATCGCGCGTGGGATGGATGCTGCCGAGCTTGATCTTGCGCGCGCCTGCCGCGATCTGGGTAATGATGGTCGGGATCACCGCGCGCGCCGATTGCCGGGGACCATAGGTATTGAACGGGCGCACCACGGTCACCGGTGTCCCGAACGAACGCTCGAATGACAACGCGAGCTGATCCGCGCCGATCTTGGTCGCGGAATAGGGCGACTGGCCCTGCAGGCGATGGTCCTCGGTGATCGGAACGAATTGGGCCGTGCCATAGACCTCGCTGGTCGAGGTATGGACCAACTGCTCAACGCCGAGATCTCGCGCCGCCTGCAGCACATTGAGGGTGCCGCGGATGTTGGCTTCGACGTAGGTGTCCGGCGAATGATAGGAATAGGGAATCGCGATTAGCGCCGCGAGATGCAAGACTGCGTCGCATCCCTTCATCGCGGTGCGCACGCCATTTGGGTCGCACACGTTTCCTGCGAATATATCGAGTTCCTTTCGGATCTCGGGTGCCGAGGAATCAAGCCAGCCGTGCGAGCCCATGCTGTTGTAGTGCACGAACGCGCGAACCGCGAAATTGCGGCGGACCAGTTCCTCCGCGAGGTGGGATCCGATAAATCCGCCCGCGCCTGTTAGCAAAATTTTCCGCAACTTCTCGGTTCCCCTTCGCCAAGCCAAGCTACCCTGAAAAATAAGGTACCCGACCGGTATGGCCGCTTCTAAACAGTCCTTATGCGAGAGGCCAGCCGGAACGCACAGAAATTATGAGCACCATCTACCTTGCGTCGGTAAAGCCGCCCTCCCCGTAACGCATTGATTCCAATAATTATTACTCGGATTGCGGTGAGAATCGACAGCTACCATGATACCGGGACACCCACTTAGCGGAACGCGCGGATGAGATCGATGACACTTTGGAGTTGTTCGGCGGCGATCTCCGCAAACATCGGCAGCGACAGGATACGTCCCTGATCGGCGAACGCGTTCGGAAATTGCTCGGGACGTTGGTCAAACCGCCGATATGCGGCAAGGAACGGCAGCGCCGTCGGATAGTTGATCGCGGTCTGTACGCCGTTCGCATTCAGGTGCGCCGCCAGCGCGTCGCGGCGCGGATGCCTGATCGTGTAGGCGTGATAGACATGGCTTCGGCCGAGCGCGACCTCTGGCACCACCACGTCTTCGACCTGGTTCAGGCCGGCGTCGTAAACCTTGGCGGCATCCCGCCGCGCCTTTGTCCATCCGACGAGATGCGGCAGTTTGGCCGACAGGATCGCCGCCTGCATGCCGTCGAGCCGGCTGTTGATGCCCTCGATGTGATGCTGGTGCTTCACCAGCCCGCCGTGCCGCGCCAGCATGGTCATGTGTTCGGCCAGCACATCGTCATTGGTCACGACGGCGCCGGCATCGCCCATCGCACCAAGATTCTTGCCCGGATAGAACGAATAGGTCGCGGCCGCGCCGAAGGTGCCGACCTGCTGGCCTCTATAGCGGGCCAGATGCGCCTGCGCGCAATCCTCGATCACCCAGAGCTTATGCTTGCGCGCGATCGCCATGATCGCGTCCATGTCCGCCGGCTGGCCGTAGAGATGCACGGGAATGATCCCGACCGTGCGCGGCGTGATCGCGGCCTCGATCGCGGCCGGATCGATGGTGAACGTAGCGCCGTCGGTATCGCAGAACACCACGCTGGCGCCGGCATGCGTGATCATCGCGGACGTGCTGATCCAGGAATGCGCCGTGGTGATCACCTCGTCGCCCGGCTTGACCTTTAGCGCGGTCATCGCGAGATACAGCGCATCGGTGCCGTTGGCGCAGGAGACGCAGTGCTTGACGTCTACGGCGGCAGCAAACTCCCGCTCGAACGCGTCGACATAGGACCCGCGAATGAAAGCGTTGTCGCGGATCACGGAGGCAATCGCGCCATCGATCTCGCTCTTGATGGTCTGATACTGCAATTGCAGATCCGCAAAAGGCACCGGCATCGGTCGTCTTCCTACTTGTCTGTCAGCAGCCGGCGCGCCGGGTTGCCCGCATATGTCCCTGACGTCGTGATGTCTCTGGTCACGACAGAGCCTGCGCCGATGACAACGTCGTCGGCGATCCTGACCGGCATGATCGTCGCATTGGAGCCGATCGAGACGCGTTTGCCGATCACGGTCTCGCGCCACAATTCCCTGTTGCCACGAGCCGGGCCGCCGGTCGAAAACGTATCGTTGACGAACATCACCCCGTGGCCGACAAAACAATCTTCACCGATCGTGACCAGTTCGCAGATGAAGGCGTGCGACTGCACCCGCGTGCGGGCGCCGATCACGACGCCTTTCTGGATTTCGGTGAACGGCCCGACAAAGCAATCGTCGCCAATCTTACAGCCATAGAGATTGCACGGCTCCACGATCTTGACGCCTGTGCCGAACTCGACATCGCGCATGCCGGCCTGATGTATCTCGGGCCGGTTCACGGCACGACACCAAGCCGGCCCAGCCGCGGCGCGAAGCGAAGCGGCACCTCGGCGCCGGTCTCGATCGATTCGTAGAGCGCGGAAATCAGTTCCAGGCTCTTGCGCCCTTCGAGGCCGTCGACGAGCGCCGAGCGCTGGTTCACCAGGCAGTCGATCACATGCTGGTAGTAGGCCTGATGGCCGAAGCCGTAGACGTTCGGCGGATTGACGGAAAATTTCTCGACCACGTCCTTGTCGGACGGAAGTTCTTCGACAAAGCGCCAGTGCCGGATCTGGTTGACGGCGAAGCCGGCGATCTCGACGGTTCCCTTCTCGCCGAGAATCGAAAGTGAGCCTTCGAGGTCGGTTGGGCGCACGGCCGTCGTCGCCTCGATAATCCCGAGCGCGCCGTTGCGGAACTTCAGCGTTGCCACCGCCGTGTCCTCGGCTTCGATCTTTGCCAGCGCCGTGACGGCGCGGGCATGAACGCTGACGACGTCGCCGAAAAACCATTCCAGCATATCGACGTGATGGCTGGCCTGGTTCGAGAGCACGCCGCCGTCATATGCCCAGGTGCCACGCCAGGCGTCCTGGTCGTAATAAGCCTGGTCGCGGCACCAGCGGACGCGGACCGTGCCGAGAATCAGGCGGCCGAAGCGGCCGGCCTCCAGCGCCTCGCGCGCCTTCACCACAGGAACATTGAAACGGTTCTGCTTGACGACGAACAGCTTGACGCCGGCCTCGTCGCAGGCGCGAACCATGTCGTCGGCATCCTGCAGCCGCAGCGCCATCGGCTTCTCGACGACGACGTGCTTCCCGGCCCTCGCGCAGGCAATGACATGGGCGGGATGCATCCCGCTCGGCGTCAGCACCGCCACCGCGTCGATGTCCTGCCTGGCGAGGAACTCATCGATGTCATAGATCGCCGGGACGCCGAACTTCGACGCAATCGCTTCGGCGCGCTTGCGAACGGTGTCACAAACAGCAACGAGCCTGGCTCCATCGATATGATCGCCGCCCAATAACTCGGAATGACGCTTGGCAATGCGCCCACATCCGAGTAGGCCAAATCTGATCATTAACAGCCCCTATTCTGGCTAGCCGTCATTGAGCGAAGCTTCACAATGTCCAGCTCCAGGACCTTGAACGCGCAACCGCGACTGTCCTATATTAACAAAAGCAACATTAGATCAAGGCGCTTACCACCGGCGCTGGCTTCTTCGCCCCGGCCGGGGCGCCAGAAGGCAGCGAAGCTTCCGACTTTGGCGGCCGTCACGACGGATCAAGATTATCCTACTTCAGCCCGGCCGTTGTGCGCTCCTATCAAGTAGGCTACCCCCTCCCGATATTGACACAGTTTCGATGAATGCGAGAGCAATGGCCGATGCCCGCGAGCTAATTCGAGAACGTTTCGGATTGGCGCTTCTGCTTTATCTTCATATCGTGATTTGTTGTGTATCGCTCGTCTGCGTAGCGGCGATTTATCCTGAATTCTACATTTTCTTTCAGCCGGCCGGCCTGCTCGGTGGCGTCTCCGTCATTGCGGCGTTTTCCCTCCTCGCGGTTCTCTTCATTCTTGCGGAGTTTAGCTTTGGCTATTGCGTCGCCTTCTATTTCTACACCATGGTCGTCGGCTATCTCTGGCTGAACCACTTTTCCGAGTTCATCTATAATCATCGGCTGAGCGCGCTGTCGGCTGCAGCTTCGGCCTTGGCGTTCTTGCTGCCCGCGCTGTTCATGACGTCCCCGCTGCGCCAGATATGGACCCTATCGTCGAAGAATTTTGATCGTTTGCTCAATCTCCTGCTCCTAACCGGCGCCGTGACCGTCGCCATCGGCGCCAGCTACAACTTCAGATTGATCAGCCTCGACAGCATCTATTATTTTCGGGACAAGCTGACGTCGCCGACCATTCTGAACTACCTGACCGGCATAACGTCCGGTGCATTGCTGCCGTTCGCGTTCGCCTGCTTCGTGGAGCGCAAGGACGTCTGGCGCGCCGGTGCCGTGCTGTTGCTGCTCCTGTGCTTTTATCCGATCACCCTGAGCAAGCTCACCTTGTTTGCGCCGGCCTGGATGGTCGGCATGTTGGTGCTCTCGAAACTGTTCGAGCTCAGGGTTGCGGTCGTCATCTCGCTGCTGGGGCCGATGGCTTTGGGAATTTTCCTGTTTCTTCTGTACAAGAACGACCTGGCTCGGTACGAGGTCACTATATCCTATTTTGGTTTGGTCAATTTCAGGATGATTGCGATCCCATCGCTCGCGATGGACTACTACAACGAATTCTTCTTCCGGCACGATCTCACTCATTTTTGCCAGATCGGGTTCCTCAAATCCCTCGTGACGTGCCCGTACCAGGATCCGCTCTCCGTCGTGATCTACAATGCCTTCGGGACCGGAGGAAATTTCAACGCGTCGCTGTTTGCGACGGAGGGTATCGCCTCCGTCGGCCCAATGTTTGCTCCGATTGCGGTTTTCGCCGGCGGGCTTATCATAGGCTTGGGAAACCGCCTCTCCGCCGGTTTGCCACCACGTTTCATTCTGATCTCTAGCGCCGTTCTCGTCCAAGTTCTGCTCAATGTTCCGTTCACGACGGTCTTGCTTACCCACGGCGCTGCGTTCCTGTTTTTGCTCTGGTACATTGCGCCACGCGCACTTTCGGATGCCAGCTAACCGGGGTTTTCGATGCATAGCGTTCTGATCACGGGCGGCGCTGGCTTTATCGGCCAGAACCTGGTGCACGCGTGGCGAGCCGCGCGGCCGGGCGACCGCCTGACCGTGGTCGATGCCATGACCTATGCGGCCAATGTCCGCAGCCTGGAGCCGCTGATTGCCGATCGCAGTATCCAGTTCGTGAAGGGCGACATCGGCGATGCGGCGCTGATGCAGCGCCTGTTCGACGAACGCAAATTTTCCCGCGTGGCGCATCTCGCTGCCGAGTCGCATGTCGACCGCTCGATCAGCGATCCCGAAGCTTTTCTGCAGACCAACGTGCTCGGCACGTTCACGCTTCTGAAGGCGGCGCTCGATTGCTGGCGCGCGGCGGCGATGCTCGATGAGGCGCGATTTCTCCACGTCTCGACCGACGAAGTCTATGGCTCGCTCGGCGCGGCCGACCCCGCCTTCACGGAATCCTCCTCCTATCGTCCGAATTCGCCTTACGCGGCGAGCAAGGCGGGAAGCGATCACCTGGTCCGCGCCTTTGTCGCGACCTACGGCATGCCGGCGCTGATCACTAACTGCTCCAACAATTACGGCCCCTACCAGCACCCGGAAAAGCTCATTCCGCTGATGATCATCCATGCGCTGGAAGGCAAGCCGCTGCCGGTCTATGGCGACGGCTCCAATGTCCGCGACTGGCTGCACGTTTCCGATCACTGCGACGCCTTGATGAACGTGATCGAGCGCGGCCGCACCGGCGAAACCTACAATGTCGGCGGCGGCAACGAACGCAACAATCGCGACGTGGTGAGCTTGATCTGCGATACGATCGATGCCGCCTTCGCAGCCGACGCGCGCCTCGCCTCGCGCTTTCCGTCCTGTCCCGCTGCGGCCGGCTCCTGCCGCACGCTCATTACCTACGTGACGGACCGCCCCGGCCACGATCACCGTTATGCGATCGACGCCAGCAAGCTCGCGACCGAACTCGGCAGCCGCTGCAGTGTCGGTTTCGAGAGCGGACTGAAGCAGACCGTGCAATGGTATCTCGACCACGAGCCATGGTGGCGTGACGTCACCAGCGGTGCCTACAAGGCGTGGATCGACAAGAATTACGGCTTCCGGCGCGCGGTCTAGCCATTCATGCGCATCCTCGTGCTCAATGCGGACTACCCGCGCTTCCTGAACTGGCTATATCGCCGCCAGCCAGGGCTCGGAAGCGCTGGTTACGCGGCCCAGATGGCGGCGCGAAACGCCAGCCTGTTCGGCGTCGCCGATTTCTATTCGCGGAACTTTGCCGCACTCGGCCATTCGGCGGCAGAGATACACGTCAACAATGCCTGGCTACAGACGGCATGGGCGCGCGAGCACGGGATGGCCGTCGAAGCGGCTGAAACCGCCACCCCGAGCGGAAGCACCTCGCTTCCAGCCTGGCTGCAGCGCGCCGTGACGCCGCTGAAGCCGATGCTGCGGCCGTTGGCCCGCAAGGTTGGCCTCAGTCCCAGCCTCGACGCGCAGGCCGAGGCAATCCTGCTGGCCCAGATCGAGGATTTCAAACCTGACGTGGTGCTCAACCAGGACACGTTTCACGTCGACCCGCAGCTGATGCGGCGGATCAAGGCGATCGGCAACCCGATCCTGATCGGACAGATCGGGATCGCGCCGTCGCGCGGCGTGGACTGGTCCGTCTACGACCTGATGATGTCGCAGCTGTCGGCGACGGTGGATTTCTTTCGGCGTCTCGGCGTGCGGGCGGAAGTCAATCACCTGGCGTTCGAGCGCGGCATTCTCGAAGCGCTGCCGCCGGCGCCCGCCATCGACATCGAGGTTTCCTTTGTCGGCACGGTGTCGCCGGATCACCGGCAGCGGATTGCGCTGCTCGAGGCCGTTGCCGAACGTTACGATCTCAAGCTGTTCGGCAACCCGCCGCAGACGCTGCCAGCCTCCTCGCCGCTGCACCGCTGCTTTCAAGGCGAAGTGTGGGGCGCCGACATGTATCAAGCGCTGCGGCGCTCTAAGATCACGCTCAACTCCCACATCGACATGGCCGGACGGGAAGCCGGAAACATGCGGCTGTTCGAGGCCACCGGCGTCGGCGCCTTCCTGCTGACCGACTTCAAGGACAATCTGCACACGCTGTTCGAGCCGGATGGTGACGTCGCGACATGGCGCTCGGTCGACGATTGTCTGGCGGTCATCAGCCGTATGATCGGCGACGCCAATGGTCGCGCTGCGATCGCGCGCGCGGGCCAGGCGAGAACCATGGCGCAGCATACCTACCGCCATCGCGCCGCCGAGATCCTGGGCTTCGTTGAAACCCTGCGGAAGCCGCGATGAAACTACCCCGCATCGTCAGGCAGATCGGCAAGCACGTGGTCAAGGCGACGCCGATCCTGCGCCGACATATTCTGACCTCGACCGATTACAAGGTGCTTGGCGGCGTAGAGGATGCCCGCGATGCAGCCGCATCATCGAGCGGCTGGCTTGCGGCGCGCACCGTGGCTCGCCAGGAACGCGCCTACCGTGGACTGATTGCCGACATGAAAAATGGCGAGCCGCGGCTCGATTTCGCGGTCGCGGCGGAGGCCGTCGCTGCGACCGGTATCGCCGATGCCCGCGTGCTCGAAGTCGGCTGCGGCAGCGGCTATTATTCGGAAGTTTTCGCCGATCTCGTCCCCGGCGGCGTACGCTATACCGGCATCGATTATTCGGAAGCGATGATCGCGCGCGCGCGTTCCCGTTATCCGTCGACCGCATTCGAGGTCGCGGACGCGACTCGGCTGGCGTACCCGGACGATGCATTCGACATCGTCTTCAACGGCGTATCGCTGATGCACATCATCGATTATCAGGCGGCGATCCGCGAAGCCGCGCGCGTGGCCGGGCGGTACTGCGTGCTCCACACCGTGCCGGTATTCGACGATCACCAGACCACATATCTGAAGAAGTTCGCCTATGGAGCGCCCGTCGTCGAGATTATCTTCGGCAAGAGCGAATTGATGTCGCTTTGCCGGGACGCAGGACTTCGGCTGCTACGCGAATGGCCGTGCATCCCCTATGACGTATCCGAGGTGACGGGCCATCGCTCGACGACCGAAACCTACCTGTTTTCGAAGGCGCGCTGACCGGGAGCGAGCATCCGCTGAATCATAGCGGCGCGATAATCGTCCTGACGAAGGGGCTGAGCACATTGTCGATCAGGGCAAGCTCCTTGATCTGGCCAAGACTCGCCCAGCAAAACATCGCCATGTCGGACGTGATCACGCTCTCATCGTCGACAAATACGATGATGTTCTCGTTCGACTTGCGCCAGAACCGGCCACCCTCTTCATTGTGCTCTGCCCGGTAGATGATACGAACGCCGGACTTGGCGGTGAGCACCTCCAGCATCGGTGACAGCTTTCCACCATGCGCGCGCCTGATATTGGACCACGTGCTTTGAACCGAGGGAGAGAGCTGGAGCACGCCGACGTTGCCCGGCTCGGCCTTGGCGTACAACAGAAACTGGACGCCGCTATCCGGCGTCTCGCGGGCGACCAGTCCGAGGATACCGCCTTCAGGCTGGGTATAGATCGGCTGGTCCCAAGAGGCGACCTCGCGCAGGTCGCCGCTTTCGACGCGCACGCCCTCGACTCCGAAAAACTGCCCGGTCTTGTGCCGGACATTGCCTTGCGCGTCGCGCGACCAGCCGCGAACCTCGTCGAGTCCGATCAACTCGGCCTTGAAGCGGATCGCCCGGCAGCGCTCGTCCCGCCACGCCAGGATCGGCGCGGGATCCGCCGGCTCGATCGCTTTGGAAGCCGCGAGCCGCCCGCGAAACCAGTCGAGATGCGCGCGCTCGGCCATCAAATCACGTCCCTGAGCACTTCGATCACGGTATCGACTTCCTCGTCCTTCAGGTGCGGATACATCGGCAGCGAGAAAATGCGCTGCGCCTTGCGCTCCGCCACCGGAAACTGCCCCTCGCGATAGCCGAGATCGGCGCTACCCCGCATGGTGTGGATCGGCCAACGATAGGACACATTGCAGTTGATGTCGCACTTCGCCAGCCGCTCCAGCACCCCATCGCGATCCGTCGGGTGTTCTACCACATAAACATAATAGGAATGGCGGCTATGGACGTTCTCGCGCGGCAGCACGAGGCCGCTTCCGGCGAGACCCTGCTTGTAGCGCGCGGCGATCTCCCGCCGCCGCTCGATCCAGCCATCGATGCGCGGCAGTTTCAGCGACAGGATCGCAGCCTGCACCTCGTCGAGACGCGAATTGTAACCGTGGCGCTCGGAATAGTACTGCGTTTCCATGCCATAGAAACGAAGGCTGCGCGCAAGCCGGATCGCCGCCTCGTCGTTGCTCAACACCATGCCGCCGTCGCCATAGGCGCCCAGCACCTTGGTCGGGTAGAACGAGAACGCCGAGGCGTGACCGACGCTGCCGGACTGATGATTCTTGTAGAGCGCGCCCTGCGACTGCGCGCAGTCTTCCATCACCTTCAGCCCGTGCCGTTCGGCAATCGCCATCAGCGGATCGAGATCCACGCACTGACCGTACAGGTGCACCGGCACGATCGCCTTGGTGCGCGGCGTGATCGCCGCCTCGACCTGCCCGACATCCATCAGGAAATCATCTTCGCGCACGTCGACGAAGACCGGCCTGGCGCCGAGTGTGCGGATCGCCGAAACCGTCGGCACGGCCGTATTGGGCACGGTAATGACCTCATCGCCGGCCTTGACCCCCAGGGACGCCAGCGCGATGTAGATCGCGTCAGTTCCGCTGTTCACGCCGACGCCGCCCGCGACGCCCAGATAGGCGGCCATCTCGCGCTCGAATTTGACGCCTTCCTGTCCAAGCACCAGCCGTCCCGAGCGAAACACCCGATCGACGATAGCGAGTATCTCGTCGCGGAGTTCGTCGTATTCCCGCAGATAATCCCACACGTTGATTGGCATTGTCTCTCACACGCGCTGATGCGACGGATTCTGGGATGCGAGCGCCGTCGCGATCATGTCCCGGCACCGGGCATCGCTCAGGAGATCGCGGTGGTAGCTCTCGTGATCGCCGCCGCCAATCGCTGACGTCACCGCCGCAAGGAAGCGTGCAAACGTATCGGCTGGCTCGAACGTCACGACATCATCGACATTGCGCACGCGCCGGCGCCATTCCATCTGATGATCGGCGGGTGGGGTGAAGACGCGCTCTACTAACACAGACCCCGAACGGCCCACAACGAGCAAGCGATTCTGATACTCGCCCTCGAAGCTGAACTGGCCGGAAAAGGCGCCGCCATTGCCGAGCCGGGCCAGGACCGAAAAGCCCATGTCGACGCCGGTTTCCGGATGCCGGCCGCCGGCAAGGGCCGAGATTTCCGACGCCGCCGCCCCTCCGCCGAGGATTCGCATCGTGGCGGCGGCGTAAGGTCCCATGTCGAGCAGACAGCCTCCGCCCAGTTCGGCGTGGTTGCGGAAATTGCCGATCGGCAGCGGTGGAATGATGAATTGCACGGCGGCCTGCGTCAACGGGCCGTGTTCGGCGACGAAGGCAGCAAGCGCCTCGAACTGCGGATGATAACCGAACACTGTCGCCTCCGCGACGAGCCGATTGACGCGCCGCGCCGCTTCCACCGCACGCTCGCTGTCCGCCAAGGTCATCATCGCCGGCTTGTCGACCACGACATGCTTGCCGGTGGCCAGCGCGGCCATGACCCAGCGCTCATGCAGCGCATTGGGCAGCGAAAGATAGACGAGGTCGGAATTGCTGCCGCGCAAGGCGGCCTCATAGTCGTCGAAAAAGAGTCCCTGCTTCGGCCAGCCGTCCGGCTTGGGGCGGCTCTTGCTTGCGATCGAAATCTCCTCGATATCCCTGACTTTCGCCGCGGCCGGCATCACCCGTCGTTCGACGATCGAGGAATAGCCAAGGATCAGCAGTCGCATTCGCACAATCTCTCAAGGCAGCGGATCGGGCTATCGAACGGCAATGGCCCGGCCGGTGATGATATCGAGGCCGCGGTAGGCTATCGTTCGCATCTTGCGCAACGCATTGGACAGGCGGTCGATGGGACTGGCTGTGACGGGCTTTCGGATCGTCTCGCTCTGCTGCCCCTGCAAGTGAGGCGCCGACGACCGTTCGGCCTCGGCGAGTGCCGCCACGTATGGCTTGTACAGTTCTTCTCTCATCAGGCTGGAAAATGGCGCGTGATAGAACCGGTGGCTATTGAAATAATAGCCACCGCTGCGTTTGACCCCGTAAAAATGAAAGAACAGCAGCGGATGCCGTCGCTCAATCTCGACCCTGCCGTTGTTCCATTCCAGGCGGCAATCGGCAAGATTCCAGGGCGCGAGATTGGCGCCGAGATGCGATATCACGTGAACGCCACTGAACATTTCGGGCATTCGATCGAGGTAGCGTTGGTCGGCGAAACGGTCGCCCTCGACCCTGTCGTAGCACCATTCGATGCAGCGCTCGCGCCACCAGCGCAGCGCCGTGATGCCGTCGTCGCGCCTGCGCACGCTCACCCAGCCGACATTGTAGAGCCCGAACCTGCGCTGGTCCTCCAATCCACGGGAGAAACGATGCGGAATGATGCCGAATGCCGCGTACTTCATTTCCTCATAGATCGGATCGGGCGAAGCAAAGAAGAACAGGTCGCTGTCCAGATAGGTGGTCCACTCCGCATCCGGGTTGCTTTCCAGCACGAAGAGAATCCAGGCCGGCGAACATGTGAAATAATATTCGATCTGGCTGCGGGATGACCGGGTCGCGGCGACGTCGGCATTGGCGGCTTCGAAGTCTGCCATCCGCACCGCCAGCAGATTTGGAAGATCAAGCGCCAGCAGCGCCCGATGGCAGGCCTCGCTCAGGCAAAGCACCCAAAGCCGGGCGCCGGGCGCGTGCCGCTGCAACGAATGATAGAGCGCCAGCCCGCGCGGCAGGTAGTTATGATCGAAATAGGTGCAATAAACGCGGTCGGCCATGATCCCCGTCGCAGTCCAGATCGCTGATTGCGCTGGTGTGTCACCGACATTGCGTTGCCAACCGCCGCGATGGCGCCATTCCTATCCCACCCGCGGAGAGCGCGCAACGCGGTCATTTCGGGCGTAAACCATTGAAATATTTCCGCTATGGACGGCAGGGAAGGCCCTTTGTAGGCCGCTTGGCGCATGCTAACGAGGCTACCATCTCCCCGCCAACCGCGAAGAGTTCGGCGCATGAATCGCAAGGGTATCATTCTGGCAGGTGGCCGCGGCACGCGGCTTTACCCACTGACGCTTGCGACCTCAAAGCAACTATTGCCGGTCTACGACAAGCCGCTGATCTATTATTCGCTCACCACGCTGATGATGGCGGGCTTGCGCGAGATCCTGATCATCACCACGCCGGAGGAGATCGACCAGTTCAGGCGCCTGCTCGGTGACGGACGGCAATGGGGCATCGAGCTTTCCTTTGCCATCCAGGATCATCCCGGCGGCATCGCGGAAGCCTTCCTGATCGGGCAGGATTTCCTGGCCGGCGGATCCTGCGCGCTGATCCTCGGCGACAACATCTTCTACGGCGACAATCTGCGGGCGCTGTTGCGCAGCTCCGCACAGCAGAGCCGTGGCGCGACGGTGTTCGCGTGCTGGGTCGACGATCCCGAGCGCTATGGCGTCATCGAATTCGACCCGTCGCATCGCCCGCTGCGGATCGTCGAGAAGCCGAAAGCGCCGAAATCCAACTACGCCGTGACGGGGCTTTACTTCTACGACGAACGCGTCGTCGACGTCGTGCGCGAGATGAAGCCTTCGCCGCGCGGGGAACTTGAGATCACCGACGTCAACCAGTGGTACCTGGAACACGGCGACCTTCACGTCGAACGTTTCGGCCGCGGCTACGCCTGGCTCGACGCCGGCACGCATGAATCGCTGCTCGAAGCATCGCAGTTCATCCACATCGTGGAAAAGCGCCAGGGACTGAAGATCGCCTGCCCCGAGGAAATCGCGTTCAGCCAGGGCTTCATCGACGCCGAACAATTGCTGCGCCTTGCCGAGCCGATGAAAAACACCGGCTACGGGCAATATCTTATCCGACAGGCCACGATTCCGCGCTAATGCGGGATCGCCGCAGTCAATCGCGCGCGCACCCTCTCGATCGCGAGCGGACTTGCTGCAACTGCGACGACAACCAGCCATAGCCCGCATTCAACGAAGAACCGCAACGGTTCCGCCAGCGGGATGGCCAGCCGGATCGCCGTTCCCAGCGCCCAGCCGGCGAGCGTCACCGTGACCATCACCGCGGCCAGGAACAACAAATGCCGCAGCGGATGCTGCAGCGTTTGCCCGATGATGATCCGTCCCAGCACTCCGAACTGGATCAGGAGCTCGCTCGCGACGACGGCAACGGCCGCTCCAAGCAGGCCGATCGAGGGAATCAGGATCGCCGACAGAACGAGGAACAGGACGAGTTGCAGCGCCTTGGCACGCAGCAACAATTGTCCCCGATCGCTGTAATTCGCGTAGCCCAGCGCGAGGATCGAGGGAGCCACCGCAGCCGTACCGATCAGCAACACAAAGGTGAGCGCGCGGTCGCAAGGGATGGCGTTGTGCGTCCAAAGCGCGAAAAAATCCGGCCAGAACGGCAACAGGCCCGAAACCACAACGCTCGCCAGCAGCGCCACCAGCACGGAGCCGCGCGCGTACAGGCTCCGCAGCCGTTCCCGGTGGCCGACGGCATAATCGTGACCGAGCTCGGCGGCCAGGGGAAGGGTCGTCTGGACGCAAAGCACCCGTATCAGCCCGGCAACGACACGGGTCAGGCCCCATTGCGCTACCGCGACCCTGTCGGACACGAACGCGCTGACCAGCAGTACAGGCAGATTGAGCAATGCCAGATCGGCGGCGCTTGCGACCGCGAATGGAGCCGCCTTGCGAAACTGGCCGGCGATCCAGCCCGACGAACGCGTTCCACGCATGCCGCGGAGAAACGGAAACAGCCGAGGGGCATCGAACATCAGTAGATAGGCCGCCGTCAGCATCTGCGTCGCGACAAAAACGATGGCAACCCAAAACAGGCTTTGAGTGAGCGTGACGGCGGCGAACTGGCCGAGCAAAGCTCCGAGCATTCCCAGATTCGCGAACTTGACCGCCCGCCCGTAGAGGCCCCGCGCGCGGTAAAGCGCCGTCACAATATTGACGGGGAGACTGAGGAGCGCGCCAACGACCATCGCGCCGAAGGCCAGGTCAAATTGCGCGATCCCGCCAAAGCCCAGCATCGCGGAAGGCGGAAGCACATGAATCAGGATCAGCGTGACGACAGCGAGCGTCCCCCCGAGTCCAAGATAGATCCGCCGCAGTTCGGCATAGAATTGTCCGGTACGACGATCGCTGTCGACGCTGGACTTGAACGCGAGAAAACGATTGATCGCGCGAACTTGCAGGCCGGCATCAACGACCAGAACGAGATTCCCGGCAGCGTAGATCGCCAGCCACGCGGCGAGCACGTCGTTCGACCAGTAGTGCAGGAAAATGGGAACGAGCGCGACCTGCTGCGCGATTCCCAACGCCATCTGCAGGAGATTTGCCGACCAGCCCTCCGAGAGACGGCGCGCGCGGCTTGGAGAACCGGTCATCGACGGTCTCTCCGGGGCAATGTGCTCGAACAGCGTGCGGTCAAGATAGCAACAACCTAACCATACATCTCGACCGCATGCTGGGACGCCACGAAATACAGGTTGTGCCGCGTCGGATAGATCGTATCCCACACGCGCACGAACTTGAAATGCGGTGTGAAGAAGCGCCGCAAATCTTCCTTGTCCTTGAATTCATACTCGTGAAGCGCGTTGCTCTTCCTGCCGGTCTTGTCTTCGGTCAGCGTATAACCGCTGAGGATGCCGTCGGCGCCGAGACGCTCGACAATCGCGCCCATGATGCTATCGATCTCTTTCTCGGTGAAATGTTCGATCGCCGCATCCCAGACGATGTTGTCGAACGGCCCCTCCGGCAGGCCGGCGCGAACGTCCTGCTTGACGAAGGTGATGTTCGGTGCGGAATTGTATCGCCTGGCATGGGGGATCGCGTCCTCGTCGAAGTCGAGAGCGATGATCGACTTCGCCCTGGTCGAATAGAAGTGCCGGGCGTTGAAGCCGTCACCGCAGCAGATCTCGAGCATTCTGGAATTCTCCTTGAGGACGAGCCGCGAAAACACGCCGCGCTCCACCCACAGACTGTTGTTCGTTGCACCCCACTGCCAGTACTGATCGAGAAAATGATCGAACCATTCCGGCCTCGGCTTGATACCCCATTGCAGGGCAAATTGCGCAAAGTGGGTCCAGCCGACCAGCAGGCGCATGAACCAGTTGATACCCTTCAGGACGGATACCAGAAACCGCTTCAAGGGAGCCCCCTATCTTCATGAAGACCTTTGCAGAAAGGACGTCGAGAGGCGCTTTAGGCTGTCACTAACGTAGGCGATATCCATCATCAAGCCTAGCCGACGCCAGGACGCAGCCGTTTTCTCCGACGCCGGAAGCCGCGTGTTGTAGATTTCGCCGTTGTACACGATCACAGGACGGCCGTCGGCGGACACCATCGGCTGATAGCCGCCCTCCCCGGGATCGATGATTTCAAGCCTGCGGTGACCAAACGCCAGGTCCCGGTTCTCACTGAACCAGATTCCCTTGCCGAACGGTCCGCGATGCGCGACGAGGTTCGTCAGTCGCGAGATTTCCGCGCGTTCGACCGCGTTGCCGCGGAGGTTCATGACGCCTGCAATTCCGCACATTTCCTACGGCCCCCTTACAGGAAGGAGGCGGCTGGCGATCAATCAGCTTCTAGCCACCACTAATTACTTGACTTGCTCGTCCAGTGGAGAGCCAGAACGTACTTGAGGCGCGTGGCTCAGCCGCCCGAGACCAAGGAACATGCCATGCAGCTCACTTCCCGACTTGGCCGAATTGCCGGTGATTGTTTAAGTTGCGCCTTACTTGTCTACAGGAGCGATGCACGCCTTGCAAGCGATTGAAATAACAAGAGTATTATGAGAATATCTGTTTGCTCGCCTAAGTTAACATCATCCCGGCCGCACGAAGAACCGTGCGATCCTTGAAATCTCGATCTTCTCGTCAACGCTACCCGGACTTTTGGAACGGTCAGCGCAGTCGCCACCACCAACCCAGGCCTATGATTTCGTTCCTGCTTACGAGGAACCCATAGAGTTCCCTGACCCGGTGAAGCAAGCGCTTCCGGTGACAAACGCCCGATTCTGAGCGCATATACGCGCGATGGTTGCGTTGACACTTGCATCGGAATTGCATCGACTGATCTTTCGGTGGCGAATTCTGCTCCTTTGCTCAGAGCGCAATCTTTCAATCTTTTAAGTCAGGAACGGTTATGCACTCGTTATTTCGCGCTTCTCCGACAACGACCGCGATGAATTGGCCGTCGGTTATTGCTCGCGGGTTCGTCATTTCTGCAATCCTTACGTTGCTCTATTGCCGAAGGATCGTCTGGACGTCGTTCGCGAGCGTCGAAGGTGGGCCGATTGCGAAACTAATTTCGCTCGTAGCCTATTGTTGGCAGGATTTAGTAGTCCTGGCGCTGTTGGTCGGCTGGGCGCTGATCTTTGAAGCGAAACGCTCGCACTGGCTCTGGTCGATCATCACCGTGTTGATCTGCCTGTTCGTCATGACCGCGACAGTCTTCAACGTGTACGCAATGCACATTGTTGGCAGTCCTTTGGATGCCTCCTGGCTGGGTGAGGTCAACTTGCGCGATGCGGGCACTGCGTGGCCCATGATCACGGCCTATATCTCGCCGGGCATGAAGCAACTGAGCGTGATCAGTTTTGTTGTAATGCCCTTTGTCGGGCTGGCTATTGCGAAGTTTGCAGTTACCCGATTGACGGGCGCACTTCTGTTGTTGGTCCTGGGATCGATGATAGCGTTCGGATTGCAGTTCGTAATTGGTGCAGCAGCTTTCCCAGTAGAGAAACGCTTGGCGTTTAAAAATCCTGTCTTCGGAGAGTTGCGCGATCTGGTCTGGCCTCCGAGAACCCTGGCATTGCTCAACGGCGAAGCTAGCGCGGCAGTGGCAACCGGTGAGTTATCTTACGCCATGCAGCCAGTCCGGCCTTCAACTTTCAACTGTTGTGCCGGACAAAACATCGTCTTGATCACGATTGATTCAGTGCCTCAGAAGACGCTCGAAAAAGCCTTATCGCCTGCCACGCGCTCCAATTTTCCTAACTTGTCCGAGTTGTTCGATCATGGGATTGCGTTTCGCAATTTCTACGCAAACTTTCCGATGTCCGCTCAGGCGATGGGGACGATGGTAACGAGCATACACCCGAGCTTTTCGCCCGTTCTGACGACGATGGAAGAAGTCTATGACAAGGATATTGCCATCTTGCCATCGGTACTCTCAAGCCACGGATACAAGAGTGCTCACTTTATGGGTGGCCAGCTTAAATATGCTGGCGCCGCCGATCTGCTAAAGAACAGAGGCCTGGATACAATTGAGGACAGCGATTCCCTGAAATGCGGTGATGATGACGCTGCGGCGATGGCAATTTATGCACACCTTGGGGATGATTGCACTGCAGCGGCAGTCTCTCGTTGGATCGATGATCGCGGCAAAGAGAAGTTCTTCCTTTGGGTGTGGTTCACAAATCCGCATTCCCCGTATTTCGTCCGTGCTCGGGCAAGGATCGGTGGGACTCTGGGATCTTTTGAGCAACACATGGCCGCTCTCGCGGAGACAGACGCAGCCATTGGCGTTCTGCGAAACAAACTGAAGTCAAAGGGTCTGCTGGATCAAACCGTTTTCGTCATCGTAGGCGATCATGGCGAAGCCTTTGGTGAGCACGGTCAGCTTAATCATGGCACGTCCGTGTTTGAAGAGCAGGTTCATGTGCCATTGCTCTTCTCGGGCGGCAATGTCGTTGCCAGTCATCGAGAGATGGATGCAATCGGCAGCATGGTTGATCTTGCGCCGAGCATCCTCGACGTTGCAGGCATTTCGGCTCCTGCTGGCTGGCAAGGCCGCAGCATGTTCGCAAAGGACCGCGCAAATGAGGCGTTTTTTGCAAGTCGTCGCAGCGGCAGAATGGTTGGGCTGCGCGTTGGTGACATCAAATATGTTCTGTCGAGTCTGGAAGAAGGCGTTGTCGCTTACGATCTGTCGAAAGACCCTGGTGAACAGGCGCCGCTCCGTCTGGACGCCGATACCGAGAAGGACATTTCGGGCAAAATCTCAGCCTATGTGGCTTATCGAAAGGCGATGAAATGGCCTCCGAGAAAATCTGCTTCAGGTCCGTAGGCAGGTGGGTTTGGGTTCTACAAGGCGCCTACTGGCGATCGAAACTGAAGGGGTTGATGACTATCGGTTAGCGCAAATGATCCTTAAATCTAGCAATCTCGGAGCATCACAGGAGACGTGTCGCAAAAACCTGGATCCCTGAAGAACGCGAAGTTCCCATTGATTAACTTCAAATGTGTACCGAGTGTTGCGAAGTGAACCGCGGCCGCGGGACCGCTGCCATCGGCGTCGTATGATAGCGCGCCAGTATCGACATAGATAACCCGATCGTTCGCGTCGATGCGGGGGCCAAGCAGAAGCGGTCAGACAAGAACATGAAACTCGGTCCAGCCACTCCAGGCGACGCCGTCAAAAGCACGCACCCACAGATCGTCCGAGCCGGAGCCGCTCTGGAAGCTGGTGCTGGACAATTGCGCTGACGTCACATCGATGTTCTGGTTGGTGCCCTGCGCAACCCCGCCAACCACAAAATGCCCGCTTGAGGGATCGCTGGTCGAATCCCAGAATTGATATTTTGTGATGGCATCGCCGTCGGCATCGCTCACGCTGAATAGGCTGGTAACGGCGATGTTTTGATTATGCATCGCCGCGAAGTTAGCAGCCGCTGCGACTGGCACCTGATTGATCGGTGCATTGACGTAGAACTCCTTCCAGGTGCTCCAGGTGGTGCCGTCAAAAGCACGTACCCACAGATCGTCCGAGCCGGAGCCGCTCTGGAAGCTGGTGGCGGACAATTGCGCTGACGTCACATCGATGTTCTGGTTGGTACCCTGCGCAACCCCGCCAACCACAAAATGCCCGCTCGCGGGATCGCTGGTCGAATCCCAGAATTGATATTTTGTGATGGCATCGCCGTCGGCGTCGGACACGCTGAACAGGCTGGTCACGGCGATGTTTTGATTATGCGTCGCCGTGAAGTTAGCAGCCGCTGCGACTGGCACCTGATTGATCGGTGCATTGACGTAGAACTCCTTCCAGGTGCTCCAGCTGGTGCCATCAAAAGCACGTACCCACAGATCGTCCGAACCGGAGCCGCTCTGGAAGCTGGTGGCGGACAATTGCGCTGACGTCACATCGACGTTCTGGTTGGTACCCTGCGCAACCCCGCCAACCACAAAATGCCCGCTCGCGGGATCGCTGGTCGAATCCCAGAATTGATATCTTGTGATGGCATCGCCGTCGGCGTCGGACACGCTGAACAGGCTGGTCACGGCGATGTTTTGATTATGCATCGCCGTGAAGTTAGCAGCCGCTGCGACTGGCACCTGATTGATCGGTGCATTGACGTAGAACTCCTTCCAGGTGCTCCAGGCGACGCCGTCAAAAGCACGTACCCACAGATCGTCCGAGCCGGAGCCGCTCTGGAAGCTGGTGCTGGACAATTGCGCTGACGTCACATCGATGTTCTGGTTGGTGCCCTGCGCAACGCCACCGACCACAAAATGCCCGCTTGAGGGATCGCTGGTCGAATCCCAGAATTGATATTTTGTGATGGCATCGCCGTCGGCATCGCTCACGCTGAACAGGCTGGTAACGGCGATGTTTTGATTATGCGTCGCCGTGAAGTTAGCAGCCGCTACGACTGGCACCTGATTGATCGGTGCATTGACGTAGAACTCCTTCCAGGTGCTCCAGCTGGTGCCGTCAAAAGCACGTACCCACAGATCGTCCGAGCCGGAGCCGCTCTGGAAGCTGGTGGCGGACAATTGCGCTGACGTCACATCGATGTTCTGGTTGGTACCCTGCGCAACCCCACCAACCACAAAGTGCCCGCTCGAGGGATCGCTGGTCGAATCCCAGAATTGATATTTTGTGATGGCATCGCCGTCGGCATCGCTCACGCTGAACAGGCTGGTAACGGCGATATTCTGGTTGCGGGTCGCCGTGAAGTTGGCAGCAGCCACAACAGGCGGCTGGTAGAGGACTATCGAACTCGCAAACGTCCCGTCTGAAAACTGAAAGTTCTCCACGCTGGTAAGAGTATCTGCGCCATCGACTTGACCGGAGGAACGCTGGTCGATTACCGTGAACGTCTGTGTGGCTGAATTATATGTAACCACATAGTTGCTGCGGGCACCTGAGAATACCGCAACGTCAGTGCCGGAACCGCCCACGATGGTATCGTTGCCCGCTCCGCCGATCAGCGTATCGTTGCCGCCGCCGCCATTCAACGCATTGGCGATCGCATTGCCGGTGATGGCGTCATTTGCCGAACCACCAAGGGCATTGTCGATATAGGATCGCGCATCGCCGTTGAACAAATAGGCGTTGTAGATATTCCCGGCCGCATAGTGGCCATTTCCGAGATAGGCGAGCTGCGTGCTCGACGTGATCGAGGATGCGCCGGGATTGAGATTGATCGTTACGGCCGTCGAGTAGTTCGACAGGTCATAGGTATCGACGCCGTTACCGTCCCAGATCGTCTCGAATACGCGGTTCGCCGAGCCGCCGACACCATTGCCCGGCGCGAGCTGGGCAACGCCATTGATGAACGTCTGCCCGGTCGTCGGGCTCCAGGAGTAGACGGTGTTCCCGCTACGGGTCGAGTAGTTCGCGCCGTAAAGCGTTTGCAGGGCCAGGATATCGTTGGCCATGTAGGTCTGCGCGAAACCGTAGGCTTCGGATGTGTATCCCGTGAGCGGCGCACCGGCATAGCTGCGATAGCTCATGACGGTATATTCGGAATTGTCGTGCGCCGCCGGCACCGCGACATTGGCGACACCACCGGTTTCCTGGCTGTGCTTGAGGCCCAGAGCGTGGCCGAGCTCATGCAGCGCTGTAGCGAAATAGTAATTTCCTAGCGCAGCAAGGGAGTAATTGTATGCGGTTCCGAACCAGATATCGCCACCGGCCGGCACATTATAGGGGTAATAGGCGTAGGACGTCGGATTGGCGACAGGCGACTGGGCGATCGCGATATCCGCTCCGTTGGTTCCTGCGTACTGAAAGCTGGCGTTGGTGTAGCCGGCGATCAGCGAAAAGGCGTAATGGATGGCTTGCTGCATCGCAGCCGGCGCCGACGAAAAACCTAAGCTGGTCGGCTCGCCTCTGCTAGAATAGCTGGCAGAGTAATCGGTCGCGGAATCTGGAAAGCTATAGGAGATCGTGCCGGACCATTTCGAGCCCCACAGCAGACCATCAATTTCCGGGTTGTTGGTTGGGGTAACCCCTACAGCCGTTGCCAAGTGTATCTCCGGGATATCCTGCTTTACCTGATTCGCGTGGGCCGCTTCATTTCCAGGCGATTCAGGTTTCGATTGAGTTACAATGCGATGCTAAAACGGTTTGGGTGGGTTGCCCAGAGGACATCGTGGGTACAACAATGCGAAGAGTGTTCCGCATCAACCGTGCGCCAAGAGCGTTTACTGTTTCTTTAGCGTTTACGATCTCTTTACTGACCGTGGCAGTCTTGCTGCCGGATTCGGGTCGGTTGCTTCAGAAAGGTCATTTATCCATGGCCAAAGCCATCGCTTCGGATGCAAAGCCTGACAAGGCTACCGCAAAAACCATGCCGCCCGCACGCGATCCAAAGCGGGCGGTGGAGGAAGAATATCAAATCGCGCGGCGACTGAATACGGTTCAGTCGCTGGAGCTCTTCATCGCAAGGCACCCCGACGACCCTCTCGCTGCGAGAGCGCGAGCCGATTTGCGGTCGCTATCGCGCTAACCACGACCATGCCATGCATCCCGGCGCGGGCACCATCCGCGATGATGGCATGACAAGCCCATGTATTTCGCCGATAATTTGACCTCGACCAATTGTTGGCTGGAGATTTCTTGATGCCCTCCCCGCGAGCCTCGCAGGCCCTGTCCCGTTTCACCGTGCTCGATCTGACCCGCGTTCGCTCCGGGCCCACCTGTGTACGGCAGCTGGCGGATTGGGGCGCCAACGTCATCAAGATCGACGCACTGCTGGAAGACGGCGGCGGCGAGCAGCCGGGTGGCCCGCGCCAGGGCTCGGATTTCCAGAATTTGCACCGCAACAAAAGGGCCATGACGCTGAACCTGAAGGATGCCAAGGGCCTGGAAGTGTTCAAGCGCCTGGCGGAACAGGCCGATGTCGTGGTCGAAAACTTTCGTCCCGACGTGAAGGCAAAACTCGGCATCGACTATGAGAGCCTGCGCAAGGTCAACCCGCGCATCGTCTATGGCAGCATCTCCGGCTTCGGCCAGGACGGCCCCTACCACAAGCGGCCGGGCTTCGATCAGATCGCGCAGGGCATGGGCGGGCTGATGTCGGTCACCGGCGCGCCGGGCCAGGGCCCGATGCGGGTCGGCATCCCCGTCGCCGACCTCACCGCCGGGCTGTTCTGCGCCACGGGCATCCTTACCGCGCTGCTGGAGCGGGACGTTTCCGGCGAGGGCCAGTGGGTGCAGACCTCGCTGCTGCAGGCGCAAATCTTCATGCTGGATTTCCAGGCCTCACGCTGGCTGATGGAAAAGGAAGTCGCCAAACAGGCCGGCAACAACCATCCGACCTCGATTCCGACCGGCGTGTTCAAGACCTCCGACGGCTACATCAATATCGCCACCACAGGCGGACGGATCTGGGAACGCTGCGCGCAGGCGATCGGCGCGCCGGAACTCGTCACCGATCCCGATTATGCCACCGCGCCCGCGCGCTCGAAGAACCGCGACGCGCTGAACGAAGCGATCGGCAGGCTCACCGAGAAGAAGTCGACCGACACCTGGGTCAAGGAATTGAACGAGGCCGGCGTGCCCTGCGGCCCGATCTATTCGATCGACCAGATGTTCGACGACGCCCAGGTCAAGCACCTCGGCATCGC
The DNA here is from genome assembly GCF_018596315.1 of Bradyrhizobium sp. SRL28. Taxonomy (GTDB): domain Bacteria; phylum Pseudomonadota; class Alphaproteobacteria; order Rhizobiales; family Xanthobacteraceae; genus Bradyrhizobium. The sequence continues at coordinate 2,095 of NZ_JAHEAG010000035.1, read as the reverse complement.
CCAGCACGTGCCAAACGACGAGAACCGCCACATCCAGCTCGTCGGCCAGCCGGTGACGCTGTCACGCACGCCAAGCAGCATGGCTGCGCGGCCGCCGGAGTTCGGCGAACAGACCGAGGAAGTGCTGGCGGAATTTGGATTTGGCAAGGACGAGATCGCCGAGCTGCGCCAGCGCAAGGTGGTGTGATCTGCCCTCGCGTCATTGCGAGATTCGTAGGGCGGATTAGCGTCAGCGTAATCCGCCATTCACGGCAAGAGGTCGGCGGATTACGCTTCGCTAATCCGCCCTACGATCGCTCCTACTTCACCGCCGCCGTTGCGAGCGCTTGCTCCACGCAATTGTCACAGCGTGCAACGTCGCGGTCGCGGTTTCGGCATCGCACTTCAGCGTTCACCGGCTGACATGTAGCCGCGATCGGCTACACTGCCCTTTCTTCATCCCGTGAAAGGCATTCCATGCGCATCATGATCCTCAATGGCCCGAACCTGAACATGCTCGGCATCCGCGAGCCGCACATCTACGGATCGACCACGCTCGACGCCATCAAGGCCTCCTGCGAGGAGTTCGCCGCTTTCGCCGGCGCGGAGCTGGCGTTCCACCAGTCGAACCACGAGGGCGAGCTGGTCGATCTGATCCAGTCCGCGCGCACCTCGGCGGACGCCCTGATCATCAATCCCGCCGCCTACTCCTTCACCTCGATAGCGATATTCGACGCCATGAAGATCTTTGAAGGCCCGATCTACGAGGTGCACATCTCCAACATTCACGCCCGCGACGAGTTGCACCGGCACTCCAAGCTTTCGGCCGCCGTGAAAGGCGTGATCGCGGGCCTCGGCCCCTACGGGTACATCGTCGCCATGCAGGCCGCGCTGCAGGCCGCCGGCCAGTTGCCGGCGTCGCTGCCGGCGGCCGTGCGCGTCGGCCCGAAATGACGGATGGAGCCTGACATGCAGGGAGCTGGTTATCTCGCGATCTGGAGCGATCTCGCGCCGCAGGACGAAACCGACTGGGCGCACTGGATCACGCGCGAACACGCCGCCGAGCGCGTCGGCGTCAACGGCTTCCTGGCGTGCCGCATCTTCCGTGCGCTGGGCGTGTCGGTGAACCGCTACTTCATCCTCTACGAACTCGAGGACGAGCGCGTCGTCGGTGGTCCGGATTATCTGGCGCGGCTGAACGCGCCGACGCCATGGTCGCAACGCATCATGCCCCGGCTCGGCAATTTCGCTCGCGGCGGCGGCCGCATCGCCGCTTCAGCCGGCACCGGCCAGGGCGGCATCGTCGCTCCCCTGCGCCTCGACGCCGCGCCATCGTGGGACGCAGCCGCGCTCGTCGCGGAATTAGCCGGCCTCGACCGCATCATCGCCGCGCGGGTCCTGCTCACTGATATCACGCAGACGTCGATCAAGACCCGCGAGAAAGGCATGCGAGCCAATGACGGCTCGTTCGCTGCGCTGTTGCTGATCGAAGGACTGGATGAAGCCGCGGTGCGCGACGCGCTCCACCATGCGCGCAAAACGCTTCCTGCCGAGCATCACGACATCATCGACAGTCTGCCGCTCTACCGGCTCGCGTTCAGCCTGCCGAAACGACTCCTGCCGGGCTGACAGCGGCTTCTTGAGGACCGTAGGGTGGGCAAAGGAGCGTAGCGACGTGCCCACCATCTATCACCGATCGCACTTCGAAATGGTGGGCACGCTCCGCTTTGCCCACCCTACGGACTTCGCTCTACCCATCCTACATTTCTGACGAACGTCGAATGCGCCGGATAGGCCCAGGAATCCGCTGCGCCAAAGATCGAATTTCGCAAGCAATCTCAAGCTGATTTGGGGTGTCCAGACCGGCCGCGAGAAAGATTTCGCTTTCGCCGTCGGGCAAATCAGTGCTTTGAATCCGCCCGTCTCACGGTAGATGAGGGGCGTTGGCCATCGTCACGAACGTGCGGTGAGATGCGATGGACGCAAATGGCGCGATAGACGTACGCGCCTGATGCGTACGGCGAAGTCGTGTGGTTCTGACGCCGCGGTGCTGGCGTTAAGTTGTGCGGGGTTCATTCTCACGCAGCGACGGTGGCAAGAAAGCCGTTCACCGGGG
>NZ_JAHEAG010000034.1 GCF_018596315.1 Bradyrhizobium sp. SRL28 | reverse complement strand
CCGTTGGCTCCACCCATCCTACAAGGAGGTGCTTGCGCCATACCGACTTCAGTCCTAGCTTGGCCCCATCGGGGACGAAGCAGGCTCCCCGTCAGACGGTCCGCCGTCCAAGCTCTGCGCACCTCTCGACGTGTCGAGGATGGCGCATGGATGCTGGGATGACCGATATCGCGACTGAACCAAAACCCTCTACCGCAAACGCGCTGATCAGGTTGCTCTACCTCGCGCGGGGCTTGCGCGGCTTCGGTGATGGCTTCGCTATCATCATCTTGCCCGCCTATATGACGGCGCTGGGGTACGACGCGGTCGCGGTCGGCATTGTCGCGACTGCATCGCTGTTGGGAACGGCGCTGTTGACCCTGGTCGTCGGCTGGATCGCGCCGCGCCATGATCTGCGCGCGCTCCTGATCTTTGGCGCAGGTCTGATGGCCGGCACCGGCCTTGCATTTCCGGCCGTGGAGCACTTTGCCTTGATCGCGCTGGTCGCGTTCATCGGTACCATCAATCCCTCCGGCGGTGATCTCGGCGTGCTGGTTCCGCTCGAGCACGCAGTGCTGGCAAAGAGCGCGACCGACGACCGACGCACGCAGGTGTTTGCCCGCTACAGCTTGATCGGGGCGCTCTGCACCGCCGCCGGCTCGCTGGCGGCAACCTTGCCCGATCTGCTGGTTTCGCACGGCAGCACCATGCTTGGCGCGTTCCGCCTGATGTTTTATGCGTATGCTGCGCTCGGGATACTGAGCGCGGCGCTTTATCGTTACGTCCCGCATACGCGCGGCGAGGAGAGAGCGCCGCCAGCGCCGCTCGGGCCCTCGCGCGGCACCGTCTACAAGCTCGCGGCGCTGTTCAGCATCGATGCCTTCGCGGGCGGTTTCGTCGCGCAGTCCCTGCTGGTGCTCTGGCTGTTCGAGCGTTTCGACCTGTCATTGTCCGCGGCCGGAGTGTTTTTCTTCTGGTCGAGCACACTCAGCGCGTTCTCCTATCCGGTCGCGGCCTGGATTTCTAAGCGCGTCGGGCTCGTCAACACCATGGTGTTCACGCATATTCCCTCCAGCATCTTCCTGATCCTGGCGGCGTTCTCGCCGAACCTCTATCTGGCGCTTGGGTTGCTGCTGTTGCGCTCGGCGCTGTCGCAGATGGACGTGCCGACCCGCACCTCCTACGTCATGGCGGTGGTGACGCCGGCCGAGCGGCCGGCGGCTGCCAGCGTCACCGCCGTGCCGCGCAGCCTTGCATCCGCGATCAGCCCGGCGATCTCGGGCGCGCTGCTGATGACGTCGTTTACGGGGCTACCGCTGGTGGTCTGTGGCACGCTCAAGATCGCCTACGATCTCGCGTTGTTGTTCTCGTTCCGCCATATCAAGCCGCCCGAGGAGCGGGGGCGCTAGATCTCTTTGATGCGCGCGACTACCAGGGCGTTCGCCGCCCGTCGGGGAGGGGCTCCATCACGCGTCGTTCGTCCCGAACGTGCGACCATTGCGCCAGCTTGATCTCCGGAGAGTCGGGCGCGTTGGCCTCTTCCGAGTGAAAGGCCAGTTTCTGGTTGGCCTGCACCTGGTATTTGGCGGCCTGCGCGAGCCAGTACCATTTCTTGTCCGGCTCGCTCAGCGCGCGCTGACGGCACTCGGCTTCCAATTCACGTAAGCGGATCGCTTCTTGCATTGCCAATTCCAGAGCCTGGAAGCTCCAATCTAGCGGAGCCTGATACCTCCTCATGACAAAAACTTCTTGACGGCCTGCTATGCAGGAAAGGCGCAATTGATTGAAATTTACGAATGGATTAACGCGAAAATTAGCGTGTTGGGCCAATTCGTTGTGATGTTGCTGACCGATGCTCGCCTGGATGGAGGAACTTTCATCCGGGAACTGACAGCGCCTCAGCCGTACCTTGTTCGACCCATCCGCGCAGCACGCGGGCGGTCGCCTCATCCATTGGAAAGAAGCTCTCAATGCGAAGCTCCTGCAGCGTAATGTCCTGCGGGATGCCCAGCGTCGCGATGGTCGTGAACAGCCGGAGGTCGGTCGTGCCTTTGCGAAAATGCATTGGCAGCACCGGTGTGATCGCCAGTTCGGCCGGCGGCGCATTGACCGCCGCATGGACGCCTTCATACGCCAGCAATCGCTGCAGGAGGGCTGCGGTCTCCGCCGATCCGTCGGCGGCAGCGTCGGCTTCGACGCTCCGGACGAAATAGCCGACCACCTCGACCCAATTTACAAGATACGGCCGCAGCACGTCCGGAGCGACCAACGCGTCGGCCAGATTGATCGCGGCGTCCGGTGCCAATGGCCCGACCAGGAATTCGACCAAACGGACGGCGCCGGAATTGCTTTGCAACAGATTCCAGTGCCGATCGACCGCGACGGCAGGAAACGGTTCTTGCTGGGCCAGCATGAAATCGAGCGCGGTGCGAATTTGAACGAATTCGGGGGCGGCGAGGTTGGTCTGCCGCCACACCGGCGCGAAGCCGGCCGCCATCAGCAGTGAATTATGCTGGCGCAGCGGCACGTCGAGGGCGATGGCGAGCCCTATCACCATGTCGCGGCTCGGCGATGCGCGGCCGAGTTCGAGGAAACTCAGGTGCCGCTGCGAGATGTTGGTCCGACCGGCGAGTCCAAGCTGCGACAGGCCCCTTTTGCGCCGCCACAACCGAAGGCTTGCTGCGAAATCGTGCGGATGCGCCATGAGTACCTGCCAGGTAGTTGCGGAGGCTTTGCTGACCGGCAAGATGCCACAACCGGACTGAGTAAGACATGTTAACAGGACATGGGGGGCCGTGTGGGCGAATGGGTTGGAGTCACGATCGCACTGGTCTCGAGTTGCCTCGGCGGGACTGCGGCGGCGATCACGCGCTATCTCGCCGGCAACACCGATCCGATCACGCTTGCGATTCTGCGCTGGGGAATCGGCTTTTGTTGCGTGCTGCCGGCGGCACTGTTGCTGAAGGCGCGATGGCCGCGCCGCGGCGACTGGCCCGCCGTCGCCGCCCTCGGCTTTTGCTTCTTCGGCGTGTTCTTCGTTCTCTACAACATCGCGATGTCCTACACGACCGCAGCGCGCGCCTCGCTCGCGCTGGCGACATTGCCGCTGCACACCATGGTGGTCGGCGCAATGCTCGGTATCGAGCCGCTGACGAGACGGAAGACGATCGGGGTCTGCATCGCAGTGCTCGGTGTCGCTGCCGCGCTTGCAACGGGATTGTCGGCCGCGCCGCCGGGTGCGTGGCGCGGCGAACTGATCATGACCGCGGCTGTATTGTGCATGGCGTTCTACAATGTCTGGTCTCGTCCCTTCATCCAGCGATCGAGCGCGCTAGGCTTCCTCACCGTCGGCATGGGGACCGGCGCCGCAGCCCTGGTCCTGGTCGGGTCGCTAACGGGAAGCGTCGCGGCATTGAGCCAGTTCAGTACGCCGCAATGGATCGCCGGCATTTATCTCGGCGTTGCCGGCGGGGCGCTGGCGTTCATCCTGTGGGTGCTGGCGCTGGAACGGGCGTCGCCGACGCGTGTCGCCAATACGATGACCGTCAATCCGCTCGCGGCGGGGCTGCTCGCCACGCAACTCGTCGGAGAGCCGATCACACCGAATCTTGTGCTCGGGCTTGTCGCGGTGTTCGTCGGGATTTGGATTGCAACATCGGAGGTCAGGAAGCCTTGAATGCGTGATGCTTACGCCGCCGCGATGGCATCGATCTCGATCAGGAAATCCGGACCGTAGAGCTTCGATACCTCGACCAGCGTGACCGCTGGCGCGGCCGGCGGCGTCACCGAGGCGAAGAAGCGGTTTCGGGCCTCGCGATAGGGTCCGAGATTATCCATGTCGGTGAGAAATACCGTGAGCTTCACGAGATTGGCCGGCGTGCACTGGCTCGCCTCCAGCGCAATCGAGAGGTTTCGAAACACCTGCTCCGCCTAGATTGCGAAATCATTCCTGCCGACCACATTGCCGTCGCGATCGAGCGCGGTCTGGCCGGCGATGAAGATGATGCGCCCCGCGGTCACTTCGACGATCTGCGAGTAGCCGGGCGGCGTTCCGAGTTCGGGCGGATTGATGCGGGTGATCATTCAGATATCTTCCTTTTTCGTCACGCTTCGAGGCGGCGGCGCCCGCAGCAAGCACAGCGCCAGCAGCGCGGAGAGGCTGAGCGCCGACGACACGATAAGGATGCGGCTGCCCATGACGTCGATCAGCAGGCTGAACGCCAGCGGAGCGCCGGCCTGCGCGATCCGCGCTGGTGCGCCAATGATCCCGAGGCGATAGGCGTAATTCTGCGGGCCGAAGATCGCGAGCGGCATCGTGCCGCGCGCAATCGTCAGGATGCCGTTGCCGGTGCCGTGGAAGACGGCGAAGACGCTGGCCGCGCCGCCGCCTGCCAATCCGATAATGGCGGCACCGATCGGATGCGTCAGGCAGGCCAGCCGGCCCGAGACCAGCGGGTGATAACGACTGAGGAAGCCCGCCTCGAAGATACGGGCGGCCACCTGCGCCGGACCGATCAGCGCACCGGCCGCGACCGCCTGCAGTGATGTCGCGCCGGCTGCTTCCAGGATGCGCGGCAAATGCGCGGCCATCGCGCCGGTAACGCACCATGCTGCGGCGAAGGCAAACGCCAGCAGGATCATGGTGCGGTCGAGCGGAATGTGCGGCTTGACGGCGGCTGCAACGGCCGCCTTTGCGCCCGCGACCGGCGGCAGCATCAGCCAGTTGATCGGCAGTCCGATCAGGATGTGCGCCGCCGCCCATGCAAAGCAGGTGTTGCGCCAGCCGATCGTCTCCAGCCCCCACGCGGTCAGCGGCCATCCGACGGTCGAGGCAAAGCCCGCAAACAGGGTGATGCCGGTGATCGAGCGCCGCGCCGCGTCGCCGTAGATGCGGCCGAGCGCGCCGAAGGCGGCATCGTAAAGGCCCGCACCCATGCCGATGCCGAGCAGGAGCCAGGCGGCGAGCAGAACAGGTATTGAGTAGGTGAGGCCGAGCAGGGCCAGCCCCGCGGCCAGCACGAGGTTGGAAAGCGACAGCACCGAACGGCCGCCGACCAGATCGATCTGCCGGCCGATGCGCGGCCCGAGCATGGCCGAGATGACGAGCGACGCAGAGAAAGCGGCAAAGATCCAGGTCGAGGAAACGCCGAGATCGCGCGCGATCGGATCGGCGAGGATCGCAGGTATGTAATAGCTCGAAGCCCAGGCCAAGGTCTGGGTCGTGCCGAGTGCGACAATGATGGAAAGCTGGCTGCGGTTCACTGCGTCTCTCTTCTAGACCAATAGAGCGCCAGCGGTCCGAGCAGGATCCCCGCCGCCAGCACCGAAAATGCCGCCATCCAGGCTGATGAACTCTGCGGTCCTCCCGCAGCGTCCAGCGCGACGCCCAGCGCCCACGCGCCGAGCGCGGAAAGGCTGAAGCCTACGGTCGTATGCATCGCCATGGTCGCTCCGCGATATCTGGGTTCTGCCGCCATCGACATGCCCGAGGTCAATGCACCGGAATCGGCGGGAACCGTGATGGCGTAGACGAGCACCAACGGCAGCAGCAGCCACGGCGACTTGTCGGCGAGGACGCCGATCAGAAGGGCTACCGCGGCGGAGGCGAACATCACGGCAGATATGGCGCGGTGGCGACCGAACCTGAGCGCGAATTCATTGCCGAGAATGCTTGCGGGCATGGCGAGCACGGAAAATACCACGCTGACAACAATCGGCGTGAGGATTGAAGCGTCCGGATTCCTTGCGGCCACGAACGTCCAGAACGCCACGATCCAGGTCCTGATCGCGTATATCTCGAAGCAATGCGCGCCGTAGCCGAGAATAAATCCCATCGCTTTGCGGTTCTGGAACACGGGCGCGAAATCCAGGAGCCGGCCCGACGTCGGCGCCGGCTTGACCGGCTGCAACAGCAAGCAGACGGTGAGCATCACCAGCGGCCCGGCGGCGGTGACAAAGAATGCGCTGCGCCAGCCCCAGGCTTCCGCAACGAGTTGGGAAACCAGAAACGACAGGCCGACGCCGAACGAGAAGCTCGACGTGTAGAGCGTGATGGCCCGGGATGAATCGCCCGGCGCGAGACGATCGGTCAGCGCCTTGAGGCCCGGCATATAGGCGCCGGCAAAGCCGACGCCAGCTATAGCGTTGAAGATGGCGCCGGACCACAGGCCGGTCGCGAACAGGCCGAACAGCAAGGTGCCGAGCGCGCTGACCGCCGAGCCCGCGATCAGGATTTTGCGCGCGTCGATGCGATCGGTCAGCGTCGTCAGCACCGGGACGGTCAGCATGTAGCCGGCGGCGCCCGAGCCCGCCAGCAGGCCCGCCTGCGCGCCGCTCAAATGCCATTCCGGAATCAGGAACGCCGCAAGAATGGAAGGCACCACGACGTGCGGGAGCAGGCTGCCAAGCTGCCCCACGCACATCCCGACAATGACGGATCGGCCTTCCAGCGAGATTTCGCTCACTCCCTATTGATCAGGACGCGCAGCCGCATCCCGTCTTGCCGTGCTGCTTTGCTTTTTCATCGGCGACGCAACAAGCGTCAACATCCGATATTGCAGGGCCGCCGCAACAATTGCTGGCATCTGGCGCGAGCGGACGGCTGCAGACGCCGGTCTCGGGCAGCACCAGTTCGACCCGCTCCGCGGCTTCGCGGTCTCCGGCGATGTCGGCGGCAATCGAACGCACCTGTTCGTATCCCGTGAGCATCAGGAAGGTCGGCGCGCGTCCATATGATTTGATGCCGGCGAAATAGAAGCCGGGCTCATCCTGCGCCAGTTCACGCGCGCCGTGTGGCCGCACGGTGCCGCAGCTATGCTCGTTGGGATCGATCAGCGGCGCCAGCGCGACCGGGCATTCGATCGCCGGATCGAGCCGGATGCGCAGCTCGCGCGCAAAGTCGAGGTCCGGCCGGAAGCCTGTCGCGACGATGAGTTCGTCGACGATGACTTGACGGGCCGAGCAGGCGGAGAGGGCGCCCACGACAAGGTTAGGGCCATCGGCGATGAGATGCGAAACGCGAAATCCGCTCTCCAGCTTGATCCGGCCGGCGGCCACCAGCGCGGCGAAAGCTGCGCCCAGTTCGCCGCGGGCCACCAGCTTGTCGTTCGCACCGCCGCCGAAGGCCTTAGCGGGATCGCTACCGCGCAGCAGCCAGATCGGCCGGGTCCCCGGCGCCTGCTCGGCGAGCTTTGCCAGATCGGTCAGGGTACCGATCGCGGAATGTCCTGACCCCAGCACCGCGACCGTCTTGCCGGCATAGCGCGCGCGGTCGCTGCCGAGCACATCAGGCATGCCAAAGGCGATCCGGTCGGCAGCTTCTTTTTCGCCTATGGCGGGAAGGCCGTTGGCGCCCGCCGGGTTTGGCGAATGCCACGTGCCGGACACGTCAATGATTGCATCGGCCTTAACGAGTTTCGGACCTTGCCCGTTCTGGTAGCGGATTTCGAAGGGCGCGGCCTCGCGGCCTTTGGTCTTGAGCTTGTCGAAGCCGGCACGGCTGATTCCGATGACGCGGCTCGAGGTGCGGATGTGAGGCGCGAGCGCGGCGTGGGCCGCCAGTGGTTCGAGATAGTGTTCGACCATTTCGGCGCCGGTCGGGTACTGGCCGGGTTCGGGAGAATTCCATCCCGTTGTCGCCAGCAGCCGCGCCGCCGCCTTGTCGATGTTGTGCTCCCAGGGCGAGAACAGTTGGACGTGGCCCCATTGCCGCATGGCGTGGCCGACATTGTCGCCGGCTTCCAGCACGATCGGCTGCAGGCCGCGCTCCAACATATGGGCGGCGGCGGCAAGGCCGACCGGCCCGGCTCCGATGATCGCGACGGTTTTTGCTTCGCTCACGTTGTCCTCCCATAAAACTAGAAATATCGAAATAATCGTCAAAAGAACGCGGCTCGCTATGCCGCGGTCTTGGCATCCGTGGTTTCAGCGCTTTCAGCGCAGCATTCCGCGACCAGAAATCCCACCAGCTCCCGCATCACTTCGTAATTGGCGTGGCAGATCAGCGTGGTCGCATCGCGCACCTGGGTTACGAGGCCAGCCACCACCAGCGCCTTGATGTGGTGGGAGAGGGTGGAGGGCGCGATCTTCAGTTTCTCCTGCAGGCGTCCAACCGCAAGTCCGGCGCCACCGGCGCGGATCAGCGCGCGGTAGATTTTGAGCCGGGTCGGATTTCCCAGCGCTTCGAGGCGAGCGGCGACGTCATCGAGTTTCATGACAGCATCGTCTCATGCGAATCTCGACTCGTCAATCGTATTTCTAGAATAATCGAAATAGAAGGCGATGGCAGCTTCTCGCGTCGGGTTGACAGGAGATAACATATCGATAAGTCTGGATATATGGAATCGGAAAAAGCCATTCTCGCGCTGGCGGCGCTTGCTCAATCGACCCGTCTCGATGTGTTTCGGCTGTTGACGAAGCACGAGCCGGAAGGACTCGCTGCCGGCGACATCGCCAAGGCACTCGCCGTGCCGCAAAACACCATGTCGTCGCATCTGGCGATCCTGTCCCGGGCGGGACTGGTGACGGCGCGGCGCTTCAGCCGTTCGATCGTCTACCGCGCCGATCTCAAGGCCTTTCAGGCCGTGGTCCTGTTCATGCTGCGGGATTGCTGTGACGGGCGGCCTGAGATCTGCGGACCGCTGATCGAAGACCTCACGCCTTGCTGTCCGCCAAAGACAAGGAGGAAAGCGCATGTCTGATCGTATCTACAACGTTCTCTTCCTGTGCACCGGAAACACCGCCCGTTCGATCCTGGCGGAATCGATCCTGCGCAAGGATGGCCACCGCAACTTCCGCGCTTTCTCCGCCGGCAGTCAGCCGAAGGGAACGGTCAATCCGTTCGCGATCAAGATTCTCGACCGTCTCGATTACCCTACAGTCGATTTACGCTCCAAGAGCTGGGAGGAGTTCGCACGTGCTGATACCCCCGTGATGGATTTCGTTTTCACGGTTTGCGACAACGCGGCGGGCGAATCCTGTCCGATATGGCCGGGACAGCCGATGACGGCGCATTGGGGGATTGAGGATCCGGCCGCAGTCGAGGGCACCGACATCGAGAAGGAAGCGGCCTTTGTCGCGGCCTTCCGCTATCTCAAGAATCGAATCGCCGCCTTCACCAGCCTGCCATTGGAAAGCATTGACCAACTGTCGCTCGGGGCCAGATTGCGCGACATCGGCCGCAGCGACGGCTCGACCTCAGGCCAGGAAAAGGCCAGCTGATGTCCGAATTCGATTTATCACGCCGGCTCGCCGCCGAAGCCCTCGGGACCGCGCTATTGGTTGCGACCGTGGTCGGCTCCGGCATCATGGCCGAGACTTTGACGAAAGACGTCGCGCTGGCGCTGCTTGGCAACACGCTGCCGACCGGTGCGATCCTGGTCGTTCTCATCACCATTCTCGGGCCCATCTCGGGGGCGCATTTCAATCCCGCGGTATCGCTGGTTTTCGCCTTGAAAGGCGAGCTGACGCCGCGCGATGCGCTGGGTTACGTTGCCGCGCAGGTGGCCGGGGGGATTGCCGGAACCATGGTGGCGCATGCGATGTTTGCGCTGCCGCTGATTGACGCCTCGCTGAAAACGCGAACCGGCGGCGCGCAATGGCTCGCCGAGGGCGTCGCCGCATTCGGCCTTCTTGCGACCATCCTCGCCGGCATCAGGTTCAACCGCACGGCCGTGCCCTGGCTGGTCGGGCTCTACATCACGGCGGCCTACTGGTTCACGGCCTCGACCTCGTTTGCCAATCCCGCCGTTGCCATCGCGCGCTCGATGACCAATACCTTTTCGGGCATTCGCCCCGCCGATCTTCCCGGCTTTATCGCGGCAGAACTCTGCGGCGCGGTCGTGGCGCTGATCTTCATGAACTGGCTGCTGCGCGGGGCAGGCGAGGCGGCAAAGACCAAGGAGGCCCGGCCATGACCGTCACGATCTATCATAACCCCGCCTGCGGCACCTCGCGCAACACGCTGGCGATGATCCGGCAGAGCGGCGAGCAGCCCGAGGTGATCGAGTACCTGAAGACCCCGCCGAGCCGCGCGCGGCTGGTCGAACTGATCGGCGCACTCGGCATCTCGCCACGCGATCTGCTGCGCGAAAAGGGCACGCCCTATGCCGAGCTTGGCCTTGCCGATCCCAAATGGAGCGATGACGAGTTGATCGATTTCATGCTTGATCATCCGATCCTGATCAACCGTCCGATCGTGGTGACGCCGAAGGGCGTGCGGCTGTGCCGGCCGTCGGAGCTGGTGCTCGACCTGCTCGATAACCCCGTCCAGTCCTTCGTCAAGGAGGACGGCGAGGCGGTGACGCGCGCGAAGGGTTGAAGGGCGCGAGGCTTTCACCCGTCACGATTGCGCGGCATAATCAGCGTATGGAACTTACCCCTCGTCTACGCCTGATGAACTGGCTGGTCAGCCAGGGCCTCACCGGCCTGCCCGAAAATGACCTGATCCGCGGTTTCTGCGAACGCTGCTGTGCCGAAGGCCTCCCCGTGTCGCGCGGGATGGTCTTCATCGATACGCTGCACCCGATCTTCGAGGGCCGTGGCTTTCGCTGGAACGACGCCGAGACCAACGAAAGCGATGTCTTCGAATATGGCTCGACCAACGAGGGCGAAGCCGCGGAGGCCTGGCGGAGTTCGGTCTTCTATTACATGCTCGAAAACGGCCACGAGGAACTGCCAGTCGACCTCGCCAACGGCGTGGCCCCCAATTTCAAATTCATGGGCGAGCTCGCCGAGAAAGGTCACAAGCATGTGGTGGCCTATGTGCACCGGTTCGGCGAGGCCGGCACCATGGGGCAGATGGACTGCGTCTATTCCTATTGGGTGACCCGGCGCGACGAGGGCTTTGGCGCGCAAGGTATGGCGGCGCTGCGCGACCTGGTGCCGGTGCTGGGCCTTGCGATCAAATCGGCAGCGCAAGTCGATATCGCCAAGACGCTGGGCCGGGTCTATCTCGGGCGCGACGCGGCGGAACAGGTGCTACGCGGCCGCATCGCACGCGGCGTCACCGAGCGCATCAACTCCGTGCTGTGGTTCTCCGACCTGCGCGGCTCGACCGCGATCAGCGAGAGCATCGATCCCGGCGAAATCATTCCGTTCCTCAATGATTATGCGCAGGCCTCGATCGACGCCATTCACGAAGCCGGCGGCGAGGTGCTGAAGCTGATCGGGGACGGCGTGCTGGCGATGTTCACCCACGATAACATGGCGAAGGCCAAGCGTGCGGCGCTGCGCGCTGAACTTCGCTTCCGCCGCAACATGAAGGCTCTCACCGCCCGCCGCACGGCGGAGGGGAGAGCCGTGACATCAGCTCATGTCGGCCTGCATGTCGGCGAGGTCTTCTACGGCAACATCGGCAGCGATGACCGGCTCGACTTCACCGTGGTGGGCCCGGCCGTCAACGAGGTCAGCCGCATCGCCTCGATGTGCCGCTCGGTCGACCGCGAACTGCTGATGTCGTCGGCGTTCCGCGCAGGCCTGGATGCGGCCGGGCGAAACTACCTGGTGTCCACCGGCCGCTACGCACTGCGCGGCATCGGCCGCGCGCAGGACCTCTATACGCTCGATCCGGACATTGCCGCGGACGAAGTCGTGGCGGGGAAGTATGAGCGGTATCTGGCGGGATAGGCCTGCTTTGGCTCCGTCATTGCTTCCCTGCGCTCGCAATGACGATTTCAGCTCGGCACGAGCCCGACCGCTAGCAGCCCGCCGCCTCGCCCACCATGTCCGGCTGCCGTGCCAGCGAGACCGCCGGCGACAGCAGGATCACCAGCGCCTGCGCGCCGAAGATCGCGGTCGCCAGATAGAGGCAGGCTTCTGCGCTGTAGATGCCGCCGACGATGGCGCCGAGCGCGGAGCCGAGCGGACGGGCGCCATAGCTCATGATGTTGATCGCGGAGACGCGCCCGAGCAGCGAGGGCGGCGTCACCGATTGCCGCAGCGTCGTGGTCGAGATCACCCACAGGATCGGACCGGCGCCGAGCAGGAAGAAGCTCAGGGCCGCCAGCCATGGCGTCGGCACGATGGTCGTCAGCGCCATCACCACTGCGGCGACGAAGCCGGTGACGGGCCCGAGCCCGATCACGGTTCCGAAGGCGAGCCGCTTCATCACCCGCGTCGCCGCGAGCGCGCCGGCGACCATGCCGACGCCATACATCCCAAGCGTCACGCCAACGCCGGTAGCCGTTAGCCCGAGGTGGCGCACGGCGTAGGGCACGAACACGGCAAGCAGCAGGAACGATGCCGTGTTGAAGATGAATTGCGTGATGAACACCGGCCGCAGCAGCGGGTGATGCAACACGAACGCCGCGCCTTCCTTGATTTCCTGCAGCGGATGGCGGCGCGGGGCAGGGGCGCGCGCCGGTTCATAGATGCCCGACAGCAGCACGACGGCGATCACGGACAACGCCGCGGCAAAGCCGAAGGCCGGTGCGGCGCCGACCCATCCGACCAGCACGCCGCCGAGCGCGGGGCCGCTGGCGAACGCGATCGTGCGCGCCAGTTCGATCCGCGCGTTCGCCGCTGGCAATTGTTCCGACGTCACCAGCGACGGCACCAAAGCGGGTGCGGCAACGCTGTAAGCGACCGTTCCGCAGACGGCGATGAAGCCGAGCAATGAGAGCAGCGGCAGCGTCATTTGGCCGAGCCAGATCAGCAGCAGAATGCCGGCCAATGCCGCAGCCCGCAGCGCCTCGGAGCCCGCCATCACCCAGCGCCGCGAGATGCGGTCGGCGAGCAGGCCCGCGGGGATCGCGAACAGGATGAAGGGCAACGTCAGCGCCGTCTGCAGCAGGCCGGTCTGGCCTTCGCCGACGCCGAGCAGCAGCACCGCAACGATCGGGGCTGCAGCCAGCGCGATCTGCTCGGCCGATTGGGCAGCGAGGTTGGACCAGGCCAGGCGGTTGAACGTTGCGGGCAGGCGAGGCGTGTCGGCGACGGACATGGCAAATTCCCTGAGGTTCGATTCTCACCTCATTGTCCGGCCTGAGGACGATCCAACCCACCCGTTTCCCGACAAGCTTTCGTGCAACAAAAAACCTCCACACGCGAACGTGTGGAGGTGTTTCACCTTCCGTCATGGCCGGGCTTTATCCGGCACGCGGGCTTTATCCGGCACGTTCTTCCTGCCGCATCAAATGTCGAACAGGAAATCGTGCTTTGTGAGTTCATAAGGCCGCACGCCGGTCAGTTCGATCCGGTCGTCACCGACCTGGACCACCGTGTTGCCATGGTCGCCCCAGATTTTCACATCGCGAAAGTCCAGACGGCCTGCATTCTTGAACACCAGCAGGTCGATGCCGGGATCGAAGTCGGTGATCTTGGCTTTGGTGGAGCCGAAATCAAACACGAAGCGGTCAGCGCCTTCATTCCCCGTCATCGTCTGCTTGCCGGTTCCGGCGAACAGATAATCGCCCTGCGGGCCGCCAATCAACGTGTCTTTGCCATTGGAGCCGATGACGATCTGGCGGGCGTCGGGATCCTCGGACTCCACGCCGCCGGCAAGGCCGGTGTGCCGCACATAGGTGACGAAGACGTCGTCCTGGATGTGCTTGGTGTCGGTATTGCGCAGGATGATATCTGCCAGCGTCGTGCCTTTGATCGCGGACAAGGTTTTGGCATCGAACCCCTGATTCTCAAACCAGAACCGGTCGCCATCGCGCAGCGCCTCGAACTGCATCGTAAGGATGGCCTGGAAGGTTTCGCCGACAAGCGCGCCGGGAACATGATTTTCCGACAGGCCGCCGGTCCACAGGCCGACATTGTTGACATTGCCGTAAGCCGCTTTCAGTCCGGCCAGCGTCTCCGGGTCGCTCGTGATCTGGCTGAAATCCGTGTAGGGGTCGAGGCCGAGTGCTTCACGGGTCTGGTTGAGCGTACCGAGGCCGAGGTCGCGCGCCCGCTGGATATTGATCGCGGCGAGATCCAGGGACACCGGCGGATCGACGAGAAAATTACGCAGGTCGTCGACGATGCGCGCATCGAGCGCCTGCGACGGATCGGCGGCCAAATGGCGCAATTGTCCGTCCGCGCCGCCATTGTCGATGAAGTTTGCCGCCGGCTGGAAGAACACGTCCTTGAGGTCTTCCTCGGAGCCGGCGATGACTTCGCCGTTTTCCGCAAGGCCTTCGGTTTCGCCCGACACGATCGAATGTCCGAAGCGGAACGCGGCGGCGACGAATTCCAGCGACAAATGGGGATCGACGTTGGGGTCATAGCCGTCGTAGGGCGTGAGCGCGTTCTTGCCGACGAGGTTGGGCAGAAATTCCGAATAGGTGATGTTGGCGATTTCCGCCGTCACGATGGCGCGGGCGTGATTGTAGAGCTGGTCGCCGCTCCATTTCGGATGCTCGAGATGCAGTTTGTCGACCCAGTAGTTGTGTTCGCGCACGAACAGCGTTTGCAGCGCGGTGAGCGCCGGATTTTCCGCAGCACGGACGTCGCCAGCCACGACCATGTCGTTGACGATCGGCAGATTGTTACCCTGCGACGTCAGCATGTGGCCGTCGGCGGTGCGCAGGCTGGCGGCGGTCGCGGCGTTGGACCCGTAGACCATCGAGGCGTCTAGCCAGGCGGTATTGGAATTGACCGCCATGGCCGGATTGGATGTGCCCGGGCCGGTCGTGGGATCGATGACGGCGCGGGTGATCGGAATGATGGTGCCGGCGGGAAGTACGGGATCGCCGGCAGGCACCACGACGCTGATGTCCCTGACGCCGTCGGTCCGGGTCAGTGTCAGGTCGTGATCGATGAACTGGCCCCAGGCGTACATGAAGGCGGAAACACCTTCCGGGTTCGCCACATCAGGATCGCCGGCGCCAACCACGAGATTGCTGATGGTGCGCGGATTGTTGCCGCCGAGCGGAACGGAGATGCCGTCGGCAAAATGCGCCTCGCCGATGCGTGCGAATTCGGTGCCGGCGGCGTTGAGGGTGGCATCGGATTGATTGTTCTGCGAACCGTCGAAGCTGCGGTATTCGATTTTCGCCGGCTGCGGACCTGGTTGGCACGGCGAACCGTGGTGGCCGTGCGAGCCATGAGACTCATGCGGGGCATGAGAGCCATGTGGTCGGTGCGGCGAATGGCCGAAAAAATCGCCGAAGTGAAAACCGTCACGGCCTCCGTCGTGGTCTCCCCAGGTCCGCTTGAACTGGCGCATTCGACTGCTCCCCTCAGTTGCAATTGCGAATTAGTTGCAACTTGTGTCACTAATGAGAGGCATTTGCAATAAGCAGGCGCGAGACGGCCAAAGCCAAGCCCTGCAAACCCGCCTGTTTCTCGACAAGGCGCAAGGGAGAGATGTCAGGAAAAAGGCCCGCCGGGCGTCACCGCGGCAGGCCTCATTTGACTTCGATTGAACGGCGTTCGGGCCGCTTTGATTACGTCTTGGAGCCGAGCGTGGCCTTGCCCGTACCGGAGATGGTTGCGGGCGGCGTCACCACCTCATCCTCATCTTCATCTTCCATGGCGGGCAGTTCGGCGGGCGCTGCCAGTTGCTGCGCGGCCAGCGCGTTGGTCAGGGTGGTCAGCGCGTCAGGACCCGCGGCGAAGCCGCCTTCGGCGAGGATCTTGTCGATGATCGGCTTGAACGCCGAGACCGACAGCAACTGCGCCGCAAGGCCGTCGCCGAGGCCGATACCGTTGCCATGGCCATTCATGGCGCCGTTGCCGCCGCCACGGCCGAGCATGCCGCCGGTGTCGAAGATCCGGATGTCCGAAATTTTCTCGATCGGCTTGACCGCTTCGGCCAGCGCGTTCGGAATGATGTTGATGCGTGCCAGCGTGAGGTCGTAGTCGACCATCTCCGCCGAGAGCTTGTTGCGGGCTTCCGCCTTCAGCGCCGCCACCTCGGCTTCGGCCTGGCCGAGCGATTTGACGCCGGTCGCTCGCGTGATCGCAGCATCGGCGTCGGCCTTGGCCAGCATGGTAATGGCTTCGGCCTTGTTGGCCGCGGCCTGATTTTCGGCTTCCGCCATCACGGTGATCGGCATCGCCTCAGTTTCGGCGGCCTTGCGCGCCGCGATCACGTTGATGATCTTGTCGCGTTCGGCGATTTCGACGGCTTTGGCGGTGGTGACCTTTTCCTCAGCCGCAATCGCCAGCGCACGCGCGGTTTCGGCGACGGTCTGCGCCTCCGATTGCTCCTTGCTCTTGGTCGCGACCGCGATCGCGCTTTCCTGGGCGACGATCTGCAGATCGCGTTCCATTTCGGTGTTGCGGCGCTTCACCGCGAGATCGGCTTCGATCTTTCGCGTATCGCGCATCTGATTGGCTTCGGTCTGCTTGTTGGCGACCGCCAGTTCCTGCTGAATGCGGTATTCGGCCTCGTTCTGCACGGCGGTCTGCTCGACCTGTGCGGTTTGCGCGCGCATCGCGGCGGTCTTGTTGGCGATGTCGCGCTGTTGCGCCAGCTCCGCCTCGCGCTTGGTGGCTTCGATCGTCAACGTGGTCTGGCGGGCGACGAGGTCCTGCTGCGCGATGTTGACCTCGGTGGTGCGGACGATCTGGTTGCGCTCCTGTTCGCGCTCCCTGGTGATCTTGGTCAGCGTCGTCAGGCCGTGGGCGTCGAAGAAATTGCTCGGATTGAAATGCTTGATGTCGCTCTGGTCGAGCCGCGTCAGCGACACCGATTCGAGTTCGAGGCCGTTGTTCTGGATGTCGGCGCCGACCGCTTCCTGCACCGATTTGACGAAGGTCGCACGCTGCTCCTGCAGCTCCTCGAGGTGCATGGTGGCCGCCACCGAGCGCAGGCCGTCGACGAATTTGGCCTCGATCAGTTCGCGCAGCTCGCCTGCGTTGTTGGTGCGGCTGCCCAGCGTCTGCGCGGCGAGCGCGATCGATGAGCTGTCGGGTTTGACGCGCAAATAGAATTCGGCGCCGATGTCGACGCGCATGCGGTCCTTGGTGATCATCGAATCCGGGCCGCCGCGGGCAACCTCCAGCCGCAACGTCTTCAGATTGACCGCGGCGACGGAATGGAAAACCGGAAGGACGATCGAGCCGCCGTCGAGGACGACTTTCTGGCCGCCGAGGCCGGTGCGGACATAGGCTTCGTCACGTGTCGAGCGTCGGTAGAGTTTGGCAAGCAGGAGACCGATAACAAGAACGGCAATGACGCCAATAGCGACGGGTACTGCAAGTTCCCACATGTTTTAAGCCCTGTCTGATCGTTGTTGTGCAATGAGGTCGGCGGGTGCGGAAATGGCGATAAAGCTCTTGGCGTCCCGGTCGACCAGCAACACGCTGGCGCCGACTGGAAGCGGGGTGGATTCGGGACTGGCCCGTGCGACGAGAGAATGCCAGTTGCCGAAGACATCCTTGAGACGGACGCGGCCGGGCAGCCCCTGGTCGAGCGGGCCGATCGAAACCTCGGCGACGTGACCGACGAAGTCGGCCTCGTCCACCGCATAGGTCTCGTCGCGCGGGATGATACGAGCGATGCCGCGGCTGGTGACCCGGATGACGGGAATGCTTGCGGCTACGGCGGCGAGCGCCGCGATCGAGGCCGGGAGCGAAATTCCGACACCGTGCGCCAGCCCCTGCAGGAAGAACCCCGCGACCGAGAACACGCCGAGCGCGAGGATGATCAGGATCAACAGCGGCAGGCGCCCCGCATTGATCCACAAGAACAGGCCGCCGAGGCCGTTGCCGTGGTCGACGTCGACGGCGACTTCCTTTCCGAAGACTTCGCCGATCGAAAATCCGACCAGCATCGCCAGCAATTCGATGCCGCCGAGCGCCATCATGATCGCTGCGGCCACGGCGAAGGGCCGCACGTCCGGCGCTAGCAGGATGTCGGTCAGGGCACTCATTGCTGCGACTTGATCCTTTCAAGGCGGGCCGCGATTTCCTTTTCGCGGTGCAACCGGTCTAGTTCGTCGAGTTCCTTGTCACCGGGCAGGCCGGCCGCCGGTACGCCGGTGACGCGTGCGATCGCCGCCATTGCCCGATCGGGACTCACTGTTTTAGTCGCGCCAGCCGCGCGTCCGGTTTCCTGCGGCGAATGCTTTTCGAGGCTCGCTTCGAGATCGGCGAGACGGGTTTCGGCCTCACGTCGCGCGCCAAGCATCGCCTGTAACGCCTTGGTCTGCTCGTCGATTTCGAGTTCGATGAAATCCATCGCACGTTCCAGCGCAGTGCCCTGCGATTCCAGATCAATTTGCCGTGCGACGCCAGCACGCGCGAGATCCTCGCGGCTTTCCGCAACTGCGAGACGAATCTTGTCGGTCAGCCCGGCGATCTCGGCATCGAGCTCCTCGCGCCGACGCTTGAGGCGGAATTCTTCGGCGCGCGACTTGCCGAGCGCATGGCGGGCTTCGTCGGCGCCGGCGTCGATTTCGCGGATCGCCTGCTTGACCAGCGCGACCTTGTTGCTGTTCTCGGCGCTGTCGATGGTCTCGCTGGCGATGGCGGCAAGAAGTCTGCCCATACGTGCAAGGATACCCTCGTGAACCATGGTCTTCTCCTCCGGTGCTGTGGATTTCGATTTGACGGCGATGTGGATTTCGTAAGCGCGGCCGTCCGAGACCAGGTGAGCCGGGAAGGGACTTTCCCAGCCGGCAAGATAGCCGGGGATTTCGAACGGCACCAAGACACGTCCGTGGACAGTGCTAATGGTCAGTGAAGTTGGCCCCTTGATCGCAAACAACTTGTCGTCGAGTGGAATTTTGCGCACCGCTGCATCCGCCACGTAGCCGGCGCGGTCGCGCAGCCCGAGCGTCACCAGACGGGCCGGCAGGCCGGTCTCGATGCGGATCTTTTCGTAAGCCTGGGCGTGAAGGGCGACGAGGTTGGCGCCAACAGGCGCAACCTCGGCGAGGATCGCCATCATCCGGTCGTAGGCGGCAAAGGTGGCCTCGATGGCAGCGATGCCGGCCTCATCGGGGGAGAGGGCGTATCGCAACGTGGCCGTGGGCGTTTCAACCGGGATTTTGATCATGCCTCAGCATAAAGCACTTCCTCAGTGCTTTCCAAGAGCCTTCGCCGGTATCATTTTCGTGATCGCCAGATGCAGTTGCAAGTGAGTTGCAATAAGAACGAATATCGGCCATCTTGCTGATATGGACGCCCGAACGCCCGCATTGGGCCCCAAGACCCCGACCAAGAGCTTGGACATGACTGATACTGCCGCCGGCTGGCGCGCTGACGCCGCCGCTGGCACCCAGCGGAGCCTGCCTGAGGTCAACTCGACCATCGCGGTGCCCTTTGGCGGGCATTGGTCGCGCCGGCTGCTGGCCTTCCTCGGCCCCGGCTATCTGGTTTCGGTCGGTTACATGGACCCCGGCAACTGGGCCACCGACCTCGCGGGCGGATCGAAGTTCGGCTACACGCTGCTCGCGGTGATCCTGCTGTCGAACCTGATGGCAATCCTGTTGCAGGCGCTCGCTGCGCGGCTTGGTATCGTCACCGACCGCGATCTCGCGCAGGCCTGCCGCGCCAGCTTTTCCCGACCAGTGAACTTCCTGCTTTGGGTGGCCTGCGAGGCCGCGATCATCGCCTGCGATCTCGCCGAAGTGATCGGCACCGCGATCGCGCTCAATCTGTTGTTCGGCATTCCCCTGATCTGGGGGGCGCTGATAACTGCGCTCGATGCCTTCCTGCTGCTGCTGTTGATGAACAAGGGCTTTCGCTTCCTCGAAGCCTTCGTGATCTCGCTGTTGATCGTGATCGCGGTCTGCTTTGCGGTCCAGATCACGGCCGCGGCGCCGCCGGTTGCGGCGGTCCTGAAGGGTTTTATACCTTCGCCCGAGATCGTCACTAATCCGGAGATGCTCTACATCGCCATCGGCATCATCGGCGCCACCGTGATGCCGCATAATCTCTACCTGCACTCCTCGATCGTGCAGACTCGCGCCTATGAGCGCAACGATAAGGGCCGCCGCGAGGCGATCAAATGGGCGACGACGGACTCGACGATCGCCCTGATGCTGGCGCTGTTCATCAACGCCGCAATCCTGATCGTTGCCGCCGCCACTTTCCATGCCACCGGCCGCACCGAGGTCGCCGAAATTGGCCAGGCGTATGAACTGCTGTCGCCGCTGCTCGGGCTCGGCATCGCTTCCACGCTGTTCGCGGTGGCGCTGCTCGCCTCCGGCCTGAACTCGACGGTCACGGCGACCTTGGCCGGCCAGATCGTGATGGAAGGCTTTCTGCATCTGCGCCTGCCGAACTGGGCGCGGCGGCTGCTCACCCGCGGCATCGCCATCGTTCCGGTCGTGATCGTCACCGCGCTCTATGGCGAGCGCGGCACCGGCCAGTTGCTGGTGTTCAGCCAGGTCGTGCTGTCGATGCAATTGCCGTTCGCGGTGATCCCGCTGGTGCGGTTCGTTTCCGACCGCCGCAAGATGGGTGACTTTGCCATCTCGCGTTCCGTCGCCGCGGTGGCGTGGATCGTCGCCGGCATCATCGTCGCGCTGAACGTGAAGCTGCTGTTCGAGACGTTCTTCGGTTAACTCCGCTGTCATCGCCCGGCCTTGTGCGCAATTGCGCACTGGGACCGGGCGACCCAGTACGCCGCGGCCTCTCGATTCCATCACTACGGTCTCTGGAATACTGGATCACCCGCTTTCGCGGGTGACGACATTGCGTGGCCGGCTAAGCGTGAGCACTCAATCCTGCGGCTAACACAGCCCGCTCAT
Source organism: Bradyrhizobium sp. SRL28 (assembly GCF_018596315.1). Classification (GTDB taxonomy): domain Bacteria; phylum Pseudomonadota; class Alphaproteobacteria; order Rhizobiales; family Xanthobacteraceae; genus Bradyrhizobium. The sequence continues at coordinate 52,794 of NZ_JAHEAG010000034.1, read as the reverse complement.
ATGCCGGAACTTCCAGAGAGACGGCACATCCTGAGGATTGGTTCTTGGCACGTACCCCCGCAGCGTGGTCTTCGGTCCCTTCAGCCTGAATTCATCGATGCCGCACGACGTGGGACCATCGTACACACTCACCGTCACGTAATAGAAATCGGGTAGGATCTTCTCGATCCTAGCTTCGGATTCGACGTCCGCATTCGGGCGTTTCCATGAATGGATGACCTTGCGACCGGGTTCAGGCTTGTCGAACAGAGGAACGTCCGGGGCGAAGAGATCGGCGACCTCGCCAATTTTATTGACCTGCTGGCCATAGTCGGTGAGGAATTCCAAAAGCTTGGCAGATGGGTTCTTGGCCTCGACGCAGCGTCCATAATATTCCTTATGGCCGGTTTCGCAGGCATGAGCGTGGGTACCCGTCAGCAAAGCCAAGAAGGGCAACGCGCGGAGGACCAGCGATCTGAATTTTTGAGCGCCGGCAAATGACGCCGACGGCGCAGGTGCGCCTTTGCTCGCCGCGCAACGCCGAACCATCGTTCTCTAATCCTGCGGCTCGGACAGCATTTCGCCCGATGCGTCGACCCGCAGCCAGCCTGACGGCGCCAGCCGCTGCTGCGGCAGGAAGCGGCCCTTGTAGTCCATCTTCTTGGAGCCTTCGATCCAGTAGCCGAGATAGACGTAAGGCAGCCCGAGCCTGCGCGCCCGGGTGATGTGATCGAGGATCATGAAAGTGCCGAGCGAGCGGCTCTGCTGCGACGGCTCGAAGAACGAATACACCATCGACAGCCCATCGCTGAGCACATCCGTCAGCGCCACCGCGATCAACTCCTCACCGCGGCCGGTGATGCCGGTATCGACGCCCCGCTTGCGGTACTCGATGATGCGGGTTTCGACATGGCTGTCTTCCACCATCATGGCGTAGTCGAGCACGGTCATGTCGGCCATGCCGCCGTGGCGGTGCCGCCTGTCGAGATAGGCGCGGAACACCGAATACTGCTCCGACGTCGGCACGGCGCTGCGCTGCTCGCCGACGATGTCGGCATTGCGCGCCAGCACCTTCTTGAAATTGCGCGAGGGGCGGAACTCGTTGGCGACGACACGCACGGAAACGCAGGCGCGGCACTGGTCGCAGGCCGGGCGGTAGGCGATCGACTGGCTGCGGCGGAAGCCGCCATGGGTCAGGAGGTCGTTGAGGTCGCCGGCCTTGTCGCCGACCAGATGCGTGAACACCTTGCGCTCGTGCCGGCCCGGCAGATAGGGGCAGGGCGAGGGCGCAGTCAGGTAGAATTGCGGGGTGTCACGCGAGTGCTGGGTCACGTCGGTTCGTCAGGCCTCCGAAACAAATCAACCATAGCGCTTTCAGGCGAACTAAACACCGGTTCGCGTTAAGAAAACGCGTCAAAACGAAAAAAGCGCCGGTCCGGGCCCCGATTCATTTCGGGACCGGACCGGCTCTAACATCGCGCCCCGAGGGCTGACGGTCAATTAGTTTGCTGCTCGCTCAGTAGCTGCTGCGGGCCGAAGGCGCTACCTGGGTACGAACCGAGCTGTTGATGACCACGGTTCCCAGGATCATGTCGTGCAGCAGCCGGCGGCGGCCGTTGAACAAACCGACCAGCAGCACCAGCGGCGTCAGGAACGAGATCGAGACCCAGTACAGCACGGCATGGCAGGCGCCGAGCACGAAATAGCCCGGTGCGCCGTACCAGGTGCGCACCTCCAGATCCATTGCGCGCATGCCCATGGTGGCCGAATGCGGTCCGCCGATCGAGGCGCCGTAATAGACGATCGCCCACACGATGGTGGCCGGCCACGCCAGCCAGAACAGCATCCAGCCGAGCCCCAGCGTGATCACGCCGAACACGGCAATGAAGATGTAGCCGAGGATGACGGGCACCGACAGCACCACGAGGTCGATCAGGAACGCAAACACCCGCCGCGTCAGCACGCCGCGAAACAGTTCCGGCTGCAGATCCGGATCGAACGCATGCGGCGGTACCCCGCCGTCGTTCCGCCAGGCGCCGCCAGCATTTGATGCGCCGCCAGCATTTGAAGCACCGCCGCCAGTATTGCCAGAGCCGCTATAAGACATGATCCGTCCTCCAGGCCGAATATTCCCGACCCGTGAGATGGGAACCGGCCGCCCCGCCGCCAAGACCCTGCGACCATTAACACGCTGCAATATTCGGGAGCCGGCGCGAGGGGCGTACAATGTCTCCGTCGTCCCTGCGAACGCAGGGACCCATACCGCGTTGTGCTCTCGAGTGAGACGAACTGGCCGACGCTTTTCGTCAAATGACCGCCGGTGGTAGCAAAGGCAACTGGCCCCATCGTTCTATCGATAGGCCGCGGCGTATGGGTCCCTGCGTTCGCAGGGACGACAGCGGAACTACTTCTCCGCCTTCAACCTCTCCGCGGCCTTCGGCGCGAAATACGTCAAGATCCCATCCGCGCCGGCGCGCTTGAAGCCGAGCAGGCTTTCCATCATCGCGCGGTCGCCGTCGATCCAGCCATTGTTGGCTGCTCCAGCAATCATCGCGTATTCGCCGGACACCTGGTAGACGAAGGTCGGCATCGCAAACGTGTCCTTCACGCGGCGCACGATGTCGAGATAGGGCATGCCGGGCTTCACCATCACCATGTCGGCGCCCTCGGCGATGTCGAGTTCGACCTCGCGCAACGCCTCGTCGGAATTGGCGCTGTCCATCTGGTAGGTGCGCTTGTCGCCGGTCAGCGTTTTTGCCGAGCCGATGGCGTCGCGGAACGGGCCGTAGAAGGCGGACGCGTATTTCGCCGCGTAGGACATGATCTGCACGTCGAGAAAACCTGCGTCGTCCAGCGCCTCGCGGATCGCGCCGACACGGCCGTCCATCATGTCGGAGGGCGCGATGACGTCGCAGCCGGCTTCCGCCTGCACCAGCGCCTGCCGCACCAGCACCGCCACCGTCTCGTCGTTGAGAATTCTGCCGTCCTCGATCAGCCCGTCATGGCCGTGGCTGGTGAAGGGATCCAGCGCGACGTCGCAGAGCACGCCGAGCTCTGGAAATTCCTTCTTGATCGCGCGCACCGACTGGCAGACCAGATTGTTAGGGTTGAGCGCTTCGGAACCGGTCTCGTCGCGCAAGGACGGCTCGGTATAGGGGAACAGCGCGATGCAGGGGATGTCGAGCTTCATCGCGCGCTCGGCGTCGCGCACCGCCTGATCGACGGTGAGGCGGTCGACGCCGGGCATCGAGGTGACAGGCGTGCGCGCATTGTTTCCGTCGACCACGAACATCGGCCAGATCAGATCATCCGTGGTCAGCACGTTTTCGCGCACCAGCCGCCGCGCCCATTCCGCCTTGCGGTTGCGCCGGGGGCGGATGGCCAGGTCGAGCGGGGTTGAGGCGAGGGCGGTCTGCCGCCGCGGCGCGTCGCGCATTTCGATCGGACGCCCGAATTTGATCGCCATGTGATGGGTACTCCTTGAGGCGCGGGTCAATTTGGATTTGTTCCAGTTCTAGCACCTCGCGGCTGTTCCGTCACCGAGCCTTGATCCATCTCTTCAGCAATTGATTTTACCGCCCCGGCGGGCCAAGACATGGGCCATGAGAACATCTGGGGCCATGAGAACCTTCCAGCACGCGTGCAGTCCCGATTCCGAGGTCAGCTGCCAGGACGGCTGCCAGGACAACTGCCATGTCTGACGCTTCGGCGCGCGATCAGGGGCGGGACAAGTCCAGGGACAAGGCGATGTCGATGGCGGCGATGTCGTCGGAGCGGACCGAGCCCGACGAGAATGTCTGGACGCGGCGGCTGGTGCTGTTCCTCCGCATCATGGCTGTTATCTCGATCCTGAAGGGCCTGTACCACTGGGCGCAGGTCACGGGATTCATCGGCGGCGAGGAAGAGGCGTTCGAGAACCAGTCGATGGCCTGGCAGACCGCGACCGTCTATTTCGCCGTGATCGAACTCGTCGCCGCCGTCGGGCTGTGGCTTGCGACGCCGTGGGGCGCGGTGGTGTGGCTCACCACCGTGGTGTCGATGGCCGTGATCGAACTGATGTTTCCGGGCATCTACGGCGGCAGCCTGACGGTGGTGGGGCTTGAGGCCGTGATGCTCGGCGCCTATCTCGCGCTCGCCTGGATGGCCGCGCGCGAACGCCCGCCGTAGGCTTTGAAGTTGTCCTTAACCGTACCGGAGTCGGGCGAGCCGCAGGGTGTCGGCGGGTGAAACTTCGCCAACGCGACACCGGCGACCGTTGCAAATAGCCACAATAGCGCACCGGCCGGGAGGTCGATGGCGTAGTGTCCGCCAATGGGCACGGTGGATATGATGACGAGCGCATTCCAACTCAGCGAAATCGGGAATAGCCATCGGAGGCCCCACGTCCCGAATATCGTCATCAGAGCGAGGCAGCAATGAAATGAAGGAAACGTCACCACGCCCTGCAGACTAGCGAATGACACAACCGGCGAAGCGCCGTTTCGGAAATAGTCGAACTTCTGAAGATGATAGATGCCTGCTCCGTGCGGAAGACGCTCCAGCAAGCTTACGGGGTAGTCATAGAAGGCGAAGGCGCCTTTCGCCGGCCAGACCACGGAGATGCTCGTGGATACGACAATGGTAGCGGCGAACACGAACACCAATACCCACAACTGATCGAAACGGCGCATGAATGCCAGCAGCACAGTGAGCGCTAATAGCAGGGAAAACGAGCTGTCGTAGCTGAAAGCCAGAAGGCTGGACCAGAATGGGTGATCGGCCGCCCACGCTATGACGGTTTGCACGTCGAGGCGAACTGCTTGATCCCACTCTGCAAGCTCCACGTCGATCAATCGTGCGTGGTAACGCAATCCGACGAGGCTGCTGATCCCGGCCATTGCCGCCGACCATGTCATCGCCGCGAGCGCTCCACACAGGTTGCTCAATCTGGGCGATGCCCGCCATCGGCCATAGACGACGTAGACGGCTAAGAGGAACCCGAGCACAGCGAGTGCGACCAGAAGGCTGGCATAGTCAACGAAAATTGCAAATCGTCTGATCAGAAACGCCGCGAAAATGGCGGCGAGTATGCAGACCAGCCAGGTACCAGCTTCCAGAGCGGCTTGCTGCCTCGACAGGAAAGAAGTTAGCCGAACTTTTCGCAACTCGCCCAAGCGAGCGAGCAAAGGCGCCGCGGCCGTTGCCACGCGCGGTTCGCGCTGCAATTCCATGCACCGTCCCCGTCTTCGGCATCTCGTTTTGGTTGTGCCGATCTTTCACGCGCATGACTACGTGTGACTCGTTAAGATTGTCTCTCAGACGGGATCTACTCTTGCGTTAAGCGTAATCTTGTGAACCGCAACCTTTAGGATAGGCAAGAACCGACATGGCCGAGGGAAGCTGGCGGAAGAGTTCTTGCTAGGCCCGGGCAGCCTGCACAAGGCCGGGCATGACGCGTCAGTTTCCCGCCATAATTGATGCGCGTGCAGAAACCGCGACGCGATCCCGTCCAATTTTCAAAAATCTTTCCGGTAACGTTTCGCTCACCGTTAAGGGCCGTAAAGGGTTCCACCACACCTGTTACGCGAGCGTTTCGATTTCAGAGGCACCTGTTTCCGAATGCGACAGGGCTTGCAGACGAAGCGTGAACAGGGGGCTTTCACCGTCAATGAAATATTGCAAAAAGCCTTGATCCATGGGGCTTAATCGACAATTCACTCTGTTAAATTCATGATCTCTTTATTCTCTTATTTAAGCGGATCTTCAAACCGCCCCCTTAAGTTGAAGCTATCAGGCGGGACAGAAGTTTCGTCGAAATAAGTCGAAAAACGACGACAGGGGAAGTGTCATGATCAAAGCCGTTGCAACGGCGGTGGAAACCGCTGAACGCTCTGCCGGTCAAGCTCCGGTGCAGCCGCTCTATCTGGAAGCGTTGACTTTGGTGGAGCGGCTTCACCGCCGGCTGCTCGACGTCATCAAGGATGAATTCGATCGCCGCGGCCGCGCCGACATCAATTCGGTGCAGGCATTGCTGCTCTATAACATTGGCGACAAGGAGCTGACCGCGGGCGAACTGCGCACGCGCGGTTACTACCTCGGCTCCAACGTCTCCTATAACCTGAAGAAGCTCGTCGAGCTCGGCTTCCTCGATCATCAGCGCTCCCGCGTCGATCGCCGTTCGGTCCGCATCCGCTTGACCGCGCAGGGCCAGGAAATCCGCAAGATCGTCGACGCGCTCTACCAGAAGCACGTCAAGACGGTGGAGCAGGTCGGCGGCATCTCGAACGAAGAGTTCGCGACGCTGAACAAGTCGCTGCACCGCCTCGAGCGGTTCTGGACCGACCAGATCCTGTATCGGCTCTGAGAATTACGTTCTGCTTGCGGTCAAGCCGGCCATTGATAAGACCGGCGGCCAAAGAGCGGACAATGAACTGGCAAGGCAGTAAGCCCTGCTCGAAGCGCATCGGTTCCGGTTTTCCGGGACCGGTGCGTTTTGCTTTTTGGAGAACCTTAAGTTGACGTTTTACATGAGCATCCGGCGCTGACTTTGCCTCTTGCACAATCCCGATTGACTAGCCTTCGACGCCCCGCCCATACTCCCTGAAAATACAGGCGTCACGCACGTACCGGCCACAAGAGTCGTGACGGCCTGACGTCCAAATGGGGAAAACGGGCTTGTCGGCATCGCGGCGTCCCATGTTCGGCGAGCAACAGCGCTTCGTGCTGCTTCTGATCGCGCCGGCTGCGCTGCTGCTGCTGCTGTTTCAGGTCGTGCCGATCGTGATCGGCGCCAACGCCAGCTTTCGCGACTGGGCGCTCTACAATCCCAAAAAGACCTGGATCGGCTTCGACCACTATGCGGCCGTGATATCGGATCCGGCGTTCCTTTATGTGGTGCTGCCGAACACCTTCCTGTTCATGGTGCTCAGCGTCGCAGGCGCGCTGGTGGCGGGGCTCATGCTGGCGCTGCTGCTCAACCGTCCGTTCCGCGGGCAGAAGCTGGTGCAGACGATCCTCCTGGTGCCGCTGATGGTGGCGCCTGTCGTTGCCGCGATCATGATCCGCTGGATCTTCAACGACCAGTTCGGCATCGTGAATGTGGTGCTGGAAGCCATCGGCCTCGAGGGTCAGCCCTGGCTGGTGCAGCGCTGGAGCGCCTTCGGCATCATCCTGCTGACCGACATCTGGCTGTGGACGCCGTGGTTCACGCTGCTGCTGCTCGCGGGCCTGCAGAGCCTGCCGAAAGAGCCGTTCGAGGCCGCCGCCATCGACGGCACCACCACCTGGCGGGTATTTCGTTTCCTGACGTTGCCGATGCTGCGCCCGGTGATCGTGGTGTGCGTGGTGATCCGCGCCATCGACGCCTTCCGCACCTTCGATATCGTGTGGACGCTGACCGGCGGCGGGCCGGGCCGCTCGACCGAGCTGTTCAGCCTCTATGCCTATGTCCACGCCTTCCTGAACCTCGATCTCGGCCGGGGGTCGGCGGCGGCCATCATCGGCGGGCTCATCATCCTCGTAATCGGCGTGGTGCTCTATCGCCTCGTCGACCGCATCGCAAAGGCATGATCCGATGCCGATCGTAACCCGTCCCGATTTCCTGCCCGGATTGCCGAAATGGAGCCGCAAGACGCTGTTCGCGCTGGCGCTGCTTGGCATATGCTTCGCGTTCGCGTTTCCGGTGCTGTGGCTGATCCTGACCTCGCTGCGGCCGGAATCCGGCGTCTATTACGTGCATCGCGGCACTGAATTCACGCTCAGTAGCTTCGCCGAGGTGCTGAGCGACGAGCGGATCGTCGGCGCCTTCCTCAACAGCGCGCTGATCTCGACGCTGGCGACGGTGTTCTCGCTGCTGGTGACGGTCTCGAGCGGCTACATGCTGTCGCGCTTCACCGGGCCGGCCCCGCGGATCTGGTTCGGAACGATCTATGTGTTCCGCTGCGTGCCCTATATCTCCTGGGTGCTGCCGCTGTATTTCGTGACGCAAAGCTGGGGCATCTACGACACCTATACCGGGCTGCTGCTGCCGCACATAGCGGTGCACATCTGTTTCTTCTCGTGGCTGATGAAGGGCTTTTTCGACGGCATCGACCCGTCGATGGAATATGCCGCGATGATCGACGGCTGCACGCGATGGGGAGCCTTCATCCGCGTCGCGGTGCCGTCGGCGCTGCCGGCGATCTCGGCGCTCGCCGTGCTGTGCTGGCTGTTCACCTGGAACGAATTTCTGTTCGCGCTGATCCTGACCGGCAACCGCGTGCCGATGATCACGGTTGTCATGGCGCAGTTCGTCACCGAGATGGGGCTGCGCTGGAATCTGATGGCAGCCACCGCTGTCATGGCGCTGGTGCCGGCGTTCCTGATCGCGCTGTTCGGACAGAAATACGTGATCCGGGGGCTGCGAATCTAGGCAAGGAAAAGACCAAGGAAAGATCGAGACACGACACAACGACAAAAACGAGGAGGAGAGGCTATGCAGGGACTGGCGAGATGGTTCGTTGCGGCGACCGCGGCCCTAGTGGCTGCGACCGGCGGTGCCGCCGCACAGGTGAAGGAACTGCGGGTCGGCTATCAACCGAGCCCGATCCAGGATGCTTCGATTGCGATGTTCGAGGCCTGGGGCGCCAAGAACGGCGTCAAGATCGTCAAGGTGCCGAATTCCTACGGCGTCTATGTCGAGAAGATGACGGCATCGCTGACCTCGAACTCGGATCAGTATGACGTGATCTGGCACAATGACGATTGGGGGCAGACCTGGGCGCATTTGCTGGAGCCGACCGACGACGTCGCGGCCAACAAATTTGCCGACAAGTGGAGCATGGCGCCGGTGGTGTTCGCCAACGCGCAAGGCCAGAACACCGTCGTGCCGATGGGACAGACGTTCAGCGTGTTCTTCTACCGCTCCGACCTCGTGAAGCCGGAGGAAGTGCCGAAGACGCTGGCAGAACTCGTCACCGCGAGCAAGAAGCTGCAGGCGGACGGCAAGGTCAAGTTTGGCTATGTCGGCGGCATGTCGATGAACAACAGCTGGTTCAGCTGGTTCTGGTCGATGTGGGGCAACAATTGCGACGTGCTGCTGCCGCCCTATGAGCGCGACAATGCCAAGCTCGCCGCGGCCGGCTGGAAATCCAGCATGACCGAGCCGTGCATGCAGCAGACCGTCGAATATTGGTGGGATGCGATCAACACCCACAAGATCGTGCCGCGCGGCATGCCGGCCTACGACCGCAACGAAGCCAACGCCGTATTCATGTCGGGCGATGCCGCATTCACCGTCGCGGACTCGCTGTGGTGGGGCACGTTCAACGATCCGGCCAAGTCGAAAATTGCCGGCAAGGTGGCCGCCACGCGCTTCCCGCTCGGTCCCGACCGGGCCAGGCCGTTCGCCTGGGACGATATCTGGGGCTGGGCGATCCCGAAGTCGATCGCGCCGGAGCGCAAGAAGCTCGCCAAGGAGATGCTGGAAGCCATGATGCTCGACAAGGAAGGCCAGAAGAAGCTGTTCAAGGCGACCGGCGCGCCGCCGCCCAACACCGAGTTCTGGGCGGAAATCGCGGCGGAAGATTCGTTCATGAAGCTGTTGAAGGAATCGGTGCTGGATTCGCCGGACAAGGTCCGCGGCGCCTATTACTTCCCGCAATGGCCCGCCGTGCACAAGGCGTTCAACGACACCGTCACCAGGGCCGTCACCGGCAAGCGCGAGGATATCGCGAAGGTGCTGGCCGAGGGTGCGCCGCTGGTCAGCAAGGCCGCGCAATAGTCGATGAGCAAACATCCCGCCGCGGCACGTCGCGGCGGGATTGTTTTTAAGTCAACTTCAAATTCAGGTGCGGCGGGGCAATGGCAGCAATTTCACTCAGCAAGCTCAACAAGCATTATGGCTCGCTGTTCCACGCCGTAAAGGACGTCGATCTCGAGATCGCCGACAAGGAGTTCGTGGCGCTGGTCGGCCCGTCCGGCTGCGGCAAGTCGACGACGCTGCGCATGATTGCGGGGCTGGAGGACATCACCAGCGGCGACATCCGCATCGGCGACCGGCTGGTGAACAATCTGCCGCCGCGCGACCGCGACATCGCGATGGTGTTCCAGAACTACGCGCTCTACCAGCATATGAGCGTCTACGACAATCTGGCCTTCGGCCTGCGCAACAAGAAAACGGCGGAGGCCGAGATCAAGGCGGCGATCGACCGGGCCGCCGGCATGCTCGGGCTGCACGAACTCTTGCAGCGCAAGCCGAAGCAATTGTCCGGCGGCCAGCAGCAGCGCGTCGCGCTCGGCCGCTGCATCGTGCGCAATCCGCAGGTGTTCCTGTTCGACGAGCCGCTGTCGAACCTGGATGCCAAGCTGCGCGCCCAGATGCGCATCGAGATCAAGCGCCTGCATGCGGCGATTCCGACGACGTCGGTGTTCGTGACCCACGACCAGGTCGAGGCCATGACGCTCGGTGACCGCGTCGTGATCATGCGCGACGGCCGGGTTCAGCAGATCGGCACGCCGCTGCAGGTCTACGGCAAGCCGGCCAACAAGTTCGTCGCGGGTTTCATCGGCGCGCCCGCCATGAATTTTATCGACGTCAGCGTACGCAGTGCAGCGGGTGTGACGGCAGTCGAGGCAGAAGGCCTTCGGCTCACGGTCGGACCTGCGGACGCGTCGGTGCTCGCGGCTCACAGCGGCCGCCGTGTGATCCTGGGCATGCGGCCGGAGCACCTCGTGCTCGGCGATGGCGCCCCGGGCCTTGGTTTCGACGCCCGCGTCGAGGTCGTCGAACAACTCGGCTCCGAGATCCTGCTGGAGACGAGGGTAGGCGGCGCCAGCGTCACTGCCGCCCGCGTGCCTGCGGAAACCGCCGTCGCGCGCGGCGATCAGGTCCGCCTGTCGGCGCAGTCAGGCCGTCTGCATTTCTTCGATCCCGAGACCGAGCTGCCGATTTCGCGGTGAAATCACGCCGAAACGCTCTGTTTTTGCTGCCAAAAAGTGAGGTTCCAAGAAAGATGGAACCATCCCGGCCCTCGCGCATTGTCGGACCTGTCACGGAACAGGTGAGGCATGCTGGTCGAGCGCGGAATTCAGGTCATGAACTTCGAGGTGGTGGGCGATGCCTATGCCATCGCGTCGAACTACCTCCGCAAGACCGGAGCCATTGCCGATAGCCTCGTCACCGACGATCGGTTGCTCGAAATCATCGTGAAGATGTTCCAGCAAGGTGAGTTCAACAGACTGCGGCTCGCCAACAAGGCGATCGCCGAATTCGAAGCGCGCACACTGGCCTGACCGCATCACCCGCATCACGCAATTCAGGAGAAGTCCATGGAAGCCGCGATCGACCGCATCATGCAGACCTATGACCTGCTTGTGAACCGCACCGCCGCGGCCAACGACGAGGCGCGCGTCAAGGTGACGGAGTATCTCACCACGCTGGTGGAAGCGGGCGAGAAGGATCCGCACCGGCTGACCGTGTGCGGGCTGACCTATTTGCGCCAGCTCGACGGCAGCAACGATCCGGTGAAGGCGGGGTATACGGGGCTGTAAGCAGAAGAACACCATTCGTTTGCGGCACGCTCTCACCCCATTACACTCGTCATGCCCCGTGCATGCGGGGCATCCAGTACGCCGCGGCTTCTCGGTTCAATCATCGCCGTCTCTGGAATACTGGGTCACCCGCCCCAGTGCGCAAGGCGGGGTGACGACGGGAGAGTACAACGTGCAGGAGAGGCTTGCTGCTTCGCGCCCTCGGCCCTAGATTTGCTGATCTGACCGACGGAGGCTCGCGATGACCTCACTCACCCGTCGTTTGTTCCTGTTGCTGGCAGCGGCCCTCGCACCGGCCTCGGCCATCGCCCATCACGGCTGGGGCGGATACGATACGTCGAAATCGTTCACCGTCACCGGCAAGATCCTGAAATCGACCTTCGAGAACCCGCATTGCGAAATCGAGATGGAGGTCGAGGGCAAGCACTGGCACTTCATCCTGGCGCCGCCGTCACGCATGCTGGCGCGGGGCGCGACCGCAGACCTGATCGCTCCAGGCAAGACCTGCACTGTGTTCGGCTATCCCCACACCAGCAAGCCGGACGAAGCGCGGATCGAATATATCGTACTCGGCGGCAAGCGCATCGAATTGCGGTAGGGCAGCGTGGAGCACCAGGCGGCGCCATCGATATTCCTGACCTTGCAGGAAAGCGCGCTGGGCCATGTGATGCGCAGCTCCCCTTCGCTCTATCCTGCGGTCGAGATCCTGCACATCATCGGCTTCGTGGTGCTGGTGGGGTCGATCCTGGCGCTCGATTTACGGTTGCTCGGATTGGGACGCGCGATTGCGATTCCGCCGATGGCGCAAATGCTGCTACCGTTGTCGCGCGCAGGTTTTGTGCTCGCGATCAGCATGGGGTTTTTGCTGTTTTCCGCCGATGCGTCGCATGTCGTGAAAAATCCGGCGTTCCAGAGCAAGCTGCTGCTGATTGGGGCGGCGCTGGTCAACGTCGTGATCGCGCATTCAGGCCCGTGGCGTCATGTTAAAAGTTGGCATGACGAAGCGCCCGGCGGAGCCAAGGCCACCGCGCTGATCTCGCTTGTGCTGTGGCTTTGCGCTATCTGCGCCGGCCGTTTGATCGCGTATTTCTGATGGAGGCCGCCATGCGTCGCATGCGCTTCGTCGTTTTCGCAGCCCTTCTCGGCTTCTGCAGCACGGCAGAGGTCGCCGGCGCTGACGACGCGGCCAATGCCTGGAAGGCGTTGCGGGCGGGCGGCCATATCGCCCTGATGCGCCATGCCGATGCACCGGGTGGCTTCGGCGATCCGCCGGGATTCCGCATCGATGATTGCGCGACGCAGCGCAACCTCAGCGAAAAGGGACGGGCGGATGCGGCAAAGATCGGCGCGCGACTCAAGCGGGAAGGGATCGCGTTCGAGAAAATCCTGAGTTCGCCGTGGTGCCGATGCATCGACACGGCGAAATTGCTGAATCTAGGGACGGTCGAAACCGAGGCGACCTTTGGCAATGTGGTGGTGCTGCGCGATCAAAGGGACGCGCTCACCGCAGGCGCCCGCGCGCTCATCGCCAAATGGAACGGGCCATCAAACTTGCTTGTCGTGACGCACGGCGCGAACATCGCTGCGCTGACGACGATTTCGCCGGCCAGCGGCGAGATCGTTGTGGTGCGAGGCGGTAGCAGCAGCGTTGAGCCCGTTGGTCGGTTGGTGCTCGATTGAGCCTAGCGCGCGTCCGCCCTCGCGTCTTTGTTGCGATACCGGTTCCAGTTGGCGATCACGGCCTCATATCTGACCGCCTTCGCTGCAGTTTGGACGGGCGCGCCTTCGCCTTGCGTCCCATGGGTCTTGGTATCCGGAAATACGACAAAGTATCCGAGCAGGCCGACGACCATCATCCCGTAGATCAGGAAGGCCGTTCTCAGCCAGCGTGTCGATTTAGCTTTGTGCTCGCTATGTGAGCGTGATTCAGACATTTACAAAATCCATCTGTCAGCCCCAGGTGTTTATGGACCCAGCCGAAGCATGGCGCTGTGAACTGGATCACGTAGGGCGCATTTCAATAATGCCGTACCGCGCAGCCGGCACAGGCTGCGGGGCAAGCGGCTAATGGCGCTTCGCCGAATAAACAAAGGATTGGTCGTCGTAATCGTCAGTCGCAAGTTTGTTCACGTCGGTCTTCAACTCGCTGAACGACATGATACCGGCGGATGCATTTGGATGGTTCTTTGATGGCAGCGTTCGCTGGGTGGCGGCTGTTGCGGCGACCGCAAGCAGCGCGACGGCTACGAAACCGGTGATCGTTCGATGCTTCGTCATGGGAAACCTCCGTTTCCCCAGCCCACGACTGTACGTCAGGGAAACAGCGGCGTGGTTCAACGTCAGACCAATTAAATGAAGCGCAGGACGGGCGCCGGAAATTGCAGGCTAGCTAGCAGGAACTGACGTGCGCTTGATGCGGGTAAGCGTGCCACACTAAGCGGTAGGCAGGACACACCGGAAGGCGCGTGTCTCGGGCTGCAAAAGTTGATTGGTCGGACGAGATATCGAATGCGTTGTTAGATGGGCAAATCAGCTAGATGTTGTGTCCAGCAGCTCCCGCAAAAATATTCCGCTTAACATGTCGGGCAAATCAGCGGCATGACTCCGCGCGTCTCACGGCAGATGAGGGGCGTTGGCCATCGTCACGAACGTGCGGTGAGATGCGATGGACGCAGAAGGCGCGCTAGACGTACGCGCCTGACGCGTACGGCGAAGTCGTGTGGTTCTGACGCCGCGGTGCTGGCGTCAAGTTGCGCAGGGTTCATTCCCCCGCGTGGCGACGGTGGCAAGAAAGCCGTTCACCGGGGAGAGCACGAAGTAAGCCGTAAAGCCATTGCGCAGGGAAGGCCGGAGTGTTTCCGCCGAACCTGTATGCTCGTGTGCGTGCTCTTTGTGTGCACCTGCACGCGAGACCGCGGGTGCGGCGCGCACCCGGTCTTCCCTGCGCCCTCTATTTCGAGAGGGCGGGAAGTTTCTGGCAACCTCGGACAGTTTATGTCGCGAGATCGCGAACGCATATTCAGTTGTCGTCACCCGCGAATGCGGGTGACCCAGTATCCCAGAGACAGCAGTGATTGAACCGACAGGCCGCGGCGTACTGGATCCCCCGCCTTCGCGGGGGACGACGATCGTGTGGCGCTTCAGTATTTCATCGTCATTGCGAGCGCAGCGAAGCAATCCCACCTCTCCGCTTGTGGCACGATGGATTGCTTCGCTTCTCCTGCAATGACACTCTCAAGCCAACCGCGCCCACCCAACAACAACCAGAGGAAATCCCATGCTCGCGCTTCATCATCTCAACGACTCCCGCTCGCAGCGAATTCTGTGGCTGCTGGAGGAACTGGGCACGCCCTATGAGATGAAGCGCTATCAGCGCAACGCCGAGACCCGGCTCGCGCCGCCGGAGTTGAAAGAGATTCATCCGCTCGGCAAGTCGCCCGTCATCACCGACGGCGACACGACGATCGCCGAATCCGCCGCCATCGTCGACTACATCATCCGCCGCTACGGTAAGGGCGCGATGATGCCGGCGACGGGAAGCGCGGACTACGAGGCCTACAACGAGTGGCTGCATTACTCCGAGGGCTCGGCGATGCTGCCGCTGATGCTGAACCTCTACGTGTCCCGGCTGAAGGAAGCGGGAGCGCCGCTGCATCCGCGTATCGACAGCGAACTCGCCAACCATCTCGGCTATGTCGACGCCGCGCTGAAGGGGCGGGAGTTCTTTGTCGGCCCGTCGCTGACCGGCGCCGACATCCAGATGAGCTTTGTTGGCGAGATGGCAAAAGTGTTCGGGAAGCTGGAGCCTTATCCGAACCTCACGGCCTGGCTGGGCCGGATGCACGCCCGACCGGCGTTCCAACACTCGATCGCCAAGGGCGGGCCGTACCGGTTTGCGTAACTCTCCGTCGTTCCGGCCAAGCGAAGCGCGAGCCGGAACCCCGAGCGTGAGCGCACTGCGCTCATCGCGGGCGCCGCGGCCGTCGGAAAGGGGGCACCTTGGCGGACGCCTTCCTCGCCCAAGGGGCTTCCGTGGGTATGGGCCCCGGCTCAAGGCCGGGGCGACGGTTGGGGAGGGGGACCGGGTCACCCCTTCATTCCCACCATATCTGGCATAAATACCAGCCGTGTACCGCAAGTGCTTGGCCAATTCCGGCCGATGTGGTATCTCGCAGATACTTCTTTCGACCGCCACACATAGCCGACCGCTTCGCCCCTAAGGGCTTGCGGCGGTGGAGATATTTCGCCCAATGACCTCCTCGTCCTCGAGCTCCAAGACCGCCTCCGCGCCCGACTCGTTCTTCACGGCCACGCTCGCCGAGGCCGACCCGGAAATCGCTGCTGCGATCAAGGGCGAACTCGGCCGCCAGCGGCATGAGATCGAGCTGATTGCGTCGGAAAACATCGTCAGCCGGGCCGTGCTGGAAGCGCAGGGTTCGGTGATGACGAACAAGTACGCGGAAGGCTATCCGGGCGCGCGCTACTACGGCGGCTGCGAATGGGTCGACGTCGCCGAGACGCTGGCAATCGAGCGCGCCAAGAAATTGTTCGGCGCGGGCTTCGCCAACGTGCAGCCGAACTCCGGCAGCCAGATGAACCAGGCCACTTTTCTGGCGCTGCTGCAGCCCGGCGATACCTTCATGGGCCTCGACCTTGCCGCCGGCGGCCATCTCACCCACGGCTCGCCCGTCAACATGTCCGGCAAGTGGTTCAAGGCCGCGCACTACACGGTGCGGCGCGAGGACCAGATCATCGACATGGATGAGGTCGCAAAGCAGGCCGAGCAGGTGAAGCCGAAGCTGATCATCGCCGGTGGTTCTGCCTATTCGCGTGCCTGGGACTTCAAGCGCTTCCGCGAGATCGCTGACAGCGTCGGCGCCTATCTGCTGGTCGACATGGCGCATTTCGCCGGCCTCGTCGCCGGCGGCGTCCATGCCTCGCCGGTGCCGCATGCCCACGTCACCACCACCACCACGCATAAATCGCTGCGCGGCCCGCGCGGCGGCCTGATCCTCTGCAACGACGAGGCGATCGCCAAGAAGCTGAATTCGGCGATCTTCCCGGGTCTGCAGGGCGGTCCGCTGATGCATGTGATCGCTGCCAAGGCCGTCGCCTTCGCCGAAGCGCTGCGCCCTGACTTCAAGGTCTATGCGAAGAACGTCGTTGAAAACGCCAAGGCGTTGGCGGAAACGCTGCGCGGTCACGGTTTCGATATCGTCTCCGGCGGCACCGACAACCATCTGATGCTGGTCGACCTGCGGCCGAAGGGCCTGAAGGGCAACGTGTCCGAGAAGGCGCTGGTGCGCGCCGCCATCACCTGCAACAAGAACGGCATTCCCTTCGATCCCGAAAAGCCGTTCGTCACCTCCGGTCTGCGTCTCGGCACGCCGGCGGCGACCACGCGCGGCTTCGGCGTTGCTGAATTCAAGCAGGTCGGCGGCATGATCGCCGAAGTGCTCAACGCGCTGGCGCAGTCGGACGACGGCAAGGCGCCGCTGGTGGAAGCCGCGATCAAGGAACGCGTCAAGGCGCTCACCGACCGCTTCCCGATTTATCAGTAAGGGTCCAATTGGATGCGCTGTCCGAGCTGCAACAGTCTCGATACGCAGGTGAAGGACTCGCGTCCGACCGAAGACTCGGCCGTGATCCGGCGGCGGCGGGTGTGCATCGCCTGCAACTTCCGCTTCACGACCTTCGAGCGGGTGCAGTTGCGCGAACTGACCGTGATCAAGCGCAACGGCCGCCGGGTGCCGTTCGACCGCGACAAGCTGGTCCGCTCGCTGCAGATCAGTTTGCGCAAGCGGCCGGTCGATCCTGAGCGGGTCGAGAAGATGGTTTCCGCGATCGTGCGCGAGCTCGAAAGCGGCGGTGAGGCGGAAGTATCCTCGGAGGCGATCGGCGAGATCGTGATGGAGCATCTGCGCCAGCTCGATGACGTCGCCTATGTGCGCTTTGCGTCGGTCTATCGCAACTTTCGCGAAGCCAAGGACTTCGAGGCCGTGCTCGGCGAACTCTCCGCGGAAGACGACGCGCGGGTCGCCACGTTACGCAAATGATCTTCCGCATTCTGGAAGACCAGTACGCACAGAAATCCAAAGAGGCCAAAGCGGCGGACCAGCGCTTCATGCAGCTCGCGCTGTCGCTCGGCCGGCGCGGACTGGGCCGCACCTGGCCGAACCCGGCTGTCGGCGCGGTCGTGGTCAAGGATGGCGTCATCGTCGGCCGTGGCTGGACCCAACCAGGCGGGCGGCCGCATGCCGAGCCCGAGGCGCTGAGACGCGCCGGTGAAGCCGCGCGGGGCGCGACGCTCTATGTGACGCTGGAGCCCTGTTCGCATTTCGGCAAATCGCCGCCTTGCGTCGATGCGGTGATCGCGTCAGGCATTGCGCGCGTGGTGTCGGCGATCGAAGACCCCAACCCTGAAGTGGCCGGGCAGGGGCATGCCAAACTTCGCGCGGCCGGGATCGCGGTCGAGGTTGGCCTGGGCGGTCGGGAAGCCGCGCACGATCACGCCGGGCATTTCCGCCGTATCCGCGACAAGCGCCCCCATGTGATCCTGAAACTCGCCGTCTCCGCCGACGACAAGATCGGCGCCGCCGGCCACAAGCCGGTCGCGATCACGGGCGAGGCGGCGAAGACACGCGTGCATCTGTTGCGCGCGCAATGCGACGCCATCCTGGTCGGCATCGGCACCGTGCTGGCGGACGATCCGGTTCTGACCTGCCGCCTGCCGGGGATGGAGGCGCGGTCACCGGTGCGGGTGGTGCTGGATCGCGCGCTGCGCATTCCGGGCACCAGCCGGCTGGTTCATTCCGCGCGCGAAACGCCGCTCTGGGTGGTCGGTTCGCAAATAGCCGAAGCTCCCGCGGCCGCGAAGCTGAGGGCGGCCGGTGTCGAAGTGATCCGTGCTGCCTCGGCATCGGCAACAGAGCTTCCCGTTGTCCTGTTTGCGCTTGCCGACAATGGCGTCACTCGCCTGTTGGTCGAGGGCGGCGCGCGGGTGGCGGCGTCCTTCGTTGCGGCGAACCTCGTCGACGAAATCTGGCTGCTGCGTGGACCTGATGCCATCGGGACCGGTGGTATTCCCGCGCTGGACGCATTGCCGCTGTCGGCAATCACCGGGTCGTCCGCGTTCAAGACACGTGCTAGCGAACCACTCGGCAAAGACACTCTCACCATCTACGAGCGCGTTTAAATGTTCACCGGAATTGTCACCGACATCGGCGAGATCGCGAGCCTCACGCCAACGGCGCAGGGCCAGTTGCACCGCATGCGCATTGCCTGCCGTTACGACCAGAGCACCATCGCCGACGGCGCCTCGATCGCCTGCAACGGCGTCTGCCTGACCGTGGTCGCTTCCGGCGTCGAGGGCGGCAAGACCTGGTTCGACGTCGATGCCGCAGCCGAAACGCTCGGCATGACGACCGCAAAGCACTGGGTCAAGGGCACAAAACTCAACCTCGAGCGCGCGCTGAAGATCGGCGACGAACTCGGCGGCCATATTGTCGCGGGGCATGCGGATGGCATTGCGACCATCGTCAAGCGTGACGATCTGCCTGACATGGCGCGGTTCGAACTGCGCACCACGCGGGAGCTGGCGCGCTTTATCGCCACCAAAGGCTCGGTGACGCTGGATGGCGTGTCGCTGACGGTGAACACGGTCGAGGATGTCACGTTTTCGGTGCTGATCATCCCGCACACGCTCAGCGTCACCACGCTCGGCGGCTGGCGTGCCGGCAGCGAGGTCAATATCGAGGTCGATTTGATGGCCCGCTATGCGGCGCGGCTGTCGGAAATGAAGTGACAGGCAGGCATACGGCGCTTAAAACGCCGGCCAGCGAGTAAGACGGAAGGTAGTTGATGGCAGACGCGCGGCGCGCCCCTTTAAAAGACCAGACCGACATTTCAGGCGCGCGCGCGCTGATCGTCGAGGCGCGATTCTATGACGACATCCAGGACGCGTTGATGGAAGGCGCGGTTGCCGAGCTCAAGGCGGCCGGCGTGACGCACGACGTCATCACGGTACCCGGCGCCCTGGAAATTCCGGCGGCGATCGCGATCGCGCTCGATGCTGCCGAAAAGAACGGCAAGCCTTATGATGCGGCAATCGCGCTCGGCTGCGTGGTGCGCGGCGACACCATCCATTTCGAAATCGTCTCGATCGAATCCTCGCGCGCACTGATGGATCTCGCGGTCGCCAGAGGTTTTCCGCTCGGTAACGGCATCATCACAGTTAATACCGATGCGCAGGCCTGGGCGAGGGCGCGCGCCAGCGAGTTGAACAAGGGCGGCGACGCCGCGCGTGCCGCGCTGGCGATGCTGCGGATCAAGCGCCGGCTGACAAAGGCCTGACGATGGCAGACAGCAAGAAGCCAGCGAAAAGTCCCGATAAGAAAGCCAACCGCCGTGGCGCGGCGCGGCTCGCCGCCGTGCAGGCGCTCTACCAGATGGACATTGCCGGCGCCGGGATCAACGACATCTTCGCCGAGTTCGAAAGCCACTGGCTCGGCAACGAGGTGGAAGGCGACAAATATCTGCCGGCGGAAGCTGCGTTCTTCAAGGATGTGGTGGCCGGTGTGGTGCGCGATCAGGCCAAGCTCGATCCCTTGATCGACGATGCGCTCCAGAAAGGCTGGCCGCTGAAGCGGATCGACGCGATTTTGCGCGCGGTGCTGCGGGCAGGCTCCTACGAACTGGAGCACCGCAAGGACGTGCCGGGCCGCGTGGTCGTGTCCGAATATGTCGACGTCGCGCATGCCTTCGTCGAAAAGGAAGAGACCGGCATGGTGAATGCTGTACTCGACCAGATCGCGCGCCAGTTCCGCGCCGAAGAGTTCGCGCGTGGTTAGCGGAAAACCCGCGTCCGGCGAGGACTCGCTGATCGCGCGCTATTTCCGGCCGCTTGCGACCGACCCGGGCGCCTTTCGTCTCGACGACGACGCCGCGGCGTTGAAGCCTGACGGTTCCGACATCGTGGTGACGACGGACGCCATCGTCGAGGGCGTGCATTTCCTCTCCGACGATCCGCCCGACACCGTCGCGCGCAAGGCACTGCGGGTGAATCTGAGCGATCTCGCGGCGAAAGGGGCAACGCCGGCCGGCTTCGTGCTGACGCTGGCACTACGCAGCGCCGACGACGAGACATGGCTGAAGCCGTTCGCGGCGGCGCTGGGCGAGGATGCCGTGCAGTTCGCCTGTCCGCTGCTGGGCGGGGACACTGTGTCGACGCCCGGACCGCTGATGGTCTCGGTCACCGCATTCGGCCGGGTGCCGCCGGGCAAGATGATTCATCGCAGCGGCGCAAAACCTGGTGAGCGCGTGATGGTGACGGGTACGATCGGCGACGCCGCGCTGGGGCTTGCCATCCTGCGCGGCGGGAAGGTGCATGCCGCCGCATCCGACAAGGCCGCGCGCGAGGCGCTGATCGGGCGCTATCGCGTTCCGCAGCCGCGCGTGGCCATGGCCGAGATCGTTCGCGACTATGCCAGCGCGGCGATGGATGTGTCGGATGGCCTTGCCGGCGATCTCACCAAGCTCTGCGGCGTGTCCGGCGTGTCCGCGGTGATCGATCTGGTTTCGATCCCGCTGTCCGGCGCGGCGCAGGATCTGGTCTCGCGCGGCGTTGTCGGACTGGAGACGTTGATCGCTGGCGGCGATGATTACGAGATCCTGTGCACGCTATCGGAGGATTGCGTCGAGGCGTTCGCGCAAGCCGCACAGCATGCTGGTGTCGCCGTGAGTTCCATCGGAACGATGGTCGCGGGAAGCGCGGTTCCGAAATTCATCGACGGGCAGGGCAGGGAAATCGCGCTGGAATATCGCTCTTACAGCCATTTTTGAAGGTCGGCTCGTTAACGCCGTCGGCCTTTATTTCCCGCCAGCCATTGCTATTTTCGCCGAAAACCTATAGGTGTATTGCCATTCGATTACCGTCGTGCCTTTTCGAACGCGCTCCTTCGGGGCTTCTTCCAGAGACATCGTCGATATTGGATTTTGAATCCGTGCGATCGCCGTGCGGAATGAAAGCCTATGTGCTTTGGAGAAGAGAAAATGGCTACGGGAACAGTGAAGTGGTTCAACGGTCAAAAGGGTTTCGGTTTTATTGAGCCGAGCGATGGCAGCAAGGATGTGTTCGTGCACATCTCGGCCGTCGAGCGTGCGGGCCTCGGCGGATTGGCCGAAGGTCAGAAGGTTCAGTTCGAACTCAAGACCGACAAGATGCGGGGCAAGGTGAGCGCGGAAAACCTGTCGCTCGTCTAAGGCCTCGAAACGGTCGTTTCACGGATGTACTGGAATGGCTAGTGAGCCCGCTCGATCCTGATAGGATTGGGCGGGTTCTTGTATTTTGGGCCCAAGGCCACCTCAGGGGCTAGCGCCCGCCGCCGCGCGGACGACATTTGGCTGGCCCGGTTTACCGGTGAATCCTTTCAAAAATCGACGGATTCTGACCTCCGCGGCGTTGCGCCGGGGAGACGATTTTGGCATGGTCCCGCCGATTTGAGGTCACCCTTTTGGGCAGGGAAGGCCTCCATAATAAGCGCCGGCCGCGCTCGCGGGATGGCGTGGGGCGGAAAACCAGCATCTGAGGCAACTTCTATGACAGCATTATGGGTGATTGTGCTCTGCGGAGCGCTTTCGATCGTTTACGCCATTTGGGCGACGTCTTCCGTTCTCAAATCGGACGCCGGCAATCCGCGCATGCAGGAAATCGCGGCCGCGGTGGCCGAAGGCGCGCAGGCTTATCTCAAGCGCCAGTACATGACGATTGCCATGGTCGGCGTCGTGATTTTCGCCCTTCTGGCCTATTTCCTCGGCATGCTGGTTGCGATCGGCTTCCTGATCGGTGCGGTGCTGTCGGGCGCCGCGGGCTTCATCGGCATGAACGTCTCGGTCCGCGCCAACGTGCGCACCGCGCAGGCCGCGACCACCTCGCTGGCCGGCGGCCTCGAGCTCGCCTTCAAGGCCGGTGCCATCACCGGCATGCTGGTCGCGGGTCTCGCGCTGCTCGGCGTCACCATCTATTTCGCCTATCTCACCCACGGCTTGGGGCTGAAGGCCAATGACCGTGTCGTCGTCGATGCGCTGGTGGCGCTCGGCTTTGGCGCCTCGCTGATCTCGATCTTCGCCCGTCTCGGCGGCGGCATCTTCACCAAGGGTGCTGACGTGGGCGGCGACCTCGTCGGCAAGGTCGAGGCCGGTATCCCTGAGGACGATCCGCGCAACCCGGCGACCATCGCCGACAACGTCGGCGACAACGTCGGTGACTGCGCCGGCATGGCGGCCGACCTGTTCGAGACCTACGCGGTGACTGCGGTCGCCACCATGGTGCTCGCCGCGATCTTCTTCGCGAATTCGCCGCTGCTGGTGCCGATGATGACCCTGCCGCTCGCCATTGGCGGCGTCTGCATCATCACCTCGATCATCGGTACCTTCTTCGTCAAGCTCGGCGCCAGCCAGTCCATCATGGGCGCGCTGTACAAGGGCCTGATCGCAACCGGCGTCCTGTCGCTGCTCGGCGTTGCGGCCGTCATCAACTGGCTGATCGGCTTCGGCCCGCTGGCGGGCGTGAAATACACCGGCCTGGCGCTGTTCGAATGCGGCATCGTCGGCCTTGCCGTCACCGGCCTGATCATCTGGATCACCGAATACTACACCGGCACCGACTATCGCCCGGTAAAGTCGATCGCCGCTTCGTCGGTCACCGGCCACGGCACCAACGTGATCCAGGGTCTGGCGATCTCGATGGAATCGACCGCGATGCCCGCGATCGTCATCATCGCCGGCATCCTCATCACCTATAGCCTTGCCGGCCTGTTCGGCATCGCGATTGCGACCACGACGATGCTGGCGCTGGCCGGCATGATCGTGGCGCTCGACGCCTTCGGTCCGGTCACGGACAACGCCGGCGGCATTGCCGAAATGGCCGGCCTGCCGAAGGAAGTGCGCAAGTCGACCGACGCGCTCGACGCGGTCGGCAACACCACCAAGGCGGTCACCAAGGGCTACGCGATCGGCTCAGCCGGTCTCGGCGCGCTGGTGCTGTTCGCGGCCTACAATGAAGACCTCAAGTTCTTCATCGCCAACTCTGCCAAGCATCCGTACTTCCAGGGCGTGCTGCCCGACTTCTCGCTCAACAACCCCTACGTGGTGGTCGGCCTCTTGTTCGGGGGCCTGCTGCCGTATCTGTTCGGCGCGATGGGCATGACGGCGGTCGGCCGCGCGGCCGGCGCCATCGTCGAGGAAGTGCGGCGTCAGTTCCGCGAGAAGCCCGGCATCATGCAGGGTACCGACAAGCCGGACTACGGCAAGGCGGTCGACCTGCTGACCAAGGCGGCGATCAAGGAAATGATCATCCCGTCGCTGTTGCCGGTGCTGTCGCCGATCTTCGTCTACTTCGTGATCTACGCGATCGCGGGTGGCGGCGCGGCCGGCAAGTCGGCGGCGTTCTCCGCCGTCGGCGCCATGCTGCTCGGCGTGATCGTGACCGGTCTGTTCGTCGCGATCTCGATGACCTCGGGCGGCGGCGCCTGGGACAACGCCAAGAAGTACATCGAAGACGGCCATTACGGCGGCAAGGGCTCCGACGCCCACAAGGCGGCGGTGACCGGCGACACTGTCGGCGATCCCTACAAGGATACGGCGGGTCCCGCCGTCAACCCGATGATCAAGATCACCAACATCGTGGCGCTGTTGCTGCTGGCGATCCTGGCGCACTGAGCGCGAGAAGCTGAACGAAAAGAAAAACCCCGCGGTGTGAGCCGCGGGGTTTTTGATTCTGTGCAGGTTGAAGCTAAACCACCAGCATGTTCAACGAATCCGCAGAGACTGGCGGATAACATGGAGATTGATCGATGTCGCTGTCATCCGCCCGAAACTATGCGCTCCGCGCTTCCAAGTCGCAGGATCAGAAGGAGGCCGCCGAACTGCTGTCGAAAGCGATCCTGGAATTGGCGATGTCGATTGAAGCCACCGATGCCAAGATCAAGAAGATCAACAAATCATCCTGACCGAAAGCACGGGATTCAGCCCGCGTCCATCTGGAGGCCTTCGCGCTTGATGATCTCGCCGAATTTCGCCGTCTCCGCCTGCACGAAGTCGGAGAATTGCTGCGGCGTGCCCCAGTCGGCAGTTGCGCCCATCTTGCCGATGGTGGTCTTGATGTCCTCGCGCGCCAGCATCGCCTTGATCTCCTTGTTGAGCGCCTCGACCGCGGGAGCGGGCGTGGCCTTCGGCAGGAAGATGCCGAACCAGGACGAGACGTCGAACTTCGCCAGTTCGGGCGCGCTCTCGCGCATGGTCGGAATGCTCGGCGCCAATGCGCTGCGCTCGGTCGTGGTAACCGCGAGCGCGGTGAGCTTGCCGTCCTGCGTCTGCGGCAGCGTCGGGTAGAGGTTGTCGAACAGGATCTGGATATCGCCCGCCAGCGCCGCCTGCAGCGCAGGACCTGCGCCGCGGAACGGCACATGGACCATCTTCAGGCCGGTGAGCTGCAGGAACCAGGCGCCGGTAAGGTGAGGGCTCTGCCCGACGCCGGAGGAGCCGTAGGTCAGCTTGTCCGGATTGGCCTTGATGTAGGCGATCAATTCCCCGATCGTCTTGATGCCCGTGGACGGATGCGCCGACACGATGTTCGGAATCCGGATCATGTTGCTGACCGGCTGCAACTGGTCGGCCTTGTAGGTCATGTTGCGGAAGATGCTGTAGGCGATCGCGTTCGGTCCGGGATTGCCGACCAGGATGACGTGGCCGTCAGCCTTGCCCCGCACGGCTTCGGCGGTGCCGATGGTGCCGCCGCCGCCGGAGCGGTTTTCCACGACCGCCGACTGGCCCCACGCGGTCTGCAGATGCGCAGCCAGCAGCCGTCCCATCACGTCGGTGCTGCCGCCGGCCGCTGCCGGCACGATGAGACGCACGGTCTCGGTCGGCCGCCAGTCGGAGCCGTAGCTCGCGCGCGGCAAGATTGCCGCCGCCGAAACGGCTGCAGCTCCGGTCAAAACGCGGCGTCGCGAAATAGCTTTAATCGTCACAAGTTCACTCCCTGCCTTGGTTCTTGTTGGCAGGGACCGTAGGCAGCGCACGCGCAGAGGGCAAGCGGACGACTTGGCGCAGGATTTCCGCGTCGCGGAACAGAGTGAATCAGAGCTGACCGGGCTCTAGTTGAAGCTCAAGAGCTTGAACAGCGGCGTCAGGTAGCTGAGTTCCTGGCCGGAGGTGGGCGTGGTGCGGCTGATGAAGTCGAAGATCTTGCCGTCCTGCAATCCGTAATTGGCGAGCCGCTGCACTTGGCGGTTCTTGTCGAAATAGATCGCGATGACGCGCTGGTCGACGACCTGCTGGTTCATGAACGCGACTTTGCGCTCGGAGCGCTGCGAGATGTAATAGAACACCTCGCCGTTCAGGGTCGCGACCGTCGACGGCGTTCCCATCACGATCAGCACCTGGTCCTGGCTGGCGCCGATCGGGATCTGCTCCAGCGCGTTGGGCGGCAGGATATAGCCCTTCTGGAACTGCTCGCCGGTGCACCCGGCGAGCGCCGCGCAAATCAGTGCCACGGCTGCAACCGCGCGAAAACCGCGCCGACGCACGGTCAGGCGGCGACGCGAGGGCACACAGGTGCTCAGCTGGCTCATCTCGGTCATCTCAGGAATTAGCCCGTCCTCTTGCATCGCGCGGTGCGTTGACGTACCGGGCAGCACGCAGGATTGCAACATGCGTGGACTCCGGGCAAAGAATCTGGAGGGCCCGCTCGCGGAACCCACAATGCTTTGGCCATTCAATCACTTCAGGAAACCCCGGACGCCGTTGCGCGGCACCATCGAGGCCATCTATGGCATGATCGTGACGCAGGCGCGAGAACCGTTGTTTTACCGGGACTTTGGGGTTCCGGACACGGTTAACGGCCGTTTTGACCTGCTTCTGCTGCATTTGTGGCTGTTCTTGCGGCGCCTGAAGTCGGTGGAGGGCGGTACAGCCCTGTCGCAGGGGCTATTCGACCATTTTTGCAACGATATGGACGATAATCTGCGCGAGATGGGGGTCGGCGACCTCACGGTGCCGAAGCGCATGCAGGCCTTCGGCGAGGCCTTCTATGGCCGGACGGCGGCCTATGACTTTGCGCTGACGGAGGGCCGCGAGGCACTGGCGCAGGCGATATGCAAGAATATCCTGAACGGCGAGAACATCGAGAAGGCCCGCTTACTTGCTGCCTATGCCGAGGCGGCGATGGCCGCTCTCGACAGCCAGGACGAGGCGACGCTGGCGAGCGGTTCAGCCAGGTTTCCCCTGCCGGAGAATGGCGCGCAGCAATGAGCAAGACTGGTACGACAGAGAAGCCCGACCCATGGCGCGTCCCCGTCGCGGTAGCGCAGATACCGGAGACGGGCCTGCACCGCGACATCGAGGCCGATCAGGCCATCCGCAACGCGGTGGCCGATGTCGGAGGCTTGCGTGAGGTTCTTTCGGCGCAGGCCTCGTTCGACGTCACGCCAAAGAGCGGCGGCCGCTTCCACGTGGCCGGCCACGTGCGGGCACGGATCGGACAGACCTGCGTGGTGACGCTGGAGGAGATCGAGACCGATATCGACGAGCCGATCGATCTGACCTTCGCACCGCCCGAGCAGATCCCGCAGATGGCCGCGCTGGTCGATGAGGCCGAGGCGAGCGACGAGGAGACACCCGATCCTCCGGAACCGATCGAGAACGGCATAATCGATCTCGGCCGGGTCGCCACCGACGCATTGTATCTCGCGGTCGATCCATATCCGCGCAAACCCGGCGCCGTATTTGAGCCGGTGGTTGAAGCCGCCGATCCCGAGGATCACCCGTTCGCGGCGCTCAAGGCGTTGAAGGCAGAACCGAAAAAATCGGGCACCAGGAAGCCCAAGGGCAAGTAGCCGGCAGTTAAAGTGGCCGGCGAAGCTGCCACCGGTTCGAGGTGGCTGTGATATCCCGCCAGGAATGTCCCATAAGGCATTGAATCATATCGGGATATTTTGCACTCTTGATTTCCGGCCACAGCGCTTGGCTTTCGCCAAAAGAGCGTGGTCAAGAGGTTGTGTCGGGACAGGGACACGCTATTGTCGCGGCCCGGCGGGGGCGTGGTATTGCGCTTTGCCGAGCATCGCTTTGGCGGTGCCATTCCAGTGCGCGGCCGGGCTCTACGAGGGCCGCAAGAGATCAGGTTTCCGGGACGTTCATGCCGCAAAAGGTTCGAATCGCGCTTGACGCCATGGGTGGCGATGTCGGCGCATCGGTCGTCGTTCCCGGCGCCGCCATCTCTTTGAAACGGCATCCCGACAGCGAATTTCTGCTCTATGGCGACAGCAAGCAGATCGATGAGCAGCTTGCCAAATATCCGGCGCTGAAAAAGGCCTCCCGCGTCGTCCATACCGACGTCACCGTCAGCATGCACGACAAGCCGAGCCAGGCCCTGCGCCGCGGCCGCAAGAACTCGTCGATGTGGCTTGCGATCGACGCGGTGAAGAAGGGCGAGGCCGACGTGGCGGTTTCCGCGGGCAATACCGGCGCGCTGATGGCGATGGCGCGCTTCCATCTGCACACCATGCCCGGCATCGACCGGCCGGCCATTGCCGGCGTGTGGCCGACGGCACGCGGCGATTCCGTCGTACTCGATCTCGGTGCCAGCATCGGCGGCGACGCGCATCATCTAGTGTCGCTCGCGATCATGGGCAGCGCGATGGCGAGCGTGCTGTTCGGCCTGAAGCGTCCAACCGTCGGCCTGCTCAATATCGGGGTCGAGGAGGTCAAGGGTGGCGAGGAGATTCGCAAGGCGTCGGAACAATTGCGCGCGATGAATCTTCCAGAGCTCGACTATCTCGGCTTCGTCGAGGGTGACGGGATCGGCGCGGGCGCGGCTGATGTGATCGTCTCGGAAGGTTTCAGCGGCAACATCGCGTTGAAGGCCGCGGAAGGCACCGCACGCCAGATGGCGGATTTTCTGCGCAATGCGATGGCGAGCAGCTGGCAATCCAAGATTGGCTATTTGTTCGCCCGCAGCGCCTTCAAGGCGCTCCGGGACAAGCTTGATCCGAACAAATCCAATGGTGGTGTGTTGCTTGGACTGAAAGGTGTGGTTGTCAAGAGCCACGGCGGAATCAACGCCGAAGGCTTTGCCTACGCAGTTGATGTTGGCTATGAGATGGTCCGCTGCGATCTCCTCACCAAGATCAGTGCGCTGGTACAGGCGCAGATCGCGCAGGAGGTTGTGTCGTGACTGCAATACGTTCGGTCGTGCTCGGCTGCGGCTCATATTTGCCGGAGCGGATTCTGACCAATGCCGAATTGGCGAGCCGCATTGATACGTCCGACGAGTGGATCGTGCAGCGCACGGGCATCCGCGAGCGCCACGTCGCCGCCGAGGGCGAGTTCACCTCGCATCTGGCGATCAAGGCTGCGCGCGCGGCGCTGCATCATGCGAGGCTCGACGCCCAAGCGATCGACCTGATCGTGCTGGCGACTTCGACGCCGGACAACACCTTTCCGGCCACCGCGGTGGCGGTGCAGGAGGGCCTCGGCATCAACCACGGCGCGGCCTTCGACCTGCAAGCGGTCTGCTCCGGCTTCGTCTTTGCGCTGGCGACCGCCGACAATTTCCTGCGCGCAGGCTCTTACAAGCGCGCGCTGGTGATCGGCGCCGAGACCTTTTCGCGGATTCTGGACTGGAACGACCGCGGAACCTGCGTGCTGTTCGGCGATGGCGCCGGCGCGGTCGTGCTGGAGGCGCAGACGGAACCGGGCAAATCGAGCGACCGCGGCGTGCTGACGACGCATTTGCGTTCCGACGGCCGCCACAAGTCGAAGCTCTATGTCGACGGCGGTCCGTCCTCAACCCAGACCGTTGGCCTTTTGCGGATGGAAGGCCGCGAGGTGTTCAAGCACGCTGTCGGCATGATCACCGACGTGATCGTCGATGCCTTCAACGCCACCGGCCTGACGGCCGACGATATCGACTGGTTCATTCCGCACCAGGCCAACAAGCGAATCATCGATGCTTCGGCGAACAAGCTTCATATTGCACCGCAGAAAGTGGTGTTGACCGTCGATCTGCACGGCAATACGTCGGCCGCGTCGATTCCGCTGGCGCTGGCGGTCGCGGTCAAGGACGGACGCGTCAAGAAAGGCGATCTGCTGCTGCTCGAAGCCATGGGCGGCGGCTTTACCTGGGGTTCCGCGCTCGTGCGCTGGTAAGCGCTGCGTAAAAATACCGGTTAAATTGCAGCGTGTTCCATGCGCATGCATGATGCTCACTGTTGACCATTGCGTGCTAACCTCCTAATTTCAGGCAATAAATTGTTCGCCGAGAGTGCGGGGCAGGCGATGACCGGGACCGGAAAAACAGTCACACGTGTCGATTTGTGCGAGGCGGTCTACCAGAAGGTAGGCCTGTCACGAACGGAATCGTCGGCGTTTGTCGAACTCGTTTTGAAAGAGATCACCGACTGCCTGGAGAAGGGCGAGACGGTGAAGCTGTCGTCGTTCGGCTCGTTCATGGTGCGCAAGAAGGGTCAGCGGATCGGACGTAACCCGAAGACCGGTACTGAAGTGCCAATCTCGCCGCGTCGCGTGATGGTGTTCAAGCCGTCGGCTATTCTGAAGCAGCGGATCAACGGCCACGCGGTCGGCAATGGCGAGGGCAAGACCGACTAGTAAGACCGAGTACCACGACCGAGTACGAAGGCCGCGTAGCAAGACCGCGTAATCGTCTTCACAAACAACACGAGTTGAGAGGAGCGAGCATTTGGACAAAGCGCCGGATGCGTTCCGTACCATCAGCGAAGTCGCTGAAGAACTCGATATCCCCCAGCACGTGCTGCGGTTCTGGGAGACGCGGTTCGCCCAGATCAAGCCGATGAAGCGAAGCGGCGGGCGGCGTTACTACCGCCCCGACGACGTCGACCTGCTCAAGGGTATTCGCCGGCTGTTGTACGGCGAGGGCTACACCATCCGCGGCGTGCAGCGGATCCTCAAAGAGCACGGCATCAAATCGGTGCAGGGCCTTGCCGACCAGACTTCCGCCGTTACCTTCGGCGCGGTCGAGGAGGCGGTCAGTCTCAGCCTGCAGGAGCCCGAGGAGGGCGAGACGCCGACCGTCGATGCCGACGACGAGGATTACGAGACCGAAGAGAAGGAAATCGACTACCGCTTTGTCGATACCGACGACGACGGCATTTTGCTGCCGTTCGCCAAGGCCAAGCCCGGGCCCTCGGACGCAGACCGCGAGCGCCTCGAACGGGTGCTGCAAGACCTGGTCGCCTGCCGTCAATTGCTGGACAATGCAATGAAGGATGGCTGAAGGGGGCTGGTGGAACTGGCCGGCTGCCGGCCCTCAATGAGGCCGCTCGCGCGCCTTGCGCCGGGCGCTGATCGCAGCTAATGGAACGGCATCGGAGCGTGGCGCAGCCCGGTTAGCGCACTAGTCTGGGAGACTAGGGGTCGGAGGTTCAAATCCTCTCGCTCCGACCAATTTTCCAAATAAGTTCAACACCTTACAAAGCCGGCCGCTCTAGTCCCAAATTATCAACTACGGCTTTGGTTGACAATTTTTCCGGATTCCTCGGTGTTTTCAACGAAAGGACGCCGGCCGTTCTATCTCGTTTCGATAATCGGCACGACGGTTGGAATAACGAAATACAATCACTGCTCGCGTTTGTTCATGGCATAATTCGTCGTGCGGTGAATGCGTAGGCTGATGCGCAGGTCGAAAGTAAAACTCAGGGCCTGACCACTGCTGGAGCCTGAGACTCAGCGCACATGCCGGAGATCAGCACCGGCCGCCAACAAACTCTTTTCCAGATTGAAAGTATCAAGAAGGAAGTGTCGCGCCGGCTTTACCAGTGGGCGGGCTTTGCGATTGGGCCTAAGCGTGGCTCGGATCAGGAGTTCTGAGGTTGCTATGCCCCTTAAAGCAGCGCGAAAGCGGGCGTCGCCGGAGGTCCGAGTCGGGCTAAGAGCGAACATCCGACCCAGGTGACATGCTGGCCGCCTTTCTCGTGAGAGCCAACCTTGCCTCGTCTATTCAGAGGCTCTTCCACCGCTTGCGCCCAAAATGTGTTGACTATCACGTCATGGTTGTATTTGGGTTGCCGGCTGCTGCGTAGTGGATTTGGGGAGCGTCAATGTCGCAATGGTGGCGGCGGTGGAAGGCACTAGCTGCTGTGAGCAGCATTGTCGTTGGTGGATGTACGTTAGCTGCATGCGCCAGCGACGCGATGCACACGCGGTTGATTCCGCCTCCAACAACAGATCCGAAGGAAACGGCCGCGGCGTCGGCTGCGCTACCCAGTAACTACCGAGTGCTCGTTGCCGAGTACATTCGTACTCATAATCGCTATGTGGTACGCGATGCAAAAATTACTCCGCCGTACGAGCGATATGGTGGACTATTTCGGGGAGGTACCATCCCAACCGTTTGTGTCGCTATTTATCGAGATAATCCGTTCGGAATTCTAGTGAGAGATAATCGCGTTTTCACTTACGAACGCGGGAAAGTACACGAAATCAGTCTCGGTACCGAGCCCTGCAGCGATCTTTCTGCATTCACGGAGCTTAAGCGCTCATAAAAGGTCGCGTTGGCGAGATACGGCGTTTCGTATTCAAAGCGCTGTCGGGGCTACTGCTATGGAAGCAGGACTCAACCTTTTTGCATTGGCCAGTCTGCCAAGGGTCAAAAACCAGCAATGCTCTGATCAAGCATCAGATTTCTGCTTATCCCAAAAGCCGACATCTGCGCCTTTATGAGTCGCACAGGAGAGTGATTTCGGTTTCCAAACGAAACCAAAAACTCAAAGAATTCAATGTGGCTCCAACATAGCGGTTGCCAAAATTTCGCACTGATTTCAAAGTGACACCCGCGCCTGGGAGACTAGGGGTCGGAGGTTCAAATCCTCTCGCTCCGACCAATTTACCCAACATTTTCAACGCCGCTTTGGGGCGACCGGTTTACAGCCAGCCGCCCGTTTACACGCGGTTTGCATTTTCTGTTCGTCGGTCGTTCCACGAGATCGAGGACCTTTGCGACGAGCGGGGACCGACTCAAAAAAGCAGAGCGGACTTCTGGCCTAGTCCTTCCAAATGCGCTCTCCGCATTGTCCGCATTCAAATATATGAATGACGACTCCGCTCTCAGATTCCATGATCGTTTTGAGGAGAGTGAGCCTTCCGCCGCAGAAACGGCAGTCATGGTTTGATTGGTCCCGAACGCTGGCAATCTTCTCAGCTCGAAATAGATCCATGGCCGCCCCCAACAAAGGGTAGGGTACGGAGCACCGGTTTCGTGAGGTGTAATTGGGCAACGGTTGATGTTACCAACAGTCCAGGCGGTCACCGTTGCGATCGCGACCAGTACGCGGAGAAAGCGCTGGCAAACGCGCCTACTTTTTCAACAAGCCCTAGGTGCGGGCGGCCAAGTTGGCGTGTGGGCGCAGGATTGGCGAGCTAGCGGGGGCGGGGGCAAGCCGTCCCGACGATTCCTGTCATTCCTTGTGGTCTTGACCGTCGCTAGATGCCGAGCACCCAGACGGCCACGATGGCCCCGAGTACAGCTACTCCGCTGACGGTCCAACCGGTCAGGTAAGCCACACCGCTCGTTTCCGGTCGATCAACCATGCTGTCGCGCCACTGGCTCACGGCGGTCTCCTCTGGATTGACACTGCCTCTGGTCAGTAGGTCGTCGGCGGAGGCCAAAGGTTCAACGAGCGCGGGGGCGCACCCTGTGGCCTCATTTCCGGCCCTGCCGAGATTGAAGCGACGCTTTGACTTGCAACCTGCAAAGGCTGCCCGGACTCACGTTCATGCGGACGCTTTGGGTCTGCAACGTTTCAGGCGGACCATTCCAGTTCACGGCCACCAGGCCCGGCGCGACGCCGCTAGGTCTTGAGGAGGCCCACCGCAACCTTCGGATCTTGCCGGTGGAATTCGAGAGGTCGCGGCCGAGCTCAGCCGGACGCTGGGTTTCGCCAAGGTGCCGAAGCGCGAGAAGGCCGAAGTGCTGGCAGCGTTTGCCGCGCATAAGGACGAGGTCACCGCCGGCTACGTCGCGGGCGGCAAGCGCGGCTGAAGCGTGTCTCACGGCTTTTTTTTACAGATCCTGCGTAGCCAGGATCATGTGACCTGCCATGCCAATTCCGCAACTGGATCGTAACGTCGAGCTTCGATAGGCTCGCCGGCAAGTGGGGGAAACACCCCACCCATAGCGGATGGAAACGCGAGGGCCAGCCCATGAAAGTACGTCCCACCGGCGTGATACCGCCGATGACCACGCCGTTCCGGAAAGACGGCGAGATCGATTTCAAACTCGTTGCTCCCCAGGTCGACTGGCTGATCGGCGCCGGCAGCCATGGCATGGCGGCGGGCGGTTCGACCGGCGAGGGGCATACGCTCGACCACGAGGAGTATCGCGACCTGGTGGCGGCAACGGTGGAAGCCGCGAACGGGCGCGCGCCCGTGATCGCCGGCATCATCGTCGATTCCACGCGCGATGCGATCCGGCGCGGCAGACTGGTGCGCGACATGAACGTCGCCGCGTTGCAGGTGACGCCGGTGCATTATCTGTTCAAGCCGGACGAGCAGGCGATGGTCGATCACTTCCGCCGCATGGCCGACGAAACCGGCATGCCAATCATCATCTACAACGTGGTGCCGTGGTCCTATCTCTCGCCGGCGCTGCTGACTCGTATCATGAACGAGGTGCCGCTCGTCGTCGGCGTCAAGCAGAGTGCCGGCGACCTGAAACTGTTCGCCGATCTCATGATGATGGCGCCGGACAAATTGATCTACAGCGCCGTCGATGCGCTGATGTATCCGTCCTACACGCTCGGCGCGCATGGGTCGATCGCGGCGATCTTGAGCGCCGCGCCGCACGCTTCCGTCGAACTCTGGAACGTAGTCAAGGCGGGCGACCACGTCCGCGCGCTGGAGCTGCACCAAAAACTGCTGACGCTGTGGAACGCCATCGTCTCCGACAATCTGCCGGCGTGCACGCGCTACGCACAGTCGCTGCAGGGATTGCCGCCAACCTTCTCTCGCGCACCGATGCCGGAAGCATCGCCCGCGCAACAGGCCGCCATCCGGAAGGCGCTTGAAGGATTGAGCGCGCTGGGCGGCTCTCGCGAGGCGGCGGAGTAAATTCCGCCGCGCGAAAACGTTCGCGAGTCCATCGAACCATCGGCTTCGCAGGCGGCTTTACCGGCAGTCGCGAACTGTTACTGTCCTGTTCGCACGGGCTCCATTGCCATGAGAGCCCCAACTCAAAAATTGAAAACCGAGGTAACGATCTCAATGAAGGACTTTGCCGGAAAGTTTGCCGTGATCACCGGAGGTGGCACGGGCATGGGCCGCGAACTCGCGCGCCAGCTCGTGGCCGAAGGCTGCAATGTCGCGATGTGCGACGTTTCCCTGGAGGCGATGGCCGAGACCAAGCGGCTGTGCGAGGCGGAAAAGCTGCCGCAGGGGCTGCGCGTCACCACGCATGTCGCCGACGTCTCGATCGAGGCTCATCTGCAGCGTTTTCGCGATGAGCTGATCGAGCAGCAGGCGACCGACAAGATCCATCTCTTGTTCAACAACGCCGGCATCGGCGGCGGCGGCAGCCTGTTCACCAACACGCGCGAGCAGTGGGAGCGCACCTTCAACATCTGCTGGGGCGGCGTCTATCTCGGCGTCCGCACCTTCCTGCCGCTGATGATGAAGGCGGACGAGGCCCACATCGTCAACACGTCGAGCGTCAACGGCTTCTGGGCGTCCGTGGGATTGGGCGCGTCGCACACCGCCTACAGCGCCGCCAAGTTCGCGGTGAAAGGGTTTACCGAAGCGCTGATGACGGACCTGCGGCTCAACGCGCCGCACATCAAATGCTCCGTCGTTATGCCCGGGCATATCGGCACCTCGATCGTCTCCAATTCGCGCAAGATCCAGAGCGGATCGGAATCCGAAGAACTGAGCCCGAATGAAATCCTGGCGACGCGGCAGCGCCTGAAGGGCATGGGCATCGACACCGCGCCGATGTCGGACGACGACATCCAGCAGATCGCGCTCGACCGTGCACGCACCTTCCACGACGAGGCGCCGACCACGGCGGCGGCCGCGGCAAAGATCATCCTCGACGGCGTCAAGGCCGAGCGCTGGCGGATTCTCGTCGGTGACGACGCTCACAAGCTCGACGAGCGGGTGCGGCAGGCCCCGGAAAAAGCCTACACCCCGGAGTTCTACAAGAGCTTTACGGAAGAGGTCGGCTGGCGGCTGGGATAGAGTCTCGCGGTTCTGATTTTTGAATCAGAACCGCGGCTCCTCTTTGTTGACGCGTTTTCTCAATCCACCCCGGATTACCGGCGAGGGCTCGCCCGAAAGCGCGATTGC
This sequence comes from Bradyrhizobium sp. SRL28, assembly GCF_018596315.1. Classification (GTDB taxonomy): domain Bacteria; phylum Pseudomonadota; class Alphaproteobacteria; order Rhizobiales; family Xanthobacteraceae; genus Bradyrhizobium. Next base: position 16,935 of record NZ_JAHEAG010000034.1, on the reverse strand, counting down.
GTTATCCGCGCACAACGCGCTGGCGCGAGCCCGGACGATAGGCGAGGCGGTGGTGGCCCGAGCAATAGGGCATGCCTTCAACCGGCGTGTTGCCGCAAAAGCAGAAATCCTCGGCGCCGGGCGTGCTGATCGGCCAGCGGCACCGTTTGTCGCTGAGTTCGAACAGCGAGCAGCGGCGTTCGCTTGCGATCGGCTCCTCCTGGAGCGGCGGTGCGCTTTCGTAGACGGCCTGCAGGATTTGATACTGCAGCCTGGGAATCGATTTCCTGGTGCGCTCTCGGGCGGCCTTGGTCGGGCGCGGTTCGGCACGGGCCGGGCCGCGCGTCAACTGGAGGCGGGCAAGTTTGCCGATCACCGCGTTGCGGCTGACCCCGATGCTGGCTGCGATCTCGCGGCAAGTCAGGCCGGCCTCAAAATGGCTCTTCAAGAGTTCGACGCGATCGGTAGTCCAGGTCGGTAGATGCGTAAGCATGTTTCTCGGTTCCACATTCTGTGTGAACCGCCGCGTTCCGAAAATTCCCGTCAGGACGCCTTGCCGTTGTCGCGGATCGCAAGCAGCCCGTCCTTGATGGCGAGCCGAATGCCTTCCTCGATCAAAGTTCTTGCGACGCCGGGAACGCTGGTGCCGTGGGTGCCCTGTCTCACCAGTCTTTCGAGATAGTTGATGGTCGAGAGCGCCAACGTAACGGGAACGCGGTCGGTTTCGGCTTTTTCTGTAGCCATGGGGAACGCTAACTTTTAAAAGGTGTACTGAAAAGTTACTATTTCGACTCTATTTAGTTTTGCACACATGAGTCAAATGACTTGTGGATAGCCTTCTATCCGTTTGAAAAAGCGGTTAAAAATCGGAGGCTGGGTCTGTGAATTGGCTACACGCCTGTTGAGCGGAGCTCCCGGAAGGCCTTGGGCAGCGTTCACCGCCGCGGCGAAACGATCCAGCCGCGTCTATTTTCCTAATTGCCTCGCGCTGCAGGGAATGCCGATGATGTCGGGGACGGCGGCAAGGGCGCAATGACGGTAACGAACGGTCTCTACACCATTCAGATCGAGATGACGGACGGCGGACATGGCCGCGCCAACGGCGTGATCGTGCTGCACGACGGCAAGATCGCCGGCGGTGACTCATATTTCTATTACACGGGCTCCTATCGCGCCGACCACGGCAAATGGCGCGGCGAATTGATCACCACCGAGCACACGAAGTCGGTCGGCAGCCGGCCGCTGTTCGGCGGGCGTGAAGTCACCTGCGGCTTTACCGGCGCCTATTTCGCCGACGCGGCGGAAGTGAATGGAACGGCGCTGGTCGGTAAGACCAGCGTGGTGTTTCACGCCAGGCTGCAGCTGCGTTCGGAGTTTTGAGAGCGGCGTCAGCCGTGCACGACCGCCTTCGCGATCATGCAGTGAATACCCTTGGAGCCGTTGACGGTTTGCGTCACGCGCAGGTCGGCGGCGAGGCTGCACAGCGTGTAGGCGTCCTCGCGTGACAGATTGCGCTTCTCGCCGAGCAGCACGATCATGTCGCGCAACGCGCGCACCACGCATTGATCGAGATCAGGATCCATCGCCATCGTCATGTAATGATCCGCCGTTTCCGCGCGCGGATAGGTGAGTTGCAGATCCTTGCGCAAGGTCAGGCGGAAGCGGCCCTGCAGCGCGGTCTCGATTGCGGTGACGCAAACCTCGCCGTCGCCCTGCACGCCGTGGCCGTCGCCGCAGGAGAACAGCGCGCCCGGCACGAACACCGGCAGATAGAGTTTGGCGCCGGCGTCCAATTCCTTGTTGTCGAGGTTGCCACCCATGGCGCGCGGGATCAGCGAGGTGATGCGGCCCCACGCGGGCGGCGGCGCCACGCCCATCACGCCGAAGAACGGCTTAAGCGGCAGGTCGAGGCCCCACGGCATCCGGCCCACCATACGTTCACGGTCGAGCGGAATGTTGAGGATGCGCGTTTGGTGAAAATCGTCGGGCAGGGTGCCTGACAGCGGCCGGATCAGATTCCAGCCCCAGTCCTGCCTAAGCCTGACATCGAGAATCTCGACTTCCAGCACGTCGCCCGGTTGGGCGCCCTCGATCGCGACCGGACCGGTCAAGATATGGCCCTGCAGCAACCGCTCGCATCTTGCATGCACCTCGTCGAGTTCGGGCGGAACATGAAACTGGCTGCGGTCCGGCACCACCTCCGGGCCGCCGCTGATGGTATCGATGGTGACCTCATCGCCGCTGGCGATGGTCAAGACGGGCTTCAGTTTCGCGTCAAAGAAGCCCCAGTGGCAGGTTTCGGGGCTGGAATGCAGGTGATGATGGGGCATGAGGAGGGCTTTTGGTTGCTGCAATGGCGTCGTATGACGCTGTACCAGACATTGTCAGAGGCTTCCCTTGTTTTTTGTTCTGTCCAAAACGCTCGGCTACCTGCTGTTGCCGACGAATTTTCTGATTGCCATCGGGTTCGTCGGCGCCATTCTGATGGTGACGCGCTTTGCATCGCTCGGCCGCAAGCTCGTGATAGCGGCCGTGCTGCTTCTCGTGATCTGCGGACTGTCGCCACTCGGCAAGGCTTTGCTCTATCCCCTGGAGCAGCGCTTTCCGCCATGGGACGCGGCGCGTGGCGCGCCTGATGGCATCATTGTTCTCGGCGCATCGATCGAAGCCGATCTTTCGGCCGCGCATGGCACGCCGGTGGTTCGAAGCGCGCCGGACCGGATCATTGCTGCCGCCGCGCTGGCGAGGCGATATCCAAACGCGCGCGTGGTTTTCTCCGGCGGCAGCGCGAACCTCATCTCGAACGATGCCAGGGAGGCCGATTTCGCCGGCGCCATCTTCGAAAGCCTCGGCGTCGACAAATCGCGGCTGATCATGGAACGGCAATCGCGCAACACGCAGGAGAACGCCGAGTTCTCGAAGGCGCTGGTCGCGCCGAAGGACGGCGAACGATGGGTGCTGGTGACGTCGGCCTTTCATATGCCGCGATCGGTCGGCTTGTTCCGAAAAGCGGGATTTGCGGTTGAGCCCCATCCCGTCGATTGGCGGGTCGGCGGAAGCGACGATCTGATGACGCTTTCAAACGTCACCGTCGAAGGGCTGGCGCGGACCGACCTCGCGATACGCGAATGGATGGGCCTCATTGCGTACCGGGCCACCGGCAAGATCGATCAGTTGCTGCCGGGTCCGGTGGCGGCGAAGTAGAAGCGGATAGGCATCCGCGCTACAATCGAAGCAACGCGCTTGTTCAGGCGCCGATTGGGAGTTTACGCCATGCAACAGCAGACGCCGGAAGCGCTCGATTTGGCTGGTATGGTGGCCGACCTCAACAGCCTGCTTCGCCTGAAGACCACCGTGATCGGCATCAAGATGTTTGCCCGCGTCGAGGAGATGGCCGCGATCCCGAAAATCCGCCGTCCCTCGGCGGTGCATACCACCGACCAGATCGTCAGCATGGCCTCGCGGCTCGGCTGGACCGTCGGCATCACCGGTGACGATCTCGTCGGCGCGCAGTGCCGCGCCGTGATCGGGCTGGCGCCGCAGGACGAAAAGTTTCTCGCCGGGGAAAACTATGTCGGCGTCTGGCATGGCACGGCCGAGGACGCGCGCAAGCGCCAGGAGGCGCTCGACGTCGTGCCTCATGGTCAATATCAGGCGATGGCGGTGAGTCCGCTCACCAGCGGCCGGCTCAATCCGCCGGATATTTGTCTGGTCTACGCCACGCCCGGACAGATGATCATTCTCATCAACGGCCTGCAATATACCGGCTACAAGAAATTCGAATGGGGCGTGGTCGGCGAGACCGCCTGCGCCGATTCCTGGGGCAGGGCGCTCAAGACCGGCGAGCCGAGCCTGTCGCTGCCGTGCTTTGCCGAGCGGCGCTATGGCGGCGTGCCCGACGAGGAGATGCTGATGGCGCTCAAGCCCGAGCATCTTGCCAAGGCCATTGTCGGGATGAAGCAGCTTGCAAAGAATGGCCTGCGTTACCCGATCGCGCCCTATGGTATTCAGGCGGATGTGCGCGCCGGCATGGGCGTGTCCTACGCGAAGAAATAGGCTTGCGAAAGCAAGAGGAAACCGTCATTGCGAGCGAAGCGAAGCAATCCATGCCGCAGCAAGAGGAGAGATGGATTGCTTCGTCGCTTCGCTTCTCGCAATGACGAGTCTTAGGGAAAATCGAATATGTCTTCGTCGAAATTCGACATCGTCGTCTACGGCGCCACCGGCTTCACCGGCCAACTCGTCGCCGAATATCTCGCCGCGCAGTACAAGGGCGACGCCAGCCTGAAATGGGCGATGGCCGGGCGCAGCAAGGACAAGCTCGTCTCCGTTCGCGATGCGATCGGCGCACCCGCAGATACGCCGCTGATCGTGGCCGATGCTTCCGATCCCGCCTCGTTGAAGGCGATGGTGGATCAGACGAAATCCGTGATCAGCACGGTCGGCCCGTATCAGTTCTACGGCAACGAGCTGCTTGCGGCCTGCGTAGCCTCGGGCACCGATTATTTCGATCTCTGCGGCGAGCCGCTGTGGATGCGGGAGATGATCGACAAGCATGAAGCTGCGGCGAAAGCGAGCGGCGCGCGCATCGTGTTTTCGTGCGGGTTCGACTCGGTGCCGTTCGAGCTCGGCGCCTTCTATGTGCAGGAGGAGGCCAAGCGGGAGTTCGGCACGCCGGCTTTGCGCGTCAAGGGCCGTGTGCGCGACATGCGCGGCACCCTGTCGGGCGGCACCGCCGCGAGCGCCAAGGCGACCTTCGATGCGGTCGCCAAGGATCTCAGCCTTGTTGCGATTCTGAAGGATGCGTTCGCGCTGACGCCCGGGTTCAAGGGGCCGAAGCAGCCGCCGGGCAGCAAGCCGGCCTACGAGGAAGACCTGCAGTCCTGGGCCGCGCCGTTCATGATGGCGCTCATCAACACGCGCAACATCCATCGCTCGAACATGCTGATGGGCTTTCCGTACGGGAAGGAGTTCGTCTACGACGAAATGGTGCTGACGGGTGCCGGCGAGAAGGGCGAGGCCAACGCCAAGCTGGTGATGGCCGCAAACACCGAAAAGACCGGCCCCGGTGCGCCCAAGCCGGGCGAAGGACCGTCCAAGGAAGAGCGCGAGAACGGCCTCTATGATCTGCTCTATGTCGCCATCGCGCCCGATGGCCGTCAGGTCCGCGCGGCGGTGAAGGGCGATCGCGATCCCGGCTACGGCTCGACGTCGAAGATGATTTCGGAATGCGCGATCTGCCTGCTGCGCGACACGCCGGATGTTCCCGCTGGCATCTGGACGCCGGGGGCCGCGATGCAGCACAAGCTGATCAAGCGGCTGGTCGATCATGCCGGATTGACGTTCACGGTGGAGAAGTAGTCACAGAATCGTAGGGTGGGCAAAGCGCAGCGTGCCCACCATCTCTCAGAAATCGTCGGCATCTAGGGTGGGCACGCTTTGCTTTGCCCACCCTACGAGATCGCGTTCCCCGGCAAGCTATGGGGCGCGGGGAAGCGGACTGCCAGCCCTCCACCGTTCGGCGGCGACGAACATGCCCCACATTGTGCCCAGCATCAGCCAGAAGTGCCGCCAATGGTCGGTATCGATGATGAAGCTCTCGCCGACGGTGCCGAGGAAAGCTGCGAAGATCGCGAGATACGTCGGCTGCCAGGGTACGCGGACGAACACATAGCGGAGGCTCGTCAGCACGGTGACGAAGACCAGCGCGGGATAACAGACACCGGACAGCCAGCCGCCCGACATGAACGCGTTCAAATAGGAATTGTGGGTGTCTTCGGGAAAGAAGCGGTTGAATTGCAGCGGCCCGATGCCGAACGGCAGCCCAAGTGCCATTTCGGCGCCGAGAATATGCCGGCCGAAACGGCCGAAGCGGCCTGAGTCATAGCTCTGGTCGAAGCTGGCGCGCTGCTTGAACAGCTGCGCGATCGAATCGAACGACAGCAGCACTGCGACCAGCGCCGCCGCCAGCACGACGGTAACGAGCGCCATCACGATGATGCGTGAACGCTGCGCCTGCGAGCGGCTCGTCAGCACCATCAGCACCAGCATCAACGCGGAGGTCAGCACCAGCACGCCCCACGCGGCGCGCGAAAATGCCAACAGGATTGCCAGCGATATGATGCCGAAGGCGATCGCGCTGCGGAACGCCTTGCCGAACTTGTCCGAGACAACGCTTTGCAGGGCGAGCAGCGCCGGCAGGATCAGGAACGCACCGAACACATTGGGGTCCTTGAAGGTGCCGCGGGCGCGATCATACAGCGTCAGCAGGTCACGCCCGCCGGGGACGAGATTGAAGTAACCCGCGATGCCGGCGAGCGCCGCAATCAGCGCACCGACGACGAGGCCGCGCCGGAGCATGTCGAGCCGCGCCGCGGTGTCCTCGGAAATGACCATCGCGAAGAAGATGACCGTGACCGCCATATACCAAGAGGTTGCGATCCAGTTCGGAACGTTGGGCCGGTCCATCACCGCGACCGCGGCGATGCTGTAACCGAGGTTAAGCAGGAACAGGAGCAGCAGCAGCGGTATGAACACCAGCCGCATCCGTAACCCCGTTGCAAAGAACACCAGCGAGGCGGCAAGCGTTGCCAGCTCATAGGGCGAGGGTTCGATGAAGACGATCGCGCCGGACGCGCCGACAAGCCAGACCAGCGCGCGTTGCAAGGCAAGCACGCCTGGCGCGGCCGTCATCGATGGTAGGGAGCCCCCGGCTGTCGCCGCATACGCCATTACACACTCACGCAACTCAACAAAACAACAGTAGCAACCCCGTCATTGCGAGGAGCGATAGCGACGAAGCAATCCACCTGTCCCACGCCGCGAGATGGATTGCTTCGCTCCGCTCGCAATGACGGCCGCTATTCCTCAAATCAATACGCGTTCTCGCTCTTGGTCATCAGCGCCAGCGGCGTCTTGAGCAGAATGTAGAGGTCGAACAGCACCGACCAGTTCTCGATGTAATAGAGATCGAACTCGACGCGCTTCTGGATCTTCTCGTCGGTATCGACTTCGCCGCGCCAGCCGTTGATCTGCGCCCAGCCGGTGATCCCCGGCTTGACGCGGTGGCGCGCGAAATAGCCGTCGACGGCTTCGTCGAACAGTCGGCTCTGCAACTTGCCCTGCACGGCGTGGGGACGGGGGCCGACCAGCGAGAGGTTGCTCTTGAACACCACATTGAAGAGCTGCGGCAGTTCGTCGAGGCTGGTCTTGCGGATGAAGCGGCCGACGCGGGTGACGCGGGGATCGTTTTTGGTCACGACCTTGGAGGCGGTCGGATCGGCCTGATGGTGGTACATCGAGCGAAACTTGAAGACGTCGATGCGCTCGTTGTTGAAGCCGAACCGCTTCTGGCGGAACAGCACCGGCCCGGGGCTGTCGAGCTTGACCGCAAGCGCGACCAGACCCATCACCGGCAATGCCAGCACCAGGATCACGAAGCCGACGACGTGGTCGAACAGCCACTTCATCACCAGGTCCCAGTCGGTGATCGGCGCCTCGAACACGTCGAGGGTGGGCACCTCGCCGACATAGGAATAGGAGCGGGGACGGAAGCGCAGCTTGTTGGTATGGGCCGAGAGGCGGATATCCACCGGCAGCACCCACAGTTTCTTCAGCATCTCCAGAATGCGCGTCTCGGCCGAGATCGGCAGCGCGAACAGCACGAGGTCGATGCGGGTGCGGCGCGCCAGTTCGACGATGTCGTCGACCTTGCCGAGCTTGGGACTGCCGGCGCAGGTATCCATCGCGCGGTCGTCGTTGCGGTCGTCGAATACACCGAGCACCTTGATATCGGAATCATCCTGGGTCTTGAGCGCCTGGACGAGCTGCTCGCCGTTCTGGTCGGCGCCCACGATGATGGTGCGGCGATCGAGCCGGCCTTGACGGGCCCAACTACGTACCAGTGAGCGCAACAACACCCGCCCGGTCACCAGCGCCGCGAGGCCGGCGAAGAAAAACGCCGTGAGCCAGAGCCGCGAAATTTCGCTGCCGAGCTTGACGATGAAGGATGCGCCGATGAACAGCAGAAACACGAATGTCCAGGATGAAGCCATCCGGGTCATCTGGCGAAGGTGGCCGCGGAATAGCTGCACCTGGTAGATATCGGCGGCCTGGAAGCAGATCACGGCCGTTGCGGCCACGCCGAAGATCGCCGCGAGAAATTCCCAGGAAAAGCCCCTGAGGGGGACGACATATCCGAAATAGAGCGCGATACCGATCGCGCTCAGCATCGAAAAATCGATGACGCGAACCGCGCCTGCGATCACGATCGGCGAATAGGCGCGGCCGACTTTCTGGTTGCTGACGGCAAGGGCGGCCGGGGTAAGTCTGCGGCGCCGTTCGATCGACGGGCGATCGGCGGTAGCGGCTATCGCGGCCGTTGCCGCGGAGTCGAACATCGAGCGTGCGTTAATCGGTTCCACTGTCCACGTCCGTTCTGGAGCATGCACATAGGAACGTGCCTGCCGGTGCGGAATTCCCCACACAAACGGCTTACGGGACAAATCGGAAGAAACGGTTACGTTGGTAAAGAGCAGGTCCTGATGATAGTAAATATTTCAATAAGTTACGTGTCTCACAGCGGCGATTTTTCGGCCTTTTGTCGCGAAAGTCTCACGCCCTAGAAGGGGGCAGCCGCTCGGCGATATTGTCCAGCTTGAGCCCGACGTTCTCGATCGACTTTTCCAGCTTCGATACCACGACGCCAAACGTCTCTTTCGACCTGCACAAATTTGCCTCAAGTTTCCTCACAGCGCCCGACGAGAAAAAGAAGGCACTCGCGTGGGGGATCAAGATGCTCGATCCAACTGGCTTGCTGAAGACGGACGCGCGACTGATCGCGGAAGATGAAACCCACGTGGTGGTGTCGATCCGCATTCCAAAAAAAACACTCTACGAGAACTTGCCGCTTTTAAACTCCGCCATGCTTGCATCACTAGATCGCGAGCCGCGACGAAGTTCGGTGCCGCAGCGTGTCGCGAGCGTGCTGGTGACCCCGGTCGGATTGACGCTGAACTGGATCGCAATGCTTGTGTGCAACTGGCTGGTCTAGTCGATCCCGACATGAGGATAGTCTCAGAAGTTGAATGCTATATCGCGTTTTAAACGGACGTACTCAGTCTCTATTTTTTGGATGGCTTCACGCAGCTTATTAAGTATCTGCTGCTGATTGAGTTCAAATTCCGTGAATGCGTATGCTGCTGCCTGATCGGTTATGTCTTTCGCACCCTCTGATCGGTAATAGGGGTTGTCCAATTTGCGCGTTTCGAAAGCAAATGGCGGCCTGTCATCAGGGTACGCCCGCTGAACAAGTTTCGGGATTTCTTGCAGCGCACCTTGTCTGTCTCCCTGCAGCGCATCAAACGCCCTGGTTGGAATCCCCCGAGGAAGTGGGTTTTTATACCAATCAAGCTGGGCGATCCCGGCGCGTTCAATCGTCGCTTGGTGGTTCTTCAAGTGGTCAAGGATTTCCTTGAGCTTGATGGCTCTGGCGACAGCCTCAAGCGCCCGATCAGGCGGTGCAGCTTGTTGTTTGACGGCGACCAATTCGCGTTGCTTCGCCTCTAGCTGTTGGCGAATTTCTGTAAGATCATTGTTCGCTTGTTGAAGGGCTTTTTGGACTGCTTCATCCGAAGCGCCAATCTTTGGGGCGCTCTGTCGAGTTTGCCAAAATAGGCCGCCAGCTGTGATCACTGCAAAGATCAGAACACCTGATATGCCGCTGAAAATGAGGTGCCATGGTTCCACGCCGGGCTTTCCTTCTTTGCGCCGCCTGCGGTGCCAGACGAAGACGAACAGCAACGCGGTCAATATTGCGACGACGGTCGCGCCAAGCATGTTATCGCTCGTCGCATAATTCGTCGCCGCACTGGCGAGAAGATTGACAAACCACATTGGCGCGCGCCCTCCGCCTGCCCGAAACGACTCTAGGGCTAGTTGCGGCAGACGGACACATACTAGATTCCGTGTACTTGTATATATCCGGGATCAGCCAGCCAGGGGCTTCTCGGGGCAACAGATCCCGAACAAATGTCTCACGCGAGACTTTTTCGCGCGTCTCACGTTCTCATTCTGTCCATCGTGAATTCCGGAAATTCGTTGTGTAGCAGGCGCTTAGCAGAACATCCCAGACCGCCACGCGGTAAAGAACGGTTAACGATTGGCAAACGCGTCGCGGTAGCCGGCAAAGACGCCCTCGACCATCGCCTTCTGCGAAAAATGCATGAAGATTCGCTCGCGCAGCGATTTGGCCCGCTCCTTCGCCGCGGCAGGATCCTTCAGCGCCGTTTCGATCGCATCGGCCATGGCGGCGGCGTTGCTGGGAGGGAACAAGGCGTCGCCATGCGGGCCGAAAATCTCGGGGATGCCGCCGATGTTGGCGGCGACCATTGGAATCCCTGCGGCCGCCGCCTCGATCACGACATAGGGCATTGAATCGCCGCGGGAGGGAACCACCAGCAGCGAGCCTTTCGAGAAGCCGTAGCGCGCCTTGACGTGGCCGATGAACCGAACGGCGTCACCGAGGCCGAGTTGTTGCACCTGGGCCTTGAGGCTTTCGCTTTGCTCGCCGTCGCCGGCGAGTGTGAGCGTCACCGGACGGCCGCCGGCGCGCAGCCGTGCCACCGCATCGATTAGGAGGTCGGCGCCCTTGATGTGCCGGAACTCGCCGACATAAATCAGGTCGGTGGCGTCTTCGGCCTTCACGACCGCGTCGAATTCATTGGCGGTGACGCCGTTGAACACGCATCGCACCAGTCCCTTCGGCGTGCCGATGGTGCGCTGATAGGTGTCGCGCGCAAACGCGCTTTCGAACAGGAACAGGTCGGTATCGTTCATCAGCGCGCGTTCGACACGGGCGTAGACGTTGCCCTTCAGCGTCGCCAGCGGATAATGCAGCGAGCCGCCATGGGGGGTGTAGACCCGGATCCTGTCGCGGGAAGCGGTTCTCAAACGCATGAAGGCGCCGGCCTTGGCGCCGTGACCGTGCAGCACGTCCGGCTTCAGTTCGCGGATCATGCGCTGGAACCGGGCCCACACCAAAAGATCGCTCGGCAGCGGTTCACGGCGAATGGCCGTACGGTGAACGCCGAGCTTGAGCTTGGGAGCGATTTCCGCCAGCGCCTGCTCGGCGCGTTCGCCGCCGGTGAGGCTGTCGGCGATGATGCCGACGTGATGGCCGCGGTCGGCCTGACCGTTGGCGAGATCGAGGATATGGCGGAAAATGCCGCCGACAGGCGCGCGCGTGGCGTGCAGGATCCGAAGCGGCTGACCGTCAACGAGAGGCATGATCAGAACCAGCGCTCGCCGACGAGCACGGTATCGCCCGGGCTGAGGGGGGTGCCTGATGGCACGACGAAGCGCGCCGGTCCCGATGCATCGGTGTGGGTCAGCGTCACGCGTTCGCGTTGTGCGCGCGGCGAGAAGCCGCCGGCAATGGCCACTGCAGTCTCAACGGTCATGTTCGGAACATAGGGGTATTGGCCCGGCGCCGCTACTTCGCCGAGGATGAAGAACGGCCGGTAGGATTCGATTTCCACGGCCACGGAGGGTTCGCGGATGAAACCGCGGCGTAGTCTGGCCGATATATCGGCTGCAAGCCCCGCCGTGGTGCGGCCGCGCGCCGGAACCGCGCTGATCAGCGGCATCGTGATCGCGCCGCCGGCGTCGATCGCATAGGTGTTGGTGAGGCCTTCCTGCCCGTAGACCACGACGCGCAGCCGGTCGCCGGCATCGAGATGATAGGCCGCGTCGTGCGGGACCGGCGCTGGTTCGGCGTAGGCGAGCGCGACCGGCGCGGTCCGGCCCATGCAGCCCGCAAGCGCCAGCGCAGCAACCAGACATGGGATTGGGGCGAGCACGCCTCGCATCACGGGGATCCTGGAAAAGTATCCCGCGATTAAGGGCTTTCATGGTTAACAAAAAATGACCGGGCGCATGCAGAACGCCGTCTCGGGGCACCACCCGGCCAAATTAACCCAGCGGCAACCATAATGGAGTGTACTCGGCCGGGTTCGAGCGGACCAGCAGTTGCGTCCGCGGGAGTGTGCGATGCGTTTGGCGTTCTGGCGTTCAGGCAAGGACAAGCCGGTGGTGCAACGGGCGATGGCAAGGCCCGCGCCTTCGGCTCGGAAGCCCGTCGCCACATCCGAATCCGGCGACCTCGATCTGCATGCGCTCGGCCAGGCGCTGATGCGCAAGCGGAGTTTGATCATCGTCCCGACGGTGCTGGCGCTGGTGGCATCGCTGGCCGCGGTCAACATGATCACGCCTCGATTCAAGTCGGAAACGCGCATCCTGGTCGACGGGCGCGAGAACGTGTTCCTGCGGCCGACCGGCGATCGCAACGAGGACCGCAGCGCGCTCGACGCCGAAGCCGTGACCAGCCAGGTGCAGCTGTTGCAATCGCGCGACCTTGCCCGCGAGATCATCAAGAAGAACAAGCTTGCCGAGCGCCCCGAGTTCGATCCCGTGCTGCAGGGGCTCTCGCCCCTGAAGTCCCTGCTGGCCCTTATTGGCATCGGCCGCGACCCGTTCTCACTGACGCCGGAAGAACGCGTGCTGGAGGCCTATTACGACCGCTTCACGGCCTATGCGGTCGACAAGTCCAGGGTCATTGTCGTCGAATTCCAGTCGCGCGATCCCGAACTCGCGGCCCGCGTCGCCAATTCCATCGCCGAGGGGTATCTGGTGCTGCAGCAGGATGCGCGGCAGCAGCAGGCGAAATCGGCGGGCCAGTGGCTGTCAGGTGAAATCGAAAACCTGCGCAAGAAGGTGGCCGAATCCGAATCCCGCGTCGAGGATTTCCGCTCCAAGTCGAGCCTGTTTGTCGGCACCAACAACACCACCCTCTCCAACCAGCAGATGGGTGAGCTCAACACGCAGTTGAACAACGCCCGCGCACTGAAGTCGGATGCCGAATCGAAGGCGCGGCTGATCAAGGAAATGCTTCAGAGCGGCAAGCCGATCGAAGCTTCCGAGGTGCTCAATTCCGAACTGGTACGCCGGCTGTCCGAGCAACGCGTGACGCTACGCGCGCAACTGGCCGAGCAGTCCTCGACGCTGCTCGGCGGTCACCCCCGCATCAAGGAATTGAAGGCGCAGCTTGCCGATCTCGATCGGCAGTTGCGCGAAGAGGCGGGCAAGGTGTCGCGCTCGCTGGACAATGATGCGCGCATCGCCGACGGCCGGGTCGATGGCCTGATGAACAGTCTCGACCAGTTGAAGAAGCTGGCGTCATCGAGCAACGGCCAGGATGTGCAGCTTCGTGCGCTCGAGCGCGAGGCCAAGGCGCAGCGCGATCTGCTCGAATCCTATCTGGCGAAATACCGCGAGGCCAGCGCCCGCGAAAACATCGAGGCGGCGCCGGCCGATGGCCGCATCATCTCGCGCGCCACCGTTTCCAACACTCCGGCCTATCCGAAGAAGCTGCCGATCGTGCTGATCGCAACGCTGGCGACCTTGCTGCTCACCTCCGGTGCGATTGCGACCGGCGAATTGCTGCGGATGACCGCCCCGCAGAGAGCCGGTGCGGCTTCGCTGGAAGTCGAGCGCGAAATTGCGCCCGAACTGATCCTGATTGCTCCGCCGGAACCTGTGCGTGCGCCGGCGATCGCGCCCGAGCTTCCGGTGGCGGACCACGTTGACGCGGATCGCGTCTCCGAATTGGTGCTGAATGAGCCGCACGCGGACAGCCCTCGCATGGATACTGCTCTGGAAATCAGTGAAATCGAGCAGGTGGCAAATGTCCTGGTGGCCGCAGGCTCCGCGCCGAAGGTGACCGTACTCGGTACGGCATCGAGCGAGAGCATCACGCTGACCGCGTTGACGCTGGCACGGCTGATGGCACAGCAGGCGAAAGTCGTGGTCGTCGATCTCGTGGCATCCTCGCCGATGATTCCCGCAATGTCCACCGATCCGGTTGCGCCCGGGCTGGCCGAACTGATGCAGGGTGAGGCGTCGTTTGCGCAAATCATCACCAGGGATCGGCAATCGCGTGTTCATCTCGTCAGCGCCGGGCGTCCCGGCTTCGACCGCGCGCAGCTCCAATCGCCGCGGCTGACGCTTGCGATCGACGCGCTGCTGCGGGTTTACGACCATGTGCTGCTGGATGCCGGTGCGGCCTCCGATCTGCCGGCCGAATTGCTGACGTCACAGGCGCGGGCCGTCGTGGTGCCCGAACCGTCGATGGCGTCGGACGCGCGCGCGCTGATGTGCGACCAGCTCAGGGCGGTCGGCTTCTCCGAGGTGACGATGCTGAGCAAGCCATGCCAGCCGTCCGATGCGGTTGAGCCGGGCCCACGGGTAGTGGCGGCGTGAGGGAATTCGTAGGGTGGGCAAAGGCGCAAAGCGCCGTGCCCACCATTTACACCGTCATCTTGAAATGGTGGGTACGCTTCGCTTTGCCCACCCGGATCTATGGATCTAGCTGAACGCGCTGCGCAGCTTCTGCGCCATCTCTAACAGTGCCGGATTGTGCTTCACCAGCCGCTTGGTGCGGTTCAGCCCCGACATGACGCTGGCGGCAAGCTTGCCGCGCTGGCTGAGCGGGATGAAGCTGTCGAAGATCGGCTCGTCGTCCTTGCAGAACAGCCGCTTGTAGTCGTCCGATCCGATCCCGAGGTCGAGGGCGCGATAACCCTGTCCGGCATAATGATCGATGATGTCCCGCATCAGGATCAGGCCGGGGCTGTACTTCGAATTCGCCGACATCGTGTAAGTATTGAACATCATCGAGAAGCGATGGCCGTCGGCGACGCCGGCGAAGATCGCGATCACTTCCTCGTCGCATTCCAGCGCGTGGATATCGATGGCGTGCTTGCCGCCGGCGAGCGGCGCGGTGCAGGCGCCGCGGACAAAATCCTCGATGCCGGGATCGGCGAAGACATTGGGCAGCTTCTGCTCGGCCATCCGCAGCGGCTTGACGCGGAAGAACCAGTCGAGCACCCGCGTGATGTCGGCCTGTGACGACGCAATGTGACTGCGATACCCGGGCAGAGACTGCAGCTTGCGTTCCTTGCCCTTGAGGCGGCGGCGGAACGAGTTGCTGACCAGCGCCGCGGGCGCGGCGCCAGGCTCCATCACCAATAGCGGGCAATCATTGGCGGACGGCTGATGCGGCAGCAAGGCAAGCGGATTGGGCAGATCGCGCCATTGAAGCGGTTGCTGATGCAGTGTGAGGACGTCGGCTTCGGATCGCTGCGAGATCGCCGATATCAGGCCTTCGAGATCGGCCTGCGTTGCGCTTGCGGCGAAATCGCGGTCGAACAGCGCCATGTTGAAGGTGGAATGCTTGCCGCCCATAAAACTGGCGCAACGCGCGCCGTAGGCGTGTCGGAGCGTGAGCGGGAGCAGCACCAGCGGGCGACGTTCCGCGTCATAGGCGATCACGATAAAGGGAATGAGACCTTCGCGCTCGCCGACCTGCCGCTGCCAGGGACTGAGGAAGTCGAACCGCTGATACGGCGTGAAGAAGGTTTGTGCGCCTTCCAGACTGCGCCAGATGCCTTCCGCGGCGGCGAGGTTGTGAACGATGTCGATGCCGGCGATGCGGCTCGCCTTCGACCACTCTGTTGCATCCGCCGTCCGGTCTTCAATCGCGGCAGCCATGGTCATCGCAGAGCCCGTGCTATATGAAATTGTTTACAATTTTCGGCTTTGGCCGACCTTCGCAGGGAAATGTCAACAAAGGGTAATACAATCCGGCCGCGGCGGGGGCAGCGCGATCGTATGGTTGAGGGCGGGACGTTGGCGTCGGATATCGGAATTTTGCGGCGAGCCCGGATGGAGCTCGGCTATTTCAGCGGCTACTTCAGGCTGAAGCAGCGGAAGACCGGCGGCGCCGGCGTCATCTTGCGGTTCGAGCGCGTGCGTCCGCGCGATTCCCGCCCGTTTCAGCCCAACCGGTGGCGTGAAATCACGCCGCAATTTCTCGACCGGACGATTCTTGCGCTGAAGCGCTGGAACTTCGATCTGATCACGATGGACGAAGTGTGCCGGCGGGCGGTCACGCTGCCGAAGGCCAACCGATTTGCCTGCCTGACCTTCGACGGCGGCTGCAAGGATGTCATCACGCAGGCCTATCCCGTGTTGTCGAAGCACGGCGTGCCTTTCACCGTCTACCTGCCGACCGCGTTTCCGGATGGGCTCGGCGAAGCCTGGTGGCTCGCACTGGAAGACATGATCGCGCGCGAGGATCGCATCAGCCTCGTGATCGACCGCAAGGAGCGGCGTTTCGCAACGGGCAGCACGCCGGAGAAGTATGACACTTTCGAATTTCTGACGAGCTGGATGCGGACGCTGACCCCGCCGGATCTTTCGTTCGCGATCCACGACCTTTGCACGCGCTACTCCGTCGACCTCGCGGCGCTGTCGAGAGCTGCGTCGATGGATTGGGACGATCTGGCGAAGCTCGCGGCTGACCCGCTGGTGACGATCGGCAGCGCAACGGTGAACTATCCCGCGCTGTCCAACCTGAAAGCGGCCGACGCGCAACGCGAAATGACGATGGGCAAGGCTGTCGCCGAGGCTGCCTTGCGCCGCGCCGTCAGGCATTTCGCCTATCCGTTCGGCGACCGGCAATCCTGGCGCCGGGAGCACGTCGTCATGGGGCAGGAGGCAGATTTCGCCAGCGCGGTATCGACGATCCCGGGCATCGTCGAGGCCAAGGGCTTCACCAATCTGCACGCGCTGCCGCGTATCGCCTGGGACGGACGGCAGCGCTCGTTGCGCATGATGCGCGTGATGCTGTCGGGGATGATGTTTCCTGCGGTCCGGCCGAGCCGGGACAATTGGGTTTAGGGAGTGAGTTCATAAATCCGGAATGCCCATGGGCTTGGCGCTACGCTTCAGCTTGCCGGTCTTCAACAGGCCCTCGAGTTCCTTGAGGGCCTGTTCCTCCGAGATTCCGTCTACCAACGCGATTTCTCCGCAGAGGCGATCGAGCGCCGACACGTACAA
>NZ_JAHEAG010000033.1 GCF_018596315.1 Bradyrhizobium sp. SRL28 | reverse complement strand
GCCTCGGGGAGGTCACGCCAAGGTGAGCCTGTACGCACGACCCATAGCACGCCTTCCACGAACATCCGGTTGTCACGGCCGGTCGAACCCTTCTGGTCAGGCCGGCCTATGGTCAGCGGCGCCATCCGCTCCCAAGCCGCTTCGCTCAACACTAAACGATCCATCACGCCCAAGACTGCCTCCCCAAAAGCAGTCTTGAATCTGATTTGGTCCTAAAAGGGAATCCTTAGAGTCCACACCACCTAGGAAGCAACGCGACCGCAGCTGCCGAACGCGCTGTTTCATACAGCACCTCTGCCGATGGGCCGCAGAGAGTTGGGCGGAGCGGATCCGACGGTGGCCGAGAACGCGGATCCCGTATATGACGGACGCATTGGTGATGCTGCCTGTATAAGCAGGCAATGTGCGGACCTAATAAACGTCAGCTCCTGCACACTGAATTTGTTCAAGTGGCTTGAACCTTACGTAGCGTCAGGGTGTAGAGATCTGACCAAGCTAACGTACCAGGGCTGCCACCGACAGGAAATCTGACGAGACCCGCGTTCCGCAAAAAAAACGAAGTGTGTCGCCGATGCTATTCTTTATTTTGCTGTCTATCTTCTTCTATGTTCGGCACAGTTTACGCCGTGAGCGC
Organism: Bradyrhizobium sp. SRL28; assembly: GCF_018596315.1. Classification (GTDB taxonomy): domain Bacteria; phylum Pseudomonadota; class Alphaproteobacteria; order Rhizobiales; family Xanthobacteraceae; genus Bradyrhizobium. The sequence goes on along the minus strand of NZ_JAHEAG010000033.1, from coordinate 76,827 downwards.
ATGGCTCTGCCATGGACAGCGCGAGCGCGACGCGCCTTGCGTTCGCCCCATCCAAAAACCCACGCGGCGAGCATTCTAACCTGAAATCAGAAGGGCGCCTATCTGATGGGCCGCACGCCTAGCGTGCGGCCTCTAAATCCATCTGGAGGAAATATGCAATGGCAGGTTACAGCGAATTGTTGGTTGTCCGCTTCTATTGAATTCTCTCGAAAGCCCTTGGACATCACGAGCCAGAACTATGAGGAGATAGTCGCTTTCCATTCACGCAGGCAATCAAAGTAGAGGTGGTGCTCCTTCCCTGGTGCGTCAATTATTGCAACTTGACCGCTCGTCCTAGCTATGGGAAGCGCTCACGCGACAAGCGCTCAAAGGGCCTTGAATAGCACGTGGCGTCAGGTTGTACGTACCAAGCGAAGAACCTAGCGCGAAGGCATAGCCAAAATGACAAAGACCTTTCTCGCTACTGCACTATGTTCCGCTTTTGGTTTGATTGGGATAAGCGGGTTACCCTCGCTGACACAATCGGGCGCTACGACTGCACCGCCATAGTCGCTGCTCGAGAGCCGACAGGTGATCGGAATGAACACGCTATTGTCAGCTCTCAATATACCTGTCGCGGCGTGGATGGTCTCTTGAAGGAAGCCGTTGTTACAGCAGTATCGGTAAGTGAATGGGGTGGTCAGAAAGGAACGTATTTTGCTTCTCTCGACCTTCACCACGCCCCCGACGGATTTGCAGTTGGGCAGGTCTTGGAGGGCAGCGGCTCTACTGTCATGGAGGACGGTAAAGCTGTCGGCGTCGACGCTTCCGGTAAGACGGTGTTCAAGTTCGCATCCGGCACATTGGCGGCCCTCTCAGGAAAGACTGTCAAATTCACAACCAAGCCCGCGGGTTTTGGTCGATTCGAGCTAGAGTTCACAGATTGGCCTGAAGCTGCTCAACTGAAGTGAGACGCGTGCTCACTTACAACTAGGATTACTGGGCACAAGACCTCGCTGACCTTGCCCGCGGGCTTAATCCAGTTTGAAGTTCGTTCTGGCCCAAGACAACGATCAGAGCATGAAACGCAATCGCTTTTCGGAAGGACAGATCATCGAGAGTTTGAAAGAGTATGAGGCCGGCGTTTCGGAGCCCGATCGTTGCCGCAAGCATGCCGTCACCGACAATAGCATCTACACGTGGCCAAGTGCCCAACCCGAAGCCGTCGGTGTTTCGCCAGAGCGGCTCTCCCGAATTCGCGCGGTGCTGCAACAGGAAGTTGATGCGGAGCGCATGCCAGGCGCCGTCGTTATGATCACCCGGCGAGGCAATCTAATCTATTCGGAAGCTATTGGTTTCCTCGATAAGGCGGCGGGCACGCCAATGACGGAGGACGCGATCTTCCGCCTCTGTTCCATGACAAAGCCACTCGCTTCAGTTGGCGCCATGATGCTGGTCGAGGAAGGCAAGGTCCAGCTCAACGATCACGTTTCCAAGTTCCTGCCGCAGTTGGCCAAAATGGACGTCCTGGCCACGGACAAAGACGGCAAGACGACCCGCGAGCCCGCCAAGCGTCGGATGACCATCCACGATCTCTTCCGACATACGGCGGGCCTTACTTACGGAAAGTTCTCAAAAATTTCGGAGGTCAAAGCGGCTTACACCGAAGCAAACCTTCTTATTGAGCCCGCACGCTTGATCACGCCCGAACAATTCATGGCCGGGATTGCCAAAGCGCCTCTGGTCCGTGAGCCGGGCACCGCCTTTGAGTACGGCTTGGCTGTAGATGTGCTCGGCCACGTGATCGAGGCGGCCTCGGGCCAGCGGCTATCGGCGTTTCTTGATGAGCGGCTATTCCGCCCGCTGAAGATGGCTGACACTGGTTTTAAGGTTCCTCAGGCAAATTGGAGTCGAATTGCCGAGCCGCTGTGTAAGGAGGAACAATTTCTCGACATGAAGATCGATCCGTCGAATGACCTTGCAGGAGAAGGCGGCGTGTCGACAGCGGCCGATTACCTACGCTTCTGTCAAATGATGCTGAATGGCGGAAATCTGGACGGCCGTCGGTATCTGAGCCCAACCACGGTTAAACTGATGACTTCAGATCACCTCGGCGATCGTCCCGGGGTACCAGCATCACCCGGCATCTCTCTGATGGGTTTGGATGGTTATACGTTCGGACTCGGCTTTTTGGTCCGGCAAGGGCCAGGACTCGCAGGCGTGCCGGGTTCCGAAGGCGAGTACATGTTGGCAGGCTACGGTGGAACGTTCTTCTGGATCGATCCAACGGAGGAACTAGCAGTCGTTTTCATGGCGCAGACCCCAGGATCTACTCGCACCTACTACTACCGCATGATTAAGGCGCTGGTCGCGCAGGCACTGGGCAACTGATCCCAAAGCATTGTTGCCGCCTTCGTCGAGAGCAGAACGAGGCAGCGCACTTTGCTCCTACATTTCTTGTGTCGTCGATTATCGCATTGGAACTCGTGTTTGTAGAACAGTCGTTCTCGGCATTTCACTATTTCACTCACTTGCTCGCAATCACCGGGCTGCCGCGACCAAGACTGCGGAACGACCGGGCGCAAACGATCGCTGATCCTCGTCCAGTTTCCGACAGCGGTACAAATGCTGTCGCGTTCAAAACACCGGCCGTCGTCTGCCGCGTGCGAATTGTTAAAGCGTAATCAGAGGCTTACGCGCTTGGAGTTGCTGGCACGGCCGTTGCTGTTGAGAGGCAGCAACACCGAGTGAGGGCCGTGTGCATTCAGATCTCCTTTAAACTTGTGTGTCCATTTCCGAGAGAACAAGCGCGCGAGAACAGCCGCGCTATCGTTGGCTGTCGGTTGATGGAGAGCAATATGGGGCCGGCTATCCGGCATCCAGCCCACCGTCTGCCGCACGCTGAAGCAGTTTGCCCAGGCCGGCCTACTGCGCCGGATCGGTCCAGACGGCTCGCGATGTTGTTTGGCACCAAGAGATGGAGAGATAGATGACTGCCCCGATAGGCGTATCTTTAAGGCGCCAAACGACGGACGTAGATGCAGTGCTAGCTGAACTTCGATTATGCGAACGCCCGCACGATGTGGAAGTAAGTGGCCTGCCCCTACACATCCTGCCTGGCGTTTTGTCACCGCGCCTAAGTCACGGTCCCGACGCATTGATGTCGAAGTGGCACATCGAACCTGGCGCGACAGTACTCGATCTGGGATGCGGATCAGGTGTACTAGGGCTTGCAGCACTCCGTGCCGGCGCGGGATGTCTAGTGGCTCTCGACATAAATCCGCAAGCCGTTCTCACGACGAAGATAAACATTGACCGATTAGGTTACTCGGACAAAGCCGAAGTGCGCTATAGCGATACCTATTCTGGGCTGCAGTCCGGAGAAAAATTTGACATCATTCTCTTTGCCGCCCCCTATTGGAATCGTAAAGCAAAAGACGACCTGGAGCGTTCTTGCTTCGATGAAGATCACAATCTTATGGCCTCAGCTCTCAAAGGTGCGCACCTCCGCCTGAATGATAATGGCATAATGTATGTGCTCTTCTCTGATCAGGGAGACGTTGGGCGCGTCCTGAATTTGATTGATAAGAGTAAGCTGCGCGTCAGAGATATGCATATTTTCCGACCCTCGATTCCAGGGGGGCACGTCCGGATTGTTTGGGAACTCACGGCTCGATAAAAGCTCTTGGACCTCGTGCACCGTTCGGGCCGAGCATGGGCCCACAAAAAAGGTCCAGGCGCTGCACCGCTCGCTTTGCAAAATCATAAAGCTCGCGGCACTCACGGTCCAGAGGAAGTGGCGCGCGGCCTATGCGCGCACGAACTACAGCAAGCCGCCCAATCGGCATCGATAAGAATGAGTTAAAAGAACCCGTTGCGCACCGGCTGACTAGATTTACGCGGCATCCGCGACTCCCCACCAGACGGTAATATGTGAAGCACAAGCCTTCGATAATCGAATAGCTGGGCTGGGTTGTTGGTGACTGTAACTGAGAAGTAGCTTCTGGTGTCGTGATCAACGCGGCTGTACGCGCCAAGAGCCTGGGTGTCAGCTGCCCACGCGAGGTCGCACCGTAGTGATACATGTCCGATGACGCGCCACTGATATGACGCCGGTTGTCATGATCGCATCCGGCCGCTCTGTACCAGCGTACGGAGAGCACTAAGTCTATCATACCCACGGGTTTCGTGTTCGTCCACGCTGAGGACATCACGGCGGGGACCGTGAGCGAATGCGACCGCAGCCGCCCGCAAGTGCCGTTTCATATCGCCTCACACATACACACGCAGCCCATCGCCGCCGAAGCTGGGCGGAGCGGACCCGACCCGCTGTCAAGGCCGAGGCTGCCCCTACATCACCGCGACGGCTATTGGCGATGCTGCCTTGAACAGTGCAAGCAGCGTACTGAAGGAAAGATAGGAGCGTCTGCAGGCACTTCGCGCTGGCGGTGTTCGAAGGCTCGAACCGCACGTGACGTCAAACTGTTGGGATTGCTTCAGGCTAACAAATCGGCGCTTCTGGTATCGTACGCCTTGCGAGATCAGCACATGTGTAAGGCGGTGATGCAGGATCAGAGCAAATGCGCTCGCCAGGCTCACGAGAGCCTCGAATCTTCTACCGAAGGCCGGACTGCGATGCGATCGAGAGCTTTCCGTTAACGAATAGTGCTAAGATCTGCCCGTCATTCCAAGCAAGCACGTGAAACTTGATCCCTTGAACGGTCTCACGCGAAGTGATGGTGCCTGCGCAGCCGAATAGGTAAACAACGTCTGCGTAACTTGAGCCCAACTGAACGTTGCTGAGCTCCGAATCCTTGACGCGACAATGGCCGGCCGGGAGTGAGCGAGCGTTAACTGACTTGTAATCCGCATCCAGGTCATCAGGGATGGCCGGATTGACGGGAGCTCCGTTTGGCGGAGCGCCGGCCTGTGCCGATCGAGGGCCGCTCGAGATGTGAGCTAGCTGCACGAATAGCCACGCCAAGGCCGGAATCGCTGTGATCCGCAGGGCTGCTCGCCAGTTGATGGAACGGCTTATCAGGGCGAGTTCTTGATAGCTTTTCATCGAACGCCAGATGCTTGTAAGTTCAGCCACTCACGTAGGAAGGCGCAGGCTACCTGCAATCCACGATCGTACGCTATATACGAACATGTGGGCTTCACCTCGCGTTACTTTCAATGAGATGACGCGTCGTGGTCAAAGCCTCGTACTCCCAAGCCATTCGGACTTTTCACCGTGGTGGTACAAGTTAGGTTACCGTAGCTGTGGCTGACATAATCGTACCGGCAACCACGCCGCCGTGGAACAAGCGGAGCCCGCTACGTGCACATCTTTCGAGGTCATACACTCCGACCACAAGACGACCCAGGGATTATGAGCCAACGCGAACGCAGCCACAGCTGCCCGAACGTGCAGTTTCATATCGCACCTCCTGCCGATTGGCCGCAGAGAGTTGGCGGAGCAGACCCGACGGTGCCGAGGACGCTCGGAGCCCTTATATCAATCATGTATTGGCGATACTGGCTGAACAAGCAAGCGACGTGCCGAACTGAAAAAGTGCAGCTTCTGCACGCGTTTCGTACTGAATCTGTTCAAGTGGCTTGAACCTTACGTAGCGTCAAGGTGTAGAGATTCTCAGCAAGCTGATTAACCGGAGTGTCCGACAGGAAATCTGACGAGACCCGCGTTCCGCAAACAAAAGTAAGTGTGTCGACGATGCTATTTTTCACTTTGCTGTCGATCTTCTTCGCTGTGTTCGGCACAGTTTACGCCGCGAGCGCATGGCTCCTCCAGCGCGAGCGCGACGCGCCTTGCGTTCGCCCCACCCAAAACCCAGGCGGCGAGCATTCTAACCTGAAATCAGGAGTGCGCCTTACCCGATGGGCGGCGCTTTAGCGCGGCTCGCCGCGGCCTCCAAAACCATCTGGAGGAAATACGTAGTGGCAGCTTACAGCGAATTGTTGGTTACGCGTTTCTATTGAATTCTCTCGAAAGCCTTCGATATCGCCAGCCAGAACTATGAGAAGATAATCATCGCTTGCCGACATCAGAAAGCAGCAGTTCGCTGACTGGCATTTGACGATGCCGGTTTCGAACGATTCAGTGCCTCGTTTCTTTGACTGTCCAGCGTGACTCTAACCAGCACGGTAGTGTTGAGGCCGAATCGGTTCACATTAAGCATCACCCCGATACCCGGTGATTATCCTTTCGTTTTCCAGCGCGCGCTGCCGACGCGCGACCGCGGTGCTGGATAATCCCATTCGAGTCGATCCGCGCGTTGCTGCTGAGCTCGGTGCTGGAATGTCATTCCGATGGAATGCTGCGTGACGCTGCCAAGAATCGTTGAATTTCGGCGCTATTTGGCCGCCAGCGTCGCAAGTTTGCAACGCTCTTTCGATTATAAAGGCGGTTGTCCAAGTTAGGAGATTGCAATTGAAGGTCGGTGTTCCCAAAGAATCAAAACGCACGAATACCGCGTGGGCGTGACCCCTGGAGCGGTCCGCGAGTATGTGGCCGCAGGCCACAGCGTACTGCTCGAGACCAATGCCGGTGCTGGTATAGGCGCTACAGATGACAATTATCGCAAGGCTGGCGCAACGATTCTGGAATCCGCTCGCGAGGTGTTCGCATCGAGCGACATGATCGTAAAAGTCAAGGAGCCGCAGCCTTCCGAATGGAGCCAGCTGCGAGAGAACCAGATTCTGTTCACTTATCTTCATTTGGCGCCGGATCCGGAACAGGCCAAGGGCCTGATCAAGTCTGGGTGCACCGCAATCGCCTAGGAAACCGTAACTGACGCACATGGCGGACTGCCGCTGCTTGCGCCGATGAGCGAGGTCGCGGGCAGGCTTGCGATCGAAGCGGCCGGAGCGGCCCTGAAGCGGTATACAGGTGGTCGGGGGCTGTTGATTGGTGGCGTGCCGGGTGTCCAGCCGGCTCGTATCGTGGTGATCGGAGGCGGGGTTGTCGGTACGCATGCGGCACGCATGGCGACGGGCTTGGGTGCCGAAGTCACAATCCTCGACCGTTCGATACCCCGGCTTCGCGAGCTGGATGAACTGTTCGAAGGCCGCGTTCGTACCAGGTTTTCGACAATTGACTCCGTTGAGGAGGAGGTATTTGCGGCAGACGTCGTCATTGGCGCGGTGCTCGTTCCCGACGCGAGCGCGCCGAAACTTGTCAGCCGCGGCATGTTGAGCTCGATGCGCAAGGGTTCCGTGATCGTGGATGTAGCTATCGATCAGGGCGGATGCTTCGAGACATCCCGTCCAACGACGCACGCTGATCCAACCTACGAGATTGACGGCGTCATTCATTACTGCGTCGCTAATATGCCCGGAGCTGTCCCGCTGACCTCGAGCCAGGCACTAAATAACGCTACGCTGCCATTCGGCTTGGCGCTCGCCAGCAAGGGATTTGCAGCCGTCCTCGAAAATCCGCATCTGCGCGCAGGCCTCAATGTCCATCGGGGCCGCCTGACTTATAAGGCGGTCGCCGAGAGTCTCGGCCTGCCATTCTCACCGATCGAACAGGCTGCGGCCTGATCCCAGAGGCCCCTCAAGGGCGTTTCCTCCCTGACTTGGGCCACTCCATCGGAGTGGCCTTCTTTTGTGTGCCGAGTATGAACGACAGCTTAGGGGTGGAAGTCCTCTACCCAGCCTGATGGTGGTGAAGGGTTAGCGAAGCGCAAGGGCGTCATCGTGAGGTGGGGTCTGAAGAAAGCGTGGAGCAAATCCGCGACCCGATGGACAAGAACCGGATAACGAGGCCTACCCGACCGGACGAGCGAGCAAATGATCGCGAAGTCCACAGCCATCGAGGGTCGGGGTGGTAAATTCGGCGGGTATGCGGAGAAGGCGGTCGGTCTTACCTCGGGAGGTCTGTGCTGTGTCTCGGCAACGAGACTGAGGGCGCCGCAAGGCGGCCTGACCGCAGCGCAGAAGTCAGCAGAGGGCATATTTGCATTACAGTTGGTGCGCCGGGAGACCGGCAAGGAGTAGGTGGTGGAAGTCCACTACGATGAAGGAGTAGCGATCCACGTCGGCCCCGAGCCGTGCGTAGACATCCGTGAGGGTGTCGGCGAAGCGTCGGCAGGGGAGTGCATAGGCCAGCCATTGAGCCGCGAAAGAATGTTTTCCCGAGAGCCGACGCTGTCAACTGAGCGGAAGGCAACACGAAGGGGTGCGATATCGCGAGCGCCCAGTCGTTTCGGCGTGGTCGCAGACCCTGGCATGTGCAGAAGCTTCTTGTACGGGAACCGGGAGCTCTCTCGGTCGGCCAGATGCTCACTGAGCAGCCTGGTCCGCGGCGGGAAGGCGAGGAGCCGTAGCCGCTGATGCACGATCCAGAGAAGTCTGACTCCGGCATAGTAGCTGCGAAGCAGGCGAACAAAGCCGGGCGACCGGTGGCGGAGCCGGCGGAGCCAAGGCCGGGGACCAAGGGGAACGAGGGCCAGCAAAGCACGCACCGGGCACAGTACCGGGCTCGCGAGACCCAAGCGCTGGACCGCGTACGGAAAGCCGCAAGGCTGAAGAAGAAGGAACGGTTCACCGCACTTCTCCACCATATCACTGTCGATACACTCCGGACGGCGTTCTATGCGCTTCGGCGCAAAGCCGCCCCCGGCGTGGATGGCATGACGTGGCAGGACTACGAGGCCGACCTTGAGCCCCGGCTCAGGGAACTGCACGAACGGGTCCACCGGGGAGCATACCGGCCGCAACCGTCACGCCGGACGTACATACCGAAGGCGGATGGGAAGCAGCGGCCGCTTGCGATCGCGGCTCTGGAAGACAAAATCGTCCAGGGCGCGACCGTCATGGTGCTTAATGCCATCTACGAAGGCGACTTCGTCGGCTTCTCCTATGGGTTTCGACCCGGCCGGGGGCCACATGATGCGTTGGACGCCCTGACGGTAGCGATTACCACGCGGAAGGTGAACTGGATACTTGACGCCGACGTGCACAACTTCTTCGGAAGTGTGAGCCAAGACTGGCTATAGTCCAGTTTTTGGAGCACCGCATCGGTGACAAGCGCATCATCCGCCTGAACCGTAAATGGTTGAGGGCGGGCATCCTCGAAGACGGGGTCGTAACCGTGGACGACAGGGGCACGGGGCAAGGATCGGTGATTTCGCCGCTGCTTGCCAACGTTTACCTGCACTACTGCTTCGATCTTTGGGCCGAACGCTGGCGACGGCAGGAGGCTCACGGCGACATGATTATCGTGCGCTATGCGGATGATCTGGTGGTCGGCTTCGAGCATGAGGACGACGCTCGTCGCTTCCTTGATGCGATGCGTGAACGGGTTGAGGCATTCGCGTTGACGCTCCATTCGGACAAGACCCGCCTGATTGAATTCGGTCGCTATGCGGCGACCAATCGCAAGACACGCGGGCTCGGCAAACCGGAGACCTTCATGTTTCTGGGCTTCATCCACATCTGCGGTAAGTCACGCCGGGGGAACTTCCTGCTCGAAAGGAAGACCCGTCGCGACCGTCTGGGGACGAAGCTCCAGGACATCAAGACAGAGCTGCGGCGTCGAATGCACCAACCGATCCCAATCCAGGGTAAATGGCTGAGACAGGTCATCACCGGCCACTTCGCCTATTATGCGGTTCCTGCAAACGGGCGGGCGCTCTCAGCGTTCCGCTATCATGTGACCGACCTCTGGCGGCGAACGCTCCGGCGCCGCAGCCAACGAGGCGGTTTCACTTGGGATCGTATGACGAAGTTGGCGGATGACTGGCTTCCTCAACCCCGTATCCTCCATCCCTGGCCGCAACAGCGTTTCGCCGTCACACACCCAAGGTAGGAGCCGGATGCCTTAATCGGGCTCGTCCGGATCTGTGCGGGGGGCGCTCAGCAATGAGCGTCCCTACCGCGATCTTCTTTGGGAAATGTCTGAATCCATGGGCAACCATGATTCGGAGGTCGTGGACGCAAGCAGCGTCGATTGAGGAGACGCTTGCGTTGTGGGCGGCGTCGCTTCGAGAGATCAGGAAACGGATACGTCCGTTGTTCACGCAAGAGCGTGTGGCGACGAATGCCGGCCTGTTCCTGGAAGGTCTGCTCGGAGATGAGCAGCGCAAGACCGGTTGGAAGCGGGCGGAGGCGGCTGGCGATCCTGGCCCATGGCGGCAGCAAGCAATTCTGGGGCGTGGGGATTGGGACGCTGATGCCCTGCGCGATATCGTGCGCGACCATGTCATCGAGCATTTGGCGGATGACGATGCAGTGCTGGTGATCGACGAGACCGGCTTTCTCAAACAAGGCAAAGCGTCGTGCGGAGTGGCGCGGCAATATACGGGTTCGGCAGGCAAGATTACGAACTGTCAGATCGGAGTCTTCGCTACCTACGTTTCGCGCCATGGTCATGCGTTCATCGACCGCGCGCTGTATCTTCCGAAGGAATGGACCGACGATCCGGATCGTCTGGAAGCCGCCTACGTGCCTGCCGATGTCGGCTTTGCGACCAAACCAAAGCTTGCGACGAGGATGATCGCACGCGCGATCGCCGCGTCTGTACCATTCAAGTGGGTTGCCGGTGATACGGTCTACGGCGTTGGCGACATCGAACAGCAACTACGTCGGGCCGGCAAAGGCTACGTGCTTGGGGTCAGCAGCGCTCATGTGTTTCGATCCTGGGGCAAACGACCGCCGGTCGCCGGTACGGCCGCCGACATCGCCCGGACGCGGCGCTCATCCGACTGGAAGCGCCTGTCGGCGGGAGCCGGAACCAAAGGACCGCGGCTGCACGATTGGTGTTATCTCGAATTGGCCGACCTCGAGGCCGAGCCATTCAACAGTGCAAATGATGGTTTGTGGACGCGCGGTCTACTGATCCGTCGTCGCATCGCCGATGGTGACCTCGCCTTCTTCACCACCTGGTGCCCAGCGGGAACATCAATTGAAACGCTGGTCGCGGTCGAAGGCCATCGATGGGCGATCGAGGACATTTTTGAAACCGCGAAAAACGAGTTCGGGCTCGATCACAACGAGAGCAGATCCTGGCATGGCTGGCACCGTCACGTCTCCCTGGTGATGCTCGCCTTCGCCATGATGGCCGCGATCCGGCATCGCGCTAACCCGCCACCGCCCAAAAAAACAAAACGATGCCCCCCGGCAAAAGCCAAAACATTACCGCGGCGCCACTGATCCGTTGGTCAATCCAGGAAATCCGCCGCATTGCCATCAGACTCGCTCGAAAGCGCATCCAGCCCGCACACATCATCGCATGGTCTTGCTGGCGCAGAGCTCACCAGGCCGTCGCTCAGCGCGCGCACTTCAAAGCAAAAAAGCAACTGTAATGCTAAATCTCGGCGACCGCAATGCCGCTGGTCGTCGAGAACATCGCCATGCATCCGACGGTTGGCGCTGACATGGCGTTCGGCGTCTCCGAAAATGCGCGCGTATAGTTCATCGGCGTTCCAATTTGCATTCACGCGGAGGATAGGCAGATGCGTGGAAACTTGACGACCGAAAAGCCCGACGCACTTTGCAGGGGGAAGCAAGAGGTGCGTCGGGCTGCAACCTGGAGGTTGCGGGCATCGGCACGGGTGAACGTCCGTGTCCACGCCCAACATCATCTTTGCAAATGACGTGCCGCTCGAAGGCTGTCGATGATGTGCGTCTAGTCGGCCCGGGGCACAGCCGCGCGATATTCTTGGATGAGAATAGTGTCGCAATTACCACGTTGCCGAGTGAGACTTTGTCGGCCATCAAACAATCATGCGCCATGATGAGCCCGGTGCCTCGCCGTTTGCGAGCCGTGTCCGTGCAAGCCTCGATGATACCTTCGCACCAGCCGTCGGCCAACGCGCCCCCTCAGTGGTCTTTCGCGATTGAAGCCCTAAACGCGCAATTGTGAGATTTCCGCGGCGTGCCCTGGCTGATCCGTAAAAGCAGCGCAAGCCCGCAGCGGGCCTTGCAGGTGGGAAAAGGGCCGAGGCCTCGCAAAAAAGTCGGCCACCGCGAGGTCTTGATAGAATAGATTGCTATGAGGCCAGAGCTTACGCTGGGTCATCAGAGCGTCCGGCGCGAACGACGCGATTTAGATCAAGGCCGCTGAACGCATGTCTTTATGTATCAACAGTATAGATGCATCCCATCAAAACAATCGATTTCACCAATTTTACGGAATGCTGCATAGATAAAGCGCATAGTCTGGTGCAAATGGCCGCACACACTCGGCGTCATTTCCGTTGTGGATGACGATCAGTCGGTGGGTGAAGCATTGACGGACAGCCTCTTTTCCGTGGGGTCCATCTCAGAAGCATGATCTTGCGACCGTCCTAAGATTACGTGAGGGAAGAACTGACGCCGTTGTCGACCTTCCCGCGCAGCGTTGGGCCGAATTCCCTGAATAGAGAAGGACGCGAAACCAGATTTCGTTTGGAACGGATATCGGCCTCCCCGTGAAAAGTTAACGGCGAATGCCCTCGCCGTAAATGAACCGCCGGCACCCTCCCTCTGCCGACGGAAGCTGGTGCGATGTGTAGCAGCGTCGCTCCTCCCAGACTGACTTCCGCCCGGCCGCCGAAAGGGGGCCGGGCATTTTTTACTATGGCGAGTACGAGCGCCAGCTTGCAGATCTTGCATTTGATCTCACTCACACCCATGAATTCAGGGGTTGGCGCCGCGTCCTCGCACCAATCCATCGCTAAATCAGAACGGCCCATCGGATTAGTTGATGTCTGTCACCGGCCTATTACTTCGCAACAATACTGGGCCGGCAGAAAAGCGTTTTGTCCTAAGGACAGGCATGGCATTTACCACTAAGTGCGTTGATTCAAATCGTTGTGGCCTCGTACAGCTGAACTGGCGACCGGGTATTATTCTTTCCCGTCGAATTGCGAGCGCACTGATTGATCGTCGGGCGAGCGTACTCTGTAGATGGCTGCGGGTGGCTTCTCACGCGCTCTACCCATCATTGCTGGGCGATCGATGTCGGTCAGCGCTTAGCTTTAAGCGCGAGGCCCACCGGTTTCGACGGTGCCAGCAACAGGCGCCGCATCGGTCGCGCCGATCCGGGGCCTCAACCCTTAACGAGTTTCTCGCTTCTTAGCTACGCACGGGGTATCGCGAGCGAACACAGACGTCTGGAAAACTGGATTCTCTCTCTCTCTCTCTCTCTCTCTCTCTCTCTCTGGAAAAACATCGCGGCCCGGGTCTGCAGTGCCAGACAAAACCAGTGTGGGGCCGATATTTAGCCGAGAGGAATCTAACGTTGCCCTTCGGCCAATCGCCAGGTCGCTCGCATCATGATGTATCGCGACCAGCCTCCTGGTTGGTTGACCTACACGACGTTGACACGCGACGAAGGCTCCGGGTGGAAACTTGAAATTCTGGGCGCTAGCGTCGAGTGGTAAATTCCTTCGCCGATCGCCGATATTCCCAGTTGGCGCGCTCAAGTTCGGGTCGATCAAACTCTTTCTGGGGATAGCCGACGCAGAGATAGCCGATGAACTTCCAGGACTCCGGCACTTCAAGAACCTCGTGGATGCGAGCCGGGTTAAGGATCGATACCCAGCCAAGTCCGATGCCGTCTGCACGTGCGGCGAGCCACATGCAGCAGATGGCGGCGGCGACGGAGTATTCGACCGTATCCGGCATGGTTGCACGCCCGAGGCGATGCCCCATATCATTCGTCTTGTCCGCGAACACGGCCAGGTGACCCGGGGCCTCTTCGAGACCGGCGAGCTTGAGGCTCGCGTATCGCGCCGCGCGTTCGCCTGAATAAGAATACAACGCATCGGCGTTGCAGGCCCTGAAATCCTCGACCACGGCACTGCGCCTTGCGTTGTCTTCGACGATCACAAACCGCCAAGGCTGGCTCAGGCCGACCGACGGGGAAAGGCAGGCGATCTCAATCAGCCGCTCCATGGCGTCGCTCGGCAGAGGATCGGGACGAAAGCGCCGCACGTCGCGGCGCCACACGAAGAGCTCGCGCAGTTGCTGGCGAAAGGCTTCATCGAAAGCGGCCATCAGGGTCCTGGTTCCGTGTGGAGGAGGGCGGCTGTCATCAGCAAAACCACGATCTCGCCAATCTGTTCAAACGCACCCAATATATCACCTGTCTGTCCGCCGACCTGCCTCGTGGCAAGCCACGCCAGTATCAAGCCGGCCAATGAGAGCAAAATCACTCCGATCATCGCCTTGCTCGGCCCGGAACCGAAAACGAGGCAAAGACCCCCGAGAGCAAATGCAATGGCGGCGCTTCGCCCCGGCGGCCGTCCGGCTCGGGCCGAAAGCCCATCCGATCGCGCCGGCGGAATCAGCCACATGAAGGCGGGCATGCCGGCGCGCGCCGCCGCATGTGCAACCGAAAGCGCCGCCGCGATCGACATTGGCTCGGCGATCGTTTCGAGCGCGCTCCATCGCAAGATGAGCGATGCGACAAGCGCGCACGCGCCGTAAGTACCGATCCGGCTGTCGCGCATGATCTCGAGCTTCCGCTCGCGCGTCCGGCCGCCGCCGAGCCCGTCGGCGGTATCGGCAAGGCCGTCCTCGTGCATCGCGCCGGTGACGAGAACCGTGGCCGCCAGCGCCAGCATGGCTGCAGGGCTTGGCATCAAGCCCACCTCGCGTGCGATCCAGTAGACCGCCGCACCGGCAAAGCCAACCAGCAATCCTGCCACTGGCAACGCCCAGCTCGCGCGGGCAACATCGCCATCGCTGACCGGCGTCGCCGGCCCGAGAGGCAGAAGCGTGGAGAGCGAAATGGCGATTCTCAGGTCAGTGACGATGCCCCTGAGAAGCTCGAAATGATGCATGTGTCTTCAGCCCTCGAACCGTCAACTCGCTCGCCTCACCCGACGACGCGTCGCAATTGCGCCAAGCGCGGCATTACTTCAGCTTCATCGGCAATCCTGCCACGACGAATTCGACCTCGTCCGCAACGGAGGCAATCGTCTGGTTCAGGATACCCGCCGCGTCCCGAAATGCGCGCGCCAGCGCATTATCCGGCACGATACCGAACCCGATTTCGTTCGTGACCATGATGACCGGGCTGCGCTGGCGGGCAAGTGCGTCAGCGAGCAGCGAAGCCTCATGCGACCAGTTGCGTTCCGCGTGGAGCAGGTTCGACAGCCACAGTGTGAGGCAATCGACCAGCCTTGCGCCACCGCCATCGGTTTCGATCAAGGCCTGCACGAGATCGAGCGGAACCTCGCGCTCGATCCAGTCCTTTCCTCGCCGCGCGCGATGCTTCGCTATTCGCTCGCCCATTTCCTCATCGAGCGCCTCTGCCGTGGCGATATAGACGGGCTGTTCCGGAAAAGCGCGGGTGCGGACTTCTGCGCGTAGGCTTTTGCCGGATCGGGTGCCGCCCGTGATGAGTATGATGGCCATGACGTCCTCCGCTTGAGGCCAGACTAATCACCAATCTTCGACAAAGACAAAGGTGAAATCAGGCGATATGGGGCTTGCCTTGATACCGAATTCTTGTGCATCACGATCAGGCATGACAGGAGACGATGCGTGGACTTTGCGGGGGCGATGGCATTGGCGATGACGGTGGACGCCCTGTTGGGCTGGCCCAATGCATTGTTCGCCCGCGTGGGCCATCCCGTCACATGGCTCGGCAGGCTGATCAACATCCTCGATATCAGCTTCAACAGGTCCATCGATCCGCCTGGAATCCGGAGGTTTGCTGGCGCAGCCGTGGCGCTTTTCGTGATTGGGCTTTCGGCCGGAATCGGATGGGCGGTTCAGGCGGCGCTCGCCTTTGAATGGAGCCGCATCGTCCTCCTGGGAATCCTGGCATGGCCCTTAGTCGCACTGCGTTCGCTCTATGATCATGTCGCCGCCGTTGCGCATCCGTTGCAATCCGGTGATATCGCAGCCGCACGTGCAGCGGTCGCGCACATCGTGGGACGCGATCCCGCAGCTCTCGATGAGGCAGGAATTGCGCGTGCGGCCATCGAGAGCATGGCCGAGAACGCCTCCGACGGCATTGTGGCGCCCGTGTTCTGGGGAGCGTTGTTCGGGCTGCCCGGAATTGTCGGCTACAAGGCGATCAATACGCTCGATTCCATGATCGGCCATCGCACCGCGCGGCACGAATCCTTTGGCTGGGCTGCCGCACGCCTCGACGATCTCGCAAATTTCATTCCGGCGCGTCTCACCGGTTTGCTTTTCGGGCTGCTCGCCGCGCGGCCTTCGGATGCGACGTCCTGCATGGTGCGGGATGCGAACCGCCACCGCTCGATCAATGCCGGTTGGCCGGAAGCAGCCATGGCCGGTGCGCTCGGCGTGCGGCTCAGCGGTCCCCGCATCTATCATGGAAGCACCGCGAACGAGCCCTGGCTGAACGAGGGAGCGCGCGATCCGCTTGCCGCCGACATCCGCCGGGGACTGCAGCTCTATCGCCGCGCCATGATACTGTTGGGTGGAGTGCTTGCGATCCTGGCCTTCGCATGAAGGAGCAGCAAATGCTTGAGCATGGTGGAAATCTCGATCTTGCCCTGCAGCGCTTTGGCGGGCGGGTGCAAGACTGGATCGATCTTTCGACGGGCATCAATCGGCAGCCATATCCTGTGGCCGAGGTAGCGCCGAGACACTGGAGCGCTTTGCCCTCGCGATCCGATATTGAATCGCTCCATCGGGCGGCGCAGCAAGCCTGTGCCACCAAGGCGCCGATCGTAGCTATAGGTGGCGCGCAGGCGGCCATTCAGTTGCTGCCACATCTCTTGTCATCTCGCGGCCGGGCGCGAATCCTCGCGCCGACCTATAACGAGTACGCAGCGATTCTTTCGGCCGCAGGCTGGGATGTGGCTGAGGCTTCTGATCTCGAAGGGCTGGCGGGTGCGGATCTCGCCGTGGTCGTCAATCCCAACAATCCAGACGGTCGGCGCCATGGTCCGAACGAACTGCTCGCGCTTTTGCCGCGTGTCGGTCGACTCTTGATCGACGAGAGCTTCGGCGACGCCGTCCCCGACCTGTCGCTTGCACCGGAGGCGGAACGGCCGGGGTTGTTGATCCTGCGCTCGTTCGGAAAGTTTTACGGGCTTGCGGGACTGCGGCTCGGCTTCGCGCTCGGCAGCGAGGCCGATGTCGCGGCGCTGGCGGCGATGGTGGGTCCATGGCCGATTTCGGGTGCAGCGATTGCGATCGGACGGCGCGCCTTGCTTGATCGCGATTGGGCAAAGGCGACCTCGACGCGTCTGGCACACGACTGCCTTCGGCTGGACGCCGAAGTGAAATCGCAGGGCTGGCCACTGGTCGGCGGCACGCCGCTGTTCCGGCTCTATGAAACCGGCGATGCGCACGCCGCGCAGGAGCGACTCGCACGCAGCCAGATCTGGTCGCGTGTATTTGGGCAAAGGCCGGGATGGCTGCGTCTGGGCTTGCCGGGTAACGAGACGGAATGGGCGCGGTTTGCTGCCGCGCTCTCGCGTTGAACACCAATCCTCAGCGGGCAAGGGCAAGCAGCCCTTCGACATCGAGATGGGTGTCGATGTGATCGGCAAGCGCGTCGAGCGCGCTTTCCACTCTGGCGCGATACTGCTGGTCTACGGCCGGAATGTCCAGTTGCGCGAGAAATGAGCTTCGGAAACTGTCGGAAGCAAACAGGCCGTGCAGATAGCTGCCGTACACGCGTCCGTCGCTGGAAACTCCGCCTTCCGGCGCGCTGTCAAGAAAGGCAAATGGCCGTGCACGATCCGGCCCGTCGGTATGCCCGATGTGAATCTCATAGGCCTCGATCGGCCGGTTCGTCGCGGCGTGGACCGCCGTGACGCGCCTAAGGGTCTTTTGCGGCGTCATCACCGTCGTCACGTCCAGCAGTCCGAGGCCCGGCGTTTCTCCTGCCGGCCCGTCGATTCCCTCCGGATCCGCCACACCGCGTCCGAGCATCTGATAACCGCCGCAGACTCCAAGCACATGGCCGCCGCGGCGATGGTGCGCGAGAAGATCGATGTCCCACCCCTGGGCGCGCAGGAAGGCGAGGTCGCCGCGTGTCGACTTGGAGCCGGGAACGATTACGAGCTTTGCATCGCCAGGGATCGCCTCTCCAGGCCGGACCATCACAAGATCCACGCCGGCTTCGAGTTTCAGCGGATCGAGATCGTCAAAATTCGCGATCCGCGACAACGCGAGAAAGGCGATCTTGCGTTGCCCCTCCTTGCGCGCACCGGCAAGCCCGAGCGCATCTTCGGCGGGAAGCTCGTTGGCGCGAGCGAAGTAAGGCAGGACCCCAAAGCCCCGCCAGGATGTGCGGGTTTCGATCAGCCGGTAGCCATCGTCAAACAGGGATGGATCACCGCGAAATTTGTTGATGACAAAACCGCGGATCATGGCGGCATCCTCGGCATCGAGCACGGTCTTGATGCCGACGAGCTGCGCAATGACTCCGCCGCGGTCAATGTCGCCGATCAGCACGACCGGAACCTCGGCCCTGCGGGCAAAGCCCATATTGGCGATATCGGCGCTCCGCAAATTGACTTCGGCGGGGCTGCCGGCGCCCTCGACCAGGACAAGATCGGCGCGATCCTTTAGCCGGGCGAAACTCTCGAGAACCGGCGCCATCAGCGAAGGCTTCATGGCGGCGTATGCACGCGCGCGCAACGTCGCCACGCGACGTCCCTGAACGATGATCTGGGCGCCGACATCCGTCTCCGGTTTCAGCAAGACGGGATTCATATCGGTGTGAGGCTCGACGCCTGCGGCTTGCGCCTGCAATGCCTGCGCGCGTCCGATCTCGCCGCCGTCGATGGTCACGGCCGCATTGTTCGACATGTTCTGCGGCTTGAAGGGCAGCACCCGATAGCCACGGCGCGTTGCCGCGCGCGCAAGGCCGGCTACGATGAGCGACTTGCCGACATCTGAGCCCGCTCCCTGAATCATCAACGCGCGCGCCATCGGAGTAATTCTCAAGCGTTAGAACTCGACGCCGGGCTGCGCCTTGATGCCGGATCGGAAGGGATGCTTCACGAGCGTCATCTCCGTGACGAGGTCGGCGGCGTCGATCAATTCCTGCTTGGCATTGCGCCCGGTGAGGACCACATGCGTCATCGGTGGCTTTGAATTCTTCAGGAACTCAAGGACTTCTCCGATCTCCAGATACTCGTAGCGAAGCGCAATGTTGATCTCGTCGAGGACAACCATGCGCAAGGCTTGATCGGCGATCAACTGCATGGCCTTCTCCCATGCCGCGCGTACGGCGGCGATGTCGCGGGCACGGTCCTGTGTTTCCCAGGTAAAGCCTTTACCCATCGCGTGGAATTGGCACAGTTCACCAAAATGCCCGGTCAGAAGACGGCGCTCGCCGTTGTCCCACGCCCCCTTGATGAATTGCACGACGGCGCAGGGAAAGCCATGCGCCACGCACCGCATGATCATACCGAAGGCCGAGGAAGATTTTCCCTTGCCCGCCCCGGTGTGGACGATGATAAGTCCCTTCTCTTTGCTCTTGGCGGCCATCATCCGGTCACGGGCGGCCTTCTTCTTCGCCATTTTGGCCGCATGGCGGGTATCGAGCGAAGTCTCGGAGACGACGGTTTCCTCCTCAACGGCGTCTGGTTCGGAAATCATCTGCATGTTCCTTTGGCTTGACAAGTTGCACGCTAGGGCAAATGGTGAGGGAGCGTTGGTTCCTGTCCTACGACAGGCGAAGAGGGAATGCGATAGGGCTTAAAGTTTCGAAGCTTGAGCCTGAAGCGCAGCCGCCCCCGCGACCGTGACCGGAGAGATTCCAAAAGCCACTGACCCCTCTTGGGGTTGGGAAGGCGGGATCGAAGGGAAACCTACTCCGCAAGCCGGGAGACCTGCCAGCGCACCGATTGAACCGGCGGACGGGGTGACTCCGCGACGGGGAACGAACCCTCACGTCACCGGTTCGTGTACCTCATCGCCCCGCCAAATTTTTTGAGGAAGGGGCGATGACCGTCACGCTTCATGTTTGTGTCACCTGCCGTGCCGGCCAATCGCTAAGGGAAGGCGAAACCGCGCTAGGCGCGCGTCTGCACAGCGCCATCCTCGAGGCTGGCGTGCCGGAAAGCGTCAACGTCGTTCCGGTCGAATGCCTGTCCGCCTGCAGCCAAGGCTGCTCGATCGCGCTCAGCGCCCCCGGACGCTGGTCCTATGTGTACGGCCGCTTGTCCGATGCAAACGCGCCGGATGTTGTTGCCGGCGCTGCGGCCTATGCGGCGGCGTCCGACGGCATCGTGCCATGGCGCAGCCGGCCGGAGATCTTCCGCAAACAATCGCTTGCCCGCATTCCACCCATCGCCGTCGTGCCGGAGACCGCAGAATGAACACGCTCGCCAAGGTCCCGGTCACCATCGTCACCGGCTTTCTCGGGTCGGGTAAGACGACACTGATCCAGCACCTAATCACCAACGCGAACGGCAAGAAGCTTGCGGTGCTCGTCAACGAGTTCGGCAGCGAAGGCGTGGACGGAGAGATCCTTAAATCCTGCGCGGACGCCAGCTGTCCTGCCGAGAATATCATCGAGCTTGCCAATGGTTGCATCTGCTGCACGGTCGCCGACGATTTCATTCCCGCCATGGAGCAGCTGCTCTCGCGCCGGGTGAAGCCTGACCATATCCTGATCGAGACATCGGGATTGGCTTTGCCGAAGCCACTGCTCAAGGCGTTCGATTGGCCAGAGATCCGCTCACGGATCACGGTCGACGGCGTGGTCGCGCTGGCGGATGCTGAGGCCGTGGCGGCCGGTCGCTTCGCGCCTGACCTTGCCGCAGTGGAGGCGCAACGCGCGGCCGATGAAAATCTCGATCACGAGACGCCGCTGTCGGAAGTGTTCGAGGACCAGATCGCTTGCGCGGATATCGTGCTGCTCACCAAGGCGGACCTTGCCGGCGCTGACGGGCTGGAAGCGGCCAAGGCGGCGATTGCCACCGAGATGCCGCGTCGCGTGCTGATGCTGCCGGTGATCGACGGCGCAGTCGATACGCGTTTGATCCTTGGTCTCGAAACGGCGGCCGAAGACGATCTCGCCGCGCGCCCCTCGCACCACGACGGCGAGGAAAAGCATGAACACGACGATTTTGCCTCCATTGTCGTCGAGCTCCCGGAAGTTGCGAACATCGATGCGCTGGTCGCATCGATCCAGCGGCTTGCGCGCGAACAAAATGTGCTGCGCGCCAAGGGATATATTGCCGTCGCGGGCAAGCCGATGCGATTGCTCCTGCAATCGGTCGGGGAGCGGGTACGGCATCAGTTCGATATGCCTTGGGGCACACGACCCAGGCAGTCGAAGCTGGTTCTGATCGGTGAACACGACGACATCGATGAGGCTGCCATCAGGGCGGGACTTGGTGTCTGATGCACGTCGTCTTTCGCGAGAGCCGCAGTCTCGAGGAGACCGCGATCCCTAAGGATCTCGGCCAGGATCCGGCCGACCTTGTGGTGCTCTCGTTTTCGGACAGCGATCTCGCCGCGTTCGCTTCCGGCTGGCGCCGCGGCCGTGCCGGCCTGCCATCGCTGAGGCTCGCGAATCTTGCGGAGCTGCGTCATCCGCTGTCGGTCGACACCTATATCGAACGGACGTTGTCGCATGCGCGCGGCGTGCTGGTGCGCCTGATCGGTGGCGAGTCCTACTGGTCATATGGACTGTCTGCCCTGCATCAATTGGCGAAGGACCGCGACATCGCGCTCGCGGTGCTCCCGGCGGACGGTCGCGACGACCCACGCCTGGATGCGCTCTCGACATTACCCGTCTCGACGCTCAGACGGCTGAAAGCCTTGTGCGACAAGGGCGGTGCGACGGCGGCGCAAGCGTCGATCGCCCAGCTCGCGCTGGCCGCGGGCTTCTATGCGGGGCCCGTCATGGGAGAGACGGAAATCCCGGAGATCGGTTTCTACGACCCGGATTGCGGTGCAATGGCGGTGCTGCCGAGTCCCGATCAGCGGCCGCGCGCGCTGGTCACTTTCTATCGTTCCTATCTCACCGCTGCCGATACCGCACCGGTCGACGCGCTGATCACAGCGCTACGGCAAAAGGGCTTTGATGCCTATGGCGTGTTCGTGACCTCGCTGAAAGCTGCTGGTGTGGCGGATTGGTTGAGGGCTCATTTCGAGCAGCGTCCTCCGGCCGTTATCGTGAATGCGACTGCCTTTTCTGGGGTCGGCGACGGTGGCACGACGCCTTTCGATATCGTATCCTGCCCGGTATTCCAGGTCGCGTTGTCGACAGCCGGGCGCGATGATTGGGCCGGGTCGCTTCGCGGTCTTTCGCCGGGCGATCTGGCGATGCATGTGGTGTTGCCGGAGGTTGACGGCCGGCTGTTTGCCGGCGTGGTCAGCTTTAAGTCACCGGGCGAGCGCGACCCCGATCTGCAATTCGCCGGTCTCGCGCACAGGTCCGACGACGAACGCGTGCGTGCTGTCGCCGAGCGGGTGGCGGCTTGGCACAGGCTCGCCAACACGCCGGCAGGCGAAAAGCGGCTGGCAATTGTGCTTTCGAGCTATCCCGGTCGGCCGCACCAGATCGCGCATGCAGTCGGGCTTGACGCGCTTGCTTCGGTCGAAACGCTGCTGTCCGATCTCCACGCTGCCGGTTACGACGTGAAAGCGGCAGGAGCGCTCGGTGAAACTCTCCTGCGGGAGGAATTGACCTTTGGCGTTGCGGATTACCGCACGGAGTTGGCGAAGCTTCCGCGCCCGTTACAGGATGACCTTGCGAGCGCATGGGGTGCGCCGGAGGATGATCGCGCCTGTCGCGGCGGCGAATTTCGTTTCGCAGCGATCCGGCGTGGCAAGACCATCATTGCGGTTCAGCCAGAACGCGGCGAAGTCTTTAATCGTGATACCGAGTATCACGACCTCTCGCGCACGCCGCGCCACGCCTATGTCGCCCTTTACCTCTGGCTCAGGCAGCAAGGCATCTACGCCATCGTCCATATGGGGACGCATGGAACGCTCGAATGGTTGCCCGGCAAGTCCGTCGCGCTGTCGTGCTCTTGCTGGCCGGAAGCTTTGATCGGCAATTTGCCGGTGATCTATCCCTTCATCGTCAACGATCCCGGCGAGGCGGCGCAAGCCAAGCGGCGGATCGGCGCCGTCGCGATCGGCCATTTGCCGCCACCGCTGGCAAAGGCCGCGTTGCCCGAAAGTCTGCGCCGGCTCGAGCAGCTGCTTGATGAATATTCGACTGCCGATGGCCTCGATCCCGCACGCCGCCAGCGCCTGATTGGGGCGATCCGTGATGAAGCCCGTGCCGCGGGCCTCGATGATGATCTTAGCCTTGCCGCTTCAGCCGCGCCGGCCGATGCCATTCCGCGGATCGATCGATTCGTTTGCGATCTCAAGGAGAGCCAGTTCTGTGACGGCCTGCATGTGTTCGGCCTCGGGGCTTGCGGTGACGCGGAGAAAACCGCGCTGCTCGATGCGCTCTCCGGCAGGCGCGTTGCGCCGGGGCCTGCCGGCTCGCCGTATCGTGGACGCGGCGATGTGCTGCCTACTGGACGCAATCTGTATGCCGTCGATCCCCGCGCCATACCAACGCCGTCGGCGCATGCGCAGGGGATCAAGCTTGCCGAGGAACTGCTGCGCCGTCATCTGCAGGATCACGGGGACTGGCCGAAGGGGCTGCTGGTCGATCTCTGGGGATCTTCGACCATGCGCACCGCAGGCGAGGACTTTGCGATGGCCTTGCATCTTGCGGGCATTGCGCCGCGCTGGGATCAGGCCTCGGGGCGGATTACGGGTTATGACATCATCGCGCCGGCCGCGCTCGGCCGGCCACGCATCGACGTGACGCTTCGCGTGTCAGGGCTGTTCCGCGACGTCTTTTCAGGTCTTGCGCGGTTGTTCGAGGCGGCGAGTGAAGCGCTTTCCGAACGCGACGAGGAGGGTGACGAAAATCCCTATCGCCATCGCGCGGCGCGGGTGTTCGGACCGCGTCCCGGGCAGTATGGCGTCGGCATGGCATCGAGGCCGAATGTCTTCACGGAGGAATCGCGCGAAGCGGCCGGTGAAGCCTGGCTATCGGCTTCGTCCTGGGCGTTCACGACCGATGGAGCGATGCGGCCTAACCGCGCGGGTATCGAGGCGAGGCTCGCCGCGGCTGACGCCTTCGTCCATGCTCAAGACCTGCCAGAGACCGACCTTCTCGTTGCCGCAGACTATGCCGTGCATGAGGCGGGCGTTGCGGCCGCGGCCGCGCGGCTTGGTGCGGCCGCCCCATCGCTCTATCACCTCGACACAACGCGACCCGATCGGCCGCATGCACGCGCGTTGACGGAGGAAATATCGCGCGTCGTGCGTGCGCGCGCGGCCAATCCGGACTGGATCGCAGGCATGATGCGTCATGGCTTTCGGGGGGCGGCCGAGATCGCCGCGACGCTCGAGCATATGGCCGCTTTCGCCCATCTTGCCGACGCCGTGCCTCCGCATCTCTTCGATCTCTATTACGATACGACTCTCGGTAACGACGACGTTCGCGCGTTCATGGCACGTGAGAATCCTGTGGCGCTCGCGGCGATCGAAACGTGCTTCACCCGATTGCATGAAGCTTCGCTCTGGATGACGCGGCGCAATTCGATCGCAGCCGCGCTGCGGGAGGCTTCATGAGCCCCGTCGCGATCAAGGGCTGGTGCCCCGGTGCCCTGCGACCGATGCAGTCGGGGGACGGTCTGGTGGTACGCATTCGCCCGCATGGCGGAAGGCTCGATGCGAGGCAGGCGGCAGGAATTGCGGAACTGGCAGAGCGCCACGGCAACGGTCTGATCGATCTGACCGGCCGGGCGAACCTCCAGATCCGGGGTGTCAGTGATGAAGGTCTTCGGCCGCTGACCGACGGACTCGCGGGGCTGGGGTTGCTCGATCAGAATCCGGAGTCCGAGGCGCGGCGCAACGTTCTGGTGACGCCGTTCTGGACCATTGGCGATGACACCTGCTCGATTGCCGCTGAGCTCGAGCGGGCTCTTGCCAACAGTCCTCTCGATCTACCGACCAAATTCGGCTTCGCCGTCGACGACGGGAAGGAGCGCTCGCTAGCCGGCGCCTCCGCCGACGTTCGGATCGAGCGCGATCTCGCAGGCGGGCTCATTGTGCGCGCCGACGGCCAGGCGCTTGGCCGGCCCGTCAGGCGACGAGAAGCCGTGAAGGTCGCGCTCGCGTTGGCCGAATGGTTCATCGCCTCGGGCGGAGCCAAGGGCGGGCGAGGGCGGATGGCCGCCCACATCGGCACCGGCGCAAGACCGCCGGAAGCTCTTCGCGGCCACGCCGAACCCGCTCGTCTCCTGGCTGCGCCACTTCCCGGCCTTTATCCGCATGGCGCGATGCTCGGCGCAGCGTTCGGGCAAGTGCCCCACTCGGCGCTAAGCTATCTCGCCAGTCGCGCGCCGGCGCTGCGCATCACCCCGTGGCGGATGATATTGGCGGAAGGGCTGCTCACGGTGCCTCGCTGCGAGAGCTTTATCACACAAGCCGATGATCCAGTTCTGCGCGTTGTTGCCTGCAGCGGCGCTCCGCGCTGTCGCGAGGCGCATGCCGATACGCGCGCGGTTGCGGCCACGCTTGCGCCGCATATTGCCGCTGATGTCCGGCTTCACGTCTCCGGTTGCGCCAAGGGTTGTGCCCATTCCGCCCCGGCTTCGATCACGCTCGTTGCGACCAGCGCAGGATTCGATCTCGTCCGCGGCGGCTCGACGCGCGATGCGCCCTTCCTGCGCGGACTGAGCGGCATCGACATCGTTGCGGATCCCTCCGTTCTAATGGGAGGGCATTGATGCCGCACACCTATGAGACCGACGGCGCGGCGATCTATCGGCAATCCTTTGCCACCATCCGGGCCGAGGCGGACCTTCGGCGTTTCACTCCCGACGAGGAGCCGGTGGTCGTGCGCATGATCCATGCTGCCGGCATGGTGGGTCTCGAGGCGCATATCCGCTTCACGCCCGGCATGGCGCATATTGCGCGGACTGCCTTGCAGAATGGTGCGCCTGTTCTCTGCGATGCGCGCATGGTGTCGGGGGGAATCACGCGCGCGCGCCTGCCGGTCGGCAACGCCGTTATCTGCACGCTCGACGATCCTGCTGTCCCCAGGCTCGCGCAATCGATGCGCAATACCCGCTCAGCCGCAGCGCTGGAGCTGTGGCGGTCGCATCTCGATGGGGCGATCGTCGCCATCGGCAATGCGCCGACCGCGTTGTTTCACCTCCTCAACATGCTGGAGGATCGCAACTATCCAAGACCGGCGGCGATCATCGGCTGTCCGGTCGGTTTTGTCGGCGCGGCTGAAGCCAAGGCTGCGCTGATGGCCGATCCGCCCACGCCCGCGCTCACGGTCGAAGGACGTCTTGGCGGATCCGCGATCACGGTTGCCGCCGTGAATGCGCTGGCAAGCCGGAGCGAATAGCCGTGGGTCGTATTATCTGCTGCGGCCTCGGGCCAGGCGATCCGGACTTGATGAGTGTGCGCGCTGATCGCGAAGTCCGCGCGGCGAGGCATGTTGCCTATTTCCGGAAGAAAGGTCGCCCCGGCCAGGCCCGGCGCATCGTCGATGGGCTACTTGCCAAGGACATCTGCGAATACCCGATGGAATATCCGGTCACTACGGAGATCGCCTTTGATAGTCCGGAATATGTCCGCCTCCTCGCCGGCTTTTACGACGAGTGGGCGGAGCGTCTTGCGCGGCTCACCCGCGCGGTCGACGTTGTCGTGCTCTGCGAGGGCGATCCCTACTTCTATGGTTCCTTCATGCACCTGCACGCTCGATTGCAGGGGCGAATAGAGATCGAGGTGGTCGCAGGCATTCCCGGAATGGCGGGCTGCTGGAATTCGGTTGGCCAGCCGATCGCCCTTGGCGACGACGTGATGACGGTGCTGATGGGAACGTTGCCGGAGCACGAACTCGAACGGCGCGTGCGCAATTCCGATGCGCTCGT
Organism: Bradyrhizobium sp. SRL28; assembly: GCF_018596315.1. Taxonomy (GTDB): domain Bacteria; phylum Pseudomonadota; class Alphaproteobacteria; order Rhizobiales; family Xanthobacteraceae; genus Bradyrhizobium. The sequence goes on along the minus strand of NZ_JAHEAG010000033.1, from coordinate 49,996 downwards.
GATCATGAAGACCGGGCGCAATCTCAGGAAGGTCCGTCGCGCGTTGGCGGTCGCCGGCCGGCTTGATGACGCATGGCTGATTGAGCGCGGCACCATGCCGGGCGAGCGCGTGGCGAGGCTGAGAGACGTCGACGAGGCAGATTGCCCCTATTTTGCGATCGTGCTGGTGCACGGGCAGGGGCGGCGCATGGAGTCCGCCGAATGACGGGCTCGCTGACCATCGCGGGACTTGGGCCGGGCGACGAAGCGCTCGTCACGCCGGAAGTCTCCGCCGCGCTCGCTTCCGCGACCGACATATTGGGCTATGCGCCCTATGTCGAGCGCGTGCCGGCTCGCGACGGCCTTACGATGCATCCATCCGACAATCGCATGGAGTTGCAGCGTGCGGCCCTCGCCCTGCGGCTGGCATCGGAAGGACGCCACGTCATTGTGGTCTCCTCCGGCGATCCTGGCGTGTTCGCGATGGCTTCAGCCGTGTTCGAAGCGCTTGAAGCATCGCCGCAATGGCAGGGGCTTCCCATCCGGGTCCTTCCTGGCGTGACCGCGATGCTGGCGGCCGCTGCCCGCGCCGGCGCGCCTCTAGGCCACGATTTTTGCGCCATGAACCTCTCCGACAATCTGAAGCCGTGGCCGACGATCGAGAAACGCCTGCGACTTGCCGCCGAAGCCGACTTCGCGATCGCGATGTACAATCCGCGTTCGGCGAGCCGGCCCGAGGGTTTTGGACGCGCGCTCGAGATTCTGCGTGAGGCGGGCTGCGGTGAACGCCTCGTGATCTTCGCGCACGCTGTCAGCACGCCCAAAGAACAAATTCAAATGGTCACGCTGCACGAGGCGCGGTCGGAGATGGCCGACATGCGAACCCTCGTCATCGTCGGTAATTCGGCGACGCGTCGCGTCGGTCGCTGGGTTTATGCTCCGAGGCATGCCCGATGACCGAGCCATTCCATGACCTCGGCCACGCTTTCCGCCCGCGGCCTGTCGGGCAGTTGCGGCCGCGAGAGCATGACAACTGGAAGGCCGAGCTCGCGCGCGGCGTCGATCTTGGCACGCGCGCCCGTTCCCCCGGAATTGCGGGCAACGATCCATTCGATGCCGCGCGAGCGCATCATCTCCAATTCGCCGGCGAGGGTGAATGGTCCGCGCGACACGATGACGTCGGCGTCTGGCAACGGCAGCGGTCCAGCGGGAGGATCGACAAACCTCAAAGTGTAGGCGTGCTGCGGCTTGGCGCCGAAGGGGGCGATATGCTGCCGGCCGATCGCAAGAAACACCTGCGCGCGCTCGTCTGGCAACACCGCAACAGCGGAGGTGATGTCCGCGACTTCGATCCAGCTTTCATCGTGCGCTTTCGCCCATGGCGCGCGCTCGAGCGCGATCAGCTGGGCTCCACTCGTCGCACACGCCGCCACCGCGTTGCGGCTCATCTCGGCCGCGAAGGGATGGGTCGCGTCAATGACATGCGTAATTCGTTCTCGACGAAGGTATTCGGCAAGGCCGCTCGCGCCGCCGAAGCCGCCGATGCGGGTCGGCAGCGGCTGGTTTGCAGGGGCCCGGGTGCGTCCCCCGTAGGAATAGACCGCGTTGAGCCCCGCACGCGCCGCGGCGTCCGCGAGCACATTGGCATCGCTCGTTCCGCCCAGGATGAGGGCGCGCATCATGGGTAATCCCTGGCTGACCATTATAGGCATCGGCGAAGATGGCCTTGCAGGCCTCTCCGAAGCAAGTCGAAAAGCCCTTGCAGAAGCCGAAACGGTTTTTGGCGGCGACCGGCATCTCGCGCTGGCAGGCATTGCCGACCGCGGCCGTCCGTGGCCGGTGCCGTTCGATGCGGACTGCGTGCTGGCCTGCCGCGGTCGGCCGACGGCGGTGCTCGCCTCGGGCGATCCGTTCTGGCACGGCGTCGGCGGAAGTCTCGCGGAGAAATTGCATGCCGGCGAATGGATCGTCCATTCCGCACCGTCAACATTCTCGCTAGCGGCAGGACGGCTTGGCTGGCGGCTGGAATCCGTGAGCTGTCTCGGCCTTCATGCTGCACCGTTTGAACGGCTGGTTCCGCATCTGGCGCGCCGCGCGCGCATCATTTGTCTGGTGCGCGACGGCAAGGCGGCCGGCGATCTGGCCGAATGGCTGACAGCGCGCGGCTGGGGGGAGTCGCGGTTATGGACTCTCACCGCGGTTGGCGGCCCACGCGAGACAATCACGCAACATCGCGCTAACAGCTACGTCACCGACCATAGCGCCGGTCTGGCAGCCATTGCGTTGGAGGCCGGCGGATCGGATGGGCTGTCACGCAGTTCTGGCCTCCCGGATTCGCTGTTCGTGCATGACGGCCAGATTACCAAGCGTCCGATGCGCGCTCTTGCGCTTTCGGTGCTGGCACCCAAGCCCGGCGAGCGATTGTGGGACATCGGTGCGGGCTCCGGCTCGATCTCCGTGGAGTGGGCCTTGTGCGGAGGCGTGGCGATGGCCATCGAAGCACGAGGCGATCGCGCCGCGAATATCCGCAGCAATGCCGCCGCCTTCGGCTTGGCGCATCGGATCACCGTCATCGAGGGAACGGCCGCCGGCATTCTGTCGGGCATCGAGACACCACAGGCGGTGTTCGTCGGCGGAGGGCTTGATGCCGCGATGTTCGATGGCGTGTGGTCCCGCATGCAGGCGGGAACGCGGATCGTTGCGCACGCCGTCACGTTGGAGACGGAGGCGTTGCTGTCGGATCTGCAGCAGCGTTACGGCGGCGAACTGATGCGGGTCGAAATCGCGCAGGCAGGTAGCCTCGGCCGCTACCGTTCCTGGGAGGCGGCGCGGCCAGTCGTGCAATGGAGTGCGGTGAAGTGAAGGTCGCGGGTCTGGGATTCAGGCGTGACGTGAATGTTGCTTCGCTGCGCGAAGCGCTTGTCGCCGCGGGTGGTCCCGACGGAATCGCGGCTGTCGCAACCGTCAGCGAGAAGGCAGAAGCGGCGGCGCTCAAATTGCTGGCGCGTGAACTCAACGTGCCGATCAAGGCCGTGCCGGCCAAGGCCCTGGCAGGCATCGTTACGCCGACACAGTCTGAATTCATCAAGGCGAAGCTCGGCGCGGGATCCGTCGCGGAAGCCGCCGCGCTTGTAGCGGCCGGCCGACATGCGCGCCTTATTTCGACACGGATGGTTTCGCACGATCGGACGGCCACCGCAGCGATCGCGGAAGGAGATGGCGAATGACGGTGCACTTCATTGGCGCAGGGCCGGGGGCTGCCGATCTGCTGACCTTGCGCGGCCGTGATCTCATTGCCGCATGTCCGGTCTGCCTATATGCCGGCTCGCTCGTGCCCGAGGGCGTTCTTGCGCATTGCCAGCAAGGTGCGCGGATCGTCAACACCGCACGGCTATCGCTCGATGAGATCATCGCCGAGATCGTTGCCGCGCACGCGGAAGGCAAGGATGTCGCACGGCTTCATTCCGGCGACCTTTCGATCTGGTCGGCGATGGGAGAGCAATTGCGCCGCCTGCGTGCGCTTCACATTTCCTATACAATCACCCCTGGCGTGCCGGCCTTTTCCGCAGCGGCGGCGGCGCTCGAAGTCGAGCTCACGCTGCCGGGTCTTGCGCAGTCCGTCGTGCTGACGCGAACGCCGGGCAGGGCGAGCGCGGTGCCTGAGGGCGAAAATCTCGCCGCCTTCGCCGTCACCGGTGCGGTGCTCGCCATCCATCTCTCGGTGCATATGCTCGCCAAGGTGGTCGCCGAACTCGCGCCTCATTATGGTCTGGACTGCCCGGTGGCTGTCGTCTGGCGCGCGAGCTGGCCCGACCAGCGCATCATCCGCGCTACGCTCGGTACGCTCAATGCCACTGCTGGCGCCGAGCTCGAGCGCACAGCGCTCATTCTGGTCGGTCGCACGCTGGGGTCGGAACAATTCGCAGAGAGCCGCCTCTATGCGGCCGATTATGACCGTCGCTACCGGCCTGTCGGCACGACGCCGCGTTTTCCGGAGGCGTCGTGATGGCGCGGAGCCTCATCATCTCCGCGCCGGCATCCGGTGTCGGCAAGACGACGCTGACGCTGGCGCTGGCGCGCGCCTATCGCGATCGCGGGCTGAAGGTCCAGTGCTTCAAGAGCGGACCGGACTACATCGATCCGGCCTTTCATACCGCCGCTACGGGACGCGCATCCGTCAATCTCGACAGCTGGGCCATGCATCGCGAGGCGATCGAACGCCTCGTAAGCCGGGGCACGGATGCGGATCTCGTTCTGGCCGAGGGCTCGATGGGCCTGTTTGACGGCGTCGCGGTACCTGGCGTCTCGGGCACCGGCGCCAGTGCTGACATTGCCGAAATGATGGGCTGGCCGGTTCTGCTGGTAATCGATCCTTCCGGGCAGGCGCAAACCGCCGCGGCCATAGCTGCCGGGCTGCGCGACTTCCGCGCGGGTGTGCGCCTTGCGGGCATCGTCCTCAACCGCGTCGCTAGTGCGCGGCACGAAGAGCTTGTGCGTCGCGCCTTGACGGCCGCAGGCATTGCCGTGTTCGGCGCGCTACCGCGCCACGCCGCGATCACCTTGCCGAAGCGGCACCTTGGCCTGGTGCAGGCCGAGGAGCAGGCCGAGGTCAACGGCCTGATCGCTGAAGCCGCGCGCATTGTCTCCGAACATGTCGATCTCGACGCAGTGCTGCAATCGGCATGCGCCTGGTCACCGCAACTGGTCGCGCGCAGTGTAAACGTCACGCCGCCCGGCCAGCGCATCGCGCTGGCACGCGACGCTGCCTTCTCTTTCGTCTATCCGCACATGCTCGAAGCCTGGCGTGCCGCCGGTGCCGAGATCTCAACCTTCTCGCCGCTCGCCGACGAAGGTCCTGACGCCAGCGCCGACGTCTGCTGGCTACCTGGCGGCTATCCGGAATTGTATGCCGGCCGGCTAGCTTCGAACACGCGATTTCGCCGTGCGCTAAAATCCTTTGCCGAGACACGGCCGGTGCATGGCGAATGCGGGGGCTATATTGTGCTGGGAACTGCCTTGACCGATGCCAACGACGCACTCCACGAGATGACGGGATTGCTTGGCCTGGAGACAAGTTTTGCCCAGCGTCGCATGCATCTGGGCTACCGGCTTGCCAAACTTGCCGCGCCGATGCCGGGACACAAGGCCGGCGCATGTCTGCGCGGCCATGAGTTCCACTATTCCACGATTGTCTCGCAGCCCGATACGCCCCTGGCCATCGTGCGGGACGCGACCGGTGTGACCGTTGCCGAAACCGGCTCGCGGCGCGGTCACGCCACCGGTACGTTCTTCCATCTGATTGCGGAGGACAGGTGAGCGGCTTTGTTTCCTTTGTCTCGGCCGGTCCAGGCGATCCCGAGCTCCTGACGCTCAAGGCGGCCGCGCGTCTGCGCGCCGCCGATGTCGTGCTGTATGACGACCTTGCCTCGGGCGCGATCCTCGATCACGCCCGCCCCGGGGGCAATCTGGTGGCTGTTGGCATGTCAACCGGCTGCTCATCGACTACGCCGCCGCAGGTGCCCGCGTGGTTCGCTTGAAATCGGGAGACGCCGGCATCTTCGGCCGGCTTGAAGAAGAGATCGAGGCGCTGCGAGCTGCGGGCATTGACTACGAGATCATTCCAGGCGTCACGTCAGCCTGCGTTGCGGCAGCGCGCGCCGGCATTCCACTCACCCGCCGGCACACCTCGCGCCGCGTCCAGTTCGTGACCGGCGCAGGTGTCACCGGGCGGTTGCCCGCGAATCTCAATTGGGCGGCACTGGCCGATCCTGAATCGACGACCGTGGTCTATATGGGCAAGCGCACATTCCCGGTGCTCGCGGCAAAGCTGATCGAGCACGGCATGGCTCCCGACACGCCGGCGCTATTTGCGGAGTCTCTGGGCCGCGCCGAGGAGCGGATTGTCCGCACCACGATTGCAAAGCTTGCAGAGCAGCTCGCGCAAGCCAGCGCCGCAACGGCGGCGGTCATTCTTTTCGGCGCGCTGGCGGGAGAGACTCTATGATGACGCCGTCGCCCGATCTCGCGAGCCCCTTGACGTCTTCTCGTCGGAAGGAGCACACAGAGCAGGCATGGTGCTCGAAGCGGCGCAAAGCATAATCGGAAACGGGGAAGGGCGGACCTGAATGCGGCGCCCAAAGCCCCGGCCGCCCCCGCGCCTGTAAGCGGTGAGGGGCTCCAATCCGCCACTGGGCCGTCAGCTTGGGAAGGCCGGGACCCGTTTCGAACCGCGAGCCAGGAGACCGGCTCTGCAGTTTTTAACACCAGCGCCGTCGTGTGACGGCAGAAGGGACGTAAGTCATGCATATCGAACCAGGTATCGTTACGGGCGCCAAGCTCGTGCTGAGTTACGCGACCGGTGCCGTTGCCGCCGGCTGCGCTCTCAAGCTCACGGTCGAAACCGTGCGCGAGCAGGGGTTTGTTTCATTCGCGGTGCGCACCGTCGCAACAACGGTCCTGGTCTTCTCTTTCTTCGAACTGCTGCCGCATTTCCGGATCGGGGTCTCGGAGGTGCATTTCATTCTCGGCTCGACGCTGTTTCTCCTGTTCGGCGCAGCGCCAGCCGCATTCGGGCTGGCGCTTGGTCTTCTGCTGCAGGGGCTGTTCTTCGTACCGACCGACCTGCCGCAATATGGTATGAACGTGACCACGCTGCTGGTGCCTTTGTTTGCGATCCAGGCGCTGGCCGGGTGGATCATTCCTCGCAGCACCGCCTATGTTGACCTGCAGTATCGCCAGGCGCTTGCGCTTTCGACCGCCTATCAATCCGGCATCGTGGCGTGGGTCGCCTTCTGGGCGCTGTATGGTGCGGGCTTTGCGGCCGAGAACCTCGCCTCCATCGCGTCTTTCGCCGCTTCCTACGCGCTCGTCGTAGTATTTGAGCCGCTGGCCGATCTGGCCGTGCTGGCACTGGCGAAATCACTACGAGATGTGACGGCCGACGGTCTTGTTACCTATCGCCTTCACAACGCCGCCTGAAGATGGCGTAAGGGCGGTCGCAAGTCGCGGCCGCCCCCACTCATAACGTGATGCTGACACTCTCCCTGATAGGCATTGGCTGCGGCGATCCCGAGCAGCTCACGCTTGCTGCGATCCGCGCGATCAATGCGGCTGACCTGGTGCTGATTCCGCGCAAAGGTGCCGCGAAGTCCGATCTCGCCGACCTGCGCCGGCTGATTTGTGCGCAAGCCTTGACGAACAGTCGCACGCGCGTTGCTGAGTTCGACCTGCCCGTTCGCGGCACCGCGCAGGAGCACTACCGCAAGGGAGTGGAGGAATGGCACGACGCCGTCGCCGTGACCTGGTCCCGGGCAATTGCGGCGCATCTCGGTCATGACGGGCGCGTTGCCCTGCTGATCTGGGGCGATCCTTCGCTATACGACTCGAGCCTGCGGATCGCACGAAGGCTTGATCCGTTGCCAATGATCGAGGTCGTGCCAGGCGTCACGTCGATCCAGGCGCTTTGCGCCGCGCATGCACTGCCACTGAACGACATCGGGGAGCTCTTTCTCGTCACCACCGGACGGCGGCTGCGCGAGGTCGGTTGGCCGTCAGGCACCGACACCGTGGTCATCATGCTCGATGGCGGTGCCGCGTTCCAGTCGCTCGACCCGAACGGACTACATATCTGGTGGGGCGCCTATCTCGGGATGCCCGAGCAGATCACCATGTCAGGTGCGCTTGCAGAAGTGGGGCCAGGCATCGTCGCCGCACGACAGGAAGCACGCGCCAGGCACGGCTGGATCATGGATAGCTACATCCTGAAGCGCGTGTCGTAGCACTCGTACGAAGGCCGCTGGCATCTTGAACAATCACCAAGGGCAGGACCACATGCTACCCGAGTGGGTCTACCAGGAGTGCCCGGGCGTTTCGACCGTCCATCGCGATGCCGCCCTGGCCCGTCAGGCCGAGCTCACCAAGCCGACCGGTGCGCTGGGTCGCCTCGAGCACCTCGCGATAGAGCTGGCCGGTCTGCAACAAACCGACCGGCCTCGAGCCGAGCGCGTACCGATCATCGTCTTTGCAGGGGATCACGGCATCGTCGCGCAGGGAGTATCGGCCTATCCTCAGGAAGTTACGAGCGCGATGATGTCGAATTTCGCGTCAGGCGGTGCAGCAATTTCGGTTCTTGCGCGCGAGCTGGGCTTAAGTCTAGAGATCGTCGATGCCGGGACGCTCGCCGAACAGCCCATCCCGGGAGTCGCGACAGACAAGCCGCGCCGGGGCAGCCGGGATTTCAGCAAAGAAGCGGCGCTCGAGTTGGGGGAGGTCGCCTTTGCCTTCGACTGCGGCAAGCGTGCCGTCGCGCGGGCGGCCTCAGCAGAACCAGATCTTCTGATCCTTGGTGACATGGGGATCGGCAACACCACGACTTCTGCGGCAGTCGCCGCCGCGCTGCTTGGCATGGGCGCCGAGCAGGTGGCCGGCAATGGCACCGGGCTCGATGCAGACACCCGTGCACGCAAGGCGCACCTGATTGATGCAGCGCTGGCTCGTCATGACCTTACAAGACCAGGAACTTCTGCCGAGCGGATCCTGTGCGCGGTAGGCGGTCTCGAAACTGCTGCGATTACGGGCGCGATCATCGCCGCCGCACAGCGTCGCCTCCCTATCCTGATCGACGGTTTCATCGTGTCCGTCGCGGCATTGACGGCGGTGCATCTTAATCCGTCGTGTCGGCCCTTTCTCTTATCCTCGCATCAATCGGCCGAGCAGGGGCACCGCCTGGTTCTTGAGGCCCTGAATGTGCAGCCGTTGTTCAATCTGGACCTCAGGTTAGGGGAGGGATCGGGCGCCGCGCTTGCATTGCCGATCCTGCGGCTTGCATGCGCTCTGCACAATGGCATGGCGACCTTCGCGCAAGCCAGCGTTCCGAATCGCTCATAACGCGACATTCTGATTGACCGACACAATCCGCCAATTGTTCCGTAGCCGATCAATTCGGGTGATCGACAGCGGATCGATAACAAAGCGCAACGCTGCTTGCGGTGCGATGTCGAGGGCTACGCAGAGCGCGGCGCGAATAGTGCCGGAATGCACGACGAGCGTTGCTGGACCAGCAGCTATTTTACGAAGTCCATCCCGAACCCTCGCAATTTGATCTTCGAAGCTCTCGCCGCCGGGTGGGCTTGAACGAGCGGGATCCTTCCAGAACTCGGCGTACCCTTCTTCTCCGAGAGCGGCGAGATCGTCGTGACGTCGGCCGGTCCAATCCCCGAAGTCCTGCTCCCGAAACTCAGGCACCAGGATTGGATCAAGCTCGAATGCGCGCGCGGTATCGAGAGTTCGTTGAGACGGACTCGCATAGCTTGCGGCGACCCGCGGCAAGCGCCTTCGCACGGCTTCCAAATGCGCCCGATCGCTGAGATCGGCCGGAGCGCCCGAAGGGGAGATCGTTCCTTCGATAGAATCGACGACCGCATGCCGGACCAACCAAAGAAAGGCTTCCCCTTCCATTCCCATATCTCCGAGATGCTTATCAATGCGAGAAACATCTTGAACATTCGCCCGCGGACGGTTTACCGCGACCAAGGACTGATATCACAGCCGGAGCAAAATGCGTATCTCAACTCCTCCCGGCGCCGCCGCCGTGCAAGGAAGGCGCGGTGTTGCCTGGCGTCAGGGCCGGTTTTTCATGACCGCGCTCGTGCCTTGTTAATGCGACGGCGATGGGCGCCCGCGCTGATTGCCATCGGCCCCTGTTCTGGAATCGACATCAGCCGGCCTGCGGATGCGTCGGGCGTCGAGCTAACTGAGCTCCCGAACGTCTCGAACGGTCGCCGGGGGATCTCCTGCGCGTCGTCGCGCGCGGCAAGCTGTCCCGCGTAGAGACATGCTTTGCAGGCTTAACGGCTAAATCGCCGGCAACCTATACCACTGGCTGATATGATCAGGCCAACAGCGAGAATAACCATAAGCTGGTGCGATGTGAAGCAGCATCGCTCCCCCAGTGCTGACTTCCCGGTCGGCCGCCGAAAGGGGCAACTGAGCTCGTCGAGAGACGACCATCGTCATTCGATGCTCCGTGGTGTCGTGTTCGGCGTGTCCGGTTGAAGACGCGTATGTCCGGAAACCGACGCCGAGGCGCAAGTATTCCGTCGCCGCGGCGCGAAGCACATGATTTTGACTCTTCAAGCAAGGCTCGCACAACGTGCTTGGTGGCACGTCGATTGCTGGGACAAGGTAAAGGATCCGCACGACCATGCCGCTCTCCCAGTCGTTGGCGCAGGAGCTAAATGAACTTTACTCGATTGATCCAAATCAACACCAGAGACGCCGCACTGAGTGCCGTCAGGTTTCGCAACGCACGAAGAATATTCGCGTTGGCCGCGACACCTGCCTGTCCTCGACAATCTCTAGTCATCCCGCGCGTCTCGCTGAGCGCATCGCGACGTGCGATCTGATCGGGGTCCAGTGGGAGGCGAATGCAGGTGGCTGATCGAAATGTGCTGCTTCAGTAACGAGCCAAAGAAGAAACTGATGGGACGCCGCCGCAGCTGCTATCGCGGCTTTCCTGCACACGAAAACTAAAGGAGTCCCAAAGCATGAACGCGCCAAGCTATTCCGAGGCCCTGGAATTCGCGATCGACCGTTCGTACGAGATCAACCTAGACATGTTGAGATCGCGAAACTTGCACCTTGATACGCACAACGATTATCTCGTCGGCACCTATCCGCCTCTCAAGGCAATGGGGGACCTGAATGCCGAAAGGTTGTTGACTCAGGTCGCGTCGTCAATTGATCTCTATTTCCACATCCCCTTCTGTAATCAGTATTGCACCTTTTGCCACTTCGCCAAGGAAATCAATCCATCTTCCGAGCGAGTGGAACGTTATTTGGTGGCTTTGAATAAGGAGATGAGTTGGTCAGATGCGGCGCTTGCTGGCAGAGATGTTGAGACTGCTTTTTTGGAGGTGGCACTCCCTCGTTTTTGACCAACCATCAACTCAAAACGCTATTTGATATGACTAATCAGCGCTTTGATTTATCGAGGGCCGAAGTAAGTTTCGAATTGCATCCCTCTCTTGTGAAGCATGCGGACGCTGCGGATCGCATATCCACTCTACTTAGAGGTGGGGTAAACCGCTTCGTACTGGGCGTTCAAAGTCTAGACTGGAATATTTTGCGCATACTGAACCGCGGGCACGGTGTGGAGGAGGTGATACAAACCGTAAAATTGCTGAATGAAATGGGCGTTGAGAACCTGTCGCTTGACCTCATGTATGGGCTGCCGCAGCAAACGCTCCGAAGCTGGTACGACTCAATTATCGGCCTATTGGACATGGGAATAGAGAAGTTCAATGTATTCCCATTGATGTTTAAATCGACTGACCCCGTGGCCCGCCATTTGGCTAGAGGACGATATCAATTCGCCGGGGCTAAAGAGCGCATCATAATGCACTTTATGGCAGAGCACATCCTCACTAAACTCGGCTATCGCCACGGGCCGATTTTCTATTGGACTAAGAGGTCGCAGCCGCACTCCGTTCAACAGCGCCGTAAGTACGATTCCTGGAACGACAATAATCTTGTCCCGTTTGGGGTTGGCGGATTTGGTTACATGAGCCAGTGCCAGTTCTATAACGAGGCAGCCTTAGATCGCTACCTCTCTAGGGTTGAGGCAGGCGAGAAGCCAGTGTGGAGGGGTGTTGTACTGTCGCAGGACGACCTTATGCGCCGAACGTTAATGTTTGCTTTGCGAAGCAGCGGAGTGTTGCTCTCCCGATTCGAGCGGGAATTTGGAGTATCGGTTGAAGAATACTTTTGCCGCGAGCTTGAAATCTTAAGGGAGGCGGGTCTCGTCTGCATCTCAAACGATGGCGTGCTGTCGTTAACTGCCGCCGGCAATATCAACTCGGGCGCTGTTTCGCTGCTATTTTTCTCCGACAATGTGCTTGAGCGGGTCGCGTACAACGATGGCAGGATAACAGACAAGCGAACCGATCTGCTCGAAAAACACGACTACTCGCCGGCCGCAAGATACGGGTCAAGTGCAGAAATGCAAGCTGTCTTTCGATGAAATCGGGGCGCTCGTCTATGATCCATAGTTTATCCCTTTCCACTCCGGAGCCGCCGCCCTATCGGGAGCAGCAGATATTTTCTCATCTTGCCGATAGCATTGATCGCGGGCAGCGAAAACGCCCGCTTGGGCTTGTCAGCAATTTTGTCGCCGATCAGCTTCCGCACTGCATTGCCGAGATCAAAGGCAGTAAACGGCCAGATGAAGGGGTCAAGGCTCTTGGACGCAGCGTCAACGCGATGATTGCATCGACTGACTATGAGGTACAGCTGCTGAATCTGCCGCAGCCCGACTTCGCGATCGCTAAGACAGACATCCAGTATCTCGTCAACTGTGCTTATCAGATGTCAGCGTTTGCCGGTCTTGATCCCGTGGACGCGGAGTTGACGGTGGGAGAGGAGCTGAGCCGTCTTGCCTGCTTAAGTTGTCATCGGCAGCCTAGCATTGAGGTCCTCTCGTATGAAGATATGATCCTTGCGAACCCGGTGCAGAGCGATCCACGCGTGTATTGCCTCGGCGCGGCCGGGGTCGAGGAGCGAGATTTTTGCTTAGGTCACCAACTCATCGAGAGCGAGCTACAGCTAGCAATCGACGCTCTACTTGAATTGCGTGACGCGGCTGGCGCGGACGCTCGTCAATGTCTTGCGGTATGCTTGGAGCGCCTTGAGTCAGCAAATAATGTTCTGACCCGCTTTTACGAACATATGTCGCCTGACCTATTTGGCCAATTCCGTGTGTTTTACGGAAAGAACCCTTACAAGAACAGGCTTGGCCCGAGCGGCCGGTTCTCTGCCCGCATAGTGGCGGTCTCGGTGCTACTGGTCGGTGAAGAACTCTTCCAACAGAGGCCGCAGTTTTATAGGGATGTATATCGGCTGTCCGAATACTATCCGCAGGGATGCATTCACGAGGTGTTCCGCTGGTTGTCACCGGACAATAGAAGCGCGGAGCTCACGCCAACTTGGCTAGAAGGGAAAGCGGACTTTCCTAAGTCTGCAACCATTTCGTCCGTCATGGAACGCCACGGCAATGAAATCGGAAACCTGCGCGCGTCTTGTGTTTATGCGCTGGATCAGTTCACCCGGATGCACCGTATTACTGCCTTAAAGTATACGGTTGAACCGGGTCGTCCAACTGTCGGAGTTGAGGCGTCGGAAAGTGTTGAGGTTGTCCTTTCACAGCGGCTATTAACGGCGGCGCGTCCGTAAGCTGACGGTATGCGCCAGACGTGCGGCGCCCGACACCGGTCGAAAGGTGATGTTCGATGTCTCAAGACGAGGTGATCTTTCGTCGGTTTGAGTCAGGGGATACTGATGATGTATGGCATATGCATAGAAGCGCATCGGAGGATGTTGGTGTGCGTGGCCCGGAAGGAGCGTGGGAGGATGATCTACGCAACATTGGAGAAGTATACATCGCGTCAGGCGGAGACTTCGTGGTTGCGCATATTGGTTCCCGACTCGTTGCCATGGGTGGATTGAAACCTGTTGACGGTGATGTCGCAGAGCTGAAGCGGATGCGGGTCGATCCTGCCTTTCACCGACGAGGGCTTGGGAGGAGGATTCTTAGTGAATTGGAATCGCTAGCCGGTGCTCTAGGATTCAAGTGGATAATTCTCGACACGACAAATATCCAAGTAGGGGCTCAAAGGCTTTATGAGACGGCTGGCTACGTTCGCCGCAAGGAAGGGATGTTGCACGGATATGCAGTGATTTTCTACGATAAGCGGCTCACCGGCCGGGATGACCCACCTCACATGATAGACGACATTGTGAACCTGGATAATCCAGTCTAATCCTGAGGGACCAGCTTCGTGAAAAGCTGAAGAAGGTGGAGGCGCTAGGATTTCGGCGCGCGACGACCAAGAGAAGCGCGGCGTCGCGGAAGCGCGGAAGGTGAGCTCGACGAGAAGACGTGGCGATGCCCCCATTGAGGTGATGGTTACCTATCAGACAGTGTCGAACAGCGACTTGGTCATGCAGACGCTGCGACCAGAATATCGTGCGTTCGTTCGGCCCTGCGTGATGTGTACGGAGGACTGATCGCAAAGCCACCGAGCTAAAGCCGGCAGCTTACTTGCCGCTTTCTGATTGAATGCGTTCCGTTTCCCCGGCTCTCATCGCCCTTGCGTGACTAATTTGAGCGCTTCTTCTGGAAACGGCTTGGTATCTCTCAAGTGTTTTACGTGTGGTGTTGGCCTGCTTCTTGCTACCCTAGCGTCAGCAAGTCGTCGCTAACAGATCTCGGGGAATTTATGGGCGGGGCAGCGGAAACGTTTTACGGCGTCATCAGACGTCAGGGTATCACGCGTCGCAGTTTCCACAAATTCTGCAGTTTGACGGCAACGAGCCTCGGGCTCGGTCCGCTCGCGGCAAGCCAGATTGCCAACGCGCTGGAGACAAAGCCGCGTGTGCCCGTGATCTGGATGCACGGGCTCGAATGCACCTGCTGTTCGGAAAGCTTTATCCGCTCGGCCCATCCGCTCGTCAAAGACGTGGTGCTGTCGATGATCTCGCTGGATTATGACGCCCTGATCATGGCGGCGGCAGGACACCAGGCCGAAGCCATCCTCGAGGAGACCCGCGCCAAGTACAAGGGCGAGTATGTGCTTGCCGTTGAAGGCAATCCGCCGCTGAACGAAGGCGGCATGTTCTGCATTGATGGCGGCAAGCCGTTCGTCGAAAAGCTCAGGGCGATGGCGGAAGATTGCACGGCGATCATCGCTTGGGGGACTTGTGCGTCCTGGGGTTGCGTGCAGGCGGCCAAGCCCAACCCGACTGGGGCGACGCCGATCGATAAAGTGATCACGAACAAACCGATCATCAAGGTGCCCGGCTGCCCGCCCATCGCAGAGGTCATGACCGCCTTGGTGACATTCATCACCACGTTCGGAAAGCTTCCCGAGCTCGACCGCCAAGGGCGTCCAAAGATGTTCTATTCCCAGCGCATCCACGACAAGTGCTATCGGCGTCCCCATTTCGACGCCGGCCAGTTTGTCGAGGTGTGGGACGACGAGTCAGCGCGCAAGGGCTATTGCCTCTACAAGATGGGCTGCAAGGGGCCGACCACCTACAACGCCTGCTCGGCCGTTCGGTGGAACGGCGGCGTTTCCTTCCCGATCCAATCCGGCCACGGCTGCTTCGGCTGCTCCGAAGATGGCTTTTGGGACAAGGGCTCGTTTTACGATCGACTGACGACCATCAAGCAATTCGGCATCGAGGCCAACGCCGATCAAATCGGCATGGCCGCTGCTGGCGCGGTCGGCCTAGCCGTTGCCGCGCACGCGGCGGTCACGGCCGTGAAGCGGCTGACCCGTAAACCGGGCCGAGTAGCTCAGGAAAAATAATCGAATTCAGAAGGACAACGATGGGCACCCAGACACCCAATGGGTTCAAACTCGACCATTCCGGCAAACGCATTGTCATCGATCCGCTGACCCGGGTCGAAGGCCACCTCCGCGTGGAGGTCAATCTCGATTCCGACAATGTGATCCGCAACGCGGTCTCATCCGGAACTATGTGGCGCGGCATCGAGACGATCCTGCGTGGACGCGATCCTCGCGATGCCTGGGCGTTCACCGAGCGGATTTGCGGCGTCTGCACCGGCACACATGCGCTCACCTCGGTACGCGCGGTGGAGAACGCGCTGGGCATCACCATTCCAGAGAATGCTAATTCGATCCGCAATATCATGCAGCTCTGCCTGCAGGTGCACGATCATCTTGTGCACTTCTATCACCTGCACGCGCTGGATTGGGTCGACGTGATTTCCGCCCTCAAGGCCGATCCCAAGGCGACCTCTGCGTTGGCGCAATCGGTCTCGTCCTGGCCGCTCTCATCGCCAGGCTATTTCAAACATCTGCAGATCAGGCTCACCAAGTTCGTTGAATCAGGGCAGCTCGGCCCGTTTAAGAATGCCTATTGGGGGCATCCGGCCTACAAGCTTCCGCCGGAAGCGAACCTGATGGCCTTGGCGCATTATCTGGAAGCGCTCGACTTCCAGAAGGACGTCGTCAAGATCCACGCCATCTATGGCGGCAAGAACCCGCATCCGAATTGGCTGGTCGGTGGCGTGGCCTGTGCCATCAATGTCGATGGTACCGGTGCAGTGGGCGCCATCAATATGGAGCGGCTGAACCTGGTATCCTCGATCATTTGCCGTTCGATCGAATTCGTCGAGCAGGTTTATCTGCCCGACGTTGCCGTGATTGGCTCCTTCTACAAAGACTGGCTCTATGGCGGTGGTCTCTCGGGTAAGAGCATAATGTCCTATGGCGACATTCCCGAGAACGCCAATGATTATTCCGCAAAAAACCTCAAGCTGCCGCGCGGCGTGATCCTCAATGGCAATTTCAGCGAAGTCCTGCCGATCGATCACGGCGATCCCGAGCAGATCCAGGAGTTCGTCGCCCATTCCTGGTACAAATATCCCGATGAAACCAGGGGGCTGCATCCCTGGGGTGGTATCACCGAGCCGAATTTCCAGCTCGGGCCCAACGTCAAGGGCACCAGGACCCACATCAAGGAGCTCGACGAAGGCGGCAAGTATTCCTGGATCAAGGCGCCGCGCTGGCGCGGCAACGCCGTCGAGGTGGGACCGCTGGCGCGATACATCATAGGTCACGCGCAAGGCAAAGCGGAATTCAAGGAGCCGACCGAGAAGCTGCTGAAGACGCTCGATCTACCCTTCGCTGCACTCTTCTCGACGCTCGGCCGCACTGCGGCGCGTGCGCTCGAATGCCAATGGGCCGCGCACCAGATGCGCTATTTCCAGGACAAGCTTATGGCGCATATCAAAACGGGTGACACCGCTACCGCCAACGTCGATAAATGGAAGCCGGAGAGCTGGCCGAAGGAAGCCAAGGGCTACGGTTTCACCGAGGCGCCGCGTGGTGCGCTGGGGCACTGGATCAAGATCAAGGAGACCAAGATCGACAACTACCAGTGCGTCGTGCCGACGACATGGAACGGCTCGCCGCGTGATCCAAACGGCAATATCGGTGCATTTGAGGCCTCGTTGATGGATACCCCGATCGCTGATCCGGAGAAGCCGCTGGAAATCCTGCGCACGATCCATTCCTTTGATCCATGCCTGGCCTGCTCGACCCATGTGATGGGGCCGGATGGCCAGGAAATGGCAACGGTCAAGGTCCGCTAGGGGAGGCGGCATTGCTGGACAAATCTCCGCACGCGCTAACCGCCGCTGTCGCGGCCGACGCGGTACGCTCCGGCCGCAGCGCCGAGCGTGGCGTCGTCTACGTCTACGAGGCGCCGGTGCGGCTGTGGCATTGGATCAACGCCGCGGCAATCCTGGTGTTGGGCCTCACCGGTTATTTCATCGGCAGTGGGATACCGACCATGCCGGGAGAGACAAGCGACAATTTCCTGTTCGGCCAGATCCGTTTTGCGCATTTTTTCGCAGGCTATGTGCTCACGCTCGGCTTCCTCTTCCGCATTTACTGGGCGTTCATGGGCAACCCCCATGCTAAGCAGATTTTCTATGTGCCGCTCTGGCGCAAGAGCTATTGGCGCGAGGTGTGGCACGAGATTCGCTGGTACGCTTTCGTTGCGGCCGAGCCAAAGAAATACGTCGCGCACAATCCGCTGGCCCAGCTTGCGATGTTCTTCATGTTTACGCTGGCGATCGCGTCCATGATCGTCACCGGCTTTGCACTGTACGCACAGGGCACCGGCAACGACAGCTGGCAGTACATGCTGTTCGGCTGGGTGTTTTCGATTTGGCCGAACAGCCAGGACGTCCACACCTGGCATCATCTCGGCCTGTGGATGATCGTGACGTTTGCGCTCATCCACATCTATACAGCGGTTCGCGAAGACATCGTGTCGCGCCAGAGCATCGTCTCCTCGATCATTTCTGGCGAGCGCGAGTTCCGCGATTGATTGACGATGCAGATGCCAACTCCGGAGAACACGAAACGGATCCTGGTGCTCGGCATCGGCAATATCTTGTGGGCCGATGAGGGGTTCGGCGTGCGGGTGGTGGAGCAGTTCCACTGCCGCTACGCCGTCCCTGGCAATGTCACCATGCTCGATGGCGGCACGCAGGGGCTCTACCTCGTCAATTTTCTCGAGGAGGCCGATTGCCTGATAGCGTTCGATGCCATCGATTATGGACTCGCGCCCGGGCACTTGAAGCTCGTGCGAGACGAGGAGGTGCCGAAATTCACCGGCGCCAAGAAGGTGAGCCTGCATCAGACCGGTTTCCAGGAGGTCTTAAGTGCGGCCGACCTGCTTGGCCGCTGCCCGCGAGAGCTCGCTCTAATCGGCTGTCAGCCACTTGATCTGGAGGATTGGGGCGGGCCGCTGACCGCTCCGGTGCGCACTCAGATTGCGCCTGCGATCGAACTGGCTTGCGAACTGCTGGCGCAGTGGGGTTCTCCGGCAAAACTGCGGACCGCGCCGCTACCGGAGTCGGAGCGTCTGCTCGCGAACGACATCGACCATGCAAAGTATGAGAGGAGGGCGCGGCCGATCTAGCGGCTCGCCGATTACCATGTGCCTTGGCTTGCCAATGACGATTATTGAGACCGACGGCATGTCGGCGCTTTGCGAATATGCCAATGAACAGCGGCGCGTCTTAGTCATGCTGCTCTCCGAGCCGCCGGTCGGTGCCAAGGTGCTTGTCCATATCGATACCGCGGTGCGGCTCTTGGATGACGACGAAGCGCGGCTGATCGCGGACGCGCTTGAGGGCCGTGATGCGGCCCTCAATGACCACGATTGCGATCGTTTCTTTGCGGACTTGATCGGTCAAGAGCCGCAACTGCCCGAGCACCTGCGCTAGCCTGGTGCCGCCTCCCGGACACTGCCTGCCCATCTTTGCCTATATCAGCGGAAACCAAATTTGCAGCCGAAACAAGGTTCACGCGGAATATGTCGAGCGGGTGCTGATCCGAGCGGGAACGCAATCGCGAAAGAGCAATGATTGGCACGTGCCTTGCTACACCTCATCCAGCAGAACCATGGATTATCAGGGAGGCGGCTGATGGACTTTCAGCCCGGGAAACATGATCTGACGCGGCTCCGTCTGTCCGAGGTGGGGACCGAAAGCGTCGCACAAGCGCGAGACACTCGGCATAATCGCCAAGATCCGGGAGATCTCTATCGACCGCATTGCGAAGCTCATGATCGCCCGCGCGCCAATGGCGCGTCTGTGGACATAAGCATCATCCCTCAGCACACCAACGGAACGTCGTATCATGAAACAGGTTTCCGGGTCGCGCCCGATAGCGCCGAGAAAATGCGAGCAGCCGATGAGCGTGTTTCCTATCGCCGCGGAAAGTCTCGACGCAGCCCATAGCGGGCTGACGGCTGCGGGTGCGCTCGCGACGCCCGCTTCGCTCAATTGCATCGAGCTGGCAAGGAACTGTCAGAGTGCCATCGCGCTGTTGTCTTCCGTCGCGGCTGCCGTTGCCGGCCAGAAGAGCGACGTGCCGACGCAGCTGTTCAGGCTCGGGAATCTCAGCGATCTCGAGCGCAAGCTGATTGCGGACGTGCTTGGAGAGGGCGAGCTCGCCGGCGTCGTGGCGCTGCCGGGTGGCCGCGTGGCGCAAATCCAGGAATCGGTACTTGCGGGAATCTGGCGCGTGCGCATCGAGACCGACGCCGCACACGAATATGTCGAGGTCGGTGCCATCCCGGAGATCGTGCGGCGCGCCGCAACCGACCTGACGTCGAGCGATCTCATGATCGGCGCGGCACCGGACGGCGCGATGAACGTGCTGCCGGTGCTCGCGGAAATCCGCGAGCGGGCATTGGCCTGGCGGCCGGGCATGCGCTCGCAGATCATCAACTTCACCCTGCTGCCGATGAGCCCGGTCGACCAGGCGTTTCTGCAGCAAAGCGTCGGCAACGGGCCGATCCAGCTCAGCTCGCGCGGCTACGGGACTTGCCGAGTGCTTGCGACGGGCATCCGGAACGTCTGGTCGGTGCAGTTCTTCAATGCCATGGACACCATCATTCTGGATACGCTGGAGATCGGCGGCGTGCCAACGGTTGCCTTGGCCGCCGAGGAGGATTGCTGGGATTCCGCCGAACGCCTGCAAGAAATCATCAAAGCTTACTTCGAATGACGAGCTTCGAGAATTTTAGCGTCCGGAAGGATATCGCAGACGGCGCGCGCATGGAGTGCGGCATCTGTTGGATCGTCTACGACCCAGCTGAGGGGGATGAGGCGACGCAGATTGCAGCGGGAACGCCTTTCGCCGGGTTGCCCGAAAATTGGCGTTGTCCAAATTGCGATGCGCCCAAATCGAAGTTCATGGGGATTGAAGATGACGCCTGACCGCGAACAGCATCCCCGCAGGAGCGTGCACGCCGATGCGTCGGCGTGGGGCGAGATGCTGGCGGCAGCCTATCGGGATATCGCCGATCGCACCATGCGCGACCTGCCGATCTTCAACGAGGCCTTGAGCGTCGAAGCCATCGCCTTTCGCGCGCGCGAGGGCAGGGTCGTCGGCATGATGGTCACGCCCTGGTTCATGAACGTGGTCATACCCATGCGTGACGGCACTTCGCAATCGTCTCCGGGCCCGGGATCGAACCTGCGCTTGCGATTTCCTGCCGGCGAGATCGAATTCACCGTCAGCGATCTGGTGCCCGTGGGCTCGATCGCGAGCTACTCACTGTTCTCGCCGATGTTTGAGTTCGAGGATATGCCGTCCGCGCGCGCCACCGCCGAAGCAGCGCTCGCGGCGCTGATGTCGCCGGCCAATCGCGCGGCGTCACATGGGACAGATGCGCCACATATCAGTTCGTTCGACCGCCGGCATTTCTTGCACGGTGTACTGACGGAGCGGCGCGCATGAGCCTCGCCGTCCGCAACCAGATCGATGTTACCGTATCGCTTGCTGGCGACGCAATTGCCGCGGTCGAGATTCTGCCGTGCGCCCGGCCGCCACTGGCGCGGCTATTCGCCGGCAAGCCGGGCGCTTCGTTGCTCAACGTGCTGCCGCGAATCTTCTCGTTGTGTGCCGCCGCGCACCAGGTGGCATTCCTGTCCGCGATCGAGGCGGCGCGCCGCGAAAACATCACCCTTGCGACGCGGCAGCATCGTATCGCCATGGTCGTTGCCGAGCGGCTGGCGGAATTGCTGCGGGGCCTGTTTGTCGGGCATTTCGCGCTGGATACCACCAGCGCCGCAGCGATCCGCGCCCTGATGGAGGGGGTATCGGCACTTCTCAACAGCTCAGAGCCCGGCTGCGGCCAGGTTCGACGCGAGGCAACAGCGCGGGTTCCGATTGCGCTGGCAGCGCTTGGCATAACGAACGAAGACGGCGCGCCGACACTCGGTAACCCACTCGCGCTTCGCATCGCGGCTCTCGAGGAAGACACGTTGAACCCAATGCCGACGCAGCACTCGTTTTTGTCCGTTGCCGACGACCGCGGCGTCATTGAACGGCTGCTCGCGGATGATGCAGGATTTTGCCGTTGCCCCGACCTGGAGGGCCGCATTCCCGAGACAGGTGCGTGGGCGCGCCAAATGATGCGTGATCAGCTCACGCTAGGCCGGTCGGGGCCGGCCGAGCGGCTGAAGGCGAGGATCGCGGAAATCGTGCGACTGCACGCTTGGCTCCGCTCCAGTGCTTATGTTGAAACAGCGGAGGATGGGATCGTCGAAAGCTACAGGCTGGGGCCGGGCCGTGGTGCGGCCGCGGTCGAATGCGCAAGGGGACGTCTCTATCACGCGGTTGAGCTTGATCGTCAGGGGCAGATTTTGCGCTGGGAATTTCTTGCCCCAACCGAGTGGAATTTCCACGCGCGCGGACCGCTTGTCCGCAGCCTGCAAGGCGCGGTGCTGGCCGCGAAACCGCGGGGACTGGGTGCGGTTCGCGCGATGGTCGCATCCTTCGACCCTTGCGTCGGGTTCACTCTCAATTTTCGCGAAATTGGCGATGCATGAAATGGCGCTTTGTGAGGGCATCGTCGAGATCGTCGAGGAGGAGGCGCGCCGGCGATCGTTTTCCAGGGTGAAGACCGTGTGTCTGGAGATCGGGGCGCTCAGCCATGTCGCTCCCGAAGCGATGAAGTTCTGCTTTGCGGCCGTTGCCGCGCGGACCATCGCCGATGGCGCGGTTATTGAGGTCATCGAATTGCCTGGCGTCGCCTGGTGCATGGCCTGTTCGAGGAGTGTTGAGATTGCGCAGCGCGATGAGCCGTGTCCCTGCTGCGGCAGCTATCAGCTGCAGGTAACCGGGGGCGAAGAGATGCAGGTGAAAGAGCTGGAGGTCGATTGATGTGTACCGTATGTGGCTGTAGCGAAAGAACGCCCTCCATCGAACGCGCCGACGCGCAAAGTGCGCAAACCCAGGGCCATCACCATGATCATGCGCATGATCACTACGGTCACCACCGTGATCATGTGCATAGCGGTCAAAACGTGCATGAGTCTCACAACCATCACCACGGCCATTATCACCATCATGATCATAGCCATCAACATGCTCAGGGCGGAGGGGTGCTTGTGGATTGCGGTGCCGATCCGGCCGGCTTGAAGATCGCGGGTATGAGCAGCGAGCGAACCATTCGGATCGAGCGCGACATCCTTGGCAAGAACAATAGGATGGCCGCCGACAACCGCGCGCGCTTCCTGACCGATGACTTGCTCGTGTTCAATCTTGTTTCCAGTCCGGGCGCCGGCAAAACCTCGCTGCTCGTCCGCGCCGTCTCCGAACTGAAGGATAGCCGCCCGGTTGGTGTCATCGAGGGAGACCAGCAGACCTCGAACGATGCCGATCGCATTCGCGCCACCGGCGTGCCCGCAATTCAGATCAATACGGGCAAGGGCTGCCATCTCGATGCTGCGATGGTCGGTGAGGCTTATCGCCGCTTGCCGCCGCTCAAGGGCGGTATTCTCTTCATCGAGAATGTCGGGAATCTAGTTTGTCCCGCGGCGTTCGATCTCGGCGAGGCCTGCAAGATCGTGGTGTTCTCGACCGCCGATGGTGAAGACAAGCCGCTCAAATATCCGGATATGTTCGCCGCATCGTCGCTGATGCTGATCAACAAGATTGATCTGGCGCCGGTGGTCGACTTCGATTCAGCCAAGACCATCGAATATGCGAGACGCGTCAATCCGAACATTGAGGTGCTGACGGTTTCGGCGCGTACGGGCGAGGGCTTTGCCGCGCTCTACGCCTGGATCCGGAAGCAGGCTGCGAATCAGAGGCGTCCCGTCGGTGACGCATTGCCATGAGCGCGAGCGGCGACGCCATCATCCGCGGCGGAACGCGGCTGCGGGTGCGCGTCAGTGGCGCCGTGCAGGGTGTCGGCTTTCGTCCGTATATTTATGGTCTCGCTACCCGTTATAGGTTGGCCGGGTTCGTCGCCAACGATCCTGATGGCGTGATCATCGAGGTTGAGGGCGACCTTACGTGCGAGTTTGTGGCCGCTTTGCCACTCGAAAGCCCTCCATTGGCGCGGATCGACCACATCTCCGTTCAGGAGATTGATGCGCTTGCGGCGAAAGACTTCTCAATCCGCGCCAGCGAACACGGGAGGGGCTCGACGCGGATCGTCGCCGATGCCGCGACATGCCAGCAATGTCTCGATGAGTTGTTCGACCCGAACAGCCGCCATTACCTCTATCCCTTCATCAACTGCTCTCATTGCGGCCCGCGCTATACCATCGCCGAACGGCTTCCCTACGATCGCCGCAACACGGCGATGGGGGAGTTTGCGATGTGTGCCGCCTGCGCGGGCGAATATGCCGATCCGGCGAGCCGCCGGTTTCATGCGGAAGCGATTGCATGTCCGACATGCGGTCCTCGGCTCAGTCATGGGATCAACGACATTGCCGCGGGGATCGATGGCGGCCAAATCGTCGCAATAAAGGGGGTTGGCGGGTACCAGCTCCTTTGCGACGCTCGCAACCATGACGCCGTGCAGCGTTTGCGCAGGAGGAAGCAGCGCGACCAGAAGCCGTTCGCGGTCATGGTTGGTTCCGTAGAGCAGGTCAGCGAGATTGCGCAGGCTAATGCCGCCGAGCTCCCACTGCTCGAATCCGTCGCCCGTCCGATCGTCCTCCTGCCGTCGCGCAACAATCTAGCGCCGGCGATAGCCCCTGGTCTGTCGCGCGTCGGCGTGATGCTGCCGGCGGCCCCGTTGCATCACCTCATCTTCCATGCGCTTCGTTCGACAGGTGCATGGCATGGGGCTGAAGGTCCGGTCATTGTCAGCACCAGTGCTAATCCCGGCGGCGAACCGCTCCCGATCGACAACGCGGAGGCGCTGCGGCGGCTCGCGGGCATCGCCGACCTTATTGTGACCCATGATCGCGATATTCTGACGCGCGCCGATGATTCGGTAGTGGCGGTGGTGGCGGGGCGGCGCCAATTCATTCGTCGCGCCCGCGGCTATGTTCCCGAACCGATCCGGCTTGCGAGGTCTGTGCCGCCCGTGCTCGCCGTCGGCGGCGGGTTGAAATCGACCATCACGGTCACACGGGGCAGTGAGGCCTTCGTCTCCCAGCACATCGGCGATCTCGATACGGCTGAAGGCTTCCGCTTCTTCGAGGAGACGATCCGGCACCTCACATCGACCCTCGACATCGATCCTGTCGTCATTGCCCATGATCTGCATCCCAACATGGCGGCCACCCGCTTTGCGGAAGCAAGCGGCCGCGCGCTGGTCGCTGTCCAGCATCACCACGCGCACGCTGCGGCCGTCATCGCGGAGCATGGCCTTGCCGGGCCTACGCTCGCCCTTCTCCTCGACGGCCATGGTTATGGCTCCGACGGCGGCAACTGGGGTGGCGAACTCTTGTTGTGCGAAGGCGCCGGGTTTCGACGGATCGGGCATTTCGCGCCGTTGCAAATGCCTGGCGGAGATCGCGCAGCCCGCGAGCCTTGGCGCATGGCGAGCGCAATACTTCACTTGTTGGGACGGGAAAACGAAATCACGCTGCGCTTTGCAGCACAGCCTCAGGCCGAGCGTCTGCCGTCATTGCTCGATCAGCCCGGCGTGGCGACCACGACCAGCGCGGGCCGACTGTTCGACGCAGCGGCGGCGCTGCTGGGGATCGCGACTTTGCAGAGCTATGAGGGCGAAGCCGCGATGAAGCTCGAGGCGCATGTGCGGCGGACTGCGGTGCTTGAAGCGGGCTGGATTATCGATGGCGACGTGCTGTCCTTTCGCCCGCTGTTTGCGCGTTTGATTGCAGACAACGTCGGCGCCACGGAGGGAGCCGGGCTGTTTCATGGCACGTTTGCCGCTGCCTGCGTTGACTGGGTCGCGCGCGCGGCGCGGACAACTGGCGTTACCGCCGTCGTTCTGAGCGGCGGCTGCTTCCTGAACGCGGTACTCGCGGATGAAATCGAGCGCGGCTGCATTGCGGCCGGCCTCACTCCGCTGCTGCCACGGCAGGTTCCGCCCAATGACGGTGGCTTGAGCCTCGGACAAGCCTGGATAGCCGCTCTGCAGATTGCAGAACGGCCGTCAGCCCTGGAAGGAACAGCCTAATATGTGTCTCTCGGTACCAGCTGAGATCGCGAAAATTCTTTCTGATGACATGGCCATCGTGTCCATCGACGGCATCAGCAAGGAGATATCGATCGCGTTCATCGACGATCTCGCGGTGGGGGACTACGTCCTTGTCCATGTCGGCTATGCCCTGGCTAGAATTGACCCGGCGGAAGCCAAGCGCACGCTGCAGCTCCTACAGGAGCTGGGCAGCGTGGGGCAGGACCTCCAGTCATGAAATATGCCGACGAATTTCGCGACAAGACCATCGCGCGGGGGCTAGCGCGTGTGATTGGCGCCGAAGCCGATTCGCAAAGGGAATATCGGTTCATGGAATTCTGCGGCGGGCACACGCATGCGATTTCCCGCTATGGCCTGGAGTATATGCTGCCTGCGAATGTTCGCATGATCCACGGGCCGGGTTGTCCCGTCTGTGTTCTCCCCGCCAGCCGGATCGACATGGCGATCAGGCTCGCCGAGCAGCCGGAGGTCACTCTCTGTGTCTATGGCGACCTAATGCGCGTGCCCGGCTCGCAGGGAAAATCCCTGCTGAGCGCCAAGGCGTTCGGCGCCGACATTCGGATGGTCTACTCGACGCTCGATGCGATCCGGATCGCCGAACAGGCGCCGAATCGAGAGGTGGTCTTTTTTGCCATTGGATTTGAGACCACGACGCCGCCGACAGCGGTGATGATACGGCTTGCCGAGAAGAAATGGCTGAAGAGTTTCAGCGTGTTCTGCAACCACATGCTGACTCCCTCGGCGATGCACAGCATTCTCGAGAGTCCCGATATCCGCAATATCGGGCGGGTCGAAATTGATGGCTTCCTCGGGCCTGCGCATGTCAGCACCATCATCGGCACGGAACCTTACGAGGTCCTCGCAGAACAATTCGGCAAGCCGATCGTGATCGCGGGATTTGAACCGCTCGACATGATGCAGGCGATCCTGATGCTGGTGCGGCAGGTGAACGAAGGCCGACATGAGGTGGAGAACCAATACAGCCGTGCGGTGACGCGGAAAGGCAATCGGCGCGCCCAGGAAGAGGTGTCGGATATCTTCGAATTGCGTGACCAGTTCGAATGGCGCGGGCTCGGGCTCGTACCCCATAGCGGACTAAAGCTAAAGCAGGCTTACGCTCAATTCGACGCCGAGATGCGTTTCACGATGCACGAAGTGCGCGTCGCCGATAATCCGGCGTGCGAGTGCGGGGCCATCCTGCGCGGCGTGAAGAGGCCGGTTGACTGCAAGCTGTTCGGAACCGTCTGCACGCCGGAAATCCCGATAGGATCCTGCATGGTCTCATCGGAAGGCGCCTGTGCCGCGCAATGGACGTATGGACGGTTTCGCGATTATCGGTTGAGGCGGGCGTGATGAGAGCCTATCAACGCAAGCTCGACATCAAGAACGGACGGGTCGACCTGTCCCATGGCGCCGGGGGACGCGCCATGGCGCAGCTGATCTCCGGCCTGTTTCACGAAGCCTTCGGCAATGAATGGCTCGCCCGCGGCAACGATCAGGCGGCCTTCGATGTTGGCGCCGGCAGGATGGTGATGACGACCGATGGCTATGTGATTTCGCCGCTGTTCTTTCCCGGCGGCAATATCGGATCGCTCGCGGTGCACGGCACGATCAATGATGTCGCGATGGGCGGCGCGCGTCCGCTCTATCTGTCGGCAAGTTTCATCATCGAGGAGGGCTTCCGCTTTTCGGATTTGAAGACGATTGCGGATTCGATGGGCGAGGCCGCGCGCGCCGCCGGCGTTTACATCATCACGGGCGACACCAAGGTCGTCGAGCGCGGGAAGGCGGACGGCCTGTTCATCTCGACGACGGGGGTCGGGGTTTTAGCCGATGGGCTCGATCTCTCCGCCGAGAAGGCAAGGGTCGGCGACCGCGTGCTGGTCTCCGGCAGTCTCGGCGACCATGGTACGGCGATCATGTCGAGGCGCCAGAATCTCGCTTTCGAGACCGAGATCGTCTCGGATTCCGCAGCGCTGCATGATCTCGTAGCCCTAATGGTTGCGGCCGGTGGCAGCAGCATCCGGGTGATGCGCGACCCCACGCGCGGCGGTCTTGCGGCGATGCTCAACGAGATTGCGCATCAGTCGGGCCTCGGGTTCCATCTGCAGGAAGAGGCCATTCCGGTGAAGCCGGCGGTTGCCGCCGCCTGCGAACTCCTTGGGCTTGATCCGCTACATGTCGCCAACGAGGGCAAGCTCGTTGCCATCGTGGCGCCTGACATGGCCGATGCCGTGCTTGCAGCCATGAAGGCGCATCCGCTCGGGTGCGATGCGGCTGATATCGGCGAGGCCGTAGCCGACAATCATCAGTTTGTGCAGATGTCAACCAGCTTTGGTGGCGGGCGAATTGTCGATTGGCTGTCGGGCGAACAATTGCCCCGGATCTGTTGAGCGCAATCGCACTTCTGCCATTTCGTTGTTGCTTTGAGGAGATCGCCCTGCGCTTCTCATGAAGCGCTCGTTCGCCTCGAGCGCATCAATCAGACCGAACATGCGGGATGGGACTCGAAGCGGAACGGCGCGCACGTCGATCCTCGACATCAAGCCCTGCTCTCAACATCAGTTGTGTGATAAATTCCTTCTTCTCACAATCATTAAATGAGTGTCAGGGAGTGGCTATCGCTCCCGCTATCATGCTAACTGGTCTCCTTAGCATGGACATCGACGGAACGCAGATTTCGCGGCTAAAGCGGACCGATTGATATGGCGCAAAGACACAGGGGAGCGCAGCGGTTAGGGTGATGCTGATATAAGCGTGGGATAGTAACCGTTGCAGGCCTCAATCCTGAAAAAGTATTGCGATGCCCGCCTGCCTTGGTACACCATCTATCCAACTGTACCGGAGTTCTCCCCGGCTGTCGGTGCACAGGATTGTGAGAAATGGCTGAGGCGCCTGCCGGCTGACGACTCCGTGTCGCTCTATCTCCACATTCCGTTCTGCCGGTCGATCTGTTGGTATTGCGGCTTCCCTACGGCCATCACTCGCCGGGTTGCGCCGATCCTCAATTATTTGTCGGTGCTGCGCGAGGAGATCCGGTTGGTCGCGGCCGCAAGCGCTGCCCGTGAGCGACGTGCACTTCGGCGGCGGAACGCCGACCGTCATCGAGCCAGCGGAGTTCCTGGCCCTGATGGAACTCCTGCGCCGCCGCTTCGCGTTCAGGAAAACGGCTGCGATCGCCGTCGAGATCGACCCGCGCACGTTCACGGTCGAGATAGCCGAAGCCTTAGGAGCAGCCGGCGTGAACCGCGCGAGCCTCGGCGTGCAGAGCTTCGATCCCATTGTTCAAAAAGCGATCAACCGGGTCCAGAGTAAGGCGCAGACGGCCGCTGCCGTCGAAAATCTGCGCCAGCACGGAATAAGCCGCATCAACTTCGACCTCATTTTCGGTCTCCCAAATCAGACGGTGCAGTCCTGCGTCGAGAGCGCGACGACGGCGGTGGCCATGCGCCCGGACCGGCTTGCGGTTTTCGGCTACGCGCACGTTCCTTCGTATATGAAACGTCAGCGCCTGATCGATGAGGCAGCGCTGCCGGGGACAACGCTGCCCGCGCCGAACAGGCCGCGGCCGTGGCCGATACGCTTGTCGCCGCCGGCTATCACCAAATCGGGCTCGACCATTTCGCCTTGCCGGACGATGAGCTCGCGCTGGCGCAGAAAGCCGGTCGCCTGCGGCGTAACTCCTTGGGTTACTCGGCCGACACCTGCAAAACCCTGATCGGCTTCGGCAGGTCGGCCATCGGCCGTCTCGGCGACGGTTACGTCCAGAACGATGTTGCAACAGGCTCCTACAGCCGGCACATCAGAGCTGGCCGTCTGGCGACGTCAAATGGCTACCGTCTCACCGATGAAGACCGCGTCCGAGCCGCGATCATCGAGCGGCTGATGTGCGATCTGGAGGCCGACGTGCCGGCAATCTGTGCCGCCCACGGAGTTTATGCGATCCCTTTTCTCGAATCAGCTGAACGCTTGTCGATGCTCGCCGAGGACGGGGTAGTCGACATCGAAAAGGGTTTCATCCGCGTGAGGCAGGAGCACCGCTTTGTGATTCGCGCTGTTGCTGCCGCATTCGACGCTTATCTCAACCGTTCACCCTATTAGCACAACAAGCAGCGTGAGCGGATCCAAAAGCATCACCGCTCGTCGCTAACAGGACGGCGCCTCGACCATGTAGAAATGGTTCTGTGGAATCTGATCCAGACTGCCGTCGGCTGCGGCAACGATGGCGACGCCGCTCGGCGAACGTCACGTTGGAGACCCCGGCACTGCCGTAAGCTTTGGGCACCGTAATCGCCCGGCAGGCCCAGCTTTGCAAGAAACGATCAACCGCGTCCAGCAGGTGGCGGGCTGGACTAGCCTGTAGCACTCTGGGATGTCATCAAGGCTCGTCCGGCTTCGGTCCTGAGACCAGTGGCGCGCCCCCGACGGAAACCGGCCCTTGTGGTTTCGACGAGCGCACGAGTGTCTTGGCCGGCTCCGACACGGCATGGCCAGGCGTCGGACGAGGAACATGAGGAGGAGAAGCCGTGGGTGCGGGATTCTGCAATGAGTCGATTCGTAAAGTCAGCGCTGCGATCTGATCTGAGATTCGTGTTAAATCGGCCAGCTGGGCACTGATGCTGCGGTTGAGTTCGGCGAGCTCGTCGCTAGCCTTCTGTTGTCCCGACTGAATCTCCGACAGGGCCGCCCGGTCCTCCGGTGACAAGCTTGGCATTGTGGTGACTTCACGGGCGGCCGCCAGCGTCTCGACAAATTGTCCGACGTTGGTCCAAAAATAGGCTCCTGCAGCGCACAGGCCAACGAGGACAACTAAGAGGAGTAAAAGCCACGAAACGCGTCTCGACGACGTGTGCAATACCGGCGGCAAGTCCGAACCGGCCGTTTGATCCATCATCTCCATCGTCCCTCGCTCGATGTCCGGGTCTGTGTTGGCTTTTCTCGTTGACGCGCTATCACACGATGGTCAAGAGCTGCAGCGAGCCGCGACCATCGACAAATCGTTATCCGCAACGTTGCCCTCATCGCTTGGTCATCCAGTCCTATGATCGGTTCGATGTGACACTTTTTGCGCATGGCCGGCTCCTACATCATAGCGCCACCGCAAAGCAATAGTTCTCGTCTTCATCGGCCATGGCGCAGCATTTCCTCGCATTCAGAAAAAGCCTGCGAACAATCTTCCATTTGCCGGCACCGAATGCGAGCCAGTCGTTATTTCCTGAATTATCTTTCAGGCTCGTATCGAGCTAGTCATCGCCACTTGCCGTGGCCCGCAAGTCCATCCCTTGACGAGACGCGCCACTTAGAGCTCTACGAGCTGCCCGTGGGTCCACTCTTCACGCGCCGGAATAGTCGGCCCAATTACTCTTCAAGCTATCCTGGCCTGCGCAGTCGAATACGGAGCACAACGCCAACTATGTCGAGCCCAATTGCACAGAAAAATCTTGGGGAAAACAAACCGTTCGGCGAGTCCGGCGGTCGGCATAAATCTGCAAGATCAATGACGTCGGTCCTCTCGCCTACGTCACCGACATCCTGAGGATGATGGTCAATGGTCACCCGAACGATGAACTCGGCCAACTTCTTCCCTGGGCCGATCCGGGCAACCCCTAAAAGCCGTCGCTTGAGAACGACGCTAATGATGCAGATCAACAAATCGCGGTTTAACTGCGTTTCCGCCGAGAGATGGGCGCGTAAAGAGCTGAGCGGCTGCAGCGCTCACGAGTGACCGACGCCCGATTTCCACTGGACCGATGCCAGCGTCGCCAGAGTTCGTCTAGTCGCCGAGGGGCCTCACCCCGAGCAGCGAAACAGCCACGATCCGTGCATCGACAGGCAACGCCTTGCGACCCAGTCAACTACCAACGTTAGCAGTTGGAGGAGATGACGGACACATGGCAATCGGCGGTTAATAAAGGTCGCGCGGGTCACACGTCAAGGAACTGGGATGCAATATAGAACTGGCCGCTCCAACGGCCCTGATGGATGTGCCAACGCATCTGCGGCTATCAAATCGGCCCCAACCGCGATCTCTCCTTTCTTATGCGAGCCCATGATGGACCTTCTGGCGCGATCGCCGAGCGCACAGGTTTCAACGGTCTCTCGGCTTCGGGCCTGTCAGTTGCCTCGTCTGTCGGCTACCGCGATGCCAGTGAAGCATCATGGAGCCAACGCGTCGTCGCTGGCGCGCGAGCCCTGCTTTCTGATGACTGCTATCTTCTCGAAGGAGACGTCTTCTTCGATCAGAATGCTGCTCGGCCGAAATCCTCATGCTTGTGGTGGAAGAGGCGGGTCGTTCGCAGTGTATTGGTGGCGGCGCCGTCCGCCCGTCGCCACTATCTCGCCGAGCGAAGGCACCGAATAGAGCCGGCCGCTGTCGACACCGAGGCAGCGCAACAGAACTGCGTTGGAACAGTCGATTGGCTTGGCCGCGGTATGGCGTGCTCGACACGTGCGTCGCCGAAAGCCAATCGCGTGGCGGCCGGTGACGAGGTCGGGAAGGCTCAGCGGGTATCGCTGAGATAGACGGGCCGATTGCTGCCAAGCATCAGCCCCGGAGCCTTCAGACATTAGAAGGTTGGGGGTCAGCTCCGGGCCAATCAGGCCGGAGCGTAATCCATTCAAGACTAGCAATGCGGACGCGGAGTTCACTATGCATGGTTACTTTGTCGTGGCGACGGCCGCGGCACACGTTGTCAGCTTTCGATCAACTACGAAGCACAGAGGGCTGGCTATCGCACTCTCCCTGGCAGCGAGCCTCGTCGGCAGTTCGGCGCTGGCACAGACTGCCAATGGGCCTAAGCCAAAACGCGACATTCCAGATGAGGTTGCTAAAAGAAGAATTGAGATGGAGTCCGATTCGGTCACAAAATTCCGAAGCCGCCAGCTCAAACGAGCAACGCTTCTCGTCGGTAATTCGGCGCTAGCACAAACTGCCAGTTTGCCTTCCGCAAAGCGAGACAGTGCGGATGAAATTGCTAAAAACAGAACTCAAAAGGAGATCGACCCATTCGCAAAGTTCGAGAACCTCCGCGAAAAAGGTATGTGGCTCAATATCCCTGGTCCTGCCGATACGATAGATCACGATAAAGGCGGCGTTAGATCCGCGCTGGCAGAGGTCGGGATCGGCTACGTTGGCGGGACAGTAATCAGCCTCGTAGACAATCAACTGCCAAATGCAGCCAGTGCCACCACCGCCAATCAGCTATATATGGGCCAGAATCCGACATTTAGTACCGTAAATTTCATGATTGTGACCTACGATCTCAGCCGCTTTGGAATTCCCGATGGTCAGATCGTCGTGGGAGCCGAGCAGCAGTACTGGACATGGAAACCCGGAGGGCCAGATAGAGTGGGTCTCAATACATTGGCCTATTACCAGACGTTTTTCGACAGGAAACTCGAACTCAAAATGGGTTACCTCAGAAATGTAAATGAGTTCGCAGGCACATTGGTCGGAGGGAACGCAGGAGCAAGCGTTTTGGCCCCCTCGTCGAATATTTTGTATCAAGCTGGCATGAGCAACAATGCCGCGCCTACGCCAGCTCTCAACGTGAAGTACAATTTTTTTTGATGATCACCTATATGACAAGGTCTCAATCCAGCGCTCAATCAGTCCAGACGGTCAGTATGCGCAGATCACCGAAAATCCCACCGGCTTAAGCTGGAGCACGGCCAACGCGGGCATTCTTTTGCTTGATGAAATTGGCTACAAGAACAAAGCTGCTCCGGGCTTACCCGAGACCTGGTTGCGGGCGGGCGCCGGTTTCAATAACAGCACCTACAAGAACTTGCAGTATCCGCAGCAATCGAGAGCCGACGCGAACAGCGTCTACTACGTCGCAGCGGACAGGCAACTCTGGCAGTCTGATGTCAGGGCTCGGCATATCGTGGTATCTATGGTGGTTTCTCTGTAATGTGATTGCCGTCGATCAGCCGATCCACAGCCGCTTGGCGCTGATCCTGATCGATAACGCCACGGAATTGCTCATTCACCGATCGTGCAATACGCTGCCCACGGCGCCGGAAAAGATAAGACTCCGCTTAGTCCCAAGATGCGTCGCGAGGCGACGGGTGATTACTTCGAGCCGAAGCTGGCCGTAATGAGGCATGTGGATGCAATCACGGAGGATGAAAGACGCTTCATTGCGATAGCGCATGCCTATCGTAATGAACTGTATCACGTCGGATTGCGCCACGTTGGGAATGTCGCTCAAGACCGAACTGATGCAGCGGATCGGACGCATCGAAAAGCACTTCAATTACATCAGTCGTGATCTTGATGGGAGACACCGCCGGCTGCGACGCTGGAAAATCTCCAATTTGCATACGATCATAATTCCGCGCTTCGGAAGCAGAGTGGCGAGAACATTTGGATTCCATGGGACGCGCCGTTCATGCAGGGCCATAAAACGCGTCTCATGGCGACGTGGAAGCGACGGTACTCGACTGTGCCCATTGTTAAGTGGCGGCAGAAGGCGAATCGCATCGGAAAGGAGACGAATTGGCTGCGCGCAGCCGCGGCGCATGATGATCTCAACCGGCAGATGGATTATTTGGATGACGCTATCACCGAAGCGCTTTCTGAATTTGATGGCTGGGTGCAACAGCAGATCGACCGGGCGCGGGGCAAGTGAGCTGTGCGATGAGCCGAAGTGGTAGTGGCACCTCAGGTCCTTCCCGCGGAGGCCCGAGTCAAGCGATGACAGCGCCACCTCAGGGCACCGGAATTCCATGACCGTATGACGGTATTCCTGAGGGTCGCTAGCCCTGCTGGGCCGGATCATCAGCGGCAGCAGCATGCGGCGAGTATGGCAGATCGGGCCATTGACCGAGGCCGGCTCGTTTCACCCGCCTTCCGAGCGCCAGCAACTGCGGGAACTGGCCGTCCCAAAGCCAATGTTAGATAGATACGTTTACGGATCTTTTCCCATCCGAAAGATTCGTTTACGTTTCATCTTGACCGATCGAAATGATCTGTCTACGTATCACCCACTGGCAAAATGATCCGGGAACATATCATGACCTCCGCCCCAGACCCCTTGCTCAAGGATCTTGGCATGCACTTTAGAAAGGCGCGCATGGCCGCTGGCTTGTCCCAGGAGCAAATCGCCCTTCGGGCGAACATCAGCAGACCCCGCTATCGGGACATTGAAACCGGTGCCGCTGCCGCCCGTGCAACGACGCTCGTCAACGTCGCCCGCGCCCTTGGCATGGAAATGATGTTGATCCCGCAGGCGATGGTGCCCGCTATTCAGTCGATGCTGCAGCCCGCCGCCGACGATGATGATCGCCCCGCATTCACGTCAGACGTTGAAGAGGAGGAAGGCGTATGAGTCCGACCGTTCTCGCGGCAGAGCGCATCCAGTCGCTCGATATCTCGTTGAACGATCTTCCAGTCGGCACGCTCGTGCGGACGCCGGGCGACTACAATGCGTTCAACCTTTTGCCCGCTTACCGGAACTTAAACAACCCGCCAATCTTCAGCCTGTCGCTTCGCTCAGCGGACGGCAGCCTTCGCCGGGATCCCAAACCCATACGCGGCGCGCTGCCACCGTTCTTTGCCAACCTGCTGCCCGAAGAGAAGCTGCGCGAGGCGATGGAAAAGCACCACGCGGCGTCAGTAAGACCAGGAAACGACTTCGATCTCTTGGCTGCGCTGGGGATCAACCTGCCAGGAGCGGTATGCGCTTTGCCGAGTGATGGTATCCCCATTCCAACTGGTCCAGAAGCGGAGGGCAATAAAAAGGCGCGATTTTCGCTTGCCGGTGTGCAGATGAAGCTTTCCGTCATGAAGAACACAGGAAAGGAAGGTGGGATCACACTCGCCGTAGACGGCGAGCAAGGGCAATATATCGCGAAATTTCCCTCGCTCACTCACATCGGGCTTTCGGAAAACGAATTCGCAGTTCTCGCCTTGGCGGAAGCGCTGGGGATGGAAGTGCCGGCACGCGAACTCGTCGACAAGAAGGAGTTCGCCGGCATTCCGGAAGAGTTCAACACCATGTCCACGGGCAAGGTGCTGCTTGTCCGCCGCTTCGACCGCGGCGCGGACGGAGCGCGCGTCCATATGGAAGACTTCGCACAGGTCTTTGGCCGCTATCCGTCGGAGAAATACATTGGCGCAGCCTATCATAATATCGCAGCAGCGCTGAACAGCGGCGTCTCCTTTGATTCAGCCATCGAATTTGTTCGGCGCCTTGCACTCACCGCGGTCACCGGGAACGGTGATATGCATCTCAAGAATTGGTCGCTGCTGTATCCCGAAGACGGACGGACACCAACGCTGTCGCCTGTCTACGACGTGCTTTCAACAGTTCCTTACATCCCAAAGGACGGTATGGCGCTGAGCCTTGCCGGCGAAAAGTCGTTCAAGGCGCTTACTCCAGAGCGCTGGCGCAACTTCGCAAATCGAAGTCGTCTTCCGGAAGGGGCAGTGGTGACAGCCGTAGCCGAGACGGCGGCGACCGTGCGCGACAAGTGGTCGGTTCTTCCAGAACGCGATGTTGTGCCTGCCCAGGTCCTCAGCCGGATCGATGCCCATATCGAAGAAATGGCAAACGTTCTCGATCCGTAGATCCCAACGACCAAGCAGGATCAGGGACGTGAACCTATAAATCCGGAATGGTCCGCAGACTTCCGCTTTGATACGGATTGTGTTGAAAAACTCGAAAATCGCGGGGCTCCGAAAATCTCGCAAGTGTCGCGCATTGGCAATTTCAGCCGCTGCAAGGCTTTGCAGAATCAATACGAGCGCCAGCGATCGTTTTTGGGTAATTGATGTGGTCCCTCATCTCACAGCGAGATAGACGCACCAGCGGTCCTGAGAATTTTCAGTCATCAGCGAACAAGGACTTTTTCAACACAATCATACGTATTCCGGGCTCCAGCCCGGACATCGCGTGCGGTCTGGAAAAGGGCCAGGCTGACCGCCCGACGACCACAGTATCGAGCATGAGATGATGAACAGATGCGGGCTCCCCCAAATGCGCGTTTGCAAGCATTTCCGCAAACCTGCTGTATCAGTCCGTCCCGATCAATTGGCATCGCTCGGGCTACGGCTAATTGATCCTGCGCAATAGGGGCGGAAATCGCTGAATTTCTGCACCATTTGGCCGCCAGAGGACGGCCGAAGACCTTGCTCCCGCGCGAACCGAGATATTTTTTGTTCGATGCCGTCTATTCATAATATTTCGGAACGCGATGTCTCTATTATTCGCGAGGCGACTGAGCACAACAGGACGCGCGTGTTGTGGATGTCGGCGGGGGCGTTAGAAGAATATTTCAACAAACGGACGAAGTCGCAAACGCAAGTGATTCAAGTGGACGATAGATGATGCCGCAAAGCGCGGACTGGCGACGATTTGAGAGGGCTTTCAGCGACCATGCGATAGGTGGCCGCAAATCGCTTCGACAGAATGGAGACAATTGTCGTTGGAGGAACAGGAGAGCCGCTCGCTTGCAATCGCGCACGCAGGGAGCAGAATTGTACGAATTCGTTAGGTAACGAGTTCGTGCACGCTGTTCGTCACCGCACGGCAACAAACAATGCGTCTGCTGCGAAATTAAGAAAAATTGAGTATCTCCTCTCAACGAAAAATGGTTCATCTTAGACTCGCGCATTCGAAAATTCTTTGAGAGGATTGATTATCAAGCAATGATGCCGGTCAGGGAGCTCATGATGCGCAACAACATCTTCGACATCGTGATTCCGTTACGCGCAGAGCTTGTTAATGACTTGTGTGCGTCCTTTTGTTGACGCTGCCCAGATGCCGCTGGTCGGCCAGCCGCTCGAGCTGTTCACGAAGGGGGAGAATAGATCGACATGCGCGGGGCTGCTCGCAAACGGTCAGCCGCGCTCCTGCGACGTCCCAGCACGAACACGAGGGCCCCGATGTGGGGGCGGCACGCAGGTCCAAAGAAGAGAGCGCTCCAGACGACCATGACGATGTGGTCGACAGGTTATCTTTCGATTTTCTGTGATATTTTTGGCCAGGAGCGACACGAACATCTTATCACCTCATTGTGAACTAAGGCGTCATATTAATTTCAACCAGAGGGTGTATCAGCCTCAGGCTGGGTGCTGCAGCAGCCTCCGGCGCCGCTACTGAACTAGCTGGCATGTTGCTTGAGCTTGGACGAGGATGTGACATGGTGACCACGCGCGAAGTGTCTGTCGATGACGTCACAACGGTAACCCACATGGTTGCTGCCCTACTTGCCGAACTTGAGGGCGGCCAAGTGCAGGCCGGACTAGATACCCAGCTTGCTGTCGACCTCCTCATAAAAGAGCGCGTCTATGGGTTTCTGGCTTTCGCGGAGGCTCGTCCTGTGGGCATCATCATGTTGTCGGAAAGCGCGGCCCTTTTTGCGCGCGGAACCTACGGCATCATTACCGAACTCTACGTGGTGCCGGACCAGCGATCGTCTGGGATCGCGATGCGCCTCATTGAGGCTGCCGTGAGCCTGGGGACGGTAAAAGGCTGGGGTCAGCTTGAACTGGGGGCGCCGAGGCAGCCGACGTGGAGCCGCAACCGCAGCTTGGCCTTCTATTTGAAGGCCGGTTTTGCAGAGATCGGCCCACGCCTCAAGTTGCCGTTGCACAGGCTTGGCCAGAGCATTTTCGCCGAACGCTCGACAGTCTCCCAGGGCGTCCGGACGGGAAGGCTTGCGAGCGGGCCGTTTCTCGAACGTCGCGATAGCTCTAACAGGTTGTTGAAGAAGTCACTAGCGGGCAGGCGTTTGGCATAATTCTCTGGAGTGATTGAATCGGGAAATGGAGATGCGCCGCTCTGACGAGCAGCATGGATCGCTATTCAGCTATGTGGATTTGGAAGCCCGCCTCCGCGGTGATCATCCGCTGCGAACGATCCGGGTAATAGCAAACGCGGCGTTGAGTGTCGAAGGCTTTCACGGCGCTTTACGTGGACTTCGGGCGGCCATCGATCGCACCAGAGAAGCTGCTTCGAGCGGTGGTACTGCAACCCTTCTAGTCATCTGGAACGCAAGTTCGTCACATTATAATGATACTCGAATCTCTCTGTAGAGGAGAGCGCTTGTGGCGAATGCAGCTGTGAGAGGCCGACCGATCGAGCCGTTGGTGCTGAGTGCGCAGGAGCGGACGTACTTGGAGAGACAAGTCCGTCGTCACCGTGTTGCGCGGTCGCTATCTGAGCGGTGCCGCGCGATCCTGCGATGTGCGGACGGCTTGCCAATGCCCCATGAAGGAGAGCTTGGCGCCTTGGCCATCACCTTTGCGATAGAGCCTGGCGTCCGGATCGGTGGTTGATCCATGCGTCTCGTTGGAGCGCTTCTCCTTGTGGAAGCCGCGCTCGCCATTGCGGCCTGGATCCGGCGGCTTGTCCTTGCCGTCCTTGCGTCGGAAGCTCTTCATTGATGCCCACGCCTCGATAAGCGTGCCATCGACCGAGAAGTGATCGTTCGACAGGAGCTGCTTCACCTCAGCCTGGTCCAACACCGCGCCGAAGAATTTCGCCGCCACATCCCCTTCCAGAAGCCGCTTCCGGTTCTTGGTGAATACCGTCACGTCCCAGATCGGCGCGTCCATCGACAGCCCGACGAACCAGCGAAACAACAGATTGTAATCGAGTTGCTCCATCAACTGGCGCTCTGAGCGCACCGAGTAGAACGCTTGTAAAAGCAGCGCCGCAACAGCTTCTCTGGCGGAATCGAAGGCTGGCCAAGCTTCGCGAAATCGCCTGAGAGCGCCTCACGTGCCCCATCGACAAGCCGCCTCATGGCCCGCAG
This sequence comes from Bradyrhizobium sp. SRL28, assembly GCF_018596315.1. Lineage (GTDB taxonomy): Bacteria > Pseudomonadota > Alphaproteobacteria > Rhizobiales > Xanthobacteraceae > Bradyrhizobium. The sequence continues at coordinate 10,735 of NZ_JAHEAG010000033.1, read as the reverse complement.
CGGGTGATCTTTAGGAACCCGCGCCGAGCAGCTCACGTACGAAAAAAGGCCCTCTGACGCCTCATCTTCTCCGCGCATCGGCTGTCCTCTGCCCCGATTCAACAGGACAAAGGAATCACAATCGCAGCCGATCCGCGATACTTTTTCCGCAGCCTGCTAGTCTTAGTCTAGTAGGTAAACCTCTGCACTGACGAGTGGGGGAGAGCGATGTCGTACTGCGCCACCGCTAACCCTCCAGCTAAGGAGCAGTCCCAAACGCTGCATGACGCCGAACACTTCATCGCCAAGCTGCCAAACGCGAGCACGACGCGGCGGAACCTTGGTGGATAAGATTACTGTAGTCCATCCGATCGGCGCTGCCGAAATTGCCGACGTTGCAGTAGCCGGCAATGACCTCTCTGTGCGATGGAGCGGTCGAAAGTTTGGACAGAGCCTCCATTTGTCAATTCTGGCATTTTGGGCGCCCCCCTTCGTTGCGTCGAAGCAATGCAGCGTCTCGCCTCCGTTCCGCTTGTTATCAGCCTGGTACAGGCTGGGAATACTCGCTTACGACGGACGTGCTGAAAGCCGTGATCGAGAAAGTGACGGGAAACAGCCTGGAATCGTTTGTCACCGAGCGGTTCATGACCAAGACGGCGATTATTGGCTCCGGCGCGATCTCGAATCCCATTCGGGAGGCGTTCTATGCGGCTGATTGAGGTTCGACCCCAGCGCTCTTCTGATCACAATCGTCGGATCCGCCCCGCGAGGCTGACACGTTCGAGTTGGGCCCACAAGCATCGGTCGAAGGCCAGCGCCAACCCTGTCCGATTCACCCCAGATAGTGTTGCAAAAGTCGAAAGTTGCAGGGCTCAAGATTTTTCGCGAAAGCACTAAGCAGCGAGCGATCGCTGATTCGTATGACCTCAATCGTGGTATCGAAGTTGCCTGTGAATTTTGCGTGAGGCCGTGAGGTACCCCCACATTTTGTATACGAAAGTCGCGCCCACGGCCCGCAGAATTTTGGTCATCGGCGAAAATCGACTTTTGCGACACAATCCCCCAGAAAGTGGACCGCGCGTCCTTAGTGATGGTCTTCGGCTTGGGGCCAATAGCCGGCGTTCAGCTCGCTCCCAGCCCTAATCGCGGGGGCCCTGCCGCGGCTGAGGATTGTTGGCGGGGTTGGTATCGTACTTCGATATTCGCGTGATGAGCCCGCTAGTGGTGAGCGGTTGCAAGTCCGCCTCCAGCGCGTCGGCAATCTCCTTGGCATAGATCTCCCGGTCGTCTACCTAGAGTGCAAAGGATTTCAAATACTTTTCCTTCTTCGCTGGATTCTCAATCGTCGCCTTTGTCCACTGGTAGAGCGGATAGTTTTCAACGCCGTGCTCTTCTGCTGCGGCGACATACTCCGCAAAGGCATCGAACTGGCATTTCGGCGCAGCGCGATGCTTGGCGAGGATATCGAACAGCGGTGCCAGTGCCGGAACACGAAGTTTTCGGCCTACCGATTCCGCCGTGGCGGAATCATTCACATCGAACCTAACCTGATACTGCCAGTGAGAAGCCACGCTATGCTCGCCTTCTGGTCGCACCCGATTATTCTCCTTTTCCCATCGCAAGGCGCTACCGCTTCCTCACGAGCAGGTCCGGCATGCATTGTATCACAAGCTGGCCGCAATGTCAGGCCGACCGTTGCGTTAGGAGCTCCTCATTTTTAAGGCACTCGCTGGACGAACGAAGATCGATCACCACCCGTTGATAGGTGCCGCTGCCGATCTCCTCTATCCCGTCGCTTGCCGGCACCTTGAAGTCAACTCGTTTTCCCTCGACGTTGATTACCTCGGCCGTCGCGCACACCTCGTGGCCTACAGGCCGTGGCGGCGAAGGGCTGTACGTCTTTCGATGAGGCTCGCGAAAACCAGATCTTCGTCAGACCCGCGCTGGCCGTTTGACCTCAACTAGCACAAGCAACGAACGCGGGAGCATAGTCTATAACGGTAGGATCTCCGTGAATTTGCGAACGCGTTAGGCGGTCTTCGTTGGGCGGCTGCTTGGTGACCTTACGCGCGTTACACTGCACCGGCCATCAATGCTGACGGGCACGTCACCCTCGATGGTGGCGCGACGAACGACGCGATGCTGGTCGCCGTAATCATTGACCGCATAATGGTGTGTGGCGCGGTTATCCCAGATCGCGACATCGCCCTCCCTCCAGTTCCAGCGCACGGTGTTTTCAGGCGCGGTGATATGAGACTGGAATATATCCAACAGCTTTTGGCCGTCATATTTGGGGATGCCAAGAAAACGCTGTACCAAAGCGCCGAGCACTAGCGTCCGCTCTCCGGTCTCGGGGTGGACACGCACCACGGGATGCTCAGTCTCGAAGTTGGTTCTGGTGAAGACCTCGTCAAAATGCTTCTTATCGACCTCGCGGACTCGGGCCATTCCGGCATAGTCGAAGACGTTGCTGTGAACGGCCCAGAGCTCGTCTGCAAGCCGTTGCAGCGGTGGCGGCAGGTCGAGATAAGCGGCCGCGGCGTTCGACCAGACCGTATCGCCGCCGAATAGTGGGATCACAACGGCCCGCAGCACCAAAATCTTGGGATAGGAATCGGCGAAGGTCCCATCGGCGTGCCACACATCGGCCCGGCCACCGCCGCGCGCGGAGTCAAGCTCGAGGAGCGATGCCGTTCCCTTGGCAACGCCGAGCATCGGATGCGGCACCAGCTTCCCGAAACGGGCAGCAAATCGCTCCTGCTCGGCGTCATCGAGATGACCTTGGTCGCGGAAGAAGATCACCTTGTGGTCGAGCAGCAAGCTGTTGAATGCAGCGATCGTCTGGTCCGGCAAATCGCTCGAGACCTTGATATTTCTGATTTCGGCGCCGATGCGCGCTGCGCGTTTGACGATATCGGTACGCGGAATGACATTATCGATCAAGGTCGTTTCGCTCATGGATGTTCCAGCCTTTGCGGTTTCTTCACCAAACAAACGCATTCAGCTGCGACCCGGAATGGGTGAACGCTAGATTGCTAATCATCAAAATCCGCGGCAATCGGCCCGTTGGTGCGCTGTTCGTGCGAGGCAAAAGCGGCCACGCACGGATCGCGGCTGATCCGTACCATTTTCGATGGGATACGCCTGAAACTCGCCGGTGCCCCTTGCCTCGGTGCAGCATTAGCTTGATTGAGGATCGACGATCCGGCAGGTTCAACTTCGAAGAGTCTCATCGAGACTGCCTTCGATCATTGGTTTGGTGAAACTTCTCTACGATCGCGGATACGATCTCGTCCTTCCAAGAAGATACGAAGCGCTTGGGTGCGCAGGTGACGTCACCGGGTTTCATAGGCAAACCTCGCATTTAGCAAGTGATCTCCAGCAAGCACCGTGCCAGCCGCGAAAACGAGCCGCGAACGACTACCTGGCGGCAAGAGCGCCAAAGGGATCGGGAAAACCGGCGCGACGGTCACCAAATTGGGCCGATAATTCGACCAGATAGCCGGCTAGCCCCGATGGCCAGCGCGCGCGAAGAAGCAGCGCCTAACGATACGTGAGGTCGAGCGCCTAGGTCGGAGCCAACGGCACAGCGGCGTATGATCGTCAGGCGTCCGTTCGGATCAGCACGAGAGGCGATAGTCATCAGATGACCTTCCATCTTTCAACATCAGACACGTCGGGTTCAAGACGGAGATGTCGGAGATCTGACAACCTGCAGCGTCGATCCAAAGGCATGCTGGCGGCTACGCGTGTGTTTTCTCTCGTGAAGCAAGGCACACACCAAATCCGGCACCATCGCGGCACCCCCGATCTCGATGTGGTGGCACCTTTCATTCCCGAGCTGCTCCGGCGATAGCCGACCGCCCGATGCACGTAGATTCAGATCGAGTTACGGGGGGCTGGTCGACAATACCGCCGGCGCATCGTTTGCAGCTCTCCGCGAGTGATCGAAGTTCCCGTCACGAGAACATCGCGGTTGATGTTTGCCCAGGTCATTCCCCGGCCAATGGATGAAGAGAACCGTGACCCGCCTCGCTGCTAGCGTTTTGTCCCGCAAGTTCGTAGCATGGTTATTGCATGGGTTCCGCGTATCCGATGAAGGAGATATCGATGCGCACCGGACAGGCGAAGGCGATGCTGACGATTTCCAGCGACGAAGACACGCAGCTCAAGGCCATAACACGGTCGCGCTCGCTGCCGCGGCGCTGACGCTGCGAACAGAGATCGTGCTGGCCTGCCAACGCGAGCCGAGCAACGTCGTCTTGGCGACGCGGCTTGGTGGTCGGCCCCATACGATCGGCAAACGGCCCAATCGCTTTATCGCAAATCGCATCGAGGATCATCTACGATGAGACGCGTACCGGCGGACCCCCGCACGGTTGAGGATGAGGCTGTGGCCGAGCTGATCAGCAAGACACTTGCTCGCAAGCCCAAAGCCGCAATCCATTGGAGCGTGCGCCCATCTAAAGAGACGGAAATTGCCAAACGCACCGTTCATCGCCTGTTCCAACTCTTCGGTCTGCGGCCTCACTGTACCGGCAGCTTTAAACCCTCGACCGATGCTTTTTTGTCGAGAAGTCCCGCTTCCAGAAGATTGGAAGGCGATGGAGGAGACTGCTCGCATGAGTGACGGGCTTCAAAAGGGCGATGACGCGGCCACCATTGAGGAACTGCTCCAACTGCTAATCAGCATCCTATCGTCAGCAAGGCGGCTTCCGTGCGGCCCAGAAAGCGATGCAGCGTTACGGCAGATAGGGGAACTTCAAAAAGGTGTAGGCGTGGTCCTGCTGAAGCGGTTTTACGATAAAGGATAGCAAGCTCCTTTGCCGTGGGGCAGGGGCTACCTGCGGACAATCTGCCTCAACTCACGACGGAGCCGCGTAAGGCCCGCAACGAGATGTCGGATCTCGCTTGGCGGCTGATGAATCCGGGCGAATCTACACCCCCCGTCGGCCGCCCGGTTGAATCGCTACAGTCAGCAATCTCGGCGAAGCACAGTGGAGCGCGCGGCTTCGGCACATCAGAGTCAAGCTCTTGGGCTGCCGCGAGACTTGGCATCGCTGCACTTCACCTGCCAGCGTGGTGAAGCGGCGAAGAAAATGCAAGGGGCTATCCGCCGAAAGGCGAGAATGCGTAACAGCTCCCATACTTTCCTGCGCGGTCCAGTAAGGTGCCGCGGCGATATGCGGCAGAAAGTTCGCTGGTTGCGAGCGGCTTGATAGATGGCGGCCATAACCAGACAGACCTTGAAGGGAGCACATTGAATATCACGCACAACGTTCTCTTCGGATTTCATCTTTTAGACAGCTCGTGCTGAAACACCATCGGCTATTTTGTTTCAGGGGAGGGTGAGAGATAGACAATGCAAGCGCTAAGCGTCTGCGGACTACCGGGCGGCCGTAAAGTGTCTGAACGCCGCCGAGCGGCGGCGGTTTGCTAGAGCCGGCCACTCGGGTCGCTTCCGAAATCGATCGGTTGTGCCGCCCTTTTCACTCAGCGGCAACAGGAGCTCCAAAATCGTCCTATCGGCACCGGCCGCCATTGAACTCGATAGCTGCATCGTAACTGTCCCGACGCTCAAACGCCTCAAGCCCGGTATGCGAAAAAGCCTGGTACTTTCCACGATGTGTGCTGTGATGATGCCGATCGATTACGCGTGCTCAAAAAGGGGGCCCACCGCCCGCATCGAGTAGTACATCGAGAAGCTTACTGAGGCTGTCGAACCCGTGATCTTGCGGGGCTATCACGGCGCAGCACGACCGACGCCGGCATTTATCACCGTGAGGAACCTCGCACGCATGACCGCGGGGTGATGACCGAAAGATTGCGGGTCATCACCGATGGCGGGCATTCCTATTCCAAAGAACTCGTCGATTTCTTGCAGCATATATTACGTACCGGGTGCCAAAATCCGAACGTGCGCACTGTCGTGCTCGACGCGTCCTACCATGACGATGGAATCGGACCTTGAAGGAGCTCTTGCAGAGGCCCGAACAGCACGCTCGCAGCGGCAGTCTCCGGCAGCCCTTACCAAGAGGGTTGAGGAGGCGGGCAGCCTTATCGAGCCGGCTGTGCTTTTCGGCAAACCAAACATCAATTTCTTCTTCAACGTGCTGGTTTTGGCCAAAGTCATAAAGCTGAAGCCAGTCGAGCAATTCGGTTAGCTACTTTCCGGCGCAAAATTGACCGACCTTGATCGCTGTGCGGAGTCGGTCGGTAGGGCGAAAAGTGCAACGTCGGACGAGGTCGACGTTGACTTGCGTGGGCGGTGCTGATTCATTTGTATGAATGATTCGCAATCGAGCCCTTCAAACGCGCGAGAAGCTTGTCGGGAAGCTGCCGGTCACTGGTGAGCTGCTGCGCGGTTCGTTGCTGAAGCGCACCGTTCGTCACAAGAGCGGCTGCCCGAAATGCGCGCGCGGCGAAGGGCACCAGGTGCATGTCCTGACCGTGAGCTATGCGGGTGGACGCGTGCGCCAGTTCAGCGTGCGCCGTGAGCGCGTTGCCGAAGTGCGCCGTTGGCTGGAGAATTATCAGAAACTGAAAGAAACGATCGAGGCGATCTGCGAACTCAATCATCAGCTGTTGCGCCCTGATGCGGCGGTGCCGCGGGGCGGGAGGACGAAACGTGATTGAGATGCGCAGAGCGCAACTGAGCTTCGGCGACGGCTTGATCGCCGGGGAAGTGAGCGATCTTCGCGAAGGTTGGATGGCACATGCTGACCGGGTTCTGGCGGATGAACAGATCGTAGGTGCGGTGTAGAGCCGCTGGCGAGACGACACCCCAAGAGCCGCAGTCGTGGTCGGCTGGGCGCACCGGCCGAGGTGGTTTTGCGATTGTTGATTCTCAAGCACGTTCGCAACTGGAGCTATCACGTGCTGGAACGCGAAGTGCGCGCCAATCTGGTGTATCGCGACTTCACCCGGGTGGGCGGCGGCAAGACGCCGGACGCGAAGACAATGGGGCGCTGGGGCTTGGCTGTGGATCCGGAGACAATCAAGCAGATCCACGACCGGATCGTGCAAATCGCGCAGGAACAAGGGGTGACGCAGGGACGCAGAATGCGCGTGGATACGACAGTGGTGGAGACCAACATCCACCACCCGACCGACAGCACGTTGTTGGGCGACGGGGTTAGGGTGTTGATCCGCACCATGAAGAAGATCACCAGGATCGTGGGCACGGCCGGAACGAAGCTGCGCGACCGAACGCGAAAGCGTAAAACTGCGCCTGCTCGATATCGCGCGAACCGCGCGTGCCAAAGGACCGCTCAATCACGAGAAGCTCAAGCAACGCTACCGGCGGCTGTTGAACTCGACGAGCCGTGTAGTGGGGCAAGCGAAGCGCTTCTCCCATGAGATCTCCGCAGGCGTGAAGCGGGCCAAGGGCATCTTGAAGCGGCTGGCGCTGAAAGGCTTGCGGCAGGAGCTGGAAACGATGATGCCGCTCGTGCGACAGGTGATGCGGCAGACCCGGGAACGCATCTTCCGCGGCAACACACGGGCCGAGGACAAGCTCTTCAGCGTGTTCGAGCCCTCGACGGAGATCATTCGAAAGGGTAAGGCCGGCAAGCCCAACGAGTTCGGCAAGATGGTCAAGCTGCAGGAGGCCGAAAACCAAATCGTGATCGACTACGAAGTCTACGATCGGCGGCCGAGCGATTCGGACCTGTTGGTTCCGGCCATCGAAATCCACCAAGCCAAGCTCGGCCGCACGCCGCGCCTGGTCGCAGCAGACGCCGGGTTCTATTCCGCCAAGAATGAAGGCAGAATCGTCGCCATTGTGGATGTAGAAGTGGCCGAGGAGCCTGTCTGCAGTGGCGATCATAGCCATCCGCGACCGCAGGACGGATCGTTCTCGTCGTGCCCTTCCCATGAGAACTCCGCGCACGCCGATCCGTCGCGGGTGCCGTAGCGCACGTCCAAGAAGCTCTTGAGAGCCCCAAACGCGATTTCGCCATTGGACTTGCCCTGGAAGGTGAGATGCGCTTCCTCGAGAAGATCGAGGTACTCGTTGTCCAGACGTCCATCTCGACGATGCGCCAGCGGCCTGCAAAGGCCTTGGCGAAGCCGGGCACCTTGGCCATCAGCCGGTCTCCGCGATCCGCTTGGGCAACCGCACCAGATTGTAGTCGGTGGCAGCGAAGGTAAAGGCCCATGCGACGCGGTCACGGCCACGGAACCGGGTCTTCTGTTGCCCCGGGATCGTCTTGATCCAGCCGAATGCCTCCTCGATCCGCTTCGGATGCGCTGGCTGACAGCATAGCCGCCGTGCCGGGTCGTTCGCCCGTCAATCGTAGAGCGGCGGCCGCTGGTGTTCTGTGCCACATGCGGCGTCACGTTCATCGAGCGCAGCTCGTTGACGAAGTCTTCCACGTCGTAGGCTTTGTCGGCGCCAAGCGTGATCGCTGTCGGTCGGTCAGCACGAGGCTCGATCATGTGCAGCGCGGCCACCTGCTCGGCATGCCCGTCGGCCTGCGTCAGGCAGGCGTCGACCAGCAGACCGTGGCGGTTCTCCATCGCCCGTGCCCAATGAAGCACAGCTTCGTCTCCTTGCCTTTGCCCATGCGATACAGCCTGGCGTCTGGATCGGTAGTCGAAGCATGGGTGTCGTTCGAGCGTTTCTGGCCGTGGAAAGTCCGCATCGGCATTGCGGCCGCCGCCTTGCGCCGGCGGTTCGCCGGAGCCGTCCTTCGGCTTGATACTCTTCATCGAGGCCCAGGCCTCGATCAGCGTACCATCGACCGAGAAGTCATCACTCGATAGAACCTCTTCACCATAGGCTGCGCCAGCACCGCCGCCAAGAACTTCGCCGCGATGTCGCCTTCCAGCAGCCGGTCGCGGTTCTTCGAGAACACCGAATGGTCCCAGGCTGCGTCGTCGACGCCGATGCCGACGAACCAGCGGAACAGCAGGTCGTATTCCAGCCGCTCCATCAGGAGCCGCTCCGAGCGGATCGAATAAAACGCCTGCAACAGCATCGCCCGCAGCAGCTTCTTCGGCGGGATCGACGGCCGCCCAATCGGCGAATAGAGCGCGGCAAACTCGCGCTCCAGCTCTGACAGCGGCTCGTTCACCATCCTCCGGATCGCTCGCAGCGGATGATCGCGCCGCACCCGCGACTCCAGGTCGACGTAGCTGAACAACTCGCCCGTTCGATTGTCGAGGCAACGCGCACGCACCGTCTCCGAATCTCGTCGGAGCCAATGAATCACGCTCGCCGGCCAAAAACCATCGCGACTGCCTTCAAAGGCGACCGCTATGCGTGTAATCGCGTGCCAAAAGTTTGCCGCCTCCTCGCGCCAGCGGTGTAGCAACCGGAGCAGCGCGTCTTCTTCGTCGGCGCCAAACTTCTTCAACAGATGACGATCCAGCCCGAGGACGATTTCAGCGACCAGCCAGCTTGAGAGGCTCATGACCGCGATCAGCGTACTATTCTGTTCAAGGGCCGTGGAAGACCGGCCGAGATCGTTTGCCTTTTGCATGGGGTGCTCCATTGCTCATGACCAGCATCAATACTCTCACGCCTCTGCCGGTCACCCCATAGTATATTCCGTCGCATCCTCGCCTGGCTCAGTAAGCTCTTGCACTTCATCCTGATCGTCCTTTTGCGCGCCTTCGCAATCTCGGTTCGCTCTCAATCCCGCTTGTTAACGGACGACTAAATCTTCAGTTTGGCGCCCGCTGCAATCATCGTGATGCCCGTACCGCGGCGGATCACTCGAGATAGCTGTTCCCCATCCGTACGACGACGTCGCCGATCGCAATTTCGACCTTGATCGCCGGATCGTGACGCTCCTCCGACGGCCCTTCCACAACCAGCGGCAAGGATGTCGACTGCGAGGCTTCGCACGGCAGCAATGCGCCTCTCTGTCCCAAGCGTCATCGCCAATCGTAAACCCGCCAGCGCGCCGCACCGGTCCGACGCACCACCTCGATCGCGATCGGAGACAGAGGGCTTCTTTTTTGCCTGCAGCCTTGCTGCCGCGCATTCTCTTCAAATCGACGATTGATTCGGCGATAGCGTTTGTCGTGGAGTCTCACGGCAAGTCGCAAAGGCTGGCTCGCGCGAAGCTCGACGGAAGTCGACAGTGACGGATCCGGGATAGGGGATGTGGGAAAGTTCGCGACCCGATCGTGAACTGACGGAACCGTTGAGGCTGACGGGACGATTTGAACGCGTCATGATCCGATCGCGTCGCCAGGCCGGCTGATGAGAATTCTCGGACCCGATTGTTGAGAGATTTGTGCTGCGGACGTGAAAGGCCATCTTCGCCCCTGCAGCACCGAACGGAGCTTGTCGCTGATCATCATCACGCGCGGCGACGTGTCGGTGGATTTCAAGAGCTTCTTCATGAGCCGCTGCGCAGCGCGCGAATCTCGTCGGCGCTTGATCAAGACGTCGAGAACGAGGCCATTCTGGTCGACAGCGCGCCAGAACCAACGTTGTTCGCCGGGAATCGAGATAACGACTTCGTCCAGATGCCATTTGTGGCTGCGAGCGGAGCTGGCGAATCCGATCGGAGTGGATAACGCAAGTACGTTAGATGTCCGACAATGTCGGATGAGTGACATAGCAGTGTTAGGGTTAGCATACTGACAGAGAACGATTTCTCCTTTGGCACGATACATGCGTAGTCTCCTCTATAAAGGCGCATTGACTGAGGAGAAGTCGTCCGATGATCACGCTCACCGGAAACTCAGATCAGGCTGAAGTGGCAGCTGCGATTCTGCCGGAGACGATATCTGGAGGCGT
>NZ_JAHEAG010000032.1 GCF_018596315.1 Bradyrhizobium sp. SRL28 | reverse complement strand
TCGCATCTCACCGCACGTTCGTGACGATGGCCAACGCCCCTCATCTGCCGTGAGACGCGCGGAGTTATGCCGGTGATTTGCCCGACAACGGAAGCGGAATATTTTCGCAAACGAGACTGGACGACCCAAATCACGTTGATCCGCCTGGGAAAATCGGCGTTTTGGCGCAACGGCTGCCTCCACATCGTCATTGCGAGCGAAGCGAAGCAATCCTTAGCGCGGCTTGCGGAGACGTGGATTGCTTCGCTTCGCTCGCAATGACGGCTGTGGCTCTAGCGAGGTTTGGCAACTGAGACATCTACGCCTCCCGCGCGTAGCGCGGCAGATCGGCTTTCAGCATTTCCAGCACGTCATCCCTGACCGGATCGCGCGTGCCGCGGGTGAAGGCGGCCGCCAGCGGCAGCTTGTTCATGTCGGAGGCTGCGAGACGGATGAAGCGGACGCCGCGCGTGGCCATTCGCGAGGTCCAGCGCGGGACGATGGCGACGCCCAATCCTGCCGAGACCAGATTGACGATGGTCTGCTTCTCGTCAGCGATTTGCGCCACGCGCGCTTCACACCCGGCCTCGGCGAACAGTTTCATGGTGAGATCATGGCTGTGCGGACGCGAGCGGCGTTCGGGCACGATCAGCGGCTGGTTCTCGAGATCGGCGATGGTCACGCGCTTGCGCGATGCCAGCGGATGACGGTCAGCTACTGCGACGACGGCCGTCTCGTGCAGCAGGAACAGAAATTCCAGCCGCTTGTCGGGCCGCTCCGGCGGGCGCACGAAGGCGAGATCGAGCCGGCCGGACAACAGACGCGGCAGCAGGCGGACCGTCTTTTCCTCGACCAGTTGCACGGTGACGTCGGGTTGACGCTTGCGAAAATCATGGAGCAGCCGCGGCAGCAGGCCAGCGGCGGCGCTGTCGATGGCGCCGACGCGAATGATCGCGGCCCGCTTCCGGCCACGCGTGCGAAACCGGCCGGCCAGCGCATCGGCCTGCGCCAATAGCGTCCGCGCTTCCTTCAGCAGCACGGCGCCATCGTCCGTCAGCGCGACGCTGCGCGTCGTGCGCGTCATCAGCCGTGTGCCGAGATCGTCTTCGAGCAACCGGATGAAGCGGCCAAGCGCCGATGGCAGCATGTCGAGCCGCTGTGCCGCCCTGCCAAAATGCAACTCCTCGGCCGCCGCCACGAAACAGCGCAATTGATGAAGATCCATCGGCCCTCCCGCAGCGATTATATCAATTTTTTGTATAAACGCGAGGCAATTGCCCATCAACAGAAACGGCCGCAGGATGACTTGAGAGCAAGGCTGAACTCGCCGTCATTGCCTGCGACAAACGCGCAGCGTTTGCGCAAGGGAGCGAAGCGACGAAGCAATCCATGCCTCGATTTGCGGCCCTATGGATTGCTTCGCTGCGCTCGCAATGACGGGCTTACGGGCCCAACCGTTCCCAAGGAGATTTCGATGCGTGAATATTCAATCGCGGCCATTCCAGCCGACGGGATCGGCCCCGAGGTGATCGCCGCCGGCGTCACGGCGCTGGAGAGCCTGCAGAAGCGCCTGGGCGACGTGAGGTTCAATGTCGAAACCTTCGATTGGGGTTCCGACTATTACCGCAAGCACGGCGTGATGATGCCGACGGATGCGCTCACCACGCTGAAGAAATTCGACGCGATCTATTTCGGCGCGGTCGGCGCGCCTGATGTTCCCGATCACATCACGCTGTGGGGCCTGCGCCTGCCGATCTGCCAGGGCTTTGACCAATACGCCAATGTCCGGCCGACCCGGATCCTGCCCGGCATCACCTCGCCGCTGCGCCATGCCGGCCCCGGCGACCTCGACTGGGTGATCGTGCGTGAAAACTCCGAAGGCGAATATGCCGGCTGCGGCGGCCGCGTGCATCGCGGCCTGCCCGAGGAAGTCGGCACGGAGGTCGCGATTTTCACCCGCGTCGGCGTCCAGCGCATCATGCGCTACGCGTTCCGCCTCGCGCAGTCCCGACCGCGCAAGCTGCTCACCGTCGTTACAAAATCGAATGCGCAGCGGCATGGCATGGTGATGTGGGACGAGATCGCCGACGAGGTCTCGAAAGAATTCCCTGATGTCACCTGGGACAAGATGCTGGTCGACGCGATGACGGTGCGGATGACGCTGAAGCCGCAGAGCCTCGATACGATCGTGGCGACCAACCTCCACGCCGATATCCTGTCCGACCTCGCCGGCGCGCTGGCCGGCAGCCTCGGCGTGGCCCCGACCGCGAACATCGATCCCGAGCGGCGCTTTCCCTCGATGTTCGAACCGATCCACGGCTCGGCGTTCGACATCACCGGCAAGGGCATCGCCAACCCGGTCGCGAGTTTCTGGACGGCATCGCAGATGCTCGATCATCTCGGCGAGGCCGAAGCCTCGGCACGGCTGATGCGCGCGGTGGAAAAGGTCACGGGCGCCGGCATCACGACGCCCGATGTCGGCGGTACCGCGACGACGAAGGATGTCACCGCGGCCGTCGTGGAGGCGATCCATAGCTCGAACGTGTGACGGCCGGTCACCGGCCATGACGGATCGATCGCGAGGCAAAAAATGGCCCGCGAGACAAATCAGAAAAAGAACTCAGGGAGGCGAAAATGCAAATGAAGATGACAGCCGCGATCACGCTCGCGTTCACCATGGTCAGTTCCGCAGCCCTGGCGCAGAACTATCCGAGCCGGCCGATCACGCTGCTGGTCCCCTTTGCCGCCGGCGGCGCGACCGACACCGTCGCCCGCGTGACGGCGCAGTCGATGTCAAAATCGCTGGGCCAGACCATCATCGTCGAGAACGCCACGGGAGCCGGCGGCACCATCGCCGCCACGCGCGCCTCACGCGCGGAGCCGGACGGCTACACGCTGCTGATTCACCACATCGGCATCTCCACGGCCGCCACGCTGTACCGCAAGCTCGCGTACGATACCAAGACCGCCTTCGCGCCTGTTGGACTCGTGACCAATGCGCCGATGACGATCATCGGCCGGCCCGACCTGCCGCCGAACACACTTGCCGAGCTGGTCACCTACATCAAGGCCAACGGCGACAAGATGACGTTCGGCAATGCCGGCTTGGGGGCTGCTTCGCATCTTTGCGGCATGCTGTTCATGACCGCCGTCGGCAAGGAAATCCTCGCCGTGCCCTACAAGGGCAATGCACCGATCATGAACGATCTCATTGCCAAACAGATCGACCTCTCCTGCGACCAGACGACGAACACCACCGGCCCGATCGCGTCGAAGCTGGTCAAAGCCTACGCCATCACCACGAAGTCGCGCCTCGCGTCCATGCCGGATCTTCCGAGCGCGGATGAAGGCGGTTTGAAAGGCTTTGAAGTCGGCGCCTGGCACGGCATCTACGCGCCGAAGGGAACGCCTGACGATATCATCCAGAAATTGTCCAAGACGCTGCAGGAAGCGTTGCGCGACCCGGACCTGGTCAAACGCTTCAACGACATCAACACCGAGCCCGTCCCGCAGAACGAAGCGACGCCCGAAGCCCTGAAGGCAAAATTGATCAGCGAAGTCGATCGCTGGGCGCCGATCATCAAGGCGGCCAATCAGTTTGCGGATTGAGCGCCCCGCGCCTCGCGCTCAGCGCCCCCGCATTGCCATTCATGCGCATGCAAGGCCGCGCCTCACGGCACCAAAGTGGCGGAGGCGCGTCTGGTGTAAAGCCTCTTACGTACCGGGCGTTTTGACGACCAGTTTTATGTTGAAGAGGTTGACGTCCTTGAACGGGTTCGGCGCGTTTTCGATGGTGCCCGTGCCCTTGGCGTTCGCATACGCACCCGTGCCCGACAGGATCGTATACTCGCCGTTTGACCGGCCGTCTTTGACCGCGCCGGTGTAACGCGCCGTTATCGAGCCCTCCTCGAACGTGTAGGTGCTGTAGCCGTAGTAGGGTCCCGTGCCTTTAAGCAAGTCTGCGGAATGGACGAAGTCTTTTACCCCGATACGGCCGTCCTTGAAGACGGTGACGCCAAAAAATTTGCCGGACATGACCGTCTGTCCTTCGACGTTGGCGGCTTCTGTTACCTTGACATCGATAGGCTTGACGATGAGCTTGAACTCTAGCACCTGTTCGCCGGCTAGAGCGGTCGACGCCGAAATGGCCAGAGCCACGCCAGAAAGGAAAACGGCGAGAGATTTGCGCATGTGCTCCTCCTGCGTTTGCTGGATTTAGAATGTGGCATGCTTCCCGTGCCTCGCCAGCGGCTGACATTCTTGGGATTGTCCAGCATGCAGGCTCGGACACAACTGTAGGTCTTAGCGACGGAAGAAAGGTTCAGCGCTTAATCTCGTGATCTTCATCAGCCGGGGGGCGGTTCCAAAAAGCAATTCCATGCCAAAGCCGAGCGCGGCAACGCAAATTCTAGTGCTTTGTCAGAAACCGGAGCATGACCGCCGTCAATGGCCCAGAAACCCTCCGGGAACCTACGGATTGAGGCGACCTTCGCGCCTCGCGCTCAGCGTTCGCCGCCGAACAGCGCCTTCGCATTACCGTTAGCAATCTGCGCCGCGATCTTTGGCGGCAACTGCGCGAGCCAGGCGCGGTAGCCAGCCATGATGGCGCCGTAGCTTTCCCAGCGCTCATTGATCCAGGTGTCGGAGCCGAGCAGGAAACGATCCGGGAAACGCTCGAACAGCGCGCGCCATTCTGCCGTCAGCTTGCCGCCGCCGTCGACGATGCCGCCGCGGTAGGACAGTTCGCCCCACAGCTTTGGATATTTTGACAGCATTTCCGAAACACGGTCGGTCGAAAGCCCAAAGCCCGTATGGGCCCAGATGATGCGAGCGCGCGGATTGTGCCGCATCAGGATTTCGACGGCGATGTCGTCGGCATGCGCATGCAGATAAAGATCGTGCTCGACTGCGAAATCGACGGTCTTTTTCACCCACTCGGTATCGGCCGCCTTGCCCGAGATATGAAATTCGCCGATGCCGCGGTAATAGCCGCGTTTGAATTCGTCCTGCACGAGGTCGAAGATGAAGGGATCGCCGAACCAGGTCTGGATGTCGGCGCGCACCCGATAGGGTCGGATGAACGGAACGATCTGCAGGTCCTTGGGCTTGGCATCCATCAGCGCATGCGTGCCGGTATTCGGGCGGCTGGTCGCTAGGATGCCGGTGACGCGGTGCTTCCTGAACAGCGCCAGCACTTCATCGACGCTGTAATGGGGCTTTGGTTCCCAGTTGTAATGCAGGTGCGCGTCGAAGATTTCGATAGGCTCATCCGCACGGGCCGGACTGAGGGCGCTCGTAACGCATGCCAGCGCAATCAGGACAGCGGCGCCCCGCGCAGCCGATCGCATCACGCGCTCGAAGGTCGTCATTCGGCCGCCACCACGTGCGGCCGCTCGCCCTCGCCGGCTTCTTCCAGTTGCGGCTCGAGCTTGCGCCGCAGGCGGCGGTCGATGCGGTCAAGATAGATATAGACGACCGGCGTGATGTAGAGCGTCAGCAGTTGCGACAGGCAGAGACCACCGACCACGGCGATGCCGAGCGGCTGCCGCAATTCGGCGCCCGCACCCGCGCCGAGCGCAATCGGCAGCGTGCCGAAGATCGCGGCAAACGTCGTCATCATGATGGGGCGGAATCGCAACAGCGCGGCTTCGCGGATGGCGTGCTCGGCGCTCAGGCCGACGCGGCGGCGCTCCAGCGCAAAATCCACCATCATGATGGCGTTCTTCTTGACGATGCCGACCAGCATCACGATGCCGATCATCGCGATGACGGACATTTCCATTCCGAACAGCATCAAGGTGAGGATCGCGCCGATGCCGGCCGACGGCAGGCCCGAGATGATGGTGATCGGGTGGATGAAGCTTTCGTAGAGAATGCCGAGGATGACGAAGGCGGCGAACACCGCGGCGAGGATCAGGACGCCCTGCCCGCGCAGCGAATCCTGGAAAACCTGCGCCGTGCCGGAGAAACCGGTGGCGATCGTCGCCGGCAGGTTCGAGGCCTGCTCGAGTTCGGTGATCTTGTCGACCGCATAGCCAAGCGAAATGCCGGGCGCCAGATTGAACGAAATCGTCACCGCCGGCTGCTGGCCCTGGTGGTTGATCTGCAGCGGACCGACGGTCGGAACCAGCTTTGCCACCGCCGACAGCGGGATGGTCTGGTTGTTCTGCGTCTTCATGTAGAGCTTGGAGAGATCAGACGGATCGACGCGGAACTGCGGCTGCACTTCCAGGATGATCTGGTAGTCGTTCGACGGCATGTAGATGGTGCCGACCTGGCGCGAGCCGTAGGCGTTGTAGAGCTGGTTGCGGACCTGATCGACGGTGATGCCGTAGACGGCGGCCTTCTCGCGGTCGATGTCGACCGTCATCTGCGGATTCTTGATGTAGAGGTCGGTGGTGACGTCGAGCAGGCCCGGCAGCTTCTCGATCTTGTCGCGCATCTCGGGCGCCAGACGGTAGAGGGCCTCGGTGTCACCGCTCTGCATCACATATTGATACTGGCTCTTGGAAATCCGGCCACCGATATTGAGATTCTGGATCGGCTGGAAGAACGCCTGCATACCGGGAATCTCGCGGGCCTTGAGCCGTAGCCGGCTGACGATGGCGCTGAGATTGTCGCGCTCCTTCTTCGGCTTCAGCGCGATGAACAGGCGGCCGTAATTCGCCGTCGCGTTGGGGCCGCCGGCGCCGACGGTGGAGTTGATGTATTCGATCGCGGGATCGGACTTCAGCACGTCGACCAGCGCCTGCTGCCGCTCTTTCATGGCTTCGAAGGAGGTATCGGTGGCGGCTTCCGTCACGCCGATCAGGAAGCCGGTGTCCTCCTGCGGGAAGAAGCCCTTCGGCACGATCATGTAGAGGTAGACGGTGCCGCCAAGCGTCGCCAGCGTCACCAAAAGCATCAGGAATTTCCGCGCCAGCACCCAGTCGAGCGTCCATTCATAAGCGCGCAACCAGGAATCGAACATCGCCTCGAAGACGCGAAGCACGACGTTCGGCTTCTTGTTCGGGTCATGCGCCCGCAGCACGCGCGCGCACAACATCGGCGTCAGCGTCAGCGAAACGAACCCGGATACGATGATCGCGACCGATACCGTCACCGCGAATTCGCGGAACACGCGGCCGACGATGCCGCCCATCAACAGCACCGGAATGAACACGGCGATCAGCGAGAAGGTGATCGAGATGATGGTAAAGCCGATCTCGCGCGCGCCCTTCAACGCGGCCTCGAACGGCCGCATGCCGTGCTCGATGTGGCGGACGATGTTCTCCAGCATGACGATGGCGTCGTCGACCACGAAGCCGACCGACAGCGTCAGCGCCAACAGCGTCATGTTGTTGATGGAATAGTCGAGCGCGTACATCACCGCGCAGGTGCCGAACAGCGAAATCGGAACCGCGAGCGCCGGAATGAAGGTCGCGGACGCCGAGCGCAGGAACAGGAAGATCACCAGGATCACCAGCCCGACCGCGATCAGCAAGGTTTCCTCGACGTCGGCCACCGCCTGGCGGATCGAGATCGAGCGATCCATCAGCACGTTGATCGAGACCGATGCCGGGATCTGCGCCCGCAGCGCCGGGAATTTCGCCAGAATGGAGTCGACCACCGCCACCGTGTTGGCGTCCGGCTGCTTCTGGATGCCGAGCACGATGGCACGCTCGTTGTTGAGCCAGCTCGCGACCCGCTCGTTCTCGACGCTATCGTAGATCCGCGCCACCTCGTCGAGCTTGACCGGGGAACCGTTTCGCCAGGCCACCACGATCTGGCGATAGTCTATCGCCTTGTCCATCTGGCCCGAGGCCTGCAGCGCCACATCCTGTTTCGGCCCGTTCAGCGTACCGACCGGCGTCGAGGAATTGGCGCGGGACACCGCCGTCCTGATGTCCTCAAGCGACAGCCCGCGGGCCGCGGCGGCCTCGGGATCGGCCTGGACGCGAATGGCGAATTTCTGCGCGCCGTAGACACTGACCTGGGCCACGCCCGGAATCTGCGAGAGCGTTTGGCCGATGGTGATGTCGCCATATTCGTGGACCGCCGACAGCGGCAGCGTCGATGAGTTGAGCACGACGAACAGAACAGGGAAATCGGCCGGGTTCACTTTGCGGAAGCTCGGCGGGATGATCATCTCGACCGGCAGCCGGCGCTGCGCAATCGTCAGCGCGGTCTGCACGTCGAGCGCCGCGGCGTCGATGTTGCGGTTGAGATCGAACTGGATGGTGATGGTGCTGGTGCCCTGCGACGAATTCGACGACATCGAGGAGATGCCGGCAACCGTCGAAAGCTGGCGCTCGATGACGCCGGCGACCGAGGCCGCCATGGTGTCGGCGCTCGCGCCCGGCAGGGTCGCGGTCACCGCAATGGTCGGGAAATCGACCCGCGGCAGCGCCGAGACCGGCAGCAGGCGGAAACCGAAAATGCCGAACGCGATGATCGACGCCGTGATCAGCGTCGTCATGACCGGCCGGCGGATACAGAGCTCGGAGAGCGTCATCGGCTATGCTCCGGCCTTCTTGGCCCGCTGCTCGACCAGCGACCCGTCCGACAGCAACAACTGCCCGTCGACGACGACGCTTTCGTCGCCGGCGAGCCCTTCCGAAATCACCGACATGCCCTGCGCGGTGCGGTCGACCTTGACCGGCTGGACCTTGGCCTTGCCGTCCTTGACCACGAAGACGAAATTGCCGCTCTGGCTGCGCTGCACGGCAACCGTCGGCACCACGATCGAATCCTCAGCTCGGATGATGAGCTTGGCCGCGACCAGCGTCCCCGGCCACAAACTCTCGTTCTCATTGTTCATGATGCCGCGCACGGTGACCATGCCGGTGGCCATATCCACGGTGTTTTCGACCATCGCGACCTTGCCGGTCTCGGAACGCTGATGGCCGGGGATGGTCGCGGTCACGCCCGACAGCCCTTTCGCCATCGACTCGCGCAGATCGACCAGCACGCGCTGCGGCACCGCGAACGTCACGTAGACCGGCGCCATCTGGTTGATGACGGCAAGCGGGGCGGTATCGGCCGGGCGCACGAAATTTCCGACCTTCACGTTGGCCACGCTGATCCGGCCCGAAAACGGCGCGCGGATCGTGGTGTAGCTTTTCTGGACCTTCAGATTGTCGAGCGCAGCCTGATTGGCCTTGATGGAGCCGGCCAGGATGTCGGACTGCGTCTTGGCGTTGTCGACATTGACCTGCGTGGTCGCGCCCTTGCCGACGAGATCGGTGAAGCGGCGGAGGTCGCGCTGGGCGCCCTCGAGCTGCGCATGGTCCCGGGCGAGCACGCCCTCGGCCTGCTCGATCTGGGCGTCGATCTGGCGGCTGTCCAGCGTGAACAGCAGATCGCCTTCGCTGACCTTGGCGCCGTCCTCGAAATGCACCGCGACGATGGAGGTCTCCAGCCGCGACTTCAGCGCCACGCTGGAGATCGGCGTCACCATTCCGATCGCATCGACGTCGACGGGCATGGCTTTGCGCTCCGCCTTTGCCAGCTCGACGGAAACCATCCGCGGCCGCTGCGGGCCCTGGGCGTTGCTGCTGCCCCCCATCCACGAGGAGCGGGTAACGAAACCGGCCGCGGCAAGGATGCCGACGGCACCAACAAAAAGTATCAGGCTACGCTTTTTCATATTTTTTCATGCCCGCCAGTCCTAAAGGACGGGACGGTCTTCTCCAGCCCCTTGACGGCGATGTTTGCGCCTTATTTCTAAACGGTTATCACAGCCTCGCTGCACATGGTATGCCACTGCCAGAAAATGTGTAGTTACAATCCCGAGCCATTTCATGCGCATTGCAACCTGGAACGTCAATTCGATCCGGCAGCGGCTCGATCATCTCCTGACCTGGCTCAGGGAATGCTCGCCGGACGTCGTCTGCCTGCAGGAAATCAAATGCATGGACGAGGCGTTCCCGCGGCTGGAGATCGAGGCGCTCGGCTATAACGTCGTCACCCACGGCCAGAAGACCTTCAATGGCGTCGCGCTGCTGTCGAAACTGCCGTTCGACGAGACCAAATCGGGCCTGGCCGGCGACGACGAGGACGCCCACGCCAGGTTCCTCGAAGGCGTGGTAACGCTCAAGACCGGGGTAATGCGGATCGCCTGCCTCTATCTGCCCAACGGAAATCCACCGGATACCGACAAATATCCCTATAAACTCAAGTGGATGTCGCGACTTCTTGAGTACTCGAAGGAGCGACTTAAGGCAGAAGAACCGCTGGTGCTCGCAGGCGATTTCAACGTCATTCCGGCCGCGGCGGACGTCTACAACCCCGCCGCATGGACCAACGACGCGCTGTTCCGCCCCCAGACCCGCGAAGCCTTCCAGTCGCTGCTCGGCCTCGGGCTGACGGATGCGCTGCGCGCGGTGACGGACGAGCCAAACCTCTACACCTTCTGGGACTACCAGGCGGGCGCCTGGCAGAAGAACTGGGGCATCCGCATCGACCACCTCCTGCTGTCGCCGCAGGCCAGCGACCGTCTGACCAATGTCGGCATCGACAGCTATGTGCGCGCCTGGGAGAAGCCGTCAGACCACGTGCCGGTCTGGGCGGATTTCGACCTGGAGACCTCCTGAGCGCGACCGGCACGGCAACGGTGGCGATTCGGGATGCTGCCCCCGACGATGCCGTCGCGGCCTGCCATGTCCTGAGGGAATCGATCTCCCGACTATGCGTTGCCGATCACGGCAGCGATCCGGCGCGGTAGTCTGTAGGGTGGGCAAAGCGAAGCGTGCCCACCATCGACGCCAACAATTTCGGAGAAATGGTGGGCACGGCGCAAGAGCGTCATTGCCCACCCTACGGCAGCTTCACAGATCGGCTGCCGCCGCTCAGTCCTTCTTGCCCTGCACCCAGTGCTCGAGCATCTGCAATGCCACGGCCCGGTCGTCGTCGGAGGCCTTGGCGAAAGCGCGGTTATAGCTTTCCCGGATCCAGCTCTCGTCGGCGGCAGCGTTATCGCGCGCCAGCGTCAGCCACATCAGGCCACGGGCGGGCTGCCGCGGCAACCGATCGCCGTTGAACAGCATCTGGCCGAGCATGGCCTGCGCCTGATGCTGGCCCTTCTGGGCAGCCAGACCAAGCCAGCGCGCGCCATAGCGGAAATCGTCCCGCGAGGCGTCCGGCGTCTTCAGGTAAAGCCGCGCCAGATCGTATTGGGCGTCGGCATTGCCGAAATAGGACGCGGCATAGGAGAACATCTCCCGGGCGCGATCGGTGTCGGCCTTGACCTTGGAGTTCGGGATGCCGTTGAGGTAGTAGCGTCCCAGCGCCACGAAGGCGTTGGCGACGATCGTCGCCTGCGGCGCCGACGGGCTGTCCTCGGCATGCGCGTTGGCGATGCGGCTGAAATATTCGAAGGCGCGCAGATCGTCCCTGATGACGCCATCGCCATCGGCATACATCCGGCCGAGCTTCCACTGCGCGACGGGATGGCCACCCTCGGCGGCGTATTGCAGCGAATTCAGGGATGGCGCGGCAACCGCAGTCGCCGTCGGCGCTGCGGGCGGGAGCTTCTTCAAGGCCTGAGCCGTGACGGCTTGCGCGGCATCGGGCTGGCTCCCCATGGGCAGCGTGGCGCCGGGCTTCACCGGCGCGCCATCGAATGCGAATCCAGGAGCGGCCACCGGTGCGGCCCCCAACATCAACGCAAGAATGATACGCCTAGATGTCCGCATAACACTGTTTCTCGTGCGCACCGCCAGGATGGGTCACAGCCCCATCCACCGCCGGCCCAACCTGTTGGGCATATTTCCACAGCGCACCCGACGTATGGTTAGTCTGTCGAGGCGCCCATTTAGTTTTACGTTCGGCGAGTTCGGCGTCGGTCAATTTTACGTTAAGAGTGCCGACCTCGGCGTCGATCTCGATAATGTCACCATTCTGCAACAGGGCGATCGGGCCACCGACGGCTGCCTCCGGTCCGACATGGCCGATGCAGAAGCCGCGGGTGGCGCCGGAGAACCGGCCGTCGGTGATCAGGGCGACCTTGCCGCCCATCCCCTGCCCGGTCAGCGCCGCGGTGGTCGAGAGCATCTCCCGCATGCCGGGACCGCCGCGCGGCCCCTCGTAGCGGATCACGATGACCTCGCCCTCTTTGTAGGTTTTCTTCTGGACCGACTCGAAGGCGTCTTCCTCGCGGTCGAAGCAGCGGGCAGGACCAGTAAATTTCAGCTTCGACATTCCCGCGACCTTCACGATCGCACCCTCCGGAGCGAGATTACCCTTCAGCCCGACAACCCCTCCCGTGACGGTGATCGGGTTGTCGGCGGACCGCACCACATCCTGGTGCGGATTCCATTTCACGCTCTTGAGGTTTTCGGCGATCGTACGGCCCGTTACGGTGATGCAATCTCCGTGGAGGTGGCCATTGTCGAGCAGCGTCTTCATCAGAAGCGGTATGCCGCCAACCTCGAACATGTCTTTGGCAACATAACGGCCCCCTGGCTTCAAATCCGCGACATACGGTGTCTTTTTGAAGATTTCGGCGACGTCGAATAAGTCAAACTTAATGCCGCACTCATGCGCGATAGCTGGCAGGTGCAGCGCAGCATTGGTCGACCCACCGGAGGCGGCGACCACGGCGGCGGCGTTTTCCAGCGAGCGGCGGGTGACGATGTCGCGCGGCCGGATATTGGCTGCGATCAACTCTACAACCTGCTCGCCGGCTGCGGAGCAAAACGCGTCGCGAATCTCGTAAGGCGCTGGCGCTCCGGCCGAATAGGGCAGTGCCAGCCCGATCGCCTCGGACACCGTCGCCATGGTGTTGGCGGTGAATTGTGCGCCGCACGCTCCTGCCGACGGGCAGGCCACCCGCTCGATTTCATCGAGATCTTCGTCCGACATTTCGCCGACCGAATGCTTGCCGACGGCCTCGAACATGTCCTGCACTGTGACCTGCTGGCCACGGAAATTGCCCGGCAGAATCGAACCGCCATAAATGAAGATCGAGGGCACGTTGAGTCGGACCATCGCCATCATCATGCCCGGCAGCGACTTGTCGCAGCCGGCAAGCCCGACCAGGGCGTCATAGGCATGGCCGCGGACCGTCAGCTCGACCGAATCGGCGATGCATTCCCGGGATGGCAGCGACGAGCGCATGCCGTCATGGCCCATGGCGATGCCGTCGGTCACGGTGATAGTGCAGAATTCGCGCGGGGTGCCGCCGGCAGCCGCGACGCCCTTCTTGACCGCCTGCGCCTGGCGCATCAGCGAGATATTGCAGGGCGCGGCCTCATTCCAGCAGGACGCGACTCCGACGAACGGCTGGTGGATCTGCTGGGTGGTCAGCCCCATCGCGTAGAGATAGGACCGATGGGGGGCACGCTCCGGCCCCTCCGTCACGTGACGGCTCGGCAACCTCTTCTTGATGTCGGTCTTGGCGTCCATCCGCGGAACCTGTTTCCTCAGCCATCTCCCTGTGGGTCTCGGGAGCAATTTCCCGTCGCCTTCACCGGCGCTGAGGCCAATCAGCTATGAAAGAAATGGTTTCATGGAGGGGTGTGGCTAAAAAGCGGCGCGAGCAAGAGCCGGCGGGGCGATTAACCAAATGTTCATCCACTGTTGCGGTCACGCAACAATCGTGGCCTGGCGGCAACCATTATTCGGACTTATTTGACGCCGCTGCCCTGCCCACTCCGGGTAGGCTTCGCCATCGAAGTCCGAGGCCGTCCCCGGGTTACAACCTGCGGTGACCGGCAACGGAGTTTCTCCAGCGCGAGAATCGACTCGCACGATGTCGCGCGACCAGACTGAATTTAGGAACGGCCCCCGCGTTGCTGCGAATCGGACAACACGAATCGCACGACATTTGCAGCGCCTGATCTTTCGATCGCTGCCATTGCGCACTCTGAAGTTACGACGCCTGACATCAATCGCGTTCGAAAGAGATCGCGTCATTTTTGTGCGGTGGCACTTTTTGCGCGCGTTTTCGTCACGTGATGATGCAAGCCACTACGCGCGCGCAGTCGGCGAAGCAATCGTTCATACGCAAGACGAAACAACGTCGTACGCAATTTTTCGCAGACGTTTTTGATCGCCGTCGGAATTGAGGCACGCGCCTAAGAATCGGCCGCACGAACGCCTTTCGCGTCACCGTATTGCCCCTGCCGCGCGCAAATCCGCCGCGCGCACGTCCAGCCACGGACCCGTTTGGCTGTTCATTCTTCGATGCGGGTGAGGGAATCCTGCCTCACGTTCTCCCCGCGCGCATCACCTCACGATTCCCAAAATCCGTGGTGGTCGTTTGTAGCTCGTGAGGCCTCTGAGTAAGAGGTTTGAATAAATGGCACGCTTCAATCTGAACGGCTTCCTCGATAATAGCCGCTTCGAGGATTTTTTCGCCAGGTTCGGCGGCGGCAGCTCCGACCATGATCATCTGAACGGGACAACGGGCAACAACAGGTTGTCCGGGGGTGCCAAGGAAGACACGCTCGCCGGCATGGCCGGCAACGACACGCTCAATGGCGGCTCCGGCGCCGACAAGGTGTGGGGCGGCTCGGGGAACGACAACCTCGCAGGCGGCTCCGGCGCCGACCTTCTCGTCGGCGGCTTCGGCGCCGACCGGATGGATGGCGGCACCGGCAACGACGTGTTGCTGAGTCGGTCGGATGCGGGCGAGATGGTCGCGGCCCAGGACGGCACGACGCAGATCTTCGGTGCTGAAACCGCTGCGTTCAAGGCGGTCAACGATACCATCACCGGCGGCGCAGGCGCCGACACTTTCCGGTTCGAAATGATGGTGAACGCCAAGGACGAGATTGTCGCCAAGCATGTCAATGCTGACGGCACCATCGACTGGGTCGGCGTCACCGGCGAGAACAACGCCACTCACGACCACTGGGTGGACGGCATGGGTAACGACGTGATCCGGGACTTCAATCGCGCCCAGGGCGACAAGATTGAAATCTCGGCGCATACCGCCGAGGTCAAATCGATCCAGCACAAAGACAGCAATGGTGACGGCAAGAATGACTACAGCGTGATCACCGTCATCAGCCAGCAAGGCAATGCCGGCGCCCATGACGAGGATCTGCTCGGCACCATCACCGTCTATGGCAACCTGGTGAAGCAAAGCGATATCGCCGTTACCCAGACGGTGTACGGCGCTTACGAGAAGGTCGGCGAACTCGGTGGCGCGCACTTCGACCTGGAGGACGACGGCGTGCTGGCTGGTGGCGGCACCGACGGCGGCCACCACAATGAAACGGCGGCGATGGCCAACATGGCCATGTACGGCTAAGCCGAAAACAACAAGACACAATCACGGACAAGGGCCGCCTCCCGGCCCTTGTTCACCAGCGTCCGGTGATAATCCAATCGTCACCGGGCGCTGGACTGCCTTGATCATCGGCCACCATTTTGCAATTTCGGCCTTCTGCCAGGCGCCGAACGCTTCCGGCGCGAGCTTGTCCTTTGGCGGCATCTGCAGGCCGAAGTTTTCGAGTTGCTTGCGCACCGCCGGATCGTTCAGCGCATCAACCTGCGCGGCACTAAGCCCGGGAGGCCCGCTTCATCCGCCGTCGAAGGCGGTTCCACGCGTACGCTGGAACTCTTCGGGCTCCATTCGCCTCATTTTGCGCGCGTTTGTTGTGCAGATGTGACAGTTACACCTCGGGAGTTGTGGTCTCCTTCGAACAGCTCAGGCCACACGCATCACGCGATCTCTTGGTTTTGACAGTGTTTGTGACGTGGGTTTCGCAGGGGGGGGCCATGGAATGAACCGGTGCTTGCGCTCGCTGTCTTGTTTTTTCACGCTAGCTGGGCTCGCCCTCTTCTCAACGGATGCGACCGCGCGGACCAGCCATAAGCCACACACCCAGAAGGCGCACGAAGCGACCAAGAAGTCGCACGCGGTGAGGGAGGCCCGCCCCCATCGCAGTGCTGCGCCCGGAAAAAATCGGCACGCCAAACACGCTTCCGCACAACGCAAGGCGAAGCCGTCGAAGGCTTCACCTGCTCCCAAGGAGGCCATCGCTCCGCTGACGGGCGATCTTGCGCTGGTGAAAGAAGCCATCGATCTCGCACGCAAGGCAAAGACCGAAGAGGCGACGGACATAAGGAACAGGATCGCGGATCCGGCGGCGCAAAAGCTCGTCGAATGGTACATCCTGCGCCACCCCGCGACGACAGCGACTTTCAGCCGCTACGCGGCGTTCATCGCCGCTAATCCACAATGGCCGAGCGCGCCGTTGCTGCGCCGGCGCGCAGAGGCGCGGCTGTGGGAGCAGCGCAGCGATGCGGCAACGGTCCGCGGCTTCACCGGCGATCGGCCCACTTATGCCAAGGGCAAGTTGGCGCTGGCGCGCGTGCTGCTCGCAGAGGGCGACCGGGACGGCGCGGCCAGGCTGGCACGCGACGCATGGCGATCCGACGAATTGTCGGAGCGCCTGGAGACCGATGTGCTCGAGACGTTCCGCGACCTTCTCAATCGCGATGACCACCGTGCGCGCATGGACAGGCGCATCGGCGCCAAGGATCTCGCCGGCGCGAAGCGCGCCGCGCGACGCCTCGGCGACGACGAGCTTGCGATCGTGAAGGCCTGTGCCGCGGTCAGGGGAAAAGCGGACAATGCAAAGGATGCGCTCGACGATGTCGTAGCCGAGGCACGGCAGGATCTCGGCTACACCCTTTGCCGCATCCAGTGGATGCTCGCTCAAAACCGCATTGACGATGCGGCCAGCCTGATGCTGGCCGCGGCACCCGAGACCATGGCGCTGCAGGACACCGATCAATGGTGGCGCGAGCGGCGCATGCTCGCCCGCAAGCTGCTCGATGACGGCAAGTTCCAGACGGCCTATCAGGTGATCCGCCCCGCCGCGCTGCCGGCCAATGAATATTACCGGTCCGACTTCCACTTCATGTGCGGCTGGATCGCCCTGCGCTACCTCGACGACCCCGCTACTGCGGCCCGGCATTTCGCCCGCATAGATGAGGGACAGGTCAATCCGACCGTGCTGGCGCGGGCGCACTACTGGCGCGGACGCGCGGCCGAAGCGCTTGGCCAGCCGGATGCGACGCGTGCGAGCTATGAAGCAGCTGCCCGCTACCCGACCGCCTATTACGGGCAGCTGGCGCACGCCAGGCTTGGCCGTGACCAGATCGAGCTACGAGCGCCCTCGCCCGTTCTCTCGTCCGCCGATGCTTCGACCACGGATGAACGCGTGCGCGCCGCCGACATGCTCTACGAGATCGGCGAGCGCGATGTCGTGCTCTATTTTGCCGCCGATCTCGGCGAACAAAGCTCTGATGTTGCTCTGCTCGAAGCGCTCGGCGAGCTCACCGGCCGCCGCAACGACGCCCGCGCGATGCTGCAGGTCGGAAAGCCCTCGCTCGGCCGCGGACTGCCGCTCGACCATTACGCCTTTCCCACCATCGGGATTCCGCCGCACCGCCAGCTCGCCCCCGAAATCGAGCACAGCATGATTTATTCGGTGGCACGCACGGAGAGCGCGTTCGACCAGCGCGACAAGTCTGTGGCGGATGCGGTCGGCCTGATGCAGGTGACGCCGGAAGCGGGACGCGATACCGCCAAGCGCTTTGGCATCAGCTATGACTGGGACCGTATGGTTTCCGACCCGGTCTACAACACGCAAATGGGCGCCGCCGAACTGAGCGCGCTGCTGAGCGAATACAAGGGCAATCACATCATGACCTTCGCCGGCTACAATGCCGGCCGGGGCCGGGTGCGGGATTGGGTCAAGGCCCGTGGCGATCCGCGTGACCCCAAGGTCGATGCGGTCGACTGGGTCGAGCGCATTCCGTTTTCGGAAACGCGGAACTATGTCCAGCGGGTGATCGAGAATCTGGCGGTCTACCGCAAGCGGTTTGACAGTGACGCGACAGTGGCGTCGAAGGCCGGCCAGCGTTTCATTACGCAGGAGGTGAATGCCGCACCTCCGACGGGCTCGCAGTGAGCGGGCCTGGATGGCAGATTGGCGCAGTGCGTAATCTACCGCGTCACGGCGAATAAACGGCGGTTGTACCTTCCGCCTTCGGGTCGCGCCACGTCCGCCGACCAGAAGCGCCGGTTTACGGGGGTGATATCAATCCACCTTGACGTTGGCGGCCTTGATCATCGGCCACCATTTTGCAATTTCGGCCTTCTGCCAGGCGCCGAGCGCTTCGGGCGCGAGCTTGTCCTTTGGTGGCATCTGCAGGCCGAGATTTTCGAGCTGCTTGCGCACGGCCGGATCGTTCAAGGCGTCAACCGCCGCGGCATTCAGCTTTGCGACGACGTCCTTTGGCGTGTCCTTCGGCACCCAGAGGCCGGACCACAGCGTCATGTGGAATCCAGGCAACCCCGCCTCGTCGACGGTCGGAATGTCCGAAGCTGATTCCACGCGCTTGGAATCGGTGATGGCATAGGCGCGGATGTTGCCGGCGCGCACCTGCCCGATCGAGTTCGAGGTCTGGTCGACGATCAGATCGATCTGGCCGGCGACGAGATCGTTCATCGCAGGTCCCGTGCCGCGATACGGCACGTATTGCAGCTTGATGCCGGCGACGTTCTCGAAATAGAGCCCGGCGATGTGGCTTCCGGAGCCCGCGCCCGCGGTGCCAGCCGTCGGCGGCGACGGCTGCGCCTTCAGCCATGCCAGGAATTCCTTCAGCGATTTTGCCGGGACCGCGTTCTTGCTGACAATGATCATCGGGTTGCTCGGCAGCAGTGCGACCGGTTCGAGATCGGTGACGAGGTCGTAGCCGAGCTTGTAGATCGCGCCATTGGCGACGTGGGTACCGAGATGGCCGAAGCTGATGGTGTAGCCGTCAGGCGGTGAACGCACCGCGCGGCTGACGCCGACCGAACCGCCCGCCCCCGTGACGTTCTCGACCAGCACCGTTTCGCCGAGCGTGACCTTCATGCGCTCGGCGAGGATCCGCGTCATCGCATCCGACGGACCGCCGGCGGAGAACGGGACAATGATGGTGATGGGGCGCGTGGGGAAGTTCTGGGCGATCGCTGTGTTGCCGAAGACGAACATCGCGAGGATCGACAGAACTATCTTTCGCATTTCAAGCTCCCATCACATTCCGCTGCGTGACCGTCAGAGTTTTGCGTAATCGATCGGCTGATGTCGATCGAGCGTTCGCGTGACCGGCGGCAGCGGATATTTAAGCCCTGTCGCGCAATTGAACAGCATGACGCGATCGTTTTTCGTCACGCGGCCGTCGGCAAGGCTTTGCTGGTAGGCGGCGTAGGTCGCAGCCCCCTCGGGGCACAGCAACAGCCCCTCCTCGCGCGCCACTTCGTTGAGCGCAGCAGAAATCTTCTCATCCGGCACCGCAATCGCAAATCCCTTGCTCTCACGGACCGCGCGCAGGATCAAAAAATCTCCGACCGCCTGCGGCACGCGGATGCCGGACGCGATGGTGTGGGCGTCTTCCCAGCGCGGCGCGTGCTCGGTACCTGCTTCAAAAGCACGCACCATCGGCGCGCAGCCGGACGCCTGCACCGCGACCATCCGCGGCCGCTTCGAGCCGATGAAGCCGATCGCCTCCAGTTCGGCGAACGCCTTCCACATGCCGATCAGGCCGGTGCCGCCGCCGGTCGGATAGAAGATCACGTCGGGCACCTCCCAGCCGAGTTGTTCGGCGAGCTCCAGCCCCATCGTCTTCTTGCCTTCGATCCGGTACGGCTCCTTCAGCGTCGAGGTATCGAACCAGCCGGCCTTGGCCTTGCCCTCGCCGACGATCTTGCCGCAATCGTCGATCAGGCCGTTGACGCGATAGACGGTCGCGCCCTGCAGCTCGATCTCGCTGACGTTCACCTCTGGCGTATCGGCGGGGCAGAAGATCGTGGTCCTGATGCCGCAGGAGGTGGCGTAGGCGGCCAGCGCCGCGCCCGCATTGCCGTTGGTCGGCATCGCCATATGCCTGATGCCGAGCGCCTTGCCCATCGACACCGCCATCACCAGACCGCGGGCCTTGAACGAGCCGGTCGGCAGCCGGCCCTCGTCCTTCACGATGATCTCAGCCCCGCCGAGCTTCTTTCCAAGCTTCGGCAGCCGGATCAGCGGCGTCGTGACTTCGCCGAGGCTGACGATGTCGGAGACTTTTCGGACCGGTAGCAGCTCGCGGTAGCGCCACATGTCGGCGGGACGTTCGCTGAGCGCGTCCTTGGTCAGCGCCTTCTTCACGCCGGCCAGGTCGTAGCGCACCAGCAGCGGTTTACCGGCCTTGGAGAGGTTGTGGATCTGATCGGCAGGGTAGTGATCGCCTTCCATCGCGCATTCGAGATGGGTCACGAACGTCGGACGTTCGATGGTCAGATTGTCGTTGTCTTTCACGCGTCGTTTCTTTCTTAGTTGGGCGATCTCTATCCGCGTCATTGCGAGCGAAGCGAAGCAATCCATAGCGCCGCAAGCGGATAGCTGGATTGCTTCGCTTCGCTCGCAATGACGCCAGCGTCACATATTCAGCACGCGTCCATAGGCATCCAGCACCGCTTCCTTCATCATCTCCGACAGGGTCGGATGCGGGAATATCGTGTGCATCAGCTCTTCTTCCGTGGTCTCCAGGTTCATCGCGACCACGTAGCCCTGGATTAGCTCGGTGACTTCGGCGCCGATCATGTGCGCGCCGAGCAGTTGCCCGGTCTTCTTGTCGAAGATCACCTTGATCAGGCCCTGGTCCTCGCCGAGCGCGATTGCCTTGCCGTTGCCGACGAACGGGAAACGCCCGACGCGGATCTCGCGTCCGCCCTCTTTCGCTCTGGCCTCCGTCAGACCGACGGAAGCAACCTGCGGATGGCAATAGGTGCAGCCGGGAATGAGGTTCTTGTCCATGGCATGCGGGTGCAGGCCCTTGATCGCCTCGATGCAGACCACGCCCTCATGCTCGGCTTTGTGCGCCAGCATCGGGGGACCTGCGACGTCGCCGATGGCGTAGATGCCGGGAACGTTGGTCTTGCCGTAACCGTCAATGACAACGACACCGCGGTCGGTCTTGACGCCGAGTTTCTCCAGCCCAAGGCCTTCGATGTTGCCGACCACGCCGACCGCCGAGATCACCCGCTCGAACTCGACCGTTTGCGGCTTCTTGCCGTCGTCGATGGTGGCGACGACGCTGTCGGCCTTCTTCTCCAGCTTCGTCACCTTGGTGTTGCTGAGGATCTTGATGCCTTGTTTTTCGAACTGCTTGCGGGCGAGACCGGCGATTTCGGCGTCCTCGACCGGGAGGATCTGCGGCAGCACCTCGACCACGGTGACGTCGGCGCCCATGGTGTGGAAGAACGAAGCGAACTCGATGCCGATTGCGCCGGAACCCACCACCAGAAGCGACTTCGGCATCCGCTCCGGCACCATCGCCTCGAAATAGGTCCAGACCAGCTTCTTGTCGGGCTCGAGCCCCGGCAGCACGCGCGGCCGGGCGCCGGTCGCGATGATGATGTGCTTGGCCTGATAGGCGCCCTCGCCCAGCGCGCCCTTCGGCGCCTCGACGGCGGACTTCTTCACGGTGACCTTGCCGGGCGCGTCGATCGAGGCGTCGCCCCAGATCACCGTGACCTTGTTCTTCTTCATCAGGAAGCCGACGCCGTCATTGAGCCGCTTCGAGACGCCGCGCGAGCGCGCCACGACGGCCTTCGGATCGAACGAGACTTTTTCGGCGGAGAGTCCGTAATCCTTGGCGTGTTGCATGCAGTGATAGATTTCCGCCGAGCGCAGCAGCGCCTTGGTCGGGATGCAGCCCCAGTTCAGGCAGATGCCGCCGAGATAGGATTTTTCGACGATGGCAGTCTTGAAACCGAGCTGGGCGGCGCGGATCGCGGTGACGTAACCGCCGGGGCCGGAGCCGATGATGATGACGTCGAAGGATGTGTCGGCCATTGCTACTCGCTCGCTTTCATCGTGCGACCATCACGGTTCTTTCGTCATTGCGAGGAGCTCGCGACAAAATTGCAAAAGCAATTTTGCGCTGATGCGACGAAGCAATCCACCTTGTCGCCGGTGAGATGGATTGCTTCGCTGCGCTCGCAATGACGGCCGCGTTACCCCACCTCACACCATCATCATCACGGGGTTTTCGATCAGTTGCTTGAACGCGCCGATCAGCTCGGCGCCGAGCGCGCCGTCGATGGCGCGGTGATCGCAGGACAGCGTCACGCTCATCATCTGCGCGATCTCGATCTTGCCGCCGCGTACCACGGGGCGCTCCTCGCTGCTGCCGACGGCAAGGATCGTGGCTTGCGGCGGATTGATCACGGCGGTGAAATGATTGATGCCGTACATGCCGAGGTTGGACACCGCGGTGGTGCCGCCCTGATACTCTTCCGGCTTCAGCTTGCGCGCCCGCGCGCGCGCCGCGTAGTCCTTCATCTCGGACGAGATGGTCGAGAGCGTCTTGGTTTCCGCCTTGCGGATGATCGGCGTGATCAGGCCGCCAGGCATCGCGACGGCCACGCCGATGTCGGAATGCTTGTGCTTGAGCATGCCGCCTTCGGTCCAGCTCACGTTGCAATTCGGAATCTTCTGCAGTGCGACCGCCATCGCCTTGATGACGAAGTCGTTCACCGAAAGCTTGTAGAGCGGCTTCTTTTCCTTGTCCTTGGGTGCGGCGGCGTTGATCTCCTCGCGGGCGACCAGAAGCTTGCCGATGTCGCAGTCCATCGTCAGATAGAAAACCGGCACGGTCTGCACCGATGCGGTGAGCCTTTGCGCAATGGTGCGGCGCATGCCGTCATGCGGCACGACTTCGTAGGAGCCCTCCTCGAACAAAGCGAGGATCTGCTTGTCGGACATCCCGGGCGCGAGGCTCGGACCCGCCGCAGGCGCGGCAGCCGGCGCCTTCAGGCCCTTGCCGGATTTCGCGCCCTCGACGTCGCGCGCAACGACGCGGCCGTGCGGGCCGGAGCCGTTGATGCGCGACAGGTCAATGCCGGCATCCTTGGCGAGACGGCGGGCGAGCGGCGACGAGAAGATGCGGGCGTGACCGTTGCCCTGCGAAGCGGAAGCCGCCGCCTGCGGCGCAGCAGCCTGCGTCGGCCCGGTTGCTGCGGGTTTTGGGGCGGGCGCGGCGTCAGTTGCCGGCGCCGGTGACGGTTTTGCGGCGGGCGCTTCGGCGGCCTTTGGTGCTGGCGAAGCCCCCGCGCCTGCTCCAGCCGCCTTCACGTCCTCGCCGTCGCCGGCCATGACCGCGATGACATCGTTGACCGGCACGTCCTGCGTACCTTCAGGCACCAGAATCTTCGCGATCGTGCCCTCGTCGACCGCCTCGACTTCCATGGTCGCCTTGTCGGTCTCGATCTCGGCGATCACGTCGCCGGACTTGACCTTGTCGCCCTCCTTCTTGAGCCACTTGGCAAGGTTGCCCTTTTCCATCGTGGGCGACAGCGCGGGCATCAAAATGTTGATCGGCATTGTCAGTGACCCTGTTGCGACCGGGGCGTGGTGGAGCCCATGTCGGTCGGCCGGTTGATCTCGGCTTCGAACATCTCGACGATGCGCGCGAGCGCCTCGTCCTCGGTGTATTCGGCCTCGCGCGCATAGGCGCGGGCGGCGTGGCGCGCGATGTCGACCAGCAGCAGGCCCCACATGTCCGGCTCCTCGAACGCGCGCTGGAACGCGATCGAGAGCCCGCCGTCAACCACGAAGGCGCGCAAGACTTCGGTCGCATCCTCGCGGCCGATCACGTCGGGCGGCAATGGCTGTTCGTTGGGACCGGCCATATCGACCTACCGATAGGCAACGGCCTTGGCGGCCGCGACCACCTCGGCCACGTTGGGCAATGCGAGCTTTTCGAGATTGGCGGCATAGGGCATCGGCACGTCCTTGCCGGACACCCGCGCCACCGGCGCGTCGAGATAGTCGAAGGCGTGCTCCATGATGCGGGCGGCGATCTCGGCGCCGACGCCGCTCTGCTGCCACCCTTCCTCCACCGTCACCGCGCGGCCGGTCTTCTTCACGGAAGCAATGATGGTCTCGGTATCCATCGGGCGCAGCGTGCGCAGATCGATCACCTCGGCCTCGATGCCTTCCTTGGCGAGTTCGTCGGCGGCCTTCAGCGCGTAGGTCATGCCGTTCGACCACGAGATCAGCGTCACGTCCTTGCCTGACCGCACGATCCGCGCCTTGCCGATCGGGATCACGTAATCGTCGAGCTTCGGCACCTCGCCGGTGTGGCCGTACAAAACCTCGTTTTCGAGGAAGATGACCGGGTTGGGATCGCGGATCGCGGCCTTCAACAGTCCCTTGTAATCGGCGGCCGAGAACGGCGCGATCACCTTGAGGCCGGGAATCTGCGAGTACCAGGCCGAATAATCCTGGCTGTGCTGCGCGGCGACACGGGCGGCAGCGCCGTTTGGGCCGCGGAATACGATCGAGCAGCCCATCTGGCCACCCGACATGTACAGCGTCTTGGCCGCCGAGTTGATGATCTGGTCGATCGCCTGCATGGCGAAGTTGAACGTCATGAATTCGACGATCGGCTTCAGTCCCGACATCGCCGCACCAACGCCGACGCCGGCAAAGCCGTGCTCGGTGATCGGGGTATCGATCACGCGCCGTGCGCCGAACTCCTGCAGCAGGCCCTGCGTGACCTTGTAGGCGCCCTGATACTCCGCAACCTCTTCACCCATGACGAAGACGTCGCCGTCGCGCCGCATCTCCTCGGCCATCGCGTCGCGCAGCGCTTCGCGGATGGTCTGAGTGATCATCTCGGTGCCGGCTGGGACTTCCGGATCGGGCTCGGCGACGGCTGTGGCCGGTGCAGACGGTGGGGCCGAGATCATCGGCTTGCCCTCGCCGACCGGCGAGCGCGATTCTTCGACTTCTTTTTGAACATTGGGTGCTGGCGCCAGCGCTGCAGCCACCTTGCCCAGATCGGCGGCGCTCTCGCCGTCGGCCAGAATGGTCGCGATCGGCGTGTTGACCGCGACGTCGGCGGTGCCTTCGGGGATCAAGATCTTGCCGAGCGTGCCCTCGTCAGTCGCCTCCACTTCCATCGTCGCCTTGTCGGTTTCGATCTCGGCGATGACGTCGCCCGACTTGATCGTCTCGCCTTCCTTCTTCAACCACTTGGCAAGGTTGCCCTTCTCCATCGTGGGCGAAAGCGCAGGCATCAGCACTTGAATGGGCATATCGGCTCCCGGGAGTCACTCTTTAGATCGTTTGAGCATGATCTTTTCGGAAAACCGGTTTCCACTCCGGATCATGCTCTAGTTTTGTTCTGCGCGTGTCTTGAAATTTAGCGGTAGATGTCGGTCCAAAGCTCCGACGGATCGGGCTCGGGATCGCGCTGGGCGAAATCCGCCGACGCGTTGACGATCTCGCGCACCTCGGCGTCGATAGCCTTCAATTCCTGCTCGGTGACCTTGGCGGCCAAGAGGCGATTGCGCACCTGCTCGATCGGATCCTGATCAGTGCGGATCTTCTCGACCTCTTCGCGGGTCCGGTACTTCGCCGGGTCCGACATCGAGTGGCCGCGGTAGCGGTAGGTCTGCATTTCCAGGATGAACGGGCCCTTGCCCGCGCGGCACCAGGCGACCGCCTCGTCGCCAGCCGCCTTGACGGCGCGGACATCCATGCCGTCGATCTGCTGGCCCGGAATGTTGAAGGAGGCGCCGCGCTTGGAAAAATCGGTCAGGGCCGAGGAGCGCGTCACCGAGGTGCCCATGGCGTAGCGGTTGTTCTCGATCACATAGATCACCGGGAGCTTCCACAGCTCCGCCATGTTGAAGCTCTCGTAGACCTGGCCCTGGTTGGATGCGCCGTCGCCGAAATAGGCAACGCTGACGAAATCATTGCCGCGGTAGCGGTTGGCAAAGGCCAGACCCGTCCCAAGCGAAACCTGGGCGCCGACGATGCCGTGGCCGCCGTAGAAATTCTTTTCCATGCTGAACATGTGCATGGAGCCGCCCTTGCCCTTGGAATAGCCGCCCCGGCGTCCGGTGAGTTCGGCCATAACGCCGTTGGCTTCCATCCCGCAGGCCAGCATATGGCCGTGGTCGCGGTATCCGGTTATGACCTGATCGCCCTGCTTCAGGGCCATCTGCATGCCGACCACGACAGCTTCCTGGCCGATATAGAGATGGCAGAAACCGCCGATCGCACCCATGCCGTAGAGCTGGCCGGCCTTTTCCTCGAAGCGCCGGATCAGCAGCATGTCGCGGAGCGCGGCCAGCTCCTGCGCCTTGGTGAATTCCGGTGGGGACCCGTTTGCCTTCTCCTGCCCTGTTTCCTTCGCGACGACGCTTTTCTTGGGTGCAGCCATGGCAATTCCGGGTGAGAGAGACCGATAAACCCTCTCTAACCCAACTCAAACCGGCGTGAAAGGATTGCGTGCGCTGGCGAAAATATTGCTATGCCGCAGTGCAGCGCAGCGAGACATATTCGAAATCGATTTCGCGATTTTTTGAAATATGCGGACCGACGTACGGGGATCGTGCCGATGTTCGTGACACCGGTTTGAAATCAATTCGGCTTGATAGTCCGGACCAGATCGCGCGGATTGGCGTAGTCGAGCTGGAAGCGCGCGCGCTCGTCCAGCATATCAGGATCGACCCGGTCGGACCGCAACAGCGAAACCCGCTGCTCGCCTTGCGCCCGCTCGCGCTTCAGCCGCGCCAGTTCCGAGGTGAGCGCGATGATCTCCTGATCGAGTTCCTGGCGCGCATTCAGCCCGTATTTGCCGGTATAGGCGTTGACGCCGAAATAGCCGACCATCAGCGCCGCCATCGTGTAGAGGGCGAGGCCTGTCAGGATAGATTTTAGGCGGGTGCGGGAGACCATGGCCCAAGATGCGACGGCCGGGTTAATGGAATCCTAAAGACGGCGAGTGTGGGCACGAATGCCGCCCCGTCATTGCGAGCGCAGCGAAGCAATCCATAGCACAGCATAACGGAGAGATGGATTGCTTCGCTTCGCTCGCAATGACGGTGAGAGCGCGCGGTTACTTGTTCTGCTTCTCGATGAACGCGGCAAAGGCGTCGATATACTGCTGCAGCACCTTTTGCACCGCTTCCTTGGTGAGCTGGCCCTTGTCGTCGAAAGCGTCGCCGACGCCGTTGAGGTAGATTTCGGGCTGGCCGAGGATCGGGCCGGCGATGCCGGGCAGGATGTTCTGCAGATGCTTGGCCGCGCTGACGCCGCCGAGTGCGCCCGGGGAATTGCTGACGATTCCGACCGGCTTGCCGAGGAACGAGCTCTTGCCATAGGGGCGCGAGCCGACGTCGATGGCGTTCTTCAATACGCCGGGGATCGAGCGGTTGTATTCCGGCGTCACGAACAGCACGCCGTTCGACTTCTGCAGCTTTTCGCGGAACGCCAGCCAGTCGGCCGGGGGCGCGGCTTCCAGATCCTGGTTGAAGAAGGAAATGCTTTCGAGCGTCGTCACGTCGAGCTTCAGCGACGCCGGCGCCAGTTTTGCGAGCGCATTGGCGATCTTGAGCGAAAAGCTCTCTTTGCGAAGCGAGCCTACGATCGTGACGATGGTGTGGGTGGCCATTGGATGTCCCTTGTGAAGCAAAAGCGCCTGCCTCTCCCTTACGCCAGATCGGCGAAAAGATGCAAGTGCATCAACTTATCTTTATGACTGGCTCGGGAGAATTCCTTGCTCCCGGTTTGCACGCCTTCCAAAAAACAGGCCGCCTGAAGGGCGGCCTGTTCACGCAGAAAAACACGGGCTCATCAGCCCTTGTTCGGATTGATCAGGAATTTCTCACCGGTGGAGCGCTTGTTGTAGATCGCAATGTTCGACAGCTGCAGCGTTTCCTGCAGCGACACCACCTGCGTGTAGTGGCTCGCAAAGGTGGTCTTGAGCTCGGACGCCACGCGCTGGCGCAGCCGGCCGATCTCGGCGGGACCGATCTTCTGCAGGAACGGCGTCAGCAGCCAGCCGCCGACCCCCCAGGTCAGGCCGAACGCCCGGCTCAGTTCGGTCGGACGGTTGTCGAGGCTGCCGTAGATATAGACCTGCTTGTACACGTTGGAGCCGTAGCGGCTGTATTCCTTGGCGGTCTTGTTGGCGGCGATCTCCATGCAAGTGAGGATTTGTCCCGCGAGCTTGCCACCGCCGATGGCGTCGAACGCGATCGTGGCGCCGGTTTCCACCAGCGCGTTGGTGAGATCGTCCATAAAAGTATCTGCGGTGGAATCGACGACATATTTGGCGCCGATGTTGTGCAGGATATCCGCCTGCTCCTTGCTGCGCACGATGTTGACGAGGCCGATGCCGTCCTTGATGCAGATCTTGTTGAGCATCTGGCCGAGGTTGGAGGCGGCTGCGGTGTGCACCAGCGCCTTGTGATTTTCGCGCCGCATGGTCTCGGTCATGCCGAGCGCGGTCAGCGGGTTGACGAACCACGACGCGCCGTCGGCAGGCGTGGTGCCGGCGGGAAGCTCCATCACGTCCCTCACCTTCATGGTGCGGTACTGCGTGTACATCGCGCCGCCGATCATCGAGACGTTCTTGCCCATCAGCGCCTTGGCGGCATCCGAGGATCCGGTCCTGATCACGACGCCCGCCCCTTCATTGCCCACCGGGAGCGACTGGTCGAGCCGCGCCGCCATCATCCGCAGGGCTGCTTCCGGCATCTTCGCCGTGACCACCGGAGTGTCCTGGCTGCCGGAAACCTTGGCGGTCGACATGTCGGCCGGGCCGATCAGGAGCCCGAGATCGGATGGGTTGATCGGCGTCGCCTCGACCCGAACCACGACTTCGTCGTCGGCCGGTTCAGGCGTCGGGACATCCACCAGCGACAGTTCGAGTTCGCCGCTCTTCTTGAGCAGCGAACGCAGTTGCAGCCCGCTTCTGCCGTCACTCATCGCAATCCTCCCCTTTTTGTGTCTGTTGTATCTGGATGCGCTGGGGCGTCACGCCAGTGCCTTGAACACGCCTTTGCCCGCATATTTCGCCTGCGCGCCGAGCTGCTGCTCGATGCGCAGGAGCTGGTTGTACTTGGCGGTGCGGTCGGAGCGCGCCAAGGAGCCGGTTTTGATCTGGCCGCAATTGGTGGCGACCGCCAAATCGGCGATGGTGGAGTCTTCGGTCTCACCCGAACGATGCGACATCACAGAGGTGTAGCCGGCCTTGTGGGCCATCTCCACCGAAGCAAGCGTCTCGGTCAGCGTGCCGATCTGGTTGACCTTGATCAGGATCGAGTTGGCGCGGCCGTTCTTGATGCCGTCGGCAAGGCGGGTGACGTTGGTGACGAACAGATCGTCGCCGACCAGCTGGCACTTCTTGCCGATCAAATCCGTCAACTCCTTCCAGCCGTCCATGTCGTCCTCGGACATGCCGTCCTCGATCGAGACGATCGGATAGCGCGAAACGAGATCAGCGAGATACTTCGCCTGCTCGGAGCGCGAGCGGGTCTTGTTCTCGCCGCCATAGACGTAAGCGCCGTCCTTGAAGAACTCGGTCGCCGCGCAATCGAGGCCGAGCATCACATCACTGCCTGCCTTGTAGCCGGCCTTGCCGATCGCGCTCACCACGAAATCGAGCGCAGCATCCGCCGACGGCAGGTTCGGCGCAAAGCCGCCCTCGTCGCCGACATTGGTGTTGTGGCCGGCCTTCTTCAGCTCGCCCCTCAGCGTGTGGAAGATTTCCGAGCCGCAGCGCAGCGCTTCGGCGAAGCTCGCAGCACCCACCGGCAGGATCATGAATTCCTGGAAGTCGATCGGGTTGTCGGCATGCGCGCCGCCATTGATGATGTTCATCATCGGCACCGGCAGCGTCCGCCCCGAGGTGCCGCCGACATAGCGATAAAGCGGCATGTCGAAGGATTCGGCCGCCGCCTTGGCGCAGGCGAGCGAGACGCCGAGGATGGCGTTGGCGCCGAGCCGGCTCTTGTTCGGCGTGCCATCGAGATCGATCATGATCTGGTCGATCTGGACCTGCTCCTCGACGGCCTGATCGCTCAGTGCCTCGAAGATTTCGCCGTTGACCGCCTCGACCGCCTTCTGCACGCCCTTGCCGAGATAGCGCTTCTTGTCGCCGTCCCGCAATTCGACCGCCTCATGCGCGCCAGTGGAGGCGCCCGATGGCACCGCCGCGCGGCCGATCGAGCCGTCTTCCAGCACCACATCGACTTCAACGGTGGGATTGCCACGGCTATCGAGAATTTCACGGCCAATGATGTCGACGATGGCGGTCATGTCTGCACTTTCCTGGGAATGGTGGGTCAGGTTTCGGGGGCGTCTTACACGGCGCGCAAGCAAATGTGAACGCTTGAGGGGCGGCCTTTTCCGGACGGTAGGACTGGGTCAGGCTAGATTGCTTCAAGGTCGATGTCAGCGTCCAAACCTTCACATTGATAAGACGGGGTAACGCAATGAATCGCCGCCAGTTTCTTGGAACCGCCGCCGCCGGGATCCTCGCCGCGCCCGCCCTCCTTCGCCACGCCGACGCCCAGGAAGGCCCGTTCCGCATCAAATATTATCCGGTCACCCCGGGCATGGGCTCGCGCGACACCACCCCCGCTCCCGATGGCACGATCTGGTTCTGCGGCCAGCGCAACGGCACGCTGGGGCGTCTCGATCCCCGCGACGGCTCCTACAAGCTGGTCGATCTCGGCAAGGGCGCCGCGCCCCATGGCGTCATCATCGGCCCTGATGGCGCGCCCTGGGTGACCGAGGGCGGACAGAACGCGATTGCGCGCGTCGATCCCGGTGATCACAAGGTGACGCTGTTCCGCCTGCCCGAAAAGGAAGCCTACGCCAACCTCAACACCGCGGTGTTCGACAGAGGCGGCATCTACTGGTTCACCGGACAATCCGGCATCTATGGCCGGCTCGACCCGAAATCGGGCGACATGACCGTATTCAAGTCGCCGCGCGGCCGCGGCACCTACGGCATGACGGTCACGCCGAAGGGCGATATCTGGTACGCCTCGCTCGCCGGAAACCACATCGCCAAGATCGATCCGGCGACCGGCAATGCGACCGTGGTCGAGCCTCCGACGCCCAATCAAGGCGCGCGCCGGGTGTGGTCGGATTCGAAGGGCCGGATCTGGGTCAGCGAATGGAACAGCGGCAACGTGTCGGTTCACGATCCCGCCGACGGCTCCTGGAAAGCCTGGAAGCTGCCCGGCAGCAATCCGCGCACCTATGCCGTCTATGTCGACGACAAGGACAAGGTCTGGGTCACCGATTTCGGCGCCAACGCGATTGTGCGCTTCGATCCCGTGACCGAAAAGTTCAACGCGTTCCCGAGTGACAAAGCAGGCGCGAATGTGCGCCAGCTCGACGGCCGGCCCGGCGAAGCCTGGGGCGGCGAATCCGGCAATGATCGCCTGGTCGTGATACAGACGGTCGCACCTGCGTGAGATCGTTGGCGGTCCTGCTGCTGTTGCCGATTCTCCTGCCCCTTTCCGCCAATGCGGAGGAAAACGGCGCGCGGGCGTTTACGCCCTGCCGCGCCTGCCACAGCCTTGATTCCTCCGAGCGCGGCCTGCCCGGCCCCAACCTTTCCGGGCTTATCGGCCGCACCGTGGCCGGCGCCACCGAATTCGATTATTCGCCGGTGCTGCGCAAGGCGCGCGACGAAGGCTTGCGCTGGGACGCAAAACGCCTCGAAACCTTCCTCGCCGATCCCGCCGGCATGTTTCCGGGGTTGTGGATGTCGATGCGCGGGATCGAGGACGCCGCCGAACGGCAGGCGCTGGTGCGGTATCTCGCGGACCCCTCAGCCCGCTAACAGTTGACGGCCACGCCTGTTGCGTCCATGTCAGCCCTCGCAACAGGACGATCATGATGGCCAAGAAATCATTGCAGAAAGCATTGCAGCTCGGCCGCGCCGTGGAATGGCCGGACAGCCCGGAAAAGGCGCAGCTCGACCGCGTCCCCAATCCGCAGGCGGATACCAATTATCTGGTGCGTTTCACCGCGCCGGAATTCACTTCCATTTGCCCCGTCACCGGCCAGCCGGACTTCGCGCATCTGATGATCGACTATGTGCCGGGCCAGTGGCTCCTGGAATCCAAATCGCTGAAACTCTATGTCGCAAGCTTCCGCAATCACGGGGCCTTTCACGAGGATTGCACGGTCATGATCGGCAAGCGGATCACAGCCGAGATCAAGCCAAAATGGCTTCGCATCGGCGGCTACTGGTATCCGCGCGGCGGCATTCCGATCGACGTGTTCTGGCAGACCGGCAAACTGCCCAAGGACATGTGGGTGCCCGATCAGGGCGTGGCGCCCTATCGCGGACGGGGGTGAACCATCGAATGTCCCGGCCCTGCCCGGCAGTACTTCGCAAAAGTGCC
Organism: Bradyrhizobium sp. SRL28; assembly: GCF_018596315.1. Taxonomy (GTDB): domain Bacteria; phylum Pseudomonadota; class Alphaproteobacteria; order Rhizobiales; family Xanthobacteraceae; genus Bradyrhizobium. Next base: position 46,408 of record NZ_JAHEAG010000032.1, on the reverse strand, counting down.
ACCAGCAGATCAGAGGTCAGGATCGAACCAGAAGTCATCAGGCAAATCCGTTAGATCATCAGTGACGCTGGCTGCGCCCGTGAAATCCTCGTCTCGAAAGTAGAGGCTGCGGGTAATCAGGACAGGAGCACCGGCGGAGGTCGCTGCAACCAGACCGTTGCGAGAGTCCTCGATGGCCAGGCAAGACGCGGCAGGCAGAGCGACGGCGTCAAGAGCCGCGTGATAGGCGTCCGGTTCCGGCTTTTTGTTAGGCACGTCGTCCCCGGAAACGATCACGTCGAAATTCCGATTCCAATCTGGTCCCAGATTTCGGCTCAATAATGCGCCAATATTGTCCCGCGACGTGGTCGTAACGATCGCCAGCCGCAATCGCCCGTCGCGGGCTCGATGGATCAGGTCGGCTACTCCCGGTCGCAGTACGCAGGCGCCGCTATCAACCAGTTCCGCATATCTGCGCGTCTTGAAGCGGTGCAGCTCGTTGATGTGGCTATCTGACAGATCGAAGCGATCCTCGGGCAGCGACTCCCAAAAGTGCCGAATCCGCTCTCTTCCACCTGCGATCCGCAGTAGCCTGCCGTAAGTTGCGACATCCCAATTCCACGGCAGATCGAAATAGCTGAAAGCTTCATTGAATGCGCGTCGATGAAATTCCTCGGTCTCCGCCATGGTTCCGTCGACGTCGAACATGATTGCCCTGAACCGATTCAAATTGGCCTCGATCCCATGCTGTGCCGATCCCCGTTCGAAGATCACGAAGCGAAAGTGACCCACGCGGCCTGGAATTGCGACTTTGAAATTCTGATGGGCAGCAAAATTTTTGCTTATGGTTGTTCAGAGCCCGATGCCGGAACGCGCGAGGTTGGCACGCTTTCGACAGCTCGCGGCGGACGTCTCAATGCCCGCTCAGCACCAGCGTCTTGATCGGCAGCAGCAGCGCCTGAATCCGCAACAGCATCGCGTGCACAAGTCCGGTCGCATCGACGACATGCAACGCAAAGCTCTTGAACGAACTGAGTTTGCCTGACGAGATCAGTTCGTGATTGCTGGTGTAGGCGTTGGCGATACAACTGCTGCCGGGCGTCACACCCTCGAGGCCACCCTTGAACATCGGCTCCATGAAAACGAGGATAGAGCCGGGTCGAATGGTATTTTGTACCTCGAGCAGTTGCTCGCCGCCCCTGAACTGACCCGCCGCGATGTAATCCTGCACGTCGGTGACCACCATCGGAATGATTGTCCACGGCTTGGAAATGCAGGTAGCCTCAGCCACCATTCCGACTTTCATGACCTGTGCTTCGATCTGGCCGAATCCCGCCGAAAGTGCGCGTCGCCCGGCGCCTTCGGGGATCAGGACGCCCGCGGACCGTATCATGGGATTGACGACGTCACCCGGCCGCAGAAGGAATTGCTCGACACGGCCATTCACGCCGGCGCGAATGAAGGTCTTGTCGAGATCGACCTGCGCTTCGGCGAGCGCGGCTTCCGCACTTGCCTTCTCTGCCGGGAGAAGCGCGCTGACGCGCGTCGTCGCGGATTGTTTGGATGCGGTCGCAGCGTCGAGGGTGCCTTGGCGACCTGCGACGGCCACTTCAAGCTTTTCGATATCTCGCTGCGGCACGATACCTGGATTGCGCTTCTGCAGTTCGCGCTTGACGTCGAGTTCGTCGTTAGCCTGCTGCAGCGAGCTCTTGGCTTCCTGGAGCTGGCCTTCCGCCTTCAGGATGTCGGCCTGCGCCGCCAGCATTGATGCATCGACTTCGGCAATCTTGCGTTTGGCCGTCTCTAGCGACGCCTGCTGCTTGGAATTGTCCAGCCTGAAGATCACGTCGCCCTTTTTCACCGGCGCACTGTAATCGACATGAACTTCCGCAACCCGGCCGACGATCTCGGGGATGATCGGCACGGTACGATAGTACAACGTCGCTGACGTGGTCGACGGATGAAAGTAGAAGATCATCGTGATCAGCGAGACTGTGAGCATCAGGCAGGTGATGATGCCATATCGCAGTTCGAACCACACCGAATAGAGCGTGATTTCGTGGCCGATGCGCTTGCCCTGCCGATAACGGCGATAGAGATAATCCGGCAAGATCGTCAGCAGCGAGCAGAGGAGCAGCTCAAGCATGGCTGTGCACCTCGCTCTTGGCGCCACCGGCCTTCTCGATGCGGGCCTTGGCCTCGGCGGTTGCGGCAGCGTGCACAGCGTCTCCAGCTGGTGCCTCGGTTGGGTCCGGTTCAGGTGGAACACCAGCCATCTTCTCGACCGATCCGGCAATCCTGCGCAGCGGCGTGCTGAAGTCCGGCAGGTCGATCATGGCGAGGAACAGGCCGATCACCCAGAACAGGTGGTTGTGCGTGAACAGCGACAGCAGGCCCAGCATGGCCACGATTTCAAACTGGAACTTCTGCGACTTGTGGGCCATCCGCTCCGGCAGCGAGTGCAGGTGCAGATAGAAATTACCGACCGCGAGAACGGCGACGAGCAGGAAAATGCCGACGACGACCATCAGAACGTCGGTGTCGCCTGGCGCTGTGATGAAGGCCGGCAAATGATGCGGTGCGGCGGGGTGAAGCGAATCGCTCAAAAAGCTTCTCCATTCGAATGCCCGCGCGTATTGCACAGACCGCTTACATCACTAGACAAAATGAACTTGACCCCCGTCACAGGGGCGAACGGTTGATTTAGATCAAACCTATTATCCAGCAGCGCCAATAGTCGAAGCGGCTCATCCTTGCACAATACTGGAACTTGGCAAGCGCTAAGCCGAAGTTGCTCGGATTAACGCAAACGGCGTTGCGAAAGCGCGCATTTCCGGCACGCGTGAGCAGGTCGACCTTGGCGTCGGCGAGGATCAGGCGCCGCGCCAGCAGCGCGGAAAGATTCCGCGCGATCTTCATGGATATCTGCGGGTGCGGCCGGCGATGATCGGCAAAGCCGTCCAGCGGCAGTTCGACGCACGTCGCCGGCGCGTCCGCCAGACGTCGGCGCTGCGATGCTTCTTACGGTGCGGACTTACGTCGCCACCGCATCCGCCGGGCGCGTCTGTCGCAAGAGCCGCGCGCAGACAAAGCCGAGCGCGATCATGATGGCCGCCGCCGTGAGCAAGGTCGGAACCTTGCCGGCATGCTGGATGCCGAAACCGTAGGCGATCGGGCCGATGGTCTGGCCCATGAAGAAAAAGAACGCGTGCAGCGACAGCGCGGTCGCGCGCGCTTCCGCCGACAATTCGCTGGCGAATACCTGCAGGCTGCCGTGGATCATGTAGAACCCCCAGCCCATGAAGATCAGGCTGAGCGTTTGCAGCCTCCATTCCGGCCCCATCGCCACCGCGATGAGCTGCACGCCGACCAGCGCCGCGCCGCCGATCATCATCCCATTGACGCCGATCCTCGGCAGAAACCGCGACACCGTCATGGTGTAGAACAGTCCGCCGACCGCGAAGCCCGCGATGACAATGCCGGCGATCGACAACGAGGTTTCGCCGAGTTCGAACAGGAAGGCGGCGATGAACGGAAACAGTCCGAGCACGCAGCAGCCTTCGATGAACACGGCTCCGTAGCAGATGCGCGCATTCGGATTGGTGAAAATCGTGCGATAGCCTTGCTTGAGCACCGACAGGCTCGTTCGCGGTGGACGCGTCAACGCGGCGCCACGAAAACCGGCCGCCACCGCGATCGAAGCCAACACGACGAGAACACCGAGCACGGCGAGCACGCCGCGCCAGCCGAGATAGTCTCCAATCAGGCCGGACGCGGAGGCCCCCAGCAGATTGCCGGTCATCGCACCCGCCAGCGTGCGTCCGATCGCGACCTGGCGTTTTTCCGGGCCGACGAGATCGCTGGTCAGGCTGAGCGAGACCGGGAATACGCCGCCGGAGCCGATGCCGGCGAGAATGCGGCTTGCGAACAGTAGCGGGAACGAAGTCGCCATCGCGCCGAGAATGTTGGCGAGCCCGAGCAGCACCAGGCAAACGATCATCAGCCGCGCCTTGCCGAACATGTCGGCCATGGCGCCCAGCACCGGCTGGATGATGGCAAAGGTGAAGGCGAAGGCGGCGGCAAAACTCGCGGCGGTCGCGATGCTGACCGAAAAATCCTCGGCCACATGCGGCAACACCGGATCGAGCGCGCGGGCGGACAGGGCTGCCGAAAAGGTCGCAAGCGCAATGATATTGAGCGCCGGCGGCATGCCGCTGGTCGCGGTCACAGCGAAGCGTTCTTGGCCAGCGCGTCGAAGTCCATCAGCCTCTTCAGCAACGCTTCGAATTCGCGCAGCGGCACCATGTTGGGCCCGTCCGACGGCGCGCGATCGGGATCGGGATGGGTCTCGATGAACACACCGGCGACGCCGACGGCCACCGCCGCGCGCGCCAGCACGGGCACGAATTCGCGCTCGCCACCCGACGACGTCCCCTTCCCGCCCGGCTGCTGCACCGAATGGGTGGCGTCGAAAATGACGGGCGCGCCTGTGCGTGCCATGATCGGCAGCGCGCGCATGTCCGAGACCAGCGTGTTGTAGCCGAACGACGCTCCGCGCTCGGTGACCAGCACATTCGGATTACCGCCGCTGGTGATCTTGGCGACGACATTGGCCATGTCCCACGGCGCGAGGAACTGGCCCTTCTTGACGTTGACGGCTTTGCCGGTCGCGGCGGCCGCCAGCAGGAGATCGGTTTGCCGGCACAGATATGCCGGGATCTGCAGCACGTCGACCGCTTGCGCAACTTCGGCGCATTGCGGAGGTTCATGCACGTCAGTGAGGACAGATAATCCCAGCGACGAGCGAATCTCTGCAAAAATCGGTAGCGCCTGCGCCAGGCCAATGCCGCGCGGAGTCGATCCGCTGCTGCGGTTAGCTTTGTCGAACGAGGTCTTGTAGACGAGGCCGATCTTGAGCCGACCGGCGATCTCCTTCAGCGCGCTCGCCACCTCGAGCGCGTGCGCGCGGCTCTCGAGCTGACATGGTCCGGCAATGATCGAAATCGGCAGGTCGTTGCCGAATTTGACCGATCCAACGGTGACAACCGGAGCTGCGTCGAGTTTCGCGTTCAAGGGATTTTCCTTCGTATCTGCCGCGGACCATGCCGGTCCGCGAAGTCAGGATCAACCCCGTTTAACCCCTAAAATATCAGGGTTGCGCCGGCGGTTATTTTACCGCGGAGAAGGCCGTCGGCACCAGCAACTGGCTGACGATGTTGTCGATGATCTGGCCATCCTCCTCGCTCTTGGCGCGGCCGGCGATCCAATCGGGATCGGACTGGAATGCGGTCCATTTCTTCTCGCGATCGGCGAGCGAGTCCCAGGCGACGAAATAGGTCAGCTCCTGATTGGAGGTGCCGATCAGCGTGGTGTAGAAGCCGGCCTGCTTGATGCCGTGCTTGTCCCACAGTTTCAGCGTCAGCGTATCGAACCGCTTCATCAGCGCCGGCAGGCGGCCCGGCAGACAGCGATAAACGCGCATTTCCATGATCATTGGCTTCACTCCTTCAATTATTGTTCTTGCGGTTCGCGGGAGGAGTTTGTCGCAACAATTGACGCGTTCGTCAAAGGCATCTGCGTAGGGTGGGCAAAGCGCAGCGTGCCCACCATCTCCCTCAGAGTTGTTGCGCGAATGTGGGCACGCTTCGCTTTGCCCACCCCTACGATTCCGTAGCAGGTCTACACCAGCCGACTCTGCACCACTGCCGCCTGTATGAACGACGCAAACAACGGATGCGGTTCGAACGGCCGTGACTTCAGCTCGGGGTGGAACTGCACGCCGATGAACCAGGGATGGTCCTCGTATTCGACGATCTCCGGCAGCACGCCGTCGGGCGACAGGCCCGAGAAGCGCAGACCGTGCTGTTCGAGCCGGTCCTTGTAGGCCGTATTGACCTCGTAGCGATGGCGGTGGCGCTCGGAAATCTCGGTCGCGCCGCCATAGACTGCCGACACCCGGCTGCCGCGCTTCAGCGTCGCGGGATAGGCGCCGAGCCGCATGGTGCCGCCGAGGTCGCCGGACTTCGACCGCTTCTCCAGCTCATTGCCGCGCAGCCATTCCGTCATCAGGCCGACCAGCGGCTCCTTGGTCGGGCCGAACTCGGTGGAGTTCGCTTCCTCGATGCCGACGAGATTGCGCGCGGCCTCGATCACCGCCATCTGCATGCCGAAACAGATGCCGAAATACGGCACGTCGCGGACGCGCGCGAACTGCGCCGCGCGGATCTTGCCTTCCGCGCCACGCTGGCCGAAACCGCCGGGCACCAGAATGCCGTTGACGTGTTCGAGGAACGGTGCCGGGTCCTCGTTCTCGAACACCTCGCTCTCGATCCAGTCGAGATTGACCTTCACCTTGTTGGCGATGCCGCCATGCGACAGCGCCTCGATCAGCGATTTATAGGCGTCCTTCATGCCGGTGTATTTGCCGACGATGGCAATGGTCACCGCGCCTTCGGGGTTGCGCACACGCTCGTTGATGACGTTCCAGCTCTGCAGCGCCGGCGGAATCTTTGGCGCGATGCCGAAGGCGGCCAGCACCTCGTCGTCGAGGCCGGCGGCGTGATAGGCCTCCGGGACCGCGTAGATGTTATCGACGTCCCTCGCCTCGATCACGGCGCTTTCGCGTACGTTGCAGAACAGGCCGAGCTTGCGCCGCTCTTCCTTGGGGATTTCGCGGTCGGTACGGCACAGCAGGATATCCGGCTGGATGCCGATCGAACGCAGTTCCTTCACCGAATGCTGGGTCGGCTTGGTCTTGAGTTCGCCCGCGCTCGGAATGAACGGCAGCAGCGTCAAATGAATGTAGACCGCATGATCGCGCGGCAACTCGTTCTTGAGCTGACGAATCGCCTCGAAGAACGGCAGGCCTTCGATGTCGCCGACGGTCCCGCCGATCTCGACCAGCACGAAATCATATTCGTCATTGCCGGAGAGGACGAATTCCTTGATCGCGTTGGTGACGTGCGGAACGACCTGGATGGTCGCGCCGAGATAATCGCCGCGGCGTTCCTTGGTGATGATGTCCTGATAGATGCGCCCGGTGGTGATGTTGTCAGCCTTGCTGGCCGGCCGCCCGGTGAAGCGCTCATAATGGCCGAGATCGAGATCGGTCTCGGCGCCGTCGTCGGTCACGAACACTTCGCCGTGCTGATACGGCGACATCGTTCCGGGATCGAGGTTGAGGTAGGGGTCGAGTTTGCGGAGACGGACCTTGTACCCGCGAGCCTGCAGCAGGGCACCGAGTGCCGCCGAAGCCAGACCCTTTCCGAGCGAAGAAACCACGCCGCCGGTGATGAATATGTACCGCGCCATGGGACTCAACCTTTAAGGCCACTGGCCCGATTCGCCAAAACGAATCGCATGCACGGGCGAACATTCTGCCGGGCTGTGGGTGACGTGAATTTTAAAGCGATATCAGAGCATTGATGGGAAGTTCTGATGCAGGACGGTAGAGGCCGTCCTGCATAGCCACCCTGCTTTATTGCGAACGCGGGGCCTGCGGGCCGGACGGCGGCTGCTGTTCGTCCACCTTCTTCAGCGTGTCCAGCACGCCGCCGGAGGTCGGCGGGGCGACCGGCGTTGGGCCGCCGGGCTGCGATTGCGTCGCCGGGGTGCCGAGAATCGAGGCCGGCTTTTTGTCGGCGCCTGCCATCCAGGCCAGCGTCATGCTGGTCACGAAGAAAAATGCCGCGAGGATCGCCGTCGTCCGCGTCAGCAGATTGGCGGTGCCGCGGCTCGACATGAAGCCGGCGCCGCCGCCCATGCCGAGGCCGCCGCCTTCGGATTTCTGCAGCAGCACGGCGCCGATCAGCACCGAGACGATCATGAGGTGAACGACGATAATGACGGTCTGCATCTTAAAAACCTTCCGTCACAAGCCAAGAGCGCCGGGCTTCGGCTGCACCAAGGGCTTGCGGGTTTTCCTGAAGTTGCGCGGTGTTACACGATCGGACAGGGCATTGTCACCCCCAACCGCCGCCGTTGAGATAATTGCCGCAGGGGGCACGGCAAGGCCGTCCCCAGCTTTCGCCGACTTTCGAATTCGGACTTGAGGTCGCACCAATTTCTCTTATAGTAGACGAATGGATACTATAGTAGACGATCACAGCGCCCGGCTCGCCCATCGCCTGCGGCTCGAGCGCGACAGCCGTGGCTGGTCGCTGGCTGACCTCGCCGAACGTTCCGGGGTTTCCAAGGCCACCATCAGCAAGATCGAGCGCGCCGAGGTCAGCCCGACCGCGGTGGTGCTGGTTCGGCTCGCCAGCGCCTTCGACCTCACCCTCGCCGGCCTGATGCTGCGCGCCGAAGGCCAGGGCGAGCGTCTGTCGCGAGCTGCCGACCAGCCGGTGTGGCGTGATCCCGAAACCGGCTATCTGCGCACCCAGGTGTTCAACCGGCCCGACCATCCCATCGAGATCATCAAGGTCGAGATGCCGGCGAAGCAGCGCGTGACGCTGCCCGCTTCGTCCTACGCCCACATCCGCCAGATCCTCTGGGTGTTGTCGGGCGCGCTCGTCCTCATCGATGGCGGCGAACGCCACGAACTCGCGGCCGGCGACTGCCTCGGATTCGGTCCGCCGGCGGAAGTGACGTTTGCCAACGAGAGCGCCGCGCCCTGCACCTACGTCGTTGCCCTTGCCCGGAGCTAGCTGGTGATGGCGGAGATCGACATCAGGCGTTCTCCGACTGAGCCGACAAGCTCCGCTCCCGCCGGCCACAATGGCGGTCCGCCGCTCGACGAGCACCGGCCCGAATGGGGCGACGGAGGAATCGGAAATTACTTTTACTGGAAGGCGGCGCATCACGCCGCCTGGCATAACCCCTCGCCCGGCATCGTCGCGTTCCGCATCAGGAAAGCCGAACGGCTGGGACTTACCTATGAAGAGTACACGCTGGAAATTCTCGAACGCGGCCGTCACCTGCAGATCGAGGATGTCGAACGGATAGCAGAGATCAAGCAGCGGCGCGCCGCCCGTGCGGGCACCGATCGGAACAACACGGCAAGCCGTTTCATTCGCCCGGAGCCATCATTCATGCCGGATATCCAGATCAGAGCATTGCAGTCCTCGCCCGATACCTGCGCAATGCTCAGTGAAATGTTGGTCGAAGCCGTCGCAAATGGCGGATCGGTCAGCTTCATGCACCCGCTTCCATTGCAGGAAGCCAAAGCATTTTGGCGCGACTCGCTTGGCTCGGCCGACCGCGGCGAGCGGATCGTTCTGGGCGCATTTGATGGCGCAGAGCTGATCGGGACCGTAACGCTCCTGCTCAAGCTCTCGCAGAACCAACCGCATCGCGCCGAGATCGCTAAAATGCTGACACGCGTCAGTCATCGTCACCGCGGCGTGGCCACGGCGCTGTTACGCGAAGCCGAACGAACGGCGATCGAGCACGGGCGCTGGCTATTGGTGCTCGACACCGCCGAAGACGAGGGCGCAGCCGGACTCTACGAGCGGGTGGGATTTAAGCTCGCCGGACTGATCCCGGATTACGCCTTCAAGCCTTACGGTGGGCTCACAGGGACGCTGATCTACTGGAAGCGGTTGCAGGAACGCGCGCCCGCTTGAACTAGCACGCCTCCGCAATCGCCAGAAAATCGACCGCTTTCAGGCTGGCGCCACCGACCAGCGCGCCGTTGACATCGGCGACCGCCATCAATTCCGCCGCGTTGGAGGGCTTGACCGAGCCGCCGTAGAGAATCCGGATCTTGCTACCCTCAGCCTTGAATCGGCTGGTGAGAACACCGCGGATAAAGCGATGAACTTGCTCGACATCCTTTGGCGTCGGCGTCAGCCCGGTACCGATCGCCCAGACCGGCTCATAGGCCACCACCAGATTGGCCGCCGTCGTGCCGTCCGGCAATGAACCCGCGAGCTGCCCGCCGCAGATATCCAGCGTCTGGCCGGCATCGCGCTGCTTCTGGGTCTCACCGATGCACACGATTGCCACGAGCCCTGCCCGCCAGGCCGCTTCCGCCTTCTGGCGGACCAGCGCGTCGGTCTCGCCATGGTCGGCACGCCGCTCCGAATGCCCGACGATGATGGCGCTGGCGCCAGCATCCGCCAGTATTTCCGCCGAGAGATCGCCAGTATGGGCGCCCGAGGCCTTTGCGTGGCAATCTTGAGCCCCCACTGCGAGTTTTGAACCGAGCGCCTTGTCGGCGAAACCGGCGATCAGGGTGGCCGGTGGACAGACCAGCAGATCGGCCTTGCCGGCCAACGCCCCCGCCCCCGCAATCATGGCCTCGAATTCACCCAAAGCGGACTTCAGGCCGTTCATTTTCCAGTTGCCGGCGATCAGCGGCCGGATGGCGTCGGTCATGTCAATTATCCCGCAAATGTCAGCGTTATAGATGCGCTAGCAGAGCCACGCCGCCAGTTCCAGATACCGGTCAGGCGATCCCCCAGCCGTTAGCCGCTTCAAATGGCCCACACGGGCGAGGTTGCGAGGGGACGCGGCCACTTTATGATGCGTTTTCAACTCGGTGACGCCTTGTTGCGGATTCGATCCCGGATCGAATTCCCTAGGCACGACCCGGTTCCCTCTCCTGCAAAAACAAGTTGGACCCAGTGTCAGCGATTGTAAGGGTCGCAACGGCATAAGTCGAAAGTGCGGGACAATCAGCCCTTTGAAGCGCAACGGTTATTTTGAGCGCTTCCCGCACCGACGAACTAACAGTGTGAGCACGCAGGCTGGATCATATCGCGCGAGTAAGGCCGCGGCGAAATACAGATCGACGATGGCCGCCGGATCTTCTCCTTCCTTCCGAACGAAGCATGGCGGGCGCCTGGTTGGGGGTCAGCCCCTCAGCGCTCACGGAAGGCGCGATTCATCTGATCGGTGAATGGCTTCGCCAGATAGGACGCTACCGTTCTTTCCTGGGTTGAAACAAACACTTCTGCCGGCATGCCGGGGACCAACCGCATGCCATTGAGTTTCGCAATTGCTTCCTCGGAGGGAAGCAGATTGACGTATGCAACGTAGTGTTCCTGGCCGTTCGCAGGATCGCGCGCCGAGGCGGGAGAAACCATGACGACGGTCCCCCTCATCTCCGGCGTCGTATTGCGGTTAAACGCGGTGAGGCGAATTCGGGCCGGCTGCCCTTCCCTTACCTGATCGATGTCGGCAGGTGAGATCCTGATCTCAAATTTCAGTTCAGCATTCTGGGGAACGATAGTTGCGATCTTCGCCGCGGGCGTAATGACGCCGCCGACGGTGTGAACAAAAAGCTCATTGACGTAACCCGAAACCGGGGCTCGGATTTCGGTGCGCGACAGGCGATCCTCGATCGCCAACCTTCGTTCGCTGAGTTCACCAATACGAGCGTCCACAGTCCGAAGTTCGCGCTGGGCCTCCGTGCTGGCATTTTGGTCTATCGCGATGATTTGAACTCTGATTTCACTGGCACGGACTTTGGCGCGGGCAATGCCGGCGGAAATCTCACCGTGCTCTCCGAGTATCCGCGCCCAATCACGGTGTGCCGAATAGACTCGGGTATACTCGACGATTTTCTTCTCGTAGAGCGAGTCCAGCTTCTCGCGCTCCGCACCTACCAGTTTGATCTCGTGCTCTTTGGCAGCGAGTCGTGCCTGCATTCCCTTGATCTCCTCCAAGGTCTGGCTAATGCTGAGCTCCAGTTGCTCCTTCTGGCTGTCTCTTCCCAACTTGTTACCGGCAAACAGGCGCGTCTCTCCGTGGATCACGGTGTCCGCGGCGTTTGACACGCGTCCGAGGTCGGCTGGAAACTCAATCAAGGAGAGATTGTCACGCTCTGCGATCAGGCGCGCCTGGCGACCCAAGGCTTCACCCAACTGGGACCTGACGATAAGGTGTTCTGCCTTGATTTGAACGTCGTCCAGCGTCGCCAGGACCTGCCCTTCCCGGACGAGATCGCCTTGGCGAACCGAAAGCGTTTTCACAATACCACCGTCCCGATGTTGGACCTCCTTCAGGTTCTGGTCCACCTTTACGGTACCGGCAGCCACGACGGCGCCTTCCAACCTCGCAATTGCCGCCCATCCGCCACATCCGATCACCAACAGGACTACAAGCGCCAGACCACTGAGTATCCTTGGCCAAAGCCGGAAGGACCGTTCGGTGGCGGGAGCGACGCTCGATGACGACGCAACGGCAAACGCTTTCCGATCGTAATGCTTCATGGCCGACTTCCTTGATCGCCTCAGCTGACGGCGACGGTGAATTGAAGATGATGATGTCCGACGAGTTCTATTGTGAAGAACTCATCTGTGTCGGGCTTGTCGTGGACATCCACGAACGTCTTCCTGTCGTTTTCGATCTCCTCAAACCGGAAGCGCACCGGTCTTTTGTCTCCCCCAGTCGAGAGGTAGATATCGTCAAACATGTCGGAGATCGCCTCTTGGAGGTCATCGTCCTGGAGGGAACTGATCTCGAAGGTCGCAGCTACGATCTTGTCTCCGACCGTAAAATCGGTGATCTTGCCGACCGTCATCGGCTGTTGGTGATCGCCCTCGCTGCGAAACTCGAACGTGTCGTCGCCATCACCGCCCGTCATCGAGACCCAATTTGATCCAGCGACGATATGATCGTCGCCCGAGCCGGTAATGACTTTCTCGAAGGCAGCAATCAGATCGTGTCCGACATCGACGCCGTCCGCGCTCCCTCTTCCAAGATCGATCGTAACGCTGATGGTTGCGGTCGAGTAGTCCAGCGTGTCCGCCCCCGTCCCTCCGTCATAGCAATCATTGGCTGCGTCCGCGCTAGCCACCACATAATCGTCACCATCATTAGCGGAAATCGTGTCGCATCCTGAGCCATCTGAAACAGTGTCGTTTCCGGCGCCGCCTTCGAGTGTGTCATTCCCCTCGCCACCGCTCATGCTCACACTATCTGTCGTCGACGCGCTGATCGAGTCGTCGCCGCTTCCTCCGATGAACTCCTCGAACCCGGCAATCGCATCTTGACCTGTCTCGTCGCCCACGGCGATTCCGTTTCCGAGATCAGCGGTAACGCTCTTCGTGGCCATGGAGTAATCGAGAGTGTCCCACCCGGTGCCACCATCGTAAGTGTCGTCTGCAGCGTCGGCTGCTGCTACAATATGGTCGTCCCCGGCGCTGCCGTAGGCCGCGTCGCTGCCTGTTCCGTCAGCCAGCACATCGTTGCCGTCCCCTCCCACCAGGAGATCGCTACCGGCCCCTCCGATTATTACGTCAGTCCCGGCGCCTCCGGCGAGATCATCATCGCCGTCGCCGCCATCAAGGGTGTCGTTGCCCGCATCACCTTGAACGATATCGTTGCCGGCGCCAGCCAGCAGGATATCCGCACCCGCACCACCCGAAATGAAATCGTCGCCGTCCTCACCCTCGATGCTGTCGTCCCCATCTTCGCCGTACAAATGGTCGTTGCCGGATCCACCGAAGACGATGTCGTTCCCTGCGCCTGCGAACACCACGTCGTTGCCGGCTCCTGCATGAACGACGTCGTTGCCTGCCCCCGCAATGATGTGGTCGTCACCCGTTCCTCCGATGACCACATCGTGGCCTCCGCGGGCGTCGATATTGTCATCGCCGGCCCGACCATCGATAGTTTCGCCGCACTGCGAGCCGAGGAGGTTGTCGTCTCCGGCGGTCCCGATAATCGGCGGCGGCTCGACGACGCTGAAGTAAGCTGACTGCAGAACGAATGCCTTGCCGTCGCTGATCGTGTAGATCAACCTGACGTCCCCGAGCATGCCGTCCTGACGCGCGAATATCCAGCCACTGCCGTCCTCGGTAGGTGTCAGTGTCCCGGAGGAGGACGAGAGGTTGGCTATGGTCAGTTTATCGCCATCCGGATCGGTGGCGCCGGCCAACAGAGCGGCCATGGAAATGAACAATACCTGGCAACCGACCAGGTCCTGCAGCTGCACCGGTCCGTTGGTTCGCGGCGCCCTGTTGCGAATTGGATCAATGGGCGGTGTGATGGGTGGATCAGGGTTGCGGGATGACGGTGGTTTGTCGCCACCACCGCCACCACCGCCTCCTCCGCCACCTCCACCGCCTCCCGCGGGCGCACTCGCGTTGGAATTTGGTGGAGGCGCAGCGCGATCGTCATTACCGGTCCTGCGCGCATCGCCGATCGGCCCGGTGGCGGCACTCAGCGGGATGGGCCGCGCTGGTTCAATAGCGACGGAACTAGTTGGGTCGCTGCGATCGTCGTAAGCAATCCGAATTGGGATCACGTTGTCAGACGACGACTTTGCATTGTCCTTCGATTCCGTAGCCGCCTCTTCCTCAGTGGCGGCGCTGATTTCCTCATCCGATCTGGGCTCGTCTTGGCTTCCGTCGTCGCGCTTGCCGGACTGTTGCTCTTCGCGGGCTTCCATCTTTACCGGCATGAAGCTTTTCAAGTACGCGGCGCATCCGGTCAGAAAGACCAGAAAAGCGAGAGGAAGGATTCTTCGCTTCTGCTGATCAGATTCGACGTAGTCCTCGCGCGTTGGCTGGCTTTGCGATTGCGAGGTGGGCTTGAATGCTTTGGCCGTGATCATGCAGGCCTCCTTGCATGCGTTTGGAGTTCGCCAGGCCCCGTTCGCGCTACGGGCTGCTGCGATCCGGCTGGCTGCTGCAGTCCGGCCGGCGTCATGATGTCCTGCTTCTTGCCAAACGCGACCATGCGGCCGTTTTGCACGATCGCAACGAGATCCACGGCGACGAGTGCGCTCGGACGGTGCGCGATCACAATCGCGATCCCCCCTCGCGCTCTGATACCTTCAATCGCCCGGGTGAGAGCTTCTTCTCCCTCGCCATCGAGGTTGGAATTGGGCTCGTCCATGACGACAACGAAAGGATTGCCGTACAGCGCACGCGCCAGCGCTATGCGCTGCCGCTGACCCGCCGAGAGGGCTGTACCCTGCGGGCCGAGCTGGGTTCGGTATCCGTCCGGCATTCTCAGGATCATGTCGTGAACACCGGCCGCCTTCGCTGCTTCGATAACCTTTTTGGAATCCGGATTGGGCTCGAAGCGGCAGATATTGTCTTCGATTGTCGCATCCATCAGGCTGACTTCCTGGGGGAGATAGCCGATGTGCTTTCCGATTTCGTCATCGCGCCATTGAACTAGATCAGCCCCGTCCATCCGGATGCTGCCGCGCAGCACCGGCCAGATGCCGGTAAGAGCACGCACCAAACTCGTCTTCCCACCGGCGCTGGGTCCTATGATTCCAAGCGCCTGGCCGGCCTCCAGATCGAAGGCGACATCGCTCAGGATGATCTGCCCGGAACCGGGCACCGCGACCGTAATCTTCTCCACGCTCAACCGCTGGTCCGGTGCAGGCAACTTCATCGGCGTTTCGGTGGCGGCAAGTGCAACAACCGTGTCCCGAAGCCGTTGGTAGGCCATCCGCGCCGCGACAAATGGCTTCCAGTTGCCGATCGCCAGATCCACCGGTGCAAGCGCGCGAGCGGAGGCCACCGAGCATGCGATAATAGCGCCGGCGGTGAGTTCGCCCTTAATTGTAAGATACGCACCGAGACCCAGCACCGCCGACTGCAGCAGCATGCGAAGCACGCGCGACACCGCGGCGAATGTCCCTGTGATGTCGTTTGCCCTGGTCTGCAGCTCCAGATGTTCGCGATTGGCATCGTTAAAGCGTTCCACGGCACGCCCCGCAAAGCCCATCGCCCTGAGAACCTCCGCGCTGCGCGCGTTGCTGTCGGCAATGGTATTGCGCGCCATCGCCGCTTTCCGCGTGGAAACGCTGAGGCGTTTCGTCAATATCTCGCTAACGACAGTCAGCACTGTCAGCACGAACGCGCCCGCGAACGTCAACGCACCCAGAGCCGGATGCAGAAAGTAGATAAACGCCAGATAGATCGGCATCCATGGCAGGTCGAAAAGCGCGGCCGGCCCCTGACTGCCGAGAAAACCGCGGACCGTATCGACGTCCCGTCCACGTTCAAGGGCTTCAGACGTCGAGAAACCGAAACGCGGCATGTCGATCGCCACCCGATGCGCCAACGGCGCCACCTTTCGGTCGAGCCGCGCGCCGACCCGCACCAGCACCTGGGAACGAATGACATCGAAGCCGCCCTGGAAGAGATACAGGGCGATGACCAGACTTGAAAGGACGAGAAGGGTGGGAATGCTGCCACTGGTCAGCGCCCGGTCGTAGATCTGCATCATGTACAGGGAGCCGGTCAGCGCCAGTACGTTGATCGCCCCCGAGATGAGAAACAGGAAGAACACTATGCCACGGAAGCCGCGCGTCAGCTCGGCAAGGTTGCGGCGCTTTGCGGGAGATAGCTCTTTTGAATTGGCCATGTGATGCGCCCTGGCAGGAAATCGGAGAGAGGAGCAATTGCACGGGAGGCAGACGCATCTGCCTCCCGCGATATTCCGGGCG
Source organism: Bradyrhizobium sp. SRL28 (assembly GCF_018596315.1). Classification (GTDB taxonomy): domain Bacteria; phylum Pseudomonadota; class Alphaproteobacteria; order Rhizobiales; family Xanthobacteraceae; genus Bradyrhizobium. The sequence continues at coordinate 30,069 of NZ_JAHEAG010000032.1, read as the reverse complement.
TTCAGAGACCGAGATTCGCGTTGGTCAGATTGTGATGACCTGCAATCTCGACCGTGAACTCGGCAGCGGCGTCGCCGTCAATGTTGCCCTGGACAACGGTGAAGTCGCCGTCGGCACGCGTTTCAAGCGTAACTGCGAGTTGCCCCGCCGTAGTGAAGGCACCGGAGACCAGTGAGAAGCTTTGGTCGCCGGCGGAACCCAAGTTGGCATCGATCGCCGTCAGATCGACGCGGTCACCAGCCTCGAAAGTGAGAATAGTGTCGCCGTCGGCCGCCGAAGCCGATGTGAACTTGTAGGTGTCGTCGCCGGCACCGCCATTCATCACATTCACCCTGCTGCTTGCGGTGATGGTGTCGTTACCGGAGCCGGTATTCACGTTCTCGATTCCCCAGATCGTGTCGTTGCCAGTCTGGGAACTCGACGCGGTGCCGTTCAACAATGGGCCTGATCCAAGGTTGACGGTGACATTGGCACTCGCCGCCGACATGTCGAGCGTGTCAACGCCGAAACCGCCGTCGCTGTCATCGCCGAAGTAGACATCGCTGCCATCGCCGACCTCGGCCACGATCAGATCGTCGCCGGCGCCGCCGAATACCGTGTCGTCTCCCGCCCCGGCATTGATGAGATCGTTGCCTGCATCGCCGAAGATGCGATCGGCTCCGGCATCGCCGTAGATGATGTCAGCGTGACCGCCGCCGAGCACCTGGTCGTCGCCGGCTCCGGCGAAGATCACGTCGCGTCCATCGCCGCCGCTGACGAAATCGGCGCCCTCACCGGCCGAGATCGCATCGGCACCGTCCTCGCCCGTGACAACGTCGTCTCCCGCAAAGGCGATGATATTGTCAGGTCCCAACGTTCCGGCAAGCACGTCCGCCTGGGGCGTGCCCGTCCGGACCGCGCCTACCGCGGATGCGGGCGGCATAGGTCCACCGGTCGTGGCATCGTCGTCGTCGTCACCGCCGCAGTCGTCGTTATCGTCGTCGTGGCCGGTGTCATCGTCGTCTTCATCCTCCTCGTCATCGTCGCCTACCTGCGGCATGCCGTCATGAGCCGTGAAGGTGACGGAGTGTGTGCCGTTGGTCATGGTGCTCACACCATTCGCATCGGTCGTTGTCGTGTAGTCCGCAGCGGTCGCGCCATCAGGCAGTTCGATCACATCCTGGGGACGCAAGGTCCCGATGATGGTGTCGTTGCCGCCGTTCGACCTGAAGACGATGCGGTGCGCCGACCCGAGCGACGAGATATCGACCGTGTCGTTGCCGGCGTCACCATCGATCGTGATGGTGTTGGGACGCAGGCTGGTGCCGGAGAAGTCGCCGATGATCTCGAAGGTATCGCCAGCTCCCGCTCCGCCAGTAGCACCCGAAGGGTCGATGCCGTTGATGCGGATTTCTTCGATCTCGCTCAGCTCGGCGATGATCGAGGCTACGGTGGTACCGTTCCGCGTCACGACAATTTCCGTCGCCGCATTCAGCGCTGCTCCGGCGTTTGCAGCCAGGAACTCCGCGCGGGTGTAGATGCGGAAGGCTTCGCCGGATGCGTTGCCGTTGATGACAAAGGTGTCGCCGGCACCGCCTTCCGTGCCGCCATTGACCACATCACGACCGTCGGTCGGTGCCGAGGTATTGGCATTCCAGATGATCGTGTCGTCGCCGGCGTCACCGTTGATCGTGTCCACACCTGCGTTGAGGCCCGCGGCCGTCACGCTGATATTGACGTTGTCGATGTAGAGGTTCTCGCCTCCCTCGAAGTTGCCGACCGCCGTGAAGCGGATCTGCGAGTGGGCCGCCGTCAGGTTGGCGGTGAAGTTCAGGTTGGCGCCGTTGCTGTCACCGCCCAAGGTACCCAGGTTGACCCAGGCGGTGCCGTTGAAGGCTTCGACGGTAACCGTCTCGCCCGCATCGAGATCGTCGGGCTCGTAGGTGAAGGTCAGCTGCGCCGCAGTTGCGCCGGCCAGACTGAACGACCGCTGGATGGACTCGCCACCGTCGGTGCCTTCCTCGAAGCGGAGGCGGCCGCCGGTGATGTCGATGTCGCCGGCGGTCGGACTGCTCGTGCCGTCATTGGTTTCGGTCCATCCACTGGTGAACGCGACCGAGCCGTTGTTGTTGGTGTAGGACGCCGACCCGAATTCATCGCGGTAGTTGCCGGTGTTCGCACCTATCCCACCCGACAGGGTGTCGTTGCCGTCACCGCCGTTCAGGGTATCGGTACCCTCACCGCCGTTGACAACGTCGTTGCCGCCGGCAGCGTTGACCGTATCGTTGCCGCCGTTGGCATTGATGAGTTCAGCCGCCGCCGTCCCGGCCGTCGTCTGGCCGGTTTCGGCGCCATTGATGACGATCGCCGGACCAGTCGCCAGCGTGAAATCGCTAGCGTCGATCTGGCCGTTGGTGGCGCTGTTGATACGGATCGTGCCGATCGTGTTCAGAGCCGCGTCTCGGATGGTGAGAAGCGTGTTGGCCGCACCGCCGATAGTCGCCTCGACGACACGGGTGTCAAAGTTGGCGGCTGTGATCCCAAGAGCGCTGAGATCGATCTTGTCCTGGTTGGCAGCCGTCCCGCCGTCGAAATCGAAGCTGTCGATCGTGTCGTTTCCGAAGTTGGTAGAGTTGTAGACGATGGTGTTGAAGCCCCCACCCACATTGATGAGGTCATCGCCTTCACCGCCGATGACGGTATCGTTGCCGTCACCACCGCTCAGCGTGTCGACACCGCTGCCACCGTCGAGCAGGTCGTTGCCGCCGTTCCCCGTCAGGGTGTCGGTACCGGCGCCACCGAACAGCTGGTTGATGTCGTTGTTTCCGATGATCGTGTTGCCGAGCGCGTTGCCCGTGCCGTTGATGGCGTCGCCGCCAGTCAGCGTCAGGTTTTCGACATTGGTACCCAGCGTGTATGTGATCGACGCGTTGACTTGATCGGTTCCCGTCGAACCCGCTGCGGTCTCATTGACCACGTCGCCGGCATCGTCTACGACATAGGTGTCGTTGTCGGCACCGCCCTGCATGTTGTCGGCTCCTGCGCCGCCATTGAGGGTATCGTTGCCGATCCCGCCGTTGAGCGCGTCGACGTCGTCACCCCCGTTGAGGATATCGTTGCCGTCACCGCCGACCAGCGTGTCGTTACCGAGCCCACCGTTGAGCGTGTCGTTGCCAGCAAGCCCGCTCAGTGTGTCGTTCAGATCTCCACCGGAGATCGTGTTGTTGAGGGCATTGCCGGTTCCGACGAAGGGATCGGCGTCGATGCCGGTGTACTCGAGGTTCTCCACATTGGCCATGAACTCGATCGAGAGCGCGGCCATCTCCGTTTCGACCGTATCGGTGCCGGCAGTCGCGGCCTCGACAACCACGTCGGCTACATCGTCGACGATATAGGTGTCGTTGCCGGCAAGCCCGACCATCGTGTCGGCGTCGAGGCCGCCATCGAGTATGTCATTGTCACCGGCGCCCGATCCGCCAACCAGCAGATCGTCGCCGGCGCCGCCGCTGAGCTCGTTGTCGCCCGTTCCGCCGAAGATCAGGTCGTTGCCGCTTCCACCGGTGATCTCGTCGTTCACTCCCGCCTCACCGACAATAAAGTTGTTTGCCGTCGAGGCTGAAAGATTCACGCCGCCGCTGTCGCGGTTGTTCGGATCGAGCCGGCTGACGAGGTAGTCGTCGACGCCGAGGGCATAGCCTCCGAAGGTGCCGTTGTCGAAGTTAATGCGCTCGACGCCGGTCTGAGCGTTGGTACCGGTGAAGTGACCGGCGACCGTAAGGGTCTGTCCGTTGAAGTTGACAACAAGGCTGCCATTGTTGGTGCCAGTATTGTTGTCGGTCGCGTCCAGCCCCGTCAGAGCCGTGCCGGCCGCCTGGATAACGATGCGATCGGCGGCGCCGCCGCTCGTCGCATTGACCGGCTCGTTGATCGTATCGTTACCATCGCCCAGTCCGACCATATAGGTGTCGTCGCCGAGGCCGCCATTCATCGTGTCGTTGCCGGCGCCCCCGACCAGGATGTCGTTACCGCCAAGCCCGTTCAGCGTGTCGTTGCCGCCAAGGCCGAGGATGAGATCATTGCCTGCGGTGCCGTTGAGGGTCTCGCCCGCGGCAGTTCCCACGATCAAGCCCACCGTGGCGTCGAGGAACTGGAGCCGCTCGATGTTCCGGAGCTTGTCCGAACCGTCGAGGGAGTCCTCGATCGTATGTGTGACCGTCACCATGCCGTTGGCGTCGCTGCCGAAGGTATATTCAGCGATATTGCCCTGGTACCTGGCAGTGTCGATGTCGCCGGCCGTCGTATCTGTACGGATAGTCCGGACGATGCCCAACTGGCCGGGGTTGATCGTACCATTGAACATGGCGGTCGCGAGACTCGTCATGCTGTCATGCAAAGCGATCGGCGTGCCGGTATGGGTGGTGTCGCCAACTGCAAAAACCCCGATCTGCACGTCCAGCCACTTGTCGCCGTCGATGATGTCATCGCCGCCCCGGCCCATGATCGTGTCGCTGCCGTCGCCGCCGAGGATGATTTCGCCGGCGCTGTAGGCGGTGACACCCGCCCCGAGCACAGCCTGGAGGCCCGCAATGCGGGCGATACCCGCCGCGTCAAGCGCGCTGCCCCGGTAGCCCTCGGTGCCGCCCTGTGCGAACGGCAGGCGCTCTTCCGCGATCACGTCAGAACCGGTCAAGGTGTCGTTGTGGCTCGAGCCCGACAGGCCCTCGACCGATTCGTATGCGTCTTGCGTGCCGAACTGCGGGGGCTGCGGGTTTTCGTCGAACACAATCCCGCGGGTGAAGTCGGCGTCGACCGACAAGGCACTGTCCTTGTAGGTCGCCCAGTCGAAGCCGGACATGCCCACCATCTTGCCGCGGCCGAGGCTGCCGACCATGATGTCGTCGCCGCCTTCGGCGATGAACTCGTCGAAGCCGCCGTCACCCAGGAAGACGTCATGGCCGCTGACGCCGTCTTGGGCGTAGATTTCGTCGAAGTTGTCGCCCGGGGCGCCGTCGAAGGTGCCGGTTTCGATCCAGTCATTGCCCTCGTTGCCCAGGATGCGTTCGGCGTTCTTGTGGCCGTAGATGAAGTCGTTGCCTTCGCCGGCGAAAACTTCCGAACCCATGTCAGTGCCGAGGAAAATGAAGTCCTGGCCCGGGCCGCCCATGACCAGGTCGAGACCCGGACCAGCATGGACGACGTCGTTGCCTTCGCCGGCCTTGACGTTGTCGTCGCCGCCGCTGTCCTTGATGATGTCATCTCCGGCGCCGCCGTTGATGATGTCGTTGCCGAAGCCGCCTTCGAGCCGGTCGTTGCCGCCGTCGCCGAACAACGTGTCGTCGCCGATGCTGGCAATGAGGGTATCGGCCTGCTCGGTACCCCCCAGCAGGACGTGGTCATCGCCGGTGTAGCGCAGGTAGTTCGCCTCCGCGCCCGGCGTCGCCGGGTTGTCGCGAAGGACAAGCGGCGTGAGCAGGCTCGTGCCGACTGGATCGGCGCTTTCGAGGGTTCCGTCGCCGTCGAGGTCGTTGCGCTGGAGGCTCTGGTTGACCTCGAGGATCAGCCCTGGAGTCGAGAACACGTCCGACGGCAGATGCGTAGCATCGGTGTTGCGCATGATCATCGCGGCGAAGGAGTTGTTCTCCATCTCGCCGAACAGGTGCAGGCCGTCGAGGCGCTGCAGGTAGTAGAAGCGGTCGCCGTTCTGCAGCTTCTCCATCTGTACTTCGAAGACGAAGTTGAACGTCGAGCCCAGCATGCCGCCGAACGGCATGATCTCTTCCGCAAGGCCGCCGATCCAGAGGTCGACGTTCTCGAGGCCCCCAAGGGAACCGCCGGAGTAGGCGTTGAGCGCGTTCAGGAAGTCCAGTCGATCCGCCGGCACTTCCATGCCGCCTACCGAGACCCCGGTGATAATGGTCAACGCGGCGTCGCGCTTCTCCTGAAGCGTGGTCGCGCCCGTGATCAGCTCGTGCGTACCGTAAGCGGCGATGAAGTTGATGATCGACGCTTCGTGCTTGAGGTGACCGGCAAAATCGGTCCAGCTGTCATAAGGCTTGAGCAGGACGTCCTGATTGGTTGCCTCATAGAAATCACGACGGGCGGCGTTAAGCGAGGGCACGCCGGTGTCGCGGCCGCGCGCCAGGTTGATGGTCGCGAGGTCGAGGGGCAGGCCCAGCAGATTGTTGCGCAGCGCGGTCGTCACGAACTCGTCGATTTCGTTGCCGACCTGACGGGTCATCCCGCGGATGATGGCGCCTGCGGCGACATCGTCGGTGATGGTGTGATTGGAGTCGAACTGTACCGGATTGAGGAAGCCCTCGATCAGGCCGATATGGTCTGCGGTGAACGCCGAATTGAAGCGGTCGATCGACTCGGTCAGCATGGAGTGGCCGAAGCGATAGACCACATGGGCGAACTCGGCCATGATCGACGGATTGATCGTCGTATCGAACCCGTCCGGAACCACGAACACATTGATGTTCGGCTGGACCTTGCGGGCAAACTCCTCGAACACGAGGTGCTGATATTGCATCTCGGTGCCGAACTTGGCGGCCTGGAACAGGCGCTCGCCGTCCCATTCGAGCGCGCTGACGCCGTCGGCGGCATTCGCGCCGGGCACCAGCCACTCCTGGATGAACGCGTTGTCACCGGTCGCGAGGATGACCGCCTTGGTGTGCTCGACCAGCCGGTTATGCTCTGCATGGAACACATGGTGGACCGCGGTCAGGCCGATGTTTTCGTTCACGCGACCGTCGCCGGCGATGAAGTGGGCGTCGAGCAACTCGTTGTCGTACTCGGTGTCGCCGTTGCCCGGGTTTGCCAGGCCGATCGTGATGTCGCCATCGGCGATCTTGCCGACCGGCACGGCCTCGTGGGCGATGTCCGCCAGGAAAGCGTGACCGGTGCGAAGCGCAAGAACGGTCGTCGGATTGACCGGGGCAGCGACGGTGCCCGACACGACGACGTCATCGGCGGTGTTAGGGATGCCGTCCAGGCCGATGCCGGTGATGATCTGTGGGAAGCCGTCCGTGTTGGGAATGAAGTTGCCGTAAGCGTCGGTCCTGAGCAGGGGAACGCTTCCGACGTCGAAGTCGGTCAGCTCGATTCCAAGGATCGCCTTAGCCTGCGCCTTGACTTCGCCCCAGGTCGCCATGCCGCCGTTCGCGCCTTCGATGAGCTTGCCCGTGGCGACCGGCTCGCCATCTGCATTGAGCACGTACTGGCGCAGGAACACCTGGTGCGAGGCATGCGACGCGTAGGTCTGGTTTTGGTCGACAAAGGAAGTCGTGGTGTTCACCGGCCTGATATCGTCAGCCGTACCCATGATGCCGTCGGTCCCTGCCGAGACGGTTGCCCGGGTCAGAACCATGAAGTTGGTGGGGCTGCCCACGACATACAGCGGATCGTCCGGCTGCAGCGGGATGAACACGGTGCCGCTGCCGCCCTTGTTGACGAGGTCGAGGCCGTGATCGAAGAACTGGCCGAACAGCGTGAACCAGGAATTGAACGGGGCCGAGAGGCCCTCATCGGGCGCAGCGTTGGGCAGATGAACGTTGTCGCCTTGCATGGCGATGCCGAAGGGCTCGAGCGCGACATCGCGCACCTCGCGCGCCGCCACCAAATCCGCCACCGTCACGGCGTGGGCCGCAGTCGCGGCGTCCCATGCGTCGATGGCCGCCTGCTCTTCGGGGGTCGGAGGCGTCACGGGGTCGCCGTCGCCGAGTTCCTCGGCGGCCGCCTTGGCGTTCTGCATGACCACGCGCGCCTGGTATTCCGCGTCCCAAGCGGGCTTGAAGGCTTGGTAGATCGCCGTCACTGCCGGAAGATCGAGCATCGGATTGGCGGAACCAGCACGCTCCAACGCAGTCAGGATCGCGGCGGGATTGCCCAGCGTCTGGTCGACGAGCAGGTTGGAGATGGTACGCAGGCTCGAGTCGAAGACGAGCGAGTTGGGGTTGTTCGAGGGGTTGTAGTTGAGCGCTGTCGGAATTGCCGGAGCCGGCCCGGGACCGTCGGGATCGAACGACGTGCCATCTGCCGGCCTGAAGAACGGATCCAGCAGGGTCGGGAACTGGCTGTCGGCCGCTCCCCACCTTTCCTGCCCGAGAAGCAGGTGGTTGTAGGTGCCATCGACGGTACGCAGGCCCAGAGAGAGGTTGTAGGCCGGCACAAGGCCGTTCGTGCCGAACAGCGGCTGACCGGCTGCATGCGCCTCTGCAATCTTGATCTGGTCCAGGATGAAATCCAGATCGCTTCTGATGTAGGTAACCATGACAACCTCACCCGTTGTTGGACCAGACCGCAACGGCGGCCGGGTTGTTGAAACCGACATTGATCATTTGAATGGAGCGGATGCGCGGGTCCGGGACGACAATGCCGCCGCCCGAAATGCCGTGGCTGCCCTGACGATAGGCCACACTCGATATCGTCACGTGGTCAAAACAACCCATCCAGCCCAGTCGCCTCTTGACTACTGACACCCATGCTTTGACGCACTCAGCATCCAAGCCCGCTCTACGGTGTCATCTGAGATTTTTCGGAAGGCGCCGGTAAGGGGACAAGGTCCCGAGAAACGCGAGTATCAAGGTCCTACGCCTGGCGAGGAGGAAGGTCCCGGCAGTAGTTAGGACCAAGGTCCCGAGCAACCGTGCGGTGATGTGGCTTGGTTGATTGACGGCCCCCGCACGTTAGCGTTAACGGGGCTCAAAGTGGCACGGACGCTATTCACGTCCTTTGATGTGCGATACGTTGGAGTGCTTGAGACGGTCCTTCGAGGAACTTCTTGGACTGCTCGGGGATTCTCAAACGCTGCTCCTCGCGTCGCGCAAGGACACGTAACAATGGTTTGGCCGTCCGGCACGATCGGCTCAAGGACCACCTTCGGCCTTGTTCATCAGTTTGTTCTGGCTGCTGCCGCAACGATAGCCGTCTCAATGGGATTGCTTGCGTTCGCAATCTCGCAACGTATCGAGACCAGCATGATGCAAACAGCCGCCGAAGAAGGCGCTCTTTTCACTGAGCTCTTTCTCGGCCCGTCGGCGCAAGACTTGGCCACTTCCCGGAACCTGCCGCCAGAGAATGCAAAACGGCTGGATGACCTGCTTGCCGGAATGCTTGGCGAACGGTTGGTGTTGGTCAAGCTCTGGTTGCCCGACGCCACGCTGGTGTACTCGACCAACAAGGAAGGTCTCGGCGGTCGCTTCCCTTCACGTCATATCACTGCAGCGGTCGCAGGCCAGGCGACCGCCGAGTTCGATTATCTGCACGAGGCCGAAAATGCTAACCAGAAACACCTGCAGGTTCCGCTCGTAGAAATCTACGCGCCTTTGTTTCGTTCAGGAACCCGGGAAGTCATCGCTGTCGGCGAGATCTACAGTGATGGCCGGAGACTTGCTGACGAGCTGGCTTCGATCAGGTTTACATCCATCGGGATCGTTGGTGCGGCAACCGCGCCGATGATGCTGATATTATTCTTTATGGTCCGTCGCGCTTCAGACCTGGTCAACGAATCTCAGTCAAGCCTCATGCAGAATGTGGTCGAGGCCACGAACCTCGCCGCGCAGAATGACAAATTACGTCGCCTGGCAGATAGTGCCCGGCTGGAGGCCGCGAGTTCCAACGAAAACCTCCTTGCCAGGATTGGACAGGATCTGCACGACGGCCCGATCCAGCTTGTCAGCCTCTTGATGCTTAAGCTGACGGATCCTACAGCCAGCCGGTCGGATCCATCTGGATCCAGTCGTGTTCATGATTCAACCATTGAACCTCTGACAAAACGGATACTGGCCGAGCTCCGCAATATCTCGACCGGTCTCGTATTGCCTGAACTGGAGGGATTGACGCCCAATCAAATCTTGCTGCTGGCCGTCAGGAATCATGAGGAGGCGACGGGGACAACGGTTTGCTCTCAAATTGGCGCCCTGCCCGAGGACCTCTCGCTGCCGGTGACAATATGCCTGTACCGGATCGTGCAAGAAGGGCTGAACAATGCGTTCCACCATGCGAAGGCAAAAGGACAGCGCGTGGACGTTTGCGCCGAGCCTCAATCGATCTTCATCACGGTAAGCGATAGCGGCCCGGGGACTGTCGACAAGGATCACGAGCACGCGCGCAGCAGGAGAGGCCTCGGCATCGCGGGTCTACGAAATCGCGTGGAGGCGCTTAAAGGCACCTTTGAATTTGTTTCGCAGCGCGGCATCGGAACGCAAATCCGAGCCACGCTTCCGATCGCCCACGCACCTGGATAGACCCTCGATCGAGGTTATCGATCTTAAGTTGCATATTTTTCCTCGAAGCGAGACGGCTTCTGATTTCCGACGAGCTTTGTGCAAAGGTTAAAAACTACGGAATTCTACGGTGCTACTAAATCAACATTTACAATGATCGATTGATGGAGCATATTTTCTTCCCGCTGATTTAATGGTGGGATTTTTGTAGCGTTTTATTGCGTTGGGGGGCCTCATATGGTTTCCGTTGGTTTGGTAGATGACCATCCTTTGATGATTGAAGGTATCGTCACGCTGCTGTCTCGCACTCAGGGACTGAAAGTATTATCGACTGGCTCATCGGCGAGAGACATTATTGAAATTTCGTCGCGCCACCGTCCGGACGTCATCATTGTTGATCTGAGCATGGCCGGCGACGTCTATGCCGCAATTGCATCTTCAATCAAGATTTCGCCGAACACAAAGATCGTCGCGTTTACTGCCGCGACCGGAGTCGATTCCGCGATCCGCGCGCTCGATGCCGGCGCAAATGGATACGTCCTGAAGGGGAGCAGTGCGCAAGAACTCATACAAGCGGTTGAAGCGGTGCGACATGGCGAAACGTACATTACGCAAAGTTTTGCGAGTCAGGTCATCGCAGCTCTGAGAAATGCGTCGGTACGACGGGTCGCAGCTGAAGCTGTCAGGTTCAGCATCCGCGAAGAACAGATCGTTCGACTGTTGTTGCGGGGGTATACCAACAAGGATATCGCCGCTTCTCTCAGGATAAGTGAGAAGACCGTCAAGAACTACATGACGATCCTGATGCAGAAACTAAACGCGCGCAATCGTCTCGAGGTCGTTATCGCGGCGCAGGCGCTGGCTGAACACGAGACGAACGGTTCCGACAACCCTGAGCAATGGCACCCGCGTCAGCTATCTTGAGTTCTAGCCGGATATCGAGCGACGCTGTTAGAGCTTGACCGGCTCAGACACAACCTGAGCGGCAGCCACTCTCGTACGAATGGGTCGAGCACGTGGACTGCGAGCTGGGTGTATTAACAGCGATCCAAGGGATCAACAGACTACCCACCGCCGCGCTTGATCTGTTTCGTATTGCAAAATGGCTGTCCGCATCGAGCAAGCCGTTCCGCTGGCGCGGACTGGAGGTTTCGACCTAAGCCCTGTTGAATTGCAAATCGCCACGGGCGGTATTCGAACTTCCTCTTTACTGATGTGGCCGCCGAATCGTGGCGCCTTCCTTTCCTGCGATACTGGCCTCGGGGCTAACGGGCCCCTTCTCGGCTGACATGACGATCGACTGCACCCAGCGGCTTGCAATGATCACGATGGCGCAGACCGCATAAGAGCACACCCCCAACGCATAGGTCTTGGCGATGCCGAACTGGATCGACAACGCCACACCCAGCACCGACGCGAACATCGACGTAATTCCGTTGGTGCTCCAGAAGAACGGCAGCAGTTCATGATGACGGCGCCAGACACCGAGGCCGAGCGGAAACATCATCCCCATGCAGAATGCAGGAGGGGCCAGCAGCAGGACAGACACCAGAATACGCATGTCGGTTGACAGCGACCGCGCCCAGGTGGTGACCAGCGGCGTCAGCAGCCCTGCCACCACGAGCGTGGTGAGGAGCGCGGCAATCCTGAAGACGGTGACGCGTGATCGGGAGGAGGTATCAGCACCGACCGTGGCGCTGCCAATCCCGCTAAAGAGAAGAATTGTAAATAGCACGACACTCAGCCCGTAGACGGGATGTCCGAGAAAGACCATCAGGCGCTGCATCTGCGATATCTCGATCAGCATGAAGCCCATCCCGATCGCGCTGAAATAGGCCACGGGCGGCGTCAGCGTCGCCATTGGCATCCGCCTCGCAAGACGGAGGAAGGGCAGCACGATGTAATATCCGCAAGCGCAGAGCGCTACGATGATGAGCAAGCCGGTGATGCCGATCGCGACATTGTTGCTCATGACGTCCCAACTATGGATGCTCACGAAATCGCTGAAGCGCGACGTATAGAAGAAGAACGGGTTGTCGTCCGTCGAAGCAGCGATGTTTTCCGGCAGCGAATCGAAGAAAGCCTGGTCTGCCTTGTCGGACAGCAATGTCGAGGTGACGGCATCGAAGGTGACGTCCGGCCCCAACAATATCTTGAAGCCCTGCGCCTGAAGCCTCTCGCGCGCGCCTTGCCATTCTGCGCCGCTGAACGCGTCAGGCCGGGTAATCACCGTCACGATGTTGCCGACGTTGACCGCGACGACGTGATGCCGCAGTTCTCCGGCCGAAACTCCCTTGCGCTGCAGCGCGCTCGCGGCAATCGCGATCAGCCGGTATAGCTCGCCACGGTGCTTCTCGGCACCGTACCAGCGTGATACCGACAACAGCCCGCCAGGCTTGAGCGCCCGGTAAAAATCATCCCACGCCTCAACGGTATAGAGACGATTTTCGGTGAGCGTCAGGCCACCGGCCACCGTCGCCGCCCAGGTGTCGATGAGCGAAATCTGCACCAGGTCGTACCGCTCGGACGAGTGGTTGATGTAGCTTCGAGCTTCGGCATTGACCAAGGATACGCCGGGCTGGCGATCGAGATGGCCAGAGAAATCAGCGAATTTTTCGGTGAGCACTTCGAAGATCGCCGGATTGATCTCGATTGCGCGAATCCGGCTGGCGCCGAAGAGCAGACCGGAAAGGATGTCACGACCGCCGCCGACGCCAACGACAGCGACGTCGGTCGCCGGCTGCACGAGGTAGGCTGCATTGATGACATCATCCTTCAGGTAGGCGAGCTTTCCGATGTCGCCATCGTACCTGGTGATGACCGTGCCTGCATCGGCATCGATGTCGAGGTGGTGTTGGTCGACCCGGGCATCAGGAGTGCGGACCAGACCCCAGCCAATCGGGACCTTCTCGGCCAGTTCGCGCACCCTTACCCGCGAATAGGTATTCCAGCGTTCGAACAGCGTGCCGGTCTGCTCGGCGCCCTTGGCCCAGAACACACCGAGATGGCTTCGACCGGTCAGGTCAAGGCCGGAGTGCACGGTGGCCGCGACGGCCAGCGTTAGCGCGACAGCCCCGCTCAAACGCACACTACGGACGTCATCGCTGGTTCGCACGACCATCCAGCCAACGCCGGCAGCAGAGGCTCCGATCCATAGCGTGGCGCTTACGGGGTCAATCACCAGCAGTATCAGGATCACCCCCAGGCATCCAACTGCGGCGCCCAGGAGATCGGCCGCATAGAGCCACCCGCCGCGATAGGGCAAGCGCGTGAGCAACAGCGTGATGCAAACTCCGCCTTCCGTGAACGGAGCCACGAAGGCGATGGTCGCCAGCGCCAGAGCGAGGGGCACATTTTCTGCAGATACGACGAGCGGCACGCACAGGAAAACGATCATTGCGCCAACGCTGCTGAGTGCGAACCATGACGCGTGGCGCGCGAATTCGATTCCGACCCGCTCAGCGGCATAACGGGCGGGCTTGCCGTAGACCTGCATCGCTCCGCGGGTGAGCCCCAGCATGGCAAGTGAAATGGCCGCGAATGCGAAATGATAGTGGAGCATAACGCTGAAGAAGCGCGTTATCAGGATCTGGTAGGAAAGCGTCGCGAACGCCAGCACAAAGATTGCCAGATAATAGCGACCGGGAATCTTGGATATGGATTGCAATACGCTGCCCTCTTGGTGGGGCCCTGATGGGCTCTATTGGGTGCGCTTTTGACCAACTCGCGCTACACGCGATCGCCGGATAACTTCCTAACAGCTCGTTGATACGCCCGCGCAGACTAAGTTCATATTCAGGCTCCGATTGTAGCAGGCGCCTACCCGAGCCTGCAGGAGTGAGTTCCGCCGTCAGACGCAACACCATCCGTCACATGAGCATTATATCGTCAGAGAAGCTCGAGCGCATCAAGCAAGCCATGCGAGATTGGTGGATCGTGGCTCCGTGATTGCCGCCTCGACTTCCTTATAAGCCTGGCCACGCGGATATTTCGGCCGGCTTATGGCACGTTTGACGTGCCGACGTACCCTGCGAATGCCCGCTGATCGGGGTGGTCCGGAAGTGGCTGGCCGACCGTCAAAACGACGCGACTGACCCGAAGCGAACATTCGATCTGAAAAACCTGTCTTGGGCACGCAGCGTGAAACCGGGTCGTTGCTCAAGCATGTCATCGCGAGTATTTGTGGCGATCAACCAATCCAAATTCTACGAGCAAACAAGGCGGTGTTCATGAACAAGGACGCGCCGAAGAGTCCTATCACTCCTGCCAAAAGCCACTTCGCTCGCAATGCTAAACCTGCCAACGTCACAAACAGGGGAAATGAAACGAGATTAAATCGACTCATTGAGACGAAGCCTGCTGGCCCACCGCTGAGTGTTAGATATGGCAGCAACAGGACTGCCATGGCGAACAGTGTCCAGCTTGCGCGCAATCGAGACCAGCCCAAAACAATCAGGGCAATGAACAACAATGTAAACCAGCTGGCTTGTCCCCATGGATTCCAATCATTGAGCATCATTCGTGTGAACGGCTCAAGCTTTAGTGCCGCAATCAATCTTGTCGCTAGCGTCGTTCCTTGATGGAAAGCCGTCTGGCCTTCCGCAAAAGCAAACGGAGTTCCGAAAGCGCTCCAGAGGTAGATCATGAATAGCCAGATGCCCGACGTCGCCAGAAGGACGCATGGCAGGAGGGCGAGAAAGAACTTTGTCCGATCGCGATTGGCCCACATCTCCCAAAGAAGGACAGGCAACAGGACAACGCCCGTCGATCGGGTAGCGACTGCCAAGCCTGCAAGCAGTGCTGCCGACAAGTAGTATTTTCGTTTCAAAGCAAGAAAAAACGAGACGATTAGCAGCAGTGCCAAGGGCTCGGTATACCCGGCCGATAGCAAGACCGAAGCGGGAAAAAAGCTGAGCAGCGCGGTTGTGGCGAGAGCCAGTTGATCACCAAATTCCTCGCGAACCAGCTTGAAAAGTAAGACGATCGCGAGCAATCCAGCGACGTTCGATACCAACAGCAATGCATCCGCAGGCGTGAGGCCGCTAATCGTCGCCAGGCCCCGTGCGAGCATCGGATACAGCGGGTAGAATACGATGTTCTGTTGAACAGTCGGATCGCCGTTATACTGATAGCCATCTGTGACGATCTTGAAATACCATTCCGAATCCCATTGCAGCAATTGGTGGTACCAGATCGGTCCCGCAGACCAGACGTCGGGCCCGGTGGGCAGATATTTTTGAGAGAATACCAGTCCGAGTGCGACCACCACCCGCGAACAAAAAAATATCAAGATGGCCAAACAATAGGGAAGCCAAGAAGGATCTTTCCAGATCGGATAGCGCATCTCCATGTCCATACTGTCGCTCCGTAAGAGCCCAAGATCAATCGCCCCAGCTATACCGCTTTGACATTTGGCGGGCATGACGCGGCAGACTTCCGGACGTCCTGCGTTCAGATAGATCTCGGCCAGCCCGAAGATCTGCATCGACTCTTGGAGGACGCGGGCTGTGGCAACCGTGATGTCAGAAATAAAGTTGTTCGATCAACAACCTCTTGCGAGAACACCCATGCAGATGCCTCGGCTTGATCCCAATGTCGCCAATATTGCGCCCTCCGATCACGTATTGACCTCTTACGACAAGGCGCACCTCATCACGTATCTGCGCCTGCTCGACGCGGATGCGGAAGGTGCAGACTGGCACGAAGTCGCACGAGTGTCCGTCTCGGCAGGGGTTCCCGTGTTCGCATCAAGGCCGCATACGGCACACCGGAGTTCGAGAATGCGTATCAGGCGGCCATCCAGGGCGATCGACGCCACGATGCTGGATCCTGGCCTACACCGGCTTGCGGATCGGCGACGTCGCGATCATTGACCGCCAGCACTTGAAGCAGCGCACGATCATGATCCACGGGGGAGCTGGTGCGTCGGACCGTCATCTCGATCGACAGCGAGAAGACCGGTATGCGTGTCGAGCTGCCGCTGTTGCCGACGCAGGGCCTACCGGCGACCTCGCCTTCATCGTCACCCGGCGGGGCACGCCCTGGACTAAGGGCGCTCTGGGAACCGAATTCGTGGGGGCGGCCAAACTGCCGGGGTAGTCGGGAAATCGGCCCGCGGCATGCGCAAGGCCGCCGCAACCCGGGCCGCCGAGAATGGGGCAACCGAACGTGAACTGGGGGCAATCTTCGGCTGGTCCGGGGGGCGTATGGCGACCCTCTAAACCAAAAGCGCGAACCGAGGCAGGCTTGCCGCGGGGGCCATCGGCAAGCTAGACCGTGCCGAGATCGAAAATAGAACATCTATTCCCGCACCTATGGCTGAGGTGCGGGCGGGAAACCGAAAACTTGAATGAAATCAGCCTCTTAATTTTAAGATAGAAGACGGACCCATGCTTCGAGGAATTCGGAAAGCCTCATCAAACTGGCTCGGCAAGATTGTCATGGCCACCGTGATGGGCGTTTTGATTGTCAGTTTCGCAGTCTGGGGCATCGCCGACATCTTCAAGGGGTTCGGCCAGTCGTCGCTCGCCAAGGTCGGCAAGATCGAGATTTCGACCGAACAATTCCGCCAGATCTATACCGACAAGCTGCAGCAGCTCGGCCGCAGCTTTGGCCGCCCGCTGACCTCGGAACAGGCGCGCGCCTTCGGGCTCGACCGGCAGGTGCTGCAACAGACCATCGCCGAAGCCGCGCTGGATGAGGAAGCGCGGCGCATGGGACTTGCCCAGTCCCAGGAAGAAACCATGCGGCTGATCTACAGCGACCCCAACTTTGCGGGATTGGGCGGCAAGTTCGACCCCACGCGCTTCCAGGCCACGATCCGGCAGTTCGGCTACACCGAGCAACGCTATCTCAACGAGCAAAAGCGCGTCGGACTGCGGCGCCAGATCGCCGGCACCGTCTCGGCCGGGGTGGAGCCGCCGAAGGTCCTGATCGACGCCATGACCCGTTTCCAGAACGAGCAGCGCTCGATCGAGTACGTCAAACTCGACGCCGCGCAGGCTGGCACCATCGACCCGCCCTCGCCCGAGGCGCTGGCCACCTATTTCGAGGATCGCAAGACCCAGTTCCGCGCGCCCGAATATCGCAAACTGTCCTTTGTCGTGATCAGCCCCGAAGAGATTGGCAAGTGGATCGAGGTCTCCGACGAGGACGCCAAGAAGATCTTCGAGCAGCGCCGCGACCTGCTCGGCACGCCGGAAAAGCGGGAAGTGTCGCAGATGTTTTTTCCGAACGAAGGCGAGGCGCAGGCCGCACGCAGCCGCATCACGTCGGGGACGTCGTTCGACGACCTCGCCAAGGAGCGCAATCTCAACCTGGCCGACGTCGACCTCGGCATGATCGCAAAGAGCGCGATCATCGATCCGGCGATTGCGGATGCGGCGTTCTCGTTGCCATCGGGCGAAGTCAGCCAGCCGGTGCAGGGCCGGTTCGGCGTGGCGCTGGTCAAGATCGGCAAGATCGAGCCGGGCGTGACGCCGACGTTTGAAAGCGTCGCAGCCCAGGTGAAGAAGGAACTCGCGACCGAACGCGCGCGCGCCAAGGTCAACGAAATCCAGAACAAGATGGAAGACGAGCGCAGCGGCGGCGCCAATGTGGTGGAGGCTTCGCAGAAGCTCGGCCTGACCGCCGTCACGATCGACGCGGTCGATCGCTCCGGCCGCACGCCCGACGGTCAGCCGGTGACGAATATCCCGCGCGGCCTCGACGTGGTCTCGCAGGCCTTCAAAAGCGACGTCGGCGTCGATAACGAACCGATCCAGTTTGCCGGCGGCTATGTCTGGTACGACGTGCTCGGCATCACGCCCTCGCGCGAGCGCCCGCTCGACGAGGTCCGCAGCCAGGTCGAGGCGAAATGGCGCGAAGACCAGATTTCGAACAGGCTGCGCGCGAAAGCGACCGAGATGGTGCAGAAGGTCGAGCAAGGCAGCACGCTTGCCGAGGTCGCGGCTTCGGTCGGATCGAAGGTCGAGACCGCGACGGGCTTCCGCCGCGACGCCTCGCTTTCAGGCGTCCCCTCGGCCGCCATCACGGCCGCGTTCCGGACGGCCAAGGACGGCGTCGGGCAAACGCCGGGCGCCGGTGGCAGCGAGTGGATCGTGTTCCGCGTGACCGATGTGACCGTGCCGCAAGTCGACGCGGCTTCCGAAGAGCTGAAGAAACTAAAGGACACGCTGCAGCGCGGACTGACCGACGAACAGGTCGCGCAATACGTGACGAAGATCGAATCCGAGATCGGCACCTCCATCAACCAGGCCGCCTTCGCGCAGGTGACGGGCGCTAACAACTGAGCATGATCGGCCAAGACCAATCCAAGGCTTGACTATTCAAAGGCTTGCGCGGTCATGCTTCAAGACGACACCCAATCCTGAAAGCCCAAGCGATGGACGACCTCAAATCTATCATCGGAAAAGTCGCCACCGGCGCGACGCTGTCGCGTGAAGAGGCAGCCTCCGCCTTCGACAGCATGATGTCCGGCGAGGCCACGCCCTCGCAGATGGGCGGGCTGTTGATGGCGCTGCGGGTCCGCGGTGAAACCGTCGACGAGATCACCGGCGCGGTGTCGGCGATGCGCGGCAAGATGCTGCGGGTCCAGGCGCCCGCGGACGCGGTCGACGTGGTCGGCACCGGCGGCGACGGTTCCGGTTCGGTCAACGTCTCGACCTGCGCGTCCTTCATCGTCGCGGGCGCCGGCGTGCCCGTCGCCAAGCATGGCAACCGCGCACTGTCCTCGCGCTCGGGCGCGGCCGACGTGCTGGCTTCCCTCGGCGTCAAGATCGACCTCACGCCCGATCAGGTCGGCCGCTGCGTGGCCGAGGCCGGCATCGGCTTCATGTTCGCGCCTGCGCATCATCCGGCGATGAAGAACGTCGGCCCGACCCGGGTCGAGCTCGCCACCCGCACGATCTTCAATTTGCTCGGCCCGCTCTCCAATCCGGCCGGCGTGAAGCGGCAGATGGTCGGCGTGTTCTCCAGGCACTGGGTGCAGCCCTTGGCGCAGGTGCTGAAAAATCTCGGCTCCGAATCCGTCTGGGTGGTGCACGGCTCCGACGGGCTCGACGAAATCACCCTCACCGGGCCAAGTTTCGTCGCCAGCCTCGACAACGGCAAGATCACCACATTCGAGGTGACGCCGGAGGATGCGGGCCTCACCTGTTGCAGCGGCGACGCGCTCAAGGGTGGCGATGCGGACGCCAACGCGGTGGCGCTCTCGAGCGTGCTCAACGGCAAGCCCAGCCCCTATCGCGACGTCGCGCTGTTGAACGCTGCGGCAGCGTTGATCGTGGCCGGCCGCGCCAAGGACCTGAAGGACGGCGTCGCGATCGGCGCCAAATCGCTCGACAGCGGCGCGGCGGCCGCCCGGCTGAAACACCTGATCGCGGTCTCGCGCGGCTGATCCGAGGGGCGGTAAGAGATGTCCGATATCCTGACCAAGATCGAGACTTACAAGCGCGAGGAGATTGCCGCGGCCAAGCGGGCGTATCCCGTTTCCGAGGTCGAAGCCCGCGCCAAGGCAGCATCGCCGCCGCGTGGCTTCCTGCGCGCGATCCGGGAGAAGCTTTCGCGCGGCGACTACGGGCTGATCGCGGAGGTGAAAAAGGCCTCGCCATCCAAGGGGCTCATTCGCGCCGATTTCGACCCGCCGGCGCTGGCGAAGGCCTACGAGGCCGGCGGCGCGGCATGCCTGTCGGTACTGACCGATACGCCCTCGTTCCAGGGCCATCTCGATTTCATGGTCGCGGCGCGCGCCGCCACAAATTTGCCGGTGCTGCGCAAGGACTTTTTGTTCGACACCTATCAGGTGGTGGAAGCCCGCGCCCATAACGCGGACTGCATCCTGATCATCATGGCAGCGCTCGACGACGCCACCGCCAAGGATCTCGAAGACGCGGCGATCGCGCTCGGCATGGACGTACTGATCGAAATCCACGACCGCACTGAGCTCGACCGCGCGCTAAAACTTCGTTCGCCGATGATCGGCGTCAACAACCGCAACTTGAGGACCTTCGAGACCACACTGGCGACCAGCGAGGCGCTGGCGCCGCTGATCCCGAAGGATCGCCTGATGGTCGGTGAAAGCGGCATCTTCACGCCTGCGGATCTCGCCCGGCTCGAACGCGTCGGCATGTCGACCTTCCTGGTCGGCGAAAGCCTGATGCGGCAGGCCGATGTGACGGCGGCCACCCGCGCGCTGCTGACGCGCGCTTCGGCGCCGCGTGCGACCGGGACCGGCTAGCAGATGGCCGGCAAGACTTCCAAAAACAGGTCTTCCAAAGACAAGGCTTCCAGAGGCGGCTCCGCCCTCACCCATATCGATGCGTCGGGCGAAGCGCGGATGGTCGACGTCTCGGCCAAGGCGGCGACCGAGCGCACGGCCGTCGCCGAGGGGCGCGTCGTCATGGGCAGGGCGACGCTTGATCTGATCGCCTCCGGCAACGCCAAAAAGGGCGACGTGCTGGGGGCGGCCCGCATCGCCGGCATCATGGCGGCCAAACGCACATCGGAACTGATCCCGCTGTGCCACCCGCTGGCGCTGTCCAAGGTGACGCTGGATATCACCCCCGACAAAAAGCTGCCCGGCTGCATCGTCCGCGCCACCGTCAAGGTCACCGGCCCGACCGGGGTCGAGATGGAAGCGCTGACGGCGGTATCGGTGGCGTGCCTGACGATCTACGACATGATCAAGGCGGTGGAACGCGGCGTTCGCATCGAAGGCATCCATCTCGTCGAGAAGATCGGCGGCAAGTCCGGCCATTATCGCGCAGAGTCTTGAGCACCGATTGCTTTACCATCGTCACGCTTGTGTGACCGGAGGATCCAGGAATGCGCCCTACTCTGGCGGGGTTGTTTCTTGCGTGACCTTCACAGGGAGCATTCCGATGGCGATCTACAGGCTTCTTGGTGCGGCGGCTGCGTTGGCGGTGATGACAGCACCTGCAATGGCCCAGCAGGTCATGGGCGAACCCGGCTATTGCGCGTTCTACTATCCGAACGCCAATTGCCAGAACAAGGGCCCGGGCAATCCCTATACCGGTGACGCCTGGCTGCGCCTCAACCAGGGCGGCCCCATGGCGGCCAGCCCTCAACCGGACCGCACCGTGAAGAAGCGCACGCACCGATCCCTGACATCCATTCGGTGACGTCTTCGCCAGCTTTCGCGAGATCGAGCAGCTTTGCGCAGCCAGCGCGATCGGTCGACGCAGGATGACCTATTCGGCGCTGCGCTGGCGCTCGCGATAATTTCTGGTCTTCATGCGGTTCCCGCACAATGACGACATGCACCACCGCCGCGTCGCGGGCTTCGAACGATCGAAGAACACGCGGCGGCATTCGTCGGAAGCGCACATTTTCAGCCGATCAAGCGTTCCATTCCTGGAGCCGTCGTAGAGCTCAGCAACGACCGACGATAGCCCCGCCAGCGCGTCTTCGCGCGCGGCTCTAAGCACCATGCCGCCGTCCCCTGCGGTCACGAGCAGGGGAAACAGTTTGAGCGCCTTGTTCAGCGCGCGGATCGAATCCTTGTTCGTGCTCCGCTCAGGCGGATCACGCTGCAGATGGTCGCGGACCAAGCTCCGGAGCTCATGCGCAGTTGCGAGCATCGCGGGCGAGATCTTCGCATCGGCAAGCAACAGTCCGCGTTGCTGAAGCCACACAGCGAGTTCCCTCGCATTTGTCAGTTCATCACCTTGCGGGTGCTGCACGCCATGATGCGTGAAGTGCCTGACGTCGAGCGTATTGGCGAAATCATAGAGATTGGCCAGCTCGTCGGGAACCTTGAACTGTCTGGACAGCTTCGACATTGCAACACCAGTAAAGCAGATTTACCGGTTGACATCAAGAGACACCGGTATAACGTTTATACAGGTGTTGTCGGATGATTGACCCGCGACCTGCTTCCCATCGCCGACGGAGACAGAATGAATATTCCCACTGATGATCTGCACTACCTTCAACTCACGGAGCTTGCGGCATGCATCAGGGCTGGCAAAATTTCTCCGCTGGAAGTCACGCGCGCGCTACTCGAGCGCATCGCCGCGTTGGACGGCGAACTCTGCAGCTACGTCCAGGTGATGGCCGACACCGCGATGGCTCAAGCCGAAACCGCACACGACGAAATCGCAGCGGGCCGGTATCGCGGGCCGCTGCACGGTGTTCCGATTGCGGTGAAAGACCTGTTTTGGATAAGGAATGCTCCGACGGCTGCGGGTACCATCGTCCACAGCGATTTCCGGCCGGATCACGACGCAACTGCGGTGCACCGCCTGAATGAAGCCGGCGCGGTGGTGCTGGGCAAACTGCAGCTCACGGAAGGCGCTTATTCCGATCACCATCCCTCTGTAACGCCGCCGAAGAATCCGTGGAATTCCGATTATTGGCCGGGCATTTCATCAAGTGGCTCGGCGGTCGCAACTGCGGCGGGGCTTTGCTACGGCTCGCTCGCCTCCGATACCGGTGGATCGATCCGCTGGCCATGCGCAGCCAACGGCCTGACCGGGCTGAAGCCAAGTTGGGGACGTGTCAGCCGCCACGGCGCGTTCGAACTGGCAGCGACGCTGGACCATGTCGGGGTCATTGCCCGGAGCGCGGCGGATGCCGGCGCGATGCTCGGCGTCATCGCCGGACGCGATCATGCCGATCCGACCGCGGTCCTCGATCCTGTACCCGACTATCTGGCTGCCGCGGATCTGGATGTACGAGGCCTGCGGATTGGCTTCGACGCGAAGTGGAGCGGCGACGGCGTGGACGTTGCGACCCAGCAGGTGCTGGGTGAGGCGATCAAGGCGATGCGTGCGCTTGGCGCTGACATCGTCGATGTGCGGTTTCCCGACGTGAAGCAGGCCGTCGCCGACTGGGTGCCGAACTGCGCGGTGGAGGCAGCGGTCGCGCACGAAGCAACTTATCCCGCCCGCAAGGATGAATATGGTCCGGTCCTCGCCGCCGTCATCGAGGCAGGCCGCGCGTTATCCGCTCTCGACTATCAGAGGATCCTGCTGCGGCGACTCGAATTGCGCGGCCGGGTCGCATCGCTGTTCGAGACAATCGATCTGCTGCTCATTCCGGTTCACCCCTTCCCGCCTCTGACGCTCGCCATGATACAGACGCTCGGCGAGCAGCCGGACCTGATCGCCAGATTGCAGGAATACACCTGCCCGTTCAACATGACCGGCCATCCCACCATCACGCTGCCCGGCGGCTTCTCCGCCACCGGTATGCCGATCGCGTTTCAGCTTGTGGCCGCCAATCTGGACGAAGCCACGCTGGTACGCGCCGGCGCAGCATTCCAGAGAGTCACATCCTGGCATCGCCGCCATCCGTCGCTGAGCTCATGGAGGCAACATTGAGTGTCCAATTAGCGTCGCCCGGTTCCCGCATCTTTTATGGCTGGTTCGTGGTGGCTGCGGCATTTGCCGTGACCTTTGTCGGCTTCGGCTGCGCCTATACGTTCAGCGCGTTTCTCGACTCGTTGCAGCGCGATTTCGGCGCCTCCCGCGGTTCGGTGTCGCTGGTGTTTTCGCTTGCCGGCTTTCTCTATTTCGGCCTTGGCATCATCAGCGGCCCGCTCGCCGACCGCTATGGCTCCCGCCGCCTCGCGCTAGCAGGCATGCTCCTGATCGGCCTCGGGCTTGCCGCGGCAAGCGCCGCGCGCAGCTTGATCGAGGTTTACGCAGCCTACGGCCTCGGCGTCGGACTTGGCGTCGGCTGCGCCTATGTTCCTGCCGTCGGCGCGGTGCAACGTTGGTTCGTGCGGCGGCGCGGCTTTGCCTCCGGCCTCGCTGTGAGCGGGATCGGGGTTGGCACCCTGGTGATGCCGCCGCTGGCAACACTCCTGATCGAGATGCTGGGATGGCGCGGCGCCTATCTTGCGCTCGGCGCATTCGCCGCGATGGTTGGCGGAGGAATGGCGCTCCTGCTCGAGAACGATCCGCGCGACCGCAGCCTCAATCCCGACGGCGATCCACTGCAGCAGGGGGCCATACCGGCGCGAGCCGAAGGTGCTTCGGTGCGCGAGGCGATCCGGTCGAGGCGCTTCATCTCGCTGTACGCCGCGTGCCTGATCTGCTCGTTCGGCCTGTTCGTCCCGTTCGTGCATCTCGTTCCCTATGCCGGGGACCACGGCGTGCCGGCCACGTCCGCCGTGCTGCTGCTTGGCATCATCGGCATCGGCAGCACGGCCGGCCGGTTTTTCCTCGGCGGTCTCGCCGACCGGATCGGCCGCCAATCCGCCCTGCTCCTGCTCTTCGTCGGCATGGCGATTGCGTTGGCTATGTGGACGATCTCGACGACGTTCTGGCCGCTCGCCGGCTTTGCGTTCGTCTACGGTATGATCTACGGGGCTTGGGTCGCCGTGCTTCCTGCCGTGGTGATGGATTATTTCGGTGGCCGCAACGTCAGCGGCATCATCGGTATCCTCTACACCAGCGTCGCCTTCGGCACCCTGATCGGTCCCAGCGCCGCCGGCTTCGCGTTCGATCTCACGCACGATTATACGCTGCCGATCCTGGCCGGCGTTGCCGCCAACATTGTCGCAGCCATTATCGTCGTTATGACCCGGACGACTGGGGATGGCCGGAACCAGACCCCCTCCTGTGGTTGTCATCGCCCGCAGTCGCCACCGGGCTAACCGTTCATTAACCAGGCTTGCTAACGTCAATTCCATCTCGGCGCGCTATCGAAGTCATGGGCCGAGGGTTGAGAGAACTCCGTTTCCGGAAGTTCATTTCTCGGCAGCGATCGCGCTCAATGGCTTCAACCGGCAACAGCTCATTCAGGCTAGCGTCCGCCTTCCGCGGCGGCCCGATCCGCTGGTTGATCCTGGGCGGCACGCTCCTGATCGCGGCCATCGCCATCGGCGCGACCATCATGGCCGGCAATTTCCGCGAGCGCGCGCTGCGCAACAGCGAACGCGAGCTGGAAAACACCGTGCTGCTGCTCGCCCGTCATTTCGACCAGCAGCTTGAAGACTTCCAGGTCGTGCAGAAGGACCTGATCGCGTTCATGCGTTCCAGCGGGATCGCGACCGTCGAGAACTACAAGCGCCGGATGTCCGGCCATGACGTCCATCTGATGCTGAAATCCAAGATCGAGGCCTTGTCCTATGTCGGCGGCATCAACGTGTTCGACGCCGAGGGCAATTTGATCAATGCATCGGCCGCCTGGCCGGCGCCGCCGGTCAACTCGGCGGACCGCGCTTTCTTCAGGAGCTTCAAGTCCGGCCCGCAATCGCCGGAGATGCTGGTCGAGCCGGTCTACAGCCGCATCACTGGCGCCTGGACCACGGTGATCGCCCGCAAGATCACCGGGCCGAAAGGCGAATTCCTCGGCGCCATCGGCCGCGGCATCGAACCCGTCAATTTCGAAAAATTCTTCGCGTCGGTAGCGCTCGGACCCGGCGCCTCCATCGCCATGCACCACAGCGACGGTACGCTGCTTGCCCGTTACCCGCATGCGGCGGACATGATCGGCAAGAACTTCAAGACCGGTCCGGCCGCCCAGCGGCAGATCTTCGAGCAGCCCCGCAGCGCTTCGCGCCTCACCAGCCCGATCGACGGCGAGGACCGGCTGATCTCGTCGCGCGCACTGACGAATTTTCCGATCGTGATCATCGCTTCGACCACGACATCGGCCGCCCTGGCCGACTGGCGCGAGCAGATCGGGATCCTGATCACGATCACCGGACTTTCCGTGCTGGCGATTGCCGCTCTGCTTTTTCTCGTCGTTCGCAAGCTTTCGCACCAGCACCGCGCATCGAAGCAGCGGCTGTCGCTGGAGAAGCAGCGCCTCGACACCGCCGTCAACAACATGACGCAGGGCCTCCTGCTGTTCGATGCGAAGCAGCAGCTCGTCATCTGCAACGACCGCTATCGCGAGATGTACGGCCTGTCGGACGACGTCGTGAAGCCGGGCTGCAGCTTTCGCGAGGTGATCGCCCACCGCAAGGAAACCGGCTCGTTCGTCGGCGACATCGATCATTACGTCGAGGTGGTGCTGCGCGACATAGCGCACCGCAACGTCATGGTGATATCGACGCCCGACGGACGTTCGATCCAGGTCGTCAACGAGCCGGTGCCGGACGGCGGATGGCTGGCGACCCATGAAGACATCACCGAGCGCCGCCGCGCCGAAGAGCGCATCACCCACCTCGCCCATTACGACGCGCTGACCGACCTGCCGAACCGCACCCTGTTCCACGAGTGGCTCAAGCGCGAATTGTCCCACGTCGCGCCGGACCGGCAGCTGGCGGTGCTCTATATCGACATCGACGAATTCAAGAGCGTCAACGATTCGCTCGGCCACATGATCGGCGACGAGCTTTTGAAAGCAGTTGCCGCGAGCCTCGCCGGCTGCGCGCGGAAAACCGATTTCGTGGCCCGGCTCGGCGGCGACGAGTTCGCCATCGTCCAGACCGGGATCGATGACACCGACGACGTGATGAAGCTCGTCAGCCGCATCTTCCAGTCGATCCGCTCGCCCTATCAATGCCTTGGCCATCAAGTGACCACCGACGCCAGTATCGGCATCGCGCTGGCGCCGCAGGACGGCTCCGACATCGACCAGATCCTGAAAAACGCGGATCTCGCGATGTACGCAGCCAAGGCCGCCGGCCGCCGCACCTATCGCTTCTTTGAGGCGGACATGGAAGCCGAGGTGCGCGCTCGCCGCAGCCTGGAAATGGACCTGCGCCGGGCCCTCGTCGACGGCGGCTTCGAGGTTTACTACCAGCCCTTCCTCAGCCTGCAGACCAACGCGATCACCGGCTGCGAGGCGCTGGTGCGCTGGCGCCATCCGCAGCGCGGCATGATTTCGCCCGCCGAGTTCGTGCCGCTTGCCGAGGACACCGGCCTGATCAACCAGCTCGGCGAGTGGGTGCTGACCACCGCTTGCAAGGAAGCGGTGACCTGGCCCGGCAATCTCAGGCTCGCGGTCAACGTTTCGCCGGTACAATTCCGGAGCGGCACGCTGCCGCTGAAGGTGATGGCGGCGCTGGCCGCATCCGGCCTCGCCGCGAGCCGGCTG
Organism: Bradyrhizobium sp. SRL28; assembly: GCF_018596315.1. Classification (GTDB taxonomy): domain Bacteria; phylum Pseudomonadota; class Alphaproteobacteria; order Rhizobiales; family Xanthobacteraceae; genus Bradyrhizobium. The sequence goes on along the minus strand of NZ_JAHEAG010000032.1, from coordinate 2,848 downwards.
GAGCTCGAGATCACCGAGGCCGTGCTCATTCGCGATGACGAGGCGGCGCTCGCCGTTCTGCACGACCTTCGCGCCATCGGGGTCCGCATCGCGCTCGACGATTTCGGCACCGGCTATTCCTCGCTGAGCTATCTGCAGCGCTTTCCCTTCGACAAGATCAAGATCGACCGCTGCTTCATCACCGACATCGCCGAGCCCGAAGGCTCGTCCTGCATCGTGCAGGCCGTGGTGAACATCGCCGCCGAACGCCACATGACGACAACGGCCGAAGGCGTCGAGACCGAGGCGCAACGCGATCTGCTGCGCGAACTCGGCTGTTCGGAAATGCAGGGCTACCTGTTCAGCCCGCCGAAGCCGGCATCGGAGATCAGGCCGTTGCTGGTTGCTGACCGGCAGGAGGGACCCGACGCGGTGCAGCCGAGCCGGACGCGCAGACGCAAGCCGGTGGCGGGGACGGCGTGAAGTACAGGGCGCATGTCGGGGCCGCGTTGTAAGCTCTCTCACATGCAAACCGGTCTCGATCTAGGAGACGGGTTTCCGATCAAGGTCATCAGAGTACTCGACGAATTTCTTGTAGACCCAGCGTCCCCCATGGTTGCGCCGCCATACCATTCCCCAGACGAGCCGACCGGTAATCGATCGCCTCGGAATGATTACCCGCCAGAGATGCCAGGCATTAGACCACGCCTGCCCCAGATCCGAACGTACGGCAGAATTAACATCGCTGCTGTTGGCCATCAGTGATCCCTGATATCCGAAGGACGCTGAACTGGGCGCCGCGGCAACAGGACGGCTGGCAGCGACAAGACAGCCGCTGCCAGCCATTCGAGTTGCTTAACCGTTTGCGAGCGGCAAAGCGACGTACCGGGACGCGTCGCCGGAGCGAAGCCGCATCAGCACGCTGCTCTTCTTGTCGGTACGCGCAGCTTCAAGCGCGTCGCCAACGTCACCGGGTTTCACAACACTTTTTCCGGCAACCTCCAGAATAACGTCGCCCTTCTTGAGCCCGCGTTCGGCCGCCGCGCTCTTCGGTTCTACCTTCGCGATAACGACGCCTTCCTTGCTTGCGCCATCTGCCTTGCTCGGGGCGAGCTTAAGGCCCAGGTGCGGAACGTCGATACCATCGAGTGACCGCTTGGCATCGCCTTCAGTGTTGGCCTTGGCTTGCTGATCATTTGGCAATTGCCCAAGGGTCAGACTGACGACCTTGCTCTGGCCCTTGCGCAGAACGTCAAGCTTGACAGCATTGCCAGGTGCGAATCCGCCGATGATGCGGGCGAGCTCACGGGCGTCCTTGACCGACTGGCCATTTGCCGCAGTAATGACGTCGCCCGCCTCGATGCCGGCCTTTGCTGCAGGTCCATCCTTCTGCGGGTCAGCTACCAACGCACCCTGCGCTTGCTTCAAACCCATGCTGTCGGCGATATCCTGGGTTACCGGCTGAACATGTACACCGATCCAGCCGCGGGTGACGCTTCCCTTGTCCTTCAGCTGGGCGACCACGTTCTTAACAGTCATTGCCGGGATCGAAAATGCGATGCCGACGCTGCCGCCGGATGGCGAATAGATCGCTGTGTTTACGCCGACGACCTCGCCCTGCATATTGAAGGTCGGGCCACCCGAATTGCCCTTGTTAACGGGTGCGTCGATCTGGATGAAATCGTCGTAAGGGCCGCTTCCGATGTCACGACCGCTGGCCGAAACGATACCGGCGGTTACGGTGCCACCCAGGCCAAACGGGTTGCCGACTGCAATCACCCAATCACCAATCCTGGCCTTGCCTGCGGAAAGCTTCGCAAACGAAAAATCCGAACCGCCCTCAACCTTGATCAAGGCAAGGTCTGTCCGCGCATCTGTCCCGACTACTTTCGCGGTGTAGGTCTTTCCGCCGTCCGTCGTTACCTCGACCTTGTCGGCTCCCTCAACGACATGGTTGTTGGTAACCGCGAATCCATCGGATGAAATGAAGAATCCGGAACCTTGCCCTTTCATGCCGTGCCGGCCATTACGCCCGGGATTCTGGAATTCGCCATTCGGGCCGCCGAACTGACGAAAGAAGCGCTCCATGGGCGACCCGGACTCGTCGGCGTCATCCTTGTTGCTCGCGTCAGCGGCCTTGTCCTTCATCGTGACCTTGACCGAGATCACTGACGGCTTCACCCGCTCCACCACATCGGCAAAGCCCAGGGGCTGCTGGGTGACGCCCGATGCGGCGTTAGCAGCCTGGGCATGGGCCGCGCTGCCAAAGACATCAATGCGTTCGGGCGAAGCACTGAAGCCATACATCGCAAGCCCGGTCACGACAGATGCCATCAATGCCACTTTTCGTGCCGAGAACAGGGAGCGCTTCCGCTGCCCCTGAGAAACAAGGTTACGCTGGTCCATTACAAACTCTCCAGGATGATGATTGAACGCAAAGCTAAACGCCGCTGTAGATGCGGATTCCCGCATTACACGACGCTGACGAGGGAATTAATGTTTGGAAATGAACCGTGCGAAATCGCCTGACGCTTTGGATCGCAAGCCGCTTGCGCGGACGGCGCAGGGGTTTTTCGCATTTTGCGTGACGCTTCCTGCAACTATCATTGCGAGAGCCTGTAGCCCGGATGAGCGCAGCGATATCTGGGGCGGTGTGAGAGTAGTCCCGGATGTCGCTTTGGCTCATCCGGGCTACGAAAGCTGTTTCCGTCCTTGCGAGCGAAGCGAAGCAATCCACCCTTCCTTCGCTCGGCGCAATGGATTGCTTCGCTTCGCTCGCAATGACGTGGAGAGTCTCGAATTTCAATCGGCCAAGCGTCCGCATTCTCGCGGCACCATGCCCGAGTTGTACGATAGTCTTTCGCCCATG
>NZ_JAHEAG010000031.1 GCF_018596315.1 Bradyrhizobium sp. SRL28 | reverse complement strand
CTGTACGTGTCGGCGCTCGATCGCCTCTGCGGAGAAATCGCGCTGGTAGACGGAATCTCCGAGGAACAGGCCCTCAAGGAACTCGAGGGCCTGTTGAAGACCGGCAAGCTCAAGCGTAGCGCCTGACTGCCTAGGTTCGGGCGACGCGTTCTGCGTGATCCCGGATCGCTGACCACGCCTGCGGGCCGCGAACCGCCGCGGCTGCCTCTAATGCCTCAAATTAGAGCTGCCCGGCAGCGAATCTATATCGAACGTCGCGGGCGGCGGGATGCCACGGTTCTTGCGATGGCGCTTCGTGGCACGTGGCATGGTCCGGCTGCTTGGCGACCCGAATGCCTCGATCCGAGTCTTTTCGTCCTTGCCGCTCATGCCTCCGCTCCATCTATGATCGGTTTGAGGCAAGGGAGCAGCGCCGTGCAGAGACGCCGTTTCAAACACATTCTCTCTTTCCCCGACCGGCTAGCCCAAGGCCGAGCGCCTTCGCGCCGAGGCCGAGAAACTGCCACGTGGGCACGAGCGGGATATGCTCTTAAGAAAAGTTCGGCAAACAGAGACGGCTGCTCACGTCAATGAGTGGCTAACGTCGCCTGGGCTTGCCGCGCCGAAGTAAACGTTGTTTGAGAGAGCGTTACTGTGGCGGACTATCGCGCATACATCATTGGACCGGATGGCCACGTGCAGAACCGCGTTGATCTGGCTTACACCGATGAGACCGAGGCCATCAGGCTCGCAAAGTTGATGGTCACGAGGTCGAGCTATGGCAACTGGATCGTAAGATCGAAACGTTCAAGCACACGTCCTAGAATTTGGGGTGAGTGCGGTGCGGGAATGGTTTTTCATCGTGGCGGTGGTAGCGGCTGGCATGATTTCCGTTGCGATGACGGTCCCTACTTCATTGGCTTTGAGCCGTTGCAGTTAGCGGGCCTAGACGATCTCGATTGCCGGTTCTTTGCCCGGTCCAGCCAGGTCAGAATTGTCCGGCGCAATCCGCCGCTCGATTACGCCGGACACGCCCAACCAAGTATTTTTGGCTCCTAAGTTACGTTGTGCGCAGACGGCCGTGGCAGATGGTGGTCTGCTATCCGCATTATTGATCCTAGAAGTATATTTGCGATCAGCCCGACATTGCGTGTCGGGTTTTTCGTTATCCTAGTACGTGCTTCCGTAATCGACACGGATCAACTTCCTTGTCTGGTTGCCCTTCGGTCTAGGAACATGGCAACTGCGGAGCCGTTCTCCCCGCATGACCGATAGTGAACTGATAGAGCAGTCCTTCGCGATTGCTTGGAGAGTCCTTGAGAAATCCGGTGAACTCAGGGACCCTAATTGGTCTGCGAATTTCCTCTTGGATGAAATCATCGGCAAGTTCAGGTCTGGAGAACGGCGCAGGCTCGTTCTTTCAAACTGCGCAATCGATGCGTACCGGCACCAACCGGTCAAACTCGTCTCATGATCGACCCCTGACTGCAAGGTCTGCCTCGGCATTGGTTAGGTGTGCGAGAACCACCCCGAGTGTGCGTGGTCCGTCCATCGCTAGCTAGCACACGACTGTCCGAGCCTGACCGAGGCAGACGTCAACCTTGTCAACGTTCTAGATGCAGATTCACGACATGCTCGGGAACAAGTGGCAATGGGGTGAGTTTTACCGATGGGCAAGCTGAGGAGAAGTAACATGCCCGTCTTATTGCTGTGGGCTGTTCGACGGCGTTGCGCGCTTCGAGCAGCGGCCTGACTGCAGCCACCAAATCGGGACGATCCTCGATCAACTCCTCGGCTCGGGCGGCGAAGACATTGAACGTGGCGCGGCCGATAACAAGACCGAGGTTCTTGAGAAGGCCGCGGACATGGTTCTCAAGATCGCGCTTGATCTTGACCAGCAGCGCCCGACTTGCCAGCAGCGCTCTGACCGAATGGCTGTCGATATCCTTGACGTGCACCTCTTTGAACCAACCGGTCTGCATGATGCGGGCGATCCCGATGGCATCGTTGCGGTCGTTCTTGTTGATCTGCATTTTGAGCACGGCTTTCATGGCGCGCGTCGATGCAGATCACCGGCAGACCAAATCGCTTGAGCTCGGTCCATAGCCACGTGGACGTCGGTCCGGTCTCGAGGCCAATGCGTGCCGCGCCCGGCGCCTTTGACCTCACGTAAACTGAGATCGCCTCAGGATCTGAATCGACAACGCCCTCACGCACGACCGATCCCGTCTGGTCCACCACGCAGATCGATGTTTGCTTCAACGACACGTCCAGTCCGACATAGTATTCCATTGCCGCTCTCCATCGTTGGGAGGCCACATCACGCTGGCCTCATACGTTCCTGGAGAGCTGATTCCTTTGCCTTTGTCTGGCTCGATCCCGGAATTACCCCATGTTGCAAAAGTCGAAAACTGAACGACGCCTAGAATCCCGCAATCGCCGATTTTTAGTCAGCTCCACGACTGCAATACTCCGTAGCGCTCACATGAAGCTCCGTGGTCGTTTTGTGTGAAACGATGTGGTCCCACATATCGCCGCGTGCGAAACGCATCAGCAGCCCTGAAACATTTTGGTGGACACCTCAAAAAGACTTTTTCAGCACTATCTGCCAAAATCGCCATTTTGGCCGGATGTCTGTTACTTCCGGTCTACCGATCAACGGACATCGCAAGGCCCGCTCTGGCATGTCTCGAAGGTACCAAAACCGGAAGTGACAAGCCTTATTCGATCACCTCGTCCGCGCGGGCGAGAAGGGACGCCGGGATTTCGACACCGAGCGATTTCGCCGTCTTGAGATTGATGACAAGCAGGTATTTGGTTGGTTGTTCAATAGGAAGCTCGGCCGGTTTGGCGCCTTTCAGAATTCGATTGACATAGTGAGCCCCACGTCGAGCCAAGACGGGAAAGTCCGGCCCGTAAGAAATCAGTCCGCCCGCTTGCGCAAAGCTGGGCTCGAAGGAGATCGACGGTAAGCCCGCCTGTGCCGCGAGATCGGGCACCCGGTTGGGCGGGAAGGCAAAGATCGCGTCAGAAAATATGTCCAAAGCCTCTGCACCCCGGGATTTGGCGGCAGCAATGGCGCCAGCCATTTCCCCCGCTTGGCGCACCTCGAAAACGTCAAGCTGAAAGCCGAGCTTAGTGGCCGCAGCGGGTGTCTCCGGAAATACCAGCCGATGGCTCTCGTTTGAAGGATTGATGAAAACTGCCACGCGCTTCGCCTGTGGCAAAACCTCTCGAAGAATTCCAAGAAACTTCCCGCCGAAATCGCTCCGATCCATCGTGGCGACACCAGTCAGGTTTCCGCCAGGACGGGCAAGGCTTGGTACAAGTCCCATACCGACCGGATCGGCGACGAAGATCACTACAATTGGTATGTCCGAGGTCGCGTCCTTTGCAGCGCGCGCTGCAAAAGGAGTGAAGGCGACAATGAGATCGGGTTTCGACCGCACGAGGTCGGCGGCGAGCGCCGGAAGCTGGTCGAGGCGATAATCCGGGTCCTTACGCTCGATAATGATGGTGGTACCCTCGACCCAGCCGAGCTTGCGAAGCTCGTCCAAAAAGGGGTTGCTATAGATGGTGTTGCATAAGGGGGCGCACAGGATTCCGACCCGCGCGACTCTCGGCGCTGGTTGGGTTGCGGCCGCCGACGCGAAGACAAGCAGCATAACAAGGACCGGCACCGTGGCGGCAAATCGTCTCATTCGAATCCCCGTGTCGTCGCACAGGAAGATTCCACGATTGCGAGGCCGAGCGCCTTGGCCCCGAGAGGTATAACTTATAACAGCTTCAGGCCGACCGGCGGATCACAATTGTCCGATTTGGATCGTCGGAAAGCGGACATTGCTTAAGACCAATGCCCGCGGCCCTCCACGCCGGCTGCCATGTCCGCTCCGTGCAACTAAGGTCGTTCAATCTTATTCGATGATCTTGTCGGCCCGGGCTATAAGATTGTCGGGAATGGTTAGGCTAAGCGTCGCGGCAGTTTTGAGATTTAAAGCAAATTCGAAAACGACCGGCTGCTCGACGGGAAGTTCAGCCGGGTTGGCTCCTTTGAAGATTTTGTCAACGTATTGGGCCACTTTGCGATAAATCGGCGTTAAATCGGGGCCGTAGCTGGCGAGTCCCCCCAAGTTAACGAAAGAGCTGAATTGATAAATTGCCGGCATTTTTGCTTTTGCGGCCAACGAAACAATCTTCGGCCGGATTGGATCGGCAAGGACAAACAGAGCGTCGCAATTTTCCTGTCTCACACCTTCAAACGCCTGCTCGAGATCGTCAGGCGTAGGAGCCACGACTCGAACGACCGCAAGGTCCAACGCTCTTGCCGCCAGTGTTGCCAACTCGTATTGCTGCGGGTGAGTCGGATTGGCGGACAAGAGCACCGCAATACGTTTGGCCGACGGCACGATTGCGTGGAGGAGTTCAACCGACTTGCCGATGGCGTCGCCAAACATATTGGCCACGCCCGTAATGTTTCCTCCGGGACGGGCTAAGCTCTTGATGAAGCCCGAGCCAACCGGATCGGTGGCAGGGGCCATTACGATGGGAATGGTTGAGGTGACATGCTGGGCTGCAGCTATGGCCGGGGTTGCGACAGCAACAATGACATCCGGGCGGCGCGCCACCATCTCGCTTACCAGCGAAGGTAAGCGTTCCGCTTTCCCCTCTGCATTCCTGCGATCAATGACAAGGTTCTTGTCCTCGACGTAGCCAAGCTCCCGCATCTCCGCACGGAAAACATCAAATAGCGCGCCGCCCGTGGGCTCAAGGTATGCGACACGCCAGACCTTGCCGATCGATTGCTGCCCAAGCGCTATGCCCGGCCCAAACGCAGCCGCATGCGCAACAAAGGCTACGAAATCCCGGCGTCGCATGGTGCCTCCGAGTGATCGCCCTCCACGGAACTGCTATTCGAGTTGCATGCGAATGCCCTTGGCCCCGTTGAGCAGCCGCCTCAGGTGAAAGCCCGCCAACGCGTCGTCGGCATGGAGTCCGACCAGCGCTGCAAACGCCGGCATCGCCGCCGCGTCTCCGGCCTCGAGCTTAGCGAAGGCCTGCGAATACTGGATCGTCGCCGCTCCGGCAAACTTGGCCTCCGGCAGCGGCTCGTAGGCACGGAGCGGCTCGCTCCGGCCACGCAGCATGAGATCGCCGATCGTCCGCCCGCGAAAATCCCTGGCCGCTTCGGCAACGACGGCGCTGACGCAAATCCGCGTGCCCAAAAACTTGTTGGCGGTCTCGAGCCTTGCTGCAGTATTGATGGTGTCGCCATAGGCTGTGTAGTCGAAGAACCGGCTGCCGCCGAAATTGCCAACCAGTGCTGGCCCGGCATGAACGCCAATTCGCGTTGCGCCGAAATTCACGCCTTTCGCCTTCCAGCGTTCGCGAAACGCCTCGGCCCAGACATCAAGCTCTTGGGCGCACGCGATCGCGCGTTTGGCGTAGTCCGGCTGGTCTCCGGGCGCATTGAACAAAACCTGGATCGCGTCGCCGATGATTTTCGTGACCGTGCCCTCATGCGCAAACACCACATCGGTCATGCCGCCGACATACTCGTTGAGCAGTTCGCCCAGCACTTCCGGGGGTACGGTTTCGACCAGCGAGGTGAATCTGGTGATGTCGGTGAAGACGGCCGCGACCTCGCGCCAGTGCACCGACATCCCGTCGGCTTCGCCCTCGCACGCGAGTCGGCTAGCGATCTGCGGCGAGAAATAGCGCGAAAGGGAGGCGTGGGCGCGTTCGGCGTCCAGCTGGCGGCGATGCGTCTCGCGCATCATCTGGACGTGGCGGATGGTCTTCTCTATCGTCAGTTCGAGATCGGTGAAATCAATTGGCTTGATCAAGAAGTCGAACGCCCCGCGATTCATCGCTGTGCGGATGTTGCTCATGTCGCCATAGGCGGAGACAATGATGGTCGATATTTTGTCGTCAGCTTCCTGCAGCTTCCGCAGCAGCGAGAGGCCGTCCATCCGCGGCATGTTGATGTCTGAAACCACCATGTCGACATGTGGATGCTGCTCGATCGAGGCCAGCGCCTCGATGCCGTCATGGGCAAAAATGAAGCTCACCATGCCATCGTGGATCTGCTTGCGGAACATCTGCAGCACCAGAGCCTCAAGATCGGGCTCGTCGTCGACAACCAGGATCGTTGCAGTCATGCGGCCTCTCCGAGCCTTGCATCGATTTGGTGACGCAGCAGCGCAAAGTCGATCGGTTTGGTCAACAGATCGACCGCACCACGCTCGATCGCTTTGCGGCGGGTCTCTGCGTCGCCATAGGCGGTGATCATGATCACAGGGACGTCGGGCCGCTCTGCGCGCACCTTCGGCAGCATTTCCAGGCCGCTCATGCCCGGCATATTGATATCAGACAGGATCAGGATGAGCGAGGGTTCGCGGACTTCGGCAGCCCGCGCCAGCGCCGCCGGCGCCGACGGGACGAACTCCATCATGAAGCGACCGGACTTGAGATCGCGCCGAAATTGCTGACGGAACAAGGCTTCGACATCTGGCTCGTCATCGACCACAAGGATGTAAACGCTCAATTCTTGCCTCCAGCGCTTCCGTGTGCTGCCGCGGTTCGCGGCAAGGTAATGATGAATTCGGTAAATACGCCCGGTTCGGTAGCGACGTCGATCTTGCCGCCGTGCTGTTTGACCACGATGTCGTGGCTCATCGACAAGCCGAGCCCGGTGCCTTGGCCAGCCGGCTTAGTGGTGAAGAACGGATTGAAGATTTTCTCTCGCACTTCCCGCGTAATACCCGTTCCGTTGTCGCGGATCCGGATTTCGACCTTGTTACCCAGGCTCTTCGTCGTTGCCTTCAGTGTCGGTTCGAACGTTCCGTCGCCCGCGTCCTTGCGCTTGGTCGCCGCATAGAAGCCGTTCGAAATCAGATTGAGGAAAACACGTGTGATCTCCTGCGGATAAAGGTCGATCATACCGGCATTGGGGTCTAAATCGCGCTCGAGCTTGATATTGAAGCCAGTTTTCTCTGCGCGTGCACCGTGGTAGGCGAGGTTGAGACTTTCCTCGACAATCGCGTTGATGTCGGCCGGCCGGTGCTCGCCGGATCCCTCGCGTGAATGCAGGAGCATGTTCCTCACAATCGAATCGGCGCGCTTGCCGTGCTGCACCACCTTTTCAAGGTTGCCTTTCAGCGTCCGAGTGAGCTCATCGATCTCTTCGCGCGCTTTGGCATCGAGCGAGCTGTCCTTGAGCACTTCGTCCAGTTCGTCGATCAATTCCGACGACAGCGATGAGAAATTGTTGACGAAGTTGAGCGGATTCTTGATCTCGTGCGCAATGCCGGCGGTGAGCTGCCCGAGCGACGCAAGTTTCTCCGTCTGTATCAGGCGGTCCTGCGCAGCGCGCAATTCGTCGAGGGACGCGCTCAAATCTTTGGTGCGTTCGCGCAGTTCCTTGAGTAGCCGCGTATTCTCGATAGCGATGACTGCTTGTTTGGAAAAATTTTCAACGAGCTCGACTTGCTTTTCGCTAAAAGGACGCACCTCTTGCCGATAGATCGCAATTGTGCCGATTAAGTCGTCTTCCTTGAGCAGCGGCACAATGACAATGGTCCGGGCGCCCGCAAGGTCGGACATCGCAACAACAGCTGGGTGGCCCTCGAGATAGGGCGGCTGCGTCCGCAGATCATCGATTTGGATCGACCGACGGGTTCTGATAATTGTGCCAAGGCCGCTTTTCGGGTGCGGACGGATTGGCCGGTCCGCCTGTGCGACATATGCGTCCGGTACATTGTAGAGCGCAACGTTGCGGAAGCTGTCTCCGTCATAAAGATTCATCGTGCCAAAATTGGCGCCGCAGATATGCGTAGCGTTTTCGAGCATCTTCCGGAAAACCGGATCCAGATCGCCCGGGGAACCGCTGATGATCTCAAGGACCTCCGACGTAGCCGTCTGCTGTTCAAGAGATTCACTAAGCTCGGCAGTCCGCGATTGAACCTTTCTCTCCAGGTCCGCGTAGGATTCCTGCAGGCGAGCACCCATCTCATTGAACTGATTGGCGAGTTCTTCGAGCTCATCACCGGTTTTGATCGAGATGCGCTGGACGAAATCGCCGCCGCCGATCCGCTCGGCGCCCGCCCGCAACGACTGGATCGGGCCGACCATGCGTCGCGCCAGAAATATCCCGGCGAGCACCGCGAAGATCGAGGCCGCCAGCAGCACGATCGCTAGCCGCTGCAGCGCCTGGTACAAGGACGCATAGGCTTCCTCGGCCGGCAGCTCGACGAACATTGTCCAGCCCAGCGGCGCGATTGGCGCCGATGCTGTCAAGACCTCCTGGCCCTGGAGGTTCAGCGTGCCCTGCAGCGGATCGCTTCGATTGCGCGCGGCCTGCATCTGCACAAGGTCCGACATGTCCGTGTTGCGCAGCACCAGGCTGATGTCAGGATGGGCGATCAGGCGGCCCTCCGAACCCACGACATAGGCGCGACCGCGTTCGCCGACCTTGATCTGCGAGACCACGTCCCAAATTAGCTTCAGATTGACCTCCGCGATGCTGACACCGGCGTCCTTGCGGGTGCCTGCCAAGGACAGTGTCATGTATGGCTCGGACTCCCGGCGAAAATAGACCGGGCCGTAATAGACCTTGTTGGCGACGGCCTCTGTGAACTTCGGCTCCTTGGAGAGGTCGAGTCCGCTATCCACGACATCCATGGCCAGGCGCGACACCCGCAATCGCTCCTTGCCGGTAGAGTCGATCTGCGACAGCTCGGTGATGGCGGGGACCTGGCGCAACAGCCGGAGCGCGTCGAAGCGGCGGTCTTGGAGCGATCCGGCGGACCATGGCAGCTGGGTGGTCCAGCCCAGCTGGCTCTCGATCCCCTTGATAAATTGGCTGATCTTGGCGGCGGCCGCTTCCGCTTGCTCGTGTTGGATTCGGATCAGGGCTGCCTTGTGCTCGCGGTAGTAGAAGAAAACCTCGAAGATGCCGTTGGAGAGTAATGCAACGCTCACCACCGCGACGAACAGCGCGACATATTTGGTGAAGAGACGGCTTCGGATATTGGCAGTTGTCGGTCCCGGCGCGGACGGTGCGGTCGCAACAGGCGATACCCCCAACGATCGGTTCTCGACCCTCTGATGGAGCGAAATGCTCATGGCGAGTAACTTTGAGCCAATAGCGCAAGTACTAAGCTCATTCGATGACCTTGCGGTTGTTCAACCGGCATGTCAGCGGTGGTTCGCGCCCTTTAATATCCTATCCACATACTGCGCTGAGCGGCTGAACGTGATCGGTAAAGCTTGCACCGTAACTCGCCAACCTTGACAGGTCGTCCGCTGGAATCAACATGACAGCAAGGCTGACCGAAATTGCGCGTCTCATCGGACTCAAAATCGAGAAGCGTGGTGCAATCCAGCATGGCGATCTACCACTCGACTGATCGCGTTGGCCAAGCCGCGAGACGCGTCTCAATCCTCTCGCATACATAATGCAGCTTTTCGCTCTTGCGCTCTCGAAGAAGTAGCCGTCATCAGGGGAACTCGCGGCGCGTCCCAGCTAGGGCCGTTTACCTCCCATAAGCGGACTCATGCACCGCAGCAAATCGCGCCTTCACTCGATCACCTCGTCGGCGATAGCGAGCAGCGACGGCGGCACTTCGAGGCCGAGCGCCTTGGCAGTCTTGAGGTTGATTACCAGTTCGAACTTGGTCGGCTGTACGACCGGGAGGTCGGCGGGCTTCTCGCCTTTGAGAATCCGGCCGGTGTAAACACCGACCAGCCGGTACGCATCCACAAGGCTAGTTCCATAGCTGACGAGGCCGCCAGCCTTGGCGGCATCGCGAAACTCGTAGATCGCGGGAATGGCATGGCGTGCCGCCAGCGCCACTATTTGATTTCGCCGGGTATTGAAAAAGGGGCCCGGGCCAACGAGGAGCGCTCCGGCTCGCACCTGCATAATGGTCGCAAAGGCTGCGTCAATGTCGCTCTCGCTGCTAGTCTTAAGCACCAGGAGTTGTCGCCCGAAAATGCGAGCCGCCGTCTCCACTTCGGCTACCGCGGCCTCAGTTGGGGGGAAATTTGGGTCAACTAGGTTGGCGATGACCATGGTTGGCGGGATTAACTCGTGGAGTATTCCCAGGCGCTTCGCCTGCATCTCAACGCTGAACATATTCACGCCGGTTAGATTGCCCCCCGGGCGACCTAAGCTGGCGACGAAGCCTGCTTTCACCGGATCGCTACCGACAATAAAGACAATCGGAATCTTAGAGGTCGCGGCCTTGGCCGCAAACACGTCCCGTTCTCCGCCGCACGTCGTGATCACAGACACCTGACGGCGCGCCAGATCGACCGCAAGGGCGGGCAGTAGATTGCTTTGGTCGTCTGCCCAGCGATAGTCGATTTCGATGTGTTGGCCCTCAATATGACCGGTTTCCTTCAGGCCCTGATGGAACGCGGCGATAAAGTGAGCCCGCATCCCAGCTGACCCGCCATGGAGAAAACCAACCACCGGCATGGCCGGCTGCTGCGCGCGCGCCGCTAACGGCCAAGCGACCGCGCCGCCGAGAAGCGTGATGAACTCGCGTCGCTTCATGTCGAGCATCGTGGCTTCCTCCAGCCCTGGAGTAACCACCAGCAACCACCGTGCAGTCGGTTTGCCAAATGGTCAGCCTCTCACAGACCGGCCGGCAAGTCCTCGGGCAGACCTGAATTGTTCTAATCGAGGTGAACTGCTGCCCTATTTCACTTTACGATTATTCGATCCCTCTGCCCAGGGTCGGGTCCGCTCAGGGTCAATCGCGTCGTCTTGGTCACGGATCAATCACTTCCGGTCTACCCCAATAAACATACAATTCTCAGCGTCTGCCGGACCGTCTCAAACGTGCCATAACCGGACCTTGGCTTGTTCACTCAATTACCTTATCGGCACTCGCGAGGAGCGCGGGCGGTACGGAAAGCCCCAGCTGCTTGGCTGTCGTGATGTTGATGGACAACTCGAATTTGGTTACTTGGTAGATCGGGATGTCTCCGGGCTTTGCTCCTCGGAGAATTGCGCCGATATTGTTGCCGACGCGCTTATACAATTCGATTAGGTCGAAGGAGTAGGCCATTAAGCTCCCGGCCTCGACGGCTTCAACATTATGAAAAATCGCCGGAAGCTTCGCGTCGCCGACCAACTTAGCGATCAAAGTGCTGTTTTGAAAAACCTCAGGCGAATCGAGAACCATGACCGCATTTGCACCGTCGCGGGAGATGCTCTCGACCGCCGCCCGATAGTCTGCTTCGCTGGAACCAATTTCCAGTAAAGACACCGCGAGGGGGAGGCCTGCCGTTTCGGCCGCTGCGCGGAAAGCGCCTGCGCTCGACCCATTCCATCCCAATCGAAGCGCGAGACAGCCAAGTTTCGACATCGTCGGGACCATCTCGAGCAACAGTGCAATCCGTTTTCCATGAATGGACAGACCGGCGTCGATGCTGACGCCCGTGAAATTGCCGCCCGGGTGAGCCAGACTTTCGGCGAGCCCTTGCTTAACGGGGTCGCTAGTTATCACTACGATCGGAATACGCGATGTTAGCTTTTTGAAGATGACTGCGCCAGGGCCAACGACAAAGATGACATCCGGGCTGCTCCGAACGATTTCCGTCGCCAGGGCTTCGGGGCCGGACGTGTTTTGCTCTCGACCGTAACTTTCAACCTTGAGGTTTTGTCCCTCGATCTGCCCCAATCGCCGAAGCTCGGCGAATGAAGCTCGAGAAAATTTGCTGCCATGCTCATGCAAGTCCGCGCTTGGCTCTGATGGGCTGAAGATAGCAAGACGCTTGCTATTGGTGCTCTGCTGTGCCGCCACAGCGAGCGGCCATGCGACCGCACCACACACGATACTGAGAAAAGCCCGCCGCCTCATGTCCGCTCCGAGCTTAGGTCAAGGCAACTTACTGGCTTGCGAGCCGCATTCTACTCCTTCTGACCGCCATCAGTGAGGACGATCTCAGCCCCGTGGCGTTGTGTCCGGCCTGGGTTGTCATTCCACCGAACGTCGCGCTCCAATCAAAAAACCATCCGACGCCCCTCCTTTAAAGGAATCCAATGTCCGCTCTGAGCGACGCTTTGGCGCGCCCGAGTTTCGTGCCAAAGGCAGAAGTGACACCGACTCGCGATCATCATTGGCGTCGCAAACGGCAATTGCACTGAACCGCGAGCGCGGTAGGAAGTCCGCGAATTGGCAAGTAACGCTTCATTCGATTACCTCATCGGCGCGCAGGAGAAATGATTCAGGGAGGTCCAATCCGATCGCCTTCGCGGTCTTGAGATTGACCGTCAGAAAAAACCGGGTGGGTTGCTCGATAGGCAAATCGGCGGGCTTGGCTCCCTTGAAAATCTTGTCGACGAGAACTGCCGACCGCCGGAGGAAATATTTGATATCCTGGCCATAACTGAGAGTTCCGCCATCGACCACGTATTCACGGTTGGCAAACATCGTCGGCAGCCGGTCCTTCATCGCGAGCTCCGCAATGCGCCTGCGATGCAACGCGAAGACGGCATCAGGGATGACGATAGCCGCCTGGACGCGCTCCTGGGAAAACTTGACGAATGCGGCATCGATCTCGTCTGCGTTGCGCGCGTTCGCCTGCCAGAGTTCAATAGCGGCTTGCCGGGCCGCTGCCCGAGCGGTGACTAGGTTCCGCACAGTCGGGCTATCCGGGTTGACAAGAATACCGACACGCGAAAGCTTAGGCAGAATCTCCGACAACAGTTCAATCTGCTTTGCGATCGTAATCTCATCTGACGTCGCGAGGCCGGTGATATTGCCGCCCGGCCTCGCAAGGCTCGAGACGAAGCCGTTACCGACCGGATCGCTTACGACAGCCATGATAATCGGTATGGTGCTCGTTGCCTTCCGCATCGCGGAAATGGCCGCAGGCGTGCCCAATACCACAACGTCAACGTTCAAACGAACCAGTTCGGCGGCAAGATCGGGAAATCTGTCGTAATGCCCTTCGGCATAGCGATACTCGACGATGTAGTCGCGCCCCTCAATGTATCCCAGCTCGCGTAGACCCTCGATGAGCCCGACGCTGACCCGCGACGTCCCCGCCTGCGTTCCGCCGATTAAGTGGCCGATACGCCGAAGTTTTTGCCCACCTTGCTGCGCCCGCGCCGCGAACGGCCAGGCTGCTGCCGTGGTAGCGATTGCTGTTATGAACTCACGTCTTCGCATCTTCGCCCCCTAAGCTCTGGACGAAGTCATCGTATCGGCTCAAATGAGCAGCTTGATATGGGTGGAATCAGCTTTGATCCAAGGTCCGCGGGGCGCGGCCCGATGTCTCAGTTGGGTCCATTTCCAGACTTCGGCGCAGTCCTAGGTGATGTCCGCTCTATCCCCCCGGTGAACGGACATCGTCAGGCTGGCTCGGCATGTGCCAAAACCGGAAGTGACAAGCCTTATTCGATCACCTCGTCAGCACTGGCGAGAACGGACGCCGGAATCTCGATACCGAGCAGTTTCGCTGTCTTGAGATTAATGAGAAGCAGGAATTTGGTGGGCTGCTCAATCGGAAGCTCGGCCGGTTTAGCGCCTTTGAGAATTCGATCGACATAGTGGGCGCCGCGCCGCGCCAAGGCGGCGTAGTCAGGGCCGAAAGAAATTAATCCACCGGCTTCCACCCTCTCTCGGGAGCCCGCCAAGTAGATCGACGGCAGCCTAGCTTGCGCCGCAAGTTCGGACACGCGGCTCGTTGGGGAGTTAAGCATCGGGTCACCCGCTATGTATAAAGCTTCCGCCCCTCGGGCTTTAGCGGCGGCAATTGCGCCAGGAATTTCCTCAGCTTCACGTATCTCGATAATGTCGAGCTGGAAGCCGAGCTTGTCGGCGGCAGGTAGGTGTTCCCTTGGGAAAGTCTGCCGATGGATGTCGTTTGAAGGATTGATGAAAGCTGCCACGCGCTTCGCTTGTGGCAAGAGCTCCCGAAGAAAGCCAAGGGCCTTCCCGCCGAAACCGCCCGGAACCAGCGTGGCGACACCAGTCAGATTTCCGCCAGGGCGAGCCAGGCTTGACGCAAGTCCCAAACCGACCGGATCGGCGACGAAGAGCATCACAATTGGTATCTCGGAGGTCGCGTTCTTAGCGGCGCGCACGGGCTGAGGAGCGAAGGCGACCAAGAGATCGGGTTTCGATCGCACAAGATCGGCGGCAAGCGCCGGTAGCTGATCGAAGCGACCACCCGCACCCTTACGCTCGATGACGATGGTGCTACCCTCGACCCAGCCGAGCTTACGAAGCTCGTCCGAAAAAGCGTCATTAATGTTGCCGCTGCACGAGTGGGTGCACAGCATTCCGAAACGCGGCACCCTCGGCGCTGCTTGGGTTTCGGCAGCCGACGCGAAAACAAGCAGTACAACTAGAAGGACCAGCAACGTAGCGGCAGATCGTCTCATTCGATCACCGTGTCTTCGCACAGGAAGATGACGCGATCGCGAGGCCGAGCGCCTTGGCCCCGGGAAGTCTAAATGATAGCAGCTTCAGGCCGGCCGGCGGATCACAATTGTCCGTTTTGGGTCGTCATCAACGGACCTGACAACCCCGAGATTTTACTTCCGGTCTTCCCCCGAAAGCGGACTCAAATCGGACATTGGGGTCATGTCCGAGACGTGGCCAACACCGGACCTTTGTTTGTTCACTCAATTACCGTATCGGCACTCGCGACGAGCGCGGGAGGTACGGAAAGCCCCAGCTGCTTGGCTGTCTTGAGGTTGATGGACAACTCGAGTTTGGTTACTTGGTAGATCGGGATGTCGCCGGGCTTTGCTCCTCGGAGAATTGCATCGATATTATTGGCGGCGCGCTTATTCAATTCGATCAGGTCGAAGGAATAGGCCATTAAGCCCCCGGCCTCGACGGATTCGGTAAACGAAAAAATCGCCGGAAGCTTCGCGTCACCGAGCAACTTGGCGATCAAAGTGCTGTTTTGAAATGTCTCAGGCGAAGGGACGACCATGACCGCATTTGCACCGTCGCGGGAGATGCTCTCGACTGCCGCCCGATAGTCTGCTTCGCTGGCACCAAATTCCACTAAAGACACCGCGAGCGGGAGGCCTGCCGCTTCGGCCGCTGCGCGGATTACGGGGCCTGCGGTTGGCCCATTCCAGTGCGATCGAAGAGCGAGACAGCCAAGTTTTGACATCGTTGGAACCATCTCGCGCAACAGTGCAATCCGTTTTCCAGAAATGGATGGACCGGCGTCGACGCTCACTCCCGTGAAATTGCCGCCCGGGTGAGCCAGACTTTCGGCGAGCCCCCACTTAACGGGGTCGCCAGTTATCACTACGATCGGAATACGCGATGTCAGATTTTTGAAGATGACTGCGTCAGGGCCAATGACGTAGATGACATCCGGGTTGCTCCGAACGACTTCCGTCGCCAGGGTTTCGGGGCCGGACGTGTTCTGCTCTCGGCCGTAACGTTCGACCTTGAGGTTTTGTCCCTCGATCTGCCCGAACCGCCGAAGCTCAGCGAATAAGGCTCGCCAAGCTTTGGTTTTGCTATGCTCATGCAAGTCCGCGCTTGGCTCTGCTGGGCTGAAGATAGCAAGACGCTTGCGATTGGTGCTCTGCTGTGCCGCCGCTGCGAGCGGCCATGTCACCGCGCCACACACGATACTGAGAAAAGCCCGCCGCCTCATGGTTTGTGCCCTCCGAATAGGAGCAAGCTCAGTCGACCATCTCGTCAGCGCGGGTTAGCAGCGCCGCCGGCAGGATGAGGCCGAGCGTTTTTGCGGTCTTCAGGTTGATCAGGAGTTCGAATTTGGTGGGCTGATAAATCGGGATGTCGCCGGGTTTGGCTCCCTTAAGGATTTGATGCACGTCATTGGCCATGCGCCTGAGTAGCTCAGCGAGATCGACCGTATAGGCCATTAGTCCACCGGCTTCGACGTAATCGCGGTAGGGACACATCGTCGGCAAGCGGTTCTTCTCGGCGAGTTCGACGATAAGCTGCCGGTGAGCGTAAAGATCTCCTTCACCACTGACCAATACTGCATCCGGCCGTTGCTGCGCCATCGTTGCAAAGACACGCTCGATCTCCGAGGTCGTCCCCATGTTCGGGAGCATCGAAATCAGCGAAATTCCCAATTGGCTGCCGATATCCCGCAAGGCTTGCCCAAAAGAACCCTCCCACCCGTCGCGCATACCCAGAAATGCAGCCTTGGCTGTCGAAGGGACAGCTTCTCTCAACAACTCCAGGCGCTTCCCCCAGATCTCGATCCCGGCATCGAGAGTGATTCCGGTAAGGTTGCCACCGGGTCGGGCCAGGCTGGCAACCAGCCCCGCTTTCAGTGGATCTAGCATGAACGCAACAACCGGTATTGCGCTGGTTGCGGCCCTGAAAGCGATCACGACGGGGTTTGTTCCGGTGACGATCAAATCCGGATTGCGGCTCACGATCTCCCGGGCCAAATCGGCATAACGCTCATGATGCCCCTCAGCGGAATAGCGTTCGACGATCAGATTTTGTCCTTCGACATAACCCAGGCGGCGCAGCTCTCCGAAAAACGCGCGCCATGCGCTCCCCCCACCGGTTTCGGTAAGAAGGGCAACGGGGATTGCCGGATGAAAAATCGCTATCCGGGGCTGCGTCGCTCGCTGCTGCGCCCGCGACGGCCGCGTCGCAGCGGCAAGCAACAGACCGGCTGTGAATTCCCGCCGCCTCATTGCACTAGGCCTCTGAACGCCTGAGCAATATTGGATCATATCAGGTTACGGCCGGGTGGCGCACAGAAAATAGCGGCAGCCGGCCTCAGCCGCTGAATCCGGCCCCGATGTGCGAGTTACGTCAATCTCGTCGTTCTAACCG
The DNA here is from genome assembly GCF_018596315.1 of Bradyrhizobium sp. SRL28. Taxonomy (GTDB): domain Bacteria; phylum Pseudomonadota; class Alphaproteobacteria; order Rhizobiales; family Xanthobacteraceae; genus Bradyrhizobium. Next base: position 67,859 of record NZ_JAHEAG010000031.1, on the reverse strand, counting down.
CGCAGCGAGGGGTTCCGATCTTCCCCTGATGAGCCGACATCCTCAGTTTCATCGCCCAGGTCCGAAAAGTGCCAGAGGCGGACGTGCTCACAACCGACGAGGCCCAGCACTTCGTCGACAGGCCGTCCCTGCTCTTAATCGATGACCTCGTTCGCCGATACCAAAAGTGCTTGCGGCACGATCAGCCCCAGCGCCCTCGCGGTCTGAAGGTTGACGACGAGATCTATATTGTCTGATTGCTCGACGGGAATATCGGCCGGACTCGTTCCCTTGAAAATCTTGTCGACGGATATCGCGGCATACCGCCAAGTTTTCGTTGCGTTCGGACCGTACGACAAGAAACCACCAGCCCGAGCGAAGTCGGTAAAACCGGAAATTGTAGGAATTTTTTGCTCTGCCGTCATCCGTGCGAATTCGGCAAGATGGACAAAGAATTTGGGCGACGGGAACAGGATGAGTGCCTCGATCCGCGCGCCACTCGCCGCCCGGAGTGCGTCGGGGAGATCGTCAGGCCCATTCACCGCAATAGCGTAGTGCTGCAACCCGAGTGATGGCAGCGCCGTCTGCATCGCCTGGAAGCTTGGTTCGAGCGCTTGCCTTAGGCGCGCATCCCACAATACGCCCACGCGCGATACGCTCGGCACCGCCTCTTTCAGCAAGGCCAGCTGTTTCGGAATCAGATCAGCATAGCGATCAACTAATCCGGTGACGTTGCCGCCAGGCCGAGAGAGGCTGGAAACGAGGCCGTGCTGAACCGGGTCTTCGCCAAGGCCTACGAATATAATCGGGATCGTCGTGGTCGCGTTTTTTGCAGCCAAGGCTCCGGGCAACCCCCCACCGGCTATGATGACGTCGACCTTGGCCCGGACAAGATCGGCGGCAAGGTCGGTGAACTTCTCATATCTTCCTTCTGCCGAGCGGTACACGAAGGTGATGTTCCTGCCTTCGACATAGCCGCGTTCGCGCAGAGCCTGGCGAATAGGTGCGTGCCTCGACGGGGCCTCCTGATCACTGCACCCACCGCACAGGATGCCGACGCGATAGGTCTTTTCCGCCTGCTGCCCCGCCACGGGTTGCGCGGCTACGAGGCTGCCGAATGCAATGCTTAGCGCAGCAAGCCAACACCCAAAACCCTGCTTCATCGCGTCCTCCGCATATTCGTGGATCGCTGCGAATGATCTCGAATGCGTACAGTACCGCGGCGGACATAGTACGCCCCATCATGTGATGACGACAAGGTTGAAGCGTCGATTAAGCACCAGCGAGCATCGTGGGGTTGCCTAGCTCCATCGCGCGTATGGGGAGGCGCGGATCCGGCGCTCGGTCCGCTCAGGGTCAAAAGCACCGTTTTGGAAGTGGGCCGGTCACGTCCGGTCTACCCCGATAATCGGACGTCCTTGGTGTCGGCCGCCACTTAGCAAAAGTGCCAATACCTGATTCAGCGTTAGGACGGCGGGCGCTCCCCGGACACACGGGAACTGTGCTAATCTGCATCAATGCCGAGCCCGAAGCGGTCGAGCATGATCAGGCGACGAGTCTTCCTGACGCTTGTCGGTGGCGCAGCCGCCGGGTGGCCGTTTGCGGTGCGCGCGCAGCCGACGTTGCCGGTGATCGGGTATTTGAGCAGTACATCGTCCGACCCGTACGTGCCCTTCGTGGCCGCATTCCACCAGGGCCTGAAAGAAACCGGCTTTGTCGCAGGCCAGAACGTAACGATCGAGTACCGCTGGGCGGAGGGTCAATTTGATCGGTTGCCAGCGCTGGCGGCCGACCTTGTTCGCCGTCAAGTAACCATTATCGCGGTTGGCGGCGGCGGGGTCACCGCACTCGCCGCAAAGGACGCGACTTCAACGATTCCGATCGTGTTCGCGTTCGGCAGCGACCCGGTAAAGCTTGGCCTTGTCGCCAGCCTCAACCGTCCGGGCGGAAACATCACTGGCGTGAGCACAATTGCAGTGGAGCTCGGGCAGAAGCGCCTGCAATTGCTGCGCGACTTGTTGCCCAAGGCGGTTGCGATCGGCTTTCTCATGAACCCGGGCAGTCCGAATACTGCGTTCGATTTGCCGGACATGCAGGTAGCAGCGCGCGGACTTGGACAGCAACTAATTGTCGTGAACGCCCGCGATGAACGCGAAATCGACACGGCTTTTTCGGACCTCGTGCAGCAGCGCGCCGCTGCACTCGTTGTTCAACCCGAACCATTCTTGTTCAGCCGACGCAATCAACTGATCTTGCTGGCCGCGCGCTATGCCATTCCCGCGCTCTACTTTGATCGTGCATTTCCGACAGCGGGTGGCCTAATGAGCTATGGGCCCGACTTCAGGGAGGTGAACCGCCAGGCAGGCATCTACACGGGCCGCATTCTCAAGGGCGCCAAGCCTGCCGACCTGCCGGTGATCCAGTCGATCAAATTCGAGCTGGTGATCAATCTTGGTGTCGCCAAGGCGCTCGGCCTCGAGTTGCCGGCGACACTCCTCACGCTCGCTAACGAGGTGGTCGAATAAGGGGCCGCTCCACGACCGCTATGGGTCGATCACGTCACCCCGACGATGTCCCGGGACGTTCCCTTTTGCGCCGGAGGCGGACATGCTCACAACCGGCGAGGCGCAGCGCTTCGTCGAGAGGCAGTCCCTGCCCTTAATCGATGACCTCGTTCGCCGACACCAAAAGTGCTTGCGGCACGATTAGCCCCAGCGCCCTCGCGGTCTGAAGGTTGACGACGAGATTTAAATTGTCTGATTGCTCGACGGGAATATCGGCCGGACTCGTTCCCTTGAGAATCTTGTCGACGGATATCGCGGCATACCGCCAAGTTTTCGTGATGTCCGGACCGTACGACAAAAAACCACCAGCTCGAGCGAAGCCGGGAAAACCATCGCAGGAATTTTTTGCTCTGCCGTCATCCGTGCGAATTCCGCAAGATGGAAAGTGAATATGGGCGACGGGAACAGTATGAGCGCCTCGACCCGCGCGCGACTCGCCGCCCGGAATGCGTCGGGGAGATCGTCAGGCCCATTCACCGCAATAGCGTAATGCTGCAACCCGAGTGACGGCAGCGCCGTCTGCATCGCCTGGAAGCTTGGTTCGAGCGCTTGCCTTATGCGCGCATCCCACAATACGCCCACGCGCGATAGGCTCGGCACCGCCTCTTTCAGCAAGGCCAGCTGTTTCGGAATCAGATCAGCATAGCGATCAACCAGTCCGGTGATGTTGCCGCCAGGGCGAGCGAGGCTGGAAACGAGGCCGTGCTGAACCGGGTCTTCGCCAATGCCTACGAATATAATCGGGATCGTCGTGGTCGCGTTTTTTGCAGCCAAGGCTCCGGGCAGCCCCCCACCAGTCATGATGACGTCGACCTTGGCCCGGACCAGATCGGCGGCAAGGTCGGCAAACTTCTCATATCTTCCTTCTGCCGAGCGGTACACGAAGCCGATGTTCCTGCCTTCGACATAGCCGCGTTCGTGCAGAGCCTGGCGAAATGGCGCGAACGACGAGGCGGCGTCCTGAGCGCTGCAACCACCGCACAGGATACCGACGGTATAGGTTTTTTCGGCCTGCTGCCCCGCCACGGGTTGCGCGGCTACCAGGCTGGCGAATGTAATGCTTAGCGCAGCGAGCCAACACCCAAAACCCGGCTTCATCGCGTCCTCCGCATATTCGTGGATCGCTGCGAATGATCTCGAATGCGTGCAGTACCGCGCGGCGAACATAGTACGCCCAATCATGTGATGACGACAAGGTCGAAGCGTCGATTAACCAGCAGCGAGCATCGTTGGGTTGCCTAGCTCCATCGCGCCGTACGGGGAGGCGCGGATCTGGCGCTCGGTCCGCTCAGGGTCAATCGCGTCACTTTGGCCGTCGGCCGACTACTTCCGGCCTTCCCCTGTAAACGGACGTCGTCAGCCAGTGAGCATGTGCCAACACCCGACCATTGCTTGTTCACTCAATTACCTTATCGGCGCTAGCGACGAGCGCGGGAGGTACGGAAAGCCCCAGCTGCTTGGCTGTCTTGAGGTTGATGGACAACTCGAAGTTGGTCACTTGGTAGATCGGGATGTCGCCGGGCTTTGCTCCTCGGAGAATTGCGTCGATGTTATTGGCGGCGCGCTTATGCAACTCGATCAGATCGAAGGAATAGGCCATTAAGCCCCCGGCTTCGACGGGTTCAACATTCGTAAAAATCGCGGGAAGCTTCGCTTCGCCGACCAACTTAGCGATCAAAGTGCCCTTTTGATGGGTCTCGGGCGAATCGACGACCATGACCGCATTTGCACCCTCGCGAGAGATGCTCTCGATCGCCGCGCGATAGTCTGCTTCGCTGGCACCAAATTCCACTAAAGACACCGCGAGAGGGAGGCCTGCCGTTTCGGCAGCTGTGCGGAAAGCGCCTGCGCTCGGCCCATTCCATCCGAATCGAAGAGCGAGACAGCCAAGTTTCGACATCGTCGGAACCAGCTCGCGCAACAGTGCAATCCGTTTTCCATGAATGGACAGACCGGCGTCGATGCTGGCTCCCGTGAAATTGCCGCCCGGGTGAGCCAGACTTTCGGCGAGCCCTTGCTTAACGGGGTCGCTAGTTATCACTACGATCGGAATACGCGATGTTAGCTTTTTGAAGATGACTGCGCCAGGGCCAACGACGTGGATGACATCCGGGTTGCTCCGAACGATTTCCGTCGCCAGGGCTTCGGGGCCGGACGCATTTTGCTCTCGGCCGTAACTTTCGACCTTGAGGTTGTGTCCCTCGATCCATCCCAACCGCCGAAGCTCGGCGAAAAAGGCTCGGTACTTTTTGCTGTCGGTGTGCTCATGCAAGTCCGCGCTTGGCTCTGATGGGCTGAAGATAGCAAGACGCTTGCTATTGACGCTCTGCTGTGCCGCCGCAGCGAGCGGCCATGCCACCGCCGCACCGCCAAAAAGACTGATGAAGTCGCGTCGTCTCATGCAGCCCTCCAAGGAGGCTCAGACCACGCTAAATCCAGGTTGAAGCATACCACATCGCGGCATAGGAGTCCGGGGATTTGGAGGCGCAAGATGTCGAGCTTGGCAACCCGCTATTCTGCGTTGCGCCATGCCCGCTAAGGGGCACGAGCGGTAATGCTCCGACTGACCCTAAGATTTCTGCTTGGCCGTCAGAAGCCGACCATCTACGCCTTTATGAGTATGCGCCCTAGCTATATCGCGTCACGCTACTTCATCTTCAAGCGAGCCCTGATCAATCCTGGTCAGCGGCTTCTTGAGACTGGTCCTGGGAATAGCGTTTATCACGCGGGCCATGGCGAGAACAGACACGTCACCATAATCCTCGCCAGATGTTCTCGCCGCGTGCCCTTGGATAGCGTCTACGACTCTGTGATCAATTCCAAGATTTCGGCTGATTGTCTTGAAGCGATGCCGCCATGCATGGTTGGGCTGAACGCGTTCGTCAGTCACGATCGTTCGAACAAAATCTAAGACACGCTTATAGCTTCCTTTCGCAAACAGCGGGCCACTATCGGACTGTTCAACAAAGCGAAGCAGGCCCAAATCGATCAAGTGCGGATGTACTGGTACCAGTCTAAACGCGCCCGACTTGATGCTTCCGGCCAGTGGATTGAGATCGAAAATATGATGCCCGGAATCTTTGCGAACATCTTCCTTTCGCAGCTGTAAGGCCTCGCTGATGCGACAGCCGGTATAAGCAGCTATGAGTGGAGTCCAGCGTTTGGCAGCAGCAGTCCTGGGGTCCTCCTTCGGCTTTCGCTCGTATGCAAGGCAAGCTTTGAATATCTCTTTGGCTTCCTGGTCCGTGAAACCCTTCGAACGAGTCCGAATTTTCTTTTCCGATTTGACCTTGATTGCATCGGCCGGATTCTTGGTCAGCTTTCGATTGTCTACCGCCCAGCCGAACACAGACTTGATCCCAGGGAGATCGCCATCCTTCAAGGTCTTGGCACTCACCACTTTGAGACGGGCGTTTTTGAACGCAAGCATGTCCTCTTCAGTCACGCGGCCGGCATCATCATGCCCAAGGTGTTTGATCAGCCTGTCTAACGCACCCTTATAGGTGCCATGAGTATTCTGGGAGCGGCCGGTGACCTTCGCTTCTTTCCACCAAAGATCAAATAATCCGGTGATGGTCTGCTTTGGTTTGACTGCCGCGACAGATTCAATTGGCGGAAACCGTTGAGCCTTCGGGTCTGGAGAGTAGTCGCCTTGAGCATTGCGGCGCAGCTGCCACGCGGCATCCAATGATGCCGCACCGACTAGTTTCAGGAAGTGGGCCCGATTGTCAGGGGCAAGGTGAATGCGGTGTCGGATCAAAACCCAATCCGCCAAAAGCCCAAACCGTCCTTCTAGCCCGTCGTGCTGACCGACCGGCAATGCATCAATCGCAGCTGTCAAATCGCCGTTCCCGAACAGAACAAGCGCTGCATCGCTATCATCAACCTTGAGCGTAGCTGGTGGCGCGTCCTTTATGCGACCTTCAAGGATGGCTCGTGAGAGACCTTTGTGCCATGCCCATCTACTCGGGTCTCCGGGATTGTCTTCGTGGACCCAGACATAGGTGTGATAAACCGCGCCGGCCAACGCGACCATGTCGCGATGGGACAACGTGATTTGTGCGCCTGCGGTGAGATCGAAAAGGCGCTGCAGGTGTTCAAGCGCGTCTGCGTGGCGCGCGGCGGCTATCGTTTCGTCATTGGTCTCAAGACTGAACGCAACGTCTACGCCAATGGTTACGATCTTGATGCAGGCCGGTTCAGTCCGACGCGACAAGTGCAGCAAGAGTTTCTTGCCACGCAACCGATCGACTAGCTTGGCTGGAACGCGGCAACGAAATTGAGGGACGGCTGATCGGGCTCGTTTGTCCATACGGCGTTTTAGGGAAACCATTGGTCTGTGTGGCACTCTTGTGTGGCACTCAGGACCGAATTTCCAATAAAATCAATGTTCCCAACAGAGTAGATGGTGCTGCCAGACAGGATTGAACTGTCCTACACTTGGGCTTTGTTGCATATCATTCGATGGACAAGTGCCGTTGCTAAACCAGTTCGCATGCCAGTCAAGGCGTTGGATTTGAGCTCGAAACTCGGGCAGGCGCGCCGGCGATGCCAGCCTTCTGACTGTATGTCTGAACCCAGACAAGTATTAAGCGCGTCCAATGGGCTCAAGCCTTGCGCGGGGTTCGCCCTGAACTGCCAGTAGTCGCCAAGGTTGGCCCCTGATCCAGATCCGATCAATTTCAATCGAACGCCATCCCGCAGGCAGGACTACGGATCCTTTGCACCAGTCCTGGGGATTGTCGGGCCCGGGCTGTATCTTTGGAAAACCCAGGATCAATCCTAACAAGAAGCCGCCGAGATTTGCAAAGAACGGCCCCGCTGGCGGTTGCTCAGGAAATACGTCTTTGCGGTATTCCAGCGTTTGCATAAATCTGCCGGTGCAGAAATCACCATAGCCTCGGTCCAGCATTTCTAAGGAAAGACGTCTATTGCCTGAACGGGCGGCCCAAACGCCATACAGAGCCGACAACATGGGACTGCCAAGGTAGCGTTTGGCGATTTTTAAATAGAACGCAAGGGTCGCTTGCTCTGTCTCGTCATCAAAACCGCCCCTGAGGGGGAAGATGCCCATCAGGGGATCGGGTGTCGCGGCCTTTTCTTCATCTACTCGGAATGCATCGTGTGAAATTACAACTTTACCTCGTTTTGGCACAATCAGCTTGCTTGCGATCTCAAGCCATGCGGGATCAACTGGCCGGTTCAGTCGCTTAGCAGCGGAAATAGCGTCAAGCAAAATGGTTCGTGCCGAAATATTTGTGAATATCGCGTTGTCGGAGGGCAATTTGCGCTCCGCGATCCCCATTGAGGCACGAATCTCATATTTCCCGCGCCGTTTGGTGACCCGGCTCTTGACCCATTCGGCTACGCCTGACAGCACAGGCCAAGCCTTATCCCGCAAGAACGCATCGTCGTCGGCTACGTCTGCGCAAAGCGCAAATGCGCGGGCGATATCAAGTGAAGCATGATCTTCGCGCCAAGCTGCCGAACCAGGCATCGGCGCGGCCTCTTCTCCGGTCGATGGCGCACTTTCCCAAGGAAATTGGAGGCCGCGCCGTCCCATGAGACGTGCATTGTTACGCGCGGACTCCAGATTGCGTACGCGGTCGTCTAGGATACCTTGAGCCGCGTGGGGCTGCAGGAAAATCAACGGCGGAACACAGAAGGTCTCGATGTCCCACATCACATGACCGAAATAGTAATGGTAGTCATGCCAGGTTGCCAAGCCGAACATAGATGTCGAAGCGGGAGATGAGGGGTGGGTAGACGATATCAGATAGTAGAACGCGGCGTCCGCCATGGCTTGCCAGCGCTTCTCGGCGCCGACCAACCGAATTCGGCTCTTCCATAATTCGGCCCAGCAAGCCCGATTGCTTTTCCGAACTGCATCAAAGCCGATGTCGGCCGCCATAGCGATCAGTCTTGCAGCCTGGTAATCTGGCTGATTATGGAGCGCGCTAGGAACCAAACTCACTAGCTGACGAAGTTTATATTGACGCCCGCGGCGAGCCCGCAATGCATACTCGCTCATTAGTCCATCGCCGTCCAATGGCGGGCGTTGCGGCTTTACACCAGCTCCAACTAACTCGGTCGCGTAAGCCAGCCCGCATGTCGAAATCGCTCCGGCGCTTTCCCAAAGCAGCGACCCGTCGCTGGAAGGTTTTGCTTCTCCGGGTGTGTCGCGATTGTATCGCAGCGCGCGCCCTTCTATTCCGGACAGATCTATCCTGGCGCGAACTTTAAGGTCCGAGGCGGCATCGACATCAATGGCGATCTCTTGGCAGACCACCGTGGGCTGCTCTCGGCTGCAGAATGACATCACGACGATTTTTGCTTGGCGGCCTCCCACCTTAAAATTCAATCGGGTGGTCAATTCGGCGGTCGAAAAATCGTAGGCCTGGTCGATGACGCGAACGCATTGAGGGGTGTCCGACATCCATACTCCCTCTAGGCAGATGTCACCAGCGACCGGATAGGGAGCGAATGCGGCAGCCTCGATTTTTCTTTCTGGATGCTCACCGGAGAACCCGCTGAGCAGGGCCATGCCAGGAGTCAGTGGGTTGTCGCGAACCTTCAGGCCGACGACGCCATTCGACATATAGGCCGGCAACTCGGTGCCCGCGCTTCCGACGACTGGCGGGGGACTAATAGGACCGTCCATGGCAGCTACCTCCAGGCAGCGCAACGCGTGGCGAGGTGCGGCGTTCCAACGTCTTGGAGGGGAGGTAGTGAGACGACCTCATCAACGTAGGAACACTGGATTTAACGGCGCGTTGCTAACCCAAGACAATCAAAGCGTGTGAAGGAGGGTTTGACGATGCCAGGAGAAAGCACGAAGTGGTGGCAGACCGGGATCATTTATCAGATCTATCCCCGCTCATTTCAGGACAGCAATCACGACGGCGTAGGAGACCTTCGGGGGATCATACACCGACTGCCCTATCTGACAGAATTGGGCGTCGATGCCATCTGGTTGTCTCCAATTTTTATGTCGCCCATGGCCGACTTCGGCTACGACATAGCAAATTACACCGATGTTGATCCACTGTTCGGGAATTTGGCCGACCTCGATAGCCTCATAGGCGAAGCCCATCGCCATCAGCTCAAGCTCATTCTAGACCTAGTTCCCAATCACACATCGGACCAACATCACTGGTTTGTTGAAAGCAAAGCAACCCGCAATAGCCCGAAACGCGATTGGTTTATCTGGCGTGATCCGGCTCCAGACGGGGGGCCGCCAACTAATTGGCTTTCAGAATTTGGAGGAAGCGCGTGGGAATTCGATCCGCACACTAATCAGTACTATTGCCATACGTTTCTCTCCGCACAGCCCGACTTAAACTGGCGCAATCCTGCCGTTCGCAACGCCATCCACGATGTGATGCGTTTTTGGCTCCAACGCGGCGTCGATGGCTTTCGCGTAGATGCCGTCTGGTATCTTATCAAAGACGACCAGTTTCGCGACAATCCCCTCAATAACGAATTCCGCCCGGGCGGGCTCCCCCGCGATGCACTGATCCCACTTTATACGGCGGACTTACCCGAGGTTCATGATGCGATTAGCGGTATGCGACGAGTTTTAGACGAATTTCCCGATCGGGTTTTGCTTGGTGAAATCTATCTCCCGATCGAGCGGCTCGTCGCGTACTACGGCCGCGATCTAAAGGGCGTACACTTTCCCTATAACTTTGCACTCCTCACGGCCAAATGGGAAGCCCGCTCACTCGCAAGTCTGATCGATGAGTATGAGGCCGCTCTCCCGCTGGGAGGATGGCCGAATTGGGTTCTGGGCAACCACGACCGACCGCGCCTCGCAACCCGAATAGGGTCTGACCAAGCGCGCGTGGCCGCAATGCTTCTGATGACGTTGCGAGGAACACCGACCCTTTACTACGGTGACGAGATCGGCCTGCAGCAGACGGTGATTTTGCCGGATCAGGTTAGGGACCCGTTCGAAAAAAACGTTCCAGGCATCGGTGTTGGTCGCGACGGATGCCGTACCCCGATGCAATGGGATGGCACGAAATCGGCCGGGTTTTCGGAAGCCGAACCCTGGCTGCCAGTGGCCAACAACTTTCGTGATGAAAATGTGGACGTTTTCCGCAAGGATAAAGGATCACTCTATTGGCTTTATCGTCGGCTGATCGAATTCCGGCGCAAACACGTTGCTCTCACAGAGGGATCGTACAAGCCTTTGAAGGCCAGCGGCGATCTGCTGCTTTTCTGTCGTGAGCTGCGGGACGAGCGATTGTTGATAGCCCTGAACATGGGACCTGAGCCTATCGCGGTCTCATTTCCTGATAAAAGATTGTCTGGGCGCGTCCTTCTATCTTCGTTTTTAGACCGCGAGGGGGAAGAGGTGTTGGCCAGTATCGCTTTACGCGGCAACGAAGGGTTGCTCATGAAAATGGATGTCGGAAGCGCTCGATAATAGGAACATTAAGCAACATTGAACGTTGGGTGCGTTGCCGGACATCAGGTTTTAGCTCAAGGTGAAACGAAGATGAGGATCGCTCAGATTGCGCCGCTTATGGAGAGCGTGCCCCCAAAGCTCTACGGAGGGACTGAGCGGATCGTCTCCTACCTTACGGAAGAATTGGTCAAACTAGGTCACGATGTTACGCTATTCGCCAGCGGCGATTCTGTAACCTCGGCGAAACTCGTAAGCTGCGTTCCGACAGCTCTGCGGCTGGACCCTAAAGTCTGTGATGTCATTCCCTACTATATGCTCATGCTCGACCGGGTGCGGCGCCAGTCGCAACAATTCGATATCCTTCATTTCCATATAGACTATTTGCACCTCCCACTGTTCCGGGACATGTCCTCGCGAGTCCTGACCACTCTTCACGGCCGGCAGGACCTCCCTGATAATAAGCCGATTTACATTGGTTTTGATGAAATGCGTTTGATTTCCATTTCGGATAGCCAACGAACACCGATTTCAATCGCAAACTTTGCCAAGACGATTTACCACGGGCTCCCTGGCACAGATCTTAAGCTAACCCTGCGACCCCAAGGGGGCTATCTTGCGTTTCTTGGTCGCATTGCTCCGGAGAAGGGTCCAGAAACCGCTATTCAGATCGCACGATCCGCCGGTATCCCACTAAAAATAGCGGCGAAAATCGATCGAGTGGACGAACAATACTTTCGCGAACGAATCGCTCCATTGCTGGATCAACCGGGCATCGAATTCGTTGGCGAAATCAACGAACATCAGAAAGCGGAATTTCTGGGTCAGGCCTCAGGTTTGCTGTTTCCGATTCATTGGCCGGAGCCATTTGGCCTGGTGATGATAGAGGCAATGGCATGCGGCACGCCGGTTCTCGCTTTCAATCGAGGCTCGGTGTCGGAGATCATCGAGGACGGCAGGACGGGTATCGTGGTCCAGTCGAAGGACGAAGCGATCAGAAAGTTACCCCATCTTCTGGCTTTGGACCGCCGGGGAATCCGGCACGAGTTCGAGCGGCGTTTTTCGGCTCAACGAATGGCCCATGATCACATTGGACTGTATCAAGAGCTGATAAGAGGTGAGCGCGAGTGTCTCGTTCAAAGCGCTTTTCAAAGTGATGCTCGCGTAGATGTCGAGCAAGCTGATCAGTCGAGGTCTACCATTCAATGACCAAGGTGTGTGGCGCCGATCGTCGACCTGTCGCCTGGGCAACGGTCAAGGCGGATATATCAGATGGTCCAAAAACCACCTTGGAAGAAAGCTAATCCGCTGAAAAAGGCGGGTAAGAAATCGAAAAAGCTATCGCCCGCGCTCAAAGCCGCCGCTAAAAGGTCGGCAAAAAATGCCGGGCGGCGGTATCCGAGTTTGGTCGAAAATATGCGCGCCGGCCCGCAAAAATAAAACGAGGAAGCGTTGAACGAGGTTCTAGGCATTGCGGACCAACCACGCCGGCACGGCGCGTGCATTACCCCGAACGGCGTCGTCTTCAATCTCTGGGCGCCCACGGCCCGGTCCGTCGAATTGCTGAAACGCGGTCAGGTGCCGCGGCGCATGCCGAAGGACGCGGACGGCTGGTATCAAACGCTCAGTGCGACCGCACATGTCGGCACACGCTACCAATTTCGTATCAATGGCGATCTGATTGTTCCCGATCCGGCGTCGCGCTTTCAGCCGGACGATGTCGGAGAGCCCAGCGAGGTTGTCGACACCGCTGCTCTGCGGGACCCCGTTCTCTTTGTCGGCCGCCCGTGGCCTGAAGCGGTCATTTACGAGCTGCATGCGGCACTTTCTCACCCGAAGGTACCTATGCTGGCGTCGAGAAAAAGCTCCCCTACCTGAAAGAGCACCGCGATCGAACTGATGCCCTCAACGATGTGCCAGGGCGGCGCAACTGGGGTTACGACGGCGTGCTTTTGAACGCGCCAAATGCGCCGTATGGACGGCCCGAAGACCTCAAGCGGCTTCTGCGCTGCGCGCATGAGCAAGATGATCTATCTTGACGTCGTTTATAACCATTTCGGGCCACAACTGAATTACTTACACAGTTATGCCGAGCCCTTCTTTACCGACCGGCATTCGACGGGATGGGGACCGGCAGTCAATCTTGAAGGCAATCATGGCGGGTTCGTGCGTCAATTCTTGCTCGACAACGCCCTCACGTGGATCAGGGATTACGGCTTTGACGGGCTACGGTTCGATGCCGTCCATGCGCTGAAAGACGATTCCGAGAAACATTTTCTCCTCGAACTTGCCGATACGATACGCACGCGACTTGTGGGCCGGCATGTGCACCTAATGCTCGAGAACGAAGCCAATCAGTCCCATTTGCTGGAACGCAAGACTGGTCGCGCATGCCTTTACAATGCGCAATGGGGTGATGACTTCCACAACGCCCTGCATGTGTTGCTGACGGGCGAGAAAGAAGGCTACTACCGTGCCTTTGCCGACAAGCCGCTGGATCATTTGGCCCGCAGTCTCACCGAAAGCTTTGCTTATCAGGACGAAGTCTTTCCTTTGCACAACAAACCACGCGGCGCCAAGAGCGCGCATCTGCCGCCGGACGCCGCCATCTTTTTCGCCCAAAACCATGATCAGGTCGGCAATCGCGCGCATGGTGAACGGCTTTCGACTCTTGTGAGCACTGAAAAACTACGGCAGGCGATGGCGCTTGTTTTGTTGAACCCTCACATACCGATGCTATTTATGGGCGAAGAGGCTGCCGCTGAGACGCCATTTCTGTTTTTCTGCGATTGGCAGGGCGAGGCCGCCCAACTTACCCGCGACGGCCGTCGCAAAGAATTCGCAGAATTCAAGGCCTTTTCGACGCCAGAGATGCGCGACGAAATCCCCGATCCCAAGACGAGAGGACATTTCTCTCCTCGAAACTCGATTGGGATCGAATCCAGCATGCGCCGCGCAGCCGCGAATTCCGCGCGCTCACGCATGAGTTGCTCGCAATACGGCATCTCCAAGTGGTGCCACTTATCAAGGAGGGGTTTGCTCGTGCCCACGCCGAAACGTTCGGACGCTCGCGCACGGCCATGGAAAGTATCAACGTCATCTGGCATACGCAAGAAGAGAACAGCCTTCAGATCATCAGCAGCTTTGCCGATAATTCTGTACCCTTGCCTAAAATCGAGGGCAACGTCATCTGGAATTCGGAGCGCGTTCCGGTGATAGCGTCACTCCGGCCGCACCAGATCGTGGTCGCTATTGGCGACGGCAAACCGCAGCCGTAACTCGTTACGCGACCGCCCTTGTTTGGGCGGATGAGCCTTACGCGCACGGGGGGCGCCAGTTGCTCGCCTCCGCGTGGAACAGGCGTCCTGAAGGATACACGGAAGATCCGCCCCTTGAGCGACACGCATCCCACCGATGTTCAAACAAACAGCCCGATGGGCCGAGCGCCGCCACACCAAAGCATTGAAATCGACATGCGGCGTTCATCGAACCAGGAAACGGTCGGCACGACAAAGCTCTGAGCCTAGTTGTCTATGGCAGTTTCTAAGCCCTAAGGCCCGCCAAGGGCTTTTCTTCGTCATCAACGAGGCCTGCAATTTCGAAAGTGCATATGGCGTCCCGAGGGCGATAAATGAACAGCCGACGGATGCAGTCAAGCTGCCCGTTTAAGCTTCGCTTGTCTTGCTATCGCCTCTAGCGGCGGGCGTTCGCCGTCGCAGTAATCGGACCACGCCTTTGACTTCTTGAGAAGCTGGGACACGGTCTGGATAGTGTATTGCATGGGGTCGAGGCCGTGCTTGACCTGGGACCATGTGATCGGCATCGAGACCGGCGCATGCGGGCGTGCCCGGGGGGAGAGTGGCGCCACCGCTGTCGAAAATTGATCGTTTCGCAAATAATCCAGAAATATCTTCCCCGTTCGTTTTGCCTTGCTCATGTTGATCAGATACCGGTCCGGACTTTCGCTCGCCATCTGGCTGCAAACGTCGCGGGCAAACTGCTTCGCGTCGGCCCAGGTCAGTCTTTGTCCCTTTTTAGGGGGCGCGAGCGGTGTCACGACGTGCAATCCTTTGCCGCCGGTCGTCTTGCAGAAGGACACAAGGCCGAGATCGGTAAGGCGATCGCGCATTTCCTTTGCAGCGTCGATGACGACCTCGAAATCGACATCGGGCGCCGGGTCGAGATCGAACACCAGGCGGCCGGGAAGTGCGGGATCGCCGGGCTGGTTGTTCCAGGGATGCAGCTCGACGCCGGCACTTTGAGCTACGGCTGCCAGACCCTCAATTCGATCAATTTGCACATAGGGTTTGCGGTCGCCAGAGACGGATACTTCGTCAAGTAGGTTTGAGCCGCCCTTCATCGAGTGACGCTGAAAAAAGCGCTGTCCGCCGATGCCATCAGGCGCGCGGATTATTGAACAGGGACGGCCCTTGAGATGCTCCATCATCCACCCGCCGACGCTCTCGAAGTACTTGGCAAGGTCCAGTTTGGTGAGCGCCCCGTGTCCCTCGTCAGGCCACAGGATCTTATCCGGCCGACTTAGAGGAACTCCCATGACGACCCCGCCATTGGAGGCGTCGGACGACTCCCTTACGAATCTGGCGCGGCGCGCAGGAGCAGGCTTTGCGATGTCGATCCTATCGGCTGGCGCGGGCGTCTCTGCTTCGACCTCCTTCGCAGGCTTGTCCCGGCGAAGGCCCTTGAAGGCGGCCTGCCGGATCATGCCTGCTCCGGTGAAGCCGGCAAACTCGATCTCAGCCACCAGTTCGGGCTTCAACCAATGCATTCCGGCCTTCTTGCGAGGTGCATCCTTGCCACCAAACGGATTCGTCTCCGATGCAGCGGCCTTGAGCTTCGGCATCAGATTCGCGACCTTCTCGCCACCGTAGCCGGTTCCGACATTGCCGACGTAGACGAGGTGGTCGCCGCGATACACGCCGGCCATCAGCGATTTGAACTGGCTGCCATTGCTGTTCCAACCTCCGATGACCACCTCGTGTCCAGCGCGACACTTGGCCTTGATCCAGGAGTCGGTCCGTCCGGGAGCATAACGGGCGGATGTTAGCTTTGAGACGATCCCTTCCAGTGACATCCGGCAAGCGGATTTGAGGACCGCTTCACCGCCGCTCTCGAAATGCTCGACGTAGCGGATTTCGGTCTGGTCTTTTCCGTAAGCCTTTTCGATCAGCTTCTTTAGAGCCAGCTTACGATCGGCAAGACTCTCTTGCCGCAAGTCCTGACCCTTGAGAAACAGAAAATCGAAGGCGAAATAGATCAGGTCATCGGTTTTCCCATCAGACAGGGCGGCCTGGAGGCCGGCGAAATCAGGGGAGCCGCGGCGGTCGAGAGCGACGATTTCTCCATCCACGATGCAGTCAGGCAGCTTGCTGGCGGCCATTGCTATTGCGCCAAATTTGGCCGTCCAGTCGAGTCCCTTGCGGGTCTTCAATGTCACCTCACCGCTCTCCACTCGCATCTGAATGCGGTATCCATCAAATTTGATCTCGTGGACCCATTCGCTCCCGGCCGGCGGCCGGTCTACCGACGTACATAACTGAGGGGCGATAAAAGGGGGCATCTTTGGATCGGAAGCTGTCTGCCCTTTTTTGGAAGCCTTTTTCCCGGGAGAGCGACTGCTTCGGACCGCTACCGGGCGAGACCGTTTCTTCGCCGCAGGTGTGCGCGCGGCAGCGCGATGTGACTTCGTTTCGGCTTTTGCAGGCGCTCGGGTCTTCTTCGCCGTGACGAAAGGCTTCGGGCCCCGACCTTTGCCCGCCGTGATTTCGTCCATCGATCGGCCAGAGGCCACCGAGGTATCCTCATCCAAAAGCTTGTTCTTTTTTCCTTCCCGGGCGAACTCATCGCGATGCTTGATCAGAAGCCAATTAATGCGCTTTTCTTCTCGCTTGCGCATCCGGGTCAAAATCCAGCCGCCATGAAGCTTCTCACCCTCCAAGGTAAAGTCCAGCTTGCCTTTCCGATAGGCGCGCTCCGGATCTTTGCAATTCCAATGGCCGCGATCCCAGACCATCACGGTGCCGCCGCCGTATTGGCCTTTGGGGATCGTGCCTTCAAAGTCACCGTAATCCAGCGGATGATCTTCGACTTCGACCGCGAGGCGCTTGTCGTGGGGGTCGAGGGAAGGGCCCTTGGTGACGGCCCATGATTTGAAGACCCCGTCAAGTTCGAGCCTCAAGTCGTAATGCAGGTGCGACGCTGCATGCTTTTGGACGACGAAGCGGAGGCTCTTTGAAGCCTTAACTTTCGTGTCCCCGCCGGGCTCGGCCGTTTTGGAGAAATCGCGTTTGGCGCGGTACTTTGCGAGCAGCTTTCTGACCATTAACGCACCGTCAACATTAGATCCTGACGGAACTGAAAGATCCCGGTCCGGTTAAAGTTCCAACTGCAACGGAGATCGAAAATGGCGCCTCGTGCCTATTGGAAGGGTTCGCTAAAGCTTTCGCTCGTGACTTGTCCGATCGCGCTCTATCCCGCCTCAACTCAGGCGGAAAGAACGCATTTCCACCAAATCAATACCAAGACGGGCCATCGGCTGAGGCAGCAGATGGTGGACGAACAAACCGGTCGGGTCGTCGACAAGGACCATAAGGGCAGAGGGTACGAACTCTCGAAAGGAAAGTATGTCGAGATCGAGGAGGAAGAGCTGGACGCCGTGAAGCTCGAGAGCACTCACACCATCGAAATCGACGATTTCGTTCCCGCCGAAGATATCGACGAGCGGTACCTGGACAAGCCGTACTACATCGTCCCCAATGGCAAAGCGGGCGCGGATGCGTTCGTGGTCATTCGCGACGCCATGAAGCGAAAGGACAAGGTTGCGCTTGCGCGCGTGGTGCTTTCGAACAGGGAACATGTCATCGCACTGAAGCCGCTTGGCAAAGGATTATTGGGAACGACCTTGCGTTATCCCTACGAGTTAAGGGATGAGGATGATTACTTCGACGACATTCCCAATCCGCGCGTGTCGAAGGACATGATCGATCTAGCTTCTCACATCCTCGATAAGAAGGCTTCGAAATTCGACCCAGACAAATTCAAGGACAAGTATGAAGCGGCGCTGAAGGCCCTGGTCAAGCGCAAGGCTGCAGGCAAGACGATCGAAGTCCCGGAGGAAAATGCAGAGGAAAGCAACGTCATCGATCTGATGGATGCGTTGAAACAGAGCTTGGGACGCAAGAAAGCTGCCACTCCCTCTGCAAAAGGAAAGAAGCGGGCCCCGGCGCGCCTTAGTCGCAAGCGGAAAGCGGCGTGAAGAAAAACCGCGTACATAGCGAGGCGATGGAGGCGCGCTCCGTCGACGCCATCCCCTCAGGCAAGGAGTGGCAGTACGAGCCAAAATGGGATGGATTCCGTTGCCTCCTGACGCGGGATTCCGGCGCCATATCCATGTATTCTAAGTCGGGCCAGGATCTGGCGCGATATTTTCCGGAACTAGTTGCCGCGGCATTGACCTTGCGCGAAAAAAGCTTTGTCCTCGATGGCGAAATCGTCGTTCCCGTAGATGGGCGACTTTCGTTCGACGACCTGCTGCAGCGCATTCATCCCGCGGCGAGCCGCGTAAAAAAACTGGCCGAGCAAACTCCGGTGCTTTTTCTCGCGTTCGATTTGTTGAAGAAAGGAAAGACCGAGCTTGCAACCCAGCCCCTGAGCAAGCGGCGGCCGCAACTCGAGCAGTTTGCCACCCGTCACTTTTCCAGCAAGGACCTTTTTCGTCTATCCCCGGCCAGCCTGAGTCTGAAAGACGCAGAACGCTGGCTTACGTCCGCAGGTGGCGGAAGCGACGGCGTCATCGCGAAACGCCTCGATCTTCCGTATCAAGCCGGTAACCGTGATGGGATGCAGAAGATAAAGCGGTACCAAAGCGCGGACTGCGTGATCGGCGGTTTTCGCTACGGGGAAAACCTTCAAGTCGGCCGCAAGGTCGTGGGATCGGTCCTCCTCGGATTATATGATGCCGACGGCTTGCTTCATCACGTGGGCTTTTCTTCAGGCATCAAGGCCAAGGACAAGCTGGCCCTCACGGAAAAGCTCGAGGCCATAAAAAATGATCGGAGTTTTACGGGTAATGCCCCGGGGGGGCCCAGCCGATGGTCGACAAACCGATCGTCCGAATGGCAGCCGGTGAAGCCGAAATACGTGGTCGAAGTTTCTTATGATCATTTCACCGGGGGGCGTTTCCGCCATGGCACATCGATCCTGAGGTGGCGACCGGACAAGAAACCTCGTCAATGTACCTTTGAGCAGGTTGATCAGAAGATAGATCGCCGGCTCATGGCAGCCGTTGATATTTAACTCCGCTATTGAGCGGTAGACACCTGCGATAGCACCTCGTCGCTTTGGAGAAGAACAAGAGGGAGTGTTGGTTTTGGGGCAAGTCGGCTGCATAGCGACGCACAAGCGCCCTGATCCGTCTAAGGCAACTTCTCCCAGATCAATCGTCTCGCTCGTTCTCAAGGCGCAGCGGGATGTCGACGTCGCCCCGGTCCCCCTACACTTGGACTTCGCCTTCCTCTTCACCGTCCCAGTAGGTGATCCGATTCGCCTTGACCTTAATGAGCACGATGTTAGGCGTGTCGACGCCTTTGTCGAACCAGCGATCTAGGTCGCTTGTCCAGTGCGCTCTGAATGTAGCCTTATCGCGGATGAGTTCGGCGCTGCCTTCGATCGCCACGTAAATCGCATCCGAAAAGATCCCGCCTTCACCGGTAAATCCGAGAGCAACTTTAGGGTTGGCCTGAATATCGGCAACGGTTCGGGCTTGCTCATACGTGAAATAATACGACGTGCCGTCATATTCAACATCGCCGTTGTTACTCATCGGCCTGTTGGCAATCTGACCGCCTTCGGTGTGCGTAGATAGAAAACCGCGATGTCGATCCCAGCCATTCTCTTGTGGTGCATGGACGTGGCCCTCCGTTCTTAACGATGGCAAGCGGACGAGCACAGCAAGTGTTCCGAGGATTCTTGGTCGCTGCCCGGTTCAGCGCTGTCCGAAGCAAGGTTAGGAGCCGGACTAGT
Source organism: Bradyrhizobium sp. SRL28 (assembly GCF_018596315.1). Lineage (GTDB taxonomy): Bacteria > Pseudomonadota > Alphaproteobacteria > Rhizobiales > Xanthobacteraceae > Bradyrhizobium. The sequence goes on along the minus strand of NZ_JAHEAG010000031.1, from coordinate 47,867 downwards.
CGTTCTACTGCGCTCCCACTGCCAGTCCGGCAATATATCGCTTGTCCAATGTGCCAGGGAGGACGATTGCGTGAGTCCCCGACTGCCTCTGATCGCCAAGACGGCGTTTCGCTGGCCTGCCGGCCTCCCGCTTCGATCTTGCGTGTTGAGGCGGTCAGCTGTTGCCTCGGCACCGGCTCGCCCAACCCGCCGACGTCTCGGCCAGGGAATAGTCCGACGCGGCGCGGTTTGGGAAATTGGCGGCCAAGGTCCGCAGTTCTTGCCTCGTGATGGGCATCCAGCAATATCGTGGGCGAGACGTCAGCAAGGCTCGGGCACGCGACTGAAAGGCCATTCCAACCCAGCTCGCCAGCCGATTAAGAATCGGCGGCTTTCTTTCCCGCCGAGTCTTTCTCCCAGCCGAATACCGATCTGCCATCCAGCGCGGGAGAGGCCGCGCGCTCAACAGCAATAAAGGACTGCAATGACGGCCCCTCCGCGAAGCGCTCAAGGCGGCGCGCCTGGGTGTCGAGCCGCTTCAGCGCCTGCATCTCCTCGTCTCGTCCGAGCCCGGCTTTCTGTACAGCCGACTTCATCACGCGGATGGTTTCATCGTAAACTTTGAGTGGAACGGGGTAGGGGTGGCGATCTTTCCCGCCATGCGCCAGCGAGAAGCGCGCAGGATCCCGGAAGCGGTAGGGAGCTCCGTGCACGACCTCGGCCACCATGGCGAGCGATCGGACCGTGCGCGCGCCGACGCCAGGCGTCAGGAGAAGTTCCGGGAAATCCACCGGGCCGCGCTCCGCCGCTGCTGCGAGCGCGCCATGGAGCCGGCGCGTGAAGACGTCGCTGGACCGCACGTCGTGGTGTGCGGGCATAACGAGGTGCGGGAGCAAGGCCTGGGCCGGCGCCTCGTCCGAAAGGGCCGAAAGCTCGGAAACGATACGGTCCGGACCCAAGCCGGTGAGCAACTCCAACTGGGCTGAGCGCGAGGTCTCGGCGCGCTTGTCCGTAAGGTTCACGATCTCGCCCTGCACAGGCCCGTCGATCGCACTGTGCGGTTCGTCTACGAAGCTCTTCAGATCTTCGGAATGCCAATGGTACCGGCGCGCCTGCTTGTTGTCGCCGTTCATGCCCTGCTGCACGACCGTCCACTTGCCGTTGTCGGTGACGAAGAATCCGTGCAGATAGAGATCGAAGCCGTCTTGGACCGCGGCGCTGTCGACCTTGGCGACGAGGCGGCTCGCGCGGGTAAGCTTGGCGCCGTCGAAACCGACGCGTTCGCCTAGTAGACGCAATTCGTCTGGCGTCTTGCGTGAATGCCGGCCTCGGCCCCCACAGACGTAAATGCCAAGTTCCCCTGAGAGCGGTTGCAACCCGCGCTTGAGGGCGCCGATAACGCTGGTGGTAATGCCGGACGAGTGCCAATCCATGCCCATTACCGCACCGAAGGCCTGGAACCAGAATGGATGAGATAGCCTCCGAAGGAACTCGTCTCGGCCGTAGTGATGGACGATCGCCTGCGTGATGACGGCACCTAGCGCAGACATGCGCGTCGCGAGCCAGGGCGGCACACGTCCACCGTGCAGAGGAAGAATTGCCGTCCCGGAGCGTCTTGTCATCGAATCGCGTCCAGGTTCGCCCCAACTCTATACAGAGTTCGACGGTCAGGTGAGACTTGCCAAGCGGCGTGTTACCGCTTTGCAAGCATTTGCTTCAACTTCAGGGCATCGATCGGCGCGGCGCTCTTCTGGTCGTTGTCGAAGAAAACAAACACGTCGCACCCTTGCGCTTTCCATGACCTGATACGCTGGGCCCACCCCGCCAGGGCATCTGTTGAGTAGTGTCCCTTGTATCGTCCGCCGGGACCATGGCCTCGAACATAGACGAAGTCCGCTGTCCGCCTCCAGGGTGCCGGCGCGTCATGATGGTCGGAGATGCATAGCGAGATGTTGTTCTCCGACAGGAGGCGCATGATTCGTGGCGAATACCAACTGGGATGGCGAAATTCGAAGCTGTAACGTCTTTTCGGCGAAAGCATTCGGAGAAAAGCGGAAAGGCGGTCTGCATCGGCTTGAAAAAGTTGGGTGGCAATTGAAATAGGACCGAGCCGACTTTGTGACCAAGCAACGACAGGCGATTTTCCATCAATTCGAGGCTGTTGGCCGAGTTTGCAGAGAGCCGCTTCCAATGGGTGATGAACTTTGAAGCCTTCCACGCGAACACGAAGTTCTTGCCGGTCTGCTCCTTCCAGCTTCTGACCGCATCGGGCGTCGGTGTGCGGTAGAAAACGCCATTTAATTCGGCGGTTTGAAACTGGCTGGCGTAATATTGGAGCTGTGCTCTTATGGGAAGACCGGCGGGATAGAAGGGCCCTCGCCACGAATCATAATGCCACCCGGACGTGCCAATTAGAACGCGAGCCATGGCACATTCATCGCGCCCGCCCGATCAAACAATGCTTGGGATTCGGTGCCTCGAAGCAGTTCATGGTTTCATGACAACCTTGATGCATCCGTCCTGCTTGGCTCGGAACGTTTTGTATAGTTCAGGTCCTTCCTCAAGGGTCGCTCGATGGGTGATTACGAACGAGGGATCGATTTCGCCCTTCTCGATGCGCCCGAGTAGCTGGGGCAGGTAGTGCTGGACCGGTGTCTGGGCCATGCGGAATGTAAGGCCCCGGTTGATGGCCGACCCCATGGGAATCTTGTCCAACAGGCCGCCGTATACGCCGACGATCGAGACGGTCCCGAAGTTGCGGCAACAATGGATCGCCTGTCGCAGGACATGGGGACGGTCGGTTCCCATGAACGTCGCGACCTTGATGCGGTCGACGACGGCGTCGAAGCCAGAGCCAATGTCCGGCTCAGTTCCGACGGCGTCTATGCAGGCGTCCGCCCCGCGGCCATTGGTCATCTCCTGGATCCGGTCGTAGATATCCTCCTTCTTGAAGTCCAGCGTCACGGCGCCCGATTCCTGGGCCAGGGCGAGCCGCTCCGGAACGGTGTCGATGGCGATCACCCGTTCAGCCCGCAGCAGGAACGCGCTCTTGATCGCGAACTGCCCGACGGGTCCGCAGCCCCAGACCGCGACCGTCTCGCCGCCCTTCAGATTACAGAAATCGGCAGCCATGAAGCCTGTCGGAAAGATGTCCGACAGGAAAAGGACCTGTTCATCGCTGAGCCCTTGCGGGACCTTGATCGGGCCGACATCGGCATAGGGCACCCGGAGATACTCGGCCTGGCCGCCGGCGTAGCCGCCCAGCATGTGAGAATAGCCGAAGAGTCCCGCCGGGGAGTGCCCCCAGAGTTTTTCGGCCACCTTGTGATTGGATTTGAGCGCTCGCAGCCGGAGAAGAAGCCTTTTTTGCAGAAGAAGCATTCTCCGCAGGAGATCGTAAATGGAACCACGACGCGGTCGCCGACCTTAAGCTTCTTGTTTTCCGAACCGACTTCGACGACTTCGCCCATGGTCTCGTGACCCAGGACGTCGCCCTTTTCCATCGTGGGCATGACGCCATCGAACAGATGCAGATCCGAGCCGCAGATGGCGCAGGCGGTGACCTTGATGATGGCGTCGCGCCCGTGCTCGATCTTGGGATCCGGTACCGTGTCACACCGAATGTCGTTCTTGCCGTGCCAGGTCAGCGCTCTCATTCCAAAATCTCCATGCCGCAAGCTGTGCTGGGACAAACTCTGGAAAGAAAATCGGTTCCTCAAGTCCGCGGAACGACAATGGAAAGCCGGGGTTGGGATGAACAACGACACCAAAGGAGATTGCTATGTCTGCTATCCGACCTTTTGCGATCGTCACCGGGGCATCAACCGGCATTGGATTTGAACTGGCGAAGCGCTGTGCAAAGTAAGGCTACGACCTTCTGATCGCGGCGGACGAACCTGAGATCGAAAAGGCGGCGGCTTCGCTACGTACCGATGACGGGAAAGTGGAAGCTCTGGAGGCGGATCTCGCGACGATTGAGGGCGTCGACAAGCTCTATGCGGCAGCGAGCGGGCGTCAGGTCGACGCACTATTGGCAAATGCCGGGCGCGGTCTTGGCCAGGCATTCCTGGACCAGGATTTTGAAAAGGCGCGGCGGGTCGTCGATACCAATATCACCGGCACGATCTACCTGATCCACAAGGTAGGTAACGATATGCGTCGCCGGAATACGGGAAGGATTCTGATCGTGGGATCAATCGCGGGCTTTATACCCGGCAGTTTTCAGGCGGTTTATAACGGGACCAAGGCCTTTCTCAATTCGTTCTCATTTGCGCTGCGTGACGAACTCAAGGACACCAAGGTGACGGTGAGCTGTCTCATGCCCGGCGCAACCGAGACGGAATTCTTCCGCCGGGCCGAAATGATGGATACCGCAGTCGGGACCGCAGAAAAAGATGATCCCGCCGAGGTCGCGAACAACGGTTTCGATGCCATGATAAAGGGCGAGGGCGACGTGGTTAGCGGGTTCAAGAATAAAGTTCAGTCCGCCGCGGCCAATGTAACGCCGGCCAGCGTTCTGGCCAGCCAGCAATCGCAAGAAGGCCGAGCCGGGTACCGCAAAGCAATGATGGATCTGTCTCTTGTATATAGGCCTCCCTTGATTTCTGGTGACCGTTCGCACGAAAATCGCGGGGCCGCTCGGCGCCGGCGGCCGGTTTCATCAGCAGTACTTTCCTCGACGGTCGTCAGTTAGCTATCGGCTGCCAAAATCGGACGCGTGGCCGCTGTTGTCTGGATGTCCGTTGCCGCCATACCCGCGCGCGCGACTGGGCCTTAACCGCCGAACCCTCGATCGGGGCGGTGGCCGTCGGCATCGCACTTCTCCTAGCGTTATCATTTGTTCGTCTGGCGGCTTTTTGCTGGCCGGGCGAAGTTGACTGTTGGGATAACACTGGCACGGCGGTGGTAGTTGCAAAAGCGACGGTCAGAGCGAGAATAGAAATTCGCACGAGCATGCCTCCTTGGTTCACGCCCACACAACGCGCCAAACATTGATGGCTTCCCGGTTAAGGCGGTACCGGCGCCGATTGCCCGTTTTACTCGCGATTTCTTGTATGCCTTAGCAACCGCTGGAGGTGCGGGTCGTTTAGTCACGAACTAGGAGTACTTCCATGTGGCAAACTCAAGGACAAGTTGGTCGGAAAGACCAAGCAGGCCGTCGCCGAGATTATAGGGGATAGGAAATTGAACGAGCAGGGTAAGGAACAGGCCAGAACTATTGAGCCTACAAATAGTGAGCCTCCCGGGAAGCCAATCGGAAATTTGAACAAACTCACCTGACCCGACCTGACCTAGCTTGCCAACGGTCGAGTAGAATGTGACCATTCACGCCTTGGCCTTAAGGGCTCGAAGAACAGATAAAGGCGAGGAAATCGTCCAAAGCGGGATTGAAGCCGAACACGGCCAGCCGCCAAACCGGGGCCGTCGCCATTAAAACCAGTACGACGAAGACGGACCACACGAACATCGGTGGTACCGTCATCGGGCGGCCCTTTGGCGTACCAAGCCTTCAGGGTCGCCCTCGCGTTGTCCCTGCCGCAGCAAAATCCATCCGATGATAAGCATCAATATGCCCCACAAGATGAAGCCGGCATCAAAGTAAAACCGGTAGGCTGGATCGACAATTTCGTTTACGTGGTGAATGCCAAGCAAGTGGTGATCGACGAGACCCTCGACAACATTGAAGCCGCCGAAGCCAATTAGGATACTTCCTGCTAGGAGTTTGCTCGACCAATACAGATGAAAGCGCTGGGCCGTGCGCCATAGGATAAAAAGCCCCGCTACTACGAATAGATAAGTAGCGCTGTGGAAAATGCCGTCCCAAAACGTGTTGAGCTCATAATTCTGGATGGAATTCATCGGGTACCAGGTGCTCAGCATGTGATGCCAGCGAAGGACCTGATGAAAGATGATGCCGTCAAAAAATCCGCCCAGGCCCAAACCGAAAAGTATGCCAGCTGAAATTGGAAACTGCGCCCTCACTGCCCTTTCCATGTGCCACCCGTTTTCACAAGACGCCGACAAAAACGCCGCCAACGCTTGTTCTAACCACTGTTTAAGTACCCTGCACGCGAGCCCGAGCCGATGCCGCGGCGTCGGAACACCATCGACTACGCGTGTCGGGCGCGACATCACCGTCCAACCAGAGTGATTTGCTGGTTATGGAGCTATTTCCCAAACATCTGAGAACGCCCGCGAGACCGACAAAGTTCCCGCGTTCCGCTTTACGGTCGCCGGGAGGACGCGGCCCAGCATCTTCCGCAGGGCGGTCGCGTTTTTGGGGGCGTGGGCCTCGTTGTCGTTATTAAAATATATCCAGGCGCGCTTCGCTCCGCTTGCCTTAATCCTATCCGCCCATACTTCGAGCTCGTTTTTTGAGTAGTCGTGCCGATACCAGCATTTCGGGCCGTGCAGGCGGATATAAACTTCGTCGGCGGTTCGTATGAGTTCATCAGGCAGCCGCGGTCCGCTGCAGGAGCAAAAAATGATCCCAGCCTTCCGGAAGGCGCTGTAAACCTCCTCATTCCACCAACTGACGTGCCTGAATTCAACAACGTTGCGGCGCGCGAGATCAAGCTGGCTGACAATGTCATTGAGCCGGGTCCTATGAAGCGATAGCTCGGCGGAAGCTGAAAGAGAAAGCAGCCCATCCGGTCGCCCAGGATATCGGCGATTATCCCAAAGTCCTTCACGAGGGTCTTAGTGCCCTTGAACCTCTTGATATGGGTGATGAGTTCGCAAACCTTCACGGTATAAACGAACTTTTTCTTCCCCGGCTGACGGCGCCAGGCCTGAACGCCGGCGACTGTCGGCCAGGAGTAAAAGGATGCGTTGATTTCGACCTTGTCGAAGCGCTTCAGGTAATGCTCAAACCAATCGTTCTGCGGCACGCCGGCATAGAAAGAATCCCGCCATTTCCAGTAGCGCCAGCCCGAGCATCCTACAAAAATGGACGGTTTCGATTCAGGCGGGTTCTGCGGGCTTTCAGTTTCTGCCCGGACGCGTAGGTGTGCAGCTTCGCCGCACGCTTGATGTTATCCTCGCGCTGCTTCTCGCGGCGTAGCCGCCTCCGTTCACGGCGCTCTTCGAGCGTCAGTTCTGTCCATGGAGCTGCTGTTTTTGCGCGCGGCATGAATTCCTTCCCGACATCTAACGCATGAACATCGGGAAAGGCTCCAACGACCGCGAAGAGCCCTATCTTCCTAGCGTAAGAAAGGCCTTTAGATGCAATTTGATGTTCTCATTGTCGGCGGCGGACCTGCCGGATTAAGCGTCGCACTCATCCTCGGACGGTGCCACCGCAGCGTTTTGCTCTGCGATGCGGGGCGCCAGCGCAACCTGAGATCCCCCGCAATCCATGGCCTTCTTGGAAGGGAAGGGCGGGCGTTCTCCTTCCTCATTTCTGATTGAGGCGCGGGAAGAACTCTCCCGCTACGAAACCGTCTTGGTGCGCGAGACCTCCGTTACCGATATCATTCCTGCCAGCGATGCGTTCGAGTTTAGCAGCGCGGACGGTACGACTGGCAAGGCTTCGAAGGTTCTGCTCGCCACGGGCCTTGTTGACGAACTTCCTGAACTCGCAGGGATCGAACCTCTCTACGGCGTTTCTGTCCATCATTGCCTGTATTGTGACGGCTTCGAATACGTTGGGAAGCCGGTAGCCGCGTTTGGTGAGGGTGATAAGGGCGCGGAGCTTGCTATTATGATGAAGCACTGGATTGAGGACGTTGTCGCTTGCAGCGGTGGATCTGAGGTGAGCGCGAAGGCAGCGCGAAAGCTCGAAGAACATAACATTCCGCTACGCTCGGAGGCAATCCAATCCATGGAAGGCTCGAATGGAGAGCTGAAAAAGATCGTATTCAGGAGCGGCCCTGATCTGCCACGGGCTGGCCTATTCTTTTCGACCGGCTGCCATCAGGCGTCTGATCTTTCTAAGCGTCTCGGCTGCCGGCGGAACGCGAAAGGCGGCGTGGTGACGGACCCTGTTACCGAGGAAACCAGCGTCCCCGGCGTCTACGTTGCGGGTGACGTGTCGCGCGACGTTCTTTTGGTCGCGGTAGCCATCGCGGAAGGCGCGCAGGCTGCGGTTGCAATCAACAAGGCGTTTTTGCGCCGCGACGGGTTTTGCGACTAGATGAAAAAGCTCGCTAGTGTCCCGATTCTGAAGTCGACTTCATTCTAGGCGTTTGCGGCGAGTGTGCGAAGGCAAAAGCGTTGGATGCTGGCCAAGATGTCGTCGGCGGTCTTGGTCCAGCGGAACGGTTTGGGATCGGTATTGGTGGCGTCGATGCAAGCCTTGATCGCTTTTTCGAGTTCGGCGACCGAACGGAACACGCCTCGTTTCAAGGCGCGCTCGGTCAGCAGGGCGAAGAAGCGTTCGACCTGATTGATCCATGACGCTGAGGTTGGCGTGAAGTGCACGTGCCAGCGCGGGCGCTTGGCGAGCCAGTTACGGATCGGCCTGGTTTTGTGGGTTGCGTAGTTGTCCATGACGATGTGAACGTCGAGGTTGGCCGGCACGTTGCGCTCGATCTCATCCAGGAATTTGCGGAACTCGCTCGCGCGGTGGCGGGCCATGCACTTGCCGACGATGGTGCCCGCTTTCACATCGAGTGCCGCGAACAACGATGTCGTTCCGTGCCGCTTGTAATCGTGCGTACGCCGCTCGGCCTGTCCGGGCCGCATCGGCAACAGGGGCTGCGTGCGGTCGAGCGCCTGCACCTGGCTTTTCTCATCGACACACAACACGATAGCGCGCTCGGGCGGCGACAAGTAGAGCCCGACGATATCGCGCACTTTCTCTACGAACAGCGGATCGGTGGAGAGCTTGAAAGTCTCGACGCGGTGCGGTTGCAGGCCGAAGGCGCGCCAGATGCGATGCACCGTCGAGGGCGCATGACCGATCTCTTTAGCCATGCTCCTGAGGCTCCAGTGGGTGCCACCCTTTGGTCGCGTCTCCAACGTTTTGCGGATCGTGCTCGCGATTTCGTCGTCGCCAATCTCGCGCGGCGCGCCGGGCCGCGGCTCGTCGTAGAGACCGTCCATACGGTGGTCGGCAAAGCGGTTGCGCCAGGTGCCGACCGTGTGCGTGCAGACCCTAAGCTTCGACGCGATCTCTTTGTTCTTGAGACCGCCAGCCGCCGCCAACACAATGCGCGCCCGCTCCGCCACGGCCTGCGGCGCGCCGTGCTTGCGCGTCAATGCCGTCAGCTCGCGCTTCTCCACGTCATCGAGTACGATCGCGACAGCTCGTCCCTTGGCCATTCCCGCCTCCCGGTCTAAAGGTCGGCAGAAATGTAACTGATTTGTCGATCAGGACACTAGCTCTTCGCTTCCTTCTCGGCTTTGGGATACCAGCGCCAAACGCCGATGGCGTTGATGAAAAGCAAAATGACGTTCTGGATAACGAGCGACGCTTTGCTTTCGATCCAGCCGTCGACCATCCAGGCGATGCAGGCGACGATGAAGATCACAAATCCGAGGACGGTGACGCGCGCATTCAAGTTTGCTGCCACGAGGGCTGCAGCCAACACTGTGGTCACGGCAGCGAATGTTCTTAATATTATCAGTATGTCCATGCTTTCCCCAAAAGAAGGCCGCCCGACAGTGAGCGGCCCTTGTTTCAATTGGCACCACGTTCAGGCGGCTCTTTTGTTTACGTTGCGCAGCGCCATTGCGTTCAGTTTGTCATTCGTCAGCTTTTCCTCATCTAGGTTTTGCTGCAGCACGGACGCGCAATCCCCGCGGCCTAACATTTTTGCCCATGCGATCAGCGCTCCATAACGCGCGATCTCATAATGCTCGACGGCCTGGGCGGCGGCGATCAGCGCGGCGTCAAGCACGTCCTTGTCGTCGACTTCGCCCGCAACGTCACTCGCTTCTTTCAGGATACCGTCGATCGCGGGGCAATCAATGCCTTTGGCTTGGACGCCGTGCATTTGGAATACCTGTTCAAGGCGGGAGATCTGGCCTTTTGTTTCTTCCAGGTGCTTTTCGAAACCGTTCTTCAGGGTCGCGTCCGTTGCCTTGGAGACCATGTCCGGTAGGTTCTTCGCGATCTGCTGCTCGGCGTAGTAGATGTCCTGCAGCGTATGCACGAAAAGATCGTTCAGCGTTTTGATGTCTTTGGTAAAAAAGCCCATGGCTTCCTCCTATTGGGGTTTGCCAATCAAACCATCCCGAGGAAAAGGAGTTCCTAGATATTAGAGCCGAGTAATTTCCTGCGCGCGGATGACGAGCTCATCCTGGGAAAGCTCCCGCTCTAACCGAGCGCGCAGGGACCGCCAGAAAGGGCGGTCGAGGTGCTCAACCATCACCTCGACTACAGCGATGCGGTCTTTCTCGGTCGCGCCGCCGCTTTGCCACAGCCCCTGTCCCGGGGCCCGCAGAAAGCTCGTCGCGCCGCCGAACTTATCCGTCAGTTCCTCAAGGAACCCTTCGAACCATTCCTTGCCTATGGGCCGCCCGTTGCCGGTTTCTTTCGGCAGGAGGATCTGCACGAGATGCGAGGGGCCTGAGCTCATGAGACTTTGCGGTGCCGCGTGCCCTGCCAGCTTTCAAGGAGGGTTTGCGTCGTGACGGTTTCGACCTGCTCGCCGAACCGATTCATGTAGACATTCATCATGGCGTCGTGGGTTTCATCCGCCGAGCTGCAAAGGGCATCGGTCACAAGGATAACGCGGAAGCCCCAATCGATCGCGCCCAGCATTGTGGCGAGCACGCAGACGTCGGTTTCACCGCCCGTGATGATGACCGTGTCGATGCCGGCGCTACGCAGCTGCTGGTGGAGGTCGCTCCCCGTCCACGGGGAATAGACATGTTTGTCGTAGGTGCGGGCAGGGGGAACGAACTTCGCGAGGTCAGGAACCAGCCCGATCTTTTCCGGGCCCAGCTGATCGATGGTCATGGAGCCCCAGCGCACATAGTAGTGCCGCCACATCCCGACGCCCTGACCGGGCTTCTGGGCCGGGATGAAGCGGGTAAAGATCGTCCGTTCCGGGTGGGTAGAAGTAATTGACACGATGTTCGGCAGCACGCGCTCGAGCCAGGGCATTTTCCACTCGGAGCCCTCAGCAAACATCCGCTGCATGTCCACGCAAATATGGACAGCTGTCTCCCCTGGCGCGCCATAACGCAATATGTCGTTCTTTGACATCGCCGTATCCCTGAAAACCAGCTCTAACGGTGCATTGAGAACTTCGTTCCAAAGCCAAGGAACGGGTTACAGGCCATGCAACGGCTAGCCCAGCGGCAAGGGCGGTAGGGCAGTCAAAGGACGGAGCGCATGCAGCGGCGAGCGGAGCGAACTTACCTTTGACGGCTAAGGGCGCAGCCCTTCTTGCGCGAGGGGCCGTAACCGGATGGCCGAGACGAAAGACTCGGGCGCCGATAGACGCTAGTGCCCGGTCGCGGCGTAAGCCGCGGCGCGCTCAGCCGGCCTTGCGCTTTTTAGCGGCCTTCTTCGCCGGAGCATTTGCAGGCTTTGTTGCGGGCGCCGCCTTGCCGGATGATTTCAGGCTCGCCCGCAGCGCATCCATCAGGTTGACTACGTTGTCGGGCGCCGTCTTCTTGGCGGCAACGATCGGCAGACCCTTCTGCTTTTTGTTCAAAAGCTCGGTCAGCGCGCGCTCGTAGTGATCCTCGAACTTGGCCGGCTCGAAATGCCCACTCTTCTGCTCGACGATGTGCTTCGCAAGATCGAGCATGTCCTTGGTGATTTTCACGTCCTGGATATCGTCAAAATATTCGGACGCATCGCGCACCTCGTAAGGATATCGCAGCAGCATGCCCATAAGCCCTTTGTCGCGGGCTTCCAGCGCGATGATATGCTCGCGGCTTGTCAGCACGACCCGCGCAATCGCCACCTTGTCGAGCGAACGGATCGTCTCGCGGATAACAGCATAGGCGTCATGGCCGACTTTGCCGTCGGGCACGATATAATAGGGGCGTACGAGATAGAGGTCGTCGATCTCGCTGCGCGGGACGAACTCGTCGATTTCAATGGTGCGGGTGGATTCGAGCGCTATGTTCTCAAGCTCGTCTTTGGTAACTTCCAGGTATTGGTCGGTATCGACCTTGTAGCCCTTGATGATGTCTTCGGACGCGACTTCCTCGCCGGTCTCGGCATCGACCTTGAGGTAGCGGATTCTGTGGCCGGTCTTCTTGTTGATCTGGTTGAAACTGATCTTCTCGGACTCCGATGTGGCCGGGAACAGGGCGATCGGGCAGGTCACGAGTGAAAGGCGCAAAAAGCCCTTCCAATTGGCACGCGGGGCCATGAACTGAAACTCCACCTCTACTGAATGGGCTCAATATAGGCGGAGATCAGCCGATGTGGAGTCGCCTTAGTCGCAATCCGGGCAGGTTTCTCCGATGGAGCCCATGACTTCATCCAGCGCCTTGAGACAGGTTTCCGGCGTCGCGCCGGGGAAGGGATGCCGCCAGACTTCCTCCCGTGCGCGTTCCCACGCGTCAGGGTCCGAGCGATCCTTGCGGTGCCCGTGGTGGTTACACTCCGTCACTGCGCCCTGATCAATGAGGGTTCCGAGCGCCCATCCCTCCACGGTGCGGTACGGGGGACGGGTGCGCGGCGAAGCGGGTTTTCGCTGAAGAACGGTTTTCACGGCATAAGGTCCGAATCAATTTCGTCCCTTTCTTATACCACCGCTGTCAAGTGGCCGGTCCGGCCTCGGTGCTATCCCCGTTGTCCACGTTACGCGCAAGCCTAGTCGGACAGACGAGCCACGTTTGCAGCGATAATCTTGCGGTAATTGTCAAGAACATGCGCGGGGTCGCCGCCGCGAATGAGAATGGCATGCGCCTTGTCGAATGCCTCTATCTTCTCGCTGACCATCAGGAACATTTCGTCCGGTGTACCCTTCCCGAGAGCGATCAGGCGGAGACGCATTTCGATGACCTGCATGGCGTCAGCCATGAGCGTCAGAAAAGGATACCAGATAATCATTGAACTCTTCTGCGCTGGAGAATGGAAGGAAAGCAAAACCTAACCCGGGCGCAATTCGTTTGTTCCTAACGCTGCCGCCGCAGCCGCGGGGATATGCGCAAGATGAAGATGTCCGGTCAGGCGATTGCGTCTGGAACTTCCAGCATGGTCGGCCGGTTGGGTAAGGAACTTAAACCACGGAGATGAGACATGAAGAAGCACGCCAGCAAACGCGAATTAATCGCCCCCCGGGGCGACAAGCGATATATCCGCCGCGACGCAGCTGGACGCATCAAAGAAAGCGACGACGTTAGCCGCTCGCTGTCGCAGGATCGCCGCAGGAAAGCGAAGAAGGCGGCAAAGCCCGGGCAGGGGGATCGCGGCGACCGAAAGCCTGCCTCCAAGGCTCCCGCCCGGAAAAAGACGCGTGCCAAGCGCTAGCGCCACGCTCGATCTTTTTGGAAACGATGCTCTTCCCGAAGGCTTCAGGTATCAGCCTGATTTTCTGAGCCGCGCGGAAGAGCGGTCGCTCTTGCAGAATATCGCACCCCTGCCGTTCCGCGAGTTCGAGTTTCAGGAGTTTACCGGCAAGCGCCGTATCGTGTCATTCGGCTGGCGCTACGACTTTAATGGCGGCGGCCTGACCAAAGCGGTGGACATGCCGGACTTCCTGTGGGCAATCCGCACTCGCGCGGAAAGCTTCGCCGGGATCGCGCCCGGCACCCTTCATCAGGTTCTTATCACCGAATACACACCCGGCGCAGCAATAGGCTGGCACAAGGACCGCTCGGTCTTCGGCGACGTCGTCGGGATTTCTCTGCTTTCTCCCTGCACCTTCCGGCTGCGACGTAGAAGCGGCCGCCGCTGGGAGCGGCGTAATCTTAGGGCGGAGCCACGCTCGATCTATTTGCTGCGCGGACCCTCGAGGACTGAGTGGGAGCACAGTATTCCCGGTGTGGACAGCCTCCGCTACTCGCTCACCTTCCGCAATGTCCTCGAAGACACCGAGCAGGCATGAGTCGCACATCGACATTGCCAAAACGCCTGCAGCCGATGCTCGCGACGCTGACAGACGCGCCGTTCGATGACAAGGGCTGGGTTTTCGAGGATAAATACGATGGCTTCCGCATGGTCGCCAAGAGTCGAGGCGGGAAAGTTACGCTCTACAGCCGCAATGGCAAAATCATCAGCCGCAGTTACATTGAAGTCGCGAAAGCGCTCGAAGGCGTCAAAGGGGACGCCGTCATCGACGGCGAGCTTGTTGCGCTCGATAAAAACGGCATCTCGCATTTTCAGCTTCTGCAAAACGCACTCCGCCACGAGGCGAAGCTGCTCTACTGCGCGTTTGATCTCATGTTTCTGGATGGAGAGGATTTGCGCGGCTTCACCCTGTTAGAGCGCAAAAAGCGGCTCAAGGATATCCTGCCGCGCCACAAGCTCATCGCGTTCAGCCGTCACCGCAAGACGTCCGGCACGATGTTCTTTGAGGAGGCCGAGCGCAAGGGCCTTGAAGGCATCATGGCCAAGCGTGCCGAGAGCACCTATCACTCGGGCATCCGCACCCATGACTGGCTCAAGATCAAGACCTCGAAACGGCAGGAAGTCGTCATCGCAGGATTTACGGCTCCTAGGCGGACACGCCCATTTTTTGGAGCGCTCGCCCTTGCAGTGCGCGAGAAGGATTGTTGGCGGTATATCGGCCATGTCGGCACCGGCTTCAGCCATAAAACGCTGGGAGAGCTTCATGGCAAGCTGATGCCGCTCAGAGCCGCCAAGTCTCCATTTTCGGCTAAGGTGAAGGATGAAGCCGTGACGACCTGGGTCAAGCCGTCGCTGGTTGCGGAAGTCAAGTTCACCGAATGGACCAAGGCCGGCGAAATGCGGCACCCGGTTTACCTCGGACTCAGGACGGACAAGCAAGCCAAAGACGTCGTGCGGGAACAGGAAAAACAGCGCGCTTAGTTGCTCGCGTCTCCCCGGCATCCGGCTCCGCTAGGAACCTTTGTGCACTCTATCTCCTTATCGGCTGATAGCGAGGTGGGAACATGTGGTGGACAGTAGCGAAGGAAGCAGTTGCCAATTGGTCGAGCCATAAAGACGCCCGTCAGGGAGCGGCCCTGGCTTATTATTCGGTATTCTCACTTGGACCGATCATTCTAATCGCAGTTGCTGTAGCGGGCCTGTTCTTTGGCCAGGATGCGGTGACGGGACAGGTGATGTCGTCATTGAAAGGGATGCTGGGAGACACTGGTGCGAAGGCAGTTGAGGCGATGCTCGCTGGGGCAAGCCGTCCCGCCGCCGGCGCGCTCGCAACGGTCCTTGGGATAGGCGCTCTGCTGTTCGCCGCCATCGGCGTCGTCGTGCAGTTGAAGGATGCGCTCAATGTCGTATGGGAAGTCGAGGAGTCAAAGGAAAGCGGCCTCTGGCATTTCGCCCGCAATTATGTGCTTTCGTTTGCTGCCGTGCTGGCTCTTGGTTTTCTTCTTCTCGTCTCGCTCCTCGTTACGGCAGGCTTGGCTGCCGCCGGAAAGTTCATCGCTCCCTACCTGCCCGAAGGCATTTTGCATCTCGTCAGCATGCTAGTGTCGTTCGCCGTTGTAGCGGTCTTATTTGCCATGATGTTCAAATGGCTGCCCGATGTCTCGGTCGCCTGGGGCGACGTCTGGCTCGGCGCCCTGCTAACAGCGCTTTTCTTCGAGTTGGGAAAGGCCGCGATCGGCTTCTATATCGGAAAGCAGGGGCTTGAATCCACTTACGGAGCTGCGGCATCGATCGTCGTGGTATTGATCTGGGTCTATTACACCTCGCAAATCATCCTGATGGGCGCCGAAGTCACCCACGCCTATTCCAAGCGTCATGATCACCAGTCAGACGATGTTCATCCTGCCTCCAGCGCCGTAGCACGCGGGCGTGCCTGAAATAGGATCGACCTCACGCGAGGCGCATTGCTTATTGCTGTGATAGCAAAGGGAGAACTAAGCGATGGCAGACGAGCAAAATCCAAACAAGAACCAGCAAAATCAGCAAGGCAACCAAGGCGGCGGTCAGCAAGGCCAGAACGCCGGCCAAAAGCCGGGCCAGCAGAACCAAGATCCGGGACAAGGCCAGCAGGGTCAGAACCCCAGCCAGAAGCCAGGTCAACAGAGCCAGAACCAGGACCCGCAACAAGGCGGCCAAGGCCGCTGAGCCAGCAGAAAGCTCGGCCGTGTGCCGTAGTTATCGCCGCAGCTAGGCACGTTGTGCCGAGGCATTTGGCTGGCGGTGTAAAAAAAGGCCCGCTGGTTCATCCCAGCGGGCCTTTCATTTACTTCCTGTTCTTGTCGAGCATTTGCGCCATTTCAAGATGATGTTTTAGGGCAGGCAAGGTTTTGCCCGCCCAGTCCTTGAGCTTTGGATCGTCACCGCCATTTGCGTAGCGCTCGAATAGCGACACCGCGTCCTTGTGGGCGCTGACTTGCATGGAGTCGTACTCCGAAGCGAAATCCTCTGGCTTCGCGTCACGAAGCTTGGCGAGCTTCTTCTGGTGGGTATCATCCAATGCGGTCGGAACAGCAGCCTTCATATTCGCCGGGATCATGGCCTTGAGCTCATTGCTTGTCTTGGTGTGATCCGCCAGCATCATTTCAGCGAACTTTTTCTCTTCCGCATTGCCTTTGAGCTGCGCGATTTTCGCCGCCTCGATCTCCGTCATGTCACTCATGGCCGCTTCTTTGATGAAATCCTCGGTCTTTGGCGCAATACCGAGCGCGGAGTTGACGCCGGTCTTTTCACCGACCGACTGGGCAAAGGAAGGGGAGGTGAGAGCAGCCACTATGGTGAACGCCAGGATCGCTTTCTTCATGCCTAAATTCCTCTGAGAAGTGAATTCGGGCGTTTCAACCATCCCCAAGGTACAAAGTTCCTAAAGAGCAAACGCAGCGATGCTGTTTTTCAGCCGCCCAGTACGTTGCCCCATCCATCGAATTCGAAGGCCCGCCAGGCGACCGTCCCATCAACCAGCGTAACGGATGTCTCTCGGTAATCGGCTTCTTCCTCCCCTGCCCAGGTTTCGATGCTGTCGGTAATGCGATCGTGAAGGATCGCAGGCTCCGAAGGATTGAAGCTGGACATCGGCCTCGATTCGCGCGCGCCGGTTGACATCGAGCCCTCTTAGCCTTGCGTAGCGATTTTGATATCAAAGCCTTGGGCTCTCAGATCGAGAAGAGTTATCCTGTCCTGTGGTGTCGCATGCAGCGGCTCGCGCACGACGAAACTTCTTCCCCGATTTTCAATGACCGCGATTCGGAGAGATGTGAGACTTTGAAAGTCGTGGGTTGCGACGAGTGCGTCCGTGTTACCCTGCTGGCGATAGATATCCAATTCCCACATCTCCCTGCTCATTGCTTGGCGTCCTTGTCGACATCCTGATTTATGACGCGCTGCCGTAGAATGAATAGGCGGGCGCCTACGGCCGCTGCGCTCCGATTAAGCTCCGCACCGATCGAAAACGTCGGACGTCCGGCGGCGCGCATTTCGAGCAAGCGCCGGTCATCGTCCGGCGTCCAGGGCCTGTTTCTTTTTAGCGCCATCGACAACGGCTTGCCTCTTCATCGCAAACACAGCCTTAGCCGACGAGTCTGTAAATCACAGTGATGAGCGCATTTCCCAGGCAAAAGGCTCCCACCATGCATACGATGATCTCGTCGCGATCCCAGTCTCGCACTTCTTTCACAGCTTCTCCCCTAACGCCCCGCAGAACGGACAGGTAAATCAGGCAGAGTTGGCGCAGACGGGGGCCGATGTCTCACGCTGTTAATGCCCACGTACACTCCAGGCATGCAAAATGATAAATAATGGAATTGCCAAGTTGTTCCTGGAGGCACGCGACGCCCCTCCAAATCCAGTTGCGGTTGCCAACGTCCTCATGCGCTTCAACCATTAAATGCGGTCGAAGCACCTCCTACCAAAATTTGCCGACCGCTCGGTCCGCCTGGCAACTGCGGCGTTTTGATCGAGCAGGACTCCTCCAAAAGACAATTTTGTTCCGGCACAGGAACCGCGGACCCATTCAATTGTTGGTGGGGCCTAACAAGGGAGCGCGTAGTGGCGAAAAGCCAAAAAAGCTCGAAGATCTCTTCATGAAACACTCAAAGACATCTATTTGCCGAGAACAAGATCCTGAACACCTTGCCGAAGATGGCGAAAGCGGCGCAGTCTAAAGAACTCAGGGCCGCCTTCGTTCAACATGAGCGCGAGACTAAAGGCCAGGTTAAGCGGCTCGACCGCGCCTTCAAAATTATCGGACAGCCCGCGAGGGGCAAGACGTGCGCCGCCATCAACGGTATCACCGAAGAGGGTCCGAGATCATGAAGGACTTCAAGGGAATGCCTGTGCTTAATGCTGGCCTTCTCGCTGCTGCCCAGGCCGTAGAGCACTATGAGATTTCGCGCTATGGCACGTTGTCCACATGGGCGGAAGAGCTCGGGTACGCTGAGGCTGTCGATCTCCTCGAAGCTACGCTTCAGGAAGAAAAGAACACCGACAAAACCCTTACCGGAATTGCCAAGTCGGTTGTCAATGTAGAGGCCGAGCAGGACGAGGCCGAAGACGGGTAAGTCGATAGGTCAGCGAGCTGGCCACGGGAGAGTGTCCGGCCGCGCAATCATTTGAGGGAGCAAGCAAGGCCCCCTGTCCAGGGCGGCCTTGTTATTTAGGTGCGTCTCCGCGGTCTGTCGTTAGCTCAGGCATTCGGCGGCTGCGTGCTGTCGGGTTAAGCAGCATCTCCGCGTTTTCTTCCTTCGCAAAGGACTTCGCCAGTCATTGCGACGATGGCGCTGTCGCTCAATTGCTGCGCGAGCTTCTTTGCGGTCGTTTAGCCCAATATCTCGCGCCGCGCCGATCAGCGCGAGGGCGTCGCCTTTATCGGGAAGATTTCTTTTTGGCCTTCTTTTTCCCAGGCATCATTTTTTTGGCCGCTCGCTTCGTCGTCTTCGCGGCGGACTTGGCCGCCTTCTTCACCGTCCGAACTGGGCGCGAGACCAATGATTTCTTCTTCGCCCTCTTGGCCATCGTTTATCTCCCGGTTTTCGATTTGGATTTTCTAGCTTTCTTCGATGCTTTCTTTCCCGCCTTCTCTTTCGGAGCCGTTTTCAGCGCCGATTTTTTGCCCGCTTTATTACTTTCTTCGTAGCCTTCTTGTCAGTCTTTTTAGGCGCCTTGATCGCTTTAGCAGCCACTTTGGCAGCCTTTTTGACGGGCCGGGGTGTCTTGTCGTTGGCGGCTTTCGTCACGCGCTTTGCCACTGGCTTTACCGCGCTCTCTGCTAGTGCGCCTGCCGCAGCTCCAACCAGCTCCGCCAATTGCTCAGTTATCGGCTTCTTAGATTCGTCGTTGGTGTTCGTGTCATCCATGGGCTGGGCCTCCGTTCGAGCATAATGAGCTGATTCGGTAGCACGAAAGCCCATCATGGCCATACGGCTCCCTGGCCGCTCTCGCGGTCGTTGGCTCCGAAGCTATTCCGCAGCTTCAAGTTTTGACGGGCCACCCGCTACCTTGAGTATTGCCGACATCACCTCATCTGTGGCCGTCTGCTGGATCATGCGGCCGTTTCCGGCGACTCGGTGCAACCTACTTTGCGGAATTTCGGAGTGCAGCCGTGCCGACTGTGTGTCGATGTCGATCAATCTGTCTTGCTCGCCTGCAATGATCACGACCGGCATTTTCAAATCTGCGTACCGATTGCGGAACAGGAAAGCATCCGGAATCATCAGCGCCGATTCCGCGGCAGATGCCCGTATCTGTGAGGGGCGAAGGGCCATTTCCTTCGGAAACCCTTCGAACTTCGTCGGCACAGACTGAGGACCAAAGATTTTCTTCATCATCAACGGCCAGATCGCCCGGCTAATCAACGGCGACAAGGTGTGACTTAGAAGGTCGCCGACGACCGGCAACGAAGGCGCGCCCATCGCGATCACATCGGGTCTTGCGGTCGGATAGTAATAGCCCGAGGCAAGCACCAAGCCGCGGATGAAGTCGGGGTATTTGAGCGCTAGTGCGACGGCAACCGATGCGCCCCATGAGTGTCCGAGAACGGTGGCGCTCGAAAGGTTGAGTTTTGGGAGTGCTTGCTTGATCACTTCGGCCTGGGCGTCGGGGGTCCAGACCACATTGCGCGGGCGATCGCTGTGACCGAACCCGGGTCGGTCGAAAACGACGACCCTGAAATGTTTTGCCGCCAGATCAATCAGACCGCTGGAATCAAAGTCTTCAATCATGCTGCCGTTGCCGTCCAACAGAACCAAGGGATCGCCCGAGCCCCGTTCAACGTAGTGGAGGCGAACGCCACCTACATCGAGGAAGCGGCCGGACGCTGGATTGTCACGCTCCGCTTTCTTTGCAAAATGACGATTGACTAGCGCCATTGCGGCCACTGCTCCGATCGCGACTGCCGAGGCCACCGCATAGGAAGGCACTTTTGCTTTACGGCGTTGGACGGTGAGGGCAGGGCGCAGGGGTCTCACGAGATTAGGGGTCATGAATTTCACTTTGGAAAGGCGCGTGCACGAAATCCGGAGGATCCTGGAAATATTGCAGCGCTATGAGGTGCTGTCCGGTTCGTTTTCTTGAGGCGTCTCCCGGCACTGGAGCATTTTAGCAGTGAGGGCTCCGAGGGCTTTCTAGGCCTGAACCCCAATTAAACGAGTAAGGGATCGTTGGCCAAGGCGATGGCGTTCCGTTATCCGACGTCTTTGCTTTTTCGGTCTTTGACATGGAAAACGTCCTCTATGATGCAATGCAACATTAGAGGACCAACATGTTCCTAGTATTTTGCGGCAAATAATAAGTCCCCGGGGAAATGAGCCTTCTTTAAATAGAGCGACACGACAATCGCACTATTCCCAGTCCTCTGACGCCATGACCTGAAATTCAAAAGTAACGGCTGGTTCGGAGCGTTAGCTGTAGCGACGGAGCTTCGCACCGCAATGGAGCATCTTCATAGCGGGGTTTTTCGATCGGTGACGACAGCAATCGAACATATTAAGGGGCAGCATGCGGAAGGCAGTTGCGGGCCGCCTCCAGCTACATCCGCTGCGCCTAATTTCGTTTCAGGACGCTGAGGCGGCCGTCACCTTCCAGGGTAGCCAGCTTAATGTCTTCGTAGCTCTCGACACTTTGTTCTCGTAGCTGCGATTTCAGTTCGTCTTCGGTAATCATTTCCCTTCGCAGGTTCTGAGGAATCAACCTCCCGTCGCGATTAAGGGTAAGACTGGCAGGCTTGAGATACGGCCGCGTCGCGAGAAAGCGCCAGACCAACCAGTCCAGAAGATACTCCCACCCAACGATCGTAAGTACGAGCGCGAGACCCTCCGTGACCGAGCTATACTCTTTTCCTAGCCCATTCTGCGCGGCATCCGCTATCAGGACCATGACGAGAAGGTCTGCGGGTCCGAAATGTCCGGCCTGCCTTCGCGCCATGAAGCGCATAATGACGAACAGCCCAAGATACATAAGACTTCCGCGGACAACGATCTCTGCAAGTCCTATTGCCGGCACGACGACGGAATTCCAGTCAACCGATAGGCCATGGGCTTGCTCCTGTTTATCTGCCCGAGCAGGCTTGAAAATGCTCCGCGCACAATCTAACCGTTAACGATTGCGGACAGGAGGCGGTCGAGAAAAACCGCTTGCCCTTTCAAAATCTTCGCATGCGCCACGTTGATGCCAAACCATTCGGCGCGGTCAAGTTCAGGAAACTTCTGACGTCGGCCGGATCTGGGCGGCCATTCCAACTCGAACATATTGCTCTTAAGGCGAGCGGCCTCCCAGTCGCCTTCGACGGCCCATACGTGAACAATCTTCCCTCCAGGCTGCTTTGCCTCGCCGAGCGGCCGCGCTTTGCCGCGCGGCCTATGGCCCGTCTCTTCCGCAAACTCCCGCTTTGCGGCGGCGAGCGGCGACCCTCCCTCAGCAATCAGGCCTTTTGGAATCGACCACGATGCAAGGTCCTCGTTACGAGCAGAACTTCGATGCCGTCGTCGGAATGCTGGTAAAGCAAAAGACCTGCACTCTGTTTGCCCGGATATTATCGATCTCGATGCAGACGGCGCCGTGATGCCCACCGTCAACATCGAGAGCAATCCTCTGGCGGCGGCTGATTTTAAGGTCATCGATCGCTCCGCAGAAAGCCGCAAGCTCGAAATTGAGGTGCCAAGACTATGAGCACGAAAATCGGCCCTCCGGGTTGGCAGCCGCATGCGATCGTATCTCGTCTCGATGGGTACGTCAGCGTCGATGGTCGAATGCCCGACTTCATCGCCAGCATGATGGCGGCACCTGAGGCACGAGGCGAAAATCGTTCTGTCCCAGCTATCCGTGCCCGCATGGCATGCCGTGAGCGCATGCTACGCCGCATGAGGAAGTTTAATCATGACTGAGAAAGTCCCGCCGGACGAAGGCAACGCACAACCTGCGGCCTCTTCCGCCGGAGCGGCGACCGCTGACGAAGTTGGAGTTGGTGCCGACAACGCCAGCGGCCGCCCGCCAGAGGTTGATGTAGACGATGATGATTGGTCTCCAGTACCGGGCCGGTCGCGGGACGAAGACGTTCGGATCGCCATTCACGAAGCCGGTCACGCTGTGGCCGCGCGGGCGCTCGGACCTCAGGTAGGAGGCGTGACCGTGAACCCCAGCGCCGACGGCAGCGCTGATGGCCTATGTTGGGGGGTCGGGTACAAGGAAGCGTTCGCGCAAGGTCGCGGAGACGCCTCCGACGTTCGCGAAGCACTGGCGCCCTTGATGCCCGAACCGGGTGAGGATCGCCGCGGCGTCTTCGACATCTTCGGACACGTACGCGATCAATGCATAGAATTTCTAGCTGGCCGGGCCGCGGAGCGCATCCTGCTGGACGGCAAACCAGTAGAGCCGGTCGATGATCTTCGGCAGGCACGCGAACTGGCTTTCCTGATCGGCTCTTCTGATGAAGCCGTCGAGACGTTCATCGCGCATTGCGACGTTGCCGCACGTGACTTGTTGATGCCCTAAGGCGATGTGGTGATGGCGCTGTCTATCCTGTTGCGCGTAAAACGGACATTGAATCGTGCTGAGGTTGATGAGCTGATTTCGGATGTGCAGACCCGAAAAGCCCGGGCGATTGAACTCGCGCGGCGGGCCGATTGGAAGAGATGTGAGTTGTCCGCTCGGACCTTCTTGACAGAGATAAAATCACGCGAGTGACGCACGCGCTGCCACATGTTGCACACGATCAGATGGCGAGATGTCGAGAGGAGCGTCGGTGAATTGGCGGATGACCCAATCCTAGCATAGAGGCCCCCGGAGAGATCATCTCCGGGGGCTTTGTCTTTTGGCCGCCACTTCGTGATGAAAGCCATCTTGCCGTCAAACGCTCGGCAATTTGGCTACTCAACGATTGCGAGTGGCACTGTCCCCCGCTCATCTGTTCGCTTCTGGGCCGTCTTGCTCGGCTGAAGCTTCGGTGTTCGCTATTTCTGCCAGTGCCATTACCGATGCAAACTCGGCGATCGAATAGGTTCTATTGCCATCGCTGATCGAGATGTCTGTTAGCCGCCCGACGACATGCCATTCGATCGCTTTTGCAAAAGCGTCCCTAGCCGTTTTGGCGGTAGCTTTGAACATGTGATCGTCAACGTGGGCATGCACGTGGAAAATCATGGTTGATGCTTGCCCAACGCCACGGGGCTGGACCAGACGGAAAATCTCGCACGGTGCTGCTTGGCGCTCCAATTGCACCGAGGAACGGTCTTTTTGCTCAAAGCGTGCCATCTTGAGCCTATGATGCGAAGCCGACTGCTTGCTGTGCCGGAGTTTAAGGCACCGTCTGCTGCGACTTCTTCTTTATGTCGGCCGCTTTGATGAAGCGGACGCCCACCTGATCGCCGTTGACCCAAGCAAGTTGGCAACGCCGGTATGCTTTCCCCATTGTCGAAAGCACAAGGAAAAACTCCTTCAGGGGAAGACCTTCGATCGAACCGTCAACGGTAAGTCTAGCCCCAGTTTCCGATACATCCTGCACTGTACACGGACGCTGCCACGTACCGTCGATCGCCATCATGTTCGCGGCGAACCCACGCTCGAATACGACACGATGTGCCTTACGCTGTTCCATCTAGTCAAATCGTCGAGCTAAAATGAATGACGACGGGGCCGCCAACGATGCGACGGATTATCACTATGCAATGCTCGCGCGGTGCGCCTTTTCGGATCGGACCACGATGAACAGAGATTATAGGTCGGCGGTTAATATTTGATACACGATCGGGTAACATGCCCGCAAATGACCCGAGATTTGCCGTCCTATCGCTTGCTCGGGGAAACCTTAGCGACGCGGACTGCAGGAACCGCGGCGCTGGAGGATGCGGCTCGCGCGGGCCGCGCGGACGGGTCGCGGGCGAAGCTTGACTGCAACTCCACGAGATCCGTGAAGACGTCGGCCTGGCGCCGCAGTTCGTCGGCGATCATCGGTGGCTGGCTCGATATCGTGGAGATCACCGTAACGCGGACGCCGCGACGCTGCACTGCCTCGACAAGGGAGCGGAAATCTCCGTCGCCGGAGAACAGAACCATCTGGTCGATTTGATCGGCGAGATACATGGCATCCACGGCCAGTTCGATGTGGATACTTCCTTTAACCTTGCGGCGGCCGCCGGCGTCGATGAACTCCTTCGCCGCCCGCGTGACTACGGTGTAGCCATTGTAATTGAGCCAATCTGTCAACGGGCGGACCGAAGAATACTCCTGATCTTCAATGATTGCCGTGTAGTAGAACGCGCGCAGCACAGGACCGCGACCTTCAAATTCTTTGAGGAGGCGCTTGTAGTCGATATCGAAGCCAAGCGTCTTCGCGGTTGCGTGTAAGTTCGCGCCGTCGATGAATAGCGCGATGCGATTAGATCTGAACGACATGTATGTTTTCCAGCGCCGGATTTGCAAACACAAGCGAAGCGAACTCTCGCCTCAAGCTTTGGATGGCTTGAATCTCACAATGAAACTGAGAATGCAGCGGCGTTTCACCGGGAGCCTCAAGTTATACGTTATTACTTTAAGGTTCAAATTGTTTTTCCGTAACAGTTCCCGGTGCGGAATAGGACTTCGCGTGCCGTCGTCCCCTGGCTTATTGTGCTTAAATGCTTGAACCTAAAGCCAGTTCTGCCGACTTACTGTAGATGAACAAATGGAAGGGCCGGAATGCCACCGCATCAATTGCCTATCTTTGAAACTCTGTTGCAAAAGCGTGGTCGTGTATGGAGATGGAGCGTTTGTACGGCCGAAGGGCGCGTCGTTATGCGAGGTGCCGAAAGTCGCCGAGCCTCTGCCAGATACAAAGCTAATAGAGCGCTCTTCCTGATGTTACTCTGCGCTCCTTACTCATATGTCCATCTGCGTAACGGCGACAGTGGAGCGGGCAGCCATTCTGGTCACTCACATTCCAGCATTCAGCCCACGTGAGCGAGCATCTAAGGCGGACTAAGGTGTGATGGTGGCACTTGGCGGACATAGCGCGTTGCCGCACCATCACGATTAAACGGAATGTGCTGCGGCACCGCGCAAACGATCGAGGCGGCGAAGCTTCGAGCGGGGGCGGCTCGGGGCAAAGCGCATAGGCCCATGCATCTCCAGCAGTGGTGTCACAACCTTGGCTCCCCGATGATGTACAGCGGCATCGGGCCGACAGGAAATTGCGGTGTCGTATTGGGAGTTAGCGAAGTTGATTGCGACGGCGCTAGGAATATCTACTCTCACCACGGCAATAGGGTCGTTCTGGTGGTGGCTGATCAAATAGGCTATGGCTGCTGACTAAGCCGCAGCTTTCGAGATGACATCCAGCAAGACATTCCCTGTGAACGGCTTGCGCAAATAAGCGATGCACCCGGCGTCCATCGCTTCATTGCGCGTCGCCTCGTCGTCGTTCGCCGTCATGAAGATGACGGGCCACTTCGATCCTGATGCCGCAAGCCGGCGCCGCAGATCAATTCCCGAAATTCCCCCGAGGTGAATGTAAAGGAGCAAGCAGGTTGCCGTCTGCACGTTGTCGCTCGCAAGCAGCGCCTCGGCCGAGGCGAACGTCCGGCTCTCGATGCCGTGGTGCGCTAACAGCCGCGCCACGCTCTTCAGAAGGCCCGGATCGTCATCAACCACGACCACGACTGTCCGCTGCGCCACCATATCCGTTTCCAGTCCCTAGACTTATTTGGTCCCCAAGGGGTCGGCCGACCATTGATCTGGGTCAAACCCCTCGGTAAGGGCCGGCTGAGTGGCCGACCTCTTCCTTGACGGAGTTGCTAAGTTGCCCAGAAGTAGTCGTCAATTGCATCGCAGCGGCATATCCGGCTTCAGTTAGCCTGCTCAGGGTTGTGTCACCACGGTTGGCACATTCGATTATTTTGTTGGCGATGATCCTACGGGTCCGGTGTTTTTTGCTGCCAGTCGGAAGAAGTAAACACGCCCGCTCAAGGCGACTTCCATATTTGCCATGGTCCGGCGATCGAAGTGCTCGGCGATCATTTGTGATCTTCCTTTCTCCGCCCGGCCAAAAATATTGCTCCAACACTTGTGTCTGTCCGGTGTCCGACAATTGTAAACGATAGCCGCCAAAAATGTGTTTCAGCCTAACGGGCCCGTGTTGCAGTGCGATCTACACAACTTACCCGGCGACATTGAGGCAATGATCGCTACCCATCCGTACGTAACGAAATAAGGCCGCCGCCTCTTAGGGGCTAGCCCAGCAGGCAACGCTCTGGTCATCGGCGACGCTACCGGTGTTTGGGAACAACTGTCTCCGTAGGATTGTTTCGTTTGCACACAGTCGCACGCGCCCGCCTCAACCCTCATGCCCCGAGAGGGCGCGGGGCCGTGTGTTCAATCTCGCTCGCCAGGAGTGTCTACAAAGGCGACGACACACAAAGGCAATCGCGATGCTATATCACGGGATCGAATACTCCGTTGTGCAGGGCATTGTACGCCACCAGTGGAAGTGGGCCGCGACTGTCTGCGGGACCAAGATATCCGGGTATGGCAGCACGCGGGACGAGGCGATTGATAACGCGAAAAAAGCCATCGAGCGCGCTATCCAGAAGCAACGCCTCAAGCAGGATTTAGGCGGAGAAGATCAATGACGGTGAGCAAAAGTACTGCTGCAATAGCCGCTTTAGCGTTGGCACTAATCTCGGTTGGTAGCGCCGCTGTCGCTCAAGGTGCTCCTCCGGCAAAGAAACCGACCGTCCGAGGAAAGCCGATTGTTCAAGCGCGGCCGAGCACGCCAATGGGATGCAAACTGGTAGGAACGGTCAGAGGTACCAAGATTTGGGCGGGCGACTGTGTTAGTGCATCAGAACTTAGGGGGGTTGCGCCCGCTGAAGAACTGTCACCGCCGCCCGCGGTCGCTCCCACCGAAAGGCAATGATAAAAGCCAAGCAGCCTCGCAGCGCACGCTTACGCCTATAACACAGACTGGAGAAAGGTAGACGCCAACTGCCGTGACGAATGTGAGGCCAATCGCGATGGCAGTGTTTCGGACAACGTGGCCCAGTTCATACTTCTCGGATGAAAATGGTGCCGCACCTTGCCCTCTGCCTATTTCGCACGGTATTCAATCTCGACTAGCAACTCCGGCTCGACCCAGATGCCCCTGTGCGCAATCCTAAGGCTGCGTCTTACGATCAGCAGCTTCAACCGCTTGCGCAGCGTTTTGTTGGACATGATCCATGTCTGCTATGCGCCGATCACGACCAAATTCCGCATCGCAGCGGAATGACGCGATGTGCCAGAAAAGACGCCGGCAACGAGGGCATGAACCTCGTCACCGTGCGCGGCGCACTTCACGCGGCTGATATTAGCTCATGAATCGCGTTGGCGATCTCGGTTGGATTATACGGTTTGGGCATAAAGCGGGACGCCTTCGGGCAAGTCGTTCTCCGTGATCTTCGCGTGACCTGACGTGGCGATGATTTTGATCGGCGGCCAACGACCTCTCACGAAGTGGGAGAGCTTCAATCCGTCCATTGAACCCGGCATATCGATGTCGGTGAAGATGAGACCGATGTCATTGCGCTGCCAAAAGGTGATTTTCAGCGGGCACATTAGCTCCAGCACAAAACCAGGCGGGAGCTTCAACTCTCTCTGTCACCAATACCTGAGGGCGAATTCGGTGATGGGCCACGGTGGGCGCAAAGGGCGGCAATAGCTAGTTAATTTTGCGCTCGACCCTGATCTAACGTCGGAGATTTCCATCGGTACTGCATACAACGCGCGTCGGATCTCTGACGGACTTGCAGACGAAGCAGTAGGGTGAGCCTTACGAGATCGGTGGGCCCCGTAGGCGGGGGGAACTACCCTGCTCCGCGCGCCCGTGCGGGATGCGTGCCGAACCTTTTGCACCTCCCCGCTTGGGCGAGGGCTTCGCCGGACGCTCGGCGGCGATGCTGCGCCGGAGCGCGTCCATGAGATTTGATGACGTTCTCCTGCGACGGCTTGACCGCAGGCCCATGCGTGGGCCGCGTCGCATGCTTTTTGCGCAGGATGCGAACAAGCGCGGTGCGGTAATGATCTTCAAGCATAGATGGATCGAACTCCGCCGACTTCGTCCTGATTATGTGTTGGGCAAGCTTCATCATCTCGGTCGGAAGCTTCATCTGCGGAATCTCGCTGAAATAATGTTCTGCGCTGCGCACTTCATTCGAAAAACGCAGCGTCACACCGCGAAGGCCCCTGTCCATGGGCTCGATCAAGAACGGCCGCTCTCGGGAGGACAACACGACACGGGCGAGGCCAATGACACCCTCGCGGGCCATGGCGTCGCGGATGACTGCAAAAGATTCCTGTCCGATCTCTTCGCGCGGCAAGACATAGTACGGCTTCTCGAAATACCGGGCGTCGATCTGGCCCGCCTGAAGAAAGCGCTCGATCTCGATCGTTCGCGTGTTTTCCGGACGGGGAACAATCTCATCTGCCTCCTCATTATCGCGGCCATTTTCTTCCGTGTCCTGCAGCCCGGCGGGCACTGTCGGCGGACTCGCGCCGGGGGGCGGCTCGGCAAGTTCCACGGCGCCGGGCGGCAAGCGCTCGCTGCGCGCCCGCTCAAGGTCGCGATCCTCCACTAGCAGAAACTCATTTTCGCCAACTTCGTAGCCCCGCGCTTTGTTGACGTTCCACCGCCTCGCCAGTGACGGAATCCACGAGTTTGTGCCTAAGGCGATGACCGGTATGCCGGTTAACTTGCCGGAAAGAGACCCGCTCGGCCGCTGAAGTCGCGGGGTAAAGCGCGACCGGACACGAAACGAAGGACAGCTTCAGGTAGCCTTTCCAGAAGGCGCGGGAAGCGGGCACGGCAAACTCCAACGCAACGGTGGGACAGTACGTCCCCCAAACGTAACGGGCTGCAAGCACGAAGGTTTCCGGCGTTCACGCGGCGTCGTGACCGTTGCGGTACGACCAGCGGATAACAGCCATGAGCCCAGCGGCTTCGGAGGATATGGTTTGATTACAACGGCCGCCCGGGATTTGGGGTGATCGCGACTGCTCTGAGCGTCTTGATGGTGCAGAATGGACGTAGTCGCGACGGCTGCTCAGAAGTTATTCGGTACAAGGTAGGGTGCATCTTGCATCCGCCGCACCGTGTGCCGAACCCTACTAGGACATGCACTCCAGCAGACCCCTGCTGGCCTCGGCTGCGCCGCGCTCGCTGGGCTGGCACCTGCCGCCCCTGAGCGAACCAACGCTGAACCCTGGTCGGGCCTCCGTCTTCAAAGGCTCTGTCACCCCACACCGGGGGGAAACGCGGGCCAGCCGGGTAGGATAGGCCTCTCGAAAGATTGTCGGAACGGCTCGTGTTGACAATTAGTTCTCGCTTTGTTCTCATGGCATCTCACCCTGAGCTGGCCATTGGGACTGGATCACATCCGTTCGGAAATCGAACACATGCGCCTGCAGGTCGCTCGGCAGTGGAAGGAATCCTGCAGCTACAAAGAGCGGGCATACCGACGACCTCGGCTGAGGCCCTGCTGCAGCGGATGCTCCACAAGATCGACAGCCTCTGCGCAACGGGATCGACTGAAGGCCGAACTGCCCAAGCCAAAGGGCCGAGTGCTGGGAGGCCGCCAGTGGTGAAGCATTTTCAAGACGATCCAGACCCGCCCCCTTTCATCAAGGCGCTGGCTGAACTCCGCCAGTTAGCGACGCGGGAAGGCTACTGCTACCAGCACGTCCAAGCCATCACGGTCGCCATCGCCCAGTATGCCGAGAAGGCGCTGGGCAACCGCGAATACTTCTTGAACAAGCCGCAGAGCATCGGGGGGGGCCAGAACGGAGACGTGCCTTAGCCGTGCCCGACTGGCGTAGTCATCCGTTGGGCAGCGCCTGCTATCCGAAAACAAACCAGCCCGCGACGGCGAGCAGAGGAACAATAGCGACTGCTACCAGCAGCAAAGGTGCAGGCTCGTTCCCAGTCTTATCGGTGGGTGTCTCATCGGTCATGGAGCATAAAGCCCGCCACGTGTTTCTCGTTCCTATGCCCTGACCAGACACAAGTATCGGGTGGCGAAGCAAAGCAATCTTCAACAAGCGACCTGCATTGGTCGCAAGAGAAATGCTCCTTAAATCTGCTGTCGGATAGGAACGGCTGGGCCGGTTGGCAGTTTTCGGTGTGTCCCCAAAGAGGACATTGGTATCGACTTCTCTGGCCCGTCGCACGTCCCCCCAGGCGGCGGGCCATTTTCTTTTGTGTTTTACGAAGGCCTGCTGCGGACCAGTTCATTCGAGCGACTGTCGAAAGGAACGGGACGCGGCGCGAAAACTTCAGCCGTATCAATACGGTGTTGATCTCTCGAGCGAAAAGGTGGTGCTGCCAGACAGGATTGAACTGTGATAGCAATCCCATCAGCTATTGATTTTTTTGGACTTTTCGGTCCGGCGATCAGTTTTTGTGTGGCACCTTTGGGAGGCGCCCCAGCAATGTTAGCACATTCGCGCGAGGTCCCTAGGGAGAAATCCTATTAGCTGCAGGAGCTGACCGGTCTGACCTTCGATTGTTCTTGCGGGACCGGCAAAAGCCGCACTGGCGGAGATAGTGGGACCCGCGGCCGTCTGGATGGCCGCGCACTGCGTGCCAAAAGAGCGGTCTGGCGTCGGCGCAACCGAAGGATCGGACGGCTGAGAGACCCCATGAAAACTCACGCTGCAAAGTGGGCCGACAGTTCATTGGCTGGGCCGACGAAGGCGGTAGCCGCCACGGGTCCAAGGTCTTCATAGCCTCGAGGACCGGCCGGTTCTACGCACACGGAACCAACAACACCGTTAACGCCTGGTCCAGGGAGGCCTTGCGCAGCGCGTCACGGGTTTGCACCGCCTTACTGGCCTCACGATCAAGGAATCAAACATGGAAGTGTTGGCGAGAAACAACGTTCACATGAGTGGGCGGGGTGAACGGGCTATGGTGTTCGCCCACGGCTTCGGGTGCGACCAGAATATGTGGCGGTTCGTGGCGCCGGAGTTCGAGGGCGACTTCAAGGTTGTGCTGTTCGACCACGTCGGTGCGGGCGGCTCGGATTTGACGGCATATGACAAGACCAAGTATTCGACGCTGCACGGCTATGCGGACGACGTCGTGGAAATCGGTCGTGCACTGGGGCTGAAAGACGCGGTGTTCGTCGGCCACTCCGTCAGCGCGATGATCGGGCTCCTGGCCTCGCTGAAGGCTCCGGAGCTGTTCGGTCGAATGGTCCTGGTCGGCCCTTCGGCCAGGTATATCGACGATGGTGACTACGTAGGCGGCTTCAGTGAAAAGCAGATCGCGGAGTTGCTCGAATTCCTGGAAGACAATCACATGGGTTGGTCCGCCGCGATGGCACCTTCGATCATGGGCAATCCGGACCGACCCGAACTCGGCGAGGAACTGACCAACAGCTTCTGCCGGACTGATCCGGAGATCGCCAAGGCCTTTGCTCGGGTGACCTTCACGTCCGACAACAGGGACGATCTGGATAAGGTTACGATTCCGACCCTGATACTTCAATGCAGCGAGGATATCATCGCCTCCGAGGAAGTCGGAAAATTCGTGAGAAGCCGGATCCCGGGCAGCGAGATCGTATTCCTCAAGGCCACGGGGCATTGTCCGAATCTGAGTGCTCCCGCAGAGGTCGTTTCGGCCATCCGGGCATATGTCTGAATTCGGACCCGTCGACGAGTACAAGGATCTGTTCGAGAACGCCCCTTGTGGCTATCTCACCATCGGGTCCGACGGGCGCATCACGAAGGTCAACGCGACGCTGACCGCCTGGACGGGGATCGAGACCGACAAGTTCATTGGCCGGCGTCTCCATCAATTCCTGAATATGGCCGGCCGCATCTATTACGAAACCCACATCGCGCCCCTGCTGCGGATGCAGGGGTTCTTCAACGAATTCGCGTTGGACTTCGAGACGGCCGCCGGCGAGCGGCTGCCGGTGATCGCCAACGCCGCCGAACGCCGCAATGTCGACGGCACCCTGCTGTTCACTGCGGTGGTGGTCATCAAGGCGACCGACCGGCGGCGTTATGAGCGCCAATTGGTGGATTCAAGATCGGAGCTTCAGAAAGGTCTCGCCACGGAGCGGGAGACAGCGGAACTGCGCGAGCAATTCATCGCAGTGCTTGGACACGACCTCCGCAACCCGCTCGCAGCGATCAGTGCCGGCGCCCGAATCCTGCAGCGCTCCGGCGCGCTGCAGGAGCACAAGCACCTCCGCGTCCTGGATATGATCAATACCACCGTCACCCGCATGTCGGACCTCATCGACCACATCCTGGATTTCGCGCGCGGACGGCTCGGAGGAGGCATCACCTTAAGCCGAGACTCCCGACCGCTGGAGCCAATCCTTGAGCAGGTCGTCGACGAATTGCGGACGGCCGCGCCCCAGCGCGTGATCGAGACCAGCTTCGAATTGACGGAACGCGTCGATTGCGACCGCACGCGGATCGGACAACTTCTGTCGAATTTGATCGGCAATGCCCTTACCCATGGTGCCGCGGACCAGCCAGTGCACGTGGGCGCAAAAACGGAGGGCGGCGTGTTCGAGCTCTGGGTCGCGAATGCCGGAGAACCCATTCCGGCGGCAGCCATGGAAAGGCTGTTCGAGCCCTTCTTTCGGGGCGAGGTTCGCGACAGCCGCCAAGGCCTTGGGCTGGGCTTGCATATCGCCTCGCAGATCGCGCAGGCGCACGGCGGGAGGCTCGACGTCACCTCGACGCCCGATGAAACTCGGTTCGTTTTCAAGATGCCGCTCGTTCAGCCGGCATCTTGATGATCACGCCGCAGCGAGGGTCCAGACCCTGGAACAAAACCTTGCCTAACCGCTTGGCAGAGCGGAGGAAATGAGATGGCGCGAAGAGACCCGGTAATCCTTATCGTGGAAGACGAATTGTTGTTGCGACTGGATTCCGCCGAGACGACCGAGCACGCCGGATTTGAAGTGGTCCAGGCAGCCAATGCCGATGAGGCCATCGCGATCCTCGAAGCTCGTCCGGAAATTCGCGTCGTGTTCACTGATATCCAGATGCCGGGTTCGATGGATGGGCTGAAGCTTGCCCGGTTCGTCCGCGACCGCTGGCCGCCGATCAGGATCATCGCGACCTCCGGACGCGTGGTGGCCGGCGAAGACGACTTGCCGGCGGGTAGCTTGTTCCTGTCAAAACCGTATCGGGGTCCGGTGCTCGTCTCCGCGCTGCGCGAGTTGACCACCGCGGCCGATTAGAGCGGCCGAAGAACCGGTCTTTCTGATTTTTGGCGGCACCGCGCAATGCGCGACAGTTCAAACGAGGAAGTCCGGGAGCGGTCTCGCGCTCACAGCCTAGCGGTGATGTTGCATCGTACGCCCGAGACGTCGAAATCGAGTTTCGTGCATCCGTCCAGGTCGCTGACAACGAACTCTTGGAGCAGCCGGCTGCCGAAGCCTTTCTTGGTCGGTGGCACAACCGGAGGCCCGCCGCTTTCCTCCCAGTCCAAATGCAACATTCCCTCGCGGACGCTCCACTCCACACCCACGGTGCTGCGAACCGGCGCCATTGAAGTCGTGACCTGCGCGCTGATCCCCAACCCGGCTACCATCCTTGAAGATCGATCCGGCATAGGTGTCATCGCGCAGATCGAGGAAGTCGCCGTCGATTACCTCGACGCGGTGTTTGGCGCCATCGACGTGGCCGTAGAGATACGACAGCGACAGCGTGAAGCTCTCTTTCGCGAGTTTGCCGTCGAACAAGCCGTTGACGCGCGCGACGAACTTCTCCCGCACCTCGGGCTCGCGGTTCTGCGACAGCGGCAACAGGAGTCGCCATCGCTCCTTCGCGCCGGGAACGTAGGATGGCGACGAGTAAAGGATGCAGCGGAGCCTAGTCCTGAGGACGGTCGCCAGCGCGGTGTCGAACGATATGTCTCCCGCGTCGTGCTCGACCTCGATACCGGTGATTTGCAGCACGTTTTCATTGGTGCGGAGACTATTCTTTTCGCTCCGCTTGTTTCCAAAGAGCGCCAGCTTTAGCCAGGGCAGCGCCATTTTGCTGGCGGCGGTCTGAAACCTGATGTGTTCGGCGAGCTGCAGCAGGGTCATGTCGACGCGGCGCATCTCGCTTCCGGTCTCGTCCGTGATGAATGTCACCGTTACCTTTCGGGTGTCGATGTCGCTGTTCGGATAAGGTTCGTCTTCGGGTGGCGGCACATCGTCGATGTCTGCGAACGGACCCGGATCGCCGCCTGGCTCGATCGGAACGTCGCTGGCGCAGCCGTTGTGCTCCCACTCCTTGCCCGGTTGGGGCGGCCGGTTGGGGTCTCCCGAGGACCTGACGAAGTCGGGATCACCGTATTCGGCGTCGAACGAAAAAGGATCGTTGGCGTCGCTCATGCAGCGCCCCCATCGCTCTCAGATGCCGTTTCTCGCTCGGAATCCGCGAGGGTTTGGCTGGTTTTTTTGCCTTCGCCCCACCAGGGGTGCTCACCTGCCCGGAATGGCCACAGCGCGCAGCCGGTGGCCTCGCAGCGTCGGATTTCGCTGACCTGATAACCCGCGCAGTCAAAGCACTTGGTACGGATCGCTTGCAGCGGGCTTTGCGGCGCATGTCCGGCCTCGCGCGCGACATCGGCGGTCGGCGGCCAGATGGCGGTCAGTTCGGTTCTGGATTTGGGCATGTTCGGACCCTCGATTGAGGGCCGACGCGGTCCTTGGCTAATGCGTTGATCGGAACTATATTCGGAGTGTTCGATGCCCCAACACAGTTCCGGCCGACGCCTTCCAAGGGCGTCGGCTTTTATGTTTCAGGGGTGGTGGTCACTGTGGCCGATCCTTCTCTCACTGGAGCAGCGCGGCGTTCACCGGCGCTGCGAGAAGGATGGGACAACCAAATGTAAAGTGCGCCCGATTGATACCGAGCGTTCCCGATTTTTGCCGAGCGAATTTAAGAACCGGCTTCCGAGCGAATTAGGCCTGCTCTCGTTTCCTGTATCGTTTTGCCAGCCGCTCTATCTTGCTTTCCAAGGTGCCAGAGCCAAATGCCTTCTCCGCCAGCATTTGCCGCCTCCTCTGGGGAAGCGGCCCGGTGCGATGAGATCAGTTCTTTCATTTCGTCCAAGAGGGGGAGATCGATGGCGGCATAAGAGCCGTCTCCCTTCTTGCGCCCCCGCATTTTAGGAGTTGCCGTTTCTGAAGTGCCCTCAGGCTGGAGCTGCCTCTCAGCTGGAGCGGCTTCTTGCTTGACCTCCTGCTTGGCGATCAGGCGCTGTAAGTCGTCCTCGTCCATGAAAATACTGACGGTGGGATCCTTGTTGAACGAGAGGCCAAGGCGAGGGTAGACGAGACCGCTGGTCAACAGACACTCGCCTCGTTCGAGCCAAGTCAGAGCTTCCTCAAGCCCCCAACGCTCGGGGAAAATGGTGTGGGTCTTACCGGTCCCGGGGTCTATGATTGTCGTCAAACTCGACGCACTATAAAACTCGGCCCTTAGCTCCACCTTGGCCGCGTTCCGCCCATCCTCATTGGTCTGGTCCGCCGTCCGTCGAGCTTCAGCAAGCCGATCGACTGCCACAGTCAACGACACCCGCCCTTTGGATACGAACATCCTCCGCATCCCCACTGATGCTTCCGCATGAGAGAGACGTGGCAGCCCAACGCGGGTATCGGGTTTTCGGGCCGTCGCCCTATCCGCGTCTAACTGGGATCTTAGGCGGTGACGGCGAGCCGCACCACCTTGCCGGTTCGGGGCTGGGACCTGACAGCGACGGATTAACAGTCCGTTCGAGGCGGCCGATTGACCGTAAGGCCGCATGTAGCAAACGGACGGACGTTCGACTCCATGCTATCATCTCCAGAGGCGTCTGAGGAATCTGAGCCGTTGCTGATCGAGCATGAAAAACAAACACGGGATTAGAGCTAGGCGATTGGCCTAGGGCGCCAATGTCCTATGCCTAACCCCGCAACGCCTTGCCTTGTTAGTCCTATCATGACAATACAACGGACATAGCAGTGTAATAAGTCGAGGGAATATAAACCTATGATGCCAGCCATCGCCTACACCCGCCTGTCCAAGCCCAACAAGAAGGGCAAGCCCGGCGTCGGCCTAGACGCCCAGCAGGTGGCGATTGCCACCTTCGCCAAGGCCGAGGGCTACGATCTGGTCGAGATCTTCAGCGAGGTCGAGACCGGCGAAGGCTCCGATGCGCTGGAAAAGCGGCCCCAGCTGGCCGCAGCGATGAAGTTGGCCAAGAAGAACAAAGCTCCCGTAATCGTAGCGAAGCTCGACCGCCTGAGCCGCGATGTGCACTTCATCAGCGGCCTGATGGTGCACAAGACTCCGTTCATCGTCACCGAACTAGGTGCCGATGTGGACCCGTTCATGCTGCACATTTACGCCGCGGTCGCTGAGAAGGAGCGCCGGCTGATCGGCCAGCGTACCCGGGACGCGCTCGCCGAGCTGAAGGCACAGGGCAAGAAGCTCGGCGGCTTGCGGCCGAAGACCGCCCTTAAGATGCAAGCTGCCGACGAGCGCGCCGAGGCGCTGCGCCAGGTGCTCGCTGAGTTGCGCGAGCTGTCGGCCAACGCCATCGCCCGCGAGCTGAACGCGCGCCAGATCGCGACACCGAGCGGCAAGCCGTGGTCTGCGGTGACCGTGCTGCGCGTGCAGCGCAGGCTGGAGGGGTTGTCATGAAGGCGCTCACGCGCGTCGGCGAGGCCGAGTGATCCATGGCCAACGCCGCCAGCCGGGGGGTGGGGTGGGAGACCCCCGGGGGGATATGTCGGGATTTGTTCGGTATGGGACTACTGTACCAGTTATGGGCCCATATCTCCGAGATCCCGCCGACGTCTGCCCCTTTCTTCGAAAATTCGGCGTCCTCTCGCCGCAGGATTATCAGGCACGGGCAACATCCAGCACGTCAACGACATGATCGAGCGCATGCATCGTCTGACCGGCATAGCGCGCGCGCCCCCCCGCAAATCGTGCGGCCTCGGGTCCAGCCCGACACTTCCGATCCACTCCGACACGAGCCGGGCATATTGGCGGTCCGGACACCGAGTTCCCCGCTACGATCGCTAAACAAATGCGGAGTATTGTTTGGATCAGACCAGACTACTTGGCCGCAGCCGCTGCAGTTTCGCCCGGTGGCACAATCCGGAACATGAAGGTCGAAACCTTTTCCCCAGGCTTGAACGGACCGGGACTCTGGTTGCTGACCGGGTTCAAACTTTGGAGAAAAGCCGCGATCGCCATGGCGTCATCCGCTGTGAGTGTCGCAAAAGCGTGCCAAGGCATGATCGGTGCCAGGATGCGGCCGTCCGGCCGTTCACCGACCTGTATCGCCTTCACGATCTGCTCTGGGGTCCAATTACCGATGCCGGTCTTTTTGTCGGGTGTGATGTTTGGGCCCACAAAGACACCTTGACCCGGAATCTCGAAGCCCACATCCGAGCCGCCGAGAAAGCGTGACATGTCGGGATTCCCGAAGAAGTATCCCGGCGTGTGGCAGTCGTTGCAGCCGCCGAGCGCGACGAGATATTTGCCGCGCGTGATCTGTGAATCGTCAGCCATGGCCGCGAACGCTGGAAGCGCGATAACTGCCGCGGTCACGAATGCAAGACGAACTGAAATCCGCAACATGATTTGCCTCCCTGGCTTCGATTGCTTGGTCCCCCTCTGCACTCAGCCTTGCGCCTTATGGTTTGCGGCCGATCACGGCGCCGTTCGCGGCGGGTGCGTCGAACCAGACCGTCTCGATGTGCCGGAAGCCGGCTTCCTCCAGCCACGCCGAATATTCGGTAGGCGTGTAGTTTCGTCCTTCCGCCTCGATCAGCATGTTGAGGCTCATCAGCGCGGCCGGCGCCGGCCCGGTCTTTTCGTCATTAACGAGAAGCTCGCTGATGACGACTGCGCCGCCGCTCGGCAAAGCCTCGAAGGACCGGCGCAGCAGCGCGCGGTCCTTCGCCTCATCCCAATCGTGCAGGATCATCGACAGGAGATGCACGTCGTGATCCTCGGGAAGCTGTTCGAAGAAGCTGCCGCCGGCGGTCTCGATGCGGTCGGTCAAGCCGGCCTCGGTAATTTTTCCCGCGGCGATCGCGGCCACATGCGGCAGATCAAATACGGTCGCGCGCAGCTCCCCATACAGGTTGCAAAGCTCTATATCGTACGCGCCCGATCCGCCGCCGATGTCCAGAAGGCGGCGGAAATGATTGAGATCCACGGCTTCGCCGAGCTTGCGCGCGGTCATCGTGGAGACCGAATGCATCGCTTCCCAGAAGAGTGCCAGCATCGTCGGATCCTCGCCGTCGAACATCGAGGATTGCACTGCCGGGTCCCACGTGGTTGGCCGGTTCGTGCGCAGCGCTTCGGTAAGTTTGCCCCAGCCCGCGTAGAGCCGCTTGTCGGCCATCTGCACGAAGCCACCGAAGTAATACGGCTTCCCGCGCACGAGAAAGGCTTCGCTTAAGGGCGTATTGCGATAACGGCCGTCCGTTTTCTCCAGAAGCCCGAGTGCAGCGCAGCCGGTCAACAGCATCTCGGCCGGGCGTGGATGCAGACCGAGCGCTTCCGCCAGCTCCGCAACCGTGGTGCCGGCGCCGCCTGCAAGGTGACTGAATAGGCCCTCCTCGTGTGCTGCAGCCAGGGTCTTGAAAGCCCAGAAGCCGGTCGAAAGTGCCATTAGCGGGACGGCGGAAGGAAGCTCCTGCGTGGTGACGATCGGTTGATCGGCCGCGCGCAGCCTTGTCTCGCCCGAGATCGAACCGGGCTGGCGGGCAAGCGTTGTCCTGTGCGCAGCCGCGCGCTGATGATTGGGCATAGTGCTCTCCTCAGTTGTTGACGGTTAAGTCGCAGCTCTTAAGCCACGCGGTGGTCTTCAGCACAGATCCACGTAGTCGCTTTCCGCCGAGACAACGGTAAGGAGACTATAGGACCGACAGAAGTGCCAATTCATGATTCCTGGCCAATCCAATTCCGGTTGGCATGGTGACACCTGCAAGGCCCTACGCTGAGGCAGCGCAGGGCGCAGGAGGACCGGTCGAGGTGCCGAATTCTTGTACTTCCGTCAGACCAATTCTAATTACTGAGTTATGCGGCCGCCGCGTACTCGCAACGCGGCGCCGATGGCGCGCACATAGTCATCCAGGGTCACCGTGGCGGCCGGCGTGGAATCGGCCTCGTGGCCCGGCAGATCAATGGCATGAGCCCGATGTCTGTGCTCTTCGAGCGCCGCCACTACCTCGAAGCGCCGCGCTGATGTCAACGGCAACGGAATCGAGCTAACCGGTGGCTGGCCATCACATGACATACGGCGGATAGACGACGTCCAGGCCCGCGATCAACCTGCCCAGTTCACTCAAGTGCTGGTGGGCGAACAGCAGATGCTGGCGCGCGGCCTGCACGTCGCTGAGGGCCCGCAGCAGGCGGCTCCCACGAAAAATAGCGGCGCCGCCGCCAAGCTGGTGCGCAGTGGATGTCACCTCGACGCTGGTGTCGCAGGCATGCATGCTGGCCAGGTAGATGCGAGCCTGCAGGCGACGGCTGATCGGCTCTCCGCGTTCGGCGTGTATGTGTGCCTCGCGGACTGCGTCGCGCAGTCCGGCGCGGGCTGCCCGCAGTCGCGTGTCTGCGATGGCCAGTTCGGCCATCGAGATCGACGTGTCGGCTAATTGGCCGCGCCGCGCCGCGCGGCCTTCGCGCGCTTGCCGCGAAATCTCGTCGACGGCGCCCCGAGCGATGCCGAGCGGAACGGCGACGAGGGTCGGCAGCAGCGTCGTATAGACGGGCAACCGCCATAACGTGCCGTCGGGCCACGGCCGGTCGACAAAGCGAAGACATCGATCCAGGTCGATCGGAATTTCGGAGGCGGCGACGTGGTGGCTGCCGGTGCCGCGCAGGCCCACGACATCCCAGGTGTCCTCGATCGTCAGGTCGGCCAAGGGCACGAACACCATGCGCGGTATGGGATCTATTCCATCGGCCTCATGGAAGAGTGCACCGAGGCCGACCCATGCACTGTGGAGGCAGTTGCTCGTAAATGGCCAGCGGCCGCTCAGCGCAGCTCGGCCATGGTCGCTGACCACCCGGCCGACCGGGGCGAACATGGTGGCGTTGCCTTGATCCGGGTCGGCGAACACCGTGCCGGCGCCCGTTGCGGGCATGTAGCCGGCAAACAAATTGCTCCCCGCGCCGATCGCCGCGCACCACCCGGCGCTGCCGTCGACTGCCGCGATGCGCTCCATGATATCCATCACGTCCGTGATCGGCGCCTCCATTCCACCGAGGGCTGCCGGGATCAACAGGCGGTTGATCCCGGTGTGGCGCAAGGCAGCGACGACAGAGTCGGGAAGGCGGCGGTTGCATTCGATTTCGCCCGAGGCCGCGTGGACGAGATCGAGGATCCCGTCCACAGCCCACTTCGTTTGAGCCGTCTCACGCGCCATCGCGCCTGTCACAAGGCGGCTGTGCTCCTGCATACGGTCAACAAGCTTTATGCGCATCACCTGATCTCCTTCATTCGATGTGCTTGATCGCCGGGACGCCACAAGCGGTTTGCTTCCTGACGTTCGCGGCGGCCTCGCTGTTCGGCGGTGGTGAGAATGCGTCGGAGCGCGAATGCGCAAGCGAGGCCGACCAGCGCGGCCGGTGCGACGATCGCCGGCGCGGCCTGCCAGCCGAAGTGCTCGACCCAAAGGCCGAGCGACGCCGGGCCGGCAAATTGACCGAGACTGCTCGCCTGCTGCACCAGCCCGATGGTGGGCGGCACCGCCGAGGGCCCAGGCGCCGCATGCGGGGCCGCCGCATAGATGGCGCCTGGCGCAAGACCGCCCACTCCGAGCGCAAGCGCGGCGAGGATCGAGATGCCTTGCGGCGGAAGCAAATCGCCATACACGGCAATGCATGAAAGCGCGAAGAATCCGAACGTCGTCGCGACGTTGACCCAGATCGGCACTCCAACTCGCAGCAGGAGGCTCGACGAAAGATGTCCGATCGCGCTGACCGCCAGGACCATGGCGGTGAGCAGGCCGGCTGCGCCGAGCGACATGCCATGCGCCGACGTGAGCAGAAGCGGCAGCGCAAAGACGAGAGAGAATATTTGGCATGAATAAGCGAAGAACGCGAAGGCCAATAGCAGGCAGCTCGGTTGCTGGACGATGGCCAAGGCGTCCGCGAAAAAGCGGGCCGTCCCCGCATGCGCAGCCGCCGGCGTCGCCGGCGCATGGATCGCCAGCAGGATCGCGCACGAGCCTGTCGCCAATGCGTTCGCGAGCCAGAAGTTGCGCCAGCCGATCGTCGGCAGCAGCGGCGCGACCAACAGCATCAGCATGATGCCGATGGGCATGTATGCGCTCCAGGCGGCCATCACAAAATCCCGCTTCTCGCGCGTGACCAGTTGCGCGAGCGCGCTCGGGATCGCGAGGACGACAGCCAGGAAGCCGACCCCTTCGATGATGCGCGCCGCGAGTAGAACGAATTCATCGAGCGCGCAGGCGCCGATCGCGTTGCCGAGCGTGATGACCCACATCCCACCGACCAGGGATCGCCGAGCGCCCAGCCGGCTGACCACGAGGCCGGCGGCGATGCCCGTCGTCGCGCCGAGCGTCGCGAACGTCGCGATGATCAACCCGGCGAGATCAAGACCGAGCGCCAGGTCGCTGCGGATCATCGGCACCGCGATGATGGCCTTGCCAACCTGGGCGGCGGCGACGACGCCGCTGCCGATGAGCAGCAGCACCTGCAGTTTTCCTGCGCGTGCCCGTCGTGGCGCCATGCTTGACGTAAGATGTCGGACAGGCGCCGTGATCGTGGCCGTCATGTTGGGGGTCGCCATCGAAAAGCGTGGTGTCCATGGCTCTTTTCTCCTGGTGTTCATGGCACTTTCCTCTTTTCACGGACGTCATTTCCAGAACGGCTTGGCTGCTTCGGCCATGGCTTCTGGCCGTGTCTTGCCGATATCCTTGAGAAAGTGGTCATCGAGTTCAGCCAAGGCTTGTCGCTGCTGCGACCGCTCCGAACACTGGGCACACCAGTGCAGGAAACGTAATCCCCATCCAGGTCCACGATGGCTGGATGCCGCAGCTTCCTTCCGACTGAATGCCGCGGCTTCCTTCAGACTCGTGAGTGAATTGACAATAACGGACATGATAAGTTTCTCCTGATACGCAGAAGTTGCACGGATAGAACTATCGGCAGTCGCTGGCGTGTGAGCTTGTTCACCTCTCACGCGGTCGTGCGATGACGAGTAGTCAAGGTGCTTGCGGTCTCAACGCGAGCGGTCATCGTCGTGGCAGGCTCATACCCGCACGGTCGCATCGCGCTCCGCGTAGCTCGCCGTCTGGTCAAAATCGGCGCAGCTGGGCTAACGCTGCGCGCGTCAGCGGCCCAAGGTTAGAAAGCGAAGCGGTATGGTGGAAGGTCCAATTTGCGGATAATCAATCAGTCCAATTCAGGCGGCGCCTCGCGACTGTTGATCGGAAGGCGGCGCGCTTTGTCGATCGGGGATGCGCTCAGCATGTCCGCGAAATCCTACTTTCGACGCGTGCCGTCACTTCAAGCGACATCGCTCACGCCGCTTTCGGGCGTCGAGACAAGCGTTCATCGAAACATCTGCGCAGCCGCCTCAGCCCTTCGGCAATCCGCGCCGTCTCGATCGCGCCATATCCCAGGATGATGCCGGCCGGAGGCTTTCTGTCCACCTGACAGCGCGACATCGTGTCAACCGCAACGTCGAGATCAAAGGCTCGTGATACAATCGCATCGATATGATCAACCGACGCGCCTCGCGCGCAAGCGGTGATGTGCAGGCCGGTGCTCGATGGAACAAGGTCGAGGTAATCGCTGAAGTTCCTCTTGATCTCCGCGGTCAGCGTCTCATGCCGTTCGCTATAGATGCGGCTCACCCTGCGAATATGGCGCGCAAACGCACCCTCGTCGATAAACTGCGCCAGCGCGCTCTGTGTTATTGTCGCTGTATGCCAATCGGTGACGAACTTGGCCTTTTGCGCCGCCTCTCGCAGTGACGGCGGCACGACCATGAAGGCCAGCCGGAGTGCCGGCAGCAACGTCTTTGAGAACGTGCCGACATACACAACGCGGCCGGCCGTATCGATCGTCTGAAGCGGCTCGAGCGGACGTCCGCCGAAGCGAAACTCGCTGTCATAGTCGTCCTCCACGACAACCGCGTTGTTGCGTTCGGCCCAGGCAAGCAGCGCACGTCGACGCGACAGGCTCATGGCCACGCCGAGGGGAAACTGATGCGACGGCGTTACGTAGACCGCCCTGGCCTTGGCCGGCAGCGCCTCCACGACGAGACCTTCGCTATCAACCGGCACCCCGATCACGCGTGCGCCCAGCGCCTTGAGCAACTCCTTTGGAGGCCGATAGCCCGGATCCTCCATCGCAATGACATTGCCGGGCTCGAGAAGCACGCGAGCGATGATGTCGAGTGCCTGCTGGGTGCCATTCGTCACGATGACGTCGTCGGGCGATCCGGAAACGCTTCGTGAGATACCGATGTGGCGAGCGATCGCCGCGCGCAGGTCCCAATTGCCCGCTGGATTCTCG
The DNA here is from genome assembly GCF_018596315.1 of Bradyrhizobium sp. SRL28. GTDB lineage: Bacteria > Pseudomonadota > Alphaproteobacteria > Rhizobiales > Xanthobacteraceae > Bradyrhizobium. The sequence continues at coordinate 3,895 of NZ_JAHEAG010000031.1, read as the reverse complement.
TAGACGCCTGCCGCCATCTCGCGCGAGCGCAGCGCACGGGCGACGACCCGCCGCCAGCCTCGGTGTGGAAATAGCGAAGCGTCCGGAAGCCCGGTTCTGAAGTCGAAACGCGCCGGGCGGTCAAAACCCTTCGGAAGCGGTATCGTCTCCCAAACTCCACGCACCTGAATCGCGCGGGCCGTCGATGGCTTTGTTTTCGATGCCGGACGTTTTGCCTCAAGCTGATGGCTGACGAACGTCCCGGCACCGGTATGGGATGTCGCGAATCCTTCCGCGACGAGGCTTTCATAAGCAATCGCCACCGTCGATCGCGCAACTGTCAACGCGGCGGCAAGTTCTCGTGTGGGAGACAGCCGCTCTCCAGGCCGGAGACGCCCGTCCAGAATTGCCTGCCGGATCTGACGATAGATCTCGCCACTGAGGTCCCTTCGTCCAACAAGACTGACGTGAAAAGTCACAATTCCGGGCTCTCTTTTTGCTCACATTGGACGGGCAACCTCGCAAAATGGTGAACGTTCCATCATACCGCTTCGCCGATGGTTCATCGTAACCGCAGGTTCCGTGAGCCACCCCGGTCGCGGGGGGGGGCATTCATGTGGGAGCGTTGGTTCGTGCGGCCGCGGCTACACCCATCGCCTCGGCTGAGTGCACAAGGGACAGTTGCGGAAGCGCAGATGTCCCCGACGACATTTGTCCAATATTACGCGGGCAAAAGCGAACTTCGCGAGAGGCCCGGCCGACTTCGGTTTTTGATTCCAAGCGGATCTGGCGTAGTTTCGTCGGAGTAGAATTCCCGGTAAATTTGCCGACTGATGTCAGATGTCGCGCGTTGACCTGCAGGTGCTACCCGCTTGAGCTGTTCATAGCGTTGCGTGGCGGCCGATGCTCGCCTGAACTCAGCAACCATCACCACTATGTAGTCACCGAACAGCGCGATCGGATTGTTCTCCTCGGGAAAAATCCCACGCATGGTTCCTCCATCTTGCGGGATGACTGCAAGGCGCCGCGTCCCGCCCATGTCCCTCACCGGTTTGGATGCTCGGTTAGAGCGTGGCCCTGCAGGCCACGCTGATGTGTTCCACGTGCCGGTGGTCTGTTCCGCAGCAGCCGCCGAGTATGTTGATGTGCGGGTAGCGGCGTAACAGCTCGCCATATTGTGCGCCGAGCTCTTCGGGGTCGCCGGTGTCTAGCTCCGTCGCGTTGTCGAGTTCCGCATGGCTGCGCCTCGACGAGTTTGCCCGCAACCCACGCAACCGCGTGAGCCGGGCCGCGTCCTTGTCCAACACCCGCTCGAAGTGGGTCGGGTGAGCACAGTTGATCATGTAGTAAGCAGGGGCCCTTTCCGTTGCGGCGTCTACGGCTTCAATGGCATCGGCCAGGCTGTCCCCGGTCGGCAGCCGGCCATCCGTTTCGACCGTAAAGGAGATCACACACGGGATCTGAGCCGCTTGCGCCGCCCGCGCCACTCCGAGCGCCTCGTTAATGTTGTTCATCGTGAACGCCGACACGAAGTCAGCGTCGGCATCGCGCAACACGTCAATTTGCCAAGCGTGATACGCCAGCGCGCCTTCGACGCTCATGACCTTGCCAGGATCGTAGCCATCGCCGCGCGGACCAATGCACCCGCTGATAACGATGGGCGTGCGCTCCGTCTCGTAGGCCTGACGAACCTCGCGCATGAGATCGATAGCGGCGCGGTTGATGTTCGCTAGTGCTTCCCGGCCATAACCGATTTTGGCCGCCCAATCGGGATTGGCGCGCCAGGTTGGGCTTTCCAGGACAAAGCCCATCCCCTGCTTGACCGCGAGGGGAACGTACCGGTCGAAATACGCCCGAAGCACCGCCCGGCCACGCTTGCTTTCGAGCAGAGTGAAGGCCTGGAAGATCGGCAGACCCCACCCTTCATGGAAAATGAGCGTGGTCTCCAAACCCCCATCCGTCAGGAAAAGGCGGCCATCGAACTGAGGTAGCCGGTGTCGGTAGTTGGGGCTTGCGGATATTGGCATGATTGCCTCCGTCGTCGTATCGTGGCGCCCCCGGGATTGAGTGGCAGCGAGCATGCGGCTGATCGATCCCCGTTCCTAGAAGACTCGTGGTTCAGGAACTGGCGACGCCGAACCGGCACGAATTCGGCTTTTCGGGAAGGGATATCGGAGCGGACGACAGGTAGCTCACGTCAGCTCGCGTCAACTGGACTCATGGTGCAGTCGGATAGGCCGGTGCGCTGGAGCAACGCCATGTATGACATTCAGCACCGCAAAGGCAGTAATACGCGAGACCGCATTCTGGATGTGGCCGAAGCCGCCATTCTCGAAAAGGGCTTCGCCGCTACATCAATCGACGAATTAATTGCAGCGGTCGGAATCACCAAGAACGGCTTCTTCTATCACTTCAAAGACAAGAGCCAACTCGCCAAGGCACTGCTTGTCCGTTACGTGGCGCGCGAAGATACGCTCTTCGATAACTTGTTCCGCCGTGCTGATGAACTCGACGAGGATCCTCTGCACGGCTTCCTGGTGGGCCTCAAGATGATGTCGGAGGTCATGGCCGATCTTCCTGCCGGCCATCCAGGCTGCCTTGTCGCCGCGTATTGCTATCAGGACCGCCTATTCGACAGGGAGGTGCGGGATCTCTACACGTCGGCCATGCTGGGCTGGCGGCGACGATTTCGCGAACGCCTCGAGCTGATCGTAGCGCGCTATCCGCCCCGCATTGCCGTGGATCTGGACCACCTTGCCGACATGCTCTCGGCCGTAGCCGAGGGCGGAATCGTTGTCTCCAAGGTCATCAACGACAAGAGGGCGCTGTCCCAACAATTAATGTTGTACCGCGAATTCATCCGCGCGGTCTTCCTAGGTACGTGAAGACCTGCTCCTGGCCCAGCAGACAAAACCGGCCGCGCCATCGATGTCGGCCGTTCGGGGTAAAGCGGTATCGCTTCGGCCGGTAGCATCGGTGATGGCAACATCGTAATCGATGTTCAGCCGATCCCAGCCTGCAAGGTCGTCGCGATCACCTTTCCGCCCACGCTCAACAGCGTGTTCATAGTGGCTGCTCGCTGCGACCGGCGCGGTGAACGACGCGTGCTCATGTCCCACTAAAATGCCGGAGTGACACCGGCCAGCGTATTGGCGCACCGAGGTTTCGCCAGTTCCTCGCATGGAGAACGGACTGTTGACCGGGATGCTGGGACGCCTATCGTTTGCTTACAACGGGGAGCAGCGGCCGATGACCAACAACATCACGCGCGGCGATCTCTACGAAGCCGTTTACCGCGCGGTGGGTTTGTCGCGGTCAGAGTCGTTGGCCATGGTCGAACTTGTCTTGAAGGAGATCATGACCTCCTTGGAAAAGGGCAAGACCGTCAAGCTCTCGTCGTTCGGTTCGTTCATCGTGCGCAAGAAGAAACGTATCGGCCGCAACCCGAAGACCGGCGCCGAAGCCACAATTTTGCCGCGTCGCATTGTGGTGTTCAAGCCATCGGCGATCCTGAAACAGCAGATCAACGGTAAGCGGTTCGGTAGGAAGACGCCGGGCGTCGCGGAGCTGGGTTCGTCGGCGCCGGCCCGCTGAGACTCTCATCACCTTATGTCCGCTCTTGAGATGATAGTGTTGAAAAAGTCTTTTTTGGGTGACGAACGAAATTTTCTGGAGCTGCTGATGCGTTTTACGCGCGGCGACGTGAGGGGCCATATCGATTCGTCCAAAATCGACCACGGAACTTCGTAGCGGCGCTGAATAAAAGCAGCAGCGAAGTCTAAAAATCTACTTTCGCGAGATTTTTCGGGTCGTTCGATTTTCGACTTCTGCAACAAAATCGGCGCCTTTCAGACATGCCAACGCACGGTAACTATGTCTGTTTGTAGGGGTAGAGGGGAAGTCGTCGGAACGTGGC
>NZ_JAHEAG010000030.1 GCF_018596315.1 Bradyrhizobium sp. SRL28 | reverse complement strand
GCAGAAGGCCCTGCATGATTCCGACAACGGCTCTGGAGCTGCCAAGGGGCATATCAAGCATGAGGCCCCGGGAGACGATTTAGGTACTAACAAACCACAGCACGATCTACAAACGGCGTCCGTAAAATCTGCCGACGACGCACATTCGGCATTGAAGGTTAAGGCTGAAGGAAAGGAAGGGGCTTCCTCCGACGACGCCGGTCGGGCCAAATCACCGGTTGGCACCGAACTTGGCGATTCCTTTCATTTTAATAATGGCGCCAACAATGCTTCTCCAGACATTCTTGACTTACAGCAGCTGGGCCATGGAAGCGGGAAAGCACATGAAGATGGTCAGCATGCTGCCGCACACAACGGACCGGTGTTAGTCCAGGATGCAGATGCGATTGATACTTCAGCGGCGCAGCACGATCACTTAGGGCATAGCAATCACTATGCGGCTCACGATTTGATTGTGTAGCCATGTACTGATCGGGATGCAGTCGTGCGGCCTCGTTAGTTGCAATCCCTTCATGAGACGCAGGGGCCAGGGGATAATCGGGAGACGCGAAATTGCAATTCGGACAAGGCGCGCCCGCGTCTCCACGAGTGCACACATGTGGTCGTCTTGACCTCCCACACCCGGCCGCAATCCGCACAGAGCAGCCGAGTCATACCGACGCTCTTACTTGCTTCAGTCCCGTTCGAGCGGCTTGCCGCTGAAGAGCATGAGCTCAAGCTCAAAGCCCGTTGGAAGGGGCAGGCGAGGGCTTACCGAAAGCTGGCGGCAGAGCGCGCAGAGAAATTCGGACTTTATCTCCGCCGATCCTGCCAGGCTCGTGATGACTCAGTTAGCGGATTATTTCATTCCAGCAATAAGGTTCGACTTCATTAGGTACGAGGCCGCCCGCTCCGGCGGGGACCACCAACCTTAACCCAATTGGCAACGAAGGACTTTTGAAGTTGTCGAAGCGCCTTGAGGCGGCCGGCACCTCAATCCAGCCCCATCTCCACCGCGATCCGGATCAGGTCCGAATGGCTCTTCGCGCCAAGCTTCTGCTTGAGCAATGAGGTGGCGTTGGCCACCGTCTTGTAGGAAATCTCGAGCGCATTGGCGACTTCGGCGATCTTGTCGCCGCGGCCAAGCAGCCGAAGAATTTCCAGCTCCCGCGCTGTCACTTGGGACGCAGGATTTGCCTTGATCGACCCGGCGGAAAAGGTCACCGCTTCCGCCAGTTGCGGTGAAATGAAGTTGTTTCCCGCGGCGACCTTCCGCACCGCCTTCACCAGCATCCGGGGATCGTCGCCCTTCCAGACATAGCCCTGCGCGCCCATCTCGATGGCGTGAACCACGAGCGCCGGATCGTCATTCATGCTGAACATGATGATCCGCGCCTCCGGATCGTCTTTTCGAATGCGACGCATCAGTTCGAAGCCGGAAACGTCCGGAAGCTTGATATCGATCACCGTGACGTCAGGCTTCATGGCCAGGTAGGCGCGGTGACCGGATTTGGCGTCGGTGGCATCCTCGATCTTCACAGTGTTGTCCGACGCGAACAGCGACCGGCAACCCGACAGGACCACTGGGTGGTCGTCGACAATCAGGACCTTCGTTGCCGATCTGTCGGATTTCTGCATCATCAACCCCTTGCGGGAATGCGCCCACTTCTGCCAAGAATCACACCCAGGCTGAGTTAAGGCATTTCGGGGCGCCTCGCAGTGATAAGTCCCCGGCGCTTGTCGTACTCAAACGCGACGCCTTAGGCATCGTTTTCCTCAAACCATTTTTCCGAGGCGTCCAGAGACAGCATTCCTGGCCAAAAACCAGAACAGGTTGGCCTTGCGCCGCCGCTTCTAAATCCAGTTCATGAATCCCGAAACATTGGATGCTCGCTTTTTACAAGCGCTGCTATCCTTGCGGTTTGAATTTGATGAAAAAGCCTTTCTGCGGTCTCGACGTCTCCTGCTTTCATACAGAAGTTTAGGACCTGATATATTGCGGTGTCGCGGAGCAACTCATCTGAAATCTGTTCTATTTTCTTTTCGGCACGCTTCTTGGCGCGTTCATATCGATCAATTTCGCGTTTTTTCGTTTCAGTGCTCGGGCCATAATAAAGGACGGAAACTGCTTCAGCGCTGTCGGCAACAGAATTGCAGATCTCACGTATCTGGCGGGCCAACTCAATGTCTCCAATCTTCTCGTCGTCCTCGATCTCCCATGCTTCTGTCGGCTCGCTTTTTTTCAGCCACGTCATGTGTTTTGCCTCCATTCCTTTGACGTGAAAAAGCAGTACCTTCATTGCTTCGCCTGCAGCCCGACCCCTACAACGGCATTCATTGATCAAGTGCTTGATGACCTTCGTCGGTGAGCATAGGCGCGCTTCGGTTCGCGATCTCACGCGGCCGGTGGGTTGCCATGCCGGGTTTTTCTTTTTTGCCTTTGGCTGGCGCGGCAGTCTGTTTTTGACTTTCAAGCCGCTGCTTTTGAGGCGTCGCCGGTGGATCCGGCCGCGCAAATCTGGCGGCCCACCGTTGTTCGAGCTTTCGTTGAAGGTCCAGAGGGATGTCGCACATTACCCACCTCCGGGTTCGTGGTCCTGCCCTGGCACTACGGCCTCAACGCGCTCGGCGCTCAAAAGGTCCCAAATGGTGCCACGCGGGATTAGCGTCGGACGCACATGCGATGGGAATGATCGGCTCGCACACCCCCATGCACCCCGCGACCGAACCTCACCAGCGGCCTTCCCAAAGTCAGCTGGGGCACTCAGTGGCCGGCCCTTAGAGGGGCGCGAGACCCATTAGTAAGGCAATAGTTCGGAAGCTTTTGCTCCAGTCAGGCTGTGAAAATTCTTGCAATGACCCAGGACTGTAGCGGTGGCATGACGCTCGGTCGGAGTCGATTGCGACCACAGCATGGTGGTTGCAGCAATGAGGAGTGTAACGCCTGCGATTGCGGATAATATTAGATGCTTCATGGGAAGCCTCCGGTTTCCGCCCGATGAGGGTTAAATCGCGTCGAGAATGAGCGCTAACGTGATCGAACCCCGTTGTTTGATCAGGGGCGATGGGAGCATTGGTTCGTTTCCGGATGACTTCGCCGAACTAGGAAAATGGTTTCGTCATCCCGGCTCGCAGACACGGCACGAAGCCGCTTCGCGGGATCGAGAGCGCCAGAGGACTGGGGGCGGCGCTACATGTGGACGGAAGCTGGGATGCGAACGATGCGCGAACCTGCTTCTACCATTTTGCTACCCAACCCGTCGGGACGGGGCGGGAGCAGCTGGGACCGCAATCGAGAAACATCAGATAAACCGGACGGGAACGAACGCCCGTTGCCGAGCTCGCGCATCCCACGCGGACTAGTCTTTTGCTGACGTTGCATTAGTCGCAGACGCGCTCCCTGCGCGTGATCCTGCGGCCGTCGTCCCGTTCGATCGTTGTAGTTTCCATGCGACACCGCTGTCGTGGGCCGACGGTGACACCGCCTGGACCGACACCGACTGTGGCGTTGGAGTCATACCCGCGACGTTCCCTATAGTAGCCGGGGTCGCGGTCCTCGTAGTGCCGCCCGGTCTGCATATCGATTTGGGCCATCTCGATGCCTTGGGCCTTGGCCGGAGTGACGAGCGGGGCAGACGTCAGCATCACTGCGGCTGCCGCCACGGCAAGAGTGATCTTCATCATGTGGGAGGACCTCCTTGGCTTGATTGGAGGTGTAACAGGCACGAACACTGAAGGGTTCCACTAGGGATGGCGGGAATGGGCGGTCCTTTGCTGCCTGAGCGACCTCGCACGGTTTTGCCATTTTGTCCCGGTAGGAAGATTCGGCGCTCTCGGATGGGCGCGTATGAATGGGACGGCGCTGGCGCCATTAGCTCCCAGCCCGCGTCAGAGCCGTTTCACCAGGCGCCCCATGCCCCAACACGGCCATGCACTGGAAGCGCAACCCGGCAGCGGCCCGGCGCCGTCTGATGCTGGCCCCCGCTCGCAAAAAAAGGCCGCCAGCGTTCGGCGGCCCAAGTCTTGGGAGGAACGCGCCGAGAAGCAAAGCGCCTCTTGAGCCCGTCACGAGCAAGAATGGCAAGAGATTGTTTCCGGTCGTCTTCGTTCAAACAGGAAAATGGCTGCGGGATCGTTTCTTCGGAACCGAGGTGGTGAAGTCGGTTCCACGGGGTCGAGAGGTCCTGCGTTCGCCGGCTCGCGCTGGCGGGCCTTTCGCAATGGGAACGTGTCATGCCTACAGCGTAGCACTCCAGCTTGCCGTGATGCGAGCTTTATGTTCGACTGCCGGCGCGTCCTTTTTCCAAGTTAAGGGAGAGCTGAATGAAGAAAATAATTCTTGTCGGTCTTGCGATCTTCGCTGTCTCCACTTCTGGCGCTTTGGCAGCCAAGAAAACGATGAAGCCAAAGGCACCTGCCGCCGCCGCCGCCACCACGACCACGAACACGGGTGGCGCAGGTCCGCTCATGGTGGGCCAGGTTAGTGCCGCTGACCGCGAGCTATATGAGAAAAATCAGCGCGACTCCGGCATGAAGAAGAAGTAGAGGGACACACTGCTCCAGCGCGATTGCGCGCGCTGGATGGGCTAAGAAAGTAAGGCCGCCTCAGTTGGCGGCCTCTTTCATTCCAAAACCTCATATTCGAAAGCGACGCCTTCGGGGTCGTTTTCCTCAAACCATTTTTCCGCGGCGTCTGTGCTGGCGAAGACCTTGAGGTGCTCGGCGTCGCCAACCTGCTTGCGTGTGTTGACCTAGACAAGAACGGTCATTGGTCTCTCTTCAGCTTGCGCTTGCCCCAATGCGTCTCTTTGCGGTCTGGATTGAAGACCCGTTCGACGTGACGGTTCAACGCCCGCATGACGCCGATCCGGGCCAACATCGTCGGGCCGCCGGTCTCTGCAACGAGGATTAGCGTCTCCATGGCGGCCTGCCATTCGGGCGCGGAGTGCTCAGCCTTCGGCAGCTTCACGATGTAGGTGGCCGCTCCTTCCAGGTGAGGAGCAGGCGACCATTCGGCAGCGGTATTGCATCCTAGAACGAGGCGGACCAGGGCAATAGGAATACTCAGGCAATGCTCTTGGGTGTTCCACGCCAGCACAGCCTATTCCTAGCGGCTTGTCTTCTTGTTCATGTTTTTTACTATCGTGAACATGAGGACCGATCGCGAAATCGAGATCCTGTTCAGGCGGCTTCGTCTTTACGACCAACTCGGGCGCCGCGCCGAGGGGCTCGTTCGAACGATTCATAGGGAGTTGAAGGAGCGCTATGGGCCTAGATCACGTCCGTTCCGAAATCGAGCATATGCGCGTCCAGGTCGGAAGGCAGCGTAAGGAGATCCTGCAGCTTCAACGCGCCGGCATCGGAACGGCATCGGCTGAGCTTTTGCTCGGGAGAATGCTGGCGAAGAGCGAAGACCTTTGCGCCGAGCGGGACCGACAGGAGGAGGGGAGTCCAACGCAAGGGCGCGTGCTTGGCGGCCAGAGTTGGTGATGGCAGAGCCCCTGAAATGGCACGACGAGAAGGAGGACAGCTCGCCATGGATCAACGCGCTCGCCGAACTACGTCAGCGAGCCACACGAGAGGGCTACTGCTATCAACATTGTCCAGGCGATCACCGTCGCGATCGACCAGTACGCAGAGAAGGTGCTGGGCAACCGCGATTACTTTCTCAACAAACCCTACGGTGTGTGTTAGATTTGCCGCGCTGGCTTCTGAATGAAAAGGCCCCAGCTATCTCAACCGATAGCTGGGGCCGCCAACCCCGATTTTTTCTTCCGGCAGGGTTCTTCGGGGGCAAAAACCGGAAGCTATGAACTGACTCCCCCAATAGGCGGATGTTCCTAGTCGCTTGCCATTTTTTCCCGATCGGTTTTTGTTAAGGCGCCGCCGGTATCCAAATAAGAAACGGCCCCAGCCTGGGGGCAGAACGCTGGGGCCGTCATTCCAATGCGCCATGCGGAGGGGCGTGGCGCTTGCATCAACGTGGGCTGTCAGGGCCCGTTCCTAGAGCGGGCGTGACCCGAGTGGTAAGGCCCGGCGTATGTCGTCCGGAATCCTCGTGCGTCGGGCCGCCTTGGATCAACAGGACCGCGAAGCGCGCCGAAGAGGCCGCAACCATCAAGTCAAAATAGATCCGTCTCCACCGAACCGGCGGAGCCGCCGCCTGCCTGATGCTGATCCAACGAAGCGGAGGGATTAATGCAAAAGGCGCCAATTAATTGGGAAATTGGTGTTCTGGCTTCTATGCTGGACCGGTGTGTGTTGGCTATGTGGCAATACGGCAGAATGGTCAGAAAACTGTCGTTGACGGTGGTTCATTCGACGCGCATGTTTTCACTGTAGAATCTTGGAAGATTTTCGTTGCCGAGATGGCCGCATGAATTTCTTCAGGATCGCCGTTGCGCTGCTGGTCCCAGCCGTCTTTCTCGCCGGACACGCGGTTGCCCGTGATGAAGGTCGCTACGCTGACTCTCCGCTCAAGCCATGGTTCGACAGCCTCAAAAGCGGGAAGGGGCCATGCTGCTCCGACGCCGACGGCTCGGTCGTCGCCGATGTCGATTGGCAATCGAAGGACGGCCACTACCGCGTACGGCTCTGGGGCCAATGGATCGACATCCCCGACGATGCTGTGATCACTGAACCGAATCGCGCCGGCCGGACCATGGTATGGCCGATGTGGGGCACGGTCGGGATTTCGATCCGCTGCTTCCTGCCCGGCAGCATGACCTGAAAGGACGTTTGATTGCCGCGGCGCGTGTTCTCCTTAGCGGGTGGGCGCTTCGATCCGGTCGGCCCCATCGTTGGTAGCAGCGGGGCCTTTGTCTCGAAGAGACCGAGGCCTGGCGCAAGAGGGCCGAGATCTGGCGCGTGCTGCGCGCCCACTTCCCCGGTTGGATGGAAACCCACTGCATGGTGCAGGACTTTTTCTTCGGCGAGGACATGATGCTGCGCCGTCATGATTACAGCGTGAACATCGTGGGCGGCATTCCGGCCGCCCAACTCACGTCTACGTATATCGAAGCGGACGGTATTCGCCTTCCGAGCATGCGGCGCGCCTACGCACGCGGCCCCGATCGCAGAGCCGTCACGGATATGCTGCTGGTCTCAATCGATTTCAGCGCGGTCGCTTTCACGTAATAATCCGCGATCGAGGCGCTTGTCGGTCTCAGGGCGACCGAACCGAGTACCTGATCCTCCCAAGGTCGGAACGGTGCTGAATATGATGGCGGTTCAAGGTGGGAATAAAGATAGCTTGCCCATGGCGAACCGCAGGGAGTGCTTGGCCGCAATTCGACCCGGCAATTGCGACGGGAAGGTTCGTTTCATCTTTTCAGGCGTGTCGCTCGATTGCGTTATTTCCGTCCGTCCAGCCCCGATGGATGGGCTCTATGCTCACGATCTTTGGGTTTGTTCGACGCTTTTCCCTGAGCCCGATTGAGCACTTTTAACCCAGACGAAGTCGATGCCTGTCCGTAAAGAAGATCCACGCGATAGAGTCGTTCTGCGGCTGCTTGAGGGCACCTGATCATGCGACGAATGCCCGTTTTCGGCCGGATAAGCTCAGTGGTGCGACCGTCAAGTCATTGATCTTTCTTACGTCGTGGCTGACTCTTAATCAGCGGGTCCCAGGTTCGAGCCCTGGTGCGCCCACCAAGCCTTTCAAGATCTAATACCAAGATCTGATACCAAGATCTGATACATTGCCATTTAATGCGGTAACGCGCGTCGGACTGACGGCAATCCCGCTCGACCCTCCCGATTCCCGCGGAGCCGAGCAGCCAAACACCGGCAAAGAATAAAGCCGTTCCACAACCGCTCCGTACGGAAATACGCTTCCATTCCGTGGTTCGAAAAAGCAAACCGCTTCCATTGCTCCATCCGTCGGGACAGACGACATTTACTGCGGAAATCAATGGATTGGCCGCGCAATGGAACGCTTGAGATACGAGCCGTTTGGCGAGCGTCTGGCGCCCGAAGGGGATGCAGCGACGCCTTCACGCGCGTCCAAATATCTGTTGTGGGCCGGCACCAGCCTGTTCTGGTCGCTGGTTGGGGGCATCGTGATCGCGCGCGCCGTCTTCTTCGAGCCGGGCGTCTTCGACGACTTCAGCCGCGTCGCGGCGCTCGTCAAGGCCGCGATCTTCTAGCTAAGCCACTTCCGCGACGCGCTTGTCCTGCCAGATCATCCGCTCGAACACGGTCGCCGCAGGAATTTCTATTCGCCCGGGGACCTTCAATTGCCACAGCGTGCGCTCGATCTGCAGGTCGCGCATCGGCACGACCTTGAGCCGGCCAAGCGTGACCTGATCGGAAATCGTGGCGCTGGAGACGATGGCGACGCCGAGGCCGGCGGCTACCGCCTGCTTGATCGCCTCGGTGCTGCCGATCTCCAGCGTGCGCCTGGGTTCAATGCCCTCGGCAGCCAGCGCCTGCGCCACAACCTCGCGCGATCCGGAACCGGGCTCCCGCACGATCAGGACTTCATCGCCAAGCGCCGCGCCGTCGATGCCGCGCTCGGCCGCCGCGAAGCGGTGGCGCGCATCGACGATCAGGCTCATCACGTCGGTGCGCCAGGCATGGCTCTCGAGCTCGTCATCTTCGACCGGACCTTCGACCAGCGCGATCTCGATATCATGCGCCAGCATGAGATCGGCGATGTCCCTGGTATTGGCGATGACGAGATGCAGGTCGATCCCGGGATATTTTCGGTGAAACGCCCCGAGATAGTCCGATATCATGTAGGTCGCGATCGTGGTGGATGCGCCGATGCGCAGCGATCCGCTGTCGAGATTGCGCAGCGACAATAATTCGTCCTCCGCCGCGCGCTCGGCCGCAAACAGCGTCTCCGCATGCCGCACCAGCGCCTTTCCCTCCCGCGTCGGCCGCACGCCCTTCGGCGTCCGGTCGAGCAGGCGGCAGCCGACCTGAAGCTCGACATCCCGCACCCCCTTCGAGATCGCCGGCTGGCTGATATGGAGGGCGTCGGCTGCGCGCGAGAAACTCCCGGTTCTCACCACCATCGTGAACAGGCGCAGCAAATGCAGGTTTAAGGACATAACTTCCCTCTATCGGGCCAGATCGAAAATATATTACCCAATTATCGCTATCTGACGCATATATTTTTCTCCCGGGAGAAATTGGTGCCGCAGGACGAGGAATTTTCCGCTCCAGGAAATGGACCGGCCAACAGCGTCAGCCGCCTTGTAGCGCTCATTCCCGGCGTTCTCCTTTGCATCGTCGTCGCCGGCATCTCGGCTGCTCTCGAAGCCGCGGAGCGGCGCTTGTTCGCGCACCCCTATGTGGAAGCGCTGGTACTGGCGATCCTGCTCGGCATGGCCGTGCGCAGCTTCTGGAATCCGTCCGAGCGTTGGCAGGCGGGCATCGCCTTCAGTGCCAAGCAGCTGCTCGAGGTGGCCGTGATGCTGCTCGGCGCCTCCATCAGCTTTGCCGCGATCGCGGCGTCCGGCATTGCCTTGCTCGGCGCGATTGCCGCGACTGTCGTCGTGACGCTGGGCCTCAGCTTCGGCGTCAGCCGCATGCTCGGCCTGTCGACGCGGCTCTCGATCCTGATCGCCTGCGGCAATTCCATCTGCGGTAATTCGGCGATCGCTGCGGTCGCGCCGGTTATCGGCGCCGATGGCGACGAAATCGCGTCCTCGATCTCCTTTACGGCGATACTCGGCGTGATGATGGTGCTGGGGCTGCCGCTGCTCATTCCGCTTCTGCAATTGTCCGCGACGCAATACGGAATTCTCGCCGGCCTCACGGTCTATGCCGTCCCGCAAGTCCTTGCCGCAACCGTGCCGGCGGGGCTGGTAAGCACGCAGATCGGCACGCTGGTGAAATTGATGCGCGTATTGATGCTGGGACCGATCGTGGTGGCGCTTTCGCTGCTCGCCCCGCGTCTGCGTGGCGGAGTGCACGGCAAGACAACGGTCGGCTTCTTCCGCCTCGTGCCCTGGTTCATCCTCGGCTTTCTCGCGCTTTCCGTTCTACGCTCACTCGATTTCGTCCCCGCAACGGTGATCGGCCCGCTGACTGCGATCACCGGCTTTCTCACGGTCGTGTCGATGGCGGCACTCGGCCTCGGGGTCGATGTTCGGGTTCTCGCCACCGTCGGCGGCAGGGTGACGGCGGCCGTGACACTGTCGCTGATGCTCCTGCTCGCGATCAGCATCGGCCTGGTTCATCTGTTTAACTAGCACGCCCCTTGGGTGGTCGCGCCAGATCGCACGAGGCAATTAATCTAGCCTGAAGTCGATGCGCCTCACATAGGCCGAAGTCCGCACGCTCGGGGCGGGCATACTATCGGACCGGAATTTTCGTACCGAGCCGCGAGCCGCCAACTGACGGAGGAAGGGCGGGGCGTCGCCGTCGAATTCCACGTCCGCGGCGTCAGGACCGAAGCGATCGACAAGGGGTTCTCGAATTGGACATCTCGAAGGTCTCCAGACTTGAAGTCGAGATCATAAATTATTCGGTTGCGTTTTGGTGCGCTTCGGAGCCGAATGATCGAAAAGACCGCGCCGCTTTCCGGGGAGGATGACTGGAATGGATATGAAACTGTCGCCTGAGCAACTAAAGCTCCGCAGCGCTGCGCGACAATTGGCCGAAACCGAATTCGCACCGAAGGCGGCGGAGATCGATCGAACCGAGGCTTACCCTTTCGACAACGTAGCCGCTCTGAAGGCCGCAGGCTTCATGGGCTACACGATTCCTAAATCCTACGGCGGTCGGGGAGGACGTTATTTCGAGGCCGCCCTGATCATCGAGGAAATGGCGCGGGTATGCGGGGCGACGGGGCGCATTACGGTCGAGGCCAACATGGGCGCCATCTCTGCGGTCATGCAGTATGGCACCGAGAAGCAGAAGCGGCTGGGAGCTGAACTCGTTCTTTCGGGCGACAAGCCGGCGATTTGCATCACCGAACCGGAAGCCGGATCGGCGGCGACCGAGATGACGACGCGTGCAGACAAGCACGGCAACACCTACGTCATCCGAGGCAAGAAGCACTGGATCACGGGTGGCGGGGTCTCAAAACTCCATCTGATCTTCGCCCGGGTATTCGACGAACAGGGCGAAGAGCAGGGGATCGGCGGCTTCCTCGCGCTTGGTGGGACTCCCGGCCTGATTATCGGCAAACGCGAGCCCGCCATGGGCCTCCGCGGCATCCCCGAAACGGAGATCATCTTCGAGAATCTTGAAGTTCAGGAGGACATGCTGGTGCTGCCGCCGCGCGGGCTTCGGCGCGGATTTGCGGACCTCATCGATGCGTATAACAGCCAGCGGGTCGGCGCCGGGACAGTCGCGCTCGGGCTCGCGCAAGGTGCGTTTGAGAAGGCCATGACCTTCGTGAAGGAGCGCAAGCAGTTCGGACGCCCGATTGCCGAATTCCAGGGCCTGCAGTGGATGCTGGCCGACATGGCGGTGGCGCTCAATGCAGCGCGGCTGTCGCTTCATCAGGCAGCTCTTAGCGCCGATCCTTTTCCGGACCCGCTTCTCGCGGCGCAGGCGAAGATCATTGCGTCCGAGACGGCCAACACGGTCACGAACCAGGCGCTCCAACTGTTCGGCGCCAGGGGCTATTCGCGGGATTATCCGCTCGAACGCATGGTTCGGGATGCCCGCATGTTCACGATTGCCGGCGGCACGGCGCAGGTGCTGAGGACGCTGGTGGCATCCAGGATTCTCGACACAAAAATCCCGCAGACCCGCAACGGATATTTGGAGGCGGTTCAGGCGCCGTCCCTTGCGGCGAAGTGAACATGATCAGACCGCGCGGCTGTGCGTTGCTGCGGCACAGCGTGGACCACTCTCGCAATGCTGCGTTTGTGGCTTTCCTGCTGAGGCCCGTCAAATAAGCTGTCCGACGATCCAGACGATGAGAAATAGCCAGCCGGCCATCGCAATCGCGACAGCGATTAAGTAATTCACTTTCGTCCATGTGTAGCGCACTGGCTATCCAAAGAACAAAACCGCCAGGCGGAGTATATTCGCCTGACGGTTCGCTGGTGTGGGCCCGGACGCTTGGGGAAATTGTCCGGTATTCAATCCATAGCCCAGCCAGAGGACGCTGCAAGCGAACTCGCGGCTTAACCTAACCAGTCAACCTTACTGATCGCCACGTCCTGGGTCGCAGAGTAGCTTTGACCTTTCGTAGGCGCGCTAGTGCTCCCACACTGTATTTTGCCCGGCTACCGTAAGATAGGGAACGCCGTCGCGCATCTCTGCCAAGCCGAGCTCGATCAGCTTTTCCAGATGCTGTTGGTTGATCAACCACGATCGTTTCGCGGCGATGTCTCGCATCGTCCATCTTAACTCGATTGCATCGAGCCCGAACTGAGCCAGCGGGTCCTTCTCATTTTCCATTTTGCTTTTTGCCTTCAACCCAGCTCACCGGAGAAGGTCAAAGTTCCTAAGTTACCTTCTGCGCAGACACTGGCTTCAGGATGGTGTCTGGTGAAGAGATTACTGACCCTTGGAATATATTGGCAATCAGTCCCGGCCCTCGTGCCGGGTCTTTTGCTGGATTTGACAACTGCGAGTGCCGGCAAAAGGTAGCGGTAGCGAAGCGCCAAGTCGCTTGCCGCACGTCATTGTTGCCGTAACCATGCCGGTTTCGCCGAGAAGCAAGTCGCTCATACAGCCGGCATCAGCACTTGGGCATTCTAGCAAGGGGCGTTTGCATCAGACCGCGCGACTGTGCGTTGCTGCAGAGTGTATTGGATGAGCATCGAATGCCGACGCGACGCTCCGGACATGATCCGCTCGATGATGTCGGCGCGGAAGCTATCTTCCCGGTGAACACGTATCCCTTGGCGGTGGCGAGCCGGCCTTCGGCGATGCGCGCGAGATAGTTGCGCGTCGGAACGGCGTTCGCGGGAATCCTTGCGGCATGCGCGCAGCGGGATCAGGTCAACCGGACATGCCGCAAGCCGTTAAGGGAGGGAGCCGTGCACATCAAGTGCGGCGGATCCTCAGATGACAACGGCCGCAGAGATCAACGCATGTCCAGGCAGCCAGAACTCAGGCTGCCGTGACGGCAAGCCTGGATCGGCGGCGACGATATACCAAGCCAAGACCGGCGAAGCCCAGGAGCATCATGGCCCAGGTCGACGGCTCCGGCACGGGTCCAACATTGCTGTAGGAGATATTGTCGAATTCGAATGAATTGCCCGACGATGCGAGAACGATCTTGTCGAAGCTCAGGCCGGTGAACGTGACATAGGCGTTCGTCAGGGCGCCCGACTGGTCGCCGTTAAATCCAAGCGCAGGCACCGCGTTGAGGGTATTCCCAAAAAGCGTCAGGAACGGCGTGGCGCTGCTTCCCGAATAAAATGCGACGCTGTTGTAGGAATCGATCGATCCCCAATACAGACCGAACTTGTTCTGGGTCCCCGAGAACGTCAGCGTCTCGGACTTGCCACCCAGAATGGACATGTAGTTTGTGGTGTCTCCGGCCGGCGTCGCCGAAATACCCGCCGACGTTCCCGCCGCATTCTTGGCGATGATGGCCGTACCCGAGAAGGCGATGCCGCCAAGCGAAACCGGCGCAGCGCCCCACTGGATGCTGGTGCCGGCGAACGTGTTCGGCGTGGCGAGGCCGTCGAACGTGATGTCGTTGTTGTTATTGGTATTGCCGGCGCTGAATTGGCCGCTGGAAGCCGTGACGACCACGGCACGGGCGTGATCGCTCCAGACGAAGAGGGCGGCAATCGCGCAAAGCGGTGCAAGAAGTTTTCGCATTATCGGCGTTCCAAATGAATCATTAATATCTAACCGGGTTTTAAATGTGCATATTAAATAAAGCAAGGTCGATTCGAAAGGAAAAAGTAGTAATACTAACAGGCATTCGGCGGCACCCGCCCCCGGGTGCCGACCAATACCCCCGCCGGAGCGGGCATATTGCGGGCGATCGCGTTGGTTTCGGGTTGAGTGCTCTTGGGCTGCCCGACAAATCCATTCCAGACGGATGCTTATCTGCCATCCATTTCGTCGGCGGATTATTCAAATCCTAACGAATGCGTTGGGCCGGAATTATTCATGTCCCGGGAGGCGCAATGCCCTCAAGCGCAAAAGAGCCAGATGGATAAAACTGTAACGGTCGGTTTGAGCGGCGGGCAATAGTCGTCCCGCCAAATGCCCCCGGAGCCCGCGAGAGGCTCCGTGGGGGTGTTTGATGTTTTCACGTGATCTGGCCGGCCCGACAAGCAGGGATGCGATCGATGGCTTCGATGCGATCGCCAATGCACTCGATCGCGGCCTCGATCCCGCCCACGGCCGAAGCTCAAGGCTGGGCGACTTCCTCGCCATCGCGGCAGGCTGGATCGTTCTCGGGGCCATTATTTTTTACCCCAGTCTTCAGCTCGCTGCGATCGTAGTCTGCGCGGCCTTCCTCGGCACGCGCTCGTTCGCGCGCCTGATCCTTGGCCCTAGCCCATCCGCTGCGCAACAGCGTGAAGACCGAGCCCTGCTGGCGGCTTAGCTATTCGGCTGCTGCGCCATCGGCGGCCACGGCCGTTCGCGGCAAGGTGAGGTCGCCCATGTGAACCGGGTAAGAGTGGGACGTCTTGTCCCACACGAGGGCCGTGCCGGATATCCGGTGGCTGGCGTAGATGCGCACGGCGCGCCACGTGGCGAAGAAGTTGACGAAATTGCCAACGACAAGCCTCGGCGCGGCCATCAGGGCGTGACGCACATTGTAGATCATGCCCGTGAACGTCATTCGGTTGAACAGGCGCCAGACCAGAAACAGGAAGTTTGCAAAAAACAGCCATACCGCCCAGTTCTGGTTCAGCAGGGTATACACAAACTGCTTTTCGGGATCGAAAACCGCCCGATAGAGTTCGAACACCGTCAGGTTGGCGAGCGCAAAATAGGCGAGCATGACGGCCGGGCTGGTGATTACGCCCTTTCTGTCTCGCGCCAGAAAATACTTGGTCCCGAGAGAGCCTTTCCAGCCGTGCTCCTGGGAGCCCTGGAAAACGATGCCGAGCAACCAGCGCGCGCGCTGGCGATAGGCGGCTTCGAGGCCCGACGGAAAGAATTCGCGGGTCGCCACGGGAAGGGTCCGGTAAAGAATGCCGGGGTTTCCGCTGTCGATATCGATGTCGATCGCATAGTTGGCCGGATAGGCAATGAATGCGGATTTAAATCCGAGTTCCGAGACGCGAAACGCGATGTCGTAGTCTTCCGTGAACGATGACGTGCGGAAAGCCTCGCCATGGTTCTGATCGTTGAGGTGCTGGATCGCTTCCCGGCTGAAGCATGCGGAGACGCCGGCGCAGGGAATGACGCCGCTGATCCGCTGCCGGACCTCGAGGTCCTTGGTGTGCATCTCGGCGAATTCATCCATGTAGAGGCCCGCGATCATCGAAGTGATCGGCCGGGAGAACGAGTAAACCGGCAACTGAATGAAGTGGTAGAGGTCGACCAGCTTGTTGAAGAGCTTGAGCTCCAGCGGGTGAATGAGGTCCTCGGAATCGTGCATCACGATTCCCGCAAACTTGATGTTGTGCTCGGCCTCGAACATGAAGATGTCGGAGATCGATTGGTTCAGGCAATCGGCCTTGCTGGTCGGCCCGTCATGCGGAACCAGCACCATGTGAATATTTTTGTATAGCCCTTGCGCCTTGCGGACCTCGGCCTGGGTCAGGGGATCGTTCAGATAGACGCCGACGAAGTAGTGTGCGTGCTCGTAGCGCACCAGCCGCGAGTTCGACGAAAGCATCGAAAAAATGACGTCGTGCTCCTTCCAGCACGGCACCATGATGGCAATGGGGCGCTCGGGCAGTTGCTCGAGAATCTCCACGCTCGGCAATTCCTTGGACTTGCTGTCCGAGGTGCCCATCAGCCTGCTGCTCCAATACAGCAGGTCCACCACGAGATCGTCGATGCTGGAAATCGCGATGATCACACCCGCGATCAGCATCAGAATTTCGACGACATAGAGATATTGAAAGATGAAGGAGGGGGCTTGTGTCATGAGTTAGGATGCGTGGTGAAGCTGAATGATTTCGGCGGAGCGCATTTGCGGCGGCAGGACGAATTGCCGATAGAGAGCCTCGACGATCCGCTTGCTGGCGTGACCATCGCCATAGGGAAATACCGGCCGGGCCATGCGGGTGTACTTGGCGCTGTTCTTGTTCAACTCGAACAGGGCACCGAATACCGCATCGCGCGAAGTTCCGATCAACTCGACAACCCCCGACGCCACCGCCTCGGGCCGCTCGGTTACGTCGCGCAACACCAGAACGGGTTTGCCGAGCGCAGGCGCCTCTTCCTGAAGCCCGCCGCTGTCGGTCACCACGCACCAGGCATTCTGTATCGCGGCGACGATGTCGCGGTAGCCCAGCGGATCGACCAGCTTGATCCGGGGATGCCCCGAAAGAATCTCGATGGCCGTTTCGCGCGCGTTTGGGTTGGGATGAACCGGAAAATACACGGCGACGTCGGGGGTGAGGTCGACGAAGGCCCTGATCGCGGTGAACGCATCCCGCAACGGCGCGCCAAAATTCTCGCGCCGATGCGCCGTGAGGAGTATGGTCCGCAGCCCCGGAAAGTCGGCGGGCGGCGCCGGCTTCGAGGCTGCGACTTCGAGCAGTGAGTCGATCACCGTGTTTCCCGAAACGAGGATCTTCTCCCGCGAAATGTTCTCTCGCGTCAGGTTCTGCGCCGCGGCCGATGTGGGTGCGCAGTGCAGCGACGTGGATACGGCGATCGAACGGCGGTGAAATTCCTCGGGGAAGGGCGCGTCAAGGCTTGGCGTGCGCAGCCCGGCCTCGACATGCACAAAGGCGATCTTGCGGTAGAACGCCGCAATCGACGACGCATAGGCGGTTGTCGTGTCGCCCTGGGCCAGAACGCAATCCGGCCGGACCTCGCCGAAATATTTGTCCAGGCGGCGAATGAGCTGGCTGGCGAGAACCGCCGGCGTGCGACAGTTGCTCCGGTGCGGGATGGAGAAGTCCGGACGCAGACCGAACTCGGCAAGGGTGCTGTCGAGGAGGTCGCTCTGCTGGCCGGACGTTACGATCCGAACGGTCGCCCATTCGGCTTCGCGCAGGCGGCGGATGATGGGAGCCACCTTGATGACTTCAGGCCGGGTACCAATCACGAAGACAAAAGTGCGGACAGGTGTCGACTGGTTGAAATGCTCTCTGCGAGGGTGATGCATGCCTTGCTTTCTAAAACGATCGTACCGTCCCCCACGACACGAAATACCAATCGAAATCCCGTCCCTTCGTCCCTGTCCGGACGGCACGATTAGAAATCGCCGGTAATTTAGACCGCGACTCTAAATTAGACAATTGATTTAAATGGATCTTTCGGAGATTGCCGTGGAAATCGCGAGAGACTTCAATGCATGGTAAATGCTCGCGCCGTATTTATACGGGCACCATAATGTTTGATCGCCGGTTTCGTGTGTCGGAATCGAGTTTGACAGGGCGGGATTGGAGTCGGCGCGGGGCGATGCGGATGATGCAACTGCCAGCGCCAGGTCAGGCGGTTATTTCCGGCCTCGTTTTAAAAGTGGCATTTGTGGATTGATCGCCTGCGCGCCGCGGGCGTTCGTGCGCCCGGTGTGGCGCGGACGGCTTGGCGGACGCGCGAAGGAAATCCTGGAGGTGAGCTCCGCCTTTTGAACTTCCTTGCGAAGCTGCAGAATCTCGAAATAGGCCTTTGCAATGTCCACCGGCATAAAGGTGATCTCGCCCCGCATTCCAAATTGAACCACAAACCCATCGCCTGGTTGGGTCACAACGTAACAATGGAACCGGCACCGGTTTGTGAAATGCCATACAAATGGGCTTGCTTCGGGCCGCGTTTTTTGCCGCGCGGGGGATGGAGGCTCAATGCTTGCGGGCTGTCGCTTGTCTACCGCAGGACGCCGCGCTTTACCGCAAAATCAAAGTGATTGACGAATGTCTCAAGGCCGTCGCGCCGATTTGCCTCGAGGTTTGCTGCGGCCGAACGAAGCGAAGGATGCGGCCGTTGTTCAATGGCATCCAAATCCGCGGAAACCGCCTCAAGGGCGTAACGCAATCGTCTCAAATCGGAGCTGGTTTTTGTATCCACGGCCGCCACCGCTGGAAATGAATTAATAAATTAGAGTGTGACAATAGGATATAATTTTCTGGCGGTCAACGTGGGGTAGTTAAAAGACTCCAGCGATTTTAGGGGCTTACTTCCCATAAAATCCGCCTCGGAATCATTTGATCCGGTCGTGATGTTCCGTCTTAAATCTCCCGCGCTTTGAAATGACCGTCCATGGCGAAGCGCATTCCATGGGCCTGTCGTCCGACTTTTGCAATCGCTGCCCGTGACGCGGCCGGCACGATCGGCACCGGTCCGAATTGAAAATCGGTTATCGGCAATTGGACAGGAGAGTTTCGGAGGCGATTACTTCATACGGCCGCAGTGGTTTTTTCGCGGCTGCGTTTTTTGCTGGCGCTAGCGTTGGTGTCGGCACGACCGACACAAGCCCGCATCACTCATGGAAGCGATAGCGTGACGCACCGAGGTTGATGCCCGCTTTGATCTTGAAGCGGCGCATTTACTGCGCAGCAGCGGTCCGGAAGAAAACCGGAAATGTTACGCAACCGTCACAGTGATTTAATAAGGGTAAACGACGGTAAATTGCCGCCATGCAACAGCGGCCAGGAAAGCCTTGTCTGAGGCGAGGCTAAGCTTAGCATATCAAGGAAGTATTATGAACAGTATCAAGACAGCCGCGGCAGTGGCCGCGATAACCTGCATCGCGGCGCTAAGTGCATCCCCTGCGTCAGCTGTTGTTATCAGCAACCCAGTAAACAATTACAACAATGGCCCTCTTTCTGGCGCTCCGATTGGTGGTCAGCAAACCCAATTCATGGGTGAGACATTCACTGCTCCTATCACGGGGGCGCTTACTAACTTTCAGTTTACCCTGAAAAACTCGACCATCACTTCGTTATATGGGGCAGTGTACGCGTGGGATGGCTCCAAGCCGACCACAATGCTCTGGCAGAGCCCGGTGATATCCGGAAATGGAGCCGGCCTTCTCGACTTCTCGCCCATTGGGCTCAACGTCACGCAGGGCCAGGCATATGTGGCGTTCCTGAGCACGTACGGAATCGCTGGTAACGCCGGCATAGCGAGCTTTGGTTCGTGTTTAAGTTTTAGTGGCTGCAACAACGTTAACTCTAACTCCAATCTTGGCACTTTGGTGTGGAGCACTATCTATGCCGACACCGTGCCGCTCCCAACGCCTGGTCAAACTCAAAGTTCTTGGTCCTCAGCGAATCATTTCGACGCCACCTTCTCGGCGACGTTCACAAGCGCTGTCCCCGAACCGTCGACGTGGGCGATGATGATCCTTGGCTTCGCTGGTGTCGGATTCATGGCTTATCGCCGCAAGAACAACACCGCGCTTCGCGCCGCTTAATCCGGTCAGCCCTGATTTGAGATCGAGGGGCCGCCTCAGTTGGCGGCCTCTTTCCCTTCAAAGAATTGAAATCAGATACTCCAACTCCATTTTATTTCGGATTTGCGGCTCGTTGACCTGCAAACGATTGCCGCTGGCCCGGTGGAATTGCCCACCTTCAGTTGTGGGATCGGGATGAAGCTCCGCATGCTTCGCGGCCACTTGATAGGCACGTTCGACATACATTTGAGGCGCCAAGTCTTCTCGCAAATGCGCCGCATGATGGCGCTAATATGCGGGGAGGGCGAACGTGGCTTAAGAGCCGGTATTGCGCCACACGCTGGCTTCGTAGCCATCGATCACTTGCGAGGTGTGGGTAAATTCCTCAAGCTGACGCAATGGCTCGATGATCTTGCGTGCCACCAGCACGGTATTCGGCTCGGCGTTCTTCTGCATGTGCCCGGCGACGTCGATGACGCGGTCCGAGATCGTCTCGAGGGGGGTAGAGTCGTCGAAATAGACCAGACCCGCGTTCACGCCGCAGCGAACGGCGAAGTCTGCCTTGGTCACCTTCACCTCGCTGTTGAACACCTTGAGACTCTTGATGACGTCCTTGCCTGACTGGCAAGCGTCCTCCACATGGGCGAAGCATGCCATCACGCCGTCGGGCGTCCATGCCGTCTTCAACACGCCCCTGGCGCGAAAGATGCGCTCCACGAGCTTTCGATACTCTTCGAAGTCATATTGAATTGAAGCATGGTCTTCGCCGGCCTTCATCCCCGCCGAGCCGACCACGTCGATGGCAAGGAAGGCCACTTCACGGCCGAACGTGTCGAGCTTCTTCTTGGTTTCGGCAAACACCCGCAGCAACTCCTGACGGTTCACGGCCTTGCCGCTTTCCGCCAGCCGCAGCGTCGTTTCCAGTTCGGCGTCGAGCTTGGAGCCCGGTTTCACACCCTCTTTTCGGCGCCATGCCTGGGCCGACTTTCGCAAAAGCCGCCGGTTCGAGGCGGTCAGCGCGCGCTGGGCGAGCGCGCCCGAGAAAACAGTGATGACGATGGCGAGGCCAATGAGGATCCAGTCGGAGCGATCGCTGCCGGCAATGTTGGTCGGCACATATCGATGCAGCACCGGCACCGATTTGCTGAGAATGTATTCGCGCGCCTCGAACAGCTTGGCCGGGATCGTTGCGCTCTTCGGATTGTCGAACAGGACAAACAGCTTCGGGCCCAGCAGGACAATGATCAGGGCAAATGTCGCAACGCCCAACAGTTTCCTCAGTCCAAACAGCACGTGAACCAGGATCGATTTAGGAGCTTCGCGATGAACCACTTTGATTGTCCTTGGGGCAGAGCGGGCGAGACGATCAGGCGACCGCCCGACCGGCTTATAGCTTGCCATCCGCTAGCTTGCCATCCGCTTTAGTGGCAAATCACCCGGTCCGATCAGGCGCATGCCGCGTCAGCAACCCACGCAGCCCCTTCTTTCGGCGGCGCTTGCTGTCAGGTCGACGGCGGCTTTTCGTCCGCATTGCCGGCAACCGACCCCAGGGCAGACATCGCCGTGGCCTTCAGGCGGATCGGATCGCGCTCGCCGTCGCCGGCCACCTTCAAGATCATGGCTGCGATCAATCGAAGCTGCTGGTCCGATGCCGGCTCGGGCAAGGAAGCCTCGGCGCCTTCCAGCGCCTTTGACATCAACTCGATCGTTTGCGGACCGAACGAGGGACCGCCAAACTGGCCATGGTCCAGCTCCTCGATAATCCGGCGGGCCTTTCCGCGCTTGGCGGTTTCCTCGGCCTCGAGATTTGTCGGAACATTCTGCGAAGCTTCGGGCTCCGGATCGGACGCAGAACTCCCGCCTGGGTGCATGAGCTTTTCAGGCACAAACAGTTCAAGAGCAAATTTCAAGGTGTCTCGAAATCTCATCTTGCTTTTGTCCGGTCGTCACCTCGGCATATGCTTGGCAAACCTATACGCTTGCACGGTCGTTGCTATCCCGGAAAATCCGAATCATCCAAGAATCCAGCCTTTCGTTTTTTCAAAAAAATGCAACGTTGTTGATCGAGCAGCGGTTCGATAGGCTGTACAAAACTTCCTTCCAACGGGTGGTCTGGCGGTCTACCGCCAGCGGAGCAGTGCAGCGAAAACCAGTGCACCAAGGAGACTCGATATGGCACGAGCTTTCAAGGTTCGTTCCGCAGAGCGCGATGCTCAGACCGACAGCGAACGGCTCGGCTCGATTTCGGCCGCCGTTGAGGCCGCAGTCGCGTCGATCCGGAAAGAGAGGGACGCCCTGCGTGCGCGGGTCGATGCGGCCCGCGATCAGGCTGCCTTTGCCACAGGCACTGATTATGATGAATATCTGACGCGCGACGCCAAGGACGCGGCCAGGATCAAGGAATACGAGCAGCAAATGGCAAGCGGCGAAAAACGCACACAGGAGCTCGAGCGTCAGCTTGGCGGTCTGGGCGACATTCAGGAAGTCTTCAGCCGGTATTTCGCGGACAAGGTGCGGTAGGGGCTGCGCGCCGCGGAAATTGCGGATAATCCGCGTTTAAATCGTATTGTCGAATTATACCCGCTCTGAGTGCCGAATATTGAGCCGGGATCGCAAATGTAAATATGCCGGCCGGGTCGTCAGGCCTAGAAAATACCCCACCTGAACGGTGATAACCGGAAGCAACACGACGGCTATACTATCCAGTAAACCTTGGCCGCCAGCCCAGGCCGAGACGATATACGCCCCGGCGCCCAATAGGGAGAGCGGGAGCAGCGCCAAAATATTGAAGTGAAGGCCCACATAGATGCCGGCACCGCAGGCGAGGATGGGCAACATCGCTAACTGGCTCCAGAATACGATTAAAGGCGCATTCAAACTGATTAAATGTTGCGTTGCACTCCGGCCAAGTGTATGGTCACGGGTATTAACGAAGAGTTACTTGGGCCTTTGAAGGTCTGTCGGATTTATGGTCTCTGGCCAGTAATCTGACTGTTGGTATCAGTGATACTGCGCGGGCATTTTTCTCATGTCGATCGGAGCGGATATTGGCAACAAGGTAGGCCAGCTCGACAATTCCGCTGGCGGTTCTCCCGCTCGTTTCTCCAGCAACGCAGTCCCCTATCTGTTATCGACCGCGGATGCCTTCGTGATCCTGCTGTCCAGCGTGGCAGGGGGCATTGGCTATCAACTATCCGTCGGCAACGACGTGCCGAACATTCTCCCGCATTGCGCGGTCGGGTTGTTGGCCAGCTTCATTTACATCCTGCGCATGAGCGGCAGCGGTTATTACGATTTTCCTGACAGCGCCAAACCGCGCGTCGAGATCGGCGAAATACTGATCTGCTGGTTTACGACAGGGTTGCTGCTCGCCTTCTTTGCGTTTCTGCTCAAGATCGGCGTCGATTATTCGCGCGGCGCCTTCGTGGTGTTCTATTTTGCTGCGCCGGTAGGACTACTCGCCGTCAGGAAGGGCACCAAGGTGGTCCTGGCGGCTGCCGTTTCGCGTGGCGTGATCGGCCGGCGGGATATCGTGCTGATCGGCGATTTTCACGAGATATCAGCGTTGGAGCCCCGGGATCTCCTGGTTTTCTTCGGTACGTCCGAAGTCAACCGCTTCACGCTCAGTTCGGAAGACGATCCGGTGAAGCGCGACGCCAACGACGTCAGCGTTATCAATTCAGCCGCAAACTTTGTCAGGCGCAACAATTGCCGGGAAGTCTTGCTTGCGATGCCCTGGGAGGATACGTCTCGGCTGGAGTTCATCCGCGAGCACGTCAAGACGCTTCCGGTAGCGGTGCGGCTGTTGCCCGACATGCGGGTTCGAACGTTGACGAATTATGCGTCGTCGGCGCGTCAGCGCGTCCTCGCCATCGAAATTCAACGTGCGCCACTCAGTGCCGCGGAACGCTTCGTCAAGCGCGTGATGGACATCGTCATCGCGGCCCTGGCGCTGCTGTTCTTTCTCCCCATCATGGCGCTCACGGCTTTCGCCATCAAGCTTGACAGTCCCGGGCCGGTTATTTTCCGGCAGTTCCGAAAGGGATTTAATGGCAAGCAGTTCATGATGTTCAAATTCCGCACCATGACCGTGCAGGAAAACGGGCCCGCCGTGGTGCAGGCCACGCGCGACGATCCCCGGGTGACGTCGATTGGCCGGCTGTTGCGATCGGCAAGTATCGACGAATTGCCTCAGCTGTTGAACGTCCTCAAGGGCGATATGTCCCTGATCGGTCCGCGGCCGCATGCGCTGGCCCATGACAATTATTTTGAGACGGTTTTGAGCGAGTATGCTTTTCGGCATCACGTCAAGCCCGGCATGACCGGTTGGGCGCAATGCAACGGAGCTCGCGGGGGCACGCCCACGATCGAGCACATCTCCGAACGCGTAAAACTCGACCTCTGGTATATCAACAACTGGAGTCTGTGGCTGGACATCCAGATCCTGATCAAGACCTTCTTCGAGGTATTGCGCAAGCGCAACGCCTACTGACGAGAAGACATCGTGACGCTCGTGATCAGCCAAATGTTGGATTCTTTCAACCCGTGGGTGTGAAGAATCTTGCCGTCTGCGGTGTATTGACACCTGTCCGCCCGAATAATCTCGAGCAGGCCTCCGGAAAGATTCCGGACTGATCATGATTTGAGAGATATTTGAACCACTTAGGTTTGATGCTCTGCAAACCCGCGTTTTTACGGAGATTTGTTGCCAAGTCTACAATTTTGCTGGAAAGGCTCGCCGCTGCACTTATAGTTTGTTGCGAATCGTGATGGTCACAGGCGGGATGAACAAGAAGCCAAATTTCGATGGAATGTCTGTAGACGAGTTATGGCAGCTCCACGAGGAGCTCAGTCAGGTCTTGTCGGTTCGATTGACGTCGGAAAAGCGCGAGCTCGAGAAGCGGTTGGCGCAACTTCGACGTGAGAAGGAGATGCGCCAATCGGAATCTGCGGATGCCCGAAATGCGCCGCGCGAGCGCCGGAAGTACCCGCGCGTATTCCCAAAGTATCGAAATCCCGACGAGCCTTCCGAAACATGGTCGGGTCGCGGGAAGCAGCCGCGCTGGCTCACGGCCGCGCTAAAGACCGGTCACAAGATCGAGGAGTTCGTGATTGGCAAGCCGGAAGCCGGCGGCGATGGTCCTCGCCGCCGCCGCGCATAGGCGTATTTTGGCAGCCGCAAAGGCTGTGTAATCGGAGGTTCCATGAAGCTCGCGCTCTGTGCAGCGTTGTCCCTGCTGCTGATTGGAACCGCCGTCGCAGGTCAAAACAACGTCTCGATCGGCAAGTTGCGCCTGGCCGACGCCACCAGCGACGCCTGCCTTGCCAACTGCGCCACTCAGAATGATTCCTGCAAGCGCGTATGCCCAACCACGCTCGGGGCTCCCTGCCAGAGCGCATGTGACAGCCAGGCCCAAACGTGCAGGCAAAGCTGCCGGAGCAGTAGTAGATAGAGTTTGGTCACGGCCTCATGTGGTCGTGGAGGCGCAGCTTCGATAGTTATTTTGCGGTCTGCTTATAGAATTCAGCTTCAGCGTCCCAAGCCGATGTTTCGCTCCAGCCCAATCCCGTCCCGTCAATCCGGTCGGTGTTGATCCGGACCATCGGTTCGGTGAAGTCCTCCTGCTGCAGCAACGTGACGGGGCAGGCAACCCCAAGGCGGGGTGACATTTCAGCGGCGAAGCGTTGGGCAAAGGCGCCCTGGCTTTCGACATAGAAGCTCGGATGGAGCTTCGTTATGCCCTGATGCAGGGGCACGCTCTCAGCAAAGGTCGCGTAGGCTTTCGACAGCAAATCAACATGAATGTTGTCTCGCACGTACAGAGGTGTCCGTACCGCCGGAACTTCGCCCTTGAACCAGGAACGTATTAAATAGTTGCAAAACCGCGGCTCCTCGAACGGTCCAATGGGATTCGCGATCACGAACTTCCCAAGATTGAAATGCAGGGTCTCGCTCAGGAAGCGATAATATTGCCAGGTAAGGCCTTTCGACAGTCCGTAGGGTGAAAAGGCCCTCAGCGGCGCATCGCCGGCACCTTCGTCCTGTTCGAATACCGAGCCGGTGAGTACGACGCCTGCCGAGCCGCGATCCATCATCTTCTTCAGGACCGCGACAAGATTTTTCGTATTGTCGGCGACGGCGCCAATGACGTCGAAGTCCGGATTGCGATAGTCGCCGGTTTGCGCCGCATGCTGGCACAACAGATCCCATGAACCCGTTCCCGCAAGATCGAGAAAGCGGTCCGAGCCAAACGGGCAGTCTTCGATGACTTCAGCAACACGGCGAAGCTCGGCCACGCGATTGCCGCGCAAGCCCGAATAATCGCTGCCCCTGAGGGGCGCGACGACAGTATGGCCTTTCGCGGCAAGGCTGCGCGCAAACCATAGACCGGTAAACGAACTGCCGCCGGTCAGAAGGATTCTCACGTCAGGCCTCTCAGGGATTCGACGCCATGGAATACCGGGTCGAAGTCCGGCCAGCTGCTGTCCTTGGGCGAAACTTCCACGGGCTGCCGCGGCCACTCGATCCCAAATCGCGGATCGTCAAAGCGCAAGCCGCGCTCGTGCTCGGGAGCGTAGAACGCATTCACCAGATAGAACGCTTCGGTGTCGTCGGTGAGCGTCATGATGCCGTGCGCAAAACCTTGCGGAACGAAAATCATCGTTCGGTTTTCCGCGGTGAGTTCAACGCCGAACCACTTGCCGAAGGTCGGGGAATCCGGCCGCAGATCGACGATGGCGTCATAGAGGGCGCCGCGGATGCAGCGCACCACCTTGATTTCTGCGGCAGGCGCCAATTGATAGTGCATCCCGCGCAGGGTGCCGGCTTTTGCACTCAGGGAGTTGTTGATCTGAACGATCGGCATCGGCACGCCGGCCGCTTCGAATTCTTTCTGGCAAAAAAAGCGTGCGAAAAAACCCCGGTCGTCACCGCGCTTTTCGAGTTCGATCGTGTAGGCGCCATGAAGCGGCGTTGGGTGAAACTTCACGATGTAAGCCTTTCAAGATTATTGCCAGCGGAGGTCGGCAGACAGCCGACCCACCGCAATATGGTCCTTGAGCGTCTTGAGCCGCATCAGGGAGGACGTGCGAAACTCCTTGTCCGAGAATCCCATTCCATTCAGTCCGGCATAGAGGTTTCGGACGGACTGGGCGAGCGGGACTGCTGGCAGATGCGCAGGAGCCAGTTCGGCAAAAAGTGAAAAATCAACCTGATAAGAGCGCAGGTCCGGCGGCGCCGCCGTGTTGATGCTGACCTGGGTTCCGGGCAGCTCAGCGGCCACAACCTGGGCCAGATCGCGGACCTGATAATTTCCTGTGTTGCTGCCGGCATTCACCACAAGAACCCGTCCGCCCTGGTTGGTGTCACGTCCGATGGCCCACTCAATCGCCCGCGCCATATCGGCCACATCGATCAGCGGCCGCCACGGTGTCCCGTCGCTGAGCACGGTAATCTCGCCGGTGGCCAGCGCACTCGCGACAAAGTCGTTCAAGACGAGGTCCAGCCGGAGACGATCCGACATGCCGCAAGCGGTCGCAAATCTCAGGCACGTGACCGTCATTTCGCCCGCGTTGCTTGCGCGGAGCGCGTTTTCCATCGCAACCTTGGACCGTGCATAGGCGGTGAGGGGGTTGAGCGAGTCGCTTTCGCGCTTGGGGTGACCTTCGGCGGCGCCGTAAATGCTGCAACTCGAAGCGAATACGAAGCGGCCGACACCGCGCTGCTCCGCCATCTGCGCAAGCGCCACGCTGGCCTTTTCATTGATTGCTTCGGTGACGCCTTCGAATTCCTTCCCCATTGGGTCGTTGGAAATCGCCGCCAGATGGACGACGACATCGACGCCATCGAGCAGTTCCGGCGGAAAGTTTCTGATATCGCCGAAATGCACGCGGTCCAGCAGCGACTCGGGCAGCCTGGCCGCCCCGGTGAGATTGTGGGCAAAAAATGCAGTATCGAAGCCGATCAATTCGGCGTCTGGAAATTTCTGCCGGAGGTGACGCGTAAGGATGGGGCCGACATAGCCCATCGAACCGGTAATAAGAATACGCATGGAATCTTTCTTCTCTACCATTTCTTCCAGGGAGCTTTATTGCTTGACCAAAGATCTTCCAAATATCGCTTGTCCCGCAACGTATCCATGGGGTGCCAGAATCCGTCGTGGAGGAACACGCTGAGCTGGCCATCGGTTGCCAGGTTCGTCATCGGTTCTTTTTCCCAAACGGTGGCGTCGCCTTCGATGTAATCGCCGACCTTGGGCGAAAGCACGAAGAAGCCGCCATTGATCCAGTTGCCGTCGCCGCGCGGTTTTTCCTGAAAGCCGGTAACGCGGCTGCCCTGATGGTTGATGGCGCCGAAGCGGCCGGGCGGCTGCGTGCCGGTCACGGTCGCCAGACGGCCCTCGCGGCGATGGAAGGCGATGCTTTCGGTGATGTCGATATCGGCCACGCCGTCGCCATAGGTCAGGCAGAAGGCGTCGTCATCGCCGATATAGGGGAGGATTCGCTTGATGCGCCCGCCGATCATGGTCTCTTCGCCGGTGTCGATCAACGTCACCCGCCACGGCTCGGCGTGCTTCTGCAGAACCTCCATCCTGTTTTCGCGAAGGTCGAAAGTGACGTTCGATTGATGCAGGAAGTAGTTGGAGAAGTATTCCTTGATCACATAGCCCTTGTAGCCAAGGCAGATGATGAAGTCGTTGATGCCGTGGCTAGAGTAGATCTTCATGATGTGCCACAAAATCGGCTTGCCGCCGATTTCGATCATCGGCTTGGGACGAACATCGGTTTCCTCGGCAAACCGAGTTCCCAGGCCACCCGCCAGCAATACTGCGCGCATAATTTGCCATTCAATACGTTGAGATTAATGGGTTTACCGGTATTCACTACATGAAATGGCGCAGCCGCGCGAGGCCATGCCGTCATTTCGTAGCAGAATGGTTTATTTGATTTCGCCCGTCAATTTACGGGTTCCCTTGCGCGGAACGATGCGCGAAATCCCAGCCGGGTTCATTGCGTGCACACGTTGAGATTGAATGCGGCCCAGTAAGGTTGACGGGTTAGCTTAATCCACGGCTTTGATTGAGCCATTCATCGGCGAAGCTATGATGAAGCATGAAGCGAAATCAACCGCATCGGAAGGTCGTCACCAAGCGTAAATCGCGGGCTCGGTCCGTAGATCTCGCGCAAAAATATCAGGAAGTGTGCGAGCTCCGGCGCAAACTCGAATGCGTTACGGCCAAGGTGGCTTCCCTTCGTCCCAGACAACATTGAGGTGTGACCGCGCTGTTATTTATTTCGGCGCGATTTGCCTTCAATGCCGGAGTTCAGCGCGATGAGCCGTTATAATCTCTTTCAAGTCACATCGCTCAATCCCGAGCGGACCTGGGCGGACACCTGGCATCTCTGGACGGTCATCATGCCGAGGCGCTCGATCACGGGGCGGCTGTTGTGGGGCAAGGTATGGCGCCGGCACGACGGCAGGCGCTGGATCTACAAGAAGTTCGTCGAATACGATCCCGACGATCTCGTCTGACCGATTGACTGCTTCGCTCAGGCCTTGCTGGACGCGCTGTTGCGGCGTTCGGAGCGAAATGTCAATGCAGCGCCGATGGCGATGATGGTCATCGTTGCGAGCAGACTGGCCGGAGCGGTGCAGTTGATGCACGTCCCAACGATCGAGAAGCTCTCGCTCACGGGAGCTGTGACAAGGTTCATCATACCGTCATCCTGACATTCAAAGCCGAGAGCGCGGGGCGGATTAAATATAGCAGCTCCGTCCCGATCCAGCCAGCCGCCGGTCGCCGTTGGGGTCATTTTGATGGGTCCGAACCGGACCTATGGTCCTCTCCCGCTATTTTTCCAGGTTTTCCTGGACGCATCCTGGCTGCACGCCTCCAGCGGGCCGGCCGATTTACTGTCGATTAACTATGATGTTTTACCAAATATTTACGCGCCAAAAATCGTCCACGGCGCGAAGTCGTTGGGGGTTTTGCCTTTGTTGCCTTCTCGTAGCCTTGCGACGAGATTAGCCGCCTGTTCGGCGGCTATACTCGTTGTGTCGGGCTGCACCACTACCACCACGACGCCTTTGACCACGGTGTCACAGCCCAGACTGGCTTCAGGACAGCCGGTTTCCCTCGAGCAAACCTATGCATATGACGGCGGCCCTACGGGCGCCGTGCCGCTTCCGTCACCCTCGTCGCAGGCCGTTGCCGTCATCGATGGCGGCAGCGGCAGCATGATCGGCGGGACGTATTCAAAACGGAAGACCGCAGGGGCGGACGGGAACGTGGTTCTCAATCTGGCGAGCGTTCCGCTTCAGCAGGCCGCCAAGACCGTCCTCGGCGACATGATCGGCGTGAACTACGTCGTCGACCCTCGCGTCGACGGCGTCATTTCCGTGCAAACGACGCGTCCGGTCAGCAAGGCCGAGGCGATGGAGATGTTCCAGACCGCGCTGGTGCCGATCGGCGCGGTGCTGGTGCAAAGCCGTGGCACCTACCGGATTGCGCCGGCCGACCAGGCGGCCACGGGCGTGATTGCGACCGGCGATGGTCCGGCCGAGAGCGCCATTGCCGGCAACGGCATTCGCGTCGTTTCCCTGAAATACGTTTCCGCCACCGAAGTCGCCCGCGTGCTGGAGCCGATGGTGCCGAAGGGCGCCATCGTGCAGGCCGACGATGCGCGCAACATTCTCGCGCTCAAGGGCTCGCCGGCGGAAATCGAAAGCATGCTCGACTCGATTTCGGTCTTCGACGTCGATGTCATGAAGGGCATGTCGTTTGCCGTCGTTCCGGTGAAAACGCCCCAGCCGGAAAAAATGGTCGACGAACTGAAGGCGATCTTCGCGGCCGAAAAAGAGGGACCGCTCAAGGGCCGCGTGAGGTTCATCGCCAACACCCGGCTTGGCGCCATTCTGGTCGTGACCTCGCAGCCGAGCTATTTGCCGAGAGCGCAGAACTGGATCAGGCGGCTCGATGCCAAGGCAGCAGGCTCCGAGCGGCAGCTTCACGTCTATCAGGTGCAGAACCGGCCGGTGGCGGAGCTCGCCGGCGTACTGCAATCCATGTTCGCGAATGAAATGAAGGTGGTGAAGCCGCCGACGCGCAGCGTTTCGCCGCGATCGAAGCAGGCGAGCTTCTCGGCAAGCTCGGCAAAATCGCTGGGAGCAGGTGGCGCGACGCCGGATATCGATCAGGGTGCAGGGATCGGGCTTCGCGGAGTCAGTTCCGGCAACGATCTGCAAAGCTTGCAGCGCGCTTTGAACAACGAGACGGAAACATTGGCGCCGGATTCGGTGGAGCCATCTTCGTCTCCGTCCTCCAGCAGGGTGGGCGATGAACCGCCGCTCAAGATCGTCGCCGACGAGACAAAGAACTCGCTCCTCATCATGGCCAATGAGCGGGATTACCAGCGCGTGCTTCGTGTCATTCAGGGGCTCGACGTCGTCGCCAGCCAGGTCCTGATCGAAGCTGTCATCGCGGAGGTGGCGCTGAACGACAAGCTGCAGTATGGCGTGCAATGGGCGCTAGCGAAAAACCGCACGCCGACCGCCACGTTCACAAATGCGCTGACCGGCGGCGTCGCATCCGTATTTCCCGGGTTCAACTATGCCGTCAACGCAGCCAGCATCGCGTCGACGCTCAGCGCATTGAACGCGATCACACGCGTGAATGTCATTTCGACACCTTCGCTGATGGTGCTCGACAACAAGACGGCCAGGCTGCAGATCGGCGATCAGGTGCCGATCACCACGCAGACCGCGACCAGCACCGTGACGGCGCAAACGGCGATCGTCAACTCGATCACCATGCAGGACACCGGCGTGATCCTTTCGGTGACGCCGCGCATCAATGAGAGCGGCCGGGTACAGCTCGAGATCGAGCAGGAAGTCAGCGCCGTGGTGAAAACCACGTCATCCGGGATCGACTCGCCGACCATCCAGCAGCGTCGGGTGAAGACCACCGTCGTCGTCAACGACGGCGAGGTCCTCGCGCTCGGCGGCATGATCCAGGAGCAGGCCAACAAGACCAGCAACCAGATCCCGCTGCTCGGCGACATACCCGGGCTCGGCGCCGCGTTCTCGAACCGGGGCGATCAGGTCCAGAAGACCGAACTCGTCATCCTGATCACGCCCAAGGTTGTCCGCGACGGCACGGAAGGCCGTCTCGTGACGGAGGAATACCGGCGCAAGATGCATGTCTACATGCCCCACACGACGTCGCGCGAGCGCACGCCGGCCAATACGATGCAGCGGATAACGTCACAGTGACGAAACGAGCGGCAGCCTGTTTGAGGAATTTCTCGCTGTTGTCGAGCATGGCCTGCTCGCTGGCCGGCTGTGTGACCTATGCCTATCCGATCATCGAACCGCCGCCGCCCTATGCCGTCTTGCCGGTCGATGAATCCATGAGTTGCAACGGTATCGCGGCGTCCTTCCGTTATGCGGCGCGGCGCGCCGCACGGCTGGAGTATTGGCTGTCGGTGGGGCCGCTGGCCGGCTACGGCTACGAACGATATCCGCTGGATGCGCCCAAGCAGCTCATCGATGAACGCAGGCGGCTCGACGCGCTGGCGGATCTGCAGCGCTACAAGGGCTGCACCGTGATGGAGCCGGGCCCCGCCGTCGTCGAGGAGCGTTTAAAACTCGAAGGCTCGGTCCGTCCGCCGCCGCCACCACCTCTGCCGCCACCGGTCGTGCTCAATTCAAAAGGCTAGTTGCAGCTTTTGGAGTCGATGGAAGGTCAGCTTGCCGCTGCTTCGCGCACTTGCAGGCACGCGCGCGCCGCGCCTTGGGGACGCTCCTGCCGCGAGCTTGATGAATCGATATCCCCGCGCCGCCATTCGCGGATGACGTAGGGGCGCCCGTTACCGCCCTCCAGCGAAACCAGTGCTTCCCGTATGAAGCGCGTGCCGTCTGAGGCGCTGATGTCCGCGCGGATGGTCATGCTGCCGCCTGTGGGCAGCCCTCGCTTGGCGGTCGCCTGCTTCGGCTCGACACTGAGCAGTCTAAGCATGGCGGGGGAGGCGGCTTCCATGTCGGGCTCCGGCCGCCCGGAGCGAACCGTGACATGGCGAAGCGCTGTTCGAAACAGCCGAGGCGACATGCCGTCGATCTGGTCCAGTTGCATCACGGTCGTGAAGCGTGCTTCGGTCGGCTTGGTGGCCGCCGTGCCCTGCGCCTTGGGATTGCGGAATTCGAGGATCTGCGAGGCGATGCGACCTCCTCTCGACTGATCGCCCGTGAGCGCAGTGAAGAGGCGCGTCAATGCGGCCGGGCTCGCCGTGTTCAGGTCGATCTTTCCGGTCTCTTCCTCGACCGTGATCGTGGCGCGTTCGCCGCCGGGCAATCGGCACCGCAACGGAAAATTAACGGCTTGTTCGGGCGCAGCAGTCAGCGCCGTGGCAATCGCCAGGTTGACGGCACTCTCTGCCGCCATCTCGGCTGCGGTCACCGAGGCGTAGTTCGACGACGTCTTGGTGCGGTAACGCGCGCCGACGATGACAGCCATTCCAAGCAGCGTAATCAGGCCCAACGTCCAGATTACCGCGACCAGTGCGAAGCCTGATTGTCGGGCCTTGGAGTGGAGCAGGGAGGGGCATTCCGGCCGATCAGGGACGGGGAATCGGTGTGTTCGAGCCTTTGGCCGGATTGCCACGTCGATAAGCCTTGCTGGGCCGGCCAGCGGCCTAACCTTGCGTCCTCGGTCGATATTTACGCGGGAATGGCAAACAAAGCGTCAAAGCTTTGGTTAATCAAAACCCCCTAGAATCGCGCCGACGCAGACCCCACCGCCGAGTGCGCGAATGTCATTCGATATCCAGCAATTGTTGCGCCCGGCCGCGCCGCCAAGCCGGGGAACGGAATTGCCAAGGCCAAGGGACGCCGGCTTCGCGCAGGCGTTTGCCGACCTTCTGGTCGGCAAGGACCTGGTCGATGCCGCCGCCGTCGGCCGGGCCCGGCGGGCCGCCGAAGCGGCTTCCGAGCGTTTCGATCTCGTGCTGGTCAAACTCGGTCTGATCTCCGAGGCCGACCTCTGTCTGGCCTACGCGACCTATTGCGGTCTTCCTCTGATCGAACCGGCGGAAATCCCGTCCCGTCCCGTCCTGCCGGACCGCTTGCAGTTCTCTTTCCTCAAGACCAATCGGATCCTGCCGATCTCGTTCGACGGCCGGCGCCTGTTGATCGCCACCGCCGATCCCTTTGTCGATGAGTCCGTAAAGGCCATCAGCTACATGCTCGACGTGCGCGTCGATCTCGCCGTGATTGCTCCGGCGGAAATCGAGCGCGCCTTGCGGACGCTGTATCAGGACGCGGCGTCCGAGACGCCGCCTGAGGAAACCGACGACATCGCGATATCAGGCAACGACGGCAGCGAATTCGACGTCGAGCGCCTGCGCGATATCGCCAACGAAGCGCCGGTCATCCGTCTGGTGAACCAGATCATTGCAAGGGCCGTCGAGCGTGGCGCGTCCGACGTGCACATCGAACCCGGACGCGACGCCGTCGCCGTTCGATTCCGCGTCGACGGATTTTTGCAGCAGGAGCGCCTCGTGCCCGCGACGCTGCGGGCAGCACTGACGACGCGCGTGAAGATCATGGCCAAGCTTGACATCGCCGAGCGGCGATTGCCGCAGGACGGCCGCATCAAGACCGTGGTTCGCGGCGTCGAGATCGACATCCGTGTCTCGACCTTGCCGACGGTGTTCGGCGAAAGCGTCGTGATGAGAATCCTCGACCGGACCCGGGTGGAGCTCGACTTCACCAAGCTCGGGCTCGACGGCAGGACGCAAGAATGTCTCCAGCGCCTGATGGCGCTTCCGAACGGCATCATTCTGGTCACCGGCCCGACCGGAAGCGGCAAGACGACGACGCTCTACACTGCGTTGAAGGATCTCAATCGACCCGAACTGAAGCTGTTCACCGTGGAAGATCCGATCGAGTATCAGCTCTCGGGGATCAATCAGATCCAGGTCCAGCCCCAGATTGGTCTCGACTTCCCGACGGCGCTTCGCTCAATCCTGCGCCAGGACCCTGATATCGTCATGATCGGCGAAATCCGCGATCTCGAAACCGCGCGCATCGCCATCCAGGCGTCGCTGACGGGCCATCTGGTGTTCTCGACCTTGCACACCAACAGTGCGATTGCCGCGATTACGCGCCTGATCGACATCGGACTGGAACGCTACCTTCTCGCCTCGACGATTGCGGGCGTGATGGCTCAGCGTCTGGTCAGAAAGCTTTGCCCGGTCTGCTCGCGGCCGCACAGCGACGGCGAGCGCGCGCATGGCAAACTCAAGATGGCGATAGCAGGCAATCCGCGAATAGATTGGTCGCACAGCCGTGAGCCGGTTGGCTGCGAGGCGTGCGGCAATACCGGTTATAGCGGCCGCACCACGATATCGGAACTGCTGGTGGTCGACGACGCGATCCGCGAAACGATCGGAAGAAGGAGCCAGGACCAGCGCGCGATCGAGCAGATCGCGCGTGAAGCAGGCTTTCACACGCTCTACGAGGATGGCCTGCTGAAGGTCGGGGCCGGCGAGACTTCGCTCGAAGAAGTCCTTCGCGTTACCCGCGCGTCGTAAAGGGAGCACGGCCTGTGGCAACTTTTCACTACAAGGCTTATACGGCGCGAGGCGCGGTCACGGCGGGGACGATCGTTGCCGAAGGCCTCGATGCGGCCATCGACGCGCTCTACGGCTCGGGGCTGACGCCGTTCGAAACCTACGGCGTGACTGACCGGACGGCGGAACGCTCGGGCCAGCCATCCGCTCCGGCGCGTGAAGCCGAGACGTCGGTCTGGAAACGGGAGCTCGTTCAATCGAACCGCTTCAGCCTGAAGGAACTGACGGCCTTTACGGTCGAACTGGCTTCGCTGACCAATTCCGGGCTGACACTCGATACCGCGTTCCGGATCATCGCAGGGCCGGGCGCCGCGCCGAAAACCGCGCGTCTCGCCAACGGGCTTCTCAAGGACGTTCTGGCCGGATTGCAGCTTTCGGAGGCGATGGCGCAACGGCCCGACGTGTTTCCATCGGACTACCGGGCCATTTTGGCTGCCGGCGAAGCCGGAGGGGTTACCGGGCAGGTCCTCAAGCAGATCGCCGAATTGCTGGCGCGCCGGCTCGAGATTCGCAACAAGATTGCCTCCGCGCTCGTCTATCCCATGATCCTGATCCTGATGTCACTGGTGTCGGTCGTGGTCATTGTGTTCGTGCTGATACCCAGCATCTCGCCGATCTTCGTCGATGCCGGCCTTCCGCTTCCCGGCATCCTGCATTTCTTCGAGGAGGTTCAGGACAACTGGCTGATCGTCCTGCTGGCAGTCGCTCTTTGTGGTGCAGCGGGTTTCGTGTTGTGGGGCAAGGCGAAGCAAAATCCGGAAGTTATGCTTGGCGCCGATCGTTTGAAATGCTCGCTGCCGGTGATTGGCGGACTCCTTCGAAACCGCGAGGCCGGCGGCTTTGCGCGGGCGCTCGGCACGCTGCTGGTCGCAAGGGTGCCGTTGATGTCGGCGATGCAGACCGCGCGTGCGCTCGTCACCAACCGGCATCTGAATGCGCTCTATGACGGCGCCATCAAGCGTGTTCCGGAAGGCACGCCGCTGCACCGCGCGTTCGAAGGGGATGGCTTGTTACCGCCGGCATCGCTTCGCCTCGTCGCCGTCGGAGAGGAATCCGGCCAACTCGGCCCCATGCTCATTCAGGTGGCAAGCGTGATCGAGGCCGACCTGCAGCGGCGCATCGAGCGCATGGTCGGCCTGCTGACGCCGGCTTTGACCCTGGTCATCGGCGGAAGCATCGGCGGGCTCATCATGCATGTGATGAGCGCCGTGCTGTCGATCAACAATCTCGCGTTCCAATGAAGCGCGCTCCACGATCATCAGCCGGGTTCACGCTGGCCGAATTGCTGGTGGTCATCGGGATCATCGGGCTTGTCCTTGCCGGCACGCTGTCCGCTAAACCAAAAGCCGTGGCCACCCGTGTCGCCGTCACGGCCCGCTCCGTCACGGCGACGCTTCAACTGGCCCGCGCGCAGGCGATGTCGAGCAATACCGAAACGCTGTTCCGGATCGACGTGGAGAAAGCCCGGTTCGGCCTGCCGAATTCCATGCACAATCTGCCGCGTGGAATGATTGCCGCGGTGGTGGTTGCCGAGACGGAAC
This sequence comes from Bradyrhizobium sp. SRL28, assembly GCF_018596315.1. GTDB lineage: Bacteria > Pseudomonadota > Alphaproteobacteria > Rhizobiales > Xanthobacteraceae > Bradyrhizobium. Next base: position 55,355 of record NZ_JAHEAG010000030.1, on the reverse strand, counting down.
GCTTCGGCGATCTCGGCGGCATCAGATTCTATCCGGACGGCCAGTCTTCCGGCGGCGAGATCGCGCTGACGCTGGATGGGCGATCGGCCCGCATCGCCGTCAACTGGCTGACCGGCGAACCGCGGTTGATCCAATGATGGGCACGCGATCCAGGCGAGTATTTATCAAGCGCCGCAGCGAGCGCGGATTTGCGCTGCTCGAAATCCTCGTTGCCTTCGTCATCCTGGCATTGGGGCTCGGCGCAATATCGACCGGCGTGGTGGTGGCGATGCGTTCCGATGCGCGCACGCAGGTCAATCGCACCGCACTGCGCGTTGCGCAGTCCCGTCTCGAAGCCGCAGGGATTTCCGAGGCGCTTGCGCCGGGCTACCGGGAAGGTTTGGTTGCGAACAAATTCCGGTGGCGGCAGACCGTCACGGAACTTCGTCCCGCCGGCGATACGCGACCGGCGCAAGGCGCGCGGCCTGCACCCGCAAATGGCGCCTTGCAGTCGTTCTGGGTTGAAATAGCCGTCGAGGCGCCGGACGGCACCGCCATCAAGCTCGCGGCGTTGAAGCTTGCGACCGAGGCGAAGCCATGACGCGCGCGGTCCGTAGCCGGCTGATCGCCCGCGTTGCTGCGCGCCGGCGGGGCGAGCAGGGGCTGACGCTGATCGAACTGCTGCTGTCGCTCGCCATCCTGGCGATCCTGACGGGCTTTCTGGCCGGCGGATTGTCGATGGCACGGCAGGCTTTCGGCGCCGATCGCGCCAGCGAGATCGGGAGTGAGACCAGTGCCGCGATCCAGACCGTCGCTGCGCTGGTGGGGTCGGCGCTCCCGGTCCGGTTTGACGGGGCAGGTCCAAAAGACGCCATCGGGTTCGACGGTCGCGGCGAGGCGATCTCCTTCGTGGGGTTGAGCGAGGGACGGTCGCTGCGAGGCGGGCCGCAGAAGGTCGTCTTGCGACGAAGCGGCGGCGATATCGTTGCGGACTTCGTAGCGCTTAACGGGGCGGCGCACTCGAAGGAGAACCCCGAGCCAGCCGCAACCCGGGTCGTGGTGCTTAGCGGCGTGCGCGAAATCCGGATTGGTTATTTCGGCACCGTCGATGCCAAGGTCAAACCGGCTTGGCGTGCCGATTGGGTTCGCGCCGAGCGGCTGCCGGATCTGGTCTCGATCCGGATCGAATTTAAGGACGAGCGGCGCAACGAGCCCGCCACCATCGTGGCGCTGCGCCAAGGCTAGATGGTCTTAAAGGCGAAGCCGCCTGAACAAAGACCTCGATTTCACGATCGCTTTTCATGGCGCGGAGAATAAAACAGAACGCTAACCAGCTCAGCTCTCATGTAATGACCCCAGCGCTCCCCCGCAGCACCGACGCAGGTGCGTGTTTGTGCACTTTTGTACACTAGTCACCTCGGCAGGCACCGCCGCCCTTCCGGAGGCCTGGAGCGCCATTCGACGGCAAGCTTTATTCTTGCTTGTGTGCACTTTAGTACCGACGAAGTTTGTGGGTACCCGATATCGCCTTTCTTTTCGCTGCATGACGTCGCGCAGACAATGCGGGACGTCGGCAGGTGATTTGCGAAGGGGATCGTCGGGTGCCGAGCAGGAGTCGTTCGTTTAACAGTTTGCTGCGATGCATCAGTGACAGCGACTTCGGTCTGCTCGCGCCTTACCTGGACAAAGTCGACCTCCCAGAGGGACTGGTGCTCTGCGGCCCAGGCGACCAGGTTGAGATGATCCACTTTCCGTGCGGCCCCAGCCTGGTTTCGTTCGTGGTCGTAATGGAAGACGGTCGCGAGATCGACGCGGTCCAGATCGGAAGTGACGGAGCCGTTGGAGGCATCGTCAGCCGCGCAAGACTCCCGGCATACACTCGCATCGTCGTGAGGTTGGCCGGCCCATTTATCCGATTGCCGATCGCCAAGCTCGAAACAGCCAAGCGGAAATCGTCTACGCTGATGGATGCGTTTGCGCGTTATGCCGACTGCCTGTTCGCGCAGACGGTTCAGTCGGTCGCTTGCAACGCCGCGCATTCGATAGAAGAGCGCGCCGCCAAATGGATCGTCGCGATCATGGAGCGAACCGGCCATGATCTCGTTCCCCTTACGCACGACCAGCTCGCAAATATGCTGGGCGTGGGGCGTAGCTATGCCAGCAGGGTGATCGAAACGTTCAAAGCCGAAGGCATTCTTGAGACCGGGCGCGGATCATTCCTGGTTAGCGACGCCGCTGCGCTGCGCCAGAAATCTTGCCTCTGCGATGCGACAGTCGGGCAGCATTTTGAGGAGTTGCTGGGCAGAGTCTATCTGGCGCCACGCGCGTCGAGCAATCGATCGTAAGCATTGCGCTCCGTGGGCTCGACATCATCTGCGTTACGTTCACTATTGGACAGACGTGGCTGCCTTTTCCCGCTTGTATCGACACGCCGGATGCGTACCCCACTACGCTATCTGGCTATTTGAAATGGAAATACTTTGGATGGCCCCGGCGTAACGGCTCGCGCCGGGGCCGTTTTACGACCGGCTACACTCGCCGAGTTTACAGTGGCTTGGGTAAAGTCGATGCAAGACATGAAGGCCAGCGCTGAGAAGCTACGCGCCGAAGCCGACTATGCGGAGCAGATCGCCAGAAGCGCGACGGCTGTGCAGAAGCGCGAGCTTTACCAGCGCCTCGCCATCCATTTTAGGCAGCTCGCCGGCGAGATCGAGAAGCTGATGGCGGACAGGACGGAGTAAGGCTGGCCTTTTCTAGAAAGCTGAAGTGGGATGGGCGCGCGCGACCGCATCATCGACGCGCTAGGATGACACCGACAAGGAATGCAATTGCCAGTGACTGGATGGGCGCCTCGCGCGTAGCCGCGCTCAACCTGTCGAGCAAGCCCGGACGAGGCGCGACTTCGTCGGCGAGGTTTTGGGACATGCTGCGGATGGCATCCACAGCGTGGTCGATCCTTTGCTCGGCGTCCGCGGTTGACGAGGGAGTGTCATCATTTGTCATGAACGCTTGAACGTGCCAACGTTGAGCAGGTTCCTACGACAAAGACCACGTAGTGCCAGTTCCGCGGCGATCCGCCGCGCCCACGCTAAGCGGGCAATATCCGGGTTTGCGGAGCCCCTTCGCCTTTGGACAAGCCGCCATTTCAGCGAACAATGCCTTTCGCCCTCGCGATCATTCGTACCGACGCCTCGACGATCTGCTCGGCGCGGCAGGGCTTGCTCACGATGGGAATCGCCCGAAAAGCTTCCGGCAGTCCGTCGCTGTTGTGGCCGGTGACGAATGCGAAGGGCACGTTCCTGCGCGACAAAGCGGCGACGATCGCGTCCACCGGGCGACCGTAGAGATTGGCGTCGAGCAGTACACCGTCGAAGCGCAAGCGTTCGATCAGGTCGCACGCCTCCTCGACCGTCGTAACCGGTCCCTCGACGACGGCTTCGGCCTCTTCGAGGGCCGCGACGATGTCGAGCCCGATCAGCGGCTCGTCCTCGACGACCAGGAAGCGGCGCCCCGCGAGGATGCGGGCGTCGACCTTGCCGTCGGCCTTCGGGGCCGTCGCTTTGGAGGGCTCCGTTCCGGGTTCGCCGACAACGCCGGCGCCGAGCGGAAGGACGATTCGCCACGTTATCCCTTCCGGCTCGGAAGTCATGTGCGCCTCACCGCCCTGACCCTTCACGCTCTGGGCAATCAACGTCGTGCCGAAGCCCCTCGACGAAGACGGTTCGACGCGCGGTCCGCCGCGCTCAGTCCAACGTATGCGAAGCGCGTCGCCGATCGTCCACGCTACCGATACTTCGCCGGTCGGCACGGACAGCGCCCCATACTTCGTGGCATTCGTTCCCAGTTCGTGCAGGACGAGAGCCATGTGCAGCGCCGACTGCGCATCCAGCCGCACGACGGGACCGACCGCCGTCAACCGGCCCGCGTCCGCAGACCCCAGAAGTATCTGATCGCCGATCATCTCGCGGAGATCGGCGGGCTGCCAGCTTTTATCACTCAGCATGGTGTGGGCACGCGCCAGCGCCTGCACGCGGCCGCCGAAGCTCTTGGCGAACACCTTCGGGTCGTTCGATTTCGCGAGCGTCCGCTGCGCCATGGCCTGGACCACGGCAAGCGTGTTCTTCACGCGGTGGTTTAGTTCGTTGAGCAGGAGTTTCTGGGTCTCGGCGATGCGTTTGCGCTCGACCAGATCGGCTGCCGACCGCGCCAGGATATCTAGCATGCGGAGCGCGCGCTCTGGAGGCCGATGCGGATTGGCCCAATGCGTCGAAATCATCCCAACCAGCTTGCCGCTGCGGGCGATCAGCGGGGTGCTTTGTCCGGCTTGGATGCCATTCTCGAGCAGCGCCTCCCGGTCGGGCTTGCCGGCCATGAACGCACAGGTCGCCACTTCCTCGGCGATGGCGCGGCGGCCGGTCCGCAGGACCTCGCCGCACGTGCAGCCGGAGTCGGCACGGACCCATTCCCAGAACTTGATGCCCGCGGGAGGCAACCCTCGCGACGCCAGCATCTGCAGTTCGCCGGCGAGACCGCGCTCCGGGTGGAAAACCTGCACGGTGCATACTTCGGATTGCATGATCGCGGCCGCTGCTTCCACCAGCTTTTGGTAGAGCTTGTTTTCGTCATCCTCGTCCAGAAGTTCGAAGCTGAGTTGGCGCAGCAGTTCGCTATCCGCAAGCTCGGATTCCAGTTGGCTGCGTGCTTCCCGAAGCGCTTGCTCGTCTGTCCTTCGCTGCTCGGCATCCCGATGTCGCGCGATGATCATCGCGGCGGTCTGGACGACGATTTCCACGCGCTCCAGATCCTGTGACGTCGCCTCTCGCGGGCCAGGCCAGTAGACCGCGAAGGTCCCGACGAAGCGGCCGTTGGCGGTGTGAAGCGGAAAACTCCAGCAACCGCGATAACCAAATTCGTCGGCCAGCCATACCCACTTCTCCCAGCGGGAATCGCGCCTCACGTCCGGTGTCAGGACGGCTTTGCCCAGATGGGTAGCCAGGCCGCAGGCCAAGGATTCGGGACCGATCTCAAAGCCGTCCACCGCCTTCGCGTAGTCGTCCGACATGCCGACGATATGGTGCAGCGTCTTGCCTTCGTCGTCCGCCAGATAGAACGCCGCCCGCACGCCTGGGCCGAACCGGTCGGTGACCGCGTCCGCGAGGATGCCTAGCGACGTGGTCAGCGGAGCGTCGCTCAGGGCCGCTTCGAAAGCTTCACGTTGTCCCGACAGCCACCGTTCGCGTTCGCGCAGATCTTCCGGCGTCCGCTCGGCTCCAGCGTCATGTACCAGGGAAAGGAAGGGTTGGCCGGTCTGGGTTTCCGCTAACACGTGGATATCCTTCGCGGTCTGGGCGGGCCACCCGACTGTCGTAGATCGAGGCCGTAAGGGAAAGGATGAAACGGGTATTGAGGTGGCCTCACCTCGGCGTTTGCAGACCGGGGGACGTGAGCCACTCGCTGATGCGAGAACCTGTCTCCGCATGGCGCGCGCGCCGGATTAGCCGTTCTCGCTCGACACCTGGCGGAGTTCCTCGTGCCTCTATCCGCAAGCGCTTTGCTTCATCGGCAAGACGTTCTTCGAGTGATTGTGTTTGCTTGAAGGGGCGTCGCTGCTGCACGGCGCTGCTCCTGTTCGAGTGGGCGGGAGCGCAACCGGGCGTTCTCATCACCGATGGAGCCAAGAGCCGGGCGGTGACGGCGGTATAATGCGCTTCTAGCCTCGGCGGTTCTGCTCACTTGTGCACACAACGCAAATTAAACGAATCCCTGTCAGCCGCGGGACCGAAGCCCCGCACCCTTTGTTGTGTCACTGCCGGTTGCGCTTTCTCCTCAATCGGCGCCGGCGCATGGGCGAGTCTGTCGTGCGGTCCAGCCTGCGCGAAAGAGGCCGCCAATTGAGGCGGCCTAATTAATTGAGCGGCTTGCGGAGCTTCTTGATAATCTCCCGCTGATCGCTGGCGTATTCCTCAGCAACTTGCTGGGCCTGGGCGATGCGCGACGGCTGGTCTTGGTGTTCGTCCTCGGGCGCCGACTTGCGTGCGCAACCTAGCGATGTCATCCTCGGACCTCCTTTCAGGATAGCCCACACCATCTCTGCTGTTTCAATGCTCACTGGGGCGTGCGCAGACCGGGCGAGGAAAGCCACTCATTGACGTGGGAAGCGGTCTCGGCTTGCCGGGCTCGTCGCAAAAGCAGTTCCTGGGCATGGCTGCCAGGCGGCAGTTTTTCCGCAGCCTCTTTAAATCGGACGGCTTCTTCCGTTAGGCGTTCTTGGAAGGTCTTCTCGTGTTTGAAACGGCGGCGTTGCTGCGACATCGCGCTGCTCCATTCCGTCAGAGAAAGGCGAGAGCGCTAGGTCTCTCAGTCACCGATAGACGCCAAAGACCGTGCGGTGATGGACTAAGTGTGCGATCCCCCGACGGGAAAAGCTGTTCAAAATTGATCACCCCGGAGGTGAACTCCCAACGGCGCTGAGATCGGAAACAGGCCAGCACCGAGCCCGGGATACTGCGGCATTGTGCAATGCCTCCACGCGCGGTTGTCTTCGCGCGGCGCGACAACCTGATCGTCACGGTCGCCGACCTTGAGAAACGCCTCTACACTATCACTCAGCCAATCTCCGAGGCGGCCTGATAGGGTTGGCTTTGGATAGGCCTGCGGTGACTTAGAACTGCTCGCACATGCGTTTTGATGGGTGCGGCAATCAACACGAGAGCCTCAGAGCTGAGGACCTCAGCGCGTCCTTGGACGGCTTCTAGAGCTAGAGCAGATGAGATCAGGTTGAGCCGTGACGACGGACCATTTCGTGTCCCGGATGCAAGCGGCGTGAGTGCTGCGGGCCGGGGCCCATTCTACTTTGCATGGGGTTGTTTTGGCGATTTTGGGTCTGGGCCCTGAGGCGTGCCGCCCAGGTTTCGAATAATCGCGTCTAAACAAGACGGTAAGCGAATGATCGAACCCAGTTGAAGCACGGACTGAGGGCCGCCGAGCACCTCACGCAGCCGGTGAACGGCCGCTCGTTACTCTTCGTAAAGAATTAGTAAATAGGCTTCGCTCATTCGAATCGAATACCTCGATCCGAGAAGTGACGATCCATGCCTGTTGCCGATCTGCCAGCCCGCGCCGGTGGCCTCCACGTCCTCACGGCGTGGGGCAAGGGCTTTGCGCAATGGTGGCTGTCGGGCCTGCGCGAGGCCGTTCCTGCGCGCTGGCGCGAATGGGCTGAGGGCGAGGTGAGGCCGCAGGTCACGCTTTGGCGGGATGGCGACAGCGTCACATGCCGCCTGGTGTCTGCCACGGGTCCAGCGGAAATCCGGATTCCATTGCCGCTTTTCAACGCGGCCGCGCTCGATCAGTGGCTCACCGAGCAGGGCGTGACGCGGGATGCGACGACCGTGGCGCCGGTGATTTCGCGAGAGCTTTTCTTTCTGCGTGAGTTGAGCGTGCCCAAGGCGGCCTTTGGCGCCCTGCCCAAGATCCTTGAGCAGGACATATTGCGGCGAACGCCATTCCAGCTTTCGGATATCTGGCATGCCGCAACCGCAATGGGCCAGGAATCGGCCGGCGTCGTGCCGATGTGTCACTGGATTATCAGGCGTGATCGCGCCGAGGCGGCTTTGTCGGAGCTCGCTCTGGCGTCGCGGGATGTCGACTGTTTGGCGGTAGCAGACGCCGGCGGCGAGGCCGTACCCGTCATCACGTTCCGCGCCGTCAGTGACGAGGATCCGGTGTGGGCGCTACGGGCGGTTCGGCTGCTGGCAGTCGCCGCGCTCGGCGCTGCCCTGCTTGGCCTGGTCGTCTTCGAATGGCGCCAGGCCAGCGTTGCCGCCGCGCTGGAGACGGCCGTTGTCGAGGCGCGGCTATCAGCTCAAAGCGGCCGCGACGGCCTCGATCCCGCGGCGCGCTTGTTTGCGATGAAGGCCGGGACCGGCATTCTTGCGGTGTGGGATGAGCTGTCGCGTATTCTGCCCGAACATACTTTTCTGACCGAAACCCGCATCGCCGACGGCACGGTGACGCTGTCAGGGTTTTCGGCGGATGCCGCCCGTCTGGTTCGCATCATCGATCAGTCTCCGCTGTTTTCGGGCGCGACCCTGACGTCTGCGATTACGCCGGATGCGAACGAGCGCAAGGATCGCTTCAGCATCGTGCTCAAGCTGCGTGGCGCCCGTGCGGCGACCGCAAGATCCCGGGCCGCGCCATGATTCAGAATCTGAAATTGGCGCGCGGGACGCCGTTCCTGGCCTTCAATGCTGCCGCCATGCTCTTTGTCGTCGTCTTCCTCTTCGCACCGATCATGGCGCACTTCGCCGGCAGGGGCGAAGAGATTTCGGACAATGCGGCGCAGCTTGCGCATTTCCAGAACGTGACCCGCACGGCAAAGAAATCGGCCGGCAGTGTCGGGCGGTCAGGCGATCCCTTCCTTCCCGGCAGCGAAGAGCGCGTCGCCAGCGCCGACCTGCAGGCGAGCTTGAAGTCGATGGCGGCAAATGCCGGCGTCAGTCTGCTCGCTATCCGCGGGTTGCAGGGCGGGCGTTCCCAGCCGTTGCACATGATTGCCGTCAGTGTAGAGCTCGAAGGGCCGCTGAAGGCCATCAGGGACATGATCTTCACGATCGAGAACCAGACGCCGCTATTGTTCGTCCCTTCGGCCTCGTTCCGCAGCCTGGCGGACGGGGAGGACGGTCCGATCAGGGCGGAGCTCAGGATTCACGGAGCTATCCGCAACGGTTCGCAGCCTTCTGGAAGGGAGGCGGCCGTAGGTGGCGGGCAAGTCGGCCCTGGATCGGCCTCGGCGGAGCGGATGCCATGACGTCGCTGGCGCAAATGGTCCAGCTTCGGCTCTCGGGCATGACCGGCTCACCGCGGCAATTCGCGGCGTCCAGGATCGCCGCCATGCTCGGGCGGACCGACCTGCCCAGCCGAAGCGAATTGATGGCGCTGCGGCCTGCGACACGCGTGCTCATCCTGGGTTTTGCGGCCTGGATCGCACTGGTCGGCGTGATGACACTAAGCGCGGTGATTTCGCTCGAGCTTTCGACGGTCACGGCCCCGACCTGGTTTGGCAGAAGTGGGCCGGTCGCCAAGGCCTCCGAAGCGCGCGCCGCCGCAGGCTTTGAGAATATCGTGCAGCGCCCGCTGTTCTCGCGAAACCGGCAGGGTTTTGTTGCGGCCGAACCCGTTTCCGCGCCACCCCCGCCGATGGCGACCTTGGACGCGGGGATCACCCTCAAAGGGGTGTTCATGAGCGATGGGGTGGCGAAGGCGTTCCTGGTCACGACGCAAAGTCCGCTGGGCGTTTGGGTTCAGGTCAATGGGCAAATCGACGGCTGGCGCGTCGCCGCGGTGACCCCCGAGCACGTCGTGCTGGAGGGGCAGAGCGAGAAGCTGCAGGTGCCCCTGCATGCGAGCGGGAGATGATGCGCGCGCTCCGCAAGACCGGTGACCGTACCAGCCGTTTTTTTGGCGAAGCGCTGGCATTGCGCTCGCCTGGGCGGCCATACGTCGCCATAGCGTGGGGCCTGATAGCCGGTGCGGTCTGGTTCGCCATCGGCCTTGCAGGCGATCCCGGCTGGGCACTGCCCGCCATCGCAGGCTGCTACCTCGTCGTTCTGTTGGCCTCCGTTTGCGCCATTGACGGCCGCTACGGGATCATTCCGGACAGCATGGTGCTGGCGTTGGCCGCCGGCGGAGCGCTACAGGCCTATTTGTGGGGCCCGGCGGACTTCTGGTGGCGCGGATTTGAGGCTGCCCTGGTCTTTGCCGCCGCGTCGCTGTTCCGCGCCGGCTATCGCTGGCTGCGGGGTTTTGACGGTCTGGGTTTCGGCGACGTCAAGTTCGTCGCGGCGGGCACCCTTTGGATCGGCGCGGAAGGAATTCCCGGCCTGCTGTTGATCGCCGTGGTCTCCGCCCTGGTCAGTTTGCTGATCCTGCGAGCGCAAGGACATGACCTGCACGGCAAGCAGGCGATCTCGTTTGGGCCGCATCTTGCCGTTGGCCTGTGGCTGACATGGGTCGCAAGCTCGCTGCAATGAATGGACTGCTTAAAATTGGCTTCGTTCTGCCAAAATAACACAGCGTCTATGGTATTAAAATACCTTTGGTCCAGTTCAAAGGGCCGGTGTTTGCAGCACTACGCCTGTCGCTACAGTTTTTCGTCAACCAGCTGAATATCTTACCAAGGAATCGCCGCCCCACTGAGCCCTCGGAGAGGCCTATTATCGGGTTGGCCGTGGCTACTATGGGGCGCACCGGAGGTTTGGGCACTGCGCCTACTTTTCGGCGGCTGCCTGGACGGTAATCAAAAAGCTCAGACTGGGTATCTTGGTATCGCCCGTTTCGAATTCGACTTGAACCGAGTCTTTGCCTACGAAATCTTTGCTCGGGGTGTAGAATAGCGCAATGGCCGGTATTTTCCGGGCCGGACAAGCGTCGGTCGCCGCAACGTCACCTATCATAATCTGTAGGCCAACAACGCCATGGGACGGCTTCTCGCGAAGTTTTAGCAAGGGGATCGGCCCAGGATTGGTGCCGCAATTGTTGGGCGCATTTAAAAAATTTCCGAGGACTACGGGCTTGTTCTTCTCGGTTGTTACTTCTTTGGGTGCCTGGGCTTTAGCAACAGTTCCAAAAAGTGCGATCGTCGCTACCGTCAGCAGAACAGACGTCGGTCGGTAAATCATTGCCGCTCTCGTGGTTCGGGAACTGCCGGGACTGCATGCGCACATCCGGCTCATTGCCCCTGCTTATAGCTCGATCCCAACCCGCGGTAAGCAAAGTTTGATTGTGAAGGAGCGTTCCTCGGAACCTCAATTCCAAGGGGCAAGTACGGAAACTGATCGAGGTGCCGAAAACCGATAGGCCGGTTAGGGCGCTCTTGAAGGTTCGAGATTACGGTCATCATACTCTGGCCCCATTTTGGGTCGCGACGAGAGTGGCCTCAGTGATCGACCTCGCACCTGGGCCGTTTTACTTCGGTGACGGATAAATCCAGATGGAGCTGCGCAAGTCACGGCGGGTCGTGTTCGAGCGAGGGTACGACGCTCACATGATGGCTATAGACGGGACTTGGCGCCGGGCTTGCAAGATCCAGGATATCTCGGATACCGGAGCAAAACTCGGCGTGGAGGGTTCGATCGACGGTCTTCCGTTGAAAGAATTTTTTCTGTTATTGTCTTCGACCGGATTGGCATTTCGACGCTGTGAACTTGCCTGGGTGAACGGTGACAATCTCGGCGTCTTTTTCAAAAGAGCGGGAGAGAAGAACAGCCAAAGATCTGCTTAGTTTTGTGCACAAGCCCCTTGACGGTCGAGCCCAAACAAAAAGACCGCCCGGTGATTCCTCCTTCCAGCGTCAGTTGAGTCAATCGGAGCGGAGCGAGAGATTGAGGGTTGACTGTGCAGCGGCGGGCATCATCTCGGGCCAGCGCTTGTTCATTCCAACGGCGATTTGCTAGGCCAGTCGATTTTCAATCATGATCGGCTTTAATGATGTTCGGCAACAGTAGCCGTGAAGGTCCGCGTTCCCAATTTCCCACTTGGTCAGATCGGCGTCTGAAAAATTCTCGATCGCTTCGCGCGGTCCTTACCGAGAGCGAAGCGTCGTTGGCCGATAATAAACGCCGGCCGATTTAAAATCGACAACCATCGGATTATTCTTGATGAGGCCACTGCGTGCCACCGCGGCTGCAGCGGCGCGGGGACTTACATTCAAAAATCCGATGACAAGCTGAGAGAATGTCGTGAGCAAAATTGCAGCTCGATTGCCCAGCGTGGCTGTTTGCCTCGTCAAGACCACGTTTCTGAGGGGTCGTTTAAGTTTCGAAACTTTGGCCCAACCTTGGGGTAGGGCGACGCTGCGGGGCGTCGCTGGGCCTCCGCCGAATTGGCGGCCAAGCTCATCAAGCCGTCGTTGGAGCTTGCGCGCCTCTTGCTCCAGTTTTCTATCAAGCAACTGAATGATCTGCTCATCAAGACGCCAAAGATCATCGAGAAGCATTTTGCTAGATCGCTATCTTCATGTCCTACCCGTGAATGCTGATCCGCGACTAGACCAGGTCGAGCGTACGCACCCCTCAATGATTTGCCGAATTCCGCTATAGCTTTGCACCGCAACATATTGAAATGCCAAACATTAGAGCTTTGACATCTGTTGTCGTGGGACCATCGTGCACGCATTCGTGGAATCATGATTGGGGACCGTCATGAAGCTGGGCGAACTTGAGCGAATGTCCGTCGACGATCTGTGGAAGCTGCACCTGGAGGTCGGCGAGGCCTTGGCTGTAAAGTTGGTGGCAGAGAAGGATGTTCCTTGAAGAGCGTTTGGAGCAGCTCGCAGCCAAGCCGACGTTTGAAAGGCGAATAGCCAAGTCGGAGCGCCGGCGTACCCGCCAGTCTTCCCGAAATTTCGCAATCCAGATGATCCGTCGGAAACGTGGGCTGGACGCGGCAAGCAGCCACGGTGGCTTGCGAAACAACTGAGGTTGGGAAAGAATGTTGATGATTTTAGGATTGAAATGGCAGCGGAATAGTTTCGCCGCAGGGCCCACTGTCCAATGAACAAAAAAGGCCGCCCGTAGGCGACCTTTGGCATCGGATGTCCGAAAAACTTAGGCCATGCGCAAGTCAGTCCCGCTCCGCTTCCGACGGTAGGCCACGAATCCGACGCCGAAGAAGCCCAGGATCATCATCGCCCAAGTCGAGGCTTCCGGAACAGCCGTCACCGCAACGTTATCAAGCGCAGGCCCAAAACAGCAATTTTGCCCGGATGTGCTGTTGAAAGACAACACGGTCGTGGTCGAAGTCGCCGTGAAGTCCAGGAAATAGGAAGCCCAATTCATGTTGCTGTGGCTATTCGGCGGCGCATCGAAATTGTAGTTGAAAAGGCTGTTGAACGCGCCTGCAGTAGCCATCAACTGCCTAGAATCAGGATGACTATCCAAGTGATCCGGATTCGCCGAGAGATCGAACGTCAACCGATAGGCTTGACCGATCACGGTGGTTATCGATTGCTGAACCCCACCCAGCGCAAGACCATTCATGTCTACGCTATGAGTACCGTCGCTCGCCTGCCAGTAACCATTGATCCAGTCCACGCTGCCAACCACGGTCCAGCCGGTAATTGAGCTCGACGAACCAGGAATCGTTGCGAAACTGCCCGGGGCAGGATTGTTGGTCCCTAATTCAAAGCTTCCGTTGGTCACGATGGCTGCGCGAGCTGCACCGGAACAAAGACCCGCCGCTAAAACAGCGGCCGCAATAAATGCCTTTTTCATTCGCCACCTCATTAATGCAGTCGGAAGCAGTTCGTTAATATTTAAAATACTATTAATAACTTTGGCTGGAAGTTCTTGCGATGTCAAGTCTGCAGCACTCCTATTCAGAAAAGTATTGCGTTGTCACTTATTGGCTAGCGGGGCTCTACCGGGGTTGGCCATTAAAAGCCGCCCGAGGGCGGCTTCCAAATTTGGGATCAGGTAAGTCGCAATGCCGGCTGACTCCGGCTGTAGGCCATGAAGCCGACGCCAGCGAAACCGAGGACCATCATGGCCCAAGTGGAGGCTTCGAGGACGGCGCGATCGACACGTTGTCCAACAGGGCCGTCTACGCTGGATGTATTCGAACTCGAATCGCGGAATTGATCTCAGGACGGGCGATCCTTTGCAGACCATAATCGCCGGACGGTTCTCGCAAACAAGATACCGGCCGCGCCGCCCGCCATTTTCTCCAGCGCGTCGATCAATGTGCCGTGCCGGTCCGGCGTCATGGTCTGCAAGATCTCCAGCAGCGCCGCGGCGCCGAACACGATGCCGCAGACAAGGATCAGGCGCCGAGGATAGGCGAAGCCGAAGAGGGCGCCGAGGATAGCAAACGCGATGATGTGCTCAAAATGCGCGAAGGTTCGCATCGCCGGGCGCATCAGAAATGGCGAGAGCTTGAAATAGAGGGCATAGACAAAGCCGACATGCGTCAACGTGGCATAGGCGATCGCGATGACCGCGATCCATGCCGCAGCCATGGCAAGCCGGGTAATATGTCTCTTCATGTTGGCGTTTTGCACCGGGCCACAACTTCTTTCGAGCTAATAGAATCCTTAACCTTACCTTGGACGGCAGGTCAGGGGGATTTTGCGAACCTTTCGCGCCAGCGGTGGCAGTAAACTTTCCGATAAGCGAAACCATCGATTGCGGGCCGATCGCTTAGGCGGAGTCCAATGGATTTTCGCTAAGATTGCCGAAAGACAAAATTAACAAATACGGGTGGGTCGGGTGTTTGCGGATCGGCGAAAGAGCGAACGTCGCTCCTGTCAGGGGGCGGCAAAGATTCAATTCGGGGTCGGCACGCTGCCGCGCGATTGCACCATCACGGACATATCTGACGGCGGTGTGCGGGTGATCGCTGAAAACCTCGATGTGCCCGAGGAGTTCACGCTGATCCTTTCAGCGGGCCGCCCGCGCCTGTGCCGGCTGGCATGGCGTATCGGATGCGGATTCGGCGCTCAGTTCATCGACCATCTGGCCACGGCTCCGTCACAACATTCCGCTCCGCGGGGTAGCGCGAGGACACCGGAATATGCGTAAAGCACATTCAGCTCTGTTTGCGCTTTCGCTGGCGCTTGCGATCGTCCCGGACATCGCGTCCGCAGGCGGTGCGTTTGTCGTCGCCCCGGGATTTCGCGGGATTGGCTATCCGGGCGGGTTTGGCTACGTGCGCCTCTACGGTCATCCATTTGACGACGGCTACGACTATCCGTTCGGCTATGGCGAGTATGCCGAGTACGGTCCATGGGCCTACCGCGGCGATGGTGCGTGCTATGCGTGGCGTCGGGTATGGACCGTCAGAGGCTGGCGACAAAGAGCGGTGAGAGTCTGCAACTGAGCGCAAGGTTCGATCCCGCCCGTCTGCGCACGCGCCTAGAAATCAAATGCCCAGGCGAGGCTATGCAGAAGCAGCCACGACCAGCCGATCATAGCTGTGGCGATGGCAAACAGGTAGGTGAACCGGGTAACGCGTGAACGCATGACTCTACTTCGAGGCAAGCCGGTTGACATGGGCCGGCGCCCGTAGCGCCGCCTGGGTCCGGAACACGGCCTGGCGCAGCCTCACCACTTCTGCGTAGCGGTCGCTCAGCGACTTCTCGGCCGGCAATTCCCTGATATCTTTTGGTTTGCTCAAACGCTGGCGCTTCACGAAATGCTCCGCGAGTTCATACATCACTTTGGCCGAATACGGCAACTCAAAAACAACCATAGTTTCCCGCGCGTCGTTCGCAACGCAACTCGCGCGTTAAGCTTGATACCCGCGCAAAACGTTAAATCGGGAACCTCGCTCTGGCGCTTGCGTGATGTGCCGTCGATCCCGGATGCTCGAACCATCGCCGCCGTTTCGCAGAAGGCAGTACGATCGCTGAATGGATGCTGAACGATCAATCCTAATACGCGGCACGTTGCTAAACTGGCTTATCTGGACGATGCCGCCGGTGCTCCGCCGGCATTCTTGTGCCATGGCCAGGTCGAAAGGATGCGCTCCGCGTCGGCTTCGAGAAGCTTTCGCTTCGCGATGACTTCTTCCTTCACAAGCCGGAGGTCTTCGTCCTGATAGAAGAAATCGGAGCAGCGTGAATTGTAGTCATTTGCAAGTGCGTTATAGGCGCGGATGTCTTCGGGCCCCCGGACCCGCTGCTTGACCGCACGCAGCCGTTCTTCCTGAAAATGACAGTAACGAACATGTTCGCGCGGAAAGCGTTGGCCTTTGCCGACCGGGGGAAGCAGTTCCGGCTCCGTCTTCGGCTGAGGCGGATTGGGTC
Organism: Bradyrhizobium sp. SRL28; assembly: GCF_018596315.1. Classification (GTDB taxonomy): domain Bacteria; phylum Pseudomonadota; class Alphaproteobacteria; order Rhizobiales; family Xanthobacteraceae; genus Bradyrhizobium. The sequence goes on along the minus strand of NZ_JAHEAG010000030.1, from coordinate 39,574 downwards.
CCGAGGCGACGGAGAATGCCGCTCCAAGGTCGAGAGCCCGGTACGCAACCAGACATCCAAGCATGGCCAGCAGCGCCGCAGCTGCGAGCATGGCTTCCTTGAAATGACGGAAACCGCTGCTTCCTGCGGGCACCGTAAGATCCCGATTGGGGTCGCGGTCACCATGGTCAAGGGGCCGGGCGTCCGACGCCGGCAGCGTCTCGGGCGCAGCCGCAAGCTGCTCGATACCTTTCGAAGCGGCGCGCTGCATATTGTGCAGTATTTCTCTGACTTCGATGAGCCGTGCGGTCGTATCCGGAATTGATCCGAAAGCGTCGAGCGCGCGGTCCAGCACCTGCTGCGCCATAGGGTAGTGGTGCTGGCTGCTCAGAGCGCCAAGCAGGCCAAATATGCGATCAGGAGCGACGTTCATCTCCGGGTCGCAGAAACCCTGATGCGCGTCCAGCAATAACAGGGGTTCGCAGAGCGAGGTCCAGCGATGCAGCGCGTCGGCCAGTCCCTCAATTGAGGACGTATCGTTCGGTCGCTGTTCCATCGATTGGCAGGCATTGTCGACCTGCTGTTCAGCTTTGGCGCGCATCTCCCCAATGGCGCCCCGATAGGCTGCCAGCAGGAGGGAATGCGTTTGGACGAGCGGCGGTTCGTGCGTTGCGAGGATCTGGCGAGTGGATTCCAATAGCGGCAGCGCTTTCAAACGGATCGTAGGCGTCGATCACGGCTACGCAATGGGCATCAAGCAGATCGTTCAAACCATCCCTTACGCTCGCCAAAGAGGGCGGGGGCCAACCAGCCCGATGCCGGAGCGCCTGCAGGACCTGATAGACTTCCATAGCATCGATGGAATTGTGCGCGTCAATCAAGGCAAGGAGCAGTTCGCTCGATGCGCCGCGGCGAGCCACGTAACGCGCAATGAAATTGGCCCTCGAGATCGCTGCAAACTGAACAGACGTTTGCAGTATGGCTTCGTCGGAAGCGTCGGCAGGCAGCTCGGTGAAAAAGAGATCGACGCGATCGGGCGTGCTGCCCAGGGGATAGGAGAGTTCGCCAGGCAGGCGCCGGACCGGGTCCAGCACATCTGCATAGGCTTCCGCCAAGCTCTGTTCCGGCGCGACACGCGTCTCTCGTGCCCGCGCGAGAGCGGCCCGAACTTCCAAGGCTGTTGCGCCAGGATCGATTCCCAGGAGGCGGAATGGCTGAGCTAACGGACCAGATCCGGAAGGCGAGGTATTGTTGGCTGAGTTGATTGCCATGATATCCGCCGTGCGCTCCGCTGGCGCAACCTCTCCTGGAACAGAGCGACTACGTCGAACCGTTTGTCGAGATGGCTGATTGATCAGCCACGTCGAAGTCGTTTCTGAGCCGCACGCCGATGTCGTGCACCCGCGAATACCAGAGCTCGCGATCGATGCCAGAGCCGGCTTCCGGTCGTATCGTCAGCATGGCGTTCCACGGATTTGACCCATAGACCGTAACGGTAAATCCGCGTGCGGGGCAACCTTCGATGGCGCATAGGGACTTCATGATGATGCCTGCGATTTCCTCCGCGTGACGGACCTGTTTGCCGCCTGCGCCGGCAGGCGCGGCTGGCCGAATGTCCGGATCGGATTGCTCGCCGGTAGGAAGCGGGGGAGGCAGGCTTTGGCTTGCGACCTCGGTTGCGGCTGGCGGGGCCGTGGAGGAGGTGACCGGCGGCGGCTCTGTGGGGCGAGCGTCGTTCGCAATTTCTTTCGGTATGGCCGCGATCTTTTGGGCAAACTCTACCAGGCTTCGATCAATCTCTTCGTCGGTGGGCATAAATAATCCCGGATCGGGTTTGAAAAATTCAGGAGGTCAAGGCCGGATTCTTGACGTCGGTCACCTTGAAGCCCTTCAAAAATACGCTGTGCCGGATTGAATCGGAAAGGTGCTGCGGAGGTGTGGTGTCTTCCTTTCCGGTAAGAAGAACCCGCAATCGCCAAAGCGACAGGCCCGCGATTCTGCAAACGTCGACCATGGCGGCATAGAACGCGCCGTAGTTCTTCAGGAAGTGGCGCCTGCGCGCTTCCAGCAGGTAGGGCGGCAATCGCTTTGGCTTGCTGTTCACGCCGGTCGATTGACCGACGAGATGGACCACGTGGCTTGCCGGAACGTACCAGGTCGGCCATCCCCGCTTTTTGGCATTGAAGCAATAATCGATGTCGTCGAAATAGGTGAAAAAACCTTCGTCGAGCAATCCCGTCGCTTCCATCGTCTCGCGCCGGATGATCATGCTGGCGCCGGAAACCCAATCCGTTTCGAAGGCATGATCGACAACGGGCGGGGCCACCACCCAACGGCTCAGCAGCCTGCTGACCAACCCAAGCTTCAGGCTGCCCTCGAACTCTCCCAGCGGCGATTGAAAGCGGAACGCGGACCGTTGTGGCGTGCCGTCGGGCTCTTCGAGCCGGCTGCCGCCGATACCGACTTCCGGGTTGTTGTCCATGAAGTCGACGAGCGCCTTGAATGCGTTCGGCCGGACGATCGTATCGGAATTGAGCAACAGAAAGTATTGCGGCTTGTCAGCCGATTCCAGCGCCGGACGCAGGATCGAATTGTTGCCGCCGGTAAATCCGAGGTTTACGTCGAGCGCCTTCAGCGTGCACCAGGATGACCAGCCATTGTCGTCGATCGCCCGCCGGATGAGTTCGGCGGAACCATCTACCGATCCGTTCTCGCAGATCGCGACATGGATGCCGGGAACGCTGGCGATCTCCTTTGCGACCGAATGCAAGCAATCAATCGCAAGATGGGTGACGCGGTAATTAACGATAACGACGAGCAATTTCACGGCATGAGACCAGTTGGTGCAAACAATTGGCGATCATTAGTCTTGCAGGCCGGAAAAGAAAAGGCATCTTTGATCTTCGCCTTTGTTTAATGCGTTAGGCTAAACGCTAAGGTCGGGCCGTGTGCTACGTCATCAAACTCCTCGCCATGAGCCGGGCTTGGCAGGTGGGCAATCCGCCGCCTCCGACGTGGATCGGCAGCAGAGTGGGTCGCGTTAAATAAGCGCTCGCGGGTCATCGCCGGTCACCAAGTCGCGGATCGATGTTTGATCGTTATTCATGTGCGGGCTCTTGCATAGGGCACGATGGCTGTGCCGCCGTGCGGCTGAGCTTGACCATCGGCCTCGGTTTCTTGGCCAGTGCTGCTCGCTGCTCGCGCACCAGCGCGGTTGAGCTACTACTCTGCGGTGATCAAGCAAAACGCTCTTATTGCATTTTTTCTTCGTGAGCGGGCCTTGCGTTCGTAGCTTTCCAGCTTCTTCAGTTGCCCCAGTATCGTATTGACCTCCTCTTGATCGTTCAGATTGGCGTAAATCAATTCTTGAATCCTCTGAGCTGTTAAGAGTTTGACCCTTTCAAGCTGAACCTGGCATTCCGCAACGTAGCGGGCGCGTTCCATGATCCAACCATCGTTGCTTCCCTTCGCCAAACTTTTCGCAACATAATCTATTCTCAATTGCTCAGAGCGATACGATCCAGCCCTCGCTGCCAGTCCGTGCCTTCGCGCATTGTTGCGAGAACGCTCTTTGCCCTCCACAGTTCGAGGGCCGGTGCTCCTAAGCGCGTTGGTCCTGTTAGCCTCTCTCTGTCGAAATGTGCTCAAAGGGTCATTCCTTGTTGGGACGAGGTAGTCCAACATTTTCAATGATCCTATCAGAAACTTGACGCGCCCGTCGCGCCAGCTCACGATGGACCCAGACCTCGCGCAGGAGAGCATTGCGTCTTTGCTGGGCGGAAAACAGTCTCTTTTCTATTAGCTCGAGCGTCGGAAGACTTTGGAGAAATACCTCAACCTCCATCGCATGTTCAGAAATGCCCATGCTTTCGAGACGCTCTTCGATTTCATCTCGGGAACTGCGGTCTTCACGCCACCGCTTTGCCTCGAGCTTGGCTTCAATCTTCGCAACTTTTTCCGCCCCGGGCGGCGCATCCGAGAGGATTCCTCGCGTCAACAATGCCTCTATGCCATTGCCCGCTGACGTCGCTTTCCAAGCAACTATTACACGACGAAGGTTCAGGATCTCAAAGGAGATATCCGTGAGATCGATAGTAAAAAGCTTTTCGATATAATTTGTCGGTCTGATGCTCTCGAGCATCCTCAGGCTGATCTGGGAATATTCGGCCGGATCTTCAAATTCCCCACGCACTGGTGCGCTGCCGAGCATAGAGTCGAACTCTTCCGCATCGAATGCTTCTGGTTTAGAAAAGGACTGCAGCTTCGAAAGTTCCGACACGGCGAAACCTCTCTTGTTGGAGTAACTCCCTCCAAGAAATCAGATTCGCACTAGGAGTTGTCGCTCCAATAAAATCCCTGCTCTGTGTAGTTCGGGGATAAAATGCCGTGCTGGACAAACTTTGAGACCTTAAAGATGAAAGGCGCATCTCGTGTTTTGCGGGGGGTAGGAGAGAGTTGCGTTCCGACCAATGTACAACACTACTTCGTTAGCGATGGTGGCCAAAAGTGTCTGCGTGAGCGCTACAAACTCACTATGACCGATCGTCATTTGCGCGATTTGGCGTCTTCAATCGCACGCCGGCACCGCCGCCATTCTCGTCGATGAATTCGACACCCGCCTTTTCGAACGCTGCTCTTACCACGGCTAGCGTAGCTCTCCGCGGTTCGTGACTTTCAGCCTCGAGCTGACGAATGGTGACGATTCCCACGCCTGCAGAGTCCGCCAAAAGCTGTTGAGTCCAATCGAGTAGCCCGCGGGCTGCTCGGCATTGTGCTGGGGTGATCAAGGGACCGACTCAAGTGAATTTCGCCAACTATGTCGCAAATCGCTTGACATGTCGAAAATGGTCAATATAGATAGATGCATCGTTTTTCGACATTTGGGGGTACCAATGCGCGCGGTATTAGCTGATCGAAGGTCGTTTATTGGTGGATCGGATGCACGTGTCATTATGGGCAACGACGAGAATCTTCTCACTCGCCTTTGGCATGAAAAGCGAGGCGAGCTTGAACCAGAAGATCTCTCGGCAAATTTGATCGTACAACTCGGCACGGTGACCGAAGACCTCAATCGGCGCTGGTACGAGCGCAATACCGGTCATGTCGTCAAAGACGTACAGCGGCGGGTGAAGCATCCGGTTATCAAATGGATGGCTGCTACGCTCGACGGAATCGTTGATCCAAGCGGTGCCGTGTTCGAAGCCAAATTCATGCTACCTTGGACATTTTCGGAGGAAGCAGCCGCGGAAAAGCACATGGCGCAGCTTCAACATAACATGTGGGTCTGCGATGCGCGATGTGCGGTCCTTTCTATCATCACGGGAGGCGGCAAATGGGTCGAACTCACCATTCGTGCCGATCCCCTGTACCAACACCTTTTGATTACCGCAGAGAAAAAATTCTGGCGATGCGTCCAGAACGGCGAGACACCGCGGTTGTTCGGCGTAGAGCCACCTCGGCCTCGGCTTGAAGCGGTTCGTGTTGTCGATATGAGCCCGTCGAACAGTTGGGCGGAATTCGCGGCCGCATTCAAGCGAACCCGCGCGGCCCACCAGCAACACGAAGGCGCAAAAGCCAATTTGAAAACGCTCGTCCCAGAAGACGCCAAGGAGGCTAGCGGCCATGGCCTCCGGGCGAAACGCTCCAAATCTGGAGCAATCAGCTTTGACCTCACGGACGGGGAGGCGGCCAATGCATCGCTCCAGTGAATCCATCGGGTCCATTGCTGCGGCTCTCGCCAAAGCCCAGGGCGAACTCACGAATCCTGAAAAGTCACTTATCGCCACCATCCGCTCGCCCTTTCCGCGGGAGAACGATCGGACGTTTCGCTATGCCTCGTTGGCCAGCGGCCTTGATATTGTGCGTAAGAGCCTTGGGCAGAACGAGATTGCAACGATTCAAACGACTGCGATCGATAACGAGATCGGTCACATCCGCCTGACGACCATTCTGGCCCACGCGTCCGGCGAATGGATTGCGTCGGACTGGCCGGTCTGTCCGATTGCCCAAACAAATACACCACATCTCATGGGAGCCGCTCTCAGTTACGCCCGACGCTACGCACTGTTTGCTCTGGTCGGTATCACGGGCGAGGACGATCTTGATGCGCCGGATCTGCTCGTCGAACCGTCACCGGCAATCAATGTTCCGATGACCCAAGATCAAAAGGACCCTAGAAGCCGAAAGCGCCCAAGCGGATCGATCCACAAGCCATCCCAACCAATCCTCGCGCCCGACGCTTCAACTGATCTGCGGGATAAGCTGATTGCAGAAATCAACGGCTCGAAAAATCCAGACGATCTTGCGTTGTGGGTACACAGACGGTTCGCCGCCAAAAATACGCTCACAACAGAAGACGCGGCGGCGGTCGAGACTGCATATATTCATGCGTTGAAAGCATCTCACGATGGTCTCGACTATCTCTCCGAACCCAAAGGAGGATCATCCGACTTGCTTCCGATAACGCCAGAAAACGGTGAGGGCGACATCGCTTCAGGCGAATTGGACCGAATAGGAAGCCAAGGATCCGTAGCCCAAAAGAGGGTAACGTCTTTCCCAAAGGCCACCAGGGTGCGAGATAAGGGCCATCTTCGATTTGTAGCAGAACAGGCGTGCCTTGTTTGTCAGCGTTCTCCTTGCGACGCCCACCATATAAAGTTTGCAGAACCCCGAGCTCTTGGACGAAAGGTGAGCGACGAATTTACCGTGCCGTTATGCCGAGATCACCACAGAGAGTTACATCGTCACGGTAACGAGAGGGCATGGTGGGCCAACGTGAATTTGGCGCCTCTTGAGGTGGCAAGAAGCCTATGGGACATGACTATGTCGTCGGGACTTGGTAATGGACCGTTGCCGCTTCCCGATTCTATTCGTGACGCTTCGCCAGGCACTCCACGATGAATAGCTCCGTTCAAGTCTTCTGGGTGCACTTTTATGACGTGCTCTCACCAAACGGAAGCCGGTTAGCCCGACTTTCTTCCACGCGCTCTCTTAAGCGGTCGATCAGGAGATAGATCACTGGCGTCGTGTACAACGTCAGGATCTGAGAAACCAGCAATCCGCCGATGATGGTGATGCCGAGCGGCCGGCGTAGCTCGGTGCCGGGGCCGGTGGCAATGACAAGCGGAATCCCCGCAAACAGCGCCGCCATCGTCGTCATCAGGATCGGCCGGAAGCGGGCGCGGCAGGCCTCGAAGATCGCGTCCGCCGACGACAGGCCGCGGTTGCGTTCGGCATCGAGCGCGAAGTCGATCATCATGATGCCGTTCTTCTTGACGATGCCGATCAACAGAATGATGCCGACAAAGGCGATTACCGTCAGCGGCGTATTCGTCACCTGCAGCGCCAGCAGCGCGCCGAGGCCGGCCGACGGCAATGTCGAGATGATCGTGATCGGGTGCGCAAGGCTCTCATAGAGCACGCCGAGCACGATATACATCGCCACCAGTGCGCCGAGGATCAGCAGCGGCTGCCGCCCGCCGGTCTTGTTGAAATCGCCGGCATTGCCGTCAAAACTGCCGCGGATGCCTTCCGGCATGTGCAGTTCCTCGACGCCGCGCTGAATGTTTGTGGTCGCAATCTCCAGCGGCACATTGGGAACGACGTTGAAAGACACCGTGGCCGATGGAATCGACTGGGTATGATTGATCGCCAGCGAGGCCAAGCCGCGGTCATAGCGAACGACGGCCGACAGCGGTACCTGTGCATCGTTGGCGCCGGCTACGAAGATGCGCTCCAGATTGGAAGGGTCGCTCTGGAATTTCGGATCGATTTCCAACACCACCATGTACTGATTGCGCTGGGTGTAGACGATCGAGATCTGTCGTTGCGCGAACGCGTTGTTCAAGGCGTCGTCGATGTCCTTGACCCGGACGCCAAGCGTGGCGGCGGCGTTGCGGTCGATCGTCAGCGTGAGCTGCAGCCCGGCGGCATCGCGGTCGGTGGAAATGTCGGTAATGCCCTCGACCGTTTCCATGCGTTTGGCGACGATGGGAGCCCACTTCTTGAGCAGGTCGACGTCGACGCTTGTAACCGTGTATTGGTAGTCGGAGCTGCTTTGGCGTCCGCCGGCACGAACATCCTGAGCGGCAAACATATAGAGCCGTACGCCCGGCATTGTTTCGAGCTTCTTGCGTAGCCGGTCGATCACGAGTTGGGTGGTCAATCCGGCTCGCTCCTGCGGCGGCTTGAGACTGATGAAGAACAGCCCCCGGTTTGTCGTCATGCTGCCAAGGATCGACCCGACCCCTGCGACGGCGTCGTCCGATTCAATGGCGTCCTCAAGCTGCTTCTGAAATCTGGTCATGGACTGGAACGAGGTGTCCGATGAACTTTGCGATGCACCGACGATGAGGCCGCTGTCGTCGATCGGGAAGTAGCCCTTCGGTATCTTGATATAGAGCACCACCGTCACTGCGATGGTCGCAAAGAATACGGTCAGCGTCAGGAGCGGGAAGCCCAGCACCACGCGCAGCGTCCAGGTATAGAAGGCGACGATGCGCGACAGCGTGCCCTCCACCAGGCGATCGAACCAGGTCGCACGATCCGACGTCGCCTCCTTGATGTAGTGCGCGCAGATCATCGGCGTGACCGTGAGCGAGACCACGGTCGACACCACGATGGCGAAGGTCAGCGTCAGCGAGAATTCGCGCAACAGCCGGCCGACGATCCCGTCCATGAAGATCAGCGGCGTGAACGCCGCGATCAAGGACAGGCTGATCGACAGAACGGTAAAGCCGATCTGCTTGGCCCCCTCCAGGGCCGCCGGATAAGGCGCCATGCCCTGTTCGAGGTTGCGGTGCATGTTCTCGATCATGACGATGGCGTCGTCGACCACGAATCCGACGGAGATCGCCAGCGCCATCAGCGACAGATTGTCGATCGAAAAGTCCGCAAGCCACATCCCGGCGCAGGTGCCGGCCAGCGCCAGCGGTACCGAGACGCCGGCCGCGATGGTCGGCGTCAGCCGGCGCAGGAAGAAGAACACCACCATCATGACCAGGAAGGCGGTCGCCAGCAGCGTGAACTGCATGTCGAGCACGCTGGCGCGGATGGTGTTGGTGCGGTCGACCAGCGTCGAAATATCGAGGCCGGCGGGCAGCCATCGTTTGAGTTCCGGCAGCAAGGCTTTTACGCGGTCAACGGTCTCGATCACGTTGGCGTCGCTCTGCTTGGTGATCTGGATCAGGACCGCCGGCTGCTTGTTGAACCAGGCGATGGAACGGTGGTTGCGAACGGAATCCTCGACATCGGCGACGTCGGCCAGGCGGACGAAATTGCCGGCCGAGCTCTTGATGATGATGTCGCGGAATTCGGCCGCCGTGCGCATCTGCTGGTTGGTCGAAATCGTCTCGCTCTGGCGGCCGCCGTCGAAGATGCCGACCGGCCCCAGCGGATTGGCATTGATGATCGCCAGCCGCACGTCATCGGTGGCGATGCCGGCATTCGATAGCACCACCGGGTTGAGCGCGATCCGCACCGCCGGCTGGTCGGCGCCGCTCACGGAAACTTCGCCGACGCCCGGCACCTGCGAAATGCGCTGTGCGATCACGGTGTCGGCGGCGTCATACATTGCGCTGGTGGTCAGCGTCTTCGACGTCAGCGCCAGCACGAACATCGGCGTCGCCGCGGGATTGGTCTTGCGGAATCGCGGTAGCGACGGCAGATCGCTTGGCAGGTCCGCCAGCGACGCATTGATCGCGGCCTGCACGTCTCGCGCCGCGCGGTCGATGTTGCGGCCGATCGAGAACTGCAGCTGGATGCTGGTGGAACCGAGCGAACTGGCCGAGGTGATCTGCTCAATGCCGGCAATCTGGCCGAGCCGGCGCTCCAAGGGAGCCGCGACCGTCGCCGCCATCACGGCGGGATCCGCGCCGGGGCGGTTGGCGGACACCCGGATCATCGGGAAATCGACGTTGGGCACCGCCGAGACCGGCAGGAAGGCATAGGCGACCATGCCGACCAGAAAGAGCCCGATCGCCAGCAGCGTGGTGCCGACCGGCCGGCGGATGAACGGCTCGGAAATCGAGGCCATGCTCAATCTCGTCCATGGCGCCGGCGGAGCGGACGCCGCATGTGGTGCTCCAGTCTTTCGAACGTGCCGGAGTGCTGGATTAAATGATTGCCCCGAACAGCCTCAGTTTAAGTTGGTATTTACCAGACGCCGGCCGCCCCTCAATAAGCCCTTCAGCAGATATACCTAGCTTTCCTTATATCCGTAACTTGACATTGACCGTCTTCCGAGCGGGTTCCATTCGTAAACCCTTTGGACACCGGTGGACAACAATATCGTTTGCGGAAATTCACGAAGATGAATTCAGGGGCGATCAGGATGTTGGCCAAGATACTCGACCGAACGAGACATCGTGTCGGAAAGCCGTTGCGTGCCGGGACCTTTCGGTCCCGAGACCGTAAAAATGCGGGCTATACGCTGCTCGAACTGCTTGTCGTGATGGGCATTCTGGCGGTTCTGACCGCGATCGCGACCCCGCAGCTGATGGGTTATTTCGGCAAGGCCAAGACCCAATCCGTGCAGCTGCAGATCGAGAATATCGGGACCGCGCTCGAGCTCTATTATATGGAAAACGGCGCCTATCCGAGCCCGAGCACCGGCCTGAAAGCCCTGGTCGAGGCGCCGCCCGAGGCGCCGCGCTGGAACGGCCCGTATCTGAAGAAGGCGAAGAACCTGCTCGATCCCTGGGGCCGACCTTATCAATATGCCGTCTCCGACGGCCAGTACGAGGTTTATTCGCTGGGGCCCATCGGCAAGGCGACCTCGGCGTCTGTAACCCAGTCACCGTCATATCGAAGCTCAGGAAGCTAGCCGAAGGTGACGAAAACCTCTGCGCGTGCTTGAAGATAATATGCTTGCCGATCACCCGTAACGGCGAAGGCTTCCGAACGCCGCGGCCTTCGCACTATTTGTCATCGGCTGATTGGACGGTAATCAAAAGCTCAGATTAGATATCCCGTTATAGCCTGCTTCGAATTCGACTTGGAGTCTTGCCTACGAAATCTTTGTTGGGAGCTTAGAATAGCGCGATCGATGGTATTTTCCGAGCGGGGCAAGAGTTAGTTGCCGCAATGTCAGCCATCACAATTTGCAGGCCAACACCGCCATGGGATGGCTTCTCACGAAGCGCTGGCATGGGGAGCGGACCAGGATTCGTGTCGCAATTGCGGGGTGCGCTTAGCAAATTCCCGAGAACAACGACCTTGTTCTTCTCAGTCCTTACTTCTTTAGGCGCATCGGCCTTAACAACAGTTCCAAATAGCGCGATGGTCGCTACCGCAAGCAGGACAGATATTGGTCGGCAAGTCATGGCCCACCTCGAATCTTTATCTGCCGGGACCAAATATGCGCAACCGGCCTATTACGTCAGCCTCATACCAAGAAGCCTCTATCCATCAAAATCGACGTTGGCCACGGGGAGCATGGCAGGGAGATATAGGCGACCCTGCTGTTGTCGCCACCGGCTACAATTTACCCCCTTGGTCTGCCGGCTCGGGCTCTTGTTGTGGCCGATTTTGGCCGCACCTTCTTACCCGGGCCTTCTAATCAAACAGTCGGAGATTTAGCCAAAAAGACGACGAATTAAACGCGGCACAAAAATGGGCCCCGTCAACAGTTGACAGGGCCCATTGAGCTAAGCTTACGAGCAGCGGCGACTTTACCAATTAAGCCAATCGGAAGCCGGTCTGATTTTTTTTGCCGCGATATGCCATGAAGCCTATTCCAAAAAATCCGAGGATCATCATAGCCCAAGTAGCCGGCTCAGGCACCGCAGTGACTTGGAGCACCGATGGCGCTCCGTTGGCCGACACGTACCAAAGCTCGAAAGGAACTGTGGTGTTGCCGAGCGGATTTGCAAAATTCTGTGTAATCGCGACGGTCTCTCCGGGGCTGGAGACGACAGTGATTCCGTTAAGTTTCAACAGCGCACCGTCATCGTGGGTAATGGTTCCACCGGTGCCGTAGTACAGGCCCGTGATTTTGAAGAAGGTGACGTATGCATCGCCGGCGATGCTCAGGCTCGTGTTTCCGAAGGTTGCCACGTCCGCGATCGTCCCATTGGGTGACGTGTAGCCGGAGATGTTCGCAAGGGTCAGGAAGCTTGATGCGAAGTTACCGGCCGGCGTGGTGTTCTGAGGCGAATTGTCCACCCAATTAAGCGGTCCAGTATAGGTGAAGTGAGCATCGGCAATGCCCGAGGGAACACTATTTGCAAAGTTGTTTGAATCAATGCCGTTCGGTGAGCCGTTCCATACTGTGACGTCAAATACGCCGGTCAAGAAAGCCGCCGATGCCGGAACGATAGATAACCCCACTAGCGCAACACCAGCCAGTGCCATGGTAAGCAATTTCTTCATAGTAAAACCTCCAACTCCGCAGCCAATGCGAAATGTAATACCGGAATTAATTGGTAATTAAGGAATCGGTTTGAGTCAATCGCCTTTTGCACCGCACTCGTGATTTATTTTAATTAAGTAATTTTCTAATATAAAGTCATTTAATTAAGCCGAGTGATCTTTCTGCCGTAGCATGTTATCCGAAGCGACTGGTCAGAGAAGAGTTCGTAAGTCCGGACGAGCCAAAGTGTTCATGCTGGCATGGTACGAGGGATTAGCGAGGCGCGTTCTCGTCTAACCAATTGCTTAGATCAAGTTTTTGGCGCCTTAGTGGGTCTAAATTGAATCAAACAATCGTTCGGATATGGCCGGCGGGGCGGTTTGCCAATCAAATGGCCCAGCTTATGTTCGCCCGTAGAATACAGGAATTGTGCCGATCGGAAGTAGTGGTGCTCGGACATAAATTGCCGGAGTGGTCCTCTCAGGCTGACTTGCGTGGGGTGGCACAGAGATCAAACTTGTCAGTTGGATCGAATCTGACACGAGCCGATTATCTCTCCGGCATGATGAATCGATACCGGCCTCCAACAATCGAGCTCGATGGTGTGGTTCTGAGAGTCGGCAACTATGGCGACATCGAGCGATACCGCGAAATGTTTCCTCTAAGGAAAGACGACGGGACCCAAATCGCGAAGGATCGTCTCCTGATACATGTCCGCGCGGGCGATGTTGGCGTGCCATCCCACGGCAGCTACGGACCGATTCCAATCAGCTATTATCAATACCTCGTTTCGAAAACGAAGCTCACCCCGGTATTTATCGGCGAAACCAGCCCATCGCCCTACATCGAGGCATTGACCAGCGAGTTCCCGGGTGCTGAGTTTGTTGGCGGCGCGTCGGCGTTCGAGGATTTTCAAACCATCCGCAGAGCGCATCATATCGCAATCTCCGTTAGCAGCTTCTCGTGGCTTGCCGCCTTTCTTTCAAGGGCGGAGACCATTCACGTGCCGCTGGCTGGCCTGCTGGACCCCCGTGAGCGACCAGACGCGGATTTACTTCCGCTCGGCGATCCCCGGTACCGATTTCACGACGTTAGCGCTCGCGCCTGGAAAGATCGCTATTCGGACGTGTTCGCAAATCACGCTGATTTTAGGCCCCTGTCCGTAACCGAGGCGAAGCGGCTCAAGGGCGAAGCGGTACGACGAACCGTTGTGCAAAACGCAAGGATACATTTTGGTCTTATGCGCAGAATGATTTTCAACAGAAAATTCCATCGGCTTCCTGGGGATTCGGGCCAGCGTGAGCAAACGTGAAGTAGGCCCGGCCGTGTAATCGTTGGTCTCGCCGGCTCGTTAATCAATTCGGCAGATTTTCCGTGCGGCGCTGACGCGAATCCCTCAGATGATGATGTTTCTCGCTATTTAGGTCGTACAGCGGTGATCGGCTTCTCGCGATGCCTGACCCAACACGAGTCGCGCGATCTCGGCCGCTCGGCTGACAAGATTAGTCATTGGGACGACGACAATGATCTTGTAAGGACTAGCCTGAGAGGCAGCAGCGTTGGCGAGATCATGTTGGAGCGCCAGCCTCATCCGGCGGCATATGTGTATGAAAGGCGCGGTCAATCATGGTTCGTCGTGGTTTTACTAGACGATGAGTTCAACTGAAGTACAGCAACCAACTGCGTCTCCATCACTGCGCTCGCGCACATTTCGGGCGGGCGGTTGGGCCTTGATCGGCCATTTCTTCAGTCTAGCCCTTCGCTTCGTTGGCACGTTGATTCTTACGCGAATATTCGCACCCGAGGCCTTTGGTATCCTGGCCGTTGTGATGTCGGTTCAGGTTGTCGTCACGTTGCTGACCGATATCGGACTGAGGCAGGCTATTATCCAGAGCCGGAACGGCGATAAGCAGGAATTCTTAAACACGGCCTTTTCCCTGCAAATCCTGAGAGGCATCTTCATCTGGGCCATGAATTGCGTTTGCGCAGCAGGGTTATGGATTGCCATCGCACATGAACTGCTGCCAGCTCACTCCGTCTATGCGGACCCCCAGGTTCCGATCTATCTTGCGGTCGCCTCGTTTTCAGCGGTGCTCTTGGGCCTTCAGTCTATGAAGGCGATCACTGCCGGCCGAAATCTTCAACTCGAGCGGCTATTCATCGTTGAGATAATCGCGCAGTTGGCCAGTTTGATCTTTGTCATTCTGCTGGGTTGGGCTACCCGGTCGTTATGGGCCTATATTTATGCCATGCTGTTTTCAGCCGCCATCACGGCAGTACTCAGTCATTGCATTCTGAAAGGCTCCTCGGATCGGCTCGGCTGGAACCGGGAGGCGAGCAGGGAGCTGTTTCGATTTGGCAGATGGACATTCCTGTCTTCGATGCTCAGCGCATTCGCTGCCAATGGAGATCGTCTGTTGCTCGGCGGGTGGCTAAATGCGCAAATGCTGGGCTTTTACTCTGTCGCGTACAGTCTGGCGTCGGTGCCTGACGGGCTTGCCGGTCGAATATTTGGTGCCGTATCGTTTCCCGTGCTGAGCGAGGCGGTTCGGCTCCAGCCGCAACGCGTGCCCGAGATATACTTTCGAATGCGCTGGATCACGGATGCTGCGCTTCTGCTTATCGCTGGCTTCCTTTTTTCGTCAGGCTCGGCGATCGTTAATTTGCTGTATGACCCGCGCTATGTATCGTCCGGCTGGATGCTTGAATATCTTTCCTTCGGTCTAATCTTTGCGCGATATGGTCTGTCTCAGAACGCCTACCTCGCTCTAGGCCGGCCAGAGTATGTCACGATACTGAGCGTCACCAAGCTGATCTCGCTTTTTTCGTTGGTGACTGTGCTCTTCTATGCGTTCGGCGTGCAGGGTGCCGTGCTGGGTGTTGCTTTTCACATGCTGCCGACATCGATTTGCACCTTGTATCTAAATCGGAAGCATCACTTGAACAACCTTCGGCTTGAGCTAGGCGTGCTTGTTTCCTGGATTTTCGGGTGGTTGGCTGGCCTCGGATTTTCCAAGGTCGTACTTGTGTGCTGCTGATTTCATGCGCGAGGCGCTGTCTGCAGTCGGGCTTTGAATTTTGGAGCGCTAAGTAACATGAGCGGAAGGGAGGGGGAAGGCGCCAGGCGGTTGCGTGTTCTAGTTCTTGCCGAGGCAGCTAATCCGGAATGGACCAGTGTGCCCCTGATTGGCTGGAGTCTGACGAACGCGCTCTCAAAAGTAGCTGACGTTCACCTGGTTACTCAAATTCGCAACAAACCCGCTCTGCTTCGAAAAGGCTGGACCGAGGGGGCGGACTTTACCGCGATTGACAATGAAGGAGTTGTCGTACCCTTGCATTCGATCGCTGCCCGTTTGCGCGGTGGCGGCAATCAGGCCTGGACGACGGTCATGGCATTTACGGCATTTGCTTACTATTCATTCGAGTTGCAGGTGTGGAAGCTCTTTCGAGACCGCTTGATGGCCAACGAGTTCGATGTGGTGCATCGCATTACGCCCTTGAGCCCAACGATCCCGAGCCTGATGCCCACTAAGCTAGCAAAACTCAATGTGCCATTCGTGCTTGGGCCACTGAATGGTGGTGTGCCCTGGCCAAAGGGTTTTCGTCATCGTCAGTATGCGGAAAAGGAGCTCCTTTCCCATATCAGGCCGTTGTACCGATTGATGCCGGCATACAGATCCACCCGGAAGAACAGTGCAGCTATTATTTCGGGTTCGACGTTCACGCAAAGTGAGATGCCGGACTGGGTACGTCAGAAGAGCGTCTTCATTCCGGAAAACGGCGTCGATATCGATCTATTCAACAATCCGAGGCGAGCAAATGCATCGCTGCCCCTGCAGGCTGCCTTCGTTGGCCGATTGGTGCCGTACAAGGGCGCTGATATCTTGATCGAGGCAGCTAGGTCGTACCTAAAGGCTGGTTCTCTGACGTTGCACATCATCGGTGACGGGCCTCAGAAGCAACTCCTGTTGCAGCAAGTCGAAGCGCTTGGCCTGCAGGAGAGGGTCATTTTTCATGGTTGGGTGCCGCATTCCGATATTCAGGCAAAATTGCGAGACTGCGATTTCCTCGGACTGCCAAGCATCAGGGAGTTTGGCGGCGGCGTGGTGGTCGAAGCGATGGCGCTTGGCGTCACGCCAATCGTCGCAGATTATGGCGGGCCTGCCGACCTCGTCGACGACAAGACCGGGATCCGCGTGCCATTTGGCGACGAGAAGAGCCTGGTCGAAGGCTTCAGATCGGCGATCGCGAGCGTTACTCAGGCGCCGGAACTATTAAATGACCTTGGAGGCGCTGCGCGAAAGAAAGTACTTCAGAGTCTGACCTGGGACGCCAAGGCGCGGCAAATGCTGCGCATCTACGAGGCGGCGAGAGCCGGCGCGCACGACCTGCGCGCGCTCGGCCTCGAAGGAGGGGCGCAATGAGATTGGGCTATCTGGTGCCCGAGTTTCCATCGCAGACGCACATCTTCTTTTGGAGGGAGGTCCAAGCGCTTCGGCGGTTGGGGGATGAGGTATTCATCCTGTCGACCCGGAAGCCGCCTTCCGATGCGTGCAAGCACGATTTCGCGAAAGAGGCCGTGGCGGCTACCCACTACCTGTTTCCACCGGGTGTTGTTGGCTTAACGGGCTGGCTACTTGGAGGCCTCACAGGGGCAGGTCAGGCGTTTGCTTATTTGAGGCAACTCGACGCGCCACTGCAGGATCGCTTGCGGCAGCTTGCCTACCTGGTTTGTGCAATTGATTTGGTTCAATGGGCCCGGAAAAATCGCATTGATCACATCCACGGCCATTCATGTGCGGATTCGGCGCACATACTGGCGCTCTCGAAGCGAATGGGAGGCCCTTCGTTCAGCCTCACCCTTCATGGCGATCTGGACGTTTACGGTCGCGATCACCGCGCCAAGTTTGCTGAGGCGGCATTTGTCTCTGCCGTCGGCAAGCATTTGTGCGACCAGATCATCGAGAGGACGGGCCTGCCAGAGTGCAAAGTTCTCCCGACCTTCATGGGCATCGAAACATCCAGGCTTGCCGCACTTGGGCTGGAGCGGGCAAGCCAGGCTGGGGCGCTGCGGCTTGTGACGATTGCCCGCCTTCATCCAAACAAGGGCCACTTCCACGCGCTCGCGGCGGTCCGGCGTGCGCGTGACGAGGGCCTGAACATCACCTACACCATCGCCGGCGAGGGGATGTTCAGGGAGGCTATTGTCACGAAGATAGGCGAACTCGGCCTGCGGGATTCCGTCAAGCTGACAGGCACGGTTTCGGAGAACGAAGTATTTCAGCTACTTTCCGACGCCGACGCGTTTCTTTTGACGAGCGTGGGAAAGGGAGAGGCCTGGCCGGTGTCCGTGATGGAAGCTATGGGTGCCGGTCTGCCCGTCATTTCGAGTATAATCGGAGCAACACCCGAGATGATTCGTCCGGGTGTTGATGGTTTTCTGGTTCCGCAACGGGACGAGGATGCCATATTTGAGAAGATCATGATATTGGCAAGGAATGTGCAGGAGCGCCAACAGATCGGGGCCGCCGCGCGAATGACGTCGCAGAATCGATTTGACGTGTCGGCCAGCGCCGGCGTTCTGCGAGAATCGATCTGCGCACAGCGAAAAGCGGCCGCGTGCTCGATCGCTGAGAGCGGTGGCCGAGGACGGCCGTGAAAAGCTCGGTTGCAACATTGGCGCTGGTGATCTGGCCGCTGATTGCAGTCGGGCTTTTTTCCGTACGGCCTGCAATCCAGGCAACTCTATGGATTGTCGTGGGAGCGCAGTTGCTTCTCCCTGTCGGGGAGATGATCAAGTTCGAGATGATCCCTCAATTTGATAAGGCGACCATTCCAAACCTTTGTATCTTTCTCGGCTATCTGTTTGTTGCCCGCCGGATATGGCGCCCGAGCTTCGGTTGGGTGGAGGTGCTTGTTCTGATCTTCGTATTGGGGCCGATTGCAACGTCGGTTCTCAACAACGATCCAATCATTGCCGGTGATCGGCTAATACCGGGAGTTGGCATCTATGATGCCGGATCCGCCATCGGCTCCGCGCTGATTGTCCTGATACCCTTCTTTGTAGGCAGAGGCCTGCTGTGGAGCGCGCTGGCAATCGAGCAGATCCTGAAAGTCCTGGTCGTTGCGGGCCTGCTGTATTCGATTCCGATGTTGTTCGAGATGCGCTTCAGCCCACAGCTGCATGCGTGGATTTATGGATATCTTCCGTCGGATTTCATCCAGCAAGTGCGCGCTGGTGGCTATCGCCCGATGGTTTTCATGGGACATGGACTGATTGCCGCGACCTTCCTGTTCATGACTGTCGCCGCCGCGGCAGCGCTATGGCGGACCAATACCCGCCTCGGTCAGGTCTCTTCGGCCGGGGCGACAGCCTACTTGAGCGTCATTTTGGTCCTCTGCAAGAGCGCAGGCGCGGCGCTGTTTGGGATCGTTGTCGTGCCGTTGATCTGCTTTGTGAGGCCCAGAGTACAGTCGCTTGTGGCTATCGGGCTGGTTATGGTTGCTCTGCTTTACCCGCTATTGCGTTTTACGGGGGTGGTGCCGACCGGCGTGATCCTTCAAGTGACCGAATCCCTAAGCACCGAGCGAGCGTCGTCGCTGCGGGTCCGATTCGAAAATGAAGCAATGCTGCTCGATCATGCCTTTGAGCGACCGATATTTGGTTGGGGCCGCTATGGAAGAAGTCGCGTTTATAATGAAGAGGGCAGGGATATGAGTGTCACTGACGGCCGCTGGGTTATCACCGTCGGGCAATTCGGTATCGTCGGCTTCCTCGCGGAGTTCGGGCTATTGGCACTTTCCGTGATCAGAGCTGCGCGCTCATACCGGCTCGCAGAGTCGTTCAGGGACAGGATTTTTCTGACGTCGCTCGCGCTTATTGTTTCGGCCAATATGATAGACTTGCTGCCGAACTCGAGTTTGTTGCCGATGACGTGGCTGTTTGCTGGGGCTTTGCTCGGGCGCGCCGACACGTTGCGCCAGCTTGCGACTCGCAGCCCGCGAGTGTCCCCCACCGGCCGGCTGCGGTACGCGGAGGCTGAGCCATCGGCCCGTCCGGTAATGTGAATGTGTCGTTTACTAGAATTGGATTAATATATCGTTTGAATGCGCAGTATAAAGTGACCGGCCGCACGAGGCCAACTTTAGGAAACTTGGCTTAGCTTCGCGTGATGTGACGAGCTGCATTTTTTAAGGGTTTCAGCATGAACATCTCTCGCCGAAATTTCTTGACCGCCGCTTCTGCCATGGCTGTGGTCGCTGGGAGTCCGAGCCTGCTGAATGCAGCCTCGCAGCCTCCATTGTCGGCGTGGACGACGAAGTCAACGAAAGTGAGGCCGACACTTATTGGTACGTCACTCGAGCGGGGGATGTTCAAGAATCTCGCTCGCGGATTGATAAGTATGCAGTCGACCGCCGGCTATGCCTATCCAGCGATATTGGATGAAAACGGCTACCCCACATCGACCCCCTCATACAATATTGCTGGCCAGGTACAGTTTCCGAGCAATTTAGCGACTTCCACTCAAATGGTGCTGAAATGGTCGGGTACTGGATCGATCCAACTTGGGCGAGGTGCGCCCGGTTTTCTTGTCGTTTCAGGCTCGAACTTCGTGTCGGGCGGCACTGACTACAATTTGCTTGTCGTCGGCACGAATGTCCGTGTTGTATTTACCTTTCGAACTTCTGTTCCTAATTTGGTATCTTTTGGTTTTATGGCCGGTGGGAAGTTTTCAGGCCTCTCGAACGTAGTGCTGTGCAGGCTTTCTGATGAAGCGGCGATAGATGCGGCAACGACGCCGGAGGAAATGTTCGGCGACGACTACGTGAATGTTTATAAGGCCTTGAACCCCGGCATATTCCGGCCGATGGGCTGGACAAATCCAAACTCAGGCAATGTCTCGCAGACGCGATATATCGCGCCTTGGCGGACGGCCATCAACCTCGTCACTCAGCGCTGGGCTCCCGGTGCGTGGGCCGGAACCGCGTCGGGTGTTAACGACTACACCTGCGCCGCTCAGAAAGATGCGACCAAGGCGTATGTTGATGGAGAAATGATCCAGCTCCAGTTTGGCAACGCTAACACTTCAAGAGCCGTCTCGGTCAATTCCGGGGGACGGGGCGTCGTGCCGGTGCTCGCCGGTTCTGGGGGCGGTACATGCCAGCCGCTGAACGTCGGCCAAATAACAGCTAACAGCTTGGCGACACTTACCTACGACGCGCTTTTGGGCGCCTTCCTTTGGCAGCCGAATGGGCAATCTCCTTGCCTTCCTTACGAACTTCAGATTGCATTCGCGAACAGAATAGACGCCGATTATTGGTGCAATTTTCACTCATATATGGACGATGCATCAATCACTTCGTTGGCGAAACTAGTCCGAGACAAGCTGAGCAGCAGCCTCAACGGCTATTTCGAATACGGGAACGAGGTTTGGAATTGGGCATTTCCGGTCACGCCTTGGGCAGATGCGAAGGGGGGAGCATTAGGCTTTGCAACGGACAATGGACGTCGCTCATTCGGTTGGTACGCGCTACGATCGCGCCAGATCATGGGTTTGGTTACCGCATCGTGGGCGCCCCGACAATCTACGCAGCTGAAGCGCGTCATGGCGTTTCAAGCATTTGGACCATCCTGGGCAACAAGCAACTTTAAGCTGCAGGGCGCCGATCTGAACGGCGCCGTGTACCCAAAGTATGCCGCCAAAGGATTTCCTAACTACAACGCCGCGCCCAATAGGCCGATCGACTATTGCGACGTTCTTTCCTACGCTACCTACTATTCAGGAGCACAGTGCACCAATTTTGATGGCAATTACGCGAACCGTGGTGCTGCCGCCATCGCAGGATTGCTCGCCGCTGCTGACGAGTATGCGACAGCGGTTCCAACCAAAATGGCTTCCGCGCTGGCGTTCCTTGACAATGACATTCGTGCTGGGAAATCGAGCACCGGCGCCGCAGGCGGCCAGACCTTGCTGGCGCTGAACAGCGGAGCAAACGGTGTGGGCATCTACCCGACCTGGGAAGCTGTGGCAAAGACTTTTGACAAGTCGGTTGTCTGCTACGAGGGAGGCCACGAAAGCTGGTATCCTTCGACGGCGACTTGCACGAAACTGGGCATTTTGACCACCTACGGTGGTCCCGATGGCAAAATTGCCAAGCTGATTGACGCCTATAAGCAGTCAGATGCATTCGCTGCTCTTGTGCGCGATCAAATCTCTCAATTCATGGCTCAACCGCATTCGAAGGCCGCAGCTTGGCTCTTGATACCTGGACCTAATCAATGGTCCCTGAGTACCGGCGACAGTTATGCGCCCAAATACAAGTCATGGAGCAGTTTCACGGCGCTTAATCGTTAGCTGGGCTGGCTCTTGTGCGGTAGGTGTCCGCAAGGCCAGTCGGCCCGAAGATTGTTCGGAAGATCGCTATTGGCACTGACACAAGCTGACCGCGCTTGCTCCGCCTTGACGCATGTTTCAAAATGAAAGCGTTGTGTAAAATGCCGTGTTGATTAGTTGAACTTGGATCAGCGTTGTCGACAGTATCATTGTCTGAATTAAGCCTTAACGATATTTCTTTCAGAACGACGTCCGCTTATGTCGCGCATAAATTCATTGGACGGCGTTCGTGGGCTTGCCGTTTCCTTGGTCGTCCTGTTTCATTTCGGCTGGCTTCCCGTCGGATGGATCGGTGTCCAGATATTCTTTGTGTTGTCAGGCTATCTGATTACGCAGATCTTGCTTCAACAGCGCGATAGAGGCCCAGGCGAGTACTTCGGAAGATTCTATTGGCGTCGATCGCTTCGGATATTCCCGCTCTACTACATCTTCCTTGCAGGGGTTGCGACGTCTTACATCGCCGCAGGTGAGCCGCGATCGTTCGGTGCCGATTGGCCGTGGCTTGCCAGCTACACGGCGAATTTTGCACGAATGCGCGATTTAGATGTCGGTCCAGCGTTTGTGCATCTTTGGTCGCTGTCCGTCGAAGAGCAATTCTACCTTGTTTGGCCGCTCGTCGTCTATTTCACATCGCCGCGGTCCTTTCGTCTAGTGATTGCAGGAACGCTAGTCGTAGCGCCTCTCATCCGACTTGGCATTTATCTCGAGTTCGCAGGCCAGCCTCCTGACTGGACAGGCCGGAGCATATACGGCTTTCCGCTGTCCCAATTCGATGCTTTTGCTGCTGGCGCCGCAATTGCGTGCTGGCCTATTGGAAACCCTGTCCGCTGGTTTCTTGCTTCTATCGCAGTGCTTGCAGTTGGCGGCCTTTGCGTCTTGGCTCATCAGCACCTGGCGTTTCACTCGGCGATGAAGTGGTCGTTCGGCTATGCAATGTTTCTCATGCAGGATGGCGGGTTTGTCTGGGGCTACTCACTTCTGAACATCGCGGCGGCGTTGGGCATTGCCTGTGCCATCCGCCATCCTCCCAAATTACTGAACGCGCAGCCGATTGTTCGGGTAGGGGTTATCTCCTACGGCGTCTATGTTTATCATGTCCCGTGCCTTCTGTTGGTAGAAAACCTTCCGCTTGCAAAACCAGTTCTCTTCCCGCTGTACTGCGCCGTTGTGTATGTCTTAGCTGAGCTAAGCTTCAGATTTGTGGAGACTCCTTTCCTGCGCCTAAAAGATGCCCATTTTTTGCAAGGCGAGTCTGCCGACCAATCGAGAAGCGTTCGAAGTTTGACGGCTGACCGCGAAGTGAGGGTAGGGGCGACTAAAGCTGATTGAGCCGCTTGAGTTCGACTCAATCTTATCGTGATTTTTTCGGCGGTTCCCTATCACGGGTAAGCCCAATGCCGGTGAACATGACATAAAGAAATGCCAGCAGCCAAATCGCAACAAATGCTCTCCCAAGCCATTGCATCGTTCAAACCGCTTTCTTGCACTTTTCCCGGGCGCTCACCTCAGCACCGAATAATATCGCTCCAGCGTGGCCTGGCACCAAGCGAGGTCGAACTCCTTCCTCTTTCTGAACTCGGCCATGATGCTGTAGGTTGCAACAAGGTCAGCGAAGTCCTCGATAGCTTGATACTCCCGTCCGACGTAGTCATCCACGACGATTCGAGTGTCGCGAGTGACATGCAGTAAGCTTTCCAGTGCGCACGCGACGCGCATGCGTCCATCAACCAGGACGGTATCCGGGGTCTATTAAGGACTTGCCAGGGGGCCGGATATCAATTTGAGCTGCAACACATAGACGCCAGTATAATCCGAAATGTTTCTCAGACGGAATTGCAAATAGCTGCGTGGAGGGCCGCTTGAAACGACCGTGACCGGTCGAAGAATTGCTGTCGAAGCGATCCACAGGCAGCTGTTAGCTGCTGGTATAGCAAGGGCGATTCGGCCAGCGTCACGATCTCGTTCGCATAGCTCTCGATATCATCCGTCCTTGCCTCGAGGCAGGCAGGCCTGAGCACCTCCAAGGCCGGTACGACGGGACTGGTGATGACGGGCCGCCCCAGAAGGACCGGTTCGATGACGGTCATGGCCATCCCCTCCGCGAAGCCGCTACGGGTTGGAACGATCGAAGCGTGGCTTGATCGAATGTAGCTCCGCAATTGTTCGGGCTCCGTCCATCCGTGGATGGTGACTATATTATCGACTCCCAGGTTGGTGCATTGCGCCTTCAGCTCATCCAAGTCGCTGCCCGAGCCGCAGATATCCAGCGTTACCCCGCCCGGAAGTTTAGCGTCGACTTTCTGCATGACGTGCAACAGATCGAATACGCCCTTATTTGCGGCAATCCGTCCAGCGAACAGAAGGCGAAATGGCCGATAGAAACTCGCAGGTTGCGCAGATTGGTAGAGGCCGGGCTGAAATTGTATCGTGAACGGATACAAACGGCTCGACTTCCCACCCGCCAACTCCTCGACCTGTTGCAGGCATGCAGGAGAAACGCCCAAGGTTGCAGTAGCCAGCCACTTGAAAAATAGGGAGTCGAGACGCAACAAAACTCGTTGCAAGAGGGACGTTGGAGGATATCCCTTGGGCCACAGCGTGTTGTGGAGGACTGGGATTACCTTGATGCCAAACAATCGAAACGTTGACATGACAAAGTAATGGGTCGTGCCGGATTGAAGAACGGCATAGTCCGCGCCAAACCGCCGTGCTGTCCTCAGCAGCGAGAGGCCATAAATTATTTCCGAAAGATGATAGCTCAGGCCGGATGACGGCCGTTTGGGCCGGTGCTCAATCACGAACTGGCCGTCTTTCAACAGGTCGGGAGGGCCGGCAGAAGATACGATGTGAGCCGATGCCCCAAGCTCGACGCAGAGCGACTCGAATTCGCTCGAGAAGGCCACCGACATCTGGCTCGGTTCGTCTATCCCAGCACGCCAATTCTTATGTGCTTCGATTACATTCCCCGGTCCTGCAGCAAAAAGGATGCGCAAACTCATTTTACTTATTAGCCGACGATTGCGATAAAGGACGAGGGCGGCATTTTTTGGTATAAGATAGTTTCACTGCGATACACATAGTTAACTGCTTACCCGCATGTTACGACGCAACGAATGAATACTTAATTGTAAGTATAGTAAATCGGACTTACAACTCAATCCGGAATCCTGTCATCCTTGTCTGATGTATTAATGTGTGAAGTTCGATCGCGCCCAGCGGGAATGTGATGCTGTCGAAATATAGCTTCTTGCCTGTAACGGCCCGGGTTCGCGGTAAACTTGGCCTTGCTCCCCGGATGAAAGACATCGCCGCCGACCGAACTGAGCTATATCCCGCCAATCAAAGTCGTACTCTGCCTGCCATTGCATTGCCCAACGAGTTCGGTCGGGTGAGGGGGGTTGAGCCAAATTCGACCCTTGCCTTACAACGCAGCTATGTCGAGGCTTCTTATCTTCCTCACGGCGCGACGATTGCCTATCGTATCGATGACGCCATCCTGGCCGATCATACTCTGTATTCATGCGGAGCCTACGAGATTCATCGATCCGGTGGCGGAAAGCGGGCCGTGTTGACAGGATCGTACGATGAGTTCGAAGAGGCGCAGCTTTGTACCTATGCTCCATCCAGCATCTATTTCGGACACTGGCTGAGAGATGCGATGGCAATGGAACTGCTTGCCGAGCAGCGCGGGCTCGTACCGTTGAGCTACAAGAAGACGCCGTGGGTACACGAGCCGGGCTATCGAAAATTGATGGGCCTGCCAGGAGCGACGATTTCGTATGCCCGGATCAGGCGGCTGTGGATGATCGACGATCTCGGGCTAAACGCCGGATGGGTCGGACGATTCCACGAGCTCCGGGCGCGGGTCAGACGTGCAGCGAAACCCGGCGGTCCAACTCACGTTTTGCTGGCTCGTGGTAGCAGCGGAACCGCTCGCGAGCTGCTCAACGCCCGAGTTATTGCCGATTTACTTGTCGGTCGCGGGTTCGCCGTCATTGAACCCGAATCGCTTACCCCACAGGAGATCGTGGACGCGTTGGGTTCGGCAACAGTTGTGGTGTCCGTGGAGGGATCTGCAATTAACCACGTGCATTATGCTGTTCCGGCGAAGGCGGGAGTCCTCGTCATCGAGCCGCCCGACCGCTTCAATGCCTTCCATAAGATACTGATGGACTTCAATGGCGTTCGTTTTGGCTATGTCGTCGGTGATCCCGCTGATGGCGGCTTTAGCTTGGAGCCTGAACGTTTGCTCAGGAGCCTGGATTGTCTTGAGGCGGCTGTTTCACAGTGATCATTGGGCGTCGCACCAGATCCGTGGCGGTCGCTAAGCAAGTGGCCACCGCGGAAGGTTCGCCGCCGTCGGAACGGCCAGCAAGCTCACCTCATCTAATAGCTTCCAGCCATGGTTGCAGCGCGACCCCAATGCCTTCGTCAGCCATGCGTGTTCGGTCCGATGCCGGCGTCCAGTTCAGTTCGGAACGCGTCTTGCTGCAATCAAAAAACGCCTTCTGCGTTCGCGACTCCCAATCGGCGTAGCTTGGCACGCGGATGCGGTCCGGATGCCGTACCAACAGCTTGACGGTCCATTTCGCTAGATCGGTTAGGTAAAACTTCCAGATCGGCTGGTAAAGCACGTTCAGTTTCAAATCGCCGCGTTTTTGTAATTCCAGCAAATAATCTCGCGCCGTCAACATCGGCGCATCGATCAAGTTGAAGCTCTTGCCTTCGATGCCAGGCACTTCGATTGCCCGCACCAGCGCCGCGGCCACGTCGGATACCAGCACGAACGGCAGCTTGTTGCGGCCGTCGCCCCACACCTCGCAGACGTTTTCGGAAAACCGGCCGACGCCCCAGTGAAACGGGCCGCCGCCGCGGCCGATCACGATCCCGGGCCGGAGAATGACGAGCGGCAACTGCCGGCTCCGGCTCATGTCGGTCAGGATGTCCTCGGCCGCAGCCTTGGCGCGCGCGTAGTAGTTGCGCCGCCGGATATCCGGATCGAGCGGCGTTGCCTCCGTGATGGTGCCTGCCTTGGCGCCGGCATAATAGGAGTCGATCGTGCCGGTGTAGACCAGCCGCTTGACATCAGCCGCGAGGCAAACCTCGGCCACCAGCCGCGTCGGCTCGACGTCGTTGGCCAGATATTCTTCCCATGTCTTACATGGCGCATGCGCGAGGTGATAGACGAACGCTATACCCGCCATGGCCCGCTCGAGGTCGGCGCGGTTGCCGATGTTGCCGCGAATGACCTCCAGGCGGTCGGACTTGAATTCGTCAAGCGGTAGTGTCGAGCCACGCACCATGGCCCGCACGCAATAGCCGGCGGCAAGAAGCTGGCTGATCAACTCCTTGCCGATGAAGCCGGCGCCGCCGAGGACGAGAACAGTGGGCGGGGCGGCGAGGGCGGGGCGATCGGCCGCGCCGGCCGCGCCGGCCGCCATGGTGACGGACGTATCGATGGCAGACGCCTCGATGATCCCGACGCAATGCTCGATCACATCGCGGCCGGTGCGGCCGGCAATGCGGACATCGAGCGGCTGTCCGTTGCGGATCGCCGCGTAGAAGGCGGCGGTCGCGTCCTGGATCGAGTTCTGGTACGGGTTGCCGCGCCGCACGAACTTCAGCTTGCCAAGCCCGTACCGCGCC
Organism: Bradyrhizobium sp. SRL28; assembly: GCF_018596315.1. Lineage (GTDB taxonomy): Bacteria > Pseudomonadota > Alphaproteobacteria > Rhizobiales > Xanthobacteraceae > Bradyrhizobium. The sequence goes on along the minus strand of NZ_JAHEAG010000030.1, from coordinate 12,205 downwards.
AGCACCGCGATCGCCTGCCTGCGCATCTGGCTTGCGATTCCGCGGCTGCGCTTGAAGCGGTCGAAATCCACATCCAGCGGTGTCCGCTGATCGATCACGCAAGTGTCTGCGTCGAAGTCGAGCAGCGCGGATCCGAACAGGCCGCGGACGTAGATGGTCCGTTGCGGGAAGCCCGGCGCGAAGTTGATGTTGAGATCGATCGCGGTGCGGCCCACGGTCGTCCGCACGCGCCAGCGCCGATAGATGTCGGCGCCGTTCGGCAAGGTCACCTTGCGGTCGGCGGTCACCGAAAGGGTTTCGGGCGCGCCGGCAAGATCGAGCAGCGCGGACACCAGATGGGGGCCGGTTTCGAGGATGACGTTGCCGGGATTGCGCAGCATCCAGTTGTCGAACGGGCCAAAGCGGATTTGGCCCAGCTCATAGAAATGATTGAAGGTGATGTGATCGATCGGCCCGAGCTCTTTGGAATGCACGGCCTCGCGCAGGCGCTGGAACGCTGCCGAAAACAGGAAATTGTGGCTGACGCCGAGATAGAGGCCGCGCTCCGCTGCGAGGGCGACCAGCTCGTCCGCTTCCGCGGCGGAGGTGCACATCGGCTTTTCCAGGAAGACATGAACGCCGGCCTCCAGCGCTTGCCTGGCCAGCGAAAAATGCAGATCGGGCGGCGTCAGGATATGGACGCAATCGATTTCGGCTTCCTTGAGCATCTTTGACAGCGAATCGAAGGCGCGCGGAATGTTCCAGGCGCCGGCGAAGGCCTGGGCCCGCCCGAGATTGGCGTCGCAGGTCGCGATCAGCTCGACGCCCGCGGCCTCACGGATCGAACGCGCATGAAACTCGGCGATGTAGCCGGTTCCGACAATGGCCGTGCGAATGGGCGCCGCGGCACTGATGGCCGCGCGTCGGTTCATTGAATTATCGGTCATGCATTTCTGCTCGTTGGAATCTGCTTGTGTTCGATGAGCTGAGGGCGGCGACGCAACAGCCTGTCGCGCCAGAACTTCGCCAGCCCAAGCCCTTCCGGGAAACGGGCCAGAAGCTGAAACACCGCGAGGCGTGAGCGGTCCGAAAACGGGCCCGTGTTGTTGATGCTCAGCCGGGCAAGCTGAACCGGATAGATCAGCCAGGCGATCCATCCGAAACGCGTCAGCGCCATTGTCGCGATGATGGCGGCTAAGGGGAGCAGTAGGCCCCAAACCAGGGCGCGCCGCGCCTCGCGCACAAAATGCCGCTCGGGCGGCGCGCCGTGCAGATGCGCGCCTTGCGCAAAGGCGTATCCCGCCCGCTGCGTCCTTCGCCACCATTGGGCGAAATGCAGCATTGCCGCATCGTGCAGCGCCATCTCGTCGGGAAGTCGCCAAATCCGCCAGTTCGCCTGGCGAAGCCGGACACACAGCTCGTCCTCCTCGGCGGCAATCACGTCCTCACGATAGCCGCCGACGCTCCTGAGCGCCGCGGTGCGCAGCATCACGTTGCCGGCAAAGGCGCGAACCTCGCCGGTGGGGCGATCCCACTCTTTGTCGCACAGCCAGTTGTAGACGGACCGATCGGGATATCGCTCGCGGAGCCTGCCGCATACCGCGGCGGCATCCGCGTGGGCGTCGAGGAAGGCTGCGGCGGCGTTAGGCCATCCGGCGGCAAGCTCGCAGTCGCCGTCCACGAACTGAACGTAAGGCAGATCGGGGATGATCGTCAGCAGGCGCGCAAAGCCGGCGTTGCGTGCGCGGGCCGCGGTGAAGGGAGTGCTGAGATCGAGTTCGACGACATCGGCGCCAAGCTCGCGCGCCGCCTGCACCGATCCGTCGGTCGAGTTGGAGTCGACGTAAATTACCACCGCCGCCGTGGATACCGAGTGCAGGCTGGCGACGAGCCGCTGGCCCTCATTGCGCCCGATGACGACAGCGCCGAACCGCGCAGGCTCCGTGCCGGGTTTTGGGTTAATGCTCGCGTTCGTTTGCAACGTGTAATCTCTGATACTTCAATCAATTAGGTAAATTCGACGAGAGCCTAGGTATCACGAACGGGGAGGAGTGAAGGCACTATTGCCAAGCGTGGTGAATTCCTCCGGGATAGCCCGTCGCTACCCCGTATGGCTCGACGTCGGCAATCACGACCGCGTTCGCGCCGATCCGCGCATGCGCGCCGATCTTGACCGGACCGAGGACCTTGGCGCCGGCCCCGATGTCGACATGGCCGGCAATTTCGGGAACACCGCTGCGGTCGCGGCTGCCAAGTGTGACCTGGTGAAAAATCAGGCAGTTCACGCCAATTTTGGCGTCCGGATGAATGACGATGCCGTTGGGGTGGGGGATCAGCAGCCCGCCGCCGATCTGGCAGGTGAGCGGTATCTCGGCCCCCGTCACCACACTCCAGAAGCGATGGCGCAAGGCGATAACCTTGCAGCAAAGTGTGCCGAAAGGGCCGCCGCGTGCCCGCCAGAACTGGTAGCGCCGGACCGTCAGCAGCAGCTTGCGGCCGGGGTCCCAGAACTGCCGCGGATGTTCCCGCGTCCAATCGGGAACATCGGCGCTGATCTCTTTGGTAGCCTGATCCACCTGTGTGCACCTGTCCTGGAATTAAACCAAATAGCGGACGGTTGGCCGCGTTGGAAGCGCCCGGTTCTCAATGCGCGCGAACCATCTCCATCGGCCGTCGATCGCCGATGGGCCGGTGATTTCCTGGGGACGCCCGCCCCACCCATTTCCTTGGAATTGGCATTTCATTCAGGGTGCGGTATTAATCACGTATATTAAATCGATTTCACTAAGCAAGATTTTCGTAGTAGATCGCTTGCGATTTGTTAATTATATGGTGGCCCACCCCCGCGGTGCGCCGGGCAAAGATTTGAAGTTCGTGGAGCTTTTATGTTAAATACGTTGCGCACCCTGCCGGCTTCGTCCGACTTTGCCGATCGATCTGCGGAACCGCAATCGGCGTGCGCTTCTCCGGACGACCTTTCCCGCAATATATTTGGCCTCCTCGGCATTCCCGTGGACGCGCTCCATTTTCCTTCGCTGCTGCGCTCGATGGCTCTTGCGACGAATGTCGGCTCGCCATTTCTGATTTCGACGCCCAACGTTAATTTTCTCGTCAAGAGCCAGATCAACGACTCGTTCCGGGAATCCATACTGCTGAGTGATCTGTGTCTTGCAGACGGCATGCCGCTGATCTGGATCGCCAAACTGCTGCGCATTCCGATCCATGAGCGAGTTGCCGGAAGCGACCTGTTCGGCCGACTCAAATCGGCCAACGCCTCGGGCCGGCGCCTGCGGGTCTTCCTGCTGGGCGGAGCCGAAGGGCTGGCGGCTGCGGTCGGCGCCAGGCTGAACGCCGAGCGGGGCGGGCTGGAATGCGTCGGCGTGCTCAACCCCGGTTTTGGTACGATCGAAGAGATGAGCTCGTCGAAAATAATCGATGAAATAAATGCCAGTGACGCCGATTTAATTGCGGTATTCTTCGGCGCGGAGAAGGCCCAGGGCTGGCTGCTGCATAACCACTGGCGGCTGCGCGCGCCCGTTCGCGCCCAGTTCGGCGCCACCATCAATTTCGAAGCCGGAACCGTTCGGCGGGCGCCGCCGATGCTTCGCAGCACCGGGTTCGAGTGGCTATGGCGCATCAAGGAAGAACCGTATCTTTGGCGGCGTTACTGGAGCGACGGGAAGGCGCTGCTCGCGATGCTGGTCACTTGCGTTCTGCCCCTGATGCTGAGTGAACGGCGGACGCGAAACTTGAACAGGCTGTCGATCGCAAGGTGCGAAGATCACGGTTCCGTGACCCTTACTCTGTCGGGGGCCGCGGTGGCCACACACGTTGACGGCGCGATCGAACAGCTTCGTGACGCGCTCGACAGCGGTAAACGGTTGATCGTCGACGTTTCGAATACACAATACATCGACGCAAGGTTTTTCGGGTTGTTCCTGATGGTCCGAAAGCAATTGGCCAGCCGGGGACAGAGACTGCTGTTCACGGGCGCGTCGGCCGGCCTGCGACGAATATTCCGCCTGAACAGATTCGAATTCCTCCTGTCACAGGAAGTGTGATAGCGGAGGAAACAGACGATTTTCCGGCCGCCTTTCGGTCGCACGACACTCATTCAGGGCCAGAGATGAAGCAGCCAGTCGGTCAGACTTTTCGTGTTCGCCGCGGACTTGCGCTCCTGCTCGTGACGTTCTTGGCGGGGTGCGGATCGCCCGAAGAGCGCGCGCAAAGCTACTATGAGAGCGGAATGGCTCTCATCGAAAAGAAGGACGACCTCGAGGCGCGGAAGGAACTCCTGAAAGCCGTCAAGTACAAGAGCGACAAGGTCGAAGTCTGGAGGGCGCTCGCAGGCATCGACGAACGGACAAAGGCGACTTCGCTCTTCCTGGATCTGCGCCGTATCGTCGAACTGGACCCAAACGATCTGAATGCCAGATTGAGGCTTGCGCGGATTATGGTGGGCGGCGGGGCCGCCGAGGCCGCGCTCCGGGTCGTCGATGCCGCGAACGAGGGCGACAAGCCGAATGCGGAACTCCATGCTTTGCGGGCGATCATTCTCCTTCGGACAAACGACAATGCCGGCGCGATCCGCGAAGCCCAGCGCGCCTATGAGATTGATCCGGCAAACGTCGATGCGATCTCGTTGATTGCGTCGAAAAAAGCCGCAGATGGCGACCTGGATGGTGCACTGAAGCTTCTGGATTCGGTTCCTGCCGGCTCCAAGGACGAAACGCGCATCACACTGCAGACGATCGACGCGTATGCACGCAAGAAGGATTTGGCAAAGGCGGAAGAGTTGCTGCGCAAGCTGATCGCGCAGAATCCTCAAGAGGGTACGTACCGCGCCCAGCTTCTGCAGTTTCTCCTCGCGCAGCGAAAGTTCGTCGAGGCCGAGAAGGAATTCCGGGCTCGGGCCGAAGCCAACCCGACCGATAGTAAGATCGGGCTCGACCTTGTTCGCTTTTTGGCCGCCACGAAGGGCGCGGATGCCGGCAGAGCGGAGTTGGAAGCGCGGATCAAGGCAGGCGGCGATGATTTCGATTACCAGATCGCACTGGCCGAGATGAATTTTGGGCAGAACCGGGCAGACGACGCCATGCAGGTTTTGCAGAAGCTGACCACCACGGCAGCTACCCCCGACAAGAAGCTTGCCGCCCAGGTCAAGCTTGCGGAGGTCTATATTGCCAAGAACGACAAGGCGGCTGCCGAGCCCTTGATCGCCGATATCCTCTCGAAGGATCGCCGAAACTCGGGCGCACTGCGGCTGCGGGCGGCCCTGGGCATCGACAAGGCCCAGTTCGACAGCGCCATTTCCGATTTGCGCGAGGCGCTCAACGATCAGCCGAAGTCGGTCGAGTTGCTGTCGCTGATGGCAGTGGCGTATGAACGCAGCGGGAAGGCCGAGTTGGCCGATCGTCAGTATGCCGACGCGCTGAAATCATCCAACTCCAATCCCGATGTCGTCCTCCGTTACGTCGCGTTCCTGCAGCGCAAGGGCGATGCGCCACGTGCCGAAGAGATTCTGACGGAAGCTGCCAATCGCAGTTCCGGCAATCTCCAGATCTGGTCGTCGCTCGCGCAGGTCAGATTGAGCCGGCAGGACTGGTCGGGAGCCTTGGCGATCGCGGACGCCATCGGACGCGTCGATGAGGGCCGCCTGGCTGCTGAGCAGATCCGCGCGGCAGCGTTCGCTGGCCAGAACAAGATCGAGGAAAGCGTCGCAGCGCTCGAGGCAGCACACAAAGCGGCGCCGGACGCATCACAGCCGGTGCTTGCACTTGCCTCGGCCTATGTGAAACAGGGCAAGCCGGACAAGGCTGCAGCCCTGCTCCAGACGATGAGTAACAAGTTCCCGGGCAATGCCCAGCTTCTCGTGTTTCTCGGGCAGGCCAAACTGGCAGAAAAGAAGAACGATGAGGCGCTGCAAAGCTTCAAGAAGGCAGTCGAGCAACAGCCGAAAGAGCCGGCGGGATACACTGCGCTGACCGAGCTCTATGTTCAAAGCAAGGACTATGATGCGGCCGACAAGGTGCTCAAGGCTGGACTTGCGGAGTTGCCCGGCAATGTAGCTTTCCGACTCTCCCTGGCTGGAGTGCAGATCCAGCGGGGGAACAACGACGCCGCCATATCTCAGTACGAAGCGATTCTGCAGGACCAGCCGAATTCCATGGTTGCGATCAACAATCTCGTCAGCCTGCTACTGGACAATCGGAGCGACAAGCCAAGTCTCGAACGTGCGTTTGAGCTGTCTGAGAAATTGAAAAGCTCCAACGTGCCGCAATTTCAGGACACGTTCGGATGGGCTCAGTACAAGCGTGGCGATTTCAAGGGTGCGATCGCAACCCTGGAGCCAGCGGCTGCCAGCATGCCGAACCTTGCGGCGGTCCACTATCACCTCGGCCTGAGCTACGTGGCTGCAGGGCAAACCGAAAAGGCGGCCGAACGGTTCAAGACCGCATTTTCGCTGGAGCCGGACGGGACACCGCTCAAGGACAGCATCCGTTCCGCGATGAAATGAACGCCGGCTAATTGCCGGGCGGCAGCACGGTCCAGTTGTGCGTCACGACGAGCATCATGCTGTGTGAATCCGCAGGGCCTGTGCCGGAGACCGTCGGTGTGCCGGTGATTGGATCGAAAATAGCGGTACCGGTGCTCGCGAACCGATGCTGGTAGCGGTAGGTAAGTTGTGCGAGCCAGTCCCGCGTCAGATTGTAACTGTAGGTCGCTGATGCCGAAGCAAAATCCGTGGTGGTGGTCGAAGTCTGCCTGTTACCGCTCGCTGAAAGCGACAGGGTGGATTGCGAATTGACGGTGTGGCTTAGCGTCGCCGTGACTGAATCCCGCTTGAACAGAGAACCGACGACGCTCGGTCCAACCGATTGGCTCGCGATGATGGACAGCGTTGTGCTCTTCAACATTCGGTAGGTCAGGACAGCGTCGCCGATCCAGTCGAGCAGTGAACTCGATGCGGGTGTAGCGGTCACCACACCCCCGAATGCGGAGCTCGATGCGCCTCCATCGGTCACCAGATAGGCGGCGCCGACATTTGCCCGAAAGGAAAGCACCGCCGACAGAGTTGCATCTACTCCGACCTGATTGCGAGAGATTTGCACACGGGTGTTGAACGCGTTGTCATACTCGAGCAGTTCATATTCGGAGGATATGTTTATCGCCGTGATCGGATTCAGTGAGCGCCGCCAATTGCCCCGCGCAACTGTATCCGTAAACGGCGTACCACCGCTCGACGGCTCGTAGCTCGTGCGGGTAGACGTTGCGAACAGGGACACTGTGTCAATCGCAGTAATCGAGCGGTCGATTCCGCCGGTTGCCGTAAGCCGACTAATATTGCCTGACGTCGGCACTGCGACGCCGAGATCGTTCAGCAGTGCGAGAGAGGTATTTTGCTGTCTCCAGCTTGTCTCGACATATTCCCGGTCAAATCTCGTCTTTTCGGCAACCTCGTAACGAGCCCTGAAACCGTAATTCAAGAATTCCGACGCGGTCCCAGCGACGCCGGGACCCCAGTACTTCTTGTAGGTGCCGTCTCCGTAAAGGTCGAACTTGGAGGTCGGAGTACGCCCTTGGGCGTTTGCATTGAGCGTCGTAGAGGAGCCCACGGACCCCGCGGGTGAGGTCCGCATGAACTGATTGCTGTTCAGTTCGACGGTTTCACTCTCGCTGGCCTTGATAGACCAATCGAACGCAAAGGCCACGGACGGCACCATGCCAAAGCACATCGAGACTGCTATGGCAGCTCTCTTCACGTTGCTTCTCGCCCCCGCCGATCGTCAAACCTCACTCAAACAAGCGTCGTTCTGGAACCATGATGACGTCGCCGGCCCGCAAGGTGATGTTACCCTCCAGGTCGTTACCGGCTTCGTAAGCGCGGTAGTTGAACATGAAAATTGTTTCGTCGCCGCCGGGGCCCTTACGCCTTACCTGGATGCGGTTCTTTGCAGCAAAGGGTCCGATGCCGCCAGCAAGGGCGATGGCCTGCATCAAGGTCGTTTTCTGTCTGACGACATAGGAGCCCGGCTTTACGATCTCACCGGTGATGAAAATCTTCGGCTTCAGGTCGTCCTCGGGGATCTCCTTGGGAGCGCTTAGGACAGCGACCGTAACGTCAAGATTCTCGTCCTTGTAGTTGTTCTTCAGCTTGTTCTTGAGAATGTTTTCGAGCGCCACCGGCGTCAGCCCGCGTGCCCGGATATGGCCGGCGAGGGGAAACGCGATTTCACCGGAGGGGTCGACGACAACGTTCCGATCGAGCTTGGGGTCTTGCAGGACCGAAATACTAAGGCTGTCACCCGATTTCAGGGTCTGCGCGTTCGCCGCCGGGGTCAGGAAGGCAATACACAGCAGTGCCAGCAGGATTCGCATGTCATTCCCCCTAAACGTCGGCAAAAAGCCCGCAAAACAAGATAATTTGGCCGACGTATGGGGATTATTTCCCAAACACGCAGCCATTATTTAGCCACGGGGGAAACTAATGGGATACAAGGACTTAGGGAACCCGGGAGAACTTTTTTACCGGAAAAATGCTGTACTGTTGCTTATCCGCAATAACATCCCGAACAATATTGTCCGAAATCACCCGCTGGTCGTTGGCAAAGCCATAAACCAGCGCCGTGTCACATAATACGTTAATCATGCGGGGTATTCCGCCGCTCGCGGAGGCGATCAGCGCGCAGGCTTCTTGGGTGAACAGGGGGCGGCGGGCGCCCACCGCCTGGAGCCGGAACGCGATGTAATTGGCCACCTCCCGGTCGTCGAGGGGGCGAAGATGGAAGTCGGAGGAAATCCGCTGCGCGAACTGATGCAGCTTCGGCGCCAGGAGCAGGTCGCGCAGCTGGGGCTGGCCAACCAGAATCAGCTGCAAAATCTGAAACTTGTCAGCGTTAATATTGGAGATCATGCGCAAATGTTCGAGCGCCTCCGGCTCGAGATTCTGCGCCTCATCGATGATTAATATGGTCCGTCTTCCGTTGGCGAATTGACCATACAGAAAATCTTGTAACTTCTTGAAAAGATTAGGATAATCTCCGTCGAACGATTGTCCGAGCGACATCAGGATCCATTGCAGCAATTCCTGCCGGCCCTGCGGGGAGTTCGAGATCAGCCCGATGGTGATCGCCGGGCTCACCTTCTTGAGCAAATGCCGCACCAGGGTTGTCTTGCCGGAACCTATTTCACCTGTAATGACGGTGAAGCCGGCGTTGTTCATGACGCCGAACTCCAGCATCGTGAACGCCATGGAATGCATCTTGCCCCAGTAAATCAGGTCGGGGTCGGGGAGAATTGAAAAAGGCTTCTCCCGCAGCTGATAAAATGCCTCGTACATTGAACTTCCTTAGCCCGGCTTCAGACCCTTATAGCGTAATTCGGGAAATTACCCTGCCTCCCTCGACCCATTTCTCTGATCTACGTAAATTTGCCAGAGCGGCGGCCGATGGAACCATTAAGATTGAAATTTGAAACTGTTGGCGCTGAGCAACTATTCATTAAATACCTGCAAGATCGATGCTAGATTGCAGCTCGGAGCGACGCGCCACCGATCATTTCGCTGCATCATGAGCCTAGCAGGCTCGCAAACAGACGCTCGGACGATACATGTTGCAGAAAGTTGAATTTGAGGACGATTTCCAAGGGGTGCAAGAGGACCGCAGTCACTTATTGCGGCTCTCTTTCTACTGGGAACTGTTCAAGCGGCGCTGGGCCTATTTCGCGCTGCCGTTCGTTACGATCCTGGCTGCGGGCGCCGCGGTTGCTTTGCTGTGGCCGCCTACCTATCTCTCCGAAGGACGGATCCTCGTTCAATCGCAGCAGATTCCGTCCGAACTGGTCCGGCCTACGGTTACCAGCGCTGCGCAGGAGCGTATTCAGGTCATTCAGCAGCGGACGATGACGCGAGATAATCTCATCGCGATCGCCGACAAATTTAAACTGTTCCCGGACAAGCGCACGCTGATGTCGCCGACCGAGCTCGTTGCGGAGGTCAAGAAGAACACGAAAATCGCGCCGGTCGACATTCAACTGGACTTCAAGCAGCGGACGCGCGCTGCGATGGAAAATCCCACGATCGTCTTCTCTGTCGGATTTGAATACAGCAATGGTGCAGTGGCTGCGCAGGTCGCCAACGAGTTGATGACGCGGATCCTGAGCGAGGATCTTCGGGATCGCACCAGCCGCGCCACGGACACGACGAAGTTCCTGGCGCGAGAAGTGCAGAGGCTTCAGGCGGAGAACTCTGCGCTTGATGCCAAGATCGCTCAGTTGCGGATCACGCAGGGCAAACCGGCATCGTCCGGCGGTTCCGATCAGCCGACGGCAACCCTTACGCAGCTCAAGTCCGACCTGATCCAGAAGGGCGCGCTGTACTCAGAGCGGCACCCTGTTATCCAGTCCCTGAAGAAGCAGATCGAAGCCCTGGAAAAGGTGGCCGCCTCGCCGGCGCCGACCAATGACGCCGCGACGGCTGCCAGTCTCGAGGTGATGGTCGCCCAGCAGGAGAGTCTGCAAAAGAACCTCGATGCCGCCTCGGCAAAATTGGCTGCCGCGCGGCTCGGCGAAAACCTCGAAAAGGACCAGCAGTCCGAGAAGCTCGAAATCATCGAGCAGCCCACGGTTCCGCAAGAGCCGGTCAAGCCCAACCGTCTGAAAGTCCTTGCAATGGCCTTCGCGGCCGCGCTTTTGGGCGGAGCAGGGCTGGCAGTCCTGGTCGAAATCCTGGACAAGGGAATCCGCAGAAGCAATGACCTTCTGTCTGTTGTCGATGGCCAGTTGATCGTTTCAATTCCCTACATCACGACGGCCGCCGAATCGCGTGCGAGGCGGCGACGGATGTTTGGTTTTCTGGGAGCGTTCGCGCTGGTTGTGATCGGACTGTTGGTTGTTGCCTACCTGTTCCTTCCACCGCTTGACCTGATGATTGCCAAGGCCAGGGTTGGGCTGTTTCGATAATTCGCGGAGTCACGCAGTGGATTCAATAAAGCAGGCTGTCGAACTCGCGCGAGCTGCGGAGACGGTACACCGTCCTACAGCGTTGGGCGGATCCCCCCTCGCTGCCGAAGGGCCGTCGCAGCGCTCTGCCGAAGCGCCGTTCAAGGAAGTGCGCCTCAGCGCCGATCACCTCGAAGCCAATCGAATAGTGGCTTACGGCACATCCGGTCAGAACGGCCGCTACTACGACATGCTGCGCACGCAGGTGCTGCAGGAGATGGACAAAAAGAGCTGGCAGTTTCTGGCCGTGACTTCGCCGACCGCCGGATGCGGAAAATCGGTAACGGCCTGCAATCTTGCGCTGAGTATTTCCCGCCTGCCGGAGCGATCGGTGCTGCTGGTCGATCTTGATTTGCGCCGGCCGACGGTCGGAAAGTATCTGGGCATCGGCGGCGATGGCGGTGTTCTCAGCGTGCTCGAAGGACGCGCGCCACTTTCGTCAGCGGTCCTGCAGGCAAGCATCGGTCCGAATGGCATGCTGGTGCTGCCCGGATCGGTCTCGTCGAACTCTTCGGAATGGATGGGCTCGCAGACGATGGGGGCGCTGCTCCAGACCATCAAGCGAGACTTCCGGTCGCGCATCGTCATCTTCGATCTTCCGCCGATGCTGCTTGGCGACGATGTGATTTCCATTCTACCCAGAATGGATGCGGCGTTGCTTGTTGCCGGGATTGGAAACACGACGGTTTCCGACGTCAAGGAATGCCAGCGGCATTTGAAACGAACACCTGTTGTCCGCGTGGTTGTGAACAAGTCGACCGAGGCGGCTGGTTCGTACTACGGCTACTATTGATCTCACATCCGACCGCGATTTCCGAAACGGCGTGAGGTTCGATTGCGCGTCTTCCGGAATGACTATTGTTGTCCTTCACTGAGGAACGCCTGATAGGCAAGCCTGATGCCCTCTTTGAGCGAGGTGCTGGCGCGCCAGCCGAATTTGGCCAGCCGGCTGACGTCGAGCAACTTGCGCGGCGTGCCGTCGGGCCTTGAAGTGTCGAAGCCGATCTCGCCGGTATAGCCGACGGTCGCCGCGACCACGCGGGCGAATTCGGCGATCGTGATGTCCTCGCCGGTGCCGATATTGACCAGCTCATCGCCGGAATAGGTCTTCATCAAATGGATGCAGGCATCGGCGAAATCGTCGACATAGAGGAATTCGCGCCGCGGCGTGCCGGTGCCCCACACCACGACCTCTTTGGCGCCGGACGTCTTCGCCTCGTGGAAGCGA
>NZ_JAHEAG010000003.1 GCF_018596315.1 Bradyrhizobium sp. SRL28 | reverse complement strand
GGCTATTTCACGTCTTTAGCACAGTAATAGAGAGGGACGCGGCGGGCCGCGCCGTGATGCTCACTTCGTCGTCACGACCCCTGCGTCCTTGATCACCTTCGCCCACTTCTTGATTTCGCTGTCGATGAAGCCGCGGAAATGCTCCGGCGTGTCACCGACCAGCGTCGCGCCCTGGGCTGCGAGCTTTTCCTTTACTGTCGGATCGGCCATCGCTTCGGTCGTGATTCTGTGCAGGTGAGCGATGATCGCCGGCGGGGTGGCGGCGGGCGCCACCATGCCATACCAGTTCTCGATGATCATGCCGGGCATTCCGGCCTCGGTGGTGGTCGGCACCTCGATCGCAGTCGGCGCCCGCTCGGGCGCGCCGACCGCGATCGGCCGCAGGGTGCCGGCCTTGATCTGCGGCAACAGCACCGGCAGATCGAGGAACGTCATCTGCACCTGCTGGCCAATCAAATCGTTCACCGCCGGCGCGGCGCCGCGGTAGGGGACGTGCACGATGTCGATATTGGCCGTCAGCTTGAGCAGTTCGCCCGCCAGATGCGGCAGGCTGCCGGGACCGGACGAGGCGAAATTCAGTTTCCCCGGCTGCGCCTTGGCGAGCGCGATCAGTTCTTTCATGTCCTTGGCGGGGACGTTGGTCGCGACCACCAGCATCTCGGGAACGGTGGCGACCAGGGTCACCGGCGCGAAGTCCTTCAGCGTATCGTAGGCGACCCTTTCCATGCTCGGGCTGATGGCGAGCGCGCCCGCGCTCGAGATCGCGATGGTGTAGCCGTCGGGTGGGGCCTTCGCGACCGCGTCGGTGCCGAGCACGCCGCCCTGGCCGCCGCGGTTGTCGATCAGCACCGGCTGTTTGGTAATCTCGGACATGCGCTGGCCGATCACGCGCGCGATGATGTCATTGGGTCCACCGGCGGGGAATGGCACGATCAGCTTGATCGGTTTTGCGGGGAAATCCTGCGCGGAGGCCAGAGCCGGTAATAGCAGCAGCGTCAGTCCGGCAAGCAGCCCGCTCAGAAGTCTCATGAATGCTCCCCGATCCCGCATCTATTGTGCGTGTTCGAGGGACATCGTACGCGATGAACTGTTCGATGCAAGGCCCGGTTGGTTGTGGCGGGGGTCAGCCCGTCAAAGCAGGAGTTCGTCCGTACGCGCGAGCCTGACTGATCGTTGGGTGATCAGATTGCCCCAGACCCAGTGGTGGTGACGAATGACGTTCGCCGCGTCGAGGTGCGGCCGGTCGTTCAGGGTATGGCCGTCGGTCACCACCACGACGTTATGATGACTTGAAACGGCCGATCGGACGGTTGCATCGACGCAAAGATCGGTTGCCCATCCCGTGATGAAGACGCGCTCCGGCGCAATTTCTTTCAGGTCGGTGCCGACGAAGGGATCGTTCATGGTCTTGCGAATGACGATGTCGGCAGCCGCGCGATCGAACTCTGGCAGAAGCGCCCAGCCCGGCGTGCCCGGCACGAAATCGTCTTCCGCGCCACTGCAATGCTGCACGAAAATCACCACGCCGGACCGTTCGCGTACCTTCGCGGCGAGCCGGTTGATTCGTTCGATGACGCCGCGCAGATCGTGCTTCGGCTCCCCATTGAGGAGCCCGACCTGCATATCGACGACGATCAATGCATCCATCGGGTTCTGCGGGTTCGCCTCTAGGCGTTCAACAATTTCAGCGTGGCCTCGTGCACGCGGGCGTCGCCGGCGGCGACGACGCGGCCGCCGCTCTGGGCGGGCTTGCCTTCCCAGTTGGTGACGATGCCGCCGGCGCCGGTGACGATCGGGATCAAGGCCGCGATGTCGTAGGGCTTGAGTTCGGTCTCGACCACGAGGTCGAGATGGCCGGCCGCCAGCATGCAGTAGGAATAGCAGTCGCCGCCATAGCGCGACAGCTTCACTGCATTCTCGACCCGACCGAAGATCTCGCGGTCGGCGGCGTTCATCAATAGCGGGCTCGTGGTGTAGGAGGTCGCTTCCTTCAGCGTCGCGCAGCGCCGCACCGTCAAGCGCCGCTCACCGGACGGCCCGGAATACTGCGCCGAGCCAGAGTCGCCGGAAAAGCGCTCGCCGATATAGGGCTGGTGCATCATGCCGAACACCGGCGTGCCCTTGTGCAACAGCGCGATCAGCGTGCCCCAGATCGGAAATCCCGCGATGAAGGATTTGGTGCCGTCGATCGGATCCAGCACCCAGACATATTCGGCGTCCTCGCGCTCGTTGCCGAACTCCTCGCCGACGATGCCGTGCTGGGGAAAGTTGGCCTTGATCAGGCGGCGCATCACCGCTTCGGCGGCGCGGTCGGCCTCGGTGACGGGATCGAAATCGCTCGCGCTCTTGTTGTCGATGGAGAGCGAGGTCCGGAAGAACGGCAGGATGGTTTCGCCGGACGCGGTCGCGAGGCGGCCGATGAAGGCTGTGAAATCGATGACCGTCACGGCTGTCCCTTACCGCCAGGAGAAAAATAATCGCCTCTTGCCTAGCCCAATCCGCATCGTCGCGCACCGCCGACGGCGCGTTATTCCCATTCGTATTGCGATCTGGCTTTCGAATCGGCTTTCGAAAAGGCTTCGTTAAGCGTGGATTTTTGGTTAGCCCTGCCATCACGAAGTTGCGAGTTTTGGCATACCAGCACTGCAGTGAGCACGGAACTGGCCGAGCGAATGCAGCAAGCTTTTGATATTGCTTAGATAAACTCCAGTCGTCTGCTGTGTTGCCGATCCGCCATCCTGTTCCACTTTGGGCGGGAACCGATCCAAAAACCCTTGCGTTTTGTGCAGCGCGGCCGCATATTGTTGCGGTGCGGTAGGGCCTCGCCCTATCGCTGCCCTCCTTGGGCGTTTCCTCCCTAGACTTGGGCCGCTTGTTCTTCAAGCGGCCCTTTTTTCTTTTGGGCGCTCTCTTCCCCCTCCCGTCATTCCGGGGCGCGCCTCTTGGCGCGAGCCCGGAATCCATCGGGCTACATGCGCGGGCGGTTAAATGGATTCCGGGCTCGCGCTTCGCGCGCCCCGGAATGACGGTGAGTAAGAGCTTTTACTCCGCAGCCGCCTGAAACGGCCCGAGATCCCCGAGCGGCACTTGGGCCAGCGCATCGGCGAGCGCGGCGAAATCGGTGGCCACTTGCGCAAAGCGCGGGCTGCGCTCGCGGCGCCGCTCGTCCATATAGATCGCGCGGTTGAGTTCGAGCTGCACGGTGTGCAATCCGCTGGCCGGGTTGCCGTAATGCTCGGTGATGAAGCCGCCGGCATAGGGCTTGTTGCGGCCGATCGAATAGCCGAGCCCGCTCATGATTTCCTCGACGACGTCGGGCAGCAGGCTCGCGCAACTGGTGCCGTAGCGGTCGCCGATCACGATATCGGGCCGCCGCGGCTCGTCGCGCGACACCCCGACCGACGGCATCGAATGGCAATCCACCAGGATCACGGTTCCGAACGCCTGATGGGCCTTGTTGATCAGCCGCCGCAGCGCCCGGTGATACGGCTTGTAGAGCGCCTCGATCCGCCCCAGCGCGTCGTCCACGGAAAGCCGCTCGCGATAGATTTCCTGCCCGTCGCCAACCACGCGCGGGATAGTGCCGAGGCCGCCTGCAACCCGCATCGAGCGGGTATTGGCGAAGCTCGGCAGGCGTCCGGTGAACATCCGCGGATCCAGCTCATAGGGCTCGCGGTTCACGTCGACATAGGAGCGGGGGAAATTGACCCGGACCGTCGGAAAGCCCCGTTCGCTCAGGTCTCCGATCAATTCGTCCATGAACGAATCCTCGGAGCGGCGCAGCGCGGGAAGGTCGATCCGGGACGCGTTAAGAAATTCGGGCGGATAGACCGAGCCGGAATGGGGCGAGTTGAAGATGATCGGAGCCCGCCAATGCGCCGGCTCCACGATCTCGAACGGGGGCGACAGCTCGCCATCAAACTGGGTCATCGTGGGGCGTCGTCCCTTGAATGTCCGCATTCCCTTTGGGCCGATCGATCACGCGACCGATTTTGTCGGCGAAGGGCAGGGCTTGTAAGGATGTATTGTCCGTAATCGTAATCATTCTGCCAAGCGAAAAAAGCCGCCGTCCTTCCTGGAAGTTGTCGCAAACGCCCGAAAAGCGCCGCCTTGATCGATCTTGGTACGTTTCGCTACAGAAATAGCGCCGCTCGCTGCCGTCAGGAAGCAATTACCTTTCACCCGAAATTTACCCTCTGGGGCGCTTAGTGTGCCAATGATCCTCCAAGCCGGATGCGACGACTGACCGCCATGCACAAGATCCTCCTCGCCGAAGACGACAACGACATGCGCCGCTTCCTGGTTAAGGCGCTGGAAAACGCGGGGTTTCAGGTCTCGCCCCACGACAACGGCATGTCGGCCTATCAGCGGCTGCGCGAGGAGCCGTTCGAGATGCTGCTCACCGATATCGTGATGCCGGAAATGGACGGCATCGAGCTGGCGCGCCGCGCCTCGGAACTCGACCCCGACATCAAGATCATGTTCATCACCGGCTTTGCTGCGGTCGCGCTGAACTCCGATTCGGAAGCGCCCAAGAACGCCAAAGTGCTGGCCAAGCCGGTTCACCTCCGCGAACTGGTCAACGAAGTGAACAAGATGCTGGCGGCCTGATTCGGCGTCGATTTCGCGCTGAATCACGTCAGAAATTACTGCCAAGCGTCCTTGCGGGGGCGCTTTGGAGCCGATATACGGACCCCACCCAATACGAATAAAGCTGGAGCGGGATGATCGGTCATCCCATTCTGGGGCGCGTAGCTCAGCGGGAGAGCACTACCTTGACATGGTAGGGGTCACAGGTTCGATCCCTGTCGCGCCCACCAGCCTTCGCTTGCTTCGCAAGCTACGGCTCGGCAAGCCACACTCCACGAAATTTCCATGAAGGCCGTCTGCGGCCTTGCGGGCGTCTGGCCCGGCATCGACGCCATCGAAACAAGTGCTGGCTACCTGACGCTCCGCCGTGAAAGGCGTGCGATCAAGCACGATGCCGAAGCAAAGGCCTGCTGCCCCGCGTTACACCGAAGGCAACGCAGAGGCTGGAAAGCTCGTTTCCAGTCAAGCTCCCGCCCGCACTAACTAATCACGACGCCCGGAAATCAAATCGACAAGCTCTCGGGGATCCTTTGGAGGGAGATCGCCTCGCCAGGCTACGTGCTGATCGGGACGTGCCAGGACCAGCGAATGATCGTAGATGCCGGCGCTTTCGCTGGATGTGACATCCAGCAGCTTGATGGGCACCCGCGCGCGAGCCGCTTCCGACATCAATTCCGAAACATCGACCGCGGTATCGAAGCGCAGGAGCGTGTAATCCGGACCAAGCGCGTCATAGAGCGAGCGTCCATCGTTCAACCAGATGTGCGGGACGCGACAGCCCGGCACTGTAGAGGGAGTGAAGTCCGCCATGCCGTAGGTCGGCGGAGTTCCTTCGTCATACGCGATGATCGGCGATTTGTCGTAGTAGTATCCAAAATTCAGCCCGCCGCAGCAGTACTGCTGAACATTCAGATCGTAAGCCCTTTTGCCCAGCGCAATCCTTGCCTGCTCACCGGCCTCATCGTTGGCATCGATATTATCAGGGACTTCGCTTCTCTGGCGCGAAAGCGAAAGGGCGTGGTTCATTGCAAACACGGATACCTGCTCGGTAATGGGCAAGCGTTCCGCCTCATGCGCGTCGAGGATGCCGGGTGGAGCCCAGCCCGACAGATGAGCTGCCAACAGCCAGGCCAGGTTGGCCGCATCGGCGATGCCGGCATTCATGCCGTATCCCGCCATCGGCACCCACAGATGGGCTGCGTCCCCGCAAATGAACACCCGGCCTTCACGAAATTTATCCGCAACCAGCCGGCGGCCGATCCAGTCTTCCTTGCGAATAATCTCGTATGAAAAATCGGCGCCGACACCAAGGATCTTCCGCAGAGCCCAGTCCCGGTCTACCGAATCAAACTCATGTTCACCTGGCTTCAGATAGTTATGCACGAGCCATGTTTCGCGGCCGTCGATTGCATAGACGTTCCCGGAACGGACGGGGTTGAGAGAAAACGTGGCCCAGGCCGGCTTAAGGTTGCTCATGGAGAGAAGCGAGGGAGCGCGGATATAGGTCGATTGAACGCGCTGAACCTCGGCTGTGCCGGATAGCGTGGCACCTATCGCCCTGCGAATGGCCGATCGTCCGCCATCGCACCCGACAAGGAAGTCGGCGCGTATCGTGATCGGCTGATTGCTATCGAGTTGGGTGCCTTGCGCGGTCACGCCCTCAGGCGTTTGCTCAAAGGAATTGATCTCAACGCGATTGAGCAGTGTGAGGCCGGCGATCGTCTCGGCGTGCGCGGATAGCGTCGGTTCGAGGTAGATTTGGTTGACCCGATGCGGGGGCTCGGCTGTCGGCCACCAGGTGTCCGGACCTTCATGAGCCGTATACCGTTCGCGTCGGCACGGAATAGGAATGCGTGACAGCTCCCTGCCAGCAAAGCTGACCCGATACGAAACGTCATTGGGGTAGTCGGCAGGCAGGCCGGCCTCCCGGATCGCCTTTGAGACGCCGAGACGCCTGAAAATTTCCATGGACCGCGCCGAGACGTGATTGCATTTCACGCTTGGAGGCTCGCCCTTGTGCCGCAGCTCGGCAACGACTGTTTGGATTCCCCGCTTGGCAAGATCCATCGCGAGGGTCAGTCCGACCGGACCTCCGCCAACGACAAGAACTTGAGTCTCAACCGGATCAGTCATGAGGCGCACCCGTCACTACTGGGCCATCTTGATGTTGCCGGCGCGCGCGACTGCCTTCCAGCGTTCAAGATCGGCCGCGATGATGCGCGAAAACTCTTCCGAGGAATTGCCGACCGAATCGATATTGAGCAATTTGAGGCGGGAGACAACGTCTGGCAGCCGCGCAATGCGGATGAATTCGGCCTCTAGCTTGGCAACGATTTCGGGCGGTGTCGCAGCCGGCACGAAAATGCCGCTCCACAGCACCGCTTCGACGTCGGCGCCGGCTTCCTTCATGGTCGGCACATCCGGCAGACTCTCCACCCGCTTCGGGGCAGCAACCGCGAGCGCGCGGGCAAGGCCGCCGTTGACCTGGCTGGTCACCGGCCCGGCATCTGCGATGGTCGCCGTCACCTCTCCCGAGATGACAGCTGTAACGGAATCGTTGGCCCCCTTGTAGGGGATCATCTGCATCGGCACGCCGGTCTTCTGCTTGAACAGCTCGGTCGCGAGCTGGAAGGCTGCGGACGAAGAGGAATAGTTCGCCTTGTCGGGATTGGCTTTGGCGTAGGCGACGAGATCGGCCAAGGACTTGAACGGCGATTTCGCGTTGACGATCAGGATTAGCGGAAACGATCCGAGCTCGGAAACCGGCTTGAAATCCCGCACCGTTTCGTAACTCAGCTTTTCGTAGACGGCGGGATTGATCACCATGGCGCCGCTGGCTCCGACCAGCAGCGTGTAGCCGTCGGGCGCCGATCGCGCGACGTATTCGGTGGCCAGGATTGCACCCGCACCGGGCTTGTTCTCAATGATGACCGGCTGGCCGAGACTTTCCGACAGTTTTTGCCCGAAGATGCGTGCGATGATGTCGTTGCCGCCACCCGGCGTGAAACCGACGACGATATGAATTGCCCGCGTCGGGTATTGGGCCTGGGCGAGAGCAGGCACGCGACCGAAGAAGCTCAAACAGAGGGCGGCGAGCGCCACGCGGCAAAGGGTTTTCATTATGTTTCCTCCCGGGCAATTGTCTTGTAATGCTCTTGGGCCGCACGGCGAACGGGTTCGGACCGATCGCTAGAGCGGCGTGATCTGGACATGCAGCACGGCGGCGATCCCGCCGTCGACAGCGGCGAGGCAGCGATCGACGGCCGCGGCGAGGTCATCCGGCTCGCCGACGAATTCAGCGTGCGCGCCGAACGCGCGGCCGATATCGGAGAAGTTTCGCTGCTCGCCCTGCCGGCCCGAGCGCAGTTGCGATTGAAACGAATTGGTCTCGGCGGCGATGCCCTTCGGATAGACCCGCTGCACCGACGACTTGACCGCCTGCCAGCCGCCATTGTCGAGGACGACCGTCAGAATCGGAATCTGATATTGCTGGGCGACGGCGAATACCGAATCCGGCGAGGAAAAATGAAAGCCGCCGTCACCGATGATCTGCACGATGCGTCGCTCCGGCTGCGCCAGCTTCAGGCCCAGCGCCATGCCGCCGCTGAAGCCAAGCCCTCCGCCGGCGAGACCGACATAGCTGTGCGGCCGCGTGCGGCGGATATGCTCCTGCACCAGCGGCGCATTGCGGATCGCTTCGTTGACGACGATATCGTCCTGCGAGATCGCACGGTTCAAGGTCGCGAACAGATAGGCCGCGCTGATCGCGCCAGGCGCGCCCTTGTTCGCAGCGGCGGCTACCCGCCGCTTGTCCGCTGCCTCGCGGGCACCGCTCCAGCCAGCAATGCGGTCGACGACGCTTTTGCGATAGGCGTCATCGGCGCGCGCCGCGACCGCCTCGAGCACCTGCCGCAGGACGGTCGCGCAATCGGCCTGGATCCTGATGTCCGTCGGGAAGCCCCACATCGGGAAATCCGACTTCAACGGATCGATGTCGATCTGGATCCAGTCGATGGCTTCTACGCGCTTGGCGTATTGCGGCACAAAAGGCACGTCGGTATCGAGCAGCAGTCCGACGTCGGCCTGTTCCAGCAGGGGCATCGGATCGAAACCGGCAAAGCACGGCGAATCCTGCGAAACATTGAGATCGATCGAGTTGAACTCCGCTATCCGGATGCCGCAGGCAAGCGCAAGACGCTCCAGCGCCGCGACCGCCTCGGCATTGCGCCCGAGATAGGCCGTCAGCGCGATCGGATTTTCCGCCGCCATCAATCGCGTGGCGATGGCATCTACGCGAGCAGGATCGATACCGCCGGCCGCCACGCCGCCATAGCGGGCGGGGTTGTAGGCCGGCATCTGCGTTTCGTCCCATTCCTCGGCCAGCGTCTCGCGCGGCAGCATCATATAGACCGGCCCGGGCGGATCACTGTGCATGAAGGCGCCGGCGCGGGCGAGCGCTTCCTTCACGACGACGCCGGAGGGCAGTGAATACTCCCATTTGACATAGGGCCGTACGATGCTGGCGATGTCGAAGGGATCCTGCACGAAGTGTACATAGGTGTCGCGCGATCCCGTCAATTCGCCATGCAGCGTGAAGGGTGCGCGTCCCGCGAACAGCATTACCGGCAGCCGGTACCGAAACAGGTTCTGTATCGCCATGCAGGCATTGGCGGTCCCGGCGTCGACATGCACGAACACCGCCTGTCCCCTGCCGGTCGCCAGTGCGTAGCCGCCGGCCATGTGAACGGCGACGATCTCGTGCGGGCAGAGGATGACTTCCGGATGCTTGCGGCCTTCGCGGTCCCAGCGCGCGATCTCCTCGATCAGCGAGACATGATCGGTGCCGAGATTGGCGAAGATGTAGTCAACGCCAAGGTCGACGAGACCTTCGAGGAAATAATGCGCGGCACTGTGACGGCTCATGGCCTTTTCCTTGTGTTCCCTTGTCGGCCTTCGGCCTGTTCTTGTTCGACGACGGATCCGGCGTGATCTGTCAGGGGTGGCCGCCGACCACGCGACGGATAAGTCCGGCGGCGTCTGTCACATCACCGTCCGAATCCCAAGCGACAAACTGATCGGGCCGGACCAGTATGAGCGCCGCTTCGTAGAATTCTCGCGCTTCCACGCTGTCGTCCCTGACCAGCTTCAGTGGTACGCCGCTGGTCTCGGCGGCGCGCCTGATCGAGGCGGTGGCGGCTTCCGGCGCGCCAAAATCGAGCAGCGTAAATCCTTCGCCCAGTTCCTCGAAGACATTGCGGCCCGACGTGAGCTGGCGCGGCGTCAGATGATGGCCGGCGCGCGCCGCGAATTGATGCGACCCGATCGCACTGCAGGCGGCGCCAGGCGTGCCTGCGACGACCGAGGAGCCCTCGTAATTCGGCTCGAACGAATTCACTTCCGAATGCGCACCGGACGAGCGCGCCTGCCATTCGGCTTCGAACGCATCCTTGTCGGCCGCGGGATCGAACTTGGCCAGGAATTTCCGGTCGCTTTCGATCGCCTTCTCGATGAAATCCTGCGCGGTGGACGCGAATACCGGGCGCCGTTCCTCGCCGTAGGAATCCAGGAGGTGCGCTCCCGCCCAACCTTGTAGCGCCGCCGCAAGTTTCCAGCCGAGATTGGCGGCGTCTTCGAGGCCGGTGTTGATGCCGTAACCGCCATAGGGCGGATGGCTGTGCGCGGCATCGCCGGCAATGAAAACGCGGCCCATGCGATATTGATCCGCGATCGCGACGCGCAGGTCCCAAAAGCCGATGTGCTCGAACTCGACGTCGAATTCATCGCCGACCGCTCCATGCAGGAGGCCGCGGAAATCGAAGTTTTCTTTTGTCGTACCGAGCGGCACCGGCGCGTGGAAGAACCAGGTGGTGCCGAGATCGACGCGGCCGAAGAACTTCCAGTAGCCCTTCAGGTCGGGATGCAGCACATTGTAAAAGGACTTGTTCGGAAAACGCTCCAGCAGCCTGTGCAGCCCGGTCGAGCGGAACACCAGCAGCACCATCAGCCGGTCGTGGTCGGTCAGGGTCTGGGGAATGCCGGCGGCCTCGCGCACCAGCGAGCGGCTGCCGTCACAGCCGACCACATAGTCTGCCCGCAGGACGCGCTGCCGAGCGGTGTTGCGCTCGGCAATCGTCACCTGCACGCCCTCGGCGTCCTGTGCGATCCCGGAAGCGCTCCAGCCGTAAATTGTTTCGACGTTCCGCAATTTACTCAAGCGGTGCCGCAGCACGGCCTCGGTTGCGTATTGCGGCAGCCGTTCGTTATCCGTGAAGTAATAGGGCCGCACCAGCTCGCGCTGGAGCCAGTCATACCGGTATCCGCTCAGCAGCGTGCCATAGGACGTCATGCCGCCGATGCCGTAGTTGGGCGGGATCGTCCGCGCCGCTCTAAGCTCCGCCTCCGCTCCCCAGAAGTAAAAGTGTTCAAGCGTGCGCTGGGTCAGGTTTTGACCCTTCGGGATCGGCTGCGGGCTGACGTAGCGCTCGACCAGAACGCAGTTGGCGCCGCGCTGGCCAAGTTCGATCGCAAGACCAAGACCAACCGGCCCGCCTCCGACAATGACGACTTGCGTGGCAGATTCGGCGGGCATGTTCATTTTTGCTGCTTGCGATTGGCGTGATTGGCGCGCGGGCGGGGAAAATGAGAACAGGTCCGGCTTCAAGTCAAGCATAATCTCATAATATAAGATTTTGCCTCAAGATTTCCCGCTCACCTGATCGGCCGAAATCTGCGACGCCACGCGCCGGACCTCGGCGCCGATCTGATCGATCTGCGCGCCCGTCACCAGATTGCCGGCAATGGTGACGCAGACGCTGGCGATCGGATAATCGCGGTCATCGACAACAGGCGCGGCGATACCGACGGCGCCGGGTGTGACCTCGCCATAGGCGACGCAAAAGCCGGTCTTGCGGACCTTTCTCAGGCTTTTGAGGACATCATCGGCGTTGTCGCCGAGACCAACCGAGCGCAGATCGGCGAGATTGCGTTCGATCAGCGGCACCAGACGCGGCCGCGGCAGCAGCGCCAGGATCGAGCGCGCGATGGCGCCGCGCCCCAGCGGCATCGGCCGGCCGCGCGGATAGGAACTGATCGGGTTTTTGGTGGAGGATTCAGAGGCAACGCAAAGGATTTTATTGCCGTACCAGCGCAAGACCATGGCGGTGCAGGAATGGGCAGCCGTCAGCTGTTTCAGGTAAGGCGCGCCGATCAGCACCAGCGGGTCGGAGCGGCGCGTCAGATAATCCATCTCGACGACCTTCGGCCCCAGCGTGACGCCGGAGTTGCGGGCCGACATCAGGAAGCCGGCGTCTTTCAGGATCTTCAGATAGCGGTAGAGCGTCGGCCGGCTGTAGCCGAGCTCGCGCATCAAATCCTCAGGCGTCCATTCCAGCCGCTCCTCGGAAAACACTTCGAGGACCGCAAGCACCCGCTCCAGGCTGTTCTTTGGCTTCATGCCTCAAGCCACATGGTCTGACTTCGCTCCAGTTTTGGCGCGCGGCCCGCGTTGGCGCTGCTTTGGACCAGATACTTTTCCCGATCCGGCAGAATCAACCTTGAACTGACACGCGATGGCGCATAATACATCATAATCTCACATTAAGAGATTTTAACAGAAAAAGCTCCCGCGGACCGAGCTGCCGGCGAGCAAGCTAGTAAGGGAGGATATCGTGGCGATCGATTCCGCAAGCGGCATGCATTCGCGCCGTACGGTGCTGGGGATTCTCGTCGCGGCATTTTCCCCTGTGATGCCCGGCCTGGCTCACGGGCAGTCGCAGCAACCAATCCGGCTCAACGTCCCCTTCTCGCCGGGCACGGGGCCAGACCTGCTCGCGCGCATCCTCAGCGAGGAACTGCGACAGCGCTGGAATCACCCTGTCATTGTTGAGAACAAGCCCGGCGCCAGCGGCAACATCGGCACGCAGGCCGCAGCGCGCACTGCGCCTGATGGCCAGAACCTGCTGGTGACTGTCAATACATTCGTGATGAATGCGAGCCTTTATCCGACAATACCCTACGATCCGGAGAAGGATTTCGTGCCGATCGCCGAGATCGCGACGGGCGCTTTGGCGCTCGTCGTTCATCCTTCGCTCAACGTCAACACGCTCGCGGAATTGATCGCACTTGCCCGCAGCAAGCCGGGCGAGATCAATTACGCTTCTCCCGGCCGGGGCACACCGCAACATCTCGCCATGGAGCTGTTCAAGCTCACGGCGCAGATCAACCTGACGCACATTCCTTATTCAGGGTCGGCCGGCGCGGTGAAGGATCTTGCGGGCGGACACGTCTCGGCCATGTTCCTGCCGGTCCATACCGCGCTTCCACTCGCAGAAACCGGACAAATCCGTATCCTTGCAGTGGGCAGCCAAAAACGGACGCCGCAGGCGGCGAACGTGCCAACGCTCGCAGAACTAGGCGTCACCGACTTCGATGTCGATTTGTGGTACGGCGTTCTTGCTCCGGCCAATACGCCGAAAGAGATCGTCGACCGCTACAATGCGGTGTTCAACGACATACTCGCGGAGCCGAACGTTCGAGCGCTTCTCGGCAAGCAAGGCCTGATCGCGCAGGGCGGCCCGCCTCAACGCCTCGCAGAACTGATCGCCAAGGATCGCCCGCGCTGGGCCAAAGTCGTCAAGGACGCGCAGATCACTGCAGAGTAGCGCGAAAGAGCCCAACAAGGCGATGCAACTTCACGCCGGTAACCCGGCCTTTAGAAGGCCGGTCTCATGGCGCCGGCGATCGGTCTCCTGCTTGTAGTGCTGGGTGGCGAGATAGGCGGCCACCGAGAAACTCGGTTCGAGCTTCACGACCTCGGCAGCATGCGCCGCGGCAGCAACGCCGTTGCCCATCTGCGCGAAGGTTGCGGCGAGGAAAGCGTGATGCGTGTAATCAGGCCGCGTAATCCGCGCGAAAGCCTCGGCGGCTTCCGAAAATTTCTCGGCGCTGTAGCAGGCTCGGCCGAGATGATTCCAGAAGCGTTCGGGGTGATACGGGTTGAGGCGCATCGCCTTCCTGATCCAGTCGATCCCCTCTTCCGGCCGTCCCAGCCAGGTCAGAAACTCGCCCTGCTGCACCACGACCAGATCGTAGTTGGGATTAAGCGCGAGCGCGCGTTCCTGATGGTAGGCCGCCCTCTCATGATCGTTGCGCGTCAGGTTCACCGCGGCCAGGATACGGTGCACGTCGCTGTCGTTGTCATCGAGCGCCAGCGCGATCTGCAATTCGTCAGCCACTTGCTGGAAGGTGGCCTCGCGATCCGCGCACCATCCGTAGACCCAGGTCTGGCCGAGCACGCAGGCCTTCCAGGCATGTGCGTGCGCGTAATTCGGATCGAGCGCGATGGCGCGGTCGAGAAGCGCCCGTGCCTCGGCGTTGGCCTCCCGCTGCGAGCGGTGATGCAGCACCTTGGCGGCGAGGACGCACTCATATGCCGCCATGTTGTCGGTTCGCTGGCGCTTTGCGCGCTCCTGCGTGGCCGCTTCGACGCGGCCGGGAAGCGTGGCAACGATCGCGCCCGTCACCTCGTCCTGAATGGCGAAGATATCCTCCAGCTTGCGATCGTAGCGCTCGGCCCAGACGTGCCGGTCGGTCTGCGCATCGATCAGCTGCACGGTGACGCGGACGCGATCGCCGACCTTGCGCACGCTGCCTTCGAGCACATATTCGACGTCGAGTTCGCGCGCGACCTCCTGCACCTTTACGGCTTTGCCCTTGTGCACGAAGGTCGAGTTGCGCGAGATGATGAGCAGGTCGCGGAAGCGCGACAGTTCCGTGATGATGTCCTCGGTGAGGCCGTCGGCAAAGAACTCCTGCTCCGGATCGCCGCTCATGTTGACCAGCGGCAGCACGGCAATGGACGGCTTCCTGGTCGTGATTGTCGCTGTCGCGCCGTCCTTGCCGCTCACCGGCGTCGCGGCGGCATCCGGCGCGAGCCGCACCCGAAAGACGTGGATCGGGCGGGTGATGTTCTTGACGTTCTGCTCGCCGATATCCTCAAAGGCGATGTCGTCGAGCCGGTGGTTGACTTGATCGCGCACGGCGCCCGAGACGCAGATGCCGCCGGGCTCGGCGAGCACCTCGAGACGCGCCGCGACGTTGACGCCATCGCCGAAAATATCGTTGTCCTCGATGATCACGTCGCCAAGGTTGATGCCGATGCGGAACTGGATCCATCGCGCCGGCGACACATCGGCATTGCGCAGCGCCATCCGGCGCTGGACTTCGGCAGCGCACGACACCGCATCCACGACGCTGCGGAACTCCACCAGCATGCCGTCGCCGGTCGTCTTGATGATACGGCCCCGGTTCTTGGCAATGGCGGGATCAATGAGCTCAAGGCGATGAGTCTTGAGGCGTGCAAGCGTCCCCGCCTCGTCGACCTCCATCAGCCGGCTATAGCCGACCATGTCGGCGGCAAGGACTGCGGCAAGCCTTCGCTCCGGTCCGGGCGCTTCCATTTTCCGCCTCTCTGAGAGGCAGTCTAGCAGATTTGTTGCATGGGCCAAGGATGCATCCGGGATGCAAGTATGCACCCGCGATGCAAGTATGCATCCGGGATGATGGCAGCCGCAGTTCAATCTCAAGCAGCAGGAAGGTGGGTCCTGCAATTACGCGGGATCTGGCAGGGCGAGTAGAACGGCGAGAACCGCAGGCGACTTGAGCACCGCGAACTTCTCACGCGCGCTGAGAAAGCCCGCTGCCTCCTCGAAGGTCTCAGCATCTTCGATTTTTGCGCGTGCAATCGCGAGATGCGGATCGACCTCACCGCGCTTTCGCGGCCGTTGTCCGGAGAGGTTGTTCAAATGCGCTTCGCGCAGATCGGCATCGCTGCGCAATTCGTGCAGCGGGCAGGCGAGCGGCGAATGCGGCGCGCTGGCCAGTTCATTGGCCCTTGCCAGTACCGGTGGCGGCGCGGTCTGCTCCGGGGTTTCGAACAATCTGGACCTGCGGTTCGGGCCCGACGATGATGACAATATTGCGATCGGTATGGAAAGCAGCAGGCCGAGGATCACCGGCGTCATCCAGAGCAGCAAGGGCAGCGAGACGGCATAGGCGGCCACCGCCATCGCGATCCCGACTAATGTCGGCACCGCATAGGTGTTGACCGTGTCACGGTGCGAGACCGCGCCATCGTCCCGGCGCTGAACCTGCCAACCGGCATCGCGTCCGAACAGGATTTCGCCGACGGCGGACGACTGGAAGATCATCATGACCGGCGCGGTCAGGCCCGAAAGGATGGTCTCGGCGATGATGCCGACCAACACCAGCAGGCCGCCGCCGAATTTTCTCCGCGTGTCGGCATCGGTCAGCAGTACGACGAAGGCCAGCAACTTCGGCGCGATCAGCATGCCCATCGTGCCTGCGAACACCCACGCCGCCAGGACCGGATCCTGTGCCGGCCATTGCGGAAACAGCGAATATCCCTTCGGGAAATATTCGGGCCGGACGAACTGTGCCTGCAGCGAGACCAGGATTCCGAATACGAGAAAAATCAGCCAGAGCGGCGCGGTGAGATACGATCCGATTCCCGTCAGCAGATGAAGCCGCGATACCCAGTGAAAGCCGCGGGTCGGCAGCAGCGCCAGATGCTGCAGATTGCCCTGGCACCAGCGCCGGTCGCGGGCGGCGAAATCCGATAGCGTGGGCGGAGATTCCTCGTAGCTGCCGCGCAGCGTCGGCGCCATGTGAATCGCCCAGCCGCCACGTCGCATCAATGCCGCCTCGATGAAGTCGTGGCTCATAATATGACCGCCGAACGGCTTGCGTCCCCTGAGTTCGGGGAGCCCCGCATACTGCGCAAAGGCTCGGACGCGAATGATGGCGTTGTGGCCCCAGTAATTGCCTTCGGAGCCGTGCCACCACGCGATACCCGCCGCCAGCATCGGGCCGTATAATCTCCCGGCGAATTGCTGCCAGCGCGCGAACAGCGATTTCGCATTGACGATGATAGGCAGCGTCTGAATCAGCGCAGCCTTGGGGTGCGTCTCCATAGCGGCCACGAGGCGAACGACGCTGTCGCCGGTCATCAGACTGTCGGCGTCCAGAATCAGCATGGACTCATAATTGGAGCCGAACCGCCGGACCCATTCCTCGATATTGCCCGACTTGCGCGCGATGTTCTCGGGGCGATGGCGATAGAAGATCGTGGCCGCGCTGCCGACGTCCCCTCGAAGCTTCAGAAAGCATTTTTCCTCGGCAATCCAGGTCGCGGGATCGGTGGTGTCGCTCAGCACGAACCAGTCGAACCGCGCGCCGTGCCCGGTCTCTTGGACCGATTCGTAAATCGCGCGCAGCCTCGCCAGCACGCGATAGGGATCCTCATTATAGGTCGGCAGTAGCATTGCGGTCCGGCTGTTGATCGCGGGCAAGGGAGCCCTGGTGTCGATGCCGAGCTCGTCCTTTTTCCTGGTCAGCAGCACGAAAAAGCCGGCCAGCGCCGACATGAAGGAAAAGGCGATCCATGCAAACAGCAGCACGAACAGCGCAAGAATGATCGCCTCCAGGACCGTGACGCCGCCGACCTGAAGCACCCGGTACATCTCGTAACAGCCCGCCGCGGTCAGGATCGCGGTGCCGGTCAGCACCAGGGCGCGCCGAACCCACAGCGGCGCAAAGTCGGGCGCTGGTGGCGGCTCGAACCGCCGCAACGCCTGCGCCGCCATATCCATCGGCGATTCCGAGGGAAGGAAATCGTTCAGCGGAATATCGCCAGCCCTAGTCGCTCTGCCGGCTTTCGCTAAGGTGTCCATCGATAGACCCAGACCTCCGATACCGTCTCCTTGTCCTGCATGAGGGATGCGCGGATTTCGACGGGGGTCTTTTCCTTCAACAGCTCGAAGCTCAATCGCCAGCCGCCGGTAGCCGGGTTTGGCTGGGTGACGATGTTCTGGATTTTTGCCCTCTCGGCCGTCACGACGCCGCGCAGGATTTTCGGATCGACCGATTTCAGCCGCTCGCCGGTAACGTCGAGCACGAAGATCGTGGCGTTGTCGCCTCGCGCGCCGATGCCGGTTCGGGAAAATCGCGCGAGCGAGGTGGGCTTCGGCGCATCCGGTCCCCAGTGCAAACGATAGGTGTAGGTGTGCTCGCCCTTGGCCGCCAATGCGGCCTTGGGAAGCCAGAACGAGGCAATGTTGTCGTGGATCTCTTCCTTGGTAGGGATTTCGAGCAGCTTCACCGCGCCGTCGCCCCAATCGCCGATCGGCTCCGCCCACAGGCTCGGCCGGCGCTCGAAATTCGATTCCAGGTCCTGGTAGGCGGCAAAATCCTTCTGACGCTGCATCAGGCCGAAGCCCCGCGGGTTGAGATCGGCAAACGAGGATACTTGCAGATCCCTCGGATTATGCAGCGGTCGCCAAAGCTCCTCGCCGCGGCCGTTGAAGATCGCAAGCCCATCCGAATCGTGAACCGAGGGACGGAAGTCCTCGACGTCCTTGCGGTCGTTCGGTCCGAAGAAGAACATGCTGGTCATCGGTGCGAGGCCGGCGTGATCCAGATCCACGCGCGGATAGATCGCCATTTCAACATCGAACACGGTCGTGTCGCCGGGCCGGATGGTGAAACGATAGGCCGCGGCTGCGCTCTGGCTGTCGAGCAGCGCATGCACGACGATGGAATTGGCGCCTGCCGCCGGCTTCTCGATCCAGAATGTCTTGAAGAACGGAAATTCTTCGCCCTTGGCTTCGCCGGTGTTGATCGAGAGGCCGCGTGCCGAGAGTCCGTACAATTGTCCCTTGGCCACGGCGCGGAAATAGCTGGCACCGAGAAACACGCAGACCTCGTCATAATAGTCGGGCTTGTTGATCGGCGCGTGCAGCCGAAAGCCGGCAAAGCCGAGGTCTACGGACGGGCTCGGCGGCGCCGTATCGCCGAACGAAAACAGCTCGGGCTGGTAGGCGATCTTTGATGCCTGCCCGTTCTTCACCTCGAAGATATCGACCCTGTTCTTGTAGAAGAACCCGCGGTGGAAGAATTGCGCCTCGAAGGGAAGTTTTTCGCCGCGCCAGAGCGCGCGCTCGGGCAAGAACCGGATCGCCCGATAATGGTCGTAGTCGATGTTAGCGAGATTGTCGGGCAGTTTTTCGTCCGGAGCCTTGTACGGCTTGCTTGCGAGGTCGCGCGCTATTTGCCGCACGATGGATCGGTCGAACGGCGCCGGCTGGGCACGGGCGGGGGACAAAAGCCCCGGCGCCACCCCGGATACTACTAATGGCAGCGCGGAAGCGGCGAGGAAATCCCTGCGATTCACGAAACAACCTCGCGGTTACTAACGTTGACCCTCGGCAACGCAGTGCACGCGCGGCGGTTCCTCACTTCGGAACAGAGTTGCCTGTTTTTCCCGATGCCTAAAATCCGGTCAGGCGGACCGCGCTAACCCCTCAGCGTGTGGCTTATGCGTGTGACCACATCGTCCCACTGGCGCTTCTCCGCGGCGGGATAATTGATCAGCACGCAGTTCATGGTGCCGTTGCCGCGGTTGCAGCGGTTGTACCAGATCCGGTCCTTGCGAACGCTGGACACGACAAAAAAATCAGATGTGATCCTTTTGTAAATGATGCCGGCAGGCGGCCGCATCTTGGCCAGGAATGCGGCGGGCGAACCGTTCCCGGGATTGGGAACGGACTGCACCGTCAGATCGGCGCGGCGGTCCTCGGTGAAAAACCGCCGCCCGGTTCCGCCTTCAGGCGGTCCGGCGTCGCTGCTGAAGATCGAAACCGGCATGTCGACGCTGGTGCCGGTGCTCGGGATCTCATATCGCCGCCATTCGGTGTCGCCGGCAAAGGCGAGCGCGGGCGCAAAGATCAAAACGCTGACGATGAACAAGCGCGGCGTACGCATGGAACGATCTCCGGTTCGACTCGAGACAATCGAATCGATCGAAGTCCGTTCCAGCTCCGGACATTTCTAGGGCGCAGCCGCGCCCGCGATATGTTTCCCCGCGATGTAGCCGAATGTCAGCGCGGGGCCGAGCGTGATGCCGGCGCCGGGATAGTTGCCGCCCATGATGCTCGCCATGTCGTTGCCGGCGGCATAGAGGCCTGCGATCGGCTGGCCGTGTTCGTCCAGCGCGCGGGCGTGTTCGTCGGTCCTGATGCCGGCATAGGTGCCGAGATCGCCGATCACCAGCTTGATCGCATAGAACGGTCCGTCCTTGATCGGCGCGACGCAGGGGTTCGGGCCATGCAGCGCGTCGCCCTGGTAGCGGTTGTACGCGCGCGATCCCTTGCCGAAGGCGGGATCGCGACCCTCCACGGCTGATGCGTTGAATTCGGCGATCGTCGCTTCCAGCCCTTGTCGATCGATGCCGGTTCTGTCAGCCAGTTCGGCGAGCGTCGTACCGCGCTTGAGATAGCCGGTCGCGAGATGATGGCGAAGCGGCATCGGAAACGGCGGCACGCATCCAAGGCCGTATTTCCTCAGCGCGCGGTGATCGCAGAGGAGAAACGCCGTGATCTCCTCGCCGGGCTTCGCGGCCTTCACCATCGCCTGCACGAAGTCGTGGTACGAATTGCCCTCATTGGCAAAGCGCCTGCCGTCGCGCATCACGGCGATGACGCCGGGTTTGGCGCGGTCGATGAAATGCGGCATCACGCCCTTGCTGCCGTCCTTGCGCTCGGTGATCGAGACCGGCACCCACGCCGCGGCATTCGGCAAATTGTCCTCGATGCGTCCGCCCGCGGCCTCCGCCAATCGCAAGCCGTCACCGGTGTTGCCGGCAGGGCCCGGCGAGAAATGCTCGGTGCCCTCGGGGGCGTGCGGGAACATCGCCTTGCGTCTGGTGACATCGTGCGGAAAGCCGCCGCAGGCCAGCACGACGCCGCGCTTGGCATTGACGCGGATCAGCTTTCCATGGCGTTCGACGACCGCGCCGCGCACCGCGCCGTCCTCGACGATCAGTTCGTGCACCGGCGACGACAGCCATAGCGGTATCTTCAGGTCGAATGCCGATTTGGCGAGGCGGCCTGCGAGTGCATTGCCGTTGGTCAGCGTCATGCCGCGGCCGTTGCGCAGCACGTCGAGGGCATGCTTCGACAGGCGCTTCGCCACATAGAGCGCCGAGGTCAGCGATTTGGTCGCGCGCATGAAGTGGACGATGTCCTTGCCCGACCCCAGCATCATGCCGAACACCGTGAGTTCGGGGAGGGGACTGCCGAGGGTCTTGACGTGCTCGCCCAGTTCGCGGCCATCGAACGGCCGCGTCACCATCGAGCGGCCGCCCTGCGTCCCGCCGGGCGCTTCCGCATGATAATCCGGAAAGGTCAGCGGCATGTCGAAGCGCACCGCCGTCTTGCTGGTGAAAAAATCCACCGCTTCGGGACCGGCGGAGAGAAACGCATCGACGCGCGCAGCATCAAAGCTGTTGCCGGCCTCGTGGCGCAGATAGGTCCGCGCCTGGTCGGGGCTTTCCTCGATGCCCCAGGCCTTCGCCAGCGAGGTGCCGGGAATCCAGAGCCAGCCGCCGGAGCGTGCTGTGGTCCCGCCGAAGCGCGGTTCCTTCTCGACGATCAGAACATTGAGCCCGTGATGCCCCGCGGTGACCGCCGCCGACATTCCGGCGCAGCCTGAGCCGACCACGAGCACGTCACATTCGTAGGTTTCTTGTTCGTTGCCC
Source organism: Bradyrhizobium sp. SRL28 (assembly GCF_018596315.1). Classification (GTDB taxonomy): domain Bacteria; phylum Pseudomonadota; class Alphaproteobacteria; order Rhizobiales; family Xanthobacteraceae; genus Bradyrhizobium. The sequence continues at coordinate 716,977 of NZ_JAHEAG010000003.1, read as the reverse complement.
GCCACGCGCTCCGCCTCGTTTTCGTTCCTTGGGCGGGCATTTGGATGGGGATTGAATTATCTGTCAATCGCGCTGCTGCACCTTCTCCCACAACGGGAGAAGGAAGAAGCGCGCGCTGCACTCGCTCAATTCCCCGTTTCGAACGTGCAATCAGCGCCGCCACCTTCCTTTTTCCTGATCTCGGCCGGGTCGAGCGTGCACGTCAGCTTCGAGACGCTTTCGAACACCGATCCGGCGGCGCCGTCGGGCGGCACGCCGGCCATGGCTTCGGTCGCAAAGATTTCGCTGGCACGGCGTCCGGTGATGGTCTGCTTGGCGCCCTTGAAGGTCAGTTCGCAGGAGCGTGCGGTGATGTCGACATTGCTGACGCGGCAGACGATCTTGTCCGCAGTGACCGAAATCTTCTTGGCGTAACGCACGCCGCTCTGCCCGACGAAAAATGCGCTGACGGCTTCCCGCTCATCCGCGGTCAGCAGCGGGGAATACAGCGCCACGACGCCGGCCAGCGCCAAGGCTGCCGGTCCGTTGGCGGTTGCCGGGGCGGCCGATGCGGTGGATGCGCCGGCGGTGAAAAGCGAAACAGCGAGAACCGCCAGCCTGCCGGATTTCATTTCTATCTCCTCAGCGTGATGCGCGCTCGCCCTCCGTACCACAGCCGGCGAGCTTCGCCAGCGGCGAATATTTCGTGTTGCGAATGGCTGGCTCGATGCGCTGTGCAGTTCAGGCAGGGCGGCCCCTCAAGTTATGCGCTTGCGCCGCTCTGGTATCGGCGGCACATTTGCGAGCGCGACGCCAAGATCGCCAAGACGAAAAGCCTGAGGAAGCTCCATGGCGGCCACGCGGATCGACTGCGATATTCATCCCGCGGTGGGCGGAACCCGCACCACGCTGCTGCCCTATCTCGACGACCACTGGAAAGAGCAGGTGGTCAGTCGCGCCATCGACGGCCTCGATCTCAACTCGTATCCGCCCAACATGCCGTTCTCGGGCCGCGCCGATTGGCGCCCGGCCAACGGCAAGCCGGGCTGCGAACTCGCGATGGTGCAGCGCGGCGCGTTCGACCAGCTCGGTTCGAGCCACGCCATCTGCAACGTCGTCTACGGCGCGCAGGCGGTGTTCGATTCCTATATGGCGGCCGGCTTCTGCAAGGCGATCAACGACTGGATCGCGGCCGAATGGCTTTCGAAGGATCCGCGGCTGAGCGCCTCGATCGTCGTGCCGATGCAGGCGCCCGATCTGGCGGTGGAAGAAATCGAGCGCAGAGCCGGCGACAACCGCTTCGTCTCCGTGCTTGTGCTGGCGCAGGGCGAGACGCTGCTCGGACGACGGCACTACTGGCCGGTCTGGCAGGCCGCCGAGAAGCACAGGCTGCCGGTCGCGATCCATGCCGGCAGCGCCTATCGCACCGCGCCGAGTTCGATCGGCTGGCCGTCCTATCGTTACGAATATTATCTCGCCGAAGCGCAGGCGTTTCAGGCCCAGATCTTGAGCCTGATCTATGAAGGCGTGTTCGGCAAATTTCCCGGCCTCAAGGTCGTGCTGATGGAGTCGGGCGTGAGCTGGCTGCCGGCCTTCATGTGGCGCGCCAACAAGACCTGGCGCGGCGTGCGCGTCGAGGTGCCGTGGGTTGAGCGCGAGCCGGCTTCCATCATCCGCGACCATATCCGCGTCACCATGCAGCCGTTCGACGGCCCGCCGGATGCCGCAGGTGTCGCCGACGTGATCGAGCAGATCGGCTCCGACAAGATGTTCCTGTTCGCATCCGACTATCCGCACTGGCAGTTCGACGGCGACGATCCGATGCCGCCGCATCTGCCTGCCAGCATCGTCTCGCGCATGTGCGCCGACAACCCGTTAGAGACCTTTCCGCGGCTGAAGCTCGCCGCATAGGTAGAGCATGATCCGGACCCGGAGGGCCACGTTAGTGCAAAGTGGGAACCGGTTTTTCCGATAAGATCATGCTCAAACAAAGAGAATATCGAAGGAGGATCGCATGAGTGACGTCATCGACCGCCCCATCCTAGCCGAGGAAGAAGCCGCCAGGAGCCGGCTGCGCATCATCGATTGCGACGTGCATCCGAGCATCCATGCGCATAGCGATCTCGATCAGTTCCTGCCAAAACGCTGGCAGGAGCATCTTCGCACCTACGGCAGCCATCTGCGGACGCCCTATATCGGCACCACGCCCTATCCGCGCTCCTCGCCGCTGATCGCGCGCCGCGATGCCTGGCCGCCGACCGGCGGGCCGCCTGGTTCGGATCTCGATTTCATGCGCAAGCAGCATCTCGATCCGCTCGATATCGAGTACGGCATCCTGCAGGTGCTCGATCTCTTCATCTTCTCGCAGCAGAACCTCGAATTCGGCGCCGCGATCCAGCGCGCCATCAACGACTGGCAGCTCGCGTTCTGGTCCGATCGCGATCCGCGGCTGAAGGCCTCGATCCTCGCCGGCCAGGACGATACGCAGTTCGCGATCGCCGAGATCGAGCGATGCGCCAAGATTGGCCGCTATGTGCAGATCAATGTCTGCCCGCGCGCCAACGAGCCGCTCGGCCGCCGCCGCTATTGGCCGATCTATGCACGCGCGCAAGAACTCGGCCTGCCGCTCGGCATTCATGTCGGCGGCTATGGCGGGCACGCCCCGACCGGCGGCGGCTGGCCGTCTTATTATGTCGAGGAGCACCAGTCGAACGCACACACGATGGCGGCGCAGCTTACCAGCCTCGTGCTCGAAGGCGTGCTTGAGCGCTTCCCGAACTTGAAGATCGTGTTCATCGAGGGTGGTTTTGGCTGGATCCCATCGGCCACCTGGCGGATGGACCGGCATTTCGACGCCTTCCGCAGCGAGGTGCCGCATCTCAAGCGCCGTCCGTCGGAATATGTGAAGCAGCATTTCTGGTTCACGACGCAGCCGATCGACGAGCCCGATGAGGCAAAACATCTACGTTCGCTGATCGAATGGGTCGGCGCCGATCGCCTGCTGTTTTCGTCGGACTACCCGCATTGGGATTTCGACGATCCGCGCTTTGCCTTCAAGACGCCGCTGACGGAGACCGAGCGCCGGAAAATCTTCAACGGCAATGCGCGCGCGCTCTACAAGCTCTGAGTGACGACAAGGATAACATGGCCCGTCACATCGTCGCCCGTACGTCAGATATCCCGCCCGGCGGCAACAAGGTCTTTGGCGTCGACGGTCGCGACATCGTCGTGTTCCACGTCAATGGCGAGTTCTTCGCGCTGCTCAATCGCTGCCCGCATGAGGGCGCACCGCTGGAGAAGGCCGCCTGCGTCGCGCGGCTGACCTCGCCGGAGCCTGGCGTCTACCAGCGCTCGCGCGTCGGCGAGCTCCTGCGCTGCCCGTGGCACGGCTGGGAATTCGACATGCGCAACGGGCAATCGTATTTCGATCCGAAACGCGTCAAAGTCCGCTCCTATCCGGTCGCGGTCGAGAGCGGTGAGGAATTGCAGAAGGGGCCTTACGTGGCCGAGACCTTTCCGGTGCACGTCGAAGACAGCTACGTCATCATCGAGGTGTGATGGTCCGTAGTCCGTAGGGTGGGCAAAGGCGCGCAAGCGCCGTGCCCACCATCGCACACTCCGCTCGTGATGGTGGGCACGCTTCGCTTTGCCCACCCTACGACTCCAATGAGTGACTACGCCATCAGCCCGTCGACCATCGCGCGCACGATGGTCGCAATCTCCTTCCGCAGCGCCTCGACCGGCACCGCGATCAGCTTCTGCTCGAGGCCGAGCAGCACCATGCCGTGAACGGCTGAAAAAAGACTGCGCGCCGTCACGCCAAGTTCGAGCGGCGTTCGCTGCGGAAAGAGTTCGGCCAGCGGCTGGTAGATATGCCGGAACAGATTCATCTGTTCGTTGATCGCCCATTCCGGGATTGGTTTGCCAGGCGCCATCCGGTGTTCGAACAACGCGCGCCACAGTTCGAGATTTTCCGCGGCGAAATCGCAGTAGGCGACCGCGATGCGCACCAGCGTGTCGCGAGGAGAGGCGGGGCCCTGCGCTTCGGCGGCGGTGAGGGAGGCATCCAGCCGCGCAAGCGTCCGCGATCCCACCCGCAGGATCAGTTCGTCCATATCGTCGACGAGATTATAGACCGCGCCGTTGGCGACGCCGATTTCCCGCGCCAGCTCCCGCGTCTTCAGGCCGGCCAGTCCGCCTGCGGACATGCTTCGTTCCGCCGCCAGGATCAGTTCTTCCCGAAATTTCGCTCGTCTTTTCAGTGCTTTAGACATCATTTACCAATTTCTTGAGCGACGCTCAAAATAATTCTTGAGCAACGCTCATGTTGGTGCTACAAGTAATTCATGAGCGACGCTCATAACACAGGGAGCTACCAATGTTCAAAACTGTTTTAACGCTCTTCCGGGGCAGTGTGGCTGCCGCGGGGGAAGAACTGGAAGACCGCTCGGCACTTCTCATTCTCGACCAGCAGATGCGCGATGCGGCGGCGGCCGTCGAACGTTCCAAGCGCACGCTGGCGCTGGCGATCGCAGGCGACCAGCAGGAAGGCCGCCGTCTCGACGCCACCAATGCCCGGATCGCCGATCTCGAAGTCCGCGCCACCGCAGCACTTGATGGCGGCCGGGAAGATCTCGCCCGTGAGGCCGCGCAATCGATCGCCAATCTCGAGGCCGACCGCGATGCTGCGATGACCGCGCGGACGCTGTTTGCGTCGGAGATCACGCGCATGAAGCGCCAGGTCGCCAGTGCCGAGGCGCGGATCACCGAGTTGGAGCGTGGTCGTCGCATCGCCCGCGCGTCGGAAGCGGTTCGCGCACTGCGCCGGGGCGGTGTCGAAGCGGCGCGGCCTTACGAATCCACGCTGCCGGAAGCGGAGAACACGCTGAAGCGTTTGCGCGAACGGCAGATTGAGGCCCAGGCCGCCTCCGACGCCCTGATCGAACTCGATGCCGCCACCGGACCGCAGGCGACCGCCGAAAGGCTCGCCGAACAGGGCTTTGGCCCTCGGCTCAAATCAACCGCCGATGACGTGCTCGCGCGGCTGAACGCCAAACGCCCGCAAACTGCCTGAAACTGAACTTGATCAATTAAACCCATATCAAACAGGAGATTGTCATGAACCAGAACGTCCAACCCCACAGCGGTGCCTGGGTTACCTTCACCTATGCTTCGTTTTCCGCCTCGGCCTTCATGGTCGCCGTCGGCGTGTTCTTCCTGCCGCTCGATCTCTGGATCAAGGGCTACCTCGCGATGGGCATCGTCATGCTGGTGCAGTCCTGCGTCACCCTGGTCAAGACCGTGCGTGACATGCACGAGAGCGGCAAGCTGGTGAACCGCATCGAGGACGCCAAGGCCGAGCGGTTGCTGATGGAAGTTTCCAAAGCTGCTTGATTTCCAAGGCTGCGTAACCTGTGACGCAGTGCTGGCGAAGGCGGACGGCGGGTGTTTCGGAATCCGCCGTCTGTCGGCGGCCAGGCATGATCAAGAAATCGCTGCAGTCCGGCTTCGCGTCGGAAGACTTAAAGGAAGGATCGACTTCAATGAAACGACCCGTGGTGTTTCTTCTACTGGGGCCTTCGCTGGTCGCGCTCGCGGTGTGGATGGTCGCTGCTGCCATCGCGGGTCGGATCGACGATAGCTTCATTGGTGTATGCGCAATAACGTCCTTCCTGCTCACCTTGCCTGTATCGGCGATCACCGGGCTTGTGGACGGGTATCTTGCACGGGGCTTGCCGGCGCTCTTGAGGGCATCCCTGACCGCAGCTTTCGGCATGACGGTTGCCATCGGGCTGGTTCTCGCCCTGTTCAAGATCATGTTCTCATCGTCAGTGCCGCCAGAGGTCATGAATGGAGCACTCTGCGCGGGCTTCTTCTTGCTGCTGCCGATGGGCTTGTGCTCGCTGTTGTCGGATGATGACGGCAACCGGCAACGGCATTCGATTGAACCGGCCTGCGCGTGAAGTTGGGATGTGAGCGCCGCGTAACCTGTGACGCGCGGCGCTAGCGAGCGAGGACGGCGGATGTCTCCCAGGCAAAGCAAAACTAAAAGGAAATGCTCATGAGGACCCGATCCGGCACCCGCTATTCGCTGTCATGAATCATTTGATGTCGCCGTTAAATGCATCGTTTACCCTGCAGCAACCTAAGGGTGCTCTACTCATAGCTCCTTAACTGGCGCGGGCGCAGAAATCCCGGGCGGATGAGGTTGCTGCGCGGTTTCGTGAAACGCTTGCAGCCCGTCTGAAAACGATATTTCACCGCATGACCTCATTTCAGGATGGCGCCATGAATCAGAATATCCAGCATCACAGCAACGCCTGGGTCACCTTTACCTACGGTTCGTTCGGCGCCTCGGCCTTTCTGGTCGCGATCGGCGTCTACTTTCTCCCCGTCGACCTCTGGATCAAGGGCTACCTCGCGATGGGCATCGTGATGCTCATTCAGTCCTGCGTCACCCTGACCAAGACCGTGCGCGACGTGCATGAGAGCAGCCGCTTTGTGAACCGCATCGAGGATGCCAAGGCCGAACGGCTGCTGATGGAAGTTTCCAAGGCTACTTGATTTCCAAAGCTTCATGATTTCCAAGGCCGCGTAACCTGTGACGCGGTGCTGGCGAAGGTGGGCGGCGGATGCTTCGGCATTCGCCGTTTGCCTGCCTCGCAGAATGTTTGACGTTACCAACACATCGTTTACCTTCCTGCCACCGTAACGTGTCGCACTCATGGCTCCTTAACGGGCCCGGCGCACAAAACCGGACCGAGTGCGGGCAAGTGGCATGGCGTTTATCTCGAGCGGCAATTCGGCGATCCGTCATGCGTTGGGGCAGGTTCGCTCCGCGGCCGGGCGTTTGGGCGGCTATGGCGTGTTCTGGCTGAAGGCGCTGCGTCAGCCGACCATCGATCTCACCATTCGCACCCATGCCGGGCTGATCACGCGCATTGTCGAAACTCCCGGGCTGTCGCTTTCCGAAGCCGAACTCGGCGAACTGGTATCGCAGCTGCGCGTCGTGGCCGCCAAAACTCTGCCAGAGGAAAGTCTCACTTACGGCATTTTCTCCGGCGACCGCGAAAGGTTGTCACGCGCCATCGTCACGCTGATCTGCGAGGAAGCGACCGGACGTCCGATCGCCTTCAACGCGCTGTCGGTGATGGAGGTCGCACTGGATGGGGAGCCTGTCGAGGTCACCCATCTCGGCCTCGTGATGGTCGATCCCGACGAGCGGGGACGGGGGCTCTCCTGGGTCCTCTATGGTTTGACGGCGCTGGTTCTCTTCGCCCGTGACGGGCTGCGTCCGAAATGGATTTCGAACGTCACCCAGGTGCCATCAGTCGTCGGCATGGTCAGCCAGACCTTTTCGGATGTCTTCCCGTCGCCGCATCCGGACGCGCGCCAGAGCTTTGCGCATCTGCAACTGGCGCGCGGCATCATGTCGCGTCATCGCGCTGTGTTCGGCGTGGGTGATGAGGCCGGCTTCGATGAAGCCCGGTTTGTCATCACCAATGCCTATACCGGCGGATCGGACGCGCTCAAGAAGACCTTCGAAGTCGCGCCAAAACATCGCGACGAGCAATACAATATGTTTTGCGCCCGTGAGCTGGACTACGCCAGGGGCGACGACGTCCTGCAGCTCGGCCGTATCGATCTCGCAGGCGCGCGCCGCTATCTCCTGAGCGAAGTGCCCTCTGGTTCGCTGCCGGCACTGCTCGGGACTGGCGCGGCGCTGGCCCTGCAGCGGCTGGTGCTTCCCGCCATTCACTGGATGGACGATACGCGGCCCTTCGGTATCTTGCGGCCGCGGGCGCCGGGAAATGGGAACGGCCCATGACGCCGGGGATGGTCGCCGATTCCATCGTCAACCTGTGCGGCGCGATTGGCCTTGGCGTCGCCATGGCCACGCTCTACCGGCGTGATCCCAGGAGCCCGCTGACCCGGCGCCTGCTGGTTGCGCTTGGCATCATCGCGTTGCTGTTCCTGGTGCGGGGGACAGCATGGTGGAGCGGCAGCGGGGTGCTCGACAACCTGTCGATGATCCCGGCCGCGCTGATCCCGCTCGGCGCCTTGCTCGTCACCGAAGGGATTTTGCGGCGTCATGCCCCGCGCCCGGCCAAGATCGTCATTTTGACCGGCGGCATCGTGCTCGGTCTCGCCGGCGCTGTCGGATCGGAGCGTTTTGCGGCACCCTTTGCCGTCCTGCTCGCCTTGTTCCAGCTTGGCAGCTTTGCAACCTGCGCCTGGCTGCTGACGACGCGGGACCGGACCACGCTGATGGCGTCCGAGAATACGAGCATCGGTCGCCTCGCCGTCGGCGCCGTCCTCGTCATTCCCTTCATCGTCACCGATTTCAGGGTGCTGATGCCGGATATTCCGGTCAGGCTCGGGGCGTTGGGGGCGCTGCTCGTCGTCACCGCGATCCTGATCGCGGAACGCGGCGCGGAGACGCAGCGTCAGGCGCTTCTGATGACGGCGCTGCGGCTGTCGAGTTCGGCGCTTCTCGGTATCGCCGCGGCGTTTGTCGCGCCGGATGTCGATGCCGCGCAGGTCATGCGATTTTGCGCCATCGCGATCGCGGGCGTTCTCACCATCGGCTTGATGGTGGACGCGCTGCGCGCCTACTTCGAATCGCAGGTGCCCGGCGTTCTCAACTCCGTTGCGGCGTCGCCGGCCAAAACGCGCGACGCGCTGATCGCGGAACTCGCGCGTCACCCGATCTTCGAGAGTGCCCGGCGCTATCGCGAGAGCGAACTCCTGGCCTACGATCCCGCGCTACTGCGCGATTTCCTGTCGAGCGTGCGGGTGCTACGCCGCCCCGACGCGCCGTGGGGACTGAAATTGTCCGATCCCGCCGTCGAGCGCGTGATGTCGCTGCTGGCCGCCAACAGCGCGACGCATCTCATCGTCCTGTCACACGATCCGATCGACGTCATCGCGCTTGCGGTTCCCGTGATTTCGGCCGATCCGGCCACGGAAACCGCGCTGGCGCTGGTGCGGCGCCTGCTGGCGCTGACGCCGGAGACCATCTGACGTTCCGTCACGCAAATTTTCTTGCCCGACTTACGAAACGCATCGTGACTGTGATAAGACCGCCGCCGTAACGGTTCATGACGGGGCAGGTCGATGTCGAAGCAAGCCATGCGCGAGGAGGCCGAGCGCCTGATCCGCGAGACGATGGAAAAGAAGGCTCTCGTCGTCAAGCAGGGCAACACCAGGATCGAGGCGGTCTGCGGTAAATGCGGCGCGCCGAACCGCGTTCAGGCGGAAAAGGGCGCTACCCGCGTCAAATACGTCTGCAAGCAATGCGGCGACAAGCAGGTAACGCTTTAGGAGTCCGGTTTGTAGGGTGGGCAAAGGAGCGTAGCGACGTGCCCACCATTTAATGCCGCGCTCGCAATGGTGGGCACGCTTCGCTTTGCCCACCCTACGAACTATGAGCCCTTCACAAACTTCGCGAACGCATCCGCATAATCCGGATGCCAGCGCGACAACGCGGGACGATTTTCCACAATGTCGCCGGCAGCCCACAGCATGCGGCGCTCGTCGAGCTGCCGCGGCACGTCATTGTCCGGGCAGAGGATGTAGAAATCGCCGGCATCGATGCGCGCGATCATGAAGTCGACGGTCTGCTCGGCCGTCCAGGCGCCGGGCGGCTTCTCGGTGCGGCCGCGCGCGGTCAGCGCGGTGAAGACGTGACCGGGGATCATGAGATGCGCAGTGATCCTGCAACCCGGTATGTTGCGCAATTCGTGCTGCAGCGCTTCCGTCTGCGCCTTCACGCCGGCCTTCGAGACGTTGTAGGCGGGATTGCCGGGCGGCGTCGTGATGCCCTGTTTGGAGCCGGTGTTGATGATCAGGCCGGGGCGGGCGCGTTCGATCATGCGGGGTGCAAAAGCCTGCGTGCCGTGAATGATGCCCCACAGGTTCACCGCGAGAATGCGCTGCCAGTTCTCCAGCGGACCAAAACTGTTGCTGTCCGGGCCGATGCCGGCATTGTTCATCAGGATATCGGTGCCGCCGAACCGCTTTTGCACCGCGGTCTCCAGACCCGCGACATCGTCGAAGCGGCTGACGTCGACCGTTGCCGTCATGATATCGGCCGCGCCGGCCTTCGCGACGGATGCGAGCCTTGCGCCGGCTTCAGCAAGCCGCTCGGTGCCGATGTCGGCGATGCAGACTTTCATGCCGATGGCGGCGAAATGTGTGGCGGCGGCGAGGCCGATGCCGGACGCGCCGCCGGTGATCACGGCAACATTGTTCGGCGACATGGCGGGATGGGGCATGTAAGTTTCCTGGACTGCTTGGGGAGGGCGACCTCAGCGCGTCCAGTTATCGCATACTTTCTGCGTGTTATCAGCCCGTGCGTTTCTTCGGCCGGCCGATATCGGATCGCAAAGCCTGCAATTCCTTGCGCGCCGCGGTTGTGGCGGTGCGCTCGATCTTGCGGTAGCGCGCGACCAGCGAGCGGCCGAACGGCGTCAGTACCGCGCCGCCGCCGTTCTTGCCGCCGGTCTGCCGCTCCACGGCGGCCTGACGGCAGATGCGGTTGATCTCGTCGACCAGATCCCACGCCCGCTTGTAGGACATTTCCATGGCGCGCCCGGCGGCGGAAATCGAACCGCTTCGATGGATCGTTTCGAGCAACTCGATCTTGCCGGGACCGATACGCCCCCCTGCGTCGATATCGATGCGGACGCTGAGCGAAGGGTGGGGCTTGCCGGTCGTTTTTTGCATGGAAGATGTGCTCACTCGCTTCGAGGCTACACGTTGCGTCCCAAACCTTTTACGAACAAGCTGAAGCGGTTACATATCCGTATCAACACGGGGTTCTGGAATAGACATGAATTATCCATCGCTGTTTTCGCCGCTCAAGGTCGGTCCCTATCAACTCCAGCATCGCCTCGCGTTGGCGCCGTTGACGCGGATGCGGGCAGCAAAACCTTCGCTCGCGCCGCGGCCGCTGAACGCGGAATATTACGCCCAGCGCGCGACGCCGGGCGGGTTGCTGATCGCCGAAGCCTCGCCGGTGACGGAAACGGGTTTTGGCAGCCCCGGCGTGCCCGGCATCTACACCGAGCAGCAGATCGCGGGCTGGCGCGAGGTGGTCGATGCCGTTCACGCCAAGGGCGGGATCATCTTCCTGCAACTCTGGCATGTCGGACGCGTCTCGCATTCCTCGTTCCAGCCGGGCGGCGCATTGCCGGTCGCGCCGTCGGCGGTGCCGATCGCCGATCTGAAGACCGGGACGGCAGATGGCAAGGCGGTGCCTTACGAGACGCCGCGCGCGCTCGAGACATCGGAGATTCCCGGCGTGATCGACGCCTATCGGCAGGCCGCGAAGAACGCGCTTGCCGCCGGCTTCGACGGCGTCGAGATTCACGGCGCCAATGGCTATCTGATCGAGCAGTTCCTGCAGTCTCACACCAATCTACGAACCGACCAGTATGGCGGCTCGATTTCGAACCGCGTGCGCTTCCTGATGGAAGTGACCAAAGCCGTGGTCGAGGTTTGGGGCGCGGATCGCGTCGGCGTGCGGCTGTCGCCCCACGGTGTCGCCAATGGTAGCGGGGAGCCGGACCCGATGCCGCTCTATACCCACGCGGTCGAGCAGCTCAACCCGCTTGGCCTCGCCTATCTGCATTTCATCGAGCCGCGCTCCTCCGGCGCCGGCCGCGCTGAGGTCAATCATCAGAACGTGCCGTCGGCGATGGTGCTGTTCCGGCCGATCTGGAAAGGCGTGCTGATCACCGCCGGCGGCTTCACCGGTGAGACCGCGGATGCCGCGATCCGGGATGGCCATGCCGACGCTGTCGCGTTCGGCCGCATCTTCATTTCCAATCCGGATTTGCCCCGTCGCCTGCAGCGCGGCTTCCCGCTGACGCCCTACAACCGCGCGACGTTCTACGGCGGCGACGTGGCGGGTTATACGGATTATCCGGAGCACAACGAACTGGAGCAGGCGTAAAATAGATCGTAGCCCGGATGGAGCGAAGCGAAATCCGGGACCCTTCGCGAGCGGATATTGTTATCCCGGATTTCGCTTCGCTCCATCCGGGCTACAAGGCCACCGTCATTGCGAGCGAAGCGAAGCAATCCATCCCGTCTCACGGAAAAAGAATGGATTGCTTCGTCGCTTCGCTCCTCGCAATGACAATGGAGATATAACGGCAAAGATCGTAGCCCGGATGAGCGCAGCGACATCCGGGGCCGGTATCACCAGCGTTCCCGGATGTCGCTGCGCTCATCCGGGCTACAAGGGCTCGCCATGTTTCCGGAAGAAGAATCGGAAAAGAAAAAGACCAAGGCCGTATCACTCGGCAAGCCTGCCGCCGGCCAATGCCTGTGCGGCCAAGTCGCCTTCGAGATCGACGTGCCGGCGCGCTGGGCCTGGCACGATCATTCGCCGTCGAGCCGCCGCGCGCACGGCGCGGCGTATGCGACCTATGTCGGAAGCTGGCGCAAACGCTTCCGCATCACCAAGGGCAAGACCAGCCTCACGCGCTATGAGGACAAGGCGACCAAAACCGCACGAAGTTTCTGCGCGAGTTGCGGCACGCCGATTGTCTATGAGCGCCCGCGCTCGCCGCATATGGTCAACATCCCCCGTGCGCTGTTTTCGGGTCGCACCGGGCGGCAGCCGCTCTATCACATCGCGATCGAGGAATTGCAGGAATGGACCTACACCGGCGAACCGCTGGTGCCGCTGAAGGGATATCCGGGCGTGGTCTGGCAGCGCTCGAAAAAGAAGAAGCGCGCGGATCGCGAAGGGATGGTGTAGAGCAGGATGAGATTAGGATGGGCCGTGACGACGGCCCACCTTGTGCTCCGGGCGCAAGCGGCCTAAGTGCTGCGAGCTGGGGCCCATTCTACTTTGCATGGGGTTGTTTTCGCGATTCTGTTTCTGGGCCCTGCACCGCTCCGGGACACGGGAGTGCACGCGCAGAGCAGCCATGACCTCGCTCCATTGCGCGCGTCGTTGAAGTTTGGTCATCTGTCTCCATCCCGCGGGTTAACGAACCGGCGGGCAGGAGGAGACATGAAGAATAAAATCACCGGCCGCTCCGCATTCCTTGCACTGCTGAAGGACGAAGGCGTCACGCATCTGTTCGGCAATCCCGGCACCACCGAACTGCCGATCATGCATGCGCTGAAGGACCATCCCGACCTCACCTATGTGATGGCGATGCAGGAAAGCCTCGTCGTCGCCATGGCCGACGGTTTCAGCCGTGCCTCGGGCAAGCTCGTCGCCTGCAACGTCCATGTCGCGCCCGGCCTCGGCAACGCGATGGGCTCGCTCTACAACGCAAGCTTCACCGGCACGCCCTTGATCCTGACGGCCGGCCAGCAGGAGCAAGGCCACGGCCTGACGGAGCCGGTGCTGTACGGCCCGCTGGTGCAGATGGCGGAGCCGCTGGTGAAATGGGCCGTCGAGGTGACGCGGCTGGAAGATCTGCCGCGCATCGTGCGCCGTGCCGCCAAGATCGCGACCACGCCGCCGACCGGGCCGGTGTTCATCTCGCTCCCGGGCGACATCCTCAATGCCGAGGCCGGTATCGAACTCGGCCGGTCGACCCGGGTCGATACGCGCGTCAAACCGTCGGACGAATCGCTGCAGGCGCTGACCGCGCGCATCCTCAAGGCCGAGCGCCCCGTGATCATCGTCGGCGACGAGATCGTCAAGAGCGACGCCTTGCAGGAGGCCGCTCAACTCGCGGAAACGCTGGGCTGTCCGGCGTATCAGTCGTCGACGCCCTATGGCGCGCATTTCCTGTCCGAAAGCCCGTGCTTCATGGGCGCGCTGGCGCGCATCCAGAAGATCGCCCGCGAGACGCTCGCGCCTTATGACCTCATCATCGCGCTCGGCGGCGATCCCCTGCGGATGTCGGTCTACAGTGAGACCGATCCGCTGCCGGACGGGCTGTCGATCGTGCAGGTCGGCCTGGTCGATCACGACCTCGCCAGGAATTACGGCGTCGACATCGCGCTCAAGGCCGATGTGAAGGAAACTTTGCGCGCGCTGGTGCCGGCACTGAAGACCGCGGGCGGCGGTGCGCTTCAGGCGCGGGCCGACCGGGGATTGGACGCGCTGGCGTCTAAGAACTGGACGGCCAGGCGCAGGCCGCTGGTCGAACAGATTTCAAAAGCGGGCAAAACCTCGCCGATCGATCCGGACTGGCTGGCGCTGCAGGTCGTCGAGGCGATGCCTGATAACGCGATCCTGGTCGACGAGGGACTGACGTCATCGCGGCAGATCATCGCGCTGCGCCCGCATCGCGATCGCTACGGCTATCACGCGCTGGCCTCCGGCGGCATCGGCTGGGGATTGCCGGCGTCCGTCGGCGTCAGCCTCGCCAATCCACAGCGGCCCGTCGTGTGCTATTCCGGCGACGGCAGTTCGATGTATTCGATCCAGTCGCTGTGGACGGCCGCCAACCACAAGCTGCCGTTGACCTTCGTGATCGTCAACAATGGCGGCTATCGCATCATCAAGCAGCGGCTGCTCGCCTTCCACGGCGACGATCACTATGTCGGCATGGATTTCATCGATCCGCCGGTGGATTTTACGGGCATGGCGAAATCGCTCGGACTTGAGGCGACACGGGTCACTGATCCCTCGCAGTTGAAGTCCGTATTGTCATCCGCCTTCAGCCGCCCCGGCGCGAAGCTGATCGAGGTGGTGGTGAGCAATTCGGTGAACTGAGCGCGGTCCACCGTCATTGCGAGCGCAGCGAAGCAATCCATCTCACAGCGTGGGGATAGATGGATCGCTTCGTCGCTTTCGCTCCTCGCAATGACGTGCAGTGAGCCTCGAAATCCATAAGCGAGAACCAACGCATGATCATCACCGCTGTCCGCGCGCACGTTCTCGAGGCCCGGCTTTCGCAGCCCTTTGCCTATTCCCGGGCCTGGTACGACACCCGCACCGCCATGGTGGTCGAGATCGAAACCGATGCGGGCCTGATCGGCTGGGGCGAATGCTACGGGCCGGCGCGGATGACCGCGGCCGTCGTCCAAAGCGTTGCTACGTGGCTGATCGGCGAGGATCCGCTGCGGACGGATTATCTGTGGCAGATGATCTATGCGCGGCTCCGCGATCACGGGCAGAAGGGCGTCGTGATCGAAGGCCTGAGCGGCATCGACATCGCGCTCTGGGACATCAAGGGAAAGCATTTTGGCGTCCCGGCGCACCGGCTGCTGGGCGGTCCGCTTCGCGCCGAGGTGCAGGCCTACGCCACGGGTCTTTACCGGCGCAAATCAGGCGATCCGCTTCGCTATCTCGCTGAGGAGGCGGCAGGCTACGTCGCCGAAGGTTTCAGGGCCGTGAAGCTGAAGGTCGGCTTCGGCGTGGAAGAAGACGCCGCGGTGACGCGCGCCGTGCGCGAAGCGATCGGCCCCGACGTCGCACTCATGGTCGATGCCAATCACGCCTACGATGCCGTGGCCGCGATCCGGCTCGGCCGGATGATCGAGCCATATGACATCGGATGGTTCGAGGAGCCGGTGCCGCCGGAGGATGTGGCAGGCTATCGCGCGGTGAAGGCAGCGCTATCGATCCCGGTCGCCGGCGGCGAATGCGAGTTCACGCGGTTCGGTTTCCGCGATCTGCTGGTATCGCGGGCGATCGACATCATCCAGCCAGACACTTGCGCGGCGGGCGGTCTGTCCGAATGCAAGAAGATCGCCGACATGGCCGAGGCGTTCGGCGTCCGCTACAATCCGCATGTCTGGGGCACCGGCATCGCGATCGCTGCATCCCTCCAGCTATTGGCCGTTCTGCCGGCCCACACGCCGGTATCGCTCGCGCCGATCCAGCCGATGCTGGAGTTCGATCGGACCGAACACCCCATTCGTCAATCGCTTCTGGTTCAGCCGATCGAACACAGCGGCGGCATCGTTCGCGTGCCCGACGGCCCCGGCCTCGGCATCGAGGTCGATCGCGACGCGCTGGCGCGTTTTACGGTTCGATGATGTAGGGTGGGCAAAGCGAAGCGTGCCCACCATTCAGAATAGCGATGTGGACAGGTGGTGGGCACGGCGCGTTGCGCCTTTGCCCACCCTACAAACTACGGCTCCATCCGTCATTGCGAGCGAAGCGAAGCAATCCATCGAGCCGTACGGAAGGTGGATTGCTTCGTCGCTTCGCTCCTCGCAATGACGATCTATTCTGCCGCTCTTGCCGCTGCATGCGGCCGGTACCGTGCCGCCGGATGCGCTTCCGTCAACCGCGCGCGCCCGGCACCGAACAGCTTCTCCCGCAGCGTCCCGTTCGCGTACTCGCTCTTGTACCGCCCACGCTTCGTCAGCTCCGGCACCAGCATATCGGCAATGTCCTCGAAATCGCCGGGCGAGGTGGCGAACGCGACGTTGAGGCCGTCGACGTCGGTCTGCTCGAACCATGCCTCGATATCATCGGCGACCTTCTCGGGCGTGCCAACCACGACGGGGCCGGCGCCGCCGATGCCGACATGCTCGACGACCTCGCGCACGGTCCAGACCCGATCCGGATCGGCACGGGTGACGTTGTCGAGCGCGGTGCGGCCGGCGTCGTTCTGGATGTGGCGCACCTGCTGGTCGAGGTCGTAGCCCGAGAAATCGATACCCATCCAGCCCGACATCAGCGCCAGTGCGCCCTCGGGCGCGATGTGGCGGCGATAGTCGGCATATTTCGCTTTCGCCTCCGCTTCAGTGCGGCCGAGAATGATCGTCATCATCGAGAACATCAGGATCTCGGCCGGATTGCGCCCGATTTCCTTCGCCAGCGCGCGGATCGCCGCCACGCGCGGCCCGATGATCTTGGCCGACGGGCCCGACATGAACACGCATTCTGCGTGCTGAGCAGCGAACTGCCGTCCGCGCGGCGAGGTGCCGGCCTGATACAGCACCGGCGTCCGCTGCGGCGACGGCTCGCTCAGATGAATGGCATTGAGCCGGTAGTTATTTCCCTCATGTTCAATGCGATGCACCTTGGAAGGATCGGCAAAAATGCCGCGCGCGCGGTCGCGCAGCACGGCGTCGTCTTCCCAGCTTCCTTCCCAGAGCTTGTAGACCAGCTCCATATATTCATCCGCGATCTCGTAGCGGTCGTCATGCGCGGTCTGCTTGTCCTTGCCGGCACCGCGGGCCGCGCTGTCGAGATAGCCGGTCACCACGTTCCAGCCGATCCGGCCTTCGGTCAGATGATCCAGCGTCGACATTCTCCGCGCAAACGGATAGGGCGGCTCGAAGGAGAGATTGCTGGTGACGCCGAAACCGAGATTTTGCGTCACCGCCGCCATCGCCGGGATCAGCATCAGCGGCTCGTTGGCCGGCGTCTGCGCGGCGTTGCGCAGCGCGGCGTTAGGGCTATCGCCAAACACGTCGTAGACGCCGAGCACGTCGGCGAGAAACAGCCCGTCGAACCGGCCGCGCTCCAGCGTCTTCGCCAGGTCGAGCCAATAGGGCAGGCGGTTGTAGCCGAGGGTGCGGTCGCGCGGATGGGTCCAGAGCCCCGGCGATTGATGCGCCACGCAGTTCATGGCGAAGGCGTTGAGCCGGATTTGTTTTGTCATGACGCGAACCTCGGTGCGTGCAGGGTTCCCTGCGCGTTCGCCCGGTTAATCGCCGGGCTGTTGCCTGAAATTGTTGCATCCTCGCTGGTTTTAGCAAGGCCCATTCGGCTCGTCGTGCCACTTCCAGCGGGCGGCTTATCCCGATAGGTTGCGCTCCACAAAATTGGCGAACAAGGAAAAGAAATATGGCTGATAGAGCCGACGCGATTGCGCGGGTACGTGAGCATCTGAATTCCGGCGCGTTTCTCGCCGAGCTCGGCCGCAGGGTCGGTTATCGGACCGAAAGCCAGAACCCCGGCAGCGGCGAGGCGTTGCGCGCCTATCTCGTCGATGATCTCCAGCCCGCCTTCGCCGCGCTCGACTTCTCCACCCGCCTGATCGAATCTCCGACCGGCAAGGGCCCGTATCTGCTGGCGGATTATCGCGAGGATGCCTCGCTGCCGACCGTGCTCACCTATGGCCATGGCGACGTCGTCGATGGCATGGCAGGCGAATGGCGCGACAATCTCGATCCCTGGAAAACCACGACCAAAGGCGAGCGCGTCTATGGCCGCGGCACCGCCGACAACAAGGGCCAGCACAGCATCAATCTCGCGGCATTGCGTGCCGTGCGCGAGACCCGCGGCGGCAAGCTCGGCTTCAACGTCAAATTCATCATCGAGACCGGCGAGGAGATCGGCTCGCCCGATCTGCGGCAGGTGTGCGAAGCCCATCGCGAGGAGCTGAAGGCCGATCTGTTCCTGGCGTCGGACGGGCCAAGGCTTTCAGCCGATCGGCCGACCATTTTCCTAGGATGCCGCGGCGGCAACCGTATCCATCTCGATGTCAATCTGCGCGAGGGTGGGAACCATTCCGGCAATTGGGGCGGCGTCCTCGCCAACCCTGCGACGATCCTTTGCAACGCTATCGCCAGCCTTGTCGACGGCAAGGGGCGGATGAAGCTCGACGCGCTCAAGCCGCCGCGGATTTCGAATGCCGTGCGCGCGGCGCTCGCGGACGTGAAGATTGAGCCGACCGCGGACGAGCCGGCGCTGGCGCCCGATTGGGGCGAGGAGGGTTTGTCGCCTGCCGAGCGCCTGTTTGCCTGGAACACGCTGGAAGTGCTGGCGATGTCGTCAGGCAGCATCGAGAAGCCGGCCAACGCGATTCCCGGACGCGCCAATGCCGTGCTGCAGCTTCGCTTCGTCGTCGGGACCAGATATGAAGAGGTCGTCGACGCCGTGCGCACGCATTTGCATGCCAACGGCTTTTCGATGGTGGAGGTCAGCGGCGCGCAGCGCTTCGCCGCCTCGCGCACCGACGTCGACAGTCCCTGGGTGAACTGGACGGCAGACTCGATCCTGAAGACCACCGGCAAGGCACCCGCGATCCTGCCGAATTTCGGCGGCTCGCTGCCCAACGACGTGTTCGCCGAAGGGCTGGGGCTGCCGACGATCTGGGTGCCGCATTCCTATCCCGGCTGCTCGCAGCACGCGCCGGACGAACACATCCTTCTGCCGGTGACGGAAGAGGCCCTCGCCATCATGGCGGGGATCTTCTGGGACCTTGGCGAGAAGAGGCGGGCGTTCTAACTGCGGCTCACACCCCTTCATCCAGCGCGACCATCTCGCGCTTCTTGCGCAGCGCGGGCAGCAGCGGCGCGACCAGCAGCACTAGAGCGAACAACAGGCAGGCGGCCGAGATCGGCCGCTGCACGAAGGTCATGAGATCGCCCTGCGACAGGATCAGCGATTTGCGCAGATTGTTCTCCAGCATCGGTCCCAGCACGAAGGCCAGCACCAGCGGCGCAGGCTCATAGCCGAGCTTGCGCATGAAATAGCCGATAATGCCGAATGCAATCATCACATAGACGTCGAACACATTGTTGCTGGAGCAATAGACGCCGATGATGGTGAACAGGATGATCAGCGGGAACAGGATGTTGTAGGGCAATTTCAGCAACTGCACCCACATCCCGATCATCGGCAGGTTCAGCACCAGCAGCATCAGATTGCCGATATACATGCTGGCGACGATGCCCCAGAACAGGCCGGGGTTCTGCGTGATCATCAGCGGGCCGGGCTGCAGGCCGTGAATGACGAAGGCCCCGAGCAACAGCGCCATCACCACGTTCGGCGGAATGCCTAATGTCATCAGCGGAATGAAGGCGCCGCCGGCCGCGGCGTTGTTGGCGGCTTCGGGACCTGCAACACCCTCGATGGCGCCCTGGCCGAACCGCTCCGGCGTTTTGGATAATCGCTTCTCCAGCGCATAGGACGCGAACGACGAGATCACCGCGCCGCCGCCGGGCAGGATGCCGAGGAAAAATCCAAGGACCGTTCCGCGCGACATCGGGCCGGCGCTGGCTTTCCAGTCCGCCCTGCTTGGAAACAGGTGCGTGATCTTCGTGTTGATGATGTCGCGCTTGATGACCTGCTCGGTGTTGAACAGGACTTCGGCGATTCCGAACAGGCCCATGACCACGGGGACGAGGCCGATGCCGTCGATCAGTTCCAGACGGCCGAAGGTCAGGCGCGGTTGCGCGGTGATGCTGTCGAGCCCGATCGCGCCGAGCACGACGCCGATGCAGGCCATCAGCAACGCCTTCGCCATCGAGCCCTGCGTCAGGAAGGTGAGGACCACGAGGCCGAGTACCATCAGGCTGAAATATTCGGCCGGACCGAAAGCGATCGCGACGCTGGCGAGCTTGGGCGCCACCAGCATCAGCGCGATCAGCGCGAAGGTGCCGGCGAAGAACGAGCCGAATGCGGAGATGCCGAGCGCAGGTCCCGCGCGGCCTTTTTTGGCCATCTGGTGGCCATCGATACAGGTGACGACGGAAGCGGCCTCGCCGGGAATGTTGACCAGGATCGAGGTGGTCGAGCCGCCATACATCGAGCCGTAATAGATGCCGGCCATCATGATGATGCCGGATTCCGGCGTCCCGGACAGCGTGATCGGCAGCAGCAGCGACATCGCCGAGATCGGGCCGATGCCCGGCAGCACACCGACCAGCGTGCCGATGAACACGCCGATGAAGCAGTAGATCAGGTTGACGGGTTGAAGGGCGACGCCGAAGCCATGGGCGACATTGATGAGTGTGTCCATGGTGCGATCAGCCGATTTCGAAGATGCCCGAAGGCAATTGAATCAGGAGCAGGCGTTTGAGGACCCACCACATGCCGAGCGGAACCAGCACTGCAATCGGAACGGCCAGCGGCCAGCGCACCGGATCGACCACGCGCAACAGCAGCAACATCAGCGGAATGGAGGACAGCAGAAAGCCGAGCGGGTTAAGTGCGAAGGAAAAGGCGATGAGGCAGACGATCACCAGCAGCGGCTTGGTCCAGCGCGTGTTCACCCAACGCGAGCCAAAGGTCGGCCCGCCCTCGGTCAATGCGGCTGTCATGATCGAGGCGGCGAACAGGCACATCAGGATGCCGGTATAGAACAGCACGAATCCGGAGCCGGGATCGTTGATGGTGCCGAGCTTGAGCTTGAGCCCGGACCAGACCACAAAGCCGCCGAGCGCGAGCCCGATCAGCCCGCCCCACAGCTCGGAATTGTTGAGGCGGAATTTGACGTCGGATTGATCACTCATGGACTCTCTTCCAGCCGTTCCCCGGACGCTGCGCAGCACGAAGTGATGCGCTGCAGAGCCGGGGTCGATGTGTTTGCGGGCGTAGTGATGCGGACGCAGTGGGTCCCGGTTCTGCGAAGCAGCGCTTGCGCGCTGCATCGCGCCCGGGACACGGCGGGTTCAGTTCGTCTTCTTTGCCAGACCGAGCTTGTCGACCACCTTGCGCTCTGACTCGGTAACCTCGACGACGAACTTCTTGTAGTCCTCGGTGCTCTTGTAACTGGGCACCATGTCGAACTTGGCCAGCGTCGCGATCACAGCCGGATCATCCAGCGCCTTCTTGAAGGCGTCATGCAGCTTGGCGACGATCTTCGGGTCCATGTTCTTCGGTCCGGCGATGCCGAACGGCGAGTCATAGACCATGGGATAGCCGAGTTCCTTCAGCGTCGGCACGTCGGGGTAATTCGGCGAGCGCGCCGAGGTCCACACCATCAATAGCCGCAGCTTGCCGGCGTCGACCAGCGGCCGCCAGCCGGTCGAGTCCGCCTGCAGCATGGTGTGCTGTCCGAGCACCGCGGCATTGGTTTCCGCGCCGCCCTTGAACGGCACCTGCGTCAGCTTGATGCCGGCCATGCTGGCGATCTGCTCCATACCGATATGCAGCGACGTGCCGGCGCCCGGCGTCGCATAGGTCACCTTGCCGGGGTTCTGCTTGGCGTAGTCGACGACGTCCTTCCAGGTCTTGAACGGCGACTCGGCGCTGGTGGTGACGCCGAACGTATAGCCGGTGAGGTGGACGATATAGGTGAAGTCCTTGTCCGGATTCCAGGAGACTTCCTGCATCAAGGGCAGGCGGAACACAGTGATCGGGATCTGCGCGATGGTGTAGCCGTCGGACTTGGCGCCTGCCACCATGGTGGCAGGGCCGACGGTGCCGCTGCCGCCGGCCTTGTTGTCGATGGCGATCGGCTGTCCGAGCACCTTGGACGCGCTTTCGGCGATCGCGCGCATCGAGATGTCGGTCGAGCCACCTGCGGGCCATGGAACGATCAGCGTGATCGGCTTGGTGG
This sequence comes from Bradyrhizobium sp. SRL28, assembly GCF_018596315.1. Taxonomy (GTDB): domain Bacteria; phylum Pseudomonadota; class Alphaproteobacteria; order Rhizobiales; family Xanthobacteraceae; genus Bradyrhizobium. The sequence continues at coordinate 694,826 of NZ_JAHEAG010000003.1, read as the reverse complement.
GATATTCCTGCGCGCCGGCGGCTGCTGAAATCAGCATACCGACGGCAGCAATGGCGAACGTCAAGCGGCGAACTCTGGACATATCAAACTCTCCCCTGCGACCTCTTTTATGGCGAGGCGCGCTTATCTTCTTTTTCTGGGCTCGATCTTCCCCGAAATCGCCTAAGAAGAAAAGCGGCGAACTCACCGCGGCCGGCCGCAATCGGCTGGAAATGCGACGTGCGACAATTGGTCTGCCGGGCCTCCCGAGATGCGGAATTTATGCCGCGCGCCGCAGGGCAAACACGCTCGCTTCGTTGGCCTCCGGCTTGCGGTCGATCATATCCGCCGTCAGCCGGGCACTGCCGCAGGCGAGAGTCCAGCCGAGCATGCCGTGGCCTGAGTTGATGAACAGCCCGTCGAGCGGCGACCAGCCGATGATCGGCCGGCTGTCCGGCGTTGTGGGACGAAGCCCGCACCAGGGCTCGATGTCGCCGGCAGTGTTCATGCCGAGCAGCTCCGCCGAAGCGCGGCGCAGGATCTCGACGCGGCTGGTGTCGATCGTCGTGTTGTTGCTTTCGAGATCGGCGATGCCGGCAACCCTGATTGCCGTGTGTCCATCAAGCGCGAGCGGGGCGAACACCAGCTTGCGTTCCATATCCGTTACGCTGTGCCTGATCACGTGCGCACCGGGAGCCGGTGTCAGGGTGATGCTGTAACCCTTGAGCGGATAGATCGGCAGATAGAATCCGCAGGCTCTGGCAAATGCGCTCGATGCCGTTCCCATACACAGGACGAAGCGGTCCGCCTGGACATGTCCGTTTCCGGTGTCGATGGCGACCAGGCGGCCGCCGGATCGTACCGGCCCGATGACTTCCGTGCCGAGGATCCATTCGACATTGCGTTGCCGTCTCAGGCGGAGCGTAAGCCCCGCGCAGAACGCCGCGCAATCTCCGATCTGTTCGGAGGCCGTGAAGATGCCGCCTGCGAGTTCGCTGGCGTCAAGCCTGAGCGCAGGCTCCAGCGCCAGGCATTCCGCCGGCGTCAATACCTGCTGGCCGTCCTCGCCGGGCTTCGCGGTGATCATGCGGCGCGCCGTGTCGAATTCCCTCCTGCTGCGGAACACCACAAGCTTGCCGGCGGTGCGCAATCCGAACGAGAGCATCAGGCTTTGGGAAAGCCGCGCCAGCTCGCTCCGGCTCAAGGCGGCGAGTGCGAGCTGCGCTGCAATGGTCTCGCGCACCGCTGCCGGCCGGCAGGCGAGCAGGAATCGCGCGCCCCAGGAGATCAGGGCTGGATCAAGGCCGGCGCGGATACGCATCGGCGAATCCGGCGACAGCAGCAGCGATGGCAGCTTCAGCAGGGTTGCCGGCGATGCCAGCGGCGCCACGAACGCGTAAGAGAGCTGGCCGCCATTCGCGGCGCTGGCGCCCTTCGCGGTGGAAGCATGCCGGTCGACAATGACGACGTCGTGGCCGGCTTCGGCAAGGCACCATGCGGTCGTCAGTCCGATGACGCCGGCGCCCAGTACACAGATTTTCATCTCTAGGTCTCGCTTTAAATGACCGCCCGATCGGAACGCGAGAACCGATCGGGCGTGGGGTTGTCGCGCGCCAGGTTAAGGCCCCCCGGACGCCGCCATTGATGCCAAGTCTGCATGATGCAAAATTTGCATAACCTGCCCGCGACGTGGCAGGCTGATGAAGGTGTGACCTCATGGGTGAGCGCCGACCGGCTTAGATGACTGGGCGAGGAATCATCGGGATTGTCGGGCTGATGACGGCGAGGGGTGGTGATGCAAAGCTTGCATTGGCCAGCCTGCCGGCCGATCCGCTAGGTTTCCCGGCATGGGGCTTCACGTTCCGTATCGAGAACCAACGCCGGCTGGCGTTCGCGGCCTTGTGCGGCCCCGGGGCGGGCTTTGCGGCCGCGCGGCGGCCACGGCCTGCATCAAAGCGGGGAGCGTGATGGAGCTTCGCTGGCTTCAGGATTTTCTGATGGTGGCCGAGACCGGCAATTTTACCCGCGCCGCCGAGAAACGAAATACGTCTCAGGCGGCGTTCAGCCGACGGATCAAATCGCTCGAGGCCTGGCTTGGTTTCGACCTGATCGACCGCAGCGTCTACCCGACGCAGCTCACGCCGCAAGGCGAGCGTTTTCGTGAACATGCCGGCGAATTGCTGCGGCAGATGCTCGACAGCCGCGGCGAGCTCGGCGGCAAGCCGGTTAGCCGGAACGAACATATCCGCATCGCCTTGCCGTTCGCGATGGCCACCGCACGGCTGCCGCAATGGTGGCAGGCCTGGTCACAGGAGCGGCGGTTGAGCTGTTCGGTGGTCGTGGGCAACATCCACGATCTCGTCACCTCGCTGGTGTCAGACAATGTGGACCTGATGATCTGCTACCATCACGCGCAGCAGCCGATCCATCTCGATCCGGATCTCTACGAACGTGTGACGCTCGGCACAGAATTCCTGCGGCCCTATGCCAGCGAAGCGCTGGTGGCGAAGGGAGGCGCGTCGCTGCCTGGACGGGCGTCGCATCCGGTGCCGCTTCTGATGTATTCGCCCGGCGTCTATTTCGCCCGGCTGGTCGATCTCATCCTGGAGAATGCCCCCATTTCCGGGGTACGGGTCATTGAAAGCGATATGTCCGATGTGCTTTGCGGGATGGCGCTCGGCGGCCGGGGCATTGCCTGGTTGACCGAGGGCACCGTGGCGGCTTATGGCCGGAAGCGGCTGACCCCGATCGGCGGTGACAAATGGGCGTTGCCTTTGTCTTTAGTCGCATTCAGGGGCCGAATGCATGATGGTCAACGGGCGCTAAATCTGTTTTGGTCCGAATTGTGCAGGTATGGTGCCGGGCAGACCGGGGCGGTCAGGAAAAGATAAGTTGGAGACCCCGCCGGCGAAACTGCCTGGCAAGTTACTTCGTAAGCTACGTGGCAAGTTGTCAGCTACTGGCAAGTTGTCGAGTTCGGGTGGATGAGCAATCATCCGCAACCTTTTAAGGGAGAAGTTACGTGAAACATCGTCAAATTATCGGCTATCTGCTCGCGGGTGCGTTGTGCACCACCCCGGCAATGGCGCAGGAACTTACCGGGACGCTGAAGAACATCAAGGACACCGGCGCCATCACGCTCGGCTTCCGCGACTCGTCGATTCCGTTCTCCTATCTTGACGACAACCAGAAGCCGATCGGCTACGCCATGGACATCTGCTACAAGATCGTCGATGCCGTGAAGAAGGAGCTCAAGCTCGACAAGCTCGAGGTCAAGCTCAATCCGGTGACGTCGTCGACCCGTATCCCGCTGCTCGCCAACGGCACGATCGATCTCGAATGCGGCTCGACCACCAACAATGCCGAGCGTCAGAAGCAGATTTCCTACACCAACACCCACTTCCTGACGGCGAGCCGCTACGTCACCAAAAAGGCGGGCAAGATCAATTCGATCGACGATCTCAAGGGCAAGTCGGTGGTCTCCACCGCCGGCACAACCAACATCAAGCAGCTCACCGAAGCCAACGCGGCGCGCAGCCTCAACATCAACATCATCCCGGCCAAGGATCATGCGGAAGCGTTCCTGATGGTCGAGACCGACCGCGCGGTGGCCTTCGTGATGGACGACATCCTGCTGGCGAGCCTGGTCGCCGGCTCTAAGGCGCCGGATGACTATGTGCTCTCGAAGGATGCGTTCTCCAAGCCCGAGCCCTACGGCATCATGCTGCGCAAGGACGATCCCGCCTTCAAGAAGGTGGTCGATGCCGCGACCGCGGCGCTCTACACGGGCGGTGAGGGCCAGAAGATCTACGACAAGTGGTTCACGCAGAAGATCCCGCCCAAGAACCTCAATCTCAACGTTCCGATCAGCTCTGAGCTGAAGAACGAGTTTGCGAAGCCGTCCGACTCGCCGGATCCGGATTCGTATAAGTAAACGTTCCCGCGCTCATGCAATGGCCCGGCCATTGCATGAGCGTACTCCTGTGGGACGAATGGTGGACGGTGGGGACCCGTGAACTATAACTGGAACTGGCACATCTTTTTCGAGCAGAACCCGACCGGGGCCGGCACCTATCTCGATATGCTGGTGGCGGGACTGCTGCTGACCATCAAGACGGCGCTGCTGGCCTGGGTCATTGCGCTGATCTTTGGCACGATCGTCGGCATCTTGCGCTCCCTGCCGTCGAAAACGGCATCCTGGATCGGCTTTGGCTACGTCGAATTCTTCCGCAACATGCCGCTATTGGTGCAGCTGTTCCTCTGGTTCTTCGTGCTGCCGGAGCTGTTGCCGCGCGCCGCAGGGCTGTGGATGAAACAGCTCCCCAACGCGCCGTTCTGGACGGCGGCGATCGGGGTAGGCCTGTTCATGTCGGCCCGCGTCGCCGTGCAACTCGCCGCAGGTATCGCCTCGCTGCCCCGCGGGCAGAAGCAGGCGGCAACGGCGCTAGGGCTGACGACTGGGCAAGGCTATCGCTACGTGCTCCTGCCGATCGCGTTCCGCATCATCCTGCCGCCGCTCACGTCCGAATTCCTCAACACCATCAAGAATACCTCCGTCGCGATCACCATCGGCCTGATCGAACTGACCGGCCAGGCGCGGGCGATGCAGGAATTCTCGTTTCAGGTGTTCGAGGCCTTCACCGCCGCAACCGTGATGTATCTCGCGATCAACATCATCGTGGTCACCGGCATGCGCTTCCTCGAACGCAGCCTGGCGATCCCCGGCTACATCGCGGGGAAATGACCATGTTCGATAATCTCGATTTCGATGTCATCCGCCGCTCGCTGCCCTATCTGTTCCTCGACGGCATGAGCTTTACGCTGATGCTGACCGGGTTGTCGGCGCTGGGCGGCCTGGTCTTCGGCACGATGATCGCACTGATGCGGCTGTCGAGCTATAGACTGATGGGCCGCATCGCCGGTCTCTATGTCGACTTCATGCGCTCGCTGCCGCTGGTGCTGGTGATCTTCTGGTTCTATTTCCTGGTGCCCTATATCGGTCAGTGGCTGACGGGCGCGTCGCGGCCCATTCGCGTCGGCGCGTTCACCTCTTCGCTCGTCACCTTCATCATGTTCGAGGCGGCGTATTTCTCCGAAATCATGCGCGCCGGCATCCAGTCCATTTCCAAGGGACAGCCGGCGGCCGCAAGCGCGCTCGGCCTGACCTACAGCCAGTCCATGCGCTACATCGTGCTGCCGCAGGCGTTCCGCAACATGCTGCCGGTGCTGCTGACGCAGACCATCGTGCTGTTCCAGGACACTTCGCTGGTCTACGTGCTGTCGATCCCGGACTTCCTCGGCGCCGCCAGCAAGGTGGCGCAGCGCGACGGGCGCCTGGTCGAGATGTACCTGTTCGCAGCGCTGGTCTATTTTGTGATTTCCTGTGTCGCGTCCTATGGCGTCCGGCGCCTGCAGGCACGCATTGCTATTGTCCGGTGAGAACCCATGATCGAAATCAGCCACGTCAATAAATGGTACGGGCCGACCTTCCAGGTGCTGAAGGACTGCACCACCAGCGTCGCCAAGGGCGAGGTCGTGGTGGTGTGCGGCCCGTCGGGCTCGGGAAAGTCGACGCTGATCAAATGCGTCAACGCGTTGGAGCCGTTCCAGGAAGGCCAGATCATCCTCGACGGCATCAAGGTCAACGATCCCAAGACCGATTTGCCGAAACTGCGCGCCCGCGTCGGCATGGTGTTCCAGCATTTCGAATTGTTCCCGCATTTGCGGATCATCGAGAATCTGTGCCTGGCGCAGGAGAAGGTGCTGGGCCGCTCGCATGGCGAGGCCATGGCCAAGGGCGAGAAACTGCTCGAGCGCGTCGGGTTGACGGTGCATGCGAACAAATACCCGGCCGAACTGTCCGGCGGCCAGCAGCAGCGCGTGGCGATTGCGCGGGCGTTGGCGATGGACCCGATCGCGATGCTGTTCGACGAGCCGACCTCGGCGCTCGATCCCGAAATGATCAGCGAGGTGCTCGACGTCATGGTCGATCTCGCCCACGAAGGCATGACCATGATGGTCGTCACCCACGAAATGGGCTTTGCCAGCAAGGTCGCCAATCGCGTGATCTTCATGGACAAGGGCGAGATCGTCGAGGATGCGCTGAAGACCGATTTCTTCGGCAGCCCCCGCAGCGAACGCGCGCAGAAATTCCTGTCGAAGATTCTGTCGCATTAAGGCACGACTGCTTGCCCCGTCATTGCGAGGAGCGTTAGCGACGAAGCAATCCATTCTTCCTTGGCGCCATGGATTGCTTCGCTTCGCTCGCAATGACGATTGAGGGAGCGCTGCCCGGTAATGACACGAGCGTTCCTCGCCCTTAACGAATTACCAATAACGTTCACTACAACCGCTTTCGCACTATCTACAGGAGACTCCGCTTGGAACAGATCGCTTACGTCAATGGTTCGTTCGTGCCACTTTCAGAGGCGAAGGTCTCGATCCTCGACCGCGGGTTCCTGTTTGCCGATGGCATCTATGAGGTTGCCGCCGTACTCGACGGCAAGCTGATCGACAATGCCTCGCATCTGGCGCGGCTGGAGCGTTCGGTCGGCGAGATCGAACTGGCCTTGCCGGAAACCACGGCGCGCATCCAGGAGATCCAGCAGGAGCTGGTCAAGCGCAACAATCTCGTCAACGGCATGGTCTATCTGGAAGTAACGCGCGGCGCCGATACCGGCCGCGACTTTGCGTTTCCCAAGGGCGTCAAGCCGACGCTGGTCATGTTCACTTCGACGAAGGACATCATCAATGCGCCGTCGGCCAAGACCGGCATCAAGGTGATCACGGTGCCCGACCTGCGTTGGACCCGGCGCGACATCAAGAGCGTCGCGCTGCTGGCGCAGGTGCTGGCCAAGCAGGCTGCGGCGGCGGCCGGCGCCGGCGAGGCCTGGATGATCGAGGACGGCAAAGTGACCGAGGGCGGCTCGTCGTCGTGCTTCATCCTGACCCAGGACGACGTGATCGTGACGCGGCAGAACGGCAGCGAGATCCTGCCCGGCTGCACCCGCAAGGCCGTGGTTGCGCTCGCCGAAGAACGTCAGCTCCGCGTCGAGGAGCGGGCGTTTTCGGTCGAGGAAGCGCTCGCCGCCAAGGAAGCCTTCGTCACCAGCGCCAGCGTGTTCGTCCAGGCGGTGGTGTCGATCGACGGCAAGATGGTCGCCGACGGCAAGCCCGGCCCGATGACCAACCGGCTGCGCGAGATCTATGTCGAGTTCGCCAAGGCGACGGCGGTGTAGCACCCAGGATGTCGTCGCCCGGCTTGACCGGGCGACCCAGTATTCCAGAGACGTCAGTGTTTGCGCCGAGAGGCCGCGTACTGGATGCCCCGCCTGCGCGGGGCATGACGAGTTGAATGTGGCGGGCCGTTGTTAGCGACCGCACCACCCCTCACTTCTTCCCGAACGTCGTCAGTTGCGCGCCATCATCGGCAACGAAAACCGCCAGCAGGCTTGCGGGCTCCGTCGTGCTCGCATTCTCGCTGACGAGATGCTCGCTGCCAGGCGGCTCGAAGAAGGTTTCGCCCGCCTTGTAGACGCGCGCCGGGCCGGTCACCGAATTTTCTGACCGGATGCTGCCGGACAGGACATAGACGAACACGCTGCCGGCATGATGATGGCTGGCCGACTTGCCGCCCGGCGCGTAGTTGACCACGACTGCGGTGAGGCTCTTGCCGGGCACGTTGGGAAGTTTCTCCGAACGAACCGGCGTTACCTTGTCGCCTTCGGCGTGGGCTGCGGGTGCGCCGACAATCGCGAGCACAACCACGGCCATCGCTGCCACACGACCCATCGGTATTGTCATGTCCGCCTCCTCGCTTTAAGCCGCAGCCTTGGCCTTGACCGGGTGTACCGCGCGAAAAGCAATCGCCAGCCTGTTCCAGGCATTGATCGCCCCGATCAGCATGGTCAGATTGACGGTCTCCGCTTCCGAGAAGTGGGCGCGCACGTCTTCGTAGAGATCGTCAGGGGCATGGGTTTCGGCAATCAGCGTCAGCGCATCGGTCCAGGCCAAAGCCGCGCGTTCGCGGTCGGTGTAGAGCGGCGACTCGTGCCAGGCGCTCAACAGATACAGCCGCTGCTCGGTCTCGCCGAGCTTGCGGGCGTCCTGGGTATGCATGTTGATGCAATATGCGCAGCCGTTGATCTGTGAGGCGCGCGTCTTGACCAGTTCGATCAGGGACTTTTCGAGACCGGAGGCGACGATCTGGGCTTCGAGTGCGACGAGCGCTTTGATGGTGTCAGGCGCGGCCTGGTAGTAGTTCATCCGGGGCTTCATGCAATTCTCCTCTCTGGACGTTGTCAATTTGAGGCGAATGTCAGCGTATTCCGACCTGAACGATAGCCATCTGGATCGATGTTGCCAGATACAATAAAGTGATCCGACGCAATGGGGAGGCGGCGGATGTTATCGCGGAAGTTGGTATCGACAGGCCGCTGTGCGACGCCGCTGGTTGCGATACTTGCATCCGTCTTGCTGAGCGCCCCTCTGCCCGCGGCTCAATTCGGCCCGCCGCCGAACGCGCCGTTGTCGGTGGAAAAGCTGTCGCGGATCGACGATTTTCTCAACGACCAGGTCGCACAAGGGGAAATTCCGGGCGCCATCGTCCTGATCCAGCGCCACGGCAAGCCGGTCTATTTCAAATGGTTCGGCAAGCGCGATGTCGATGTCGGCATCGACATGAGGCCGGATGCGATCTTTCCGCTGCATTCGCTCACCAAGACCGTCACCAGCTTTGCCGCGATGATGCTGATCGATCGCGGCAAGATCAAACTCGACGATCCCGTAGCCCAGTACATTCCCTCTTTCGCCGGCATGAAGGTCGGCGTCGAGCGCAAGGATGAGTCCGGCAAGGCTGTGCTCGATCTCGTGCCGTTGCGCCGGCCCGTCACCATCGAGGACCTTCTGCTGCATACGTCAGGGATCACCTACGGCTTCTACGGGCCGCGAGGACCGGTGAAGGCGGCGTATGACGGCATTTATCTCGGCGATTTCGACAATGCCGAATTTGCCGAGCGGATCGCCAGGCTGCCGCTCGCGGAGCAGCCGCGCACACTATGGGACTACGGGCACTCCATCGACGTGCTCGGCCGCGTCATCGAGGTCGTCTCCGGTCAGTCGCTCTATCAGTTTGAAAAAACCCAGTTGTTCGATCCTCTGGGGATGACGACGACCAAATTTTTCCTGACCGACCCGGACGAGCGGGCGCGCTACGCCACGCCGTTGCGCAAGGACCGCCATACCGAACGTAATTCGCTCGACGTCACGCGTTGGGAATCCGGCGGTGGCGGATTGGTGACCACCGTCGCCGATCTCGCGCGCTTCGGGCAGATGCTGCTGAACGGCGGCGCGCTTGACGACAGGACCTATCTCAGCCCCAAAACGTTCGCGCCGATGACGACGGATCACATCGGCCCGGGCTCGGGCGTCGCGCGCAACTACTTCTATTACCCGGGCGACGGCTTTGGGTTCGGCTATGGCTTCGGCGTCCGCACCGATCCCGGCAATGCGGTGCCGCCGCCGCCGGGCTCGCCCGGTGAAATCAAATGGGATGGCGCGACCGGCGCCTACCTCGTGGTCGACCGCGCGCAGGACATGTTCCTTGTCGTGCTGCAGAACGCGCCGTCCGGACGCCAGCACGTGCAAGTGAACGTCAAGAAACTGGTTTACGATGCGTTCGAGAAATGACGGGACGCAGGCTCGATGGGAAGTAACGAGATGCTGCGCAAGGCCGACGGGAGCGACCGGACCGTCAAGGCGAGGGGACGCATCGTCGCGCTGGACCGTGCTCGCACCTTCATCACGCTGTTGGTGCTGATCCATCACTCCGTCGTCAACTACACCCATTTCGGCACAGGCGACAGAATGCGCTGGCTGGGGTTCGACCTCGTTGTGCTGTTCAACGACAGCTTCTTCATGGCCTGCATGTTCCTGATCTCAGGCCTGTTCGTGCACGACAGTCTGGCCCGCCGAGGCGCGTCGAATTATCTGCAGAACCGGGCGTGGCGGCTCGGCGTTCCCTTTCTGGTTTCGATCTTCGTGCTGATGCCAATTGCATATTATCCGACCTTCCTGCGCTATCATCTGCCCGGCACCACCGATTTCAACTTCTTTCATTTCTGGTGGCGCACGCTGACGGTTGGTCCCTGGCCGTCGGGCCCGGCATGGTTTTTGTGGGTGCTGCTGGCGTTCGACATCGTCGCGGCAATCCTGCTGGCGCTGGCGCCGCGGATGCTGAAAATACTCGGCCTGCTCATCTTCTCGCTGCGCGACCGTCCTTGGACGGCATTTGTCGCCTTTCTGGTTTTCTCGGTGGCAGTCTACGTGCCGATGCGGCTGATCGTCGGCGATATGAGCTGGCTGGAGCCCGACGGCTTTCCGCTGCCGATCCAGACCAGCCGGATTTTGCTCTATGCCGGCAATTTCCTGACCGGTGTCGGCATCGGCGTGGTCGGCCTTCGCGCCGGAATTTTGAGCGAGGAAGGTGCATTGACCAGGCGCTGGCCGCGCTGGCTTGGCTTTGCGTCGTTGTTCTACGGCGCGATCCTGCTGATGGTCTATGCCCATCACAACTGGATCGCCGATTTCGATTCGCCGCCGCTATCCTGGCAAACCGGTTACAGCCTCGCCTTTGCGCTGTTCAGCGCCGCGATGACGTTCACGGTGCTGACCGTGTCGCTGGCCTTTACCTCATCGAACATGAAACTGCTCGATGCCATGCGGCCATCTGCCTATGGCATCTTTCTCACGCACTACATCTTCATCATCTGGCTGCAATACGCCGTTTACGATTATTCCTGCCCGGCCGTTGTCAAGTTTGCCGTCGTTTTCGCCGGCACGCTGGCGCTGAGCTGGGCGGTCACGTGGCTGCTACGAAAAATTCCAGTTGTGGCGCGGATGATCTAGAGTGGATCCATGCATCTGATGGGATTGGACCATGCAAGCGCATAATAGGAAACGTCTGGCCTCGCTGTTCGTGCTTGCAACGGCCATGTTGCTTTCCGGCATGCCTGCCTTCGCCGGATATCCCGAGCGCGTCATCAAGATCATCGTCCCCTTTGCGCCGGGCGGCGGCACGGATGCCATTACCCGCGTATTGGCGCAGGAGATGGCAAAGGATCTCGGCGGCAGCATCATCATCGAAAACAAGCCGGGCGCGGGCACCATCATCGGCGGGCAGGCGGTCGCGACTGCCGAAGGCGACGGCTATACGCTGCTGATGGGCACATTTGCCCATGCCGTCAATCCCAGCCTGAACGCCAAACTGCCGTTCGACCCGAACAAGGATTTTGCGCCCGTCGCACTGGTCGCGCGTTCTCCCAACATCGTCGTCGTCAATCCGAAATCGTCGTTTCGTTCCGTCGCCGATCTGATCGCGGCGGCGAAGGCCGAGCCCGACAAGATCTCCTACGGCACGTTCGGCACAGGCACCTCGGCGCACCTCGCGGGCGAAATGTTCAAGCATATGGCGAGGGTCAACATGACCACGGTTCCGTACAAGGGCTCCGCGCCTGCGATCACCGACCTGATCGGCGGGCAAATCCAGGTGATGTTCACGACGGTCGCAAGCGCGGCGTCCCTGATCGAGGGCGGCCAGTTGCGCGCGCTGGCGGTGACCACGGCGGAGCGCTCGCCCGCCTTTCCGCAATTGCCGACGGTCGCCGAAACCGGCCTACCGGGCTTTGAGGCCGAGACCTGGTACGGCCTGCTTGCGCCGGCGAGAACGCCGCCTGACATCATCGACCGCCTCAACAGGTCGGCGGCCAAGGCCGTGCAGGCCGACGCCTTCAAAAAACTCAGCGTCAATGAGGGCCTTGTCCTGATCGCGGCACCGCCGGAAGAGTTCGGCCGCTACTACCGCAGCGAGGTGGAGCGCTGGCGCAAGGTCATCCAGGACGCCGGCATCAAGATCGAGTAGGCGGCAGGGGACGCGAGCCCGGTTCCCCTGCTCGCGGTTCCCCGCTAGGATGGCCCGCATGTATGTGAGCGCTTCCGAGAGCCGGGTGCTGGCGCGCATCTTCGGGCTGCTGTCCGAAGACCTCAGCGAACGCGACGTTCGCGAGGCGGTCGGCCACCATTTGCTGGAGTTGCTGGAAGCCGATCACTACGCCTCCTTCGTCTGGCAGGATACAACCGGCCGCTTCGAGAAGGCCGTATACCTGAACATGGACCCGGCCAACATCGCGGCCTACGACCGATATTATCAGCAACACGATCCGATCACCTCAAAGCTTCAGGCCCGCCGCGAAGCGACGCTGGTCACGCAGGTGATGCCGCAACGCGATTTGATGCGGACCGAGTTCTTCAACGACTTCCTCGCGCGCGACGGACTGCATTGGGGCGTCAACGCCTATAGTTTCGTCGGTGCCCGCAACATCGGCGACGTCAGGATCTGGCGTAGCCGGCGCCGGGAGAATTTCGATGGCCATACGCTGGAATTGCTGCGGCTGATCGAGCCCGCCTTCACCGGGGCGCTGGTCCGCGCGGCTGGCGGGGCTGCGGCCATTGCGGCGGATGGCTCACCGATCCTGAAGCTCTCGGTGCGCGAGTTCGAGATCGCGCGAATGATATCGGACGATCTCAGTGACAAGGAGATCGCGCGCCGCCTGCAGGTCGAGGTATCGACCGTCCGTACCCATATCGAGCGGATTTTCACCAAGCTCGGCGTCCGCCGCCGCAGCGGCGTCGCCAGCCTGTTTGCAAGGCACTAGGGCAGGGCCCATCCTACTTTGCATGGGGTTGTTTTCGAGATTTTGAGTCTGGCCCCCGTGGTGCCGTCCCCCCAGCCTAGCGCGACGGCGGCGGCAGCCGGCCGAACAGCTTCTCCATCGCCATCCCGACCGCGAGCAACTTGCGATCGCTCCCCGCGGGGCCATCGAGTTCGAGACCAACAGGTAGTTTGGTCGATGCGCCCAGGGCAATCGGAAGCTGGATGCCGGGAACGCCGGCATTGCTGCCGGGGTCGGTGTTCTGGATGAACAGCAAGAAGTTGGCGAGGCTCGACGAGTCCGCATTTGAAGCAATCGCGACCTTCGGCACGGTCGGGAAGGCGATGGCGTCGAGCTTGTTCTTGGCGAACGTATCGCGATAGAGCGCTTGCAGCGCGGGCCGGGCGGTCTTGATGGCGGCGTCGTAGGCCGGCTTGGCGTCGGTGACCGTGTTGTTCGGTCCCGGCAGCTTGCGCGGAATGACCAGCCCGTCATAGGTGCCCTTCACGTCGGGGCTTGCGACCTCCTTGGCGAGGTTCTCGATGCTGACGCCGCTGCCGCTCTTTTTGAGATAGGCGACCATGTCGTCATAGGCCTCATAGAGCGCGAGCGGAAATCCGATCTGGCCGTTGAGTTCGGCCAGTTTTGGCATCTCGATATCGACGATCGTCACGCCGCTAGACTTGAGCTTTTCCAGCGCGGCCTTGAATGCGGCTTCGGTATCGCCATCCAGATTGGCCAGCATGGATTTGTCGACGCCGATGCGCACCCGCTTCAGCTCGGCCGGCGTGATCGTGCTGCCGCCGGCGATGACGCGATCGAGGATCGCCACGTCGGCCATCGTGGAAGCCATCGGGCCGGCGGTGTCGCGGGTGTGAGAAATCGGCGCGATCCCCGCTTGCGGATAGCGCCCGACGGTCGGACGCAGCGCCGCGCAGCCGTTCAGCGCGCAGGGCACCCTGACCGAGCCGCCGGTGTCGGTGCCGAGGCCCGCCGTAACGATCCGCGCGCCGACCGCCGCGCCCGTTCCCGATGACGAACCGCCGGCGATTTTCGTGGCGTCATAGGCGTTGCGTACCCCGGACTCCGCGCCTGTCTTGAACGCGGCGTTGTAGCCGGAGATGCCGAAGGCGAGCTCATGCATGTTGGTCTTGCCGATGATGATGGCGCCCGCCGCGCGCAGTTTCGCCGCCACCGGCGCATCCTTCTTCGGCACAAAGCCCTTCAGCGCCGGCGTTCCCGCGCTGGCGGGAAGCCCGGCCACCTCGATATTGTCCTTGATCACGACGGGCACGCCGCCGAGCGGCTTGCACGAGCCTTTCTTGCGGCCGGCGTCGAACGCTTCGGCAGCCTTCATCGCGCCGGCCTCATCCAGCGTGATGAAAGCGTTGAGTTCGGACTTTGCCTTGGCGCGCGCCAGCGCCGCCGATGTCAATGCCTTGCTGGTGATCTTGCCGGCGCAGAGATCGGCCGCGGCCTGCGTTGCGGTCAGTTGATCCAGGTCGATCGGCTGTTGAGATACCGCTGGAGACGCCGCGGCGAGGACAAGGCTCGTAAGGGCTGAGCCGAGCAGGATGGTGCTGCGAGCCATGATGATCCTCCGTGGAATTCAGGTACCCGTCCGGACGAACCTTACCCGCTGCCGGTTTCGGCGCTTGTCCTCATTTCTGAGGACGCCCGGCCATGACGAAAGAGCGCGCCTCAAACCTTCTCTCTCACGAACCTGTTCCGCAATGTCCCGATCCCCGTGATGTCGATCTCGACGACGTCGCCGGCCTTCAGGTCGGGCGAAGCGCCGTCGGTGCCCATCCAGATCACGTCGCCCGGCGACAGCGTGAAATATTTGGAGAGTTCGACGAGGAACGGCACGATGCCAAAGATCATGTCATTGGTGCGGAAGCGGCCGGTCTCCTTGCCGTTGACCCTGATCACGGTTTCCATCTTGTCGAGATCGACATCTGTTTCGATCCACGGGCCCATCGGCTTGAAGGTATCGGCGTTCTTTGAGCGCCACAGGCTGCGATCGGCCTTTTGCCAGCTGCGCTCGCTGACGTCGTTGCCGATGGTGTAGCCGAACACGCAATCCATCGCGTTGACTTCGGTGAGATGTTTTGCCTTCTTGCCGATGACGACCACCAGTTCGCCCTCGTAGTGGATCTTCTCGGTCGCACTCGCGGGGATCACCACATCCTCGTCATGGGCGATCAGCGCGTTCTGCGCGCGATAGCCGATCTCGGGTCGGTCAGGCACGTTCGGGACCGTGCCGGCCTTGTCGGCGGCTTCCTTGAGATGTTTGAGATAGTTCAGCCCGACGCAATAGAAGGTGCGCGGGATCAGCGGCAGTTCGATCTTCACGTCTTTCAATACATGCGACTGTGTTCCGCGCTCCCATTCGCCGAACGGGTCGCCATTGACGGCGATCACGTGCTCGCCCTCGACAATGCCCCAGGATGTCTTGCCGGCGGCGGTGAATTTCAGCCAACGCATGGTTCTTCCTCTTGTTCTTATTCAGCCGCGGCCCGCGGACTGGTTTTCCAGGCACCGGCGGCAGGCCGTGCCAGGCCGAGGTTCTCGCGCAGCGTCTTGCCGGCGTAATCCTTGTGAAACAGGCCGCGGCGCTGCAATTCCGGCACGATGTGCTGGACGAAATCGGCGTAGGAGCCGGGCACGATGGTGGCCGCGATGACAAAGCCGTCGCAGCCGCGCTCGACGAACATCTCCTCTAACTTGTCCGCGATCTCCTCCGGGCCACCGACGATCGCATCCTGCACCTGGCCGCGGCCGGAGAAGGTGACGAAGTCGCGCGCGCTGGGATTGGTCTTGCCTGAATTCTTGAGTACGCCGTCGCGAATGCCCAAAATGCCCTGCATGCTCTTGAGCTCCTCAGTGGTGAGTGGCTCGTCGAGCGGCTTGGAGGCAAAATCGTAGTTCAGCGCCTCCGCGAGCAGCGACAGCGCATCGATCTGCAGCGGCAGCTTGTTGATGACAGCCATCTTGTCCTCGGCCTCTGCCTTGGTCGCGCCGCAGACGGGCGTGGTGAGGTTGCAGAGGTACATCTGGTCGGGATCGCGCCCGGCCTTCGCCGCTTCGTTGCGGACCGCCGCATAGCCTTCCTTGGCGGCGGCGACGTTGCGCGCGGCGGTGAAAATCACTTCGCCCCATCGCCCCGCAAAACGCTGGCCGCGGCCGGAGGCGCCGGCCTGGATGATGACGGGATGACCCTGCGCCGAACGCGGCACCGTGAACGGCCCGCGCGACTTGAAGAACTCGCCCTTGTGGTCGAGCCGCTTCACCTTGGCTGGATCGGCGAAGCGGCCGCTTGTCTTGTCCATGATCAGCGCGCCGTCTTCCCAGGTGTCCCAATGGCCGAGCACGACTTCCATGAACTCGTCGGCGCGATCGTAGCGGTAGTCATGTTCGAGATGGGCGTCCTTGCCCATGTTGTGGGCCTCGCCGTCATTGAGCGAGGTGACGACGTTCCAGCCTGCGCGTCCGCCCGACATCAGGTCGAGGGTGGCGAAGCGGCGCGCGACGTCGAACGGCTCGTAATAGGTGGTCGAGCAGGTCGACCCCAGTCCGAGCCTGGTCGTGACCATGCCCATCGTGGTCAGCACGATCAGCGGATCCATCTTCACGCAGCGGATGCCGTACTCGACGGTGTGGGCGTGGTCGTTGCCGTAGCGGTCCGGCATCGCCAGGCGGTCGTCGAAGAACGCCATGTGGAATTTGCCGGCTTCGAGAATCCGGGCGATCTCCTGGTAATAGTCAGCCGACATCGAATCGTCGCGCGATTCCAGGTGCCGCCATGAACTCGGCAGATTGGTGCAGTTCTGCGCCTGCAGGAATCCCACCAGCGCCATTTGCCGTGTCATGCGGTTCTCCTTGTGCTGGCGGAATTCATTTCAGATCGAGCTCGGCGGCGAGCTTGTAGTCTGCGGCCAGCGCCTTCAGTTTATCCCAGGTGGCATCCTCGACCTCGATGCCGTCGCGCCTGCGCTGCTGCTCGCGGATATGTTCGATCTCTCCGGGATAGAACACGCCGGGCGAACCTTCGGACGGCGGCGTCGCTTTCAGATAGCGCGCGAACTCGCCGACCTGCTTCTCGAAATCCTTCAACGGGCGGAACGCAGCGACGTTGAACACCGCCATGAAGCATCCGTCGTTATGACGGCCGGTCGGCTCAACGCCAAAGCCCAAGCCCGTGAGCAGGCCGCACAGCACCTCGACCATCGCGGCGAGGCCGCTTCCCTTGTAGCCCTCGCTGCCACCGAGAGGCAGCAGCGCACCGCCCTTGCGATACTGGGTCGGATCGGTGGTGTGCCGTCCCTCGGCGTCGATAATCCACCCCTGTGGAATCTGTTCGCCGCGTGCGACCGACAGCGCGATCTTGCCGGCCGCCACCGCCGACGTCGCCATATCCAGATAGAACGGCGCCTCGAGATCTGATGGCACTGCAATCGAGATCGGATTGGTGCCGAGCCTTGCCTCGCGGCCGCCGAACGGCGCGACATGTTTCGGGGAGCGGCCGGAATCGGCGGTGGCAATGCCGATCATGCCCGCCCGCATCGCCATCAGCGGATAGGCCGCGAGCCGCCCGACATGGCTCTGGCGGAACACGGTGCAGGCCGCCACATTGGCGGTCTTCGCCTTTTCGATCGTCAGCGCCATCGCCTTGGCGTTGACGTGGAAGCCGAAACCCCAATGACCGTCGATCACGGTGGTGGTCGGCGATTCCTGCACGATGGTCCATTTGGCGCCGGGCACGATATGGCCGGCCTTGATGCGGTCGATATAGGTCGGAATCGCGATCACGCCGTGCGAGTCATGGCCGGCGAGATTGGCGTTGACGCAGCCGACCGCGACGGCACGGGCTTCCTCCTCTGACGCGCCAGCGGCTTGGAGCAGCGCCGCACCGATGCGTGTGAGACGATCGGCCTGGACCATCGGCATGGGAATTTCCTCTACCTTTTAATGCCCGCGCGAATAGCGGGTCTTGCTTGTTGCCGCAGCTGGCATGGTCTCAAAGCGGCGGCGGCAGGGCAAGCGTGGAAATATCCTGTTAGCCATGCCGCAGGCACGGTCCCCGCGTGCCCGGGATTTCATTCTGCAGAATTCGAAAATGCCCTCGGCAGGCCCGCATCCCGACCCGGCGCGCCGGCGGTATGGCTGACGAATCGTGAATGAGCCCGTAGTTCTCCTGAGCGATGTCGCTGTCCGTTGGTCCGACATTTACTCTGAATCGCAACTCCGGGTCGCCAATAACGAGCATTTAGGCCCCCTGCACGCATAAAATCCGCAAGGGGGCAGCCCGACGCTGCCGGCAGGGAGCTTGGGGACGGTGAAGACCGATATCGCGCGGACGTTCGCGGCGTTGAATGCGACCAACGAAGCGATTCTGTACGCCAAATCACCTGAAGAGCTGTACGCGAAGGTCTGCGAAGCCGCGTTCTCGGTCGGGGACTTCCTGGCCGTGGCGATCTTCCTGCTGGAGCCGGAAACCAATCTCCTGCGCTTCGCCGCCGGCTGTGGCGACGACGTTCCGCGCCTGCGCAGCATCGATATTTCGACCGTGGCCGGTACGCCCGAGGGTTCCGGGGTCTCCGGGCAGGCCTTCCGCGACCGGCGAATATGCGTCAGCAACGATTTTCTGAACGACCAGCACTCGCTGGCCTGGCGCGAGGGCGCCAAGGCCAACCAGGTGGGCGCGGCGGCAGCGCTGCCGCTGATCTGCAACGGCGAGAGGGTCGGCGTGTTGCTCGTTTCGCGGCGCGAGGCGCACTCGATCGACGAGCAACTCGTCTCGATGCTGGAGCGCGTGTCGGCAAACATTTCCTTTGCGCTCGACAATTTCGACCATGAGGCCGCGCGCAAGAACGGCGAGCGCACCATGCGGCGGTTGAACCGGATGTTCGGCGCCATCAGCGCGACCAACGAAGCCATTCTGCGCGCCAAGACCGAACAGGAGCTCTATCAGCGCGTTTGCGATGCTGCGGTACACAGCGGCAAATCCGCGGCCACAGTGGTCCTGCTCGCGGAGCCGGACTCGATCTGGCTGAAGCCGGCCGCAGGCACCGGCGCAATCGTCGAACAGATCATGCGGGCGCCGTTCTCGATCGATGCCGGCAACCCGTATGGAACGGGCGTCTGCGGCAGGGCATTCCGAACCCAGCAGCCTGCCGTCAACAACGATATCCTCAACTCGTCGCAGGGGCAGCCCTGGCACCAGGCCGCACGGGAGACCGGCGTCACCGCCTGCGTCGCCGTTCCCCTGATCAAGGCCGACGAGAGCATCGGCGTGTTGCTGTTCTTTGTCGGAAAATTGTGGGCGGAGGACGAAGAGATCGTCGCGCTGATGGCGCGGATCGCGGAGAACGTTTCGTTCGCGCTGGACAATTTCGAGCGTGCCGGCGAAAAGGCGAGAGCCGACGCACAGAAGGAACGGCTGGGGCGCATGCTGGCGGCGCTCAGTGCGACCAACGAAGCGATCGTTCGTGCAACGTCGCGCACGGAGCTGTTCGAGCTGGTATGCGAGGCTGCCGCAAAGGGCGGCCGGTTCAACTCGACCAGCATCATGCTGGCCAGGTCGGACAGCGACTACACCGACATGGTGGCCGTGGCGGGGTCGACGGCCGGCAACATGCGCCGGGTGAAGGTTTCGATCAACGCGGATCATCCAGAAGGACGCGGGCTCTGCGGCAACGCATTCCGCTCGCGCCAGGCCTGCATTGCCAATGACCTGCGTGCGGATCCGCGAGGGTCTGCGTTCCATCAGTTCATTCACAGCGACGGCGCCATGTCGGGCGCGGCCTTTCCGCTGCTGGTCTCGGGCGAGCCCGTCGGCGTGATGTTCTTCATTTCCTCCGAGAAGGACACGTTCACGGCCGAATTCTCCGAACTGCTGCAGCGGCTCACCGAGAACGTGTCGTTCGCGATAGGCACCTTCGATCGCGCCGACGAGAAGGCGAGGACCGAGGGTCAGAAGGAGCGCCTGACGCGGATGTTCGCTTCGCTGAGTGCGACCAACGAAGCCATCATGCGGGCCAAATCCCGCGGGGAGCTGTTCGATCTGGTATGCGAAGCCGCGGCGGGTGGTGGCAGGTTTACGTCGACCACCATCGCATTGGCCGATTCCGGCAGCGACCTTCTCAGGATCGTCGCCGCCGCAGGGCCGGCTGCCGAGACGACGCGGCACGTCAGGTTGTCGGTGGATGAAGCCCGTCCCGAGGGCCGTGGGCTCAGCGGAACGGCGTTCCGAACCAGGCGGCCCTGCATCACCAATGATTATGTGACCGACCATCGCGTCGCCGCTTTCCAGGCCATCGTTGGCTCCTACGGCGCTCAGTCAGGCGCTGCCTTCCCCCTGCTGGTTCGCGGCGAGCCCGTCGGCGTCATGATTTACATGTCCCTGGACAAGGACACCTTCACGCCCGAATTTTCGGAACTGCTGCAACGATTGGCCGACAATGTGTCATTCGCGCTGGAGAATTTCGACCGCGCCGACGACAAGGCGAGGACCGAAATCCAGAAGGAGCGCCTGACGCGCATGCTGGCGGCGCTGAGCGCAACCAACGAGGCAATCATCCGCGCGTCGTCGCGGGCGGAACTGTTCGCGCTGGTGTGCGAAGCGGCGGCGAAGGGTGGCAAGTTTACCTTGACCTCCATCGCGATGATAACGCCCTACAGCGATTTTCTCGACGTCGTGGCCGCCGACGGTCCCACCGCCTCCAGCGCCCGCGGGGCAGTGATATCGACCAGCGAGGCGCACCCGGAGGGGCGCGGGCTTTGCGGTTCGGCGATACGTTCGCAGCAGGCCTGCATCATCAACGATTACCTCAGCGATCCGCGCGCCGCGGCGTTTCACGGTACAGCACGCACTGACGGCACGAACTCCGGCGCTTCATTTCCCTTGTTGGTGCAAGGGCATGTCGTCGGTGTGATGTCTTTCATGTCGCGCGAGAAGGATACGTTCACGGCCGAGTTCGCCGAATTGCTGCAGCGGCTCGTCGACAACGTGTCGTTCGCGCTGGAGAATTTCGATCGTGTCGACGAAAAGACCAAGGCCGATGAGCGGATCGAATATCTGGCGTCGCACGACAGCCTGACCAACCTGCCGAACCGGGAAATGTTCAACGGCATGCTGCGCCGCGCGATTGATGCTGCCGCGCGCTACCAGCGGCAGTTCGCCCTGCTGTTCATCGACCTCGACAGGTTCAAGGTGATCAACGACTCGCTGGGACACGACGCTGGCGACATGCTGCTGGTGGAGATCGGCGGCAGGCTGCGCCGCGCGCTGCGGTCGAGCGATGTCGTGGCGCGGCTTGGCGGCGACGAGTTCGTGGTCATTCTGGAGGAGACCGCCGAGCGTCCCGAGGTCGAGCAAATTGCCGGCGAGCTTCTCTCCGTGCTGAGCCAGCCGCTGCAGCTCAGCGGTCACGAATGCCACACGACCGCCTCGATCGGGATCGCGATGTACCCGTCCGACGGCACCGACATGCAGACGCTGACCAAGAACGCCGACATGGCGATGTACCTCGCCAAGGAGGACGGCAAGAACGGCTTCCGCTTCTTCAGCAAGGAGATCAAGACGCAATCGATCGAGCGCCTGACGCTGGAGAGTGCCTTGCGCCGCGCGCTGGAGCGCGACCAGTTCTCGCTGCACTATCAGCCGAAGATCGACATGGGGAGCGGCCAGATCACCGGCGTCGAGGCGCTGCTGCGCTGGAATCATCCCGAACTCGGCAGCGTATCGCCGGGCCAATTCATTCCGCTGGCCGAGGAAACCGGACTGATCGTTCCGATCGGCCGCTGGGTACTCAAGGAAGCCTGCGTGCAGAACATGGCCTGGCAGCGCCGCGGCCTGCGGCCGGTGACGATGGCGGTCAACCTGTCGCCGCGGCAATTCGCCGATGCGCATCTGTTGCACGATGTCGACGAGGCGCTACTGGCAAGCGGCATGTCGCCGGTGCTGCTGCAGCTCGAAGTCACCGAAAGCATGGTGATGCGGAACGTGTCGCGCGCGATCAAGGTGCTGGATGCGATTCAGAGCCGCGGCATCCGCCTTGCGATCGACGATTTCGGAACCGGCTATTCGTCGATGTCGCTGATGAAGCAATTCCCGATCGATACGATCAAGATTGACCGCTCTTTCATTCGCGATCTGCCGATAGATTCCGAGGACCAGGCCATTGCGCAGGCGATCATCAGCATGGGCAAGGCGCTCGGCATGACCGTCATTGCGGAGGGCGTCGAGACCGTGGAGCAGGAGACCTTCCTGCGCAACCACGCCTGCGACGAAATGCAGGGTTTTCTGTTCTCCAAGCCGCTGCCCGCCAAGCAAATGGCTGATCTGCTTCGCGCCGAGCCGCAGCTCGCTTCGCCGCCGTTGCAGCCGGAGGCCGGGTCAGGGTTGAAAAGCACTGTCGTCTGACGGCTGCGGATGCAGTTCGCGAACCGCCGGGTCCGGGATAGCCGTTCTGCGGGGAAAATCATAAGGCCACGGCACAGACGTCTGGCCTGCGAAGGTCCCAAGGAAGATGTCCGCGGCGGAAGCATAAGTCGCCCGGTCTGGCAATCCAAGCTCGGCGCACCATTCGGCAGGGAGCGGCTGGGAGGAGGCGCGCGACTCCATCGCGGGTCCCCACCACCAAGCCGGCGCCGGCGAGCGTTCCGTTTCCGGAACGGCACGCCACGTGATGTATTCGCCGATCATACGTTCAAATTGCAGTGCCGCCGCCGGATGCATCCCATCTCCTGAAGCCTGATGATATCCGCATCCGCGCGCGGCGCAATGCGCGTCAGCCGGCTACTGGCGGCCATGCTGCCAGTGCGAGGTCACATCCGCGCCTGATTTGTTGAGATGGACATGCTGATCGACGTGGTCGACCCACGACATCGGAATGAAGTGATGATGCTGGCCATCAGGCGAACTCTGTTTGGTCAGCTTGATCTTGTCGGTTCCTTCCAGATGGTCGACTTTTCCGACCGTCTTCTTGTCCGACGAGATGACGTCCATATGTTCCCGGATCTGTGAAGCAGAAGCCATGTTTCATATCCCTGATTTGGTTGAGGACATAAAACGCGCCGCCGCCGAAATGGTTGCCCGGTCGTTGATCTCGAACCGGTCCCGTTCCGCCAGCGGTTACTTCTCTTCCGCCGCCGTTGAGGTCGCCGGGCCTTCACCCATGATCAGCAGAACGGCGTCTTCATCCTTGGCGCCGTCCCAATGCACCTGCTTGGCGAAATGGGTGACAAAGCTGCCGGCTGGCATCGGCGTCGTGTTGGCGGGATCGAATTTCGGTCCCGAGCCGACCCACCACGTGCCCTGCAGCACGACGATGTAGCGATCGTTGGGGTGGAAGTGCGGACGGCTGAAGTGATTGCCCTTGGTCCATTTGTTGTAGACCATGTAGAAGCCGGGTTTGGTGGGGTCGCCGACCACGACAGCGCTTTGCGCGCCGGCTGCATTGACTGGGCCCCAGGGAATCTGGTCCGGCAATTTGTAGATAACGGCGGCCGGATTGAGTTCCGCAGCGGAGCTGATGCTCAACATGCCGGCGAAAACCAGCGGCGTCATGAGGTATCGCCAGGACAGGGGTATCGCCTTCATGGTCGCCTCCCTTGCAGTCTCGTGAGCTGAGATGCGCTCATCTCTGTTGCCGCGATGCTAGCCGGTCTCGTTCCAGCGGAGCAAGGCCCGCGGGTGCATGCGTGATCGGCGGCAGCGGCAAACGAAATGTCGCACAACGCAGCTGCAGCATGAAAAACGGATTTACGCCGCGCCTCGCGGTGCTACGTTGCGGCCCAACTAAAAGCAGCCATGGGAGGGCTACGTTCATGAAGCGTTTGTCGATACTTGCGGCCGGCCTGTTGATCGGCGCCGCCGCCATTCAATTTTCCAGCGTAGCGTCCGGCCAAAGCGGTGGCTGGGTGACGCTCGTCGACGGCACCAAGATGGGCGACTGGACCGAGGTCGGTAAAGCCAATTGGGCGATGAAGGACGGCACGCTGGTGGCAGACAAGATCACCGAGGGCAAGGATCCCTCCTATCTCGTCAGCAAGGAGTCCTACAAGGATTTCGAGATGAAGGTTGAGTTCTGGGCCGACGATGACGCCAACAGCGGGATTTTCATTCGCTGCGACCAGTCGGCGAAGATCGACGCAAAGATCTGCTACGAGGTCAATATCTTCGACAAGCGGCCCGATCCGACCTACGGCACCGGCGCCATCGTCGATGTGGCGAAGGTCGACCCGATGCCGAAGGCGGGCGGCAAATGGAACACTTACGAGATCACGGCCAAGGGCTCGCAGCTCGTCGTCGTTCTGAACGGCCAGAAGACCGTCGATGTCCAGGATTCAAAACACGCCAGCGGCCCGTTCGCGCTGCAATACGGTGCTGGCGTGATCAAGTGGCGCAAGGTGCAGATCAAGCCGCTGTAGGTTGCAATCTCAGTCGCGAACCGGCGCACCCGTCTTCAGCGGGTGCGCGTTCTTGTGCCACGCCCAGGCGGTACGGATGATCGTGGTCAGATCCGAATGGGTGGGACGGAAGTTCAATGTCGCGCGTGCGGCGGAGGGATCGGCGACCAGATAGGTCGGATCGCCTGATCGCCGCGGCTTGACGACATGCGGGACCTGGCGGCCGGTCTCGGCCGCGATCGCCGCGAGGATTTCGCGCACCGAAAAGCCGTTGCCGGTGCCGAGATTGAAGGCGCCGCCTGAATGTCCCTCGAGCAGCAGCTTGAGCGCCAGCACGTGGGCCGCCGCCAGGTCGGTCACATGGATGTAGTCGCGGATCGCCGTGCCGTCGGGCGTGTCGTAATCGTCGCCGAACACCGCAAAATCCGGCACATGCCCCTGCAGCGCCATCATGGCGCGGGGGATAAGGTGTGTCTCGACCTCGCGCAGCTCGCCGATGCCGCCGCCGGGATCGGCGCCAGCGGCGTTGAAGTAGCGCAGCGCGAATGAGCCGAAGCCATAGGCCGCGCGATAATCCGCCAGCACGCGCTCGACCATCCATTTCGAGGCGCCATAGGGATTGATCGGCGCGCAGGCGTAGTCCTCACGCAGCGCCTTGCTGTCGGCGTTGCCATAGACCGCGCCGGTCGACGAAAACACCAGGCGGTTGCAGCCGGCCTCACGCATCGTCTCCAGAAGCGACAGCGTGCCGGCGAGATTGTTGACGTAGTATTTCTGCGGATCGGCAACGGACTCGCCGACCAGGCTGGAGGCGGCGAAGTGCATGACGGCCACGATGTCATGCTCGGCGAAGGTCCGCGCCAGCGTGGCCTTGTCGGCGATGTCGCCCACCACCAGCGGGCCCGCGGCGAAGCTGCGGTGGCCGGTCGAAAGGTTGTCGTAGGTGATGGGCTGGTAACCCGCAGCGTCCAATGCCCTGCAGCAGTGCGAGCCGATATAGCCGGCACCGCCGGTGACGAGAATGGCTGGACGTCTGCTCATCGATTGTGTTTCCCGCCGATATCAGTCGATCGGCCCCTGTTCAGCAGCAGGTAAAGCGCGCGCGGATTGGTGGTCAAATAGCGCCAGAACAGGCGGCGCGGCTCCAGCCAGATTCGCCAGACCCATTCGAGACCCGCCTGCTGCATCCACAGCGGCGCGCGGACGCGGCTGCCCGACAGGAAATTGAACAGCCCGCCTGACGTCTTGATGACGCCGACATTGGAGAGGTCGGGCGTGAATTCCTCGACGAAGGCCTGCTCATAGGGAACACCGAGCGCGACCCAGAGATAGTCCGGCGCCAGCGCGTTGATCTCGGCGACCTTTGCGCGCATCGCCTCGCCCCGCAGAAAGCCGTGGCAACGGCCGACGATCTTGAGGTCAGGATATTGCTCGCGAACGCTGGCGACCGCGGCGGCGTTCTCCGCCTCGTCCGCGCCCAGCAGGTAGAAGGTGAGGCCGGCTGCCTGCGCCTTGCGGGCAACGACGTGAAACAGGTCAGTCGTCGCGACGCGTTCGGGCAGCGGTGTCTTTGATCTGAATCGCGACACCGTCACCAGCGGCTGGCCGTCGGCATTGATCAGGTCAGCGGCGCGAAACAGCCGGTCGGTCATCGGTTCGGTCGAGCAGCGCGCCAGCACCTCGCCATTGGCCGAGGTCAGATAGAGCGGACGATCGACGCGGCGCTGCGGGAACACCATGTCGATCATGAAGTTCGCGGTCTGCTCGAGATCCAGCACGGCGAGCCGCAGCCCGCCGACTGTGATGCGGGCTACGCCGGCGGTGGCCGCTCTCCCGACGGAATTTACGCGACGCTCACGCATATTGCTTGTCCCGCTGCGGGCTTGCGGCCGTCGGGTTGACTTCGCTGAGGACGACACCGACCAGCTTGCGCTCGGTCCCGCCGAGGGCAGCGATGATGTCTTCCATGCTGTCGTTGATGTCGAGGTGCACCGGGAGGATCGCAACGAGCCCATCGGTCAGGTCGAGCAGCTTGCGTTCGATCGGGCTCCAGGGCATGGCCGGCCCGTCGAGAATCACGAGGTCATAGCCGCCGGCGGAACGGGCCTGCGCAATCGCCTTGCGGATGGCGTCGCCGGCTTTCGCGTCGGTGGCATTGATAGCCGGCAGGATCGAAATTCCGTTGGCGGTCGGAATCGCGCGGGCGGCCTTGACGCCGATGCCGAGCCAGCCGAAACGGCTGGGCTCGCTGTTGGCCAAATGGCTCACCTTGTCCGACAGCGCGCGTTCCCTGCGGTCGGCGTCGATCAACAGCACCTTGGCGCCGTCGCGCGCCGCGGCGAGCGCGATGTTCAGCGCGGCGATGCTGCGGTCCTGATCCGGGCTGGCGCCGATCACGGCCATCACGGGCGGGGTTTCTTCGCCGGCGCGTCTGGCCAGCGCCGCGCGCATCTCGCGCAAGGCAGTGAGGACGGTCATCAGCGGAAAGCCCGCGCGCAGCGTCGGCCAGCCGAGCCGCGTGACGTCGGCGGTGCTATCAGTTGCAAGGATGCCGCCGAGCGTGCGTATCACGTCGGTTTCCTGTAGCCGGACGATCGGAGGCTTTTCGATCAGGTTGACCGCGGGTTGCAGCTGCGGTTGGGTGACGGGCGGCTGCGTCGCGGCCGCAGGTGCAGTCGGTTCCTTCGAGGCCTCCGATGGCCCGCTGTTCTGAGGCTGAGCGGGGTTCGTGCGCGGCGTCAACTGGTTGAGCGCGACGAACCAGCCGGCGGCAGCGAGCCCGCCAAGAACGAAGCCGATCATCGCGAGCAGGCTCATGGCCGGCGGGAAGGTGCGCCGCTGCGGCACGGTGGCCTCGCCGATGATGCGCGCGTTCGAGGTGTTCAGGGTTTCCTGCTCCTCGGTTTCGCGCGATCGCTTCAGGAACGACTGATAGACGTCGCGGCTTGCCTCCACCTCGCGTTCGAGTTCGCGCAGGCGCACCGAAGCCTGACTCATCTGGACGCTCTGGCGCTTCTGGGTTTCCAGCGCCTTGCCCAGCGAAGCCTCATAGTCGCGGGCGCGGATCAGATCATTCCTTGCGGCCAGCGCAAAGCGCTCGACCTCTTCATTGATGGCGCGGCGCAAATCCTGCACTTGCAGTTCGACCTGGCGCAGCGCCGGATGCCGCGGCCCCAGTTCGGCCTGCAGCTCCGCCTGGCGCTTGCGCGCTTCGGCATATTGGGCGCGCAGATTGGCGATGGTTTGCGACTGCAGCGCCTCGGGAATGGCGCCTATATCGGACGATGCCTTGCGGCTGGCCTGGATCTGGTCAAGTTTGGCCTGCGCATCGAGCGTCAGCGCGCGGGCGGCGGCGAGCCGCTGGTTGCTGGAGGAGAGCTGCTGGTCGCTGATCAGCGTGTCCTGGGTGCCGACGAAATTGTTCTGCGCCTTGTAGACCGCGAGCGTATTCTCGGCGTTGCGAAGCCGTTCCTGCAATTCCTTCAACCGGCCGGAAAGGTCGGTGGTCGCGCGCCGGGCGGCGGCGGCCTGCGACTGCTTGGATTCGGCGAGATAGGCTTTCGCGATCGCGTTGGCGAGCATCGCCGCCTTGGCCGGCTCATACGACCAGACGTCGATATCGACGATGAAGGTACGATCGGTCTTCTTGACGTTGATGTGGCGATTGAGCGCTTCCAGCGCGCCCATCTCGATCTGCTTCTGCTGTTCGGCGGTGGGGCGCAGCTCGACCCCGAACAGGCCGAGCAGCGATCCAACAATGCCCTTGGAATCGCCGCCGCCGAACTCCGGGTCCTTTTCCAGATGGGTGTCGCGGATCGCCTGCAGCAGCACATTGTTCGAGGTGATGACGCGTGCCTGGCTCTCCACGACCATCGCGAGGCCGGAAGTATCCTGGGCGCGCGGCGTCAGTTCGCGATCGACCAGCTGCAGTTCGCGGGGATCGACGTAGAGCTGGGCGGAGGCGGTGTATTTCGGCGTCAGGCCTTTGCCGATCGCAACCGCGACGCAGGCGCAGATCAGCGCCGCCGAGGCGATCGCGACCTTCCGTTGCCACAGGAGCTGGGCCAGATCGAGCACGCTGAAGCCCGCCGGCGCGGCTGTCGCCGTTCCGGCCTCGGGCTTTGCCCGGTCTATCGGCTGGTCATAGATAAGCATGAACCCCAGCTTCCATTCGAACCGCCGCACGCATCGGCTGAGGGGCTATTCTTCGGGTTGGGCCATGGGCGCCGAGAAAAAGCGCTGAACAAACGCAACAGGGAAAATTAACCATACTCACCAAAGGACTATTCCCCGAATTGGCAAACAAAGCGTTTAAGCGCGGGCGCATTGCATCGCCTCCGCCATGGTGAGAACCGGAATTTTCCGCCGCGATGCCGCTGCGAGCGCATGCGCGAGCAAAGCGGGCGAACAGCCATTGGGGCTCGGTCGATCGGTGACGTCGTGGCCGCAGAAAATTAACCATCCGTTATTGGTTTGCGCCTCGTCGATCGCCAGCCGGTGGCCGACCTTTGCCCTTGCCTCTGACAACATCGCGTTCATGGTCTCAACGCTTTCGCAGGATCACGTGATAGTCGCCGTGCCGCACGTCGGTCTTGCCGGGGAGGAACGCGTTCATCACGCGCGCGGCGGCATCGACCAGAGCGGCGAACAGAGGCTTGCGCAGCCGCATCTCCGGATAGCGCGGGCTCTCATACTGCTTGCGGTAGATCATTTGCAGGCCGTGCTGCTCGGCGAACGCCTCCAGGTTGGAAAGCGTGACCAGCGGATGGAACAGCGTCGGGAACGGCGCGTGGCCGGGCAGGCCGGCTTTCTTGTCGCCGCGGACATGGCGGTAGAACCAGACATGGAACCAGTGCGGCGAGTATTTGGTGACGACGCCGGACAGCGATCGCGGATTGGGCGCGCCGATCAGGACCATGCCGTTCGGCTTCAGCGCTTCGTAGAAGTTCAGCAGGGCTGCTTCGACATCCGGCACGTGTTCGATCACGTTGTAGCAGATCACCAGATCGAAGCTGTTGGGCTTGAAGCGATAGGTCTGGATGTCGCCGAGGATAGCCCTGTGCGCGTAGTCGTTGTTGCGGATCTGGTCCTCGTCGATGTCGACCACGGTGACGTGGGCGCGATGCAGCACCTTGAGCGGCAGGAAGCTGGTCGAGCCACCGCCGGCTTCGTAGATCGAGAGCTCCCCCGCAGGCAGCGTCGCTTCGAGGATGCCGTGAACGGTCAAGAGGCTCCGCCGTGCCTCGCCGTGCGCCAGCTCGAGCAGCGCCTGCGGATGCTGAATGGCTTCCGAACGGTCGATCGCCGACTGCGTGGGGTCGATCGTGACTGCCTCGTCCATCGATTTCATCCATTCTGACGTTAGGGTTGCCTTGTTCATTTTAGTTTTCCCAATCGACGCACTGAAAAGCTTTCATCAATGCGTGGTCCGTCTTGTGAACCGACGAATCGAACGGCACGCGGTTGGTGCGCTGGTATTTCCAGTTGCTGCCGATCTCGCGAAAATGCCGGAACGAAAAGTTCCTGGTGCAGAAATACGACGCCCACCAGGAGAAGATCGAATGGACATGCCATTGCGCATGCGTGGGGCATCGACCGGGAACCACCGTCCATTTCGGCAGGCACGCGTTGGCGTCGCGTCGCATCACCAGCCTAGAGAACTGGTAGTTCGGCGGCATGAGAATCGAGAAATCGGTGTGCCGATGGGGAGCCTTGCTCACGCTGTCGCGGATGCCGTCATCGATGCCGATGATCCATCGCCCGCGATATCGGACAAGCCCGGTCCATGATTGTTCGGCGGCTTCGAACACCGACTGTCCCGTCTTCGACAGCACCAGCTCGTCGATGTCGGAGTTCATGACGCTCCGGGCATTCTGCAGGAAGCGCCATCTTGCGTGCTCCCAGGCGCCCAACTGGCAGAAATCGGAATCCCAATGGTCCCAGCTGTTCGCGCCCTGCGGACCGTATTTGAAAGGCCACTCCATCACGACCGAGCATTGGATGCCGGGGACCGACTGGAGTGCCGCGCTCAAGGTCGCGCTGTCGTAGGCGCTGGAGCCGTTGTCATAGATGAGAACGGCATCGGCGCCGTGAATGTCGCGGTTGAATCTCACCCAGTCGAGAATCCATTCGATCGGGTTGTCCTTCGACATCGTGAAGATGACGCGGCGATCCCTGAACATTTCCGACCCGTTCGGCGACACCGAGAACGTGAAGCTTCCCAGTTCGCCCAGTGCCTGGATGGGGCCGGCTTGCTCGGGAATGTCCAGCCACAATTGGGCGTGGCGGTCGAGGTGCCTTGTCCGCGCCTTGCAGGTTCCCGCGCCGCTGATGAAGTTCGTCGCCGCGACCTCGCGCGCGAGGTTGAAGAATGGCGGCGCAAACAGGGCAATCCCTGATTGGCTCACCTGCACCGCGTCGTAGAACAGCGTATTGCTGTCGAAGTCGCGATCGAAATTCTCGCGCCGGAATGCGAGCGGGCGCGTCGCCTCGCGCCGCCTGTCGGTGAAGTCCGACAGCGACACCGGGTTGGTTCGGCAAATGACATGTCGATGGTCGGCTGCAACGACCGGACTTTTACTTGCTAGCCGCATCATGGTTCTCGTGTCGACATGCTGGGTAGCCCCGTGGACGGGGCGGTGATGGACGCGGCCGGGAGATTGCGCCGCGCGGCATAGGCGATCGCGGCCTTCCGCAAGCCGGCGATGTCGAAGGCGAAGGCTGCGGCGACGTAGACGAGGCAGCCGGTTGCGGCCAGCACGCCAAACGAGACGATGCTGATCGGAAGCAGAGGTTTCAGGAACGTCAGCACCAGCGCCATGATCGCCGTCGCCGCGACGATGCGCAGGACCTGGAATGCGTTGAAGGGAAGTGGAAATGCCTTCCGCGTGAGATACCAGCCGAAGCCTGCGCCGAAGGCTTCCACGACGACGAGGCTCGCCGCCGCGCCGACCAGGCCAAATCTGGCAAGCAGGACCGGCATGACCAGCAAGTTCGCGATCAGCATCGCGATGCTCTGCGTCGTCATCATGAACGGCGTCTTGGCGAGATGAAAGCTCGCGTGAATGTAGGATTGGGAAATTGACTGAAACAGCCAGGCAAAGGCCAGGATCGGTATGATCTGCGCCGCGGTCTCCCTGAACTCGCTGCCAAGGATCACGCCGGCGATATAGCTGCTCGTCAACGCTACGCCGACGACGGCGGGCAAGACGGCGGCCAGCAGAATTTCGAGGCTGAATTCCAGATGCGGTCGCGCCTTGGAGGCGCCACCGATGGCGTAGGCGCGCACCGCCAGCGGGATCGTTGCGGACGCGATGCTCACCGCCGGGATCAGGATGATCTGCCGGACGAGATCCGCGGACGCGCCGTACTGGCCGGCCGCGTGGTCGCCCAAGAAATGAAACACCAGCATCCGGTCGAGAGCTGCGTGGATCGCAAAGAAGATGCCCGACAGCGTGATCGGAATACCGAAGCCCGCAAACGTCCGCAGATCGGAAATCCTCGGTCCGGCGACAGGGGATTGCAGGATCGTGCTCGCAAACAGCGTCGTCGTGACGAAATAGGTGACGGTCACCATCGCGAGCTGGCACAGTCCGCCGCCGCCCAAAAGCGCCGCGGCCAGACACAGCGTGAACGCCAGGCAGGCGCGAATGATCGACGCCGTCATGAACGCGAACGATTGCAGCCGCGCCTTCAGCAGTTCCTGTCCCAGTTCGAACAGGCCGAGCCCCAGCGCAAAGAAGATTGCCGCGAGATTTCGCTCCAGCGATACCGACGTCGTCAGCGTGGCAACAAGGAGTGCGACGGGCGCGGCGAGGGCGGAGATGAGATAGGCGACGAAGATGGTCTTCCTGACGTCGACCGCGCCGCCTTCCGACTGGAAACGCAGGGCAGAGACGCGAACCCAGGTGAACAGCAGCGCCGAGACGATACCCGCGGTGCTCAGACCGACGACGTAGACGCCATATTCTTCGGGCGAGAGCAGGCGCGTGAACACGACAGCGCTCAGCAGGCCGATAGCGGCCGATACGACGCTCGCAACCGAATAATGGAACGTTTGGCTGAGCATTAAACTTTCGGCAATGGGTTCAGGGTTAACGACACGTTGCAATTCATCTCGACAAATCTGCCGGGAGGCTCGCCGTTATCAGGCGCAATCCTCCCGCAGTGCCCATGGAGCAAGATCGGTGCCGGACCGACGCAATGCGTGCTGCGGTGCGTCGGCGTGGTTAACTTGCCGGTTTTCTGTGCTTTCTTGCGGGGAAGGCACCGGCGCGCGCGGGATCGGACGTTTGCGGTACATCCCGATCTGTCGACCGTGTCCGCATTTGTGACACGCGGATGCCGCTGCAATTCCGCGGTAACCATGGCGGAAGCGCCGTTCGGCTGTGTGCTCGCGGTGGACTCGATATTGCAAAGCCGATCAGCGCAATCGTCGACGCCGTCGGCGATCGGATTTCCGATGACCATTTGGTTAGATTTTCGACGAAAACTCTTTCTGCAAGAAAGCTGGCTCTGAGCCTCCTCTTCGTTTTGGTACAGCAGACCTGTCCGGCCTGTATCCTTTTGCGACGGGAATGACGGAGATCGCTCGCAGGCTGCATACGAGGACAGGCAATGTTTCGAAATGATCCAAGGCCGCGCAAAGCATTCAGCGCGAAGCGCTTGGTGCTGTTTCTGGCGGCTTTCGTGGTGACCGTGCTGCTGCTGGCGCATGTCGACAGCAACGCCGCCTCGCGCGCCGTTTCCACCCAAGCGAAGTTCGCAGGCGCCTTTGTCAATTGGGGTCCGATAGGTCGCGAGCATACGCTGCAGACGTGGGAAAAATGGCTGAAGCAGAAGCCGTCCACGGTGCTGGGCGTCGACTTCTATGGCCAGACGACCTGGGAAGATTTCTCCAGATTGAGCTGGGTTCCTGGCGTCTGGAAGAAGCTCAACCCCGCGCGCAACGTGGTGTGGTCGATCCCGCTGACAATGAAGGGGACGCCTCTCGCCGACGTTGCCGATGGGCTCCACGATGCCGAATTCGAAGCGGCGGCGCGGGCGATTTCGGAGACGCATCCGCAGGCGATCATCCGGCTCGGCTGGGAGATGAATCTGGCTGAGATGGCGTGGTTCGCCAAGGGACATGAAGCCGAATACATCAAGGCATTCCGGCGCGTCGTGGAAATATTCAGGCGCCACTCTACAGGCTTCAAGTTCGACTGGTGCCCGGGGTGGGGGCCGCAGGAAATGCCGGCAGACCTCAGCTATCCCGGCGACGACGTCGTCGACTACATCGGCCTCGACGTCTACGACTTCAAGCATGAGGGCACGCCTGAGGAACGCTGGAACACGTTCTACGTCAAGGCGCCATTCGGTCTGGAATGGCATCGCGACTTTGCGCGTCTGCACGGCAAGCGGATGAGTTACCCCGAATGGGGCGTCGGCAATGCCGGCGACAATCCGTTCTTCATTCAGCAGATGCACGACTGGTTCATGAAGAACGAAGGCAGCATTGCCTACGCCGCCTATTTCGACGTGGATGGCGCCTGGCCCACCCAGATCGACAACGGCCAGTTTCCGAATTCGCAGCGCTTGTTCCGAAAGCTGTTCAGCCGCTGATCTTCAGCGCGGATTAACCCCGTCCATTAACCGTCGTCTGAGTTGGCTGCTTCACGCCTCGCCACCGGACCGAATATTGCACCACTGCGCGCGTAGCGTTCGCCAAGGCCGGATTAATCCGGAGTGAACGACCTTATCGAGACGGAAATGTCCCGGGATTACGCCGGCAATCCCGTTTCGGGACGATGAGACATATTCGTGAAC
Organism: Bradyrhizobium sp. SRL28; assembly: GCF_018596315.1. Lineage (GTDB taxonomy): Bacteria > Pseudomonadota > Alphaproteobacteria > Rhizobiales > Xanthobacteraceae > Bradyrhizobium. The sequence goes on along the minus strand of NZ_JAHEAG010000003.1, from coordinate 660,918 downwards.
GACCAGAGTTTCATGGCAGAGATTTCGACCAGCGATCTCCGGATGGACGGGCCTGATCCGTCGGTCACGGCTCTGCGCGCGCTGGTGGCAATTTCGCCGGCACTCGATCCTACGATCGAAATCGTCGTTTGCATCCCCTGTTTCCGGCGGCCTCAGTACCTGCGCCGGACACTGGAGTCGCTTGCCGCTCAGCGCACCAGCCGCCGCTTCGCCATCGTCATGGTGGAGAACGATGCGTCGAAGAGCGAGAGCGTCCCGGTTGCCACCGAGTACCTCGCGTCGGGGAAATTCGCAGGACTATGCGTGATCGAGCCGCGGCAAGGCAATTGCCATGCGATCAACGCCGCCTTCGAGACGGCGCTGCAGGTGTTTCCGATGGCAGGCAGCTTGTTGATGATCGACGATGATGAAATCGCATCGCTGGACTGGCTGGAGCAGATGATAGGGACTGCCGACGCGACCGGCGCCGACATCGTCGGTGGACCGGTATTCCCCGAATTCGATGACGCACGAAAACGCGGCTTGCGGCGCCACCCCGCGTTTGCACCGGCCTACGACGCCTCAGGCCCCGTGCCGGTGATCTATGGCTGCGGCAATTGCCTGATCCGGCGCTCGGTGTTCACCCGGTTGGGCATGCCGGCATTCGACCTTCGTTTCAATTTTCTGGGCGGCGGCGACACCGATTTCTTCTACCGCTGCATGAGGCTCAGCTTGCGCTTTCATTGGGTGGCCGAAGCCGTAATCTCAGAGACCGTGCCGCAAAGCCGCACCAGCCTGAAATGGCTGGTGATGCGCGGCCTGCGGATCGGCGCGATCAATTATCACGTCCAGCGCAAGGCGACGCCGACGACCTGGTTGCAGGCAAAGCTGACTGCCAAATTGCTGGCGGCCTTGCCGCTTTCTTTTGTCTATGCCGTGTGCGCGCTCTTGAGCGAGCGTAAAGGGACCATTGCCATGCATCCCGTCGCTGTGGCGATCGGCAGCGCGCTGGCGGCGTTCGGCCTCGAGCCGGAACCCTACAAGGCGTCGAAGATCGTCTCATGAGCCAGATCGTCGACGCATCCGAAATCCGTGAGCTGGCCGCCGGGATCGAGCGCCAGCAGGTGATGGATATCGTTCGCGGCGCGACGTTCGTTGGCACGCTGCTGCTGGGCTGGATATCGCTGCATCCGTTTGAAAGCCTCGGCGATATGCAGATCGGCGACGTCGGCACTGGAAACGAGCTGGCGACTTATGCCGTTTTCGGGGCCTTGAGCGTGCTGACGGTTGCGCTTGCCATGCGAAATGACGTGCGGGGACTGGCGACCTTGTTGTCGTCGGCGTTTGTCCTGTTCGGCGCCTGGCTGCTGGTTACGGTCGTGCTGTCGTTCGATCCAGGGACGTCGATCAAGCGTCTTTCCTTGACCGTCTGCGTTGTTGCGGTCACCGCAGCCTTGATGCTGCTGCCAAGGTCGCAGCAGGAATTGATGCATTGGTTCACGATCGCGGCGCTCGCATTGCTGGCGATCTGCTATCTCGGCATATTGCTGGCCCCGGACCTTTCGATTCATCTGGCGAGCGATCCGCAGGAGCCCGGCCTTGCCGGCAACTGGCGCGGCGCGTTCGGCCACAAGAACCAGGCCGCGGCCATCATGGTGATGGTGCTGTTTCTCGGCGTCTATGTCATCCGCTCCGGCCTATGGCTATCGGGAGCCGCGATCATCGCGCTGGCCTCGCTGTTCCTGCTGTATTCGGCCGGAAAGAGTTCGCTGACCCTGTGCTTTGCGGTGTTGTTGCTGACGTCGGTAACGTCAGTCATCCGCTCGTTCTGGCTTCGCGCGATCATACTGCTCACGCCGCTGCTATTGCTGAATTTGCTGAGCGTCGGCACGGTGATGTTTGAGGGGCTCGCCGGAATTTCCAAACTGCTGCCGTTCGATTCGACATTCACCGGCCGCACCGACATCTGGGCGTTTGCGCTGCAGTCGCTCCAGGCGCGATTGCTCACCGGCTATGGCTTTGCGTCGTTCTGGGGCAGCAGCGCGATTCAGAACCTGCCGGAAGGCAAGGAGTGGGCCGGCTTCGCCGCACACAGCCACAATGGTTATCTCGACACCGCGCTGGGCATGGGCGTTCCCGGGCTTCTCCTGCTCATCCTGGTGCTCGTGATCGTGCCCTTGAAGAATTTCCAGCGGGCGGACGAGGGCGGCAACAGCGGCCCGCTCGCCATGATGCTGCTGCGGATCTGGCTGTTCGGACTCTATCTGTCGGCGATGGAAAGCTTCTTCCTCGACCGTTCCGATCCCCTGTGGTTCACGTTCCTGCTGGCGATATTCGGCCTGCACTATCTCGCGCGGTTCCGCGCGCAAGCCTGAGGCTCAGAGCTGCGCCCGCACCACTTCGGCGACGTCCTTCCACCAGTCGTCGAAATCAAACGGCAAAGGCACCAACGGCCGCTTGACCACCGCGGCGATCCGGTCGGCAAAGGCATCGTTGTCCGAACCGCGCGCGACCAGCACGATGGCACCGCGGTCGATCAGTTCCTTGAAGCGCGGATGATGGTCGAATTCCTCCGGCAGCACGGGACCCGCGACGATCAGCGGACGGCCGGATTGCACGCAGGTGAGAATGCTGGAGCGCCGCGCGGTGAGCCCTTCGTCGAGCGGATAGCAGAATACGTCGATCTCGCTGAACAAGCCGAAGACTTCGTGATCGGAAGCGACGAAACCGGAAACGATCACGTCCCCGGCGAGGTCGAGTTCTCTGGCGCGGGCATGAAATTCCTCCTCGACCCTGTCGACGCCGCGAATGAAGGAGCCGATATAGACGATCAGCGGCTTGAGCCCGCGTTGCTTCAGAATCGCGCCGATCTCGAGCAGCGCGTTGGGCTGCTTGCCCGGATAGATCGATCCGAAATGACCGATCAGCAATCGCCCGTCACCTTTCGCGGTGATGAGACGATGCCGCAATTTCGAATCGTCAATTGCCGCCGGGGCCTCGATATTCGGTGGCAGCGGCGCCAGCACGCTCTTTTTGGCGGTCCAGCCGAGCAGGGGATCGTTCGCCAGCTCGCGCCGCACCAGCGGCGAGAACATGATGATGGTGTCGGCCAGCAGCAGCGCCGGCATATAGGTGATGCGGCGCAACCAATGCAGCCCGTTCCATTCGTGCTGGATCAGGACGACCTTGCGCCGGCGCAGCCGGGCGATCGCCATCGCCGCGAGCGGCGCGAACATTACGCGCTTCCAGGCCACGATCGGGAAGTTGCAGACCACGCTTTGCGCTGTGCCGACCGCGCGCCAGATCTCGGCGAGCGAACCCTCAGTCTGCGTCAGCGTTAACGTTGCGCTGGTTCCAGGCTCGAGCTTTTCGATCGTCTCCTGCAACAGCCGGGTGAACTGGCCGACGCCGCAATGCATCTGCGGTCCAGCGCCGAGAAACAGCGCCCGATATCGGGTTTCTCCAGTCATCGTGCGGCGGCGGGGTTTCCAGGAACGGTTGGCGTTAGCCATACATCCCAGACATTAGCTTCCGGTAAGCGGCGGCGTCCGCCCGGCACCGTTCTTGCCAATCCGACCATGAAGATCGTCCGGCCGTCTCATAACGGGACATCGGGCGGGTATTGCAATGGCGGCAGGCCGCGATTTCGGGACAGCCGGAATAGGCGGCGGCCAGGCAACGGAAGCAGGAGCGCGGCGATGACGGGCAAAATCTTCAGCAGATGGGATGAGACGCATTCCGAGCTTTGGAGCCATCAGCCGATCCGGCTCGAACACGAGATCCACAAATCGCCAGCGTTCTCGATGGACGATCTCGCGCAGCTGATCGAAAGCTATCCGCGCGAGCACTACAGCCTGGTCAAGACCGGCGCCAAGGGATCCAGCCGCGTGTGGCGCGAGGGCGATATCGGTAACCTCTCCGGCCGGCAAGTCATCGAAGCGATTTCCCGCGGCGGCCTCTGGCTCAACATGCGCAATGTCGGTTCGGTCGATAGCCGTTACCGCAAGCTGATCGACAGGATGTTCGGGGAGATTGCGGCCAAGGTTCCTGATTTCGTGGTGCCGAACCACCAGGCCGGCATTCTGGTCTCCTCGCCGGACGCGCAGGTCTATTATCACGCCGATTTGCCGGGGCAGGGCCTGATTCAGATCGCCGGCCGCAAGCGGGTCTACGTCTACCCAAACACCGCGCCGTTCATCAAGCCGCAACACCTCGAGGACATCGCGCTGTTCGACGTCGAGGTCGATCTGCCCTACGCGCCCTGGTACGACGGGCATGCGCAGGTGTTCGACCTCGAACCCGGCCAGATGCTGAACTGGCCACTGAATGCGCCGCATCGCGTCGAGAATCTCGGCACTGTCAACATTTCCATGACGGTATCTTACGGCAACGACGATATCCGCCGCGCCCAGATCGTTCACCTCGCCAACGGCCTGCTGCGTTATCGCTTCGGCTACACGCCGAAGACCAGCAATCTGCGCGGGCCGTCCTTCTTCGCCAAGAAGGTGCTGCAGAAACTCGTGCGCGACAGCAAGTGGGTCAAGCGCGAGCGCAACGCCCGCCGCGCGATCGATTTCCGTCTCGACGCCACTGAGCCCGGCAGGATCGTCGATCTGCCGAAGGCGGCATAAATCGCAACGCCGATGACGGTGCTGACAACCAGTGCGGGGCAATTGGCGGCGCGGTCAACAGGCCGCGCGGCCGGATTCCGCGTCGAGTTACTTTGCGACTGGCAACAGGCCGTCGCGCACTGGCATGACATCAGCCCGTCGACGCCGTTCCAGCATCCGCAATGGTATGACGCGTGGTACGCCGCCTTCGCCGGTGCCGAGGGCGTGGCGCCTTTGATCGCGATCGTAACAGATGCATCAACCCGTGAGCCGGCGATGCTGCTGCCGCTGATCCGGCGCCGCCAAGACAAGATCGCAACCGTCGAATTCGCCGATCTCAATCTGACCGACTACAACGCGCCGATCCTGGGCAGCGCCGCGCCGCGTGATGCCAAAGCGATGCGCGCGCTGTGGCGCAGCCTGCTGTCGGCGCTGCGCCGCATGCCTGAGGCGGCCGATCTCATCCGCCTTCGCAAGGTGCCCATCGATCTCGACGGCAAGCCCAACCCGCTCGCCCTGCTCGACACCGGCGGTCCGTGCTTGCTCAACGGCAATCTCGTCACCACCGGCGAGGATTACGACGCCTGGCGCTACACGCTGCAAAAAGTCGTGCGCACGGAGCTGCAACGGAGCTGGCGCGTCTTCACGCGCGATCCCGCCGCATCCTTTGCGATCGTCACCGATACCAGTGAAGCGTTGCGGATTCTCGCGACCACCGAGGTTCAGCAAGGCGCGCGGATGCAGAGCCTCGGGCGGAACTACATCCTCAATGATGATGCCTGCGCAGCGTTCTACCGCAACCTGGTGCGCGATGGCGTCGGCAATGGCTATGCGCTGGTCTCGGCGCTCACGGTCGGCGACGAGATCGTGGCGACGCTGCTCGGCATCAGGACCGGCTCGCGCTTTGTGATGATCCGCATCAGCAATGCCGGCGAGAAATGGTCGAACTGTTCGCCGGGCCGGCTGGTCATCGAGCGCACTATGGCCGCCCTGCACAAAGACGGCGTGCGCGAGTTCGATTTCTCTGTGGGCAATTACGCCTACAAACGCCGCTTCGGCGTGGCGCGGTTGCCACTGATCGACATCAGCGCCGCCTTGAGCTGGCGCGGATGCCGCTACGGCCTGCACGACCATATGGTGCGCGCAGTGCGCAACCATCCGCGGCTCGATATTTGGCTGAGACGCGCGCTCGGTAAGCCGTTGTCGCACGAAGAGAATTGACGCGTTGTGGCTGGAGTTCCACAGCGGTGCAAATCTGTCACACATGCTGGGATAGTGGGGACGTTCTCGCTGTGTTCGCGAGAGTTCATGATCGCCTGCGCGCCTGAGGCGTATGCTTCGCCTCGGGTCAGGGCCTACGGGTGAATGCTTTCTTGGGTGTATTTGGGGAGAGCCAACATGCCAGCCTACATCCATCATCACGACGACATCGAGCCGGGCTTCGTCATCTGTCCGAGCTGTGTGGGGCTCGAAATGTACGTGCGCGACGTCGAGCCGCATTGGAGCATGGCGAAGATCGACTTCACCTATGAATGCGCCGACTGCGGCGCCGAAGTTCGCCAGACCATCGTGAAGCCGCAACTGCGGCATTAGCTTGGGGAATCCGTAGGGGGGCAAGGGCGCATCGCGCCGTGCCCACCTTCCTTCGCAAAGTAAACGGGGATGGTGGGCACGCGCTTTGCGCCCACCCTACGCAGCAGCTCTAAACCTGTCGCACCACGCCCGGCTTGCCAGGATCGCACTCCAGCGCGTCGCGATCCCACTTTGCTGATATTGCCGCGGCCTCATAGGTGCTTTGCAGGAAATCGAGCAACGCCTCGTCGGGATTATCAGCCGTGCGCACGGCGTCGTAGGGCAGGATGAATTCGCCCAGCGCTTCGCTGAAGAAGGCCGTATCGGGGCGCACCTTCGCTGCGCGGAAACCTGGTGGCTCGGGATAGGCATAGGAATAGAACGCAGGATAATCGATCGCGCCACCGCCTGGCCAGAAGCCGGCGCTGCTGACTTCGTGTGAATAGGCCTCATGGGCAACCGCATCAGGCAAATTCGGTACGCCGCCGGGATGACGCGGCGCGCGACGGCCCGAAAAGCGCGTCACCGCGAGATCGAAACTGCCCCAGAAGAAATGCACCGGGCTCGCCTTGCCGAGAAATCCCGTGCGGAATTGCTTGAAGACGCGGTCGCAGTTGACAAGGATTTGCAGGAAGCGCCCGACGGCATCGGGATCGTAGGAGGCATGTGTAGTGTCCAGCGAGAACCGCACCGGATCGGGCAGTTCGTTCGGCATCTCGTCGATGGCAACGGCAATGCCGAGTTCGGCAAGCGCCGCTATGGTGGCGGCGTAGAAGCTGGCGACGGAATGACCCGCCAGCGCAAAGTGCCGCTGCGTGCCATCGCTGGTCGAGATGCGCAACCGATGGTCGACGAAATCGAAATCGATCTGGAACGTCCGCGTGCCGTCGGGCACTGGCGATGTCGTCAATCCGCGCGACGTGACGTAGAGCGTCACGTGCCAGGAATGATTAAGCCAGGGCGATTTGGTCAGCCGGATCTTGCCGATGATCTGGGTCCAGAGCTGCAGTGTCGCACAGGTGTCACGCCACGCCGCGGTCGGCAATTCCGGCCACGGGCCTTGCGAATTGTTGCTCATGCCAGAACCCTGCGCGTGCCTGCTGTGAAGGCAGAAGGCGTAGCACGAATTCACGGAGCCTTTAAAAATCGCGGCTCACGATTTCGTGCAGTCGGGGCATCGTCGCTGTCCGCGCGAGGCGCGGTAGAGGCTCCTGCACCACCAGCGCCGCGCCATGGCCTGCAGCGGCCGGCGTGCCAGTTGAGCGATAAAGAGAATTTCGACCATCACTGAATTCATCGTCTCCTGCGGAGACAGATATGGCGGCATTCCCGAATGAGAATGCCGCCCATATCGTATCAGCCATGCAGTTTGTTCGCGGTCTCCGCGATCACGCGTCCTTGATAGCGCGCGCCGGCGAGTTCGTTTTCGCTCGGCTGGCGGCTGCCGTCACCGCCGGTGATCGTGGTCGCGCCGTAGGGCGCGCCGCCGGTGACCTCGTCGAGCTTCATCTGGCCGGCAAAGCCATAGTTCAGGCCGACGATGGTCATGCCGAAGTGCAGCAGGTTGGTGATGATCGAGAACAGCGTGGTTTCCTGTCCGCCGTGCTGGGTCGCCGTTGACGTAAAGGCGCCGCCGACCTTGCCGTGCAAGGCACCCTTGGCCCAGAGGCCACCGGCCTGGTCGAGGAAGTTCGCCATCTGCGACGCCATCCGGCCAAAGCGCGTGCCGGTGCCGACGACGATCGCGTCGTAGTTCGCAAGATCCTCGATCTTGGCGATCGGTGCAGCCTGGTCGAGCTTGTAATACGAAGCTTTCGCGACTTCGTCGGGCACCAGTTCCGGCACGCGCTTGATGTCGACGGTGGCGCCGGCTTTGCGCGCACCTTCTGCGACGGCATTCGCCATCGCCTCGATGTGACCGTAGGCGGAGTAATAGAGCACGAGTACTTTGGCCATGATGGCTTTCCTTTTGGTTTGCAAGACGTGTTGTTTGTTTTCAGGTGTCATTGCCGGGCCTGACCCGGCAATCCATCGCCTTTGAAAGAATCTTCGCGAAGCGAGATGGATGGCCGGGACAAGCCCGGCCATGACGGGGAGGGGTGTCGTCGTTGCGCTACGCCGCGTCGACCAGCACCAGTTCGGAATCTTCCAGCGCGGTAATCGTCAGCTTCGCCTCGTTGCGGATCGCGGCGCCGTCGCGGGCGTTGACGCGCACGCCGTTGACTTCGACGCTGCCGGCCGCCGGCACCAGATAGAGGTGACGTGCCTTGTGCGGTTCGTATTCCGCGCTCTCGCCGGCCTTCAGCGTGGTGGCGAGCACCCGCGCATCGGCCCGGATCGGCAGCGCATCCCTGTCGCCGTCAATGCCGCTGGCGATGGTCACTAGCTTGCCGGAGCGATCCGACTTCGGAAACGGTTTCGCGCCCCAGGTCGGCTGGCCGCCCTTCGTGGTCGGCTCGATCCAGATCTGGAAGATCTTCGTCTTCGAAGGTTCCAGATTGTACTCGGAATGACGAATGCCGCTTCCGGCGCTCATCACCTGCACGTCGCCGGCTTCGGTGCGGCCCTTGTTGCCGAGCGAGTCCTGGTGCGTGATCGCGCCTTCGCGGACATAGGTGATGATTTCCATGTTGGCGTGCGGATGGGCGGGAAAGCCGGAGTTCGGCGCGATCTCGTCATCGTTCCACACCCGCAAGGAGCCATGGCCCATATTATCGGGATCGTAATGGCTGCCGAACGAGAAGTGGTGCTTTGCTTTCAGCCAGCCGTGATCGGCGCTGCCGAGTTTTGCAAAAGGTCTGAGTTCGATCATGGGATATTCCTTCGTTGAAAGTTTTTTGAATTGGGCGACCGGGTGCCATGCACCCGGCCTCGTTTGATTGAATTACGCGCCGAAGCCGCCATCGACGTTGAGCACCGTGCCGGTCACGAACGAGGCTTCGGGGCTTGCGAGGAACAGCACGCCGGCGGCGATTTCTTCCGGCTTGCCGAAGCGCTGCAGCGCGTGCTGCTTGCGCTGGAGGTCGGCAAAATCGCGGTCGTCGTCCGGGTTCATGTCGGTGTCGATCGAACCCGGCTGCAGCACGTTGACGGTGATGCCGCGGGGGCCGAGGTCGCGCGCTGCGCCCTTGGTGTAGCCGACGACAGCAGCCTTGGTGGCGGCGTAGTCGGCGAGGCCGGGGAACGAGGCGCGGGTCGCGATGTCAGAGCCGATCGTGACGATGCGGCCGCCTTCACCCATCAGCTTCGCCGCCGCGCGGATCGCGGTGATGACGCCATCGACATTCACGGCGCTCTGCCGGGCCAAAGCCGCGGTGTCGGCGTTGGGATCATCGACCGCACCGCCAACGGCAACGCCGGCGTTGTTGACGAGGATGTCGAGCCGGCCGAAATCCTTGGCGACGTTCTTCACCAGTTGATCGACGTCGACGGAGGAGGCCTGGTCGGCCTTGTAGGCGCGGGCGTTGACGCCCTTGGCCTTCAGCTCGGCGACGACGGCTTCCGCCTTCGCAGGGGACGCCACATAGCTGATGGCGACGTTGGCGCCTTCTTCTGCGAGGGCGCGGGCAGACGCCGCGCCGATGCCGCGCGAACCGCCGGTGACGAGGGCTACCTTGCCTGAGAGCTTCTTGGTCATTGGGTTTCTCCGTTGCTCGAATTCCGATGGCCATTGGATATGCCGTCGGACGTGGTATAGAAATAGAAACTATTGAAACTCATTGTTTCCAAAAACGAGCCTTGAAGGCGATCCGAATGTCGAAACTCCCGGATTTCGAAGCCCTCGCGATTTTCGCAAAAGTCGTGGAGTTGCGGTCGTTTGCAGCAGCCGCGACCGAACTGGCGCTGTCCAAGGCCACCGTGTCCAAGGCGGTCAGCCGGCTGGAGCAGCGGCTCGGCGCGCGGCTGTTCAACCGCACCTCGCGGCGGCTGGCGCTGACCGATGCCGGGCAAAAACTGGCCGAACGCGCGGCGCAGTTATTGGTCGATGGCGAGGCGGCGGAAAACGAAGCGTTGTCGCAATCGATGGCGCCGCGCGGGCTGGTGCGGCTCGCGGTGCCGATGACGTTCGGCGTGAAGGCCGTGGCGCCGATATTGCCGGAGTTTCTTGCGGCGTACCCGGAAGTCTCGATCGACCTGCATCTGAGCGATGCGACGGTCGATCTGATCGGCGAGGGTTTTGATGCCGGCCTGCGCATCGCGCGGCTGCCTGACTCCTCGCTGATCGCGCGCCGGCTCTGCGCAATGCCGCGCTACACCGTGGCGGCGCCATCCTATCTGAAGCGCCACGGCAGGCCGACGCATCCGATGCACCTCGCCCAGCACAAGTGCTTCGGCTACGCCTATCTCTCCACACCCGGCGTCTGGCACTACACCAACGCGGCCGGCGAGCAGGCGAGCGTCCGGCCCGCGGGCCAGCTCCGCGTCAACAATGGCGAGGCGCTGTTGCCGTCGGTCATCGCCGGCCTCGGCATCGCCGACCTGCCGGACTTCATCGTCGGGGATGCGATTGCATCCGGCGAAGTCGAGGTGATCCTGAAAGGCTGGCACCAGCCGGAAGGCGCCGTGCATCTGGTCACCCCGCCCGGCGGCCCGCGGCCCGCACGCGTCGAAGTGCTGGCGGATTTTCTGGCGAAGCATTTTGCGAAAGCGAAGAAGCGGAAATAGTCCCGTACGGTGGGCAAAGCGAAGCGTGCCCACCGCCGATACGTACGGCCGGAAATTCGCTGAACGCACACAATGAGCACCAACGCCCGCAAGATGGTGGGCACGCTGCGCTTTGCCCACCCTACGATTTGAGGTTAGGCTGCCTCCAACAACCAAAACAAAATCACCGGGGAGAAACTACCAATGAACCGCCGCGAACTCCTGAAGGCCGCCGCCGCATTGCCGCTGGCGCACGCCGCGCTCTCCAACGCCACCTTCGCGCAAAGCCCGTACCCCTCGCGCAACATCACCATGATCGTGCCATTCCCGCCCGGCGGCCAGGCCGATCTCGCGGCGCGGCCCGTTGCGCAGGCGCTGGAGCGGATCCTTGGCAAGCCCGTGATCGTCGACAACCGCGCCGGGGGTGGTGGCGGATCGGTCGGCAATGCGGCGGCGGCGCGCGCCGAGCCTGACGGCCACACGCTGTTGATGACGCTGTCCTCGCTCGCCGTATTGCCCGAAGCCGACCGGCTGTTCGACCGCCCGGTGTCGTATGAGGTTTCTCAGTTCGCGCCGATCGCGCGCGTGCTCGCCGATCCCACGCTATTGGCCGTGCCGGCGTCGGCGCCGTGGAAGACACTGCAGGACCTCGTCGACGACGCCAAAAAGCGTCCCGGGCAAATTCCCTATGGCTCGTCCGGCCCCTACGGCACGCTGCATGTGGCGATGGAAATGTTCGCCGCGAGCGCCGGCATCAAACTGCTGCACGTGCCGTTCCGCGGTGCCGGCCCCGCGTTGACCGCACTCTTGAGCGGCACCGTGCAGGCGGTGGCTTCCGCGCCGGGGACGCTGAAGCAGCAGGTCGATGACGGCAAGATGCGCGTGCTCGCCAACTGGGGCGCGGAGCGCATCAAGAGTTTCCCTGATCTGCCGACCTTCCGCGAGCTCGGCTACAAGGACGTCGAGTTCTACATCTGGGCGGGATTGTTCGCGCAAGCAGCGTTGCCGGCGCCGATCATGACGCAACTGCGCGAAGCGATGGCGCAAGCGGTGAAAGCTCCCGAGGTGGTCAAGACCTTCGAGACCGCCGGCAGCCCGGTCGCTTATCTCGACGCGCCGGAATTTTCAAAATTCGTCGCTGAGGACAGTGCGCGATTGGTCGCCGCGGTGAAGAAGATCGGCAAGGTGGAATAGCGGAACCCGCTTCACATTTTTTTGTTTGCACCAACGTCGCGTGGCCGCATTCATTCTGCAGGCTGAACGCCGCCGCCGCGCGGAGTTCCGCGTTAGTTTTGAAATCGAAAAGAAAGGACTTGATCCATGCAAACGCAGCGGATTGTCCTCAGCCTTGCCGTCGCGATCGGCGCAGCCGGAGTGAACGCTCCCGCGTCGTCGCAAGAGTATCGCGGAACCTGGGAACAGCAGATGGCCTGCACACCCGACGTCTGGCGGCTCTGCGGCGACCAGATCCCCGATGTCAGCCGGATCGTGGCCTGCTTGCGACAGAACACGCCGCAGCTCTCCAGCAATTGCCGAGCGGTATTCGAATCGAGCGCCGAGCAGCAACAGGCCAATCGCGCGCCGGCGCAGCGCGTGCCGCAGCAGACGGCGCCACGTGGCCGAGCGCCGCAACAAATGCAGCCGCAGGCCGTGCCGCCGCGGCCGATGCAGCCTCCGCCCTATTATGAAGAAGACAATTAGGCCACGGCTTCGCGCTCGGCCCGGATTTCGCAGACGTCGACCCATTCGGCTCCGGTCAGCTCCGCCATGCGTGCCGGCGTGATTTTTACCGCGCTGTGCGTCGAGCCTGCGGCCGGCACCACGACGTCGAACGCCTTCAGCGACACGTCGCAATAGACCGGCAGCGGCGTCTTCAATCCGAACGGACAGACGCCGCCGACCTCGTGGCCGGTGATCTCGGCGACTTCCTCGAGGCCGAGCATTTTCGGCTTTCCGCCGAACAGCGCCTTCACCTTCTTGTTGTCCATCCGCGACGTGCCGGCGGCTACGATCAGCACCATACGCTCGCCGATCCGCAAGCTCAGCGTTTTTGCGATCCGCGCCGGCTCGACGCCATAGGCTTCGGCGGCCAGCGCGACGGTGGCCGAACTCATCTGGGATTCGATCACGGAGATATCGGGCGCCTTTTCTGCGAAGAAGGCGCGGACGGACTCAAGACTCATTTCAGGACCTTTGGGCAGACACCAGGGCGGGGAGCTCGGCGAGGCCGTGGATGCGATGATCGGGCACGACGCCGAGTTCATCCATCTGGGTACGCAACGCCCAAAACATCGTCAATGGCGGCAGCGTCTCGCTTTCGAGGCAGGCCAGCGCCATCGCTTCCGGCGTCACCCGCTCGATCCAGGCGACGTTGAGCCCGAATGCCTTGGCGCCGCAGGCGTCCCATGGATTGGCGGAGATGAACAGCACCTCGGCGGGCGGCACGTGCAGCGTCTCCTCGATCAGCATGTAGGCTTCGGGACTTGGCTTGAAAATCTTCCTGGCGTCCACGCTGATGACCGCATCGAGCAGTTGGTCGAGCCCGCTGTTGCGCACCAGCGCGTCGAGCATGCCGGGGCTGCCGTTGGACAGGATCGCGAGCTTGCGATCCTTCATCGCCGAAAGCGTCGCAAGCGCATCCGGATAGAGATCGAGATGCAGATATTTGTCGATGATGCGCGCGAAAGTCTCGTCGTCATATTCGAGCCCGAGGCTATCAAGCGTGTAGGCCAGCGAGTCGCGCGTCACTTCGGAGAAATCCCGGTAGCGCCGCATCAGCGAGCGCAGCCAGGTGTATTCGAGCTGCTTGATGCGCCAGACCTGGGTGATGATTTCACCATAGCCGGGAAACGCATCCTCGGTAACGTCGGCCACCGACTGGACGTCGTAGAGCGTTCCATAGGCGTCGAACACAACGGCTTTGATGGTCACGGTTGTTTCTCTTTTCCGCCGATGGTCGCATACAGGAATTTCTGCACGGCGTCGACCGATCGATCCCGCGCCTCCTCGTTGAATTCGAGGTGATGGCCCAGGAGCTTCTGGGGCGTGCGGAAATGCGGCACGTCGAAATCATGATAGGCGCCGGGATAGACGGTGATCTCGATCGGAAACCCCTGGCCCTTCTCGCGCGAGATACCCCAGTCGTCACGGCCTTCGGCGAGGTTGCGGCACTCGTTGGCCGGCGTCCAGTCGTCGAGCTCACCGATCAGGATCAGCGTCGGCACGGTCATGTTGCCCTTGAGGCCGAGGCAGGGCGGATAGAAGCCGATCGCCGCGCGGAATTTTTCCTTGGCGCTGCGTTCGATCTGGCTGCGCTCGACCGAGAGCAGCGCCAGCAGGGCGCCTTGCGAAAATCCCACCACAGCCACACGATCCGGGTCGACCGATGACTTCCCGACAAGGAAATTCAGCGCGCGATACGCATCATACAGGGTCTGTGGCGGCAGTCCGCCGGTGCAGGCGTTCGTGATGCCACGCGTGCCGAACCGGTCGATGGTCAGCGTGACGTAGCCCCACTCCGCAAGCAGCTTGCCCCAGCGCTCATCGATCCCTCGCCAATCGCCGCCGCAGCCGTGCAGCAAGATGACCGCGGGCGAGGGGCCGGGGCCATCGGGCAATCGCAGGTAACCCTGCAACGCCTGCGGGCCCGCCAGCGCCAGCGGGCTTTCGAATTCGACAAGGCGTGGCGGTCTGTCGGCCGCTGGCGCAAGGTTCACTCCGGCGCCCCAGACCGGGAGCGCGACGAGCAGGGCGACCATTCTGGCGAAGTTCGTCATGGACCACCTCGCGACTGCGCCGCCGATGATACTCCTTTAGATCCCCAAAATCTTCCTTGCGTTGGCCTTCAGCACCTTTGGCCGGATTTCCTCGCGGATGTCGAGCTTGGCGAAATCCGCCAGCCAGCGGTCCGGCGTGATCACCGGCCAGTCCGAGCCGAACAGCATCTTGTCCTGCAGGATCGAGTTGATGTAGCGCACGAGGATCGGCGGAAAATATTTCGGCGACCAGCCGGAGAGGTCGATATAGACGTTCGGCTTGTGCGTCGCGACCGACAGCGCCTCTTCCTGCCACGGGAAAGAAGGATGCGCGAGGATGATCTTCAGGTCGGGGAAGTCAGCCGCCACGTCGTCCATATACATCGGGTTGGAATATTTCAGCCGCATCCCCATGCCGCCGGGCATGCCCGAGCCCACGCCGGTCTGTCCGGTGTGAAACAGCGCAATCGCGCCGCCGTCATTGATCGCTTCATACAGCGGATAGGCCATACGGTCGTTGGCGTAAAAACCCTGCATGGTCGGATGGAATTTGAAGCCGCGGACGCCGTATTCCTCGATCAGCTTGCGCGCTTCCCGCACGCCAAGCTTGCCCTTGTGCGGATCGATCGAGACGAAGGGGATCAGGACGTCGAGATTGTCGGACGCGACTTCCAGCATCTCGTAATTGTTGTAGCGGCGGAAACCGGTCTCGCGCTCGGCGTCGACCGGGAAGATCACGGCCGCGATATTCTTGGAGCGGTAATAGGCCGCGGTCTCCGGCACGGTCGGCGGATGCTTGTGCGGCGATTTGAAATAGTCGGCCATGCGCTCCTGGAAATCGTCATAGCCGTCGTCGCCGTGCATGCCGCAGGGTTCTTCCGCGTGCGTGTGGATGTCGATCGCGACGACTTTCTCGATATCGGGCAGTTTGAGCTTGGGCATCTGGGCTTCCCCGGCGCTTGATTTTTGGGTCTGGAAAATTGATTATACTATATAACAAATTCCGCAAGACGGCAGAAGCAAAAGAGCAAGAACAGGGAGCGTGGCATGGCGCAAGCGGAGGCCTTCGAGACCGATTTCTGGAAAGACGCCAATCTGCGAAAGGTCTGGGACGACATTGTTCCCGGCGAGCCGCGCAAGACCATTCCCTACACGCTGACCAAAGAAGCCATTGAGCTGTACTGCAAATCCGTCGGCGAGGATCATCCGATCTATTTTGACGAAGCCTATGCCAAGACCACCCGCTATGGCGG
The DNA here is from genome assembly GCF_018596315.1 of Bradyrhizobium sp. SRL28. GTDB lineage: Bacteria > Pseudomonadota > Alphaproteobacteria > Rhizobiales > Xanthobacteraceae > Bradyrhizobium. The sequence goes on along the minus strand of NZ_JAHEAG010000003.1, from coordinate 645,105 downwards.
GCTGATCGCGCCGCCCTCGATCCACATCCTCCTGATGTTTTCCTGCACGCCAGCCGACGACTGGATGCGTTCGCCGGGAACCGTCAATGCCGGACAGTCCTGGAGCTACAACATCCCGGCGCGCCCCAACGACGTCATCACCTTGCAGGCCCGCGCGCTCGACAAGTTCATCAAGCGCGAAAGGCTGTTCGTGGTGCACGACAATGTCTTCTTCAATCAGAAGGGTGACGTAATCTGTTCCGGCCGGGGCTGGACGATTCGGCCGATGTGAGAGAGGAGCGATCAATGACCGCTACGTTCGACAATCTCTCCGCCGGTGACATCATCGACGGCCCGAAATTCGCAGTCTCACGCGAATCCATCCGCCTGTTCTGCGATGCCTCGCTCGACTACAACCCGCTGCATCTCGACGACAACTACATGAAAGGCAATTTCGGCAAGACCAATTTCGGCGGCATCATCATGCACGGCATGAACAATTTCGGCCTGATCTCGCGGATGATCACCGATTGGGCGTGCCCCGCCGGTGCGGTCCATCGACGGCTGGAGACGCGGTGGGTCAAGCCGGTCCGGCCCGGCGATACCATCCAGCCATCGGGAATCATCAAGGCCAAGCAGAGCACTGAAAAATCCCGCTGGGTGTTGATCGACGTGGTGGTGAAGAACCAGGCGGGCGAAAAGGTCGCGACCGGCGAGGCCCTGGTCGAATTTCCGCGCGACCTGTTTTGCCAGTGATTCCGCAGGGTTCTTTCGAACGTCGGTACTGTTGACGGTAAGCGCGCGACAAAATGCCGGGTATCGATCTACCCAGCGTTAGGTCCGGAACGGGACAGATGGAGCCGAAAACGGCCCCATTCGGATTGACATCCGCGCCTGCGATGGCTTAGAAACCGCCCCGTCCCGGGCGGTTGGCCGCTTTCGGGAAAAATCCCATTTTGCCACTTTCGGGTAGCTCAGGTTCGGCCTTCAACACGGCCTTTCAAAGCATCAGGATTGTCCCATGAAGGTCCGTAACTCGTTGAAATCGCTGCGTGGTCGCCACCGCAACAACCGTCTGGTCCGCCGCAAGGGCCGGGTTTACGTGATCAACAAGGTGCAGCGCCGCTTCAAGGCCCGCCAAGGTTAAGTCGCCAAGGCTAAGCCGCCAAGCTAAGCCCTGGGCGCTGAGCCAGCTTTTTTTCCTCGTTTCACATGTCTTTGACGACGTGCCGCTTTGCGGCGCGATTTTGCGCGTCTAGACTTGTCCCATGGCTTTGAGATTCCCAGGCGCCCGTAACTGCCGGATTGTGGTCCTCGCCGCTGTCATGACAGCCGTGCCGGCGGCCGCTTTTGCCCAGAACAACACCCAGGTCGTTCCCCCGCCGAAAGCGCAGAAGAAGTTGCCGGAAGCGCCGAGCAAGCTTCCCAATGTCGGCGCCGACCGCACCCGCGGGCTGGATTTCCTGTTCGGCGCATTGAAGGCCGCCCCCGATGAAGCCAGCGCCAAGCATGTCGAGGCGCGGATCTGGGCGCTGTGGATGAAGACCCCGAGCGACACGGCTGCGCTGCTGATGCTGCGCGCCAAGGCCGCCATGGATGCGCAGAAGGCGGACGTCGCGCTGAAACTGCTGGATGCCGTGGTCAAGCTGCGCCCCGATTATGTCGAGGCATGGAACCGGCGCGCGACGCTGTATTACCTGAAGAACGACTACACCCGTTCGCTGGAGGACATCCGGCAGGTGCTGATCCGCGAGCCCCGGCATTTCGGCGCGCTGGCAGGCCTTGGCATGATCATGCAGGACATCGGCGACGAAAGGCGCGCGCTGGAAGCGTTCCGCAAGGCGCTGGCCGTCAATCCGCATCTCGAAAAGGTGCCGGAACTGGTCAAGACCCTCACCGAGAAGGTCGAAGGCCGCGATATCTGATACGGGCATGGTCCGGCCCGAGGGGCCGCGTCAACGCAAAAGCCGACACCGATAAGATCACGCGCAATCAAAGGGATCGCGGTTAACCTGGATTCCCGACGCTTTTGCTTCAGGCGGGAGCGTCGCGCCGCCAAAGCGCTATTATTGGCTGACTGCGTTACAGGATCGAGCCATGAAATCATTGCTGCTGGCCGGCAACCGCGCGACCGGCAAATGCGAGATCGTCACGAGCAATCCCGTCATCAACGCCCAGGTCGGTGGAAATATCTGGTTCGGAACCGGACCGTATAAATCGAACGACGACGCCAAGCTGGCCCGTTCGACCATCCGCAGCTGCCCGGCGGTGGAAGAACCGCCCGCAGAGACGCCGGATAACGAGGACAAATCCAATTAGAGCCTTTTTCGAGCCGTTTCGCGTCAGGACAACGCGTCGACCCAAAAGGTTCTAATGTACAGCGTTGCTGCCGCGCGCCATGCCGTCGAGGCCTACCGCCGCGTAGAACTGCGCCAGTTCGGCCTCGAGCTGCTCGTTTACCCGCAGCAGGGCCTTGAGTGCGCCGCGGATGTCGCCATTGCAACTCGCTACGATCTGATCGATGGCGGCTTCGCTTGCGTCGGAAATCATGGGTACTTCTCCGATTTTACGCTGGAACAACTTGTAGTGAGCGCCCCTGCTCCTGTGGATGTTGGGTAAAGTGACGCGCCCGACTAGCCCCCTAATCAGGCACGCGCACACATGGCGAAAGTGGCAGCGGCACTGTACAAATCTGTACGTGACATCACTATGACCCCGCTATCCACAGAAGCAGAGCCCTGTGGACAACCTCCGAAACCTGCTCCCATCCGGGCCGTAGCTCGCTGGTGCAGAAAATCAGCCGGAAAACCTCGATGGTAGTGGTGATTTTCGTGGCGGCGCTGGTGGTGCTGGCGCTGGTCACGCAAGCCGGCGTTTTGCTTGCGCAGCGGGCCCATCCGGCCCAGGGCAGCATGGTCGAGGTGGCGGGTGGAACCCTCCACATCCTCGATATCGGCCCGCGCGATGCGGCCGGTCCGCCGATCGTGATGCTGCATGGGGCGAGTTCCAATCTCGAGGTGATGCGGCAGCCGGTCGGGGAGCGGCTTGCCCGAAAGCATCGCGTGATCCTGATCGATCGTCCCGGGCATGGCTGGAGCACCCGCGCCCGCCTGGAGGACTCGACGCCCGAAATTCAGGCCCGCATGATCGAGGAGGCGCTGGCAAAGCTCGGCGTTAACAGCGCGATCTTTGTGGTGCATTCCTGGGCCGGCGCGCTGGGGGCGCGTATCGCGCTGGATTACCCGCAAACCGTGGCTGGTCTCATCATGCTGGCGCCCGTGGCCTATCCGTGGCCCGGCGGCGTCGGGCGTTACAACAGACTGATCGCCACGCCGATGATCGGCCCGCTCTTCGCCTACACCATCACGCTGCCGCTCGGCCTCGTGCTGGCGGAACCGGGTGCGCGCGGCGTGTTCCTGCCGCAGACGATGCCGGACGGCTTTGTCAAAAACACCGCAACTCCGCTGTTGCTGCGGCCGCGCGAATTCATCGCCAATGCAAGGGATCTGGTGACGCTGAAAGCGGCGGTCGCCGAGCAGGCGCCGCGCTACGGCGAGATCAAGGCGCCGGTCACCATCATCACCGGCGAGGCCGACAAGACGGTGTCGACCAATATCCACTCACGGCCGTTCGCGGCTACCGCGCCGAACGTAAAACTTATCGTGCTGCCGGGCGTCGGCCACATGATCCAGCAGGCCGTGCCCGATCTCGTCATTGCGGAAGTGGAGGCGATGATATCAGGGACGGCGCCGGGTGCGGCGGCAGCGGCGGGCCATTGAGGCGTGCGCGAGCCCGGCTTCTGTGGACGCGCGTTCTTGCGCAATCGAGGACGACGGTGACGCCGCACGTGGCCTGACGGCTCCAGATGGGATACGATCGGTGCGCGCGGGATTGCGCTGCTCGTCCCGCTCGAGATGAATGTTTGAGAGACGCGAACTGGGCAGCCGACCTTCGAGGGAGAGCGCCATGTATGCCGCCATTCGTCAGGGCAAGGCCAAGGCCGGCAAGGCCGAAGAGCTGACGCGCCGGATCAAAGAAGGTGCCATTCCGATCATCAGCGATGTCGAAGGCTTCATGGGCTATTATGTGGTCTATGCACCTGATGATACGGTGGTGGCGATCAGCCTCTTCAACAATTACGCGGCGGCCGAAGAATCAAACAAGCGCGCGCTGGCGTGGATCGAGCAGGAACTCGCGCCGCTATTGACCGGGCCGGCCACCGCGATGGCCGGACCCGTGATCGTGCACACGCTGGCCTGATCGGGCGAACGCTGAAGTCCTCTCAAATCAGAGCAGCCGACGTTCTCTTCACCCTACCCGGGAGGGGGAGGGTGAACGACGCGAGAAGCTGACCCAGCTCTCACTTCTGCTTGCCGTCCTTATCGAACGAGGAGACATAGGCCCAGAGATCGCCTGACTCTTTCTCGTTCTTGATGCCGGCGAACACCATCTTGGTGCCGGGAATCTTCGCCTTCGGGTCCTTGATGTATTCGAGGAACACGTCCTTGTTCCAGGTAATGCCGGAATTCTTGTTAGCGTCCGTATAGGAGTAGCCCTCGACGGTGCCGGACTTGCGGCCATCGAGCCCGTTCAACACCGGGCCGACCTTGTTCTTGGCGCCTTCGCCGATCGCGTGGCAGGCCAGACATTTGTTGAACGACGTTTTGCCGGCGGCAGCATCCTGCGCCAGCGCGCCCGTTGCTGTGGCCAAAGAGGTAACGACAACCAGCGCGCTCAAAGTCGATGTTTTCATGTGGTGCTCTTTGTTTCTTCCCGGGTAGAGGCGGATTTCTTGTGGCAGGACCGCTTGGATTGGACAAGCCACGAAACTTTGACAGTTTTGCCGATGGCCGGCTTGTCCCAGAGAGAACTCACCGTTCGGAGGGCCGGCAATCCAACTTTCGGATGGCCTACCCAAACCTTGGTAGACGTGCTTGATTTGTCGTAACAATTCGATGAAGCGCGGTCTGGAGGACACGGATGGCCATCATGATGCCGGCTGCCGATCAGGCAGTTCTGAACCGGCGTGACGCCATTGTAGCCGCGCTCCGCGCGATCGTACCGGGCGAGGGCGTGATCGACAGCGCGGCCGAAATGCTGCCCTACGAGTCCGATGGCCTGATGGCCTACCGGCAGCCGCCGATGGTCGTGGTGCTGCCGGACACCACGGAACAGGTCTCAAAAGTCCTGAAATACTGCTTCGAGCAGGGCATCAAGGTGGTGCCGCGCGGCTCCGGCACATCGCTATCGGGCGGCGCGCTGCCGCTGGCCGACGGCGTGCTGCTGGGGCTCGGCAAGTTCAAACGCATCCGCGAGATCGATTTCGACAACCGCGTGGTGGTGACCGAGCCCGGCGTCACCAACCTCGCCATCAGCCAGGCGGTGGCGCATGCCGGCTTCTATTATGCGCCCGATCCGTCGTCGCAGATCGCCTGCTCGATCGGCGGCAATGTCGCGGAAAATTCCGGCGGCGTGCATTGCCTGAAATACGGCATGACCACCAACAACGTGCTGGGCTGCGAGATCGTGCTGATGTCCGGAGAGATCCTGCGCATCGGCGGCAAGGCGGCGGAGAACTCGGGCTACGACCTGATGGGAATCATCACCGGCTCCGAAGGCCTGCTTGGCGTCATCACCGAAATCACGGTGCGGATCCTGCAGAAGCCGGAGACGGCGCGCGCCCTCATGGTCGGTTTCGCCGAGGTCGAGGCCGCCGGCGAATGCGTGGCACGGATCATCGGCAATGGCATCATTCCAGGCGGCATGGAGATGATGGACAAGCCGGCGATCCACGCGGCGGAAGCGTTCGTTCATGCCGGCTATCCGCTCGATGTCGAGGCGCTTTTGATTATCGAACTCGATGGTCCGAGTGTGGAAGTCGACGAATTGATCAAGCGCGTCGAGGCGATCGCGCAAGGCTGCGGCTCGACGACCTGCCAGATTTCGACGTCTGAGGCAGAGCGCAATCTGTTCTGGGCCGGCCGCAAGGCGGCATTCCCGGCGGTGGGCCGGATTTCGCCCGATTATCTCTGCATGGACGGCACCATTCCGCGCGGCGCGCTGCCGAAGGCGCTCGCACGAATCCGCGACCTCTCGGCCAAATACGATCTGCGCGTCGCCAACGTGTTTCACGCCGGCGACGGCAATCTGCATCCTTTGATCCTCTACGATGCCAACCAGCCCGGCGAGATCGAGCGGGCGGAAGCCTTCGGCGCCGACATCCTGCGCGCCTGCGTCGAGTTCGGCGGCGTGCTGACCGGTGAACACGGCGTCGGCATCGAGAAGCGCGATTTGATGCCGGAGATGTTTTCGGAAGTAGACCTCAATCAGCAGCAGCGGCTGAAATGCGCGTTTGACGCGCAGGGGCTGCTCAACCCCGGGAAGGTGTTTCCGACATTGCACCGCTGCGCCGAACTCGGTCGCATGCATGTGCACGCCGGAAAGCTGGCGTTTCCGGATTTGCCGCGGTTCTAGCGGCGCCATGAGCGAGTTCAGCGTCAGCTATCATATTCGTCTCGCCGAAGGCATCGATGCGCAGAAGCTGCTGCGCCAGGCCAAAGCCGCGGGCATCGTCTTCGGACCGGCGAATGGTTGGCTGACATTCGTTCCGTACGCTGGCTCGGCGGCGTATCGAAGTGCGGGTGAAGCGCGTTTTGCGGATTATCTTTCGAAGCTCACCGGCCTTCCCGTCCTGTATTATTGCTATGCCGAAGACCACGGCTGGAGCTTCGCGCTCGCGGACAGCGTGCGCCCCCTAGTTCAGTTCGCGTGCTGGTGGGACCAGCAACCGGCCGTCGAGCGCGACCAGTTCGATCTGCTTGCCCTTGCCCCCCTTGTCGCAACGGAGGCACTCGAGCCGCTGCTTCGTCCGTTCAACCATGAAGAGGCAACGCTTACGAAACCCGCCGTTCGGTTCGGTGAGTTGCTCGGACTTCCCGCGTATCAGTCGATCTCCCCCGATCTGGCGCAGGATCACACGCAAGACCTTCTCGACAGGGCCGGTCGGAAGCTCGGTGCCAAGTCGGCCAGCGCGGCAGTGCGGTTCCAGCTTCCTCCAAATCGGAAGATCACATTCCCAGAGCCGGCTCCTACCGCGCGCGAGGCCCTGAACCTCATCGCCCCGTTCATGGCGCAGTTCAAGCCGCCATGGGGCCTGCAGATGGTGACGACCTGGGGCTTCGACGTGCCCGAAGGTCGCGGCATTTGGAAGGTGTGGTGGCGCTACGGTGACAGCGGTGACACGGTGACGGCAGTCCTCGCGAACGATGGCCGATTGTTGTTCGACGCAGATTCAGCCCCGTCTTACGCGACCGATCGTATGGCGAAGGTAATTCACTTGCCCGAAAAGTGGCTCGACAGCCCCCACGTCACGGCGATCATGGCAGACCTGCCCATTCCCGACGGATTTGACGGAGGGCGTAAGGGATCCATGGCTCTCAAATCGCTCAACGACTGTCTCCACTGGGAAATCTTGATCGCTGGCAACCGGGGCGAAGTCGGATCGTCCTCGTTCTGGGCCGTTTATGTCGACGCCGTCTCGGGAGAAGTCCTCGCTGAGGTTCACACCCGGAAGGTCAACGATCAGGAGACAGTTCGACAGCGGGTGCGGAAGGGAGATTGGACGGACGTGGATGCGTCCAGCCAATCGACAGCTTGAGGCAGGGCTCCCGATGCTGCAGATTTGCTTTCCGCTTTAAACTTGGATACCGGCTCAGTCGTGGATACGCTTAAGGTTAGAGACGCCAGGGACGTCGAAGAGGTGGTGCGCACGGCGATCGCCAGCGAGCAGCCGTTGGAGATCATCGGCCATGGCACCAAGCGGCAGATCGGCCATCCGATGGCGACCAATGCCGTGCTCGACCTGTCGGCGCTGAACGCCGTTTCCGCCTACGAGCCGAACGAACTGATCATCACGGTGCAAGCAGGCGCACCGCTCGCCGACGTGCAGTCGCTGATCGATTCCAAGAACCAGCACTTCGCCTTCGAGCCGATGGATACGTCCGTGCTGCTCGGCGCGGCCGGCAACGGCACCATCGGCGGCATGATCGGTGCCGGGCTGGCGGGACCGCGCCGGATCAAGGCCGGCGGCGCCCGCGATCACCTGCTGGGTGCGCATGCGGTGTCGGGCTTTGGCGACAGTTTCAAGACCGGGGGCAGGGTGGTGAAGAACGTCACCGGTTACGACCTCTGCAAGCTCCTGGCGGGGTCATGGGGCACGCTGGCGGTCATGACCGAGGTGACGCTGAAGGTGATGCCGAAGCCCGAGAGCGAGCGGACGCTGATGCTTTCAGGGCTGGATGACGTCACCGCCAACCGCGCGATGACCGCGGCGCTCGGTTCGCCCTATGACGTATCAGGCGCGGCGCATCTGCCGGGTTCGGTGTTCGGCTCCGCAACCGGCGCGCTGAAGCGCCTTGGCGCTGCGGGGCGGGCACTTACCCTGCTGCGGCTGGAAGGCATCGCGGCCTCGGTGGCCGACCGCGCCGGTTCGCTCGGCAACGCGCTGGCGGCGTTCGGTGCGGTGGAGATGCTGCAGGACGATGCCTCGTCGTCGATCTGGGCCGAGGTCCGCGATGTCGAGCCGTTCGCCGCCAGCGGCGCGCGGGGGCTATGGCCGGTATGGCGGATCGTCTGCCCGCCGGCCTCGGGCGGCGCGCTCGGCCAGGCGCTGGCGCGCGGGTCCCAGGGCGACGTGATCTACGATTGGGGCGGCGGCCTGATCTGGGCGGCGGTGCCGCCGCAGCCGGACGCGCTGGCCGGTCCGGTGCGCCGGGAGGTCGAGGCGGCCGGCGGCCATGCGACGCTGATCCGCGCGCCCGAAGAGATCAGGCGGAACGTCGAGGTGTTTCACCCGCAGGCCGGCGGCCTCGCCGCGCTGGGCCAGCGCGTGCGCCACAGCTTCGATCCCAAGATCATCCTCAACCGCGGCCGGATGCTGCTGATGACAGCGACATGAAAACCGAATTCTCGCTCACGCAACTGGCCGATCCCGATATCGCCGAAGCCGACAAGATCCTGCGCGCCTGCGTGCATTGTGGCTTCTGCACCGCGACCTGTCCGACCTATGTACTGCTCGGCGACGAGCTCGATAGCCCGCGCGGGCGCATCTATTTGATCAAGGAGATGCTGGAAAAGGACCGCCCGCCGACCGCGGAGGTGGTCAAGCATATCGACCGCTGCCTGTCCTGCCTCGCCTGCATGACTACCTGTCCGTCGGGCGTACACTACATGCACCTGGTCGATCAGGCGCGGGTCCGGATCGAGAGGGACTATTCGCGGCCGCTGACCGAGCGGGCCCTGCGCGCGGTGCTGGCGCTGGTGCTGCCGCGGCCCAAGCTGTTTCGCGCCAGCATGATCATGGCGCGGCTCGCCCGGCCGCTTGCGGCCCTGCTGCCGGCGTCAAATGCCGCCGCGACACCCGGCCTGCTGCGGCGGATCAAGGCGATGCTGGCGCTGGCGCCGAAAGGCCTTCCGGCGCCGGGACCCTCGGGCGGCAGCGTCTTTGCGGCCATCGGCGAGCGGCGCGGGCGGGTCGCGCTGCTGCAGGGTTGCGCCCAGCAGGTGCTGGCGCCGCGCATCAACCAGGCCGCCATCAATCTCCTGACGCGCCACGGCATCGAGGTCGTCCTGGTCAAGGACGAGCAATGCTGCGGCGCGCTCACCCATCACCTCGGGCAGGATAGCGACGCGCTGGCGCGGGCGCGCGCCAACATCAATGTGTGGAAAAAGGAAGCGGAACAAGGCGGCCTCGACGCCATCCTGATTACGGCATCGGGCTGCGGCACGGTCATCAAGGACTATGGTTTCATGCTGCGCGAGGATCGCGATTTCGCTAGCCCCGCAGCACAAATCTCCGCGCTGGCAAAGGATATCACGGAGTTTCTCGGCGGCATTGAACTCGCGCCAACGACGCAAAAAGGCGACGTCACAATCGCCTATCACTCGGCTTGTTCGCTACAACACGGACAGAAAATCACAGGCCTTCCGAAAGAATTGCTTTCCAAGAATGGATTCGTGGTGAAAGATGTGCCTGAAAGCCATTTGTGTTGCGGTTCGGCGGGGACCTACAACATTCTCCAGCCCGACATTGCGAGCAGATTGCGCGATCGGAAGATCGCCAATCTTGCGACAGTCAAACCGGACATGATCGCTGCAGGCAATATTGGATGCATGGTTCAGATTGCCGGCGGTACGTCAGTTCCTGTGGTGCACACGATTGAGCTTCTCGATTGGGCGACAGGAGGTCCAAAGCCTGGATCGATCGGCCAGGGATTGAATTGATCGATCGGCCTACGGGCACGATCCGGAACGTCTGCCCGCGTGTGGATGGCGGGATCGGCATCCGGTTTCCTCGGGACAAGCGCGAAAGCGTTTGCCCGGAGATCGCGCCCGGACAAGGGATGGAGCGGGAGGGCACTTCGAAGAAGTGCCGCCCCGGTCTGGCCCACGGACTATTCGAAGCGCTCGACACCACATGGACGGCGTCAACAGGAGGACCAGATGGCGAAGAAGAGTAAGAAGGCCAAGAAGGCTAAAAAGGCCAAGAAGGCCGTAGTGGCGAAGAAGAAGAAGTCCGCGAAGAAGGCCGCGAAGAAATCGGCGAAGAAGGCTGCGAAAAAGGGCGCAAAGAAATCCGCCAAGAAGGCTGCAAAGAAGTCAAAGGCGGCGGCCGCACCGAAGAAGGCCGCAAAGAAGAGCCCGGCAAAGAAAAAGAGGGCGGCTGCCAAGCCCGCCGCTCCCAAGGCAGAGCCCGCGGTGGCGGCGGCAGAGCCGGAACCCGCGTCCGCACCGGCGCCGAGCTGGGCTACCCCTGAGCCGTCCACACCCTCATGGGGATCCGGCTCGTCCAACGGCGGCGACCACAACTAGACGGTCGCTTGCCGGGAGTAACGTTTCGGAAAGGCCGCAGCGTCCACCGCTGCGGCCTTTTTCGTGAGGGCTGTCCTCAGTTCGTGAGGGCTGCCCGGGCAACCGGAGCCGTGTTTTCACCGGGAAGTTGATTCGCAAAAGGCGTCTTCCGGCATGTCGGTCCGCTGCTGCTTTTTCCGATTCCAGATGCCATCCGGCCGCACCAGACCCCCTGGAATTGTGGTGAGAATGCAACACCTGCGCAGAACATTTATCGAAACGGCTGGAACGCCTAAAAAGGCGGCACATGCTTGCCTTTTTTGCTTCACGATCATGACACTGCAGACCACTGTGTAGCCACGTTAAGACATTTGGCCGCAGTCGGTTGTCGCTTGCCCTTGGGGGGCGCCGGAATTGGACTGTCTAGAAGGGTGGATGGGGATCGTCATGAAGAAACTGGTTTTGTTGGCAACGGCGCTGGCAATGGTATCGGGTTCGGCTCTCGCTGCGGATCTGCGGGTGAAGGCCGTCAAGGCCCCGCCGCCGCCGGCATTCGATCCCTGGGATTTCGCCTTCGGCGGCGGCATCACCAACGACTACATCTTCCGTGGCATCACCCAGTCCAACCACAAGCCGTCGGTCAACGTCTACTTCGAGCCGCGCTACAACGTTACCAAGGACTTCCAGCTCTACGTCGGCGTGGGCGGTGCGAGCATCTCGTTCCCCAACCGCGCAGCGGCTGAAGTCGACGCTTACGGCGGTGCGCGCCTGACGCTCGGCGCTTTCGCCTTCGACGTCGGCGCCTGGGGCTACCTCTATCCCGGCGGGACCTGCCAATACGGTGGTGGTGCTACCACCGATTTCGCCGGCGTTCCGCTCAGCGCCGAATGCCAGGCAAACACGCTGGTCAATCTTAACGTTCTCAAGAAGGACGTCAGCTTCTTCGAGGTCTACGGCAAGGTGAACTACACCTTCAACGACAACTTCTCGATGGGCGGCAACGTTTATTATACGCCGAGCTTCCTCAACAGCGGCGCCGAAGGCACCTACGCCTCGATCGTCGGCAAGGCGATTGCGCCGAGCACCTGGTTCGGCGCCAGCGGCATCGGCATGTACGTGTCGGGTGAATTCGGCCGCCAGTGGCTGGGCACGTCAGACTCGTTCTACGGCACCGCGCTGTTCCCGAACGGCATCAACTACGCCGACTACAACACCTGGAACGTCGGCATCGGCTTCACCTACAAGGTGTTCACGCTGGACTTCCGTTACTCCGACACCAACCTGTCGAAGGGCGATTGCAACGCCTTCACCAGCGACTTCGCCGCCCGCGGCAACATCACGGCATCGTCGGGCACCTTCGTGACCCCGATCAATCCGTCGGGCGTAGGTTCGAACTGGTGCGGCGCGGCTGGCATCGTCAGGCTCTCGGCTGACCTGACCGCGCTGACCAACCTGAAGTAAGATATTCCTCTGTCGGAAGACGAGGGGCGGCAGAGCGATCTGCCGCCCCTTTTCTTTTGCGGAGGCTTGAGCGCTGGCTTTAGGCCGAGCGAAATCGGATAGCCGTAGCCCGGATGGAGCCAACGGGTCGCGCGAATGCGCGCCCGCGACGAGCGCAATTGCGCTCGCACAGTGATGACAGGCTCCGCGCAATCCGGGATAAGCGCATCCACTTGTGACATGGTTCCGGATTGCGCGGAGTCTGTCGGGCGCGCATGCGCGCGACCCGTTGGCTCCATCCGGGCTACATGGCTACGACGTCTTGGCCGGCTCGCCGGCCTCGAGCACAAACTGGTCGCCGTCACGCGTCAGCGTGACGTTGCGCTGATGGAAAGCATCGAGCGTCGAGCGGTGTCCAATCGAGATGATCGTGGTATCAGGCAATTTCTCCTCGATCAGGCGATACAGCGCCTTCTCCGAGGGTTCGTCGAGCGAGGCGGTGGCCTCATCGAGGAACAGGTATTGCGGCGCATGCAACAGCGCGCGCGCGATGCCGAGGCGCTGCTGTTCGCCGAGCGACAGCGTTTGATTCCAGTGCCCATGTTTGCCGGGCTGCACGGCAAGCTTGGGCAATCCCACCGCCTGCAGCGTGTCGGCGATCTGCTGCGCGGTAAACGCGCCCTCTTTGGCGGGGTATTCGACCGCCCCTTGTAGCGATCCGACCGGGAAATACGGGCGCTGCGGCAACATCATCAACGTTGCACCGGCCGGAATGGCGACGGAGCCGGCGCCGAATGGCCAGATGCCGGCAATCGCGCGGAACAGCGTCGATTTGCCGGAGCCCGAGGGGCCCGTCATCAGCGTGCGCTCGCCTTTGCAGAAGCTAAACCGGTCCGCGTTCACCAGCGGCGTTCCGTTGGGTAGTCGCAGCACCAGATCCTTGAGGTTGATTGCGCCGTCGCCTTGCGTTGCTGTGACGTGAATTCGATCGCGGCGCTTGGTGAGTTCTGTTGCCGCTGCAATCCCGGCCTCGAATCCGTCGAGACGGTTCACCACCGCCTGCCACTCCGCCAGTTGACGATAGATCGTGATGAAGAACGAAAGCGCGCCTTGCACGCTCGCAAATGCCGACGCGGTCTGCATCATGCCGCCGAGCTGAATCTTCTTCGCGAAGTAGGCCGGCGCCACCAGGATATACGGAAAGATCACCGAAGCCTGCGAATAGCTCGCGGTGAACGCTGTCAGCTTCTTGGTCCGGTTCATGATGGCAAGCCAGTTCTCCACCACGCGACCGAAGCGAACCAGAAGGCGTTCGCGCTCCGCGGCGTCTCCGCGCAACAGCGCGATCTGTTCGGAGTTTTCCCGGACGCGCACCAGGTTGAAACGAAAATCCGCCTCGTACTGCTGCTGGCGGAAATCGATGCCGACCAGCGGCCAGCCGATCAGATGAGTCAGGACGGTGCCAAGAATCGAATAGATCAGCGCGCCCCAGACGAGGTAGCCGGGAATGGCGATATCCTGACCGAACAGGTGCAGCGGTGCGGCGTTCGAAAGGCCCCACAGGATGACGACAAAGGACGCCAGCGTAACGATCGAGTTCAGCAATCCAACGCCGATGTTGAGCGTTCGATCGACGAACAGCTTGACGTCGTCGGTCATGCGCTGGTCGGGGTTATCGGCTGCGTCTCCCTGAAGCTGCATCCGGTAATGGTTGGCTTGATGCATCCATTCACTGAGATAGTGCGCCGTCATCCAGCGCCGCCAGCGGATCTGCAGCCATTGATTGAGATAGAGCTGGTAGACCGCGATCACGATGAAGACCGTGGCCAGCACGCTGAAATACATGATTTCGTAGACGAAGGCGTCCCAGTTGTAATCCTGAAGCGCATTGTAGAAGCGGAGGTTCCATTGGTTCTGCAGGACGGTGAGGTAGACGATGGCGAGCTCGGCGGCGATCACCGCCGCCAGCAGCGCGCGGCCGGCCCATTTGTCTTCCGAACGAAAATAGGGAGTGGCGATGCGCCACACGGTGGCGAGCGTCGAGCGGATGTTTTTCACAGATTTACCGTCTCCGGAGGAAGGCCCTCAAGACCTTGATGGAATGGAAGAATTAGAGGGTGGGCGACCAAATTTACTTGATTTCTAGCCTGCGGCAGCTTGTCGCAGCATGCGCCGAGAGACTAGCATGGCCGAAACGGCGAGGGGCGGCGGCCATCGAACTTCGCGAGGTTGTGAGCGGACTTTTGGCGAAGCCAGAAGCGCCCAATCCCGCCTTTGAGAGGTGGCCCCGCATCCGCCAGGTGAGCCGGCCGTCCATGCCGGCGGGCGTGCCAATAACAATGTCGGGGAGAACCGCAATGTGGGATCAACACTATAATCCGCTTGGCAACGCCGCGCTGTCGACAATCGCCGCCGCCCTGCCTGTGGTCACGCTGCTGGTGCTGATCGCCAGCGGCAAGGTCAAGGCGCATCTCGCGGCCATCATCGCGCTGATCGTTGCCAACGTGATCACCATTGGCATCTTCACCATGCCTGCCGACATGTCGATCCGCGCCTCGCTGCTCGGCGTCGTGATCGGCTTCTTTCCGATCGGCTGGATCGTGCTCAACGTCATCTTTCTCTACCGCATCACGGTCGAGACCGGGCGGTTCGAGCTGCTGCAGCGCGCGATCGGCGGTGTCACCACCGACCGCCGGCTGCAGCTTCTTCTGATTGCGTTCGCCTTCGGCGCGTTCTTCGAAGGCGCATCGGGCTTCGGCACGCCGGTCGCGATCACCGGCGCGATCCTGATCGGGCTCGGCTTCTCGCCGCTGGCCGCCTCGGGCCTCTCGCTGATCGCCAACACCGCGCCGGTCGCCTATGGCGCGCTCGGCACGCCGATCCAGGGGCTGGCCTCCGTGACCGGCCTCGACCCCTATGTCCTCGGTGCGATGGTCGGCCGGCAATTGCCGTTCTTCTCGCTGATCGTGCCGTTCTGGCTGATCTGGGCGTTTGCGGGCTGGCGCGGCATGATCGCGATCTGGCCGGCCATTCTCGTCACCGGCGTCTCGTTTGCTGTTCCGCAATTTGTGATCTCGAACTTCATCAACCCCTGGATCGTCGATATCGGCGCCTCGTTGATTTCGATGGGCTGCCTGATCCTGTTCCTCAAGGTTTGGCAACCCCGGGAGCTCTGGCTGTCCCCGGCGCTGCGCGGAAAAGATGAATCGGCGGCGACCATGAAGCCCGCCAAGCCTCTGAATACGGCGAAGCTCAGCCAGGCGCAGCTCTGGAGCGCGCTGCTGCCGTGGATCATCGTCTGCGTCGTAATGCTGATCTGGGGCACCGGCGCGTTCAAGGGTTGGGCGAACGCGAACTTCGCCTGGAAATACCAGGTGCCCGAGCTGCACAATATGATCAACAAGATTCCGCCGGTGGCCGCGAAGCCGACGCCGGAGGCGGCGCTGTTCGACTTCACCTACCTGTCCTTCACCGGGACGGGCATGCTGATCGCCGCGATCATTTCCGGCTTCCTGATGGGCTTCTCGCCGCTGAAGATGGTTGCGGAATATGGCCGCACCATCAGGCTGTGCGCGATCTCGCTGATCACGATCTCGGCGATGCTCGCCATCGGCACGCTGACGCGGCTCTCCGGCGTCGACGCCACGCTCGGCCTCGCCTTTGCCGCCACCGGCGTGCTCTATCCCTTCTTCGGCACGCTGCTCGGCTGGCTCGGCGTGGCGCTGACGGGATCGGACACCGCTTCCAACGTGCTGTTCGGCAATCTGCAGAGGATCACCGCCGAACAGCTCGGCCTGTCGCCCATTCTGATGGCCGCCGCCAACTCCTCCGGCGGCGTCATGGGCAAGATGATCGACGCGCAATCGATCGTCGTCGCCTCGACGGCGACCAACTGGTACGGCCACGAAGGCTCGATCCTGCGTTACGTCTTCCTGCATTCGATCGTGCTGGCCTGCCTCGTCGGCGTGCTGGTGACGCTGCAGGCCTACGTCCATCCGTTCACGCTGATGGTGCTTGAATAGCCGCCGTCGGGGCGATCCGCCGACCATCCCCGCGGCCGACGCCGCGGGGATTTGTTACCGGTATGGGATTCGTACTGAGGCCCCGTTTCGCGTGTGGTCTCGCAAGACCGACGGGCGTAATCAAACGCGGCCAAGCTCATGCCGGAACCGACCACCCCGGTGTTTTTGGATCAGGTCTCGCCTCCGGCGAAGATATCCTTCTTGATGACCGCATGGACGCCCCAATTTCCATCGACCACCTGGGTGATGCCGAAGTCGACGCCAACCGTAATCAAAGAGATCGCCTCATCTTCGGTCAGCTTCTTGGTCGTCATCAGGAATTTACGCATCTTGCGGAACGCATCGCGCAAAGCCAGGTCAACCGACGATTTCGAGTAAATGTCTGACTGCGCCTTGTCTCCCAACTCGGTGAGATAATTGGCGAAGCTGAAGCCGTGCACTAGCCACTCATCCCTGGTTTCCAGCATCGGATAGTCGAGGGCTTCGAGAGCCGTGCCGACGAGGTCGGCTTTCTTGTGCAGAATGATCTGGAAGGTGCCGTTCAGCGAGCTTTCGATGGCCGTGCCGCAAAGCTCGGAGTCTCCCTGCGAGGCGTGCGGGTCGCCAACAGACAGCAGGCCTCCTTCGACTGCGACCGGATAATACATCGTGGCGCCCTTGCCGATCCGCCAATTGTCGATGTTGCCTCCGGTATAGCTCGGCGGAATTGAATCGACGATATCGGCTTCCTTCGGCGCCAGGCCGATGACGCCGAAATGCGGACGTATCGGAATGCGCACATTCTTCAGGATGCCGTGGTTCTCCTTGATCGTGGAGTGATCGACCGGAACGCCGGGATAGTCGATGGTTTTGTGCACGACGCCCGAAGGATCGGTCTGTGGAGTCCATTGGAAATTGTACACGGCTTTCGCCCAGTTGCGTTCGCCTGACGCGTCGACCTCGTAGATCGTGATCACTTCGCGCGGTTTAGGCTCGGTCAACAAGTCCTTGTAGTGAAAGCCCCACCATGCCGCCGCGTTGCTGCCGAAGGCTTTTCCACGATATTGCGGATTGGCGCATGGCCGGGGCGTGACGTCGATAATACGCAACTCGATCACGTCGCCGTCCTGGGCGCCGCGGACGTAGACCGGGCCTGTGCAGATGTGCACGCCAAGGCCCTCGCCGGCGCCACGCCCGAATAGCGAGGCATCCATCGGTCCGGCGCCGCGCCGGTTCACGCCCTTCTTTTCCTTGGTCCACAGGAACACGCTTTCGGCGCCGGGATCGCCCTTCACCATGCGCTCGGCGTCGTCATTGGCATGGTGAGTCAACGCCTCAATGGTAATGAAGTCGCCGGAATCGATCTCGACCTGCGGTTTCAGTTTCTTGCTGAAATAGCCCCAATGCACAGTTTCGGCAGTTGCCGGCAGATGATGATAGGATCGCTTGGCGGGTTGGTTCTTTTCGGCAGCAGCCGCCATCTGCGGCGTCACCAGAGAAATACCGCCCGCGGTCATCGCTGCGGCGCCTCCGGCTGCGGCGAAGCTGGACCTCAGGAACGATCGGCGTTCGCGATCAAGCGTTTCCTTGAACTTGCGATGGTGCAATTCGAATTCCGGACAGTTCTTGTCATCACCCGCGCACATCGGATCTCTCCCTGATTTGAACGCGCATCCAGGCGCACGCCTGATCCCACCTCAGTTCATCGCAACAGTCAAAGCGTTGCTGCATCAGGAAGTGAATGAAAAATAGCTCCTTTGCTTATTGCTTGAGCCTTGCGTGCTCAACTCTTGCTGGACGCACCAAGCAGTCGGAATCTTGTGATTGCCGCCGGCGCTTCCCACGGAGGTTTCAGAGTTTCCGGCTGTCATAAGCCCAATGCAGCAGCGCCTGCCGTTGACGCTTCCGGCAGAAAAGATCGCCCGGCTCGCAATTCATCTGCAGTTGGCGCACGTGCCTTCGGATCGCCGCCCAGCGTTTGATCTGTCGTGTATCTTCGTCCGGAAGCCGCCGTCCGCGATAATAGCGGCAGTACCATTGAAACCAGCCGCGCGGGTCTTCGGGGTGTATCCAGCCCTTCTTGCGCCACACCGAGAGCGGCTGGCTGGCAGCAACTCCAAAGAAATTCAGCTTGGCGTCTGCGCGTTTCGGGGAGAGTTTTGCCTTTGCGAACCAACTGGCCGGAAACTCGTTCTTGCAATCGGTCATGTATTTTCCGCCGAAGACGCCAAGGCGCAGCATTTCCGCCGGCGTGAGTTCGGGGTGGAAGTCCGGGTCAAAGTTGCGGCCAACGGGTGCAGCGAGAACGTATCGATAACCCCGCTGCATCCGGTCATTCACGACGACGGTTCGCTGCTTCACCGCGACAGGACCCTTCCTGGCAAACGACTGTTGGGACGGCTCAACAAAACCCAGGACCAATATGTCAAAGATTTTACAGACGTGCCCGGTTTTGACCAGCCAAGGCCACGTTGCGCGCTTTCAGAGTCCGTTATCCGGAATGTCTCGGCGATCCCGATCTCTGCGTACACGCCCTAGCCAACCACGTCGTTGTCCAATAGAACGGCGCGCGGCGCGGTAGGTCTGGTATTTTTCGGGAGATAGCATGATTTCATTCGCACGCACGGCCCGGGCAGGCGCCACTTCGCTCTTGCTGATCGCCACCGCCCTGCATTTCAGCCCGGCACTGGCCGATGACGGCTTTCCGTTCGGGACGGAAATGCAGCTCGACGTGAACCGCCAGCCCGGATCCAAGCGGATCCCCAATCTGGAGATCGGCGATGCCGGCGAGGTGGTCCTCGAACTCTGGTGCAAGGGCGGCAAGGGCCAGTTTTCGGTGGCGGGCAACACCGTGATCTTCGTCGCCGGCGCGATGCAAAACCGGCCCTGTCCGCCGGACCGGGCTCAGGCCGATGACGAGTTGATCGCGGCGCTCACGGAAGCGGCCACCTGGAAACGGCAGGGCGATCTCGTGTCGTTCATCGGCGCGAAGACGCTGCGGTTTCGCATCAACACGAACTAGAGCATGATCCGGAAAAGTGGGTACCGGTTTTCCGAAAAGATCATGCTCAAATCGAAGAGATAGAGCGGGATGACGTTTCGAAGAAAAGTCATTCCGCTCTAGGCCTCGTGTGCCAAATGGCCGAAGATGAGTAAGCCTGAGATCAGCATAGGGCCCGAGGATCCGAGGCAGGCGGACGTGCGGCTTATCTTCGCCGAATCGGGTGCATACCTGCAGGCGCTGTATCCATCCGAAAGCAATCACGTCGTGGACGTGGATGCGCTTGCAGCACCCGACGCGGTCTTTCTCGCCGCGCGCCGTAACGGAGAACTTCTCGGATCGATCGCATTTCGGATCATCGCGCCTGGACATGCCGAAATAAAGCGCATGTTCGTACGTAGGGAAGCCCGGGGAACTGGTTTAGGTCGACGTTTGCTTGTTGCACTGGAAGATGCCGCGCGCCAGAAGCACGTCAGCCGTATCAGTCTGGAGACAGGCATCAGGCAACCAGAGGCGATCGGGCTCTATCGCGCATCTGGCTATCAGGAATGTCTGCCGTTCGGCACCTACACGTCTGACCCGCTTAGCCTGTTCATGACCAAACGCCTGCAGCCTTGATCTGCAGATAACGGTCGACCATGAGCTCTGTTACTGCGTCGCAATCAATCCGCTGGCGGTGGCAATGACCCAGCGGTTGCCCCAGCGCACGATGGACTCCACGCGTCCTAGACCGGGAATTGTGTCGCCGCGTGCGGCCATCCGAATTCCGTCAGGACCTTCGAGAACAGCGGTGCCGTCCCTGACATCAACAACCGTCCAACCGGGAATCGTCGCCGGCTTGGTTTCCGGCGCCGCCACCAGGGGCTGCCGCATCGCGATCACGGCGGCGGAAGGGCCCGCATTGGCCTGGGAGGCCGGGCCCGCAGACGGGCGTGCACCGCCCGGCAACAGGGCGGACGGCTTGGGAATGCTGCCGACAATGGCGGGCGCATCTGACGCCGATGCCGTCTTTCGAGCGCCTTCAATCCTGCCGCTTGATCGTGCTTCGGAAATTCGCGGCGAGGGCGTTTCTTTCTGCGCAACTTCTACCAGACCAAGCTCGCTTGCGAACTGCGGCCAGTTCAGGCCGCCGGCCCATCCCAGTCCAAAGCTTGCCACCACCGCTGCAGCGACCAGCACAGCGGCGCGTGCCTGATCGCCAAATGGCTCCCGCACCACCAATACTTCGTCGCGATCGGATTTAAGGAAATTCCACAGGCTCGCGCGTTGCTCCCGCCACTGCCCGGCAACCACATTCCCCGACCAGATGCTCTCAGAGGTACTCGGCTCGCGGTCTTGCATGGCGTGACCCAGATTTCGGAGAGCCGATGATGTTCCTCTAAGCTGAATCGAATCTTAACAATCAGGGCCCGGGAGCAAGATCATTGCGCGCTTTACCGCGGCGGAGGCATGGATACGCGCGCAGCTTGCCGGTCGCCCTATCGTGCCGGCCTGCGGATCATTTCCACACACTCTTGTCGGCGTCCCAGCGCTGGCCCTTGAATTCCTTGGCCAGCGCTTCGACCGAACCATTGTCGTCCTTCGGCTCGCCGCCTTCCTCGTCGCCGGTGGACTCTTCCGACAGGTTCAGCTTCGCGCCCGCGCCTTCATCCGCGGTCGTGATCACCGGGCTCGAGATCCACAGCATCAGCCTGTCCGACGCACCGGGCTTGTCCGGCGAGACCAGGGCGGTGACCTCGACGCTTTCGGTGAGCGCGAGCGCCGGATAGACCGGGCTCGGCCGCTTGAAGGTCAATGTCAGTTTTCCGGTATTGGCGTCCCAGTCGGAGCCCGCCGCCTTGGCTGCGAGCGTCCTGGAGAGAACGGCTGATATCGCCGATGCGATCTTCTCCTTGTTGATCTTGTCGCCGTCGCGCCATTCGGCGGCCGCGAAACGGATGGCGCGGTCCATCTCGACAGAGCCGCTGGTCCATCCCGCTGCGACCACGCCCGGCATCGATTTGGCCTTCGCAATCAGTGCAGCAGTGCGCTCCGGATCGGCCGTGAGGTTGATGGTCTGCTCGCCGGCGCGCAGCGCATCGCAGGAAATCGAAAGGCTCGACAGCCCGACCTCGACGGCCTCGCCCTTGAGGCTTTTGAGGAAATCGAGCGCGGCGTCGAGCTTGACCCGCACGCCGAACGCTTCCGGCGAGACCTCGGTAAAATCCTTCGGCGCCGGGGTGATGCCGTCGTCACTGGTCTGGTTGTCGAGGAATTCCTTCTCGCTGAGATCGGAATTGTCCGTCGAGGTCACCTCGGTCACGGCCTGGCCAATCGTGATCTGGCCACGGAATTCGAACGTGTCCGCGACAGGCTTGCGCGACAGCTTGACGGTGACCGGCAGCTTGTCACCGACGCTTTGCGTCGTGCCGGTCAGGCTCTGGCCGCTGACGGTGAGGTTGGCGATGAAGCGGTCCTTGCGATCGGAGCCCTTCGCGGCAGGATAGCAGACGTCGAGCACGGCCGCGGTGACGGTCTTGCCCTGCCGGGTTTCCTTCAGGATGACGTCGGCATTGCCGTCCATCAGGCCGTCGATCGCGGTGAAATAGCGCGTCTCGGTCGCGCCCGGCGCCGTCTTGGAGGGGAGTTTCATCTGGGCGAAAGCGAGGCTCGGGGAGACCGTGATCAGACCGAGCAGGAGAAGGAAGCGCGCGCGCATATGAAATTCCCTGAAACGATGGAGTCGGTGACGTCCTAGTTAGCAAACCTCGGCGTCTTCGGCCAAAAAGAAGGCCGTGAGGAGGCGTCATCCTGCCCGTTTTGCCGTGGACCGGTAAGGTACTCACCGGCACCTCGCGCGCGCCATCGGCAGACGCATTCTCTCCAAAGGGCGGCTAGACGCTGCCCTGCTAACTGATAAGCTAAGTACCCCACACTCTGCCGTAAGCAGGGTGTGCAGCACACCGGCACGACGGATCGCGGGTATCCAAAGCTCCCAAGCTGTCGTGCTGCCATGCCTGAAATCATCAAGCGCTCTAAGCCGCTAGCATTCGGTGCTGGCGCTCTCATTGGAACGCTAGGCGGCTTGATCGGCCTCGGCGGTGCCGAGTTTCGACTACCCGTCCTGATCAGCCTCTTTCGCTTTCATGGCCTTGAGGCCGTTATCCTGAACAAGGCGATAAGCCTTGTCGTGGTCGCCACTGCGCTGCCGTTCCGCGCCAGTACCGTGCCGTTTGCTGCAGTTGCCGCAAGCTGGCCGGTCATTGTCAACCTGCTTGCCGGCAGCCTCGCTGGCGCGTGGGTTGGTGCGGGATGGGCAACGAGGCTTCAGTCGGAAACGCTCTACCGCGTTATTGCGGCACTGCTGGTGCTGATCGCCGGCATCCTGCTGTTCGCTCATGATACCGTGGCGGGATCGCCGGCGCTTACGGGCGCGTCGCTTATGGCGTCCGGGATCATTGCCGGCTTTGTCATCGGCGTGATCGCATCGCTGCTGGGCGTAGCCGGTGGTGAGTTTCTAATCCCGACCCTGGTTCTGCTGTTCGGCGCGGATATCAAACTGGCGGGCAGCCTGTCGCTGGCGGTTAGCTTGCCAACCATGCTGGTGGGATTCACCCGCTACAGCATGGATGACAGCTTCTCGGTGATCGGCCGGAACAAGCTGTTCCTGCTGGTTATGGCCGCCGGGTCGATTGTCGGGACATTCATCGGCGGCCTGTTGCTGGGCTTCGTGCCGAACTCAATATTGTTGCCAGTGCTGGCCGCGCTGCTGCTCATATCGGCAATCAAAGTCTGGCGTCACGAATAACCGCGTCCGGCCTGCGACTCGCAGTCTCGGAGCCAAAAAAGAAGGCCGCCCGGAGGCGGCCTTCGATCTGCTTGCGTGAGGATGGGCTGGGCCTAGAAGCCCATTCCGCCCATTCCACCCATGCCGCCGCCACCGCCCGGCATCGCCGGCGCCGGCTCCCTCGGCAATTCGGCGACCATGGCTTCGGTGGTCACCAGGAGGCCTGCGACCGACGAAGCGTCCTGCAGCGCGGTACGAACCACCTTGGCGGGGTCGATGATGCCCTTGTCGACCATGTCGACATATTCCTCGGTCTGGGCGTCGAAGCCGAAGGTCTCGGACTTGTTTTCGAGGATCTTGCCGACCACGATCGAGCCTTCGACACCGGCGTTTTCCGAGATCTGGCGAACCGGAGCTTCCAGCGCCTTCAGCACGATGTTGATACCGGCCTGGACGTCGGAATTGTCGTGGTTGATGCGGCCGACGGCCTTCTTGGCGCGCAAGAGCGCCACGCCGCCGCCCGGCACGATGCCTTCCTGGACGGCCGCGCGGGTCGCGTTGAGGGCGTCCTCGACGCGGTCCTTCTTTTCCTTGACCTCGATCTCGGTCGCGCCGCCGACGCGGATCACCGCGACGCCGCCGGCGAGCTTGGCCAGACGCTCCTGCAGCTTCTCGCGGTCGTAGTCCGAGGTGGTTTCCTCGATCTGCGCCTTGATCTGCGTGACGCGGGCTTCGATGTCCTTCTTCTTGCCGGCGCCCTTGACGATCGTGGTGTTTTCCTTGTCGATCACCACCTTGCCGGCGCGGCCGAGCATGTTGATGGTGACGCTTTCGAGCTTCATGCCGAGTTCATCCGAGATCAGCTGACCGCCGGTCAGGATCGCGATGTCTTCCAGCATGGCCTTGCGGCGATCGCCGAAGCCCGGCGCCTTGACGGCGGCGACCTTCAGGCCGCCGCGCAGGCGGTTGACCACCAAGGTCGCCAGGGCCTCGCCCTCGACGTCCTCGGCGATGATCAAAAGCGGGCGGCCGGACTGCACCACGGCTTCCAGCACCGGCAGCATCGACTGCAGGCCGGAGAGCTTCTTCTCGTGCAGCAGCACGTAGACGTCTTCGAGCTCGGCCGTCATCTTTTCGGCGTTGGTGATGAAGTAGGGCGACAGGTAGCCGCGGTCGAACTTCATGCCCTCGACGATGTCGACCTCGGTATCGAGCGACTTGTTCTCCTCAACCGTGATCACGCCTTCATTGCCGACCTTCTGCATCGCCTGCGCGATCATCTTGCCGATGGCGGTGTCGCCGTTGGCCGAGATGGTGCCGACCTGGGCGACCTCGGAGGAGGAGGCGACCGGCTTGGCGCGCTTCTCGATGTCCTTGACGACCGCGTGGACCGCGATGTCGATGCCGCGCTTGAGGTCCATCGGGTTCATGCCGGCGGCAACCGACTTGGCGCCTTCGCGCACGATCGCCTGCGCCAGCACGGTTGCGGTGGTGGTGCCGTCGCCGGCGGTGTCATTGGTCTTGGAGGCGACCTCGCGCAGCATCTGCGCGCCCATGTTCTCGAACTTGTCCTCGAGTTCGATTTCCTTGGCGACGGTGACGCCGTCCTTGGTGATGCGGGGAGCGCCGAAGCTCTTCTCGATCACGACGTTGCGGCCCTTCGGACCGAGCGTCACCTTCACCGCGTTGGCGAGAACGTCGACGCCGCGCAGCATGCGGTCGCGGGCGTCGCCGGAAAATTTAACGTCTTTGGCAGCCATGTGAATTGCTCCTGGAAATGATGGGTACGGCCATTTGCCGCGTTGTTAGCTCGTCATTGCCGGGCTTGACCCGGCAATCCATCGCCTGAGTAAGACTCTTCCGAAGAAGGATGCCCGGGTCATCTAGCGCGAAGACGCGCTTCGCGCTTTTGCCCGGGCATGACGACTGGTTTGCGCGGTGGCTTACGTCAGCACGCCCATGATGTCGGACTCCTTCATGATGAGGAGTTCCTCGCCGTCGAGCTTGACCTCGGTGCCCGACCATTTGCCGAACAGCACGCGGTCGCCGACCTTGAGGTCGATCGGAATCAGCTTGCCGGCCTCGTCGCGGCCGCCCGGGCCGACAGCGGTGACTTCGCCCTGCGACGGCTTTTCCTTGGCGCTGTCCGGAATGATGATGCCGCCCTTGGTCTTCTCTTCGGCATCGATGCGCTTGACCACGACGCGGTCGTGCAGCGGGCGGAATTTGGATTTGGCCATGACGTCTCCTCTTGAAGTTCCGTTGGAAGGCGTGGTTTCAGGTCTGTGCCATCGAGAATGGCTGGGAATGCCGGCTATTCGACGCCGGCCCGGGGCGGGACAGCACGACCCTTAGCAATCTTCGTATTTGAGTGCTAAACGTGGGGCCGGGAAATATGGCTTGGCGCTGATCCTGTCAAGCAAACAAGGGGGTTAAAGCCTTCTTGAGGCCAATATAGGATGCTGCCACGGAAACCAAATCGGCGCAGCGGCGTAATTTTAACCGACGTCATTGCTCCGGCAGGCTTTTTACGGTTGGCTGCTTGACGGGAGCGGCCTAAGGATTTGCTCGGGGGAATACGATGATCAGCTCACGTAATGCGCGTACGGTTGCCAATCTGGCGATCGCGTCGGCGCTGACGGCCTTGCTGGCGGGGTGCAGCAGCATGAGTCTGCCGTCGCTGTCGTCCAGTCCGGCGCCCGACGCCGAGCCCGGCGTTGCGCCCGAAATGCCCGCGACCATCCGCTCCGACGAGATCGTCGGCCGCTGGGGCCTCGCCTCGTTCCAGAATCCCAATGACCGCGCCCGCACCGAAGCGGCGGCGCGCGGGCAATGCAAGCAGCCCTATGTGATCAGCGCCGGCACTTCCGGCGGCGTCGTCATGCATCTGGCTGACCAGGCCACCCCGCAGGAACTGCGCCTCAAGGGCAGCCCAAGCGGCAAGAACTATATCGGTCCGGCCGGTCCGGCCGGCGGCGAACAGGACCGCGAGATCGTCTCGTTCGATGGCCGCGTGCTGGTGACGCGCTTCATCGAAAAGGATGCCGCGGTCCGTTACGGCAATATGGTCTACGTCCGCTGCGCGCCGCGGGCGTGAGGCAAACCATATTCCTTGCCGTCATGCCCCGCCACCGGGTCTCGCCTTCGGCGAGCCCGATGACAGGCTCCGTCGGGGCATCCAGTACGCCGCGGCTTCTCCGCTGAATTACTGACGTCTCTGGAATACTGGATCGTCCGCTCCAGTGCGCAATTGCGCACAAGGCGGACGATGACAGTGGAGGATGAGGCGGAGTAAACAAAAAACGCCGGCGTCGAGCCGGCGTTTTGTTTAGTCAGCGTTAACCAGTCCGATCAATCGAACAGGGCGTCGATGTCGTTCTGCGAGGCGTGACCGTCGTCGCCGTCCAGCTTCGGGCCGTTCAGCAGCTTGGCGTCTCCTTCGCGCGTATCGACGATCGGCGGCGCGTGCGCCTTGATGGCATCGACGCCACCCCAGATTTCCATCATCTCGATGATGTGCTTTTCGATGAATTTCATCGTCTGCATCACCTTGCTGATGCGCTGGCCCGTCAAGTCCTGGAAATTGCAGGCCTCGAAGATCGCGACGACGCGTTCCTGGATTTCCTCGCTGAGCAGCTTCTGCTGGTCGGGCGAGATGTTCTTGGACAATGCGGTGGCGGCCTGGTCGATCGCCTCGACGGCCTCGAGAATCTGCTGGGTGGCCTGTTCTGTGCCGCCAACGACGGCGCCGAGCTCGCCATTGACCTTGGCCATTTCCTGGCCGTCAAAGCTGTTGCCGTGCAGGGTAGCGATTTCGCGCTTGGTGCGGTTGATGGCGTCGTGAATGAGATCGAGCTCGACTTTCAGCTTCGCGCACTGCTCGATCTGGGCGCGGTAGGTTTCCAGCAACGCGTGGGCGTCGGCGGTCTCGCGCGTGATATCCGTGGCGACAGTCGAACCGTCGCGGGCGTGACCGAAGCCGGCCATCTGTGTGCGGATCGCGCGCAGCTCGGCCATGATCTCACGATGCATCGGGCCGATTTCTCCGCCTTCGACGGCAGGCATGACAATAGGCGCGTCGCCCAGAAGGGCTTGTTCGATACGAAAACGTTTGCGATTTACCGACATGAGTTTTTCCCACCCCTTCACTTCGCGTGTGTTTTAGACCGATGCCATTTAACGTGAGGTTCACGCCGGAACATCGCGTGTCGGCGGATTGCCTGCGGCCGCACACCAACGATTAACCATGAGGGCAGCGCGTTCATGCAAAATAAACGCTACCGGGTAAATCCGCGCGCGATTGCCGAAATGGTGAATCGAAACGGCTGATCTGTTTACCAAACCGATTAGGTTTTGATTTGTATTGATCGCATGCCGCGGCGTTCGTCGCGCCGCCGCCAACCCGCAGTGACGAACAGTACAGAGTACGTCGATGTCCGGAAAAATCTCCCTTGCGCTCCTCGCGAGCGCGTCCTGCCTTTGCTTCGCCAGTGAGGCTCTTGCGATCGACGCCTCGTCCACTGCCGAACCCACTGTGATCTACGCCCGAGAGCCGGCGCCGGTGCGCATGGCTTCTGCCGAACGCTCCAGGATGGGGGGCGGCTTCATCGAATTCCTGTTCGGCGATGCGCCGCAGGGCGGGCGCTATCAGCAACAACCGGCCTATCAGACGCAGCCCGATTACGGATATGGCGGGCGGCGTGCGTTGCTGCCGCCGATGGATCCGCAGTCGATGCGCCGGGAGGAGGAGGAAGCGTTCGACCCCTCGCAGCACCGGCTCGATCCGAAATACGAAAAGCAGGTGGTCGAGTATCACGGCAGGGAAAGCCCGGGCACCATCGTGATCGACACCCCGAACAAGTTCCTGTTCCTGGTGCAGGGCGACGGCAAGGCGCTGCGTTACGGCGTCGGCGTCGGCCGCCCCGGCTTTACCTGGTCGGGCGTCAAGACGGTCTCGGCAAAGAAGGAATGGCCGGCCTGGACGCCGCCGCCGGAAATGCTGGCGCGCCGTCCCGATTTGCCGCGGCACATGGAAGGCGGTCCGCAAAATCCGCTCGGCGCGCGCGCGATGTATCTGGGTTCGTCGCTCTATCGCATCCACGGCTCCAACGAGCCCTGGACCATCGGCACCAACGTGTCGTCCGGCTGCATCCGGATGCGCAATGAAGACGTCATCGATCTCTACGGCCGCGTCGGCGTCGGCGCCAGGGTCGTGGTGATCTGAGCCGGTAACCCGTAGCCCGGATGGAGCGAAGCGAAATCCGGGGGCGATCTCACCGCGGAGCGACTGTCCCGGATTGCGCTTCGCTCCATCCGGGCTACAAATAAAAACGGCCGCCCGATCGGGCGGCCGTTTCTCATTTTCAACTCAGACGCCGATCACGCGTAATCGCTGTCCCCATCGCCATCGTCGCCGTCGAAGCCGTCGCCATCATGATCCATGTCGTTATCATCGTCGTGCGAGGCCTGATCGAAGAAGCCCTGCCGCGAACCTGAATCATTATCGTTGTTGTCGGCGCGCTGGCTGGACGAGCCGCGCGAACCGATGTCGTTGACTCCGGCGTCACGCGCCAGATTGCCGCCGGACTGGTCGCTCCATGGCCTGCGGTCTTCGATTCCACCGCTATGGCCCGCCGTGTCGCCGAAGCTTTGCTGGTTGCCGCTGCCGCCCATCATCGAACGGAGGCTGCCGGCCAGCATCGATCCGCCGACCACGCCGACCGCGGCGGCCGCCGCCGTTCCGAGAAACGAGCCGCCGCCGCCGAACGGCGACTGCTGCTGCGCGCCCGGCTGGGCGTAGGCTGGCTGATTGTATTGTCCGGGCTGATTATATTGCCCGGGCGCCTGGTTCTGCTGCAGCACCTGTCCGGTGTTCCAGGCCGGCCGGCTGCCGCCGGCGATCTCGGGCGCGCGAACGTTGGGCACCGAACCATGTTGCTGGTTCTGCCCGAAGATCGCATCGCGCATCGAATCGAGGAAGCCGCCGGATTGAGCTTGCTGACCCGCGCCCGCTTCCAATTCCTGGATGCGCATGTCGGCGCGCTTCAGCGCTTCGTCCTGCACCAGCGTCGTTTGCACCAGCGCATAGACCGCATTGGGCGCATTGCGCAGGCCCTGCATGATCGCCGACATCGCCTCGGGATCGCGCTTGGCGCTTTCCAGCTTGGCAAGCCGGTCGAAAAGATCGTCAATCAGTTGGCGTTCTTGCGGTGTCATGGCCCTCTCCCTCGCGTCGGATCGTCGTCAACGCGCCGGGAAGATGTAGGGCGGGCTTTGTGTCGCAAGTAGTGGGTGGCCGAATTAAATTTTGGTATGCGACAAAACGCCGGGATTACCCGAGTCTTATCAGCTCAATGTAACTTTATTCGCCGCCAGCAATGTCGGGAATCGATCGCCTGCCAGAAACGTGTGTTCCGCCTCGCGCTGGGTGGTGAGGGGGTCGAGACTCCTGAGCGTTTCGTCGACGAAACCAGGGTGGCACATCACGAGCCCGCCTTCCGGCAATCCTTCAAGGAACTCACCCATCAGCACGCCGAAATCGGGCGCTTGCGAAAAATCATAGGCGCCGGCGAAGGCGGGATTGAACGGGATGTCGGCACGGGCGGCGCGCTTGCGGAATTGCGCGCTGAGAACGTCGAGCACCAGCGCCTTCGGGGCGCCGAGCAGCCCGGCCAGCGGCTTGAGGCGTCCGCCCTGGCGGACCCAGGCGCCGGGGGCAGCTTCCTTCACCGCGCGAAGGAAGGCGTCGCGCACCTGCGGAAAGAGTTGCGCATGCTGGTGGCCGTCGACGAAAGCGGGCGCACGGCCGAACAGTGCCTTGAAGGCCGCGAGCTGGGCGAGCATCTCGTCCTCGATCAGTCCCGGATCGAGCCGCCGCAACAGCCCCGATCGCAGCATGGTCGGAAACGGCAGGAACAGACCACCATTGAGCGGCCGAAAGTGCATCGTCAGCGGACGAAACGGTGCGGTCAGCGTCGCGTGCAGGCCGATCGCGCAGCGCGGGCTCGCCGCCACGACGTCCTGCAACGCGGCGACCTCGGCGCGGCCGATCGCTGCGCCAACCACCATCACCGAAGTGGCATTGAGACGGCCGCGGGAGATCAGATCGCGAATGGCGCGGTTGACGCCATCGGCCAGCCCGTAATCGTCGGCGCACAGCCAGATCCGGCGCAGCGCAGCGTCGTTCATTCGGCGGCGGTCCGCTCGGTGGCGCTCGCCGCCGTCTCGCCATCGGCACGCTTTTCGGAGTGCTCGGCGACGAAGTAGATCGGACGCGCCTTCAGCTCGGAGAGGATCTTGCCGATATATTCGCCGACGATGCCGATCATGATGAGCTGCACGCCGCCGATCGTCATCATGCCGATCATCAGCGAGGGATAGCCGGGGACCTGCTTGCCGGTGGTCCAGACCTCCCAGAGAATGGTCAGGCCGAACAGGAAGGCGCTGATCGCCAGCAGCACGCCGAGCAGACTCGCAAAGCGCAGCGGCGCCACCGAGAACGACGTCAGTCCCTCGATCGACAGGCCGATCAGCCGGCCCGGGCTGAATGTCGTGACGCCATGCGCGCGCGGCGCCGGCTCGTAATCGACGCGGATCTGGCGGAAACCGATCCAGTTCGACAGGCCCTTGAAGAAGCGGTTGCGCTCGGGAAGCTGGCGCAGCGCCGTAGCCGCGCGCGGCGACAGCAGGCGGAAATCGCCGGCGTCCTCGGGGATTTTCTGCCGCGCGCCCCAATTGATCAGCGCGTAGAAGCCGTGCACCGCCTGGCGGCGCAGGAGCGATTCATTGTCGCGGTGCGCCTTCGCCGTATAGACGACGTCGTAGCCGTCCTCGATCCAGTGCGAGACGAGTTTTTCGACCAGGCTCGGCGGATGCTGGCCGTCGCCGTCCATGAACAGAACAGCGCCAAGGCGCGCATGGTCCAGCCCCGCCATCAGCGCGGCCTCCTTGCCGAAATTGCGTGACAGCGACACCACCTGGATGTCGAGCGCATCAGCGGTGAGCGTGCGCGCGATCGCCAGCGTGTTGTCGGCGCTGCCGTCGTCGACATAGACCACTTCGCATCCGAGGCCGTAGCGGGCCTTCAGTGTGCGGGCGAGGCCGACCAGCCGCTCGTGCAGCAAAGCGAGCCCTGCCGCCTCGTTGTACAACGGCACGACAATCGACAGCCCCTGCGCCGCGGCGCTGGCTGTGGTCGTCGACAGGCGAGAAACGTCAGAGCCGAGCATCATCGATCAGGTCCCAGATTATTCAACCGTATATGTTACCTGTGCGAAGCTGTCGCAACGATGAACGAAACGGCAGCCTTATTGCCGCAAGAACGCCTCGAGCCTGGCAAACAACGGGTTTTCCCGGTCGAGCACATAGTCGAGCGAGGCGACCGACACCGTGTCGGCGCCGTGTTCTCGCAGGAAGCTGCCGAGGGCGTAAAGGTGCATCGGCGGGCAGTGCAGCGTGAGCATGCCCGACGAGGTCGGCCCGCCGAACGGCGCCACCACGCCAAAACGGTTGTGCGCCTCCGCCAGCAGCGCATCGTTGCAGCCGGCGAAACGCGTTCGCACCTCGCGATATTTGCTGGCCCGGGCGCGCGCGGCGATGTGATCCAGAATCACGCGCGCGGTCTCGCGGGCGTCAGTCGACCAGTCGGCATCGCGGGACGCCACGAGGTTGGCCTGGCTGCGCAGGATCACGCCGTCGTCCAGCACCTTGAGCCCATTGGCGGCCAGCGTGGCGCCCGTCGTTGTGATGTCGACGATCATCTCGGCGGTGCCGACGGCCGGCGCGCCCTCGGTGGCGCCGGCGCTCTCGACGATGCGGTAATCGACCACGCCATGGGAAGCGAAGAAGCTGCGCGTCAGGTTGATGTATTTGGTCGCGACCCGCATCCGCCGGTTATGCTGGGCACGAAAACCGGTGGTGACGTCGTCGAGATCGGCCATGGTGCGGACGTCGATCCAGGCCTGCGGCACCGCGACCACGACATTGGCGCTGCCGAAGCCGAGATTGTCGATCAGCAGCACGCGCTCGTCCGCCTCCGCAATGCTTTCGCGCAACAAATCCTCGCCGGTAACGCCGAGATGCACCATGCCGCGCGCGAGCTGGGAAGCGATCTCGCTCGCCGAGAGATAGGCGATCTCGACATTGTCGAGGCCCGTGATGGTGCCGCGATAGTCGCGCGCGCCGCGCGGTTTCGCCAACGACAGGCCTGCGTGCGTGAAAAACGCCTCGGCATTTTCCTGCAGGCGGCCCTTGGAGGGAACGGCGAGAACGAAGGGGGCGGTCATGTGGCGCTCCCTTGCGAGGCAGGCCGGCCTAGTTGCGTCAGGGCCTCGATCCAGACCGAGAATCCGACCGCGGGGATCGGCATGGGCGAACCGAGCTGCGTCATCAGGCCATCATAACGCCCGCCCGCCACCAGCGGCTCGACGCCGTTACCCATGCTGTTTCCCTTGGCATGCAGCTCGAACTCGAAGCCGGTGTAGTAGTCGAGTCCGCGGCCGAACGAGGTCGAAAACCGCACGAGCTTGGTGTCGATGCCGCGTGCGGCCATGAAGCCGACGCGGCTTTCGAGCTGATCGATCGCCGCCGACAAATCGAGATTGGCGTCCGCGGCGAGCGCGCGCAGTTGCGCCACCGATTCATCGGGGTCGCCCGCGATCGCGAGGAAGCGCTTGATGACGGCGAGCGCGTCGCGCGGCAGTGCGCCGCCCTTCAGCGTCGATTGTTCGAGGAAGCGGTCGGCGATTTCGGCCACCGTGCGTCCGCCCACATTGGTGGTGCCGGCGATCGACATCAGGTCGGTGACCAGCGCCAGCGCCGCCTTGCGGTCGGAGCCGGCAAGTGCGGCCAGCACGCCCTCATATTCGTTGCGGCCGGGCGCGGTCGCAAGCGTCAGCCGCTCGATATCAGCGGTGAGGCTGACCTTGCGGTTGAAATCCTTGATCAGCCGCCGCCGCCACACCGGATAGAGATTAAGCGCATCGATCAGCGCCGTGAACAGGGCGACGTCGCCGGTGCGGATTTCGACGTCCTTCAGTCCGAAGGCTGTGGTTGCTTCCAGCGCCAGCGCCAGCATTTCGGCGTCCGCCGCGGCGCGGTCCTGCCGGCCAAAGGATTCGATGCCGGCCTGCAGGAACTCGCTCGGCTGGCCGCCGCGATAGCGAAACACCGGCCCGAGATAGCTGAAGCCTGCGGGCTTTCCGGCGCTGGCCGAGGCGAGATAATCGCGCGCCACAGGAATGGTGAGGTCGGGGCGCAGGCACAGCTCGTCGCCGGAGGCGTCGGTGGTCAGGTAAAGGCTCTTGCGAATGTCCTCGCCGGAGAGGTCGAGGAACGGTTCCGCCGGCTGCAGGATGCCGGGGTGGGCCTGGACGTAGCCGCCTTGTGCAAACGACAATAGTAGGGCGTCCGCCCAGGCGGCGGATCCGGCAGCACCTCTGACGGCAGCGGTCGCGGTCATTTCACGTCCAAATATCCGGAAAAACCGGGTTCCAGGGTTCGTTTGGGGTTTCCCCGGGGTTCCGGGGCCTCGTTGGCGCAGGCCTTAGCATGGCCGGGGCGGCGTTTCGACAGGGATTGACCAACTGAATTAATGGGCGGTGGCTTATCGGGAGGCGCGTTGGGGCTAGCCCGGTCTGGTCCAGTCCCCGAGCGCCGCCTGCACCAGCGCCAGCGCGGCGACACCAGCGGTATCCGCGCGCAGGATGCGGGGGCCCAAGGATAGCCGCAACGTCCTGGGCTGTCGCAGCAAGAGCGCCCGTTCCTCCTCGGCAAATCCGCCCTCGGGGCCGATCACGACGTCGATGCCCTCAGTCGCGGTTAACCCCTGTCCCAGCGCCTCGATGGGATTGCCGATCTCGACCGCCTCGTCGCAGAACACCAGCAGGCGTCTGGTTTCGCGCTTGTCGAGAAAGCGGTCGAGCGCAACGGGCTCGGCAACCTCAGCCAGGCTCAGGATGCCGCACTGCTCGGCGGCCTCGATGACATTGGCGCGCATCCGCTCAACGTTGACGCGCGAAACCTGGGTGTGCCGCGTCAACACCGGCTGCAGCGCCGAGGCCCCCATCTCGACCGCCTTCTGCACCATGTAGTCGAGGCGGGCGTGTTTCAGCGGCGCAAAGATGTAGGCGATGTCGGGCAAGCGATCCTGCGGCCGCGTGCGCGCGACGATGTTCAAGCCGTCGGGCCGTTTGCGGCCCTCGATCTGCGCCTGCCACTCGCCGTCGCGGCCGTTGAACACCAGGATGTTTTCGCCGGCGGAAAGCCTGAGCACATTGCCCAGATAATTGCTCTGGTTGCGCTCCAGCGCGATTCGTTGACCCTCACCCAAGGGGGCATCGACGAACAGGCGAGGGGCGCGAAAATCGAGGTCAGGCATCGGTAAAGGTTCCGTTACCGAGCGCTTTTAGCCTAAAGCGCTAGAATCCGGAGGCTATTTTTGGCTTCCGGGCGTCGCTGCGCCGCGCTGCTGCCCCAATCCACGGGTTGTTAAGCGGCGGCAGGAATCGTAAAAAGCTTTTTCGCAAATCTGCTTCGTTCGGGACACGTTGGGGCTTTGCCTGACCTCGCCGGAGAACAACTCTTGATGATCCGCCGCCTGATTGTGCCGCTGACCGCTGCCGCCGTGACGTTCCACGCGGGCCACGCCTTTGCGCAAGGTGCCTTTCCGGCGCCATTGCCCAACCAGAGCGCAGCACCTGCGAACGCTTCACCGTTTCCGCCGGTGAATGGCGCTGCGCCGTCGGCCTCGGTCGGCGCTCCGTCGGCGTTCCCGTCACAGGGTGCCGCCCCGGTTTCCAGCGGCTTCAGTGGGCCGCCGCCACAGGCCAGCGGTGGGGCAGACGCCTGCATGAAGGGTTTCGTTCCCCTGCGCGAGGAAGCCGAGCGGCGCGGCAAGATGATCAAGGCCGCGAGCGACCGCAAGGCGCCGCCGGATGAGGCCTGCAAGTTGATCAAAAATTTCGGCGCGGCCGAAGTGAAGATGATCAAATATGTCGAGACCAACTCGGCCAAATGCGGAATTCCGCCGCAGATCGCCGACCAGCTCAAGAACGGCCACAAGAACACCGAGAAGATGCAGAATCAGGTCTGTGCCGTCGCGCAGCAGGCGGCTACGCGAGGACCGGCCGGTCCGAGCCTGAGCGAGGTGCTCGGCTCTTCGGCGGCGCTCCCCGAGGCGCAGGCCGTCAAGAAGGGCGGCAGCACCTTCGATACGCTGAACGGCAACGTTCTCGCCCGATGATCCCAGTCCGATGAGCGACGCGACCACCCGCGTTGCCGATGCCACCGGCAACTGGGTCGATACACGCGCGCCATCCTGGTCGCAGCCCTATCTGAGGCTCTCCCGTTTCGACCGTCCGATCGGATCGTGGCTGTTGCTGATGCCGTGTTGGTGGTCGGCGGCGCTGGCCGCCGGCATTGCCCGCGACGTCTCGCAATTGCCGCTGGTGATCGTGCTGTTCTTGATCGGCGCCTTTGTCATGCGCGGGGCGGGGTGCGCCTGGAACGACATCACCGATCGCGATCTCGACGCGCGGGTCGAGCGGACGCGGTCGCGGCCGTTGCCCGCCGGACAGATCAGCGTGACGCAGGCGTTCGCCTTCCTGGTCCTGCAGGCGCTGATCGGACTTCTGGTGCTGCTGCAGTTCAACCGTTTCGCGATTCTGACCGGCATCGCCTCGCTGGTCATCGTCGCGGTCTATCCTTTCATGAAGCGCATCACCTGGTGGCCGCAGGTCGTGCTGGGCCTGGCGTTCTCATGGGGCGCGCTGATGGGCTTCGCAGTGATCCTGGGGCGGATCGATCTGACCGCGCTCGCGCTCTATGCCGGCTCGATCGCCTGGGTGATCGGCTACGACACGATCTACGCGCATCAGGACGCCGAGGACGACGCGTTGATCGGCATCAAATCCACCGCACGCCTGTTCGGCGCGCGCACCCACCGGGCGCTCGCGGTGTTGTATTCGCTCGCAGTGATCTTGATCGGCGTGGCGCTGGTGCTGGGCGGCGCGCGCTGGCCGGCGTGGATCGGGCTCGTGGCTTTCGCCGCGCATCTGGCCTGGCAGATCCGGCGATTGGACATCAGCGATCCCGCGCTGTGCCTGCGCGTCTTCAAGTCCAACCGCGACGCGGGACTGTTGTTGTTCGCGGGATTGCTGGCCGACGCGGTGATGCGCTGACTTCGTAGGGTGGGCAAAGGCGCGTCAGCGACGTGCCCACCGTCAAGCATTCCACTTGTGAGGGCGGGCACGCTACAGCTCTGCCTACTTCCGCTTTCGGCGGCATAGCGGACATGGCCGGACTTGCTGCCGGTTCGACCCGGTCGCGAATGACGACCCGAAGCGGACTTGGGTCGCGTGCATCGTTCGCAACAGATCAACTACGAGAGGCTCCCTCCAAGGAGCAATATGACGCCGGC
The DNA here is from genome assembly GCF_018596315.1 of Bradyrhizobium sp. SRL28. Classification (GTDB taxonomy): domain Bacteria; phylum Pseudomonadota; class Alphaproteobacteria; order Rhizobiales; family Xanthobacteraceae; genus Bradyrhizobium. The sequence goes on along the minus strand of NZ_JAHEAG010000003.1, from coordinate 608,653 downwards.
CAAAGCGATCATGAAAATCAGGACCATCAAGAGCATCGTAAACATCACTTTCGTTCCAAGACTAAACCGCCCTTCTTTCTTGATCCCGTAGTTCGCCGCCAGTCGTGTGATCATGAAGCCCATCAGCACCAGGGCTGCTAAGTTCGCTAATAAGTCTAACGTTTCGGAGAAGCCAAGCAGCGGCCTAGCAGAAGTGTAGACTGCAAGTAGCGTGCCCGAGACGATGGTAGTTACCACTATTATTAGGTAGGCCTGCCCAAAGGTCAGCTTTCGCTCGAAAAATTTGATTACAGCCGCATGAATCAAGGAAAAGAATAGTATGCCGATGACGAACATTAGGTTCGTCGGAATAACGGCGTCCGGCTGCATCTCGACGACCCCTGAGCAATTTTACGCGCGCTCATTTTGAACACAACCAGTGGTGTATGGGCGAACTCAGTAGAGGATTCAAGCGGGCTGGATCTGGCGAGCCAAAACGTCCGCTCCTGGCACATCGCGTCATTTCGTGGCGGCGCAATAATTCGGTCGCTTTAGCTGTGAAGCGGACATGAGCGCAGCCCGGACGCGCGTAGTGACATCCGGGGCCTTCGTCATTCCCCCGACTCCCGCATATCGTTGCGCTCATGCGGGCTACTTGCTGCGAACTGATTTGCTTTGCGCGCAAGCACAATCGCGATGCGTAACCGCGACAAATCAACACGACGGGCAAATCACTTCTGATTTTCCGAAATTGTGTCAAGCCCGGGAATCAAAAATATTCTGCTTTCGTTCTCACCCAAATCAGTCGCACAACTTCGCCCGTCTCACGGCAGATGAGGGGCGCTTCGCGAACGTCACGAACGCGCGGTGAGATGCGGTGGACGCTGAGGGCGCGATAGACGTACGCGCCTGACGCGTACGGCGAAGTCGTGTGGTTCGGGCGTCGCGGTGCTGGCGCTAAGTCCTGGAGAAGCGAAGCTTCTCGGGGGCGACGGAGGCAAAAGAGCCGTTCTCCGGGGAGAGCACGAAGTAAGCCGTAAAGCCATTGCGCAGGGAAGGCCGGAGTGTTCCCGCTGCCCTGTATGCTCGTGTGCAGTTTTGTTTGCGCAAATCGCACGCGAGACCGCGGGTGCAGCAAGCACCCGGTCTTCCCTGCGCCCTTGACAAAAAGGGCGGGAAGTTTTCCGGCAAACCTCGGGCGGGATGCGTCGCGAGAACGCTGACACGCGCTCACTTGTCATCACCCGCCTTGTGCGCAATTGCGCACTGGAGCGGGTGACCCAGTATTCCAGAGACAGCAATGATTGGACCGATATGCCGCGGCGTACTGGATCCCCGCATGCGCGGGGACGACAGCCGAGTGTAACGTTGCTACCTCCACGTCATTGCGAGCGCAGCGAAGCAATCCATAGCGCCGCGCGTGGAGGCATGGATTGCTTCGCTTCGCTCGCAATTGTCGAGCTAATCCCGCGCGATGATCTCGCGTTCGTCCCGATGGATGGTGTCGGTATTGATCGGGTTACCGCCCCGGCGGCGCACCAGAAATTTCGGGCGGCGGGCGCGGATGGCGTTGTGGCGGCGGCGGCGGGCGGCCGGTTCGCTGTGGTCATCTTCCGCCAGGAGCGGTAGCGCGAAGATGTCGCTCCACATCTGCCACGCGGAGGCGATCTCCTCGTGGTCGGAGCTCACGCACAGCGGAATGTTGAGGGACGGATCGCGATGCACCAGCACCAGCGTCTGCGCGTCGTCGAGACCGCGCAGCGCGACGCCGAGAAAGTCGCTGACGCGAACGTTGATAGCCATCCGCATGCCCTTGACGGCACGGTGCAGCACGACACGCTCGCGATGGAGTTCTATCCTCCGCACGCCGCCGTCTGCGCGGGTGTCGTGCGCATGAAAGCTGAGCGGCAGAGAAAGAGGGTCGAGCCGCATGACACGGCTCGACCCGGCGGGATTGATCCCGCTTATTGCTGTTTGACGCCTCACGGCTCTCATCTCCCCGCCGGGATTATGTTCCCGGTCGATACGCGAGACCTTAGCCGAGCGATTTCCGTTTCGCCTTAAAAAGCCTGGTTAAGGAGAAGTCACCCGCCCTGGATCTCCCGGCATGATTGACAAGACCTTGGCACGCATGATTGACGAGACCTTGCGGAAATGCCGAAAATGTTTGGCATTAGGTGGCGCAAAATGCTTGAAATCCCCGTGAATCAGGCACATCTGGTGGGTCTGCCGATTTGCGCCCAAGCCCCTTCAATTGTCAGGGATTTTGTTTGTGAACTCTTCACCATCCAGCGCTTCGCCGCTTTCGCAGGCTTCCGCAACTTCCGACCTGTTCGATCAATCGGCGCTCTCGACGCTGGCGCAACGCCTGGTCGAGGCCGCCAAGCGCGCGGGCGCTGATGCCGCCGACGCGGTTGCGGTGCGCGGCGTCTCGCAAGGCGTCGAAGTGCGTGATGGCCGGGTCGAGGAATCCGAACGCTCCGAAGGCGACGATGTCGGATTGCGCGTATTGGTCGGGCAGCGCCAGGCCGTGGTCTCGACCAACGATATTTCCGGCGACGGCATCGCCAAGCTCGCCGAACGGGCGGTCGCGATGGCCCGCGTCGCGCCTGACGACAAATATGTCGGTCTCGCCGATCCCTCGCTGTTGGCGCGCGAGTTCGCCGATCTCGATCTGCTCGACCGCGAAGTTCCCTCGACCTCCGAACTCGAACGCCGCGCCTGCGAAGCCGAAGCCGCAGGCATGGCGGTCAAGGGCGTCACCAAATCAGGCGGCGCGTCCGCCTCGAGCGGCATCGGTGGCATGGTGCTGGTGACCTCGACCGGCTTCCACGGTTCATATTTGCGCTCCAGCCACGGCATCTCGATGACCGCGATATCGGGCGAAGGCACCGGCATGGAGCGTGATTACGATTTCACCTCGGCTCCTCACGCGTCCGATCTCGCGTCGCCCGAAAGCGTCGGCCGGAAGGCGGGTGAGCGCACCGTGGCGCGGTCCAATCCGCGCAAGGTCGAAACCTGCAAAGTGCCGGTCGTGTACGATCCCAGGGTGTCGGCATCGCTGGTCGGCCATCTCGTCGGCGCTATCAACGGCGCCTCGATCGCGCGCAAGACGAGCTTTTTGAAAGACCGGATGGGCGAGCAGCTGTTCGCGAAAAACATCCGCATTATCGACGATCCCTTGCGGGTGCGCGGCCTGCGGTCGCAGACCTTCGACGCCGAGGGCGTCAGGGTGAAGAAGGTCGCGCTCATCGACGAGGGGGTGTTGACCACGTGGCTGCTCGATTGCGCGACCGCGCGCGAGCTTGGGCTGGTCACGACCGGGCATGCCCATCGCGGCGTTTCGTCCTCGCCGTCGCCGGGATCGTATAATCTGCATCTCGAGCCCGGCGAGATGACGCCGAAGCAACTGATCTCCGACATCAAGCAGGGTTTTTACGTCACCGACCTGATCGGCTCCGGCGTCAACGGCGTGACCGGCGATTACAGCCGCGGCGCCTCCGGCTTCTGGATCGAGAACGGCGAGATCACTTACCCCGTCAGCGAGGTGACGATCGCGGGCCATCTGCTGCCGATGTTCAAATCGCTCGTTCCCGCCAACGATCTGGAGTTCCGCTACGGCGTCAACGCGCCGACGCTGCGCATCGAGGGCCTGACGCTTGGCGGACGCTGATATCGCTGACAGGGTCTGGGCGCGCGATGCTGCGCTGTTGCGGGACACCGTGCGTGAAGCCGGCGCGCTGGCCTTGTCGCTGTTTCGCACCGAGTTGAAGAACTGGACCAAGGGCGCCTCGTCGCCGGTCTCCGAGGCCGACATCGCCGTCAACGACCTCGTTGAACGCCGGCTGCGCGCGGCGACGCCGGATTATGGTTGGCTGTCGGAAGAGAGCGTCGACGATGACAGCCGTCTCGGCAAGGAACTGGTCTGGATCGTCGACCCGATCGACGGCACCCGCGCCTATCTCGCCGGCCGCGAAGACTGGTGCGTCAGTGTGGCGCTGGTTGCAGGCGCCGCGCCGGTGCTGGCGGCGGTGTTCGCTCCCGCCACCGACGAATTTTTCTTCGCCACCAGTGGCCAAGGCACCACGCGCAACGAAAGGCCGGTGCGTGCGGCCGCAGGCAGCGATCTCGATTTTTCCCGCATGGCCGGGCCGAAGCCGCTGGTGCAGCGGCTGAGTTCGTCACCGGATGAGATCACGCTGCATCCGCGAATCGGATCGCTGGCGCTTCGGCTGTGCCGGGTCGCCGACGGCAGCCTCGATGCCGCTTTTGCAGGCGGTCAGAGCCGCGACTGGGATCTTGCCGCGGCGAATTTGATCGTGCAGGAAGCGAATGGTAGAATGACCACACTCTCGGGGGATGCGATTGAGTATAATCGCCGGGAGGTGGTGCACGGGGTGCTGGTGGCGGCGGGACAGGATCGACATGCGCGCATTGTCGAGCATTTCCGAAATCGTCCGCTGCCCTGAATCGGTCGAAATCCGTGCCACAATTCATCCCGTCCACGCCGCGATATCAACTGTCGCTCCTGCTTGCCGGGCATCTCACTAGGAAAGACCTTCATGCCAGATAGTGCCCCGCAGCAATTGCTTCATCTCGTCATCGGCGGCGAGCTGACCGATCTCGAACACATCACGTTCAAGGACCTCGACCAGGTCGACATCGTCGGCGTGTATCCCAATTACGCATCCGCACACGCTGCCTGGAAGGCGAAGGCGCAGCAGACCGTGGACAACGCCCACATGCGTTACTTCGTGGTTCACCTCCACCGGCTGCTCGATCCAGGTCAAGATACGAAGTCCTCCAGTTGAAACGTTTCCTTCGCGATTTGCTGCGCAGCAGCTGGGTTCAGCGCGCGCTCGGTGTGCTTGCGGCCGAGTATTTGCGGCTGGTCTGGCTGACCAACCGCTTCAGCTATGAGCCTGCCGACGTCTATGACATCGTCGAGCCGGAGATGCCGGCGATCTTCGCGTTCTGGCACGGCCAGCATTTCATGACGCCGTTCATCAAGACCAAGGAGAGCCACCGCGCCAAGGTGCTGATCTCGCGGCATCGCGACGGCGAATTCAACGCCATCGCCGCCGAGCGGCTCGGCATCGGAACCATCAGAGGTTCCGGCGACCATGGCGGCGCCTTTCACCGCAAGGGTGGCGTCGGTGCCTTCAGGGAGATGCTGCAGGCGCTGGATGACAAGTGGAACGTCGCAACGACCGCCGACGTGCCGAAGCGCGCGCGGGTGGTGGGGCTCGGCATCATCATGCTGGCGCGGGAGTCCGGCCGGCCGATCATGCCCTTTGCGATGGTGACCTCCAGGTTCATCCGGTTGAAGAACTGGGATTCCTCCACCATCAATTTGCCATTCGGGCGCGGTGCCGTGGTAGGCATTGAGCATGTATACGTGCCGCCGGACGCCGACGCCGAGACTATGGAAAAGCTGCGTCTTCAGGTAGAAACTTATCTGAACGAAGCGACCCGTCGCGCCTATGCGGCCGTCGGGCGTCCGGAGGCCGCTCTTGGCTAACTCGCTGCCGATGACGTTGCGCGTCTACCGGAAACTATCGTCTGCGATGGTGCCGCTTTCGCCTGCTTTGATCAACCGGCGGTTGAAAGCCGGCAAGGAAGATCCGGCGCGGGTCGGCGAGCGCCGCGGCATGACCGCCGACGCTCGCCCCGCAGGTCCCCTGGTGTGGATTCACGGCGCCAGCGTCGGCGAGGTGCTGGCGGCGGCTGCGCTGATCGAGCGGCTGCGGGCGCTCAACCTGCGCATTCTCGTGACCTCGGGCACGGTGACCTCGGCCGCGATCGTCGCCAAGCGGTTCCCGTCAGACGTCATCCACCAGTATGTGCCGTATGATTCGCCGCGTTACGTCGCGCGATTTCTCGATCACTGGCGGCCCTCGCTGGCGCTGTTCATCGAATCCGACCTGTGGCCGAACCTGATCCTGTCGAGCGCCGCGCGGCGGCTGCCGATGGTGCTGATCAACGGACGGATGTCGCAGCGCTCGTTTCCGCGCTGGCAACGGGTCCAAGGGACCATCTCGGCGCTGCTTGGCAAGTTCGACGTCTGCCTGGCGCAGTCGCAGACCGATGCCGATCGCTTCACGGCGCTGGGCAGCCGCAACGTCGTGGTGACGGGAAACCTCAAGCTCGACGTTCCCGCCCCGCCGGCCGACGGCAACAAGCTGGATATGCTGATGTCGATGACGCGCGGCCGGCCGGTCGTGCTGGCAGCCTCCACGCATCCAGGCGAGGAAGAGATCCTGACGGAAACCCACCGGACGCTCGCCGGCTATTTTCCAAAGCTGTTGACCGTGATCGTGCCGCGGCATCCCGATCGCGGCGAGGCCATCGCGCGCATGATCACAGCTTCCGGCCTCAACCCGACCCTGCGCTCGCACGAGGACTTGCCCACCGCCACGACCGACATCTATGTCGCCGACACCATGGGCGAACTGGGGTTGTTCTACCGGCTGTCGCCGATCGTGTTCATGGGCGGATCGCTGGTCGAGCATGGCGGGCAGAATCCGATCGAGGCGATCAAGCTCGGCGCGTCGGTCATTCACGGCCCCCACGTCTTCAATTTCACCGACGTCTATGAAGCCCTCGATTCCGCCGGCGGCGCGCGGCGGGCCGATACGCAGGAAGCGCTGGTCAAGCAGTTCGGGCAGATGCTCGCCGATTCCAAGGCGCGCGAAGCCGTGCTTACCGCGTCCGAGCGTGTGGTCGGTCAGCTCGGCGGCGCGCTGGAGCGAACGCTCTCTGCACTCGAGCCGTATTTGCTGCAGTTGCGGATCGAGATGGGAGCCGCCAATGCGTGAGCCGGCCTTCTGGCATGGCCCGGCCTCGCTCAGCTCGCATCTATTAAAACCGCTCGGCGCCCTCTATGGCGCCATCGCCGCACAGCGCCTGCAGCGCAAGGGCTTGAATGCCGGCATTCCGGTGCTCTGCGTCGGCAATTATCACGTCGGCGGCGCCGGCAAGACGCCGACCGTGCTGGCGCTGGCGAAGCTGCTGCGCGAGCTCGGCGAGACGCCGGTGGTGCTCAGCCGCGGTTATGGCGGCGAATTGCGCGGGCCGGTCAGGGTCGATCCTGTCAGGCATGCGGCTTCCGATGTCGGCGACGAGCCCTTGATGCTGGCAAGCGCGCTGCCGGTGGTGGTGTCGCGCAAGCGCGCGGACGGCGTGCCGCTGGCGCGCGCGCAAGGCGCGACCGTGATCCTGATGGACGACGGTTTTCAGAGCCCGGCGGTCGTCAAGGACGCGTCCCTGATCGTGATCGACAGCGAGCGCGGGATCGGCAACGGGCAGGTGTTTCCCGCCGGCCCCCTGCGCGCGCCGCTGCGGCCGCAACTGGCGCGTACCGACGCCTTGATCATCGTCGGCAACGGCGGTGCTGCCGGGCAGATTGCGGCCGAGATCGCAGCGCAAGGCAAGCCGGTGTTATCAGCGCGTCTGAAGCCGGATGAGGCGCAGGTCGCACAGCTTCGGGGCAAGCGCGTGCTGGCGTTTGCCGGCATCGGCGATCCCACGCGATTCTTCAACACGCTGCGCGCCAGCGGCATCGAGGTGGCCGGGCAGCGCGCCTTCGCCGACCATCACCCGTATTCGCAAGCCGAGATCGAAAGCCTGATCGCCGAGGCCAAACGCGATGGGCTGACGCTGGTGACGACGGAAAAGGATCTGGCGCGGCTGCGGGATTGGTCGCAGCAAATCGTGCCGTTCGCGGTGACGCTGGAGTTCGCCGAACCAACGCTGTTGCGGAAGTTCGTCGCCGACCGGTTGTTCAAGGCGCGGGAGAGGAAAGAACCGTAGCCCGGATGGAGCGAAGCGAAATCCGGGAAATCGCGCGGCGCTCACCCCGGATTGCGCTTCGCTCCATCCGGGCTACCAGGTAAACCTAGCCCTGCGTCTTCAGCGCGCCGGGAAAGTGCCGCTGCAGCACGGCGGTCGGGACCGCATAGGCCTCCTGCAGGTCGACGCTCCAGTATTTCAATTCGTCGAGCGGGATCCGCACGTCGGTGATGGCGCAGCGCACATAGGTTCCGGGCGAGATCACGCGGAAATCGCCATCCAGATATTGCACCTGCGCTTCGCCATGGCCCGAGGGACCGAATTTATTGAGCACCGTCAAACTCTCCGATGGACCGGCCCGAGCGGGCTGGCGTCAAGTGTATTTTCCGGATTCGATCTATCATAAATAGGTCGTACTGTCCGCCCCGGAAACTGACCTACTTGTGATGATTTTGTGCCCGCCTGCATGGTAGCGTTAATTTTACCGTGCCCGCAGCGTCAAACCGATCCGACAGAGACCGATGCGCCTGTTGTCAGCAACGCTATCCCTGACGCTCCTTGCTGCGGCCTGCACGGCCGGCGCCGCGCCGTTGCCGGCCCCGGTCGATATCCCGGCCACCGGTCTGACCCTGCATGCCCAGCTCTACAAGCCCGATGGTGACGGCCCGTTTCCCACCGTGATCGCGCTGCACGGCTGCGACGGATTGGGTGGACAATCGGAGCCGGTGCAGTCGCGCTATCGCGACTGGGCGGAGCAGCTGTTGAAGACCGGCCACGCAGTGCTGCTGCCGGACAGTTACGGCTCGCGCGAGCTCGGTCCGCAATGCCGCGTCAAGGAGCGCCGTGTGCTCGCCCGCCGCGAGCGGGTAGCCGATGTCAATGCATCGCGGCAATGGCTGTTGCAGCAACCCTGGGCCGCGCGTGACCGGATCAGCCTGATCGGATGGGCGAACGGCGCCAGCGCGGTGCTGTGGGCGGTGCGCCCGCAATCGTTGGCGCGCGGTATCGAGCCGGATTTCCGTTCGGCCATCGCGTTCTATCCGGATTGCCGGATCTCGTCCGGCCTCGGCTGGAGCACGCGGGTGCCGACACTGCTGCTGATCGGCGCGCAGGACGACGTCAGTTCGCCGGCAGCCTGCCGCCAGATGGTGGAGGAGGCCCGCGGCCGCAGCGCGCTGGCGCAGATCGTGGTCTATCCCGGCGCAGCCCATGATTTCGACCGCGCCAACCTTCCGCTGCGGGCGATCGCAGGCTCCGACGCCGCGTTGCCCGAACGCGGCCATATCGGCACGGATGCGGACGCGAGGAAGGACTCGCAACGGCGCGTCACGGAGTGGCTGGCGCGCTAGAACAGACTTCCCTGATCGACCGGCTTTGCCACGCGCTTCGGCGCCGCCGGCTTCGCCTCATGCGACACAGGTTTCGGCGTACTCGCGGCCGGAGCCGTGGCCTGCGGCCGATCCGCATCCGCGGTAGCGCCGACGCGGCCGTCGGCGAATTCGATCGACAGATGCGCGCTCGGTCCGATCGCGGCGGCGGCATGGACGGCGTGGCCATGTTCGTCCCGCACCAGGGCAAAGCCGCGTGCGAGCACGCCGCGGTAGGACAGCGCTGACAACAACTGGCCGCTATGGGCGATGCGTGCGTCGAGACGATGCATGGTGGTCTCGAGCGCGCGGCGGGCGCGCTCGGCCAGCCGTTGTGTGCGCTCGCGGGCGCGCGCGATGGCATTGCGCTGCGCCTCGGCGTTGGAGAGTTTTGAGGCCTTCAGCCTGACCTCCAGCCCGGCAAAGCGGTCCCGCCGGTTGCGCAACAGGGCGCGGGCGGACAGCCTGATTCGTTCGCCGGATACCGTGAGGCGGTGATTGGCTTGGGCAACCTGTCCGCGCAAAACCTTCAGTGTCAGGCCGGCGCTGAGATGCGAGAAGCGGCGGTGGTGGGCGTGCGTATTGGCCTTCAATCCGCGGGGCAGGGCGGCACCGAGGTGATCCAGCCGCTGCCTGGGGATCGCGAGCAGTTCGCTTAAACCCGGCAGCGCGCGGGCGGCGGCGCGCAATTCATTGCGGCGGCTCTCCTGCCCGCGCTGCCAGCACACCATCGTGCGCCGGGCCAGGCTCTCGACCTCGACGAACAATTCGCTGCGGACGGGGACGGCCATTTCGGCGGCGGCGGTCGGCGTCGGGGCGCGCTTGTCGGCGGCGAAATCGATCAGCGTGATGTCGGTCTCGTGGCCGACGGCCGAGATCAGCGGGATCACGCTGTCGGCGGCAGCGCGAACCACGATCTCCTCGTTGAACGACCACAAATCCTCCAGCGAGCCGCCGCCGCGCGCGACGATCAGGAGATCCGGCCGCGGGATTCGCCCCTCTTCGGGCAGCGCGTTGAAGCCGCGGATGGCCGCCGCCACCTGCTCGGCCGAGCCTTCGCCCTGGACCTTGACCGGCCACACCAGCACGCGGCGGGGAAAGCGGTCCTCTAGCCGGTGCAGGATGTCGCGAATGACGGCGCCGGTCGGCGAGGTGACGACGCCGATCACCTCCGGTAGCCAGGGCAGCAGTTGCTTGCGCGCCTCGTCGAACAGGCCTTCGGCGGCGAGCTTCCGCTTACGCTCCTCCATCAGCGCCATCAGCGCGCCGATGCCGGCGGGCTCCAGCGCCTCGATGACGATCTGGTATTTCGAGGAGCCCGGATAGGTCGTGAGCTTGCCGGTGGCGATGACCTCGAGCCCCTCCTGCGGTTTGAACCGCATCCGGGCGTGCGCAAACTTCCAGATCACCGCCTCGATCTTGGCGCTCTCGTCCTTCAGCGCGAAATAGCAGTGGCCCGAGGAGTGCGGCCCGCGGAAACCGGAGATTTCTCCGCGCACGCGGACATGCCCGTAGGCGTCCTCGACCGTCCGCTTCAGCGCGGACGACAGCTCGGAGACGGTAAATTCGGGCGCGTTGATCAGGTTCTCAGCAGGCATATCAGGGCTTAGAATCGGCCTTTTCCGGCGCTTCCGCAAGGTGCTGAGGCCGTGATGGGGGTGTCGGGACACATATCCACACAGGAATAGACACGTTGTTGCGGCTCGCCCCTGTCGTGCTAAACCGTCGCGCAATAGCCGACAACCCTCCATTTGGCTGCGCTCCCCATGAACATTCTCCTGCTTGGTTCCGGCGGCCGCGAACACGCTTTGGCGTGGAAGATCGCGGCGTCCCCGCTCCTGACCAAATTGTGGTGCGCGCCGGGCAATGCCGGCATTGCGCGCGAGGCCGAATGCGTCGTGCTCGATATTGCCGACCATCCCGCGGTGATCGAGTTCTGCAAGCGCAATGCCGTCGATCTGGTCGTGGTCGGCCCGGAGACGCCACTGGCGGCGGGGATCGTCGACGATCTTGCGGCGGCCGGCATCAAGGCGTTTGGTCCGGGCAAGCAGGCCGCCCAGCTCGAGGGATCCAAGGGTTTCACCAAGGCGCTCTGCACCGAATTCAATATTCCGACCGGCGCTTATGGCCGCTTCACGACGGCTGACGACGCGCTGGCTTATGTGCGCGCACAGGGCGCGCCGATCGTGGTCAAGGCTGATGGTCTGGCCGCCGGCAAAGGCGTTGTTGTCGCCAAAACGCTTGATGAAGCCGAGGCGGCCATCGCCATGATGTTCGACGGTGCGTTCGGTTCGGCCGGTACTGAAGTCGTGATCGAGGAATTTCTCTCTGGCCGCGAGATCAGCTTTTTCGCGCTGTGCGACGGCGAAACCGCGATCCCGCTTGCTTCGGCGCAAGACCACAAGCGCGTGTTCGATCACGACGAGGGACCGAACACTGGCGGCATGGGCGCCTATTCGCCGACACCGTTCGTGACGGCTGAAATTCACGACCAGATCATGGCGCGGATCATCCTGCCGACCGTCGCGGGCATGAAGCAGCGCGGCACGCCGTTCCGCGGCGTGCTTTATGCGGGCGTGATGCTGACGGAGCAGGGGCCGAAGCTGTTCGAATACAACGTCCGCTTCGGTGATCCCGAGTGCCAGGTGCTGATGCTGCGGATGATGTCAGACATCGTACCGGCGTTTCTGGCGTCCTGCGACGCAGAACTGAAGCATTTCGACCTGCGCTGGTATCCGGAGCCTACGCTGACCGTGGTGATGGCGGCAAAGGGCTACCCCGGCGACTACAAGAAGGGCACGCGCATTGAAGGCCTTGCTGACGCCGCCGCAATCGAGGGCGTCGAGATCTTTCATGCCGGCACGGTGGCAAAGGATGGCACCATTCTCGCCAATGGCGGGCGCGTGCTGAACGTCTGCGCCATGGGCCAGAGCGTGCTGGAGGCGCAGCAGCGCGCGTATCAGGCTGTGGATCGGATCAGCTGGCCTGATGGTTTCTGCCGCCGCGACATCGCATGGCAGGCGGTGGAGGTGGAGCAGAAACGCTAGCCGCTTCCTCCGTCATTGCGAGCGCAGCGAAGCAATCCATCTATCCGTTGTGCCGTGCGATGGATTGCTTCGCTGCGCTCGCAATGACGATGGCAGCAGTCGCGCAGGGTGGGCAAAGCGAAGCGTGCCCACCATTGCGATCTCAGTCCGCAACGGTGGGCACAGCGCTTCGCGCCTTTGCCCACCCTACGCAATCAGAGCAAATCCCCACCAGCCGCACTCGCGGTCGTGCCATGCTCGCGGAACGCCTTGATGACGTTCTTGCCGATCCGCCACTTGTGCACTTCGTCCGGACCGTCGACCAGCCGCTGCGCGCGCACCTGGGTGTACCACTTCGCCAGCGGCGTATCCTGGCTGAAGCCGAGCGCGCCGTGGAGCTGGATCGCGGTGTCGATCACCTTGTGCACCATGTGCGCATGAAAGATCTTTGCGATCGAGTTCTCCTGCCTGATATCGAGGCCCTTCTCCGCCTTGTAGGCGATATGGAGCAGCATGAGGCGGCCGATATAGAGTTCGCTGGCGCAATCGGCGAGCATGAACTGCACGGCCTGCCGGTCGGCGAGCAATGTGCCGAATGTCGAGCGCTTGGTGACATGGGCAACGGCCATGTCGAGCGCGCGTTGCGCCTTGGCGACGTTGTGCATGCCGTGACGCAGGCGGCCATAGGCGAGGCGGTGCTGGCCCATGGCAAAACCGTTGCCTTCGCCGCCGACCAGATTGTCGGCCGGCACCTTCAGATCCCTGATCTCGATTTCGGAGTGGCCGCCGTGCAGGACGTCGTCATGCGGTCCCTCGATCGCCATGTTCGCGACGTTGCGCTTGATCTTGTAGCCGGGGTTCGGCAGCTCGACGAGGAAGGTCGAATACTGCTTGTGACGCGGCGCGTTTGGATCGGTCTTGGCCATCACCAGCGCCATGTCGGCGACGCTGGCGGAGGAGGAGAACCACTTCTCGCCGTTGAGGATGTAGTTCTCGTTGCCGTCCTTCACCGCCGTGGTCTGCATGCCGGTGGCGTCGGCGCCGGCGGCTTTCTCGGTCATCGAGAAACAGATGCGCTTGTCGCCGTTGAGCAGGGGTTTGAGGAACTTCTCCTTCTGATATTCCGTGCCGTGGGCAAGGATCGTCATCATCGAGGCGTCGTCGGGCCCTTGCGTATTCATCGACAGCGCGCCGAGCATGCTCTCGCCGAGCTCCATCTGCACCAGCGCGTTGGCCAGCGGACCGAGGCCCATGCCGCCATATTCCTTCGGCACCCACGGGCACCACAGGCCGCGCGCACGGGCCTTGGCCCGGAGCGGGCCGAGCACTTCGGCAAGCGGCTTGGTGTCGAGTTCCTTCTCCGCGGGGATGCATTCGTCGTGCACCCATTGGCGGACTTTTTCGCGGATCGCCTTGGCTTCGGCCGGGATTTCGAAATCGATCGACATCTAACGGTTTCCTCGGTTCTTGTTCCTGTTGGTCGGGCTTGAGGAATGGCATAAACCTGCGTTTCACCAGCGGCAACGGCAAACAAAGTTTGAAGCAACAGCCACGGCCGCCAAAGGAGCGTCCATGTCCGATCTTGCCGATCTGTTTCCCGGATACGCCTCCGAATGGATCAACACCTCGTCGGGCCGCATCTTTGCCCGCGTCGGCGGCAAGGGGCCGCCGTTGTTGCTGCTGCACGGATTCTCGTCCACGCATGTGATGTGGCACCCGGTTGCGCCGCAGCTTGCAGACCAGTTCACGCTGATCATTGCCGATCTGCCGGGCTATGGCTGGTCGGACATGCCGCGCAGCGACGACAACCACACGCCCTACACCAAGCGCGCGATGGCGAAGGTCATGGTGGAGGCGATGGAGCAGCTCGGCCATGTGCATTTCGCGCTCGCCGGTCACGACCGCGGCGGGCGTGTGTCGTACCGGCTGGCGCTCGATCATCCGGGCCGGCTGTCGAAGCTCGCCGTGCTCGATATTGCACCGACCTATGATTATTGGGAGAAGATGAACCGGCTCTCTGCGCTGAAGATCTATCATTGGGCGTTTCTGGCGCAGCCCCATCCGCTGCCGGAAACGCTGGTCGCCAGCAATGGAGAGTTCTTCCTCAAGTGGAAGATGGCGAGCCAGACCAAGTCGAAGACGCTGGACGCTATCGATCCGCGCGCGCTGGACCATTATCTGGCGCCATTCCGTGATCCCGCCCGTATACACGCGATGTGCGAAGACTACCGCGCCGGCGCCTATGCCGACTACGAGATCGACAAGGCGGATTTCGATGCCGGTAAAAAGATCACGATCCCGATGCTGGCGCTGTGGGGCGATGCCGGTGTTGCGAGCGCGGCTGCGACGCCGCTCGATACGTGGAAGAAATGGGCGACGAATGTCAGGGGAGCGCCGGTGGATTCCGGGCATTTTCTGACGGAGGAAAATCCGGAAGCGACGGCGAAGTTGTTGCGGGAGTTTTTCCTGGCGACATGAGTTCGTAGCTCGGATGGGCCCAACTCGTCATACCCGCGAAGGCGGGTATCCAGTACGCCGCGGCCTCCCGGTCAATCACTATCGTCTCTGGAATACTGGATCATCCGCCTTCGCGGATGATGACAGTGGAGTGTTTGGCGGCGCCGATCGCCTACCGCCTCACCTTGAAAAACTCCTTGAGCAGCGTCGCCGCTTCGGTCTCCCCGACCGCGGAATAAACCTCCGGCACGTGGTGGCAGGTTGGCTGCGCAAAGAACCGCACGCCGGAATCCACCGCGCCGCCCTTGGGATCGGCTGCGCCGTAATAGAGCCGCCGGATCCGGGCGAACGAGATCGCGCCGGCGCACATGGTGCAGGGCTCCAGGGTGACGTAGAGGTCGCAATCGACCAGCCGCTCGGTGCCGATGGCCTCGGCCGCCTGCCGGATCGCCAGGATCTCGGCGTGCGCGGTCGGATCGCGGTCGGTCAGCGTCCGGTTGCCCGCCGCGGCGATGACCTCGTAATCCCTGACGATGACGCACCCGATCGGAACTTCGCCGGCTTTTCCGGCGTTTTCGGCCGTTTTCAGCGCCAAATCCATGAAAGAAGGGGCAGTCATGCCTCGTATCATCGGAAGAAACCTGCTACTAGCTGCGCCTTCAGCAAACGTGGATGCCGGTTTTGCGTGAGAATGCGCCTTGAGCGAAGTGCGCGCGCGTTACCGCTTTGACAGCCTATCCGCATCCGCCTGATAGCCATTTCATCTGTACCCGAGAGACCATTCATGCCCCGCGATAACGACAAAAACAACGATTCCCGCGGCCGGCGTGACCGGCCCGGCAGCGGCACGGGCCGCGCCGGCGGCGGCGGCAAAGGCCGCTCCGGGGCGGCGAGGGGGCCTGAGAAGAAGTTCGCCAAGCGCGGGTTTGCCGGAAAAGGTGAAGGCGACGGCGAGCGGCGTCCCTATGCCGGGAAGTCCGACGGCGCGAAGTCATTTGGCAAGAAGCCATATTCCGGCGGTGGAAAACCTTACGGCGGCAAGCGCGACGGCGATGATCGTCCGCCGCGCCGGGACTTTGGCGATGCGCCGCGTCCGCGTGGTGACAGGCCATTTGCTGGCCGTCCGTCACGCGGTGACGATGGTGAAAAGCGTTCGTTCAAGCCGCGTGAAGATCGTGGCGGTGGCGACAAGCGTTCGTTCAAGCCACGCGGCGACCGTCCGAATTTTAACCGCGACGACCGTCCGCCGCGCCGGGATCGCAAGGGCGACCCTGGGGATCGCGACGATGCACGCCCGGCTGGACGTTTTTCCGACAGGAAGTTTGGCGACAAGAAGCCCTATACCCCGCGAGAAGGTGGCGGGGAGAAGCGGCCCTATACGCCGCGTGGCGAAGGTTTTCGCAAAGTCGGCGACCGTCCGCGTGGCGATCGGCCCTTTAGCGCCCGGCCGTCGCGCGATGGCGATCGCCCCCGTGGTGATCGGCCTGAGAGAAAATTTGGCGGTGACAAGAAGTTCTCGCGCGGTGCGCCTGACCGAGGGCCGCGCAAGAATTTTGGTGCCGACCGCGGCGATTCGAAGCCATGGCAGAAGCGCGACGACCGCGGCGGCGAGGAGCGTCCGCGCTTTTCGCGCTCGCGCGAGGATCGCCCGGCGGGTGATCGTCCATTTCGTGAGCGGCCGAAATTCGATCGACCACGTGAAGATCGCCCGAAATTCGATCGCCCCCGTCAGCGGCCGGAGGGCCGCACCGACTGGCAGGAGCATCCGCGCAGTGAAGCGGGTGACGATCGGCCGCGTCGCGAGAACGAGGACGACAGCAAGATTTTTGCAAAACGTCCGGCGTTCGGCGGCCGTGGCGCCTATCGCGAGCGCCAACCTGAATTCGACAAGCGCACGCCGCAGCCGCCACGCGTCAAGAAATCCGGCGAGCGCATCGCCAAGGTGGTTTCCCGCGCCGGCCTCGCATCGCGGCGCGATGCCGAGGAATGGATCACGCAGGGCCGCGTCACCGTCAACGGCCGCGTGATCAATTCGCCGGCGCTCGACGTCACTGCCAATGACACCATCGCCGTCGACGGCAAGGTGCTGCCGCCGCGCGAGCGGACGCGGCTGTTCATGTATCACAAGCCCCGCGGCCTGATGACAACGCATGCCGACCCCGAGGGGCGGCCGACGGTGTTCGACAATCTGCCGGAAGGCCTGCCGCGGCTGATCTCGATCGGCCGGCTCGATTTCAATACCGAGGGGCTACTGCTGCTGACCAATGATGGTGGCCTCGCACGCGCGCTCGAACTGCCCGACACCGGCTGGCTGCGGCGCTATCGCGTCCGTGCCCATGGCGAAGTCACGCAGGCGCAGCTCGATGAACTCAAGAAGGGCGTCGAGGTCGACGGCGTCAAATACGGCTCGATCGACGCGACGCTGGAGCGCGACCAGGGCGCCAATGTCTGGCTGGTGTTTGCGATCCGCGAAGGCAAGAACCGCGAGGTCCGCAACGTCATGGCCCATCTCGGCCTCGAGGTGAACCGGCTGATCCGCGTCTCCTACGGACCGTTCCAGCTCGGCGAAATCGCCGAGGGCCAGGTCGAGGAGGTCAAGACGCGTGTATTGCGCGAGCAGCTCGGCGAGAAGATCGCAACGCTCGCCGGCGCCGATTTCAACCGGCCGATGCCGGGCGAAAAATCCGACGACGAAGAGACTGACGCGCCGCGCAGCAAGAAGCCGTTCAAGCCGGCAGGGAAAAGTGCGCTGATCGCCGACCGCAAGGGCCGCCGCGTGCTGGTGCAGCGCACCGGCAGCGAGGAGGCCCGCGCCCGCAACGAGGAAGAGGCCAACGGCTACGGCCCGCCGCGCCGCGCAAAGCGCGGCTATCACGGCAAACGCGATCTGAAGCCGCAGGACGAGTAGCTGGCCGATGCGCGTCGTCGGTGGACGATTGAAGGGCCGTAATCTGGCCTCGCCCTCTTCGCGGGAGATTCGCCCGACGGCGGATCGTTTGCGCGAATCCGTGTTCAACATTCTTGTCCACGCCTATGACGACCCGATCGAAGGCGCGCGCGTGCTCGACCTGTTCGCCGGCACCGGCGCGCTTGGCATCGAAGCGGTATCGCGCGGGGCTCTTTTCACGCTGTTCGTCGACAACGGCGCGGAAGCGCGTGCGCTGTTGCGCAACAATGTCGAGGCGCTCGGCCTTGGCGGCGTGACGAAAGTCTATCGCCGCGATGCCACCAATCTCGGCCCGGCGCATCCGGTTGAGCCGTTCTCGCTGGCGTTTCTCGATCCGCCCTATGGCAAGGGACTTGCGGAGAAGGCGCTTGCCTCGCTGCGCGATGGCGGCTGGCTGACGCCGGGCGCGTTGCTGGTGGTGGAGGAGGCGAAGGCGGCGGCGTTCGCCGCGCCCGAAGGTTTCGAGGAGCTGGAGCGACGGGCGTATGACGATACGGAGTTTGTATTTTTGAAATTTGTAGGGCGGATTAGCGCAGCGTAATCCGCCGATCTCGCAAGCATTGGTGGGTTACGCCTTCGGCTAACCCACCCTACGATTCCTTATCGCCGCCCGAACAGCTTCTCGATATCGCTCAGCTTCAATTCCACATACGTCGGCCGGCCGTGGTTGCACTGGCCGGAATTCGGCGTGTCTTCCATCTCGCGCAGAAGCGCGTTCATTTCCTCCGGCTTGAGGCGGCGGCCGGCGCGGACCGAGCCGTGGCAGGCCATGGTGGCCGCGACGTGCATCAAACGCCGCTCCAGCGGCAGCGCCTCGTCCCATTCGGCCATGTGCTCGGCGAGATCGCGTAGCAACCCTGCCGCGTTGGTCTTGCCGAGCAGCGACGGCGTCTCGCGTACCGCTACCGCGCCGGGGCCGAAGGATTCGATTGCCAATCCAAACGATGCCAGTTCATCGGCACGCGCGAGCAGTTTTTCGACGGTGGCCTCATCCAGCTCGACGATCTCGGGGATCAGCAATATCTGCCGCTGCACGCCATTCTTCGCCAGCGACGCCTTCAGCTTCTCATAGACAATGCGCTCATGCGCGGCGTGCTGGTCCACGACGATGAGTCCATCGCGGGTCTGCGAGACGATGTAGGTTTCGTGGATCTGCGTCCGCGCCGCGCCCAGCGGGCGGTCGAGCAGGTCGGCAGAGGGCTGCGCCTCGAAGCGCACGTCGGCGGTCGGCGCGCCGACGTCGAAGGCGGCTTGCCCGGTTTCGGCAAGTGCGGCTGCGCCTGCGAACGAGGGCGCAGGCCCGACCGGATAGGCCGGCGAACTGCGCCAGTCCCAGTTGGTCGGACGCGGCGTGAAGGACGGGCGAAACGCCGACAGCGCCGCGCCGTCGGTATTGGCGGCGGTACGCCGGCCCTCGCGGGCGAGGCCGTCTTTCAGTGCATGCACGATCAGCGCGCGGACGAGGCCGGCGTTGCGGAAGCGCACCTCGGTCTTGGCTGGGTGCACGTTGGCGTCCACCTCCTGCGGCTCCAGCGTCACGAACAGCGCCACGACAGGATGACGGTCGCGCGGCAGGTAATCCGAATAGGCCGCGCGCACCGCGCCCAGGATAAGCTTGTCGCGCACCGGGCGGCCGTTGACGAAAAGATATTGCCCGAGCGCGTTTGCGCGGGTCAGCGACGGCGCTGCGGCAAAGCCCTCGACCACGACGCTTTCGCGCTCGGCGCGTACTTCGATGGCGCTCGAACGGAAATCGCTGCCCAGGATATCGCCGAGCCGCGTCAGCCGGCCCGCTGCGCCGGGCAGCGCCGCGGCCCAGGTCACTGGCGCGCGTTCTTCGCCGGCGAGCGTGAAGGCGATATCGGGCCGCGCCATCGCCAGCCGCCGCACCACTTCGCGGATCGCTTCGGCCTCGGTGCGGTCGGTTTTGAGGAACTTTAGCCGGGCAGGTGTCGCGTAAAAGAGATCGTTGACCTCGACGCGGGTGCCTTGCGACAGCGCGGCCGGCATGATCTGCGATTTTGCACCGCCTTCGACCGACAGCGACCAAGCGTGCGGCTCGCTGGCGTGGCGCGTGGTGATGCCGAGCCGCGCCACCGCGCCGATCGAGGGCAGGGCCTCGCCGCGGAACCCCAGCGTGCGAATGCGCAGCAAATCCTCGTCGTCGAGCTTGGATGTGGCGTGGCGGTCGACGGCGAGCGCGAGGTCGGCTGATGTCATACCGCTACCGTCGTCGGTGATGCCGATCCGCCGCCTGCCGCCGCCATCGGTGAAGATGTCAACGCGGCTGGCACCGGCGTCGATGGCGTTTTCGACCAGTTCCTTCACGACGCTCGCGGGACGTTCGACCACCTCGCCAGCGGCGATGCGGTTGACGACCTGTTCGGGGAGCTGGCGGACGGGCATGGGCGGGCTTGAGCGTCGATTCGAGGTTGAACCGCCATTCTAGGCGGCCGGGGTGGCAAATGCATGGGAAGAAGCCGAAACAATGCCCGGCTGGGGATGAAGGCAGACTATCGCCTTGAAGATGCTGAGGTTCGCTCTCGGCCGGTCACCGTGACTTGGGATTGTGAGGTCGCGTGGTCAGGTATATCGTTTAGAAAAATTATAATCTGACCGGAGGAACCCCATGTGCCACCTGTTCGCGCACCAGCCTCAACGCGACTATGAATCGCAGACCCGGTCGCTGCGGATGGGCGGCCATTCCACCTCGATCCGGCTGGAAATATCGTTCTGGGACACGCTGGAGGAGATCGCGGCGAAGGAGGGGATGAGCCTCGCAAAGTTCCTCACCACGCTGCACGACGAGGTCCTCGACCACCATGGCGAGGTCAAGAATTTCGCCTCGCTGCTGCGCTGTTCCTGCCTGATCTATCGCGCCAAGAGCGCAGTCGTCGTGCCGGAGTTTCGTGGCAGCGCCCCCGTCATTCTCGACGCCGCCGAATAGTTTCCGTCCGATCTGAAAGAAAAAAGCGGCTCGGTCCATCCCGGACCGAGCCGCTTCCGTTTGCGGGAATTAGATCTCCTTGCGCTGCATAGCGCCGGCGATGTGGTCCGCCTGCCGGATCGCCAGCGAGACGATCGTCAGTGTCGGATTGCAGGCCGCGCCACTGGTGAACTGGCTGCCGTCGGAGATGAACAGGTTCTTGACGTCGTGGGCTTGGCCGAACTTGTTCACCACGCCATCCCCAGGCTTTTCGCTCATCCTGACCGTGCCGAGGTTATGCGTGCTCGGGTAGGGGGGCGTCGGATAGGTCACGGTGGCCCCGACGGCCTCGTAGACGGCGGCCCCCTGCTTGTAGGCGTGATTGCGCATCGCGACGTCGTTGGGATGATCGTCGAAGTGCACGCTCGCCACCGGCATGCCGAACTTGTCCTTGGCCTTCGGATCCAGCGTGATGCGGTTGGTTTCCTGCGGCATGTCCTCGCCGACCAGCCACATGCCGGCCATCCGCGGATAGGATTCCATCGCTGACGTGAAGGAGCGTCCCCACGCGCCGGGATTCAGGAACGCCGCCATGAAGGGCACGCCGATCGAAAGCGTCTCCATCTCATAGCCGCCGACGAAACCGCGTTTGGGGTCGTTCTTGGCTTCGTCTTTGATAATGCCGGCCATGGTGGTGCCGCGGTACATGTGCACCGACTTCTCGAACGCCGCGTACACGCTGCCGGTCATGTGCCGCATATAGTTGCGGCCGACCTGCCCGGACGAGTTGGCAAGGCCGTCCGGGAACATGGTCGAGGCGCTGTTGAGCAATAGCCGCGGGCTCTCGATCGAGTTGCCCGCGACCGCCACCACGCGCGCCTTCTGACGCTGCATCGCGCCGCTCTGGTCGGCATAGACAACGCCGGTCACCTTGCCGGACGCGTCGTGCTCGATCTTGATCGCCATGCTGTTGGGGCGCACTTCGAGATTTCCGGTCGCCTCGCCCCGGGGGATCTCGGTATAGAGCGTCGACCATTTCGCACCCGACTTGCAGCCCTGGAAGCAGAAGCCGATCTGCTGGCAGGCCCCGCGCCCGTCGCGTGGCGCGCTGTTGATCGCCATGTTGCCGGTGTGCACGGACTTGTAGCCGAGCTTCTTGGCGCCGGCTTCCATTACCTTGAAATTGTTATTGCCGGGCAGCCCCGCAATGCCGTTGGTGCGGGTGACGCCCATCTTGTCCTCGGCCTTGGCGTACCACGGCTCCATTTCGGCGAGCGTGATCGGCCAATCCTGCAGATTGGCGCCCGGGATGCTGCCGTAGGTGGTCTTGGCCTTGAACTCGTGCTCGTCGAAGCGCAGCGAGGCGCCGGCCCAATGCGTCGTAGAGCCGCCGACCGCCTTGACGATCCAGGCCGGCAGGTTGGCGAAGTCCTTGGCGACACGCCAGCTTCCGGAGGTCGTGCGCATGTCCGACCAGGCGAGCTGGGTAAAGCTCTCCCACTCATCGTTGACGAAATCCTGCATCTCGATGCGCGCTCCGGCTTCAAGGATCACGACCTTGACGCCCTTTTGCGCGAGCTCATTGCCAAGCGTTCCGCCGCCCGCGCCGGAGCCGACGATCACGACCACGCCGCTGTCATTCTGATCGAATTTTGCCATGTTGAATTCCTCCCTGACTGTTCGTTGCCCGCGGCGCTTTAAGCCTTCGGGAGCCAGTCGATGTCGGCGAAGCCGCGCTGGATGTAGCCGCCGTGCTCGGCGGAGGAACCCTCGTAGCCGAACTTCGGCCAGAGCTCTTTCTGATTGTAGAGGGAGACGACGAGGTCGCCGCGAACCTTCTGGAAGAAGGGGGTCGGCTCGATGCGTTGCAACAGCGCCACGCGGTCGGTTTCCCACTGTACCTGTGCATAGGGAACCTTGTGGCGATCGTTGGCTTCCTGATCCAGGCGCGCGACGCCGTCATTGATCAGCGCCTTTGTGTCCGGATCTTTCGCCGCCTTGCCGTCCCACGGCTTGATTGCGGCGATGTAGTAGCTGTCGCCGAGGAAATCGTGCGGATAGATGTCGCGCGCGACCTTCACCAGCGTCTTCAGCGTCGCCGGCGTCAGCGTGGTGGCGTCGTCGGCCCAGGCGTCGCTGACAGTAAGGCCCGCGCTGGTCGCGATCGCGACGGCCGGCACCGCCGTGGCCGCGCCCTTCAGGAAGACGCGGCGATCATATTTGCTTCGACGATCGACTTCTCTCATTTGTGTCCTCCATTAATTGCTTGTTGATTGCGATTAACCGAAGCGGCCACCTCGTTGAATCACTTCGATCTTGTAGCCATCGGGATCGGCGACGAAGAAGAAGCGCGCCAGCGTCCTGCCGTCATGCTTGAAGTCGCGCAGCGGCCCGGGCGCGAGATCTTCGCGCGCAAATCTTGCGTGTTCGGCGTCGACATCATCGACAATGACGGCAAGATGGCCGTAGCCGTCGCCCAGCGCGTAGGGCTCCTTGCGATCGAAGTTGACGGTCAGTTCGACCTCGAAGGGCGAGGAGGGATGGCGCAGATAGATCAGCGCGAAATCGTCGAACTTGAGATGGTCGGCCACCTCAAGTCCGAAAGCGCGCGTGTAGAAGTCCAGCGATTTCGCTTCGTCGAACACGCGGATCATCGAGTGAACGGGCTTTGCCATTCAGTTCAGCTCCTTCAGATAGGCGATGATGGCGGTGCGGGTCTCCGCCTTGGGCTGGCGGTAGGCCATGTTGGAGCCTGGGACCATCGCCTGGGGATTGGCGAGATAGGCATCAAGCCTGGCGGCGTCCCAGACGAAGTTGGCCTCGGCGAAGCCGGCGGAATAGCGAAAGCCGTCCGCCTTGCCCGCCGGCTTGCCGACGATCTTGAACAGCGACGGCCCCTGCCGGGTCGGGTCAGACAGGTTGGTGGTATGGCAGGTCGCGCATTGCTGCTTGAACAGCGTCGTCCCATCCGGTGGCTTGGCGGGGGGCAGCGGCATCTGTGCGCCGGCCATCGTCACGGCAAGCAGCGCGGCGCAAAATCCCAGCCCGATTGCCCGTATCGTGCGCAGCTTCGTCATGTGCTTCACCGTTGACGTGCGCAGACTGTAGGTCGCGGAAAATAAGCGGTGGTAGTAGCGGGCTGTTTCACGACAGAACAAAAAGCGGCTGGGCTCCAGGCGGCCGGGCGGCCTGATCTTCCGATCGCAGATGCGATAGCCCTGACCGCCTGCGAACTGACTGACGTGGCGGGCGGCTCAGTGGGGCGAGCGCTGCCGTTCTCGCTGCGGCGCGTGCGCTGTCCCCGCCTCGCCGTCGCTAGCGGTCAAATGCATGTGGTCAAATGATTTTTACGGAACTTTCCTGAAGATGCTGCGGCGCCGCATATGCGGTCAAGGATTCGCAAAATGACCCCGAAATCCCTGCACGATCACCACACCGCGCGGCTTGCATAGCGAGCGCGCCGTTCGCGAAATGACTGATCCGGCGATGAGCATGTTCGGGTGTCGAACGGCGCCTGAAGTCACCGAGCCGTTCATCGCCAACCAGAAATTGGGAGAATTGGATGAAGCTAGTGAAAACCTCGGCGATCGCGGTTGCAATCTCGGCCCTGCTTGCCGGTCCGGTACTGGCGCAAGGCGCCTCATCCGACACGCAGATCCGCGGCGGTGCAAAGGGCACCACCCAGATGCAGGGCGGCGCGTCGGGCAGCATCGACGAGGACACCGCCGGCCAAAAGGCCGGCGCGAAGACCGGCATGAAGGGCACGGTCGGAGCCGGCAGCGGAACGCCTCACGGAGCTGCCAAGACCACGGGCGGGGCGGCTACCCCTCCAGCGACCAGCCGATAAGCGCCAGGAGAACACCCGTCTCCTCCGCCGGGTTGCTCTCCAAACTCCGGTCGCCATGGGCGGCCGGAGTTTTTTTATGCCTTGGCCCGAACTCCGCGAACCGAAAGGGCGGCTGGTTGGCTCTATGGGATGAGAACGCATTGAAGTTCTCTCGCTGAATCAAAGGGAGCTGTTATGTTTTATCGCAAGAATTTACCGGGCTGGGAGCGGGCGATGCGGACGATCGGTGGCGTTGTCATGATCGCGTACGGGCTACTCGGCATGCCCGGGCTGCTCGGCATGCCCGGGCTGCTCGGCATGCCCGGGCTGCTTAGCATGCCCGGCACGATGGCCGGCTATCTGATCGCGGGCACCGGCGCGGTCGCTATACTGACCGGCTTTTTCGGCTTTTGCCCGATGTGCGCCATGGTCGGTCGCAGGCTCCCCTCGCCATGACGGCGCTGGCCGGAGCAGGGCGTTGCGACCCCTCGCTGATCGAGGCCGCGCGCGGCGGCGACGCCGATGCGCTGGTCTCGCTGATCGCCGCGGCCCAGCCCGACATCCGCCGCTATGCCGCGCGCAACTGCCGCGCGGCCGACATTGATGACGCGGTTCAGGAAACGCTGTTGCTGCTGTACCGGCGGGTCGGAACGCTGCGCGCGGTGACGTCGTTCTCGGCGTGGCTGTTTGCGGTCGCCCGCCGCGCCTGCCTTCGCCTGCTGCGCCAATCGGCGGGAATGGCGGACACTCCGGCCGACGATGTGGAGATGCGGCTGGCGCATCTCGCGCCCGAAGACATTCGCATCGATCTTTCCCGCGCCATCCAATCCTTGCCCGACCACTACCGCGAGGTGATCCTGCTGCGCGATATCGAGGAATTGTCGATCGACGAGATCGCCGGCGTTCTCGCTTTGACGCGCGAAAGCGTCAAGGCGCGCATTCACCGCGCGCGATTGATGATCCGGGAATATCTGGTGCGGGACTCATAGCGTTTTTCAGCGAAGTGGATTCCGGTTCGCGTCAAGAAAACGCGTCAAAATATAAATCCGATCCTCAATCGTCGAAGCGAGCGGTGTTGCGCTTCGCCTTGACGTCGCTGCGGCGCTTCTTGCCTTCCAGCCTTCGCTGCTTCGAGCCGAAGGTCGGCTTGGTGGCGCGCCGCGGTATCGGCCTTACCATGGCTTCGCGCAGCATTTCGAGCAGGCGATCGATGGCGTCGGCGCGGTTGCGTTCCTGGGTGCGGAAGCGCTGGGCGTGGATCACGATCACGCCATCCTTGGTCATGCGCTGGCCGGCAATCCGGTTCAGCCGCAGGGCGGCGTCCTCCGGCAGCGTGATCTTGCGCGTATCGAAACGGAGCTGGGCTGCGGTAGCGAGCTTGTTGACGTTCTGCCCGCCCGGGCCGGAGGCGCGGACGAAGCCGATCTCGATATCGTTTTCGTCGATCGTGAGGTCGCGGGAAACCCGCAGCATGGCGTTCACCGGGGGCGCAAGGGAGAATCGGCAGCACCATAGCGGTTTTGCGAGGGACGTCACAGTTCGTCGAGGGCCGCCCAGTGCGGTACATGGTCTGCAAGCTTGTCAAGGAGGCGTTCGAACTCCTTGCGCTCGGTTCGCGTCAGGCAGGCCAGCATCGCCTGCTCTCGCTCGCGGAGCGCCGGGATGTATTTCGCGTAAAGCGTCCGGCCGGCGGGCGTCATGAACAATTGCTGCCGACGATTGTCTGATCTGTCGGTATCGCGGCGCAACAGCTTCTTCTTTTCCAGCGCAATGATCCCGCGGCTGATATTGGCCTTGAGGTGACCCGAGAACTCGCAGATGTCGCTCGCGGTTACGCCCTCGCGGAAATTCAGGAAGATCAGGGTAACGATCTCCGGCCGCGTAAGGCCAAGCTCCATCTCGATCTTCCGAAACGACGGCTCCCGGTAGAAGTTCAGCACATAGCCCATCTTGTAGGCGATCTTGATCTCGGTGCCGCCGCGCACGGCGGCGATCCCGTTCGCCTCCCGTTCCTGCAGAACTCGCGCGCTCGTGCTGTTCTTCGCTTTCCCAGATAGTCTCATTTGTGACTTTAATGGTCTCATATGTGACTTTCTAATTGCTTTTCCGGTTGGGGTCATCTTAAATCGCGGCCGATCCACAGGGACGGCCGGCGCTGGCCATGGAAGATCGGGTAGATAGAGTGCGGGCTCGGCAGAAGATCATGGACGCGTTGCATGGACAGGAATCCCGGTGCTTCTACTCGGGTACAAGAACGCATCCGATCTATGTCGATCACGTGCGGCCGCCTCGTGGAGCGCCGGGCAAGATTCCGATCGTGGCGGTGCACGGCGCGGGCCACACAGGCAGCTGTTATCTAGCAACGCCTGATCTGAGGGCCGGATGGGCAGAGCGCTTCGCGGCCGCAGGCCGGGACGTGTTCGTGCCGGACTGGCCCGGCCATGGCCGCTCGCCGCAGCGGCCGGACTTCCCGCGACTTGGAACTGAAGATGTCGCCACGTCGCTGCTCGCGCTGCTCGAGGAGATCGGCCCGGCCGTGCTCGTCGTGCATTCCGCGAGCGGCCCCATGGCCTGGTGGATGACAGAGCGGCGGCCCGATCTTGTCAGCGCGGTTGTCGGTATCGCACCCGGCCCGCCGGGCAATCTGCTGAAGGATCTGCCCGAGGATCCGGCCGCCATCCTTGCGTTGCAAGACGATGCAAGCGCCGGCCGCCCGGTCTATGCGGCGGAGGACAGGCCGGTATGGCTGAGCGCCGAATTTGCGGCCGCCTCCTGGGCCAACGCACCGCGTTTCCCAATCTCCGCATTCGAACGCTATTGTTCTTCGATCGTGCCGGAGAGCCCGCGCATCCTGAACGAACGTTTCAACATCGGAGGGCGCGGGCTCAAGATCGGCGATCCGAAGAACCTGCGCGGCAAGCCTATCCTGATCGTGACAGGGGAGTGCGATCCGCGCCATCCGCGCGAGGTCGACGAGAGCACCGCCGGCTATCTCGGCGCCGAATTCGTGTGGCTGCCGGACCGCGGTATCAACGGCAACGGCCACATGATGATGATCGAAGACAATAGCGATGATCTCGCTGCCATCATCCTTGCCTGGCTCGATGCGGTCGGATGCTGACGCCATCGCGCGATACGCACGGAATTGGAGGAAACAAGAAATGAGATTGAATGTCCTCGGCGGTGTGCTTCTCGCCCTGATGCTTCCGGTCGCGGCTCAGGCCCAGATCAGTGGCGATGTCGTCAGGATCGGCGTCTTGACCGACATGGCGGGCGTTACCGCCGACATCACCGGCAAGGGGTCACTGGTCGCTGCCGAGATGGCCGTGCGGGAGATCGATGGCAAGGTCCTCGGCAAGCCGGTGGAGGTCATCTCGGCGGATCACCAGCACAAGGCGGATGTCGGCACGGCGGTCGCCCGCCGCTGGTTCGATGTCGAAGGTGTCGATACGATCGTGGACGTGCCGAATTCGGGCGTCGCGCTTGCGATCCAGGGCCTTGCGCGCGAGAAGAAGCGGATCGTCCTCTATTCCGGCGCCGGTACCACCGCATTGACCAATGAGCAGTGCTCGCCTTTCGGCTTCCACTGGACCTACGACACCTATGCGGTGTCGCACGGGACCGCATCCGCGGTCGTCAAGAACGGGGGCGCGTCCTGGTTCTTTCTGGCTTCGGACTACGCATTCGGGCATCAGCTCCAGAACGATGCGACCGGGGTCATCACCGCGGCCGGCGGCAAGGTGGTGGGCGCCGCGCGCCATCCGCTCAACACATCGGATTTCTCGTCATTCCTGCTGAGCGCGCAAGCCTCGGGCGCCAAGGTGGTCGGCCTCGCCAACGCCGGCAACGACACCGTCACCGCGATGCGGCAGGCGGGCGAGTTCGGGCTCGTGCAGGGCGGGCAGAGTCTTGCTGCACTGATCCTGTTTCTCCAGGACGTGCACGCGCTCGGGCTCAAGGATGCGCAAGGCACCTACCTGACGACGTCATCCTACTGGGACATGAATGATGCGACGCGCGCATGGTCGAAGCAGTTCATGGCCAGGACGGGCATGATGCCCTCGATGCTGCATGCCGGCGTCTATGGCGCGGTACGCCACTATCTCAAGGCCGTCGCCCGCGCCGGCACCGACGATGCCGACCGGGTCGCGGCCGCGATGCGGACCATTCCGATTGAGGACGTCTTCTCCGAAAACGCTGCTATCCGCGAGGACGGCCGCATCACCCGCACCATGTATCTCGTCCGGGTGAAGAAGCCTTCCGACTCGAAGTATCCCTGGGACTACTTCGAGGTCCTCCGCAGCATCCCTCCTGAGGAGACCGTGTGGCCCCTCTCAGCGAGCAAATGCCCCCTGGTCAGCAGCGCGAACCGCTGACCGCCAGCCGGTTTATAAGTGCGCGGCCTAGTTCGCCTTCGGCGGCGCCGCGGCGGGCTGGGCGGCGGCCTGCGGGGCGCGGCCGACGACGACGGTGAGCAGGCCTTGGCCCCAGAGCTTCTGCGCGGCCTTCTTGGCGTCGTCGAGCGTCACGGCGTCGACGATGGCGTTGCGCTTTTCGATGTAATCGATCGGCAGCTTGTCGAGCTGGTACTGCAGCAGCGCCTGCGCGAGCTTCGAGGAGGTATCGAGCGCCAGCATCTGCGAGCCCTTGAGGTATGACTTGGCCTCGTCCAGCTCCATCTGGGTCGGGCCTTCCTCGGCCATGCGGCGGACTTCCTTTTCGATCGCGTCGACGGTCTCGCCGGCGCGGTCGGCGCGGGTGCCGGTGTTGCCGATGAACAAAGCGGAGCGATCCATCCAGAGCAGGGATTGATAGACCGAATAGGCCAGGCCACGCTTTTCGCGCACTTCCCTGTAGAGCCGCGACGACATCCCGCCGCCGCCGAGGATGTGGTTCACGACATAGGCGGCCATGAAATTCGGATCGTGGCGGCGAATGCCGGGCCCGCCGAACGTCACCACGGTCTGCGGCACGTCGAGCGGTACGAACGCGCGCTGCGGCGGCTTGGTGGCCTCGACCTCGGTGACCTGCGTCAGGCTGGCCTTGGCCGGCAATCCGCCGAACGTCTTGTCCAGCAGCTTGCCGAGCGTATCGGCATCGACATCGCCGACCACGGCGATGCGCAGATTATCCTTCGCAATCACACGGCGGACGTAATCCTTCATGTCACTGACATCGATCTTCGGCACGCTGTCGAGCGTACCGTTGGCCTGCCTGCCATAGGGATGATCGCCGAAAGCGACTTCGAGGAATTTGCGGCTCGCCAGCGAGGTCGGGTTGGTGGTGTCGCGGCGCAGCCCGGAGAGCACCTGGGCGCGAATGCGCTCGACGTCGGCGGCGTCGAAACGCGGCGAGGTCAGCGCCAGATTCAGCAGGCCGAAAGCCTCGTCCTTGTTGTCCTTGAGCATGCGGAGCGAGCCGCGGAAGTAATCGCGGGTCGACGAGAAGCTCAACTCGATGGCGCGGCGCTCGAGGCGCTCGTGAAAGGTTTTCGAATCGAGTTCGCCGGAGCCCTCGTCGAGCAGGCCGGCGACCAGGTTGCCGACGCCGGATTTGCCCGATGGGTCCTGGGCGGCGCCGCCGCTGAAGGCATATTCCATCGCAATCAGGGGCACGGTGGCGTCCTGCACGAACCAGGCCTCGATACCGCCAGGCGAGACCAGCCGCTGGATCTTTGCTGCGGCGTGTGAGGGCGTCGCTGCCAGCACGAGTAGCACTGCGCCGGTGATCAGGCCGGATGCGAGGCGCTGCGCGCCAATCGAAAAACGGATCACGAGCGCTTCTCCTCGCGTTTCGGTGCGGCATCCTTGACCAGATAGCCGGTCACTGAGCGGTTCTTGTCGAGCCATTTCTGCGCGGCGTCACGGACCTGTTCGGCGGTAACGGCACGAATCCGGTCCGGCCAACTCCTGATATCGTCGATCGAAAGCCCCGTCGTCAGCGCGCCGCCATACCAGCGCGCCAGCGTGGCCTGATTGTCTTGGGCGTAGATCGCTTCCGCAATCAACTGGGTCTTGACCCGCTCGAGATCCTCGGCGCGGGCGGGATTCTGGATAACGTCCGCAATGACGCCGTCGATCGCCTGCTCGATCTGCGAAAACTCCACACCGGGCTTTGGCGAAACCGAGATCGAGAACTGCGATGGATCCAGCGAGGTGCCCTGGTAACCGGCGCCGGCGCTGATCGCGAGCGGACGGTCGATCACCAGCACGCGGTAGAGATAGGAGTTGGAGCCGCCGCCCATCAATTGTGCGAGCACGTCGAGCGCGGGGCCTTCGCCGGCCGCAGCGGTCGTGGAGGAGGGGACGAGATAATAGCGCCGAAGGCTGGTCTGTTCGACGCGCGGGTCGGATAGCGTCACCGTGCGCGGCGCGGCAGGCACCGGCTCCTGCGGACGGACGCGATGCGCCGATATCGCCGGCTGCGCCGGGATGCCGCCATAGGCCTTTTCCACCATCGGGCGGACTTCCTTGGCGTCGACGTCGCCTGCAATCACCAGGATCGCGTTGTTCGGCGCGTAGAAGCGCTTGTAGAACGCCAATGCATCCTCGCGGTCGAGCTTCTCGATCTCCTGGCGCCAGCCGATGATCGGCCGGCCATAGGGATGGTTGAGATACAGCGCCGCCATGATCTGTTCGGTCAGCCGCGCGTCCGGATTGTTGGCGACGCGCATGTTGAACTCTTCCAGCACGACGTCGCGCTCGGGAAGCACGTTCTCATCCTTGAGGATGAGGCCGGTCATGCGGTCGGCCTCGAACTCCATCATTTTCGCCAGTTGCTCGCGCGGTACGCGCTGGAAATAGCCGGTGTAGTCGAGCGAGGTGAACGCGTTTTCGTTGCCGCCGATCCGCAGCACGGTCTGGGAGAACTCACCGGCGGGATGTTTGGCCGTCCCCTTGAACATCAGATGTTCGAGGAAGTGCGCCAGTCCCGATTTGCCCGGCGTCTCGTCGGCGGAGCCAACCTTGTACCAGATCATCTGCGTGACGACGGGTGTGCGGTGATCCGGGATCACCAGCACTTGCAGGCCGTTGTCGAGGGTGAAGCTGGCGGGACGTTCCGACGTGACCGTGGTCTGGGCGAATGCGCTGCCGGCGGAGAAAGCGAACGTCGAGATGAAGGCTGCAACGAGAGAGGCGGCAAAGCGGTTTGAAGACATCATGACCTATCTGGCGAGTGTTCCGCAAAACGGGTTACCGGTCCTGCGGCGGGAATTCGCGCAAATGTTAGAAGTAACCCGACAAGATCGTTCGGGATCAAGCCGCGGCACCGTACACCGCGCCGGTAACCGGCAATCGTCACGAAGGCGAGAGATCGGCTTAACTATTCGCCATGCTTAACTATTCGCCATACTTGCCCTTGGACGGGTTGTATTCCTTGTTGAGCGATTCCTTCGGTCCGGTGCCGTAGGCAAAGTTCGACGACGGCGTCTGGTAGCCGGGCGGAGGCTGGGTCAGCGAATCCCGCGTCGGCTCGCCCTTGAACGGGGCCGTCTCGGTCTTGCTGCCGCCGAACAGTCCGCTGAAGCCGCCGGTATAGCCGAGCGCCGACGGGCTCAGGATCGGATTGGTGTTCGTGGTGCCGGGCTGCACCGGATCGTTGTCCTTGCGCGAGGGCGCCGCGGTCTTGCCCACCGCGAGTTCGGCCGGCGTCAGGATGCGGGCCGCTTCGCGCGGGTCCTTGTTCTCTTTCTTGCGCGCCGCGACGGCTGCCTTGCGGCGCTGCTCGTCGGGATCCTTTGGCCAGTTCGGCGCCTTCACTTCGGCCGCGGTCGCGGCCGGCGGAGGCAAATCGAGCTTGGGGGGAACCACCAGGGGGGAACGCTCGCGGTACTCGATGCCGCGGTTTTCCATGTTGGTGCCGCCGATGCCGCGCATGATGCCTTCGATGATCTTTTCCTCGAAGGTCTTGTCGTCTTCGTCCTCATCATCGGCCGCGCGCACAGGGCCGGCGGCCATCACGAGGCCTATGCCGAGGGCAATGGCGGCAAACCGCAGGGCCCGGCTCAGCGAGCTGGTCTGCAGCATCCAGAAGCGGGCTTCGGTCTCGCGCATCGCGCTGTTCCCATTCATAATTTCTGCAACACGCGGGGGCCGACCTTGAGGAGCGCAATAGCCCCATACCGCAGGGGTTCGTATCGGCCGGGATCAGGGCGCTTTTGCGGCGGGTACCCCCAGGAAGGAATCATACAATAGGCCCGCTACCCCGGCAACAATGGCCACATCCGCAAGGTTAAACACGTACCAATTGAAGGTTTTTGCCCCGATCTCGATGTGGAACAGGGCGAAATCGACCACCGCGCCATGCAGGAAGCGGTCGATGCCATTGCCAACCGCGCCGCCGATGATCAGGCCGAGCGCCAGCGTCGCCAGCAGCGTGCTGGAGCGCGCCATCCAGATCCCCAGCACGATCACGGCAATCGCCTTGATCGCCATCAGGGCGACCTGGGCAAGCTGGTTATCGCTCTGGAACCAGCCAAAGCTGATCCCGACATTCCAGGCCAGCACCAGGTCGAAGAACGGCGTGACCCTGACCGCGCCGCGCTGGGCGAGGTCGAACACGTAGAGCAGCCAGAGCTTCGAGGCCTGATCGAGCACCAGCGCGACGACCGCGGCGATGACGCCGGCGCGGAGGTGAGGGGTCATGGCGCGCTCCTTGCCGGACACTTATCTGGCCTTCTTCTTCTTCTTCTTTTTTGCCTTGGTCGCCGGCGGCTTCGTTCCCGGCTTCTTGGTCGTTTTTTTCTTGTTTGCCTTCTTGGCCGCAGCCTTTGCAGCCCCCTTCTTGGCCCCCTTCGTTACCGAAGACGCTTTTTTGGATTTGGCAGCCTTCGTGGCCTTGGCTTTCTTGGCTACGGCTTTCTTAGCCTCGGGTTTCTTGGCCGTGGTTTTCTTAGTCTTGGCCTTCTTGGCTTTGGCCTTTTTGGGCTTCTTGGCTTCGGCTTCAATGGCCTCTTCGGCTTCGACAGCCTTCTTGGCCGCTGCGACCTTCTTGGCTTTGGCCGGTCTCTCGGCCTCCTCAGCCTCCGCGCTTTCCAGAGTCTTCCTGGCCCGGACTTTCGTGTCGGGCTTGGCAGCCGTCACGTTTTCCGAGCCGGCTTGCTCAGGCGGCTCCTGTGATTGCTGCTCTTGTTCGACGTGTTGCGTTTCGATCAGCCCGACAGGTGCGGCGGGCGCTTCGACTGCTTCAACCGGCTTCTCGCCTTCGGCAAGCGCCTTCCACTCGCGCAGGGCCTGCGCGTCGCGCGGCGAGACGTCGGGATACTCGGCGTCTTCACCGACGGTCGGCAGGATCTTCCACGACCGGGCGCATTTGGTGCCCACGGCCTTTTCAACCACGACGGCGACACCGGGCACGTCGGGGAGGGTGAACGCGCCGGCCGGCGCGTCGTCGTTGGTCGCCATTGCGTTCGAGGTGATGCAGACTTCGGCCAGATCGACGTCGAACAACGTGCTGAAGATGTTCGTGTCCGACACATAGATCAGCGGCGAAGCCTCCAGCGAGGAGCCGATGTTCTTGGCGGCGCGTTCGAGTTCGAGTGCGCCGGTGACGACACGGCGGACGTCGCGGATCGTCTCCCATTTCGCGGCGAGCGCATCGTCGCGGAACTGGTCAAAACCTTCCGGGAACAGTGTCAGGTGCACCGACGGCTCGGCGTCCGGCCTGTACATCCGCCACGCTTCTTCGCAGGTGAAGCTGAGCACCGGCGCCAGCCAGCGCAGGATCGCATCGCAGATGGTGTCGATCGCGGTCAGCGCCGCCTTGCGCGTGACCGAGGACGGCGGATCGCAATAGAGCGCGTCCTTGCGAATGTCGAAATAAAACGCCGACAATTCGGTGTTCATGAACGCCGCAAGCGTCGCGACCACCGTCTTGTAGTCGAACTCGGCATAGGCCTGCCGCACGATAGCGGCGCGTTTCGCCAGCTCATGCAGCATCAAGCGTTCCAGCTCGGGCATGTCGGCATGCGCGACTGCATCGGCGGGATCGAAATGATGCAGCGTGCCGAGCATCCAGCGGATCGAGTTGCGCAGCTTGCGATAGGTTTCGATGGTGTTCTTGAGGATCTCCGGCCCGATGCGCTGATCGTCGGCATAGTCGGTGGCGCAGACCCAGAGGCGGAGGATATCCGCGCCCGAATCCTTCATCACCTTCTGCGGCTCGACGGTGTTGCCGAGCGATTTCGACATCTTGCGGCCGTTCTCGTCCAGCGTGAAGCCGTGGGTGAGCACCACGTCATACGGCGCGCGGCCGCGGGTGCCGGCGCTTTCCAGCAGCGAGGAATGAAACCAGCCGCGATGCTGGTCCGACCCTTCCAGATACATCACGGTGTCGTCGCCGCCATCGATCTTGCGGACGATGTTGCCGAGATTGGGAAAGTTCTGACGGTCCTCCAGCACGAAGGCGTGCGTCGAGCCTGAATCGAACCAGACGTCGCAGATGTCGTCGACTTTCTTCCATTCCTCAGCCGCGCGTTCCCCAAGGAAGCGCTCGCGCGCGCCGTCCATGTACCAGGCGTCGGCGCCTTCCTCCATGAAAGCTTCGACAATGCGCTGATTGACGATTTCGTCCTGCAGGATCTCGGCTGCGCCGTCGCCCTTCTCGCGCACGAACACGGC
Organism: Bradyrhizobium sp. SRL28; assembly: GCF_018596315.1. GTDB lineage: Bacteria > Pseudomonadota > Alphaproteobacteria > Rhizobiales > Xanthobacteraceae > Bradyrhizobium. The sequence goes on along the minus strand of NZ_JAHEAG010000003.1, from coordinate 573,715 downwards.
GATCGGCACGCCCCAGGCGCGCTGGCGCGAGATCACCCAGTCCGGGCGGCCGGCGATCATGCCGTTGATGCGGTTTTGTCCTGCGGGCGGCACCCACTGCGTCACCGAGATCGCATGCAGCGCGCGAGCGCGCAGCGTGTCGCCGGGCTTCGTCTTGCCGTCGACCGCAATGTCCTTGTCCATCGCGATGAACCATTGCGGCGTGTTGCGGAAGATCACTGGCTTCTTCGAGCGCCAGGAATGCGGATATTGATGCTTGAGCCGGCCGCGCGCCAGCAGCTTGCCGGCCTCGACCAGCGCCTTGATCACGGCGTCGTTGGCGTCGCCCTTCTCGCCCTTGTCGTTGATCACGCGTTTTCCCGTGAAGCCCGGCGCATGGTCGGTATAGGCGCCGTTCTCGTCGACGGTGTAGGGAATCGCGGTGTTGATGCTGCGTTGATCCAGCTCGCGCGCGTTCGCCATCCAGGCGTCGAAGTCCTCGCGGCCGTGGCCCGGTGCGGTATGCACGAAGCCGGTACCGGTGTCGTCGGTGACGTGGTCGCCGGGGAGCAGAGGGACGGTGAATTCGTAGCCGCCGCTGAAGCCTCGCAACGGATGGGCGCATTCCACTGCGTCCAGCGTGTCGCCCGGCAGGTCGCGCACCTTCTCATAGGCGGTAACGCGCGCCTGTTTGAATACTTCACCTGCGAGCGCATCGGCGAGGATCAGGAGATCGCCGTTCTTTGCCCAATTGTCAGCGGGCGCGTCGGTGACCTTGTAAAGACCATAGGCGATCTTCGGCGAGAACGAGATGGCGCGGTTGCCCGGCAGCGTCCACGGCGTCGTGGTCCAGATTACCACGGACGCCTCGGCCAGCACGCCATGCGCCGGCGAGGTGACCGGGAATTTCACCCACACCTGATCCGAAGTGTAGTCCTCGTATTCGACCTCGGCTTCGGCCAGCGCGGTCTTCTCTACCACGCTCCACATCACGGGCTTGGAGCCGCGATAGAGCGTGCCGTTGGCGGCGAACTTCATCAGTTCGCGCGCGATCTGCGCTTCGGCCGGATAGCTCATGGTGGCGTAGGGGTGATCCCAGTCGCCGATGATGCCGAGCCGCTTGAATTCCTCGCGCTGGACGTTGAGCCAGTGCGTCGCATAGGCGCGGCATTCCTTTCGGAACGCCACCATCGCGGTGGAGTCGCGGAAGTCCGGCTTCGGCTTGCCCTTGGAGCGGTAGTTCTCTTCCTCGATCTTCCATTCGATCGGCAGGCCGTGACAGTCCCAGCCCGGCACGTAGTTGGAATCGAAGCCCAGCATCTGCTGGCTCTTGGTCACCACGTCCTTGAGGATCTTGTTCAGCGCGTGGCCGATATGGATGTTGCCGTTGGCGTAGGGCGGTCCGTCATGCAGCACGAATTTGGCGCGGCCGTCGGCGTCCTTTCGCAGCTTTTCGTAGAGGTCGATCTCGTTCCAGTATTTGAGGATTTCCGGCTCGCGCTGCGGCAGGCCGGCGCGCATCGGGAATTCCGTCTGGGGCAGGAACAGGGTCTTGGAATAGTCGGCAGCTTCGGACTTTTGCGGATTTTGGGACATGAATGCTCTGGTTTGGCTCGTAACGGCGCTGAAACGCGGGGGAAAGCGGCTGAGCAGGAAAAACCCGGTCTTGCGCCGAGCAGAACGCTCAGGCGGAAGCCGGGCCGCTAATGCTGATGGTGCGCCGCGCAAACATGGAGCTTTCCATAGCAGCCGGAAGGGAGAAGCGCAAAGGGCTACATATTGAGCCGGGGTGCAGTTGCGGATTCCTCCAAAGACGCTAATTTATTGATGGACGGAGAGAATTTCATGAGCGCGTCGCCCGCCGAAGTTTTGGAAGAGCTGAAGGAGCTTCGGAGGCACGGAGATCTGAACAACGGGATTCTTTTGAAGGCTGTGCAGGGATTGCCGGTTTTTTCGCGCGAGATTGCTTCGCTGGTAGGTGGTCTGGGACCTGAGGTGTTGGTTCGGCTTCTTGATATCAGAACGCTGGCCGAACGCGTTTTCGGTGACGGGGAAAAGGCCGAAGCTTGGTTGACGCGGCCGAACTCTTCACTCTCCGGCCAAAGGCCCCTTGACCTCTTAAAGGATGAACTGGGCACGGCGGTTGTCCGAGAGATGCTTGAACGGATCGATCACGGAATTTTTGCCTGAGCTTGTAATATGGAGCTCTGGCGCATTTCGAACTATGCTGATCTTTCAGGCATTGGCGGTTTGAGGGCGGCCGGGCGGTGGCACTCGCAGGGCCGGCGGATCGTCTATCTCGCCGATCATCCATCCAGCGCGTTGCTCGAGATGCTGGTCCACATGGACCGCGATCTGATGCCGGCTACCTATCAATTGCTGCGTATCGTTGTTCCCGCCGATATTGCCGTCGAGACCATCGATATCGACCTGCCTGCAGATTGGCGATCGCAGGTGCTGACGAGCCGAGAAATCGGGGATCGATGGCTCGATCGGGCAACGAACGCACTGCTACGGGTGCCGTCGGCAATCAGCGCGAAGGGAAATAATTACCTTTTGAATCCCGAACATCCCGACGCCGCAAAGATTGCAGTGGCGGAAATCATCAAAGCGCCTTTCGATCCTCGATTGCTCGCCTGAAAAGGGAGCGGTCAAGCCGGTCATTTCAGCCGGGCCGGGCCGGGTTTCCGGCGACTATGACGCCGGGGCCGACATCCCGCGTGACCACGCTGCCGGCGCCGATCACGGCGCCATCACCGATGGTGACGCCGGGAAGGATGATGGCGCCGCCGCCGATCCAGACATCGCTGCCGATCCGCACCGGGCGGCCGAATTCGAGGCCGGTCCGCCGCGTCTCCGCGTCGCGCGGGTGGTCGGCGGCGTAGATTTGCGTCGCGGGCCCGATCTGGGTGCGGTCGCCGATGACAACTTCGACCACGTCGAGGATGACGCAGTTGAAATTGAGAAACACCTCGTCGCCGAGCCGGATGTTGTAGCCGTAATCGCAGAAGAACGGCGGGCGGATCACGGCCCCGGTGCCGACGTGGCCGAAATGGGCCGATAGCAGCGCGTGCCGCTCAGCCACGGGTGCTGCGAGCGCCGCATTGTAGCGTGCGAGCCAGGCTTTGTTGGCGGTGGCATCCGCCTGCAGTTCGGGATCGCCGGGCCGGTACAGCTCGCCGGCCAGCATTTTTTCTTTTTCCGTCTTGTTCAACCAATCGCTCCGAGCCTGGGAAAGGCGTCCGGCGCCGCGGCCAGTGCCGCGCGCGCCCTGGCGCTGTCGTCATCCATCTGGCGTATCAACGCTTCGATGGTGTCGAATTTCAGCTCGTCACGGATGAAACTGATGAAGGCGACGTCGAGCACGGTGTCATAGAGGTCGCCCTTGAAGTCGAACAGGAACACTTCGAGCAGCGGCGCGCCGTTGTCGAAGGTTGGGCGGCGCCCGAAGCTTGCCACCGCGTCAAAGCGCTCGGCCCCGCGGCCGACCCGCACCGCATAGATGCCGTGCTTGAGGCTGCAATTTTTGTCGAGGCGGATATTGGCGGTGGGGTAGCCGAGATCGCGGCCGCGCTTCTCGCCATGGATCACCTCGCCGCTCACGAACCACGGCCCGCCCAGCATGGCGGTGGCCTCGTCGATCTGGCCTTCCGCCAGCGCCATGCGGATCGCACTGGAGGACACCGGCCGTTCCTCGATATCGACATGGGCCTGGACGTCGACCTCGATGCCGAGTCGCGGCCCCTCGCTGACCAGCAGGCTAGGTGAGCCGGCACGGCCCTTGCCGAAATGGAAGTCGTAGCCGACCGCAATGCCGCTGACGCCGAGGCGCTGGATCAGGTCATGGTGAATGAAATCTTGCGCCGAGGTTCCGGCGCGGCTCTTGTCGAACGTCATCACCACGGCACCGCCCAGCCCCGTCCCGGCCAGCAGCCGCAGCTTGCTGGCCTCGTCGGAGAGGCGGAATTGCGGGCTGTTCGGGCTGAAAAAGGTGCGCGGGTGCGGCTCGAAGGTGAGGGCAAAAGCCGGCTTGCCGTGGGCGCGACCCATCCGCAAAGCGGCGTCGATCACGGCCCGGTGCCCCAGATGGACGCCGTCGAAATTGCCCATCGCGACCACGGCCCCGCGGGGGATCTCGGCGGCCGGGGTGGTGTCTCGGATAACGGTAAAACCAGTTGTCATTTCAGGGATTCTGCACGGATTCTTCAGGGACTTTTCAGAGATTCTTGGGGTCTCGGCGCGGCCGGACCGTGACGCGCTGCCCCCATCGAAGTCAAGCGGGGCGGGTCGGATCAAAACGGATGCAATCCGGCGCCGCCCGGTTAACTGGCTGTTTAACGCCTGATGCTAGTGCTGGGGGGAGGACTGCGGGTCGCGCAGGCCTGCCGATAATTTGTGGCGTAAGCATTGAGTGGGGGAAAGATGGCGGTTGATTTGTCCATGCCGGTTCTGGTGGTCGATGACTACAGCACCATGATCCGCATCATCCGAAATCTTTTGAAGCAGCTCGGCTTCGACAACATCGACGATGCCAGCGATGGCTCGGCGGCGCTGAACAAGATGCGCGGCAAGAAATACGGGCTCGTGATTTCCGACTGGAACATGGAGCCGATGACCGGCTACGACCTGCTCAAGGAAGTCCGTGCCGATCCCAACCTGGCCACCACGCCCTTCATCATGATCACGGCGGAATCCAAGACCGAGAACGTGATCGCCGCCAAGAAGGCCGGCGTGAACAATTACATCGTCAAGCCGTTCAACGCGGCGACGCTTAAGACCAAGATCGAGGCGGTCTTCCCGGATATGGCGACGGCGTAAGGGCGCCGAACCTTCCCAACGACTGATATCGAATTCGTCATGCCCGGGCTTGTCCCGGGCATCCACGTTTTTGGTGCGACGAGTCTTTTATACGGCGAGGTCGTAAAGACGTGGATGGCCGGGACAAGCCCGGCCATGACGACACAGTGCTAGCAGCCGCTTGCTACCACTTGAGCTCGCGCATCAGCGCACGCGGTGGATGGCCGAACAGCTCTTTCACTGAGGCCGGATCGAGCTGGTCGATGCCCTCGAATTCTTCGGAATGGATGCCGCGGGTGAGGAAAAGACAATCGATTCCGAAACCGAGCGCGCCGGTGAGGTCGGTCCGCACCGAATCCCCGATCGCCAGCACACGGTCGAGCGAGGTCGGCTGGCCGCGGCGTTCGGCGGCCAGCGCCATGGCGCGTTCATAGATCGGCCGGTGCGGCTTGCCGTAGAAGATCGCCTCGCCGCCGAGTTCGCGATAGAGCTCGGCGATGGCGCCCGCGCAATAGATCAGCCGGTCGCCGCGTTCGACGACGATGTCGGGATTGGCGCAGACCAGCGGCAGCTTATGCTCGCGCGCCTGCAACAGCATCGCGCGATAGTCTTCAGCAGATTCGGTCTCGTCGTCGAACAGGCCGGTGCAGATGATGTAGTCGGCCTGTTCCAGCGGCGCCATCACGGCGTCGAGCCCGCGATGGATCGAAGAGTCTCGCTCCGGACCGATCCAGAAGATCTTCTTGCCGGGATGGTCGGCGACGAAATTCCGGGTCAGGTCGCCGGAGCTGACGATGGCATCGTAGGTTTCGTCGGCGACGCCGAGCTTGCGCAACTGGCGCTGCACGGAATCGGCAGGCCGCGGCGCGTTGGTGATCAGGATGACGGTGCCGCCGCGCTGGCGATAGGTGTGCAGCGCCTCGCAGGCTTCGGGAAAGGACTCGAGCCCGTTATGCACCACGCCCCAGATGTCGGAGAGGATGACCTCCACGCCGCCCACGAGGTCGCTCAGCCTCTCCACGAAACGCAATGAGGTCATGAGTACGGAAGCCTGTTAGCCCGGTCCCGCGGCACGGCGCGCCAAGGCGGCATTGCCGGTCGCCCGCATCGGGGGCTCTGCCGCCGGGCCGGCGACGGGTACGGTGCTGCTGGAGCCATTGGGAGTTCCGGATTCCTTGTTCGCTGTCGCCCCGCCGGTAGCAGATGCCCCCTCGGGCCGCAACGGCCGCGGCGGCGCAAACAGGAAGCCCTGCCCAAACCGCACGTCATAGTCGAGCAGGTCCACCACCGCGCGCTCGCCCTCGATCTTCTCGGCGATCAGGTCGATGCCAAAGCGGCCGAGCAGGTCGGAGAGATCGGAAGGGTGGATGTCCGAGGTCGAACTCTGCTTGGGATCGAGCAACAATGCCGCCGGCACCTTGATGAAACGGACGCCGCGGTCGGCGAGATCGCGCGGTTCGATCCGCAAGTCGGTGACGTGATCGATCGAGAAGCGGTAACCGCGCTGCGACAGCGCGGCGAGATTCTCGATTTCGGTCGGGCCGAGGTGGCGGAACGCCGCCTGCTTGAATTCGAGCACGAAGGACGGCGCCAGCGCCCGATTGGCCTCGAGGAAGTCGAGGCATTGCGCGAAATTGGCGGGATTGCCGAGCGTCGCCGCCGAGACGTTGCAGAACACGCCGACGTCCTTGTTGCGCACCATCAGGCGGCGCAACACCTGGATACAGCGCAGCATCACCATGTGATCGATCTTGCCGATCAGCCCGCCGGCTTCGGCGGTGGGGATGAAATCGTCGGCGGCGAGTATCTGGTCCTTGTCGTCGCGCAGCCGCGTCACCGCTTCGTAGAAGCGCACCTTGCGCTGCGGCAGCGTCACCATCGGCTGCAGGTAGATATCGAGCCGGCTTTCCTCGACGGCGTTCTTCACCGCGGCAAGCAGTTGCGGCTGGCTGCGCGAGGGCGAAGCGGCTTCCGCGGCAACCGCTGAAGATGCCGGCTTTGCAGCTGCAACCGGCGCGGGCCTGACCGTGGGCGCCGCTTGCTCCTGGGCGATCGCCGGCTCTTTCGGCGGTTCGGAATGCGGCCTGTCCGACGGGGCGGGGGGCGCGGCCGCCGCGCCCGAGGCCAGCAGATCCTCATGGCTCGCCACCGAGATGGCCAGTTGCTTGACCAGCCCGCCGAGCTCGTTGATCTCGCCGAGGACGGCCTGGATGCGGTCGGAGCTTGCAGAGTTCGCCGACACCACCCGGCCCTCGACGGCGGCAAGCCGGCGGCCGAACTCGGCAACCTGGCGGGCGAGGTCGGCGGTGCCGCGGGAAAGATCGGCGATCTGGCCGCCGACGTCGGAGCGGTCGCGCAGCCGCATCGACACGGCGTTGTAGAGGATCAGGAAGGTCAGCGCGGTGAGCGCCACGATCGCGGATTCGGTGCCGCTGAAGCCGGCCACCGCATGCAGGACGAGGCCGAGGGAGGCTGCAACCAGCACCATGCAGATGGCGATGAAAATCGTCGAAATGCGAATCATGTCGCGCGCTACGCCTTCAGGTCCGAACTGTATTCACCCGGGAAAACACGGAAGTTTCAGCCATGGTCCGCCTTGCGCTCCCCGAGCGACGCAACCTTAGCATCAATGTTGATTCGCAGAGCTAGTGTTCTTTGGGCACGGCGGGAACTGGCCGCTCCAGCCTAAGCGATGGCGCGCGACTTCTGTCCTGGCGATGGGGGGCGTGCGCCGTGGGCCGCGGTCTGACGCTCGATTTCCGAGTTGAGCTGGGCGCCGAACAGCACGATCGTAGCCGAGATCCACATCCACATCATCAGGCCGATGGCGGCGCCCAGCGAGCCGTAGGTCGCGTTGTAGTTGCCGAAATTCGAGAGGTACCAGGACAGCGCGGCCGAGCCGGCGATCCAGAGCAGCGCCGCGGCCAACGTTCCCGCGCCCAGCCACTCCCACCGCGCCGCACGCCGGTTGGGTCCAAACCGGTAGAGCAGGCTCAGCGCCACCAGCAGAACCGCCAACAGCAACGGCCAACGCGCCAGGCCGAGGATAAGCCCGCTTTCGGGCGGCAGGCCGAGATGATTGAACAGCAGCGGAAACACCACCACCGCGCCGACCATCAGCAGCAGGGCTACGATGCCGCCGGTCGTGAATGCGAGCGAAAGCAGGTTTAGTTTCAGGAAGTTGCGCGTCTCCCGCACCTCGTAGACGACATTGAGCGCGTCGATGATCGCCTTGACACCGGCGTTGGCGCTCCACAGAGCAAGGGCGAGGCCAAACAGAAACGTTCCGCCGAGCGCGGCGTTGCCCCTTTCAAGCACACGGGCAATCTGGTCCTGCACGATCTGGAACGAACCTTCGGGCAGCATCAACGCCAGCGTTTGCAGATTGGCGCCGATGGTTTCGGGATCGGTGAACAGGCCATAGGACGAGACCAGCGCCGTCACGGCCGGAAATATCGCGAGCAGTCCGAAGAACACCACGCCGGCGGCGGTGGCGAGCAAGCGGTCATCATTGGTGCGTTCATAGATGCGCCACAGGATCTGTTTCCAGGCGGCCCAGGGAATTGCAGCCCAATTGATCGTAGGCTTGCTACCCGTTCGGGCATCGGGTTCCCGAGCCTGTTCGCGCGCGGGCGAGCCGGGATGCGCGATCAATTTTCCGGAAGAACCAGCTTTTGCTCCGGGCTGAAAAAAATGCTGCGCGGTCAGGACGAGAATGGCCGTCGCCGCCATCAAGCGCAGATTGTCGTCGGGGCCGGATCGCGCGCGGGGCATCAGATGTCCGTTCGTCGTGCTTGCCACCGCCGTCGCGTTGCCGCCCAGCCCAGCAAGGTCGCCATCAGGATCAGGCCGGCCTGCATCTGCCTGTTGTTGCGCCCCGTCCGCGATCGCCGCCTGCGGCGGGCGCCGGCTGGAGGCGCCGAAGGCGCCAACAGGACCGACGCGGCGGTGTCCCGTGCGGCTTCGATCTGGTCCGGCTGGAGCGGATTGGCCTTGATCGCCACGCGAAGGCGGCTGGTGAGCGAGGGAAAATGCGGCGATGGTTGTCTTAGTTTGGCCGTGGCCAGCCCGGCGCAGATGGCGGCGATCGCGAGCAGCAACGCGCCGATCGCGCCGAATGCCCAGAACTGCCCGTAATGGATTTCGATCCAGCGAAACAGCGCCGTGGCGCCGACGAGATAGGCGGCGATGAGGAAAACGCCGGCTACGGCGAGCAGGCCTGCCGCGACGGCATAGGACGTGATGGTCCCGCTCGCCTGGTTGGTCCGGTCGCGCAGATACGATCGCGTCGCCAGCTTGATCTGGTTGAGCTTCAGTCCGATTCCGGCGCGCAGCAGGTCGCTCGAAGGCGCGAGCATCTCTGCAAAACCTCCTCGGGCGGTGACATGATCGTCCCGCCGGAGAATGAACGCCGGTTAGTTTTGAATGTTCCTACGGCGGCCGTAGCGTTTTCGAGCGAAGCGGCTACCGCTTCGCGTAAAGAAAACGCGTCACAACTAAAGACTACGCCGTCGCGCGGATCACCTTGGCGACCTTTTCGATGATCTCGCCGATCTGGTCTTCGGTGATGATCAGCGGCGGGGTCAGCACCAGCGTGTCGCCGGCCACCCGCACCATCAGGTCGTTGTCGTGGAAGGCGCTGTTGAGCCCGGCGAAGCCGCGCTTGCCCGGCGCGTCGGCGACCGGCGCGAGATCGATGCCGGCGGTCAGGCCGACGGTGCGGATATCCACGACATCAGGGTCCTTCCGCAGCGACATCACGGCGTCGGCGAATTTCGGCTCCAGCCCAAGAGCGCGCTCGAACAGCTTTTCGTCGCGGTAGATGTCGAGCGTGGCGAGACCCGCCGCGCAGGCCAGCGGATGGGCCGAGTAGGTGTAGCCATGGGCCAGTTCGACCGCGTGTTCCGGGCCGCTCATGAAGGCGTCGTGGATGGTGTCGCGCACCAGTACACCGCCCATCGGAGCGGCGCCATTGGTGATGCCTTTGGCGAAGGTCAGCATGTCAGGCACCACGCCGTAGCGTTCGGCGGCGAAAGGAAAGCCGAGCCGGCCAAATCCGGTGATCACCTCGTCGAAGATCAACAGAATGCCGTGCTTCTGGGTGATCTCGCGCAGCCGCTTGAGATAGCCCTTCGGCGCTGGCAGCACGCCGGTCGATCCCGCCATCGGCTCGACGATCACGGCCGCAACGGTGTTGGCGCCATGCAAATTGACGATGCGTTCGAGCTCGTCGGCGAAATGCGCGCCATATTCAGGCTCGCCCATGCTGAAGGCCTGCTTCTCGCGGTCATAGGTCGCCGGCAAATGGTCGACGCCGGTCAATAGCGAGCCGAACATCTTTCGGTTGCCGACGATGCCGCCGACCGAGGTGCCGCCAAAACCGACGCCGTGATAGCCGCGCTCGCGGCCGATCAGGCGGATGCGGCTGCCCTGGCCGTTGATCTGGTGATAGGCCAGCGCGATCTTGAGCGCGGTGTCGGCCGCTTCCGAGCCGGAATTGCAGAAGAACACGTGGTCGAGGCCGGCGGGCGCCAGTTCCGCGATGCGGCTGGCGAGTTCGAAGGCCTGCGGGATGCCGAACTGGAACGGCGGCGCATAGTCCAGCGCCTCGGCCTGCTTGGCGATCGCCGACGAAATTTGCGTGCGGCCGTGGCCGGCATTGGTGCACCACATGCCCGAGGCGCCGTCGATGATCTTGCGGCCGTCGACCGTGAAGTAATGCATGTCCTTGGCGCCAGCGAGCAGCCGCGGGTTCTTCTTGAAGGCCCGGTTCGCGGTGAACGGCATCCAGTGCGCGGCGAGGTCGTTCGGAACCGCGACGGGGGTGGGACGGGGGCTCTTGTCCAGCATGGGCGGCCTCTTTTCGGTTTGGAGCGGTGGGCTAATGCCAAACTATCAGTTTCGTCCGTGAACGGGAACGTCAGCACGCCGTGATATTTCCGCGTAATCGGCCGGATCAAAGATCGGCGGCGGCGATCCAGAACACTTCGCCCTCGGAATCCGCGGTATCGAGCCAGAGCAGCGGCAGTTGTGGATAAGCGGCCTCGAGTTGCGGACGGCAGCGGCCGATCTCGCATAGCAGCCCGCCCTGCGGCGTCAGATGCGCTTCTGCTTCGTCCAGGATGCGGCGGACGATGTCGATTCCATCCGGGCCGCCGTCGAAGGCAAGCTTCGGCTCGGCGCGGCATTCGCGGGGCAGGCTGGCCATGCCTTCCGCATCGACATAGGGCGGATTGGAAATGATGAGGTCGTAGCGCTTGCCGTTCAGCGGCTTGAACAGATCGCCGCGGTACAGCGTGAGGCGGTCCCCCAGCCCGTAATCCCGAACATTGCGCGCGGCGACTTCCAGCGCATCCTTTGAAATATCCACCGCGTCGATTTCGGCATTCGGAAAATTCCGGCTGGCCAGAATGGCAAGGCAGCCCGAGCCGGTGCAGAGGTCAAGCACGCTTTCGACCACGGCGGGGTCCGAGATCAGCGAGCCGGCCTCCTCATCGCCGTCGGCGCCGAAATGCTGCTCCAGCAATTCGCCGATGAACGAGCGCGGCACGATGGTGCGCTCGTCGACATAGAAAGGCAGGCCGCGCATGTAGATCTTGTTGACGAGGTAGGCTGTGGGTTTTCGCGTCGTGATGCGCCGCGTGATCAGATCGAGGATCTTCTTGCCTTCGGCCGCGGTGACGCGCGCGGTGGCGAACGCCTCGAACTGGTCAGGGTGCAGATGCAGCGCCTCGCAGACCAGGAAGGCGGCCTCGGCAACCGGATCGGTGGTGCCATGCGCGAACACCAGTTCGGCCTCGGTGAAGCGGCTGACGGCGTAGCGGACGAAATCGAGCAGCGTCAGCAATTCGCCTGCACCGACCTTGGGAAGTCTTGATGAGGTCTGACCGCGCTTTGCCGCCGGCTTTGTGCGTTTGGCCATCAGGCTTTGGTCCAGCGCGCGGCGGCGGCATCATCGTGGTCGCGTGCCTCGATCCAGCTCGTGCCTTTTCCGCTTTCTTCGCGCTTCCAGAACGGCGCGTTGGTCTTCAGGTAGTCCATCAGGAATTCCGCCGCTTCGAAGGCTGCCTGGCGGTGCGGCGACGCCGTCACGACAAGCACGATGTTCTCGCCCGGCGCGATGCGGCCGAACCGGTGAATGATGGTGAGCCCCTGCAACGGCCAGCGCGACAGCGCCTCGTCGGCGTGGCGGGCGATCTCGGCCTCGGCCATGCCGGGATAATGCTCGAGCGTCAGCGCGGCGATCGGCTCGCCGTTCTCGCTGCCGCGGCAGATGCCGCTGAACGAGACGACGGCGCCGATATCAGTGCGGCTCTTGGTGAGAACAGCGATTTCCTGCGCGACGTCGAAATCGGCTTGCTGGATCCGGATGGTCGCGGTGACGGACATCGGTCGGGTTCAACCGCCGGTCATCGGCGGAAAGAATGCAATCTCGCGCGCGCCTGATATTACCGCGTCCGGCTTGACGTGGGCGTGGTCGATTGCGGCGCGGATCACCTTCGGCTTTTCGAAGGCGTAGGCATAAGCCTCGCTGCGGCTGGAAAGCCAGCCGATCAGGTCGTTCACCGTGCGCACATCCGCCGGCGGCTCGACGGTTTCCTCTGCGACACCGACCCGCTCGCGTACCCAGGCGAAATATTTCACCCTCATCCCTCATCCTCCTTGATGAGGTGATGGATGCCGGCGCGGAAATAATCCCAGCCGGTGTAGATCGTGAAGATGGCCGACATCCACAACAGCGCAATCCCGATCAGGGTGGTCGCGGGCAGGAGTTGCTCGCCGGCCTCGCCGGCGATCAGGAAGCCGATCGCGACCAGCTGGATCGTGGTCTTCCATTTCGCGAGCTTGGTCACGGGCACGCTGACCCGCAAGGCCGCCAGATATTCCCTCAGGCCCGAGACCAGGATTTCGCGGCACAGGATCACGATGGCGGCCCACAGCGTCCAGCCATGGATCGAGTTGTCGGCCGCCAGCATCAACAGGCAGGACGCCACCAGAAGCTTGTCTGCGATCGGGTCGAGCATCCGGCCAAAAGCGGATTGCTGATCCCAGATTCGCGCATAGTAGCCATCGAGGTAGTCCGTCACCGCGGCGGCGATGAAGACGGCCAGGGCCACCCAGCGCAGCCAGAGCGGGCCGTCCAGGATGGAATGGGCAAAAACGCAGCCGACCACCACCGGAATGGCGGCAATGCGGGCGTAAGTCAGGATATTCGGCAGGGACAGGGTTTTGCCCTGTCCCCTGGTTGTTGCAATGTTCATCCGTCTTACCAATACCGCTGGAGCGTGAAGGTCAACTGTCGCGGACCTAGATCATCTGTCGCAGGCGACGCCAAAATGACATGCCTCTCGACTCGAAATCCCTCAACCCGGCTGTGCATGGAAAAACTCGAAAATCTTGCGGGCGCTTTCGGCGCTGACGCCTGGAACCTTGCCGAGGTCCGCGATCGAAGCCCGCTCGATCTCCTTCAGCGTTCCGAAGTGATGCAGCAAGGCACGTTTGCGTGACGGGCCGATGCCCGGGATTTCCTGCAGGCCGGCTTCCCTGATGTCTTTTTTCCGCAGTTTGCGGTGGGAGCCGATCACGAAGCGATGCGCCTCGTCGCGCAGCCGCTGGATGAAATACAGCACGGGATCGCGCGGCTCGAGCTTGATGGCTTCGCGGTCCGGCATGAACAGGGTCTCCCGCCCGGCGTCGCGGTCCGGGCCTTTTGCCACGGCCATCAGGGAGACCTGGGTCAATCCGAGACCCCCAAAAATCTCCCTGACGGCGTTGAGCTGGCCGCGGCCGCCATCGATGATGACGAGGTCGGGCCATTGCGGAAACGAATCATCGTCGGCCTTCGCCTTGACGGCGTCGCCCTCCGGCGGCTTCAGGAGCCGCTTGAAGCGCCGTTCCAGCACCTCGCGCATCATCGCGTAGTCGTCGCCGGGCGTCAGTCCCTCGGACTTGATGTTGAACTTGCGGTACTGGTTTTTGATAAAACCATCCGGCCCCGCCACGATCATCGCGCCGACGGCGTTGGTGCCCTGGATGTGGCTGTTGTCGTAGACCTCGATGCGTTTCGGCACCTGCGGCAGTCCGAGCGTGGTTGCCATCCCCTCCAGCAGCCGACTCTGCGTCGCCGTATCGGCGAGCTTGCGGCCCAGCGCCTCGCGCGCATTGGTCAACGCATGCGCGACCAGTTCTTTCTTCTCGCCGCGTTTTGGCACGGAAACTTCGACCTTATGGCCGGCCTTGACCGATAGCGCGTCGGCCAGCAATTGGCTTTCCTCGATCTCGTGCGACAGCAGGATGAGTCTCGGCGGCGGCTTGTCGTCGTAGAATTGCGCGAGGAACGAGGCCAGCACTTCTTCCGGCGTGAACGACTTCTCCGCGCGCGGAAAATAGGCGCGGTTGCCCCAGTTCTGGCCGGTGCGGAAGAAAAATACTTCGACGCAGGAATAGCCGCCTTCCTGATGGATGGCGAACACGTCGGCTTCTTCCACGGTGCGCGGATTGATGCCCTGCTGCGACTGGATCGCCGACAGCGCGGCGAGGCGATCACGATACAGCGCGGCGGTTTCGAATTCGAGCTCGTTCGACGCCTTCTCCATCTCGGCGGCGAGCAGCTCCTTCACGGCGTGGCTGCGGCCGGAAAGGAAGTCGTTCGCCTCGCGCACCAGCTCTGTGTAGCCGGGGAAATCGATCTCGCGCGTGCACGGACCCGAGCAGCGGCGGATCTGGTAGAGCAGGCAGGGGCGGGTGCGGCTCTCGAAGAAGCCGTCGGTGCAGGAGCGGATCAGGAACGCGCGCTGCAGCGCCGTGATGGTGCGGTTGACGGCGCCGGCGGAGGCGAACGGCCCGAAATACCGTCCGGGCCTTGATTGCGCGCCGCGGTGTTTGAGGATCTGCGGCGCCCAATGGTCGCCTGATATCAGGATGTAGGGAAACGACTTGTCGTCGCGCAGTTGCACGTTGAAGCGCGGCCGCAGCTGCTTGATCAGATTGGCTTCCAGCAGCAGCGCCTCGGTCTCGGTCGTGGTGGAGACGATTTCGACCGTCATGGTCGCGGCGATCATGCGCAGGATGCGCGCCGGCAGCGGCGCGTTGACGCGGGCGTAGGAGGAGAGCCGCTTGCGGACGTTTTTCGCCTTGCCGACGTACAGCACGTCGCTGGCGGCATTGAGCATCCGGTAGACGCCGGGAGAGGTTGGCGCCAGCCGCATCGCGTTTTCGATGGCCGCATGGCCGACCGCCAGCGGGCCTTCGGCAATCGCCTCGGCAGGTTCCTCGGGGGCGTCCGGCAGGCGAGCCTCGTCGTCCTCCTCGGCGGCGGATGTCGCGGGGTCGACGTCGGCGGCAATCAGGTCCTGCGGCGGCAGATCCGGCTGGGAAGCCCGCCGCGCCTTGCGCGGGGGCTCCGGATGGTCGGGAGAATCGTGATCCATGGGCCTAAATTAAGCGCTGCAAGGCAGCATCGCCAGCGCTCGCGGCGCGCCTTGCCAGGGAAAGGCGCCGGTAACGCTTTCTTAAGACTGATGAGCGGGCGGTAACCCGGCTTAACAACCCTTTAACTTAAAACTCTCGATAAATCTTACTGGAAAAAAGTGGAGTTCCGTAACCAGGCCGGTCTCTCGCCCGGCGTGGTTGCGGTAGTGGCGTGGAGTTGCGTGATGGGCAGGTTTGTGTGGGGCGCGCTGGCGCTGATCGCTGCAGGCTTGACCACGTCGGCACGGGCGGCCGACCTCTACGGATCCCGCGCGCCCTTGACAGTCAACCGGGCGCAGTTCGGTCCCGATAGCTGGGCCGGTCCCTATCTCGGCGGCAA
Organism: Bradyrhizobium sp. SRL28; assembly: GCF_018596315.1. Taxonomy (GTDB): domain Bacteria; phylum Pseudomonadota; class Alphaproteobacteria; order Rhizobiales; family Xanthobacteraceae; genus Bradyrhizobium. The sequence goes on along the minus strand of NZ_JAHEAG010000003.1, from coordinate 558,129 downwards.
CCTCGGCTATGCCTGGGGTTCAGTCGCCAATAATCCGACCAAACCGTCCGGTTTCGTGGGCGGCGTCCAGGCCGGCTACAATTGGCAGAACGGATCGTGGGTGTTCGGTGTCGAAGGCGACATCCAGGCGACCGGCGCCGAAGAAACCTTCGCGCCATGGAAATTCTCCAACCCCTGGTTCGGCACGGTCCGCGGCCGCGCCGGTTTCGCGTTCAACGACGTCGTGTTCTTCGGCACAGGCGGTCTCGCCTTCGGCGAGCTGCGCGCCACCACCTTCGGCGTAACGGAGTCCCATACCAATGCGGGTTGGACGCTCGGCGCCGGCGCCGAGATGCGCTTTGCGCCGGGCTGGAGCGCCAAGGTCGAATATCTCTATGTCGATCTGGCCAACAGCAACTTCGTCATTACAGGAGCGTCGAATGGTTACCGGTTCGGCTTGATACGGGCCGGCGTGAACTACCACTTCTGAGAATAAAAAAACTGTCTGATATCACCTCCCGGCGGCAGTAAGCCGCCGGGATTTTTTTGTTTCCAGGAAAGGATTATGCGCGCAAAGGCCGCAAGCCTGAACGCTCTGGGGGCGTTGCCGGGCCCAGCGCAGTTTTCGCAGCAGGAATCCAGTCCGCTTCCAATCGCGAGCGTCAGCTCACGACGAAATCACCAGGTTGACCGCCTTGGGGCCTTTGCCCTTCTTGTCCGGTTCGACCTCGAACGTAATGCGCTGCCCTTCAATCAAATCCTTCAATCCGGCCCGTTCAACCGCAGTGATGTGAACGAACACATCGCGGCCGCCATCATCGGGCTTGATGAAGCCGTAGCCGCGTTCTCCATTGAAGAACTTGACTGTTCCAGTCATGGCCATCGGGAAACTCCTCCCCCGTATTGCTACGCGCAACTCGCGTATCAGCCGACCGGACATTCACTGCCGGAAGCATGGCCACCTAAGTCGATCAGATCATGCTGCCGACCGACCTGGATTTTATTCGGCCTTGATCACTCCGCCGCAACCATTCGCGGAAGCGGAACGTAAAGCCAGTCCCAACGGCCTGAGCATAATACGGTTTCGCGTAAATTGCCTACGGCCCAATCGCACTTTTCGGGGGGAGTACCTCTTCAGGGCTTGGGCGTCTCGAGCCTGAAACGGCCGGCGCCGCCCTGGCCAAGCGGTTTTTCGAGTTCGGGTAGAATTGTCTTCAACTCGCCTGCCAGCGTCCACGGCGGATTGACGATGAGGAGGCCGGTCGAGGCGAGGGGTCCGCCCGGGGTCTGCGGCGCCACGCTGAATTCGAGCCGCAGGCATTTCCCGGCCGGCTTGCTGGCGCCGGCAGCGCCCGCGACAAGGCGCGCCAGCGTGTCGGCGGCCCGCCGGCTCTTCACCGGATACCAGATCAGATAACTGCCGGTCGGCCATTTCGCGTAGGCTTCGGCGAATCCGTCGGCCAGCGTCTCGAATTCGTCCTTTTGCTCGAACGAGGGATCGATCAGCACCAGGCCGCGCCGCTCGTTGGGCGGCACGAAGGCCGGCAACGCCGTCCAGCCGTCGAGATCGACCACCCGCGCTTGGCTGTCGCGGCGCAGCGCATCGATCAACTGCCTGCGGGCGCCGGGCTCGATTTCGCAGGCCGTGAGACGGTCCTGCGGCCGCAGCAGCGCGCGGGCGATCAAGGGCGATCCGGGATAGGCCTCAAGCTTGCCCGGCGCATTGAATGCCCTGATGATATCGAGATAGGGGGCCACCAGCGGCAGCGTGTTTTCCGAAAACCGCGCCTGCAACACCCGCGCAATGCCGGTCAGCCATTCGCCGCCGCGGCGCGCCTCTTCGCCTGTGAGATCGTAGCGCCCGGCGCCGGCATGGGTGTCGATGACGCGAAACGGGGCCTGCTTTTCCTGCAGATAGGTCAGCATGCGCACCAGCACGATGTGCTTGATGACATCGGCAAAGCCGCCGGCGTGAAAGGCGTGTCGGTAGTTCATGGGGGAGGGTTACGACATCGCGGCGCGGAAAGTAACCCATATCGTTGAAGACGCGAGCGGCGGACGACATCGGAGCCAGTGACGACAGCATCAGGGTTCATGCCAGCAATCCCACGATCGATGCCGGCGCGGGCGACGATGTGATCGCTACCTATGGCCAGGACAACATCGTCGCCGGCGAGGGTGATGATTTCGTATTCGACCGCGGATGGTGGCGCTGGCGATGATCATATCCGCACTTACGATCATTCAGCGTCGCCGGCGACGTGTGGACCAATCATCATTCCGTCGTCGATAGTGGCGCTGGCAACGATGTCGTTCGGATCGACAACGGCAGCGACAGCGTCGATCTCTCGATCAGTGGTTATTCGCAGAATGTTGTTATCGTCACCCAGCAAAATTCACGGGCTCGGACGATTCACTTGTTTTCGATCACGGCAGCAATGGATCGGCACGACTGAGCTTCGCCGATCACACCAGCGTGGATATTCGTGCCTGACGCAGCTTTGGCGTAAAGAGGGTCCCGGCCATCCACGTGCCTTGCAGACGACGATAAAGACGTGGATGACCGGGAACGCAGACAACCCTGGGCAGTCTGCGCAGGACAGGCCGGCATGCCTTGGTATATTGCCTTGGCATGGCGGAAGAGGATCTTCAGCCGCCCCGCACCGGCGGCATCACCACCTCGTCGCGGCGGCAGGTGCGGCGGTCGATTTCGTCGCAGGCGCGGAATTGCAAGTCCTTGCTCAGGCAGATCCGCACTTCGCTGAGACGCCGGCTCGAGCAGATCACCGAAATTGCCGAACTGCTCAAGCCTGGATTGATCTTGATGAAGGCCGCCTCGAGATCGCCCGGAGCGATGGTTTTCTGCTCCGACAATTGCAGGAATTCCTCGGGGATCTTCACCGCCGCGCGCGCCTTGCGGACGCTTTCGAAATAGGCCCGCGCGCCAAGGCCCGAACAGGTGCCGTGCTTGTCCCACTCGTTGAAGATCAAGCCGGGCGCCGGCATCAGGTCCAGCATCGAGGTCATGATGTTGCGATCGAGCCGCGGCGAGGGCCGCTGGCAATATTCGGGAAAGCCGCGCTCATATTGCGGCCACAGGCCGTGAACCACGAAGGAATAGGGCCGTTCGCACTGGACCTGCGAGCGCCCGCTATTGCCGCGCTCGGCCGCCGCCTCGCAGAACGAGGGCGACCACGAAAGGGCCAGGACATAAAAATCGAACTCGCCCGGGGCGTTCTGCCGGCGGTCCTGCGCGACCGCCATCCCGGCCGAGACGACAACAAGCGCCAGCGAAATCAGAAGCCGCGAAATAATGGTGGATCGGTGCATCGAACGCCCCTCTACTCGACTACCGGGAGCCTAGCAGGGAGCCGGAACATTTCAAGAACAAAATCAGGTAATCACAGACGCCGCCACGGGGCGTCCGTTCAATCGGCACGGATCAGGCGAATCAGGGCCGGGCAGCCCGGCAGCCGGGGCTATACGCCCAGTTGCGGTCAAGGCCGGTCACGCACCATTCGACGCCCTGTCCGTAGCCAGCAAAGCCGCCATCCTCGATGATCGAGTAGTGCACGGTCCGCATCTTGCCGTCGCTCAGCATCACGTCACCGCTGCAGTAGCGGCGCGGAATGTTGTCGGACTGCCAGGGTCGGAACGCCGTTTCATGGATCCGGCCAAAGCCGGTGATCGTCAGCGCCGAATTCCAGAACTTGCCCTCCTTCTCCTGGAACTGCGACGTGATCGTCGCCAGCGCCCGCTCGCATTCGGCGACGCGGCCGTCATATTTCGGGCCGAACAACCCGAAATTCAACTCCAAGGGGTTGGCGGCCTGGGCGGCCTGGCCGGAGGCCAGCAGGGCGAGCGCCGCCATGGGGCCGAGTGCTCTTAAGGATTTGAACAGGTTGCGCATGGGGAATCCGCCGGTAAACCAACGCCCGAGACGGTGCCGCGAAGCCCCGACAACGTCAAGTGCAGCGCGGCAACACCTGACGACCAAGTCCGCCTCGTGCTGCAACCATTCTTTTCACAGCCATCGGCGCACACTATGGTGGGCTTCGAGCGAAATGGAGTCTGCGATGCGAAGAATTGTGGCCGCGAGCCTGATTGCCATGGGCCTGGTAGTGATGGGCGGAATGCTGGCGGGCGCGCCGGCGCAGGCGCAGTGGTTGGACATCGACACGGTACCGCCGTTCAAGGGCAACGACACCGGCGGTATCGTCGCCTATACGCTCGCGACGCAGGCCGATGCCCGCCAGCTCGCCGTCGATCACTGCGCCCGCTACGGCAAGGTGGTGAAATTCCTCGGCGTGCAGCCCTATTACGGCGGATACGTTTCGTTTGCCTGCCGCTGGGTGCCCTATGGCGCCGCTGAGCGGCCGCTGCGCACGCTTTACTGAGCGCGTCCGCTTCCTGATTTTCCGGCTGGACATGTTTTTGCCACGCGAAGCGTGTGTTCACTTCGCATAATATCGCGGAAGTGGAGCACACGCATGAGACGACTGCTTGTTGTATCTTGTTCGGCCGTTAGTTTGCTTGGCCTGTTGCCGGTGAGTGGCGCCGTCGCAGTGGAGTTGCCGGTGCGCAAGGCCGGACTATGGGAGATGAAGGTGCTGAGCGGCGGGTCGGTGCCCGAGATGACCATGCAGCAATGCACCGACGCGACCACGGACAAGGACATGGCCACCGCCATGTCGCCGGTGGCCAAGGATATCTGCTCCAAGCAGGACATCCAGAAGACGGCGACCGGCTATGCGACCGATTCCGTCTGCGGCGTCGCCGGCATGACGATCAAATCAAAGGCCGAGATCACCGGTGATTTCAATTCCGCCTACACCGTGAAATCGACTTCGCACACCGAGGGTGGGATGGCGGGCGCCCCGCGCGACAGCACCTCGACGATCGAGGCCAAGTGGCTCGGCGCCTGCAAGGCCGACCAGAAACCCGGTGACATCATGATGCCCGGTGGCATGAAGATGAACATCAAGGACATGGAAAAGCTGAAGGCGCTGATTCCGAAGCAGCCGGGGAAGTAAGGCAACCGTAGCAATCGTAGCCCGGATGGAGCGAAGCGAAATCCGGGTTTCTTTGTGCGCGGAGCGAACTGTCCCGGATTGCGCTGCGCTCCATCCGGGCTACTAGCCTACACCGGCACCCTTACCGCCGCCCTCAATCCACCCATCGGGCTGTCGCCGAGCGTGATGTCGCCGCCATGCGAGCGGGCGATGTCGCGGGCGATGGCGAGCCCCAAGCCCGTTCCGCCTTCGTCCTGGTTGCGGGCATCATCGAGCCGCAGGAACGGCTTGAACACTTCCTCGCGCATATTGGCGGGAATGCCCGGCCCGTCGTCGTCGACCGTCACCGTCAGATAGCGGTGATCGCGATGACCGGTGATGGCGACCGTCTTGGCGTAGCGCGCCGCGTTGGAGACGAGGTTGGCGATGCAGCGCTTGAACGAGGCCGGTTTCACCGTCACCACCGGCAGGCCGTGGAACGTCACCGTCGCGGTGTGGCCGTGGCGCTCGGCATCGCTGCGTAATTCCTCCAGCGCCATCGTCATGTCGGTCGGCTGCGCGACCTCGCCGCTGTCGCCGCGCGCGAACGAGAGATAGGCCTCCAGCATGCCGGCCATTTCGTCGACATCCTTGCGCATGCCGTCGACTTCGGGACTGTCGCCGATCAATGCGAGTTCGAGCTTGAAGCGGGTCAGGATGGTGCGCAGATCGTGCGAGACGCCGGCCAGCATCGCGGTGCGCTGCTCTATCGAGCGCTCGACACGCGCCTTCATTTCCAGGAACGCCTGCGCCGCCTGCCGCACTTCCCGTGCGCCGCGGGGGCGGAAGTTCGGCGCCTCGCGGCCCTTGCCGAAGCTTTCGGCGGCTTCCGCCAGCCGCAGGATCGGCCTGATCTGGTTGCGCAGGAACAACACCGCTACGATCAGCAGGATCGAGGAGGTGCCGAGCATCCAGAAGATGAAAATTTCCGAATTGGAGGCGTAGGCCGCGCTTCGCTCCGCGAACACGCGCATCACGGCGTCATCGAGCTGGATGCGTATTTCAACCAGATTGGACCTGCCGACGGTATCGATCCAGAACGGGCGGCGGATCTGGCGGCCGATCTGCGACGACAGGGTCTGGTCGAGCAGCGAGAAGAACGGCTTCGGCCCCGGCTGCGGCATGTCGCCGACCGGGAGAAAATCGACCACGAGCTGCAGCCGCTGCCCGACGAGGCGCAATTGCGCGCGCTCCTTGTCCTGCGGATAGAACTTGTAGATGTCGATCAGGCTGGCAATGTCCCGCACCACGGATGCCGACAGGCGCCGCGTCACCGTATTCCAGTGCCGCTCCATGAACACGAACGCCACGACCGTCTGCAGGATCACCATCGGCACGATCATGATCAGGAGCGCCCGGGCATAAAGGCCGGTCGGCATCCAGCTCTTGAACGCGTTGCCCATCCAGCCATTGGCCCTGGAGACGCGTTGCGACGCGTTGCGGATGAACGTCAGCCCGGTGTCGATCGTGCTCATGAGTTGGCTCAGGGCGACGCGACCAGGCGATAGCCGATGCCGCGCACCGCCTGCAGGAACAGCGGATTGGCGGGATCGCGCTCGATCTTGCGGCGCAGGCGGTTGATCTGCACGTCGACCGCGCGCTCGTTCACCGTGCCGCCGCCGGTCAGCGCCGCGCGCGGTACGGTTTCGCCGGGAGCGACCGCCAGAATGCGCAGCATTTCGCGTTCGCGGTCGGTCAGGTGAATGATCTCTTCGCCCTGGCGCAGTTCGCCGCGGTCGAGATGATAGACGTAAGGGCCGAACGCGATCTGCTCCAGCGCCTCCACCGGCGGCGGCGCGCTGCGCTTGAGGATATTGCCGATCCGCAAGACCAGTTCGCGCGGCTCGAACGGTTTTGCGACATAGTCGTCGGCGCCGATCTGCAGGCCCTCGATCCGAGCCTGCGCCTCATGGCGCGCCGTCAGCATGATGATCGGCACCGAGGAGGAGGTGCGAATGAAGCGGGCCAGGTCGAAGCCGGTTTCGCCGGGCATCATGACGTCGAGGATCAGGAGATCGAAATGCAGGCCGAGCAGCTTTGCGCGCGCGTCGCCCGCGCTCGACGCGGTGGTGACGCGATAACCCTCGCCGGACAGAAACCGCGACAATAGATCGCGGATACGGCGGTCGTCGTCGACCAGCAGGAGATGTGGGGCGTCGTCGGCCAGCTGCGGCGTTGCGCGCGCGGTGCCTGCAGCGATGATTACTCCTTGCGCCACGATCACTCCCTTGGCTTCTTGCTGCCGGTCCCGAAGATCGCCTCTAAAACCTTGTCGGGGTCGTCGCGATCGATCATCGCGCGCAGGAACTGGCTGATAACAGCGACGCCTTCGGGATTGATGTCCCGGAGCGCACTTGTAATGCGATCGGTCTGCAGTCCTGCAAGCTTTCCCACCAAGGCTTCGCCCTTGGGGGTGGCGTAAAGAAGGCGCTGCCGGCGGTCGTTATTGCCGGTTTTCTGGACGATGTAGCCCTCGTCGAGCAATTGCTTGAGCACCCGGCCCAGCGACTGCTTGGTGATGCGCAACACGTCCAGCAGGTCGGCGACCTTGAGGCCGGGGTAGCGGTAGACGAAATGCATCACGCGGTGATGGGCGCGGCCGAACCCGAAAGCCTCGAGCTCATGGTCGGCGTCGCCCACGAAGTCGCGATAGGCGAAGAACAAAAGCTCGATGATGTCCCAGCGCATCTCGCCGGATCTCGGGGCGGGCACGCCCTCGGCCCCCTGCGAATCGGAGGTAGTGGCGCCTCTTGAGAAATTTATGTCAGTCATGTTGACATATCTTGGGTTCAATGTTACAAAACTGCCATACACGACGAAACTTTAAGTCGTTTCGGACCTGGTGACGTGTCGGCAGCCGGAAAAAGCCAGCAATGGCGGCAACGGCCGCAAATTGAACTACCGTGCGATTGTCGAGCGGCATTTCGGCAAACATACTGGACTTCGGCATTCCGCAAAAGCATGTCGTCAACCGACATGACGGCGATGGAGACCGGCCGCAAGGCTGGTGGGGAAGTCCGGACCTATTAACCCAGTAGGCCCGGAGAGGCAGGCCGGCGCGAGAAATCGCGCCCGACAGCGGGAAGCAAGGGAATGAGCTTGAAATTCGAAATCCAGCCTGCGGCGAATCCAACGCCTGAGAAGGAACGCACGGCAAGGCTCGCGGACCCGGGCTTCGGCCGGATTTTCACCGATCACATGGCGATCGTTCGCTACAACCAGGCCAAGGGCTGGCATGACGCGCGCGTCGAAGCCCGCGCGAATTTCTCGCTCGATCCGGCCGCGGCCATCCTGCACTACGCGCAGGAGATTTTCGAAGGCCTCAAGGCCTACAAGCGCGATAATGGCGTGAACCTGTTCCGGCCCGACGCCAATGCAAGGCGCTTCCGGAACTCGGCTGAGCGCATGGCCATGGCGCCGGTGCCCGAGCCTCTGTTCATCGAAGCGGTCGAACAGGTCGTGCGCATCGACAGCGCCTGGATACCGGGCGGCGAGGGCAGTCTCTATCTGCGGCCTTTCATGATCGCGAACGAGGTCTTCCTCGGCGTGAAGCCGTCAGCGGAATACATCTTCGCCGTCATCGCCTCGCCGGTCGGCTCCTATTTCAAGGGCGGACCTGCGCCCGTGTCGATCTGGGTGTCGGAGAACTACACGCGCGCCGCGATCGGCGGAACCGGCGCCGTCAAGTGCGGCGGCAATTATGCCGCGAGCCTGCGCGCGCAGGCCGAGGCCATCGAGCACGGCTGTGATCAGGTCGTTTTCCTCGATGCCGTCGAGCGTCGCTACATCGAGGAACTCGGCGGCATGAACGTCTTCTTCGTGTTCGACGACGGATCGCTGCTGACGCCGCCGCTCGGCACGATCCTGCCGGGCATCACCCGCGATTCGATCATCGCGCTCGCAAAGGATTCCGGCACGCACGTGCGCGAGGAGGCCTACACGATCGAGCAGTGGCGCACCGATGCCGCCAGCGGAAAGCTGAAAGAGGCCTTCGCCTGCGGCACGGCGGCCGTCATCTCGCCGATCGGCAAGGTGTGTTCGGCGAGCGGCGACTTTGTCATCAATGGCGGCGCGGCCGGTCCCGTCGCCATGGGGCTGCGCAAGAAGCTGGTCGACATCCAGTACGGTCGCGCTGAAGACCCGCACGACTGGATCAGAAAGGTCCTGTGACCGGCGGCGGAATTATTCCGCCGCTCTGCAACAAGCACACTATTTCAACTTTGAGCGCGGGGCTGTGCGCCGCGCTTCGCGTCGACGCGCGCGTGTGGACTGGAAATTGATCAGGGAGTGTCAGGCGCGAATCTTGCGCCAAATCGGGAGAGAGGCCATGGGAGTTTCGTTTGACAAGATCGATGGCGTCATCTGGTACGACGGCAGGCTGGTGCCGTGGGCCGACGCCAACGTGCACATTCTGACCCATGGCCTGCATTATGCGAGCTGCGTGTTCGAGGGCGAGCGCGCCTATGGCGGAACGGTCTTCAAGAGCACCGCGCATTCCGAGCGGCTGAAGAACTCCGCCAACATCCTCGATTTCGAGATTCCCTGGTCGGTGGCCGAGATCGACGCCGCAAAACAGCTCGTGATCGACAAGAACAATCTGCCGGATGCCTATCTTCGCCCGATCGCCTGGCGCGGCTCGGAAATGATGGGCGTGTCGGCGCCTACCAACACCATCCATCTCGCCATCGCCGCCTGGGACTGGCCGAGCTATTTCGATCCGGCCGAGAAGCTGAAGGGCATCCGGATCGGCATGGCCGAATACCGGCGGCCTGATCCGGCGACAATCCCGGCGATGGCGAAGGCATCCGGTCTCTACATGATCTGCACGATCAGCAAGCACAAGGCGGAGCGTGCAGGCTATGCGGATGCCATGATGCTGGATTGGCACGGACGGGTCGCCGAATGCACCGGCGCCAACATCTTCTTCATCAGGGATGGCAAGATCCACACGCCGATCGCCGACTGCTTCCTCGCCGGCATCACCCGCGCCACCGCGATCGACCTCGCCAGGCGCAGAGGGATCGAGGTGATCGAACGCCGCATCATGCCGGAGGAACTCGCCGGCTTCACCGAATGCTTTATCACCGGCACCGCGGCCGAGGTGACGCCGGTGTCGGAGATCGGGAAGTGGAAGTTCACGCCCGGCAAGATCTGTGAGCAGTTGATGGCGGACTACGCCGCCGAAGTGCAGCCCAAGGGCAAGGCCGCGGCTGCCTAAGGCCCAGCTTCTTCCCTCGGTGGATCTCTCTTCCCCTCTCCCCCTGTGGGTTCCGCTCAGGCCGCACGGTTCAACCCCGCCGATCACGGTGAGGTGCGGGGTCACGGCTTCGTCGTCTGTCATGGTTGTTGAACTGGATAGAGGAACTCGGCTGGTCGGAGCCGCGTTGGTGATGCCGAAGAAGCATTCCCAGCCGGCAGCAGCATCCGCGCGGCACAACCTGATCGGAGCGCACCGGTTTTCAGGCGAAAGGCGAAGCCATCATGGCCACGATCTTGGAGCCCTCAGGAAACGGGGCGGACAAGAGCAACACGGAGGGCACATGAGAAACATCGTGAACGAAGACGGCGAGATCATAGCCAAGGCAACGAAAGACGGTACACTGGTTGGCGGCCACCACCGCATCATAGTGGCGGGCAGCCTCAGTCAAAAACTGTTCTGGCAGGATACCGGCGAACCTGTGAAGCTGGACGCCTTAATGCATCTATGTTCTCACCGACACATCGCTTGATGCGCTCGCAGCGTTAGCGAACGGCTTACTTCTTCTCGTCCTTCGGGGCCGGCGCACCGTCCTTGTCCCTTTTGATATTGCCCTTGGTTGCGCTGATGCCGGTCCTGTCCATCGAACCATCTGGCTTGGCGCCGTTCGTCGTTCCGGGCTTCTCCATGCCGGTCTGCGGAGCGGGGCCGGTGTTCTGGGCAAAGGCCGAGCCGCACAGGAGCGTAAGAGCGGTGACGGTGATAAGCTTCCTCATGGATCTCTCCTTTGGAGACCTACAAATAATTCGGCGCGCAAAGTCTGGTTCCTGGATTGGCGGCTGCGGCCGCGTCCCTTTTGCGTCTCAAAGGCCAACTCGCGGAATGTGGAAAGCGGGGGAGAAGGAAGCATGGCCTTCCATGCCCGACAGTGAGGCATCAAAAGGCGCGGAGTAGCTTTCAGAGCACTCCTCTTTGCCCGCTTCCCGTGCGGGAGTCGTGAACTCTTCAGCGGCTTTGTGCGACCAATTCCCCGGACTTACGGATAGCCTTCAGTTCGTGGAATGGTGACAATGACCTCAGCCCTCTCAACATGCTCCAAATTCGTCGTGGCGGCCGCCGTCGCGGCGGCCCTCTCGGTTCTCGGCTCCCCCACGGGGGCCGTCAGGGCCGAAGATCGCTCGCCGGTGATCGACGTTAGCTCCGCCAATGCGGAGATGAATGCCGCGATCGCAAAGGGGCGGGCCACGCTGCCGACGTTCTGGGCTTCCTACGCCGCGCCGAAGCCGTCGGAGACCGGTCACTCCCTCAAGGTGCGTTTTTCGAAACCGGGGAATGGCAACGAGCACATCTGGATGGCCGAGGTGAAGAAGACCGCGGACGGCCGCTACTCGGGAAGGTTCGCCAACACGCCGCGCGATTTGCCCGGCAAGCGGGCAGGCGACGTCGCCGAGTTCAAGGAGGCCGACATCTCGGACTGGATGTTCACGCGGAACGGCAAGATCGTCGGCGGCGAGACCATCAGGCCGCTGCTGAAGTCAATGCCGAAGGCCGACGCCGATGCGCTTCGCGCTAGGATGGAAACCCCTTAGGGCGGGCCGAAGGGCAAGGCGGCGGCTTAACAATCATCAGGGCCCAAACCGCAAGTTTCCGTCAAGCCCGGCCATGACGAGGTCTGGCGTTGACCGTGCGACACGGTTGCCCGGCCGCGTCTTGGCTGGTACCAACGCCGCCCATGGCTGAAAAACCCAAAAAACCCCAGAAACTCCGCGCCCGCCTACCGCGCGGGCTGGAAGATCGTGGCCCGGCGGCGATTGCCGCCACGCGCCAGATGGTCGAGAAAATCCGCGAAGTCTACGAGCGCTACGGTTTTGAGCCGGTGGAAACGCCGGCGATGGAATTCACCGACGCGCTCGGCAAATTCCTGCCCGACCAGGACCGGCCGAACGAGGGCGTGTTCTCGTTCCAGGACGACGACGAGCAGTGGATCTCGCTGCGCTACGATTTGACCGCGCCGCTGGCGCGCTACGTGGCGGAAAATTTCGACGCGCTTCCGAAGCCCTATCGCAGCTATCGCGCGGGTTATGTCTACCGCAACGAAAAGCCCGGCCCCGGCCGCTTTCGCCAGTTCATGCAGTTCGACGCGGATACCGTGGGCTCAGCGTCGCCCGCGGCGGATGCCGAGATGTGCATGATGGCTGCGGACACGATGGAAGCGCTGGGTATTCCCCGCGGCTCCTATCTGGTGAAGGTCAATAACCGCAAGGTGCTCGACGGCGTGCGCGACGCGCTAGGCATTGCGGATGACGGGCAATGGCTGACCGTGATGCGCGCGATCGACAAGCTCGATCGCCTCGGCATTTCGGGCGTGCAGCAACTGCTCGGTGATGGCCGCAAGGACGAATCAGGTGACTTCACCAGGGGCGCCGGCCTGAAGCCCGATGACATCGCATTGGTCGTCGGTGCGATCGAACAGGGCGCTCAGATCGACGCGCGGTTGCGCGACAGCAAGATAGGACAAGGGGGCCGCGACGAACTCGACGCGATCGGCAAGCTTGTTTTGGCATCGGGCTATGGTTCGGATCAGATCGTCATCGACCCCTCCGTCGTGCGTGGCCTCGAATATTACACCGGCCCGGTCTACGAGGTCGAACTCACCCTCGAAACCAAGGACGAAAAAGGCCGTCCCGTTCGCTTCGGCTCCGTCGGCGGCGGTGGCCGTTATGACGGCCTCGTCTCGCGCTTCCGCGGCGAGCCGGTGCCGGCGACAGGATTTTCCATCGGCGTATCGCGGCTGCAGGCCGCGCTGACGATGCTTGGAAAGGTCAACACGAAGCCGGCATTTGGCCCGGTCGTCGTCACGGTGTTCGGAGGCGAAATCGCCGACTATCAAAAGATGGTCGCTGTTCTTCGCAACGCGAATATCCGCGCCGAGCTGTATCTTGGAAATCCGAAACACAGCATTGGCCAGCAAATGAAATATGCCGACAGGCGAAATGCGCCCTGCGCGATCGTCCAGGGTTCGGACGAAAGGGCGAACGGCAAGATCCAGATCAAGGATCTCATCCTTGGTGCGGGCCTTACCGAGATCAAGGACCGCGAAGAGTATTTGAAGAAACAGGCCGAGGCTCAATACGAGGTCGACCAAGGCAAGCTCGTCGACGCCGTGCGCGAAGTCCTGGCACGCCATGACGTGAAGTGGGGATAGCCATTCATTCCAGGCGTCATGCCCGGCCTTGTGCCCGGCATCCACGTCTTGTTTGATACGGGAGATCGTAGATGGCCGGGACAAGCCCAACCATCGCGACAAGAAACGACAACGAGGAGACAACAATGCCTGAGATTACCGTGAGCATGGCCGCCGGCCGCACCGACGAGCAGAAGGCCGGCATGATGCGTGACATTACGCAGGCGCTGGTCAAGAACCTCGGCGTCGATGCCGACGCGGTGGTGATCCAGATCAACGAAGCGCCGCTGGCCCACAAGATGAAGGGCGGCAAGACGTTTGTGGAGCGCGCGGCGGCGGCGAAGAAGTAGCTCTCCATCGTCGTCCCTGCGAACGCAGGGACCCATAATCACCGATGTTAGTTGTTACTTAGGGCTGGAGCTCCAGCTTGGTGCAACATTAACGTTGGTGGTTATGGGTCCCGGCTCAAGGCCGGGACGACGTTGTAGAAGCAGTGGTGCCTCAGGATTTTCCATGGACGCACGCGAATTCATCAAGGTTGGAATGAGCGCCGAGCGGACGCTGGTCGTGCCGGCCGAGCGCACGGTCGGGCATTTCGTGCCCGACATGCCGATGGTCTATGCGACGCCGATGATGATCCTGGAAATGGAGATCGCCTCGAGCGATGCCATCAAACACCAGCTTCAGCCCGGCTGGATCACGGTTGGGACCGAGGTCGATATCCGCCATCTCGGCGCGTCCCTCGTCGGCGCGACGGTGCGGACGACGGCTAAAGTCATCGCGGTGGAGCGCCGCGTGATCCGCTTCGAGGTCGAAGCGTTCGAGGGCGATCGCAAGATCGGCGACGGCCGCCACGCCCGCGGCCTCGTCAATGTCGAGATGTTTACGAAGCGGTTTGGCGCGAAGTAGAAAAGGAGGGTGGGCAAAGCGAAGCGTGCCCACCATTCCAGACATCGGTCGCGGATAGATGGTGGGCACGCTTCGCTTTGCCCACCCTACGGATTCTCGATTACTTCGCCAGTTCCTTCGATCGCTTCGTCGCCGCGGCAATGGCGCGGATCATCAGCGGCTGCATTCCGTCCTTGCCCATCAGCACTTCCAGCGCCGCCGCCGTGGTGCCACCGGGCGAGGTGACGTTCTGGCGCAGCGTCGCGGAATCCTGTTCGGAGCGGTGCAGCAGTTCGCCGGAGCCGGCGACGGTTTCGCGCGCGAGTTTTGTGGCGAGTTCGGCCGACAGGCCGGCCTCGACGCCGGCGCGCGCCAGTTCTTCGGCGAGCAGGAACACATAGGCCGGGCCGGAGCCGGACACCGCGGTCACCGCATCCATCAGGCTTTCATCGTCGACCCATTCGACCGAGCCGGTGGCGCGCAGCAGCGCATCGGCGGTGGCGCGCTGCGCGGCGCTGACATTCTTCGCCGCGACCGCAACTGTGATGCCGCGGCCGATCGCGGCCGGCGTGTTCGGCATGGCGCGAACCACCATGCCGCCACAGACTTCTTCAAGCGCCGCAATCGTCGTACCCGCCATGATCGAGACGACGAGCGTGGACGGCCCGACGAATGACTTCAGTGCCGGCCCCGCTTCGCGGAACATCTGCGGCTTCACCGCGACCACTAGCGTATCGGCCGCGCCGGCGTCTTTCGGATTGAGACGGACGCCGTTGGCGGCGAGTGCGCTGATCTCGGGGGAGGGCTGCGGCTCGATCACCACGACGCGCTTGGCGTCGAGGCCGCCGGCCAGCCATCCCGTCAGCATCGCGCCGCCCATCTTGCCGGCGCCGGCAAGGGCGATGGTGCCGTGGAGGTTTGCGAGGGGACTAGCAGTGGTGACCGACGACGACATGCGACACTCCCTCGTCGTCCCTGCCGAGTGCGCAATTGCGCACGGGCGCAGGGACCCATAACCACAGGAGTTTTTAGTGAAGCGCGAGAAGAGCCACAAGCAGTTTGCTTGAGCCCTGAGGTCACGGCGTATGGGTCCCTGCGTTCGCAGGGACGACCGCGCGCGTGCGGAAGCGACGAGGGCCTACGCCTCGCCCTCGGTATCGAACATCGCCGCGCTCATCGCCTCCGCGGCGGTCTTCCCGGCCCAGACCACGAACTGGAACGCGGGGTAATAGCGCTCGCAGGCGTGGATGGCGCCGGCCAGCATGGCCTCGCATTGCGTGGTCGAGGCAGTCAGCCCGCCCGGCAACAGTAGCGCCTGCCGGTACATGATCATGCCGGTATGGGTCCAGATGTCGAAATGGCCGATCCATAATTGTTCGTTGATCGCCGCGATCAACCGCTGTACTTCGGCGCGGCGCGCAGGCGGAATCTTCATGTCGAAGGCGGAGGCCAGATGCAGCGCCTCGATCTCCGCCATCCAGGTGAAGGAGAGCTGATAGTCCGTCCAGCTCCCCTTGGAGACGATAGTGACTTCGTCCTCGCCGGAGCGCTCGAACGCCCAGTTGTTCTCGGCGGCAATGTCCTCGACCGCCGCGAGCGGGTTGTTCCGGGAATCGATAATGCCTTCGAGGAGGGACATGCCGTCTCGACCTTGTTTTTGAATTCTTCTGATACGCACACGGAGCACGGCGCGCGTTGAACTCGTGCGCCGCCGCCGGCTGCAATCCCCCGATCGCTGATCGCTCCGGGGCTGCCGAAACTCAACTGATGTGATTTGCGGAATCCGCGCAACTGACCCCTGAGTCCGTCCACAGGCCAAAGCGGCGTCGTCCACAACAGATCGCGGCCACAGTTATTAATGTGAGAACAAACCGGAATCGGATTCGAGCGTCGCGGAGTCTAGGGGCTGGAGAAATCGGGCCGGCCTGCCACAATGGTTAATAGATCGCTAAATGGTTAATAGATCGCTAATTTCCTTGGGATGGCCTCATTTTGCGTTCCCCGCCGCCGACACGCTCGCACATGTCGAGGCAGAGATCGGTTCCCGCCCGAAGTGTGCGCCATGTCGGGCCGGGATGTCGGCCGATGTAGTCGCTCCGCTATTGTCGGTCGAGATAGACCAGCGGCAACAGCTTTTGGAAATCACCGACGTGGTCACGCGGCTGGAGAACATTCTCGAGCTGCTCAAAGCAGACCAACAGGCGGCTTGAAGGACCGGCGGGAACGCTGCGGGCTATTTCTCGCGTGCAACCAGCGGACACGCTTCAATGGCTGTCGCCAGCCACGCGCCTTCGATTTCGACGCAGGAGCGGGAAGCATCGACGCGCAGACCATACCGCCCCAGCAAAGGTTCGCGGATCGGCTTGTGAGATTAGGTGGGGCCGTGACGACGGACCATTTCGTGCCCGAGATGCAAGCGGCGTGAGTGCTGCGAGCCGCGGCCCATTGTACTTTGCATGGGGTTGTTTTCGCGATTTGTGTCTGGGCCCTGCGGTGTACCTGCACTGCGTCCGGGACACGAGATCGTTCGTGCTTCGCGCTAACGGCTAATCGATTCGACTCCAACCCATCCCGCTGTCGGATGCCGGCTCTAAGGATTCGTGAAGCACGAGGCCGCCGCGCACGGTGGAAAGCCGGCCGTCAGCGCCAGCGGTCTTCAGCCGAGAACTGGTTGATCAGCTTCCAGGTCTCGTCGGAACTCGGCCGCCTTACTCCGGCTTGAGGCCGCCGGTGCGAACCACCTTGCCCCACTTCTCGGTTTCGTCTGCGATCAGCCTGCCGAAATCGGCCGGTGAACCCGGCATCGGATTGCCGCCGATGGCGGCAAGCTTTGCCTTCATGCCGGGATCGGCGATGGCCGCATTGATTTCCTTGTTCAGCTTCTCGACGATTTCGGCCGGCGTGTTTTTCGGCGCGGCGAAGCCGTACCACTGGCTGGCTTCATAGCCCGGCACGGAATCCGCCACCGTCGGAACCTCCGGCAGATCCGGCATGCGCGCGGCCGTGGTCACCGCGAGCGCGCGCAGCTTGCCGGTCTTGATGTGATCGGCGGTGCCGGGCGCAGCCGCAAACAGGATCTGCACCTGGCCGCCGAGCAAATCCGATAGCGCCGGCCCCTGGCCGCGATAGGGCACGTGGACCATGTTGACGCCGGTCATCATCTTGAACAACTCGCCCGCCATATGCGGCGCGCTGCCGCTGCCAGCCGATGCCATGTTGACCTTTCCCGGATTGGCTTTGGCGTAAGTGATGAATTCGGAAAGCGTCTGCGCGGGGACTGCTGGATGGACCAGCACCACCATCGGCACGCGGATGACGCCCGCGACCGGTGCGATATCGCGGACGAAATTGAAGTTCAGTTTTTCGTAGAGCGAGGCGTTGACCGCGTTCGGGACCGTTGCCAGCAGCAGTGTGTAGCCGTCAGGAGCGGCGTTCACGACCGCCTCGGTGCCGATATTGCCGCCGGCGCCGGTGCGGTTCTCGACCACGAAGGGCTGCCCGAGATGGTCGGCCAGCCACTGGCCGATCAGGCGCGCGGTGATGTCGACGCCGCCGCCGGCAGCGAAACCGGCGACGATTTTCGTCGGCCGCGTCGGATAATCGAGCGCGGACGCCAGTTGCGGCAAGACGGGGGCGGCGATGAGTGCGCCGGCGAGTTTGAGGAAATTGCGGCGAAGAAGAAGTTTCATGTCGAGCGCCCCCCTGTTTGCAGAAGCCTATCCCAACTGCCGCGGCCCGGGTAAAGGCCATCAGCGGATTACGCTTGTGCGCCCTGTTCCGGCGGCATGGGGACATGCCGATTCCCCATGTCAAAGGTGCTTGCTGACGCCCCGGCGTTGGTCATATCCTCAGGCAGGTCGTCCATTCCGGGCGGCCGATGTTCTCAGGGCGGGGTGAAAGTCCCCACCGGCGGTAAGGGTGACGTAGCCCAAGCCCGCGAGCGCCTTCTTCTCTCACGAAGTTTTCTTTGGGAAAGAAGGGTCAGCAGATTCGGTGTGAATCCGAAGCCGACGGTTACAGTCCGGATGAAAGAGAACGGTTTGCGGCGGCCTTCGCACGTTTGCGCGTAGGCCGGCGTCGTTCCGTATGCCCTGATTCTGGTCCTGAAAGAGGAAAGCCATGAATCAGATGTTGCAAGAGCCTGAAGTCCAATCCCACCCCCAAACAGTCGAAGTGAGCCACGTCCCTGACGTGCCCGAGCGTCCGCCGGCGCCGGTGTATCCGCGTTTCGTCAAGCCGCAGCGGGTCGCCTTCGTGCAGTCGTCCTGGCATCGTGACGTGGTCGAGGAATGCCGCATCGCGTTTCTCGAAGAGATCGAGGCGCGACATATCTCGCGCGCGCAAGTCGATCTGTTCGAGGTGCCGGGTTCGTTCGAGATACCCCTGCATGCGCAACTGCTCGCCAAGACGCGGCGCTACACGGCGATCGTGGCCGCAGGCCTCGTGGTCGATGGCGGCATCTACCGCCACGAATTCGTCGCCGACACCGTGATCAAGGCGCTGATGGACGTGCAGCTCAAGACCGAGGTCCCGGTATTCTCCGCGGTGCTGACGCCGCAGCAATTCCACGACAGCGCCGTGCATCACGACTTCTTCCGCAAGCATTTCGTCATCAAGGGCATCGAGGTCGCGGAAGCCTGTGCCAACACGCTGCACAGTCTTGAGCGGCTGCGCGGCCAGGTCGCGGCAGGAATCGTGTGAGATCGTCACGATTTCGAACGAAAACGCGTCAAACATGAAGTCGCGGTCCGGCTTGGCCGGACCGCGGGCCGCAGTCGCGATCGGCTGATTGTCAATTCCCCCGCCGGGTCTATAAACTCGGCGGCGGGAGGAGGCACGTCCGTGGAGACGGGCGGCCGAGACGATCATGTTCGAAGGACACGATCCCTATCTCGTCGCGCTCTCGGTGGTGATCGCGATTCTGGGTGGATACACCGGCTTCGGCCTCACCGCGCGCATCCGCGGGACGCCGGATGCCAGTCATCGCTTGTTGCTGGCGGGTGCCGCGTTCTTTCTCGCCATCGGCATCTGGACCATGCATTTCGTCGGCATGCTGGCGGCGCCGCTGCCGGCAGGCACGGTCTATCTGGTGCTGCCGACCGTCATATCGTTCCTGATCTGCACACTGGTCGTGGGTATTTCGCTGTTTTTCGTCAGTATCGGCGAGCCTTCGATGCTTCGCGTGGTGTCTTCGGCGGTGCTGCTCGGGGTCGGTATCGCCATCATGCATTATGTCGGCATGCATGGGCTCGCGGGCGATTTTGCGATGACGCATGACCGATCCATGGTGGTGCTGTCGGTCGTGATCGCGATCGCCACCGCCTACGGCGGAGTGCGGATGTTCCTCGCTCGCCAGGGCGGCGTGCAGTTGATGCTGAGCGCAGTGGCGTTCGGCATCGCGGTGCCGGGTATGCACTATACCGCGATGGCGGGGATGCATATGGTTCCGCCGTCGGCCGGATCGCATCACCACATCGAGGGGCTGGCGGCTTCGTCGCAGATGCTTTCGCTGGTGGTGACGCTGCTTTGCTTCGTGATCGCGGCGGGCTTTCTGCTGTCGCTGGTGCCCGACCCTCGCAGGAAGGTCCCGCCGGCGGTCGACGCCGTTGCCCTGGTTCCGGGTGGGGCCACTGCCGGGATGGACGTTCCCTCAACCGACACCAGCGCGGCCCCCACCAGTCCGCGACTACGGCCAACCCCGCTCGGCGGCATCGGCCAACCGCCCCGAGCCGCGCCCGTGCCCCGCTTGCCGGTCGAGGGTGTCGACGGCACCCACTTCATCGACGCCGCGGAGATCCGGAGCGTCCGGGCCGACGCCCACTACACCAAGGTCCATGACGGCATTCGGGAGCGGATGTGCCCGTGGTCGATCTCGGACGCCGAGGCGCGGCTCGACCCCGGCCTGTTCGTCCGGGTGCACCGCAGCCACATCGTGGCGATGGCGCATGTCACACTGGTTCGCAAGGAAGGCGATGGCGCGATCGTCGAACTCGACGGCCCGTCGCCGCATCGCGTGCCGGTGAGCCGGGCCAGGATCGCCGAGGTGAAGGCCCGGCTTGGCCTCGTCAGGCGGCATGCCTCCTGATTAGGTCGGCCAGGCTGACGCATTTCGTGCGCGGCTTTCCGCATTTCGTGCGATTTTCCTGTCCTTGTGCCCGCGCGATTGCGTTTTAGAACCTCTCCAATCAGCCTCCCACCAACGTCCACGCGCCAAAGAGAAGCGCCCAAAGGACGATTTGGAGGAGACGATGATCCCTGGCCCATTCAGCTATCACCGGCCGGCGACGCTGGCCGACGCGGTCAAACTGCTCTCGACCCTGGGTGATGAGGCGCGCCCGCTGGCCGGCGGCCACAGCCTGGTGCCGATGATGAAGCTCAGGCTCGCGAGCCCAGAGCATCTGGTCGATCTGCATGGTATCGCAGGCCTCAAGGGCATCCGGCGCGACGGCAACACGATCGTGATCGGCGCGATGACCACCCAGCACGAATTGCTGGCATCCGACGAGATCGGCAAGTCTTTGCCCATTCTGGACGAAACCGCGCTTCTGATCGCCGATCCTCAGGTGCGCTATCGCGGGACCATCGGCGGCAATGTCGCCAATGGCGATCCCGGCAACGACATGCCGGCGCTGATGATGACCCTGGGCGCGAGCTATCGGCTCGAAGGCGCGTCCGGCGCACGCGAGGTCGCCGCAGCTGAGTTCTACCAGGGGGCCTATTTCACGGCGCTCGAACCCGGCGAACTCCTGACCTCGATCTCCATCCCCGTACCCGCCACCGGTCACGGCTACGCCTATGAGAAGCTGAAGCGCAAGGTGGGCGACTACGCCACCGCCGCAGCCGCCGTCGTGCTGACAATGGCGGGCGGCAAGGTTGCCACTTGCAAGATCGGGCTAACGAACCTTTCGGAAACGCCGCTGCTTGCCGAGGATGCTGCGAAAGCGGTGATCGGCACCAGCCTCGATCCGGCAGCGCTGAAAATCGCCGCCGCGGCGGCGGTCGCGATCATGTCGCCGGCTGCGGACGCCCGCGGCCCGGTCGAATACCGCAAACATGTCGGCGGCATCATGGTGACGCGCGCGCTGCAGCGCGCCGTCGGCCGCGCAAGTTGAGAGGGGATCACAAAATGGCAAAAACCCATATCACCATGAAGGTGAACGGCGCCGAGGTCGAAGGCCTCGTCGAACCGCGCACGCTGCTGGTGCACTTCATCCGCGAAAATCTCTCGCTCACCGGCACCCATATCGGCTGCGAGACCACCCATTGCGGCGCCTGCACCGTCGATATCGATGGCATGTCGGTGAAAAGCTGCACCATGTTCGCCGTGCAGGCCCAAGGTTCCGACATCATGACCATCGAGGGCGTCGCCAATGCCGACGGCTCGCTGTCGGCGTTGCAGGAAGGTTTTCGGATGATGCATGGGCTGCAATGCGGCTTCTGCACGCCCGGCATGATTTTGCGCGCGCATCGGCTGCTCCAGGAGAATCCGTCTCCGAGCGAGGAAGAAATCCGGATGGGCATATCAGGCAATATCTGCCGCTGCACCGGCTACCAGAACATCGTCAAAGCCATTCAATATGCCGCCGCCAAGATCAACGGCGTTGAATTCAGGGAGGCTGCGGAATGAACGACATGACTCCCACGCGGGAACAACGCGAAGCCAAACTCGAAGGCATGGGCTGCAAGCGCAAGCGGGTCGAGGACATCCGCTTCACGCAAGGCAAGGGCAATTACGTCGACGATCTGAAGCTGCCGGGGATGCTGCATGGCGATTTCGTGCGCTCGCCGCATGCACACGCGCGCGTCAAGAAGATCGACGACACCGAGGCGCTGAAAGTGCCGGGCGTGCTGGCGGTCATCACCGCCGAGACGCTGAAGACCGTCAACCTCGCCTGGATGCCGACGCTCGCTGGCGACGTGCAGATGGTGCTGGCCGACGGCAAGGTGCTGTTCCAGAATCAGGAGGTCGCCTTCGTCGTCGCCACCGATCGCTATGCTGCCGATGACGGCATCAACAAGGTGGTGGTCGAATATGAACCGCTGCCGCCGCTGATTGATCCGTTCAAGGCGATGGACAAGGATGCGCCCGTGCTGCGCGAGGATCTCGCCGGCAAGACCACGGGCGTGCATGGCCCGCGCAAGCACCACAACCACGTCTTCGAGTGGACCGTCGGCGACAAGGACCTGACGGATGCCGCCTTCCGCAAGGCGGAGGTGACGATCAAGGAGATGATCTCCTATCATCGCACCCATCCGTCGCCGCTGGAGACCTGCCAGTGCGTCTGCTCGTTCGACAAGATCAGGGGCGAGCTGACGATCTGGGGCACCTTCCAGGCGCCGCATGTGATCCGCACGGTCGTAGCCCTGATCGCCAAAATTCCGGAACACAAGATCCATGTGATCTCGCCAGACATCGGCGGCGGTTTCGGCAACAAGGTCGGCGCCTATCCCGGCTATATCTGCGCGGCGGTCGCTTCGATTGTGACGGGCAAGCCCGTGAAGTGGGTCGAGGATCGGATCGAAAACCTGACGGCGACATCGTTCGCGCGCGATTATCACATGACGACCGAGATCGCCTCCACGAAGGAGGGTAAGGTCACGGGCTTGCGCGTGCACGTGCTGGCCGATCATGGCGCCTTCGACGCCTGCGCCGATCCCTCGAAATGGCCGGCCGGGTTCTTCAATATCGTCACGGGGTCGTATGATTTCCCGACCGCGCATCTTTCGGTCGACGGCATTTACACCAACAAAGCGCTGGGCGGCGTCGCCTATCGATGCTCGTTCCGCGTCACCGAAGCGGCGTACTGCATCGAGCGCGCGATGGATATTCTGGCGCAGAAACTCAACATGGATCCGGCCGAACTGCGGCTGAAGAATTTCATCAAGCCAGAGCAGTTCCCGTATCACTCGGCCTTGGGCTGGGAGTACGATTCCGGCGATTACCACACCGCCATGCGCAAGATGATGGAGACGGTCGACTATGCCGGCCTGCGCAAGGAGCAGGCTTTGCTGCGCGCGGCGTTCAAGCGCGGCGAGACCCGCGAGATCATGGGCCTCGGCGTGTCGTTCTTCACCGAGATCGTCGGCGCCGGTCCGTCGAAGAACTGCGACATCTTAGGGATTGCGATGTTCGATTCCTGCGAAATCCGCCTGCATCCGACCGGTGCGGGCATCGCGCGGGTCGGCTCCAAGAGCCAGGGCCAGGGCCATGAGACCACCTGGGCCCAGATCATTGCTACCGAGATCGGCATTCCCGCCGACGACATCATGGTCGAAGAGGGCAATACCGATACCGCGCCCTATGGGCTCGGCACTTACGGCTCGCGTTCGACGCCGGTGGCGGGCGCCGCCATCGCGATGGCGGCGCGCAAGATCAAAGCCAAAGCGCAGATGATCGCGGCCTACAAGCTCGAGGTGCATGAAGACGACCTCGAATGGGATATCGACGGCTTCCGCGTCAAGGGCCTGCCGGAGAAGACGATGTCGATGAAAGACATCTGCTGGGCGGCCTACAATTCGGTTCCTCCTGGCATGGAGCCGGGGCTGGAGGCGGTGAGCTACTACGATCCGCCCAACATGACCTATCCGTTCGGCGCCTATATCTGCGTCATGAACATCGACGTCGATACCGGGGTCTACAAGGTCAGGCGCTTCTACGCGCTGGACGACTGCGGCACCCGCATCAACCCGATGATCATCGAGGGCCAGGTGCATGGCGGCCTCACCGAGGCGTTCGCAATCGCGATGGGCCAGGAAATTCGCTACGATGCCGACGGCAACGTGGTCACCGGCTCGTTCATGGATTTCTTCATGCCGACCGCGGTCGAGACCCCGCATTGGGAAACTGACTTCACCGTCACGCCGTCGCCGCATCACCCGATCGGCGCCAAGGGCGTTGGCGAGAGTCCGAATGTCGGCGGCGTGCCGGCGTTCTCCAACGCGGTCAATGATGCCTTCTCGTTCCTTGGCTCCACCCATATCCAGATGCCGCATGATTACTGGCGTAACTGGAAGGCAGCGAAGGATCTGGGAGCCGTTGCGTAGTCTCTCGTCATTGCGAGCGCAGCGAAGCAATCCATGGCGGCGCGAAGAAAGAATGGATTGCTTCGTCGCTTCGCTCCTCGCAATGACGACTGATGCAGCAAGCCAAGGTCTCAGACCCTCATGGTGAGGAGCCCGCCGCAGGCGGGCGTCTCGAACCATGAGGCCACCGGAGAAGCAATGAAGAACCGCGAAGAGATCGCGCAAGCATTGGCGGCGTCAGGCTATATCGCCGACGGCGAACTCGCGACCGCGATCTCGCTGATGCAACTGCTCAGACGTCCGCTGCTGCTGGAAGGCGAGGCGGGCGTCGGCAAGACCGAAGTGGCGAAAGCGCTGGCGGCAGCGCACGCGACCGCGTTGATCCGGTTGCAATGCTACGAGGGGCTGGATCAATCGTCCGCACTCTATGAGTGGAACTACCAGCGGCAATTGCTTGCGATCCAGGCGCATCGCGG
Organism: Bradyrhizobium sp. SRL28; assembly: GCF_018596315.1. GTDB lineage: Bacteria > Pseudomonadota > Alphaproteobacteria > Rhizobiales > Xanthobacteraceae > Bradyrhizobium. The sequence goes on along the minus strand of NZ_JAHEAG010000003.1, from coordinate 533,331 downwards.
CAGCGATGCCGACGCCATCGAAGACCAGATCTTTTCGGAAAAATACCTGCTGGAGCGGCCGTTACTGGCCGCCATCAGGCGCGACAAGCCGCCGGTGCTGCTGATCGACGAGATCGATCGCGCGGACGACGAGTTCGAGGCGTTCCTGCTCGAACTGTTGTCGGACTTCCAGGTCTCGATCCCTGAGCTCGGTACGATCAAGGCAACCACGATCCCGCATGTGGTGCTGACCTCAAACGGCACGCGCGAACTCTCTGACGCGCTGCGCCGCCGCTGCCTTTATCACTATGTCGATTACCCCGATGTCGATCGCGAAGCGCGCATCATCATGGCGCGGATCGATGGCGCCAGCGCGTCGCTGTCGCTGCAGATCGCGCGCATGGTCGAAGGCATCCGCAAAGAAGAACTGCGCAAGGTCCCGGGCGTCGCGGAGACGCTGGACTGGGCGGCGGCTCTGGTCGGGCTCGATGTGCGCGATCTGCACGACGCGCCTGAAACGGTCCACGAAACCCTGATGTGCCTGCTCAAGACGTATGAGGATAAGTCGCGGGTCACGCGCGAGGTCAGCGAACGCCTGTTGGGGAAGGTCGCATGAGCTGCTGCGGCACCAGTCCCGGCTACGAAGAGCTCGACGAGGTCTCGCGCCTCGTCTCGTCAAGGCTCGCCGCGTTTCTCAAAACCCTGCGCGACAGCGGATTCGCCGTAGGCCTTGCCGAAGGCCAGGACGCGGCAGAATTGATGACGGCTGGCTACGCGGCCAAACCGGGCCTGTTGCGTTCGGCGTTCAAGCACCTGTTCTCGGCGCGGAAGTCTGACTGGGAAAAATTCGACGGCATTTTCGACGCGTTCTGGCTAGGCAAGCGCGTGCGGTCGCGGTTGATAACCACGGGCTCGTCAAAGTCCGCGAGCAATCCGTCGCTGAAGAGCCTGGCTGACAGCCAGCGATCCAGCGGCGAGGCGGCGATGGATCAGGTTCCTTCCACCGACGATGCCGGCGCCGATCGCGCCGGCGAAGGCCGCATGGAAGGGGCCTCACGTGCCGACAATCTGGCCGAGGTGGATTTCCGTAAACTGGCCGATCCCGCGCAAATCGAGCAGGCGCATGAAGCGGCCGCGCGGCTGGCACGGGCGATGCGTACGCGGCTGACGCGGCGCGATCTGGCGCGGCGGCGCGGCTACCGGCTCGATCTGCGCCGGACTATTCACGGCAATATCAGCCACGGCGGCGTGCCGATCGACCTCGTCAAGCGGCAGCGCAAGGAAAAACCGTTGCGGCTCGTCATGCTGCTCGATGCTTCCGGCTCGATGAGCATGTACACCGGCGTATTCCTGCGTTTCATCCACGGCGTACTCGATCAGTTTCGCGAGGCCGAGGCGTTCCTGTTCCACACGCGGCTGGCGCACGTGTCAGATGCGATGAAGGAAAAGGACGCTGCGCGCGCACTCGATCGTCTCTCGATCATGGCGCAGGGCGCAGGCGGCGGCACCAGGATCGGTGAGAGCCTGCAGACGTTCAATCGCTGGCACGCCGCGCGCGTCGTTCATTCGCGCACCGTCGTGATGATCGTGTCCGACGGCTACGAGACCGGCGACGCCGCGCTGCTGGGCCGCGAGATGGCGGCGCTCGGCCACCGCTGCCGCCGCATCGTCTGGCTCAATCCGATGATGGCGTGGGAGGGCTACGCACCCGAAGCCGCAGGCATCAAGGCGGCGCTGCCGCACGTCGATCTCTACGCGCCGGCCAATACGCTCAATAGCCTGACTGCGCTCGAACCCTATTTGGCGAAACTATAGATGGGCCACACAATGAGCGCGCATGTCGAAGTGATGGATCTGGTCGCGCAGATGAAATCCGCCGAGCAGCCGTTCGTGCTGGCGACGGTGGTGCGCACGGTGTCGGTGACGGCGGCGAAAGCCGGCGCGAAGGCGATCATTCGCCCTGATGGCACCATCGTGGCGGGCTGGATCGGCGGCGGCTGCGCGCGGGGCGCGGTGCTGAAAGCCGCACGCGAAGCGCTGCTGGACGGCGAGCCGCGCATGGTGTCGGTGCGGCCCGAAAATCTCCTCGCCGAACTCGGCGTCAAGCCGGGCGATAATCGCGAGGGCATCCGCTTCGCCAGCAACATGTGTCCGAGCAAGGGGACCATGGATATTTTCGTCGAGCCGGTGCTGCCGCATCCCTCGCTGGTGATCTTCGGCGCAAGTCCGGTCGCGATGTCGCTGGCCGCGCAGGGTCGGCAGCTCGGCTATCACGTCACGCTGGCCGCGCCGGCCGCCGATATCGCCGCCGAGCCAGATGCCCATGTCATCGTCGACGGCTTCGCGCCCCGCTACCTCAACGATGCCAGGCGTTTCGTCGTGGTCTCTACCCAGGGCAAGGGCGATGAGGCCGCCTTGCGCGCCGCGCTCGCCATCAAGGCCGAGTATCACGCCTTCGTCGGCAGCCGCCGCAAGATGGCGGCGTTGCGCGAAAAGCTCGTGGCCGGCGGATCGGAGGCGGTCGCGATCGACCGCGTCAAGGCGCCGGCCGGGCTCGATCTCGGCGCGATCACGCCGGAAGAGATCGCGATGTCGATCCTCGCCGAAATCACCGTCGAACGCCGGCGCGGCCAGCGCACGGCCAATCCCGCAGAAAGTTAAGGACTGACCATGCAGATGAACGACAGCCAGCGCATCCTGGCCTCGAAGGAAGCGGTCTGGGCGGCGCTCAACGATCCCGAGATTTTGAAGCAGTGCATCCCCGGCTGTCAGTCCCTCGACATGTCCTCACCCACCGAGATGACCGCAACCGTCGTCTTCAAGGTCGGGCCCGTGAAGGCGACCTTCGGCGGCAAGGTGACCCTGTCCGATCTCGACCCGCCGAACAGCTATCGGATTTCGGGCGAGGGGTCTGGCGGGGTGGCCGGTTTCGCCAAGGGCGGCGCGCTCGTGCGCCTCGAAGCGGAAGGGCCTGACTTCACGGTGCTGCACTACGACGTCGACGCGCAGATCGGCGGCAAGCTCGCCCAGCTCGGCGCCCGGCTGATCGATTCCACGGCAAGAAAACTTGCAGCCGAATTCTTCAAGTCGTTCGGCGAGGTGGTCGGAAAGAACGTCGCGGCCGGCGTTTAGCGCCGGAATTCGTTTCCCGGTCTGGACCGGCTTTCAGCTATGCTGCCGCCGGTCGTATCACTGGACAGGAGCGCGGACGTCATGGCCGAACAAAAATCTTCCGATTGGCTCGGCCTGTCTGGCCGTGTCTGTGTGGTGACAGGTGGCGGCGGCGGGATCGGCCGCGCTGTTGCCATCAGTTTCGCCCAGGCCGGCGCGCGTGTCGCCGCCATCGATCTTGATGAACGCGGCCTCGAGGTGACGCGCGCCGAACTCGGCAAGTTCGGTACTGACCATGTCATCGCCCGTTGCGACACGTCGAGCGTCGAGAGCGTCACCGCCGCATCCGAGACCATCGAGAAATCGCTGGGACCGTGCCACGTGCTGGTCAACACCGCCGCCGTGCTGCGGCCCGGCGCGCTCGACAGCCTGTCCCTGGCCGAATGGAACAGCGTCCTCGCGGTCAATCTGACCGGCTACTTCGTCTGCGCGCAGGTTTTCGGCCGGCAGATGCGCGAGCATCGCCGCGGCAGCCTGGTTCATGTGGCGTCGATCGCCGGCAGCAACGCGCAGGGGCAGAGCGGTGCCTACAGCGTCAGCAAGGCCGGCGTGATCATGCTGTCGCAGCAACTCGCCAACGAATGGGGACCGCACGGCATCCGCAGCAACGTCGTCAGCCCCGGCATGGTGATCACGCCGATGAGCCAGGCCTTCTACGATACGCCTGGAGTCACCGAGCGACGCGCAGCGGTGGTGCCGATGCGGCGGGTCGGCATGCCGCAGGATATGGCCGACGCGATCCTGTTCCTCGCCAGTGACCGTGCATCCTACGTCAACGGTGACGAGATCACCGTTGATGGCGGTTATGCCAATATGCTGATGAATCTGGTGCCGCGGCCGGGGTTCGAGTGATGACGCCGTAGGGTGGGCAAAGCGAAGCGTGCCCACCATCTATCCCGAAGCGGCATCGTGAATGGTGGGCACGCTGCGCTTTGCCCACCCTACAAGCTACAAGCCTGCCTCAGTCGAACAGGCTCGACACCGATTCTTCCGACGCGGTGCGGCTGATCGCTTCCGCGATCAGCGGCGCGATCGACAGCGTGCGGATGTTTGCGGCCTTGGTGACTGCTTCCGTCGGCAGGATCGAGTCGGTGATGACGAGCTCTTTCAGCTTCGACGAGGCGATGCGCGCGGCAGCGCCGCCCGACAGCACGCCATGGGAGATGTAGGCGTAGACATCCTTGGCACCGTTGGCGATCAGCGCGTCGGCCGCATTCACCAGCGTGCCGCCGGAATCCACGATGTCGTCGACCAGGATGCAGGTGTAGCCGGCGACATCGCCGATCACGTTCATGACCTCGGATTCCCCGGCGCGCTCGCGGCGCTTATCGATGATCGCCAGCGGGGCGTTGATGCGCTTGGCGAGGCCGCGGGCGCGTGCCACGCCACCGACATCGGGCGACACCACCATGACGCTGGTGAGGTCGGAGCTTTCCTTGATATCCCGCACCATCACCGGCGAGGCGTAGAGGTTGTCGGTCGGAATATCGAAGAAGCCCTGGATCTGTTCGGCGTGCAGATCGAGCGTCATCACCCGGTCGACGCCGGCGCGGCTGATCAGATTGGCCACCAGCTTGGCTGAGATCGGCGAGCGCGAACCAACTTTGCGGTCCTGCCGGGCGTAGCCGAAATAAGGGACCACCGCAGTGATTCGGCGCGCCGACGCCCGCCGCAGCGCATCGGTGATGATCAGCAATTCCATCAGGTGGTCGTTGGCGGGAAACGACGTCGACTGGATGATGAAAACGTCGGAGCCGCGCACGTTTTCCTGGATCTGGACAAAGATTTCCATGTCGGCGAAACGCCGCACCACGGCCTTGGTAAGCGGCAGGCGAAGCCAATTGGCGATTTCCAGCGCCAGCGCGGGATTGGAATTGCCGGCGACGAGCTTGATGGAGCCGTTCTTGGCCGACATCGATCCTTCTCCTCGCGCCTTGCTGGATACGATGTTCAGCATATCGAGAAGCCCTCGGGAACCAGCGCGTTTTGATGAGCGAGGAAATACAGGCGGGGGGCCCGGCTGGCAACCCGTTGACGTCGTTTTCCCGGTCAAAAATCGGCCAATACGGGACCTTAACGGGCCGTTTATTGGGCGCTGAAACCGAGCGCCGTGACGCTGGCCTCATCCTGAACGGGTAGGGCCCCTTCCGCACTCGCAACCGCCGGGCCGCGGCTGGCCGGGGCCGGAGCCGCATCCGGCGTTCCATTGACCATGCCGGTGAGGCCGGCAAGGCCGGCCTGCGCAATTTTGCGCAGCACGAGGTCATCAGCCGCCGCCCAGGCGTCGCGGCCCGCCTTGCCGGCGGGTTCTTCGCCGGAAAGCCGCAGCGCGCGCTGCTGGTTGTTGTCGTAGACGTCCCAGACCCAGGCGATCACGGTCTTGCCGCGAACCACCTGCGCCGAGAGATAGCTGCGCACACGGTAGGCAGCCCCGCCCTCGCGGGAGACGATCGACAGGTTGCGCAGCTTCGATTCGCTGTCGAGTACGCCGACCATCCGATCGAATACCTGCGGCGGCGGACCGTCGATCGATTCGAATGCCACGGTGGCGCCGCCACCGGCGCTCGGTGCCATCGCGTACGAGCCGCTGCCCGTCGCACCGCCGCCGGCGCAGCCACCCAGCGCGCAGGAAACGGCAAGGAGCGCCGCGGCGATCATGGCGCGCGGCGCTTTCAGGCACGAAGCTATCAAGGTGTCCCTCATTGCTTCCTGCGATATCGTTAAAATGTGTTAAGGTCTAGGGCAGCGGGTGCACCGGTCCGCCAAAAAGATTGCGTCGAGCTCGCCTCCGTTCACCTTGTTGTTGCCAGAATTCCCCAACCCGGCAGGATGATCCATGCGGGCCTTTGTTCTCGACGGCTATGGCGCGATCGCCGACCATGTCCGCCTGGCGGAAATCGCCGATCCGGTCCCGGGCCCCGGCGACGTCAGAATCGAAATCCATGCCGCCAGCCTCAATCCGATCGACTTCAAGATCGCGCATGGCGACCTGAAGCGCGTCTCGAAATATCAGCTGCCGCGCCCGTTCGGGTTCGATGCCAGCGGTGTCGTGTCCTCGGTGGGAGCCGGAGCGTCGAAATTCAAACCGGGCGATGCGGTGTTTGTCCGCGCGTCGCGCGACACGATTGGTACATTTGCCGAGCAAATCGCCCTTGGCGAAAAGCTCGTCGCGCTCAAGCCGGCTTCAATTTCACACGCGGAAGCGGCTTCGCTGCCGCTCGTCGGGCTGACCACGGTGCAGATGTTCGGGCGTGCCGGTGCGAAGTCCGGGCAGCGGATCCTGATCCATGCCGGCTCCGGCGGCGTCGGCACATTTGCGGTTCAATACGCAAAGCATCTCGGTCTTCACGTGACGTCGACGACGAGTTCGAAAAACGCGGATTTCGTCGCTTCGCTCGGAGCTGACCGCGTCATCGCTTACGACCGCGAGAACTATCTTCAGCAGGATGGCAAGTACGATATCGTCTACGACACGCTCGGTGGCGCATTCACCATCGATGCCTTCAAGGTGGTGAAGCGCGGCGGCGTGGTGATTTCGCTCAGCGGGCCACCGGATCGGGATTTCGCCCGGCGCGAGGGCGCCGGGCTGCTGGTGGGCATCGTCGTCTGGCTGATGGGACGGAAGGTTTACGCCGCCAGCGCGGCCGCCGGGGCGCGATACGAATGGTCCTTCACGGAATCCAACGGCGACCAGTTGCGCAACATCGCCGCCCTGGTGGAGGGCGGCGCGATCAGGCCGGTGGTCGATCGCGAATTCGCCTTCGAGCAGTTGCCCGATGCGCTGACCTATCTCGAGGCCGGCCGGGCGCGGGGCAAGGTGGTGTTGAAGGTGAGATGAGAATCACTCGCGCTCCAGCGCGATCGCGTGGACGTGGCGGCCGTAGTCCGGCTCTTTCCGGTGCACCGAGCGGCGGTAGCTGTAGAACCGCTCGTCGGAATAGGTGTCGACGCCGATGTCGTCGATCATGAGCACGCCGGCATTTTCCAGCCGCATCCGGATGAAACCGGCGAGGTCGAACATCGCATGGCCTGCGCGAGTCGAGGGGATGAAGAACACGCCGTTCTCTGCATCGGCATCCAGGAAGCGCTCGACGAATTCGCTGCCAACTTCATAGGAGTGCTGGCGGATCAAGGGACCGATGGCGGCGACGATGCCGGAGCGCTCAGCGCCGAGTTTCTCCATCGCGTCGATGGTCGATTCCAGCACGCCGGTCAGCGCGCCCTTCCAGCCGGCGTGCGCCGCGCCGATCACGCGAGCGCTCGCGTCGGCGAACAGGACCGGGCCGCAATCCGCGGCGGTGATGCCGATGGCGATGCCTTCCGTGCTTGTGACGAGCGCGTCGGCGCGCGGTTTGTCACCTTGCCATGGTCCGGTCGCCACCACGACGTCGGGTGAATGGATCTGGTGCGCGCTGAGCAGGCGGTCGGGCGCGACGCCCATCTGCTCGGCCATCCGGCGGCGATTTTCCGCGACACTGGCCGGATCGTCGTTCGAACCGAGTCCGCCGTTGAGGCCCTGATAGATTCCGCTGGATATCCCGCCCTCGCGGGTGAAGAAGGCGTGGCGCAGCCCTGGAATGGCTGCGAGCAGCGACGATCCGAACGTCATTCTGTTTCGTCTCCCTGCGCCGGCGGTTCGTCGCTGAGACCCGCGACCATGGTGAGATTGGGTTGGGTGACCGCAAGCACCTTGAACATCGATCCCATGCCGCCGCGGCCGCTGTCGGTCAGGCGTTTCAGTGCGGCGGAAATATCGGCGGAAACTTCCGCCGTGGTTTTTCCCATCAGCGTGACGGCCCGCGTCTCGATTCCGAGCCGCTTGAGGAAGTCGCCCTGCGTCACCGGGCCATGAACGCGCGCGCCGACGTCTTCTGCCGCGCGCGCCAGCGCCTGGAAATCGACATGGGCGGTGACATCGGCCTGGCCCGGATTCTTCAGGGGATCGGCAAAGCTGTGGCGGGCGATCGCCTGGAAGGTGTCGCCGGCGTCGCTGCGCAGATGGCCGTAATCGATGATCAGCGCTGCGCCGTCCTGGTCGCGTATCCGCGCGGCGATCTTCATCATCTCGTTGTCTGGCCGCCATTCGAACACGGCGCCGACAGGGGCCGCGCGCACCAGCGGCGGCAGCAACACCTCGAAGCGAGGCATCGGATCGTCAGCGGCTGCGAATACCAGCTTGCCATCGGGGTCGAGCTTGACGACGCGCTCGTGCCAGCCGGTCTCGCGTTTGACCACCTGATGGATCGGCAGCACGTCGAAGTATTCGTTGGCGAGAATGACCACCGGGCCCTCCGGCACCTCGTCGATGCTGTCATGCCAGCTGATGTTGCGGACGCCGGATAGCGTCGCCCGCTGCTTCTCGCGCAGCACCGGGTTGATCTCGACGAGATGGACATGGAGCGATTGATAGAGCGGCGGCAGCACCCGAACCGCGCGGAGCGCATCCGCCATCATGGTGCCGCGGCCGGGGCCGAGTTCGACCAGCCGCAGCGTCGGCGGCGACCCGATCGCCTTCCACACCGAAGCCGTCCATAGACCGAGCAGCTCGCCGAACATCTGGCTGACCTCGGGGGCGGTGGTGAAATCGCCCTCGCGGCCCAATGGATCGCGCGACACGTAATAGCCGTGCTCGGGATGTATCAGGCACAGCTCCATGTATCGCCAGACCGGCATCGGCCCTGACGATTTGATCAGCTTGTGGATCTCCGCCTGCAACGGTGAAAATTCGGTCACGGCCTGCCTTAAATCGACTTCTGTATATGCTCCGGCGCCTTGCGGCGCCATGCCATCATAATCAGGATGGCCCCGGCAATGATCATGGGTACCGACAAAAGCATACCCATGGTCAGCCCGCCCCACAAAAATCCGAGCTGGGGATCGGGTTCGCGGAAAAACTCGCTGGTAATGCGTGCAAGACCATAGATCGCGATGAAGCTGCCGAGGATCAGGCCCGGCCGTTTCAACGCGCCCATCCGGACCATGACCGCCAGGACCACAAACAGCAGGGCGCCCTCGAGCGCCGCTTCGTAGAGCTGGCTTGGGTGACGGAAAAGTTGGAGCGGGTCATCGGGAAAGATCATTCTCCAGGGCACGCTGGCATCCGCCTCACGCCCCCACAACTCGCCTTTGATGAAGTTGGCGATCCGCCCGAGCAATATTCCGATCGGAGCGACTGCGGTCGTGATGTCGCCAAGCGACAGGATGGAGATATTGTTCTTGAGCGCAAACAGCATCACCGCGGCGACGCAGCCGAGAAAGCCGCCGTGGAAGGACATGCCGCCTTCCCATAGTTTGAGAATGGCGGCCGGATTCTGGACGAAGAAGGCAGGGTTGTAGAACAGCACGTAGCCGGTGCGGCCGCCGAGGATGATGCCGATGGTGACCCAGAGAATGAAGTCGTCGAGTTGCAAGGGCGCGATCGGCGCCGGCCCGCTCCACAATTTCTCGCTCCTGATCAGCGCGCGCGCATAAATCCATCCGATCACGATGCCGCTGATATAGGCCAGCGCATACCATCGGATCGCGAGCGGTCCGACCGAGATGGCGACGGGATCAATTGCCGGAAAGGTGATGGTGAGAAAGGGCATCTGGCTCACAGGGCTTTCGTGTAGACCGCGTAGGCTACGCCGAAGATCGGCGGGGCGTCATAGGCTTTGACAAACCCCATCTTCAGATACATCGGCAAGGCGACCGACATGATCGGACTGGTATGGAGCGCAATGACCGGCGACCCGTCGCGTCTGGCTCTCGCAATACATTCATCACTCAAGGCTCGCCCAATCCCTTTTCCGCGAAACGCGGGGTCAACGACCAGCATGCGAATGATGGGCCAGCGTTGATCGAAGAACGCGGCTTTTTGACTGTTCGGCGCGAAATAGGCGACGGCGCCGGCAAATTTGTCCTGAAGTTCGGCAATGATGACTTCTCCACTCGCACTGAGATCAGAGGTCTTCGACAGGCCGGCAAGCATCGCCGGCCAGTCGCCATAGTGGTCTCGAAACTGATCAAAGGCCGAGACTGCAATCCGGTTCAGATTTTGCGCATCCGCGCTTTCGTAATCTCTGAGTCGGATTCCAGCCATCGCTATCTTGCGATCATGTTGACAGGTTGCGGCGATAGAGCGCCAGCAGACGCTCCCAGTGCCGTTCGGCGGCGTCGCGGTGGTAGACCGGGCGCTTCGGGAAGGCGAAACCGTGATGGGTGCCCGGATAGATCTCGACCTCGTTGTTCGATCCCTTCATGCCGGCCGCGACCTTGTCGATAATCTCCTGCGGCGCATAGATGTCGGTCTCGGCGCAGGCGAAATACAATTCGGCCTTGGTCTTGCTTGCAGCCAGATGCGGGCTGTCGGGCTCGTCGGTCGCAAGGTGGGTGCCGTAGATCGAAGCCGCCGCCTTCACACGATCCGGAAAATGCGTCGCCGCGTTGACCGCGTAGCGGCCGCTCATGCAGTAGCCGACGGTGCCGACGATTTTCGTGTTCGCCGCTTCTTGCGTCTCGGCATAGGCAAGCAGGGCCTTGGTGTCTTCCATCACCATGGGAATGTTGATCGAGTTCATGAAGCCGAACATCTGCTTGCGCTCGGGCGCTTCCGGGTCCGGCGGGATCGGCCCCAGCTCCATGACGCCGGAGCGGTAATACATGTTGGGCAGCATCACGTAATAGCCTGACGTGCCGAGCCGCCGCGCCATGTCGCGCAGTTCCTCGCGGATCGCCGGCGCGTCCATGTAGAAGATGATGACCGGAAAGGGCCCGCCGCGTTCGGGATGGGTGATGAAGGTTGTGGTCTTGCCGTCCTTGGTCGCAATATCGATCTGCTGGTCGATCATGGGCGTTTCTTTTTGCGTTGTGATTCTGGTTACTGGTGAAGCGCTTGATACGATTGCAAGGAAACCGGGGCATGACAAGGCAAAGGGGCATCACGTCTGCCTTGAACGGCGCACTTGAACCTTGCCCTTGAACCTTGCCTTTGGGATCGCCATTGTCTTGCCGGTGACGATCAATTTGCAGCGACCGGAGCGTTTTCAGATGACCCAGACCAGCAATCGGTTTTTCGACGAGATCGGCCGTTTGATGAACGACGCCGCCGGCGCCGCGCAGGGCGTCAAGCGCGAGGTCGACAGCGTCGTGCGCAATCAGGCCGAACGCATCCTGCGCGACCTCGACCTCGTCAAGCGCGAGGAGTTCGACGCGGTCAAGGATATGGCCCGCCTGGCGCGCGAGGAGAACGAGGCGCTGAAGGGCCGGATCGCGGCGCTGGAAGCCAAGCTGGGCATTTCGCCGGCAGTGACGGATGCCGGCAGCACGAAGACGGACGGTTAGGGGTCTTTGCCCGTAGCCCGGATGGAGCGCAGCGCAATCCGGGGCAGTTTTACGGCTGATAGGGTGTTCCCGGATTTCGCTCCGCTCCATCCGGGCTACGGGCGCTTTCCGGCTCAGCCCCCCAAAACCGCAGAAAAATCCCTTCATTTCCTTGTCATTTTGCCCCTTTGGGGCTAAAAGCCCGCCACGTCCGCAGCCCCCGCACCCCTGGAGGCTTGCTGTGGGACGCCAACGGGCCGCGATGCGGCCTTTAACTTTTTAGAAAACAAGGACTTAACACGATGGCGACCGTCAAGGAATTGAAGGCGACCGCGCGTCCGCAGAGCGGCAAGGGGGCCGCCCGGGCAGAGCGTCGCGCCGGGAGAGTGCCCGGAGTGATCTATGGTAACAACCAGCCCCCCGTGACCATTTCGGTCGACGACAAGGAACTGCGCCAGCGCATCCTGGCCGGCCGCTTTCTGACCACGATTTACGATATCGATCTCGAGGGCAAGAAGCACCGCGTGATTCCGCGCGACTTCCACCTCGATCCGGTGCGTGACTTCCCGCTGCATGTCGATTTCATGCGGCTCGGTGAAGGCGCGACCATCCGCGTCAGCGTCCCTCTGCACGTCGTGAACGGCGAAACCTCGCCCGGCGTCAAGCGCGGCGGCACCGTCAACATCGTCACCCACACCATCGATCTCGAATGCTCGGTCGAAAACATTCCGCAGTACATCGACGCGGATGTTGGGGCGCTGGAAATCAGCCACTCGCTGCATCTGTCCGAGATCAAGCTGCCGGCCGGCGTGAAGTCGCTGTCGCGTGAAGACGCGACGCTGGTGACCATCGTGCCGCCGTCCGGCTACGCCGAAGAACAGAAGGCTGCTGCGGCTGCTGCGGCTGCCGGCACGGGTGCTCCGGCGGCGGGTGCCGCTCCGGCTGCTGCCGCGCCTGCGGCGGGTGCTGCAGCTCCGGCGGCGGCCGCCAAGGCGCCGGCGGGCGGCGACAAGAAGAAGTAAACAGCGGCAGGATGCCGCGTCATGCGCCTGTTTGTCGGTCTAGGTAACCCCGGTTCGAAATACGCGAACAACCGGCACAACATTGGGTTCATGGCCGTCGATGAAATCGCGCGGCGTCATGGTTTCGCACCGTGGCGCCGCCGCTTTCAGGGCGAGACTTCCGAAGGCTCGCTCGATCGCGAGAAGGTCGTTCTGCTGCGGCCGACTACCTACATGAACGAGTCCGGGCGCGCGGTTCAGGAAGCCGCGAACTTCTTCAAACTGTCCGCTGGCGACATCACCGTGTTTCAGGACGAACTCGAACTGCCGGCGGCGAAGGTGCGCGTCAAGATCGGCGGCGGCATTGCCGGCCACAACGGGCTGCGCTCGATCTCTTCGCATATCGGCAATGACTATCGCCGGGTGCGGCTCGGGATCGGTCATCCCGGCGTCAAGGAGCTGGTGCACAGCCACGTGCTGTCGGATTTTGCGAAGAGCGACCGGCCGTGGGTGGAAGCGCTGTGCGAGGCGGTGGCCGAAAATGCCGGGCTGCTGGCGACGGGCAAGGACTCGACGTTCCAGAACAAGGTGCATCTGACGCTGCAGGCCAAGGGATTTTTCGACAAGGACGAGAATGGCGGGCAATGAGCTCACCTCGTCATCGCCGGACTTGATCCGGCGACCCATCATCTCAAGAAAGATGGATACGCGGGTCAAGCCCGCGTATGACGACCTCACATCAATTCACGTGCTGCGGGTTCGCACGAAAGATCGGAAGCTGAGATGGGATTCAAATGCGGTATCGTCGGCCTGCCCAATGTCGGCAAGTCGACGCTGTTCAACGCGCTGACCGAGACGGCAGCGGCGCAGGCGGCGAATTATCCGTTCTGCACCATCGAGCCGAATGTCGGCGAGGTCGCCGTGCCTGATCCCAGGCTCGACAAGCTGTCCGACATCGCAAAGTCGGCGCAGATCATCCCCACGCGACTGACCTTCGTCGATATCGCGGGCCTCGTCCGCGGCGCCTCCAAGGGCGAAGGCCTCGGCAATCAGTTCCTCGCCACCATCCGCGAGGTCGATGCGGTGGCGCATGTGGTGCGGTGTTTCGAAGACTCCGACATCACCCATGTCGAAGGCAAGATCGCCCCATTGGCCGACATCGAGACCATCGAAACCGAGCTGATGCTTGCCGACCTCGACAGCCTGGAAAAGCGCGTCGACAACCTCGCCAAGAAGGCCAAGGGCAACGACAAGGACGCCAAGGAGGCGCTCGATCTCGTCAACCGCGCGCTGGTGTTGCTGCGCGACGGCAAGCCGGCGCGGTTTCTGGAGCGCAAGCCGGAGGAAGAGCGCGCGTTCAATATGCTCGGCCTGCTGACGTCGAAGCCGGTGCTCTATGTCTGCAACGTCGAGGAAGGGTCGGCCAAGGACGGCAACAGCTTCTCAAACCAGGTGTTCGAGCACGCCAAGAAGGAAGGCGCGGTCGCGGTAGTGATCTCGGCCAAAATCGAATCCGAGATCGCAACCCTGTCACGCGAGGAGCGCGCCGAGTTTTTGGAGACGCTGGGTCTCGAAGAGGCCGGCCTCGACCGCCTGATCCGCGCCGGCTACCAGCTGCTCGACCTCATCACCTATTTTACCGTCGGCCCGAAGGAGGCCCGCGCCTGGACCATCCACCGCGGCACCAAGGCGCCCGCGTCGGCCGGCGTGATCCATACTGATTTCGAGAAGGGCTTTATCCGGGCTGAGACCATCGCCTATGCCGATTACGTCGCGCTGAACGGCGAAGCCGGCGCCCGCGACGCCGGCAAGCTGCGGCTGGAAGGCAAGGAATATGTCGTCGCCGACGGCGACGTGATGCATTTCAGGTTTAATACCTGAGATACCGGGTGCCGCGGATGCGGACCCCGTGGGGTTGGCAAAGGCGCATTTGCGCCGTGCCCACCATCCTTCAACGATCGTACGGGAATGGTGGGCACGCTGCGCTTTGCCCACCCTACGATTCCGGCGTGATTACCGCATCTGCCCCTGATCCCGGATCGCGCCGAGATGCTCGTTGATGCGGAAGACGATCAGGATGAATTCCGCGGCGATGCGCGAAAACACCACGCCGACCACGACACCGGCGATCGAGGACAGCAGCAGGATGAATCCGCCGAACGGGCTGATCGCCATCGCGGCAAGTGCCGAGAATATCCCGGACAGGCCGAACAGCACGATCAAGCCGATGACCAGCCAGTAGAAGGTCTTGATGATCGTGGGCGTGATGAAGCGGTCCCACTGAAACAGATCCTGAAAATCGAGCATCGATGGTTCTCCGGCGAGTCAAAAACCTGGTCCCAGATGGCACAGGGCTAGCCCCGAAAATTGCTTCGGGCAAGTCAGGGGTGAGCGCCGGGAACGGTACTCGCCTCTGGCGAACGAGCCATGCGGGTGGACGGGTTGAGATTGCCGCAAATAACGGCCACATTCAGGCTTCTCCACAACCAATCCCCAATCCTTATCCTCGATCGATGATGACACTGACCTTTGAAGACTTCACGCCCGGCCATTTCGGCACGTTCGGACCGCGCCACGTGACTCGCGAGGAGATTTTGGCCTTTGCCGCCGAATTCGACCCGCAGCCGATGCATCTGGACGAGGCCGCCGCCAATGCGTCGATGCTGAAGGGGCTGTCCGGTTCGGGTTGGCATCTCGGCTCGATCATGATGCGGATGCTGTTTGACGGCTTTATCGGCCGCACGGCGTCAATGGGTTCGCCCGGCGTCAACGAGATGCGCTGGCTGGCGCCGCTCCGCCCGGGCGACGACCTGACGCTGCATGTCGACGTCGCGGAGGCCAGAATTTCGAAGAGCCGTCCCGAAACCGGCATCGTGACCTTCAAGGGGATGATCCGCAACGCGGCTGGCGTGGTGCTGTGCGAGATGGAGTCGCCGATCATCGTGCGCCGGCGTGCCGAGGCGGGAGCGGAATAGCGATGCGTTTCTTCGAGGACATCGAGATCGGCGCGCAGCGCGAGTTCGGCTCGTTCACCTTCACTGCCGACGACATCAAGAAGTTTGCCGCGCAATTCGATCCGCAGCGCTTTCACCTCGATGAGGAGGAAGGACGCAAATCCCTGTTCGGGGGACTGGCTGCATCGGGCTGGCACGTCGCGGCGGTCTGCATGAAGCTCCTGGTCGCCGACGGCAAGCGCTTGACGGCGGAGGCTGTCGCACGCGGCGAAGAGGTCGCGGTGTGGGGGCCCTCGCCGGGCTTTCGTGAACTGCGCTGGATCAGGCCGGTGTTGGCCGGCGACACCATCAGCTTTTCCAGTGTAGTTGAAACCAAGCGGACCTCGGAGAAGCGTCCCGAATGGGGCATCCTGCAGGCCCGCAATACCGGCATCAACCAGCGCGGCGAAGTGGCGTATTCGTTCCTCGCGACCGCCTTCGTGCCGCGACGGAAGGCGGGTTGAGGGAAGCCTGCTCTCACCGCGTCATTCCCGGCTTTATGCCGGGCATCCACGTCTTAACAGCAGCGGAAGCAAGCCGTGGATGGCCGGGTTACACCCGGCCAATGGGCGCGGGGGCGGGGCCGGAACATGGTTAGCGAATTGTGCCGTTAGCTCCTCGTAATCCATGACTCCACGGAACGGATTTTTTGCTAACGCAATTTGAACTTTCTGCCTGCCAAATGCGTCTCAGGGAAGTACCGAGGGGATGATTATGGCAGATCGCGGCAGCCTGAAATTCGTCGGCTTTGTCTTCGCAACCGTCACGCTGGCGGTGATGCTGACCGCCGGCATGGTGGTGAAATCCTATGCCGATGGTGTCTACACGATCGAGGACACCGCCTTCATCCGCCAGTAATTGCGGATCGGATAGCCATGAGCGCTGAAGAAAGTTCAGCGGCTCCAGATCAGCGTCATTGCCACGACGGCAAACGTCAGCAGTCCGACGAAGCGGATCACGATCGTGCCCACGCTATGCGACGATTGCCGCAGCGGCATTGAATCCATGTTGTCTGGCTGAACGTTCTGCATCGCCGATGTGTCCTTGAAAAAGGTGACTGCCGCCGCGTGACGACATCCGTCTTTGGACGCATCGTGCTTATAGAATTCTGATCGAGTCCTGCCAAACAAAACCGCCGCGCTCCTGTACGGAACACGGCGGAGTGTTAGATTTTTGCAACGATCGGGATCAGCTGTTGCGCAGGCCGTCGGCAGCGCGCTTCCACTGCGTGACGTTGTCGGAGATCATGCGCGTCGACTTCATCGCGGCCTGGCTGAGCTGGGCATAGCCCGAGATCTCGCGCTGGACGCGCTGGCCTTCGGCATGCAGGAGGTCGCGGAGGCTTTCGAGTTCGGAAATCAGCTTCTCGATTTCCGCCAGCGAAGTGCCGGCGACGCGCTGGATCAGCGAATTGACATTGTTGACGGTGGCTTCCGCGTTCGCGTCGAGCGGCGCGGTGTCCGGGGCCACTGCGGGACGGCGCAGGTAGGCGATGTCGTTGCGAACGAAATCGCGGATGCCGGCTTCGACTTCGGATACGGCGGCGAGATCGTTGTCGACCTCCGGGGTCTCATCAATCTGTTCGGGGCGAATGGTGGCGTTCATCGGCAATTCCTCTGTTTCGCTTTCAGGCGAGCGCGGACGTCCCCCGCACGACGAAGTGGAGTGTTCCCATCTGCACTGCCGATTTTGGCCGCATCTTGTCCAATATGCGGCAATGGTTGATCATTCTCTGGGGCGGCGCTTTGGGGCCGGCAAACTGCGTCAAATCGGGACGATTTCCGGCCTCTACCAGCTACGTTTGAACCCCGCGGTGAGGCTTTTGCTGGCGGCGCCGGAAGGCGTTTCGCCGATCGAGCCCGAGATTGTGACGCCGTCGAACAGCTTCTGCTCGGCGCCGACCTTGCGCAGCCATTTATCGTCCGAGGTCGACAGGGTCTGGCCGGCGATCAAGCTGGTGCCAGTGTCGGTGATGCTGAGCCTCGCCGACTGGTCGGTCTCGTAGCTGCGCGCCGGATGGCTGACGATGCCGGGCACCGGCACGATGCCCTGCTGGATCAGGTTGTAGTCGTTCTTCAGGGTCACCGAATACTGCTCGCTGAGCGGCAGCGATTTGCTCAGGGAGGTGCCGAGCCTGCTCTGCTCGGATCCAGGATCGACGCGGGCTTCGACGGAGGTCTTGTCCCAAATCGAGGCGACGCCGGGGGCCGTGATCGCAGCCCAGGCCGTGCCGGACGATTGCGGCAGGCTGCCGCCATTGGCGAGTTTTTCCGAGAGCTGCTCGGACGTCGTCGCCGTGCCCTGCCGCGCGACCGTCATGTCGGCGCCGATGCGGGTATCCCAGAACGGCGTGATGGATTGCTTGATCGACACCGCAGAGGTGCCGTTCGCCCTTTCATTGGCGGACCACGCGGCATCAACGCTGGCAGCGGCTTTCGACGAGCTGCCTCCCTTCGGCGCCTGAAAGGTCAGGGTCGACGCATCGACATTGAGCAGGCTCCAGTCGAGCTTGCTGACGTCGATGTCCTTCATGATGTCGACGTCGTTGACGTCGGGAGCCGCCTCGGTCTCTTCCGCCTCAGGCGTGTCCGGATCGTCGTCCGCCGGCGGTGTTTGTGCCGCTGCCGCCAGCATCGAAACTACACTGACGCCGGCCACCAGCATTGGCAGCCGCGCCCAGCCAAATCGCATTTTGGGAATCATTGCCCGCCCGCATTCCAAGTCGCGCCCAGAATGCGTTCGCTCTGTTGCGAAATTATGGCGGGTGTAATGATGACGCGCCTAAACCGCCATCCGCGGCAGGTGAATCGGATAGCCCACGGTCTGCTCGACCAGATCGAAGGTGTCGACCAGCACGCGGAAGTTGGTCAGGCGGCCGGCCCTGAACTGGGCGAAATGGGCGATCCGCAAGGAGATCGGCTTGTTCGAATCCAGCGCGGTCAGCGAATAGCGCATCATCGATGCGGCCGAATCCACCCCCAGCATGATCGATTCGCGGTCGAAGCGGTGGACGCGGAAGTTGTCGGCGATCTGCCTGATGACATCGATCACGGCTGCCTTGCCGCGGCGCGAGCCGAAGAACGGATACATGTCGATCGGTCCATAGATCGCCCAGTCGACGTCCTCGTCGAGCAGGGCTTCGAGATCGGCGGGCTGGCGTTCATTGATCGCACGATGCAACGCGCGCGAAAAACGCCAGAGACTATGCTCTGTCATTTTGGTTTGGTCCTTGAAACTGGATTTTAATAAGCGGCAATCGCGCCCAAAGGGGGCGTCTTCATCGACGCCGGGCCGAAATGCCGAACTTCACTGTTGCAGCCAGAAATAGAACAGTTTGGCCGAAATACAATTGCCGTTTTTGCATTGCACAAATGCGGTGATTCTGCCGGATTTAGCGCTCGGGGCGGCGCACCGGCTCGCGTTCGATGGCGATTTCGGCGTCGCGAATGGCGATGATGCCGAACAGCAGGGCGCCGCCGATGCCGCCGATCGCGGCCCCCAGCGGCATGAAGGTGAAGAACACCAGCATCCCGCTATAGCCTTCAAAACTCGTGGTTTTGAAGATTTCCACCCAGGCGAGGCCTGCCCCGATGCCCAGTGCCGCGCCCCCCAGCGCCCCCAACGCCAAACCAAGCAAGGCCAGCAAAGCGATCTTCATAGGTTCTTCGTGTACGGAAACAGCCTTGTGGTGTGTCACGGCCGGCGCAACGAGGTTCAATGGTGCGCGGAAAATAAGCGGCGCGTTGGCGTGCACCTCAGATGTGCGATTGCGCATCCGAGGGGTCTGCTCCGCGGCGCATCTCGGAATGACGGAGTCCGTAATCGCTAGATCGGGTCCGGCCGCCTGCCGGTCAGGATCGCGGCGATATCGCGCTCGAGCAGTTGCTGGACCAGATCGAAGGTGTCGATGATTTCCCTGATATGGCTGATCTTGCCGTCGCGCAGCGTGTAGAAGCCGGCGATATCGAACTGCACCATGCGCTGGTTGATGGTCTTGCGGAAGAACACGCGGATGAAGGCGGCGGCCTTGTCGTCCTCGGTGACCAGCATCGGCACCTCGCAGCGCAGCTCGGAATAGCGGGCGCGCACCGCATTCCACATCGCGCGCATTTCAGCCTTGCCGCGGCGGTGGCCCATATGGGGCAGGATATCGATCGGGGCATTGGCGAGGAATTCGACGTCGTCGGTGCAGCGCTCCACGGCGGCTTCGACGTCGCCGGAATACAGGACGTTGAGGAAATCCAGCACGTGCTGGCGATTTGATCCCTCGGTCATTCGCCCATCCTACCTGTGCTCGACCCGGCTCTTGCCAGACCCATTGTGAACGGAACGGCGGAGCTATCAATCAGCAAAAGGATTTAAAGTTTCTGAAAGTATGTTTCTGAAGGTATTTTGACGCGGCCGCCGCGAAGAAGGTTCAAGCCGCCGGTTGCGACACTTGGCCTCCGGCCCTCGAACGACGATCACCGGCCCGTCGGTCCATATAGCGGCGCGCGTTACGGCCTGCCGAATTCCGCTTCCGGCACGGCCTTGCTGGTTTGCAGGTCGATCACGAGCCTTGCCTTCTTCTTATGGGTGCCAGCAGGCTGACCGCGCCGATTACCTTCAAGAGGGTCTCCCATTGTAGCCACAGCAACCACACTGAACCGGCCTTCGCGGCCGGCGACAATGCATGCCGCCGTTGCATGCCGACGTTCCAGGGAACGATCCCGCCACGGCGACCGTTGTCTTGTTCCGTTGATAACGGAGACCATGATGACCAAAACTCCACCTCCTATCCCCCAGGAAAACCAGAGCCACAAGGGTCCCGGCAGCGCGCCCAGCGTTCCCCTCGACACCACCAAGGGCCATCGCGACGACGAGAAGAACAACATCCGCGAACAGGCCGAGCACGGCAACATGACGCAGAACACGAGCAACCGCCGGTCGGGGTGAGGGGGCGGCGTCGCTGCATTCTCGCTGCCGTCCCTGCCTAGTGCGCAATTGCGCACGGGAGCAGGGCCCATAACCACCGGCGGAAGTTTTGCGAAAGGCGTCTGCCATACTGCCTTATCGACAGATCACGCGGTATGGGTCCCTGCGTTCGCAGGGACGACAATGAGTGTGCTGCATTCTTGATTCGAATTTCAAACAGCCCTGAACGCTTTCTCCACCGTCATTGCGAGCGAAGCGAAGCAATCCATCTCTCCGAGTATTCGGCGTTGCAGCCATGGATTGCTTCGTCGCTATCGCTCCTCGCAATGACGCGGCTGCGATGTCGGATTCGAATGTCAAACAGCTAGTCGGTTGTCGTCACCCGCGAATGCGGGTGACCCAGTATTCCAGAGACGCCCGTGCTTGAGCCGAGAAGCCGCGGCGTATTGGATGCCCCGCCTTCGCGGGGCATGACGACCGTGTAGGATGGGTGGAGCGAAGCGATACCCATCAATCGTGATGGACGCGGCGCTTGATGGGTTTCGCTTCGCTCTACCCATCCTACAAGACACGCCCTCGCGTTCTCGCGGCGCGAAGCGCCCGGAGTGATGCGGTCGGCGATGCCCTCGAAAACGAAGAGGGCGCAGGGAAAGCCGGGTGCCCTCAGCACCCGCAGTCGTGCGCACAAAATGCACACGGGTGACCACAGGTGCGCCGGAACACCCGGCCTTCCCTGCGCAATGGTTTTAACGGCTTATATCGCGCTCTCCCCGGAGACGAATTCGTCTTGCCTCCGTCCCTGACGGATTGACGATCCATCGAAGCCCGGTTGAGCCCGATGAATCTCCATCAGCTTGACACCAGCAACGGGTGCCAGGACCACACGGCTTTGCCGTCCGCGGCTTCCCCGGGCCATGCGCTTCGACCGGCTCATGTGCTGCCGGAAGAAGTTTTGGCCGAGGCGTTTAAGCGCCGGTCGTCTGCGCACCGTTCGATCGCTCACAGGCCGAAGCCCGCCCTGCGATCACGTCGCGCGCCCGACGCTGCCGCGTCCACCGCATCCCGCGCCCAACGTCCGTGACGATCGCGATACGCCCCTCTAGCGGGTGCGGGATGGCGGGAGTTGTAAGGGTGATTTGGGGTAACGGCGAAGCGGAATATTTTTGCCGCGCGCACTGGACCAATCCCAAGCGTGATTTGCCCAACAGGCAACGCAACCGGTAGTGGTGTCTTCGCGCGAACGCCGCGCGGGTTCGTCGGATCTCCCGGGCGCACGAAGCGCAACGAAGTCACCTCGCCCCTCACTGGCGGAGTCGAGACGAGCGAAGCTCGCTCTTAGGGTCGGCGCCAGGCGCCGGGTGAGGGGCTATCACCACGCGTCCCGTGCTTCAGTCAGCGTGATCTCCATCACGGCACAGCCTCTCCCGATTTTCTATTCTCCCGCTCATCGCCGTCCTCGCCGAGGACGCAAGCGCAGGAAACGCCGCCATGAACGCCATAGCAGCTCCGAAATCCCGCGCGCTCAACCGGCTCGAAGGTTTTACGCTGACATTCCTCCTGCAGAGCTTCCCGACCTTCGCCACCGCAGCCTTGCTCTTGAAACTCGCCCATCACGAGATCGCCGGCGGCGTCGTGTTGCTCGTCGTGACGGCCTCGATCTTCCATGGCCTGCTCACGCCCTGGCTCGCGCCAAAGTTTCCAAAATTGTTGAAGCACAGCTACGAGCCGCTGTTCTTCAACGCCGGCCTCTCCTTTCTCGAAAAGATCGAGAAGTGGCGCGCCCAGCCCACGACGTCGCTTCAACTGGTGACGAACGTGATGTTGCTGTCGCTGCTGGCGGTGGGGGTGATGAGTATGGGGTGATCCGTGCGGCCGTCATTCCCCGATGCGCAATGTGTACCTGAGCGTGCCGCGAAAGCGGCGCGTCCTGAATTCATCAGCGTGCAGGCCTCGCTTTGACAAAATGATGATGTAGCGTATACGCTACGGATGCCGCCGATCAAGAAAGCGGATGAATTCTCGAACTGGCTCGGGACTGAAATGGCCAAGGCAAAACCGTTCGATGCGGCCGAATATCTCGACAGTCCCGAGATGATCGCAGCCTACATCAACGAAGCTCTCGAATCCGAAGATGCATCTGCCATCGCTGTTGCCATCGGCACGGTTGCCCGCGCGCGGGGCATGAGCGCGGTGGCGGAAAAAGCTGGTCTCTCGCGCGAGAATTTGTACCGGGCACTGGGCGGAGAGGCGAGGCCGGAATTCGGCACCGTCATCAAGGTGCTTCACGCGCTCGGCATCGATCTGGTCGCCCAACCTCAGGGATCGAAGGCGGCGTAGGAAGAAGCCGCGCGGGGAATGACGAGTCAGGTGGAGTCAGTTGAGCCCCCGGCATTCCTCTGCTTTCGCGCGCGATGGAAAACGGCCGAGTTCTCGATAGTCGGGATCATGCTCTGCCGAAGCTGGAGAGCGCAGCGCGACAAATTCGTTGCCATCCTGCTCGATCAGCTCGGTCAAGTCCTCACTGCTGTACGGCGTCATGTCGCGCGCGCCGCAATGCGGGCATTCATCGTCGCACATGCAGGACCATTCATCTGCCCATCGGCGCCTGCAAGGGTCGCCCACGCGAAACGCTTGAGGAAGACAGCCTAGCGATCGGTCGCTGGCTGCCGACGCGGCGGGATACTGGGAGCCACCGGAAGCTTTGCCAGATCGTCCGGGTTGAGCCGGAAGGGCGCCGGGTATTTGTCGGGATCGGTGTTTTCCTCAGGCTCTGTCGAGCGCCAGGCGTAGAGACAGATCTTGCAGTGATAGACCGTCCAGATCCCCGCGACCGGCGAGGTACTTTGTACTTCGACGGTACCGGATCGGCACCGCGGACAAACCGAGCCCATCTGGTTCATTTGCCGAGTCCCTTTATCAGTGTATCGAGCTTCTTCAGCCACACGTCGGTTTGCTGCGGCGTATCGAGTTCCTGCCCATAATCGCCCCGCTTGTCGGGAGCGATCGGAGTGGTCGCGTCGATGATCATCTTGCTGGCCATTCCGCCCGGCTCGCACGCGGGATCGAGCAGATTTTCGGAGAGATTGGGCAGAACCAGCAGATCGCCCGCCGGATTGACCTTGACTGACAACGCCCACATCACCTGCCTGAGATCGAACGGATCGACATCCGCATCGACGACGATGACGATCTTGGCGTAACCAAGACCGTGCGTGGTGGTGAGCACACGCATGCCGACCGCCTTGGCGAAGCCGCCGTAGCGCGTCCTGGTCGAAACGATCACGACCAGCCCATGCGTATACAGGGCGTTGACCGCAACGACCTCCGGAAAGGTCGCGTGCAGTTGCACGAAGATCGGCGCGCTGGTCGTCATCGCCTGCAGATAATCGATTTCAGTCCAGGGCCTGCCGACGTACACGGCATCGAAGATCGGATTCTTGCGGTGTGATACCCGGTCGATCTCGATCACCGGATACTGGTGGCATCCGGAATAGTAGCCGGGAAATTCGCCGAACGGCCCCTCGGTCTCGCGCTGGGCGCCGAGTATCCTGCCCTCCAGCACGTATTCGGAACCCCAGGGGACGTCCAATCCCTTCGCAGTCTTGACCACGCGATAGGGCTTGCCCTGCATGGCGCCAGCCATCTTGTATTCGAGCTGATTGTACAACATCGGCGTCGCCCCCATCAGCGTGATCAGCGGCTCGTTGCCGAGCGCTATCGCGATGTGAAGGTCTTCACCTCGCTCTTCGGCGTGCGCCAGCTGGACGGCGATGTCGTGCTGCGGCACCGTCTGGATACCCAGGCGATTCCGGCCCTTCACCTGCAGGCGATAGACCCCGACATTCTCCACGTCGTCATTGTCCCAATCGTCCGGATCGCGGCTGATGACGCACGGCTTGTCGATGAAATATCCGCCGTCGCCACGGTTCAGGCGGAAGAGCGGCATCAGATCGTACAGGTTCACCTCCTTGTCGATCACCACGTCCTGCCATGGAGCGGTGTCCACGCGCTCCAGTTCGCCCGGGTACTGCTGGTAGCGGCGGACAAACTCGAAAAACTGGTCGCGCAGCGAAGCCTTCTTGTCCATGCCGAGCGCCAGCGCGTGGTTGGGCCAGGAGCCGTGAACGTTCATCGCCACCTGGGCGGTATGGTAACCGGCGACATTGTTGAACAATATTGCCGGGCTGGCTTCGTCGAACTTCGTCAGCGCGCAGGCGGCCGCTGCCAGGTCGGGCTCGAGATTGACCTGCTCGGCAATGCGCAGCAGTAGCTTTTCACTTTCGAGCACCGACAGAAATTCGCGCAGATCCTGATATGCCCGCATGAAATGTCCGCCTTTCCGGCGTCAGTTGTTTTCAACCCGCCACGCGCAGCGCCTCGATCTGGCGCTGCCAGCGCGGAAGTACGGCTTGCGGCTCGTGCAATGCGAAGGTGATCCCCGTGGTGACCGAGGCGTAGGGCGCCACATGCAGGCGCGATGTCTCGACGGTTGCCTCAAAGAAGGCCAGCGGCACCCCGGGATCGGAATGCGCAAGCCGGCGCGCATGCATCCGGATTTCGCACATTCCGCCGTCGAGCGAGAGCGTCAGCGTCATCCTGCCGTCACGCGCGAGATTGGCGGCGGTGCCGGACTGCGGAAAGATCGCAAAGCGGATGCGACCCGGCGGCAACGCCAGCACCTCGCCCGCGCTCAGAAGCGCGGCATGCGGCCATCCCGCCGCGTCGATGGTGGACAGACGCAGCGCCTGCGTCTTCGCCGCCAGGCCGGTACCGTCGAGATAGCTGGCGAATTCCGCCGGCATCGTGCCTGCTGCCGCGCTCTGCGGACGGGTATATGCGTGCTCGGCCTCACCCATGGTCGGTCCCCCTTGTTGCGATGCGCGGCAATTCGGCAGCGGTCGGAGCTTCCCTGTCCGCGCGCATGCCGCTCCAGCGCTTGAGCTGCGGCATTTCCAACCCGAACAGGTCGAGCACCCGCCCGACCGTGTGGTCGATCAGGTCATCGATGGTTTTCGGATTGGTGTAGAAGCCGGGCATCGGCGGGGCGATGATCGCGCCCATCCGGGTCAGCGACAGCATGTTCTCCAGATGGATTTCGTTCAGCGGGGTTTCCCGCGGCAGCAGCACAAGGCGGCGTCGCTCCTTCAAGGTGACGTCGGCGGCGCGCGCTATCAGTCCGTCGGCGTGGCCGAAACGGATGGCGGATAATGTTTTCATGCTGCATGGCGCGACGATCATGCCGTCGTGACGGAATGAACCGCTTGCCATCGGGGCGCCCTGATTGTCGCGCGAATGCACGACGGAGGCCATCGCGCCAACTTCGCGGGCGGTGTAGCCGGTTTCCTTTGGGATCGTGACCTCGGCCCACCGACTCACGATCAGGTGTCGCTCGACGCCAAGTTGCTCAAGTGCCGCAAGGAGACGGACGCCGTAAGCAGCACCGGTAGCACCGGTTATTGCAACGATAATCCGCATCTACGCTCCCGCGTCAAATGCCTTTCCGTAAATCCTAGCCAAGGCTCCCGCCGAGCGCAACCTTGGATGGCCATCCGCGCGTTCATGCGCGACGGTCCAGCGGCGACGGCCCATTTTCGCCGGGTTTATGACGCGCGGTTGAGCGCAAGAACTTCCGTCTATTGCGAACGACAACTGCCGGGTAGCGATCGTTGATCGCCTACCTCTTCTTCCACCCGCCCCGATGCCCCGGTGCGCCGCCGCTGGAGCGCGGGGCGGGGCCGAACTCGGGGCCGGATTGGCGGGAGTCAGTGGGCTGGAAGATCTTGCTGCCGCTGTCGGGCGAAGGTTTGCGTGGCGTGGCGCGGTCCGGGCGGTAGGGCAGGGATTCCGGGCCGTGCATTTCGTCGAGATGGGGTTTGTGGACTTTTGAGCCCGAACCGCCGCTCGCCTTGATCGCCGACGACACGCCCTTCTTCTTCATCGCGCTGACAGGCAAATTCGCTGCCTCGCCATACTTTTTCGTCCCCGCATAGGCGCCGGCCTGTTTCTGCACGCTCCGCTGTTTGGCGGTGGGGTCGTCGACAACGGCCATTTCGGTGGCGCGGAGGCGTTTGACTTCGTCGCGGAGTCTGGCGGCTTCCTCAAAATTCAGGTCGGCGGCGGCTTCGCGCATCCTCGTTTCGAGGTCGGAGAGAACAGCCTCGAAATTGTGGCCGATGGAGATGACGTCATCCGCCATGCCGCCGTCGCCGATCTCGACCAGCACGTGGTCGCGCTCGTAGACGCTGTTCATGATGTCGCCGATGGACTTCTTCACGCTCTCCGGCGTGATGCCGTGTTCGGTATTGTATTCGACCTGCTTTTCGCGGCGGCGGTTGGTTTCGGCGATGGCGCGCTCCATCGAGCCGGTCATCTGGTCGGCATAGAGGATTACCTTGCCGTCGACGTTGCGCGCGGCGCGGCCGATGGTCTGGATCAGCGAGGTCTCGCTGCGCAGAAAACCTTCCTTGTCGGCATCGAGGATCGCGACCAGCGCGCATTCGGGAATGTCGAGGCCTTCGCGCAACAGGTTGATGCCGACCAGCGCGTCGAAGGCGCCGAGGCGAAGGTCGCGGATGATCTCGATGCGCTCAATGGTGTCGATATCGCTGTGCATGTAGCGCACGCGAATGCCCTGCTCATGCAGATATTCGGTGAGGTCTTCGGCCATACGTTTCGTCAGCACCGTGATCAGCGAGCGATAGCCGGCCTGCGCGGTGGCGCGGACTTCGCCGACGAGATCGTCGACCTGCGTGCGGGCCGGGCGAATGTTGACGGGAGGATCGATAAGTCCGGTGGGGCGGATTACCTGCTCGACGAACACGCCGCCGCTCTCGTTCAGCTCCCAGCCGCTCGGGGTTGCCGACACCGCGACGCTCTGCGGGCGCATCATGTCCCATTCCTCGAACCGCAGCGGACGGTTGTCCATGCAGGAGGGCAGGCGGAAACCGTATTCGGCGAGCGTCGCCTTGCGGCGGAAGTCGCCTTTGAACATGCCGCCGATCTGCGGCACGGTGACGTGGCTTTCGTCGGCGAACACCAGCGCGTTGTCAGGCACGTATTCGAACAGCGTCGGCGGCGGCTCGCCGGGGCGGCGTCCCGTGAGGTAGCGCGAATAGTTTTCGATGCCGGCGCAGCTCCCCGTCGCTTCCATCATTTCGAGGTCGAAGGTAGTGCGCTGCTCCAGCCGTTGCGCTTCCAGCAGGCGGCCATGGTTGTTGAGCTCGTCGAGCCGGAGCTTCAGCTCGCTCTTGATCGATTTGATCGCCTGCACCAGCGTCGGGCGCGGCGTCACATAGTGCGAGTTGGCGTAGATCTTGATGAATTCGAGATCGTCCTGCTTGTGGCCGGTGAGCGGATCGAACTCCTCGATATTCTCCACGGTGTCGCCGAACAGGTTCACGCGCCAGGCGCGGTCCTCATAGTGCGCCGGGAAGATGTCGATGACGTCGCCGCGCACCCGGAAGGTGCCGCGGGTGAAATCGGCCTGGGTGCGCTTGTATTGCAGCGCCACGAGATCGGCGATCAATTGCCGCTGGTCGATGCGCTCGCCCTTCTTCAGCGCAAAGGTCATCGCGGTGTAGGTCTCGACCGAGCCGATACCGTAGATGCAGGACACGGAAGCGACGATGATGACGTCGTCGCGCTCCAGCAGCGCCCGCGTCGCCGAGTGGCGCATGCGGTCTATCTGCTCGTTGATGGAAGAGTCTTTTTCGATATAGGTGTCGGTCCGCGGCACATAGGCTTCGGGCTGGTAGTAGTCGTAGTACGAGACGAAATATTCCACCGCATTGTCGGGGAAGAAGTTCTTGAACTCGCCATAGAGCTGCGCGGCCAGCGTCTTGTTCGGCGCCAGGATGATGGCGGGGCGCTGCGTGGCCTCGATCACCTTGGCCATGGTGTAGGTCTTGCCCGAGCCGGTGACGCCGAGCAGCACCTGCGTGCGGTCGTTGCGGTTGATGCCTTCGACCAGTTCGGCGATCGCGGTCGGCTGATCGCCCTTCGGCTCGTATTCGGACTTGATCTCGAAGCGCACGCCGCCTTCGGATTTTTCCGGACGCGGCGGACGGTGCGGGGTCCAGACTCTGATCTGGCCGTCATCGCCCTTGAATTCCGGGCGGCCGTCACGGATCAGATTCTCCAGCGCGTCGGCGGTCGCCTTGACGCCGAGCGCTTCCATCTTGTTGCGCGGCGGTCGGGCCAGCGCCTCGTCGTCGTCTTCCGCCGTCGGCAGGCCGAGCTGGCGCGCGAGTTCGGGATCGAGCGTCGGGATGGTGGCCGAGGTGCCGTAGTTGGCCTGGGGGGCTTCTTCGAGGCCCTGCGGGGATGCGTCGCGCTTCGCGACATCATCGCTGGTTCCGCGGGTCGAGGCGCGCGCACGATGCGCGGCGGCCTCGCCGCCGGCGCGGCGATCCCAGGAATTATCCGGCGGCGGCTGCAGGCCGGTGCCCGAGCCCATGCCGGCATCGCCGCGGTTGAGCGCGGGATTGAGCAGTTCGGCCAGTGCCGGCCCGATCGGCTGCACGTCGGGCCGATGCGCCTTGGATTTCGGGGTTTTGCCGGGCTTTTTGGGAGTGTCGGGTTTCTTCGCCATCCGGCGAATATGGGATGAGTCAGCTAGCGAGAAAAGGGCAAACGGTCTCGCGCGCAATGCTGCGCGTCGTCATGTCAGCAGATGTCAGCAAGCCGATTCGGAACCGCCGCGCCTTACGCCGTCAGCGGGGCTGTCGAGGGATTGACGATATCCAGATGGATCCCGCCGCAACGGGTGCATCGCATGGTCCAGTACTCGGCGCCGGCGCGGCCGGGGATGATGCGCAGGACCGCGAGCGAGGCGCTGCAATCCGGACAGCTCAAGAGCACCGGCGTCGCCTGAAGGGTCTGTTCGGGAAGGGGTACGGAGATTCGGCCGGCCGGCGCGTGGCCGGTAGTTCCACCTGCAGCGCTTACGGATTCGCGAACCGCGGCTTGAAACGATCGATATGGGCCTTCGCGTCCGCGATCGCCGCTTCCGGATCCGACCACGCGAAACCGACTTCGAGGGTCGGAAACGCCATTCCATCGATCACCACCGGCTCCTGGTCGGCCCGTTGAATCCTGGCGTGCCATAGCCCTCTCCCTGCTTCGAACGACTGAATTTCAAAGCCGCCATAGATCATGGCGTGTCCCCCGGATTGTCCCATGGGACGAGAGAAGCACGGGTGGGTAAAGCCCGATGTGAACGGCTTCACATGTTGCGGACTTTTTCGGAGGCGTTCCCCGGATGCGGCGCAGCGCCAACAGCGCGTTCACGCGCGTCTTCGACGCGCTATGGCTTGCGGCGTGGTGCGCTGCTATTCCGGGGTCCATCGGCTGCGAGCGGGCGTGGATCCCGGCTCTGCGAAGCGTCACCATAGCGTGTCGAAGACGCGCGTAAACGCGCTGATGGTGCCGCATCGCGTCCGGGACACGAGAGCGTTCCGACCCTCACCGCCGCGCCAAAATATGATCGGCGAGCACGGCCGCGTCGTCGCCGACGCCGGACAGGAACGAGGAGTTCATTTTCGACAACCATTGCAGGCCGAGGAAATACAGGCCCGGCACGGCTGATATGCCGTTGCGGTGGACGGCTTCGCCTTTGGCGTCGGTGACCGGAAGATCGATCCAGCCGAAATCGACGCCGTAGCCGGTGGCCCAGATCACCGCGGAGATGCCTTCCGCGGCGAGGTCGAGGTGCGTGAGCGGTGCGGTGACGCAAGGCGGGTCGGCGAATGTCGCGCGGGCGTCGGGGTCTTCGGGCAGCTCCATGCGGCGCCGTTTCACATAGGCGTCCACCGTGTCGAGGAAAGTGGTGTAGACGAGGTCGCCATCGCTCATGCTTTCGGCAAGGCCGGGTGCAATCTCGATCACGCCGTGATGCGCCGCCTCGATGCGTCCCACCAGGATCATCCCGTCGGTGGCGAAGTTGCGGAAATCGATGGTGCGGCCGCCATAGGCGCCCGAAATGACAGGGCCCAGGCGTGCGGGCCCACGCTCCTCTGGCGTAACCTGATCGAGGCGCATCTCGGCGAGCCACCAGATCAGGTCGCGGCCGCGGTAGCGGCGCGGCAGGCGGCGGTGCCTTCCGACCGAAAGATAGACGCGGCGGCCGGCCTGCAACAATTCCTCGGCAATCTGCGCGCCCGACGCGCCCGCGCCGGCCACCAGCACCGCGCCCGGCGGAAGCTGTCCGGGATTCTTGTAGTCGGCGGCATGGACCTGGAGCACGGGATGATCGCGCAGCAGGTCAGGGACGAGGTTGCGCTGATAAGGACCGGTGGCGACGACGACATTATCAGCCGCGATCGTGCCGTCGCTGGTCTCGGCGATGAATCCTGCGCCGTCGCGCTTCGAGAGCTGCGTTACCGCGACGCCGCAGCGGATCGGCGGCGCGACGAACCCGGCATAGGCCTCGATGTATCTGATGATGTCGTCCGTGTTTGAAAAGGCATCCGGATCGCTGTGCGGAAACGGAAAGTCCGGCAACCGCACCGACCAGTTGGGAAACTGGAATTTCAGCCCGTCCCAGCGCTCGCTGCGCCAGCGTTCGGCAATCCGATGGCGCTCGAGCACGAGGTGCGAAAGCCCGCGCTCCTTCAGCCGGTGGCTCATCACGAGGCCAGCCTGGCCGCCCCCGATCACGAGCGTTTCGATCTTTTCATCCGGCATGTCTCTGGCCCCTGCGGCGCATGGCGGGTTCTGCCGCCGCGCGGATAATCCAGCGCCGGAACGCGGCGAAATCGCGCTGCTCCGTGCTGAAGCCGCGATACACCAGATACCAGCGCATGCCTTTCGGCACGCTTAACGCAAACGGCGCGACCAGCCGGCCGGCGGCGAGGTCGTCGTCGATATAGGGGCGGATGCCCATGGCGATGCCGAGGCCGTCGACGGCGGCCTGCAGCGCCTGGCCGTAAAACTCGAACTCCGGTCCGCGGGCGGTGATGCGGGCTGTGCCGGCGGCCTCGAGCCAAGAGGGCCAATCGTCGGGCGAATGCGCCACCCGCAGAAGCGTCGGCCCCTTCAGATCGCTGGGGCGTTTGAGCGCGTTCGCAAGGCGCGGCGCGCACACCGGCAGCAGGTCGGCGGCGAACAACGGCTCGGCGATCAGGCCGGGCCATTCGCCGTCGCCCAGCTTGATGCCGCAGCTCCAGTCCTCGCCGAACGGCACCGCGGCGCCGCCGGTGGTAATGCGGACGTCGATATCCGGCTCCTGTTTGCGGAAATCCGCCAGCCGCGGGATCAGCCACTTCATCGCAAAGGTGGGACCGACCCCGATGGTCAGCACGCGGACGCTGGAGGGCGCGGTGACCTGCGCGGTCAGGCTCGCCAGCGCGTCGAAGATCGGCGTCAGCCCACTTTGATAGGCGCGGCCCGCCGCCGTGGTGGCGAGGCGGTTGGCCTTGCGCTCGAACAGCGCAACCCCGAGCCGCTCTTCCAGGAGATGCACCATCCGGCTGACCGCGGCGGCGGATACGTTGAGCTCGGCCCCGGCGGCGGCAAAGCTGCCGGTCCTGGCCGCAGCCTCAAACGCCTTGATACCGTTGAGAAAGAGCAGTCGCCGCACATAACCCTCAGGAAAACTGATGCCAGAGCAAGATAACTCAGTTTGCGCGCGCCGTCCAAGCGCGGCAGAAATATGATTGTGGAGATTCCGATGACGGCCCTGATGATCGCAGCCCTCGGTGCGTTGATGGTCGCGACAGCGTTCCTGTCGGGCCTGTTCGGCATGGCCGGCGGGATGATCCTGATCGGCGTGCTGTTGATGCTGATGCCGCTGCCGACCGCGATGGTGCTGCACGCGATCACGCAGATGGCCTCGAACGGCTGGCGCGCCTTTCTGTGGCGGGCGCATATCCGCTGGCGGCCAGTGTTTGTTTATCTGATCGGCTGCGGGCTCGCGCTCGGCGCCTGGTCGATCATCCGCTACGTGCCGGACAAGCCGATCGCGCTGCTATTGCTCGGGGCGACGCCGTTCATGGCACGGCTGATGCCGAAGAACCTCAAGCCCAACCCTGATAGCATCGCGCAGGGCTCGTTCTACGGCTTCATCTGCATGGGGCTGATGCTGATGACCGGCGTCTCCGGGCCCCTGATGGACACGTTCTTTCTCGGCGGCAATTTCGGCCGCCGCGAGGTGGTGGCGACCAAGGCCACCTGCCAGGTCGCCAGCCATCTCACAAAACTGATCTATTTCGGCGGCATCATCGACCAGGCGGCGACGCTCGATCCGGTGCTGGCGGCGGTCGCCATCGCCGCTTCGATGCTCGGCACCACGCTGGCGCGGCGCATCCTGGAAGCGATGAGCGATGCGCAGTTCCGTACCTGGGCGAACCGGCTGATCACCACGGTCGCGGGCTACTACATCCTTTACGGAGGCTGGCTGTTGTTCACGCGAACGAGCGCAATGGCGTTTTGAGTTTGACCGCTTCTGATGCGGAGGCGCGGATGACCGAGGCAACGGACGCACTGGTGCTCGACCTCGTCGAATGGATCGGCCGCGAGCCGCGACCTTATTCCGAGGTGATCGAGACGTGGCGCACCTCATGCCCGCGCCTGACCATCTGGGAGGACGCCGTCGATCGCGGCTACGTCGCGCGCCAACTGGGCGCGAAGGTTGCGATCACCGAAAGCGGCGCCAAATTTCTGCGCGAGCACGGCCGCGGCGGTTGAGGTCCATCACATTTGCGCGTGCCGACGCCGGCGCCGATTGACATGCGCCGGCGGTCCGCCCAAATTCATGCAGTCGCATCTTTCTTGCGAAAACAACAATCTAGCGCATAGCAGGATCGCCCATGATCGACCTTCACTACTGGACCACGCCGAACGGCCACAAGATCACGATGTTCCTCGAAGAGACCGGGCTTCCCTACAAGATATTCCCGGTCAACATCGGCAAGGGCGAACAGTTCAAGCCGGAGTTTCTGGCGATCGCGCCGAACAACCGCATTCCTGCGATGGTCGATCACGAGCCGAAGGGCGGCGGAAAGCCGGTCTCGATCTTCGAGTCGGGTGCGATGCTGCTGTATCTCGCCGAGAAGACCGGAAAATTCCTGCCGTCGGATCTCTACGGCCGCTATGACGCGATCCAGTGGACGTTCTGGCAGATGGGCGGGCTCGGGCCGATGGCCGGGCAGAACCACCACTTCAGAAATTACGCGGTAGAAAAAATCAAATACGCCATCGATCGCTACGTCAACGAGACCAACCGGCTCTACGGCGTGCTCAACAAGCGCCTGGCGGACCGCGAATTCATCGCCGGCGACTATTCGATCGCTGATATGGCGAGCTATCCTTGGGTGGTTCCTTACAAGAACCAGGATCAGAACATCGACGACTTCCCGCATCTGAAGCGCTGGCTGGAGACCATCCGCGCCCGGCCGGCGACCGAGCGTGCCTATGCCAAGGCGAAAGAGGTCAATCCGAATTTCGGCCAGCCCGTCAACCGCACCGAGGAGGAGCGCAGGATCCTGTTCGGCCAAACCGCGGCGGTGGTGCGGTAGGCGAGGCGGTCTATCCCCGTCATTGCGAGCGAAGCGAAGCAATCCATGCCTCCGCTTGCGGAGCGATGGATTGCTTCGTCGCTTCGCTCCCTTGCGCAAACGCTTCGCGTTTGTCGCAGGCAATGACGTTCTTGTTTCGGGCGCCGACTTCGCACACAATACCGGCATGCCACTCAAACTCTACGAACTCGTCGGCACCGACCCATCCCGTCCGTTCAGCCCATTCTGCTGGCGCGAGCGGCTGCTCGACGCGTTCGATGGGCTGGCGCGGAAGTCGCCAAGCTATTACGGGTAGGCTCGCCGATGCCGGGTTCTGCAGATGCGACATTCTCCAGGGCCGTCATCACGGCCGCAGAGCCGCAACTCTTCGTCGCCGACATCACATCGTCCTGCGATTTCTTCGTGAAGACGCTGGGCTTCGCCATCGTCTTCACCTACGGCGAACCGCCATTTTACGCACAGATCATGCGCGACGGGGCACGGCTGAACTTGCGATGCGTCGAGCAATCCGTGATCGACCCGGTTCTGCGCGACCGCGAGGAATTGCTTTCCGCCTCGCTTACCGTCGCGAGCGCGGAAGAGATCGAGCAACTCTCCCTGGAGTTCCAGGCCGCAGGTGCGACGTTCTTTCAGACGCTCACGCGCCAACCGTGGGGCGCCAGCGATTTCATCGTCAGAGATCCCGACGGTAATCTTTTGCTGTTTGCGGGCCCTGCGGAGTACTGCCGCGATGTCGGCGCCATCGCGTGTTGATTGGCAGCAGGAACGATGACGTTCGCCGATGCAAACCAGCAGGCAATGATTGCGCGACTGTCCGGAATATCGCTTAGATTGTAAATTAGTTCTATCCGATAACGATGTTAGCCGTGACGTAAATTGAAGGCGTAGTCTTATCCCCTTGGTGGCCGTCGGGAGAGACGCGTCATGATCGACTTTGAAGCCAAATTGGAGCGGTTTGAGACTCTCGCTGACGAATGCGACTTGCTCGGCAAGTTGTCGGCGGATGCGGCGAAGCGCGAGTTATACCTGCGCCTCGGCCAGCATTACCGCGAACTGGCTGACGACATGCGGACGGTGATTGCGACCAAGACGCCGCTTAGTCCAGCGGAATATCACGCCTGCCGTCAGCGGCCGGCATAGACCGGCGGCCGGCGCTCGATCCAGGCATTGATGCCTTCGCCGAGATCGCCGGTGGGCACGACCGCGGCAAATTGCTCGCTCTCGACCTGCAGCCCTTCGCCGATGCCCATGTTCAGTCCGCGGGTGACCGCCGTGATGATCCCGCCGACCGCGAGCGGCGAATGTCGCACGATACGTGCTGCCAGTTCGCGCGCGGCCGGCAGCAGCCCATCATGCGGCACCACCTTATTGACCAGCCCGATCTCTAGCGCCTGTTGCGGTGAGAAAGGATCGCCCGTCAAGAGCAGTTCAAGCGCGCGCTTGCGCCCGGCGAGCCGCGGCAGCCGCTGCGTTCCGCCGAAGGTTGGCGGCATGCCGAGATTGATTTCCGGTTTGGCGAAACGCGCTCGCTCGCTGGCGATGGCCAGATGCACGGCCTCGGTGATCTCGCATCCGCCACCGAACGCCAGGCCGTTGACGGCAGCGATCACCGGTTTCCTGAATGCTTCGAGCCACGCGGTCATGGCCTGTCCGCGCCGGACGAAGTCGCGGATGGCCGTATCGCGGCCGCGACGGACGCTGCCTGCGAATTCGTGGATATCGGCGCCCGCGGAGAACGCGCGTTCGCCCGCGCCGGTCAGGATTACCGCGCGCGCATCGGCGTTGGTTTCAATGGCGTCCAGTGCCGCCATCAGGCGGTCGATCAGATCGTAGTTCAGCGCATTGAGCTTGTCAGGGCGGTTGAGCGTGATCAGCGCAATGCCGTCGCTGATTTCGAGCAGGATGGGGTCGGACATCAATGGCTCCGCAAGTGACCGTGGCTGCACGCACCCTAGAAGCCTGTCCGCGTTGTGTATATTCACTGGTTAGTATACATGGCTGACATGGCACGATCTGCGATCCCGACACGCGAACGCATTATCTCGGCGGCGAATGCGCTGTTCTACAATGACGGCATTCGCGGCGTCAGCGTCGATGCGGTGGCGGCGAAGGCCGGTGTCACCAAGCGAACACTGTATTATCATTTCAAGAGCAAGGATGATCTGGTCGCCGCGTATCTTGCCGCCCGCGACCAGCCGAATCTCGCGCTGTTCAGGCAATGGTTCGCCGAGGCTGACGACGGGTTGCCGGCCCAGGTCGAGCGCATCTTTCGCAACCTCGCCCGCTCGGCGCGGCATCCGAAGTGGAAGGGATGCGGATTCCTGCGCACATCGGCCGAACTCGCCAACATGCCCGGTCATCCCGCGATGAAAATCGGCGCCGCGCACAAGAAGAAGTTCGAGGAATGGCTGCGTGTGACTTTTGCTTCGGCGGGGATCGCACAGGCGGCGCAGCTCGCGCGCCAGATCCTGCTGCTGCTCGACGGCTCATTCGCCGTCGTGCTGCTGCACCGTGATCCCAGCTACATGGAAACGGCGGGCGAGGCGGCGCATGCGTTGATCGAGGCGGCGCTTCCTGTGCGAGGGAAGCGACGCGCGCGATAGTTCGCCGTCATTGCGAGCGAAGCGAAGCAATCCATCGCGCCACAAGCGGAGCCATGGATTGCTTCGTCGGCTCCCTTGCGCAAACGCTTCGCGTTTGTCGCAAGCAATGACGGCTAGAGAGAACGGCGGTCAAACTCCCCGCGCGTTCGCAGCACCTCGAGCACCGCGCCGAGGTCGGGTACAACGGCAGCGCATCGTGCGCGCGACTCTTCCGTCGGCGTCACCATGTCAGGCACCATGATGGTGATGGCGCCCGCCGCATGCGCAGCCGCCACGCCGTGGTTGGAATCCTCCACCGCCACGCAAACTTCCGGCTTCAGGCCGAACCGCGCGGCCGCCAGAAGATAGAGATCGGGGCTCGGTTTTCCGCGCGCGACGTCATCGCGGGTCAGGATCGTTTCAAAACGGTGGCGAATTCCCGCCAGCGTCAGATGCGCGTCCGTCGTGCGCTGCGACGAGGAGGTGACGATCGCCATCGGGCATTCGGCGGCCTGCAGCGCATCCAGCAGTTCGACCGCGCCGCTCTTCAGCGGCAGGCCTGCGCTGAGAATTTCATCGCGATTGCTGACGAAGGCCCGGCTTATCTCCGCAAGCGGAAAGCTCTCCCCATAACGCGCGTGCAGCATGGCCTCGCATTCCGGACCGGGGAGGCCGACCATCGCCTGACACAGCGTCGTGGTGTCGTCGGTGTAGCCATGCATCTTCAGCGCCGCGACCAGGCTGTCGAGATAGACGCGCTCGGTGTCGAGCAGCGTGCCGTCCATGTCGAGCAGGACGGCGCTGACATTCCATCTCCCGGTCACGTCGCAGCCTGCGGCTGCGCGCTGTTCTGCGAGTTTGCGCAGGCAGTCCGGGCAGAGACAATCGCTGCCGTCCGCCGGCATCGGCAGACGGAACGCCTCGTCGGAACACCAGCACGGCCCCGACAGGCTGCAATTAAATTCGGTGCCGCAACCGATGCAGGCGAGGCGGCGCGTGGGCTGATTTTCCAAACGATTTGTCATTAACAAGGCCGCATCCTGACGCGGAATTAATCCCGGGTTCATGCCGAAGCGCGTTATACTCGGCAGCTACTATACGCCCGGGAAATTCTAAGGGAAATCCGATGGCCCGCGATTCGCAAGCAGCGCTTGTTGCGCTCAATCGCTTCGGACTGGGCGCGCGCGGCGGGGCCTCTGGCGATATTCTCAATGCGGCCTCCGATCCGCGCGGCTTCGTCAAGCAAGAACTCGCCCGTCCCAATGGCGTGCTGCTCGAAGTGCCGGGACTGCAGTCGACGCCGGCGCTCGGCAAGGCAGTGTTTGATTATCAGTTCGAGATTCAGCAGGCCCGCGACGCAGCCGCCAAGTCTGCGGCGCCGGCGCCCGCGATCGAAGGTCAACCGCCGGCGGATGCGAAAGCGCAACGGCGGAACCTTTCGCTCAACAGCATCGCCATGGACATGGCGCCCAGAGAACCGTCAAGGGAAGCGCCGGCGAAGCTGCCGGAAAATCCCGATGCGGCCATGGCGTCCGCCGAGGCGATGCGGGCCAATGCGCCCAAACCGCCACCGGCACCACTCAACGTCATCCAGAAAACCTTTCGCGCCGAGGCGCTGGCGCGGTTGCAACGCGCCGTCATC
The DNA here is from genome assembly GCF_018596315.1 of Bradyrhizobium sp. SRL28. Taxonomy (GTDB): domain Bacteria; phylum Pseudomonadota; class Alphaproteobacteria; order Rhizobiales; family Xanthobacteraceae; genus Bradyrhizobium. The sequence goes on along the minus strand of NZ_JAHEAG010000003.1, from coordinate 495,234 downwards.
GCCGATTGCGGATTCACCGAACGGCTGGTGGTGTTCTGGTCCAATCATTTCTGCATCTCCGCCAACAAGGGCGGGCCGGCGCGAATGTGGGCCGGCTCGTTCGAGCGCGAGGCGATCCGGCCGCACGTGCTCGGGCGTTTCGGCGACATGCTGAAGGCGGTCGAGCAGCATCCTGCGATGCTGTTCTTTCTCGACAACCAGCAATCGCTGGGCCCGGATTCGCGCGCCGGCAGAAACCGCAACCGGGGACTGAACGAAAATCTCGCCCGCGAGATTTTGGAACTGCATACGCTCGGCGTCGGCGGCGGCTATTCGCAGGCGGACGTGACGTCGCTGGCGAACATCATCACGGGCTGGACCTATGCGGGAAGGCTGGGCCAATTGGGTCCGCCGGCCTCCTTCGTGTTCAACGCCAATGCGCATCAGCCGGGCGCGCAGCGGGTGATGGGAAAAATCTACGACGCGTCAGACGTAATGCAGGGCGAGGCGGTGCTGGCGGATCTCGCGGGCCATCCCGCGACCGCGAAATTCATCGCCGGCAAATTCGTGCAGCACTTCGTGGCCGACGATCCGCCACCGGCCCTGGTGGCGCGGCTCGCCGATGTCTTCACGCGAACCGACGGCGATCTGAAGGCGCTGGCGACGGCGCTGGTGGATTCCGATGATGCCTGGAAGGCGCCGCCCTCAAAGATGCGCTCGCCTTACGAATTTCTGGTCGCGGCGGGCCGGCTGCTGGCGCAGATCCCGAACAATCCCGGCCTCTATCTCACCGCTCTCAATGCGCTGGGCCAGCCGCTGTGGGCGCCCGCCGGGCCGAACGGTTTCCCTGATACGAACGCGGCCTGGGCGGCGCCGGAAGGCATCAAACTGCGGCTCGATATTTCCGCGCAGATCGCCGCACGGCTCGCCGACGGCGTCGATCCGCGCGATCTGCTCGAACTCGTTGCCGCGGATGCGGCATCATCAGAGACCCGACGGACCATCGAGCGCGCGGAATCGCGACAGCAGGCGCTGGCGCTGTTGCTGATGTCGCCGGAATTCCAGAGGAGATGACATCCATGGAAACGACAATGGATTGCGAAAGCCTGAGATCATCGGTCGTTTCGCGACGCTCGCTGTTGCTCGGCGGCGCTTCCTTTGCGGCGTGGGCCTATTTGCCGAAATTCGCGCGCGCCGCCGACGGCCGAGATCCGCGGTTGGTGGTCGTCATCCTGCGCGGCGCGCTGGACGGGCTCGCTACCGTAGCACCAATTGGCGATCCTGATTATGCCGGCCTGCATGGTTCGATCGCCTTGTCGTCGAACGGGCCGAACGCGGCCTTGCCGCTCGACAATTTCTTTTCGCTGCATCCGGCGATGCCGGAATTTGCACGGATGTATCGCGAGAAGAATGCCGCCGTGATTCACGCGGTGGCGACATCGTATCGCGACCGTTCGCATTTCGACGGGCAGGATGTGCTTGAAAGCGGTTTTGCCGGGCCCGGGCGGGTGCAGTCCGGCTGGCTCAACCGCGCGCTGGAAGGGCTGCCGAAAGGCGAGCGGGTCATGAGCGCGCTCGCGGTCGGCCCGACCACGCCTTTGGTGCTGCGCGGCGCGGCGCCAACCGTCGGCTGGGCGCCGGTCGCGGTGCCGCAGGCCGCGGAAGATACCGCGATGCGGCTCGTGGAACTCTATCAACACCGCGATCCCGCGCTTGCCGCCGCGTTGAAGCAGGGCCTCGCGCTCGACAAGGCTGCGCAAGGCGACGACATGAAGCCGAAGCCCGGCACCAATGGCGTGGCCGCGATGCGGCTGGTGGCGCGCGGCGCCGCCAAACTGATGGCCGCCGATGACGGCCCGCGGATCGGCGCGCTCGCCTTCGACGGCTGGGACACGCATGCGAACGAAGGCGGGCCGGTGGGGCGGCTGGCACAATTGCTCGGCGGCCTCGATGGCGCGCTGGCGGAATTCGAAAGTGGGTTAGGCGCGCGCTGGCGCGACACGGTAATCGTGATCGCTACCGAATTCGGCCGCACCGCGCGCATCAACGGCACACAGGGGACGGATCACGGCACCGGCACCATCGCGCTGCTCGCCGGCGGCGCGGTGAAAGGTGGCCGGGTGATCGCAGACTGGCCGGGGCTGAAGCCGGCCAATCTCTACCAGGGCCGCGATCTCGCCCCGACCACCGATCTGCGCGCGGTGATGAAGGGCGTGCTGAAGGACCAGTTCGGGTTGGCCGAGAAGGTGCTGGCGGAGAACGTGTTTCCGGACAGCAGCGCCGTGAAGCCGATGCAGGGGCTGGTGGGGTAAGGCGCTAGTCCCAGCCACGGTGTCGTCCCGGTCAGCGGCAGCGCTCTGATCCGAATCGGCTGGTAGTTATTTGAGCGCCGTTTTCAAAGTTGCCGAGGGATACTCGCCGAAAGCCGCATGATAATACTTCGCGAAGTGTCCGGGATTGCTAAATCCACAATCGTAGGCCACCGAGGTCACGGTCGTTTCGGGTGTTGCATGCTCAAGCATATGCTTTGCATGCCGCAGCCGAACCTGCCTGACGAAGGTCATCGGCGACACTCCGCGGCTCTTCTTGAACGTGAAGAACAAGCTGCGGACACTTGCGTTCGCGACATGGGCTAACGCTTCAATGGTCAACGGTTGGTCCCAGTTCTGCTCAACGTATTCTTCTGCGAGACGCACGTGCCAAGGTGCGACCGATCGAATCGGGTCCTCATCAAGCAAATGACTGTAATTGTGTAGATTGCAATTGAGGTAAGAGACAACAAGGGCCTGCTCGAGCTCGGCCAATACAAGGTCGGGAAGCGGAGCATCGACACGATCCAATTCGCCGACCACAAACTCAACCAGGCGACGCTGAGCAACCGCCATTGCTGGAATGGGTCTCACGTTCGTCGCCATCCGCTGCGGATCGACGGGTCGATCGATGAGCGCGCTGAGCGTCTTGATCAGCTTCTGCGGTCTAATTCGGACGATCAGGTGTTCAAAATCGCATGAATATTTGAGCCGCATATCTGCGTTCGGCCCGCAGGCGGTCCCATGGCCGGGCGATACTTCTCCCTCAGTCCCGTCATTAACAACGGAGCCGAGACCGCGAATGGGAAAGCCCTGGAGATAGGTATCGCCGTGCGAAAGGCAGAGTGCCAAGGGCGAACCATAGCGGCCGTAAGTCACGCCAACATCCTGCATTTGCCGATGGTTGAGGCATCCCTCGAAACTCGTTTGGTTCCCGCGTCCCAAGTCCAGCGACCACACAGAAAAAAGGCCAGACATGCGTTGGCGGAGTTCGTCAACGTCGCGTGTGCGGAGCGCCGGAAATCGGCTTAACGGCTCGTACCGCATGCTGAAAGGCTCGGCACAATTGGGCCAAAGGCTGCAGTAACAGAGTAGCGCAAGCCTGCCATCGGGTGAAACACTCGATCGGCGTTTGAACGAAACAAAATGTCGCGGTCCGGCGTGGGCCAATTCAATGATCGAGGTCGCGTCCGACACGAAGCCCGAAAGCCTCGGCCAGGCCGGCCGCTGGCAGAGCCCCTACCACGACGCGATGCTCGATCACGACAAGAACGTGGGAACGGTGCTCAAGGCACTGGACGACCTCGGCATCGCCCAGGACACTTTCGTCATGTATTCGACCGACAACGGGCCGCACATGAACACCTGGCCGGATGCAGGAATGACGCCCTTCCGCAGCGAAAAGAATACCAATTGGGAAGGAGCCTATCGGGTGCCGGCGATCCTCCGATGGCCCGGCAAGATCAAGGCAGGTCAGGTGTCGAATGAAATCACCGCTCACCACGACATGCTTCCGACCATTCTGGCGGCTGCCGGTGAACCGCAGGTGAGCGAAAAGCTGCGCACCGGACAAAAAATTGGGGACGTGACCTACAAGGTCCACCTCGACGGATACAACCTCGTCCCGTACCTGACCGGGCAGACCGCAAAGAGCCCGCGAGAGTCGTTCCTTTACGTCAACGACGATCAGCAATTGGTGGGATTGCGATACGACAACTGGAAGGTCGTGTTCATGGAGCAACGCGCCAGCGGACAGTTGCTGCTCTGGGCCAATCCCTTTACCAGCCTGCGCGTTCCAAAGATCTTCAATCTCCGTACCGATCCTTATGAGCGGGCGGACATCACCTCGAATACGTACTACGATTGGTTGTTCGATCACGTGTTCCTGCTCGTGCCAGCACAGGATTACGTGGGCCAGTTCCTGACATCGTTCCGTGACTACCCGCAGCGGCAGAAAGCAGCGAGCTTCAATCTGGACGAAGTCATGGAGAAGCTGAAAGAGCCGAAGTAGCTCGTCGCCCTACTTTCCGCGGTCCGACGATTGGCGCGTCATCGTCGGACCGCGGAGGAACGTTTCTCCGACAAGCGGGAATGTCGGAGACGGCAGAAAGCGCTCTCGTTCGTTGTTGAGTCCACAGTACGCCAAATGGGAGGAATGACGATGAAAACGAAACTTGCAACGGCTCTTGCGGCATTCGCCTTGGTTTCAGGATTTGTAGCCGCAGGCACCAAGGAAGCCAGTGCTGTCGTGTACTGCCAGTACATCAGCTATCCCGCCGGCTGCGTTGTAAGGCCCGGCGTCGTACTTCGGCCAAGGCCGGTCGCACGGGCCGCCGCGCGCGAGGCGGTGCGCCTTGGAACACCCATGAATCGGGGTGGGCCAGTCAATCGCGTCGGTAGATACTGACGTTTCAATGCCGTGAACCTATCAACTTGTCGTCCCTGCGAACGCAGGGATCCATACGCCGCGGCCGGCGGAAGGGGCACGCCGCGCGACCGCTTCGCTTCGGCAGCCCACAGCGCTAGTTGATTAACGCAGAGCGTCCGCCACCATGCTTCCTCGATGGATCACGCGGTATGGGTCCCTGCTTTCGCAGGACGACAAGTCACTTCGTAATCTGATCCACCTCCGCCATCTCCTCCGCGCTAAGCGTCCATCCGATCGCTTTCACGTTCTGTTCGACCTGTTCGACGCGGGTGGCGCCGGCGATGACGCTCGATACTTGCGTGCGCGACGCCAGCCAGGAGAACGCAAGCTCCAGCATGGTGTGGCCGCGGGCTTGCGCGAACGCCTGCAGCTTTTCGACGATGTCCTCGTTACGCGCCGTGACGTAGCGGTCCTTCAGCGCGGGTGCCTTGGCGAAGCGGGTGTCGTCGGGGGCGGCGGCGCCGCGCTTGTATTTTCCGGTGAGGAGGCCGCTCGCGAGCGGGAAGAACGGCAGCAGGCCGAGCCTGTATTCCGTTGCTGCCGGCAGCAGATCCTTTTCGATGTCGCGCACCACGAGGCTGTATTCATCCTGGCAGGAGACGAAGCGGCTGACGTTCATCTGCCGCGCCATCATTTCCGCTTCCGCGATCCGCCACGCCGGAAAATTCGAATTGCCGATGTAGCGGACTTTGCCTTGCCGCACCAGATCGTCGAGCGCCCGCAGCGTCTCTTCCATCGGCGTCAGGGGATCGTAGTCGTGCTGCTGGTAGAGGTCGATGTAGTCGGTCTTCAGCCGCGTCAGGCTCGCCTCGACGGCGGACATGATGTAGCGGCGCGAGGCGCCCTGCTTGGTGCCGTCGGGCGCCATCGGCTTGGAATATTTCGTCGCCAGCACGATGTCCTTGCGGCGGTCGCCGAGCACGGTGCCGAGCACGGTCTCGGAGCCGCCCATGCCCGCATAGATATCGGCGGTGTCGAACAGGGTGATGCCGAGGTCGATCGCCTTGTGGATCACCTTGCGCGAGGTCTCCAGATCGGTGCGCTGGCCAAAGTTGTTGCAGCCGAGGCCGACGGCGGAAACGCGCAGGCCGGAGCCGCCGAGGTTGCGAATTTGCATGGATCGATCCTGTGGGGTGGTCGCGGGAGGAGGGGCATTGTGGCCCGCGCCACTTGGCGCCGCAAGAAGCGGCGCCACCAGCCGCCACGCTTGGCAGCTATGCGGCACAAAAAAGATGCGGCCCCGGTCAGACGCGGCGACTGACGGGGGCCGCTGGGGCGCGTGATCTGAGACGGGGGGCCTGATCAGACGCGCCCGCAACCTATCCGCGCTTTGTTACGCCGAGGTGACATCAGGACTTATCCACAGGCGGCCTGACGCGACCGTCTTCACGAAACCGTGTCACAACAGCTTGCGGTAAACGACGAAGCCGGAACGCTCCGCCACCTTGTCGTAAAGCTGCATCGCGGTGTGGTTGGTCTCGTGCGTCTGCCAGTAGACGCGGGAAGATCCCGCAAGCTTCGCCTGTTCGTAGACGCCGTCGATCAAGGCGCGGCCGACGCCCTTGCGGCGGATCGCGGCGTTGGTGAAGAGGTCCTGCAGATAGCAAATCGGCTCGATCATGGTCGTAGAGCGGTGAAACAGGTAGTGCGTCAGCCCGAGCAGCTCGCCGCCGGTCTCGGCGACCAGCGCATGCACCGGCTCGTAGGCGTCGAAGAAGCGCGCCCATGTCATCGCCGTGATCTCGGGCGCAAGCGCGGTCGCGCCCGAACGGCCGTAGAAGGCGTTGTAGCCCTCCCACAGCGGAAGCCATTGCGCGTAATCCTGACGGGTGACGAAGCGGATGGTGAGGTCGCCGGACATTAAGCGATTCCGTTTTGCTGGGAGGTGACGCGCGCCGGGGACGCGCAGGAGGGATGTCCGTTCACTACTACAGACACGGGAGGAGAGGATCAATGTCGCCAGGGCGCCGGCGCTGCCGCCGCTATTCCGCGGCGCCGAGGTGTTGGGCGAGGCTGCGATAGTTGCCGCGCAGCGCGCGGTAGTAGTCGCCGCTGCCGGGATCGTCGCTGTGGCGAACAAGGTCGGTGACCGGCATATAGCTGAGCATGCGTCCGCCGTCGGGAAGCGCCGTGCAGATGAAGCGCAGCACCTGTCCATCGGCGAGATTGATGTTGATCGGCGTGGAATCGCCGGTCCGGATCATTTCGGTGCGCTTGGCGATGAATGCGCTCAGCTCGTCCTCGGGCAGTTGCCAGGCGCCGGTGTCGCGGCCGTGATACATCAGCGCGATGAAGGGCGGCTTGCTGTCGGCCTGCTCGTCGGACAGCTTGAAGTAATCGCGGAAGGCGCGGTTGATGAATTCGGCGCGGGTATCGGCATCGAGCAGCACGATGCCGATATCGACCTGATCGAGAGCAGCCGACAGGCGATCCGCGGTCGCATGGTGCTTCTTCTCCCATGCGAACGCATCGACCCATTTCTGGCGCAAGAGGCCGGTGATGAGCGCGGTACCGCCGGCGGTAACCGCCAGCAGCAGCATGCGCGCCAGGTCCGACATGTCGTAACCGGGCGTGGCGCGGTGGTTGAGGAAGAACAGCGCGGAAGACGCCACCGCAATGACGGCGCTGGCCATGCCGGAGACGATGCCGCTGACGGAAGCGGCAAGCGCGACGATGCAGACGAACAGCGGCGCGGGATTGGGGACGGGAACGAAATGCCGGTCGACCAGGAAGGCGATCAACGCCGTCGCTGTCGTAAGAGCTGGACCAGAGATTGCGCGCCAGTTTAACTGCATGCGGTTCTCGTCGCTTGCCGGGAATAAGACGCAAGCATGCCCGATTGTTGCGATTGTGCACGCCTTTCTGCCGCCAGTCTTAAGAGGGCGTTGCAGGAAGCCGGCGAGCTTTCGTATTTTTGAAATCAAATGATATCGAGTTAAGGAACGGGGTACTGCACCCGACGATTAGCGCATGACATTTTGCAAGAGGACATCGATGCCCACTGTTTCCCCGACGCTGCTGCCGATCCTGATGCTGTTTGCCTCCAACGTCTTCATGACGTTTGCCTGGTATGGCCATCTGAAATTCAAGGAGAGCCCGCTGGCGCTGATCGTGGTGGTGAGCTGGGGAATCGCCTTCGTCGAGTACTGGCTGGCGGTGCCGGCCAACCGCTGGGGCAGCGCGGTCTATTCGGCGGCGGAGCTCAAGACCATGCAGGAGGTGATCACGCTGGTGGTATTTGCCTGCTTCTCGGTGCTCTACCTGAAGGAGCCGCTGGGATGGAACCACGCGCTCGGCTTTCTCTTCATCGCAATCGGCGCGTTCCTGATTTTTCACAAATGGGCGTGAGTTGACGGCGATGGCGTGTTCGCGGTCTGAATACCTGACCACTGGCCCAAGCCTAGATTGTAGCCGCAGATGACGCTCCGGCGTCGGATGCTGGCGCGTCCGGTCTTGTGAAGAAAGCCGCTCAGTCGCATAAGCCGAAGAAAGTGGCGAAGAGAAAGATGGCTAAGAAACGGCCCGCTAATAATGATAGCGGCACTGAGCAATGTCGAGTTGCTGAGTGTCACCCTTCCCGGAAACACGATACACCAAGCGATGTTCGCCAGAAATGCGGCGCGACCACCATCCTTGGAGTGCATGTTTAAGGGGCTCTGGTTTCCCAAGCCCCTTAAACGGATCGCGCTTAATATCTTTGATTAGACCGTTTATGACTTCGAGGATCTTTTCATCCTCTTTTTGCCATTGAAGATACTCTTGGCAGGCATCTTCCGTCCAAGCGGTTTTCATGCCTTTGCCGAACCTGCCTTTGTTGGCTCGATCAACTCGTGTTCAGTTAGTTTGCCCTCGTCCGCTTCCTTGATTGAACGTAGAAGACGTACTGCATTGGCGGGACTCTTCAGGAGGTGGGCGGTCTCCATGAGGCTCTCATACTCATCCTCCGCCATGAGAACGACGGTGCGGGCATTCTGGCGGGTGACGAACAGGGGTGCGCGATCATCGCAAACCTCGTCCATGTAGGACGCGAGGTTGTTACGCAGTTCAGTGTAAGAAACGTACGCCATCTCCCGCTCCTTTTGCTGCATGGGGGGATATGTACAGATATATGTACATATGTTGATGCGATGTCAACAAGAGGTTTAGTTCCCCGCCGTTCACACCAAGTGCGCATCGTCACTTCACGGCCGGCGCCACCCGCAGTACCCGTCCGTTCGAACTATCTGTGAGCAGCCACAGCGAGCCGTCCGGCCCCTGGCGGACGTCCCGGATGCGCTCGTGCAGGTTTTCCAGCAGGCGTTCCTCCGACGTCACCGCGTTGCCGTTCAACGTCAGCCGCACCAGCATCGCGCCGCGCAGCGCGCCGGTGAACAGGCTGCCGTTCCATTTTGGAAACAGTTTTCCGGTATAGAAGGCCATGCCCGACGGCGCGATCGACGGCACCCAGTATTTCAGCGGCTGCTCCATGCCGTCCTTGGCCGTAGCATCGTGGATCTTGGCGCCGGAGTAATCGATGCCGTAGCCGATCACCGGCCAGCCGTAATTCTTGCCCTTGCCGATCAGGTTGAGCTCGTCGCCACCGCGCGGGCCGTGCTCGATTTCCCAGGGGTCGCCGGAAGCCGGATTGATCGCGAGCGCCTGCACGTTGCGGTGCCCGTAACTCCAGATCTCTGGCTTGGCGTCAGTGCGGCCCGCGAACGGATTGCCTGATGGCACCGAACCATCGGGCGCGATCCGGATCAGTTTGCCGAGATGGTTGCCGAGATTCTGCGCCTGGTCGCGGTGAGTGAAATGATCGCCCAGCGCCACGAACAGATTGCCGTCCTCGGCCTGCGCGATGCGGCAACCGTAATGATTGCCTGATGACAGCGGCCCTTGCTGGCGGAAGATGATTTTGACGTCGTCGAGGCGGACGTTGCCGTCGTTGAGTTTTGCACGGGCGACCGTGGTGCGCCCGCCACCGTCGGTTCGTTCGGCAAAGCAGAAATAGATGGTCTTGTTCTGCGCAAAGGACTTGTCGACGACGACATCGAGCAGGCCGCCCTGGCTGGACGCCCAGACCTCGGGAACGCCCTTCAGCGGCGGCGAGATCTGTCCTTCGGCCGTAACGATGCGCATGCGGCCCGGACGCTCGGTCACCAGCATCTTGCCGTCGGGCAGGAACGCCAGCGCCCAGGGATTAGCGAGGCCTCTGGCGATGGTCCGGATTTCGAGTTCGCCCGCCGACGAACCAAATGCCTGCTCCTGGCCACGCGTGCCGGTGGCGATCAGGAACGAGGCGGCGAGCAGGATCGCGACCGCCAGCGCGGCCGTCACAAGGCCGACAGGTGTTTTCATCCTGGTCGTCCAGTCGCGATGCCGATCATCGCGCGTTCGCTAATGATGCTAACAGAAAAGCCGCAACTGTCACGGAATCGGCATGGCGACGGTGGCCTTGATCGACAGCACCGTCAGGGTGACCATGACGCAAAGCGACAGCGTGCCGATCGCGAGGGAGGTGGCGATGGCACCAAGCAATCGGGAAGAAGCGACGGGCGCGCGGCTGCTCTCGAAGCCGACCGCGCCGGGTGACCGTATCATTGGCCTAAATCCTTGTAACGCGGGACGAATCACCCGCGACTCACGCGACGTCAGGAAAATGTTGCAATGATCGCCGGCAACATTGCGGCGGGCCAGCCGCTGAAAACGGCGGAATCGCGGCAAAGGTTAATGTTGTGCCCGCTATTGTTAACCTTTGGCGCCGTGCTCGCGCGAAAGTGAGGAGGCCGGCTGCAGGCGTGGCGGCAATTATGCGCCGGCGGCGACGCCGGCCTGGTCGTCCACCGTGGTCTCCCGCCGCCAGTCCATGGTGACGAAGCCGGGGGTCTGCTCGACCCGCCGCAGCCACGCGCGGATGGCAGGGAAGGTCGCGAGATCATAATCGCAGCGGTCGGCGACGTGGGTGTAACCGTACAGCGCAATATCGGCGACCGTCAGTTGCCCCGCCGCGAAATAGGCGCGGGTCTTGAGATGGTTTTCCATCACCTGAAGCGCGGCATAGCCGCGCTCCATCCAGTCCTCCAGCGCATGTGTCTGCAGGTCGCGGCCGCCCTTGACCAGCGACAGCCAGAAATAGGCGGCGCCGATATTGGGCTCGAGCGCGTGCTGCTCGAAGAACATCCATTGCAGCGCTTCGGCGCGCTCGACCCGTGACTCCGGGGCCAGCGATGTGCCGCCGCAGACATACCAGAGGATGGCGTTGGACTCGGCGAGATAGCGTCCGTCGGCGACTTCCAGGAGCGGCACCTGTCCGCTGGGATTCTTCTCCAGAAAATCCGGCGTGCGGCTTTCGCCCCGGAGAATGTCGACTTCGATTGCATGATACGGCGCGTTGAGCAGCGCCAGCGCAAGGCGGACCTTGTAGCTGTTGCCGGAGCGCTGCATCGAATAAAGCTTGTACATCGTCGTTGGGTTCACTCGGGTCGAATCGCGCACGCGGTAGGCGAACTGCGAAAAGCTCTCGCGCCGCAACGCGGCTAAACAATGATGCCGATACGAATGCGTCGCAAGGCCCGGAGAATGGAAAAAGTCGAAAACCTCTACTGCACTGCACGCGCGCAGCATGTCATGCCACAGTGCATGGATCACGTGGCCGGGAGCGGAGGAGCGGGCTGGCTCAAGCCCTCGCGACGAAGGCTGCGTCCACTTCCGGCATGGCCGAGGGGAATCCGAATCGCGGGTGAGACACCCTGGCGTTGAGTCCACCTTGGCCGCGAAGCGACGTGCGCCACATCATCCGCACCCTGGGGTGGAGAACCGGAAGGCCGCGGCGGCCATCCATTGTGGCCATGTCGGACAGTGGCCCCGGGGCCATCAGCCGCTCTCGGCATCGCGGTCCCTGTCGGACGTTCGGGCTTGCCCACCCCCTTGTCAGATATGAGTCAATTCGCCGTGGAACTTAGCGAATATTGCGCCGATATTGCTCCGATCGTACCGAGCCTGCGCGACGTTCCCTAAAGTTTGACCCGTATCCGGCCAAGCTTCTTGCGATGCAGCGCGCAGCGCCTTAGGGTGCGGCGTTCCCATCAAAAAGAGTCGTGAATTTCAGAGTTCACGACGTTTGCCAGGAGATGATGATGCCCTTCCTGTCCGCCTCGCTCGCCCGTGTGAAGCCGTCCGCGACGATTGCGGTCACGGATAAAGCGCGCGCGCTGAAAGCGGCGGGCCGCAACGTCATCGGCCTCGGCGCCGGCGAGCCGGACTTCGACACGCCCGCCAACATCAAGCTGGCGGCGATCCACGCCATCGAGGCCGGCAAGACCAAGTACACCGATGTCGGCGGCATTCCCGAGCTGAAGGAAGCCATCATCGCCAAGTTCCAGCGCGAGAACGGCCTGGCCTACAAGCCGAACCAGATCATCGTCGGCACCGGCGGCAAGCAGGTGCTCTACAACGCGCTGATGGCGACGCTTAACCCCGGCGACGAGGTCATCATTCCGGCGCCGTACTGGGTCAGCTATCCGGAAATGGTGGCGCTCGCCGGCGGCGAGACGGTGCCGGTGGTGTGCCCGGCGTCCAGCGGCTTCAAGCTGCGGCCCGACGATCTGGAAAAGGCGATCACGCCGAAGACCAAATGGATCATCCTGTGCTCGCCCTCGAACCCGACCGGCGCCGCGTACTCGCGCGCTGAACTGAAGGCGATCACCGACGTGCTGGTGAAGCACCCGCATGTCTGGGTGATGACCGACGACATGTACGAGCACCTGGTCTATGACGACTTCCAGTTTGCGACGCCCGCGCAGGTCGAGCCGAAACTGTACGAGCGCACGCTGACGGTGAACGGCGTGTCGAAGGCCTATTGCATGACCGGCTGGCGCATCGGCTATGCGGGCGGCCCGGCCGACCTGATCAAGGCGATGGCGACGATTCAGTCGCAGTCGACCTCGAACCCGTCGTCGATCGCGCAGTGGGCTTCGGTCGAGGCACTGAACGGTCCGCAGGACTTCATCCCGGTGCACAACAAGACCTTCAAGGAGCGCCGCGATCTCGTGGTCTCGATGCTGAACCAGGCCAAGGGCATCGAATGTCCGCGGCCCGAAGGCGCGTTCTACGTCTATCCGTCCTGCGCCGGCACCATCGGCAAGACCTCGCCGTCCGGCAAGGTGATCGCCAATGACGAGGACTTCGTCACCGAGTTGCTCGAGAGCGAAGGCGTCGCCGTCGTGCAGGGTTCGGCGTTCGGGCTCGGCCCCGCGTTCCGGATCTCCTATGCGACGAAAACCTCCGATCTCGAAGATGCCTGCAAGCGCATCCAGCGCTTTTGTGGCAATTTGAGATAAGAAGCGTTTCCAATCGAAGCCTGTCCCGCACTTGATGCGGGATGGCCTTGCGGTTTTTTTCGAAGAAAACGCGTTGGAAAAAAGGCGTGTCAAATCACATTGCGCGTGAAGCACAGCGCGATGTTTTGACGGCTTCTTGAGGAAGCGCCATGTTTTGGACACGGCGCTTCCCTCCTGTCCGCCCGCAGATTTAATTTTTCATGCGGAGACTGGGACACATGCGACTTCTGACTTTGACTATCGCCACGCTGGCGCTGATGGCGCCAATCGCGACCGCCAGCGCGGCGCCGCCGGTTCGCGCCGGCATCCTGCAATGCCAGGGCGGCCAGAATGTCGGCTTCGTGGTCGGCTCGGTCACGAGCCTCGAATGCGTGTTCCGCAGCGAAGGCCGCCGGCCTGAACCCTACATTGCCAAGGTGCAGCGCATCGGTCTCGATCTCGGCGTCACCGAGCAGACGCAGTTGTCCTGGGCGGTCAGTGCGCCGAACAGTCGGCTCGGCCGCGGCGAACTCGCCGGCAGCTATGGCGGCGTCGGTGCCAACGCATCGATCGGCATCGGCGGCGGCGGCAACTTCCTGGTCGGCGGTCCCGCGAACGCCTACGCACTGCAGCCGATCAGCTTGCAGGGACAGACCGGGCTGAACGTCACGGCCGGAATCGCCGGCCTCGAACTGCAGCCGTTCTACAGCAACGGCCCGCGCCGGCACACCCATCGCCGCCATCGTCATCGCGGCTGAGCATGACACGTTAAGGAAAAGGCCCGCGCAAGCGGGCCTTTTTCGTCTCGGACACCTTCGTTTGTTCTAAGCAGCCGAAATGAAAGTAATCCGGCCGGCCGCGCCGCGTTTGCGATGCGGCTTCAAGGTAATCTCTACATCCTGATCGAAGGCGGTCAGCATCCGCATCAGCTTTTCCACGGAAACCAGCCGGAATTGGCCACGCAGCAGCTTCGACAGGTCGGGCTGCTTCATCCCTATCAGCTTGGCCGCCGCGATCTGGGTCAGGCCACGTTCGGCAATCAGTCGCTTCAACTGCACCACCAGTGCAGCCTTGAGCTGGTGCTCCTCTGCATTAGGTAGACCAAGGTCAGCGAAGATGTTGCCGCTGCCGACTTCATGGGCAGGCAGTTTCTTGGCGCTCATCAATTTCTTGGCGCTCATCATCGAACTCCCTTGGTTGCCTTGTGAATGGCTTCGGCGTCGCGCAGGCGTTGGCGTATCAAATCCAAATGTCGCTGAGGGGTCGCGATCCCGCTGGTGGATTTCTTCTGGAACGCGTGCAGGACATAAAGGACGCCCTCAAGACGCACCGTGTAGACGGCTCGATAGGCGTCGCCGTCGAAGTTGTCGCGAATCTCCAAAACCCCGCTCAAACCCTTCAGGGGCTTGGCGCTGTGCGGATGCTCCCCGATTTGCGCTTCGAACAGAGCTTGCCCGATCCCGCTGCGGACGGCCGCTGGGAATCCTTGCAGGTCCTTTCGGCTGGAGCCCACGAAAACCGCAGGTCTGATAGCGCGGAGCAAATCTTTCACAAATTATAGATATATACCTATATACAGTTCGTCAAGGGCCGCTAGTCGGGACGCGAAGCCAGGTCCGGCGGTTGTGCACCGAAGCTTGATGGACCTAATCCCAGATGCGCATGCGTGCAGCGAAAATCTCGCTTCGCTCGCACCGGAATGACGTTCGCCTCTGAAACGGTTGTGTAGCTCCTGCCAATCTGGCACGGCCTGTGATGATATGGCATAGAACGGCGAGCGCAGCGGGCGCGGCGTTGTTCTTGATTTCTGCTCGCATCACAGTTTTTCAGCCGGAGATTACTTCATGCGTCGTTTCCTCATCCTGGCCACGCTCGCCGCGCTGGCTTCGTCGATCGGCGGCGCCAATGCGCAGCAGGTGACGCGCGTGCAGGTTGGCGTGCTGGAGTGTCGCGGCGGCGCCAGCGTTGGGTTTATCGTCGGTTCCGTCACCAATCTCGGCTGCGTGCTGCGCGCCGAAGGGATGCCGGAAGACCGCTACATCGCCACCATCCGGAAAGTGGGACTCGATCTCGGCATCACCCAGGAATCGGCGCTGGCCTGGGGCGTGTTCGCACCTGTAGCACGGCTCGGGCCGGGCGGTCTGTCCGGCGACTATGTCGGCGCGCAGGGCAGCGCCACGCTCGGCGTCGGTGTCGGCGGCAACGTGCTGGTCGGCGGCTCCGCCAATTCGATCGCGTTGCAGCCCTTGAGCCTGCAGGGTCAGGTCGGCATCAGCATCGCTGCCGGATTGGAAAGCCTGGAACTCCGGCCGGGGAGGTAGTCAAGGCTGCCTCTACGTCATTGCGAGCGAAGCGAAGCAATCCATACCTCAACGCGGAGATAGATGGATTGCTTCGTCGCTTCGCTCCTCGCAATTGCGGTGGCTGGCTTTTTCGGTCCCACGATGTAGCGCGCGTAGCCCGGATGAGCGAAGCGATATCTGGGTCTTCAAGCCGGTATTTTCCCGCATATCGCTGCGCTCATGCGGGGTACTTGCTACGCGCTGAATTAGCCGCACTTCATTTTCGCCACGGGGCATCTTGACCTACGACCGTGATCGGCCTTAAAAAGAATAAGCATTCTTTTTGGAGAGGTCGCGAAATGCTGCAGCATCAGCCCAGCCGGACCGCCGAATACATGGCCATGTTCCGGGCGTCAGAGCATGCGAAAGGTGCCGGACGACGCGTGTTTACCGATCCACTGGCCGTCGCGCTGTTGCCAGGAAGCCTGCGGCTATCAGCCAAACTGCTCGCAGTACGTCCGGTGGGCGAAATGCTCAACCGCTACATCGACCGGCAATGGCCGGGCGCGCGAACCTCCGGCATCGCCCGCACGCGCCTGATCGACGACTGGATCGAGGAATCGATTGGACAGGCCGAGCAGGTCGTGTTGCTCGGCGCGGGCTTCGATACGCGGGCCTGGCGGCTTGCCGCGCTGGATTCCGTCAAGGTTTTTGAAGTGGATCACCCTGCAACGGCCAAGGTGAAACGGGAGCGGCTGCAGGCCGCCGGCGCCGATCTGAACCGGGTGACCTTTGTCGCCGTCGATTTCGAGATCAATGATTTCGAACAGCGTCTGCGCGATGCCGGCTTCGATCCGGCGCGGCGCACGATCGTCGTGTGGGAAGGCGTCAGCCAGTATCTGACCGGCGATGCGGTCTGCGGCGTGATGCGCTGGGCGGGCCGGCTTGCGCCGCGCAGCCGGTTCATCTTCACCTATGTTCATGAGGGCGCGATCGACGGCAGCGTCACGTTCGATGGCGCAGAGAAAGTCATCGCCAAGGTCGATGGCTCGGGTGAACCTTGGCGGTTCGGCTTGCTGCCGGGCGAATTGCCGGACTTCCTGCGCGAGCGCGGGCTGAGACTGGTGAGCGATCTCGGCGCCGATCAATACCGGGAGCGGGTGATGGGACAAGCCGGCCGCCACATGCAGGGCTACGGCTTCTATCACACGGTGCTTGCGGAAGTCGGCGATGCCTAGGATATCAGCCGCTCGCGCCAACGAGCAGCGCGGGCGCATCCTCGATGCCGCGCTGACATGCTTTGCGCGCGAAGGTTTTCATGCGGCAACCGTGCAGGACATCGTCGAGGAGTCGAGGCTTAGTCCCGGCGCGATCTACGGATATTTCAAGGGCAAGACCGAGATCGCGATGGCGATCGCTTCCGAACGTCATGCGATGGAACGCCGGCGCATGGAATTTGCGCTGGCCGCGCCTGACATCGATACCGGCCTGCAGCGCCTGGTCGAGGGATTCGTGCTTGAATTGCGCAACCCTAAGGAAAGACGATGGCGCCATCTGGCCGTGCAGCTTTGGGCGGAGAGCCTCTCCAATCCACGATTGAAGCGCGAAGCGCTGGCGGGGGTTTCCCAGGCCGTGGACGTGTTGGCGCCGATGATCGCGCAGGCGCAACGGCAGGGGCGTTGGCCGCAGCATCTCGATCCACCTTCGGCCGCCCGCGTGATGGTCGCGGTCCTGCAAGGCATTTCGCTACAGCTTGCCTGGGACGGCCGCGTCGATATTGAGCGCTTCGCCGTCGCGCTGCGGATCATGCTCGATCCGTCTTCGGACGGAGCGGGTGCCGCGACCGGCTGAGCGGCGAATTGGCTTTCGAGTTCCAGGTTGGGAGACGGTGAGCGGACCCAAGACCTTACGTGCCCGGGCGACGTCGACATATCGACTGGATGCACCGCAGCGAATTTTTCCCGCTTGCCAAAATCACCGGACAGGCGGAGCATTGGAGGTCGCCGACCCAATCACGGGCCGAGCTCCAAACAAAGGAGGCGGCAATGGGACAAGACGTCAGAAGTCCCCGCGGTCCACGGTGCATTGCACTGGTGGGCCCTTTCCAGAGCGGTAAAACCACACTTCTAGAAGCCATACTGGCGCGAACGGGCGCCATTCGTAATGCCGGCAGCGTCGATGCCGGAACTTCGGTCGGCGATTCCAGCCCCGAGGCGCGGAACCACAAGATGGGCGTCGGCCTCTCCGCCGCCACCACCACCTTCATGGGCGACAGTTACACCTTTATCGATTGTCCTGGCTCGATCGAGTTCGCGCAGGACATGCGCGCCGCGCTGCCCGCGGTCGATGCCGCGGTCGTGGTCTGCGAGGCGGACGAGAAGAAGCTGCCGCAACTGCAGATCATCCTGCGCGAGCTCGAGGATCTCGGCATTCCCCGTTTTCTGTTTCTGAACAAGATCGACCGCGCCAACAAGCGCATCCGCGAAACGCTGGCGACGTTGCAGCCGGCCTCCCGTGTGCCGCTGGTGCTGCGGCAGATCCCGATCTGGAACGGCGACTTGATCGAAGGTTTTGTCGATCTCGCGCTGGAGCGCGCCTTCGTTTACCGCGAACACAAGCCTTCCGAAGTCATTGCGCTGGAAGGCGGCAATCTCGACCGCGAGAAGGAAGCGCGCTTCTCGATGCTGGAGAAGCTCGCCGATCACGACGACGCGCTGATGGAGCAGCTGCTGGAAGACATCCAGCCGCCGCGTGACGCTGTGTTCGACGACCTCGCCCGCGAATTGCGCGAAGGCCTGATCTGCCCGGTGCTGCTGGGTGCGGCGAGCCGCGAAAACGGCGTGCTGCGCCTGATGAAGGCGCTGCGGCATGAAGCGCCCGGCGTTGCCGAGACGGCGAAACGCCTCGGCGCGTCGTCGCAAAAGGATGCGCTGGCCTATGTGTTCAAGACGCTGCATCTGCAACACGGCGGCAAGCTGTCGCTGGTGCGGCTGCTCGCCGGCCATCTCGATGACGGCGCGACGCTGCAATCTTCCTCCGGCGAAGCAGGGCGGGTTTCCGGTATTCTCGCGGTGAGCGGCGGACACGACACCAAGCGGGCCGCGGCCGAGGTCGGAGACACGATCGCGCTCGGCAAGCTCGACGCGGTCAAGACCGGCGACACGCTGTCGAGCGGCAAGACCGCGCCGCCGGCGCTGATAGCCATTGCGCCGGCGCCGCCGGTGCTGGCGATGTCGCTCGCGGCGACCGACCGCAAGGATGACGTCAAGCTCGGTCAGGCGCTGCTGCGGCTGAACGAGGAGGACCAGTCGCTGACGATGATCCAGAATCCGCGCACCCACGACACCGTGCTGTGGGGGCAGGGCGAGATGCATTTGCGCGTCGCTCTCGAGCGGCTCAAGGACCGCTTCGGCGTCAATGTCAAATCGCACCCGCCTGCGATCGGCTATCAGGAGACCATCCGCAAATCGATCACCCAGCGCGGCCGCCACAAGAAGCAATCCGGCGGCCATGGCCAGTTCGGCGACGTGGTGCTGGAAATCAAGCCGGTGCCGCGCGGCACGGGCTTCGAATTCCACGAAAAGGTCGTCGGCGGCGCGGTGCCGCGCAACTATATCGGCGCGGTGGAAGAGGGCGTGGTCGATGGCCTTACGAAGGGCCCGCTCGGCTTCCCGGTCATCGATCTTCACGTCACGCTGACCGACGGCTCCTATCACAGCGTCGATTCCTCCGATCTCGCCTTCCGCACCGCGGCGCGGATCGGCATGAGCGAGGCGCTGCCGCAGTGCCAGCCGGTGTTGCTGGAGCCGATCCACGTGGTGGAGATCGTCTGTCCGAACGACGCCACGGCGAAGATCAACGCCATCCTGTCGGCGCGGCGCGGCCAGATCCTGGGCTTCGACACCCGCGACAACTGGCCGGGATGGGATTGCGTCCGCGCCACCATGCCGGAAGCCGAGATCGGTGACCTGATCGTGGAATTGCGTTCGGCCACCGCCGGCGCCGGCAGCTTTACGAGGCAGTTCGACCGCATGGCCGAAGTCACCGGCCGCGCCGCCGACCAGATCATCGCCGCGCATCGCGTCGCGGCGTGAGATATACCGGGATCATGCCTCTCGAACCGGGGGCATGATCCCGAGCAGCCCATGAACAGCATCGATCTGTCCCTGAAAATGAAACGGCTGACGCAGTGGCTGGACGGCCAGCGCCCGTCTGCCCGTTTCATTCGAAAATGCTTCGACGGCCCGCCGTTTGGAAGCTGCTACGTCACCATCGATCCCGACCGGCAGGCACGGTTCGCATCCGGCAACATGAATCGCGTCTATCTGTGCGGGGCCGAGCCCGGCATGGATTCGGACAGTATTCGCCATGTCATCGATCTGTTCGCCGCTGAGGGGATCGGGCGATTTTTCGTCTGGCTCAGTCCAGGCCCCAGGATGGAGGCTGTGCGCGGCTGGCTTGGGGCAAACGGACTTACGCGCGTGCAATGGACTGGTTATCCGACGCTATGCCGCAGCGTCCGTTCGCCCGTTCCGTTCAGCACCGACCTTGAAGTGCGCGAAGTCGGCGCGGATGAAATCGCCGCCATGCACGAGCCTCCGGATCAGACCATTTGGCCGGACTATGTGCGGACGACCGGCAGCGAAGGCTTCTTCTACTACATGGCGTTCGACGGCCAACGTCCGGTGGCGATTGCGGCGCTGTGCATGTTCGAAGACATCGGCTACTTGATGGCGGCGGCAACCGCCGAAAGCCACCGCAGGCGCGGGGCGCAGCAGGCGCTGATCGCAAAGCGGATCGAACGCGCCGAAGCGCTCGGCTGCGCGATCGAAGTATCCGAGACCTTGTACATGCTCGAACACTCCTGGCGGAATCTGCAGCGCGCCGGCTTTCAGGAGGTGTACGAGAAAGAGGTCTACGAGTGGAGCGCCTGATGGCGTAAGTCCTGCCGCGTCGCGGCCTCCGGCGTGTTACGGCATTGACTCCGGGCCCGGCTTGCCTGATGTGACGGGCATGACAAGTGCAGCCAACCCCCCCGCCGCGTGCCTGATCGGATGGCCGGCCGCGCATTCGCGCTCGCCGTTGATCCATCACTACTGGCTGCGGACGCTCGGCATCGAGGGCGGCTATGTCATCGAGGCGGTGCCGCCCGACGAGTTCAAGGATTTCATTTTCCGGCTGTCGCTGCGCGGCTTCGCCGGCGCCAACGTCACCATTCCCCACAAGGAGCGCGCGCTTTCGCTGTCGAAGCCGGACGCGCGCGCCCGCGCGGTCGGTGCGGCCAACACGCTGTGGTTCGAGAATGGCGAGCTCTGCTCGACCAACACCGACGTCGAAGGCTTCATCAACAATCTCGACGCTTGCGCTGATGGATGGGACAGGTGCGAGGATGCGCTGGTGCTCGGCGCCGGCGGTTCGTCGCGCGCGGTGCTGTTCGGATTGCTCGACCGTGGCGTCAAGCGCATTCATCTCGCCAACCGTACCATCGAGCGCGCCCGCGCGCTGGCGGATCAATTCGGCGCGAGCGTTCTGCCGGTGACGTGGGATGCGCTCGGCGCGCTCCTGCCGTGCGCCGGACTGCTGGTGAATACGACCTCGCTCGGCATGAAGGGGCAGCCGCCGCTCGAACTCGATGTCGGGCAGTTGCCGTCACACGCCGTCGTCGCCGATCTCGTGTACGTGCCGCTCGACACGCCATTGCTGACGGCTTCACGCGCGCGGGGACTGAAGACCGCCGACGGGCTCGGCATGCTGCTGCACCAGGCGGTGCGCGGTTTCGAATTGTGGTTCGGCCGGCGCCCCGAGGTGACGGCGGAACTTCGTGCGCTGGTCGAGGCCGATCTCACAAATACATGATCGGCTGATCGCGGAGACTTGAGCCGGAATTTTTTTGAAACGCCGGGGTCAATGGTTACTTCAGTGCCGCCACCGGAGATTCCCGCCATGTCCGTCAGTCGCTTTCAGCTCATTCGCCC
Organism: Bradyrhizobium sp. SRL28; assembly: GCF_018596315.1. GTDB lineage: Bacteria > Pseudomonadota > Alphaproteobacteria > Rhizobiales > Xanthobacteraceae > Bradyrhizobium. Next base: position 473,964 of record NZ_JAHEAG010000003.1, on the reverse strand, counting down.
GCTTGTCGCCGTCGCCATGGTCGCCGGCTCCACGCTTTACGCGATCGCGCAGCAGCCGCCTACGCCGACGCGCGTTCGCGGCACCATCGAGGCCGTCGATGGCGACGTGCTCGCCGTGAAGTCGCGTGGCGGCGAGGACGTGAGGCTGCGTATGACCGGCGACATCAATATCGTCGGCATCAGCAAGATCTCGCTGTCCGACATCAAGGTCGGTTCCTTCATCGGCACCACCACAGTGCCGGGACCTGACGGCAGCCAGAACGCGGTCGAGGTGCATGTGTTTCCGGAAGCGATGCGCGGCACCGGCGAGGGCTCGCGGCCCTATGATCTGCGTCCCAACTCCACCATGACCAACGCCACGGTGGCGGAGTCCGTGGTCGGTAATGACGGTCACACCCTGATGATCAAATACAAGGGCGGCGAGAAGAAAGTCGTGGTCTCCCCGGAGACGCCGGTCGTGACCTACGTCCCCGCCGGCAAGTCCGACCTCAAACCGGGCGCCAAGGTGATCGCCTTCATGAAGAAGCTGCCGGACGGTTCGCTCGAGACCAGCCGGGTCAGCGTCGGCCGCGACGGGCTGACCCCGCCGATGTGAAGTCGCCTCCTGGAATAGCTACACCCGTGCGGTGTTTGCGTTGAGTTGGGCGCCAAATATACCTCGGGAGGAGTATCATGCTGCAATCTTCTTCATGGCCGCGCCTGCTCGCGGCCTGGCTGACCTTTGCCACCCTGCTTGGATCGGCGGCCTGGGCGCAACAGCCGCCGACGGTTCGCATTCGCGGCACCATCGAGGCCGTGGACCTGCCCATGCTGTCGATCAAGTCGCGCGAGGGCACCGACATGAAGGTGCGCGTCACCGACAATGTCGCGGTGTTCGGCGTGGCCAAGACCGAATTGTCGGAGATCAAGGAAGGCTCCTATATCGGCGTCACCGCGATGCCGGAGCCTGACGGCACCCAGAAGGCGGTCGCGGTGCATATCTTCCCCGAAAACCAGCGCGGCGCGGCCGAAGGTTTCCGGCCCTGGGATCAGCGGCCGAACTCGACCATGACGAATGCCACCGTCGCCCAGACGGTGAAGGGCACTGATGGCCAGAACATCCTGGTCAAGTACAAGGACGGGGAAAAGAAAGTCGTGGTGCCGGAGGGTACGCCGATCGTCACCTTCGTCGCCGGCGACAAGTCCGAACTGAAGCCGGGTGCGAAGATCATCATCTTCGGCGCGGTGAAGAAGGACGACGGCACGCTCGAAGCCGCCCGCGTCAATGTCGGCCGCGACGGGATCACGCCGCCGATGTGATGGATCGAAAGTTGCCTCTCGCGTGCCAGATGGATGACCGAGTCGAGAATATGCGGTTCGAGCGCCGCAGCTCTGCCGTTGCGCATGGTGTCATCGGGACACGCGCACGGTCTCCCAGTTGCGTGATATTGGTTCCGGCTCGCCTTGATGAGGATCGCGGCGATGGCCGCGGTAGTCAGTGCGATCTCAGCCTTGCGCTTGATCTCAGGCGGTGCGGGCTTCTCGGGGACGCGGGCGGCGCGACCTTCTCAGTTTGAATTTTGAGGGTGGAAGCCGAATTGTTGGTCGCACTTGGGGTAGCGGTCGTGGCAATAGGAGGTGATACAGGGGCCGTAAAGGCAAGGGGCTTGGCTACTGGGGCCAGCGGCTGCGCGACAGCCGCGACTGGCGCATAGTTAACCGGGCTGCCGTGGCGGCCTACATAGTAAGCCCCTAGCGCAGTGGTACCCAAGAGAACGAGTAGCGCTTTCGCCCGCATACTCGCACCGCTACTTTAGCCGGTCTTTCGAGCATTCATGGCTCGCTCAACCTCGTCGGCTAGTTGATCCAGATGTCGCGCAAGCCGGTCGAACATTTCACGCTTCGCTTTGCCAGTAGCCAAGTCCCGAACAAGCGCGCATTCGGCCGCGTCTTTGCGCAGCTTCTCCACATGAGTTTGATAATCCTTCATCGTCCCCTGCCTGTCTTAATTTTCCATGACGGTGGCACGGAGAACAGGGAGCTGAACTAAAAAATATTAAGTCGGGACCGGGCTTAGGCTGCGATAAACGCGATCTCCAATTTTCTCAATTGCTCCAAGCTCAAGGCGTTTCGTCTCTAACTTGCTCGCACGTCCACTGTAGTATCGATCAGCGGCCTCTGTGAGCGTGTGTAGAAGCCTTCCCGCATAACTGCGCCGATTATCTCGTCACTAACAGTGCGCGCCGCGCGCTTTTTTCGCCAGCGGCCTGCTATTCCCGCAGGCAGTGGCGCTCCTCGTCGGATCACCAGAAGCTGGCTCTTTCCTCGAACGTATACGTCGAACATGCCGGTCACCTCCAAGTTCGTTATAGGCGCAGCGTGCGCGGAATGAGGTGGCAAAAGCGCAACAGATCGGCGTGAAGCTGCGATTAGAAATACCGCTGCGAACGAATGTGCTGAGTGCGTCGCCCGGTTTCCCGGGTTCTCCAGGAGGCGGGGCTTAGTCGAGAATTAACCGGTCGTTGGTTGCGCGATTTCCAACTCATGGCGACCCCCACGTCGCGCTGCTCCATCGATTAGGAACCGCACGGAACGGCGGCCTTCACTACGGCGGTCGGCGTGCCGGTCAATCCCGCAGATAACGCGCCTCAATGCGGCAACGAGCGAATGATATGGGGCTTTAGTGTCAGCAGATCGGTGAAGACATCGGCTTGCCGCCGCAGATCGTCGGCGATCATCGACGGTCGGCTCGATATCGTCGAGACGACTGTTACCCGAACACCGCGGCGCTGGATCGCTTCAACCAGCCTCCGATAATCGCCGTCGCCGGAGAAGAGCACCATCTCGTCGATCTGCTCCGCCATCTCCATGGCGTCGACGGTCAGTTCAATTTCCATATTGCCTTTGGTACGGCGACGGCCATTGCCATCGAAGAACTCCTTCGTTGCCTTGGTGACAACGGTATATCCGTTGTAATCCAGCCAATCGATCAATGGCTTGACGACGAAGTTCGTCTGGCCCTCGATGAGGCAGGTGTAATAGAACGCGCGCAGAAGCTCGCCGCGGCCTTCGAACTCACTCCGCAAGCGCCGATAGTCGATATCAAAGCCGAGCGTCCTTGCGGTCGCGTGCAGATTCGAGCCGTCGATGAAGAGTGCTATCCTGTTGGGACGAGCAGGCATGCAAAAAAGCTGCTTTGATTCAAATCAACTGGAACTGGTCGCGAACTGCGACTAGGCTAATGACGTCGTTGATGCGAGCAACAGGTTATATTGAACGCCGAACAGCAGGTCTTGTGATTGCTGGCCAACGATTTGGCTCTTGAGGCCAACTTTCGTCGTGATCGCAACAAGCGTTCTGACCAAACAAGCGCCGAGGGCCGATGCGTCCTGCTGAGCGAAATCGCCTCGCTTCGATACCGAGCGCAGCTGGCGGTATCGCGCGGCTGGCATGTACAGTCCTGTCCAAGGCGGAAAAGCCCTTGGTTCCTCTGCTGGCGGCCGCGGGCCTTACCACCGCCGACATAAATGATACGTGCCGACGGCTGGAGGTGAAGGCCCAGATCAAGGTGCTTGAGCTGGCGGCGGAGGCGATCGGTGACGATCTCCTGGGATTTCATCTGGCGCGCGACTTTGAGCTGGGTGAGATCGGCTTGCCTTACTATGTGATGTCATCATCGGAATCTCTCGCGGAGGCTCTTCGCAACGCCGCGCGGTACAGCGCAGTTGCCAATGATGGCGTTCGCCTGAAAGTTCGACAGGATCGCGACGCGGTTATCGAAATTGAGTACGCCAATGTTGATCGGAGTTCCGATCGGCATCAGATCGAATTCTGGATGGTGGCGCTGGTCCGGATTTGCCGGAAAATAACCGATTGTCGGTTGGCGCCGCTTCGCGTCGGTCTCAGGCATTCGCGAAAAAACGCGCCGCCGGAACTCAACGCGTTCCTGGGATGTGAAGTCGATTTCGGGAGCAATGCCGATGAAATCGTGCTTTCGAAGGCTGTTTTTTCTCTGCCCGTCGCCGGCGGCGATCCCCATCTGCACAACCTTCTCGTTGGGTATGCGGAGGAAGTACTTGCGCGCCGGTCGGCACTAAGTGCTGTCGGTGCTCGATCAAAGGTGGAAGACGTGCTGATCAAGTTGCTGCCCCATGGGCGCGCCAACGCCCTCGAAGTCGCGCGGCAGCTTGGAATGAGCCGTCGAACGCTGACGCGTGCGCTTTCGGGCGAGGGGACTTCATTCTCGGAGGTGCTGGAGCAGTTGCGGGAAGTTCTTGCCAAACGCTATCTGCGGGAAAGGGAATTGCCGGTTTCCCAGATAGCGTGGCTCCTCGGCTATCGGGAAATAAGCTCGTTCACCCATGCCTGCAAGCGATGGACCGGAATGACGCCGAGACGGTTGCGTCTGGCTGATCTTCCGTCTGCAAACTAGCTGCAGATCAATGCCGGACGAAGCTGGATGATGGTCAGATGTATCGTGGCCAGTAGGGAACGCAGAAATGTTTCAGAGAGGCGGCTCCATGAGCCGCCTCTCTTGATTCTCGCGACCGGCGTGAAGGCAGCTCGCAACAGCGACTCACGGTTAGGTCGAGAAAAAAGCCCCGGATGAGGCCGGGGCTTTAAGTCTACTGGAGAAGCGTTGATCAGTAACGGGCCGCGATTGGCGCCCCGTAACCGCCGAAGCGGTAGTTGATACGCAAGGTGACCATATCCACGTCTTGGGTGATCCGGCTGTTGGCAAAAGAGGCGGCAAACACAGGGAGGCCCGTGAACGAATTATTAGCATCGCCCATGAACAGGTGGTCGTATTCAAGACCGACCGACCAGTTCGGTGCAAAGCCGTACTCAAATCCGACACCCACGACGCCGCCCCAGCGGGTCGCGCTGGCCGAGGCCAGGTCAACAAAGAATAGGTCATCGCGGATGGTAAAGCGGTTGCTCGTCACCGCCGCACCGCCCTTTATGTAGAGCAGCGCTGCATTCCAGGCGTAGCCAATCTGGCCGGTAAAGAGGCCGATGCCATCGGTTGTGGTGCGAAGCGAGAGCGTAGGATCGAACAGGCTGACGCGCGAGTGGCTGAGATCCGCCCAATCGCCCTGGGCTTCCACGCCAAACACCCACTGATTGGCTTGCCAGCGATAACCGATCTGGCCACCGGCGAGGCCGCCGGACCGCGAGCTGCAGCCCTCATCGAAGGTGCCCAACACGACCACATTAACTAAATCCCAACAATTGCGGCTCTGACCCCAACCGCCATTGCCGCCGATGTAGAAGCCGCTCCAGTTGTAGATCACCGGAAGTGGGGCGGGTGGCGGAGCCTTAACGGCCATGTCGGCGGCCGATGCAGGCGCGGCGGCCACGGTAATTGCCGCGAAACTGACAGCGGCGGCTAAGAACTTTCTCATCGCGATGTCCCCTTCATCCCTAGTTCAAACATTCAACTATGTGCACGTTTGCGCAGCAAATCTGTTGCATTTGCCGTGTGGAGCGTAGTCTGCGTCGGACAACACCCGCGTAACAGAATGGCAACACTCAAGCGCAATCCTAATGCACGGAATCGTGCATTATTCCTGATCGTCGCGGGGAGGCGGCTCGTTGCCTGCTTCGTCAGCGAGCCAGGCGTAAATATGCGAGGAGGGGACAAGCCGTTTGGGTGAGTGCGGATTGATTGTGCCGGCAAACACAGTCAGGCCTTCGTCAAGCTTTGAGCGAGCGAAGATCTTGGCTTCGGCTTCCGTCGCAAACGTCCTTGTCTCACGAGGGCTGCGCTGCTTAGGCAGGATGCCGCGTTTGCGAATTTCAAATGTGACGTACCAGATCGGCGTCGCTGCACCCGTCAATGTCATCCCCCGGACGGCGCGGTCGGTCGCGTGGTGCGAACGTCTTGATCCCGGCAAGAAGAGACACAACCACACCTGCTAGCATGCGGCGCCAAAACGGAAGTCGGTTCATTGATGTAAATCAAGGTGCGCCTGGTGATCCCTCGAACGGCTCGTCGCCTTACCAATAGGGAGGACCACCATGAAGCAGTTTGGCATTATGCGGATGTTGATCGTGGCAGCCGCCTTCGTGTGCGGATTTGGTTCGTTTGAATCGGCGCAAGATAGTCTGGCGCTATCCATTCAAAGCGCTGAAGCAAGGGTCGGACGACCGGCAACGCCTGTGAGCGTCGCTGGCGTAGCGCGTCGGCAGACGCGGCGGGCCGTCTTAGGAGGCGCCGCTGTGGGTGCGGCGGCTGCCGGCGCGGCATGCGTCCGGGTGCTCGTGAATGGAAGATACGTGTGCCGCTGATGCACTTTAAACGTTGAACTCCCGTTCGCTGGCCTCGCGGAGGTGACCTCCGGTATGGTGATCAGCGAAGCGAACGTGTCAGGGTGACAAGAATACATGGAATGCTGGTCATTGTTTGACGACAAGCTCCCGTCTGATGCAGCGCCCCTCCAGCAGGCTGCCTAAGCCTCAATTCGCCTCCGTGGTTCTTGACCAAGGTAGAGGCTGCCTCACACCGCCAGCACGTTATCGTCGATCTCGGCAATCGTGTTGACGCCGCACAGCCCCATCGTCGTGAGCATTTCCTTGGCGAGGATGTCGATCGCCTTCGCGACGCCCTCCTGTCCGCCGGCACCTAACCCATAGGCATAGGCGCGGCCGATCATGCAGGATTTTGCGCCGAGCGCGAGCGCGCGCATCACGTCCATGCCGGTGCGGATGCCGCCGTCGAACATGATTTCCGTCTGCGAGCCGACGGTGTCGACGATTTCAGGCAGCACCTCGATCGACGACGGCGCGCCGTCGAGCTGGCGGCCACCATGGTTGGAGACAACGATGGCCTGCGCGCCGGTCTTGGCCGCGATCTCGGCGTCCTCGACGTCCAAAATGCCTTTCAGGATCAACTTGCCCGGCCAGATCGAGCGGATCCAGTCGATGTCCTTCCAGTTCAGCGAGGTGTCGAACTGCGAGGCCGTCCATTCCGCCAATTTGGTGAGATCCTCGGTGCCTTTGACGTGGCCGACGATGTTGCCGAAGCTGCGGCGCTTGCCGCGCAGCACGCCGGCGACCCATGACGGCTTGCTGGCGAAGTCGAGCAGTTTCGACAGCGACCATTCCGGCGGCACCGACATGCCGTTCTTGATGTCCTGGTGGCGCTGCCCGATCACCTGCAGGTCGACGGTAAGCACCAGTGCCGAGCATTTCGCCGCGATCGCGCGCTCGATCAGCGCCTTGATGAAGCCGCGGTCCTTCATCACGTAGAGTTGGAACCAGAACGGCTTGTCGACGGCGGCTGCGATATCCTCGATCGAGCAGATCGACATCGTGCTCTGGGTGAAGGGAATGCCGGCGGCCTGCGCGGCGCGGCAGGCATGGATCTCGCCGTCGCCATGTTGCATGCCGAGCAGGCCCACGGGAGCGAGGATCAGCGGCATCGCGGCGGGCTCGCCGAGGATCGTGGTGGAGAGATCGCGCTTGGAGACGTCGACCAGGATGCGCTGGCGGAACTTGATCTGCCGCAGGTCCTCGGAATTGGCGCGCAGCGTGTCCTCGGTGTAGGAGCCGCGGTCGGCATAGTCGAAAAACGCCTTGGGAACCCGGCGCTTGTGCAACTGGCGCAGATCCTCAATGCAGGTGATGTGCTTCATGGACGTCCCGGCCCTTCTTGAATTTTCTGGCGGTGTCGTCATCTAGCACGGTTGGATGGCCAGCCAAATCGCATCTCATCCATCTCTTGGGCGCCATTCCCGACGGGAGGACATCCCATGACCGGACCGCGAAAAGCTGCCCCCACTGACGCCGGCTCGGCCGATCGTGAGGAAAAGCGCCGGCTCGACGACGCCCTGGAGGAGGGTCTGGAAGAGACCTTTCCGGCTTCCGACCCGGTTAATGTCACCAGCCGCCGCCCTCGAAGGGCGACCGCCGCGTCATGCGGCGCAACTAGCGCCCCGGTTCCAGGGCTGCCATTCGCAGGAATATCCTGTTATACCAAGCGTTTGCAGGTTGGCCGCGGCCGCTTGCAACCGTAATGATTAATCACATTTTTTGAAGCCATTTTAGTCGTCGAGGGATTATAAGCACCTTGCACGCTACGATGGTGGGCGTTCGGGGGTTCTTGGCCGGGTATGGTCTGAAAGAAAGTCCCGGAATAGCTGGGGGTTACATGAGCCGCAAATATTTCGGTACCGACGGAATTCGGGGCCGCGCCAATGGACTGATCACGCCGGAGCTCGCGCTCAAGGTGGGGCAGGCCGCTGGCCTGGTGTTCCAGCGTGGCGATCACCGCCACCGCGTCGTGATCGGCAAGGACACCCGTCTCTCCGGCTACATGATCGAATACGCCATGGTGGCCGGCTTTACCTCGGTCGGCATGGACGTGCTGCTGCTCGGCCCGATGCCGACGCCGGCGGTCGCGATGCTGACCAAGTCGATGCGCGCCGATCTCGGCGTGATGATTTCGGCCTCCCACAACCTGTTCGAGGACAACGGCATCAAGCTGTTTGGCCCGCAGGGATTCAAACTGTCCGACGACGTCGAAAAGCAGATCGAGCAACTGCTGGACGAGCCGATCGACCGTCGTCTCGCGCAGAGCGCCAGCCTTGGGCGTGCCCGCCGTATCGACGGCGTCCATGACCGCTACATCGAATTCGCCAAGCGCACGCTGCCGCGCGAGCTCTCGCTCGACGGATTGCGCGTCGTGATCGATTGCGCGCACGGCGCCGCCTACAAGGTGGTACCGGAAGCGCTGTGGGAATTGGGCGCGGACGTCATTGCGATCGGCGTCGAACCTGATGGTTTCAACATCAACAAGGAATGCGGTTCGACCTCGCCGGAGGCGCTGGCGAAAAAGGTGCGCGAGATGCGCGCCGACATCGGCATCGCGCTCGACGGCGACGCCGATCGCGTCATCCTGGTCGACGAGCGCGGCCATGTGGTCGACGGTGATCAGTTGCTCGCGGTGATCGCGCAAAGCTGGAAGGACGACGGCCGTCTCGCCAAGCCCGGCATCGTCGCCACCGTGATGTCGAATCTCGGGCTTGAGCGTTTCCTCGAAGGGCAGGGCATCGGCATGGTGCGCACGCCGGTCGGCGACCGCTACGTGCTCGAACAGATGCTCAAGCAGGGCTACAATCTCGGCGGCGAGCCCTCGGGCCATATCATCCTCTCCGACTACGCCACGACAGGCGATGGCTTCGTCGCCGCGTTGCAGGTGCTGGCCGTGGTGCAAAAGCTTCGCCGTCCGGTGTCGGAAGTCTGCCACCGCTTCGATCCGCTGCCGCAGATCCTGAAGAACGTGCGTTACCGCAGCGGCAAGCCGCTCGACCATGCCGAGGTGAAGTCGGCGATCATGGACGGCGAGAATCGTCTCAACGGCCACGGCCGGCTCTTGGTCCGTTCGTCCGGCACCGAGCCCGTGATCCGCGTGATGGGCGAGGGCGACGATCGCATCCTGGTCGAGGACGTCGTCGATCAGATCGTCACCGCGCTCGGCCACGCCGCGGCGGCATAAGCCAGTATTATTCTGATAGCGCAGGATCGCTGATCGGTGGTGCGGCAACGCATCGCAGCCATAAGCTATTGATGCTGGTCGCGACGATAGCCCGGTCGTAGAACACGAGACATTGCCTGTCCGCGATTCTTTTTCGGGAATGCGCCCTTGAACAAGCCCGTCATCGTCTCAGAGGAAACGGCGACCGCGCCGGTCGTCGTGCCGGACCTGGCGGGCCTTGCCGCCAAGGCGGCTGTCGCGGGGCCGGCCTATGTCGTGCTGACCGGTATCAGCTTCTCGCATTTCCTCAACGATACCATGCAGTCGTTGATCGCCTCGGTCTATCCGATCCTGAAGGACGCTTACGCGCTGGACTACGGGCAGATCGGCATGATCACGCTGGCGTTTCAGTTCACCGCGTCGCTGCTGCAGCCGCTGGTCGGGCATTTCACCGACAAGAAGGCGCAGCCGTTCTCGCTTGCGATCGGCATGGGTTTTACGTTTTTCGGATTGTTGCTGCTGAGCGTCGCGCATCTCTATCCCATCATCCTGATCGCGGCGGCGCTGGTCGGCCTTGGTTCGGCGGTGTTTCATCCGGAGTCGGCGCGGATCGCGCGCCTTGCTTCCGGCGGCCGCTACGGCATGGCGCAATCGGTGTTTCAGCTCGGCGGCAGTTTCGGCACGTCGATGGGGCCGGTGCTGGCGGCGCTGATCGTGGTGCCGTTCGGCCAGCCCTCGATCGCGTGGTTTTCATCGATCGCGTTTCTGGCGATCGTGATCCTGTGGCGGATCGGTGTCTGGTACAAGCCGCAGATCGCGACGAAGAAATCGGCTGTGATCGAACGTCATCCGGACCTGCCGGATTCGCGGCGCGTGAAAATTGCGCTCGCGGTGCTGGTCGCGCTGCTGTTCTCAAAACAGCTCTACGTGTCGAGCCTGTCGAGCTATTACATCTTCTATCTGATCGACAAGTTTCAGGTGTCGACCCAGGCGGCGCAGCTCTATCTGTTCATCTTCCTTGCCGCCAATGCGGCGGGTGCGTTCTTCGGCGGGCCGCTCGGGGACCGCTTCGGCCGCAAATACATCATCTGGTTCTCGATCCTGGGCGCGCTGCCGTTCACGCTGGCGCTGCCCTATGCCGGCCTTGCCGCGAGCGCCGTACTGACAGTTTTCATTGGCCTCATCCTCTCGTCGGCGACGTCCTCGATCATCGTGTTCGCGCAGGAACTGATGCCGCATCGCTTCGGGATGATCTCGGGCGTTTTCTTCGGCGTTGCCTTCGGCATCGGCGGACTTGGTGCAGCCGTGCTCGGCAAGCTCGCCGATCACACCGGGATTGCCTTCGTCTATCACCTCTGCGCGTTCCTGCCCGCGCTCGGCCTGCTCGCGGTGTTCCTGCCGAAGATGCCCAAGCACGTGCGCTAATTTGGTCTGTCATGCGGCTGGGTTCATTGACCTGCCGAGCCGTAGCCGCATCAGAAATTGCTTCAAGACAATGTCATTCGCGCGCCGCGCGGCGGGAAGGGCGTGGTCGACCCCGTGGTGTTGGCAGGCTGGTCGGCAATTTCACGGATTTGCGCAACATATCGACGAACGCCTCGGCGGCCGGGGAGAGAGAGCGGCCGTTTCGTGTGATCACCGCGACGGAGCGCAGGATCTGCGGGTTTTCCAGCGGCCGGAGGCTAATCGTCGGGTCGGTCAGGATTCCAACGCATTGAGGCAAGATGGCTATGCCGAGGCCAGCCCGAACCAGCGCCAGCGCCGTCCCCGCATAGGCGACTTCGTAGGCTGGCGTTAAGGTCAGGCCAGCTTGGGAAAAGCCGTCCTCGGTCAAATCCCGGAAGATGCTGTCGCGGTTCAGGGAGATCACCGGCAGACTGGCGAGATCGCTCCAGTTGAGCCGGGGTAGTTTCCCGATCGGATGGCCGCGCGGATAGACCGTCACCAGCGGTTCCTGAAACAGGGGAGTCCATTGCAGTTCCGGCTCGCGGTCGCGAAAACTGCCTATGCCGAGATCGGCTCCGCCGCTGCGGACCTGCATCAAAACCTGCTCGGGCAACGAATCCTTCAGGTGCACCGAGATCGTCGGGTAGCGAGCCCTGAACTCGGCAATCACTTCGACGAGGAATGTGGTGGCAAGGATATAAGGAGCGGCCACGACGACCTTGCCGCGCTGCTTCGCCCCCAGCTCCGCGACGTTCGCGAGTGTCGCATCGAGATCGTCCAACAGTCGTTCGGCGCTGCCCATGAGCTCTAGCCCGGCGGCAGTCAACTCGACCTTGCGAGTGGAGCGTTCGATAAGCTGGACTTGCAGGTTGTCCTCGAGCTGACGGATCAGCAGACTCAGAGCTGACTGCGTCAGGTACAGGCGCTCCGCCGCCTTCGTGAAGCTCTTGAGCTGAGCCACAAAGACGAAGGCGCGCAGCTGACGGACCGTCACATTCATTGGCAAGATTCATAAATCTGGCAGATGATCTCCCCCGCATTATAAGTTCACCAGCCGCCACTTACAACGCCGACGCCCGTCAGCCTCGCCATCGGCGCCCGCGACGTCAGCTTGCGTTGCGGCGCAGGATGCGTGGCGAGCTGTGGTTCATGAATGAAAACGCTTATCGTTCTTCATCGACAACCCAGGGCACATTTGCGGGCACCCGCCTGAAGCTTCGAGCCCGGCCGACGCGCGGACCGCTTCCAACCATCGCAAAGACCTCATTCATGAGTTTTCCAAATCAATTGATTGGAAATATTCGTTTGAATCATGCGTCGCGCGCGCCTCTAGTGAGCACAACAGCGCAACAATCAGAACGAGGAAACGACATGGATCGACGTCAGTGCCTTGGGGCGATGTTGCTTGCAGCGGCCGCAACCATCGCGCCTGCAGCCTGGGCGCAAGACAGCTATCCCTCACGCCTGGTGAAGGTGGTCGTCGGATTTCCGGCGGGAAGTGCCACCGACGTTGCAGCCCGCGCCGTGGCGGAAGCGTTGGCCAAACGGCTGGGTCAACCTTTCATCGTCGACAACCGGCCCGGCGCAGCGAGCAGTATCGCGGCCAAAGCGGTTGCGACGTCTCCTCCCGACGGTTACACGATCTTCGTTGGAACGGTCGCGAACACGATCAACGCCGCCTTCGCGGACGCTAACTCTCCTGACCCGGCAAAGGATTTCACCGCGGTCACGATGATTGGCAGCGTGCCGAACATCCTGGTGGTGAATCCGTCGCTCGGCGTTACATCGGTCGACCAGTTGATCCGCGCCGCGAAGACGAAGCCGGGCGAGATCGCATATGCCTCCTCGGGCCACGGCACCTCGCCGCATTTTTCCGGTGAACTCTTCTCCGCGATGGCTGGCATCAAGATGCAGCATGTGCCGTACCGTGGCAGCACACCGGCCGTGACGGACCTGCTCGGCGGTCAGGTGGCGGTCATGTTCTCGCCGGCCTCCACCGTGTTGCCGCACATCGCCGCCGGCACGTTGAAGGCGCTTGCGACGACTGGCGCGAAGCGAACGCCTCTCGCGCCCGATCTGCCGACGGTGCAGGAACTCGGATTCAAGGACTTCGAAAGCTCGGTGTGGTTCGGTTTCCTGCTGCCGGTGGGCACGCCGCCCGAAGTGGTGGCGAAAGTTCAGGCCGCGACCCACGCCGCGCTCGACCAGCCGGATATCCAGAACCTGTTCCGCGCCCAAGGCATCGAGGTCGTCAAGTCCTCCCCGGACGAGTTTGCTCGCTACATCCGCAGCGAAACCAGCAAATGGGTCAAGGTCATCCAGACTGCCGGCATCAAGCGCGAATAGCCGCTCAACACGAAAGGAGATTGCACATGGCCAAGTTGCGAGCCGTGGAGTGCCGCGCGTTCATCCAGGCCGTCACCGAAAAGGCTGCTGAAATGGGCGTTCCTGTCTCGGTCGCGATCGTGGGACCAGAGGGGCACCTGATTGCGCTGGAGCGCATGGACGATGCCGGCTTCATCACGCCCGATACCGCGCGCGCCAAGGCATTCACCGTCGCCGCCTTCCGATCGATGAGTCCGCGCTTCGCGGACGGGCTGGTCATCCAGCAGTGGTTCAAGGAGCGTAACCCTCAGATGCTGATGAACGCCGCTGTATTTACCAATGGCCAGATTGTCGCCTCCGGTGGCTGTGCGCCGGTCTTCAAGGGCGCCGAGATGGTCGGCGCCTACGGCATCAGCGGCGCTACCGGCGATCAGGACGAAGAGATCGGTCGGTATGCGCGCGAGAAGGCGGGCTGGGCCCATATGGCGGAGCACGACACCACTCCCGAGAACGTCAAACGGCATGTCAACGAGATCTACGCCAAGGTAGGTCTCGGCGACCGTTCCTTGTGACGATCATTGCAGGTCAACTCCATGGCGACATTTTCCATCGATACCGTCGGCGCCGCACGTTCTCTGCGCGATGCGGCCCGCACCGGCAACTTCATCGCTCCGTTGCGCGAGACGTTCCCATTGATGACGGCGGCCGACGCCTATGCAATCCAGCGCACGAACACGGAGCATCGCGTACGCGAGGAGGGCAGACGCATCGTCGGCTGCAAGGTCGGCCTGACGGCGAAGGCGGTGCAGGCGCAACTCGGCGTCGATCAGCCCGACTTCGGAATGCTGTTCGACGACATGGGGTTCGGCGACGCCGAGCCGGTTCCGATGGAAGGGTTGCAGCAGCCGAAGATCGAGGCAGAGGTGGCCTTCGTTCTCGGGCGCGACCTGGACATGGAGAAGCCCGGACACGCCGACGTCATCCAGGCGATCGATCACGTGTTGCCCGCACTCGAGATTGTCGGCAGCCGTATCGCGGGCTGGAACATCCGCTTCGCCGACACCGTGGCGGACAATGCCTCTTCCAGCGCATACGTGCTTGGAAGCACGCCGAAAAAATTATCCGACGTCGACCTCCGGCTTTGCGGGATGGTGATGACGCGGCGCGGTGAACCCGTGTCCGTCGGCGCCGGTGCAGCGTGCCTCGGCAACCCGCTCAATGCGGTGGTCTGGCTTGCCCGAACGATGGCTGCCGTGGGGCAGCCGCTCCGAGCAGGCCACCTGGTGCTTTCAGGCGCGCTTGGACCCATGGTCGCCGTGAACGCAGGCGACGTCTTCGAGACCCGCATCAACGGCCTGGGCAGCGTCAAAGCCGTATTCGAAACTGACCTGACGGGAAGACAACTCACATGATCCGTGTCGAGGAATTGGCAGAGCAGCTCGACGCCGCGGCGCGCGGGGCCCGCGAAATCGCGCAGATCGATCCCGAGGGTCACCTGTCGCTGGAGGATGCGTACGCGATCCAGCGGGCGTCGATCCAGCGCCGCATGTCGCGCGGCGCGCGGCGCGTCGGCGTGAAGATGGGATTCACGAGCCGCGCCAAGATGGTCCAGATGGGCCTCAGCGACGTCATCTGGGGGCGTTTGACCGCCGACATGCTGATCGAGGAAGGCATGGCCGCATCGTTCGCACGCTTCGTGCATCCGCGCGCGGAACCGGAAATCGCGTTCCTCCTGAAGAAGCCGTTGCCAGGCAACGTGACCGCCGTGGAAGCGTTCGCGAGCGTGGAGGCCGTGGCGCCTGCGCTCGAGGTCATCGATTCGCGCTATCGCGACTTCAAGTTCACATTGCCCGAGGTGATTGCCGACAACGCGTCATCCAGCGGGATCGTGGTCGGGCCGTGGAGCGATCCACGCGAGGATTTCAGCAACCTCGGCCTCACCATGAGCATCGACGGCCGCGCCGTGCACGTGGGATCGACGGCCGCAATCCTCGGTCACCCGCTTCGATCGCTGGTCGCCGCTGCGCGCCTTTCCAATGCGGCGGGCGAGCCGCTGCAGGCCGGCTGGGTGGTGATGGCGGGCGGCGCTACACCGGCCGAGTGGATCAAACCCGGCCAGTATGTCTCCATCGAGATGGAACGGCTGGGCGGCGCCGGCTTCCACATGGTGAACTGACCGATGCCCAACGCAACGATCCACAAGGTCAAGGCCGCGATCATCGGCTCCGGCAACATCGGCACCGATCTCATGATCAAGGTGATACGCCAGGCCAGACACATCGAAATGGGGGCGATGGCAGGCGTCGATCCCCAGTCGGATGGCCTCGCACGCGCAAAGCGCCTCAACGTCGCGACCACCGCCGAAGGCATCGACGGACTGCTCAAGCTGGACGTATTCCCTGAGATCGACGTCGTCTTCGACGCCACATCGGCGGGTGCTCACCGGCATCACAACGAGGTACTGCAGCGTCACGGCATCCAGGTGATCGATCTCACCCCCGCTTCTGTCGGTCCCTACGTGATTCCAGCGATCAACCTTGAGGCCGAGAACGCCTCCAACATGAACATGGTGACTTGCGGCGGACAGGCCACGATCCCGATCGTCGCTGCCGTATCCCGCGTCGCGAAAGTTCACTACGCGGAGATCGTGGCGTCCATATCAAGCAAATCGGCCGGGCCGGGTACACGGGCCAACATCGATGAGTTCACCGAGACCACGCGTGCGGCGATCGAAAAACTTGGCGGTGCCGAGCGGGGCAAGGCTGTCATCGTCCTGAACCCGGCCGAGCCGCCGCTTATCATGCGTGACACTGTTTTCGTGCTGTCTGAACTCGCAGAGCAGGCCGCGATCGAGGCTGGCATTGCCGAGATGGTCGCGCGCGTGCAGGCCTATGTGCCGGGTTATCGGCTCAAGCAGCGGGTGCAGTTCGATGTCGTTCCACCGTCCGCGCCACTCAACGTGCCGAAGCTGGGGCCACGGCATGGTCTGAAGACTTCCGTCTTCCTCGAGGTCGAGGGCGCGGCGCACTACCTGCCTTCCTACGCCGGCAACCTGGACATCATGACCTCGGCGGCCCTGGCCTGCGGCGACATGATGGCTCGCCGACGTGTCGAGGCGGGCATCGCCCGCGGTCTGAAGCAACCGGCGTGAGTTTCGCCGAACCATCAGGGAGTGTCGGCATGAGCAGGAAGCTCTACATCTCCGACGTGACGCTGCGCGATGGCAGCCACGCCATTCGCCATCAGTACAGCATCGCCCAAATGAAGGCGATCGCCGCGGCGCTTGACGCGGCCGGCGTCGACAGCATCGAGGTGGCGCACGGCGATGGTCTCGAAGGGTCCAGTTTCAACTATGGTTTCGGCGCGCACACCGACGTGGAGTGGATATCGGCCGTCGCCGAGACGGTAAAGAAGGCCAAGGTCGCCACGCTGCTGCTGCCTGGCATCGGCACCACGCACGATCTGCGTCAAGCCTACGGCGCGGGCGCTCGTGTCGTGCGCGTCGCAACGCACTGCACCGAAGCGGATGTCTCGCGCCAGCATCTGGAGTACGCGCGCGAGTTGGGCATGGATCCGGTTGGCTTCCTGATGATGAGCCACATGGCGACGCCCCGGAAGCTCGCCGAACAGGCCAAGCTGATGGAGAGCTATGGCGCAACGTGCGTCTACGTCGTCGACTCCGGCGGAGCGCTCAACATGAACGACGTCAGGGACCGCATGCGCGCCTTCAAGGAGGTGCTGAAACCCGAGACGCAGACAGGCATCCACGCCCATCACAACCTCAGCCTGGGTGTCGCGAACTCGATCGTCGCCGTGGAGGAGGGCTGCGACCGCGTCGACGCCAGCCTGGCCGGCATGGGCGCCGGTGCGGGCAACGCTCCGCTGGAAGTATTCATCGCGGCGGCCGATCGCATGGGCTGGAATCACGGCACCGACCTGTACACGCTGATGGATGCTGCAGACGAGATTGTGCGGCCCCTGCAGAACCGGCCGGTGCGTGTTGACCGGGAGACATTGGCCCTCGGTTACGCCGGCGTGTACTCGAGCTTCCTGCGCCACGCGGAGATCGCGGCAGACAAGTATGGACTGAAGGCTGTCGACATTCTGGTCGAACTGGGCAGGCGCAAGATGGTCGGTGGACAAGAGGACATGATCATCGACGTGGCGCTGGATCTGCTGAAGGGCTTCCAGCATGAGCGCCAGCCCCTGAGCCGGTGACGCGCGGCGGCCTGACCGCGCGCCCGCTACACATTGACGAATGCACAAAAAGGGAAGGCAATCGCATGGACTCACTATCGCGCGTTTTATTCTCTGTTGGCGTCGTTCTCCTGGCGGGCTCTGCCACGAGCGAGAGGGCCCCGGCGAATTCTCTCGGCGGCCCCCTCAATCTGGCAGACGAAGGCACGTTCTTCGTCGGCGGAACGTCCTTGGTGTCAACGAATCCGGGTGCGTCTCCTGCAGGGCCTTCGCGGCCCGGCACCGTGACCGTCAACCAGATGTATGTGCATTATCGGATCCCGGCCCAACGCACCAATCCGGTGCCGATCGTGCTGGTCCACGGCGGCGGGTTGACCGGCGTCAGTTACGAGACCACGCCGGATGGTCGCGAGGGCTGGGCCACCTACCTGGCGCGCAAGGGCTACGCGGTCTACGTCGTTGATACGCCCGGCCGAGGCCGCTCGGGGTTCAACGCGACGGCAATTAACCAGGCGAAGGCTGAGTCCAGCGTGGCCGCTTTGCCGGGCAACGTGCTGATGGTGACAGCCGAGCTGGCGTGGCCGCTCTTTCGTTTCGGGCCGTCATCCGGAACGGCGTTTCCCGACACCCAATATCCGACCGAGGCGTTCGCTGCCTTCGGGTCGCAAGGTGTGCCGTTCGGAGAAGCGACGCTCGAAGGCGGCGCGATGGCGACCGCCCCTCGCGCACTTGCGGCGTTGCTCGACAAGATCGGTCCGGCCGTGGTCGTCGTGCATTCGCTCGCCGGCCCCTTTGCGGATGCCCTCGTCGAGATTCGACCCCGTCTGGTCAAGGCGGTGGTCAACATCGAAGGTGCGCAGGCCATTGTCCCTACCGAGGCCCAGATCGAAGCTTATCGGGGCATTCCGGTGCTCGAACTGTTTGGCGACCACCTGGATGCTCCCGTCTTTACCGGTCGCGCTCGCTACGAAGGACGAAGGGCTGTGGTGGAGCGCATCAACAAGCAGCAAGGAGGAAAGGCCACTCTCATCCGGCTTCCCGATGTGGGGATGAAGGGTAACTCCCACATGATGATGCAGGACAGAAACAACCTTCAGGTGGCGGATTTTGTGCTTGATTGGATCGGGAGCAACATCAAGTGATGGTCGTTACGCTGCGCTCGCTGGCGTTGGGTTGGGGATGCTCAGATTGCATCAACGCGCCGAGGGCGCGCTTTGGTCGGCTGGCTAAATTTGGCGCGCGCGACTGGCGATGCCGTCGCGTCAACAAAACCTTAACGCTGCGGATGACGAGCGTCTTCCTTCAATAGATCGTTAGGACGTATGGCAGTTTCGCCATTTATCCGTGGCGCAGAAGCATTAACTTTCGCGTCGCGAACAGGGGGCGCGGGAAAAAGTCAGAGTTTGTCAACCTTAAAAATTAGGGTTAAGCGCCGCTTAAGCATTTAATGCGATCGTCCGTCCGTGAGTTTTTGAAGTGGGGCCCATTGCAGTCAGCCTCACCGGACAAAAGGACGAAGCCCATGCGTAGCGTTAAGTCTTTCATTGCCGCCGGTGCGGCCACATTGTTGTCGCAGGCGGCGTTTGCTGCCGACATGGCCATTGCGCCGCCCCCGTACGCACCCCCGGTGGTCGAAGATTTCGGCGGCTGGTATCTGCGCGGCGACATCGGCTTCAGCAATCAGCGCGTCGATCGTCTCAACAACTTGCTCGACCGCAACAACACGTCGTCGGTTCAGACCCTGAACTTCAGCAGCGCGGGCATCTTCGGCCTCGGCGTCGGTTACAAGGTCAACAACTGGTTCCGCGCCGACGTCACCGGTGAATACCGCGGCAATTCAAGTTTCTTCGGCACCGATCGCATCACCTATGTCGGCGGCGTCGGCACCGACACCTATCACGCCACCAAGAACGAGTGGGTCGTTCTCGCCAACGCCTATGTCGATCTCGGTACCTGGTGGTGCATCACCCCGTTCATCGGCGCCGGCGTCGGTGGCGCGCGGGTTGCTATCAACGGCTTCACCGATCAGAGCATCGCGCTGAACGGTGGCGTTGGTCCGGCATTGCCGGGTCTTGCGTTCGGCGACAACGTGTCGAAGTGGAATTTTGCCTGGGCGGTCCATGCAGGTCTGGCCTACAAGGTCACGCCGAACTTCACTGTCGAACTCGCCTATCGCTATCTCGACATGGGCGACGGCCTGACGGGCGACCTCCGCGCTTTCGACGGCACCAACAACTTCAACAATCCGATGACCTTCAAGAACATCACCTCGCATGACCTGAAGCTCGGCGTGCGCTGGGATCTGACCAGCCCGCAGGTCTACGCGCCACCGCCGCTGATGCGCAAAGGTTAATCGCGACTTCCATTCGTTAACGGTTGTCGAACGGCGCGGGAGTTTCCCGCGCCGTTTGCTTTTGGCGCATGCCGATGCGGATGCAGCGCAGACGAAAAATGTTCGCCGGCTTTCCGACAAGATCTCGCCAATTAGATGCCGCGAGAACGATTGGTTAAGGTTAACAGGCGATGATCAACGCAAGTTCAGGGTGTGCTGATGGAGCGTTGCGATGCGTCGATTGTTGCTGGTGGCTGTGATGTGCGGAGTGGTAAGCGGCACGCAGGCGGCTGACATGCCGGACTTGCCCTTTCTCCGCGGCAGCTTCACCGACGGGTTGAGCAAAGCCAGCGTCAACTGGGGCGGCGGCTATATCGGTGGCCACGCTTCCCACGGCGCGGCGGACATGGACTTTACCAACTCCGGCCAGGACTTGCTCGCCAAGCTCCTGAACAACGTCGATCTGGAAGCGCAGTTCAATATCTCCCAGTGGCCCATGCTCGGCAAGGCCCATATGCAAAGCAGCGGCTTTGGCGGGTTCATCGGCTACAATTTTCAGTTTAGCGAGGCCGTCATCGGTGTTGAGCTGAACTATACCCACGGCAATTTCTTCGGAGCCAACAGTGGGAGTCAGTCCCGCGTGTTCCAGTACCCGGTCGACTACGTGTCGTACGCTACCGCATCCTCGTCGGCCTCGATGAAGATCACCGATTACGGCTCGTTGCGGGCGCGAGCCGCATACCCCGTCGACAATTTCCTGCCTTATGGATTTGTCGGCGTCGCGCTGGGGCAGGCGAACATCAATCGCAGGGCCGATGTGACCCTTAATTATCAGTATGTCGGCGCCGCCGTTCCCCCGCTTCCAAATTACGGGGGCACGACTAGCTTGACGGACAACGCCAACTCCCATTTCATCACGGGCTTCGCCGGAGGTATGGGTGTCGACGTAATGCTATACGCGGGGCTTTTCCTTCGTGCCGAGTGGGAGCATCTCCGGTTCAGTAGCAACAAGAATGTCGAGACCAGTGTCAACACGGTGAAGGCAGGCCTCGGCTACAAGTTCTGATCTCGCCGGCGGCGCCATCCGGACGCCGTTGACAGATTTGCCGCCGCCTGTTGCAGTGTCGCCCCAACGAGGGCTGCACATGAAGGTCTACGGCGATACCAATTCCGGCAATTGCCTCAAGGTGAAGTGGGTGTGCGACCATCTCGCGCTGCCCTACACTTGGATAGCGGTCGATACGCTCAAGGGCGAGACGCGCACCGCGGAGTTCCTCAAGCTCAACGGCGCCGGCCAGGTGCCGACGATCGAACTCGACGACGGCCGCACGCTGGCGCAATCCAACGCCATCATCCGTTATCTCGCGCGCGGTTCTCGTCTCATTCCGCAGGATGCGTTCGCGGCAGGGAAGATGGACGAGTGGCTGTTCTGGGAACAGTACAGCCATGAGCCCTACATCGCCGTATGCCGCTTCCAGATGTTCTATCTGGGCAAGCCGATTTCCGATCTCGATCCCGACAAGGTCAAGCGCGGCTATGCGGCGCTGGCGCGGATGGAGCACCAGCTCGCCATCACGCCATTTCTGGTCGGCGACGCCGTCACGCTCGCCGACATATCGCTGCTGGCCTATACGCGCGTGGCGCATGAAGGCGGCTTTCATCTCGACGGCTATGCCGCGGTGCGCCGCTGGATCGGCGCGACCGAAAAATTCCTCGGCCTGCCGCCGGCGCGCTGACTTCATCGGAAATTGTCATGTCTGCCATTTCAGTGGTCACCATCCGCCGCGCGCGCCGCGAGGACGTCGGCATCATCGTCGCCATGCTGGCAGATGATCCGCTTGGCGGCGGTCGTGAGCGGATCGAAGACCCGTTGCCGCAATCCTATTTCACGGCGTTCGAGACGGTTGATCGCGACCCGAACATCAAACTCGTCGTTGCCGAGGACGGCGAGGGCGCCGTGGTCGGCTGTCTGCAGCTGTGCATTCTGCCGGGGCTGAGCTCGCAGGGCGCTTCGCGCGGTCTGCTAGAGGATGTTCGTGTGGCCAAACACTGCCGCAGCCGCGGCATTGGTGAGCAGATGGTGCAGTGGGCGGTTGCCGAAGCGCGGGCCAAGGGATGCAAGGTGGTCGAATTGCTGACGCATCACACCCGCGTCGATGCGCAACGGTTTTACGAGCGGCTGGGCTTTGCGCCCAGCCATGTCGGCATGACCGTGCGGTTTTGATCGCGATGGCGTTTTCGAGCGAAGCATGCCCTCGGACTAGATCCGTGGGTGGAATTCGGTTCTCGTAAAGAAGACGCGTCAGAATAAAGGTCAGCGAACTGCAGTTGAAGCGCATTTGCGATGAATGCCTGAGGTAGTCCTCACTCTCCGATCCGGTTAACAACCGATAAACTACGCATGCGTCCGTGATTTTACGGACCGGAACGTCTCCGCTATGCCAGCGTATCCCATGGGGCTTTGGGCAGCTTGGGGATTTCAGATGAAAAAATATTCGATTGTCCGGATCGGAAGCGAATATGTAGTGCAGGCCGGAGAGACCAGCATTTTGAAGGTCTCGAGCCGGCGGGAGGCTGCCAAACTGGTCACTGATGCCGCCGAGCTTTTGCAGCAAGGGCCGGTGCCTGCCGCGGGTGAACAGCCATCAATCGAGCGTGAAGCGCCCGAAGTTTCTTGACGATCGGGCACGATTCCCCTAATGACCGCCGCGGGACACCTCCCCCCAACGGGAGGCTTACTATCTGGAAGGATAGATCATGACCGTAGCGAAGCCCGCTTCGCGGCCGAACGTGCCGCATTTTTCCTCCGGCCCCTGCGCCAAGCGCCCCGGCTGGAACCCCCAAAATCTCAAGGACGCAGCCCTCGGCCGCTCGCATCGTGCGAAGGTCGGCAAGTCCAAGCTCAAGCTCGCGATCGAACTGACGCGCGAAGTGCTTGAAGTGCCCGCCGATTACAAGATCGGCATCGTGCCGGCGTCCGATACCGGTGCGGTCGAAATGGCGCTGTGGTCGCTGCTCGGCGCGCGCCCCGTCACCACGATCGCCTGGGAATCCTTCGGCGAGGGATGGGTCAGCGACATCGTCAAGGAATTGAAGCTGAAGGACGTCACCAAGCTGCATGCCAGCTATGGCGATCTTCCCGACTTGAGCAAGGTCGATCAGGCCTCCGACATCGTCTTCACCTGGAATGGCACGACTTCGGGCGTGCGTGTGCCGAACGCCGACTGGATCAGCGCTGATCGTCAGGGTCTCACCATCTGCGACGCGACCTCTGCCGCTTTCGCGCAGCCGCTCGATTTCGCAAAGCTCGATGTGGTGACGTTCTCCTGGCAGAAGGCGCTGGGCGGCGAAGCCGCGCATGGCATGCTGATCCTCTCACCGCGCGCGGTGGAGCGGCTCGAAACCTACAAGCCGGCCTGGCCGCTGCCGAAGATTTTCCGCCTGACCAAGGGCGGCAAGCTCAACCAGGGCATCTTCGAAGGCGAGACCATCAACACGCCGTCGATGCTGTGCGTCGAGGATTATCTCGATGCGCTGAACTGGGCGAAATCGATCGGCGGCCTCAAGGCGCTGATCGCGCGCGCCGACGCCAACACCAAGGTGCTGTCGGACTGGAAGGCGAAGACGCCGTGGATCGATTTCCTGGCGAAGGATTCCTCGATCCGTTCCAACACCTCGGTGTGCCTCAAGTTCACAGATCCCGCGATCACCTCGCTGACGGCGGATGCGCAGGCCGAGTTCTCGAAAAAGCTCGTTGCGTTGGTTGAGAAGGAAGGCGCGGGTTACGATTTTGCCTATTACCGCGATGCGCCGGCAGGCTTGCGGATCTGGTGCGGCGCCACCGTGGAAGCTTCCGACGTCGCGCTGCTGACGCAGTGGATCGATTGGGCGTTCGCCGAGACCAAGGCTGCGCTGCCGAAGGCGGCTTGACGTAAGGCAACGTGAAGTTCGGCCGTGCGGATTTTCCGCACGGCAACACCTTTCACAGGCCATCCCATGTTCGAACCTGAGAACGATATCGAGCGTTTGCTGATGCGTGCATCGGCGGAGCCGGCCGAGCGGCCCGGCTTCGCTCGCGCGCTGATGGATGCCGAAGTGTTCGTTGTGCTGGTGTCCGACGGCAGTCCGATCGTCCCGGGGCCTGACGGCAAGGTCACGATACCCCAAGGCACCAAATTGACCCTGCCGAGCGCCATGCGCGGCGAGGAGAGGCTGATCCCGTTCTTCACGGCGCCGTCGCGGGCGCGCATCTGGTTCAAGGACGACCACATCGTTGCGCCGGACCGGACGCGCGATCTGTTCGAACGCTATCCGGACGCGCCGTTCTTGCTCAACCCTGGCTCGGACTACGGCAAGGAGTTTACGCCCCGCGAAGTGAAGCGATTGCTTGCGGGCCAGTTCGACGATGGTCCGAGGACCATCGTCACGGAGGAGCCGCAGCAGGTATTGCTGGGCCATCCCAAGGAAATCCCCGTGACCTTGATCGCGGCGCTGGCCCGAGAGCTTGATGGCGTCAAGACGGTGCAGGGCGCCTGGCTGATGTTGGCGATGCTCCCCGGCAACGCCGAACAAAGCTGGATGCTTGGCGTCGATCACTCCGGCGCGTGGCAGGACGTTCAAGACGCGATCGGCCGCGCGCTCACAGGCGACATTCTCAAGGGACGAATCCTCGACGCCGTGCCGCTCGAGGGCAGTTCGATCGCCTCCACCTTGCGTACCGGAATTCCCGTCACCGCCGCCGAGCGCGGCTCCCTTCATTAGCTCTTCAGGTAGACCAAATGACAAAGCCCAAAGTTCTCATTTCCGACGCGCTGTCTCCCGCTGCCGTCCAGATCTTCAAGGATCGCGGAGTCGACGTCGACTTCCAGCCCAATCTCGGCAAGGACAAGGACAAGCTCGCCGAGATCATCGGCAATTACGACGGTCTTGCGATCCGCTCCGCGACCAAGGCGACCGCGAAGATCATCGACAAGGCCACCAGGCTGAAGGTGATCGGCCGCGCCGGCATCGGCGTCGACAACGTCGAAATTCCCGCGGCGACCGCCAAGGGCATCATCGTGATGAACACGCCGTTCGGCAATTCGATCACGACCGCCGAGCACGCCATCACACTGATGCTGGCGCTGGCGCGTGAAATTCCGCAGGCCGACGCCTCCACCCAGGCCGGCAAGTGGGAGAAGAACCGCTTCATGGGCGTCGAGATCACCGGCAAGACGCTGGGCGTGGTCGGCTGCGGCAATATCGGCTCGATCGCCGCCGACCGCGCGCTCGGTCTGAAAATGAAGGTGGTCGCGTTCGATCCGTTCCTGTCGCCGGAGCGCGCCAAGGACATCGGGGTCGAGAAGGTCGAACTCGACGAATTGTTCAAGCGCGCCGATTTCATCACGCTGCACACGCCGCTGACCGAGAAGACCAAAAACATCATCGACGCGGCGGCGCTCGCCAAGATGAAGAAGGGCGTGCGGATCGTGAACTGCGCGCGCGGCGGCCTGGTCGACGAGCAGGCGCTGCTCGACGCGCTGAATTCCAAGCATGTCGCGGGCGCCGCCTTCGACGTGTTCGTCGAGGAGCCCGCCACCAAGAACGTGCTGTTCGGCCATCCCAACGTGATCTGCACGCCGCATCTCGGCGCTTCCACCACGGAAGCGCAGGAGAACGTCGCACTGCAGGTCGCCGAGCAGATGTCGGATTATCTGCTGACCGGCGCGATCTCGAATGCGGTGAACTTCCCCTCGATCACGGCGGAAGAGGCGCCGAAGCTGAAGCCGTTCATCGAGCTCGCCGAGAAGCTCGGCTCGTTCGCGGGCCAGCTCACCGAGAGCGGAATCCTCAAGGTCGAGATCACTTATGAGGGACAAGTCGCCGAGATGAAGATCAAGGCGATCACCTCGGCAGTGCTGTCGGGCCTGCTGCGGCCGATGCTGGGCGACGTCAACGTGGTCTCGGCGCCGGTCGTCGCGAAAGAGCGTGGCATGGTGGTGGATGAAATCGTGCGCGCGGCGCAGAGCGACTATGAAAGCCTGATCACCGTCACCGTCACCACCGAACGGCAGGAACGCTCGGTGTCCGGCACCGTCTATCATGACGGCAAGCCGCGGCTGGTCGACATCAAGGGCATCCGCGTCGATGCCGAATTCGGCAAGTCGATGATCTATGTCACCAACGAGGACAAGCCCGGCTTCATCGGCAGCTTCGCCGGCCTGCTCGGCGCGGCCCAGATCAATATCGCCACCTTCCATCTCGGCCGCACCAAGCAGGGCGGCGACGCCATCGCGCTGGTCGAGATCGACGGGCCGGTCCCGGCGGACGTGCTGACGAAGGTGCAGGCCTTGCCGCAGGTGAAGCAGGCTAAGGCGCTGGTGTTCTAACCGCGCGTCGCTCTTTTCCCTTCAGAGAGGGGATTGCTTACTCTTCGCCGTGGGTCCCGCCACGGCGAAACTACATGGAAGTCCCAATCGAACCAGTTTCCTTCTCGCCGCGTCTCACGACCGGGAGTGGTGGGGGTTGGCGCGTCGCCAGCCGGCGAACGGTTCAGGAGGGTATCCATGCGATTGATTACGAACGTTTTTTGGACGACGAGCCTCGTCGTGTTCACGGCGCTTGCCGGCGGCCCGGTGCGGGCGGCGGACGTGGCCGCCAGTTCGGCGGTGGATGCCGTCACGGTCTATCCCGATGGCGCGAGCGTCACGCGGATCATCTCGCTCGATCTGCCGGCAGGCGAGAATTCCGCCGTTCTCAAGGATTTTCCGCTCACGCTCGATCCGTCCTCGCTGCGGGTCGAGGGTGAGGCGGGCGCGAAACTCACGATCGGTGCGATTGACGCAAAACCGCCGCGCGCGGCGCCGCCGGTCAACCTGCCCGAACTCGACAAACGCATCGAGGCGCTGAAGGACGAGCGAGCCAACTTACAAGGCGCGATCGATGCGGCGACCGCGCGGCGCAAATTCGCCGAGCGCTTTGCGGATACGTCTCCGGCCGGAATCGGCGACAAGGGCGAAGCGCGGCCGATCGCCGAATGGCGCGCCGCCTTTGCCGCGGTCGGCGATGAAGTCGCCAGCGCTGACGCCGCCATCCGCGATGCCGGGCGCAAGCAGCGCGAACTCGACCGCGAAATCGCGCGTCTCGAACAGGATCGGGCGCAGAAGCCGCCGAGCAAGCTGGAAGTCCGGATCGAGCTCGCGGCGGCCGCCGCGACGAAAGCAACGCTGCGGGTGACCTACGCCGTGCGCAACGCGCGCTGGACGCCGCTCTACGACGCCCGCCTCGACACCGGCGCGAAAGACCGCAAGCCCGCGCTCGAACTGGTGCGCCGTGCCGAAATCACGCAAAACACCGGCGAGGACTGGTCCAATGTCGCGCTCGCCGTTTCCACCGTGCGAACCGCACGCGGCGGCAGCGCGCCCGACCTGAAGTCGCTCGTCGTTCAATACCCGCAAGTACCGCGTCCGATGGCCGCGGCGTCCGCGTCGGATCATGCAATGCCCTCGGCTGTACCGCCCCCGGACAGGCTGCGGCAGTTCCGCGCCACCGGGGGGAAGAGCGATGAGCCCGTGATGGAGAAGGCGGCCGAGCAACAGGCCGCAGCTGATGTCAGCGGCTTCCAGGTGGTGTTCAAGATTCCGGGGCGCGTCAGCCTCGGCGCCAGCGAAGGCGCCAAGAGCCTGCGCATCTCCAGTGCGAGCATTGCGCCCGATCTTACGGTCCGTGCCGTGCCGGTGCTGGACCCGACCGCGTTCCTGGAAGCCAGCTTCAAGCAGAACGAGGACGCACCGCTACTGCCCGGCCGGGTCGCGATCTACCGCGACGGCGCGTTCGTCGGCCGCGGGCAGATGGCCGCTGCGGCCAAGGACGAGACCGTGCGGCTCGGCTTCGGCGCCGACGACAAGATCAAGATCGAACGCACCGTCGTCAAGCGCAACGAGGGATCGGCCGGCCTGATCGTGACGACGTCGAAGACCGACGAACGCGCATTCAAGACCACGGTGCGCAACGGCCACGACTTCCCGATCCGGATCGCGATCAAGGATCAGTTGCCGGTCAGCGAGAACGAGGAGATCCAGGTCGAAATGCTGTCATCCACGACCCCGCCGACCGCGACCAACCTGCGATACGCTGGCCCAAGGACAAGGGCGTCGTGATGGTGCCGGCGGGCTGAGACTTTGCTGAAGCCCACGAGCTTCCCCGTCATGCCTAGGAGGATGACGGGGACGTCGTCTTGCGCACCATCTCTCCCCACGTCGTCCCCGCCTAGTGCGCAATTGCGCACGGGGCGCGGGGACCCATAGCCACCGGCCTTCGTTTTTGAACGAAGGCGTCTGCCATGGCAGTCAAAAGAGAGATCACGCGGTATGGGTCCCTGCGTTCGCAGGGACGACGAAGTCGTGTGCGACGACGAACTCATTTCGCCTTCAAAAACTCGCCCACCTCAAGCAGCACGAACTCATTGTCATCCGCCTTGTTGGGATCGCGGCTCGACGAGAACGGCAAATTGTTGTCGTTGCCGACGATGATATGCGTGTCGTCGACGCGGTCAACGTTCTCGATGGTGAAGAACGGGAAGGTCAGCACGCCGTCGTTGAGCGGCTTGCGCGCCTTGTTGTCGGGATCGCGGATCTTCATCAAATCGATATAGGCAATCTTGCGCACCGGCTTGCCGACATTGGCGTCTGAGAGTTCGATCTTGTAGACGCGCTTGAATTTCGCCAGATCTGCAAAGCAGTTCTCGCCGCGCTGGCCGGCCGGACAAGCCTTGTCGGCGGTGCCTTCGCCATTGTCGCGCTCGATGATCAGGCCGCTCGCCGCGTCGATCATGTTGAAGTCGCCGATGGCGTTGCCGTTCTGCTCGAACACGTAATTCCAGTAGCGGCCGGTAAACTTCTCCGCCGCGACGTCGAATTCGAGAATCCGCGCAGCTTCCTTGCCGTCGATCTTTTCAACGTCCTTCTTCTCGGCGTCCCACAGCGGGCCTTCGAGCAGGCCGTAGAGGAACTTGCCATCATTCGAGGCTGCAAAGCCTTCATATCCCTTGGAGCGGCGCAGATTGACCGTGGTGTAGCTCGCGCCGGGTGCTGCCGGCGACTGCACCGACCAATGATCGGGCGAGCGCACCGGCTTGCCGTCGGCCATGGTGTCGAACACGGCCAGGATCTTGCCGGTCTTGTCAGCCTTCAGCACATAGGGGCCGAACTCATCGCCGATCCAGAAAGTGTCGCCGATGATCTGAAATCCTTCGGTGTCGAAGTCGGCGCCGGTGAGATAACGCTTTGCGGTGTCCTCATGCAGGATGCGGAACGGCACTTTCTTGTCTGGGTCGTGCAGGAAGATGGTTTCCTGCCGCTCGATCTTGCCGGTCGCCCAGTCGATCTTGTGGCGGTTGAGATAGAGCATCGAGTCGGCCGAGTTGTAGCGCGAGCCCATGCCGTTGTCGGTGAGCACCCAGAACGAACCGTCCGGCATCACCTTGATGCCGGAATGGCCCTGCAGCGGCTGGCCCTTGAACGGCAGCGACACGCCGGTCGGCCGCTCATATGATTTGCCCATCACGGTGCCGACGGCATCGACGCGCTTGCCGGTGGTGTATTTGCCCGCGGTCTTGAGATCGTCGGGCGCATCGGTGGGCGCATCGATGAAGGTCTGCGCCGGCAGCACGGCGTGGCCCTTCAGCGTGGCGGGAAACTCACCCTCGCCCTGGGCGAAGGCGGCGCCGGCCAGAAAGACTGACGCGACGGAGCAGAACAATGACACGCGCATGGCGGATCTCCTGTGGGATGACGACGCGCCTGTCTTGCGGAGGGGTTGTTACAATTGGCTGACAGTTCCGTGAAGAAGCTGTAACGCCGTGGGATAACGCTGCGGCGTTATGCCGTCGGCGGGCCTGCCGGCCGCATCGTCTGCGGCAGCAGGAACGGCACGCCCTGATCGGTATAGTCGATCGTGACGTCGACCTCAAAAATCCGGCGGATGGTCTCGGCCGTGATCGCCTCGGCGCGGCCGCCATCGACGGCGAGCTTGCCGCGATGCAGGAGCACGATCCGGTCGGCGAAGCGCATCGCCAGATTGAGGTCGTGCAGCACGGCGATCACGGCGGTGCCGTTCTGCGCGCGCCGCCGCGCCGTTTCCACCAGGTCGATCTGGTGGCGCATGTCGAGGCTGGAGGTCGGCTCGTCCAGCAGCAGCAGGCCCGGGCCGTGCTGTTCTTCGCCGCAGGCGAGCTGCACCAGCACGCGGGCAAAATGCGCGCGCTGCTGCTCGCCGCCGGAGAGCGTCGGCAATTGCCGGTGGCTGAAATGCGCCAGATCGACTTCGCCGAGCGCGGCATCGACCAGCCGCTGCGCGGTGGCGCGGCCGGCGTCGCCCGCGCCCATATGGACGATTTCCTCGACCGTGAACGGGAAGGTGACGTTGACATGCTGCGACAGCATCGCGCGGTGATGGGCGAGAAGGCGCGGCGGATAGGCGTGCATATCGCGCTGCTTCAATTTGATCTGCCCGCGCGTCGGGCGGAGATCGCCGGACAGCATCCGCAGCAGCGTCGATTTGCCGGCGCCGTTGGGACCGACGATTGCGACCATCTCGCCGGCTTTGATGTGCAGATCGATCGCATCGACCAGCGTGGCGCCCCCGATCGTCATCGAGATCGATTGCGCTTCGAGAATGGCGGTCATAGCGAAACCAGCCCGCGCTGGCGCAACAGCATGCCCAGGAAGAACGGCGCGCCGATCGCCGCCGTCAGGACGCCGATCGGCATTTCCGCGGGCGCCACGATGGTGCGGGCCAGCGTATCGGCGCCCACCAGCAGCACCGCACCTAACAGCATCGAGGCTGGCAGCAGCAGCCGGTGCGCCGGCCCGATCGCCAGCCGGAGCAGATGCGGCACCACGATGCCGACAAAGCCGACCACGCCGCAGACGGAAACCGCGACCCCCGTCATCGCCGACACCAGCACGATCGAAATCCGCTTCAACCGCTCGACGTCGACGCCGCTGTGAAACGCCTCGGCCTCGCCGAGCACCAGCACATCGAGCCCACGCGCGATCCAGACGCAGGCGATCAAAGCGAGCCCCAGCACCGGCGCCAGCGCGGCGAGCTTGGGCCAGGTCGCGCCGCTCAGCGAGCCCAGCATCCAGAACGTGATGTCGCGCAACTGGCGGTCGTCGGCGATGAACACGAGCAGCCCGATGCCGGCATTGGCGATGGCGGCGATGGCAATGCCTGCCAGCAGGAAAATCGCAATCGAGGTGCGACCCGAACGGCTCGCGATCGAATAAAGGGCGATCGTCGTCACCAGCGAGCCCGCGAAGGCCGCAATCGGCAGCAACTGGTTTTGCATGAAATGAAGGCTTTGGCCGATCGGGCTGTCGGTGATGACGATCGCCGCGGCGGCTGCCAATGCGCCGCCGGAGGAAACGCCGACCAGCGCGGGGTCGGCGAGCGGGTTGCGAAACAGCCCCTGCATGATCGCCCCCGACGCGGCGAGCAGGGCGCCAACCATCGCCGCGGCGGCGATCCGCGGAATCCGGATCGACCACAGCACGAGCTGGTCGCGCGCGAGCGTTGGACTGGCTGAAGCGTCCGCCCACAGGCCGAGCGCGGCAGGCAGCCGCGCCATCGGAATTCCGGCGGCGCCCATCGTGAGCGCGACCAGCGCCGCACCGGCAAGCGCGGCGAGCAGGCAGATGAGGGTGAGGGAAGCGGGCGGTCGCAGCGCATACCCGCTGCGGCGCTTCGCGCCAGCATCAGTGAGAGCGGTCATTGCCGGCAATCGGCGGTGAGTGCCGCGGGCTTGAACTTCTCCGCCTGAGGCGCCAGCGCCGGATAGAGCTTGACCGAGAGATCGCGCGCTGCGGCTGCCGTACGCGGGCCGAAGCCGAGCAGATAGAGGCCTTCCATGGAGATAAAGGTCTTGTTGGCCGCGACCGGGGTCAGCGCGAAGGCGGGGTGGACATACACGGCTTCCGCGGCCACCGAGTCCTTGCCGCGCTGGATCGAAAGCACCACGTCGGGTTTGGCTGCGACGATCGCCTCGTCATTGATGATCTTGTAGCCGTCATAGCCGTCGATGGCGTTGACACCGCCGGCCAGTGCAATGATCTCGTTCGCAGCAGTCTTGTGGCCGGCGGCCATCGCGCGGCCGTTCAGCAGCGACATCACGAACATCACGCGGACCGGCTTGGTCACCTTGGCGCGCAGCTCCCGCAGCTGGGCCAGATCGCCGGCGACCGCCGCCGTCAGGCATTCAGCGCGCTTGTCCGCGCCCATGGCGTGACCGACCAGCTTGATCTTGTCGATCAGTCCCGCTTCCGAAAAGGTTTCGGGCACCAGCACCAGCGGCACCTTGGCTGCCTCCAGCACGTCCATGGTTTCCTTCGGACCGGATCCCTGCACCGCCAGCACCAGCGAGGGATTGAGCCCAAGAACGCCCTCGGCCGAAAGCTGGCGCATATAGCCGACGTTCGGCTTGTCGCGCAGCGCCGCGGGCGGATAGAAGCTGGTGGAGTCCACGCCGGCAAGGCGGTCCTCGAAACCGAGCGCGTAGAGGATTTCTGTAATCGCGCCGCCGATCGAGACGATTCGCGCGGGATCGCTGATGGTGACGTCGCGGTTACGTGCATCATGCACCGTAATGCCCGCGGCGAGTGCTGTGCCGCCAAGCAGGAAAGCACCCGCGGCGGCCGACAATGCGAGCGTGCGACAAAATGCCATTACCGGTTCACCTGGTCGGGTCATTTGGTCAGGATCAGCTTGTTCTGCGACGTCAGCCGCAAGCGGTAGTTGTCCTCGCCATGCGCGATGATGATTTCGCGCTCGGTCGCGAACAGCTCGCGGCTGTCGATCCGGCTGCCGTTCATGGTGAGAAGGCGCGTCGCAGGCGACGGATTTTCGGAACGTTTTCCGGCGCCTCCGACATTATCTCCTGAAGGTGCCGCCATAATTGCTGTTGTGTCCCCAATGTTCCCGAACAGCTGCTTGTATAATTTGATCGACGCGCAATCCAACTGCTGCACTTTACAATCGATATAAAGTGCGCCCTGGCATTATTGACCGGTTCCGCAACGCGGCGTAACCAAGATAGACGCGATACGAGCGGGGGTGCCCGGTCGCGAGAAATTGGTAGCCAGCAAGCAGCCGCTCATCACCGCGGCTCCCGCCAGCCAAACCCAAGAGACAGAACAACAGGTTGGGGCAATATGGCTTTCGGGGTCAGGCATTCGCGCGCCTTGGTTTTGGGCGCGTCGGCATTTTCGTTCGCATTGATGTCGTCAGGCGCGGCGTTCGCGCAGGCGCTCGACGCGGAGACGATTACGCGCTCTTCGGAGCAGAAGAAACAGAAGCAAGCCAAGCGCCAGCAAGCCAAGCCGCAGCAGGCGCAGCAAGCCCCGACGCCCGTCAGGAATGCGATGGCGCAGATCGGCGCTGGACCGGTGCAATCGCTCGATACGATCACGGTAGCGGCCTCGAAGACCGAGGAGCGCGCGATCGACGCGCTGGCTCCCGTCAGCGTGGTGACGCTCGAGCAGATCCAGGGCCTGCAGCCGAACCGGCTGTCCGATATCTTCTACAACGTGCCAGGTGTTTCGTTCCAGGAGCGCGGCGACGACCCCTCGACCGTCATCAACATCCGCGGCCTGCAGGATTTCGGCCGCGTCGCTGTTGTCGTCGACGGCGCGCGGCAGAACTATCAGCGGACCGGCCACAATGCCAACGGCTCGTTCTTCCTCGATCCCGAACTGGTCGGCGGCGTCGACATCGTGCGCGGCCCGACCGCGAACATCTACGGCTCCGGCGCGATCGGCGGCGTGGTCTCGTTCCGCACCAAGGATATCAACGACGTCGTGCGCCCGGGCGAGCGCTGGGGCGTTGATATGACCGGCTCCGGCGGTACCAACAGCGCTCGCGGCCTCGGCTCGATCTTCGGCGGCGTGCGCGTCAATCCCGATGTCGATGTGTTCGGCGGCGCGGTCTACCGCACGCAGGGCAACTACAAGGACGGCAACGGTACTGAGATCGGCAATACCGGTAACGAGATCGCGGCCGGCCTGATGAAGGTCACGGTACGGCCGGCTGACGGCCACGAGATCAAGCTCGGCGGCATCTTTCAGGACTACCAGTACAGCATCGGCCAGTTCAATCGCGGGCCGGTTCTGACCGCGGCGCAGCGCGCACTCTTCCAGGGGTCGTCGGTCTATGCGTCCGACGCCAAGAACTACACCGGCACGCTCACCTGGAAATACAGCAAGCCGGACGACAATCTGTGGGACTGGAATCTGTCGCTCTACGGCAATCGCACCGATAACGACCAGATCAAAACCGCTCATATTAGCACCGGCGGGGCCGCCTTTTGCGGCGCCGGTAACGTCGGCAATAACGTCTCCGGCTGCGTCGGCGACAAGCGCGGCTATGTGATCGATACGCTCGGGATCGACGTCTACAATACGACGCGCTTCAATGTCGGCGACTGGCGGAACGCGGTTACGTTCGGCATCGATGCCTTCCAGGATGACGTGAGAACATCCGACAGCCGTGGCAACTCCAACATCACCACGCCCGGCGGCCTGCGCACCGTTTCCGGCGGCTTCGCGCAGTTGAAGCAGAATTATTCGACCTGGTTCGAGGCGGTCAGCGCGATCCGCTACGACCGCTACGAGCTTCACTCGCCGACGGTGGCAACCGGTGGCGGCGGCGACCGCTTCTCGCCGAAGATCACCATCGGTGTGACGCCGGTGGCGGGTTTCACGCCCTATGTCAGCTATGCCGAAGGCTATCGTGCGCCCTCGATCACGGAAACGCTGATTGCCGGCGAGCACGCGACCGGCGGCGGCCCTCCGTTCTTTCCCTGCCCGGGTGGTACGGTCGGATTGTTCTGTTTCCTGCCGAATCCAAGTCTGCGGCCGGAGGTCGGCAAGAACAAGGAAGTCGGCATCAACCTGAAGTATGACAACATCTTCAGCGCCAACGACAGCTTCCGCGGCAAGTTCAACGTGTTCCGTAACGATGTCAGCGACTATATCGATCTCGTTGGATCGACGCCGCGGCCGCCCATCCTCTTCCCTACCCCGGGCCTCTTCAGCCAGTTCTTCCAGTACCAGAACATCGCACAGGCGCGGATCGAGGGCATCGAGGCCGAGACGGTGTATGACGCCGGCCTGTGGTATGTCGGCCTCGCCGGCCACCTGATCCGTGGCAAGAACGTCGCGACCAATATTGGGCTCGCGACCATCACGCCGCGCAAGATCACGACAACCGGCGGCGTGCGGCTGCTCGACCGCAGGCTGATCCTGGCCGCGCAGTGGTCCTCGTTCGGCGCCAACAACGACGTGCCCGCCGGCTATCTGCCCGCGACCGGGTATGAGCTGGTCAATCTGTACCTGACCTGGAACGCGACCAAGGACATTGTGTTCTCGGCCTCGATCGACAATCTCTTGAACCAGTATTACCGGCCTTACGCCATCCCCGGCAGTTCCAGCGACGGCACCACGCAGAACGACGTGTTGTGGTCGAGCCCCGGACCGGGCAGGGTCTACAAGGCCGGATTGAAAATTCACTTTGGCGGAGTTTAGTTCGACGAGCTGACAAACCGATCAAGTTGCACCGGGCCGCGCTGATGCTCCAGCGCGGCTTCGGTGCATGCGTGTTTCCAACCAACTCAAACGGTACGCCAGGCGCACCCAGCAACGCAGCAAGGAGATTTTGAAATGTTTATCGCAATGAACCGGTTCCAGGTGAAGATTGGCTCCGAAGCGGCCTTCGAGACCGTCTGGCGCACGCGCGAGTCCTATCTCAGCAGCATGGCCGGCTTCGTCGAGTTTCACCTGCTCAAGGGACCCGTCGCCGACGATCACACGCTGTATTCGTCGCATACGGTCTGGGTCGACAAGGCCGCGTTCGAAGCCTGGACCAAATCGGAAGAGTTCCGCCGCGCCCACGCCCGCGCCGACAACAAGACCGGTGAAAGCCTCTATCTCGGCCATCCCAAGTTTGAAGGATTTGAAGTGATCCTGAGCGAGCGCAAGTCCAGCGCCGCCGCTTGACGGGGAGGGTGCGATGTTGAGCACGGACCTAGCCGACCTCAAGGCCTATATGGCGGAGAATCCCGGTGCTGTCATCGAGGACGTGGCGCGGGACCGCAAGGTTACGCCGCGCGCCGTGCTCGAGGCACTGCCGGAAACGATGGTGCGCATCGGCGGCGGCAGCGAGTTTGGCGCCGCGATGAACGACGTCGCGCAATGGGGCGAGGTGACGCTGATCGTCCACACTGATGATGCGATCTTCGAATTCACCGGCTCCATCCCGGCGGGCGAGGTTGGCCGCGGCTATTTCAACCTGATGCAGCCAAAGGGGCTTCACGGCCATCTTCGTCACGAACGCTGCGCGGCTGTCGCTTTCGTCGAGCGGCCCTTCATGGGCAAGGCGTCGGCCTTCATCGCGTTCATCAATGTGGACGGCGGCATCATGTTCAAGGTGTTCGTCGGCCGCGACGAGACGCGCGCGCTGCGCGGGGACCAGTTGCAACGCTTTCACACGTTGGCCGAAAGGATCGCGCCCGCCCGCGCGGCGTAGCCGATCCGCATTGTCAGTCCGGGAGGTGGCCATGCAGCGAACAGTGCTGGACATTATGATCCGTTGGTGTGGCGCGGCCGGTGTGGCCGCCTTTCCGGGCGTGGCGCTCGCCGCCACTGACGTTGCGCTGCTGCCGCGCAACCTGTCGCCCTGGAACATGTTCCTGAATGCGGACATCGTGGTGCAGGCGGTCATGGTGGGACTTGCCTTCGCCTCGCTGGTGACCTGGACGATCTGGCTTGCCAAGACCATTGAAGTCCGCCGCAAGACGGCAGCCGCCAGGCGCCGCCTGAGCCTGCTGGAAGCCGATACGGTGCTGGCCAAGGCCGAGCAAGAAACCCGCGGCGGCAACGATGCCGTGGCGCAGATCATCCAGTCCGCCGCGCGCGAGGCCAGCTTGTCCGGCGGCCATTTCGACGACGGCCTCAAGGAGCGGGTGGCGCTGCGGCTGGAGCGGGTCGAGGCCGCGATGTCGCGGCAGATCGCCCGCGGCACCGGCGTGCTCGCCACCATCGGCGCCACCGCGCCGTTCGTCGGCCTGTTCGGAACGGTCTGGGGCATCATGAACTCGTTCATCGGCATTTCCGAAGCCCACACCACCAATCTGGCCGTCGTTGCTCCCGGCATCGCGGAGGCGTTGCTGGCGACCGCGCTAGGTCTCGTAGCGGCGATCCCGGCGGTCGTGATCTACAACCATCTCACCCGCACGATCACGGCCCATCGCGCGCTGATCGGCGACGCCTCGGCGATGGTGCTGCTCCTGATTAGCCGCGAGGGCGATCGCGGTTCGTTTCGCCTCGCGCGCGCCGCCGAGTGAGCGAGGGAGTGTGAGCGATGGGCGCCAAACTGGGTAGCGTGGTCGGGGGCCGGGCGCGTGGCGGCAGCGACGATCTTGTCGAGGCGCACGAGATCAACGTCACGCCGTTCATCGACGTGATGCTGGTGCTCCTGATCATCTTCATGGTCGCCGCCCCCCTCGCAACCGTCGATCTCGGCGTCAATCTTCCCGCCAGCGCGGTCGAGCCGTCGCCGCGTCCGGACAAGCCGGTGTTCGTCACGGTGAAGCCGGATCTGTCGGTTGCCGTCGGCGAAGACATCATCGCGCGCGACACGCTGACGGCCACCATCGACGCCGCCACCAAGAGCGACAAGAACGAACGTATCTATCTGCGCGCCGACAAGGCCGTCAGCTATGGCGACCTCATGGAAGTGATGAACCTGTTGCGCAACGCCGGCTACCTCAAGATCGCGCTGGTCGGCCTCGACGGCCGGAGCTAGCGCCGTGAACGCGTTCGCGCTGCATGATGTTTCCGACCAGGCCTCCGCCCGGCGCTGGGGTGCGTCGGCTTTCGCGATCGCGGCCGCGCATGCTGCGCTGATCGCGTTGGCGCTGAACTGGTACACGCAGCGGCCGGTGCCCGGTGTTTCCCTGCCTGCGATCATGGTGGACATGACGCCGGTTTCCACCGCACCACAGCCGACGCAAGCGGATCTCGCGCCGGGACCGGTCATGCAGCAGGCCGATGCCTCGCCGCCGGAGCCCGCGGCTGCGGAAGCAGTCCAGGAACAGATCGCGCCGACGCCGCCGCAGGAGAAGCCGGAAGTTGTCGCCCCGCCGGAGCAGAAGACCGAGCCGACCCCGCCGAAGCCGGAGCCGGCCAAGGTCGAGCCCGAGAAAAAGCCGTCGCCAGTAAAGCCCAAAGTGGTTCGCGTGGACGCGAAGAAGCCTTCCGACGCGCCGCCTGCGCCGCGAACGACGGCCTCGCCCAAGGCCGAACGCCAGGCGCCGGCCGCGTCCGCCGCCAACGCCGGCGCATCGGCGGCGGCCCTCGCCTCGTATCGGCAGATGGTCGCAGCCCATCTGCAACGCTTCAAGCAGTACCCGCCCGCCGCCAAGTCCGCGGGCCAGCAGGGCACCTCGCGGGTCAGCTTCACGCTCAGCCGCAGCGGCGGAGTGCTTTCCGTCAGCCTCGGCGGCTCGTCCGGCCATTCGCAACTGGATGCCGAGACGCTGGCGATGGTGCGCCGTGCCCAGCCGTTCCCCGCATTTCCTGCTGATGTGAAGCAGTCCTCAATGCCGTTTAGCGCGCCGGTGGCGTTCTATATCCGGTAATGTGGGATGGCCATCCCTGGAGGGATTTGTTCCCTCTCCCGCTTGCGGGGAGGGCTGGGGTGGGGGTGTCTCCGCGAGTCACACTGCCCGTGTGGAGAGAGCTTCCCCCACCCCACCCGTATCGCATCTTGCGATGCGATACGACCTAAGAGCGAGGTTCGCTCGTCTCGACCCCCGCAAGCGGGAGAGGTGAAGTTGCGGTGCTATTCCTTCACCGCGCCGGTCAGCGACGACACGTAGTAATCCACGAACAGCGAATAAAACAGTGCGACCGGCAGCGAGCCGAGTAGCGAGCCTGCCATCAGCGCGCCCCACTGGTAGACGTCGCCGGTGACGAGCTCGGTCAGGATCGCGACCGGCACCGTCTTGTTGGCGCCGCTCTGGATGAAGGCGAGCGCGTAGATGAACTCGTTCCACGACAGCGTGAAGGAGAAGATGCCGGCCGAGATCAGGCCGGGCACCGCGAGCGGCAGCGTGATCCGCCGCAGGATCTGCAGCCGTGTGGCGCCGTCCACCAGCGCGCATTCCTCCAGCTCATACGGGATCGACTTGAAATAGCCGATCAGAAGCCAGGTGCAGAACGGCACCAGGAAGGTCGGATACACCAGGATCAGCGCCATCGGTGAGTCGAACAGGCCGAACTGCACGATCACGGTGGCCAGCGGAATGAACAGGATCGAAGGCGGCACCAGATAGGCGAGATAGATGCCGAGGCCAACGTAAGGGCTGCCGCGGAAGCGCAGGCGCTCGATCGCGTAGGCTGCAAGCGTAGAGGCAAACAGCGACAGGAAGGTGGAGCCAATTGCCACGAACATCGTGGTCTTCAGCCAGGTCGGATAGGCGGTGTTGAACAGCAGATGCTTGATATGGGCGAGCGTCGGCGAGGAGATCCAGAACGGATTGTGCTCCTTGAAGTTCAGAAGCTCGGCGTTCGGTTTGAACGCGGTGATCGCCATCCAGTAGAACGGGAACAGCAGGATCAGCACGAAGCAGGACAGCGGCAGATAGATCATCATCACCCGCCGCGCGCGGGAATCCCACGCCATCGTATCCGGCGTGGCGCTGGCGACATTGCTGTTACCGGGTTGGGCGGCTACGTCAGTCATTGGCTTCTCCCTGCTGCCATTTGCGGCGCGCGAGGCCGAAGTAGCTGAACAATGTCGCGAACACGAGGAACGGGATCATCGACACCGCGATCGCCGCACCCTCGCCGAGCTCGCCGCCGGCGATACCGCGCTGGAACGCGAGCGTTGCGAGCAGATGCGTTGAGTTGACCGGCCCGCCGCGGGTGATGGCGTAGACGAGCTGGAAGTCGGTGAAGGTAAAGATGATCGAGAACGTCATCACGATCGCCAAGATCGGTAGCATCATCGGGAAGGTGATGTAGCGGAAGCGCTGCCAGGCACTGGCGCCGTCCAGCATAGCCGCCTCATAGA
Source organism: Bradyrhizobium sp. SRL28 (assembly GCF_018596315.1). Lineage (GTDB taxonomy): Bacteria > Pseudomonadota > Alphaproteobacteria > Rhizobiales > Xanthobacteraceae > Bradyrhizobium. The sequence continues at coordinate 434,101 of NZ_JAHEAG010000003.1, read as the reverse complement.
GCGAGGGCGAGATCGTCTGCAGGCCTGCCAAGAGCGAGATTGCGACGAAGGGAATGCCGCGCCAGATATTGGCTACGATCAGCGAGAAGCGCGCGCTCCAGGGCGTGCCGAGGAAATCGATATTGGTGGTGCGGATGTGCAGCACCTCGACCAGCAGATAGGAAATGATCGAGAACTGCGGATCGTAGATCCACCAGAACGCCAGCGCCGACAGCACCGTTGGCACGATCCACGGCAGCAGTACGATGGCGCGCAACAGGCTCTTGAGCGGGAAGTGGTTGTTGAGCAGCAGCGCCAGCCAGAAGCCGAGCGCGAATTTCCCGAAGGTCGCGACCGCGGTGTAGAACACGCTGTAGAACACCGCGCCCCACCACAGGGGATCGCTCCACAGATACTGGAAATTCTCGAGGCCAACGAAGATGCCGCGCCGGCCGATGGTGGTGTCGGTGAAGGCGAGCCAGACGCCAAGGCCGAGCGGATAGGTGAGGAATACCGCGAGCAGGCCGATCGCCGGCGTCAGGCACATGACGATGAGGAACGGCTTGTAGTCGAACAGCCGGACGATCCAGCCCGGCTGTCGTTGCTGTATCACGCGTCGAGAAGGCAGGGTCGTCACAGACATTGGAGATTGTCCTGGTCCGATTCGGAGCAGTCATTCCGGGATGGTGCGCAAGCACCAGACCCGGAATCTCGAGATTCTCAGGTGCGCAATTGCGCACCATAGTTCGCCCCGGAATGAGCGGCAGTCGCCCTGCTAAGAACGGCGGAAATAACGCTTGGCGCGCCGGTCCGCTTCGGCGGCGGCGGCTTCCGGGGTTGCGGCGTCGGTCGCGACCGAAGCGCACATCTGCACCAGCACGTAGTCGGCGTTGACCGCGCCGCTCGCCGCTGAAATCGGCCCCGCGTATCCGGTGTAGTATTTGTTGGCCATCGTATCCCGGAAGATCTTGATCTTGGGATCGCTCGACCACACTGCGCTGTCGGCATAGGCAGTAAGCGGATGTGCCCAGTAGCCGCTATTGGCGGTGAGCCAGGGATCGTACTGTTCTCTTTCCATCATGAACTGCAGGAACGCTTTCGCCGCATTGGGATAGGGGCTGTGCTTGAACACCATGGCGTTCAGGCAAAGGCCGCCCATCGGCGGGCTCTTTGCAAGCCCCATCGGCAGGAACTGGTGCTCGCTGTCCTCCGCGATCGCCACCGTAGCTGGGTCGTTCTTCAGCGAGAAATACAGCGATACGCCGTTCGCCGTCAGCGAGATTTCCTGCGACGAGTAGGCGCGGTTGTTGCTGACGTCATTCCAGGAAGGCGTGCCGGCGATGAAGGTCGGGTAAAGCTGCTTGAGATATTTGAGTGCCGCCACCGTTTCCTTGCTGTTGATGGTGACGTTGCCGGCCTCGTCGAGCAGGGCGGCGTTGTGCGACCACAACAGCCAGTTGGCAAAGCCGTTGCCATCGCCGACGGCGTTGCCAAGCGCGAAGCCGGCGGGCTTGCCGGCCTTTTGCAGCTTCTGGCACAGGTCCAGAAGCCCGGCATGGTCTTCCGGAACCTTGTCGAAGCCGGCGGCTTTGATGATTGACTTACGATAAATCAGCGGGCCTGCCGTGGCGCCGAACGGCAATCCGATCCATGCATTGCTCTTGTGGCGCTTGCCGTATTTCTCGGCGAGCCACATCCAGCCGCCATAGCGCTTGCCGAGATAGTCGGCGACGTCGGTCAGCTCGATCAGCTTGTCGGCGTAGATGTGCGGCGCGTCCGTGAAACCGATGATGATGTCGGGCCCGGCGCCCGAGTTCGAGGTCACCGCGGTCTGCTGGTTGATATCCTCCCAGCCGACGAAGTCGACCTTGACCTCCACGCCGGTCTTTTCGGTGAATTTCGCCGCATTGGCCCGGAACACGTCTTCGTCCGGCTTCACGAACCGGACCGGGCGCAGCATCCGCAACGTCGCGCCCTTCTCGATCGGTAGCGATGGCGCGGGGACGTCGGCGGCCTTGATCGGCGATGCAGTCTGGGCCGATGCGCCGGTCACGGCCAGGGCCGCGGCGGATGCGCCCAAAGCCAACGCATCGCGACGGGTGATGTCGTTCATGCTTCTCTCCCTGTGCTGGTTCCCGGGGTTGAATCGCCGATGAACCTGTCGTTCGAAAACGCTTCTTGGCCGTCGCTAGCTGTTCGGCCCTCGATCCATGCTGACGGGCTGCCAGCGTCGAAGCGAGGTGTTTTGCAGCACCGACGGATTGACGCAGCTTACCGGCCACATCCCCTGCAGGACCAGTGACAATTCGTAGCCCACGCGACGCTTGCGCGCTTCGTCAAAACGTGCCGATGCCGAGGCCACATGCGCGGTCAGGGTGACGTTTTCCATCGAAAGCATCGGGTTGTTGTGGGACGGCGGCTCTTTTTCCAGCACGTCGAGGGCGGCGTGGGCGATCCAGCCCTCCTGCAGCGCCTTGATCAGCGATTCCTCGTCCACCGTAGCGCCGCGGCCGGTATTGATGAAGACGGCGGATTTTTTCATCTGGCGGAAATGCTTCTCGGTGAGCATGTGATGCACCTCGGGCCGCGCCGGCGCATGCATCGAGACGAAATCCGACTGCGACAGCACCTCGTTCAGCGTCGAGGGGATCACGCCGTGGTCGTACATCAGCGTTTCCTGGATGAAGGGATCGTAGGCCATCATGCGCAGGCCAAAGGGCGCGGCGCGCTTGGCGACCGCGCGCGCCACCCGGCCGAACGAGATGAAGCCGAGTGTCTGGCCCATCAGCCGCGGGATCTTCAAAAGCGCCGGTCGGCCCTCCGACCAGCGGCCGGTGCGCACCATCTTGTCCTGCTCGACCAGCCGCCGAAAACCCGCCAGCAGGAGCATCATGGCGTGGTCGGCGACCTCCTCGATGAAGGTGTCGGGGATGTTGGTGACGGGAATGCCGCGGGCGGTGGCGGCCTTGACGTCGACCGAGTCGACGCCGACGCTGCCGAGCGTGATCACCTTGCAGTTTTCGAGGGCGTCGATGACCGCTTTGGTGATCGGCATGCCCTTGGCGTAGATCGCATCCGCGGTCTTTGCAGCGGCGATGAATTCCGCCTCGTTGGCCGGCGCCTCGATGATCTCGGCTCCGATCGGATCGAGCGCTTCCTTCTCGTAATCATAGCCGCCGCCGGCGACCGTGAAGCTTGCGCCCTTCGGCGTCACCACCCTGTATTTCGGCATTTCCTGCTCCCGATTTTATTCTTCGGTGTTTGTTTGAGGCGGCGGGCGCCGCCCCTTTCTTTTGCGTGATTTCTTTTACGCGACTTCTTCTTTTACGCGAATCGGCTGCTGCCAGTTACAATCGCCGGTTGCTGCCCGGATTGGAAGCAGCGTGTTCCGGCGGCTTTCCGCTGGTCTTCGTAACAAAGCGCTAAAGGGTCTCACGATATTGTGCGCCAAATCAATCGGCCAATCGCGTGCCACGCGCCTATTTCCGGAGATCCCCGTGAAGCTGACCAATCTCAAGATCACCCCCAAGCTCGGCATTCTGGTGGGCGTGACCCTGCTCGGCCTCTGTGTCGCCGGCTTGCTCGCGGGCTATCTGATGAAGCGTGAGATGCTGAATGCGCGGATCGAGCAGACCAGGGCGATCGTCGACATGGCGCGCAACATGGCGCTCGGCCTGCAGAAGCAGGTTGCCGCGGGCCAGATGACCAAGGAGGCGGCGATTGCCGAGTTCAGCAAGCGCGGCAATACGCTGACCTTCGACAACGGCAACGGCTACGTGTTCGCTTACACGATGGATGGCGTTGCGGTGCTGGCGCCGGTTCCCTCGCAGATCGGCCAGAACCGCATGGACATCGACACGGGCGGCAGGAAGCTGGTGCGTGAGTTGCGCGACGGTGTCGCGGCGAATGGCGAAATCATGCTGCGCTATGAATTCCGCAAGCCGGGACAAGACGACCTGATCCGCAAGTTCTCCTACGCGGTTCCGATCCCCGGCTGGAACATGTTCGTCGGCACCGGCGCCTATCTCGACGATCTCGACACCAAGATGAAACCGATCGCGGCGGTGCTCGGGCTTGCCATTCTCGGCATCGCGCTGATTGCAGGCAGCATCGCCTGGACGATCGGCCGCAGTATCTCGAAGCCGCTCAGCCAGCTCGGCGCCCGCATGCAGGATCTGGCCGAGGGCCGGCTGGACGGCGCCATTCCCGGTATCGGCCGCGGCGACGAGATCGGCGCGATGGCCGCAACCGTCCAGATCTTCCAGGACAACGCGGTGCGCATCCGCGGGCTCGAACAGAAGGAAGCCGAGGTGCAGGCGCGCGCCGAGGCCGAGCGGCGGGTGGCGATGGAAAGCATCGCCAGCGACTTTGAACGCAGCGTGACCGGCATCGTTCGCTCGGTGTCGACGGCGGCGGCCGGCATGCAGACCACCGCGCAGTCCATGACCACCACCGCCAGCGACGCCAGCGCGCGGGCTGCGACCGTCGGCGCGGCATCGCAGCGTTCGTCCGACAATGTCGGCACGGTGGCTTCCGCCGCCGAAGAGCTCTCCAGCTCGGTGACCGAGATCTCCCGTCAGGTGGCGCGCTCCAGCGAGATCGCCAGCAAGGCGGTCAGTGACGCCGAACGCACCAACGCCACCGTCGGCGCGCTCTCGACCGGCGCGGAGAAGATCGGCGAAGTGGTGAAGCTGATCCACTCGATCGCCGCTCAAACCAATCTGCTCGCGCTCAACGCCACCATTGAAGCGGCGCGCGCCGGCGATTCCGGCCGGGGCTTTGCGGTCGTGGCGTCGGAAGTGAAGGCGCTGGCCAACCAGACCGCGAAGGCGACTGAGGAAATCTCCTCCCAGGTCGCGGCCATGCAGGCGTCCACCAGCGAGGCCGTGGCCTCGATCGGCGGCATCACCGAAACCATCTCGCAGATGAGCGAGATCACGGTTTCGATCTCGACCGCCGTCGAGCAGCAGGGCGGTGCCACCCGCGAGATCGCCCGCAACATCCAGTCGGTGGCGGCCGGATCGAACGAGATCTCCAGCCATATCGGCGGTGTCACCACGGCGGCGGCCGCAACCGGCAAGGCGGCCTCCGAGGTGCTGGCCAACGCCCGCGAACTCGACACCCAGTCCGGCATGCTGCGCAGCGCGGTGGATGAATTCCTCGGCAAGGTAAGGGCGGCGTAAGCGATAGAATGCAGGAATCGGTAGGGTGGGCAAAGCGAAGCGTCCCCACCATCCGTCAACGAGTCCTAGCGAGAATGGTGGGCACGCTGCGCTTTGCCCACCCTACAAAGCTGAACTCGCTGCAAGTTGGCGCGTGGAAATTCGTGAGGGATGATTACGACCACCTGCGGATACATGAGCCGCACGAGAATACGAGGGATGTTCGCCCTTCTCCCGGCTATTCACTGGGGCAATCAGGCAACACAGATCTCTTCCACATCAAATCACAATCCAACAATCTGACTTCGTGAGGGATTTTATTTTTTTCGGTAACTTTGCACTCCGATTGACAATGCGACCAAAGAAGAGTCGCGAACATCGACCAACTTCAAGCAGAGCAGCGTCGGCGTGATGATCGGGCAGTGACGCTGTCGCAAATCGTGCATCCAGCCTTGCGTTGCAGGTTTGAAACGGACGCTAATTTTGGCAAGCCGCGCCGGCTGATTGCCTGCGCACCGATCCTCTAATTTGTGTGTGTAGTGCGATGATCCGCATGGCTCCATGTTATCTCCAGCCCCAACGGGACCGTGCGGCCTGTCTCTCGGCGCGGATGATCGTCGCGAAGTGCGTTGTGCAACGGAGTGGGAATGAGGCGATGAAGTACAAAGATCGTATTGGCGAACGCGGGTGTCAGGACCGTCTCGAGAGTTTGCTGAAGAGCGCCCTTTACACGAAACTGCAGCCGCTGATGTCACTCGAGACCGCAACCAAAAAGCGGAGAGCCCAGAAGAAGAAGGCGTCAATCGGTTCCGGGCTCGCGAAATCAATGAAGACGACTTCCGGCTAGCGGTGCGGCCCACCGTTAGCGATCAACCCCAACAAGTGCAGCGTACGTCATCGTCCGCTTTCGCGGACGATGACGGCCTTGTTGGCGGCGCCGGGGCACGCTTCCTTTACTGTTTCTCAATCCCCGCTTCTGTGATCAGCTTTTCCCACACCTTGAGCTGCTCCTTCACAAACGCGTCGAATTCCTCGGGCGGGCCCGAGAACGCCTCCATGCCGCGCTCGGCGAGCTGGCTCTTGATGTCAGGTCGTTCGATGACCTTGCGGATTTCCGCATTCAGCCTGGAGACGACATCCTTCGGCATGTTGGCCGGGCCGAAATAGCCCTGCCAAGAGGTGATGTCGAAGCCCTTCACCGTGGCGTCCATGGTCGGCAGATGCGGCAACAGCGCCGAGGGTTGTTTGGTGGTGACGGCGAGCGCCTTCAGCGCCTTGGCGTTGACGTGGGGCAGGCCGGTCGGAACGTCGATGAACATCATCGAGACGCGGCCGGCGATCACGTCGGTCAGGGCCGGCGGCGAACTCTTGTAGGGAACGTGAAGCAGATCGATTCCGGCGAGACGGGCGAACGTCGCGCCCGACACGATCGCCGAAGAACTGCCGCTGGCGTAGGAGTATTTGCCCGGCTCCTTCTTGGCGAGCGCGATCAGTTCGGCCACCGAATTGGCCGGGACGTCCGGATGGATCACCAGCATGAACGGCAGGTCGCCGGTCCGCGCGATCGGCGTGAAATCCTTGACCGGATCGTAGGTCATGTTCTTAAGCAAATACGGATTGGCCGAATGCGACGTGTTGGTCGTCACGAACAGCGTGTAGCCGTCGGGTGCGGAGCGGGCGACATAGCTCGCTGCAATCGAACCATTGGCGCCCGCCTTGTTGTCGATCACCATGCTGACGCCGAGCGCGACACCGAGTTCTTTCCCGATCAGGCGCGTCGTGGTGTCGGTGCCGCTGCCGGCGGCGAACGGCAGCACCAGCGTGATGTTGCGGTTCGGGTAGGGCGCCTGCGCGGAAGCCGTGGCGATCATCGCCAGCATCATGGGAGCCACTGCGGCGACGTGCCGGTACCGTTTCCATAACGCGAACATGTAGTTGTTTCCTCGGTTGTTTTTATGGTCGATTGGCCGGCAAGCTAGCCTGCCGGGATCGAAAGGGAAAGCCGGTAAGACGTCAAGCCGCAGGCCGGCTCAAGCCTTCTTGGCCGAAGCCCGCCTTGAGGCGATCACCACGCCGGCCAGCACCAGCGCATAGCCCACCAGATGGAATAACCGCAATTGCTCGCCGAGCAGCAGGATCGCCATCGCCGAGCCGAACACCGGCACCAGATGGAAGAACGGCGCAGCACGATTGGGTCCGATCAGCGCCAGCCCGCGGTTGAAGAACAGATAGGCCAGCGTCGAGGGAAAGATCACGGCATAGCCCAGCGTCGCCATCGAGATCATGTCGAACTTCAGCGTGGCGCCGGTCGAATATTCCCAGATCGAGAAAGGCACCAGCATCAGCGCGCCGCAGCAGGTGGTGAATGAAATCAGCGACAGCGCGTGCGTCACCGGTCGGCGCGGGATCAGGGCTGAATATAATGCGAACGATACGAGCGAGCTGGCAAACATCAGGTCGCCGCGGTTGAAGCTGATGCTGGCAAGCGCGCCAAAATCGCCGCGCAGGATGATGGTCAAGACGCCCGCGAGCGAAATGGTGATGCCGGCGAGCTGCGCGCCCGTGAGGCGGATGCCGAACAGCGCCAGCGACCACAGCGCGACAAACAGCGGTCCCGACGACTGGATCAGAAGCGCGTTCAGCGCCTCGGTATACTGCAGAGCCCAGTAGGAGATCGCATTGTTGTAGGCGAACCCGACGAACGAAAGAAACAGCATCATCGGCAGATGCGCGCGCAGCATCGGCCAGTCCTGCTTCAGGTGCGGCCAGGCAAAGGGCAGCAGGATCAGAAAGGTGCCGATCCAGCGGACGCAGGACAGCGTCAACGGCGGCACGTGGCCGGCGACATGGCGCGCCAGCACGATGTTGCCGGCCCAGAACAGCGAGGTCAGGCTCAGCAGCAGATAAGGCTGGTTGGTCAGCCACCGGACCGGATCGAGGGCAGGCGGCGCTGGTGCGGGCTGGGTCATGGTCGCGAGTCGGGATAGGGCCGGATTTTCCGCCGCGCGACAAGTCCCATGCATGCAATGCTACAATGTCCTTGATGTCGCGAGGTACCGTCGGTGGTTGTGGACTTGCTGAACGTGAAGGGCCTTCAATATCCCGTAGCCCGGATGGAGCGCAGCGAAATCCGGGGCATCTGACCACTTGCGAGAGACCCGGATTACGCTGCGCTCCATCCGGGCTACGACATCCCGCAACCCACTCAAATACGCGGAATGCCGGCGTCGTTGATCACTTTCGACCATTTGTCGGTTTCGGAAATTATCAGCGCGCGCATTTCCTCCGGCGTGCTGCTGCGGACTTCGCCGCCGGTCGCGGTTTCGAGCGCCGTCTTCGTCGCGGGGTCGGCCAGCATCGACTGGATCTCCGCATTGAGCCGCTTGACGATGTCGGGCGGCGTGCCCTTCGGAACCAATAGCCCCGCCCAGGTCCGCACGTCGAAACCCTTGACGCCGGCTTCCTGCGCGGAAGGTACGTTCGGCAGCAGCTTGGTGCGTGCGGGGGAGGTGACCGCGAGGCCGCGAATGGCGCCGCTTTCGATCTGGCTTGCGAGCAGCACTGTGGTCCCGACGACCACGGGAACGTCTCCGGCGAGCAGGGCGGTGACGGTCAGTGCATCGCCGCGATAGGGGACGTGCACCATCTTCGTGCCGGCGGTGATGTTCAACAGCTCGCCGGCGAGGTGATGCGTGCTGCCGAAACCGACCGAGCCGTAGCTCAGGTCATCGGGCTTGGCCTTGGCCATCGCAATCAGGTCCGCCAGCGTCTTCGCCTGATGGTCGGCGCGAACCGCGACCACCAGCGCGTAATACACCATCGTGGACAGCATATCGAAACTGTCGACCGGGCTATAGGCGAGCTGCTTGTACAACGCGCCCGAGATCGCGTGCGCGCCGGTGACGAGACCGATCGTGTGGCCGTCCGGCGCCGACTTCGCGACGGCGTCGGCGGCAAGGTTGCCGCCCGCGCCCGGCTTGGCTTCCACCAGCACCGGCTGCCCCAGCCGCTTGGAAAGGCTGTCGGAGACGATGCGCGCCATGGTATCGGCGGCGCCGCCCGCCGCAAAGCCGTGCAGCAGCCGGATCGGCCGGGTGGGATAGGTTTGCGCAGTGGCGATCGAGGGCGCGAGGCACGCCATACTTACCGCCGCGACTGCGATGTAACGCAGGGCATACCATCGTCCGCGCAGGACGTTCAACGATCGAGCCATTTTTGTTTCATCCCTGGTGTTTTGTTTTTTGACGTGAGCCGGTCGGCTGGTGGTGACGCGGCGCGATTACTTCACGCCGCGCATCGTTGGAGAAAATTCGGTAGCTTCCTTGGCCGGGCCGACGCCCCAGACGTCGCGCGGCAATCCCACCCAGGTCTTCGGCCGCTGCGGTCGATCGTGATGCCAGGGGCGAGGCTCGAAATAGCCGAGCTCTTCGTCGAGCATCAGGTCCATGCTGTAATAGAGCTCGATCAGATGGCGATCGGGATCGTGGTGGTAGACCGCCACGTTGTGGCCGGGTCCGTGCCGAACCGGTCCCCAGAGAATCTGGAACTGGTTGCGCCCGAGCAGGTCGCAGGCCTGGTGCATGTGCGAGGCGTCGCGCAGCTCGAAGGCGAGATGATGAAGCCGGCCGTCCGTGCCGCGCGCGAAATTCATCGCGTGTTGTTCGGGGCCGCAACGCAGGAAGACGAAGTTTTCCTCGATGCGGTCGGAGACACGGAAGCCGAGAACGTCGCCGAAGAATTTGGCCGCCTGCTCCGGGTCGGGCGAACAGAGCGCGACGTGACCGAGCTTGGCAACGGCAAGGCCGCGGATGGGTTCGACCGCCTTGCAGAACTCCCATTTCGAGAACAATTCGATCCGGTGCCCGTCCGGGTCGTCGAAGACTAGCGCCTTCGGTATTCCAGGCGCCGTGTCGCTCCTGATTTCCGATTTGATGTCGAGGCTTGCGAGCGACCTCTGCAGATCGGCCGGATCGAGGTCGGGGGCAACTTCATAGGCGATGGAGGTGGGGTAAGGGGCCGCGCCGCGTTCCAGCACCAGCGTCAGCTCGTCGGACTCGGTGCCAAGCAGAACCCGGCCGTCGCTGCGCCCAATGACGCCAAGCCCGATGACGGATTGATAGTAGTCGAGTTGTGCCTCGATGTTCGGGCTGGTGAAGGTGGCGTGTCGCAGCCGCTTGACCTTGATCATCTCGGGACCTCTTGAATTCAGGCAAAATTTCCGGGCCGTGCGCGGGTACCTCGCTCAATCCGGCGTCATCACGATCTTGCCGAATGCCGCACCCGAATCGAGCAGTTCATGCGCGGCGCGCACTTGCGAGAGCTTGAAGCGTTTGAAGATCGAAGGACGAATGGCGTCCTCGGCGAGATAGCCGATCATCTTGCGCATGATGTCGCGCCGGCCTTCGCGGTCGTGATCATAGATGTGAAAGGAAAAGCAGCGGATCGCCGGGCAGATGTCGAGATACTTCCGCATCTCGCCCATCAGGTTTTCCGTCGGGAGGCCGGCAAACGCATTGTAGGAGATGACGGTGCCCCATTTGTCGAGCGCGCCGAGATAGGAATAGAATTCCGGGCCGCAGACATGATCGAGCACGAGGCTGACGCCGCGTCCGCCCGTCAGCGCGCGGGTGTGGGCGACCACGTCCTCGTCGCGATAGAAGATGATCTCATCCGCTCCCATCTTGCGCGCGAAGGCGGCCTTCTCCGGGGTGCTGACGGTCCCGATCACCTTCATCCCGGCGATTTTCGCAAGCTGCACCAGCGAGGTCCCGACCCCGCCGGCCGCACCGATGACGAGGGCGGAGTGGGGCGGCGTGCTGGAGCCGCAATTGTTCAACAGTGCCCAGGCGACCTGGTAGTTCGGCAGGCAAACCGCGTCCTCGAACGCGACGTTCTCGGGCAGCACGTGCACGGCGTCCGCAGGGGCGGCGACATATTCGGCGTAGCAGCCGCCGCGCTGGGAAAGGTCGCGCGCGCTCAGCAGCACCCTCTGGCCGACCGAGACCTCGGTCACCTCAGCGCCTATGGCTTCGATCTGTCCGGCGACGTCGTTGCCGGGATTGGCCGGCAGTGGCGGCATCCATTTGTAGACGCCGCTGCGGATCAGCTTGTCCGGCTGGCCGACGCCGAAGGCCTGCGCGCGGATCAGGACGTCCCGCTCGCCCAGGGCCGGCATCGGCACCTCGGTATAGTCGAGCGCCTCCGGGCCTCCCGGACGATGCACCAATACAGCCTTCATGCGAACGCATGCCCCCAATTTCAGCATTTTCGAAAATATTGCTCATTACGAAAATGATTGCAACGGGATTCTGTTGATCTGGGATGGCGTGCCTTTTGCTGCTAAGGAATCAATGACCGCAACGGCGCTCACAGCTTGCAAGGCAAAATGCACCGCCGGCGCCAGCTCCGGCTGATTGCCCGCATGGGCAGTCGATGGCGGTCCATCCCAACAAAGAAGCGTAACGAGGGCACCCAGGCGACGGATTTCGGTTGCGTTCGGCTATATTTTCGAAAATAGTATCTTTTGACGAAATTTAACACCGCAACGAGAAGGATGTCTGTCGCATGCGGCTGCTCTCATTTCTGAACAATGGCCGGGAGACCTGGGGAGCGATCGCCGGTGACGGCGTGGTCGATCTCGGCAGCAAACTCCCTTACGCCACGCTGCAGGACTTCATCGGAAGCTCCGATTTCGACAAGCGCGATGGCATCGTGGGAGGCTTCAAGCCGGACCTGAAGCTGGCCGACGTCGAATACCTTCCGGTCATTCCCCGCCCCGAGAAGATCGTTTGCGCCGTGCGCAACTATCTCGACCATCACCAGGAGGCGGTCGCCCACGGCATGAAGCGCGAACTCACGGGATTTCCGCCGATCTTCCTGCGGGTCTGGCGCTCCCAGGTCGGGCATGACGCGCCGGTGATCCGGCCCAAAGTATCGACCCATCTGGATTGGGAAGGCGAGCTTGCAGTGATCATCGGCAAGCCCGGCCGCCATATTTCCGAGGTCGATGCCATGGGCTATGTCGCCGGCTATTCGATCTACAATGACGTCAGCGTGCGCGACTATCAGCGGCATGCCCAGCAGATCGCGGCGGGCAAGAATTTCGTCGGCACCGGGCCGTTCGGGCCCTGGATGGTGACGACGGATGAACTGCCCGATCCGACGAAGCTCAAGCTCGAGACCCGCATCAACGGCAACACGGTTCAGAAATCGGACACCTCGTTCCTGATCTTCTCGATTCCGCGGCTGATCAACTACGCCTCCGAGATCTTCGACCTGATGCCGGGCGACGTCATTGCCACAGGCACGCCGGCCGGCGTCGGCTTTACGCGCAAGCCGCCGATGTTCCTCGTGCCGGGCGATGTCGTCGAAGTCGAAGTGGAGAAGATCGGCGTGCTGCGTAATCCCGTGGTCGATGAGTGCGCGCAATCGTGACGGCTTACGATATCAGGAAGACGCAAGTCTCGATCGAAGAAATCTGGCAGCAGCGCGAGCCGCGCGGTCAGCGATAGCGCCTCTAGAACTTCCTTACCAAGTCTGGTGTGATCTCGCTGATCGAGCGAATACCAAGCAGCGCCAAGTCACGATCGATCTCGGCCTTGAGCAGCGTGATCGCGCGCTGCACGCCGGCTTCGCCGCCGACGATCGCGGCATAGAGGAAGGGGCGGCCGATCCAGACGAAATGCGCGCCGAGCGCGAGCGCCTTGATCACGTCGGTGCCGCGGCGGATGCCGCCATCGACCATGATGGTCATGCCCTTTGCTTCGGCCGCGACCTCCGGCAGCGTGCGCAGGCCCGACATCGTGTAGTCGAGCTGGCGGCCACCATGGTTGGAGAGCATCACGCCGTCGACGCCGCTCTCGCGCGCCATTCGCGCATCCGCCGGCGAGACCAGTCCCTTGACGACGAGCTTGCCCTTCCAGCGCTTGCGGATCAGTTCGACATGTTTCCAGGCGAGCTGGTCGCGGGCGCCGATATTGCGCATCAGGTTTTTCGCAAGCACCGGCGGGCCGCGTTTGGCATCCATGTTCTCGAAATGCGGCATGCCGAAATTCATCAGCGTGCGCGCCCAGGTGCCGAACAGCCAGTGCGGATGCGTGACCGTGTCCCAGAACACGCGCGGCGTGATCGCGAGCGGCACCTGAAAGCCGTTGCGTATGTTGTTTTCGCGGTTCGGCGGCACCGGCACGTCGGCAGTGATGACGAAGGTATCGTAGCCGGCCGCCGCCACGCGATCAACCAGCGGTTCGATCCGCTCCGGCAGGCCGGCGAGATAGGCCTGATACCACGCGGCCTGATTGGCGGCGCGCACATCCTCCAGCGTGATCAGCGACGAGGCGCTGAGAATCATCGGCACGTTCTCAGATCTGGCCGCCTGCGTCAGCACGATGTCGCCGCGATAGGCGCTCAGCGCCGAAGAGCCCATCGGCGGAATGCCGAACGGTGAGGCATAAGTTTTGCCGAACAGCGTGGTCGTCTGGTCGCGGCCGGAGACGTCGTTGAGCACGCGCGGCACAAAACCGTATTCGTCGAAGGCTTTTCGGTTGTCGCGCATGGCTGCGTCGGTCTCGGTGCCGCCGGAGATGTAGCCGTAGAGGAATTTCGGAATCCGGCGCCGCGCCACAAGTTCGAAATCGTCGAGCGAGAGATATTTTTGCAAAGGCCGCGGCACCGTGCTCTCGGTGCGGGTCACGGTCGTGGGCGGCGCGGTCAGGCTTGCGGATTTGTCGAGCACGTCGGGCGTTCCATTTTTTTGGTTGTTGTGCGGCGGCAGCCTAGCGGCGGCGGGGTGGTGCGGCAGGTTTCGGATCCGACTTGTTAATGGACGCGCTGACCTCGCCGAGCATTTTTCGCGCCTCGGCCAGAACCTGTCCGGATTTCTTGTCAAAACTTTCGATCAGCTCGCGCATCGAGATCACGGTCGGCAGCAATTCGCCGCCATATTTGTCGCTGGCGAGGCTGCCGAGGAAGTCCTTGGTCTTGGTCAGCGCGTCGTCAACGGCGTTGATCCCGGATTCGGCGGTGCCGATGATGGAAGTGATCTTCTCGCCGTTGGTGGACAGCGAGGCCGTGAAACTCTCGAAATTCCGCAGCGTGTCTTTCACCGCCGCCTCATTGTCTGATATCACCCTGTCGACGTTGCGCAGCGCCACGCGGATCTTTTCCTGGGTGTTGAGCGTGCCTTCCGGATCGGCGGTCAGTTCGGGAATGCCGTCCGCGCCCTTTGGCGGCGGCGGCGCCTCGTCCGATCCGCCCGTGAACGAGATCGCCGCAATGCCCGTCAGCCCCTGAAATTCCAGGCCGACCTGGGTATCGCTTTTCACCGGTGTGTTGCCGTCGATCATGGCGAGGGCGACGACGCGGCGCGGATGGTCGAGCTTGAGCGACACCACTTCGCCGACCCGGATGCCGGCGAAATTCACGCTGCCGCCCTTGCGCAGGCCGGATGCCGAGCCTTCGAAAACCACGCGGAACGGCACCTTCTGCTTGATGCCGGCGAGCTTCTGGTAACCGAGCCACGCACTGAGCGACCCGGCGATCAGGGCCAGGGTCAAGGTTCCGATCATCAGATTGCTGGCGCGAACCTTCATCGAGGTGCCCTTAACGTCGCGGGGTCAAGACCTAGCGGATTTAACCCGTCAAGTCACCGCAGCCTTCTCGCGACCTCGCCCCGGGAAGTGGCGGCGAGGGAAACGTCAGGCAGACGCCTTTCGCGACGCCACAAACACCCCGGTCAGCACCAGTGCAAAACCGATGAAGTGGAACGCTTGCGGATGCTCGCCGAGGAAGACGATCGACATGATGGTTCCGAACACCGGGACCACATGGAAGAACGGCGCGGCGCGGTTGGCGCCGATCAGTTGCACGCCGCGATTGAAGCAGAGATAGGCGATCGTCGAGGGGAACAGCGCGACATAGGCGAGCGTCAAAAGGTTCGCGGTGTCGATCTGCATCAGCGGCCGCGCGAACAGTTCCCAGATGAACAGCGGGATCAGGCAGGCCGCGCCGGCGCCGAAGGTGAAGGCGACGAATGACAGGCCATGGATCGCCGGCCGCTTCAGCGACAGCACCGAATAGATCCCGAAGATCGCAAGCGCCACGATGAAGATCAGGTCGCCGATGTTGAACTCGATATTGGAAAGCTTGGTGAGGTCGCCATGCATCAGGATGATCAGCACGCCGGCCATCGACAGCAGGACGCCCGCGGCCTGCGCCAGCGTCAGCCTCACCCCGAGCAGCACCAGCGACCACACCGCGACCACCAGCGGGCCTGCCGACTGCAACAGGAGCGTGTTCAGCGCCTGGGTGTGTTCGAGCGCCCAGTATTGCAGGGTATTGAACGCGCCGATGCCGGTGATGGAGAGCAGGATCATGATGCCGAGGCGGCTGCGGATCGCGCTCCAGTCGCGGACCAGATGCTTCCAGGCAAACGGCAGGATGATCAGGAACGCGAACGACCAGCGCAGGAACGAAAGCGTCACCGGCGCGATGTGGCCGGCGGCCATTCTTCCTACGATGGCGTTGCCGGCCCAGCACAGCGCCGTGATGCTGAGCAGCAGATAAGGCTGGTTGGCGAGCCAGTTCCCGGATGGGGCGGATGAAGTCTGGTCGGTAGCCGTCATTTAAAGGTAAGGCCCGGTTCGTGGCGCCGCGGCCCGCCCGGGCTGACGTCGCCGGGCCGGAAGGTGGCCCGGCCCTGTCACAGACACGGATTTGCGGTGCTCATCAATGGTGCAGGATGCATCGCGACCATGCAGGCCGCCTTGTCTGTTCCTTGTCTGTTGTTTGGGGTTGCCAGCGGACGGGCGGATATGCAATCATAGGACGATTGATTCATGCGACCCAACCTTGGTTTGTTTTCCGGGCGCATGCGGTGGGTTATTCCGGGTTAATTTCAGTACAGGGCGTTCGTTCGATCGCTGGGACCACGGTTTTGCAGGCGGCGGCTGTCCGCAGCTTCGTCTGTCCGTGAGGCGAATTTCTAGAGATGATGGGTTATTCCTTTGAGCAATCCGATGTCGGCCGAAGAAGCCGAAGCCGAAACGCGTCACCAGTTTGCCGTTCGCGCCAATTCTATACTGGCGTTCATCGAATGCGATGAGGAGCAGCGCCCGAAACTGCGCGAGGCCATCATCGAGGCGATGCTATGGGCGCAGACGCAGCCCAGACTCACCAGTTAGGGCCCAGCCGACGCGAAGGCCGCTCACGCCACGAGTGCGCGCGCGATCGCGCCCGCAGCCTTCAGGGCGTCTTGGGGAGCGAGTTCGACCTGCAGGCCGCGCTGGCCGCCATTGAGGAACACGCTGGCATGGCCGAGCGCGGCTTCCTCGATCGCGACCGGCACGCGCTTCTTCTGCCCGAACGGCGAGATGCCGCCGACATGGTAGCCGGTCAGCCGTTCGGCATCCGCCGGCCGCATCATCTTCGCCGCCTTCGCCCCGAAGGCGCCGGCGAGCTTTTTCATGCTGACTTCGCAGTCCGACGGCACCACGGCGCAGACCGGCTTGCCGTCGACCTCGGCCATCAGCGTCTTGAGCACGCGCGCAGGCGCAACGCCGAGCGCGTCCGCCGCCTGCAGCCCGATGCTCGCTGCATCCGGGTCGTAGTCATAGGCATGCAGGGTGAACTTCACGCCAAGCTTTTCCAGCGACTGGGTCGCACGGGTGGTTTTCGACATGGCCTTTCCGTCATTGCCGGATGTTAATGCGTCTATCGCCGCGTGGTCAGGAATTTTACGGGGATATCAATGGGTTGGAGCCGTTCTAAGGCTCCCCTAAAACTGCCTTCTTGCTTGCCTAGAGCACCCGCTTCCTTTATCCGGTGGGGCTGCCTCGCATGCGAACGGCCCCGGCCGTAATTTTGGCTGGGCAGGCTAGCGCATGATCCGGAAAAGTGGAGACCGGTTTTCCGGAAAGGTCATGCTGGGACCATCAGATTTGCAGGGAACACTTTAGAAATGGCCAATGTTGTCGTCGTCGGCGCCCAATGGGGCGACGAGGGGAAGGGCAAGATCGTCGACTGGTTGTCGGAGCAGGCCGATATCGTCGTGCGCTTCCAGGGCGGCCACAATGCCGGCCATACACTCGTCATCAATGGCGAGACCTACAAGCTGGCGCTGCTGCCCTCCGGCGTGCTGCGGCCCTCGAAGCTGGCCGTGATCGGCAACGGCGTGGTGTTCGATCCCCAGGCCTTCCTCGACGAAGTCGCAAGACTGAAGGACCAGGGCGTAGCCATCAGCCCGGAAAACCTGCGCGTCGCCGAGAACGTCACGCTGATCCTGCCGCTGCACCGCGAACTCGATGCGCTGCGCGAATCATCCAATGCCAACACCGCAATCGGCACCACCCGCCGCGGCATCGGCCCGGCTTATGAGGACAAGGTCGGCCGCCGCGCCATCCGCCTGATGGACCTCGCCGACCTCGACACTTTGCCGCACAAGATCGACCGTCTGCTGGCGCATCACAACGCGCTGCGCCGCGGGCTCAATCTGGAGGAGATCGACGGCGGCGGCATCCTCAAGGAACTCAGCGCGCTGGCGCCAAAACTGTTGCCCTACACCGAGACGGTGTGGCGGCTGCTCGACATCAAACGCCGTGAGGGCAAGCGCATCCTGTTCGAGGGCGCGCAAGGCGCGCTGCTTGATGTGGATCACGGCACCTATCCCTACGTCACCTCGTCCAACACGGTGGCGGCGCAGGCGGCGACCGGCACCGGCATGGGCCCGGGCGCGGTCGGCTATGTGCTCGGCATCTGCAAGGCCTATACGACCCGCGTCGGCCAGGGCCCGTTCCCGACCGAACTCAACAACGAGATCGGCGAGGAGATCGGCCGCCGCGGCAAGGAGTTCGGCGTCAACACCGGCCGCAAGCGCCGCTGCGGCTGGTTCGATGCGGTGCTGGTGCGCCAGACCGTCCGCACCTGCGGCATCACCGGGCTCGCACTCACAAAACTCGACATTCTCGACGGCTTCGACACCATCGAGGTCTGCACCGGCTATATGCTGGACGGCAAGGAAATCGACCATCTGCCGGCGGGCGAGGGCGCCCAGGCCCGGGTGTTGCCCATATATGAGACGATCGAAGGCTGGAAGGAGCCGACGGCCAACGCCCGTTCCTGGGCAGATCTGCCGGCCCAGGCCATTAAATATGTGCGTCGGGTCGAGGAACTCGTGGGTTGTCCGATCGCATTGCTTTCCACCAGCCCCGAACGCGAGGATACTATTCTGGTACAGAACCCGTTCGAGGCTTAACGGGATGTTACCGCCAAGACTCCAAAATAGAGCTGCAGTATTGAAGAGAAATGGCTGATTATTACCCGCTGATCGCACGCGCTATCGCCGGCCTGGATCCCAATGCTCCAGGTGAGAGCCGCCGTGCGCTCTATGAGCGGGCCCGCACCGCGCTGATCGCGCAGCTGCGCAGCGTTCAGCCGCCGCTTTCCGAATCCGAAATCACCCGCGAGCGGCTCTCGCTGGAAGAAGCCGTGCGCAAGGTCGAATCGGAAGCCGCCCAGCGCGCCCGCGAGGCCTCGCGGCCGGGCGGCGGCACCGGTGCCGCGCGCGGCGGCGACGCTTTCCGCCGCGCCAATGCCCGGCCGCCGGAATCCGCAGGCCCTCCGGGCCCGCCCGGTACGCCGCGTCCACGTCCGCCTTCTCAATCCCCCTCGCGCGAAGCCCGTCCGCCGCTTGGCCAGGATGAGCAACGCCCGCCGCGCAATCTGCGCGCCGATGCGCCGCCGCCCGGCGCGCCGCGCCCGCAGCCGCCGCAGATTCCAATGCAGGATGCCGGCCTGCCGCCACCGCCGCCCCGCGAGCGCGGCAACGGCAACGGCCCCCGCCGCCCTGACAATGGCGGCCCGCCGCCGATGCCGCCGCAGCCGCCCGGCATGCGTGGCTTCCGCGACATCGCCGCCGACGCCGACGATCTCGGCCGCGCCGCGGCGCAGGCCAATCGCGCCGCGCGAAAGACCTATGCCAACGTGCCGTCGCCCTCGCCGGAATTCGACCGGCTCGAGCCGAACATGGAGAACCGCGGCGCCGATCCCGACGCACCCTATTCGTATGACGAATCGCTGGCGGAGGCCGACCGTTACGCGCCGCAGCCGCCGCAGATGCCGCCGCCGCGTGAGCGCTCGCGGCTCTCGCAGGACCGCGACCGCGAGCCGCCGAAGCGCGCCCGCACAGGTACCGTATTTCCGTTCAAGAGCGCGATCGCCGTCGGCATCGTGCTCATTCTGGTCGGAGCCGGCATCCTGTGGGGCAAGTCGGCCGTCACGGCCGTGAGCGGCCTGTTCAAATCCTCCCAAGTGGCGGAAGCGCCGAAGGATCCGGCAGCGCCGCAGTCGCGCCCGAAGATCCCCGATCGTGTCGGCCAGCCATCGTCGAGCGAGAACGTGGCGCCGGTGGCGCAGCGCGTCGTGCTGTATGACGAGGACCCGTCCGATCCCAAGGGCAAGCAATATGTCGGCTCGGTGATCTGGCGCACCGAACCGATCAAGGCGAGCGGCAACCAGAAGCCTGATATCGCCGTGCGCGCCGACATCGAGATTCCCGACCGCAAGTTCAAGATGACGATGTCGTTCCGCCGCAATACCGACTCGTCGCTGCCGGCGAGCCACACCGCGGAATTGACCTTCATCCTGCCGCAGGATTTCTCCGGCGGCGGCGTCGGCAACGTGCCGGGCATCCTGATGAAGTCCAACGAGCAGGCGCGCGGCACGCCACTGGCCGGTCTCGCCGTGAAAGTCACCGACGGCTTCTTCCTGGTCGGCCTCTCCAACGTCGATTCCGACCGCGCCCGCAATCTGCAGCTCCTGAAGGAGCGTTCCTGGTTCGACGTGCCGCTGGTCTACGTCAATCAACGCCGCGCTATCATCGCGATCGAAAAGGGCGCCCCCGGCGAGCGCGCGTTCAACGACGCGTTTGCGACGTGGGGGGAGTAGCTCTGGGCCGCGTAGCTGGAGCGCAGCAGATGCGCTCTCCATAGCGTTTTCGAGCGAAGCATGCCCTCGGACTTGATCCGGGGTGGACACCGGTTCGCGTCAAGAAAACGCGTCAAAACAAGAATCTAGAGCCCGGTTCTAATTCAATCAGAACCGCAATGGGCTCCAGCCTGAGCGGATCTCCGTTGAGCCAGTAAATCGATAGTTCGATCGATCGCTGCGACAGAGCTTAGCCGGACAGCGGCCTCAGCATTGCACGCAGCGCTGCCAAGGCCGTTCGCGTTTGTCTTCGACCGGCTCGACCGGTCACTCGGCGGTGGCGGCTCGCCTCCGCGCGGCATGGTCGCGGTCCATCACGGCACGGCAGCCCGGACTGAGATTCGCGCGCTGCCTGACCATGCAGGCGGTGATTCGCTGGACGTTGGGGACTTCATGGCCGCATAGCCGCATGGCGTCGCCGGTGCACATCTGCTGCGCCTCCGAGGCGAGGGCTGGGCGTGCGGAAAGCGCCGTCGCCGCGCAGGCGATGGCGAAGAGAAGTGCGATCCTGCTTGTATGATGGAAAGTCATCGATGCGTTCCCCAAGGTTGCACGTGGTGCTGGCCGCTATTCATTGGGGGCGCTGCACGCGGCTTGCGCTGCCGCACGCGTCATCCATCACCCGGGAATCACCCGGTGTGGTTGCTCGATTTCTGCCGATGTTCGAATCAAAAGTGCTGCGCGGCCCCGCCGCGAATTATGCGCTAATGCTGCGAAGCTGCAATGGCTCGCGCCAACACTTCCTTAACTGTTGCGTGCACGCCACGTCGACCGAAGCGCGGATGCGCGACAACTCGATTTTGATGCCGCGCTTTTGCGAGGTTGACGGGTTTCGAGAAGGAACAGACGCAAGTGTCCGCGTCCTGGACCGCGATCGAACAGCCCGCCTGGCGAACGCGCTTTCAATCGCGCGTTTTGCGGCGTTGGGGAGTAAGGCGCTCCCACCCGGTCACGCCGTGCGGCGGGTACTCCGCGTCCATGACGCGGCATCCGTGACCGTCAATTTCCGGCATACCGCCTCCGCTGTCATACCCCGCGAAGGCGGGGTATCCAGTACGCCGCAGCTTCTCGATGGACTACAGGCGTCTCTGGAATACTGGATCACCCGCTTTCGCGGGTGATGACGGTCTTGGTCGGATTGTAGCGGCGTGGCCTTTCGGAAGCGGACGTTGCCTGGCCCGGCTGCCCGAGCCGGCCGGGCTCGCCTTCCGCGCTGCAAAACTCAGTATAAATGCGGAAAATCCCGGCTCCGGAACAACCACCCGTTAGGGAAGCCAGGGTACGATCAGCGGCTATTGCTCGCACCCGCCTTATTGCTTTCGTTGGAGTGAAAAGGCTCCCGAAACCGGCCTTTCGAATGGCGCTCAAATGCTTGTTCATTCCGCTGCCGATGGATCCACGAAGACCCCGGCCATCCGCGCGGTGGAGCGGCCGCTGCTGGACGCGTTCCGAACCGTGGGCCTGAGGGCATGACGCGAACTTGCGGAAATAAGGCCATGCGGCGAGCCGGGACGATCCAGCGGGAGGTCGGATAGCCATGCCTGCCGCATCGTCGGATCTCCGCAAAGAATTGAACGGCGCCGAAGAGGATGGACCCGAGCACGATGCCCGAATTTTCGGGGAGGTGACGGACCTGTTCCTGTCCAATGTCGGTCGCCTCGGCGACTCGCAGATCGCTGCGGTCGACGGCGTCCTCGCCCACCTGATCGAGCGGGTGGAAGCAACGACCGTGATCCAGCTCAGCGAGGCCCTCGCCACCATCGACCGGGCCCCGCGCCAGACGATCCGCAAGCTTGCGTTTCACGAACAGCCCTTGCTTGCAGCACCGGTTCTGAGAAGCTCCAACTGTGTGTCGGAAGCAGACCTTCTGGAAATCATCAAAAGCCGCGGCCAGCAGCATCTGCTGGCAATCTGCGATCGAAAGACGCTCAACGAAGCGCTGACGGACGCGCTGATGAGATTTGGCGACGTCAACGTCTCCAACGCGCTCGCGCGGAACGCCGGCGCGCGTTTCTCCGAATGCGGTTACGCGACGTTGGTGGGGCGGGCCGAGCGCGATGAGGGGCTGGCGGAGAAGCTCGGCGTTCGCCTGGACATGCCCGGCAGCCTGTTGCGGGAGCTCATTGGCAAGGTTGCCGACGTCGTGCGCGCGCGCTTCCTGACGGCGCCGCGGCCTGTTGTGCGGGGGAAAGGTTCTGCCGCGGCCGCCGGACAGAGCGGCGCGCCCCGGAAGGCGATTGACTACACCCAGGCGCAAAGCGAGGTCGTTGCGCTCAATCGCACCGGCAAGCTGAATGATTCAATCGTCAACCGGTTTGCGGTAAGGGGTGAATACGTCCACGTGGTCGCCGCGCTTGCCTTGAAGGCCGACGTCAAGGTCGAGGCGATCGAACCCTTGCTCGAACCCGACCGGGTGTATGGACTGATCGTCGCCTGCAAGGCCGCCCGGCTGACCTGGTCGACAACGACGATGATCGTCCGCAACCGGCCCAATTGCCCGCCATCCACCGACCGGGAGCTCGAACAATGCGTGGCGGTGTTTGAGTCCTTGTTGCTGTCGGTCGCGCAATGGACCATCCGGTTTGGGTCGGATCGGATTCTTGCAAAGAAGAACGAGCCGGCAGCGGTTGCGCCGGCTGCCAATGGCAAACTGAGCCGGTCTGCCTGACGGCGGCTTCTGCATCGAAGGTCGCTGGCCTCTTGACTCCGCCCTGACTGGATTTGAAATTGCGTACGGCCAAGGCGCTGTCGAGACCGGATCATGTCTGGTCACGGAACCAGCGGTTGGTCCGACGGTGAGTCTTCGTTCTCGACACTTGACTCAACGCAGAGGCCGCCATGAAACGCTATCTGATCTTCGGAACCATCGGCCCGCTCGTCGGCGGATTTTTGATGCTGTTCGCGACCACGGTGGCCTCGGGCTACTGGACCGACACCTCTTTGTCGGAGATCGGAAAATTCCTCGGCGCGTTCGTCAAGACGCTGCAGTACAGCTATCTGTTCGGCATCGTGCCATTGCTGATGTTCGGCGCCATCGACGACATTCTCTATCACGTCAAACGGATTTCTTTCGTGGCGCGGATACTGATCCTGGGCGCCATCGGCTTTGCCACCGCCTCGTTGCTCTATGGCTCGCGCGGGCCGGATACCGGCGCGCTGCAGTTTGTGCTCTACGGCCTCGTCGGCTTGGTGCCCGCGATGCTGTCGTCCTGGCTGGCGCACCGATATGCCGACGCGCCGCGGCCGGTGCATTCGACGTAGCGTTTTGTCCTGATCCGTAGGGTGAGCAAAGGCGCGTCAGCGCCGTGCCCACCATGCATCATCGAATGCGCCTCTCGATGGTGGGCACGCTTCGCTTTGCCCACGGGACTGCGAACTGCGCGGGGGATGACAGCCATTGTGCATGTCTTCGTTCTCTCGTCATTGCGAGCGCAGCGAAGCAATCCACCTCTCCGCCTGCCGTATTATGGATTGCTTCGCTTCGCTCGCAATGACGCGGATAAAACGGTGGGTCCCTGCACCCCAGGCAGAGATGACTTCCGACTGGACGAGCCGACTGCGCAAGCAAAAACGGCGGGCCTTTCGGCCCGCCGCTCATGCGCATGTGATTGCAATACGCTTACGTGAAAAAACCCCGAGCCCACTCAACCGTGGTTAAGGCTTGAACTGTAGGTTTTTTTCGCGGCCGGTCTATCCGGTAAACTCCGGGGTCGGGGCAGCGGGTTGCCGATCGCGCGTCATGTCCCGTTGGCGCGGCAGCGGCCGAAGGGGCCGGGGTACCCCACCGCGGCGCGGGGGAGATAAAGCGTTCTCAAGCGAAGCATGCCCTCGGACTTGATCGGGGGTGGGACCGGTTCGCGTGAAGAAAACGCGTCAAAATCAAGCGCTAGCATCGAAAGCGATAATTTGACGCAACTTGCAGCTCGCATTCGCGTTACCATCTGATGGCCATGTCAAACGACGATATCTATACGCCGCCGCGTTCACGTTCCGGGCAGTCTTCCCGGACGCGCGCGGCCGGGCGCGGTCCGGTCATCGACCAGGACGGGCACGAAATCCCCGAGGCGAACCTGCACACGCAGTTCGAGGGATTGCGGTTCGATTTCGGTCATTCCGCCGCCAATCCGTTCGGCGATCTGACGCGCGAGCAGCGGCTGGCGCGGCTCGACGCCATCGCAAAACTTTTGGACGTCGCCTTCATCGTGCCCGGCACCAAATTCCGCTACGGCATCGACGGGCTGATCGGGCTGATCCCCGTGGTCGGCGACATCATCACGACGGCGATTTCGCTGTGGGTGGTGCGGGAGGCACGCGCGCTCGGGGCGCCCTGGCACATCACGGCGCGGATGCTCGCCAATGTCGCTGTCGATGGCGTGGTCGGCCTGGTGCCGGTCGCGGGTGACGCCTTCGACGTCATGTTCCGTGCCAACGTCCGCAATGTGCGCATGCTCAAGCGCTGGCTCGACCGGCAGCCGCGCTAACAAAAACGCCCCCGGGAATGAACTCCGGGAGCGCGCTGTTTGACAATATAGAGCTTAGGCCGCGTCGGCCTTGTCTTCGGCGCTGGCGGGCGCACGCGGACGGCGCGGCAGCGGGAAGGCTTCGCTTTCATAGAGCGAGCGGATGCCGCTCTGGTCGAAGCGGGCTTCCTCGACCTGCAGATAGGCGCCGTTCAGCGAGTCCGCCGGCAGCTCCTCGATCGCGAAGCGAACGGCTTCGGCCGCGGTGCCAAAACGCCGATAGGCGAACCCGGCCCGCTTCTTCTTGCGGATCGCGGCGGGAAACAGTTCGGCGGCGGTGTTGTAGCTGAAGGGACGCATGGACGGTGACCTCAATCTTTCTCGGCTCTTGCGTGTGAGCAATGGGGATTGGACGACGGTGGGCCTCTACGGCGGCCGCGCCGTGCACGTCATTTCGGGGTCTAATATAAGCTTCTTTGACAAAAATGCGACCCCTGAACGAGCGGATCGGGGGTGATGATGAATCCGCGCATGGCTGCGGGGAACACAAATTTAGTCAAGTTTTTTCAATGATTTAACTGGCTCAAATCTTGCCGAGCAGCAGCAGGATCAGGAGCACGGCCAAAATCACCCCGATCAGTCCCATGCCGGAATGGCCATGTCCGTAGCCATAACCCCTGATGCGGCCGGAGAAGCCGCCGAGGAGGATAATGATCAGGATGATGACGAGTATCGTGCCAAGCGACATGACGCGCTCCCCCGAAGGCCCGCGGGCGTCCCCCAAAACGCTCCCGCAGCCCGGATAAAAGCATATTCCGGGCCGCGAGTCGTTGGTCGATCCGTTGAAAACGGGGGATGGTCCGCGCTTTCCTTCTCACAAGGGGAGAAAGGAAGAAGTCACTTTTTCGTCTCGTCGATCGGCAGCACCTTCAACGGCGTCGCATAGGGCTCGACGCGCAGGGAGTCGGTGGCGATCAGGCCGACCTTGTGCAGCGGCGCCTGTTCGAGATCGCCGCCGGCGGATTTGCGCACCGCGTACTGCCACGCGCTCATTGAGCCCCTGGCGACCAGCATTTTGGCGACGCCGCCGGCGTTCTGGCCTTCCATCTGGGCCAGATCGCCCTCGCTGATCCCGATCACGATCTCGTCCTTGGCGGTGATGACCTTGAACAGGGAGACCTTGTCGGTGGCGAAGGCAGGCTGGATCACAACGCTCTCCATGATGAGGGTAGCTGCGCCGACACCGAGCAGCAGACGTTTGGAAATGTGCATTTCGAAATTCATCCTTGTTTGCGCACCGGGTAGGCCGGGAAGCATCCCATCAAATAGAAACCCCGCGCGAGCCCTTGGTCGCGCGGGGGAAATGACAGGTTCGAGTGTTACTCGAACTATTTCGGCTGCAGCTTCAGCGCCGCCGAATTGATGCAGTAGCGCAGGCCGGTGGGGCCGGGGCCATCGGGGAAGACGTGGCCGAGATGGCCGTTACATTTCGAGCACAAGACTTCAGTGCGGATCATGCCGTGGCTGGCATCGCGCTCCTCGTCGACATGGCTGTCCACGGTCGGCGCGGTGAAGCTCGGCCAGCCGCAGCCGGAGTCGAACTTGGCGTCCGATTCGAACAGCGTCTGGCCGCAGCCGGCGCAGGTATAGGTGCCCTTGCGGTGCTCGTGCTCATATTCGCCGGAGAACGGCCGCTCGGTCGCCTTCTCGCGCAGCACGGCGTACTGCATCGGCGTCAGCTCCTTGCGCCACTCGGCCTCGCTCTTGACGACCTTGCCGGATGTTTTGGTGTCGGACATTTAGCCTCCTTAATTGGTAGCCTTCGCGTTGCGCACCAGCGTCGGCTTCTCGATGTAGTTTTCCGCAAAGATCTTCTTCAGGTTCTCGACCTTCGGGATGTCGTTGAAGACAATATAGGGCTGGTTCGGGTTCAGCGTCAGGTAGTCCTGGTGATAGTCCTCGGCCGCGTAGAACGCCTGCAGCGGGCCGACCTTGGTCACGATCGGCTTCTTGTAGACCTTGGCGGCGTTGAGCTGGGCGATATAGGCCTCCGCCACCTTCTTCTGCTCGTCATTGGCGGTGAAGATCGCCGAGCGATATTGCGTGCCGGTGTCCGGGCCCTGGCGGTTCAATTGCGTCGGATCGTGCACGACGGAGAAGAAAATCTGCAGGATCTTGCCGTAGCTGATCTTCTTCGGATCGTATTTGATCTCGACCGCCTCGGCATGTCCGGTCGTGCCGGTGCCGATCATGGTGTAGTTTGCGGTCATCTTGCTGCCGCCGGAATAGCCGGACACCGCGTTGAGCACGCCGGCGGTGTGCTGGTACACGCCTTGCACGCCCCAGAAGCAGCCGCCGGCGATTACGGCGGTCTGGATTTCGTCGGCCGCCTGAACGTCGACGGCGGGCGGCGGAATAATGACGGCTTCCGACGAGGCGCGCGAGGGGCTGATGGTAACAGCGGCGATGGCCAGCGCGCCGATGGCGGCAGCGCACAGCGACAGGCGGCTGAGATGGCGAGGGGACATGGTTTCCTCTTTCGGCAATGGTTGGGGGCAGTCTAGAGCGGGATCGGCGTTTCGCAATCGGCTCAACTCTCTCCGATGCCCAAGATACGGCCCTGGGCGCGGATTGTTACGGTCGGCGCCACACGAGTTCGTGAATAAAGCTGCGCCCGAGCAAGGCCTTAAGGAGGGGGCGATCGGTCACGCTTGACCGGTGCGGGTCTGTCTTTCCACAATGAACCGCCGGTCGCGCGCCGCGACCAAAATCCATGTGCCGGAGCGTTTCGCCGATGTTGCGGGCCTTGTTGCTGGGTCTCGTCATGCTTGCCGCCGCTGCGCCTGCGCGGGCCGCCGGCGATATCGACACCTGCCGCAATTCCACGGCGGAGCCCGCCGCACGCCTGGTGGCCTGCGAGAGCGTGATCGCCGACGAGAAGATCACCGGCCCCTCCCGGGCCGCCGCCTTCTGGTATCGTGGCGACTCCCTGGTGAAGAAGCGCGATTACGATGGTGCGATCGCGGCGTTTACCGCCTCCCACGAAATCGCGCCCCAGAATATCAACGTCATCAACGCGCGCGGCATTGCCTACAGCTACAAGGGCGACGACGAGCGTGCGCTCGCCGACTATGATCTGTGCCTGCAGTTGCGTCCGACTTACGGCAGTGCCTACAACAACCGCGGCCTGATCTTCATGCGCAGGGGAGAGCTGCGGCGGGCCCTCGATGAGTTCGATCTGGCGGTCAAGCATATCTCCAATGATCAGAGCCGCTACCTGCACCATTACAACCGCGGGCGTCTGCAAGGATTGATGAAGCAGTACGACGCCTCCCTCGCTGACTTCGCCGAGGCGCAAAAGGTCAATCCCGACGGTCCGCAAGTGCCGGCCTACCGGTGCATTACCTACATCGGCATGGCCAGGTTCGATGACGCGATCGTTGACTGCAATGCGGCGCTGGCGAAGTCGCCGACCAATGTTTACGCGTTGACCAGCCGCGGCAATGCCTATCTCGGCAAGGGCAATCTCGACGCCGCCCTCGGCGATTACGACCAGGTGCTCAAGATCAATCCGAACTACGTTCGCGCCTATGTCGGCCGCGGGCAGCTTTTCGAGAAGCGCCGCAACCTCGCCGCCGCACGTGCCGACTATCGCGCGGCAGCCAACGCCGTGGCGGCGCGGCGCGAGGACATCGACACCACGCTTGCGCGCGCCGTCGCCAAGGAGCGGCTGGAAGCGTTGCTGGGCACGGCCGCGCCGACGCCTGCGGGCAAGGCGTCGCCGTCGACGCCACAACCAGCGGGGCCGCGCAAGGTCGCGTTGATCGTCGGCAACGGCGCCTACAGGAATGTTGCCCCGCTGGCTAATCCGCCGCGCGACGCCAAGCTGATCGCGTCGACCTTTCGCGAGCTCGGCTTTGCCACAGTGACGCTGGTGCCCGATCTCACCCGGGATAAATTCTTCGCCACCCTGCACGAGTTCGGCATGGAGGCCGAGAAGGCGGATTGGGCTGTCGTCTACTATGCCGGTCACGGCATGGAAATCGGCGGCGTGAATTACCTGATCCCCGTCGATGCCAGGCTGAAGGCCGACAGCGACGCGGAGACGCAGGCGGTTGCCCTTGAACAGGTGATCGCATCTGTTGCCGGCGCGCGGAAATTGCGCCTGGTGATGCTCGACGCCTGCCGCGACAATCCTTTTGAAAAGACCATGCAGCGGACGATTGCGCTAAAACTGGTCAACCGCGGTTTCTCCAACATCGAGCCGGAAGCCGGCTTCATGGTGGTCTACGCCGCCAAGCATGGCGAGACCGCGCTCGACGGCGATGCCCTCAACAGCCCGTTCGCCACGGTGCTCGCGCGCGTCATCAAGGAACCGAAGATCGAAGTGCGAAAGCTGTTCGACATCGTCCGCGACGATGTCTGGAAGGCGACCAATCGCACGCAGCAGCCGTTCACCTACGGCTCGCTGCCGGGGCGCGAGGATTTTTACTTCGTGGCGGGGAAGTAACTGTTGTCGTCATTGCCTGCGACAAACGCGAAGCGTTTGCGCAAGGAAGCGAAGCAATCCATGCCTCCGCACGCGGCCCTATGGATTGCTTCGCTTCGTTCGCAATGACGAGCCCTACACCACCACGCTCAACCGCTTCGCCGCGCGCGTAATCCCCGTGTAGAGCCATCTCGCCCGGCTGTCCTGGAACGCAAAGCTCTCATCGAACAGCACCACGTCATCCCATTGCGAGCCCTGCGACTTGTGCACCGTGAGCACATAACCGTAGTCGAACTCGTCATAGGGCTTGCGCTGCTCCCACGGGATCGCATCGATGCCGCCCTCGAAGCAATCGTGGCGTACCGAGACCTTGGTCACCTTGTGGCCGAACTCCTCGTCGGGCGACAGCCGCATGGTCAGGATTTTTGATTTCCCTCGCGGCTGGGTGCGCGACTTCACCCGCCACAGCCCGCCGTTGAACAGGCCTTTCTTGCGGTTGTTGCGCAGGCAGACCAGCTTGTCGCCGGCCACCGGAAAGGGATCCTCGATGTTCTGCTTCTGGCGAACGCGCATGTTGTAGGCGCGGCGGGTGTTGTTGCGCCCGACCAGCACCTGGTCGGCGCTCATCACGCGGTCCGGATCGAGCTCGCTGCGCAGCACCACCTCGCTCTCGCCATGGCGGCCGATTTCGAGTTCGCGGCCCTCGCGGATATC
The DNA here is from genome assembly GCF_018596315.1 of Bradyrhizobium sp. SRL28. Taxonomy (GTDB): domain Bacteria; phylum Pseudomonadota; class Alphaproteobacteria; order Rhizobiales; family Xanthobacteraceae; genus Bradyrhizobium. The sequence goes on along the minus strand of NZ_JAHEAG010000003.1, from coordinate 404,318 downwards.
CATCGACATCCGCACGATCGGGTCGTCCTGCGCCTGGCGATGCACCTCGGTCAGCATCGCGTCGGGCTCGCAGTCCGTGAAGAAGCCGCCGCCCTGGATCGGCGGCAATTGTGCGGGGTCGCCGAGCACCAGCAGGGGACAGTCGAATGACATCAGGTCGCGGCCGAGTTCGGCATCGACCATCGAACATTCGTCGATCACGATCAGCTTGGCCTTCGAGGCCGGCGCGTCGTCCCACAGCTCAAAACTCGGCTGCTCGACGCCGGATTCCTTGGCGCGATAGATCAGCGAGTGGATGGTGGAAGCGTTGTCGCACCCCTTGTTGCGCATCACCAGCGCCGCCTTGCCGGTAAATGCCGCGTACTTCACCTCACCCTCGACGCCCTCGGCGATGTGGCGCGCCAACGTTGTCTTGCCGGTGCCGGCATAGCCGAACAGCCGGAACACCGGCGGCGTGCCGCCCCGGCCGGGCTTGGCCTTCAACCAGTCGGCAACGGCCTTCAGCGCGGAATCCTGGTGCGGCGTAAACGTGGTCATGGGGTCCAGACGGAGATGAAGAGCGGGCGGAAGGCCGCGACTCAACGGAAGCGTAAAGCTAACCATTCGCGCGTGCCATGCAAGGCTGCTTCCGTCCTGCGGAATTGCTGTTTCGCGGTCGAGGCTGGACTTGGGATGCATGGCGAATACACTGACCGAAAATAACAAGCATCCATGGGAGGCGTCATGAAATTCGGCATCTTTTACGAGCTGCAATTGCCGCGCCCATGGGAAGAGGGTGATGAGCTCCGTCTCTACCAGAACGCGCTGATCCAACTCGAGACCGCCGACCGGATCGGCTATGACTACGCCTGGGTGGTGGAACATCATTTCCTCGAGGAATATTCCCACTCTCCCTCGCCGGAATCGTTCCTCGCCGCAGCCAGCCAGCGCACGAAGAAGATCCGGCTCGGCCACGGCATTTTCCAGCTCACCACCAATCATCCCGCGCGCGTCGCCGAACGCGTGGCGGTGCTCGATCTCCTGAGCAACGGGCGCTGCGAATTCGGCATGGGTGAAAGTGCGTCGATCACCGAACTGACGCCGTTCGGCCGCGACATGGAGACCAAGCGCGAGGTGTTCGAGGAAGCGGTGCAGGCGATCTTTCCGATGTTCACGAAAGTCGGCACCGAACATCACGGCAAGTATTTCGATATTCCCCTGCGCAACGTGGTGCCGAAGCCGGTTCAGAAGCCGCATCCGCCGCTGTGGATGGCGTGCTCGCAGCTGCCGACCATCGAGCGTGCCGGCGAAAACGGCTTTGGCGCGCTCGGCTTCCAGTTCGTCAGCGCGGATGCGGCGCATGCCTGGGTGCATGCCTATTACAACGCCATTACAAAACGGCTGAAGAAGCTGGCCGATTACGAGATCAACCCGAACATGGCGCTGGTCTCGTTCTTCATGTGCGCCAAGACCGACGAGGAAGCCCGCGCCCGCGCCGACGGCGCCACCTTCTTCCAGTTCGCGCTGCGCTATTACGGCGCTTCGCAGAACCGGCAGCGTCCGGATCCCGGCACGGTCAACATGTGGGACGAGTACAACAAGTGGAAGCGCGACAATCCGGAAGCGCAGGAGGCGGCGCTGCGCGGCGGCCTGATCGGCTCGCCGGAAACCATCCGCAAGAAGCTGCGGCGATTCCGTTCTTCCCACATCGATCAGGTAATCCTGCTCAACCAGGCCGGCAAGAACACCCACGAGCACATCTGCGAGTCGCTTGAGCTGTTCGGCAAAGAGGTGATGCCGGAATTCCAGAACGACCCCGAGCATGACGCGTGGAAGAAGGGCGTGATGAGCGGCGCGATCCAGCTTGAAGAGATCGACACGGAGGCCTTTAGGGATCGCTACGGGAAGCTGGCGATCAATGTTGCGCCGGCGCCGAAGGTGGCGGCGGGATAGTGGTTTGCGGATAAAGCTTGAACGGCGCGATCTAAATCGCGCCGTTCAATGGTGGGCGCCGTCAATTCGAGTTCGCAGCCGCCGTAAAGCTGCGATCGACCGTCTTGTTGACGTCGAGCTTCTTCGCCAGGATCCCGTAGCGGGTGGCGCGGTCGGAGGCTTCCTGAATTTCCCTAACGATGCTTTCGTCGATCGCGATCGGGCTGGTGCGTTGCGCCTTGTAGGCACTCAGCAGCACGTCCTCGGGAAGCTTGGTGAGTTCCGCGGTGTTCTTCGCGTATTCAGGCAGGTGATCCAGCGACCATAGCCGCGCCTTGTTGAGACGCTGTACGAGATCCTGCACGGCCGCGCGCTTGGTGGCGATGGCACTATCGGATGCGACGATGAAGGTGACGGTCGGCATCAGGCCTTCACCGTTGGCGATGACCCGCGCATTGTCCTTGAGCGTGGCATAGGAGACGTAGGGCTCCCAGACCGCCCATGCATCGATCGAGCCTGCGACCAGTGCGATCTTCGCGTCCACCGGCCCGAGCGGCGCGAAGGTCGCTTCCTCAATCTTGTGTCCGGCCTTCTCCAGCGTCGCATTGATCAGGAACTGGCCCCAGCCGCCGCGCGTTCCCGCAAGGCGCTTGCCTTTGAGGTCGGCGACAGACTTGATCGGCGAGTCCTGTCGGACGAGGATGGCCTGCGTCCTGGCATCGGAGCGGGTGCCGCCGATGGCCTTGATCGGAGCGCCGGCCGCATACACCGTCAGGAACGAGAGATCGCCGGTATAGCCGACATCCAGCGCACCTGCGTTCAGCGCTTCGAGGATCGGCGCGGCAGCAGGAAATTCCGACCATTCGATCTTGTAAGGCAAATCCTTTGCGTAACCGGAGATTTCGAGCAAGGAACGATTGCCGCCCTTCTGGTCGCCGACGCGGAGCGTCACGGTGTCTGCGGCCAGCGCCGATGCGGTAATCGCCACGCCCATCGCCGCGCTGAACAACGTTGCGCCGATGCGACGGAGACGCGCGTAGGTGCGCGATTCAAGTTTGGTTGCATTCATGTTTTTGATCTTTCTCATTTCATCCGCTGCATTGCGTGGGCGCAATCAGCGATGCACAAAGCCTACGAGCGGCCGAAACGCAGTCAATGAAATGGCTGACTGAATTACGTTGTGAGGTCGCAATGAATCGTTCGTTCGAATTCATTGTCGTGAAACGAAATCGTATACAGCGCAGCTGTCGCTTAAATACTGTGCAGAAAGTAGCTCGCGACAAGTGTTGAAAGCGTGTCGGCAAACTTTCACTGCGCAAAGCGATCGGCCGGCAAAGCCGCGGCGCCGTGGAGCGTTGGATGCGGTTCCGATCATGTGTGCTGCGGGAAAAAATATCGTCGCAGTCGTTTATCCAACAATAAATGCGTTGTGCCATTGTCGAATGACAGAACGCACGTCGTTATTTTTTGCAGGCGCTCGACAGCTTGAGCCAACGATCCCATCATTCTGACATCGCATGATCGCGCGACGTTGCGCGCATGATCGTCAGGAGATTTGGAATGAAGCGTCGGGAGTTTCTCGGATTGTCGGTTGGAGGCGCAATTGCTGCGCTGTCGTCGCGCGCAGAGGCGCAAACGCCCGTCAAGGAAATCCGTATTGGTTACCAGAAGACCGGCGTGTTGGTGATCGCGCGGCAGCAGGCCGTGCTCGAAAAGCGGTTCGCCGGCAAGCAAATTGGGGTCAAATGGATCGAGTTCACGTCGGGGCCACCCCTGCTGGAAGCCATGAGCATCGGCAGCGTCGACCTTGGCGCCGTTGGCGATACGCCGCCGATCTTCGCGCAGGCGGCGAACGCCAATATCGTTTATGTCGCGGGATCACGGATCACCAACGGGCAGGGCATTCTCGTCCCTGCTAATTCCAGCATCCGCAGCATTGCCGACCTGAAGGGCAAGCGCGTCGGATTTACCAAGGGCAGCAGCGCGCACAACGTGGTGATCGCCACGCTGGAGAAGGCCGGACTGACCTATGAGGACATCACGCCGGTCTATCTGACGCCGCCCGATGCCGGGCCGGCCTTCGCCAATGGCAGCATCGAGGCGTGGGCGATCTGGGATCCGTATTTCGCGATCGGCGAGAAGCGCCAGAACGGGCGGATTCTCATCAATGCCCATGAAGTCGCCAAGACCAATTCGTTCTATTTGGCCAACCGCGATTTCGCCAACACCCATGTGCGGGAAACCCGCGATGTGATCGATGGCCTGGCGGAGGCCGCGCGCTGGGCCGAGGCCAATCGCGCCGAGGTCGCGAGCGCACTCGCTGCGGTGACCGGCGTGCCGCTCGAGGTCCAGACCGTCGCGGCCAACCGCGCGTCTTTCCTGATCGGCCCGGTGACCGACGAGATCGTCACCACGCAGCAGGCGGTCGCCGACCGCTTCCACAAGCTCGGCCTGATTCCGAAGCCGATCGCCGTGCGCGACATCGTCTGGCGCCATACCCAGAGCTGAATTCCAAAAAAGGGACGTAACTCATGACGCGTTTGTTTCAACGCTTGCTCGCGAGCGCCTTGCTGTCGATCAGCATGGTCGCCGCGACCGTCGGCGCTTCCTACGGCCAGGATAAGGTAGTCCGCATCGGCTTCCAGAAATACGGCAAGCTGGTGCTGCTCAAGAGCAAGGGGACGCTGGAAGAGAAGTTGAAGACCGCCGGTTACAAGGTGGTGTGGACCGAGTTTCCGTCCGGCCCACCGCTGCTCGAAGCGCTCAATGTCGGCGCGATCGATTTCGGCAACACCGGAGAGGCACCGCCGATCTTCGCGCAGGCTGCGGGCGCGCCGATCCAGTACGTCGCCTATGAGCCGCCGGCGCCGAAGGGCGAGGCCATTCTGGTGCCGAAGGACAGCAAGCTGAGTTCGGTCGCGGACCTCAAGGGCAAGAAGGTCGCGCTGAACAAGGGCTCGAACGTGCACTATCTGCTGGTGAAGGCGTTGGAGAAGGCTGGCGTCAAATACTCTGAGATAGAGCCGGTGTTTCTGGCCCCGGCCGATGCCCGCGCGGCGTTCGAGCGCGGCGCGGTCGATGCCTGGGTGATCTGGGATCCGTTCCAGGCCGCTGCTGAAGCCGCCACCGGCGCGCGCACGCTCGCTGACGGCGCTGGCATCGTCTCGAACTATCAGTTCTACTTCTCGTCCAGGAAGTTCCTGGAGACCGACCCGAAGATCGTCGATGTCGTGCTGGCGCAACTGAGCGAGGTCGATGACTGGGCCAAGGGCGACATCCACGCCGTCGCCGAGCAACTTGCGCCGGCGATCGGGCTTTCCGTTCCCGTCGTCGAAGTCGCGCTGAAGCGGCAGTCCTACGGCATCAAGCCGATCACCGAGAGCGTGATAGCCGACCAACAGCAGGTCGCGGACACGTTCTTCGCGCTCGGACTCATTCCAAAACAAATCAAGATTTCTGACGTGGCCCGGAGGTCCGGATCGTGAGCACGCAACCCAACGCCAACATCCTCTGGTTCCTGCCGACGCATGGCGACGGCCGATATCTCGGCACCACCACGGGTGGACGCGAGGTGAACTTCAACTACCTGCGCCAGATCGCGCAGGCCGCGGACCAACTCGGCTATTTCGGCGTGTTGCTGCCGACCGGGCGTAGCTGCGAGGATTCCTGGGTGACAGCCTCGGCCGTGGCGCCATGGACCGAGCGGCTGCGCTATCTCGTGGCGGTCCGGCCAGGGTTGCAGTCGCCCACGGTAGCGGCCCGCATGACCGCGACGCTCGACCGGGTGTCGAATGGACGTCTGCTGATCAACGTCGTCACCGGCGGCGATCCGATCGAAAACAAGGGCGACGGCGTCTTCCTGTCGCATGACGAGCGCTATGAAGTGACGCGCGAGTTCCTCAACGTCTACAGCGACCTGCTCGCCGGCAAGACGGTCAATGTCGAGGGCAAGCATATCCGCATCGAGGACGGCAAATTGCTGTTCCAGCCGGTGCAGTCACCACGGCCGCCGCTCTATTTCGGAGGATCGTCCGATGCCGGCATCGACGTCGCCGTCGATACCGTGGATAAATATCTGACGTGGGGCGAGCCGCCGGCGCAGGTCGCCGAGAAGGTCAATCGTGTGAGAGCCGCCGCGGCCGCGCGGGGACGAAAGCTGTCGTTCGGCATTCGCCTCCATGTGATTGTGCGGGAGACCAATGCGGAAGCCTGGAAGGCCGCCGACGAACTGATCCAGCACGTCACGGACGAAACGGTCGCCTCGGCGCAAAAGATCTTCTCGCGGATGGACTCGGTCGGCCAGCAGCGCATGGCGCAGCTTCACGGCGGCCGCCGTGACAAGCTTGAGATCAGCCCCAATCTCTGGGCCGGTGTAGGCCTGGTGCGCGGCGGCGCGGGCACGGCATTGGTCGGCGATCCCGAAACCGTCGCGGCGCGGATCAGGGAATATCAGGATATCGGTATCGATACCTTCATCATGTCAGGATACCCGCATCTGGAGGAAGCCTATCGCTTCGCCGAGCTGGTGTTCCCGCTGCTGTCGCTCGACAAGGCCAGCAACGTCACCCCGATCCGCCTCAACACCGGGCCGTTCGGCGAAACCATCGGCAATGAATACCGCCCGCATAAACAGGCATCGCAATCATGAGTCTCATCGACAGTCTTCCGCGCGTGGGCGCACCGAAATTGCCGCGGATCGACGGCCTTATCCCGTGGATCGTGCCGCTAGCGATCATCCTGATATGGCAGGTTGCCTGCGTCACCGGCTTCGTGTCCGCACGCGTGCTGCCGGCGCCCAGCGACGTCGCGCTGGCGGGATGGAAGCTGCTGCAGTCAGGCGAACTCGTCCGCAACATCTGGGTCAGCTTCTGGCGCGCCAGCATCGGATTTTTGATCGGCGGCAGCATCGGATTCAGTTTCGGGCTCGCCAACGGCCTGTCGCAGACTTCCAGCAAGCTGACCGATACAACGCTGCAGATGGTGCGCAACATCCCGCATTTGGCGCTGATCCCGCTCGTCATCCTGTGGTTCGGGATCGATGAATCGGCGAAACTGTTCCTGGTCGCGCTTGGCGTGTTCTTCCCGATCTATCTCAACACGCTGCATGGTATCCGCACCGTCGATCCGCAATTGATCGAGATGGGCCGCATCTACGGCATGACCGACGGCGAACTGTTCCGCCGGGTGATCTTCCCCGGCGCCCTGCCGTCGATCTTCGTCGGCCTGCGCTTCGCGCTCGGCATCATGTGGCTGACGCTGATCGTGGCCGAAACCATCGCTGCTTCGTCCGGCCTCGGCTACATGGCGATGCAGGCGCGCGAGTTCATGCTGATCGACGTCGTGGTGCTGTCGATCCTGATCTACGCGTTGCTCGGCAAGCTCGCCGACAGCGCCTCGCGCACGCTGGAACGGTTGACGTTGTCCTGGCATCCGGCCTTCCAGAAACATTGAGGACAAGAAATGCAAGAAGCCCTTCGTTTTCTTTCTCCCGGCGCCGAGCCGGTCGATCGCGCCGACTTCGTCGAACAGGCGCGACTGCTTCGGCGTGGATCGGAAGCGTCCTCGCGCGGACTTTCGCTGACCATCCGGGGATTGCGCAAATCCTTCGGTGACAATGAGGTGTTGCGCGGCATCGATTTGCATATCCCCGCCGGCCAGTCGGTTGCGATCGTCGGCCGCAGCGGCTGCGGCAAGAGCACGTTGCTGCGGCTGATCGCCGGCCTGGAGACCATTACCGCCGGCACGATCAGCCTTGGCGAGGACGCGCGACCGGAAGACGTCCGGGTCATGTTCCAGGAGCCGCGGCTGCTGCCTTGGGCGCGGGTGCTGTCGAACGTCGAGGTCGGTCTCGGACGCGAGCGAAGATCGGCGGACGCGCAGGCCCGCGCCGAGAGCGCACTGGTCGAGGTCGGTCTTGCCGACAAGCGCTCCCAGTGGCCGGCGGTCCTGTCAGGCGGACAGAAGCAACGCGTGGCGCTGGCGCGAGCGTTGGTCAGCCAGCCGCGCGTGCTGGCCTTCGACGAGCCCCTCGGCGCGCTGGACGCATTGACGCGCATTTCGATGCAACGGCTGCTCGAACGTGTCTGGCACGATCAGGGCTTTACCGCGATCCTGGTGACGCACGACGTCGCCGAGGCCGTGGCCCTGGCCGATCGCGTGCTTGTCATCGAAGACGGCCGTATCGCCGAGGATTTCATCGTCGATGTGCCGCGTCCGAGGCAGCGCGGTTCGGCTGAACTCGCGGCGCTGGAAGGCGCGATCCTGAAAAATCTTCTGGAAGGCACGGAAGATACTTCCGACCTGTGAGGTTCCGATGAACTCCATTGTCCGCTCCGTGTGGATCGAAACCGAAGTGACGTCCGTCGATTTTCGCAATGCCATGCGCCAATTGACGGGTGGCGTCAGCGTCATCACCGCAGGAAGGGGCAGGGACATTTCGGGGATGACAGTGACGTCGGTGTCCTCGCTGTCGGTCGATCCGCCGGCCTTGATCGCCAGCATCAACCGGGAGGCATCGTCCTGGCCGCTCGTGAAGCGCCACGGCTTCTTCGGCGTCAACATTTTGACATCGGATCAGATCGATATCGCCGAGCGGTTTACCGGCAAGGGCGGGCTGAAGGGCGCCGACCGCTTTGCCGGCGCCAGGTGGACGACGCGCGCCTCCGGCGTGCCGCTGCTGGTCGGCGCGCTGGCGGCGATCGACTGCGAGGTCGAGGATATCGTTGAGCGGCATTCGCATGCGATCGTCATCGGCCGCGTTCTGGACGTTGCGGTGTCAGCACGCACCGCGGCGCTGGCCTATTGGCAGGGGCGCTATGTCGCCCTCGATCAGGACGAGGATGCGGCGAAGCTTGCCGAGGTCAGCGTGCCGGCGCGGCACGTCGCGCGGAAGTTCTGACGGAGGTCCTCAGGGGATACGCCGGTCGTGCCGGGCTGGCTTTTTTGCCGCGTTCGATCTAAACCCGGTAAATGAAGCGTCTCGCAACCTGGGTATTTTACGGCGTCGGCGCGCTCGCGATCGCCTATCTCGCGCTGTATGCCTATGCGGTTTTCACCGGGCGCGACCTGCAGCCCGGCGATCCCATTCACATTTTCCGCAAGCCCGACGCGCCGAGTTATTCCGCTCTTTCCACGTCATTGCGAGCGTAGCGAAGCAATCCACCACTTCGCTTGTGGCGCTATGGATTGCTTCGCTCCGCTCGCAATGACGACGAGGGTCTTTGCTTAACTCGCCGCGACAAAACGCTGATGCTCACCCGCGCCGGCCGGGGTGATCGGGATGCCGCCGTCGGCATATTCGTTCAGCTTGTTGCGCAGCGTGCGGATCGAGATGCCGAGGATGTTGGCGGCATGGGTGCGGTTGCCCAGGCAGTGTTTCAGCGTCTCCAGGATCAGGTCGCGTTCGACATCGGCGACAGTGCGGCCGACGAGCGCACGCGTCACCTGTTCGGCGGCAAAGGTGGCGTGGGCCACGGCTGGCGGGGTCTTGGCGAGGTCGAGGCGGTCGCCGTCGGGCGTCAGGATCGCCTCGGGGCCGATCTCGTCGCCCTGCGCCATCAGCACCGAACGGTGGATAGTGTTTTCCAGTTCGCGGACGTTACCCTGCCAGCGGTTTGAGGTCAGCACCCGCCGCGCATCGGCGGAAATCGGCCGCAGCGGTACGCCGTTGGCGTCGGCGTATTTCTTGGCAAAATGCTGCGCCAGTTCGAGGATGTCGGCCGGGCGGTCGCGCAGCGGCGGGATCTTCAGGTTGACGACGTTGAGGCGGAACAGCAGGTCTTCACGGAAAGTGCCTTCGCGCACGGCATCGGAGAGGTTGCGGTTGGAGGTGGCGATGATGCGGATATCGACCGGCACCGGCTTGGTGCCGCCGACGCGATCGATCACGCGTTCCTGAATCGCGCGCAGGAGTTTCGATTGCAGCCGCACGTCCATCTCGGAGATTTCGTCGAGCAGCAGCGTGCCGCCGGTGGCCTCCTCGAACTTGCCGATGCGGCGGGCGACGGCGCCGGTGAAGGCGCCCTTCTCGTGGCCGAACAGTTCCGATTCCAAGAGATGCTCGGGGATCGCCGCACAATTGATCGAAATGAACGGCCGCTTGGCGCGTCCCGAGCGGGAGTGAACATAACGCGCCAGCACTTCCTTGCCGGTGCCGGATTCGCCGGTGATCATCACGGAAGCGTCGGAGCCCGCGATCTGCTGCGCCAGCTTGACGACCTTGCCCATGGCTTCGTCGCGATAGATCAGGTCGCGTGAGTCATTGGCGACGGCGGCGAGCACGGCGGCGATCAGCTCGGGATCGGGCGGCAGCGGGATGTATTCCTTGGCGCCGGCGTGGATCGCGGCGACCGCGGCGCGGGCGTCGTTGGAGATGCCGCAGGCCACGATCGGCACGTGGATGTGCTCGGCTTCCAGCCGCATCACCAGGTCGCGGATGTCGAGGGCGACGTCGACCAGCAGCAGGTCGGCGCCCTTGCCGCCGCGCAGCACGGCCATCGCCTGCTCGATCGCTTCGGCGTGGGTCACCGAAGCCCCGTTTGCCATCGCGATCTTGGTGGCGGTCGTGAGTTGGCCCTTCAATGTGCCAACGATGAGAAGCCGCATTTTTTATCTCCTGTTCGTCTGTTCGCGCCGTTCGCGGCGCGTGTCACCAAAATTGTTAGCTGCGTTCCGCCTTGATGATTTCCGTCATGGTCACGCCGAGCTTGTCTTCCACCAGCACGACCTCGCCACGCGCCACCAGGCGGTTGTTGACGTAGATGTCGATGGCCTCGCCGACGCGACGGTCCAGTTCGAGCACGGTGCCGGGGCCGAGCTTCAACAGTTCGCCGACGTCCATCTTGGAGCGGCCGAGCACGGCCGAGACCTGCACCGGCACGTCGAACACGGCCTCGAGGTCGGCCGCGATGCGCGAGGCCTGTTCGTCCTCGTTGTAGGCGAGATCGTCGATCGGCGGGGCGTCTGCGGCGTTGAGATCGGGTAGCGGTACCTGTGCGTCGGTGTCACTCATGGTTCAGTCCTCATGGCCTTTACGTTCCGGCCTGATCGCGGGACGCCAGATAGCGCCCGACGAGTTCGCTGATCTTCACTTCGATGGCCGCGCGTTCCAGCACTACGCCGCCGTCGGCCCATTCGATCCGGCAGTCGCCGGTGGCAATGCCAGGCTCGGCCAGGATCACCAGCCGGCCCTCGAAGCCGCTCTGGGCCGCCTGCCGTTCGATCTTCTCGCGGGCGGCCTCGTAGAGCTGGTCGTTGATGCGAACGACGAGATGCGGCGTGGCAACAAGATGCGAGAAGCAGTCGCTGACCAGCGCCATGATCTCGCCGAGTGGTTCGCGGACGATCAGTTCGCTGCACAGCTTGCGCGCCACCGCGACCGCGACTTCGACCGCCTCGGTTTCCATCCTGGCCTCGATGCCGGAGAAACGCGTGGCGATGCCCCTGATGGTGATGCCGATCTCTTCCAGCGCCAGCGCCGAGCGGCGGTCACTCTCCACCTTTGCCTCGTGCTGGGCCGCCTCGTAGCCGGCGCGATAGGCACGTGCCTCGGCCTCAGCGACCTTTTGCGCGATCTCGGCGGCGGTCGCGGCACGCTCGCGCGTCTTGTCCGGCGCTGCGAAGTCGGTGTCGAACAGAAATTTTGCGGGCGCGGCCATCAATACACCAACTCGTCGTCGGCGCGGTTCTTGGTCAGCGTGATTTCGCCCCTGGCGGCCATGTCCTTGGCGAGATTGACGAGCAGCGCCTGCGCCTCGTCGACATCGCGCAGCCGCACCGGTCCCATCGCGGCCATGTCGTCCATCAGCATCTTGCCGGCGCGCGAGGACATGTTGCCGAGGAAGAAGGCGCGCACCTCCTCATTGGCGCTCTTCAGCGCGATGCCGAGCTTGTCCTTGTCGACATTGCGCATCAGCGTCTGGGCCGAGGCGGAGTCGAGCTTGATGAGGTCGTCGAAGGTGAACATCAGCGCCTTGATGCGCTCGGCGGATTCGCGGTTTTCCTCTTCCAGCGAGGTGATGAAGCGGGTCTCGGTCTGGCGGTCGAAATTGTTGAAGATTTCGGCCATCACCTCGTGCGCGTCGCGGCGGCGGGTCTGCGACAGGTTGGACATGAATTCGGTGCGCAGCGTCTGCTCGACGCGCTCGATGACTTCCTTCTGCACCGCTTCCATCTTCAGCATGCGGCCGACCACGTCCAGCGCAAGATCCTCGGGCAGAATCGCCAGCACGCGGGCGGCGTGCTCCGGCTTCAGCTTCGACAGCACCACCGCAATGGTCTGCGGGTATTCGTTCTTGAGGTAGTTGGCGAGCACTTCTTCCTGCACGTTGGAGAGCTTCTCCCACATGTTGCGGCCGGCGGGGCCGCGAATTTCGTCCATGATGCCGGTGACGCGGTCCGACGGCAGGTATTGCTGCAGCAGCCGTTCGGTGGCGTCGAAGGTGCCCATCAGGGCGCCGGATGCCGACATGCGCGAAACGAATTCGAGCAGCAGGTCTTCGACCACGTCGGCCTCGACCGTGCCGAGCGTCGACATGTGGATCGACAGTTCGCGCACCTCATCGTCATCGAGCAGCGACCAGACCTTGCCGCCATACTGCTCGCCCAGCGCCAGCATCAGGATGGCGGCGCGCTTCGCGCCGCTCAGCGGCTTGCCCTTCGGCCGGGCGCTCTGACGACTTGCCAGCGCCGAGATGACGGTGGTGATGTCGTTGGCATTTGTGGTTTGCGGTACGGCCATGTCAGGTCACTCGTTCGGGTTCGCTGAGCCATTGGCGAACAATGGAAGCGGTCTCGTTCGGATTTCGTTCGGCCAGTTCGCCGACCCGGTGCACGGCCTGCGCGTGGACCTGGCCCTGGACCTGGGCGACGTCGATCAATTGGGCGGCGCCGCTGGTGCCGGCGATCAAGGCCTGATTGGGCCCGAGTTCTCCGTTTGGCCCGTTGCCCTCGATCAAAATGGGCGCCGGTTCGGCCAGTGCGGGAATGACTTCGGCAGCCAGGATGCGCTTGACCAGCGGGCGGATCACCATGAACAGCACCACGAGGCCGAGCAGCATCATGACGCCGAGTTCGATGACGTACATGACGTCGTCCTTGGTGAACTGCAGCATGCCGAGCAGGCCGGACGCTTCCGCAACCGGGGGGACGGCCGGCGCTTCGGCAAAGCGCAGGTTGACGACTTCGACCTGGTCGCCGCGCTTCTGGTCGAAACCGATCGCCGAGCGGACCAGGGTGGCGATGCGGTCGAGCTGTTCCTTGCTGCGGTCCTGATAGACCATTTCGCCTTTTTCGTTCTTGGTATAGGCGCCGTCGACCAGCACCGCGACCGAGATCCGGTTGACCCGTCCGGCCTCGGTGACCTCGGTCTTGGTGGTGCGGGAAATTTCGTAGTTGTTGGTCTCTTCGCTCTTCTTGCTCTGGTCGCGGGCCGCAGGCCCGGTGGTGTTGGTCTGGTTGCCGGGCAGTTCGTTGTTGACCGTCACCTGGCCGTTGTTCTCGGCGGTGAGCGAAGATTCCTCGCGGGTCTGGGTGGAGCGCAGCACGCGGCCCTCGGGATCGAACTTGTCCGAGGTCTGGGTGACCTTGTTGTAGTCGAAGTCGGCGGTGAGCTGGACGCGGGCACGGCCCTGGCCGACCACCGAGGAGACGATCGCCTCGACCTCGTTGCGCATGCGCTTCTCGAAGGCCGTGCGGCGCTCTTCACCGACGGCGACATCGGCTTCCTTGCCGGCGCCGTCAGCCAGCAGCCGGCCGGCTTCGTCGACGATCGACACCCGCTGCGGCTTCAATCCGTTGACGGCGGAGGCGACGACGTGGCGGATGGCGCGGATCTGCTGCGGTTCGAGGCTGCCGCGCACCCGCACCACGATCGAGGCCGACGGCTCCGGCGCCTCGCGCGCGAACAAGGGCCGTTCCGGCAGCACCAGATGGACGCGGGCGGCCTGGATGCGATCGATGGCGCGAATGGTGCGGGAGAGTTCGCCTTCCAGCGCACGCAGATGATTGATGTTCTGGACGAAGCTCGTGGTGCCGAGCGCGTCGGACTTGTCGAAAATTTCGTAACCGACGCCGCCGCCCTTGGGCAGGTTGCTTTCGGCGAGCTTCATCCGCAGCCGCGTGACCTTGTCCTTCGGCACCATGATGACCGCGCCTTCGTTGCGCAGTTCGAAGGGAATCGCCTGGCGCTCCAGATCCTTGATGATGCTGGAGGAGTCCTCGGTGGAGAGATCGGTGAACAGGGTGGTCATCTGCGGCGTCGTGACGCGCATGATGACGAAGGCGAAGAAGCCGATCAGCGCGGTTGTCACCGCGACCATGGCCATCAACCGCGAGGCGCCCAGTCCTCTCAGGAAAGCAACGAGACTTTGCACCAACCGCCCCCAGGGATTCGGCCCCAGGGACCGACTGGGCAATTATTGCCTAGGGGATGGTTTCCATATGGTTAACGTCTGTTAAAGCCGTCGTTAATAGTTCGGGCATGAAAAAAACCGGCTTCGCAAAACGAAGCCGGTTTTCATCAAATCTTTCGGTTCGGGAGAGATTACTGCCGATATTGCTGGATCCGGGTCGTCCGCAAGCCTGCCAGACCATGCTGATCGATGGAAAACTGCCAGGACAGGAATTCGTCGACGGTCAGCGTATAGCGGCTGCAGGCTTCCTCGAGGGAGAGCAGGCCACCACGGACCGCTGCAACGACTTCGGCCTTGCGGCGGATGACCCACCGTTTGGTACCGGGCGCGGGCAAGTCGGCAATTGTTAACGGACTGCCGTCAGGCCCGATGACGTATTTTACCCTCGGGCGATGGGGTTCTGTCATGGCGTACTCACAAACTCTCAACCACTGAACTCACGGTAGAAAATCTACGCCCCTCGGCTTAAAATTTACCTAAGCCCACTGCTTCAATACGAATCTCCTTGAAAATGACTGGAAATGGCCGCGACCCGGCCTCCGGGAACGCCGTTGCGTTCACTCGGGAACCGGGCGGGGAAAGGCCGGACGCAGGGAAGCGGCGCCCCCCGGGGGCTAGCTGGAGGTGGTCGGGCGGAGCACCCGCTTGATTTTGTCAGTGGTGTAGCTCTGACCGCCGATCGACAGCAGGGGCGGGGACGCGCTGAGATCAACTGAATCGACGATGCCCTGGACTTCGGTGGAAATCGCGACGTTGTTACCCGAGCTGTCCTTGCCGGTGGCGGTCAAGGTGTAGGTGCCGGCCGGCCACTGGACGCCGTCATTGCCCTTGCCATCCCAGATGAAACTCGAGCCTGCCTTCTTCAGCGGAAAGTTGCCGGTATAGGCCGTCTGTCCCGTCGAATTGGTGATCGTAATCGTCGCGGTGATGTCTTTGTCGGGTTGGAAATTCCAGGTCGCGGACTTGTCGAACTGTGCCTTGCTGCCATCAACAGAGACCTTGTTGCCGACATAGACCAGCGCCTGCGTCGCCTGCGCGCTCTTTTCGATCTCCACCAGCGACTTCAACTGCTCGTTCGACTTGAGCTGTTGCTCGATGCCGGCAAACTGCACCAGCTGCTGGGTGAACTGGTTGGTGTCGAGCGGATCCATCGGATTCTGGTGCTGGAGCTGCGTGGTCAGCAGCGTCAGGAAGGTCTGGAAATTATCCGCGATTCCCGTTGTCTTGTCCGACGCCGTCTTGTTGCCCGTGGCGGTGCCGGTCCCGGCCGCCGAGACGACCGTCGTCGGCATGGTTGCGTTAACTGCCATGGCGTTCTCCCTTAAATCCTGATGTCGACGCCGCCGCTCGCACCGAGCATGCGGCCATAGTTGCGACCGGCGACGACGGCCGGCACGCTGTCTTCCTCGCTGACGACGAGGCGATGCGCGTTGGGATTGGACTGGTTGCCGTCGTTCTGGCCCTGCGAAGACTGGTCGCGCAGGCTGAACTGCAGGCCACCATTGCCGGTCGAGAGCCCGGCGTTGTCGAGTGCGCGCTGCAATTGGTTGGCGTCCTGACGCAGCATCGACAGCGTTTCCGGCCGCTCGACGGTCAGATGCGATGTCATCTGGCCGTGACGGTCGATATCGATGCGGACATCGATGCGGCCGAGTTCGGCGGGATCGAGCCGGATTTCGAAGCGGGTCTTGCCACTCTTGGCAGACGCGGCGATTTCCATCGCAAGTCCGCTCACCGGTACCGGCGTGTTTGCCGCGGCCGTGGCGGTGAGTTGGGCAGCAGTTGCTGGCGTCGTGATGGAAGCGGCCGGTTGCTGCGTCTGGATCGCGCCGGCAGCCTGCAGGCCGTTGCCGGAGGAATTGACCGGCGTCTGGCCGATATCAGAGGCGGCAAGATGCGCGTGGGCTTGGGTGTTGGCGGCCGGTGGCGTGATGGAATTGCCTGACGCGTCGGCCTTCACGGCATCGGCGATGCCATTGTCGGACTTCGGCTTGCCTGCGGCTTCGGTTGGCGATGTGACGGCGGGCACGATGGTATCGGCGGCAGGTGTTGCGGGCGCGGCGGTGTCGGTGGTGCCGGCCTGCTCGACTGCCGTCGTGGCGCCCTTCCTGGCGAGATCGGGGTTCTTGAGTTGCGCGGCGGCTTTGGTGGCGGCGGGCGTCGTCGCCGCGATCATTGAAGCGGCCTGAGCGATGCCGGTTGTGGATGGGTCGACGGATGTGGTCTGGGCGCTGACGGCCTGGCCGACCGCGCCTTGTGCGCTGGTCTTGGCGCCACCTTCGGCCTGCGCGGCGTTCGCAGGCTGGGTTACGGTGGCGGCGGCCTCGGTGGCTTCAGCGGCGGGAGCGGCCGGCGCCGTCTCGGCGGCGAGCGAAGCGGAGGCTGCGATCGCTGCCGCTGCGATCGCAAGCGGTGCGGTCGCCTTGTCGGTTGCTTGTGTCGCGGATGCTGTCGCCGCCGGCGCTGCGGCAGCAGGGATGGCAACGGCAATGGCGTCGGCCGTCACCACGGCCGTTCCATCCTGCACCGTCTCGGTCTGATCGGTTTTTGGGGAAGCGTCGCCGGAAGATGCCTGCGTCGCCTCGTCGGACTTCGCGCCATCGGAGTTCTGCGCGTCGGACTTCGATTTGGCGTGGCGGGTCGTCGTGGCCTTGGTGTCGGTATCGGCCTTGGTATCGGCATTGGCATTGGCGTCGACTTTGCCGTCGTCGCGTGCCTTGTCGCTGCGTGCCTTATCGCTGTGTGCTTTGGCCGCGGCGTTGCGATCAATCGAATCGTTGCGCGCGGCCTTGTCCGCCTTGTCCGATGCGGCAGCATTGTCGCGCGAACGGTTGTCGGACGCGGCTTGCGTATCGTCGGAGCGGCGCCCGGTGGGCGCGTTGTCCTGGGTGCGATTGTCGTTGTTGCTGGCGGCCTTATTGCTGTCGACCAGCGCCGCGAAGCTGTCGTTTCCCGCGGATGGCTCGGAATCCGGCCGGGCGGATCTCGCCGCCGCGTTCTGAAAAGATGTATTTGCCGATACTTCTGACGTGACACTAACCACGGGCGACCCTCGCGCTGAGCTCTCGGTTACCATTCAGCAAGGACCGGGCCATCCGCCCGAAACAAAAAATATGACATTATTTCAAGTACTTAGAAGAATGGCGGCCAAATGGCGGAGCATGATCGCAATCCCCTTTTCTGCCCGGCGGCAAGATTTGCCGTCCTGGACACGCTCCAAATTGGAGATCGACTGATTGCCTCGCGGGAATACGGCCTATATTAAAGAGCGGCGTCCGATCCGGCCCGGTATGGCCGAATGATCCCCTAAGGCCTTATAATAAAAGGCTTTTTAACCATAGCCGCGAGCCGCTTAGCGCGCTTGCGATTGAAGTCGATGACCTTTGGCATGCGAAACAGTCTGGATCTCGAAGGCCGTCCGCAGGACACACGGATCGTGGTCGCCATGTCCGGCGGCGTCGACTCCTCGGTGACGGCTGCCTTGCTGAAGTCCGAGGGCTACGACGTGGTCGGGATCACGCTGCAGCTTTACGACCATGGCGCGGCCACCCATCGCAAGGGCGCCTGCTGCGCCGGCCGCGACATCCACGACGCCCGCAACGTCGCCGAGCGGATCGGCATTCCGCACTACGTGCTCGACTATGAAAGCCGCTTCCGCGAATCCGTGATCGACAATTTTGCCGACAGCTACGCGCTCGGCGAAACGCCGGTGCCCTGCATCGAGTGCAACCGATCGGTCAAGTTTCGCGACCTGCTGGCGACCGCGCGCGAACTCGGCGCGCAGGCGCTCGCGACCGGACACTATGTCGCCTCGCGCCGCCTCGGCGACGGATCGCGCGCGCTGGTATGTGCTGCGGATGCCGATCGCGACCAGAGCTATTTCCTGTTCGCGACCACGCGCGAACAACTCGACTATCTGCGCTTTCCCCTCGGCGACATGACCAAGCCGCAGACGCGCGAACTGGCGCGGCGCTTCGGCCTCGAAGTCGCCGACAAGCAGGACAGCCAGGACATCTGCTTCGTGCCGACCGGGCGCTATACCGACATCATTGGCCGCCTGAAGCCCGGCGCGATCGAGCCCGGCGATATCGTCGATCTCGAAGGCCGTACCATCGGCCGTCATCAGGGCATCGTTCATTTCACCGTCGGCCAGCGCAAGGGGCTCGGCATTGCATCCGGCGCGCCGCTCTATGTCGTCAAGCTCGATGCGGCCAGCCGCCGCGTCGTGGTGGGACCGCGCGAGGCGTTGCGGATGGATCGCATCCGCCTTCGTGACGTCAACTGGATCGGCGACGGGCTGCTGGATCGCGTCATCGGTGACGGCATCGAGATGTTCGTGCGCGTGCGCTCGACGCGCGCGCCGCAACCGGCCTGGTTGCGCGCGGTCGACGGCGCTTACGAGGTCGAACTCATTGCCGGCGAAGAAGGCGTTTCACCTGGCCAGGCCTGCGTGTTCTACGATGCGCCGGCAGGACAGGCACGCGTGCTCGGCGGTGGATTCATCAAGAGCGCGACCGCAACGATTGCGGCGGCGAGGGCAGGGGCGCAGCAAGCGACCGCGCCGCTCGCCGAGGTGATGCGCAGTTAAGAAAAAATCGGGGCAGAGGGAATGGCTGGGGACATCGACCGCGAGGGGGTCGAAAAGGCTTATGAGCGCTGGGCGCCGGTCTACGATCTCGTTTTCGGCAAGGTATTCGACGAGGGCCGCCGGTCGACCATCGCGGAAGCCGACAAGATTGGCGGGCGCGTTCTCGACGTCGGTGTCGGCACCGGGCTGTCGCTGTCTGAATATTCGCGCAGCACGAAATTATGCGGCGTCGACATTTCCGAGCCGATGCTGCGGCGGGCGCTCAAGCGCGTGCGCGAGTTTGGTCTGACCAATGTCGAAACGCTTGCGGTGATGGACGCCAAGAACCTGGCGTTTCCGGATTCGTTTTTCGATGCGGTGGTGGCGCAATATGTCATCACGGCGGTGCCGGATCCGGAACGCACGCTGGATGATTTCATCCGCGTCCTGAAACCCGGCGGCGAGCTCATTCTGGTCAACCACATCGGCGCCGAAAGCGGCCCGCGCCGCATGTTCGAGCTGGCATTCGCGCCATTGGCGCGGCGGCTCGGCTGGCGGCCGGAATTCCCGTGGGAACGCCTGACCAACTGGGCCGCCAAACATGGCGGCGTCACCCTGACCGAGCGGCGTCCGATGCCGCCGATGGGGCATTTTTCGCTGATTCGTTTTCGGAAATCGTGAAGCGCATAGCGTTTTCGAGCAAAGCACGCCCTCGGACTTGATCCGGGGGGGGAGGCTGGCCTCGCGTTAAGAAAATGCGCCAAACAAAAAGCGACAGTTTGACTGCGGAACCTCCGCGAGCACAGGCCGTTTCCCTTACATGGCAATGAAACGTGCGCTTCTGATCTCATGTATGTGGGCGGCGACTGCGAGCATGGCGGCCGCACAAGCCCCGCCGAGCCCGACAACGCCCCCCGCCCGGACCGCGCCGCCGTCGCCCGAGCGCACCGCCAATTGCGCGCCGATGCAGCCCGCGCCGCACTCCGGCACCGCGGTTCCGGAGGGAACGACCACCGGCCAGCGGGCCGAGCCGCTCGGCGACAAACTGGCGCGCTCGGACGGCGTATTGTGTCCACCGCCCGGCATCGATCCCGAAATGCACGCGCCGGCGCCGGACACCGGCAAGACGCCCGTGATTCCGCCACCCGGCAGCCCCGGCGGCGACCCGACAATCCGGCCGAAATAGCGCTATTTTGCAGATGCTTGGCCGAACCGCTGGCTTTGCTTGACAGGTCCGCGAGCCACTCCTTATATGCCGCGCGTTCGCGAATGCGGCATGGTGTGCCGCGCCGGTGAACCGTGGCGAGGTAGCTCAGCTGGTTAGAGCACGGGAATCATAATCCTGGGGTCGGGGGTTCGAGTCCCTCTCTCGCTACCAAACTTCTGCGATTTTGCACGCCTTCCTTCGATCTTTTGCGATCCCTTGCGCTCAATGGTAGCGCCTCGCCAGCGCGAACGGATGAATGCGCCCCGTAAGGGGGGGCACCGTGCTCCCAAAGGCGACAGTGTCAGTCGACGACAGATTGGCGATGACCTGAGTAGTCCGAACTCTCGCTGCCAACCGCGCACTCGCGACCGACGCCTTTTTCGCGGGCGCAGCGGCTCATTG
This sequence comes from Bradyrhizobium sp. SRL28, assembly GCF_018596315.1. Taxonomy (GTDB): domain Bacteria; phylum Pseudomonadota; class Alphaproteobacteria; order Rhizobiales; family Xanthobacteraceae; genus Bradyrhizobium. The sequence continues at coordinate 383,821 of NZ_JAHEAG010000003.1, read as the reverse complement.
GCGGCTCGCAGCGCCTCCGGGCTTGCACGTTGCAGCGCTTGGGACGTCCAGGATCGTCGCGGTGCTACTGAGGCTCGATCCCGGCCTCCTTTGCCGCCGCCGCAAGACATCGATCAGGTACGGGTTGGCCAGGCTGCAGCGCTGCGGTTTTCTGCCTTTAGCCAGCGCACGACGCCGGAGATCAATGGAACCGTCAGCCGGGTATCGGCCGACGTGACGACGGAGCAACGCACAGGCATCGCCTACTATACGGCGCGCATCGCCATCGGGCCTGATGAGCTCGCTCGCCTCGGCGATGTCAGGCTTGTGCCCGGCATGCCCGTCGAAGCGTTCATCAAGACGGCCGACCGGACGGTTGGCTCCTACCTTACCAAGCCGGTGTTCGACCAGGTTGCCTGGGCATTTCGCGAACGATAGCTGAACGGTGTATGCACGATCTGCGCACCGAGAGGTTCAGGAAGATCATCGAGATGATCGCGGACTCATCCGGTCTTGGTGCCGGAGCCGTAGGATACGCGAGCTGCTATTCATCGCCAGTTGTCTTCAGAAGTTGCGCGACTTCCATCAATTTTCGGCGCAGGCGCTCATCAGTAATGCCGAAGTAGAGTTCGAGGAGCTGACGCGACTCTCGCTTCGTAACGAGTTCACTCCAATCCTGCGCTTCGGAGGTTAGCTTCGGATCGATGGACGGTCGTTTCTTGCCTTCCAACTCGTCGAAGAACCATGTGATCGGGACGGCGAGTTGCGCGGCAATGCCGTAGAGTCTTGATGCGCTGATCCGGGTTTCTCCGGCCTCATATTTTTGGATGAGCTGAGACGTCAGGCCAAGACGCCTTGCCAGTTCGTCCTGGCTCAAGCCGAGGAGGTTGCGCCTCAGACGCAACCGCTTCCCGACGTGTTCGTCGACATGAGTCGGCTTCTTCGACGAAACCCTGTTTTTGGCGCCGCGTTTGTTAGGCGCGCGGGATTTCGATTTCTTCGCGGAAGGTTCAGAAGGCATCGCACACCGCGGTTGTATTCTTGTTCGGTACAATCAAATGGAACGGTGGAAATGGCATATCAACTCCTAGGTGGTACTATCAACTAGAATTATGTCATGCGGGCTACAAATGCACGGATTATTAGGCCTCAACCACACGATGTGAGAATGGCAGGACGAAATCCATGCAAGAGCCTCTTCCGAGATCGGGGCGACTACCCACTCAACTCAAGATCAAATACGGCCCAGTGGGCTTGCTCGGGCGGTTCTTCCTCTGGGCCGATACCGCTGCAAGGGATCGCGGAGTAACGCTGTCTTTTGGCAGCCTCCAGGATCTCGTCGAAGCCAATAAAGCCAACTCCGATACCTGGCGCCCGCTTGTGCCGGTTTTTGACGAGGCTCTGGGCGGCGTTACGCCGGAGACAGCGTATGTCCTGATCGGGCGGAACAAGCATGGGGAGGTCGTCACAACCCAAGCGGCGCGCATCTATGATTGGCCGGGAACGTCTCTCAAGGACGAAGCAGCTTCCCTGCGAATGTTCTTTGCCGATCCTGATGCCGCATTCGCGCGTGGAGATCACTGCAAGATCACCACGCCGATTGCCGAGAAAATCAGCGGGCGTGTCGTCTTTTCCGGTGCCGTCTGGTATCGGCGTGATTTCAGAGGCAAGGACCTTGCAACCATCCAGTCGCGCATTTCGCGGGCATATGCCTTCACACGCTGGAATAGCGATTTCACGATCGGCATGATGGCCAATGCCGTCATCGCCGGCGGCCTGGCAGAGCGTGCCGGATACACGAAGATCGAGCATAGCTGCATTGAACTTGTGGCGTCGCCGCTTGGTGAGATGCGTTGCGGGCTGGGCTGGATGCAGTCTGACGAACTCCTTGCCGATCTCGCAGCAATCATGGACCGGGTGAATGTCCCTGTTATTGGGCCCCGCATTGCCGAGGACGCAAATCACTGATGTCGCAAGGCGTGGCGGTATTAAATAATCAAACCTTTCGTCCCGAGGATTCAGAAGGGCTTGTCAAAGGGCTGTTCGGTTGCATCGACGGCAGGGACTGGGCAGGGCTTTCCGAGTTTCTCCACGACGAGGCGATCTACGAACGACCGGGTTATGAACCGTTCGTCGGAAAGTCGGCTATCCTGGACTTCTACCTGACGAAACGGATTATTTCGCTCGGCCAGCATCGTGTCGAGAGGGTGCTGAGCGACGGCGCAAACATTGCGTGCTGGGGCAGCTTTTCCGGCGTTGCCAAGAATGGGCGCAATCTCAGCATGCGTTTTGCGGATATCTACCGCATCAGGGAAGGGCGGATTGATCTACGCCGGACATTCTTCGACAGCCCGGCGATCTAGGGCGGATTGTTGCTTCCAGAAGTCAACGACCGATGCGCCGAGAAGGCATGTTCCCCTGTTTCCCTTGCAGGTGAACGGCAAGATGAGACGCTGATAATGGGTGTGAATGCTGTCGTTCCTGTCTGGCCGTCTGATCGTGGCGTTCACCTCGTCCAGGCGCGGCACTAGCGTCTCCTGGACGCGGCGGTAAAGGCCTTGCACCCACTGGCCGTAATTGTAATCCGGTTGTTCTTCCATAGGCATGCCTCGCGCATTCTTCCGCCAGGTCTCGCCAAAAATCTCAAAGCCAGGTCCGACATCGGTAATGGTCAGGCGGCCATCCACAGGCTCGACGAGCATGAATCGCCCACGAAGCGAATCGGGCAACACGTCGGCCAGCTTGGCTGAATCGTAAACCTGCTTGGAATCAATCCAATGCGCGAAAAGTGATGCAAGTGCTTTGTCCGCGCTGGCAAGCATTTCGAGCGGCAGCTCTCTGCCCGTGAACGCGCGAGAAGTTGTCTGATGGTTCGCAGCCACTTGCTCGGCAATGTACGCGATCGTCTGTGCGAGGCTCGGAAACAGTTTCTCGACGAACTGGTCCGGGTGGCAAATGACGGCGCGCTCAATCCCCATATCCGCGAGGCAGAATAGAGCTGCGGCGATGCTGGTCTGGGACGCCGTTTCGGGCCGAAACCGGATGCGCGCCGCGTTGGGAGCGATTCTTGTTACGGCCACAAATCCCAGATTTTCGACGAGGTAAGTCAGAAAATCGAAGTCAGGAAGTGAGCAGTGCAGGAAACTTCTTAAGGCCGGGGATCGCGCGTCCCATGCACGACCGTGATCATCCAGAATGATAGTTTGCATTGCGACCACCACCGTCAACCCGGGAGCAAAATCGTCGATCCAGCGCTCATTATTTGGCGAAGTTGCGTCATCTTAGCCATACTCGCCTGGCTAGACATCAAAATTCGATGGATGATTGGCTTCACGCTTTGGTGATGGCGTTTTTCCTGCGATTCCGCTTTGCCTCAGCCGTCGTCCACATCTGCTTGCGCGAAGTCCGGGACTGAATCACTTATCGGTTGCAACGAACTACTGAAGTGGCACCGGCAACCGGCTGCGTCCGCTCCAACACTCCGTATCAACTAGAATTAGATATTTACGGCATCAACTAGAATTAGATATTGACGCCGTGCATAAACGTGTCACAACTATTGTTAGAAGGCGTCATGATGCAGATGGGACGCTCAGGGAGTTCGACATGCAAACGCAAAAACAGACCGTCGTCGCAAACGGCCGTCACCACCACGCCGCGTCGCGAGCGGCGGAAAAACTTCGCAGCCAGATCTGCTGCAATCATGATCTCGCCTTCCTGATGGAGGCTCACGACGGTCTGTCGGGCGCCATCGCCGAGCGTGCAGGTTTCAAGGGACTCTGGGCGTCCGGCCTGTCCATTTCGTGCTCGCTCGGCTACCGCGACGCCAACGAAGCCTCCTGGACCCAGCTCGTTGATGTTATCGAGCGCATGGTGGACTCGAGCGACCTACCGGTGCTTGTCGACGGCGATAGCGGCTTTGGCAATTTCAACAATGCACGCCTTCTGGCGCGCAAGCTGCAGCAGCGTGGCGCTGCCGGCGTCGCGCTGGAGGACAAGGGCTTTCCCAAGATGAATTCGTTCGTCGGCGATCGGCATCCGCTTGCCGATACCGGCGAATTCTCCGGCCGGCTGCGCGCTGTAAAGGATGCGGTAGGCGACGACCTGGTCCTCGTCGCACGGATCGAGGCGCTGATCGCCGGCCACGGAATGGACGAGGCGCTTGCGCGCGCCCATGCCTATGCCGAGGCCGGAGCTGACGCCATCCTCATTCATTCGCGCAAGAGCGTGGCGGACGAAATTCTCGCTTTCGCCGGCGCTTGGCAGAACCGGCTTCCCGTTGTGATCGTCCCGACCAAATACTATCGAACACCCGTCTCCGCTTATCGCGAAGCCGGCATCTCGACAGTGATCTGGGCCAACCACTCGATGCGAGCGGCAATCGCCGGGATGAGGGACATTTGCGGCCGCATTATCGCCGAGGAAAGCATCGCTGGCATCGAAGGCGAAGTCGCCACGCTCGACGAGGTCTTTGGTCTGTTGCGCTACGGCGAACTCGCTGCCGCCGAGGAGCGATACTTGCCGCAGCACAGCGGAAATGGTCACGCCAAAGTGTGATCCTCCGGCCCTCCAACCCACCGTATCCCCATAGCAACTTTCTTAACGCGGAGATCGTGCCATGCTTCAATCAACACTAGCAGCGTCGGTACCAAATCAGCTTCCTGAACCTGACATCGCGCAGGTGATCCGATGGCGCGATAGTTCCTATGCGGCTGACCTCTATATCGCCGCGGTCTCGTGGCTCGATCTCTTCACCTATCTCGACCAAACTCCCGCGACGGAAGCAGAGCTGCGCGGGCATTTTCAGATCAAGGAGCGGCCAACGCGAACGATGATCAGGCTCTTCGAGTCCTGGGGGCTGCTCGCCAACGCCGATGGCAAGCTTCTCGTTACCGAATCCGCGCGGCGGTACCTGAGCCGCAGCTCGAGCGAGAACATTTCCTCTTACATCGCTACCATGAAGTACAAATCGTCGGTCCGGGAGATCTACGACGTATTGCGCCAGGGTGCACCTGACACGTGGCATGTTGAGCGTGGCGACACGACCAACTGGGACGCGCTGATGCAAACGGACGATTTCGCCGATCTGAATACGCGCGGAATGGAGGAGCGTGGGCGGATTTTTGCTCCCGATCTCGCGCGCCTGCTCGATTGTGCACAGGACACGGCCGTTCTGGATGTGGGAGGTGGATCCGGGGTCTATTCGGCGCACCTGCTCAACCGATATCCCAACCTGTCGGCGACGATATTTGAGCGTCCCCCCGTCGACCAGCTCGCCATGCAATGTCTTGCCGAGCGCAAGCTGACGGCAGCGAGAGCGCGGGTGATCGCCGGAGATATGTTTGCCGATCCATTTCCAAAGACCGCTTCTCTCCATCTCTACTCGCATGTCCTTCACAATTGGGGACCGGAAAAAGTGCGGCTGTTGTTGGATAAATCGCACCAAAGCTTGCTGCCTGGCGGTCGGGTGGCGGTTTACAGCTGCCACCCGGACGACCGAGGCGGGCCTGCGCCGATCGCGGAGGCGGAATATTCGGTGCTGCTGACCACCGGCTATGAGGGCTGCTGCTACAGCTTCGAGGACATGCGTTCCCTCATGGAAGGCGCCGGCTTTCAGCACGTCGACTATCGCAAGTCGATCTGCAACCGAAGTCTCATCACGGCGCGAAAGCTCGCCAACAACTGAACAAGAGCTCCATCTGGGCAAGATCGCTGTCTGAAAGCGTTCTGCCTGATCCTGCTGCCGTCGATACCGACGGCAGTAAACGCCGCGCCTTCTCTGGCGCGGGAGAACAATGTCGCCTGTCCGGGGGAACCTGAAATGACTTTATCGACGACGACACTCTTGGGTCTTCTGAAGCAGCAGAAGTATGAGTTCTTTTCCGGGGTACCTTGCTCGAACTTCGCTGATCTGTTCCAGCAGGTATCACTGGACAACGATATCACGTCAGTGCCGGCGGCGAGCGAAGGCAGCGCGTTGTCATTTGCCGTCGGCGCCGCACTGGCGGGGCGACGAAGCGTCGTTGCCCTGCAGAATTCCGGACTGGGAAACATCATCAATCCGCTGACATCGCTGGTCCAGGTCAACTGCATTCCGACACTGCTTCTGATCTCCGTGCGGGGACATACGGACGAACCCGAGGACGAGCCGCAGCATCGTATCATGGGTGCCAATACCCACGCCTTGCTCGATCAATTGGCAATCCCATGGAGCGAGTTCGACGGGACGCCGCAGGGGTTCATGGCGACCCTCGTGAAGGCCGAAGAGGCATTCCAGCGATCGATCTCGTTTGCCGTTCTGGTCCGGAAGGGTCAGCTGTCGGCGGGCCTCGGCGTCGTTATCGACGGCGAGCAACAGGTGAGCGATTATCCACTCAGCGTCGGAAGCGCTCTGGAAATCGTCAGCGAAACCCTGCGACCCACCGATCTCGTCGTCTCAACGACCGGTTTCATTTCCCGGGAGTTATTTCGCTTGAGCGACCGTCCAGAGAACTTCTACATGCAGGGATCGTTGGGCCATTGCAGCGCAGTGGCTGCGGGGGTCGCGCTCGCGCATCCATCGCGTCGCGTGGTCGCGCTGGATGGCGATGGCGCCGTGCTGATGCATATGGGGGTCTTGTCCACGATCGGGTACGCATCCCCCCGAAATTTCCTACATATCGTGCTGGATAACGAAGGCTACGTTTCGACCGGGGGGCAAGAATCCACCTCGGTGACTTCCTCGCTGGAAGCCGTCGCCGTGGCCTGTGGGTACCGCGCGGTCAGCCGGTGCGTCACCAGTGCCGAATTGAGCGACGCGGTTGCGCGAGGCCTGTCGACCGAAGGTCCGCACTTCCTGCTGTGCAAGGTCAATCAATCACATTCGCGCTCGCTACCCCGGGTTACGTCCCATCACACGCCGGAGGAGAACAAACGAGCGTTCCAGACCGCGCTAAACGAGCAGGCTTTCCATCTGCAAGCCGTGCCGGCAGGAGTGGCCCGGTGAAAACATCAGGCGGTTTCCTTTGCCTCTTATTCGTCGTCATTATCTGGGGCACAAATTGGCTTGTGATCAAGGATGCCTTGGAGTCTTCGCCGCCGCTGTTTTTTACCGGCGTCCGTTTGCTCGGCGGCGCAATCGCGATCGGAGCCGCGCGTCTGTGCCTTGGATATCCACTCCAGCTCGGATGTGATCGGAAGGGCAGGCTTGTCGCGGTGGGTCTCCTTCAAATGGCTGGAGGCCTCGGGCTGAGCCTGGCCGGCTTGCAATATCTCGATGTCGGCACCAGCGCCCTGATCTTCTACACGATGCCGCTGTGGCTCGTCGCGATCGAATGGACGATAGATCGCCAAAAGCAATCGCTTCTCGATGTTGTCGCACTGACCTGTGGCATGCTTGGCCTCGGGCTGCTGGCGTCGGGTGCGATTCCCGTGGCGACATCTCATGGCATCCTGGGCATCGCGTTGCTTTCGATGGCGGCTTTCAGCTGGGCGTTGGGAACATGGATCCATAAACGCGCCCCCGGCGACAGCAACGTGTGGAACCGAACCATCTTTCAATTGGCGACCTCGGGCGTCGTCGTCATCGTTGCGTCGCTGCTGCTGGAGCGCCGGCTTGACTGGACTCAATTGCCGATTCTTGCCTGGCCGATCGCATTCAACTGCATCGTGGCGACCGGGTTGGCGTTCGTCGCCTGGTATCGAGCGCTCAGCTCCATTTCCACGCAGATCGCATCTCAGAGCCTCGTACTCATCCCCGTCGTCGCGCTGGTTGCGGCCGCTGTCCTGCAACAGGAGGCTCCCACGGCACGCGTCGTGCTCGCCTGTGTCCTCATCATCGTCGGCGTCACCATCGCGATTTGGCATGCTGGCGGCCAAAGGAGCCGATCGCTGTGAGGGCGATCCCACGAGCCCGGAAGCCCAGGATCGGCACGGAACACCACATGGAGCCCGGCGATGTTGGATTCGACACGTCTCTACCACCCGATGAAGATCGCAGGCGAGGATGTCCTTGCGGATTCGACGATCGACGTGCGGAACCCGTTTACCGATCAGGTAATAGCTGCAGTGCCGCAGGCGCGTCCCGAGCATGTTCGGCGCGCCTTCGCGATTGCCCGGGCATTCCGCCCCAGGCTCACGCGGCATGAGCGGGCGCAGATTCTCTTGGCAACGGCGGAGGCGATCGAAGCAAACCGGGAACGGCTTGCGCATCTCATTACATCGGAAAGCGGCCTGTGCTTGAAAGACTCGCTACATGAAACCGCGCGGGCCCGGGATGTCTGGTCATTCGCAGCGCACGCAGTGCTCCAGGACGATGGAGCGATTTACGCGGGCGATATCGGAGGGAGTGCGCAGAGCCGACGCATATTCGCGACCAGGACACCGCTTCTTGGCGTCATCTCGGCGATTACCCCCTTCAACCACCCCCTGAATCTCGTGAGCCATAAGCTCGCTCCGGCGATCGCGACCAACAACAGGGTCGTGCTGAAGCCGGCGGAGGCGACTCCTTTGACAGCGCTTGCCCTTGCCGAGCTGCTTTATGAGGCGGGACTACCGCCGGAAATGTTGTCGGTGGTCACCGGCGATCCGCGTTCGCTGGGAGACGCGATGATCAATGACCCGGACATCGACCTGGTGACGTTTACCGGATCGGTGAGCGCCGGAAAGAAAATTGCCGAACGGGTGGGATACAGAAGGCTGGTGCTCGAGCTCGGCGGGAATGATCCTCTGATCGTCATGGGTGACGCCGATCTCGACCGCGCAGCCCAATTGGCGGTGCAGGGTGCGACCAAAAATTCCGGGCAACGCTGTACCGCCGTCAAGCGGGCCCTGGTCGTCGATGACGTCGCCGATCGCTTTGCCGAAGTGACCCTCTCTTTGATGAAGCGCCTCAGGACCGGAGATCCCATCGATCCCGACACGGATGTGGGGACGGTCATCAACGCGAAGGCAGCGTCGACAATTGCCGGACGCGTCGAAGCCGCAGTTCAGGACGGCGCACGCGTGCTGCTCGGCAATACTCCAAAGGGCGCGCTTTACCCGCCGACACTCGTGGATCATGTCCCGCCCGATTGCGAGTTGGTGTGCGAAGAGACCTTTGGCCCCGTCCTGCCGATCATTCGCTGCCCGGATGACGTCGAACAGATCATCGCCATCGCAAACTCAACGGCCTTCGGTCTTTCGGCGGGGTTGTGCACAAACAGGCTCGACTACATCACCCGCTTTGTCGATGCCCTGGACGTCGGCTGCGTCAACGTGTGGGAAGTTCCGGGATACCGGACGGAGCTAACGCCGTTCGGCGGCATCAAGGATTCCGGCCTCGGCCACAAGGAGGGCGTGCTGGAGGCCATGAAGAGCTTTACGAATATCAAAACCTACTCGCTGCCGTGGTGAGGCAAACCTCAATCCAGCAGTTTGGCCGCCGCCGCTTCATCAGTGACCAGGGCCTGGCCGAGGCCAGCCAACAGCCCGGCGCGAATAATGGGGACCTTGTGCTCGCCTCCGGCGGCGAGAATCCGATGTTTGATCTGAAGCACGTGGTCGATCGGCGGATGGATCGTCCGCTGCACCAGGGGGTGGTGAAGCGGCTTACCGGCTGAATCGAGGTAGTGACCGCAAATATCCCCGACGGCACCGGCTGCAAGCAACGAAGCCCAGGTTTCCCGAGAAATGACCTCGTATTCGAGCGCCTTTGATTGCTCGGAGAGGTCGATCGCGCTCAACAGGGCCACGTCGAGGGAGGGCACCATGGCGAGCACTGAACGAACAGGCTCACTCGCGACGAGGATGTCCCTTAACTCCGCAGTCTCGGCGAACATCGGCGCGGTCAGATAATAGCATCGCGCGCCGAGCGCCCGGGCAATCATGGTTGCATTGTCATATGGATTGATCGGCGCGCTTTCGGCCAACCCGCCGGACATCAGCACCACGCGGGTGCCGTCTCCAGATCGCTGCGGCAGGTTTTGAGCTGCGGCATTGATGGTGCCGCCCCAGGAGATTCCCAGCGAACCCGACGGCGGAAGGCACTCGGCGACGTATCGCGCGGCGGCAGCCCCTATGAAAGAACGCACATCGGTGCCGCCCATGGGGACCGGGACCACGATCGCGTGACGCAGATTGAATTTGCGGATGAGTGCTTCTTCGAGCTCGGTGCGTTGGCCCGCCGGGTCGGCGATCGTGATTTGAACGAAGCCGCTTTCCCGGGCCTCACCGAGGATCCGGTTGATGCGCTTGCGGGTCATCTTCAGCCGCTGCGCGATCGCATCCTGGGTTTGACCTTCCCTAAAATAGTACCAGCAGATTTTCGCCACCAAGGCGGCATCGGCTCGACCATCGCCGGCTTCGCCTTCGTTTGATGCCGCTTGCGGGCCTCGAATCAACACGCCCTATCCTCCGATCAGCTTCAGGAATCCGCTCTTTTCCTGTTTCCGGGTCGGAATGGCAAATCTTCATACTTGTCCACAAGTGCCCAAATGTACCTTAGTCGTCACAAATGTGTTACGTGGGCCCTCTATCAGTCCGCCGAGCTTGGAAACAGGAGATAGTCCATGCGTAGGCTGATCATCGCATCATTACTGTTGTGCGGCGGGGCAACGTCCGCCCTCGCGCAATTTTCCGACAACAAGATCGTCATCGGTGTGATGGGTGATCAAAGCGGGGTTGTCGCTGACGTCGGCGGACCCGGGTCGATCCTGGCGGCCCGCATGGCGGTCGAGGATTCGGGCGGATCCGCTGGCGGCGTCCCCATCGAGATCATCACTGCCGACCATCAGAACAAGCCCGACGTCGCGTCGGCGATTGCCCGTGAATGGTTCGACCGGCGCGGTGTTGATGTCATCGCCGACCTGCCGCATTCCGGTGTGGTCTTCGGGTTGATGGCGATCGCCACCGAAAAAAAGCGGTCCCTCATGATATCCGGCGCCGCCAGCGTGGAGATAACCGGAGGGCGCTGCTCTCCCTTTGCCACGCACTGGACGGATGACACCTACTCGCTCGCGCGCGGGACCGCCGCCGCCCTGATGCAGCAGGACCTGAAGTCCTGGTATTTTCTCACCGCGGACTATGCATTCGGCCACGATCTCGAAAAGGACGCCGCGCGCGTCGTCGAGGAACGTGGAGGCAAGGTGACCGGAAGCGCTCGCCACCCGCTGAGCACGGCCGATTTCTCCGCGCTTCTCTTGCGCGCGAAGTCCTCGCAAGCGCAGGTCGTAGCTCTGGCAAGCGCTGGCGCTGACACCGTCAACGCCATCAAGCAGGCTGGCCAATTTGGTATCATGCGCGGTGGCCAGCGCGTCGCGGCTCTCCATGCGTTCGTCACCGACATCAACAGTGTCGGCCTCGAAGCGGCCCAGGGCCTGATCATCACGTCAGGCTTTTACTGGAATGACACCGATGGGACGCGCGCCTTCTCGGAACGCTTTTTCAAAACTCATGGACGCATGCCGACCCGTGAGCAAGCCGGCGTCTATACGAGCGTGCTGCACTATCTCAAGGCCGCCAGCAAAGCGAAGACTGACGACGCCGCTATCGTGAACACGGAAATGCGAAAGCTGCCCGTCGATAAATTCGGTCGGCAGATCCGCATCCAGGAAAACGGTCGCGTGATCTACGATCTCGGTGTTTATCGTGTGAAGACCCCGGCCGAGAGCAAGGCTCCGTGGGACTATTATGAGCGCATCGCCACGGTCCCGGCCGACACCGCCTTTCGCTCGATCGATACCGCGGGCTGCGCCGCTCCGAGCGTTCGATGACGACCATCCTTCTTGATCATCCGCAGCGGGCAGCCGCGCCGATTGCTTCGGCTGTCCGAAAACGCGCTGCAACATCGCTGCTGACCGCCCGTGACCTGACTGTTCGCTTCGGCGATTTCGAGGCGCTTCGCGGTGTCTCGATCGATCTCGACACAAGGTCGATCCATGCGGTGATCGGGCCCAACGGGGCAGGCAAGACCACACTATTCAACGTGATCAGCGGCTTTACGACGCCAACCGCCGGCCAGGTTCGTCTCAACGGTGCGGATGTGACTGCGGTCTCACCGAACCGTCTTGCGCGGCTCGGGCTCGCCCGATCGTTTCAGATATGCTCGATTTTCCCAAATCTCTCCGTCGCCGACAATATCCGCACCGCGCTCGCGCTGAACGTGCGGGGTCTGCAGCTCCTGCGCGGTCGTTCGAGACAGGACGAAAATGAAGTAAGGGTCCGGCATCTTCTCGATCAAGGCGGGCTGACGGACGAAAGCGAACGCCGGGCCGCGGATCTGTCCTATGGTCGCCGGCGACTGCTTGAGATCGTCACGACGATTGCGATCGCGCCGAAATTTATGCTGCTCGATGAGCCGACGGCGGGTCTGGCTCGGGAAGACATCGCGCCTGTCGCAGCCCTGATCAAGAGGGTCGCCGCCACCTGTGGCGTCCTTCTGGTCGAGCACAATCTGCAGGTCGTGAAAAGTCTGGCAGCGAAAGTCACGGTGCTCGCGGAAGGCTCGGTCCTCTGTGAGGGCAGCTACGACGAGGTCGCGCGCGACCCTCGCGTGATCAACGCCTATATCGGGGCCGAGCGTCGTGCCTGATGCTGATGCGGTTTCGCTGCGCCTCTCGCATGTGCAAGCGTGGTATGGCGATTCCCAGGCGCTGTTCGGTGTCGGGTTCGCGGTTCGGCCAGGCGAGGTGACCTGTCTGGTCGGCCGCAACGGCGCGGGCAAGACAACCATCCTTCGCGCCATCATGGGCTTACTGCCGCGACAAACCGGCAGCATTATCTTGTCCGGGCGCGAAGCAAGCGGAATGCGGCCATATGAGCGCACGCGGTTCGGCATCGGCTATTGCCCAGAGGAGCGCGCGATCTTCTCCAGCCTCACCGTCGAGGAGAATCTTGCCCTTCCTCCAGCGGTCTGCGCCGCGGGCATGGCCAAGGCCGATATCTTCGCGCTGTTCCCGAATCTTCGCACAAGGGGACGCCACTACGGCGACCAGCTTAGCGGCGGCGAGCAGCAAATGCTCGCCATCGCCCGGATTTTGCGTACCGGCGCGCAGACACTTCTTCTGGACGAACCCACCGAGGGACTGGCGCCGGTCATCGTGAGGCAGATCGAGCATGTGCTGATCGAACTCAAGCGCCGCGGCTACACGATCCTGCTTGTGGAACAGAACCTCGACTTCGTCCTGCATCTCGCCGATCGGGTAGTGGCGATCGAAAACGGTTCGGTCGTGGACGACCTCGAAACCCGCGGCAGCGAGCACGTCAAGGCTCGGCTCCTCGAACGTCTTGCGCTGTGATTCCTGCATGATGGACCTCATCCTCGGCTACCTTACGATCGGCCTCGTCAACGGCTCGTTCTATGCGCTGCTCAGTCTCGGGCTGGCGCTCATCTTCGGCCTTCTCAACATTCTCAACATGACGCATGGCGTGCTCTACATGATGGGCGCGTTTGCTGCGTGGGCCGGTTCTCGATATCTCGGATTGGGCTATTTCGGAGGGCTGGTTTTCGCGCCGCTCTGCGTTGCCGCTTTCGGCGTGATCCTCGAACGTTCGTTGCTGCGTCGAACCTACGGTCTCGATCCGCTCTATGGATTCATGCTGACGTTCGGCGCGGCGATGATCGTTCAGGGCGGCTTCCAGGCCTATTTCGGTTCGACCGGACTTCCCTACGCCGCGCCGGATTGGTTATCCGGCGGGCTGGATCTCGGCTTCCTGTATTTCCCGGCCTACCGACTTTGGGTCGTCGCCGTGGCGCTTGTCGTATGTGTGATCGTCTGGATCGCCATTGCACGCACGCGTCTTGGTTCGATTCTGCGCGCGTCGTCCGAAAATGCAGCGACTGCCGAGGCGCTCGGCGTCGGCGTGCCCCGCGTCTTCGCCGCCACTTTCGCCCTGGGCGCCGGTCTTGCGGGACTGGCAGGAGCGCTGGCCGCACCGATCTACCAGGTCAGCCCGCTGATGGGCTCGGACATCCTGCTTGTCGTATTTGCAATCATCGTTATCGGCGGCATGGGTTCGATCGGGGGAACCATCGTCTCGAGCTATGCCCTTGCGCTGATCGAGAGCCTGACGCAGGCGCTGGTCCCACAGGCGGCAAGCTTCATCGTCTTCGCCTTCATGTGCGTTGTGCTTCTGCTTCGGCCGCAGGGGCTGTTCGGCATTTCGGTGGTCCGATCCCACGAATTCCTGGCGGCCCGGCTGCCGTGGATTGAGCCCGCGGATAAGGAAACCGCCGCCAAACGCCTGACCGGCATGGTGCCGGTGTTCGCGGCTGTCGCCGCGCTATTGGCGCTGCCGATGCTGCTTTATCCCGTCTATCTGATGAAGATCTTCTGCTTCACCATCTTCGCCGCTTCATTCAATTTCCTGCTGGGATTTGCCGGCATCATGTCCTTTGGCCAGGCGGCCTTGTTCGGTACTGCGGCCTATCTCACAGCGCATGCGGCAAGAGAGTGGGCGCTGCCACCGGAAGCCGCAATCGGCGTCGGGATAGCGGCGGCGCTCGTTCTCGGAATAGTCATGGGCATCTTTGCGATCAGGCGCCGGGGCATCTATCAGGCCATGATCACGCTGGCGATCGCGCAGATGGTCTATTTTGTCTATGTGCAGGCCAGCTTCACCCATGGCGAGGATGGCATCCAGTCAGTCCCCCGCGGCGTGTTGCTGGGATTGATCGATCTTCGCGACGACACCAATGTCTACTGGCTCTGCGCTGCCGCTATGCTCGCCGTGCTCTTCGGCCTGCGCCGTCTGATCAACTCCCCGTTCGGGATGATGTTGATCGCCATTCGCGACAATGAACGCCGGGCCCTGTCGCTGGGGCACAATGTCGACGCCTACAAACTCGCTGCATTCGCCATCGCGGCCTTCTGCGCCGGCGTCGCCGGCTCCATGAGTGCCGTCGTCTTCCAGTTGGCCACCTTGTCCGGCGTGCATTGGCATCTCTCGGGCGAAGCTGTGCTGATGGCGTTGATCGGCGGTATCGGCACATTCGGCGGGCCTCTCGTCGGCGCCGCCGTGTTGGTGACGATGCAGCACTTCCTGTCGCCGTTCGGCGCCTGGATCGTGGCAATTCAGGGCGCCGTCTTTGTTCTTTGCGTCCTGCTGTTTCGCGACGGGTTATGGCCCCATGCCCTTGCACTCGCCGCAAATCTTCGCCGGCAAGATGCAACGTCGAAATCCGCCGAGGTCCCGCAGGCGATGGAGGCTATCGGACGATGAATGACGTATCAGGCACCCAGAAGCTAGCGCTCGTTTCGAACAGCAAGCGATTGAACGAATTGTCGGCTCGCACGATCGTCAGTGCGATCCGCGATCGCCGGCTGACGGCGGTATCCGTGATGGAAGCTTGCCTGGAGCGTATTGCCGTTCGCGAACCGCAGGTGAAGGCCTGGAGCTTCCTGGATGCCGATCTGGCGCGGGAACGCGCGCGGCAAGCAGATCAATGGCAGGCGGCTGGATACCCGCTCGGCCGGCTGCATGGTCTGCCGGTCGGCGTGAAGGATGTGTTCGATACCAGCGACATGCCGTCCGAATACGGCAGCGGAAGTTTGCGTGGGCGTCGGCCAACCGAAGACGCGGATGCCGTCAGCATGCTGCACGGAGCAGGGGCGCTCATCGTCGGCAAAACCACGACGTCCGAATTCGGAATGTATCATCCCAGTCCGACCCATAATCCCCTGGATCTGTCGCGCTCACCGGGCGTGTCGTCGGCGGGCTCTGCCGCGGCCGTCGTCGATCACATGGTTCCGCTGGCGCTCGGCACCCAGCACACCGCATCCACGACGCTACCCGCTTCGTTTTGCGGCGCGTTCGCCTTCAAGCCGTCGCTCGGTTTCACCAGCATGCGAGGCTCGAACGTACTGGTCCCCCGCATGGCGCATGTCGGCCTGCTGGCTCGGTCTGTCGACGACCTCACGCTGTTTGCCGGAGCATTCGATCGCAGGCTCGCGGAGGTTGAAGCACTGCGACATCCGCCCAGGATCGGTTTGGTCCGTGGGCCAGGCTGGCACATGGTAAGTCCCGACGCGCGTCAAGCGCTCGATCGTTTGGTCGCCGGACTGCCTGTAGCCGTGATGGATGTCGATCTTCCCAGCGAATTCGATATGGCGCTTGAGGTCGTGCTGTGCCTTTTGAACGCGCATCTGGCACATCGTTTCGGTGCCCTGCCGGAGGAAACGTTCCGCAGCTTCTGCCCTCCGCTGCAGGAGGGCATCGTCGCCGGGCGCGCGTTGAGCGCCGCAAATTATCTCGAACTCGAGACCATGGCCGACCGGCTCACCACTCTGGCCGCGGCACTGTTTTATGATCATGACGCCCTGATCACGCTCTCCGCGCCAGGAGAGGCCACACGCCTCGAGGAGGGGCCGGGCTCCGGCGCCATGTCGATGCCGTGGAGCCTGTGCGGATTGCCGACCGTGTCGCTGCCGCTGCTGCGCGGAATGAATGGCATGCCGATCGGTGTTCAGCTCGTGGGTTGTCAGGGTGGCGACCGCAATCTTCTGCGCGTGGCGGCGTGGCTCGCAGATGCTGCAACCCTCAACGTTGAGTCTTCCCATGAACAAGCCTGATCGAATCTTGACCGATGCCGCGTCCTATCGCGCGGAGAGACCTGTGGTGAGAGTGAACGGGCGCGCCTATGCGTGGCCGAAACATCCCACTGTGGTCATTTGTTTCGACGGTTGCGATCCGGCCTATATTGAGGCTGCCAGCGTCGCCGGCGCCATCCCTGCCATCGACCGGATGCGGCGGGAAGGCTTCGCCGCCTCCGCGCTCGCAGCAATGCCGACATTCACCAACCCCAACAACGTGTCCATCGTCTGCGGTGTATCGCCCGCCGTTCACGGTGTCTCCGGCAATTTCTATCTCGACCGCGATACCGGCGAAGAAATCATGATGGTAGACGCCACGCCTGTGCGCGCGCCGACTATTCTGGCAGCGTTCTCGCAAGCGGGAGCCAAGGTTGCCGCCGTCACTGCCAAGGACAAGCTGCGCAAGGCGCTCGGTCATGGGCTCGACGGCATCGCTTTCTCTGCCGAGAAAGCCGACGAGGCGACCGATGCGGAGAACGGCATTTCCGCAGTCGGTGCGCTGGTGGGGCGTGGAGCGCCAGACCAGTATTCCGCCGATCTTTCCTTGTTCGTGCTCGATGCCGGCATTCGCCTGCTTGAAAGCCGCCGGCCAAACCTGCTTTATCTGTCGCTTTCCGATTATGTGCAGCACAAACACGCGCCGGATGCTCCCGAAGCGATCGCCTTTATGCGTGCGGTGGACCAGCGGCTCGCAAGGTTGGTCGTGCTCGGCGCCTGCGTCGGGATCGTCGCCGACCATGGCATGAACGACATGGCCCATCCGGGCGGCGAGCCGAACGTCGTCTATCTTGGCGACCTGCTGGATGCCGCCTTCGGCGTGGGCGCAACCCGCGTCATCTGCCCGATCACCGATCCCTTCGTGCGTCACCATGGCGCTCTGGGCGGCTTTGTCCGTGTCCATCTGCAACGGACGGAGCCTTCCATCACCGCGGTGTTGAACTTCGTTCGGCAGATTCCCGGCGTCTGCATGGCCGCTCCGCGTGAGGAAGCGTGCCTGCGTTTTGAGCTGCCGGAAGATCGCGAAGGTGACATCGCCGTGGTGGCGAGATCGGGCGTCGCCCTCGGCGACCATGCAAGCGACCACGACATTTCGCAGCTCTCGGGCGAGCGGCTGCGTTCTCATGGCGGGCTCGCCGAGCAGGTGGTGCCGTTCATCCTCTCTCACCCGCTTAAGGCCGAACGGGTTGAGGGCAGGGCAGGGAAACCGCTTCGCAATTACGATGTCTTTTCGGTCCTGCTCAACGATATGGAAGTCTGATTTATGCCTCGCGCCATTCTCGTCATCCTCGATGGTCTTCGCCGCGATCTCGTGACGCGGCAGACAACGCCCCGTCTTGCCGCCTTTGCCGAGCGCTCCGAGCAGTTCGCCGCCCATCGCACGGTGTTTCCATCCTGCACGCGGGTGGTCTCGGCGAGCCTGGCGACCGGTTGCCATCCGGCGCGCCACGGCCTGCAGGGTAACACCATGGCGCTCATGGAAAACGGGCGCCTCGTTCGGCACGATGCGGGTCGCCCCGACTTCCTCCAGCACAAGCGGCGCGTCACCGGGCGCGCGCTGGCCGTCCCAACTTTGGCCGAGCGCCTGGCGGACCGCGGCGGTGCCATCATCTTCAGCAACGTTTCGCCAGGGGCAGCCTATGCGCACGATCCGGATGGATTTGGGCGGGTCTATCATCGCGCCGGATCGTTCGGCCGCGGCCGTGTTCCGCTGCCGCAAGACGAGCAGCTTCGCGTCACGCTGGATGTAGAGGGCGACCGGGCGATGACCGAGCGCTTCATCCGCGAGGCGGTGTTGCCCCAGTCTGATCCTCCTGCGCTTGCCGTGCTGTGGCTCGGCGAGCCGGACGCCACGCAGCACGCCTTGCCCATGGGATCGCCCGGTCATCTTGCGGTCTTGCAAGAGGCAGATCGCAATGCCGGGCGCGTCATGGACGCGGTGGCCACGCTCGCCGACAGGGATGATATTCTTTTGCTGATAGGATCAGATCACGGCCATCAGACGGTCACCGGCGTCATCGATATCGACGAAGAACTGGTCACAGCTGGACTGAAGGAGAGCCCTGAGTCAACCGACGTGGTCGTCGCCTCGAACGGCACCTCTGCGCTGCTCTATGTCCATCCCGATTTCGTCGCGCGCACGCCGTTGGTCGGCGACTTCCTCGCCGGTCAGGAATGGGCGGAAACCGTTCTCGATAGCGGCGCACTGGCGTCGGTGGGGCAAGCCCGGGATCACGGCCTCGCCTTTGCGGTCTCCATGCGCGCGAGCGAGGAACCCAATGCTTACGGTGTGGCTGGCACCAGCCTCGTCGCGGAGCGTGCCGGTGGCAAGGCAGATATCCTCGGCAGCGGTCAGCACGGCGGCCTCGGTGCAGGCGAGCAAGCACCCTTTCTCATGATCGACGGCGCGGGCTTCAGCCATGGCGTGGCGAGGCAGGAACCTTCCTGCATCATCGACATCGCGCCAACCATTCTCACGCATCTCGGGCTTCCTGCCTCCGGAATGGATGGGCGTCCGCTCCAGGCCGGACATGGAGGCCGCAATGGCTGAGATCGAACTGCGCCACATCAAGAAGAGCTACGGCGAAACCGCTGTTGTGAAAGGGGTGTCGCTGAACATTCGTGATGGGGAGTTTCTTACCCTGGTGGGCCCCTCCGGATGCGGGAAATCGACCTTGCTGCGGATCATCGCCGGGCTGGAGGCGCAGGATAGCGGTGAGGTCATGGTGGGTGGCCGTTGCGTGAACGACAAGCGCCCCAAGGAGCGCGACGTCGCCATGGTATTCCAGTCTTACGCGCTCTATCCTCATCTTAGCGTATTCGACAACGTCGCCTTGCCACTGCGGACCCGGCGCCTGAGCTTCGCCCAGCGGCTGCCATTTGTGGGCCGTGCGTTGCCGGGACGCGGCGGCATTGAAAAGGCGATTCGCGCCGAGGTCGAGCAGGCAGCTTGCATGCTCGATATCGCCCATCTGCTGGACCGCAAGCCGGGCCAGCTTTCCGGTGGTCAGCGCCAGCGCGTCGCGCTGGGCCGCGCGATGGTGCGGCAGCCCGCAGTGTTCCTGATGGACGAGCCGCTGTCAAACCTCGACGCCAAGTTGCGGGTGCAGATGCGCGCGGAAATCATCGCGCTGCATCGCCGTCTGGGCGTCACCTTCGTGTACGTCACCCATGATCAGGCGGAAGCGATGACCATGTCCGACCGCGTCGCCGTAATGATGGCCGGCGAACTGCTTCAGGTCAGCCGGCCGGAGCGGCTCTATCGTGACCCGCAGGACCTGCGGGTCGCCGAGATGATCGGCAGCCCAAAGATCAACGTGGTTTCCTGCGCGGATTGGATATCTCTGGGTGCTACGCTTCCTCCAGGCGTTCATGGCAACACGAGGCACCTCGCGTTTCGTCCAGAGGCCGTCGGAATAACTGCGTCCGGGGATGGAAGACTCAATGGCGTCGTCGCAAGCGTCGAGAATCTCGGCTCCGATATCTTCCTGAACGTGGCGCTTGGAGATGGGCGCGGCACCGTCGTCGTGCGTACGCATCCCGACGTATCGCGTTCCGAACCAGGCCGTCCGGTCGGCCTTCAGATCGACCCGGCTTGCTTGTTGCAATTTGACGGCGCGGGCCTGCGCCAGCGCCACGCCGAGCAAATAGAGGCCGCAGCGTGACAGCTCTTGACCAGGACTGTCCCAGCAGGGTCGATGCGAAAGCAAGCTCCGCGAAGCGATCGGGAGAGCATGGGCTTGGCTGGCTCGCCGTATCGCCGGCAGTGCTGTTGCTGATCGGCCTTCTGTTCGGCCCGGTTGCGGCGGTGGTGCTCTTCTCCCTGACAGACTGGCAGTTGGGATCATTGAGTTTTCATTTCATCGGGACCGCGAATTTCAGGACGCTGTTCACGGACCCGACCTTCTGGAAGGCACTGAGCAATACGCTGGTTTATGTGGCCATCGTTGTGCCGGGCACGGTGCTGCTCGGTCTCGTCGTGGCTCTGCTCATTGAGGCCAGTCCCGGCCTGCGTGGTTTCTACAGGGCCGCCCATTTCCTTCCTGTGATGTCCACAATGTCGGCGATGGCGATCGTATGGGGCACCATGCTGCATCCTACGATCGGCCTCGTGAACCGCGCCCTGGGCGGAATGGGGATTGCCGGGGTGAACTGGCTTAGGGACGAGCGAACGGCGCTACTCGCTCTGGCCGTGATCGGCATATGGCAAGGCTTCGGTTTCGCCATGGTGCTGTTCGTATCCGGCCTGAAGGCCATTCCGCAGCACCTCTACGACGCAGCCGCCGTTGACGGCGCCGACGGCGTTCTGGACCGGCTGCGTATCGTGACGTTGCCCATGCTGGGGCCGGTCACCATGTTCGTCGTCATCCTGACGGCGACACGGTCCTTCGAGGTCTTCGACAGCGTTCGCGTCCTGACCGGGGGCGGGCCGAGTTATGCGTCCGAGGTGCTGCTGCATCGGTTCTACACCGAGAGCTTCGATTTCCTGCGCATGGGATATGGCGCAGCACTCACCGTGGTCTATCTCGCAATCGTTGTGCTGCTTACGCTGACACAGGCGCGGCTTCTCGAACAGCGGGTGCATTATTCGTGATTGCCCGCTTTTCAGATCGACGGTTCGTTGGCCGGGTTGCCCGGCACGCGATTCTGATTCTCACCGCGGCTTTTGCACTGCTGCCGTTCTTCTGGATGGTGAGCCTGTCACTCAAACCGCCGGAAGAGATCTTCCAGGCCGATTTCCACTTTTGGCCGACGGCCTTTCATGGGGTCGAGAACTATCGCGTCGCGCTAACGGCGGCGCCGATGTTCCGCTTCCTGTTAAACGGGGTGCTGGTGTGCGCAGCGATCTTCGCGCTGCAGCTCCTTGTCTGCATTCCCTGTGCCTATGCACTTGCGAAGCTGCGCTTTCACGGCAGGGACACCTTGTTCTCCGCGGTGCTGGTCGGCCTGCTGCTGCCGCCTCAAGCTCTCGCCATTCCACATTTCGTCCTGTTGAACGTGTTTGGGCTGCTGGACACCTATGCCGCGCTGATCCTGCCGTGGGCGATCTCTACTTTCGGCATTTTCCTGCTGCGGCAGTTCTTTCGGTCCATACCCGACGAGATGATTCACGCAGCGCGCCTCGATGGGCTCGGCGAGTTCGAGATCATCTGGCGCATCATGATCCCCATGACCGCCCCGGCGCTGGCTGCCTTTGGCATCTTCTCGGTCGTGGCCCATTGGAACGACTTGTTCTGGCCGCTCATCGCGGTGCGCCGCGAGGAAATTTCCACGCCGGCGCTCGGCATTCTGCTCTTCCGTGACGATGAAGCCGGGCAATTCTTCGGCCCGCTGATGGCCGGCGCCGTGATTATCGTCGCCCCGCTCCTCGTTGCATTCCTGATCGCGCAGCGCCGGTTTATCGACGGCCTCGCTGTAACGACCACAAGGTAGTCCAAAATGGAGACCGTCCATGATTGATCTATTCGTAACCAAGCTTGGTCCAGTGCTTGCCGGGGCCGTTGCCCTCATGACCGTCGGCGCGACTTCTACGCGGGCCGAGGTCACGCTCGACGTGCTCTACACCACACCCGGTACCTTTAATGCGCTGCATCAGGAATTGGCCAGGCGCTTCACCGAGGCGCACCCCGACATCAAGGTGAAATTCCGCAATCCCGTAGCGAGCTACGAGGAGGCCGCGCAGCAGATCCTGCGTGACCAGATCACCGGTCGCCTGCCGGATGTGGCTTTCAACGGGATCAACCAGATTGGCCTGTTCGTGGATCGGGGATTGGGCGCGCCGCTGGATGAATTCGCGGCGGCAGATGGTGGGCTTGCCCAACTTGGCTATTACCCGACGCTCGCGGAACTCGGAAGATACAAGGGCAAGCTCTACGGCCTGCCGTTCGCTACCTCGACGCCTGTGCTTTATGTGAATGCTGATCTGCTCGCAAAGGCTGGCACCGATGTGTCAGCGCTTCCAAAGACCTGGCCGGAGCTTCTGGCTCTGGGCAAGACCATCGAGGCGAAAGCGGGCACCGCGGTTACCGGCTTCTATTATCAGTGGGAGCAAACCGGCAACTGGCTGTTCCAGTCGCTGGTGACGAGCAAAGGCGGCCGTGTTCTAAAAGCTGACGGGTGCAGCATCGCCTTCGACGATGCAAACGGCATGTGGGCGTTGAAGACGCTCGAAGCTTTCGGCAGATCGGGCATGCCGAATCTCGGGCTTGGTCAGGCCCGGCAATCGTTCGTCGCCGGCAGCATCGCGATATCAGCGGATTCCACATCCTATGTGGCCGCGGCCGAGCGGCAGATCGGCGGTCGGTTCCAGTTCAAAACCGTCGCCTTCCCGCTCGCCGTCGCCGACGGGCGCCTTCCCGCCGGCGGAAACGTCGCTATGGTTTTCGCAAAGGACGCCGAACGCCAGAAGGCCGCCTGGAAATACATAAAGTTCACCACCGGGCCGGTCGGCCAGACCGCGATGGTCAATTCCACCGGCTATATGCCCGGCAACGAGATCGCCGTGAAGACGCCGGACCTGCTCGGCGCGTTCTATGCAAGGAGCCCCAACCACTTGACCAGTATCCAGCAACTACCATTGCTGACGGAATGGGCGTCCTTTCCAGGTGATAATTCGCTGAAAATTATCGAGGTGATCAAGCACCAGATAGAGAGCCTGGTGACGGGCAAGCGTACGGCGGAGCAGGTCATGCCGGAGCTGGTTGGAGCCGTGTCCAATCTTCTGCCAAAGTGCGGCGGCTAGCTGGCGATCGAACGAACGGGGCATCTTTCCCGGAGTTGGATCAATGAATTGGCCGCGACGCTCCGGCCGATTCCGGAAGACGCCGCCAAGCGATGTCGACCCGCGTCAGCGGCAAATTCAATCTTGCGGCTCTCTATGTGCTGAATGCGAATAATTTCCAGGTCTCGGGAGAAGTCAAAGGTTTGCCGGCGAAGGAAAATGCCGTGTCTGCCATCAAGCTGGAGGGCACCGAGTCGAGTCAGAAGGCGGCTAGCGATGCCGTGAGGGACGTCACGCAATCGCGCAGGTCCGAGCAGCCATCCATCATCATCGTCGAAGTGCTCGGCTTCGGGGGCGGTGGCAGCGACGCGTCGGGCAACCAGGATGAATCGCGCCAGCGTGGCTCGCCTAGTGAGTAACGGGGGACCGGGTTCGGATAGCATGTCAACAAGCCGGAATCTCCGCGATCACTGCTGCGAGTGAATAACTTGATACCGGTCGCTCCAAACAGCGTGATTAAAGAACAACATCATCTTGATGGTAAGCTCAAGCAGAAGCGCTTCGGGCTGCCGGTTCAAGAGCCTTGATATTGTCCGTCGCTCCTGCGACCGAGACCCCGCGACAGACGAGAGGAGGCCCACCATCCAGCGGTGGCAGGCTAATGGCCGCGTGTAATCCCTTCTCCTTGTTAATCAAGATGATATCTCCGCCATGGCGGCGGACAATGGTCCGGGCAATGGAAAGGCCGAGACCTACGCCGCCAGTTTCGCGATTCCGCGAACTCTCCATGCGGAAGAACGGCGTGAAAACCTGCTCCTTGGCGGAATCGGGTATCCCGGGTCCATCGTCGGAGACGATGATTTCGATACTATCTGCTCGTCTCTCCACGCTGACGCGCGCCCGCTCGCCATAACGAATGGCATTTTCGACGAGGTTGCGGCATGCGCGGCGGAGTGCGTCCGGTCGGCAGCTGTAGCTGATCTTTTGTCCCTCGGAGAAAGAGACGTCATAACCGAGTTCGGCGAGATCGTCGCACAGACTCTCCACGAGAGCTGAGAGGTCCACGGTCCGCGTGTTTTCTGCGCTTGCGTCTTCGCGAGCGAATGCGAGAGTCGCCTCCGTCATCGTCTGGATCTCGGTAATTGTGGAGAGCATTTTCTCGCGGACGTCCTCGTCGGACACGAATTCTGCTCGCAAGCGGAGCGAGGTCAGAGGTGTGCGCAGATCATGGCCGATGGCGGCCAGCATTCTGGTGCGGTCGTCGACGAAACGGTGCAGGCGTGCCTGCATGCGATTGAATGCCTCGGCCGTACGTCGGATATCGTCGGGGCCGGTTTCCGGCAGAGGTACGATCTCCTGGCCACGGCCGAGGGCTTCGGCCGCTACGGCCAGGCGGCGCAATGGTTGCGCGATGCCTCGAGCGGCAAATACGGCGATGATCGACAACAACAACGCCGAGAGGCCGAGCGCAACGGTAGATTGGGAAGTCCAAAAGCCGTCCTGCGCGGGTTTGGCAAATGCAGTGTTCAGCCATGCACCGTTCGCCAACCGAACGGCCAACCCCATGCCGGTGGCGTCATCGAGATAAAGAAATTTCGCTGGTCGAGACAGCGGCCAAGCTTCCGGCTTCAAATCGATCCATTGCGAGGAGGGGGCGCTGCCATTGCGGGCACCATTTCGGGCGAAATCCGGTCTCGCTTCGGCCGGCACGGTATGGCCGGGAAAGGACACACGCGGCAATGGCTGAGCCAAACGCTCCCATGCCTCCTCTCGCCACGCGGAGGCATCCTTCAGACCGTCGGTCGATATCCAATATCTCGCCGCACTGGTGTTACTGGCGTTAAGGATATCGGTTTGAAGCGCCGGAGGCGTCGCCTCCAATACCCGGGCGAGCGAAGCGCACCGGCTGAATATCTCGCCCTTGGCGGTCTTCCGAATTGCCTGCCCGTGCTCATCCCACGAAATGAAGAACACGACTGCCTGTGACAGCATTAAAGACAGCAGTGTGAAACAGATGAAACGGGCCGCAAGACTACGCTTCCATAAGCTCATCACGGCTGCTCGACCTGTGCGGCGAGGCTATATCCACCGCCCCAGTGGGTCTTGATCAATGCTGGTACTTTCGGATCAGCCTCGATCTTCTTCCGCAGGCGGCTGACTTGATTATCAATGCTCCTGTCGAATGGATCGGCATCTCGGCCGACTGTCAGGTCAAGGAGCTGATTGCGGCTGAGTACCAGACCCGGATGATCGAGAAATGCGCACAAGAGGCGGAACTCCGCCGTGCTGAGCGGCACCGCGACGCCGTCGTTTCCTACCAACTCGCGCCGGCTGACCTCGAAGGTCCACCGATCGAAGCGCACGACCTTGGTCGCGAGCCGGCCCTTTTGCGGCGGCAGGCTTTGGACTCGTCGAAGCACCGCCTTGATACGGGCGAGAAGTTCGCGGGGATTGAACGGCTTGCTTACGTAGTCATCGGCACCTACCTCCAGGCCGACGATTCGATCGGTCTCCTCCGCCATGGCAGTCAACAGGATAACGGGAAGGTCCGTGGTGCTGCGCAGATGACGGCAGACGGACAATCCGTCCTCGCCCGGCATCATGACGTCAAGAACCACCAGGTCCAGAGCACTTCGTTCCAGCAAACGGCGCAGTGCAACAGCACTCTCCGCAAGGCTGATGCGGTAGCCATGCTGCATCAAGTACTTGCCGACCAGATCGCGAATATCGCGATGATCGTCCACTATGGCGATGTGAGGTGCCGAGTCCATCTAGTTTGCTCCGTCCCGGATCATACTGAAGTCCTGCACTCAACCCATAGGAAAAGTGTAACAGAATGTATCGGCCGCGCATGATCGACCGAAATCAAATGCTTGTGGCAGGCTTCACTGACGGCGTCGCGGCATCGGATCGGGATCGCAGGATCCCGATTCCGATGCCGGCCGATCCGAGCGGGAACCGGCCTCATGTGCATGATTCCCCGATCTGGCTGAAACAGCCTAGGCATAAGCTGTCGCAGAACGTTGTCCCGGTGAGCCGTCTTTGTCGCAAATTGTCGCAGATCCGTATGTCTGCTCAGGCTTGATGCAAGTTGAAAAGCCGCATTGAGAGCAAGGTCATTGAATAGCGAATGACGGGAACGGCGGCCATCACCGAAGACCGCTTCAACTGTCGCGAACTATGCAATGCAGTATTCCTGCGACAGATCGCGACAATTCCCGGCAGCGGTCGGCAAAGTTCTGCGACATCCGGACCCCATCGTGCGCACGCTCAACAAACCAGGAGCGTTACATGTGCGATGCGATGCACGCCGTTTCCCACGAGGCCGTTCCGGAAATCGCGAGAGGCTCATCAGTCGAGGATGATGAAGGCCACACCACACCGAATGGACTGTTTCTTCGCAGAGCCGCGGTGCGGATAAGTTGGCTGCTTGTTCTGGTGTTGCGGAATACCTCGGCCTCGGTCACGCCCCTTGACTTGCCGAACAGTGGCGGTCCCACGGCTATTTCACGCCTCGTGACGGAGGAAGAGTGTTTGATGCCCGAGCAAAATCTTAAGTTCGTGTGCAGAGTGCCCGACTTTACTTCGTCAAATCAAAATATGGGGGGCGCGGTTTCATTCCGATTAAGGCAAACAAACTGAATGTATCATGAGGTTTTCAATACGGACGCGGTTTTCGGCACGCAGGCGTCGGTCGGAAGTCGGCCGGTCGCTCAAGGACGCGAAATGAGCAACGGCTGCACGTTTTCGCCGCCTGCCATGAGGGGATTCGATGGCTCGAAGCGCTCGCGCACTTCTCGCTTTTTGACGAGCGAGCGCGCAACAACAAAGGCGTCCTTTAGGCTTCCAGCTTGCCGGAGTGCTACATTAAAAAAGGCGTTGCCGAAATAGGTCCATTTGGCTTTGTCCCGGCAGCCGAACGATGGATGGTCGGCGTCGGCCGCGGTGATTACCAGCGTATCGGGGTTCGCGAGCCGAGGAATAAAGACCCCGGAATAGCAGGCTGAAATGACCACTACCTTGTATCGCATGCCGGTCCGCGCCAGCATGTAGGCGAGATTAGACGGCGTGAGCGTTTGCGTAAGCCGCCCCGCTTTGACCGCAAGGCCGGCGCGGGAGCCGTGCGAGGTGAGAATCAAAAACAGAATGTCGTTGTTGGCGTCCATCGCGTTGGCCGACGCTTGCAAGGACATGGCCAGGCCTTCGATCGTTGCACCTCCGCCTTTCTTCGAATTGTATTGCACGTTGATCGGGTCGCCTCCGAAACGGCCCGCTACGACCCGTGCTGCGCCGGTCGCCTCCCTTCTAAACACGCCTTGATCACCGAAAAGTCCGAAGGACACTACGCTCACCTTGCGAGCATCCTCAACGGCGTGCACGGTCGAAACCAACGGCACGACGGTCAAAACAAAAGCAATGAGCGGAGCGCCGATCCGGCTGATCCAACGTGGATACACAGCTTCACCAGGGCATTTCTTCAACGGGTCACGTGAAAGAGTCCGCTTCTCCTTGCGCGACCGGTTGAACATCTGAATTGCCTCGGGTGTCGGCTTCAGCGCGACCTCGGTGCCCTGCTGTTGCAGCGAGCATCGTTCTCGCCGAGAAACGCCGCAACTAAATCGTCACGAAATGGGTGAAATGATCGTGAACAAAACGAGACGGAAACACCCATCACGGCGAGAAAAATCAATAACTCATCCGTTCATCCAAATGAGTAACCTTGGCGGCAAACTGGTAGCCGCCATTACGGACAGTCTTGAATATTTGTGCTGTGCCGCCGACTGCAAGTTTGCGTCGTAGGCGGCTGACCAGCACATCAATCGAGCGGTCCAGGACGTCTTCATCGCGCCCCCGCGTCAGATCGAGCAATTGGTCTCGTGAGAGCACGCGGCCGGGACGAGCGAGAAAGGTCAGGAGCAGATCAAACTCGGCGCCCGTGAGCTCAATGTTGCCACCGTCCGGATCGACCACCGAACGGGCAAACGGATCGGCTACGAATCCTTCAAAAAGATAGCGACCCCTCCCGTCCTGCGCGGAACGGTCATCTTGTATCCAAATTGAGCAGGCCCCGCAAAACCAGCACTGATTGAGGTCGTGGTCACCGCGCTCAAAGGCTGAGCGTCCAACCTTGACCGTTCTGACCGCGCTGCTTTCTTCTCAGGCGCAGGCCTTACCGCTGCGCCACTAAAAGACTTGACGCCCAGGGTCTGGTCATCCTACTGGTCTGACCAAGGTCAGATCAATAGGACCCAAGGGATGGAACTCACGCGGCCCGTCGAGAGCGACAAGGGATTCGAGAAGGTTTTCGCCTTCTTGCGGGAGCGCCTGCTCGCAGGGTCGCTCAAGCCCGGCGACCGCCTGGTCTCCGAACGCGAACTCGCAAGCCAGCTTGGTGTCAGCCGACCGATCGTCCGCGAAGCGTTGCGCGCGCTGACCGTGCTCGGCATCGTCGAAATACGCGACCGCATCGGCACGGTGGTAACGCGGCCGGACGTCTCGGTCCTCAATGACTTCTTCACGTTCGCGCTCGCCCAGCAGGCGGACATGCTCGACGACGTGATGCAGGCGCGGGTCGCGATCGAATGCCAGGCGATCAGACTCGCTTGCGCGCGCGCCGGCATTGCCGATTTCGAACGCTTGCAGCGCGCGCTCGCGCAAATCGAAGCGACGATCGACGAGGCCGATGCGGGCGGCATGGCCGACTTCGAATTTCACCGCACGATCGTGCTCGCCTCACATTCGGAAACGCTGACCGTCCTTCACAATTCGTTGGCGGGTCTCCTGACGCATTCGCATCGCAGCCGCCGCGAGCTTGTGCAGTCGTTTCCTTCGGTGAAGACGTATCTGGTCGACGACCACAGGCGCATCTTCGAGGCCGTTATCGCACGTGATCCGGAACGAGCGGACGCGACGCTGCGAAAGCACTTCGCGATCGGCGATGAATACCGCAGGCGTGCGCTGGTCGGCGAGACCGACGGCCGAAAGGCGTCGCGCTGACTGCAACGCAATCGAACAACAAGAAGACGAGAGCGAACAGATGGGACGGGACGGCAAGGGAAGCGTCGGCTTCATCGGCATCGGAACGATGGGCCGGGAAATGGTCCGCAACCTCCTGAAGGCAGGTCACGCGGTTCGTGCCTTCGACCTCAACGAGGCCGCCGTCGCAGACGTCGCCAAGGACGGCGCGGCCCGTGCGCAACATGCGGCAGATGCCGCGCGCGACGCCGACATCGTCATCACGATGCTGCCCGACACGCCCCATGTCGAGGCGGTGGTCTATGGCGAGGACGGTCTGCTGAAAGCTCCACCTCCCGGCAAACTCGTCGTGGATATGAGCACGATCTCGCCAGTCGCGGTCCGCCGCATCCATGCGGATCTGCAACGCGCGGGCGTCAGTTTCATCGATGCGCCCGTGTCCGGCGGCCCTCTCGGCGCCAAGAATGCGGCGCTGTCGATCATGGCCGGCGGCGAAGCGGAAGCCTTCGGCAAGGCTGAACCTTTCTTCAGGGCCATGGGCACCACCATCACCCATGTTGGCGCTTCCGGCGCCGGACAAACGGTCAAGCTCTGCAATCAACTGATTTGCGGCATCAACATCCAGGCGATTTGTGAAGCGCTCGCTTTGGGCCGCGCCTCCGGCGTCGACCTGGATTTGCTTCGCCGCGTCCTGTTGGGCGGCTCGGCCTCGTCCTGGATGCTGGACAAGCTCGGTCCGGCAATGATCGGAGGCGACGTCGGCGCCGGCTTTCGGATCGACTTGATGCTCAAGGACCTCAGGCTGGTGCAGGAGCATGCGCAAGCCCTGAACGTGCCATTGCCCGGAACCGCACTCGTCACCAGCCAATATGTCGACGCGCGGGCGCACGGCGAAGGCACGAACGGCAATCAGGCCCTGTTCCGTGTCTACGACCGCATGACCAATCAAAGCACTGGGTGATCCTGTTGCAATGAACATCGAACTCGACTTTCCCGCAGTGCTGGAACGGTGGCCGAACTTCCTCGGAGGCACCATTCTGACGCTCGAACTCGCGTTCCTTGCAACGGTTTCCGGCGCCCTTCTCGGCACACTCGCGGCCGTGGGTCGCGGAGCCCATAGCCGGCTGATTGCTCGCATCTGCAAAATCTATGTGGAAGCCATCCGCAATACGCCGCTGCTGGTCCAGATATTCCTGGTCTATTTCGGACTTGCCAGCATCGGCCTGAAACTGTCAGCCTTCACCGTTGCGGTGGTTGCTCTGACGATCAATGTCGGAGCCTACACGGCCGAGATCATGCGGGCCGGTTTCGAAGCGATCCCGCGCGGGCAGATCGAGGCGGCCGAAGGACTCGCGCTCACGCGGTTCCAGATCTATTGGCACATCATCCTGCTGCCCGCCGTCGAAAAGGTTTATCCGGCGCTCACCAGCCAGTTCGTCCTGCTGATGCTGGCCTCGTCGGTCTGCTCGCAGATCTCCGCCGAGGAATTGACGGCCGTGGCCAACTACGTCCAGTCGGATACCTACCGAGCGTTCGAGACCTACATCATCGTCGCCGTGCTCTACATTCTGCTGTCGCTGGTCATGCGCGCGGGCTTCTGGGGTCTCGGCCTCGTCCTGTTTCCGCGCCGGCGACGGCTCGGCACGGCTTTGTGAGGTAGCGCATGGGCGGACATCTCAACGTCAACCACCTGCTTTTCCTCGGCCACGGCGCGCTATGGACGATCGGGCTTTCCCTGATCGCTCTCATTGGTGGCGGTATCGTCGGCTTCGTGATCGCACTCGCGCGCATTTCTCCCCTCAGGTCCGTGCGACTTCTCAGCGCCGCCTATGTGCAGTTGGTCCAGGGCACGCCACTCCTCGTTATCCTGTTCCTCGGCTATTTTGGACTGGCAGCGATTGGCCTCAAGATGTCGCCGCTTGCCGCCGCCAGCGCTTCGCTCACCCTCTATGTCGCCGCCTATCTCGGCGAGATTTGGCGCGGCTCGATCCAGTCGGTGCCAAAGCCGCAATGGGAAGCGGCGGAGGGCCTGGCGCTGAGCCGGACGCAACGCATGATGAAGGTGATCCTGCCGCAGGCGATCCGCATCGCGACGCCGCCGACCGTCGGCTTCATGGTGCAGATCGTCAAGAACACCTCGCTCGCCTCGGTGGTCGGTTTCGTCGAATTGATGCGTTCGGGACAGATCGTCAACAACTCGCTGTTCGAGCCATTCATCGTCTACGCCATCATCGCCGCCGTCTACTTCGCCATGTGCTACCCGCTGTCCCTGTTCAGTCAGAAGCTGGAGCGGCGGATGGGACGTGGCAGTGCCAACTTCAGTCTGGCCTGACATGCAGCAAACCTCATCTTCCACTCCCATCGTGTCGCTCCGCGACGTGCAGAAGAGCTTTGGCTCGCTGAAGGTGCTCGACGGCGTGAGCTTTACCGTCGAGCGCGGCGAGGTCCTTGCCATCATTGGCAGGTCGGGTTCCGGCAAGAGCACCGCGTTACGCTGCATCGACCGGTTCGAGAAGGTCGACGGGGGCGAGATCTCCGTCTGCGGACGCAGGGTTGATCTTCCAGACGTCGATCTGCGGGCTCTGCGGCAGGATGTCGGTATCGTATTCCAAAGTTACAACCTGTTTCCCCACCTCACGATCGAGCAGAACATCACGCTGGCACCGTGCTCGGTGAAGCGAATGGGCCTGGCCGAGGCGAAAGCGCTGGCCCACAAGGTGCTGGCGCAGGTCGGTCTCGAAGAGAAGATTCACGCCTATCCCGAACAGCTTTCCGGTGGTCAGCAGCAACGCGCCGCCATCGCGCGTTCGCTCGCCATGCAGCCCAAGGTCATGCTGTTCGACGAGGTAACCTCAGCGCTCGATCCCGAACTGACAGGCGAAGTGCTGAAGGTGATCGAGCAGCTCGCAGCCGACGGCATGACCATGGTGATGGTCACGCATGAAATGGGATTTGCAAGGAGCATCGCCGATCGGATCGTCTTCATGCATCGTGGCAAGGTTCACGAAACCGGGCCTGCCTCGATCCTGACGGCACCGACAACGCCGGAACTCGTCCAGTTCGTGGGGACGGGCAATCTGAAATCATAACAGGAGAGGAAACCCCAATGATCGGAAACCGGATGATTCTGAGCAGCGCCGTTGCTGCATGCTGCCTCGTCGTGCTGGCTGACCGGCCGGCGCAGGCCGACTTGCTCGATGACATCACGCAGGCCAAGAAGATCCGTATCTCGACCGACCTTGCCATTCCCCCGTCCGGCATGATGGACAGCAGCATGAAGCCGACCGGCTCCGATGTCGAGGTTGCCCAGTTGCTGGCCAAGGATTGGGGCCTCGAGCTGGAATTCATCCAGACGACTGGCGCGACGCGGATCCCGAATGTGCAGACCGGAAAGGCGGATATCATCATATCCACCCTGTCGGTCACGCCTGAGCGGGCCAAGGTGATCGATTTCTCGAAGAAATACGCGACGCTGCAATCGGATATCGGCTGCCTGAAGTCACTGAATGTCAAGGACTGGCCGGACCTGAAGGACAAGACCGTGGGCGTCTCGCGTGGCACCACGCAGGATACGATGCTGTCGAATATGAAGGACAAGGAACTGAAGATCGCGCGTTATGACGATGATGCCACCGGAGTGACGGCGGCCGTCTCCGGCCAGGTCGATTGCGTCGGTTCGTCGGCCACGATCATCAATCAGATCGGCATCAAGAATCCGGCGCGCATCTTCGAGTCCAAGATCCCGCTCGCCAGCTTCGAACTCGCCATCGGGCTGAAGAAGGGTGAGACGCGCTTGCTGGAGAAGCTCAACGCGTGGGTCACCGAAAACGTCAAAAACGGCAAGCTCAACGCCATCTACAAGAAATTCCATGGTGTCGAACTGCCACCCGATATGCGCGGCTGAAACCCATAAAACCGTGGCGGCCGTCATGGCCGCCATCATCACAAGAGGAAAAACTAGAATGCGTCTCGTCATAGGATCCGACCACGCCGGCTGGTCGCTCAAGAAGGCTGTCATCGATCACGTCCGCAGTCTCGGACACGAGGTCGTCGATGTCGGATCCTACGACGAAAATCCGGTGGATTTTCCGGATATCGCACGGGCCGTGGCACGGAAGGTGACGTCGGGTGAAGTCGCGCGCGGCATCATGGTGTGCGGCACCGGCGTCGGAGCCTCGATCGCGGCCAACAAGATGAAGGGCATCCGCGCCGCGGTCTGTCACGATGTCCATTCGGCCCATCAGAGCGTCGAGCATGATGATGTGAATGTCATGTGCATTGGCGCGCAGATCGTCGGACCGTGGCTCGCCAACGATCTCATCTCCTCGTTTCTTGCCGCCGAGTTTTCGACGGAGGAGGATTTCCGGCGACGCGTCCAAAAGCTTCACGAAATGGATGCGGAAGGCTGAGGTCTTTGCGTACGGGGCGGCTGACAATCCGCGTCTTTCTTATCAACGACTTCGCCGCCCATGTGTTGGAAGTCAGGCACGCGATCCAGCATGCGGGCGCCGATGGGGCGATCAAGATCGTTTCGCGTATTGAACGGCCAGCATCCTTGTCGGACAATGACGCGGCGTCCTACAGGCGTGGCGCAGCGGCCTGAACCGGAGAAGATGCAATGTCAGCGATTATTCGACCGGCCACCATGAACGGGCCCGCGATTTTTCTGGCGCAGTTCATCGGCGATGCGCCGCCGTTTGACAGCTTCGATGCCATCTGCGGCTGGGCTGCAGGACTAGGGTACAAGGGCGTTCAGGTCCCGACCTCCGATCCACGCCTGATCGATATCGACAAGGCAGCCGCCTCTCAGACCTATTGCGATGAAATTGCCGGCGTGGCTGCGAGCCATGGTCTGGTGATCACCGAATTGTCCACCCACCTGCAAGGACAGCTCGTCGCGGTTCACCCGGCCTACAACGAAGCCTTTGACGCTTTTGCGCCACCGGCAGTCAGGGGCAAGCCGAACGAACGTCAGATCTGGGCGGTAGATCAAATGATGAAGGCAGCGCAGGCGTCTCGCCGTCTCGGCCTCACCGGCAGCGTGAGCTTCACCGGCGCGCTGGCCTGGCCGTTCCTTTATCCCTGGCCGCAGCGGCCGCCGGGCCTGATCGAGACGGCGTTCGACGAACTCGCGCGTCGCTGGCGTCCGATCCTCGATGCATACGAGGAGGCGGGCGTCGACCTCTGCTACGAGATCCATCCAGGCGAGGACGTATGCGACGGCATTACCTTCGAGATGTTCTACGAGCGCACCGGCAATCACCCGCGTTGCGCGATCAACTACGATCCGTCCCATTTCGTCCTGCAGCAATTGGACTATCTGGCCTTCATCGACATTTACGCCGAGCGCATCCGCGCCTTCCACGTGAAGGACGCGGAGTTCAACCCGACCGGGCGGCAGGGCGTCTATTCGGGCTTCCAGCCCTGGGTCAATCGCGCCGGCCGCTTTCGATCGCTCGGCGACGGACAGGTTGACTTCAAGGCGATCTTCTCGCGGCTGGCTGCCATCGGATTCGACCGCTGGGCGGTGCTGGAGTGGGAATGCTGTTTGAAGAACGCGGAGGACGGCGCGCGCGAAGGTGCAGCCTTTATCCGCGATCACATCATCCGCGTCACCGAACGAGCCTTCGACGACTTCGCCGGCGGCACCAGCGACGAGACCCAGATCCGACGGACATTGGGCCTCATTTGAGCGCCGGAATAAATCGACAGGAGCGCGCGACATGGCTGAGCCACGCATTCGACTAGGAATGGTAGGCGGCGGGGAAGGCGCCTTCATCGGGGCCGTCCACCGTATCGCCGCGCGCCTGGACGATCGTTACGAACTCGTCGCCGGTGCGCTTTCGGCCTCGCCCGATAAAGCGATCCGATCGGCGGCGGCTATCAGCCTTCCGTCCGATCGATCCTATCCGGACTTCCGGACCATGGCGCAGGCCGAGGCCGCGCGAACCGACGGTATAGAGGCGGTTGCGATCGTCACTCCAAACCATATGCACGCACCCGTCGCCGACGCCTTCCTGGATGCGGGTGTTCATATCATCTGCGACAAACCGTTGACGACAACCCTTGAGGAGGCGCGCCGCTTGCGCGACAAGGCACGCGCGAGCGGACTGATATTTGCCGTCACCTATAATTATTCCGGTTATCCGCTTGTCCGCCATGCACGCTCTATGGTTCAGGGCGGCGAACTCGGCGCAATCCGGATCGTGCAGGTCGAATATCCGCAGGATTGGTTGGCCGATCCGCTTGAGGCCACCGGCCAGAAGCAGGCCGATTGGCGTACCGATCCGGCGCGCTCGGGTGGCGGCGGCTGCGTCGGCGACATCGGTACCCATGCATATCAGCTGGCGCACTTTGTCACCGGGATGATGCCTGAGCAGATTCTGGCCGAGACGACCATCTTCGTGCCGGGCCGCCGTGTCGATGACAACGTGCAAATTCTGCTGCGTTACGGCAACGGGGCACGGGGCGCCTTATGGGCGAGCCAGGTCGCAGTCGGAAACGACAATGGATTGCGGTTACGGATCTTCGGTGAGAAGGGCGGCCTGGACTGGCGGCAGGAAGAGCCGGACGTTCTCATCTGGTCGCCGCTCGGTGAAGCACCAAGGTTGATCCGCCGGGGCGCAATGTCCATGAATGCCGCCGGTCAGCGCGTCAATCGCATTCCGTCCGGCCATCCCGAGGGATACCTGGAAGCGTTCGCGACGATCTATGCCGAAGTGGCCACAGCTATTGTGGCCCGTCGTACCGCTTCCATTGCCGATCCGGGGCTGACCTTTCCAACGATTGAGGATGGCTTTGCCGGTGTTGCGATGGTGGACGCCGTCCTGCGCTCAAGCGCCGCCGGAGGGGTCTGGATGCCGGTTTAAGAAAATCAATAACTTAGATGATACTCATTGCGTTCGGGACGCAAGGACCTGTCTCGGAAGGCGACGATCGGCGAATGTCGGGAGCCCCGCAACCATCCAGAGCGGGGCGGGACGGTTGGGCCGAATCTCAACGCCCTGGACCAGCCCGCGAAAATGCTGATGAGAGTGATGCCCGATCCTCCGCCTAGTCGGCATTTCGAGACGATTGCACCGGTGAATTTGCCGGTAATCAACGTGCGGGCAAGTTATGGGTTGAATGGAGCGCGCAGCGCTGCGTCCTCTCGCGCCGGACACGCGGCAGCCCTCCGGCAACCCGATGCGCGCAAGCAGATTGCGCGGCGGACTCCGTTGACGCCGTCGAGTGGGGACACCACATATCCCTGTACCGTCGATCCCACTTCACCGCTGAGAGCAAGATATGGACGCGCCGCCAAACATCGATCCTGTCGCCGCGCATTCTGACAACGACGTTGTGCACTGGCTGACAAACGGCACGCGCGATGAGCGCTTCATTGACAATATCTTTGCTGAGATGTGTGTCCGGCTCCAGCGGGCGGGCATTCCCGTCAAGCGGGCAACGCTTCATATCCTGATCCACCATCCGCAATGGCTTGGCGCCCGGATCATATGGGCCGACGGGATGCGCGAGGCCGAGATTGCGAGAGTAGACTACGATGTCAGGGAGCGATCCGAATACATCGGTAGTCCCGCCAACGAAATCCATGACGGCGCCGCCGAGGTGCGCGAGAATCTCGAAAGCGATCCCTCGCTGGGCCGCAAGCACGCCGTCTATGACGAGATGCGGGCGAAAGGCCTGACCGACTATGTGGCGTGGCCGCTGTACCATACGCTCGGCAAGCGGCATATCGTGACCTTTGCAACCGACCGGCCCGGAGGTTTCGACGGCGCGCATATCGCCGGCCTGTTGAAATTGTTGCCGGTTCTGGCGCTGGTCAGCGAAATCCGTGTCAAGAACCGGTTGGCACGAACGCTGCTCGAAACCTATGTCGGGTCGCATGCCGGCGAGCTCATTCTGGCCGGCGCCACCAGGCGCGGCAGCGGGACGACGGTACGCGCTGCCATCATGATTTGTGATCTGCGTGATTTCACAGGGATTTCCGACAATTGGCCGCGCGATGACGTCATCGATCTTCTGAACGGTTATTTCGACGCGATGTCAGAGCCGATCGCGCGATATGGCGGGGAAATACTGAAATTCATCGGCGACGGTCTGCTCGCCATTTTTCCGCTCAGCCAGCCGTCGGCTTGCGCGAATCTGCTGCATGCCGTGGCCGAAGCCCGTCAGGCCATGATTGCCCTGAACGAAAAGAACAGTGAAACCGGTCGTGCGCCGCTGAATTACGGTATCGGCGTCCACGTCGGAGACGTCATGAACGGCAATATCGGGTCGCGCAGCCGGCTCGACTTCACCGTCATCGGTCCTGCGGTCAACATGGCTTCGCGTCTCGAGACCCTCACCAAACAATTGGGGAGACCGGTGCTGCTGTCCCGCGCGTTCGCCGACTTCGTCGAAGGCGATTTCGATCTTGAACGCGTCGGCGAATATCCGGTGCGCGGCTTCAACGACCCGATCGAGCTGTTTGCGTATCACGGCTGAATGCCGATCTATCGCCAGCTGTCGAGCCGTCCCCAAAGGGGCGCGAACTCCCCAAACGGCGACTATCAGCGAATGTCCGTCTCGGTGTTGCTAGTCTCCGTGACAAAAGCTCACACACTGAAAGACACGTAGAGCCGCGGCTTTCTGTCAGGATCGGTGTCTGCGCATTCATTCTCCTTGCCCCTGATCTCTTGACATCGGCCGCTCTCGTTCTCATTATGTTCTCTCTGCGAGACCTCTTCGAAACGTCACGAGCGAACGGTCGGGATGGCAAGGACAGCCACCATCCTCCATGCGGACCTGGATGCTTTCTATGCCTCCGTCGAGCAGCTGCTTGACCCTTCGTTGCGCGGCAAGCCCATTGCTGTCGGTGGTGGGGTTGTGCTTGCCGCTTCTTACGAAGCCAAGGCCTTCGGAGTCCGCGGCGGCATGCCGGGACGGCAAGCGTCCGAACTCTGTCCGCAACTCATCTTTGTCAGCGGGCATTTTAGGGAATACCAACGGCTGGGCGACGCCGCCATCAAAGTGATCGGCGATTTCACGCCGCTCGTAGAACGCATTTCCATTGACGAGGCCTTTGCCGACGTTGCGGGCTGCACCCATCTCTTCGGTACGCCTGCCGAAATCGCGCGGGCAATCCGCCAGCGCGTGCGCACCGAGCTTGGCCTTCCGATCTCAGTCGGTGTGGCGCGCACCAAGCATCTGGCAAAAATTGCCTCGCAAGTGGCCAAGCCCGACGGGCTGATGGTCGTCGATCCCGAAACCGAGCTGAAATTCCTTCACCGCTTGCCCGTCGAGTTGATGTGGGGTGTGGGTCCGGTCACGAAGGCGCGGCTCGCCGAGATAGGCGTGCTAACCATCGGGCAGCTGTCAAAGACGCCGGGATGGTCGCTTGAGCGGTTGCTCGGTCCCGCGGCAGGAGAGAAACTTGCAGCGCTGGCATGGAATCGCGATCGACGGGAAATCAGGGCTCACCAACGGGCTCGATCGGCAGGAGCGCAATCGGCAGTTGGCAGGAAGCCTGCCGAAGAGCAAGTTTTTCGACCAACCCTTCTTCACCTCGCTGACCGAATCGGCACCCGGCTCCGCGCGAAATCCAGGCCTGGCCGAACCGTGACGGTCCGCGTTCGCTTCGCCAATCTAAATTCGGTCACCCGGTCGGTCACGCTCGACGCGCCGATTTCCGCGACCGTAATCCTCGCCGAGATTGCCGGGGATCTCGTGCGCGCGGTCCTCGCAGAACACCCAGATGAGAAGACCATCTCGCTCCTGGCTATCTCTGTGTCGCATCTCGAAGAGCACTGGGATCTGGAGCTTGAACTTCCGCTTGGACTTCAAGATGAACGCCGCTGCCCCGGCACCAAAATAGGCATGGCACGATGGGCGGCCGACCGGGCCGTCGATAAGATCCGCGATCGGTTCGGATGGGATGCTATTGGATACGGCTCGGTGGCGCTGGGCATCTCTCGTTCCGTTCCCGACGCGTTTCGCGAACTCGCCGAAAAGGACCTGTGACGTCTCAAGGCGCTGCCGGAAGTGCCGGGACCCGCTCACTGATCTTGTGCGGCAGCTGATCAGATCGCTAACCTATTTCGTGCCATAGGCGCGGTCGCCGGCGTCGCCGAGACCCGGCACGATATAGGCGTTGCCGTCCAGCCCCTGGTCGATCGCCGCGAGCCAGATCGGAACGTCCGGGTGAATGCCGCGTATACGCTCAACACCTTCCGGCGCGCCGATGAGACACACCAGTCGAATGTCGTTTGCACCGCGCTCCTTCAGCCGGTCGACCGCGGCGACGGCGGAGTTCGCCGTTGCCAGCACCGGCGAGATCACGATCACCAGCCGCTCGTGCAGATCGCTCGGCGCCTTGAAGAAATATTCCACCGCAGTGAAGGTTTCCGGTTCGCGGTAAAGGCCGATATGCGCGATCCGAGCGGTCGGCACCAGATCGAGCATGCCTTCCGCAAAGGTCACGCCGGCACGCAGCACCGGCGCGAATACCAGCTTCTTGCCCGCGATCTGCGGTGACCTCATATGCGCAAGCGGCGTTTCGATTTCGATATCGGCCAGCGGCAGATCGCGGGTGACCTCGTAACAGAGCAGCATCCCGATCTCCTTGAGGAGTTCGCGAAACGACTTGGTTGAAATGTCTTTCTTCCGCAGCAGCGTCAGCTTGTGCTGCACCAGCGGGTGATTAACGATCGTAACGCCATCCATGTTTCTGACCTCGGATCTAAAAAACCGTGCCGTCGCTGATCACTTTCACCGGAGGCGACGCGTCGGGGCGGCGTTCGCGCGCCAGCCGTCGGCCCGCAGCCCACGTGCCGCCCTCGAGAATTTTCGCCAATGGCATCGATGTGGCATCGCGTCCAAGCCGGTGCCGCAATCCATCAGCGACGCGGTCGAGCAGCGCCACCGTCAGCGCACGCCATTCCACGACCAGAGGTGATGCTACCTCGTGTTCTTGTTGCGCCGCTTCTGCGTCGCGAAACGCGAGCACCCCGGTATCGACGAACAGTCCGCCATTGCGGTATTCGGCAAGGCCGGTCAGGCCATCGATATCGGTCACGCTGATGCCGGATGTCTGTAGCGGCTCGATGAGAGAGTACGCCAGCCATTGCGAGAGCTTGTGCAGCGGCACCAGGCCGCTGGTCGCATCCGCGGTCGTCAACGCCGGATGCCGCCAGCAGTCGCCGAGCGCGATCCCGCCAAGCGTCAGCCGCGATGGCCAGATCGGCCCGAGCCGTTGCAGCAATTCCGCTAAAATCGTCGGGGCAGGCAGCTTTCCACCTTCAGCCAGCATCGCAAGCCGGTCGAACAGGCCGCCGGGCCGCGGCGTGTCGTGGCTGCCGAATATTTCCGGTTTTGAGGCCACCAGCCGGCCTAGGCGACGCAACAGGTCGGCGCGGCCGTCCAACCCGACCAGCGGATTGGCATCCGAGACCTGCATGCCGCGCTCGAGGTCGGCAACGCCAAGATTCGCGAGCACGTCGGCATCGACGCGCAAGGGCTCAAGGGGCGCAGCCGAGAATGCGCCGCCCGTGAACATGGCAAGGCTGGCCAGCCCTAATCCTTCCGAACGGCCGATGGATGATCCGGATTTTGGATCGTGGTAGTGCCACGATGGACCAGCGCCGGCATCGAGGAAGACGCTGACGATGGCCAGATCGAATTCAGCCCGGGCACGGGCTGCGCGATCGGGCCAGCCGGTCCGGTCGGCGACAGCAGACCAACGGTCGTCTCCGTTGGTGACGAAGTGTCGCCAGCGCGAATGAAACGGTACGTCGAACAAAGGATAGGCTTCGCGCGTCGTTTCCAGCACCAGATCGATTGCGCCGTCCATGCGATCGAGGTCGATGCGGAAGTTCGGAAGTCTGTCTTCGAGGCCGATCGCGAGCATGCGGTGCGCGCGCTCGCGGACCGCCTTCGCACTTAGCAACGTCAAAGCCGCTGACGTCTCCGGATTTGCAAGGGACAAGGCCGCCGCCTCTCTCAATATTTTTCGAGCGAACGGCCGACCGGATTGTCCGGATCTTCTTGTGGCTCCGGTGTGTAGTAGCCGGCAGCCTTCTTTGCCGCGATTTCCACATGCGCGTCGGCCGGGATCATGTCGTCGGGGATAGGCACGCGCTCGACGATTTCAATACCCTGACCGGTCAGCGCGTCGTACTTCATGTCGCTCATGGAAACGAAGCGATCGATCCGCTTGAGGCCGAGCCAGTGCACCACATCCGGCATCAGCTGCTGGAATCGGGCGTCCTGCACGCCGGCGACACATTCGGTGCGCTCGAAATACTGAGCCGCGGCATCGCCGCCTTCCTGACGCTTGCGGGCGTTATAGACCAGAAACTTCGTGACCTCGCCGAGCGCGCGGCCTTCCTTGCGATTGTAGATGATGATGCCGAGCCCGCCGCCTTGGCCTGCGCGCGCGCATTCTTCGATGCCGTGAATCAGGTAAGGACGACAGGTGCAGATGTCTGAACCAAACACGTCGGAGCCGTTACATTCATCATGCACGCGGCAGGTTATCTTGGTGGAGTGGTCGGGCAGTTTGCTGACGTCGCCGAACAGATAGGCTGTCGTGCCGCCGATCGGCGGCAGAAAGACCTGCAGGTCGGGCCGTGTCACCAGTTCCGGAAACATGCCTGCGGTCTGTTCGAACAATTGTCGGCGCAGATTGTTCTCGGTGGTGGCGAAGCGCGCCGCCAGGCCGGGCAGATACCAGACCGGGTCGATCGCAATCTTGACGACGGAGACGCTGCCATTCTTGTGCACGACCTCGCCATCCTGCTTGAGCCGTCCGGCCTCGATCGCCGCTTGCAGTTCGGGCAGATCAAGACGGGCGCGCGTGATGGCGATACTCGGACGGATGTCGATGCCCTCGGTGATCTCGCTTGCGAAGTTTTCCGAGGCGAGATGTCCCCATGGGTCGAGCGAGACGATCCGCTGCGGCTCGGCCCATTGCGGAAACGGCCCGATTGTTTCAGCAGGGTGGGTGTTGGTGAGATCCGGACGTCGGATCGGGTCGAGGGCGCCAGACGAGACGGCGAGCGCGCGATAGACCGAATAGGATCCGCCATGCGTGCCGATCACGTTGCGGTCCGCCGGGCGCGACACGGTGCCGATCACCGGTCCACGTTCGCGCGCGCTAGGTGCGCCCCAGGTGATCGGGAATTTAAGCTTGGCACCCGGTGCCGGGTGCGACGTAATGCGAATATGATCAATCCGATTGGAACGAGTCATCGCCACGAACCCTGAAACGGCGACGGCCCGCCTAAATAGACGGGCCTGGTCACCAATAATTAAATCTCAGCAGCGGTTGCGGCTGAGACAGTAGTATAATCAGATTTCGAGCGAGCACAACGGCGATTTGAACGCGGCGCCGGTGGGCTACCGGCCGTTAACCCTTTCAGCGCGGGAAGGGCTGCCGGTTGTTGCGCCGCCACAAGTCATCGCCGAAACGGCGGGATCATTCGTCGTGCGCTCCGCGCACTCGATCAGGCGGGGTCGCGCGGCCCGTACCAAGACCCGTCGC
The DNA here is from genome assembly GCF_018596315.1 of Bradyrhizobium sp. SRL28. GTDB lineage: Bacteria > Pseudomonadota > Alphaproteobacteria > Rhizobiales > Xanthobacteraceae > Bradyrhizobium. The sequence goes on along the minus strand of NZ_JAHEAG010000003.1, from coordinate 341,079 downwards.
TTCGTTGCGTTGGCGATCATTGCCGCATCAGAACTTCCGATCGCAACTGGCGAGCAGAAACGCAGAACTGACGTGCGTCACGCGAGCTGTCTGCGGAATTGACTTCGTGTGAACCAAAACTTTAACTGCTGACTTCGATCGAGTCCGACAGGACTCCAAGCTCCGCAGGCTGCTTCATTTTCATGCAAGCGCCGCCTCAAATGGAAGCATCCAGAAAGTTATCCATGCGCGTCATCAATGTTGCCGCCGCCCAGTTGGGCCCGATCCAGAAAGCCGACAGCCGCGAAGCCGTCGTCAAGCGCATGATCGCGCTGATGGATGAAGCCAAGGCGAAGGGCGCCGATCTGATCGTCTATCCGGAGCTCGCCCTCACCACGTTCTTTCCGCGCTGGTACATGGAGGATCAGGCCGAGGTCGACGCGTGGTTCGAACGCGAGATGCCGAATGCGGCGACAAGAGCTTTGTTTGAGCGAGCCGCCCATCACAAGATTGCAATGAATTTTGGCTATGCCGAACTGACGCCGGATGGCCATCATTTCAACACCTGCATCCTCACCGACAAGTCTGGAAAAATTGTCGGCAAGTACCGCAAGGTTCATCTGCCCGGTCATTCGGAGTTCGACACGAAACGCGCGTTCCAGCATCTGGAGAAACGCTACTTTGAGCCGGGCGACCTCGGTTTCGACGTCTGGCGCGCCCTCGGCGGAATCTTCGGCATGGCCGTCTGCAACGACCGGCGCTGGCCGGAGACCTATCGCGTGATGGGCCTGCAAGGCGTCGAGATGGTGCTGATTGGTTACAACACCCCCTCGGTCAATGCCGAGAAGAGCGAGGAGGGGCCCGAGAAGCGGCTGTTCCACAATCGGCTCTCCGCGCAGGCCGGCGCCTACCAGAATTCGACCTGGGTCGTATGCGTTGCCAAGGCCGGCGTCGAAGATGGCCATCCCTTGATCGGCGGCAGCCTGATCGTCGATCCGGACGGCGAGATCGTCGTCGAAGCCAAGACCGAAGAGGACGAACTGCTGGTTCACCCCTGCGATCTTGACGCCACTATCTTTGGCAAGAACACGATCTTCAATTTCGCGCGCCACCGCCGCATCGAGCATTACGGCCTGATCACCAGCCGCACCGGCGTGGTGCTGCCTCCGGAAAACTAGATGTCCGGTATCTCCTTCCGCGAACTTGATCCGCACGACCGGTACAAGTTGCTGTGCGGGGTGGTCGTGCCGCGGCCGATCGCGCTGGTCACGACACTTGACGAGAACGGTAGCGTCAACGCGGCGCCGTTCAGCTTCTTCAACGTCTTCTCCGAAGATCCACCGCTCGTGGTGCTCGGCCTGCAACACAAGGCCGATTTCAGCCCCAAGGACACCACGCGCAACATCCACCGCAGCGGGCAGTTCGTCGTGCATTTAGTGGACGAGGCGCTGGCGGCAGCCATCAACGATTGCGCGATCGACTTTCCCTCCGGTGACAGCGAAGTGGAGGCGACGGGGCTGAAGACATTGCCGTCGATCGATATTGACGTGCCGCGATTGGCCGCGGCGCCTTTCGCGCTCGAGTGCCGACAGCACGTCGCACTCGCCTTCGGTCCCGGCCGCGAGCTTCTTGTTGGGGAGGTGCTGCGCCTGCACGCGCGCGAGGGCCTGATCGACTATGAAAAGATGTATGTCGATTTCGATGTATACCGACCGATCGGGCGCTTGTTCGGCAATCTCTACGCTGCCCAGCGCGATACCTTTGCGCTGACGCGTGAAAGCCACGCGCAGTGGCTCGCGCGCAACGGAGCGGCCGAAACGTCCGACCAAAGTCAGTGATGCGAGAACTGCACGGTGCCCAGCGCCATGGTCACGGCTGCCTGGGTCGGATCGATCACGGGAATCCCGAGCGCCTGCTCCAGCGGCCGGCGGTGACGCGCCATGCCGGCACAGCCCATCACGATGGCGCCGGATCCGTCTTCGTCCTTGAGCGCGCGTCCGACCTCGATCATCTTCGCGAGCGTTCCTTCGCCCGACGCCGTCTCCGCCACGCTCATGTTGAGCGGCCGCTCCCTGGTCAGACGATCCATCAGGCCCATCTGCCTGAGGTAACGGACATGGCGGCGGATCGAGCGCTGCGCGATCGCAATGACGCCGAAGGTCTCGGCGCGCGCGAGCGCCGTCAGCACGCCGCATTCGGCGATGCCGAATACGGGTCGGTCGGTGGCTTCGCGGCAGACATGCAGACCCGGATCGCTGTAGCAGGCAATGACGAAGGCGGCCGAATGGTTGTCGCCTTCGACGAGGCGGCGCAGCGGCATCGCCACGCCGTCGACGTCGGCCTGGCTCTCGATCCCGTAGGGGCCCTCGGCCAGCGTTTCGCAGACGATCTCCGGTCCGCCTTCAAAGTCGAGCGGCTTCAAGGCTTGCTCCAGCCCTTGCGTCACGAGCTGGTTGGAATTGGGATTGATGACAAGAATGCGTGGCCGGGACATGGTGTTTTCCTGCGGGATGACGCGTCGGCCGATACGGTCAGACGACGCGCAACTGGACGGCAATGGAAGCAATGACCATGCCATCCAGTAATGCATGGTCCACTGTCTGCTGCGAAAGCGCAAGGGAGTGTAACGGCACGATCTGTGCTTTTATCCGGCGAACGCAAGACTTAGGATTCAGGACTTAGTAGTTGGGGAGTTTGCCATGACCGAGCCCGCCTACGACCTTCTCATTCGCGGCGGACGCGTCGCGACTGTGAGCGACGTGTTCGAGGCCGACGTCGCCATTTCCGGTGAGACGATCGTCGCCATCGGACGCGGGCTACAGGGCGCGCGGCGGGAGATCGACGCGCGGGGCAAGCTGGTGCTGCCCGGCGGTGTCGACAGCCACGCCCATATCGAGCAGCTGTCGGCCGCAGGTATCGTGAACGCCGATACGTTCGAGAGCGCGACCGTCTCGGCGGCTTTCGGCGGCACCACCACCGTGATCCCGTTTGCGGCCCAGCACGTCGGCATGAAGCTGCCGCAGGTGCTGGAGGAGTATCATGCGCTCGCGCGAAAGGGCGCGGTGATCGACTACGCCTTCCACATGATCATCGCCGATCCGACCAGGGAAACGCTGGAAGCGGATCTGCCTGCGCTGATCAAGCAGGGCCATGGTTCGATCAAGATCTTCATGACCTATGATCGCCTGAAAATCGACGACGAACCGCTGCTGGACATTCTGCTTGCGGCGCGCGACGGCGGCGCGATGCTCTGTGCGCATGCCGAGAACCACGGGATTATCTCCTGGATGGTGAAGCGGCTGCTGGCGCGCGGCTATACCGATCCAAAATATCACGCGATCAGCCACGCCCGCGTCTCGGAAGCGGAGGCCTTCAACCGGCTGATCGGCATGGCCGCGCTGATCGACCAGCCGATCATGATCTTTCACGTGTCGACAGCCGAAGGCGCCAAGGTGATCCGCGATGCGCGCGGGCAGGGGTTGAAAGTGTTCGCGGAGACTTGCCCGCAATATCTCTTTCTCACCGCCGACGATCTCGACAAGCCCGGCGTGGAAGGCGCCAAATGGATGTGCAGCCCGCCGCCGCGCCGCGCGGCCGACCAGGAAGCGCTGTGGCAGGCGCTTGCGCTCGGCGATCTCCAGACCGTGTCGTCCGATCACGCGCCGTACCGGTTCAATGAGACCGGAAAATTGCGCGCCGGCCCCAACCCGAATTTCAAGCAGGTGGCGAACGGTCTGCCCGGCCTCGAGGTCCGCCTGCCGCTGCTGTTCGACGCCATGGTTTCGAAGGGCCGATTGGGCCTCGAAAAATTCGTCGAGCTGACCGCGACCGCGCCGGCAAAGATCTACAATCTGCATCCGCGCAAGGGCTCGGTCGCGGTTGGCGCCGATGCTGACATCGCGATCTGGGACCCGCAGCGCGAGGTCACGCTGAGCGACGCGATGATGCATGATCTGGCGGGCTATACGCCGTTCGCCGGCCGCAAGCTGCGCGGCTGGCCGGTCACGGTGCTATCGCGCGGGCGCGTGATTGTCGCGGACGGCAAACGTTCGGTCGAAGCGGGCTCCGGGCGTTTCCTTCCGCGCACGGGAGGCGAGGCGGCGAAACCGACCGGTCGATTGGTATCCGATATGGACCCCGAGCAGAATTTCGGTGCGAGGCTGCTGTGATCCGTCCGCTGCGACGCGTTCGGATTAAACGATGAGAATCCTTGTCTTCGGCGGCACCGGTTTCGTCGGGCTCAATATTGCCGCGGCGCTACTGGCGCGCGGTCATGCGGTGACATTGTTCGACCGCGCGGGCTTGCCACCTGACGCAATGAAGGATTTTGCGTCTCACGGCGATCGGCTGACCGCTATCCAGGGCGATGTGACGGATAGTCAAACCGTGGAATCGGTGATCGCCAGGGGTTATGACGCCATCATTCTGGGAGCCGCGATCACCGCCGGGCCGGAGCGCGAGGCGAGCGATCCCGAGACTATCTTACGGGTAAACCTGCTGGCTCAGACGCCGATCCTGATCGCGGCGCGAAGCCGCGGCGTTAGACGCATCGTCAATCTGTCGTCTGCGGCAGCCTACGGTATGAGCGCATTCCGGAACGTGCTGCTCGATGAAGAAACGCCCTGTGATCCGGCCTCACTCTATGCCATCACCAAATTCGCGTCCGAGAAGGTCGCTGCGCGCCTGGCTGGTCTTTGGCAACAGGAGATCATCAGCGTGCGGCTGAGCGCCGTGTTCGGGCCGTGGGAGCGGAGCAACGACGTGCGTGACACGCCAAGCCCGCAGGCGCAGATTCTGACCGCGATGCAGGAGGGGTACGAGGCCGTTCTATCGCGTCCAGGCGTCAGGGACTGGATCTATGCCGTGGATGTCGCGGAGGCCGCGACAGTGCTGATCGAGGCCGCGAAGCCGAAGCATCAGCTCTATAACATTTCAACCGGCGTGGAATGGTCGGCGTTGCAATGGGGCCAAGAGCTTGCTGCGTTGCACCCGGGCTTTGTTTGTCGGCTGACGGATGCCGGTGAAGTGGCAACGGTCGACCTGCATAGTCCGGCCGACCGGGCACCGCTTTCGGTCGCGCGCATGGCAGAGGAGTTTGGCTGGCGCGCACGGTTCGGCTGCACGGACTCGGTTGCCGATCTGAGCCGCTGGTGGACCGGGCATCGAGGGGGAAACCTGACATGAGACTGGCAGGGCGGACCGCGATCGTGACGGGCGGCGGCTCCGGCATCGGCCGAGCCAGCGCAGTGCTTTTCGCGAAGGAAGGTGCCTTTGTTGCGCTGGTCGATCGCGACGGCGCGGGCTTGCAGGAGACGCTGGCGGCGATCGACGGCGTGAAGGGCGAAGCATCTCTCCATGTCGGCGATGTCGGCGAGGCCGATTTCGCGAACGACACCGTGGGCGATGTCATGGCCCGGCGTGGCCAACTCGATGTGCTGATGGCTGCTGCAGGCTTTTCCTGCGGGGGCACGGTGCTGACCACCGATCCCGCCGATTGGGACGCGGTGTTCCGCACCAATGTCGGCGGCACCTGGCTTTGGTCGCGAGCGGCGGTGCCCGAGATGCAGCGGCGGGGCGGCGGCTCGATCATCACGCTGGCATCGCAGCTCGCGGTCGCCGGCGGCAAGGGCAACAGCGCCTATATCGCCGCGAAGGGGGCCATCATCAGCCTGACTCGAACAATGGCGCTCGACTTCGCCACCGACGGCATCCGCGTCAATGCGATCGCGCCGGGTGCCATCGACACACCAATGCTACGGCGCAGTTTTGCCCGTCACGCCGACCCCGAGCCGGTGCGTGAAGCATCGCGCAACCGCCATGCCATGAAGCGGTTTGGCAAACCGGAGGAGGTGGCCGAGGCCGCGCTCCATCTTGCCAGTGATGCGTCTTCCTTTACGACCGGTACCGTGATGGTGGTCGACGGCGGTTGGCTCGCGGCATGAACAGCGCCCTGATCGCTCTCGAAGCCCAGGTTCGCGCCGATCTTGCCAAGACCGCGCATCCGAATGCTGCGTGGCTGACGCCCAAGCTCGGGCCGGACGGCAGACCGGCATTGGACGTGCTCGTGGTGGGCGCCGGGCAATCGGGTCTCGCGACAGCGTTCGGGTTGATGCGTTCGCAAGTGAGCAACATCCTTGTGCTCGACAAAGCGGAGGAGGGACAGGAAGGACCGTGGCTCACTTACGCTCGCATGCATACGCTGCGCAGTCCGAAGCATTTCACCGGGCCCGATCTTGATATCCCGAGCCTGACCTACCAGTCCTGGCACGAGGCACGCTTCGGTGAGGAGGATTGGCGGAATCTCGACCTGGTTTCGCGCGAGCTTTGGGCCGAGTATCTGCTCTGGTTCAGGCGCGTCGTGGATCTGCCGGTGCGCAATGGTTGCGAGGTCATCGAGATATCGCCCGCGGCCGATGGATTGCTTGCGGCCAAGATGCAGACCGCTGACGGCGTCGACACTGTTTTTGCACGGAAGATTGTGCTGGCGACGGGGCAGGAAGGTATGGGCGACTGGAGCATTCCGGAGCCGTTGCGCCATCTGCCGTCTTCAGTGTGCGCGCATGCGGCGCAGCCGATCGACTTCGTGGGCTTGCGCGGCAAGCGGGTTGCGGTGATCGGTGCCGGCGCCTCGGCCTTCGACAATGCCGCGGCGGCACTGGAGGCTGGCGCGGCAGAGGTGCATCTGTTTTGCCGCAGGGCGGAGATCCAGGTGATCCAGCCCTACCGTTGGCTCACCTTCCGCGGCTTCCTTCGACATTTTTGCGATCTGGATGATGCCTGGCGCTGGCGCTTCATGCGCGCCGTTCTGGAGATGCGGGAAGGCTTTCCGCAAGCGACCTACGATCGTTGTGCCCGCCATTCAAATTTTCACCTGCAGGAGGGCGCACCGATCGAAGCCGCCAGGGAAACGGCTCGCGGTGTCGAATTGCAGACGCCGAGGGGTGTGTTCGCAGCCGACTTCGTGATTTGCGGCACCGGTATCGACATGAATTTTGCAGGCCGGCCCGAGCTGCGAAACTGCGCCGCCAACATCGCGACCTGGGCCGACCGCTATCAACCGCCGCCGGACGAGCGCAGCCCGCGGCTCGGGCGTTTTCCCTATCTCGCTGATGACTACGCGCTGATGGAGCGCGTCGCCGGTGAAACCCCCTGGATTGCGGACATCCATGTCTTCGCGATCGCCTCCACCATGAGCTTTGGTGCTTCGGGCTCGTCGATCAATGCGATGACCACGGCGGTGCCGAAGCTGGTGCATGGGTTGACGCGCGGCCTGTTTCGCGCGGACATCGAACGGCACTGGGCTTCGTTCAAGGCGTACGACGTGCCGCAGGCAGTCGTCGCGCGGCAAATGCCGGCCGCGAGCGAGAAACGGTGAAACAATTTTCGATGATGCTGGGAAGCTCGGCTCACACCTACTATGCTTGCGCTTCCGGCGGGTCCGGTTGGCATATCCCTTGCTTTAAGTTGATGTTCTCATTCAGAAAATAAACGTGGCAAACAGGGAATAAGTCCGATGAGCGTTACAGTATCCAGGCGTCTGCTTACGGTGGTTGCCTCCATCGCTTTCTCACTGGCGGCTGGATCGGTGCAGGCGCAAACGCGCGCCGAAACGTTGCGCTACGTGACCGGAGCGTCGGTCAACACACTTGATCCCAATATTCCGGGTTCGACCCGCGAAGCCTTCGCGGTGAGTTTGAGCACTTACGACCGGCTGGTCTCCTTCGGCCGCAAGCAACTCAACGGCAAATGGGTGTTTGACCTCGGCAAGATCACCGGGGAGTTGGCGGAATCCTACGAAGTCAGCCCGGACGGGTTGAAGATGACATTTCGCCTGCGCAAGGACGCCAAGTTTCAGGACGGCACGCCGGTCACGGCGGAAGATGTCAAATGGTCGCTTGACCGGGTCGTCACGGCGCCGGTCCTCGGCAAGGCGCAACTCCTCACGGGATCGATGACGTCAGCCGACCAGTTCAAGGTGATCGATCCCCTGACCATCGAGGTGACCCTGCCGAAACCGGACAAGCTGGCGCTTCCCAATCTCGCTACCGTCTATCCGATCATCTTCAACTCCAAGGTTGCGAAGGCACATGCGACGGCGGACGATCCCTGGGCACTGGCATGGTTGAAGGAGAACACGGCCGGCAGCGGCGCCTACAAGATCGAGACCTTCAAGCCGGGTGAGCAGGTGATCATGGCCCGCAACGCGGAATGGAATCGCGGCACCGCCGACAAGTCCGCGTTCTTCAAGCGCGTCATCGTGCAGTCGGTGCCGGAGCCGGCGACACGCGCCAACCTGGTCGAGCGCGGCGATGCCGATCTCGTCATCGATCTGCAGGCGAGTGATGTCCAGTCGCTTGAGGCAAAGGCCAAGCTGAAGGTGATCTCGACGCCCCAGTATAATGCCGTCACTTTCATCTCGATGAACAATCAGATCCCGCCTTTCGACAACGTCAATGTGCGTCGCGCCATCGGCTTTGCGTTGCCCTATGACGACATGTTCAAGGCAGCACTCTTCGGCCGCGGCTCGCCGCTGTTCGGCGCGACATGGGCGGATGGCAAGCCAACGAGCGGCGCCTATCCGATCCCGCAGCCTGTGAAGCTCGACCTCGAGAAGGCCAAGGAATATCTGAAGGCGGCAGGCATGCCGGACGGCTTCTCGACCACGTTCAGCTTCAATGTCGGCCAGGCCTCGACCGCCGAACCGATGGCTGCCTTGGTGAAGGAATCGCTGGCCAAGATCGGCGTCAAGGTCGATATCCAGAAGCTGCCGGACGCGCAGATGTCGACGCAGATCAATGAGAAGAAGCTTCCCTTCTTCACCGAGGGCATCGTCGCCTGGCTGCCGTCGACCGACTATTTCTACCGCAATTTCTACACCGGCAATCAGCGCTGGAACTACTCATCGATCAACAATCCGGAACTAGTGGAGATCGCGCAGAAAGCCCGTTTCGAACCCGATGCGGCCAAGTATGAGGAAGACGGCGTAAAGCTCAACGCCATCCATTTCAGCGAGATACCGCAGATACCGCTCTGGCAGCCCAGCCAGGACGCCGTGATGGCGCCCTCGGTCGAGGGCTACACCTACCAGTTCCACCGCCAGGTGGATTATCGCGATCTCAATCGCAAGTAACCGGTAGGTCAGATGGCGGCCTTTGGAGCAACGGTGATACGGGCGGGCAGGCGCTTCCTGTCCTCGCTGCCGGCGCTCTTTGGCGTGCTCGTCTTCACCTTCCTGCTGATGCGGGTGCTGCCGGGCGATCCTGCGGTGTTCTTCGCTTCCGGGCCGAATGCCGGCAAGGAGGAGATCGAAGTCATCCGCAAGCAGATGGGCCTCAACAAGCCGGTGCCGGAACAATTGATGCTGTATCTCTATGATGTCGGCAGCGGCAATCTCGGTAGATCGATGATGACCGGGCAGTTGGTCACGAAAGATCTCCGCGAGCGGCTGCCGGCCTCGCTGGAACTCACCTTCACGGCATTGTTGATCGCGTTGCTGTCGGCGGTGCCGCTCGGTGTGTTGGCCGCCCTGAGACAGGGCTCCATCATCGATCATGGCGTGCGGTTTTTCTGCGCGCTCGGCGTCTGTGTGCCGACGTTCGTTTCGGGCCTGCTGCTGATCTATGTCTTCTATTATCTGCTCGGGCTTGCGCCCGACCCGACCGGCCGGGTCGATATCTTTGCGTCGCTGCCGCCAAGGCGGACCGGCTTCCTGTTGATCGATTTCCTGCTCGCAGGCGATTTTGATGGATGGTGGGCCGCCTTCAGGCAACTGATCTTGCCGGCGCTGAGCATGGCGCTGTTTGTGGTGGCGCCGCTGGCGCGCATCACGCGGGCCTCGATGCTGGTCTCACTTGGGAGCGATTTCGTGCGCACCGCGCGTTCCGTAGGCCTTCCCTGGTGGCGGGTCGTCGTCACTTATGCGCTAAGGAATGCCATTCTGCCGGTCATCACCATCGCAGGCATCGTGTTCTCGACCATGCTCGGCGCCAATGTCCTGGTCGAGAAGGTGTTCTCCTGGCCGGGCGTCGCTTCCTACGCGCTCGATGCGTTGCTCTCGTCCGATTATGCGCCGGTACAGGGCTTTGTGCTGCTGATGGCGACCGTGTTTGTGATCGTCAACCTGCTGGTGGATATCCTTTATGGCATTGCCGATCCACGGGTGACGATCGGATGACCAGCGCAACGCTTCGCCATGCCGGCTGGATTTTGCGCGGCAACCCGCTCACCGCCGTTGCCGCTGCAGGCGTCTTCCTGCTTACGCTGATCGCGATTTTCGGGCCGTGGATCGTGCCGTATGATCCGATCGTCTCGAACGTTTCGCAAGCCCTGATGCCGCCGAGCGCGGCACACATCGCCGGCACTGATCAGCTCGGCCGCGACGTGTTCAGCCGCCTTATCGTCGCGGCACGGCTCGACCTCGCCATCGCCGTCTCGGCGGTTGGAATCTCCTTTGCCATCGGCGCCGTCATCGGTGCGATCTGCGGCTATACCGGCGGCCGGCTCGATCGCGGCGTCGGCCGCTTCGTCGACGTCGTGATGGCCTTTCCGCTTTTCGTGCTGGCCATGGCGATGGTCGCAGCGCTCGGCAATCGGGTCGAAAACATCGTCATCGCGACCGCTATCATCAATCTGCCGTTCTACATCCGCTTTGCGCGGGCGGAGGTGAATGTCCGTCGCAATGTCGGCTGGGTCGAAGCGGCGCGCGCCTGCGGCGACAGCCACCTCTCGGTCGTGCTGCGCTTCCTATTGCCGAACGTGCTGCCGGCCATGGCGGTGCAAATATCGCTCAATCTTGGCTGGGCGATCCTCAATGCCGCCGGACTTTCCTTTATTGGCCTCGGCGTCAAACCGCCGACGCCGGAATGGGGCATCATGGTTGCGGAGGGCGCGCGCTTCATTTCCACCGGCAAATGGTGGCTGGTCGCCTTTCCGGGCCTGGCGCTGATGCTGACGGTGCTGTGCTTCAACCTGCTCGGCGACGGGGTGCGCGATATTCTCGACCCCCGCATGCGAACATGACCTCATCGCTGTTGGCATTAAGCGACCTGCACGTCACCTTCTCGACACGGCGTGGCCTTGTCGAGGCGGTGCGTGGTGTCACGCTGACGCTCGGCGAGGGCGAGATGCTCGGCCTCGTCGGCGAGAGCGGCTCGGGCAAGTCCGTCACCGGCTTTGCGATCACGCGGCTGCTCGATGCGGCCGGGCGGATCACGGCAGGCGACATCCGGTTTCGCGGGCAGGACATCACGCGGATATCGGCGGGTGATTTCCGCCATTTGCATGGTGCGGCGATGGCGATGATCTTCCAGAACCCGCGTGCAGCGCTCAATCCGATCCGTGCCGTCGGGGACCAGATCGCTGATGCGATAACGGCCCATAAGCGAATGCCCCGAGGTGAAGCGCGCGCGCAGGCGCTGGAGCTGCTGCGCGCCGTGCAAATTCGCGATCCCGAAAAGCGGATGGCCGCTTACCCGCACGAGCTCTCCGGCGGCATGTGCCAGCGCGTGATGATCGCCATGGCGATTTCCTGCAATCCGGCGCTGCTGATCGCCGACGAGCCGACCACCGGCCTCGACGTCACGACGCAGAAGGTCGTGATGGACCTTCTGACCGGGATTGCGGCCGAGCGCGGCATGGCGACCATCCTGATCACCCATGACCTCGGTCTCGCCGCGCGCTACTGTCGCCGCGTCGTGGTGATGGAGCAGGGTCGGCTGGTCGAGGAGGCCGAACCGAAAACTCTCTTCCGCGCGCCACAGCACCGCTACACCAAACGCCTGGTGGCGGCTTCGCCCACGGCGAATTCCCGGATTGCGGACCTGGTGCCGGAAGAGGAGAGGGGGCGGCGCATTGCGATGCAGGTCGCGCCCAGGCCGCGGCCTGCGCCGGGTACGCCGCCGCTGCTGGAGGTGCAGAAACTCGCAAAGCGGTTCGATCAGGGCGCCCCGGCGGTAGCAGACTTTTCCATGATGATCAGCGCCGGCGAGAGCGTCGGTCTGGTTGGCGAATCCGGCTCCGGCAAGAGTACGACGTCGCGCATCATCTGCCGGCTGATCGACCCGAGCGAGGGGGAGATCGCGTTCGAGGGACAGTCGATCGGCCACATCCCCGCGCGCGATTTTCACCGGTCGCCGTTTCGCAGGGATATCCAGATCGTCTTTCAGGATCCGAATGACAGCCTCAACCCGCGTTTCACCGCCTTTGACTGCATCGCCCATCCGCTGCTTCGGCTTGGTGGCATGCGCGCGGGCGACGCCTTGCGGGAGCGGGTGGAGGAGTGCGCGCAGCGCGTGGGACTGGAGATCGAATTGCTGACGCGCTTTCCGCATCAGCTCTCAGGCGGCCAGAAGGCCCGCGTCGGCATCGCCCGCGCCATCGCCTGCCGGCCGCGCCTCCTCGTGCTGGATGAGCCGACGGCAGCGCTCGACGTCTCGGTGCAGGCGGTGGTGCTGCAACTGCTCGACCGGCTGCGGCGCGAGGACAATTTGGCCTTCCTCTTTGTCAGCCACGACCTCAACGTCGTTCGCATGATGTGCGATCGAACCATCGTGCTGCAAAACGGCCGCATCGTCGAACAGGGCGAGAGCCGCGCGATGTTCGACAATCCCAAAACCGCTTACACACGCGAGCTGGTCGAAGCCGTGCCGCATATCGAGCCGGAACTGGCTGAGTTCGCGACCTGAGATCACTGACCGTCACGACGCCCGCAAGAAGCCGCTTTCGCTCGATCGATTGCAGCCGCACTCCGCTGCGTCCAATGGCATACAGGCGCCTGCGTTACCGGGTGACTACAAATTATGCAATTCGAGCTAAAAAGGCGGCAGATGGCACCGCGGTGCTCAATCGAACAGGGCAGCAGCGCTGTCGCGATTGGAGTGCGCCGCAACGATGCGCTGCATCATATCGACGAATACGGCTTGCTCCCTTTCGCTTAAGTTATCGAGCGTAGCGCGGTGCGCGGCCCGCGCCGAGGTCTCGATTTTTGCCAGAAGCGCTGCTCCCGCCGGCGTCAATCTACAGAGCCGCGCGCGGCGGTCCTCGTCATCTACGGCTCTCTCGACAAAGTTGCGCGCTGCCAGCCGCTTGAGCGCTCCGGTCGTCGTCGTCCTGTCCAGCGCAATATCGGCCGCCAACGTGGTCTGATCGGCGGTTTTCCGCACCGCAAGCGCCGAAAGCAGGCTGTATTGCAGCGGCGTCACCTCGAATTCTCCGCACGCTTCCTGGAACAGCGCGACGTGAATCTGATGCAGCCGCCGGATCAGAAAGCCCGGTCGTTCTGACAGCGGCCACGGGCGATGCCTGGTCTCGCCATGACGCTTTTTTGCTTTCCGCAACGCACTCTCCCCGCCTCGGAATATCGATGCGATTAGCTCGATTCGATGGGCTTCGCCACGGGAAGATCATGGCATGAAGTTTGCTCTTGTAAAATACGAAGTATGCTTCGTATTCTGGCGACGGCGGGGTAACGCCGCCGGCGAAGACAGGAGAGATTGTTCATGTCGATCAGCGCCACCTTCGACCAGCTTCTGCGCGGCGGCCGCGTGATCTGCCCGGCCTCCGGCATCGACGGGATCAAGGACGTCGCCATTCGCAACGGCAAGATCGCGGCGGTGCAGAGCGACATTTTGCCGACCAGCGCCAGAGAAGTGATCGATGTGACCGGCAAGCTGGTATTGCCGGGTCTCATCGATACCCACGCGCATGTCTATCAGTATGTCACCGGCCGCTTCGGCATGAATGCCGACATGGTGGGCGTCCAGTCCGGTGTGACGACGCTGGTCGATCAGGGTGGCCCGTCCTGCATGACGCTGCCCGGCTTCCGGCACTTCGTCGCCGAGCCTGCGAAATCGCGCGTTTACGCCTTCCTGTCGGCCTACCTGGTGGGCGGGCTCGAGGGCCATTACTATCCCAAGCTCTACAGCCCCGATGGCGTCGATATCGACGCTACGGTGAAGTCGGCAACGTGCAATCTCGACATTGTTCGCGGCATCAAGGCTCATGCTGAGATTGGTGGTTTCGCGCGTTGGGGCATTCGCGTCATCGAAATGGCGGCCGAGATCGGACGACGCGCCGATCTGCCGGTCTATGTGCATTTTGGTCAGCTCTGGGGCCTGCCCGAAAGCGGCACCAACGGCGAAGATGTCGACACAATTCTGGCGCGCGTGATTCCTTTGCTGCGAGAGGGCGACGTGCTGGCGCATCCGTTCACGCGCCATCCCGGCGGCTTCGTCAACCGTGAGGGTGAAGTGCATCCGGTGATTCAGGCGGCGCTCGATCGCGGCCTGAAGGTCGACGTCGGTCACGGCAGCCATTTCTCCTATCGCCTCGCCAAGAAAGCGATCGCCGCCGGCATTATTCCCACCACGCTCGGTGCGGACATTCACGGTTACAACACCCATGTGCCTGCGCCTGCCGGCACCCCGGACCAGCATGAGGACGACGAAAATCATCCCTTCGCCGGCCAGGCCAAGTTCAGCCTCGTTCAGGCGATGAGTTCGATGATGGCGCTCGGGCTTTCGCTTGAGCAGGTCGTACCGATGGTCACGTCCAACCCGGCCAAAATGCTCGGCCGTGCTGACGAAATCGGCGCCCTGAGGATTGGCAGGGAGGCCGACGTCTCGGTGATCGGGGAGCGAACCGGACGATTTGTCCTTCGCGACAACGAGAACAATGAAGTAATCGCCGAGCGTCTGCTGCAGCCTGAGTTCTGTCTGCGCGCCGGTGCGCGATACGACGCAGTAGCGCCAATTCTGCCGCAGGCCGTTGCAGCGTAGGAAGGTCCGCGTCAGTTCGATCGGGGAGAACGTCACCGTGCGCAATGAGCGCGAGTTTCCTTCCGCAGACGGAGCGGGCGCCGGACAAGGCGTCGGCGCGCGGCTACCGCGAAAGGAAGACGATCGGTTGATGCGTGGCCGCGGCCAGTTCGTGGCCGACATTCGCCTCGCCGGGTTGCAGGACGTCGCGTTTGTGCGCAGCCCTTTGGCGCATGCGCTGATCCGCGGCATCCACGTGCCGGAGCGCTATCGCGGCTGCGTTTTCACCGCGGCGGATCTTACCGGCGTCAATCCGATCCGCGCGGTGTCGGGGTTGCCGGGATTCAAGATTTCCGAGCAGCCGGTGCTTGCCACTGGCAAGGTGCGTCAGGTCGGCGAACTCGTCGCCATGTGCGTGGCGCCGACGCGTGCCGAAGCCGAGGACATTGCGGCGGCGGTGACGCTCGATCTCGAAGAGCTTCCTGCCGTCTATGACATGCTAAGAGCGCGCGAGCCGGGTTCGGCGCTGGTGCACGAGCATTGGGGTGATAACGTTTTTCTCGAAACCAATTTCGAGGTCGACATCTCCAGGGCGTTCGATGCGCCGATCAAGGTGTCGCGCGAAATATCGACCGCGCGGCAGTGCATGTCGCCGCTCGAGGGGCGCGGCGTGGTCGCGACCTTCGATCACCGCCTCGACCAGCTCACGCTCTATTCCTCAGCCCAGATGCCGCACATCACGCGCAGCGGTCTTGCCGAGTGCCTCGGCATGGAGCAGGGCCGAATCCGTATCGTTTCGTCTGACGTTGGCGGCGGCTTCGGACACAAGGGAATCTTGCTCCCGGAAGAAGTCTGCCTTTCCTGGTTGACGATGCGTCGCGGCCATCCGGTGCGCTGGACCGAGGATCGCCGAGAGCATCTCACCGCCAGTTCCAACTGCCGCGAGCACCATTACAAGATCACCGTCTTTGCCGATCGCGACGGACGGCTGCGGGGCATCGACTGCGAAGCGACCGTCGATTCCGGCGCTTACTCGTCCTATCCGTTCTCGGCGTGCCTTGAGGCGGCACAGGTCGCCAGCATCCTGCCGGGACCTTACTTGATGCCGGCCTATCGCTGCCGGACGTTTTCGGTCGCCACCAACAAGTGTCCGATCCTGCCGTATCGCGGCGTGGCGCGTACCGGCGTCTGCTTCGCGCTGGAACTGATGCTCGATCTGGTCGCGGTTGAAGCGGGGCTGGAGCCGGGCGAAGTGCGCCTGCGCAATCTGGTGCAGCCCGAGCAGATGCCGTTCGACAACATCACGAAGAAACACTTCGACAGTGGTGATTATCCCGAGGCGATGCGACGGGCGCTTGCGTCCATTGACGTCGAAGGTGTGCGGGTACGCCAGCGCAAGGGTGAGGCCGACGGGCGCCGGATCGGCGTCGGCGTCTCGATCTATTGCGAGCAGGCCGCGCATGGCACGTCGGTCTATTCCGGCTGGGGCATTCCGATGGTGCCCGGCCACGAACAGGCGTCTGCGCGCTTGACACCGGACGGTGGCCTCGAACTGAGGGTCGGTGTGCATTCCCACGGGCAAGGCATGGAGACGACGCTCGCGCAGGTCGCTCACGAGATGCTGGGCGTCGACGTCGCCAAGGTGCGCCTGATCCTCGGCGACACGGCGATGACGCCGTATTCGACCGGCACCTGGGGCTCGCGCTCGATGGTGATGGCGGGCGGCGCGGTCGCAACTGCCTGCCGCGAGTTGGGCGAGCGCGCCAGACGCATCGGTGCCAAGCTGTTGCAGCACGATCCGGCTGCGGTGGTGCTGCAGAACGGCGAGGTTCGCGGCGTCAACGGCAGCGTTACCTTGAAGGAAATCGCCCACACCTGGTATCGCCGGCCGCAGGATCTGCCGCCCGATGTCGATCCGGGGGGACTGGAAGTGACGTCGGGCTACAAGCCGCAGCGCGATAGCGGAACCTTCAGCTATGCCGCGCATGCCGCGGTCGTCGCGGTCGATCCCGATCTCGGAGAAATCGAAATCCTCGACTACGTCATCGTTGAAGATGGCGGTGTTCTCGTCAATCCGATGGTCGTGGATGGCCAGATCTATGGCGGCCTGGCCCAGGGCATCGGCACCGCGCTGTACGAGGAGATGCCGTTCGACGCGGCCGGTCAACCGCTGGCGACGACGCTCGCGGATTATCTGCTGCCTGGGCCCACCGAAGTGCCGGCACCGCGTCTCGATCACATGGAGACGCCGTCGCCCTATACGCTGTTCGGCGTAAAGGGCATCGGCGAGGGTGGCGCGATCGCCCCCCCGGCCGCGATCGCCAACGCCGTCAACGACGCCCTGCGCCCGCTTGGCGTGGAACTGATGCAGTCGCCGATTACGCCGTATCGCGTCGTCGAGGCGGTTCTGGCCGCGCGCGAAGCAGAAAGGCCGGCGGCATGAAACCGGCGCCTTTCGGCTACGAACGCCCACGCGACTTGCAGGCGGCACTTGCCGTGCTCGGCGAGGCCAAAACTTCCGCCAAGATCATCGCCGGCGGCCAGTCGCTCGGTCCCATGCTCAATCTGCGGCTGGTCGAGCCGCAGTTGATTGTCGACATCACCGGTCTTGCCGAGCTCAAGCAGGTCGAACGTCGTGGCGACGAACTCGTGCTCGGGGCCTGCGTTACCCACGCCGACGTCGAGGACGGACGTATTCCGGACGTCACGCGCGGCGCCATGCAGCGCGTCGCCGGCAACATCGCCTACCGCGCCGTGCGCAATCGCGGCACGGTCGGCGGATCGCTCAGCCATGCCGATCCTGCGGCAGACTGGGTGTCCGCGCTGTCGGCGCTGGGTGCGCGATTGACGCTGCGAAGCGGCGCGGGCGCGCGGATGGTGGCGATGGAGCATTTCATCGTCGGTGCGCTCGAATCTGCGCTGCGCGATGGCGAGATCGTCGAGACCATTCACGTCCCGGCGATGCGTGCATCGGCGCACTGGGGCTACGCCAAGAGTTGCCGCAAGACGGGCGAGTTCGCGCATGCGATCGGCGCGATCCTGATCGACCCGAGCGCCGCATCCGCCCGCGTGGTGATCGGTGCGATCGATTCCGCGCCGATTGTCATCACGAATGCGGCGGAATTATTCGGCGGCCGCATTGCCGGCGACTACAAGGATCGCTTCGACGCGCGCGTAGCTGATGTCATGCTGGCAACGGCGGGCGTCTCGAACGCGGCGCATCGCCATATTCATGTGAACGTGCTCAAGCGTGCGGTCCGCGAGGCCGCCGCATGAACATGATCGCACTCACCGTAAACCAGCGAGCGGTGCAGGCCTTGGCCGAGCCGCGTACCAACCTCGCGGACTTCGTTCGCGATAAGCTGGATCTGACCGGTACGCATCTCGGCTGCGAACACGGCGTCTGCGGGGCGTGCACGGTGCTGCTCGACGGCGAGCCGGCGCGTTCGTGCATCACCTATGCGGTGGCTTGCGAAGGCGCAGAGGTCACCACGATCGAAGGACTCGACGAGGACAACATTACGACAGAGCTTCGCGCGGCCTTCACCCGCGAGCATGCCCTGCAATGCGGCTATTGCACGCCGGGAATGCTGGTCTCCGCGCGCGATCTGGTGCTGCGCCTGCCGCACGCCGACGAGCGCCTGATCCGCGTCGGATTGAGCGGCAATCTGTGCCGGTGCACCGGCTATGTCGGCATCGTGCGGGCCGTCCGGTCCGTGATCGAGGCGCGGCGCGCCCGCGATATCGCGCCGACGCCGGATGGAGGACGAAAGATCCTGGGTCCCGTCGGCTCAGGTCGAAGCGACGCGGACCGGGCCGAACGCATGCGATCGGTCGGAAGCGAACAAACGTCGCCTGAAACGGCCAGTTCGGTTTCTGCGATTCCGGACTTCGTCCCGGCCACCGTTCTGAACCAGCATTTTAGCGTTGCACATCCGCCTGAGCAGGTATTTGCGATGTTCGACGACATCGCAGCCATCGCAGCCTGCCTTCCCGGCGCGTCGTTGACGGCGCCCCCGAAGCCGGAGCGCGTCGAGGGTGCGATCCGGGTCAGGATCGGTCCGATTGCCGCGACATTCCAAGGGGCCGCACGCGTCGAGCGAAGCCTCGCCGATATGTCCGGCCGTATTGTCGGCATCGGTAACGACCGGCGCAGCCGGTCTTCGACGCAGGGCGAAATTCGCTATCGGCTGGTGCCGATCGAGCAGGGGACGCGCGTCGATCTTTCCATCGGGTACACGCTGACGGGCATGCTGGCGCAGGTCGGAAGGCCGGGGCTGGTGCGCGATCTCGCGGCTCGACTGATCGCGGAGTTCGCCAGCAATCTCGACCGCCGCCTGTCGGGTACGTCACCGGGTGACGCCACGGCGGCCGAGCTGAATGGAATGGCGCTCGTTTTCAGCCTTTTGCGCGCGCGGGTCGCGGGTTGGGTTGGTCGTTTCGCGTCCAGCAAGGACGGGGCGACGTGATGGATCGAAGTCTTCGCGTGATGCGGAAACGACGGGGTTTGGACTGCGGATAGATGAACAGCGTGAGATTGGAGAACCACATGACACGGACTTTCAGACTTGTTCCGACGATAGCGCTGGCGGTCGCCTTGCTGGGTGGTACCGCCAACGCTCAGACGATCAAGATCGGCGTCAATGAACCCCTGACGGGCGCGTTCGCCGCGTCCGGTACCTACGTCGTCAACGGCGCCAAGATCGCGGCTGATGAGATCAACGCAAAGGGCGGCATTCTCGGCAAGAAGCTCGAACTCGTCATCGAGGACAACAAGAGCAATCCGACCGAGGCGGCCGCCGTCGCCGAAAAACTGATCACGAGCGACAAGGTGCCGGTGCTGATGGGAGCATGGGGCTCGAGCCTGACGCTTGCCGTGATGCCCAAGCTGATGGAATACGAAACACCGATGGTGGTCGAGACCTCTTCGTCGGGCAAGATCACCACGACTGGCAATCCCTACATCTTCCGTATCTCGCCGCCGTCGGCGATCGAGGCCGCGGCGTTCAAGGGGATCGTCGACAAGCTCGAATTGAAGAAGGTCGATTTCCTCGTCATCAACAATGACTGGGGTCGCGGTACCGCTGAAGACTTCAGCAAGATGATGAAGGAAAAGGGGATCACGGTCGGAGCTATCGAAACCATGGATCAGGGCGCCCAGGATATGAGCGCGCAGCTTTCCAAGCTGAAGGGCACCGATTCCGAGACCATCATCGTGACAACGGCGGTGGACCAGCTCACGCTGATCTTCAAGCAGGCGGCAGCCCTCGGCCTCAAGAAGCGCATCATCACCACCGGGGGCTCGCAGAATCCGGATCAGATCATTGCGCAGGCGGGTGCCGCCGCCAACGGCACCATGCACCTGACGACCTTCCTGCCCTGGTTTCCCGAGAAGACGCCGAACCCGGAGGCGACCAGCTACTTCATCGCCGAATGGAAGAAGCGCGGCTACGACTTCGCCGGCTGCACCGAGAGTTTTCGTGGCTATGACGGTATCCGTACCGCGGCGGCGGCGATCGAGAAGGCGGGCAAGGCGGAGCCTGCGGCGATCAAGGCGGCACTTTGGGACATCAAGGTGAAGGGCCTGAACGGCGACATCGTGTTCCGCAAGTCCGGTCCCGAAGGCAAGGAAAGCGGCCAGAGCCAGCCAAACGTCTATCTGATCGAAATCACCGACGGCAAGATCGGCATGAAGACACTTTGACGTCACGTGACTGACCGTCGAGGGCCGCCGGCAGGCGGTGGCCCTCGGGCGGCATCAGGATATCCGGGAGCTACCTTGAGCGAGTTTCTGCAACATCTGATCAACATGCTGGTCCTCGGCGGCACCTATGCGCTGTTAGGCATCGGGCTGACCTTGATCTTCGGCATCATGAACGTCGTGAATTTCACGCATGGGATACTGTACACATTTGGCGCCTACATCATGTTCATCGTGGTGCACCAGCTCGGGGTTAACTTCTTCCTGGCGCTGCCGCTCGCCGTTGCCGCTGGCTGGCTTCTAGGCGCCGCGATCGAGCTGACCTTGCTGCGGCCGCTGCGCGGCTCCGACATCGACACGACCATGCTTGTCATGATCGGTGCCTGGATCGCGATGCAGTCCGGCGCCTTGTGGATATGGGGCGGTGTGGCGAAATCGGTGACCACGCCGTTCCCCGAGGCGCCGCTGGTGCTGGGCCCGGTCTCGGTGTCCTGGCTGCGGCTGTTCGTACTCGCCGCGGCGGCGATGCTGATCGTCGTCACCTATCTCCTGATCAACAAGACAAAACTCGGCTGTGCGATGCGGGCGACGTTTCAGGATCAGGACACCGCCTCGCTGATGGGCGTCAATGTCGACCTGATCTACACCTCGACCTTCGCGATCGGTTCGAGCCTTGCCGCCGCGGCTGGCGCGCTGCTCGGCCCGGTCTACGTCATCTTCCCGCAGATGGGCGATCTCGCCGCCGTCAAGGCGTTCGCGATCGTGATCCTCGGTGGGCTCGGCAACATCACCGGCGCGGTCATTGGCGGTTTCATTCTGGCATTGGCGGAGGAACTGGGCGCCGGCTATGTTTCGTCGGGATACCGCGACGCGATGGGCTTCTTGATCATTATCGCGGTTCTGATCTTCAAGCCGACCGGGCTTTTCGCTCGCTCGGAGCGCGTCGGATGAAGTCAGCGATCGCCATTCTCACAGTCGTCGCGTTCGCATCGGTGCCGCTGTGGCTGCGCGATCCGTATCTCATGAACGCGCTGATCACGACCGGCATCTTCATCATCGGCGCGATGAGCCTCAATCTGCTGCTCGGGTTTACCGGCCAGCTCAGTCTCGGCCACATCGCGTTCTTCGGCATCGGTGCCTATGTCAGCGCATTGACATCGCTTGGCTTCGATGTCGGCTTGCCTTTTGGCTTTCGCATTGTTCACGATCCCTGGCCGCCAATTGTCGGCTTCGTGTTGGCCATCGTTGTTGCGGGGTTATGCGGATATCTGGTGGGGTTGCTCTCGTTTCGCGTGCGCGGCGCCTATTTCGTGATCGTGACGATTTCCTTTGCCGAAGTCGTTCGGCTGGTGGCGCTGAATTGGGTCGAGTTGACGCAGGGCCCGCTGGCGCTGACCAACATTCCCTCGATCACGATCGGATTGCCGGGTCTCGGAGATCTGACCCTCCGCACCAAGCTGCAGAACTACTACCTCGTGCTTGCTGTCGCGGTTGTCACCTATCTTCTGATCTCGCGCCTGGTCCATTCGCATTTCGGCCGCGCCATGCGCGGGTTGATGGAAAACGAGACGCTGGCAGTGTCGGTCGGCATCGACGTGACAAAGACGCTCACTCTGGCGGCAGTGATCTCGGCCGGGATCGCCGGCGCTGCCGGCAGCCTCTATGCGCACTACATCCGGATCATCGATCCCGAGGTGTTCGCCTTCATCAATACGGTGACGATGGTGATCATGGTCATCACCGGCGGTAAGGGATCGCTGGCCGGGCCTGTCGTCGGCGGGATGATCTTCGGGCTGTTGCCTGTGTTCCTGCGCCCGATCATGGCGCCGGAGGCGCAATGGATCGCGTATGGCGGCGTGCTGATCGGCATCCTGTTCGTATTGCCGCGCGGCATCGTGCCGTCGCTGGCGCTGCGCTTTGCGAAACCGCGGAAACGGATCGAACCGGTTACCGCGGTCGCTTTTTCCGAACGTGACGTCAAGGAGCATGCATGATGCCAGCTCCTGCGATGGCATTGAGGGTGGAAAAGGTGGCCGTGCATTTCGGGGGGCTTGTTGCACTCTCGGATATGAACTTCACGGTCGGCGAGGGCGAGATCGTCAGCCTGATCGGGCCCAACGGTGCCGGCAAGACGACGGCGTTCAACGTCGTTACCGGCTTTCTGGACCCAACCCGCGGTGCCGTGAGCTATCGTGGAACCGCTCTCAACGGATTGAAGCCGTATCAGATCGCCGATCTCGGTTTGGCTCGCACCTTCCAGCGCACCAGTGTTTTTCCGAACGATACCGTCTACGACAATCTCCTGGTCGGGCTGCATCGCCAGGGGAGGGTCAACCTTCTCGAAGCCATTCTGGGGCTGCCGCGCGCGCGGTCTTCGGAGCGCCGTTTGCGGGAACGCGCCAGCGAACTGGTCGAATGGGTTGGCCTCGAACGCCGCGCTCGCGACCTTGCAGGCTCGCTGTCCTACGGCGAGCAGCGGCTTGTCGGTGTGGCATTGGCGCTGGCAGCCGAGCCGTCAATGCTGCTGCTCGACGAGCCGGTCTCCGGCATGAACGCGTCGGAAACCCACACCTTCGTGGAGTTGGTCCGTAACATCCGAGACCGCGGCGTCACCATCCTGCTGGTCGAGCACGACATGCCGATGGTGATGAGCGTCTCGGATAGGATCGTGGTGCTGAACTACGGCCGGATCATTGCCGAAGGACCGCCGGACGTGATCCGGAACGATCCAGCCGTCATCGAGGCTTATCTCGGGCAGGGAGCAACGCGTGCTTGAGATCCACGACATGGTGTGTGGCTATGGCGGCGTCACGGCGCTGCGTGGCATTTCGCTGGAGGTCAAGGCCGGGCAGCTCGTCGCCCTGATCGGCGCCAACGGTGCCGGCAAGAGCACCACGCTGCGCGCGATCTCCGGGCTCGTTGCGCCGCGTTCGGGGTCGATGCTGTTCGAGGGCAAGGACATTGCAGGCGCGAAGCCGCCGCGCGTGGTGGCCAGCGGGATCGCGCATTGTCCGGAAGGACGGCGGGTATTTCCGCACATGACGGTCGAGGAAAATCTCGACATGGGAGCTTATCTGCGCAGTGGTGCGGCCGAGATTTCGGCAGACCGCGATCGGATCTATGCCGAATTTCCGCGCCTGGCTGACCGCAAGCGGCAGGCGGCCGGCACCTTGTCGGGTGGTGAGCAGCAGATGCTGGCGATCGGCCGGGCGCTGATGTCACGTCCACGCCTGATCATGTTCGACGAGCCCTCCCTCGGGCTTGCGCCCAACATCGTCGAGCGAACGTTTGCGATCATCCGCGGCATCCGCGATGCCGGAACGACCGTCCTGCTGGTGGAGCAGAACGCGTTTGCGGCGCTTGAGATGTGCGACCACGCCTATCTGCTGGAAGGCGGCCGCATCGTTCTGTCCGGACCAGGCGCGGAGATGATCGAGAACGAGCACGTGCGAAAGGCCTATCTTGGCGGATGAGTGGCCCGAAATGGCGGCGTTGTCGAGCGACGGGCAATGGATGCCGGTCTGCGGGCTCAGCCGGCTGATTTCGCAAACGATCGTCTGTGTCCGCGTGACTGGCGTCGATTTGATTCTGGTCTGGAGCGAAGGTCGCGCGGTAGCCTGCGAGCGGATCTGCCCGCACGAACAGGCTGACCTCAGTCTCGGACACCTGTCGGGAGGACGCTTGTTCTGCCCCCGTCACGCGGCCTCGTTCGATCTCCGTAACGGCCGGATTTCCTACGGCTGGCCGAGCCAGCCGTTGCGGCTATACCCGGTCCGGATCAGGGACGATCAGGTCTGGATGGACGCAGGCGCGATCAAGTCGCCGATGACCTAGAGCGGGATGGGTTGGAGTCGAATCGATTCGCCATTAGCGCGAAGCTAACGATCTCGTGCCCCGGACGCAGTGCAGATACTCTTCGGCGGTACACCGCAGGGCCTAGACACAAAATCGCGAAAACAACCCCATGCAAAGTAGAATGGGCCCCGGCGCACAGCACTCACGCCGCTTGCGTCCGGGCAAGACGGTCCCTCGTCACGGCCCAACCTAATCTCATCCTGCTCTAGCCGACGAGCTTTCGGGCGATTTCGACAAGCTCGCCGTCAGGACGCCGCAGCTCGCTGAGAATGCTGAAATGGTCTGCGCCTTCGATCGGGAACAGATTCCCTGGCGCGCCCGCGGCCATGCGCGATTCATGAAGCTTGATTGAATCGAAAATCAGCGCCGGCAGTTCGGCCGCGCCATAGGCAACGTCGAGCCGCTTGTGCACGGCGGGCAGGCGAAGCGGCGAAAGGCTTGCGATTTCCTGGTCGGTCAACTTCAGCGCATTGTTGAGCCCGGTATCGCGGATGGGTGCAAGGTCATACACGCCGGAAATCGCCAGTCCCGCGGTGACACGCGGGTGATTGAGTGCCATTGCGACGAGGTGGGCGCCGGCCGACCAGCCCGAGAGCACGACGGGCCCGGAGATGCCGTAGGTTTCGCCGTTTTCGGCCAGCCAATCGAGTGACCGGGATATCTCCGTTACGATCTCCGTCAACGAAGCGTCGGGCGCCAGCGAATATCCGGGGATGGCAACCGACCAGCCATGCGCCGCAACGCCTTCGACCAGCATGGCAAACACTTCGCGCGAATTGCGCTGCCAGTAACCGCCATGCAGGAACACCAGGCACGGTGCTGTCTTCTCGGCGGCCGGATAGAGGTCGATCTTTGTTCTTTCGCGGTCGCCATAGGGAACATCAAGAAAGGACTTGCGGCTGGCGCGCAGCGTTTCGGATAGCTGGTTTCGTTCCGCGATCAGTGCTGCGCTGTTCTTTACCGCGGCATTGTTGTCATAAGCGGCGTCACGCTCCGCCTGGGAAAGCGCGGCCCAGTTCAGCCGGGGATCGAGCAGCCCGCCCTTTGTCGCCGAGATGTCAGTCACGCACGTCACTCCTGCAGAAACCAAGGCGTTCGTTATTGTTCAAATCGCTCAGCGACGACACCAGTATATTGGCGCTGCCAATCCTCGCAATCGAAAGAAGAACGAGCGGCTACGAACATTTTCAGGTCCTCGAAAAGTCGTGGACAGGGCGTCGGTCCGGTTACCGTATCGCGATAGACGTCCGGGGCCTCATCACAACGACCGGCGAAGAAGTGAGCAAGTGGCGTTCGGCTTATCGGTTGATGAAGAGACCGCGGACCATGACTTCCCAATTGCGCCGCCGCGAGGCGAAGACGTTCAGGTTGTTGCGGTCTTCTTCGCCTCGCTCAATCAGATATGCGGCTGCTTCGCTGTCCTTGGGGACCTGACCAGCCGGCGAAATGTGGTCGGTCGTGATGCCGTCGGCGACGACCAGAATCGGATAGGCGCGGTAAGAGCCGAGGCGCGATCCCGAGCCGAAGCTGGCGAAGGGGGCGACGGATGTAGGTCGAAGCATTGTCCCACTGAAATAGCGCCCCCGGAGGGACGACCCGCCGAATAAGGGTTTGGGTGCGTTACATATTTCGTAAACAGTAATTTATTTCGAAAATTATTGCTAACGTCAGACGAAGGTCGTAGAGTTACGACAACGGTCGGGGGCGGGGTCTGCCTCTTAGCTGGAGCGCGGATCTCTCAGGGACGAGATGTGATGGCCAGAAGCCTGTTCGATCCCGCGTCATTGGGCGCCCTGCGACTTCCCAACCGGATCATCATGTCATCGATGTCGCGTGACCGCTCTCCCGGCGGCGTGCCGACGGCCCTCAACGCCTCTTACTATGCGCAGCGCGCGACGGCGGGACTCGTGGTTACGGAGTCAACCGCCATTTCGCCCCGCGGTGTGGGCTGGCCGAACACGCCCGGCATCTACACCGAGACCCAAATCGCAGGCTGGAGGGTCGTCACCGATGCAGTCCATCGCGCGGGCGGATGCATCTTCTCACAGCTCTGGCATTGCGGGCGCAATTCCCATCCGCTGACGCAACCTGGCGGCGTCCTGCCAGTCGGGCCGTCGGCCATTCTGCCGCCAGGCACCATTCGCACGGCCGAGGGCCGCAAGCCGCTTCTAGTGCCGCACGAATTGTCGGCCGACGAGATCGCCGGCATTGTCGAGGAATACCGCGCGGCCGCGCGGAACGCGCTCGTGGCCGGCTTCGATGGCGTACAGGTGCACGCGGGCAACGGCTTCCTGCTCGACCAGTTCCTGCGCGACTCTGCCAACCGACGCACCGATGCCTACGGCGGTTCGGCGCAAAACCGCTGTCGACTCCTCGTCGAAGTAGTGGCGGCGGTCTGTGAGATCTGGAGCCCGCAGCGGGTTGGCGTGCGCTTCTCGCCCGCCAACCCGACAAATTATCACTTGCGGGACTCCGATCCGGCGCGGCTGCTTGCCACCGCGCTCGAGATGCTGAGCGAGCTGCGTGTTGCCTATGTGGATGTGGTGGAAGGCTCCACCACGACGGAGCCGGCGACGCACGAACTCGATTACCCGGTGCTGCGTCGCAGCTTTACCGGCCCCTACGTGGCCAACAACGGCTTCTCGAGCCGCGCGCAGGCTGAACGCGCGCTCGCGAGCCATGCCGATCTGATCTCCTTCGGAAGGCTCTTCATCGCCAATCCCGATCTGCCGCGTCGGCTGAAGATCGGCGCGCGCATGAATCCGCTGAACCAGGACGAACTCTATTCGCTCGATCACCGCGGCTACACCGACTATCCCTTCCTTGACCATAACAACGATCAGAACAACGCCATCCCGGCACCACAGGAGGAACACCCGTGAAATCGACCTTCTCGCGTCGCGCAGTTCTCCAATCCTTGTGTGCGGCTCCGCTGGCGCTGCATGCTCCCGGAGCCTGGAGCAAGAGCGGTTATCCCGATCGTCCGATTCGCCTCGTCATGACGCTGCCGGCCGGCACGTCCGCCGATACCATGGCTCGTTTTATTGCCGAGAAACTCCATGCCGAACTGGGTCAGCCGGTGTGGGTGGACAATCGCCCTGGCGCCAGTTCCAACATCGGCTATCAGGCCGCAAGCACCGCGCCTGCCGATGGCCATACTCTGCTCTACGGTCTCTTGTCGGTGATCCTCAATCCGCATCTCTTCAAGACCCTGCCTTACAAGCCATCGGACTTCACGCCGATCATCCACTTGCTCGACGTACCCTTCGTGCTCGTTGTGCGCGCCGACTCGCCTTATCGCTCGGTGCAGGAGCTGCTCGATGCCGCCAAGGCGAACCCAGACAAGCTCACATACCCGTCCTACGGCCTCGGCTCTGCCAATCATGTGGCCGTGCTTCAAATGCTCCAGGCCACCGGGGCAAGCATGATCCACGTCCCGTACAAGGATGGTGGCTTGAACGATCTTTTGGGCGGACGCATCGACTGCTCGCTGGACGTGACGGCCACGACCATCCCCCACATTGTCTCAGGCGCCTTGCGTCCGCTGGTTGTTTCTACGCGTCAACGGCTCGAGGAGCTTCCCGACGTGCCGACGTTCGAGGAAGCCCGATTGGGCGTGCCGCTCTATTCCTGGAACGGCATGTTTGCCCGCGCCGGCACACCGCCTGATATCATCAACCGCTTGTCCTCTGCACTGCAGACGATCACCGCCAGGGACGACTTCCGCAAGAAGGTGAAGGAATTCCTGCAGATCCCGCAGGGCGGCACGCCCGAACAATTTGCGTCGTTCCTGGCACAGGATTCGGATAACTGGGGCCGGATCGTCTCCAAAGCCGGCATTCGGATTGAATGACCTGCCACGAAAGGGCGCGAACGCGCCTAGAGCACGATCCGGAAAAGTGGGTACCGGTTTTCCGAAAAGATCACGCTCTATTTGGCTGCGATGGCGCTCTCTCTGGCCACCTCGGCGAGCAGACCGCGCGCCCATTTGTGGAGACCAGATTTGGCAGTTCTCGCACTCCAGTACATGTCGATGCTGATCGGAACATGGAAGGGCAGGGAGGCGATATGCAGGCCGCCTTGCATGGCGCGGGCCAGATGATGCGGGATGGCTGCGATGAGATTGGTGCCGGGAATAATACGCTCGAGACAATCATGACTCGGCAGCGTGACCGCCGGCTCCAGCACGATCCCCTTGGCCTTGAGGACATCGATGTAGAGCGGTTGCCATTCACCATTATGGGTCACGAACACATGTTCCGCCTTGCGATAGGCTGAAAGCGTAATTCGGCCGCGGGCGAGAGGATTGGCGGGGTCCATCACGCACGCATAGTGGTCGGTGAGGACGTGTCGGCGATAAAAGTTGTCGCCGACAATCCCAACCGGACCAAGGACGATGTCGCACTGGTTCTGCTTGAGATGGACATTGCCGTGCCCCGCGGCGTCAAGCAGAACGAGCCGTGCATGCGGCGCTGTCGCTCGCATTGTGGCGCTGAATTGCGGGATCAGAGTTTGCCGTTCGTGATGGTTGCAGGAAATCGTCACCGTGCCCTTTGCGACGGACGGATCGAATTCCGCCGGCGAGGCGAGGCCCTCGATTTGCCCGATCGTCTCCCGAGCCCAATGCACCAGTCCCGCGCACCGTTCGGTGGCGGTGACGCCGTTGCCCTGCCGAACAAACAGTGGGTCCTGAAAGGCGCTGCGCAATCGCTCGACCGTGTAGCTGATCGTGGACTGGTTGACGTTGAGCCGTTCGGCCGCCGCGGAGAACGATCGCAGGTCGTACACCAGAACAAGCGTGCGTAACGCGCCGATGTCTACCGGATCGATGGAGTTGATCGTCAAGGCTGTGCCTCCATGCGCGCGCTTCCGGCCGCCAGCCTAGCACGGGTCATGCAATATTTCGATAGACTAAATCCAGTCTATCGAATTGAGCGATTGGTCCGCATTGAATAGCCTTCGCGGAAAGAATTCTTCTGGGAGGAGGAAATGATGAGCGCCGTACCGGCCATCGCAGATGTCTCTTATGACGCCCTGCTCGAAGACCCTTATCCGATTTTTCGACGGGTTCGCGACACGGCTCCTGCCGTGTTCGTAGCGGCGGCAAACCTGACGCTCGTTACGCGCTTCGATGACATCATGAGAATCGAGCGCGATTCCGCGACCTACTCGTCGGTCAATCCTGCTTCGCTGGTCAACAAGGTGATGGGTCCGACGTTCATGCGCAAGGACGGCGCTGAACACGCCGCCGGTCGCAAGGCTGTCGAGCCTGCCTTCCGGCCCGGCATTATCAAAGAGCACTGGGCGCCGAAATTCGCCGCGATCTGCGAGCGGCTGATCGACAAGCTCGTCGAAGCTGGTGAGGCGGACCTCTATTCGGCGCTCGCCGCGCCGATGGCTTCGCTCAGCTTGATGGAGATGATCGGCTTCAAGGAGATTGCGTGGGAGACGCTGGCATTGTGGTCCCAATCGCTGATCGATGGCGCGGGCAACTACTCACGCGATGCCGAGATCGACCGGAAGGCGATGGAGGCGGGCGCCGGGATCGATACGGCGATCGAGGCGGTGCTCGACCATCACCGCGCACATTCGAACCCCTCGATCTTGTCGGCCATGGTGCATGCGGACCCGCCGATGCCGATCGAGGAGATCCGGGCCAATATCAAGGTGATCATCGGCGGCGGGCTCAATGAACCGCGCGACGCGATTCTCACGCTCACTCTCGGCCTGCTCGCAGATCCCGATCAAAAGGAGAGTGTTCTTGCCAAGCCGG
The DNA here is from genome assembly GCF_018596315.1 of Bradyrhizobium sp. SRL28. Taxonomy (GTDB): domain Bacteria; phylum Pseudomonadota; class Alphaproteobacteria; order Rhizobiales; family Xanthobacteraceae; genus Bradyrhizobium. The sequence continues at coordinate 311,018 of NZ_JAHEAG010000003.1, read as the reverse complement.
AACTGTGGCCAACCGCGTTTGAGGAGGCGGTGCGCTGGATCTCTCCGATCGGCATGTATCCGCGCCGCGTCGCCCGCGAGGTCGATCTCTCCGGCGTGACGCTCCCGGAAGGTCTTCAGATCGGGCTCTGCGTTGGAGCTGCGAACCGGGATGACAGGCGTTTCGCGGATCCGGATCGCTTTGACATTTTCCGCGCCAAGCAATCGCATCTGGCCTTTGGCGCCGGACCACATTTCTGCGCGGGCACCTGGGTCTCGCGGCAGACCGTCGGCAGGATCATGGTGCCGATGCTGTTCGAACGCCTCGCCAATCTTCGGCTGCGCGATGATACGCCGCCGCTCGTTCGCGGCTGGGTGTTCCGCGGTCCGATTTCACTGCCTGTTCGTTGGGACGCCTGACGGAGGAAGCATGCCAAAGATCATCTTTATCAACGCAGACGGGGCCACCCGCGAGGTCGTCGCCAGCACAGGCCAGTCCGTGATGGAGGCGGCTCTCGCCGCCGGCGTGAGCGGAATCGTGGCCGAGTGCAACGGCGCGGCCGCCTGCGCCACGTGCCATTGTTACTTCGACTCAAACGCCGGATGCACCGGCGAAATCGGCGAGCACGAGAATGAGATGCTCGATTTTGCCGCCTCGGAGCGCACGGCGGACAGCCGCCTGAGTTGTCAGGTGCGCGTCGTGGCGGAGATGGAAGGCATGACGATACGCGTGCCATCCGTGCAATAGGCGCAAGTGGGAATGGCCATGTCCCGCTCGCAAGCATTTGCAGCTAAGGTGGAGCGGGTCGGCTCAAGCAGCCAGGCCTGAGCGCAGTTCGCGCAGTAGCCCTTCGGCGTCACGCATGTCGCCGGCGGTCCCGAACACCATATGGTCGGGACGTACGAGAACAGCACATGCGCCTTTCGCCGAAAGCCAGTTGGCGAGCAGGCCGTCTTCTTCCGTCAGCGGCGCTCGTTCGGACGGACTCCGCGCAATTCGATGCACGGCCACACCCAATTCCCTAGCTTGCCCGAGCAATGCAGGCGGCACATCGATATCTCCCGCGAACAGAAGAACGAACCCGCGGGGAAGCATGTCATCGAGACGCGTGCGACCGCCCGGGCCTGCGACCCAAGGCTGGGGACTCGGCTCTCCGGCGCCCGGCGAAAGCGATCCGTTGACGCCACGACCGATGAGGCCGTGGCGGATCGGCGGAAACAGATTTTGGCGGATCTGGACTCCTTGGCCGGCCTCCATCGCCGCAATCAGTTCGGCATCGCGTGCGCGTGCCTTTTCCGGATCCAGTTCGCAGATGACCCGCCCGAGCCGCTTCGTGATTTCGATTATTTCCCGCAGCAAAGGCCGGCGCTCTGCCTCGTAGGTATCGAGCAGACGCTCCGAACCACCCCGAAGCGCATGGGCCAGCTTCCATGAAAGATTGGCTGTATCCTTGACACCCTGCACCATGCCTTGGGCGAGAAAGGGTGGCATCATGTGGCAGGCGTCGCCCGCAAGAAAGACGCGGCCCGTCCGCCATTTCTCCGCAACCAAAGCGTGGAAGGTGTAGGTCGCGGAACGCCACAAGCGCGCCCGGTCCGGTCGCAGCCACGGGGAGAGTAATTCCCAGATGCGTGTCTCGCGATTGACCTCGTCCGCGTTCTCACCCGGCAGGATCATGAATTCCCAACGTCGCAGCCGTCCAGGCCCTATGACATATGTGTGCGGTCGTGCCGGACTGCAGAACTGTATGTTGGTCTGTGGAAGCGGCGTATGCTCGTCCTCGACGATCATGTCCACCACCAACCAAGGCTCATGAAAATCTAGATCTTCGAAGCTGATGTCTAGACTACGACGGACGAAGCTGTTTCCGCCGTCGCAACCCACGACAAAACTCGGGGCCCGTGTGGTGATCTCCCCCGTCGCTTTATCCCTCAGCGTCAGGATTGGCTCATCGGGGTTCTTCAGCTCGATCAACTCAAGCCCCGGGCGCAAGGTGAGAGTAGGGAATTTCGTCGCATTTTGGCGTAGCACCCGCTCGAGCTCGGGCTGCAGGAATGTCAGGTAGGGCGGCCACGTGAGTGGATACGGTTCCGGCGGGGATTCGAACCGCCGCAGCAGAATACCTTGTTCAGAACGGTATTCAGAGGGGCGGTAGTCGCCGATCGCGCCCGCGAGGGCGTCCGTCGCGCCGATACTCTGAAAGATACGCATCACCTCGTGGTCCATGCCGATGGCACGAGGAAGGCTGTAGATTTCGCTGGCGGCATCCACGCCCTCGACTCTGATCCCCTGGGAAGCCAGCAGATTGCAAAGGGTGATGCCGACCGGTCCGAGCCCGACCACGACGACCTCCGGTGCATCGGCTGAAGACAATCGACTCTCCTTTTATTTTCTGCGATCGAGATCGTTGCCGCACCACTGCGCGGGGACGCAGCCAACTGCAGCCAAAGAAATCCCGACGATAACGGGAGCGCCGGCCAACAGGACGGGCGCTCTGGCTCGTTGCGGGGCTGCCGACCCCAGTGTTGGATCAGACGTTCAGGACGTCACGTCCGAGCCGCGCCCAACAGGACGAAGGCCAGCGTGGCTGGTTTGTCGCTTGGATTGCGCCACGCATGGCGTGCGCCTTGCTGAACAACCGTATCGCCGCTTTTGAGCTGCACGGTTACACCATCATCAAGCTCCAGCACGATCTGACCGTCGATCACGCAGGCATAGTCCAACGTCGGTGTGGTGTGCATCCCGGGATTGTCCATCTCGAAGGTCTCGGCGATGCCGGGTGCCGCCGCGACATGCTCGGGGCCGGCGAGCGCCGGGTTGAACTCCGGTGACATCATCACGTTGTCCGGCGGGAAGGTGACGACGAGAAAGGCCGAGCCGCCCGGTCCCGGCAGCAGGCTGCTGCCGGGAACGGACATTGGATCCTTGCCGTCCGCCGGTAGCGTCGGCGTGGCAGCGGCCATCCAGATCGGTGCGGAGACGAAGCCCGGGGTATGCTTGAGGGCCATTTCGCGAGGCGAGGTGCCATCGCTTACCACCACCGACTTTCCGGCACCGTTCTTGGCGGTGACGACACGTCTGAAGCTCATGTTTCCTCTCCTTGGGTGTTGTTGTCGTGGCTGGCTCGCCGCGGTTCTGCGGCGGCCATCATTGGTTCAGGGATAGATGACGAAGTTGGAGAACCCGCCGTGGCGCTGGGCGATGCCGGAGATGGCCTCGTTCACCTCGGAGAGCGGACGCCCTTGCGTCTCGAGCATCGACAGGTCCACCACGCCCGCGGCAACAAGGTCGGCCATTTCCTGTCCTTCCTCCGTGGTCAGCCAGGCGGAGCCATAGAGGCGCTGGTTGCGGTCCATCAGACGATGGACGTCGATCGAGACCGGTCCCATCACGGCACCGATATCGACGGCGATGCCGCCGCGGCGCAGGCTGTAAAGTCCTTGCAGGAACGTCTCGTGCAGCGCGCCCGGCCCGTTGCAATCCAGGAAAGCGTCTACGCCTTCGCCGTCAGTGTGCTTCATGACAAAGTCGGTGACGCTGCCGTCCTCGATCGAGAATACCTCAATGCGCGAGGGTGCAAGGGCCTTGACTTCCTCCAGCAGCTTGCGGTCGCGGCCGGTGCCGAGGATTTTCTTGACGCCCATGGCCGGACCGAAGATCGCCGCGGCGATGCCGAGCGTGCCGCTGATGCCGTTGACGAGAATCGTATCGCCCGGACCGGCATTGACCTTCTTCAGCGCCGAATAGACCGTGCCGAGGTAGCCGAGACGCGCCGCCTGCTCGTAGGTCATGTTGTCGGGGATCTTCACGATCGCCGAGGCCGGAGCCACGGTGTGTTCACTCAGGCCGCCGATCGGGTAATCGGCAAAGGTCTGCATGGCGTGCTCGCTGAAGCCGAAATAACCCTGAAACGCATAGTGCTTGCAGGAAATGGAGTCGCCCCTGCGGCAATGGCGGCACGAGCCGCATGAGCGGCCAGGATTGATATAGACGCGGTCGCCGGGTTTGAGCCCGTGTACCTGCCGGCCCACCGCTGCGATTTCGCCGGCCGGGTCCAGCCCGAACACCGCGGGAAGCGGCGGCTGCGGCATGTGAGGAAACCAGGTCGGCCAGTTGGCAAGGATGTTGCCGAGGTTTGGCACGATCCCGCAGGCCTTCACGCGGACCAGGACATCCATGTCGCCCGGTTTGGGGGTCGGCAGTTTTTCCAGCTTCAACTCGCCGCCGACCGTGTGCATCCGGGCAGCGATCATCGTTTCAGACACGGCCATCTAGTTCCTCCCTTTGTGATGTCGAACGCAGGCTTGGCGCCCGCTGTCCCCGAACACTCTGACAGCATATTTTCGAAAATACAACATCTTTTCGTAATATCTGCGCGAGGCAGGGCTCGACGCGCGGGCGTGCTCGCACAGCCGGATCAACCGGCGGCGTTAAGCAGGCCTTGCATTGAGAGAAAGGAGTGACGCGCTGCTGCGTTATTCAGCCGCGACGTGATCAGAGCGGGTGTGAGGTGCTTCGTCCGCGGCGTCAAAGAGATGACCGGCGTGCTTGATGACGTTTTCGGTCGTCTCGCGGATGTGACGCTCGATCAGTTCCTGAGCCTTTGCCGTATCCCGCGCGATTACCGAATCCATGATCATCTTGTGTTCGACATCCTTGGCGCGCCACTTTGGCCGGAACTGCGACGACATGCGGCGGTAGCGGTGTGCGCGTTCGAACAGCTTCTGGCGGATCTCCAGCAGATTGGGGGAGCCGCAGGCGGCGACGAGCGAAAAATGAAAGTCGCCATGAAGTTTGCCCCACTCGCCGGAAAGATAGTAGTTCGAGCCGAGGCGGGTCTGGAGGCGATCCATCCGATGGAAAGAGCCGATGATATCTGCTTCCCAACCGTCATTACCGTGCTTGATGGCAAGCCCGAGGCATTCGCGTTCGACGAGCACGCGGACGTAGGTGAGGTCATTCAGGTCGGCAATCGAGACCGGCGCGACCACAAAGCCGCGCTGGTCCTCTGCTACCACGAGGCCTTCAGCCACGAGACGCGACAGCGCCTCCCGCAGCGTAGAGAAGCTTACCGCGTACATGTCACGCAGCCCCTCGAACCGAAGCTTCGCGCCGGGCTTCAGCACGCAGCTGATGATGTCCGCGCGCATCCGGTGCAGTACGTCCGCCGCGCGTGTTTCTCCTGCTGGCTTGTCACGCATCCGCGTCGTCCTAGGTTGCTGTCCGCAACACAGTATAGGTTGCAGTCCCCACAGTATGGCTGATTTTCGAAAAAATCAAACCGCGTCCGATGTGTGGATGTGGATCGGCCAGGTGCGTGCGCTGGGGGACCGGTGCCATGTCGGCGGCCTCGGCCGAAACGGGGCAATCCGCAGATCCGCTGGAACCCGGCGAATTCCGGCACTTTCGTTTCCCTTAGGACCTTCTTCCTTAGAAGAAGGCCTGCAATCCAGTCTGGGCGCGGCCAAGAATCAGCGCATGCACATCATGGGCACCCTCATAGGTGTTGACCGTTTCGAGATTCAGCATGTGCCGCATGACACAGAACTCGTCTGAGATGCCGTTGCCGCCGTGCATGTCGCGGGCGAGCCGCGCGATCTCGAGCGCCTTGCCGCAATTGTTGCGCTTGATCAGGCTGATCATTTCGGGTGCCATGCTTCCTTCATCGAACAGTCTGCCGACGCGCAGCGCTGCCTGCAGTCCGAGCGCGATCTCCGTTTGCATGTCGGCGAGCTTCTTCTGGTAGAGCTGGGTATTGGCGAGAGGCCGTCCGAACTGTTTGCGGTCAAGCCCGTATTGACGCGCGGCATGCCAGCAGGCTTCGGCCGCGCCCATTGCGCCCCAGGCAATTCCGTACCGTGCCCGGTTGAGACAGCCGAACGGTCCGGCGAGGCCTTCCGCGTCAGGCAGAAGCGCTTCTTCGCCGACTTCAACGCCGTCGAGGACGATTTCGCCGGTTACCGAAGCGCGCAAGGAGAGTTTGCCCTCGATCTTCGGCGCCGACAGGCCGGCCAGCCCCTTCTCCAGAACAAAACCGCGGATTTTGCCGCCATGGGCTTCGGATTTTGCCCACACGACAAAGACATCGGCGATCGGAGCATTGGTGATCCAGATCTTTGCCCCGTTCAGCCGATAGCCGCCCGCGATCTTCGCCGCGCGTGTTTTCATGCTGCCGGGATCGGAGCCTGCGTCCGGCTCAGTCAGGCCGAAGCAACCGATCCATTCGCCGCTGGCGAGCTTGGGCAGATATTTGCGCCGTTGCGCCTCCGAGCCGTAGGCATGGATCGGATACATGACCAGTGACGATTGCACCGACATCATCGAGCGGTAGCCGCTGTCGACGCGCTCGACCTCGCGCGCGATGAGGCCGTAGGCGACGTAAGAGGCGCCGATGCCACCATACGTTTCGGGAATGGTCACGCCCAAAAGGCCAAGATCGCCCATTTCGCGGAATATCTCCGGATCGGTGCGCTCGTCCCGGAAAGCCTTCTGGACACGCGGCGCCAGACGCTCCTGCACATAGGCGCGTGCCGTGTCGCGAATCATGCGCTCTTCCTCGCCAAGTTGGGCCTCGAGCAAAAACGGATCGTCCCACGCGAATGGACTGCTACCCTTTGCGCCTGCCATGACTCCCACTGCTCCAATCCTCTCGAAACCTTCTCCGGCAGATCGCCGGCTTTGCCCAACCCGTCGTCGCATAAAATTTCGAAAATATCAATTTTAATCGAAAATATGTTGCCTCCGTCGCTCAGATGCGATAGCAGAACTCCAACATCTTGAAGTTTGGGAGGTGCAGATGCCGCATTTGGTGCACGCGATCGGGCATGTGAAAATCAACACCACCGTGACCGAGACGGTGGTGCGGGAGGCAACCGAAATACTCGGATTGCAGGTCACTTACTCGGACGAACGCCAGACCTGGCTAAGCTCCAACGGGCGCGCGGCCGAGCTGGTGTTGCTCAGGTCGCATGAGAACTCGACCCATACGATCGGGCTGGAAGCGCTCACGGTCGAAGCCGTCCGGGAAGCGGAGTCCCGGATCGAGGGCGCCGGCTGCCGGATTCTTTCTCGCGAACCCAGCCTCGAGTGCATGGCCGCGGGCGTAACCTTCGCGACGCCGGAGGGGCTGCGTTTCGAGATACACACGCCCACGCGCAACCAGCTTTATGGACGACGGTACCCGACCCATGGCGTCGGCCCGAACCGCATGGACCATCTCAACCTGACGACGCCTGATCCGGCTGCAACGCGCCGGCAGCTCGAGAGCATCGGCGGCCTTCGCTTGTCGGAACGCCTGGTCGACGACAGCCTGAGCTGGATGTATGGCGGCAACCGCCTGCATCACATCGTCGGTGTCGTTCGTGGCAAAGCGGGGCTGCATCACTACTCCTTCGAGTTCAAGGAATTCAATGACTACCTGAAGCTCGGCGATCTGCTCGATCGATTTGACAAGCAGATGCTCTGGGGACCGGGCCGCCACCGGCCGGGTGACAATACCTATGCGTATTACACCGACTCCAGCGGCGCGATGGTTGAATGCTCCGGCTCGATGGCGTCGATCGCGGACGATGAGGGTTTCGTTCCAAACGTCATCACCAATCTCGAACGTCCCGGCAATGTGCGCTCAATGAATGTCTGGGGCACGCCCGCGCCGCTCGAGTGGCGCCAGCATCACTTTCCCTTTACCGCCATCAACTGACCGATACAGGCAGACGACCTTGCGCCGGCAACATTCGCCTTCGCCGCAAGCGTGAATGCACAGGGACAGCGCAGCAGTACGAGGATACGACAATGCAAGAACGAATCTCTTTCCACTCTGATGGGCTCAAGCTTTCCGCCGTTATCCATGTGCCGGAAGCGAGGAAGCCGGGCCAACGGCTGCCGGCCTTCATTGTCCTGCACGGCTTCGTCGGATCCAAGGACGAATCCCACGCCGAAATCCAGGCGCGGATGCTGGAGGAGATGGGCTATGTGGCGCTGCGCTTCGACTTCCGCTGCTGCGGGGAGAGCGACGGCGAGCGCGCGCAGGTGCGCTGCTTCGACCAGGTGGCGGACGCCAAGAACGCTCTGACATTTCTCGCCGGGAGGGAAGAGGTCGACCCCAAGCGCATCGGGGTGGTCGGTCACAGCTTTGGCGCGGCTGTCTCGGTTTATGCGGCGGGTGTGGACGATCGGTTCGCCTGCGTGATCTCATCCTGCGGCTGGGGCGACGGCGAGCGGAAATTCCGTGGCCAGCACCCCACGCCTGAAGCCTGGGCAAAGTTCACTTCTCTTCTGGAAAAGGGCCGCAAGCACCGCCAGGAAACCGGTGAGAGCATGTGGATCTCCCGTTTCGACGCCGTTCCGATTCCCGAGCATTTGCGCAAAAATCTCTCCCCGAAGGCGATCATGGAGATTCCGGTGGAGACGGCGTTGAGCATGTACAATTTCCGTGCGGACGACGTGGTTGGAAACATCGCGCCGCGCCCGATCCTTTTCCTGCATACCGCCAATGACACGATTACGCCGACCGAGCAGTCGATCCGCATGTTCGAAAAGGCCGGCCAACCGGCCGAGCTCGTTCTGATCACCGGCACGTCCCATTTCCCGCTCGCGCAGGGAGATGCGCCGCGCACGAAGTCGATCATCAAAGGGTGGCTCGACAAGTTCTTTCCCTCGCCCTTGGGAGCGTGAGCGTGGGGGCAGATTCGGACACGGTCACGATCGGCTCCCTGACGCTCCAGGGCTTCGCCGCTGACCTGCTTCGGGCCGGCGGATTTACGGCCGATCAGGCCCAACAGACCGCGGCAATGCTGGTGTGGGCCAATCTGCGCGGCGCCGATTCGCACGGCGTGCTGCGAATTCCTCGTTACGTTGAGATGGTGCAACTAGGCCTGATCAATCCGTCGGCCGAGCCGCGCCAGGTTTCGGGCAAAGGCGCGGTGGCGGTGCTCGACGCAGATCGCGCGCCTGGCGCGGTGGCGATGAACCTCGCCGCGCGAACGGCCATGCAACTGTCGGATGTTCATGGCATCGGTTGGTGCGCGGTTCGCTCCATCAGCCATGCCGGTGCGATCGGATACTACGTGCAACAGGCCGCTCAAGCGGGTCGCGTCGGCATTGCCATGACGGCCTCAAAGCCTCTTATGATCTATCACGGATCCAGCGCGGAAGGGGTGTCGACGAATCCAATCGCGATTGCGGCGCCTACCACCAATCCGGACCGTCCGCTGGTCCTCGACATGTCGACGGCATCGGTGGCGCTCGGGAAGATCATGGCCGCAAGGGACGGCGGTCAGACGATTCCCGCCGGCTGGGGTGTCGACGCGGATGGTCGCGAGACGACGGACCCTCGCAAGGTGAAGGCGGTCCTGCCGATGTCGGGGCCCAAAGGCTCGGGCCTCTCCCTGATGATCGAAGTACTCGCCAGCGTCCTGACGGGGAATCCCCTCATTGCCGTTGCACTTGCCGGAGGCGGCGATCCTGGCGGCAATGGTCTGGTCGCTGTGCTCGATCCGTCAGCATTCGGCGAAGACTTCCCGATCGAAGTCGATCGCCTTGGCGCAGCCATCAAAGGCTTGCCGCCGGCGGCGGGATCGGAACGCGTTTATCTGCCGGGCGAACGCGGTTTCGAGGAGATGGAAAGACGGTCGCGCGCAGGCATTCCGCTCGTGCAGGGCACTCGGTCCCGGCTGCTGGCGCTCGCCTCAAAATTGAAGGTAGCGGTGCCCGAAGGTCTCACTTAGCGAAAGTGAAGACGAAGTTGAATTTCGCCGTTCGGCGCGCCGTCGTAAACGCACGGCGTGGCAAGCGATTGTGGCTCAGAGATCGTTCGCGTCGGCATATCGCAGCCCTTTCTCCTGCAGCCGCTCGCGCATGTTGTTGATGTCGAGACCTAGCTCGCGGTCCGCGATCCGTCCTCCTTCTTTTCGCCGTCGTAGCAGCGGAGGTTGACAATCGTCGCTTCAAGATACCAAATAGTATTTAAAAACTGTGAGGTACTTCAACTGCTGAATTGCAGCAGGGGTGGGCCTACGGCTGTTGAAAAGTCCGGGCTCAGATTAAGGGCGCAGAATCATGATCATCGATTGTCACGGGCACTACACCACGGAGCCGCGGCCTCACCACGCATTTCGTGAAGCACAGATCGCCTTCGCAGGGGGCGGCGGGGCGAGGCCATCCTATCCCGAGATATCGGACGACGAGATACGTGAGACGATCGGGGCCAATCAGCTTCGCCTGCTGCGCGAACGCGGTGCGGACATGACGATCTTCTCGCCGCGCGCTTCCGGCATGGGCCACCATATCGGCGACGAGTCGATCAGCCGGACATGGTCGCGGCACGCAAACGACCTCATCGCGCGTATCGTCGCCATGTTCCCGGATAATTTTGTCGGAGTTTGCCAACTCCCGCAGTCGCAAGGCGTCCCGATCTCCGGCTCCATCGAGGAACTGCGGCGGTGCGTTGGCGAACTGGGCATGGTCGGCTGCAATCTCAACCCGGATCCTTCCGGCGGGTACTGGACCGCGCCGCCCCTTACCGACAGGTCCTGGTATCCCTTCTACGAGGCGATGGTCGAGCTCGACGTTCCGGCCATGATCCACGTCTCGGGATCATGCAACGCGTGCTTTCACACCACCGGCGCACACTATCTGAACGCCGATACGACGGCCTTCATGCAATTGCTGCAGGGCGATCTCTTCAAGGATTTTCCTGACCTGCGCTTTATCATCCCGCACGGCGGCGGAGCCGTGCCCTACCATTGGGGACGCTTCGCGGGCTGGCGATGATGCTTGGCAAGCCTTCGCTTGCCGAGCATCTGATAAACAACATCTTCTTCGATACCTGCGTCTATCACCAGCCTGGTATCGATCTGTTGTTCGAGGTCATTCCCATCGACAACATCCTGTTCGGGTCCGAGATGCTTGGCGCTGTCAAAGGCATTGACCCGGAGACCGGACATCCTTTCGATCACACGAAACGTTACATCGAGAAGCTGGAACTTTCCCCGCAAGATCGTGCAAAAGTGTTTGAGCGGAACGCGCGCCGCGCCTATCCGAGAATGGATGCACTGCTAAGGCAACGCGGACTATAGCTTGGCGGTGGCCACGGTTCGCTTGCCATATGCGTCGTACATTGCGGTCAGTGCGGTTTTCACAAGGCCCTTCACGGATGGTCCGCGTGTGAAACTTGCGGCGGCGCCATAGGTGAGTTCGAAAACGATTCCGCCAAGCGTTTCCGCATCGGCCGGCGCGCGCCCCTTCGGAAACATGCCGATCAGGATTTCGCCCAGACCTTTCCACTGTTTCTCGAACAAGTGGGCGTGACGCTTCCCGAACGTCGAATCCTGCTTCGCGCGACGGAAGAGATCCAGCGCCAGCATACCCCAGCTCGGATCCTTCGCGCGGGATTCCGCCCAGTCACTGATGACCTCGATCATCTTCCGCGGGTCGTTGACGTTTCTGAGCAGCCCTGTGATCTCGCCGACGTCCTGCACCGAGTGCGTTTCAAGCAGTTCAAGGAAGATTTCCTCCTTGCTGTCGAAGTTGGAATAGAACGCGCCCTTGCTAAATCCCGCTTCCTCGGCGATCCGGTCGATGGAGGCCCCTTCATAGCCCTCGCGTGCCATGACTTCGTAGGCCGATGCCAGTAGCTTCTCCCTTGTCACGGCACGGCTTTCTTCCCGCGTGAGGCGTTTGGGAGCAGGCTTTTTTCTCTGCGCTACGACCATCTCTGAACTCTTCTTTCCTTTGCGAACATCCAATAGATGCCCACAAGGAGCCCACCGTAAGGACGGGCCCGGCCAGGCGGATCTTCTGAAGTGCTATCCCATGACGGAGAATATGCACGCACAAGCCCAGAAAATCATATATTCCGGTCCCTGCTTCTGCCACCGCCAGTTAAACCCGTTGATTCTTATGATGGCGTAGCTCGCTCCCGCCAGCACCAGCGCCGCCAGTGCGGCGGCGATCTTTTCGAAAATGCCGGCCACCAGCCCGATGCCGGCGACCACTTCCAGCGTGACCGTCAGGTAGACGAACATGCGCCCCGGTCGAAGTCCCACCTTCTCGAAGGTCGGCGCAGCGCGCTCCATGTTCCGCAGCTTTCCGACAATATGCGGCAGGAACCAGATGCCGCAGAGGATTCGAAGCGCCGTCAACGCGTCAAAATGCATGTCCATGTTTCGGGTGCCTTACTGCGTGTCCACGAGATCGTCGAGGTACCGCCTGTCGAACGTGAAGCCGGCTTTCTCCCGCGCAGAACTTTCAAGCAGGCCCGCCTTGATCATGAGATCGACCGTCGTATTGAAGGCGGAGTCCGGTATCTCCAGGCGCGGAGGAAACAGGGCCATGTCGCGCATGTAGGCAAGTGCGCGTCGGGCATGAGGTTCGCTGGACTTCGAGATCTCCGCCAGGATCGGAACGACGTCTTCATCCCTCGCAGGGTCATTTATGGTGCTCGTCGCTTCGATCAGAGCCGTCAACAGCCTGCGGACGCTGGCCTGGTTCTGCTCGAGCCAGTTGCCGGCGCCGATCACGGTGGTGAACGCAATCTCGGGAATCGCGTCGGTGACTTCGCCGAGGTTCGAATATCCAGCGTCGATCGCCACGAAGTTCAGCGGCGCGGGCTGGACGGCCGCGTCGATCCTGCCGTCCTGCAGCGCCTGCCACCGCTCGGGGTGCACCCCGACCACCGCAAACTCGTAGTCGCCTGGATATTTGAGGCCATGCTGCGACAGCATCTCCATGGTGTAGATCGCGGTGCCTTCGGTCAGTGAGGACGTTCCGAGCACGCAGCCTTTCAGATCGCTGATCTGCTTGATGCGCGGATGCGCCACGAGCGTCATGGGCAGCCGGTTTGCGTTGCCGGCAACGATTCGCAACCGACCTCCCGAAACAGCATCGGCGATCGCGCCTTCAGGCGGCGTGATGGCCAGATCGGCTTCGCCGGCCTTGATTGCTGCAGTGGCCTTAGCCACCGTGCCCATCCGCTTCAATGTCACGCTCACGCCGTGACGGGCGAGGATTCTCAACCGGTCAGCGACAAAAACCGGCAGCCAGTTGAAACCCAGTGCCCCGCCGACAAGCGTCAAGTCCACAACCCCTCGCGTCGTGGCTGCATGCATGTTCCATCCCCCTGTTGTGCACCTGCCGGACGGCAATCCGGTTCACGGGTCGGACACGTCTGTCCTTGCCAGATGCGCTGATTATTTTAGATACTGATCGGTATTTGAAGTCAGTAAGGTATGTCAAGCCGCACAAAGAATGTCGGTCCTGGGGGCGGTTTGCCGCTCAAGCGCCTTGACCTTTATAATTTTCGAAAATAAAAGATAATATCGAAAAGAAGAAAATTCCGAAATGGGAGGTTGCCGGGGGAGAGGGCGATGTCCGTCTTCAGTCCTGCCGGCGAAAGCAAGGGGAGGATCTAATGCTCAGACGGACGTTCAATTCGCTGATGGTTTCGGCCGCGCTGCTTGCCTTCGGGGCGGGCTCTGCGTCCGCCAACGAAACGCTGAAAATCGGTGTGAGCGCGCCCAAGACCGGGCCGCTGACGGCCGGCGCCACCGCCGTCTACTGGCCAAACGTGAAGCTCTGGGTTCACGATGTGAATCAGAAGGGCGGCATCAAGGTCGGCGACAAACTGCTGAAGGTCGATCTCGTCGAGTACGACGACAAGAGCAGTCCCGAAGAGGCGGTCAAGAACATCCAGCGGCTGGCGACCGTTGACAAGGTCGACTTCATCGTCGCGCCCTATACGACCGGCATCAACCTGGCGACGGCGCCGCTGATCTCGCGCTACGGATACCCGCAGCTCGTCGCCACCGGCAACGCCAACGAGCTCGAGGCATTCGTCAAGCGCTGGCCGAACTCGTTCTGGTTGCTCGGCAAGGCATCGGATCTGTCCACCGGCATCGTCGCGACACTGAAGACGTTGCGCGACAAGGGCCAGATCGGCAACAAGGTCGCGCTTGCCCACGTAGCCGAGGCGTTTGGCCTGGAGATGATTCAATCCGCCAAGCCCGCGTTCAAGGAGGCGGGATTCGACGTCGTATACGAGACGTCATATCCGCTCGGGACACAGGACCTGGCGCCGGTGATCAGCGGCGCAAAGGCTGCCAAGCCGGATGCCTTCGTCGCCTACTCGTATCCGCCCGACAGTTTTGCCCTCACCGAGCAGGCCCGAATCCAGGGTCTCAATGTCGATGCCTTCTATGTCGGCGTCGGGGGAGCTTTGAGCGGTTACTCCCAGCGCTTCGGCAAGCAGGTTGAAGGCGTGCTGGCGATGGGCGGCATCAACCCCGGCGACGAGGTCTACAAGGCGTATCGCGAGCGACACAAGCAGGTTACCGGGCAGGACGCGGATTATTGGGCCAGCCCGGTGGTCTATTCCTCCCTCCAGATCCTCGAGCAGGCAATCGTGAAGGCCGGCAGCACGGATCGCGCCGCAGTCGTGAAGGCGATCGCGACCGGGACGTTCGAGACGGTCATCGGCAAGGTCTCGCTTCAAAACAACCTCATCGGCAGGGTCTGGACCGTTGGGCAGTGGAATAACGGCGTACTCCAGGGCGTCAACGGCCTGGGTGTCGACGGCGCCAAGGCGCCGGTCAAGAAGCCGGCTTGGAATTGATCTGTAGACGAGGACAGGCGCGGAATTGTCCGCGCCTGTCCTCCGCTGACTTTTCGGGACCTTTCACATGCAGATCATTGTCACGGGCACGCTGCTCGGCGGAACCTATGCGCTGATCGCGCTGGGGCTCACGCTGCAATACGGCGCCGCGCGCATCATGAACCTCGCCAACGGCGAGACGCTCGTTGCCGCGGGCTTCGTTGCGTTCTGGTTGTTCACCGCCTTGGGGGTGAATCCTCTTCTCGGCATGGTGCTGATCGCGCCGATGGCCCTTGCACTGAACTGGCTGATCTATGCGTGGCTCCTGCGGCCGCTCGTCCGTCGCGCGAAGAACCGCGGCATGCTCGAGGTCGATTCGATTCTGGCGACCTTCGGGCTTCTGTTTCTGTTCCAGGGCCTGATGCTGCTTGGCTTCGGCGGAGGGTATTTCAGCTACAAGTTCCTGGCTGAGCCTTTCCTGATCCTGGGTGAGCCATACGGCTTGAACCGCGTCGTGGCTTTCGTTGCGGCCGTGATCGTCGCGTCTCTGCTCTATCTCTTTCTGTACCACACCAGGCAGGGCACGGCGGTGCGTGCGGTCGCCGTCGACCCCGCATCGGCGCGACTCGTTGCCATCGATGTCGCCAGGACTGCAGCCTTCGCCTTCGCGCTCGGCGGCGCGCTGACGGCTTGCGGAGGAATACTGCTCTCCACTTTCTACACGTTCAACGCCTCGATGGGCGTCATCTTCACCATGAAGGCGCTCATTATCGTCATCATGGGTGGTGTGGGGGACGTGCGCGGGGCGACGCTTGCGGCGCTGATCCTGGGCATCACCGAGACTGCCGTAGCGAGCCTGATTGATCCGGGCCTGACGCTCGCTGCCAACTATGCGCTCTTCGTTCTGGTGCTGTTGTTCCGGCCCCAGGGCATACTGGGGAGGGCCTCCGCATGATGAGCCTGCGTCGCGATGAGCTGGCGGTTGCGGGCAGCGGGATTGCCGCGGTTGCACTGCTTTCGCTCCTGCCGCTCTTGAGCGACGGCTTTGTGCTCTCGTTTGGTGTAAACCTGATGCTCTATGCCGCGATGTGTACGGCATGGGCACTGTTCTCGGGCCCGACTCGTCTCGTATCCCTCGCGAGCGCCGCTTTTTTTGGTGTGGGAACCTATTCTGTTGCGCTGGGTCTGGATTCCCTTCCGTTCCCTGCACTCATCGCCATCGCCGCGTTCGTCTCCGCTGCACTGGCGGGGCTGGTGGGCGCGGCGACCCTCAGATTGTCCGGCGTCTATTTCGTGATTTTCACGCTCGGACTTGCCGAGCTTATCCGGCAGGTCGTCGCATGGTCGCAATCGCGCTTCG
The DNA here is from genome assembly GCF_018596315.1 of Bradyrhizobium sp. SRL28. Classification (GTDB taxonomy): domain Bacteria; phylum Pseudomonadota; class Alphaproteobacteria; order Rhizobiales; family Xanthobacteraceae; genus Bradyrhizobium. The sequence continues at coordinate 295,092 of NZ_JAHEAG010000003.1, read as the reverse complement.
CCCACAAGATGGGACTCTACGTCTTCACTGATTTTACCGAGCGCGACCTCTACTGGATGCTGCTCGCGCTGACGACGCTGGTTTTTGGCGTGGGCTGGCTGATCAACCGGTCTCGCCTGGGCTTCGCGCTGCGGATCATCGGCGATGACGAAACAGTGGCGCGTCATGTCGGCATCGCAACAGCCCGCGCCAAGATCGTCTTGTTCATGACATCAGGCGCTTTCATAGGTGTCGCCGGCGCGATCGTCGCGCCGCGCTACGCCTATATCGAACCGCAAGCCGCTTTCAATCCGATGATCTCCTTCCTCGTGGTGATCATGGCACTGCTCGGCGGCACTCGCCGGCTGTGGGGACCGTTGGTCGGCGTCGTTCCTTTCACCATCGTGATGGAGTTCATCACCGCCCGTTTCCCGAACCACAGTTCGGTCGTTATCGGCATTGCGTTCCTGGCGATCGTCTATCTGTTGCCCGAGGGGATAACGGGTTTCATCGAGGGCATGCGCGATCGGATCCGGCGCCGGGCCGCGGCCAGGACCGGCATCGAGGCGCCCGAGGCAATCGAGGAGAAAGCGGCATGAGTGCCACGGTCCTCAGCATAGCGCACGCGCGCAAGGCATTCGGTGGGCTGGTCGCCGTCAACGATGTCAGCTTCGATGTCGGTGAAGGCGAACTCATCGGGCTCATCGGACCCAATGGTTCGGGCAAGACCACGATGCTCAATTTGATCTCGGGTGCGCTCCGGCCGACATCCGGCGAAATCAGGCTTGCCGGCATTCGTATTTCAGGGCTAGCGCCGGAGAAGGTCGCGAGGATCGGTATCGCCCGAACCTTCCAGCTCGTGCGCGTCCTGCCTTCCATGACGGCGATCGAGAATGTGATGGCAGGCGCGGTGTTTGCGCGCAACCGCCTGTGGGGCTCGCCCGCCCGCGATTTCGCGGGTGGCCTCCTGGCCCGCGTCGGCCTGACTGGTCGCGAAGGCTCTCCGGTCGCGGCCATGACCTACATCGACCAGAAGCGGGTAGAACTGGCGCGCGCTCTCGCTGCCGATCCAAGACTCCTGCTGCTCGACGAGTGGCTCGCCGGCCTTAACCCCTCCGAACTTCTGATTGGCATCGATCTCATTCGCGACATCAGCCGGGAGGGGCGCACCATCATTATGGTCGAACATGTGATGGATGCGATCCGAACGCTGTGCAGCCGCTGCGTCGTCATGAATTCCGGCGTCAAGATCGCCGACGGAGCCGCGGCGGCGGTGCTGGCGGACCCGGACGTCATTCGCGCCTATCTCGGAGACGACGATGCTTGAGGTCAGCAATCTCGGCGTCTGCTACGGGCGTCATACTGCCTTGCAAGGCGTGTCGCTGCACGTCGAAAAAGGTGAAATCTCCGTCATGCTCGGGGCGAACGGCGCCGGGAAATCCAGTCTCCTCAAGGCGGTCGCCGGCATCGTGCCGGCTGAACCGGGAACCGAAATCCGCATGAATGGCCGCGCGATCTCAGGATTGGACGCGCATCTGATCGTCGAGCAGGGTATCGCGCTCGTTCCCGAGGGGCGCGGTGTATTCGGCGAACTCACCGTGGAGGAGAATCTGGCACTCGGCGCCTTCGCGAAGCGTGCGCGCGGGAGCGAGAAGTCGACGCTCGGGCTTGTGCACGAACTCTTCCCGCGCCTTGCCGAACGCAAGCGCCAGCAGGTACGCACGATGTCGGGCGGCGAGCAGCAGATGGTGGCGATCGGCCGCGCGCTCATGTCCAGGCCTGACATTCTGATGCTGGACGAGCCCTCGCTCGGTCTGTCGCCACTGCTGTCGAAGGATCTGTTCAAATCGCTGAAAAGGATCGCCGTCAGCGGTTTTGGCATCCTGCTCGTCGAGCAAAACGCCAAGCTGAGCCTGAAAATAGCGGATCGCGGCTATTTGATCGAGAATGGAGCCATAACTGGCGAAGATACTGCCGATAATCTCCGACACAACCCCGCAGTCATCAACGCCTACCTCGGCGGCCATCGAGGAAACGCCTGAACCGGCTGCACTGCAGGCGAAGCGCGAGTGGCGTCATCGCCGCATTCGTCATGACCACCGCAAATTTGTTGGCGACGTTGGTATGAGGCTTGCCGTCCTCACCCCGCCCAGCACTGTCCTCCGCCGTCGACGCGCAGCACCTGGCCTGAGACAAACGCGCCCAGCGGTCCTGCAAACACCTCTACGACGCGGGCTACTTCGTCGACGGTGGCGATGCGGTCCAGCGTGCCGGTTTCGACCATTCGTTCTTCGTCCACCGCGCGCGTGCCCATGAACCGTCCGGTGCGGGTGTCGCCGGGGGCGATGCAGTTCACGGTGATGTCGTGGGATCGGAGCTGGTCGGCGAGGCAGCGGGTGTAGTGCGTCATGCCGGCCTTGGCCACCGCGTAGATCGAGCCGTTGGTGCGGCCCTTGAAAGCCGCGACCGAACCGATGGTGACGATGCGGCCCTGACGCCGCGCCATCATCTCCTTCGCCACCGCCTGGCAGGTCAGGATGGTTGAGAGCAGGTTGCGATCGAGCACCGCGCGCACGTCTTCCTCGCGGATGCCGACAGCATCGTTCGGATCGGGCTTGCCACCCTTGGCGGCGATGTCGCCGCCGGCGTTGTGGACGAGAATGTCGATCGGCCCCAATTCTTTCGTCGTGGTCTCGACCACCCGCGCGATGTCGGCGCCTTGTGTGAGATCGCCGAGCACGCGGATGGTGCGGACGCCATGCGCCGCTGCAACGTCCGCGGCGACTGCCGTCAGCGTCGATCCCTCGCCATATTCCGCCGGGCCATGCTCGCGCATGCCGTGGATGGCGACATCGGCGCCGAGGCTCGCGAGCCGCTCGGCGAACGCCCGGCCAAGCCCGCGGCCGGCGCCGGTGACCAGCGCAACCTTGCCCTTCAGCGTCCGGGGGGTGTCGTGTGTCGGCATGATGTCTTCTCCTGATGTGAAAAGTCAGTCTGTAGCGGAAGCGCCCCGCGCCGGTCGCAGGGCCGTACTCAGTTGAATCGGCTTTGCAATCCGGCCGGGCTTCGATCATAAAGGCGCCTGATCTTCAGCCGGTCGATTTCGCCATCCGGCGACAATAAAAGAGGGAGCAAGTCTCTTGGCATATTCCAATACGCAATTGTTCATCAACGGCAAATGGCGGCCGAGCCAATCGGGCAGGACCATCGCCGTGCTCAATCCGGCGACGGAGGAAACCATCGGCACCGTAGCCCATGCCGATCGCGCCGACCTCGACGAGGCGCTGGAAGCAGCCGCCAAGGGCTTTAAGGTCTGGCGCGCGGTGGCGCCGTTCGAGCGCTGCAGGATCATGCGCAGGGCGGCCCAAATCATGCGCGAGCGCAATGATGAGATCGCGCCGCTCTTGACCATGGAGCAGGGCAAGACGCTGGCCGAGGCCAAGATGGAAGCCATGGCCGCCGCCGACGTCATCGAATGGTTTGCCGAGGAAGCCAAGCGCGCCTATGGCAGGGTAATCCCGGCCCGCGGCCCCGGCATCTACCAGATCGCAGTCAAGGAGCCGGTCGGCCCGGTCGCGGCCTTTACGCCGTGGAATTTCCCGATCAACCAGGTCGTGCGCAAGCTCTCGGCGGGCCTCGCGGCGGGCTGCTCGATCATCGTCAAGGCGCCCGAGGAAACGCCGGCGTCCCCGGCGCAACTGATCAAGGCGTTCGTCGATGCGGGCGTGCCTGATGGCGTGATCAATCTCGTTTACGGTGTGCCGTCGGAGATTTCGGAATATCTCATTCCGCACCCGGTGATCCGCAAGATCTCGTTCACCGGATCGACCATCGTGGGCAAGCAGCTCTCCGCATTGGCGGGCCTGCACATGAAGCGCGCCACCATGGAGCTTGGCGGCCATGCGCCGGCTATCGTGTTCAAGGACGCGGACGTCTCGTCGGCGGCGAAGATTCTGGCGGCGGCGAAGTACCGCAATGCTGGCCAGGTCTGCATTTCGCCGACCCGCATGCTGGTGCAGGACGACGTGTTCCGCGAATTCGTCGACAAGTTCGTCGAGGGTGCCAAGTCGATGAAGGTCGGCAGCGGCCTGGATCCGGACTCGAAGATGGGTTCGCTCGCCAATCCGCGCCGCGTCACCGCCATCGAGGGCATGGTTCAGGACGCCGTGGGCAAAGGAGCAAAACTCGAGACCGGCGGCCATCGCGTTGGGAACAAGGGATACTTCTACGAGCCGACCGTGGTCAGCGATGTGCCGAAAGATGCGCGCGCCATGAACGAGGAGCCGTTCGGCCCGCTGGCGCTGATCTCCCGCTTCTCGACCTTCGACGAGGTGGCCGAGGAAGCCAACCGCTTGCCGTTTGGCCTGGCGTCCTACGCCTTCACCAGCTCGACCAAGACGGCGACCGCGATCGGTGCGGCAATCGAAGCCGGCATGGTTTCGATCAACAGTTTCGGTCTCGCGCTGCCTGAAGTGCCGTTCGGCGGCGTCAAGGATTCCGGCTACGGCTCGGAGGGAGGCACCGAGGCGATGGACGGGTATTTCAACACCAAGTTCATCACCCAGACCGGGGTGTGAGCCTGATCGCGAGCCAACGCGGTTGGCTTTGCTCATGTGAAATAGCCCGACGCTCCACCGGAGCGTCGGGCTAATGTCGTACCGACCATGCCAGAAGCAGGATGACGAGCACGATCAGTCCTGCGGACAGGCTCTTCCAGAACACGAGCGGATCGCGCTCGTAGAGCGAGCGCCGTGACGCGACGGCCGGCTTCGCCCACATCGCGCCGTTCTCGAGTTCGTGCGAGAACTCGATGACATCGCCGTAGCGTTGTGCCGGATCGACGTTGAGCGCCTTGCCGACCACGGCGTCCAGCCAGGCCGGCAGGTCGGGGCGATAGCGGGAGAGGGAAGCGGGCTTGCCGAAGCGGGGCCGCGAGAATGGCTCGATCTCACCATAGGGGTACGCGGCGGTGAACGTCCGGTACACGGTGACGCCGAGCGCATAGAGATCCGAAAACTCGTCGCCGGGCCGGCCGCCGAACAGCTCCGGCGCCATGTAGCTCGGCGTGCCCGGAATATCCTCGGCCGGGAAATCCTCGAGCAGCGGCACGCGTGCGACGCCGAGGTCGACCAGCCGCAATCCGCCGGCTTTTAACAGGATCACGTTGTCGGGCTTGATGTCGCGATGGATGATGCCGGCGCGATGCAAGGTGGCGACGGCGCGCGCCAGCTTGGTCGCGATCCCGATGCCTTCGGCGAGCGAAAGCTGCGGTGAACGGTTGAGCCGCTGTTCCAGCGTCTCGCCTTCGTAAAGCGGCATCACCGAATAGAGGCGGGTCTGCCGTTCGGCAGGCAGTTCGACGACTTCTCCGATCCACAGGCTCCGCACGCGAGCGGCGACCCACGCCTCGCGGACGAAGGCGAGGCGATAGGAGCCCTCGCTGGCTACGCGTGGATGCGGAAACTTCAGCACGAGCTCGCGGCCCTGCTGCTTATCGATCGCCTTGAACAGCCGGCTGTAGCGTCCGTCTGACAATATTTCGCCGAGCGTGAAATCGTCGATGACGTCGCCGGTTTCGGGGAGATCCAGGATAGGAAGCGTCGCGATCGAATGGGTGAGTTCGTCACGGTCAGCGGGCGGCAGGTCGACGACGTCGAGCACCAGAGCGGTCATGTTGTCGCTGGAGCCGGCATCCAGCGCCGCGTCGACCAGTGCGCGCGCGGATTCTTCCGGCGAGGTGCGCTCGCTCAACAGCACCTGGAGCCGGTGATCCGCCAGCACGCCATGAACACCGTCGCTGCAGACCAGGATCCTGTCGTGCTGGCGCAGTCCGACGGTGGCGTAATCGAAGCGGGCAAAATCCTCGAAGCCGATGGCGCGGTTGAGCAGATGGGCGAGATCGCCGCGGCCGGCGATGTGGTCCGTGGTCAGCCGCTCCAGCCGCCCCTCGCTCAGGCGATAGGCGCGGGTGTCGCCGATGTGAATGACATGGCACAGCCGCCGCGACAGGATGATCGAGGAAAAGGCGCAGCTCATACCGCTGAGCAGGGGATCGGTGCGGCCCTGCGTGTAGATCCAGCTGTTGGCGGCTTCCAGCGAACGCGATGCTCGCCGTCGCACGCCGAGCGTTTCGGGGAGGGAATAATAGGCGTCGATGAAGCATCGAACCGCGAGCTCGGCGGCTTCGCGTCCGCCCTTGTGTCCGCCTACGCCGTCGGCGACCGCGGTGACAATGTCGCGGTTGCTCACGCCGGACCGGCCGAGGCAGGTCGCGACGTAGTCCTCGTTGGCGGACCGCTTGCCGGTCTCGCTGACGAAGCCGACGCGAACCCCGAGATTTCGTTGCGAACCGATCGTCACCCGCGGCCTGTCAAGTTAGCAGCGCGCGTCGTCAGACCCGCGCTCCCGATGCGGCGCCCCATGTGGTGCGCCAGCGGACCTTGACCATGGCAAGTCCCAGGAAACCAAGCAACGCCAGCAGGCCGAAAAACAGGAAGCCCGCGCCAAATCCGCCGGTCATTCCCTTGGCGACGCCGAGCGCCTTGGCAAGGAAGAAGCCGCCGATGCCGCCGGCGCAGCCGACCATGCCCGTCATCATGCCGATCTCCTGACGGAAGCGAAGCGGAATGAGCTGGAACACCGCACCATTGCCCATGCCAAGCGCGAGCACGCCGATCGAGAACAGCAGCACCGACACCCACGCAATGCGTGGCAGCTGGGTGAGCGACCAACCCCCAGGCGTCGATGCGGCCGGCCCTTCCGGCATGAAGGCGATGACGAGGTACGCCGCCACGACGACCCCAAACAATATCGACAATGAACGGATGCCGCCGATGCGATCGGCGATCATGCCGCCGACCGGCCGGAAGCCGGAGCCGAAAGCGACGATCAAGCCCACCAGCAGGCCCGCCGCGACGCCGGACACATGATACTGCACGGTGAAATACAGCGGCAACGCGTTGGCCAGCCCGACAAAACCGCCGAAGGTAATGAAGTAGAAGAACATGAACCAGCGACTGTCGGGATCGCGCAGCAAGGTGCCATAGGCCTTCAGCGAAATCGGCTTCCGCTCTCCGGGCGCATCCTTGGCGGCGAAGACGTAGTAGGCGAGGATCAACAGCATCGGAACGAGCAGCACGCCGAACACGGCCTGCCAGCCCCAATGTTCGGCGATCGTCGGTGCGAACAGCGTATCGAGCACGACACCCATATTGCCGGCGCCGGCGATCCCCATCACCACGCCCTGATATTGCGGCGGATACCAGCGGCTTGCCTGCGGCAGCGCCACCGCGAACGACGCGCCACCGATGCCGAGCGCGAGACCGAAGACCTCGATCGCAAGCTTGCTGTTGAGGCCGAAGTGCCAAACCCAGGCCGTTGCAATGATGACGACGACCTGCGCGATGATTCCGGTCCGCTTGGCGCCGATGATATCGGCGAGGATGCCCATCGGAACCCGCAGCAGCGCGCCGGCCAGCACCGGTATGGCGACGAGGGTAAACTTCTCGTCGACGGCAAGGTTCATGTCTTGCGCGATGTAGACGATCAACGGACCGAGCGCGACCCAAGCCATGAAGCTTATGTCGAAATAGAGGAAGGCGGCGAGCAGCGTGGGCCAGTGGCCAGCCTTCTTGAATTCAGCAAACTTCATCGAGCGGCCTCGAACATCGGTGCGTGACACCGCGCAAGCGCGGTGATCTCGGCACAAAGGGATTGAATTTTGGAAAGCGAGAGGTCGTCTCTTCGTTGAGACACACTCTGGTGTCGCTACGTCAGCAATTCGTGTGCCAGAAAAAACAAGCGCGCCACTTTGCGTATATTTGCAGTGCCTTGCTGCGGGGGGACAACCGGCCGCGAAGGCGGTCGCTGCTCTGTTTGTTGGCAAAAACAGCCGCGCGAACGCGCATTCTGGTGTTTTATTATGCGGTGCCGGTTATCAGCGGAAAAGCGCTCCTGAAAGGCCGTCTGTCCGCGCCGTGACATTTTCGCGGGCAAATGAACGCCCGCTCATGGTTAAGCATTGATGCTCTGCACAATGGATAGCCCGCGTAGATGATTTTTTGGGCATTCGCGCACGCGCAGGTGCCGCCAATTACCGATTCATCGGCTGAAGCCGTGCGTTGCGCCCGGGAAGTTGCGGGTCTGGTGTTGGCACGTCTCTTGAATACCCAAAGATATCAATCGTCATAGCCGACGGTTCTCTGCCCGCCGATGGGCGCTCCCAAATCATCAATACTTTTTGCCAATCGGCGATGCAGAGCTGCGTTGCCGAGCGGGGCCCATCGGAACCAGGATTAGTAGGCAGAGCATGCTCGAGAAAGTAATCAAGCAAAAGTTGGTGGTGATCGGCAACGGTATGGCCGGCATCCGTACGGTCGAGGTGCTGCTGGACCGTGCGCCCGATCTCTACGACATCACCGTCTTCGGTTCTGAACCATACGGCAACTACAACCGAATTCTGCTGTCGCCCGTGCTCGCCGGCGAGAAGACCGTCAATGACATCATGCTCAACACGGAGCAGTGGTACGAGGATAACGGCATCACGCTGCGCAAGGGCGAAATGATCGAGATGATCGATCGGCGTACCTGCGAAGTCGTCACCGCTGATGGTGCGCGGGTGCCGTATGATCGCCTGCTGATCGCCACCGGTTCGAACCCGATCATGTTGCCGCTTCCGGGCAAGGACCTCCCGGGCGTCATCGGCTTTCGCGACATTCAGGACGTCGAGCGCATGGTCCAGGCCTCGACGAGCTACAAGAATGCCGTCGTGATCGGCGGTGGTCTGCTCGGCCTCGAAGCCGCCAACGGACTGATGAAGCGCGGCATGAACGTCACCGTGGTGCATCTGCTCGACACGCTGATGGAGCGCCAGCTCGATCAGGTCGCGGGCGGATTGCTGCGCAAGTCGCTCGAAGAGCGCGGCATGGTGTTCAAGATGCCCGCGCAGACGGAAGCGATCCTTGGTGAGGATCGCGTGACGGGCGTGCGCTTCGCTGACGGCGAGGAGATCTCGGCCGATCTGGTCGTGATGGCGGTCGGCATCCGCCCGAATTTCGAACTGGCGCGCAAGGCTGGCCTCTATTGCGAGCGCGGCATCGTCGTCTCCGACACCATGCAGACCTATGACGGGCGCATCTATGCCGTCGGTGAATGCGTGCAGCACCGTCGCCAGACCTATGGCCTCGTGGCTCCCTTGTTCGACCAGGCCAAGGTTTGCGCCAACCATCTCGCCATGAAGGGCTTTGCCACCTATGACGGTTCGGTCGTCTCCACCAAATTGAAGGTGACCGGAATCGACCTGTTCTCCGCCGGCGACTTCGCGCCGGGTGCGGACAAGGAAGAGATCGTCATGCAGGACGCTTCCCGCGGCGTCTACAAGCGGATCATTCTGCGCGACAAGAAAATCATCGGCGCCGTGCTTTATGGCGATACCATCGACGGCCCGTGGTATTTCCAGCATCTGCGCGACGGCACCGACGTTTCGCACATGCGCGAGCGGCTGGTATTCGGCGCCGCCAATCTCGGCGACGGCGGCCATAGCGGCAACAACTCCGTCGCCGCCATGAGCGATGAGACGGAAATCTGCGGATGCAACGGCGTCTGCAAGGGCACGATCGTCAAGGCGATCAGCGAGAAGAAACTGTTCACGATCGACGATGTGCGTGCCCATACCAAGGCATCTTCGTCCTGCGGGTCCTGTACCGGCCTGGTCGAGCAGGTTCTCGCCTTCACGCTCGGCGGCGACTATTCGGCGGCCCCGAAGGTCAAGCCGATGTGCGCGTGCACCGATCACAGCCATGATGACGCGCGCCGCGTCATCATCGAGAACGGATTGAAGACCATTCCCGACGTCATGAGGTTCATGGACTGGAAGACGCCGAACGGTTGCCACTCCTGCCGGCCCGCCCTGAACTATTACCTGCTCGCCACCTGGCCCGGCGAGTATCGCGACGATCAGCAGTCGCGCTACATCAATGAACGCGTCCACGCCAACATCCAGAAGGACGGCACGTATTCGGTCGTGCCTCGGATGTGGGGCGGCGTCACGACGCCGGATGAATTGCGCGCCATCGCCGATGTCGCGGACAAGTTCAAGATTCCGACCGTCAAGGTGACCGGCGGACAGCGTATCGATCTTCTCGGCGTGAAGAAGGAGGATCTGCCCGCGGTCTGGGCGGACCTCAACGATGCGGGCATGGTGTCGGGCCATGCCTATGCCAAGGGACTGCGGACGGTGAAGACCTGTGTCGGTTCGGAATGGTGTCGTTTCGGCACGCAGGATTCGACCGGCCTCGGCGTCAAGCTCGAAAAATTCATGTGGGGCTCGTGGACGCCGGCCAAGGTGAAGCTTGCGGTGTCCGGTTGCCCGCGAAATTGCGCGGAGGCCACTTGCAAGGACGTCGGCGTCGTCTGCGTCGATTCCGGGTTCGAGATCCACTTCGCCGGCGCCGCCGGACTTCACATCAAGGGAACCGAGTTCCTGACCAAGGTTGCCACCGAGGAGGAGACGCTCGAAGTCATCGCCGCGTTGACACAGCTCTATCGCGAGCAGGGCTGGTACCTCGAACGTATGTACAAGTGGTGCGATCGGGTCAGTCTCGACGCCATCCGCAAGCAGGTGGTCGACGATGTCGCCAACCGCAAAGCCCTGTTCAGCCGCTTCGCCTATTCGCAGCAATTCTCGCAAAGCGATCCCTGGGCGGCGCGCGCCAAACGCGGCGTCGACCGCAACGAATTCACCCCGCTCGCGGAGCTGGAACTCGCATGACGAAATGGATCGAAATCGGGACGCTGAACGATATTCCCGTTCTCGGCTCGCGCGTCGTGCGGACGGCGTCCGGAGACATCGCGGTATTCCGGACCGCCGATGACGAGGTGTTCGCGCTCGACGACCGCTGTCCGCACAAGGGCGGACCGTTGTCGCAAGGCATCGTCCACAACAAGCGCGTCACCTGTCCGCTGCACAATTTCGTCATTGAGCTCAAGAGCGGTACGGCGGTCGCTCCCGACGAGGGATGTACGCGCGCGCATCCGACCAAGGTGGAGAACAACACCGTCTGGCTTTGCGTCCAGACGGCGGCGGCCGTGCCCGCCGAGTGAGGGTGATCGCCCGTGCCAGTGAAGACAACCTGTCCGTATTGCGGCGTCGGCTGCGGCGTCATCGCTGACAGGGATGCTTTGGGCGCGGTGACCGTCCGGGGCGATCCGCTGCATCCCGCCAATTTCGGACGGCTGTGCGGGAAGGGCTCGGCGCTCGCCGAGACCATCGGCCTCGAGGGGCGGCTGCTCGCGCCTGTGGTCAACGGGCAGGAAGCGACTTGGGATGCGGCGCTCGATCATGTCGCGGAGGGTTTTGGCAGAATCGTCCGTGAGCACGGACCGGATTCGGTCGCCTTCTATGTCTCCGGCCAGATTCTGACCGAGGACTATTACGTCATCAACAAGCTCGCCAAGGGCTTCATCGGCACCGCCAACATCGACACCAATTCCCGGCTGTGCATGGCGTCGAGCGTGGCGGGTCACAAGCGCGCGTTCGGCAGCGACACCGTTCCCGGCTGCTATGAAGATCTCGAAACCGCCGATCTGCTGGTCCTTGTCGGCTCCAACGCCGCCTGGTGCCATCCGATCCTTTATCAGCGCATGGTGGCCGCCAAGGCCAGCAATCCTGCGTGCCGCATCGTCGTCATCGATCCGCGGCGGACCGCGACATGCGATGGCGCCGATCTGCACCTGCCGCTTCGCTCAGGCAGCGATTCGGTGCTGTTCAACGGGTTGCTCGCGCATCTTGCGTCCCGCAATGCCATCGACCGCGCGTTCGTGGATGGATCCACCACCGGCGCCGAAGCCGCGCTGCAACAGGTCGCCGGCCAGACGGTTGCGCAGACTGCCGAAATCTGCGGCCTGACCGAGGGCGCGGTGGCGTTGTTCTTCGACTGGTTCGCCAGAACCGAGCGGGTCGTCACGCTCTATTCGCAAGGCGTCAACCAGTCGAGCAGCGGCGTCGACAAGGTCAATGCGATCATCAACTGTCATTTGTTGACGGGTCGTATCGGGCGGCCCGGCATGGGGCCGTTCTCGCTGACCGGACAACCCAACGCCATGGGCGGCCGGGAAGTCGGCGGGTTGGCCAATCAATTGGCCGCCCACATGGAGATCGAGAACCCGCGGCACCGCGACGTCGTTCAACGCTTCTGGCAGTCGCCAATTATCGCGGACAAGCAGGGCCTCAAGGCCATCGACATGTTCGATGCGATCGCCGACCGGCGCATCAAGGCGGTCTGGATCATGTCCACCAATCCGCTGGTCAGCCTGCCGGATGCCGATCGCGCCCGCGCCGCGCTCGATGCATGCGAACTCGTCGTCGTCTCCGATTGCATGCGCCACACCGACACCACGCGTCATGCCCACGTATTGCTGCCTGCGCTTACCTGGGGCGAAAAGGACGGCACCGTCACCAACTCCGAACGCCGCATCTCCCGGCAGCGGCGGTTCCTGCCGCCGCCCGGTGCTGCAAAGGCTGATTGGCAGACCGTCTGCGACGTCGCGCAGCGTATGGGTTTTTCGGGGTTCGACTATCCGAACGCTGCCGCGATCTTCCGTGAGCACGCGAGACTCTCCAGTTTCGAGAACGAAGGGAGCCGCGATTTCGATCTGTCCGCCCTGAATACGCTCGACGATCGCGCCTACGATGCGCTTACCCCGATCCAGTGGCCGGTGACGCGCGAATATCCGACCGGCACGCCGCGGATGTTTGAAACTGCAAAGTTCTTCACGGCCGACCGCAAGGCGCGTTTCGTGCCGGTGACGCCGCGTGCCGCCGTGAACGCGACCAGCCGCGACTATCCGCTGGTACTCAATACCGGGCGGGTCCGCGATCAATGGCACACCATGACGCGGACGGGAAAATCGGCGCGGCTGCTGGCGCACATGTTCGAGCCTTGTGCCGAATTCCATCCCGACGATGCACGCATGGCCGGCGTCGAGAATGGCGGGCTTGCGCGACTGACCAGTCCCTGGGGCGAGATGGTGGCGCGCGTTGTCGTCACCGCCGAACAGCGGCGCGGCTGCGTGTTCGTGCCGATGCACTGGAACGGCGAATATGCCGGGGACGGCCGGGTCAACGCGTTGGTCAATCCGGCGACCGATCCGATCTCCGGGCAGCCGGAGTCCAAGCACACGCCGGTCAAGGCGGCAGCTTACTTGCCGAAATGGCATGCCTTTATCCTCAGCCGCCAGGAGATCGAGCGTCCCGAAGCGGGCTACTGGGTCGGCGGGCTTTCAGGGACATGCTGGCGGATGGAACTCGCCGGTGACGAGCGGCCGACGAGCTGGCGCGATTGGGCGCGGGCGCAGCTCCGCGTCGGATATGACGACATCGAATGGATCGCCTATCGCGATCCGAAGGCCGGCCGTTTCCGCTACGCAGCCGTTCGCGACGGCCGGCTGGAAGGTTGCGTGTTCATCGCACCCGATCACAAGCTGGTCTCGCGGTCGTGGCTGTCAGGGCTATTCGCAGAGCAGGCCTTGTCGGCGAATGCGCGGATGTCGCTGCTGACGGGGCAACCGCTCGATGCCGGCCAGGACGTCGGGCCGATCGTCTGCTCGTGCTTCGGCGTCGGACAGCATCAGATCTCGGCCGAAATCCAAAGGGGGGCGGCGAGCGTCGACGACGTCGGCCGGCGCCTGAAGGCCGGCACCAATTGCGGCGCCTGCAAGCCGGAGATCAGCAAGCTGCTGCGCGGCGCGGCCGTGCGGGATTCGCAGCCGGCGTGAGCTTGCGGCAATCTGGCCGCTAATTCTTGATCGCGTAGAGCGGCGTTCGCAGCGTTAGCTGGTACGACGGCTTCGGTGTCCAGGCGATTTGCGCGGTGATGCCGAACAGCCGATTGTCGTCGTCATCCATGCGGTCGAGGTCGAGCCGAAGGATCGGCTGGGTGAACGCGGGAAACGGCGTCAGGTTCAGAAGCTGCGCGCCGCCGAAGTGCTGCACGCCGAAGCGGCCGGTGAACTTCCAGTTGTTGTCCCACTGATAATAGCCGCCGACATAGCCCATGATATCGGGGCTGACGCGGGCAAGCGGGGTATCGACGAGGACCTTGGCGTACTGCATTCCCGCGAGCAGGCCTCGCGTCTCATCCGCATTCAGCGCGTAGCCGGCCTCCAGGATCGTGTTGTAGGTCGTCGAGGCCAGCGGAGAGTCCGAAGTCGATCGCGACACGTTGGATTGAACGGTGATGGTCGGAAACATTCCGCCGTTCTGCTGATAGATGTCGGCCTGGAATCCGAGCGTAAAGCTGAAGATCGAGAAAGCGGTCCAGGGATCGGTGCCGGCCTGCGACGTAGCACCACTGACGCCGCCATAGACCGAGAGCCGATCGTTGACATCGACCGTCAACGGCAGGTCGATCGAGACACTTTGGCTGGAGGGTGAGTTAAGGGTTCGGAGCGCGGAAAGGTTCGCCAGCGTCGCCAGCAAAGGTGGGGCGCTAAATCCGATCGACAGCGTGCCGGCAGGCAGCGTCGAGTAGATGGTTCGCATATCGAGGTAGACGTTCGGCAGGGTCGGCTTGGCTTTGGCCGCATCCTCCTCACCGTCGTCTTCGTCTTTTCCAAGCGCAAGGCCGGTAACGCAAAACGACATCAGCATGCCGAGCGCTAAGCTTCTGACGGATCGCGCTAGCGCGAATTTCAGACGGCGCGGTGCAGTGGATCTGGTAAAGCTCGTGCTCAACCGGCGTTGCCCTTGACTGGACAAGCTAGATCATTTGCCGGTGGCGAATTCAAGCAGCGGCTGCCATCCGGGCTTCGATCTCATGGCGGGTGTGGCGCGTTTGCTCCGCCCCTATCGCGAAGCCGGAACTCCGTTCGATCGGCCGAGGGCCGCAAAAAGCAGCGCGGCGACGATGCCGGACAGCAGCGAAGCCGCGAGGACGCCGAGCCGGACCTGTTTCAGCACCGCCTCGTCGTCGAAGGCCAGCGTGCCGATGAAGAGGCTCATGGTGAAGCCGATACCGGTCAGGATGGCCATTGCATAGAGCTTTGTCGTGGTCGTTCCTTCCGGCATCGCAGCCAGGCCCAGCCTGATCGCAAGGATCGAAGCGACAAAGACCCCGATCTGTTTGCCGACGAAAAGCCCTGCGATGATGCCGAGCGGTATCGGCGCCGCCAGCTTTGACAAGGTCAGGCCATGAAGCGATACACCGGCATTCGCGAAAGCGAAGATCGGCACGATGGCGAAAATAACCCACGGCTTGAGTGCGTGTTCGGTATCCTCGAGCAGGCTGTGCCCGTCATGCCGTGTCATCGGCATCGCGAGACCGACGGCGACGCCGGCCAGCGTCGCATGTACGCCCGATTTGAGCACGCAGACCCAGGTGAACAATCCCGCGATCAGATAGAACGACGCTCTGCGCACATCGAGCAGGTTGAGAACCGCGAGCGCGGCGACGCCGAGCCCGCCTAGCGCCAGCGCCGTGACCGAAAGGTTTGCGGTATAGAAGATCGCGATGACGATGATGGCCATCAGGTCGTCGATGATCGCTAGCGCCAATAGAAAGGTCTTCAGTGACGCCGGCACCCGTCGTCCCAGCATGGCGCAGACGCCGAGCGCAAAGGCGATGTCGGTGGCTGCCGGTATGGCCCAACCGCGTAGCGCGTGCGCGTCGCCCCAGTTCACCGCGGCAAAGATCGCGGCCGGTGTGACAAAGCCGCCGAACGCGGCGATCACGGGCAGTGCGGCCTGCTTTGCGCTCGCCAGCGCGCCCTCGATCGCCTCGCGCTTGATCTCGAGTCCCACCAGGAGAAAGAATATCGCCATCAAGCCGTCATTGATCCAGTGATCGACGGTCTTGCTCAGTCCGATCGATCCGATCCGGACTTCGCCGGTCGTTCGCAACAGCGCCTCGTATTGTGGCCCGAGAGGCGAGTTTGCAACGGCGAGCGCTGCGACGGCCGCAATACCAAGAACCATGCCGCCATAGAGGCCCTGATTGTCAGTGTCGTCGGATGCCGGCGCCGTTGCCGTCACCGGCCTGCCTTGCCAGCCGCCTCGATCGCCACCGACAGCGCGAGCTTTGTTTCCTCGACGATGTCCTCGACCAGTTCTTCCCGGCTGACATGGGCTACCTGGCCGGTGAGCAATCCCTGTTCGGCGAGCATGACCACGCCGTGCAGCGAGGCCCAGACCTTCAGGGCGCTACGCTCGCGCAAGAGCCCGACGGCGGGGGCCTCCAGCGCTTCTACCAGAAGTTCGAAGGTTTCCATTGCTGCGCTGTGCAACTCGCTGCCTTTCGGCGCGCATGCCATGGTTCGCGAAGCGAACATCAGGCGATAGATGCCGTTGCGGCGCAGACCGAAATCAAGCGTGAGCTGCGCGAAGCGCGACAGCTTCGACTGCTTCGACGGTTTTTCGATCGCCGTGCGCATCATCGCGCTGAACTGGCGGAACGCTTCGGCCGTCACTGCCGTCAGCAGCGTCTCGCGATCGGCAAAATGCTTGTAGGGCGCCGGCTGCGAGACGCCGAGTATCTTGGCAAGCGCGCTGATGCTGATCGCCTCGGGGCCGCCGAGCTCGACTTCATGCAACGCGGCCTGCACCAGGGCATCGCGGAGATCCCCATGGTGATAGGCGTTGAGCGCTTTGCGTGCGGGTCGAGGCGGCATTTCAACGTCATGATCTATAACTTTTGACTTGACAGCACAACGGCATCGCGAATGTAATATGATATAACTTCGCGGTGCGCCGGCGGGTCTGCGCCGTCGCGCCGAAGGAAGGGCGCGCGAGACAATGCGCGCCACACAAAAGGGAAACGCTGCGATGGCCGGAAAGCTGAAAATCCGCGTCGACCAGGACAAATGTCAGGGCCACGCGCGCTGCAAATCACTGGCACCCGAACTGTTCGACCTCGACGAATTCGGCAACGCACACGAAGTCGGCGACGGTTCCGTGCCCGAGGCTCTTGAAGACAAGGCCTGGCTCGCCCAGAGCAACTGCCCCGAGATCGCGATCGAGGTGACCGAGGAATAGTCGGTCGCGCGATACTTAATCCACCAGGATGTGAACGAACCAAACAGAGGATTTGCTCCGATGTCCGATTCCGCCAGCATCATGCCCGAACATCCCCCGGTCACCGACTGGGTCAACGATTTCGACCACACCGATCCGACCTGGACGGAAAACCCGTTTCCGATCTGGGAAAAATTGCGCGCGGCCTCGCCCGTCGTTCACACCGAACGCTTCCTCGGCTGCTATATGCCGACCACCTACCAGGCGGTAAAGGAAATCTCCTACGATACCGACCATTTTTCGTCCCGGCGCGTCATCGTGCGCGACGTGCGGCCGGAGATCACGGCCAGGGCGCCGCCGATCACCTCCGATCCGCCCGAGCACAAGCCTGCCAAGCAGTTGCTATTGCCGCCGTTCACGCCGGACGCGATGAAGAAGCTCGAGCCGCGGGTGCGCGCCATCTGCAACGAACTGATCGACGAGTTCATTGCCGACGGCAAATGCGACGCCGCCGCGCGATACACCAAGCATATCCCGGTCCGCGCCATCGCGCACATGCTCGGAATCCCCGAGAAGGACGGCGATCTCTTCATCAAATGGATCCACGGCATCCTCGAACTCGGCATCAAGGATGACAACGCGCTGATGGAGGCGGTGAGGGAGATGACCGGCTATTTCGCCGGCCACATCGAGCAGCGCAAAACGAATCCGACCGACGACCTGATCTCGACGCTGATGAATGCGAGGGACAAGGACGGAAATCCGCTGGCGGATGAGCATGTGCTGGGTTCGCTGCGGCTGCTTCTGATCGCCGGCATCGACACCACCTGGAGCGCGATCGGCTCCTCGCTCTGGCATCTGGCGAAGACGCCGGCGGACCGCGAGCGCCTTGTCGCGGAGCCCGAACTGATGCCGCTCGCCGTCGAAGAACTCCTGCGCGCCTATTCGCCGGTGACGATGGCGCGCGAGGTGATGAAGGAGACGACGATCAGCGGCTGCCCGGTCAAGGCCGGCAACATGGTACTGCTGTCGTTCCCGGCCGCCAACCGCGATCCGGCGATGTTCCCCGATGCCGACAAGGTGGTGATCGACCGCAAGGAAAATCGCCACGCCGCGTTCGGTCTCGGCATTCACCGGTGCGTCGGCTCCAACCTGGCGCGCATGGAAATGACCGTTGCGATCGAGGAGTGGCTGAAGCGGATTCCGGATTTCAGGCTCGATCCCGCCGGCAAGGTCACCTGGTCGGAAGGCACCGTGCGCGGCCCGCGCCAGTTGCCCATGCTGTTCGGCAAGGCGAGCTGAGGGCTCGAGGAGTACAGCGGGGAGGGCCGATCGTCTCGGCCCTCCTCTTGCGTTCAATCGCTACTTGACCTCGATCTTCGCGTCGCTGGCGACCTTCTTCCAGGCTTCGATGTCGCGCGCGTTGATGTCACGCTGCTGATCTCCGGCGATGAAGTCCGCCGAGATGCCGAGCGCCAACAGCTTCTCGGTGATGTCGGGCTCGGCCAGCGCCGCCTTCAGCGCGGCTGAAATTTTTTGCGCAACGGAAGCGGGAACGCCTGCGGGCGCATACATCACCCAGGACAGGCTCCGTTCGAAATCGACGCCTTGCTCCTTGTAGCTCGCTACGTCAGGCAGGCTAGGGGATCGTCCCCCGCATACCGCAAGCGCCTTCAGCTTTCCGTCCTTCACTAGCGGCGTCCCGGTCGCCATGTCGACCAGTCCCACCAAGATATGCCCGCCCATCAGGTCGTTGGCGAGTTTCGCCGCGCTGCTGAACGGGACGTGCTGCAGGCGCACGCCCGCCTTCTGGGAGAGGATTTCGCCGCAGAAATGTCCGGTCGAGCCGACGCCCCAGCTTCCATACTGGATCGGCTCACCCTTCGATAGCTCGGTCAGCCCGCGCAGATCGTTGGCGGCAAAATCCTTCGTTGCGATGAGAAGAATGGACGACGTTCCAATACGTCCGATGGTCGTAAAGTCCTTGATCGGGTCATAGGGCAGGTTCGGATAGACCGCCGGCGCGAGCACATGGGTGGTCATGCCGCCGATCGTGATGGTGTAGCCATCGGGCGGGGAGGTTGCCGCCTGCTGCGCGCCGATGGTGCCCGCGGCGCCGGTACGGTTTTCGACGTAGATGGTTTGGCCGAGACGGTTGCCCATCCGGTCGGCAAGCAGCCGGCCGAGCACGTCGCCGCCGCCACCGGCCCCGAACGGCAACAGCATCTTGATCTTCTTGGAGGGGTAGTCGGTCGCGTCCTCGGCGCGGGCCGAACATGCCACCGACGCGAGCGTAAGCAGCGAAAGCATTATCGCGCGTAACTTCATTTACTCACTCCCAGGGTTTCCCGTTTTTTTGTTTTGGTCGTTCGTCGCCGGCGTTCTTCGCCGGTCGTGGAGATCGGTGACGCAGTCGCGCGATCAGGGTGCGCGCGGCTTGGCGCCGGAGTGTCGAAGGATGAAACGAGTCGGCAGGTAGACCGGCCGGATCTTGCGGGCCTCGTCGCCGCCGCGAATCCGGTCGAGCAGGATGTTGGCGGCGACCCGGCCCATCTGGTCCAGATCCCATGTCAACGCCGAGATGCCCGGCGTTGCATGGCGGGCGAGATCAGTGTCGCCGATGCACACCAGCGACATGTCGTCGGGGTAGCGGAGGCCGTTGCTGGCAAGCGCGTCCATCACGCCGGCCAGCATGTGCGTTCCGAGCGTAATGATCGCGGTCGGACGGTCGGCGCCCTGCAGCAATTGGCAGACGTCGCTGAACGCAATGCTGGAGCCCTGCGTCTGCGGCCGGATCAGGTCGGGATCGACCGCGAGCTTCGCCTCAGTATGGGCCTGCCGATAGCCGGCAAGGCGCTCCGAACTCGGCAGCAACGCGGCGCGGCCGGTGAGCAGCGCGATGCGGCGATGGCCGAGCCCGATGAGATACCGCGTGATTTCGAGGCCACCGCCGCGATGATCCGCACGCACTGAGGGGACGCCGGGCACATCGCGATCGATCGCGACGCAGGGCAGGTCCAGGTTTGCGAGCGCGCCGGTGAAGTCGGTATGGGCGTTGTCGCCGGCGAACAGCAGCAACCCGTCCATCCGCCGCCGGCGCACCGCTGATACGAACGCCGTCTCGCGGTCTTGCTCGTGCCGGGTTGCGGCGAGCATCAGCACGTAACCGGCGCGCTGGAATTCTTCCTCCGCGCCATTGATCATCTCGCTGTAGAGCGGGTTGGAGAGGTCGGCGACCATGCAGCCGATCGTCTTGCTCTCGCGCGAACGCAAGGCCTGCGCGGCCGAATGCGGCTCGAAGCGCAGGCGGTTCACCGCCCGCATGATGCGGGCGTGCAATTCCGGGCTGATATGCGGCTCGCCGTTCATGACGCGGCTGACGCTGCTGACCGATACGCCGGCCTGGGCTGCGACATCGCGAATTGTGGCGCGTGCAGGCTGGCGCAACGACATTGCAGGGCTCCCTTGAGCATCGCCGCTCGGGCGTAGCTGGGCCAAATTCTAGCGCAACTTGGAAACGATATACAAGATAAAGCCCGATAAAAATCAGCCTTGAACAAAAGTATGAGACAAAGTATGGAAACGTTTCCAAAGAATGCCGGGAGCAGGGGCGGGCACGCCGCCGTTCCCGAAACAACAAACCGGCCGAATGGCCGCAGGCGGGAAACGGGACCGAGACATGACGCGGCGTGTCGAAGGAAAAGTCGCTTTGGTGACCGGCGCCGCCAACGGCATCGGACGCAGCGCAGCCCTGGTGCTGGCGCGCGAGGGCGCCAGGATCGTCGCAACCGATCTGCAGGACGAGAAAGGCGAGGGCCTGCTGCGCGAACTGCGCGCCGTCGGATGCGAGTGCGAGTACTACCACCACGACGTGACGCGCGAGGAGGACTGGCAGTCGATCGTGGCCCAGACCCGGGCGCGGTTCGGCAGGCTCGACGTTCTCGTCAACAATGCCGGGATTGGCCTCTCGGGTCCGGTGGTCGACATGGCGTTCGCCGACTGGAAGCGGCAGGTCGCTGTCAATCTCGACGGCGTCTTCCTCGGCGTGAAGCACTCGCTCCCGCTGATGCGGGCAGGCGGGGGCGGAAGCATTATCAACGTTTCCTCGATTGCGGGGATCAAGGCGTCGCCGAACGTCTCGGGCTATTGCGCGACCAAGGGCGGCGTGCGGCTGTTCACGAAATCGGTCGCGCTGGAATGCGCAGCCGCCAGGGACGGCGTGCGTGTCAACTCGCTGCATCCCGGCATCACCGAAACCGCGATCTGGGACACGCTGATCGGCACCGTCGAGGATGGCTCGAATGCCGGGCCGGCGCGTGGGCCAACGCTGGATAAACTCACCGAACGCGCCGTCCCGCTTGGATACAAGGCCGCGCCTGAAGATATCGCCAACGGCATCCTGTGGCTCGCCAGCGACGAAAGCCGCTACGTCACCGGTACCGAACTCGTCATCGACGGCGGCCGGTCGATCGGCTGACGGAAGACTTCAAGGAAGAAAAGAGAAGAGTGGAGGAGTAAGCGATGTCCAAGATTACGTTCTGGCCGGCTCTTCTGGCCGGCGTCGTTGTCGCGGCACTGGCGATAGAGCCTGTGTGTGCGCAAAAGAAGTACGATCCCGGCGCGTCCGATAGCGAAATCAAGATCGGCCAGACCATGCCCTACAGCGGTCCGGCCTCTTCCTACGGCACCATTGGTCTGGCGATGGCCGCGTACTTCGAAAAGGTCAACGCCGAGGGGGGCGTCAACGGCCGCAAGATTACCCTGCTGTCGCGCGACGACGGATTCCAGTCGAGCAAGACCGTCGAAATGACCCGCATGCTGGTCGAGCAGGATGAGGTGCTGTTCGTGGCTGCCTCGCTCGGCACCGCGCCCAATATCGCCGTGCAGAAATATCTGAACGGCAAGAAGGTGCCGCAGCTGTTCGTCGCTACCGGCGCGACCCGCTGGAGCGATCCAGCCAATTTTCCGTGGACCATGGGATGGCAGCCCAGTTATCAGATCGAGGGGGCGATTCTCGCCCGCTACACGATGCGCGCCCATCCGGCCGCCAAGATCGGCATCCTGTATCAGAACGACGATTCCGGAAAAGACTACCTCAAGGGATTCAAGGCCGGACTCGGCGACGCGGCCAAGCAGATCGTGGCCGAAATCTCCTACGAACTCTCTGACCCGACTGTCGACTCGCAGGTCGTCGCGCTGAAAACTGCCGGTGTCGACACCTTCTTCCTGCATGCCAATCCACGCTTCTCGGCGCAGGCGATCCGCCGTGCCTATGAGCTGAACTGGCGTCCGGCGATGATCATGGCGAGCGTGGGTGCGTCGGTCGGCGCCGCGCTGGCGCCCGCAGGACTGGAGAAGTCGGTCGGCGCGGTCACGGCCGCGTACATGAAGGATGCCACGGACAGCGCCTGGGAGAACGACAAGGGCATGGTCGAGTGGACCGCTTTCATGAAGCAGTGGTATCCGCGCGGCAGTCTGAATGACGGCAGCAATCTCTATGGCTATTCGCTGGCGCAGACGATCGTCGCCGTGCTGAAGCAGTGCGGGGACAATCTGACGCGCGAGAACGTCATGAAGCAGGCGGCGGCGCTCAAGAACGTCGAATTGCCGCTGCTGCTGCCGGGTGTCCGTCTCAACACCAGCTCCGAGGATTTCTCACCCATCAAGGACATGCGGCTGGCCCGCTTTGATGGAAAATCGTGGGTGCTGCTGGAGGAAAAGCCCTGATGAGCCTTCCAGAACACGTCGCCCTCGACGGCGAGTATGACGCCGTCGTCGTCGGAGCGGGGTTCGGCGGCCTCTATGCGCTGCACAGGCTTCGCGAACTGGGCCTGTCGGTCATCGGATTCGAGGCCGCTCCCGAGG
Organism: Bradyrhizobium sp. SRL28; assembly: GCF_018596315.1. GTDB lineage: Bacteria > Pseudomonadota > Alphaproteobacteria > Rhizobiales > Xanthobacteraceae > Bradyrhizobium. Next base: position 272,243 of record NZ_JAHEAG010000003.1, on the reverse strand, counting down.
TCGGAGGGACCTGGCACTGGAACCGTTACCCCGGCGTCCGCTGCGACGTTCCCAGTCTCTATTACTCGTATACGTGGTCTTCCGATCTGCGGCGCGAGTGGCGCTGGTCGGAGAAATACGCCACGCAGCGCGAGATCCTGGACTACGCCCGATACGTTGCCGAGCGTTTTGAATTATGCGACCTGATCCGGTTCGAGACCCGCGTCACTGCGGCCGCATTCAATGAGGCCGAAGCGGTCTGGCAGGTGACGACGGATCGCGGTGACCGCATCCGTGCCCGCTTCTGCGTGATGGCGAGCGGCTGCCTGTCGGTGCCAAATAATCCCAAGGTGGGGGGCCTCGAGAGCTTCCGCGGCCCGATCTATCACACCGCCCGTTGGCCGGAAGAGCCGGTCGACTTCTCTGGCCTCCGCGTCGGGGTGATTGGCACGGGGTCATCGGGCGTGCAGGCCATTCCCCTGATTGCGGAGGCGGCGGCGAAGGCCGTGGTGTTCCAGCGCACACCGAATTTCTCGGTGCCTGCGCGCAACCGGCCGCTTCATGACGCGGATTACGAGCAATTCGAGGCGGCCTATCCGGCCTACCTCGAAAGCCTCGAGAGCCCGAATTTCGGACGTGTGAATGCCGCAGCATTTGAAGCGCCGATTCCCTCGCGCGAGGAGCAGTGGCGGCGCTATGAGGAGCTTTGGCAGGAAGGCGGCGGCGGCTTTCTGCTGTCGTTTCCAAACCTGCTGACCCATGAAGCCGTCAATGACGTGGCTTGCGATTTCGTGCGCGAGAAGATCAGCCAGATCGTGAAGGATCCCAAAACCGCGGCGGCATTGAGCCCCACCGGCTACCCGTTGGGGGTCAAGCGCATCTGTGTCGATACCAACTACTATGAGACCTTCAACCGCGAAAACGTCGAACTGGTGAACCTCAAGGAAGAGCCGCTCGATCGGATCACGACCGATGGCGTGACGACATCGGCGCGCCAGTTCGAACTGGACGCGCTCGTCTTCGCGACCGGCTTTGACGCCATCACGGGCGCCCTGTTCGCCATGGACATCCGCGGAAGAAATGATCTCGCCCTGCGCGACGCGTGGAAAGACGGGCCGCGCGCCTATCTCGGCCTCACGGTAGCGGACTTTCCCAACCTGTTCATCATCACCGGCCCCGGAAGCCCGTCGGTGATCGGCAACATGATCAACGCATGCGAACAGCACGTCGACTGGTTGGCGGACTGCATCGATTACATGCGCAAGCGCGGCTCGCGAATCCTGGAGGCGGAGCCTGCGGCCGAACGCGCCTGGATGACGCACGTCGCCGAGATGGCCGAGCGTACGCTCTTTCCGAAGGCCAATTCCTGGTACCTTGGCGCCAACATCGCGGGCAAACCTCGCGTCTTCATGCCCTATGTCGGCGAAGGCTACAGGTTCAAATGCGCTGAGATCGCGGCGCGCGGCTACGAAGGTTTTCGTCTGGTTTAAGCAACAACGGGACGAAGCAGCGCTCGGGTTCAAGATGCGCGCCGTGACTGTCGACAAATACACAGGAGGTCGTGATGAGCCGTATCTTTGGTGCAGTCTGCCAGAACGGGTATGTCGTGCGGGATATCCGCGCCGCCATGGATCACTGGGTCAAAGTGATGGGCGTCGGGCCCTGGTATTACATCGACAAGGTCAAGACCGATTACTTCCGCCACCGCGGCCAGAACTCCGCCATGGAGATGAGCGTGGCGCTCGCCAATTCCGGCGATCTCCAGATCGAGCTGATCCAGCAGCGCAATGAAGCGCCCTCGATGTACAAGGAGTTCCTCGACTCCGGTCGCGAAGGACTGCAGCACATGTCGTACTGGACCAAGGACTATCAGGCCCTCTACGACCGCGCGCTGTCGCTTGGCTACAAAGTGGGACATGAAGGCCAGATCGGCGGCGAAAAGGGCCGCTTTGCCTATTTCGATACGCAAGCCCATCCCGGCACCGTGGTGGAGATTTCAGACATCAGCGGCAGCAAGGGGAGTTTCTTCGCGCACATCCGCAAGGTCGCCGCCGGTTGGGACGGCTCCGATCCCATCCGCGAAGTCGGCGGACGCTGAGTGATGCGCGTATCGCGCGGCAGCAGTAAGTTCGAACCCGTGCGCGGAAGCGCGCAGCGGTAGAAAGAAACAAAAAACGTAAGGAACAAGCGGATGGCAAGACTTCCCCTGATCGACCCGGCAGCAACCAGCGGTGACGTGCGCACGTCCTTTGACAGGATGCCGGTCGTGCTGAACATCTTCCGGATGATGGCGCATGCCGAGGCCAATTTCATTCCGGCGATGCGGTTCGCCAATTCGATCCTGCATCGCCAGAAGCTCAGCCACGTCAATCGCGAATTGCTGATTCTTCAGGTCGCACAGTGGGAGCATGGCGTCTATGAGTGGCGGCAGCATGTTCCGATCGCGCTCGGCGTCGGCGTCACGCAAAAGCAGATCGACTGCATCGAACAAGGCAAATACGAGGACGCCGCGTTCAATGCTGCCGAACAGGCGCTGCTGGCGTTCGGCCGGGAAGTCATCGAGAACGTGCGGGTCGCCGAGCCGGTGTTCGCGGCGATGCGTAAGCATTTCAGCGAGCAGGAAATCGTCGAGTCGATCCTGGCGATCGGCTTTTACATGACGATGGCGCGCCTGACGGAGGCAACCGAGGTTGACCTCGACCCCGCCGCTGGTATGACCGTCTTCGAGAGCAGCAAGAAGCGGTCGGGCTGACACCCACATTGACCACGCGGCCGGTTGCAGCGATCCTCGACCGGTTCAACGCAATATGGTGTGGAGCGAAGGCATGACGGGTGAGCCGGGGGCGGGCGGTCCGCGACCATTAGGCGAAATCGCGAGCTACCACGCCCATATCTATTACGATCCGGCCACGACGCGGGCCGAGGCCGAGCAGTTGCGCGCCTGGATCGGCGAGCGGTTCTCGGTCACGCTCGGACGGTGGCACGACGTCAAGGTCGGCCCGCACGACCAAGCCATGTACCAGGTGGCCTTTGCCCGGGAGATATTCCCCGAACTGGTACCCTGGCTGATGCTCAATCATGGCAATCTAAGCGTTCTGGTCCATCCGAATACGACCAATCCGCGCCGGGACCATCTCGCCGATCCGATCTGGATCGGGCCGGCGCTCGCCGTGCATGCCGACAAGCTGCCGGAGCACGCGGAGATGGAAGAGGCGCCCGCGCCGAATACCAATCCGGTTCTGCGGCCCTGAGTGTGGCCTCGCCGGAAAAGTCTCGGCCCGGTCTACCATTACATGGCTTGAATCCGTGGCTTCGGCCGGTCATGATGGCGCCGAGCAACTGTCTCGATTATGCCTTACTTTGGTTTGCATTATGGTGGGACTTATTCGGTGAATCCATTAGGAATCAGACGTGATTCCGAAGCGCCGAGCCGGGGACGGATGGATAGAAGGACGACCAGCAAAGCCGGGCCTGCTTCGAGCCGCGGTACCCGTTTGCTCCGCGAAGCGGCATTCGGCACAGCGGCGCTCGCCATGGTGCTGGGGCTGGCCGCGTGGGTGACCGATTTCGACCCTGCCGCCTGGGTCAACCCCGCATCCGCGAATGTCGGCAGCACATCCTCGTTCGACGAGCGCTTCGGTTCGGGCTCGGTGCGCCGTTCGCTGGCCGTCAACTACCCCTGGCGTCCCGCCGCCCGCTCGGAGCGCCCGGATTTCGATGCGGCGTTCGGGCACATCGAAAGCTCGCTGGGAGCGCAGCCGCGCGATGCCGCGAATGTTCAACCCGAGCAACCGGCGCCGTCTGCCGAAGTTGCGATACCGCTGCCGCGCTCCCGCCCGGTCCTGGCCAATCTTCAGTCCGTGAGAAACGATCCGGCGCCGGTTTCGTCGGATAACCGCTCCATGTTCGAGAAGCTCGCCGATCTGGTGCCGATGCGCTTCTCACTGGCCTCGCTGACGCCGGGGGATGGGCTGCTCAGCGAGCGCAAGGATCTGACGGCGCTGGGCTATGACGGCCAGACCGCCGTTTACGATATTTCGGCGCGCACGGTGTACCTGCCGAACGGTACCAAGCTTGAGGCACATTCGGGACTGGGCAGCCTGATGGACAATCCGGCGTTTGTCGACAAGCGCATGGTCGGTGCAACGCCGCCGAACGTCTACGATTTGAAACCGCGCGAGAAGCCGTTTCATGGCGTCGAGGCGCTGCGCATGACGCCGGTGGGTGAAAACGAAATGCATGGGCGAACGGGATTGCTCGTGCATAGCTACCTGCTCGGCCCCAACGGCGATTCCAACGGCTGTGTCTCGATCAAGGATTACGATCGCTTCCTCGCAGCGTATAAAAACGGCGAGGTCAAGCGGCTCGTCGTCGTGCCGAACCTCCGTGAAGGCCTCACTGCGGCGCGGCGTTCACCGTCGCCGTCATGAGCGCAGTCGCCGGCGATGCCGCCGCTTCCGACACGCCACTGCGAGCGGTTTTCAAGATCAACCTGAACGGCAAGACGGTGTCGATCGACACCGTTGGCCAGGCTTATCGCTTCATCACCAATCTCAGTTCGATCGAATGGATCGAATTCCGCGCGTTGCACGCCGATGCCGTCAGTGCACTGCGGGGCGCCGCTGATAATGCGATGCTGACCGTGCAGGCGACCAACGCCCTGCGTGCGCTGTTCGTTCGCGCAAAACTACTGTGAGTTAGCATGCCCGGAAGTGCCGCCGAGATTGAAGACGACCGCCTGATCCGGGAATTGTTGCAGAACTGGGCGGTCTGGCGCGATGCCGGCGACTGGGAGCGTTTCCGTACGGTCTGGCATTCCGATGGTCGCATGATGGCGACCTGGACGCAGGGCACCGGCGACGAGTTCATCGAGATCAGCAAGAAGGCCTGGGCCAAGGGTATCAGCATCCTGCATTTCCTCGGCGGCATCTCGGTCGATCTCGCCGGAAACCGCGCCATCTCGCAGACCAAGATGACGATCTCGCAGCGCGCCGAGGTCGAAGGCGTGCTGTGTGACGTGCTCTGCACCGGGCGGTTCTACGATTTCCTCGAAAAGCGCGAGGGGCGCTGGGGCATCGTGCTGCGCCAGCCGATCTATGAAAAGGACCGCATGGATCCCGTCACGCCGGGCACCGCGCCGGTGCTGGACAAAGCTCTTCTCGAGCAATTCCCACCAGGCTACCGGCACCTCGCTTATTTGCAGACCCGCATCGGTTACACGGTGAAGCGCGACATGCCCGGCCTGATGGGCCCTGAAGTCGAGGCTTTGTACGCGCGCGGCGCGGCGTGGCTTCAGGGCAAGCCGATCTAGGAGATTCTTGCGCGCAGCGCTATCGCCTTGCGCCTTTGACTTAGATCAAGGATCCTGCCTGCCCGGGTGTCAGGATGAATGACCTCCCTAGGCAGGGGAATAGCATGATCACCCAAACTGAGTTGAGCTTGCGGGCGGCACTTTGCCGGCAGCTCGCGCAGCGCGAACCGACCAGCAGGGTGTATTGGCTGGCCGAGGCTGAAAAATGGTCGCGTCTTTGCCATAAGCCGATCCATCTGGAACGGACCGGCGACAAGGATCCGCTCGAGCAGTTTCTGGCCCGGATGGATAAGCGGTCCCGACCCTAGCTGATCTCCTTGCGAACGACAGCGGCCGCGTCGCACATCGCCTTCAGTTTTCCGAAAGCGACATGGCGCGGCATATATTTCATGCCGCAATCCGGGGCGACGACCAGCCGGTCCGCCGCGACGTGCTTGAGGCCGTTGCGTATGCGGTCGGCCACCACATCGGCGGATTCGATCTCGGGATTGCCAAGGTCGAGCACGCCGAGCATGATCTTCTTCGACGAGAGATCCTTGAGCACGCCGAGATCGAGCCTCGGCTGCGCCGCCTCGATCGAGATCTGCTCGGCGCTTGTGTCGGCGAGTTCGGCGAGGAAGGAATAGCCGGCGGGCTTGGTCGAGCCGGGCACGACGGCGGCGTAGCCAAAACACAGATGCACTACGGTCGGTACCGTAATGCCTTCGAGCGCGCGGTTGATCGCCTTCACCGCATAGCGGCGGGCGAGGTCGGGATTGTTGCGAACCCAGGGTTCGTCGAGCTGGATCACGTCGGCGCCGGCCTTTTGCAGGTCGAGCGCTTCGGCGTTGACGGCGGCGGCGAACGCCATCGCCAGTTCCTCGTCGTCCTTGTAGAATTCGTCTCTCGCCTGCTGGCTCATCGTGAACGGGCCGGGCAGGGTGATTTTTGCTGCGCGATCAGTGTTCTGGCGCAGGAATTTCATGTCGTGCAGCTCGACCGGGCCGCGGCGTTTCACCGGGCCTGTGACGCGCGGCACCGGCGTCTGGTGTCCGCTGCGTGAGGTGATCATCGCCGGATTTTCGTCATCGATGCCTTCGAGCGCGGTGGCAAAACGGTTGGAGTAGCTCTCGCGGCGGATTTCGCCGTCGGTCACGATGTCGATGCCGGCGCGCTCCATGTCCCTGATCGCTACGATGGTAGCATCGTCCTGGGCCTCCTCCAGATGCTCGGCCGGCAGCCGCCACATCGCATGCAGGCGCGTGCGCGGCACCACCTTCGACAGCATCGCGCGATCGACCAGCCATTCCGGCTGGGGGTAGCTGCCGACGACGGTGGTCGGCAGCAGGTGCTTTGGCAGGTTCATGATCGTCTCCTTGCTCTTGTTATTATTACTCAATCCTCAGGCCGCACGGGTCGCCGCGGCCGCAGCCTCATCCTTGACCGGGTTGCGCAGTACGCCGATGCCGGAGACTTCGACCTCCACAACGTCGCCATCCTTCATCCAGAGCGGCGGCGTGCGGTAGGCGCCGACACCACCGGTGGTGCCGGTCACGATGACGTCGCCGGGGACGAGTTCGGTGAAGGTCGAGCAATAGGCGATCAGGGCAGCGACGTCGAACACGAGATCCGAGATCGGCGCTGCCTGCACCTCGACGCCGTTGAGGCGGGTCGCGATGGTCTGCTTGCTGATGTCGGGGATTTCGTCCGTCGTGACCATCCACGGCCCGAACGCGCCGGTGCCGACGAAGTTCTTCCCCGGCGCGAACTGCGAGGTGTGGCGCTGCCAGTCGCGGATGCTGCCGTCATTGTAGCAGGCATAGCCCGCGACATGCGCCAGCGCGGCCTCGCGCGAAATGCGCCGGCCGGTCTTGCCGATGATGACGGCCATCTCGCCCTCATAGTCGAAGCGCTCCGACTCCAGCGGTCGGATCATCGGCTGGCCGCCGCCCACCTGGCTGTTGGCAAAGCGGGTGAAGATCATCGGGTGCGGCGGGGTGGGGTGGCCGCTTTCGGCGAGATGCGTAGCGTAATTGACGCCGATGCAGAAGATCTTGTCCGGATCGGGAACGGTCGGCAGCAGCTCGATTTCGGCGAACGCGTAGTCCGGTCGTTCGCTTTGCAGCGCGCGCAAGGCATCGAGCGATCCGTTCGCGAGCAACGCCTTCAGGGTCGGGTAATCCTTCAGCCGCTTGCCGGCGTCGATGATGCCGGCATTTGTTACCAGGCCGTAGGTTGCCGTCGGACCTGCCTTGAAACTCGCGATCTTCATTATTCGGTACCTTCTTCGATAGAGGACACATAGGGTTCGATGGATTGTACGATTTCGCCCGAACGGATCGGAACGCAATCGGACGGAAAGTCCTGATGGAAACGCGCGCCGGCCTTCCCGGCGCGGTCGATAAAGCGATCGAGATGGTCCATCGCGCCGCTGGGCAGGTCGTGCAGAACCATCAGGCTCCACGGCTGCGACCGGCACTGCTGCAGGGCCCGGTCGGCCCAGCCGTCGGGGTCGTCCCAGTCGCGCGGGATCGCGTTCCAGAGCACGCAGCTATGCTTGTTGCGCGTGAGATATTCGACCACGGAAGGCTTCAACAGTCGCTCGTCGAGATTACCGCCGCCGCCGAATGGCCGGAACCAGCGATTGGCGTGCGTGAGGTCTCCGATCGCTTCCTGCGTTCGCCCGATCTCATGCTGTGCCGCATCGGGATCGTGTTGCTGCCCGAGTGGCACCGAGTGCGTAAAAGTGTGATTGCCGATCCAGTGGCCTTCGTCATGGGCCCGCGCCGCAAGCCGGCGGCGTTCGGGAGCGCCAAGCTTCTCGCCGATCACGAAGAAGGTCGCCTTGATGCCGCGCTCGCGCAAGATATCGAGCACGCGCGGCGTCACGTCGGGCTCAGGACCATTGTCGAATGTCAGCGTCAGGTCGAACACGCCGCTGCTCCGTCAGGTCGCAGGCTGGATCGCGCCGGCGGTGATCTCGTCGGCTGCGCGCTGGCCGGCACGTGACCCCGTCTGCCAGATCGCGGCCTTGCGCTCGATCCATTTGATCGCGGCGTTGAAGGCAATCGCCATTGCGAGCACCAGGAGTACGCCAGCGAACACGTGCGGGCTGTCGAGAATGGTGCGGTAGCGCGAGATCAGATAGCCGATGCCGGCGGATGAAATCAGCATCTCGGACACGACCACGCCGACGATGACGAGCGCGCCGCCGACGCGAAGTCCCGACAGCACCGTCGGTATCGCGGCCGGGATGATGACGCGAACCAGCCGCTGGCTCAACGTTGCGCCCATGCTGCGCGCGGCCAGCAGCAATTGCGGATCGATGGTCTGGATCCCGGCGGCGGTCGCCAGCATCGTCGGCAGGAATCCATAAATGGAGGCGAATGCGATCTTGGATTCCGAGCCGATGCCGAGCCACACCGTGAACACCGGATAGAGAATGACCAGCGGCACCGCATAGAGGCTCGACACCATCGGCATGATCAGGATCCGTGGCCGCGGCAGGCTGCCGACGATGGCGCCGAGCAGGATGCCGCCGCCGCAGGCGAATGCCATCGAGATCGCGACCTCATAGAGCGTGACGGCGAGGGCATGGCCGTATTCGCCCGCGTCGTTCCAGCCGGCGGCGAGCGTCGACGACAGCGACGGCAGAAAGAGCTCGGGAATGACGCCTGCGCGCGGCAGGATCTCCCACAGCGCGATCAGGCCGATTACGATCAATCTGCGAAGCGTTGTTGCGGTCATCTCTGCCTCACGCCGATTTGCGGATATGCCGCCAGATGCGGTCGCGCAGGCTGCCGAATGCGTCACCGCTCAGCATCTCATAGGTGCGCGGGCGGGGCAGTGAGACCTGCAGATGATCGACGATGCGGCCGGGCCGCGGCGACATCACGATCACTTCGTCGGCGAGATAGACTGCTTCGGTCAGGCTGTGAGTGACGAACACCACCGTCTTGCCGGTGGCAGCCCAGATCCGCAGCAGTTCGTCGCCCATGGTCATGCGGGTCTGCTCGTCGAGGGCGGCAAACGGTTCGTCCATCAGCAGTACCGGCGGGTCCTGAACCAGCCCGCGCGCGATCGAGACGCGCTGCTTCATGCCACCGGACAGTTCGTGCGGATGGCGCCTGCCGAAACCGTCGAGGCCCACCAGTTTTAGCGCATCCTGTGCCCGGGCGCGGCGATCGCTTTTTGCGACGCCGCGCAGCGCCAGCGGAAACTCGACGTTCTCTTCCGCCGTCAACCAGGGAAACAGGCTCGCTTCCTGAAACACCACGCCGACCCGGTTCGGGTCGGGCTCGGGGATCGGCGCGCCGCTGATGGTGATGGTGCCCGAGGTCTGCTGGCGCAGGCCCGCCATCATCATTAGGAGCGTGGACTTGCCGCAGCCGCTCGGGCCGACCAGCACGACGAAGCGGCCGGGTTTGACGTCGAGCGAAACGTCCTCGAGCGCAACGACGTCCTGCGTCGTGGTCTTGAAGATCTGCCCGACATTGCGGACTTCGATCGCACCGGCCGGCTTCAGCGGGGTTATGTTCGCCAATGGCTGCATCGTGTCTCCACCCATCTGACCAGTTCATTGAAGGCGATCGCGATCACGGCGATCATCACGACGCCGGCCAGCAACTGCTTCATCTGGAAGTTCTCGCCCCAGGTCGCGATCTGATGGCCGATGCCGTCGCGCGAGGCGTACATTTCAGCGAGGATCACGCCGGTGAGATTGAAGATCATCGAGATCCGCAGCGCCTCCAGCAGAACGGGAAGCATGCTCGGCAGATAGACGCGGAACGCGGTCTGCATCGGCGTCGCGCCATAGGAGCGGGCGACGGTCAGATGCTCGACCTTGACCGACTCCACCGCGGTCGTGGTCGACATGATCACGATGAAGATGGTCGAGAAGAAGCCGAAGCCGACCTTCTGCGCAAAGCCGACGCCGAACACCAGGATGAACATCGGCAGGAATATCGATTTCGGGATGCTGAAGGCGAAGAAAAGCAGCGGCTTTGCCACATCGGCAAAATAGCGATTCTCCGCGATCAGGAAGCCGATCAGCGCGCCGACGGGAACGGCGAGCGCGAACGCGGTCACCACCTCGGTCGCGGTGACAGCAAGGTCCTTGCGCACGCTCGCCCGCTGTAAGAGATCGCCGAGTGTTGCCAGTGTGTCGGACGCGGATGGCAGCAGGCGCGGATTAACGAGGCCGGTCCGCGACAGGATTTCCCATATCGCAAACAGCGCCACTACAATGGCGACCCGCGCCGCCTTTACACCCAGCCCGCTTTGCATTGCGGCTGCCTCAGAATTTGGTCGGAACCGGCTTGAACTGTGTCGAAATGATTTCGGCGGCGGGTCCAAGGTCTTTCATGCCGCCGGCCTTGGCCATGTCGAGCGCGAGCTGGAGCTGTTCCGGAATCTTCGGACCCTCCATGCTGCCATCGGTTTCCAGCTTCATGATGGTGTTTTCATATTCCAGCGCCGCGATCTCGGCGGGAATTTCATAGAGTTCGGTGATCAGTTTGACGGAAGCGTCCTTGTTGGCGCGCATGAACATCAGCGCGCCGTACAGTGCGTTCAGCGTCTTCTGCACCATCTGCGGCTTGTCCTGCACGTATTTGTCGAGTGCGATCCAGCCGGCGGCGAGGTTCGGCGGCACCTCCTTGGAGAAGTCGAGGATGGTGCGCGCTTCGCCCGATTTGGAAATCTGGAAGCTCAGCGGCGAATAGACCACGGCCGCGTCGACATTGCCGGCGAGCAGGTTCGGCACCAGGCCGCCGCCGCCGACGGGCACGCGGGTGAATTCGACCTTCTTGTCCTGCTGGGTCCACAGTGCCAGCAGGTCGGAACCGGAGCCGGCGGAGGTGATGGCAACCTTCTTGCCTTTCAGATCGTTGACGCCGAGCGTCGATTTCGAAAGCGTCATCAACTGCCAGCCGTAATAGCCCATGGCGGCGTTGGCGAGCACCTTGGAGTTCACGCCCTTCTTTCGTCCGGCCGACACCAGCGAGGTGGCGTCGAGAATGACGTCGGCGGCGCCCGCCGCCATCGCCTCGAACGTCTCGGCGCCGCCGCGATAGATCGTCAGCTCGGCGGTGATGCCTTCCTTCTCGAACAGCTTTTGGCGCACAGCGGTTTCCGCGATCGTGGTCGGCCAATAGGTTTTGGTCGGAAGCCCGATGCGGACGGTGTCGGCGGCTTGCGCGATGCCTGATGCACCAAGCACGGTGGCCGCCGCGATGGTTGCCAATATGTGGCGTCGGGTGATGCTCATGGTGACGTTTCCCTTTTGCTTTTCTTGAATTTGGTTTGGTCTTCGAACGATCGATCAGATGGTAGTGCTGCTCCCGGAAGCGTTGGGAGTTGCGAGCTCGACCAGACGCATGGTCGTCAGAAAGTGGGTGGAGAGCGCCGCAACCGCGGCATCGGCATCGCGCTTGAGCGTGGCATGCACGATGGCTGCGTGTTCGGCCTCGACGTTGCGGGATTTTTCGGTGTTGCGCCGGATCGCCAGCCTCCGATACCGCTCGCTCTGCTCATGCAGCACATCGCGGAATCCGAGCAGCCATTGTGAGCCGCAGGCGCTCACCAGCGTGCGATGAAAGACGTGGTGCCGCACCACCCATTCCTCGTAGTGATGGGTCGGATCGTCGGGATAGGTGTGGGGGACGGCGCAGAGCGCCGTGAAAGACTTCTCCACCGACTCAAGCCAAGCCGCGTCGCCGTGCTCGATCGAGCGCCTTAGCGCCAGCCCTTCGATATCGACGCGGGTCTGCGTCACGTCGCGCAGATCGGCTGATGATACCGGGCTGACGCGAAAGCCGCGCTGGTCGGAGGCCTGCACCAGCCCGTCCGCGACCAGCCGCGACAGAGCCTCGCGCACTGCGGCGAGGCTGACGGAAAACTGTTTGGCCAGGCCAGCGATATGCAGCTTCTGGCCGGGCAGCAGCCGGGTCGAGAGAATGTCCGCGCGCAACCGCTCCTGAACAGCCGACGTCAGGCTTCGCGGCCGTTCGTCGGCGAGACTCTCACCAAAACTCAACCCGATACTGCTCATGGCGGCGCAGATTGGCGAGGGGAGGCGATGTCGTCAATCGAAAATCGATTTTATTCCTAGCACATTGGCCGTGCTGTGGTTTTCCAATCCGGTTGCGGCGCCCAGCGCCGTTTGTCGGGGATCGGGGTTCAGAAATCATAGTGACAATCGTCCGGCGCTAACGTAGATAGTTCGCATGCGAAATAAATTCCCGGACCCGGTTTTCAGGTGACCGCCCGCCGCGAGCATCGCCTGGTTTTCCTGCTCAGCGTCGCGCAACGCCGGTTGCAGCGATGGATCGCGGCGCAGACCCAGCAAAGCGGGGTCACGGCCGCGCAGTCCGGGTTGCTGTTCGTCCTGGGCCAGCGCGACGGCGTGCTGATGGGCGAGGCGGGCGCGGCGCTCGATCTCGGTCCGCCCGGCATCAGCGGGCTGGTGGACCGGATGACGTCGGCGAACCTGATCAGGCGGCGGGCCGATCCGGATGACGGGCGGGCGTGGCGCCTGTGGCTGACACCGGCCGGCCGCACGGCGCTGGCGCAGTCGAAAACGGGGCTCGCTGAGATCAACGCGCGCCTCACGGACGGATTTACCGACGCCGAGATCGACGTCGTCGCGCGCTGGCTCACCAGCATGCAAAGCAGATTTCCCAGAGAAGACGAATGACCGAGCATATCAAGATCGAGAAAGAAGACGGAATTCTAAGCCTGACGATGGCCCGCCCCGACAAGAAGAACGCGCTGACCAACGCGATGTATGGCGCGCTGGCTGATGCGATCGAAGCCGCTGAAACCGACACTTCCGTCCGCGTCCTGCTGATCCGCGGCGAGGGCGACATGTTCACCGCAGGCAACGACGTCGGCGAGTTTGCAGCTATTGCGGCAGGCGCTGTTCAGGGCGAGCGGCATGTCGGCCGTTTCCTGCAGGCGCTCGCAAAATCAAGCCGACCGCTGGTCGCAGCGGTTCAAGGACGCGCCGTCGGCATCGGCACCACGATGCTGCTGCATTGTGATCTGGTCGTGCTGGCCGAGAACGCGCTGCTGTCGACGCCGTTCGTCAATCTCGCACTGGTGCCGGAAGCGTCTTCCAGCCTGTTGATGCCGCTCCGCATCGGTTACGCGCGCGCCTTTGAGATGTTCGCGCTCGGCGAAGCCGTCGATGCCAAGTCCGCGTTTGCGTGGGGGCTCGCCAACCGAGTCGTTCCGCTCGACAAGCTCGATGCGGAAGCAAGAGCGCTCGCGTCCCGGCTGGCGAAACAGCCGGCGGGTGCCGTCAGCACGACGAAGCGGCTGATGCGCAATCCGGAGCTTCTCATGGCGCAGATCAAGGCGGAAAGCGAGCAGTTCGCAGCACGCCTGCAAACCGCCGAGGCGCGCGAGGCTTTCACGGCTTTCGCCGAGCGCCGGCCGCCGGACTTTTTGAAACTCGCAAAACAGCCGGCCTAACGGCTTTCTCTCCCCGCCCGCGGCCGGGAGGCAATTGACCGCCCGTGACGGCCCCGCTACCTGTTTCAGGTTGCGTGCGGGGAAACAAATGAACAAGAACAATGAAGCTTCCGAATTCGATTACGTGATCGTCGGCGCCGGCTCGGCCGGATGCGTGCTCGCCAACCGCCTGAGCGCCGACGGCAAGCACTCCGTGTTGCTGCTGGAGGCCGGGCCGAAGGATACCAATCTCTGGATCCACGTGCCGCTCGGCTACGGAAAACTGTTCAAGGAAAAATCCGTCAACTGGATGTACCAGACCGAGCCGGAGCCGGGATTGAACGGCCGGCAGGTGTTCCAGCCGCGCGGAAAAGTGCTCGGCGGTTCGAGCTCGATCAACGGCCTGCTTTATGTGCGGGGCCAGCATGAGGATTACGATCGCTGGCGTCAGCGCGGCAATGCCGGCTGGGGCTATGACGACGTGCTGCCCTATTTCAAGAAGGCCGAGAGCCAGCAGCGCGGGCCTGACAAATACCACGGCAGCGACGGACCGCTGCCGGTGTCCGATTGGCGGCACCATGATCCCTTGTCGGAGGCCTTTGTGGTCGCCGCCGCCGAGACCGGCATTCCGACCAATCCCGATTTCAACGGCGCGACCCAGGAAGGCGCGGGATTTTTCCAGACCACGACAAGGCGCGGCCGCCGCGCCAGCACGGCGTTCTCCTATCTGCGCCCGGCGAAGACCCGCAGCAATCTGCACATCGAGACCTCGGCGCTGGCCCAGCGTATCCTGTTCGAAGGCCGCCGCGCCAAAGCGGTCGAATACAAGCAGGAAGGCCGCGTGCGCACGGCGCGGGCGCGCAAGGAAATCCTCGTCTCCAGCGGCGCGTATAACTCGCCGCAGCTGCTGCAGCTCTCGGGCGTCGGACCGGCCGACTTGTTGAAGCAGCATGGCATCGAGATCGTGCTCGACGCACCCGGCGTCGGCAATGATCTGCAGGACCACTTGCAGGTCCGGCTGATCACGCGCTGTGCGCAAAAGGTGACGCTGAACGATGTCGTCAATCATCCGATACGCAAGATGATGGCGGGCATTCAGTACGCCGCCTTGCGCAAGGGACCGCTGACGATCGCCGCCGGCACCTCGGGCGCCTTCTTCAAGACCAGTCCGCGGCTGGCCTCGCCCGATATCCAGATTCACTTCCTGCCGTTCTCGACCGACAAGATGGGCGAGAAGCTGCATGCGCTCTCGGGCTTTACCGCTTCCGTCTGCCAGTTGCGCCCGGAAAGCCGCGGCTCGCTGCGCATCAGGAGCGCCGATCCTTCCGTTCCGCCGGAAATCCGCATCAACTATCTCGCGACCGAAACCGATCGCCGCGCCTTTATCGACGGCATCCGCATTCTGCGCAATATTCTCGCAGCACCCGCGCTGAAGGCCTACGCGGTCGCGGAGGTCGATCCCGGTCCGAAAGTGCAGAGCGACGACGAATTGCTGGACTTCTGCCGTCGCACCGGCAGCACGGTCTATCACCCGACCTCGACCTGCCGCATGGGCAGCGACGATCTCGCCGTCGTCGACCAGCGCTTGCGCGTGCGCGGCATCGACGGCCTGCGCGTGGTCGATGCGTCCATCATGCCGGACCTGATGTCGGGCAATACCAACGCGCCGACCATCATGATCGCCGAGAAGGCATCCGACATGATTCTGGAGGACGCGCGGTAGCTGGCTGATCGTAGCCCGGATGGAGCGCAGCGTAATCCGGGGCTCTCACCCGCGGAGCAGCTGTCCCGGATTGCGCTGCGCTCCATCCGGGCTACGAAGCTAACCCTTAAACGTCCGCACCCGCTTCAGCATCTGCTCGACATGTGCGATCGGGGTTTCCGGCTGGATGCCGTGGCCGAGGTTGAAGATCAGCCGCCCTTGCGCATAGTTCGCCAGCACGTCGTCGACGGCGCGATCCAGCGCCGCGCCGCCTGCGATCAGCGCCAGCGGGTCGAGATTGCCCTGCACCGCGACGCGGCTTTGCACGCGCTCGCGGATCAATGACGGCTCCGCCGCCCAGTCGATGCTGACGGCATTGACGCCGGTCGCGTCCACATAGGCAGGCAGCATGGCGCCGGCGCCGCGGGGAAAGCCGATGATCTTTGCGTCAGGCGCTTTCGCGCGTACGCCGGCGACGATGCGTTTCGCAGGCTCAATCGACCAACGCTCGAATTCGCGCGGCGGCAGCACGCCGGCCCAGGTATCGAAGATCTGCAACGCGTCCGCGCCGGCCTCGAGTTGCCCGAGCAGATACTGGATCGAATTCTCGACCAGCACGTCGATGATTTCAGCGAACGCCTCTGGACAACGATAGGCCATCATCCGCGCCGGCGCCTGGTCCGGCGTGCCCTGTCCCGCGACCATGTAGGTCGCGACCGTCCACGGCGCACCGCAGAAGCCGATCAGCGCAATCTCAGGCGCGAGTTCGCGCTTCACGCGGCGCAGCGCCTCATAGACCGGCTCGAGCTTGCCGAAATCGGCGGCGCGCGCCAGCGTCGCGACTTGCTCCGGCGTATCCAGCGGATCGAGCCGCGGGCCTTCACCAGCCTCGAAGCGCACCGAGCGGCCGAGCGCATAGGGAATCACGAGAATGTCAGAGAAGATGATCGCGGCGTCGAAGTTGAAACGGCGGATCGGCTGCAGCGTCACTTCTGCGGCATATTCCGGCGTGAAGCACAAATCGAGGAAGCCACCGGCCTTGGCGCGCAGCTCGCGATATTCAGGCAGATAGCGGCCGGCCTGCCGCATCATCCATACCGGCGGCACTTTCTGCCTGCGTCCGGCCAGCACTTCTATAAAGGGTTTCACGGCGGATTTCTGTGACAATCGAAAGTTCCTGCGCGAGTTGCTGATCTCTGGGCTCCTGATACACGCAGGTTCCGGATTGGCCAAGGCGCGATGTGGAACCGACTGAAATTCCCGGCGTTACCCCTGCCACGGAGGTACCCTATGGCTGAGAAATTCAACCCTGCACCGCATGACAAGCACGCCGCCGATCCGCAAGAGGCGATGCTGGCCGACCGCGAAATCCACGAGAAGCTCGAAAAGGGTCTGGTGGGTAGCTTTCCGGCTTCCGATCCCGTGAGCGCCGCGCAACCTTCGCCGTCGAAGGCGGATGGCGATCGCGAAAACGAGTCGTTGTGGGACAAGATCCGAGGCGTCTTTCGCTGACACCGCTCGACGGACCCGGCGATGAAGACCGAATTCAACCACGCCCCAAACGACTCGCCGCGGAGTGGCAGCACCAAGAAGGTCTCGCCGGTGGTATGGGCCGTGATCGTCGCTGTGGCGGTGGCCGCGACGGTCTGGTTTACGACGCACGGATGATGCAAGCGCCTGCCGACCGATGTTTGAACGCATGAAAGCGGCCTCCGTCGCGGAGGCCGCTTTCTTGTTGGCTGTTCAGTAGTGCGGTGGTGGCTCGTTGACCGGACCAGACAGGTTGCTTTCGGCCTCCCGCAGCCGCTCTTTCAGTTCGGACAGCTGCCGCGTCAATCTGTCGATCTCGGTCCATTGCGCCGTGATCGTCTGGTTCAGCGTCTCGATGGTCACGTCCTGATAGGACAGCCGCATTTCCAGCGCGTCGATGCGCTCGCTAAGTGCGTCGACATCACTCATGACAGCCATCATTCGGTGGTCGCTGCCGCAGCCCGTGGCCCAGCGCCACGCGTTCGTCGAATACAAAACACTCGCCGCGCCAGCGGCTCTCTTGCTCCGGCACGCCTTCGAGATAGCGGAGGATGCCGCCCTTGAGGTGATAGACCTCACCAAACCCCTGCGCCAGCAGATAGGCGCTGGCCTTCTCGCACCGGATGCCACCGGTGCAGAACATCGCGATCCTCTTGTGCTTCGCCGGATCGAGTTTCTGTGCGGCGAACTCCTTGAACTGCCCAAAGCTTTTGAGACCGGGATCGACCGCGCCTTCGAACGTGCCCATCGCCACCTCGAAGGCGTTGCGGGTATCGATGACCAACGTGTCGGGCGCTGTTATCAGTTCGTTCCAGTCCGACGGCTCGACATAGGTGCCGACCTGCCGCGTCGGATCGACAGCGGTATCTCCGAGCGTGACGATTTCTTTCTTGAGGCGGATCTTCAGCCGCTGGAACGGCATCTCGGAAGCGCTCGAAAACTTGAGTTCGAGATTGTCGAGCCGGCCACCGAAGAGGGGGCCGTGCTGCAACTCGCCGACGAACGCGTCGATGCCCTCATCGCCTCCCGCAACCGTGCCGTTGATGCCCTCATGCGCCAGCAGCACACTGCCCTTGATCCCAAAGCCGGCCGCAAGCGCGCGCAACGGCTCGCGCAGCTCCCGGAAATCCGGCAGTGCGGCGAATTGGTAGAGGGCGGCGACCTTGAGCGGCATGGCGACCGTTTATCAGGCAGGCCGGGCAGGGGAAACCCCGTAAAGCTCTGCATATTCCGCGTATTGCCACCGCCAGACCTTGGCATGCCAGCCATTGCCCAGCAGGGGATGAATATGCCAAAGAACCATCTGTAAACCCACCCGATCGTCCCCAGCGGGATGCCCAAGAAATATTGAAGAAACGCTGAAAGAAAGCACTCGCGATGAGGAATTTCCATTTCGCCGGCCGCTCCACGGTCCATGCCCAGAACGCGATGGTGGCGACGTCGCACCCGGAGGCCGCGCTTGTCGCCATCGACGTGATGCGGGCGGGCGGTACGGCTGCGGACGCCGCGGTCGCGGCCTGCGCGCTGCTCGGGGTGATCGAGCCGCAATCGACCGGCATCGGCGGCGATTGCTATGCGCTGATCCAGCCGAAGGGCGAGGGCAAGATAACAGCCTATAACGGCTCCGGCCGCGCGCCGATGGCGGCAACGGCCGAATGGTATCTGGAGCGCAAGATCCACTCGGTGCCGCTGACTTCGGCCCACTCGGTGAGCATTCCCGGCGCGATCGACGCCTGGGATACGATCCTGCGTGACCACGGCAAGATGGGGCTCGACACACTGCTGCAGCCCGCGATCAAGGCGGCCGAAGAAGGCTACATCGTTGCGCCCCGCATCGCCTTCGACTGGAAGAACCAGTTCGAGAAGCTGAAGAACGGCACCAACACCGAGCGCTACCTGCTGCCGCATGGAAAACCAGCGGTGGCCGGCGACATCATTCATCAGCCGGAACTGGGCAAGACGCTGCGCGCGATCGCCAAGAACGGGCGCGACGCGTTCTATGCCGGCGAGATCGCCGCCGACATGGTGGAGACGCTCCGCGGGATCGGCGGCCTGCACACGCTGGAAGACTTCGCTGCGCATTCGACCGAAACCACGTCGCCGATCGGCACGATGTACAAGGGGCACGACGTCTGGCAGTGCCCGCCGAATGGCCCGGGCATTACCATGCTGGTGATGCTGAACATCCTCTCCCGCTTCGACCTGACGAAATTTGCGCCGCTCAGCATTGAGCGCTTCCATCTCGAAGCGGAGGCCGCGCGCATCGCCTACATGATGCGTGAGCAGTACATCGGCGATCCGCAGCAGGTGCACGTCGACGTCGCCGGCATCCTCGCCAAGGAATTCGCCGAGGAGCACATCAAGAATATCAGGATGGACCGGCTGCTCGACCTGCCGAACGTTGCACCGCCGATGAATCCGTCCACGGTCTACATCACCGTGGTCGACAAGGACCGTAACGTCTGCTCGTTCATCAACTCGATCGCGCATTCCTTCGGTTCGGCGATCGTGTCCAACAAGACCGGCATCCTGCTGCAGAACCGCGCCGGCGGTTTCCGGATTCAGCCCGGCCATCCCAACTGCATCGCGCCGGGCAAGCGGCCGCTGCACACGATCATTCCGAGCCTCGCCACCAAAAACGGCCGCGCGGTGATGCCGTTCGGCGTCATGGGCGGGCAATATCAGCCGGTGGGGCAGAGCCATGTGCTGACCAACATCCTCGACTATGGCTGCGACGTGCAGGAAGCCATCGATATGCCGCGCGGCCTGCATTACGAGGGCTTCTACCAGCTCGAGGACAGCGTGCCGGCCGAGATCGTCGAGGGCCTGAAGAAGATCGGCCACAAGACCACCAGCGTGGTCGGACCGCTCGGCGGCGGCCAGGCGATCTGGATCGACTGGGACAAGGGCACGCTGACCGGCGGCTCCGATCCCCGCAAGGACGGTTGCGCGCTGGGCTACTGAGCCCTTCGGTTCTCACTACTTCCGGAACAACAGCCCGTCGCTTTCGTTAGAGCGATGGGCCGCAGCCGTCCGCATGGCAGCGGCCGGTTGTCTGTTGCCAGAGGTTTATTATCAGCATTCTTGATTCAGATGATACGCAACAGGCCGACCTGCGCGGCGGCCGTTCGCCGTGGTTTGCAAAGTCAGGACGTCCGTCGCGCCTCGAAATGGGCGAAAATCTTAGATGTGATGCGCTCATTGTCGGGGCCGGCATTACGGGATCATTGGTCGCCGAGCGCCTGACCCGGCAGGGGCTTAACGTCGTCATCGTCGATCGTGAGTTTCCCGGCCACGGCAGCACGGCGGCTTCCACGTCGATGCTGCTATGGGAAATCGACCAGCCGCTATGGCAACTGAGCGAAGTCTATGGCTTCGAGCGCGCCGCGCGGGCCTATCGCGCCAGCTTCGATGCCGTCGCCGGCCTGAAATCGCTCGTGGGGCAACTCGGCATTACCTGCGACATGCGCGCGAAAAATTCGCTGTGCCTTGCGGCAGGCGATAGCATCGGAGAGCTGCTCGAAGAGCATCGGTTGCGCGAGCGCGCCGCGCTGCCCGGCGATTTTCTCGATCATGGCATGCTGCTCGATCGTTTCGGGTTCGCGCGTGCCGGGGCGATCGTCTCCCCGGGTGCGGCCGATGCCGATCCCATACAATTGGCGCACGGGCTGCTCGGGCTGGCTGTCGCGCGCGGCGCGCGGTTGTTCGAGGGCGAGGCCGTCGCATTCGATGCCGCCGGACGGTCGGTGGGCGTTCGTCTCGCAAGTGGTGGCGAGATCGAGGCGCGGTCCGTCGTTCTTGCCACCGGCTATGTCATGCCCGATATCGTTCAGTCCACCGTGCATGCGGTGTCGTCGAGCTGGGCGATCGCAACCGTGCCGCAGCCGCAAAATATCTGGAAGGATGACACGCTGATCTGGGAGGATGCGAAGGATTATCTCTATGCCCGAACGACCCGGGCAGGGCGCATCATCATCGGCGGCGAGGACAGCACGGAGATTGTCGAACCGGAGGCGCGCGATCGCCTTATCCCCCAGAAATCGCGCGCACTCGCGCAACGGCTCGCGGCGCTTTGGCCCGCCGCAAGGACCGACATCGAGTTTAGCTGGTCCGGCACATTCGATACCACGAGCGACGGCTTGCCGCTGATCGGCCCGGTCCCCGGCGCCAAGGGCGTCTATGCGGCTTACGGCTATGGCGGCAACGGCATCACCTTCAGTTTTCTCGCCGCGTGCCTGATCGGTGATCTGATCGCCGGAAAAACCTCGCCGCTGCTCACAGATTTTGCGATCGATCGTGACGGCGGCAACAGCGGCTGAAACATGGCCGACGGCCGAAAAATGGCTATGGAAATGGCCCGCTCTGGGCTAGAGACGTCGGTCTCCCGAACGAGGTGCAGAAGATGCGATCTTCCCGACGCACGATTATCCGGACCGCTCTCGCCGCCATGGCGGCCGCGGTTTCCACGCCGATCGCCACCCAGCTGGCATCGGCCCAGACCGCAGGAAAAAAACCCATGACCACAGCTTCAGGCTTGCAGATCATCGACAGCAAGGAAGGTACCGGCGCCACGCCGAAGACCGGCCAGACCTGCGTCATGCATTATACGGGATGGCTCTACGAGAACGGCCAGAAGGGCAAGAAGTTCGACTCTTCGGTCGACCGCAACGAGCCGTTCGAATTCAAGATCGGTATGCGGCAGGTTATCGCCGGCTGGGATGAGGGCGTCGGCTCCATGAAGGTCGGTGGCAAGCGCACGCTGATCATTCCTCCTGAACTCGGCTACGGCGCGCGCGGCGCCGGCGGCGTCATCCCGCCGAATGCGACGTTGATGTTCGACGTCGAATTGCTGGCGGTGAAGTAACGCGCGCTGACAGGGGAGCGCATCGTGAAGGTTTCGATCCTCGACGATTATTTCGACACGGTGCGCACCCTCGACTGCTTCCGCAAGCTGGCCGGACATGACGTCACCATCTGGAACGATCACGTTCAGGACGTCGATGCATTGGCGGAACGGCTGCGCGACACCGAAGCGCTGGTGCTGATCCGCGAGCGTACGCAGATACGCACGCCGCTTCTGGAGCGGTTGCCGAAACTGAAGCTGATCAGTCAGCGCAGCGTCTATCCGCATATCGACATCGACACCTGCACCCGGCTCGGCATCGTCGTATCGTCGGGCCAGCATGCCGATACGCCGTCCTATGCGACCGCCGAATTCACCTGGGGCCTGATCCTGGCGGCGATGCGCGCCATCCCGCAGCAGATGGCGGCGCTCAAGGCCGGCAAATGGCAGATCGGCGTCGGCCATACCCTGCGCGGCAAGACGCTCGGTATCTACGGCTACGGGCGGATCGGCGCCGTCGTCGCCGGCTACGGCAAGGCGTTTGGCATGAAGGTGCTGGTGTGGGCGCGCGAGCCGGCGCTCGCGAAGGCGCGCGCCGACGGCTACGAGACCGCAAGCTCCAAGGCTGATTTCTTCGAACGGTGCGACGTGCTTTCGCTGCACATGCGCTTGGTCGATGCCACGCGCGGGATCGTGAAGGCGGAAGACCTCGCGCGCATGAAACCCTCGGCGCTCCTCGTCAACACCAGCCGCGCGCCGCTGATCGAGCCGAACGCGCTGGTCAATGCGCTGCGCGCCGGGAGGCCTGGCATGGCGGCGATCGATGTCTATGAAAAGGAACCGCTGCGCGACGTCAATGATCCGCTGCTGACCATGGACAACGTGGTCTGCACGCCGCATCTCGGCTACGTCTCGCGCGACGAATACGAAATCCAGTTCACGGATATTTTCGACCAGATCCTGGCCTATGCCGCGGGCACGCCGACGAATGTCGTCAATCCGGATGTGATGAATAAGCGGCGTTGACGGGACCCTATCCGCGTCATGCCCGGGCTTGCCCCGGGCATCCACGTCTTTTGATGCCGCGAGTTCGAGAAGTGGATGGCCGGGACAAGCCCGGCCATGACGAAGGGGATGTATGCTGCATAAGAAAAAAGACCGGCCCTAAGGACCGGTCCTTTCATTCCAGATCGAGTATCGATCAAAGGTTCTTGTTCGCCGCAGCGGCCGCTTCATTCGCGGCATCCTTGGCGGCTTGCTTGGCATCGCCCATGGCCTTCTGGCCCTTGCCCTTCACTTCCGGGATCACGCCTTCGCCCTGAAGGCGGTCGGAACCGGTGGCTTCGCCGACGCCCTGCTTTGCCTTGCCGATGGCCTCATTGGTCGCACCCTTGATCTTGTCTGCGGTCGCACCCATCAAAATACTCCTTCCAGGTTGATAGAACTTCGCAAGGACAACCCGCAACAGGCCTCCGCAGTTCCTCGATTTGGCTGGTTTGCGATCACGGTTTTATGTACGTTGCCGCGAGCAACCATTCAGAAAGCAACAAGATGAGCGGCACTCACGACCACACCCATTCCCATCATTCCCATGATCATTCGCCCGGCGATGACGAGCGCTGGAAGCATGACGGCGTCCGCGTCATCCCCGGCAATCAGCTCGATCCCAACGTGCCGTCCACCGCCGGCATGGACCGCAAGGCCGCGATCAATTTCGCCCGCGTCGGCGCGCAGAAATTATGGGCGGGCACCGTGACGATCCGGCCCGACGCCAAGACCGGCGCGCATCATCACGGCCATCTCGAAAGCATCATCTATGTCGTGAAGGGCAAGGCGCGGATGCGCTGGGGCGAGCATCTGCAATTCACTGCGGAAGCCGGTCCCGGCGATTTCATCTTCGTTCCGCCCTACGTGCCGCATCAGGAAATCAATGCCAGCCGCGACGAGGTGCTGGAATGCGTGCTGGTGCGTAGCGACGGCGAGGCGGTGGCGATCAATCTCGACATCGAGCCGGTGGAAAAGCCGGAGACCGTGCTGTGGGTCGATCCCGTGCACCGCGATCCCGCCGAGAAGAAATAATAACAAAGGCCGCCATCGTGCGGATGTCGGGGGAGTACCATGACGCTTGTTCGCTATGAGAGCGTGGGCCACGTCGCTACCATCACCATGGATCGCGCGTCGGCGCACAATGCGCTCAACAACGCCCTGTGCGATGAACTGCGCGAAGCCTGGCTCCGCTTTCACGAAAGCGACGACCGCGTTGCGGTGCTTGCGTCATCCGAAGAGAAATATTTTTCGGTCGGCGCCGACGTCAGGGATCTCCCCGTCAACATGTGGCACGCGGTGCCTGGCCTTGGCGTCGAACTCGACAAGCCGGTCATTGCCGCGACATCCGGATGGGTCGTCGGCGGCGCCTTCGTGCTGGTGCAGATGGCCGACATGTGCGTGGCGTCGGAGACCACACGCTTCATCTACCCCGAGGGCAAGATCGGCACCACCGCCGGCGGCATCTCCTCGGTGATGGCGCGGATGCCGCACAAGATCGCCATGGAGTTTCTGCTGGTCGGCGAGGAAATGTCGGCGGAGCGCGCTTACCAGATCGGCTTCGTGAACAAGGTCGCGCCGAAGGGACAGCATGTCGCACTCGCCCAGGAGATGGCCGCGAAAATTGCCGCCAATGCGCCGCTGGTGGTCCGCGCACTGAAGAAACTTGCCCGCGACGCCATGCCCAAGGGGCCACTGGAAGGCGTTGCCGAGGTCCGCCGGCTGCTCGATGTCATCAGGGACAGCGAAGACCTCAAGGAAGGCGTCAAGGCGTTCGCCGAAAAGCGCAAGCCCGACTTCAAAGGCAAATAGCGTCCATTCGCCGCCGGATGCCGGCGACGGCACGCCGTTTCCCCGCCTGAAAAAAATTTGAAAAGGGATGTCGGATCCGTCTCCGCGGGTTCGTCCTTGGCTCGAACCCCCTCGAAAGGAACCTGATTATGGCCAAAATGATCTTCGTCAACCTGCCGGTTAGCGATCTCGCCCGTTCCACCGCCTTCTACCAGGCGATCGGCGGCGAAAAGAACCCGCAGTTCTCCGACGACACGGCGTCCTGCATGGTGTTTTCCGAGAGCATCTACGTGATGCTGCTGACCCACGATAAGTATCGGCAATTCACCTCGAAGAAGATCGCCGATGCCAAGGCCACCAGCCAGGTCCTGATCTGCCTGTCTGCCGACGGCCGCGACGCGGTGGACGATATGGTCGGCAAGGCGCAAGGCGCGGGCGGCGGCGCCGATCCGGGCCCGAAGCAGGATTACGGCTTCATGTATGGCCGCAGCTTCGAGGATCCGGACGGTCACCACTGGGAAGTGATGTGGATGGATGTCGCGGCCGCAACCGCTGCACAGCCGGCCACCGCCTGATCGTTCAACCAGTCGCAACCCGGAGTTCTCCCGATGTCCAAGATTTCTCCCTGTCTGTGGTTTAGCGGTGAGGCCGAGGAGGCCGCGAACCTCTACGTTTCGCTGCTGCCGGATTCCAGGATCGAGAAGATCCAGCGCAATCCCATCGACGGCCCTGCCGGAAAGGCCGGTACCGTGCTGGTGGTCGACTTCACGCTGGCCGGCCAGAGTTACATGGCGCTGAACGGCGGCATGAAGATGGAATACACGCACGCGGTCTCCTTCAAGATCGACTGCGCCGATCAGGCCGAGGTCGACCGACTCTGGGACGCACTACTGGCTAATGGCGGCAAGGCCGAACATTGTGGCTGGCTGAAGGATCGCTACGGCGTGTCCTGGCAGATCGTGCCGACGGTGCTGGTCGAATATGTCGGCGGCGCGGATAAAGCCGGCGCGCAGCGCGCCATGCAGGCGATGCTGGGCATGGTCAAGCTCGATATCGAAGGGCTGAAGCACGCCTATGAAGGCAAGAGCGCGGCGTAGCGCCGGTTTCGTAGGGTGGGCAAAGCGGCAGCGTGCCCACCATTCACGATGACAATCTACCGAGAGATGGTGGGCACGGCGCAAAGCGCCTTTGCCCACCCTACACCCACCTAATAGCTGACCCGCAACCCCACGCCGCCGTGAAGCGTGTTGCCGACCGGTTGCGGACCGGCGGTGCCGTTGAGGAAGAGGTCGGCGACCCAGCCCTTGGTGATACGGAAGCCGAGCCGGCCGCCATATTCGAACCAGCCCTGATTGCCGATCGTTGGCACGATCGTGCCGTCGCCGGTCACGCTGGCGACGATGCCGGATCGCGTCCCGAAGGACTGCACCCATCCGCCGTTGATGTTGGCTTCGACGCTTGAGCCGAACAGATGCGTCCACTGTCCGCCGACCTTGACGAGGGTGGTGCGATCGGTGCCCGTGGCGATCGAGGCGTCGAACGGATTGAAGGCTGTGGTGGGGTCCATGTAGCCCTTTACCCGCTGCCATAGCTGCCAGACCTCGACGGAAGCCGCCACCTCATCGCGCGGCGACAGTCGGCTCATCCAGCCGGCGCGGCCATAGACGGCGTAATTCTCGCTCGTGGTCGAACTTTCGAGCGACACCGCGCCGAGGCTTGTCGTGTAGCTGCGCGAATAGCGCACCTTCTGGAATGGCGACAGGATCGTGCCGATATCGAAGAACGGCCGCGATGATCCCCAGTCGACGAAATCGTAGCGCAGTGCGAACGCGCCGATCGGCGAACTGGTGACGCGGTAGCCGCCTTCATTGTACTGGGCATAGGCGATGCCGGCGAGCAGCGACAAATTGGGCGTCAGGTTCTTGCGGCCGTGAATGCCGGCTGAGAACGAACCCGCTGAACCGAACGCGCTGACGCAATCATTGCAATTGACCTGCTCGTTGACCCCCAGCAGCACGTTGCCGAGCACGCGGTTGGTGATCATCTGGTTGAAGCGCTGTCCGGCCAGGTCGTTGATCGATCCGGCGTTCGAACCGGGTCCGGCCACTGGTGGCGCGTTGTTGGTTGGTGTCGATGTGGGGCTTGGCGTCGGGGAAGGCGAAGGCGAAGGCGACGGCGTTGGCGTTGGCGTGGGGGATGGGCTCGGCGTTGGCGACGGGGAGGGCGATGGTGACTGCGCCCATGCCGCCGACGATTGCGTCGCGAGCAGCGCGACAATGAGCGTTGCGGATAACAGAACGCTGCGGATGAAATTTGCCACGGTTAGCGCCCGCACAGCATGCCCGTAGGATCGCTGCCGTCATCGACAATGACGGGCGCCGCATCCGCATACTGCGTCTTGCTGCAAAGCCCTGCCGCGGCGCTGCAGGTTGCGGCAAAGGTCCATGGCGGGTTGTTGGTCTTCTTGATCGTCGACCTGCCGCCGCCGCCCGAGGTGATGATGGCGGTGTCGCCGGGGCGGGTGAGCTGGATGCATTCAAAGCTGACCGTGCAGACCGAGGCCGCGCCGTCCTGCAGGTTGACGATGGTCTGGCCGCGCTGCGACAGGATATCGAGCGTGGTGCCGCGCACGCCAATGGTCGCCAGCGGCGTCGTGATCTTGTAGGCGGCCTTGTCCGAATGGCCGGTGACGAAACGAAATGCGCCCGAGGTCATGCGCACCGCGACTTCGCGATAGTGATGCTCGTCGTCGAAAACGGTGCGGTCGAGCTTGAGCGTCGCGTTGGGTCCGAGTGAGAGGTTGGTGCTGTCGGCCATCACCAGCCGCGTTGCGCTGTCGATTCCGGTGCGCACGGTTTCGTCGCGGACCAGTCCATCGCCGACCTTGATCTGGGTGGTCGAAGGTCCGGCAACGCGGAGCACTTCATTCTTGACGACGGCTGCTTCGCCGACGCGCGTTTGCGCGTGTGTGGAAGCACTCAACAACGCCGTTACGAGACCAATTGCAGAAAGCAAACGAAACCAATTACAGAAATTCATTTCAAAACCGATCGATTATTCCCGGCATCGCGCCGGATCGCGCGGGCGATGTGGCAGAATTATCACTCGCGCGGCGCACACGCCCGTTGGTTAGTGATTGTGAAAGCGAAATGCGTTCAATGCGATGGACATAAAAAACTGGAGCCGTCACACTCAATTTTGCTGCAATGTCGTCTAGTCCCTGATTCCTTGTCAGATTGTCCGTGAAGCCATTAGCTCGATCTTCTTATGTTAATCATAATTCAATGTTGCGCGCAAGCATTGTCGCGGCAGTGCTCTTTGTTCTCGCGCATTTCGCGATGCTGATCGGCGTCACCACGCCGGAGAAATTCTATTTCGACGAGGTGCATTACGTGCCGGCGGCGCGGCAGATGCTCGAGCCGGTGATGCGTGAACCGATGCTCAATCCGATGCATCCGCCGCTCGCCAAGCAGTTCATCGCGCTGTCGATCCATTCGTTCGGCGACGGGCCGCTGGGCTGGCGCTATCCGGGCGTACTGTTCGGATCGCTCGCGATCGTCGCGGTGTATCTGTGCGGCCTGGCGCTGTTCGCGGCGCAAGGGCCGGCCATTGCGGCGAGCCTGCTCGCCTTCTTCAACCAGATGCTGTTCGTGCAATCGCGGATCGCGATGCTGGATATTTTCGCGCTCACCTTCAGCCTGTTCGCGATCGCGGCGTTCACGCATGGCTTTCGAAGAGAGCGGCCGCATGTGTGGTTCGCGCTTGCCGGGATCGGCTTCGGCCTGTCGATCGGCTGCAAGTGGAGCGGGCTGTTCGTGCTCGCGGTCTGCATCGTCATCGTCGCCGTGATTCGCCTGATGCAGAACTGGCGCACCCAATTCGCCGACGCCCGGCCCGATGACTGGTACCGGCCTGATCTCTGGCCCGATTTCAGGTGGTGGCATTTCGCCATCTGCTTCGTGCTGATTCCTGCGGCCGTCTATCTTGCGACGTTCATTCCGCTCTACGGATTTTCGTTCCCGGATATTCTGCAAGCGCAACGGCGGATCTTCAGCGATAACACCACGACCGCGATCGCCGGCCACACCTATATGAGTTCATGGCCGTCCTGGCCGTTCCTGGTGCGCCCGGTCTGGTATCTCTTCGACAAGATCGGCGACGACCGGATCGCCGCCGTCGTCTTTCTCGGGAACCCGCTGATCCTGTGGCCGGCGCTGATTGCGGTCGCGATCTGCCTGCGCGACTGGATCGTGACGCGGCGGGCCGACGCCTTCCTGGTACTGGCGTTCTTCTTCGGCACATACCTCGCATGGGCGTTGCTGCCGCGAACGCTCGGGTTCATTTACTACTACCTTCCGGCGGCGACCACGGCGAGCTTTGCGCTGGTCTATGCCTTGAAACGCGGCGGCATGCCCGGTTGGCTGCTGTGGGCCTATGTTGCGGTTGGTTTTGTCGGCTTTGCCGCAATGTTGCCGATATCGGCCGCGTTCATAAGCACTTCGATGGCGACGTTCAGCCGCCTGATGATCTTCCAGAACTGGATTTGAGCGGCCGCTGCGCCGATCGCGCAACGCGCAGTCGAATGATGGGTCCACTTGTACGTTGTGGGCTCGCCGTAGATTCGTCGTCGTATGAGTCGCTCGAATCCCCGTTTTAAGGAACGAACGGCATGTGGGCCTTCTTCGAACGTCTGCTCGATTCATCGATGTTCGCACCGCACGGAATATGCCTGCTGTGGGAACCGCAGTTGATCTGGCTCCACGTCGCGTCGGATATGGTTATTGCCTCCGCCTATTTTTCGATTCCCGTTGCGTTGTCGATCTTCGTCTCGAAGCGCCGCGATGTGGATTTCGGATGGGTGTTCTGGGCGTTCGCGCTGTTCATCATGGCGTGCGGCGTCGGGCACATTATGTCGATCATCACGCTTTGGTATCCGGTCTATGGCATCGAAGGCATTGTCAAGGCGATGACCGCGGCGGCGTCGATCGTGACCGCGGCGATGCTGTGGCCGCTGTTGCCGAAGGTGCTCGCGCTGCCCTCGCCATCGCAGCTTCGTGCGGCCGAAGTCGCCCTGGCGCAGGAGGGCATGTACCGGCGCGAAGCCGAAGACATGCTGCGACAGTCGCAGAAGATGGAGGCGATCGGACAATTGACCGGCGGCGTGGCGCACGATTTCAACAATTTGCTCACCATCATCAGCGGCAATCTCGAGATCGCCGATCGCTGTTTGCACTCGTGGAGCGATGCCACCCGCGAACGGCTGACGCGCGTGATCGCCAACGCCGCGAACGGCGCGCAGCGCGCGGCGATGCTGACGCAGCGCTTGCTGGCGTTTGCGCGGAGGCAGCCGCTCGATCCCAAACTGACCAACGTCGGTCAATTGATCGCCGGCATGTCGGATTTCTTCAGGCGTACGCTGGGCGAGAACGTCGAGCTCGAAGTCGTGGAGGGAGCCGGCCTATGGCAGATCGAGGTCGACCCTAGCCAGCTGGAAGCGGCGATTCTCAATCTTGTCGTGAACGCCAAGGACGCCATGAACGCCAAAATTTCGGGCGCGATGGCCAACAGCGGCAAGCTGACGATCGAGACCAGCAACGTTTCTGTCGACGAGGGCTATCTGCAACAGAACGCAGGTGTGCCGGCCGGGCAATATGTATTGGTCGCCGTGAGCGATACCGGTTCCGGAATGCCGCGGGAAGTTCAGGAGAAAGCGTTCGACCCGTTTTTCACGACCAAGCAACCGGGGCAGGGCACCGGCCTCGGATTGAGCCAGGCCTATGGCTTCGTCAAGCAGTCCGGCGGCGAGATCAAGATATCCAGCGAAGTCGGGCAGGGAACGACAATCAGGATCTACTTGCCCCGCGCCGCTGCCGCTCCCGAGACCGTCGGACAGAGCGAGGCGCCCCTGGTCGGCAGTTCGGGGAGCGAGACCGTCCTGGTGGTCGAGGACGAATGCGATGTGAGGTCCTATCTGGTCGAGACGTTAAAGGACCTGAACTACCGGGTTCGTGAGGCGGCGAACGGAGCTGCCGCGCTGGCACTGTTCGACGCCAGTCCGTTCCGGATCGATCTGTTGCTGACCGACATCGTAATGCCCGGCCTCAACGGCCGCGAGCTGGCCGATCAACTGCATCACCGGCAATCCGGCCTGAGGGTCCTGTTCATGACCGGATATTCGCGGGATGCGATCGTGCATCAGGGCCGGCTGGATGCCGGCGTGTCGCTGCTGCAAAAGCCCGTCACCCAGGTTTTGCTGGCGGCAAAGATCAGGGAGATTCTCGATAAGACGTAGATTGCGACGGATCGAGAGCCAGTTAGTCGCTGGCGTTTCGGTTCTCATATTGCCCACGGATCGGCCGACTGATGGACCCGTTCAAGCCGCTGCCTCAAATAGCAATTTGATATGGTTGCAGGTCCCTGCAACCACTTTGTTATAATTCACTCACCGTCCCGGTCTAACCGCCGGGACGGGCTTAGTTTTTCCCGGGACCGCGGGGGCGCGCGACGGAGCAGGCCCGGCTACGGGCAGCGTTACTAGGTTGAATTGTAAACCCCGCAGCCGAGAACCAAAGCGCGCCTCCTCAGCACGATTCCAGACTCTGACTTCCATCCTGGTGCCGGTCTGCCGCCTCTAATATGTTGCAAAAGGACTGCTACTTCTCACGAAAGGCAAGCACGATCTGGTCGCCAAGCGACTTGGTAAGAAACGAAAACACCGTGCGCGGAGTCGTCTGTACAAAGGCTTCGACAGGCATACCCGGAATGAGCTTGAGCTTACCCAACCGCTTGAGCTCGTTCTCGGGGATGCTTATGCGAAGCGTGTAGTAGCGAGCGCCGGTTTTCTGATCCTCGCTTACATCTGCCGAGATCTGCTGCACCAACCCATTCAATTCAGGTGTTGTGCTTTGGCTGAAAGATGAGAACCGCAAAACTGCTTTCTGCCCGATATAGACTTGGTCGACATCCTGGGACTGAACCTTGGCTTCCACGTTGAGTAGGTCGACGCTGGGTACGATCAGCATCATCTGCTCACCTGGAGCGACGACGCCTCCGACGGTATGAACGGAGAGCTGGTGAACATAACCCGACTGTGGTGCGCGAATATCGACGCGTTTGAGCTGATCCTCGGCCGCGACTTTCTTTTCGACTGACTCCGCGATTTTTCCCCGAATGTCGGCGAGATCCTTCCCGACTTCGGTGCGCATGTCCTGGTCGATCTGTAAGATCTGGATTTCGATTTCAGCGATCTTTCCCTTGGATTGCGCAATCGATGCGAGCAGTTGACCGCGGTCCCCTTCAAGGCGTTCCTTCTCGCGCTCCAGACTTGTCACGCGGGCGTAAGGAATGAGGTTCTGACGCCAAAGCTTGTTTACGCCTTCAAGCTCTTTGGTGATCCATTCAACCTGTTTAACTTTTGAACCTATCTGCGCCTCATAGCCCGCAGCCTCTTCATGCAGTTGAACAATACGTTCCTTCAACTGGGAGCGTTGGCCAGTACGGCCTAGGCGGCGCGTCTCAAATTGCTTCTGCTCTCCGTTGACGGCTTCTGAAACGTTATGGTCATCCATCCGATCGAGCAACCATTGAGGAAACCGGATGAGATCTAGCCCGTCCCGCTCAGCCTGTTCGCGTGCCTGGCGCGCTCCGAGATCATCAAGTGCCTTGATCACGATCGCCAGGTTCGCCCGCGTTTGCGTCTCATCCAGCCGCGCGATGATGTCCCCGGCTTGGACTTCGCTACCGTCCCGAACCCGCAGTTCGCTGATCACCCCCCCTGTCGGATGCTGAACCTTCTTTACATTGGTTTCGACAACAAGTTGGCCGGAGGCGATTACCGCACCAGAAAATTCCATGGTCGTCGCCCAACCGCCGAGGCCAATGACCAAGATGACCGAAATTGTCGCAACAGCCCAGATGTGGCGCCGCAACGACGACCTCATGTTTGGCAGGGAGTCACTCATGGCGGTGACACACCGATTTCGTTCAGGACCCTGCGCGCTCCTAGTGTTGGTGGTGCAGAAGGACGACGAGGCATATTCGACAATACCTCCTCTTTAGGTCCAAACGCTTGACACCTCCCCTGCGCCATGACCATGACGAGATCAACACCGGACAGCGCGCTCGGGCGGTGTGCAACCACAATGGCGATCCCGCCACGTGCGCGAACGGCAAGTATGGCCCGGGTCAAAGCTTCCTCGCCCTCAGGGTCGAGATTAGAGTTCGGCTCATCAAGCACCACAAGAAACGGGTCACCATAGAGCGCGCGCGCAAGAGCAATGCGCTGCCGCTGCCCGGCCGAAAGCGAACTGCCATTTTCGCCGATATTGGTCTCGTATCCGTTCGGCAACCTCAGGATCAGATCATGGACCCCCGCAAGATTTGCGGCTGCCAAGACTTTGGCGGCGTCGGCGCCAGGCTCAAACCTTGAAATGTTCTCCGCCACGGTACCAGCGAGAAGCTCGACATCTTGCGGCAGATAGCCGATATACTGGCCCAACGTTTCCGGAAGCCATTGATCGAGCGCTGCGCCGTCGATGCGGATTGTGCCCCGGACGGGCTTCCAAATTCCTACCAGCGCACGAACGAGGCATGACTTGCCGCCGGCACTCGGCCCGACGATGCCGAGGCCGCGGCCCTTCTCGAGACGAAGGGATACGTCATGAACCACGATCCGCGTTTCGCCAGCCGGAACGACGCTGATTGTCTCAACCTCGAATGTGGCAGCGGGCTTTGGCAGCGCCATCTGATTTGGGGGCTCAGGAAGCAGCCGCAGCAGGTCATTGAGACGGTGCCAGCTTTGCCGGCAAGAAACGAAGTTCTTCCAATGCACAATTACCAGATCGATCGGCGCCAGGGCTCGCCCGCCTATGATCGAGCCGGCGATGATGACGCCACCCGTCGCCTGTTGATTGATAACGAGATAGGAGCCGATGCCGAGCATAGCGGATTGCAGCACCATGCGCGCTGTTTTTGAGATCGCGCCGAAGCCGCCGCCGATGTCGCTCGTTCGCTGCTGGGCATCAAGATATTTTACATTTGCCTCGCCCCACTGAGCCGCCAGACGCGAGGTCATTCCCATGGTATAAAGAGCTTCGGCATTTCTGCGGGAAGATTCGGCAAGAGCGTTTCGCCGGACTGCGAAAGCTGTGGCCGCCCGCTGCGGCCCTTTGGTGAATCGGTCAGTGAGGACAGTCAGCATCACGAGAAACAGGGCGCCAAGGAGAGCCGCGCACCCGATCCAGAAATGAAATAAAAAACAGATTCCGACATAGAACGGGAGCCAGGGTAGGTCCAAAAACGCCAGCGGCCCTGGACTCGAAAGAAAACCGCGCACCTGATCGAGGTCCCGCATCGGCTGCAACCCGTCGCCGACGCTTCGGCTCGTCAGCGACAGCCGTGAAATCGAATGATAAACGCGCAGGCTTAGGTCTTGCCCGAGAGATCGGGCAATCCTGACAAGCATTCGCCCACGGATCAAGTCGAGTATCGCCTGGAATCCATAGAGCAGCATGACGAGTATGGAGAGGCCGACGAGCGTTGCGACGCTGCGACTGGGAATCACTCGATCGTAGACTTGCAGCATATAGAACGAGCCGGTCAAATAGAGAGCATTGATGATCGCACTGGCGATCGCGACCACCACCAATGCGCGGTGGCACGCAGCCAGTGCCAGCCGCAACTCGTCTTCCGGAACTTTGCTTGCCATGTCTCTCAAGCCTGGTAGGCGTATCCCTCATGGTAAAGCCGACTCATACGTTTCCGATGATTCTGTGGCCGTCGCGCAGCGCATCGTTTTCAGCCACGATCATCGATGAAGTTTGCTCTGCAGTGGCAGAAGGACATCATCGCCTTCCGTGCCGATGATGTTCGGCACGGAAGGGACAGAAGCTGCTGCGCTGATGATGTGAACCCGATCCCAGATGGCTTTGCCGGCGAATGCGATCAACTCCAATCTATCCGCCGGCTAACAGGAACCCGGATCTTTCTGAAACGCGAATTGCTGATCAACCAGAAGGGAGTCGCCGGTTGCCAGTATTTCGCCCATTCCGCTAAGAACTCGCGGCTAGAGCAGAAGATCCTCGTGCTGCAGGGGGAGCGCCTGCAATTGCAGGACCTCGTGGCCGTCGAATGAGACGGGGGCGTAGTCGGCCGAGGCGTCCGGTTGAGCCGCCCGCGCCATAGGCGATGGCGAAAGCAGCGTCGTCAGATCATATCCGTTGCCGTCGCTGCCGATGGCGAATTCGACAACATTGTTGCCGCCTAGGAAGAAGTTGTAGATGGCCACGCCACTGTCGATGAATCCATCCGAGACATCGGCCGCGTTGGTGACCAACAAATCATTGCCGTTCTGGAATAACATCAGGGTCGCGCCGGTACTATCCAAAACACGGATAGTATCTGCTGTTCCCCCGCCAAAGCCGGTGACATTGGCGGCGCTGAGATCATCGGCGGCGATGTCGATGCCAGCATTACTGATCCGAATTTGATATTCGTCGTTGCCTTGATTACCACGCATGACGTCGCCACCGGCTCCGCCATCAAGGATATCGTTGCCTATCCCGCCGGTCAGGTTGTCGTTACCGCCATTACCTATCAGCGTGTCATTGCCATCGCCGCCGAGCAGGATGTCGGCAACATTGCCACCGGTGACTCGGTCGTTACCGGTCCCGCCGTCGATGATATTCGACAGCGTGTTGCTGCCTATGATCTGATCATCGCCGCCAAAACCATTCATGGAGTGCCCAGTGTCGCCAGTTCCGTCGAGTGGACGCGTGCTCCAGTCGATAAGATCGTTAGCGCTGCTTCCGTTCCATAATGCCATGTGAGCCTCATTGGGAGTGACAATGCGGTGGCCGGTACCAGCACGATGCGAACACTCGACCCGAACCGCATGCCGTGTATAACACGCGCGTCAATCTAAGGTAGTGTGTGAATTTGACTACACGGGCTGCGCCAGCTGCATGGATGAGCCGGCGAATCGCTTTGCGCTTGTGGGCAGAGATTGTCTATGACGACGTCGTCGGGCAAAGCGTAGGGGCAAGAACTTTCCCGACACAAATTTGAAAGCTCCGACCATCGAACGGGGCTGTTAAGAAGCCACGGTCGGCGATCCGATCTTACGCAGCAGATATTACATTCAACATTGATTGAAATTCGAAGAAAGCCAAGGGAGCAGAGGGCGTCGCTTTCATCGTCAGATATCGTGGCGCTTTCAATCCAAGTTATGGCTGTTCGGCGCTTGGCCCACTTGGAACTGCTTGTGTGCTCAAATCACATTGGCAAAATTTCTTGGCAGACAAGACGCGCATTCAAATATTGTCTTTGGCATCTCCGTAAATCCATTCGACCTGAGTCCGGCATTCCGGGTTTGGTTTGCACTCAGGATTCCACGTCAGAGCCGAATCGACGTCGGCCGGCGTCAGTGCCGTCCTGTATGTTTGCAGGGCGCAAATAGCTCATTGCAATGGTCATTCGCACTCCTCGTCCTCAGCACTCGTGCCCGCCAGGAATCCGAGCGAACCGGATTTCGGCGAGCAGATCGTTACTGGTGTCGCCAGGGAGACAAGCCATTCATATCATGGTCAGGCGCTGAAATCCGCGCTTGTGCCGGCCTGCGCCTGTGACGCGAGGTAGGACGATTGGCGTTGCGCAGTGGCCTTTTGACCCTCAGCCAACATTGCCTGGAACGCCGCGTCGAGTTGATCGCGGCTATAGGTAGTGGAGTTGCTTTCGTGCGGCGTCCATTGAGACTGCGTGATTGCGGTGGGAGCTTTCTCGACTGTTCCGCCAAGCAGTCTTGCATAGTTGTCGGCTCGCCACTGCGCTAGGTTTGGTCCGCTGAGACCCGGTGGGTCCTGCAGGTCGCCGAGCTTCGCCGCCGCCTCGTTGGTTATCGTCGAGGATCCGCCGTTGTACAGGGTGGCGACCACCTTGCCGTCGACCTTCACCTGCGCGTAGGTGTTCTGGGGCGCATCGTCTGAGACGAACGATTGCGTTGCGCTCGTGCCATGGGTCGTCAGCCAGTTCGTCGCCAACAAGTCGTGCAAAACGGGATCGTCGGCCGCCGATATGAACCTGGCCCCTTGCAGCGGCTTGAGTTGAGAGACGTTGATCCGGGGGCTGTTCGCCCCCGCATCCGTCGGGGCCGACGCATCCGACTGGGCGTCGGCCGGTGTCAATGTCGAACTTGGAGTGAACGTCGATGCGGGGCGTAAGTAACTCGACGCGACGTTAGACATACCTGAGATCATGGATCTTCCTTTCCTCAGCACTCAACTTGATTCCCCAGTACTCAACCTAAAGGCAAGTCTTGGGCCAGGGGGAAAAGGCTTGAAAATACCGATGTTTCCGTGGCCAATGCACGCAAGGGATCGGCAAGTCCTGCCGGAGAAGGCAGGACTTGCCGATCCTAGCTGTTAACTGTGGACCCTCAACAGGTTTCCGCAGCGAAGCTGAACCGCGCCCCGGTTTGCCGAACTCCTTAGAGGTAGAGCCATGACAGGCAAAACGACGAACAAGTTTCACCGAGCGCCCGGGCCCGTGCGGTTCAGATGGCTTGGGATCACGAGGGCGAGGACCCTTCGCGCTGGACGGCGGTGACATCGATCACAGCCAAGATCGTTGAACGCGTGCACCGAGCTCCATCGTGGACAGCCTTACGACGTGTTGTCGCAGGCACGCGCCCGGCTCACTCCGGCCGACGACGGATTCTGAAGCTACACTCGCTGAGGGATGCGCCCCTCACCGGTTGGTCCGGGGATGGAAAAGAAGTGTCCCTCTTTGGTGGGGCGGGCGCCGTTGCTATGCAGCGAGCCGTGGAATTGCCCGTTCAACCAATCGCAAGAATCGGTAGTTGCGTATCCCCGATTTGAACCTGCTCGATAGCTTTCGAAGCCGTAGTTGGATCGCACAAAAGGCAGCACTTGGCGGACTGTCAAAGCGCCCTAAGCCAGTTATGCTGCGCGCCGATAGCGATGTAGCGGATCCCCCGCGGCAAGACACCCAGGCTTGGCCACGGACTTGGCAAAGGTTGGATATCGTTCCGGCACGTTAGCTAGAGCCGTCATGTCGCGTCGCGGTCGTGACAAATGGAAATCCGCCTGCCGCAAGCGGCAGGCGGATTGGCCTTCAAGACCTCACTTCGACGCGGTCTTGGTGTCCATGTTGACGACCTGAACGCGGCGGTTGGCCGGGTCCATCGGTGCATTCGCATCCTTCGGCTTGGTCTTGCCGTAACCGACGGTCACGAGGTTGGAACCGGTGATGCCGTACTTCTCGGTCAGGTACTTCTTGATCGTGTCGGCGCGGCGCTCGGAAAGATCCTGGTTATATGCTTCGCCGCCGATCGCGTCGGTATGACCGGCAACCACGAAGGTCGACCCCTTCAGGCTCGCATCGGAGAGCGCCTTGCCGAGTTCCTGCACGGCGGTCACCGAGCCCTTGCTGATGTCGGCCGAGTTGTAGTCGAACTGGATTTCGAGATCGATCTTCGGCTTGCTCGCGGCAAGTTCCGCAATTTCCTGGCGCTCGCCGAGCGACAGCGACCGCGTCTTGCGATTGCGCAGCGTGTTGACGAAGCCGATTTCCTTGGCCTGTACGGCGGAGTCGACCGGCTGCTGCGGGCCGGTCGAAAGGCCGCGGGTCGCGCCCGGCTTCGGCTTCAGGGCATCCAGGATCTTGTCGGCCGAGACGGTGTCGCCGGCGGCAGCCAGGCCTGCCGTCATCGACAGCGCGGCGCTGATAGTCATGATGGAAAGAAAGCGGGTCATTGTCTTAATCCTCACTGTTAAACGCCCTGCAAAGTGGCGTGCATGACGTTTTGATGCTTCGAGGATAGGACGGGTTCAAAGCGGACAATGTGATTCAAGTCACATTGATAACGCCAGCTTTCCGACTAGGGCTGGCTTGAGTCGGCATCGCAGGGATGTTTGAAGCCGATACGCCGTCATTTTTACGTCTCGCGGCATCTTCGGTAGACCAATCATCCAATCTGGCTTGCGTGATCTGAAGCACCCTTTCGATCAGCGACGCGGAAGCGGGTCGCCTTCTCGCAGACGCTACCCAGGCCGGACGTCGCAGGCTCAACCGCGACCCGCTGCCGCGATGTCGGGCGCCGCCTGGCTGGCCTCGACTTCGACATCAGGGCTTCCGGCAAGGTGGAGGCAACTCGCGCTGCGTGGCGCGGCGATCTCAATGTGCCGCAGCACAACGCACTGCAGTGACAGGACGGTGCGGGCTGGCATCCGTAGTCTTGCGGGATAAGCGACCGCTGCATCACTTCACGCCGCAGGCTACAGAAAAGAAAAACTGTGTGCCGTCGCGCCAGCGCCGATCTGTGGACAACAAATCGGCCAGATGCGCGCCTAGCAAA
Source organism: Bradyrhizobium sp. SRL28 (assembly GCF_018596315.1). Lineage (GTDB taxonomy): Bacteria > Pseudomonadota > Alphaproteobacteria > Rhizobiales > Xanthobacteraceae > Bradyrhizobium. The sequence goes on along the minus strand of NZ_JAHEAG010000003.1, from coordinate 233,239 downwards.
TCTACTCACAAAAAATCTGAAGAAGAATTCGTTCGGGGCAACCAAACGGGCGGGGCGGGTGTTACAGTCAGTCAAGCGTCAGCGTGAGTACCAGGGTTATCGCACCAGCGCATCGGAGCCTGCTGGTTCCGGAAGTTCAATGCCAACACTGATCGGCGCGGCGATGATCGCCGCTGCAATTTTGCTGTCGACGCTGATCAACGCGCTCGGCAGCCGCTATGTCGGGTTTGAAAGCCCGACAGAGGAGAGCGCGTGGCTGGTCGATCGCCTCACCGGCCACGTCTACAAATGCCATGCGCCCCAGGCCGGCCGCGCCTCCTGCGAGGCCGAAATCGCAACCGGCAGCGTGGGGGAGCGGCAAAAGCGGTGAGGTGAGTTTGCGCGGCGAAGTGGCGACCTCGGAACCCGGGACTCCCCACGCGCGCGAATCCCGCTACATTGCCGCGCGATGCCCCGCGCGACTGAACCCCACCCCCTGGCCAAAACCGAGGCCCGGCGAATCTGGCTGCATGCCCAGCGGCTCGATACGAACGAGCCGTTCGGCGCCGGACCGCAGGCGGTTGCGGCGGCGGTGGACCATCTCGGCTATGTGCAGATCGACACCATCCACGTCATCGAGCGCTGCCATCATCACATTCTCTATAGCCGCATCCCGGCCTATGCCCGCGCGGACCTGCGCCAGGCGCAGAGCGTCGACAAGAGCGTGTTCGAATACTGGACGCATGCGCTGTCCTATGTGCCGGCGAAGGATATTCGCTTCTTCGTCCCGGCGATGCGAGAGCACCGGCGCGAGGGCCACAGATGGTTTGCTTCCGTCAAGCCGGAGGACACAAGGAAGGTGATGCGGCTGCTGCGGCGCGACGGCGCGCTGACCATCCGCGACATCGAGGACGACGTGCTGACCGAGAAGGAACATCTGTGGCAGAGCCGCAAACCCTCGAAGCGGGCACTGCAGCTTGCCTTCTACACCGGCGAGGTGACGATCTCCGAACGCACCGGCATGCTCAAGACCTATGAGCTGATGACGCGGCATTTCGGCTGGGACAAGCCGCCGAAGCCGGCGACCTCGGCGGAACTCACCGCCTACCTGCTCGATCGCGCGTTGCGCTCGCAAGGCCTCGTCAGCCTCGATTCCATCTGCCATCTCGACGCGCCGAGCAAGGCGGCGGTACGGCGATTGATCGAGGCGCGGGTGCGGCGCAAGGAATTGGTGCCGGTCGCGCTCGAAGGCGCCGGCAAGCAGGAGCATTGGGCGCTGCCCGAGGTGCTGGAGGTTACCCCGCCGGCAGAGGCGGGCGATGGCCCGGTGCACATCCTCTCGCCGTTCGACCCCCTGATCATCCAGCGCAAGCGCACCGAATTGTTTTTCGATTACGGCCACCGCTTCGAGGCCTATGTGCCGAAGGAGAAGCGCCTGTTCGGCTATTTCGCGCTGCCGGTCCTGGCAGGCAGCGACATCGTCGCCGCTATCGATCTGAAGACCGACCGCCAGAACAAGAAATTGCTGATGCAGAAATGGAGCTGGGTCGGCAAGGGCTCAGCGAAGGGCGCGCGCAAGGACTACAAGCGCCGCATCGAGGAAGAACTGGACCGGTTCGAGCGGTTTCAGTTGGCGGAGTAGGGGTTTCCGTCCAGGAACCCGGCGCCGTCGGGTTGGTTAGTTCCATGTCAGGAAGCTGAGGGAGCCGACATGGACAAGGACAAATCGATTTTGGAAAAATTCACCGACGCGGTGAAGGACATTGCCAGCACCGCGACGGAAGCTGCGAGCCAGGCGCTGAAGTCGGATGAACCGGCCTTGAGAGCCGACGAACGCGCGGCAGCCTATGTGCCGCTCGCCGCCGACGGCCTCGTTTCCGATCCGCTGATGGTGCCGCCGGTTGCAGCCGCCCCCGAACGGCGGAAGCGCGCGGCGAAGAAGCGGCGCAGCGCGCCGGCAGCCAAGGCAACGAAAGCTGGTCCGGCCAAGGCAAGGACGACGAAATCTGCGAGCTCGAAGAATACGGCCAAGAAGGCCGCCAGCAAGAAATCGAGCAACAAGAAGTCCGGTCCTGCGCGGAAGGTCGCGAGGAGTGCCAGGAAGAGCGTTCCTACAAAGACGCGCAAGAAAGCCCGCCGCGCCGGATAAAATAACGGCAGGTTTCGGCGGAGTAGCGAAGCAGCCGCATAGCCCGGCTTTCACCGCTTCAATGCAGGCTACGTTTACTGGGGACGGGCACGGTTTTGGCCGTCCCGTCCACCACCGGTTTCTAAGAAAGCAATTACCTCATAACCCCATTTTCCATCACGAAATGATGACCACTGACGAATGTTGACAATCGTCAGTGAGCATTCAATACTCTTCATCAGATCCTGCGATGGAGAGTCCGATGTTCGCCCGTTCCATTTTTGCTAGCTATTACAGGCTCTTGACAGGGGCGTCGCTGGCGTTTGCGGTGTTCGCCTTGACCGGCTGCAACGAGAAAGCCGCTGAAACGGCCGCCCCCGGTCGCCCGGTTCTGGTCGCCACCGTCCATTATGTGGCTGAGACGCCCGAGCGAAGCTTTGTCGGCACCATCCGCCCCCGCATCGAAACTGACATGGGCTTCCGGGTTCCCGGCAAGGTCGCGAGGCGCTTGGTCGAAGTTGGCCAGACCGTCGATATCGGCCAGCCGCTGGCCACTCTAGACGAGGTCGACCTGAAGCTGCAGGCCGAGCAGGCCGAGGCCGAATTCCGCGCCGCCACTGGCGTGCTGGCACAAGCTGGCGCGTCCGAGCAGCGCGCCAAGGATCTGCGCGCCAAGGGCTGGACCACCGACGCCCAGATGGATCAGAGCCGCGCCGCCGCCGATGAAGCGCGCGCCCGTCTCAATCGCGCCGAGCGCTCGGTCGAACTCACCAAGAACTCTCTCTCTTATGCAACGCTGCTGGCCGACAGCCGCGGCGTCGTCACCGCGACCCTGATCGATCCCGGCCAGGTCGTGGCCTCCGGCCAGACCGCGATCCGCGTCGCGCGCTTTGCCGAAAAGGAAGCCGTGGTCGCGATCCCCGAGACGCTGGTCGGCCGCGCGAAGTCCGGCACTGCCACCGTGACGCTGTGGTCGGATGCGGAAAAGAAATATACCGCGAAGCTGCGCGAGATCGCGCCCTCGGCCGATCCGGCGACCCGGACCTATCTTGCAAAGTTCTCGCTGCCGGAAGCCGATGACAAGGTCTCGCTCGGCATGACCGCGACGCTGACGCTGGCGGATGCCGCCACCGAGCGCGTCGCCAAACTGCCGCTGTCGGCGCTGTTCAGCCAGGGCAGCAACCCCTCGCTCTATACCGTCGATGATGCCGGCGCGGTGAAACTGCAGCCGGTCGTCGTGAAGTCCTACGAGAGCAATGCCGTCGTGATCTCCGGCGGCGTCAACGACGGCGCCAAGGTGGTCGCGCTCGGCGTGCAGAAGATCGATCCGGCTCAGAAGGTCCGGGTGGTCTCGTCGCTGTCGTTCTAGTCCCGTCATTGCCTGGCCGTCATTGCGAGGAGCGTACGCGACGAAGCAATCCACTCTTTCTTTCCGTGGCTGGATGGATTGCTTCGCTTCGCTCGCAATGACGGTGGAAATGCAAACAGATTTCGAAGTTGGAGAGTGACATGAAGCGCTTCAATCTCTCGGGCTGGGCGGTGAGCCATCCGACCCTGATCCTGTTCCTGATGATCATGCTGGGCGCTGCCGGCTTCTTCTCCTACGAGCGGCTCGGCCGCGCCGAGGATCCGTTCTTCACGGTGAAGGTGGTCAACGTTTCGGCGATCTGGCCCGGCGCGACCGCGCAGGAAATGCAGACCCAGGTCGCCGACCCCATCGAGAAGAAGCTCCAGGAATTGCCGTACTTTGAGAAGGTGCAGACCTATTCAAAACCGTCGTTCACGGCGATGCAGGTCACGTTCAAGGATTCGACCCCGCCCAAGGACGTACCCTACCTGTTTTATCTGCTGCGCAAGAAGCTCGCCGACGTGCAGGGCCAGTTGCCCGCGGGCCTGCTCGGGCCGACCGTCAACGACGAATTCTCCGACGTCGATTCCATTCTCTACATGATGACCGGCGACGGCGCCGATTACGCGCAGTTGAAGAAGACCGCCGAAGGCATGCGCCAGCGGCTGCTGAAGGTCACCGGCGTCACCAAGGTCAATCTCTACGGCGCCCAGGACGAGCGCATCTTCGTCGAATTCTCGCACGCCAAGCTGGCGACGCTCGGCATCACGCCACAGGCGCTGTTCGATTCGCTCGCCAAGCAGAATAACGTCACGCCCGCCGGCACGGTGGAAACCTCCTCGCAGCGCGTGCCGCTGCGCGTCACCGGCGCGCTGGATGGCGCCAAGGCGGTTGCCGAGACCCCGGTCGAAAGCAACGGCCGCGTGTTCCGGCTCGGCGATATCGCGACCGTCACGCATGGTTTCGTCGATCCGCCGACCTTCGTCGCCCGTCAGGAAGGCAAGCCCGCGCTCGGCATCGGCGTCGTCACCGCCAAGGGCGCCAACATCCTCGAGCTCGGCAAAGAGGTCGAGAAGGCGACCAACGATTTCATGAAGGCCGTGCCGCAGGGTATCGAGGTCGAGCAGATCGCCGACCAGCCGAAGGTGGTCGAACGCGCCGTCGGCGAGTTCGTGCATTCCTTCATCGAGGCGCTCGCGATCGTGCTGTTCGTCTCTTTCGTGGCGCTGGGCTGGCGCACGGGCATCGTGGTCGCCATGTCGGTGCCGCTGGTGCTCGCCATCGTCTTCATCGTCATGAATGCGATGTCGATCGACCTGCACCGCATCACGCTCGGCGCGCTGATCATCGCGCTCGGCCTGTTGGTCGATGACGCCATCATCGCCGTGGAAATGATGGTGGTGAAAATGGAACAGGGCTGGGACCGCGTCCGCGCGGCGTCCTTTGCCTGGGAATCAACTGCGTTTCCGATGCTCACGGGGACGCTGGTCACGGCCGCTGGCTTCCTCCCCATCGGCTTTGCCAATTCGGCGGTCGGCGAATATGCCGGCGGCATTTTCTGGATCGTGGCGATCGCGCTGGTCGCCTCCTGGTTCGTCGCGGTGATCTTCACGCCCTATATCGGCGTCAAGCTGTTGCCCAATATCACCGTCCACCACAACCACGATCCGCACGCGGTCTATGAGACACGGATCTACCGCATCCTGCGCAGCATGGTGCAGTGGTGCGTCGACCACCGTGTCAAGGTGGTAGTGGCGACCGTCGGCGTGTTCGTGCTCTCGATCGTGGGCTTCGGCAATGTCCAGCAGCAGTTCTTCCCGTTGTCGGAGCGGCCCGAACTGTTCCTGCAGTTGCGCCTGCCGGAAGGCACCGCCTTCAACGTCACGGAAAAATCCGTGAAGAAGGCGGAAGCGCTGCTGAAGGACGACAAGGATATCGCGACCTATACCTCCTATGTCGGCCAGGGTTCGCCGCGCTTCTGGCTCGGCCTCAATCCGCAACTGCCGAACGAGGCCTTCGCCGAGATCGTGATCGTCTCAAAGGACGTCGAAGCCCGCGAGCGGATCAAGGCGCGGCTGGAGAAGGCGGTCGCCGAGGGCGATCTGAGCGAAGCGCGCGTGCGCATCGACCGCTTCAATTTCGGCCCGCCAGTCGGCTTCCCCGTCCAATTCCGCGTGATCGGCCCCGACGCAAACACCGTGCGCGACATCTCCTACAAGGTGCGCGACGTCATGAAGCAGAATCCCAACGTCGTGGAGCCGCAACTCGACTGGAACGAGCAGTCGCCCTACCTGAAGCTCGTGGTCGACCAGGACCGGGCGCGGGCGCTCGGCCTGACCCCGCAGGACGTCTCGCAGGCGCTCGCCATGCTGATCTCAGGCGCGCAGGTCACGACCATCCGTGATGGCATCGAGAAGGTCGGCGTGGTCGCACGCGCAGTCCCGTCCGAGCGGCTCGATCTCAAGAGCGTCGGTGACCTCACTGTGACGTCACGCAACGGCGTTGCCGTGCCGCTGCAGCAGATCGCCAAGATCGAGTATTCCCATGAGGAGCCGATCATGTGGCGGCGCAACCGCGACATGGCGATCACGGTGCGCACCGACGTCGTCGACGGCGTTCAGGCGCCCGATGTCACCAACCAGATCTGGCCCAAGCTGAAGGAAATCCGCGACCATCTCGAGCCGGCCTACCGGATCGAGCCGGGCGGCGCGTTCGAGGAATCCGCCAAGGGCAATGCCTCGATCTTCGTGCTGTTCCCGCTGATGGTCATGGTGATGCTGACGCTGCTGATGATCCAGCTCCACAGCTTCTCGCGGCTGGTCCTGGTCTTCCTGACCGCGCCGCTCGGCATTGTCGGCGCCTCGCTCGGCCTCAATGTCGCCAACCAGCCGTTCGGCTTCGTGGCGCTGCTCGGCCTGATCGCGCTGGCCGGTATGATCATGCGTAACGCGGTCATTTTAGTCGATCAGATCGAGGCGGATGTCTCTCAGGGCCTGACGCGCAAGGAAGCTATCGTCGAGGCCACCGTTCGTCGGGCTCGCCCGGTGGTGCTGACCGCGCTGGCAGCAATTCTGGCCATGATTCCGCTATCGCGCTCCGCCTTCTGGGGCCCGATGGCGATCACCATCATGGGCGGGTTGTTCGTTGCAACCTTCCTGACCTTGCTGTACCTGCCGGGTCTTTATGCCCTGTGGTTCAGGAAGAGCCTGGACGAAAGCGGCCAAGCCGAGCAGCCTGATCTTGCGCCGCAGCATCAGATCAAGGGCCCGCACGCAATTCCGCTTGCCGACGCCGCAGAATAATTGAACATTGAGAGCTGACATGACGCTGATTTCGGAAAACATCGAAACTGACACCCGGGAAAGGATTCTCGTGGTGGCGGAGCGTCTGTTCAGGCAGATCGGCTACCAGAAGACCACGGTCGCCGATATCGCCAAGGAACTGCGGATGAGCCCCGCCAACGTCTATCGCTTCTTCGATTCGAAGAAGTCGATCCACGAGGGCGTGGCGCGAACCCTGATGGGCGAGGTCGAGATCGAAGCGCGACGGATCGCGGCCCAGCCCGGTCCGGCGAAGCCTCGCCTGCGCGAGCTGCTCAAGACCATCAACCGGATGAACACGGAGCGCTATGTCGGCGACTCCAAGCTCCACGAGATGGTTGAGATCGCGATGGAGGAGGATTGGGACGTCTGCGTCGCCCATATCGAATGCTGCACCGGCATCATCGGCGAGGTGATCGCGCAGGGCGTGGCGTCCGGCGAGTTCGAGGCCCCCGACCTGCCGTTGGCGGCGCTCTGCACCTGCACTGGCATGGTCCGCTTCTTCCACCCGCAGATGATCGCGCAGGCCATCAACAAGCCCAGCGCAACGATCGACCAGATGATCGATTTCCTTTTCAAGGCCCTTGAGCCGCGTAAGGCGAATTGATTCGTTCACTACTTGACACAGCCGTCATTGCGAGCGAAGCGAAGCAATCCATTGGCTCCGCGCGACGCGGCTTGGATTGCTTCGTCGCTTTCGCTCCTCGCAATGACGGAAGAGTCCCGGCGTGACCGAAAAAGACCTGCACTTCTACGAGCCGAAGAACGGCCACGGCCTCAAGCACGACCCCTTCAACGCCATCATCGCGCCGCGCCCGATCGGGTGGATTTCCTCGCGCGATGGCAGCGGCAACATCAATCTGGCGCCCTACAGCTTCTTCAACGCCTTCTGCTATCATCCGCCGATCATCGGCTTCTCCTCCACCAACTGGAAGGACAGCGCTGGAAATATCCAGGACACCGGCGAGTTCGTCTGGAATCTCGCCACCATGGATCTGGCGAAGCAGATGAACGCGACAGCGGCCCACGTTGCCCGTGATGTCGATGAGTTCAAGGTCGCAGGGCTGACGGCCGCGCCCTGCAAGCTCGTCAACGTGCCTCGCGTGGCGGAAAGCCCTGTTGCCTTCGAATGCAAGCTGACGCAGATCATCCAGTTGCAGGGCAAGGACGGCGAAAAGGCGCAGGCCTGGCTGACGCTGGGCGAAGTCGTCGCCGTACACATCGACAAGGCCTTCATCAAGGACGGCGTCTACCAGACCGGGCTGGCCCATCCGATCGTCCGTGCCGGCCGCCGCGGCGACTATTTCGAGATCAAGCCGGAAAACATGTTCGAGATGATCCGCCCGGATTGATCGTTTACCCGAACGTAGCCCGGGTGAAGCGAAGCGAAACCCGGGATCTTTTCCCCCGGACGGACCTTCCCCGGATTGCGCGGAGCCTGTCATCGGGCGGCGCTTTGCGCCGACCCGTTGGTTCCATCCGGGCTACGCGACTTGCGCCTCTTATGGAACTCCGCACCGTCCAAATCTTTATCAGATGTTGTTTCGGAGATTGCCAATGATCCGCTTGCTCGCCGGGCTGATGCTGCTTGCCTGTCTCGCCCCTCCGGCCTTCGCTGGTCCTGACGCCGCGGCGGTCAACAACGCGGAATTCAAGGGCAAGGTGCCCGCTGACGACAAGATTAATCCCGCAATCGTCAAGGCGCAGGTGCTTCTCGACCGTGCCAGTTTCTCTCCCGGCGAGATCGACGGCAAGCTGGGCGAGAATGCCGAAAAAGCCCTGAAGGCATTCGTCGAATCCAAGGGCCTCGCCGTTGGCAAGCAGCCCCTGACTTCTGAAGTCTGGGGCGCCTTGCTAGCCACCGGTCAGGATCCGGTCATCGTCGATTACAAGATCACGGAGAAGGACGTCAAAGGGCCGTTCCTGAAGAAACTGCCCGCAAAGATGGAGGACATGAGGGATCTGAAATCGCTGGACTACACCGGCCCGCGCGAGGCCATCGCCGAAAAGTTTCACATGAGCGAAGCGCTCCTGGAAGCCCTCAACCCCGGCAAGAAATTTGACGAGCCCGGTCAAACGATCTCGGTGGCGAATGTATTGATGAAAGAGACCAGGCCAACGGTTGCGCGTGTCGAGGTCGACAAGTCCGCCCAGACGGTGAAGGCGCTCGGCAAGGCCGGCGAACTGATCGCCTTCTTCCCGGCGAGCGTTGGAAGCGACGAGAAGCCGACCCCGAGCGGCGTGCTCAAGGTGACCTCGATCGATGCGCGACCGAATTACCGCTACAATCCGGACTACAAGTTCAAGGGCGTCAAATCCAGGGAGGCCTTCACGATCAAGCCCGGCCCTAACAACCCTGCCGGCTCTCACTGGATCGGCCTCTCATCGGAGGGGTATGGCATTCACGGCACGCCGCACCCCTCGAAGGTTAGCAAATCTGACTCGCACGGCTGCGTGCGCCTCACCAACTGGGATGTCGACAAGCTGGCGAAGCTGCTGAAGAAGGGCACGGAAGTCACCTTTATCGAGCGCGAGGCGGCCAACAAGAAGTGACGTCTTGGTTGGCGCAGAATTCTGAATTGAAGTTTTCATTGTCGCCAACCATCATTTGCAATGATGCGCGCGAGCGGTGAAGATAGCGCCATGTCGTTTGCCACATTCCGGAAGACCGTTCGACATCTCTACGAAGGCGCGACGCCGGAGGGCGTTCGCTTCCGCTATGCGCTGCTGGTATTCGATATCGTCACGATTCTGTTCATCATCGCCACATCGTTTCTGCCATCCAACGAGATAACCGAAACGCTCGACGTCCTGTTCGGCGTCGTGATCCTCGTGGATTTTGCCGCTCGGATGCTCGCCAGCCGGCATCGTCTGCTCGAGTTCACGCGCTTCTCGACCTGGACCGACGTCATCGCAATCATTTCATTCCTGGCGCCGCTCGCGGGAGAGGCCGGCGGCTTTCTCCGTGTCCTGCGAACATTGCGGCTGTTGCGCGACTACCAGATGCTGGTGCGGCTGCGCGAAGACAGCAGTTTCTTCCGGCGCAATGAGGAAGTTATCTTCGCCGTCACCAACCTGGCGGTATTCATCTTCGTGATGACCGCGATCGTTTACGAAACGCAAAAGTTTCGCAATCCTCAGATTGCGAACTATGCGGACGCGCTGTATTTCACCGTGACGGCGCTGACGACGACAGGCTTCGGCGACATCACCCTATCCGGCACGACCGGCCGCATGATCACCGTCGTCATCATGATTTTCGGCGTGACCCTGTTCTTCAATCTCGCCCGTGCGTTGTTGACTCCACACAAGGTGCGGTTTGCTTGCCCGACCTGTGGATTGCAGCGTCACGATAGTGATGCGGTGCACTGCAAGGCCTGCGGCAACGTGTTGAATATTCCCGACGAAGGCTTGACGTAGCGCAGCGATCATCAGTTGTCCTTGGCAAACGCGTCGTAAACCAGCTTCCTGAAGGCGGGTGTGATACGACCACGTTCGTTCTGGGTCTGCTCAAGCAGGATGTAAATCATGTCCAGCTTTGGGTCGACGCCGAAGTAGGTGCCACTGCCGCTGTCCCATTTGAGTTCGCCGATTGAACCTGGCGGCGGCGGTTTGGCATTTCCCGGATCGGTGCGTACCGCAAAGCCATAGCCGTAGCCAAAGCCATCGCCGGGAAAGTAGTAATAGTCCCGCGCAACGCCGGAACCCGGCCCGATATGGTCTGATGTCATCGACTTGAATGCGGCCGGGCTAAGGTAGCGTTTGCCGTCGAGTTCTCCGTCGCCCAGGATCATCTGGGCAAAGCGCGCATAGTCATTCAGGGTCGACACCAATCCGCCGCCACCGGACTCCCATTCCGGATGGGCGCGCCGTTGAGCCTCTGCATCTTTCAGGATGGTATCGCTTGGCAGCGGCTCGGCCATCCGCGCGCGTTCGTCGGCACTCTCCAGAACGAATTTCGTGCTGGTCATGCCGAGCGGATCGAAGATGTGCTGCTTTTCAAACTGATAGAGCGTCTGTCCGGATACGATCTCAATGATGCGCCCGAGGACGTCGGTTGAATGTCCGTAACGCCAAAGCGTGCCGGGTTGCCGCGCCAACGGCAATCTGGCGATGCGATCGGCAAACACCTTGTTGTTGTAACGCCCATCGAAAAGGCCTGATTCCGAGTAGGCCTTCATGATCAGCTTGCCACCGATATAATCGTACGTGATGCCTGACGTATGGCGCAGCAGGTCCATAATCGTCACCGGCCGATCCGCCGGAACAAGCTTTAGAACGTTCTGGCTGTCAGGAGTGTCAGAGCGGACGAGTACTTTCGCGTCGGAAAACCCGGGAATGAATTTGGACACGGGATCGGCGGGCGAGAGCTTGCCTGCGTCGATCAACATCATCGCCGCGACGCTGGTAATCGGCTTCGTCATCGAATGAAGCGCAAAGATCGTGTCTGACGTCATTGGAATTTTGGTCTCGACATCCTGGACGCCGAAACTTTTCAGATAGACCGGCCTGCCGTGCTGCTGGATCAATACGACAGCGCCCGGCAACTTCCCGGTCGCAACCTCATTGTTGAAAAATTCAGTGATGCGTTCGAGCTTGGCCGCTGAAGGGGCGGTTTCGTCGGCTGCGTGGCTGGCCCCGATCGCTTTGGTCCATATCGCGACCGAGACCGCTGCAATCGCAAGTCGCCCGGCGCGCGATGCAGCGGTGCAACGTAACGCCTTATGTGTATGCGTCCCCATTGATATTTTTCGTTCGGTCGACGGATCAACTGGTTTGACGACGACTTCGACGGCCGACGATAGTTACCATATCGTGCGGCTCGCATCTACTTGGGCACTTGTACTTGGCACCTGTACTTGGGCACTTGCCCAAACAAGCGACGGAGATGAATTCGACAAGGTAATGCCATCATGCATTGCGAGCTTGAACTGCGAGCGGAATCGAAACCAGTTCTCGCAACCGGACACGGACCGGATTAACCTCAGATTGCCAGGCCGGATCAACGGCCGGCACAGACATTGGGAGGATGCGATGCAACACCCGGAACAGCGCGATCCAGAAACCACGATATCACGACGAACCCTTGTCCACGGCCTGGCGGTATGCGCCGGTGCCACCGTGGCAGGGGCAAGCGCCGCGCTGGCCCAAGGGGGACCCCAAGCCGGCCCTCAAGGCGGTCCGGTGGCGCCGCCGTCGACGATCACCAGCCCGCCGCGCGATTTCAGTCCGCGCGGTGCTCCGACCACCTATTTCTGGGACCCCGATATCATCGCCGTCGACCCGTCGTTCAACGACCTCGCCCAGCCCAACACGGCGATCAAGCGCCTTCACACCGGGCTATTGTGGGCCGAAGGCCCGGCCTGGAGCTCGCAAGGGCGTTATCTCTTGTGGAGCGACATCCCCAACAACAGGCAGATGCGATGGTCCGAGGATGACGGTCACATCAGCGTCTTCCGCACGCCCTCCAACAACTCAAACGGCAACTCGTTCGATTTCCAGGGCCGCCAGCTCTCCTGCGAACATCTCACCCGCCGTGTGGTGCGCTATGAGCACGACGGCACCGCGACCGTGCTGGCCGATTCCTACAACGGCAAGAAGCTGAACTCACCCAACGACGTCGTCGCCCACCCGGACGGCAGCTACTGGTTCACCGATCCGCCCTATGGCGGGCAGCTCTATGAGGGTGAGCCTGATGTTGCGGGCGGTCCGAGCAATTCCGGCGGCAAGCTCAATCCGCGGATCGGACAGCCGGCAGGCTTCGTGCCGGGCAAGCGCGAACTGCCGACCAATTGCTATCGCATCGATCCCTCCGGCCGCATCGACCTCGTGGTGACCGAGGAGCAGGTGCCCGATCCCAACGGCCTCTGCTTCTCGCCGGACTACAAGAAGCTCTACGTGGCCTCTACCGGCAAGGGACCTGGCGATACCGGTCCGGGCGGCAAGGGCGACATGTTCGTGTTCGATGTCGGCGCCGACAACAAGCTCAGCAACCACAAGCGGTTCAGCGATTTCATGGTCGATGGCGTGAAATGCGGACCCGACGGCGTGCGCTGCGATGTCAACGGCAATGTCTGGTGCTCGAGCAATGCCGGCCGCGCGGTCGGCTATAGCGGCGTGACGGTGTGGTCGCCGGAAGGCAAGTTGATCGGCCGCATCCGCCTGCCCGAAGTGTGCGGCAACGTCTGCTTCGGCGGCCCCAAGCGTAACCGCCTGTTCATGGCCGCGAGCCAGTCGCTCTACGCCGTGTACACCGCCACGCAAGGCGCAGGACCGGGCTGATCGGTCAGCCTCTCTTTCTACGTCATTCCGGGATGCGCCCCGCTTGGGCGCAGGCCCGGAATCCACCGGGCCGCGGAGGTTGATGCTGAATGGATTCCGGTTCTCGCTTCGCGAGCCCGGAATGACGAAAGCGCCATTCATTAAAATTCGTCACAAATTCGCAACCGGCAGCCAACTGTTCCGGCAAAACCTAGGCGCCCCTAAACCTCAGCTTCATTGCGAGCGATGCACCCTTCTTTCCAGGAAGGGGCCTCGTCTATCAATGCCTATTTTCAAATACTTTACCTACGTCGGTTCGGCGCTACTCGTATTATTGTTTGTTTCAAACGCTTATCTCACCGACGATGAGAGCTTGCGGTTTGACGGATCGCTGTACGCCAGCGCGCTTTACGCGCCTCGCGTGGAGGAAACCCAGACCACCGCGGAGCGTCGCTTTACCCGCGATGTCACGCCTGCCGTTCGCGTTAGGGAAGTGTTTGCCGTGTTCGTCCCCAATGAGCGACGACGCAACAAGCGTGATTCATAACATTGGTTTGCCCGTGGTTGAGACCGGCGGGCACTCGGTAACTATCCTGTAACGTCGCCGGTCTCCAGCCGCCGGACAATACAGCCCTTCGGGAACGGGTCCGGGCCTCCGCCGTTATCTCCTGGTTTATCAATTTCGCTTCATTCCCGATGCGAACCGTCCCCGAAACCCGTGCTTTTCAGCTAGGATGAACCCAGGTTTGGCACGGGTGCGGCGCGACGCCGCGTCCCCGGTCATGAGGAGATCCCCATGAGCTTCCGCCGCGATTTCATCAGCAAGCCGATCTTCGCTTTCGCGCGGGGCGCAATGCCCGCGATGTCCGACACCGAGCGCGAGGCGCTCGAAGCGGGCGATGTCTGGTGGGACGCGGATCTCTTCACCGGCAATCCCGACTGGTCGAAATTGCTGGCTGTTGCGCCGGCCAGTTTGACTGAAGAAGAGAAAGCCTTTCTCAACGGCCCCGTCGACGAGCTCTGCGCCATGCTCGACGAATGGAAGATCAATTGGGAGTGGCGCGATCTGCCGCCCGAGGCGTGGGCCTTCATCAAGCGCCGTAAATTCTTCGGCATGATCATTCCCAAGGAGTTTGGCGGGCTCGGCTTCTCGCCCTATGCGCATTCGGAAGTGGTGCGAAAGCTTTCGTCGCGCTCGCTGACCGCGGCCGTCACCGTGATGGTGCCGAACTCGCTCGGGCCGGGCGAACTCTTGATGCGATTTGGCACCAAGGAGCAGCAGCAGAAATGGTTGCCGCGGCTCGCCGAGGGCACCGACATTCCCTGCTTCGGCCTCACCAGCCCCGAAGCCGGCTCGGATGCAGCGTCGATGGTCGACACCGGCATCATCTGCAAGGGCAATTTCGAAGGCCGCGAAGTGCTGGGCTTGAGGCTGAACTGGCACAAGCGCTACATCACGCTAGGTCCCGTGGCGACGCTGCTCGGTCTCGCTTTCAAGGCCTATGATCCCGATCATCTCGTAGGCCAGCAGGAAGACCTCGGCATTACCGTAGCCCTGATCCCGACCGATCTGCCCGGTGTCGAGATCGGGCGCAGGCATCTGCCGGCGATGCAGGTGTTCCAGAACGGCCCGAACTGGGGCCGCGACGTGTTCATCCCGATGGACTACATCATCGGCGGACAAGAGCGACTCGGGCAGGGCTGGAAGATGCTGATGACGGCGCTCGCCGCCGGCCGCGGCATTTCGCTGCCGTCGCTGTCGGCCGCCGGTGCCGCCTATGCGGCGCGCACGTCAGGCGCCTATGCCCGCATCCGCGAGCAGTTCGGCATTTCCATCGGCAAGTTCGAGGGCATCGAGGAGCCGCTCGCCCGCATCGCCGGCACGGCCTATCTGCTCGACGCCGCGCGCCGGCTGACCTGCGCGGCGCTCAACCAGGGGCATCATCCCGCCGTTATCTCAGGCATCATGAAGCTGCACGCCACCGAGCGGATGCGGATCGTGATCGACGACGCCATGGACATCCATGGCGGCAAGGCCGTGATCGACGGACCGCAAAACTATCTCGGCAATCTCTATCGTTCGGTGCCGGTCGGCATCACCGTCGAGGGCGCCAATATCCTCACGCGAAATCTCATCGTGTTCGGCCAAGGCGCGATCCGCGCGCATCCATTCCTGCTTGAGGAAATGAATGCGTTGGGTGAGGCCGATCGCGCCAAGGGCCTCGACGCCTTCGACAAGGCGTTCTGGAAACATCTTGGCCACAGTTTCAAGACCATGTTCCGCGCCTGGGGCCGGAGCTGGAGCGGCGGTCTGTTCGCACCCGCGCCCGATGCCGGCGAGGCGACGCGATTCTATCGCCAGCTCTCGCGCTATTCTTCGGCATTTGCCTTGTGCGCGGACATGGCGCTGCTGACGCTCGGCGGCGCGCTCAAGCGCAAGGAAATGCTCTCGGCGCGGTTCGGCGACATCCTGTCCGAACTCTATCTGTTGTCGGCGGCGCTGAAACGCTGGCAGGACGAGGGACGACAACAGGCCGATTTCGCTGCGTTGGAATGGTGCATGGCCAGTGGCTTCAAGACCATCGAGAACCGCTTTGCCGAAATCCTCGCCAACCTGCCGAACCGCTTCGTGGCCGTCATCCTGAAATTCCTGATCCAGCCGTTCGGCGCAAGGGTGGTCGGTCCGTCCGACCGCGTCGTGCATCAATGTGCACAGCTCGTGCTGGAGCCGTCGGCAGCGCGCGACCGGCTGACATCAGATCTTTCTGCGGTCGCCGATGATGGCGGCGTCGCGCGGCTGGAAAAGGCATTCCTTCTGGTCACGGCGGCGGAAGAAGTTTCCAAGCAGATGCGCGCCGCACGCCTGCATGACTGGAAGGAGGCAGTGAAGAAGGGCGTCATCACGCAGGCCGACGGCGAGAAGCTTCAGGCCGCACATGAGGCCGTTGCGAAGGTGATCGAGGTCGACGATTTTGCGCCTGAGGCGTTGTCGCGGATTTACAGGAAGGGCGCCGACGTGCATCAGTTCTTCCAGGAACTGGGTGAGCAGAGGGCGGCAAGCTGATGGCAAGACCGGTTTTTATCGTCGACGGCAGCCGGACGCCGTTCCTGAAAGCGCGCTCCGGTCCCGGCCCCTTCACCCCGGTCGATCTCGCCGTGCAGTGTGGTCGGCCGCTGTTGGCACGGCAGCCTTTTGCGCCATCGGCCTTCGACCAGGTTATCCTCGGCTGTGTCAACGTGATCGCCGACGAGATGAACCCGGCCCGGGTCGCCGCGCTGCGGCTCGGCATGGGCGAGAAGATGGTCGCCTTCACCGTGCAGATCAATTGCGGCTCCGGCATGCAGTCGATCGACACGGCTTACCGCTACATTCGCGAAGGCGCCTCGAACCTTATTCTTGCGGGGGGCGCCGAGGCGCTGAGCCACGCACCGCTGGTGTGGCCGCAACAGGGCGTGCGCTGGTTTGCGGGTCTTGCGGGAGCCAAGGATATCGGCGCAAAAATCATGGCCGCGCTGAAGGTGAAGCCGAGCTATTTCAAGCCGATCATCGGGCTCGAGCGCGGGCTGACCGATCCCATTACCGAACTCAACATGGGCCAGACCGCCGAGGCGGTCGGCCATCTCTTCGGCGTCACCCGTGCGCAATCGGATGCCTATGCTGCCGAGAGCCATAGGCGGCTGGCGAAAGCGCAGTCGGAAGGTTGGCTCAAGGGCGAGGTAGAAACCGCATTTGCACGTGACGGCAAGTTCTATGATCACGATGATGGCGTGCGCCCAGACTCGACGCCGGAGTCGCTTGCAAAGTTGAAGCCGGTGTTCGAGCGTCCCTGGGGCAAGGTTACCGCCGGCAATTCCTCGCAGATCACCGACGGTGCGTCCTGGGTGATCCTCGCCTCCGAGGATGCCGTCGCCAAACACGGGCTGACGCCGAAGGCGGTCATTCTCGACAGCCAGTGGTCGGCGCTCGATCCCGGCATCATGGGCCTCGGCCCGGTGCTGTCGGCCACCGAGCTTTTGAAGCGCAATGAGCTCACGCTTTCCGATATCGAGACCTGGGAGTTGAACGAAGCATTTGCGACGCAGGTGCTGGGCTGTCTCGCTGCCTGGAACGACGAGAAATTCTGCAAGGAGATTCTCGGCCTCGACGGCGCGGCCGGCGAACTCGACCAGAGCAAGCTGAACGTCGATGGCGGCGCGATCAGCCTCGGCCATCCCGTGGGCTGCAGCGGCAACCGCATCGTGCTGCACCTCGTCAACGCCATGAAGCGATTGGGCACACGGCGCGGCATCGCCACCGAATGTATCGGCGGCGGGCAGGGCGGCGCGATGCTGATAGAGACGGTGTGAGCATGGATAGCCAGATCATGAACGTTCTCGGCGATCGCGTGCTCGAACTCGGGCCGAAGCCCAATGCCGATGGGCCATACAAAAATTTCAAGCTGACCCGCGACAGCGATGGCGTCGCCTGGCTGTTGTTCGACCGCGAAGGCACCAGCGCCAATACGCTTTCGGCGGACCTGATCGAGGAGCTCGACAAAGTGCTCGCGGAGCTGGAAAGCCAGCGTCCCACCGGCCTCGTTATCCGCTCCGCCAAGAAGTCTGGTTTCATTGCGGGCGCCGACGTCAACGCATTTCGCGGCGCGACCGATGTGGGCGCCGTCGAGACCGAGATCGGCCGCGCGCATGCGGTGATCGACCGGCTTGAGGCTCTGCGGGTTCCGACGGTAGCCGTAATCCACGGCTTCTGCCTCGGCGGCGGTCTTGAAGTCGCGCTGGCCTGCCAGATGCGAATTGCGATCGAGGACGCGCGGTTCGGTTTTCCGGAGGTGATGCTCGGCCTGCATCCCGGCCTCGGCGGCACCGTGCGATTTACGCAGCTCGTCAATCCGATGCAGGCGATGCCGCTGATGCTCACCGGCAAGACCATCGATGCGCGAAAGGCAAAATCGCTCGGGCTGGTCGATGCCGTGACGCAGGAACGGCATGTTCGCAACGCCGTGAAGGACGCCGTGACCGGCCGGCTGAAGCCGGCGCGGCCCGGGTTTCTCAATAACGTGCTTAGCCTCGGTCCGGTGAGAAACTTCCTCGCCGGGCGGATGCGCAGCGAGGCCGCCAAGGCCGCGCCGGAAGCGCATTACCCCGCGCCTTACGCGCTGATCGATCTCTGGGAAAAGCACGGCGGTGACCGCCGGGCGATGCTCAGTGCCGAGAAGGCGTCTTTCGCCAAGCTGATGGTGACGCCGACCGCTCAGAACCTGATCCGCGTCTTCTTCCTGCGCGAGCAGATGAAGAAGCTCGCAGGCAGCGGCAACAAGATCAAGCACGTCCACGTCATCGGCGCGGGCGCGATGGGGGGCGACATCGCCGCCTGGTGCGCCGGCCAGGATTTGCGGGTGACGCTGGCCGACATGAAGCCGGAGCCGATCGCGGGCGCGATCAAGCGCGCCGCCGATCTCTACGGCAAGATCCTGCGCAAGCGCACCGCCGTGCGCGATGCGCTGGACCGACTGATGCCGGACATGCAGGCCGAGGGCGTCCGCAACGCCGATCTCATCATCGAGGCGGTGCCGGAAAAGCTGGAGCTGAAGCAGAAGGTGTATGCCAGCCTTGAGCCTGTCATGAAGCCGGGCGCGATCCTTGCGACCAACACCTCAAGCATTCCGCTGCAGGATCTGCGCACCACGCTATCGAGGCCCGAGCGGCTGCTCGGACTACACTTCTTCAATCCGGTATCGCGGCTGCAGCTCGTTGAGGTCGTCAGCCATGACGGCACCGATGCGCAACTCCTGAAAGAAGCGCTCGCTTTCGTCGGCGCTATCGACCGGCTGCCGCTTCCCGTAAAATCGTCACCCGGCTTCCTCGTCAACCGTGCGCTGACGCCCTACATGCTCGAAGCGATGGTGATGCTGGACGAGAAGATCGACAAGACGGTCATCGACGCGGCCGCGAAAAAATTCGGCATGCCGATGGGACCCATTGAATTGGCCGATCAGGTCGGCCTCGATATCTGCCTCGACGTCGGCGATATGCTGCGCTCGAAATTCGGCGACATGCTGCCGCCGACGCCGGCGTGGTTGCGCGACAAGGTCGCCAAGGGCGAACTCGGCCGCAAGACCGGCAAGGGTTTTTACACCTGGAAGGACGGCAAGGCCGACACCGGCGGCATGTCCGCGATCTCGGAGCCGTCGGCGGAAATGATCGACCGGCTGATCCTGCCGATGTCGAATGTCTGCGTCGCCTGCTTGCGCGAGGGGATCGTCGACAATGCCGATGTCGTCGACGGTGCCGTCATCTTCGGCACGGGCTACGCGCCGTTCCGCGGTGGTCCTTTGAACTATGCGCGAACCCGCGGCGTGGAGAACGTGGTCTCGACGCTGGACGCCCTGACCGACAAATTCGGCGGCCGGTTCACGCCGGATGCCGGCTGGGAGACTTTCAAGTGACGGAGACCCATGTGCAGGCGCCGGTCAACACCGAGACAGAACCGCGCGGTGATCTCTGCATTCGCACGCTGGCGATGCCCGCCGACACCAACGCCAATGGCGACATTTTTGGCGGCTGGCTGCTCAGCCAGATGGACATCGGCGGCGGCGTGTTCGCCTCCAAGATCACCAAATCGCGCACCGTGACCGTCGCGATCGAGGCGATGAATTTCCGCAAAGCGGTCTATGTCGGTGATCTCGTTTCGGTCTACGCCAATCTGGTGCGGGTCGGGCGCACCTCGATCACGGTCCATCTCGAAGCATGGGTCGTGCGCCGCAAGGAGTTGCAGTCAATCCTGGTGACGGACGGCAATTTCACCTACGTCTCGATCGACGATAACGGCCGTCCGCAGCCGGTCAAAGCGTTTTCGAGCGAAGTGGAAACCGGTTCGCGTTAAGAAAACGCGTCAAATCAAAAATCTAGAGTTCCGTTTCGATTCATCGAAACGGGACTCTAGCCCGGACGGCGTGATCAAGACGTGATCCTTACGGGCAGGGACGCTCGTAGCCGTCACGTCCGATGAACGTGCCACGGCGCGGGTCATAACTCTGCGAGCGCATGCAGCGCGGCGTGTCGTCGTAATATCGCGGCGGCGGAGGGGCGTATTGCGCCTGCACCCCGCAATAGCGCGGCGAAACCGCGGCCCAGCCGCCGGGCTGTTCCACGTAGCAGCCGCCTTGATACCAGCGGTAGCCGCCGGGGCGCGGCTCGCCCTGAGCGCCGATGGCCGCTCCGGTGCCTGCGCCGACGATGGCGCCGATCGCGGCCCCGCGGCCGCCACCCAGCGCGCCGCCGACAATAGCGCCTGCGGCGCCGCCGAACAGCGCGCCTCCGAGCGTGCTTTCCTGCGCCGCCGCCTCCTGGAGCGGTGCGCAAACCGCAAGGGCAACCAGCATCGAGAGCGCGAATTTCGGCATCATGTCAGTTCTCCGGCCAATTGGACGATTCGCTAGCTATTCCGCGACCAGCTTTGACATAGGTCGGCCTTGCGGCGCAACGGTGGGAGCGGAACAATTCGCCGTGCAACCCGTTGTAAGCCCGGAAGAAATCACAGGCTGGGCCATGTCGGACACCTATATCATCGAGGTCGGCTCGCAGCCGGCAGGGATTATCGTGCGCGCTCCCGGCGGCTATCGGTTCTTTGCCGCCTCGCACCGTTTCAACCGGCTGGAAGGGCAGATATTCCGCAACGCCCGCGAGGCCGAGCGCGCGGCCCGGCGTCTTGCCAGCGGGATGCCGCTGGCGGCGTAACCGCCAGCGCCGGTGCCCGCTGGTCAGAGCTTGGTGGCCGCCCGGGACAGCAGCTTCCAGTCCGAACCCTGCTTCTGCCAGTTCATCAGGATGTGCAGGTTCTGCGGCGTCTTCTTGCCGTCGGTGAACTCCTGCTCGCCGACGAAGTTGAAGCGCACGATGGCGGCCGGACCGACGATACGGATCGCGGGGTCCTTGTATTCAAGCGACGTCCATTTGTATTTCGCATTCTTGACGCCCGCCAGCAGTGCTGCCTTGTCGTCGACAGCTCCGCTGGAGTGGCTGTAGCTGAGTTCTTCCGCGCAGAGCGGGGCAATCCCATCGGCATTGCCAGCCGCCTGCGCCGCACGGAAGGCTTCCACGTTCTTCGCGATGGCATCCTCATCCGCACCGGCAAAAGCGGGGGCGACGCTCATGAGCCCAATTCCAAGCCCAAGTGCGAGTACGGGCAAGGCGAGCTGACGGCGATCGATGTTCATGGTTTCCTCCATTCGTTTCTGGTTGTTATCACAGTGTTGCAGCCACAAATTGCTTTGTCGAGCGGCCGCGCGCATTGTAGTTTGCATGGCTTCGGACGCGGTCGCTTTAACCAGGATTCGTTGTTTCGCCCCGCCAAGCGCCCTCGCGGTCGATCTCCCTCGTTGACCGCGGCCCCAATCAGCCGCACCATAACGGCAACTTTGTGCCCTAAGTCTGTATCTCAAGGGTGCCGCCATGGCCGGACTGTCCCACCGTCAGACTGAAATCCTGAACATCGCCCGCGCCTTTGGCCGGGTGATGGTGGAAGACCTCGCCAAGCGTTTCGAGGTTTCGGCGCAGACCATCCGCAAGGATCTCAACGACCTCTGCGACCAGCGCTCGCTGACCCGCATCCATGGCGGCGCCATCATCGCCTCCGGCGTCGAAAACCTCGCCTATGAGGCGCGGCGGTTCGTGGCGGCGGAAGAGAAGCGGGCGATCGGCATCGCCGCGGCGTCGCGGATTCCGAACGGCTGCTCGCTGTTCATCAACATCGGTACCACGACGGAAGAAGTCGCGAGCGCACTGACCTCGCATGAGGACCTGCTCGTCATCACCAATAACCTCAACGTCGCGATGCTGCTCTACCGGCACCCGCGCATCGAGGTGATCGTGGCGGGTGGCGCGGTGCGTCGTGCCGACGGCGCGGTGATCGGCTCGACCGCGATCAGCCTGATCGGCCAGTTCAAGGTCGATTACGCCATCATCGGCGCATCCGCGATCGACGAGGAGGGCGCGCTTTTGGACTTCGACTATCGCGAGGTGCAGGCGGCGCAGGCGATCATTGCCAATGCGCGCAGCGTCATGCTGGTCGCAGACTCGACAAAACTCCGGCGCAGCGCCCCGGTGCGCATCGCCCATCTCAGCCAGATCCAGACCTTTGTCACCGATGCGCCGCTGCCGGCGGGCCTTGCCAGCATCTGCCACCATCGGGGCATCGAAGTGGTCGAGGCGATGGAGAAGCCGGCGGCGGATATCGACGAGCCGGGCGAGCCGATTCCTCCTCCCGCCGCCGTGCGACTGCGATAGCGCTTCGGCCCTATCGCGTCGCGGAACGCCATCGCCGTTGTTTTTCGCGATTTCCGCAGCCTTTCATGCTGCACCATTGCCGGCGCCGGCCCTTGCTGGTGTCGAGGTAATAGACGTCGCAGTCCGAGGCGCTACATTTACGAATTCTTTTGCGATCCTCGTCAACGAGCAGACATTCGATAGCGAGCGAACAGGCGTGCAGGGGAATTCCGCGCGTCAGCGCGGGAGACCAGCGGCGATTGGCCAATCCGGGCGAGGGCGAGGAGACCAGGGTCCGGGCCGCATGTGCCGCCTGGATCGCGGCGGATAGCGCATCGAGATCGCCCTGTCGCGCGGGCCGCCCTGAATTTGCAGCAGCCAGCACATCATGAAGGTGCTCGCGAAGCTTGCGCGCGCGGTTCACGATATGCGAGCCGGAGCGGTTATCGAGCCGTTGCAGATGTGCGGCAGTCCGACGATCGAGCAGTCCCGCCAGTGCCGCGAAGCGTGTCAGGTCATGATACGTTGCCAGGTTCTCGATCGGCGTGGGCGAGGGCCGCTCATCCAGGGTGTTCACGAGGTCCAGAGCCGGATGGCCGCCGCTCCATTCGAACGGATTGGCGCGTTCTGCTTGCCTCACGTCGTGCTCCATCATAACCTGTAAAATATACCAAAAGGGTTATGAGCCGTCCATTGATGTCCGGAGTTGATGATGACGGATTTTGCCGTCCCGGCGCGCACCACTGCGGAATATGTCCGCGGCGCCCTCTATGGCCTCGCCGCCGTCAGCATCTGGTCCGGATGGATCGTTGTGGCTCGCCTGGGTCTCAAGACCAGCCTCACGCCATGGGACATCGCTGCGCTTCGTTTCGGCGTGGCCGGTTTGGTCCTGCTGCCGTACGTCGTGAGCAAGGGCCTTGCTCTTAAGCGTCTCGGCTTGATTGGGCTGGCGGCGATCGTCCTGGGTGGCGGCGCTCCCGTCCTGCTCGCGAACGCAGGCCTGCTGTTCGCGCCCGCGGCGCATGCCGGCGCGCTGTTTCCCGGGGTCATGCCGCTGGCCGTCGCGCTGCTTGCCGCGGCGATCCTGCAAGAGCCGTTCACGGCTGCGAAAAAGATCGGCTTCGTGCTGATCCTGCTCGGCGTCTTCGGCATCGCCTGGGGTGCCGGCAGCGCGATCGGGTCCGGGCAGACGATCGGGCACGCGCTGTTTCTTGGATCAGCGGTGGCGTGGGCCTGCTACACCATCGCGATGCGTCACGCGCGGCTCGATGGGCTGCACGCGGCGGGGGTCGCCGCCGTCGGCGCCTTGTTTCTCTACATGCCCGCTTATTTGTTCTTGGAGGGTGCGAGTTTCGCAAGAGCATCATGGAGCGATCTGGCGCTTCAAGCGTTCGTGCAGGGGCTTCTGACCGCCATCGTGTCCCTCGTCTTCTACGGGCGCGCCGTCAGCATCCTCGGCGCCTCGAGCGGGGCCGCATTTGCCGCGCTGTCCCCGGCGATGACAGCGGTCATGGCAATTCCGATTCTCGGCGAGTGGCCGACGGCGACGGACTGGATTGCGATCGCCGGGATTTCCGCAGGCGTTTACGTCGTGAGCGCAGGTCCGCTTCCAAGACGCCGAAGCTGACCCCCGATCAATTTGGAGGCTTCCCCCTCAAGTTCCGCGCTTTCGTCTTGCTTTCGTTTTTCTTTGTGATTAACTCCGATCCGAAAGTAAAATCGCCGAAGTGAAGAGGCGATCGCCGGGGAAACGTCTGTTGGATCGGGTATTCGACCTCGCCATCATCGGAGGCGGCATCAACGGCTGCGGCATCGCACGCGATGCGGTGGGCCGGGGCAATTCCGTTTTCCTGTGTGAAATGAACGACTTGGCGAGCGGGACGTCGTCCTGGTCGACCAAATTGGTGCATGGCGGGCTGCGCTACCTCGAATATTATGAGTTCAGGCTGGTCCGCGAGGCGCTGATCGAGCGCGAAATCCTCTGGCAGATTGCACCCCACATCATCAGGCCGTTGCGTTTCGTTTTGCCGCACCACTCCGGCCTGCGTCCGGCCTGGCTGCTCAGGCTAGGATTGTTTCTGTACGACCATATCGGCGGTCGTCATCTGCTGCCGCCGACGCGTTCGGTCGATCTCGTCCATGACGAGGTGGGCAAGCCCTTGATCGCCAACCGCTACACCAAAGGCTTTGAATATTCCGATTGCTTCGTCGACGACGCGCGCCTCGTCGTGCTCACCGCGCGGGACGCCGCCGATCGCGGCGCCGAAATCCGCACCCGATCGCGCGCGGTCGAGATCCGTCAAATCGACGGCGTCTGGCAAGTCACCGTCGAGAACACGATCAGTGGAGAGCGCACGACCATCCAGGCGCGCGCGCTGGTCAATGCCGGCGGCCCGTGGGTCGAACAGGTGCTCTCGTCAGGTTCGGGCGTCAACGCGCGTGCAAAAGTGCGGCTGGTGCAGGGCTCCCACATCGTGGTGCGCAAGCTCTATGAGCACGACCGCGCCTACATGTTCCAGAACGCCGACGGCCGCATCATCTTCGTCATTCCCTACCAGGATGATTTCACGCTGATCGGCACCACCGATCGCGACTACGACGGCGATCCGGCCAAGGTGAAAGCCTCCCCTGAGGAGATTCAATATCTCTGTGCGTCGGCCAGTGAATATCTGAAAAAGCCGGTGCTGCCTGCGGATGTCGTCTGGACCTATTCCGGCGTGCGGCCGCTCTATGACGACGGCGCCAGCGAAGCGAAAGCTGCGACCCGCGACTATGTATTCGAGCTCGATACGCCGGGTGGCGCGCCGTTGCTGTCGATCTATGGGGGCAAGATCACGACCTATCGGCGCCTGGCGGAAGAAGCGCTGGAGCGGCTCGCGCCCCAGTTGCGCAGCGCGAAAGAGAAGGAAGGTTGGACCGGCAAGGCGCCGCTGCCCGGCGGCGACATGGATGTTTCGGCGGTCGCCGCGCTGACGGCGGAACTGACGCGGGAATATCCGTTCCTCACCCCCGCGCATGCCAACCGGCTCGCGCATGCCTATGGCACGCGTGCGACAAAATTGCTCGGCAACGCGAAATCATTTGCCGATCTCGGCCAGTCGTTTGGCGCTACCCTGACCGAAAGCGAAGTCAGGTACCTGATGTCGAACGAATGGGCCTGCACTGCCGATGACGTGGTATGGCGAAGGTCCAAGCTCGGATTGCGGCTGTCGCCAGATGAAATCGCCGCGCTCGACGAGTGGATCAAAACCCATCGCGCCCCCGGCGAACGTCCCTTGCGTGAAGCGGGAGGGCGGCCATGAGCGTCACGCTCGAACACGTCACGCGAACCGTGGACGGCATCCCGACCATTCGCGATGTCTCGCTGACGCTGGAGCGCGGCACGCTGAGCGTGCTGCTCGGACCGACGCTGTCGGGCAAGACCTCGATCATGCGGCTGCTCGCCGGTCTCGACAAACCCGCGACCGGCCGCGTGCTGGTCGAGGGCAAGGACGTCACCGGCGCCGACGTGCGGCAGCGCTCGGTCGCGATGGTCTATCAGCAGTTCATCAATTACCCCTCGCTGACAGTGTATGAGAACATCGCTTCGCCGCTGCGGGTGCAGGGCCGGCCGCGCGAGGAGATCGACCGGCGCGTCCAGGAAGCCGCAAAGCTGCTGCGGCTCGAGCCCTATCTGAAGCGCACGCCGCTGCAATTGTCGGGCGGCCAGCAGCAGCGCACCGCGATCGCGCGCGCGCTGGTCAAGGGCGCTGACCTCGTGCTACTCGACGAGCCGCTCGCCAATCTCGATTACAAGCTGCGCGAGGAACTGCGCGCCGAACTGCCGCGCATCTTCGAAGCGTCGGGCGCGATCTTCGTCTATGCGACCACCGAACCCTCGGAGGCTTTGCTGCTCGGCGGTGACACCGTGTGCATGTGGGAAGGTCAGGTGCTGCAGGCCGGCAATACATCGCAGGTCTATCGCCGTCCCGATACGCTGCGGGTTGCACAGGTGTTCTCCGATCCGCCGCTCAACATCGTCGGCATCGAGAAGAAGAACGGCCAGGTCGCCTATGCCGGCGGCATCCAGGCGCCGGCCACCGGGCTCTATGCGAAGCTTTCCGACGGGCCCTATCGCGTCGGCTTCCGCGCCCACCAGCTTGAGGTGGCCAGCGGCATCGCCGGCCGCCACGCATTTCATGCCACCGTCACCGTGACCGAGATCACCGGTTCGGAAAGTTTTGTGCATCTCAACCGCGATGCCTCGAACTGGGTTGCGGTGCTGCCGGGCGTGCATGAATACGAGCCCGGCCATGTGCTCGATGCCGTCCTCGATCCCAATAATGTCTTTGTATTCGACGCCGCCGACCGCCTGGTCGCCGCGCCGAGCGCAGCGTTTTCAAGCGAAGTGCGCAGCACTTCGCGAGAAGAAAACGCACCAAGAAACAAGAGCGCATGAGGGAGATGCAGCATGGCCCGCATTGACCTCGTCGATCTCGCGCACTCCTACGGCGGCAATGACGCGCCGGCGGAATCATTTGCGCTGAAGCCGGTGACCATGACCTGGCGGCAGGGCGGGGCGTACGCGCTGCTCGGCCCGTCCGGCTGCGGCAAGACCACGCTGCTCAACCTGATCTCCGGCATCGTCACGCCGTCGCGCGGAAAGATCCTGTTCGACGGCGCCGACATCACACCGCTGTCGACGCAGAAGCGCAATATCGCGCAGGTGTTCCAGTTTCCGGTGATCTACGACACCATGACGGTCGGGCAGAACCTTGCATTCCCGCTGCAGAACCGCGGCGTGCCGAAGGCCGAGGTCGAGGCGCGAGTGAGGCAGATCGCCGATCTGCTCGACCTCACGTTCTATCTCGACCGTAAGGCAACGCGACTGACTGCCGACGCCAAGCAGAAGATTTCGCTCGGCCGCGGCCTCGTTCGCTCCGACGTCGCGGCAGTATTGTTCGATGAGCCGCTGACGGTGATCGATCCCGAGTTGAAATGGCAGTTGCGCTCAAAACTCAAGGCGCTGCATCGCGAGCTCGATCTCACGATGATCTACGTCACCCATGATCAGACCGAGGCGCTGACTTTTGCCGACACCGTCGTCGTCATGCACGATGGCCGCGTCGTGCAGAGCGGGACGCCGGCGGAATTGTTCGACAAGCCCGCGCATACCTTCGTCGGCTATTTCATCGGCTCGCCCGGCATGAACATCGTGCCGGCCGCGGTGAGCGGACACGAGGCGCGCGTCGACGGCCATATCATCGGCCTGCATCGCAATTACGGGGTGCTTCCGGCGGGTGCGAAAATCGAGATCGGCGTGCGGCCGGAATTCCTTCATGTTGCGGCGCCTGCGTCCGGACTGTTGTCGGCCGCGATCGAGCGCATCGACGATCTCGGCCGCGTTCGCTTCGCCCGCGTTCGCGTGGGGGACGCAAAATTTTCCGCCCGCGTGCCGCCGGGATTTTCCGTTCCCGACAACATGGTCGGACTGGTGTTCGATCCCGCCCATGTTCACGTCTATGCCGATAGCCGTCTGGTCGAGGGGGTTGCCTGATGGACAAGACCGTCAACCAGAAAGCCTGGTTCCTGGTGCTACCGGTATTCGCAGTGGTCGCGTTCTCTGCGATCCTGCCGCTGATGACGGTCGTGAACTATTCGATGCAGGACACGTTCGGCAACAACCAGTTCTTCTGGAACGGCGTCGGCTGGTTCAAGGAATTGCTCGATCCCTCGACCGATCTCGGCGGGCGCTTTCTGGCCTCGCTCGGCCGCAACCTGCTGTTCTCCGCCATCATCCTGGCGATCGAAGTGCCGCTCGGCATCGTGGTGGCGCTGTCGATGCCGCGAGAGGGCTGGACGGTTGCCGTATGCCTCGTGATCCTGGCGCTGCCGCTCTTGATCCCGTGGAACGTGGTCGGAACGATCTGGCAGATTTTCGGCCGGCCCGACATCGGCCTGCTCGGCTATACGCTCAACAGCCTCGGCATCGACTACAATTACGTCTCCAACGAGTTCGATGCCTGGGCCACGGTCATCGTGATGGATGTCTGGCACTGGACCAGCCTCGTGGCGCTGCTGTGCTACGCCGGGCTGAAGTCGATCCCCGACGCCTATTACCAGGCGGCGCAGATCGACGGCGCTTCGCGCTGGGCGGTGTTCAAGGCGATCCAGTTGCCGAAGATGAACCGTGTGTTGCTGATCGCCGTTCTGCTGCGCTTCATGGACAGCTTCATGATCTACACCGAGCCGTTCGTGGTGACCGGCGGCGGCCCCGGCAACTCGACCACTTTCGTATCGATCGAACTGGTCAAGATCGCGCTCGGGCAGTTCGACCTCGGCAAGGCCGCGGCACTTTCGCTGGTCTACAATCTGATCATCCTGATCGTGTGCTGGATCTTCTACACCGTGATGACCAACGCCGGGACCGAGCGTCCCGAAAAAAAGGGAGCCGCGTGATGAACTCGATTCCTGGCCGCCGCATCATCATGGTGGTGTTCCTGATCTTCCTGCTGTTGCCGATCTACTGGCTCGTCAACATGAGCTTCAAGACCAATACCGAGATCGTCACGACGATGACGCTGTGGCCGCACCAGCCGACGCTGGAAAACTACAAGCGCATCTTCACCGACGAGAGCTGGTATTCCGGCTACATCAACTCGCTGACCTACGTGCTGATCAACACCGTGATCTCGATTTCGGTGGCGTTGCCGGCGGCCTACGCCTTCTCGCGCTACCGCTTCCTCGGCGACAAGCATCTGTTCTTCTGGCTGCTGTCGAACCGCATGGCGCCGGCGGCGGTGTTTGCGCTGCCGTTCTTCAATCTCTATTCGGCGATCAATTTGTTCGATACGCCCTGGGCGGTCGCGCTGGCGCATTGCATCTTCAATGTGCCGCTGGCGGTCTGGATCCTCGAAGGCTTTGTTTCGGGCGTGCCGCGCGAGATCGACGAGACCGCGTTCCTCGACGGCTATTCATTCCCGCGCTTCTTCGTCAAGATCCTGGTGCCACTGATCGCGAGCGGCATCGGCGTCGCCGCGTTCTTCTGCTTCATGTTCTCCTGGGTCGAACTGCTGTTGGCGCGCACGTTGACCTCGGTCAACGCCAAGCCGATCTCGGCCATCATGACCCGCACCGTCTCGGCCGCTGGCATGGATTGGGGCCTGCTGGCTGCGGCCGGCGTGCTCACGATCATCCCCGGTGCCCTGGTGATCTGGTTCGTCCGCAACTACATCGCGCGCGGTTTCGCACTGGGACGGGTGTAGCCATGGAACACATCGCATGGATGGCCTGGACGCTGCCGACCGCGATCTTCTTCGTGATGCTGGCGCTGACGCTCGGCGTCATGACATGGCTTGCAGCCGTCTACCCCGAAGCCGAACGCGTCGGCGTGCTGCGCATTCCGACCACGCGCGGCGACCGCCTGTTCATTTCGCTGGTGCTCGCCGCAGTCATTCATTTGCTGTGGATCGCCTTTGTCGGCATCGACCCGCTTCTGACCCTGCCGATTGGAGAGGGCATTGAAATATCGAGCCTGTGGCTCGCAACCGTAATTTCGCTCCTATCGGCCGTTGTGATTTTTCGCACCGTCTGAAGAGCGAAGAACGAGCAGATCCGGGATCAACCCGGGCCTGGGTTTTGTTTGTCGCTGCAACCGGAGGACTCAACATGCGACGTTTTAGAGGAAGGAATAGTTCCTTGACCAAGGAGAGCTTTCTGACGATGACCAGCGCGGCTGCGCTGATAGCGGCTTCCGTTACGATTGCCGCACCCGCTCGTGCGGACGACGCCGTCAATCAGAGGTGGATCGACAGCGAATTCCAGCCCTCGACGCTCTCGAAGGCCGATCAGTTGAAGGAGCTGCAGTGGTTCGAAAAGGCCGCCGCACCCTTCAAGGGCATGGAGATCAACGTCGTGTCGGAAACGATCACGACGCATGAGTACGAATCGCGGACGCTGGCGAAGGCCTTCACCGAGATCACCGGCATCAAGGTCAAGCACGACCTGATCCAGGAAGGCGACGTGGTCGAGAAGCTGCAGACCCAGATGCAGTCCGGCAAGAACGTCTATGACGGCTGGATCAACGACTCCGACCTGATCGGTACGCACTTCCGCTACGGCCAGACCGTGATCCTGTCGGATTACATGACCGGCGAGGGCAAGGACGTCACCAACCCGCAGCTCGACGTCAACGACTTCATCGGCAAGTCCTTCACCACCGGCCCGGACGGCAAGCTCTATCAGCTTCCCGACCAGCAGTTCGCTAACCTCTATTGGTTCCGCTACGACTGGTTCTCCAATCCGGACTACAAGGCCAAGTTCAAGGCCAAGTATGGCTACGATCTCGGCGTTCCCGTGAACTGGTCGGCCTATGAAGATATCGCCGAGTTCTTCACCAACGACATCAAGGAGATCAATGGCGTCAAGGTCTATGGCCACATGGACTACGGCAAGAAGGATCCCTCGCTCGGCTGGCGCTTCACCGACGCCTGGCTGTCGATGGCCGGCAATGGCGACAAGGGCATTCCGAACGGCAAGCCGGTCGATGAATGGGGCATCCGCATGGAAGGTTGCCGTCCCGTGGGTTCATCCGTCGAGCGCGGCGGCGACACCAACGGCCCGGCGGCGGTCTATTCGATCGTCAAATATCTCGAATGGATGAAGAAGTATGCCCCGCCGCAGGCGCTAGGCATGACCTTCTCCGAATCGGGACCGGTGCCGGCACAAGGTGCGATCGCGCAGCAGATCTTCTGGTACACCGCCTTCACCGCCGACATGGTGAAGCCCGGTATCCCGGTCGTGAACGCGGACGGCACGCCGAAGTGGCGCATGGCGCCGTCGCCGCACGGCTCGTACTGGAAAGAGGGTATGAAGCTCGGCTATCAGGATGCCGGCTCCTCCACGCTGCTGAAGTCGACTCCGCCCGATCGCCGCAAGGCGGCCTGGCTCTATCTGCAGTTCATCAACTCCAAGACTGTGTCCTTGAAGAAGAGCCATGTCGGTCTCACCTTCGTTCGTGAATCCGACATTTGGGACAAGTCCTTTACTGAACGCGCGCCGAAGCTCGGCGGCCTGATCGAGTTCTACCGCTCGCCTGCGCGCGTGCAGTGGACCCCGACCGGCAACAACGTACCTGACTATCCGAAGCTCGCGCAATTGTGGTGGCAGAACATCGGCGATGCGTCGTCCGGTGCGAAGACGCCACAGGCGGCGATGGATGCGCTGGCAGCAGCGCAGGACTCGGTGCTGGAACGTCTTGAGAAGTCCGGCGTGCAGGGCGCCTGCGGGCCGAAGCTGAACAAGAAGGAGACGGCCGAGTTCTGGTTCAAGAAGTCCGAAAAGGACGGCAACGTCGCTCCCCAGCGCAAGCTGGCGAACGAGAAGCCGAAGGGCGAAACCGTCGACTACGACACGCTGGTGAAGTCGTGGCCGGCTACCCCGCCCAAGCGGGCCGAGGCGAAGTAAGCTCGCCTGTCACGAGTGATGCAAACAAGCGAAAGGCCGGGAGCGATCCCGGCCTTTTTCTTTCGTCATTGCGAGCGAAGCGAACCAATCCATTTCACCGCCTGCTGAGACATGGATTGCTTCGCTCCCTTGCGCGAACGCTTCGCGTTTGTCGCAGGCAATGACGGGGAGAGAGCGGTGAGCCACTTACTCCGCTGCCTGCGCCGCTCCAAGCGTCGGGTAATCCGTGTAGCCCTTTGCGCCGCCGCCGTAGAACGTTGCCTTGTCCCACTCGTTCAAGGGGGCGCCCTTCTTCAGCCGCTCGACGAGATCAGGATTCGAGATGAACGGTTTTCCGAATGCGATCAGGTCGGCCGCGCCGGCTTCGAGCACCTTTGTCGCCAGATCGAAATCATAGCCGTTGTTGGCGACGTAGGCTCCGCCAAAGCGCTTGCGCAAGGATGCGTAGTCGAACGGCGCGATGTCACGGGGACCGCCGGTGGCACCTTCGATGACGTGAATGTAGGTCAGCTTCAGCGCGTTGAGTCCATCGACGATGTAATCGAACAGCGGCTGCGGGTTGCTATCGGAAACGTCGTTGGCCGGCGTCACCGGCGAGATGCGGATGCCTGTGCGCTCGGGGCCGGCGATCGCGGCGACCGCTCCGGATACTTCCAGCATCAGTTTTGCGCGGTTCTCGATTCCGCCGCCATACGCATCGGTGCGCTTGTTGGTGCCGTCCTTGGCGAATTGATCGAGCAGGTAGCCATTCGCGCCGTGGATCTCGATGCCGTCGAAACCGGCCGCGAGCGCGTTCTCGGTGCCGCGCTTGAAATCCTCGATGATCCCTGGAATCTCCGACAGCTCCAGCGCGCGCGGCTCGGAGATATCGGTGAAGGTGCCATTGACAAACGTCTTGCCCTTGGCACGGATCGCGGACGGCCCCACCGGCTTGCCGCCGCCGGGCTGCAATGTGTCGTGCGAGATGCGGCCGACATGCCAGATCTGGATGAAGATGCGCCCGCCTTTTTCGTGCACGCGGTCGGTGACCTTGCGCCAGCCTTCGACCTGTTCTTTCGAGTAGATGCCGGGCGTATCCTGATAGCCCTGGCCCTGCTGCGAAACCTGGCTCGCTTCGGTGATCAGAAGACCTGCAGAAGCACGCTGGCCGTAATAGTCCACCGCGAGCGGGCTCGGCACCATGCCGGGAGGTACCGCGCGGTTGCGGGTCAGCGGCGCCATCGCGAAGCGATTGGGAAGTGTGATCGGGCCAAGCTTGAAAGGCTCGAACAGTTTGGTCTGGCTCATGTCTGATATGTCCGGATGGATGATGATAGGGGACAGTTGGGCATTGCGGCTAATTGCGCAATCCCCGAGCCATTCGGCTTGCGCAGACTAGCTGCGCAGGACCCCGGCTTCGTAGCCGGCATCCCGCTCCGGCACAGGCCCGGCGGCATAGGATGATCCCTTCGCAATCGGGAGCGGCGCAGCATGGGCGACCTCCCGCCCGCGGCAAACAAGGTTGAACGGCACTGTTGGCGCCCGGACCTGTCCCCGGCGGCCGGCGCCATGCCCCGTCGGACGATCGACGAGCCCGGCGCGATCACATTGCAGCGAACGCGCCTTTCTCAACCGCAGGCGAGTGCACCACAACGCCCATTCTCCTGTTGTCCAATTCCACCACGGGGCCTGCGGAATCGACCTGCAGCAGTTCGAACGTCACGCATTCGCAGCCAAGGGCGCGAAGCACCTGGCTGGCGGCTTTCTGCGCGCTATTGCCAAAGCTCTGGTGATCGGTCTGAATTTCGAGGCGGGATTTCCGGCTGCTCAGCGCCTTCACGACCGATTGCAGGCGGATGCAGATCTCGTCCCTGTAATTCTGGGTGCTTTCGAACGCGGCCCTGGGATCGACGATCTGGGTCCGGATGACATAGACGAGGTGGATTGCGGCCCGATCCGAGGAGACGGCGCCTTGCGTAAATCGAAACACCTCGGGACGCATGTCAATCCTCGCCAGTTGGAGGCTGCCGGGCCTGATACGGTGCCGGCCGTGGGTGAGGGCCTTTTCAAAACGCCCGTTCCTGTAGAGCAGCGCGGTTTCGAACGATCGAACACAGATCCGCTCGAAGCCGAGCAGCGCCATGATCCCCCTCCTGAACAGCGTCGAGATCCAGGCCCAGGCGCCGGCGATCACGGCGATGACGATCAAAGAAAATGCTATTGACCCCAGGAGTTCACCCACTTGCTTCCTTCCCCCGCCACCGTCTTCCTCGTTAGCGACACTGCGATTGCCAGTTCTTTTTTTGCTTTTCTCTTTTCTCTTGGCTTTCTGTGCGTCGAAAATAAGTCATCGCCAGTTCAATCAGAACGGGCACACACAAAATAATCCGACTGTTGCCCGGTCATTCGCATTTTAAATGAAGGCATTGTGACGCGCGATTGCTCGCGCCATTGCCCAAGGCTTTTGCAGGACGGGCGGGCGCATCGTCTCCACAACTTTTAATTGTATCGTACAGTTGTAGTGCGCGTGGCTTACCCCTCTCCCTAACGCGAGCGAGCTTCGCTCGTCTCGGACCCCGCAAGTGGGAGGGAACAGACCTTTCGTGCCGAACCGGTAGGCAAGGCGCTGCACAACAACCGTCGTCCCCCGCGCATGCGGGGGATCCAGTACGCTGCGGCCTATCGGTTCAATCATTGACGTCTCTGGAATACTGGGTCACCCGCCCCAGTGCGCAATTGCGCACAAGGCGGGTGACGACAGGTGAGTATGTATCGGCGTTCTCGCGGCGCATTTGCGTCCGAGGTATGCTGGATAACTTCCCGCCCTCCTGAATAGAGGGCGCAGGGAAGACCGGGTGCACGCTGCACCCGCGGTCTCGTGTGCAATTGCGCACAAGGAAAGCGCACACGAGCATACAGGTTCAGCGGAAACACTCCGGCCTTCCCTGCGCAATGGCTTTACGGCTTACTTCGTGCTCTCCCCGGCGAACGGCTTTTTTGCCACCGTCGCCCCCAAGAAGCTTGCTTCTCAAGAACTTGATGCCAGCACCGCGACATCAGGACCACACGACTTCGCCGTACACAACAGCCACGCACGTCGGTCATGGCTCTCGTGTCCACCGCATCCCACCGCGCGTTCGTGACGATCGCGACCCGCCCCTCTCATCGGGTGAGACGGGCGGAGTTATGCGGCTGATTTGGCCTGCGCGTTAAGCGGAATATTTTTGAGCGAAGGGCTGGACAGATTTTAGGTGATTTGCCCGTCGTGTTGAAATGTCGCAGGCGCTGCACAGGATTTGCGCTTGCTCGGCAAGCAAATCAGCCCGCAGAGCGAAGGCCGTAGGGTAGGCAAAGCGAAGCGTGCCCACCAATTCATACCGTGCTCAAGAGGGTGGGCACGCTACGCTTTGCCCACCCTACGCGGACCGCAGCTTCGCCATGGCAAGTAAAGCCGATGGCGCTGCGCGAACGCGTAACCCACCTAGCTATGCGCGGGTATGTCGACGCCGTCAGTCGCATACTGCCGGATCTTGTTCCGCATCGTGCGCACCGAAAGTCCGAGCACGCGCGCGGCGTGGGTGCGGTTGCCGTGGCAGCGCGCCAGCGTCTGCAGAACGAGCTCGCGCTCGATCGCCTCGACCGTGGAGCCGATCAGCATCGGCACGATCTGGTGGGGTGAAAGGGTCTGAAAATCCGGCAGCGGAATCTCGGGCGTGCAGACACAGTCCACGCCAAGGTACAGGTCACGGTACGCGCCAAGATACTCCTGGGGCATCAACACCTCCCGATCGACGCTTGCTCCGAAACGCGGAGCAGAAACATCAGGAATCAACGGCCCCCTAGCCGTAGAGGAGGGTGGACGCGTTTGGTTAATGAAAGGTTAATTGGCACGGAGAGGTTTTGGCGATGTTTTGGCACACCCTGAGGTATATGCTCATTAGCAGGCAGCTGGACGTGTCAGTGCGGCCTCGCAGTTCTGGTCGACCCTGTGAACGCACGGCCATAGCCGCGCTTCGTTGATGGTGCGATTCGGGACGGCTTAAACACCGGATGTCGCTGCGCTCATCCGGGCTTCGATACTGGAGCATACAACACTACGGTCTTTTCTTGCACGTATGGATGCTATGAAGCCATCGATCCATTCAGTGCTAGTTCAGCGATGGATCAGTCTTGGCTTCTTTGCCTCCCGAAACACGTACCGCCCTGGCCATTTCTTTCTCATAAATCCCGTCAGTGCACTGTCCCGTTAAAAGGTCGAGGCGGAACGGCACCCAGGCGTCGCTGACTGGAGAGTATGCTTCGCCTAAAAGATCCGTTTCGTGCACCTCGACGTTACGAAAACCATCCCAGGAAATGCGTGGGCTAAGCCATCCAGCGTTGTCGGCCCCAATGGCAATGAAGTCGGTCAAACGTTGAAATATGACCAGCCCAAGCGACGGAATCGAAAAAACCTGATCAGTATCCCACGCCATACTATCGAGGATGGCGCGGCGCTCTGGGTCGACAATGCAGGCCTCACCTTGTGCGACTACAATGACGTAAACTTCATTGGGATGATCAAGGACTGCGTTGCAGGCACTCATGCCTCCGATGAAGTTACCGACCCACGGTTCGGATGCCATGGGGTAAAAGCGCACAACCAATCCTTCGCGATGTTCGCGCGCGCCGTTCTTCGTGAAAGAGATGGCCATCGGGCCATATGGCGGAAGGCCTGGTAAGATTTCGAACCGCATGAGTCGTTGCTCGCATCGAGCCGAGGGCAGGGGCCATCTTGTACGAGAAGCCAATAGCCGACAGCTTCTAGTTGCTCAATGATTAGTTTGTGCCCAGTCACGTAGCAACAGCCGGAACGACGGCGTCCGCGGCGCAGCAAAAAGCCGGGCTTTCGCCCGGCCTTCGCTATTAGATGGATGCCCGGGTCAAGCCCGGGCATGACGAGGAGAGAGCGGTGCCTCACAGCACCCGATTACTCTCCTTCACCTTCTCCGCATCCAGATACACACTGCTTCCCATCTCCTTGAACTTCTGCGACATCGCCGCCATGCCGTCCTCGATGGTGCCGCTCACCGACATGCCCACGCTCGTCGGATCGTTCAGCGTCGCTGCATAATCCCGCACGTCCTGCGTGATCTTCATCGAACAGAACTTCGGGCCGCACATCGAGCAGAAGTGGGCGACCTTGTGGGCTTCCTTCGGCAGGGTCTCGTCGTGGAAGCTCTTTGCGGTGTCCGGATCAAGGCCGAGGTTGAACTGGTCGGTCCAGCGGAAGTCGAAGCGGGCGCGGCTAAGGGCGTCGTCGCGCAGTTGCGCGGCGGGGTGGCCCTTGGCGAGGTCGCTCGCGTGGGCGGCGATCTTGTAGGTGATGACGCCGACCTTGACGTCGTTACGATCAGGCAGGCCGAGATGCTCCTTCGGCGTGACGTAGCAGAGCATGGCGCAGCCGAACCAGCCGATCATCGCCGCACCGATGCCGGAGGTGATGTGGTCGTAGCCCGGCGCGATGTCGGTGGTCAGCGGGCCTAACGTGTAGAACGGGGCTTCGCCGCACTCCTTGAGCTGCTTGTCCATGTTGATCTTGATCTTGTGCATCGGCACATGGCCGGGGCCTTCGATCATCACCTGGCAGCCTTTCTCCCACGCGATCTTCGTGAGCTCGCCGAGCGTCTCCAGTTCGGCGAACTGCGCGCGGTCGTTGGCATCCGCGATCGAGCCGGGGCGCAGGCCGTCGCCGAGCGAGAACGAGACGTCGTACTTGCGCATGAGGTCGCAGATCTCGTCGAAATGGGTGTAGAGGAAGCTCTCCTTGTGATGCGCCAGGCACCACTTCGCCATGATCGAGCCGCCGCGCGACACGATGCCGGTGACGCGGTTGGCGGTGAGGTGGATGTAGGGCAGGCGCACGCCGGCGTGGATCGTGAAATAATCGACGCCCTGTTCGCACTGCTCGATCAGCGTGTCCTTGTAGAGCTCCCAGGTCAGCTTTACCGGATCGCCTTCGCACTTCTCCAGCGCCTGATAGATCGGCACGGTGCCGATCGGGATCGGTGCGTTGCGCAAAATCCATTCGCGGGTGGTGTGGATGTTGCGACCCGTCGAGAGGTCCATCACCGTGTCGGCGCCCCAGCGGATCGCCCACACCATCTTGTCGACTTCTTCCTCGACCGACGAGGTGACGGCGGAGTTGCCGATATTGGCGTTGATCTTGGTCAGGAAATTGCGGCCGATGATCATCGGCTCGAGTTCGGCGTGGTTGATGTTGCAGGGGATGATGGCGCGGCCGCGCGCGATCTCGGAGCGGACGAATTCCGGCGTGATGAAGGCGGGCACTTCCGCGCCAAAGCTTTCGCCGTCGGCAAGGGCTGCTTCCGCGCGCTCAAGCTGCTTTTTGCGGCCGAGGTTTTCGCGCTCGGCGACGTAGATCATCTCCTTGGTGATGATGCCGGCGCGGGCGAATTCGAGCTGCGTGATCTTGTGGTCGCCTGTGCCGCGCAGCGGCTTGTGATGCGCGGTGAAGGCCTTTGCGGCGTGCGACGCGCCGACATTGCCGTTGTCTTCCGGCTTGATCTCGCGGCCCTCATACTCCTCGACGCCGCCGCGTTCCTTCACCCAGGCGAGGCGGTTGCGCGACAGACCGGCGTTGACGTCGATGGTCACGGACGGATCGGTGTAGGGGCCGGAGGTGTCGTAGACCGGCAGGTTCGGCTCGCCTGCGCCTTCGCTGAGGATGATTTCGCGCAAGGGCACGCGCAGGTCGGGCGCGGCATCGGGGGTGGCGAAGATCTTTCGCGATGAGGGCAGGGGACCAGTGGTGACGGCGGGCAGGGTGGTGTCGGGGTTGGAGCGGATGTTCATTATGTATCCTCCGTTGAATTTCTGATTGGTTTTTCCGTCATTGCGAGCGCAGCGAAGCAATCCATGGCACCGCATGCGCGGAGGGATGGATTGCTTCGTCGCTTGCGCTCCTCGCAATGACGGTTGATGGTTTCGTAAACATCACGAACATCACGCTGCCTCCGCGCTTTTCCCCAGCCACTGCCGCACCCTTGCATCGGGATCGGCGTGCTGGGTGACGTCGCTGACGACGGCGATCGAGTCGGCGCCGGCCGCAAAAATCTCGGCTGATTGTTCGAACTTGATGCCGCCGATCGCGACCAGCGGGATGTCGCCGATGCGCTTCTTCCACTCGGTGATCTTTGGAATGCCCTGCGGCGCGAAGCGCATCGATTTCAGCGTGGTCGGAAAAATTGGACCGAGCGCGATATAATCCGGTTTCGCTGCAAGCGCGGTCGCCAGCTCCTCGTCGTCATGGGTGGAGATGCCGAGCGTCAATCCGGCTTTGCGGATTTCGGTAAGGTCGGCGTCGGCGAGGTCTTCCTGGCCGAGATGCAGATGTTTTGCGCCGGCGACGATCGCCGCGCGCCAGTAATCGTTGACCACGAGTTTTGCCGGCGTGCCCTTGACGGACTCCAGCGCGTCGGTCACGATCTGCAGCGCCTCTGAATCATTGAGGTCCTTGGCGCGCAACTGAATGGTGCCAACGCCGAGCAGCGCGAGCCGCGTCACCCAGGCCACGCTGTCGACCACGGGATAAAATTTATCAGGATACGGCATGCCAGAACGGTGTCCCGATCACAGGGGTTGAGGGGGAGGCGAAATCGCGGGCTTCCATCAGCCCGGCCTCGTAGGCGGTGCGGCCGGCTTCCACGCCAAGGCGGAAGGCGTTGGCCATAGCTATGGGGTCGGCGGCTTTTGCGATTGCCGTGTTGAGCAGCACGGCGTCGTAGCCGAGTTCGAGCGCGTGGGCGGCGTGCGAGGGCGCGCCGAGGCCGGCGTCGACCACCAGCGTCACGTCAGGCAGGCGCTCGCGCATCAGCTTCAGCGCGTCGCGGTTGGTGATTCCCTTGGCGCTGCCGATCGGCGCGGCCCACGGCATCACCACCTTGCAGCCGGCATCGACCAGCCGCATCGCGACCGAAAGGTCTTCGGTGCAATAGGGGAATACTTCAAAGCCGTCCTTGATCAGGATGGCGGCGGCCTCGACCAGGCCAACCACGTCGGGCTGCAGCGTGTCGTTGTCGGCGATCACTTCCAGCTTGATCCAGGGCGTGGAGAATAGCTCGCGCGCCAGCTTTGCCGTGGTCACCGCCTCGCGCACGCTGCGGCAGCCGGCGGTGTTCGGCAACACCGTGACGCCAAGCTCGCGGATCAGCGACCAGAACGCGTCCCCGGTCTTGCCGCCGGCGGCCTCGCGCCGCAGCGACACCGTGACGATGTTGGCGCCTGAGCTGCGGATCGCGTCCTGCATGATCGCGGGTGAGGGGTAGAGTGCCGTGCCGATCAGGAGGCGCGAGGAGAAGGTTTTGCCGTAGAAGTTGAGCATCAGATCAATGTCCTATTCCGAAACTCGTCATCGCACCCACCACTCGTCATCCCCGCGCAGGCGGGGATCCAGTACGCCGGGAAATTTGCGGTCAATCCGAGAGGCCGCGGCGTACTGGGTCGCCCGGTCAAGCCGGGCGATGACAGCGGAGTATGAGGCGGCAGCGCGTAACCAACCTCGTCGTCCCTGCGAACGCAGGGACCCCTAGCGTGAGCGCAATCGCGCTCATTGCGACCGCGTGATCTCGCTTGTTGACGTACTGGGAGACTCCGTCGTTCAAAACGACGGCCGGTGGCTATGGGTCCCTGCTTTCGCAGGGACGACGTGGGGAGAGATGGTGCGCACATCGTCATCATCACCCTCCCTGCCGCGGCGTGATGATCTCGATTTCGTCGCCGCTCTTCAGCACGGTCTCTGACCAGCGGCTTTTCGGCAGCACGTCGTAATTCACGGCGATCGCAAAATGCGTGCCCTCGTAGTCGAGCTCGCTGAGCAGCGCATTGACGCTGGCAGAGATGATCTCCCGCTCTTCGCCGTTGACGGTCACACGCATCGCATCACCTCATTGTCGATCGCGCCGCGCTGCACGTAGCCAAGCGTCAGCTCGGCCAGCGCGGGGGCCAGCAGAAAACCGTGGCGATAGAGCCCGTTCACGGCGATCTTCCTGTCGACCGTGATGCGCGGCAGATTGTCAGGGTAGGCCGGGCGAAGTCCGGAGCCGAACTCGACGATGCGCGCTTCGGCAAAGGCCGGATGCACGGCATAGGCCGCGCCGAGTAGTTCCAGCGCCGAGCGCACGCTGACGCCGGTATCCTCGGCCTCGATCGAGGTGGCGCCCAGCATGAATTTGTTGTCGCCGCGCGGAATGACGTAGAGCGGCCAGCGCGGATGGATCAGCCGCACCGGGCGCGACAGTTCGACCTCATTCGTTTCGACGATGATCATCTCGCCCTTGACGCCGCGCAATTCGGGCTGCTCGTCGCGCGCGGAAAGCCCGCGGCAGTCGATCACGATGCCGTCGAGATCCCTGGCATCGGCATCGCAGTCGAACTTGATGGTGCCGCCGGCGGCTTCAATGCGGGCATGCAGTTCGGGCAGAACTTTTCGCGGCTCGACATGGCCTTCACCGGCATAGAACAGGCCGTCGCGGAAACGGCCATCCAGCGACGGTTCGAGGTCGCTTAACCCTCGCGCGTCGAGCCTGACATGGCCGGTGGTCAGTTTTG
This sequence comes from Bradyrhizobium sp. SRL28, assembly GCF_018596315.1. GTDB lineage: Bacteria > Pseudomonadota > Alphaproteobacteria > Rhizobiales > Xanthobacteraceae > Bradyrhizobium. Next base: position 191,913 of record NZ_JAHEAG010000003.1, on the reverse strand, counting down.
CAAAACGTTCGAAATCGGCGCGGTCGCGCGCATGCGCCACGACCAGCGAACCGTTGAACGGCGTTTCTGGGAAATGCTCGCGCCACAAATCGAGCGAGCGGATGCCGAGCCGGCCGATCACCGGCTCGGAGGCCTCGGCCTCGCACCAGGGCGCCAGCATGCCGCCGGCCCAATGGCTGGTTGCGAGCGTCATCTCGGCGTCACTGCGCTCATACAGAGTGACGGCATGGCCGGCCTGCGCGAACAGCAGCGCCTGCCATGCGCCGGCTATGCCCGCGCCGATGATGGAAACGGGGGAATCCCCCCGCGGATCTGACTTCTGGTACATCCCTGTCCCTTCGCCGGCATGACCCGGATCAGGTTCAAAGGGTCACCGCGGTCCTGGGCTGAACGGCCCAAGCTTGCGGTATCTCAGCTCCTCATCGGAGCACCCCTCGGAACAGGTCTAATGTAGGCAGTTGGGGCGGGGTGTCAACAACACCCCCTCGTCATGCCCGGGCTTGGCCCGGGCATCCACGACTTCCTTGTCGTGGAAACCAGACGTGGCTGGCGGGGACGCAGGCGAGCGGAAGCGACGCCGTCCTTTGGACGGCTATGCCCGGCCATGACAGTTATTTCGCGGGAACCTGCATTGCGTTCGCCTCAGCGGGCGTTTTCGCCACCCCAACCGGCCTGGCGACGATTTTCGGCGGCGCACCACTCGCGAGCATCGGCGCGATCTGCAGGGGCCGCTCCTGCCGCTGCCGCTTTGCAGCGTAGTAATAGCCGCTCGCATAATAACGCACGGCTCGGCTGTGATCGCCGTTGGCGGCGCGGTAGGCGCCGGCGAGATATTTGATGCCCCAGGCGAGATTGGTGTCGGGATCGCGCAACCCGGCGGCGTCGCCGGTGTAGCCGAGGCCGCGCGCGGTCGGCAGCTTGATCTGCATCAGCCCGATGGTGCCGCCGCGCCCGACGAGGCCAGGATGATATTTGCTCTCGCGCACGATCACCCGGTGTACCAGCGCTTCCGGCACGTTATTGGCGCTCGCATGGGTTGCGACCATGCTTTCATACTGCGCGCGGCTCTGTGCCATCGCATCGGGCGAAACGAACAGTGCGGCCATGGCGGCGAGCCAAGAAAACTTCAGCGCAAACTGCAGCGCAAACTTCGGTGCAACCTTCGAAAAACTTTTCATAAAATAATCTCTGCGAACGGGGGCATTAACATGGGCACTTTTCGGTAGTTCCATTACCGGGCGCAGATGTGGCGAAAAACCGGCGACATCACGGCGAGATGTTCGCGGCTCGCGCACGCGGTAACGGAGGCGGGCGAGCGTGGCGCTTACGTTGTTACTGCGATGCATCGCGTCTGCGACGCGAACTGCGTCACGCGGACGCGCAGGATTGTCGTGCAAAAGACGCAGTCAAGGTGTAAAGAAGTTTTCCCAGCGACAAAGTTTTCATTCCGGCAGCAAACCTGTCTCATTCCATTAAATAATAAAACATAACAAAACCAGAAGGGAGATGCGCCTATGGCTCGACTCGATTCCGGAAATTTACCCCGCGGAAATCCCTGTGCCCAATGCGGAAAGCCGATTGCGAGACCTGATTGGGTTGAGAGTAGTCCTGGCCGCACTTCGTTCCTCTGGTTCTGCCGTGCCTGCGATTATCGCTTTGAAGCGATCGCGATCTATGAAGAGGCGCATCCCGACGCCCTCGCCGCCTGACGCCTCCGAAATCATCATCCTCTAGGCCGCAGTGCGGTCGCTGTTCTGGTGGATTGGCAATCGTATCCGAACCACCAGTCCGTGCGGCTGCCGGTCATGCAGCGACAGCGTGCCGCCATGCGCTGTTGCGATGGCGTTGGTGATCGAAAGACCAAGGCCGAAGCCTGCCGCTTCATCCATGTTGCGGGCTTCGTCGCCGCGCACGAACGGCTCCAGCATATTCTGCTTCAGCGCGTCCGAAATGCCGGGGCCGTCGTCTTCGACGTCGATGGTGAGCTGATCTACCGAGACGCGAAGGCGGATCACCGCTTCGGCGCCGAACCTCACGGCATTCTCCACCAGATTGGTGACGGCGCGGTGCAAATCGTCCGGCCGCACCGTGGCCATGGCATGCGCGGGGCCGTCATAGGCGACCTTGCGTCCCATGTCACCGAATTGGTCGGTGATAAGCTGCAGCGTGCTGGCGACGTCGGCCAGCGTCATGGCCTCTAACCTGCGGCCGTTGCGCAGGAACGACAGCACGGATTCAAGCATCGCGCGCATCTGATCGAGATCCCCGAGCATGCGGCTGCGATGGGTCTCGTCCTCGATGAATTCGGAGCGAAGACGCATTCTTGTAATCGGCGTGCGCAGATCGTGGCTGATTGCGGCGAGCATTTTTGTGCGGTCGTCGATCAGGCCGGTGATGCGCTCGCGCATGCGATTGAGCGCGCGCGCGACCGAGCGGATTTCCTCCGGCCCGCGTTCGGGGAGGGGAGCCGCGGCGCCGTTGAGGCTGAAACTCTCGGCGGCCTTGGCGAATGACGACAGTGGCGCGGTTAACGCCCGCGCCGCCCACAGGCCGAGCAGGGTGACGCTGATGACGGCAAACAGCAGCGTCATCATCCAGGGACCGCCGAGAAACGGCGGCCGCGGCCGGTCCGGCAGGATGTTGGCCGAAATCATCATGCCGTCAGGCAGGCCGATGCCGACCTTGCGGGGCTCGCCGCCGCTCCCAAGCTGCAAGATGCGATAATCATGGCCGAGGCGCCGCTGCATGCCGCGCGGGTTGAACGCGTCGCCTTCGCCCGCCGCAGGCAACGGTCCCGGCGGGAGGATCTCGATGCCGAGCTGCGGAAAGGCGCGCGCGATGTCGGCGGACAACCGCGGCCGTTCCGGCGCGGGCGCTGCGCCGAGCAACTGCACGGCTGTGACAAGCTGGCCGTGGCCGCGGTCAGACGACGGCTCCCCGTGGTCGGGCCGGTGCAGCAGGAAGCTGGCGGTGATGATCAGATGAAGGGCTGCGATCGAGACGACGACGAGGGCAGCGATCTGGCCGCTGATGCCGCGCAGGTTCAATAGGCCCTTCATGATCAGTGGCCGGCGGCGGTTACCGCCTCGACGCTGACGGCTTCAACTCTGGGCGTGAACATGTAGCCGCCCGAGCGCACCGTCTTGATCATGGTGGCAGCTTGCGGATCGGGTTCGATCTTGCGGCGGATGCGGCTGACCAGCACGTCGATCGAGCGCTCGAACGAGCCGGCGTTGCGGCCCTGCGTGAGGTCGAGCAGGCTGTCGCGCGACAGCACGCGGCCCGGCCGCTCGCAGAATGTTCGCAGCAGGTCGAACTCGGCGCTGGTCATCGCCACATGCGCGCCCTCGGGATTGCGCAGCTCCCGCAGCCGGCAATCGATCCGCCAGCCAGCGAACGCCAGCACGGTTGCGCCCTCGGTGGCGCTGGCGGTATAGGCCGCGGCCTGCCGGCGCAGCACCGCATTGATGCGGGCCAGCAATTCGCGCGGGTTGAACGGTTTGGCGAGATAGTCGTCGGCGCCCATCTCCAAGCCGAGGATGCGGTCGATGTCCTCGCCGCGCGCGGTCAGCATGATGATCGGGGTCTGCGACTCGGCGCGCACCTTGCGGCAGAGGGTGAGGCCGTCCTCGCCGGGCAGCATGACGTCGAGGATCAAAAGATCGACCCGGCGGTCGGTCATGGCGCGGACCATCTCGCGGCCGTCGGCCGCGGTGGTGACGTTGCAGGCGTTGTTGCGCAGGTATTTTGCGATCAGCGACCGCGTCTCGCGATCGTCCTCGACGACAAGGATGTTGGGTATTGCCTGGGCCATGCCAATCTTTTGTCGGTGATTCGGGTGCATGCGCGAAGGATTTTTGTTTCCGGATGTTTCCGGATGACTCAGGGCAACACCGGGCAACAGGCGAGGGGGCGGGCGAAAAGATCTCGTTAAGGTCGTTAACCCTACCGTCGTGACGTCATTTACGAACGCTCGGAGCTATCATGACCTCGATCTCGGCGGCCTCGGCCCAGACCTACCAGTCGCCTCTTCAGAAGTTGCAGGATGAGTTGCTGTCCGAAGTAAAATCCGGTGCCATCAAGTCGTCCGACCAGGACGCATTGTCGGCGGCGCTGACCGATATCGATTCGGCGATGCAGGCGAGCCGCGCCAGCGACCAGGCCAGCGGCACGCGGCCGTCGCCCGACCAACTCAAATCGAAGATCGACGATCTGATCGCCGGCGAAGTTTCCAGCGGCAAGCTGACCAGCGATCAGGCCACTGAACTGCAGGGCATCTTCAAGGCCGCCTTCGCCAACGGCCCCGGCGGGGCTGGCGGTCCGGGCGGCGCCGGCGGTCCTCCTCCGGGTGGTCCCGGCGGTCCGCCGCCTGCGGACTCCAGCGATGATACTTCGTCGAGCACGACTTCGACGTCGATCGACGACATTCTCAAGCAGTTCCTGCAATCGCTCCAGGAATCGCTGTCGGCTTCATCATCGACGACCTACGGTGCAACCGGTAGTTCAAGCACGAGCAGCAGCGGTTCCTTCTCGGCATTGCTGATCGATTATCAAAGCTGAGCTCGCGGACCGCGTTTTCGCGCGGAGCGGACAAGCGACGCAACAACCATCCTTCCCGAAAGGGAAGGATGGTTGTCTCATTTCCGGCTGGAAGGAACCGGGCGGCGATTGCGACGTTGGTTCCGCTACAAGATGTGTGGAGAGGTCCAATGACAAGCGACGTCATGGCCAAGCCGCATCAGTTGATCGCGAGCGACCGCGTCGAGGGGACCGCGGTGCGTCGGCCGAATGGAGACATGATCGGCCATATCGAACGGCTGATGATCGACAAGGTCACGGGTAAAGTATCCTATGCAATCCTGAGTTTCGGCGGGTTTCTGGGCATCGGGGCCAATCTGATTCCGTTGCCCTGGGGACGGCTTCGCTACAACACGAAGTTCGAAGCCTACGAACTCGACATCGACGATGAAGAGCTGAAGCGCGCGCCGTCATTCCAGGCGGACAAGGATTTCGACTGGGGCGATCGCGCGAAGGAAGCCGAGCTGCATCGCTATTACGGCATGCCGCCTTACTGGAGCGGCTTCTGACCGCAGTGCGGCGCACGTGTTCCATGCGAAATGCGTGGAACACTTGTTGAAGTGCCGGGTTTTCTCAGTGCGTTTCTGAAATGAGGAGAACCGATATGTTAACCAAATATGCCGTTGCCGGCGTCGCGGCTTCCGCGCTGCTGGCGAGTGTCGCGTTCGCGCAAGGTCCTTCGGCAACGACCGACAGCGCCACCACTGCCGCGCCTGTGGCTGCGTCCGATACCTCGTCGTTCAAGGGCAGCTGGCGTACGTCGAAGCTGGTCGGCCTGAACGTGTATAACGACAGCAACGAAAGCCTCGGATCGATCAACGATCTCTTGGCCGACAAGAGCGGCGACATCAAAGGCGTGGTGATCGGCGTCGGCGGCTTCCTCGGCGTCGGCGAGCACCTGGTTGCGGTGCCGATCGACAAGGTGAAGTTCGTCGATGAGCCGATCGCCTATACCGGCGCCTCGACCGCACCTGCGACCGGCGGCGCAAGGCCTTCAACGAGCACGACGACGACCGGTGCTGCGACCACGGCGCCTGCCCCGGCAGCCAAAAAGAATCCGTGGTATCCGGATCACGCCATGCTTAGCGCGACGAAGGAGCAGCTGAAGGCGATGCCGGAGTTCAAGTACTCGACCGATTGAGGCCGCGGTCTCGACTAGCAGGCGTCCTCAAAATGGCCGGACGGCGTGATGCCGCCCGGCCATTTGATTTTGTGGACGCATGTTCGCGCAATGGTGCAGCGCATCCTATTCACGATGCGCGTCCCGATGTTAGGTTGTCTCGCGGCAGGAGCACCCTGCGTCCTGCCTGAAAGCAACGGAGGACGACATGGCTGATAGCGTCTACAAGGTCATCGAGCTGATCGGCACCAGCACGGAATCCTGGGAAAAGGCCGCTGCCGCCGCGGTCGGTCGCGCTGGAGCGTCGCTGCGCGATCTGCGCGTCGCCGAGGTCGTGAAGCTGGATCTGCAACTGGACGCCAGTGGCAAGGTCGAAGCCTACCGCGCCAAAGTGAACGTCTCGTTCAAGTTCGAGGGGTCGTAGCGGCGGTTAATGTGTAGGGTGGGCAAAGCGAAGCGTGCCCACCATCCATCAACGGATAGCAAACGTGAATGGTGGGCATGCCTGCGCTTTGCCCACCCTACGGACTCCAATCTTGAGCCGTCATTGCCTGCGGCAAACGCGAAGCTTTGCGCAGGGGAGCGAAGCGACGAAGCAACCCATCTGTCATTGCGGGGATAGATGGATTGCTTCGCTTCGCTCGCAATGACGGTGTGAGAGTGCGCTGCTCGGCTCACAACGCCGGCAGCGCGCTCACATAGACGTTGATCGCGCCTTCGGCTTCGGCGATCACGCGCAGCGTTTTGGAATCGAAGGCGATGTCGGCGAGCCGCAGCTTGCTGATCTCGGCCGAGACCCGCAGGCCGTCCTCGTTCTTCTGGAAGTCGGCGATCACGGCCGCAATCTTTTTCTGGGCGTTGCTTGCGAACGGCTTGAGGTCGACGGTCGCCTTCTCCGCCAGCGTCTTCTGCAGATGCGGGATGGCTGCGCGCGCCGCGGCGCCCAGCAGCCCGAAGGCGGCCTCCGACTCGACGGCGAGTTCGATATCGGTCAGCCGCAGCGTCTGCTCGGCCTGATCGAGCACCGGCCTTCCCCAGATGTGCACATTGGCCTCGCCGCCGAGCCCTAAGAAGCTCTTCTTTTCCTTGGCGCTCACCAGCAGCGAAATCAACAGGCGGTCGCCCGACGCTGCGACGCTGGCGCGCTTGACGGTGACGTCGACCGAACCGGAGCCATCTTCCGGAAAAGTCTTTCCGGCGAACTGCGCTTCCACGATTCTGTTGAGCTCGGTGAAGGGCATGTCGATAGGAACGGCGATCGCGACCCGTCCCGGCGTCGGCGGCACGATGGCGATCGTGGCGGGGAATGGGCAGGACGGCTTGGTCTCGGCCGGTGTGACGCGGGTCTCCGCCTCGATGCCGAGCGTCAGCGTGAGGTTCGAGGCGTCGACGCGCGGCTGCGCGGCAATCGCCCGTATGGGGCGCAATTCCAGCCACAGCGCCGGCATCGTCGAACCTGCGGTCGTGCCTTGCAGCGGGATCGAGCGGCAGGCCTTGGCCCATTGCACACGCGCGTTCTGTTCGAAGGCCGGATCGTTGCGCATGCGCGCCTGCACCAGCGCGATCTGCTCGGCGACATTTTTGTCGATCAATGGCTTCACCTGCGCGGGCACGTTGACGCGCGCGCCCGCCACGGTGAGGCTGGTGTCGCCGAGATTGACCTGGCCTGCGAGGTTGGGCTCGATGCGCCAGTTCGCGGCGATCTTCGGCCGCGCCGATATGACGACGTTGCCCTTGATCTCGGCGCTGGCGTTGAGGTTCTTGATGTTCACGCTGCCGATTTGTTTCGCGACGTTGCCGCCGAGCAGGCCGCCGAGGGCGTCGCCGACCGCACCCGTCGCCTTTGCCGACAGCGAGCCGGTTACGTTCAGTGTGCCCGTCAGCGGTGTCGCCAGCGACAGCACATCCTGCGCGCCGGTAGCGCTGATCGGCCCGCGCGCGGCGGTCCAGCCGATATCGGCATTCTGCAGGATCTGCGAGATCGGATTGTCGGCCTTGCCGGCGAAGTTACGCGGCGCGCCGCGATCGGCGGCGTCGCGGATCGCCGACAGCGCAACCGCAATCGGCGCCATCACGGTGGATGCGCGCGGCGCCGGCGGCAGCGGCGGCAATTGGGCGAGCGCGGGCGGCCGGTTCGTAGCGCGCGGCGCGACGAAGTCCATCAGCTTCAGGCTGACGGCAAACGAAACGACGAGGACCGCGAGCGCGATCGTAATCGTCTTGAGACGCATCGGCAGACGCATCGTCCCCCCGGACCCCATTTAAACGCCCCGCAATATTTTACAGGGGCGGCGAGGGGGACGCCACTACACATTGTCGCGACATCAGGACAATACACAACGGCCCCGGCGAATGCCGGGGCCGCTTTCATATTAAGAAACACTAATGGCTTAGCGGATGGTTCGACCGAGATCGGCGCGGCGATCCGTCATCGGCAGCACGATCACCTTGGTGCCGACGTTGACTCGCGAATAGAGGTCGCTGACGTCTTGGTTGGTGAGGCGGAGGCAGCCCGAGGAAACGCGGGTGCCGATCGTCTCCGGCGCGTTGGTGCCGTGAATGCGATAGATGGTGCCGCCGAGATACATCGCGCGGGCGCCGAGCGGGTTACCCGGGCCGCCGGCCATGTGGCGCGGCAGATAGGGCTGGCGGGCGATCATTTCCGGGGGCGGGGTCCAGGCCGGCCATTCGGCCTTGCGGGTGATCGTCTGCGTGCCGGACCAGGTGAAGCCGTCGCGGCCGATGCCGATGCCGTAGCGCATCGCCTGGCCGTTGCCGAGCACGAGGTAGAGATAGGTATTCGGGGTATCGATGATGATCGTGCCCGGCGCCTCGCGGGTGTAGTAGTTCACGACCTGGCGGCGCAGGCGCGCCGGTATCTCGACCGTCCGGTCTTCTTCATCGCGGGGCACAGCCTGCACCGGCGGCGGGGCTGCTTCGATCTGCGGCAGGAAAAACGGAAACAGCGGCAGCGGAGCCGCGGCGGCAGGTGCGGAAAATGCGGTTGCGCCGATCGCCAGCGCACCAAAAGCGGCGGCAGCAAAGCGGGTGGTCAGGCTAAATGAATGAAACATTGGTCGCCCCTGTTTTAAATTTTTGTCGCGCCGTTCTCGGCGCGTCGTTGGGAAACCTGTACCGGTGAACCGTTTCAGGACATTTGCACGAAATCGCCAAAATGGTTTCGTGGCGTTAGGGAATTGTTTCATTAAGGTTTCGTTGACGGACCCGGCTGGACCGGTTCCCTCTCCCTTGTGGGAGAAGCTCAGCATAGGCGGCCGTCGGCCGCCGTACTTACAAGAGGACGCCGATGCTTGGCATCGGCTATGGCCGCGTAGCGGCGGCGAGACGGGTGAGGGGTTCTCTCCGCGGAGACAGACCCCTTATCCGTCGCGGACTGCGCATAGCCGACGCCAAGCATCGGCGTTCTTGAAGAACGGCGGCCGAAGGCCGCCTATGGCCACCTTCTCCCACAAGGGAGAAGGAAGAAGCGCTCTGGCTGCGCCGGATCAGGCAAGTGAGTTGAACGAGAGAAAAGCCGGCCGATCCAATCAGGCCTAGCCGGCGCGCATTCGCGGCATGCCGGCTTCGCCGGCGCTGAGCACGGTGCGGCGGTCGGCGACTGCGTGATGGAATTGCTCGAGCGCGAGCCCGATCACCGACAGGTCGCCGTCCTCGACTGCGCCGTCGTCATAGCAATCGAGCGCGTGACGCAATATGCCGTCGGCTGTGTTCTGCATCTCTGCCAGCTCTTCCGGCGTTTCCGCCTTGCGTACCCTGGAAATCAGGTCGAGCAGTTCATCGCGATGGCCGACATACACCTCGCGTTCGTCTCTGTTCCAGTAGTGCTTGAACCAGGCGCCGACCGATCCCAACCCCGAGATGATCAGGACTGCGAACCAGATGTAGTCGGTGTATTTTTCGAGGAACGTTCGCTCGTTGCCGTCGATATAGGCGGCCGCTCCCGCATGCGCCGGCAACGCGGCGTCCTTGTCGGTGTCAGGCTTTTCGATCTGCGAGGCGGTCGGCAATTCGCGCGCGAGCTGCTGGCGGTTGGTGAAGAGCTGGCGGGCGAAGGCGGCGACGGCCGTTTCCGACAACGACTTCGGCGCGATGATCAGGTGGTTGACGGCAACCGTATCGACCTTGTCTTCCGGCCGCTGCGGCGAGGAGCCGAAGATGCTGGCGGGAATTTCCTCGGATTCGTAGATCGGGTTCTTTTTCGCGATCGCGTCCGCAACGTCGACCGACAGGAATTTCGGCTCGCCGCGCGCGGTCGCCGTCGCCGCGATCGCGTCCACGGTGATCTTGCTCTTGAGCGGGCCGACCGCCATGAAGGCGTCAATCGTCTGGTCACGCGCCATTTCGCCGATCTTGTCGGTGGCGAACTGGCTGATCGTGACCTTGTCGGGATTGATACCGGACTCTTTCAGAATACTGCGCAGCAACGTGACATTGGCCTGCGTCCGCCCGATCACGCCGACGCGGTGGCCGGCGAGTTCGTCGAGACTCTTGATCTTGGGTGTCGGCTGCTTCTTCGAGCCTTTGGCGGGAAGGCCGGAAGGCGCCCACAGCACGACGACGTTCTTGCGCAGGATGGCGACCGACTCGGCATTTTCAGGCAGGTTCAGGTCGCCGCGCGCCACCGCGAGATCGGCCTTGCCGGCGGTGAACAACGCGATGCTCTCCGCCGCCCCTTCCGTCGTTAGCAACGACAGCCGCACCGAGCTGCCCTCGCGCGCAAACGTCTGCGCCATCAACTGGACCAGTTTCTGGTCTTCGCTGCCGGCGGGCCCGACCGCAATCCGCAGCGTGGTCGGCCGCAGCGCGTAGTACAGCGTGCCGGCGGCGACGCCGAATGCGAGCAAGCCGGCGGCAAGGATCAGAAGCGCGTAGCTCCTCCGCTGTCGCCGCCGTCGGGATCGCGCTGGTTCGTTGTTTGGGTCTGACATCATTCTGTCACGTTACCTGAAAAGCGTGGAGATGGGTTTAAAAAACAACCTTACAGAACGATGACGTCATACGCTTGAAATATCCATGTCCCAACGTCGGATTTGAGAATCATTAATCTCGGGTCCGGGACATGAAGATACTGATTGCGACCGATGCGTGGCATCCGCAGGTGAACGGCGTGGTCCGCACCCTGACGTCGCTGGCGAAGAGCGCCGCCGCGCTCGGCGCCGATATCAGCTTCCTCACTCCCGACGGCTTTCCCTCGATGCCCTTGCCGACCTATCCTGGCTTACGCATTGCGCTGCCGAACCGGCGCGAGGTCGCGCGGCGGATTGGAGAGGCCGCGCCGGATGCCATCCACATCGCGACCGAAGGGCCGATCGGCTGGGCGGTGCGCGCCTATTGCCGCCGCCGCAAGCTTGCGTTCACCACGTCCTATACGACGCGCTTTCCCGAATATGTCGCCGTCCGCACCGGACTCCCGCTCAGCGTGGGCTATGCGGTGATGCGGCACTTTCATGCCGCATCTTCCACAGTCATGGTCGCGACCGATTCGCTGCGGCAGGAACTCGGCGCGCGCGGTTTTCGGAAACTCGGCTTCTGGACGCGTGGCGTCGATACCGAACTGTTCAACCCGTATACATCCGCAGCGCTCGATCTGCCGCGGCCGATCTTCATGACGATGGGCCGCGTCGCGGTGGAAAAGAACCTCGAAGCGTTCTTGTCGCTCGACCTGCCGGGATCGAAAGTGGTCGTCGGCGACGGACCGCAGAAGGTGCAGCTCGCGAAGCAATATCCTGATGCGATCTTCCTCGGCGAGAAGAAGGGTGCGGACCTGACCGCGCATCTCGCCGCCGCCGACGTCTTCGTGTTTCCGAGCCTCACAGATACGTTCGGTGTCGTGCAGCTCGAAGCGCTGGCCTGCGGCACGCCGGTCGCGGCATTTCCGGTCACCGGGCCGAAGGATGTCATTGCCGATCATCCGATCGGCGCGATCGATACCGATCTGCGCAGCGCGTGCCTGCGCGCGCTGACGATGTCGCGCGAGGCTTGCCGGAATTTTGCGCTTTCGCGTTCCTGGGAAAACAGTGCGCGGCAGTTCATCGGCAACCTGACGGCGCTGCAGCCGAGCCGTGCGTTGCGGCCGGTGCGCCGGGCGCCCGCTACGAGCGCTGTGCAGAGCTAAGACCATCAAACCAGTCATACGCGTAAGACGAGAAGGCAGAACCAACCATGGCAGACATCATCAAGCTTGACAGTAGCAGGACCCTCGATTTCGACCGCGAAACGGTCGAGCAGGCCTATGATCGCTGGGCGCCGGTTTACGACCTCGTGTTCGGGGGCGTGTTCTCCAAGGGCCGCAAGGCGGCGATCCAGGCCACTAACAAGATCGGCGGCCGCGTGCTCGAAGTCGGCGTCGGCACCGGCATTTCGCTGCCGCTATACGCGCCGCATCTGCGCATCTTCGGCACCGACATTTCGGAGCTAATGTTGGAGAAGGCGAAGAAGCGCGTCGACGAGCTCGGCCTGAAGAATGTCGAGGGCCTTGCGGTGATGGACGCCGAAAACCTCGAATTCCCCGACGATTCGTTCGATGTCGTGATGGCGCAATATGTCGTCACCGCGGTGCCGAACCCTGAAAAGGCGCTCGACGAATTCGCCCGCGTGCTGCGGCCGGGCGGCGAACTCATCATCCTGACCCGCGTCAGCGCCGATGCCGGCATGCGCCGTTTCATCGAGCAGCGGCTTCAGCCGGTGGTCCGTCCGCTCGGCTTCCGCACCGCCGAGTTCGCCTGGTCGCGCTATGCGCAATGGCTGGCCGGCGCGCGCGGCATCGAACTGGCGGAACGCCGCCTGGTGCCGCCGCTCGGCCATTTCTCCCTGGTGCGGTTTCGCAAGGTCGACGTGGCAGCGGCCGCCTAGTGCGCGGCCGTTGAGGATTGCGTCATCGCGTCGCTGCAAGCCGTCACATGTCAACATGATGATGTCACATGCCGGACATCGAATCTCGGTAAACACAAGCCCGAAAAGAATTTGGGGGTAGAGAATGATCAAGAACTTCCTGCAGGAACTGCGAACCCAGCGCTGGGACGACCATCGCTACTATCACCACAGCCGCATCAACCAGTCGCTGCACTTCGTCAGCGCGGCGAGCTTCCTGTTCGCCTATGCGATGCTGTTCTTCGATCCCGTGGTGTCGGCGCTGGTCGGCTGGCTTGTGTCGATGACCACCCGTCAGGCCGGGCACTTCTTCTTCGAACCGCGCGGCTATGACCACGTCAATCACGCGACCCATGAGCACAAGGAAGAGATCAAGGTCGGCTACAATCTGCAGCGCAAGGTCGTGCTGATGACGATCTGGGCGCTGTCGCCGGTGGTGCTGTTTTTCAGTCCGACACTGTTCGGACTGGTCGAGCCCTGGACAACGAACGCCGACTTCATGCGGCAGGTTGCCAAGGTCTGGCTGGCGGTCGGCATCGGCGGTCTGTTGTTCCGCACCGTCCATCTGTTCTTCATCCGCGATGTCGAGACCGGTCTGGTCTGGATGACGAAAATCCTCACCGACCCCTTCAGCGACCTCAAGCTGTACTACAAGGCGCCGTGGGCTCTCATGAAGGGCGAGCTGATCGATCCGGGTCTCGAGAAGCACGTCAAGCACGCGTGAGTGCTCGGCGTCATCCTGAAAGCCGCACTGAAACCGTCATGCCCGGGCTTGTCCCGGGCATCCTCGTTCTTAAGCGCGCCAGCAACGAGTGATGTCGAGAACAAGAAAGACGTGGATGGCCGTGTCAAGCCCGGCCATGACGAGAGAGACAATCGGTGCGCGAGGATCGCGCTGTCCGTCATTGCGAGCGAAGCGAAGCAATCCATCTTTCTCCGCGGGGATAGACGGATTGCTTCGTCGCTTCGCTCCCTTGCGCAAACGCTTCGCGTTTGTCGCAGGCAATGACGAGCTCTCAGCGCCCCAACTTCTTGGCAAACATCTCTTTCAAAATCTGCCGCTTGATATTCTTGTTGGTCAGCGAAGCGTCATGCCACCACCAGCCATCGCGCTTCATCTTCTCGGTCGCCGCGACAAATCGATCGGCGACTTCGCTGAAATCCGCGTCCGTGTAGTTGAGGCTGAAGATCAGCCGGCCGGTTCCGACCCAGCTCAGCGCCAGCCCTTCGGCGCGGAGATAATATTGAAGCATCCAGTTGTAACGAGACGGTTCGGTATATTGCACCATCCAGATCGAGGAGAGATTGCTGACGCGGACGGGCAGATCGTTCGCCGCCAGCCGCGCGTTCAATGCCTCGGCGCGGCCGTTCCAGGTCTCGTCGAGTCCCTGATAGACGGCGTTGAAATTCGGGCTGGCGAGGCGGCTGAGGAATTCATCCATCGCCGTCAGCACGTAAGGGTGCGAATTGAAGGTGCCGCGGGCGAAGCAGATGTCGGCGGGGCGGTCGTCGCGAAAACGCCGCATCAAGTCTTTGCGGCCGCAGACCACGCCGACGGGGAGACCGCCGGCGAGGCTCTTGCCGTAAGTCACCATGTCGGCGCGGACGCCGAAATATTCCTGCGCGCCGCCGGCGGCGAGGCGGAAGCCGACGAAGATTTCATCGAAGATCAAAACGATGCCGCGTTCGGTGCAGACCTCGCGCAGCTTCTTCAGCCATTCGGTGTAAGCCGCACGGTCGAACGCGGCCTTGCGCGAACTGTCGACGAGCGCGGAATCGCCGGGCGCGTTGGCGTTCGGATGCAGCGCCTGCAGCGGATTGACCAGAACGCAGGCGATGTCCTTGCGCGTGCGCAGCACATGCAGCGTCCGCTCCGACATGTCGGCGAGCGTGTAGGTCTCGTGCGGCGACACCGGATTGCCGATGCCGGGCTGCACGTCGCCCCACCAGCCGTGATAGGCGCCGGCGAAACGAACCAGATGCGAGCGCCTGGTGTGGTAGCGCGCCAGCCGCACCGCCTGCATGACTGCTTCGGTGCCGGACATGTGGAAGGAGACTTCGTCGAGTCCGGAGATTTCGCACAACCGGCGGACGTTGTCGGTGATGACGGGATGATAGGGGCCGAGCACGGGCCCAAGCGCATGGGCGCGCTTTTCGGCTTCCGTGATGCACTCCTTGTAAAAATCGTTGCCAAAGATGTTGACGCCGTAGGAGCCGGTCAGGTCGTAGAACACATTGCCGTCGACATCGGTGACGGTGACGCCGGCGGACGACTGCATGAACGCGCCGGTGCCGAGATTTTCGCGAACGAGCCGGCTGTACTGGAACGGCACCCGGTAGCTTTCGGTGAACTGCAGGTCCGAGATGTGTGCAGCCGCTTCGGCCGTCATCTTCCGTCCCTTGGCGTAGCGCTCCTCATAGAGGCAGGCGAGCCGGAAGAAGGCATCCTGGCGCTGCATGGCGATTTCGGCGGGCGCGCCGTCGGAACGGAAGAAGCCGTCAATATCGAACTCGTAATGCGGCATCAGCCGCGCGACCATTTTGGACATTTTGGAATGTCCTGATAGCGAGCGGTGCTTGGCGCGCGACAGCGCCAGCCGCGCCTGCAATTTGGGGAAGACTGCCGCGGCGCTAGCGACCGCAGCGGCGGACAGGGAAAGAATCGGAAGGGACGAATCCATGCCTGAAGCGCTAGCCAATCCTGCTGACAGATTGATGACAATAAGGGGCCTGATCGCCCGCTTCACACAACAGGAGGACCTGAATTTCCTGCTGACCAACCGCATCCCGCGGGCGGCGCTGACGCGCTTCATGGGCTGGTTCAGCAAGATCGAGAACCCTTTTGTGCGCGATGCCTCGATCGCCTGCTGGCGGCTGTTTTCCGATCTCGATCTGTCGGAAGCCAAGAAGACCGAGTTCAAGAGCCTGCACGATTGTTTTACGCGCGAATTGCGGCCCGGCCTGCGCCCCGCTGATCCCGATCCATCCGTCGTGGCCAGCCCCTCCGACGGCATCATCGGAGCGCACGGCCGGATCGCCGATACCGAGCTGTTCCAGATCAAGGGCGCGCCTTACTCGCTGCTCGATCTGCTCGGCGATCCCGCGCTGGTGGAGCAGCACCGCAACGGCCGCTTCCTCACGCTGCGGCTGACGTCGAGCATGTATCATCGCTTCCACGCGCCCTATGACGCCACGATCAAGAGGGTGACGTTCATCCATGGCGATGTCTGGAACGTCAATCCGATCGCGCTGAAGCGGGTGGAGCGTTTGTTCTGCAAGAACGAGCGCGCGGTGCTGCGCACGCGGCTTTCGACCGGCGAGGCGCTGACGCTGGTGCCGGTCGCCGCCATTCTTGTCGCCAGCATCCGCCTGCATTTCCTCGATGTCACGCTCAACGCGCAGAGCAGGGGACCGGTGGACTTCGCCTGCTTTGCGCGGGTCAAGAAAGGCGACGAACTCGGCTGGTTCGAGCACGGCTCGACCATCATCGTGCTGGCGCCGGAGAGTTTCGAATTCGCCGACGGTGTCGTGGAGGGAGCACGCATTCGCGCCGGCGAACCGTTGTTGCGGAAACCGCAGGTTTAGGCTCGATTCTCCGCGCCCATCCCTCTATATGCTCGCGTTCGCACTGGATTCGCTAGGTGCGATAACGCGGGAAGAGAGAGATGGCGCGATCGCCCGTTCTGGCGGCGGGAGGCATTGTATTGCGGCCGGGGCAAACGCCGCTGGTCGCCGTGGTGCGCCTGCGCAAGCGCAACGAATGGGTTTTGCCCAAGGGCAAGCTCGACGACGGCGAGACGCCGCGTGCTGCTGCCGAGCGCGAGGTGGTGGAAGAAACCGGGCACGATGTCGCCGTGCACGAGTTTCTGGGCACGCTGGTCTATGAATCCCGCGGCGGTTCCAAGGTCGTGCACTACTGGCGGATGGAAGCGCGCGGTGGCGCGGTTCATGAACTGATGCGTGACGTGAAGGCCGTGGACTGGCTGCCGCTCGCGGACGCCGTCGACCGGCTCTCGCGCGATTATGAGCGCGCTTTTCTTGAAAATGTCGGCCCGATTGCACTCTCCGCAGCCGCGCATGCAGCGACCACCCGGAGAGCGCGCGCCAAACAGCCGCCGGAGAAGCGCCGGACACGGCGGCCGGACGTGACGGCGCCGCCTGCGGCCACTCCCGCGCCTGCTCCGTCCCTGCCTGATCTGCCCTCGCCGGAAGTTGCGCAGCATGACGATGTGACTGTCGTGATCGATGCGACTGCCGGTACGTCCGTTGATCAAGCCGTTGATGAAGCGCAGCCGGCCGGCCCGCCATCATTTGCGCTGGAGATAGAGCCGGTGGCCGTCGACACGGTGGAGAGTCGACCGCGACAGCAGCCGCGAAGCTTCATACAGAAGCTGCGCGACTGGCTGCGGCGCGATACCTGACTCCATCTTCCGACTACCGCTGCTCCTTCGGCGGCGGCTTGCCGCGTTGCGGCGCGGGCGCAGGCCGCCTCGGCGCGGCGGGCAGTCCCGGACGTTGTACGGCGGGCGCACCCTGGATGCCGGGCGCGCGCTGCAGTCCGGGCGTGCCAAACCTGTTCGGCAGTTCCGGCCGTACCAGCGGCGCGGCGGGCTGCGCATAGGGCTGTTGCGATTGGCCTGCGCGTGGCGGCAGGCCGGGCTGCGGTGGCAGATCGGTTCGCGGCGGTTGTCCCGCGCGCGGCGGCAGTCCGGGTTGATTGGGCGAGCCCGGTTGCTGTTGTCCCTGGCGGTTCGGCGCGCCTGGCTGTTGCTGCTGACCGGGCCGGTTCAATTGACCCGGCTGTTGCGGCTGTCCGGGACGATTGAGCTGGCCGGGCTGCTGCTGTCCCTGGCGGTTCGGCACGGCCGGCAGTGGCGGCTGACCGGGTTGTCCCGGCAGACCGTTCTGGCGCGGCTGGCCGGGACGGTTCAACTGACCCGGCTGCTGTTGTCCGGGCCTGACCTGTCCGGGCAGACCATTCTGCCGCTGCCCGCCAGGTTGAAGCTGCCGGATCGGGCGGTTCGGATTGACGAAGCTGGGGTTGGCGCGGCGGAATTCGCGCTGCTGGAACACGACCTGGCGGCCGAAATTCTGCGTCGAGTGAAGCTGACGCACAAAGCCCTGATCGCGCAGCATCACCGCTTGCGGAATCACCAGCGGCACCGCGGCGAAACGCGCGCCGCCCGCGCCCGCGCGGATGGTGAAGCCGCTCGCGCCTTGCGTGAGAAAGCCGAGCCGTGCGCCGGCGCGGTCGTTGACCTCGATCCGGCCGACGCGCCCGTCGGCATCGGGATAGAGCTTGACCGCGACGTTGTTCGGATTGTTGGCGGCGGCACCTTCCGGAACTTCGACGAGGCCGGTGGTGCCGCGAATGCCGAGCGTCGCCGTCGGCGTCGTGATCTTCATGTCGCCGGTTTTTGCCACCGAGGCTGCAACGAATGCAGCGGTACCCTTGGCGACGTCGAAGATCGCCGCGTTGCTCTTGCCGCCGTCCTCATAGACGTAATTGTCGATGGTGATTTTTGTGTTGGCCTTGAGATTGAAGGTGGTGTTGTCGATGAAGGTGATGCCGAGCGCGGAATTCGCTCCAGTCTGCACGACGTCGTTGAGATAGATGTCGTCCTTGACCTTGAGCGGCGTGGTTTTGTCGTTGCGGATCACGCTGGCGCTGCCGACCACGGTCGCGACGTTGCCGATCGGCTCCTCGGGCGCGTCCGCAGCGGTCGCGTCAGGCGTGGCGGGATCGGGCGCCGCCGTCGCCGGTGCGGCGGGCTGCGAAGGCTCGGTCTGTGCCTGCGCCAGTTGCGTCAGGCCGGACGCAGCTTCGGAAGCATTCGTCGTGCCGATCGTCGCGCTACAGGCCAACAGCAGTAGCGCGAAGGAAAGCTGGCGCGACATCGGGGATTTCCGTTCACGGGGAAGGCAGAAGGCGGGGCTCTGATTTCAGCGCTGTCAGGCTGAATGCGGGATGAACGCCGCGCTTGTTGTCACGGGAGGCGAAACGAGAAAGCGCCACGTCCGGGATACCGGGACATGGCGCTGTGACCTTAATAAGGAAAATGCTCAGCCGCGCTTGTGCGGAGTCAGGTTGAGTAGCTTGGAGGGTCTTGCCGAGGGCTCGTAGTTCGCGGGCGTGGCGGCTGGCGGCGCGTAATGAAAGACGGCCTTGCAGCCGTCGCTAAGCTGCGCGCGCTTCTGGACCATGCAGGCGGTGACGCGCTCGACATCGGGGATCTCCGAAGAGCAAAGCCGCATCGCATCGCGGGAGTCCCCCGCATGGCTGCCGGGTATCGAGCCGTTTCCACTACTTTCCGCCGCGTCGCCCAAGGTTGGCAATGTCCCTGCGGCAGGGATCGGCTATAATCTGATTCTGGCGCGGCCCATGCCTCCCCCCTCCGTCGGGAAAGCATCATTCATGCGGGGCCATTGCGATCATCGAACCAACTGTTCGAGCACCAAGCATAAGGAGGGGTTGTGATCATTGCTCGTACCAGGAGGTTCTCCGATGAAGCTGTCTGCGCCCCTTTACCACTTGAAGCGTAAGGCCAAACTTCTATCCCGTGCAGAAAATATCCCGCTGCACGAGGCGCTCGACCGCGTTGCCAGGCAAGAGGGCTTTGGCGCCTGGAGCTTGCTCGCGGCCAAAGCGACCGCGGCCGCGCCCGCCGAAAAACTGTTTGCGCGGCTGGCTCCCGGCGACCTCGTGCTGGTGGGTGCGCGCCCGGGCCAGGGCAAAACCCTGATGAGCCTCGAACTCGCCGTGCAAGCCATGAAGTCCGGCAGTCGAGGCGTGTTCTTCACGCTGGAGTATACGGAGAAGGACATGCTGGATCGTTTCCGCGCCATCGGCGTGGCGCGGGAGGATTTTGCAGGCCTGTTTGAATTCGACAGCTCCGACGAAATAAGTTCGGATTACATCGTCAAGCGGCTGGCCACCGCGTCTCGCGGCACCCTGGTGGTCGTAGACTATCTGCAACTGCTCGACCAGAAGCGTGAAAATCCGGAATTGATGGTTCAGGTTCGGGCGCTGCAATCGTTCGCACGCGATCGCGGGCTGATCTTCGTCTTTATCTCCCAGATCGATCGCTCGTACGATTCGTTGAAGAAGCCATGCCCCGATCTGGAAGATGTCAGATTGCCCAATCCACTGGATCTGAGCCTCTTCACCAAGACATGTTTCCTGAACAACGGTGAGGTTCAGTTCCGGTAATCAGCATTCTGGGCGTTGGTGGTTTGACGAGGCGATCCGGGCATGGATCGCCTCGCGGGGTACCTGACAATCTCAGTCGCCGCGTTTTTACACAGTCTGGATCCGCAACGGACTAGGTGGAAATTTCGGTTGAGAACATTGGTCCTCGTCAGCCAGGTAACAAGCCCGCAAATGGCCTGAGATTTGCCGTCCGTATCGCTTGCTCGGGGAAACCTTAGCGTCGCGCAATGCAGGAATCGCGGCGCCAGATGATGCGGCTCGCGCGGGGTGCCCGGACGGGTCGCGGGCGAAACCTCTCACGGGATATTGGACCGTGGTCCAATATCGAACCCGACGGATGCTCTGCTACTGTCGCAAAAATGCGGTGGATTTTATGGATCCAAACGCAGCGGCGCAGCTGAGCGTGGCGGAGCGTTACGTGGAGAGATGGGACCAGACATTGGGAGGGCATTATGAAAATTCACCGGATGGCTCAAGTCGCTTTCGTCGCCCTATTGCTGCTCATGGGTTTTACAAGGGTATGCTTCGCTGAAACCGGCACGGTGAGTGTCGTATTTACCAAGGGCGGTTTTATCGTCGATGTCGGCGGCGGCCAGGGTGTACTAACCTTTCGTGGCAAGAGGTATCCTTTCACGGTTTCGGGCATGAGCTTGGGCCTTCAGATCGGCGCCTCCACCAGCAAGTTCGTAGGCAGAGCACTGAACTTGCGGCGCCCCGGCGATCTCGCAGGCAGCTATGCCGTCGCCGGCGCAGGCGGTGCGATCGCCGCTGGAGCTGGGGGCGTGCAGTTGCAGAACGCCAACGGCGTTATCCTGCAGCTCAGTGGTGCCCGGATCGGTGCTGAGGTGTCGGCTGCGGTGGGCGGGGTGACCATCACAATGCAGTAAGAAGCAGGTCTCCGACTGGAGTCCGAACCTCTGCAAACGTGCTGTGGCGGCCTGGAACATTCGGCGGCGCCGAGTTTTTGGCTGCTGCGTCCGGCAAATCATTGCATCACGCTTGGGTGCTGCAATGATGAAGTGAACCAAATCGACGAAAGAGAAGCGTCAATGAAAAGCGCTGCCATTAGAAATGGCCTATTCGCACTTGCTGGCATTGTTGCGGTGTTCAGCAGCGGTGCGCTGGCGCAGACACCACCAGTCGCGCCCACCGGCTCGGCAGTACTGGCATTTGACGTACTAGTTGGCAGGTGGGTGCGAACCGAAGGCCCATATGTAATCAACATCAGTACTGTTGATGAAAACGGCAAGCTTGCCGCGAGTTATGCCAATCCGAGGCCGCTACCTTTTCACACCGCAGAAGTTACGCGCGACGGAAACGCGCTCAAGCTATTCTTTGAATTACGCGCTGGCGGGTACGGCGGCTCAACTTACACACTCAAATATGATGCCGCGAGCGACAGTTTGAGAGGCGTCTACGACCAAGTTGTCGTAAAGCAAAAGTTCGACGTGGTTTTTAATCGTACCAAGTGATGGTACCCGGCGCAGTTTGACGAGGCGCATAAAGAAGGCCCTGTGGCGAACCACAGGGCCTCAAGTCTCGGGGAGAAACAATCAGCTCACGCGCTTCCAGGTCTGGCCGCCGCAGAACATGCCGCCGAAGGCGCAGCCCTGGACCTTGAGCGTGCTGGCGCCCTTCAGCGCGATCGTCGAGTCGTAATTGCGGCCGCTGTCGGGATCATGGATTCGGCCGGCCCACTTGCTGCCCTGCGGCTTCATGTTGATCAGGATCCTTGCACCGGTGTTGACGGAATAGCCGCACAGATTGGCGCCGCATTCTTCGATGCGAACGTTGCCCTTGTTCTCTTCCGTCGACCAGATGCCGATCGGCGAGTTCGGATCGGACGCGGCTGCCGCGGCCACCGGAGCCGGCTGCGGCGCGGGCGCAGGTGCGGCGGCGACCGGCGCGGGCGGCGGAGGCGGAGCGGGTGGCGCAGCTTCGGTTCGCGCCGGTGTTGCGGCCGCAACGGTTGTTTGAGCGGGCGCGGGCGCAGTCGCGGCGGGAGCGGGGGGCTGCGGCGCGGTGGCTTGGACCGGAGCCGAAGCGGGAGCCGCCGGTGCCGCCGGCGCGGTCACCACGACGTCATCGTCGTCCTTGCGCTTGGAGCCCATGCCCTTGAGGTCGACATTGCCGAGCGTGCCGTTATAGCCGGGCGAGATGACCTTGACGCAGGAAATGGCGTTGCAGTTGCGCGGCGCTTCAACACGAATGCGCTCGCCGTTGATCTGAAAGCTAATTCCGCCGGCATGCGCCGAGGTGGTGGCCATCAACAATGCGGTGAGGATGTAGAGCTTCTTCATGACAGGCTCCTGAGCGGCTTGCGAGCGCGTGGGCGGTGAGCTTGAGGTGAACTTGGGCGGACCCTATGCGGCGGCGAGGGCACGTTCTGTGATGTACGTCACAAGACGCCCGGCAGCGCGGCGCGGCTCGGTGATTCAAATCACATCCAGTCGAGGTTCCCCGCGACTAGTTTTCTCGCATCACCTGCGGGAGGCTTCGATGAAACGATTTTGTTTTCTCGCCGTGCTGATGGCGCTCAGTTCTTCAGCCTATGCCGGCGGGTCGATTTCATTCAGCGTCGGCGGCCACCGGGTGCACATCGAATCTTCCCGGCATTGCCGTTCGGTCTCGTGTACCTCGATGTCGATCTCCAAAGGCCTCGAGTCGCGCCGCAAGCGTGACCGCCAAGACGACGATCGCGACGCGGCAGTTCCGGCAAGGCCTGTGCCATCAGCGCCACAAACGATTTCGCCGCCCGCACCGCCAGCGACCACGGCGCCGGCCAAGACCATCGTCACTGCGCCGCCGCCGGCCGTCTACGCGACGGCCGCATCGAGAAGCCATATCGTCGCTGCGCCTCCGCCAGCTCCGCCGCCCGCACCGCGGCCGGTTCAAGAGGTTTCGATTCCAGCGCCGCCGGCTCCGCCTGTCGAAAAACCGGTCGAGACCGCACAGCCTGCGCCGCAGGTCGAGCACGTCTCGCATCAGGCCGAGGAAGAGCGGTCGGATTCTCCGATCGGCGATTGGCAGACCGAAGGCAAGGGAACGGTGCGGATCGCCAAGTGCGGCAATGCGCTGTGCGGCTATGTGATTGGTTCATCGTCGAACGAGAAGGGCGAAGCGATCCTGATCAACATGAAGCCGAAGACGGAAAGGCAATGGACCGGCGGCGTCTACAGCCAGGACAGCGGCGAGACGTATTACGGCACGATGTCGATGAAGGGGATCAACACGCTTCGCGTCGAAGCCTGCGCGCTCGGCCGCTTCTACTGCTCCGGCAACAACTGGAGCCGCATCACGCGCCGGGCTGACGGCCTGGTGACGTCGCGGCAGACGCTATCCGAGCCGCGCTCGTAGCGCCTTCACAAGTGCCTATGAAGAGTTGGTCGAAGCGTTTTTTGATCGAGCTAGCTTTTTTCCTTGACCATCTCGCCCTTGGCAAAAGTAACGGGGTTGGTTTTATCTCTGGCGTCTATGTTTAGTTTCACTACCCTCGATTTTTTGTCCTCTGCGGAAATGACCGCTATCAATATCCATCCAGTCGGAGAGGATGGCGGACTTCCTAAAGCAAAACGGTCTTTGTTTTCAGGTGACCCGATATTGAAACTTAATGCATCCGCTGCATCGCGTTGCTCAAAAGCCTTGATTCGCTTGTCCTCAATGGTCACCGAACCTTTGAACATACCGAGAATTTTTGACGATACGATACGGCCAATTACAAAGAACGCTCCGTTGCCGTGTTTTATATCTACCGTGTTTGCGGATGAATCTTTGATCTCAGCCGCGAATGGGGCTTCGTAACCTCTGTATTCTACCTGCACCTTCCGTAGCGTCTTGCCATCGTCTGATAAATTGGCGACGACGAGATAGAAAGTATTTTCGTACAGATTCGTCTCACGCCCGTCAGGTGTCTTTACTGAATGAGCCTCACGGTAGATGTTTGGGTCAACGTAAAAAGTCCCGACTTCGATCACTGAAGTTTTTGGCGACCCTTCTCCAGCGGCAATGATTGAAAGCCCAAAAACTCCGATCACGATCGCACAACAAACGATAAATATTCCTGACGCCATGCGTTCCCGCCTTTCGCCTCCCCTTAAGTACGGCCATCCAAACCAAAGCAACCCGAGGCACACCAGTATAACTGCGGCTACGTACATCTGATTAGCAGAGACACCTGGCAGACAATTCTCAGGGAGTGCGGGGGCAAGTTTCCTAGGCCACTTACAAAAGTTCAAAATGGCATCGTCGGGTCCGACCTGCATCATGGTCGGAACTCCGATACCCAATGCGGCCGGAAGCAGTCGCCAAAATCCCATCTAGATTGCCCCTAGCAACACACTACACCGTTGGCAGTCCATACCACGCGCG
Source organism: Bradyrhizobium sp. SRL28 (assembly GCF_018596315.1). Lineage (GTDB taxonomy): Bacteria > Pseudomonadota > Alphaproteobacteria > Rhizobiales > Xanthobacteraceae > Bradyrhizobium. The sequence goes on along the minus strand of NZ_JAHEAG010000003.1, from coordinate 167,746 downwards.
GAGCAGGGCTCCCCACCCTCGGATCACGTCCTAGACCATTCTTCGCTCGAAAACGCTATGTGCACTCACGAAAACGCCCGGTGACATCGTCACCGGGCGTTCAGGTCCATCTCTGGACGGGAAGTCTAGATCACGCCGAGCACAATCGCGGCGACGAAAGCGAATGCAACATACGCGGTTACAATGCTCAGTCTGCTGACGAGAGGACTTACGAAATCCATTGGGGGTAGCTCCCTAGGTTCACGTCGTGCCCGCACATAACACCTAAGGCTAACAAAGCGTTCCCGGCCTAAAAAGTCAGCGTTGCTGTCCATCCCCTTCTCTCCACAGGCGGCAGCCCCAAGAAACATGGTAAAAAATTCGTAAAATCAATATGTTGAAGAGTCTTTAAATAAATTCGTTGAACGTGCGGGGGATGACGCACGGAGTTCGTTTGTATCTCGTCGGCTCCCTCGTCCTCGTCTCGCTAGCGGGTTGTGGCCGCGGATTTTTTCAGTCCGCCGAGCGCGAACCATGGCGTGCCGAGGCCGAAATCGCTTGCCTGAAGTCCGGCGCGGTCAAGGAGAGCGCGGAACTGGTCCGGATCGACCCGATCTCCGGTCCCGGCGTGTGCGGCGCGGAATATCCGCTGAAAGTGGCGGCGCTCGGCGAAAACATCACCAGCTTCGGATTTGCCGACGAAAGCCTGCGGCCGCCCGGAAATATCGGCAATCAGCCGCGCTGGCCGATCACGCGCGCGCCGGCGGCGGCTCCGCCCCAAGGGAATTATCAAGGAAATTATCAGGGAAGCTATTCCGGAAACAATTCGGGAGGCTATCCGAATCCGGCGCCGCGGCAGCCGACCTATGCCGCGCCGTCGAACGGCCCGATCTCGCTGTCCGCACCGGGCATCGCCACCCAGGAGGATGACGTCGATCTGCCGCCCGAAGGCACACCGGCATCGCGCGACGGCGGCTATAGAGCCGCTCCGTCCTATCCTTATACGGCGCCTTCCTCTGCGCCGTATCCGCAGCCATCCTATTCGCCACCGCCGGCAGCACCGGCTGCGCCGCGGCTCGGGCCCGCGCAGGGCAATTCCGTCAGCGCCTTCGGGCAGGTTTCGATGAAGCCCGCGGCAACGCTGGCATGCCCGATCGTCTCGGCGCTCGACCGCTGGCTCAGCGATTCCGTGCAGCCGGCGGCGATGCGCTGGTTCGGCGTCCGCGTCGTCGAGATCAAGCAGATCTCGGCGTATTCCTGCCGCGGCATGAACGGCAATCCGCACGCGCATATTTCCGAGCATGCGTTCGGCAACGCGCTCGACATCGCGGTCTTCACGCTCGCCGATGGCCGCCGCATCACGGTGAAGGGCGGCTGGCGCGGCATGCCGGAAGAGCAGGGCTTTCTGCGCGACGTGCAGGCGACCGCCTGCCAGCAGTTCAACACCGTGCTGGCGCCGGGCTCCAACTCCCACCACGAGGATCACATCCACGTCGACCTGATGCGCCGTTCCTCCCGCCGCACCATCTGTCAGCCGGCTGCCGTGTCGGGCGACCAGGTCGCCGCGCGCGCCGGCCAACGTAATCCCTACGCGTCACGCGATTCCTATTCGACGGGATCGCTCGGCAGCAAAAGGTCCGTGTCGCGCTGGTTCAGGGGCAACAGCAAGGTCAACGAGGAAGACGAGTTCGAGGATCATCATTAGAGCGATCCCGACTTTGTAGGGCGGATCGGCCAAAGGCATAATCCGCCGACCACAATCACATCGATATCAGAACTCCGTCTATCCCCCACGAGTGGAAAAGTCCTGCCGCTGTCGGCAAGATTTTCCGGCACGCTGCCCTTGTCGAGAACGAGGACGCCAGCCTTATCAATCATTTCCGCGTTGGCATGGTGATTGCTTCCACTCTGAATTCTTGAGGAAGGTGTATCCATGATTACGAGTATGGCCAATGCCGGGAGCTATTTGCGTCCCGCACAAGCGTACCCATCGCGGACGACATTGACGCCGGCAGATGCGTTGCCTGTGGCCGGTGCAGATGCAGGCGCGGCAGCAGGAAATGCGAAGCCGGGAATTCCAGTTTCAGCCGTCAAGGCTCTCGACATCTCCGGACTGAAGGCCGTCTCAATCAAGGACAACCCCGAGCTTCGCGACCGGATGGCGGCGAGTTGGCTAACGAAGAAAGCCGCTGACGCACGCGCCGTCACTGACGTGCCCGATAATGCGCCGCAAAATATCTATGCAACCGTCAAGGTCGACGGCAAGGTCGTTGCGACCCTCTATAACGGCGGCTCTTCGGTGATGACGAACGATGCCGCAGGAAAGGTCGGGGACCTGCAAGACCCTCCCGGCCTAAAAGGCGGCCCCGATCTGGCGCAATCGCGTGCGGAGCGTATCGCGAAGGCCATCGGCGGCACAGTCGAGAAGGCACCCACTGCGATCACGCAGTCCGAATGGAAGCCACGTGAGACTACCTCGACAGACTATACCCGCGCGCAATTGGATGCGGCCTTCGACGCAATGGTGGCCGAACAACAAAAGGCCATCGCGCCGAGGTCTGCGGGCTATTCAACCCAGCGCGAATCCTCCGGCGGTTATACAGACTTCAATGCCTGAGGCTTCTCCAATCCGCCGTTAATGAGTGCACGCCCCAAATTATCCCGCCAGCCGCTCCAGCAGATCCTGCACCACGCCTTTCAGCAGATCGAGCTTGTATCCCGTCATCGGCAGCGGCTTTGCACCTGATGTCGCTCGTTCTGCGGCAACGGCAATCGCTGCTGCATGGGCCCGCTTGCCCTGCAATGCCGCTTCCGCGGCAGCGAGACGTAGCGGCACCGGGGCGATGCCGCCGGCGGCGAGGCGGACGAACTGGAATGCACCGTCCTTGATCACGGCGCGGGCGCAGACCTCGACCAGCGGCCATTCGGCATGGGTGCGGCTGATCGCGCGCTTGTAAAGCGCGCGCTCGCCTTGCAGCGGCGAAGCAAGTGTGACGCTCTTGATCATCTCGCCCGGCTGCAGCGCGTTGTCGGCGCTGCCGTTGGAGCCGTCGCCGAGGAGGTCGCCGATCCTCAGCGAGCCCCTGCGGTCGGTGGTTACTTTCGCTTCATAGGCAAGCAGCGCCGCCGCCATCGTCGAGGGATGCGGCGCCACGCAGGGGCCGAGGTCGAAGGCGACGTGATAGAGATGATTGCCGGACCGTGCGGGACAGTCCGACCCGCCTTTCTTCAGGCAGGCAATATGCGGATTTCGATAATACCAGCAGCGCGAACGCTGCGCGAGATTGCCGCCGAGGGTCGCGAGGTGGCGGATCTGCGGCGTCGCCAGACCTTGCGCGGATGCCGCGATGCCCGGATACGCCGCGGCAAGGCGCGCGTCAGCGGCGATGGCGGCAATGGTGGTGAAGGCGCCGATGCGCAAGCTGCCGTCGGCGTCCCAGTGCATCCCGATCGTGTCGGGGGCGGCTGATATATCGATCAGAGGTCCCGTCGAGACGCCGCTGCGCCGTCTCTCGCTGAGGTCGGTGCCGGCGGCGCGGAATTCGCCTGCTTGCGTGGCGGTCATGGCTGATGGTGTCATGCGGCAGCCCTCCCTTTGAGCGCGGCGACGAGACGGTCGGGACGGATCGGCAGTTCGGTCAGCCGAACGCCGGTGGCGTTGAGAATCGCGTTGGCAACCGCCGGCGACGTTGGCACGGTTGCGACCTCGCCGATGCCGACGCTGCCGCCGAGCACGTGATCGAATCCGCCTTCGTCGAAATGCACATCGATGAGAGGCATGTCCGCGATTCCGGGAATGCGATAGTCCTCCATGCCGCCGCTGAGCACATCGCCGGTGCGGGAATCGACTTCGCGTGCTTCATAGAGCGCGTAGCCAATGCCCTGAATGACAGCGCCGGCCGCCTGGCTGTGCGCCAGCGCGGGCGCTGCGATTTTGCCGACCGCAATGCCGGTGTGAACGTTGACGACGCGCACATGGCCGAGCCAGGTATCGACTTCGACCTCGAGGACCTGCACCGAGCTCGGCACGCCCGCGCCGATCGCAAGATTGGAGAAGCGCCGCATCATCCAGCCGAAGATCCAGCCCAGGAAGCCGACCTGCCTGAGCGGCGACTCAATTCCCGGCGCCATCTGCCTGGAGTCTTCCGGGCGGACGCTGGAAGCGGAGAGGTCGGGCGATGCCGCGAGCATTTCGCGCCATGGCGCGTTGGAGCCGGGGACCGGTTGCCGCTTTGCGTTTTGCTGGATCGCGGTTTTCAACTGCTCGATTGCCAGCAGCGTCGGGGGAATCACCGAAGCGGTGACGCGGCTGCCGCCCGAGCCCGGCCCTTCCGGCAGTTTCGAATCGCCGATCCTGACTTCGATCTCATGCGGCTCCAGCCCGAACTCGCGCGCGACCGTATTGGCAATCACGGTGCGGGTGCCGGTGCCGATATCCTGCGTCGCGGTGCTGGCAACGATGCGTCCGCCCTTGACCGCCACTTCGACCTTCGAGCCCGGTTGCCACAGATAGAGCCAGTAGCCGGTGGCGACACCGACGCCGCGGCGAAAACGGCCGCTCTGCGCGGCGATCGGTTTCCGGTTGCGCCAGGCTTCCAGGCCTGAGGCCCAATCGTACAGCCGTTGCCGGTTGGGATCAGGATCCCAGCGTTTGCGCAGCGCGATCGGATCGACGTTCATGCGCAGCGCCGCTTCGTCGATCGCCTGTTCCAGTGCAAACGCCATCGGCGGCCCGCCGGGTCCGCGGAAGGGAGCGCCGGCCGGCAAATTGCTGATGACGTCGAAATCGGCCAGTTCCTTGCCTTCTGCGGGATAGATCAGGCGGGCGAGTGCTGCGATGGTCGAATTGGTCGCAGCTCCCGTGTCGGCATAAGCGGTGAGCGAAAGTGCTTTCAGTTCGCCTTGCTCGGACGGCAGCAATGCAATTTTCATCTCCGTCGCCGGCCGATAGCCGGTCACCGAAAGCTCCTCGTGCCGGTCGTAGGCTACTCTGACCGGCGCCTTCGCCTCGCGCGCCAGTTCGATCGCAGTGGTGGTCTCCACGCCAAGCGCAGCCTTCGAACCAAAACCGCCGCCGACATGGTCGGCAATCACGCGCACCTTGTCGCGGCCGAGCTTGTAGCGTTTGGCGATCAGCTCCATCACATGAAACACTGCCTGCGTCGAAACATGCACGGTGAGCCGGTCGCCGTCGAAACGCGCGACCGCGGCATGCGGTTCGAGGCAGGCATGCTGTTGCGTGCCGGTGCGGAAGATGCCTTCCACCAGCAGCGGATTGTTCGCCGCGCGCGCGGCGTCGACCCAGCTCCGCACCTTCTTCGGCTTCTTGGAGAACGCCGCCGACGGTCCGCGGACATTGCCTTTCCAGGAGGCCGGCGCGCCGCCGCCCTCGGAGACGTTGCCGGCCTTCTTGCGCGCGGATTTTTCGAACACCACCGGCGCATCGGCCCTGCGCGCTTCGTCGAGCCCGATCGCCGACGGCAGGCGTTCGCTGCCGAGCTTGATGGCGGCGATCGCGGCCAGCGCGGTCTTGCGATCCGTGGCCGCAACGGCTGCAATGGGTTCGCCGACATAGCGCACGATGCGATCGTCGCCGAGCAGCGAGATCGCAGCATTCACGCCCGGCATCGCGCGCGCCGGTGTCAGATCGAGTTCACTGATACGCGCATGCGCGAACGGCGAGCGCAGGATCACGCCTTCGAGCTGGCCGTCATGATGGATGTCGACGGTATACTTCGCCGATCCCGTCACCTTGTCGCGGGCTTCCAGGCGCGGCGGCAGGATATCGTTGCCGTCGAAGCGGCCGGCGCAGGCATCCGCCACGGCGCGGAAGATGCCGTCATAGGCACCGCAGCGGCAGAGATGGCCCGACAGCGCCGCGCCGATTTCCTCGCGCGACGGCACGGCCGTTCCCTTTGCCGCGCGCCAGGAATCGTGAAACGCCGCGGCCTCGACGATGAAGCCCGGCGTGCAGAAGCCGCATTGCAGGGCGTCGTGCGCCATGAAGGCCTTCTGCACCGGGTGCAGCCTGGCCGCGCCGATGCCTTCGACCGTGGTCACGTTCGTGTTCGCGGCTGATCGAGCCGGCATCAGGCAGCTCACGGCGGGCTCGCCATTGACCAGCACCGTGCAGGCGCCGCAGACGCCGGCCCCGCAGACCAGCTTGGTGCCGGTGAGATCGAGCGCGTCGCGCACGACGTCGACCAGCAGCGCATCGGGATCGTCGGGGAGGGGAGCGAGCTTGCCGTTGATCGTCATCGTGCTCATCTGCGATCTCCAGATTTGCGGGAAATGGATTTCTTGGCTGGTTTCGGTTTGACCGCACGCGGCTTCGCTTCCGGGCGCTCGGCGCCCGCGACCAGCGTGCGCAGCATGATTTCCAGATCTTTCAGGAAAGCATCGGCCGGCTGCATCGCGGGGTAGGCGGATTTCGTGCCGTTGACCGCCATCTCGACGCAGCGTGCAAGATCGCGCGGCGTCATGCCGGCATTGAGAACGAGGCCCTGCTTGCGGCAGACGCGCGCAATCGTCGCGGCAAGCTGCTCCGCATAGGCTGTTGCGTATTTCTGGTAGAGGTCGCGCGCCTGCAGGAGATGTTCGGAGAACAGTTCCTCGACATGGGGCGAGCCGTCGAGCGAAGCGGCCAGTTGGCCGAGTTTCGCGCTGACCGACGCGACCAGAATATCAGCGAGGCTGCCGCCTTGCTTCTCCGCGGCGCCGGCCGCCGCGATCTCGGCGGCGAGCGCGTCCTCATGCAGCCGTTCGATGACGGCGCGGAACAGCGCTTCCTTGGACTTGAAGTGATGGTAGAGCGCCTGCCGCGTCAGGCCGGCGGCCTCCGCCGCCTGCTCGATCGACGAGCGTCGGAAACCGTGCCGGCGGAACACCAGCATCGCGGCATCGAGAATTCGGGTACGCGGGCCCATTTGACGATTTTGACAAAAACATAAGAAATGTCAAATAACGAGATTGCGAACAGGGACCGGTGCCGCGACGGTAGGCCTGATGTCACTGATAGGACGGCGCTTTATGTGTGCGGCAGTCGTATGGCCCGTTTTCGTCGGAGCCTGTCGCCTTGATGTTCACATTAAAATACTGGCCCATCGAAGGTGCGTTCAGGAGCGCATCGCGCGCAGCCTTCGGCAGTTCGCAATAATGGTCGTAGACGCCGTTGCGCTGGACGAGCATGTACTGGTTCGCGTCGTCGTAACATACGCGCGCGATGATGCTGCTCCGGGTAACGTCCTGGCAGGTGAAGGCCCTGAGGTCGACCGGGCCCCGGTCCCTGACATCAACGGTTTCCGTTTCCTGCAAGGGGGCGGTGAAGAGTAAGGCGAGGATGAAGGCGAGACGGGTCATGGCGTTTTGCACCGGCAAGGCCGCAGGTAATCTGCGCCTTCAGCGAGGAGCCAGCAAGCGCGCCCGTCAGACTACACGAACTTGATCCCGATCACGTCGCCCTTTTTCCAGGCGACCTTGCAGGCCCTGCCGGGCGATGTCCGGTCGAACTTCAGTTGAAACTGCGGCTTGACGAATTGCGGGTCATCGACCCTCAACCGCGCGCCGCCTTCCGAGATGTCGATGACGATGCACTGGCGCGCCGCGAAGCCGCCATCGATCGTCATCCATGCGGACTGGTTGGTGCGCCGGCGGGCGGGCCGGGACTTTTTGCTAAGTGGCGACATGAAGCGTACCTCCCGGCCATCAAAGGCAGATGGCGCGATGCTTGTTGCGGGCAGGACAATTTGACTGACCGGCCCCGCCACGTGCGGAGTGACAAGCGCGCGCGTGGAGAGAATGGCTCATATTCGCCGGGCGTCGGCCGGAGAGCATCCGCAAGGTAACCGAAGCCCTAACGACCGGCATCGCATTGCGCTCAAATCGCGGCCGCTTCTTCAAGACGAAAGCACTACGAAAGGAGCAGGCCGGGGGCGCTGAGGGTGTTGGGGACGTTGATGACCGAGGGCATCACGAGACAGAAGACCGCGCCGACCAAGCGGCTGTTGGCGTTCTGATGCGCGCGCCGTTCGACATCGACATGATCGGGCAGAGCCTGCGCAAATCCACCGTGTTCAAGCAGTTTCCCAGGATGCAAACCGGCTGGTACGAGACGGTTGCCGGAGCGGGACGCGGCGCGCATCCGATCTCGGCGTCCGCTACGGCGGCGAGGAGTTCGCGGTGCTGTTGCCGGGGGAAACCGGCCAGGGTGCATTTGGGATCGCCGAAGAGATTCGCGCAAGCGTGTTGTCGCTTAGACTCCAGCAGCAGGGTCGCCTTGATATTTGTCCGACGATCAGCGTCGGCGTGGCTTCCATGGTTTCGCAAGTTGGGTTGACGCCAAGCGACCTGATCAAATCGGCCGATCGGGCCCTCTACGAGGCCAAGCGTTCGGGACGCAACCGTACGGTCGCGGCGCCGACCATGGCAAGCGCCCATCGCGTGGCGGCCTGAGAGCCATCTGATCCGGCGCAGTGATGTGGAGGCTGCGGCGTGTGGATATGGGCGCACGCTAGGCACGTGACAGCGGTTGCAGGGATCGCCGTGTTCTCGCACCACATGATATTATTAGAATCATACTAATTCCAAATTTTAATCCGGCGGCTGCGATTCATCCATTTGGAGCAATACTAAATTCTAAACGCGTGATTGACGCGCGCTGTATCCTTCACGCACTTCATCGCGATGGTTGCGCTTGTTACTGGTCCCGCGCAAAGCGATGAGGACTGGAAATGAATGCATGCTTGAAGACCGCGGGATGGCTCGGCGCCGCGCTGCCGATGCTCGCCGCGATGATCGATGTGACGCCGGCGCAAGCGCAATCGTCCGCACGGGAATTACCGGCAGTCGTCGTCGACCAGCCCTCACGTCCGCCGGCCGCGCGATCGCGCCCCGCACCCAGGCGGCAAGCCACGTCGGCCGCGAGCCGCCGCGCAGCCCAGCGCGCGCAGACGCCGCCTGATGCCGCGGCAGCGGCCGCCGGCGCACGCGCCGAAACGGGGACGGGCCCGGTGCGCGGCTATCTCGCCAACCAAAGCGGCACCGGCACCAAGACCGACACGCCGCTGCGTGAAACGCCGCAATCGATCACGGTGGTCACCGCCGACCGCATCACCGACCAGGGGGCACTGACCGTGCAGGAATCACTGCGCTATGTGCCCGGCGTGTTCGCCGATGCCTATGGCCCGGATTCGCGCGGCGATTATCCGCGCATTCGCGGCCAGGATCCGAACATCTATCTCGACGGCACCCGCGTGGTGAACACGTGGCAGTTCAACGAATGGCGGCCCGATCCCTTTACGCTGGAGCGCATCGAGGTGCTGCGCGGTCCGGCATCGGTGCTATATGGCGACACCTCGACGGCCGGTCTCTTGAACCTGGTCTCGAAGCGTCCGCAGCCGGAGGCGTTCAACGAGATCGGCGTGCAGTATGGCAGCTTCAACCGCAAGCAGGTGCAGATGGATAGCACCGGCAAGCTGACCAAGGATGGCGAGTGGCTTTATCGATTCGTCGGCGTATTCCGCGACAGCAATTCGCAGACCGATTACGTCAAGGACGACCGCATCGTGCTGGCGCCGTCACTGACGTGGCGGCCGACCAACAATACGAACTGGACCGTGCTCGGCACATATCAGAAGGACACGACCGGCTCCTCCACCGCGTTCCTGCCGCATGAAGGCACGCTGTTCCCCGGTCCCAACGGCCTCATTCCGGTGCGGCGATTCGCCAGCGATCCGAGTTTTGACAAGTACCAGACCGAGACCGGGGCAATCTCCAGCCTGTTCGAGCACAGCTTTGGCGATGGACTGAAGATCCGTCACAACATGCGCTACACCCATGTCGAGGGCATCTATCGGTCGGTATATCCGGACAATTATTCCAACCCGGCCGATCCATTTCTTGATCCTGCGCACCGCACCGTGGCGCGTTGGGTCTCAAGCCGGCAAACGACCAAGGACGCCTTTACCTCGGACTCCAACGCCGAACTGAAGTTCGCAACCGGCGCGATCACGCACAAAGCGTTGTTCGGAGTCGACTATCGTACCCTTGGGGAGCGCGCGTCGTCGGGCTCCCACAAAGACGGCGGAGACGTTACTCCGACACCGTTCGATCTCTACGCCCCTGTCTACAATAGCGTCGTCCCGCCCACGCTGACGGCCGAGCCTGACCTGAGGCAGAGTCAGCTCGGGCTTTATGCGCAGGACCAGATGCGGCTTGGGCCGTGGCTGGCTGTCGTTGGGATTCGCCAGGATTTCGTCAGCAACAATGTGCAGGGCTCGCCGGCCGAAGACACCAGGGCGACCACCGGCCGCGCGGGACTGATGTACGAATTGCCGTTCGGGCTGACGCCCTACGTCACCTACGCGCAGTCGTTCACGCCGATCTTCGGCTCCGCCTGCGTCGGCGGCATCTGCAAGGCCCAGCAGGGTGAAATGGTCGAACTCGGCTTCAAGTACAATCCGATGCCCGGCACCGCGATCAACGGCGCGATCTTCGACACCATCGAGAAGAACCGGCTGGCGAGCGATCCCGGCGGCACCCTGTTCTCGGTCCAGACCGGCAAGGTGCGGATTCGCGGCGCCGAACTCGAGGTGATTACCCGCGTGACGCCGGACCTCGATCTGATCGGCGCTTACTCCTACCTCAATGCGATCGTAGAAAGCGGCGACAATGCCGGCAAGCGTGTCGAAACCGTTCCCGAACACCAGGCCTCGCTATGGGCGAAGTACCGGCTCACCGCGCTCGGGCTGCAGGGTGTCACGGTTGGTGGTGGCGTGCGCTATATCGGCGTCTCCTGGGATGGCGCCGACAAACTCCAGACGCCTGACTACACCCTGTTCGACGCGATGATCCGCTATGAGACCGGGCCGTGGCGGTTTCAGGTCAATGCCAGCAACATTGCCGACAAGCGCCATCTCACCACGTGCCTCGCGCGTGGCGACTGCTTCTACGGCATCGGCCGCACGGTGCTCGGCAGCGCGACGTACAGGTTCTAGGGCATGACGACGAAAAGGGGAGGCCGGTCTTACGCCGGCTTCGCCCGATACGTCTGCAGAAACAGTCGCGTCGCGCTGTCGACCACACGCGCGATGCGCTCCGCCGATGGTGCCGGCTCTGCCTGAAACACGAACGGCAGAAACAGCGTCGCCTGGCACATCTGCAGGAACTGCGCTGCTGCAAGCACGCAATCGTCGATCGCAAGATCGTCCGGCCCGACATGGGCCTGCAGATAGTCGGCGAGACGGTTGATCGTCTGTGCCAGCACGTTCTCGTAGAACTGGCGTCCGACGTCGGGCATCCGTTCGGCGATCGCCATCACCGTGCGGATCGACGATCCGCCGCCTGGCCGGCAGATTGATCCGATGTAGGTTTGGCCAAATTCCCGCAGCGTGGTTTCGACATCGCGTTTGGGATCGAGATTGTATGCGATCTTGGCCTTTTCGAGCGCTTCGTCCTCGACGATCGCTTCGAAAAGCCGGCTCTTGTCGGCGAAGTAGACGTAGAGCGTGCCCTTGGAGACGCCGGCGGCACGCGCGATCTCGTTCATGCTGGCCCCATCGAAGCCCAGATCCATGAACACCTTTCGCGCGCCATCCAAAATCTGACGGCGCTTCGAACTATCTTCCTCGCCAAAGGGATGAATAGTGTTTGGTGTGGATGCAACCATTGGTTTATCTTCTCGCGCAAGAATTCAACCCGGGGTGCAGGCCCGCATTTCGTTTCGCTTTATGGTAGGTACTCCCGAAACGTAAGTTGACCGAACCGTTCGGTCAATGCTACATTTTGTCTCGATGTTCCCCGCGCGGCAGGTTCTAGGCTTGCGCCCGCGCCGCGTTATTGGATTTGGGAGGCCGATGATGGCCGCAGCGAGAGACCAGGCCGCGCGCATCGTTCGCGCCGGGCTCGAAACGGCGGAGGATGCGGCCGACGTCTCGGCCCAGCCGCGCGCTAGCGTTGCGGAAGAAGCAAGGCGTCGACCTGCGGAAGCGCCAGGTGCGCCGTCCGAAGCGCCCGTTGCGGCACCCGCAAGCGCCGCTCCTGCGCCGGCGGCGAAACCGGGCAAGCGCAAATTCGTCATGATCGGTGCGCTCGCACTGCTCGCGCTGGCCGCGATCGGTTACGGCGTCTACTTCGTCCTGGTCGGACGCTTCTATATCTCGACGGACGACGCTTACGTTCGCGCCAACAACACCACGCTTGGCGCCCGGGTATCGGGCCATGTCGCGGCAATCCTGCCCCGCGACAATTCGATCGTTCGCGCCGGCGACGTGATTTTCAGGATCGATGACGGCGACTATCGCATCGCAGTGGATGCCGCGCGGAGCAAGATCGCTACCCAGCAGGCCACCATCGATCGCATCGGCCGTCAGGTCACGGCGCTCGAAAGCGCTGTCGAGCAGACCAAGGCGCAGCTCGCTTCCGCGGACGCGGCGCTGAAGCGCGCCGGTCTCGACTTCGACCGCCAGCAGACGCTGAGCACCAAGGGTTTTGCCTCGCGCGCGGCCTTTGAAGTTTCAGAGGCCAGCCGCGATCAGGGCGTTGCCGCGGTGAGGTCGGCGCAGGCGGCATTTGACGCCGCGCGCGACAATGTCGAGGTAACCAAGGCGCAGCAGGCCGAGGCTCGCGCTCAGTTCGCGGAGTTGCAGACCCAGCTTGCCAAGGCCGAGCGCGATCTTTCCTTCACCTCGGTGCGCGCGCCCGTCGACGGCACCTTCTCCAACCGTCTCGTCAATGCCGGCGATTTCATCCAGGCCGGGCAGCGGCTCGCCAATGTGGTGCCGCTCAACGACGTCTTCATCGACGCCAATTACAAGGAAACCCAGCTCAAGCGCATCCGTCCCGGCCAACCGGTGAATATCTCGGTCGACGCCTATGGCCATCGCAAGTTCGCCGGCGTCGTCGACAGCATTTCGCCGGCGGCGGGATCGGTATTCACGCTGCTGCCGCCGGACAACGCGACCGGCAATTTCACCAAGATCGTGCAGCGGCTGCCGGTTCGCATTCGCGTGCCGAAGGAAGTGGCGAAGCAGAACCTGCTGCGCGCCGGCATGTCGGTCTACGTGACCGTCGATACCCGTGAGGGCGCGGCCGACGCCGACAACGAAGCCGACCTCGACGCGCCGGGGACGGTTCAACCGCAGTAGTTTTCCAGCAAAGCCCCGGGCAAGAGCCCGGCGCCCGTTCCGAGCTGATCATGGCCGACGCCACCGCTGCATCGCCTTCCACGATGAACGCCGCGGCCGACGACCGCATCCCGCCGCGACGGCTGTTTGCGTTTCTCATCATGGTGTTCGGGATGTTCATGTCGATCCTGGACATCCAGATCGTCTCGGCGTCGCTGCAGCAGATTCAGGCCGGCCTTTCCGCCAGCTCCAGCGAAGTTTCGTGGGTGCAGACTTCCTACCTGATTGCCGAAGTGATCGCGATCCCGCTTTCCGGATTCCTGTCGCGCGCGTTCGGCACGCGTTTGCTGTTTGCGATTTCCGCCTCCGGCTTCACGGTCGCGAGCTTCTTTTGCGGCTTTGCCTCGACCATCGAGCAGATGATCGTGTGGCGCGCGATCCAGGGATTTCTGGGCGCGGGCATGATCCCCACTGTGTTCGCGTCCGCCTACACGGTGTTTCCGCGTTCGAAGTTCCACATCGTCGGCCCCATCATCGGGCTGGTCGCGACGCTGGCGCCGACGATCGGGCCGACGGTCGGCGGCATCATCACCGACATGATGTCGTGGCATTGGCTGTTCTTCATCAACATCGTTCCCGGCATCGGCATCACCATCGGCGTGTGGGTGCTGTGTGATTTTGACAAGCCGAACTTTGCACTGCTCGATCATTTCGACTGGTGGGGTTTGCTGTTCATGGCGGGCTTTCTCGGCACGCTCGAATATGTGCTGGAAGAGGGACCGCAGTCGCAATGGCTGGAGGACACGTCGGTGGCGGTCTGCGCGGCGATCTGCGTGGTATCGGCGATCGCCTTCTTCTGGCGCGTGCTCAGCGCGCGGGAGCCGATCGTCGACATCAGGACCTTCACCGACCGTAATTTCGGCGTCGGCTGCCTGATCTCGTTCTGCGTCGGCATCGGGCTTTACGGCCTCACCTACATGTATCCGCGCTATCTCGCCGAAGTGCGCGGCTACAGTCCGCTGATGATCGGCGAGACCATGTTCGTCTCGGGTGTCGCCATGTTCCTGACCGCGCTGATCGTCGGACGGCTGATGGTGAAGTACGACATGCGCTACCTGATCGCGATCGGTCTGGTGCTGTTCGCGCTCGGCTCCTATCAGATGACCTGGATCACGAAGGAATATGATTTCTACGAATTGCTGCTGCCGCAGATCCTGCGCGGCGCCGGCTTGATGCTGGCGATGGTGCCGACCAACACGATCGCGCTCGGCACGCTGGCGCCGGAGCGGGTGAAGAACGCCTCGGCCCTGTTCAACCTGACGCGCAATCTCGGCGGCGCCGTCGGGCTCGCGGTCATCAACCAGGTGCTGAACGAGCGCACCGACCTGCACATCTCGCGCCTGCACGACCGCATCAACTGGGGCAACGCCACTGCGGTCGAGACGCTCAACATGTTCACCCAGCGCATGCAGGGCATGGGTGACGCCGCGCTGATGGCGATGAAGCAATTGTCGCAGATCGTGCACCGCCAGGCCGTGGTGATGGGCTATGGCGACGCCTTCTTTATGCTGACCGTATTCTATTTCGGCCTCAGCCTGTTCGTCGTGGTTTTGAAAAAGCCTTCCGCGATGGCGGCGGGGGGCGACGCGCACTAGCTTGCGTGGCAATACGCGATCACGCTGATGTCATGTTGCAAATCACCTGCGATGCATTTATAAGCAGCACATTGTCGCTCGAACCGGGGAGATTTGCATGATTTCGATGTACTCGCAGATCGCACCCTCGCGTCCGATGCTCGCGCTGGTATTTCGATCGCGTCACTGAGCGCGATCTCCGCCGGCCCTGATCGGGTCTGACGCCCGATCTCCAAAGCCTCCCAACGACTTAACGCTATTTTTCAACGACGCTTGCGTTCGCCCCTCGGGCCACTCGCGCGTCAATTCAGATGGAGCCGGCGTTGCGTGAGCGCAGCCGGATGACGCCATGACCGTTCAAACAGATAAACGTCCCGCCGCGATACGCGTGGTGATTCCGTTCGTGTTCCGCCATTGGCTGCAACAGCCCGGCCGCGCCGCCATCGTCTCCGGCGGCCTGCTCGGCGCGACCGCCGCCGACCTGTTCATGCCGATTTTCTCCGGCCGCCTGGTCGATGCGCTGACCTCAGGCGCGTCGGACGCGGCGGCGCGGCATGCCGCATTCGTTGCCTTCGGTGGGATCGTGGCGCTCGGCCTTATATCGATGATTCTGCGGCTGATCGGCCTGCAGGCGATCGTGCCGTTCACGCTGAAGACGATGTCCGACGTGTCGCGCGACGCTTTCGCGCGCGTGCAGCGTTTCTCCACGGACTGGCACGCCAACAGCTTTGCCGGCTCGACCGTGCGCAAGGTCACGCGCGGCATGTGGGCGCTCGACCTGCTCAACGACACCATTCTGATGGCGCTGGCGCCGTCGCTGCTGGTGCTGCTGGGCTCGATGATCCTGCTCGGGCTGCACTGGCCCGTGCTCGGCGCGGTCATCGCGGTGGGCACGGTGATCTACGTCTCGATGACGCTGGCGTTCTCGGTGAACTACATCGCCCCCGCCGCACGCGTCTCCAATACCTGGGACACCAAGGTCGGCGGCACGCTGGCGGACGCCCTGACCTGCAACGCGGTGGTCAAATCCTTCGGCGCGGAAGCGCGCGAGGACGCGCGGCTGGCCGGCGTCATCGGCCGGTGGCGCACGCGCGTGCGACGGACGTGGCTGCGCTACAACTACACCTCGACGGCGCAGCTCGCGGTGCTGCTGTGCTTCCGCGCGTCGGTGATCGGCGGCGCGATCCTGCTGTGGATCGCCGGTCGCGCCACGCCGGGCGACGTCACCTATGTGCTGACCAGCTACTATATCATCCACGCGTACCTGCGCGACGTCGGCATGCACATCAACAACCTGCAGCGTTCGGTGAACGACATGGAGGAGCTGGTTGCGATCCATGGCGAGCCGATCGGCATTGCGGATGCGCCTGATGCAAAACCGATCGACATCCAGGGCGGCCGCATCGTGTTCGACGCGGTGACGTTCCATTATGGCGGCCATCTTGCGCCGCTGTATGACGGCCTGTCGGTAGAGATCCGCGCAGGCGAGCGGGTCGGCCTGGTCGGCCGTTCCGGCTCCGGCAAGACGACCTTCGTCAAGCTGGTGCAGCGGCTCTATGACGTCAGCGGCGGAAGGATCCTGATCGACGGTCAGGATATCGCGAAAGCGACGCAGTATTCGCTGCGCAGCCAGATCGCGATCGTGCAACAGGACCCGATCCTGTTTCACCGCACGCTGGCCGAGAACATCGCCTATGGCCGGCCGGGCGCCAGCATGGCGGCGATCGAGCAGGCGGCGCGGCTGGCCAACGCGCACGACTTCATCCTGCGGCTGCCGAAAAGCTATGGCACGCTGGTCGGCGAGCGCGGCGTCAAGCTGTCGGGCGGCGAACGGCAGCGCGTCGCGCTGGCGCGCGCGTTCCTGGCGGACGCGCCGGTGCTGATCCTGGACGAGGCGACCTCGAGCCTCGATTCGGAATCGGAAGGCCTGATCCAGCAGGCGATGGAGCGGCTGATGAAAGGGCGCACCTCGATCGTGATCGCGCACCGGCTGTCGACGGTACGCAGCCTCGATCGCATCCTGGTGTTCGATCGCGGCGAGATCGTCGAGCAGGGAACCCACGCGGCGCTGACGGCGCGTCCGGGCGGCGTCTATCGCGGGCTGTTCGAGCTGCAGGCGACCGAGTTCGGCCGCATCTCGGCGGCGGAGTGATGCGCGTTCTTGCAGTCCTGCTCGGTGTCGGAATATGCTTCCGGCTTTATTGTAGCGGCCCTATTATTTCTCCCAGTGCTGTAATTCCAAAAAAGTGCGCGATCAAAATCACCCGTTATGAAACTAAAGAAGAGGATCCCGAAAGGGACAATCTTGCGGGGCAGTTCACTGTCGAAGGTCCCGCTTATCAGCTTATTCACGAGGCTGTTGGGCGCGTGACGGAAATGATGTCCAGCATTGAAGTCTGGTCCACCACGGGGTTGAAGAAATTAGAGTACCCGCCTGAGGCCTTGTGGAAGACGATAGTGAATGCCGTCATCCATCGTGACTACTCGACATCAGATGACATTCAAATTCTGGTGTTCGATAACCGCACCGAAATTCTTGGCCCGGCAAGCTGCCCGGCTATGTCACTGTTGAGAACATCTGAGGGCGCGTTTCCGAACACTAAATCGGTATCGAGATCCCCCAAACAAGGATCTGGGAGAGGGAGGAAGGAAACTACTTAAGGTGGTGTTGCCGCATCTTCCGCTCGCGGTGCCTACAGTTGCGATCATGGATTTCTTGCGGCAGCACGACCAGATTAGTAACAGGCAAGCTCGCGATCTTCCCGGCATAATGTCCGAGAATTCCATGAAACAGAGTTTTACAAGCTTCGGGATGAAGGTCACATCGAGCGCGTGCCGGACCTAGCAGGTAGTAGATCGGCCTGGCGTTTGACCCCCAAGGGCAAAACTTTCCTAGCCGAATGATGTCCCTCGTCTCATCAGCTCAGAAACTATTTCTGGTGATGGAATATGGGCTGGGCTGTGCGAATGCCCGGCCTAGCGCCTCTCGCTGGTGGAACCCGAATTGCTCTTGTTCTGTTAGGTATAGGCCGAGCGGCCCAACCAGCCGAGCCAACCCTATGCCAAAGATCCGCGTTTCAATGCCGGAATTGCAGCGTCGAGCGTTGTTAGAAGTAAGAAATCAGCCGGGCTGTCATAACGTCCAGGAAATAGCGATCAATCGTGTTGCACAGCACGCTGAAAATAACTGGTCGCTCTGTGTGCTTCGAGCGGGCGCGGCAGATGCCAATACCGCCGCGCGCGCGGCGGTTCACGTTCAAACTGTTTTACGCCGGGACTATGATCTGCTGACGGATTGATCTGTAGGTCCAAAAATGGAAGGCGGAGATCAAATGGACCACCGCTTCTCATTCTCGATATTCACGATTGAGATCAACGATAGGCCAACGCTTGCGTTGCAGGCTAAGAGGCACGCGGACGCGGAACGTCTTTGCGAACACAGCCGGTTACGCACAACGTTGAGTACAATCACGTCTCATGGCACCCCGTTGTGCGATGCCAGCGCCACGATGAAGGTCAGGTTGGCCACTGCCGAAGAAGCAACTCTTTATCGGCAAGCAAGGCAATCGACCGAGCCATCAAGTGACACTAACGTTGTGTACCTTGTGGATCTCGATGGATAGGCCGTGAGTCTCCGCTTTGCTGCGCATCTACGGACTCAACTCGAACATCGAGGTAGGTCCGAAGTGCCAGCAGCGGAAGCAACCCGACGAGAGAATCCCACGGCACTTATTGAGTTTAAGATTGCGCCTTGATCGCCAGAGGACGGCCGGTGAGAGGAGGGGATGATCCGGAAACGTCCGGCTTGTGCGATTGGTGACGGAATGTGGGCTGAACGACGGGTTCACCTCGTGTTCATCCGCAAATCCTTAACAGGCGCTCGGGAGGCGCTTATTGGGAGGTGGACACATGTCGGACGCCCGGGACGGCTTCGATGCCATTGGAGTTGTGGTCGATTGGATCGACGCCTGCAAGCAGCGTCGGCTAGATGATCTGCTAGACCTTTATGATGCCACGGCCACCGTTGAATGCTGCGAAGGCGGAAGCTTTCGAGGTCGATCCGAGATGGAACGATACTGGCGCCCGCGATTGGCTAGAGCCCGCTCGGATGCTTTCGAGATCGACGTTTTGATGCCCGACAAAGACGGCGTGACGCTCGATTATCGAGGGTACGACGGCTTCCCGGTGCGGACGTATTTCCGCTTCACAAGCATGGGGAAAATCAGCCTCACGGCTTGTGAGCCTATCAGAGCGGCCGCCTAAAGTCGTTAGGACCGCCACTGCCCCGGGCGGGCTCATCCGCAAGATCGTACTGCTACAAATGACTCGCAGCGCGCCCGTGCCGGAGCAAAACAGCCGATTTGGCCAGACACAAAAAGATTTGGGCCAGAGGCAACTAGCGGGAACAAGTGGCAATGTCCCAGCGTTATGTCGACGTCTGGAGGATACCGGACACATGCTAAGACGGCCTCAGCGCGTCCCCCGAAAGGCGCTGGGGCCGTCTTTGTTTAGTCGGACCAGTCGCCGGTCGCGGATGGGGCGTGGAACAAGTGGCAGCTTGTCCCCGTTTGCTCATCGAGGGCAAGATGAGGAGGAAGCAACTATGCCAGTAATATTGTTGTGGGCTGTTCCCGCGGTGATCGTTGTCGGTGGCGTTGGCTACTATTTGGTTCGCGCTGTTCACTAGTCGAATTTAGAAACGATAAGCCCGCGCCGGGTTCCGGCGCGGGCTTTTCTATGCTCGCTATGCGGCTTATGCAGCCGCATCCTCAAAGCGCGTTCGTTCAGTCGATCTCGTGCACCACGGTACGGGTGCCGGGATCTACCAGTATCACGCGGTCATTGGAATAAACATAGCGATACTTGCTGACCGAGGGTCCCCAATCCGCCGGCACTGCTTCAAGCTCAACGCTGGCAGGGACCTTGGCGCCGACAACGATTCGTTCTTGAGTCGCAACGGGTCGAATCTTCTTCTCGGTAACGTACGTCTTGATCTTAGCGCGATACTCTGGCTCGATCTGGACAGCTGCAGTGCCAATGCCGGTTGTCACGGTGGTCTGCGCGGTGGCAGTAGTCACCAAGAGCGACGTTGCTGCAGCAATCATCAAAAGCTTCTTCATCGGTTTCTCCTAGGCCGCTTGAGTGCGACGCTGCCCAACGTCCACGGGAACCGTACGTTCCAGTAGTTTTAGGCCCCCTCGATCGGGAAAAAGTAGCAACTTTTTTATGACGATCGAATTGAACGTAGGAGAGGGCGTTTTTTTGGAGTTCAAAAATGGATGAGGAATTTCCGCTGAGGGTTGCTGTTGATCAGGCTTGGACCGTGCACTTAGCCGCGCACAAGGATGTTGACGCGGCCGATCCGCGTCGTTGCTCGCTTGAGAGATACCTACGTGGGAAATGGCAAGCTGGTGAAAGCGATCCAGATGAACTGACATGCCACGGCCTTTCTAGCTCGCCTAAGGTCTGAGAGTTGGTGAGGCTGGATGACCATCTTTGCAAAGGCTCTGACCGACCTGGCTACTCGAAGTGCTCGACCGGATTGGACGTTGGCGGTGATTGCAAGTCTCATTGCATCTGGCATCGCAGCGTCGGTTCGATATGTGTTCTGGATAACAGGGTGAACTAAATGGCTGACACTGACGGTTTGAAACTCATCGGACTTGCTTTTGCAATCGTGACCTTTGTCGTCGTCACTGCAACGGCGGCGGTGGTTGCGAATGTTGATGCTGAGCAACTGGACGTGCAATCCACACTCGTTGCGAGGTAACCCGAGAAACGTCCTGTGCCGGCACTGCGAGGACGGCCATGGAATACAAAGCTTTCGAATTTGAAATCATCGAAATGACAAATCCATGTTGCTGGAAATGGGTCGTCTTTCTCGATGCAACCAAAACGCGGACTGGAATCGCGCTTACACGTGCCGACGCCGTGTTGGATGCCGAATTCGCGATCGAGAAAGCGTTGGGCTGTCATGAGCCGTCACCTCCGACATAACTACTCTAACTCGTGTCGCAGCGCGCGGACCTCTTGAAACTCTCTGATGTAAGCGGGACTCTCGCGAGCGACCCATTGCGGAAGATCATCATCCGGGTCGAAAATGTCAAAAGTGCCGAGAGGGTGGTCTAAGGCGAGCTCCAACTCGATAGAGGCAGCATGGCAAAGCAAGAGGTGCCTCTGCTGCTGGGGTTTCTTTGATTATCCGAGGTTCTCCGAAGCCTTCCGAAAGAAGAAGAATCGGAATATGCTTCCGGCATCGAGAGGACTTGCGCGATGCGCTGGTTTCATGGCGAACGGCAGCTGGAAGTTTGGGAAGTTGCCGACGATCAGCCGTTGGGCGATATCGGCGCGGTTCAAAAGATCCGCGATATTTGTGCATCCGCCGGGGCCATTGCAGAAAAGCTGGTGGCGGTCGGCGGGCGCGATACCGAGAAGAAGCACGCCGCCGATGCCGAGCGATACCAGGCCGCGATCAAGCGCGCGCTCGAACTAGCGATGCAAATCTCCGACGATTCGATGCGTGACGTTTCAGTGAGCCAGATCATCAAGCTGTGCGTGCAGGTGGATCATCTAAAGACCGCGAGGGTCCTGCTTCGCACAATACAGTCGGAAAAGACGAGGGCGGAACTGGTGGCCGATCACCCGAAGCTGATCGATCAGGATGCCGCCGACTGAGGCGGCTCTCGGTCCTGCCTCGATGGCGCCGACGCCGCGGATGCGCGCGTGCGCGTCGAGATCGCAACCGTCACCACGACGGCGGCAGCGAACAGCAGGATTTGCAGCGTGATGGTCTCGTCGTTGAAGAACGCCGCGAGCGCAAAGGTGACGAAGGGTTGCAGCAATTGGATCTGCGACACCCGTGCGATGCCGCCCATTGCGAGGCCAGCGTTCCATGCGAAGAAGCCGATCCATTGCGAGAACAGCGCGACATAGAGCAGCCCGAGCCATGGCTTCAGCGCGATGTGGGTGATGTCGGCAGGCATGGTCAGCGCGGCCGCGGGGATCGAGAGCGGCAGTGCGATGACCAGCACCCAGCTGATCACCTCCCAGCCCGGCATCTGCGACGTGAGCCGGCCGGAGAACGCATAGCCGATCGCGGCGACAGCGACGGATGCAAACAGAAACAGGTCACCGGCCGCGAGCGCCCCGCCGCCTTGACGCAAGGCAAACATGATCACCAGCGCGGCGCCGGCGACGGAAGCGATCCAGAACAGCGGCCTTGGCCGCTCATGGGTGACGGCGACGGCGACCAGCGCGGTGGCGATCGGCAATACGCCCAGCACCACGCCGCCATGCGACGCGTCGACCCGCTGCATCCCGAGCGACATCAGAAGCGGAAACAGGATGGCGACGCAGAGCATGGCGATCACGAGTTGCGGCCACAGCGCGCGGGGCGGCAGCTTGCGGCGCAACACCAGGAGCAGCGCCAGCGAGCATAGCCCGGCGATCACGGTGCGCAGCGAGGTCAGTGCAATCGGATCAATTTCCGCAACCGCGATCCGCGTCGCCGGCAGCGTGCCGCCGAAAATCACCATGCCGATGAAGCCCAGCAGCAGACCGAGACGCTCGCGTGACGCAGGGGTGGTCATGACGCGATTGGTTAGCTGCTTTGCAGGTCAGCGTACAGCAATCTACTCGGAGCACATGGCGGCCATGCGCCGCTAGAGCCCCGTTCCGATTGAATCGGAACGGGGCTCTAGATTTTTGATTTGACGCGTTTTCTTAGCGCGAACCGGTCCCCACTTCGCTGGAAAACGCTCTACCTCGGAGCAATGCTGCTCCACACCAATCCGAGTCCCGACAGAAACAGCAGCGCCAGCACGACGTCGTAGAAGTTTCGGTCGTTCAGGGCGTGGTAGGTCCGCATGCCGAGGTGGGCGCCGATCAGCGTCCCGGGCATCGCCAGCAGCGCCAGCAGCAAGACGTTCAGCTTCACGAAGCCGGTGGCGGCTTGCAGGATCAGCGCGGCGCCGAGCACGGTGCCGTTGAAGATCTGGAATACGCCGCGGC
Organism: Bradyrhizobium sp. SRL28; assembly: GCF_018596315.1. Classification (GTDB taxonomy): domain Bacteria; phylum Pseudomonadota; class Alphaproteobacteria; order Rhizobiales; family Xanthobacteraceae; genus Bradyrhizobium. Next base: position 145,002 of record NZ_JAHEAG010000003.1, on the reverse strand, counting down.
GCTGATCCTTGGTCCAGCCGCGTATGCTGGCCCACAGCGTCGGAAGCGGGCCCGACAGCCCGGCAAGGCCGCCGAGAATGCCGCCGGCAAATCCGACGCAGGCGTCGGCGATGCGGCCGCCGAAACGAAAGGCCATCGGTTTGCGGATGAAATAGAGCGCGGTCGGAAACACCAGCAGCATCACGCCGACGCTGAGCTTGAATACTTGCGGATCGGCGCGCGCGACCAAGAGCGCCCCGATCGGCATGCCGAGGAGTCCGCCGGCCACGAATGGCAAAGCCAGCTTGAAGTCGAGCAGCTTCCACATCGACGGCAATGTCGAGATTTGCGAACTCACCGAACAGATCAAGACCAGCGGCACGGCGATCGCCGGCGGCAGGATGTAAAGCCAGATCCCCAGCGCCATCAGCGCCGTGCCGAAACCGGCGAGACCTGAGACGAAACCACCGGCGAGCGCGCCGGCCAGCAGGATCGCGTAGGTGGCGACGTCCATTACCGTCTCTTGTTCTTGATCATTGCGGCGACGTTTACACGACGCGGCGGACGGGTACTATCGCAATCGAAGCCTTCAACAACAACCCCGTGGAAACCGCCCGATGAGCACAACTCCTTCGAAAACCTTTCTCGTTTGTCACGGCGCGTGGTCCGCCGGCTGGGCCTGGAAGAAGATGCACCCGCTGATGCAGGCGGCCGGGCATCGGCTGATCACTCCGAGCTACACGGGCCTTGGCGAGCGTGCGCATCTGGCGCATCCGGGAATCGATCTCGACGCGCATATCGAGGACATGCTGAATGTCATCAAATATGAGGATCTGCGCGACATCGTGCTGATCGGCCACAGCTACGGCGGCATGGTCGCGACCGGAGTCGCCGATCGCGCCCGCGACAAGGTCAAGCAACTCATCTATGTCGACGCCTTCGTGCCGCAGGACGGCCAGTCGCTGCTCGATCTGAACGAGGTCGCGCGGACGCGGATGCAAGAGCTGGCGAAGACCGGCGACGGCTGGCGCGTGCCGCCGAATCCGACACCGCCGGATACCTCGCCCGCCGACGTCGAATGGCTGACGGCGCGTCGTGTCGACATGCCGATCAAATGTTTCGAGACCAGGCTGAAACTGCAGGGTGGACCGCTGACGTTGCCGCGAAGCTACATCTACGCCACGCGCATCACCCCGGCCGATACGTTCGGACCGTTCGCCAGGATGACGAAGGGTGATCCCGCCTGGCGCTATTACGAGATCGACGCCAGTCATTCGCCGAACGTCACCGCGCCGGAAGCGCTGATGGCGTTGCTGCAGAAAATCGTCGCGTAGTCCCGCAGTCTCGTAGCCCGGATGGAGCGAAGCAAAATTTGGGGTCTCCGCCAAGGGCTCGTCCTATATTTGATTGCCGCGCCCGGGACTAACGTCGGCCCCCGGATTGCGCTTCGCTCCATCCGGGCTACGAGGCTACGAGGCGTCTCCGAGGATTGACTCTCCGCTATCAGCCCAACAAGCTGGGGAACCGGTGGTCGACGTCGATCGCGGAGGGCGGATCATGACAGCCAGGACGACGGCAGGCATCGAGACGTGGTCGACTGGCTCGGTCGAGCCTGAACGGCGCCTGGATTATTGGATCGGCGCCGTCTGCGAATGTTTTCTCGAAATGGATATCACGACGCAGGTCCGCTCGGGCTTCGACTGCTCCGTTCAGCGCGGGCAACTCGACACGATCGGCATCAACCGCGTGCAGGGATCGGCGCAGCACGTCTACCGCCGGAAAGCCAGCGTCGCGCGCAGCACCGCCAACTACTATTACCTGCTGTGCAAGACCGACAACGACTGGACGGTGATGCAGAACGGTCACGCGTCGCGGATGCGGCCAATGGATCTCGTCCTGCTGGATTCCCGGCGCTGCTATGAATTCAACTTTCCGGTGAACGCAGACACGCTGTCGCTGGAGCTGCCGATCCACTGGGTTGAATCGTGGATATCAGATCCGGAGCGGCGCATCGGGCAGCGTATCGACGGGCGCGCCGGCTGGGGCGCGGCACTCAGCGCATTTGCCTGCCAGCTAACTCCGCAACTCGCCAATGACCGGCCGCTGCCGGCGCGGGTGCTGACCGACCAACTCGGCGCGCTGATGGCGCTTGGGTTCGACAGCGAGATTCCGGCCTCGCCCGCCGAGCAGCGCGATGCGGCAAGACTTCTGGACCAGATCGGCCGAGTCATCCGGCTGCGCTACGCCGAGCCGGGACTGACGGCCGTGACGGTCGCGGAGGATTTGCGTGTCTCGGAGCGGACCTTGCATCGTTGTCTCAACAAAGCGGGCCTGACGTTCAGTGGCTTGCTCAACGATTGCCGGATGGCGGCGGCGCGCCGGATGCTGAGCGAGCCGCGGTTCGATCGCATCAGCGTCGGCGGAATCGGGTTGCGGGTCGGCCTGTCCGATCCATCCCACTTCATCCGTCAATGCCGCAAGTTTCTCGGCATGACCCCGGGCGCATTCCGGCGTCAGCGCTAAAGGCGTTATTGTAGCGCCCTTGGCGCAATCCGGCGACGACGGTGGCCGAATCCGGCCATCCGGACGAAACGCCGTCTCTATCAAGGTCTGATTTCTGAATCGAGGGGAGACGGGAATGGCAGACACTTATGTTTTAGTTCACGGCGCGTGGCACACCGGCGCCGAAATGGAAGCGGTGGCCGGACATCTGCGAAAGAGCGGCCACGTCGTGCATTGCCCGACGGTTGCCGGCAACAACAAGGACGACGATCGCGAAAAGATCGGCCTCGAGCAGGCGATCTCGTCCGTCGTTACCTACATCGAAGCGAACAATCTGCGCGACATCCGCCTGGTCGGTCACTCCTATGGCGGCATGGTGATCTCGGGTGTCGTCGACCGTCTGACTGATAGGATCAAGCGGCTCGTCTATGTCAACGCCTTCGTGCCGCTGGACGGGCAGTGCCTCAACGACATGGTGCCGCCGCACTATGTCGGCTTGTTCGATGCGGTGGCCGCCGCCAACAAGGGCGCCGTGATGCTGCCGTTCGAAATCTGGCGCGATGCCTTCATCAACGACGCCGACCTCGAACTGGCGAAGTCGGCCTTCGCCAAACTCAACCTGCATCCGTACAAGACATTCACCGATAAGATCACGCTGAAGCATGGGTTGGCGGAACTGCCGGTCGGCAAATCCTATGTCAATTGCCGGCAGGACATCGCCCTGCCGCACAGCATGCCATGGCATCCCCGGCTGTCGGAGCGGCTGGGGCTGTTCCGGCTGGTCGAATGCGACGGCAGCCACGAGATGTTCTTCAGCAATCCCGCACGGCTGGCGCAGGCGATCGCAGAGGCGGGGCGCGACTGAGATCGTTGGGCCAACGCGTAGCCCGGATGGAGCGCAGCGCAATCCGGGGGCTGGTTTCGGAAGCCATGTCGATATGCGAAAGCCATGAGCCAATCTGGCACCGATCCCGGATTGCGCTGCGCTCCATCCGGGCTACGAGTTGCGTTGGCTGAATGAAGCCGGAAATGGCGAGGGGTCCGGCGCGTTACGCCGAACCCCTCATTCTCAGCAAGACGCGTTTTCTTCGAAAACGCTTTCGCTTAGAGCATCAGCCAGCCTGTAAGCCGGGTTCTGTAGGGCACTATTCTTGCGAATGGTACGTGACGGCCATTCCTCTGGGGCCATGTTTGCACATGGCCTCGAGCAACCTACCCGGACGGCGAGCCTGACATCGCCCTGCGGTGTTATCGCTTTCGCGAACGGACCCGCGTTGCCGTCCCTATTCGGTTTTGCTCCCGGTGTGGTTTGCCATGCCGTTTCCGTTGCCGGATACGCGGTGCGCTCTTACCGCACCTTTTCACCCTTGCTGTCCTCTCCCTTTCGGGCGGGGCAGCGGTTCGTTCTCTGTGGCACTTTCCCTGGGGTTGCCCCCGCCGGACGTTATCCGGCACCGTATGTCGATGGAGCCCGGACTTTCCTCCCCCGCAGCCTTTCGACCATAGCGGGAGCGGCCGTCCGGCCGACTGACGCTGTACGAATGGGGGCTCTGGTGCGCCGCGTCAAGCGATCACGATGGTTAATCGGGTTCCATTGGCAATTTTTGACAGAAGCAGCCCGGCGGCATTTGATTGCTGGTGAGGACGAGTAGGTGACGCGCAATGAACATTCCTGCCGGTCTTGGCGAAGCACTGCTGCACAGCGCTTCCGACGCGATCATCGCGACCGATCGCGACGGCCGCATCACGTTCTGGAATCCCGGCGCCGAACGGATCTTCGGATTTCCGGCCGGGGAGACCATCGGCCAATCGCTCGACCTCATTATCCCCGAGAATTTGCGCGCGCGGCACTGGGCTGGCTTTCGTCATACGATGGAAACGGGAACGAGCCGTTACGGCCAGGGCGACATGCTGTCGGTGCCTGCGCTGACCAGCGATGGACGCCGCATCTCGGTCGAATTCACGATCGTGTTGCTGCGAGACGCGTCGCAGGAGGTCGCGGGCACGGTGGCTGTCATGCGCGACGTGACGAAGCGGTTCGAGGAAGTCAGGGAGCTGAAGCGCAAGCTTGCGGAGGCCGGCAAGAAGTCTTGAATTTGAAGTCCGTCCATGCCGGAGGGCGGCTCCCCGCGAAAAATAATTTCCGTGACGATGTCGTTTTGCGGGAGGCCCGTTCGACTGGGTGTCGGCGATCCAGCCGGTCAGAAGGAGTTTTCAAATGCAGTATCTGTTGTTGATCTATCGAAACGAAGCCGAGCAGGCAAAGATGGACGCTTCCGAGCTCCAGAAGATGACGGCCGAATACCGCGCATTCACCCAATCCATCATCCAGAGCGGCAACTTCAAGGCCGGCGACGCCCTGCAAATGACGGCGACGGCTACCACCGTGCGCGTTCGCGACGGCAAGATGTTGACCACGGACGGTCCATTTGCGGAGACCCGCGAGCAACTCGGCGGCTATTATCTGGTCGAGGCCAAGGATCTCGACACCGCGCTGGGCATTGCTGCCAGAATTCCCACCGCCAAGGTTGGTTCGATCGAAGTCAGGCCGATCATGGTCTATGAATGACGGCAACTGAGATCGCATGACACCACGCGAGATCGAGAAAATATTCCGCGACGAGGCGGGGCGGGCGCTGTCCACGCTGATCCGCCTCGTCGGCGATTTCGATCTGGCTGAGGACGCCTTGCAGGATGCGTTTGCGGTGGCCCTTGAACGTTGGCCCATCGCCGGCCTGCCGTCCAATCCGCGCGCGTGGCTGGTCAATGTCGGCCGGAACAAGGCGGTCGATCGTGTCAGGCGCAGCATTGCGTTCCGCGGCAAGCAGCAGGAATTGACGCATGAGTTGTTGCTGAATACGTCCGGGTCGTGCGACACGTCCGACGGCGCGCTCGACGACGACATGCTGCGGCTGATCTTTACCTGCTGCCATCCGTCCTTTGCCGCGGAAGTGCAGGTCGCGTTGACGTTGCGCACAGTCAGTGGCCTCACGACCGCGCAGGTCGCGCGCGCGTTTCTCGCCAGCGAAGACGCGATGGCGCAGCGCCTGGTGCGGGCCAAACAAAAAATTCGTCTCGCCGGCATTCCCTACGAGGTGCCGGAGCGCGACGCGCTGGAGCCGCGGCTGCGCGGCGTGCTCGCCGTGATCTATCTCGTGTTTACCGAGGGCTATGCGGCTACATCAGGCGAAGATCTGATGCGGCCTGATCTGGCGCGCGAAGCGATCCGGCTGGCGCGGCTGCTCGACGCGCTGATGCCGGGACGCGGCGAGATCAAGGGTTTGCTGGCCCTGATGCTGCTGCACGACTCACGGCGTGCGGGCCGCGAGACCGCAGGCGGCGATATCGTGCTGCTGGAAGAGCAAGATCGCGCGCTGTGGGATCGCGGGCAGATATCGGAGGGCCTGCTTCTCGTGGAAGAGGCGCTGCGGATGCCGGGCCGGCCGCAATCCTATGCGGTGCAGGCGGCCATCGCCGCGCTGCATGCGCGTGCGCCCAGTTACAAGGATACCGACTGGCGACAGATCGCCGGCCTCTACGAAGTGTTGCTGCGGATCAGCCCGTCGCCGGTGATCGAACTCAATCACGCCGCAACGATATCGATGGTCGACGGGCCGGAGCGGGCGCTCGACCTGATCGATGCGCTGGAAGCGCGCGGCGGGCTGAAGGGATATGAGTTGCTGCCCGCGGTGCGCGCCGATTTGCTGCGCAGGTTGGGCCGGCGCGACGCGGCGCGTGAGGCGTATCAGGCGGCGACGGCCGCGACGCAACTCGAGCCGCTGCGAAGGTTCTATGCGCGGCGGATCGCGGAAATGGAGGGAAGCGCGAACGGACCTTAGCCGTCATTGCCTGCGACAAACGCGAAGCGTTTGCGCAAGGGAGCAAAGCGACGAAGCAATCCATCTATCCATGCATGCGAAAAGATGGATTGCTTCGCTGCGCTCGCAATGACGGTTGAGAGTATTCGCGAACTACTTACTTCGCCGCCACCACCGTCGTCGCCGCATCCGCCGGCAGGCTCGTCAGCAGCGCGTGCAGCGTGCTCATGGTCGAGTGATCGGCGATGCCGTCGACGCGCGCGGGACGGAAGTGGCGCTGGAACGCGGTGACCACTTCCATGGTCGGGCCGTCAAACTTGCCGTGGATCGGGATATTGTAGCCGTATTTGGCAAGTGCGGCCTGCATGCCCGCGACGTCATCGCTGATGCTGCCGAGCTTGAGCGTTTCGCCGCGCACGATCGGCGCCGGCTGCACCCAATGGCCGACGCCGGAATTGGCCAGCGAATGCCACGGAAATTTTTCGCCGGGATCTCTTTTGCGCGCCGGGGCGACGTCGGAATGTGCGAGCACGCGATGCGAAGGTATCTTGCGGCGGAGCATGATGCCCCGGCACAGCGCGATCACGGCGGCGATCTGGCGCAGCGGGAAATCCGGATAGCCCCAGTCATGGCCGCGATTGATGATCTCGATCCCGATCGAGCAGGAATTGATGTCTTCCTCGCCGGCCCAGGAGGATACGCCGGCGTGCCAGGCGCGCTTGGCTTCCGGCACGCACTGCACGATGCGGCCGTCTTCCAGCACGATGTAATGCGCCGATACGTCGGTGCCGGGAGTGCAGAGCTGGGCGATCGCGCCTTCCACATCCGGCATGCCGGTGTAGTGCAGCAGGATCATATCGGCGACGCGGCCATTGTTGCGGTCGCCATGGTTCGGCGACGGGATGACGTCGGATGCGATCGAGGAATCTGGGGTAAAGGTCTTCATGTCGGCGTTGGCCCTGGGAACGGGAAGGGCGCGTTGACGCCTCGAATCAATACCAGCAGATACGAGCGGACCAGAAGCCATTTTTTAGTCTCAAACCGGGCAGGAGAACGGCAACTTCGTGTCTTAACCAATGCCGTTTACTATTCCTTTACCTCGCGCTCGCGCAATCCGGCGGGCCGAGTTCCAGTTTGCATTTTGACCGACTGTGTGCGGGACGCATCACCATTTTTTAGCATCTAGAGCTTCGGTTCTGATCGAAGCAGAACCGAAGCTCTAGATTCTTGTTTTGACGCGTTTTCTTCACGCGAACCGGTACCCACTTCGCTGGAAAACGCTACGGAAAGCGCGCAAAACTCGTCACCGATCATCAACGCTTTCTTAACGCTAAGTGCCGTTACTAAGTGGTGAAGAGCCGAACCGGGTTGGGGACGGCCGAGGCCCTCTTTCGCGCTCGAAATGCCATGGCAACCCAGCAAATTCCGTCTGGAAATGAGGGGGCGCGAGGCCGGGCGAGAGACGGCAATCGTGCCTGTTCGCGGCTTTTTGGCCGGAAAAGCCCGGCGAAGCGCAGAGATTTGAGGCGCAATGGGCCCGTTCGCGTCCAGTTTTCACACCATCGACTGGAAAACGCCAGAGGACGGCGCATGAGCCCGGCTGCGCCGCGCCATATCTCCGTTCTCGGCCGCGAGGCGGTCGAGATGCTCGATCCCAAGGACGGTGGCATCTATGTCGACGCGACCTTCGGCGCCGGCGGCTACAGCCGCGCGATCCTCAGCGTCGCGGGAACCCAGGTCATCGGCATCGACCGCGACCGGTCGGCGGTTACCGGTGGGTTCGATCTGATCGATCAGTCCGATGGCCGGCTGACCCTGGTCGAGGACCGGTTCTCCAACCTTGCAGACATCTGCGCGGCGCAAGGCATGGCCGAGGTGGACGGCGTCGTGATGGACGTCGGCGTTTCCTCCATGCAGCTCGATCAGGCCGAGCGCGGCTTTTCGTTCCGGCTCGGCGGCCCGCTCGACATGCGGATGGGCCATGACGGGCCGACGGCGGCGGATGTCGTTGCGAAGGCCTCCGAAGCCGATCTCGCCAACATCATCTATATTTTCGGCGAAGAGCGCCATTCCCGCGCCGTCGCCCGCGCCATCGTGGCGGCGCGCAAGGAAGCGCCGATCACGACGACGCAAGCGCTGGCCGATATCGTCGGCAAGGTGGTGCGCTCCAAGCCGAACGAGATTCATCCGGCGACACGCACGTTCCAGGGCCTGAGAATTTTCGTCAACGCGGAACTCGACGAACTGCACCTGGCGCTCGCGGCAGCCGAGCGCGTGCTGAAGCCCGGCGGCCGGCTGGTGGTCGTATCGTTTCATTCGCTGGAAGACCGCATCGTCAAGGATTTCTTCAACGCACGCGGCAAGACCGGCGGCGGTTCGCGGCACTTGCCTGAGGTCGCGCAGGCTGCGCCGAGCTTTCAGATTCTGACCAAGCGCCCCGTTACCCCCGGCGAAGCCGAAGTGGCTGCCAATCCGCGCGCGCGTTCCGCAAAACTGCGCGCTGCCGAGCGCACCACAGCGCCAGCGCATGCGGCAGGCCACCTGCCGGCCTGGCCCGTTCTTGCCGACGTGATGAGGGGAGGCTGACCATGCGGATGATCCACCTCCTCGTCATCGGCGTGCTGGTGTTCGCGGCAGCCTACGTCTACCGGATCAAGATGGAATCGACCTCGCGCGTCGAGCGCGTGCTGCGGCTCAACGCCGAGATCCGCGAGCAGCGCGACGCCATCGCGGCGCTGCGCGCGGAATGGGCCAGGCTCGATGCGCCGTTGCGGCTGCAAGGGCTCGCCGAGCGCCATCTCGGCCTGAAGCCGCTCAACGCCACGCAATACGATCAGTTGAAGAACCTGCCGGAACGGCCGCCGGCCTTTGCAAGGCCCGATGCGCCCGATCCGATCGGCGCGATGATCAACACCATCGAGGCTGCCGCCGAAGCACCGCCCACAACCGGGTCCGTGCCCGCATCGGGAGATCGGCAATGACCGGCCGGGCGCTCACCAACATCAAGCGGCCGGCGGAGCCGTGGCGGCAGCGGCTGATCCGCAGCCTGCTCTACGGGCGCAATGTCGATCGCGCCGCAAAAGCCCGGGCGCGGGTAGGATTGGCCATCCTGCTGTTCGCAGCGATCTATGCGGTGCTTGCCGGACGTCTGGTGATGTTCGCGGTCGGTGCCGACAGCCACGGCGCGCGCCGCGCCGGCTCGCAGGACGCGATCGCGACCGCGCGGCCCGATATCGTCGACCGCAACGGCACGGTGCTCGCGACCGATGTCAAGAGCCCGAGCCTGTTCGGCGAGCCCAGGCGCATCATCGACAAGGACGAGGCGATTGAACTTTTAACCGCGGCGCTGCCGGACCTCGACGAAGCGGAGGCCCGCACGCGCCTGTCGTCGCGCAAGGGGTTTGTGTGGCTCAAGCGTGAGATCACGCCGAAGCAGCAGCACGACATCCACAAGCTCGGCATTCCCGGCATCGGCTTCCTGCGCGAGAACAAGCGCGTCTATCCGACGGGTGCTGCGGTCGCGCATCTGATCGGGCTCGTCAACATCGACAACCAGGGCATCGCCGGGATGGAGAAGTGGCTGGACAATAACGGTCTGGCCGATCTGCACCGCGCCGGCTTTGCCACCGATCGCCTGCAACGGCCGGTGGAACTGTCGATCGACCTGCGTGTCGAGCATGCGCTGCGCGACGAATTGCTGAAGGCGAAAGAGAAATACAAGGCCAAGGCGGCGTCCGGCCTCGTCTCCAACGTCCGGACCGGCGAGATCGTGGCCCTGGTGTCGCTGCCGGACTTCGATCCGAACAATCCGAAAGAGGCGCACGACCCCGAGCGCATCAACCGCCTGACCACGGGCGTGTTCGAAATGGGCTCGACCTTCAAGGCGCTGACGCTGGCGATGGCGCTGGATTCCGGCAAGGCCAACCTCAACACGCTCTATGACGGACGCGGCGCGCTGAAGTTCGGCAAGTTCACCATTCACGACACCCATCCGGTCGGCCGCAACATCACGCTGGCAGAAGTGTTCACGTTCTCCTCGAACGTCGGCGCGGCCAAGATCGCGCTGGCGCAAGGCGTCGAGGCGCACAAGGCGTTCCTGAAGAAGCTCGGCCAGATGGACCGGCTGCGCACCGAGCTGCCTGAAAGCACCTCGCCGATCGTGCCGAAGCGCTGGACCGAACTCAACACCATTACGGCTTCCTTCGGTCATGGCATCGCGGTGGCGCCGCTGCAGGCGGTGATGGGCATCAACGCCTGCATCAACGGCGGTCTCCTGATTCCCCCGACCTTCCTCAAGCGGTCGGAAGAGGAGGCGAGGGCGATGGCCAAGAAGGTGCTCCGAACCGAAACCTCCGACAAGATGCGCTACCTGATGCGGCTGAACGCCGAGATCGGAACCGCCAAGAAGGCTGACGTGAAGGGCTATTATATCGGCGGCAAGACCGGCACCTCGGAAAAGGTGGTCAACGGGCGCTATTCCAAGAAGCAGGTGCTCAACTCCTTCACGGCGATCATTCCGGCCGACAATCCGCAGTATCAGCTGCTGGTCATGCTGGATGAGCCGAAGGCGCTGCCGGAAACCCATGGCTTCATCACTTCGGGCTGGAATGCGGTGCCGACCGGCGGCAAGGTGATTGCCCGCATCGGGCCGCTTCTGGGCATCGAACCGCGCTTCGATCTGCCGCCGTCCGACCGCCTTATTCTTGCGGCATCGAGGACAACCCAGTAAGGCGTAATATCACGCGCGCCTGCTGCGCCGGCCGGACTGGAACACGATGAAACTTCGCGACCTCTTCAGCGATGACGCTGCGATCGATCCGCAGGCCGAAGCTGTCGATGTGAAAGGCCTTAGCGTCGACAGCCGCGCGGTGAAGCCGGGCGACCTGTTCTTTGCCATTGCAGGCAGCAAGACCGACGGCTCGCGCTTCGTCGATTCGGCGATACAGGCGGGGGCGGTCGCGGTAGCCGGTGACCATGCGCCGCCGGACCGCCGCGTGCCGTTCGTCGTCACGCCAAATCCGCGCCGTGCACTGGCGCTGGCGGCGGCGAGATTTTATCCGCGTCAGCCCGCGACCATTGCGGCGGTGACCGGGACCAGCGGCAAGACGTCGGTCGCAGCCTTCACGCGCCAGATCTGGGAACGGCTCGGCCACGCTTCCGCCAGCATCGGCACCATCGGTCTCGTTTCGCCGAAGCGCACGGTGTACGGCTCGCTGACGACGCCGGACCCGATCGCGCTGCACAGGCAACTCGACGAAATCACGGGCGACGGCGTCACGCATCTGGCCTTCGAGGCCTCCTCGCACGGGCTCGACCAGTTCAGGCTCGACGGCGTGCGCATCGCCGCCGGCGGCTTCACCAATCTTTCGCGCGACCACATGGATTACCATCCGGATGTGGCGCATTACCTCGCTGCCAAGCTGCGGCTGTTCCGCGATCTCGTTCCACCGGGTGCTGCGGCGGTGATCTCAGCCGATCATGAGTGTTCGCCGGAAGTGATCGACGCGGCGCGGGCGCGAGGCTTGCGGATCATCGCCGTCGGCCGCAACGCGGATGGCGACGGTGAAGGCATCCGCCTCGTTGGTGCTACCGTCGAGGGATTTGCGCAGAATCTTGCGCTGGTGCACCGCGGGCGTAATTACACGATCAAGCTGCCGCTGGTCGGCGAATTCCAGATCGAGAACGCGCTCGTTGCCGCCGGGCTCGCGATTGGCACCGGCAGCGAGCCGGATGCGGTCTTCGCGGCGCTTGAACATCTCGAAGGCGCCAAGGGGCGGCTGGAGCGGGTCGGCGAACACAATGGCGCGCCGATCTTCGTCGATTACGCGCACAAGCCGGACGCGCTGGCGAAGGCGCTGCAGGCGCTGCGGCCTTACGCGAAACGCAAGCTCGTCGTTATCTTCGGCGCCGGCGGCGACCGCGACGCAGGCAAGCGGCCGATCATGGGCGCAATCGCAGCCGAGAATGCCGATCAAGTCATCGTCACCGACGATAATCCGCGCAGCGAAAATCCGGCAACGATCCGCGCCGCCATTCTGGCGGCGGCGAAGGGCGCCAGCGACATCGGCGATCGCGCGGAAGCGATCGGGGCAGGAATATCTGCGCTGCAGCCCGGCGATGCGCTCTTGATCGCCGGCAAGGGGCACGAGACCGGCCAGATCGTCGGCGACAAGGTCTTGCCGTTCAGTGATCACGAAGCGGTGGCCGCCGCGCTTGCAGCGAGGGTGGCATGAGCGCGACGCCATTGTGGACCATTGCCGAAGTCGCGCAGGCGCTCGGGCTGTCAGGCGAATTTCCGGATACGCCGATTGATTTCGTCACGCAGGACAGCCGCCTTGTAAAGCCGGGATGCCTGTTCGTGGCGTTGAGCGGCACGCCCAGCGGCGGCTTCATCTCCAGTTTCGCCAGTGCGCGCGACGGCTGGGAATTCGCCGACAAGGCGCAAGCCGCCGGCGCGGTGGCGATGATCGTTCCGCATCGGATCGACGGCGTCAGCGTTCCGCAGTTGATCGTCAAGGACACGCTGATCGACGGCCTGTGGGGGTTAGCGCGGGCGGCGCGGGCGCGGTTCAAGGGCCCGGTGATCGGCCTGACCGGCAGCGCCGGCAAGACCAGCACCAAGGAATTCCTCGCCGCGTATCCTGCCGCCTATGCCAGCCCGAGCAGTTTCAACAATTTCTGGGGCGTGCCGCTGACGCTGTGCAATGCCAGCCCCAAGGCGAGCGTGTGGGTCGTCGAAATGGGCATGAACCAGACCGGCGAGATTGCACGGCTCAGTGAATTGACGAAACCCACCGTGGCGCTGGTCGTGAACGTCCAGCCGGTGCACCTGGAAAAGCTCGGCAGCCTGGAAGCGATCCGGCGCGAGAAGGTGAGCATCGCGCAAGGCCTGCCCAAGGACGGCGTGCTGGTGTTGCCTGGGGATGTCGAGGCGCCGGAATGGAACGGCAAGGTCGTTCGCTTCGGCGAGGGATCCGAGGTGCGGGAGCTGAAGCACGCGGCCGAGGGCGAGAGCTGGATCGTCGCCGCTGATGTGAACGGCAAGCCAATCGAATTCAGCCTGACGCCCGGTGCGCCACACCGGCTGCAGAACGCGCTTGCCGCGCTGGCGTCCATCCATGCCGCTCGCCTCGAACCCGCGGCGCTGGCCAAAGAACTCGATCATGTCGGCATCATGACCGGCCGCGGCGTGGAGCAGGCGGCCCATGGCGTCACCGTGGTCGACGACAGTTTCAACGGCAACCCGGCCAGCATGGGGGCCGCGCTCGGCAGCCTGAAGGCGCGGCCGGTGAAGGCCGGCCGGCGCATCGCCATTCTCGGCGACATGCTGGAATTGGGCGCGGACGCACCCGCCTATCACACGAAGCTCGCGAAAGATTTGGCTGGAATCGACGGCATCTACTGCGTCGGCCCGCTGATGCGCCATTTGTACGATCTCGTGCCGGCGGGGCGAGCGCTCGGCTGGCATGAAGACCCGGCCACGCTCGATCCCCAGGAAATCGCCGCATTGCTGCGGAACGGGGATGTGGTCGTCGTCAAGGGCAGCAAAAAGATGTTCTGGGTGAACAAGTTTGTGCCCAGGCTGCTGGCCGCCTTGCAGGCAAAGGCGTAAACTGGCCGCACTTGACGGCTGTTGTTTCCGCCAGAGGCGATTCGTCAATACCCCATGCATGACCAAGATTTGCTTGGTTTGAGGATGAAAACGATTATCAAGGCGTTTGCCGGAACAAAGGCGTTCCCGGAGCGCATCCCGCCAAAGACGGCGCAACCAAGCCGCGTGATAGGGCCTAGCTGAATGTTTTACTGGCTGATCGAGCTTTCCAACACCGTTCCAGGTTTTGGCATCTTCCGCGGCGTGTTCAACGTGTTTCGCTACATCACCTTCCGCACCGGCGGGGCGATGGTGACGGGCGCGCTGTTCGTGTTCCTGTTCGGGCCCTGGATCATCGATCATCTGCGGCTCAGGCAGGGCAAGGGCCAACCGATCCGCGCCGACGGCCCGCAATCGCATTTGATCTCCAAGAAGGGCACGCCGACGATGGGCGGGCTGATGATCCTGTCGGGCCTCGTGGTCTCGACGTTGCTGTGGGCCAATCCGCTCAACCCCTATGTCTGGATCGTGCTGGCGGTGACGCTCGGCTTCGGCTTTGTCGGATTCTACGACGACTATCTGAAGGTGACGAAACAGAGCCATAGCGGCTTCGCCGGCAAGCTGCGGCTGTTGATCGAAGCGGTGATTGCGCTCGCGGCCTGCTACGCACTGGTCCGGCTCGGCCGTGATGCGACATCGACGTCGCTTGCGGTACCCTTCCTGAAGGACGTGGTGATCAATTTCGGCTGGTTCTTCGTGCTGTTCGGCGCGTTCGTCATCGTCGGCGCCGGCAACGCGGTTAATTTGACCGACGGCCTCGACGGGCTAGCGATCGTGCCGGTCATGATCGCCGCCGCTAGCTTCGGCATGATCTCGTATTTGACCGGCAACGCGGTGTTCTCGGACTACCTGCAGATCAGATACGTCGCCGGTACCGGCGAGCTCGCGGTGCTGTGCGGCGCGGTGCTCGGCGCCGGCCTCGGGTTCCTCTGGTTCAATGCGCCGCCGGCCTCGATCTTCATGGGCGACACCGGCTCGCTCGCGCTCGGCGGTATGCTGGGTGCGACGGCGGTGGCAGTGAAGCATGAGATCGTGCTGGCCGTGATCGGCGGATTGTTCGTGCTGGAAGCCGTCTCCGTGATCGTGCAGGTCGCCTCGTTCAAGCTGACGGGCAAACGGGTGTTCCGGATGGCGCCGCTGCATCATCATTTCGAGCAGAAGGGCTGGACCGAGCCGCAGATCGTGATCCGGTTCTGGATCATCTCGGTGATGCTGGCGCTGGCCGGCCTCTCCACGCTGAAGCTGCGGTGAGCAGCGCGCGATGATCCCCGTCACCTCCTTTGCGGGCAAGACGGTCGCCGTCTTCGGCCTCGGCGGTTCCGGCCTTGCGAGCTGCCACGCGCTGAAGGCCGGCGGCGCGGAAGTGATCGCGGGCGACGACTCTGCCGACAATGTCGCCAAGGCGGCGCAGGCCGGCTTCACCACCGCCGATCTGCGCACGGTGTCATGGTCGAATTTTGCGGCGCTAATCCTGACGCCCGGCGCGCCGCTTACTCATCCGGCGCCGCATTGGTCGGTGCTGATGGCACGCCAGGCCGGCTGTGAGGTGATCGGCGACATCGAACTGTTCTGCCGCGAGCGCCGCCGCCATGCGCCGGACGCGCCGTTCGTTGCCATCACTGGCACCAACGGCAAGTCGACCACCACGGCCCTCATCGCGCATCTGATGAAGGTGGCCGGCTACGACGCCCAGATGGGCGGCAATATCGGCACCGCGATCCTGTCGCTGGAGCCGCCGCGGATGGGACGCGTGCATGTGGTCGAGATGTCGTCCTACCAGATCGATCTGGCGCCCTCGCTCGATCCGTCGGTGGGGATTCTCTTGAATGTCAGCGAAGACCACATCGACCGCCACGGCACGCTGGAGCATTACGCCGCGGTGAAGGCGCGGCTGGTTGCCGGCGTGCAGTCGCAGGGCACCTCGATCGTCGGCGTCGATGACGGCTGGTGCCGCAACATCGCCGACCGGCTCGACCAGGCCGGCAAGCGCGTGGTGCGGATATCAGTGAAAAACCCGCTGCCCGACGGGGTCTATGTCGAGCGCGAAACCGTCGTGCAGGCGTCCGGCGGCGCACGCCGCGAGATCGCAAGGTTGGGGGGCATCGGTTCGCTGCGCGGGCTGCACAATGCGCAAAATGCAGCGTGCGCCTCGGCCTGCGCGCTGGCGATGGGCATCTCGACCGATACATTGCAGAACGGCCTGCGCAGCTTTCCCGGTCTCGCGCACCGCATGGAGCAGGTCGGCCGCCGCGGCAACGTGCTGTTCGTCAACGATTCCAAAGGCACCAATGCCGACGCCGCCGCGCACGCGCTGTCGTCCTTTGCCGATATCTTCTGGATCGCCGGCGGCAAGCCGAAGCAGGGCGGCATCACCGGTCTCGCCGAATATTTCCCGCGCATCCGCAAAGCCTATCTGATCGGCGAAGCCGCGCAGGAATTTGCGGGTACCCTGGGCGAACGCGTGCCGCACGAGATTTCCGAAACGCTCGATGTCGCAGTTGCGAACGCCGCGCGCGACGCGGAGGCTTCAGGGATTGCCGATCCGGTCGTGCTGCTGTCGCCCGCCTGCGCGTCGTTCGACCAGTACCGCAACTTCGAAATCCGCGGCACGAAGTTTCGCGATCTGGTGACGGCGATCCCGGGTGTGAAGCCGGTGGTGTAATTGTAGGATGGGTAGAGCGCAGCGAAACCCATCATCTGCCTGAACGAAAATTGATGGGTATCGCTTCGCTCCACCCATCCTGCGCGCTGGAATTGTCGCTTCTGTTCATTCGAAGGCGCCGCAAATGACAGTTCATGCTCCCTCGTGTACCCGTGCTCTGTTCTCGGTTGCAGTACTTTCGGCTATCTGCGCGTTTCAGGCGGCCGTGTACGCGGCGTCCGACAGTGTGTCTCTCAGCGAGTCGACGATCTCGTGGAGCACCGTCAAGTACGCGACCTCTGCGGAGAACGGGTTCGTCAGTGGGTCGCTCGACAAGAAGACCATCGTCGATCGCACGTTCAAGACCCACGTGCTCGAGAATCGATATCTGAAAGTAACGCTCGTCCCCGAGTTTGGCGGACGCATTGTTTCCATCATCTACAAGCCGACCGGCCACGAACAACTCTACCGCACGGAAGTCGGCGTGCCTTACGGGATCAACGCCGGCAATTTTTATTACGACTGGTTGATGGTGTATGGCGGAATCTTCCCGACGTTCCCCGATGCCGAGCACGGCAAGGCGTGGCTGAAGCCGTGGGATTTCAAGGTCGTAAAGGCGAGCCCCGGCGAAGTGACGGTGTCGATGTCGCGCAAAGATGATTCCGCGTATTCCGCGGCGCCAGGACGGTTCCTCAAGGGTTCGACGGGAATCGAAGCTACTTACTATGTCACGCTGAAAGCCGATCGCGCCGCACTCGATGCGCGCGTGGTGCTGAAAAACCCGCAAGCCCAGGCGGTCGATTACGAGTACTGGACCTGCACGACGCTGGCGCCGGGATCGGACCCGAACAATCCCAAGACGACCGGCGGCGCCGAAATCATCGCGCCGATCGAGGCCTACAGCACGCCCGCCTGGTCGGCCAATCTGTCCGATGGCGACGAGAGCGCAGGTGCGGGCAGGAGCCGTTTCGAAAAACTGCGCCACTTCAGGAACTGGCCGACGATGGGCATCGCCTACGCAGCGCCCGATATGCAGGGCGGGAATTTCTGGGGTGTGATCAACCACGACAATGAAGAGGGGATCATCCGCATCGCCGACAATGCGGTCACGCCGGGCCTGAAGATGTGGACGTGGGGATATCAGTCGTTCACGAACGAAACCGACGCACGCAAAGACCCGAACGAAGCGCGGCCTTACGTCGAATTGTGGGCGGGCGTGTCGGACCAGTTTTTCCACCGCGCAAAACTTCCCGCACGGGGCGAAGTGTCGATTCCGGAGACCTACAGCCCGACCGTCGGCATGAGCAACGTGACGGCCGCGAACGAGAATATCCTGATCAATCTCTCGGCCGCAGCCTCTGGCGTGAACCTTCAGTTCTTCAGTATCGAACCGGCCACGCCGATGCGCATAACGTTGAAACGCGGCGATGCAATATTGTTTAGCGATGCCGTGAAAGCCGACCCGAAAAACGGAAATCGCATTTCCGCGACGATCCCCGCCGGCGGCAGCGGAGAGCAGGTGCGGCTGACGATCGCGACCACGGACGGAAGAGAGCTGATCGCGGCCGAGACAAAAATAAAGTAGTTTCGCCGTGGGATGGGTAGAGCGGTCATGCCCGCGAAAGCGGATGGATCCAGTATTCCAGAGGCCTCAGCGATAGAATCGAAAAGACGCGGCGTACACGGTATGACGATTATTCGGGAAGCGCTGCGTCGCCACAATGTTAACGACCTCATTTAACGCTTTCTCGACGCAGGCCGTTTCTCAACCAGAATTGATGGGCATCGCTTCGCTCCACCCATCCTGCGTAGTGCATATTCAGTTGTAGCGCGCGTCGTTGCGGACAGAGGAGAACGGACTTGAGCGAAAGCGAGCCTGCAATCGAGACGGTCGTAATCCCCAGCGAATTCGCGTTGAAAAATCCGGCCGCTCCGCCCGTCACCGTGTCGCTGCCGATCGTCGCGCGGTCGTCGGAGCTCAAGAATTACTTGCTTGGGTTGTTCTTCCTTGCGGGTGGCTTGTTCGCCCTTTTGTGCGGCGTGCTCATTGGCATGGCGGTGGTGTTTGGATTTGGGCCTCGCGCGGTGAGCGTCGGCATGTCGATTTGGGACGTCCTCCTCCTCCTCCTCCTCCTCCTCGTGCTCGTGCCAATGCTGATTTTAGGCGTGCGGTGGGGCGTGGGCTGCACGGTCGCGGCGTTGACCTGCTTCCGGGACGCCATGCGGAATGGTCCCGCCCTCGAGATCACCGCCGATGGTCTGCGCGACTATCGCTCCGGCCTGTCGGTGCCCTGGTCGTCGGTGCAGTGCGCCAGGATTGCCAACAACGGCATCGATGGCGTCATTCTGCAGCTTCGCGAGCCGGTGAAGCATTGGCAGAATCCGCTTCGGTTGGACGTGCAGTTTCAGGGCTATCGTCCGAAGCCGGATCACGTGCTCGTTTCTGCCGCCTATCTCGATGTGTGCGCGCACGTGGTGACCTACACAATCCTCGCCTTGACCCAATCGAGCGGCGGCGAGGCAAACGGCACGTCGGCTGATCGGAACGGTGCGGGGCTCGGACTGATCCGCGGGCGACGCGCGTGAATGTCCGGTCGTCTCCGGCTTCATGAGCGCTGCCATCTAGAAAGTTACCGACCTCATTAACCTCTTGGAAACCATCCTGCTCCACCAATGGGCGTTACCTCTGCCATTTTGGGGACGCCCATGCTCGCCCGTGACCAACGCACGCCGTTTTCGGACTGGTGGTGGACCGTGGATAAGCTGCTGCTCGGCGCGATCATGGTGCTGATGCTGGGCGGCGTCATCCTTTCGCTGGCGGCGAGCCCGCCGGTGGCGACCCGGATCGGGCTCGATCCCTTCCATTTCTTCGGCCGGCACGTGCTGTTCCTGCTGCCGTCCTTGATGGTGCTGATCGGGGTGTCGTTCCTCTCGCCCAAGCATATCCGCCGTCTCGCGCTGCTGGTGTTCGTGGTCTCGATCCTGCTGATCGTGGCGACGCTTGTCTTCGGCGCGGAGGTGAAGGGATCGCGGCGCTGGATCACGCTGCTTGGCGTCAACATCCAGGCCTCCGAATCCGCAAAACCCGCTTTCGTCGTCATGGCGGCGTGGCTGTTTGCGGAATCGACCAAGCGGCCGGAAATGCCGGCGACGTCGATGGCGATCGTGCTGTTGCTGACGCTGGTGGCGCTTCTGGTGATGGAACCGGATTTCGGCCAGACCATGCTGATCCTGATGGTGTGGGGCGCGCTGTTCTTCATCGCGGGCATGCGGATGATTTGGGTGGCCGGCCTTGCCGGCGCCTCGGCGGCCGGATTGTTCGGTGCGTATCTGCTGGTGCCGCACGTCGCGGGCCGCATCAGGCGCTTCATGAACCCGGCCTCCGGCGACACGTTCCAGGTCGATATGGCGATGGAGGCGTTCTGGAACGGCGGCTGGTTCGGCCTCGGACCCGGTGAAGGGATTGCAAAACGCAGCTTGCCGGACAGCCATACCGACTTCGTGTTCGCGGTGGCCGCCGAAGAGTTCGGCATCATCCTGTGCCTGGCGCTGGTTTCGCTGTTCGCCTTCGTTGTGATCCGGACGCTGACGCGCGCCTATTCGACCGAGGATATGTTCGCGCGCTTTGCGGCGTCGGGGCTTGCGATCCTGTTCGGCGTGCAGGCCGCGATCAACATGGCGGTCAATCTGCAACTGATCCCGGCCAAGGGCATGACGCTGCCCTTCATCTCCTATGGCGGCTCGTCGATCATCTCGCTGGCCTATGGCGTCGGCATGATGCTGGCGCTGACCCGGCAGCGCTCGCGCACCGAGGTGGAATCGATGAACGCCGCCGGCGTATCGCGCGGTTACGCTTGACCGTACGGACGTGGTGACGGCGGCCTCGCCGTCGGCTATTTGAGGCCATGGAAAAAAACGCGCCTCTCATTCTACTCGCCGCGGGCGGCACCGGCGGTCATCTGTTTCCCGCCGAAGCGCTGGGCGTCGAGCTCATCAAACGCGGCCTGCGGGTGCGTCTTGCAACCGACGCCCGCGCGCTGCGGTACAGCGGCCTGTTCACCCCTGAAAATATCGACGTGGTGCCGAGCGAGACCGTGCGCGGCCGCTCGCTGCTGTCGCTGGTGCGCACCGCTTACATGCTCGGTTACGGCACGCTGGTGGCTGCCAGGCTGGTGCGACGGCTGAAACCTGCGGCCGTGGTCGGCTTTGGCGGTTATCCGACGCTGCCGCCGCTGATGGCGGCAAGGCTGCTCGGCGTGCCCGGCATCATTCATGACGCCAATGCCGTGCTCGGCCGCGCCAACCGGTTTCTCTCCCGCCGCGTCAACGCCATTGCCACCTCGCTGCCCGGCGTGCTCGACCGCGATCCTGATCTTGCGGGCAAGACTGTGACCGTCGGCACGCCGATGCGCCCCGCGATCCTCGCGGCTGCCGCGGTGCCGTTTGCGTCTCCGGAACCGAACGGGCCGCTGCGCCTGCTGGTGGTCGGCGGCAGCCAGGGCGCGCGGGTCATGAGCGATATCGTGCCGGGCGCAATCGAAAAGCTGGAGCCGATGCTGTGGAGCCGCCTGATTCTGACGCAGCAGGTGCGCAAGGAAGACATGGGGCGGGTGCGCTCGATCTATGAACGGCGCAGGATCAATGCCGAACTCGCGCCGTTCTTTACCGACCTGCCGGCGCGGCTGGCGTCCAGCCACCTCGTGGTCTCGCGCTCCGGCGCCGGCACGGTGGCGGAACTCGCCGCGATCGGGCGGCCTTCGATTTTGGTGCCGCTGCCCGGCGCGATCGACCAGGACCAGTTCGCCAATGCCGGCGTGCTGGCCCAGGTGGACGGGGCTTTGCGGATTCCGCAGGCCGAATTCACGTCCGACCGGCTGGCGGCGGAAATCTCCGCCTTCGCCGCCGAACCGGCGCGGCTGACCGCGATGGCATCAGCCGCCCGCAATGTGGGCCGGCTGGATGCTGCGGAGCGGTTGGCCGATCTGGTGATGAAAACCGCCGGAATCTAGGCCGTTGCGCACAAAATTGCCCCTTGTCAGCGCCTTCGAAAGCGGGGCATCCAGTACTCTGCGGCGCCTGATTTGAGCCCGGCTTCGCGGAATACTGGATCATCCGCTTTTCGAGGATGATGACGACTAGGGATGCACCATGAGACTGCCGCGCGAGATCGGACCCATTCACTTCGTCGGGATCGGCGGCATCGGCATGAGCGGAATCGCCGAGGTCCTCGTCAATCTCGGCTACACCGTGCAGGGCTCGGACGCCTCCGAGAGCGGCAATGTCGCGCGGCTGCGGGAGAAGGGCGTCAAGGTCTCGGTCGGCCACAAGGCCGAGAATGTCGACGGCGCCGACGTGGTCGTGGTCTCGACCGCGATCAAGCGTGACAATCCGGAGCTGATGGCGGCCCGCGCCCAGCGCATCCCGGTGGTGCGCCGCGCCGAAATGCTCGCCGAATTGATGCGTTTGAAAAGCTGCGTCGCGATTGCGGGCACCCACGGCAAGACTACCACGACGACGATGGTGGCGACACTGCTCGATGCCGGCGGCCTCGATCCGACCGTGATCAACGGCGGTATCATCAATGCCTATGGCTCCAACGCCCGGCTCGGCGCCGGCGACTGGATGGTGGTCGAAGCCGATGAGAGCGACGGCACGTTCCTGAAGCTGCCGTCCGATGTCGTGATCGTCACCAACATCGATCCCGAACATCTCGATCATTTCAAGACTTTCGAGGCGATCCAGGAAGCGTTCCGCAATTTCGTCGAGAACGTGCCGTTCTATGGCTTTGCCGTAATGTGCACCGATCATCCCGTGGTGCAGACCCTTGTCGGCAAGATCGAGGATCGCCGCATCATCACCTACGGTGAAAACCCGCAAGCCGATGTGCGGCTGGTCGATCTGACGCCGACCGGCGGCGGATCGACATTCAAGGTCGTGTTCCGCAACCGCAAGACCGACGCCATCCACGAGATCGCTGATATCATGCTGCCGATGCCCGGCCGGCATAACGCATCGAATGCGACCGCGGCGATCGCGGTGGCCCATGAGCTCGGCATGTCCGACGAGGCGATCCGCAAGGCGATCGCAGGCTTCGGCGGCGTCAAGCGGCGCTTCACCCGGACCGGCGAGTGGAACGGTGTCACCGTGATCGACGATTACGGCCACCACCCCGTCGAGATATCAGCCGTCCTTAAAGCGGCGCGGGAATCCACCAACGGCAAGGTCGTCGCCGTGGTGCAGCCGCATCGCTTCACTCGGCTGCAATCGCTGTTCGAAGAATTCTGCACTTGTTTCAACGATGCCGACGCAGTTGTTGTTGCCGAGGTTTATCCGGCCGGCGAGGCGCCGATCGAGGGCATCGACCGCGACCATTTCGTGCTCGGCCTGCGCACGCATGGCCATCGCGAGGTGATCCCGCTGCAGAGTTCGGCGGAACTGGCCAAAGTCGTTCACGGAATTGCGCATCCGGGCGATCTCGTCGTCTGCCTCGGCGCCGGCAACATCACGCAATGGGCCTACGCGCTGCCCGGCGAATTGAAGGCTTTGGGTTAACGGTGGCATTCCCCGACATCACGCCTGATCTGAAAGCCGCCATGCCGCAACTGCGCGGGCGGCTGCTGGCGAACCAGTCGCTGGCGGAGCTGACGTGGTTTCGCGTCGGCGGGCCGGCACAGGTGCTGTTTACGCCGGCGGATGAGGACGATCTCGCGTACTTCTTGAAGCTGCTTCCGAAGGAATTGGCGGTCTATGTCGTCGGCGTCGGCTCCAACCTGATCGTGCGCGATGGCGGCATGGCGGGTGTGGTGATCCGCCTGGCGCCGCGGGCGTTTGGCGAGACGTCCGCTTCCGGCGATATCGTCAGCGCGGGCACGGCTGCACTCGACAAGCGCGTGGCGGAGACTGCGGCAGCCGCCAACATCGGCGGCATGGAATTCTTCTTCGGCATTCCCGGCACCATCGGCGGCGCGCTGCGGATGAATGCCGGCGCCAATGGCGGGGAAACCAAGGATATCCTGATCGAGGCTGTCGGCATCGGTCGCGACGGCACGAGACATGTCTTTGGCAATGCCGACATGAAGTTCGTCTATCGCAACAGCGGCGTCGACCCATCGATCATCTTCACGTCGGCGCGCTTTCAAGGCGCAATCACGGATACTGAGGCCATTCGCGCGCGGATGAACGAGGTGCAGAACCATCGCGAAACCGCTCAGCCGATTCGCGAAAAGACCGGCGGTTCAACCTTCAAGAATCCACCCGGCAACAGCGCGTGGAAACTGATCGACGCCGCCGGCTGCCGGGGCCTGCGGGTCGGCGGGGCGCAGGTCTCGGAAATGCACTGCAATTTCCTTATCAATACCGGTAACGCCACCGGACATGATATTGAAACGCTGGGTGAAACCGTGCGCGAGCGGGTTAAAGCGAATTCTGGCATAGAGCTACATTGGGAAATCAAGCGGATCGGAATCGAGCAGGGCTGATGCGGATTACCATTCTCTTTGGCGGTACCAACACGGAGCGGCTGGTCTCGGTCGCGAGCGCCCAGGCGCTGCATCGGGCGTTGCCGGAAGCCGATCTCTGGTTCTGGGACGTTGCCGACACCGTGCACGAGGTCGCGTCGCAGAAGCTGCTCGGACACGCGCGTCCGTTCGAGGATGAATTCAAACCCGGCAACCGCGGCCTGCCGCTCGAAGCGGCGCTCGACAAGGCCAAGTCCGAGGATCGCGTGCTGGTGCTCGGCCTGCATGGCGGCCGGGCCGAGAACGGCGAATTGCAGGCGATGTGCGAACTGCGCGGGATTCCCTTCACCGGCTCCGGCTCGGCGTCGTCCAATCTCGCCTTGGACAAGGTGGCGGCCAAACGATTCGCGGCGATTGCGGGCGTCGCGGCGCCGGCCGGTGTCGCCCTGGAAAACCTCGACGCGGCGTTTGCCGAATACGGCAAGCTGATCGCAAAGCCGGCGCGGGATGGATCGAGCTATGGCCTGATCTTCGTCAATGCGAAGCAGGATCTCGTCGCCGTGCGCAACGCCGCCAAAACGGAGGAATATTTGATCGAGCCGTTCATCTCGGGCGTGGAGGCGACCTGCGGTGTGCTGGAGCGGCCCGACGGTTCGGTGCTTTCGCTGCCGCCGGTCGAGATCGTGCCCGCGGATGGCGCGTTCGACTACGCGGCGAAATACCTGCTGAAATCGACCCAGGAGATCTGCCCTGGACGCTTTTCACCCGAGATCAGCGCCGCGCTCATGGACCAGGCGTTGCGGGCGCATCGGGCGCTGTCCTGTAGCGGTTACTCAAGGACCGACTTCATCGTCTCGGCGAAAGGGCTGGTTTACCTGGAAACCAACACGCTGCCGGGCCTGACCGCCGCATCGCTCTACCCGAAGGCGCTGAAGGCGCAGGGGATCGAATTCCCGGATTTTCTGCGTGAGCAGATCGCGCTGGCCGAACGGCGGAACCGGGAACGGGTTTGACCGCCCGCTGAGCCATTAACAGGCCGTTAACCCGGAACTAACCTCGCCACGAGAATTGTTGCTAAAATCCTAAGAATTGTCCGGCAAACCACTCAAAAGACGCGTCAAAGCGCGTCCGCAGTGCCGCAAATTTACACTTTGTTTACCAGGAAGTCCGAAGGTTAACGCTGGCGGCGCATGTTGCGCTTGGCTCCGGCGTGCGCTGTTCCGACTTCAGATCAGCACCAAGTCCGGCAAGACCGAGGCGTCATATGGGCCGGAACCCGCAAAAACGCTTGCGGGAACAACACTTGGACAGGCTCGTGCAATGGATGGTGCAGGACGCCTCGCTCGGTCGGTGAGATCGCTGGGGCCCCAAGCTGACCTGAAAGCGGCCGCTATTGGAGCGGCTGTGCTGCTGCGCGAGCGGCTGGGCCTTCGTGCCCGTGTCCCGGCAAAGCGCGTAGTCGATCGTGAGCCGCCGAATCGTCTGGTCCGTCTGGTCGAGCGTCATCTTCCGAATCGCCTCGGCGTGACCCTCACCGTGCTGATGCTGCTCGGCAGCGCCGGCCTTGGAATCGTCAAGGGCGGTCATGTTGACGAATTCATGGTTGCGCTCAACGACACCCGCAACGCATTGGCCAATTCAGCCGGGTTCCGCATCACCGAGATTGCGATCAACGGCCGCAAGCAATTGAGCCAGGACGAGGTGCTCGCGATCGGCGGCGTCAATGGCCGCTCTTCGCTGCTGTTTCTCGATGCCACCACCCTGCGCGACAAGCTCAAGGCGAATCCCTGGATATCAGACGCGACCATCCTGAAGCTTTATCCGGGCCGGCTGCAGATCGACATCGTTGAGCGCACGGCTTTCGCGCTGTGGCAGCAGGACGGCCGGCTGTCCGTGATCTCGGAAGATGGCGCGGTGCTGGAGCCCTACGTGTCGCGCCGCTTCGTGACGCTGCCGCTGGTGGTGGGGAAGGGCGCCGACGTCAGGGCCCGCGACTTCCTCGCCCTTCTGGACCGCTATCCGCAGGTTCGCGCAGCGACCAAGGCTGCGATCTTCGTCGGCGAACGGCGCTGGAATTTGCGGCTGAAGGACGGCCTCGACATTCGCCTGCCGGAGAACGACGTCGGCAACGCGCTTGCGATGCTGAGCAAGCTCGACAAGGACGACCGGCTGTTCTCGCGCGACATCGTCACCGTCGACATGCGTCTGCCGGACAGGCTCACCGTGCAATTGTCGGAAGAAGCAGCCAAGGCCCGCGAAGAACTGTTCAAGGACAAGAAACCCAAGAAAAAGGCCGGTGACGCATGACCGGCCTCGATCGCAACCAGACCCCGAAGACACGCCCCGTCGATCACAAGCGCACGGCGCTGGTGGCGTCGCTCGATGTCGGCACCAGCAAGATCGCCTGCATGATCGCGCGGCTGAAGCCGTCGCCGGCGAACGACGCGCTGCGCGGCCGCACCCATGCGGTGGAATTGATCGGCTACAGCCAGATCCAGTCGCGCGGCGTCAAGGCCGGCTCCGTGGTCGATCTCGCCGAATGCGAGCAGGCGGTCCGCCAGGCGGTGGCGCTGGCCGAGGGCATGGCCAAGGTCCGCGTTGAGTCAGTATTGCTGTCGGTTTCCGGCGGCCGGTTGCAGGGGCAACTGGTCGAGGCTGCCGCCGATATCAGAGGTGGCGCCGTTACCGCCGATGACGTCACCCGGGTGACCTCCACCGGCATGCGCCACGCCACCGGCGAGGGACGCACGGTACTGCACGCGCTGCCGGTCGGCTATGCGCTGGATGGCGTCAAGGGCATCCGCGATCCCCGCGGCATGGTGGCCCGGCAGTTCGGCGTCGACATGAACGTGGTGACGGCGGATGCGACGGTCGCGCGCAACCTGATGCTGGTGGTCGAGCGCTGCCATCTCAATGTCGAAGCCATGGCGGCGAGTCCTTATGTCGCAGGCCTGTCCGTGTTGACCGACGACGAGGCCGATCTCGGCGCTGCCGTGGTCGAAATGGGCGCCGGATCGACCACGATTGCGACCTATTCGGCTGGCCGCTTCGTGCATGCCAGCGGATTTGCGCTCGGCGGGCAGCACGTGACGATGGATCTTGCACGCGGCGTCAGCGCATGCATTGCGGATGCCGAGCGAATCAAGACGTTATATGGCACCGTGCTGACCGGCGGGTCTGACGCGCGCGAGCTGATGTCTGTACCGACTGCGGGCGAAGAACACGATGCGCCGCAGATCGTTTCGCGCGCCACGATTGCCAACATCGTCCGGCATCGCGCCGAGGAGATTTTTGAAATGGTCCGGGACCGGCTCGCGGATTCCCCCTTTGCGGCAGAGCCGAGGGCGCGGGTTGTGTTGAGCGGCGGCGCTTCCCAGCTCACCGGCACCGTCGAACTCGCCACCCGCATTCTCAACCGGCCGGTCCGGATCGGCCGTCCGCTCGGTTTCGGCCGGTTGCCCAACGAGGCCAAGAGCGCCTCGTTCGCGGTGCCGACCGGCCTCCTGGTCTATCCGCAATACGCTCATCTGGAACACGTCGAACCGCGGCATACGCGGCAGCTCAGGACAGGGACTGACGGCTATTTCGGAAAGGTCGGACGATGGCTTCGCGAGGGCTTCTGATGACCGGTCCAGTAACCAAACGATTTTCACCAAACCCCGCGGCCGCCGGCCGGGGTGAACCAAAGCGCGCGTCGTAATCGAGAGGCAACCATGGCACTCAATCTGACCCCCCCTGACATCAGCGAGCTGAAACCGCGGATTACCGTCTTCGGCGTCGGTGGAGCAGGCGGCAATGCCGTCAATAACATGATTACTGCCGGGTTGCAGGGCGTCGA
The DNA here is from genome assembly GCF_018596315.1 of Bradyrhizobium sp. SRL28. GTDB lineage: Bacteria > Pseudomonadota > Alphaproteobacteria > Rhizobiales > Xanthobacteraceae > Bradyrhizobium. The sequence continues at coordinate 117,116 of NZ_JAHEAG010000003.1, read as the reverse complement.
TTTCGTCGTCGCCAACACCGACGCGCAGGCGCTGACCATGTCGAAGGCGCAGCGCATCGTGCAGATGGGCACGCAGGTGACGCAGGGCCTCGGCGCGGGGTCCCAGCCTGATGTCGGCGCGGCGGCGGCGCAGGAGGTCATCGACGAGCTTCGCGACCATCTCTCGGGCGCCAACATGGTGTTCGTCACCGCCGGCATGGGCGGCGGCACCGGCACGGGTGCAGCCCCTGTCATCGCCAAGACCGCGCGCGAAATGGGCATCCTCACCGTCGGCGTCGTGACCAAGCCGTTCCACTTCGAGGGCATGCGCCGCATGCGCACCGCCGAGTCCGGCATCGCCGAACTGCACAAGGTGGTCGACACGCTCCTGATCATCCCGAACCAAAACCTGTTCCGGGTCGCCAACGAAAAGACCACCTTCGCCGACGCCTTCGCGATGGCCGACCAGGTGCTCTATTCGGGCGTTGCCTGCATCACCGACCTGATGGTCAAGGAAGGCCTGATCAACCTCGACTTCGCCGACGTCCGCGCCGTGATGCGCGAAATGGGCAAGGCGATGATGGGAACCGGCGAAGCCACCGGCGACAAGCGGGCGCTGACCGCAGCGGAAGCTGCGATCGCCAACCCGCTGATCGACGACTCATCGATGAAGGGCGCCCGCGGCCTGTTGATCTCGATCACCGGCGGCAAGGACTTGACCCTGTTCGAAGTCGACGAAGCCGCAACCCGGATTCGCGAGGAAGTGGATCAGGACGCCAACATCATCGTCGGCGCCACCTTCGACGAAACGCTCGACGGCATCATCCGCGTTTCCGTCGTCGCCACGGGTATCGAGCAGGCGCAGATCGCGCGCAATGCCGCCGCCGCTCCGGCGGTCGCGACCACTGCCACCGCCGCTGCCCCGTCCTCGCCCGACAACCGTCTGGCTGAACTGACCGCTCGCCTTCGCGCCGACAATGCGCGCCTGGCCGAACGCGCCCAGAAGCTCGAGCCGGCGCCGCATGCGGTTGCTCCGGTTCCCGCGCAGGCTCCCGCCGCGCCGGCGCAACGTCCGGCCAGCAATGTCGAGCGTGCAGCGCTCGCCGCGATCGCCGCGGCGGTCGAGCCGCCGCAACAGGCTCCGATCCAGCCGGCGTCCTATGGCGATGTCACGGTCCGCCCGATCGCGCAGAAGCCGACCCTGTTCCCGGATCACAACGAGGCCGCTCGCGCCGAGGCCGAGCAGCCTCCGACACCCGAAACCTTCATCCCGCAGGCGGCCGAACGTGCGCCGGCCCGCTCGCCGCGGATGCCGAAATTCGAGGATCTCCCGATGCCGGCGCAGGCCGAAATCCGGCAGGCCCGCGGCGAGGCAGAGGAAGAGCATCCGCAGAAGTCCAAGCTGTCGCTCTTGCAGCGGCTCGCCAATGTCGGCCTCGGCCGCCGCGACGAAGAGACCGAGCCGCCGATCGCGGCCCGCGCCTCCGGGCCTGCGATGGCGCCGCTGCCCGATCGGAAGCCGCAGCGTACCGTCGCCCAGCAAATGGCGGCGAATCACGAGCCGGTATCCGAGTATGCAAAGCGCCCGGCGCCGCAAGGTTTGGACGCCCATGGCCGCCCGGCACCTGTTGCGCCGACGCCACAGGGCGACGACCATCTTGATATCCCAGCCTTCCTCCGACGCCAGGCCAACTGAGGTTTTGTAACAATTGAGGCGAGCCAAAGGGCCCCGGCTAACCCAGCCGGGGCCCTTCTCTTGGCTGGGTGCCGCGCCCCGGATAGCCGGTCAACCAACTGATTTTAAATGATTAATTATTCATTCCGTGATCAGCTATCACAGCTGAAACAGCCTTCGGCCGTGCCGGAGTTTGGTTAACCCTTGGCGCGATTGCGGCAGAGATAGGGTAACAATCCGTAAAGAAGCGTGAGTTGGCGCGCTTTCGGAATTGATTATGGTCTGCCGTGACTTGGGGATGCCTAGAACGCGAATCGGCGCTCACGCGCGGTTCCTGTCTTTAGGTTAAGTCGGGTAGTGGGCAGTTATCGATGAAATTCAGCCGTCAAACCACGCTTCGGTCGCAAGCCACCGTAACGGGCGTTGGCGTGCATTCCGGTTTACCTGTCAGCCTGACGCTCGGACCTGCACCTGTGGATGCGGGTTTTATTTTTGTCCGCACCGGCCTTGATGAGGCCGACCGCGAAGTTCCTGCCATCGCAGAATCCGTCACCGCCACCGATCTCGCTACCGTTCTCGGCGACCGCGAAGGCCCGCTGGTTTCCACCGCCGAACATGTGCTCGCTGCCTTGCGCGGCATGGGCGTCGACAACGCCATCATCGAAGTTGACGGTCCCGAAGTTCCGATCATGGACGGCAGCGCGGCGGCTTTCGTCGCCGCCATCGATCAGGCCGGCATCGTCACCCAGTCGGCCTCGCGCCGCTTCATTCAGGTGCTGAAGCCGGTGCAGGTCGCGATCGGCGATAGCTTCGGCGAGCTGCGCCCGCATGCGGGCGGGTTCCGCGTCGAGGTCGAGATCGACTTCGCGAATCCGGTGATCGGCCGCCAGAATTTCTCGCTCGATCTCAACCCCGAAAGCTTCCGCCGCGAGATTTCACGCGCCCGGACCTTTGGCTTCATGAACGACGTCGCGCGGCTCTGGAGCGCCGGTTTTGCGCGCGGCGCCTCGTTTGAGAATACCGTGGTGCTCGATGACGCCCGTCTGCTCAACACCGAAGGGCTGCGCTTCAGCGACGAATGCGCCCGCCACAAGGCGCTGGATGCGGTTGGCGATCTTACCCTGGCTGGTTTGCCGCTGCTCGGTGCCTACCGCTCGGTGCGTGGCGGCCACAAGCTGAACCACGCCGTGCTGACGGCTCTGTTGGCCGATCACAGCGCCTGGCGGGTGGTCGAGGCTGAACCGGCACGCCGCCACCGTGGCCATGTCGAGGCCGGCGCTGGCATGGTGGGCGGCTTGATCGCCCCGGCCTATGGTCCGGACGTTTCCTGACTTTCGTGTCCCGGCCTTCGTCTTCGGGACTTTCGGCTTCGAAATGCCCGGGCTTTCGGCTTCGAAATGCCCAGGCTTTCGGCTTCGAAATGCCCTTGAATTTCTAAGCTATTTTGCGCCGTACGGACGCGTTTTCCGTAGTAACCACAATTGGTAACGCGGCCGTTCCGCCGCCTTAATCCGGGCGAATTGGCTGCGTATTCGGTTGGTCGAGGACCATTTTTCGGTTACAGAGACCGGCGGTCGCCCGAGAAGGCGCCACGAGGTCCCTGAAGAATTGGGCACCAAACGCGCTGGGCTCAGGGAATGTTGGGCACGGGGAATATGGCGTCCATGACTGCGGTTCACGGACGGGCGGGCTCAGTCATCATTCGCATCACAAGGCGTCCAGATTTCATGTCGGCACAGCGTATGACGCTCGAACCACGCAAATCACTAAGGTCTTCCAGCCTCGCTCGCGCCGGACGGTCGCTGCGGTTGGCGGCGGGCCTGATTGCGCTCGCCATTCCCTTGAGCGGATGCGGCAGCGGCGCGCTCTGGGACAAGTTCACCGCCAAGGACGACACTTTCAACGAGGAACCGGCGGACAAGCTCTATAATGAGGGCTTGTACCTGATGAACCAACGCAAGGATAACAAGGCGGCGTCGAAGAAATTCGAGGAAGTCGACCGCCAGCATCCCTATTCGGACTGGGCGCGCAAGTCGCTCCTGATGTCGGCCTATTCCTTCTACAATGCCGGCGACTACGACAGCTGCATCGGTGCCGCCACCCGTTACGTCACGCTGCATCCCGGCAGTTCCGATGCGGCTTACGCGCAATACCTGATCGCGGCCTCGCATTACGACCAGATCCCGGACATCTCCCGCGACCAGGGCCGCACCGAAAAGGCGATCGCGGCGCTGGAAGAGGTGATTCGCAAATATCCGACCTCGGAATATGCCAACTCCGCCAAGGCCAAGCTCGAAGGCGCGCGCGACCAGCTCGCCGGCAAGGAAATGGATGTCGGCCGCTATTATTTGGCAAAGCGCGACTTCACCCCGGCCATCAATCGCTTCAAGACCGTGGTCACCCGCTACCAGACCACGCGGCATGTCGAGGAGGCGCTGGCGCGGCTCACCGAGGCCTATATGGCGATCGGCATCGTCGGCGAGGCGCAGACCGCTGCGGCCGTACTTGGGCACAACTTTCCTGACAGCCGCTGGTACAAGGACGCCTATAATCTTGTAAAGTCGGGCGGTCTCGAGCCGAGCGAGAACAAGGGCTCCTATATTTCCAGGGCCTTCAAGAAATTGGGTCTCGGCTAGGAATTTACTTCGCATGCTGGCGCGTCTGTCGATCCGTGACATCGTCCTGATCGAACGGCTCGATATCGAATTCTCCCGTGGCCTCGCGGTGCTGACCGGCGAGACCGGCGCGGGTAAATCCATCCTGCTCGATGCCTTCGCGCTGGCGCTCGGCGGCCGCGGCGACGCGGGCCTCGTTCGCCATGGCGCGGAGCAGGGCCAGGTGACGGCCACTTTCGACGTCCCCAAGGGCCATCCGGCGGCAAAGATCCTGTCCGGGAACGGCCTCGACGATACCGGCGAGATGATTCTTCGCCGCGTGCAGCTTGCCGACGGCCGCACCCGCGCCTTCATCAATGATCAGTCGATCAGCGTGCAGACCCTCAAAGCGGTCGGTGCGGCGCTCGTCGAGATCCATGGCCAGCATGACGAGCGCGCGCTGGTCGACGCCTCGACGCACCGGCAGTTGCTCGACGCCTTTGCCGGGCTGGAGAAAGAGGTCGCGGCGCTGGAGACGCTTTGGGAGGCGCGGCGCACCGCCAACGCGGCGCTGGACGAGCATCGCGCCAGCATGGAACGCGCCGCGCGCGAGGCGGACTATCTGCGCCACGCCGCCGACGAACTGAAGACGCTGAAACCCAAGGACGGCGAGGAGACGGCGCTGGCCGGGCGCCGCACCACCATGATGCAGGGCGAGAAGATCGCAAGCGACCTGCGCGAGGCGCAGGAGGCGGTCGGCGGCCCCCATTCGCCGGTGCCGGCGCTGGCCGCCGCCGTACGCCGCCTCGAACGCCGTGCCGCCAATTCGCCCGCCCTGGTCGAGCCTGCGGTGAAGGCGATCGATATCGCGATCAACGCGCTGGAAGAGGCCGACCAGCATCTCAACGCAGCCCTGGTCGCGGCCGATTTCGATCCCGCCGAACTGGAACGCATCGAGGAGCGGCTGTTTGCGCTTCGCGCCGCCTCCCGCAAATATTCGACGCCGGTCGACGGGCTCGCCGCACTCGCCGCCAAATTCGTCGCCGATGTGGCGCTGATCGATGCCGGCGCGGACCGGTTGAAGAAGCTGGAAGCCGCGGCAGCCGAGGCCGACCAGCGCTACGGCGCGGCAGCCGAGAAGCTCTCCGCGGCCCGTACCAAATCCGCCGAGAAGCTCAACAAGGCGGTGAATGCCGAACTGGCGCCGCTGAAACTCGAACGCGCAAAATTCATGACGCAGGTTGAAACCGACGCGAAGTCGCCGGGGCCGCAGGGCATCGACCGCGTCGAGTTCTGGGTGCAGACCAATCCCGGCACCAAGGCGGGCCCGCTGATGAAGGTCGCCTCCGGCGGCGAGCTGTCGCGGTTCCTGCTGGCGCTCAAGGTGGTGCTGTCTGACCGCGGTTCGGCCCCCACGCTGGTGTTCGACGAAATCGATACCGGCGTCGGCGGCGCGGTGGCGGACGCGATCGGCGCGCGGCTTTCGCGGCTGGCCGGCCAGGTTCAGGTGATGGCGGTGACGCATGCGCCGCAGGTCGCCGCAAGGGCGAACCAGCATCTGCTGATTTCCAAGGATGCGCTCGACAAGGGCAAGCGCGTCGCCACCCGCGTCAACGCACTCGCCGCCGACCACCGCCGCGAAGAAATTGCCCGCATGCTGGCGGGAGCGGAGATCACCGCGGAGGCGCGGGCCGCGGCGGAGCGGCTGTTGCGCGCGGCGACGGCGTAGCGACGGCGCGACCATGGCTGCGAAAGCGACGAAAGCGCTGGTTGATGTCGAGAAGCTCACCAAGGCCCAGGCCAAGGTGGAGCATATGCGGCTGTCGCTCGAAATCGAGGGGCACAACGAGCGCTACTATCAAAAGGATGCGCCGACAGTCTCGGACGCGGCCTACGATGCCTTGCGCCAGCGGCTGGTAACGATCGAGGCGAAATTCCCCGATCTCGTCACGACGGATTCGCCCACGCAAAAGGTGGGCGCGGCGCCCGCACGCGGCTTTGCGAAAGTGCAGCATGCCGTTCCCATGCTGTCGCTCGGCAATGCGTTCAGCGATGAGGATGTCACGGAGTTCGTCGATCGTATCCGGCGCTTTCTCAAGCTCGATGCCGACCATATTCCGGCACTTGTCGCCGAACCGAAGATCGACGGCCTGTCGTTATCGCTGCGCTACGAAAACGGCGAACTGGTTCGCGCCGCGACGCGCGGCGATGGCTTTACCGGCGAGGACGTCACCGCCAACGTCCGTACCATCAAGGACATTCCGCATACGCTGAAGGGGCGGCATATTCCTGCGGCCTGTGAAATGCGCGGCGAAGTCTACATGCTCAAGAAGGACTTTCTCGAGCTGAACAAGAAGCAGGCGGAGGCCGAAGACACGGTGTTCGCCAATCCGCGCAATTCGGCGGCGGGGTCGCTGCGCCAGAAAGACGTTTCGATCACCGCGTCGCGACCGCTGAAGTTCTTCGCCTATACCTGGGGCGAGATGAGCGAGCGTCCGGCCGATACCCAGCACGGCATGCTGGAGTGGATGGACAAGGCCGGCTTTGTCGTCAATCCGCGGACGAAGCTTTGCAAGGATGTCGACGCCGTCCTGGAATTCTACAGCAAGATCGGCGAGGAACGCGCCTCGCTCGGCTACGATATCGACGGCGTGGTCTACAAGGTCGACCGGCTCGACTGGCAGGATCGCCTCGGCTTCGTTTCGCGCAGTCCGCGCTGGGCGATCGCGCACAAATTCGCGGCCGAGCAGGCGACGACGATCCTCAATGGCATCGATATCCAGGTTGGCCGCACGGGTGCGCTGACGCCGGTGGCGCGGCTCGAGCCGGTGACCGTCGGCGGCGTCGTCGTGTCGAACGCGACGCTGCATAACGAGGACTACATCAAGGGCATCGGCAACGACGGCAATCCGATCCGTGACGGCGTCGATCTTCGCGTCGGCGATACGGTTGTCGTTCAGCGTGCCGGTGACGTGATTCCGCAGGTCGTCAGCGTCGTCATGGACAAGCGGCCGAAGAGCGCCAAGCCCTACAAGTTTCCGGAGACGTGTCCGGTGTGCGGCAGTCATGCGGTTCGCGAGGAGGACGAGGCGGTGCGCCGCTGTACCGGCGCGATGATCTGCCCGGCGCAGGCGGTGGAGCGGCTCAAGCATTTCGTTTCACGGCTGGCGTTCGATATCGACGGCCTCGGCGACAAGCAGATCCAGGAGTTCTACGAGGATGGTCTGGTGATGTCGCCGGTCGACATCTTCACGCTGCAGAAGCGTGATGCCCGCTCGACCAGCAAGCTGATGGCGCGCGAGGGCTATGGCGAAACCTCGGTGCGCAATCTGTTCAATGCGATCGACGCCCGCCGCTCGATCGAGTTGCACCGCCTGATCTTCGCGCTCGGCATCCGCCACGTCGGCGAGGGCAACGCCAAACTGCTGGCACGGCACTACCACACGATCGAGAATTTTCGCGAGGCGATGCTGGCCGCCGCCAAGGGGACGAAGGACGAAGAGAACACGACCGAGGCCTATCAGGACCTCAACAATATCGGCGGCGTCGGCGAGATCGTCGCGGATGCCGTGGTCGAGTTCTTCGCCGAGCCGCGCAATGTGAAGGCGCTCGGCGAGCTCCTGCGTGAGATCGAGGTGAAGCCCGCCGAACAGCCGCGCAAGAGCTCGCCGGTCTCGGACAAGACCGTGGTTTTTACCGGCTCGCTGACCAAGTTCACCCGCGACGAAGCCAAGGCGATGGCGGAGCGCCTCGGCGCCAAGGTTGCGGGTTCGGTGTCGAAGAAAACGGACTATGTGGTTGCGGGCGAGGACGCCGGGTCCAAGCTGACGAAGGCGCGCGAGCTTGGCGTGGCGGTGCTGACCGAGGACGAGTGGCTGAAGCTGATCGGGGAGTGAGGCGGGCGGCACACTCCGTTGTCGTCACCCGCGAAAGCGGGTGACCCAGTATTCCAAAGACAGAGGTGACGGACTGAGGAGCCGCGGCGTACTGGATCGCCCGCTTTCGCGGGCGATGACAGAGGATGGTGAGGCGCTGACTTCGCACATTACTCCGCCTGCTCGATCAATTCTTCGCAAGCATTCAACCTCAGTCGAACTCGAGCGGCTTGCCTTTCTCCCAGGGCCGGAAGGGTGAAACGACGCGTCCCTTGCGATCAATGCGCCCCCATTGCCCACCCTCGTACCAGCCACGCTCGCCCTCAGAGGCAGTGCTGTCAGAGACATAAGTGCAAGCCGTGCAGACGACAGCAACGCCATCCTTGAATGGATAGGCTCCATCATACGTCGCCGGAATCACGAGATTGAGTTTGCGGTCGACGTACCCGATCTTCCCGCCGACCCGCGACCGCGCGAGACCATCCTCGAAATAGTCGGGGCCGTTGTCCATTGATTCAACCGGCACCGGGGCGACGCCACGCCGAACGTAGAACCATTGGAATTTTCGTGGGTCAATCCCATCCCATAATAGGACGGAAGCCAGCCCGTCACGGTCATATCGAAGCCGAGTCAGATAGGATCGTGTCAAGCGCGGTCGTCCGTCGGCGCCGGTTGCTGCGCATTTCTTGAAGGTGCGCTCGGGCTCCCAGCAATCGAAGGCTGGCGCAACCGTGCTCTGATCGATCGCTATGACCGGCCTGGACGAGAGTACAAGCAGGGCGCTCAGCGCAACAATTTTGAAGAAATTAGGCATGATGCGCGCATTTGTTCCGGCCGTCATTGCGAGCGCAGCGAAGCAATCCATTGCGGCGTAAGAAAGTTAAGTGGATTGATTTGCGTTGCGGCGAGGTGGATTGCTTCGCGGAGCCTGTCATCGGGCGCGCGTTTGCGCGACCCGTTGGCTCGCAATGACGGGGCCGACAACTTCTGCGCCTCTCACAACATTCCCGACTCTTCCTCCTCCGCCTTCTTGATCAATTCCTCGCTGACCACGACCGTTGGCCGCGGCACGAGGAAGAACATGGCCGACGCGCAGGCGATCGAGAGCGCGAAGATTGCGGCGGTCAACGGCAGCGTGGTGGTGGAGTGGCCGCCGAGATAGGCGCCGAATTGCGAGACCAGTGCGCCGATGCCCTGCTGCAGAAAGCCCATCGCGCCCGCGGCGGTGCCGGCGGCCTCGGGCCGCACGCTGATGGCGCCGGCCGCGGCGTTGTTCATCACGAAGGCGTTGGCGATCATGACGATCATCTGGGTGCCGAACAGCCAGACTGGCGACTGATTGGTCCCGACGATGCTGAAGGTCAGGTTCAGCAGGGCACCGGCGAATTGCAGCGCCAGCCCGAACCAGATCAGCTTCTCCAGTGAATGGCGCGGCGCGAAGCGGACGCAAAAGAGGTTACCGATCAGATAGGCAAATCCGGTTGTCGCAAACCAGGCGCCATATTCGGCGGTGGTTCGGCCCATCTGCGTCACCACGATGTAAGGCCCGCCGCCGGCAAAGGTGAAGATGATCTGGGAGGCCAGCACCTGGCACAGCACATAGCCGAGAAAGGCGCGGTCGCGGATCAGCTTGCCGACGTCGCCGCGGAAGCTGCTGCCCACGCCGCGGTCGCGCCGCGTCTCGGGCAGCGCAACGGCGATAAGCACGGCGACACTGAGCGAAGCCGCGGTGATGAAATAGAAGATCGCGCGCCAGCCGAACGCGGTCTCCAAGAGGCCGCCGGCGAGCGCGCTCAGCATCTGCGCCACCATCATGACCCCGATGACGAGGCTGATCATGGAGCTGATGCGGTCGCGGCTGTAGAGATCGCGGATGATGGCGCGGCTCACCACCATGCCGGTGGCGCCGCCGAGCGCCTGCAGGAAGCGTGCGGCGATCAACTGCGGCAGCGTCTGCGCCAGCGAGCAGCCGATGCTGGCCGCCACCATCAGGGCCAAGCCCACGAGCAGCACCGGGCGGCGGCCGAACTTGTCCGACAGCGGCCCCATGATGAGCTGCGAGCAGGCGATGCCGACCATATAGAGCGACACCGTCATCTGCGCGACCGAGATGTCGCCGTTGAACGTCGTCGCCAGCACGGGCAGCGCCGGCACCAGCATGTAGAGCGAGATCGGCGCGACGCCGGTCATCGCAACCAGCATCAGCAGCATGATTTTCGAGGTCGCGACGGCGTTCACCGCCGCGCCGGGCGGTTTGCCCACGACGCCGTGCATTCAGTCCAGATCCCTCTGTTGGTTGAATCAGACTTTTAACCAGATGGCTCAGCGGGAATACGGACGTTTCGGCATGCGGCCATGCCGATTTGGGAGGGCATATTCCATCGTGCTTAATGAATGACGTTGTCGTCACCCGCGAATGCGGGTGATCCAGTATTCCAGAGAAGTCAGCGGTTGTACCGATAGGCCGCGGCGTACTGGGTCCCCCGCTTTCGCGGAGGATGACGATCGCGCATTAGGCAGCAACGATTAAAGCGGCAGCATCGCTGCCGTCGCCTCATCGAGCCACAGTTTCGTGGCGTTGTCGTCGAGATGCGGGCGCACCGCGCGGTTGACGCGCTCGTGGTAATCGTTCAGCCACTTCAGTTCAGTGGCGCTCAGCATGTTGACGTCGATCAGGCGGCGGTCGATCGGCGCCAGCGTCAGCGTCTCGAAGGCGTTCACCGGCTTCTCGGCGCCTGATACGTCGGTGCCGATGACGAGTTCGAGGTTTTCGATCCGGATGCCGTAGGCGTCGGTCTTGTAATAGCCGGGCTCGTTGGAAAGGATCATGCCGCGCTTCAGCGGCGTGGTGCCGAGTTTTGAAATCCGCGCCGGGCCTTCGTGCACGGACAGATAGCTGCCGACGCCATGGCCGGTGCCGTGCTCGAAATCGAGGCCGGCCTGCCACAGGAATTGCCGTGCAAAGGAGTCGAGTTGCGCGCCGGTGGTGCCGTCGGGAAAGATCGCGCGCGCGATCGCGATGTGCCCGCGCAGCACGCGGGTGAAGCGGTCGCGCATTTCGTCGGTGGGCGTGCCGATCGCAATCGTACGGGTGACGTCGGTGGTGCCGTCCTCATATTGCGCGCCGGAATCGATCAGCAGGAGGTCGCCGGGCGAAATCCGCCGGTTGCTCCTGCGGGTGACGCGGTAATGCACGATGGCACCGTTCGGCCCGGTCCCGGCGATCGTCGGAAACGAAACATCCTTCAGCGCGCAGGTCTGACGGCGGAAAGTTTCCAGCGCCTCCACGGCGTCGATCTCCGTCAGCGCACCGGACGGCGCCTCGCGGTCGATCCAGGCGAGGAAGCGTGTCAGCGCCACCGCGTCGCGCTGGTGCGCGGTCCGCGTGCCCTCGATCTCGGTGATGTTCTTCACCGCCTTCAACAGGCTCACCGGATCGTTGCCGCGCACCGGCTTTCCGCCGGCGCCAGCGATCAGGCGGCTGAGGGCGTCCGCGGCGGTGGCGCTGTCGAGGGCGATTGTGGCGCCGCTGCGCGAGAGCTCGGTCAGATCGGGCACCAGCGCGTCGGGCTCTCGGACATCGGCGGATTGTTCGAGATGGTCGCGCGTCAGGTTGGACAGCTTGCGGTGATCGATGAAGACGGTGGGGCGGCCGTCCTTCGGCACCAGCGCGTAGGACAACGGTAGCGGCGTGTGGGAGACGTCGGCACCGCGCACGTTGAAGGTCCAGGCCACCGCATGGCTGTCCGACAGCACCAGCGCCTCGACCCCGAGCTTGCTCATCTCGAGCCGGATCCGCTTGAGCTTTTCGGCTTCGATCTCGCCGGAAAATTGCGTGCCATGAATGGCGACGGGGCCGAGCGGCGGGGCCGGGCGCTCATGCCAGACCGAATCCAGCGGGTTGCTGTCCACCGCGATCAGCTCGGCGCCGGCCTTGGCGCAGGCGGCGGCCAGACGCTCGGCTGCCGCCGAAGTGTGCAGCCACGGGTCAAAACCGAGGCGGTCACCGGCCACGAGATGCTTGGCCAGCCAGTGTTCCGGCGGCGGATCGGCCAGCGGCTCGATGTGCCAGGCCTTGCGGTCGACCTGCTTGGCGGCCTGCAGCGTATAGCGGCCATCGACGAAAACGGCGGCCTCGCGCGTCAGGACGATCGCCATGCCGGCCGAGCCGGTGAAGCCGGTCAGCCAGGCCAGACGCTCTTCGGAGGCCGCGACATACTCGTTTTGCTGCTGATCGGCGCGGGGAATCACGAATCCGGTCAGTTTCCGGCGCGCCAGTTCCTCGCGAAAGATGCCCAGCCGCGCGGTTAGCGCGACGCCGCTCTCGGGTTCTTCGAATGTCTGGAAATGAGCTTCGAACATCGCCGGGTCACTTTAGAGTTGGGTGGAGCGGTCCGCAATGCGGCCGGCATGGCCACAATTTGGCATAATCCGTGCTTCAATATATCCGTCCGCGTTAGTCGGATGGAACGGTTTTGCGGTGCAGGGCTGTTCGGCTAAAGATATCCGGGAGGCTCCAGGAGTGTTTCAACTCAATGAAGAGGGGATGCACCATGCCTGCTTTCATGTTTGAGAAGATTTCGCCACCGGCCGACCGCGGCCCGATCCCGCCGGTCGCCAACAAGAAACAGCGCGGCGTCATTGTTCAGATCCTCGACCGCTTCGCGGAAGCGCGCGTCAAACGGACGCTGAAAGAAGGAAAGGGCGTGATCGCCCGCAATCGGCACACACCATCCGACTAGAGTTTCAGTTCACCTTGCGCAGCAACAGGCTGCTCCAGCCGTCGATGCGAAGGTGCCGGACCGGCACCAGCCCACGGGCGCGATAGGCGGCGATGACGCCGGGCGCCTGATGCGTCAGCAGGCCCGAGAGAATGACCAGCGCCGATGGCGCCAGATGCCGCGCCATCGGCCCTGCCAGTTGCCGCAACGGATTGGCGAGAATATTTGCCAGCACCAGGTCGAACGGCGCGGCAGCTACGAATTGCGGCGCTGCGAAGCCGGTGGCGCGGATCGCCTGCACCAGATGCCCTGACACGTTCAGGCGCGCATTTTCGCGGGCGACCTGCACCGAGGGCGGGTCGATATCGCTCGCCAGTATCTTTTCATGCAGCGCCCTGGCGGCGGCGATTGCCAGCACGCCGGTGCCGGTGCCGAGATCGAGTACGCGGCGCGGACGCCAGGCTTTCAGGACATGATCGAGCAGCAGCAGGCAGCCGCGCGTGGTGCCGTGGTGGCCGGTGCCGAAGGCCAGCGCCGCCTCGATTTCGATGCCGATCTTGTTGGGTGCGACCCTCTCGCGGTCATGCTGGCCGTGGACGACGAAGCGCCCGGCCGGCACGGGGACGAGGTCTTCCAGGCTGGCCTTGACCCAATCCTTGGCCTCGACGGTGTCGAAGCCAATGCCCTCTGCAACTTCCCGACCCGCGGCGTTGGCCACGAGTTCGCAGACCAGCGGCTGATCAGGCGGCTCGGCAAAATGCACCGTGACGTCCCATCGGCCATCCGGCCGCTCGAACGCGGCAACCGCGGCCTGGCCTTCAAAGAAAATTTCGGTCAGTGCATCGACGACGCCTTTGGCGGTGTGCTCGTCACCGACGGCAAAATTGGCGCGGTGCGTAGGGGCGATGGAAGTCATTGAAGAACCTGGAGAAAAGTGGGGAGATTCGAATGAGAGAAGGTGCGTTTCATTCAAATTTGAGCAAATTTCATGTCGTATTACTCGAAAAGTTGAGTGCTGGCTGTTAGGGCGACCTTGGATTCCTCTCCCGTATGTTCCCAGACAGGAACTGCAGGGGGAGCCTCGGTTCCGAGGGACGAATCAGGACCCTATCGAGTATGGCCTGATCGCAGCGGGTATCGCGATTACGGCAGTCGACGAACTTCGTTACGATCTCGAACTCGCTGAAGTAATCGCCCATTCCGGGGGCATTACGGGGCCGGCGCGTCAATGCGCCGGCCCTGTGCATTTTTGGGCCGGGATTTGCGCACGCAATCTCCACCGACTATGCACAGCCGGGTGGGGCATTTGCCAACCGGCTATACGCGAAGCATCGCGATGCTTTCCACAGACACTGCGGCGGGGTTTCCACAGCCGCCACGGCAAGTTTTCGACAAGCAATCCACAGGCTTTTCCCCTCGTTACCCACCGGCTCTACACACATTGTCCCCAGCCAGCCGCATGGCGGAGCCGGATGCGAGCGGTGGGGACCTGGTTAAGGTCCGGTTTGCGCCGCCGCTCCCGGCGTCGCGCCTTGTGCATTTTATCGGCCTATCCGAACAGCGCGCGGTGATCGCCCAGGATTGTGCGCGCGGCGTTGTGGCCAGGGGCGCCGGTGACGCCGCCGCCGGGATGGGCACCCGAGCCGCAATGATAGAGGCCCTTCAGCGGTCCGCGATAATCGGCATGGCCCAGCATCGGCCGCGCCGAGAACAATTGGTTGAGCGTCAAGGCGCCGTGAAAGATGTCGCCGCCGAGCAGGCCGAACTGCCGCTCGAGGTCGAGCGGCGACAGCACCTGGCGGCCGATCACGCTGGCTGCAAAGCCCGGTGCGAATTTATCCACCGTCGCAATCATGAGGTCGGCGACCTCCTCGCGATGGTCGTCCCATGATTTTCCGTCCGGCAATTCCGGCGCGACATGCTGGCAGAACAGGCTCGCGACATGTTGGCCCTCCGGCGCGAGCGAATCGTCCAGCGTCGAGGGGATCAGCACTTCCACCACCGGCTCACGGCTCCAGCCGTAGGCACGCGCGTCCTGCCAGGCGCGATCCATGTAGCCGAGGCTGGGCGCTAGGATGATGCCGGCGGTGAGATGGTCGCCGGCGCCGGGCAGTGCGGTGAACGAGGGCAGGGCGTTCAGCGCGACATTCATCCGGAAGGTGCCGGAGCCGTTGCGCCAGCGCGCGATACGCTCGAGGAATTCCGGCGCCAGTGCGCCCGACGGCACGAGCCGCGTATACAGCAATTTCGGATTGACGCCGGAGACGACGTATTTCGCGCGGATGGCCTCGCCATTGTCGAGGGTGACGCCCGCAGCGCGCCCGCCCTCGACGATCACTTCGCGCACGCCGGCCTCGGTTTCGATCTCGGCGCCATGCCCGCGCGCCGCGCGCGCCATCGCTAAAGTGATCGCGCCCATGCCGCCGATCGCGTGGCCCCAGACGCCCTTCTTGCCGTTCACCTCGCCGAACGCATGGTGCAGCATGACGTAGGCAGAGCCCGCCGCGTAGGGGCTGGCGTAATTGCCGACGATGGCGTCGAAGCCAAACAGCGCCTTCACCAGGTCGTTCTCGAAACGCTCGTCCAGCATCTCGCCGGCCGAGCGCGTGAAGAGATCGAGCAGATTGCGCTGCTGTTCCAGTGAAAGCTTGCGCAGGATGCCTGCGGTACCCATCGCGTTGAAGGCTTCGCGGATCGCGCCGATCCCAAAACCCTCGACGAGGTTCGGCGGAGGGCGCAGCACGAACTGCCGCAGCACGTCGGCGATGGCCTCCAGCTCGTGCGAGAAGGCGTCGATGCGGGCGGCATCGTGCCGGCTGAGTTTTTCCACCGATGGTTGGGTGCGGCCTTCGCCGGTCAGGAGATAGCTGCCGTCGCGCGCGGGCAGAAAATTCTGTGCGCGGCGCTCGACGATGCGCAGGCCGTGATCGGCGAGCTTCAGGTCGGCAATGATCCGCGGATTGAGCAGGCTGATCGTATAGGCGGCCACCGAGTTGCGGAAGCCGGGGTGGAATTCCTCGGTCACGGCGGCGCCTCCGACCGCCTTGCGGCGCTCCACAACTTTCACGCGCAGGCCCGCCATCGCGAGATAGGCCGCGCAGGTGAGGCCGTTATGCCCCGCCCCGATGATGACAACGTCCGTCTCGTTCATGCCAGCTTCAACTTCAAGAAGGTTTGATCGGGAGGGGCGCGAAGCGCCCTATCCGTGCTTTCTTATCCCGCATTGCTCGCCGTGTCGCCCTGTGCTCCATTGCGCCCCGCCGGCGGCCCTGCCGGGCATCCCGTCACCGGCGCCCGCCGGTTTCCAGCCGGAGTTTTGATGCTTTCTCCCGATCCGTCCGTTTCAGCGGACCAGCCTTCCGAAAGCCGGAACCGGCTGGTCCTGGTCGTCTACACCGCCGCGATCTTCGTCAGCGCGCTGCTGCTGTTCTCGGTGCAGCCCTTGTTCACCAAGATGGTGCTGCCGCGGCTCGGCGGCTCGCCGGCCGTGTGGTCGGTGGCGATGGTGTTCTTCCAGTCGCTGCTGCTCGGCGGCTATGCCTATGCGCATTTTCTGATGCAGCTCCGTAATCGCACGCTCCCCGTGGCGATTCATCTGGTGTTGCTCGCGGTCGCTATGCTGACGCTGCCGCTGTCGATCTCGAGCGGGTGGGGCGATCCGCCGACTTCGGGCTATGCGTTCTGGCTGCTGGGCCTGTTTGCGGTGTCGATCGGGCTGCCGTTCTTCGCGCTCGCCGCCAATAATCCGCTGCTGCAGGCCTGGTTCGTCCGCACCGGCCACCCCAACGGTCCCGACCCCTACTTCCTCTATGCTTCCTCGAATATCGGCAGCTTCCTGGCGCTGTTGTCCTATCCGGTGCTGCTGGAGCCGATGTTTACGCTGCGCACGCAAAACCTGATCTGGACCGGCGGTTATGGCCTGCTGATCGTGCTGATCGCAACATGCGGCGTCCTGCTGCTGCGCTCGCCGGCGAAGGCGGCGGAACTGAACATGCCGGCCGACGATACCAACGCGTCGGCGCCGCCATGGATTCTGCGCGCGCGCTGGATATTCCTTGCCGCCGTACCGTCCGGGCTGCTGATCGCGGTGACCGCGCATATTTCCACCGATGTCGCGGCGGCGCCGCTGCTGTGGGTGCTGCCGCTGTCGCTTTATCTCCTGACCTGGGTGCTGGTGTTCCAGTCACGCCCGCTGTTGCCGCACAAGTTCATGCTGATGCTGCAACCGTTGGCGATCATGGGGGTGATCCTGCTGTTGGCAGTAGGCGGCGAGCAGAACCTGTTGCTGACGCTCGGTGGACATCAGCTCTGCTTCTTCGTGATCGCGATGGCCTGTCACGGCGAACTGGCGCGCACCCGCCCGGCAGCGAAGTACCTCACCGGCTTCTATGTCGCGCTGTCGTTCGGCGGCATGGTCGGCGGCTTGTTCGCCGGCCTGATCGCGCCGTTCACCTTCTCGTGGATCGCGGAATATCCGATTCTGGTGGCGCTGGCGGTGCTGTGCCGGCCGCCGGCCGACGAGCGGTGGCCGCAATGGACCCGCTGGTTCTGGCCGCTGCTAGCCATCGCTGCGGTGGCGCTGATCGCGCCGTCCTACAGCAGCGGCAAGATCTTCACATGGCTGGATACCAATCGAGTCTACGTGGTAGCCGCAGTTGCGGCCGTCTCGATGATATTGGCGATCCTGCTCAAGGCGGATCGCTGGAAGCTGGCCGCCGTGGTGACGTTGGCGCTGATGCTGATCCGGATGTATCCCTCCGACGAGGGGCGCGTCGAGACGGTGCGCAGCTTCTTCGGCGTCCACAAGATCGTGGTGACGCCGAACGGCCAGTATCACGTGCTGATGCACGGCACCACGATCCACGGCGCGGAGAAATTCAAGAACGACGACGGCACGCCGGTCACCGGCCAGCCGGAGCCGATCACCTACTACCACAAGGACGGCGGCATCGGTCAGGCGATCACGTCGATCCGCGAGCGCAAGGGCGCGCCGCTGCGGGTAGCCGTGATCGGGCTCGGCTCCGGCACGCTGGTCTGCGCGTCCGAGCCCGGCGAGGAGTGGAAGTTCTTCGAGATCGACCAGACGATGGTCGATACCGCGCGCGACCCGAAATACTTCACCTACATCCAGGTCTGCGAGCCGAATCTCGAACCCGTGATCGGCGATGCGCGGCTGACCTTCGCGCGCGAGCCCGACGGCGTCTACGATCTGATCATCGTCGACGCCTATTCCTCGGATGCGATTCCGATCCATCTGGCAACCGAAGAGGCGATGGAGATCTACAAGGCCAAGCTGGCGCCGCAGGGGGCGGTGGTGATGCACGTTTCCAACCGGCATCTGGAACTGTCGAGCGTGGTCGTGGGAATCGCCGACGCCAACGACTTGAAGAGCTGGGTCTACAGCGAGGATTCCGGCCGCGACAATGAATACATCTTCTCGACCTCGGTCGTGGTCTCGGCGCGCGAAGAGGACGACGTCGGCAAGCTGGCGTCGTCGGATAAATGGACACTGACCGAGGCTGAGGATCACCAGCGGGTCTGGACCGACGATTATTCCAACGTGCTGGGCGCGGTATGGCGGCGGCTCAGGGGCGGCGAGGAGTAGGCGGGTTGCGGTCAGGCAAGGCGGGTCTATGATTGAGCGCGCGTCCTAACGAAAGAAAACCCGTCATGGCCAACTTCACTCCCGTATCGGCCGCGATCGGCGGCGTGCTGATCGGGCTTTCCGCCGTCCTGCTGATGTTGTCGACCGGCCGGATCGCTGGCACCAGCGGCATTTTCAGCGGCCTGTTGAATTTGCGCGGCGAGGACAAAGGCTGGCGCATCGCTTTCATCGCCGGGCTCATTCTCGCGCCCATCCTCGCCGGCCTGATCGGTTACGGAATGGCGCAGCCCAAACTGCCATCGAACTGGGCCGTCATTATCGCAGCAGGACTGCTGGTCGGGTTCGGCACCCGGCTCGGCGGCGGCTGCACCTCCGGTCACGGCATTTGCGGAATAGCACGGCTGTCGCCGCGCTCCATCGCCGCCACGATCGTCTTCATGGTGACGGCGGTCATCACGGTGGCGGTCACCCACCATGTGTTGGGAGGTTGAGCCATGTGGATCATTGCTGCCTTGTTGTGCGGCCTGATCTTCGGCGCGGGCCTGCTGATTTCAGGCATGGTGCAGCCGACCAAGGTTTTGGGTTTTCTGGACATCTTCGGCGCGTGGGATCCAAGTCTCGCGGTGGTGATGGCCGCGGCGCTCGCCGTGTCGGTGCCCGGCTTCAGACTGGCTGATCGCAATGCGCAGCCGTGGTTTGCCGCGCAATATTTTCGGCCGGGCAAATCGGGAATCGATCTGCCGCTGGTCGCGGGCGCAGCGCTGTTCGGAATCGGGTGGGGCCTTGTCGGGTTATGCCCGGGGCCGGCTTTGGAGAGCCTGGCGACGCTGTCGCCCGGGGTCATCGTCTTCGTCGTGGCGATGGCCGCCGGCATGATGGCTCACGACGCCTGGCAACAGTCGCGGCTTACGGCGCAACGCGAGCGCCTGCTGGCGAGTGCGACGGACGGCTGAGGTCGCGGCCGCGATGTACTCGCCGGCTAATTCTGATAGCCGAACAGCCCGCGCGGCTGATACGACTGCCGCGGTTGATAGTAGTAGCCCTGCGGCGCCGGCGCATAGCCGCGGTTGTCGTAATATTGCTGCTGCTGCTGCGGCTGCTGATAGGCCTGGGTGTCGTAGACGCGGCGGCCGGGTGCGGGATAGCGCGCTTCGTTCGACGAGCCGTCGGCGGGATAGATGTAGCCGTCGTCGGCCCGCGCCTGCGGTGCCACGCGCTGCTGTTGCGGCGTGATCACAATGGGATCGCCGGCGGCGGAGTCGTATTGCTGCTCATATTGCGGCAGCGGTGCGCGGCGGGCGACGGCGGTGTTGGAGCGCGGCCGCGGATTGCGCGCCAGCGCGACCTGCGACGATCCGCTCAGCGTCACCGTGGTGTTGAGCACGCCTTGCTCCTTGACCAGCGCGAAGAGCTTTGCGGCATTCTCGCGCGACAGCCGGATGCAGCCATGCGAAGCGGGAGAGCCGAGACGGTTGACGGAATCAGTGCCGTGGATGGCGTGGCCGATCTTCGTGAAGAAGATCGAGTGCGGCATCGGCGCCTCGTCGAATTCCTTGGAGTAGTGGTCCTCTTCCATCCGGAAGGCGCGGAAGCTGCCGTTCGGAGTCTCGTAGGAGGGAAGGCCTGATGATACCGGCCATCGGTACGTTTCGACGCCGTCGACGGCGACGGTCATCTGCTGGTTATCCTTGTCGACTGATATGGCGACTTTGGCTTGGGCAGCGCCCGAGGCAAACAGCGTCAGGGCGGCGACGGCAATGAGGAAGGAACGCATTTTACCTTTGGCCTCCAGGCCTCTGAACTAAAACTGCCGGCTCTCCGTCCCCTGGTACCCAATATGCCCGGAAACCGGCACTGGTTCCAGTGGCCCGCGCTCGCAATCGTTAACGCCTGCGGCGGCGCAAACAAGGCGGCAGGACGGCGCAGGCCTGCTGCGGCGCTGACTTTTTCGCGAGTGGAGCACCCGTAGCCCGGATGGAGCGAAGCGCAATCCGGGGCACTGCCAATGATTGAATGGGGAATCCCGGATTGCGCTTCGCTCCATCCGGGCTACAGATCCCCGTCAGTTCTTCAGCCGGTACCCGGTCCGGAAAATCCACCACACCAGGGCCATACAGATGGCGAGGAAGCCGAGTGTCATGCCGAGGCTCACCGCCACGCTGACGTCGGCGATCTCGTAAAAACTCCAGCGGAAGCCCGAGATCAGATACACCACGGGATTGAGCAGGGTGATGGTGCGCCAGCCCGAGGGCAGCATGTTCACCGAGTAGAAGCTGCCGCCGAGGAAGGTCAGCGGCGTCACCACCAGCATCGGGATCATCTGCAGCTTTTCGAAGCCGTCGGCCCAGATGCCGATGATGAAGCCGAACAGGCTGAAGGTCACTGCCGTCAGCACCAGGAAGGTCAGCATCCACCAGGGATGAAGGATGTGCAGCGGCACGAACAGCGCGGCGGTGGCCAGAATGATCAGGCCGAGGATGATGGATTTGGTCGCGGCCGCGCCGACATAGCCAATCACGATCTCGACATACGAAACTGGCGCCGACAATATTTCATAGATGGTGCCGACGAATTTCGGGAAATAGATGCCGAAGGAGGCGTTGGCGATGCTCTGCGTCAAGACCGACAGCATCACCAGACCGGGCACGATGAAGGTGCCGTAGCTGACGCCCTCGACTTCCGTGATGCGGGAGCCGATCGCGGCGCCGAACACCACGAAATAGAGCGAGGTCGAGACCACCGGCGAGACGATGCTCTGCAGCAGCGTGCGCCAGGTGCGGGCCATTTCGAACAAATAGATGGCGCGGATCGCACGGTAATTCATGGCGCCCTCACCAGGCTGACGAAGATGTCTTCGAGGGAAGATTGGCGGGTATCGAGGTCCGAGATGCGAATGCCGGCATTGCGGAGGTCGTTGAGCAGGCTGGTGATGCCCGTACGGTCGCCCTTGGTGTCGTAATCGTAGATCACGGCGTGGCCATCATCGGACAGTTCGAGATTGTAGGCGGCGAGCGAGGCGGGAATCGCATCGATCCTGCCTTGCAGGTGCACCTTCAACTCTTTCTTGCCGAGTTTCTGCATCAGCCCGGCCTTGTCCTCGACCAGGATGATCTCGCCCTTGTTGATGACGCCGATGCGGTCGGCCATCTCCTCGGCTTCCTCGATGTAGTGCGTGGTCAGGATGATGGTGACGCCGGAGGCCTGCAGGGTGCGCACCACTTCCCACATGCCCTTGCGCAGTTCGACGTCGACGCCCGCGGTAGGTTCGTCCAGAAACAGGATCTGCGGCTCGTGCGACAGCGCCTTCGCAATCATCACGCGGCGCTTCATGCCGCCGGAGAGCGTGATGATCTTGGAGTCCTTCTTGTCCCACAGCGACAGGTCCTTCAGCACCTTCTCGATATGTGTCGGGTTCTTCGGCTTGCCGAACAGGCCGCGGCTGAAGCTGACGGTCGCCCACACGGTTTCAAAAGAATCAGTGTGCAGTTCCTGCGGCACCAGCCCGATCAGCGAGCGCGCGGCGCGATAATCCCGGTTGATGTCGTGCCCGCCGACCGTAACGCTGCCCTCGCTCAGATTGGCGATGCCGCAGACGATGCTGATCAGCGTGGTCTTGCCCGCGCCGTTCGGTCCGAGCAGCGCGAAGATCTCGCCGCGCTTGATGTCCAGATTGATACCGTTCAGCGCCTTGAAACCGGAGCCGTAGGTTTTTGAGAGATTTGAGACGGATATGATGGGTGGCATCGCGAGCATGGCAGTCTGAAAAGGAAATGGGCGACGACACAGCGGCGCTTCGGCCGGGTCGAGGCGGGGACAGGTGGGAACCGGGAGATAGGAACGCGATGCTGCTTATGCAATCGCGCGGGGAAAAATTATGCTGCTTTCGGCGTGCCGGCGACTTGCAGCGGCAACTCAGTATAGTTGCCCTTGGCTGGCCAAGGGGGCTCTACACCCGCTCGACGAAGCTATCGACCACCTTCTTCTCGCCGGCCTTTTCGAACGCGATCGTCAGCTTGTTGCCGTCGATCTTCACCACGTTGCCGTAGCCGAACTTCTGGTGAAACACGCGGTCGTCGAGCGAGAACTCCGAAACGGTACCGGTGGATTTTGCGACCAGCTCGCCTTCGATCACCATCGGCCCGCGCTTGTTGCGCGAAAAGCCGCCAGAGAAGGCGTCGCTGCGAGAGCCTGAGGCATCGCTGCGCGAGCCTGAAAATGACGACTGGCTTTCCTCGAAGCCGCCGCGGGCCTGTCCGCGACCACCCTGGCTGCGGTTGCGGTTGGCTTGGGCGCGCTGCCAGCCTGGTGTGCTGTAGCTGGAGCCGAAGGACTCGACATTGTCGAAGCGCGAGGGGCCGTAGCCGCCGCTGCCGCCCCAGCCGGAGCCGCCCTTGGATTCCGTGATCTCGACATTGGCCGCCGGCAGTTCATCGAGGAAGCGCGAGGGGATCGTGGTCGACCACGTGCCGTGGATGCGGCGGTTGGTGGCGAAATAGAGTTTGGCGCGGCGGCGGGCGCGGGTCAGGCCGACATGGGCGAGGCGTCGCTCTTCTTCGAGACCGGCGCGGCCCTGTTCGTCGAGCGTGCGCTGGCTCGGAAACAGGCCTTCTTCCCAGCCGGGCAGGAACACATTGTCGAATTCAAGCCCCTTGGCCGAATGCAGCGTCATCAGCGACACGGCTTCGTCTTCGGCGCCGCCGTCGCGGTCCATCACCAGCGAGATGTGTTCGAGAAAACCCTGCAGGTTCTCGAACTCTTCCATCGAGCGCACCAGTTCCTTCAGGTTATCCAGCCGGCCCGCGGCGTCGGCCGAGCGGTCCTTCTGCCACATCTCGGTGTAGCCGCTCTCGTCGAGCACGATTTCGGCCAATTCCGTATGCGCGGTGACTTCGCGCCGAGCACGCCAGCGATCGAAATTCAGGATGAGATCGCGCAGGCTCCCGCGCGCCTTCGGCTTCAGCTCGTCGGTCTCGACCACGGCGCGCGCGGCCTCGAACAAGGGAATGCGGCGCTTGCGGGCGTGGTCGTGCAGCATCTGCACGGTGGCGTCGCCAAGGCCGCGCTTCGGGACATTGACGATGCGCTCGAAGGCGAGATCGTCGGCCGGCGAATTGATCACGCGCAGATAGGCCAGCGCGTCGCGGATTTCAGCGCGCTCATAAAATCGGGGGCCACCGATGACGCGATAGGGCAGGCCGAGCGTGACGAAACGATCTTCGAATTCGCGCATCTGGAACGAGGCCCGCACCAGGATCGCGACCTCGTTGAGGTTCTCGCCTGATCGTTGCAGCTCCTCGATCTCTTCGCCGATGGCGCGGGCTTCCTCTTCCGAATCCCAGGAGCCGGTCACGGTCACCTTCTCGCCATCGACATCCTCGGTGCGCAGCGTCTTGCCGAGACGGCCTTCGTTGTGCGCGATCAGATGCGAGGCGGCGGCCAGGATGTGGCCGGTGGAGCGGTAATTGCGTTCGAGGCGGATGACTTTTGCGCCGGGAAAGTCGTGATCGAAGCGCAGGATGTTGTCGACCTCCGCGCCGCGCCAGCCATAGATCGACTGATCGTCGTCGCCGACGCAGCAGATGTTTTTGAGGGGGGAGGCGGGTGCCGGGGCAGCAGGCTCCGTCATTCCGGGATGCGCTGAAAGCGCAGACCCGGAAGCTGGAGATGAGTCCTCTTTATCTTGAGATTCCGGGTTCACGCCTTCGGCGTGCCCCGGGATCTCGGGAGGATCGATGCGCCCTGGAACGGCAGAGTCAGTGGCTCCCGGAATGATCGCCGAAAGCGGCGCGCCCGGCCGCGATGGCGCCTGCGACAGCAGCCGCAGCCAGAGATACTGCGCGACGTTGGTGTCCTGATATTCGTCGACCAGAATGAACTTGAACCGGTTCTGGTACTGCCGCAGTACGTCGGGATGCTCGCGGAACAGCCGGATGTTCTCCAGCAAGAGATCGCCGAAATCGGCGGCGTTGAGAATCTTCAGCCGCTCCTGATAGCTGGCGTAGAGTTTTCCACCCTTGCCGTTGCCGAACATCGCGGCCTCGCCCGCCGGCACCTGCGAAGGCGTTAGCCCGCGATTCTTCCAGCCGTCGATCAGTCCGGCCAGCATGCGTGCGGGCCAGCGCTTGTCGTCGATGTTCTCGGCCTGCAGGAGCTGCTTGAGCAGCCGCACCTGATCGTCGACATCGAGCACGGTGAAATTGGATTTGAGCTGCACCAGTTCGGCGTGGAAACGCAGGATGCGGCCGCCGATGGAGTGGAAGGTGCCGAGCCACGGCATGCCTTCCACGGCCTGACCGAGCATCTGGCCGAGCCGCAGCTTCATCTCGCGCGCCGCCTTGTTGGTGAAGGTCACCGACAGGATTTCGTGCGGGCGCGCGCGGCCCTGGCTCAGGATGTGGGCGATCCGCGTGGTCAGCACGCGCGTCTTGCCGGTGCCGGCGCCGGCCAGCACCAGAACCGGGCCGTCCAGCGTCACGACCGCATCGCGCTGTTCCGGATTGAGGCCGTTGAGATATTGCGGGCCGGCCGCAGCCCGCGCACGCGCGGCGATGCCGCCAGCCGCTGGCTGGTGCTCGGGGACGCCGCGATGGGGCAGTTTGCTCGGCTCGGTCATGCTCGAATCGTGTTGGCCCCACGATGGCACCGTGAGGCGGTAAAGGGGAGCCTTCATAGCAGGGATTAAGGGCCATATAGGGCCTGTCCGGCCGTTTTGACAGGTTTATCCCGGGCGCTTTTGCCGGCCGGATTTCGAGGCAAGCCTGCGAATTTGTTCCGCCGGAATCGTCAAATTTCCCGGTTTTGCCGCCCGGAACCATCATTCCCGGCCCGGATTGTTCCTGCAGGCGATGCGCGGCGCTTCAGTCACCGCCGTTGCGAGCAACAGCCAATCGAGGTGGTGTCATGCTGAGCTGGGTCGTTACGTTTCTGATCGTCGCGTTGATCGCAGGTATTCTGGGCTTCGGCGGTATCGCCGGCGCTTCCGTCGAAATCGCCAAGGCGATCTTCTTCATCGCCGTGATCCTGTTTGTGATCTCGGCAGTGGTCGGACTGGTGCGCGGACGCAGTAACGTCTAGCCAGCCGCTGTAAAAACGGGCCGTGGCGCCGCGCAAACTACTGCGCGGCCGCCAATGGCAGACTGGATCGCTCCACGTGACGGGCCACCAAGTCCGCAAATTGCTTCGGGTGGGTCGCGATCATGAAATGAGACGCGCCGGCAATCGTGGCGCGGTCGGCGCGCGGGATATGCCGGCTCAGGAGATCGTTCGCCCGACGTACAGCCGGATGGCTGGTTTCACCCCATATGACGAGCGTGGGAATTTTCACGGTCGCCAGTGACATGGGTGTGAGACGAAAACCATAAGCCGATTTCCAGTCCAGCAAATTCGCAGAGGTCGTTTCGGTGGCGTAGTCGCGAACGCGCTGCGGCCAGGAGGCGAAGGTGCCGGCGCCGCCGTAGAAATCGACCATTCGCGCGATCGCATCGGTTTCGCCGCGCCTGAAAGCATCGGAATAGGCGCGGGACATGTTTCGGAAAGCTTCATAGTGCTGCTGCTCTCCGGTTTCTTTCAGGATTTCCATGGCCGGTGCTTCGGCGATGGTCAGGCTGAGCAGCGGAACACGCCCCCGTAGCGCGACTGCAAGCGCCGTCAATCCGCCGAACGAGTGACCCACGAGATGCACTGGGCCGCCTGCACGACGAATCACGGACTCGAGGATTTCGCGCTCATGGGCGATATCGGTATCATCTGCGGCGCGGCGCTCTGCGGTACCGCCATATCCCAACAGGCTGGTGGTCACGCAGCGGAACTGGCCTTGCCAATGAGCCATGACCGGCCGCCAGGCCGCACCGGTGCTGCATGAGCCCGGCACGAGCACTACGGTCGGGCCCTTGCCGGTCTCCTGGTAATCGATGAGCCCGGGGGTTTGGTAAATCATCGCGGAAGCTCCTTCGTGGACACCACCGACGGGCGGCGGCCTGCTCAATGGCCACCGCTTACGGCTGGATTTCGTCAACGCTTGGTGATGACGATTTCCAAATACTCACTCGCCAGCACCATGGTGCCGTCCTCGGCGCGGTTCATCGATGCGATCAGTTTCAGGATATCGTCGGCGAGGCGGCGCTGGTTGGTTTCATCAAGGGCGGCAAAGGCTTTCAGCGTCGGGCCGTAGTAATTCCTGAACACGTCGAGAAAGTGCATCGGCGAGCGGTAGCGGAACGTGAAGTGACGCTTCTCGGCCTTGATCGAGGCGGCTGACGTTCCGAACATCTCCGTGATGCGCGCCTGCGTTCCCCACAGCGCCGGCGATTTCGCCCCGGCTGGCGGCGGCAGGTACTTGCCGAGCGTCTTGAACAACTGCCCGATAAAGCCTTCCGGCGTCCAGTTGGTGAGACCGATCTTGCCGCCGCTCTTGCACACCCGCAGCAATTCGGAAGCCGCACGGTCCTGGTCCGGCGTGAACATCACGCCGAAGGTCGAGAGCACGACATCGAAAGTCGCGTCACCGAAATCCAAAGCCTCCGCATCGGCTTCCTTGAACTGAACCGACAGGCCTTCCGCCGCGGCGCGCGCGCGGCCGCGCTCGAGCAGGCTCGGCACATAATCGGTCGAGATCACCTCGCACCAACGGCGCGCCGCGGCGAGCGTGGCATTGCCGTTGCCGGCGGCGACGTCGAGCACCTTCTGGCCGGCCCTGAGGTCGAGGGCCTCGCACAGCTCTTCGCCGACGATCTGCAGCGTGGTGCCGACGACGGCATAGTCGCCGGACGACCAGGCGCCGTGCTGCTTGGTCTTGACGGCGGAAAGGTCGATCTGGCCGGGTTGCTCGTTCTTGACGGCAGTGGACGTAGCCATGTGCAAGTTGCTCCTCTGAGGCGCGGATTTGACGGTTTTGGCGTGCTCCGGGCTTAGTCCGGAGGACCTCCGGACGGCTATCCACTTCGCGACACGGCTATCCCGAACGTGAACCTTTCCGCTGTTCCCAGGACTCACAACCGGGGGCCTTCGGAGTTGCGTGCGGATGATTATCAGCCAGGACGTTTCATCGACGGCGTCGCCGCTGCCGCGCGGTGTCAGGCGTGCACTGGACGCGATGCGCTCGAATATCGGCCACAATTGGCGCTTGTCGGAGCTCGCTGCCATCGCTGGTGTTGCCGGCCGAACCTTGCAACGCCAGTTCCTCAGCTTTGTCGGCAAGACCCCGCGCGCCGTGCTTCGCGACATCGGGCTCGAATGCGCCCGCCGCGAGCTGCTGCAGGGGGTGCCCGGCGTCACAATCATGGATATCGCGCTGCGTTGCGGCTTTCCTCATTGCGGCCGGTTTTCGATCGCGTATCGCCGCCGCTACGGCGAGACGCCGTCGCAGACGCTGAAGCGGCAGGCGGTGTTTACGGCTACCCTCGGCGCCATGCCTTCGCTGTTTGGATCGGCGCGGGACCGGCCGGCGGTCGCCTTCGGGCCGATCGAGGCGGCGACAGAACATCTGGAGATCGCGGCCGATATCGCCGACGATATTGCCGCCGCACTCACCCGCGCCGGGATTTCGGTCGCATCCAGCCCGCGGAGGGCCGGCTATCAGTTGACCGGTTCGATGCGGGGATCAGGCCCGCAGACGCGCCTGATCTTCCGGCTGATCGACACTGAAACCGGCGGCCAGCTCTGGGCCCATCGCGCCGACGGGGTGCCGCGCGACGAAACCGCGATCGGAGAACATCTCGCGACCAGGATTGCTGCGGCGCTGCAGCCATGCCTGCGCGTCGCTGAGATCGATCGCGCCTTGCGAAAACCGGCGAACTGCCTCAGCGCGCACGATCTCGCCCTGCGCGCCATGCCGGGCGTATTGTCGCTCGATGCCGACGGCAATGCCCGCGCTCTCGACCTACTGGAGCGCGCACTCGATCTGGATCCCGATCATCCGCTGGCCATTGCACTGGCGGCCTGGGCGCATGTGCAGCGCGTCGTCTATCACTTCACGCATGCTCCACGGGAAGAGCGCGCCCGGAGCCTCGAACTGGCGCACAGAGCGAGCAAGCTTTGCACCGATGCCACGGTGCTTGCGGTTCTCGGCAATGCATTGACGTTGCTCAACGAGGTCGACGCCGCGGATGTCGTCATTCGAAAAGCGCTTGCGGTCGACGGCGGATCTGCCTGGGCGTGGAGCCGCAGCGGATGGATCGACGTCTACAAGGGTGATCCGCAATCCGGGATCGAGCGTTTCAAGATCGCGCTCGACCTCGCGCCGCACGATCCGCTCGCCTTCAACAGCATGGTCGGAATCGGCTGCGCGCATTTCAACGCCGGCCAATATGCCGATGCGGCCGTCTGGCAGGAACGCGCGCTGTCCGAACACCCTTCCGCAAGCTGGGTGCATCGTACGCTGTGCCCCGCCTATGTGCTCGCCGGGCAAGGGCCACAGGCCCGCCGCAGTCTCGGTGCGCTGCGGCAGCATTATCCCGATCTCACGGTGTCGGAGGTGGAGCGAGGCATGCCGCCGCTGCCGCCAAGCCAGTGCGACCTGGTTTTCGGAGCCCTGCAAGAGGCCGGGCTACCGGCCTGAACCGAAACCTATTTCTGGGGCATCGCAACCTTGCGGCCGGTCCCCTCGGGCCGCGGCACGGCTGCATGCGAGTCCGCCACCGCCAGGATGCGCGCGCGGATATCGGGCGGGAAGGGAGCCACTTTCCGCGCATTCATATCCATATGGAGCGTCATGTTTTCCGACGTCGCGGAGAGCCAGCCTTCGGTCGCGTGGCGCAGTTCCTCGAACGTGTGCAGTCGCTTCTCGTCGCTACCCAACAGATAAACTGAAATCTGAACGGGATCGCCGAGATGAATTTCACGTATGTACCGCACATGGCATTCGGCGGTGAAGGTCGAGCAGTGGCGTTCCTTCATGTAGGCCGGCCCGATCCCGAGTTGCAGCCACATCTCGTCGATCGCCCGGTCCATCATCACGTTGTAGTAGGCCATGTTGAGGTGGCCGTTATAGTCGATCCATTGCGGTTCGATCCGCATCACCGAGGACAGGAACGGCGCCGGCGGTAACGGCATATCCTTCAAATTATCCTGCAAACTATCCTTGGCGGCGGCAGCGGTGGTCATCATCCATCCCTTTGTTTTTACGGGTCTCTTGACCCCCCTTATATCCTTTGCCACGGTCCGCTCAAATCCGGAGGAGTTTGCCGTGGCGACGACGATATCGAATAATTTAAAGCGGCCGGCGCCGCAGGCGCTGGCAAGCGCGATCGAGGCGCTGGCGGCGCGATTCGGTAACCGGCTGATCACCTCGCAGGCGGTGCGCGAACAGCACGCCCATACCACCACCTGGCTGCCAACGCAGCCGCCCGATGCGGTGGTGATGGCGCAGGAAACCCAGGACATCCAGGACGTGGTGCGGATCTGCGCCAAACACTCTGTTCCCGTGATCGCCTTCGGCACCGGCACTTCGCTGGAGGGCCAAGTCAACGCGCCGGCCGGCGGCGTCTGCATCGACTTGCGCGACATGAACCGGATTCTCGAAGTTCATGCCGAGGATCTTGATTGCGTGATCCAGCCGGGCGTGACCCGCAAGGCGCTGAACGAGCATCTGCGCGACCAGGGATTGTTCTTCCCGATTGACCCGGGCGCCGACGCTTCGCTCGGCGGTATGGCTTCGACGCGGGCCTCAGGGACCAATGCGGTGCGTTATGGCACCATCCGCGACAATGTGCTCGCGCTCAAGGTGGTGCGCGGCGACGGCGAGATCATCACGACCGGCACGCGGGCGAAAAAATCATCGGCCGGTTACGACCTGACGCATCTGTTCGTCGGCGCCGAGGGTACGCTCGGCATCATCTCCGAACTCACCATCAAGCTGCGCGGCATTCCCGAGACGATCGCGGCCGCGGCCTGCTCGTTCGAAACCGTGCGCGGCGCCTGCCAGGCGACCATCCTTGCCATCCAGACCGGCATTCCGCTCGCGCGGATCGAACTGCTCAACGCCGAGCAGGTCCGCGCCTGCAATTCCTATTCGAAGCTGACCTTGCCGGAGACGCCGCTGCTGTTGCTGGAATTCCATGGCAGCGAGGTCGAGGTGGCCGAGCAGTCGAGGAACTTCAGCGAGATCGCCAAGGAATGCGGCGGCGGGGATTTCACCTGGACCACCAAGCCGGAGGACCGCACAAAACTCTGGCAGGCGCGGCATGACGCCTATTGGTCAGTGAAGGCGCTACGTCCAGGCGCGGGCGTGGTGGCGACCGACGTCTGCGTGCCGATCTCACGGCTGGCCGATTGCGTCACCGAGACCGAAGACGATCTGAAGCGGCTCGGCCTGCTGTCGCCGATCGTCGGCCATGTCGGCGACGGCAATTTCCATTGCTCGCTGGTCTGCGACGTCGACAATGCCGAGGAAATGGCGCGCGGCGAGGACTTCATGCATCGCCTGGTCGAGCGGGCGCAGTCGATGGGCGGCACCTGCACCGGCGAGCACGGCATCGGGCAGGGCAAGCAGAAATACCTCAAGGCCGAGCTTGGCCCCGAGGCGATCGACGCCATGCGCGCGCTGAAGCAGGCGCTCGATCCGCAGAACATTTTCAATCCCGGCAAGATCGTGCCGGTGAACTAGTCACGTGAACCCATAAGGAATGACCGAAGTTGGTGGGAAGCGGACTGGCCGCTTCCAGGATCCAATGAACGAAACCCGCCATCGATCTGTACCTTGTGGGACGCGCCATCTCGTCGCTTGCATAAGAAGGGAAGAGCTGGGTTGATCATCCTCGTGCTTAAACAGTCTTCCGGCAATGCACCGAAAGCGGCTCCGGTTTTCCCGGCGCAAGCGTGTCCAGCGTTACCTCTCCGAATCGCTCCACGAACAGTGCTTCCGCTCGTGCCATCGTGTCCGCCATAGCGGCATTGACGTTCCTTTCGACCAGGCAATCAGGGTGATCGCTGCGGTTTCCGATGGCGAAGAGATTGGGTCGGCCAAGCGCTTCATAAACGGCGAGGAGACTGATCTGGCGCAAGGGGCGCGCCAATTGCCAGCCGCCGCCATGTCCCTTGCCGGACTGGACGTGACCTGCCTTCCTTAAGCCCGCCATGGTCCGCCGGAACACGGCCGGGTTGGTGCCCATGCTTCTCGCCAGAACCTCTGATGTCACCGGCTCTTCGACTTGCCCCAAGTGCAGCAGCACATGCAGGACGTCGGATAGTCTGGTGTCCCTGTTCATCTCCTGAACCTCAAATATTGCGCTGCGCGTCACCGTTGCACGAGGCACCGCATAGATCATTGACAGGAGGCGAGTGCATTTGTATCTTTTGAAGATACATGAGTTGCGTGCCCTTATGTAGCTCCATCTGATACATGACTTGGAATTCCCATGTCCACCCCCAACGACGCCAACACAAAAGCCAAGGACCTTTCTCGAACCCGGCCCTGGTCGCAACCTATGCGGACGACACGCCACGGAAGGTGCCGGGTCTGGCCGATCTCCATCGCATGGCGATGCTGCTCCTCAGCGAGCGGGCACAAGAAGCGGCCCATATTCTCGTGGTCGGTGCGGGAGGGGGCATGGAGCTGAAGGCGATGGCTGAAGCCCAGCGGCAATGGGTATTCACCGGCGTCGACCCCTCCGCCGCCATGCTCGACCTTGCGCGCCGCAATATCGAGCCGTTCAACGATCGGATCATGCTGATAGAGGGTACCGTCGATGCGGCACAGTCAGGTTCGTTCGACGGAGCGGCATGTCTGCTCACGCTGCACTTTCTCGACAAGAGCGAGCGGCTGCTAACGTTGAAGGACATCCATCGTCGGCTGAAGCCGGACGCACGCCTTGTTGTCGCCCATCACAGCGTGCCGAGCGGAGGTGCGGAACGCTGGTTGGCGCGCTCGGCGGCCTTTGCCGACCGCACCAGCGTTGATTGGGGGAAGGCCATGGCCTCCGCGGGAATGGCTGGGCGCTTACCCCTGCTTTCTGTTGCCGAAGAGGAAGCGCTGCTTTGCGAGGCCGGATTCTCGGATGTCGAGCTCTTCTATGCCGCCTTCTCGTTCCGCGGCTGGGTGGCGACGGCAAGCTCGGCCTGAGCGCCTCCAGCGTCCGCTAACGGGGTTGACCCAAACTGACTTCCAGCGGCTGAAATGAGGTCGTTTATCGACTGGCGGCTTTCACAACGCGCCGAGTTCTGATTCCAGCTCAACATGATCTGACCGACTTCGAGTGACGCGTGATCGGTATCCACTTCGCTCGAAACGCCATAGCCGCGCTCGCGGCCCGCCACCTTCGAACTGAAACCGCAGGTGGCGGGCAACGGCTTGCAGCGACCTTCTTCGCTCAAGGGTTGTACATTGTGGCGGCCGTCGCAGTTTGGTTCCAAACATAGCCTCGTTTCAACACAGCGCCGCCCGACTTAAACATCGTCGCGCCCGAAGTTCCCTCTCCAGCTTGGTTCCGCAACATGTGTTGCGTGGTCGTGCGTGATGAGGTGCGTTGATGCGTTTTGTTTCCTGGGGGATTGTTGCGGCTTGTGGCTTTTTACTGGCAGGATCGGCAGCTAAGGCTGCCGATCTTCGTATTCCGGACCTGCCTTCGCCTCATTACAACTGGACCGGGTTTTATGCGGGCGTTTACGGCGGCGGTGCGTATGCGGCGTGGGCGGCCGATTACTGTCGAAATGGTGCTTGCCGTCATTCGGAGGGGCAGGCGAGCGGCTTCGCGGTCGGCGTCTACGGCGGCTACAACCATCAGTTCGCCAACCGCTTTGTGATCGGCGGCGAATTCGAGTGGGGCAAGTCCTCTTCGTCGCGGGACGAACTGATCTTTGGCGACAGCGCCCTGCTGTCGGACTTCGGCGCCTTCGGTGCGGCTCGCCTGCGCGCCGGCTACGCGTTCGACCGCCTGCTGGCGTACGGCGCCATCGGTGTCGGCGTAGCCAGCGTCGGCAATGGCTACCGCTATACGGTGCAGAAGGGGTGCGACACCGTGCAGGAGATGATCTGGGACGAGCAGGTCAAGGCCGGGCTGATCGTGGGCGGCGGCTTCGAGTATGCCTTCACGAAGCATTTTGTCGGGCGCGGCGAATATCTCTATGCCGATTATGGCAGCGTCACGCTGTCCGGCAAGGACCGTACGCGAACCGAATTCCGCAACGAGATGCACCTCGTGCGCGTCGGCGCCAGCTATCGGTTCTGATCCGTGGCGCAAAGGGTCCGGCAGCGACTGGCTGCCGGATCTTCGTTTATCCACGCGGCGCGGTGATCGCCTTGCGGATCGCTGCGAGCGGCGCGGCGTCGTCGAATTCGATATCTTCGCCAACCCGCTTCAAGCCGAGGTCGCGCCATAGTGCGGCAAGGTCGGGCGTCACCGGTTTCGGCCCCATCTCGTTGTGGAGCCGGGTCAGCACGTCGACGCCGACGGCTTTGTCCGCGGTTGCAAGGATGCGCTCGATCGGCCAGTCCTGCTCATGATTGCCGCCGGCGGCAAGCACGCCGCGCATCGCGTCCTGCAAGCCCAGGCGGTTGTTCGTCGCTTTGCGGATTTCGATATCGGCCAGCAGGCAGAACATCGCGCCGCCCCAGTATTTGCGCCCCCAGGTGCCGGTGTTGTCGAGGCCCTGATCGCCGGCCTGCGGCAAACCTTTCGGCATGTCGCGCATCATCGCCTGCCAGATTTCCCGCGCGTTAAGGTCTCCGGCCTGCACCCGCGCGACCGGCTCGACATAGACGGCAAGTCCCTCCGACAGCCAGGCGTAGCGATCCGGCATATCGGGCAGGGCGGTGTGCACCATCTCGTGCACCATCACCCAGTCGCGCTGCAAGACATCCTCGGTGGAATCGCGGCCGAGCGGAATGCGAATGGCGGCGCCGCGATAGCCCCACGTCGTGCCGCCGCGAATGCGCCCGCCATCGACCGGTACCAGCAGCAGCCGCAGCGAATTGACGGGAAACCGCCCGTAATAGGTCGTGACGGCCCGGGCCGACATCCTGATCCAGCCGAGCAGCTTTTCCTTTGGCAGCGTGATGTCGCCCGGCGCGAACGCGACATGGATGGTGCCGCCGGGCACTTCAAGATCGGTCCTGGGCAGCCGGTCGAACGCATCATAGGGCATGCGATTGCCGCGCATATATTCCGATTGCGCGTCGGCGCGGAACGACAGGGTGCTTGCCAGTATCGCGGCGAGCATGGCCGCGGCAACGGTCCAGCGAAACGCGCCGGCGGCTTTCATCTCAGCACGCTTTGGACCGCCGCGGGCCGGTGCTCCTCGGTGCCTTGCGCGATGAACGCGGCGGCCTGTTCGTGGAGGTCGTCGAGCATGGCGGCGAGCAAGGCTTCGCCCTTGGCCGATGTCGCCCGTGTCGGATCGCCATAGCTGCCGGAGCGGCTGTAGTTCGGCGAATTCGGGTCCGATGGCGTCAATGCGCCCGGCGTCTCCTGTTTCAGCGCGGGGCTGGCTTCGGCGCGCGTCATGTCGACCAGATGCGGCGCCAGCGCCAGCATCAGCGACGTTTCCATCTCGTCGGCATGGCTGCCATGGCTCTGCTCGGCCAATTGCCTGGCGACGCGGGGATAGCGCGGACCTTCGTGGATCCACAAATGCTTGACCCGCTCGCTCGCAAGGCGCGCCAGCGCGCGGTCGACCGGGGCCAAGGTGCTGATCCCGGTATTGAGCACAAGCAGCTTTGGGCATCCGCTGGAGAGAATCTGCCCCGCAACCTCGCGCACGAGCGCCTCGAAGGTCGAAATCGACAGGCTGTTGCTGCCGGCATATTCGACGAAGGCGGGGTAATGGCCGTAGGTCAGCGTCGGCCAGATCAGCGCGTCGATTTTTTCCGCCATCCTGCCCGCGAACCATTCGGCCTGAATGCGGTCGGTGTTGAGGGGAAGGTGGAAACCGTGCTGCTTGGCGGCGGCGCCGATCGGCAATATTGCCACCGCGCCATCGCCGATGCGCCGCGCGACTTCATCCCAATGCATGCGCTCGATGAAATGGCGATCAGTGTCTTTTCCCATTTCGCCGAGCGCTCCCCTTCATGGGCCGACGGAAACATCCGTCAAAAGTCCTGCCGTGATCCAGCCGTGCAGATAACCCGCGCCGCGGCCCGCCGCGCTGTCGGGATCGTCATAGGTAGCTAACATTTCGCAGAGCACGCCGAACGGAATGCCGTTCGCGGCTTCGTCCCACATCATCGCTTCCTCCGCCGAAAGTTCGCGGAACATCGGCGTGACGTCCTGACGCCAGATCAGGAGATGCGCGGGTTGCTCCAGCCCGGTCGCGTCCGGCGGCGCTTCGTCGTTCTTGAGCGCAAGCCAGATCGCGGCCGCGTTGGTCGTTAGCTCAAGTCTGCATGCACTGGGATGCGGTCGGAATCGGAGGCCCGACCATGCTTCGGGCGCAAAGCCCGCCATGTCGGTCAGTTCGACGGCCTTGCCTTCCGCGGCGTCGAAGGCGTCGTTGAGCGCCTTTTCGAGCGCTGCGAGATCGGACAGCTCGGGGTGCTCGGCGTAGGGTGGGGTCGATTTCAGGAACGCCGGCAGACCTTGCGAGAACCAGCGCAGGTTCGGATGCCCGGACGGGCGCGCCTTGACATAGGCGTGGCCCATCTCGTCGAACATCTCGTCGCCGAGATAAAGATGCAGCAGCTCATGGTCGTTGCGAACAGCCTCGACCAGCCGCGAACCATAGGCATAGCGATAGACGCCGAACAGCGTCTCGCGCTTCTCCCGGGGGCTGTCGAGAATTTCCGATAACACCGCGTCGTCGCCATCAAGGATGCCGCGCTGAAACTCGGCCTGCTGTCGTGCGAAGTCACTCATTCCGCATGCACGCCCGCGGGCAAGACCTTCTCGGCCATCTCGCGGGTCCTGACGACCTCAACCAGCAGTTCGTCGAGCGACGGAATGTTGTCGTCGCGCTCGATCATGGTCGAGATCCGGCCGAAGCGCTTTAGCGCAGCGACGTAGAGGTCCCAGACATCCTCGCAGACTGGATGATCGTGGGTGTCGATGATATGGGTGCCCATGTGGCTGTGGCCGGCCATATGAAACTGCACCACGCGATCCGCCGGAATTCCGTTGAGGAAGGTCATCGGATCGTAGCCGTGGTTGAAGGCGCTGACATAGACGTTGTTGACGTCGAACAAGAGCCAGCATCCGGAGCGTCGCGACAGCTCGGACAGGAATTCCCATTCCGTCATTTCGGAATTGCTGAACTGGACGTAGGTCGAGACGTTCTCGAGCACGATGGCGCGGCCGAGAAAATCCTGCACCAGCTGGACGCGGCCGACGACGTGATCGAGCGCTTCTTTGGTGTAGGGGATCGGCAGGAGATCATGCAGGTTCTTGCCGTGGACGCCGGTCCAGCACAAATGGTCCGACACCCATTTCGGCTCGACCCGCCTGGCGAGGTCCTTCAGGGCTTGCAGATATTCGAAGTTCGGGGGTGCTGTGGAGGCGATCGACATCGACACGCCGTGCATCACCACGGGATAGCGTTCGCAAATGCGATCGAGCGTGCGCAGCGGTTGGCCGCCGGGCAGCATGTAGTTTTCGCTGATGACCTCGAACCAGTCGATCGGCGGATTGCCGCTGAGGATTTCGTCATAATGCTGGTGGCGCAGGCCGAGACCGAAGCCGAGGAACGGCGGCTTGGCCGATTTCGCCGGCCGGTCTGCAAGCGTGGCCGCCGAGCTGTCCAATCTGCTTGCGACGTTCATCTCGTCTCCGCTCCACCGCCAAGCGAGGCGGCGTGTCCCAAACTGTACTCTCAACCTAGCATGGATACGAGGCCCGGCCTACACCGGGCCTCGACGGGGTCGCGGCTTAAGACGGCATGTACTTGCCCTTGGCAGCGTCGCACTTTTCC
The DNA here is from genome assembly GCF_018596315.1 of Bradyrhizobium sp. SRL28. Classification (GTDB taxonomy): domain Bacteria; phylum Pseudomonadota; class Alphaproteobacteria; order Rhizobiales; family Xanthobacteraceae; genus Bradyrhizobium. Next base: position 79,836 of record NZ_JAHEAG010000003.1, on the reverse strand, counting down.
TTGGTCATGGCCGAGAAGCCCTGGCCCTTGCAGGCGTTCTGGCCCTTGCAGGCATTTGCCCCGCCCTTGCAGGCGCTCTGACCCTTGCAGGCATTGGCGCCGACGCACTTACCTTCGCCGGCGGCATGGGTCACGGTCGACATGGTGGCGCCGGCCAGGAACAAGGTGGCGGCAGCGGCGGCGAGGGTCGCGCCGGACTTGGAAGTCATCTTCATTTGTATCCTCCAAAGGAAGTGTGAGGGTGCATCGCCCGCAAGCAGCGACAGTTCCAGCCGACAAACGGCACCCGGAGATAGTTACGCGGTGGGTCTGGCCTTGGTTACACGCGGGACCGAATTTATTTCGGCCGCCGGGTCGAAACAACGAGGGCCCGGCAGCGCCGGGCCCTCCCTCGCATTTGATCCGCCGATCAGCCCTTGACGAACTTGGCGCCCATGGCGGCGCACTGCTTTTCGCCAGCCATCGAGAAGCCGGTGCCCTTGCAGGCGTTCTGGCCCTTGCAGGCGTTGCCGGCCATGCACTTGCCCGCGGCGGCGTTCGCTGATGTCGACACCGTCGACACCACCGAGCCGGCGAGGAACAGGGTGGCGGCGGCAGCGGCGAGCGTCGCACCGGATTTGGAATTCAACTTCATGACGATCTCCTCGATGATTGTTTGAAGACAAAGTAACGCCGCGAGATCGGTTGATCGTTCGATCTAAGACCCCGCCGACGCAGGGAGGGACGGATGCCAGTCAGATCGCGGTGGCTTGCCGGAGGACGTCAGGTCTCCGTGATTTGAGTGCTCATCCGAAACCAGCTACGGGGCATCAGGCGATTTGGTTACAGAGTTTCAAAAGAAAATTTTCTTTTTTTCGTATGGGACATCAGGTCCATGTCTAACGCCGGCGGCTTGAGAGTATTTCGTTACGCGCCGCGCCGTCCTCTGCGAGCGTACGAGATCAGAACGCTCGGTACATCAATGGATTAGCGCGGATGCCGATGACCAGTGCGTTGCACAAGAAATTCCAGTCATCTAGCCGCGCACCGGTTTCAGCTTGGCCATCTGCGCTACCGTCGCCCGCAACTCTTCAGCATTGAAGGACGGAAACGAACAGATGCGGTTGCTGCAGGCGAACGCCGCGGGTTCGCCGAGATCAGGGTATTCGACGTCGGGATTGGGCAGCTTGCCCTCGCGCAGATCGAGCCACTCCAGGCGCTTGTAGCGGGCCGGCAGCGCACGGGCCAGGGTGTGCAAGGTTCTCGCGCGGGCGTCGTCCTTGTGTCCGACGATTGTCATGTGGGTGGGCTCGACCGCGAGTTCTTCGTCGGCGAGCAGGACGCCGGGCAGCGGACGCATCATGCCGGCCGAGGCACTGGCGAGATAGCGCATCGCGTGCGCCGCCTGTTCGCGATAGTCGTTGCCGAAGTAGCGGTTGAGCAGGTTCATGAATCTAGCGACCTGAACCTGATCGTCGATCAGCTTGGCGGGCTTTGCGAGCACGCCGGTCTTGCCTTCCGCGGTCTTCGAGGTCACGAAGCCGCCGGCCTCATCCCGGAAGGTCGCGACGAAATCGCCCGCCTTGGCTGCCGAAGTGAGCCAGTCGCGATTTCCCGTGGCGGCATAGAGTTCGAGGAAGGCCTGGCCCATCGCGAGCGTATCGCCCAGAAATGGTCCGCCGCGATCCTTCTCGCCATGACGGAAACCGCCATCCGGCAGCGCGCGGTTGTCGATCACCCATTTCGCCGCGCGTTCCGCGATCGCCAGCACCTTGGGATCGTTGGTGACGTTATAGTACGCGGCAAGTCCTGAAATGGCCCAGCCATTTTCGCGCGCGTATAAATTCTTGTCGATGCGCGGCATGCCGAGTTTGCGGCGCTCGCCGTCCGACAACGCGTAGTATTTGTGCCCGTCGGTATCGTGATCGAGATCGGCATCTTGGCTGACATAGAACGCGCCGTCGGGGCTCGTCAGAAAGTCAGCGAGATAGCGTTCGATGCTGCGTGCGGCGGCGAGATATTTCGGATCCTTCCACAGCGCATAGGCCTGGCTGTATTGCCTCAGATACTGCGCCTGGAACGACATGATCTTTTCGAAATGCGCGCGGGTCCAGGAGCCGCCTTCGGAATATTGGTACACGCCGCCCCAGACCGGATCGATCAGCGCAATGGCGGCATCCAGCGTCTGCCGGGCGCGCTTGATCGCGGTGGCGTCGCCGGCCTCGGCGAGGGTGATCGCCAGATCCATGCTGTCGGCGTCGATGTATTTCTGGTTCTCGCCCCAGCCACCGAGTTTTTCCTCGTAGGATTCGTCGACATTCTTGGTCAGCGCGGCGCGCTGTTCCTTGTCGAGGAAGGCGGAGGTGGACGGCTTTACCTCAAAGGCTTCGCCGACCGACGGTCCGGGTGAGGGATCGTCGATGATCGCCTTGAGTAGTGCCTGCATCCGTTCCGGCTCGATATATCCCCTGATCTTGGCGATTTCGGTGCCGTCGGGGCCGAACACGATGGTCGCCGGCCAGCCCCAGTCGCCATAGCGGCTCGACAGATCGGGGTTGGCGTCCTGGTCGACCCGCACCGGCAGATATTTCGCGGCCAGCAATTCCCTGACCTCGGGATTGGCGTAGGTCGTCTTCTCCATGACGTGGCACCAGTGGCACCACACCGCCTCGAGATCGAGAATGACGAAGCGTTGTTCGGCCTGCGCGCGGGTGAACAGATCGTCGCTCCATTCACTCCATTTCGGCCCGTCCGAAGCAAACGATGGAGACGCCACAAGCGTGGCGAGGGCGAAGGCGACGATGCGGACGAGTGTCATGGCGGCTCCCGGAAACGCTGGCGTTTCGACAGCTACGCGCGCGACAAAATCCGGGCTCAGCTTTTCGCCGCTGTCACAGGATTGTGAGATCAGGTTGATTTCTTGCTGTGGCCGGCCGCATTCACCAGCAGCCGGTCCAGTGACGCAGCGCCGGGACCGCAGATCGCCAGCCACATGAAGGCAGCAAAATAGGTCGCTTCCTCGAAGCCGAGCAGCGTCTCCAGCGAATCGACGTCGCCCCATTTCGCCGACTTGATGGCGACGACCATGACCACTGCCAGCATCGCGGCCGGGATTCGCGTGAACAGGCCGAGGATCAGCATCGCACCGCCGAAAAATTCGACGCCCGACACAAAGGGAGTGAGTATTTTGGGAAACGGAATGCCCCAGCCGATAAAGTTCTCGGTCACCTGCGCCAGATTATTGAGCTTGCCCCAGCCGGCCAGCATGAAGGTGTAACCGACGATCAACCGCATGATCAGCGGTCCGGCCCAGGAAAAATGCGATGCGATTTGCGCGGGCAGCAGGATGAGCAGATGGACGATGAAATACATGCGAACCCCCCTTTAATTATTGGCGATGCCGCGACCTGCGGCTTCTTTCAATCCAGTGCGCGCAAAAAGCCGCGGCCGCGATCGCAGTGATCTGGTCCTGACAGCAATTTCGCAATGGCTCGCCCGCTTGTTACGGGGCCTAACCGAAATTTTGCAGTGCGGGGAAAGTCTCCAGCAGCCAGATGCTGATGCTGGTGACGGAGCCGGTCAGGAAGCCGATGCCGGTGATCACCATCAGGACGCCCATGGCCTGCTCGACCTTGCCGAGGTGCCGCTTCAACCGCGCAAACAGCGAGGAGAACTGCTCGATCATGAAGGCCGCCAGCAGGAACGGGATTCCGAGCCCGGCGGAATAGACCGCGAGCAGCCCGGCGCCCTTGGTGACGGTGGCCTCGGCCGCCGCGATCGACAGGATCGCCGCCAGAATGGGACCGATGCAGGGTGTCCAGCCAAACGCGAAGGCGAGGCCCATGGCATAGGCGCCCCAGAGGCCGACCGGCTTTGCCATCGTCATCCGTCCCTCGCGCATCAACAGCCCGATCCGGGTCAGGCCGAGGAAATGCAGGCCCATGATGATGATCACGATGCCGGCCAGGATCGAGAGCTCTGCCGACCAGGCGCGGATCAGGCCGCCGATCAGGGAGGCGCTGGCGCCGAGCGCCACGAAGACGGTGGAAAAGCCGAGCACGAACATCAGCGCCGAGGTCATCACCGCGCGCCTGGAGGCCTGCGTCGGCCCGTCATTGGCGACATGCTCGATGGTCGCGCCGGTGAGATAGATCAGGTAGGGCGGCACCAGCGGCAGTACGCAGGGCGACAGGAAGCTGACGAGACCGGCAATCAGGGCCGCCGGTATGGAAACATCGTGCATTGCATGACCTTCGAGAATTGCCACAAGGCATAGCGCCGTCCTGGCATGTACGGAACAGCCAATCGATAAGTTTCGTCGTCATTACGGCTCAACTGCGGTCACAGAGCCGTGTCCGGGGCGCCGAAATGGCCTCGCGGCTGAAACAGGCGCTGGTATGGTCTCGTAAGGCCGGTAACGGCCCCGCGAAACAGGACCCCCGCATGCGCCTCGGCATCCGCACCGCCATTTCCGCCCTCGTGCTGACGTCCATCATCGTCAGCGCCGTCGGCGTGCATTTGCTGTGGTGGCGCACCGCCCATCAGGTCAGCCAGACGCTCGCCAACACCATCAACGACCAGATCGTTTCGGCAGTGGGCGACGAACTCCAATCGGTCACGACGGAGGCGCGGTCGTCGATGATGGCGGTGCGAACGCTGCTGGCCGAGAAAGTGTTCGAGCCGCGCGACGCCAGGAAACGCGAAATCGTTTTCCGGTCGCAATTGCTGTCGCAGCCGACCATCTCCTGGGTGGCGTTCGGATGGCCCGACGGATCGTTTTTTGCCGGGCACAAGCTTGGCAACAACATCATCGAAATGCTCGAGATCACGCCCGACCGCAACATGCGCATCAATCGCTACGAATTCGTCGGCAACGATCTGCGGCTCAAGGCCAGCTGGTTCGAAGAAACCGACTATTCCGTGACGGAACAGGAATGGTTTCGGGTCGCCAAAGAGACCAACGACGAATACTGGTCGACGCTGACGACGCATCCGCGTGGCGAAGCGCTGGCGGCGGCCTTCTCGGCCCCGGTCGACATCGACGGGAAATCGGCAGGCGTCATTGCCATCATCATCGAACTGACCCGTGTCTCGAATTTCCTGTCGCAGCTCACGGTCGGAAAATCCGCCGGCGCCTTTCTTCTCGAGCGGGACGGCAAGGTGGTGGCCTCACCCGATCCCGATGCCAGCGAGTTGGTGGCGCTGAAGACCGATCACCTGCTGTTGCCGGTCGCGGTCGAGGCGATCCGCAATGCCGGCAGCGCCTACGAACCCGGCGAGGGGCAGCCGTTCAATACGTCAGTGACTCGGGACGGCAAGGCCTATCAGGCCGTCATCACGCCGATCTCGTTTCCGGGGTGGTCGCTGGTAACGGTGGTGCCGGAATCGGAGTTTCTCGGACCCGTCCAGATGACGATCCGGAATCTGCTGATCGGCCTCGCGGTGTTGATCGTTTGCGCCGGGTTGCTGTCGGCGTGGCTCGCTCAGCGCCTGATCGCCGCGCCTCTGATCAAGGTGGTGAACGAGATCAGGCATGTCGAGCGTTTTGACCTCGACAAGGTGCAGCGGCATCCGTCGCGGCTGACCGAGATCGAGAATCTTTCCGGTGCTATCGGCGACATGGCGCAGGGGCTTGCGGCGTTCCGGAAATATATTCCCGCCGATCTGGTGAAGCGGCTGATCAGCGACGGCAACGGGGCGCGCCTCGGCGGCGCGGTGCGGCCAATGAGCGTGATGTTCATCGACCTCGCCGGCTTCACCGGGATGTCGGAACGGCTCGGCGACCGCATCATTCCGCTGCTGTCGCGCTATTTCGACAGCGTCTCGGTGCAGATTCAAAACCACAACGGCACCATCGACAAGTTCATCGGCGATGCCGTGATGGCGTTCTGGGGCGCGCCGTCGCCCAATCCGGATTATGCCGTTGATTGCTGCCGGGCGGCCCTGGCATGCCGGCGCGCGGTGGAAGAGGCCGGTCTCGTCGACGACCATGGCGAGCGCGTCAAGATTCGCATCGGCATCAATTCCGGCGACATGCTGGTCGGCAATATCGGATCGGAAGTGCGGCTGAATTACACTGTGATCGGCGATGCCGTGAATATTGCGAGCCGGCTTGAGAGCACCAATAAAGCCTACGGCTCCACGATCATCATTGGCCCCGAGACGCGCCGGCTAGCGGGGAAGAGCATCGTGGTTCGCGAACTCGACCGTCTGGCGGTCTATGGCCGCGCGGGCGGACTGCAGATCTATGAACTGCTTGATATGGCCGGCGAGTTCGGCGGCGTGCCCGACTGGGTGGCTTGCTATGAGGCCGGCCTGGCCGCCTTCCGCGCGCGCGATTTCACGGCCGCGATCGGTGCGTTCGAGAAGGTGCTGGAAATCCGCAAAGACGACGCGGCGTCATCGGCGATGATCGACCGCTGCCGGCAGCAACTCGAAAATCCCGCCGGCGAAGCGTGGGACGGCACGACGATTGCGCGAACGAAGTAGGCCGGCGCGGCCCCGCCACCTTGCGCAAGGCGGCGGTCTGGCCATAGATGTGCCGGCCGTGACGCCACATGCCATGACGATCGATAGGGAAGCCGCCCAGCGTTGAAAGTCCTGTTGACCCACACGCCGCAGTCTCGCGCCCAGTATTACGGCGAACGCAGCCTCAGCGGGCTACGAGCCATCGCGCAGGTGAAGCTGTATGAATCGAACAGCGCGCTCGACGCCGCCGGCCTGATCCAGGCTGCGCGCGACGTCGATATCATCGTGGCCGACCGGCTCACCGCGGGTCCGGGCGAGATATTTCCAGCGCTTCCAAAACTGCGCGCCTTCGTTCGCTGCGCGGTCGATATTCGCAACATCGATGTCGACGCCGCTTCCGCGGCCGGCGTTCTGGTCACGCGGGCCGGGCCGGGTTTCGTCCAATCGGTCGCCGAACTGGCGCTCGGCTTCATGGTCGATCTGTCGCGTGGCGTGTCGCGCGCGACCGCTGACTACCATTCGGAGCGCAAGCCCGAGATCATCATGGGGCGGCAACTGGCCGGCAGCCGCCTCGGCATCATCGGCTATGGCAGCATCGGCCGTTACCTGGCTCAGATCGCCAAGGTGTTAGGCATGGAAGTTCTGATTGCCGATCCCTTTGCGACCGTCAGCGAACACGGTCTCCAGCATGTGCCGCTCGACGATCTGCTTGTCCGATCCGACTTCGTCGTCTGTCTCGCTGTTGCCAACGAGCAAACCGAAAATCTGATCGGGCAGGCGGCGCTGGCGCGCATGCAGAGGCATGCTTTCTTCATCAACCTGTCGCGCGGCAATCTCGTCGACGAGGCCGCGTTGTCAGCGGCGCTGCGCGAGAACTGCATCGCCGGCGCCGCGATGGATGTCGGCCGCGCGCTGGACCAGATGCCGACGCCGGAATTGGCCAAGCTGCCGAACGTCATCGCGACGCCGCATATCGGCGGCCTGACGCCGCCGGCGATCGAGAGCCAGTCGCTGGAGACGGTGCGGCAGGTCGAGAAGATCGTCGGCGGTGAGGTTCCTCCCGGCGCCGTCAACGCCGACAACTGGACGCGCCGTCCTTGACCGCCGAAGGCACGAGTGCCAGCGTGACGTTCATCTGATCATCCGCACCAACGCGGCAAAAACAAAACGGTAACGCGGTGATGCGTCTTCCCTTCTTCTACGGCTGGCTGATCGTTGCGGTGACGTTCGTCACCATGGCGATCGGCGTCAATGCGCGGACGGCGTTCTCGCTGTTCTTTCCGCCGATCATCGGCGAGTTCGGATGGGATCGCGGCGTCACCGCGGGCGCGTTTTCCTTTGGCTTCGTGGTTTCCGGTGCCGTCAGTCCGCTGATCGGGCGCATGATGGATCGCTTCGGTCCGCGCGCGGTGATGGAGCTCGGCGTCGCGCTGATGGGCGGCGGGCTGCTGCTCGCGCCGCTGACGACGCAGCCCTGGCATCTCTATCTCACGATCGGCGTGCTGGTCGGTGCGGGGAGTGTGTGCCTCGGCTATTCCGGACAATCGCTGTTTCTGCCGAACTGGTTCATTCGCCGCCGCGGGCTCGCCATGGGGCTCGCCTTTGCCGGCGTCGGCATCGGCTCGGTGACCTTGCTGCCATGGGTGCAGCATTTGATCGAGCAGACCGGCTGGCGCACCGCCTGCACCGCGATGGGCATCCTGGTGCTCGCCGTGCTCGCGCCGATCAATCTGTTGCTGCGCATGCGCCCCGAGGATATCGGGCTATTGCCGGATGGCGACGCGGCGCCGTCGGCGACATCGGCCGCGCCTCGCTCGAACGTCGTCGATCCCGTGTGGGCCAATACCGACTGGACGTTGCGACGCGCGCTGCGCACCGCGCGATTCTGGTGGATTTCGCTCGGTTACTTCTGCGGCCTTTATGTCTGGTACGCGGTGCAGGTGCACCAGACCAAATTTCTGCTGGACATCGGCTTCAGCGCCAACGTTGCGGTATGGGCGCTCGGCGTCGTCAGCCTTCTCGGCATCCCCGGTCAGATCTGGCTCGGGCATCTTTCCGACCGGATCGGGCGCGAATGGATCTGGGCCATCAGCTGCGCCGGCTTTGCGATCTGTTTCGCCGCGCTGATCGCCTTGAAATTCGCGCCGGTATTGCCGCTGGTCTATCTCATGATCTTCACCCAAGGCGCGCTCGGCTACGGCCTGACGTCGGTCATGGGCGCGGTGGTGCTGGAAATTTTTCAGGGCAGGCAATACGGCAGTATCTTCGGCACCATCATGCTGGCGGCACTGGCCGGAGGCGCGGCAGGCCCGTGGGCGACCGGGCTGCTGTACGATCTTTCGGGCAGCTACACGTCAGCCTTTACGATCGGCATTGCCGTCAGCATCCTGTCGGCGGTTGCGATCTGGCGGGCGTCGCCGCGCAAGGTGAGGGCGGTCGCGGGACAAATGCACAGGGCGCACATCAAGAGTGGCGCGGGCTAGCCGCAATTACCGTAACGCGCGGATCAAGGCTCATCGAGAACGTGATTCAACGTCGAAAGTCTTTCGCAGCACTTCGGCGCCGTCTCTGGTTACGCGGTATGTCGCGCTGTAGCGGCCGGCAGGCCACGCCACCTCCGTGCGCTTCTTTCCGGCGATGACAAGAAACTGCGCCTTGTCCCGGTCGAGCGCAGGAAGATTGTTGGTTGAGATGGCAGCACCGCCCGGGCCTTGCACCGTGAGGACTTGCTGGTCGCCGGCCTGCAGGCCGATGGCCCTGACATAAGCGACGAGTGCATCCGAGCCCGACGCGAAGGGATGCTTGCCGATTTCCCCGGACTCGATCAGTTCCATGGTCGGCGCGATACCGGCAAAGCCGTAATCGATGATTTCGCGGGGCCGGTATTCCGTTTGCTCGCCAAGGGAAGCGGCCCAGATCGACCGGCCGCCGCCGCAGGAATTCGCAGGCACACCATAGGCAAAGGGGTCGACGATCTTTCCGCGATGCCGCACCGTAAAATGAAGATGAAAGAATTCGGTATCGCCGGATAGGCCGACCAGGCCGATCGGCTGCCCGGCCGTCGTTTGTTCGCCGACTTTGACCCGGACGCTGCCCTTGGCCATGTGGCAATATTGGGTGCGCCAGCCGCCTTCATGGTCGATGACCACGCCGTTGCCGCATTCCTTTCCGGCGATGGCGGCCTTGCCCGCGGTCTTCACCGAGACGTCGTCCATGTCATTTCGCGTCCCGATGACGCGTCCCGGCGCCGCGGCGAGCACCTCTATTCCCTGTCTCTGTATTTCCAGGTTTCGAATCCGGATGTCGGTGCCGTCGTGACCGTCATAGCTGCGTCCGCCGCAGCGATAGTCGCGGGCCTTGTCCGAGGCATCGTGATCGACATAGTTCTGAAAGAAGCAGGTCACGCCCGGCTGGCACTTCATCGGCAGCGCGAGCGAAATGACTTCCTCGGCCCTGGCGTCGATCGCACCCGACAAACACAGCAAAATCAAGAGCAGGCATTTCAGGCGGAACGATACGCGTGCAGTGAAGCGACGTATGCGTCGGCTCGCGGAATGCGTCGAATTTCCGGTGTCGGCGTTTGCAGGCATCTGCTCACGTTAGCGATTTGTGGTGGCTTTCGCGAGGCGGATATTTTCCTCTCAGGCCGATGAAATTCCCATCGTCCGCTGCAGGTCGCCGATGGCGCGAAAAAAGCTGTCGGGCGGCGTGGTCTCGGGATCGATCAGGCGGTGCAGCCGAAAGCCGTCTTCCAGCGCCAGCACCAGCGCGCCGGCCCATGTCGGATTGAGAATTGTCGTCCGGCCGCTGTTCCTGGCCGTGGTCTCGATGATGTCGGTGACCAGCTTTCGCCGGGCGCGCAGCCGCTTGGCAAGTTCAGGCCGGCGCTTTTCGGCGCGCGCCACGAACAGGATCATTTCCATATGCAGCAGGGGAGAGCGGCCGAGTGGATCGTGATGGCTTTTATCCATGCTCTTCAGCGCGTCGATGAAATCAGCAAGGTTCTTGTGCCTGTCGAGCAGATCGCGGATGCGCCCGATGGATTGCTCGACGTGATCCTCGAGCATGGCGATGATCAGTTCGTCCTTGCTCTTGAAGTTCGAATAGAACGCCCCGCGCGTGAAGCCGGCCGCCGCCGCAATCGCCTCGATGCTGGCGCCGCCGATGCCCTGTTCCTCGAACACGCGCGCCGCCGCTTCGAACAGCTTTTCGCGGGTGTCGTCCCTTGTGGGTCTGGTTCGCACTCTTGACATCTGCCCAGTTTAGGCGAGAATGCAACTCAATACAATAATGTATCGAGTTTCGATCGATCGGCTCCGGGGGGAAAACGCTTTGAACTGCGCACAGCAACCAGTGAGGTCACCATGAACGAGCATGTTCAGACTGCCAGTAGCGCGCCGCTGTTCAACCCGCTGGCCCCGGAGTTCATTCGCAACCCCTATCCCCACTACGAGCGGATGCGGACCACCGATCCGGTGCACCTGACGCCGCTCGGCATGTATGTCTGCAGCCGCCACGCCGAGGCCAGCCTCGTGCTGCGCGACAAGCGGTTCGGCAAGGATTACGTCGAGCGCACGATGCGCCGTTACGGCCCCAAGATCATGGACGAGCCGGTGTTCCGCAGCATGAGCCACTGGATGCTGCAGCAGGATCCGCCGGACCACACCCGCCTGCGCGGGCTGGTGGTGAAGGCGTTCACTGCGCGCCGCGTCGAGGACATGCGCCCGCGCATCCAGCAGATCGTCGACGAGACGCTCGACCGCATCATCCCGCAGGGCAAGATGGACCTGATCGAGGATTTCGCGTTCCGCCTGCCGGTCACCATCATCTGCGACATGCTCGGAATCCCCGAGGAGCATCGCGAGGTGTTTTATACGAGTTCGCGCGATGGCGGGCGCCTGCTCGATCCGGTGCCGCTGACGCCGGAGGAGATCAAGCAGGGCAACGCCGGCAATGCGATGGCGGCGATGTATTTCCAGCAGATGTTCGAGCTGCGGCGGAAGACCCCCGGCGACGACCTGATCACGCAGCTGGTTCAGGCCGAGGAGGACGGCCACAAGCTCTCCAACGAGGAGCTGACCGCCAATATCATCCTCCTGTTCGGCGCGGGCCACGAGACCACCGTCAACCTGATCGGCAACGGTTTGCTGGCGCTGCATCGCAATCCCGACCAGCTCGCGCTGCTCAAGGCCAGGCCCGAGCTCATCACCAACGCCATCGAGGAATTCCTGCGCTACGACTCCTCGGTACAACTAACCGGCCGGGTGGCGCTGGAAGACATCGAAGACCTCGGCGGAAAGCGAATTCCCAAGGGCGAGAGCGTGCTGTGTCTGCTGGGCTCGGCCAACCACGACCCCGCGGTCTATCCGGACCACCCGGAGCGCCTGGACATCGCCCGGCCCAATGTCAGGCCGCTGTCCTTTGGCGGCGGCATCCACTTCTGCCTCGGAGCCCAGTTGGCGCGAATCGAGGCCGAGGTCGCGATTTCGACCCTGCTGCGCCGGCTGCCGGACCTGCGGCTGGATGACGCTGTAAATCCGGAATGGCGGCCGACCTTCGTGCTGCGCGGCCTGAAGCGCCTGCCGGCGAGCTGGTAACGGCTCGGCGCGGCAATGTTAACCCTCGGCTCCGGTGCCTGGAGCCGGACAGGGCTCCTGTCAGTATGACGCTGTGACTTCGCCACACTTCTCTCTATATTCCGGGCAGCTCCGGGGCCGGGTTCGGCGTAGCGCGGCCTGCACGCCGGGGTGGTTCAAAGGGAGATACCGTGCAGACGACGCTGCTCGGCCTGGCAATCGCCTTCATCATTGCGCTGATTGCCGCACTCGTCGGGCCGTATTTCATTGACTGGAACCAGTTCCGGCCGCAATTCGAGGCCGAGGCGACGCGGATCATCGGCGCGCCGGTCCGTGTCGGCGGCAAGCTCGACGCCCGGCTGTTGCCGGCGCCGTCGCTGCAGCTGCGCTCGGTGGTGGTCGGCGGCGCCAACGATCTCGGCAAGGTTCGCGCCGACAAGCTCGACGTGGAATTCAGTCTGGGTTCGCTGATGCGCGGCGAGGTGCGCGCCACCGAATTAACCATCAACGGGCTGTCGCTCGATCTCGGGCTCGATGCGAAGGGGCGCATCGATTGGCCGGCGACGACCGGGACGGTCAATCTGGGCTCGCTGGCGATCGATCGGCTCAATCTCACCGGCCGCATCGCCCTGCATGATGCGGCCAGCCGCTCTACGCTCGAACTGAACGATATCGCCTTCAGTGGCGACGTGCGTTCGCTGGCCGGCTCGGTCCGCGGCGACGGCAACTTCATGCTGTCGGGCACGCGCTATCCGTTTCGCGTCTCCTCGGGGCAGGGCCCCGACGGCAATGGCACCCGCGTGCATCTCAATATCGATCCGGGCCAGCGCGCGCTCGCCATCGATCTCGATGGCGTCCTGAATTTCGATGCCCGCGCGCCGCGCTTCGAAGGCGCGATGACGCTGGCTGCTCCCGCCCAAAAGGGCAAGGGCGACGAACTGCCGTGGCGCATCGCCGCGAAGGTCAAGTCCGATTATTCGGCGGCGCGGCTCGAGCAGGTCGAGGTGACCTTTGGCCCGGAGGAACGCGCGCTGAAACTTTCAGGCAATGGCGACATCCGCTTCGGTGCGGAACCGCTTTTGCGCGCGGCGCTGTCGGCGCGCCAGCTCGATGCCGACAGGTTCGTCGCCAAGGACAACGCCGCTGAGCCGGCCCGCGCGTTACCGGCGCTGCGGGCGATCACATCAGTCGTTCCGCATCTGCCGGTCCGCGCGCAGATCGAACTCGCTTCCGAGCAGGTGATGCTGGGCGGACGCCCGTTGCAGGACATCGCTGCCGAATTGCAAGGCGATACCAAATCCTGGAGCCTCCGAAGACTGGAGTTCCGCGCGCCCGGCGCGACCAGGGTTTCGCTCAGCGAGGCCAGTGCGAAGAGCGTTACGCCTGATAGCTTCAAGGCCGCGCTCAGCGTCGAATCCTCCGATCCCGAGGCGCTGCTGACCTGGCTGCAGGGCCGCGGCGAGACCGCCTATCGCAGCCAGAAGCCGCTTCGGCTGCGCGGCGACGTGACCGTGGCACCCGAGGGCTTTGCCATCGACGCCATGAAGGCCGACATCGATGGCGGCACGGTGGAGGGGCGGGTCGTGGTGTCGTACCGGCAAGCCGTTCACGGCTCCCGGGTCGATGCGGAGCTGAAGGCGGAGCGTCTCGATCTCGATGCCGCCACGGCCTTTGCGCGGTCGCTGGCGGGGCCGCAAGGCGAGTGGCCCGACGAGGCGAAGCTTTCGCTCGATATCGGCCGCGCCACCTCCGCCGGCCAGGAGTTGAGCCCGCTGCTCGCCAGACTAGCCTACTCGCCGGCGAAGATATCGCTCGAGCAGTTGAAGGTCGGCCAGCTTGAAAGCGTGACGCTGGACGGCGCGGGCAATTTCGACCGCGTCAGCGCGACCGGATGGTTCGCGCTCAATTCGAGCGCCGCCTCGCTCAGCCGGTTGACCAGCTTGATCGTTCCCTTTTCACCGGCGCTGGCTGCGCGACTTAATGCGATGGGGACCAGCCCTGGCCCGGCGCGCCTGAAGCTGGCGCTCGATCTCACCAGAAATGCGACGCAGTCCGACCGGGTCCAGGCGCGTGCCGTCGCTGATCTCGACTCACCGCTACTCAAGGGCGTCACCACGATCACAGGCAGGCCGGCTGTCGCGGCAATCCAGGGCCTCGATCTCGCAGCCCTCGGGCGCAGTGAAGTCTGGGTCGATTCGAAATTGTCGTCCGAGCAAGGTCGCGCCTTGCTTGCCGGGCTCGGTCTTGATCGCGTCGTCGCGGCGGGTGATGGCCCTGGGCAGTTCGAGGGCACCGCGACCGGCGCGTGGGGTGCGCCATTGCGGCTCAAGGCAAAGATCTCGGCAACGGGCATTGATGCCGAAGCGGAAGGCTCCGCCGAGCCATGGGCGCCGGAGGCGCAGGCAAATCTCGGCCTGAAAGTTCGCCGCGCCGATTTCGGGCCGCTGCTCGGTCTCAAGCCGGCGGATACGCTGGCGCAGAACATCGGCCTGTCTTCGCGCGTGCAGCTCACCGGCAACAAGCTGATCTTCGACGATCTCGACAGCAGCGCCGGCGGTTCGCGTCTGCGCGGCAGCGTGGCGGTGACGCTCGGTGAGGAGAAGGAGATCGAGGGTGAAATCGGCGCCGACCAGCTCGCGCTGGCGCCGGCGTTTGCGTTGGCGGTCGGCGCCGCCGGACATGATGCCGCCGAGCCGCTCGGCACCGGGCTGGCGAAGGGCTGGCGCGGCAGGATCGCGTTTCAGGCGCTGCGCGGCCTGCTTCCGGGCGGAAGCGAATTGCAGCCGGTGAGCGGGGTGATCAAGAGCGACGGCCAGTCGCTGAGCTTCGATGCCATCAAAGGCAAGATCGGCGGCGGCGAAGTCACCGCCAGCATGGATACGAAGCCGGGCGCGAGCGGCATTGTGTTGAATGCGAGCGTTCAGTTCTCCGGCGTCGACGGCACGGCGCTGCGCTATCGTAACCTCGCGATGCCGGCCGGCCGCGCGTCGATGCAGATGACGCTGACGAGCCAGGGCCGCAGCGCCTCTGCGCTGGCAGGCGCGCTGTCCGGCAGCGGAACGCTGACGCTGGAGGCGGCCAGGATCTCGGGCCTCGATCCGCGCGCCTTCGAAGTAGCGGTCCGCGCCAATGACAGCGGGCAGGCAAAGGACGACGTTCGATTGAAGCAGATTGTCGAAGCCGCTCTTCCGGCCGGCGCGCTTGCGGTTCCTTCCGCGCAAATCCCGTTCACCGTCAGGGACGGCCGGCTTCGCGTGGGCTCGACGACGCTGGACGGCAATGGCGTGCGGGCCACTGTCTCCGGCGGATACGATATCGGCGCCGATCAGGCCGATATCCGAGCCGCCCTTTCCTTGACGATGACGACCGGGCGTCCGGAGATTCAACTGCTTGCGGTGGGCACGCCCGACGCGATGAGCCGCAGCGTCGACGTTGCTCCATTGTCTTCGTGGCTGGCGGTGCGCGCGATCGATCACGAAACCCGAAGGCTCGATGCGATCGAACGTGGCGAGCCGCCGCCGCCGGCGCCGCCGCCAATCGTGCTGCCCGCGGAGGGACTATCGCCGATTCCGGAGGCGGCGCTGCCGCCCGCGCCGGTGGCCCCGAAGGGTCGAGGTCCACGGCAGCCTCCCGCGAAGAAGGCAACGGCGCCGCGTCCGCCCGTCGTCAATGCGCCGCCGCCGCCCGTCGCCGGCCAGCCGCAGGTTGCGCCACTGCCGCCGCCGATCGACGTGAAGCCCGCGCCGGGCGCGGCCAAGCAGAAGCAGCAGCCGCCGCGTCCGCCGCTGGCGCTGACGCCGCAGGTCGCCAATCCGCCGCCGCGCTCGAACTAGGGCATGGACTCATTAGCGCGCAGCCATAGGCAGCCGGTCGCTTTGGGGCAAAGCGGACATCAAATGAAAGGCAGCGCACGCAGACTCGGTCGAAAATGATCCAACTCGGACATTGGCCCTAGCCCAAGGGCAACGCCCCATGCTTTGGTATGTCCGACGGATCTACCGATCTCGGGAGGCCGTTTTGACCGACAATCGCGTTGAACGGCGGCTTGCAGCTATCCTTGCGGCTGATGTGGCTGGGTATAGTCGCCTGACCGGCTTGGACGAGGAAGGGACACACGTCCGGCTGAGGGAGCGTTTGCGTGGGCTCGCTGATCCCAAGATCAGCGAGCATCGTGGCAAGGTCGTCAAGCACACGGGCGATGGCGTGCTCGCTGAGTTCGGCAGTGTCGTAGATGCGGTGCGCTGCGCCATTGAGGTCCAGCGCGGTATGGCTGAGCAAAATGCTACCATGCCGCAGGCCAAGCGGATCGAATTTCGCATCGGCATCCACGTCGGCGACATCATCGTCGATGACAACGATATCTTTGGCGACGGCGTCAACATCGCCGCTCGCCTTGAAGGGATTGCGGAGCCGGGTGGCGTTTGCATCTCTGACGACGCACAACGTCAGGTCCGCGGGAAGGTCAATTTCGCCTTTGAGGATATGGGTCCGCAGAACCTGAAGAATATTGTTGAACCGATGCGGGCGTGGCGGTTGAGGATGAATGCGAGCGGTTCTGCGGCAGCGCCGAATGAGCCGCCTGTCGGGAGCACGCAAGCTCTGGCGCTCCCCGACAAGCCGTCTATCGCCGTGCTTCCATTCGAGAACATGAGTGGCGATCCCGAGCAGGATTATTTCGCCGATGGCATGGTGGAGGACATCATCACTGGACTGTCACGGTCCAAGTCGCTGTTCGTCATCGCACGTAATTCCAGTTTCACCTACAAAGGCAAAGCCGTCGATATCAAGCAAGTTGGGCGTGAACTCGGCGTCCGCTACGTGCTGGAGGGCAGCGTCCGCAAGGCCGGCAATCGCGTTCGTATCACAGGACAGCTCATTAATGCCGAGACGGCTAACCATATCTGGGCAGACAGATACGACAGTACACTCGAAGACATTTTCGATTTGCAGGATCGTGTGACGACGAGCGTAATAGGCGCAATCGCGCCTCAACTTGAGTGGTCCGAAATTGCGAGGGCTCAGCGCAAACCGACCGAGAGCCTGCAAGCGTACGATTACTATCTTCGCGCCCTGGCAAGTTTTTATCGCTTTACACCAGAAGCGAATATAGAGGCGCTTAAGCTCACCCGGACGGCAAACAATCTCGATCCCGGCTATGCAGCCCCATTCGCGTTGGGAGCAACTTGCTATGTCCAACGGTGGGGGTTTGGCTGGAATATTGCTGATGCTGAAGATGAAACTGAGGCTCGCCGATTGACGAGGCGGGCCCTTGAGCTTGGTAAAGATGATCCCCTGGTGCTTGCACTAGCTGGGCAAGCCCTCGGGCTATTCATAGGAGAGGTACAGGAGGGATCGGCGCTACTGGCGCGGGCTATAAGCCTCGATCCAAATTTGGCCGCCGCACGATTCTGGAACGGCTATGTACAGCTTTATCTCGGTGACGGAGATGCCGCGATAGAACAATTCCAAATCGGTCTACGGATGAGCCCCCTCGATCCACGAATTTATTTGGCCCAGAATGGAATAGCAGCTGCTCATTTCTCAGCTGGTCGATATGAGGATGGTTCCTTGTGGGCGAAAATTGCTGTGCAACAGAACCCCAATTTTGTAGCTGCACATCACACCCTGATCGCTTGCCATGCGATGGCCGGACGGGTTGAAGAAGCGCGACAGGCTTGGGCGGTCGCGAGACAAATCGACCCCACCCAGCGACTCTCGACTGTTTTAAGTAAGCGGTACCGCCTTCGGCGATCCAAAGATATTATTCAACGGTATGCGGAAGCGTTCCGGATAGTGGGGATGCCGGAATGACGACGCGCCGCCTCGCAGCCATTCTCGCGGCAGATGTCCTCGGCTACAGCCGCTTGATGGGCATAGCGAAGTCGCGACGCTAGACTGGAGATGTTGAGGGCACATCGGCGTTCAATAGTACAGCCAACGCGGTCGTCGCGACCAAATCCGGCGCAAGACACCGCAGCATTCAGCCGAGCAGGGCATAAAGGCTCCCACCGAGCTTGCTGACGCTCGCCGGTGATGTGATCGAATAGCGACGTTCTTTGCTGCGGTGCATGAGTCCGAGTGTGGCACTTCCCGTCACTTCGCTGCCGTGCGGTAACGGCGTCGCTCTAAGGGCAAAGCAGACATTTTTTCTGTACGTCACATCACCGGTTTTATAGGTACATGGCCTAACCGAGCACGATCTCCCGTCCGATCCCGATCGCCCGCAAGAACGCCTCGTCGTGGCTGACGACGATCAACGCGCCGTCGAATCCTTTCAGAGCATCTTCCAGTTCCTCGATCGCGGCGAGATCGAGATGGTTCGTCGGCTCGTCCAGCAGCAGCAGGAACGGCGGCTGCGGGCGGGCGAATACGCAGGCCAGGCCCGCGCGCAGCAGTTCGCCGCCTGAGAGTGTGGCCGCGATCTGCAGCGCCGCCCGGTTACGGAACGCAAACCGTGCCAGCGCCGCGTGGGCCTCGTTGGCCGAGAGCTCCGGATTCAAGCGGCGCAGATTGTCGAGAATGCTCTCCGCCGGATCGAGCAGGCCGATGTGCTGATCGAGTACGGCAATGCGGTCGGTGAGGCGGCCGACGTCGCCGCTTGCAGGTTTCAGTTCGCCGGTGAGCAGGCGGAACAAGGTGGTCTTGCCAGAACCGTTGGCGCCGCGGATGGCGATCCGCTCGGGTCCGCGAACGTCGAATGACAGCGGACCGAACAGATGTCGCTCTCCGAAGGCCATCACCACGTCTTTCAACGCAATGAGTTCGCGGCCGCCGGGCAGGTGGGTGCGCGGCAGATCGATCGAAAGCGGCGTCAGGATCTCGACTTGCGCCCTGGCCATCTCCAGCGCCTCGGTGCGCTCGCCGAGCAGGCGGCCGGCGAGCTGGCTGTCGCGCGCGGCGCTGTTCTCGGCGCGCTCCTTCTCGCGGTCCATGAACATCTTGTCCTCGATGCCCTTGGCGCGCCAGGCGCGGCCGGCCTTGTCGCGGCGCGCCTTCTTTTCCCGGGCCTTCTGCAGCGCGCGTTCGGTGTTGCGCAGGGCATCCGAGGCGCGGTCGAGGCCATCGGCGGCGCGGGTGCGGGCAGCCTCGCGCGCTTCGGTAAAGGCGGACCACGCGCCGCCGAATATGCTGATGCCGATCGGCGTCAGTTCGACGATGCGGTCGACGCGCTCCAGCAGCGCGCGGTCATGGCTGGCGACGAGGACGCCGCCCTGCCAGCGTTCGAGCAACTGCGCCACGGCCTGCCGGCCGTCAGCGTCGAGATTGTTGGTGGGCTCGTCCAGCAGCAGCAGATCCGGCGCCGCGATCAGGAGGCGCGCCAGCGCGAGGCGCGTTCGCTCGCCGCCGCTCAGGGAGACGATCGGGCGATGCAGTGGCAACGACGGCAGTCCGGCTTCGACCAGCGCCACCTGTATTCTCGCTTCCAGCGTCCAATCAGCCTCCGCGACGTCATCAAGCGATGCTTGAAGCGATCCTTGGCCGTGTTCGAGCCGGCGCAGCCGGGCAAGATCGCCGGCGACGCCGAGCGCCTCGTCGACCGTCAGTCGTTCATCGGTCAGTTGCGCCAGCATGCCGATCGAGCCGATGCGTTGCAGCGATCCGCCTGCTGGTTCGATCTCGCCCGCGATCAGGCGAAGCAATGTGGATTTGCCGCAGCCGTTGCGGCCGACAAGGCCGGTGCGCTCGCGCCCGATGGCGAGCGTCAATCCATCGAACAGCGGACGTCCGTCAGGGGTGGCGAGGGAGATGGAATCCAGAACGAGAAAGGCAGGCATGGAGAGCTTCCGAAAATGGACTGAGGTCGCGAGGCGCGGTCAGCTTTGCGATGTCCATTTCTCTCTCCAGGGTTCTCGGTGACGGGTCTTCTTCCGTCAGTCTTTGTCTTCCGTCGGTCTTCGTCGGGTTCCTCCCGCCGCTTTTGCGGGGAACTGCGACGACCATCAATTAAATACGCATTGCCCCGTCATTCGTCCAGCCTGCCGCAACGCGCAACGCTTCTGCGCGGCCGGCGGGAATACTTGCCGCCCGGCGGGGTCTGTACCTGCGGCTGGACCATGGACTCGCTCACGCAGGAAAACCGGAGGTTCGCATGTTGAAATCGGCAATCAAGCTCGCAACGCTGGCACTGTTTTCGGTGGCTCTGGTCGCAGCGCCGCCATCCGTTCCGGCCTTTGCGGCGGGAGGCGGCGGCGATCCACCTTCGGCCACCCCGCCACCGCCGGACACCAGATCCGCTCCCAGATCGAGCGCCAAATCCAAGAAGAAGCCCAGCAAACAGTCGAGCGTCGACGATGCCGCCTTCCGGCAGGGATACCGCGCCGCCCATGCGACGATCTATGAGCGCAACGATTATGCCGCCGCCATCGGACAGCTAAAGGCGCTCGGCCACGACGACAACGCAGGTGTCGCCAATCTGATCGGCTATTCCTATCGCAAGCTCGGCGACTACAAGCTGTCGCAGACCTGGTATGAGCGCGCGCTGAAGGCGGACCCGAACCACGTGCTGACGTGGCAGTATTACGGGCTGTGGCAGATCGAGCAGGGCAATCGCGACCAGGCGTCGTATCATCTCAGCCGTATCGCGGCGATTTGCGGCACTGCTTGCGAAGAATATCGGTCGTTGGCCACGGCGCTCGAAAAGCCGCCCGGCACCGGACTCGTTTATTGAGCGTTGCGGTGGAGCAGAGCGGGCGCGCTTGCGGCGCGCTCGCCTGATCTAAACCTTAAGCCTGCGGCCGCGGCGCGTCCGGCGCGGCAGCCGGCGGCATGGCGCGGGTGCGGAAATAGTCGAGCACGAAAAGTCGGATCGCCGAGGACAGATTGCCCTGCTGGCGATTGCTGTCGATCTCGCCGACCAGCTCGGACAAGGTCATGTTCCGCAGCCCCGAGATTTCCTTCATGCCGTTCCAGAACGCCTCTTCGAGGCTGACGCTGGTCTTGTGGCCGGCGACCACGATCGAGCGTTTGACGACGGGTGACTTCATGACGCGCCTCCGTCATCGAGCTTGTGCTGGTCCAAAAGATCGCCGGCGCGATCCTTGCGACGTTCATCGAGCGCGCGTTCGGCCTTGGTCCGGCCGAAGCGCGCGCGGTTGGCATCGGCTTGCCTTGCCGATTGTTCCCGTTCGCTACGCTTCTTGAATCGCTTCAGGTTGATCACGTCTGCCATGTTCGCTTCCATCATCCGGCGACTCGAAGGCATGATAATTCATTGGCTGAAAAAACGTCGTGTCGTGCGCTGGCAAATTGCATAGTCATTCGGAATCCCCGTGTAGGACTCTCTGATAGCATCAAAAAATATGTTTCGCTCTGCGAAAACCGAATAATTCCTGCTCCTACCATGCGTCGATGCAATCGCGATAGATGATCAACCTCATTCTTCAGGTATGATCCATAATTTATATTTCTCACCCGTAGTTTCCCGGGGATGGCCGTGGCCTTCAGCCCGGGTGTGTCATTTTGTCCGGCTGCACCAGGCGTTCGAATTCGGCGGCGTTCACAAACCCGAGGCGCACAGCCTCTTCCTTCAATGTTGTTCCGCGCGCGTGCGCCGATTTGGCGACCTTCGCCGCGTTGTCGTATCCGATCTTCGGAGCCAGCGCGGTGACCAGCATCAGCGAGCGCTCCATCAAATCGCGAATTCGCTTTTCGTCGGCGCGTATGCCCACCACGCAATGTTCGGTGAACGAGCGCGCCGCGTCCGACAGCAGTTGAATGGAATGCATCATACAATATGCCAACACGGGTTTGTAAACATTCAATTCGAAATGTCCCTGGCTCCCGGCAACGGTGACGGCTGTCTGGTTACCGAACACCTGACAGCAGACCATGGTGATCGCTTCGCACTGGGTCGGGTTGACCTTGCCGGGCATGATCGACGAGCCCGGTTCGTTTTCCGGCAGGATCAATTCGCCGAGACCGGAACGCGGGCCCGAGCCCAAGAGGCGAATGTCGTTGGCGATCTTGAACAGGCCGGTCGCCACCGAATTGATCGCGCCATGCACCATGACATAGGCGTCGTTGGAAGCCAGCGCCTCGAATTTGTTTGGCGCGCTGGTGAAGGGCAGTCGTGTGATTTTCGCGACGTGCCTGGCAAACAGTTTTGCAAATCGCGGCTTCGAGTTGAGGCCGGTGCCGACGGCAGTTCCGCCCTGCGCCAGCGGGAACAGTTCCTTCACCGCAATGCGCAGCCGCGCGATGCCGCTCTCGACCTGCGCAGCATAGCCGGAAAATTCCTGCCCCAGCGTCAATGGCGTTGCGTCCTGGGTGTGGGTTCGCCCGATCTTGACGATCTTTGCGAACGCCTTTTCCTTCTTGCGCAATTCACGATGCAGTTCGGTGAGCGCCGGAATCAGGTCGGCGATGATGCGTCCCGCGGCGGCGATATGCATTGCCGTCGGAAACGAATCGTTCGACGACTGACTCATGTTGACGTGATCGTTGGGATGAACCGGCTCCTTGGCGCCGAGCTTGCCGCCCAGCAACACGTTGGCGCGGTTGGCGATCACCTCGTTGAGGTTCATGTTGCTCTGGGTGCCGGAGCCGGTCTGCCAGACGACCAGAGGAAAGTGATCGTCGAGCTTGCCTTCGATCACTTCGCGTGCGGCGCGGATGATGGCGCCGGCGCGGCGCGCATCGAGCAAGCCGAGTTCCCGGTTGGTTTGGGCGGAGGCGAGTTTAACGAGGCCGAGCGCATGGACGATCGCGATCGGCATGCGATCCTGTCCGATCTTGAAATTCTGTCGCGAGCGCTCGGTTTGCGCGCCCCAATAGCGGTCGGCGGGAACGTCGATCGGACCGAAGCTGTCGGTCTCGCTGCGGGTAGATTTGTTTCCGGATGTTTCTGATCGAGCCATACGTAATGTCCGTTGCGCCGTGAGATGGCGGAACGTGTACATTACAGCGTCGCGGTTTTTCCGCGCGTAGATTATTTCTTACGAAAACGATCCAGCCGCACCACTTCCGCGCCTTCGCCCGTCTTCGCCGGCTCGTCCTTGCTTTCCGCGGCGGGCTCCGGCGCGGCGACGGGTAGCGCAGACGGAGCGGGGACCGCGGGCAACTTCGCCGCAGGCGCCTCTGCCACGGCTTCGGACGGCTCGAATTGCAGGCCGAACTGCACCGACGGATCGAGAAAACTCTTGATCGCGGCGAACGGCACCACCAGCCGCTCCGGAATGCCGCCGAACGACAGGCCGACCTCGAAACGATCCTCGGTCACCACCAGATCCCAGAACTGGTGCTGCAGGATGATCGTCATCTCTTCCGGATATTGCGCCAACAGCCGCGGCGAGAGCTTCACGCCGTCGGCGGTGGACAGGAAGGTGATGAAGAAATGATGCTCGCCCGGCAGGCCGTGTTCGGCGGCGTCGGTCAGCACGCGGCGCAGCACACCGCGCAGCGCGTCGCGCGCCAGCACGTCATAACGGATATGGTCGGTCGCCATGGTCGTCCTGTTACGTTGGATGGCCGCCGGTCTCCCGACTCGCCCCTTTGCCCCATGCTACCCCGGCGGGAGCCGCAGGTCAGCAGGCGTGAGGGAGCGAATTTGCGGCAGAACGGCGTCGTCGGCCGGATATGAAAAGAATAAAGTGGAGGCTTCTGTTGCCAGGTGCCTCCGAACCCCGCCTAGCGGAGCTTAACCCACTAGGACTTTAGACTTGGTCTTTCAAACTGCGTTACGCAGCCTGAGCAACCGGAGCATAGTTGTCGTTTGCAACTATTGCATAGCCCGATAACGGCGGAACCATACCGAGAAAAAACTCGCCCTTTACGCCCTCGTCGATCCTGGTTCGCCCCCGCCGAAACCCGCACCAAAGGGGTGGGCTTGGGTGGAGGCGCCGGGTACTGCCCCCGGGTCCGAATGGTTTATTGCGACGGTCATTTATTTCCATAGCCGGCGAACCGGCCCCCCCAATATAGGGTGCAAGTTTGGAGAAAAATAGGGCCAAAGGCGCTGAACGGCAGGGGATTACCGGCCCCGGGGCTTTCGGTTTGACATCGCTCAGTTGCGGTTTCGCCGCGAATTCGACCATTCCCGAAGCGCACCAGATGCCGATCGCGTCCCAGCATCAGGATTTCGCCGGCATGGCGTCTGGATCGCGTGTCCGATCGGCTAATGCTCGGATGTTGCTGTGCTCCAATCGCAATGGTTGCGATCTGCGGCCCTTCGGTGAGCCTGATTGCAAGCTTACGACATCATTTGCCAATCGGCCCGGAAGCTTTTTGGGTTTTGCTGGCGTTGTCTGAGGAAACTCGCTAGCAAGTTTCCGGGACAAGTATTCAGGTTATCCAAGCAACGGGCTCAAGCCCGCTTTGGGGGAGGAGTATCCATGAACGCCACGCCCGGCCAGGAGCCGGTCAAATCTTTCTTGCCGAAATGGGTTCGCGGCCCGCAGGATTTCATCGGCGGAGTAGCCCTGATGGCTATCGCCTTGTTCGCCCTTTGGGCGTCGAGCGACCTGCAGGGCATGCGCGGATTTTCGTTCGGCGCCGGCACGGCGCCCCGGATGTTTGGATTTCTGCTGCTGGGTCTGGGCGCTGCCGTCGCCCTCGTCGGCGTTTTCACCGAAGGCGCTCACCTCGCGAAATACCACTGGCGGGGTCCTCTGTTTGTTTCGCTGGCGATCCTGTCGTTTGCCTTTACGATCCGGCCGATGGGAATGATCTTCGCGGCCATGGCAAGCTTCGTCATCGCGGCATGCGGAACACCGGAGACACGGTGGGTAGAAACACTGATCGTCGGCGCCTGCCTGACGGCGTTTTGCGCCCTGCTATTTCCATACGCGCTCGGACTGCCTTTGCAGCTCCTGCCGACTTTCCTGATACGTTGAGGGTACGATGGGAGATATCTTCTCAAATCTTGGGCTCGGCTTCGGTGTCGTTTTCCAGTTCGTACAGTGGACGCCCGCCTTTCTGGGCGGAGCTTCGATTCCGATTCCCGTCAACATTCTGCTGTGTCTGATCGGCGCGCTGGTCGGCACGCTGGTGGGCGTGCTGCCGGGCATCGGCACCATCGCCACTGTCGCCATGCTGCTTCCGATTACCTTTGGCCTGCCGCCGGTTGGCGCGCTGATCATGCTGGCCGGCATCTATTACGGTGCGCAGTATGGCGGCTCGACCACCTCGATCCTGGTCAACATTCCCGGTGAGGCCGGCTCGGTGGTCACCGCGCTGGACGGCTTCCAGATGGCGAAAAAGGGCCGCGCCGGTCCGGCGCTCGCGATCGCCGCGATCGGATCGTTCTTCGCCGGCTGTGTCGCGACCGTGCTGATCGCGCTGCTGGGCGCGCCGCTCACCAAGCTCGCGCTGGCGTTCGGTCCTGCCGAATATTTCTCGCTGATGGTTCTCGGCCTGATCTTTGCGGTTGTGCTCGCAAAGGGGTCGGTGCTGAAGGCGATCGCGATGATCGTGTTCGGACTGCTGCTGTCCATGGTCGGGTCCGACATCGAGACCGGTGCGTCTCGCATGGCTTTCAACATTCCCGAACTCGCCGACGGACTTGGCTTCGCCACGGTGGCGATGGGCCTGTTCGGTTTTGCGGAGATCATCAGAAATCTCGATGCTGGCGGTGAAACCGATCGCAAGCTGGTTCAGGAAAAAGTCACGGGTCTGATGCCGACGCGGAAAGACCTCAAGGATTCGGCCCCCGCGATTCTGCGCGGCACCGTGCTTGGATCGTTGCTCGGTATTCTGCCGGGCGGTGGCGCCGTGATCGCTTCCTTCGCCGCCTACACGCTCGAAAAGAAGATATCTAAGAATCCGTCGCAGTTTGGCCACGGGGTGATCCAGGGCGTCGCGGCGCCCGAAAGCGCCAACAATGCTGCGGCCCAGACCTCGTTCATCCCGTTGCTCACGCTGGGTATCCCACCCAACGCCGTCATGGCGCTGATGGTTGGCGCGATGACGATTCACGGCATCGTGCCGGGTCCCCAGGTAATGCAGAAGCAGCCGGAACTCGTTTGGGGCATGATTGCCTCAATGTGGGTCGGCAATCTGATGCTGCTAATCATCAACCTGCCGCTGGTTGGGATCTGGGTGCGGCTGTTGCGGGTGCCTTATCGCCTGATGTTTCCGGCGATCGTGGTTTTCTGCTCCATCGGCATCTACTCAGTGAACAACGCCCCAACGGACGTCATGCTCGCAGGCGCGTTCGGCTTGGTCGGCTACTGGCTGATCAAGCACGATTTCGAGCCGGCGCCGTTGCTGCTCGGCATGGTGCTCGGACCGCTGATGGAAGAAAACCTGCGTCGTGCACTTCTGATCTCGCGCGGTGACTGGTCAGTGTTCCTGACCCGCCCGTTGTCGGCGGTGCTGATGGCGATCGCTGCGGGCCTGCTTGTGCTTGCGGTATTGCCTTCGCTGCGCAAGAAGCGCGACGAGGTCTTTGTGGAGTCGGAGAACTGACCTGCGTCTGTGCGTCGCAGCCCGAAGTCTGGTTGACTTCGGGCTAATTTTCTATGCCATGGAAAATGATGCCGGCCGGCGGGATCGGCACTGCAACGGATATCGGGAGGTCAAAAATGAATTGGTACGGTCGCTCGCTCGCGAGCGGTTTTCTGGCAGTGCTTGCCGGAATGGGCTTGTCTTCTTCGCAGGCTCAGGCTCAGGCCTATCCGACGCGCAGCATCACCATGATCGTGCCGTTCGCGGCGGGCGGTCCGACCGATGTCATCGCGCGCATCGTCACCGGCCACATGGCGCAGACGCTCGGTCAAGCCATCATCATCGAAAACGTCGTCGGCGCCGGCGGCACCACCGCCACCACGCGCGCGTCGAAGGCCGCCAATGACGGCTATACGTTGATAACAGGGCATATGGGCACGCATGCGGCCTCGGTGCCGCTTTATCCCAAGCTCGCCTATCACCCGGAAAAGGATTTCGAGCCGGTCGGACTGCTCGCAGGCACGCCGATCCTGATCCTGGCGCGCAAGGATCTGCCGCCAAAGGATCTCAAGGAATTCATCACCTACGTCAAAGCGAACGAAAGCAAGGTCAACGCGGCGCATGCCGGCGTCGGCTCGGTCTCGAACGTCTCGTGCGAGTTGCTGAACTCGGTCCTCGGGGTCAAGCCGATCGGCGTTCCCTTCAACGGCACCGGTCCGGCGATGAACGCGCTGGTGGCCGGGCAGGTCGATTACATGTGCGACCAGATCGTCAATGCCGTGCCGCAGGTCAACGGCGGCACCATCAAGGCCTATGCCGTGGCGACAGCGGAGCGCAATCCGTCGCTACCCGATGTTCCCACCACCACCGAGGCCGGGCTGCCGGCGTTCCAGGCCCAGGCGTGGAACGCGATCTTCGCGCCGAAGGGAACGCCTGCGGATGTCGTCGCCAAATTGAACGCCGCCGTCGTCAAGGCGCTGGATGACGAGGGCGTGCGCAAGCGCCTGCTCGATCTCGGCAGCGTGATCCCGGCTCCCGCCGACCGCACCCCTGCGGCGCTGGGAACGCTGGTGAAGAACGAAATCGCCAAGTGGACGCCGGTGCTCAAAGCGGTGAATTAATCCACACAATCAAGGCAATGGGCGAGGGGCGGGACGCAGGTTCCGCCCCTTGTCGTTTGTGCCGGGGATGATCATTTTTCCGGGTATAATCGCCGGGAGGGGTCGAATCGGCGTGTCGATCGGCTATCCCGGTCGTTAAATTCGCCTTCCCGAAAGGCCCGAAACTCAGCCATGAACCAGTACCACGACCTGCTCGAACGGATCCTCTCTGACGGCGCGGAAAAGCACGACCGCACCGGCACCGGCACGCTGTCGATCTTCGGTCACCAGATGCGGTTCAACCTGTCGGCCGGTTTTCCGATGCTGACCACCAAGCGGTTACCGCTGAAGGCGATCGTGCACGAATTGCTGTGGTTCCTCGCCGGCGACACCAACATCAAATACCTCAAGGACAATGGCGTTTCGATCTGGGATGAATGGGCCGACGCCAATGGCGATCTCGGCCCGGTCTACGGCTCGCAATGGCGGTCATGGCCGGCGCCTGATGGCCGCAGCATCGACCAGATTTCCAACGTCGTCGACATGATCAGGCGCAATCCGGATTCGCGGCGGCTGATCGTGAGCGCCTGGAATCCGGCCGACGTCGACAAGATGGCGCTGCCGCCCTGTCACTGCCTGTTTCAGTTCTACGTCGCGAACGGCAAGCTCTCCTGCCAGCTCTATCAGCGTTCCGCCGATGTGTTTCTCGGCGTGCCCTTCAACATCGCTTCCTATTCGCTGCTGACCATGATGGTCGCGCAGGTGACGGGCCTGAAGCCCGGTGATTTCGTGCACTCACTCGGCGATGCCCATCTCTACTCCAACCACCTCGAACAGGCGCGGCTGCAACTGACGCGGCCGACGCGCCAATTGCCGGCCATGAAGATCAATCCGGAGGTGAAGGATATCTTCGCGTTCCGTTACGAGGACTTTGCGCTCGAAGGCTACGATCCGCACCCGCACATCAAGGCCGAAGTGGCTGTATGAGCAGCGGTTTGAGCATCTGATGTCCCTCGCGATCCGCCGCGCGCGCCCGGGCGAAGCGGGACTTGTCCTGTCCTTCGTTCGCGAACTCGCCGAGTACGAAAAGCTGCTTCACGAAATGGAGGCGACGGAGGCCGACATCGATGCGGCGCTGTTCGGCGCCAATCCGCGATTGTTTTGCGAGATCGCCGAATGGAACGGGATGCCTGCCGGTTTCGCGGTCTGGTTCGTCAATTTCTCGACCTTCAGCGGCCGCTCCGGGATCTATCTGGAAGATCTGTTCGTTCGCCCGGCGCTGCGCGGCAAGGGCATCGGCAAGGCGCTCCTCGTGCATCTCGCCAGGGAATGCGTGGCAAACGGCTGGTCGCGTCTGCAATGGTCGGTGCTGGACTGGAACACGCCGTCGATCGAATTCTACAAATCGCTCGGCGCGGTCCTGATGGACGAGTGGACGATTTGCCGGGTCGGCGGTCCTGATCTGGCGGCGCTGGCGCAAGGGACGCGGTAATGGAAATCGTTCTCGTCGTTGCGGTCGCGGAGAATGGCGTGATCGGGGCAAGTGGCGCCATTCCGTGGCGGCTGAAATCGGACATGGCGCGCTTCAAGGCGCTGACGACAGGAAAGCCCGTGGTGATGGGGCGCAAGACCTTCGTCTCGATCGGCCGGCCGCTTCCCGGACGGACCAATATCGTCGTCACCCGCGACTTGGGCTTTCGCGCCGATGGCGTGGTGGTTACCCATTCCTTCACCGACGCGAAGGCGATCGCCACGGGCGATGCGCTGCGACGTTTCGCCACTGAGATCGCTGTGATCGGCGGCGCGGAAATCTATGCCCAATGGATGGACAGCGCCGATCGCCTGGAGTTAACCGAGGTGCATGCCCGGCCCGACGGCGACACGCGTTTCCCGGCCGTCGATGAAACCGCTTGGGAAGAGGTGGCGCGGGTGCGGAATCCGGCCGGCCCGCACGACAGTGCCGATTTCTCCTATGTGACATTTCGTCGGCGCCAACAGCGTTAACCTCGCTAACCAATGTTTGCATTGACAATTATGGCGTCAGGCATAGCTGCTTCGAGCGGTAAGCTTGCGTTGTAAGGGACCTAGCGGTCCCCTATAAAGCCGGGCGGATATGCGAGGCTTAAGGCATCTTGCCCAACAGGCGGACCCGGGCCCCCCGCAGAGGAGAGTTTATATGCCGTGGAAGAATCAAGGCGGAGGCGGACCGTGGGGCCAGGGTCCCAAGGGACCATGGGGCGGCGGTCCGCAATCGGTCGGGCCGAGGCCACCCGACCTGGAAGACCTTCTGCGGCGCGGCCAGGACAGGCTGCAGCAGCTTCTGCCGGGCGGACATTTCAGCGGCATGGGCGTCGCGCTGGTGCTGGTTGGCGCGCTGGCGATCTGGGGATTGTCCGGATTCTTCCGCGTGCAGTCGGAAGAACTCGGCGTCGTGCTGCGCTTCGGCAAGCATGTGCGCACCGTGCAACCCGGCCTGAACTATCATCTGCCGTATCCGATCGAGACCGTGCTGCTGCCGAAGGCGTTGCGCGTCTCCACCCTCTCGATCGGCATGTCGCTGATCGACGATCCGGCACGGCGCGGCCGCACCATGCGGGACGTGCCGGAAGAAAGCCTGATGCTGACCGGCGACGAGAACATCGTCGACGTCGACTTCACCGTGTTGTGGCGGATCAAGCCCGACGGCGTCGGCAATTTTCTCTTCAACATCCAGAATCCCGAAGGCACCGTGAAAGCGGTGGCCGAGAGCGCGATGCGCGAGGTGATCGGGCGTTCGCAGATCCAGCCGATCCTCACCGGCGCCCGCAACACGACCGAGCAGGCCGTCCAGGAGCTGATGCAGAAGACGCTCGATCAATACGGCTCCGGCGTTCAGATCACGCAGGTGCAGATGCAGAAGGTCGACCCGCCCGCGCAGGTGATCGACGCGTTCCGCGACGTGCAGGCCGCGCGCGCCGACTTCGAGCGGCTGCAGAACGAGGCGCAGACTTATGCCAACCGCGTCATTCCCGACGCACGTGGCCGCGCTGCGCAGATTCTGCAGGTTGCTGAAGGCTACAGGGAACAGGCGATTGCCGAGGCCAAGGGCCAGAGTTCGCGCTTCGAGAAGGTCTTTGACGAATACAAGAAGGCGCCTGATGTGACGCGGCAACGACTTTATCTGGAGACGATGGAGCGGATCCTCGGCGGTTCCGAGAAGCTGGTCTATGACGGCGGCAACTCCGCACAGGGCGTCGTGCCGTTTCTTCCGCTCAGCGAATTGACGCCGCGCCGGCCGGCGCCCACGGCTGGCCAGCAGCAGCAGGGAGGCACCCGATGAAGTCTCCGGTTGCAGGTATTGTCACCCTGGTCGTGCTGTTCCTCGCGGCTATCGTGATTTACAGCTCGATCTTCACGGTGTCGCAGACCGAACAGGCGCTCGTGGTCCGGCTCGGCCGGCCGGTCGACGTCGTGTCCGAGCCGGGCCTTAACTTCAAGGCGCCGTTCATCGACACCGTCATCAGCATCGACAAGCGCATCCTCGATCTGGAAAATCCGTCCCAGGAAGTCATCGCTTCCGACCAGAAGCGGCTCGTCGTCGACGCCTTCGCCCGCTACCGGATCAAGAATCCGTTGCGCTTCTATCAGAGCATCGGTTCGATCCAGGCCGCCAACATCCAGCTCACGACGCTGCTGAACGCGTCGCTGCGCCGCGTGCTGGGTGAGGTCACCTTCATCAATGTGGTGCGCGACGAACGCGAGGGCCTGATGACGCGCATCCGCGACCAGCTCGACAGGGAGGCCGATCAGTACGGCATTCAGGTCGTCGACGTGCGTATCCGCCGCGCCGATCTGCCGGAGGCCAACAGCCAGGCGGTCTATCAGCGCATGCAGACCGAACGGCAGCGCGAGGCGGCGGAGTTCCGCGCCCAGGGCGGCCAGAAGTCGCAGGAGATCCGCTCCAAGGCCGATCGCGAGGCGACGGTCATCGTCGCGGAGGCCAATTCGACCGCCGAGCAGACTCGCGGCGTGGGCGACGCCGAACGCAACCGGCTGTTCGCCGAGGCCTATGGCAGGGATCCGGAGTTCTTTGCCTTCTATCGTTCGATGTCGGCCTATGAGACCGGGCTCCGCTCCAACGACACCCGTTTCCTGCTGCGGCCGGATTCCGAGTTCTTCCGCTTCTTTGCCAATCCGTCGGGCCATCCGCCGACGGCCGCGGCGGCGCCGAAGCCATAGACGTCCGGGCCGGAATACACGCGTTACGGCGAAGCGGACCCGCTTCGCCGGCATAAAAGCAAAAGGCGCTTGAATAGCGGGGGTTGGTGTCCGATGAGGTCCATAGCGTTCACCGACTTCCTCGTCGGTGTGGGCATCCTCTTTGTGCTCGAGGGCCTGATGTTCGCCGCCAGCCCGGCCTGGATGCGCCGGGCGATGAAGAGCGCGCTGGCTACGCCTGACAATATCCTGCGGATCGTCGGCATCGTCTCGGCGGTCGTGGGTCTGCTCCTGATCTGGTTCGTGCGGCGGTAAGACGGTCACCGTCATTTCGGGACGGTCCGAAGGACAGTACCCACGATGTGCAATTGCACATCGGGGATGTGCCATTGTACACCCGGGAACTTCGAGATTTTGCGCCGTGCAATGGCACGCCTTAAATTTGCTTCGCGCGCTTGGAATGACGACGTCCCAGGGACGCAAGTAGCTGTGGCGTCAACGTAATCGTGAGCCGCCTGGGCCCGGTTTTTCGCCGGAATGTCAGGCGCAGATGCTTGCGCCTCGGACCGGTTCGGGCGCACTGTGGACCCGTATTCACCCCCTTGGAGATAAGCCGACATGACCGGTGCCAGACCCGCCTTGAGCCGCCGCCTGCGCCTGATGGGGATTGCGATCTCGCTCAGTGCCGCCAGCTTGCTGGCGTCGGTGCCGGCTAGCGCGCGCGGGCCGGACGGCATCGCCGACATTGCCGAAAAGGTGATCGACTCCGTCGTCAATATCTCGACCTCGCAGAACGTCGAGGCCAAAGGCGGTGGCAACAACAGGGAAGCGATGCCGCAATTGCCGCCGGGCTCGCCGTTCGAAGAGTTCTTCGACGATTTCTTCAAGAACCGTCGCGGCGGCGCCCCCAAGGACGGCGACAAGAGCGGTGAGATGCAGCGACGCAAGACCAATTCGCTCGGCTCCGGTTTCATCATCGACGCCACGGGCGTCGTCGTCACCAACAATCACGTCATCGCGGATGCCGACGAGATCAACGTGATCATGAATGACGGCACCAAGATCAGGGCCGAGCTGGTCGGCGTCGACAAGAAGACCGACATCGCGGTGCTGAAGTTCAAGCCGGTGAAGCCGGTGAACGCGGTGAAGTTCGGCGATTCCGACAAGCTGCGGCTCGGCGAATGGGTGATCGCGATCGGCAATCCGTTCAGCCTCGGCGGTTCGGTCACGGCCGGCATCGTGTCGGCGCGCAACCGCGACATCAGCCAGGGCCCGTATGACAGCTACATACAGACCGATGCATCGATCAATCGCGGTAATTCCGGCGGGCCGCTGTTCAACCTCGAAGGCGAGGTGGTCGGTGTCAACACGTTGATCATTTCGCCGACCGGCGGTTCGATCGGTCTCGGCTTCGCGGTGCCGTCGAAGACGGTGGCAGGCGTGGTCGATCAGCTTCGGCAGTTCGGCGAACTGCGCCGCGGCTGGCTCGGCGTGCGGATCCAGCAGGTCACCGACGAAATCGCCGAAAGCCTCAACATCAAGCCCGCCCGCGGCGCGCTGGTTGCCGGTGTCGACGACAAGGGGCCGGCCAAGCCCGCCGGCATCGAGCCCGGCGACGTCGTCGTCAAGTTCGACGGCAAGGACGTCAAGGACCCGAAGGATCTCTCTCGCGTCGTCGCTGACACCGCGGTCGGCAAGGAAGTCGACGTGGTCATCATCCGCAAGGGCAAGGAGGAAAGCCGCAAGGTCACGCTCGGCCGCCTCGAGGACAACGAAAAGGTGCAGCAGGCCGCTGCCAAGACCAAGGAAGACCCCGCCGAGAAGCCGGTGACGCAAAAGGCGCTCGGCCTCGATCTCGCCGCGCTGAGCAAGGACCTGCGCACGAAGTACAAGATCAAGGACAGCGTCAAGGGCGTGATCGTCACCGGTGTCGATGGCAACTCCGATGCCGCCGAAAAGCGGCTCTCCGCCGGCGACGTCATCGTCGAGGTGGCGCAGGAAGCGGTCACTAACGCCGCCGACATCAAGAAGCGCGTCGATCAGCTCAAGAAGGACGGCAAGAAGTCGGTGCTGCTGCTGGTCTCGAACGGCGAAGGCGAATTGCGCTTCGTCGCGCTGAGTGTGCAGTAAAGCTGGTGTGACCTCCGCTGGCCGCTCCACACGACCATGTCGTCCCTGCGAACGCAGGGACCCATACGCCGCGGCCGGTGTAAAGGGCAGGCGGGAAGACGGCTTCGCCTCAGCAGCCCACCGTCCCAGTTGATTGACGCAGAGCATAAGCCACCGCGCCTCATCGAGGGATCACGCGGTATGGGTCCCTGCGTTCGCAGGGACGACGTCGAGTCTGTATCAACGAACTCCCCGCGCCGATAAGCCTCACGTGAGCGAGACCACGGCCAGAAAGTGGATTGGCTCAAGGCGAAGCTTCGATCGCCTGACTTCGGGGATCTTGCTGTAATGCTGCAGCCAAAGTTCGAGAAAGCGGTCGAGGTCGACCAGTTCGATGTGAACGGCGCCATTGCCGGCTTCGCGACGCGCCTCCCTTGAGAAGCCACCGGAAGAAACAAACAGCCCAATTTCCCGATCGCCCCGGATGATGCCTCGAAGTGCTGCGACATCTTCACGCGAAGCTGTCTGGTCTCGATGCTTCACCTGAACCCGGATATGCGGCGTCTGCGCGCCCAAGGGATCGATATAGGCAAGGATATCCGTCCCTCCATCCGAGCCTGGTTTTGAAACCGTGCTTGTGGCGTATCCCATCCCTTCAAGCAGCGCCGCCACGAGGTTCTGGAATTCGTAGCCCGAGAGGGTGTCGAGATAGGTGTCGATTTCCTCGCGGGCCTTTTCCTTGGCATCTTCGAACAGAACCGAAGTGTCGAGCGGCGGCGTTTCGTCGACAGCGGTTGCAATTCCAGCGGTCTTTACCTTCTGGTGGCTCCAACGCCATTCCCGGTAGCGGGACCGCATCAGCCGCTTGAGTTCGTAATCCGGCAGGGTCACAAACTTCTGACCCTCATCCGTCACCCGCCAGCGTCCGTCCGACTTGACGAGCAATACAGCTTTCGTCGCTGCGACAGAGTGGAAATGCAGGGTGGCTCGCCACCGGGGCAGTCCCGATCCCTTCATCGTCTCCTTGTCGAAATCATCCAGGGGCAGCTTTGATTCGATCTCTGCGTAGATGTCGCGTGGACGCATGCCGTCCGGGTGAGCCCTTAAGAGTCCAAGCACGAATTTGATGAACGAAACGCCACGATCAACCGTCTTAGGTTGGCTCATTGCGACCCCTTAAGATGCTTCTTTTGTGCAAGCTACTTAAGGTTGCTCATCGTCGCAATAGGTTCACGTTGCTGGCGTGAGCAACAAACCAATTTCAATTAGTCCGCGAACTCGTCGCGCCGATAGCCCTGCGCATATAGCAATGCAGTGAGATCGCCGTAGTCGATCCGCGCGGCGGCGGCGGCGGCGACCGCGGGCTTGGCGTGATAGGCGACGCCGAGCCCCGCAGCCTGGATCATGCCGAGATCGTTGGCGCCGTCGCCGGTCACCAGCGTGTCGATTTCGTCGAGGTCGAACGATTCGCGAAGCTCGATCAGCGTTGCCAGCTTGGTGGCGCGGCCGAGGATCGGCTCGGCGACTTCGCCGGTGAACTTGCCGTCGCGAACCCCGAGTTCGTTGGCGCGGTTCTCCTGGAAGCCGATTTTTGCGGCGACCGCATTGGTGAACAGCGTGAAGCCGCCCGAGATCAGGCAGGTGTAAGCGCCGTTGGCACGCATGGTCATGACCAGCTCGCGGCCTCCCGCCGTCGGCGTGATGCGTTTTGCCAGCACCTCGTCGACCACGCTGACCGGGAGGTCTTTCAAGAGCGCGACGCGCTCGCGTAGCGCCGGCTCGAATTCGATCTCGCCGCGCATCGCCCGTTCGGTGATCCCAGCGACATGCGCCTTCAGCCCGGCGAAATCGGCCAACTCGTCGATGCATTCCTGGCCGATCATGGTGGAATCCATGTCCGCCAGAAAAAGCTTCTTGCGCCTGAAGGCCACAGGCTGCACGACGATGTCGATCGGCAGGTCGCCGCGCGCCGCTTGCAGGCGGGTTTCGATCGCCTTGATGTCATCAGGGCTCTTGACCTGATAGTCGAAGGGAATGTCGACTGCCACTTCGTCGAACAACCATTGCGCCGTGCCGGGCGAGGGGAGAACGGCCAGCGCGCCGTCGACGATGGTGGTGTCGAGCGCGGGATTGGCCGGGTTGCAGATGAGGGTGGCGACGAGGGACATGCAGGCGAATTCGCTTAGTTTGAGCAAGGCCGTGCTTATCGCAGGGCCGACCGCCAGCGGCAAGTCGGCCCTGGCGCTCGAATTGGCGCAAAAGACCGGCGGAATCGTCATCAACACCGATTCCATGCAGGTCTATCGCGATCTCCGCATCATCACGGCGCGGCCGACGGTGGAGGAGGAGGCCCGCGCGCCGCACCGGCTCTATGGCCATGTCGATGCATCGGTCAATTTCTCGGCGGGGGCCTGGGTGGCGGATGCTGCCAAGGTGCTGGCGGAGGCGCGTGCGGAAAAGCGCTTGGCCGTCTTCATCGGCGGCTCCGGCCTATACTTCAAGGCATTGACGCGTGGTCTCTCCGCAGTGCCGCCGATTCCACCCGATGTGCGCGAAGCCGTTCGCGCCCGGCTGGAGCGCGACGGTGTCGAAGCGCTGCACACTGAGCTGGCGCGGCGCGATCCCGTCTCGGCCGAACGCCTGAAGCCGCGCGACCGCACGCGGATTGCCCGCGCGCTGGAGGTCGTCGAAGCCACCGGCCGTACGCTGCCCGACTGGCATCAGGAAGGCCTGCCGCCGCTGCTGCCTCGGAGCGAATTCACCGCCCTGTTCCTCGCGCCCGAACGGGATCAGCTTTATGCGCGGATCGATGCGCGGTTCGACGCGATGCTGACCGCTGGCGCGCTGGATGAGGTCGCCGCACTGGCCGCGCGAAACCTCGATCCCTTGCTGCCGGCGATGAAGGCCCATGGCGTACCGGTGCTGATCCACTACCTCCGCAGCGAGATCACGCGCGAAGAGGCCGCCGAAATCGGCCGCGCCGACACCCGCCATTACGCCAAGCGGCAATTCACCTGGTTCCGGCATCAGCTGCCGGAGTTCGAATGGGTGAAGCCGGAGGCGGCGAGGGGGTGGCTGGAAGCACGGACCGCGTAGCCCGGATGGAGCGCAGCGCAATCCGGGATTCACTCTCCCGGTCCCCGGGTTGCGCTTCGCTCCACCCGGGCTACGGGCCGCCGGCTACGAGCGAGGGCAGCGAGGGGGTGGGTGGAAGCACGGACCGCGTAGCCCGGATGGAGCGCAGCGAAATCCGGGATTCTCTCTGCGGCTCCCGGCCCCGGGTTGCGCTTCGCTCCACCCGGGCTACGGGCCGCCGGCTACGAGCGAGGGCAGCGAGGGGGTGGGGGGAAGCACGGGACCGCGTAGCCCGGATGGAGCGAAGCGCAATCCGGGATTCGCTCAGCAGGCACCAGCCCCGGATTACGCTGCGCTCCAGGCCACGAGCCTCCCCGCATGGCTGCACGCATGAAATTCCCACTCGCCGAACGGCCGGAACGCCGCTAAGCTGCAAAAATCGCGCTAAAGGCGTCCTTCCCTTGACTTCCGGGGAGCGGGCGGTATAACCGCGCAATCTTTGGGAAGTCCGGGTCGCCAAATGCGTAATATTATTACCAAACTCCTTATCGTAGTCGTACCCAGGCGCACCGCCGGGGGTGGCTGAGGCCATCCCAAATTCAGGCGGTGTGCATGGGGCCTCTCGGGCCCTTTTTTTATTCCCAGAGCATGATCCGGAAAAGTGGGAACCGGTTTTCCGAAAAGATCATGCTCAAACAAGAAGATAGAGCGAGATGACGCTTCGAAGAAACGTCATCTGGCTCTGAAACTCAAAACCGAAGAAAGCCGCGCCAGCAGCGCATCCGGAGCAGACCATGACCGACAAGAGCCACGATCCGAACCAGATGACCGGCGCCGCGATGATCGTGCGCGCGCTCATCGATCATGGCGTCCAGCATCTGTTCGGCTATCCCGGCGGCGCGGTGCTTCCGATCTATGACGAGATTTTCCAGCAGAGCGACGTCGAGCACATTCTGGTGCGGCACGAGCAGGGCGCCGGCCATGCGGCCGAAGGCTATGCGCGCTCGACCGGCAAGCCCGGCGTGGTGCTGGTGACGTCGGGTCCCGGCGCCACCAACATGGTGACGCCGCTGACCGACGCGCTGATGGATTCGATTCCGCTGGTCTGCATCACCGGGCAAGTTCCTACACATCTGATCGGCAACGACGCGTTCCAGGAATGCGACACCGTCGGCATCACCCGTCCCTGCACCAAGCACAACTGGCTGGTGCGCGACGTCAACGATCTGGCCAAGGTGCTGCACGAGGCGTTCTATGTCGCGACCACGGGCCGTCCCGGACCCGTGCTGGTCGACGTGCCCAAGGACGTGCAGTTTGCAACCGGCACGTATCATCCGCCGCGCAGGGACGACGTGCACGTTTCCTACACGCCGCGGGTGAAGGGCGATGCGGCTCAGATTCGCAAGGCTGTGGCGCTGCTGGCTTCCGCCAAGCGGCCGGTGATCTACTCCGGCGGCGGCGTCATCAATTCGGGGCTCGAGGCGTCCAAGCTGTTGCGCGAGCTGGTCGAGGTCACGGGATTCCCGATCACCTCGACCCTGATGGGCCTCGGCGCCTATCCGGCCACGGGGAAGAACTGGCTGGGCATGCTCGGCATGCACGGCACCTACGAGTCCAACATGGCGATGCATGGTTGCGACGTCATGCTGTGCGTCGGCGCGCGCTTCGACGACCGCATCACCGGGCGTGTCGATGCGTTCTCGCCGGGCTCGAAGAAGATCCACATCGACATCGATCCGTCCTCGATCAACAAGAACATTCATGTCGACGTGCCGATCATCGGCGACGCCGGCAATGTGCTCGGCGACCTGCTGCAGGTGTTCAAGGCAGAAGCAAAGAAGCCCGACATCAAGAGCTGGTGGCAGGAGATTGCCACCTGGCGCGCGCGCAATTCGTTGGCCTACAAGAAGAGCAACGACGTCATCCTGCCGCAGCACGCCATTCAGAAGCTGTTCGAGGCGACGCGTGGCCATGACACCTACATCACGACCGAAGTCGGCCAGCACCAGATGTGGGCGGCGCAGTTCTTCGGGTTCGAGGAGCCGCACCGCTGGATGACGTCGGGCGGTCTCGGCACCATGGGCTACGGCCTGCCGGCCGCGCTCGGCGTGCAGGTCGCGCATCGCGACAGCCTCGTGATCGACATCGCGGGTGATGCCTCGGTGCAGATGACGATGCAGGAGATGTCGACGGCGGTTCAGTATGAACTGCCGATCAAGATCTTCATCCTGAACAACCAGTACATGGGCATGGTGCGGCAGTGGCAGCAGCTGCTGCACGGCAACCGGCTGTCGCATTCCTACTCCGAAGCGCTGCCGGATTTCGTCAAGCTCGCGGACGCGTTCGGCTGCGTCGGCCTGCAGGCGATCAAGCCTGGCGATCTCGACGGCGCGCTCAAGGAGATGATCAAGGTCAAGCGGCCGGTGCTGTTCGATTGCCGTGTCGCTGCGCTGGAAAACTGCTTCCCGATGATTCCGTCCGGCAAGGCGCATAACGAAATGCTGCTGCCGGCGGAAGCCACCGACGAAGCTACCGCCGCGGCGTTCGCCGGCGGCAAGGCGCTGGTGTGAGGTGAAGCATTCCCATGTTTGACCTCAAAGAGCTCGAACGCGCGCATGAGATTGTGGGGCAGGCGGTGCCGCCGACGGCGGCGCATGCCTGGCCGTTGCTGAGCGAGCGCCTCGGCGCCAATGTCGTGGTCAAGCATGAGAACCACACGCCGATCGGCG
Organism: Bradyrhizobium sp. SRL28; assembly: GCF_018596315.1. Taxonomy (GTDB): domain Bacteria; phylum Pseudomonadota; class Alphaproteobacteria; order Rhizobiales; family Xanthobacteraceae; genus Bradyrhizobium. Next base: position 40,221 of record NZ_JAHEAG010000003.1, on the reverse strand, counting down.
CGTTCAAGGTGCGCGGCGGGCTGGTCTATCTCGACCGGTTGAAGCGGGAGCGGCCGAACACGCCTGGAATCATTTCCGCCACGCGCGGCAATCACGGGCAGAGTCTTGCGTTCGCCGCCGGCCGTCATGGCGTTCGCGCGTTGATCTATGTCCCGAAAGGCAATTCGGTGGAGAAGAACCGCGCCATGCGCGCGTTCGGCGCCGAACTGGTCGAGCATGGCGAGGATTTTCAGGCGGCAGCTGAAGAAGCCCAGCGCCGCGCCCAGTTCGACGGCCTTCACATGGTGCCGTCGTTTCATCCCGACCTCGTGCTCGGCGTCGCGACCTATGCGCTCGAATTGCTGCGCGCGGCGCCTGACCTCGACGTGCTCTATGTGCCGATCGGGCAGGGCTCTGGGATCTGCGGCTGCATCATGGCGCGCGATCTGCTTGGGCTGAAGACTGAGATCGTCGGCGTGCAGTCGACCGAAGCGCCATCCTACGCGCTGTCGTTTGCGGCCGGCATGGTCGTCACAACCGAGACCAGCAACACGCTGGCCGACGGCATGGCCACCCGCGTTCCCGTTGCCGAAGCGCTTGCGGTCATTCGCAAAGGCGCCTCGCGCATCGTGCAGGTCACGGACGATGAGGTCGCAGCAGCCGTCCGCGCCTACTGGACCGACACGCACAACCTCGCCGAAGGCGCCGGCGCGGCTGCGCTGGCCGCGGCGCTGCAGGAGAAGGCAAAGCTCGCCGGCAAGCGCGTCGGCCTGATCCTGAGCGGCGGCAATATCGATTTCGATCTGTTCCGAAAATGGATCGGGACGGACATCACTGCTACCGCCCAACGGGCGATGGCGTGACGAGAGGACATTTGAGGGGACGACAATGAACCAGCCCGCATCAGCCTACTTCCTGGAAGAGCGCCATGATCCCAACGAGACGCACACGCTCTCGGTCCTGGTGCAGAACGAGCCGGGCGTGCTCGCGCGCGTGATCGGTCTGTTCTCCGGCCGCGGCTACAACATCGACAGTCTCACAGTGTCGGAAACCGAGAGCCAGAAACATCTCTCGCGCATCACCATCGTCACGACGGGTACGCCGATGGTGATCGAGCAGATCAAGCACCAGCTCGATCGCATGGTGCCGGTCTATCGCGTCGTCGACATGACGATCACCGGCCGCTCCATCGAGCGGGAACTCGCCATGGTGAAAGTGCGCGGCGGCGGCGACCACCGGGTCGAGGCGCTGCGGCTGGCGGATGCGTTCCGCGCCCGCGTGATCGACGCCACGACCGAGAGTTTTGTGTTCGAGATCACAGGCAATTCTTCCAAGATCAATCAATTTATCGACCTGATGCGCCCGCTCGGCCTTGTCGAGGTGTCGCGTACTGGCGTTGCTGCGATCGGGCGCGGGCCTGAGGGGATGTGAAACATGCTGGCGCGGGACTGGTATTACAATCAACGGCGGCAGCTCGGGCTCGATTCCGCGGTCGCCTCGATCTACGACCGGCATGACGACAGCGACCTCCGCGCCCGCGCGGCGCTGACCATGCTCGGCGTGCAGAAGGGCTGGCGGGTGGCCGATATCGGCTGCGGCAACGGTGTGCTGGCCTGCGAAGGCGCCCTGATGGGCGCCGAAGTCGATGCGATCGACATTTCGCCGGCGATGCTGGCGCTCGCCAACATCCAGGCCCGCGACCGCAAGGTGGCGATCCGCACCCAGCCGGCCGGCATGCTGAGCTTTGCCTACCAACCGAATTCCTATGACCTGATCGTCAGCGAATTCACGCTGCATCATCTGCCTGACTTCTGGAAGGCGGTGGCGCTGGCGAGAATCTATGCGGCGCTGAAGCCCGGCGCCAATTTCTACCTGCGCGACATCGTGTTCGTCAGCATGCCCGACGGCACTGAGCGCGATGTCGAGCAGTGGGCCGATTTCACCATCAAGAACCACGATTTCCAGCGCGAGGGCGTGGTCACCCATATGCGCGACGAATACTCGACCTTCGGCTGGGTGATCGAGCGGATGCTGACCGACGTCGGCTTCACGCTGGAATCGGTCGACTATCACGCGCCCCTCCACGGCACCTATCTCCTGCGCAAACCAAAGCCGGACCAACAGAGCTAAGAAAAACCAACAGAGCCCAGAAACAACAGAGCCAACAAATGAAACCGGCCGATGTCTGCATCGCCGTCCTGGTGGCGGTGATCTGGGGGCTTGCCTTCGTCGCGAGCCGGATTGCGCTCAATGAATTTTCGCCGGAACTGATGACGACGCTGCGCTTTGCCATCGCCGCCTTGCCCTGCCTGTTCGTGGCACGGCCGAAGGTTTCATGGATGGTGCTGGTCTCGATCAGCTTCACGCTGTTCCTCGGGCAGTTTCTGGCGCAAGCCTTTGCCATCGCCCACGGCGTTCCCGTCGGCCTCTCCAGCGTGATCGTGCAGAGCCAGGCGCTGTTCACCATCGGCTTTGCCGCGCTGCTGTTCCGCGAGCGGCCGGGCGCGTGGCAGACGGTGGGCATCGGTATCGCCACGGTCGGCCTGCTGATGATCTGCGGCACCGTCGGTTACGATTTCAGCGTCGGTGCCTTCGCGATTCTGATGATCTCTCCGCTCAGCTTCGCGGCCGGCAATTTGCTGCTCCGGCGCGCGGCTGATGTGCCGATGTTCGACCTGTTCGCGTGGCTGTGCCTGGTCGCGGCGGTGCCCTTAGTTGCACTGACGCTGGTCAGCAACGGCCCGCAGCCGACCTGGCATGCGCTGACCCACATGTCGCTGACCGGCCTGATGTGCATGATCGGCCTCGGCGGCGTCTCCACCAGCATCGCCTACTGGCTGTGGGGGAGGCTGCTGCGCGATTATCCCGCGGCGCAGGTGGTGCCGTTCGCGCTGCTGGTGCCGTTCGTCGGTTCCGCCGCCTCGAGCGTGGTGTTCGGCGAAACGTTCGGGCCGCTTCGGCTGGCCGGCATGGTCACGGTGGTGGGCGGTATCGCCGTCATGCTGCTGTCGAAGCGTCCCAAGGATTCAGAAGATCCCAAGGCCTTAGAAAAACAAGTTCTGCCAAAGATCGCGTGAGGCCCCCATGTCGCATTCGCTTTTGATCGCCTTCGTGATGTTCGCCACCGTGATGTTCTTCACGCCGGGGCCGAACAACATCATGCTGCTGTCGTCGGGGCTGACCTACGGCTTCCGCCCCACCATCCCGCACATCATGGGCATCACGGTCGGCTTCGCCTTCATGGTCGGCGCGGTCGGCCTCGGGCTCGGGACCATCTTCATCGCCTATCCGGTGCTGCAGACCATCCTGAAATATGCCGGTGTGGCCTATCTGGTCTATCTGGCCTGGGCGATTGCGATGTCCGAACCGCCGTCCGCGGATCAGGACAGTCGTGGCCGTCCGATGACGTTCTGGGGCGCGGCCATGTTCCAGTGGGTCAATGCCAAGGGCTGGGTTATGGTGATCGGCACCATTACCGCCTATGCGGCGATCGCCGCCTATCCCTGGAACATCGCGATTCAGGTCAGCTTGAGCCTGATCCTGGGTGTCCTGTCCTGCACCACCTGGGCCCTGTTCGGCACCGCGCTGCGGCCGGTCCTGACCTCCCGGCGGGCGGTGCGGGCCTTCAACATCGTCATGGCGGTGCTGCTCTTGGCCTCGCTCTATCCGGTCTTCATGGACGCATGATGCCGCACTGGGCCATGCAGAAACGGGTTTCCCCTAAAGCGGAAAATGCTCTAGACAACGCCGGAAATTCGCGGGCGACCGGCGGTCCTATTCCTCCAAATGCCTGATTAACCGGCCGATTTGGCCATCGATTAAGGAAACGACCCATGCGTGTTTATTACGATCGCGACGCCGACCTGAACCTGATCAAGGGCAAGAAGGTGGTCATCGTCGGCTACGGCAGCCAGGGCCACGCCCATGCGCTGAACCTGAAGGATTCCGGCGTCAAGGAAGTGGCGATTGCGCTGCGCAAGGGCTCGGCCTCGGCCAAGAAGGCGGAAGCCGCCGGCTTCAAGGTGATGGAAGTCGCCGAAGCCGCCAAATGGGCCGACCTCGTGATGATGCTGACCCCCGACGAACTGCAGGGCGACATCTACCGCGAGCACCTGCACGACAACATGAAGAAGGGCGCGGCGCTCGTCTTCGCCCACGGCCTCAACGTCCATTTCAACCTGCTCGACCCGCGCGCCGACCTCGACGTGCTGATGATCGCCCCGAAGGGCCCCGGCCACACCGTCCGCTCGGAATACCAGCGCGGCGGCGGCGTGCCCTGCCTGATCGCGATCGCCAAGGACGTTTCCGGCAATGCCCATGACCTCGGCCTGAGCTACGCCTCGGCGATCGGCGGCGGCCGCGCCGGCATCATCGAGACCTCGTTCAAGGAAGAGTGCGAGACCGACCTGTTCGGCGAGCAGGTGGTGCTCTGCGGCGGCCTGGTCGAACTGATCAAGGGCGGCTTCGAGACGCTGGTGGAAGCCGGCTACGCCCCCGAGATGGCCTATTTCGAGTGCCTGCACGAGGTGAAGCTGATCGTCGACCTGATCTATGAAGGCGGCATCGCCAACATGAACTACTCGATCTCCAACACCGCCGAATACGGCGAGTACGTCACCGGTCCGCGCATCGTCACCGACGAGACCAAGAAAGAGATGAAGCGGGTGCTCAACGACATCCAGTCCGGCAAGTTCGCCCGCGACTGGATGCTGGAGAACAAGGTCAACCAGACCTCGTTCAAGGCGACCCGCGCCAAGCTCGCCGCCCATCCGATCGAGGAAGTCGGCGAGAAGCTCCGCGACATGATGCCGTGGATCAAGAAGGGCGCGCTGGTCGACAAGACCAAGAACTGAGGTTGGTCGATCTGTGTAGGGGTGGGCAAAGCGTAGCGTGCCCACCATTCAGGATGACCAGGTGGATAGATGGTGGGCACGGCGCAAGTGCGCCTTTGCCCACCCTACAAAGCCGGTAGCAGAACACCAAATCTTAAGCCTTGATCGGCATTGTCCGGCGAGATCGCCAACGCGGTCTCGCCGCTTCTTCGAAGGATCGATGGCTCAACTATATTCTTGAACGCGCCGCGCCGAGTGCGCCGCCCGAGCCGAAACGAAGAGCTGACGCTTCATGCACATTCTTGGTGCGAAGCAATTCGACAATTACATCAGCGACGGAAAAGCCAGCGTTTACCGAGTCAAAGCGCGATTGCTTAATCTGCATTCTCGCGCGTGAAACGAGGTCGTCGGTCGAACAGCGCGACCGGGTATCAGTTTTCCCATGCAGTAAGGCGAGGTCGACCCCGTCAAAGACGTCGGTCGACCGCCTACTTCTCGATCCTGTTGTGAAGCTGCCAGAAGCGCACGGTGCGCTGGGCCGTCTCCATCGACAGTTTCCGGTAATCGCGCTCTGCGATCTGCAGCGTCTGCTCGTTGACCGAAGGCATGACCGGCCGGTTGCGCAGGATTGACTCGACCGTCGGCCAGTTCAGGCGGGCCGACCGGCAGGGGATGAGGAGGAGGTCGGCGCGGGGGCCTTCCATCAGCCGGGCCACCATTTCGATTGGCATCTCATTGAGAAGCGCGATCGCAACCGTGACCTCGTCGAACTTTTTCGACTCGGCGAACTTGTAGACCGCCGCGTCGTCCAGCTCGTTCAGCCCCTTCATCAGCTTCACGTACTCCTCGGCGACGCCGAAGCTCCGCCCCGGAGGCGGCGTTTCGCGGGCGATCGTGTTCAAGACCTGCTTGATCTCTTCCTGAAGCGCGGGCGGCGCGATGGCCAGCAGGCGGGCGCGGACCGCATCCTTGGCGCGGCGTAGCAGATCGCGCATGCCATTTGCCGGCAAATCGCCGCGAAGGCCGAGAATCTCGACCAGTTCGTCGTCGGCGGAGGCGCGGGCGACGATGTTGGAATAACCTACCTCGGAAAACTGCGCGCCGGCATTGTTGGCCAGTTTGCGGATCACCGGGGCTTCGCCGCGATCGACGATGACGTCGGTCACGGCCGCGGGCAGGTTGGGCCGGCCTGAAATGGCGAGCAGGTGGTCCTGCCCCTTGCTGCTGGCGATCTCGACCAGCACGTCGGTCCCGAGCCGGCTGGAGCTTGCAAGCACGCTGCCGGCAACCTCGATCTCGTCGTCCCAGGCCAAATGCTGGATCACCTCGAACGGCGCGTAGTCGAGCGGCGCCAGCCGTTTCGAGAGTTCGGCCTTCGCCCGCGTTTCGACGCGCGCGATCAGGAGACAAAGCACGTCGTCGAAGACCTTGACCTGGTCGTCGCTGAGGCGATCTCCGTCATGGAGGAAGAGGTCGGTAACCTGCCGCAGGGTTTCCACCCGTTTGGCAGATGAACCGCCTCTGACGGCATCTTCGAGTTCGGCAATGATCGAGTGCGCCGGCTGTTGCACCATTGTGGGCAGCCTGTCTGGTTGTTGAAGGGTTGGTGCACAATGACGAGCCGAGCCTTACGCCGCGTTAAAGGCGCGATCCGGTAGACGTACAGACCGTCTGCACCTGAAATGTGCAATCGATTGGCCACGGCTGTCTTGAGCACACCGGCGTCGAAGCACGCCGCGCATTGCAAACGCCGCGTTCCGAATTGCTTTACCAATGCGATCGGGACGTATGCGGCGATTTCACGCGATAAATCGCCGATGTCGAACTGCATCATGCATGCGCCGCCGCTTCCGGTATCCCGGTCCGGCTGCTATCCTCTCCAAATCGTTCCCGGGAAAAATCGAATAGCAACTTGCCGAACAAGACGCCGTCAAGGTTGGCCGCACCCGTGGAGGAAGCTCACGAAGCCAGTGCTTAAGCATTCCTTCACGACGAACTTCATTAAACCTCTCACAAGGGCTTAAGTCATGAGATCTGTCGTCATCACCGGCGCGTCCACCGGCATCGGCTGGGCCAGCGCGAAACTGCTGCTCGACCGCGGTTTCCGCGTGTTCGGCAGCGTGCGCAAGCAGGCCGACGCCGACCGTCTCAGGAGCGAGTTTGGGGCGAACTTCACGCCATTGATCTTCGACGTCACCGATGAGGCCGCCGTGCTGGCCGCCGGACGCGAGGTCCGGGGCGCCCTCAACGGCGAAACGCTCGCCGGCCTCGTCAACAATGCCGGCATTGCGGTCTCAGGTCCCGTGCTCGAACTCGCCGCCGACGAATTCCGCCGCCAGATGGAGGTCAACTTCATCGGCCCGATCATCGCGACCCAGGCTTTCGGGCCGCTGCTCGGCTCCGATCCGACCCTGAAGGGGCCGAAGGGGCGGATCGTGATGATCTCCTCGGTCGCCGGCAAGAACGGCAATCCGATGACCTCGGCCTATTCCGCCTCCAAGCATGCGATCGAAGGACTGTCGGAGAGCCTGCGCCGCGAACTGATGCTGTTCGGGATCGACGTCATCATCATTGCGCCGGGCGCGGTGAAGACGCCGATCTGGGGCAAGGCCGAGGAGGTCGACATCTCCGCCTACAAGAACTCGCCGTATTTTCCGGCGCTGGAGAAAGTCCGCGCCTTCATGCTGGGCCTTGGCGCGACCGGATTGCCGGCGGAGAAGATCGCCGAGAAGGTGTTCGGAGCATTGACGTTGCCGAACCCCAAGGTGCGCTACGTGATCGTGCCGGATCCGATGCGGCTGTTGATGGCGGCGGTATTGCCCAAGCGCACCCTCGACAGGATCATCGCCAAGCGCCTCGGGCTGACGCCGCAGGGATGAAGCCGACCGTGACGACGCGCATTGGTAAGACCCACGCCGAGTTGACTCTGCTTGCAAACGCCGCGCTTCGCGCTCAACCCGGGTGCGAAACCGCTTCCGTTCCGGCCCTGTCGGCATTGTCCATTCGCGAGGGGCGAAACTGGGAGATCCCCAACGTCGTACTCGGCGACAGCCTGATCAGCGATGTCGATCGGGCTGTCATCACGGTGCACCATCAGCTCGGCCGCAAGTTCTTCTTGCTCGCGAAAAACTAGATCAACCGGCGCGAACGGTGGCTTTTGCCCGCGGCGCCATCGCGATCATTCGCAGCGCGAACACCGCCACCAGCGGAATCAGGAACAGCGCGTAGGGCGGCATGTCGGGGATCCGCTTGCCGAACGACACCATGAACTGGAACAGCAGGTAGTAGCCGCCGGCGAGATGCAGCCGGCGCCAGGCGCGCGCGCCGATCGCTGTGGCGGTGCGGTCGAACGAGGTGGCGGCCATGGCAATGATGAAGGCGTAGCCGATGCCGCCGAAGATATAGGACGCGATCGATGTTGCCGCCGCGTATCCTGCGGGATCCATCACCGCGAACGCCAAGATGGCGACCGCGTGGATGGCGTGCGAGGCGGCAAAGCTGACGCCGATATAGCGGCGGTTGCGGCGCAGCCATCGCGTCCCTGCATTGGGCCACAGCCGTGCCAGCGCTGTGCCTGCGAAGGCGAGGCAGAACAGCACCAGCGAGGTTCGCGCGGTGAAGCGGATCACCATGCGCACGCCGTCGACCTCGAAGCCCCGCATGCCGGCGATCCAGATGCTGAGTGCAAGCAGGGTCAGCGAGAGCAGGGCGAACAGCCGCCAGCCATCGAACCAGTTTTGACGTGTCGACATGTTCGTTCCCCCATTGATTGAGCCGTCATTGCGAGCGAAGCAACTTGTCCGCCGTAGCTCAACGAGCGTAGGCGGAAGCAATCCATTCTTTCTTGACGCGGTGAGATGGATTGCTTCGCTTGCGCTCGCAATGACGCGGATGGTGATGTAATCACTAGTTACATATGCGCCGCCGGATAGGTCAACCCGTGTAATCGATGCTTACATTCACAAGCCGGTGATGCTAGGAGAGGGCATGCGTCCTGCCGGCAAACCTTCTGCTGCCAAAGCCCCCGCCGCCAAGCCGCGCCGCCGCGCCTCCCGGGCGCCCGCGCCAAAGCCGTATCACCACGGCGATCTGCGGCGTGTCCTGATCGACGCCGCGCTGCAACTGGTCGGCGAGGGCGGGGCGGAGGCGGTCAGCGTCCGCGAGGCCGCCCGCCGGGCCGGCGTGTCGCCGGGGGCGCCGTTTCGGCATTTTCCGAGCCGCGACGCCCTGATGCAGGCGGTGGCGGAGGAGGCCCAGCGGCGGTTCCGCACCGAAATCGAGGCGGCGCTTGCCGGATCACCGCCCGGCGATCCGCTCGGCCGCTTTCGCTGCCTCGGGCTCGCCTATTTGCGCTGGGCGATGCGCAACCCGACCCATTTCGAAATCATTTCCAGCGGCCGCTTTTTCGATCATGACCGGGCGGCCGCCGTCAGCCGTGACAATGCCGAACTGATCGAACTGACCGAGCGGACGCTCGCCGAAGCCTTTGCGGCCGGCCAGCTCCGACCAGCGGACCTCAAGCAGATCCAGATCGCCGGGCGGGCGCTGGTCTATGGCTTTGCCCGGATGAATATCGACGGCCATTTTCCGCGCTGGGGGGTGGCAGGCTCCGAGGCCGAGCAGACCGCCGAGGCGATCCTCGATCTCTTCATCGAGGGCATCGCCAAGCGGGCGTGACGCGCCCCGGAATGACGGCGCCAAATTTACTCTGACGCGACCGCCCTTGGGCAAATTCATTGCCTGTTCATGACGATTCCACTACGTTTTTATGACACGACACAGGTTCCGGATGGGTCGTGCGTCTCCTGGTCGTCGCCAGCCAAGGCTTTGCATTGCGCCGGGTCATGTTGCGTAACCTTCCATGGCGCCCGCGCCAAATCCAGGGCCCTCCGCTACCACCCTTGCCGCCGGCCTTGCCGCGATTGGTTTCTGGCGGCTTTCGGCTGTTGCTGCACCGCACATGGCGGCGCTGGCGATCCTGCTGCAGACCGAAACCGATTTCGGCGGCCGCATGGGCTTCGCCCTGGCCTGGGGCATCCTGAACTTCTTCTTTATCGCGCTGCTGCGGCGCCCGGCGCTGTCGGGCGCGCTGTCGCTGACGCTTGTCGTGGTGCTGGTGCTGCTGTCGCGGCTCAAGCACGACGTCGTGCAGATGACCGCGAACTTCGTCGACCTGATGGTGATCGACCGCGACACCGCGGCCTACCTGTTCACGATCTTTCCCAACCTGCGCTGGAGCGTGGTCGGCGCCGCGCTCGTCATCCTGCCGCTGATGTACGCGCTGTGGTGGCTCGATCCGTTCCGCATCCGCCGCCTGCCGGCGGTGGCCGGCCTGCTGGCCGGTCTAGCCGCGCTGGCCGGTTATTCCGTCACTTGGCCGGATGAAGCCTGGCGCGGCTATTACGACGACGGCTACCTCTCCAAATTCGCCCGCTCCGGCGTGACGGCGGTTGCCGACTTCGCCAATTACGGCTTCATGGAATCGGAGGCCGCGACCGCCGAGCGGCTGAAGGTGCCGCTGGTCGATTCCTGCCATGTCGCCGGCCGCCGCCCGCACATCATCATGATCCATGACGAGTCGAGCTTCGACATCCGTCAGGCCGGTGGCGTCAAGGTGCCGCCGGGCTATGGCAGCCACTTCAAGTCCTTTGACGGCCGCGAGCGCAAGTTCATGGCCGAGAGCAGCGGCGGCGCAAGCTGGATGGCCGAGTACAACGTGCTGGCCGGCCTGTCGTCGCGCTCGTTCGGCCGCTTCTCCTATTTCGTCACCCGCATCGCGTCGGGGCGGGTCGAACGCGGATTGCCGCTGGCGCTGCGCCGCTGCGGTTACAGCACCCTCTCGCTCTATCCGGCCTACGGCGCCTTCATGGGCGCGCGCGGCTTTCAGACCTCCACGGGCATCCAGCACTTTTACGATGCGCGCGATCTCGGCGCCAAGGGCATCGAGCCGGACAGCTTCTTCTATGATAAGGCCGTCAAGCTGATCGCCGAGCAGCCGGTGAATACGCCGCTGTTCACCTTCGTCTATCTGGCCGCCAACCATTTCCCCTGGGAAACCAGGTTCCGCCCGGACCTGCTGCCGTCCTGGCGCAAGCCCGGCAACGAGCCGGTGGTCGATGAATATCTGCGCCGCCAGACCATGAGCGCCGGCGACTATGCGGGCTTCGTCGCCAGCCTGAAGAAGAAGTTCCCGGCGCAGCCGTTCCTGATCGTGCGCTACGGCGACCATCAGCCGGAGTTCTCGTCGAACTTGCTGGATCCCGGCCTGGACGAAGCCAAGGTCGCCCGCAAGTTCAATACCTATGATCCGCGCTACTTCACCACCTATTACGCGATCGACGCCATCAATTTCGAGCCGGTGAAGAGTCCCGCCGTCATGGACACGATCGACGCACCCTATCTGCCGCTGGTGATCCAGGAAGCCGCCGGCATTCCGCTCGACCCGTCCTTCGAGGAGCAAAAGAACATTATGCTCCGCTGCAAGGGTGTATTCTACGCCTGCAAGGACGGCGCCGAGGTGCGCAGGTTCAATCGGTTATTGATCGAGGCAGGTTTCATCAAAGGGCTCTAAGCATGATCCGGAAAAGTGGAAACCGGTTTTCCGAACAGATCATGCTCAAACAAGGAGATGAGATCATGATGCGATCCTTGATCGCATCATGATCGAGGACAAATGCCAGCCGTGACGGAACCCGGAATGAGCGACAGCATCCGCGCGGAATCGCGCGGTATCAGGTTCTTTGCCCTGGCCGGCCTGATCGTTGCCGTCCATCTGGCGGGGCTCGTGGTCCTGCTCACCACCGAATACGGGCCATTCGCGATCACGCTGTCCGTGCTGGCGTGGGTCTTCGTGAACTGCTTGCTGCTGGTCGTGTTGCAGCGGCCCGTAATCTGCGCCGCGCTGGCGCTGGCCTTGATCGTGATCCTGATCGCGCTGTCGCACTTCAAGTTCGGAATTCTGCAACTGACGCTGACGTTCCTCGACTTCCTGATCATCGACCGCGACACCTTTTCGTTTCTGCTCTCGGTATTCCCACGGCTGCAGATGCAGTTGATGATGGCGGGGCTGGTTGCGGTTCCGCTGCTATGGGCGCTCTGGCGCTTCGATCCGTTTCGCGTGCGCCGCCGCCTTGCATTGATGGGAGTGGCGGCGACGACGGCGCTGATCGCGGTGATGTCGGTCGCATCGCCCGAGCAGGCATGGGAGCCGTTCCAGGGCGTCAATCATATTTCCAATCTGGCGCGCTCGGGTGTGGTGGCGGTGTCGCGGCTGGCGTCGACAGGGTGGATCGAGGCCGATCCGCCGGCGAACGGCCCGCTCAGCCTCGCGCGGGACGCCCATGCCGCCGGCCTGCCTGCGCTGCCATCAGGCGAGGTCTGCGAGGCCACGGCCAAGCGGCCGCACATCATCATGCTGCTCGACGAGTCGAGCTTCGATGTCACCTCGGCGCCGGGCATCAAAGTGCCGGCGGGATACGCCGACTACTTCAAGTCGATCGACGGCAAGCAGCGAACCATGATCGCGGAGTCGACCGGCGGCCCGACATGGTACACCGAGTACAACGTGCTGACCGGCCTGTCGGCGCGCTCGTTCGGCGATTTGAAGTTTTACATCACGCGGATCACCGCCGGCCGCGTGACGCGCGGATTGCCGCAGGCCCTGCAGCGCTGCGGCTACAAGACTGTCTCGCTCTATCCGACCTATGGCGACTTCCTGAGCGCGCGTGCCTTCCAGAAGGGCATCGGCGTCGACCAGTTCATCGACATGGCCGAGATGGGCGTGAATGAGGACATGCAGCCCGACCAGTTCTACTACGATCAGGCCCTGAAGGCATTCGCGCGCGAGCAGCCGAAGCAGTCGCCGGTCTTCATGTTTGTCTACCTCACCGCCAATCATTTTCCCTGGCACGACGTCTATCGTCCCGACCTGACGCCTGCGGGCTGGACGCCGCCGGGCAACACTGCCGAGGTCGATGAGTACATCCGCCGCCAGGCCATGACGGCAAACGACTATCGCGAATTCACCGAGCGGCTGAAGCGCGACTATCCGGACGAGTCGTTCCTTGTGCTGCGTTTCGGCGATCACCAGCCGGCGATCTCGCAAAAGCTGCTCGAGCCCGGCATCGATCGGGCGACGCTGGCGAAACGCCTGATGGCCACCGATCCGCGCTATTACTCGACTTATTATGCCATCGACGGTATCAACTACCAGCCGCGCAACCTGTCGTCCGCGCTTGAAACGCTCGACGCGGCCTATATCCCGCTCGTGCTCCAGGAAGCCGCCGGCCTCCCGCTCGATCCGTCGTTCGCCGAGCAGAAGAGCATCATGCTCCGCTGCAAGGGCACCTTCTACGCCTGCAAGAAAGGCGCAGAAGCGCGCCGGTTCAACCGCCTGCTGATTGATGCGGGCATGATCAAGGGGCTGTGACGCTACATCGTCATTGCGAGATCCCGTAGGGTGGGCAAAGCTTCCGTTGCCGGCCATCCACGTCTCCATCCCCGTCATTGCCTGCGACAAACGCGAAGCGTTTGCGCAAGGGAGCGAAGCGACGAAGCAATCCATGCCTCAGCTTGCGGCGAGATGGATTGCTTCGCTGCGCTCGCAATGACGGAAGAACCTCCTACTTCTTCCCCACCTTCTCCCACAGCCACTGCGCCACTGCATCCGGCGAGCTTGTCGCATCATTGCCGGCCGCGCGCAGATTGGCCTCGCGCATCGTGGCGATGTCGATCTTGCCGAGCAGCGGCGTCAGCGCCTTGCGTAAGCCCTCGTCATTGGCGCGCTTGGGCGCCAGCAGCACCATCGCGTCGTAGGGCGGGATCGCGCGCCTGATGTCGCCGAGAACAACCAGATCGTATTTCGCGATCAATCCGTCGCTGGTGTAGCCGGCGATGACGTCGACTTCGCCGGAGGCGACCGCCGCATACATGAAGTCCGGTTGCATCTGCCGCTGGCCGCGGAACGACAGGCCGTAGGCCTTGCGCAGCGCGGTCCATTCGGGCCGCGAGAAGAATTCATAGTCGCCGGCGATCGACATGTTCGCCGCGCGCGAGGCGAGGTCGGCGATGGTGCGAATGCCGAGCTGCTCGGCGCGCTTGCGCGGCATCACCAGCGCATAGGCGTTCTCGAAGCCGAGTTCGCCCAATAGCGTGATGTTCTGCTTCGCCAGCATCGTCTTCAGTTCGGCCAGCACCTCCTGGCGCGGCCTGATGTCGGTGCGCTGGAACTGGTTGGCCCACAGCGTGCCGGAATAGTCGACATAGACGTCGATGTCGTTGGCCGCCAGCGCTTCGAAGATCACGTTGGACCCGAGGCCTTCGCGTGTCGTCGCAGGAAGGGAGGCTGCTTTCAGCCGCTGCGCCATCAATGCCGACAGCACGTATTGCTCGGTGAAGGTTTTTGCGCCGACGACGTAGTTCGTTTGCGAGCGCATCACAGTGGGCACCAGCGTGGCCGCGACCAACGCCGCAATCCCGGCGCCGCCCAGCACCGCGCGAAAACGGCTGCGGTGGCGCAGGCCGCTTTCGATCAGCGCCAGCAGTTGATCGACGGCCAGCGCCAGCACCGCGGCGGCAAGGCAGCCAAACAGCACGAACACCCAGTTTTGGGTCTGCAACCCTGCAAAGATGTAATTGCCGAGGCTGGTCTGGCCGATCGGCGTCGACAGCGTCGCGGTGCCGATCACCCAGACCGCCGCGGTGCGGATGCCCGCCATCATCACCGGCAGCGCCAGCGGCAATTCCACCGTGAACAGCGATTGCCGCGGCGTCATGCCGACGCCCTGGGCTGCTTCGAGGATCGCAGGCTCCACGCCCTGCAAGCCCGTGATGGTGTTGCGCAGTACCGGCAGCATCGAATAGAGCGCCAGCGCCAGCACCGCAGGCAAAAATCCGAAGGCGGAGAAGCCAAACCCGAACCACGACAGCGACAGCGCCGCGAGCGCCAGCAGCAGCGGATAGAACAGCGCCAGCAACGCCAGTCCCGGCACCGTCTGCACGATGCTGGCGAGCCCGAGCAGCGCGCCGCGCAGCACGGGCCGGTGGCGCGAGAGGATCGCGAGCGGCAGGCTGACGAGTAAGCCCAGCGCCAGCGCGGTGACGCTGACGCGGACATGGTTGCCGAGATAATCGGGCAGGTGGCCCAGCGCCTCGCCCCAGCGCGGATCGGTGAAGAGACTCATGCCGCACCCTCGCGGGGCAGCAAGGCGCCGAGGCGCTCGGCCTGCCGACGCGGCGTGCGCAGGAGTTCGCCGACGTAAGTATCGTCGCTTTCGGAAAGCTCTGATGGCGTGCCCTGCGCCAGCAGCTTTCCGCCTCCCATCACCGCGATCCGGTCGGCGAGGAGGATCGCCTCCGTCATGTCATGGGTGATCATGACCGTGGTCAGGCCGAGCGTGCGATGCAGCTCGCGAAAATCGTCGCCGAGCGCGTCGCGGGTTAAGGGGTCAAGTGCGCCGAACGGCTCATCCATCAGCACGATGCGCGGTTTTGCGGCAAGCGCGCGCGCCACGCCGACGCGCTGGCGCTGGCCGCCGGAGAGTTCATGCGGCAGCCGGTCACGGTATTGCGCCCGGTCGAGCCGCACCAGGTCGAGCAGTTCATCCACCCGCGCGGAAATCTCCGCGGGCGGTGTGCCCGTCAGCTTCGGCGTAATGCCGATATTGCCGGCGACGCTGAGATGCGGAAACAATCCCCCGCTCTGGAAGACATAGCCGATCCGCCGCCGCAGCAGGATCGGATCGACATTGCGCACGTCCTCGCCTTCGACCGTAATCGAGCCGGAGTCCGCCTCGATCAGCCGGTTGGCGAGCCGCAACAGCGTCGTCTTGCCCGAACCGGAGCCGCCGACGATGGCCAGGAATTCGCCCTCGGCGACGTCGAGTGAAACGTCGTCGACGGCCCTCACGCGGCCATCGTCAAAGGTCTTGCCGACGTGAGTATAGGCGATCAGGGGAGTGGTCGGCATTTGGTGCGGTCTCAACCCTTGGCGCGATTCCCAACGGATACAGTGATAGCCGATAAATGGCCGGCCGTGAGCCGAGCGCGGGATCTTTTATGCGACGGGCCCTTCAATTCCAAACCTCATGATCGCGGATCACGCCGCAATTAAATGGCTTTGACTTCCGGCGATAACCTACACATCATCGGGGTTCGGGTGGCGGCGCGCGATTTATAGCGAGCCATGGCGTCGAGCATGAAGTCGGAGGTTTGATCGTACTGCGGTACTCGGTACTGTGCTCCGCGCCTACTCTGTGCAGAAAGGTCGGCTCGGCCGGCTAATATAGTCAACAAATTTGCCCTGAAGGTTGAGCCAACGGGCGTTTGATTCGATGTCAGAGGTCTCGGATAGTCCTTTCGGGCGCGTGCTGGATCCGATGGAACGGATCTCGGAGACCTTGTTCGGCCTGATCATGGCTCTCACCTTCATTTGCAGCCTCGGTGTCGCAACGTCGGG
This sequence comes from Bradyrhizobium sp. SRL28, assembly GCF_018596315.1. Lineage (GTDB taxonomy): Bacteria > Pseudomonadota > Alphaproteobacteria > Rhizobiales > Xanthobacteraceae > Bradyrhizobium. The sequence goes on along the minus strand of NZ_JAHEAG010000003.1, from coordinate 23,955 downwards.
CAACATCAAGATTCAAACGATGCTGATCGGAGCGCTCGGCTGCAACCTGGCTTGGGGCATCGTTGACGGCGGTCTTTATTTGCTGGCGCGTATCAATGAGCGGGGCGGCAAGAACCTGACCCTGCGCGCAATACGGCAGGCGCCGGATGCTGAGACCGCGCAACGCGTCATCGCCGACGCGCTGCCGCCGGAATTGGTGTCGGTCCTGCCCGCGGAGCAACTGGAGTTGATGCGGCAAAAAGTGCTGCAGTCGCCTGAGCCCAAGGGTCCGAAGCTGACCAGGCGCGACTGGACCGGAGCGCTGGGTCTTTGCTTGCTGAGTTTCCTTGCGACTTTCCCGGTCGTGATCCCCTTCATCCTCGTCAGCGACGCCAAACTGGCGTTGCGTGTCTCCTACGCCGTCGCCATCGCGATGCTGTTCTGCTGTGGCTACGCGTTCGGAGTCCAGAGCGGAATTAAGCCCTGGGTGGCGGGTCTTTCGATGGTGGCTTTTGGCAGTGCGTTGGTCGGCATCGCGGTAGCCCTTGGAGGATAGTCGACGGTGCGGCAGCGAGGCATTGCAGAAGTCTGGCTCGTCGGCGGCACCTCGATTGCCGTGTTCGTTGCCTTATCGCTTGCGCCCATGACCGGCGGCTTGGCGCGCGCGCAAACCCCTGAGGTCAGCTCGGGCGGTGCGATCGGCCTTGGCAATCGCGGCTGGTCCGCCTCCGACCCGAACCGCGCAACGTCTGCGAATGAGCTCGAATTCAGCGCCCGCGCGGGGGCTGCATCCGACTACATTTATCGCGGGACCACGCTGTCCGATCACGGGCCCGCAGCCGGGGCTGCCGTTGAAGCAAGGTTTGGCGCTCTGTACGCCGGCACCACCGTGGCCACCGTCAAACTGCCGACTCAACCATTCGCCGAGTTCACTTTTGCGGCCGGCGTCCGCCCGAAGATCGCAACGATCGACTTCGATTTCGGCATGACCTATTTCGCCTATCCCGGAGAGAGGCTACTCGGCGAGACCGGCATCAATTATTGGGAGGCGGTTGTCCGCGGCGATCGAAGCATCGGCGAACAGGTCCGCGTCGCCGCCGGCTACGCCTATTCTCCGAACGTCTCAAACACCGGCGCCTGGAGCCAATACGTCGCGGCTGGTGTGGGTTACGACGTGCCGGGCCGTCTGCTCCCGCCGAACCTTGGCATATCCTTCACTACCGCTGCCGGCTATTCGTGGTTCGGAAATCAGATGCCAACCCTCGGCGGCTTCCCGCTACCCGCCTATCTCAATTGGCAGGCGGGGGTGACCTTCACTCACAAGGCCTTCAACCTCGATCTGCGCTACTACGACACCAATCTGTCGAAAGAGAACTGCTTCGTCTTCACCGGAGATCCAAACGCACGGCTGGGTGGCCGTGTCGATCCCGTTACCAACCCGGCTGGCCTTATCTCGAACTGGTGCAGCGCGACGTTCGTCGCCAAGGCCTGGTTTGCGTTTTAGATAATCAGCTCGTTCGCGGCGTCGGATTCCATCGCGTGCGAGCTTTGCGCTTCGGTGATTTGAATGGGCACCATCACCCACCATTGTCCGGTAGCGAGTTTTGAGCAGGCATCAGGCGTTCGCTTAGAACTTGCATCTCGTGTAGTTCAGGCTCATTCCCGCAATCTCGGGAAATGACCGGGAAATAGTATCGTCGTTGATGATTTTCAGACTGAATCGGACATCCTGGGTCATGATGCTCGACGCGCAAGCTGCGGAAAGCTCGAGGCTATCGCCCTCCTGCTTCCTGGATTTGATTGTGCAGGTCGCGGCTCTTCCTCTGATCCGGTCGCCATCGATGATGAAACCTGAACCGAAAAGCTCGGAAAACTCTGCATACTCGACCCTGCCATCCTTCTTTGTGAAGACCTGGCTGCACAGATCCGCGTGCCCCGCCCATGCGCCTGTAAGTTCGATCGCCCGCGCTTCGGCCACGGAAAAGATGCTCGAGCCCAACATGACGGCTGCCCCAGCCAATCGGAACGCTCTACACATAATCTCTGCTCCCAAATTCAATGATTTTGAATGCCTTGCTTGCCCTTCCTGATCTTGCCCTTCTTGTTCGCCGGCCGCCATCTTAGCCTCTAATTCTCGATCGCGGGGCGTAAAAACGGTCGCCCTGCAAAAGAGGGCAAGCCGAAGTCTCGACCGGCTCAATCCGAAAGCCGGAGATGATCAACGACCCGCGTTGCAGCGCCGCGTTGAACTTATCCTTGGTAACCGCTAAGGCATCCGTCCAAATCTTGGGGAGAAAGCATGGCCGATACCGCAGAGCCCGTGGCGGTCGCCCTTGACGACGCGACGGTGGCGTTTCGCGTGGCCGGGGATCGTGTCTACACAGCCGTGGAGCGGGCCAGCCTGTCCGTCGCCCATGGCGAGTTTGTTGCCATTGTCGGCCCGACCGGGTGCGGGAAATCGACGCTGCTCAACGTGGCGGCCGGGCTTTTGAAGCCCGCCGCGGGGTCGGTGAAGATTTTCGGTCAGCCGCTGACGGGGTTGAACCGGGAAGCCGGCTATCTGTTTCAGGCCGATGCGCTGTTTCCCTGGAAGACCGCGATCGACAATGTCGCCATTGGCCTCGACATCAAGGGCGCGCCGCGCGAGCAGGCGTTGCAGCGGGCGCAGGGCTGGCTCACGTCAGTGGGGCTCGGCGCGTTCGCCAACCGCTATCCGCACATGCTGTCCGGCGGCCAGCGCAAGCGCGTCGGCCTCGCGCAGGTTTTGATCCGCGATCCAAAAATCCTTCTGATGGACGAGCCGTTCGGCCCGCTCGACGCCCAAACCCGGCAGATCATGGGCAACCTGCTGCTGGAACTGTGGAACGCCGACCGCAAGGCGGTGCTGTTCGTCACCCACGATCTCGAAGAGGCGATCGCGCTTGCCGATCGCGTCGTGATCATGTCGGCAGGGCCATCCGCGCGCATCATCGGCGACTGGCGTGTGCCGCTGCCGCGCCCGCGCGACATCTCGGAAGTGCGGATGGAAAAGCAATTCCACGAACTGCACCGCGAAATCTGGAGCGTGCTGAAGGACGAAGTGATGAAGGGTTATGTACAGTCGACGCTAAGTGCGGAGGTCGGCTGATGTCGCGCCTGACACTGCTGTTCTGGCAATTGATGGTGGCGGTGGTCGCACTGTCGCTGTGGCAGTTCCTCGCCACCGTGCCGGTGTTCGGCCGCATCCTGCTGCCGCCGTTCTTCTTCTCCAACCCGGTCGATGTCGCGAGCCAGATCGTCAAATGGTTCTCCTCAGGCGTGATCTGGAAGCATCTGATGATTACGCTGTGGGAGTCGGTGCTGGCTTTCGTGATCGGCTCGGTCGGCGGCGTGCTGGTCGGCTTCTGGTTCGCGCGCCAGCCGCGCGTCGCCGCGGTATTCGATCCCTACGTCAAGATGGTCAACGCGCTGCCGCGCGTGGTGCTGGCGCCGATCTTCACGCTGTGGCTGGGCTTGGGCATCTGGTCCAAGGTCGCGCTCGGCGTGACGCTGGTGTTCTTCATCGTGTTCTTCAACGTCTATCAGGGCGTCAAGGAGGTCAGCCAGACCGTGCTGGACAACGGCCGCATGCTCGGCATGAGCGAACGGCAATTGACGCGGCATGTCTACTGGCCGTCGGCGCTGTCGTGGATGTTTTCCTCGCTGCACACCGCGGTCGGCTTCGCCGTGGTCGGTGCTGTCGTCGGCGAATATCTGGGATCGGCGGCCGGTCTCGGCTACCTGATCCAGCAGGCCGAAGGCGTGTTCGACGTCGCCGCCGTGTTCGCCGGCATGTTCGTGCTATCGGCTTTCGTCATCCTGATCGACATGGTGGTGACGCTGGTCGAGCGCCGGCTGCTGGTCTGGCGGCCGGTCGCGGCGGAGAGCAGGGGGTAGGTCTCCCCGTCATCGCAGGAATCGTAGGGTGGGCAAAGCGAAGCGTGCCCACCATCTGCAGAGACTGCGATGCGGATGAATGGTGGGCACGCTTGCGCTTTGCCCACCCTACGGTTCTGCCGTTATCTGCTACTGTTACAGTCACCAGCTCAATTGTTATTCGCCTTCCGCGAGCCAAACGCGCATGGTGAAGCCGGGCCGTGCCGGAAGCGGCTTCGAGCGGCGCAACGGCCCGAAGGCAGATGATCCCCGCACAGGACACAAGCCCTCCTGATGAGACGCTGCTGCGCTATGCTGGCTGGCGGGCCGTGCTCGCCTGTTTCCTCATGGCGCTGTTTCTGTTCGGCTTTGCCCTTTACGGCCAGGGCGTCTACCTGGTCGAACTCCAGCGCCTGAATGGCTGGCCGCCCGCGCTGATCTCGGGGGCCAGCACGCTGTCCTTCCTGCGCAGCAATATCCTTGCGACCTTCACCAGCGAGTTCGTGGACCGGTTGGGCGCGAAGCGGCTCGTCCTGCTCGGAATTGCAGCGCTTGCAGCCTCCATGGCGATGCTCGCATCGGCGACCACGGTTTGGCAGCTCTATGCCGCCTTCATCCTGATGTCGCTGGGATGGATCGGCATGGGAACCGTCGTGATCGCGACCGTCGTAAGTCTGTGGTTCGTGCGCCGTCGCGGGCTCGCGATCAGTCTGGCGTACACCGGTGCGAGTTTCGGCGGGGTCGTCGCGACGCCCTTGCTCGTGCTTCTCGTCGAACGAACAGGCTTTGCAGCCGCGATGTTGATCGCGGCAGCGGTCACGGTTGTCGTTCTCGTGCCCGTCGCGCTCGCCTGGATCGGCCCGCGATCTCAGATGGGTGCCGTGGAGGCCAGCGAGCCGCCGCAACCTCGATCGTCGTCCGTAACGGCCGAAATATCGCGCGTGAAGCTGCTGCGCAGCCTGGCGTTCTGGACCATCTCGCTTCCCTTTGCGCTCGCCCTGGTAGCCCAGGTGGGCTTCATCGTGCATCAGATCGCGCTGCTTGAACCGAAGGTCGGCCGCAGCAGCGCGGGGCTCGCGGTTTCCGTCATGACCTTCACGGCGATCGCAGGGCGCCTCGGCCTTGGCATGGTTGTCGACCGGTTCGATCCGCGGCTCGTCACCGCCGTGTCGCTCGTCAGCCAGGCGGCGGCGCTTCTCCTCATCCGCCAGACCGATACCGTGCCGATGATCCTGGCCGCGTCCGCCGTCTTTGGTTTTTCGGTCGGCAACATCATTACGCTGCCGCCGCTGATCATTCATCGCGAATTCAGCGCCGCCAGTTTCGTCGTCGTCATGGGCCTGTCGACCGCGATCAGCGGCACCGTCGGCGCGCTGGGTCCCGCATTGATCGGCCTCATTCGGGGGTGGAGCAGCGACTATGACGCCGCCCTTCTGGTTTGCATCGCGCTGGAGCTTGTCGCCGCGGCGATCGTGGCCCGCCGGGGATTTCTGATCTGGCAGGAATCGTAGGGTGGGCAAAGCGAAGCGTGCCCACCGTTCACGACCACAGCAAAAACATGGTGGGCACGGCGAAGAGCGCGCCTTTGCCCACCCTACGATTCTGCAACGCGCAGACTCAATTCAACATCTTCGTATCATCCGGCGCCTGCGGCGGCGTCTTGATCGCGATCGCCTTGAGGGTGCGGCCGTCGGGCTTGGTGCCGCCATGCGCGGTGCCCTTCGGGATCACGACGAGGTCGCCCGGCTTTACCCGCACTTCCTTGTCGCCCAGCCAGATCGTGCCGGTGCCGTCGAGGATGTACTGGATCTCGTTGGTGTTGGGATGCATGTGCTTGCCGACATTGCCGTCCTGGATCGAGATGGTCATGCCGTCGGCGGCAACGAACAGCTTTGAGCGCATTCCGGTGCCCGAGGGCATGCCGAGCTTGTCGCCTTCGAGCTCGCCGGTGCTGATGACCTGCGCGGTGATGTTCTCGGCGGCGATTGCCGGACGGAGCAGATGGGTGACGCTGCAACCGGCGGCGAAAGCGGCGGCGAGCGATAGCGTGATGGCTAGGCGATTCATGGGCAGTCCTCCCCTGTGTTGATTTTTGTGGAGGCGATGCTATGCCGCGGGAATCCGTCTGACCAGCGCGCGATGCTGCGTATCTCACGAAAAGATCGCGGAATAGAGCGGTCTGCATGATCAGGACGCCAGCGTTGCGAGCCGCGCTTTGGCACCAAAGTCGCCTTCTCAAGCCCGCCGGGCTGCACTATCGTGCGAGCCAAATCTTTGGAGGAACCCATGAAGAAACTGTTCGGCCGGCTGGCCGCTTCGCTGCTGGCGCTGACGCTGACCTCGGGATTTGCCGCAGCGCAAAGCAAGGTCACCGTCGCGATCGGGGGCGGCTCCTGCCTGTGCTATCTGCCGACGGTGCTGGCCAGGCAGCTCGGCGAATATGAAAAGGCGGGGCTGGCGGTCGAACTGGTCGACCTCAAGGGCGGTTCGGACGCGCTGAAAGCCGTGCTCGGCGGCAGCGCCGACGTGGTGTCGGGCTATTTCGACCACTGCGTCAATCTGGCCGCCAAGAAGCAGGAATTGCAGTCCTTCGTGATCTATGACCGCTACCCCGGTCTGGTGCTGGTGGTGTCGCCCAAGCACACCAACGACATCAAGTCGATCAAGGATCTGGCCGGCAAGAAGGTCGGCGTCAGCGCGCCGGGCTCCTCGACCGATTTCTTCCTGAAATATCTCCTGAAGAAGAACGGCCTCGACCCGACCAGCGCCGCGGTGATCGGTGTCGGCCTCGGCGCGACCGCCGTGGCGGCGATGCAGCAGGGACAGATCGAAGCGGCCGTGATGCTCGATCCCTCCGTCACCGTTTTGCAGGGCAGCTATCCCGATTTGAAGATACTGGCCGACACCCGCAGCGAGAAGGACACGCTCGCCGTGTTCGGCGGCGAATATCCCGGCGGCGCACTCTATACGACCACGGCGTGGATCAAGTCGCACGAGAAGGAAGTGCAGGCGCTGACCACGGCGATCGTCAACACGCTGGACTGGATTCACTCGCATTCGCCGGAAGAGATCATGGCGAAGATGCCCGAAGAAATCGTCGGCAAGAACAAGGAGCTCTATCTGGCGGCGCTGAAGAACACGATCCCGATGTATTCGCTGACCGGCAAGATGGACCCCAAGGGCGCGGATGCCGTGCTCGCGGTGTTCAGCGAGGGTTCGCCGGAGGTCGCCAAGGCCAATATCGACGTGACCAAGACTTACACCAACAAATATGTCGAACAGGTCAAGAAGACCTCTGGCACGAACACCAAGTGAAGCCCGGATAGGATGGGCATGAGATCGAGCGAAGCCAGGCGATGAGTGACACGAAGCCTCCGGTCATTCATCGCGTCAGCGCGCTCGACCTCGTTGTCGAAGCGTGGACGTGGCCGTTTGCCGAAACGCGGCGCGCGGAGATCGCGGCGCATTTCGCCGACAAGCAGCGCGAAAAACCTGCGATGTGGAACGGCCGCGTGCTGCTCGGGCGCAATCCGGTGTTTTCAGGCGACCGCTTCAGCGCCAGCTATTTCGAAACCGATTTCGCAAGCTTTCTGGCCTGGCGGGACTGGGGCTTTCCTGACCCAAGCGTGTTCAACGGCTTCGGCATGGGTGCGCTATGTTGCGCCGACGGCGCCTTCGTGCTCGGCGAGATGGGGCAGCACACGTCGAACGCCGGGCGCATCTATTTCCCGTCAGGCACGCCCGACCTCGACGACATCAGGGACGGCGCGGTTGATATATCAGGCAGCGTCACGCGCGAGCTTGAGGAAGAAACCGGGCTGGCGCCCGGCGAGTACGAGAGCGAGCCGCATTGGCACTGCATCTATACGGGACGTGCGGTCGCAATGATCCGCATGCTGCGCGTCGGCATGCCGGGCGATGCGGTGCGCGAGCGGATCGAGCGCAATCTCGCCGCGCAGCACCAGCCTGAATTATCTGCCATCCACCTCGTGCGCGGCACCCGCGATCTCACCCCCGCAATGCCGCGTTTTGTCACGGCCTTTCTTGAAGCGCAGTTTGCGGCCTAGGGCTACCCATGGCTCTTTTTCTTCTTGTTGACGCCTGCCTTTTTGACGGCAGCTTTCTTCTTTGACGTGCCTGTAGCCGTGCCGGCCGGCCGTCGATCGGCGGCGGTGGCGATTGCCGTCTTCCGGTTCGACAGTTTCAACTTCGTATAATCAAGCACCCGTTCCATCGCGATCCGCGCCTTCTCGGCGTCGCCGCTCTCGATTGCGCGCGCGGCGGCGGCGTGGTTGGGCAGATTGTCCTTGAACCAGCCGACGCTGCCGACCGCGACATCGAAGACCGTGTTGAGGATGGTGTCGATGGCGCCACGAAAGCCCTGCAGCACCGGGTTGTGCGTCGCGTCGAGGATCGCAAGGTGAAACGCCTTGTCGGCGGCGATGGCGCTCGCCTCGTCCTGCGCGGTCTCCATCGCGGCCAACGCCGTATTGATCCGCCAGCGGTCGTTCTTGGTGGCGCGCTCGGCGGCAAGCGCTGCGGCCGCCGGCTCGATGATCGAGCGGACTTCCTGAATGGCCAGCAGCAGATCGCGGTCCGGCTCGTTCTGGCCGACCAGCCAGCTCAACACGTCGCGGTCGAGCAGGCTCCATTCAGAGCGCGGCAGCACATGCGTGCCGTGCCGCGGCCGGACGCTCACCATTCCCTTTGCGGCAAGCGTCTTGACGGCTTCCCGCACCACACCGCGTCCGACGCCGAAGCGGGCTTCGAGATCCGGCTCGGGCGGCAAGGCCGCTCCGACCGGAATGTGATCCTGCGCAATTTCGCGGCCGAGCCTCGTCAACACGTTGCGAATGCGCCCCGGCTTGATGCGCCTGTCGGCGGTCCGTGGCTTGGCCACCTCGTTCTGCTCCTGATCTCGGGCGAATTCGCGATTGCCTAACACGCGCACGCTGTGCTAGGCAATCATCCGATGTTTAACATCCGATGTTTGCGATGATCACGCGCGCATCGGCCGGACCGGAGATTGCGACTTTTGGGTGCCGAGGCGCCGCGACAGTGTGGCATCGGTTATTCGGCTTGACATCGCACGGCGCTGCCCGTGTGATGAGAACAACAACTACAAAAAGAAAACGACAAAAAAGAAAAAGGTGCATTGCACCATCTACAGAGGGAGGTTTTGATGCCGGGGCGCAAAGCTGCACGCCTTCTCGTTGGGCTGTCCGCCGCAATCGCGGTGCTGGGGATGGCGGTGACCGCCAAGGCCCAGGAAAAGAAAATCAAGATCGGCGTGATTTACGACCTGACCGGCCCGCTCGCGGGCGGCGGCTCGGAGCTGCAATATATCGGCGCCAAGATCATGCTCGACCAGTACGCCAAGACCGGCGTCGAGGGTTACAAGGTCGAGGCGGTTTACGCCGACGCCCAGAGCAAGCCTGATGTTGCGATCAACGAGGCGGTACGGCTGATCGAGCAGGAAAAGGTCAACATGCTGCTCGGCTTCTTCTCGTCGGCGCAATGCGTGCCGGTGGCCGCGCGCGTCGAGCAGTTGAAGAACTTCATGTGGATCACGACTTGCATTTCTTCCGCCGTGCTCGCGGACAAGAACTTCAAATACGTGTTCCGTCCGCAGGCGTCAGGTGACCAGTTCGGCATGATGACGATGGATTTCATCGCGCAGAACTCCAAGGAGAAGCTCGGCAAGGATCCAAAGGATCTGCGCGTCGCCATCATCCACGAGGACGGCGCCTACGGCGTCGACGTCTCCAAGGGCAACGAGGCCGGCGCCAAGAAGGCCGGCTTCAACATCGTGATGAAGGAAGGTTATTCGGCCACCGCGCCGGATCTTTCCGCGCTGGTCACCAAGCTGAAGCGCGGGCGGCCCGACGTGATCTTCCACACCGGCTATAATCCGGACATCACGCTGTTCGGCCGTCAGGCGCGCGAGCAGGGGCTAAAATTCCAGGCGCTCGTCGGTCACGGCGCGGGCTATGGCGTGTATGAGAAGCTGAAGGAAGGTCTCGGCGGTGACGTCAACTACGTCTTCAACACCGATCCGATTTCGATCTGGCTCGCCAATCAGAAATCGATGGATCCGAAGCTGCCGCCGGTCATCAAGATGGTCGGCGAGGAATTCGACAAGGCCAAGCCTGGGGTCGCGATCCGTTCCGCCCATGTCGGCATGGCGGCGTCGAACACCTACCTCTTCCTCACCGACGTGCTGCCGCGCGCCATCAAGAAATACGGTGGCGTCGATCCCGATGCGCTGCGCAAGGCCGCGCTCGAAGTCGACATTCCCGAGGGTGGCACCATGCTCGGCTTCGGCGTCAAATTCCACGGCGAAGGCACGCAGATGGCCGGCCAGAACGAGCGCTCGTTCCCGGTGGTCATTCAGTATGTCGACGACAAGTCGTATGTGGTGTGGCCGAAGAGCCAGGCGCAGCGCGAAGCCGTGCTGCCGCTGCCGAAGGGAACCACGTTCAGCAACCAGTAAAGCATGATCCCCGCGCAAACGCCTTCGCGTTTGTCGCGTTTTCCGGACTATGCTCAAACAAGAAACGTCGACGGAGAATCCGGCGTGCTGACGGTAGAAGGGTTGGTGAAGCGTTTCGGCGGCTTCACCGCAGTTAACAATGTGTCGTTCCGGGTCGAGCAGGGCGAGATTCTCGGTCTGATCGGCCCGAACGGCTCCGGCAAGAGCACGATCTTCAACATGCTGTCGGGCACGCTGGTGCCGACGGCGGGATCGATCCTGTTTGACGGCGCGGAGATCTCAGGCGTCGCCCCGCACCGCATCATCAACAGTGGCATCGGCCGCACTTTCCAGATCCCGCGGCCGTTTCACAGGCTCAGCATTTTTGAGAACGTGGCGCTGGCCGGCTATTACGGCCAGGGCAGCCATAGCCGGGCCAAGGCCGATGAAGCTGCCGAGCGCGCGCTTGGCATGGTCGGCCTGCCGACGGATCGGCACGCGAGTGTCGACGGGCTTGGCGCCGCCGGCCTGAAAAAACTCGAACTGGCAAAAGCGCTCGCGACGGGGCCAAAACTTCTGCTCGCCGATGAAAGCCTCGGCGGGCTCGACGAGCACGAGATGGATCAGGCCGCCGACATGCTGCGCAAGATCCGCGACGAGCTCGGCATCACCATCATCTGGGTCGAGCACATCATGGGCGTGTTGATGCGGGTGGTCGATCGCGTGATGGTGCTCGATCACGGCGAGAAGATTTCGGAGGGCCTGCCGAGCGCGGTGGCTGGCGATCCCAGGGTGATCGAGGTCTATCTCGGGACGGATGCGGATTCGAGCCAGGCTGCGGCGGCGGAAGCGCGCCGCAAGGCGGGGGTCTGACGCATGCTCGAATTGAAATCGGTCGACGCGGGCTACGGCACCTTCCAGGCTTTGTTCGGCATCAATCTCGAGGTCAAGGCGGGCGAGGCCGTCGGCGTCATCGGCCCCAACGGCGCCGGCAAGACCACATTGATGCGCGTGATCTCAGGGCTGATCCGCCCCACCAGGGGCGCGATCGCGATGGAAGGCCACGATGTGCTGGCGACGCCGGCGCATCGCATCGTAGATCTCGGCATCGCCCACGTGCCGGAAAACCGCCGGCTGTTTCCGCGGCTCACCGTCGACGACAATCTGAAGATGGGCGCCTACATGCCGGGCGCGCGCTCCAAATATGCCGAACGTCTGGAGTTCGTGTTCGACCTCTTCCCGCGCATGAAGGAGCGGCGTAGCCAGATGGCCGGCACCCTGTCAGGCGGCGAGCAGCAGATGTGCGCGATCGGCCGCGCGCTGATGTCGGACCCGAAGCTGCTCCTGCTCGACGAGCCGTCGGCGGGTCTCGCCCCGGTCGTGGTGCAGCAGGTGTTCGAACTGGTCAAACGCATCCGCGCAATTGGGCTGACGGTTCTGATCGTCGAGCAGAACGTGCAGCAGGTGCTGAAGGTCGTCGACCGCGCCTATCTGCTCGAGGCCGGCACCATCCGCGCGTCGGGCACGTCGGAAGAGATGTTGTCGACCGATACGATCAAGCAGGCATATTTGGGCGTGTAGGGCAGGGCACAGATGCAGGCATTTCTCGACATCTTCGACATCTATCTGCTGGAAGCCGTGGTCAACGGCATCCTGCTCGGCGGCGTGCTGGCGCTGCTCGCGCTCGGGCTCAATTTGATTTTCGGCGTCATCGACGTCACCTGGATCTGCTACGCCGAGCTGGTGATGATCGGCATGTACGGCATGTATTACATGGTCCAGGTGTTCGGATTGCCATACTGGGTCGCGGCGCCGTTCGCGATCCTGCTGGTCGCAGCCCTTGGGGCGGCGCTGCACTACATCGTCATCGCGCCGCTTCTGACCGCGCCGCCGATCAACCAGCTGCTCGCGACCGGCGGCGTGCTGTTCATCCTGCAGAGTTTTGCCACCGTCGCCTTCGGCATCGATTTCCGCAACCTCGGCATCCGCCTGCCGGTGCTGGCGATCGGCGAGATGCATTTCAGTTATTCGCGGCTCCTTGCCTTCGCCGCCGCCTTGATCGGCATGCTGGCGATCTACTTCTTCATGAAGCGCACCTATACGGGTACTGCGATCCGCGCGGTCGCGCAGGACCGCCAGATCATGTCGCTGATGGGGGTCGATACCAAGCGGATCTATCTCATCACCTCGGCGCTGGGAGGCGCGCTCGCCGGCCTCGCCGCCTGTCTTCTGGTGCTGCAATACGACGTGCACCCCTTCGTCGGGCTGTCGTTCGGGCCGATCACCTTTCTGATCTGCGTGCTCGGCGGGCTCGGCAATTTCGTCGGCGGCTTCATCGCGGCGTTCGTGTTCGCGCAGATCATTTCGCTGGGCGGCCTGTTCTCCGACCTCGAATGGGGTTACGTGCTGGCGTTTGCCTTCTTCATCGTCATGATGTTCATCCGGCCCGCGGGCCTTTTTGCGAGGCGCTCGTGAATTCCCGCCACATCGCCTGGGCCGTTGGCCTCGCCGCGCTGGTCGCGCTGCCCTTCGTCTATCGCGAGCCCTATCACCTGCACATTCTCGTGCTGATCCTGATCTGGTCGTTCGCCTATACCGCATGGTCGATCATGGGCCGCTTCGGCCTGGTGTCGCTCGGCCATGGCGGCTTCATGGGCGTCGGGGCTTATGTCACCGCGCTGCTCTGGAACCATCTCGGCGTGTCGCCGTGGATCGGCATTCCCATCAGCATGGTGGCTGCCGGGGTGCTGGCGCTCGTCGTCGCCTATCCCTGTTTCCGCTTCCGCATCACCGGGCATTATTTCGTGCTGGTGACGCTGGCGCTGTCGGGCATCGTGCTGCAGGTCATCACCGCGACCCGCGACTACACCGGCGGCTCGCTCGGCTACACGCCGAACCGCGCCCCCAGCGGCAAGGGGCTGCTCGCGCTGCAGTTCGACGACAAGACGACCTGGTATCTGATCGCGCTCGGCGTCTGGGTGCTGGGCCTTCTGGTCTGGCGCTGGGTCGACCGCAGCATGAGCCGCTACGCCATGGAGGCGATCTCGGAGGACGAGGACGCCGCCGCTGCCGCCGGCGTCAACGTCACGGCCGAAAAGCTCAAGATCACGCTGATCTCGGCGCTGATGACCGCGCTCGCCGGCGCGCTCTACTGCCAGTACCAGATGTTCATCTCGCCCGACACCGTCAGCGGCATCGCGGTGTCGTTGCAGATGGTGTTCGCCGTCATCGTCGGCGGCCTCTACGTCTCGCTCGGGCCGACGGTGGGCGCCATCATCACCATCATGCTGGCAGAAGTCTTGCGCATCCGCTTCGGCACCGGCGCGGTTGGCTGGGACAACCTCGTCTACGGCGTGCTGCTGGTCGTCTTCATCATATTCCTTCCCAAGGGCATTCTTGGTAGCGTCATGGAGAGATTCAAGACGCAACCCAAGAAGGTGTGAGGACCGAGCAAATACACGGTACTCTCTCCGTCATGGCCGGGCATAGCCGTCCGAAGGACGGCGTCGCTTGCGCGTCGCCTATGCCCGGCCATCCACGTCTTTGCGGGCGGTGTTAAGAGCGTGGATGCCCGGGTCAAGCCCGGGCATGACGAGGAGGAAATAGATGAGCAAGAAATCCTCAAAGCCGATTGCCGATGAACTAAAATCCTATGTCGCCCCGTTCCGTTTCGACGGGGCGGGCGAATTTCACCTGAAATCGCACAAGACCAACGAGAAGGGCGGGCTCGACAAGGAGGGGGCGACGAAGATCATCGAGGCCAATCGCGAGCGCCTGTCCGATTTCCAGGAACAGCTCTACGCGCAGGACCGCTGGTCGATGCTGCTGATCTTCCAGGGCATGGACGCCGCCGGCAAGGATTCTGCGATCAAGAGCGTGTTCGAGGGCGTCAATCCGCAGGGCTGCGAGGTCTGGTCGTTCAAGCAGCCGTCGAGCAGGGAACTCGATCACGATTTCATGTGGCGATCCATGATCGCACTGCCGGAGCGCGGCCGGATCGGTATCTTCAACCGCTCCTATTACGAGGAATGCCTGGTGGTGCGGGTGCATCCGGAGATACTCGCCAGGCAGAAGATACCCGAGCGGCTGGTGACCAAGGAGATCTGGAAGGAGCGGTTCGAGGATATCTCCGCGATGGAGCGCTACCTCGCGCGCAACGGCACCGTGATTCTGAAGTTCTTCATGAACGTGTCGAAGGAGGAACAGCGCGAGCGCTTCCTCGAGCGGCTGGAGGATCCCGGCAAGAACTGGAAGTTCTCGCTGGCCGACATCGGTGAGCGTGGGCTGTGGGCGAAATATCAGGCTGCTTACCAGGACCTGATCCGCCACACCTCGACGAAGCAAGCGCCATGGCACATCGTGCCGGCCGACCACAAATGGTTCGCCCGCGTCGTGATCGGTTCAGCGATCGTCAGCGCGCTCGATAAGCTCGACCTGCATTTCCCAGAGGTAGACAAGGCCGACCGCAGCGAGTTCAAGCAGGTCCGTGAGGCGTTGCTGGCCGAGGGCAAGAGCGCGAAGAAGTAGGGTGGGCAAAGGCGCACTTGCGCCGTGCCCACCATGGCGCCGAATCCCGGGCGGAATGGTGGGCACGCTGCGCTTTGCCCACCCTACGGATCGGCTTACTGCGCCCGCTATGCGACGAATTTTTTGTACAACCAGCGACGGCCGTCGTGGCGCCGCCAAACCTGTCCGCGCACCAGCCGGCCGGTAATGCTGCGTCTCGGCATGATGACCCGCCGTAGATGCCAGGTGGTTGGTTTGGCCGGTCGCCGGTTCAATCCAATATTGATGGTTGTAAATCTGATCGATGCCATGCTGACCCACCCGGCTCAAGCTGCCCGCTGCAGGCATCGCCCACAGCGGGCATCTCGGCGCCCCTCATCGGCTTTCACGATCGTCGCCCTTGCCACGACCGCGAGAAATAACACTGACTTGAGGAATCCCGTTCTCGGGTCCCCGCGATACGGGAATCATAGCGAATCGGGCGGCCACAGTGGTCAACGAAATCCAGGTTTTGACCTGAGTTATAATTATTGGCCGTCACTGCGATATTTTTGCCCCATGCTTCACCATGATTCATGAGCGTCCGCCAGGCGCCGAATACCCGGGCGGAATTGTGGACGCGCCGCGTTTTGCCCACCTTACGCATCACTCCGCGGCTTCCCCGAAAACCATCTGCCAGCCTTTTCGTGTGTCCATGTACTCGCGAACCTGCTTGATGCGGCCATCCGCGACGACAAAGATGAAGCAGTAGTCGTTGTCATACGGCCGTCCTTCCGGAAGTGTCGCCCGCATCCGCTCTTCGATGATCACCGTGTCTCCATCGGTATGGATCGCGCGGAACGAGATATCGATCTCCGAGAACAGGCGGTGCATCTCGGAGGCGATGAAGCGCGCGATCTGGTCGGGGCCGATCATGTGGTCGGTATGCGCGAGCGCAACCGCCGTTGCATTGCGGGCTGGCGCGATCCATTCGGCGTCCGGCGTGAAGAGGGATGCGATCTGGCCTGCGTCGCGCGTCGAGAATGTCTTCCAGGCGTTGAGGACGATGTCTTTGACGGTCGGATGATCCATGCTGTGGCCTTCAGTGAGGAGTGAAAATCAATCGTCCTCATCTAGGCCAGCCTCGCCGTTCGCGCTGGCCGGAATCGGACTTCATCACCAGCGGCCACTTTCCCCGACCGCGCGATGCGCTAGGATCCGCTGATGCTGAGTTTTGATGTCTGCAACGCCGCACGGCTGCGGCGCGACGCACGCTACGACGGCCGCTTCTTCACGGCGGTCCGGACCACGCGGATCTATTGCCGCCCGGTCTGCCCGGTGAAGCACCCGTTGACGCGCAACGTCACCTACTACCCAACGGCAGCCGCCGCAGAGGCGGCGGGATACCGGCCGTGCCTGCGTTGTCGCCCGGAGACGGCTCCGTTCTGCCCGGCCTGGAACGGCACGCGCTCGACGGTTGCGCGGGCACTGAAACTGATCGACGGCGGCGCGCTGGAGCAAGGCTCGGTCGCCGCACTGGCGGAGAAACTCGGGGTCACCTCGCGCCATCTCGCTCGCCTGTTCGAACGCCATGTCGGGGCAAGCCCGCAGCAGGTCGCGACCACCCGCCGCGTCCAGCGCGCCAAGCGGCTGCTCGACACCACCGACGATACGATGACCGAGATCGCCTTCCGTGCGGGTTTCGGCAGCGTCCGCCGCTTCAATGCTGCCTTCGCCGACCTTTACGGCCGCTCACCATCGAGCCTTCGCCCCAAGGGGCGCGGGCGGAATTGACAGGGAATCGTGAGCCGCATCAGCTCGAATGCGTGTGTGACGACCGCATCAGCCAAGCGCGGAAAGATGGCGTAGCGCACGCAGCTCCTTTGCCGCCGCTTTCATGAGCGGCCTTGCCTGCTCATCCTCGCGACCAACGATAATGCCGGAAACATAGGCGCGGGCGCGCCTGTCTTGCGGCGGCGCCTGGAGCGCGGCCTCTGCCGCCATCTTTCGGTCCGCAACGAAGTCGTTGAGCGAGCCGAGCGCATCCTGAATCTTCTTCGTGTGTTTCGATAGACGTACGAGCGCCTTTCGCTCGCGCTTGCTGGGGAAAAGGCTTTCGAAAAACTCGGCCGCGTATCTGAGCTTCTTCATCCTGATTCGGAATTTATGCCGCTCGGGTGCCGTCATCTCCTGCAGCTTCCCTGCGTCCTTGTGTGCCTTTCTCAGCCGCCGATCCAGCAGCTTTGCGGCGAATTCGCCAAGTCCGCTGTTGGCAACGTCTGTCCGGCCGCGCTGGGCCTCGATCCACTCGAGCACATCGATGAGCAGGGCGCGGCAGCGCGGCGAATCGACAGCCTTGCTGGCCTGCTCGAGCGCCTCAGCGCGTTTATCGGCAAATTGCTTCGCGATGGCTTTACCGCCTCGTTGCGGCGTTATTTCGCGGGCGACGGGACCAATCTTCTCCTCCAGGACGACGTCGAGCTCGCGCGCGGGCGCCAGCTCGTTTGTCAGCCATCTGAGTTCTGTCTTGATTTTTTCGGTTTTCGCAGTCGCCAGTGCATTCGAAAACAGCGACATGGCGGCGCGCAAGCGGCGCAAGCCTACGCGCATCTGATGCACGCCTTCCGGATCAAGCTTACGGATCGCGTCGAGGTTTCCGGAAAAATGACGAAGGGCGGAGCGGGCGATCACCTGGAAACCCTCGATGGCGGTCATCCGCTTCTCAAGCTCGATTGGCTCGGCAAAAACAGCTTGAGCGCGCTTGCCGTTGACAAGATCGTAGCCCTGGTCTGCCTTCGCTCTCAAACAGAGCTCGGCCGCGAGCTTTCGCTCCAGCGCCTTCGCGACGCGAAACAGGTCCCTCGCTGGTCCAGTTTTCAATTCAAGTTCAACTTCCTCGATGCGGCTCGTGTGCCCGGCCGCGACAATCCTGCCGTGATCAATGGCAAGCTCCAGTTCGCTCCGTTTGGTGCGGACCGGCATGGTGATGCGATGTACCGAGGTCTCGAAGATTGGCTTCAACTTGCGCCGCAGCTTGTTCGAGGCCAACCGCTGAAGTGGCGTGCCGTTCGCCTCGTCGAGATCGGGGGTGCGACCTGCTATTTCGGTTTCCCACTCGCCGCGGCCGAACTGCGCTCCGGACGTCTTCTTGATCGTTTGTATGTGCTTGCCGTCCGTTTGCCTCACCCGGAGCAGAAGTCCGCGCCGCTTCAGCTTGTGTTTTCGCGTGTCGAAATAGGTCGACAGCAGATCGCTCTCCGAGCGCGCGCCAATCTTGCAGCCGGGCACCGTCAATCTGGCAGATGCCCCGCGATTATGGTTCGGCATGCGGAACTTGATTTCGGTCTCGACGCCCATTTGATGCTTGCCTGGAGCTATTGGTTGATAACGCCGCAAGGCGCTTCAGGTGCCGTCCGCTCTCGCACTCCACTTCCCGACCCATTAGGTCACCCCTCCTGACCATCTTTTGGCATTGCGGCCGGCCATAATTCTCGTCTAGAACGGCCCTTGGACGCACTCCCGGCAACGAACCGTCAATGGTTTTGGCCGAGATTTGGTCGTCCAAAGGGTCTGGCAATGCTGATTCGCAGCGAAAAGTCTGGAGTTCGGGGTGGAGCGGCCAAGGCTGCCCCCGTGCGTCCGGCTGCGTCCGCGCCCACCCTCCTTCTTGGCGGGCTTCTGCTTCTTATCGGCCCCTGAGGGCCGTCTGGGCGTTTGCGCCTGGGCACTCAGGGGTTTTGAGCGAGATCACCAGACCCTTCAGCGCCCATTGAACCGGCGCACGACCCAAAAGGAACTTCAGAAATGACCACCGCCAACAAGTCCGAGAAGGACCGCGTCATCGTATTCGACACTACCCTGCGCGACGGCGAGCAGTGCCCGGGCGCGACCATGACGTTCGAGGAAAAGCTCGAGATCGCCGAAATGCTCGACGACATGGGCGTCGACGTCATCGAGGCCGGTTTTCCGATCACCTCCGAAGGCGACTTCCAGGCGGTCAGCGAGATCGCCCGCCGCTCCAAGAACGCCGTCATCGCCGGCCTGTCGCGCGCCCACCCCAAGGACATCGACCGCTGTGCCGAAGCGGTGAAGTTTGCCAAGCGTGGCCGCGTCCACACCGTGATCGCGACCTCGCCGCTGCACATGCGCGTCAAGCTGAACATGACGCCGGAGCAGGTGGTGGAGCTCTCGATCGCAAACGTCACCCGCGCGCGCAACCAGGTCGACGACGTCGAATGGTCGGCCGAAGACGGCACCCGCAGCGAGATGGATTTCCTCTGCCGCATTGTGGAAGCCGTGATCAAGGCAGGCGCCACCACGGTCAACATTCCGGACACGGTCGGCTACACCGTGCCGGAAGAATACACCAGGTTCATACGCACGCTGATCGAGCGGGTGCCGAATTCCGACAAGGCGGTATTCTCGGTACACTGCCATAACGACCTCGGCATGGCGGTGGCGAATTCGCTGGCCGGTATCGCCGGCGGCGCGCGGCAGATCGAATGCACCGTCAACGGCATCGGCGAGCGGGCAGGCAATGCCGCGCTTGAAGAAGTCGTGATGGCGATCAACGTGAGGAACGACGTGTTTCCGTGGTGGAACAAGATCGACACCACCATGCTGACGCGGGCCTCGAAGCTGGTTTCGGCGGCGACCTCGTTCCCGGTGCAATACAACAAGGCGATCGTCGGCCGCAACGCGTTCGCGCATGAAAGCGGCATCCATCAGGACGGCGTTCTGAAGGACGCATCGACCTACGAGATCATGCGGCCCGAGATGATCGGCCTGAAGAAGTCGTCGCTGGTGCTCGGCAAGCATTCCGGCCGCCACGCCTTCGTGCACAAGCTGGAGGAGATGGGCTACAAGCTCGGCGCCAACCAGCTCGAAGACGCCTTCGTGCGGATGAAGGCGCTGGCCGATCGCAAGAAGGACATCTATGACGAGGACATCGAGGCGCTGGTCGATCAGGAGATCGCGGCCTCGCATGACCGCATCAAGCTGGTCTCGCTGACGGTCATCGCCGGCACCCATGGACCGCAGCGCGCGACCATGAAGCTCGACGTCGAAGGCCAGATGAAAATCGAGGAAGCCGAAGGCAACGGCCCGGTGGATGCGGTCTTCAACTGCATCAAGGCGCTGGTGCCGCACGAGGCCAAGCTGGAGCTGTATCAGGTCCACGCCGTTACCGAAGGCACCGACGCGCAAGCCGAAGTCTCCGTGCGGCTCGCCCATGAAGGCCGCTCGATGACGGCGAAGGGGGCCGATCCGGATACGCTGGTGGCGTCCGCGAAAGCCTATCTCGGCGCGCTGAACAAGATCGTCATGAAGCACCAGCGCGACAGGCCGGCGCAGGCGGCGAGCTGATTACGTAGCTTTCGCAATAGTAATTCGTAGGGTGGGCAAAACGAAGCGTGCCCACCATTGCGAGCGGAATGTAAGACGGTGGGCACGGCGCAAACGCGCCTTTGCCCACCCTACGTCGCCCTTACTTTCGGCTCATATCGGTCAATTGGACGGGGACGTGCGGCGAGGTGCTGATGACCCTCGGGCCGCCATCGGGATAGGCCGGGCCACGCACGGCCAGGCTCCGGATCGTTTCCAAAAGCAGCATATACTTTTCGGCGAGCATGGCATTTCCAGTTCTGAGCTGGCCTCGCCGCTGGTCTGGCGAGACGCGGGGAATTCATCAGCCTGCCATGCTGCCGCAGTTCGATTTCAGGAAGTTTTCGTGGAATCGGAAAAATGGCTTCGTCCGTCGGGTGAAATGCTTCGTCGCGGCCGCCTGCACGAAACCGAGATTACCGAATCGTTAATTGCTGCGGCGCGGCGCACCGCCGCCCATGCGCCAAGCGACAAATGTGGACCTGCCGCCACGCTCAAAACGGAAGAAAAATCGGAACGAGCAGCACGCTCACGATTGCAGCAATAACTGTGAACGGCACACCCACCTTCACGAAGTCGCCGAAACTATACTGTCCGGGTCCGACGACCAGCGTGTTTACCGGCGAGGAGATAGGCGTCATGAAAGCCGCGGATGCGGCCAGCGCGACGATCATCGCGAACGGATAGGGTGAGGCTCCGAGGTCCTTGGCGATGGCCAGCGCCACGGGCGCCATCAGTACGGCCGTGGCCGTATTGGAGATGAACAAGCCTAGCGCCGCGGTGATGACGAACAAGGTCGCCAGTACGAAACGCGGTGCGGCGGCTCCAACCAGGCCGACGACTGCGTCGGCAGCAAGATCGACCCCTCCCGTCCGCTGCAATGCCAGCGAGAACGGCAGCATGCCGACGATCAGGATGAGCGTCTTCCAGTTGATGGAGCGATAGGCGCTGTTGAAATCGACGCAACCCAGAAGTCCCATCAGCAGGCAGCCTATCAGCGCGGCCTGGACGTTCGGCACCAAACCGCTGACCATCAGCGCGACCACCAGCCCGAGCACGGCCAGCGCGTGCGGCGCCCGCCGTGCTGCAGGGAGGACTTCCTCCAGTTCAACCGGCATGTTCAGGACGACCACGTCCTCCCTGTGGGACTGAAGATCCTGAATGTCAGACCAGAAGCCGATCAGCAGGAGGGTATCTCCGATCTTCAACCTTTCCCCCAGCAGGTCGTGCATGACCACGTTGTTGCCGTGCCGCAACCCGATGACGGTGAGGCCGTAGTCGGAGCGAATCCGGGCCTCGCGCACGGTCTGACCGATCAGCGCGGACTCAGCCGGCAGGATGACCTCCGCTGCGCCGATCTCCTGAGAGCGGTCGACAAAGTAGTTTCCGATCTCGTTGAGCGGCTGCGGCTCGAGTTTCAGGGACTGCCAATGCTCTTTGGCGCCGTCGTTCGCGATGTCCACATCGGCGAGCAGTACATCGCCGGCCTGCAGTTCGGTTTGCGCGGTCGGACGGAGCACCTTGGCCGCAAACCCCGTTCCACGCTCGATGGCGAGAAGGTTCACGCCCGCGGCGCGGAACGACAGCTCGTCGAGGCGCTTTCCGATGAGTGACGAGCCGGCGCTTATGCGGCCGCGCTTCTCGCGATCGGCGAGGCCGTATTGCTCGATCCACCGCGCAAGCCTGGGGCGGCGGTCCGCGGCGGCGGGCAGGTTCTTGCCGGAGAGCAGGCCGCGCGCGAAAAGCATATAGATGATACCAAGTGCGAGCAGCGGCAGCCCGAACGGGGTAAAGCTGAAAAAATTGAATCCCTGCGCACCCTGCCGGATCAGTTCGGCGTTTACGACCAGATTGGGCGCTGTTGCCACCAGTGTCAGCATCCCGCTGATCAGCGCGGCGAAACTCAGCGGCATCATAAGCCGGCTTGGCGCCATGCCGCGATTTTGCGAGATGCGCAGCACCACGGGGATGAAAATGGCGACAACAGCGGTTGAGCTCATCAGGGAGCCGAGCCCGCCTACGGCCGCCATCAGCAGGATGAGCAGGCGGTTCTCGCTGCTGCCGGCCTTCGCGTCGAGCCAGTCGCCGAGCCGTCGTGCGACGCCGGTCCTCACCAGGCCTTCGCCGATGACGAATAGCGCGGCGATCAGTATGATCGATGGATCGGCAAACCCCGCCAGCGCTTCGTTCATGGTAATGATGCCGGTGAAGGGCATCGCGACCATCACGAGGAGCGCGACTGCGTCCATGCGGGGCCGGTTGATGACGAACATCGCGATCGCGGCCACGAGCATGAGCAGGATAAGGGCGAGATCGAGGTTCATCAGTTACCTCTTTCCATCGGTGGCAGCACCTAGCCACTGATCTGTAAGATGGCTACCTTTGTCCATCGTAACGGGTGTCCGGCGCTCGGTACATCGAGCCCGCTCGGTCTCATGGAGTCAATCCAATCGGAGGAGGCTCGTATGGCGAAAATCGGCATCGTTCACACCACCGAATACACCTACCGCAACCCGGTCGGCCTGCTACGGCACAAGTTGATGGTCCGGCCGGACGAGAGCCACGACCTTCGCCTGCACAGCGCGATGCTGAAGGTCGAACCGGAGCCGAATGCGATCTACTGGAAGCATGACGTCTTCAACAATTCCATCTGCTACCTCGAATGGCCGGAAGCACTCAGGACCGAGCGGCTCAGCATCGTATCGACGCTTGACATGACGCATCACCCCGATGGTCAGCCGCTTCCGGTCTACAGCCTCGACGCCACTGCCGAGCAGTTTCCGTGTTCCTATGCCGCTCATGAGATTCCCGATCTGGCTCGCCTCGCTGAACGCCAGATGCCGGACCCCGAGCGAAAGGTCGACGCCTGGGCCCGCCGCGTCGTGTCCGACGCAAACAGCAAACAGACCCTGAAGGTGCTGGAAGCAATGACGCACGCCATCAAGCAGGAGTTCAATTATCGGGCGCGTTACGAGGAGGGCACGCAGACGGCCGCCCAGACACTGGCGTTAGGCTCCGGCACCTGCCGCGACTTTGCGGTGCTGATGATGGAAGCGCTGCGCAGCTTTGGCCTCGCTACGCGTTTTGTCACCGGCTATTTGTACGACGATTCTTCGGGCACGACCGTGGGCGGCGGCAGCACGCACGCCTGGTGCAGCGTCTATCTGCCCGGTGCGGGCTGGGTCGAGTACGATCCGACCAATGGTTTGATTGCCGGCGCCAACCTGATCCGCGTGGGCGTGACCAGGGAGGCGGAACAGGCGATCCCGATATCGGGCGGCTTCGTCGGCAATGCGGACGATCCGACCGGACTGCATGTGGATGTATCGGTCCACGCCGCACCGATGCTTTAAACGCGAACCTCGATGGACCGCTCAACGTCCCCGTTCGTTGGCGCCTTTGCGGCGGGCGGCTGCTCCAGGCTGAAAATCCATGGTGCGATTACAACTGCTTCTGGCACTTTTGAGACATGCCCGCCTATCCTGAGAATGTCCGTTCACCGGGGTAGACCGGAAGTCGCCGTGGTCCGGCCAATCCGACGCGAATGACGTTAGTTGACCTCAAGCGTTACTCTGCAGGAGGTCCCCAACCCTTTTGAGCCGCCTTACGGGATCGAGGGTCGCGAGCAGCACCTGCTTATCCGGGATCGAAAGCTCGATATGCGATGCAATCATATCGGCGAGCCGGCCAGGATCGCGCGGCTTGGCGTCAATCACCTATCGAGCTGCACTGAAGGAATTGCA